>CAVRHZ010000002.1:0-2677079 GCA_963721125.1 uncultured Acidobacteriaceae bacterium | reverse complement strand
CAGGATAACCCTTTTACTTTCAGCAACATGTTGTCCTTTTCCCCGGATTGCGCCGCCACGGGGCAGGGGTCCCGTCTGGATTAGTTCCAGAAGGTGCAGCGTCATCCGCGTCACTGTGAGGATATCGGCACTCTAGTAGTAACAGTATGTCTTTGTTTTCCATCAAATATGACTGCCACAAAGGTAGCCCTCGGCTGGTGATCGCAATGCACTCCAGTGAGGCCAAGAAGAGTTCAATCGTCGGCGAAAATCGTTGGATGTGCTGTTGAAGTCGCGTGCATTGGCGATAATGTGCTCATCGAGAAAGCCCTGCCGAGTCAATCTGCAGTAATCACTATCCGTAAGCCTTACACGTCCGGATGGCTTGGACGACATGTGCGTGATCGCGGGCTTTTGGAAAGCAAGCTACCCTTCGAGAGACCGTTGATTCGGTGCTCATCGACGACTTAGAAGAAACGAGGACTGAGTCTTGGCGTAGCGAGACACTATCCATGACCGAATCGCGTGATCGAAGAGCGCGGACATTAGGAGTGGAGAGTTAGTTTAACCTACCTGCCTCCGGTGCGAATCGCGGTGGAGGCAGGCAACGCATTTTGAATCCCCTTAGGCCCTGTCCGTGTTGCGGACCGGCAGCGGAACTTCACCGCTAAGCTGAAGCTAAAGCGATTACGGCGTCGCATTAGCAACCAAGAACCGATAAGAAGGACGAGTTCTTCGTTGAAACTCCGCAGAAGATATTGGTCCACCTGTTGACGTCCGGGCCTTCGCCTCAGGAACTGGTCCGATGGATGGCGAACCGCTACGAGATTGAAGTGGGAGCGGCACGGTAACTTGTCATCAGCCGGCCACAAACGGGCAGAGATTCCAGCATAGAACAACTGGTAGACTTGCCAGCGCGACTTGTTATCCACTCAAAACGCAAGTCAGATGAACTCCATGTTCACGAGGCCTCATGCTGAAAGCTGTTACTTCGCAGGGAGTTAAATTCGCGTTAACCATGGTTCTTGTAGTCGCGACTTGCTGCGGAGCGGGAACGCTCCAAGCGCAAACCATGGCAAAAGAGATCCCTGTTCCGCTTCCACCCCTGGGCTGGTCATCCTGGAACAGCTTTTCAAACACCGTCAATTCTCAGGTGATTCAGAATCAGGCCAAAGCATTGGTAGCCTCCGGCATGCAAAAAGCTGGGTATCAGTACGTCAATATCGATGAGGGCTGGTGGCTCGGAGAGCGGGACCAGGATGGCAACATCGAAGTCGATCCTAAGGCTTGGCCGGCGCTCACTTCGCAAGAGCTCGCCGGAGACATGTCGAACATCGTGCGATACGTTCACGGTCTGGGTCTCAAGGTAGGTATCTACACCGATGCTGGAAAAGATGGCTGTAGCACCGTTGGCCCCGACCTGGGCCCGTCGATACCGAACACGGGGAGCGAAGGCCATTACGAACAAGATTTCCTGCAATTTGCGAAATGGGGCTTCGATTATGTGAAGGTTGACTGGTGTGGCGGCAACAAGGAGAACCTCGACCCTGCCGTGCAGTACGCGGAAATTGGACGTGCCATTGCCATGGCGGAGCGCACCACTGGACATACCCTTTACTATTCAATTTGCGATTGGGGAAATCAAAGTCCCTGGACCTGGGCACCTGGGCGCGGCGGAGCGACTGCCGACATCTGGCGGACTAGTGGCGACATCGTCGCTCCGATCGTAGCCAATTCCAAAAACAGCGGTCGAAAGGCAAGCTTTTCGGGTATGCTCTCGAACTTCGACCGAGGCATTCATCCCGAAGCCCAGCATACTGGTTTCTACAACGATCCCGACATGATGGTGATCGGGATGCCGGGTCTGACGGACGAACAGAACCGCGTCCACATGGCGCTTTGGGCCATGTCGGGCGCCCCTTTGATCGTGGGAGCCGATCTCAGCAAGCTCAGTGAAGTGACGCGCTCGATGCTCACCAATCCGGCTGTCCTCGCAATTGACCAGGACCCGCTCGGCCTGCAGGCTGTTAAGGTCGCCGAACCAGCGCCGGGGCTTGAAGTTTGGTCGAAAGTGATGTCGACACCAGGCGAGCGCGCGGTGCTGCTGCTCAACCGGACAGGCTCGGCAGCTTCGATTTCCGTTCGTTGGAGCGATCTTAAGCTCCTCGAGTCTTCATCCGCCGCGATCAGCGATGCCGGGGCACAGAAGGATCTGGGCCTCTTCCGTTCGCCTTACTCGGTCACCGTTGCATCGCAAAGTGCGGTTATATTGGTGATTCGCGGAAGCGAACAAGCTCCAGTTCGTTACGCTCCGGTTGAGTTCGCAGCACAGTTGAGAAGTGAAAGCGATTCCACGTCCGTCCAGGCTCATTCGGTCAGGTTCGCTCATGTCAAATCAACGTCACGCTTCGCACGTGTCGAGGTCACTTATACGAATGGCGACAAGGAAACACTACTCGCCGAGTTGCGTGTGAACGGAAAAATCCCTACTTGCGTCGCATTCCCCCCAACGGGAAGCGCAGTGGAAGGCCGGATCACGGTCCAGTCTTTACTGGATCCGAATGGTTCAGAAAACATACTTACGTTTTCGACTCGCGGGGACCGAGGACCGGCGATCAAGTCGATTGCGGTTTATTAACGACCAGTAGATCAGGCGGACGCATCGGATCAGTCGGTAACTAATGCTTGGATTGCTGATCGAGGAAACCAGGCGACGGTTAAGACCGGCGAGGATTTCTCCCGGCGACCGCATCGTTTCGACAATCGATCGAAGAGCGCCGGCGAGCGAGATCCCGCGAAGCCCACCGGGAATCGTCACCGGGATGGAAGCGCCACAGTCCATCCGGAGAAATGACGGGCTCGCGGTCTGTGATGAGCGATAAGGCAGCGGCACGCGAGGAGGCCGCATTGACGTGCGTGTCGCAGAGGCCTGCTGGCTGGGAGAGGGCTGAGGTGCCCTTCGACAAGACGAGCCCTATCAGCAGACTGACGAACTGTAGCCAGGTTCGCACCGAGAAGGCGCCATGATACCCCACGAAGGTAACCGAGCCTCCGAGAGGCAGGTTCGACGAACTTCTGTTACCTGTAACTGGAAAGTTATTGATTAATTCCGGGTCTGAGCCTGTCATGAAACCTTTTAAGACAATCGACAGTGGCGATGGTAGGATAGCCTCGTAATCGGTTGAGGAGTTGGGTTTTCCTGATACCCAGGTAAAACAGACTGCCCTCCATGGCCCGAGCGTTGACAAATCGAATCCCCCATTTGAAAACCGCTGCTCTCTCTGTGGTTGCGATAGCGGCGGTGTCCGCGTGGACATTGAAAGGCCCTCTTTTCCATAAAACGCCGCAAGATGAGATTGAGTTCAGCCGGGATATTCGGCCCATCCTGAATCAGAATTGCGTCGCTTGCCACGGTGGTGTTCGGCAGAAAAACGGCGTCTCGTTCATTTTCCGCGAAGAAGCGTTGGGTAAGGGCAAGTCCGGACGGCCCACCATCGTGCCCGGGGATCCCGACGCCTCCGAGTTCATGGCCCGCATAACCACTACGGATCCCGAGGCGCGAATGCCTTACCACGGGCCGCCCTTGCCGCCGCAGCAAATCTCGCTGCTCCGCCGCTGGATTAAGCAGGGAGCCAAGTGGCAGGACTATTGGGCCTTTGTACCCCCTACTCCTAAGTCTCTGCCGCAGGTCAAGCGCGTGGATTGGGTGCGCCAACCCCTGGATCAATTTATTTTGGCCCGGTTGGAAAAAGAAGGGCTTGAGGCCTCCCCAGAGGCCGATAAGGCCGCCCTGCTGCGTAGGGTCTCTTTCGACCTGACCGGACTACCGCCGACCCCTGCGGAAGAGGCGGCGTTTTTGGCCGACTCTTCGCCCGGCGCCTACGAAAGACAGGTAGACAGGTTGCTTGCTTCCCCACGTTATGGCGAGCGCTGGGCTTCGATGTGGCTGGACCTGGCGCGGTACGCCGATACCAAGGGCTATGAAAAGGATGTAGAGCGCCCAGGTGTGTGGCCTTACCGCGATTGGGTGATCGACGCCTTCAATCGGAACCTGCCCTACGATCAGTTCGTGATCAAACAGTTGGCGGGAGACTTACTGCCCAATGCCACCTTTGAGGATCGGATTGCTACCTCTTTCCATCGCCAGACGCCAACCAACGACGAAGGGGGCACCGATGACGAGGAGTTTCGCATGGTCGCGGTCATGGACCGTGTGGCCACAACATGGTCGGTGCTGAACGGCGTCACCATGAACTGCGTGCAATGCCACTCCCATCCATACGATCCCATTCGCCACACCGATTATTACAAATCGATGGCCTTCTTCAATACACAGCTGGATGCAGACCTGCAGGATGACTCGCCCAACCTGAGGGTTCCCAAAGATAAAGCTGAGTATCCAGAAGCCTGGCAAATGCAGCAGGAGATGGCCGGCCTGCTGCACTCAGTGCAGAGCGCCGATCGCCAGGTGGAAGATAAGGCGCAATGGAAGGCCTTGCCCATCCAGACTGCTGCCGCCAACGAGTTGCCGGCCCTGGAGCTGATGATCCCTGACCTGGAAAGTACGCTGGCTGAAGTCAACAAAAACACCAGGCTTGCTCCCGATAAAAAAGCAGCACAATTGAAGGATGTGCGCACAAGACTCGCCGAGAGCAGAGCGAGACTTGCTCACGCCAAGGCGGCCGGCCGGCCCGCGCAGACCTTCACCATCCACAACGGAGAAGCGCTGGCGAACGCGGATACGCCCTCCCAATCCTTTTATGAGCTCACAGCCAAGGCTACCCTGCCTGTGCTCACGGCGATCCGGGTCGAGGTGCCACCACTCAACGCAGATACCGCCCGCCACACGCCGGAAAACGGCTTCATTGTGGATAAGGTTGAGGCTTGGGTGATTTCGCCGGCAGGCGAAAAAACCAAAATTGTGTTCCGCGCTTTTGTGCAGGACTCGGAGACGAATCTGCAAGCCGCTTTATTTGACGAAAGCCGTGCCAGGCAAAAGACCAAACATGCGGATCCCGCTGACTCAGTTCCCAGCGCATTCGCAGCTCTTCCCAAACTTTTCCGGACGCGGTGGATCGTGGGAGTACCGGCGGCGCCGGTGCCTTTACCCCCAGGGAGCCGCATCCAGGTTGATCTAAAGCAAGTAAAGAACATTGACGATAAACCTGCGCCGATTCAACGGGTCAGGCTCGCGTTGAGTGATGATGGCTGCTGGACGACCTTAGGCCAGGATCCCACGCGTGCGCAGAGACTTGACCGCCTGCAACAGCTCAATAAACAACTGGGCCAACTCGCTACGGTTCCACTTCCCGTGATGGTGGAGCAGCAACCCTTTGCGCGCCGGGCGACACTGGAATTTGAACGCGGTAATTTTCTAACCAAGATTGGTCCGGATCTTACGCCGGATGTGCCTGCGATTTTTCCCAAGCTTCCTGACGGTGCACCGCGTAACCGGTTGACCCTGGCCAAGTGGTTCTTCGAGCCTGGACAACCGCTCACTGCGCGGGTGGCCGTAAACCGTTATTGGGAAGAGCTGTTTGGGACCGGGATTGTCGAAACACTGGAAAACTTCGGCAGCGTAGGCGAAGGGCCCAGCCACCCGGAACTTCTGGATTGGCTGGCGCTTCATTTTCAAAACGACCTTCACTGGGACATGAAGGCCCTCCTACGCGAGTTAGTCACCAGCGCCACTTACCGGCAGAGCGCGGTCACGACCGCGGCGATGAGAGCGAAAGATCCTCGCAATCGCCTCCTGGCTCACGGTCCGCAGCAACGCCTTACGGCCGAGATGGTACGTGACCAGGCGCTGTTAGCGAGTGGCTTGTTGAGCACAGTTATGGGAGGACCTCCGGTGATGCCTCCCCAACCCCCCGGGATTTGGAATTCGGTTTATAACGACGCCAAATGGACCGACGCCACGGGCCCCGACCGCTATCGCCGGGCTATTTATACCTTTATCAAGCGCACCAGCGGCTATCCCAGCGCGCTTATGTTCGACGCCTCCGATCGCGATACCAGCCTTCCACGTCGCATCGCGACCAACACTCCATTGCAAGCGCTGGTCACGCTCAACGACCCGGTATATCAGGAAGCGGCGCAGACACTGGCGCGACGGGTGATCAAGGATAGGGCCACGAAACCATCCGGTGACTCCACCGGCGAAAGTGTTCTGGATGCCAGGTTGGTTTATGAAACCAACCTGGTACTGTCGCGCGATCCTACAGCTTACGAGTTGGCCCAACTGCGCGCATTCTATAAGGACGCCATTAAAATGCCGAAGCCGGCTTTGGTAAAAGCAAGTATGAATCTGTCTCCAGAATCAGCCGGTAGGAAAGTTTCAGGCAGTGAGCTGGAAGCGTTTACAGCTGTGGGCAGCATTCTATTTAATCTCGATGCCGCTTTGGTTAGGTGACTGATATGTCCGATTCCGAAATTCGTGCTGTGCAAGATCCGCTATCCACGGAACCAACGGTACCCACCCGTCCGGAAGAAAGGTTTGCCTTGCTGCAGGCGCAAACCCGCCGCCATTTTTTGCGCAGTTTCACTGCGGGCGTGGGCACGATGTTTTTGGGTACTCTGGCGTCGCAATTCTCCCTTCCCACCGCTAAGGCCACTGAACGTGGGGTCGACGGAAATTTGCGCCTCGATTTCACGCGCGATCCTTCAAGCCCGCTTTCCGTGTTGCCCCCGCAGTTCGCCGCCCGCGCCAAGCGGATCATCTATTTGCACATGGCCGGCGCGCCGAGCCAACTAGAGCTCTTCGATTACAAACCCGAATTGACCAAGCTCGATGGCCAGGACTGTCCGGCATCCTTCTTGGCCGGCAAGCGCTTTGCGTTCATCAGCGGCGTGCCCAAGTTGTTGGGGTCGCAATTTCCGTTTCATCAAGCGGGAAAAAGCGGTCAGTGGGTTTCCGACCGATTGCCACATTTGGAAAAGCACATGGACGATCTCTGTCTGATCAAGTCGATGCGCACCGACCAGTTCAACCATGCGCCGGCTCAGCTTCTGGTACAGACTGGGAATCCTCGCTTGGGCTATCCCTCACTTGGTTCCTGGGTGATCTATGGACTGGGCACGGAAAACCAGAATCTTCCCGGCTTTATTGTGCTGGTATCGGGCGGCAATCAACCAGACGGTGGCAAGCAATTGTGGGGATCGGGCTTTCTGCCCAGCGTTTACCAGGGCGTGCAATGCCGCTCTCACGGCGAGCCTGTGCTTTACCTGGAGAACCCCGCAGACGTGAGCCGGCCTTTGCGCCGCCGTATGCTTGACGTCGTGGACGAGATTGACCAGGAAAGCTATGCGGAGTTCGGCAATCCTGAAACAGTGACCCGGATTGCTCAATATGAGATGGCGTTCCGCATGCAAATGGACGCTACCGACGCCATGGATATCCACAAAGAGTCGCCCGCCGTGCTCGCTGCTTACGCCGCTAAACCTGGTGAATCCAGCTTCGCCAATAACTGCCTGGTGGCCCGCCGGCTGGCGGAGCGAGGCGTCCGCTTTATTCAGCTCTACCATTGGGGATGGGACGACCACGGAACTTCAGCCAAAGATTCCGTGAATCTTGGTTTGGCGGATCGCTGCCGCGAAACCGATCAACCCATCGCGGCGCTGCTCACCGACCTTAAGCAACGCGGCATGTTAGAGGACACGCTGGTGGTGTGGGGCGGGGAATTCGGGCGCACCTCCATGCGCGAGAATCGCAGCGGCCAAGTCATGCCCTTTGCCGGCCGCGACCACAACCCGGGTGCGTTCACCATCTGGATGGCTGGGGGTGGAATCAAGCCGGGTATGGCCCTGGGTGAGACTGACGCAATGGGCTATGAAATCGTGAAGGACCCGGTAGAGATTCGCGATCTGCACGCCACCATGCTCTACGTGCTGGGCTTCGATCATCGTAAGCTCAACTACTCGTTCCAGGGGCTGGAACAAAAACTCACGAGCGTGAAACCTGCACGGGTCGTGGCTGAGGTTTTGGCGTGACCCAGTGGCCTCGATAACGCAGAGAACGGCGACCAATAAACTCAACAATTTCGTGCAGGCATCGCTTCGCAAGATGCCTTTCAGGACGCGCCTCGGGCTTCTCGCCCTGGTGCCAATTCTCGTGCTGCCTGTTCTGATCGTCTTTCTTCCACCAGATGGATTGGAGCGCGCCAGGCCCGCTCAATTTCTCGGTCGCTTCCATGCGTTGACCGTACATCTTCCAATCGCCCTCGTCCTTCTGGTGCCGCTCCTGGAATTGGCGGGTAGGTCCCGACGCTTTCCTGACCTGCGCGCCTCCGTCGATTTCGTATTGGCGCTGGCGACAGTGAGTAGCGTCGGAGCCGCAATCCTTGGTTGGTGCCTGGCGAGGAGTGGCGGATATTCAGGCCGGTTGGTCACCCAGCACATGTGGGGTGGAGTATTGGTTGCTGCCGCCTGCTGGCTGTGCTGGATGTTGCGCGGGCGCCTCAGCGGTTCCCGTTACGATTTAGCCTACACTTTGGGACTGGTGGCCGCGGTGGCACTCGTGTCCTGGACGGGATATCGCGGCGGCCAACTGGTGCAAGGCGAAAATCACCTTACCGAACAAATGCCTGCGGGCTTGCGCAAGTTGGTCGGGCTTCCACCCGCCGGCGCAATTCCTTCCGGATCGGATCGTGCTTATTTCTATGGCGCGCACGTGGAGCCCATCTTTGCCCAGAACTGCTATTCCTGCCATGGTCCGGAGAAGCAGAAATCCCATTTGCGGCTCGACAGTTACGACGCGCTGATGCGGGGTGGCGAACACGGTCCAGTCATTAAGGCTGGAGACCTCAAGGGTAGCGAACTTTTTCGCCGTGTCACTCTCCCATCTTCCGACGACGATGCTATGCCCGCTCAAGGCAAGCGTCACTTGTCGGCGAATGAGATAAAGCTGATCGAGTTATGGATTGCCGCGGGTGCTCCGGCAAAACTGCCGGCCAACGCCATCCAGGGTGCGCCCACCAGTGAAGGACCTGTAGTAGCCGAGGTCACCTTCGAAGAGATCGATCCCGCTGCCGTTGCACGCTTGCGGGCCCCGTCGGCCTCGGCAGTTGCACAATTAAAAACCCGCCTCCCCAATGTCCTGGACTACGAATCCCGTAGCTCTGCCAACCTGGTGGTAGACGCCTCCATGCTGGGCGCAAAGTTTACGGATGAGGATGTAGCTGCGCTGAAGCCCGTAGCCGGGCAAGTGGTCGTGGCTGACTTTTCAGGGACTGCTGTCACTGATCGTTCAGCCCCTCTTTTTGCGGAGATGAAGCACCTGCGCGTACTCCGCCTCATGCGCACCAAAATCACGGATGCTTCGGTGTTGGCACTTGGCGGAATGGATAGCCTGGAGTCGTTAGATCTTTTTGGCACAGCGGTGACGCCAGCTTGCCTGAAGGCCGCGGAGCAATTGCCAAAGCTGCAACATCTCTACGCGGGAGAAAGCAAGATTCCAACTGACACTCCGGTTCCCGAATCTTTGAAAGCCAAGCTTCTGTTTTGAATCTGCAATCTGTTGTCGCCCCTTTAAACCCGTAACAAAGGCTGGGTGCCCCATTCAAGCCGTACTTTGGCTTGAGTGGGATTCCGCCGCGCTGGACCGGCTGATTTCTGCACCGCAACGAATCCCGAGGTCATGATCATCTACACCCTGTACAGTCGGCGGTCGAGGTCCGGAATCCCACTCAAGCCAAACTAGGGCTTGTGGGACACCCAGCCTTTGTTATGGATAGAGAGGACTTGGTCTGTGAGAGATCCAGGTTAATGGGAATGCCAGTCTTGTTAATGCTTCCTCACTTCCAGGATTCTCACCCGCCGCTTCCCCGGAAGCGGAAGCGTCCACCCATGATTCAGTTGGGATCCTTCGAGGCTGAGCGGCTTACCGCCGCTCCAGTCCGTCACTTGGAAGTGTCCGTCAGGAAATCCGGGGAATGCCAGTTCGGCCGCCGCATCCGGACTGTCGTTTTGGAAGATGACGATGAGGCCCTCGCCGGTTCTCGAAAATCTTCCGTAACCGTCCCACGCATTGGTCCGCGGCTGTCTCCATGCTCCGAGCGGGAAGAAAGACTCGTTCAGAGGAATTTGTTGCCGGAGCCTCTGGAATTTCCCGATCCACGCGGCCGCCTGGCGAATGTCTTCATCCGAAAGCTTTCTGGTATCCCCGAGAAAGATGGGAGCGGAGGCCATCTCAGTCGCGACCCTCTCCTGCCATGTGGGCGTATCGACCTGAAGCGCTCCAATAAGCATGTCTTCTGTTGGAATCGTCATGCCGCGCTGGTAGAGCAATGTTCTTACCTGAATCGGTCCCGGGTCTTCAAAAGAGCGATCCATTACGTTTGCCATCCAATCCAGATCGGCAACGCGCAGCAGCCCATAATCGATGACATGCTTGTGACCCCAAAGCTCGAATGTGAAATCAATGAGCAAATCGGGGAATTGCTCATGAAGCCTATCGGCGAGCCATCCCAGCGCTTCATAGATACGAACACTCGATTCGGCAGCCGAAGCATGCTCGTGCCCCGTCTCGTAACACCCGGGCTCCTCACCGTATGCATTGAATACGGTTGTCAGATCGAGCTTGACGTAGCTCAAACCATACGTTCGCACCGCTTCGGCGATGGTATCGACCGCCACTTGTTTGTATGGAGAGGCCAGGCACATCACCACGCCCTGGTCCTGTGATTCCTTTGCTTTTCCATTGCGGTCGCGACAGACCCAGTCAGGATGCTCACGATACGCCGACGAATCCTTGCTCAGCAACGCTACTGGGAACCAAAACCCTCGCTTGAACGATTGCTTTGGCGCAGTTGGAAAGAGCACTTTCAGGCCATCTGGAAAATTGACTTTATTGAGAGCGTTGTCGCCCCATACTTTCGCCCAGCCGGCGTCGAGCGCAATCAGGTTGAGGCCCATATCTGTCGCGCGTGGGATAACGTCCTTCAGAATCGCATCGGTTGCATACCAACCCCAAGGCTGCCAATCGTTATACATCCAATATGGGGACTGCTTATTCTTGTTATGGGCAATCACCTGCTCTACATATTCAGGTAACACCCAGTGCGGATCGGTTGCTGTTCCCCTGCGGTAGAGAACGACGGATGCGCCCGCCGTTTCATATTTCTCCCCCGGCTGTAGACGGCGTTCAAACGGAAATAGGTCGGTATCGTACATCGCCTGAATGTCGGGCGTCGTATCCGGCGATCCAAGCCACCTCGGTGCGTCGAAGATACCCCGGAGCTTCATTCAAGACAGCGAACCCCTCTCCCGTTTTGGCATTTTCAAGCAGAATCGCCACGTCATCTACGCGTCCCGTGAAGAAGGGCTCACGCGGCTCTTCTCCATAATGACCAAAGGCGATTACGTCATGGCGGGGACCGGGCCGCAGCTGCTGGCATTCAAAAGTCACGTTGCGAAGGGTAATTGGCTTGTTTCCGATGTTTTCCAGGGTAAGCCATTGGCGGATGCCCGCAAATCCGGCCGCAGCCTCATAGTGCACAACGATTCTGAGTGGAGTCTTTTGCGCAAGCAACGCGACATCCAACCGGACGCTTGCGCCAGCGTGCTGAACCTCGGGACTCCCGTCAATTCGGACATCCTCTGCGGCGCCGGTAACCGTTACATCATTGGCCTTGAGGCGGAACTCTCTGCACGAGCCGCTGCGCTCTCCCGCTTCAATAAAGCCGGTACCAGTTTCTATGTTGGACCACGCCGATGTCGTAAAGCCTGCCTGCGCATCGAACGTGAGCGTTCGGCTGACGCGGCCATTATTGAGGGTCCATTCGCGTGTCTGGCCGTAAGCGTGCGTTGTGACAGCAATGAGGGACAGCAGTACTGTCAAAGTCGATCTCGCGGCAATCGATTCATGCTTCACTAGGGCGATTCTTAAAGGTTGCATTCTAGATTAAGTGGCATCGCTCCACCTACTCCCGGGCGTTTGTGCTGGCACTCTTATATTACTCACCGGCAGATCCCTCAAGCGTGACTCTTCACGACCTGATCCGCAATAAGGGTGTACGGGAAGTGGTCACGCAGGTTTGCGGACTCGAAAATTTCACAGCGTCAAGGTTGTCCAAGCAAAAGATAATCGATTTAAAAAAAGGTCTATATCGCATTTTAAAATGCATTATGCACACAGAGTTTTGTTGACAGTCGGAATTGCGCGACGATATTGTGGTTGGCTAAAGGGCCAGTGTCTCCGGTAGCAGCACGATCATATCTCCAGAGACCTGGCAACCGGCCGACGTGGCACACGCAGTTGTCTTTCTTGCCTCACCGCTTTCCAAATTTATCACCGGCGCCAATCTCGATATTGGAGGTACCCCTTTGCGGGTTGATCTGAGCCCCTGCTCCGCAGGCCTCTGGAGGCTGGCAATATATGCTCTGCCCACGTGACAACCTCACGCGTAAAGGACAAACCAAGATCATGGCTCATCGGCGTGTTTCTCTCCTGTTGGTGCTTGTGCTCGCCTCGGTTGCGCCTATCTATGCCGACGGTCCGTCGTTCCACCCCGACACCATTTTCCAGGGTTCCAGCCTGGTTGGTTGGCATACGGTGGGCGCGGCCGAGTGGCACGCCGAGAACGGCGAATTGATCGGAACGCCGAAACAGGGGGGAGGCTGGCTGATGCTGGATCGCTCCTACCAGGACATCGCGTTCTACACCGAGTTCCGGTGCACAGGGGGCTGCGAGACCGGCGTGCTGTTCCGTGCCGAAAAAAAACCTGACGGTACTGTGAGCGGTGTGTATGCGCCGCTCGCCGAACCAGACACCTTCTATCGGGTGACCCTGGATACGCAAGGAAGGATTACAGCCCGCGACAAGCTTCGGTTGGGGGGAGGACAGATGCGGATCGCGCCACCTCCGGACCCGAATGCGGCCCCGGCCCCAACCGGTCACTACGGCGCTCACCCGGATTCAGTGAAGCTGCCCTTCGATTTTCCCGACACCAGCCTTCGCCCCAATGAGTGGAACTCAGTTGAGCTCCTGTTCGACGCAAATATTCTGCGCAAAGATCTTAACAATGGTCGCCAGGAGGGCGCAGTCGGCGGTGAAGGGTACGGGCCCATCGCGCTGTATGTCGGGGGCAGCGGCGAGGTACGCTTCCGAAACCTGTCCTATAAAGATCTTTTCCTGCGTGTCCGTCCGGCGGAAGTCACGTCCAAGAACTTCCGCAAGCAGCAACTTAGCGATTTTTACTATTCTTGGGGAGCAGATGCTGCGGATTTTAACCACGACGGTGTCCTGGATATTGTCTCCGGACCCTATATCTACTATGGCCCCGCCTACACCAAATCGAGCGAGATTTATCTGGCTCAGACTTCCAATCCTTCCACCGAATATACGACCGACGACTGGATGGAGTTCGCGGCCAACTTCACCGGCGATGGCTGGCCGGATGTTATTACCTGCACTTTCACCGGCTCAAGTCCGGGTATTTACCTGTACGTAAACCCAAAGGGGAAAGAGCGGCGTTGGGAAAAATTTCAGGTGGTCTCAGGTTTTAAGACCGAGATCGCTATGGTGCGCGACATTGACGGGGACGGCATTCCTGAGGTCGTTTATGGTGCGGATGGGTATGTTCGCTACGCAAAGCCTGATCCTGCCAACCCTACCGGACCATGGGTCGTCCACAACATCTCGGAGAAATGGTATGGGGCTCCCCATGGGATTGGGGTCGGCGACATCAATGGGGACGGCCGTCTGGATGTCGTGAACCCATACGGTTGGTGGGAGCAGCCTCCGCGAGGCAGCAGTCAGGAAAGCTGGACCTATCATCCAGAGGTATTCGGCCGTTTTGGCCGCGACCTTATGGGCGGCAGCGAAATGGCGGTATACGACGTGAACGGCGACGGCCTGAACGATGTAGTTACTTTTCTGAACGCACATGGTTGGGGATTGGCGTGGTTTGAGCAGAAGCGCGACGCCGGTGGAAAAATCTCATTTGTGAAACATATGATCATGGATGACTTTTCAACCAAGAATGCAGGGGGTGTTGTTTTCTCTGAAGGGCACGGCACAACCTACGCCGACGTCGACGGCGACGGCATTCCTGATTTCATTATCGGCAAGCGCTACTGGTCGCACCGTGACGACTATCTGGACCCCGATCCCTACGGTCAGCCCGTCCTCTACTGGTACAAGACGGTTCGCAACCCCAAAGCCCCGGGCGGAGCCGAGTTCGTGCCTGAGCTGATCAACAATCACTCGGGTGCAGGTTCCAACTTAAAGGCAGTCGACCTGAACAAGGACGGCGCTATGGACATTATTGCTCCTACCCGGTTTGGAACATTTATTTTTTGGGGGAAACCGGCCTCCAAGTAACCATTACCCGGCCCCTTTGACGCAACGGCATATAAAGGAGAACGCTTGCAGATGTCTACTAACTTTCTAGGTCGCGCAGCAGGGATCGTGCTCGTTCTTGCCGCCGGGGTTGCGCTTTCCGGCAACGCTTATGCAGCCGCGGACTATACGCTTACCCCCGTCGAATACGGCATGCAACTTAAGACGCCTGACGGAAAGGTAGTCTTTGAATACATGACGAAGAAACCGGATGGCATTGGCCTCACTTCGCCGAGTGTCGCCTGCTTCCATCCGGTGAATACTCCCTCAGGTGAGCGGATTACCAACATTGCCCCCAACGACCATCCGCATCATCGGGGTATTTGGGTTGGATTCATGGACTCGGAGTTTCACGTCCCGAGTGACTTCTCCAAAGCTCCGCCCACTCACCCAGTGAAGGGGTTTACGGTCGAACGAGGTGATTTCTGGTCTTGGGGAGTCTACGCGCCCCGTGAAGGACGGCTTATTCAGACCCGCGACATCAAGTTGGTAAACGCCGACGACAAGCACGCCAAGATCGAGATCCACAATGAATGGCTGATCGATAATCGTAAGATGATGGACGAGACCGACGAGGTGTCCGTCAGCCAACAAGACGGCGTCTATGTGATCGATCTCTACTACCGGTTTGCTCCACTATATGATTACGTTCTCCGCCAGACGGCATTCGGTGGCTTCGCTGTGCAGGCACGCAAGGATGGCGACTCGTACTACGCCACAGCGGCAGGTAAGACTTACCTTCCCGACCCCCATTATTCTTATCCAGACACCGACCTGCCCTCCGAGCCGTGGTACGACTACACAATTCAGCTCAAGGACAGTGGCAAGGTGCTCGGCGTTGCGGTCATCGATCATCCCCTCAACCCTCCCACCCTCTGGCACAATGCGCGCTATCTCTGGATGCTTAATCCTTGCATCACAGCTCTGGGACCGATGACCATCCACCCCAACGCTCCCTTGGATCTCCGTTACAGGGTTGTGGTCCATGATGGTGCAACACCGACCGAGGTCCTCAATAAACTTTCAGCAGAATGGCGCGCTATGCATCAGGACGAGTTCGCCCACGAATAGAACATCCTATGGACGCAACATGCTCGTCCGGGTTGGCAGCCAGCAGCTGAGATTGCTTGCTGCCCAACTCAATGAGACCGCTCAACTTCGCAGATACGCCAGGAACACCCTGACTGTCGATCCAGGAACTGGGCAAAGAATGTGCCCTGGTCAAGAAGAGGGGATTTGCCACGGATGAAGCGGAATTTGCGGACGAGCTCCCTTGCATTGCCGCTCCCATCCGAGTCGAAAACGATGTCATTGTAGGGTCTATTGGCATCTCTGCCCCGCGTTCAAGGTTCACGAAAGAGCGCTATCGGACCTCGTCCGAGCAGGTTTGCAAGATTGCGCGAGATATTGGAAATCTGCTTACCTCCGAAAACCATGTCCCCGACGCCGGGTGGAAAGCTCAACGGATCAGCGAGTCGGACCACGTGGGTCGATAAGCAACGGCGCGTGATTCTAGCCGGGTCACTGCTTTGTTACTTCAAGTATTCTCACAGGTGGCTTGCCGGAAAGTGGAAGCTCCCAGCCACGGCTGAGGTCGCTCCCCTCGACGCTGAAATGGGAATTATCCGTCCAGTCGGTCAACTGAAAATGCCCGGCGGGGAACCCAGGTATAGCTATCTTGGCCGACCCGTCGTGGCTTTCATTGGCAAAAACAACAATCAGTCCTTCGCCGGTTCTGGCGAATCTGCCGTACCCGTCCCATTCCGTTATCCGAGGTTGTCTCCACGACCCGAGCGGGAAGAAGGACTGGTTGAGTGGGACACGTTGCCTCAGCGCTTGGAATCGGTTAATCCAGGCCCGGGAACTCGCCGCATCTTCCGCCGACAATTTACTCAGATCACCGAGGAACACGGGCGCTGAACCCATCGCCGTGGCGATTCGTTCCTGCCATGGGCTGATCTCTCCTTGCATGTTACCTATCAGCAGATCCTCGGTCGGAATCGCCATGCCGCGCTGATAAAGTAAAGTCCTCACCTGGAGCGGTCCGGCATCTTCAGGAGTATGGTCTTTTACATTACTCAACCAATCCAGGTCCGCAACACGCAGAAGCCCATAATCAATGAGATGCTTTTCTCCCCAAAGTTCAAACGTATAGTCGATCAGTAAGTCAGGGAACTCCTGGTGTAGGCTGTTCGCAAGCCAATTCAGGGATTCGTAGATGCGAACTGTAGATTCTGCGGCGGAAGCATGACCGTGGTTGGTCTCGTAGCAGCCGGGCTCTTCCCCATAGGTATTGAATACAGTTGTCAAATCGAGCTTGACGTAGTTCAACCCATATTCCCGAACCGCCTGGCTGACCCTATCGAGAGCCAATTGCTTATAAGGCGAGGCCAAACACATGACTACGCCTTGTCCCTGGGATTCCTTTGGCTTACCATCGCGGCCGCGGCATACCCAGTCAGGATGTTCGCGATAGGTAGTTGAAGTCTTACTCACAAGCGCAATTGGTAACCAAAGGCCGCGTTTGAGTGGATCTTGGGGCTGCGCAGCAAAGAGTGGTTTTAGACCATCGGGGAATCTTTCAGGACTTGTGACATTATCGCCGAGAGTCTTTTCCCATCCTTCGTCGATTGTAAGCAGATTCAAACCCATATCCGCCGCGCGTTGTATGACCCCTTTCAGCATTGCGTCGGTAACTTTGCCGTTCCAAGGCTCCCAGTCGTTGTATATCCAATAGGGTTGTTGTTCGTTCTTATTGTGGGCGATCACTTCTTCGACATATTTAGGCAATAGCCAATGAGGATCATTTGCTGTCTGCCGGCGATAGAAAAGGACGGATGACGCTGCCGTCTCGAACTGCTCGTGCGGGTCAAGCCGGCGTTCAAAAGGGAAGAGATCTGTGTCATACATCGCCCGAATGCCAGGGTCCCATCCACCGACCTCGGTGCGGCGGAGATAACCGGGCGCCTCGTTCAAGACAGCCAGGCCTTCGCCTGTTCGGGCGTTTTCCACCAGGACAGCCACGTCATTCACACGTCCGGTAAAGAAGGTTTCGCGCGGCTCTTCTCCGTAGTTACCAAAGGCAATTAGATCGTGGGCCGGACCGGGCTGGATGCTTTCGCATTGGAAGGTCAGATTGCGGAGCGTAATCGGTTTGTTTCCGATGTTCTCCAAAGTGAGCCACTGACGAATACCTGCAAACTCTTTTGGAATCTCATAGTGCACCACAATCCTGATGGGTGCTTTTTGCGCAAGGAGCGGAAGATCCAAGCGGATGCTCGAGCCTTGGTGCTGAACTTCAGATCCCCCGTCGAGGCGGACGTCCCGGGCCGAACCAGTGATAACGATATCGTCGGCTTTGAGCTGGAACTCCCGGCACGAGCTGCGCTCTCCGGTCGCATTCACAAATTCGGTGCCCGTTTTTACCGAGCGCCAGCTCGACGTTGTGAGGCCGGTTTGTTCATCGAACGCGATTACCCGGGCCACTTCTCCATTGTCCAGAGTCCACTGATGTGCTTGGCCGATAGCACACATCGGAGACGACGTGAGCAACAGAAGAAGCACTAAAGGGCCTCTATTTAGGTTGGTGCTGATCCCCGTTCCGTGCATCCGTGTAGTCTCCTGCATCCTGAATCCGACAGCGTTTATGATGGCAGCTCACTCAAGAGGCATCCTCGCGCCTCAAGACCCAGCGCCAGGTCACGAAAAGTCAATCTGAAGCCACTCTACGACCGACCCGTCTTCCAGCTGCTCCCTTAGAGGAATGTGAAGCAGGCCGTTGCGAACAGGCAGCGATTCCGTGCGCGGGTCCTTACCCAGGCAGTGCGTGGTAATGGTCGCGTGGGCTTCGGTTCCGTCGTGAAGGACGACGGCTTCACCGTCGCCGTAGGGAACAACTCCAAGCTGCCGCGAACTGCGAATTCCTGAATCGCTCTTGGAGCTGAGGACAAAAGAAGCATCACTTTTAACCAGATCCTGATAGTGACCGGGACCTCTTCCTCCGTCTAAACCAAACGCTCTTAGGGCGATTAGCGTCGGTTCGCCACCCTCTAGACGGATCCACGAAGAAGAGTGCGCGCCGCTTGTGCTCCCCAGGAGAACCGGGTCTAGAGCTTCCACTGTGAACACGTTTGTAGACCGCGTGATTTGTGAAAGGCCGTTATACTTCGCCACGCGAAGGGGCGTGGGCCCACTCCCTCGCTCATCGCCTGAAAAGCTGTTGAGTGAGGCAATACTTCCGATCGCCGCCGCGTCAAACCAGATATCACGCACGCTCAACCAATCGTATCCACTTGAACTAAAGGTCGGCATACCGATTTCACCCAACAATCCGCTGAAAAAGAACCGGCGGTTTGCCTCGATTTGATAATCCTCCCCGCACAAAAAAAGGTCGTCTGGGCTATGGAGGTCAAAGTAGTTGATGAAGAGCGGCGAAAGTGAATAATACATTACCACCACATCGGGATTGATCTCGTGGATCGCGTCGACAATCAAGGCTACGCCCTTCATCAATAAGCGCTCGCCCGCCCATTCCATGTTCTTCGGTGCGCCGTATGACAGAGATGGCAACTCGTATCCGAAATCGAATTTGACGAGATCAGGCTTATACCGGCTCACAAACTTCTTCACGCGTTCGCGCAGAACCCGTTCAACCTCCGGCTGCGTGAAGTCGTAGAGGTAATAATCTCTGTTCTGTTCTCGTTTCGTAATAGGTTTGCCGTCCACGTCACGTAGCATGTGATCCACTTTCAGACCAACCGCTGCGGGATCGTCGCAGCGAATGAAGGCCGCCCACATGCCCAATCGGTACCCGTCTTTGCGAAGCCGCTCCAGAAACTGATCGAAGTGGGGAAAGCGATCCTCTGCGTGTTGAAGTAAGCCGTAGCTGCCCTCCCACTTCTGATCGATGATGAAGGTTCCAGGCCTCATGCCGGAGGCTTTGAGACCTTCATACGTCGAGACCAATAACGCTTCATCGAACTTCGACTGGGTTTTATCAGCGGCTGTTTCTTCCCCCCAGGTATCGAATGCGGGTGCGGTCACCACAGCGTTTTTTCGGGGGGAGTTACTTTTTATTTTGATTCTGCCGGCCCGAACGAGGCCAAGATAGTACTGATGGATGGACTCTCGATAGTCACGTCCAAGCGCCCAATAGAAAGGCGACCCCAATGACAAGGAGCCGGGCCCGCGAGATTGACCCCACAGGTCGCTTCTTATATTTAAGACGGGCGAACAATTGCCACCCTCCATGTGAAGCAGCAGATCTGCGGCAGGTAGCTCGGCGAGGCCGCAACAAAAGGAGTCAGAAAGGAGTTCTGTCAGCGAATCCTTCGTGTTGAATCCGGGCAGATTCGAAGCTCCGCAGAAGAAATGTACCGGAAGGCCCCACTGCTGCAACTCCCCTTGCGTATCCCCATGGCCTAGCCAACTTGTAAGGTCCAGGTGACTCAGTGCGGGAAGTATGGGGCTTATGGCCGTAGATTCACTAATTCCCGGTTGGACTAAGAAGCTCTGCTCCAGGGCGGGTATGGGCGCCTGGCGGCCTGCTTTGGCGAAGTAATGAAGCGAAAGGACGTCCTCCTTGACCGGCGTGGAATAGACGAAGGGTTCCAGCCAAAGATTGGAGGCCTCAAAGCGCCAAACAGTTGCGAGCGTTGCATGTCCGTTTACCCCGGCATATGTGATACTGAGGCTGTTCCCGTCCAATGATTTTGAGGAAAATCGTCCGCTGGTCGAGCGGGATGCGGTAGCTCCGCTGTCACTGACCACAAGCGCGGCCTGCAGTGGCCCTGTCGTGATCAGACGTCCGCGTCCGTCAGACAGCCTGAAGACGTCACTGCCTTTCGACCATTCCCAGCTATAATTAGTGGCCTTTACCCGAACGCTGCTGTCATCTTGTGAAATCGCGACAGCAGCTTCTGATAATGCCTCTGGCCTGTCATGAGCGAACAACAATGACGCCGCAGAGAGCTTTATAAACTCCCTTCGATCAAACAGCATTGATGTTCCCTTCGCTTTTGTGCCGCCAGTCCTCGCCCACACATTTGCTGGCCCCATTCCTCCGGCTAATGGCACACCCCCTGACTGCTGTCTATCGGGTAGGGTCTGAAGTAATTTCCGCAGCTTGGCCGCACGGAGCCTTGATTCGCAGAAACCGAAGCTCCGTGCACCCAAGCAGCGCAATCACCGTGCTGCAGTTAGAAGGTTAAATGGACTCCGACCTGAAGATTGCGTGGAGCAGTCACGCTGCCCGTCCACGCACCGAATGTGGGACTCGAAATATCGTTAACAAAGCTACCTGGCTCCGAGAAATTGTGCCAGTTGTATACGTTGAAAAAGTCCCCCCGCAATTGCGCAGTGAGCCGGTCGGAGATATTTACGGTCTTTGCCAGGGAGAAGTCTTCGTCACGATATCCGAATCCTCTTAGATTTGAGACTCGAGGCCCATCCCCAAAATTGAAGTTGAACGTGCTCGCAGGTTGAAACGCGTTTAGATTGAACAGCGGACCCTTAACTGGGTTGTACCCGCTTTTGTTGTTCGCATAGGGACTGACCCCAGGGAGCATCGATGGGATGCACCCGGCAGCGAATTGCGAGGGAACGTTGCAGAATGAAGTTGAGGTAAAGTTGAAGGGCAACCCATTCTGCAGCGTGAGAATCGTGCTAATCTGCCAGCCGCCAATAAGAATGTTCGTTATGCCCCCCTGGTTCACAAATCGCATGCCCTTCCCGAAGGGAAGATTATAGGTCACCGAGGCATTGAAAATTTGCGGGATGCTAAAGGCGGAATTTGAGTAATTGCGATCGAGCTGGTACGGCGAAATTGGACTCACTTGCTGGCTCGTCTGCGCGGTGTCGCTCGTGCTGAGCCACTTTGACCAGGTATAGTTGACATCGAACCAGAGGCCGTTCGATAAACGTTTCTCCGCCGAAGCCTGCAGGGAATTATAGTTGGACCAACCGATGTTTTCATTCTGCCCGGCAATGTTTCCGCAATACTGAGGGTAGAGCTGTAGGGCCTGGGCCACAGTTGGAGGGCACCCCGTCATTTGAGCGGCCCAGCCCGGATAAGGGGCAGCAACTCCATCGAGCGAAACCTGTCCAGGCGCGAACTGGTCAAATAGCGATCCCCCCATGGATAACAAGGCCGGGGACAAAGAGTTGATAGGAGCCATCGCCGATAGTAGCCGGCTTCCATGATTGGCCACATAGGCGACCGTAACATGAAAATTATCAGTAAACTGGTGCTCCACGCTCAGATTCCATTGTTGAGAATGCGGCTCCTCATTCGCATTGAAGGGGCGGTAATTCGGGGCGCCTTGGCCGTTCAAATACGATCGGTCGATAACAGGCGGCTTTTGGAAATTCTGCGGCAAACCGTTTTGTAATAGAAACGCTGGCTGAAGTCCGCCAAGCGTACTATCGAAAGCAACCGTCTTATTGAAGCCATCCGTCGCAATTCCGCCGTTCCATCCTGGGTAAAAGTTCTGCATGTAAAAAATGCCATAACCCGCACGGATAACACTCTTTTGCGTGATTGCGTAAGCAATGCCTACGCGTGGACCAAAGGCGCCCCGATACAGGTTTTCCGGGTAACGGGCGCCAAAGCTTGCGCTACCCCATTTGTTTCCCGCAAACACGAGCGCACCTAGCCTGTTGCCGGCTCCAGGATTCTCTGCGTTCGGATCAAAAAAGGAAGTTTGATCATGGGCTTCTTTGGAGGGCTGAAATAAATCCCATCGCATTCCATAATCGACGCTAAGCTTTCGCGTCGCCCTCCACGTATCGCCCGCAAACAATCCGACCGATATCGCCGTCGGATCGAAAATTGGCAGTGAAAAGAATTCGGTGCTGGAAGAGGCTACACCTCCGATCATGAAACTGGCCATGGAGTTACCACTCTGAATGCCAAGGAGTCCTGTATTCAGATCACTGAAATTAAAGGTCCCTGATCCATTCGGCGTCTGATTCGTAGGATACCCAAACTTTCTAAATTCGCCTCCGAAGCTGAACGTATGGCTGCTATGTACCCAACTGAGCATGTCGTTGACAATCCACGTAGGCCGAGTCGTGCGAAAGTCGGCATTTCCGCCATACGGAGAATATTCGCCAGTCTGGAACGTGATTGACGGTTCGTGCGTGTGATTGTAGACACCCGCTATTTGAGGAACCTGGGTCACGCAGCAGTCCGATGAGTTGTAGGCCGCAGTCAACAAATTCAGATATCCGCCAGATAGATGGTTCAGTAGTCTAGGAGTGAAGGTGTGGTCGTAATTGACGCGCGCAACGTTGCTGTAATTTGGAATGCGCGTATTGTTGGTGTCAATGACTGCTGGGAAAGCATGTTGGGTAAAGGGGAGTGTGCCACGGTAATGATACGTGATAGTAATGTGGTCCTTGTCTCCAAGATTCTGATCACCCCTCACGTCCCACTGATTCGTATTGGCGTTCAATGCACTTGCCAGGCCATTCGGCGCCTCCCAGTTCGCGGTAAGACCCGGACGGTTCGGTTCGGGGACGTATTTGAGCCAGTCCTGAGCTAGAGAACCCACCATGGCCGATTGGGGTATTATGTTGCCGGGAAACTGTTGTCGAAAATACTGCAGGTTGTTTGCGCTCGTAGGCAGGCTGGGGTTGTAACCTGGGTTAGCCATCGTCGTGGTCGGATCGTAAATCGGATAAGGCCACTGGCTAAAATCACCATTCCTCATTTGAGCAGTCGGAACAGTCAGGAGGGGTTTAGTCGTTGCCCCTACTGACCGATAGATCTCAAAGTTGATAAAAAAGTAACTTTTCCTGCGGGTTGATCGGAAGCCCGGCAGGAACTTTAAAGGGCCGCCGACGTAGGCACCACCATCGTTCTCAATGTCCTCGGGACGTGAAGATACACCAAATGGCCGTGCATTGAAGTCAGTGTTTCGGTTAAATTCGTAGGCGCCGCCATGATAATTGTCTGTTCCGGCCTTGGTGCTTGCCACGATAACGGCACCCGTTGTAGCTCCGTACTGTGGGTCATAGTTCGAAGTGAGCACACTGATTTCGCCCACCGCCTCAGGCGAGATCGGGAAGTCGCTGCCAAGGGCCACCATTCCGGTTTGACTCAAGAGGCCTTCCATCATGCTTACGCCATCAAGCACCGCCTCCTCAGACATGTTCTGGTTTCCGTTGAAAGTCGTTATGGTGTTTGTAACGTTTGTCAGAGGTGTGCCTTCTGTGCTGACTCCGGGCAGGATCTTCACGAAATTCGCTGCCGAGCGTTGCCCACCCTCTACGATTATAGGAAGCTGCTCCAGCTGTAGATTCGGGATTCCTTCCTTAACGACCGCGTTTTCGAAATTGAGCGGTGACGCATCCGCAGACACGTTAACTGTCTCGGTTGTGGAACCGAGTTTGAGTTGAATCGGAATTTGTACGGTCTGATTGAGTTGAACGGTAATCCCAATTTGAACGTAGCTTGTAAATCCTTTCGCTGTACACCTTATCTGATAGTCTCCAACCGCGAGATCTGGGAAAGAATAGAAGCCATTGGAACCGACTGTCGTCTTCACCTCAGTTCCGGAGATTACGCGGGTAAGCGTTACCTCGGCACTAGGAATGACAGCATTGCTGGGGTCAGTTACGATCCCACTTATGGTTCCGTTTGCGCTTTGTGCTCTAAGCGCGCAGGGTGGAAAAATCAACGATACGAATAGTAAAAGAAGAAAGATCCATACTCGTTGTGCTCTACGCATCATCCTACCCTCCACCTTAAATCTCCTCGTATTGCAAATCCCGTAAATGCAGTTGATGGTCTGCTCGTTCTTCTATTTTGAATGCAGCTCTGCAGACGCTTGCGCGGGGATAGAAGAGGGCTCCAGGGCTGCCGATGATGCCTCACGTCGATCCTCCCACTCGTTCTTTGAACCTGGGCGTTTGAACTGGGGTCTGCTTAGGACGATGGCCAATTTATTCCTCTGCATATTGCAAAGTCAAGAATATTTTTGCAATCGTTTGCAAGGGTTGATTCCCGTGTTCTGCGCCCCCTGGCGAGGGTATCGCTGGGCTATTTAACCCCTTGATTACTGCGTAAAAGAGCTTTAATGAGTGTCGAAACGCGGGGTCTTCAGAGCAGCGGAGTAGACGATGGCCTACCAGCCTTGCAAGCGTTCCCTCCCCCCGGGGCTGGTATGGCGCGCTTTTACCAGGAAAAGGGAGCATATCAATCGTGGGCGTCTTTTCCGGCATCTCTCACCAAAAAGCGTTGGGAGATATGGGGCACCCACTGTTTAGACCTAGGCCGCCTCAACTCTGCCGCTTCAACTTGCCCCTCACCGACGTGCTTCACGTACCATTCGCATAATTCCGAGGCGAAGTGCCGACGCACATCTTGAAGGACCGGGAAAAGTAATACTCGTTTTCAAAGCCAAGTTGTTTGCCTATCTCTTTTACTTTCAAGGAAGAAGATTCCAAGAGAAAGCAGGCCTTCTTCATTTTGAGGCGCATGAAATACTTCATGGGCGGAGTACCCACGATGGACTTGAATCTCCGCGAGAAATGGAAAGGAGAGAGTCCCACATAGGCGGACAAATCCTCAAGCTTCAGCATCCTGTCGACGGAGTGGTTCATATATGCCATGGCCGCATGAATCTGCTGCTCCCACTGCGGACGGGCGGCGGAAGGTCGCGGCACCCATGCCAACATGGCAAGAATGTGCTGGGCGCACGCATGAATGGCCTCGAAACGGGCTTGATCGTTGCTCGGACCGAACAAACCATAAAGAGAGTTGAACAGATCAGTGATCTCGATATGGATCCCCAGTTTGATTACCGGTTTACCCGGAGACAATCCGATCAGCTTACGGTACAGTGCCATTCTGGATCCTGAAACGTGCATCCAATGGATCGTCCAGGGGTCCTCTTCATCGGCTTCATATCTGTGATGCGTCCGTGGAAAGCAATACAAAAGATCACCTGCGGTGATGTGCCAGGTAGCAGATTTCTGGATAAAGCGGCCTCTGCCCGCGATACAGTAGATAAAAATTCCCTCGGAAAGACTCTCCCGTTCTCCGGCATGCCCATGAGCCTTCTCATAATAACCAGTTTGAAAAACCCGCAGATCGTTGAATAACCCCGAACCTATCCATCTCTTCCTGTCTTCGAGAGACATGAAGCGGAAGATTGCATCATCAAAAGTCTTCGCGTCCTCTTTGGCTGTCTTAGCCAGCGGGTCAAAAGGAGGGTTTCCCCTGACATTCATGTCGTGTCTCTCAATCTGATAGAAGCATCGTCCTACTCTTGAAAATTAGCAAGATTGTGCATCCTCCAACAATTTTATGTATTGTCACCTGCATATTTTGCTGCGATTCTTCCGAGGCATCAAATCGTTCGTCGGCAAACGGCGCGGAGGTTCGCGAGACGGTCGTTTCTGGCAACTCTTGGGATTTGATGATGGCGCCTCGTACTGAAGGAGCATCTATTGGCTAGAGCAGCAATTACGGACGAAGAACTTCTTGCATACCGCACCAACGGTTACGTACTGGTGAGGAGCATGCTCGATGAGGAAGAGACCAGCCTTCTCGGCCACGCGGCGCGGCAAGACCGCATTCTTGACCAACATTCGTTCGCTAGAAGAGATGGGGAGGGGGGAACTGTTCGTCTCTCGCTCTGGAACCATCCCACCGACACGATTTATGGCATGGTCGCACGAAGTGAAGCCATCGTTAACTCGGCGGAAAAGCTACTGGATGGCGAAGTCTACCACTATCACTCAAAGATGATTATGAAGGACGCAAAAGTCGGCGGCGCCTGGACTTGGCATCAGGACTACGGCTACTGGTACCAGAATGGAGTCCTGTTTCCGCTGCTTACCAGTGTGTTCATCGCGATCGACCGCGCCACCAGGCAGAACGGGTGTTTGCAGGTTATCCGGGGCTCTCACCAATTAGGCCGCATTGAACACGTACTCACTGGCGATCAGGCTGGAGCTGATCAGGACCGCGTCGGCGAGATCCTAAAGCGGCTTGACTTGGACTACGTCGAAATGGAACCTGGAGACGCCCTCTACTTTGACCCAAACCTTCTCCACCGTTCCGATCAAAACCGCTCGGCGGACCCCCGTTGGTCAATGATCTGCTGCTATAACGCAGCCCGCAATGATCCCTATAAGGAATCGCACCAGCCCCGCTATACACCCCTGGTCAAAGTTCCCAACGAGGAGATTAGGAAGGCAGGCATGAAAAGGTTCGCGGATTCCACTGCAGATGCAGAGTGGCTGGATCCAGGAAAGGATTTGAGTGCAACTGTCCTCAAAAGGAATCCATCGAGCAAATAGCTCTTTTCGCTCAGACAAATAGTCGGGCCATACCGTTCTGCGAGTTGGGCGAAAAGAGAGAAAATGAAGAAATTGGATCGTCGCACGTTTGTTAGGCTATCGGCAGCTGCCTTTGCGGGCGCCTATTCAAAGCAGATCCCAGGCCAAACCATACCCCTGCACATTGCGGCGGATGATCAAAGCGTGCACGTTTCCTGCGCGCGTTACTCGTGGTCTTATTCCCGCGATAACGATACCTTTCGTTTGACGGACGCCAAGAGTCGGCTGATCGTGACAGGGTCCCTTCAGCCGGCGGTTGTGGTTGCTTCTTCTGCGGATCCGTCGCGCCACCAATGCGTCCCTGGCCGTGCGTTACCCCCGCAGGCTACTGCTGGCCGAGTCAGGTTTGACTACGAAACCGTCAACGGGAACGGCCATCTTTCCCTAACCGTCCGTTTTGAGGACGAAGGATTCTGGATAGAACCGGTTCTCTATGAGAGCACAGCCGCCGAAGAGGTGGTGAGCTTACATTACTTCACACGCGTTCGGGGAGAGGTTCGGACTCCATCGCTGGACGCATCGGTTCTTGTTGTACCTGGCATCAGTGAGGGTCCTTCCGTCAGTCCTATTCAAGGCAATCAAGTCCACTTGGACCAAACCGTATGGCTCGGACATGGAAGCTCCATACCCGATTCCCTAATTCAGCAATGGGCTCTTCCAGTGGACTATTTCTGCGGATTTGGTCTACAACCGTTAGACGCCGGCCAACACAATGCATACAGCGATGGCAGATCCGATGCGTTTGTTTGTGGCTTGGCCGATCTCCCGAACGGGGACCTGTTCCTGGATCTCCATGAAGGTCGCAGCAGCATGTGGATCGATTACCGAAGCGACCTTTGGAAACATCTGCGCACACCGGGGAAGTTAACCCTCGGCTCTACCTTGTGCTGGGCGTTAGGTGGGGATTACTACGAGGCCATCGGCCAGTATTACGGGCGGCTTCTCAACGCAGGGATCATCGAGCGAAAGACGAACTCGGCCAGGAAGAACGCTGCCGCACTTGCTCCGCAGTTCTGCACTTGGGGATCCGAGGTGGACCGAGACGGAGGCGGGAGTAAGCTCGATGAAGCTTTTCTGAATGAGATTTACAAAGAACTAAAAGCCTCAGGTATGCAAGCCAAGATGTTCTCAATCGACGATAAGTGGGAGGGGCACTACGGCACGCTTGAGCACTCGGTCGAGAGACTTCCCCACTTTGAGCAGTTTCTCGATCAAGTGAGAGCGGATGGCTATCGTATTGGGCTGTGGACTGCTTTCATGCGCTGCGAAGACCCATCCGCCCTCGGTCTTAGCCTGGAGAACATGCTGAAGCAACCGGATGGACAGCCCTTCAAGCTTGGAGGAGAAGCTTCCTACTATATTCTTGATTTTACGCAACCTGAAGTCAGCAAGGTACTCACTGGCCGGGTGCGAAGCTTCATCCGCAAATACAAGCCGGATCTGGTAAAGTTCGACTTCGGATATGAGCTGCCTGCTATCCGCAGCGCCGCTCCAGCTGATAAAAGCTGGGCTGGAGAAAGGCTCCTGGCGAAGGGCCTGGAAGTGGTTGTACAGGCTATGCGTGCGGAAAATCCGGATATCGTGGTCATGTACTACCAGTTATCACCTTTGCACCTGAAGTATTTTGACCTGCATGCTCTCGATGATCTATTTCTCGCCGCTGGCGAGTACGATCTCGAAGCCAACCGGCGAATTTATTTCAGCAGCCTCATGGGACCACTGGGCATCCCCACCTATGGCTCTTCGGGCTACGACTGGTCGAGCGCCCCGAATATCTGGTTTGATTCAGCGGCGGTTGGAACCCTGGGCACGCTTAACGACCTGCGTGCAGACGAACTCGGCGAAGGTGAAACACCTGAACGGATGGCCAAATTCAACGGCTTGGCGCATATTCTACGATCAGGCAATATCTTCTCCATCATTCCCTTTGCGCCGATGGGGCAGCCGTACTCACCCACGCGCGGAGCTCACAGCAGTTCATGGGCGAGGATGGAGAATGGTGAACTGGTGCTTATCGCTCTACGGCCTGGGCGGCCGCAGCAGGATGATTCGGCGATCAAGCAACCGCCCGATCCACGGGTGGCGGGTATCGTTGAATCCACCACACCCGTCGTCGTAGCCTCACAGACCAATGACAGCATTACGAAAAGCGAGCGCATCGTGGTTGTACCTTATGGAGACGGGCAGGCGTCCATTCGCAGGCAGCGTGGCCACAATGCCGAAATCACTACGCATCACTTTGGGGGAAGCACTACCCACACGGCACAGCAGATTAAAAATGGCTCCCTGGCGCTAACACTCCGCGAACGGAGTGAGACTGGCCTTTTGGTGGAGTGGATCGAGATATCGATCTCTTCTTAGCGTGTTCTATATAGTTCTGTGAACCGGAACCGCAAGATCTGCACGCTGTCGAATGCGCGTCGCGTTCTCAAGACCCGGAACATATTGCCGTTAACCATGCCCACCCGGTCTGCTGGTTACTTGCGGGGCTTACCCGCCATGGCGCCCCAACTGCGAACCCCGTAAATTTGCAAATCCTTGAAAATGGGCATTATGCTGGGGGAGGGGACCAGGCGCTTGAGATTGGAAGACGTTGCAAAGTTGGCTAATGTATCCGTCTCGACAGTGTCTCGGGTAGTAAACGGTGTTGACACCGTGAATGCCTCCACCCGAAAGCGAGTGCTGAAGGTCCTGGAGAAATCAAACTACCACCCGAATTTGCAAGCGCGTTCCCTCGTAGTTGGCCGTTCCAGTACCATCGGCATCATCGTTTCTAACCTGCTTAATCCTTTCTTTGTCGATGTGTTTCATGCTATCGAAGGGGACGCTCGGGCCAATGGCTTCGAGGTTCTCGTTGGAAATACTAATTACGACGCGGATCAATTGTCTGCCAACATCCGCATGATGATCGGCCGAAGAGTGGCGGGTATTGCCCTGGTTATCTCTGAAGCTTTACCTCCTGCCTTGAGTGAGTTAATAGGCGTCGGCATTCCTATCGCGATCTATGACGTAGGAACACAGGGTAAGGGCATTGCCAATATACGATTCGACAACCGCAAAGGTATGACGCAGATTGTCGAATATCTCTACTCCATGGGGCATCGCCGGATGGCCTATATCGGTCTTTCTTCCGCGCTGCTACCCACAGACGTGCGCAGGTCCGCTTTCCTGGAGATTGCTGCTCGCAATTCAGTGGAAACCAGAGATTTCAAGATTTCTTTTCAGGAAGGCCTCGAAGGAGCGCGCGCCGCTGTCCGCGACATTGTAAAGTCCGGATTCGATCCAACGGCGATCATTTGCGTGAACGACATGATCGCCATCGGCGCTCTCCGTGAGCTGCGAGACCACGGCATCGACGTTCCAGGGCATGTATCCGTCACTGGCTTCGATAACATCGAGTTTTCGGAATATACCTCGCCATCCCTGACTACTATCCAAATCCCCAGGGACAAGGTAGGTCACAGAATGTTCGAGGCGATTCTTGCCGGCGCGAAGAACCGGACCAATGCTGGGGAAGAGTACATGTTCAGCCCCGAACTCGTAGTGCGCGAGTCTACCGGCGTGGCTCGCGCTTCGAACGATTCCCGTCGCACTCGGTCCAAGGTCTTGCCTGCCGTGATCAGACCATAAGATCGCCGCGCTCTCCTCCATTTTGCTCTCACATAATCCTTGCAGTCCTGCTCTAGAATGACCGATGAAAACGTTTGCAGTGGAACTGCAAATTGAAACATAACGACGCTGCTCGGTGCGCTCCTCCAACGTGGACTCCGACACAAGCAAGCGCTGACGACAGCAGGGGGTGCCAGGGAAAAGAGGATTAGACATTGGCCGTCGAGAAAACGTTTGCAAAATGACCAGAAATCAAGGATACTATCACTGGTGTTCGCGGGGTCTCCGCGCGCCCATTATCTGCTCAGGAGAGGGTATGCCAAAGGGCGTCATCAGCGATCAGGATGTATCTGCGTACCATCAGGATGGATACGTGCTGGTTCCGGGAATGTTCGATGAAGTGGAAAGCGGGCTCCTAGCGGCAGCAGCCCGACACGATCGAGAGTTGGATCAGCATTCGTACGGGAAGAACGACGGGGAAGGGGGAACAGTTCGGTTATCCCTATGGAATCACCCCACCGATACCATCTACGGCATGGTAGCCCGAAGCAAGTCAATCGTCGCATCCGCCGAAAAGCTGCTTGATGGCGAGGTGTATCACTATCACTCCAAGATGATCATGAAAGACGCCAGAATTGGCGGAGCTTGGACTTGGCATCAGGACTATGGCTACTGGTACCAAAATGGCGTTCTCTTTCCTCTGCTCACCAGTGCCTACATCGCCCTGGATCGCGCGACAAAAGAAAACGGATGCTTGCAGGTGATCAGAGGTTCACACCACGCTGGACGCATCGACCACGTGCTTACCGGCGAACAGGCAGGCGCAGACAACGAGCGCGTTAATGAGCTGATGAAAAGGCTTGGCCGGGTTTACATCGAAATGGAAGTGGGCGATACCTTGTTCTTCCACCCCAATCTACTGCACCGTTCCGATCAGAACCGCTCTGACCATCCTCGTTGGTCAATGATCTGTTGCTACAATGCCGCCCGGAACAATCCCTACAAGGAGTCTCACCACCCGCGTTACACCCCGTTGACAATAGTTCCTGACGAGGAAGTGCGCAAAGCCGGAATGAAGCGCTTCGGAGATTCGGTGGAAGACGCAGTCTGGCTCGATAGTGCGGAAGATCGCAGCGCGGGAAGTCTAAGAACAGAGGGAAGTCTCTAGATATCCCTTCAACACCTCTCAGCGATGGAGCAGCAAGGAGGGCAGATGGCTTCAACTTTCAGAAAACGCCTACCGATTGTTCCGCTCCCTATCGCTGGCCAAAGTATCTGCGCTGCGCCTACCGAAAGCGCGACGATTGGCAATGCTGGTCCCGTCTATCCAGACGCTGGAGGCCTCCGTTGATGCGTGTAAGCCCATAGTGTATTCTTCGCCTGCCAAAAGGAGGATAAAGGTTGATAACATGTGGGCTTTCTGTTATTTAATACACCGCATATGGATGGGGGCATGAGACGCTGCCGGAAGTCATGAAAAAGCTTCACATTCTCGGCATCGTTGTGCTCCTCGTAGTTGGCCTGGCCTGTACCCTTTCCGCCCGCTTGGCCGCCCAGCAGCCAGCTGACCCCGAAGAAGAGAGGCTGAGCCAGATCCAGCAGCTGATCCTGTCGGGTCGGCTTGATGAAGCCCGTGGTCAAGTGGAAGAGACGCTCAAAAATCATTCCGGTGATGTGAGGCTCTATAACTTTCTCGGTGTCATCTATGCGCAGGAGAAAGACTTTACGGAAGCGGAAACGAACTTTCGTCGAGCCATCCAAATTGCTCCACACTTCTCCGACGCCTATCTAAACCTCGGGCGCCTGTACCAGGAGAACGCGACCGTCGACCCTCGCGCACAGGAGAAGGCTCTACGGCTATACGGGGAACTCGTCAAATTCGACCCGGATAACGTGGAGGGAAATTATCAGGCGGCGTTCCTGTCGAACCGGCTTGGCGCTTTTGTCGAGTCGCAGCGGTATCTCGATCGGTTGCCGGCGCAAGCCCAGAAACAGACCCAGGCTTTGGCTCTCCGTTGTGCGAATTACGTCGCGCTTGGCCAACTCCCGCAAGCTGACCTGAGCGCGCAAAAGCTATTAGCACATGACGATCTAACAAAAGCGGACATCTCTCCCGTCCTGACGGCGTTGGCGGGGCACCACGCAGACGACTTCGAGATGAAATTTCTGCAGGACATCGCCGCGCGCGGTCTGGCCTCCGCTGAAGCACTAGAGGAACTTGCCCGCCTCTTCGAAGCCCGGGGTCGATATAGGGATGCGCGAGCAATGCTGGAACAGGCCGTACAGATCGATCCTCCGTCCGCTCAGATACTTTTCTGGATGGCGCGGGTTTCTTACCGGTCAGGAGACCTTGAAGGAGCGCTCGGCTACCTGGCTCATGCCCGGGACCTGGAACCAGACAACGCCGCCGTGCACTTCTTTTTCGGAATGGTATGTGTGGAGCTGAATCTGCCGGCGGACGCGAGGAAGTCGCTCGAACAGGCGGTGCGGCTGGACCCACGCAATGCCTACTACAACTACGCGCTGGGCGCCGTCCTGGTGCAGGCAAACAATCCGGATGAGGCGATTCGCTACTTTCAACAGTTCCGAGCGTTGCGGCCTGCTGACGCGCGTGCCACACTTGCTGTCGCAATCGCCTATTTCTACAGCGATCGGTACGACGATGCCCGCCGCGAGCTCCAATCCATAGCCGATCACTCCGAGACGCGGACGGCTGCACAACTTTTTCTCGGGCGCATGGACATGCGGGATGGAAATCTCGGCGAGGCAATGGATCATCTGCAACGGTCGATCCAGGCTGACCCGTCTGTGATCGAGCCGTATACAGATCTCGGCATGGTTTACATAGACAGGAAGGAGTACGCTCTAGCGGAGAAGACATTGGCCCATGCAATACAGATGGCTCCTGACGATTACCTGAGCAACCAGCGTTTGCTGATTCTATTCCAGCGAACCAAGGATCCCAGGGCCGACGCGCAGGCAATTCGAGTCGAGCAGATGCGAAAGACCGGGGAGGAAAGGGCGCGTTTCCTGATGCGAACGGTGGAGGTTCGTCCCTATTGACCGCCAACATACAGAGCGCAGCAATGAAGGGATGTTCCCGGAGATGGTTTCTGCACCTGCTGGCCAGCGGGGGCTGTGCAAGATATCTTCTCCCATCATGCCGCCTCGCAGGGCTCTTCTCGCCCCCGGAGCTGCTGACTCCTGCTAGCCCCTCCACTTCATTGTTCAGCTCGGTTCCACCATCCACGAGCGGGATTACCTGGAAACATGTGAATGGCCGGTCTGCATCGTCCTACCTGCCCGAAACGACGGGGGCAGGTTGCGCGTTTCTCGACTACGATAGTGACGGGTGGATGGATATCTATCTCGTCAACAGTGGCCGCTGCGATTTTTATGATCCACAGCCTCCCTTGCGCAATGCTCTATATCGCAATAACCGGGATGGTAGCTTCACAGACGTGACACAAAAAGCCGGTGTTGCTGGCGGTGGGTATGGAATGGGCGTCGCGGTGGGCGACTACGACGGCGACGGTTACCCGGACCTCTATGTAACACAATACGGACGCAGCATCCTTTACCACAACAATGGCAACGGCACCTTCACCGACGTAACGGAAAAGGCCGGAGTTGCCGCCCCCGGCTGGGCGTCGAGTGCGACCTGGTTCGATTACGACAACGACGGCAGGCTGGACCTGTTTGTTTGCCGGTTTGTCGACTTTGATAAGTCCAAAAACAAGTTTTGTGCCAATCCACAAACCGGAGAGCGTAATTATTGCAACCCACGGGTCTATCAGCCTACATCGAGCTGGCTCTTCCATAACAACGGAGACGGGTCGTTTACTGATGTTAGCCGTGAGAGCGGCATTGGCAAGCTGCTCGGAAAGGCGTGGGGAGTCGTCGCGACGGATATCGACAACGACGGCTGGATGGATCTCTTTGTCGCCAATGACACGATGGCAAATTTTCTCCTCATGAACAGGCGCCGCACGTTCGAAGACATAGGCTCCTCGTCGGGAGTTGCTTACAGCAGTGAAGGCAAGGGACGTTCAGGCATGGGCGTCGATTCCGGCGACTACGACCAGGATGGCTGGGAGGATCTGTTCGTTACCAACATCGATAAGGAAATGTACTCGCTTTATCACAATAATCATGATGGAATCTTTGACGATACAGCCGGACCCATGGGAATTGCCCGCGCTACCCGTCTTATGAGCGGATGGGGAGTGAAGTTCTTCGACTATGACAACGATGGGAACCTCGACCTTTTCATCGCCAACGGGCATCCGGATGACACAATCGACCATGAATCCAGTTTGGTCACCTATGAAGAGCCTTTCCTTCTCTTCCATAACACTGGACGCGGGTTTGAAAACATCAGTGCGACTGCAGGTTCCGTATTTGAGCAAAAATTCGCCGCGCGCGGACTGGCCATCGGAGATTTCGACAATGACGGAGCGGTCGACGTATTGGTGGGCGTTAACAATGGTCCACCTCTTTTGTTGAAGAATACGGCCGCGCAAGTTAACCACTGGCTCGGCGTACGCCTTATAGGCAAGCAAGCCAACGCGGACGGGATCGGTGCCCGTATCACGTGGAAAGCCGGTCCGCTCAAGCGTTCGCGCCTAAAGACTGGTGGTGGAAGTTTTCTCGCGTCCCATGACCCTCGAGAGGTGTTAGGGATTGGTCATCAGCCAAAAATCGACTTATTGGAGATCCGATGGCCTCAGCCCAGCGGCCGAGTCGAAACGTTCACTCAGGTGCCGGTGGATCGTTACATCACCATCGTTGAAGGAGCCGGGATCAAGTGAATTATTGGCATGAATACCGGGAGACACCCATTGCGGAGATGTATGTCAGCCGCTCTTGACACTGAACAAGGAGGGTTGCGGTATGCTCGGGTTCCGACGTACTCGCTGCTGACCTGAACAAGCACGGCGCAATCGATGTCGTGACTGCGACGAAAATAGGCGCCTTCATCTTTAGGGCAAAGCGCACTTCAAAGTGGGCAAATAGCGCTTGCCGGGAATCAGCAGGAGGGCTATGGGTTCGAATTGCAAAAGATTTCTTCGCACGCGTTCACTCCGGTGCTGGGTCGCAAGCCTGACCTTCAGCCTAAGCGGCGTATGGATCACCCACGCCCAGACCCAACTGCCGGAAGGGCCCGGGAGAGCTGTGACCGAGCGCATGTGCACTTCCTGTCATGGAGTGGAGCAGTTCACCGGTATGCGCATGACCAAACTGCGCTGGGCCCAGACGGTGGACGACATGGTTGCGCGAGGCGCCCAGGGAAGCGACGCGGATATCAACCAGATAGTCCAATACCTTACGGACAACTTCGGCGCCGGGAAAATAGCCGCTCTTCCGGAATCTGCCATGAAGGCGATAGGAGCCGCGCCGACGCCGGCGTACAACGGTGACACCGCCATCCAGGACCGCGATCGCACCGGCGAGAAGCCCTCTGGTGTGACCTTCCAACGGCTGCTGGATGCAACCGCGGAACCGTGGAATTGGTTGACCTCCGGCGGAACGTATCGCAGCAACCATTACAGTTCGCTGGCCCAGATTACGCCTGGCAATGCCAAAGATCTGGAGCTGAAATGGGTGTGGCCGGCCTGGTGGCTGGGCCCCTATGAAAATACGCCGCTGGTCGTGGACGGAGTGCTTTACACCACACAGGGAGACGATGTGGTGGCGCTGGATGCCAGAACCGGCCGCCTATTCTGGCTCCACCCCTACACCCCGGCAGCGGATGCCAAACCTTGCTGCGGACGCATCGCCAGGGGGCTAGCTATCCTGGGCGACACCTTGTTTCTCGGCACCGTCGACGCTCATCTGATTGCCCTGGATGCAAAGACCGGAAAAACTCTTTGGGACACCAAGATAGCCACCACTTCCTCCGGCTACTCGATCTCGGCTGCTCCTCTTGTCGTCAAAGATAAAGTGGTGATTGGCGTGGCGGGTGGCGAGTATGGTATCCGGGGTTTCATCGCTGCTTACGATGCGCACACGGGTAAGGAAGCGTGGCGTTTCCATACCACCGCCGGTCCTGGGGATCCGGGCATTCAAAGTTGGAGCGGCGATTCGTGGAAGCGTGGCGGCGGCTCTGTATGGACGCATGGTTCGTTCGATCCCGAGACCAACCTGACCATATGGGGTGTAGGCAACGCCGGTCCGGACTACTACGGAGACGTTCGCTCCGGCGACAATCTCTATACCTGCTCCATGGTTGCCATCGATGTAGATACGGGCAAGTTGAAGTGGTATTACCAGGCGAATCCCCATGACCAGTTCGATTGGGACGCGGTTCAGATTCCCGTATTAGCGGACATCCATTGGGATGGTGAGCCGCGTAAGGTGGCGCTCTGGGCAGACAGAAATGGTTTCTTCTATGTGCTGGACCGCACCACCGGCAAATTTCTGCTGGGGAAGGCGTTTGTGAAGCAGACCTGGAATGCAGGTTTTGATGCCAACGGACGGCCGATCATGGCTGCAAACACAGATCCCAGCGTCGCGGGCACTCTTATTCTTCCCGACAACCAGGGCGGGACAAACTGGTTCAGTCCCTCGTTTAGCCCGCACACTGGACTCTTCTACGTGAATGCCCGGGAGAATACTTCCGAAAAATTTTACAAAGGTCCACAACCGTACGTCGAAGGTGAAGTCTACAACGGCCTTGGTGGTGGAAGAACCAGGATCAGACGGGAGCCTCCGGTCGTTGGAACAGACGATGAAAAGTACACCGCGGTACGGGCGATCGAGCCACAAACTGGCGAGCGCAAGTGGGAGTTCAAGCTCAACTCGGGCAATAGCATCGATGCTCATAAGGGCGGACTCACCAGCAGAGGGGCCGCTGGAATTCTGACCACGGCGACGGATCTCCTGTTTACCGGTGGGCCGGAAGGTGATTTTGTGGTATTGGATGCGCGGACCGGCTCGCTGCTATGGAAGGCGGCGCTGGGTGGGGAGCTGATCAATGGCCCTATTACCTATTCTGTCGATGGTAAACAATACGTCGCCGTGGCCGCGGGCACAAGTCTGTTCGTTTACGGATTGCGCTGACGCTTAGAGCGAGGAGCGATAAAATTATGAGAGCAAGCAGAATCGCATGTGCGCTGGGCGCCTCACTTCTGTTGGCAAGCGTGTGGACGTCGGCGCAGCTACGGCCTTCCCCCCAGACGAAAACGACTGCCAGCGAAGTTCAGGTTGAGGGCGATCCCGTCAAGGGCCAGGCGATTTTTCTGGGCAAAGGCGGATGCCTTTCCTGCCATCGAGTTGCAGACGAAGGTTCCCGGTTAGGCCCGAATCTCAGCGGCATCGCCACCGCGCGGAGCGTTGAAGAGTTGCGTAGCGCATTGTTAGACCCCAAACCCGACGTGGCGCCACGCAACCAACTCTACCGGGTAGTCACCAGTGATGGCCAGACGATCACGGGACGAATCCTCAACCAGGATGACTTCAGCTTGCAAATACTGGATTCTCATGAACAGCTGCGTGGGTTCATGAAATCAAACTTGCGTGAAAGCGGTTTTACCGTCACTCCTCCCATGCCTTCGTATCTGGGTAAGGTGACCGCGGAGGAACAGACCAATCTGATTGCGTTTCTCTCTTCTCTGCGAGGACCTGCCGTACGTGAAGAGCTGCACTGAAGCGAGTCATGGTGTGGGTTGGTTCATCCGGACGTCGTTCTTGCCTGTCGTCCTGTCCCTCTGCCCACAGCCGTCCCGTATGAATTGCATCTGGCGGAGATGCGGATCGTGCGACCTGTGCGCAGTGTCATGGTCAGATCGCTGAGAGATACAGCGAGACCGGTAGGCGCCGCTCTCTGTTGAATCAACAGCACACGAATCAACTAGCAGATTGATGGGATATCTTGAGGTTGCCGTGATCGTATCTGCTGTGTTTTCATCCGATGTGAATCCCTGGGGGACAACCAACGTCCGATTCCAAGAGCGAGTCGCATCCGAATCCACCCCCGTCGAAGCGCACACCCCATTGTGTCTCCTCCACGGCTCTTACCAGCGTCTCAGTTTGTACCTTTCACCTTTCACGGCAAGTGCCAAATTAGTTCTTCGGTAGGTTGCTTGACTCTGTCCATCCACCTCCACCTAAGCCAAGGTGGGCCACCGCCCTTAAATTTGTCATCCCGACCGAAGCGGAGCCCGATTTCCTACAGTCCCGCAGGGACGGCTGAAAATTCCCTAGGATGTAATCCTTGAATCCTTGGGGGCCCTTTACCTCTGAAATGGATTATCTGCCTGCAGCGCCGCTTGCAGCCCGCGCCGCCGATGGCCCACATCCACCCCAAGATCAACGTAGCAACCCCCGCCCCGTCGTGGAAGGCAAGGAAATCGTTGCCGCAGGCGCCACATCATAGTCCGGCCGGTGGGGTAAACTGAGATTCGCCAAAGGGCCGATGACGCTGTTCGCTACGTCTCTCTCCTCATCCCAAACCCATCCCCACTTGTTGAAATACTGAATGGCCGACCGGATCCCATAACAGAACATCCGGAAGCTCTTGTACGAACCTCGATCATGTCTATGGGTGATCCTCACATGAGGATAGTAGACCGTCTTATATCGCTCATGAATGCGTCTGGTCAAATCGACGTCTTCGAAGTACATGAAGAATCGTTCATCGAAAAGACCACATTCCAGCAAGGACTTCTTGCGCAGCAACATGAAACAGCCGGATAGATAAGGCACCGAGAGCACAAGGTTGGGGTTGATATTGGACAGTTCAAACAAACCCATCCGGCTGTGACAAAATCGCTTGAGTATGCCGGGAAAGGTCCGCCTGGATAACATGTCAAATGGAACGGGTAACCGTTTGCAGAGCTGCTGGGGCGAGCCGTCAGGATAGAACACCCGTGGCATCACCAGCCCCACAGAGTCATTCAACTCCAGAAACGCGACCAATTCTTCCAGAGCTCTGGCTTCGAAATGAACATCCGGGTTTAGGACCAGATGATATTTGGCCGTGGACGTCTTTCGGATAGCAATGTTATGTCCAGCACCAAAGCCACAATTCTTCCCCGTATACAGATAGTCCGTTCCCAGTTGACGGCACAAGCGCCCCAAGGTCTCGGTGGGCGAGTTGTCCACGACTAACATCTTGACTCGCAGGGCGGTATTCACAAAGCTGCGAATCGCCTGCTCCAGTTCGGCGGGATTGCTCTTGTAGGCAACAATCGATCCGACCACATCGTGCTCATATAAACGCTCATTCATCGTCTGTTCTCTCTACGCGGTACGGGCAACACCCGTCAGCGTGGGAATTTCGATGGAGTATTGGGCTGAAGCCGCATCGCGATGAAACATCTTGACCGTCTCGAGCGAGAACTCGGTCAAATCCTTGCCGACATCTTTTAACTTGGCGAGAATCTCAGAGGATACGGTAATGATGTGGCACCCCGCGTCATTGGCCTGAAATATATTCAGCACTTCGCGAGGACTGGCCCAGAGAAGTTCGGCCCTGGGAAGATGGGAGAGCATGGAGAGCGCCTCCTTCATCAGGGGAACGGGATCAATTCCCGTGTCTGCAATCCGTCCCGCAAACACCGAGATGATCGCGGGAATTTCCGGATTTAATAGGCGCACGATTTGCCGCACCTGGGCGAGGGTAAACACCGCGGTCACGTTGATGACCACTCCACGAGCGCCTAGCTTCTCAATCAATTTGCCGGCGAACTCTTTCCTGGTATTTGTCACTGGTATCTTCACATTGACGTTGGATCCCCAGCTGGCAATGGTCAGAGCCTGCGCTTCCATCTCGTCGAACTCGTCGGCGAATACTTCGAAGGAAATCGGTCTGTCTTTGATTCGTGCCAAGACCTTGCGGGCAAACTCCTCATAGTTGGCGATGCTTGCTTTGCGCATCAGGGTTGGGTTGGTAGTGAAGCCGCGGATGTAAGGCTGCTCATAGAGGTTGATGAGGCTGTCATGATCAGCGCCGTCAGCAAATATCTTTATCTTCAAATCTGCAACTGTGAGCATAACGATTCTCCAGGTATATGGTTGGTTGTAATGTGAAGCCGCAGTCGCTCGGCCTCGCGTGGCTGCAAGCGATTTCCTATGGGAGAGTGCAATGCGCGTGCCGTTAGCTGCGGAAAGCGCCGCCCAGAATGATCACGGCGGCGATCTCCAGGCTGGCGGCCTGAAAATCGGCGCCCGCTTCGTCCACAAACGCACCCTCTTCGCCGTTGAGCACACGGATGGTGCGCACGCCCGCCGCCCGGCCGCATACGATGTCGCTGGCCCGGTCCCCGACCATCCAGGAATGCTCCATATCCAGACCGAACTGGTCGCGTGCCTGCAGCAGAAAAAATGGTGAGGGTTTCCGGCAACGGCAGGTGAGAGCATGGCTGGAAACGACACCGTGGGGATGATGCAAGCAGTAGTAGAACGCCGCGATGTCAATGTGCTGCTGATTGAGCAGGTCCAGCAAACGATGATGTATGCCGTCAAGCGTCTCCAGGGACGCCTTGGCCTTGGCATAGTTTGGTTGATTGGAAACCACAAAGAGCAGAAATCCAGCCTTCCGCAAGGCACGCAGTGCGACGAGCGCGTTGGGCGCCAATGCAAACGCTTCGACCGTCAAGGGCGCTTCCCAGGCCAACGTCGAAGGATTCAACACATTGCGATTGATGACTCCATCCCGGTCCAGAAACACGGCTGCCGGCCTCTTCAGAGCGTCGACTCCCATTTCATCTCCTTCTCTTTGAGCCGTGGATGGGAGACGATCAGATGCCAGACCACCGCTTGAAACGACTCCGTGTGCGGCGTCACTGTGTCCGCAGAGGCCGTGGGGATGATAACCGCAGCATCGGCTACCTGGGCTGTATAGCCGCCATCGCGTCCCACCACACCCACGATTCTCGCCCCCACCCGTAGAGCGAGATCGAGCGCGCGGACAATGTTGACGCTGACATTTTTCTCCTGATTGCCGCCGCCCACGGAAAGCACAAACAGCGTGTCGCCCTTACGCAGTCGGCTGCTACTTAGCCATCGGGCAAAACACGTATCCCATCCCTCATCGTTTATCCGCGCGGTCAACTCGCTGACATTATCGGTAGGAGCGTAGCTTTCCATATTCGCAATCTTGCGAAAATCATTCACCGCATGGGTGGCATTGCCCGCGCCTCCGCCCACACCAAGGAAGAACAGGCGGCCGCCCGTGGTGCGCGTTTCGATAAGGATGTCGATCATCTTCTCGATGTGTGCCTGATCAATCCGGGCGGCGATCAACGCGGTTTCGGATAAGTATCTCGCTGTGTAGTCGTTCACCCTGTCCCCTTTTTCATTACTCCCGCCCGGCTATGCTCTTGCTTGTTCACGAATCTGATCGATAGAAGTTCCTAGCTACGGGAGATGACAATCGAACCGTCAAAGTCGAAGCTGAAGTCCATCTCCGTTATTCCGGCTGCGCACAATACATGGCGCAATCGGGCGCGCTGATTGGTTTGGAAGAGCAAGAACCCGCTGCCTCCTGCGCCCACCAATTTTCCTCCGCTGGCCCCGCCCTTACTGCGCGCCAGTTCGTAGAGTTCATCGATCCTGTCACTGCTCATGGCTTTCGACCGATTACGTTTGTGCCGCCAATGTTCATGCATCAACGCACCGAAACGGGAGATATCTCCCTGCTCCAGGACACTCTGTATCTCGAGCCCCAATTGCTTGATAAAATGCAAGCCCGCAAGCATTGTCCGATCCTGTTGTTCCGACTTCGCTTTCTGATCCATGAGGATGCTCGATGCACTGCGCGTCGTTCCCACGTAGAACAACATCAGAGAATTGCGAAAGTCCTGCATGGAAGACTCACTCATCTTCAGCGAATACACACGCGCGGTGCCATCCGGGTGGTATTCCTGGCAGAGTATCCCGCCGTAAGCGGCAATATACTGGTCTTGTTTCCCTACCGGCTCTTCCAGCCTGTTCATTTCAATCTCGATCGCCTCCTGGGCCAGCGCTTCGGGACAGACCGGGTTGCGCTTATATGCGTGCAAGGCGTGGATCAGGCCCACCAGGAAAGTACCGGAGGATCCCAGGCCCGTTCCGGCCGGGACGTCGGCAATGCTTACAATTTCAATGGGGCTGGGGATGTCGTAAACGTTCAGAGCCTCGCGAATCAGGCGATGGCGAATCTCGGCTCGGGTTTGCACCGCCTCCATCTCTGAATACTTGAGCACATATCCCGGCGAGAAGCAGCGGTTGGCACTTACGTAGGCGTACTTATTGATGGCCGCGGAGATGACAAATCCACCAAACTCCTGGTAGTAAGAAGGTAGATCCGTACCTCCCCCACCAATCGATATTCTTAATGGTGTCCTGGTAATAAACATACGTCTCTCCGGACTAATGCTTGGATCCATCCCCCGGTCGCCTGGCGCGGGCCAGCATACAAGCTGTCTCCTCGAGCCCACGCGGCGTCCCGATTTCATAGAAACGCTGTGTGATCTCATGGGCGCTTAGTTGGCCCGTCTTCACCAGGCGGCCATACACCAGGCTGAGGTCAAAGACCGCGTTGTCTGGCCACGGTTCGAAGGCTGCCGGCGTAAGTATCCCCAGGCCATAATCGATGTACTTCATCTGTGGCGTGATCGTTATCTTGTCATAGTTGCGAATATCGCCACGCTGTAATTCGACATTGCTGGTATCCCATCGATCTTCATTGCGAAATACCGTCATCAGACCCATTCGTCCCCGGCGAATGAACGCCTCATAGACAGGTTCAAACGCAATGGGTAAGTAGCTGTCTCCGTACATCAGGAAGAATTGGTTTCCTAAAAGCGGTAACGCTTTCTTCACCGCCCCGCCCGTTCCCTTAAGCGGGTTGCCATCATAGGAATAACGCACCGAGCACCCGAAGGTTGCGCCGTCGCCCACATAGTCCTCGATCTGCTGCCCGAGAAAACCGCAGCAGATCACGACCTTCTTCACACCTTGCGTCGCCAGCCAGCGCATTTGATGAGCGATAAACGGCTCCCCGGCGACCACTACCATCGACTTGGGGACGGTTTTGGTGATGGATCCCAAGCGGGTCGACAATCCTCCGGCCAACAGGACGAGCGGTGGCAAAGGTTCATTCACGGCTGGTGCGCTCATCCGCCGCCAGACTGAGCAGTGATTGCCGTAGAGCCTGGCGGCAGTTTCTCTCGCATATCCATCCCATACTCTTGATTCTGTCAGTGTTCAGACGAACCACGGGGACGTCTCCTTTCCAGCCACGATCCCCCCCGGTATAGCGATATTGGGGAGCTCGCTTAAGCCCGAGAACCTCAACCGTCAGATCGGCGATCTCGGTGACTGTGATGTAATCGCCGGTGGCGACATTGAATGCCCGAAAGGCCGCGGCCTCGCGTATGTTGGCGCACAGTACCGCGGCCACGACATCGTATACGTGGATGTAGGACTTGCTCTGTTTTCCGTCCCCGAGGATACATAGTTGTGAAGGATCAGCCTTCAACCGCCGAACAAAGTCCAGGCCCACCCCGTGGGTCTGCCGCGGCCCGACGACATTACCAAAACGAAACACCCGCGCGCTGAGGCCGAATATGTGGCAGTAGCTGGAGATCAGCGCCTCGCCGGCCAGCTTGCTCGCGCCATAGGTAGAAACTGGCGCCAGTGGACCGAAGTCCTCCTTGGCCTCAGTTGAACCGATCTCGCCGTAGACCCCGCTGCCGGAAGCATAAAGCAATCGCGGCACCGCAGCGCGACGCATCGCCTCCACTACATTGTTGGTCAAGACCGTGCCTTGATAAAAATCGATCTCCGGTTCGTTGGCGGCGCGGGCAATATCCGGGTTCGATGCCAGATGAATGACCACATCATGGCCGGCGATTGTGTCTGTCAGGGCGGTCAGATCGCCCACCTCGCCGCGCACGATACGAAGGCGCGGATCGCTTAGATGATGCTCATAGTGCCATCCTCTTCCCGAGGAGAAGTTGTCATATAAGGTGACCGCGGTGACCCTGGGATCTCTCAACAACCGATCCGTGAAGTGGCTGCCGATAAAACCAGCTCCTCCGACGATACAGTACCGTTCCCATGCGCGGCCCTCGAACGAAGCTGACACTTTACTTTCCATCTGGTGCTCCGTAGGCCGGTGTTAACTCTCGCGGACGGCAACCCACGCTCTGGCAATGCCCAGCAGCTCCCAGAGCCCCCACGAACTGATCCGGCCCTTAAACGGCAAGTAATAAAAAAGGTTCAGAAAGAGTGATACCGGGGGTACCAGAAAAGCCCGGGGCCAGCTCCACCTGTAACCCACGTGCGTCACACGCAGATCGCAGTTTTGCAGCATCCGGATAACTTCTTGGTCGGAATAAAGTCGCTTGTGCGTTGGGTCGTCGTAAAAGTTCATGAAACCGAGCGCAGAGGGGTAGTTTATCGTCCGCATGCTGGGCGACTCGATGTAGATGCAGCCGCGCGGAGCCACCTTGGTGCTGATCTGTCCAATCAGCTCCAGCCCGTTGGATAAGTGTTCAATCACATGACTGAGAATAACCAGGTCATAGTGCCCATCCGGGATCTCGGCCAGTTCCAGCTGTTCGAGATCCATGCAAAACAACTTATCCATATTCCTGTAGTTCGCCTCGAATCCTGGGCGCATTCCTCTATCGATACCGTGATATTCCTGCACGTTAAAGTATGGCTTGGTATACATCACATTCGGCCCGCAACCGACATCCAGTATGCGGATCGGTTCCCGCTTTCGCTGGCCCAACGTCCTTTGAATGCGGACAATGCGCGCAGGCTTGATAACCCTCTTGACCCACATAGGGATGCTCATGAATTGCTTCCTCCTTGGTAACGCCGGGGATTCCGTTCAAGAAAAGCCAAGCCACCACAACGTCCGCCCACGGTGCCGGACCAGTGCTCACATCAAAGACTGATATAGATCAACATAGGACCGCATCATGACTTCAGACGAAAACCATCTCCTGACAACCTGCTGGGCCAGGAGGCCTTGCATCTGGCGTGCATTGTTGTCCCCTATCAAGCGTAGTAGTTCGCGCACCAGCCCATCCTGGTCGTCAAAAGGAATCAGCGTACAGGGGCTGCCGGAGATATTTACTTCGGATACACCGCCCACATCCGTCGAGACACAGGGAACACCTTGTGCCATCGCTTCTAACAGCACCAACGGGAGCCCTTCATAACACGACGACAGAACGAATAAATCCGCGCTGGAAACCAACGCCTGCACATCATCAATGCGGCCCAGCATCTTGAAGGAACTCTCGACGCCCAGATCCCGAGCCATCTGTACCAGGTTACAGCGCTCAGGCCCATCTCCAGCCACGGCGAACATTGCCGTCGGCTGGTGGGCTTTAATTGCCGCAGCGCATCGCACCAGCAGCGCGTAGTTTTTTTGGCGATGTAGCCTGCCCACCGAAACAATCAACGGAACCCCATTGGGCAGCCCGAGCGCGTTGCGGCATTCACGCTGAGAACCGCGGGATGCCCTGGTTGACATATCGACGCCGCTGTAGATGACCCGTATTTTGTTAAGAGGGATTCTCATTGCCTGCGAATACGCCGCCTGCGATGCCTTCGATACAGCGACAAAAGCTGATACGCACGACTGTGTCTGGTATTCGGCGCAGCGCGCCGCCCTGCTGGTCAAAGCCGGCGAGGTAAAATACTCTTCTTCGTTATGCACGGTATTTACCACCACGGAGACATTTGCCAATCGCGCCGCCAAACGTCCATACAGGTTCGCGCGCACCAGATGGCACTGCAGAACGTCCGGCCGCACGTCGCGTAGCTTTCTTGCCAGCTTGACGACTACCATGGGATCGAGAAAATGGCTGCGCATATCGAATGTTGACCCCTCAATTCCCAGTGTTGCCAGAAATTCCGTCGGATCTCTCTCCACCGGAGCCCTGCGCAATGACCAAACACCAGCCCACTCCACCTGGGATTGTGGTGCCTTCACCAAATTGAATATTCCATTGCTTGGACCATCCTTCTGTAAAAGCATGGGGAGCAAGTGAACCACACGGATCATTGGGCACTTCTCATGATCAAATCAAGCGTGGCCGGCGTCCCACCATCGCTTCGCCGGCTTCGGAATGGGGCAGAAGGATGGATTGCTGGAACACAGTCCGATAGTCGTCGACTACCTCTCTGACATAGAGGTCGAGCACCAACATGGAAAACGCAAAACAGACCACGCTCAAGGCAGCGATGCGCCGGTACTGGCGGAGAAATGGGTCCTGGTAAACCACACCCACAATCGTTGCCATCAGGAATGGTTCCACAAAAGACAGGAAAGAGGCGCCGCGTGCTCCCAATATCTGAAACTGGTTGAAGGCAATAATCCAAAGCGTCGCAGTCCAATAGGAAATGACGCAAAGCCGGGATAACGGAGAAAAAAATCTCTCGCCCCGGGAATTCATGAGCCAACACAGTAGGCCGAGTATGACCAACTGCTTAATCGTCACCACGTTGGAGAATATACCCACGGATGTGCTGTACTCGGTATCTTGAAAGCTGGCCAGTCTCTCCACTTGAGAAAATAAGGCAAAGCTCGAGCTCAGGTTGTACCCGATCAGTACCGCAAGCAACACCGTAAGGATTACGTATTTCGGCTTGGGAACCAACCGGCAGTGAAAGAGCAGCAGAGGAATCACGGCGACCATAATGGCCAGGTGGATCATGATAGCCAACAAAATCAGAACAGCCCCCCAGCGTTTACGATCGCTCGCCCAGAAGTAAAATGCCCATAATCCGATGACTGCGGCTAAGCCGGCACGTATCTGAATCATCTCTGTATTTAGGAATGCGTGAGAGAAATAGATCATCAACGCAATGGCGCTAAACCTGGAATGCTTCCAGAAGAAAACGGCATATAGCGCAACCACGGTTAGGGCAACTATGAATATCAACGCCTCGAAAGGGAGCCCGGCCTTCTTGACCAGGGAATTCAAAAAGACATAGGCCACTTCCACGAAGGGCATCGTGCTGCTCCATTGTCCAATGAACCCGGGGCCAACTGTATCCGGACTGGCATCAAAGTAGATCCGATAGGTGCCATAGTCTCGGCCTACAGATTCTGCCCTTAACCCGGCGCACGCTATCATGAGAATTGTTACCAGTAAATATAGGCCGCGGTTCATTCTTGAAGCTTTGGGACGAAATCCTGCGATTACGGCGCAAAGCAAAAAAAAGAATAGGACGAAGTAGATGATCATCATCAACCCAGGGTTTGCCATGACCGCGGGTGAAATACCGCGTGGTCCGGCTTTGTTGTCTAATAGCAACTCATATTCGGGCGCTGGCCCTTCTGTTCACGGCATGCACCGACCCCAAGGACGAGTCATAGATCCGGGTAAGGCTGGCGACTGAGGACTGTATCGCGCAATCTTCGACTCGCGCACCTATAGGAACACGTACCTTGCCCACCATCGAGTGGATGCTATGTAATTCTTTAGCCCAGGCCTCTGCTGGTGCCGCCAGTGATAATCGTCGAACGAGCGTGGTCGCGACCGTTGCCTCCGCCGGTACCGCGTCGGATATGAGACAAGCTAAACCAGCCGCTTGGGCTTCCCACACGACTAGGCCCAGGCCTTCATAGGACGAGGGGAAGAGGAAGCAGTCCATTGCGCCTATCATCAGGCGCGGAATATCCGGGCGCGCACCCAGGAAGATAAAGTTCGCACTTAAGCCGCGCTCGCGTACCAGGGCCTCGATTTCCGGTTTCAGGGGGCCATCCCCAACCAGCAGGAAGACGGCGGTTGGTTCCATCCGGACAAGATATTCGGCAATCTCCACCAGGAAACGATGGTTCTTCTGTTCCGCAAAACGGCCTACATTTCCCACCACGAATGAATCCGGAGCTATACCCAATTCTGCACGGAGCATCCTCGCGTCTACGGCCATCGTGAAGGGCTGAAGATCAATCCCCAGTGGGCATAACCTCCAACGGGAGTCTGAGGTCCAGGATTCTGAAAAGAGCGAGGGCGCAGCAGAGCGGCTGACGGCTATTCCAATGGTGGCAAAACGGCGGATTAACACGTCCATGGCAGAGAAGTAGACCCGGCGTGGCAAAGAATATGTCTTATCCACCGCAGACGTATCGTTGTGGCTATGGGCGATGCGCACGGGGACGCCCATCATCGCGGCCAGAGTGAGGATATAACCGCTGGAGTGATGGATATGACTGTGTACACAGTCATAAGGTCCACACTCCCGCAAGATGCGACGGAAGTTACGTGCATAACGGAGTGGATGCCCATCATTGAGGCAAGGCAGGCAAGGAATGATGCGTGCTCCAAGTTTCATCGCCTGCTTATCTAAAGCACCGGGCTGAGTGGTGTGCACGAGGAAATCCATAGCGTACTCCCGGCGGTCAATATGGTTAAGTATCTGTATCAGCCACGTTTCTGCGCCGCCACGGTCAAGACTTCCGACTACCTGGAGAATCTTCATGTTACCCGTTACCCGGGCCAATCGGGGACGCGGGTTCATGACTCGATTTCCTGCACCAGACCATGCAGACATTCGCCCCGTCCTCGGGGAACTGTTGTTCCAGCATGCGTGCCCTTTTCGTCCACCTCTTCGGTGTTCGCGCGTAGAGATAGGGGCCTAAGAAAGAATAGGTTTTCGACCAAAGCAAATGCCAGTCATGCTGAAACCAGCTTTGCATGGTTGGCAAATCAAGACCGTGGCCGTGGCTTACGTCGTCGCTGGAATGGGGAACGTGAAAGTCGACAATCCTATCAATTACCGCCGGGCTTGGACGCTTCAAAAAGAGCCCGCGTCGAAATGCGGTGTCGGCAGTGGCGCTCAGTGGGCTGCGTCGTAGCAGCAGGCGAACCTTCGCAGTATAGTTACCCGGAACGAACCACTTTGCGTACTGGAGGAAACGCCGGTACCTGGCGAACAGTTGCACACATTCATGATTGCGGTAAAAACGTGCAGACGGTTCATGTCCCGCCAGCCAGAACGAATTCCCACTCAAGGAAGGGAGCAGAGAGCGCAATGTATCCTCGATGTCGGGCAGATGATGAAGCAATGAATTCGTCAGCAAAAGATTAAATGGGCCGTGACCGGATATTTCTTCGATCCTGGAACAAAAGCTCACCTGGGAGAAGTCGCGCAACCGGCTTCGGCAAATGGTGATCATCTCCAGCGAGGGGTCATACGCAGTGAGCTTTACCACGTTGTTGGCTAGTTTCCTCAGCAATAGGTCTGCTTCAAATCCAGTGCCGCAACCCACATTGAGGACACTCCAGGAGCGGTCGCAGGATAACTGCGCAATCATCTCGGTCCAAATGGGGGGCAACTGCTGGTGAATCTCCGGATGCTCACGGTCATATCGCAGGGCGGCAAATGAGTGGAATATCTCGTTCACTTTCTCGATAAGTAATCCGATGGGAACTTGCGGGTCAAACTCAGCCAGCCAGATGGGCGTGTCCATGGGTATAGCCTTTCTTCAGATGCGACCGCGTTCACTCGTCTTCTTTGCCGGCCGCTACGAATCTCGCGGGTGACACTGTTTGCCGTCCCATTCATTGGACCTTCCTGTACAACCGTCTGTTGTTTATGGAACATTGTCTGCGCTGGACCTGTCCCATTAACCAGTACCGCAAAGACTGGAAGCACGAGGTCTCAGACAGCCAAACGCGCAAGGAAGGATAGAAGGGTAAATCTCTAATCCATTTCGGCAAAGTTGATTCCGGGGTTCGGCCGGCCCATGCGGCGGTATAGTCGCTTTGCATCGGGGAGCTGGCAAAAAGTGGCAGGTCAGCCGTTTTTCGCGCTTCGAAGCACAATACGATAGGCCGCCCGGTTAACAGGCCCACTCGGCTTCCGACCAGAGCCGGATCTTGGACCTCGTAGACATTCCGTATTGGAACCAGCTCTATCCCCGGAAAGCGCGGACAAAGGGCCAGCACTTTGCCCAGCTCGAAACCGTTCTCAGGGGTGAAAACCCGGAATATAACCTCAGGGCTGAATTGGTAGAATCCATGGCCGCACAGGTTGTTGGCAACCGTCAACGCGAATACGGAGCCGCCCAGCCTGGTCATCTGCATCAGATTGGCGATAGCCGTTGGAAAGTTGAACACGTGCTCCAGTGTTCCCCCCTCCACAACCACGTCGAATCGTCCCTTTAACTCAGAGGGAATCGGTAAGCTAAGGTCGTGAATGATATCAGCGCCCTCATAGGGCGAGTAGTCCAGCGAGCTCACTTCCGACACGCCAAGACACTCGGTGAAGAAGCGGTCTGCATACTCGCCCCATTTGTAGTTAGCCAGTGCTCCAGGAAAACAAGCCTTGCGCACCGCTTCCAGTTCTGATGGATGGAGACACAGAGCCAGATGGCCGATCATCAGCAGGCGGTCCATCGGCAGTCGAGATCGGGCGTCCAGTAACATCTTCGCCTGGTGATAGATAATGCCCAATGAGGTCCCCTTCCTGGCCGTCACCAACGACCAGCTGTCCACCGTATCGGTGAGTTATCGGCCCATGGTTCCGTCCAATTCAGATCCACGGCCAAGGTGATATCAGTGCGCAGTTATGTTCATTAGCACCGGATGGCTCACTTGACTCTTTTCAAGAGATGCCGCGGACTTCGTTGTGCTCTATCCTTGCCCGTCTGATCGTTGTCTGCAGCACCAGGGCATACCCTCCAGCGAGAACGATGGCCGAGGCGAGTAAGCCGAGCGCGGCTCCCGTTAATCCGTGGTGCGGCACTAGCAGCACCGTTACTCCAGCCGTGGTCAACGTGCAGGCTGCGCTAATAGGTACCTGGGCGTGGAAGCGCCGGGCCGTCGTCACGCCATAGCCTACAAAGGAAGCCACCGCCCCCACACCACCCGCCGCCACCATAATCAGGAACGCCCCCATATGTCTTCCGTACTCGGGCCGGTACAAGAGAGTTAAGGTGGCACGGCCGAACAGAGCCGCCAGCGGAAGACTCACCAAGGTCGCGCCCGCGCCTATGGCAACCAGTTTGAACATCAACCGCGTGAAGCCGTGCAAATCGCCCGCGGCGAACATGGAGGAGAGGCGGACGATCGCCGATTGCCCCAGTGCGTTCACCACCGTGCTCATCGCTAGCAGCAAGTACGCCATGGACGCAAACATTCCCAGCTGCGCCGGCCCGCCGTAGTGCTCAAGCAGGTAACGTGGAATGTTTCCGTTGAGCGAGAGCAGCATGGTCACGAACCCCAATGGCAACGCCAACCGAACCAACTTCCGTTCCGCCCGCCAGTTGAGATGAAAATACCGCTCACCAGGTGAAAGCGCGTCCTCAGCCCGCCGCAGGTCATAGCCTAGGAAGACAGCCAGCCAGGCAACACACATGGCGGTAGTCGAAGCAAGCAGGCTGTGCCTCCAGAGAAACGTCGCAGCGAAAACCAGGATCGAAAGTGTCCCCCGAATCATCAGGCTTACCGCTGCCTGATCGAGGCGCTCGTGCAGTTGCAATAGGCCACCGATCACGTCGCTGAGACACTCGACGAACTTAGACAGCGCCACAAGAAGAATGACCCCGCGGGTCACCGGGTCGTAGCGTGAGGTAAATACCAGGAGGATAACCACCAGCAGGCCAAGCGTGGTCGTCAAAAGCCGGAGCGTAAAGTAGTCGGCAAAACGGTATTCTCTGCTCCCGTCGGTCACCTGCACCGCTCGGAGCGCAAGATTGGTGAACATAAATACCGGAGCTGAGATCGCCAGCCCCAGGGCAAACTGACCCACCATGCTTACATTGCCGGCCTTGGCGAGTACCGATAACATCCCCCACTGGCAGAGCGAATAGACGAGATTGCCAACCAGCGTCCAGCGGAAGTTCGCCCGCAAGGAGGGTGGTGGCCGTTCTTGAAACGGAAGCTCCACTGCAAGTTGTTGCAAGCGCTTTTCTATGCCTTCACAACCGTCGGTCGCCGCCCCAGCCAGGCCAGCTTCAAATTGCGTAGCTGCACTGCAAGGTGGGGATCGGCGTGCAGTCTTTCCTTCCACCACCACAACACCGCCAGCAGGCATCCGCCGAACACGCCGCCCAGGGTGAACAGCAGGATCACGAGCGCCGGTTTCAGAGAAGATCTCCGGTCGGGTTCAATTGCAGGCTCCACCACTTGAATAATGGCAGCATCTTTCGCTTCATCCAGCTTGGCTGCATCGTACTGTTTTAGCAGCAGGTCGAACATCGCTTGCCGGTATTTCACCTCGTGTTCAGCGCGCAGATACTCCATTCCCGCGCCCGGAACATCTCTCAACCCTAAATTGGCAAAACCGGAAGACTGATTGCGCTGCTCCATCTGCCCCTCCTCTGCCCGCTGTGAGGATAGTTCGCTCTCCGCCAATTCCAGTTCCGGGTTGTGTTCGGTCGTGTATGAGCGCAGCGCCTGCACCTGGACTTCCCGGGCCGCAACCTGGGCACGGAGCAGCGCCAGTCCTTCGATCATTGCTTTGGCCTGGGCATCCAGCTGCACCAGGCCTTTGCTCTGCTGAACCCGTTGAAAGGATACTTCTGCGGCCAACAACGAGTCCTTCGCCTGTTTCAATTGGTCCTCATAGAAGAGCCTGCGCTGTGCCGCCTCTGTCATGGCAAGCGTTTTGGTAAGGATGCGCAGTTCATCCGTGTAAGCGTTGGCCACCTTGGCCGCTCTACTCTTGTCCTTATCCATAACCGACACTGCGATAAATCCGTTCTTTTCCGAAACAACCGTGGTAGCGTGGGCCAGCCTCGTGCGGGCTGCTGTCATGTCTTTGGCACGGTACACCTGGTCCAGGCCGAAGCGGTGGATGATCGCATCCGCGATGGGACGGGATTTGAGCAGGCCTACGTAAATATCGTTTGGATTCTTCAGACCTAGCCCCCCACCAGCCGCCACGGCCAGAGAGCCTACCCCGATGTTCGCCAGTTGGTTCATCATCATAGAAGCCGTAGACTGAGTTTGTTGGGGAGGCATGATCTTGGTTGTAGCCGTATATCGCACAGGCAGCAGCAGGCACATCGTTACCCCGGCGAGCAGGGAAATCGTGGTCACTTTCCCAATCATCCACTTGCGATACGCAAGCTGCGCAAGCACATCAAGCAGGTTGACCTCGTGCAGCCCAACGTCAGTACCCGGACCGCGCGCCTCCCAGGAAGAGGCATCCTCCAGTGGCGCTCGAGCCTGACTGTTGTAAACTCCCGGTTCGATCATTGCGGCGCGCTTTACTTCACCACGCTAAGCGCGGCAGCGGTCAGCGCAGTTTGCGACATGAATTGGGTGGCTTGCAAAAGGTTATTCATCTTCGAAGAGACTTTGAGCTTCTCCGGGACAACAATGGCGTCTCCGGGCAGCAACTTCAACTTCTCAAAGCTTCCGTGGCTGTGATCATTTCGGGATTGGCGGCTGACTACCGTTCCGTCGGCGTGGATCACGAAGATGCGCTTTTCATCCGCCTCCCGGGTGGCGCCGCCGGCATCATTCAAATAGGCGACCAGCCTCTTATCCGGCTGGTGCCGGAAAGCGTTCGCGTTGTAGACCGATCCTGCGACCTGCACCGTGCTAAGCCGCGGCGGGACGTAGAAAGTGTCTCCATCTTCGAGCGAGAAATCCGGGATGTCAGCGGCGGTGGCTGCGTCGGGTTTCATTTCCAGAACCACCCGGCCGGTCGGCTTGATCGAAGCAAGGCGCGCCAAGGCGGTTTGCTGAAAGGTAAGCTGCGCTTGTTGGTCCGCCCCGGTTTGACCGGTGGTAGGAGTCGCGTTCGCGTAGCGGGCAAAGAGTTCTCTCTGCATCTGCTCGGTGGCCTGGCGCAGTTCCTCCTCTTGCGCATGACGGGTCGAAACGCGGGTAAGGATGGAGGCATAAAGGTAGGAATGGGGCGTGAGCCCGCCAGCTGCTTCTACGACATCTCTTAACGTTTCGCCGGGATTCACGCGGTATACACCCGGCGCGTTGACTTCCCCTCCCACGCGGACAAAGGAGGCGTGCTTTTCCATGGGCAAATCAAGATCAGCCCGGGAAAAAATGGTAACCACATCGCCGGCCCTTAGCAGCTGATTATCCGGGGACGCTCGATTGTCGATGGCGTTTACCAGGCGGAATGGAATCAGACGGGTACTTAGATCGTGATCATCGAGCCGTTCGATGACGGCATATTCCCAGTTGATCTCGGCGTTGTTCTGCCCCACGCTGGCAATCATCGCAGTGCGCGAGTTTCCGGATTGGTCGCTGGTCCCGGACATGTCGTTGCTCTGGTTACTCAACTGGCCGGTGGGCTGGTCTTCGAGCTGGTCAGTTCGTCGATTGCCTGGCTGGTCCGTGGACTGGTCTTCGAACTGGTCTTCGAATTGGCGCTGGTTGCCGGATTGGCCACTGCGCTGGTCGCCGTACTGGTCCATCCGTTGGTCGCCGTACCGGTCACTGCGCTGTTGGTCGTACTGGTTGCTGCGTTGGCCCGCGGGCTGCCCCGTGCGCCGGTTTCCGATTTCGTCGCTACGTTGGTTGCCGAACTGACCGGCACGCTGGGTTCCGAATGGATGATCCGTATTGCGTGGGCTCGGTTGATTTTGCCGATTCCAGAAGTCGCGAGTGATCAGAAAATCGCGAGAGGGAATCAGGTCCGAAACCCGCATGCCTTCCTTCCACACATAACGGCCGGGCTGGGCAACATTCCCCCGCAGGGTCACCGCGTTTTCAAACTTGGGCGAAAGGGGATAGATCCGCAGCAGGTCCCCGTCCTGCAACAGCCTTGCAAGACCCGATACGTCCAGCGGAAACTCTTCCACCCGGCGGCCGCTATGGTTGTCAATCCGCTCCAGCAAAACTCGCTCGGCACCCGCCAGGTTGGTCAGCCCGCCTGCGCCTTCGAGGGCTGCAGCCACCGTGGTCTCGCCTTTCAATTCGTATATTCCGGGCTCGTTCACATTCCCGCTGATCGCTACCTGCGCACCGATGTGCGGAATATAGATAACATCCCCCGGAAGCAAGTGAACATCGTGCGACTTGTCACCTTTTTGCACCAGGTCGTAGATATCGAACTCCGCCAGCAGCCGGTTCTCGCGTCGCAGCTGGATATGCCGCATGGAGCCGGTTGCCGAAGGCCCCCCGGAGGCAAAAAGTGCGTTAACCAGCGTGCTCAGGGAACCAAGGGTGTAGGCGCCGGGCTGCCGGGCACTGCCCAGAACAAAAATCTGGATCGATCGCAGTTGCCCCAGGGCTACATTCAGTTCAAAATCTTTGAACAAGGCTCTGATGGACGCATGCAAATATCCCTCCAGCTGGTCATAACGCAAACCGGCTACGTTTAACGTCCCTATCCGTGGCAGATACACCTGGCCGTTCCTGTCCACCGTCACCCGGGCATCAAGGTCGATCTTTCCCCACGCCCGTATCAGTAACTCATCGCCCGGCCCGATGACGTAACCGGCCGGGACCGGAACTCGCTCCACCGGAGCGAAAGTGGTGGGGACCTGGTCGAATAATCGCCTCCCGTATACCGGAAGTCTGCGTCCGGTGCCGTCTTCAGCGAATCGTTCAAAATCGGATTTCGTGGTTAGCGGCCCAACAATCCGATACGGAGTCGAAATCGGCGCCGGCACGGGCGACATGAGATTACTGGCGCCATCGCTGTCGGTCTTCTCTCTCATCCGCTGAGGGTCTCTCACGCTCATCGCATCAGCATCCGTGGAGACCGGCGACGCGGAACCGGGCTCAGACCGTGTCGATTCCGTCGGAGTGGTGAGCACCGATTGGCCTTCGCATAACATGGAGGACAGCAGAACGAAAAGAAACACGCTTTGCTTCATAGGGGGAAGGAATGCTCGGATGCAAGCAAATTCAGTAAGACAGGTGGCCTATCACTGCTTCATCGTCCCGTCGGCAGACTGGAGTTGGACAGGGCGCGGTCATCTGGAAAGGGGTGCATTCTGCACCAGATACCTGACAGGGAAAAACTCTCTACGCAGATTCAGAAAGATCAACTGCCCAGGATCTGGCACGCATAGAGGAACAGCAAAGGGCAGTCTCATAAAGAAGCGCCAAATCACTCGCGAGGGTTGCTTTGCTCATGTAATCCCAATCGATCTTCGCTTTCAACGGCTTGATGGTGCGGCAGTAGTAAGACTCAAGGTCGTCCTTGGGAATGTCGTGCAGCATCTCTTCTTCGTATCGAAACGCAAGGGTTGCCGCCCCCGTAAGCCCCGGCCGAAATGGCATATGCATCACTTCCAAATGAGGCAGCTTAGGCCGTGGCCCAACCAGGCTCATCTCGCCCCGCAAAACATTGAAAAGCTGGGGGAGTTCATCGAGCTTATGCCTGCGCAGAAATCCCCCCACTCTCGTCACTCGCGGATCGCCCCGCTTGGTCAGGCAGGGTCCTTCTTCTTGGGCGGCGATCGCCATAGTCCTGAATTTGAACACCGTAAAAAGCACTCCATATCGTCCCACCCGCTGCTGGCGAAAGATCACCGGGCCCGGAGACTTATAGCGGATTAAGAGCGTAGCCAGCAGAAGCAGGGGACAGAAGAACAGAAGCGCCACTGCCGCAACGGCCAAATCGACACCGCGCCTGGCCAGGGATAGGCTCCACTCGCTGGGCTGGGCATAGTATGCGGTGGGATCGTGAGGGATCGCACAAAATGACGGCCTCGACATAATTCTTTCGTAAGGGTTACTCAGCGGATGCTCCGGTATGAGGCCACGGTCTAGTTCCTAACCCACAGTCCAATGGGAGAGTTATTAAGTAACTGAAGGTTCCGCCGGCAACCCCGGCGCAAGCAGGTCCAACCAGAACTTGGCATAGTCTAAGCCAGCCTCCGGACCGATTTGATATACCGGTTGATTGCGGTGAAGGAGTCGTGAAATACCCGGGTGTGTCAACGTTGTTATCACCAAGGCTGTCGTGAGCATCGTGGAATCCACCCGGCGAATTCTCCCGTGTTTGATACTAGACTCCAGGTATTGATGTATCTGTGCCAGAACCGGTGAAAGAAACTCATGACCAAATGCATCTGCATTCCAGTGCAGCTCAACATATGCCACCGTAATCAGTCGAAGTAACTCTGGCTTATAGCTCGCCGTCTCTGTCAGCAAATCAAGAATCTTCGGCAGAACGACTTCCGGCGAATCGCGTCGCAGAAGCCTTTCCATCAGGTCACGACAAAGCTTGAATCCTGACGAGTGGTGACGAAGGGTCGACCAGAATAATTCCTCTTTATGATTGAACTGTCGGAATAGCGTGTTTTCACCCACACCCGCAAGGTGGGCTATCTGCCGCGTGCTGGTTCGGTGATATCCCTGGCGCGCAAACAGCTTGGTAGCCGCATCGATAAGCTTTTCGGTCCGTATTGAGCTCTTAAGTACGACTGGCATCCGAACTTTCACCGCTTTGCCTGGGAGTGGCCGCCTATATGGAATACGGAATGAAGTTTGCTCCCGTGGGGAGGAACGAGTTAAAGGCCACCGATTCAGGCGATGAGAGGCTCCAGATCTTCGGCATCCACCTGGATGGCAGCATGCTGGTTGATCAATTCGATTGTCAGCACAAACCGCATGCTGCTGCCCCTTCTCACAAGAGTTCCCTCAATACCCTGCATAACGCCGCTCTTGATGCGGACTCTCTCGCCAATGACCAGCTCGCGATACGGCTCAATCCTTTGCCTGCAGACGCCGGAGCGAAGAAATTCGATTTCCGAATCTGCAAGAGGCAAACACTCGCTTTTCTTGCCCACAATCTGTAAGACACCAGGGGACTGCAGAACCTTGTTCCGCTCCCTGGGATGGATGTGTACAAACAGATAGCTGGGAAAGAGAGGTATGGTTAGTTTCATCCGTTGCCTGTTTCTCCAGATCCGGACCGCTTCATAAGTAGGACAAAAGGATTCAATCTCGCGTACACCCAGGTGTTTCACTACAGACTTTTCGTTTTGTGGAATGGTGAACACCGCGTACCAGCTGCGATTGCATTGTTCATCCGTTGCCGTAAGATTCACAACCACTCCCTCGTTCACAGGTTGTAATAAGCATGGCTTCGCCCTGCTTACTTAGCAAGCAACCTTGCACTTACTGGATAAACTACCAACGAGCGCACTTTCCAGTGCCCATCAGTTATCGAAAAACCAACTGTAAGTCGATGCTGCCAGTTTCGCAAGTATCTCTCAGTGATATTGACCTCTGTAACAGCAAGCCAGCCTCGCCTCTCAAGCAGCGGGCAATCTGAGACTAAATAAAAACTGGGCGGTAAGCTACATACATTCAGATGGTTAAAGGGCGGCGTTCCAGATCGGGAAGTCTATCTGCATGCAGTTCCTAAAATGGGCTTGGCTTTGTGCGCGAAGTGAATTGCCCCATCTCTCCTCCTCCAAGTGACGAAAGCACTTGCTGTCGCAGCCTCTTCATGAGTACCAAATGGGGGACCAACCTTTCCATCGGCGGCCTGCTTCCATCGGCAACGAAGGCTGGGTGCCCCATTCAAGCCCGCTTTTGGCTTGAGTGGGATTTCCACAGCACTCGACGCGCTCTTTTGCTCATTGGGACCGTCGTCGAGCCTAAACGATTTTGTCATCCCCGGCCGAAGCGAAGCGCAGTGGTGGGACCTGATGTTTCTTTCCCTCCATCCGATCGGGCAGCCTCTAATAACAGTCATTGCCCCCCCTTTGTCATCCCGAGCGACCTGCATTTCTCTTGATGGGCAAAAAAACGGCGGGCGCTCCACACCCCGGGATTCCCGGTGAAGTTCGCTAACGCCACCAACCTCAGCAGTAAACCCGGGGGAGCGGCCTGCAGTTTCGCTTTCGGCTACAGAGAAAGTGCCGTGCGCGAACCGCCTCCGGGTTCTTCTCAGGCGTAATGGGAGACGGTTCCGGTGTACGCCGGCCTCTTGAGGATAGCTCCATAAACAGATACCATCATTTCCTTGAGCTCAGAATCAACCTCAGCCTGAGACCAATCAATTATGGCCATCATCAAGCAGGACGATCTCATTCAGAGCGTAGCGGACGCGCTCCAGTACATCAGCTTCTACCATCCGGTCGACTACATCACCAACCTCGCCCGCGCCTACGAACTCGAGCAGAGCCACGCCGCGAAGGACGCCATGGCGCAGATCCTCATCAACTCCCGCCTATGCTTCGAGGGCCACCGGCCCATCTGCCAGGACACCGGCATCGTCACCGCCTTCGTCAAAGTCGGCATGACCGTCCAGTGGGAACCCTCGGTTGAGCACGGCATGATGACCATGCAGCAGATGGTCGATGAAGGCGTTCGCCGCGCCTGGAAGGATCCCGACAACACGCTGCGCCCGAGCCTGCTCCGTGACCCCGCATTCACCCGCCGCAACACCGGTGACAACACCCCCGCGATGGTGGTGGTCGAACTGGTCGAAGGCGGTGCAGTCGATGTAACCGTAGCCGCAAAGGGCGGTGGCTCCGAAGCCAAGAGCCGTTTCGCCATGCTCAATCCCTCCGACTCGGTGGTCGACTGGGTGCTGAAGACTTTGCCCGGCATGGGCGCCGGCTGGTGTCCGCCCGGCATGCTCGGCATCGGCATCGGAGGCACCGCGGAGAAGGCAATGGTGATGGCAAAGGAGTCCCTGATGGACCCCATCGACATGCAGGAACTGATTGCGCGCGGCCCCAAGACCAACCTCGAGGCGCTGCGCATCGAGCTCTACCAAAAAGTAAACCAGCTCGGCATCGGCGCCCAGGGCCTGGGCGGCCTGACCACCGTGCTCGACGTCAAGATCAAGGACTTTCCCACCCACGCGGCCAACCTGCCGATCGCCATGATCCCCAACTGCGCGGCCACCCGGCACCTGCACATACACCTCGACGGCTCGGGCCCGGTGATGACCGACCCGCCGTCGATCGACGCCTGGCCAAAGCTTGTCTACGACGTTCAAACCGCACGCCGCGTCAACCTCGACACGGTCACGCATGAGGATGTAAAGACCTGGAAGCCGGGCGAGGTGGTACTGCTCTCAGGCAAGCTGCTGACCGGCCGCGACGCCGCGCACAAGCGCATGTCCGACATGTTAAACCGCGGCGAGAAGCTTCCCGTCGACTTCAAGGGCCGCTTCATCTACTACGTCGGCCCGGTCGATGCGGTGCGCGACGAGGCGGTCGGACCAGCCGGCCCAACCACGGCTACGCGCATGGACAAGTTCACCCGCCAGATGCTTGCCGAGACCGGCCTGCTGGGCATGATTGGCAAAGCCGAGCGCGGCCCCGAAGCTATCGCCGCGATCAAGGAGTTCGAGGCCGTCTACCTGATGGCCGTCGGAGGCGCCGCCTACCTGGTCTCCAAGGCGATCAAGCACGCCCGCGTCCTCGCCTTCGAAGACCTCGGCATGGAAGCGATCTACGAGTTCGAGGTGGTCGACATGCCGGTCACCGTCGCGGTTGATACCAAGGGCACCTCCGTCCACCAAACCGGGCCCGCCGAGTGGAAGGCGCGCATCGAAAGTAGCCTCGGCGGCGTGCCGATCCTGCAATAGCCGCACTCATCTTGTGCGCATGTTTCATGCCGCGACGGGCCGGACACCGCACCACTATATCTTGCAGATCCGGCTAACGCGTGCCAGGGACCTGATACGAGAACGACGCACTTCACTGATTGACATCGCCGCCTTATGCGGATTCTTGAGCAAGTCGCATATGTCTGCCGTATTTCGTCAAATGTTAGGTATGACCCCATCGCGCTCTTTGAAGAGAATAATTCGGTGAATCTGGTGAGTGCCCGATGTTGAAGTAACGGAACGTATCTGGTTACTAAGAATATCTTATCCCGCTCAGTCTTTTCCAATTGAAAGATGAGCCTGAATGTCCATGCCGTCATGGATGAAACGCGCCTCGCCGAACGATGGCCCAATCTTTGATTCGCCTTGCACATGCGGCTGGAATATCTTGTTTCTACCGGGATCCCCAAGGGGGAATTCTTCGAGAAGTGCGCCAATCGGATAGGCAGTGGTACTGATCAGGATTTTGATTCCACCCGGGTTGACTCCGTCTGGTGCAACATCGAGGGAAGCTAGATCGTAAAACGAACCATGAGTGATCTGGGTAGGCGCAACCCCGACAGGGACCGCACCGGATTGAATAGGAATTGAAAACACATCCCAATCATGCCGCGCTGGACGTGCGATTGGAGAGTGATTGCCGGTAAAGTTGGACGCTGCGTAGAACACCTTCGAGTCATCAGGAGAAAAAGTTGGATGAAGCGCGTCCTGCTCTTGGCCTGTTAGGGGATGAGGATTCCGTCCGTCAGCACCCACCCCCCCCCGACGCTTTAGAATCCGGCGAGCTTGCAAAGGTGTAGACCACGAGCTTGCCGTCATGCGAGAAACTTGCCTCCGACTCGATGCCGCTGACGGCGGCGGTAAGGCGAACGCTCGTCCCGGTAGACGCGTTCTTGCGGTAGAGAAAGGATGAGGCCCCGCTGGCCCGTGAGAACAGAGCCATATCTCCAACTGGAGACACAGCCTGTTGGCCCTCGGGGGGTAAGAAGTTTTGCGCGCTCCTACTCCGAGACGACGCAAAAAAGGCTATGGCAGTTGCTGCCACGACGACCACGATCAGGCAAGCAAGCCCGAGCACTGAGAAAGCAAGGATTTTACCTACACGCATGGCCCATTATTCCCTGGAAAGTTCTTAACGAAACTGAGTGTATCCCGACCTGAATCGTAGAGATCAGATGAATAGTCCGAACCGGGTTAGTCGCGCAGGCTGACGCACTCTTTACATTTCCAAGGAGAAGGCGCGGCAAAGGACGCCTCTCTCAAGCAATTTTGCGTGTCTTCTTTCCGTCTTCCTGTCGAAGTGCCTTGATAACGGCCTTCGGATCCCTTTCGATGACGGTGAGCAGCGTCGTCGCGCTGCGGTCCGGCACGCTCCTGCCCGTCTCCCAGTTCTTCACCGCGTCAAGACTCAAGCCATAGGCCTCAGCCCCGAGAGCCGGGTGCTCGAAATTCCTGTAGTACAGCTCCGAATGATAACCCATCGCTGAGCCACTCCATGACGCGGCGATCCTCTCTGTCGCTTTGGTGACGGCGGCACAGTTCTGCTGAAGGCCGGTCAAATCGGCCGTGAGGCCCTCCTGGAGCTTCTGGACTTTTGCAAGCAGAGAAACAGCTTTTCCTTGAGGCTTGCCATGCTTAACGTTCGACCGTAATCCTCTCAATACCTGTAGCTATTATCTGCTCTCCAGTGCCAGCGGGAACTACTGTTACGGGTCGATGAGCTTGCTGAAGCGATAGGCCACGCCCATCCGCCTGCGTGCTGACGCACGACGCCGGAGCGTTCCCTGACCACTTTCCTTGCCTGCTGCCCATCTTGCACGGGCACGGATCGAAACTGTCAGCTTCCGAACTTGAAGCAGTGGCATTGTTCCGGCCAGATCACGAGATCGCAGCGTTGGATGCGAAGTCTCCACCTTCGCTTCCAACAGCATACCTTCAGAACCCTGCTCACAAGCAAGGATTAAGAAAACTTAATGTTTTCTGCTGCGCATCGGCGGGGTCGCTCTTCGTCCTGCTTAGATCGAGGACTTAAAGTCTAGCGATGGTCCCGACGCGCAAACAAAAAATCCGCTGTGGTTGGCCAGACAATTGCTCTTGTCGTCGACTCGATGTCTATGTTGATGGAATGTGTTTCGGATGACAACACAGATGGCCGTGGACTTGCAGCATATTCTTCTTTTGCGTGGGTATAATTCTTACTTAATGCGCAGGCTAGTTCACGTGACGGCTCGAATTGGAGCACGACCGAACACATGTCGGAAAAATGGTCGCCTGACCTGTGTTGTTGTCGATCGCTCCGTACTCTTCATAACCGGCAGGGCTGCGGCCCACCGTGGGTGCAACAAATATGGTGTCGAATAGGAAGCGGCGGGATGAACTGGAATTTATCTTGTTGTATACGCCCGCATGCGTATATACAGATCATGCCGCTAGGGCAAAGCTGCAGAGGTGCAAATACATCTCAACACATAGGTCTCGGGGGCACGGACGAGGTGGGCACTTCTCAGGATTGGGAAACACGTTTGGAGCTGGCTCAAAAGGCCGGCCTTCGGATTGGGCTCTGGAGTTGGGATTTGGTTGCCAACACCGTTATCTGGTCAGACGAGAGCTACCGCCAGTGGGGATTTACGCGGCAAACTTTCTCAGGCCGGCTCGAAGACGCGCTCGCGAGAATTCATCCCGAAGACAGGTTCGTCGTCGAGCAGGCTATCCGCGAAGTGCTTGCTGGGGCTAAGGAGTACTTTGCACAGTACCGGATCGTGCGGCCGGATCAGATTACCTGCTGGATTGATGCGCGCGGCGCCGTGGTTGATGAGGAGAACATACATCAGATGATTGGCATTGGGATCGATGTGACGAAACAGAAGGAGGCGGAGCAATCCCTTCAAGCGGCAAGGGCAGAATTGGCTCGCGTAGCCCGCATTGCTTCCGTGGGCGAATTGACGGCATCCATCGCTCACGAAGTCACCCAGCCCCTGGCATCTGTCCTGACCAACGCGTATGCCTCCCAACGTTGGCTTGCGATGCAACCACCCGATTTGTACGAGGTGCGGGATGCTGTGGCAGGAACCATCCGGGAGGCCGACCGTGCCCTCGAAGTGATCATGCGAATTCGCGATTTTTTAAGTAACAAGCCACTTCTACATTTCCGAGTGGATGTCAAACAAATTGTCCTCGAAGTGTTGACCCTTACCGCAAGCGAGCTGAGAGACGCCGGCGTTACTGTGCAAACTGACTTTGTGTCTGATCTGCCTACCCTTCATGGTGATCGCATTCAACTGCAACAGGTCATGCTTAACCTGGTCATGAATGGAATTGACGCATTGAGCAAAATTACCGGCTGGCCCCGGGAGCTATCCATAAAGGTGGCAACCGATCCGTTGGGAGTGCTAGTCCAGGTCCGCAATTCTGGAATGGCGCTTGAATCAAGCATGACGGAAACAATCTTCGAACCATTCTTTACTACTAAACCCCAGGGTCTCGGCTTGGGGCTGTCAATCAGTCGCTCAATAATCGCAGCTCACGGTGGCCGTTTGTGGGCTGAGAGTGCGGGCCTTTACGGAGCGGTCTTTCAATTCACTCTCCCGGAGACTGTAGGCCCCAAATGAGCGAGTCGGCTGGCGTCGTCTTCGTGATCGATGATGATGTCTCGATGCGAGAGGCCTTGCGGAGGCTGATCCGCTCCGTCGGTCTCCAGGTTGAAGTCTTCGGTTCAGGGAAAGAATTCCTGGCCAGGAAACTGCCGGAAATGCCCGCCTGTATAACCCTCGACATCAGGTTGCCAGGATTAAGCGGCATGGACCTCCAGCACCAATTGGCTCAAGCTCATATCACAATTCCAATTATCTTTGTCACTGGTCAAGGCGACATTGCCATGTCGGTCCGTGCCATGAAAGCGGGCGCGGTTGACTTCCTGACAAAGCCATTCCGCGAGCAGGAGCTGCTCGACGCGATCGTTCGGGCGGTTGAGCAAGACCGCGTAAGACGCGAGCAGCAGGCGGAGCTCATGGCCTTGCATGAACATTTTGTGTTGCTGAGTCCACGCGAACAAGAAGTACTGAGTTGGGTAGTTTCCGGTCTGCTTAACAAACAGGTAGCCGCAGAGATCGGAACCACAGAGGCTACGGTCAAGTTCCATCGCGGTCAGCTCATGCGAAAGATGAATGCAGACTCACTAGCTGATTTGGTGAGGATGGCGGCGAAATTAGGAATCTCTGCGGCACACCACGGCGACTGATCGGGGAAGAATCTTTGGTGCAGTCTCGCCGCTTTTGAAATCGGTCTGTGGTTGTGGGCAGGTCAGCCCCATACCATTACTACCCCATTCCCGCCGGGCCACTCAAGACTGAGCCGGCAACGTACCCGCGGCTTCTTACTAAGGTAAGGATTGTTAAGACCAATGTAGGGTGGAAATGCAACTGGTTACAATGGTACTGTCGTTATTCATAAGTGCACTAGTTGTAGAAAGCTCTACCTGGGTCGGATGGATGAGTCACCCTAACTGTGGTCAACCATTTCCATTCCTCTTCCATCCGGCCACTCTACTGTATGGGGTGCTCTATCCGACCCACCATTGGTGGGCTCCGCATGTGGTCATGGACCACAGGTGGTTACGCAGTCGCTGCCGACAATGGCAACCCAGAGTCAAGTAAGAGGATAAACATGTCACATGCTAAGAAACCGTCGAAGAAAAAAGTGCTTGAGTTCACAATGCCTCAAGACGGCATCGGACCGCAGCTGGTCAGCTGGGTTCGAGCAGTCGTCAAGAGCAACAATGAGTTGGTGCCCGCGCTTGAACGTCTCCGGCGTTCATATAAGGTACTCCTGGCCGGGAAGTCTGTCACCGACGCTGAGGAGGTGCTGTGGCAAGTCGAGGGCGCATTACAAGATGCGGAAAAATCGACAAACTTTTTCGCGTCGCTTTCGGCCCCCGAGGAGCATGGAGCATAATTCCCCCGCAAATCCGGCCTATCAATGTGTCTCAATGCTGATCTAGCCTTTAGCCCGGCAACAATGAGGTTGAAAGGAACAAGCGATGCAACCTAGTTCTCTATCATGCAATACTAGGAACACCAGCGCTGCACTGGTATTAGAAGACAACATTGCATCCATCAAGTATGCTGTAGCCTTCTTTTTCGGCATGCCTGTAGAGCGACTCCACGAGAACAACACGACCAGAGCAGTCACGGTGCCACGCCAGATCGCGATGTACCTCGTCAAGCATATGACCGACGCGTCTCTAACGGAGATTGGACGCAGGTTCGGCGGTAAGCACCATTCAACCGTAATGCGCTCTATCGCGAAGATCGAAAACCGCCGGCACATAGATGTTGGCATGAACCTGGCCATCAGCAAACTTATTGACGACATTAATGGTCAGGTTGATCGGCCTGGGGTATCGTGCACCTTGAACTAATTGCGGAACACGACCGAATGAACTCGGCCCCGCAACTTGTACGCTAGCCTCTTCCTTGGCGTTCCGACACTCCGCAGAAGAAGTACTTTCTTAGACCGAGGAGCCGTTCATCGGGTCGGAGTGACCGAGAGTCTAACCACCGAAGCCATGGTTTAAGTTCATCGCAGTCAACTCCTGCACACGATGAATGTAGACTCTCTAACTGAGTTGATTAGGATGGCCAGTAGCCTGGAAGTTCGGGGCTTCACCGTAGGTGCGTCGAGCAGTAAGTATCCGAGCCTCTGAATGAGCCGTTCCGTGCAGTATGAACGAATTGTCATCGCTTCCTAAGGTATAACTCAGCCATACCATTGCACAGTGGAATCTTAGGGGTACCGATGGTAATGTCTCCTCGTTACCAGTTTAAATGATTATCGATAACTTGGCCGCCAACTACGACGCCGCACTTGCCCTTCCGTGAGCAGCTATTTAGCAATGAAGTGCCAACCGGCGCCGCCTGGGACCGAAAGAAGGAAGAAGGATTTATCTGCCTAGTTTAAGTGTAAGCGAAACAACCTCTCGGATCGAGCGCTACCCACGCATCCATCGCGCAGACCCTGCTCGCCAGCGAACTCTTATCGTGACCACGGTAATTAAGAAGCAACAGGGTGGTTCGCAGAGCTGCCTGGTGCGTTGCAGCGACGGAAAACTCTATGTATTGAAGATGAATCCCAACCCTCAAGGCCCAAATGTGCTGGCCAATGAAGCGCTCGGATCGATGCTGATACGCGGACTGGGGCTCCCGGCGCCGGCATGGAAGCCGGTGGCAATCAACCTCAAAACAGTACGCTTCTTTCCCGAACTGGCGATGCAACCATCTGCAAGTGAACCTACCTTCCCCGCATGCGGAATTCATTTTGGCTCAGAATATTTGGGCGGCCCGCAATATGACCTTTATAACGTTATGCCAAAGAACTACACGCACAAGCTTAGAAGCACTGCGCAGTTCCTACCCATCTTTCTATTTGATGTCTGGGCGAGTCATCAGGACGAACGACAATGCGTATACCAGAGGTTGCGCGAGCAGAGGCTCTACGACACCTTTTTTGTCGACAATGGTCATCTGTTTGGAGGCCCAACGTGGTCAGAAGCAGCAGGTCACTCCCGGGCGCCGTGCCCGGGTAGCATTGAGGCGCCGTTGATTGGGGATCCAAGGATAGAGGAGTGGTTAAAGGTCTTTAAGGACCGTATACCGAAGCTTCTTCATCAAGCCGTTGCGATGGTACCAGGGGAATGGTACAGGGATGACATTTATGAGCTATACGCTCGTCTCCTGTGGCGTCTCGATTCGATTCACGCGCTCGTTAACTGGGAAATACTTCGAGGCCGCTCGAAACGTGTGACTTCAAGTGGTTCGTCAAGGACATTATTACCAAACATATGACGGACATGTCACTTCCGGAGAATGGGAGCCATTTCATCCGTCGTCGGTGTCATTCGGGATCTCGAAAATAATTACCAGGACCCTCTTGAGTCCCAAATTGCGGTCGATGAACGCTCTAGTACGCATTGTGAATCGGGATGGTGCAGTGGAATGAAGAGGATTCCCGACTCCTCGGCCGTAGAGGTTGCCGTCGCTTCTCGCGGGTCCCCGCAGAGTCCCTGAGTCCAGGCATCACATTCGTCTTCGGTCGGGCAGGACTTGCTCCAGCAAAAAGGATTGTGGCCAAGATAAACGGTTCAAGAATAGGAACATTAACAAAACCCATGTTCCGCCCGGACGGAGCTGTCGAGCATCAATCTGAGTTGGTCGGTTCCCATGGGTGAGGATTGCTCGCGCAGGGCCCCAGTCTCCTTCGTGCGGGTCAGGTTGCCCGCGTTCACACGAAAGCCATAGCGTCTTGTTACTCCCCACAACAACGTGTGGGGATCCTAATGGTTGTTACATCACGGTCGATAAACACGTTGGTAAGCATTCTGGGTCGGACCGGTACAGCGCCGTGAATATAACAGCGAGAAAAGTATCACCTATCGTCATACGGGGGACAACAGTTACCTGCAACCCTGTGCGACACTCCGCAGGCATCACCTCGCTCGCGGTACTTTCCGTTTTATTGATGGGGTGTGGTCTCACGCTCAACCCACCTTCCGCTGGAAGCGCAGGCACCGGGGTATCCGGAGAACCAGGGGGCTCAGGAGTAAACGTTCCGGTACCTGGCACGATTCGGGCACTTACCGGATGCACTAATCCGAATACGGGGGTTCCAAATGGTGATTGGGGCGTTGGATCTGACCCAGTCTATGCCGCTATCGGCCCCAGCAACCCCATTGTTGGAGAGCCTATTTACACCTCAAATGCCGTGTTCTGGACAAATAGAGAAACTGCGCCAGGGCAATCGGTTTTGCTGGCTGGTGCTTTCACCGATGCGAAGAAAACCGCGCGAATAGCTTTCATTCCAACGGGAACGCCTGATTGGCAGAGCTTGGTTCGAGGAAGTACAACCGTGATCTCCACCACCCAGCAGGGCACTACCGGCCTTTCGTTTATTGTTCCTGTCGGATTCCCTGCCGGTGTCTATGGCTATCAGATCGAAGATCCATCCGCCCCGCCGATTCTGGGGCTCGCCAATGTTCCTTTGCTGAACTGGGCGATTGGCGTTCCTTCCGTCACTAACCCGAATGCAGCGCTCCAGCACCAGGTTTATGATTGCGGTGCCGAACCGGGTGGTATATTACGACTTTTTGGAAAGAATTTCGTATCCTCGAACCAGGTTATTCTGCAATCATCCAACGGTGTCGCCTACGCCTTATCGCCATCGAAAATGGACAGCAATTCCGTCACGGTTCCAATTCCTGGGAGTCTTTCTCCTGGAGTATATAACGTCTGGGTTGGGAGCTCCCCTTGGAGCGCGACCTCAAGCCCGGGAGCGCAGATCACAATTTATTCGCCATTAAGACTGCTCGTGCAAAATGCCAGATGCTCCAACTTGGTGGGCGATGGGGTTACGGACGATACCGAACATATTCAGTCGTGCCTGGACTTATATGCCCCAATCAAAGGCTCAACGAACTTCGTGGTGTACATCGCACTTCCTGCCGGCAATTTTGTGCTCAGCGGCTTGGTCAGACTGCACTCCTATGAAGTTCTTATCGGATTATCTCCGACCGCAACCAACTTTATTGGGCGGCCGAAGGGCCTGCCTCCTGCGGCATGGTTCAGCCTATCTCAGTACTCCGGAATGGCTAATTTATCCCTGCAAGCACCTGCGAACCCTAATCTGCTTCTCAGCTCCGGTACCACAACAGGCAATCCGCTCAACTCTGGCCATCTGTTCTTCGATAACGTTCACTTTGCATCGACAACCGACGCATCGAACGGCAGCGAAACGATGTTTGAACTGGCGGGTCCTGATATTCAAGTCTATGACTCCTTTTTCTCGTCCAACTCTAATCAAGATTTCGATATTTTTTATGGAGACGGAGGCATTGTCTCCGGCAATCAATTTGTTCTCAACAATTGGACCGGCTTAGCCATCGGGGATAGTCAAAACGTGGTTTTCGAGGACAATCTGACTTATTCTCAAGACGTTCTCGGCCCGGACAACAATGGATACGCAGGTAGCGGTCTCAGTATAGGTCGATCGAATAATCAGTGGGGGCCCTCCGCGCTTTCACAGGACATCTACGTCGGCTATAACACCTTTCAAAACATGGGCTCAAACGGCCAGCAGGTAATCACTAACGATGGGGGTGGCGGAGCCTATATCGGGCCGATCGCTTCCAGTACGGCTGGCACTGTAACTCTAGCTGCTGATCCCGCCTGGAATTGGATGGGAACCACCAATCCTCAGGCAGCCGTCATGGCTATCGCCTTCGGCGCTGGTGTGGGGCAGTACTCGCTTCTTCAAAGCTACAGTGGCCGTACCATGAAACTTTTAAGCCCCTGGAAGGTCTTGCCCGACGAAACGTCGGTTGTAGTTATTACCCAGTATGAACTGAACATGACGATTGCGCACAACACGATTACGAACACCTTAGGCGCATCAATTGTTTTAGGAGATGCACTCGAAGGCGTGATCGAAGACAATGGCTTGACTAATTCGGGGGGGGGATTGTGATTTCCGCCTTTGGTCCTTACGGTGGGCCGGCCGCCTTCGGTCCGGTGATGAACACCGATGTTCTTCGCAATACCATCGCAGTAGGGGCGGGGAATCGCTTCTATCCGGACCAGTTACAGTACGGATACCTCGATGGGATTGGCATTCAGGATTTCCCTGGTTGTCTCCTCTCCGGCCTTATGATTCGGGATAACGTAGTACCTTCCGCGGATGTTATCTACAGCACAGACGGCGTGAACGGAATCAGCGCAAATGTGATCGAGCTAAATCAGGCTAACTGGGAGCATGCATTTCCAACTCCTGGGTTCCTGGTACAGAACAATTCGCCGCCGCCTCCACAGTAGCGCCGGCAATCGCCTTGGGCCAAAAGCGCGCGAGGCGATTGCGGAAACTGAGCCAAGGCTATTTGTTGGTTACTTGTGGTTCCAGGTAAAGTTTTCCTTATACGTTACCTTGTAGAGAGTTTAGATTCGCCTGCTAACGTTCGTTGAAACCATGGATCAACGGTCGGCAAGAGCATTGTCGCCCACAGTGTGGCCACTCAACCTCACCACCGTAGTTCGGGTATTCGACGAAGCTAGGTGGGCGCCCCCGCAAACCGCATTCCTTCGCTGGCTTTTAAAAGGTTGCGAATCTCCTCCAGACTTAACTTCTCCGCTTCCCGCACGGTGATGTTCAATCCCCAGCATGCCTAATCCTTCAGGCTCATCTTGCGTTGGAAGCACGTCCTCCGTTTAGGCTCATCTTGCGTTGGAAAAGACTCGCTCTGGACAGCGCCCAAAAACCGTACTACTGTGGAAGTAGGAACCCTCACACGTCAGCGCCGTCTTCACGACTGCCCTGCTTGGCCTTGTACCGGTGCCATCCACCCGTGCATCCGCCGACAACCACCGGAAAAGCATCAGCGCTTGTCGGCGTGATGACTCGGGTGCAGCGAACAGCACTGTGACACCAAAGCGACGGATCACGCCTGTCCGCAGCATTCCTGTGCCCCGCGAGGGTGCCTGCGGAGAGCAGAAATCACAGCCTGAGCAGGGTGCGCCTAGTGCGTTCTCTTGATTGAGCACTTTTGACAACTTCGAAGATAGCAACGGAAACCAGCGTAAGCGAGGCCTGGCAAAATTCCGGAGCGGAAGTGTCCCCGATCGAGCAAGCATCCGCAAGCCGGCAATGGAAAGGGGGGCTTATAGCGCTTTTAGCGCACTTTTGTTTGAAAAAAAGTCCCCCATGAAGGCCTCTCCGATCAAGATGATCAAAATTAATTGCTTGATCATCTTGATCATCTTGACGAAACAAAGGACTTATTTGACAACCTTGCCAAATCGTTCGACTTCGCGGGGACTTAGGTCGCTTAGTTAGCTTAGTTCGCACATTTCTGCGCATGGGTAATTGGGGCGACACGACACCGATTCAGTGTTGCATGACACAGAAATACAGGTTGCTGGTGACGCCAATGTAAAGCGTGCCTGTATGGCTGCCGAGAATGTAGACGTAGGCGCCGGACATAGCAAGATGCTAGCAAGTTCTTGGTTCTCGGCCCCAGAGAAAGAACCCGCGGCGGCCCTCGGTGTTGAAAAGCTCCGAACAACGTCGGTAAATTAAGCATGGCCGAGGTCCTTCGACTCCGCGCCTTAAGTCCTCTATCAAGCGATATGTCTGCGAGGCGCTTCGCTCAGAGGTTGTGACTTTTTGATTTGTCGTGTTTTGATACGCCCGGCCGGCCTTTCTTCAACCCTCCAACAAGGCCGTCATCCGGAGCGAAGCGCCTCGCAGACCTATCACTTAATAGAGGACTTACGGCGCGGAGCCGAAGAGCCTGCCCTGAGCGTAGCCGAAGGAACCCCGCGGATGCTTAATCTACGCAGCTCTTCAGTGCTTTCTGGCCACCAAAACTAAAAAAAATAATAAAGCCACAGCCTCCGACCGAAGCGCAGCGGAGTGGAGGGACCTGCTGTGTCTCTGCCGGTTTTGACGCAGACATCTAAAGCCCCTGAGATATGCTTTCCAGCGCTGTAAAAGCTTGTTCCGCAAGCTGTTCAGCCCGTACATAAGTGGTTGTAACATGCGTGGCTTTAGCCGCTAAGGAAAGCCATCCCGCTTTACCCAACCGCGGGGAACCTGATTGTCAATCGTGAACGGTGCGATGCTTTCCCCGGTTTGCATGTCTTCGGTAGAGAGACTAAAACGCGGCAACAGCAATGCCTGCGAGCTCACCAGTCAACCTGCCCGCGGTATCGCGGCCGGTGCGACAAATGGCACCGGCCTGTAGTCGGGTACGGGAGCGCCGACTTTACCCAGGAACTGCCGGAACCGTGATTGAAAGACGTCGATTCCAAACCGCTCGGCGTGACTGCGCAACGCCTCGGCAGACCACTCCTGCCGCTCGAAACGCTGGATTGCCTCTACTACGCAACTCGCGTCCTGCCTTTCGAAAAAAACGCCGGTGACCCCCTCGACAATTGTCTCAACCGCTCCGCCCGCTCGGTAGGCGATGGTTGGGCGGCCTGCTGCGGCTATCTCCAGAGGTGCCATGCCAAAGTCCTCTTCCCCCGGAAAGATGAGGGCCCGGCACCGTGCTGCATAGTGTTCCACCTCCGCGTCAGAGACGCGATTGAGAAACTTGACCGTTGGTCCAGCCCTGGCCTTGAGCCGGGCATGATCCGGACCATCCCCGATGACCATCAGCCGCCGCCCCAGCGTCGAGCACGCGTCGATCGCCAGATCGAGCCGCTTGTATGGAATCAGCCGGGCGAGTACCAGGTAGTAGTCGTCCCGCTCATCGGAGGGACGGAACCGGTTTACATCGATAGGCGGGTGGATCACTTCGGCGATCCGGCCATAGGCTCGCTCGATGCGCTTGGCCACAGTCTTTGAGTTGGCAACAAAGTGATCGGGATAGCGCGAAGCGGTTTTGTCCCACTCACGCAGGGCGCCGATCATCGGTGGTAGCAGCAAGCGTTTCGCAGAACCCATAGTCTCCCGCGTCGAGTAGCTGTCAAAGCTCCACGCCCATCGCATAGGCGTATGGCAGTAGCACACGTGAGTCGCGTCACGGTCAGTGCGAACGCCCTTGACATATCCAGAGGAACTGGAGATCACCAGGTCGTAGCCCGATAGAACGAGCGAACGCACGGCGAGGGGATACAACATAAAGTACAGCCGGTAGTGCTGCTTCATGAGAGGCATGTGCTGCATCCACGTGGTGCCCACCTGTCTTCCCGCCAGACTTTGAGGCATAAGCTCCCGTAGCGCTACGGTGGCGTGCAGATCAGCATTAGGCAGCATGCGAATGAGTTCCTCGACGACTCTTTCGGCGCCCCCCATTTGCGTAAAGTAGTCATGTACTACAGCTATTTGCACATATCCTCTTCGCACCCGGCATCGCCCGCGAACTTGAGTAAGTACGTCAATCCTGGATTTCTGATGTTTAGCGCCATCGCGATGGGAGTCCGGATCAGGGCGTATGCAAGGGACGCATCCCTTGAATCGGGAAAAGTCCGGTTGGCCCAACCTCCGGATTGGTGGGCTGGGAACGGGAGAGGAAGCGAACGAAAAATCCTACCTTGTCGCTTGCATAGTCCCTGGAATTGTTGAAGTCGGTATACACGCCCACATACCAATGATCGGCGATGCTATAGGAGCCCTCTGTCTCCAGGTTGTAGTTCCCACCCACACTGGTGCGCCCCGGATACATTGGGTTTCCCTGGGCAGCCTGGTAAGCAGGATCCAATGGGAAATACGGAGCTGAATCCTCCTGGAAGGCCTGCATGCCGAGGCTTCCCGCTACCCGGTAGTGAAACTTCGGTCCGTAGTGACCGTTGAATGTGAGCGGAACCGCGGCCAGCATGTAAGCACCAGGACTGAAGTAACCTCCCTGGCCATAAGTGAAATAACGTAGGTTGCGCTCATAGTGCATGCCGAAAAAGTTCATGCCCGCAACCAGGCTGCCGTAATCAGGACCGTGCCACACCGTCCAGTAAGTGCCGCCATCTCCATCGATGCGCTGATTGTTCGCTACGTGCAGGCCGGTGAGATATTGGCCGCCTCCCTGTAGGTACCATCCGGAAAGCGCATCGCCGGAGTGTATCTGGAGCTCGCCGGAGTTGGCGATCACGCCGCCCCAGCTATTGCCGAGATAAGTTGGTGTCACGCTGCCTTCATCACGCAGTCCGGCAAAGGATAGTTGCGTATCCAGGATCGGGTCGCGCGAGAAATCAAGTGTGAAATGCGACGAGGCTGGATGGATGGAGAGCCCGCCGGTATAGTTTTGGACAAGAAATCCCCGCGGAGTGGTACCGATGCGGGCTCCAAAATTAGCGGTCTGCAACTGAAACTCTCCCGCAGTACCTGCAGCCGACTGTACCGCGGGGGTGGAAGTAAGGGGAAGTGTTCCTTGTTGGATCGTCTCTGTGCCGGTTGGTTGCCCTGCGTCGAGCAATACCGGCTTAACAATGAACGTGGTTCGAACTCCGGGGCCGAGCATGCTGGATCCCTCGACCTGCCCCGAATAGATCGCCAGGCGATCGTACCCGGGCTGGCCGCTGCGATAGTCGAGAGTAGAGCTCCCGCCCATCCAATTGCTGGACGCGGCCTCAATCACTTCCAATTGCTGCTGAATCTGTTGCCTTGGCGTCAATGGGGCCGAGTTCGTTAGCATGGAGCCGGTAAGTGGAGGCAGCGCGGCAGAAGCTACCTGGTTTGAACCGGGTGCTGCGGAGAGTGACAGGCCTGGAAGAGGATCTCCCGCATCCTTCTGACTGCTGGAGCGTCGGTCACGATCCAACGGATCGCTACCACTGAGCGACGGCAATCTTTCCTGGCTTGGTGGTGGCGTTGCCATATCCGTCACCGCGTCCTGCAGCCTCTCAGCAGCGGCGGAGTCGCTTGCATCGTTCGCCGGAGCTCGGTTCTTTCTTCGACCCGGCGACGGCCGCTCACCCATATCCTGACCAGCATCCTGGGCTTGAACATAGGGACGTACAGTGGGTAGCTCAAAGGATGCCCGCACCAGGGGCGCCGACTGAGGCGCTACTATCTCCTGCGGGTCCGGCGGAGCCGATAAGTCTGCCAACGATGGAGGTGCGATATGCGTACGTCTTTGGATTTCCCAGGCAGCCAGCCTTTCTCTCGACGGGAAATCGACGGCTGCGTCTTCCGGGCCAACCTCGGGACCAAGGTCTCCCAGGGATTCGGCCGCCGGAGCACTGTTTGCATCCAGCCGATCTTCCACAGAGGTTCGGCTTCGCTGCGATGAAGAGTCCACAAAATGCGGTTCTGGCGCTTCACTCGCCCGCCGCCCATTTCCACCATACGTCACCGGATATCGACGTGAGTCATCTGCAAGAGGGCGGGGATCATCGCCACGCAACGAACTCAAGCTCTCCTCTCGATCGTCCGCGCCATTCCCATCGAATTCGCCCAAAGTCGTGACCTTCGGTCGAGGAGCATCGCGCCACGAGACCTCCGCCTCGCGTTCAAACTTTCCCCGATCCGGTTCACTCGACCTCGGATCAGTAGAAGTTGAGGGCGCCAGCAGTTTCATGAGCTCCCGTGCCGGGGCGCCCTGCTCCAGACCGCCGGTATCTCTGCCCTGGTTCGTGGGATGAGAGAGAACCTCCGATGGAGACTGCGGTCCCATCGCATCGAGGGCCGCGCGATAGTAAGCGGCGGCGCGTCCTGCATCACCCCGTGCCTGCTCATACTGCGCCGCCATCTTGAGGATGTCGGGATCATCTTTGTAGAGCGCCAGGGCTGCCTGCAACCATGTTTCTGCTTGCTTCAGATCATGCGCCGCAAGAGCTGCGCCGATGGCGCCATGATACTGAGCCAGGCTGGCCCGGCGCAGGTCGAGGGATGCGTAAATGGCCACCGCTCGCTTGGGTTCGCCCGCCTTCAGATAGGCTCCGGCAAGGGTGTTGTAAACGTCTGCATTCCCACGGAATGCCCGGGCCGCGGTTTCCAGTAAGACGATGGCGCCCTGCAAATCTCCCGCGGCTAGCGCAGTGTTGGCGCGACGCACACTCCAGGAAGCCCACATCGTCTTGAAATTGGCCTGCTGTTCTTCTGTTAAATCGGGCGTTTCGGCAAGCTTTGCAACGACAGAGTAGAGGCGCCGGTCATCTCCAGCCTTCAACAGCAGCCACCCATACTGAATCTGTACGTCCACCGGCTCGTTGACTTGCTGGTCGAAATACACCTGCGACAGCAGCTCAAAGGTCTGCAGCGCCGCCTTGGGTTGTCCGGTTGCGTCTTGAATCGATGCCAGCGTCTGCAGGTAAGATGGATCTTGTTCCAGCTTAAGCCGCGCAGTCTCGGGCATGGCGTCAAGTTCGCGAAGAGCATCCCGATCATGGTTCGACTGATGCAGCGCACTTAGCAGACCACGCCACGCATCGCTGTTGTTTGGATTGTGATTCAGCTCGCGGCGATAGATGGAATAAGCCTTCTGCGGCTCTCCCTGCGCGATATAGACATCTGCCAATTGGAGCTCGATCCCTGGTTGTGGGGAACTGGCAACCGCCAGGGCCTTCTCCAGGTACTTCTCGGCGCCGCTCAGTTGATTGCGTGATTGATAGATAGATCCCATCAGCGCCAGAAAGCCGGAGTCATTCTGGCTTGCGCCATAAGCGGACCGTGGCATACTGCGGATGGTTGCGATGGCATCATCGTCTCGGTCAAGTTGATGCTCGGCTGCAACCAGGGCGCGCCAGGCCCCTGCATTTTCCGGATCGACTTCCAGTACCTGGCGGTAAAGCAGGAGAGCCGGCTCGAAGCGATGAACAGTCATCAGCAACGCAGCGTACTGCAGCTGCCTATCCAGGGGTAGATCGCGACCGTGCTTGGGGAAGGGAAGCGCAAGGGCACGCTGGGTTGCGCGATCCGCATCCGCCTTGCGTCCAGTCGCCAGATAACCTTGGATGAGAAAGTTGAGGTACTCGGGGTCGCTCTCCAAATGAGCCTCGATGTTCCTTGGCATTCGCTGGCTCGTGGCCAATGTCTCGCGCCAGTCTCCGGTCTGGGCTTGCGAGAGAAAAAGACTTCGCCAGGCGGCTTCGTTTTGCGGGTTCGTTGCTACCTCGCGCTTAAGGATCGCGACCGCATCCGCATGGTCCCCCGCTTGTACGAGTGCGCCGGCCAACGCTTCTTCGGCATCACGATTGTTTGGTTTAATCGAAAGTGCATCGCGATAGTCCTTAGCGGCAGCCTGTGCATCTCCCGACTTCTGTTCTGTGCCGGCCTGTGCCATTCGGCTCCAGAACTGCGCAGTCGAGATGGCGCCCTCCAGGTTGGTCGCGCCCGCCGCGCGCGCTTTCTCCAGATAGTCCAGGGCCGCGGTGAAGTCACCTCGCTTCATGGAGACATAGCCCATACCGCTTAATGCGCGTGCATTACGAGGTTCTTTTGCCAGCAAGGCCTGGAACTGCTGCTCGGCCTCGTCCAGGTGACCGCCATTCAGAGCCCGGTAGGCTGAACCTTCCATTGGGTCTTCAGAAGGCCCCTTGGCAACTGACGGAGTGACAGGCGAGCTATTGGAGGATGTGGCCGTTCTCTTGGCATCGTCATTCCAGCCTTCCGCTTGTTTCAATGCCTCCTGCGCTTCCGGAGAGCTGTCGTAATGACTAAGCAGCGCGATCCCCTGGGCGCGGGTTTTTGGATCGTAGGTCAGAATGCGTCCGAGAGCGATGGCATAACGTGGATCCGCGGAAAATTGCACCGCCAGTTTGTGCAGTTCGTCGGTGGCCTCCCGGCGAGACTCCGGAATTGCCGCTTCTGTCTCGTAGAATTCCAGCGACATATCACCGGCCGGCGGCCCATTAGGATAAAGATCGCGGTAGATCTTCATCGCTTCGGCATACTTGCCACGCTGCGCTAAACGCCTGGCCTCGTTCAATCGCGCCGATTGCGTCCCGACATGGGGCATAGCCTCGACTTGTGCAAGATCCGCAGAACTGTCGCCCAGCTCGCGCAGCTTCTGTACATATTTCTCGGCCGCCTCTGTCTTGCCCAATTGCATGTCGGCCTTCGCGATGCCGAGCAGCGCATCCCGATCGGTGGGATCAGAGAGCAGAACCTGCTGCCAGGTTTGGACGGCCAACTCCAGGTGGCCATGAGCTACGAGAGATTGGGCCTTGGACAGTAACACCTTTTCAGCAGTTGACTGCGCGGACACAGGCCGGGCCAGGCCCATGGCCAAAGCACAGGAGGCCAACAGAAGTAGCTTGGGGCAAGCGTTGCCGCTCAATTGAGCCATGGGAACCTCCGCTGTCGATGCGGATCGTATTCGGGAGTGCAAAAGCGCTTGATCAGTCGCGATACTGATTTCATACCGGCCGCCCTTCGAGCCGGGCTCGCGTACGATGATCAAGCCTGGCCCTGGTCCAGGGCACCACAAACAAACCGAGGACGAAGGTCAGTACAACAACCAGCCAGGGAAACTCTCTGAGCCGGTAGCGGACCTGGGTCCACCAAGGCAGATGGCCCACTTGATAGAAATTGTCACCCAAGCGGTAGGAAGTGAAATCAGTACCTCGCAGGACACTTATCGATTCACCGATACTTGCCGACCCCGAGGATTTGAGAAAAGCGCCTGCGAATGTTCTTGCGGCGCCATCATTCTTGATTGTTACGGTGACGATCGAGCGGCCCCCGGTCCAGGGCGACTCGATGCCTTGTATGAGGGCGTCTGGATTTTCACCCATACTGGCAATCAAACCCTCCTTCTCCTGGGCTTTGCTCTTCCACCACCAGTCCGGCCGCATTTCCGCCACTTGCCACCAGGCGGATCGGATTGTCGCAAAGAATCCGCCTGTCTCCTGGATGGAAAGGCCGTCCTGAGTCACCGCGATAGGCAAGTGATGACTTAACTTTTCGAACGCGGGTTGATCGTCTGCGGTTCCCAGGATGAGATAGTCGGCGTCCTTCCCCAGACCGTCTGAGTCATCCACGCGAAGACGCAGAGCGGGATAGCCCGTCTGCTCCGCGAAATAAGCAACAAACATCAGGTAGAGGCCGATCTCTTCAGAGGAAGCCTTCGGCGGCAGGATGATGCTGGTCTGCGAGAGGTCGGCAAAGCGGGTGAAGGGAAATCCCGCATTGGCAAAGAGCTCGAGGTTGGGCATCGCGGCCCAATGATTTAGCCCCCGCAGGTCGAGATAAGAACTGCGCAACAGAGCGCCCTGCAGATTGATCGGAGCGTTGTTCCGGCATTGGCCGGTCTTGGGAATTTGAAAAAAGAAGTTGAAAAGGAAGGTGTTTGCAAATGGCCGCATGCTTACCAGGGGGACAGCCACGGTTTCATTTAATGTTTGCTTCGGATTGTCTCGCTGGGGCAGCGGCAGCTCGTTGACCAGGGATCCATTCGCGCTCACCCGCAAGGTCGATCCGCCGGCAAGAGGAATTGCATTGTAGCGATAGTCCACATGAAGAGGTAATGTGGTGGCCCCCCCGAAATCGAGGTCTGGGGGGATTCGGACATAGACAGGCAACGTGCCGGAACCGTCGCTCTGCAAGGATTTGTCCATCGAATAATTCCAGAAGGGCGAGATGCGATCGGTCCTGAGCCACAGTGGAGCATCGTCCGCCTGGCGTACTGGAGGCAATCGAAAATCCGAAACCTGGACGGTGCGCCCCTGAAGCAGGCTGTTTCCCAGAGCCAGCGATCGTGCCGCACTCACCAGCTGGCTGCTGTCGTCTCCAGCTATGATGAGCACTTTGCCGAATGGATCGCTGGGGTTCGTTCGCTCGGCGATCACAGGGCCGCCGCCATGCAAGTCGAGCCCGGCAGGCATGCCGGAGGGCTCTTCCACGAAGAGAACGACGTTGCCCTTGGGAAGTTCGCCATTCACCGTCACGGGAAAGGTCAAGGTCCTGGACTTTGCGCGTATTCCAAACCACGAGGCGACAATGCCTGCTGCCTGCAATGCCTCGTGGCTTGGTTGACCCGCAAAGGCGAAGGGAATGGAAGCCGTTGTGCTGCCTACCGACTCGTCATAAAAAGGCAGCGGAAGCATGTTCAGATTGTCGGAAAGGGCCAGCAAGGAACCGGAAACTTCGATACTTGAATTTGCCTCCACACGCCCCCACAACGCAGTATTGGCAGGGTCCTCGCAGGTCATGGTGTAGTGGCCGATAAACTGGAATCCCAAGACGTTGTCCCGCGCCAGGAGTTCCGCCGGCAGAGTCAAGCTGGTGCTCAAGGCATCCTGAGCATCCGCCGCTTTCGCAGGTACCGGCAAACTAGCGATCAAAGCTCCATTCAACAACACATTCAAATGGCTCAGCTGAGTGAGCAGGCCGGGCGAAAAGGAATAATACAGATTGAGCTTTGCCTGTTGGGCAACCTGGTTTTGAGGTAAGGCGAACGCGATGCTCCTTGAAGCGTCGACGCCGCGAAAGAGAATTGCCTCCGGCACGCCTACGTCTTTCAGGGTGAAGGTGGAGTGGAACTCACCCTGGCCCATATTCGCCACTGCAGCAGTTGGGTGAGAGACGACGGTCTTTTCGGCGTGCAGGGCCCCACATGCTCCCGCAAGGAAGACAGCCAGCATAGCAACTGCAGAACCGGCCGCCGAAACCCTTGGCGCTCCCGGAATCTTCCTCTTTGGAAGCAAAACACCTAAGGCATAGCCAACTCCCTTGACGGACAGCACCACGAGATGCGCGAAGCTGCGTATTGGCCGGTCCACCTCACGCTTTTCGCTCTGGGTCAGCCACGTATTCGCGCGCGAGTACAGGATGAGCGTCATGAGCTCTTCCTGCTCGACCGAAAGTCGGTCGTACTTGAGCCGCAAATTCAGGCCCTCAGATTGGACGATCGTAGCGATGAAACTGCCCTGACGGTCACGTAAGGGATAGACCACCTCGATCATGGAACCCACCGGTAAGGGGCAAGGCTGCTCCAGCTTGAGGGCCGCGCCGCCCAGGGAGATATCGCTGGATTCACCAAAGATGGTTTGCCCCCCGGGCAGGCGTACTTCCGTTTGTATATGCTGATCGATGCGAACATCTGCCCGCAGCTGGCGCGACTCAAACGCCACGGCATTCGCACTGCCAACGATGACCATGTTGAACAGTACCCAAACCACATTCATCACCACGGTCCCGGGATGATCGGCGTTCCAGTAGAAGAACCGTATCGGTGCAATGCACAGGGCAAACACATTGATCAGGATCAGGGCCACGTAGGGCCGCGCAATGCGCGCATCAAAATAGCTCTTGTTGACGATTCCCCCTTTGGCCGTAACGTTGAACTTGCCCAGCTTCGGGTTTACCAAGGCCAGCAATGTTGGGCCGAGGATGTAGGGCGCCAAAACCGTTTCGTATACCTCATTCCAGAACGAGTGGCGATGTTTACCCTGGATGCGAAAATTGGTGATGTTGGATAAGAAGAGATGCGGCAGTGCATAGGCCATAATTGCGATCCAGTTTCCGGGAATATTGGTGCGCCCGAGAAGAAGGTAAACCAGTGGCGCGGTGAGAAACAGGAGCCGCGGAACGGCATAGAGAAAGTGCGCCATGGCATTGAAATAGCAAAGTCGTTGATGCCATTTGAGTCCTCGCGCAAAGAGAGGATTGTCTGTCCGGAGTATCTGGATCATGCCCCGTGCCCAGCGAATGCGCTGGCCTACATGGCTGGAAAGACTCTCGGTTGCCAGACCCGCCGCCTGAGGGATGTTGATGTAGGCAGTATTCCATCCACGCGTCTGCATGCGGAGCGAAGTGTGTGCGTCCTCCGTCACAGTTTCGGTTGCGATGCCGCCAATTTCTTTGAGCGCGGTCCGCCTCAATACAGCACAGGAACCGCAAAAGAAGGTGGCATTCCAGAGATCGCTGCAATCCTGGATAATGCCATAGAAGAGTTCTCCTTCATTCGGGATTGCCTTGAACGAGTGAAGATTTCGCTCGAACGGGTCGGGAGAATAAAAGAAGTGGGGCGTTTGCAGCATTCCCAGCTTCTGATCCTTGTCAAACCATCCCAGCGTGACTTGCAGAAAGCTACGGGTCGGCACGTGGTCGCAGTCGAAGATGGCAACGTAAGGCGAGGTTAGATTTTCCAGGGCGCGATTGATATTCCCCGCCTTGGCGTGCTTATTGTCGTTGCGGGTGACGTATCCGATCTCCGCCTCTTCGCAGAATTTACGAAAATCTTCTCGCCGCCCATCGTCGAGGATATAGACATGAAGTTTGTCCGGCGGGTAATCGATATTTCTCGCAGCAAATGCCGTCGTCCGCACGACCAGCAGGGGCTCGTTATAGGTTGGAATGAGAACGTCCACGTGGGGCCACTGCTCAACGTCGGAGGGCAGTGGGGCGGGGGGCCTGCGCAGTGGCCGAATGGTTTGAATGTAACCCAAATATAGGATAACGAACGCATACACCTCAGCCGATAAAAGCACCAGCATGAAGGCGAGATCGACCTTGCCTACCCGCAAGCCCGGATCGACGGCCGCGTCAAAGACCGACGAACACCGCCAATAGGCATATCTTGCCGTAGCCAACATGGAGGCAAACATGAGACAGAAGGTGATGAGCTCGGTATCCGCTATGCGGTGAATCGCGAACGCCAGTGCGATGGTAAGGATCCCGAGGACCAGCTGTTCCGGCCATTTGAAATCGACCGTAATGCAGTTCACGGCAAAAAAGAGCAGGAGGGCATACGTGAGCAGGCGGCCGAAGCCGGCCCACATGCTGGAACCAGTACCAAGGCGCTTCCACCGGGCTACAATGCCTGTCATTGTTCGCTCCAACGTCCCGGTAACAGCACGGCGGAGGTCAGGGGGGCAACCCTTCGCACCCACAACGCCAGTTCCAGGTAATTGCGGCTCAACTCTGATCCTGGCGTGTGATCCGCGGCTGAAAGCCCGCCATGGAGGGCCTCTGTCAACGTCCAGTCATGGCGCAACGTAATCGGCAAAAGACGATTGCCGCACTGCCGGGCAACGATCTCTCGGGCTTGCTGGTCATTGAGGCTCTGCTCATCGAAGCGATTGAACAGATAAAAGACAGAGGGTGCTTTGAGTCCAGTGGACTGCGCATTCAGAAAGGCCTCTATGGCTGCAACGCTCATGACAGAGTTCAGGTCGGGCAGGAGCGGAATGAGGACGACAGTACACATGCTGAATATCTCGGGAAGCAGGCTCCCGCATGCTGGACCAAGGTCGAAAATGGTGCGTTGCACATCGGACATGAGAGGTTTCACTTCGCCGTTCAGCCATTCGCCAGTCACTTTGTCGGGGGCAATTACCTGGATGGACGGAGCATTCACGCCCGGGGCAACAAACTTCCGTAGTCCGGCCTTCAGCTCGGTAGCTCCGAAATAAAGCGGCAGGAGCCCACGACCGGATGCATCGACAAGCAACAGCTGCTCTCCGAGAGAAGCACAGCGTTTTGGCCAGATTGGCGCTCACGGTCGTTTTGCCCACGCCACCGGCAACGGAATATATGCCAATCACCGGGGATAGATTGTCAGGAAAGTCGGGGTGAAATGTGGTTCGCGTGCTTCCTTTGGAGGCAGTTGAAACATCTTGTCGTAACGAATGTCGAGTGCCGGAATCGTGCGATTGAGACGTCGTCTGTTCCGAACTCAGGCCGGGGCGTAACTCGGGGCTGCAGACGTCGACGATTACAGAAGCAGGGATTGGAGAGGCGGTTGCCGGCGTGGAAGGCGCGTCAGGCCTACTGTGGCTGTCGCCTGCGATGGCTTCCTGTGCTCTCTCGAAGGAGTGAACCGGAGGCGTCGGCGGCCGCTTCGGCTGCCGGGCAAAATCGCGATACGGCGTATTTTGGATCTTGGCCCAGGAGAATAACATGGCCACGTCGTTGGCTAATTCTTTTTGCGGGCCGCCTCGGCTTACATTTTGGATCTCATTATTTTCCATTGGTCCCGCTGGGCTGAATCCTGACTAATCGTGACTTACTCCATGACTAAAGTAAGCACGGTGTGGAAGAACAGTAACATAATGACAAACCCGCAAGCTTACAACCTTTGGGGTAATTCATAGCTTATATAAAGGCCTGTGAGTGCCGTCGCCGTGGTTATAAGTTACATAGGAGGGCTATCCATCCTTCGGGCTCATAGGGTGGCGAGGGTGATAGTATTCATCGAGGAACGAGCTAACTCAGGAACGGCAGTCTATGCTGTGCCACTGGTACCTCACGTTTATTTATCAAAACAATATCCGCTAGAGACTGCTGCTCAGCGATAACCAGCCGGTTACGGCCCTCCAACTTAGCCCTGTACAATGCCGCGTCTGTCTGGCTCAGGTAGAACTCCGGCGTTAGCCCTATGTTTGCTCCGTCTATAGTCATCGCACCTACGCTGATCGAAACGGAAAGCCCTTGCAGATTTCCGCCGAATGAGCCGGAGGCTACCGCCTGCCGTAATTGCTCACCGCGGCGGCGAAGGCTTTCGGATCCACAGTCGCTCAAGATGACGAGGAACTCTTCGCCACCGTATCTACCCACCGCATCCCCGGGTCTTATGGCGCCCGTGAGCTGAGCGGCGATCTCCTGCAACACCATATCTCCGACGGGATGTCCGTGCACGTCGTTAATCCGCTTAAAATGGTCGACGTCGCAGAGAAGCAATGAGACTTTGGCGTGTTCGAGCTGCGCACGATGAATTTCGTTGTTCAGATGGGCGAGAATTGCGCCTCGATTCCATATCAAGGTAAGAGCATCGTGGTTGGCCTTGTAACGCATCTCTTCACGGGCATCCACCAGAGTGTCTTCGAGCTGCAAAATGCGTTCCCCGGTGCGCAAACGGGCTTTCAACTCTTCGGGATGGCACGGTTTGGTCAGGTAGTCGTCCGCCCCCGCTTCCAGGCCGGCGATGAGATCCTCCTTGGCGCCTTTTGAAGTGAGCAGAGTGATGTAACTGTATGGTCTTTCGCGATGGCTGCGAACCTCAAGGCAAACGGATGGCCCGTCCAGACCAGGCATCATCCAATCGAGTAAGGCAAGACGCGGTGCGTCCGGGCTCACCAGCTTCTCCAGCGCCTGACGGCCATCTTCGGCTAAGACGACATCATATCCGCCCCGGCGCAAGATTCGCTCCATCATGCGGCGCGAGACGGCGTCGTCATCTGCCACGAGGATCCTCACTGGACGGCCTCCTGGCAGAGCGCGTCGAGCGACTCCATAGTCCTGGTTAGCTCTTTCTCGAGACCATTGAGAGCCGTGGTTGCCAACGCCAAGTCGCCGGATAGCTCCGAGGCGCTCCAGGTTAGCCGCCATCTCTCTGGCTTCCGATGCGGCAAGATTGGAGAGGGCTCCTTTGAGCGCGTGGCTGGCCTGCTTGACCCCAGGGGCATCGTTGCGTTGAATAGCTTCGTGAATAGCGCCAATCTGCCGTGGGTAATCCTCGCGGAACAATTCAGTCAGTTCGGCAAGAAACGCTCGATCGCCGTCCAGGCGATCCATGAGTTCGTCCACATTGACTGCGGGCTGGCCGTGGGAGGCCACCGGAGCTTCTATCCTGGACGAGTTGCTTTGCTGCACGATACGCGATTCCAGAACCTCATCAAGCTCCTGTGGCCGAATCGGCTTTGGAGAGGTAACCGTCCATTCCGGCAGCAAGACAGCGTTCACGGTCGTTCTTCATGACCAGTGCGGTCATGGCGATCACCACTTGATGCGTTCCTGTAACCTTCTCTTTCTCACGCAGCATGATCGTCGCTGAAATGCCGTCCAATTCAGGCATCTGTACATCCATCAAGACCAGGTCGTAGGATTTATGCGAAGAGCAGCCAGAGCCTCTCGGCCGTTGCCCACCACCATTACCTTGTGGCCGCGCTTTTCAAGCAGGCGCGTGGCGAGCTTCTGATTGACGATGTTGTCTTCCGCCAGAAGTATATCGAGGCAGTTTCACAGGGTCACGTTCCTCTTGCAGGGAATCTCGAGTGATCATTGTTCGTGGGGTGGCGGGACTCTGGTCTCTGGCTCCAAGTACCTTGGCAATTGCCTCGCGTAATTCCACTCTTCCGCACCGGCTTGAGCAGATAGGCCGCAATACCCAACTGCTGGCATCGTGCCGCGTCTCCGCGATGTCCGCCGGAGGTAAGCATCATGATGGTTGCTGTCGCGGATCCGCCGCTTTCCTTTATCTTTTCAACCAGGCCGAATCCGTCCATCTTCGGCATGTGCATGTCAGTGACAATTAGCTGGAACGAATGCCCGTTTTCGTTGCATCCATCCAGCGCGGCCAAAGCCTCTTCGGCGCCTGGAACGACAGTCGGCTCCATGCCCCAGCTTTTTAGCAGGCCCTCCAGAATCCGCCGGTTGGTTCGATTGTCATCGATCACCAGCACCCTGACTCCGGCCAGCATCTCAGGGGGAGTCATCCCATCTCCCGTGCTCAGGTGTGGCTTTCAGAGCGGACGAGCTGGATGGTGAAATGGAAGTGCGATCCAGCGCCCAACTCACTCTCGATCCAGATTCGTCCCTCCCATGAGTTCGACCAGGCGTTTCGAGATAGTAAGTCCAAGACCAGTACCGCCATATTCGCGGGTGGTCGATGTGTCCGCCTGGGCAAACGATTCGAAGATCGATTCCGCTTTTTCTGGAGCAATGCCTATACCCGTGTCCGAAACGACAAAATGAAGAGTAACTTGATTCCCTTCTCGTACGCTCGACCTCTACCTTCAAGGCAACCTCGCCCTCATCGGTGAACTTGATGGCATTGCCGACGAGGTTGACCAGAATCTGACGCAATCTGCCTGGATCACCCATGACCGTCTCAGGCACCTCGGCAGCTACGTCGCAGAGGAGCTCCAGTCCCTTTCTCGTCGGCACGAAGCGCCAGCGTCTTCAATGCTGCTTCCATGCATTCGCGCAGTTCGAAATCCAGCTCTTCCAGGTCAACCTTTCCGGCTTCGATCTTGGAGAAGTCGAGGATACTCGTTGATTACGCTCAACAGAGAGTCAGCCGAGAGTCTTACGGTCTCCAAGTAGTCCCTCTGCTCGCGTGTCAGCTCCGTTTCGAGCGCCAGATCCGTCATACCGATCACGCCGTTCAAAGGAGTACGGATCTCGTGGCTCATGTTCGCCAGGAACTCACTCTTGACCCGGCTTCCTTCTTCCGCCGCCGCCTTGGCATCTTCCTTTTCCCGCTCTTCCTTCTTTCGCTTGGTGACATTGTGAACGAAGGCGGTAAACAGGCTCTTTTCTCCCAACTGCAGCGAAGAGATGGCGGCCTCGGCGGGAAACTCATGACCATCGCGGTGACGCGCTGTCAGCTCGATTCTTTCCTGGAGGCGACCGGCCTTCCTGGCAAGAAGAGCGCGCAGGTTATGTTCCGTATCGTTCCCGTTCTTGTCCGAGGGGAATATTTCGCTTACGCTTTTCCCGATGGCTTCAGTCTCGGTTCCAACCGAACATCGACTCTGCTTGGGTGCTCCAATCGGTAATTTGGCCGGAATCGTCCAAAGCAATGAATGCATCGAATGTGGATTCCACGATTAGCCGGTAGCGTTGCTCGCTTCCTTCGAGAGCTAACGTCTGCCGGCTGAAGTTGCGGTCGACGATCGAGGTGACGAAAACCAACCCCAACATCAGAACAGTGACCAATGTGACGCTGGCGACGCCTAGGTCGGAGATGTTGATCGCGTGATTGAGGGCCGGGCTGGAGAGCGCAGCCGGCGTGAAATGTGCAGCCGCCATTCCCACGTAATGCATCACGGGGATAGCTGCTCCGAGGATGAAGGCATTGATCACTCTGCTATGATTCCAGTGGGCTACACTGCGCAGGGCAAAAACGCGCCATAGAGCAACAAACGCGATCGCAATGGCCAGCACTATCGACACCGTCACCAGAACCGGCGAGTAAGAGCACATCGCCGGCAGCCGCATGGCTTCCATCCCGACGTAGTGCATTGCGGCAATTCCACTGCCCATGAAGATGCCGCCTGCAATGGTGACCAGCGTTCCCATCTGTTTTCGGCTAACGCAAAACAGTCCGCAGGCCGAAGCGACAATGGCAGCGGCCAGGGAAAGCAGAACCATCGGCCAGTCATACATCACCGTTACCGGCAGCCTGAAGGCGAGCATCCCGATATAGTGCATTGACCAGATGCCGGTTCCCATCGCGATGGCGCCACAACTCAACCATAAGAGGCGAGCATTTCCCTGGGCGTAGGTCACCCGTTCCGCGAGATCGAGCGTGGCATATGCGGATAGCATTGCGATCGACACCGACACCGCAACGAGAAAGTAGTTGTAATGACCTACGAGAAAGGCACCCTGTTCTATCATTTACTCCCGCCGTTTTCAGCAGAACTTCGCCGTTGCCCAGGTTCCTGATGCCTTTATGACTATCGGATACACCAATGGGTACGCTATGGCCATTTGGTCGTATAACGTCCCTAAGGTGCCTGGCAGGATGTTAGTGCGCTAAGCGAGATACGTAAAAGATAAAAAATACACTGTATTAACGCTGCTGTGGCGTATAAGCAGCACGTGTCCCGCTAAGTCGCGTTTCTATATATGTGTAAAATATCCTCTAGCTCCAGTGACTCCTCACACTCCGTGGCGTATAAGCAACAAGCACGCATGCGTTAGTGTCGTGGGCTTATAGGTACGGCCATGGAAGCATAAAGGAACATAGTAAAGAGAGCCAGCTAAGCCAACAGGTGCTCATCTTGCTGCCGTGTACTCGGTAGAGATGTGCGCCCGGAAACGGGTACTCACGATTTCGTGGAATAGGCCGGGAGGGCAAGCGCTGCTAAGCTGAGGTTCGTTTTACCTGGGGAGGCAAGAAAGGTGCCGATGCCTGAAATGGATGGCTTGAGTTCCAATGCTCTATCCCACGAATTGGAGAATATCCACGGTAGGCAAGCCCGGATAGTCGCTGAAGGCGCGCATGCCATGACGGGCGAGCGAGAGCTTATCCATACTGCAAAGCAGCTTTGGAATCGATCCGCGGCCCTTGAAATCGTGGGTGGTGATGAAGATTTGCTGAATGAGATGGTGCAGCTTTTCCTGGTGGAATCTCCCAAGTTGGTTGCTCAAATGCAACAGGCATTGGATCACAACGACCCGCGCCTACTGGAAATGGCGGCACACTGTCTAAAAGGTGAGTTGAGGTATTTAGCGGTGCCGGAGACTTCTGAGGCAGTTGACAAGCTGGAAGCTGCCGGCAGAAAGGGAGAAGTCGGAGCCGCCGCTGATTTGCTAGCCGGCTTGCGGAGCCGATTGGCATTGGTCTGTGCCGTTGTAAGCGAAGGTGTTGGGATCTGACGGTAATCGCTGATCCCCGGTGGGGACGAGGGAGTCTTGCCTTTGGGCTAACTCAACTGTTTGCCTTAGCCATTGGAAGCTTCATGAAAGTCCGGCAGTACTTCATCAAGCAAGCTGGCCAGGTCGGCAAATCGCTCATCATAGTCTGCTTTGCTTTCCAGGATGACATGATGGGCTTCCTGGCGGCCGTAAACGTGGGTCACCTCGCACTCCGTTTTGGCCCCGGGCATTTGTTTGTAGGTCAGGAAGTAGTGAACCAACCGCTGTACGAGTGCTTCCGGGCAGTCGGAAACATCCTGCATCGATCCAAATACAGCGTCGCCTTTGAGAACCGCAATGATTTTGTCATCGGCCTCGTTCCCGTCCAGCATGCGCAAGCCGCCGATAGGGATGGCTTCGAGCAGCAGGTCGCCGTGGGTAATGGGTTTCTCGGTAAAGACGCACACGTCCAGAGGGTCATGGTCACCTTGCAAAGAGGCTCGCCTGGCCTTTTCTGCCGAGAAAGCTGCCACCCGGGTGCCGCAGTAGGTGCGGGGAATCAAACCATAGAGGCAGGGTGAAAAACTGGAAAAACGCTGCGGACGATCGACTTTCAGATAACCGGTCGTCTTTTCGATCTCGTACTTAACTGAATCGGTGGGCACAATCTCGATGTAGCAAGTGATGATTTCGGGCGCGCGATCTCCCATAGAAATGCCATGCCACGGATGCGGTTTGAACATTACCTTCATTACTTCGAGCAGGGCGTTACTATTTCTGGTGGTCACGTAGACTATTCCTTTTTTGTGCTTTTCGATCTTTGGTTAGCTCACAGAGCGATGCCTGTTTGCTGGTTGAGCCCTTGAGCTGAGAGCGGGCACAGAGGATGGCGCTTGATCATGCGGAAGCGGTTTCGTTCTGTTCCAGGAGTGTACTCAAATGAATCCATGACTTCCTGGATGATGGGCAGCCCCCTTCCGCCCTCGGAGATCTCGTTGATACAGTCGGATTGGATCTCAAGAGCCACACGATGGTCAGCATTTATCCTGGCCGCGTCCGCCGGAGTACCCGAATCCCAGACATCGAAAATGAGTTGACCAGGCAATAGCGTGACTTCGAGTTCTACGCTATGGTCTGGATCTCCCTGGTAGGCGTGCTGAATGGAATTGTTAATCGCCTCGATTACGCACACCTCTACCTGGCTTCCTTCCATCGGGGTGAACCCGGCCGTTGTACACAGCAAATAGACCACCTGTCCGAGAAGAGGAACAGCTTCGAGGCGGCTTTCAATTGCGAAAGCGAACCTCTTCCAGGGAGTGGGAGCTCGAGTCATAGCGATAGAGTACTCACGGCCTCATCCGCTGTTTTCTTCATGGTAAAGACACGATCAAGCCGGGTAAGTTTGAACATGCTGGTAACGTGTTCCGTGGCGCCGCAAAGTATCAGTTCACAGCCCTTCGGCATGCGCTTGAGGATGGAAAGAATTGCGCCCAATCCACTACTGTCGATAAAGTCAACTTTTGATAGATCGAGGACGAGAGACGCGGGGCCCGCGGCCAGATGACGTCCAACCGCATCTTTGAAAGCCACGGCTTTGTCTGCTCCCAGGCGATTTTCGAGGACTTCCAAAACGATATTAGGTCCAATTTTTCGTTGTGCGAGTTTCATTGTTTTCCCCTTTTCTTTTCCGCTGACTAGAGTGTGTATTCGAGATGGGACGCTTACTTCATGAGACAGGCAGGTTCTTCACTTCTTCAAAAAGCAGCAGTTCGCTTTCAGAAAGGTCTTCTTTGTTGCGGGCATCGTCCACCAACCAGCGAATCTGAGATTCCTCAATATCGAGGTACTTGCCGGAGGGATCGATGCACTTGCTGCCGAAGATGAGCTTTTGCTCAAGCACCGCGACCGAGGAAATACGGGTATAGTCCGCCAGAATGCATTCGCGGAGCAGGGCCCCCGGTTGGATCACGCACCCTGATCCAATTACCGTGGGACCGATGATGGTTGCGCCGTCTCCCACGGATGTGCTGCTTCCGATATAGACAGGACCCTCGATCCGCACACGGTCCCATTCGACCTGGACATTGATGCCACAATGAACTCCGGGGCGAACTTCGTGGCCGGGCGTGGTAAAGCCGGCGACCTTGCCGCGAAGTAACAGACCCGTGGCTTCCCAGTAGTCAGGCACAGATCCTATATCCAGCCACGCAAACGGTAGTGTGATACCGAAGATGCTTCTTCCATTGCGCACCAGCTCAGGCAGCAGCTGTCCTCCAATGTCAAACTCCACGCCCGAAGGGATGTACTGAAAGATCTCAGGCTCAAACACGTAAATGCCGGTGTTGATGGTGGAGGAAACGGCCTGGTCACGGGTGGGCTTTTCCTGGAAGCGAACAATACGGCCTGAAGCATCGGTCTGCACCACGCCATACTTGGAAACCTCGTCTGGCGGCACATCACGCAGGACCAGCGTGGCGATCGATTTGCGCTCTCGATGGAAGCGAAGAACCTGGGCAAAATCGATATCTACCAGGGCATCCCCGCAGAGAACCACAAACGTCTCATCGAAAAATCCCGAGAAGTCCTGAATCTTCTTCATCCCCCCTGCCGAGCCAATAGCCTTGCCTTCGATCTGTCCGCCGATTAAATCTCCTTCGAATGAATAGGCCATTTGAACGCCGAAGCGATCCCCATCACGGAAGTACTCCTCGATTACCGGTGCCAGGTGGCTGGTGTTGACCATTATTTGTTTTATGTCGTGCGCCTTGAGATGTTCGACCAGAAATTCCATCACGGGCTTACGCACCAGAGGAATCATTGGCTTGGGCAACACGTGGGTAATTGGGCGCACGCGCGTACCCTTGCCCGCCGCCAGAATCATTGCTTTCATAGAAGTCCCCCAGCCTTTTCTGCGTTCTCTTTCGGTTTCTCTTCGAGGAGTGAGCCAAGTTCCAATGCCAGCAATGTCACGTCATCGGCAAACTCTGTGGACCCTGCCCATTGATGCATGGTTGATTGCAAGGAGTGCAGCAGAGTCTCCAGCGAAGACTGTCGATGCTTGTTGAGAACCTCCATCAACCGATGTTGACCGAACTCCTCGCCCGCAGAATTGGTGCATTCCAGGATTCCATCTGAACAGAGGAACAGCCGGTCTCCCTTTTCTACGTGATACTCCAACGGATCGAAGCTGCGGTCAGGAAGCATGCCCAGCGGGAACCCGCCGTCGCCCAGGGGCTCTGGGGGCCCGTTTCTGCGTAAGAGTATGGGCGCCGGATGGCCGGCCTGAGCCAGTTGCAAGCATCCTGAATCCTTGTCTAACACTCCGTAAACCATGGTGAAATACATGTCATCCTGGTCCTGGAATCTGTCGTTCATTTCAGACAACGCCTCATGCGGAGGCCGGATGTGGTAAGTGGCGCCGTTTTGGGTGGGCGCGACCAGCGGGCTGCTCGCTTCCGGCCTGGTGGTCAACACCTTGCTCAAGGTCACCGAGAGCATGGCCGCGGGGATGCCGTGGCCGGAGACGTCCAGCAGATAAAATCCAACAGAATTCAGACCAATAGAGAAGAAATTAAAAACGTCGCCCGCCACCACACTTGCAGGGAGAAATAGGGAATTGCACTGAATGCCGTGGATCGTGCCGGCGGGAGGCAGGAGGCTTCGTTGCATGCGAGCCGCTGCATCCAAATCTGCGCGGATTGTCTCATAGGCCTTTTTTAACGACTGGTTACTTTCCTCGAGTTTCCGGTTCTCTTCCTCCAGCCTTCGTTCAAGATCGATCACGCGCTCGCCAGCCGCGAGCCGGACCAACAGTTCATCTTCATGGATAGGCTTTTCGATGTAATCGTCGGCTCCACTCTTCAAGCCCTCGACCAGATCTGCGCGGGAGCTCCGACTGGTGCATAGGATGACATAAACATAGCGTCCAGAGCCGGTCATGCGAATCTTACGGATGAGCTCGAGGCCGCTCATGCCCGGCATCATCCAATCGGTGAATACGATGTTGAAGGGCCTACGGCCCAGTTCCTCCCATGCAGCACTTCCATCGGAAACGGCCACTACCTCGTGGCCATGGGTTCTTAGCAACGAGACCAACACGAGACGCTGCATCGCGTCGTCCTCGACCACTAATATCCTCATCTTTTCACCCAAGCTCTGGCGTGAATGGAAGGTTGTGTCCAGGCTAGATTCTTTGGGCGGAGGACAAGAGGTCGGATGAGTATGAATTTGGAGATACATCTAGGACTCCTCTCCTGGCCTGCCTTGTTCGAGAGTCGCCCCCAGCGGGAACTCCTCAACAGAGGCAAGAATGCCCTCGGATGTGTACCCATAGCTTGCGAGATCCCGGTTCGCTTCAAAGCTTGTGGTGAACAATGGACTCGATCCCCCAGATCTCACGAGCGTATTCAGCGACTGTCCGGTCACTGGTAAATTTGCCGCTGCGAGCCACGTTCAGAATCGCCTTTTGTGCCCACAACGAAGGCTTCTGGAAGTCACAGCCGACACGTTGCTGTGCTGCAAGGTAGGAATCGAAATCTGCAAGGTGGAAGTAAAAGTCGCCGCCCTGAAGCAGAGAGGCGACGATCGGCCGAAATAGACCCGGCTCGTCAACGCAGAAGCGATTATCGGTCAAAGCATCGATTACTTTGCGGACGCACGGGCTCGAGTTGTAGCAAGCCCATGGGTTGTAGGTGCTTCGCTGAGCCTCGATCTCAGTTGTTTTAAGGCCGAAGATATAAATGTTTTCAGTCCCGACCTCTTCCAGGATTTCGACGTTGGCGCCGTCCAGCGTGCCAATGGTCAGTGCTCCATTCATCGCGAACTTCATATTTCCAGTCCCGGATGCTTCCATGCCGGCAGTGGAAATCTGTTCACTCAGATCAGCCGCAGGAATAATCTTTTCCGCAAGGCTCACGCGGTAGTCGCGCATGAAGACCACCTTCATCAAGCCTGCGGTCCTCGGATCGTTGTTAACCACAGAGGCAATGTTGTTGATCAGCTTAATGATGAGTTTTGCCATCCAGTATCCAGGCGCAGCCTTGCCGGCAAAGATGTGAGTGCGCGGCACCGCCGGCGTGTGACCATCGTCCACCAGGCTGAGGTAGGAATACACGACGTGCATGGCGTTCAAAAGCTGACGCTTATACTCGTGCATCCGTTTGACCTGGATATCGAACAGAGAGTGCGGGTCTACAAGGATCTGTTCGCTGGACTGAATGAGACTTGCGAGCCGCTCCTTGTTTCTTTGCTTTATCTCGAGGAATTCCTGCTGGAAAGCCTCCCTCTCTGCGTGAGCCTCTAACCCTCTGATTGCGCTAAAGTCAGTGACCCAACCGTCTCCCACCGTCCTCTGGATGAGTTTGCCAAAGTCGGGATTACAACTCGCCAGCCACCGTCTATGGGTAACTCCATTGGTTTTGTTGTTAAACCGTTCGGGCCACAGTTCATAAAAATCCGGTACCAACTGAGTCTTGACGAGTTCGGAGTGGAGTGCAGCTACCCCATTGACACTATGGCTGCCCACGATCGCGAGGTTGGCCATTCGGACCTCGCGCCCTCCGGCCTCGCCGATGAGAGACATCCGCGCAGCCCGATCTGAGTCGCCGGGGAATTTCGCCTCGACCTCTGCCAGGAAGCGCCGGTTGATCTCGTAGATGATCTGCAGATGCCGCGGCAAAACGCGCTCCAATAAGCTTACGGGCCACTTCTCCAGCGCTTCTGGGAGTAAGGTGTGATTGGTGTAGCCGCACGCAGCGTGGGTTACAGTCCATGCAGCGTCCCAGGACAAGGCGAACTCATCCACCAGAATTCTCATGAGTTCCGCAACAACAAGGGCGGGGTGGGTGTCGTTCATCTGGAAGGTGACGTACTCGTGCAGATGCTCAATACCTAGTCCGGGCCGGTCTTTACAGAATTGCCGTGCGGTGTCTCGGAGCGCGCAGGCGACCATGAAATATTCCTGGATCAGGCGAAGTTCCTTGCCTGCAGCGACGGCGTCCGAGGGATAAAGTACCTTGGAGATTGTTTCCATAGCGATCTTGCGATCCACTGCGCGGACGTAGTCGCCTGTGTTGAAGATATGCATGTCGAACTCATCCGAAGCGCGGGCTGAGTACAATCGGAGATAGTTCACGGTATGGCCGCCGTAGCCAACCACGGGAACGTCGTGTGGAACGCCAACGATCACCTCCCAATCCACCCACATTGGGTTGTAATGACCGCCTTTGTCCTGGCCACCTTCAATACGGCCGTACAATGGGATGGTGCAGGTCTCCCCAGAGCGTTCGATAAGCCAGGGTGAGTTATCGCAGAGCCATTGATCAGGCCTTTCCTTTTGGTAACCGTCCTCGATTTCCTGTTTAAAGAGGCCGAATTGATAATTGATTCCAAATCCATAGGCCGGCATGCCCAGGGTCGCGAGCGATTCCATGAAGCACGCGGCCAGGCGCCCGAGTCCGCCATTCCCAAGTGGTGCATCGGTCTCGGCATCCACGATCTCGGATAGATCGAAACCCATGGCCAGCGTCGCGTGCTCAGCCTCTTGGAGGAGTCCTAGATTGAACAGATTGTTCCGTAGAGACTGACCGATAAGAAATTCCGCCGACAGGTAGACCAACCGCTTGGCTCCGCTTTCATGAACCCGCTTCTCCGTCTGGAATAATCCATCGATCAAGCGCCCCCTGACAGCGTGCGCCAACGCGTGAAGGATATCCTGCCTGGTCGCTGCCTCTCTAGGTTTTGCGACCGTGTACCGGAGGTGGTATTCAGTACTGTCGACAAGCGACGCGTGGGCGGTACTTTTATCAGCAGGGGACATACGTTTTCTTCGTTTCCTTAGCTGTCATGGCGAGGAACTACGGGTATTGACCCTACCCTAGATGTACTCGTCACCGCTATAGTCGTGGTTGTACAACAACTGTCGTGGCGAGAAATAAACGGCCGCTTTAGAACATGGCGACACCGGGAGTTATGCTCAGAATGACCTTTTGTAAAGTTTTCGGGAAGTGCGCTTCTTATACTATGAGGAAACCTGAGCGCCTCAAGATCGTTCTGGAGGCGCTGTGCTGCGCGTGTGACCTCGACTTGCAGGGACAGCTCTGGACCACTCATCGCGGCCTGCTCTTGTGTGTGTGCCGCACAGGAGGCGCCAAACTGCGATACTCCCCGATGTCGTTCAGAGCTGCTGGCTGTAATGCCTGTGAACCGGCGGGCGGCTCCTTTGCGAGACGAACTGTTGAGGCAGGAAAAAAAGACATATGCTTTCTCATTCTCATCGGAAACGATATGTCTCGTTGTAGTTCTAATTTCCGTACCCAAGTCTTAATGCAGAAGGCGCAACGGAGGTAACTACACTTATGTGTTAGCTATCTCTGTTCGCGGCTGATATAAGGGCGCGCGACAGGCTAGATATTGCGCTCCCACGCGTTGGACAGAATGTCCAGTAAATTCCCGATTGTTGCTTATAGACGACAGGAGCAGGTATCGGGCCGGCGGGTTGTCAACATCATGGTGAGGAGCCTGGTCGTGCCAGCTCGTGAGCGCAGGGGAGCTCCATAACGACAGGCATCATCTGGAGCATGATGGGGTGGTTTATCTAGAGTTATGGCTTATAGGCAACAGCCCCAGGTAGTGCTGACACCAACTCTAATCGGTCCAAACCATCAGATAGTGAAGCAGGGGTTTGGGATAGGTGCCAGTCGAGTGAATCCGTGCGGCCGCTACGTAAGCGCGGGAGAAGGATATTTCCGACGGTGCCTGCTATTGGCTTATAGGACAGAACGAAGTGCTGCTCCAGGTGTTAAGTAAGGTGGTAAGATGCTGTCATCTTCGCCTCAAGGCAAGTTACCCACCTCTCTCACTCGAGGCTTGGTCACTACATAGGGGCGGCAGAGTCCCACTGGCCTGTAGAGAGATATTTGGCTCATACGCAACAACAAGCCGACGGCGTTAGGCGAAAGGCTGCTTCGGCCCCACGAAACTGTAATTGGCCGCTCCTGTGCATGACGATGACGTTTATGGTGTAGATACCTTATTTGTCCGTAGGTAGCCTGGTGACCGATCGGCCGTCCAGATCCTTCTCGAAGGCGAGCTTAACTTCCTTCTGGAATACCAGCCGGCTTTGGCCGTGAGGGCTTGCCTAGCTGGACGACTGCCGGCCCTTATCGTGATCTGCCCTTAGGTAGCAACCGGTTTGTGGTTGTGCTTTCGCTATATAAGGTCACCCCGAATGTCTAATCGCTATTTGCTCACACTTCGCTTACTGCCGAATCCCCGCTGCACCGTAAAACCGATATGCGGGAGGCGTTGTAGGTCCGCAGGATGTTCGCAGCAGCGGGGCGGGCGACGGGCCGGGGAAGGGCTTTCCGGCCAGGTTTGTAGTTCCTCATTGAACTCGGGCCGATCTTGTTTCGCGGCGCCGCGGACGCAGACCGGTTAGCGGACTTTACCTACTGTGCTGGCGCCACGGGGCCGCAGAACACAAATCGGTTAGAGTGAACGCGTTGCACCGAATCTTGGGCGGAAAGCTGTTGGGAAGTTGGGTCGGTGTTGGGGCAAATGGGCGACGACATGCAACCAGTTCCATGTTTTTCCCTAAAGGAAGAATTCCCTGGCCGGTCCTGGATTTTGAGGAGCATCCTACTTCCGGGAAATTCCGGGAACGTTCGAGACGTGGCGTCTTCGCCCGCGCTGATTTTCACTCCCTCGAGACGGCCTCAACGACCTGAACGGAGTCGGAAGAAAAGACTGGGCATTGGCGTCCTTGGGGAGGGCTTTACCCAGGGGATGCGTTTATCTGCTTTTAATCTTCGCAAATATCAATTAAATCTACATGTCTGTGACCTATCCGAAACATAACTGCAAGCAATTGATTGAAGATCTGCTGATCTGACCTAAAACCGCAGGGACTTACCGGAGCTGTCTTTGCGAGGTAGATAACCGGTTATCTGCGTTCAACTTTGGCGTTTACGCCACAGACGGCCCAAACTTGTCGGAATTTGCGAACGAAAACTCTAGTCTCCGCGCAGTGCACATTTGCACTGCGAAGGAGATCTCCCATGGTTAAGAGTTTTGCTCAGACTTTTGTTATCGCCCTGTTGTTCGCCGCCTCGATCGCCCCGGCCGTTCACGCCTTCAGCCACGGATCCAAGTCCGTTTCCGCCGCCCCCATTGTCTTGGCCGTGTCAGGACCGGACCCAGAACCGTCATCCCCCGGCGTGGTTCACTCGATTCTCGCTTTGCTTGGCTTAGCGTAAACTCTTGGGGAAGGGCCGCCCACGCTGGGGAGCGCGTAGAATGCATTTGACCGGTCTTGATTTCCTATTGTGGGCGGCCGGTTCTGTAGCAGATTTGGCGTTATTGTTTGTGCTTTGGTTCCGGAGGCGCGCCTCGGCGTTTCCGATCTTCACGACGTATATTACGGTGATCGTCGTGAGGACTTTTGTGCTGTTTGCTCTCCATCATTTTGGAACGATGGCGACCTATTTCTACGTATATTGGTCTCTAGCCGTAATCGATGAACTCTTGCAGCTTGGCGTTATCTATGAAATCTCCTCGCACATCTTTCGTCCCATGGGCGGGTGGGCGAAGGACGTGCGTGGCAGCTTTGTGTGGCTGCTCAGCCTAAGCGTTGCGACAGCAGGCGCTCTAACCTGCCTCGCCAATCCGCCGGCGCGACTGGGGATCCAGCTTGTCGTGCTCAAGGGCAATTTTTTTTCCGCAACATTAATGAGCGAACTCTTTGTGGGTTTGATCGCTCTGTCCGTGACCGTGGGGCTGCCCTGGAAAGCTCATGTCGCGAAAATATGCCAAGGGTTAGGGGCATATTCCGTGGTCGATTTCCTCATTGAAACAGGGCATAATTACTTCGGGTTGAGCCAGAACAATCAGGCGTTGTTCGACGATCTGGCCCATATTAGAATTGCCGTGTATATCGCCTGCGCAGCATATTGGAATGTTGCACTTTGGCAGGATGCGCCACCACCCCGGGAGCTGTCAGACCAAATGTACAGAGAACTGTCTGCTTTGCAAGTACTGGCTGTATCGCGGCTCCAAAGCCTTCGCTCGCGGAGTGGCTAGTGAGCCTCCGCACAATTGACTTCCTCGCTGGTGCTGTCCTACTCTTTGTCTTTCTTGCTGCGATTGGGGCACACTACTATCTTCGCGCGCGCAGATCCTCTCGATCGACCTGGGAAGGCCTACTAAACCGGTTGACCTTTGTGGACCGGGCCGCAATTGCGCGAATTGCGTTGGACGTTATTGATGAAACTGGAAATCACAGGAAGGATGAGACCAGCGCGACGCTGGAGTCAGCGGAGGTATGGAAACTCATCGGTGGTTGGAACGGTATTGAGGCGTTGGAATCGAATTGTACCGTCTTGATCGATATGGCGTTTTATGTACAGCAATGGTATCCGGAGGCGCTCGTTGTTGCAGAGCAGCTGCGTCTCAGCGCCCGGGAGATTGAGTGGCATGTAGAAAGGTTGAGGAGCGCTGCAAAGTCGGGTCAGCTGGAGAGTTCTATTCTTATGAATGCCCAGCGGGCTGCCGTAGCGTATTATCTTATGACGCGATATGTTCTCGCTCTACCTCGGTATAGGAACCTGCCCATGTTCGCCGACTTGCAAAAAGCCCTGTAAGCGAATTGCCGGCCCCCATTCAAGTGGGCGTAGGTGGGGGGGAGGCCGATCTTGAATGAAGACTGCGCCGTCAAGCGCGAGCCTTAGGCTGAACCTCCTCCAGGCGCTGAAGCACCGCGGCAATCCGGCCGATGACTTCAACCTCTTTCCTGTATCTCCAGCGGGTGGCGGAAGCATAAGACAAGGAATGTGGAACGAGGGTTAACCACTCCGCCTCTTTATCGAGATCGCACCAGCCGCAAATATAACCACTGTGAGTGAGAAGGAAATAGACCGGGCGGTCAAATTCGTTTGTCCACTCCCGGCGGTGTGCGATGGCCCGCCGTTGAGTGTTGATAAAAAGGAAGCTTCCCGGGCGAATCATCGGAGCAAGAGGGTTGTCCTGTTCACCAAGGACGCCGTAGCGATAATGGCTGGGTAAATAATCCTCGGGCGGGAGAAGCGTTGTCCTCTCAGGAATCGGCTGGGAGATTATATCTTCTGGGAGCCAGGACCTTGCCTGGTCAGCCAGGAGCCCATCGGTCAGCAGAAGGGTCGTATTAGGGCTAGAGACCCTGTCATAGTTCGGCGTGCTGCCATTGCCCCCGGGGTACAAGGCCAATAGTTGGTCAGCTGGTATGCTAAAAATGACAGCTAGCACGATCAATTTCGACGCGGAAAGATCGCGATCGTCCCGTTCGATGCGAGCCAGCCAGCTGGCGGAGATGCGAAAAGAGGGATTGCCCCACTCCTCAGCGAGCCGGACGCTTCGGTCTTCTACTTCACGTAAGGTTAGTCCCCACTTCTGTCTGACAGCATGAAGTTTGGCACCAATCCTTTCCACTGCTGAACCTCCGACAAGGGTTGCTTGAGCTGGTTAAACTGCAGACCCTATTCTCGCTTGGAAGATCAGACAAGCGAATGCGATCCTAAACACTACAGTGCAAATTGTAGCCGGTTGGATGGTGGTGTTCAAGACCTAATGGGTCGAAATGGACGCGGCCTGTATCCTAACTGGCTCCCTGGAGCGGAACTATGTTAGCAATTGAGGATCGGAGGTTGCTACTACTTAGACCTAGCCGCATGAGCCTGGCTATTGGAGTGCCACTTGAGCAACTGCGGCGGTATTCAATCGCCCCCGCCAGAGATTTCTCTGTTTGGCCGATTAGCCCGCGTGCGAACGGCTCTTGCTCCGATCAGAGAGCGAGCCGGCGATTGGGTACGTTGTGCCGATGAACCGCCTTCAAAGGTGCGCAAGACTTCCGCTGCATCTTTTTCAGTGCAGAAGGGCAGGCAACCTAACCGCCTTCGGTGAGTATCTAAGCTGATCCCCTGGTTTCAGGATGAGTAGGTGGCGAGATAGAGGGACCGCACTGGCTTTCTCCGCCCCTGGCGCGGCTTTCTCGTCGTCCTCCGCCCTCCTTCTTGGGCGGCGCGACTCCCGCCGTCGGACGGGCCGTCTCTAGCCACTCCGGGCATCGTAGTTTCTTCCCAATGCGGCCCCCAAATGTTCCCAAACGCGAGTCTTTCAGGGTGTTTTTTGGACAGTAGTCTGTGCGTTGGTCAACGAAATATACCTTATGGGCTTGAATTGAACACATCCGTAGTCTGCGCGCGTCACGAGGACGGTTCCCGGAGTTTCAATATAGGCAAGGCTGTTGAAAGGCGCGTCAGGACCTTCGACGAGGTTGCAGTTCGCATATGTGCCTGGAAGTCTGCGGTCAGGAGTATTACCCCAATAATTGCATTCTCGGCAACACGCGGTCATGTCGCTCTCCTTCGCCAGAGGTCCGGGCCGCCCTTATCGTCTGTGCTTCATGGCGGATGCGCGGTATCTGTGCACAACTACAGTAGCTAGGAACAAAAACCCGATAGAGAAAAACAACAGGTAGGCGACCACCACCAGTGCGTGGAGGACCCGCTGAGTAAAGAAAAGGTCGACCAGTGGAGATTTGAAAGACAAAGAAAGCGCCAGTATCATATTCAGTCCGGACTCACATATTCCTCGCGATTGGCTGCCATGGCGCCTAAATACCCGAGTTTCGGTTGGTCATATCATCGATCCCGTGTAACCAGGTGAATAGAGTTCTCGACCCTAGTGTCGACGACTTCGCACGTTGGATTTAGCGTTCTGCAGGACCAATGAGATTCATCGCACTTAGCGAACCCACGCCCCCATGAAGCCCTGAAAACCGCTCGTCTTCCGCCCAGTTTTTGCGGCTCGGAACGTAAATGGGGCATTCCCGTCCGCAAGTTGAGAATGGTATGAGCTACGACCAGCGGATCGCGCACTCCCTGGTCTTGTATGGATCGGGCTGAGCCTGTGCAAGGGCTCGAAGTGGCGGGCGGTCTTCTTTTCATGGAGAGGAGCAGGTCCCTAAGTTAGATTCTTTACAGATACGGAGATTGTCGTCGCGGTCATTCGGTGGCTGTTACCTATAGGAAACACGGCGCAGCGAAGGGCGCGTCTATGCACTGGTATATCAGCAGTTTAGGGTGGAAGCGGCCTGCAGGCGACCGGTGAACGACCTCACGCTCCCCGTGGCTCATACGCCAAGCGACGGCTAAATTTGGCAAGGCTAACTTTCCTGAGGGCTCTCGGCCTACGAGATGCTACCAGCAGCTAGCGTCATTTTACGCCACTCTTGGGGGACGTTCGTGAGTCCGCGCATGATAGAAGGCCGGATAAGTTGCCGCAACTACAACAACATGAGTGCAGCTGCAATAGTTATGAACTGATCTGTCCAGGTATGAATATTGCGAAGCAATAACTAAAGTTGCCGTCGGCAGGCGATCCTTCCTCTGGGAAGGAATACGAACAGTAATTAGAGAGTTCCACTGGGGATTTATTATTCCTTCGAAGTAGCTGGTTGAACATGGGCGCATGGAGAGAACGATCACTTGGCAAAGTTACCCATGCCCGTGACCAATAAGCAACAATCACAGAAGAGAACAGCAGCTCGCTTCCTTCTAAGCTGGACCGAAGAGGGTCGTGATTGTTGGGATGCTTATACGAGCTTGAGGCAAGATATGTAGGGATTATTACAGACCTTTCGGAGGGGTGGTAGATCAGGGCATAGGTGTTAAGGAGCATACGGAACACCTACCCTAGGCTGTGGCTTATAGGAAACAAGGGCGGTAACATAATGATAGCCGGTAGCCAGAACCATTAAACAACTTAGCGTTGATAAGGCGGAATACATGTATCTCGTGTACGCCACATACTTAGCTGGTACGACGTAAGTGTTATAGGTAAAGGTAACTCGAGTGTATAAAACTCGGTGTGTCGAAGAGGTATCACTAAAGTGCCCCCCGACGGTAATCATGACGATGACGAAAAGTTTTGAGTCCTTGGTTTTGTGTACTGCTCGTTTGTCAGGCTGAGCCGTGTGCGTTGTGCGGTCATTGATGGGTGCTCGGTCCTAAGGCAAGCAGCTACCGGGTTTGGCACCGCCGCACCAAACTGAATAACGAATTCCAGATCGGAAAATGAGGAGAATCACTTGCTAAGCGAGAATGGCGAAGCTGCGCGCAAACGAGATCCCGGAGGGGACGTCATAGCTGATGCGCGAGACGGCGGACGCGAATGGTATGCGGTCTACACAATGTCGCGGCATGAAAAGCGCGTAGCTGCCCATTGCGAACGGATTGCAATCGAGCACTTCCTTCCGCTTTATACCTGGCGGCGATCCTGGAAGAACCGCACGACAGTCGATCTTCAAATGCCACTCTTTCCCAACTACATTTTCGTGCAGTTGTCCCCTGACGATCACGGTCCACTGATGAGGCTGCCTGGCGTATTGAGCACGGTAGGCAACGCCGCAGGCCCAGTAGCGATCCAGGACAGCGAGATGGAGCGACTGCGACGCATTATGGAATTCAAAGCCATTGAGCCCCATGCGTATCTAACGGCAGGGGATAAGGTTCGAGTCAACGCAGGACCGTTGGAAGGGATTGTTGGGGTTGTGCAGAGAAAAGCGAATGGTCTTCGCTTTATCGTGACGCTGGACCTGATTGGGAAGAGTGTCGCATTGGATATCGAAAGCAGTGCGCTTGAGCTTATTGCTCCCGCAAATGCCGACCTATCAGCGAAACGGTCGGCCGGCGAAGCTGCCTGATTGGGCTCGGCCAATGCATGCACTCGGGCCAACGCCACTGCCGGAGTCAGCGCTCAACGTCAGATTTGAATCACCGGTGCGCACGGCCGGTCCCCCCGACTTTTACTGTGCGGATGGCTTCTCCTTCTGCAGATGGTTGTATAGAAGATGACTCGCCTTCTTGCCTGCTGATCCACCACAAAGACTATCGAAACCGAAACCTTCCATGGAGATTTTCTAATGCCCGTGTTCTCTCTACCAGCAGGTAAACCAGAGCGCTTTCCCGGTTGGCTTCTTGCGTCTGTGATGGATTTGGCCGCATTTACTATATGTGGGCTCCTCGCCTTCCAACTGCGCTTCGATGGTTCCGTGCCCCCTGTCTATGTACATTCGATGCGTGAGGCCATTTATATATGGGCGATAGCCAAGTCGGCTGTGTTCCTTTTTGGAGCAGTAAACCGTGGCTACTGGAGGTACACCTCTCTCGATGAGGCGGTGCGGATCGGCTTGGCAAACTCCGTGGGCTCCATCGTTGCTGGGGTGATCATCATTCTTTTGGAGCACCCGGGGATCCCGCGCTCGATCTATATCCTGGAGTGGTTGATCTCATGCTCGTTGACCTTAGGCGCACGATTCGCGGTCCGCTTGGCCATGACTGCGAAGACGGGAAGTCATAAGCGTTACGGCGGCCGGACAAAGACGCTTATCTATGGAGCCGGCGCGGCAGGACTGGCGCTTGCCCGTGAACTTCGGGAAAACCAGTCGCTAAAGACCTGGGTTGTGGGCCTGATTGATGACGACCCCCGCAAAGTCGGCTTAACCTTCCACGGCAAGAGAGTGTTGGGCACTGGAGAAGCGCTCGGAGCGCTAGCCAGGAAGTACGAAGTCGAGAAACTGCTGATCGCTGTGCCTTCCGCTACCGGCGCGCAACTCGTCCGGATATTGCAGTTCGCCATTGATGCCGAGATTGATTACAAGATGGTCCCCGGTTTGGAGGAGATCATTCACGGCACAGAATTGGGCAAGCAAATCCGGGATGTCGCCGTGGAAGATTTGTTGGGAAGAAAGCCGGTGCATCTGGACCAGCAGAGGATTAGGGAGCGTATCCAGGGAAAGGTGGTCATGGTGACCGGCGCGGCGGGTTCGATCGGCTCGGAAATATGCCGGCAGATTGCCCGATTCGATCCGGATGCTCTGGTTGGCTTTGACGAAGCGGAAACTCCGCTCTTTCAGCTCGACAGAGAGTTGCACAACAAGTTTCCCGAGCTGACGTTTTACCCGGAGATTGGCAATATTACGCGCCCTGAGAACGTGCAGCAGGCTATGGAGAGGTATAAGCCGGCGATTGTTTACCACGCTGCCGCATACAAGCACGTACCCATGATGGAAAGGCACGTGTTCGCCGCGGTAGAGAACAATATCTTCGGAACATGGAATGTGGCACGGGCCGCGATTGACTGTGCGGTAGAAGACTTCGTCATGATTTCCTCCGACAAGGCGGTTCGGCCCACCAGCATGATGGGCGCAACCAAACGCGTTTCAGAGTTAGTGATTCGTGCGCTGCAGAAGCAAAGCCGCACGCGTTTTGTGGCCGTGCGTTTCGGGAATGTTCTGGGAAGCAATGGGAGCGTTGTTCCCATATTCAAAGAGCAGATTGCGGCAGGTGGCCCGGTTACGATTACTCACCCGGAAATGCGTCGATACTTCATGACCATTCCTGAGGCGACTCAGCTCGTGTTGCAAGCCTTCTCCATTGGAAAAGGTGGAGAGATCTTTGTCCTGGATATGGGCGAACCGGTAAAGATCGTGGACCTTGCCCGCAACCTGGTTCTGCTCTCCGGATTGCAGCCCGATCGGGATATCAAGCTTGAATTTACCGGCCTGCGTCCGGGCGAGAAGCTCTATGAGGAGCTAAACCTCCATGAAGAGTATCTAGTGCCTACTTCGCATGCGAAGATTCGCAGTTATCTGTCTCCATTCTCGGCAGACGTTAAAGTGATGGATGTCGCTTTGGAGGAACTGCGCCTGATCTTCGAACGGAAGGATGTTCCGCGTTTGGTGTTGTACTTGAAAGAGTTGATTCCGGACTACAACCCGGGCGCCCAGCTTCTGAAGAGCGCCATGGCTGCTACGACAACTCAGACCTTACCTGTAAAGGTGAATCACCCTGCTGCAGTTAAGATCGATGCGCACCAAGCGCCGCTTAGGCCGGCAACACTGATGCAGTAGAGCGTTCTGAGACAAAACTCGGAGTCGAGGGTTTCCCAACCCTTTCTTCTATCAATCCTGCACTCCCGACGGCATGCTGGTTTTTCCCAGCGCGGCTGTGAACCGGCGAACCGGAATCCTCTCTTGAAGCCAATAAACAGCTTCATAAACGAATAGGCTCCTGCTTCAGGATGCCGATTGAGTAATCTTCTATGTCCCAAGCAAGAAGCGAGACACCTATGAATTCTATGGTGGCATCCGCCCATCATCAATCCGCAAATACCCATGCGCTCCAGAATCTCATGCGGGTATTGAAGAAACGCCGCAAATGGATCATTGGTTCGATTGTGATCTGCGAGTTACTGGCCATTTTGATGACGTTGATAATGAGACCCACCTATGGGGCGACCGCAACCATCGAGTTGAATAAAAACAGCACTGGCTCCTTGGATTTAGGGCTAGGCGATGGCGATTTATCGCAGCAGATGATGCCGGGTGGAGAAGGTCTTCTGACAGATCTACAGACGGAGACTGCTATCCTTCAGGGCGACTCGCTGGCCCTGGCAGTGATTCAGCGGCTCAAGTTAGCCTCCCAGCCTCCGTTTGCCGCGAAGGGCGGCGAGGCTCGGAAGTTGGCGTCGGAGCAGGGGTTGCCTCTCGAACAAGCGCCACAGACACGGACTCGATTGTTGAAGATTTTCGGGTCCCATTTGACGGTGCAGCCGATCCGCGGAACCCGCTTGATTCAGCTTACCTACGAGAGTCACGATCCGAAGCAAGCGGCGGAGATTGCGAATGCGTTAATCGAGAGCTATAAGAATCAGTACCTCCAGTCCCACTACGACGCATCGACTGAGGCGTCGGACTGGTTGACGAAGCAATTGTCGGATCTAAAGGCCAATGTAGAGGCATCGGAAAAGAAGCTCACCGATTTTGAAAAGGAGACCGGGATCCTGAGCTTAAGCATGATGATGCCTACTGGTCCCGGAAATGAATCGATGGGAAACGAGGGGCAGATTCACAGTGTCGTGATTCAGAAGCTTGACGCGTTGAACGCCGAGTTGACTGTGGCTGAGGCGAATCGCATTGAAAAAGAAGCAATCGCTCGGCTCGCGAACACCGGAAGTGCCGACGTGATTCTTGGTCTGGGAAACGATCCATTAGCATCGCAAAGCAACTCGATGGTCCTGACCCAGGGTGGCGGCCTGTCGAACCTGCAACAGTTGCGGCAGCAGCAAAGTCAACTCAAGATCAATCTTTCAGATGCGGCGACAACATACGGGCCGAATAACCGTCACCTCAAGGAGATACAAACCCAGATTCACGCGCTCGATGACCAGATCCAGGAAGAATTGCAGCAGATTATCAAGCGCGCACAGGTCGATTTTCATTTGGCTCAGCAGACCGAAAGTGAAATTCGCGGGCAATTCGATCAGCAGCAGACAGCGGCAAGCAAGCTCAACGAGAAGACTGTTCAATTCGCAGTGCTGAGCCAGGAAGCTTTCTCACGCAAGAAGCTCTATGAAGACCTCTATACCAAGCTGCAGGAAGCGAATGTTTCCGCGGGCATCAAGGCCACGAATATAACAATCGTGGATCCCGCGCGGTCGCAATCCATTCCCGTCCGGCCGAAACCTCTGAACAACGTAGCCCTCGCAACCCTATTCGGGGTCTTCATTGGGCTTGCGATTGCGTTCACCGCCGATAACCTCGATAGGACGGTGACCACTCCTCTGGAAGTAGAGGAAATTACCGGAAAACCCGTGATAGGTGTCATCCCGACCTTTGGAGAGCAGGTCCGGACCTATGGGGCGCCATTGCTCCCGGACAAGCGCAAGACCGCAGTCAAGGAACTCGCTATTGCAAGTCCGATCAGGATGCTGAGCGATCCCAACTCCGGCGCCGCGGAGGCTTGCCGGGCGCTGCGCACTTCCATCATGCTCTCCCGCGTTGGCGGGCCCAAGACGATCCTGATTACAAGCTGCATTCCCGGGGAGGGCAAGACCACTTTGACGATGAACCTGGCGGTTGCCTTTGCGCAGCATAATAAGAAGGTAATCATCATAGAAGCCGACATGCGCCGTCCGCGTATAAAGCACGTAATGGATGTTCCCAACAAAGCCGGCCTCAGCAACGTTTTAACCGGTTCTCTGAAAAGTGACGAGGCGATTCTTCACGGAGTGCATTTGGCTGAGCTGGACGTCCTGCCGGCGGGTCCCCGCCCTCCCATGCCTTCCGAGATCCTGGGATCCACGGCCTTCGACGAGCTGCTGGAACAATTACGCTTGCGCTATGACATTGTCCTGATCGATAGTCCTCCGGCTCTGCTTGTGACGGATGCTGTTGCCATCTCGGCGAAGGCAGACGCCGCCGTTTGGGTTGCTCAGGCGGGTGTCGTCACCAGGCCGCAGCTTGCCCGTGCGGCTGAACTCATCGAACGTAACCGAATGCCGGTGATCGGGTTTGTGCTGAATCGAATGGACACAAGGGCAGCCGACTATGGGTATGAGTACTATGGCCATTACTATGGCGAAAAAGAATCTATATGAGATATAAACTACTGCATACGTCGCTTGTCGCGGCCGCTCTTCTGATCTCGTTTAACGAGCCAGGTATCGCCCAGGTGGGCACACAGCAGATTCCTGGTCAGCAGATGCATGGCTCCTCGACCCTAACCTCGTCTGTTCCGGCAACAGGCCAAGGCCGGTCCGATGCCGCAGCCGCAATGCAAAACGCCGCGTTGATGATGGTACCCGAGGATTTTGCAAAGTTAACGCTGGCTCCTGGGTTTCTCCTGAGCTTGAACGTTCTCGACGACGCTGACATGGCGGGAGCTTTCCGCATCGACCAGAACGGCGATATCGATGTGCCCATACTAGGAACGATGCATGTCGCTGGCGGAACTGTCTCTCAGGCAAGAATTCAAATCCGGAAGAAATTGCTGGACGAGCAGATTCTGAAAGATCCTCAGGTTAATCTTGCCGTGCTGGAGTACACCGCTCCTGAAGTGACGATTGTGGGAGAAGTGACCAGTCCAGGCAAGTACCCATTGCTGGCTCCGCGCACGCTGGTCGATGTTTTGGCGCTTGCGGGCGGCACTACAATGACGGCGGGAAATGAGATCCAGATCACGCACAGCGGCGCCAATGGAAACTCAACCGCGGAGTCGACTTTGGTGCATTACTCTCGCGCCACCGATCCAGATGCCGTCAAGCAGGCAATTGTGAATCCTGGTGACACGGTGCTAGTCAGGAGGGCGGGTATCGTGTACGTGTTGGGCGCGGTCATTCGACCTGGCGGTTATGTGATGCAGGAAGAGGGCACACTCAGTGTGCTCCAAGCCATCTCGCTTGCGAATGGGACTGCGCCGGTCGCGAAGACTGGGACGATCTACCTGCTACGTCGGAATGCCGATGGCTCGCAAGCGGAAATTGCACTCCCTTATAAAAAGTTGATTCGCGGGCAAAGCGCTGAGGTGCAATTGCGAGCCACGGATGTACTGTATGTGCCGACGAGCGAGATCAAATCGATCTTTAGCAACGGATCCGCCATCATGGCCTCAGCGGCTTCAGCCTCCATCTACGCCGTTGCAATTCACTAAGCAATTTCATGGTTATTGGGTCGTAGTACCAAGGCCACGGCGATAATACGACCTCATACGCCCCTTTGGGATTTGGCACGAACCTGGCTTCACGGGCTCGTATCTGACGACGACGTTTGGTTTGCAGAAATTATGCGCCCGCGTCTAACAAAGCTGCCGAACCACTCCCGCGAGAGCACGCACTAGAGATCGGATAAGAGAGTCGATGTCCACCTCTGAGACCATACCGTATTCGCCGCCGACTGCGATTAAGCGTGCATTCCTACAGCATTATGCCTCGACCGTGCTGGGACAGGGGTTCATACTTGGACTGGGAGTCCTGACAGGCATCGTGTCGGCCAGGATGCTGGGACCAGTGGGCCGAGGTGAATACGCTGCCATCATAGTGTGGCCACTAGGAATTGCCACCCTGCTATCCCTAGGGATCAACCAGGGGATCGCGTTCCTAATAGGTAAGAAGGTCTTCACGGTATCCGAGGTGTCAACCGCGACCACGGTCATCGGGTTAATCCAGAGTGTTCTCTCCATCGTTATTGGCCTATCGATCGTTCCTTTTGCGCTGGCGAAGTATTCCCCAGAGGTACGGCACTTGGGAATCATCTTCGTACTACTCACGCCGGCGGTAATTCTGAGTGGATATCCCGCAAATCTCTTTCAGGGTAAGCAAGACTCATTGCGATTCAACCTGATCCGGGTCACGGCGCCATTCACATACTTTGTGGGGCTGATAGGGCTCTGGTTAGCGCATCGAGGCAGCCTGAAAGCAGTAGTATTTTCCAACCTTTGCGGATACGTTGTGGCGCTGGCGCTGGGCTCATCCCTGGTGTGGGTCGTCCTCGAGCCACGAATGCGATGGAATTCCTCGGCCATTCCCCGCCTCATCAATTTTGGCTACCGTACGCAAGCCACGAACCTGACGAACTATTTCAATCAGAGGATTGACCAGCTTCTACTATCATTGTTCGTTCCGCCGCAACAGTTGGGCTTCTACGCCGTTGCCGTGACGCTCTCAACGGCCGTGACAGTATTTCCGCAGGCGGCCGGGATCGTGACCTTTTCGAGGGGGTCGAGCCAGCACCATGAGGGCACTGTGGCAACAATTGGGACGTCCTTCCGGGCATCGCTGATCTGGTTACTGCTCTGTTGCAGCGTGCTCTTCGCGGTTGCGCCCTTCCTGATCCGCCTGGTCTTTGGAAGAACGTTCGATGGATCGATTCTGGCCTGCCGCATCTTGTTGCCCGGGGCGCTGATGATTGGCTTGAACCAAGTGCTTTACAACGGAGCGAGCGCCCTGGGCAGGCCAGGGCTGCCCTCCTGTGCTGAGGGGATAAGCATGGCCGTGACAGCTATCGGTCTTTACTTGTTGATTCCCCGCTATGGATACATCGGGGCCGCGATCGTTTCATCGATTGCATACACGATCAGCTTCGTGGTCATGTTAGTACTGGCACACCGGCTCCTCGGGCTCAGTCTTAGGGTTCTACTGGGTGGCCGCGGGCGGCATGCAGAAGAAGGATCTTGAAGGTTAAAGGAGTTTACGTGCTACGAAAACCTTAACTCCTCCAATCTGCTGAGACCCTCCGGTCGTACCAAGAATCATCAACCTTTAACGCGTGTTTGCCGGGAGAGTTGTGAAGCGTATACCATCCATTGATGGATTTCGAGCCTTCTCCATAGCTCTCGTCATCGCCGGGCATATCTTTAACAGAATTGCAGCGCGAACGCATATCAATCCGTGGTGGCGCCTCGTTGGAAATGGCGGGTATGGAGTCTTCATTTTCTTCGTCATCAGCGGTTTTTTGATCACTACGCTGCTTTTGCGAGAACATGAGAAGAGTTCGTCCATCAATCTGGCCCGCTTCTACTACAGACGCACATTTCGAATCATTCCTCCCCTGTACTTCTATATTGCATTTGTTGCTCTCTCAGCATCCTTCTCGGGCTTGCACCCTCACTCGCGCGAAGTGCTCACAGCGCTGACGTTTACGCGGAACCTGGATCTTAAGTCGCATCAGTTCATGTTCGAACACTTCTGGTCACTTTGTATTGAAGAGCAGTTCTACCTCTTGTGGCCAGTCCTGCTGCTTCTCACGTTGACGCGGAAAGGGAAGAGCAGTGCAGAGAGCCTCGCGCTGGTGTTGATAATCTGCGCGCCCATATTTCGACTGGTCACCTTTGTGATCATTAGCAATCAGCTAAAGCGCCATTTCATATATATGATGTTGCCGGCTCAAATGGATGCCCTCATGTTCGGCTGCTGGGCGGCACTCGGGCAGCAACAGATGCGATGGGAAAGGATCTACCACCGGGTGGAGAAGTGTGTCTGGATACTGCCGGTATGGTTTCTGCTCATCTCAAATTACTTGAGAATCCGCCTGGGACCCGGTTACTTCCTTACGGTAGGTCAGACGCTGGATGGGTTCTGCGTCGTCTTCTTCCTCATTTGGTGTATTCGGAACCCAAAGAGCAGTCCCGGACGCTTGCTGAACTGGGGTCCGATAGTTCACATCGGTCTTATCTCCTACAGCATCTACATCTGGCAGACGTGGTTTCTACATCCTGACAATCCCAGCCGGCTGGCGACCCTCCCATGGAGCCTGCTATTCATTCTCGGGGCGGCCGAGTTTTCCTGGCATGTGGTTGAAAGATTTAGCCGCGTCGCGCGGGATCGATGGGAGCCATTGTTCTTCAAGGAAAACCACCCCCCAACTTTTTCTGCAATTCATCATCCGAAGGAAATGGTCGCAGTAGATAACTAGAGGAGCCGTTGCAAGGCGGAATTTGACATGCTAAGGATTTTGTTTATCGGCGACAACTGGTATGGCAGCAATGCACGATCCTGTGCGGAAGCTTTGAGGAGGTTGGGATGCGATGTTCTTGATATCGATAATCAAACATTCATCCCCCATGCCAGCCGATTTACCTCCAGGGTTGCCCGGCGCTTGTGGTGGTTCAGACTTGTTGATGAGTTAAACCGTTCCATCCTGAGAACGGCAGAGAGCTTTCGGCCCGATATCGCGGTGGTATTTAAGGGAAATTACATCTACAAGCGTACTCTGCAGTCGTTGAGGGCCAACGGAATTCCACTTTACAACTATTACCCTGATACCTCCGCCTTCAACCATGGAAAATGGCTTCCACTTTCCTTGCCTGAGTACGATTGCGTGTTCTATACGAAACCATTTTGGTATGCCGACGTGGCCAAGAGACTTGATCTGAAGGCTGCCCAATTCCTGCCGCATGGCTACGATCAGCAGCTACACCGGCCGATGGAACTCGATGCGAGGGATATGTTGGACTACGAATGCGATGTAAGTTTCATTGCACACCACTCACGATATAAAGAGAACTATCTTGAAGCCCTCATTCGTCTCCGCCCGAATCTGAATTTACGCATATGGGGTATGAACTGGGCAGAGCGCTGTAAATCGACGGTGGTGCGTAGATACTTCAAGGGCTTTCCGCTTCTCGGGGAACGCTATCCGAGGGCGATTCAGTGTGCGCGAATCAATCTTGCACTGATGAATGGTCCCGTGACAGGGGCCTCATCGGCCGATCGGACGACGAGTCGTACCTATACTATCCCCGCGACAGGGGGCTTTATGCTACACGAGCGGAATGCCGAGGTCCTGGAACTCTATAAGGAGTACGCGGAAATAGCTTGCTTCGATTGTGTTGAGGAACTAGCCGAAAAGATTGATTACTACCTTGCGTACCCAACAGAGCGAGAAGGGATTGCACGGGCTGGTCACGCGCGGTGTGTACCGGCGTATTCATACGACAATCGCATGTCAGAGATCCTTAGATGGCATTTCGAACACTGCGATATTGGAAGTCCACAGATGACTCTAGCCGGACTTTAAACGTGATGTTGACCCACGAAGGTCGAACCGACCAATGAAAGCCCATATTCACAAATCGATCAACCCTAACGCCGGCGCTTCTGAATGGGTTCCCTTAGGGATGCTGGCATTCGGTTTGCCCTGCGGGATATGGAGTTTCTCCGCCCTCCTGGGCGGCGGGTCGCAATCATTTGCGCTCGATGCAGCTGCAGGATGGTTCGTCCTGCTCGCCATTGGGTACCTTGGCCTGCACGGACTGAAGGGGCTGGCGTGGTGCAGCGTTCCGGTGCTTTTGACGCTCCGGGCTCTGATTGAATTCATCTGCATACCAGCCTGGCGGTTTTCCGCGGGGGATGACCTGGTAGACGCCACTTATGTTCACGCGATGTTTCTGACCCTGATTGGCTTTGTCGCTTTCTGGATCGCGAGTTTGGCATTCATGAAGGAGACGGCATTACGATTTGTTCCGCGGGTGCGCCATACGTCCAGCCGTGTCGCGTTCATGAGCGCGGCAATGCTCGGCCTGGGCTTGGCTGGAAACATAGTGATGTGGAAAACCGGCCTGTTTTCGTATACTGCCGATTCGGGGTTGCGAGAATCTTCCTTCGCGATCATGCAGTGGTTGACCTTCCTGGGAAACCTGCTGAATGCAGCTCTCGTGGTCTCGGCCATCGAGGTGTTTGGGAAGCCATCCACAGAATCATTCGTTAAGGTTGTGTTCTGGCTCTCACTTATATTCTCGCTGGGCTTTGGCGCGATCTCGGGGATGAAGAGCGAACTCCTAAAACCTTTTCTTTGCCTGCTGCTTGTATATGGCATTACGAAAGGGAGAATTCCTCGATCGGGCTTATTGTTGCCTTTGCTTCTGGTCTTGATCTATCCGTTCGTGGTTGCATATCGAAATAATCTGAACAACGGATATCGTACTCAGGTTAACACCGTGGCGGGACAGGAAGTGGTTCTTGAGAAATCCTTTGATGACGTGGTTTTGTCACGTGCCTCAACAAGTGAGGAAGCTGGAAAGAGCTTTGATCAGGCCACTGACCGTCTCTCTCTTCTCACTTATGTTCACGACATAATCGGCCTCCCCGACCCTTCGCTGTTGAATGGCGATGAGAAGATATGGTTGGCGCCACTCTACCCGCTAGTCCCAAGATTTGTATGGAAGGATAAGCCGGTTCTCGATAAGGGTTCGCGACTAAGCGTCGCGCTCGGCCGTCCATCCACGACATCGTCAGCTGTGACGCCGGTCGGGGACCTCTATTCCATGTACGGATCGTATGGGGTTGTGGTGGGAATGTTCGTCTACGGCATGTGCTTGCAACTATACATGAACTGGGGCGGCGGGGATCACGCGGAAAAAGAGCTGTTCATCTACGTCTCGATGCTGATGCCATTGATTAATCTTGAAGAGGACACGGTCGCCCTCATCGCTGGAGTGATTCAGATCGGCCTCGTAGTGGTGCTTACGGCACACGTCATTTATGGTAGGTCGGTATCTTCCCCGCACACTGCAAGGTACGCGAACTAACAGCTTTATGACAATCCTAGTTACTACAATTGCCCATTTTTGGGACAGGCCGACTGGCTCGGCGAGAGTGGCCTTCGACGAGGCTGTCGAACTTATGCATGGCGGGGAGGACGTTTGGGTGCTAGCACCGGGAGAGCCTTCGCTCCCAGAGTACGAGTTGCGGGATGGAATTCACCTTCTACGATATGTTCCAGCAACGGTGGCGCCTTGGGATCCGTCGCGCGGCTCCGGTCATCAGAGGGCAGCCGCTGGTGTACTCGGACGGCATTTACCCCGGGTGGATACGGTCCATGGGCACGCCCCGCTTTCATACTTAGCGGCGCTCGATTTCTACGGTAGTACGGTACATTCCTGCTACACCATTCACTCTCCTGCACGAATGGAAATGGCTATCGTTTGGAGACACGCCAATTTACTAAGGAGGATCACCAGCCCGGCTGGATTGGCAATGATTAACCGCATCGAGGCGGCATGCCTGCGCCGGTCGCGTGTTATTACAGCGCTGTCACAATACACCATCGACTGCGTCGGCAAAATACACGGAAGGGAACTCGCCCGGACGATGCGGTTGATCCCAGGGTGGGTGGACACTTCGCGGTTCGTTCCCGTGGAGGATCGAGAGGGAGCGAAGGTGCAGCTGGGATGGCCTACCGATCGCCCGACCCTGTTCACACTGCGCCGGCTTGTGTCCCGGATGGGGTTGGACCGGTTGCTCAAAGCAAGTCATCAGTTGCTGGAGGAGGGACTCGAGTTTCATTTGGCGATCGGGGGGACCGGGCCATTGCGGCGGAGGCTGGAGGAGCAGGCCAGTGCGCTCGGCCTGGGTGACACGATCACGTTTCTTGGGCGACTGGAGGATCGCGATTTGCCATTGGCTTACGCGGCGTGCGACGCTTTCGTCCTGCCCACCGCTGAACTGGAGTGTTTTGGATTGATTGCGCTGGAGGCGTTGTCGGCAGGGCGTCCGGTATTGGCAACGCCGGTGGGAGCGATTCCGGAGATGATTCGTAAATTCGATTCGTCGTGGCTGGCACAGTCAGCGAAGGCAGAGGATATCGCTGACGTGCTTCGCAAATACCTGGTGGGCGAACTGCGGGAGCATTCTCCATGGGAGTTGCACCATCAGATTCATCGCGAGTACGGGCGCGAGCGGTTACTGGGCGAGTTCATCGGGGCGACGGTCGGGAGGGATGAAGGTATATGACGCTATCGGTCGAGCAGATAGAAGAAATCGATGCACCCATAAGCAGTTGCAGAGAACGTAAACGCGTGCTGGTTTGCACGGCGAGCTATCTGCCTGGATACAAGTCTGGTGGCCCAATTCGTTCCATCGCGAATATGGTGGCCCACCTCAGCTCTCATTTTGACTTCTATGTGGTGACGAGAGACAGAGACGCCACGGACACGGAGAGCTATCCTGGCGTGATACCAAACAGGTGGTATCGAGTGGGCAACGCTCGGGTGTTGTATTGCTCCTCAGTGGGGCCAGGAATTCTTCTTCGTGCAGCTCGCGAGGTACGGCCCGATATCATTTCCCTGAACTCGTTTCAGGACGTGTTCACCAGGATCATGGTGCTGCTCCGCCGTGGGGGCGCACTTGGAAACACTCCCATGCTGCTCGCAGCGCGGGGCGAGTTCTCTCCTGGGGCTATGGAGATCAAACGAAAGAAAAAGGCCCTCTACCGCCATTCAACTAAACTTCTGGGTTTCCACGAAAACTTGCTATGGCAGGTTTCTACGCCCCGGGAGCGATCGGAGTTAATTGCGGCAGCGCCAGCGCGGCGACTGGATGCAGATTCCGTCCATATCGCCTGCAACATCAGCGATACCATCGTTGCGACGGCGCCACGTGTGGCCAAGGAATCAGGTTTGGTAAAGCTGGCATTCATTACGAGGATCAGCGAGAAGAAGAATCTGCATTTCCTGCTCGAGTTGCTGAGAGAGCTCCGGGGGCAAGTGCGGCTCAATCTCTTTGGTCCGGTGGCGGAAAACGACAGTGCGTACTGGGGACGGTGCAGGGCGCTGATGGCACAACTTCCAACTAACATCACGGTCGAATATCACGGCTCACTCGACCATTCGGCCGTACCACAGGTACTACACGACCACCATTTCTTCGTGCTGCCCACCAGGGGTGAGAATTTTTGCCATGCGGCGGTGGAATCGTTTGTGAACGGCACGCCGGTCATCCTCAGTGATGAGACTCCATGGCTGAGGTTAAGTGAGGTGCATGCCGGTTTTGATATTTCATTGAACGACCGGGAAAGGTGGGTTGCAGTGCTGCAGGCGTGCGTGGATATGGATCAACAGACTTACGCGGCCTACTTGAATGGCGCCCGAGGATACGGCCGGCGGTTCTCTACAGAAGAGGCAGTAAACCAGCATCTTGCGATGTTCGAGGCTGCGCTCAAGTCAGGCTCCAGGGGGAAAGGTAGATCACTGAATGCTCACTAATATGGTGAAGTCTGTGTACGTGCGGCTCTGGGTGTTACCGAGGATTCATCGAACCTACAACACCATGTCGGTGGCCGAGACGTTTCGAAAGATCTATCTCACGAAGGCCTGGGGCGATAACGGGGAGCCGTTTTGCTCCGGGACAGGATCACGCGGTCCAATCTCCGAGCAATACTGTGCCTTTGTTACAAAGTTCATCCGGGATCATCAGGTGCAGAGTATCGTGGATTTGGGCTGCGGTGACTTTTCTGTCGGCAGGCAGATTGTGGAAGGCAGCGGCGTGTCTTATACAGGCGTCGACGTGGTCCCGGAATTAATCGAGCATCACAGAAGCACGGTCCAGCATCCTCGTATCAGGTTTCGGTGTGCCGATATTACGAAGGACCCGCTACCGGCAGCTGACTTATGCCTGGTTCGCCAGGTGCTCCAACATCTCTCGAACGATGAGATTACGAAGGCCCTTGCAAATTTGCGGAATTTCCCCCAAATATTGATTTCGGAGGATGTGCCGGTTCAGCCGAAGTCGTTCAATCGCGATAAGCCGCATGGGCCCGATGTACGGTCCTATTACGGTTCAGGCGTATATGTCGAGCGTTCACCTTTCTCGCGGCGTGTCTCGAAGTTGTGGGAAATGCCGTTGAGGGGCGACTCGTTGTTGAGAACTGTACTTCTCGATCAAACTGCTTCCACAGAGTCACAACGGTGAGTTTGGACGTAGCCGGCCAACCCAACTTTAATTCCTTGCACATGCAAGGCGAGAATGCTCTATGGCAAGGTTACGCGGCAAGAGGCTTATTGGGGCGTTAGCTTTAGCTTTTGCAGCAGTGAACGCCGCAAAGGCGGAGAACTTTGTATTCGACACCAGCATGGCGCGACTCGTGATTCGGTCGGATGGCGTTGCCAGCAGCTTGGTCGAGAAGCAGAGTAACAAGGAGCAATTGCGGGGGTCGGGACTGCCATTTGCGGCGGTCAGGAAAGGTGGCCAGCTGTCTTCAGCAACGGCGGTTGAGCGGCGCGGTAGTTTGTTTCATGTTACGTTCGGGGTCTCAGGGGTATCCGCAGACTACAGCATCAGCGCATCTCAGGAGTACATCGTAGTTGAACTGGCAGGAGTTCAAGGGGACGGCATAGAGGAAATCAGGCTGGCGCAGCTCAGCACTCCCTTATCGAATACAGGCACACTGCTCGGCGTGCACTGGGACGACGACTTTGCCATCTGCCTGATGGGGCTGAGCGAGCAAGTGGATTCCGAAACCGCAGGCCCATTCGCGTCGGCATCTGTCTATCCCGAGTTCCCGATGCAGGGCCAACGGGTCGCGATCATCGCGGCACCCACACCGTGGTTTCTAGAGGTGGTGCAGCGGCTGGAGCATGATTTCCGACTCCCCGCTCCGATGATTGGGGGTGCGTGGTCCAAGCTTTCGATGGACGCACGCACCAGCTACCTCTTTACCGACCTGACTGAAGCGAATGTAGACGAGACGATTCGTTATGCGAAAATGGGTGGCTTCCGGTACATCCTCATATACTCGAGCACCTGGTCCACGTCACTCGGATCGTACCCAATTAACCTTAAGAGCTTCCCCCACGGAGAGGCCGGCCTTAAGGGGGTGGTCGACAAATGCCATGCCGCCGGTCTCAAAGTCGGCATGCACATGCTGACCAGTTTTGTGGGGAAGAACGATCCGTTGGTCCGCCCTAAGCCGGACCCGGGGTTGCTCAAGGATGGCGAGGCAACGCTGGCGGCGGATATGACAGAAGTGGCGACCCGACTGACGGCAACTTCGGCCTCGGCTGTAGCAGGATTTTCTTTGCAAACGGGGTCCTACGATATCGTGATCGACGACGAGATCGTTCACTGTCGGCGGATCGAGGGAGCCAAGATTCTGCAATGCGATCGGGGGTTCGCGGGGACAAAGCCTGCAGTGCACAGGGCTGGCGCGAAGGTCCAACACCTGGTCGAGAGAGATGGTTCATACTTAGCTGATCTGCGTTCGCCGCTCGCGGGGACAATTTCCGATCGCGTCGCTGGAGTAATCAACCGTATCGGCTTCGACATGATCTATTTCGACGGCGGCGAACTGAATAGCGCGGACGGCCCATCGTGGTACTGGCTAGGTGTGCAGCAGTCGCAGATATGGGAACGGTCGAGACGCGACCTGCTGGTGCAGGGTTCAGGCACCACACAATGGAGCTGGCATATCTTTTCCCGCGGCACTTGCGATGATTATGCCGCCGCGGCGGTGAAACAGGATCTCGATTATCACAAGATTGCCGATTCCTGGCGTTTCTACCGCAACAACTTCTTGCCGGCCGAGCTAGGCTGGTTAGGATTTCTGCAGGACGCGCCGGATCATTCTGCAACCACCCCCGACGAACTAGAGTATTACGCAGTGCGGATGCTGGCACTGGACTCGGGCGTGTCTCTTGAAACAAGTTTGGCTGCGCTACAGGCGAACGGCCGCACTGAGGAGATGTTAAAGCTGCTTGGCGAGTATGAGCAAGTGAGGCTAAGCGGGTCGGTCCCTAAGACGGTGCGCGAACAGTTGGCACAGGGCGAATGGCACATGACGGGAAATAAAGAGTTTCATCCGATTCGATACGACGCACAACGGATCTCTATTCCAGGAGTCGCCACAGTTACGGACACATATGAGGAACAGCCGCTGAAGTTCAGGTTGCAAGTGACGCCAGAACTCGCAGCAAGCGGCGACCCAGCAAATATCACGCTACTGCGCAGCCAATCGCCGGTTGAAATTCGACCGCCGGCGCCTTCAGATGCCATGCCAGGCGCACTTGTTCAGCGCGTCGAGTTGAGCAAGGCGGTGCAGGACCAGGGCAGTGTGCTCATGGTCGGGCCGAATGACCGTACGCCGGCCAAGGCGCTCGATCTGACAACTCACCGGGCATTGGCAGTGCAACTCGAGGTTGATGGCCCGCCAGTGGACTCGGGCAAAAGTGCGGTCCTGAATATTCAATTGGAAGCCGGCGGCAAAACCTATCGCGACTACTACATCAATTTGGACTTTCGGGGCTCCAAGACAGTCATCCTGCCGGAACCTGGGACAGATAGGATGTTAGCCGAGTTCAGGCCGGCCTATTCGAACTACCCGTTCAAGATGGCCATGTACGGTTTCAACTACGGTGATGTGGTTGCTCTCAACCTGCGTTGGATGCGTTACGCAAAGGGGAGCGAGGTAAGGTGCCGGGTGGGCTTAGTGGAGGCACTTGAAGAGCGAAGCGCGGTGTTGAACGATTTGGAAGTCTCGGCAGGGCCGGTTAAGGTCGCGATTCCTGGAGAGATGAAGATTGGGGATTACGCCGAGTATTGGGGAGAAGGCCTCATTCGGGTCTTCGACCGGAACGGTGTTCTGCTTCGAACCGTGGCACCTGGTCGCGCTCCCATGCTGAGGCCGGGCGAAAATAAGTTGGCCGTGAAGGCCTCTGGCCCAGGGAATGTGAAGCTGACAGCCATTACCTTAGGCAAGTGATCCATGAACGACGAGTGCCTGATTCGGCAAGACAGATTGCCATCACCTAAGCCCCAGAAGGTTCGGGCCCTTTAAACGTACCGTAAGCTACCACAGCCATCGAGATCTGAAATTTGAGCGGAGCAATACCGCCTGGAAATTGCTCGCCAAAATGTTGTTTACCCCGGAGAAAGTGGACCAACGAGAATGGACTCAAGCATATTTGCAGGAAAGACCCTTCTAATTACTGGCGGCACCGGCACCTTTGGCAACGCTGTCGTCGACATGGCCGCCAAGGTTGGCTTTGGCGAGATTCGGATTTTCAGCCGGGACGAGAAAAAGCAGGATGACATGCGGGGGCGGCTCAAAAACGCCGCGGTGAAGTTTTACCTCGGAGACGTGCGGAGCTACGACAGCGTCTTGCAGACAATGCGTGGCGTGGACTTTGTCTTCCATGCGGCTGCGCTGAAACAGGTTCCATCGTGTGAGTTTTTCCCCATTGAAGCGGTGCAAACGAATACGCTGGGCGCTGAGAATGTGATGAAAGCCGCCCATGCTTCCAACGTCAGCAAGGTCATCGTGCTCAGCACCGACAAAGCCGTATATCCCGTGAACGCAATGGGGATGTCAAAGGCGCTGATGGAGAAGTGCATGGTGGCCAAGGCGCGGATGTACGGGGAGAGGCCCACGGTGTTCTGCGGGACCCGCTATGGAAACGTGATGGCATCTCGAGGATCGGTGATTCCGCTGTTTCTGAATCAGATCCTGGCGGGCGAACCGCTGACTATAACCGATCCATATATGACCCGCTTCATGATGACCATTGAGGGAGCGGTGGACCTGGTCCTTTATGCCTTTGCGCATGGCGCACCAGGAGATATCTTTGTGCAGAAGGCTCCATCTGCGACCATCGGAACCTTGGCGGAAGCCCTGCTGAGACTTCTGGAGGCAGAGAATGAGATTCGGGTCATTGGGACGCGGCACGGCGAGAAACTCTACGAAACACTCTTGAACCGCGAAGAGATGGCCCAAGCCGAGGACCTGGGCGATTATTATCGGGTGCCGGCCGATGCACGGGATCTGAATTATTCGAGCTTCTTCAGCAAGGGGAAAACCGAGGTTTCCGAAGCCATCGACTACAATTCCCACAACACCGAACTGCTGGATGTGGATGGAATGATGAACCTGCTGCTGAAGCTGCAGTGCGTGCAGGATGCCCTGAAGGGTAAGGCGGTGCTGGCATGAAGAGGATTCTGATTACCGGCGGACGCGGGTTCCTGGGGCGCAATCTGACCGACCACTTGCTTGAACAAAAGGATTGCGTGACCACGATTGTTGGTCGAGAGGATTCGGCCGAAGATCTCAGGAACTGGCTGCTTGAGGCCGATGTCGTCTTCCACTTGGCCGGCGTCAACCGCCCGCAAAATCCTATCGACTTCGAGAGAGGGAATACGGGATTGACGGAACAGCTATGCCAATTGCTGCGCGAAGGCAGGCGTACTCCGAAGATCGTCTTCAGTTCCTCGATTCAGGCCGAACTGGACAATCCCTACGGAGCGAGCAAAGCGAAGGCAGAGGAGGCGCTGCAAGCGTTTGCCTCGGAGACTGGCGCCTGTGTCCGAATCTACCGTTTGAAGAACTTGTTCGGGAAGTGGTGCCGGCCCAATTACAACTCAGTCACGGCAACCTTCTGCCACAACATCGCGAAGGATCTGCCGATTTCGGTTTCCGATCCGGCCCGCGAGGTGGAGATGAGCTATGTGGACGATGTAGTGGCGGCGTTTCTGGCGGAGATCGAGGGCAACAGGCTCGAGGCGAGGCAGGCGCCGAGATCCCAAGCTACCGTATTCCGCTCGGCGACCTGGCAGGCAGGATCCAGGCTTTTCATGAGATGCGCTTGACGCTCACGCTGCCGGACTTTTCGGACTGGTTCAACCGCGCGCTCTATGCGACCTATCTATCCTATGTCGCCCCGGCGGCGCGAGGGTACAACCTCGAGATCAAGTCCGACCCGCGCGGTAGCCTGGCGGAATTCGTCAAAGAGAAGCACTTTGGGCAGATCTTCGTCTCCAGAACAAAGCCAGGAGTGACGCGGGGAAACCACTACCACCACACCAAGACCGAGAAATTCTTTGTAGTGGAAGGGGAAGGTCTGATCCGGATGAGATCGGTGGAAGGTGGTCCGGTCGAAGCGTATTCCGTGACCGGCAGTGCGTATCGGGTGATCGACATTCCCCCCGGATTCACGCACTCGATCGCAAATGTAGGCACAAAAGAGATGGTGACCCTGTTCTGGTCAAGTGAGATGTTCGATCCGAATCGCCCGGATACCTACTATCTCCCGGTCGATTTCGAGGAGCGGAGCAACTCATTGTTATTGGAGAAGGCATGAAGGTCGCCACCATTCTGGGCACCCGGCCGGAAATCATCCGGCTTTCGCGGGTGATCGCGGCACTGGACCGCTATACGGAACACGTGCTGATTCACACCGGTCAGAACTATGACTATGAACTCAACCAGGTGTTCTTTGACGATCTGGAGATCCGGCGCCCCAATTACTTTCTCCAAGCGGCGGGAAAGAATGCCGCCGAAACGATTGGCCTGGTGATTGCGAAATCCGATGAGGTGCTCGCCGAAGTGCGACCGGATGCGGTGCTGATCCTTGGCGACACCAACAGTTGCCTGGCGGCGCTGGCGGCCAAACGAAGAAAAATCCCGGTCTTCCATATGGAAGCGGGAAACCGGTGCTTCGATGAACGGGTTCCCGAGGAGATTAATCGGAAGATTGTCGACCATATCAGCGATATCAACCTGCCCTACAGCGACATCTCGCGCGAATATCTGCTGCGCGAAGGGATTGCGCCCGACCGGGTTATCAAGACCGGCAGCCCTATGTACGAGGTGCTAACGCATTATCGGCAGAAGATTGATCGTTCCGACGCCTTGGCGCGACTTGGCTTGACCGAAGACGCCTACTTCATGGTAAGTGCGCATCGCGAAGAGAACATCGACTCTCCGAGGCAATTTCGAAACCTGGTAAATGTTCTGGAAAGCGTGCTTCGAGGTATCAATTGCCCGTGATTGTCTCCGTACATCCGCGGACGCGGAAGCGGATCGATGCCGAAGGAGTGCGTTTTTCTGAAAAGATCCAACTGGTGAAGGCTATGGGCTTTTCCGACTACGTTCATCTGATGATGAACGCTCGGGCAACGCTCTCCGACAGCGGAACGATCACAGAAGAATCCTCGATCCTCAATTTCCGGGCACTGAACATTCGCGAAGCCCACGAGCGCCCCGAGGGCATGGAAGAAGCCGCGGTGATGATGACCGGTCTGGACCCGGAGTGCGTTCTGGATGCATTGAAGGTGCTGGAAGCACAGTCAACCGGCGAACGGCGGGCACTGCGAATTGTCCAGGACTACAGCATACCCAACGTGTCTGAAAAGGTCGTGCGGATCATCCTGAGCTACACCAGCTACGTCCGGCGGGTAGTGTGGCGGGAACAGCCGAACGATTGAGATCTTCCAACTGCACAGCGTCTTAGTGATGTGATCCCTCAGCCCCGCTTCTGGGACTTGCGAGTTAATGCATGAAGGTTTTGATCGTGAGTGCTGTCTTTCCGCCGGAAACGACGGTAACAGCGCTTACCAGTTTCCAAATTGCCGATGGGTTGTTTCGTCGCGGCCACCAGGTGACCGTTTTGGCCCCGTTTCCCAGCCGGCCTGACGGAGAGCTTTTCGAGGGTTATCGGAGATCGCTCTATCGCACAGAGAAGATGGGATTTTCTGTGATCCGCTGCTTCTCTTTTCTATCCCGGAAGTCGACCGTGGGCAGCCGCTTGCTGGAAAACATTGGATTTGCCATAACCTCGTCCGTTCGGATCTTGGTGGCGTCCCGGCCTGACATCATCTATATGAACTCATGGGTAATTTTCGGTTCGGGCATGGCCTCGGTAGCTGCATGGCTTCGAGGTATCCCGGTAGCGATGAGCATTCAAGATGCGTACCCCGAATCGCTCACGCAGCAGAAAAGGATCGCCCCGCATTCACTACTTTTCAGAATTCTGCGCAGGCTTGATAGCAGAATCGCGCATTCAGCGAAGGCGCTCATTGTGATCTCGGACCGGTTTCGCGAAACATATAGATTCGACCGTGGAGTGCCTGCCGATCGCATCCATGTGCTGCAGAATTGGGGTGACGCGAGTTCAGTCAATGTGGATGCGCGCGGCGCCTATGCTCTCCGCCAGAAGTACGGGATAACGGACAACGCGATATTCGCGGTCTATTTAGGGAATATCGGCGCCGCAGCCGGAATAGAAACGGTGATCGAGGCCTTTGAGTTTTTATGGAATGACGAGAACATCAGTGTGCTCATTGCCGGAGTGGGTTCGCGCTTGCAAGCATGCCAAGAGTTGGTAGACAAGAAGGGTCTGCAGGATCGCGTCTTTTTCTACACGGCGCGGTCGAAAAAAGACACGGGAATGATCTTAGGCGCAGCGGACGTGTTATTGCTCCCAACACAGGGAGAACAATCCCTGGTTTCTGTCCCTTCCAAGCTCATCTCCTATATGTTATCGGGCCGTCCGGTGCTCGCCATGGTGCTAGGCAACTCCGAAACCGCAGAGTTGATAACAGCAGCGAAAGCAGGGTGGGTCGTTCCTCCAGGGGACCCGGTCGGCGTGGCCTCAGCGTTGAAAGTCATCGCAGCCAGCCCTCGCGAAGATCTACGTGCCGCCGGAGCTCGGAGTTTGGATTATGCCCTGTCTCATCTGACGCGCGAGGCAAACCTTTCCAAGATGATCCGATTGCTTCTCCAGCTTGCAAAGCCAGGCCCACCCTCTACTGCGCTTAGTCAATCCGTCGAACGCATAGGGTAAGAAGGTTTGTTACAACCGCAGTGGCATTGGATCTGGAGTTTCCGAGCGCATGAAAATTCTGATTGTGACCCAGTGGTTTGAGCCGGAACCGACGCCCAAGGGGCTCTTATTTGCGCGCGAACTCGCCAACCGTGGTCATGAAGTCGAGGTGCTGACCGGTTTTCCGAACTACCCGGGAGGCAAACTCTATCCCGGCTACCGAATCCGCCCATGGGTACGCGAACATATCGACGGGGTCAGGGTGTTACGCGTCGCGCTGTACCCAAGCCACAGCAACTCCGGTTTTCAAAGAGCTCTCAATTACGTGAGCTTTGCGCTCTCGGCAGCACTGATTGGAACAGCGCTGATCAAGCAGCCAGACGTAGTGTATGTTTACCATCCGCCTATCACCGTGGGCTTTGCCGGCGCGGTGATCGGCTTTCTTCGGAAGACGCCTTTCGTTTATGACATCCAAGATCTATGGCCAGATACGGTCGCTTCTACCGGCATGATGTCGAATCAGAAGGCGCTTGGCCTGTTGGGCAAATTATGCAAGTTCGTCTATCGTCGCGCCGCGCATATCACCGTGCTCTCCCGTGGCTTTAAAGAACAACTGGCCGGCCGCGGAGTACCGGCGGATAAGATCGAAGTGATCTACAACTGGTGTGACGAGACGGGGTTCAAAGACAAATGTGGAGCGATAACCCGCCTGGGCGCCGCGAATCACTTTTCCATCCTCTTTGCCGGGACGATGGGGCGTGCCCAGGGCCTCGACAGCGTAATGCATGCTGCGCAAATCTGTCGAACTACCGTACCGTCTGCCGAGTTCCTCTTCATGGGGGGCGGCGTGGATCGCGCTCGTTTAGAGGGTATGGCCGAGAAAATGGAACTCGACAACGTCAAATTCTTGCCCCGGCAACCGATGCATGCCATGGGGGGTATCCTTGCGGGTGCGGACGCTTTATTGGTGCACCTGAAGGATGATCCCTTGTTCCGTATCACGATCCCATCGAAGACCCAGGCTTATCTTGCCGCTGGTAAGCCAATCTTAATGGCGGTTCACGGTGACGCTGCAGACCTGGTGAGGCGGGCGTGCGCCGGCGTGGTCTGCGAGCCTGGCAATCCACATAGCATTGCTGCGGCGGTGAAGGATCTCGTTGATACCAGCAGTGAGCAACTCGCTCAGATGGGGTGTGATGGTAGAGCGTTTTATGACAGTGAACTATCCCTATCCATCGGGGTGGACAAGTTCGAACGTATTTTCAGGATGATTGCGCCGAATGACGTAGCCGCCTGGAAAACAGAACATACATTCGGAGCTTAGCCGATCGAGATCGACCACGGTTTAAATATTGGTTGTCAAACGCTCAAAGATTATCGGCCACTCGTCGCTTTTCACACCGATTTCCAAGACACAAGTCAGGACCACCTCAAATGTATCGTGGGATTAAATACACGTTTGATGTTGCGATCACCCTGGCAGGTAGCATTGTGCTTCTGCCGCTATCAGCGCTGATCGCATTATTACTCTGGCTTACGCAGGAAAAGGTGTTGTTTCGGCAGCGTCGTCCAGGTCTGCATGGAAAACCGTTCACCCTGTATAAGTTCTGCACCATGACTAACACTCGAGATAAGAATGGTAACCTGCTGCCTGATGAACAGCGGATCACTAAGATAGGGGGCCTGGTACGCAACCTCAGCCTGGATGAATTACCTCAGTTCTGGAACGTAATCAAGGGGGAGATGAGCCTGGTCGGCCCCCGGCCATTGCTAATGGAATACCTTCCGCGCTACACGCCGGAGGAGGCGCGGCGCCATGACGTCACGCCCGGAATTACCGGGTGGGCGCAAGTGAATGGGCGGAATGCAATTAGCTGGGAAAGGAAGTTTGCATTAGATGTCTGGTATGTCGACCACGCAAGTTTCATCCTGGATCTTCGTATTTTGTGGATGACCTGCCTGCGCGTTATTCGACGATCGGGCATCTCGAACCAGGGACACGCAACAATGCCACAGTTCATGGGTAGAAAACATTGAGAATTGAGAAGAGGTTGATTGTTTTTGGCGCAGGCGGACACGGCAAGGTGGTGGCCGCGATTGCGGCGAGAGCCGGATTCCTGGTAGCTGGCTTTGCCGACGATAACGCCGGCCTTCACGGATCGACTACCCTGGGCCTGCCGGTTCTGGGAGGTCTGGAGTGGCTGTATCGCATACCTCCGGATACCTACGCGGTCGCATTAGCTGTCGGTGATAACTATGCCCGCATGGCGGTGGCGCAGTCGCTGATTTCTCACCATATCGAGGTGGCGACCGTCTGCAGTCCGTCAGCGATCATCGCACCTTCGGCTCGCATTGGCCGAGGCACCGTGGTCATGCCCCGCGTGGTGTTGAATCCGGACGCAGTGGTCGGCGAGGGCGCGATTCTCAATACCGGGGCAATTGTGGAACACGATGTTGCCATCGGCCATTATGCCCACGTGTCGCCTAACACCGTGCTCGGAGGGGGCGCCATGGTTGGCGATCTGGCACATATAGCGATTAGCGCCACAGTGCTTCCTTTTGTCCGAATTGGCTCTCGAAGCATCCTGGGGGCGGGCTCGGTTGCTGTGCGAGATATTCCTGCCGGTGTTGTCGCCTTTGGATCGCCGGCGCGTGTCCAGCGAAGTAATCTCGCTGGACAGTCAAAGATTCACGAGCAAATTCCTTTGAGAGGATTGAGCAATTGAGCCTATCGTCGATAGCAACCGCCGCTCCGCAGATCGCACCCGTCCAAAGTCCCTTACCGGCTGGACTTCGTTCCTCCTCCTGGCCGTACTTCGATCAGGATGAGATCGAAGCAGCCACTCGTTTGCTGGCGTCAGGCAAGGTCAATTACTGGACGGGAACTGAGGGCAGGGAATTCGAAAAGGAATATGCAAGGTATCTTGGGAGGCGGCATGCCGTGGCTGTTGCCAATGGGACACTCGCTCTGGAACTCGCACTGAAAGTCCTTGGGATCGGTCCGGGCGATGAGGTTGTGACTACCTCGCGGACATTTATAGCCTCGGCCAGCTGCATCGTATCCGTCGGCGCGCGCCCGGTCATCGCTGAAGTGGACCCCGAAAGCCAGAACATCACAGCAGATTCAATTCGCAGGGTACTGAGCCCTGCGACGAAGGCGATTGTTGCTGTACATCTGGCGGGGTGGCCCTGTGAGATGGCCGAGATCATGGATTTGGCCCGTGAATATGGCCTTAAGGTTATCGAAGACTGTGCGCAAGCGCATGGAGCGACATACAAAGGACGCCCTGTCGGCTCGTTGGGAGATATTGCGGCCTTTTCCTTCTGCCAGGACAAAATCATTACCACGGCCGGCGAAGGCGGCATGGTCACATTGGATTCCGACCAGATGTATGAGCAGGCCTGGGAGTACAAGGATCACGGAAAGAGTTACGACGCGGTGTACCGTCGAGAGCATGGGCCGGGTTTCCGCTGGCTTCACGATTCGTTTGGAACCAATTGGCGGCTCACGGAAATTCAGTCGGCGATCGGACGGTTACAGTTGCAAAAACTTCCGGGCTGGGTGGCCACACGCAGAGAGCACGCCGCTATGCTAAACGCGGCTTTCACTGGTCTCCCGGGATTGCGCGTGACGCTCCCTCCGGCTCATATCGGCCATGCGTACTACAAGTATTATGCATTTGTTCGCCCCGATTCACTTCGCGCAACCTGGAACCGCGATCGCATTCTGGCGGAAATCGTCGCCCGAGGAGTTCCATGTTTTGTTGGTAGTTGCAGCGAAATCTACCTGGAAAAGGCATTTCCCAAGGAATGGAGGCCAAAGAGCCGCCTGCCAATAGCGCGGGAACTTGGCGAAACGAGCCTCATGTTCCTGGTACATCCGACCCTGAAGCCTGAAGACGTGGCGTTTACGTGCGATGTAGTAAACCAAGTAATGCACGAAGCCACATCATTCTGATCAACGCACCGGGGTAGAGTCAAGTGTATCAAGCCCGTACTTGAAGTCATCCGGTAAATAACTGATGAGCCTGCCGCGGGAAGAAAAGCTCTGTCTTGTCTCCGAGGTGACGCATATCTGCAATAACTTACCTGTGGTGACAGGCGGTTGTGACCTATAAGCAACAGAGGCGTATGGTGTTCGTCCTGTTGTGTATAAACAACAGTCATGGCGTACGCAGGAAAGCACATAGTAGATGATGCCAAGTAAGCCGCAGGAAACTATACCGGGGCCATGTTTGTCGGCATACGGTTAGCGGAGATGATACTTATCTACCACCTAAGTGCAGTTTCAGTACATGCTACGGTGCGTTACCTTTGATTACTCGCAGTGTAAATACGTAACTAAGCGAGACACATTTCCAATGAGAGCATCCACCTTCAATTCTGCCGTGCCCGTTCTCCTCAAGGAAGGCGTCTCGTTTTCACGGTGAACAGGTTCAAGATCGACCTTCGGCAGATTACCGGATAGAGCCGCTCAGGTGAGACAGAGAATCAGAGAATGACTATATACTTTCCTCGTCAAAAGCATTTTCTTGCGCGTATCCCCTTGGTGCTTCTGTTCTCGGTCGCAGCATACAGCGCGTCGGCCCAGGTGATTCCGGCGATCCGAGTCGCACCCCGCACGGCGGTCTTTGGAAGCTTCACCGACGTGAAACCTGATTACGTGTCTTTTTCCGACTTTGCTGTCTACGGATTCTCGGCTGGAGGTTACCTGCAAACCCGGCACGTCGTCGGTGCTGAGATAAGAGGCTCTATGACGAGGTGGGGTGGTGACCAACATCAGGAGTCGGCGTTGGCCGGGGTTCGCGCGCAACTGCATTTCGGCCGTTTTGCTCCCTATGTAGCCGTTCTTGGTGGCGGCGGACACACCTGGTCGTGGAACAACCCGGCCAAGCCGGGGTTGCCGAAACCAGTTAATTCCGCACAAACCAGTCCCCAATGGTCGATCCTCGGAGGGCTTGACGTTCACCTGAGAAATCGTCTCTCGCTCCGAATAGGCGAGTTTTCCTATTCTGAGATTTACCGGACGGATAAGACGCTAACACCGATATCGGCGAGTGCGGGCATCGTTTATAGAGTCAACTGGCCATCGCGCCGCGAGAGGTGATGAAGGGCTAAGATGCACTCTCCCCCGCGGAGAAGTTTGTATTTGCGATAAGGCTCGCAACGGGCGTGGATAAGCTTGAGGAATATATACACTTTGTCTCGCCGCGCGAAGCAGAACCTCACCTCTTCATAGTTACCGCTGTCCAAAAGGAATTCCTCCGGTTCGGCGGGTCGGAGGCACCAGGACGAGTCGCTCAAGGGCAACCCTTCATAGGGTTGCCTATTTTTTGGCCGAAGAGATCGATCTCCAATTATTCCCGTTATCGGACAAGTGCACTCCGAAGCTCCGTTGGACTGCTTCTTGGTTACTTCGGGAGCTGATTTCAACGTGCCAGAGTGATAGCCTTCAGCCGAGGAAGCTGAAAGTTTGGGCTGGTAACTCCATTGCGTGTCCACCTCGTCACCCCGGCGCTCGCCTTCAGTCCGATCATAAGACAGCGGACATCACCGCCGGTTCCAGATGGCCGGCAACCGTTAACCCTCATTTCCTTAATAACGTAAGCCTCCTCGATCAAACAAATGAGCGCTCTGGATCACACGATAGGTAATCTTCCGGCCAGTTACGCGGACGCCGAAAGGGCGTCACCACGGAGAGTTCGTGTCGTGGAAAAATCGTCGCAGAATGATCCAGGGTTGCTATTCTCTAACCACGACAGAGACAAAAGTTAGAGAGGACATGAATATGAAGGTTATTAATAAGTTTGCTATCTTATCCTTGGTTACCGCCAGCACGGTGTTCGCTCAGTCACCCAAGCAGGTGGGCGCTTGGTCGGTCTACTCCCCAGCCGGTAACGTTACGGCCAAAAACGTAGTGATGTTGCAGACCACGGCTGTGGGCCAGCATCAGGATGCGGACGGCAACTCAGCCCCAGCCAAGCTTGACATCGTCTGCAAGAACAGCAGGGTAGTCGCCATCGCGGTAGAAACAGGATCGGGCATTGACAAGCATACGGTGAGCTTCTCGCAGGCCGTTCCCACGACCAAGGTTGTTTTTGTTGCTGAGGGAAAGAGCGGTGTATCCGAGAATTGGGAAGTGGCCGATGGTGGTCGCACCCTGTCTCCGTATTCTGAACTGTTCCAGACTAAACTGAATCGCACTTGGGTTGAGCGGATCAGCGGCACCCCAAAGATGGTTCTCCAGCTGAATCAAAAAGAAGGCGACGAGTCTCTTGCGCCTGCCTTTGATACCGCACAGCTCACTGAGGCGTTATCGTCTGTTGGCTGCAAGGAGTAGTCGGCGCCGCCGGCGAGAACGTGGTCTAAGATACTTTGGCCGGTTGCAGAAAGAGTATGGCAGTGGGCGAGCGCGATGCTCGCCCACTGATTTGTTTCTGCTACGAGTTGTACTTACCAATGCCGGTTGAGTAAATCAGGCATTCCAGCACTCATCGAACCGCTGCTTCGACCAACGGGTTACTTGTCCGGATGAGCCCTGCGGTGGACGACATGCTTGCCGATGGCCGCCCAGTCCCATTCAATTCCATTGCCGGGTTCCTGTGAGGCGATGGCCATTCCTTTTTCGACCCGGATTCCAGTGGATGTCACCATGTCCAGTTGGGGAATGTATTCGAGATAGCGGCCGTTGGGCACAGCGCAGCAGAGCCCTAGATGCAGTTCCATAAGAAAATGCGGGCAGACCGGGACATTAAAGGCTTCTGCCATATGGGCGACTTTGAGCCAGGGTGTGATGCCGCCGATGCGGCCGACATCCACCTGCACGATCGAACACGCGCCGCTCTGCAGGTAATCCTTGAATTGCGAAATACTGTAAAGCGACTCCCCAACCGCGATGGGCACACTGGTGGAGGCGGCGAGTTGCTGGTGGGCGTGAACATCATCCGCATGCATCGGCTCTTCAAACCATGCCACGTCGAGTGCTTCGTAGGCACGGGCGCGCCGGATGGCCTCGTTCAAACTGAAGCCCTGGTTGGCGTCGGTCATAATTTCCCATGCCGGTCCCACCGCGGCGCGCACCGCTGAAAGCCGGCGCACATCGTCCGAAACGTGCGGCTTGCCTATCTTGATCTTAGTCCCACCGAAACCGCGTTCCTTGGCCCGCAACGCTTCCTCTACCAACTCGGCGTCCTCTATGTGGATCCACCCGCCTTCGGTGTAGTAGCACTCGATTGACTCCCTGGCCCCTCCGGCAAGAAGGTGGAGCGGAAGACCTGTTTTGCGGCCGCGCAAATCCCAAAGGGCGGAGTCAATGGCGGCAAGCGCGATCGAGGTAAGCGCGCCCACAGTCGTCGAGTGGACGGAGAAGAAAAGGTCGCGCCAAATCCGCTCGATCTCGTCCGCCTCGCGATGGAGCAAGAGGGGAACCAGGTGATCGTCAAGAAGCTTGATGACAGACGAACCGCCGGTGCCGATGGTATAGCTGTAACCAGTCCCGGTGACTCCGTCAGAGTCTGTCACACGCACCATCGGCGTCTCCTGGCACTGGAAGCTCTGAATGGCGTCGGAGCGCTTTACCTTAGGCGCTAGATCTACTTGCAAAACTTCAACCGAAACGATTTTCGCCATCTATGTTTTCCTTTGCCCGTGAGCAGAAGGTTATCACCGTTACGGTTCCTTCTCGCGCTCGGCAGCCAATGCCATCAAACGCCGATCGCGCCATGCGCGGCGGCTGGGTAGGTCATCCTGGCTTAGCAACTGTCTCCGTTCGCCCTCCACCTTGCCGATCAGGTCTTGCGACCATGGTTCGTCATGAGTGCGCGATCGCGCAATCTCATGAATAAGAGGTCCCAATCGGGCGGCATAATCTGCGACGCCACCGGCTGCGTTCAGGTCGATCGTCTCGAAGGGACCCATAAAAGACCAGCGCCAGCCGAGACCGTCGCGGACCGTTCGATCGATTTCCTCGCAGCTAGCCACCCCGTCTTCCACCAGGGCCCATGCTTCGCGGAGAAGGGCTGCCTGAAGCCGGTTCAGGACAAAGCCCTGAACCTCCTTGCGCACATGGACAACACTCCGTTTGAGCGTGCGCATGAAAGAGTCGGCAAATTTGATGGTGGCAGGAGAGGTCTCCGGCGATGGAACGAGCTCAACCACGGGTACGAGATAGGGTGGATTTACAGGATGAACGATCAGCACTCGGGGCGAGATCGTTAAGCCGTGCGCGAAGGCAGAGGCCGGAATTCCGGAGCTTGAACTGCCAATCACCAGCTCCGGTGACGCGGTCTGTTCAAGATCCTGCATAAGACGGCGCTTCACATCCACACGCTCCAGCACGGACTCCTGGGCATAGGCAGCGCCTTCCACGGCATCAGCCAGGCTGTATGCGGGTTTCACGTGTGCAGCGACTTTATCGGGATCGCCGACAAGACCGAAGGAACTCAATTCCTTCAACTGATTCGTTATCAGTGACAGGGCGCCATCGGCTGCACTGCGATTGGCATCGAATACGCGAACATCCAGACCCGCTCGTGCAAAGACGATTGCCCATCCAGCGCCCACCAGACCTGCGCCGATCACCGCCACCGGTCGACCGCCAAGCAATTCGTTTGGTGTCATGCGAACACGAATGTCTACCTCAAAATAAATGCGTCAGAGCAAGCCGCGCAAGTGTACTCCGGCTTTATGCCGGCCCCGCCGCGGTGTTGAGGACGAGGACCGTGGCAATCGGATCCAATGCTTTTGCCGGGAGTTGGACCTCAAAGCTATCGCCAGTCTGGGTGATCTTCAAAGGTTTGTGTGTGGGATCTGCAAGCAGGTAGGCGCTGGTGACCTTACGCGGCATCTTGTCCAGGCGGAAGGAGCCGTTGGGCCAGGTGAAGATCTCAATGTAGATTTTGTCGGGGGTGGTGGTCGACCGCCAATTCCACGATGGAATGAACTTGGGATTGCCTTTCTTATCCTTCTCCGTGGGACTGAATGCGCCCGCTTCCGCGCCAAAGAGCGTGGGCTTGGTGTTGTAGATGGCCTCGCCGTTCACGCTGAGCCACTGGCCTATTTGGTGCAGACGTTCCACTTCGGGAGCTGGGACGACACCTTTGGAATCAGGCCCGATGTTAAGCAGATAGTTGCCGCCCTTGCTGGCGATATCGATGAGATTGCGGAGCAGAGTCTCGGTCGATTTGAAATTGGTGTCGTAAGACTTGTAACCCCAGGTATCGTTCATGGTCATGCAGGCTTCCCAATCGCGGCCCGGGTAACCCTGGGCAGGGATGTACTGCTCGGGAGTTTCGGTGTCGCCCTTGTATGTTCCTCCGAGGCGATTGTTCCAGATCAGATTGGGATGCTGATTGAGAAGCGCGACGATCTCAGCCGCGCGCTCGGGCGTCATATTGGGTGTAGGCGTATCGAACCAGACGACCACTGGAAATTCCGCATAGTTGGTAAGAAGCTCTTTGATCTGTGGAATGGACTTGGTATGGAGATAAGTGTTGAAGTCCCCGTCTTGCGCCTTATCCCAATGGTGAGTGACGGGGTCATGATGGTCGCGCATGATCGCGCTCCCGCCGGGCGCGGTCCAATCCTGATCCTGAGAATAGTAGAAACCCAGCTTCATGCCCTGCTTCTGGCACTCTTCCGCGAGCTCGCGAAGCGGATCGCGTTTGAAGGGCGTCGCCGCGACAATATTGAAAGAGTTGGCTTTGGAGTCGAACATGGCAAAGCCGTCGTGATGCTTGGCGGTGATGACGATGTACTTCATGCCGGCTGATTTTGCCAGGGCTACGATATCGTGCGCACTGAAGCTGGTGGGGTTGAACTGCGATGCAAGAGCCTTGTAATCCGCCACCGGGATGGAGGCGTTGTTCATGATCCACTCACCGAGGCCCGGAATCTGCTTGCCATCCCAGGTGCCCGCTGGAATGGAGTAGAGGCCCCAGTGAATGAACATGCCAAAGCGCGCTTCCCGCCACCATTGCATGCGAGCATCTTTTTGCGCCGGGGTCTCAGTGTCCTGAATAGACGGTATTGGATGATGAACAGGCTGCGTATCCGGCTTGCTCCCCTCCAGTTGCGCATAGCTGAGAGACACGGCGGCAAACACGAGGATGCTGGACAGGCTACTCTTCATCAGTTTCAACGTAGTTCTCCTAGTGGCAAAACCTGCTATTTGTTAGCTAGCATTGCACTGGGTGTGGTGTCGGCGGGCAAATCGCCCAGGACGAATTGGATCGCACCCAGCATCATTTGCGCCAGCGCGGGCGTCTCGAAGAGCGTGGGAGTATGTCCCAGCGCGCAGTTGAAGACGCGGCCCTCGCCATAGCTCTTTATCCATACCATACCGTAGTCCTTATCGGGGCGCACGTGCCATGACTTCAGGTCGGACTTCTCCGCATCAATGCTAATTAGGACATGCAGCTTGTTCCGTGAATAGGGCCCATCCGGCAAGAAGTGGTAAAACTCATCGGTGTAGACGAAGCCCTTTCCTCCCAATTGAGCGGTCAGGGGACTATCGGCAAATTGCCTGGTCAGAGGACTATTCGGGTCGTCAATCTTTAGCGTTGCGGTCTCAACATGATGAGGACCGCTCTGTGCGCCGATAAGCTCGCCGAACTCCGGCACATCCATGGAGGCGTAGCTTGCGCCGTGGAGGCCGGCAAGGCCTCCTCCTTCATGCACAAAGCGGATAAGACCGCTTAGCACCGCTGGATCGGAGAAAACCTCCCCATCGCCGCTGTTCATAAATACTGCGTCGTAGTCCAAAATCTTTGGATACTTCAGGTTGTTCAGATCATTGCTGAAGATTGCCTGGTAGGCGCCCGTGGTCTCGGCCATCTTCTGGATGGCGAAGTTGGCATGCGCCGCGGTGTCGTGATAGTAGGCGCCCGCCGGAGCCACATCGATGACCAGTAGCTTTCTGGGCACTTTGGGGGTCACCAATGCTTGTTTGGGCAGCGCGGCGACGATCTTCTCCTTGACGTCTGCGGGAATCCTATCTGTGCTGGTAGGGGGTATTAATTTCGCGTCCTGCTCGACACGGTAACCCATCGCAGGACGCACCACTCTTTCAAACTCGTCGGCCTGCCGCCACAGCTCGGCGAATGCGCCCCGCGATGTGCCCGGCTGTGGATCAGCGGCGATGACCACATGCCAGGGATCAACGTCCAGCGCGATAAAGAGGGGCTTAGTCCCACCATAGGGACGGCTGCAATTGACGCATTTGTTCGGCTCCTCCTGGGGCTGCGGTTCCTGTTGAGCAACTTCCAGCAGGAATTTCTGCGCCTCAGCTACGCCGGTTCCGAGCGGGACATCTCGACCATTCGGCCCAAGAACGTTGCGGTCGCGTAACCGAACTACCATCAATCGGTCCTTGATCATAGCCAGTCCATCGACCGGCCTGATGCCCTGTTCGATCCAATTGCCGAAGGAGACGCTAACACCTACGTGCGGGCTAAGACCACCGATCGCGCTCATGACGGTCTTCGGATCTCCATCGATAGCGATCGCCACATTCACGCCGTTATCGCCAGCCAGCTTATCCACCGCGGAAAGCGACGAAGGCGTTGCGGTGGTCACGATCGTCTGTACGCCGAGCTCCTTGGCAAACGCAAAGAGCTTACTGGCCGAGTCCGCGTCGGAGGGGATATTCTCTACCTGGTAGGCAATCATTTTCAGGCGCAATTCCGCCAGCCGGGCTTTGACCGCAGCCACCCCCTCGGGCGAAAGTTGAAAATCCAGGTTCTTGTCGATCTGCGGGCTCACCTTTTGCCTGCTATCCCCTTCAATGGTCGCGAGTCCTAACGCGTCCGCCAGGCCGGCGGCTTCAGAGAAGGTGAGCGGCCCGAACACGGAGCTTGAGATACCCACCTGCCAGCCAAGCAAGGGTCCCACAGAGGTGCGAATCTGGACCGAGTTCGGCCGCACCGACTTGTTCGGGCCAAGATCGACCGGAGGAGCCGGCGCTGCGCTAGCGAACTGAGCGGACAGTATAGCTACCGTCACTGTTGCAAGAGCTACGATATGCGTATTTCTAGTCATATGGTTTGTCCCTCTTTGAACAACCTGTGGGCGCTCATCGCGCATGCTATCAAGAACGATCTACTTGAAGATCCACCCGCCGTCCACGTGGATCGACTGGCCGGTCACGTATTCCGATTCCTCTGAGGCAAAGAAAGCAACTACTTTCCCGATGTCCCGGGGCTCTCCAGCACGGCCGACTGAGATCTGCGCGACAACGTTGGAGAGGATGGCCGGGTCTTTTTGAATCCATGCCGTCATGTCCGTAGCGATAAAGCCGGGATGAACGCAGTTCACGCGTATACCCAATGGCGTCATTTCAGCAGATGTATTGCGCGTGAGAGCTTCGATGGCGAGCTTCGCAGGGGCGTAATGCGTCCGCCCGGGAAGAATCTTAGCCGCCTGTATAGAACCGACATTCACTATGTTTGCCTTGCGGCCTTCCGCAACCACCCGGCGGCAAAAGACCTGCGAACAAAGCCAGGGGCCGCGCAAATCTACATCAGTCACGCGTGTCCACTGTTCGTCAGTGATCTCGAGGAAAGGAACGATGGTCTCGATGCCGGCATTGTTCACCAGGATATCGATGTGGCCAAGTTCATTCCAAACCTTCTTGAACATCGATTCCACCGAGGCCCGGTCCGAGACGTCCGCTTGCACCGCTATGGACCGGCGACCTTTTGCGCGGATCCAGCGCACCAGGTCATCCGCTGCACATCCTGTGATATCGATATCGTTAACCGCTACATCAGCACCCTGTTCTGCGAATACCTCGGCGATCCCCCGGCCGATACCTCGGGCCGCTCCAGTCACCAGGGCTATCTTGCCTTCGAGCTTCATTTAGCTAACTCCGTGAACGATAAAAATGCTTTGCGATCGAACAATCAATGCGCGCTGGAGTCCGGCAAAGCGTAGACGTAATAGCCCTGGGCTCCCGGTTTGCCGGGTTTAAAGGCAATCGTTTCCTTCGCGCTATCCACCGCTCCGTAGAAGGCAATATATTGGCGGCCGGCCACCTCGTAAACCGCGGGGATTCCGTCTGGGTTTGCATCCATTTCCGTCTCCCACAGAGTCTGGCCGGTGTCCTTGTCGAGAGCGTGAATCATTCGGTCCGGACCTGATCCAATGAACAGCAAACCACCCGCCGTGACTACAGGACCGTTGCGAATAAACGCCGAACTGCCGGTGTCTTTGATCCCCTGCGCTGCCAGGCCCGGTGTCGTGCCAATCGGTCTACGCCATTTGATGGTGCCGTTATTCAGGTCGTAGGCCACCAGTGACGACCATGGTGGGCTGAATGCACTCAGGCCATTGTTAGCGCGGAAGGTAAACCCAAATTGGCCATAGAAGCGCGTTTGCCCTGTGGGTGGAGGAGGAGCCGAAGGGTTGACATGCGGGTTCTCAGGGTTTCCTTCGCCAGCAACCGGGTCTTTGAGGTAAGCGGCCAGCGAGAGTATATCTTCCGGCTTCAGCGTGGATGCAGAGAATGCCGGCATCACACCGTTGCCCGCCCTGAGAACGGCTGTGAACTTTTCGAAGTCAATCGACTTAGGGTAGGTAATGCGCTCGCGATTCGGTCCGTGGCAGGCAACACAGTTCTTTTCGTAAAGGGCGTAGCCTCGCTCTTCAAATGTTCCTGAGGTAGTGCTCAAGTGGCGAACCGGAGCAGCTTCGGTCATATTGTGGATGGTTGGCGCGTCATACGTCTTGACGTACATCACGCCTGTATAGGGATCTGCGGCAGTGCTGCCCTGGTTGGCGCCGCCGTTTTCACCCGGCACTTCGATGGTCTGCCGGTTATAAGCGGGCGGTGTATAGATGCCGTCGTTGCTGGCCTTGAGAAGGATGTCGCGTATCCGTGCTTTCTCTGCCGGATCCAGATACGGATTGATGTCGTCGACCGTAAACTTTTGCCGCGCGAATGGCGGCGGAACCGTGGGGACGGGTTGGGTAGGCCAGGAACTTTCATTCGGCATATCGCTCTTTGGGACCGGGCGTTCTTCAATCGGCCACAAGGGCTTGCCAGTTTCGCGGTCAAATACATAAAGGTAGCCAAACTTTGTAGCCTGGGCAACGACATCTACCTTCTTTCCGTCGTGCATTATAGTCAGTAGCTTTGGGGCTGCCGTTGGATCGTAGTCCCAAAGGTCATGGTGCACAAGCTGGAAATACCACACACGCTTGCCGGTGCGCGCATCGAGCGCCAGCAGAGTATCGCCATACAGATTCGTTCCTTTGCGGTCGGCGCCGTATAAGTCGTAGGTAGGAGAGCCGAGAGGGAAGTAGGCGATCCCTCGTTTCTCGTCGAGCGAAATTTCCCCCCAGGCGTTGTTTCCGCCCACACGCTTCCAGGCATCTGGAGGAAACGTATCGTATCCGAACTCGCCTGGACGGGGAACCGTGTGAAAGATCCAAACCATCTTCCCGGTGCGTACGTCATAGGCGCGGATATCTCCCGGAGGCGAACCGTAGGCCTCCCCCGGCGCCGAACCGAGAATCAGCAGATCTTCGAAGACGCGCCCCGGAGTGCCGCTTTGTACCTCAGTAACGGAGGCGGGATCCCGGTCCAATCCCTCGCGAAGATCGACTTTTCCCTGGTTGCCGAAGGATGTGATCAATTCTCCGGTCTTCATATCCAGTTCTTGCAGGTATCCATCCACGGCAAAAATCAGTCGCTGATCTTTACCGTCTTTCGATATCCAATGGTTAAAGCCTCGATTGGTAGGCTGCCCTCCTTCAACCGGGTGAGCCCAGATCTGCTTGCCAGTTGCGGCATCCAGCGCGTAGATTCCGTCATCTTTGCCAACTACGTACATCACCCCGTCAATGACCAGCGGGTTGAACGAGAACCTGCCGGCCGGTCCGGGAGCTGGGACAAACCACGCCAGCTTAAGTTGAGTGACATTTGTCTTGTTGATTTGCTTGGCCGCCGAATATCCCATGGAGTCAGGAGAGCCGCCATAGTCGCTCCAGGAGGAATACGCTTTCTCATGCGATCCGGCCGAAATTGGATTTGGAGCGTAGCCGACAGCCAGCGCCAGCAACCCAACCATGGCGCTAATTCGGAGTGGTAAGCCCAGGTGCCGCTTTTCCATATGAGCCCTTATCATCATGCACTTATTAGCTGCGGAACTTATATCCCAGCTTTTCTAAGTAAGCCTTGGTTGTCTGCACAGTCTGGAGTGGTGTCATTGGCCCATCCGGGGAGGGATCCAGCTCGACCATAACGTCGTTGATCAGACCTACACTGTCCATCATGTCCAGAATGGTTGGAAGATCTACCGTACCCATGCCCAGCGGGCAATATCCGGCGTACCACTCCCAACCCTTGTAGTCCTTCAAATGCATGTGTTTTACCAGCGGCAGAAAATCCTTTACTACTTTCGCCGCATCCGCTCCGCCCTTCTGAAGCTGGCCAACATCAGGAGCGAACTTCAGATTCTTGGTGTTCACGGACTCCATCACCGCATAGACTTCATCGCGCGACTCGATGCAGGTTCCGGTATGCTGATGCAGCCCTGTTCCCAGGCCCAGGTCGGTGACGGCCGCGGCATAGTCATTGAGCGCGGAGATAATGTCTGCCCGGTGTTCCTTGAAGTTGTAGGAATCGCGTTTGACGCTATTGGGAGCGAGCACCACAAACGCTCCGTTAAACTTCTGGACAACCTTGGACAACGCCGTGATACGAGCGATTTCGTCTTTTCTTTTGGACGGATCGATCAAATTGCCGGTGATGTACCCAGACCGCAACGGCACTCCGTACTTTGCGATCATCGGAGCCAGTAGTCCTCGCTTATCCCAGTTATCCAGGACCTCGGGGAACGTCTCGAAGGACCAGAAGCCTTCGGCCGAGATGTCTTTGAGTGCCGGTTCCAGGGTGGCATCGTCTCCCGGGCGCGGGAAGGTGCCCCAGGTGATACAGGTGTGGCCGATTTTCAGCTTTCGAGCAGGCGGCTTTTTAGCGAATGCTGTGTTTAACGAGGGAAAGGCCAAGGTGCCCAAGCCAAGGGCGGCGGTCTTAAGAAGCTTACGGCGCTGTCGCATCAGATCCATGGTTGACCCCTCTGAGCATTCTTGAATCATATTGGTAACGGTTGATCTTTCGTTTCCATGCCGAACGGTATCAGCAACAGTCCGAAGACAAATGCCAGCGAGCTCATTGCGACCGGTACGCCGATGCTCTTGTAGTGGGCGATCCCGGCGCCCACGATGAGTGTCGCACCGGCGGCTACAAATCGGCCGACGCACGTAGCAAAGGCCAGGGCACTTCCCCGGCACTCACTGCGATACTGCTCCGGCAACCATAAGAGCTGAACGGAAAAACTGCCTCCACCCACGCCGACAAAGAACAGGCACGGGATGAATGCCTGTAAGCCACCGTGTCCTGGGTAGAACGTGTACCCGAAGGCAAGCGGAATCGACACCGCCATGATGGCGAAGAAAAACGCCAGCGCGCCCCGGCGCCCGAGCCGATTGGCAATGGGCGCCATGATCAGGCAACCAAGAATCGTGCCCGTGGCTAACAGCATCGTGGCCCAGGACGCGATGCGGGCCGCGTCCCCGGTACTGTACCCCTCGCGCACCGCGACCTGGGTAACCGCGCCAGGAACGTAAACCGACCCCGCCCACAGTCCGATCATAGAGACCAACACTAAAAGGCAGTTCAGGGTTGTTCGCTTCCGATACTCGGGAGAGAAGAGGGCGAAGAGAGAGTCGCGCGCCGTCCATACGCCTATGCTTTCGATTCTCTTCTTCCAGCGCTCTGGTTCCTGGACGCCGTAACGGATGAAGGCGACGAACAAGGCGGGCGCAACACCCGCCGCGAACATGGCCCGCCATCCCAGGCGCGCGCCCAGAATATAGTTGAGTCCCGCGGCAAGAAAAATCCCAACGTAGTAACCGGAATTAAGATAGCCGGCCCCGGATACGCGACGGCCACTGGGCAATTCCTCGGCTACGAAGACTGCGGCTCCAACAAACTCTCCTCCCACACCGAAGCCGGCAAGAAAGCGAAACACGCCGAGCTGCCAGACGTTTTGCGCAATGCAGCCCAAAAACGTAAATAGGGAATAGCAAAGGATGGCAAAGATGAGAGCGCGGACACGCCCAAAGCGGTCGGCAATCGGTCCCCACAAAAACGCGCAACCCCAACCAACCAGGAAGACGCAGAACAAAATGCTGCCATAGAATCCCAAGTTGCCAACGGTGGCCGGTATTCCCGAGGCAGGCAGCAGCTCGTGCATTGCAGGCACCAGCACAAGCGCATAAATGAACGAGTCCATTCCGTCCAGAGCCAAACCGCCCCACGCTGCCCAAAAACCCCGAACTTGATTCGGGGTGAGCGGGACTGCAATCGCGGGTTCGTTGGCTGTCTTCAACACGGCCTTATCAATCACGCCTTGATCTTCGGAGGTTTTGTTGGTCTAAAGCCCCCATAAGGTTTTAGTGGAACCAATGTCAACTCCGTCATGCCGGCCCCGGCAAACGGAAATGTCTTCCACGCATCGCGAACCTGTTCTTCGCTCTCCGCTTCCCATAACAGGCACGCGCCAGGAATATCTGCACGATGCCAGATCTGGCGAATCAGCCCCTCTGAATACAGCTCGCGGGCACGCTCCATCTCTTGCTCAGCTAAGCCCGCGTAAGCTTCTTCCGCGAATCCTTTCCGGCGTTCCGAGATGGATAGAAACTGCATCGTGTGTCAATCCTTCAGAATCGCCACGGCTCGAACCGGCGCTCCGGTTGTGTTGACCCACTTGATAGGGAAGAGACTCAGCTTGAATCCATGCCCTGGCAGTTGATCGAGATTGGTCAAATTCTCCAGGTGGTAATACTCGCGCGTGAGCATTACCCGGTGGGCTTCCCAAAACTTCTTACGCTCGAACATCGCCCAGATAGGCGGGTCATAAGTAACAGCGTCGATACCGGTCATCTTGACGCCTTGATCCAGCAGCCAATTGGTGGATTCGCCGGTCATCCCGACGTGATCGGTGAGATATTTTTCACTGTCCTGCAGTTTCCCGGCCCCGGTATGGATCAACACGATATCCAGAGGCTTCAGTGTGTATTTGATCCTGGCCAGCGCGTTCTGCATTCTTCCACGCTGATGCCCGCGCCGTAGGGAAGATGGCGGAAGTCCAGGCAGACACCATCTCCGTAGCAGTATTCGAGCGGAATTCCTTCCGGCCCCGGGGCATCTTCGCGCATATGCCGCAGGGAATCCATGTGGGTGCCGATATGGTCGCCCAACACTACCATGCAATGGGCAGTTAATGAGTTGACGCCGTATTTCGCCGCCCCAATTCTTTCCGCAAACCCCTGCCAGGTTTCGAACATGAGCGAGAGCAGGGCGGACGACGCGTGGAAACGTGACCATTTCGTTGTGTACGGGCATGCTCAGATCAACCAGTTTTTCCGCCAAGTGTTGATTCCTCCCCAATGATCGATACGTTATTGCGTAACGGTTATACCGCCGTCCAGATAAATTGTTTGTCCAGTGATGAAATTGGAGGCCGGCGCAACCAGGAACAACACCGCACCCATAACATCCGCCGGCTCGCCGATCCGCCCCAATGGAATGCGGGCCACAAGATTCGCATAGAACGTTGGGTCAGCCAGCATCTTGCTGACCTGTTCGGTCCGGATAAATGTGGGAGCAACGACGTTTACATTGATGGCGTGAGGCGCCCACTCGGCGGAGAGTTGTTTACACAACGTGATCAAGCCGCCTTTCGCCGCGCAATAAGCGGCATAGCCACGCCCGCGCAGCCCCAGCAGAGAACGCACCGAACCGAGGTGGACCTGCTTTCCTCCGGTTCCTTGCTTGATCATGTGGCGAGCAGCCGCTTGCGCCTGAAACATGGCGCTTTTCAGATTTACGTCGTAAACGTAGTCGAACATCTCCTCGGTCACTTCTTCGGCCTTCTCTTCGCGGTTCAGTCCCACGCAGTTCACCAGGATATCCAAACGTCCGAAGTGGACGACGACTTCATCCACCATCTGCTGCGTAGCAGAAACCGAAGTTGCTTCGAATGAGGTTGCCCAGGCATCGGCGCCGTCGGCCTGGAGCCCATTCGCGCACTCACCGGCGCGCACTGCATTGTGCCCGGCAATGGCAATTTTAGCTCCCATCGACGCCAGACCACGGCAGACGGCTTCGCCGATCCCGCCGTATCCTCCGGTCACCAGGGCAACTTTGCCATCCACTCGATATAACTCGTCTATCGATATCATTCCCGGGTTAGATCCTCACTTTTCATTCGCGTCCAGAAGTATTCGGCGATCATGCATTAACCCCGGGGAGAGAGCGGCATCCCTGGGTCGTTGGGATGGGATGCCAGAGGATGCACGGTAATAGTCAGATAAGCGAAGAGGGGCAACGAGACAAGTGCATTGTGGAGCTGGTCGCAGTCGTCTGCTTTCCAGATGCCCCAGTTCTCACGCCTTCCCGGCACTCGCCATAGACGGGAGAGCATTCCCTGTTTAGCCAACTCCCGGGTCCGCGCCGCCTCTTGTTCTCGCAGTTGTTTCTCCCTTTCCTCGCCGCCATCTATCTGGGCAACTTTCATGTGCACAAGAAATTCCATAACCATCTCTTCCGGCAAACCGTAAGTATTCTGTCACTTAACCGCGAGTAAACGACGCGTTTCATCCATAACCTTCGCGGCGGTGGGAAGAAGTGCACGCTGGAGAATTGGAGCGGCGGGGATCCTCATGTCGGGAGTGGAGACCCGAGCGATGTTGAGAGCCAGGTCATGCTTGAAAAACTCGTGCAGCCGCGCGACCACCTCGGCGCCGAATCCACCCGTGCGATTGGCCTCGTGCAGGACGATGACCTTACCCGACGCGCTGCTGACAGCAGCGCGCAAGCCGTCATCGTCCAAAGGACAAAGCCAGCGAAGATCAAGCACTCCGACATCCACCCCCTCTTCGCCCAGCTTCCTGGCTGCTTCGAGGGCGACGAGAACCATGGTTCCCCAGGTAACAATCACGGCGTCACGTCCCGGCTTATGCAGGCGAGATTTTCCGATGGGTTCGATCACATCCGTGAAGTGGACTTCGCCGGTTGTCTGGTAGAGCCCTCTGGCTTCATAGACGATACACGGATCAGGGCAGGCGATAGCAGCGCGCAAAAGGCTATAGGCGTCTTGTGGCGTTGCGGGAATAGCAATCCTCAGTCCTGGAATATGCGCAAGAAACGCTTCGAGGCATTGCGAGTGTTGGGCGCACGATCCAGGCGTCGCTCCCTGTTGGGTGCGAACAACGATCGGCGCACCCGACCGGCCGCCCGTGATGTAGCGGACGTTCGCAGCCTGATTGATGATCTGGTCCAGCGCGACTAACATGAAATCGCCCCACATGATCTCTACGATCGGCTTCATGCCCATCAACGCCGTGCCGACCGCCGAGCCAAGGATAGCGCTCTCGGAGATGGGGGTATCGAAGACCCGATCCGCACCAAAGCTCTTTTGCAAGCCTCGCGATGCGCCGAAGATCCCTCCGGACTGGCCGACGTCTTCTCCATAGACGAGCACCTCAGGACGTGTCGCGAGCTCGCGCGATAGAGCTTCGTTGACTGCCTGGATGTAACTAACTGTCTTGGCCTGCCCACTCTCAGGCGCATTCGCCGAGGTTTTCGCAGACGAGACTTCGGCCCACACGTGCCGGGCAGCGGTCTCGGCATTTGGAGGCGGCGAGTCAAGGACGGCTTTTTGCACCTCGTCCATCTCGGACTTAACGCTCGCCTCGAGTTCTTGAAAGTCCTCGCGGGTGAACACTCCAGCGGTAATCAGTTTGTTGGTGAAGGTGGTGATGGGATCTCGAGCCCGCGCCTGGTCACGGTCCTCCTTGGAGCGGTAGTGCTCGATGTCCCGGTTGTAATGCCCCCACAATCGCGGCACACGGCATTCAATCAATACCGGTCCGCCGCCTTCTCTCGCCCGCTTCGCGGCCTGTGCGATGGTCTCTCGTACGATGATGGGATCAGCCCCATCAATCGTTACCCCGGGCATTCCGTAACCGCTCGCTCTTTGCGCAATCCGCTCTACTTTGAAGGTAAGAGAGGTGGGCGTCAGTTCTGACCACCCATTGTTTTCGCAGATGATAAGCACTGGCAAGCTGCGAGCGGCGGCGAAGGCGAGCCCTTCATGGGTAGAGCCCTGGTTGAAGGCACCATCGCCGATGGAAACAGCAACCACTCCGCCGTTGTGCGAAGCTACGTTGTACATCGCAACGCCGCAAGCAATGGGAACGCCGGCTCCGACGATCGAATTCTCACCAATAAAACGCCGGTCCGGCGCCATCATGTAGGCTGAACCGCCACGGCCGCCGTTTACGCCGATAGAGCGCTGGCAAATCTCTCCCAGTACCTCTGTCAAGGAGAGTCCGGAAGCCAGCGCCCAACCATGGCCCCGGTAGGTTGCAATCACCTGGTCAGCCTCCTTCAGGCCGGCGATGGTTCCTACAGGAACAGCTTCCTGGCCCGCGCAAAGATGGGCTGAGCCGATGACCTGGGGCGGTGTTGTCGTGCTTAAATCGAGGGATCTCTGCTCCAGCTCCCTTATGCGGAGCATCTCCTTGAGAAGAGCAATGGAACTAGCTTTATCGTACTTATCGACGCCAGCAACAACGCCCGGGACGGAAGTAGTCATCGATAATCCCCCACACATACCTCCGATCGCCGCGTTCAAGCTTGATCGTTTTCAAAGTAAACCAGATGGCCTTTCAAGGCTAAAAGCTGGCCCTTAAGCTGAGCTGAATCTGCCTTGGAGTGGCGCCGGCAGCGAGTGAACTGATCACGCCGAATCCGGTTGCTCCGTATGTGGTGCCGGGCAGACCGTAATTTTGGATATTAAAGATGTTAAAGAACTCCGCCCGGAATTGAAAAGCAAATTGCTCATAAACCGGTATTTGCTTCATGAGGGAAAAGTCAAAGTTGTCGTAGTTCATACCGTCGATCATGCCCCGTCCGGAGTTGCCGTACTGGTTGACGGGGTGAGAAAAGACGGTAGTATTGAAAGCTTCGCTCTTGGTGGGGTGCGAAACTTTAGGGCTTCCACTGACATTCGCGCGGGAATAGTTATAAGTACCGGTGTTGCCAATATTGGCCGGGTCGAGACCTGCGTCAGGGAAGCCCAGAGGAACTCCAGAATGTGCTGAGGCGCTTACATTGCCCTGCCAACCCCCGAGAACCGCGCCGCCAATGCCATGATTGAGATAGGGCTTGCCTGGCCCGAAAGGCAGCTCATAGATGCCCCAGCCATACCAGAGAAACTTGAGGCTATCCCCGGAAATTCCGTAGTCGGCATTCAGGTCGTTATAGTTTTGATAAGCCGAGTAGCTCTGAGGACCGTTTTCTACACCGTAGAATCCGCTCCCACCGCTATCCAGCGCTTTCGACCACGTAAAACCGGTCCCAAATGAAAGTCCATTGCTGAGACGTTTGTCTACCTTCACCTGCAAAGCGTTGTAATTGGCCCAGCCTCGCGATGTGGCCTCAAGTGCAGTTCCTGACCACGGGAAGGGACGGTTTGCCCCAGCTTCTCCAGGGAGAGGAGAGTTATTGTCCAGGCCGGTAATCGGCTGATCTTTATCGACGGCTCCAACATAACCGATTGTCGCCACCAGGCTGGAAGTGATCTGCCTTTGTACCTCGAGGTTAAACGTATGGGAATAAGGATTTTTCAGGTGGGGGTCGTAGTACCAGCCGAATTGATTGAAGGGTGTCGCAACAGCCGGAAGAGCCTTGGTACTGGAGATCGTTGGGATGATGTCGGTCACGGTGTCCACCGGCTGACCGATGACATTAAATACCAGAGGGAGCGAAGCATTGGAAGGCCATGCCAGGAGCCGGTCTCTCACTGTTTGGATCGTGCTTATGGAGTTATCGAAGAGTAAGCTGTACCCGCCTCTTATCACTGTCGCGTTGTCAACCTTGTAGGCAATACCAATGTGCGGCCCAAAGTCGGTATAACTGGCATTTGGACCCAGGTTCGGATTGGCCGCCACAGTGACATGCGCCGCAATAATTGCATCATTGGCAGGCGTTGTTGACGGGATGCACGGCGCATACACGCCGCTGGCAGCATTGCAGGGAGGAGGCAGCTTGCCACCCGAAACGATCCAGTTGCCGGTATTCGGATCGAGCATTGCGGCCGTCGTTCCCTGCAGGAGATGGGGTGATGATTCGCCGTCCCAACGCAATCCGGCATTGAGGGTCAATCGAGGGGTTACCTTCCAGGCATCCTGAATGTATGCCGATGGAGCCACGACCCGAACAGCGTTCACCTCTGCCTGAAAGCGACCGTTGTCGGGGACGCCTATCAACGCTCCGGCGAGCGGGTTTCCTGTCGCCGAAGCGTTTTGTGGATTGGCTGTTTCCGGGGTAGCAAAGGTAAACGTTGCCCCCCCAAAATGTCCGCCCGAGAGGCCCTGGGTCATCTCCGGAATCTGTTCCTGGAAACCGAAACGGAACTGATGGTTCCCGTGAATCCAGGTCATATTTACCGCGAAGTTCAATTCATGGCTTTCCGAACCCGCCGGGCCGCTGCCGCCTATTCCGTTGTAACTGTTGGCGGTTGTTTGACTACTTGAGGAGGTCGAGGTGAAGGCGAAGTTTTGAAAGCCATAAACACCCTGTACCGCGCTAAAGATATCGTTGGATCCACTGGGAACACCCGTGAAAAGCGTCGTACTCACGGTGTTGAATCTACCGGAATATCCGATTGCGGCATCCAGAAGGAACGTCGGAGAGAAGGTATGTGTATAGCCGCCGCCGAAGTTTCTGTTGTCCGCCGTAGTGGAGGAACTCGCATGATGCGAGTTGGGAGTTACGCTCGTCCCGTCCAGGAAGCTGTATCGGAACCACATGGTGTTACTGGTTTTGAAGTTCTGATCTACCCGCCCGTTAAAGGAATTGGCATTGTTGGTGCCGACCGCGTTCAAGATAGTGTTGGGTCCGCCGGGAGTCGCCGGGGTGAAGTTAGGCGTATCACTGTAGCCTTTCAAAAAGGCCTGAACACCGGGGTTAATCAGGTCCGCGGGGATAATATGGCCATCTCCAAGCAACTGCCGGGTATAGTTTCCGGGTGTCCCGGTAGTAGTAAAGGGGTTGTAGAGAAGTGCAGGAGCCCCGGTGCTGGTGAGGATGGATGCATTGGTAAAGTCACCATTTAACTCAGCAGCAGTGGGCGATATGTAGTCGGCTCCCTGCGCTTTAGAGTATCTCCAGCCCTCGTACGCGGCGAAAAAGAAGGTCTTGTTCGTCCCATTGTAGAGTTTTGGGATCCTGACGGGCCCGCCCACGTCTCCGCCAAACTCATTCTGACGAAAGGCGGCGGGCGGCGCAGGGGTGTTTCCGTTAAAGTCTGTAAACGGATTGCGAGAGTCAAAGTCGTTGTTCCGCAGATACTCCCAAAGCGCTCCATGAAATGAATTCGTGCCGGACTTGGTGACCAGGTTAACCACTCCGCCCAATACACTTCCATATTCGGCTTGGTCGTTGTGGGACTGAACCTTGAACTCCTGGATTGTGTCAATGATCGGCGGGACGTCGTAGGAACTGGCGAAAGCGGCGGTATTGATGATGCCATCAAGATAGTACAGATTCTCACGGTTCCACTGACCCTGGCTTGATGGAAAGACGTAGGTCGAACCAGGAATACCAGCGGACCCAAAGCCAGTACCGTAGCCAACGCTACCGTTCTGTGAGTAGTTGATGGGATTCGAGCCAGGCGTCAAGGTCAGCAAAGCGGAAAAGCTTCGACCATTCAGTGGTAGATCATTGACTGTTTTCTGTTCCACTACAGCGCCCAGATTGGCGGTGGAAGCCTGAAGCATCTCAGTGGTTGCACTCACACTGACCGTTTGTGATGTTGCTCCAACCTCGAGCTTGAAGTCCTGCGTGGCGATCTGGTTCACATCGAGCTTGAGACTGGGGCTTGTCGCTGTCTGAAAGCCTGTCTGGGTGACAGAGATCTTGTATTCCCCAGGCGAAATGAGGGGAAATTGATATAAGCCTTCACCGTTGGTCTTGGTGGTTCGAGTGACGTGGGTCTGTGTATCCTCCAACGACACGTTTGCGTCGGGCACCACCGCACCATTCTGATCGTACACATGGCCGTTGAATTGGCCGGTTGCGGTCTGCGCGTGAGAGGCAGCGCACAATGCCATCGACATCACAAGGCAGGCTAATACTCGTAGCGTTATTTGTGAGTGGTAACCCGCGTTTGCGAGATAACGTCGGGGATACGTGTCCCCGAATGTAATTCTTGATAGCAAGTTTCGCACGGCTGCCTCCTGGGCTTTTGCCTGAAACAAGTGGCCCATCCGCACCTGGTCGCGTGCTGCGATTTCCGGTGCGCACTTCCAATTGACCCGCAAACGGCGGCAATACTAGAGCGAGGCCCGCTACAGTTCGGTCTCTTCGGACACCCCACAAGGGGCGATCCCTTACCGAATAGCTACAGACAACTCTCCAATTGCGACGCCGTCCTGTATAGGCGTCGGATGATGGGATTGTCAATAAAAATATCTCACTCTGAATACGTGACAACTATATGATGATTTTAGGCTTCTGGAGGGGGTATTTTCCTTGTGTTCCCGTCCGCGGCGGTAGGCACCGGCAACGTCTGGCTACGATAAAGTGGGTAGATAAACGCCTCGGATCCAAACATGTCTCCTTTCGGGTTTCCTTTTTTTTTGCGTGAACCAGCTGGTCATGTGCGCATAACCGCTTTGTTGACCGTTGTCGGCGTAGCCAGCCAGATGTTTTCCCCCGCGATCGGCCGTGCGCAGCAGCAACCGCCCGAGAGTAGAGCGCGCTCCGGCACATCTGCTCTTCTGGAGCAAGCGAAGAAGCTTGTTCAGGGTGGCGACCCCCAAGGTGCCTTGTCCCTCCTGCAACAGGCCGATACACACGGTGCGAATGCCGCAGATGTCCACACGTTGAAAGGAATTTGCCTGGCGTTGCTTTCAAAGCCAATCGAGTCTGCGGCCGAATTTGATCAGGCCATTGCGCTTCGTCCCAATTACGCGCCCTCGTATCTCTCTTCGGGTTTGGCGTATGCCTCGTTTGACAACCTGGACCGGGCGCTTGAACGGTTTTCGATGGCTGTCAAACTTGCTCCAACTCTGCCCGGCGTGCGCTATAACTACGCGCTCGTGTTGGCGCGTGCCGGAAAATGCGCAGAGTCGGAGAAGCAGGTAGATCTGGAAATTGCAAACAAAAACGCCAAGGGGTCTGCTGTCGACCTATGGCGTCTGAAAGCTCACGATGCCTACTGCCAGAAGAAGTGGCAAGACACGCTCGACGCCTATCGCAAGACATTGGAGTTTGATCCCCAATGGCCTGAGGCTTACGCCGCGATCGGCGAGGCGCTCTTTTCGTTGAATCGTTCCCAAGAGAGCATGACGACACTGGAAAAGGCAGCCAGCCTTGACCCGGATAATGAAGCTCCCCATGCATTGTTGGGCAAGCTGTATCAGGACGCGGGTAATCAGGAAAAAGCCATTACCGAGTTCGAAACCGCGCACCGCCTCATGCCCAGCGATCGCGAAACGACCTATCGGCTCTACAGGATTTATAGCCTCAAAGGGGACACAGTAAACGCCGACCGCCTGGAGAAGGACCTGGAGGACCTGCTTGCGAGCAACCGGGCCGAAGCGGCCAGTGAGACGAAAGCGATGGTGTTAAACAACACAGGCGTGGAGATGGAAAAAAAAGGGGACCTTCGCGGAGCGCTGGACCACTACGATCAGGCAGCCAAGATAGATGTAACCAACATTGTTTTCCAACGAAATGCCGCTCTTGTTCTATGCAAGGTGGGAAGACCTGAAGAGGCCATCCGCCGGCTGCGAGACATTCTTTCGATTGATGCCGATGATGCCGAGAGTTTGCAGATCATGGCGGTCGCAAACGAGCTGGCCGCGGGCGACCTGACTAGAAAGCAGACTCTTCCCGCAATCGCAAGCCTCTCACTGAAGACAGCTGACTAATTGTCCGCGGTCAGGATGAGCCGCCGCCGCGAGTGCCGTTCCGCTGCTTCCCAATCCACAGAGATTCCGATGCCTGGTTCCTGGCTCGGCTTCATGTGTCCATCCCTCACCGCCGGCATATTACGCAGCATGAGTTCCAGGGGATCTGCGCCACACTCCTGGGTGATCCATTCCACTGCTTCCACGTTGGGAAAAGCGCACGCGAGGTGAACATGCAGTGGCGCGAAGACGTGCGGGAACACCGTCCTTCCTGCTCCGGCCGCGAGGTTGATTGCCTCGATCGCACCGGTGATTCCTCCAACCGTGGTTGCATCTACGCGCAGGATGTCGATCCCACTTACCAGCTCGGACACAACGCGCGGCCCGAATATATCTTCACCAGCGGCAATTGGAGTGACCAGGCCGCGCCGCAGTTCGTGGGTTAACCGCACATCAGAAGCGGCAAAAGGATCTTCAATGAACCCTAGGCCCAGTCCATCGAGTGTGCGACAAACTCGCTTTGCCTCCGTCAATGTGTTCCAGGTCCAGTGGGCATCCGCCGCAACCTGGCCGGGCATCTTTTCAACGACAGCGGAACAGTATTTGTAATCGAAGACGGCATCGTCGCCCTTGAGCATGATTTTTACGCGCTTGCAGCCCACGTCCTGCAGCAGAGATACCTCGTCGACCACGGCTCCGATGCCGCGTTGATCTACATAGTAGCCAGCAACTACGGTTACCTCGGCCGCTGCCCTCATGCCCCCAAGAAATTGAAAGAGCGGCTGGGCTGCTCGCTTGCTTGCGACATCCCAAAGAGCGATGTCAATCAAGCTGAGACCCCGGGTCAAGCCAGCCCGAGCGGGGACATTCGACTGCTCAAGATTGAACAGTACCTGCCGCCGCATCTCGCAGTCCGCGCCGAGAATGCGCCGTCCCATGCCGCTCAGTGTTTCGAACAAGGGAGTTCCTCGCGGATAGCCTATGGCCTCTCCAAACACCCCGTCTGCGCATTCGACTTTAAGTAAGACGTAGTCCCGATTGCGGATCTCGACCGGACCCAATCGTAGAACGTAGGGAAGTGGTATAGAGCACTCGGCGATTTGTATCCTTGAGATCTGCACGACAGTTTGCCCTCGATCCTTTGGCGTTCATGGCGGCGGTTCATTGTTCAACGCAAGACCACTATGATATAACGGCCATTCTGACGGACCACCAAGACGCAAGATCCAGGAGGGTCATTTTGTCATCCCAATCCACCGTTCTGTCCTCGAAGGGTATACCAGGTTTGCGAGGAACAGAACACATAGGCTTCACCGTACCTGATCTGGAGCAGGCGACATCGTTCTTCGTGGACGTTATCGGTTGCGAATACATGTTTGAGCTCGGTCCCTTTGTGGCGGAAGACGATTGGATGAAAACGCATCTTAACGTGCACCCCAGAACGGTGATGCGCAGGCTGCGTTTCTTTCGCTGTAAGTATGGGCCGAACTTCGAGATTTTCGAGTACGAGGCGCCCGATCAGAATTCAACTCAGCCGAAGAACAGCGACGTCGGGGGGCATCATCTTGCCTTCTATGTCGACGACTTCGATGCAGCAGTAGCCTACCTGTCGGCGAAAGGAGTGCGTCTTTGCGGCGAGCGCACGGTTAGAACGGCCGGCCCAAATGCGGGACAAACGTGGATCTATTTTCTCTCCCCGTGGGGGATGCAGTTTGAGTTGGTCAGCTATCCCAATGGCAAAGGCTATGAAAAGCACACCACGGCCCGCTTATGGCACCCAGCCAAGCCAGCGGAGTAGGGAACGCTGCAAGGGCAGTATCTCAAGAAAGAGTCGCACTCGGGAGGCAGACCTGTGCGAAATCCAGGCTAGAAGAGAGCCCCGGCCACCTGCTCCGATATGTTTCGAGATTTTTCTTCCAACACTTCCCGCGGCATGACGGGATCTTTTTTGGCGTTGGTAGTCACGGTTACGGTGAAAATCTGGTCTCGAACAACGCCGATCACTTGCTGCCCATAGCTCTTGCCTTTGCTGTCCACAGCACAGGTCACGGCTTCATTGCCGATAGCGCGCAAAGGCGTCACGCGAGAGCCGCATCGAGCCTGGTACGCGGTCATCGCCTGCTGCGCATCCTTCACCTCTTCGACCGTGATTCTTAGCTCACGAGACGCGGTTGCATCATGGTAGGTGAAGTTGCAGGCCGCCTTGCCGCCCTCGGCGAGCGTGGCCATAGGTCCACTCTCGCCGCTTCTGAGCGCCCCTGTAGCCGTCGCCACGTTGAGCCACGGACACCCTATATTCATCTGGCAGAACGCCGGCCAGGGAGCGAGTAGTATCAATAGCGCTAAATATCTCATGCGCGTTCTGAAAGACTATTGTGCTCCTGCAACTGGTTTTCCCTCATAGGGAAGATCGGTGTGCACGTGCTGGGGAATGCTCTCAATCGAAATCTCAGGATGCTGGCGCAGAAAATCAAAGGAATAGGTTGGCGCACCAGGATCAAATTTCTTGGTGATGAACTGGGCTTGTTGCTCCGCAGCCTTCTGATCCATTTCCATGCGGCGGTAGATGATCGACAGGTTGTAGTGTGCCGCTAAATCATCCGGGTCGATCTGCTGCAATGCCTCAAATTGCTCTCTGGCCGCGGGGTAATCTTGCTGGCGGTAAAACGCTATGCCGAGATCGCGTCGTGCATCGCGCGAGTCGGGGAATAGCTCAACCACCTTTTTTAGATCGGCAGTCTCGGCCGCGTAGTTGCTCGCTCTTCTTTCCAGCAGGGCAAGGTAGTACAAGGCGCGTGCGTTGTCCCGGTTCAGAGACAATGCCTTGAGTATGCTGCCCCGGGCAGACTCATATTTTTCCCATTGAATTTCGGTCAATCCAATATTCGTGTAGGCATCGGCATAATCCGGCCTCAGCTTCGTCACTTCGCTAAAAGCGCGTACCGCATCCGAGTATTGCTGCTGATCGAGGTAGGCGATGCCAAGGTTGTTCCAGCGCATCCAGTCCGGATTATCACCGGGCTCGGGTTGGGTGACTGCATTCTCGCCGACATTTAAGACGCGGCTGCGTGATGCGATTTCTATGATCGGATATGCCGGATGATCTTTGCCAAACACGTTGTTCAGGTAGCTTTCACGAAAGTGCCGGTAATTTACCTTTGCTGTGATCGTGATTGGACCCTTCAATTCTGATGGAATGCGGAACTGGTATCGAACTAGTACCGACCGGCCTGCCTGGATGGAGTTGTCATACGCGACAGAATGGATGGTCCACACTTTGTGATTGTCGACGAACCCGCCATCGACATTCACCGGCCGATTGGTGAAGCTGTGCGCTCGCTCATCCAGCATTCCATCCGGTTTAATAAAACCGCTGCGATAGATTTCCTTGCCCGACGCATCCTTTGCCGTGAATTCGACCCACGCCTCGTAAAGGTCGCGAACCTCTGGGATCAACGAGTGCCCGATGTTCTTATTCTGAATCACCACCAGGGCTTCGATTACCTCACTCGGTTGAAGATTGAACGGCACTGAACCAAGCGGAGCGATGACCTTGTCATCAGCCGTCTGCAGGGCAAAGATATCCACGTTCAGGTAGTTGCCGGCTTTGAGGAAGTCTGTTGTCTTGCGCAGTTGGTCATCGAAGCCGTAGTAGAAAGGAACAGCCGTATTTCCAGCTGGCCAGCTATGCGAAGCGAAGGTGCCTTTCTTTGCCCCGTACTCAAGCAACGTATTGGGCGCACGCTTCATGTGGCAGCCCTGGCAGCTGCTGAAATCCGCGGTATAGAACGTCAACGGGTTCCGCTGCGAAAACTTGGATTGTTGCCATTCGTCGTACGTAGTGAATGCACGGATGAATTTATAGTCGTTCAACGTGTCCGGCAAATTAGCCTTGTGGCAAGCTGCGCAAAACTCCGGTGTGCGATAGAAGCTCTTCATGATCGCCTGGGAATGGCGCAGAGGATTCTTCATAATTTCGTCGTACGGAACCTCGCCCGGGATTCGGTTACCCTTCTCATCCACCATCACCGCCGGGACCCCCATGATGAACCCACCGTTGCCGTTGGTCGATTTGAGACTCTGGATTGAGTGGCACGTGGTGCAGGTCAGTCCGTCCTGATCGAAACTTCGATCAACCTGCGAGTCTTGCGTTAGTCCACCTGACAATACCGCAATCGGATTGTGGCAGCTGTCGCAATGGCGGGAGAACTCGATGCCCTTCGTCTTGATAAGGATATTGACGCTGGTCCGATAGAAGGGAGTGCGGAAGGAATTGGAATGCAACGACTGGCGCCATTGGTGATAGGCCTCCTGATGACAATGAGCGCAATACTTCGCGTTGGGAAAGGCTCCGGGCTGAATAAAATCATCGCCTTCAACGGAAACATTCCCGGGCACAGCAAGCTTGCCTGGGCCAAAGCGGTAGTTGTAGGTGGCACGAACCTTGTCGGCGTATTCTTTGCGCGCTGTATCCTGGTCGGAAGCAGCCTCAATGGTGCCCATCAAGAAAGCACAGAGCTGCGGCGAATACGGTTACGACAAGAAACGCGCGCAGAAAAGGTGTCTTCATATGCGGTTCTGCAAAGTCATTTAGCGGTGCTCTTCGCGATGGCATCGTAAACGCTGGGCACCACACCTTTGCTCTCTTCGATAACAAAAAAGCGATCCACGCCCGGCAGATTGACCTTCTCGACAAAACCGCTCGGCCAATGAACTTCGACCGCATCGACTGCGGCCGCTTGACCCAGGCCGAAATGAAGACGCTGGTCATTCGAGGACTCATAGCTGCCGCCGCTCATTACGTCGCCGCGCTGCCGGATGCCTCCTGCGGTCAGGTAAACAGTGGCTCCCACTGCATCGCGAGGGCTCTTGGGTCCCCCGATCAGGGCGATCCCAACCCAATGGTTCTTATCGGGATTCACATTGCGAAGCAGGACAGGGGTATGGTCGATACAATTGACCACCACGTCGATCTTGCCGTCGTTAAACAGGTCGCCAAAGGCGGCGCCTCGGCCGGGGATGACATCAGCCAGCCCGGTGCCCTCCACTGCCGGAACAAGTTCGAACCGTTTCCCCTGGTCGAGGTTGTGAAACAGCAAAGGACGCTCCGCGAAGGTCATGCCCCAGTCATAGTGATGCTTGTCGACTTGCGGATAAACGTGCCCACTGACTGACATGATGTCTTTCCATCCATCATTGTCGTAGTCGATGAACTCGGTGCCCCAGCTCAGGAAAGGATAGGTTACCTGGGCGATCCCCATCTGTTCTGTAATCTCAGAGAAGTTGCCGCCGCCCTCGTTGCGAAAGAGCGTTTTGTAATCGTCCGAGAATGTGGTGGTATACAGATCGACCCGGCCGTTATTCAGGTAGTCTCCGACGGCCAGTCCCATGGAGGCCGTTTCGCGAGCTTCCTGGTTCAGCGCAAAGCCGGAGAAGAAACTGGCATCCTGGAACGTGCCATCTCCCTTGTTGATGTAGAGATAGTTGGGTGTCGAATCGTTGGCGACGATGAGGTCAACCTTGCCGTCATTGTTCACATCGACGAAGGTGGAGGAAAAACCGATAGTAGTGGCGTTTATCACTAACGCCGGCCTTCTCGCTCACGTCGGTGAAAGTTCCATCGCCGTTGTTATGAAACAAATGATCGGGTTCCCCGGGAAGGCCGCGAGGGCCGCACATCACCGTAGCGCCACGGTATTGGCAGAAGGAATGTGCCGCATCTCCAGCGCCGGATGGAGGTGGATTCTTAAAGTCGTAATGCACATAGCCGGGGACAAACAGATCGAGCTTACCGTCTCCGTCGTAGTCGCCGAAGCTTGCTCCGTTTGACCAGTTGCCCAGGGTCACTCCTGCCTTTTCAGCAACGTCGGTAAAGGTTCCATCATGATTGTTGTGGTAAAGACGGTTCTTTCCGAAGTTGCTTACATAGAGATCGGGCCAGCCGTCATTGTCGTAGTCGCCTACCGCCACGCCATAACCCCAGCGGCCATTCGTCACGCCGGCTTTCGCGGCAACATCGGTGAACGTTCCGTCATGATTATTGTGGAAGAGCGCAGCGTGCGGTGGTTCGGCTTTGCCGTCTTCAGCCTCGTAGGTTGAGCCGTTGACCAGATAAATGTCGATCCATCCATCGTGATCGTAGTCCAGCAACGCCACTCCAGAGCCAGTTGTTTCGATGATGTAATTCTTCTGCGGCGTTCCCATCTTGTGTTGCCAGACCGTCAACCCGGCCTTTTTTGAGACGTCCTGGTAGATGATCGGCCCGGTTTTAACGAAACCGCCGGCTGTGATCGGCCTCTTTTCCGAGTCGAGTACGGGCGCGAACGTGCCACCCGTAGCCGAGCCTGATTCTTGCTGAGACGACGCGTTGCCGCCGTAGATGGGAGCTGTCGACTGTTCTGTCTGCTGTGCCTGAGAGTTCGCTCGGGAGACTACAACCAAAGAAAGCGCGGCTAAGAGAGCGGCAGAGGCCGCTCTCGTTCGCGAGACATCAACTCGAGATAAAGCCATGAATAGCCGACCGCCAAACAAGCTGAGTTAGAAAACAATAGATTATCGGTGTGCAAATTGGCACTGTCAAGGAAGCGGTCGGAAGAAGCGCCCCCAAGCCACTGTTAACGTTAGCCTTACAGCCTCGGTGGAGCGGCGTGCCGTTGTCAGGGCTGAGGTCACACTAGGTGTATACCTCAAAAGCCTCTAGATTCACCCTCGCATCGCCGGAACTCACCAGCCTGATCGAATGTTTTCCCGGTGGCAGCTCATATTTGGAGAAAACCACAACGCCGAAAAGCACCGGAAAATCCTGCAGATCCAGAACAGCGCTCTCCTGCTTTACGCCATCCAGATAAATGTCCATGCTTCCCAGTCCCTTGCTCTTCTGTGCAATGTAATTGATACCCGTGCCCTCGAACGACAACTCGGCGCTGCTTCCTGGTGTCTGTGTGGCCCGAGGCAGTTTGTCTGTATCAGCATCCTCGACCGTCGCCAAAGGAAACCATGTTCCGTGGTAACGGATCTGCGCGTCCGAAGCTGCGATGCTTTTTGACCTGGGCAGAGACGTGGTGCGCAGGAGCACCGGTATATGCCACAACTTGTATGGGGTGCTGGGAACATCGTCGAAGGGACAACCAGCGGTGAAGAGAGAGATCTCGACATCCGCGCCTCTTCGTTGCTGAAACCGTGCACAAAGACTCGGGCCATACATGTGATACTTCGGACCCAGAAAGCGATCGCTAAACGAACTCACCGGCTTCCACGGTCCCCAGGGGTGGTTTGCCTGGTAGAAGTCATAACGGACCTCGTTCGGCTCAAACCACTTGGTCATCTTTGCGGTGTTGTACCAGGAGATCAGCAAGTAGATCCCTCGAGCGGGCACATAGCACACCGGTGTCTGTCCACATTTGGCGGGACGACGCAAAACAGGAGCGGCGTTCTTGATTTCTGTCGACCAGTTCGCGGCGATGCTTCCATCCGCGCCCGTGTAGTACTCCCAGTCTTCGCTGTTCAGCCTGGGCAGATTGGAACGCTTCACTCGTCCCAGAATCAGGCTGTCACCGTCGTTCCAGAAACCGTTCGTGGAGACAGCGTAAACATACTCGCCGGCTCCATCGCGCGCGACCTGACCTCCATTCTGTCCGTAGTGAATAAAGAACGGCGCTCCAAAGCTGCTTCCCGGCCACATTGGCTGGTCATAGTTTTCTCGTGCGCTGCGGGTCCAGGTGTGTCCTCGATCCGTGGATTTAATAAGGCTCGAATTGACGGCCAGCTGACGCAATAGCGGGTCTTTGCTATCGCTGCCATAGGTGTTTCTGGAAACGAACGCATAGAACACGTTGTCGATGCATTCCTGGCCGCACGCCTTCCAGGTGGCGTTGTCGGCTTCCTTCTGGCCGCCCTTGCCGTAATCGTCCATTTGGTTGACTTGTGCGCCAACCAGGCTCGACGGACTCTCTCCCGTGAGCCGGTTAAAGGCCAGGTTCATTCCCTTCGTGCCGAAACCGCGGCCGTCACAATTGAAGGCATACAGATTGCCATCGTCCGCCCAGAACGGATCCCAGGTATCGCCGTTCGATATATCCCACTTGTGAATCCTATTCAGATCGAGAGAGACCTCCGCCACCTCCTTCGTCTCTGCTGCCTGCGCTGTTGTGCAAGCAGCGCTCCGGGAAAGAACTCCGTAGCCATTGCCGCAGCCCCGCAAGCGGTCATTCCGCGTCAAAAATTCTCTGCGACCCAGCCGGTACTTGTCCCGCTCGTTCATCTGTCTCCTCTAAAGCTGAATCGGATCTTCCTATGGATTGTGTTTCCAGGATTGCAGTTGTCCCTGAAGCCACTGCGGAGTTTTCTCACTGTGACAGAGCAAGCACGCGTTTGGGCTCTCTTCCTGGCCAAAGCGCAGCGTCATTTCCGCGTTAGGAATATCGTCAATCTGATGCAATCGTACACGGGATAACATGCCATTCATGATGCGGGGCATGTGGCACGAGACGCAGCGGCTCGCCTCGCTGTCGAGTGGATGATGGGTGTGCGCCGCGGCCTGCGCTTTGTCTTTAAATTGGCTGTGGCAGCCCGTGCACATGAGATCTGGTTGGTCCTTGAACTTCAGCGAAGTCAGGTTGGACGACTCGTCGTGTCCATGCGGATCATGGCAAGTACCGCAAGAGGCCTGTCCCTTGCGAAAGCATTGCGAACGCTCCAGCGCCTCGACCATAAAAGTTGCCTGGCTTAACCTTCCATCTTTAAAGAAGGCAGCGCGGGTAAACTCGCCCAATGGAACGGCGGTGTTCTTCAGAAAGAACGTTCCCGTGCTCGAATAGTTCAGTTCTCCATGCGGGCTGCCTTTGTGCACATTCGATTGCATGTGGCACTGGGCACAAATGGCAACGAAGTCGCGGTTGCTTATCCGGGCGAAATCTACAGGAGGATCGAGAGGACCCTTGGTGTAGAACTTACCCTTTGTCATCATGTCAACGTGTGCTGCTGACGGGCCGTGGCACATTTCGCAACCGATGCCTGGCTCGCGGAAAATCAGTTGGTCCGGGCAACGCCCACCGCCAACAGTGCTGACGTAGCTGGCTGGTATGGCAGACTGCGCAGTTCACCTGGTAACTCGTGGAGGCGTCCAGCCGCTCCCAGGTATTAGGATCGGCACGCTCGCTACGCGGCGCGTCGATTACCTTCCAGTAATCCAGCCATTTTTTTTCGATGGCGCTGTATTGAATAGGAAAAACGTGGATCTGCCCGTCGGGTAATTTGGTCGCGTAGGCCTGCTGCCATTTGGAACCGATGGTGTAGTCGACCGGGTAAGAGTGCCAGCGGCCGTCGGATTCCATGATGGTGAAGTAGTGACGGCCACCTTGAATGACCATGCGCGCAAAGAGGGTGCGATCGTTCACCCGGCGTGATCTGCAATTTACCATCCCGATAAGCGATATCGTCGCCGGCATAGAACTCATTGTTCTTCTCGAAATCTCCGATAACATTTTGCGGTTGATAGGGACGCAACATCTTCGCCATGCCGCTCTGCGACCACTGATGATAGATGTCGACATGGCAGCGCGCCACAGGTCTTCGAACCGGCGTAGCCAGGTAGCTTCTTTGCGGGCTCGCCGGCCTCGGTGGCCGGTGGCGATGATGCTTGTCCTTCCGGCTCTCCAGATCGGTAACAAAAGCTTCGAAGCTTGGCTGCGATGCAGGCTTGGTAGCTTCATAATTTGCGGACAATTGTTCCCGCGCTTTCGGCGCGAGCACCTGGCTTGCTGGTACACCGTAGCGAATTCGACGGCTGCCCGCGAGGCATCGTTTGCATACAGATAAGCAACGCCCAAAAGATAGGTGATCTCCATGTCTCCAGGCTTGAGAGCGCGGGCTTGCTTAAGCGCGGACGCTGCCCGCTCCAGCAGCGACATTCGATGAACGCCGGCGGGCGCTTGCAATGCCTCATTGTAAGGGCCCGTCCGATGACGAACCAAGCCGTTCCTTGCTGTATCCTCTTGGTTTTGGGCCAATCGCGTTCCGGTACCTTGGCTGGGTGGTCGAATCGATCCAAATATTCAAGCGCATCATTGGCGCTTGCAATAGCCGCCTCGTTCTGCTGCAGGAGGGCCTGGACATCGGCGACGGCGACCAACAGCAGTGGATTCTCCGGTAACAGGGAGAGAGACAAATGCGCGTAGTCCAGTCCGGACGTGAGCTCGCCGAGATCAAAGCTCGAACGAGCTGCCGCATCCGCTGCCTGCGCGAGAAATGCGGACCGAGGATACGTCAGGAGAAACGAACGCGAGAGAGCGAACAACTTTGCGGGATCGGTGGTTTGTAGAATCGTGACAAACGCAGACCTCTCGGCTGGGTCCTGAATCTCGTCCGCTATGCTGATAGGCGAGCGACTGGCGGATGTAACAACGGAGTCAATACTCTGTGAGGCTAGCCGCTGGGTGGCGCAGAAAAGCATCCCAGCGGCGCCATAAACCAGCAGCGCGTGCGTGGCCGCGCGATAATCGGTTAAGCCTGTGAGCAGTTGCCACATCCTCATGATAGATCTCAGGCTGCCAGCTTTGAAACTTGGAGATCCCGGTTAGTGACTTTGTCAATCCACTTCCACAAATGCAAAGGTGAGCCACCACCCTCCACTTTGTCATCCCGACTGGAGCGTAGCGTAGGGAGGGACCTGCAGTTTCGCTTTCGGGCACAGCGAAGTGTCGTGGGCGAATCGCCTCCAGGTTTCGTTTCTCCATCAGGTGAAACTGCGGGTCCCTCCCTTACGCTACGCTCCAGTCGGGATGACAAAGTGGAGGGTGGTGGCTCACCTTTGCATTTGTGGAGATGGATTGACAAAGTTACCACAACAGCAACCAACCCAATTTCGTTTGCCCGCGTTCTCTTCAACGCATTCAGCAAGTTGCGCCTTCCAGGAGGCCATCCCTCCGGGACTGAATCAGGACATGTTTAGTTCTCACGCAGACCCTGTGGCCCGTCTCCTCCAAAGTATGCAAGGTTCCTCTTCCTCTTGACCTACTTCTTGGCGGCGAGCTGCGCGCTTGGTGTGGTGTCGGTTTTCAGATCGCCGAGGACGAACTGGGTCGCGGCCAAAAGCAATTGCTCCATCCTGGCGTCCTCGTAGAACTCAGGCCTATGCCCGAGAGCGCAATTGAAGACACGCCCCTTGCCGTAGCTGCTGACCCAGACCATTCCATAGTCGTTGTCTGGACGAGTGGTGTACCGGTTGGCGGAAAGCTCAGTTTTTGCGGGATCGAGGCTTATCAGGATGTGCAGCTTCTCTCGTGAATACGGTCCGGTAGGCAGGAAGTGATAGAACTCATCGAAGAAGTCGAAATCCTTTCCCGCAAATTGTTTGGTCAGGGGACTGTTCGGATCTTCAATCCTCAGCGTCCCTGGCTCGCCATTGTATTTATGAGCTCCCGATTGCGCGCCGATGAGGTTTCCGAACTCAGGCACATCCACGCTGGCGAAGGTGGTCGCATGCAATCCCGCCACTCCACCTCCTTCTTGAACAAACCGCATCAGCCCGTGGATCACCTCCGGATCGATAAAGAGTTCTCCCTCAACACTGTTCAGGAATACGGCATCGTATTCCTTGATCTTTGGATATTTGAGATTATCCAGATCGTTGCTGAACGTCGGTACATAGGCGCCGGTATATTTTCCGATCAGTTCCAACGCGAGATTTCCATCTGGGATGGTGGCGTGGTAGTAGCCGCCATCGACGCATAGATCCAGGACTAGAAGCTTACGTGGCTTGTTCGGTTTTACTAATGCCTGGCGTGGAATAGCCGCATCGATCTTTTGCCTCAAATCGGCCGGGAGATGGTCGGGCGAAGAGATGGTCTGCATGCGCGAAAGGGTGTCGATGCGCCAGGCGATCGCGGGCACAACAGCCTTGTCGTAAGCATCAGCCGCTTGTGCAAGTTCTCCGCCTGTTGGATCCAGCGTGAAGAAAAGAGGCTTGCCTTCGGATTTCTTAGCGCCGCCATCGCGCGCCGGCGGCCAATCTGGTTGAAGAGCAGGCGGCTGAAGCCTGCTTAGCTGTAGAAGAAATGCGGACGTATCCGACACGTTGTGCAGGTACGCGGTCAGCATCCTGTTCTTTACCAGTGCCAATCCATCGAGCGGCTGCATCCCGGCCCTGGCCCAGGCACCCAGATCCACGCTTAATCCGATGTGCTTGCTGAGGGGGTCGAGCGCCGCCATCGCGCTCTGCGTGTCGCCATTCACCACAGCCACGTTCATTCCCACCTCGTTCGCCAGCTTGTCGAGTGCAGCGAACGACGTGGGCTCAGCCGGAACGATGACCATGTCCGCGCCCAACTCCTTGGCAAACTCGAATGATTTACGCTGAGCGTCTTCGTCTGCGGGCAGAGTGTCGAGATAGTAGGCGGGCATTCGGAGGCGCAATTCGTCGAGCCGATTTTTTACCTTCGACACCTCGTCCGGGGTTAGATGGTAGTCGAGGTGCTTGGGAATCTCTGCACTCACCTGCTGCGTGCTCACACCTTCTACGCTAGAGAGGCCAGCGGCATCGGCTTTCATGGCCGCCTCCGAGAACGTAATGGCGCCGAAGGCGTCCGTCCGCACGCCCAACCTCCAGCCGAGTATCTCCCTCGCGCTGGTGCGCAGCCTCCCGCGATCCGCGGGGCGAACCGAAACAGAGGGCAGGCTGAAGCTGCCGGGCCCGGCTTTCTCGCCACCGCCTGGATTTTTATTCGGATCCGGCGGCGATTGCGTGTCCGCTAACATCCCCGGGCAGGCGATCAAAGCAAGCAACAAAACGGTGAGAGCTGTCACCCCAGTTCGAGCGCTCCAGCAGTCTGGATTCATGACACGCATCAAAATCCTTTCGCGAACGGGCAACGTGCGGCCGGTAAAGAAACTTATTGCTTTGGCAAGGCGAATGCGTAATAGCCTTGTGCTTCTGCTTTTCCTGCTTTCCATGCGAAGCCCTCTGCGGGCGCCGCTTCGGGCGGATGCCCGGAGGCGCAGAAGACAATGTACTCTCGTCCGTCCACTTCATACACCGATGGCAGCCCTTCGGGATTAGCCTCAATCTCCTGCTCCCAAAGCAACTTTCCAGTGTCTTTGTCGTAGGCGTGAATGGTGCGGTCCGGCCAGGTCGCTATAAAAACCAGTCCGCCCGCGGTCACAATCGGCGCGGTTCGATTCGCGGCCAACGATACCTTCGCCGTCCCCGTATCTTTAATACCTTTGGCTGCGAGCCCAGGCACGACACCAATGGGCACCCTCCATTTAAGTTCTCCGTCATTCAGATCGATGGCAACCAGAGAAGTCCATGGCGGACTGATCGCCGGCAGCCCGTCGCTGGAGAGAATTCGATTTTCGTACGTGCCAAAGTATCGAGTGATTCCGGGTGGTGGTGGCAGCCGTTCCATTCCGCCACCCGGCGCCGCTGCCAGCGCCGGACCGCCCGCCGCAGGATTGGAAATGTAGGCGGCCAGAGCATCCAGATACTCGGGCTGCAAGTCGGAGAAACCGGGCATCTCGCCCTCGCCGCCGCTCACGATCTTTTTGAACTTGTCGATCCCAATATCCTTGGGCGACATGACCCCAGTTCGATTCGGGCCATGGCAACCCTGGCAGAGCTGCGAGAAAATGGCATGACCCTGCATCTCAGCGCTCGCCGAATGCGGTACACGCAGCGGGAGTTTCTGTGACAGCTTGTACTTCAGCTCGGGTGAGTCGGAGGTTCGCAAATAGACCACGCCCGTCGTTGGATCGGCCGCGCCGTTGCCCCAGTTGGCACCTCCATCGTCGGCTGGAATCTGGATGGAATTACGCTTGTCTGTTCCCGGGGTAAAGATGCCTTGGTTATTCGCGGCTCGAAGTATCTCCAGGATGTGTGCTTTGTCTGCGTCGCTAATGTACGGGTCGATATCCTTTTCGGTGAAGCTTTGGCGTGCGAAGGGCAGCGGCTTCGTGGGCACCGGTTGTGTCGGCCACGACTCTTCTCCGGGTGCGTCGCTCTTGGGCACTGGACGTTCCTCGATCGGCCAAAGCGGTTTTCCCGAGACGCGATCAAACACAAACAGGAAGCCCGATTTCGTGGCCTGGGCAACGACATCGACAGTCTTGCCGTCATGCTGTACGGTCAGCAACTTCGGCGCGGTGGTTGGATCGTAATCCCACAAATCGTGATGGACGGTCTGGAAATACCAAAGCCGCTGGCCCGTTCGCAGGTCCAGTGCCAACAGGCAATCTCCGTATAAGCCGGCCCCGATGCGATCACCGCCCCAAAAATCGTAGGTAGGCGACCCGAGTGGGAAGTAGCCAATCGCCCTTTTCTCGTCGATTGCGAATTCGCCCCAGGTGTTGACTCCGCCAACGTACTTCCATGCGTCCTTCGGCCAGGTGTCATAACCGAACTCGCCCGGATGCGGCACCGTATGAAAGCTCCAAACTGTCTTGCCGGTGAGCACGTCGTATGCGCGAATATCGCCTGGAGGAGAACCGTAGGATTCGCTGGTGGCGGAGCCGAGGATGATCATGTTCTCGAAGACGTGGCCGGGCGTGCCGGTTTGAATCTCCGGAATGGTCTTGGGGTCGCGACCCAGCCCCTCGCGCAAGTTGATTCGGCCATCTATGCCAAAGCTGCGAATCGACGCGCCGGTCCTGGCATCGATCTCCTGCAGATAACTGTCGGCAGAAAAGATGAGCCTGCGATCTGTCCGGTCTTTGCTCTCCCAGTAGTTGATGCCTCGATCGGTGGGCGTTCCATCGGTCGGATGCGACCACATCTCCTTGCCCGTTGCCGCATCAAGACAAACAATCGTTTTGCCGCTGCCGAGAACGTACATCTTCCCGTCCACGATCAGGGGGCTGTAACTGAATCGGGCGCTCACTCCGGGCACGGAATAGAACCAGGCTTGGGTCAGCCGGCCCACACTCTTCTTGTTGATCTGCTGCAGCGGCGAGTACTGCATGGCGTCTACTCCGCCGCCGTAATCCATCCAGTTTCCATCGCTGGGAGACTTTTGCGTCCGCCCCGGCAGGACGGTAGTCATACCCACCAGAGCGAGCCAGCACATGCTTCGCTTTTTGAACTTCATACGGGATTTAGCCCTTCAGCCGACGCAAAAACACTAGGATTGGAAACGCATCCTTATATATGTGTGCGATTTGGGCTTGTCAAGGAAAACATCTAAATCTGACAAGACGCACACTATATGATGACTTTAGCGTTCGCGCTTACGCCCGCGTGTCTTGCGGCGCAATATGATGAGGGGATGATCCGAGTGGAGACACCGAGCGAAGCCGCGCGATTTCGAACCATCATCGAGACTCTCTACACGCCGGTACTGGGCGACGTCTTGGACGTGTTGGGCTATACTCATCAATTCCTACCCCAGCCCATTCAACCCATGAAGGAAAGCATGCGCCTGGTTGGGCGCGCCATGCCGGTACAGATCGCGGACGCGTGGGGAAAGCAAGAAGATCCCTTCGGCCTTATGACGGAGGCATTGGACCAGATACTTCCGGGTGAGGTCTACGTAGCCACGGGAGGTTGTCACAACTGCGCCGCGTGGGGCGAAATTCTAACCGCCACCGCGCGGACGCGAGGTGGTCTTGGCGCCGTCATCGATGGATTTCATCGCGACACCCCGCAAATCCTGGCCCAGAATTGGCCCGTCTTCAGCCGCGGGCGGTATGCGCAAGACGCAGGCATCCGCTCGAAGATTGTGGACTACCGCTGCCCGGTCGAAATCGGAGCAGTTCATATCGAACCCGGTGATTTGATTTTTGGCTGACATGGACGGCGTCTTGGTTGTGCCCCGTGCGATTGAAGAAGAAGCCATTGGTCGCGCGCTCGAAAAGGCACGTGGAGAAAAAGTAGTGCGCAAAGAAATCGAGGCAGGGTTGTCGAGCACCGAGGCGTTCCGCAAATATGGGATCCTCTGAGAGGGATAAAAGCATGTCGAAACCCGAGATCACTGATGGCCGCCTCTTGTTTCTCAGCCCCAGAGACAATGTCTGCACGGCTATCTCTCCTATAACAAGCGGAGTAACCCTGCAAATAAATGGGGCTAAGGTCGTTGTAGAAAAAAGTATCCCTCTTGGTTTCAAGGTGGCCGCCTGCAACATCGCTATCAATGAAACCATTGTCAAATATGGTGTTCCGATAGGTTCCGCAACACGGGATATATCGCTCGGTGAGTTAGTTCATGTTCATAACATGAAGAGCGATTACCTGCCAACTTATACTCTCGACAAGGAAGACGGTCATGACTGGCAGCACTGAGTTATACGGATATCTTCGTAAGGACGGACGCAAGGGCATACGCAATTACATTGCCGTGTGTTACCTGGTGGAATGCGCCCACCATGTGGCCCGTGCCATTGCTAATCCTTTTGAGGAGCGTGGAGTGCACCTGATCGGTTTTGGCGGATGCTATCCCAATGCGTATGCCTCCCGCATGATGAAGAGCCTTTGCACCCATCCCAATGTCGGCGCCGTCTTGCTGGTCTCGCTGGGGTGCGAAAGCTTCGATCGACATAGCCTTGAAGAGGCAGTTCGGCGAAGCGGCCGGCACGTGGAGACCTTGATCATTCAGCAGACCGGCGGCACGCGCAAGACAATTGACAAAGGCCGCGCGTGGGTCGAATCCACGCTGGCCACAATGCAGTCAGATGTCAGAACTCCAATGGATCTAAGAGAGTTGGTTGTCGGTACCGTCTGCGGAGGTTCTGATACCACCAGTGGTATCACGGCAAACCCCGTCATCGGCCTGGCCTTCGACCAACTCACTGCCCAGCACGCCACCGCTATCTTTGAAGAGACGGGGGAGCTGATTGGTTGTGAACACATCATGGCGCAACGCGCGCTCACGTCTGAGCTGGCGGATGAACTGGTTGCGGTGGTCGTCAAAGCGGCCAAATACTATTCCGCGCTTGGGCATGGTAGCTTTGCCCCGGGAAATGCGGACGGCGGTCTCACCACCCAGGAAGAGAAATCCATGGGCGCTTATAGCAAGAGCGGCAGCTCGAAAATTTGCGGCATTCTCAAGCCAGGAGATATTCCACCCACCGGTGGTCTTTATCTGCTCGACGTCGTTCCGGATGGCCCAGTGCGCTTCGGATTTCCTAACATCAACGACAACGCGGAGATCGCAGAGCTCATCGCCTGTGGTTCGCACCTGATCTTGTTCTCGACCGGGCGTGGCTCTGTTGTCGGTTCGGCCCTCTCGCCGGTGATCAAAATCTGCGCCAATCCTCAGACGTTTCGCCGCATGACCGATGATATGGATGTCAACGCAGGGCGCATCCTCGAAGGTGCGGCGACCCTCGGCCAAGTAGGGGATGAGGTCTATGACTTATTAATGGCCACGGCGCGAGGCAGGCAAACCGCTTCAGAATCGCTCGGGCACCAGGAGTTTGTCTTGACCTACAAGTACTTTGAGCCGACCGGCCCAAGCTGTCTGCCGCTGGCGTAAAGGGCGTCCGCTAACTATTGATTTTGGCGACGTTCTGCAGAGCCGCCAGATATCTTTCAAAGTTTGCGTCGAAGCGTTCTTTGGGCACCGAGATTCCCAGCACGAACCGGCCTCCCAGGCCTTCCACCGGCACGGCGAGGCATTGAAGCCCTTCATGGAACTCTTCGTGGTCGATGGCATAGCCGCTGGATCGGATACGTTCGAACTCCCGCATCAATTCGTCTGGGTCGGTGATGGTTTTGGCGGTCCTGGCTTCGAGGGGATGCTTTGCCAAATAAGCTTGGCGTACGGCCGCATCGACCATCGCCAGGAGCAACTTTCCCGCCGCGCGTGCGTGGGCATAGCCGCTGTAACCCTGGGGAACCTGGGCAGCTCCCACCGGAGATTCGCCGCGTGCGGTGGCGAGGGCGACGATCTCCCCGTCAACCCAGCCGCCTGCGTAGGCGGTTTCTCCAGTCGCGGCCACAATCGCTCTCACCCTTCGAGCAAGATGCTCGGGCGGAGCCAATTGCCGGCGAAAACCTTCGGCTATAGAGACTGCCGCCAAGCCGAGCACGTACTTATTGCTGTCGTTCTTTCTGATGATCCCAGTCCCGTGCATGGTGTGAATGAGGTGGTAGGTTACCTGGCGCGAGAGACCCAATCTGTCCATGATCTCTTTGGCTTTCAAGCCGTTAGGGCTGTCGGCGACGGCCAATAGAATGGCCACCGTGCGCACGGCAGACTGTATCCGCGGCTTTAGCTGGCTATCCTCCGTGGTTTGCTCAGCCGGTCCGATCGAATCTACCGTATTCGTTGCGTATCCATCCACGGGTTTAGTCTCCTCAGAAATCTTGGCCCCGGAGATCGCAGCATGGGGTTTTTTGAGAACGATACAGAGGTATCGCCTAATGATAAATGAATCCCGAATATAGTCTTGCGCCAAAATCAGCACTTGAGCCACGCTGACAGAGCAGCGCCTCTCTATCCGCGCGCAAGACTAAGTGATTTTAATGCAACAGCTTGGGACAGAAATGAACTGCTTCAGTGTTGTTCGGGGTTGGCTGTCCTCTCGTCCACCGCTCTCCTGGCTCTCACGCGCGGCCGTTTGACCGAGCCCCAATGTACTATGAAGCGGTTGCTCCCGAAAGGATGCGCAGAGGACTCAGGATGGAATTGGAGCTTGCAGGAAGTGTTGCAGTCGTCACTGGAGGGGCCAGCGGCATCGGGTGGGCGTGTGCCCGCAGTTTGTCCCGTGAGGGCTGTAAGGTCGCCTTGTGGGATCGGTCGGCCCAGGTGAACGATGCGGCGGATGTGCTCGTTCGCGACTTTGGTGGCTCATCGCTTGGTATATCGCTCGACGTCACCGATTATTCCGCGGTCGAAGAGGCAGTTCGGAAAACCGAAAACGAGTTGGGACCGATCTCCCATGTGGTTCACGCTGCAGCCGTGGGTTCGGGGAAATTTGGCTTCCCGTTCACGAATCTCCAGCCCGCCGACTGGCCACGGGTATTGGAGGTGAATGTATTGGGGATGGTGAACGTCGCGCATGCGATTGTCCCCGGAATGATCTCGCGGAAAGACGGAACCCTCGTCTTTCTGGCATCGGTCGCAGGGCAAATTGGTTCCCCGACCGACCCTCCTTACAGCGCGAGCAAAGCGGCTAACATCAACTTTGCGCAGTGTATGGCAAAGGACCTTGGACCGCATGGAATCCGCGTCAATGTGGTGAGCCCGGGAATGGTGCGCACGCCCCTCAACGAGCGTGTCTGGAAGGCGTGGAACGATCAACAACCGCCTGAGAAGCGACGTTCCTACGAAGACTGGGCGGGCGACAAGGTGCGGGCCATCACACCGCTTGGCCGGTGGCAAGAGCCGGAGGACATTGCTGACATGGTGACCTTTCTGTCCTCGTCAAGAGCAGCGCAGGTAACCGGGCAGACCGTCAACGTCGATGGCGGCCACGTTATGCATTCGTAACTCGCTTCACTGGCTGGCAATGAAGCATGCAGCATTACCGCCAGAGCCAGTGCAGGAGAATCCGACCACATTGGAGCCTTGGATCGGGTTATACACCCCGACCGGTACCTGCGTAATGTAAACATTGCCCGCAGCCTTAGCTGCTTTTGGACGAGAAAGAGATGCGCCGAGAAGGAACCCCAGCAGGACCGCGAGCATAGTCTTCCAGAAATTCATGTTGCTACCCCTCCAAATGACTGAAAAGCGCTCTACCGGGGAAATTGTAGCCCCGCGCCCAAATGATCTCTGAGTAAGTTGAGGTAAGTGAAGACGCCAAGCGTGCTTCAACAAATCCTTGGGCTTTATTTATAGACCGGACAAAGCATCACCCATATGATTCCTGCTGACGGAGTGGGCGCATGGATGATCGGAGGACAGACAGCTTGCCACGTTTCAAGGATCAAGTCGCATTGGTTGTGGGTGCAGCCCATGGAATCGGGAAAGCCATCGCAGTGCGTCTCGGGCGCGAAGGGGCAGAGGTGGTGATCGCCGACGTGGACCCCGAGGGCATGGAAACCACTATCGAGGAAATGCATCGTGAAGGCAGCCGATGCAAAGGTGTTACCTGTGACGTGCGCGATCAAGCTCAGGTGGAAGCTGCCGTCAAGCAGGTTATCGACTGGCATGGCCGCATCGACATATTGATGTACATAGCCGGAATCGCTGACGCAGTTCCGTTCCTCGAACTTGAGGTGGCTATGTGGGACAACACACTCAACGTAAACCTCCGCGGCGCATTTCTGACCGCAAAGGCCGTGGTGCCGCATATGGTGGCACGCAGAGCGGGCAAGCTGGTCTTCATGGCTTCTACCAACAGCTGGGACGGAGAGGCTCAGCTCGCGCACTACAACGTGACTAAGTCCGGCGTATTTCTTCTGGCCAAAACGCTGGCACGTGAGTTCGGCAAATTCGGTATCAGGTCCAATGCGGTCGGGCCCGGCCCAATCCGCACCCGCTTATCCGGACCCATCCTCAACGACCCTATCTACCTGCAGAAATACCATCCTGAGACAGGCGTGATTCCTCTCGGCCGCATGGGAACGCCGGAGGAAGTGGCTGGCCCGGCTCTCTTCCTCGCTTCTGAGGATGCAGCCTACGTCTCCGGTGTTCTGCTTTTTGTCGATGGTGGACAGCTAGCCTAACCTAGAAATTTGCCTTGATTGCTATCTGACCGATCCTTGGATCACGAGCGCTCGTCACCTGGCCGAAGGTAGCGGCGTTGATGTTACCCAGCGGGTTCTCAAATTGTGCGTGATTGAAAACGTTGAAGAATTCGGCCCGGAATTCGGTTCCGATCCGCTCGTTGATCTTGGTCACTTTGTGTAGAGAAACATCCCAGTTATTCAAGCCTGGTCCGCCGAAAAAGCGGCGGCTGGAGTTTCCCGTTGTGCCGAGGTCTTCAGGTGTGAAGTGTGAGATATCGAAGTAGTTGTGGGTCGGCGTATTTCGCGGATTGTACCTGGCGATGGGCCGGCCGTCGTAATTGGGAAAATCCTGGCCGCTATCAATGTTGGTGTAAAGAATTCCCCCCTCCCCAAAGCATCCGCAAAGAGAGTTATCGTCGGTCTCGTACATGGTGATGGGGAAGCCCGTTGTAAAGCGCGTAATCCCGTTGATGGACCAGCCTCCCAGCAGCTTCGTCGCTACTCCACTTTGCGACGAAGTCAACTTTTGAAAAGGAAGCTCATAGCCGTAGCTGATCACGAAGTTCTGGTCCTGATTGAAATCGGAGAGTGCGTAGCTCCTTCGAATCCCAGGCGCATAGGCATAAAACTCGTCCGCGGCAGAAGACCCGGTGTCGAACGATTTGGACCAGGTGTAAGCAGCCAGGAACCTGGCTGCACCTGCTCTCTTTTCCACCGTGATCTGGAGTGAGTTGTAATTGGAGCTTCCAATGGAGTCATACCAGTCACTCTTGCCAAAATCGAGAGTACCCTGGCTCAGAAATCGTCCTGAAGTGATCGAATAGGGACGAGTGCCGTTCACCGCCTGGCCGTTCGGCAGCTGGTAGATGACGTCCTCTTTCCCCGGACCGCAGCCATTGGCGGGTCCGAGGGCGGCAAGAACGGCCAGGCAGGTCGCCGGATTGCCCGGATTGAAGGTAAGTTGCCCGATCATGTGATGTGCTTGTGTACCGATGTAGGCAAGTTTCAAGAGCGTGGAGCCGGAGAGTTGTCTTTCAACGCTCAGGTTGTATTGAATCGCATAGGGACGCTTGTAATTGGTGATCAGTCCAGGCGAGCTGGCTAGCGGTTGCACCTCCGCCCAGTTGAACGCTCCGCCCGGCTGGGGAATCGTAAAGGGGAAACGCTGGCCTGGATCGGGACCGCTTCTGCGCCCTTTAAAGGGCTCCTCCAGATAAATCGCCGATGGGCTGCCATAGAACAGGCCGTAGGGAGCGTCACCGGCTTCATTATTGCTGGTGACTCCAGCGGTGTTGCTGTAGAAAATTCCCCATGCGGCACGAATGCTTGTCATTCCCGCTCCGCCAATGATTTTGCCCAGCGGTCCATCGCTTGGCGAAGGGGAGTAGGCAACACCGATGCGAGGGGAAAAATTGGTGTACGGGGTATACGCGAGCGTGGAGGGAATTCCCTTGTCGCCAGGGAAGACCCACCCCGTCGGAGCCTCAGGGAATAAAGTCGATTGCTGGCCGGGGACGAAGGTTTCGAGTTTGTTTCCCTTGTCATGGAAGGGCTCCGCTACATCCCAGCGCAGGCCAAGATTTAGGTTTAGATTGCTGCTCATCTTGATGCTGTCCTGGCCATACAGCCCATAGACCTTGGTGCGCGCGTCAGACAGCTGGTAGCTGGCCATGTAGAAATAATCGGGCGTCCCGATCAGGTAATCCGCAGCATCGATGCCGGTTTCACCGCCAAGAAACTGAAATTGACCATTCGAAGCGTAGGCCTGGCGCTCATTGCTCTGCACGATGCGGAACTCACCGCCGAATTTGACGTTATGTCTTCCTTTGGTCAGTGTGAAGTTGTCCAGTCCCTGATAGGTATTACCGTTCAATGGGCCGTTCTCGGGAGCCGCGCCGATGTTGACTCCGGTGTTCTCCAGTTCGATGTCTGGAAGACCTTCCACCGGGGGCCAGGTTGGAATGAGCCCTAAACCTCCTTCTACAAACCCGAAGCTGCCAACGTTGCCCAAGCCACCCTGAGGGAGGTTGCGATTCGCGGCGCTACGCAGGAATACGCCCCGTGCCTCGTTCACCTTGTTGTTACCGAAGATGTGGGTGTTGCTGATCGTCGCCAGCTGCGAACGCGAGAGGGTTGCGCCGCCGAAGCCAGGTACATTTTCAAATGTGGGGTTGGTGTAGGGAAGCACTACGGTGGCGTCGTCGTAGAAGTAATAGCCAGAGTATTGATCGTTCGTAGTTCTGTTGTAATCGATGCGAGTTGCGAATTTATTGTCGTGCAGAATTTGATTCTGGGGAGCAGCGCTGAAACTGGAGGGGCCCGAATTTGGCGCCGGTATGAATTTCAAACTACCCAAGGCGGCGGAAGACCACGCCGACTGGGGAATGATATTGCCGGGAAATACACACGCCGCCGTGGTGGTACAACCGGGAGCCCAATAAGGTTCGCCCGCCGTTACAGGGTAGCCCAGCCGCGTAGTGAGCGTCTGCGCCATGTGGCCAGGCTCGTTGTCGCCTTGTACGACGTTGACAAGTCCACTTGTCCCGCTGAAGTCGCCGCTGCGTTCGGCGTTGGTCGGCACGTTCACCACTCCAACGGTTATACCCTGGGTTTCTCTTTGCCCCTCGTAGTCCCCAAAGAAGAAGAGCTTGTCTTTTACGATCGGGCCGCCGATGGTTCCGCCGTATTGGTTGCGTGTGAATGTTCCCAGCGTTGGAGAAAAATAGTTCCTCGCATCAAGCGCCTGATTCCGTAGGAAATAGAAGCCCGAGCCGTGAATGTTGTTGGTGCCGCTTTTGGTGACGACGTTGACGATGGCCCCGGCAGAATGCCCGTACTCCGCATCAAAGGTATTGGTGAGGAGTCTGAATTCCTGAATAGAGTCGAGCACCGGAACAATGGCGGCGCCGTTATTGACAACTTCCTGGGCCGACGATCCATTGACAACGAACTCATTGGCTGACTCTTGCATGCCGTTGACCGAGAGGTTCCCTACGTCGCCCAGGCCGTCCGCAGGTTTGGGAAAATTGAGCTGGCTTTGCCTTGAACCAACCGCCACTACGCCGGCCTGTAGGCCGAGTAGATCGATGTAACTTCTTCCATTGAGGGGCAATGCGGTTATCTTGGTGTCTTCGATGACGTCGCCGATCTGATTGCTCGTCGTCTCTACCTGAACCGGTTGCCCTTGCACATTCACCGTCTGTGAAACAGTGCCCACGTCTAGCCGGAAGTCAGCCCGGTAGGTCTGGTTCACCAGCAGTTTTATGTCTGACTGATTCAATGGCTTGAAGCCGTTTGCGTGGACCTCGATCTGGTAATGGTCGCCGATGGGAACGCTGGGGAACTCATAGAAACCAGTCGAGTTCACCGTCGTCTGGCGATCGTAGCCGGTATCGCCGTTTTTCAGCTCTACCGTGGCATTAGGGATAACCGCGCCGCTGCGGTCGGTAACTGTTCCACTAATAGTGCCAACCACGTCCGCCCTCAGGGCTTGAGCCGCAAAGAGGACACACAATGCAAAGAGCGCCCAACAACCGACTGCCCCAACACCGCTCCTGTCAGACATACGGGTCCCCCTCAATTTTTGGATTGAACATTGTGTATGAGTTATTAAGGGGGCGAACTTGATTTCAATCTATGAGATTCGTCTATGCTTTTGTTGAATTTGCACGGTATGTCCGCAGGAACCGTGAGCCTACCACCTGTGCGCCTTGGATCTGAGCGATTGCCTGCAAACCGAGCGCCGGTGCGAATCCGGCGAATACCTGGAGAAGGCTTCTGCAGACGGTGGAAGTGCTACCCTTTCCACGACGCTTTGAAGCTGATCGGCTAGCGATGGACTGTTCTCTTAGCCGCGGGGTTTCGCTTGGGACTGCTGCCGGACCGGATCGAACTCCCTCACCCTTTCGCTTGGAGGGAACCAACAGCTCCACTTTGATGGATTCCCCCACCACCCAGGTGAGCAACTTGCCCCGGCGGCATCAGTAACGAAAACTTCCCTGACGACGCTAAAGCCGTATGTTGCACCGCACCGCAACCCGTAGAGGTTCTATCTCTGGAACGCCGGCGATAGGCTGCGGGGGTCATACCCACAGTTTTGCGGAAGACCATACCGAAATAGCTCTGGTCGCAAAAGCCTATCTGCTGGCTAATGCTCGCCATCGACTCATCAGTGTTGGCCAGCAGGGTTTGCGCCCGTTCGATGCGATAATGGGTGAGATATTTCATGAACGGCAAGCCAGTGGCCTGTTTGAAGAAGTTCATAAAGTACGACCCGCTCATTCCGCAGATCCGCGCAGCTTCCCGAACCTGGATTGGCTCACCGCAGTTCTCCCCCAGATAGCGGAACAGCCTGAGAAGCCGGTCGAGAGCGGCCTGCTGGCGCTGGAAGGTCTCTACCTTTCCTGCATAAGAGGCGTATTGGTTTACCAGCAGGACGAGAAGCATCTTCAAATACGCCTTGACGGTAAGCCGTGCCCTGGGTGAGGACGCCGGTAGTTCAGACCGGAGGCGCAACATCAACTCCAGCACCTGGCGCGGGACACCGCTCTCTGCCGGCACGATATGAGGAAACTCCGAGTCTTGGAGGAAGAACGGAGTTAGATATTCCGCGCTGTCGCTGGCGCCGTCGCACCGAATCATGTCGGGCTCGAAGAAGAGCCCTGCAATGGTGACCGGCGCGGAGGATCGCCACTCGATCCGGTGGTATACGGTGCTGCCGACCACCGCCAGGTCTCCTTCGCACCAAGGTAGGAGCCTGTCCTGGATGTGGTAGTCTGCCGAGCCCGAGCATAGGTAGCTAACCTCAAAGTACTCGTGACGGTTCATGCGGACACGCTGCCGGTCGTCCCCGGTAAAGAACACCACGTCAACCGGACAGAACTCGTCGAACGGCCACTTATGGATCCCCTGAGCGTTGATCTGAGGTTCCAGAACGCTAAAGTGATCTTTGCACGAGTTTTTGGGAATGTGGATGCGGGGAGGGGTTGAAGCTGGTCGGCCGGCTGGCCAGGCGCTGGTAAGAACGTCATGCCTCAAAGGGTCTATAAACGCTTCGGGATGGTTCTTTGATCTGCCCATGACGATCTCCTTGCGGGGGAAAGGATGTAGGTTTTCATGACGTCGCAGCAGGCCGGGGCCGTAATCACGCCGCTCAAGTGCGGCGTACGTTACAACTAGCCCGAGTCTACTGCCGAGCACCCGACGGGGCAAGAAATTTATAAATCCATGTAACAGGCTGGCCTGGGATACGGGATTGCCGATCGGGCACACAATCGCGGGACCCTATGTCAGAAAGCCTGATACTAGGCTTGGCCAACGCGTATGAGAAGGCCTCCGATGGGCACCAACGGATACCCCGGCTCATGGCAAACACTCCTGTGCCTGACATCTCACATATCGTGATCTGCCCATCCGAGTTAGTTCGTAGTGACCCGAAATAAATAAGTACCCGCGGGCAATTCGTAGGTGGAGCTTCCATCTCCGCTTCAACGCCTTCGCGAAACGGAAGATCGATGTGAATGCTAATCTCTCCACGATGGATGAGGCGAGTGCTGAGGGACCGGCTCGCAGCTCAAAACGGAACACCATTGGAGTGACTTATGCAAAGAATTGCTTTCCTTTTACGTTTGCGCGAAGGGACTGAAGCGGCGTACGAAGCGGCGCACGCCAACGTGTGGCCGGAGATGCTTGCCCTGCTCAAGCGATCGGGTATCTCGGAGTACTCCATCTTTCGCCGTGATCAACTGCTGTTCCTCACCATGCATGTCGAGGACTTTGAGCAGACCTGGGCCCGTATTGAAGCCGATCCCATCAATACACGCTGGCAGCTGGCTATGGCTCCCTACTTTGCTCCGCTCGACCCGCTTCGGCCGGGGGAGCGTTTCCCCATGATGCAAGAAATTTTTTATATGCCTTGAGCAGATCTTTACGGGTGACCGGGTCCATCGGAGCGGCGTTTACTCTTCACGGCGGCCACACTGTATATTTACATTTCAATAGGGGATCAACACCTTGACCAAAGCCAAGATAAGCCGGCTCTATCTGATTCCGATTCTTTCCAAGGCCATGGACATCCTCGAGTTGCTCGAATCAGAGAAGACCCCCCTTACGCTGGAGGACATCTTCCAGCGGGTACATATTTCCAAGACCAGCGTCTATCGCATTCTCAAGACCTTTGTCCATCGCGGTTATCTTGCGCAATCGCAGGACGGACGCTATCGGGCCGCCGCGCGGCCCAAGAAAGTCCGTTTCGGTTTCGCCAGCCAAAGCGCGGCCATGCCGTTTTCTGAGGCGGTAACCGCCAGCCTGCGCGCCGCCGCAATCAATTCGGGCATTGACCTGGTTGTGATCGACAACAAGTACGATCCGGACGTGGCTTTGCGGAATGCGGAGGAGTTTGTTGGCAAGGGGGTGGATTTGGTCATCGAGTTTCAGATCGACGAACACATCGCGCCCTTGATCGGACACACGCTTTCGAGCGCGGGCATTCCGGTCATCGCCATCGACATTCCCCACCCACACGCGACTTATTTTGGCGTCGATAATTTTCAGGTCGGCTTCGAGGCGGGCGAACTTCTGGCGCAACACGCAATCGATCAATGGAAAGGCAAGCCGGACTGGGTCGTTGGCCTGGACATTGCTGAGGCTGGATCCTTCGTGCAGAGCAGGATCACGGGAGCCTTCGAGGGCGTTCGTTCCCGTCTCCCGCAGCTTTCGTCGGATCGCTTCATGAGGTTGGAGGGTGGCGGATTGCGGCAACGCAGCTATCAGGTGACGGGAGCGTTTCTGCGCGACCATAAGAAGCAGCGTGTGCTGATCGCAGCGGCTACCGACACCAGCGTGCTTGGCGCACTGCAGGCGGTGCGCGAACTCGGCGCGGAGAAGAATGTCGCGGCAGTCGGGCAGGATTGCATTCCGGAAGTACTGGAAGAGATGCGTTCCGGTGCGCCCAGCCTCATTGGTTCCGTTTCCCATGAAGCTCAAACGTATGGTCCACGCCTGATCCAGTTAGGGCTTGCGATTCTTAGAGGAAGCGCTGTTCCACCTTATAATTTCGTAAACCACAAGCTGGTGACGCCTGCCAGCCTGAAGTGAAAGCAACGCGGGACAAGCCGAAGTACCCAGTCATTTTTTCAGTGATGAGTGCTTTGCCCTGATATCGTCCACATTGAATCTGGAAGTTCTTCTAATCTCCTTCACTCCGAGATTGAGCCGTCGCCGCAGAAGGAGTCGCAACGTTCCACCGTCCCTGTACCCGACTCGCGTGGCAATTTCTTCGACACTTGCGTTGCTTGTTTTCAGGAGATGCACCGCGTGTTCAACGCGCAGACCTTGGAAATACGACATTGGAGATTTCCCAAGGACGCTATGGAGCCGCCGGGTAAGCGTCCTTTTGCTGGCGCCTACGGCCTTCGCAGCACTGTCAAGGGAAAATCCATGTCCCAACCTGGCACGCGCCCAGCGTTCGAAAAGCTGTACTACCGGGTCGGAGTGCATAAGGTGATCAGTAAGAGCATACGCAGTCTGAGAGGGCCGGGAATCGACAATGAGATAGTTTGCTGTGAGCGAGGCGAGCCCGGGGCTGACACTGCGTATAAGCCATAAGGCTAGATCCATATGGCCTAGAGCGGCTCCGGCGGTCACAACGTTTCCTGACTTGACCACCATGCCTGATTCATCCAGCAACACCTCGGGGTATCGTTCGCGAAACATTGGCGCCAGCCACCAAGTGGTAGTTGCACGCCGCTGGTTGAGCAGACCAGATTCAGCCAGGACAAAGGTTCCGGTACACGCAGCGCTCAATGTTGCTCCATCGTTTGCCCACTTTCGAACCGCCTGGGCAGCATCGCGGACGTCAGGCCTGGCTAGACCTGCCTTCAGGGTAACGGGTGTCTTGCATGCGAGTGCCGGGACAATCACGCATCCCGGCTTTTGTCTTCCAACTGGCTCAATCGGAACTTTCAGTCCGTGCGCGGTTTGGACCGTCCGTCGCATACCTACGATCTTGACTTCGAACTGTGGCACAGCGAGTCCAGTCATCTTGGTCAATTCGTTCGCGGTTTGGAAAGCATCCAAAATGGCCGACAAGCCCAGATCGAAGGCCTCATCGAGTGCAAGTACAAAAACGCGCATGACATATTTGATACCAAATATGGCATTTCTGCCAATGGTTAACCTGCCCGCCAGGGCCTAGAATTTGTGAAAGAGGAGGGTAACTCAATGGAAGCAGTCGGATTATTAGTCACGCTCGAGGCACGCTCAGGCAAGGAGGCCGATGCAGAAGCATTTCTGAAGTCGGCTCAGCCACTTGCGCAGAATGAACAAGGGACCTTGAAATGGTATGCGATCAAGCTCGGCCCGGGGAAGTTCGGCATCTTTGACACCTTTGCAAATGAAGCGGGCCGCAATGCCCACCTGACCGGCGAGATTGCGAAGGCATTGGGGGCGCGGGCCAACGAGTTGTTCGCGACTCCCCCGCAGATCGAAAAAGTAGAGGTTCTTGCAAGCACACCTTTAAAAGATTGAGTGCGAGGTTCCCGGAAACATATTAGGAGCGGCCGCTTTCCGGGTGCGCCGGTCATGCTTGAGGTAACATTCGAAGTCGAGAACAAAGAAGGCGGAAGCGAAGCTCCCGCCTTCTTTGTGGAATATAGGGGAATCGCCATGGCAGATCGAGTGGGCTCGAAACTGTGGACGGATAATCGGTTGACTTCACGCTTGAGCCTTCAATATCCAATCATTCAAGGTCCACTCGGAGGGTTATCCTCTCAGCGGCTTACAGCATCTGTTTCGAATTATGGGGGACTCGGATCGTTCGGTGCTCATGGACTCAAGCCGGAGGCTATCCGCAATGTCATTCGTGAGATCAAAGGCCTCACAGCAAAGCCGTTTGCCATGAACCTGTGGGTTTCCATGGAAGACGAAGGAGCCTCGACCTCGACAGAAGAAGCATTTCATCGCAGCCTCGCTCCGCTGGCAAAGCATATTGAAAGTATGGAAGGAGCGAAGCCCACTTATCTACCGTACGAAGCTATTCGCTTTGAAGACCAGGTGCAGGTTCTCCTGGACGAAGGTATCTCCGCATTCAGCTTTATTTATGGCATTCCGTCCAAAGGAATTTTGGATGATTTCCGCCGCCAGGGAATCGCACTGATTGGAACCGCGACCACCGTGGACGAAGCGATTGCCCTGGAGCAAGCGGGCGTGGACGTGATTGCGGCCTCCGGCTTTGAGGCCGGCGGCCATCGCGGCTCCTTCCTGCAGTCATCCGAAGATTCCCTGACAGGAACGATGGCGCTGGTGCCGCAGGTCGTCGATGCCGTGAGGCTTCCCGTCATCGCGGCAGGCGGAATTGGAGACGCTCGCGGAATTGTGGCAGCCTTCGCTCTCGGAGCCGAAGGGGTGCAGATGGGAACCGCCTTTCTCGCCTGCGAGGAGTCGGGAGCGAATACACTTCATCGTAAGGCGCTCCTCAGCGGTCAAGCTAAGCAGACTGCTCTCACTCGCGGGTTCACCGGAAGGCTGGCCCGCGGCATCAAGAACCGCCTGCTCGACGAACTCAACCAAAAAGATATCGAGATCCTGCCTTACCCACTTCAACGTTCACTCGTGCGGAACCTGTCTATTCCGGCCGAGGCGGCAGGGAGACCAGAATTGCTTCCTCTCTGGGCGGGACAGAGTGCCAACCTATCGCGGTGTACCGATGTGCGCGCGCTACTCGACACGCTGGTGAAGGAAATTTCTGAGATTGGCGGCGCCGTGCAAAGTTGGAGCGCACGTCGGCAGCGAGAGAACGCCCAAGAGTGACAGGTCGCTCCGCTGACCGGATCAAGGCCGACACTAGCTTCGGGCCCAAAGGCAGAGGAACTGCAGGCGCTCGCTGATAGTCTTGTTCCCAAGGAGCGCAAAAGCATTGAAGCCATGGCGTAGGGAAAATTTCGGATGGTGGTTGTGTCTACTGTTCCTAGCGTGCGGCGCCAGCGGGACTGTCCGCGCGTTCGCGCAGGAAAGCCGCTACGTAGTCATCGATCAGGATGCCGTGGGGCCGGCCGGCACCGACATGAATTCGATGCTGATTTTTCTGCAGGACAAACATGTGAACGTGCTGGGAATCACGGTTGTGACCGGCGACGGATGGCGCGACGAAGAAGTCGCTCACACTCTTCGTCTGCTTGAGTTGGTGGGCCGTACGGACATTCCAGTTGCGGCGGGAGCGGTTTTTCCCCTGGTACGTACACAAGAGTGGACTCATCACTGGGAACAAATCTACGGCAAGGTGATCTACCAGGGGGCCTGGAGTAGCTTCCGCCCAAGCCACGGCCCGTATGAAATTCCGAAATTACCCGAAGGCTCGCCAAGCATCAAGCCGATCGACGAGGATGCCGCTCACTTCCTCATCCGCATGGTGCACAAGTATCCGCACCAGGTGACCGTGTATGCCGCTGGACCGATGACCAACATCGCTCAGGCCATCAGGCTCGATCCACAGTTTGCCGAGACCGCGAACCAACTTGTGATTATGGGCGGTAGCCTCAACCCGCACACCGACAATCAGGAATACATTGACAACCCCCGTCGCGAGTTCAACCTGTGGTTTGATCCAGAAGCGTCAAGTATCACGCTCCGCGCGCACTGGCCCAAAATTACCGTCACCTCGGTAGACGTATCGATCGAAACCCATCTCACCAAGGAGATGGTGGAGAAGCTGAGCCAGACACACAGCGCTGCCGCCCAGTACATTGCACGGTATACCAGGCGCCCCGGCGACTACTTGTGGGACGAACTGGCTGCGGCGTCGTGGCTCGACCCTAGCCTGATCACCCGTGAGCGGTACGTCTATATCGACGTGAGTCTCGACAAAGGCATCAGCTATGGAGATACGGAGGTGTGGTCGGACGCCAATAAACCCGATCTCGATCTGCAAAAGGCTCATGTGCAAATGGATGTCGACTGGCCCAGGTTCCAAAGTTTCTTTATGCAATTGATGTCTGCTCCCACTCCAAATGCGAAGGATCCGCAAATGCCGGATACACCCGGTGGCAACCAATGAGCCGGTGGTCAGCGCGAGGGCAATGAAATGAAAGCCAAACCCATCACCGTTATGGGAATCTTTGTGGTTGATCTTGCATTCCGTACGAAAGCTCTGCCGGTCTGGGGTGAAACGGTCATGGGTGCAGGCTTCCGTTTGGGTCCGGGCGGTAAAGGATCGAATCAGTCGGTTGCGGCAGCGCGACTGGGCGCAAAGGTTTACTTTATCAGCAAGGTCGGCGAAGACAACTTCGGCGATATGGCGCAGAAGACCTATGATGCTGAAGGCATCGATACCCGGTTCCTCATCCGGATGCAGGGGGGCACAACCGGAGCCGCGGGCATCATCGTTCAGGAGTCAAGTGGCGAGAACGCTATTATCGTCGTTCCCGGAGCGGCCAACGCGTTGACGCATGAGGAAATCGATCGGGCTCATGCTCAGATCGCGGAGTCTGCCGTTTTCATGACGCAGCTGGAGCTCCCTGTGCCCACGGTTGAGCACGGGTTGCAGACAGCGCGAGCACTCGGAGTCCCCACCATTCTCAACCCGGCGCCGGCCTGCGCATTGAAAGACTCCATCTTCGAGTTATGCGACTACATAACGCCCAACGAGAGCGAGGCCGCGACCATGACCGGCTCTCCTGTGGTTTCCCTGGCGGACGCGGAGAAGGCGGCCGACCGGTTGCTTGCTCGCGGTGTGCGCAACGTGATTGTGACGCGCGGCGCGCAGGGAGCGCTGGTGAAGACGTCGTCGATCACGGAATACGTCGACGCGTTTGATGCCGGCCCGGTGGTTGACACGACCGGCGCGGGAGACGCGTTCAACGGCGGATTTGCGGTCGCCTTGTCGGAAGGCCTGAATGTGGTGGAAGCCACCCGCTTTGGCTGCGTGGTGGCCGGCCTCTCCGTCACCAGGCACGGTACGGCTCCTTCGATGCCCAAGCGGGCTGAAGTGGAAAGGCTGATGGCCTCGCAAAAGTAGCGGGCAGATCCCGACAGCCGACTCATGCAGTGCAGGTGGCTGCGAGAGCTCGATCAAGGGCTATTGCTTTGAGGCCTCCGATTTGAATGTTGTGTGCGGACACGTATTTGCCAACTGCTCTTGCGGTGTAGCTGCTGCATGAGGGGTCGACACGGATTGTCGCGATTCCGCTCAATTCGTCGATCATTTCGAGCTCCAGTTGATCCAGCTTTGGACGAAGCGAGGCTAAACTGACAGGCTGGTGCTCTGGCGCCTTGCCGGTTCGCCGCCAATCCGCCAGCAACGAATATTGGACCAGCTTGTTGGCTTCGATTTGGGCCTTGAAAAACTGTGCGACCTCGTCTGACTTCAAGCCTCGCGCCTCTCCGATCTTGACAGCATCGCTTATCACCTTGGCTTCTCGAGCCTCGTCTTCGACAGCCGCTCCGCTGTCCCATTTGGCAAGTGCAACCTGTTCTGCGATCGCGAGCCTCTCAGCAGAAGTCTCAACCAATCGCTGAAGCTGATCTTCTGCGCGTTGCGAATGATCTGTGGCCCCTGCATTGATTATTATCGAGGCGCCCATCAGTGCCAGTAACTTCAGAGGAAGCCGCATACCTTCAATGACCCTCCTTGCTGCTATACAGGGCAAGTCCTTTCATTATCCTCTTGATGCGCACTCATTCTTCTTCCTCCGTTGTAAAAGCGCCATACTGAGCGGACTCGTAATCCGTCCCCAACCCAGATATAAGCCCGTCCATGAAACTGGGGTTTACCCTATCTTCCGGCTGCGCACACCGGTTAAGAAGCCACTTGATTATTTCTGATCCTAAGAGTGGGAACATTTCGATGCCTCGTTTGCCTTGATCTAATCGAATGCGGGCAGGCGGTTGTTGTCAGGAATCATCGACAGGAGATCATTCATCGTTTCCCCACTGCACAAAACACTTTACGCCTTGGTTTATTCCCGCTAAGACGAGAAAATTGGCAGGTTTGCCTATCCCAGGTGGATGCGGCGGTCCTTGAGCAGGGAAAGCAGCTGCCAGTTAAGGCCCGCCGGTAAGGAGCACCTTGATGTTGCCCGGATTCAAGGAAGACATCCCGACCGTAGCGTAGCGGAGTCGAGGGATCTGTGGTTCAATTTCCCTTCCTAATATTCTGGCCCTTCAGCCGCAGCAGGATAGGAGGCAACGCCAGTCACCACAGCTACCGCCCTTGAAACGAACCCTCAACCATTTTGGGCAGCGACCTGATCACGAAACCTGCGGACGCCCTCGAGATATACCCCAATGTCACTACCCAGGCTGATGGCACGGAAGCCTTTGCCGATCCAATGCACAGCTAATTCAGGGGAAGATGGAAGGAAGCCCGGAGCAACGCCGTGCCGCCGGCATGCCGCGACCAATGCATCCATCGCGGCGAGAAATCGTGGATGCTCAAATTGCGCCGGAATCCCCAACGAGACCGTTAGATCGTAATGCCCGACCCAGGCGACGTCGATGCCGGGAACACTAACGATCTCGTCCAGGTTTTGGAAAGCAGTTTCCGTTTCCAACAGCAGGATCACGGCAATCTCTTCATTGGCCTGGGCAAAGAATTCCGCCGTCCCCGCGCGATAGAGATCGTGCGCGATGCCCAGCGCAGCACCGCGCTTGCCCATGGGCGCGTATTTGAGCTGGCTCACGATGTCTTCCGCTTGCTGCTTCGTTTCCACGCGCGGCACCATGGCGCCACGGGCTCCCACATCCAGAACGCGCGAAAGAGGCGCATACCCTAAATCAGGAACACGCGCGATGGGAACGATCTCGCTGCCCCGGCAGGACGCAACCATCTCCGCGAGCAGGGTAATATCGCAACGCCCATGCTCCATATCGAAGATCACGAAGTCCATCCCGCACGCAGCCAGCATGGGGCCGATGCCGGGAGTAAATAACTCGAGGACCATCTGCCCCAGCAGAACGTCTCCTTGCTGCAGCCTTTGGCGAAAGCGATTCATCGTTTGCCCTCTCTCGCTGCTAAGGCAGCTTTGTGTTTTTCGAGTTTCTGGAGGAAAGCCGGACGCGTCAGCACGTGAGGGTTGACGACATGTGGGGGCGCGTCGCCGCGATAGACAGCCAGCGCACCCTCGCAGTCGATTCGCCCCATATCGCGGAATAACTCCTCGCTCCAAGCGATGGAGTGCGAACTTAGAATGACATTGTCCATAGCGATGAGCGGCGAATCGGGGCTGAGCGGTTCCTTTTCGAAGACGTCGAGGGCGGCGCCCCGGATTTGACCGCTCTGCAGAGCATCGATCAGGGCGGCCTCGTTAATGATCGGACCGCGCGCGGTGTTGATGATCACCGCGTCGGTCTTCATCAGAGCGAATTGCGGCTTGCCCAGCAATCCGCGGGTCTCAGGGGTGAGCGGGCAATTCACCAGCACATAGTCCGATGCGCGCAATAGTTCTTCCAGCGAAACCAATTCCACTCCGAGGTGAGAAGCCCGTTCGGGCGATGCATAGGGATCAAAGGCTAGAAACTTGGCCACGTCAAAGACCTTGAGCAGCCGGATGGCTTCTGCGGCAATGTTTCCCAACCCGATGGTGCCGACGACACGTTGACGCGGCTCGCGGCCGAGACGAACCGTACTTTGTGCCCATTGACCCTGGCGCACCAGCCGGTCTTTCACGACAAGGTTGTGGGAAAGCGCCAGGATGAGAAGCACGATCGATTCACCGACCGGACGGATAACACCGGCCGGCGTGATATAGACCGCGGTCCCGTTTTCTGTGCAGGCCTCCAGATCGACGTTGTCATAGCCAACGCCGCAGCGGCCAATGGCGCACAGCCGAGAAGCTTTTTGCAGAGACTGTGCGGTGACCCTCGGTTTAAGGGAGATGAGCACGTCGCAGTCTTCCAATTGTTCAGCGGCATATTCCGGGCGATATTCGCGTAGGAACTCATATGCGATCGCGGGAACAGCGTCGAGCAGCGACAGGCCCAAGTCTGGGAAGATGGGTTTCCCTTGCTGGTCACAAAAGTCGGCGGAGAGCGCGACCCGAAAAGGGTGGGATGAATTTTCGCCGCTCATGCTTTTCGCTCAACTACGATCACCCAATCCTGAAAGATGGGGATCTCCGGTACTTTCCATGTGCCGTCGCCATCGGGTGTAATGTCGCCGATCGGCTGCTCGCTTCCGTTTGCCGGGTTAAAGAAGAACGCTTTATGCACGCCGCTATCCAGTTGGTGGAAGACTGCGGGTTTGGTAAACGCGGGGCAGAACGCGATGGTCACTTCGCCGGGGATTTGACCGGCGAAGGGCTGCCAGTAATCACCTTTGGTCCAGTGAGGCTCGATGATCTCCGGCTTCGCTTCAAGTTTCCACCAGGAATAGCGCATGAGCAGTTTCTTGGCCATCCCGAGTTGGCCCGAGCCGGGGAGCTGCGCCGCTACATTCCACGGCGGTCCGCCCCATGAGTGGCCATGCGGTGAGAGCCCGTAGGGCTGCTGCGGAGTATTCACCTGCCAGATGCCGTTGGCTCCGTACGTGTGTCCACCATTGCCGCTCAGGATAGCCGTCCAGAACATGAAGCGCTGCACCTCCTGGCGGCTTGCCTCCTGAATGCCTTCATAACAGACTTCTCCGATCAGCACCGGCATCTGCGGGCTGGCCGCAAGCGAGGCTTGCACCTTCTCAATCGTGTTGGGCACGCTCTGCCGGTCGTTGTGCCCGGTTTGCAGCATATCGAAATCGAGCAGCGAAGGATCAGTCACGCACAGGCGCGCGCTACTGGAGGGATGAATGGTGATCGGGTGATGATGGGCATCGATGGTGCGCACATAGCGCGCGAGCTCGGTCAGGCCCTGCTTCTGTGTCTCCGCATCCTGCTCCTTGGTTTTGGAGAGGTAATAGGGCATGGTGCCTTCTCCCGCGAGACACCAGAAGACCGGGTAGGCGCCCCAACGAGCCACCAGGTAGCGCCAATGCTGCTTGACTTTGGCCATGCCCATGCGGGGGATGAAGTAGCCCCAAAATCCTACGATGCATGCGGCGAGCCCATGGTCCGCCAGATACTGAATGCGCACGTCGGCCATATCGAAGTACGCCGGGTTGATGCGGGCGAAATCGGGTTCCCACGGATATCCCGCCTCGTTGGCTCCGCGTGGATCGTATGGCTCCATGTCGGGGTAAAGTCCGGCCACGATCTGTACCACCGTAAAACCCTTCTGCACGCGGTCTGCGGTTAAGGTTTCAAAGTCATCCGGCCAGCGCAGGCGTTTGCACAGACCCATCCACCAGGTGTCTCCCAGCCAGAAGAAAGGAGTGCCGTTGGCATATTCGAAGTGGCGCCGGTCCTGCGCAACTTTGAGTACTCCGTTCTTATAATGCGGGTTCTCCCCCGTGTAGGCCTCCGCGTTCAATACCGAGGTGACGTTGTGTAGATCCTTGTTGGCGGTGTCGCTGCATACAGAACGAAGCCGGTATGCTCCTGGCAAAGGGGGAGCGTAGCGAACCCGCCAGATCGAGCCACCCGCCCAAAACGCAGGCACGCGTTCTTCGTGGCCCTGGGGAGTGGTTACGATCACGTCCACGTCGACTTGATTGAAGGGATCAGAATATTGCTTTCCGCTGGAGTAGGACCACTCCGTCGCAGTGCCGGTGGTGGCTACTTTGTCCTGCCCTAGAGCGGAGTTGGTAATGACGCTGATGGCCAGTGCTTTGCAAAAGGATCGTCTTGACATCCCGTTCAGCACGGATCGCTCCCGGTGCTCGTTTGTTAAGCCATCCGATAATCTGTCAGACGAAAAGACCTGTCAAGCATCGTCCTTGACCGCAAGCAGCTAGCTTCAAAACGCTTACTCCCAAGCGAGATGTTGGGCACCCATCCTCTGCTTGGCGTTTAAATGTTTCCGGAAGAGAGCTGCTGCGCCCAGTGCGCTATTGCTACCGCATCCGCGCCGGCGTTTTCCTGCGCAGCTAACTGCACGGCGAAGTTGCCTACAGTCGAGCTTTCCACTGCGCCGCAACGTACCTCAAGGCCGGTCGCATTGGCCGTCAGCCGGTTCAGAAGGCTATTACGGCTGCCACCGCCAACGATATAAATCCGCCTGAACTTCTTTCCCGTGATGCGTGCAAGGTTGCTCACGACTTCTCCATACTTACCGGCCAGGCTGTGGAGAATGAGACTTACCATCCTTGGCGCAGCTTCTGCTCCTTTTTCAAACGTTTGCAATCCGCGCCGCGTGAGTTGTCGATTGATACGCGAAGGCATTTCTCCCGGCAACAGCAAGTCCGGGTCGTCCACATCCAGCAGATAGGCAGGAGCCGGGAGACGCTCGGCAGCTTGAACGAGCTCAGGCACGGTCCAATCGATCTCCGGAGCCCATTCGATCATGCACTGCCGCAAAAGCCACATCGCGTTGACGCCCTTATGAAAACAAATGCGACCGCCGACGGCGCCCATATTGTTGAATTCGGAGGCTGTCGATTGATCTCCCGATTGATCTTCGATGATTGGCTGGTTGAGCAACGTGCCAACGAGAGACCACGTACCGGAGCTGATGTATACCCAGTCGTCTCCGCTGTCAGGAATACTGGCGATGGCGGACGCAGTGTCATGACAGGCAGGTGCAATCAGTTCCGCACCCTCCAGCCCGCGCATGTTGAGGTGGTCTCCCGTCAAGTTACCGACGATGGTGCCGGGCAGAACGAGCGGTGGCGCTGCCGCCTGCAGCAGCCCCGTCGCTGTGAAAATCTCCGGCGACCAGGCACGCTTCTCCGCATCAACCAACTGGGTGTGGGTTGCATTGGTATATTCCGCCACCGGGCGGCCCCCAAGGCGATGCAGCATATATTCCGGCAGCGTGAGCCACGGTTTGTCGCGTAACTCCTCAGCTTCTGCGAACAGTTGATAGAGCGTATTGATGCGGCCCATCCCGATGCCGGTGATGGACCAGAGCCTCTGCGGGGAAATGCGCTGGAACACCTCTACCTGGGCATGAATGGTGCGCTCATCCCGATAACAGAAAGGATCGGCGATGGCTTCGCCTTGTTGATTCAAGCGCACATAATCCACCGCCCAACCGTCGACAGCGATCGAGCGCACGCCTTCGCTCGCGATCTCGGCACTCTTGCGAAGTCCGATGTCGACCTGCTGCGTAATCTGCTTTAGATCCCAGCGCAGTTCGCCATGCGAACTTACTGGTCCGTTAGCATGGCGATGAACCAGCTCGATCTGCGGTACACCGTCGCGCCAGCGCAGCAGGGAAACGCGACAACTTTCAGCGCCAAGATCGACGGCAATCATCGCCCGCTGGTCTTCAGGGCTCATCTGAGGAAGGCCTCCGTCAGTCCTCCATCGATGGGGATCAGGTGGCCTGTGGTGCAGCGCGCCTGTGGGCCGCCCAGGAAGAGGATCGCTGCCGCGCAGTCCCTTGGATCGATAGGCTGATGAGTCAAGGTTCTCTTGGCATAGAATTGCGCCAGCAAGGTACGCAGTTCCTCATCGGAAGAAGACTCTGCAAAAGGGATGTTGTACCTGGCCAGCGACGCTTTCACGCGGTCGCGGGGAAACATGGTAGAGCCCTTGACCACGGTCGCCGGACTGATGCCATTGACGCGCTTGCCGACGACCCCGGGCCACATAGCGTTATGAATCGCCGGGTCCTTAGGTTGGCTTACTGCACCCATCGTGGCCACCATTACTTCTTTTTTCGTAGGGGTTCCGCGTCCGGGTTGCCCGGTCCGAAATGTTTCAGGAGAACGAGAGGATCCGATGTGCTGGGATTTTCAATGCGCACACCTTCCTTCGCCACCGTCGCAGTGACGAAGATCTCATCCTGGGTCATCTCGCCAAAGCGGATCATGGACGGAGTGGCCACGGGTTGCTTTGCGATCGTCCCGTACCCTTGGGTCAGGATAGCGCCGTAGGCTGCGCTGTCCTTGATGGTCACGCTTCGCTTGGGCAGCACGGTCAGCTCCTTGGCGGAGTAGTATGGCGTGCCGTAGGTGATCCACATCTCGCGGTAGCCATCGGCCTCCATGTCTTTTACCATTTTAACGGGGCGCGGGAAGACCTTGTTACTTTTGGCGAACTCGGGATTCACGTTGGCGTCCCAATCGATCATGCTGACCAGGTAATCCAGATCATGGTGGTATTCGGGCTTCACATCTTTCGTCAATAAGCTCCGATCCACAATGCGGCCTTCGACCTCCGACTGAAAGAGCGCGTACACATCGCTGTTTACCTGGGGCTCGTAGGTCACCAGCGATCCGGGAGCGTGAAGGATTCCAGGATCGATCTGCCACCCGGCCCCGGGCTCAAGACGATAGGCGCGGGAGTGGAAAAGAATTCCATTGTCACCCTGGTTCCATTTCTTCAGGCAGCGCCGGATGTCCTCTTTCGTGGTGCCGGGTTCGAGCCCCATGTAGGTGTGAGGAAAGTTATTTTCGACCTGATTGTATTGGGGAGGAAAGTAGTAGGCTTCCGGCTTGCCCTTCTGTCCGACGAGCCGGGCGAACTCGTCGCTCTGATGCAGGTGGTGAGGGATCGGCCCCATATTGTCGAAGAACTTGCAGAAGAGATTCCAGCCGCCCTCGCGTCGCATCACGTCTGCGCCAAGCAGCAGATCTCCCGCGGATTCGACAGCATCCCGAAGCAGGAACTTCTTCCCCGTCTCCGGGCGAACATAACTCAAGCCTTCATCCGGAGTCGTGTCCGGGCCATTAGAGGCCCGGGTGGTGGAGGAGAACCAGCGCTCGTTGATGCCGCCCCGGTGGCCGCCGAAGGCGTAAAGATCATCCGGATGCAACTTTAACCTGCGGCCCGGAATCATGAAAGAGCGCGGAACCCAGCAGGGCTCCAAGCGGAGAATCCCACCGCATTCATTGATTGCTTCCTGAACTCGAGCTCGATCTAACATGCTGCTTGTGCCCCTCGAAAAATTAGCCCGGAATTTGCGACATCAGCTCCGACGGATCCTAAAGTGGGCCGCAGAGGCGGATGGGCCGATCAGCCCAATATACTGAGGCCATAGTAAGAATCATCGTCAGACGAGACCGCCTAGTCGAAACTTCGCAGCCAGATATCGCGCACAGAGATCTTGCACGGCTGGCTTTCGATCTCGAAGCCGATAAAACCCGGTTGGTTGTTGACCGAGTCTTTCGTGTCATCGATGAAGACTGCCATCAGCTGGCCATTCATGATATGCATCATCACGCCGCCGCGGGCGATGATCTCGTAGTCGTTCCATTCGTTTGTCTTCACATAGCCGCCGAGCGCCCGAATGTCGCCGATGTTGGCAACCAGGCGATTCGTCTGGCCCGGTAACGCCTGGGTTACCTGGCCGCGATATGCGAGCACGCCCTGCATCGTGTTTTCCGAGTACCACTGGCCCGAGTACGACTCGGCGTGTTCGTTGACCGGGAACCAGAAATCCGCCTGTGGTCCCGTCATCATAAACTTGAGGTCATAGGGTGGCGTTCCGGGCGGCTGCTTTCGTCCCCACGGCACGCCGGTCAGGCTGCGGTACTGAATGCCGCCGCCACCGCCTTTTTCGATCTTCATCTGCAGCTTCAGATCGAAGTCGCGTGGCTTCTCTCCGCGATAGACGATGTAATTGTTGCCGATCGGCTTGTCCGCGAGCGTTTCACCCACCATGATCCCGTTTTCGATGCGCCAAACGTTGGTGTCGGCGTCCCATCCTTTGAAACTCTTACCGTCAAAGATCTGGGTGTAGCCGGTGTGCTCGTCGATGTCGTAGGGCGCGGGTTGATGAAACTTCGGCATGCCAAGGAGTTTCTCGCCGTGAGGACCTGTCTGGGGCGGCCCCTGCGGCGGAGACTCCAATGCCGGCGGCACAGACTGAGCGCTGAGTGTAGCCGGAGCCGCGAGGAAGGCAATATTCACTGTGGCGGCCAGCAAGAGTGATGAATGAACAAAGCATTTGTAGGGGCGATACGATGCGGACATGGACTTCCTGCCTCCCGATTGAGACGACTCAGAAACAATAGGAGTTTAGCTTGAGAACGTCAAGGACTGCTGCGCCGAAGGCGCAAAGATCGTCGGGATGGAGCTTTAACCCGCGGCCCGGAATCATGAAAGAGCGTGGAACCCAGCAGCGCTCCAAGCGGAGAATCCCACCCCATTCACTGATTGCTTCCTGAACTCGAGTTCGATCTAACATGCTGCTTGTCCCCGTCGACGATTGGCCGTGCGCTGGCCTTCCATTGTTACTGGGGAACCTGAATGAGTTCCATGAGAGTGCCATCGGGGTCCTGCAAGTAACAAAATTGCACGCCGCCTAACAGGGGATGGTCGGGCGGAAACGCAGACGGCTCGGAGAGGAAACGAACCCCCTTCTGAGTGAAGTCACGATGCGTTTGCTCTATGTTAGCCACTTGAAACGCCATATGGGTGTTACCGAAGCCGATGGATGACAAGCCCGTGTGCTTTCCAATCGGGGAGTGGTATTGAATAAGCTCGATGGCGGTAGAGAAACCGGGAATTTGCAGAAAAACGATGCGCGCTTTGGCTCCCGGGATTCCGACCCCAGCGCCAAACTGGGGCAAATCCAGTAGCAGATCCAGCCCTATGGTGCCGCCCAGGACAGTCTCGTAAAAGCCGAGACTTCGCGCCATATCTTCTACGACTACGCCCACATGATGGAGGCCCTTCAGCATGAATATCCCTCGCGAAAACGGCTATGCACACACGCAGTGCAGTCGATTCAGCATTTTCACTTCTCCTGACGCCACGTCGGCAGCTACAGGTTTGTGTTCAACGGTGAAAATGCTTTAGCCTCCGGATCGGAATCATATGAAAACTATTTTCTTGTGTCAACGCTAAAGAGAATCCTGTTTGCACATCCTGGCAACCGTTGTGTAATATGACTCTTCGGTTCGATATCGAAGGATCTTTTCCGGAGGAAGAGATGGCTAAAATTCTGTTGGTCACGGGGGACGGAGCCGAGTCACTTGAAGTGATGTATCCCTATCAGAGGTTGACGGAGGAGGGTTACCAGGTCGATATTGCGTCCCCAACCAAAAAAACCTTGCACACGGTAGTGCATGACTTCGAGCCTGGCTGGGAGACCAATACGGAGAAGCCGGGCTATCAGATTCAGCCTCATATTACGTTTGCTGAGGTCAAGCCGGACGACTATGTTGGTTTGGTAATTCCCGGGGGGCGGGCGCCGGAATATATCCGTTACGATCAAAACCTGCAGAAGATCGTGAAAGCGTTCTTCTCCGCCAACAAACCGGTGGCAGCACTCTGTCATGCCGGCCAGATTCTTGCTGCCGGACAGATGGTGAGGGGCCGCACCATGACCTGCTACCACCTCATTCGGTCTGAGGTGATAGGGGCAGGAGCTAATTACGTCGACCAGGAGGTGGTTGTCGATGATCAACTGGTGACTGCCCGCGCGTGGCCGGATCACCCGGCGTTCATGCGCGAGTTTATCAAGCTATTGCAGGCTGCGGAGCGAAAGAGCACGGCGCCAAAAGCCATCGCATAGGAAGAACGCGATGGATGGAGCGGGCGCAAAGTTACTAGGACCTGGACGGCAAGGAGACGAATGAGACACCCACTTTCTGATCAAATTCCCTCCGAAGTACTTACCGCCGCAGAGCAGGAAATTATCAAGATCGGTAGTTACCTGTCTACCCGATACTTCCATGCCGCCCTGGCGGGAAACATCAGTCTCAGGGTTTCGAATGACAGCGTTTTATGCACACGCCATGGAGCTGACAAGGGTGATTTAAGCGCGGAGGACCTCGTACTCTGCGGGCTGGACGGAAAGAAGATCAGCGGCAAGGGTGAGCCGACCTCAGAACTCAACATGCATCGCATGGCTTACCGCGAACGCAAGGATATTCGGGCCGTCATCCACGCTCATCCCCCGCACGCAACTGCGTTTGCCGCTGCGTCAATGCCGCTGGATGAGCTAATGCTGCCGGAAATGCTGGTTCTGCTTGGCCCCGTTGCCCTGGTGCCGTACGCGACACCTGGAACGGAGCAACTGGCCGCGCAATTGAAGCTCCACCTGCAAAACCATGATGCTTTTCTGCTTGAGAACCATGGGGCGCTAACTGTCGGCAGCGACTTGCGCGAAGCTGCGTTGCGCATGGAACTCGTTGAACACAACGCGCAAATTACGATGCTCGTGCGGCAGATTGGAAAACCTTTCGTCTTATCACCCAGCGAGATGGATTCGCTGATGGCGATCCGTCAAAAGATGTTCCAGAGGAACATCCTGTTCGCTTGATTGCCTTTTGGTGCATCTACCCCAGAGAGTTGGGCAACTCACGCATTTTTGCCCGAAGTTCTTTCTCAATGAGGCCGGCCAAGGCGGTAAATTTCTTCTCGTTCCGGGCCGCAAGAGTGATGTAAAGGCAGTCGACCAGAGTAAGTTGTGCGACTCTCGAGGTCAAACTGGCGACGTGCACTTTTCGCTCGTGCAAGGAGGTGAGAAGGCTCAGCGATGCTACACGGGCTAGTGGGGAGTTGGCGTGGTTAGTGATGGCCACCGTGAAAGCACCCTGTTTTCTTGCCAGCCGTAAAGTATCTACGGTAATGCGGGAAGTACCTGAGTGGGAAATGCCGATGGCCACATCCTCTGCGGTCAAAGTGGCGGCCGCGATGGTTTGCTCATAGGGGTCAGTGTGCGCTTGACAGGGCACACCCAGAAGAGCGAGGCGGTGGCTGGCTGCCACCGCCATGGAGCCTGAGCTCCCGATGCCGAATATGCTGACTTGCCGGGCGCGTTTGATTCGATCTGCCAGCTCCACAAGATTCGGAACTGAGAGCATCGCGCGGGTATCGATGAGACTTTGAATGTAGGCAGCAAAGATCTTGCTGATGCGGGTCTCGTCGTCATCCCCCGGATCAAAGTCTTCAAAGACGAGGGGCAGGGAAACCAGTTCCTGTGCCGAAGCCATTTTGAACTCGTGAAACCCTGCGAAGCCAATCGCGTGGCAAAATCGAGTGACCGTAGCCGAACTAACTCGAGCTTTGCGGGCGAGTTGTTTCAGGTCGAGCGCGGGAAGCGCTTCGCGGCTGGCAGTGATGTAGTCCGCCAGCTTTTTTTGTCCCGGGCTAAGTGAGTTATAGTGCGAACGAATTCTGAGGGTACAAGTAGCGATTGGGGATGCCCCAACGCGGTTTGAGAGTCTATCTTTTAAGTTAGAAACCATCGTCTCCTGTTGCCGTATACCCGCCCGAGGGTCACGCTATACTCCCGCGCTGCTCAGGGATTCGGATGTTTTCAGCGGATCACTCTTGGGCTCCTCTTCGATCTCGCCTTTCCATTCGATCACGATTCCACGGCGGATACTCTCCGATACTGCGCAGAAAGAGTCGTGATGCTCTAGAGCCTTCTCAACACTGACACGCTTGTCCTGTGGAATATTCAGCCGGTAGCGAAGCGACACGTGCGTCAGTATCATCTTGCCATCTACCTCCTCAATCTTTCCCTCCGCCTCCACCTGGAGCTTATCAGGGGCTGCGCTGATGCCACGCGCTTCTAATGCCCCTGCCACGGTTCCAGTCATGCAGCCGCCGATCGCGGCTACAATGTAGTCCAGCGTAGAGGGTAGCGGCTCGTCGGGCTGGAGTTTGAAAAACTCTGCGATGCCGCCGTGAACGCCCATTCTAACTACGTCGGGGAAACCATCAAACCGGGCGCGCTTGATCTTACTGTTACCTGGTTCTTTTTCGACTTTCACTTTGGACGTATGCAATAATCGCGCCATCGGAGTCTCCTTGGCATACCACTCGACGCATTATAGCCCAAAAGGCTAGGGCCGGGCGCACCAGTCCACTATTCCAGATTGCTTCCGGTTGGATTTTACAGCGACGCCAAGTTATTGGCTGATATATAAGAGTTACCAGCTCATAGAGCTCTCATCGAGTCTGCTCCCGGAAGGAGAATCATGGGTTCTGCAGGTGCTTCCGAGTCATCTATCGACTACCTGAAAACTGTTGACACTCCCACACTTTCCAACGCAATCGAACTTCTGCAATTGCGACCACAAAGCGAAGGCTTCACTCCGCTGAGCGTGCGTTGCCTGTTTCCGGAATTTGGCCGCCTGGTGGGATATGCAGTGACTGCCCAGGTTGAAACGATGAGCGAGGGGCCTCCTGATTGGACCCTATTCATGCAGCTTTTTGAAGCCGTCGCCCAATCGCCAAAGCCAGCCGTCGTCGCGTTTCAAGAAGTGGGGCCACACCGCGACTACGCTGCTCATTGTGGGGAGCTGATGGCAACCATCCTCACTCGAATCGGAGCAATCGGCGTGGTAACCGATGGCGCGGTGCGCGATATCGTGGAGGTGCGCGCCATGAAATTCCTCTATTTTGCCCGCGGGCTGGTGGCCAGCCACGCCAATTTCCGTATCGTGAGGGTTGAGATCCCAATCCACGTGGAAGGTTTGGTTATTCGCCCAGGCGACCTGCTGCACGGGGATGAGAACGGATTAATCGCTGTACCGGCTGAAGCAGTTATGAGATTGCCCAACGCTGTCCATGAGGTGCGGTCACGGGAAGGCGACCTTATGCGATTTGTGCGCGGTCCCGATTTCAGCTTTCACGGACTTAAGGAACGCATTCTTAAAGGGGTTTAGATCAGGCGGGCGCGACAGGATCCCAGAGTTGCAAACCGTGCCTCGATTGAGTCACCCGCTTCCACCCTTACCAACTCGACTGCTGAGCCAGGAATAACGAGGTCTCCAGCACGCAAACGCTGGCCCCGCCCTGCGGCGTGCCTGGCGAGCCATTGTATCGATCGCAACGGGCTTCCCATGATCTCGGCACACCTGCCGGAGCCTCTTACTTCGCCGTTCACCATGATCCAGACCTGTTCGGATTTCAGATCCCAGTTGGGAGGCAGCGATTGCATATCGCTCATGACTAGACCAGCGTGAATGCCGTTGGAAGCGATTAGCTCCTGCAGTGAGGGAGCGCCGAACCAGAATCGGTAGTTGTGGAGCTCGATTCCGGCGCAAACTCCGGCCAGGGCGGAAATGATCTCATCCTCGTCTACCTCCCCTTCGAGATCCGTACCCAACCGGAACACCAGCTCCGGCTCAACGGCACAATCTACGAAGGACGAAGCGGGCACCTGGGAATCCTGGGGAAAAATATCCGGCTTCAGTAACTTGCCTGATATGGGCTCCGTCAACCCAAACTGGCGCCGGATAGCTGCGCTGGTGCATCCCACCTTCCAACCGATGATTTGCGCTCCCTCCTTCAGCCGCCCAGCTAGAAACCCGTCCTGCACCTCGTATGCCTGAGCCGGCGTTAGGGTGGTAACATCCGCGGCACCGTTCTTGAGCTGGTGGCTGCGGAACAACTGGCCCATCTCTTGCACAAACTGGTTGATTGGCAACGGTTCCGACATGGTCATACCTTGCGCCCTGGCCCAGTGACACGTCTTAAGGCATAAGTATATTTAAGAATTACTGCATAAGGCCGTAGAATTCTACCGTATGTCAACGCAAAAGGAATTAGCCAAACTAGCCGGTGTGTCGGCCGGAACGGTGTCGAACGTCATCAGTGGTTCGGCCCAGGTGAGTGAACGGGCACGACTGAAAGTTCTGGAGGCAATCCGGGTTCTCAACTATCGCCCAAACCTGATCGCCCGAAGTTTAAAGACTAACCGCACAAGTACGCTGGGGATTGTCGTCCCGGACATAACTATCCCGTTCTTTCCTAAGATTATTCGTGGCGCTGAGTCTGCGGCCAGGGAGCGGGGATATTTTCTGATGGTGCTGGATTCAGAGAGCAATCATGACCGCGAGATCGACATGATTAACCTGCTCCACGCGCAGCGTGTCGAGGGTATCCTGCTGATCTCAGCCGGCGGTCACAAATGGCCTCCGGAAACCGCAACTGGAATGTTAGCCGGCTCACCGCTGGTATGCGTCGATAGGTTGCCTGATGGACTCGATGTGGACTCAGTATGCGTGGATGACCGGAGCGCCGCAGAAATGGGGGTATCTCACCTCATCGCAATGGGGCACACGCAGATTGCAATCGTGACCGGGCCTCTCAGCTTAAAGAACGAGCGAGCGCGGCTGCGAGGATATCGGCAAGCGCTGACAAAGGCCGGGCTTCCGCTTCAGGAATCACTCACGTGGATAGGTGGCTTCAGCCATGCGGGTGTGGCCAAAGCCTGTCAGCAGGGACTTCTCGCACCCGGCAGCAGGCCATCTGCATTGTTTGCAACCAACGGGGTGACAGGCCTTGAAGCGGTGAGAAGTATCTATGCACTGGGTTTAAGTATTCCTAAAGATATTTCCTTAGTCACTATCGACGACTTTACCGTAGAGGACTTCTTCCGGCCTTCTATTACCTCCGTAATTCAGCCCGCCTTTGAGATGGGCTACCGTGCAGTTGAGGTACTTCTTAACAGGATTGCAAAAGGAAAGGATGACAGCGCACGGTATAAAATTCGCTTGCCGGCCACCCTGGTGGTCAGAGATTCCTCGAATGCGACTCACTGTGGCGCTCGAAAAAAAGGTAACCCCGATGCATGAGCCAGTTCGCGCGTGTGTCTTCGACGCCTACGGTACTTTGCTCGATATTCACTCGGCGGTGTCGCGGAATTCAGCTTGGGTGGGAGACGCGGGCGACGCATTTTCGTCGCTGTGGCGGCAACGGCAATTGGAATATACCTGGACGCGCTCTCTGATGAATCAATATGCAGATTTTTGGGAAATCACGAGAGAGGCATTAGAGTACGCCCTGAAGAGTTTTCACCTGGACGGCCATGACGGCTTGAAAGAATCCCTGATGAATTCTTATTTGGAGCTGACCGCGTACCCCGACGCGTCCGATACTCTCCAGAAGATAAAGTCTCTGGGCATGATGACCGCGGTCCTCTCCAACGGGACCCCGCGGATGCTGCGAGAAGCCCTTCACGCAAACCGTCTCTCGACGTACCTCGACGCTTGCCTGTCAGTCGACGAGCTGAAACTCTACAAGCCACATCCGCGCGTCTACGAGTTAGCCTGTAATCGATTAGATGTTCGACCTCAGCAGATCTGCTTTATCTCTGCAAATGGGTGGGATTTGGCCGGCGCCGCGTCATTCGGTTTCAGGACAATATGGATCAATCGAGACCATCTCGCTCGGGAATATAAGTTCGCGAACCTCCATAGTCAGCAGCGCTCCCTGAGTGAAGTTCCCGCCTCGATTCTCTAGAAGGTCAGCAGATTCTTTTTTGCCTCGATTTTGCTGGGATCAAGGTCGGGGACATGCTTAAGGTCATCCACTGATTTAAAGTCGCCGTTGTGCTGCCGGTAGTCGACGATGGCCTGGGCTTCCTTCGCAGTAATAACCAGGCGCTTTTCCAATATCCCGGCGGATGCTGTATTCACGTTGACCTTGGGGACGATTGGCGGGAAGCTGGTCGCCAGGTACTTGACGATGGTGTCAAATTGTTCGTCGCTGATCTGAGCTCCATTGTTAACCATGGTCGAGACCACTTGTGCCCATCCATCTTCGCTGTACCCTTTGCCGATTACATTGTCGGTCGAGTGGCAGGAACCGCACACTTTTACGAAAGTATCCTTGCCGGGACCATCCGGCAGTTGGGTCCTAGGCTGGTCCTTTGGTGGTTCGGGCTGCTTATCCTGGGCGCGCACCGACACCAGGAAAGCAAGGGCCAAAAAGCCAGTTACGAGAGAGCGCCCAATCCAGTGTTTGTATCGACGCCAGGAACAGCATTTCATGCCGGCACTCCTCCAAAGGGAAAGGACTATTTTAGTTTCAAGCAACGGGAAATTGTCATCCCCAGAACTCTTGAAATGGCCTTCTTTGTGGTTATCCAGGTTTGCATCCTGCCTCCTGGTACAAGAACTTCACATCAGTTGCTTAGTGCGTAGGTCACGAGTACTCCAGTTGCGGGAAGCGCAACATATTGCTTTCCACCGACCATGTAAGTCATCGGAGAGGCGGCGAGGACGGGCGGCAAAGTGGGCGTGACATCCGCATCTACATTAGCCAGCTCTTTGCCCGTTTTCGCATCGAGAATCATCAAACCACTGGGGGCGCCAATAAAAACCAGGCCACCAGCTGTAGAAAGAACCCCGCTTCTTTCGTTGAAGCGGTAATCCCAGACCTTCTTGCCAGTGAATATATCAACCGCGCGAATGTAATCACCCGCGGCATAGCCGGCCATAAGATCCTTCATTGCCTGCCGGGCTTTCTCATCCGGCATACCTCCGCCGGTCCAGCGATTCACCTTGGAAAGAGGGTCCACTCCCGCCGTGTATATGCCGCAACTATCGGCGACCCGGGCATAAAAAAGATTGGTTTGCGGATCGAATGAGGGGTCCGGCCAATTGGTGCCGCCGAAGCCGCCGGGGCAGATTGCGGTACCCCCGGGTGTGGATTCGCTGGTAGGAGTGAGGATAGGGTGCCCATCCTTGGTATATCCGGTGGTCCAGGTTACTTTCGACGCCAAAGGCTGAGCCAGCAGCAACTCTCCATCCGTTCGGTCCAAGACATAGAAGTATCCGTTGCGGTCGCCGTGCAGCAGAAGCTTTCGATCTTTCCCCTCCCACTTTCGGTCTAGCAGTATCATCGACTGGGTCGAATCCCAATCGTGCGTGTCGTGAGGGGTGAATTGGAAATACCACTTCAACTCTCCGGTCTTTAGCGACAAAGCAACCACGCTGCAGGTGTAAAGGTTGCTGCCCATGCGTTCCGAGCCGTTGTCGTCCGGACAGGGGTTGCCCGTGCCCCAATAGACCAGGCCGAGTTTCGGATCGTAGGAACCCGTCATCCAGGTGGCGCCGCATCCATGCTCGAGGGCGTTCCCAACCCAGGTTTTGGCCTCCTTGTCACCGCGTTTGGGGATGGTATAGAACCGCCAAGCATGCTCACCATTGCTGATTTTGTAAGCATCGATGAAGCCGCGAATCCCCTCTTCGCCACCGCCAACACCTACCATGATGAGGCCACCTACGATGAGTGGAGCAGAACTCGCCATCACACTGTCTCTGATCGACCCTAACTCAACGCTCCATACCTTGGCGCCGGTCTTGCGGTCAAAGGCCATCAGGTGGGCGTTATCGGTGATAAAGAAGACCCGGTCTCCGGAAATGGCAACGCCGCGATTCGATCCTCGCCCGGCCTCACCCAAGATGCCTGCGGTATGAGGCTCGCGGTAGGACCATATGGGGCTGCCTGTAGTGGCGTCGATGGCATAGAGCTCATTCCAACCCGTCATGTACATGATTCCGTCCACCACGATTGGGGTTGCCTGCAACCGTGGTGAACTGGGAATGGGAAACTTCCAGGCCATGGAGAGTTTCTGAACGTTGCCGGTATTGATTTGATCGAGTGTGCTGTAGCGATCGCCGGAGATGCTGCCGTGGTAGGTGAGCCAGTCGCTCTTGGGCTCGATGGGCTTATCCTGATACTTGTCTCCTACACGCGCCAGCAAATGGATTTTTCCGTCAGCCGCGAGTAGTTGAGCATCTGAGTCCGTTTGCGCCATGAGCGTGCCGCTGAGCCTATGCCCGTCGGTCAAAGTCAAAGTCTCTGGCCGAGGCTGGAAGTTCGGGATCTTCACGGGAACCGAAGGCTGATCGGTTTCGGTCTGCGCAACCTCCCTTCCTCCACGACCGTAGACGAAGCTGCGTCCGGTAAACCCTGCAGTCGCCATGGTTGGATTGGTGCCGGCCAAGACGCGGACATCCGCCAGCACCTCGCGCAATTGATCCTCGGGAATTTGCAGTGCCTTGTGCGCCGCGTTATTGTGGAGCACCGCGGTGACTTCGATATCGGTGTGATAGCGGATGTACTGCAGGATAGATGGTCCAGTCCCGCCCTTCATGTCGGCCCCATGACATGAACCGCAGAGCGCTGGGTAAGCCTTCACGTCGGGGGGCTTGGGTTGAGTCGAGGCTGGGGGAACCGCCGTGGACGCGGGTTGCTGGGCGAAGGCCGGCAACGCAAACAGACATAACACTAGTAACAGTCTTCTCATTCCGCTTCCGATTACTCCACGAATTCAAGCCGGGTTGCTGGCTTGCTCTGTGCTGCAGTCCAATCAAGTGAGCTGCGGCCTTACCGCTGGGATCAACCAGAGGTTGTTCCTATGCCCCATCGACCCGGTGAATCTCGATGAGTGATTCCATCTCGCTCAAACATCAAGTTCCGCGAATGTTCTGCGTATGGGCTTCACGCAAGTGGGTACTGATGGGTCTCGAGCATGGGAGGTGCCCCGGCTCCGCCAGTTGTGCTGTTCCCGGACGGCAGGACAGCCAAGCCACAGTACACTACGGCCGATTAGTCTTGCAAACTGAATTCTCTTTTGCGTTGACATGAGAAACTTATTTTCATATGATTCCGGTCCGACTGTGGATAGAACCGTGGCGGTTATTCTGCCCCCGATTCGAACCCGTCGAGGGCTGGTGATATTCGGAGCAGTTCGTTCATCTGGTTGGAGAGAGAAGCGAACGATATACCTCCCGGGAAAATATTGCTGAATCCTCTTGACACTCTTAAAACGCCGCGAGTAGATTCGTGGTCGTTCCAGATGAGACGTCTCAGGTTCGCATTCTAAGCCATGTGGGAGCGTTTCTTATACGGATTTCTTTGAGGAAAAGCGACTAGGCCTTCCGGTCCAGTTCCCTATGGGATTATCCAGGGCGACTGGCAACAGGATTCGGGGCGTGAAGAGAAAGTGTGTCAGCTTGGGGCCATACAATGCGCAATTCCAACTAAGGACTAAAGGAATCGCTATGAATAAGTTAACCGTTGCAAACCTTAAGACCCATGCGATCACGAGGTCTATTCATGGGGTCAATGCCAGATCGACGACGAGGTTTCTGCTTTGGTATCTCGCATTAATTGCCCTTGTTTTCCTGACCAGGATAGGGGGTGCCCAGGTTTCGACTGCTTCCATCGAGGGAACGGTGCAGGACTCAACGGGAGCGGCCGTAAGCGGTGCAACGATCACCGCCATCCAGGTTGAGACGCAGGTGAGTCGAACTGCGACCAGCGGCAGTGATGGTTTGTATGCCATTCCCTTGCTGCCGTTGGGGAACTATACGGTGCGGGTCTCGGCCACGGGGTTCGAGCCTTTTGAGCAAACAGGAATCACCCTGGCGGTGGGTCAGGACGCGCGGGTCCCGGTCACCCTCGGAGTGGGCAATGTAAGGCAAACGGTGACGGTAAATGCTAATGCGGCCATGGTGAATACCACCTCCAGCGAAACCCAGCAACTGGTTGATCAGCGCCAGGTCGAAGGATTACCACTCGACGGCAGGAACCCGGCGGCGCTGGTCTTTCTCGTCGGCGGTGTCAGCAACCCAATCCTGAATATGGCGCCCTCCAACACTGGCAGCGCTATTCTGCAGAATTCGCTCGTCTATCCCACTGAAATCGCTGCCAATGTCCATGGCGTACGCGCCGGCGGTGTGTATTTTTCGTTGGATGGCGCGAACAACATCGACTCGTACGAGGTCACAGGCGGACCCTTCCCGAACCCCGACGCAACTGAGGAATTCAATGTAGTCAGCGGAAACTTTGGGGCTCGCTACGTGTCGGCTCCGGGCGGAGCCGTAAACATCGTAACCAAGTCGGGAACCAACTCGATTCATGGCAACGTGTTCGAGTTCATCCGCAATGGCGCTGTGAATGCGCGCAATTACTTCGCTGCCCAGCCGGATGCGCTCAAGCGAAACCAGTTTGGGGCCACAGCGGGAGCGCCCATCATGCGCGACAAGTGGTTCGTATTTGGCGCCTACCAGGGCACGCGTCTCAGTGACGTGTTGGGCGGCATCGTGTCTTTTGTTCCCACGGCTCAACAGCGCACAGGCAACCTTTCCAGTATCTCCAAGCCGATTATCAATCCAGCGACGGGGCAGCCGTTTCCGAATAATCAGATCGGCCCTCTCAACTCGGTGACCCAGGGGCTTCTCGCGTATATTCCACTGCCCCAGAATGCAAGCGGTAGCGTCAGTTACGCGCAACCGGAGCAGCAGCAGGAAAATCAGTACGTCATCAAGAGCGACTTCGTTTACAAGAGCCAGCGAATCTTCGGGCGCTTTTTCTACGACAGCTTCAATTGGCCGGGGACGGGTATCCCTGGCGGAAATATTCTGGCAGCCTTCCGTGGCCAACAGCACCAGTGGTATAACGCGACCGGGGGCCATACATGGACGCACGGGAACCTTATCAGCGACGCGCGCTTCAGCTTCATTCGTGACCACAGCACAACGGTGGCCGGCGAAAGCACCGTGACGCTCACGAATCTCGGCGCAAACATTACGCCGGGACAATTTCCAACGATTCAGTCCCTGTCGGTGACCGGACTTTTTGCAGTCAATCCAGGAAACTACAATACCTTTCCGCGCAATACCTACGACGGGGCGGAAGACATCAGCATCATTAAAGGAAAGCATCAGATCGCGTTCGGGGCGGAAGTACAGCACGTCGGCGTCACGCTCGAAACCGACAACCAGCAAAATCCAATTCCTAACTTCACCGGAGCCATTACCGGTAACGCGCTCGCCGACTACCTTCTCGGTCTACCTGGAACGTTCGGACAATCCGATGGCATTTACGTGCAGGCAGTTGGATGGTTGCCAGGGTTTTATGGCGAAGATAAATATCGCGCTACCGATCGTTTGACCATCACAGCGGGTTTGCGTTGGGATCCCTATTGGCCTTTTCATGCGCTGAACGGACGCGTCCAATGCTACATCCCCGGTGAACAATCCAAAGTCTTCGTGAATGCTCCACTGGGCCTCGTCTATCCAGGGGACCCCAATTGCAAGTCGAGCGCCACCAACAATAACGATTTGGCGAACATTGAACCTCGCATCGGCTTTGCATGGCAAGCGGATCCGGCCGGTAAGACCGTGGTGCGCGGTGGTTACGGTCTCTATACGATGCAGTTTCCCCTGGCGAGCTTTCTTGCCTTCGGCCTGACGCAGCCGTTCGAGCGCACGTTCAGCATAGTTGCCCCAGGATCCATCACCAATCCCTACGCAAACTTTCCTGGGGGCAATCCGTATGCCAATGGTTTTGAGTTGAATGGCAACCCGCGGCCTTCGAACTCGGCATTCGTTAATCCCGGATCGGCTTATAGCTTGCAGCAGAATTTTAAGTTGGGTAACGTGCAGCAATTCAGCCTGATCGTCGAAAGATCCATCAGCAACAACGATGTTGCCTCGATCGGCTATTACGGCACTTTGGGTAGACACCTCAGCATGGTTCAGAATCCCAACCAGGCGATCTATATCCCGGGTCAATCCACGCAGAGTAATACCCAGGCACGGCGGCCGGATCCAAACATCGCTGCCATCAACCAGGAAGTCTCCCCAGGTATCTCCAACTACAACGGACTGGAGCTGACGTATCGCCATCGTATGCGCGGAGGCTTTACGCTATCCTCCGACTTCAACTGGAGCAAAAACCTCGACGACGCATCCGCCCCAGCCAACGTTTTGTTGACGGGCGGTTCTTATATGGCGATTCCTGGCGACCCTTCGTTCCGTTACGCAAATTCGGATTTCGATCAGCGCCACACCTGGCGGACAAGCGGAGTTTGGAATCTGCCATGGCTTGCCAGTTCCACGGGGTTTCAGAAAGCTGCCTTGGCGGGCTGGCAGCTAAGCGGAATATTCACCACGGACTCAGGCTTTCCCTTTAGCGTGACCTCGGGGTTCAACCAATCGTTTTCCGGGAATGGACAAGATTACGCGGATTATGTGCCGGGCGTTCCGACAACTCTTCCATCAGGCCGCAGCGACGCGGCGAAGGTCGCCGAATGGTTTAACACAGCCGCCTTCGTGGAAAATGCCGTGGGAACGTTTGGTGACACAAACCGTAATATTCTTACCTCGCCAGCGTATACAGATGTGGATGCTGCGGTGGTCAAGAATTTCGACATTACGGAACGTTTTAGAGTGGTGTTCCGGTTCGAGTTTTTCAACATTCTGAACCACGCACAGTTTCTGCCTCCCACTAGTGCTCTTGGGTCGAGTTTGGGTAAGATCACAGGCGCCAGAGACCCTCGCATTTTGCAGGGCTCGATCAAAATCTATTTCTGACGCATTCGGCTTACTAGTCCAAGCTTCGTGTGGGCACGGCCGGTAACGGATTACCCGCTACCGACCGCGATGGACCGTACGCCCTCGCTCGCGATCTCTGCACTCTTGCGCAGACCGATGTCGATCTGTTGCGCAATCTGCTTTAGATTCCAGTGCAGCTCGCCATGCAAACTTACTGGTCCGTTGGCATGGCGATGAACCAGCTCGATCTGCGGTACACCGTCGTGCCAGCGCAGCAGGGAAACGCGACAGCTTTCTGCGCCAAGATCGACGGCAATCATCGCCCGCTGGTCTTCCGGGCTCATCTGAGGAAGGCCTCCGTCAGTCCTCCATCGATGGGGATCAGGTGGCCTGTGGTGCAGCGCGCCTGTGGGCCGCCCAGGAAGAGGATCGCTGCCGCGCAGTCCCTTGGATCGATAGGCTGATGAGTCAAGGTTCTCTTGGCATAGAACTGGGCCAGCAAGGTACGCAATTCCTCATCGGAAGAAGACTCTGCAAAAGGGATGTTGTACTTGGCCAGCGACGCTTTCACGCGGTCGCGGGGAAACATGGTAGAGCCCTTGACCACGGTCGCCGGACTGATGCCATTGACGCGGACCTTGGGCGACAAAGTTACCGCCAGCTCGCGCACCAGGTGGCTGACAGCCGCTTTGCTTACGTCATACGCTTCGCTGCCGCGCTTAGCCACTACCGCGTTGGCTGAGCTCGTCAGGACAATGCTGGTTTCGATTCCCTGGGTCTCAAAGATCTTGGCTGCTTCGTCCGCGAGCAGATAGTTGGCAGTGACATTGATCTCGAGCGTCGATGCCCACTGAGCGTCACTGACCGTGCCATCGGGCGAAGAGGGGAAGATCGCAGCCGTATTCACCAGGATGTCGATGCCGCCAAACGCCGCGATGGTCGCATGGAGCGCGGATTGGATCGCGCAACGATCGCGAATATCGATCCTGGCGGCGATGGCGTTTTCCCGGCCCACGATTGCCTGGGCTTCGGCCGCGACCTTTTCCGCCGGGCCGAGCTCACGGTCTGCGACAACCACATGTGCCCCGCGTTCCGCAGCCAGGAGCGCAACTTCGCGGCCAATCCCGCTGGCTCCCCCGACCACCAGCACCACGCGGCCGCTCAGTTCTTTCGCCGCCGGCTGCCTGCGTATCTTGGCCTCTTCCAGTGCCCAGTACTCAATGCGGAAAGCTTCCGAGGCGGGCAATGCAACGTAGTTGTTGTGGACCTGGAAGGCGCTCGTATCAGCCGCAGGTCCAGATTGCGGCAGGATCGGCGGACACTTACCCTCATCAAGATGACCGGCGCCTTCCATCACGTGGATGGCGTTGACATAAAACTCACCCGTGATGCGCGCCTCCGCCTTGTTCTTGCCGAAACTGAACATGCCGATGCCCGGCACCAGCACGACAGTGGGGTTCGCGTGCCGCATTGCCGGCGATTCTTTCAGGGCATGCTTCTTGTAGTAGTCGGCATATTCGCTGCGATATTTCTCCATCGCTGTTTTCGCCGCAGCCTGAATATGCGAAGCATCCGAAGATTGATCCCACTCCACCAGCAGAGGGCGAATCTTGGTGCGAATGAAATGATCCGGACAGCTGGTGCCGAGATAAGCGAGCTTCGCAGCCGAATGCGAATTGACGAAATCCAGCACTTCAGGAATATCCGTGAAGCTGCCGATCATGCGCTGCTGGGTGGAGACGCTACCGCGCAGGAAGGGCATCAACTGGTTGGCAATCTTCTGCCGTTCCTGGTGCGGAGCGTACCGGGCGCCCCCAAAGGATTGGCTGTTTCTCCGGGCGCGATGGCTCTCGATGAACTGGCCGATCTGATCGATGATGGTGATGGTATTGAGATACGATTCACGCTGCGTGTTTCCCCAGGTAAAGAGGCCATGGCCGCCGAGCACGACTCCATCGCAGCCCGGTACAGCTTTCACTGCGCGTTCGAGCATCATGGCAAGTTCAAAGCCCGGACGCTGCCACGGGATCCACACCATCTTGTGGCCGAACTGGTGATTGAACTGGTCCATCTTTTCCTTGCCGTTGGCCGAGGCAGCAAGTGCGATGCCCCAATCCGGATGAAGATGATCCACGTGCGGGAAGGGAAGAAAAGCATGCAGCGCAGTGTCGATCGAAGCAGCGACCGGGTTGTTGCCAAAGGTGCAGAGCGGATACATGCCGACCATCTCATCTTCCAGTTCGACGCCACGATAAATCTCGGCCAGCGAAAGCACCTTATCGAGATAAAGAGTGGCAAAGCCTTCGACCTTGATGCTGCCCAGGTCGCCTCCGCTGCCCTTTACCCAGAGCACCGGCTTCCTCTGCCCGTCCAGCGGATCAGTCTCGTCAAGCTTCGAGCTGGTGTTACCGCCTCCAAAGTTGGTGATGCGCAGGTCCGACCCCAACAAGTTGGAGCGGTAGCGCAAGAGGGCTGGGGGATCGAGAGTTCTGGCGTGACTCTCATCCCAAAGATCGGCGAGATATTGCAAAGGCATACAGCGTCTCCTGACGGCTGATCGTAGATGCTATCTGACCCCGTCCTGAACCAATAGGGCAAGTATTTCACAACCTATCTTCGTTTCGATTAGGTCTGGGCTTTAGTGTCTGCGTGAGAACTGGAAGAGAAACCGCAGGGACCTCGGCCGCTAAATTGCCGAAACGAGAGGGACAGCTTATTCTGTCCCTGTCGCGTTGCTGTTCTATTCAATCCAGATTCACGGAGGCGTGTGGGAAATCCCATTTTCATCAGCTATCGCCGCGATGACACTGAGGGAGAGGCCGGCAGGCTTTTTGATGATCTAACCCGTGAGTTTGGGTCCAACAGCGTGTTTATGGATGTGGCCGGCATCCGTCCCGGGGTCGATTTTGTGCAGGCCATCGAGCAAAACGTCGCCGACTGCGGAGTCCTGCTCGCCATCATTGGGCCTACATGGGCGACCATCACCAGCGCATCCGGCCAGCGCCGCCTGGATGACCCCAACGACTTCGTGGTTTTGGAGATAGCTTCGGCGTTGAAGCGCGAGGTACCGGTCATCCCGGTGCTGGTGCACAACGCGAAGATGCCCAGCCAGGATGAGCTTCCGGAGAGCCTGAAAAGCTTCTCCCATCGCAACAGCGTCGAGTTGTCGCATGCGCGCTGGCCCTCCGACGTTCAGCTTTTGATCGGGGCTCTGAACAGCTACGTCGCGCCCAGCAAGGCAACCGTGCAGGATCCCGTCCACGCCACCGTTCCGGTACAACTCCCCGCACCGCATCAACCTGCGACACCTGCCCAGCCCGTGGCAAGAAAGTCGTCTCTGCCGTTAATAGCTGCTGGAGTCGGGGCTCTGGTGGTGATCGTTGCCGCCATAGCCGTCTACCTGGTGATGAATCACGCCCCGCAAGCGCCCGCGTTCGTCGGTACATGGAAAGGCACCGGCGCTGGTCACCTGTCGGATACTCTCGGCTCCCTGGTGATTTCCGGTTCTGGAAACAGCCTTACCATGCACGCTTTTGGGACCTGTCAGCCGCCTCCCTGCGATTGGGGTACGCAGCCGGCAGTGGTTGACGGACAATCCGCGACGGCCACCTTCCATCGCAGCGAGGACGCAGGTTCAGCCGATACCGATCGAGTCGCGTCGGTGCGTGTAACCCCCAGTGGCGGAAATCTCGACGTGCAGGTCCATAACACCTTCACCGAACAGGGCAGGTCGCGAAGTAATGAATCTCATCGCACCTTTGTGCCCGGTCCCTAGCTGGCTGGTGGCTTATTAAAACAGTGACTGTATCGTAATCGGCGAAGCCGTGATCATCGACGTTTCGGTTGCGGTGCTTTGGGGCCTTGGTTCCGTCACAGAGGCTGGGTGCCCCATTCAAGCCCGGTTTTGGCTTGAGTGGGATACCGATGATGTTGACTGCCAAGTGTGTTGGATCAGTCGAGAGCCAGAGGGAAAGAGCAGTAGTATCCCACTCAAGCCAAAACCGGGCTTGAATGGGGCACCCAGCCTCTGTGACGGAACCAAGACCACGTAGTCAGGATGGTGCTTCCGGAGACAGCCTGAGAAATTCATACAGGCGGTCCACCTGGGGGTCAGTCTTTTTCTTCTTCGCCGCGGCGGCCGTGCGCATTGCCTCCAACTCCGCGCGCGCCTCGGGCAGCTCGCCTGCGATCCAATGCGCCCTGGCCCGCTGAAAGGCCAGCGCCTGGCGCTGCAATTCGCGCTGCTCATCCGGGAGGTTTGACAGCTGCAGCTTCTCCCTGGCAAAGTTGGCAACGCTCAGCATGCGGGCGGTTTCCCGCGTCTCGGCAAGGCTATCGAAGAGGATCTCAAGCGCTTCGCCCCAGCCGCGCCAATTGGCGCACTGCACGAAGCGATTGGCGGCATCGACCGCGTGGTCGATCGCATTGCTGTAACGGCCCTCGGTCAGGGCAATGCGGGCCGAAGTTGCGGTGGAATACGCCAGTTCCAGACGCAGGCCGTGAAATGCCTGGATGGCCTTGGCGCGACGCAGCAGGTGATCTGCCCTCTCCAGGCGCTCGGGAAGGTCCGAGAGCAGATCCGCCCAGTCGCGCAGCACCGCCGGCAGCGCAAAGTACCAACGCGAATCCCGTTCTGTACTTGCTTCCAGATCCGCCAGCGCCAGCCGGAAGAGCGTCTCCGCCGTATCTCCCTGACCCCGGTCCTGCATGAGGTAGGCGATCTGGTGCTTGGCGCGGCCGGTTTCCCGCAGAGAGGGACCGTCTGCCGGCTGAGCGTGCCTGGCAAGGCGGTAGAAGTCTTCTGCGTGCCGAGGCTGGTCGGCCGGCGCCAGTGGACCGATGGTCGCCAGCAGGCTGTCGGGGAGCGGAATCTCCGGATACCGGTTGACGAAGTTGCCCATCAGCAACAGTCGTTCCTGCAGGCTGTGGATGCGGGCAATGTATTGCAGGGCGTGTTCCGGCTGTTCGCCACGAACGCAGGCATAGTAGGCGGTATGCAGGTACTCGTCGCCGCACTCATCCGTTAATCCGGGGCACGCCGCCAGCGCCTCCTGTAACAGGTTCTGTTGCACCAGCTCGATCAGGCTCGGCTTGTCCGGCTGCGGGCCGAGGAGGAGCAAAAAAGTAAGGCTCGCGTCGGGTTGGATGGTTTGCAGAAATTCCACGTGGCGCGGGGCGGCGTTGGACCACACGATCAGCGGCGACCCGAAGCGCACGATTTGGTTGAAGAACCACACCAGCCGGTCGGCTGCATCGGTTTGCGGTGCATGCTCCGGCGCCAGTCCAAGCTCACGTAACGTGACGTCGTCGGCCAACAAGCCGGCACTCTCGTCTATGCGGATCACATTGCCGCGCCACGCCTTGAACGCGGCAGTCGGGAGTTGGGTGTAGGCCACGGCGGACGCATCCGCCTGATCCTGCGCACCCGTTTGCAATTGGCTCACCTGGGTGGCGACGCTACTCCAGAAGGCGATGGCCGCATCATCAGAAACCATCGCGGGTACATTTCCCCCCGGCTCCGGCAGCCAGCCCGCGGCAGGCACTCTCGGCCCGTTCAGCGGTAGCGCGGTCAGGTCCAGAGGACTGCGCAGATACACGGTCATCGAAGCCCAGTTGGCAAACGCAAACTCCGTCGCCACCTTGGCACACCGTATGCGCAACAGAGCCGACTCCGGATCCCGGCTGGCCGCGGCGCCGAAAACATCGGCATAAAACGCCTCGGCGATGGACCCCGCGTCCTCGTTGTGCAACTCGGCCAGGAACGACAGCACCATCCCCACCCCGTTGCGGTGCAGGCACAGCGCGGGCGATACGCCCCATGAGTCCGCCGCGCCCGAGTAGCAACTCCACAGGAGCGCAAGCTTGGCCTGACGGAAGGTCTCGCCCATCGTGGTCGCCGGCACATCGCCGGTCTCGCTCAGAACGGCATTACCGTGCTCCTCGATGTGCAGAATGTCGATGTCGGTGACCAGCCTGCCGGCAGCAAACTCCGCAGCCGCATCCCGCTGGACGATCTCCGGTGTGCGCGCGAGAGCATCCAGTGCGGCGGCCGTTCTGCGGTTGGTATCGCTGCCCACCACCTTTAGCAGTTGCAGATGGCTGCCGGTGGAGAGGGGCAGCTGGTTAAAGTCTTTCCAGCAGTGGACGACCGAAAGGTCCTGAGCCGCAAGCAGGTTTCCCGACTCGTCGTAGAGTGCTCCCCAGGGCAGCAGATGCAACTCCGGGCGTGTGGTCTGGATCACCAGCCGCCGCGGCGTGTTCGCGTTGTTGAGGAACTCGCGCAGAGCTGGGCTCAACTGTGCCAGCGACTGGTACAACATACGCGCCAGGGCGCGTATCGCCGTCGCGGGGCGGTATCCGGTCTTTTCGTCGCGGTTTACGTTACAGGCGCGCAACTGGCGCATAAACTCTCGCCACTGCTCATCATTGATGGGTGACTGGAAGCTCTGCGCCGGATAGGTCTTGCCGGCGATGGATAAAATCACTCCGAATTCCCGCTCGCAGGCCAGCGGCAGGCTGCTCTCCATGGCGCCGCTGGGCAGCTCCAGTTGTACAATCGCAGTTTTCCGAAACACCGGCATGGAGACACGCTACCATACGGTTCGTTGCCGCTGCCGGATGGTGTAACCTTGCCGTGCTCCTACTTCAACGTGGCAAAGGATTGGATTTCAAATGACCGTGGTGAAGAAAAAAGATCCCAGTGTGACCTACCTGAATAAGCTGGGTTACAACGTGGTTAAGTTGCCGCGCACCGGCATCGAGCCCATGGACGTCATCGGCCGCGACCAGACCGTGCAGTGGTTGGGCCCAATCGATTCCATCTGGAACAGTGCCATCCCCAAGCCGCAGACCGGCCCGCCCAAACCCGCCTCTGCCGTGAACGGCCAAAAGAGCGATGCGCTCGACCTCTCCGTCGGGCTTAGCATCCTGGGCAATGCTCTGGCTGCGTTTGGTGTTTCCGTGCCCTCGCTCGACGTGGCGTACAAGAGCGCCCATGCGGTGCAATTCAGCTTTAGCAACGTCACCATCCTCTCGGTGGCGCCCTTCGCCGCCGGCAGCTATCTGGCCAAAGGAGAGCTGCAGAGCGATAACCCCGCGGTCAAAAATTATTTCCTGAGCGGCAAGGCGACCGCCTACCTCATCACCGAGGTACTCAAATCTAACTCCCTTACCGTCACCGCCACAGACTCTCACGGTACAGCCGTTGACGTGGACCTTTCCGCTTTTCAGGGCGTCGATACCAAAGTCGGCATCAAGCCGTCGGGGGCGGGGAACTCCACCATCAGCTACAGCGGTCCGGAGGCCATCACCTTCGGATTTGCTGTGCAACAGATCGCCCGCGAAGGGGATCAGTGGGCTCTGCATGGGGTCGCCCCATCGGGCGACATTGCCTTTGGCGTCTCCGGCACTGGCGCAGGGGAGGGAAGCGGCGCACCCGCCCCCACCATCTTCGACACCGGCGCCCTTGACTGCCGTCTGGGGATCTGAGGCTCATGAGCACCACCCCAGTTCCTGTGCCGCTGCTGGTCCACGCCCCGACCGGGGCGCCGGCCCCGGCGCTTCCTCCGGAAAGCCTGCCCCACCTCAGCGGCGACCTGCCGGGCGCGGCGCAGCGGAGCATCGACTCCACTCACCTGGGCACGGACTCGAGTGTCGGCGATCCCGACGATCTCACCCAGACAGGCTGGTGCATCCTGTTCGCGTCGGACGCTGATCCCGCGATCAAGGCCCAGCTGCAGCCGCTGATCGATCTGCGCCGCAAGCAGGTCAACGACGACCACCTATTTCAAGTCTTCGAGGGAAATGACAGCGGAGTTCGCCCTAACCAGACGGCCGATGATTGGGTCGCAGTACCGTGGCGTCTCGCTTACGGCTAAAGTTGATCCCACCGCGGGCGTACCCTACTACGTGCTGATCGTCGGTCAACCCGACCGCATCCCTTTCGATTTCCAGAATCTGCTCAAGATGCAATGGGCCGTCGGCCGGCTCGCCTTTGACGACATCGAGGACTACGGACGCTATGCCCGGGCCGTGGTCCAGTACGAGGACCCCGGCTTTGTTCCGGCCCAGCGAAAGAACGCCGCGGTCTGGGTTACGCGCAACGATAACGACGTGGCCACCGCCATGCTCTCCAACGCCATCTGCCCCAACTTCCTCGACAACATTAAACCTCTCGGCTCCGGAGCCGCGAAATTCACGCTGGATGCGTTTACTTACTCCACCGCCAAGCAGGCCACCAAGCAACAACTGATCGATATCCTTCGTGGCAACCTGCCCGGCGGTCCGCCGGCCGTCCTCTTTACCGGCTCCCATGGGGTTGAGTATCCGATGGGTGACCCTGCGCAACGCCGCATGCAGGGCTCGCTGCTGACCCAGGAATGGGTGCGAGACACGGCCGCCGGTCCCAACAATCTTTTTTCCGCCGAAGACATTCCCGCCGATGCCAAGCTCCAGGGGACCATGGCGTTTCTCTTCGCCTGTTACAGCGGTGGTTGCCCTGCGGACAACAACTACTATTTCAATCCGGACGGCTCAAAGATCCCGGTCGCACCGGCTCCGCTTATCGCGGCGCTACCCCAGGCATTGCTCAGCCACGGCGCCCTCGCGGTCATCGCGCATGTAGACCTGGCCTTTCCTTATGCTTTCCAGGACGTCACCGGGACGCCCCAGCTTCAGTCTCTCCGCGATCCGCTCACCTATCTCATGTTCGGCCGCCGCGCCGGTTACGCCGTCGATTCTCTCAGCGACCGATGGAGCCGGCTCTGCTCGCAGCTCATCGAGTCGGAGGCGCGGACCGCCTCTACCGACCCGAACGCGACTCCGCCGTTAAGTCCTGCCGCACGCACTGTCCTGACAATTGCCCGCGACGACGCTCGCAACTACATCGTGCTCGGTGACCCGGCCGCGCGACTGCGCGTCAAAGACCTCAGATGATACTTGAAAGTCCGAAACATATCTTGTTGCGCTATTTGATTCTGTCCATCCACTTTCACCCAAGCCAAGGTGGGCCGCCGCCCTTAAATTTGTCATCCCGACCGAAGCGCAGCGTAGGGGAGGGACCTGCAGTTTGCGTTGATGGAGAAACGGAACCCCACGGCACATTCACTTATGCCCGACAGTGAAACTGCAGGTCCAGCATCCCACGCTTACCGAAGAGCAAATTGCGACAAGAATGACTCTCGGCTGTCCCTTCGGAACTCAGTTTTGATCGAAGTTCTCAAGCACACTCTTCAGCCGCTGACGTACTGCTTTCCAGCACAGAGCTGTAGTGCTCATCCACCCCGAGTTCCCGTATTGGGTCCGCCGAAGTCCGGAGTCTCGGTCTCCAGCAGCAGCACATTCAACGGCCTCACTGGAAAGTGCGCCGGCGGTGTAGAGGCGTCTTTCTCAAAATAAACGCTATACGCGCCCGCGTCCGAGGAGGTAAAGGTGAATTCGGAGCTTTCCCGCAGTCAGCGTCGTCGGCACCTGCGGCGCTGGTGAGAGAACCGGGACCGCTCCAGGGGAGAAGAAGAGCGCCACCTGCGCGCCATCACTGCTCGAGAAGGCGATCGTATCGCCCTTCACCACAGGAACCTCGGATTGGCTCGGCATAAATATGCCGTCCACCTCTTTGAGAACAATGTCGGTATGCGCCATGGGCCCGAAATTAATTTAATTTCCCGGCGGTGTCCACAGGATTTTCGCTCTTCGCCTTATTAAGCGCTGACTGAAATGCCGGATCGTTGCGCAGCGCAGCCAGTTCCGGACTACGCTGGAACTCCGCCACGTCGTAACCCTGCGCAAGCGCCCTCGCGATGAGCGGAATCGCTTTGGCCCGCTGTCCCAGAATCTCGTAAGTCTCACCTGCGCGATAGGAGATTTTCGGGTCGTCAGGGGAAAGTGCCAGAGCCTTGCGAATGAGGACCGGACTTTTCTCGCCTTGTCCTGAGTCCGCGTAAAATCCCGCCAACAAAACGGCAAGCTGCGAATCGTTAGGATTTTTCGACTGTTGGGCGTTGGCCAATTCGGCTGCCTTGCGGTATGCCAGGGTGGCCTGTTCGCGATTGCCACCCCAGACGTAGGCGCTGCCCAGATTGCCCCACGCCTGGTAGTTATCGGCATCGAGCTCTATCGCCTTCTTGTACAGGGCTGCGGCATCGTCGAACTTGCCCGCGAGCTCTGCCAGAGCCCCAAGCGCAGAGTAGGTATCTACGAACGGTTCGAGTCTCGACGACTCGCGAAGGTCGGCTTCCGCCTCACTTAGCTTGCCCAACTGCGTGTTGGCTACCCCAAGATCGTAGTATGCCATCGGATTATCCTTGGACAGATCAACCGCGCGCTGATACTGGGTTGCCGCCTCTTTCAGGTTGCCTGCGGCGAGCTGATAGTTTCCCAGCTGTAGCGGCCATTGCCAGGAGTCCGGCGCGAGATCGATGGCCCGCTGTATCGCGGTGAGTGCATCATTCGTGCGTCCATCCGCCTCATACACCGCCGCCAGCGCGCCGTAGGCCTCCGCGCTGTGCGGATCGAGGACGATCGCCTTCTGCACCTGCTGCATCGCCAACTGGGTTTGCCCCTGCATGGCTGCCATGCGGGCCATCGTAATGTATGGCGGAGCGAGATTCGCATCGAGCTGCAGTGCCTTCGCCGTTGCCTGCTTCGCTATATCGAGCAGCTTGGCATCGCCATTGTTTCGGTACTGCAAGAAGTAGGCCTGACCCAGCCCGGCCTGGGCCAGGGCAAAGTTCGGATCTGCCTTAAGCACCGCTTGAAAGCCGGTGATGGCTGCGGCAATGTTGGCTTGCTTGTAGTAGTGCTGCAGATGGTCCTGCGCTTTTAAAAACTGATCGTATTGGGTGGCCGGCACTCCCGCCGCGGCTGCGCTATCTACCGTATGCAGCCAATGGGGTATGCCTGCAAACCACAAGGCAGAACCCGCCACGGCCAAGATCGAGAGCGCGGCGATGGCCACCCATAACGTGGTCTTACTCGCCGCCTTAGGCGGAGCGGAGACCGTGCCTGCCGCCAGGGGCGCGCCCAGAGATTCGGCCAGCGCCTCCGCCAGCTGCCCCGCGCTGGCATATCGCTTTGCGGGATCCATCTCCATGGCCACTGCTACCGTCCGCATAAATGACTCCGAAAGGTCCGGCCGCAGATCGATCAGCGCCTTTCTCTTGGAGATTGCCGCTGCCGCCTCTCTCGCCGTCAAGCCGCCAAGCCTAACCGGATGCTGGCCCGTAACCAGGTAGAAGAGGAGCACACCCACGGCGTAGATATCCGAAGCCACCGTCGCCGGGCTGCCGCTGAACAGCTCCGGCGCCATGTAGGTAGGAGTGCCGGCGACACCGGTTTGGCGTTGCGGCAGTGTGCTCAGCCCAAAGTCCATGAGCAGAATACGGCCGCCCTCTTCGCGCATTACATTCTCGGCCTTGATGTCGCGGTGCAGCAGCCCGGCCCGGTGCACCGCGCTTAGGGCCTTTGCTACATCGAGGCCAATCAAGGCAGCTTCGCGATAGCCAAATGGGCCCTGGGCCAATACCAGGAAGGACAAGGTCTTACCGTGTACGAAATCGGTCCAGTAGCCCACTCGTCCGTCGTGGCGGTCCATGCCGTAGACATGCACGATGTTGGGGTGTTGCACTGCGGCTAACGCTCGCGCCTCGCGCAGGATGGCCCGATAATCTTCCTCGTCTCCCACTGAGGCGGGCAGCAGCAGCTTCACTGCCACCTCACGTTCCAGGTGGGGGTCCCATGCCCTGTATACCTCACCGAACGAGCCGTGCCCCACGCGCGCCAGCAGGCGAAAGCTCCCCCATGTCTGGGATACCGGGGGTACTTCGGCCGAAGCGGAGCCCTCGTGGTTGAGCGGAGTTGTCGGATCGTCCTGCATAAGCGGCAGACGGAACGAAAAATCGAGCAAGGATCATCCAGAGCAATTTTTGGAGGGATCCTCTCGAGATGGATTATATGACTGCCGTCTTACGCCTCATCGAGGGTTGCCGTCAGCTCTGCGACGCGCCCGCGCCCGACGGAAGCCGTTCGCGGAGGATGTCATCGAGGTCGCACAGCTTGTCGGTAACCAGGTTCAGCTTGCGGGAGAGATTTTGAATCTCCGCTTCGGCGCGGCGGTTCACGTCGAAGTCCAGCTCGCTGCGCAGGCGGTCTTTTTTATCCTGCCGGTTCTGGCTCATCATGATGACCGGCGCCTGGATAGCGGCCAGCATAGACAGGAAGAGATTGAGCAGGATGAAAGGGTACGGATCCCAGGCACGGCCGCGCAGGGCAACGTTTATGCAGGTGTACACGGCCAACACGATGGCGAAGAGGATAATGAAGGCCCATGACCCTCCGAAACTGGCGACCTTGTCGGCGATGTGTTCGCCGAAGGTGTATTCCTCCTCGATCACATCGTTGGCGTTGCGGCTGGCGCGAAGCCGTACCAGTTGCTGCGATGCGTGGAATTGGTGGCCCAGTACCGTCAGCATATCCATGCCGGCCAGGGGTTTGCGCTGCAGCAGAGTAGCGATGTCGTCGCGGCTGATCTCGACGCACGTGGTCTCTTCCATGGCCAGGGCGCTGGTCTGATGGGGTGTTTGCTCCAGCATCGAAGCGAAACCGAAAAACTGCCCATGGCCCGGTTGGTCGACCAGAACCTCCTGGTGATCGTCGTCGACAGTCGTGACCTTCACCTCGCCTGAAAGCAGGATGTACGCGTGCTTGCCGGGATCACCCATTTTGTAAATACGCTGCCGTGGAGCAAATGTCTTGAGATCCACCTGGGCGGCCAGGACGGCAATCTCGTCATCGTCGAGCAGGGCGAAGAGCGGGACGTGTTTCAACTCCACGGGGTTGCAGGGCATAGATCACCTCGTTGGCAAGGTATTGCTTTCGCAAGGAACTCCGAGGAAAGATAACAGAGGAGTGCTATAGGCAGATGGTAATTTCTGCAAACATAAAGAGCGAATAACTCAACTAGCACCGGCGTGTCATCATAATCGGCATGAGCCTTGCTCGCAGCTTGCCCCTGGTGGCAATGGCGGCTATCGCCATGGCAGCCTCAGCACAGACGATCGAATCCCGATTGAACCAGCCGGTGCCATCAGAGAGCACGGCTCAGCTAATCGGGGTTTCCTCTGAAATAGGTCAGTTGAAAAAGCTATCAGCTGACCCGGTTGCAGCGGACCGGTGGCAACTCCTTTGGCTGCATCAGCGCATTTCTGAACAAGTGATGGCGGCCTCCCTCCAGGTCGATGCCACCATAGCCCAGATCGATAACGAGATTGCGCGCTGCAATGAAGTGCGTGGATTCCTGTCTGACCGCCGCGACCACGCTGTGAGCCGGGCAAACCTCCTCAGCGTACTCGTGGGTGGAACTGTTGGTGCGACCAGTTCCGGCCTTCAACTTTCCTCCAGCCTCACTAAGCCGGCGGCCGGCGTCGGCATCGCCGCCGGAACTCTTTCCGCCGGACTTGCCCTGACTGGAATTCGTGAGCAGAAAGGCCAGAGCAGTCGATTCAATTTCGATTCCAATATGCTGGCCGAGTTATTCGATCGCCCCACCCTAGCCAATAGCCGCTATCCGGAGACCGTATGGATCTTCCTGAATGAACCCGTTCCCTACCTGCACACGGGTATCACCCGCAAGGAGGAACTGCTGCAAACCTGGGTTCAAGTGAAGCGAATCGACTCCCTGTCGAGTACGGAAAAAATCGATCACCTTACCAGTCAGCCCTCCCAAAGCCTGAAACTCAGCATCGACGACTTCGAAGATCGCGGCGCCATGCTGCAGGACGTTCGCGCCAGGATCTCCTATCTCAAGAGGGACCTGGGCCTCTTCCTCGCATCGCTGCCGACAGTGAACGTGAAACCCTGATTGGTTCTACTGCACGCCGGGATGACCAATTTACTCCACCGGCAACGAAGGCTGGGTGCCCCATTCAAGCCCGGTTGTGGCTTGAGTGGGATACCACAGCACTCGACGCGCCTTTTTTGATTATCAGGACCGGAGCGGAGGGACGGGATTTCCTTTTTTCGGCCCCCTTCCTATACAACATTCGTATCGAAGAAGACACGTGAGCTAAGATCTGCGGACGGTGAAGATTGCCGCTCAAGCGAGGAGGCTCAAATTCGACGTACGTAGCATCCGGCATCGCCAGCAGGTCCAGGATGTTTTCCTGCTTGTTAGTAATTCTCCGGTACTCCTCTATCGTGAGCAGCACGTGGGCTGGGCGGCCGCGATCGGTGATAAAACAGGCCCCAGTTTAGCCGCCTTCTTGGCTCTGCCCGCATTCTGACTGAACTCGCGGCTGGAAAACATGGTGATGGTCATAGCCCCCTCCGGCAACCTGCTTCAAATCACTTCTTATTGACGGATTGATCCGGTTCAAGCATAAAGGCGTGAATGGTCCGGTGAAAGTATCCTCGACCGATGATTTCGCCCTGGTCGTTGATACGCCAGGCTACCAGCAGCTGCCAGCCGGAATTGGGCGGGATGAGTTTGTTTAGATTGATCATCTTGCCCTTCTCCCAGAGAAACGCCCTGAGTTTATCGTCGTCGTTTGAGGTTCCGACCACCTGCCCCTGGGTATTGACGTCCAATGGTGTGCTTGGTGAATCCTCGCCCCCGAGCGTGCCCAAATCTTCAATGGAACCATTTCTCCAGATCACACCGTGTGCCGTGCCGTTGGCCAGATCGCAGGATCCAATGATGGCATCGTCATTATTGATGGCCTGAGCACTGCAGAGGGTGCCGCCGGGCAGGTTGGGCAGCTGCTGCATCTTGCCTGCCTGCCACAGAAAAGCCTGAGGCTTGCCGTTCGGAACCAGGTTCGCTTCCCCTACGATATCGCCCTTATCGTTGATGTCGTGGGCAGTGCTGTAATCGCCCCGGCCAAGGAGTCCGAGATCGCGCGGCTGTTTCGCGTGCCACAGCACTGCATGTTTCTGGCCGTTGCTGATCTGTGCGCTCCCCACCACGTCTCCCGCTGCGTTCACAGCCGATGCAGACGAGTAGGGTCCTCCCACCGACGCCAGAATTTCCATATGTTTATCTGACCACTTGAAGGCGTGGGTGAAGCGTAAATCCTGGGCTGCTTGAAGAGTTCCTACTACCGTGAGCCGGTCGTTGATGTCGGAGGGGTAGACCAGGGGAAAATCCTTATCTCCCTCGATCGGGATTGCTTCCGTGCCGTGAAAGAGCACGCCCGGCATCAGGCTCGCGTTTTCCGAGTGCCAGATGGCCATGTCGCCATGGTTATTCAATCCTGGAGTTTCGGTAAGCGTGCGCACCAGGGATGGGCCGCGATCCACAATCGTGTAGTGCGGATGGTTCTCCTGGGCAAGAGTCAACCGAGCGAAGAGCAGTCCTATCCCTGCGAGAGGGACCACGAGACATCCTCTACGAAAAACCCTGGCCGCTTTCACCAACGTGTACGACTCCGCTTTTGACGTCATGTGGTTACTGCGGCGTCATGCTAGTCATATTAACCGTTAGCATCACGGTCTGCGTGGTGACAACACTACCTGAGGTTCCGGTACCCACGACAGTTACCTGGACGGTGCTCGGTGCAGCGCTCACGACATGCCCGCTCATACCGCAACCGGACAGACCGGCTGCCAGTGCCCACGCGCCTGCGATCAGCAGGCAAAGATGCCACGGCCGTTGCGTTCCGGCCAGCTTCCGCCTGCGAGCCATAACCGCTAATCCAGTCAGACCGCCCGGGCACCAGAATACCAGTGCAAACAGGGCCGGGCTGAAGGGGCTCTGCGGTGCCTGAGACGGGACATTCTTACCTGCCTGCTGCGTAGTGGTATTGATTGAAAGCCCGGTAGAGACGTTCTGATTGGTGCCGCTCAGCGTGACCTGATTCTGGTCGAATGTGCAACTGACATTCGCGGGCAGATTCGAACAACTCAAGGCGATCGTCCCGCTATAGCCGCCAGTGGGTGTGAAGATGAGAGTGGTCTTTCCTGTCGCCCCTGGGGCAATGGTCAGCGTCGTGGGATTCGCCGCCAACGTGTAGGTAGCTCCCGGACCCCCTGCTCCGCCAATGACAGTCAGCGTCACTCCTGACGAGCTGCTCCCGGCAAAGTTACCCGCGGCCACATAGGTAGCGATGGTAGTATCCGTTCCTGCGGGGAGGGTGGTGGTGGTGAGCGTGGCCACTCCGCTGCTGTTCAGCGCCGCCACACCGAGCGAAGTGGAACCGTTCAAAAAGGTCACGCTTCCTGAAGGCACGCCTGCGGTGGATGTCACGGTTGCGGTCAAGGTTACGCTTGTGCCGTAGGCCGCATTGACCGGGGCGCTCAGTTTCGTAGTGGTCGCCGCCCCAGTCACCGTCAGCTCGCCGGCAACAACGGTTACGGTGTAGTTGGCTAATCGCGCCCCGGTGACAGCAGGCGTAATGGCATAGCTGCCGACGTTGCTGGTGGCCGTCGCTGTAGTAGTGAAGCTTTCCGTAAAGCTGTCGCCTCCCACCGCGCCACTCACCGTTCCGCTGAAGGCCGGATTGGCTGCCCCGTAGCTCCGGGTCGCGTTATTGGCGGCGACGGTCAATGCCGCGGGTGTTACCTGAAAGCTCTGCGTTGCCGTGGCCGCGTTGTAATCCGAGTTGCCGGCTTGTGTGGCCTGCAGCACCACCGTGCCCACACCCGTGACCGTTACTGTGCCGCCGCTGATCACCGCCGGACCGGACTGTACCGTGATGGTGACTGGATAGCTGCTACCTAAGTTGGAACTCGCCGTCACGGCGAAGGGCGCGCTGCCATAGGCGTGCGCTCCGATGGCCGGGAAGGTGATAGTTTGCGACGCTACGTTCACCGTGATGCTGCTGGACGGCGATGTGCTGGCGGCAAAATTACCCGCTGCCCCATAGCTGGCCGTGAGCGTATCGGTGCCCACGGGGAGCGTAGTCGTGGTGAGTGTTGCTACGCCGCTGCCGTTCAGCGTGCCCGTACCCAGGATCGTGGATCCGCTATAGAAGGTGACGATTCCTCCGGGCATCCCCGCAGTCGAGGACACCGTGGCGGTCAGCGTTACGCCGGCACCATAAGCAGCGCTGCCCGGCGCACTCAAGGTCGTCGTGGTAGCGGCTCCACTCACGGTAAGAGCGCCGTTGACGATGGTGACGGTGTAGTTGGACAGTTGCGGCCCAGTGACCGCGGGCACAATCGGATAGCTACCCACATTGCTGGTGGCGGTTGCAGTGGTGGTAAAGCTTTCACTGAAGCTGTCGCTGCCCACTGCGCCGGTCACCGTTCCGCTAAAGGCCGGATTGGCTGCACCAAAGACCCGGCTCGCGTTGTTGGCGCGTTACAGTCAACGCGGCAGGCGTAACCTGGAAGCTCTGCGTCGCCGTGGCTGCGGAGTAGTTCGTGTCTCCCGCCTGCGAAGCCAGCAGCACGACAGTGCCGGCGCCGGTGAGGGTTACCGTGCCGCCGCTGATCACTGCCGGTCCCGACTGTACTGCGATGGTGACGGGATAATTGCTGCCCGCACTGGATGTCGCCGTTACCGCGAAGGGCGCGCTGCCGTAAGCGCGGGATGCCGATTGCGGGAAAGGTAATGGTTTGCGTCGCCGCGTTCACAGTGACGATGGTTGTGGTCGAAGTGCTGGCGGCAAAGTTACCCAGCGCTGCGTAGCTGGCGCTGATTGAATCGGAACCGCTGGCTAGCGCCGTTGTGCCCAGGGTAGCCACGCCGCTGCCGTTTAATGTGCCTGTGCCCAGGGCGACGCTTCCGTTATAGAAGGTCACGGTCCCCGTAGGCGTGCCCGCGGTAGAGGTCACCGTTGCCGTCAGGGTTACGTTGGCGCCATACGCAGCGCTGCCCGGCCCACTCAGGGTGGTCGTTGTCGACCGCTCCAGTTACCGTAAGCGTGCCATTGACGGTGGTGACGGTGTAGCTGCCCAGGTTTGTTCCCGTCACTGCAGGCACGATCGGATAGCCGCCGACATTGCTATTGGTCGTCGCGGTAGTGGTGAAGCTTTCGGTAAAGCTGTCGCTGCCCACGGCGCCCGTCACTGTTCCGTTAAAGGCCGGATTGGCCGCGCCATAGACACGGCTTGCATTGTTAGCGGTCACGGTCAAAGAAGCAGGCGTCACCTGGAAGCTCTGCGTCGCCGTGGCTGCGTCGTAATCCGCATTGCCCGCTTGAGAGCCTTGCAGCACTACAGTCCCAGCGCCAGTGAGAGTTACCGTGCCCCCGTTGATCACCGCGGGCCCGGATTGCACCGTGATGGTAACCGGATAATTGCTGCCCGCACTGGAGGTCGCGCTCACAGCGAAGGGTGCGCTGCCATAAGCGTGGGACCCGATCGCGGCAAAGGTAATGGTTTGTGTAGCCGGGTTAATGGTGATGCTGCTTGCCGGTGAAGTGCTGGCGGCAAAATTGCCTGCTCCCTCGTAGGTTGCGGTCAAGGTATCAGTCCCGGCGGGGAGCGTGTTGGTAGTTCAGCGTGGCCACGCCGCCGCCGTTCAACGTGCCCGCGCCCAGGGCGGTCCTGCCGTTGGAGAAGATCACGCTTCCCCCAGGCGTACCAGCGGTGGAGGTCACCGTCGCCGTTAGGGTTACGTTCGCTCCGTAGGTAGCGCTGCCCGGTGCGCTCAACGTGGTCGTGGTCTGGGCCGTTGCCGGCGAGATAGTAAGCGTACCCGCGTTGACCACCACCTGGTAGTTATTGACCGAAGATCCAGTCACGGTTGCATTGATGGGATACGTGCCGGCCGGCGAACTGCTGGTAGCCGTGGTGCTGTAAGTCACGATGATGGTCCCACCCAGCGTGTCACCGTTCGTTAGGCCAGTGACTGTTCCAGTCAATGGGGGCAGCGCACCGCCCACCGTCATGGTGGCATTGGCTACATTCACCGTCAGCTGCGGTACCAACAAGCCGTAGACAACCAGAGCTCCCGACCCAGTCGTAGAGCCCCAGGGCCCAAAGTTGGGCACGTACATTTTTCCGTTGGCAACTATGGGCGGGCAATATTTCGAAAACGTGCCTATTTCATCGCGGGCGTCATTGGTTTTGTCGGTCCACAGAAGTTTTAGCGTATCTGCGTCGAAAGCGTACAGGACCCCCTGCGCCAGCTGATGCGCTGCGTCGCCGCTGTACGGGGTGGATGCCCAAACGATGCCGTTGGTGTTTCCGTTTGCCGAGATCGAGGTAAAGCCTCCGGGCATAGCGCCGTCGTTGTTGGTCGCCGGCGCGGTCATCGTACTGGTAGCCCAGGGATTTGTGTTCAGTAATCCGGTGGTGCTATTAAAGAGGAACGAGCGCAGTACGTCGTTTTCTCCCCAGACATAGATCGTTGGACCATTCTTATCGCTGTCGAAGTAGGACGGGCTGCCGTGGATATGACTGGTTCCCACGCCATAAATAGCCTGAAACTCCTGCCGCACCTGGTCGTTCGAGGCGTTGAAGCCTCCCAGGCCACCGGTGTTTGCAAGATAAAGTACGCCTTCCTTGCCCCCGCCCAGAACGTAGTTGGTATTCGGAATCAGCATTAATCCGGCTGAGCCCAAATCCATGTCGCCTGCACTCAAGTTAGCTGCGTTGTACGGGGTGAAGTAATCAAGCAGCTCCAGACTGGGTGATAACTTGATCATGCTTTCCCCGGTCTGCATCAAGCCGTTCGGCGTTTTGCCGGAGCTTCCATTACCGGTCAACAGGTAGAGGTTGCCCGCGCTATCGATGGCAGGACCCTGTCCTGCCATCCAGATCCCTCCCTCGGAGCCAATCGTGGTGGTGGCGTAGACCGCAACCTGCGCCAACGTAGATTTGTTGTAAGCGAGCACCCACCCCTCGTAGGGCGTTATGTCGTCGTGCGACCCGAAGACAACGTAGATGTTCCCGTTGGCAAGAGCCAGGGCGGGGCGTTGGTTTTGCCGCTGGATGACCAGTTGAAGCGGGGTGGTGAGATCAGGAGTGGAGTAGGTCGCGGTAATATTCACCGGGCTTTTGACCGCAGCACCGGTCGCAATTTCAAGTGCGTTGAGATGGTCTTGGAATACGAGGTTGCCGTTGACCACCGACTGGGTGGCGGAGACGAAGTACATGATGTTCGTGGACGGATCGATAACCGGCGTGCTCAAGATACCCAGGCCGGTCGACCAGGAAATATTCTGATCGTTTTGAATATATTGCGGCGTGATGGGTGTGCCATAGTTCTGGGTCCAGTACACGGTGCCGTTATCGGCATCAATTGCGTACACTGTGTTCCGCATACTGGCGACGAAGACAACGTTGTGTGTGCCGCCGGCGATGGCCAGGTTTGAAACGTACAGAGGCTGGGCGTAGACCTCCCCATCGGTGGGGACGGTAAAGAGCTTGCCGAAAGTGTTTGAGTTTACATTTGCCGGAGTGAGGATTGTCTCCTGCAAATTTTGGCCCGTCCGGGCAAGGTTATAGCTTCTCGTATAGACATTCACCTGCGCAATCGCCGCGACGTTGCCACAGAGCAACAGCAGCAAGAGCAAGAGAGCCTCGAGAGCAGAGACTTTGCGTACGCGTGCCAGGTCCTGGGACCGATTGACCCCTTCACGCTTAGCCACACTGGTTTCAACCAAAGCTAGGTGATCAAAATAATTTGCCACAGGGCCCACCCTCGAAAGCAGCTAGCTTGGCTAGGCCACACGCCTGCCAAGTCCTTATTGGGGGAGGAAACCTAAATTCCTAGGGGATCTATCAGGAGCGTTTTGGGGGAGAGGCAAACGTTCCAACGGAAAACCGCTGAGGCAAATTGTACCACTCAACGGCCTTGGAGAACATTACTTGATAGCGTTAGTTCGCCTTAAGAAATACGCGAAAGGACATGACCTTAAGGATTGCCGCGGCGCTCCTCACCCCGTCAATAGCGCTCCACGACCGCGTAGAGCGGGGTGAACGGGGGGTGGAGTCGATTCTGCAATGAGAGTTGATCCTGCACAAGAAGCTAAGCAGTGCCTGCAGGCAGGGGTTACCCTGGCAGCGAGTAATGGTTACCAACAGAATGGCAACGACGAGCTCCGGTCTTGCAGGAAGCATGGGAGCCCCCTGCTTGAACATCGCGGCAGAGGGTGTGTGAATATCAGGGGAAGGAAACAGCAGGTCCCTCCACTGCGCTACCCCGTATTCACACACCTTCTAAAGCCCCGGCTCCCCCTCACCAAACCCCGCAGCTAAAGCCGGAGGAGACGAGTGCTACGCGAGCCGCTCGGCTTCAAAACCAACCACCGCCGCATGAATGCGTGCTCACAACCGATGCAAAGAGGATGCAGATAGCTTCCGCAGCCCCTTACTGAGTCACATTCAACGTCAGGGGTACGGTCAGGGTCGTGACCGCGCTGTCGGAAGTCCCAGTCGCCACGATCATCACCTGGAAAGTGCTGGCGGTCGCGTTATTCGTAGCTCCGCTCGTGCCGCAGCCCGACAGACCAGCGGCAAAGGCGAAGGTGCAGGCGAAGAGCAGGAGAAGCATCCAGGAAGGTCGCGTCTTCACCAGCTTCCGCTTACGCAGGAAAACCGCCAATCCGGTCAGCCCTCCAGGCCACCAGAAGGCCAGGGCCAACAAGGTCGGATTCAATTGGATTGCCGGCGACTTCCTGGCTGCCTGTTGCGCCGTCGTATTGATCTGCAGCCCCACGGTCACGCTCTGGTTATTCCCACTGAGGGTGATCGGATTCTGGGCAAACGCACAGGTGGCATTCGTAGGCAAACTCGAACAACTCAACGCGATCGTTCCCTTATAGCCGCCGGTGGGCGAGATGGTGAGCGTCGTGCTGCCTGTCGCCCCTGGCGTAACGGTCAGCGTACCGGGACTCGCCGTCACCGTGTAGGCAGGTGCCGGTCCCCCTGGCGCGCCGATGGTCAGGGTCACGGGCGATGAGGTGCTGGTGGCGAAATTGCCCGCGGCTGTATAAGTAGCGGTGGCGGTGTCCGTTCCGGCAGGGAGCGCGGTGGTGGCCAGCGTGGCCACGCCGCTGCCGTTCAAGGTGCCTACACCCAGGGAAGTGGTACCGCTAAAAAAGGTCACGCTTCCAGAAGGTACGCCCGCGGTGGAAGCGACCGTCGCCGCCAACGTCACGCTGGCGCCCACAGCGGCGCTGGCCGGCGCGGCTAATGTGGTTGTGGTCGCGGCTGCGGTGACCTGGAAGCTTTGCGTCGCTGTGGCCGCGCTGTAATCCGCATTGCCGGCTTGCGTGGCCTGCAGCACGACAGTACCCACGCCGGTGAGGGTCACGGTGCCTGCAGCAATCGTTGCTGGGCCGGATACAACCGTGATAGTAACGGGATAATTGCTGCCCGCGCTGGAAGTCGCGCTTACGGCGAAGGGCGCGCTGCCGTAAGGACGCGATGGGATGGCGGCAAAAGTGATGGTCTGCGTTCCCTGGCCGATGCTGACGCCGCTCGCCGCTGAGGTGCTGGCGGCAAAGTTGCCTGTGGCCGCATAAGCTGCAGTGATGCTATCCGTGCCAGGGGGGAGTGTGGTGGTGCTCAGCGTGGCCACACCGCTGGCGTTCAACGCCCCCGTGCCCACCGGGGTCGCACCATTGTAGAAAGTTACGGTTCCGCCAGGCGTGCCCGCAGTGGAGGCTACTGTCGCCGTGAGCGTAACCCCGGCTCCGTACGCAGCGCTGGCCGGCGCCGTCAACGTAGTCGTGGTCGCGGCCCCGGTCACAGTCAGCGCGCCGTTGACAACGGTGACGGTATAGTTGCCCAGATTTGTACCGGTCACGGAAGGCACAATCGGATAGCTGCCCACCGCGCTGGTGGTGGTTGCCGTGGTGGCAAAGCTCTCGGTAAAGGTATCGCCGTTCTGCGCGCCGGTGACCGTTCCTGTAAAGGCCGGGTTGGCCGCTCCATAGGTGCGGGTCGCGTCGTTGGCCTTTACCGTCAGTACCTGGGCCGCGGGCGAGATGGTAAGCGTACCCGCGTTGACCACCACCTGGTAGTTGCCCGCCGACGAGCCGGTAACCGTAGCAGTAATAGGATAGGTACCTGCCGGGGAGCTGCTGGTAGCCGTAGTGCTATAAGCGACATCAATCGTCGTACCCAGCGTATCGCCATTCGCCAGCCCAGTGACGGTTCCGGTCAACGTGGGCAGCGCAGCGCCCACTGTCATGGTCGCGTTGGCCGCGGTAACCGTCAGCTGATTGACCAAGCCATAGACAACCAGGTTTCCGGTGCCATCGGTGTTGCCCACCGGCCCGAAGTTAGGCACGTAGACCTTGCCGTTCGCCACCACAGGCGGGACATATTTTGCGAACATCCCGATCTCGTCCCGCGCGTCATTGGTCTTATCGGTCCACAGCAGACTCAGCGTATCGGCATTAAACGCGTACAGAACACCCTGTATAGACTGATGTGCGGCGTCGCCGTTATAGGGCGTCGAGGCCCATAGAATACCGTTACTGTTGCCGTTGGCCGAGACGGCAAGAAATCCCCCCGGCATCGCTCCATCATTATTGGTCGCCGGTGCGGTCATGGTGCTCTTGGCAAAGGGCGTGGTAGTCAGAAGGCCGGTGGTGGTATTGAATTCAAACCCGCGCAGGACATCGTTCTCTCCCCACACATACGCGCTGGGGCCATTCGCGTCGCTGTCAAAATAAACCGGGCCGCCATGGATGTGACTGGTGCCGACCCCATAGACAGCCTGAAACTCCTGGCGCACATTGTCGCTTGAGGCGTTGAATTCACCCATTGCGGTCGTGTCCACCAGATAGAGCACACCTTCCTTGCCGCCGCCCAACACATAATTGGTGTTAGGAATGAGCAGCAGGCCGGACGAACCCAGATCCATGTCGCCCGAATTCATGCACCGCGCTGTTGTAGGGCGTGAAGTAATCCAGCAGCTGCAGGGTCGGCGAGAGCTTGATGAAGCTGTTGCCGGTTTGAACCAGATTATTGGGCGTGGTGCCAAAGCTGCCATTGCCGGTTGAAATGTAAATATTGCCGGCGGCATCGATCGAAGGCGCCTGGCCTGCACACCAAATCCCGCCCTGTGTGCCTGTCGTGGTGTCGGAATAAACAGCGGTTTGCGCCAGCGTCGACGTGCTGTATGCCAGTACCCACCCGTTGTAAGGTGTCTGGTCCTCGTGGGAAGCAAATGCAATGTAGACATTTCCATTGGCCAGCGCCAGCCCCGGACGAGGATTCTGCTTCGCGCGTTGAACACCAGCGGAGTGGTTAGATCGGCAGTGGAATAAGTGGCGGTAATATTTACCGGGCTTCCGCTTACTGGAAGTCCCGTCGCTATCTCAATTGCGTTCAGATTGAAGGCATATTGATAGGCGCCGCTGGCCGGTTGGGAGCCGGAGACGAAGTACATGATATTCGTGGCTGGATCAATGACCGGCGTACTCAAAATACCGAGCCGGGTGGCCCAGATAATATTCTGATCGGTCTCCACATCCTGGGGAATGATAGGCGATCCAAAGTTCTGCGACCAATACACGGTGCCGTTGTCGGCATCGATGGCATAGACGGTATTCAACATGCTCGCTACAAACACAACGTTGTGCGTGCCGCCGGCTATGGCCAGGTTGGAGACATAGAGCGGCTGAGCGTAAATCTCCCCGTCTGTATGTACAGTGAATAGTTTTCCGAAGTTAGTAGAATTTACGTTCGCCGGTGTAAGAATTGTCTCCTGTAGATTCGCACCGGTCCGCCCATTGTCGTAACTTCTGGTATAGACATTCACCTGGGCCGTTGCGGCCACGCTGGAGTACGCCAATACCCAAAGACAAAGACAGGCCGCGGCAAATACCCGTGTCAGCCCCCGGAGGGCCTTCTCAGCCGGCGCAAAATTGTCTTCACTTGAAAAAAAAGTATCTGAATGCTTAGTCAACAGGACCCCACAGAAACGATGACAGTAAAACGAGTACACGCATGAAGCCGATACAAACCCGGCTTATTTGAACACCTGCCAACCAACCTTCCAGCTGGCGAAGGAGTCGAGCACCCGTGGGGGAAATGGGCCCAAACAACGTTTAAACAAAACTTAAGGAACATCCTTAAGAAAGGACTGAAACTATGAAGCCAATTGCAGTTGTCTATCGTGCCTAAAGCCTGCTAAACCAAACGAGTCAACTTGAGGCGGGTAAATCCTTTGACAAATGTCAATGAATTGTCTCAATCGTCGACTAATTGTCTCAAATGTCACTAAATTGTAGCAATGAAGCGGCAAAAGTGCACGGTTCAAATGAGGCGAAGTGACCAGTTTGTTTGATGCGACTTGAACAAAATGCGCGCAAATTAATAAAATTTAATGCTCCGTTGTGACCAAGGATCCGAACTCTGGCCCAAATGGTAACCGTATCGTTGCCCCCCGCATCACCCTCCGCCACGATTACCTCTTGCTGCAAAGCTGTCGTATGCCAGAATCTCGCCGTTGCCCCCATCCAAGCCTTCACCGATGTGCCTGTAACCTAATCCACCAGCGCGACTAGCTCGCCCTCACTCCATTGCTACTGTTGCTTTGTACAATCACAACACGAAGTGATGGTCTCTTGCCGTGCATTTTGCTCGCCGTCTCGAACGAGGTTCCCGAAATCGCAGAACTGATTTCCGAAGTGACACGAGATTGCTCGACCCGCTCGTGTGAGAGCACGATCGCGTGGGCTTGAATCGAATCCATGAAATGAAGGTGACTAAGTGGGCGTAACACGACGGGAATTGTTAATGGGCGCCGGAGGCCTGGCTTCTGCGTTCGTCTTTGGAGATCCCATAGCAGAAGCGCTTGATGCGGGCCGCACGGTTGCCCAGGGGCCTCCGGGCCCGAAGCTGAAAATCATCGTTGCCGGTGGACATCCCGGTGATCCGGAATACGGATGCGGGGGCACCGTCGCTCGCCTGACTAAGCTTGGCCACCAGGTAGTGCTGCTTTACCTGAACGACGGAGCGTGGCCTCCTACCGGCGCCTCCACAAGGATCGCTGAGGCGAAACACGCGTGCGAAATACTCAAAGCGCGGCCGGCCTACGCCGGACAAATCAATGGCCACGCCGTGGTGGACAATGCGCATTACGATGAGTACGCGAAGCTGATCGAAGCCGAGCAGCCGGACGCGATCTTTACCCAATGGCCCATTGACAACCACCGCGATCATCGCGCCATTACCATGCTCACCTACGATGCTTGGAGGAAATCAAAAGAGAAATTCGCTCTTTACTACTACGAGGTTTCCGATGGGGAGGATACCCTGCAATTCTCGCCCTCGCACTATGTCGATATCACGGAAACGGAAGCAGCGAAACGTGCTGCCTGCTATGCTCACGCCAGCCAGACGCCAGACAGATATTACGCGCTGCAGGATCAGGTAGCCGCTTTCCGAGGCGTAGAAGGCGGCTACAAACGAGCCGAGGCGTTTGTGCTCCAGCTGCAAAGCCCGAGCGATCCTCTGCAAACGCTGGGGCGGCGATAGCAAAGAATGCGATAAGCTGAAGGGCCAAGGGGGATGTGATATCCATGGATCTGTCTACCGCGCACGCGCCTGTCGGCCACTTTCTCGAGCAGCCTGAAGACCCAGCGGAGTGGCAGAAATTCCGCCTTACCGAGGAACAGATCGCCGGCTTCAACGAGAAGGGATATCTCGCGGGAGTTCAGGTTCTCAACGATCGGCAGATCGATTTGCTTTGCTCTGAGCTGACCGGCCTGATGAAGAAATCCCATCCGGCCAACCACCTCTTCCATGAGTATCACTCCAACGAATCGAAGGATCCCAACGCGGTTCTCTTCCACGCCCTGGGCGCGTGGAGAACCGGCCCCGCCTTCCACGATGTTCTCTGGAGTCCCGCATTCCTGATGCCGGCCTCGCAATTATTGGGCGGTCCTGTCCGCTTCTGGCACGACCAGCTCTTCTGTAAGCCCGCGCATCACGGGGGCGTAGTGGCCTGGCATCAGGATTACTCTTACTGGACGCGCACCGAACCGATGTCGCATCTTACTTGCTGGATCGCGCTGGACGATAGCGACCGCGACAATGGGTGCCTCTACTATGTTCCCGGAAGCCATCGCTGGAAGCTGCTGCCGGTCACCGGCCTTACCGGAAACATGGATGAGATCATGACCGTTCTCACCCCCGAACAAAAGCAGGCTTTCCTTCCCGTTCCCATCGAATTGAAACGCGGGCAATGCACCTTCCATCATCCGCTCATGGTGCATGGTTCTTACGCCAACCGCTCCGCGCGGCCGCGCCGCGCGACACTCATCAATGCCTTCAGAGATGGGGTTCGATCCGCTTCGGACGATCCATTATTGGAGGGTGTTCCTTCCATTCCCAACGGAGCCAGGATGGAGGGTCAGTTTTTTCCCTTGCTCTTCGATCCCCAGTTAACCCGAAACTGAGCAAGCTCAGAAAGCCGCGGCTGACATCATGGGTGCGGAAAGAACATCCACCTCGCGAAGATATTGCTGCACGCGCTCGCGCTCTTTGCTGGAGTACGCATGAAGTGGCGGGGTAAGGTCAGTGCTGCACATGCCCATCAGCGATAAGGCACACTTTAGACCGCGCAATGGATTCGCAGCATGCTCCGCGGAGCGGTAGATGGCATTGTCGAATTGCACCGCTTGCTGGTGAAGCTTGGAGACCCGACTCACGTCGTGAGCCACCGCGGCTTCATACAGTGCAACGAAAAGCCGCGGCCAAACATTGGATCCCCCGGCCATGCCTCCGTGAGCTCCCATCAGCACGGCTTCCGCCAGTAGATCGTCCGGTCCTACCAGCAGGCTGAAATCAGCCAACCCCCGAACCCCCTCTCGCACCGCGTGGAAATAGCCCATGTTCAGGCCGCTATCCTTCAGCCCTACGATATTCGGTTCGCCGGCGGCCTGGATCACCGTCCCGATTTCAAGCCACAGGTGCGTATTGTGGGGAGCGTTGTAGAGAAACAACGGCAACGGGGATTCCCCTGCCAGCTGCCGGAAATACTGCAATAGTTCCGCCTGGGAAACCTGGTAGTAGTAGGGGGGCGCAGCCACCACGGCCACAGCGCCGCACTCATAAGACTTTGCCGCCATGCGCAGAGCATCCCGGTAAGAAGTGTCTGTGATGCCGACGATCACCGGCACGCGAGAGGCCACGCGTTTACAGGTTTGTTCAATCAGCGCTGAGCGCACGTCGTACGGCAGGTTTGGCGCCTCGCCGGTGGTGCCCAGAATGAAGATGCCGTGAACCCCTCCACTGATCAGGTGTTCGATCAGCCGCTCCAGCCCTTTCTCATCCAGGGTAAGGTCTTCACGGAGCGGAGTAACCATGGCCGTAATAACACCGCGTAGCGGACGGGGCAATTTCGGGTTCACCACAATCTCCTGAGCACGAGCAGATGGCTCGAAAATGATAGCATCAGCCCTCGTGTTGCCCTGTCTCTGAACCGGCGAGAGAGAATATAGTTCTAGTTGGCCGTAATCAATCAGACATAGGAGCGCGAAGGGAGCGCATGAGTATCGAGCATACGGTGTTGGTGTTGGCGCAGGACGACGATCCGCAGCTAAGCATGTTGAAAGGCCTGCGGCACATTGTGGGTCGCGATGCCGCCGCATTTGCGAGCGCAGTGAACGATCCGGTGGTGATCCTCGCCTGGTCGGGACCCAAGAAGGTGTTGCGGGAAGTGTTTCTCATGTGCAAGGACGTTCGCTGGGTGCATTCCCGCTCCGCAGGATTGGACAACGTGCTCTTCCCGGAGCTGATTGCGAGCGATGTGCCGCTTACCAACGGCCGCGGTGTTTTCAGCCAGTCGCTGGGGGAGTTCGCCCTGGCGGCGATCCTCTACTTTGCCAAGGATTTTCGCCGCATGCTGCGCAACCAGATGGCGGGCGTGTGGGAGCAATTCGACGTGGAAGAGATCGACACCCAGACCGTGGGCATCGTCGGCTATGGGGATATTGGCCGCGCAGTAGCCAAGCGGGTCCATCCCATGGGCATGCAGGTTCTGGCCACTAAAAGACACGCACCACCGGGGTCCGATCCGAATGTCGATCAGTTCTACAAGCCGGAAGATCTGATGGAAATGCTCGGGCGCTGTGATTACGTTGTGGTTTCGCTTCCGCTCACGCCCGAGACCCACCACATGATCAGCGACGCGCAATTCGCGGCCATGAAGCCAACCGCGGTGGTCATCAACGTAGGGCGGGGACCGGTGATTGATGAGGCGGCTATGGTCCGCGCCCTCACTGCGAAGCGCATCAAGGGCGCAGGGCTCGATGTCTTCGAGGTGGAGCCGCTGCCGCCGGGGGATCCCATGTACAAACTGGAAAACGTGTTGCTGTCGCCGCACTGTGCTGACCATACCAAGGAGTGGCTCAACCAGGCGATGCGCTTCTTTATGGAGCAGGATCGCCACTTTGCCAATGGCGAGCCGCTCGAGAACGTGGTCAACAAGAGCCTGGGCTACTAAGTATGGAAGACAAAGGCAAGGTAAATCGCGGGCTGCGCAGCGATCTATGGTTTGGCGACCAGGTGGAACCGGGCGAAGCAGCCGTTTACCTGGAGCGTTACGGCAACTACGGCATTACGCGTGAAGAGCTGCAATCCGGCCGGCCCGTGATTGGCATTGCGCAAAGCGGCAGCGACCTGGTCCCTTGCAATCGCATCCACCTAACCCTCGCCGAGCGGGTGAAGGCGGGTATCCGCGATGCTGGCGGACTGCCCTTCGAATTCCCCACCCATCCCATCGGGGAGACCGGCCGCCGCCCCACCGCCGCCCTTGATCGTAACCTTGCCTACCTTGGCCTGGTTGAGATCCTGGCCGGGTATCCCTTGGATGGCGTCGTGCTCACGACCGGATGCGACAAGACCACTCCCGCAGCCCTGATGGCTGCGGCCACGGTAAATCTGCCCGCCATCGTACTGTCGGGCGGGCCTATGCTCGATGGCTATGTGAACGGCAAGCTCAGCGGCACGGGCATGGTGCTTTGGGAAGCGCGCCGTCAAATGGCAGAAGGCCTGATCACCGGCCAACAACTGGTGGATATGGTGATGGCCGGTATCCCCAGCCCCGGGCACTGCAATTCCATGGGGACGGCGCTTTCGATGAATTCGCTGGCCGAGGCCCTGGGGATGTCTCTGCCGGGATGCGGCACCATCCCCGCTCCTTACGCACAACGAGCCAAGATGGCCTACCAGACTGGACGCAGAATCGTAGAGATGGTGAGGGAAGATCTCACCCCCAGCAAGGTTCTAACCCGGGAGGCGTTTGAGAACGCGATCGTGGTCAATTCTGCCATTGGCGGTTCGACCAATTGCCCACCGCACATCATCGCGATCGCACGTCACGTTGGCGTCGAGCTGGACATTCGCGATTGGGAGCGAGTGGGCCACCAAATCCACTTGCTGGCCAACGTGCAGCCGGCGGGCGAGTTTCTTGGTGAGGCCTATCATCGCGCCGGCGGAGTGGGCGCGATTTTTGGCGAGCTGATGCAGGCCGGCAAAATCCGTACCGGCGCATTGACCGTGAGCGGGGCAACGGTGGGCGAGAACTACAAAGACGCGCGCAGTCTCGACACCAACGTCATCCGGACCTATGACCATCCGCTGAAGCAGAATGCCGGACTCCTGGTAGTTTCGGGCAACCTCTTCACATCCGCATTGGTCAAGACGTCGGTCATCAGCGACGCGTTCCGGCAACGATACCTTTCCGAGCCTGGCAACGAAGACTGCTTTGTTGCGCGGGCGGTTGTCTTCGACGGACCGGAAGACTACCGCAAGCGCATCGAAGATCCCTCGCTCGATGTCGATGAGCATTCCATCCTGGTAGTGCGCGGAGCGGGGCCGGTCGGCTATCCAGGTTCGGTGGAGGTAGTGAACATGACTCCGCCGGGCAGACTCATCCGGCAAGGAATTCGCATGCTCCCCTGCATGGGAGATGGCCGGCAAAGCGGCACCTCAGACAGTCCGTCGATTCTGAATATCTCTCCGGAATCGGCAATCGGCGGCAACCTCGCGATCCTCAAAACCGGCGATCAGATCAAAGTCGACCTGGCGCACCGGCGGGTGGATGTGCTGCTGTCGGAGGAGGAGATCGCGGCGCGGCGCAAGGAACTCAAGCCTGCCGAAATAACCAACCACTCACCCTGGGAGGAATTTTACCGATCCAACGTGGGCCAACTGGAGACCGGCGCCTGCCTGGAATTTGCGGTCAAGTATCACGACGTGCGCAAGGTGGTCCCGCGGCACTCGCACTGACTATCCCGTCGCCCCCAGCGGCCGTTCGGGATGAACAAAATACCAACACCCCGCGCCAAGGATGTATAGGGCCGCGGTCAGGTAGAGCGGTCCCGCCCACGAAGCACTGGTGCGGGTCAAGAGTGCAAACGCAATCGGACTCAAGACTCCCCCGATCTGTCCTGAAGTGTTCATCGCCGCGCTAATGGTAGCCGCGTGATTGCCTCGCCATATCCGCGCAGGCGCCCCAACTTGCACCGAGCAGAAAATTCGACGAGGCGGCAGCCAGCGCAATCAGTACAGCGGAGATCTTTCCTCCGGCCAGCGCGCCGCAAAAAAGAAATACTCCTGCCGCCGCCAACGAGCCGAATCCAACCAGGCAGCGGCCCCGCCGCAGACCAAGTTTCAAGCTAAGCCGGTCGGTAAGGATACCGCCCAACAAATCCGCGGGCACACTCAGTAGCAGAGGCAGGCCGGCGAGAATGCCCAGCGCCGTCCCATGCAATTGCTTTTCGTGCTGCAGGTAGGTAGGCATCCAGGTTACATATAAATTGAAGCCATAGGTCTGAGTGAAATACATCGCGCACAGGAACCAGACTCCCGGCGTCTTCAGGGCCGCTTGCACGATGCCTTTGTTGCCCAGCCCCTCCGGCATGGCCAGCCTTCCGCCCTCGATCCAACCAAGTTCTTCTGCCGAGACGGAGGCGTGGTCGCGCGGCTCATCCCGGTACCAGCGAAACCAGGAGGCGGCCCAAACAAACCCAAAGACAGAGAGCAGGGGGAAGGTAGCGCGCCATCCAAGCCGGTCGGCGATGGCGGCCACCAGAATTGGTGTAACTCCGCCGCCCAGGTGCGCGCCCATGAAGAAGATGCCTTGCGCGGTGCCGCGTTCCTGTTCAGGAAACCAGCGCGACAAGGCGCGCGCGACCGTCGGCCAAGCGCCGGCCTCGCCCGCACCAAACAAGGCGCGCAGCGTAAGCAGCGAGCGAAAATCCCATGCCGCGCCGGTCAACCCGGTGAAGACCGACCACCAGATAACTATCCGCGTAAGGACGCGGCGGCTGCCGATGCGGTCAGCCCACCACCCGGTAGGTATTTCGAACACCGCGTAGGCCGCGGTAAAGGCGCTGAAGACGAATCCCATCTGGATGGTCGTGAGGCGCAGGTCGCGAAGAATGGCCGGCGCGGTCACCGAGATACAAACCCGGTCCATGTAGGTGAGAAAGGCCAGGGCAACGGTCATGGCCAACACGCGAAACCGCACCCTATGGAGTCCGTTCAAGATGTTCCGGCTCTCCAGTTGCCCATGAGTTCCGATGTACGAAGATACCTGTCGTATATGCGCAAGAGTTTGATTTCGCCAAAGAGGCCGGTCCCAATGCGAGCCGTGGGCATACCATTCACGTCACGCAACTCAGATGGAAAACGTCCCCAGCCGAATTCCCGCACCGGGCCGCCGTCGTTGAGCACCCCATCCACCATCACGGTAATGATCTTCGGTCCTCCGTCCACCACAAATGCGACGTGTTGCCACGTGCCAGTCTTCAGCGTGCCCGGGTGGAAGCCCGGGTCGCTGTCCCAGGAAGCTTCCTGCGTTCCGTCATGCAGGGTTAGTTTGAGCGTATATCGATCCGACATGGTGATGGCGATACCCTTGCCGCTCCCCGGCCTCGTATCGAGGACGGTTTGCCCCGCACTCAATTCTCTGAAGCGGATCCAGAAGTCGATGGTAAATCCCCCCTGCTCGAGTGAGGGGATGGATGGCATGGTGAGTGTAGAACCGCTGCGCAATTGATCCGCGGTCGCATTGAGCGCCAGGCCGCGCTTGGAGATGCTGGCCGCCTGCGTCTGATTCCACAAAGCCTCCAGAAGAGTCGGATCGATGAGATGAACCCGGGCGGTCGTCTTCATGGTCTCGGTCACGTAAAACTCTCCGCCATCCTCCACAAAATCCGGATAGCTGATTCGGGTCTTAGGGTCCAAATCGTAAAGCAGTATCTCCGGCTGGGACCAGTAGAGGTGTCCATCCTTTTCGATTCCCCCGGTGACCCACGCTGGGTTCCGGTTGGCGTAGTAATCCCACGGACCCGTAAGCACTGACTCGCCTCCGTGATTGTGATACCAGAGCAGGTACTTGCCATTACTGAATTTTTTAACGAAGTTCGCTGCCCGCGGATGCTTGATCTTGCGCCCTTCGGGTGAGTACGTGGCATACTCTGGCGGTGTCCAGGTGCGGCCGCCGTCGCGGCTGTAAGCGTGACAATTGTGGCCGTCGATGGTCCGGTAAGTCGCATAAAGCGATCCGTCATTGAGCTCGACCAGGTTGGTTTCGTCGGAGACGGGGCCCTTGGGCGCGCGTAATCCTTCGTCGCCTTCGGGAAGGAGATTCCACTGGATCTTTCGCGGGTCTGTTTCGCTAAGAATATTCGGGCTTTGCATGATGCAGCCCTGGGATCTCACCATGCCGCCCGGGTTGCCCCATTTGCCCACCTTGGCGAAGCCGAACATGGCTCCGTAGCGGGTGGTTATGGGCTTGCCCACGCCCCAGAAATACAGGAGCTTTCCTCCGTAGGCGTTTTCCCGGTCGATACGCATCTCCCGCATCGGGATGTAGTAGCGGTCGACCGACCACGTTCGTCCATAATCGTCGGAATACTTCATTGCATAGCGGCCCAGCGTATCCACTCGCTTGGCGTAGATAGGGCTATTCGATTGCGTGTCAATTCGCAGATTTTCCGAGTTGTAGGTATAGAACACGTACACACGGCCGCCAGGCACAGCAAGGGGCATCACCCAGGAAGCCTCCGGCCCTGTGGATGGCTCAATCTCGACCGGCTTCGACCAGGTCTTTCCTTTGTCCGAGCTGATGGTTGAGATAATGTGCTGGTGCGGCGCGCCTTCATTCCCGTTGCCGGTGGTCAGAACGCAGAGCCAATTGCCGTCTTTGGTGACCACAACATAGGGCTGATCGCTATAGTTCTCTCGGGGAATCTCTGAGCCATGCACGATGTTGCGCCAGTCGGCCTTCGCTGTCTGTTGTACGGAGAACTGCTCTGCTGTGGCAATGGGTCGATCGAGCTCCAGTCCTTCAGCCGTGGCAGCGGCCGCCAGCATGTGGATCATTTCCCGTCGTGTCACCTGCATGGTCTTCTCCGTTAATCTGTTCCAGGCTGGGTAGAATGTTAGCCGATGGAAAACCATGTGTTACAAGGAATATCTATGGAGAGATCAGTGCGGGTCGGGTTCGTTGGTGCGCGGTTTGCAGCCAGGTTTCATTGGGAGGCCATCCGTCGCGTCTACGGAGTGCCGGTCGAGATGGTAGGCGTGACCTCAAAAACGCCGGAAGCGCGAGACGCTTTCGCCAAAGACACGGGGATTCGCGCATTCGATACGTTTGCCGAACTTTGTGCTGCAGTGGATGTAGTGGATCTCTGCACTCCGCCTTCTTCCCACGAAGAACTCGCGGTGCAGGCGCTTGGTTTGGGCAAACACGTGATCATTGAAAAGCCGCTTACTGGCTACTACGGTGCGGCCGGCTTTCCCAAGGAGCAAATGCTGGCCGAGGCCACGGCAAGTTGTGACCGCATTCTCGCTGCGGCGAAGGCCAGTGGCAAGCGGGTCTGCTATGCCGAAAACTGGGTGTATGCTCCGGCGATTCAGAAGGAACGGGAGATCATCGAGAAGAGTGGCGGTCAGATACTTCGCATCCTGGGAGAGGAGTCCCACAGCGGTTCGCACTCTCCTTACTACGGCCGCTGGAAATTCTCCGGTGGCGGATCGCTGGTGGGGAAGGGATGCCATCCAGTGAGCGCGGCGCTTTATCTGAAGCGGGTCGAGGGCGAATCGCGAGATCGCAAACCGATTCGGCCGGCTACGGTGAGCTGCCGCACGCATGAGATTACGCGGCTCCCCAACTATCGTGACGAAGGCTTTCTGCGCACTGGCTACGATGACATTGAGGATTATTCCCAGATTCACATCAAGTTTTCCGATGGAACGATTGCCGATATTTTCGCCTCGGAACTGGTCATGGGCGGCGTTGCCAACTGGCTGGAAGTGTTTTGCAACAATCACCGTACCCGATGCAATCTGAATCCGACCGATGCGCTGGAGACCTTCAATCCCAGGGAAGACATTTTGAAAGACGTGTATGTCGTAGAGAAAACCAGCACCAAACAGGGTTGGAGCCGGCCGGCGCCGGATGAGGGTTGGCAGCATGGGTATCCACAAGAGTTCCAGGACTTTATGGAGAGCCTCTACCACGATCGCGAGCCCCTCTCGGGAATAGATCTGGCGCGCGATACCATGGCGACGCTTTACGCCGGCTATCTGTCGGCAGAGCGCGCCGGGGCGGAGGTGGCAGTTCCCGACTAGGGTACGAAAGAAACCGCAGGTCCCGCCATTACGCCCCGGTCGGAAGGACAAATTGGTTTGAGTGCGAGGAAGATGATACCCAAACAGAAATTGTCATCCCGCCTGTCCCGGCGTGCCGTGGAACCGGAGCGTAGCGCAGTGGAGGGATCTGCGGTTCTCTCAACCAGCAGCAGATCGCTGGGTGCCCCATTCAAGCCCGGTTTTGGCTTGAGTGGGATACCACTGATGTTGACCGCTAAGTGTGTCGGATCAATCGAAATTCAGAGGGAAAGAGCCGTGGTATCCCACTCAAGCCAAAACCAAAACCAGGCTTGAATGGTCCACCCAACCTCTGCTAGGGAACCAGGATCGCCGAAGCCTTAATCAGCAGAAACCTGTTCCGCGGCAAGCGGCGCTGGCGCCCGCCATTGAAACGCGAACAGCGTGAGCAGATAAATGGAACCGGAGGCGAAGAAAATCAACAGCGCATAATTTGTCCACAACAACCCCACCAGGAAGGTGAACAGCACGCTGCCCGCGGCGCCAACGGCTCCGCCGATCCCCACCACCGTGCCTACTGAGCTCGAAGGAAACATATCCGACGGCGTGGAAAGCAGATTGGAAGACCAGCCCTGGTGCGCTGCCGCCGCCAGGCATAACAGGGCGATCGCCTGCCAAAGTGGATGAACAAAGGGAACCAACGCCACTGGCATCACACAAAGCGCGCACACCATCATGGCAAATCTTCTGCCTATCCGGACCGAGTGCCCTCGGCGTATATAAAAGCCCGCCAGCCAACCACCGAAAATACTCCCGATCGTGGCGCCGATGTACACAATGATCAGCGGCAGCCCCAGATGCTGCATATCCACATGGAAGCGCTCGTTGAAATATTTGGGCAGCCAGAAGAGATAAAACCACCAGACCGCATCCGTGGTTCCCTTTGACAGCGCAAATCTCCACGTATTCGGGCTAACCAGAAGAGACTTGTATGCCGCTGTTGGCGCGGCCGCGGCCGCCGATCGATTCGTCGTCGTGCCAAACCTGGATTGGAGCCTGTTGTAGGGAAACAACAGCCATCCGATAAGCCACAGCAATCCGAGACTGCTCGTGGTGTAAAACGCCGCCTGCCAGCCATAGCGCACGGCGACCCAGGGAATCATCATGGGAGCGATCACCGCGCCGGCGCTGGTTCCTGAATTGAAAATGCCGGTAGCCAGCGCTCGCTCCTCGGCGGGAAACCAATCGGCCGTCGCCTTGAGCGCCGAAGGGAAGTTGCCGGACTCTCCGATTCCCAGCGCAAAACGAGCGAGTCCGAAGCCTAGCGGTGTTCGCGCAAACACATGGCTCAGCGAAGCGAGCGCCCACACCGCGATAGACGAGGCATATCCCTTTTTCACGCCGATGCGATCGATCACCCGGCCAGCGATTAGAAAGCCGAGACCATAGGCAAAGATGAAACAGTTAACGATGTCGCTGTAGCGCCGGTTGTAGAGCGCTATATTTTGATCCGCCCCGAGTACGTGCTTCAGCATGGGCTCAACCAGGCCCAGGGCCGTCCGATCCATATAGTTGATGGTGGTGGCCAGAAACAGCAGGCCGCAAACCACCCAGCGTAGATTCGATTTTTCCGGAGGTGAACTCATGCCTTGGTTTCTACACGTCCATCATGTACGGAGCACGTTGGGGACGGGATAGCATGCAGTTCGCGTCGTCGTCGTTTTTGAAATGCTCTTTGACCGGATCCCAATAGAGCCTGCGTTTGGTCTTCATGGCGATATGGTGGATCAAACAAGTCGAGCAGGCCCGGTGACCGATTTCTGCCGGCGCAATGGGCGCCTTTCGGCTCTTGATGCAATCCAGCCAATTGCCGTGCTGATCGTCACTCTGATAGAGATGAACCTCCTCGGGACCGATGACGCTGTCGAGTATTTTAGGATCACTGGCAACCAGCGGTTTCGGAGCCACCGCCGCCTTACCACCCGGATCGGTTGGCGTAACCATCTCGTCGCGGGTGACAAAGATCCATCCCTCCGTGCCGTAAAACTTGATGCCGTTGGGAAAGTCGCCGCTGATGTCCATGGTGACGCCATCCGCGTAGATGGCATGGGTAAGGAACTTGCCATGTACATTCCACAGCCCGTGGGTAGGGAACTCAGCGGTACCCCAAACCTCAATCGGCCCGGTGTACTCGGTATTCATACCCCAATGAGCCGTGTCCACATGGTGTGCTCCCCATCCGGTGATCATGCCGGCGCCAAACTGCTCGCAGCGCAGCCAGCCCGGGCGGCTAAACCCATCCTGGGGATGCACGCGTATCTCGGTGTAATAGACCTCGGGAGTTGAGCCCAGCCATGCGTCGTAGTTCAGATTGGGCGGAATTGGCATGGCCGCAGCATCGGGCCCGCTGGGGTCGCCGGGCAGGCCGATCTCAACATGTTTGATCTGGCCGATGCGTCCATTACGCACCAGTTCGCACGCCCGGTGGAACTGCTTCCACGATCTCTGCTGCGATCCAACTTGCAGAATCTGCCCCGACGCCATGACCGCGTTGCTCATGGCGCGTCCTTCGGCGATGGTGAGCGAAGCCGGCTTCTGCAGATACACGTCTTTCCTGGCATGAACTGCATCGACGGCCAGGATCGCGTGCTGATGGTCCGGCGTGCTGATCACTACTGCATCGATGTCTTTATTGGCCAGCAATTCGTGATAGTTGTGGTAGCCGGTAACCCCGTCATACGGCTTGCCAGTCTTTTTGGAGTAGTAGCCGTTAATCAGTATCTTGGCCTCATCCACGCGCTTGGAATCCAGGTCACAAGCGGCCATGATGCGCGCCTGATCGAACTGCCAGATTCCCGGCAGGTCGTGACCGCGGGAGATGCGGCCCACGCCGATAGCGCCTACATTGATGCGGTTGCTGGGAGCCGTTTGCCCGAAGACGCTCGCGGGCACGATGGCGGGGAAGCCAACCGCGGCCGCCGCGCCCATCTTCAGAAAGTCTCTGCGCGAGTTCATATTCCTCCTCGCCGCTGGTTCAAGCGGTGAAGGTCAAAACCTTGGCATTCTTCTGTGCCTTCAGCACCAGCTCCGCAGCCAGCAATGCCTGTTCCTGGTTCTGCCCGGTATGGGTCCGGTTGACGATGTCAGAGACGAACTGCGGTCCGAAGGGCAGCTCCACCTTGCTGCAATCCATATAGGTCACTTGCTTCTGGTCCACCATGTACAGGTGGTTCCCCCCAGGCTTGCCGGCAATATCGATGTACTTGCGCAGTTCAATGTAACCATCCGTTCCCAGGATGAAGAGGCGCCCATCGCCCCAAACGCTAAGCCCATTGGGTGTGAACCAATCCACGCGCACATAGCCGGCTCCACCGTTGCCGTGCGCCATCATGTCTCCGAAATCCTGAAACTTGGGATGCGTGGGATGATTCACATTCGCGATCTGCGACGCCGTCACCTCGGCCGTTGTGGAGCCTGTGTAATAGACGAACTGGTCCGCCTGGTGGGAACCGATATCGCAAAGAATGCCACCGTATTCTGCCGGATCCCAAAACCAATCGGGGCGAGTAATGTCATTGACCTTATGGGGAGCGATATTCACCGTCTGCACCACTTTGCCGATGGCGCCGGCCTTGATCAGGTAGCCCGCTTGCACGGCCGCGCGCACTTCCAACCGCTCGGAGTACATGATGGCAAACATCTTGCCCGTCTCCGCCGACACCTTGCGCACCTCCGCCAGTTGCTCCAGTGTGGTCACTCCCGGCTTATCGCTGAGAAAATCCTTGCCTTGCTTCATGGCGCGGATGCCCAGCGGAGCACGGAGCCGGGGAATCGGCGCTCCCGCGATCAGCTTGAGCGAGGGGTCGTCCAGAATCTCGTCCTCGCTCTTTGCCAGCTTGGCATTGGGATGCAGCTTCTGGAAATCAGCGATGGCCTTGGGCAGGTTGGAGTAAAAAGAGACCAGCTCGCCACCCCCGCGGATCACCGCCGCGGTCATGCCCATGATGTGGTAGTGGTCGAGACCGATCACCCCAAACTTGATGGAGTACTTTGGTTTTGTGGCCGCCTCGGGACCCGCTCCAGCGGCTTGAGCTACAACATGTCCGCTGGCGGGATGCAAGGCCCAACGCAGCCTCCGGCAGCAGGCTGGACGACATGCCGACGGCACCCATAACCTTGAGAAAAGAACGCCGATCTACATGCTCATCCTGCACTTGTCCCGCTCCTGGGTACGGCTCGTCGTGATAAGCTGCGGGATCATCCTACTTTGTTCGCATCTTGGAGTAAACATTGGGTTCCAGCCGGTTCGATCTCACAGGTAAGTGCGCGGTTGTCATTGGCGGTACGTCGGGTTTGGGAAAAGCAGTCGCCCTGGGGCTTGCCGAGGCGGGAGCGGATGTCGTGGCGGCCTCCCGCCGCCCGGAAGAAACGCAAAAGATTGCGGCCGAGATTGAGGCCCTGGGACGCCGCACGCTGCGGGCGACGGTCGATATTCGCAACCGGCCCTCCATCGAGGCTCTGCAGCAGAAGGTTCTGGAGACCTTCAGGAAGGTCGACATTCTGGTAAACGCCGCCGGCATCACGCTCAAGACGCCCACGCTCGAATGTACGGAAGAAGGCTGGAACAGTGTCATCGACATAAACCTGAACGGCACCTGGAGATGCTGCCAAATCTTCGGCAAGACGATGGTCACCCAGGGCTTCGGCAAAATCCTGAACATCGCATCGCTCACCACCTTTGTGGGCTTCAACCAGGTGGCTGCTTACGCGGTCAGCAAAGCGGGTGTAGGCGCACTGACTAAAACGTTGGCCATCGAACTGGCTCCCCACAATATTTGCGTGAATGCGATTGCTCCCGGTGTTTTTCCCACTGCACTGAACCGCGAGCTGATTCTGCACACCGAACGCGGGCGGGAGTTGAAGATGCGCACCCCCATGAAGCGCTTTGGCGAGATGGATGAGCTGGCCGGAGGCGCCATCTACCTGGTCTCGGATGCGGCCTCATTTGTCACTGGCGAGATCCTGGTTATCGATGGCGGATTCCTGGCCAGCGGAGTCAATCAATAGATGAAAATTCTCAGCGCAAAAGTGATTGTCTGCAGTCCGGGACGCAATTTTGTGACCTTGAAAATCGAAACCGACCAAGGTATCTACGGACTGGGCGATGCGACTCTGAATGGGCGCGAGCTGGCGGTCGTCAGCTATCTGGAAGATCACCTGGTGCCGTGCCTGATCGGGCGCGATCCTTTTCAGACGGAAGACATCTGGCATTATTTCTACCGTGGCGCCTACTGGCGGCGAGGGCCGGTGACCATGACCGCCATCGCCGCCATCGACATGGCGCTGTGGGACATCAAGGGCAAGGCGCTCGGCGTTCCGGTCTACAACCTGCTCGGAGGCAAGAGCCGCAACCAGGTTCTGGTCTATGCCCACGCCACCGGACGCGACATCGCGGAGACCGTGGACGAGGTAGAGCGCTACCGGCAGATGGGATATACCGCCATTCGTGCCCAAAGCGGAGTACCGGGCCTCAAGTCGACCTACGGCGTGGCGAAAGATGACAAGTATTACGAGCCGGCGGAGCGTGGCTTGCCGTCTGAGAGCCTGTGGTCCACAGAAAAATATCTGCGTCATGTTCCCAAGCTCTTTGAGGCACTGCGCAAAACGCTAGGTGACGACCTCGATCTGCTGCATGATGTTCACCACCGGCTCACTCCGATAGAAGCAGCGCGTTTGGGCAAGGAGCTGGAGCCCTATCATCTTTTCTGGCTGGAAGACCCGGTCGCGGCCGAACTGCAGGATGGATTCCAGCTCATCCGCCGCCACACGACGACTCCGTTGGCCGTGGGCGAGGTGTTCAACAGCATTTGGGACGCGGAACAATTGATACGCGAGCAGTGGATCGATTACTTGCGCATGAGCGTGGTGCACGGCGGCGGCCTGACGGCGATGAAGAAGATCGCCGATTTCGCCGCTATCTATCACGTGCGCACTGGTTGCCATGGAGCGAGCGACATGTCGCCGGTGTGCATGGCTGCGGCGCTGCATCTGGATATCGCCATCAATAACTTCGGCATTCAGGAACACATGCTGCATAACGCGCAGACGGAAGAGACATTTCCCCATGCCTATTTCTTTCGCGATGGCTCAATGTATCCCGGGGATGGGCCTGGTCTCGGGGTCGACATCAGGGAAGATGTGGCTGCGGGTTTTCCGTATCAACGGGCGTATCTGCCGGTCAACCGTAAGGAAGATGGGACGCTCTTTCATTGGTGATGGGGCTAGACTTTAAATTGAGGGGATGCTGCTATGTCTGAGGATGTTTCGAGGCGCAAGTTTTTAGGGGCCGCACTGGCTACGGCGGCGATGGCGCCACTGGCGAATGCCCAGCAGGTGCGGTCGGACGATCACAGTAAGCCAAACGAAGAACAGCCGGGAGAGAACAATAACCCGCTCGATGATGAGAATCCAAGTTCCGTGTGGTCGCCGGAGACGGATAACGGGACGGTCGAGCCCTTCAAATATTCCTTTGCCCTGGCGCACAAACGCATTGAAGACGGCGGCTGGACGCGCCAGGTAACCGAGCGTGAGTTGCCCATCTCGAAGACCTTGGCTGGGGTGGAGATGCGGCTGGTGTCGGGTGGGGTGCGCGAGCTGCATTGGCACACCAGCGCCGAGTGGGCATTCATGATCTACGGCAACGCCCGCATCACGGCGGTCGACGCGCAGGGGCGCAGCTTTGTCAACGACGTGGCTAAAGGTGATCTGTGGCTGTTTCCCGGCGGTATTCCGCACTCCATCCAGGGGCTGGGACCCGATGGAGCCATGTTCCTGCTGGTCTTCAACGATGGAAGCTTCAACGAGTTTGAGACCTTCCTGCTTACCGATTGGTTCAAGCACACGCCCAAGGAAGTTTTGGCGAAGAACTTCGCCGTATCGGCATCGACCTTCGACAAAGTTCCCAAGAAGGAGCTGTTTATCTTCGCCGCCGAGTTGCCGCGGCCCCTGGAGGAAGAGCAAAAGGCGGCCGCGGCGGGTACGGGCTCGATCGATGGCGACTACGTCTTCAGGGCAAGCACGATGGCGCCGACCAAGGTGACGGCAGGCGGCGAAGTGCGCATCGTGTCGAAGAAGGAGTTTCCGGCAACGGATATAGCTGCGGCGATCGTGCGCGTAAAGCCCGGCGGTATGCGCGAATTGCACTGGCACCCGCTCTCCGACGAGTGGCAATACTACGTACGAGGTAAGGCGCGCATGACGGTCTTCCAGGCCGGGGGCAAGGCACGAACCTTTGACTTCCAGGCCGGCGACGTAGGCTACATCAAGATGTCGCGTCCGCACTACATCGAGAATACCGGGACGGAGGATCTGCTATTTCTGGAGGTCTTCCCCATCGGGACCTATCAGGACATATCCGCCGCGGAGTGGCTGGCCCACACGCCGGCGCGGCTGGTGAACCAGCACCTCTACACGGGCGAAGAATTCGTCGACAAGATCGCCAAGAAAGAAACAGTGATCACGCCCATTTAATCTCGGCAGAAAGGTATTTCCAAGCGGACGCTATCTCGCCCCCTCGAGTTCATTGCTCGAACGCAAAATTAGATTTCCTTGATGGCAACACTCGCTGAAAACAAGTCAACTACCATCGCGATCAGTCCCGTAGGGACGGCTGAGAGTCATACTTGTCCAAATTAGCTTTTGGTGGGGTAGGTCCGGTGGTTGGTTGACTCTGTCCATCCACATCCACAAATGCCATGGTGGGCCACCACCCTCCACTTTGTCAGCCCGAGCGCAGCCGAGGGACCTGCTGTGCGCCTTAACACCAAACAAAGGCCCTACGAGTGAGCTCGCAAGTCTTGACCAAGAAGTTAGCTTGTCCTGAACACCCTAACCGGCGTGCAGGGGCGAACCAGAGATGGCCTTTGTTTGACGTCAAGGCGCACAGCAGGTCCCTCGGCTGCGCTCCTAATGAACAAAAAATAAAGCCAATAGAATCAACCTCGATTTCCAGCGTTCATTTCACTCTTAACTTGCCGCAGGCAAGTCGGCTCCTCCTAATGAACAAAAAATAAAGCCAATAGAATCAACCTCGATTTCCAGCGTTCATTTCACTCTTAACTTGCCGCAGGCAAGTCGGCTCCTCCTCCTAATGAACAAAAAATAAAGCCAATAGAATCAACCTCGATTTCCAGCGTTCATTTCACTCTTAACTTGCCGCAGGCAAGTCGGCTCCTCCTAATGAACAATCTCCGGTTGAGGTAGGGGGACGAGCTGGAAGCCTAGGGCAAGAGCTTGTTTGTGCAAGCGATGTTGGTTGCGAAGAGCTAATTTTTCTTCTTCGATGGCGAAGATGCTCTCGTTGTAAGCGGTGCGGGTGGTGATCAGGTGATATACGATGCGAGCCAGTTTATGGGCCGCAGCGGTGATGGCTTGCGGCGCGCCCAGGCGCGCCCGCATGCGGCGATAATATGCGCCCAGGTAGGAGTGGCTCTTATGGAGCGTCTGCGCGGCCAGTCGCAGGGCAGCGGCTAGACGGCTGTTGGATTTGCGGGTCTTTGAAGAGAGAACCTTGCCCCCACTCTTCTTGCTCCCGGGACACAGCGTCAGCCAACTGGTGAACGCCGCCACATTGGGAAAACGACCGAAATCGGTTCCGATCTCCGTCACCAGTGTATGCACCGTCAGCGCGCTCAACCCGGGAACGACCGTTAAGTCGGTGCCCAGCACGCGATACAGTTCCTTGCCCATGTCGAAATGGAACTGGTTCTTACGCCGTTTGCCCCGCTTATGGCCCTGCAACGGTTGGCCTCCGTTGGGTTGGTTGGGCAATTGGCCCATGCGCTGCTCGATCTCCCGATCACAGTCCAGCAGCATCTTCTGATAATGCCGGTAGGCTTCCAGCGACTGACGCAGCGTGAACAAATGCTCGGAACGGTAGTTACCCACCAGCGACTTGATGACTGTTTCCCTTTCCGCACGAATGCGCCCGTCGGCCAACCTGGCCAACTGTTCGGGATCTCGTTTGCCTGCCAGAATAGCGTCTACGATCGCCAGACCGCTCTTACCCGTGATGTCGCTGAGCACATGATGTATCTGCAGATTCATCTGCGTCAGCGCTTTTTGCATGTGCTGCACGTGCACCGCAGCCGCTTCCACCAGGTTGGACCGATGGCGGCTCAGCGCACGCAGAGCGCAGATCGCTGCCTCAGGACGGAAGGAGCTACGCAGCAGACCCACCGAATGCAGATACTGCAACCACTGACAGTCGCTTACGTCAGACTTGCGTCCCGGTACATGTTTGACGTGCCGTGAGTTGACTAGACACACCCGCAGCCCGGCCTCTTCCAGCACCTCGTAGAGCGGTATCCAGTACACCCCAGTCGATTCCATCGCTACGCTGGCCACGCCGCACTGCTTTAACCACGCCGCGATGGCTCGCAGTTCCTCCGTAAAGGTGGAAAAACAACGTACCGGCTCAGGGTCTCGATCCCGCGACACAGCCACGTAAATCTCTCTCGCCCCTACATCAATCCCAGCCGCGTTGGGCTCAATACACTCCAAACTCAACTCCCGGACCGCCTTCTTCTCTCTTCTCATCCCCTCTCCCAGACTGGGCCGAAGGCCAGGCGGCCAATATTAGTAATCTCCTAAACGGGATCGCTACCTAAAAAGGCAACCTCACCAATCTCTCTACCACGCAGCCTGGGACCATCCTCGGGATCGGGCTACTACGCTCCAATCGAACGCCGGCCTACTTCCTCCAGACTCAGTCCTCTCAAGCTTAACCGCACTCACCCTACCACCGGTTCATTGCTCCCTTAACTTGCCGCAGGCAAGTCGGCTCCTCGGGATGACAAAGTGAGGGTTTGCGCTTCCATGCAATGTTGTTGCTGATGGATCGGTAGATCGGAGAATCGTCCGGCGACCTGATTTCGTACCCTACCGCTCCCCTTAATCCTTGCAACAAAATACACGCCGAAAAACCGTATCTTCCCGCTAATTTGGACAGCTCTGGCTGAGAGTAGCCCAGGACGTCAGTCCTGGGTATGCATCCCCACCGAGACCAGTCCCGCAGGGACGACTGAGAATGTCCCAGGACGTTAGTCCTGGGTGAACTTGGATTGCGAGGGAATGCTCACAGTGCTCGTAATAAGCCGAATCGTCGAGTGCTTTCCGATGTCCAGTCCGCAGGTTTATCGCTCAAGCTCAGAGGGTTCCAGCGGCAACCCCGGATAACTTACCTGTGTTCCATTGATCTGAGCCCACGGATGCAAGCTGAAAGGCTTGATCTGGGACGCACTTGCAATCTCTCCCACCTCAATATCACGAGCTAGCAGGGCATCGGCGATGAGCGAGCGATGGCATCTCCACGGAACAGCCTCCGCACACATCACGGCGACTTGTTCCAGCCGCCCCATTTTAATCAGCTCCTCCAGTTGGGCTGTAAATTCTGGAGTCTGCATGTAATCGGCGTATCCTCGAAAACTCAAATTGCGCCAGCCCAGGTTCGTCATCGAGCCTTTGCGGGGATGACGAAGGCCGCCAAGTCCGGGCATGTGTGTGTAACCGAGATGGTCGCGTTTGAGCGCCTCGGAAAGCGCGTCGCGTTCATACTGCGGATTGTGGCGTGAATGCGGTACGGTGCGCACATCGACAAGTCGATCCACACCGTGCGCCTTAAGCATCGCGATAAACTCCGCGATCGGTCGCGTCGAGTGGCCGATAGTAAATATGCGCAAGGCTGTGATACTTCTTAGTCGCCGGCGACAGCTTCCAAACTCTCCGTCGACTGGTTCCGAATACTCTGCTCGAAAGCCGCGAGCTGCGCTTCGATATCAACTTCCAGGCCGCGGCGCTTGACGATGTCCTCACGATAGCGCCGTAGGAAGTAGTCAATGGTCTCCACGCGGATACGAATCGACCCCGACGGCTTATTCTCATCCAGATCCTTGAAGGAGAAATAAGGCGTCCCCGACTGCTCAATGATGCCCTCGATCACACCATAAATAGGAGCATCGTGGCCGCACTTGAAGCTGGAAACCTCCAACGCCACGAGGTTCGGATGGCGTGCAGTAAACTTCGCTGCCCATACCTTGTGATTCGTGCTGGTCGAGTAGCGGTTCTTCCAGACATCCTGAATATCCAAAGGATGAGTAATGAGCCCGGCGCGCACCTCCTCGCCAAAGAGGCGATCGAGGATATCCTCATCAATCGGAAGCGTACTCTGCGAGAACACGGGATAGCCAAGCTTCTGGAACTCCTCCATGATCTCGTGGTTCAAGCCCGGATCGTGATGGTAAACCCGGCCCAGCATGACAATACCAATCCGGTCCTCACGCTCAAGCTGATCGAGCGTCTCCCGCGCCTGCCGGCGAATATCAGCTTCGCAATCGAACAGGGCTTTGAAGCCGGCTTCAATGGCCCGCTCATTCTCCTCACGAGAAAGCCCCAGCACCGGTCCCCACGCCTTGAACATCTGATCGGCGCATATTTTCTTGTCCTGCAGGTCCAAAATCGGATCGATATAGCTAACGTTGTTCTCGGTGAAAATGTCGCTTTCCTTGGTGAAGGCGGCCTTCACCACCTCTGGTGTGGCGGTGACCGTGGGGCAAGCATTCGAGCCAGTCAGGTTGACCAGGGACGTATGCAGCCGATCGTACATGGGGAACCAGATCGCGTTTAACGGCTTCTTGTTGTGCTTCGTTGTCAGCAGGTTATAGACATGCGCGATGCCAATCTTCGAGGGATAGCAGGGGTCGATAGCGCCCCGGCTCGCCCCGGCGCGGTAGAGCTCCGGAGTCGTGTAGTCAGAGTAGATAAGATTTTCAGCCTTAAGCCCTAAGCTCGCGAAGTAGGCATTGAACATCGGCGCATAGGTGTAGGTATTAAGCAGCCGAGGCATGCCAATGCGAAATTCGCTGCGCTTCTGCATGAGAGCCGCACGTTCCTTCACCGCCTTGCCAATGAATAGTCCCTTGGTGCTGGGAACAGCATCGGCAACAATCTCCACCTCGCGATGACGGAAGACGTCGCGTGCCGCGATATCGACAAAGTTCGGGTTCGCCTCTTTTATCTTGTCGATGTCCGCCTTGATGTCCTTCATGTCCGCAAGATCTTCCACCGTGCCCTTTTCGCAGGTGGCAATGATCAACCGCTGTTCGCCTACTCGCAGAGGCACCTTGGTCTTTTTGGGCTGGAAGTCGACCGGCTTCGGAAGCTCGACCACCTTGCTCGATCCTGGAGAAATTTGGATCTGGATGAGCGGTTCGACCTTGGCCTTGAACGACCCTTTGCTGCTACCGGTGCTGCACGAAGAACCGTGGCCGTCAGCATTGGCCTGGATTTGTTCGAGACTCGGCAACTGGGTGACAACCTTAGCTGAGTGGTCTTCTGCAACTGCCAGCGCGGGCGCAGAGGAGTGGTCATGATCATGACCCTGCTGGGCAGCGGTCACATCGACGTCGATAAAGGTACGCAGGCAATTGTTCTTGCAGAAGTAGCAGCGCGTGTCTTCATTGCGCGTGGTGCGATAGCGAATGTTGGCCACCGCCTCCAAGCCGATAAACGTGGTCTGCTTGCCGTTCTTCCACAAACGCAAGGCCTCTTGCGCGGCGCCGATCGCACCCGACTCGCCGCAGTGCTCGTGCACGATAATCTCCGGCACCTTGCCCTTGGCGCGGAAGCTTGACTTGATGAAATCTACTTCGGCCTTCACCACCGCCAGGTTGTTCTGCGTGCCTCCTTGCAGAACGAAGCGCGACCCCAGGGAAGCGAGGTTAGGGATGCTGGCCACGTAGAGAAATACATTCTTCGGCAGCACATCGGCCAAGCCGGCGAGAATCTCCTCGGCCCGCCAGCCCTGCCGCTGAAAATTTACAATATCCGACTGCATGAAGACGGCACAGCCATATCCAAAGGACGGCATGGACGTGGCGGAGAAGGCGATGTCGGCGAACTCCTCCACCTTCTTGCCGAAGCCCTCGGCCGTCGATTGCAGAAAGTACCCGTTCCCAGCAGAGCACTGGGTATTCAACTTGAAATCCTTAACCCGGCCGTCCTTCAGGACGATGAGTTTGATGTCCTGGCCACCGACATCGATGATGACGTGAGGATCGTCATAGAATTTGAGGGCGGATTCCGTGTGCGCGACGGTTTCCACCAGCGCTACATCGGCGTGCAGCACATCCTTGAGGATGTCCTTGGCGTATCCAGTGGTCCCTACCCCGAGAACTTCCAGCTTGGCGCCCTTGCTCTCGATCTGCTGGTTCAGCTTTTCAAACATCTCAATGCCATCCTGGATCGGATTGCCATTGGAAAGCTGGTAAGTCTTGCAAAGGATTTCGCCGTCCTTGCCGAGCAGGACCGCCTTGGTAGAGGTAGAGCCGCCATCCACGCCGATAAAACCTGAGACCGTCTGGCCGGGCAGAAATTCCGCTGGAATGAACTTCTTCCTGCGGAATTCCTCACGAAAGAGTTCGAGCTCGGACTTATCTGCGACCAGGCCTTTGCCACCGGAGATCGCCTTTTCTTCGGCGCGGCCATAATCGATGTAATACACAAGCTTCTCTATCCCCTGGTAGCGGCCAATCTCCGGGTCTTCGTCTTTGCCGTACTCAACTGCGCCGAGAGCGGCGAAGTACTGTGCGTTTTCCGGGACCTTGATCAAGTCCTCAGGCTTCGACCCTTCTGGAATTTCGACCTTCCGCTCCTTCCACATGCGAGGGATGTTGACTTGCCATGCTTCGCGCATGCCCTGGATGAATCCGTTGGGCCCACCAAGCAGCAGAACATGGGGACGCAGCGTATGTCCGCGGGTCAGTACACTTAAGTTCTGAAGGACGATCGCTTCAAACAACGACGCCATCAGTTCGTGGGAAGGGGTACCCGTCTTCTGCAGGCCGTTGATATCCGTTTCAGCAAACACACCGCACTTGCCGGCAACCTTATGCAGCTTGACCCCGTGGTAAGCCTGGTTGGCCAGCTCGGCAGCAGGGATCTTCAACTTGGCGTTGATCTTGTCGATGACTGCGCCCGTACCGCCGGCGCACTTGTCGTTCATCGAAGGAATCTTCTTCTTGCGGCCCGTCTCTTCATCATCCTTAAAGATGATGATCTTCGCATCCTGACCGCCTAACTCGATGACCGAGTACACCTCGGGATGGAGCTTCTCGACGGCGAGAGACACAGCGTGCACTTCCTGGACGAATTTGGCGCCCACCATCTCTGCGATGGTGCCGCCGCCTGATCCAGTAATGAAGATCCGAGTGTTCTCCGGGCTAATGCCGGTGTCAGCCTCCATGCGGCGCAGGAATTCAAGACACTTTTCCGGCTGTCTCGTTTCGTGACGCTGGTAGTCCTGCCAGATGGTTTTGTCCGTGGCGGCGTCCACCACGATCGCCTTGACCGTGGTGGACCCAACATCCAAACCGACCAGAAATTGCTGCATACACTCTCCCCTGAAAGCTGGCTTCGACGACGGTGAGCGGTTAGGCTACTTGCGCTTTGGCCACGGAGACCCGGGGACGCCGGGCGTATGCTCGATCCTTTTTCATGAGGTCGTTCACATGCCATGCGAACTGGGCTGCCGTTCCTGCAAGACCGTGCCGATGGGGGAACTTGTACAGTGCATGCTTCAGCTCAGGGTGCTCATCCACGTAGGCCCGAAGTTCATCCAGTGTCCTCCCGGTCTCGCTGAGCACACCGTCAAACTCCGCACGTGCCTTGGCTTTGGCTTCCGCCAGCGCCATCTGCACGCGGCTGTGGGCATTCACTTCACCTTCGCCCGAAGTTTCGACGGGCAGAAAGATCATGTCTTTGAATTTATTGACCACCCGCGATTGCACACCGTCCGATTGTGTCGAGGGCATGCAGCCAAACGGCTTGAGCGCCAGCACCATGTGGCAAAGGTGATTCACGGTGTAGTAGACGTTCTTTCCCACTTCCATGTGGCCTTCGCCGCCGCGCGCGAGTTGGTGGTAGAAGGGATGAGCCAGCCGGGCGAGCTCTTTTTGCGGAATCAGGTGATGCGCCGTATCCCCCATGTGCCGGATGGTGCGGTGGTAGAAATGGTTCCACATCACGCTGCCGGCGCTGAGGCCGCCCGTCTTCTTGAATACTTTGAACCGGTTGGCGAACTGCTTCTTCACTTCATACCACTTGGGATCTTGATAAGGAGCTTCTGCATTCGCCCGCGCTCTGGCGCCTTCCTTGGCCACGTGCATCATGTAGGCGATCCAGGTGGCGATTGGTTCCACCAGCACTTGCGCGCCCTCCTTTTCCAGGAAAGCGAACATGTTGAAGTTGCCGTCGCCCTCAGTTGTCTGTGCCCAGAACTCGCCCGTGATCTTTACCACCGGCTTCACCCGCAGGCGATCCACCTCGATGGCGTTAATGCTATCGCGGCAGGCGTGGAGAGCACCCACGTATTCCTTCCCATAAAGGTTGTGGGCGATCTTTCCCAGGGTGCAACCCAGCCCTTCGATCTTCTTGTTTTTCTCAATGTAGGGCTTGGCCCACGCGGGAGCCGCCTCCAGAATGTGCCAACGTTTGCGGTCGCGCAGTGTGTCGGTCAGCGTTTTCACTGATTCGCGAATCACGCGGTCGGTTTCGCCCTTGTTCACCTCAAAGGGACGAACCTGGTACACCAGCTCGTTGATCACGTCACCCAGGTTCAGGGCATTGAGCATGCCCATCCCAAAGTCGACTGAGAATTTCAGTCCAGGTTCGCCGCTGGCGGCCTTGATGCCATCGGTTTGCTGGAAGAGCAATACCCGGAAGCCCTCGAAGCCGGCGTTTTGCAGCGCGAAGCGGTACTCCGCCTCGTACATGCCAAAGCGGCACGGGCCGCAGGAGCCGGCGGTGAAGAACACATAGTTGTCGATGATCTGCTGCCGCGTCTCCCCCTGTTGCTCCAGCTTCTGCAGGTAGCGGACCAGGTTGCCGACCGTAAAGTAGGTCGGGTTGCACTGGCCATTGTTGCCGAACTCTTTGCCCGCCTGGAAGTCAGCAACCTCGGGGGTGGGAATGTTCATACATTTGTAGCCGCTGCCGTGGAAGACAGCCTTGATCATCTCTTCGTGCTTCCACGTGAGGCCGCCGAAGAGGATGGTGACATAATCCCGTTCCGGCCCGGTGAACGTGCGCTCTACTGGTTTTTTGAACTCACGCATGCGGGCCAACCCAGCTTGCGCTCGGAGACGCGCCCGTTCGGCGTCGATACGGGCTTGAATCTCTACTTCGAAGTCGGTCTGCACAATCTCGTTCACGACTACCGCCATGGGGGATCTCCTGTTCTTAGTGGCTGGTTCCCGGTTGAGACGCAAGTTGAGGGATGTGTCCGGACTACATCTGTCCGGACATGCCCTGGAATCCATGTGCGAGCTGCTTGAAGAAGTACTTGATGACCCGTTGATCGTTGTAGCACCAGCCCAGAATATGGTTAAGCGTGGAAAAGCAGTGGGTCTGGCATGTTTCTTTCTGGTGGTCCAGCTGCTTGGTCTCGAATTTATGATTGCCGACCACGCCCCAGTCATAGCTGGCCGTGTACATAGGGAAGCAAGGGGCAAGAGTTCCGTCGACGCGGATGATCATAGAATTCTGGCCGGCACGGCAGTTCCAGGGGAAATGATTCCCCTTCATAAAGTCGACCATCTGCCACAGCCGGGTATTCGAGTTGACCATTTTGTAACCGCTATCCTGCTTCTCTGTCAACCACTGAATCGTCTCTTCTACCGCCGGCCAGTCGTCCTTCGTGATGTAGGTGACGTTGTTGTCGGCGTGTTTGAAATGTTCGTCCTGCTCCAACAGAGGTGATTCATTGATGTGGTAGTCGGTGGCGATTCCACAGTCATGGGCTATCTCCGTCAGTTGCCGCACATCGTCCAGGTTGTTGCGGCAGATGTTGATGTTCAGGAAAACCGAATAGCCGTACCCGTACTGTTTACGAACCAGATAATCAAATTGCTTGCGGATCGGGACCAGTGCCTTGGGAAGGCCCTGTTTGATATCTACCGCATCTACGGCAATATTGAAAGTGGAAATTCCAGCATCCGCTAATTTATCTATTACATCTAAACGCAGCAGGCGCGCGTTGGTCGGGAGATAAATCCAGAAATCCTTCTTGGCCGCGTAGTAGGTGACGCGCTGGATCAGGTCAGGCCGCAGCAACGGTTCGCCGCCCATATAGGCAAGCACCCGGCAACCCGTCCCATGCAGCCAGTCAATGGAACGTTTCGCCGTATCTTCGGTCATCCCTTTGACTTTGTTATCGAAGGCCCAGCAGTAGTGGCAGTCCAAATTGCATTTGAATTCCGTGAACAGATATGCGATGAGTGGATGAAAGTCGCCTTCCGTGACCCGGGAACGGATGTAGGGAAACAGCCAGCCGCGCATCGCGTGGTAGATCTGGCCTGGTTTCCAATGCCGTTTGTCCGGTGGACTCCAGTCGGAGTTCTCATCGATAGAACCCAGCAGCTCGGGATGCTGCGGGAAAACTGGATCTGGGAATCGCTGCGGCTCGCCGATGGGCTGCAACCCAGGCAGAGGAGCTTGAGGTTTGGTCAGAAGGCTATGCAGCGGAACATCGAGCCGGAAACTCGGAGCTTGCTCACTGCTTTCGGCGAGATTCATCACACCCCCACGAGGATCAAAAATGGAATCAGCTGACCCCGGGCGCCGAGTGGCGGCTCCGAGACTGTCACCGAGGGCTGTGCAACTTTCGTGCCATATCTCTCCTTTCCTGTCGTCGTCCGGTAAGTGCTTGATAGAACGTGGATTTTGGGGTGAACGGTCGCGCCAAGGCTGCATCGGTCTGCAGCATGAGTGCCAACAAAGCAAATTGCGTGTCAACCCATTGGCACATCTCTTAATGCATTAGGAGCCGCGCGAACGGAAACGAGGGTATTTTCACCGCCATGGAAGGGCGAAGGGCAACGCCAAAAGTGAAAATGCTGAGGCGTCAAATGTCGTGATCCCATTGCTGCTACTTCTTGTCTTATGAATCATCTATGAAGCATCAGCGGAGAGGAGCTTGTCCTGCCGGATATGCAGAGGTCGCAAAACACGAACCCTCATCAGTTGAATGGCATGCCCCCCAGTGCAGAGCAGGTTGAGGAGGTTCTGCGCTTTGCACGAAAACTGGAGATGCACAGCGATCATGAGCAGCTGTTGCGCGCTCTCCCGGCTGAGCTCTGCGTCCTGGTGGATTGCACTATGGCCGCCCTGGTTCACCTGAACGAGGGCCAGCTTACGACCCACGTCGTCGATAGTGAGGGATGCTCGCTGGCCACGGATCATTCGGCCTGGAAGTGGCCGGAGGCGGTTTGGCAAATCATCTCGGAGCAGGAGAAGCCGCTCGTTCTTCCCGCGCTCGACCAGCTTTCGGCTGACGCCAGCCAGGGATTTCCCGCGGCTGCTCGTTTTTTTCGCGAATGCGGCAATCAATCTCTTTGCGTGCTTCCCTTAAGTACCGCCCTTCATCGCCTGGGCGCGCTCTGCATTGGGCGCAGGTATCCGGATGCCTTCTCCGAGAAGGAAGTCAGCCTTCTTTCCCTGGTCAGCCACTACGCGGCCCTGGCCATTGACGATCGGCTCAACTTTGCCCAGTCCGAGCTGGTGCGGGCCCAGTTGGAGAAGGAGAAGACCAAGCTCAGAGCTCATCCTGGACCTGAACAACAGCGTGGTATCCAACCTTGAACTGCGCGATGTTCTCCAGTCCGTTTCCCCTGGCATCCGCAAGGCGCTGCGGGTGGATGGGGTGGCGCTGATTCTGCCCGACAGGGACGGTCAAGAGCTTCAATTGTGGGCGCTGGATTTTCCTGACGGCGATTCCGCCGTTCGCCAGAATTTGCCGGCTCCGCTTTATGGTTCCACTGCCGGGCAGGTCTTTCGTTCCGGAAAGCCATGGATGGGGGATATCGGGCAGTTGCAAAGGGCCGGCCTGGACCACAAAATCGCGTCCGCGGCAGGAGTGGAGACCCTATGTATGTTGCCCTTGCTCCGCGGCAACCGGGTGCTCGGCGTGCTCTGCCTGGTGCGGATGAGAAAAACGACTTTAATCCGCTGGAGCTGGAGTTCTTATCGCAGATCGCGGGGCAGGTCGCGATCGCCATCGACAACGCCTTCGCCTATCGTCAGATCACGGAACTCAAGGACCAACTCACGCAGGAAAAGCTCTATCTCGAAGATGAACTCCGCAGTGAAATGAATTTTCAGGAGATCATCGGCAACAGCCCGATACTGCGGCAGGTTCTCCGCCAGGTCGAAGCGGTAGCCCCCACGGGATCCACGGTGCTGATCCACGGGGAGACCGGTACGGGCAAAGAACTGATAGCCCGGGCAGTTCATAATCTCAGCCAGCGCCACGCCAACTCGTTTGTCAAACTGAATTGCGCGGCCATCCCCACCGGCTTGCTGGAGAGCGAGCTCTTCGGCCACGAACGAGGGGCCTTCACCGGCGCGGTCACGCAGCGGATTGGGCGTTTCGAACTGGCCTCTCAGGGAACCATCTTCCTGGATGAGGTGGGTGAGATCCCACTCGAGCTGCAGCCCAAGCTGTTGCGCGTTTTGCAGGAGAAGGAGTTCGAGCGTTTGGGCGGTTCACGCACCCTGCGTACGCAATGCTCGTCTGATCGCCGCGACCAATCGTGACTTGCACGCCGATGGTCGAAGAGCAGAAGTTTCGCTCCGATCTCTTTTATCGCTTGAACGTCTTTCCCATCCACGTTCCTCCGCTACGCGAGCGCACGGAGGATATTCCGTTCCTGGTCCGCCACTTCGCGCAGTACTTCGCTTTCAATATGTCCAAGCAGATCGACACCATCTCGTCTGAAACCATGAACGCGCTGGTTCGTTACCCTTGGCCGGGCAACATAAGGGAATTGCAGAACGTTATCGAGCGGGCGGTCATCCTTTCCAAGGGCCCGCTGCTGAAGGTCCCACTCAGTGATCTCAAGCCTCGCTCAGCGGACGGGGCAAATGGGAATGGAAATGGAAATGGCTTCGCCACGCTTGAGGAAGTGGAGCGCAGGCACATCCTATCGGTCTTAGAGCAAACCAACTGGGTCTTCGCCGGCCCGAATGGGGCGGCTGCGCGCCTCGGCATCAAGCGGCCAACGCTGCAATTCCGCATGCAGAAGCTGGGAATTTCCCGCCCGGCAAGACCTTAAGGGGACGAAGGGCACGGCTTCGGAGTCCTGGGTAGAGTTTACCCACCGAGATCAGTCCCGGATGGAAGACGTAGTCCTGGGTAGAGTTACTCGTCCAAATTAGCTCTTCTCGATCGGCCCGATTTGGACTGCACCTGCTGAAAAACAAATAAGCCATCAGGGCTTATCGGGACCAGTCCCGAAGGGACGGCTGAGAGTAGCCCAGGACATAGTCCTGGGTAGAGGTACCCACCGGGATCAGTCCCGAAGGGACGGCTGAGAATGACCCAGGACGTCAGTCCTGGGTGAACTGGACAGCACACGAATGCTATTGGCGATGATCCAAGGCCAACCCGATTCTCTCTGAGACTGTCGTGATCACCGGAAGCTCGCAACCATGCCAACAGGCTGGCAGAATGCCAACCGTTTGGCGGCGCGCCACTTTGTGACATTCACTGATCTTGCAGACACCCCCTCGTCTCGCTAACACGAAATTCAGGCAAATCCTCATTCCGCGTTTAGGCACGCGGATTGCATATAAACAAATTTCACGCAGGGAAATACAGCCCGCCGCTTGGGCTGCTGAGTCGAGGATCGGAGGAATCGCCGTCGGGCACAGACGGCCGCTCTAAAGAAGGAAAAGAGAAGATGTTGAGAATCACCGTGGTGGAGAGTCCTGCGGAGGAAAGATGGATTCTTCAAGGCAGCCTGACCAAGTCCTCGGTAGCCGAGCTGATCTCCAGTTGGAGAGCATCCAGCCCCTGTCCCCCAGGCAGGCGGCGCATCGTGGATCTCAATAAGGTGACTTCCATCGATAAGAGCGGCGAAGAGGCACTCTCGATGATTATGCGCGACGGAGCCACTGTAGTGGCGTCGGGTGTTTACACCAGGCATTTGTTAGACGAGTTGCGGTCCCGGCCGCCTGATTGAATTTACCTGACTGCCTCTGGACCTTACCCCAGCACCGGGAGACAGCAATCACGCCGGTGCTGGAGCAAGTCCGCAAACGGCTCTCAGCAGAGGATCCTGAGAGCCAGTTGGACATCAAGCCTGTTAGAAGATAATCTTTGCCGCCAGGTTGGTGTTGAAGGGTTCGCCGACACCGATACCAGGTGCGCCGGCATAGGCTCCAAAAGTTGACCCGATGGTGCCACCCGTATCGCTGGTGCTTGGCTGGCCGGCAGGAGCAAGGTTGGTGTGGTTGAAAAGGTTAAACATTTCCGCGCGCAACTGAAGGGTGAACCGCTCCGTGAGCTTAGTGTTCTTGAATACCGAAAAATCGACATCCTGAAAGCCGGGATTCCGATACTGGCCACGTCTGCTTGTGCCGTAGGTGCCTAGCGCGGGATCTTCGAAGGCCGCGGTATTGAACCATTGCACGGATCCGTTCACGATACTGTGGTTGACCCCGGCAAAAGGATTGCCAATCTGGTTGGCCCGGTCGGCACTCTCCCCGTTACCGCTATTTTGATTCGTGGCAAGCACGCTGAAGGGCAAACCGCCGTGGAATGACAAGAGAGAATGCAGTTGCCACCCGTTGCTCAACCACTTCGGACCGTGGGACGAGCCGGGCACGTCATAACTTGCATAAGCCGAGAAAGTATTGGTGACGTCGAAGTCAGAATTACCATACTCGCCCTTGAGGTTGAAACTGTTCTGTGGAAGATAAGGGATAAGTCCAGACTCTTCGTCAAGACTGTGAGACCAGGTATAGGTCAGCTGCGTCGATATCCCGTGCCAGTTTGTGGTTCTGAGCAGTGCCTGGAGTGAGGCGTAGTTGGAGGTAGCTTCGCTTTCCACCTCGTTGATGACGGCGTAGTTTGGAAACTGATTGAAGTAGGGCCGCGTCGTCTGCTGATAAGTGTACTGGTTGACGTCGACATCCACATTGCCGCTCCCCAATGCGGCCTGGTTGATGTCCCGAACATCAAGCAGATGGCGGGCATTCGTTCCCACGAATCCAATCTGGGTGATGATATTCGGTCCATAACTCTGCTGGATGTTCAGGTTGTAGCTATAAGTATAGGACGGGCGGAACTTATTATTGACCGCAAACAAGTTGATGACCCCCGCGCCCGCAATCGCATCCTGCAGGGAGGGGTAGATTTGCTCCCCAGGATTCCAGATCGACACCTGTGCATTCGCACTGGCCACCGGGTTCACGCCGGCGGGATTATCCTGCACCCCAACCGGCCCACCGTTCACCGCGCCGCGCAGGTTAAGGAAGGGCACCATGTAAGGCGCATCGTAGAACATACCGAACCCGGCGCGAATGACTGTATTTGCAAATCCCGCCGGCTGATAGGCAAAGCCAATGCGCGGGCTGATGCTGGCCCAATATTGTTGATAGATGTTAGGACGGTTGACGCCCGCCACCGCAATCCCATTGGGCGCGGTGGGATCGAATGAGGTCAGGTCGGCATACTCGCTGTGAGGAGGGCCGCTGTAATCGTAGCGGATTCCATAGTTGAAATTCAGCTGGTGGTTAACCTGCCATGCATCCTGGCCAAAAATGTCCCATGTATTCTCGAACACCTGGCGCTTCGGATCTCCCTCCACAATGTTAGTAGGCGAAGTGAAGCATCCCGCAAGGAAGTCCGCTAGCGAAAGAACGTTGCTGTCGTAGCCCGAGCCGGGTGCATACCCAGGGGCAGTGGTGCCAAGATTCTTGGTTGCCAGCGCATCGCATGCTGTGGCGCCTGGAGCAGAACCGTTTGCCGTTTGGATGCCATAAGTCCACGGACCCTGCGAGCCATCAAAGGTGAACAGCCCACGTTGGCCGCTTTGATAAAAGTCATCCACCTGGGCTTGGCGGTATTCCCCCCCAAAGCGAAACTCGTGTGTTCCTTTGGTCCAGGAAAGCGCGTCGTCGATGTGGCCGGTAATGTCGTTGCGGCCCGAATCAACTGTGGGACCGATAGGGTCAAAGCCGCTATTGCTTGCCGACAGTCCAGAACTTGCTCCTGCTGCCGAGATATTGATGCGCGGAGCGCCAGACAGGCTAGGCGCTGTAACCCCGGTGTTCAGGCCCAGTGCGACCGGGTTGTAACTGCTGTCGGCATCAGAAAAGGCCTGGTTGTAGTAGTTGACTCCGAGAAAGAGTTGATTGACGATCGACGGCGAAATTACCCGGTTGTAGACGATCGAATAGTTGTAAACGTGGATTGGCGCTTCCTCATAGTAGGGAGCCAGAAAGGAAACCGTGGGAGCGATCTGGTTCCCCTGGCCCATAAACGCCTTGACCGATAAGTGATCCTTAGCGGTAAAGTTTTGGTCGATCTTCAAAATTCCATTGAAATTGTGCCCGGTGAGCGGCGACGTGTTGTAGTAGTTGTTGGCTTGGGCACCTCCGGTGAGAGCGTTGGCCGGCCAAAGATTGGCTAGCAACGTCGTGGACAAGGGGTTTACCGGAATTCCGTAATACGCCAGTACTCCTGCCGAAGCAGCCTGGTAGGCGGCGGAGGGCTCAGTCGACCGGCTCTGGTTGCCAATCACGAAATTTGTGTGCTCATAGTTTACGAAGAAGAAGGTCTTGTCCTTGAAGATTGGACCGCCCACCGAGCCGCCGTAAACGATAAAACGATCCTCATCTTTCGGTGTGCCATTGGCGAAGGGGGTGTTGGCGGCCAGCGCCTCGTTCCGGTTGTAGTAGTAGCCCGAGCCATGGAATGTATTGGTACCGGATTTTATGACCAGGTTCGCCGTGCCGCCGGCGTTGCGGCCGGTCTCCGGGCTGGAACTGGTGACGAAAGAAAACTGGTCGATGGCATCCAGCGGCAGCACGATACCGGCGATTCCGTTTACGCCGCCCTGGTTAACTGCCGGAATGTTCCACCACAAATCGTTGTTGTCAGTGCCTTCAATCTGCCAGTTCACCGAATTGGTGCGGGTTCCGTTGACCGAAGCGAAACCGGCTCCGCCGTTTTGGTTATAGCCGGCGAAACCCGGGGTCAGCCCCAAGAACTGAGTGAAATCCCGCCCGTTGATCGGCGAATCCTGAACCGTCTGGGTGGGCAGAACCGTAGTCTGCGTAACTGAGGTCGTATCCAGCGACACACCCGCCGCATTTACTTCCACGGTGGTTGCTTGTGACGCCACCGCCAGCTTAATCGGCAGGCTGTACGTAGTTCCCGCGGAAACCTGAACCTTCTCAACTTTGACCGTTTCAAAGCCGGAGGACGTGGCGGAGACGGTATACAGGCCAAGCGGAAGATCGGGGAAGCTGAACTCGCCTGCGCTGGAGGAGACAGAGGTGTGAGTCACACCCGTCGCGTCTTCAGTAATCTCAACTTGTGCGCCTGCGATGGCAGCGCCACCTTGGTCCGTTACGACGCCGTTGATGCCGCCGCGAAAGTTCTGTGCTCCGGCGAATGGGGTGACAAATAGCGAAAGCAGCAGAGCAAGTAGGGGAAAAGACCAAATACGGGCAGCGCCTGATGACATGTGAAATCCTCCGAAGTTGCAAAGAAAATATCTTCCAGACCCTCAGAAACCCGGGGCCGGATGAGTAATATTGGGACTTCTCTTCGACTTGGAAGGGTATTACAGGCCTGATCCGACGAGACAGGTACGGACTTGGTGAAGGCTCGCGCTTCGACAGAGAAGGCGTTCACCGGCAATACTGCCTGTTACCGCGAGCGGAGGCGGTATCCGTTCAAGGTAACTGCATCGGCGGTGGAGCGCAACCACAAAATGAACAGCCTCCGTGCTTAGTGGGCGTGACCCACCCCATAAATAATTTTTAATGTTGGTCCCTAACCCTTGATACCTTGCCAAGGCCAGCTCGGGGGCTAAGATTTGCGTGAGAACCCAAAAAAGAAAGAACAGCAAATTCCAGGCCCGTAGGGCCGGCCCGCCAAACGTCGCCGCGGGACTGGGACAGGGTCACGCAACATCCTTGAGCGCCAGGGGCGCAACACGTCTACGCCGTAAGGCGACGCCGAGTCAGGTGATAGTACACCACTGGGGTAACTACCAGGCTGAGCACAATCGAAATTGAGAGACCGCCGATAACCGCAATGGCCAGAGGTTGCAGCATCTGTGACCCGGCGCCCAGGGCCAGCGCGAGAGGAAACATTCCGCAGATAGTAGCGATGGCAGTCATGAGGATGGGCCGCCTGCGTCGCTCCGCGGCGTGGAGCATAGCCTGGCGAGGGTCCATTCCTCCGGCGCGCAGTTGCTCATCCGCATCCAGCAACAGAATGCCGTTTTTGGCTACGATCCCGATCACCATGATGAGTCCCATGAAGCTGGCCACATTGAAGTTTGTGCCCGTGATGAGCAAAGCGAATACAACCCCCGCGAGCGAGAGTATGGAGCTGGTCAGAATGGAAATCGGAGCAGCAAAATTGCGGAACTCAGCCAGCAGCACACCGAAGACCAGGGCCAGTGCCAGCACCAGAACGCGGGCCAGATCGGCAAAGGATCGTTGCTGCTCCTGGTAGGTACCGCCGTATTCAACGCGCACCGAGGATGGAAGCTGCAAGCGGTTGACGGCAGCTTTGACTGACTGCATGGTCCCACCGAGATCGGAGCCTTCCAGGCGCCCGCTCACCAGGATCACCTGTTGCAGGTTCTCCCGGCGAATCTCATTTTGTGGCGGCAGCTGCGTCACCGCGGCCATAGCGCTCAGGGTGGCGGTGTGCCCGCTGCTGCTGTTGAACACCGTGTTCTCGATCGCTTCGAGGGAAGCGCGATTGGCGTCAGGCAAGCGCACCCGGATGGTATACGGCCTGCCACCTGAGATCAGCGGATCGTTCGTGGGCAGCCCATCGAGGATGGACGTAGCGTCCTCGGCAACTTCGGTCGGCGTAAAGCCGAGCCGCCCGGCTACCACCGGGTCAATCTGGAAGTTCGTGGCTGGCCCGCTGATGGTATTGTCGACCCCATTCTCGGTATCCACGACTCCGGGAATTTTGGCGATAGCTTGCTGAACCCGGGGACCAAGGGTCAGCAGAAGATTCTGGTCATTGGAAAACAGCTTGATCTGGATGGGTTCAGGCGAGTTGGAGAGATCTCCAATCATATCCTGCAGAATTTGTGTGAACTCCATATCGAGTGATGGCTCAGCCGCATGGATCTGCGCGCGCGCATCAGCAATCACTTCATCGATGCCGCGCGAACGGTCGGTCTTCAGGCGAACGGTGAAGTCCCCGGTATTCGCTTCTGTTACCGCTGCCAGGCCCATCTGCAGTCCGGTACGCCGCGAAGTTACGGACACTTCGGGGATTCGACGCAGAATCTGGTCCACGTGGTCGAGGATTCTGTTGGTTTCGCTTAAGGATGTTCCCGCAGGGGTGAAGTAATCCAGGATAAATGCGCCCTCATCCATCTCCGGCAACAGATCGGAGCCGAGACCGCGATAGCTGAAGTAGCCCGCGAGGATGAGCGCTCCACATAGCATTATCAGCGCAAGCGGGCGTTGAAACGACCAATCCAGCGCGCGCTCGTGGTACCGCAGGAGGCGTTGGAAGGCGCTTCCTCCCTTTTGTTTCATACCAGCCAGCAAGCCGCTTGGCTTCTCTTCTTCGCGTCCTGCGGGCTCAGCGTGCATCTTCTTTTCCAACCTGAGAGACAGCGCCGGGGTGAAGGTAAGAGCGAGCAGAAGAGAGGTAAGTAGCGCAACCGTCATGGTTACGGCAAGGGCGCGGAAGAAACTTCCCGTGACCTGGGTGACCGAGACCAGGGGAAGAAATACGATGACTGGCGTGATGGTGGAAAAGACCAGCGGCCGGCTGATTTCGTGGATCGCTTTACGCACAGAAGACGTCCGCGACTCACCCGCTTCGCGATGCACCGCGATGTTCTCGACCACTACGATCGCGTCGTCGATGACCAACCCGATAGCCGCGGCCAATCCCCCCAGGGTCATCAGGTTGAAGCTTTGGCCGGTGATGCGAAGAAAAAGAATGGTCACGGCGACGGTGACAGGGATGACCAGGCCGGCGACCAGCGAAGAAGTCCAATCATGGAGAAAGAGGAACAGGATGATACAGGCCAGCACCAGGCCGATCAGAATAGCGTCGCGGACGCTGAGAATGCTCTCCCGCACCAGCTGCGACTGATCATAGAAAGGTTCAATATGAACACCGGCGGGTAACTTGGATTGCAGTTGGGCCATTTCCGCCGCAACCCCATTGGCAACCGCAACTGTATTGCCCGAGGGTTGCCGGGTGATATTGAGCAGCACGGCGGGTTTCCCGTTGGACCTGACCGCGGTATAAACCGGCATGGTCGAAGGTTCTACTGTTCCAATATCGCCGACGCGGATGGCCACTCCGTTGGGCGAGGTCTTGACAATCAGATTGCTTAGCTCCGCAGCGCTGTGCGCCTGGGCTCCAATCAGCCCCAGGATCAGCTGATGGTTGGCCTCGTAAAGCCCGGGAGAGTCGATGATGTTCGATTCCTGGACGGCATTGACCAATTCGAGCAGGGTTACGCCCGCGGCTTGAAGCCGGGAGAGGTTAGGCACAATGTGGAACTCGGGAATCTGGCCACCCTGCACCAGTACCGTGCTCACCCCGTTGACCCGATTGAGAGGTGGTTTCAGATCGTAGGTGGCTATCTCCCACAGGCGGGTCTGTGGGACGGTGTCCTTACCGCGATCATCCGCCGTGAGCGCGTAACCGAGGATAGGGAAGGTGGCGAAGGTGAGACGGTTGGTGGTGATGCGGGCCGTGGCGGGAAGTGTTTGAGAAACCCTGGCCAGCGCTGCGTCCGTCAACTGCAGCGTTCGAAACATATCCACGTTCCAATCGAAGAAGAGGCTGACCTCGGCCGACCCACGGCTGGTGTTGCTGCGCACGGTAAGCAGGCCAGGAACGCTGTTGACCGCATCTTCAATAGGCTTGGTGATGGTGACCTGCATCTGTTCGACAGGCATCACGCCGTTGTCCACGCCAATGACCACACGAGGAAAGTTAGTCTCTGGAAAGACGGAGATCGGCACCTGGAACGCCATGTAGACGCCCGCCAGCGTCAGCAGTGCCAGAAAGAAAAAGATGGGCTTGGCCGCGTCCGCGAGCCAGAATGACTGTTCCTCGTCCAGGTTCTCAGGGGCACCGGGCATCACTCCTTCTCTCCTCCAGCTTCCGCGGGAGCGGCTCCAACCTTCACCTTGGTGCCAGGGTCCAACCCGTATCCGCCGCTGGTGATGACGTTATCGCCGGGGGTGAGGCCGCTGAGAATTTGCGCCGACTCCGAATTGCGCAGGCCGAGAGTCACCGGGCGTTTGTCGGCGCTACCGTCAGCCTTGATGACCAGGACAAATTTGCTTACGCCATCGGATTCGGTTTGTACCGCTTCCGTTGGAACCAGCAGCGCATTGGTCGCGGTGCGGCCGGTAATGGTGGTATGGACCGGCGTGCCCGCTTTCAATGTGCCCTTTGCATTCTCCACCCGCAGCCACACCTCGACCGTCGTGCTTCCAGGATCGAGCGCAGGGCTGATGAGGGAAACCTTAGCCGGCACCGGATCGGCCACCCCAGGAACGGTTATGGTGGCTGCCGCACCCAGCGAAAGCTGTTGTGCTTGCAGCTGGGAGAGGTGCAATTTGGCCAGGAGCGCAGACGTATCCATCACCGTAATCACCGGGCTGCCGGCAGCGGCCGTTTCCCCGGCGAACAGAGGCCGGTCGGTCACCACACCGGAAATAGGGCTGCGAATCTCCGTATAGCTCAGCTGGGCCTGGGCGCCGAGATACTTGGCCTTGGCCGAAGTGAGTTGGCCTGCCGCGCTCTCCAGCGCCGCTTTGTGGCTGATTTTCTGCACCGCCTCAAAGTGCTGTTTGGCTATTTCATGAGCAGCTTTGGCCTGCACCAGCGCAGCCTTGGCCGTATCCAGGTCGCGCCCCGGGATGGCTCCCTCAGCAAATAGCTGCGTACGGCTGTCCACAATGCTCTGGGCCAGGTTCAGGTTGGCAGTTGCCTGGGTCAGGTCCAACTGTGCCTTGACGGTGTCTTCGGGTACGGTGGCTCCGGTGGCAATGTCGTAAGTACCCTGGGCAGCGCTATAGGCGCCCTTGTTGTCCAGCGCGGCCGCCTGCAGGTCCTGGTTCTCGAGGCTGGCCAGAAGTTGGCCCGCTTTCACCCGCGAACCGCGTTGCACGTAAAACTTCTTCACCGGAGCCGTGACCTTGGGAGAGATGGCCGCCTGGGCCAGCGGCGCAAGCGTGGCGTCGGCAGTGATCTGCTCGGAGACCTCACCCTTTTCCGGATGCTCCGCTTGCACGTAGACCGCGGTGGGAGCAGGCTCCTCGGCCTTGCTGCAGGCTAGAGGGACCAGAGCTGCGACAGAGAGCAACAGGGCGGCAACAGGCCCGATAGAACCTGGGGAGCCCGTCCATGGTTGCGTCTTCAGTGGTGTTCCGGGGTGGCAGGTGGCAGGACACTGGGCTTGTGAGGTCACGACTCAGAGCGCTCCTGTCAGCAGTTGCAGATTGGTAAAAGCCAATTGGTAGCGGATGGTGCCGTCCTCGCGTGCGATCTCGGCTGTGGTTAAGGAGTTTTGCGCGTCGACCACCTCGAGTACCGTCGCTTCTCCCGCGGTATAACGCAGCCGGGTGAGGCGCAAACTCTCGTTGGCGGTCTGAACGCTTTGGTCGAGCGACTGGAGTTGGTCGCGGGAGGTGCCGGCTTCGGCATAGGACTCATCCAGCTGGGCGATAAGCCGGCGTTGAGTAGCGGTGAGCGCAGTGTGCGCGGCGTCCCGCAGAATCTCACTCTGGCGAACCCGGTGCTGGGTGGAGAGCCAGTCCCACACTGGTATATCGAGCGTGGCGCTGGCCGAGTAACCGAGATTCTTTACCCCATCACGGCCGTTGACGGCGAACTGCACCGCATCGATGCCGTAGGTGAAGTTGAGACCGAGATCGGGAAGATACGCGGCCCGAGCGGCGGTTACGTCCAGTGTGCTCACGCGGAGCGAGGCCAGGGCCTGGTGCAACTCTGGATTCAGTTTCATCGCCGCCGCATCCACATCAGCACGCGCCGGCAGCGGCGCCACCGCGCCGGGCACGAGCGTGTAAGCCGCCCGAGGATCGGCAAAGAGGAGCACGCCCAGATCCAGGTGTGACTTTTGTTGCTCTAGCAGAGCATCAGCAAGGTCGCGGTCGCGCTGCTGTTGCTGCAGTTGCGCCTTCACTACGTCGGCGTGCGCCGCTTCGCGGGCTCCTTCGCGCTGTTGAGTCAGGTTGGTGAAGCTGGCGGATTCACCAGCAGCTCGCTGCGCCACACCGACTTTGCGGTCGGCAGCCAACGCCTGGTAAAAGAGGCCGGTCACGGTACTCACCAGTCCGCGGCGGGCAATTTCAAGCTCAGCCGAGGCGACGGCTTGCGCGGCGCCGGCCCGCGAGACCGCGGTCAACTGTTGCAGCCCGAATGTTTCTGCGACGACGCCCTGGCTGGCATACTCGCGAATCGCGTTGTTGGCGATGAAGCGGGGAGCAGACTGGCTCCCTACCGGGCCGGCGCCATTGAACGCGCCATTGGGTTGTGTATACAGCACCTGGTTGTGGTAACTCACATTGGGCAGGAGTGCGGCTTGGGCGATCGAGTGGTTGAGCGCGGCGACACGCGCATTGGCTGCTGCCGCGGCAAAGTTGGGTTCGTTGGCCCGCGCCAACGCGATGGCCTGCTCCAATGTGATCGAGGCCGGCGGCGCAGCAACCGTCTGCTGCGCAAATGCCGCGGCCGTCATCGACAATGCGAGGACAACAAAAAAGTTTCTCAGCATGGCATCTGGAAGACGCAGAACCATCAGCAACAGACTCACTTCTGCCCGACCACCAGTATCGTGAAGCTACCTGGCACAATCGCCGGCCGCGGATGAGGATTCTGCGCCGTAGGGGCAGGCCGTTCGCCGAATTTGGCGGTAGCCAGGTAGATGCGCCCGGTTGCGGTGTCCAGGGTCATGGTCCTCGCTCCCCGCTGCGTGGCCAGGTTCTGCAGGACCGGATAGCTGTCTTTGCCCGCATCAATGATGGTCAGCGTGCCGCTGCCGCCATTGGAGGAGAAAGCCAGTTTGCGCGCGGAATCGTAGCGAGCCGCGTCGGGACCATCGCCGATGGCGGGATTAGCCAGGGTCTTTCCCGAGTTGGCATCCACCACCGCCATCTTTCCGCCATCGCACACGGCAAAGAGCCGGCGGCCGCTAAGATCGATAGCCAAACCAGACGGCGATTCGCAGTTGGCCAGCGGCCACGTTGCGGTAATTTTCCTCGCCGCCGCGTCGAAGCGGACGATCTCATTCTTGCTCTCGATATTGGCGAAGACCGTGCCCTTGCCGTCCGCGACCGGGAATTCAGGCTTGCCGTCAAGTGGGATGGTAGCGACTACTTTCTGTTGCCCCGTATCGATCACGGTTGCGTTGCTACTGCGCCCGTTAAAGGCCCAGACTGTTTTGGTGACCGGCTCAAACGCGATCCCATCCGGGTTTGTGCCCGCGGGGATCGAAGCGACCTTGGCCAACGTGGCGCGGTCAAAGACCACCACTACATTAGCTCCGCCGTCGCTGACGTAACCGTACTTACCGCTGTCGTCGAGGGCCACGCCATGGGTGCCTTTCAGCCCCGTGATGCTGCCCGCTACCTTGCCGGAATCGGTGTCCAGCACTTCGACCCGTGGTCCGTGGGTCACATAGAGCCGGTGCGCCTTAGGGTCGGAGGTGAGGTAGTCCCAGCCACCTTCGCCGCCAACCGTCCATTGGGTCAGGACGCTGTACGGCTTCTGCGCCAGCGCAGCGGAAGGCGCCAGCAGAATCGACGCGGAGAGGGCTATGGTCTGCAAAGCATTTGTAAGGTAATTCGATCTCATTGGATCTCCCATCAAGCTCGGTCTTCAATCTCGCACAGCTACCTTAACCGAAGCTGAAGGAGCTGCAGAAACCGGTAAGCGCACTATCACCCTGGTCCCAATCCCTAACTCACTCGTAATCTCAATCGTTCCCTGCCGCCGGGTTACGATCGCTTTGCAAATTGACAGCCCCAGCCCGGTTCCACCCGTATTGCGGCTCCGCGAGGGATCTCCGCGGTAAAAGCGATCGAAGACGTAGGGCAGATCCTCGGGAGCGATGCCGTCGCCATCATCCTCGATGACCAGTTCTCCATTTTGCCCCACCACTGCGCGGATCGCAGAGCCGGCGGAACTATGCTGCAAGGCATTCAGAAGCAGGTTGGAGCATAGCAGTTGCAACTGCTCCGCCTCGATATCGACCGTTACCGCTTCTTCCGCCGACACCAGGATGCGCACCCGCTTCAACTCCGCCATGGATTCAAATTGCTCTGCGACCCGGTGCACAGTCTGCGCCAGGTTGGTTGCGAAGTGCGACGAGAGCATTTCGGTATTGGTCTCCACCTGGGCGAGGGTGAGCATCTTGCCTACCGCCTCTTCCATACGATCGCAATCCATCTGGCAGCGTTCGATGCCGCGTTCATATTCGATCGCCGTCCGTTGCTTCAGGGTGAGCAGTTGTAGCGAAGACTTCAAAACCGCGACCGCGGTCTTGAGCTCATGCGCGGCATCGCCGACAAACCGGCGTTGCTGCATGAATGAGCGCTCCAGGCTGGTAAGTACCGTTTCCAGGGCGAGCGTGAGCGGCGCCAGTTCCTTGATCATGCGGGCACGTTGCGGAGGAACGAAATTCCATGAATTCACCGAGACGCCGGCTGCTTCCGTCGCCAGCTCGCGCAGAGGAGCCAGGCCGCGATTCAAAAGCCAGAAAATCAGCAATCCCGAAACCGCCAGCAGAGATAAGCTCGTGACCGCGTAAAACCCGACCGCCCTCCAGATATCTCTCCAGACGCCGGCGATGGGCGAGCCATAAAAAATGCTTACGCGCCGTGGGATACCTCCCCCTTTATCTCCAGGATCGACGATTCTCAGGCCCTCGATCCTGAGCGCCCGATAGTGGATCCCGTTGACATGGACTCTGAGGAACTTGCCGGCTTTAGCCGCCAGCAAGCTTGAACCCGGCCCACTCCAATTGGGTGAATGGCCCAGGACGCGGCCGCTCGCATCCTGCACCTGGTAAATATCCTCTGCCGGAAAATTCACTTCTGTTCCATCCAGCATCACGTTGTCTTGCGTATCTTCCGCATCCTGCACCGCGCCCAGCAAAGAATCGGCCCGGCCACGCAGCATGATGTCAAAGGAGTGAAAGCGCTGGTGCCGCTCATAGAGCATCGCCGCGGTTGAGATGGAGAGCGCGGCGAGCAGTTCGATCAACAGAACGGTAGTGATCAGCCGATGGGTGATGGAGTAGGACTTCATCGGATTTCCTCGAAGCCCATCAGCAGGCGGTACCCCCGGCCGCGCAGCGTTTCGATGCTCGGCTGCTGGGTAGCGGCCTCGAGCTTCCGCCGCAGGTTCGAGATGTGCGCTTCGATTACGTTGGAGTGGTGTTCCCAGTTGTAATCGTAAAGATGCTCCAGCAGCTCGCGCTTGGATACGATCACCCGCGGCCGATGGATTAGATACTCGAGAATGCGGTATTCCGTCGGTGAAAGGTCCACCAGCTTGCCGGAACGCCGAACGCTCTGCTCGACAGTGTTGACTTCCAGATCGGAGAGACGGAGCAGGGGATTGGCCACTCCTTTGCCGCGGCGGATGAGCGCCTTGGCGCGGGCGATCAATTCCCCCAGGTCGAACGGCTTGCTCAGATAGTCGTCCGCCCCTGCATTGAGCAGGGAAATGATGGAACTGGACTCTCCCCTGGCGGTCAGGATGAGCACCGGCGTTCCATCTCCGCCCGACCGCACCCTCCTTAGTAGTCCGAGGCCATCTAATCCCGGCAGCATCAAATCCAGAATGATCAGGTCATAGCAACGGTTTTCGGCGAGATGCAGACCGGTGAGCCCATCTTCAGCACAATCGACGGCAAAGTTCGGCCCCTCGCGCAGCGCGGAAGCAATATTTTCCGCCAGGCGCACCTCGTCTTCGACCAGCAGAACCCGCATGTTTGCAGTATGCCAAATGCAAGGTTAAGCGAAGCTGAACTCCCACTTGTTGTTAAGGAAAGAAACCGCAGATCCCTCCACTACGCTGCGCCTCGGCTCCCGCACAAAGGTCTCCGTTCCGTTAGTTCTCCCACAGAATCGTCATCCTGCCTGCCCCGGCGTGCCGTGGGAGAGGCTGTGACTTTTTGATTGCTTGATCGTCAACAACCGCTGGGTGCCCCATTCAAGCCTGGTTTTGGCTTGAGTGGGATACCACGGCACTCACCTAACGATTCTTTCAGCCACTAGTCAATTCCCCATGGATGCACTTGTCATCCCGCCTGCCTCGGCCCCCACACAAAGGTCTCCGTTCCGTTAGTTCTCCCACAGAATCGTCATCCTGAACCGGAGCGTAGTGGACCGCTGTTCTTCTCCCTGCGAGCGTTCCCTACCCTATCTCTCTCCCGGAGGCGGAGCATTGACCGGAACCCCGCTCTTAGGAGGCTGCCAGCCATCATTAGATGGACCATTCTGGAAGAAAACCGAATCCTTGCTGTACGGGCCGGTCGCATACATCGCGTTAGCCTGCCCGAACAACTTCCCCGCCCGCAGCGTATCCGCGCGAACCTTGTCCACCAACTGGTGGTAGCGTTCGTCGGTTTGTGCGTATCCGGAGAACCAGCTCAGGTCGTTGTTTCCAATAATCACCACATCCACACCTGGAACCGACGCAATGTCATACGCATTAGCCACGCCGGTCGGCGTCTCGATCATGACCACCACCAGCATGTTCTCGTTGATGGTGTGGTGGTAGTCGACGCCGTTGACACCCCAGATGCTCGCCGCCTGGCCTTGGCCCGAACTCCGTCGTGCAACCGGGGGATAGCGCGCCCACTTTGCCGCTTCCCGCGCCCGATCCACATCGTCGACCGTGGGAATCACCACCCCGAGCGCGCCAATATCGGTCGCATGCTGGATGTGCCACTCCTGGGCGTCGGGCAGCCGAATCATAGGCGTCGCCTTCACGTGCGGGCACGCGGCAATCATCTTCTCAATGTCCGCGAACTCCAGCGTGCTGTGCTGCATTTCGAACCACGTGAAATCGTAATGCTTGGCCCGCTCGCAGTAGTCGGCGATATCCATCTTCGATTGCGTAAAGCTGAAAACCTGCTTGCCGTCGAGAAGCTTCTGCTTGGTGGTGTTGTAAAGCTTCGCTTTCGCCGCGCCGGTATCCGGGCTTTGCGCCCCCAGCTGCATACCAGGCGTCGCCAGGGCCAGAAATGAGCAGACAAGTATTTGCGTTGCCGACCAGGTCTTCATCCGTGCTCCTTAGAAAACAACAGCCATCCTTTATAGCGCTAAACTCCGTTCTGTGGCGATGGGGTATAACTATCACCGGGCTTTGGTACCAGGAGATTCCAGGTGAACAAGTGGAAGGCGGAGTTAAAAGCGAAATGAGAAAGCGTTGGGTTCTGGCTCTTTTCCTCCTGGTAAGCCCATGGCTCCGGGCAAAAGCAGACATTCAGTATTTCCCCGAGCGCAAGGTCTGGGTGCTGCAGGCCGGCGAAACCACCTATGCCTTCGGAGTAAATGAGCGGGGTGAGCTGCAATCGATCTACTGGGGCCAGCGGGTCACGCGCGATGCGGATTTTCAAACCGCCAGGAGCAGGGGAGAGGTGGCCTCGTTCGACCTCTCGACCACCACCACCCCGCAGGAGTATCCGGGATGGGGCGCGGAACTGTACACCGAACCTGCGTTGAAGGCCACCTACGCCAACGGTAACCGGGACGTGGTCTTGCATTTCGTGGAGCAGCACCTCGATGGCAACACGCTGGAGATCGTGTTGAAGGATATTGCCACCGCCCTCGAAGTCCACCTTTATTACCGTATTTACCCGGACACCGGCATGCTCGAGCGCTGGTCACGCATTGAAAATAAAACCGATCAGGCCATCACGCTGGAAAGCGCGCAGTCGGCCGCCTGGACCTTGCCCCAAGGGAAGGGTTACGGCTGGCACTATCTCACCGGTCACTGGGGAGCGGAGTGGCAACTGCACTCCGAGCCTCTGCAAACCGGGGCGCGCGTTATCGAAAGCCGCCGGGGCAGCACCTCGCATCAGTCCAACCCATGGTTTGCCATCGACCGCCCGCAACAGACTACGGAGGAGAATGGGCCAGTGTGGTTCGGAGCCCTGGGCTGGAGCGGCAGCTGGCGCATCACGGTGGAGCAGACCGCCATGCAGCAAGTGCGCGTGACCGGCGGCTTCAATCCCTTTGATTTCGGATACCGGCTTAAGCCCGGCGAGCAACTCGAAACCCCGCCCTTCTACGGTGGATTTACCAATGGAGGCTTCGGTGAGGCGTCGCGCATTCTGCATCGCTTTGAGCGCCAATCCATTTTGCCCGGCGGAGAGAAAGCGGCGTTGCGGCCTATCCTCTATAACTCCTGGGAAGCTACGGAATTCGATGTCAGCGAGGCGGGGCAGATTGCCTTGGCCGAGAAGGCCAGCAAGCTGGGCATCGAACGCTTCGTCATCGACGATGGATGGTTTGGCCAGCGCAAGGATGACCACGCCGGCCTGGGGGACTGGTATGTGAATCAGCAAAAGTTTCCCCACGGGCTGAAGCCGGTAATCGATCGCGTCCACGCACTGGGCATGGACTTCGGCATCTGGGTGGAACCGGAGATGGTGAACCCCGATAGCGATCTCTATCGTAAGCATCCCGAATGGGCGATGAATTTCCCCGGTCGGCCCGCGCACCGAGGCGCGCAATCAACTGCTTCTGAACCTGGCCCGTGACGATGTAAAGGAATACGTCTTTAACTGGCTCGATCAGCTGGTCACCAACAACGACATCGCCTTTCTCAAATGGGACTACAACCGCAACTGGGCAGAGCCCGGCTGGGACGCGGTCGCTCCAGAGGATCAGAAGAAGATCTATGTGGCCTATGTGCGCAACCTGTATGACATCCTCGATCGGCTGCGTGCCAAGCACCCCAAACTGGAAATCGAGTCCTGCTCCGGTGGCGGCGGCCGCGTCGATCTAGGCATCCTGCGCCGCGTCGAGGAGGTCTGGACTTCGGATAATACCGACGCGCTGGACCGGCTTACGCTGCAGGATGGATTCACCCAGGCATATACCCCAGGCATCATGATGGCCTGGGTCACCGATGTCCCCAGTGGCATCGATCGGCGCGTTGTCCCGCTGAAATTTCGCTTTCTGGTGGCGATGACCGGCTCCCTGGGGGTGGGTGGAAATCTCAATAAGTGGACACCCGAGGAAATGCAAGCGGCAGCCCAGTTTCGTTGCCTATTACAAGCGAGTGCGCAGTACGGTGCAAAGGGGCTCGCTCTATCGCCTCATTGCACCCGAGGGCAGCGAAGTTTCCGCCACCGAGTACGTTTCCCAGGATGGACGCCAGGCGGTACTCTTTGCCTTCCTGCATTCGCAGCAATTCGGAACGCCGTTCCCAACCGTTTACCTGCGCGGCCTGGACGAAACAGCCATGTACAAGTTGCAGGCGATCGATCCCACTCAAATGAGCGAAACGGAGAGCGTAAGCGGCGCCTACCTGATGCACCACGGCATCGACCTTAAGCTGCGCGGCGATTACGACAGTACTTCGGTAATCATCGAAAAGCAGCCCTAAGTGGGCACCGCGGGTGCCCTCTGTTTTCATCGTAACATCCATTGATTCAGATATATATCCATCCTGGCCTACTCCCGTGGGCTACCCCCTGTGGTTCACGTGCATCCCACTTGAGAACTTCGCCGGTAATCAAGGGTTAGGATCGAGTAGAGGCCGGTTGCGGCCGGTGGCACAGCGTGAGCAGAGGGACGAATGAAGAACCCGGGAAAGTTGTTCTTTTACCAGCATTGACATTGGCTCTTTTGACCGCCGGCTGCCACAAGAATGAAACCGATCAAGTGGATGCTGCGGCGGCGAATGGAAACCTCGCGCCGGTTAGTGATAACGGTAACAGCTCCCGTCGATGAGAGTCAGGCTCCAGCGAGCGCTCAGCCTTCAGCTCCTGCTCAACAGGCGAGCGCGGCTCCCAATGACTCCGCGCCGCAGTATCCGCAGCAAGCGCAACAGCCGCAATATCAGCAGCCGCAAGATCAGGCTCAGCCCTATCAGGGCCAGAACGACGGCTGATCAGGGCTTTGATCAGGACTACCAGGATGCGATCGCCGAATACGCTCCCGAGGCTCCTCCGCCGTTGCCGGAATATCAACAGCCGCCATGTCCCCAACCAAACTACATCTGGACGCCCGGCTACTGGTCTTATGCCCCAGCCGGCTACTATTGGGTTCCAGGAGTATGGGCCTCCGCTCCCTATGTCGGGGCGCTCTGGACTCCGGGATACTGGGGTTTTATCTCGGGCCGCTATGGATTGCACCAGGGCTATTGGGGACATTACATCGGCTACTACGGTGGCGTGAACTACGGAAACGGTTATGTGGGCGCGGCTACTACGGTGGGTATTGGAACAACAACCAATTCAACTACAACCGCCAGGTGACCAACGTCAACATCACCGTCATACACAATACGTACGTTCGCAACGTAACCAATATCACTACTTACAACCGCGTGAGCTATAACGGTGGTCCTGGCGGTGTGAAGATTCGACCGACCGCTCCGGAACTGGCCGCCCTGCGGCAGCCGCGTCTGGCTCCGTTAGCCGTTCAGCAACAACACAGGATCGCGGCCAGTTCGAACCGCGCTCAGTTCGTTGCTGTAAACCGCGGCCAGCCGGAGACGGTCGTAGAGGCCAGGCCGCTGGCCGTGGAACAGCGTCAGCCCGTTCCGGTGCCAGTGCAGCGCACCCAGGCCCCCGATCGATCGCGCTCAGGAGGGACGCCCAGTACAGCAACCAGCACCGGCCCAGCAAATGCGACCAGCGTCCCAGGAGCGGCCGGTGCAGCCGGTAAGGCCAGCCCCAGGAGGAACGCCCGGCGCCGCAGGAACGTCCCGTGCCGCAACCACACCCAGCCCCGCAGATGAGGCCGGCTCCCGAGGCACGGCCAGCTGAGGAGATGAGACCAGCTCCCGAGGCACGGCCAGCTCGAGGAGAAGAGGCCCCAACCGGAAGCAAGGCCGCAGCCTGAGGCCAGGCCAACTCCACAGGAGCGGCCCAGCGGAAGAGAACCCACATCCCGAGGAGCATCAACCGCACCGCTAGGAACGAACGCCCAGCCTGGGGAGACCGAAGTCCTCACAGACGTGCCTCTCCTCCGCCGGTAACAAATGATGGGTGCCCCATTCAAGCCCGCTTTTGGCTTGAGTGGGATTCCACGGACCTCCGGACGGGTGCCCCAGCTTCGCCAACCCGCCCCGGCTTGCCGTGGGAGCGTGCCTGGCCGAAAACGGTTTTTTTCGAATGCTTTCACACGTTGGGCGAGCGAACCCAACCTCGGAATCCGGCGTTTACTTTCGAGCGTTTCCTGGCCTCGATCAAGGACTGGTAGAGATCAATCGTCTGGTCCCCAATCCGAGTCCAACTGAACTTCTCTTCGGCACGTTTCCTGCCCGGCTTCTCCAAACCGCTTGCACTTCGCCGGATCAGCCAGAAGATCGCTCAGTTTCGCAGCCAGATCCCGGGCAAAGCGATCGGGATCCAACGGAAAACTGGTCACCGGATCCTGATCGAAGGGAACCAGGAATCCGGTCTCACCGTCCACCACGACCTCTTTAATCCCGCCCACAGCGCTGGCCACGACGGCCGCTTTGCAAGCCATGGCTTCCAGGTTGATGATGCCGAACGGCTCATACACCGAGGGGCAGCAAAAAACCCTCGCATGGCTATAAAACTGGATCGTGTCCGCCTTGCTGAGCATCTTGTCGATCCAGATCAGCCTGGGGTTGAAGGCTGCGTGATTCCTCCACCTTGCACTGCAACTCGGCGGCAATTTCAGGGGTATCGGGAGCACCCGCGCATAGCACCACCTGGGTCCCGGCGGGCAGGTAGCGAATCGCATCCACCAGGTGGGTCACGCCCTTTCTGGCGTGTGATGCGGCCCACAAAAAGCACGTAGGGAATGGACAAGTCCACACCGTGGGCAGTCAATGCAGAGGTCTCCGGCGTGGCGCTGGTATTGCTCCAGATCGATCCCGTTGTAGATCACGTGGATCCGCTCAGGATCTACCGGGTAGGCGCGGAGGATATCTTCTTTCGTCCCACTGGAGACGGCGATCACCGCGTCCGCATCGAGGATCGCAGTCCTTTCCATCCACGAACTCATGGCGTAACCGCTGCCCAACTGCTCCGCCTTCCAGGCGCGCAGCGGCTCCAGGCTATGAGTCGTTAGGACAAACGGAATGCCATACAGTTTCTTGGCCAGAAAGCCGGCCATGGATACGTACCACGTGTGCGTATGGGCGATGTCGATGCCGGTAAGCGCCTTAACCTGCGTGAGGTTCAGCGAAAACGCCTCCAGCGCTCCCTTGAATTTTTCCTGGGTGCCCTGGGTGATTTCGCTCCATGGCTCCTGTCCGCGCACATGAAGGTTGCCTTGATCAGAATGCTGTTGACCCCAGCAATGCACTTCTACCGAAGCCTTGCGCGCCAGTTCGCGGCTTAGATACTCCACGTGAACCCCGGCGCCGCCGTAGACATGGGGTGGATATTCCCGTGTAAAGAGTCCTACGCGCACTGCTTCCTCCCCCGCCAATCTCGTACATACAGTAACAGCTAAAGATCAAGAAGCGGCTGTAGACCCTGGCCGGCAATGGACTTGAGCGACGGGCACGGAGCCTCGGGTCGCAGGGTCGACTTACAGTAGTATGGCGAGGATGGAAAATTCAAGTCGCCGTTCTTTCCTGGCAAAACTGTCGGCCTTGGCCCTGGCTGCACGCATCCCCGGACGGGCCGCCACCCCCAGCGGACTCATCTTTGCCGGCACCTACACAGACAAGGGCGCCAGCCGCGGTATCTATGGGTTTGGTTGGGATGCGGATGCCGGCACCATGACGTCCCTCGGACTGGCAGCGGCTACCGTCAATCCCAGCTTCCTGGCACTTTCCCCGGATCGCCGCCATCTATACGCCGTCAACGAGGTGGATGCGTATCACGGAGAAAAGAGTGGCTCCATCTCCTCATTCGCGGTCGCGGGGGACAAGTTGCGGCCCATCAATGTTGTTGCCTCGATGGGCGGCGGACCGGCCAATGTCGCGGTCGATTACACGGGAAAAGCCGTCTTCGTCGCCAACTATGGCGGCGGCAGCGCCGCTTCCTTCCGGGTGCTGCCCAGCGGAGGACTCAGCAAGGCAGTCTCCAGCTTTCAGTACACCGGCCACGGCGCGGACCCGAAACGACAGGCAGAGCCGCACGCCCATTGCACCACTGTGTCCCGCGACAATCGCTACGTCCTGGTCAACGACCTGGGACTGGACCGCATCTCCGTCTACCACTTAGACCCACTCACCGCGCGCCTCACCCCGAACACTCCCCCCGCCTATCAGGCGCTGCCCGGCTCCGGTCCACGGAGTCTTGCTTTTCATCCCAGTGGACGGTGGGCCTACTCCCTCAACGAGATAGCCAGCACACTCGACGTCCTGGCATGGGACGCCGAACAAGGGACCCTGAGCAGAATCCAGAACATCTCCACCCTCCCCGAAGGCTTCACGGGATCAAACACGGCGGCTACGGTCGCGGTCGATTCCGCCGGCCGGTTTGTCTATGCTTCCAACCGTGGGGACAACAGCATGGCGGTCTTCTCCATCAACGATCGCGAGGGAACACTTAAACCCGTCCAGCATGTGGACTGTGGAGGCAAGAGCCCTCGCCATTTTGCCCTGGATCCCGGCAATCAGTGGCTGTTGGTGGCCAATCAGGACTCCTCCAATATCGTCGTCTTTGCCCGCAACCCGCGAACCGGGCTTTTGACGCCAAGCGGCAATCAATATCCTCTGAGCCTTCCCGTTTGCCTTGTCTTCCGCTAAGAACAAGAGCGATCACCGGGACTTTTGCCTCTCCTGGTACAGGAGTAGGAATAAACACCGGTTGACGTATCCCATGAGTAGAATGCCCGTTGAGCCGCTTTTGGATGCCGGGATACCCCGCTCTTAAGCTATTAAGGAAGCCATGCAACGCAACCCTTTTTCGTACTCGAACTACAGGTTCTCGTCGATCCTGACGCTGCTGATATTCCTTGGTGCAGTCCATTCCATCCTGGCGCAGCAGGCGGCGCGCCTGACTCAACCGGTCGATGATCATGCCCGGGTCACGCTGCCCGGTACTGTCCACCCGCTGGCCAACGCCCGCAACGACCGCGGTGCTGCATCACCCGATATGCAACTGGATCGATTACAGTTGATTTTGAAGCGCAGCCCACAACAGGAAGCCAGCCTGCAACAACGGCTGCATGACATGCATACCCCGGGCAACGCGAATTTTCACAAATGGCTGACCCCTGAACAGTTTGGAGAGCAATTCGGACCCAGTGACCAGGATGTGCAGACCATCGAGGACTGGCTACAGACCCAGGGCTTCCAGGTACTCAAGGTAAATCCGGGTAGGCAGACGCTGGAGGTTGCCGGCACCGTAGGTGCTTTGCAGCAGGCGTTCCATACCGCAATTCACAAGTATGAGGTCAACGGCCAGCAGCATTATGCCAATGCGACCGCTCCGGAAATTCCCGTCGCGCTGGCGCCGGTGTTAGGCGGCTTTGTTTCGCTGAATAATTTCCATGTCCGCCACTACAGCCACTTTCTAGGCAGCGCGCAATACGATCCCAAGACCCATCGTGCCATTCCGGAGTGGACCTTACCCGGCGGCTCCCTGGGCAATACCTTCGCCGTAGCCCCCGAAGACTTTGCCACCCAGTACGACGTGACCCCGCTTTACAGCGCTGCCAAACCGCTCAACGGCACCGGCCAGACCATTGCGATCATCAACGAATCAAACATCAACATCAACTTCGTCAACAACTTCCGTAGCCTCTTCGGCCTGCCGGCTTCCTCCCCCCAGGTGATCATCGACGGCACGGATCCCGGGATCGATGGCGCCAACAATCCGGATGGACTCAACGGCGCCTCCGCCGAGGCTTACCTGGATGTGGAGTGGTCTGGTGCCGTGGCGCCCGGCGCCACCATCGACCTGGTGATTGCCGGGGACACCAGCGTGGCCCCGGGTTTGTATTTAGCCGCGGAGCGCGCAATCTATTCCAACCTTGCCCCCGTCATGAGCATCAGCTTTGGCCAATGCGAATTTTCCCTGGGCGCGGACAATGCCTTTTGGAGCTCACTTTGGGAGCAGGGGGCAGCCCAGGGAATCACCATCATGGTTTCCACTGGCGACAGCGGTTCGGCGGGTTGCGATGATCCCGATACACAGACAGTGGCCACGCAAGGGCTGGCAGTAAGCGGTTTCGCCTCGACGCCGTACAACGTCGCCGTGGGTGGTACCGATTTTTACTACACCAACGCGGCCGCGCTCGCTACGTATTGGAACAGCACCAACGACAGCAAGAACGGCTCGCTGAAGAGCTATATCCCGGAGCAGGTTTGGAATGACAGCCTGTATGGATCAAACCTGTTGGCTGTAGTCGGTGGCTCCATATCCGGCGGGAGTGGAGGGCCAAGCACCTGTGGCAATCCAACCCTGGACTCCAGCGATACCACGGTCACAGCTTGCGCGCCCACCCCCAAACCTTCCTGGCAGGTAGGCACTGGCGTGCCCAGTGATAGTGCCCGCGACATTCCCGATATTTCGCTCTTTGCCGCCAACGGATTGAACGGCAGCTATTACGCCGTCTGCGCCGCCGATGGCGACTGCCAAAGCACCACCAATCCCCAAATCAGCGGCTTTGGCGGAACCTCGGTCTCTTCGCCGGCCTTTGCCGGCATTATGGCAATCATCAACCAGGCCTACGGACCTCAGGGGCAGGCGGACTACGAGCTTTATCCCCTGGCTGCGAAAGAGCCCAGCGCCTTTCATGACATCACCCTCGGTACCAATCAGATGCCTTGCCAGGCAGCCTCACCCAATTGCACCAACGGTGAACTGACCGGCTACGCCGCGACTCCAGGGTACGATCTGGCCACGGGTCTGGGCTCCATTGACGCCAATGTACTGGTCACCAACTGGAACAGCCGCAGTAAGGGAATTGCGAGCACCACGACCCTTACCAGCTCCTCTGCTTCGTTTGCCCATGGTACGGCAGTCACTCTCAAAACCAATGTAACCGGCAGCGGCGGCACGCCGGCCGGCGATGTGGCGGTGCTGAGCGACAGTCCGCTCATCGGCCAACAAGGGCAATTTCTTCTCAATCTCACCAGCGGTGCGGCTTCCGGGAGTGTCACCTTCTTGCCCGGGGGCAGCTATAACATCTGGGGCAGCTACTCAGGAGACGGAACTTTTGCCCCCAGCGTGTCTACCAAGACCGCGATCACGGTGACACCGGAAGCCAGCACGCTCGCTCTTCAGGTAACTGAGAACGTGAACGGCCAGTCCAGCAATTTGAGCGGGCAACAGGTGCCTTATGGCACCCGCGCTATCCTTAATGGAGATCCAGTCCCAACCAGTTACTACAACTGCTCTTCCAATTGCAACTCCTACACCCTTGCCACCGGCACGGTGTCATTTACTGACAACGGCAATACATTAAACACCGTAGTCCTGAATTCATTTGGCGATGCGGAGTACACCACCGGAACTCTCCCCGTCGGCTCGCATTCGATCGCTGCCTCCTATTCGGGGGATGCCAGCTATAACAAATCGTCGAGTACGCCTGGGAGCGTCGCATTCACGGTGACCAAAGCATCGACTGCGGTTGCGCTGTCCACTGCTATCTCTTCCATCGCCCAGGGACAGACAACTACGCTCACCGCGCTGGTGGAAACACCCGGAGGCGGCATCGCTCCGACGGGTTCGGTAACCTTCATGGCGGGCTCGACCATGCTCGGATCGGGGACCCTCAGCCCCTTCCAAAACAGCTACGCAGTGGCGACTTATACCATCACCGGCGCGCAGAGTACTGCATTGGCGGTAGGTTCGGTGGCCTTAACCGGAACCTACTCCGGTGACAGCAACTACTCCAGCGGCAACACCACTACGCCCGCGATGCTGACGGTCACCGGGGCCAGTGCGCTGCTGGCCTCGACCACCACGGCCACCGCAAGCAGCTCTATGGCTTCGCCCTCCGCGCGCATCAATATATCGATTACCGTGACGGGAAAGACTGGGTCCGCGGCGCCCACCGGCACGGTCGATCTTCAGTCGGCGGGGTTTGACCTGACCCCCGGCGGCCTTAAGCTCTTCGCTGCGCCATCCGGGGACACCTCGACGGCGAACTATTTCTTTGACAACGTAAATGCCTCTTTGCCCCAGGGCAACAACACTGTGGCGATTACGTATTCCGGAGACACTGTCTATACCCAATCCCAAACCACCGTCTCTCTTTCCAATCCGCTGTCCGACTTTTCCATGGTGGCGCTAACACCGGTCGTAACCGTAGCCTCGGGCGCGACCGGCACGGCAACGCTGAACCTCGGTTCCATCAATGGCTTCAACGCCTCCGTCGGCCTCGCCTGCAGCGGTCCCACCGGAATGACCTGCAGCCTCAATCCCACCTCGGTCACCGTGAACGGAAACACCACGGCGACGCTTACCATCGTTGCCTCCACCCCGGCCGGCAGCGCGGTTAAGTCTGCCGCTCTTTCTACCCGGCGCATCGGTTGGTTCGCCGCCAGTGGGGGAGCCACCCTGGCTTGTGTCTTCCTCTTGGGTCTTCCGGCACGGCGGCGGAGATGGCGCGCCTTGCTCAGCCTGGTGGTTCTGGCGGTTCTCGCCGGCGGCATCGGCTGCGGCGGTGGGAGCTCATCGCCGACGCCAACCCCCACTCCGACTCCGACGCCCCCACCCACGTCTAGTTCTAATCCAACTGCGGCCGGCACCTACACCATCGTGGTGACGGGCGCCCAAGGTACAACCATCTCCCACGCAATTGCGGTGACCGTGATCGTAACCGCGGCCTCCTAACGCGGCCTATTGAACGGCCCAACTTACTGCGCGTTGAAGAGGCCACTCCCCGTACCAGCAGCAAAGGCTGGGTGCCCCATTCAAGCCGTATTTTGGCTTGAGTGGGATACCACGGCACTCGATCGATCGTGTGGATGAATGGACAGAGTTAGTACAACGAGGACCACCGTCGATTTGTAGTTGGGTTCTCACGCGGCACCTTGAGCCCTGCACTAACACTTGAGCGCTGTTTTATCCGGGTCGTACTGCATCAGAAATCGGCCCACCGAGAAACCACGAGTGAGCGCGATGTGATGTGAGCGGTTTACATCCAGCCGTTCAAAGCCACTGCTGGGCCAGTTTTCAATCAGTGAGCGCATGCGCGTCAGGTCAAGCATGCGGCTTGCCAACGGAGAGCTCTGCAACCGCTCCACCTCCGCCGCCATGCGGCCGCGGACCGCTCCCACATTCACGTACCAATCCGCGGATTGACGGCCCCGTTGCGTGCGTTGCAACGTGCTGGCCGGCAATCGGCCCACCATGGCCCGCCGGACGAGGGAACGCAACTGGCCACCGCGGAGAAACTCTTCCAGCGGCACAGTAAGGCAGAACTCGACCACGCGGCGGTCATACGTAGGATCGCGAAAATCCAGCTGCCATCCCCCCTGGGCCGCGATCGGAGTGTCGGCTATATCGCCATACTCAAGCAGCGTGCGCAGCATAGTGCGGCCGTCAGGAGAATTCCGGTTCAGATCGCGAAAGGCAATGCGCTCCAGATCAAGACGCTGGGCTATCTCAGGATGCAGGATGCTGTAGTCGAGCGAGAAGCCGCGCATATGAGGATCGGTAACGCTGCGCAGCCAGAAGGGAAGTGACGGCCACACCGCATTACGAACAATCGAGCGTAGCGAGGCGCTTCGCCTGCTCGTGACCTCCCGCGCTACCCGCGCCAGCGTTCCCCACTGGCCGGAGCGAAACCAGGTCGAGAAGGCAGCCATGCCCTCATAGCTGAGGGTTGAATTGCCGCAATTTCCATTGAGCAGCACGGTAATTCCGCTCGCCCGCGCCCGGTCTAAGATGGCGTTCGACCAGACCTCGTTACTGGGCCCGAAGCAGGGGTGGTCGTAGAGATTGTTATTGTGATCCAGGATGTCAAGAAACGATGTCCCGCTGGAGTCCACCAGCACGTGGCGCATGTTGGGATAGAGCGCGGCTACTTCGGCCGCGGGCGCTCCCTCATCCTCAAAGTGAGTCTTGCTGCCCGAGCCGGCAAAGCCGGGACGAGGCACGGCGGTAAAGCAAGTGATCTCGCGGCCCTCAGCCCCCAGCAATCGCGCCGCAGTGGCCGCAACCGCCCCACTATCCAACCCGCCGCTTAATTGTGCGCCAATGCCCCCGCGGGTACGCAGACGCGAGCGTACCGCGGCATCAAACCGTTCCCGGAAACAATCGAGATACTCTTCCGGCGAGCCCAGGCGAAGGTCCTGCAGTTGGCCGGTGCGCCAGTAACGCGTGAGCGTGGTCTGCTCACGACGGATGCTGAGCGAGCATCCCGAGGGCAGACGCTGCAGGTTGCGAAAGATGGTTTGCTCGATCGGCATGTTGGCCAGGACGAGATAGCGGGCGATGTAATCCTCGTCCACCTCCGCGCCCACAAATGGCAGGCGGTGGAGGCCCTTGGGCATGGATGCAAAGGCAAAGCAATTGGCCGTGGAAGCGTAGAAGAGCGGACGTTCTCCGGTGTGATCGCGGGCCAGGAAGAGATGTTGTTCCTGCTGGTTCCACACCGCGAAGCTGAAGGCGCCGGAAAGATGGTCAACGCACTGTTCGTGCCAACGCTGCCACGCCGCTAACAGCAGATCGCTGTCGGCCATTTTCGCAGCCTGTTGCCAGGAGAGACTTAATTCGGCCTCCAGCTCGGCGCGATTGTCCAGCCGTATATCCGCCACCAGCGAGGTGACACCGCCGGCCGAAAGCGGCTGGCGATCGAAGCAATCTTCGGGGAGAAGCCGCAGAAGGCAGCGGCCCATGGCAATCGACGGTCCGGTGAACTGCGCGCAGTCATCGTTGCCGTACACGCTGAGCGCCTGGAGCATGTCGCGGCAGGCTGCGGAGACGGGAACTCCGCCATCAAACGACCAGATTCCCGCGATTGCACTCATACGACGAAATTAGCGCATTTCTCCGATCCTGAGTGTCCTGGGATCCGATCGGATGGAGTGGTCAATTTGGGATTTTAATTCTGCGGTAACTTCTCGAATGAGAAGTCTTCGGATGAAGGCGACTCTCCATAGCTATGGGAGTGCAATGACCTACGATTTAGGACGTTGAAAATGACCACCGGCTCCATCGGAGTGCGAGGGTTTAGTGCCACCCTCCGCACTTTCTAGGGCGATTATTTCGAGCGACGGAGTGACCCACGGCTTCTTCGCCTGGCCTGCAACCTGGTCAGATGCGCCGTGATCGTTAGCGTCGTAGCTCATCATTGAAAACTCCCTGGACCCCGTGAATTTGAAACTAACGCTCCTGCCACCCGGTACAGCTAGAGCGTAACGCAGGAGGTAACCAGCGTCAATGCGTTCCTCCACGTGATAGTTACTAGAGTAGATACTAAACCCTGCAGTGCCGGTTGGATACCACTGAAAGGTTAACTCGCAATGGACGTGGCTGACTCTTTCTGGGGATAGTGAATGATAAAGGCGGCTGGAGTGTACCTCCTCGGTGGTATTACCTTTTTCTCTGAAATAGTGCTCCCGGAATTACCCCTCATACAACACCAGGGGGCCACTCCGCATCCGGTCACGATCCGATTGGGCGAGGTCGCGGATCATCTGCCCGGCGCCGTCGAGCTAGATCCCGACTGCTTCGCGACTGCATCGCAATACCTCCTCCGCATCCACGGCGTCGGACGTTATCTCGTCACCAATGGGCGGGAGATTGTCGTCAGCCTTGAGGCCGGTGCTTGTCCACTTGATGTGCGTGCCTGGCTGCTAGGCACCATCTTCGTCGTGTTGTGCCAGCAGCGCGGATTGCTTCCCTTACATGCCAGCGCGGTCAGCAGCGAGCCCGTAAACGGCCGCCAGGGGGTGATCGCCTTTCTGGCCCGCTCCGGCCAGGGAAAGTCATCTCTAGCCGCGCATCTGGCGCAACGGGGATTGCGCGTGCTGGCCGATGACGTCTGCCTCATCGATCCTGCTCCGGCAGATCAGTTGATGGTGATCCCGTCCGCTCCCTGGCTGAAGCTGTGGCGCAATTCTTTACAGCATCTGGGAAGGCAAGCAGAAGGACTGGAACGGGTGTTCCGTGAAGACGACAAATATCGCCTGCCGCTGGAGACGGCGGAGAAGCGAGAACCAATTCGCAGACTGGTCTTTCTTGAGGGCAATGAGGAATTGTCTTCGTCCCCACGCATAGAAGAGATACCCCCGGTGAAGGCACTCCCATCGTTGATGAATCTCACGCACCAGGCTTACGTGTTGGAGGCGACGGGCCAGCGGCAGGAAAACTTTCTGCGCTGCGGCCGGGTGCTATCGCATGCCAAAGCGTATCGACTGATCCGTCCCTGGGGGCTCGACCACCTGGAGTCGACCCTGGACGCAGTGGAGAAATGGTTACTGGACGATTAGACCGTTCCAGGTCGTTCAAGGAAAGGTGGTGAGGACGGTGAAGCGCGACTCGAGCTCGCCGCCCACCACCGTGCGATCTCCCACTTTTACCCAGGTGTGAGCCTTCAGCTGATCCGCATCGCGCGTGACCCCATAGAAGAGTTTGCTGGCGATGTGGCGGCGGCGCAGCATGAAGTACGCGGCAAGGCATTGAGGAAAACAGACGAAGGTAAAAGGAACGTGACGCACGACCGCGTCGATAGACCACTCAATGCGGCGAAGCGTCTGCGCCGGTTCTGCTTGCGCAAGCGAGGATTGTGCGGCTTTGCCCATCCACACAGTGAGCCTTTGCACCGGGAGAAAGTTGAGCGCAACGCGAAAAAAGGTGAGCATACACACGGCTTCGATGGCCAGGGCTATGTCGGCTGCCGGCAGTTGCATCAGCCGGCGGAAAAGCGCACGAGTCAACGGAGTGCGGTGTGCTGCATGGGCCGGGAGTTCCCGCTTGGGCCCCAGGGCCCGGTCGAGCATGGCCAAACGATGCCGCAGGTGAAAGGCTAACCACTCGAAAGGACTGAGCAGTCCGTAAACAGGGAAGAGTGCGTCCGGCAGATCAAACGTGTTCCAGATACGCGGGCGAAAGAGAGATCGTTGGATCAGATCCAGGCGATAACGCGGAGAGCTGTTAACCCGGAATTCGTTGAGAAACCACCGTGGAGAGGCTATCCGTTCTCGTATCGGACGATATCGGTTTGAGGTTATCAGCCGTTTCGCGAAGCGCAGACTCTGCGCGACTCTGCGATCGTTCCGGTCGAGAATCTCCTTTGGTAGCGCGTGTGGGGCGTACCCCAGAAATCGCCGCAAAGAATCATGGCGGCGCTCAATTGGGCCAGCGCTTGTTGCTTGACTGCGGCTGTCGCCGCAGACGAAAGTTGCTCCGGGCTCATGATGTTCAGCAGCGCGCCGATATCCGCGAGCCATTTCAGCCGCAGCCAACCATCGAGTGCTCCATGCACGCAGAGATAGAGCAACAGGCGTTGCGCGGGTAGCGTCGGAATACGCTCGGAACCCACGTGGATCCAGTCCTCACCAACCTCCTGCAGGCGAGCGTTGGCGGGCAGGAACGAGTTTCGGAAAAGCCGCCAATGGAGATCGACGATTATGCCCGTCGTGGGGTGTTCATAGGAAAAATCTTTCTGGTGCGCCTGGTACGATCGCAGCCGCCGTGGGGTCAGCCGCGCCTGCGGCTCGAAACGCACATAGCCTTGCGTTTCGAGAATCTCCCCGGCTCTGAAGATGTCCTTCTCCGCGACCAGCAGATCGATGTCACCGGCATCGCGCAGCGCAGGATCCTGAAAGGCGGCGATGGCCAAAGGGATGCCCTTGAAGATCCTGAGATCGATTTGCTGCTCACCGAAGAGCCGATGCAAACCGACCAGATGCGCGGTGCGGCTCAGGCAAAGGTGGGCATTGGCCGCGCTGCGGGCACGCAGTGCTGCGGCCTGCTCGTCCGGCATGTAGCCGGGCGCGAAGGTGTTCAGGTTGCGAGAGAAGAGCGGCACTACCTTATGATGGTCGACGATCTCGAGCAGGTGCGACCAGCGGATTGGCTGCTGGGCAAGCGTCCGGATGCGATCGCCGTCGACGGTTTCCTGCGGCCAGCGAAGGCAGGCCAGCACAAGTTCAAATTCAGCTGAATAGATGGCCCCGCCCGGCTTCATTTGCTCATCCGTATCCATCAGTATGTTGGAAGCATACGCATGCGACAAGTCGTAGAGGGTATTCCCCATTGCCGTATTCTTCAGAAAGATTATTTTTACCTCAGCCCCAGCGCGCCCGGCACATCGGCCCGGAGTGGCGGAGAAAGCCATCCTGGCCGTCCCTGGCTCAACACAACCGTGGCCGGGGCCGATTGCGAGCCATAGTAGTTTGCGGTTTGTAGCCGGCACCGTTGCGCGCCTCCCGCGTACGAGGCAACTATATTTGGGTAGGTGCCGTCTCCTCCCAGGGTTGACCCGTTCACCTGCAGACCAAAGATCCCCCGCAGCGAGCATTGGTTGGTCACCGAACCCAAAACCGTATTCCCCGAGTAGAAGGTAACCGTGCCCCCCAGGACCGGCAGCCGTCCCTGGTCCTCTACAGTCGCCAGCAAAGTTACACTTTGCCCCGCAGCGATGATCGGTTGGCTTAGCGCCACAGTGATATAGGTCGCCAGGCCACCGCCCGACCACTGCGGGGCGTTGACCAGGCTGTAGACGTTCGGGCTGCCCAGGCCGGTGGCCATATCGTAGCCCGGACCGGCCGTGAAAGCAGGAGAAGCTGCATTATCCCCCGTGCTCAGCACCCCGTAGTAGTCCGGTGTGTTGGTCACCGAGTCACCATTGGCGGTGACAGTGATTTGGTATCCGTAACAGTTTTCATTGTTGGAAGGCGGATTTGTGTTGCTGTCGGTGAACGTCCCCACGCTGGTCGCGGTGCCGGTGCACGGTACAGAAGTGGTGCCGGTGATAAATGGAGTGGACGGCGCACCCCCCCGGGTCGGCGTAGCGCTGATGTCATGGAAGTAGCACCCGCTGAGCGCCTGGGGACCCAGGTAAGCCGCACAATTCGCCAGGCTGGGCTGGGTGGGACTGCCATAGCTGACATACTGTTCCGCGGCCAGCGGGTAGAGAACATAGTTGGCTTGCCCCTGGCGATCGCCGCTCTTTTGGTTAATTAACGCCATGATGCCGGCGAAGGCCGGAGCAACGAACGAAGTACCCCCGCCATAGTTGGCGTAGACATCATTATCGTTAGAGTAATCACACGCGGTGCCCGCCGGCATTCCAGCCAGGGCTGAATCGCACAGGATCAGCGTCTGGGACCAGGTGTCGCCTCCGGAGGCAAACATGGAGATATCCGGAACCGCCCGGCCGCCCTGCTGCGGAATCCCTGGGACGCCGGCCTGCCACGCCGGCCGGGCCGACACAATACTCTGTCCGCCGCTCCCCGCCCAGGCATTCGCATAGGGGGAGAAGCCGGTCGTAGGATCGTACGGCTGTTGCGCCGCCCAGGTACAGAATCCATTGGGCCCCCAGCTGCTATCGAAGCCCTGGCCAAAATAGGCCAGCACCAGGGGACTGGCGCAGCTTTCGTTCCACGTCATTTCCGGAATATACGATTGCGCGCTCACGAAGTTGGGGCCGTTGACCGCGGACCAATAGGTGCTGGTGGTTCCACTGAATACATCGCTGAAATCGGTTCCCCCGGCCGCAATGTTGTAAGGCGTAGAGGCTTCGTTGACCACCGAGATGCCGTCTGTAGCGTAGGCTCCGACATACTGGCAGCCGTCACCGCCGGTATCGCCAGACGCGACCACGACCGTAATTCCTTCGGCTGCGGCCTGCTGCCAAAGGGAAACGTAGAACTGGTTGGCCTCACTCTGGGGTTGGGCCTCGCAATCGCCGTAGCTGGTGCTGAGCACGGAGATCCGTTTCACGTGGGCGGGGTCTTGAATAATGTAAGCCGCGGCCAGATCGGCACCCGAGGTGACCCCCTGTCGTCCGCACGCCACAAAGTCCACCGTAGCGTCCGGCGCCATGGCTCCGGACCATTCCGCGTCGAGATACCCCTCCGGTTCGTTATCAGTAGGGTCAGGCGCAGCGCATACGCTCGCGGGCGGGTTCTCCATCTGTACCGACCCGTTGGGGCCGAGCGCGGTGATCCCGAACGAATCGCGAAAGCTCTGGATATCGGCGCTGTCCAGGTTGACCTCTCCCACCACGCCGATGGTCTGCCCGGTACCGACTAGGGCGGGCGCCCACGACCGTGCATCCACCCGCTCCTTCCATACCTGGTCGACCCCGTAAATCTTCGCGAAATCCCTTGGCCCGGTGATAAAGAGGGCGTTCGCCGCCGAGGTCAGATGCGAGCCCTCCCCGTTCGAGCGCGACCACCTTCCCCTGCTCCGATCCAAATGGGCCACGCCAATATGGTGGACCGACGGGTGGGGATGGAAGTCGTTGAGGGCCCGGAAGCCGGAGACGATCGGGGCCAGGGCAGCCGGAATATAGGGATCGCTGGCGTTGGCGTAATGGTCTTCCCCGTGGACGCGATAGTGATGGATCTCGGTGTGGAACGCCTGCGCCACCTGGCCCGCAGTGCCGCTGAAGTCCACAAAAAGGCCGCCGGCGGGTACGCTGTTCAGCCGGAACCCCTGCTGCGTGAGCCACTGGGTGACCTTGCGGATATCGCCGCTCGAAGGCCCGAACTCCGCCCCGAATTGCTGCGGCGTAAGCCAGCGATGAAAGTCAGGAGAGCGAGGGTCGTACTGCCGCGCGATGAACTGCTCCAGCGCCTGCTCTTGTGGCTCACTGCGCCGCAACATCATAAGGATGTGTTCCTGGGGCAGGCTATCGGGCGCACGGCCCCGGTCAAGCTCCGGTCGCGCACTGCGGCTGGTGTTGCCCGGGAGCTGGGCCATGTTGGCGCTTTCCGCCCCCGCTGAAGCGCAAAACAAAGCACTCAGCAGAGCCACTCCAACCCATCTGGCGAGGGCCCGGGTCGGGCTCGTTTGCTGCATGCTTGGAAGGGTTCCCACGCCTTATGAAGTCTAGTGGAGCCCCTCGCCGCAGAGCATTGATCTTTGGTTACGGGTAACGTCGAAGATAACCCTTGACCCCGAATTTCCTGTGTAGTTAGTCGGCGTTGGCGAACCTTCATGCGGCTTTCCTTAACGAAAGCCGCACACGTGGTTGCGTCCGGTGCAACGTACAGGAAATTCGGGTGACCGGGCGCCCTGCTATGCTGCCCATATGTACGACCCGATGGCAGGCAACACCTCGGCGCTTCTGATTACCGAGCAGGTGTTGGTCTTTGCTGTATTCGTCGGTTCGGTCGCCGCTTTGCCGGCATTCATCGAGTTCATCACCGAGTATCGCAAGCGCAAGGAGCGCATCGATCTAAGCCTGGAAGACGAATTGGTGAGCACGCTTCGGCCCCGGGTGGCGGGCATGGACGAGTTGCTCAGCAGTATCGCTGACCTGATCGACCGCGCGCGTAATCCCGCTGCGTATCAGGACCTGAAGATCGGCAACGAGGTACTGATCATCGGTCCCAACCAGACCGGCAAGAAGAGCCTGGCGCAGAGGATCGCGCAACTGGCCGGGATGGACCGGGTGGTCACGGTGTTCAATCCCCGGGACAGCGATGCCTTAGCCAAAGCAAAGAGCCTGGTGCGCAGCTACAAATGGCAAAAGGTGATGTTGTTGCTGCCCCGGATCGACCTTGCCTACCAGCAGGGTGACCCGGAGGTTCTCACCGAGCTCGACGCGCTGATTGAAACCACCTCTGAGCGGCAAAATGTTCTGGTCGCTGCCACCACGGTGTCCTTCGAGGCCAACAGCGAGCTGGACAACATCTTTGGCATCAAGCTGGTGCTGCCGGGAGCCAGGGTGGGCAAGGCGCATCGCGAAGAAATTCCGGAAGACGCCCAGCAAATGCTCGCCGAAGTGACCAGCTTTTACCTTACCGAGGCCAAGCGCCGCGGCTTCATCCTGCACGGCATCGACGAGCATTCCTTCTGCGAGCGCATTCTCGAGAGCGTGATCAACCCCGCAGAGGTGGAAGACATCGTAGCTCTCTGCGAGACCACAGCGCTTTACCGCAAGCGCAGCAAGCAGACCACCGACCTTCTTTTCACCAGCGAGATCCTGGAGCTGGCAATGGCGCGGGTTGTCGTTGGCTGAGTCAGGTCCAAAACAAACCGCAGATCTTCATCCAGAGAGGCTGTGACTTTTTTGATGCTTCAACAACCGCTGGGTGCCCCATTCAAGCCCGGTTTTGCCTGCCCCGGCACGCCGTGGGGCTTGAGTGGGATACAACAGCACTCACCTAGCGATTCTTTCAGCCACTAGCCAAGTCCCCATGGATGCACCACCCTCCACTTTGTCATCCCGACCGAAGCGAAGCGTAGTGGAGGGACCTGCTGTGCGCCCCGGCTCCCTCACAAAGGTCTCCGTTCCGTGAGTTCTCCCACAGAATCGTCATCCTGACCGCAGCGCAAAGAACCCATCTGCGCATTCCGTCCCGGAGCAGCCCTGTGTTAACTTTGGGCGTGCGACCGTCATTGCCGGTTTGCATCCAAACTATGCTGATCCGCCCCGGTTCGAGACGGACCACAGAAACCGGCGGAGCTCATACTTCATGGTTCAAGCAGCCGTAACCAAGACCTCAGTCACCAGCAGCGACCACCCAAGCAATTACCGCGCCATGGCGATGGTGACCACATTGTTCTTCGTGTGGGGCTTTCTCACCGCGCTGAACGACATTCTCGTTCCCCACCTGAAGTCAATTTTCGAGCTGACCTATGCGCGAGTGATGTTGATCCAGTCCGCATTCTTCGGCGCTTATTTCGTCTTTGCCATACCCTCCGCCATGGTGATCGAGAAAATCGGATACAAGAAGACCATGGTGGTCGGCTTGTTGGTAATGGCGGTCGGAGCGTTGCTGTTTGTGCCGGCGGCCAACGTTCCGTCGTTTGAACTCTTTTTGGCCGCGCTCATCGTGCTGGCTACGGGTGTCACCGCCTTGCAAGTGGCTGCCAACCCGTATGTCACCGTGCTTGGTCCTTCGCGCACGGCATCCAGCCGTCTCAATCTTACCCAGGCATTCAATTCGCTGGGAACAACGATTGCTCCCTACGTCGGCGGAATACTCATTCTGGCTGCGGCGCCGTTGTCGTCAAGCCAGCTGAAGCAACTCTCCGGCCCGGCCTTGCTGGCTTACCATCAGCAGGAAGCCTCTAGCGTGAAGATTCCCTATATCGGCATCGCTCTGGCGCTCACCGTACTGGCGCTCGCGATCGCCATGTTCAACTTGCCCAAGATCGAAACCACCCGGGAATTCCGACCCATGGGGGACACCGATACTGCCGCCAGAGACTTGTGGAAGCAGCGGCAGTTGGTCTTGGGTGCGCTGGGAATTTTCCTCTACGTCGGGGCTGAGGTATCGATCGGAAGCTTTCTCATCAACTACTTTACCCAGCCTGATATCGGCAACATGAGTGTCAAAACCGCCGCTGGTCTGGTTTCACTTTATTGGTTAGGGGCCATGATCGGCCGCTTCATCGGCGCGGCCGGACTGCAGAAGTTACCAACGCGAGCGGTGCTCGGCACGGTTGCGGTAGTAGCCTGCATCCTGGTGGTGACTTCTATGCTCAGCACCGGCTGGCTGGCGATGGGCACCATTATTTGCGTGGGGCTCTTCAATTCCGTAATGTTCCCCAGCATCTTTGCTTTGGGTGTAGATGGGCTGGGGCCGCTCACCGCCAAGGGTTCTGGCCTGTTGGTGCAGGCGATCGTCGGTGGAGCGATTATCCCCTTGGCTGAAGGCGCGCTGGCGGACCGCATCGGCATTCACCACGCCTTCATTCTGCCCGCGCTCTGCTACATATACATCGCCTACTACGGGTACAGAGGCTCTGTGCACAAGGAGCTGCCGTTACCGGCGCCTGCAAGCTGACCCTCCACTCATCTGCCGCGAAGATTTCCATTGAATCCCGGAGGGACAGCTGAACGTTATCCAGGACATCGTCCCGTAATCGCTAGCTTGTTTAGGATGTGTTTCGTCAAAATCGTCAACCTGAGAGCCTGCCTGAGCGAAGTCAAACGGGGACCGGCTGTTTCCTTCTACCCATCCGATCGAACGGCCCTTTTTTGATTGCTTGATTTTCAACCACCGCTGGGTGCCCCATTCAAGCCCGGTTTTGGCTTGAGTGGGATACCACGGCACTCACCTAACGATTCTTTCAGCCACTAGCCAATACCCCATGGATGCACCACCCTCCCCTCCAGTCTGGCCCGGACGTCCAAGCCAAAATCCATCGGCCCTTAGGCCGCTGGGGCACGTCCATACAAGCAGGAACATCACAGCGTGCCGGCTTCGAGGTAGGGCAGCATCGCCGCCCCCAGCAACCCCGCGTCCGGGCCAGTGGCCGCAGGGACGACGTAGGTCTTGCCCGTCGTGAACCCCTCATCCGCCCCGGGTTCAGTGAGCCCATAGATGTAGCTCAGGCGACGCAGTTCTTCGAACATCCGTGGCGCAAACAGGTCCCAACCACTCACCACTCCGCCACCGATCACATAGAGCGGCAGGTTGAACACATTCGCGAGCATAGCCAGGCCCATTCCCAGGTACTTGCCCGCGTCGGCAAAAATCTGGCGTGAAGCCTCATCTCCTTCCCGGGCCAGGCCGGCCAGATCGCGCGCGGTAAATTCAGACTTCTCTTCGATGCGCCGGGCGATGAGTTTGGCGATACGATCAGCCCCGCCGCGAGCCGCAGCCCGGTTCGCCGCCCGGCAGATGGCGGTTGCAGAAGCATATTGTTCCAGGCACCCGCGGCCGCCGCAACCGCACGGGAAGCCATTTTCAACCAGCGGGATGTGTCCGCCCTCCCCGCCCATGCCAATCATGCCGTGCCAGATTTTTCTATTCAGAACGATGCCGGCGCCCACGCCTGTGCCCAGGGTCAGCATGCACATCGAATCGCCTGGCATCTCCTTGCCCACTCCACTCTTCCACTCCGCCAGCGCCGCTGCATTGGCGTCCTTTTCCACGATCACGGGCGTCTGCAGCTTCGACTCCATCGCATCTTTTAAAAGGAAAGCATCGAAGCCAGGCAGATTAGGGGGCCGGTGGAATTTTCCCGAAGGCAATTCCAGCGGGCCGGGCGCCCCGATACCGACACCCACCAGCTGCTGGGGGCACTGCTCCAGCACGCGGCGGATCGCGTCGCACATATCGCCCACCACCGCATCGGGGCCTTCGCTGACGCGAGTGGGCAGGTTGATATAAGCCAGCCGGTTCCATTCAGTATCGAAGGCAGCGATGCGCAGGTTCGTGCCCCCCAGGTCGACGCCGATGGTGAGACGGCCCTTCTTGTCGCTCGAAGCGGCCCCCGGGCTCGCTGGTGATGGAATCTCCTGCCTGTTCAAAACCTACCGCCCCTTCGCTGCCGCGTTGACTTGTATTCCTTCTCTATAAATTTAACAAGCCGAGGCGGCAGACGCCTCATGAGAGAGAACGAGCTCGGTCGGCTTGAAAGCGGCCGAGCTCCCAGGTTCCACGTCTAGGCTTTGCTGCCGAACATTTTGGATGCCAGGCCTGCCAGGCCACCGGCTTCCGTCGTTTGTCCACTATTCCCAGAGAGGTGGGAGACGACCAGGGGAAGAACCACGGCGATGATCCCGCTCGCCACCGCCGGGGAGATCCCCGCGCGCTGCGCAATGGCTTCGACAGCCTGGTTACCGAAGCCCTGTTGCACCTGGTCCGGGCTGATGGCTTTGTTTTCTCCCGGGTTCACCCAGGACTGCACCTGATCGGCGAGGCCGTTTTGCTTTAACTGATTCAGAATCCCATCCATTCCACCGGGATGCTCCTGCATCACCTGGCTGAGTGCGTCGGCTACACCGTTGTGTTCCGGCGAAGCTCCACCGGCAATCGATGTCAAGGCGTCGAGTAGGCCCATAGTCCCTCCTTCATGTTGTTTAGTTAGGTTCGGCTCATAATACGCCGATCGCGTTGTCGTTTGGTAATTAACGCCGGTTGGCTTTCATGACATGCAGGCTGTCTGCCCGATCGCAGCGATCGTGTTACCATCGTTCCAGTTGGGCGGCTAGCTCAGTTGGTTAGAGCGCCTGCCTTACAAGCAGGATGTCGGGGGTTCGAGTCCCTCGCTGCCCACCAACTCCTTCAGGACTGCCCTCCGCAAAAAAAAACGTCCTGGCTCGGGCACCGCGCAAAAGAACCAAATCAGCCTATCCAGCCAATCGATAGCGATGACCGCAGCACTGCTCCCAGGCAAGCTCGACGGAGGAATCGGCTCCCCGGTAAAACACTTTGCTCGATACAAACCCAAGGGGATCCATCGGAGCTTGCTGGAATAAACCTCCATTGGAGCCGGCGAGGCCCCAATGGTTACCGAAAGCACAGTAGGCTGGTTTTCTTACTTGTGTTGCATGGCTTCAGGTACACGCTCGGAATCAAGCGGCCGCAGATGAATGTTCCATGCAACGGGAACGCTCACCGGCGGAAAGCAGACCTTCGGCGTGCAGGACTGATAATTGACCGTGCCCTTGATGGGTAGAGTGGGATCCGCGGCAAAAACCTGCAGTGTCTCCTTGTTAACGGTAGCGGCGATCGAGGTCGTCAGCACCGTCCTGCCGGTGTAGACAGGTACCGTCTGGGCAAGTTCGGGAAACGTCATCATTTCTGATTCGGGGTAGCTTATCGCTCCCACGGTATACAACGTGGACGGAGTAATCGTGAGCGAAGCGACATGATAGTTCAGCTTTTCAGCGCCGGGCGCGTAAATGTGAGTGTTAGGCCCCGGCATGATCGCCACGGCAAGCTGGAAGACAGCGCCGGGCGTGACCTCGACATCGGATTGTATGGTCTGGATGGCTACATAGGGGGTCGAGGGTAATGTTTTGGAAGGTGCGGGAAGCGCGTAGTTGCCGAAAAGGTTGTTATACAGGCTGCTTGCAGTCAATCGATTGTAGTAGGCGGTTTCGAAGAAGCGCTTCTCGATCGTTCCTTGCCGGTCGATCAGGTAGTAACCCGGGTAAGGAATACCCTTCTGCATCCCGGTGGCCTCCTGGTTGCGAATTCCGAAGGCATCGATGACCGACGAAGAAGTATCGGAAAGCAACGGATACGTGATCAGGCGGCGCTTGGCGAAATCCTCTAGAATTGCCGGCGAGTCATAGCTTACGGCAGCAACGTTGATCCCCTTGGCAGCGAACGCCTTTTGCATGCCTTCAAGATCAGCCAGCTGTCCCTTGCAGAAGGGACACCAGTCCGCCGAGCGGAAGAAAAGCAGCAGCAGCCCGTTGCGTCCTGCAAGCGTAGAGAGGCTTTGCTGCTTACCGTTCTGATCCTGAAGTGCGAAACCTGGCGCCTTTTCGCCCGGCTGTAGACCCTTCACCGTCTGAGCGAAAACACTCAAGCTCGAGAAGGAAGCTGAGATGACGACAAGCACGAGAAGCCTGAAAAATAGTTTTGATCGCAAGGTGGTCTCCATATGATTAAACGGTGAATGCTGAGATCGCCAAAGCGCGATCGCGCCTGCCTGGGGAGGGCCCAAACGGTTGAGGGAGCCAGGGACCCTCTCAAATCGCTAGATTTCTTTCATGAGAGTCGAACGGAGCCAAAAGGTTACACCTTCCAGCGCTCGACTGAGAATCTGTTGTGAATGTCTTCCAGGCCGCGAGGAGATGAATGGATTGGACGTCAGATGTATGGCCGCTACAGATTATGGAACCGGTTCATGTGTAACCATTCTTCGATTGTGATGAGAATAAGAGTCGCCAAGGATAATACCCACTGGATACGTTCCATCCGGACCTCTTTTGAGCTCAACGGGCGTTGGCGCCAGCGTGAAGCCGGACGGTTGCGCAGGCTGCGAAGTTGCAAAAGAACCGCCACGTTCAACAATGAGCCCAGAAGCGCGAGACCCATCATTGGTAATCGAATCCAGTTTGCGTGCAGTTTATCTAAGGTCGCCGCAATGCCGGCGCTCAACGCCACCGAACCTATCCCAATCACCAAACGGACGCCGCTAAGCGCAAGAAACAGCGTGCAAATACTTTGCAGCACGGCGAAGAAGAAGCTGGACCAGGCGATGACGCCACGAGTACGGCCATCTTCGCGAGGGAGGATGTGCCGCAACTCGCCCTTGGAATGTACCGGTTTAGAAGAAGAGCCAGACTCCGGCAACAAAGTCCCTACCATACAAGCGGCCGCTTGCTCGCTGTAGAGCATTATAGCGACGGGTGGGGGCTTCCTCTCGGATTTCCGGCAGGAAGGACGTTTCCCTTATCCACCCCCATCTCTACCGCGTGGCGTGTAGGAACACGCGGGTGATTTGCCATGGCATTTCATGTCCGGCCCGGATACTCGATGGTAAGTTTTTCTCTGAGAGGTTGTGATCGATCACCTGTGTAGGCAGAACCAGCCCAGCTCGGATGCGTGCGCGAAATACTCGTGAACCTTGCTTATCTGCTTATCGCGGCCAAGCCTGCTCCGCGCGAAGGCGGTGCTGATTGCCCTCGCGATCGAGTCACCCCTGCTGAGTGCACTCAGCAGCAAGAACGCTTCGCGGTCGATACGCCGATAGTAGACAGAATGATCAAACCGATGCACAGCGAGGTGAACCGTAGAGCGACGCATGCGAGGCAGGCCCGCGCGCAGGGTCTCCTTCCGCTTGAGCGCGGCATTGCTTACGATGTCCCCCTCCGGGGTCTGTTTGCGAACTGCAAGCACAATCTCATCTACCGGATAACGCAGCTGCAGCAGTTGCAGGTGCGGTTGCAGACGCAACCTCCAGTCTGCCCCCATGCCGGCGAGGTCAGCAGTGCAGACAGGAGGGAGGCTCGCACCATCAAAAGCCTCCACGTAAGCCCATTCGAGGCGGGCGACATCCACCGCAAGCGGGTGCCGCGCCGCGGCGAATTCTGGATGATTGACCAGCCAGTCCGGCAGCTTCGCTCCTAAGTCGCGCAGAGTAAATGAGGTCGAGGGATTCTCCCGCAGATAGGCCAACACCAGCGCATTGAACCGCGTCGAGCCGAGCACCGCTTCGAGAGCCGGGAAGTCTTCGGACACCGAGGCAATAACACGAAACCAGTACTGCCGGTTGTAGATCTCAAGGCGTTCAAACGAGGTAAGGCGGCCATTGGGCTTTACGTAAGCGGCGGCGATCTCGTCCGTAGTCAATCCGTCCTCGGTCGTCGTCTGCATCTGAAAATCAGGTGTGAGCGGCCGCATCACGTCCTCCGACATGCGCCGCTGCAGTTCCAGAAGGTTCATGCCCCGACCTCCTCAGGCTGTTCCGTGTAGGCCGCGGCCTCTGCAGTAGCAAGGTAGCGGTTCGCTTTCAGCGCTTCCGTATGCACCTCGTCGAACGATGGAATATTGTCGTCCCACTCGAGCAGCGTCGCCGTAGGACCCACGCGCTCAATGGCGCGCGCGTATAACTTCCACACAGGTTCGAGCACCGGATGATCATGCGTGTCGAGCGTGTACTTCTCAAATTTGGAATGGCCGGCCACGTGTATCTGAGCCACCCGCCCCGCTTCGACACTGTTCACATAATCCATAGGATTAAACCCATGATTCTGCGAGGAAACGTAGATATTGTTCACATCCAGCAGGATGCCGCAATCGGCCGCGTGCACCACCTCATTAAGGAACTCCCATTCTGTCATCTTCGATTCATGGAACTCGGCATAGCTGCTTACGTTCTCAACGGCGACGGGGATCTCCAGAAAGTCTTGCACCTGGCGTATGCGCGCCGCGGTGTTGCGCACCGCTTCAAACGTATAGGGCAGAGGCAGCAGATCATGCGTGTATCGTCCATCCACGCTGCCCCAGCACAGGTGATCAGAAAGCCAGGGCGTTTTGGTGCGCCTGGTCAAAACCTTTAGACGTCTCAGATGTTCGCGATTGAGAGCCTGCGCCGAGCCAAAGTACATGGATACGCCGTGCTGAACCACCCTGTACTGCTCCAGAATTTGATCGAGCATCTTGAGCGGACGTCCGCCGTCCACCATGTAGTTCTCCGAAATGATCTCGAACCAGTCGACTACCGGCTTTTCGGAAAAGATGTGATCGTAATGAGGTACCCGTAGTCCGATACCGACGCCATAGTTAGTAAATCCGTTGAATCGGTTCGCTGGCATCGTAAGCTCCTGGAGTAAGGCAGACAGAGACGTTGGAGGCTTGATCGATTTCAAGCCCCCAACACAGATTGGTACTAGGCCGCGTGGGGAGCAGGGGCGGGCGCGGGAGGCGTGCTGCCATCCGTGGCGCAGCCACCTTGACCCTTGCAAGCGTTCTTGCCAGGATCCGCGCCGCCACCCTGACCTTTGCAGTCGTTCTTGCCTTTGCAGGAGTGCTTGGTGGTATTTGGCGTGGTGCTTTGCCCGATCAGCAACACACCGGCTTGGGAGGATGCACTCGCGGTAGAGCTCTGCTCAGTCGGCTGCGCATGCAAGCGGGCTGTCGTGCCGCCGAGCAAACCGGCAAACGCGGCGGCGAGGGCGAGGCTATGTGCGGAATTATTTTTCATGATCCAATGCCTTTCTTAGTTGGGGCCGCGCATCGGGTGCGCTGGACGTTGTGAATGCCGAGTGCGCTCCCGAAAAACTTCTGGGCGCGGGTGGAGAGTCTTGCCCTGCGAGAGCGGGTGAGCCGTAACCCTTCATCTCGTAGCGCATGTTTGAGCAAGTAGCAGTGCGAAGGTTACAAGCTTTCGTCGCTGCTCATTTTTCGCTGATCGGGAAAAAGCTTTTGGCTCGACGGATTGCCAGGAAACTCACTGATCGTGCGGAGCCGCCGTGATGCCAATCCTAAGCCTGGCCAGAGGAGCGCTATTGTCGAACGTCACCTTGCCGCCTTCCACTTGCACTCCCAGTTGCCCCCAGAGAGCCTGCAGGTCTACCGCAATTGGAGCTGTGCTCCAGCTGGTATAGAGATCCTCGAGCGTCGAGGTGCCCGTCTCTCGATCGCCGATAGCCAGAACACGGCTGATTGGCCAGTCCTTATCAATGGTGCCGCCGGCAGCGACGATTGCCCTGAGGGCATCCTGTAGTCCGCTGGCATTGTCTGTCTGTTTCCTTATCTCGATATCTGCGATCAGGCAGAACAAGGCCCCTCCCCAGTAAGTGCGCCCCCAGGTGTGAGTTCGATCCAGGCCGCGGTCGCCCTCCCGCGGTTCCCCGTTGCGCATGCCCGCTACCATGTCCCCCCAAATTCGCTCCGGCGTCAGTTGCCCCGCCTGCACACGCGCGATCGGTTCGACGTAGGTCGCGATCCCTTCTTCGAGCCAATGCTGCGCATCCGGCAACGAAGCGAGCGACATGTGTACTAACTCATGGGTCGCGATCCAATCTCTATTCAGTTGCTGCTCCGTGGTGTGCTGGCCCAGGCGCAGACGGGTCACCGCAGGGAAGCCGTCGACATCACCCCAGGTGGTTCCCTGCAGCATGCCGTTCTGGCCAGGCGAGACATTCACCACGATACGGGCCGAAGGAACCGGGAAGCGTCCATAGTAGACAGCGACCGCCTGCGCGGCCTTTTGAATGTGCTCCTCGATTGTGCTTTTAGGCAGATCCGGCGCCGCACCTTCCCAGTCGATGCGCAAGCGGCTACCCCCGGCCTCAATGGACGAATCAGCGGAAATTGCGGCGCGGTCGGTCGATGAGTCATGAGACTTTGCGGCCATACAGAGAGTGGCTTGGTTGAGCAGGAGAATCAGAACGGTTCCAGCGAAGGATAAAGGGTTCCGTCTCGCCTTGCAGTAGATACAATCTCTTTTCCCGTGCATCTGCGGACCTCTCGATACGTGCAAGCGCGGAGCATGTGCTTGGACCGTTCGAGTATATAGACGAATGCCGCAGGTACTTTGCCCATTCTCGAAGCTCTTAGCCTGGATCCATCGTCTCTTGTAACTATTTCCGTTGCAGCTTCTCTAATGCCGTGAACTGTGTTGGGCGCGGGCGTGATTCGCGTTAAAGCCGGAAGGACGAAATGAAACGACTCATTCAGCTCTATCATGCCACTTCAGAGAAATTGTCAAGCCTGCAATCACCCTTTCTCCTGGCCGTCCGGCTCTACTGGGGCTGGCAATTTATGGGTACGGGGTGGGGCAAGATGCACCATATCGCGAAGGTCACAGGGTTCTTCACCAGTCTTAACATTCCGTTTCCCTCGTTGAATGCCCACTTCATCGCCGGACTGGAATTCTTCGGTGGCTTATTGCTGATTATCGGGCTCGCGTCTCGCCTGACGGGCCTATTGCTGGCTGCAAACATGTTTGTTGCTTATTGGACAGCAGACCGTGCGGCGCTTGTTTCTATCTTCTCTGATCCGGGAAAGTTCTATGTCGCTGATCCCTACACCTTTCTCTTTGCCTCGCTCATGGTGTTGATCTTCGGGGCGGGATTGTTTTCGCTGGATGCTCTTTTCTCCAGGGGTTTGAGGAACCGGCTGGCAGAGTTGCCTGATCAGATCATTCCTTCGCACGCCCATACAGCGTAGCTTGCAAGCACGGCGTCGTGGGACTTATATCCCTGACGCGCAAAGGTAACTAGGGTTGATCCTTGTGCGATCGTTCCCAGGCTTAGTCTTTGAAATGGCAATCTATCTTGGTCCGGAGGAAACGGACCGATTCCCGCAACTCCTCCATCCCGTCCAAACCATCTTCGATGGAAACCCAGGAATTAAATCCAACCGAATGCAGTACGGAAAAAATCTTGTCGTAATCGTTCATGCCTTTGCCGATAACTCCATGGGAGAGGCGGCTGGCGTATCCGACTGAGTTTTCCTCTTTGCGCAGATCCTCAATGGTTCCGCTCTTCAGATAGCGGTCGCTGGCATGCATGGTGACGACGCGGTGCTTCACCCGTTCCAGCAGCACCAGGGGATCTTCGCCGGCCAGGATGGTGTTCGAAGGATCGTAGTTGACGCCGAACCAGGGCGAATCGATCTGGTCGACAATCTCGGCGAAGACGTCCATCTTCTGCGCAAATTCCGGGTACTGCCAATAGTTGTCCTTGTAGTGGTTCTCCATGGTCATGACCACGCCGTGTTCCTGGGCAAAGGGGAGCAGGCTCTTGATCACCCGGACAACCTGAGCGACGCCCTTTTCCCGCGTGAGTTCGGGCCGGCGCTGACCCGAGAGCACACGGCAAAACCGCCCCCCAAAGAAAGCAGTGATCTCGATCATCCGCTTCTCGCGCTCGATCTCTGCCTGCAACAGAAGGGGATCGGGCTGAGTGAAATCGGGTGAGCAGCAAAGCATCGGCATGGCAAGATGGTGCTTCTCCAGCGCGGCCTTCACCTGCTTGAGAAAGGTCTCATCGTCTTCCACGAAGCCCGCGTAGAATTCGAGTCCGTCGACGCCCAGTGTTGCGGCCAGCTCGATCCATTCGAACACAGTCATAGTGCGATGGACGCACAGCTCATCCATGTAGCATTTCGGAAATGCGGCTAGCCTGGGCTTCATGAAAGCGTTCCGTCAGCGCTTTCCTTTACCGGATTCCGGCCAATGACGGGGTATTGCTCCACATCGAGAACCGCGCCGTTAATCAGTGCGGCCTCATCGGAAAGAAAGTAAACCGCAGCCCAGGCGATGTCTTCCGGCGAGAGCAGCCGGCCTGAGGGAGCAAATGTCCTGGATACCCTGCTGGGCCAATCCTCGGGCAAGCCCTCTTTCATCTTCAAGGCGAATTCATTCGGCGTCAGAGTCCAGCCGACGTTCAACTGGTTGACCCGGATGCCTTCGGCTCCATGTGCGTCTGCGAGGTTTCGTGTCAGCGTCATCAAGCCACCCTTGCAGATGGAGTAGATAAACTGATTGCGCTCTCCACAATAAGCATTAATGGACCCGATATTCAGCACTCGGCCCGTACCCTGTTTGCGGAAGTGGGGAAGCGCGGCCTGAATAAGAAGAAATGGCGCCTTCAGGTCGACCGCGACCGTCCGGTCGAATAACTCCGCATCGGTCTTCTCGATATTTCCCCGGACGATTGCAGCGGCATTATTAACCAGGCCATCGATCCGTCCAAAATGGCCGATCGTTTCCGCGATGAGCCGCGCGGGTACCTGCGGATCATCCAGCGCCCCGATACTGAAGGACGCTGCTTCGCCCAGTTCAGCAGCCAATTTTTGCGCCGCATCTTTCCGTCTTCCATGGATCATGACCTTCGCGCCTTCGCGCGTAAAGATCCTCGCCATGCCCTCCCCGATGCCGGTGGTCGAGCCGGTCACCAGGATCACCTTGTCTTTCAGTCGCTGGCTCATGGCTTAAGCACCCCTTTGACAATTACCCCGGAATGCATCTCCTCAAACGCCTCGTGCCATTGGTTGAGCGGGGAGACGCGATTGAGTATCGGATCGAGATCGATCTTGCCACTCGCCAGCAGCGAAATGACTTTCTCCCAAATGGGCCAGTTGTGAGAAAAGCTGCCCTGCAGAGTGGCCGCTTTCTGTACCAGTGGATCGAGAGAAAAATTGAGCGGTTGTGGTCCCCACCCAACTTTGGTGATTTGCCCCGCGGGACGCACCATATCCAGCGCCAGCTTCAGCGAAGCGGAAACGCCGGCAGCATCGATGACCAGGTCGAGACCATAGCCGTCGCCGAAATTCCTGACCCATTCGGCAATGTCTTCGCCTTGCGCGCCCAGAACCGTGTCCGCCCCGATCCGCTTTGCGACCTCCAGCCGCTTGGCGTCGGCAGGAATGCCGATCACGACGAGGTGTCCGGCTCCAGAGAGCTTCGCCATCATCGCGCACAGCAGTCCGATCGGCCCCGGCCCAATCACCGCGACCGTATCCCCTGGCCGCAGGTGGGAATTGACGCACACTGCGTTATAGGCAACGCAGCATGGCTCGGTCAGCGACGCCTTCTCCAGGGCCAACGAGGCAGGAACGCGGTGCAGGCAGCGCGCAGGCACTCGGACAAACGGCGCCATCGCCCCATCGACGCCGTATCCGAAACCGAGCCGCTTCGGGTCCAGGTTATAGAGTCCCTGGCGGATGAACGCCGAGTCAGGCGGCAGCAGGGCGGCAGTTTCGCTCACCACGCGGTCGCCCTCTTTGAAGCCGCTTACGCGGTTGCCGGCTTGCGCAACGTAACCAGCGAATTCATGCCCCAGGACGACGGGGTAATTGACCGGCCAACTCTGCTTGCCGGCGTATTGATGCAGATCGCTGCCGCAAATGCCGACGGCCTCCACCTTGAATAGAACGTCTTCTTCACCAATGCCGGGAACGGGGAGTTCACGAAGCTCGACCGAGTGGGGATCCTTTGCGTAATTAACCAAACCGACCATAGTGAACCATTTTGCGTAATCGGTGAGGCACAAAGCAACCAGACGGGGCAGATTTTAAATTTCAAAGGTCGAGATCGTCAGCCTTCTCCGGCTATAGCCCGCCATGTAGCGGGAGTAGGCAGCGATGCCCAGGTTTCCGTAGAGAGGAAGCTGGTAAGCCAGCGCGGTGCTGTGCAGGAACTCGGCCAGCAAGCCCATCAGGGGCGTCATCACCGCTCCGCCAACGATCGCCATCACCAGAAAAGAACCGGCGATGTTGGTGTTGGGGCCGAGATCCTTCAGGCCCATGGCGAAGATCGTGGGAAACATCAGGGACATAAAGAAGCTTGTCAGCAAAATTGCCATGAGCCCGATCCAACTCGGAGAGAAGATTCCCGCCAATAGCAGAACAACATTGAGCAGACCGTATGCCGTCATGATCTTGCCGGGCGAAAAGCGGCGCATCAGAGCCGTGGATACGAAGCGGCCGATGGTGAAGAGAACCATGCTGCACGCCAACAGAATTCCAGCGATGCGGTCGGTCGTATGGGCATATTCCTTCGCGTACGGAATGAAGTAACTCCAGGTGCACACCGATGCGCCCACGTATAAAAACTGCGCGACCACGGCGAAGAGAAAATGGGGCTTGTGCAGCAGCTCGCGCCAATCCCCGCTCACTTCGGCTGCATGAGATCTCGCCTCCATAAAAGCAGGGAACCGGGTGACCGCGATCATGATGGCCCACAGCAGCGCGAGTCCGCCCAATGCAAAATAGGGCGCAACCACGCGCATGGTCTCCTTATGCAGATACGCGGCATACGTTCCGGCAGCCTGCATGGCGGCCACCTGGGTGTGAGAGAGCTCCACGCCGGAGAAGATGAAGGCGGTTCCGGCCAGGATTCCGGTAATGCAACCCAGAGGATTGAATGCCTGGGCCAGGTTCAGCCTTTGTTCCGAACTCGCCGTGGGGCCAAGCTGGGCCACGAAGGGATTGGAGGCAGTTTCGAGAAAAGCCAGCCCGCTGGCCATGACAAACAACGCCGCCAGGAAAAATCCATATTTGCCCGAGTTTGCCGCCGGAAGGAAGAGAAAGCAGCCGGCCGCAAACAAGAACAGGCCAGTGAGGAATCCCGGTTTATAGCCGAGGCGTTTCATGAGGAGGCCCGCCGGCAGCGCGAGCAGAAAATACCCGAGGTAGAAGGCCGACTGCACCAATCCAGCCTGGAACCGGCTTATCTCGAAAGACTTCATGAACTGCCGGATGAGCACGTCGTTCAAGTTATTGGGAATGCCCCAGAGAAAGAACAGCCCGGTAATGAGCACAAACGGACGCATCACGCCGGGCGGCAGCCATGCCGCTGCGGCGGTGGGCGTTTCGATTTTGGCAGGGATAGACAATGACTCTATGAGCGGTACCGGTAGATGCTACTCCGGAAAAGACGTGATTTCTACCCGGACTTAGTTCTTTGATGTAGCTTATACAGGCGTAACAAAGATGAGCCCGGGAAAGAGGTGAAAGGATGCGGCTGGAAAGACTCAAGATTGCATCTCTCTGTGCGTCACTGGTGTTCGCCCTGAATCTAAGCGCGTTGGCGCAGGAGGCTACCTACTTCACTAACTGGCCCGCCGGGCTCTCACCCCAGGAGGTGGGCAAACGGGTTGCCGAGCATTTTGTTACCAGCCCGCACCAATACGGCCCGACCATCCACTACTCCGAAGTGGGCACCTGGTATGGCGGCTTCACCTTTGCGTCATTAACGCATGACGATGCGCTGCGCACGGAGCTGATCCATCGTTTTGAACCCCTGATGCCTGGCGGGGCAGAGGCGGCGCGTATTCCGGTGCGCCACCATGTGGACGATTCCATCTTCGGCGTGGTGCCGCTGGAGATCGCCATAGAGACCAACGATCCGAAGTATCTTGCGGCTGGCAAAGCGTGGGCCGATCGCCAATGGGAGAATCCCCGGCCCGATGGATTATCGGCGGAGACCCGCTTCTGGATAGACGATATGTACATGCTGACGATCCTGCAATTGGAGGCATATCGTGCGACGGGAGACAAAAAATATCTGGATCGGGATGCGGCCGAGATGGTGGCCTATCTCGATCAGCTACAGCAACCCAACGGGCTTTTTTTTCACGCGCCGGACGTCCCATTTTACTGGGGCCGCGGAGACGGCTGGGTGGCCGCCGGCATGGCCGAGATGCTGCGCGATCTGCCCCAGGATCACCCCCAGCGGGCACGCATTCTCAAAAGCTACCTGGCGATGATGAGTGCGCTGCTGAAGTATCAGGGGAAGGATGGGATGTGGCGTCAACTGATTGATCACGATGAGGCGTGGCCGGAGAGCTCCGGCTCGGCAATGTTTACGTTCGCCCTGATCACCGGGGTAAAAAACGGCTGGCTCGATGCCAAAACCTACGGGCCGGCCGCGCGCCGCGCATGGATCGCCGTCGCCGGCTACATCGACCAGAATCAAAACATTACCAGCGTTTGCGAAGGCACCGGCAAAAAGAACAACTACGAGTACTACATGGAAAGAAAGCGCATCACCGGCGACTTCCACGGACAAGCTCCTGTCCTATGGGCAGCCTCCGCGCTGCTTCGCTAGAAACGGATTCGTTTAGGGATCTGCGGTTTCACCTCGCGGCCCATGGAGAGGGGGCACCCATCCAGGAGGGATTTGATCCCACAGCCGCCGCTCCTATAGGGTTGTTTTGGAGCTGCGTCCTGGACATCCATCTAATCGACGGCACATACGAGCTATTCCGGCACTACTACGCGATGCCATCGGCACGCGATTCCCAGGGCCGGGAGGTGGGAGCCGTTCGTGGAGTGCTCGCATCCTTATTGGGCCTGCTCAAGGAAGGCGCCACCCACGTAGGTGTCGCGACCGATCACGTAATCGAGTCGTTTCGCAACGGACTCTGGCCCGGCTACAAAACGGGCGAAGGCGTCGAACCCGACCTGCTGGCGCAGTTCCCACTGCTCGAGGAGGTTCTCTCCGCAGCGGGGATCGTAGTCTGGCCCATGGTGGAGTTCGAAGCCGATGACGCCCTCGCGGCCGCAGCGGCGTTGGCGGCACAGGATACGCGAGTCGATCGTGTGATCATCTGCACGCCCGACAAAGATCTTGCCCAATGCGTTCGCGGCACGCGTGTCGTCCAGTTGAATCGCCGCACCCGCGTAACATTTGACGAAGCTGGCGTCATGCAGAAGTTCGGCGTCACGCCGGAGTCCATCCCGGATTACCTGGCGCTAGTGGGCGACTCGGCCGATGGCTATCCGGGCTTGCCTGGCTGGGGTGCGAAGTCCTCGGCTGCCGTCCTGGCCAAGTATGTTCATCTGGAATCCATCCCCAAGGACCATCGTGAGTGGCGCGTGAACGCGAACGGCGCGGGTACTCTCGCAGCCACCCTCATCCGCGAGTGGGAGCACGCTCAGTTGTTCCGAACCCTGGCCACGCTGCGCACCGATATCCCTCTCTTCGACGACGTCGACCAACTGCGATGGAACGGACCCACTACCGCCTTCCCGGCGATCGCGGAACAATTGGACGCGGCGGTCACCGAGACCGCCCGTCGCTCTCCGCGCCGCTCCTGACTACGGTTGCGCCGGCCCCTCGCTAGTCCTGACGGCCTGCATGGCCTCAAAGAAACGCACCACCGCTTCAAGATCGGCCTGCGGCAGAGTCCCAAGCAGGCGACGGGTCTCGTTTTCTACTCCTTCATACATGGCGGCAATTTTGGATAAACGCGTGGGTATGAGCGTAATCAGCAGGCTGCGCCTGTCTGCAGGGTTGGCCTCGCGACGGAGGTAGCCGGCCTTCTCCAGCCGGTCGAGCGCAACCGTAATGCCGCCGCTGCTCAGGCGCGTCCATCCTGCCAGCCGACTGGGCGTGGAGGGCCCATAGAGCTGCAGCATATGGAGCAGTTGCATGTCGGTGAGGCCGAGGCCCGCCTTTTCCGCGGCTTGGGCATTGAAGAAGATGCTTGCGGCGATGAACTTGCGGATTTCGAGGACAACGCGGTCGGCGGTAGTGACCGGCGCCGGCAACTTGGCTGAGGTCCCCTTTGGTAGCCGCAACACGGCGCGATTTGGCTTTAGTGGATATAGACATGCGCACTCAATATGCCTTACTATCCATGTATCTTATTTTATAAGATACATGGAGGATGAACAAAATGACCATGACAGTCAAAGCTTACAAGGGAATGGGCATGGAAGGCAGCACGGCGCGCTGGTATGACCGCACCACGCGCAAAGACATGCCAGAGTTCAAGGCGTTGGCGCTGCGCATCGCGGCAGCGGTTCCCCCTGGCGGCGCAGTACTCGAGGTAGCGCCGGGCCCGGGCTTTCTTTCGATCGAACTGGCCAAACGGGGATTGCAGGTGCGCGGGGTAGACATCAGCAAGACCTTTGTCGACCTCGCACAGCGCAACGCGGCCACGGATGGTGTGCAGGCGCGGTTCGAAGTGGGCAACGCGGCGGCTCTGCCGGTAGAGGATGGTGTTATGGACTTCGTCGTCTGCCGGGCGGCGTTTAAGAACTTCACTGAGCCGGTGAAGGCGCTGTCGGAGATGCGGCGCGTTCTGCGTCCGCGTGGGACGGCCCTTCTGATCGATATGCGGCGGGACGTAAAGGTCGGGGAGCTGAGGCGGTATGTGGATGGGCTGAACGTAAGCCGCCTGAACCGCTGGTTCATTATGTTGGTCTTCCGCGGTATGTTGATCAAACGCGCCTATCGGTTGGAAGAGATCCGGCACATGGCCATCGAAGCAGGCTGGGTCGAGCCGCGGATTGACTCCTCGCCCATCGGCTTCGAAGCCTGGTTGACGAGATGATGACGAGGTGACTTTGCGCCATCGCAACCGGTACACTCGGCAATTCCGGATTTCCTGTCAAGCAGGGAGTACTTGCGTTGCGAATCATCGCCTTCGTCGTCTTCGTTTCTCTCTTGCCCGTGCATGCCCAAACAGGCTGGCCAGATGTCGGCCACGATCATCAGGCTCAGAGATATTCACCGCTCAAGCAGATCGATGTGCGGAACGTATCCCGGTTAGCGCCCGTGTGGACCTACAGGCTCACCCACGAAGCCGATGGAACCGGCAGCAGGACGATAGAATCCGTGCCCCTGGTGGTGAACGGCCGCATGTACGTATCGTGGCCCTTCTGTCACGTCGCTGCGCTGGACCCCGAAACCGGTCAGCAGTTTTGGCGATATACCGCACCCCGTTGTCCTTACCGTGGCCCTGGGTTGTCGTCTATGCGAAGTATGGCTTACTGGCCAGGCGACAAGGTGCGGGCAGCGCGCATTCTATTCGGTACGGAAGAGGGCGAACTCTATGCACTGGATGCAAAGACGGGCACCCCGGTGGAAGAATTCGGTGCGCATGGCATCGTCAATCTCAAAACGCCGGAGGTGATGAAGGGCTATGATCGCATGCACTACGGGCTCACCTCCGCGCCGCTGATTTATGAGGACCTGGTGATCACCGGCAGTCACATTGACGACGAAACCGGCTCCAAGGGCCCCGCCGGAGACGTGCGCGCCTGGGACGTGCGCACCGGCAAGTTGGTGTGGACCTTTCACACGGTCCCCCGGCCTGGCGAACGGGGACACGAGAGTTGGAAAGGCGATGCCTGGAAGGACATCGCCGGGGGAGATGTCTGGTCCTTCTTCACGATCGATGAGAAGCGCGGAATCCTCTACATGCCGGTGGGCTCGATTAACAACGATCACTACGGAGTGGATCGTCCGGGTCCTGACCTTTTCGCCAATTCGCTGGTTGCCGTCGATGTGAATACGGGGAAGTTGAAGTGGTATTTCCAGGCGATCCATCATGATCTCTGGGATTACGACATGCCCGCGGCGCCCATGCTCTTCGACGTTGTTCATCACGGTGAGAGAATCCCCGCTGTCGCGGTCATCACCAAGAATCCTCTGCTATTCATTCTGAACCGGGTGACCGGGCAGCCAATCTACGGCGCCGAAGAGCGCCCCGTGCCCGCAGGAGACGCACCCGGCGAATGGTATTCACCGACTCAGCCGTTTCCTCTCAAGCCTCCACCGTTATCCCGGCTAACCTTTACCGAAAATGACTTCGCCAGGATCACTCCCCAACACGAGGCCGCATGCCGCGACTGGTATGCAAAATTCCTGCAGCGGGGTGGCGTAAACAAAGGTCCGTATACGCCCTCTTCCCCCAATGGAACTCTGCAATTTCCCGATCATTGGGGGGGAGCCTGGATGTGGGGCGGAGCCTTCGATCCCGAACTCGGATACTACATCATCAATACCACGGATTCCGGAGCGCTTCACTTCATTGAAAACCAGCCGAATCCAAAGCCCGCACCGCTCTACGCGGATCCGGATGGTCAATCGCCGCTCTTGTACAGCGCCAAGCCGAGCTCGGCCCAATCGGCGATTTCGTTTTCGGCGTACTCGTTTTCGGCCAACGGTTGGCCTTGCTGGGCTCCGCCCTGGGGCCGGCTTACCGCAGTAGATGTGAACACCGGAGACATTGCCTGGCAGGTGCCTTACGGCACCATGGCCGGAATTCCAGCGGATATCAAAACCGGAGCACCGAGTTCGCGCGGAGGTCCTACGACCACGGCGGGTGGTCTCATCTTCATGACCGGCACACTCGACCAATATTTTCGGGCTCTGGAAACGAAGACCGGCAAAGAGCTTTGGTCCTTCAAATTGGACCAGGCACCCTTGGCAATTCCCATCGTGTACACCGGCATGAGCGGAAAGGAATACGTCGCAGTCGCAGCAGGTGAGAAGCTGGTAGCGTTCGCGTTAGACGGGAAAGGTTTGCCAGGGACAGGCCCGAGCATTGCGCATGTTTTGCCGGAAGGCAACGGCAGGGACCTGGTGCAGAAGGTTTGCAATAGCTGCCACTCAGTTGACCTGATCACCACCCATCCCCAGACTCGGGACGAGTGGACAGGGACGGTGCAGAGGATGGCGCAGCATGGAGCCTCCGCGACCGATGAGCAGTTCAATGAAATCGTAGACTACCTAACCAACAATTTCGGCCGCACTCCGGACCCCAAAGAGTAAGAACCTGTCATATTGGATTCTATGGAGCACACGCCCCAATGGAGTCGAAGGAGCTTTGTGCGCAGCGGCGCCGCTCTGGCCGCCTCGCTCCCTTTCCTCAGTGCCTGCAAATCTCTGGACCGGCGAGACCTCATCATGGCTCTGGGTTGGGTCCCCAACGTGGAGTATGCCGATCTGTGGGTGGCCTTGGAGAAGGGATATTTCCCCCAGGAAAAAGTTGCCGTGAAGGTGTGGCCCGGCGGCCCCAACGCGCCGCAGCCAGTTATCGAAGTGGCCGCGCGTCAGGCCCATATCGGAGAAGCGGAGTGGCTGCCGCTGCTCGATGCGTGCCTTCGCGGCAACGACTTCGTGATCATTGCTTCCATCTTCCCCGTGCACCCCGCCGCGTTGATGTCTCTGCCCCGGCGGCCGGTCCGCACGCCGGCCGACCTTCTTCATGCTCGCTTTCTCGTACAAGGGCCGAGCGAGCGGACCGCCATTGAAGCCATGTTCAAGCTGAATCATCTGCCGCCCGACTATCAACTGATCCCCGTCGGATTTTCCCCGGAAGCGCTGCTCAATGGCGCGGGAGACGCGTACTACTGTTTCATTACCAACCAGCCGCTCATGCTTGAAGATATGGGCATGCGTTCCGGCGTGGATTTTATTGTGACCAGGCTCGACCAGTTCGGGTATAAGGTCCCATCGACGCTGCTGTTTGTCGACCGGCCAACGCTGCACGCGCGACGAGCTGAGCTGGTCGGGTTGCTTAAGGGCCGCCTCCGGGGCAGGGCAGCGAACGTGCTTGATCCGGCCTATGCAGCGCGGCTTGCAGTGGACAAATTCGGTGTCGATCTCGGCCTCACCTTCCAGCATGAGCTGCGCTGCAACCAACTGCAGTTGCCGCTGTACCAGACGCCCGGATCCCCGGGTCCCTTCTGGATCTCGGAGCAGGACCTGGTCAACAACATGTATCGCGCGGCGAGCGCGGCCGGTCGAACCAACCTGCCCGATCCCTCGCGGCTGATGGACATGTCATTGCTCCAGGAGGCCTACCAGAGCCTGGCAATCGAAAGGAAAGAAGCATGACTGATGTAAGAGAGGCCGACCTGCTGATTCATCACGCCAGCATCGTCGCCTTCGATGATGACGGCACGGAACTCGGCGACGCGTCCATTGCCATTGTGGGCAACAGCATCGCCTGGATGGGGCCCACGGCGGAGAGCGCCAAACATTTTCATGCCCGGGAGACGATCGATGCCAGCGGGCTGATCGCCATGCCCGGCTTTGTCGATGCGCATGTTCATACCGCTCAGCAGTTTCTGCACGGCAAGATCGCCGCCATTCGCCGCCGGGGCGAGTTGAAGAGCCCCATGTGGTCCCGCTACCTGATTCCGTTTGAAAGCGGGCTCGAAGCCGAGGATGTCTACTGCAGTGGGCTGGCTGCGTACGCCTCGATGATCAGCAGCGGCACCACCTGCTTTCTCGAAGCAGGCGGACCTTTCCCGGATGAGATGGGACGGGCCGCGGACGAGATCGGCATCCGCGGCCGCATCGCGCTCTCCACCATGGACATGGATGAGAGCATTCCCAAAGGCTCGCGCTTTACTACTGAAGAAGCTCTCAAAAGAAATGAGGAGCTGGTCAAGCGCTGGCGGCATCATCCGCGTGTAAATGCCTGGCTCTCACTGCGCCAGATCATGGTCAACACGACTGAGCTGACGCGCGGCATGAGCGCATTGGCTACGCAGCTCGACACGCCCATCCACACCCACCTGGCAGAGGGAACCTATGAGGTGGACTACGCCATCAGCAAATGGGGCCTGCGGCCGGCCGAGTACATGGAGAGCATCGGAGCTCTCGACGCCAATGTCCACGCGGCCCACTCGGTGCTGCTGAGCCTGGACGAACTGGACCTCTACCAGGCACGCAATGTATCGGCCTGTCACTGTGCGTTCAACAACTACACCATGGGCGCGCCGCGGGTGCTGGAGATGCTGCAGCGCAAGATTCGCCTGGGCCTGGGCACCGATGGCGCGGCGACCCGCGGCAGCCTGGATATGTTCGAGGTCGTGCATGCAGCCACAGTCGGCCAGCAGTCGGTGGGAGGAACCCCGTACCACATCGATCCCCCGATCACGCATGAGCAGATGCTGCGGGCCGCCATACGCGGAGGGCCGCGCGCGGCGCGGCTGGAGCGGCATATCGGGTCCCTTGAAATAGGCAAGCTGGCCGACCTGATCCTGGTCGAGTCCACCGGCCATGCGCAGTTTCCCAATTACGATCCCATGATCACGCTGGCGGAGAGCACAGTCGGCCCCAACGTGAGGACAGTCATCATCGATGGCCGGGTGGTGATGAAAGACCGCGTTCTGCTCACTGTCGATCTGGCGGCCATGAAGGAGCGGCTCCGCCGGCAGTACGGCATTCTCATGGAGCGCTTCGAGAGGGCCATCGCCTGACCTATGGCCAAGGTTGAGATCCATGGCGTCAGCAAAGCGTATGCTCTCGATCGACGCGACTCCGTGCTTGCGCTCAAGGACGTCAACCTGACCATCGAAGACGGCGAGTTCGTCGCTCTCCTTGGCCCCTCCGGCTGCGGAAAGAGCACGCTGCTGCACCTGGTCGCTGCACTGGAGCAGGTATCGACCGGGTCCATCCTGGTGGATGGCGAATCACCGGCGCTGCTGCGCGACCAGCACCGGCTGGGAATTGCCTTCCAGGATCATGCGCTGCTGCCCTGGCTCTCGGTGAAGGCCAACGTCGCGCTGCCGTTCAAGATCGCCGGCCTGCCCGTTGACTCCGCCCGGGTGCAGCACTTGATCGAGCTGGTTGGTTTGCAGGGCTTCGAAGAGGCGCGGCCCAGCCAACTCTCCGGCGGCATGCGCCAACGCGCCGCAATCGCCCGCTCGCTCTGTCTTGAACCCACCCTGCTGTTGCTCGATGAGCCCTTTGGCGCGCTCGACGCCGTCACCCGGCGGCGCATGAATCTGGAGCTGCAACAAATCTGGCTGGAGGGAAGCCTGACGACGCTGATGGTGACTCACTCCGTGGACGAAGCGCTCTTTCTGGCCGATCGTGTGGTGGTGATGAGCGGCCGGCCAGGCGTGATCGTAGAGGCGATTCCCGTGCCTTTCCCCCGGCCGCGCCGAATCGACTGCATGCGCTCGGAGCAGTTTCATCAGCTGATCGATCACCTGACTTTGCTTCTGGAGCACTGAAGTGCAGAGCGAAAAAAAACCGATCGTCTATATTGTCCTGGCGCAGATCGGTCTGCTGGCTGCCTGGCAGGTGTTAGCCCATTCAGGCGCCGCCGGGCTTACCGTTCCCACACCGGCCAGCGTCCTGCGGGTGTATCTTCAGCCCCGATTCGCGGCCTTGCTCTACCGGTCCGCAGTTGCGACCGTAAGCTCGGCGGCGGCGGGCTTTGCTGCGGGCGCTCTGCTGGGAACCGCAACCGCAATGGTTTCGTATCTGCTTCCCCCGCTGCGGCCGGGACTGGATCGCCTGGCGGTGACCGTCAACGCGATTCCCGCAGTTGTGTTGGGACCGATCTTCATCCTGCTGGTGAGCCGGGAGCTGACCCCGGCCTTGCTTGCGGCCATCTCCGTTTTCTTCCTCATCTATGTTGCCGTGGCCGCCGGCCTGCGCACTGCCTCCGCCGGCCTGAGCGCGATGATGACCACCTTCGGGGCCGGCCGTTGGCAGCGCTTGCGCTACCTCGATCTTCCTTCCGCCGCGCCCTCCTTTCTCAGCGGAGTCAAAGTTTCTGTCACCGCTGCGATGATCGGCGCCGTAGTGGGGGAGTGGTTCGGGGCTCCCACGGGGCTAGGCATCGTTATTTTGAACACCATGCAGAACTTTGAGATACCGCTGATGTGGGCCGCCGTGCTGCTGGTGGCATTGATCTCGCTCGCGGGTTATGGCGCTGCCCATGCTGCGGAACGCTATGTGGCGCGGAGATTTCTATGATGCGGCGCTTCTTCATCCCAGAGTTGGGGACTGTTGCTGATCTTTGCCGTCTGGCAGTTGTGGGTTATGTCGGCCCATTACAACAGTATCGTGGCTGTCTCGCCTGTCGCAGTGGTGCGCGATATCGTGCTCCATCCAGTGGTGTATCTGATGCCTGCTTTGTGGACGCTCGGCTTCGCGCTCAGCGGACTAGCCGCGGGGTTAATCCTGGGGCTGCTCCTGGCGATCGCCGGGTGGAGATCCCAGATTCTGTCCGCCACCATCAGTCCTGCCGCGCTGCTGCTCAGCTCGACTCCTGTGGTCTGCCTGATACCGCTGTTGGCGCGCATCTTCGGCTACCAGAGCCGGACGGAATTTGTCACCGTGGCCATCATGACTTTTTTCCCCGGCTTTGTTTTTGCCAGCAAAGGACTAAGAACGTTGCCCCCCGGGTCTGGCGAGTTCTTCGCGGTGCTGGCTGCAACCCGGGGCCAGCGGCTGGTGTGGCTTGCTCTGCCCGCCGCTGTGCCTGGCATGGCAGTTGCGTTGCGCATCGGGGCGGCTTACAGCATCATGGTGACCATGATCTCGGAATACCTGATGCAGACAGGAGGCCTGGGCAATATGTTCGCCCTCTCCAGTCAGGCCTTCGAGACCGAACGCGCCTGGGGAGCCAGCCTGGTGGCCATGACGCTCTCGGTCGCGCTTTACAACGCTGCCGGCGCGGTGGAGACGCGGGTGCGCGAACGCTACCGTTGACCTTCCGGCCCCGCATCCTTTCTTCCCATATAAAGATCGTCCAGATACTTGCCCCACTTGGTTTGCGCCGGGTCGAGCCTGTTCTCGAGTTTTGCGCCTTGCGTCCACCAATGGACGACGTCGCGACCCATCGCCGCGCCCCGGCGGGTATGCATGTCGACCTGAAAATCCTGTACTTCGACCCGGCGCTCTCCGCGGGCGACGGCAAATTGAGCCCAGGTGGCGAGTTCCATGGTGGTGTTGTCCTTCTTCGCCGTCGCCAGCAGGCGCACGGCATGTACGGAGTACATCCAGCGGTCGCCCCGATCGGCCATGCGCAGACGTTGGGCGTTCAGAGCCTCGAGGATGGCGGGGGCCTCCATCAATCCAAAGCCAACATCTTCGGTGGCAATGATCTCCAGCCTGCGCCATAGCACCTCCTCGGCTTCGGGGCCGCTCGAGAAAAACTCATACGCGGCGAGCACCGCCTCTTCCACCCAACCACGGCGTATTGACTTCTGCAGCACAGAGCGGAGCTCGTCGAAGGCATAACCGTTGATCGATGTTGCCCGGCTCCATACATCCTGACTCTGGTAGTTTTGCGACATGACGCTCCTTATCCCGCGAGGGTATGTAGTTAGATTAAAGCCAACCCCTGCAAGTCGGTGATTTACACTGCGGGCCGAGGTCCACTAGAGTGAGTTGGCAATGTAGGGAGGCTCAATTTGAAGTGGCTGCTCACGTTCCTGCTGCTCAACCTTTCCGTCTTCGCGCAACAAGCCTCCGTACCGGTGATTGACTACACTTCAGTGCCAAATTTTCTCAAGCTTCCGCCTGACATGTATCTGGGAGAGATGGCCGGCGTGGCGGTCAATTCCAAAGGGCATGTGTTTGCTTTAACGCGCGGCAATACGACTGGTCCGGCTTATGGGGCGGCCGCATCGCAGCTGCTCGAATTTGGCTCCGACGGCAAGTTCATCCGCGAGATCGGCCACCATCTCTATGCGTGGTCTTTCGGGCACTCGGTAAAGATCGATCCGGAAGACAATATCTGGGTGGCGGACAAGGGTTCGGACATGGTCATCAAGTTCGATCCCGAGGGCCGCGTGGTGATGGTGTTCGGGCGCAAACAGGAGGCTTCGGATGAGGGCACCGAACCTCTCAAGCATCCCAAGCCGCCGTTGCCGCCGGTGGACGGAATGTTTCGCCAGGTGACCGACATGGCGTGGGATGCGGAAGGGAACACCTACATCAGCGATGGCTACATCAACTCGCGGGTAGCGAAGGTGGATAAGAACGGCAACTGGATTAAGTCCTGGGGCGAGCCCGGAGACAAGCCCGGTCAATTCAGCGTGCCTCATAGCATTGCCGTGGATGCGACAGGGAAATATCTACGTGGCGGATCGCGGCAACCGCCGTATTCAGGTCTTTGATGGGGAGGGCAAGTTTCTTCGCCAGATCACCATTGATGTGCCATTCGATCCGAATACTCGTCCCGCGATCGGGCCGGTGCCGAGCCAGGCCACTTCCGCCAACGGCACCATGAAGGCCGGATCTCCCTGGGCACTCTGCATAACGCCGCCTCCCCATCAAGTGCTCTTCAGCTCAGATGCTTATCCAGGCCGGATCTACAAGCTGAGTCTCGACGGGAAGGTGCTCGGCTATTTGGGCGAGTCGGGTAAGCAGCTGAAGCAATTTGGATGGATTCACGAAATCGCCTGCCCCTCGGAAAATGAACTTTATGTTGCCGAGTTGCTGAATTGGCGGGTGCAGAAGCTGGTTTTAAAGCCCACTCGCTAACCTCATTGTGCGCGATATCCATCTGCTTGAACAGAGGTCATCGCCACATCGCAACCGAGCAATGTGGGCACCCGTCCCTGGTGAACTACAGCGGGATTGGGTCGGGTACAGGCGGCCGTAAGCGCCAACCAAACACTGCCGCCATGCCGGCAACGCATAGGATCCCTATGACCAGCGCTACGCAGGCGGGCCATCCGCCGTGTGTCCACAGCAAGCCGGGAAGGATGCCGCCTACCGTACCGCCGATATAGTAGCTGCAGATGTACATGCCGGCAGCCGAGACGCGGCTGCCGGCCGGGGCGGCATCCCGCAGGAAGCTATTGGCACAGGTCTGCGCTACGAAGACCCCCGAGCCGGCAATCGCCAGCCCCAAAGCCACGATCCACAAGGAAGGCACCAGTGTCAGGCCGACACCTATCATGCAGAAGGCGATGGCCGCTATCATCCCGTGCCGGAGCCCGACTCGCGCCAGCAACGTTCCTGCAACCAGCGTTGTGATCAGTCCACAAAGATAGACCGTGAAGAGGTAGCTTAACTGTTGAGTCGAGAGGTGAAAGGGGGCAGCCGCAAGATAAAAGGTTATGTAGCTGAATGTCGCTACCAGCGCAAACAGCATACAGAATCCGATCGCGAAGGTGGCCAGCAGCCGAGGATTGCGCAGGTTATTCAGCAGGGGCGCAAACTTCGATTCAGGCTGTGGCAGTGTACGCGTTGTCTTCGCCGGTGGCAGTAGCCGCCACGTCAGTGCGGCGCCACCCAGCCCTACCAGGCCTAGCACCACAAACACCGCATGCCAGCCGTAGTGGGCGCCGATCACGCCACCCAGGATGCGGCCCAAAAACCCTCCAAAGACTGTGCCGGCCACATAAAAGCTCATCACCCGGGGCACCAGCAATGCAGGCCACTCCTCGGTGATGTAGGCAATGGTGATGATAAAGATCCCCGGAGTGACCAGCCCCTGCAGAAACCTCCACACCGCCAGCGCCGGCAGACTGGTAGCGGTTGCGGCCAACAGCGTGCAGAGCGCAAGCACCGTCATGGAGCCCACGATCGTCCGTTTGCGGTCGACTCTTTCGGCAAAAATGGCCATTAGTGCGGCCGACAAGGCGACACCGAGGGTCGAGGCGCTGATGGTCAGGCTGACGTTGGCTTCTGTTGCGTGGAAGACAGTTTCCAACAGGGGCAGAAGCGGCTGGGTGCAGTACAGATCGATAAACGCGAACATGCCGCACAGAAATGGCGCGAATACCTGGCTGAAGGGTCTAAGGCGCCGTTCATGCAGAACCCCAGAGACCGCAGTCATCGGCTCATACGGTGCAGGGCTGATGGCAAGAGGCATGAAGTAGAGATGTCTGCTGGCGGCAAGCCGTTGCAAATTGATAACGTGAACCATTCAACTTTGCCGCCAAGGCGATGGAAACAAAAGACCATGGGTTCATTGTGACGCGAAACGGATGGTTGCACCAGCCTCTCTCCGGGGATTGCAACCTTGTGCATGTATTCTTGAACCCGCGTCCTGCATGAAAATCTCGTTCTAACAAAAGGGGAAGGAACACTGTGCACACCTTTGTCCGATCTGCGTTGTTTGTGGTCAGTGCCGTTCTGGTCGCACGAGCCCAGAGTCCTGGATGGCCTCCGGACGTAACTCAGGACCAATCCTATGTACTGCATCGGGCGTCGAGCGCCGACCCTACCGGGGGCAATGCGGACGCTCGCCCCATACCCCCAGGGCAAACCTTGACGGTTCTCGATACGGATCGGCCGGGGATGGTCTCACATATATGGTTCACCATTGCCAGCAATGAACAATTTCATCTGAAACGCATTGTGCTGCGTATCTTTTGGGATGGTGAAAATACTCCCAGCGTCGAAACTCCCGTGGGAGACTTCTTCGGGCTCGGTCTTGGCGAGTATCACAACTGGCAGTCCGAGATGCTGTCGGTGGGAAGCATAAAGGCGCTGAACTGCTTCTTTCCCATGCCCTACCGGCGGCACGCTCGCATCACGGTTACGAATGAAGGACAAGAACCTGTACGGTCCTTCTACTACAACGTTGATTACCGCACGTATGCGCACGTCCGTCCCAAGGGAACGTTTATTTCCACGCGCAATACCGGCAAGCAGCCAGACCGCAGCTGGACGAACGATCGGCAAGTCCAATTGCGAACCGCAGATTAATAAGAAGCCTAATCTGGACGGCGCGGGCAACTATGTTTGGATGGAAGCAAAAGGACGGGGACAATTCGTCGGCGTGACCATGTCGGTCCTGCAAAACCAGGACAAGTCGTTTGGAGAAGGGGATGACATGTTCTTCATCGACGGTGAGACCAAGCCGTCGATCGCGGGAACTGGTACCGAGGACTACTTCCTCGGTGCGTGGGACTTCGGCGGCCAACCATTCTCATATCCAGTTGTACGGAGCGCCGGTGGTGGGGCAGGAGGTAGCGGGCAGCAAATCCAGCGTCTATCGATTTCATCTGGATTCGCCCATTCCATTTCAGCAGTCCTTAAAAGCCACCATCGAGCACGGCCATGTCAATCACAGATCTGACAATTACTACTCGGTCGCGTATTGGTTTCAGACAGAGCCGCTATGCACCCTTTCCGCCTCTTCCACCGGTAGATCAGCGGATTCCAAGGATCCAGGCTGTCGGTGGACCTGGGAATGCAGGTGCTGTTAGCGCGCAGAAGTCAGTCCCTGGCCAATCCGAAGATAGGGTTTGACAAATATGAGCGCTAAAAGAGCTATAAGCGCTAAAAGTCCCCGCTGATCTTTTGCCGGTTCCGTCAGCAGTGGAAAGGAAAGCCCGTGCAGAACATGTGCGAACAAAGCGGACTAAGCTAATTAACTCTGCTTCGGTCTATCCCCCGGCCTTGGTGATCATCTGGTTTCGGGCCGGTGGCCGGTCTCACCTTAAGCCGGGGCAGGTGGGTGTGCGGTATCCAAGTTGTCAAAGCTGCTCAATCAAGAGGACGCACTGAGCGTACCCCTGTATCGTTTGCTGCACCCAAGTCGACGCGCCGGCAAGCGCTGATGACTTCCCGGGTGGTTGGCGGCAGCTGCACGGGCAGAGTGCGCCGGTGGAAGGCCAGGCAGGGCTATCGAGGCAAGACGGCCCTGAGATGTGTGGATACTTACTTCCACGGTAGTACGGTTTTTGGACGACGTCGAGAGGGAACTAAGATTTCTTTGGTAACCATAGCTGCGCTGCCGGCGCCTTCAGCTTGGCGCGATCAGCGGCAGTTTGGGAAAGTAGGTGCGATAGCGACCTGGGTCGCGCGTGAGCAGGCTGTATCGGGCGATCGACGCGTGAGCACCGATGAAGAGTCTGCCAGGGAGATCCTTGACCTCGCTACGCCTGCGATAAATTGAGAGAAAGCCTTTCCAGCGAGGAATGCGGCCTCGTAGGGGAGTGGTTCTCGTTCCAGAAACGTCTGGGGCAGCGCATGGTGCTAACACTGTGGCCCGGTGGGATGAGTTCGCGCCTCCAAATCGAGGGTTTCGGTCTGGCCGCGAATTTTGCCAAGGTGACTGAGTGCGGATCAAGCCTCGATCATTGACCGGGTGAGTTCTGCCTGTCCAGGGTCTCACCGATGCTTTCGAGCAATGCGTTCACTTGGCCGTCGACGGCTTCCGTTTTCCGGAGAATGAGCACGTAGTGATCCATATAGACTGGGACCCCATTCAGCGGAACAGCCAGCGCCACCGCTATCACGGAAGCCTCACTGCCTCCCGCAGCATTGACCAGATTTACGGTTGTTATGTAGAGGCCCAGATGGGCATCGGACATCTTGTCAACGACGCATCCCTGATGTTGCGTCACCGCCGATTTGAGGCCGTAAAGAAACAAGTTCACTGTATCTGTTGTTGCATCCGCCGGGGCGTGCGGTGCTTGAATGTACATCGGTAATTTACAGGCGACCTTCGCTTCGCCAGATGCGGCGCCAACCATCAGAACTGCAAACAGCAAAGCAATCGCTCTCACAGTGGCTCCCGGGACAGAATGCTGAAGACCGCTCTTTGATCCTAGAGGAGGAGGGCGGTCTGCCCCCTGCACCAAAAGAGCCAGTGACTGTCCCCTTTATTTGTAATCTTCGCGGTTTCGGCTGCCCTCGCTCTGCATGACCTCGCCTTCACAGGCGTACATCGGCTGCAGACTGGCTAAGAAGAGTGCGAACTCGTCCTGTCGCAGGAGGTGTGTACTACGCAGGAACCTGGTCAAGCGATGGGCAACACGCAATTTGAAACACTAACAATGGCAGAAGTGCATGAAGGCAAATAACTTGTCGCACGGGCGCGAAGCTTTGCGCGGTCTCCCGCAGTCAACTCCTGCGAGCTTTCATCCCTCAGATGTGCGTGGTTTTTCGTTCCTCTCACACGAAAGATGCACTATTATCCCTGAAAAAGATCTTGCTCCTGTTCATTTCCTGTGTGCAGAGCGAGAGAGGCAGGCGCCTTCCTCGTGGGGAAGACCAAGCCCGCCCGAGGACTTCACGAGCGACAACGGATCCATGGCGAGCGGATTGGCAAAGACAGGTCATCTCCGCCGCTTGATTCAACTTCAAATTAGAGGGAGGACAAACTATTGAAAACTACACTCGGCCCGGGCGTGATCGTAGGGCTCTTCTTGCTCAGTGCGCTCTCTGCGACTGGTCAAACACAGGGCGCCGCGCTGACCCAATCTTCAGCCCTTCCAACCTCAGTTCACAACGCGCTTGAGAACACGACAAATAAGTATGACTATGACTTCATTTCCAAGGGCTACGTATGGAGCAATAAGCCGCTTAAGTCAACTGCCGGCAAAGTTTGCCAAACCATGAAAGAACACGCCTTCGCCGAGACTCCCTATGGGATCAACAGCGACCAGGACTGGAACGACTGTCTTAACACTCAGATCCGCAGTATTGGCTACTTGCGCTGGTTACGGAACGGCGGTTTTAAGCCCAACCCAAAAAACCGTACGAACGCTCAGGAGTATTTGAAGAAGACCTACACCATGGGTCCTTGGGGGAGCTACTCCTTTGCCCAGCTGAGCGACGCGGTAAAAGCCACAACAGGCAAGTCTATTCCTTAGCTGTTCCATTCTATCTGCCGCGATCATCGCTGCTGGTTGTGCGGGAGAGTTCCGGAAAATCCGGAGTTCGCCCCACGGCGCGCCGGGGCAGGCGGGACGACAAAGTGGCCGTTTACGCGGGCCGTTTCTTCTTGGCGGATGCTGACGTTTTGTCCACGAACTGAGAAGTGACGAGGATAATCGGCTCCTGATCGGGAAATGTCGCAATCATCGTGAGGTGACCCCCCATCGCAGCCACCGTGCGCTGAATGGTGGATAGCCGCGGGTCCCTTCGCTTCTCCAGGCGCGATATTTGCATTTGGCCGATCCCAAGCGCCTCGGCCATCTTTGCCTGGCTGATCTTTTGTCCCTTTCGTATCTCACTCAGGGTCATGCGCCTCTGGATCTTCGCCAGCAGCTCGTTTCCCCGCGCCGCAATCTTCTTCTGCCGATTTTTTGGCAAGGAAGCAATCACGTCGTCCACCGCAATCATTCCACGCATCGTAGTCACTCCATTGACTTGAAATTGTCGAGGTGCTCCGTGTACCTCTTGTCGGCTTTTTCGATCAGCCGCTTGTAAAACTTCTTCTCGCTTACCCCTGATTTGTCTCCGGCGACAAGGAGGACTGCGTTTCTCTGCGGATTGAAAGCAAAGGCTACGCGCCAAACGCCTCCGTCAGCCTTGAATCGAAGTTCCTTCATATTCGGATACTTCGAGTCGTTAAGCGTGTCCACCTCAGGTCTTCCGAGCGACGGCCCATACTCCCGCAAAGGAACGAGCGACGCAAGGAGTTCATCCTGCACCGCCGCGGCCAACTCATCGAACTCGGCTTTGAAACTGGGATGGAAGTACGCGGCCCACCGCATACGGATAGTATGCCATATAAAGCATAATGCTTCAAAGGGCATAATGCTTGCCAGGCAGCGATCGCATGCTATTCAGAACGGGGCACCCGAGCCGCTTTTAGCCCGCATACAAATACCTGCAGGAACTCGACTTCAGCCCCTACGGGAAGACCTCTGAGAAGAGGGAACGTTCCGTCTGGTCACCAATTTTCTGTTCCGGTTTTCCCGTCTGACGACTAAATTTCTGATGGGTTAATTCCGTCTGGTCACCAATTCGGTCGGTCACCAATTTTCGTCTGGTCACCAATTTTCGCGACTCCCAAAACCACGTTTGGGGTAATTTCGCCTTCAATGCCAGGAGGCTTCTCGCCTATTCCGTGAACGGGGATTGGATAACCGCGGAGAGGCAGACGCAACGTTACCCTTGCTTCAACGATCATGTTGAGTTAGTAAACGTCCCTCCTCAGGCCGGGCACTCTCGCAGCAAGCGCGGCTATTTTCCGCCTGCGCCATGGTGACTTGAGCCCTTGGAACAAGCATCAGGAGCTGGGAAAGCAACAATCTTTACAAGAGCACCCCGTTGCGCTCAATATTGATCCGGCGCGTTCGACACTTCCTCCCCGGCAAGCCTGAACCCAGTAGCTGAAAACGGAATGCACACTCGATCACATCACGCTTTCGCACATCCGGGCTTGCGAGACTGCATGACTCGCCGGCCATTTGGTGACACAGGAAATGCTCACGAGGTTGCGATGGCGCGCTGAAAGACGCGGACTCGTTCCCAGAAATTGGAGCTTTCAGTGGAGTCTTTCCCACTTAATCTCTCTGCGGTTTATTTCGACCCGCACCCGACCTCGATCTTCTCGCCGTTCTCAACGCCCGGCAGGGAGATAGACGGGCTATCCCATTTTGTCCTGGCCATCACCGCAGGGATTTTTCTTGTAGTGAGCATCCTGCTCGTCCATGTAATCACCCGCTATCGAGCGCGCCCCGGTGAGAGCTCAGAACCACCGCAGGTATTCGGGAGCTTGCAGATTGAACTGTCATGGACGATCATTCCGATTCTGATCATCGTGGTGCTGTTTCTCAGCACGGCGCGGGTTCTATTTTCCGTTCAAGACGCTCCGAAACCGGCCACCGCGCTCGATGTCGTCGTCACCGGTCATCAGTTCTGGTGGGAGTTTCAGTACCCTCAATATGGGGTCGTCACCGCGAACGAATTGCACCTGCCGTTGAGCACTCCAGCCGCGCCCAGGCCGGCGTTCATGAAGCTGACATCTACGGATGTCATTCATAGCTTCTGGGTACCCGAGTTGAATGGCAAGACGGATCTTGTGCCCAACAAAGTGAACGAAATGTGGATCGATCCGCAAAAGCCGGGCCTTTATGTGGGGCAATGTGCACAGTTCTGCGGCGCCGAGCACGCAAAGATGCTGCTTCGGGTCTATGTCGACACACCCGAGCAATTCCAGAAGTGGATCGCCGGCCAGCAGAAAACTCAGCCAGAACTCAACACGAACAATGTGGGCCGCGCAGATCAAGGAAACACGAACGGCGGTGTCATGACAGTTGCCGGCTCCCCATCAGCTCAGCCGGACGCGAAACTTGGACAAGCCGATTTTGAGCACCAGGCGTGCTTCGCTTGCCACACGATATCGGGCACAGCTGCGTTTGGCCGCATGGGTCCTAATCTGACGCACCTCATGAGCCGCGAGACTTTGGCTGCAGGAATCATCGCAAACAATGCGCAAAACCTGAAGGCGTGGATCGCGGACCCTGACACATTTAAACCCGGTTCATTGATGCCGGCCTTGCACCTTAGCGACCGGCAGAATGCAGAGATCACAGCGTACCTTTTAACCCTCAAGTAGGCGAGTGAGAAGCAACCATGGGCGGAGAGAGCATACCAATTGGACGTAGCTTGGACGGGAGCCTGGATAGCACGCGGGCGCGCCCCAGCTTTCTCGAAGTCCTTTACCGCTGGATCTTCACGGTCGATCACAAGAAGCTGGGCATTCTCTACATCTCTTACGGCCTACTGTTCCTGCTGGTCGCCGGCGTGGAAGCGCTGATGATTCGTATTCAGCTCTTCTTTCCGCACAATACCTTTGTTTCGCTCTATGTGTACAACCGGCTGTTTACCATGCACGGCACGACGATGGTTTTTTTTGTCGGCATGCCCCTGATCTTCGGGTTCGCCAACTATCTTGTTCCTCTGATGATCGGAGCGCGTGACATGGCGTTCCCGCGGCTGAACGCCTTCAGCTTCTGGATGAGCGCTCTCGCGGGTCCGTTGCTCTATTACAGCTTCATGGCTGGAACCGGTCCGGCAGGGACTGGATCCGCGCCCGATGTGGGTTGGTTCGCATACGCCCCACTGACCGAAACCGCCTTCTCGCCCGGTCACACAATGGACTATTGGACAATCTCGTTGCTCCTGAGCGGCGTAGGCAGCATCGGCGCGGCAATCAATATCCTCGCTACAGTGTTCTGCATGCGATGCAAAGGGATGACCCTTTTGCGGATTCCATTGCTGCCCTGGCTTTACGTTACCGTCTCATTCCTCGTACTTGTAGCAGTGAGCCCGCTCACCGCATGCCAGATCATGCTGATGATCGACCGTTACCTGGGCGGACATTTCTTCGATACCCGGGCAGGCGGTTCGGCGATGCTCTGGGCGCACTTCTTCTGGATCTTCGGACACCCGGAGGTCTACGTCCTTGTTCTGCCCGCCTTTGCCGTTGCCAATGAAATCATTCCAGTCTTCTCGCGCAAAGCCATCTTCGGCTATCCGGCCATGGTGGCGGCATCGATTAGCATCGGTCTCATTAGTCTTGGCGTCTGGGCCCACCACATGTTCACGCTCGGCATGACCTCGTTCGGCAATGCGTTCTTCACGCTTTCGACTATGCTGGTCGCGATTCCCACCGGCATCAAGATATTCAACTGGATGGCCACCATGTGGGGCGGAAAGATCCGGTTCGAAGTACCGATGCTATTCTCGATAGCTTTTCTCTTCCAGTTTTTGATTGCGGGCCTTACGGGAGTCATGCTTTCCGTTTCTATATGGGACTGGCAGCTACACAATTCCTATTTTGTCGTCGCTCATTTTCATTACGTGTTGGTGGGCGCCATCGTGTTCATGATCTTTGCAGCGCTCTATTATTGGTACCCCAAGATGACCGGACGCATGCTCGATGATCGACTGGGCAAATGGCATTTCTGGTTGATGGTTATCGGCTTTCACCTGACCTTTGACGTAATGCATTTTCCCGGCCTGCTGGGCATGCCGCGACAGATCTACAACTACGAGCCCGATCGGGGATGGACCTTGATGAATCAGATCATTTCCGTGGGTGGATTTATTCAAGCCATAGCCGTACTGATCTTTGTTTATAACCTCGTGCATTCTTACTTCCGCGGCAGAAAAGCAGGTCCGGACCCGTGGGATGCGTGGACCCTGGAGTGGCTCACGTCCTCGCCTCCGCCTGCTTACAATTTCGCGGTTGACCCGGAAGTTTCCAGCCGCCGGCCGTTATGGGACCTGAAACATCCTGAAGATTCCGATTCCGCCTTCGAGTAATTCGCCAAGAGGAGAACATGGCTACCATTCCCCTGCAGCACAGCAAGCATCAGGACGCGTGGACCCAGCCCAAGCGCGGCACGGTCGCCATGGTGGGCCTCATTATTGCGGAGTCCGCCATCTTCACCATCTTTGTCGTCGCGTATCTCTATTACCTTGGCCGCGACGTGCAGGGGCCCACGCCCAAAGAAGTGCTGGACGTCCCCATTTTCTATACCGTGTGCCTGCTCTCATCGAGCTTTTTCATCTGGCTCGCCGAGCGCGCCATCGATCATGGCAAGATGGCGGGCTTCCGGCTCTGGTGGTCGATCACCGTTCTGCTGGGCATAACCTTCCTTTACGGCACAGCGGCAGAGTGGCATAAGCTCATTGTGCGCGATCAGCTGACGATCAGCACCAATTTGTTTGGAACGACGTACTACTCGCTTGTGGGTTTGCATGCTTCGCATGTCGTGATCGGCGTCCTCATGATGCTGGTCACACTTGCGCTGGCCTTCGCCGGCGTGGTGGGCCCGCAGCATGCCTATCGCGTCAGGACCCTGGGTCTCTACTGGCATTTCGTTGACGCTGTCTGGGTCGTCGTCTTCACCGTTGTGTACGTGGTGGGCAGATGAACGAAGCACACAAGGGAAACACGGCTGAGCCGCAAAACGGCGGCCAACAACCGGGCACGATCCATTTGCCTGCGCCCACGCCATGGCCTTTTCTCATGGCGCTTGGGTTGACGCTGGCCGGCGCTTCGCTGGTCACCAGTATTTGGCTCATCTGGCTCGGCGCTCTTCTTTTCGTAATCTCTGCGCTGGGATGGTTCCGCAATGTGCTGCCGCACGAGGCACAGGAAGATGTTCCGGTGGCTAAAGAGTTGTTCTCGTTTGTGCCCGTGTATGAAAACGTGGCGCGAATCGAAGTGGGCGCGACCCACCGCGCGCAGTTGCCGCTGGAAACGTTTCCTATATCCAGCGGCATTATGGGCGGAATCGCGGGCGGCCTGGCCATGGTCATTCCGGCAGAGATTTACGGCGTCGTCCGCCACCACAGCATTTGGTACGTGGTCAATCTGCTGGGCGGCGCCGGCGTGGGGTCGTGGACGAATCCCACCGTAGAGCAGATGAGCCATTTTCGTCTGAGCGCATTCATCACGGCCAATATCATCCAGGGCGCGACCACACTGCTCGTCGGCATCCTTTACGGCGCACTGCTTCCTATTTGGCCTCGAAGACCGATCCTGCTCGGCGGCATCGTTGCGCCCATTGCATGGACCGGTTTGCTGTACAGCATTCTCGGGCTTATCAATCCGTACTTCGCAGAACACATTGACTGGTGGTCGTTCGCGGCTTCGCAGGTGTTCTTCGGAGTGGTTGCCGGATTCGTGGTTGCGAGATCCGGCCGCCTTAAGCGCCTGCAGCAGGTTCCGCTTGCGGTGCGGCTCGGTGTGGAGAGTCCGGGTTTGTCGCCGGATCACGGCGGAGAAGATCGCAAGCGATAAAAGATCGTAGTCAAGGCGAACCCACCGTTGAATCGCAGCGTGGTTCTGTTTTCTCAAAGCGCCAGCTCTGCCTGTCCACGAAACTTCTACGATACGGGTGATGGCGGCTTTCGGCAGAAGCCTTTCCCGTGAACTACGGGCAGACCAGGACGGCCTCTGCGGTAGCATCGGCCACCAGCTAGCATGTGCGTCGCGTCACAGCCTTTCTCGGAAAAGACCCTGACAATAGACCCAAAGGCCCAAATCGGCTCACAAGAGGTTTATGTGTACAAAATTGTGTGGCAAGTTGTTGTCTTGGCTGCGGTCCTCTCCGCCGCGCTTCAGGCCCAGAACGTCACCGGCGACTGGCAGGGAGTGTTGCAAACCGCTCCGGGCTCGCGTGCCGTCCTGAAAATTTCGAAGGCGCCATGCAACGGTCTGCGCGGAACGTTGTATGCGCTAGGCGATGACCCTCACCCCATCGCTCTCACCTCGGTCACGCTGCGCAACCGGGTTCTTCGCTTCTCGATCGAGTCGCTTGGGGCCACCTACGAAGGGACTCTCAACGCTGATGGTTCCTCGATCCATGGCACATTCTTACAGGGCAAGGCCAGCCCGGTCGACTTTAATCGTGCCACCCCTGGAACCGCGTGGCCACTCGATCCAACCTCGCACAAGGTGCAGTTTGTCGAGGTTGAAAAGGATGTCCGGCTGGAAGTGGTCGACTGGGGAGGCTCCGGCCGCCCGGTTATTCTCCTTGCCGGACTTGGCAACACTGCGCATATCTTTGACAGGTTCGCGCAGAAACTCATTCCCTCCTACCATGTCTACGGCATCACCCGGCGAGGCTTTGGAGCCTCGAGCGCTCCTGTGCCCTGGAACGGGAACTATACCGCCGACCGCCTCGGCAATGATGTGTTCGCGGTGATGGATGCGCTCAAGTTGGATCGTCCTGTGCTTGTGGGCCACTCCATCGCCGGCGAGGAGTTAAGCTTCGCCGGAAGCCGCCATCCTGGCCGGGTTGCAGGCCTGGTTTACCTTGAAGGTGGCAACGGATATGCCTTCTATGACAACGTCCACGGCGACCTTTCCATCGACGTCCTCGAGCTGAGAAGAAATCTGGCTGCGCTGGAGTCGGCGCACGGTCCCGAGGAACAGAAGGCCCTCGCGCAGCAGCTGCTTGATGCCGATCTGCCTCTCATTGAGAAAGACTTGCGCGAGCGGTTGCAGTATGTGCGCGCGATTGTGGGCCGGCTTCCGGCATCCCCGGCGCCAGAACTTGCCCAGGCGCCAGATATCCGCCGAGCGATCCTTGACGGCGAGCAGAAGTACTCGGAAATTCGCTGTCCGATCCTTGCCGTCTTCGCTCGACAGGAAGGCTTCGCGGCGGAAGCAGTCAAAGACCAGGCGCAGGCCGTGCAGGCGGATGGTCCCGGTGCCCGCGTTGTCCTGTTGGGGAACGCCAGTCATTACATCTTCTTAAGCAACGAGGGCGACGTGTTGCGCGAAACAAACGCATTTATTGCCTCGCTTCATTAAGGGGCAAGATCCTTTACCACGAAAGCAGTCCCGCAGGTTGGAACGGCCTGGAGTTTCGTGGACATCCATGCGTTCGACCGCCGCTTTAAGGCTATCAGTAATTGTGGCGTGTTAATGATCTCCGCCTGGAACATAACGCGGTCACGCGATATTCGATAGAGATCGCATCCTCTTCTTGACTCCAGTGCATTTTCATTGAAGGGTTAATTCCGTCTGGTCACCAATTCAGAAATTTGAGAGGCAAGGGGAAGCTGTCCCCTGGAGAAAGGGTCAGGGTCGGTCACTAATTTCCCTCTCCAATGCAAGGCCGTCGGAGCTCTCCTGTGCGCATTCAACCCAAGTTCAGTCAACTTCCGATGGTTCGGAATTTCGAGAGAGCTGGCACTTTGATCGTCCCAGGAATGCAAAGTGAGCAGCCCCGTCTGGCTACGAAATTCGGCTACGAAATTCTTAACTACGTGGTTTGACGGCTACGGCGCAGAGGCGACACACAGGCGGGCAAATCTGGCATCTTGACGGAGTTGATCGACTAGAGGCAATTGGATTAAGAGCGACAAATAGCTGTCTCGCTCCGCGGCCGCCACTGCCAGCCACTCGAAGGCAGAGTCCACCTCACCTACGCTTAGATGTCCCACGGCCAATACTGTGGGAGAACAACGACCATCGCGATGCATTTGATGGAGACGATTCAGATCTGCTCTCGCAGCATCGAGTTGTCCGAGATCAGAGTGCGCTTTTGTGATTACCATCAAGGCAGTGGGAAGCGGAGTTTTCGCAAATGCGCGTTCCAGAGCGAGAATGGCTTCCGCGGGTTTACCCGAGTCTACAAGAGCTCCACCATAGTTCATCAATCCCATAGCGAAATCGGGGTTCTGCTCGAGAAGGTCTTCACTTTCCTGGATGCATTCCTCAAAGCGGCGCGCAAAAAGCAAGATTTGTGCACGTTGGCTGCGAAGGAACAGGGAAGAAGGATCAATCGAAAGCGCACAGTCGATATGGAGCAGAGCTTCATCATATTTGCTCTGGAACAGCAGGACAATGGAGTAAAGGAATTCTATCTGTGAGGATTGCGGATTTGCCTGTAAGGCGAACTGGATTCTTTGTTCACCCTCCTTCCATTTCCATTCATGCATCGCCAACACCGCTCCCATAGTTGCATGCGCCTGCGGATTCTCCGGATCGAGGCGAAGTGCTCTTTCGGTCAGAGTCGTTGCATGAGCGACAATTTCCGCCGAAGAGGCGTGCCTGAACATATCCAATATCCGGTTGCACTCGGCGATCATGGCAAACGGAGGAGCCCACGCCGGCTCCAGGGCGACCGCGTTTTCGTACCATTCGATGGCCTTTGAGAGCGATGTAATCGCACGCAAAGAGAACAGGAAGTTTCCCTTAAGGAAACTCTCATACGCCTTGGGGTTAATTTGCTGTGGAGCAGAGGACACAACGTCCTGCTTCAGAGCAAGCGCCGCGGAAGTAACGATTGCTGTTACGACATCCTTTTGAAGATTGAGAATGTCCTGGAGATCACGGTCGTACGTCTGAGCCCAGAGATGCCTGTCTTCGATCGCATCAAGGAGCCGCGCTGAAACTCGGATGCGATTCCCAGAGCGAAGAATGGATCCCTCCACCACTGCCTGCACATTCAATTCCTTCGCAATTTGCTGCATGCTCTGCTGCGAGTGCTTGTATCGCGCGGTCGTCAGCCGCGAAACGACATGCAGCTCTGAGCGTTGCGCCATCTCTGTTATCAGCGCGTCCGTCAGCCCATCCACAAAATATTCACTGTCCGGAATGCCAGAAAGATCTTGAAGCGGCAGAATAGCGATCGCTCGGATTCCCGTGCTCTGCGCCGGGGTGCCCCCAATAATCGGCGCTATCCACCTGTAACCGTTCCGGGCCACCGTCTCGATATACGTGGGAGAGTTGGCGTCCTCTCGAAGCGCGCGCCGCAGCTTCATCATGGCTGTGTTGATGCTTCCCTCGAAATCGACAAAGTAATTATCCGGCCACAAAGTCTTTTGAATGGATTCTCGCGATACGAACTGCCCTGGATGAGCCACCAGTAGGCGAAGTATCTCGAAGGGTTGTTGCTGCAGCTTTACCCTGACGCCCTTCCGGCGCAACTCGTTGGAGCGCAGATCAAGTTCGAATATCCCGAAGCGGACAAACTCATGCACAGGCGCTTTGTGCGACGCCGCGATGGCCGCTTTCTGCGAAGAGGTCCATTGCGAACCAGGGCCCTTCATACGGTCCACCCCCAAGTGCGCGCAGATGAGGCAGGCGAAGTTCTCGGATTTGCATGGCTGGTGATCTGCGCGTGTAAGCCATTCTAAATCAAAAGCTTGCCGGTTCACCTCCAATTCAGCGCCAGTCCATGGTCTTCGCCCCCCTGACCAAGCAAGATTCCATCAACGGAAAGCTGAAAGTCAGCAGCCACACCTTGGCGATCGGCGTTCCTGAATGTTTCTGAAAGGCAGAAATAGTGCCCATTCCGAGCAACAATCCGGCATGGCAGGCGTTTGGAGCAAGAGCGCTGGCTCGCGTGATCTATGGCGGAGCAGATATCGCCGAGTGCTTCTCGACCTTCGAGCGGATCGGCAACGGTACTGCCGAGAACTGGTATCGAGAATGGACCAACACCGCCGAACGGGTCTTTGCAATCGCGCGAACCTGTGAACAGGGCGGTCACCTCATCAGTGCGCGCGAGGCTTATTTCCGCGCCTCCACCTACTATCATGTCTCCTACTTCCCGCTCTTTGGTTTTCCCGTAGACCCATGGCTGGCGGACGCGTTTGAGCGGGAGACGGATGCCTTCCGTTGCGCTGCGAAGCTTGGAGAATTCCCCATCGAGCCGGTTGAGGTGCCCTTCGAAACGGCTTCGCTTCCCGGTTATTTTCTATGCCCGTCTCACTATCGTTTAACGCGCCCAACTGTGCTTCACGTCAACAGCGACGACTCGAATATTCAGGAGATGTATTTTGGACACGGCCCCGCCGCCGTTCGCAGGGGTTACAACTGCCTCCTGCTCGATGGCCCGGGGCAAGGGCGCAATCTTATACGGGATAACTCCTCCCTTCGCCCTGACTGGGAATCCGTGGTGAGCGCGGCCGTGAACTATCTTCTCACCCGGCCTGAAGTCAATCCGAAACAGATCGTTCTGGCTGGCTGGGGCTTTGGGGGAGTTCTTGCGGCCCGGGCCGCGGCATTCGAGAAAAGGATAGCGGCGCTGATTGCCGATCCCGGGCTATGGGACCAGGAGTTCGATCTTAAAACCTTTCACCTATACCCCGAGGTCATCGCGAGGTTTCCGAACGTCGACCCGGCGCTTTTTACATCGCTCGAGAAACAGCTCCGATCTCAGAACGTCGACCCAATGACACGGTGGCGCATTCTGCAGCGCAGTTTCTGGGTTCACGGAGTGGACTCAATGTATGACCTGGCGCTCAAATTGAGGGGGTTCGCAATCAGCGGAGTCGCTGACAGAATTTCCTGCCCAACTCTGATCACCATGTCGGAAGGCGATCCGCAATCGGCGCAGGCGAAGAGACTCTACTCAGCCCTCCGCTGCCGCAAGCATCTTGTGCGTTTCACCGCCGCCGAAGGAGCCGGCGGCCATTGCGAATCGCTGAACCGAAGTCTCTCCCATCAGCGCATTTTCGACTGGCTCGACGACACCCTTGGTGTCTCTTCAGAATTCAGTCCGCAGGGGACACTCAGCTTGCCGGCTGTGAGGTGGCAACACGAGCTTTCTTGAGGTCTTAACCGCTCAACGGCAGTACTTCACGCTGGAGTTGTAGACGGCCCAGACCTGGTACGGGGAACTGCAGGACTAAGTGCAGTTGTACCAGGCCCCTGGTGGGGGCCGGCAGCTATAACCCGCGTGGTGGCGAGAAGACTGGTCCTAAGTATGGAGGACCGATACCTATGTTTCTGAGGAACTGGAGATGCTGCGCTCAACCATTGAACCTCGTTGTACAAGCGCCTATGTTGCCCTGTTGGTCCTGCTGATTATCTACATTCTGGCCTTTGCCACAGTGATGGATTCGCAGGAGCTACCCATTGTGCCATGGGCGGCAGTTAGGCAGAAGAGCCGCACACACGAAAGCCGGTCCCGTTGTGCAAATCCAACAGCCCAGAGCTCGGCAGCGCTGACTGGTTTCGTGAACGCGGTCATTTCAAGTTCGCGCACTTTATGGACATTGCTTGAACACGTAGATTGGAATATCAACTATGACAAATCGAGGAAACATTTGCCATAGTCCGCAATAAATAAGTAATCGGCCTCATAGATATCTTAGTTATGGATAGATTGACGTTGTGCATAAGTTACATATATCGAATTTGAGGTGAAATATGAGGTACTGGAGAGCACGTGAATGGGCTGTTCTTTGGTCGATATTAGCATTGTACTTTTCTGCGAGTTCGAAGGCGCAGGAGCAGCAGGCGCCAGTAGAGCACGCCCAACTTCGGACGCCACTCAATAACGCAGTGGCATCGAGCGGTAAGATCCCGGCATCTCGCTCAACCGATAGGTGGCAGTTTGCGAGTCTGTCTTATCTGTGGGTTCCGGGAATGAGTGGAACCGTTGGGGCTCGCGGTTACAATACCAGCGCCTCTGTCAGTCCTACCGACGCTCTCAAGAATCTCAATATCGGCATCATGGGGGCATTTGAAGCACGCTACCAAAGCTGGAGCTTGCCGTTCGATTATGTTTGGGTCAAGCTTTCCGATAAGGACGCGCTTGTCGATTTTCCCGGCTATTCCGCAAAAGCTACCGTCAAAGAGGGTGTTTTCACCCCGAAAGTAAACTACCTCGTTCTGGACGGCAGGATGGTAAAGATCAAGGCCACGACGGGCCTTCGCTACTGGCACTTAGGGCAGGACCTTCAATTGATCCCGCCGGACAAACCCAGCCTCAGCGTTGGGACATCGCAGAACTGGGTTGATTTCGTAGCGGGCGCAAATGCCCTGGTTCCGCTCTCAAGAAGAGTCACAGTCATGGTGTTGGGCGACGCCGGTGCTGGAGGGGCCAATGTGGACTATCAGGTCGCGGGTATTGCCAACTATCAGATAAAGCCGAAGTGGGGAATAGGCATCGGGTATCGCTACCTCGACGTTGATTATCGCAATAGCAATCGGTTTATCTTCGACACCCACCAAAGCGGAATGGTTCTTACTTTACTTTACAAATACGGCAAACAACCACCAATTCATTAGATTTCGGGCCGGCCAATCAGAAGCAGACCGCAACGAGAGGTGTATTTGCAATCAGGTCCTGTCGAGCGGTAACGGACAAGGGCAGTTAAAACTTCGAGTGCAACGAAGCGGATGGCTTTGTGTGGTTTTGGAGCGCGAGAGGTTCACGTCAATAGAAATTAACCGAAGAAAAGGAGCAAGTCGATGGCTACAAAACAACCCAATATTTTGATCCTCTGGGGCGATGACATCGGAATCTGGAATATCAGTCACTTCAGCGATGGCATGATGGGCTACCGAACCCCCAACATCGATCGCGTCGCAAAAGAAGGAGTGAAATTTACCGATTATTACGGACAGCAGAGTTGCACCGCCGGGCGCGCGGCCTTCGTCTGCGGTCAGAACCCGCTCCGCACCGGCTTGACCAAGGTTGGCATGCCCGGCGCTACGGTCGGGCTTCAGGCGGAGGACCCGACGATCGCCGAATTGCTTAAACCGCTCGGCTATGCCACTGGTCAGTTCGGCAAGAATCATCTCGGCGATCGTAATGAATATTTGCCGACCGTGCACGGGTTCGACGAGTTTTTCGGCAACCTCTATCACCTGAACGCGGAAGAAGAACCGGAGCTATCCGACTACCCCAAGGATCCGGAGTTCAAGGCGCAATTCGGGCCCAGAGGTGTGCTCCATTGCCACGCCACGGACAAAGACGATCCAACGGTAGACCCGCGCTGGGGCCGAGTAGGCAAGCAAACCATTGAAGATACCGGTCCCTTGACCAAGAAGCGGATGGAAACCATCGATGAGGAAATCACGGCAGGCGCGCTTGGCTGGATGGAAAAGCAGGTCAACGCAAATAGACCCTTCTTCCTTTGGTACAACTCGACGGCCATGCACTTCAGAACTCACCTCGCCGAAAAAAATCGCGGTAAGAGCGGGCAGGATGAGTACAGCGATCGCATGGTCACACACGATGAGCAGATCGGCGAGATGCTTAACAAGCTTGATGAGTTGGGCATCGCCGACAACACGATAGTCATGTATTCGACCGACAACGGCCCGGAGAACGACACCTGGCCTGATGGCGCCAACACACCGTTTCGCGGTCAGAAGGACACCAACTGGGAGGGTGCGTGGCGTGTGCCGGCGTTCCTCCGCTGGCCGGGCAAGATTCCGGCGGGCTCGGTGCTGAACGGCATCGTTTCCCACCAGGACATGCTGCCCACGTTGCTTGCGGCGGCAGGCGATCCAAACATAAGCACCAAGCTCCTCACCGGCTACGAGGCCGGGGAGAAGACGTTCACGGTACATATCGACGGACTTAACATGTTGCCCTATATCACAGGCCAGGTGAAGGAGAGTCCTAGAAAATTCTTCTTCTATGTCAGCGACGACGGCGGCATCATGGCGGTCCGGGTCGGCGACTATAAACTCGTGTTTGAAGTGCAGCGTGCAACTTCAACGGCAGTTTGGCAAGAACCTCTGGTGAAGTTGCGGCTCCCGAATATCTACCACCTGCGTCGCGATCCGTTCGAGCGTGCCGATTTCAACTCCAATGTTTATGGGGATTGGGTCATGAATCATATCCCGCAGCTTTATCAATGTCAGGCAATCGTGGCGCGCCAAATTGAAAACTTTGTGAAGTATCCACCTCGCCAGAAGGCGGCTTCATTTAATCTCGACGCGGTGATGGCGTCCTTGCATCAGACCCATGCTGCTGTGGGCAGGACATAAATAATGCGGCGAGGGGGTCGAAAAGGCCCCCTTCAATTCAGGGGTGGGGCGGAAACGCGATGCAGTTGCGTATTGCCAGCCGACAGGCTACCTATTGGCTGGATGACAACTTCCGCGAATGCCCGCAATGTCTTGATCTCGGGTGTCAAGTCGTCGTGTCAAAGGTGGGAGAACTTTCTGGGATGACGCCTGTATGCTCTGTCGCGGGGCGCTATGCTGGGTCCAACGTTCTCCTGCATACCGTTGCGGGAGTTGATACCACAGCTTCTGGCCAGGAGGCTAACCCGCACGCCTCAGTATCGGTAAAGAATTTGGAGAGCCGCTTTATGGATAGCAAGAATCCGGCACAACCGAGTCTGAAGCAGAAAGCCATGCATGAAGTTCAGGACTTTGTTGTCATTTCGCTGTACCTGGCCCTCTTCTTTTGCGCACTCGCCGCGTACACCATACTGCTGCTGAAGGATTACAACACCAGCAGTTCCATGAGCTATGGTTTTGCGATCATCAATGCTCTTGTAATCGGCAAAGTCATTCTGATGGGAGAGATGGTGCACTTTGGCAGCGAGCTTGATAACAGGCCGCTCTATCAGACTGCTCTTTACAAGGCATTCATGTTTACTCTGCTTGCGCTCGCCTTTCACTTTGTCGAGGAATTCGTCAAACGACTGATTCATGGAGGAGGGCCTGGAGGTGTTTTGCGCGAAATCCGCATCAATGATTTGATCGCCCGGAGTATCGTCGTATTTTGTACTTTCATTCCCCTCTTTGCATTCATGGATCTGCGGCGGATGCTGGGCGAAGACGAATTCTACGGTCTGTTCTTCCGTTCGAGAGTCTCCGATCAGGACCCTTCAGCAGGGAGCTTAGCACTGCGGGAGTAGCCCGGCTTCCGAGACAGGCTTGCTGTTAAAGGGCACATACACGCTCCGGGGTGATCCAGATCCGGCGGGGCAGAGCGGTAAGGTTCCTGTCACGACTTCTGACCCCATAAGGGGCGAAACTCTCGGGAAAAGCTGCCATTTGGAAGGCAATGGCGAAACGGTTGATCCCAAGATGGTCGCGGATTGGCTTGGGAATTGTTTGCTAACCCCTGTTTCCTCTATCTGGGGTTAGTCCTGGGGGGGCCGCCCGAATCGCGATAGCCCATTTCAGAGGTGGAGTTACCCAGGATTGCATCCTGGGTGATTCTCAGCCGTCCCTGCGGGACTACTCGTTGTTCCATTGCTAACCCAGGACTACGTCCTGGGCTACACTCAGCCGTCCCTACGGGACTGAATTCGGGAAATCCGGTGCCAAGGCAAATCCACGCAAAGGCGTAGAAACCCTGAGCCCTTCGTGATTGAAGCCATCAATTGTCCCCTTATCTCCCCTGTCCCCAAACTCCTGGGCAGCCTTACGGTTTTGTAGTAGGTTCCTTCTGTGTGGTGAGACGAGCACGGACGCAGGTTTCTTCTCAGTGGTTTTGCGCTTGATATTGGTTTGGGGCGCCGGGAGTTGGGACGTTGTCGGAGACCTGCGCTCCAGTGGCATGTGTCCGGACCAGGGGAGCGGTGAGGGTGATACCGGTGCCCGAAATTTGTTGGCCGGACGCGTGCGCGCGAGCCAGTGGTGCGGCGAGCGTGATGGTGGGGCCGCCGCGAGCCCTGGTCAAGGCAACGACGGCTGTTTCCGCGTTTGCTCCATCACCGATTGAGATCGTTTGACCTTTGCTGAAGCCGGCCACGTTGGTCGTAGGGAGAATCGTTCCTCCAACGCCGGTGGAAAGCCTCAGGGTCGTGGCGCCTGCTGTGCCAACCGTGGAGATGACGACGGTTTCAAGATTGGCGCCCGAATCGACCAGGATCGTCTGGCCAGGGCGAAAGCCTTCCACACTGGTGACCTTGAGATTGGTGGCTCCCGTGGACGAAGCGACCGCGAGCGTGGCAACGGCCTGCGTCTGAAAGTCGATACAGTTGCTGTCGGTATCGGCCCCGTCGGGGAAGCGTCCGGAGCTGGTGTTGGTCATAACCGGCGTCACCAACGTGGTCCATGAGTCAAACGTCGAGCCGGGCGCTGGGGCGTAGCAGCCGCCCAGCCGGGCTAGTGAAAGAGCGAGTTGATCTCCTTCGGCAGCCCAGGGATCGACAATCGCGCCATAGTTGAGGCTATCGGCAACCGCCCCGGAGGCGTCTCGCAGCAACAGGCTGCCTTCTACGACGGTCGTAGTATGGCCGAATTGAGGAGCGGTCGTGGTGAGTTCCGGGCCACCAAACCATTGGTTCGGCGCCGGCGTGCCTTGGTACCCAGCCGTCTTGACGGCGGTATCGAGCACGACTTCGTTGATTCCGTGATTGTTGGCCAATGGTTTATCGAGCGTTATTCCGGTGCCGAGCGCCTGGACTGGTTCATTGCTCGAGTGAGCAAAGGCGGACGCCGGCTGGAAGCTGACTCCTGTTCCACGATCGCTGAAGGGTAGATTGGCGGCATGATGGAAGTGCAGGGGACCCGCGAGATCGAGGCCTGTGCCCGGAGATACCACCCATTCACTCGCCACATGCGGTTTGGCGAGGGCAGGTGTAACGTCGATGGGCGCGCCCTCCGCCCCTTGGCTGCCCACGGCGGTTACAGTAACGGCCTCCCGGCTTGCAGGCGTCCCCACCGTGATCTTGTCGCCTACAGCCAAACCCGCCGCCCGCCGTACGCTGATCTGGGTCGCACCGGCGTTTACCGGAGCTGAGAGGTTCGTCTGGATTGCGGCTGTGCCGACATGGGTAACAGCAACGGTTTCGATCCCGTGGCCTACGCTGTCGACATCGAGTCTGATTTTGTCGCCGACGGAGACATCGGAGAGAGAGGTCACCTTTATGTTGGTGGCTCCGGCAGGCGCATCCACCGCGAGATAGGCTTGTGTGCCCGGTTTACCGACGGCGGTTACCGTGGCTATTTCGTATTGCTCTACGGGATTGGTCGCGACCGGGTAGACAGAGCCGTGGCCGAGCGCGACCTTCTCGCCGGCAACGAAGCCGGATGTACTCTCAACCGGCACATTGGTTGAGCCGGCAGGAATCGTGATCACCGGCCCATCGGGAAGAGGCTGCCACAATGTGGTGTGGTTGGTGGCCGCTGTCCCCAGGCTTGCGATTTTGCGCGTTTCCATGTTCGAGCCAGTATCGATGGTGATGGTGTCTCCAACCGACATGCCATCCGTGTTCCTGACGTAGAGAGTGCTGTCGCCCGCGCGCGCAGGGGCGGCTATCCCCGAGTTGGAGAGCCCGAGCAAGTAGAAGCCTTTGGGCGCAAGCGTGGTTCCAGCTGGAATCTTGATCGTCGAGAAGATAGCCTGGCGCGCCGGACGCACGGTCAAAGTCCAATTGGAAACGTCGACGGTTTGCGAACCTGCATTGTAGAGCTCGATAAAAGAGTTTGTCTGGTTGCCCGGAGCTCCTGAAGTGACGCGGAACTCGTTGATCTTGATTGGGCTTGTGTTGCGCACCCTTTGCACCGCTGTCTCGACTTGCCTGGCTCCGCTGGTTGGGTTGGTCCACGATGCATTGCCGGCGAGTTCGCCATTCAAGGGTACGGGCCCGGAAGTGACTTTGAACGTCGCGCTCACGCTCGCTCCCGGAGCTACCTGCGCGAACGCCTTCGATGTCTCGGTTGTGCCCGAAACAACAGAGGTCCATCCGTTGTCCGGCGTCGCAAGGCTCAGCGAGACGCCCGCTATGGGGGCTTCGGTCGTATTTGTGAACGTTACGTTGAAGTCGCGCGATGATTTTGGAGTGAACGTCTGCACCCGGGCTATCGTTGACGCCGCGCCGGTGGGTGACACGGTGAGGGGGGCCACGCCGTACCTGGCAGCCACAATGTTGGCTTGCACAAGTTGGCTGGTGGCCTGCGAGGGGGATGTGCCCGCGGCGGTGAGCGCTCCTTCATAGAACGTGCCCTGCGAGCCGTCGCTGTTGTCGCCACCGTTGCCCAGGAGAATAGCCCCCTGCTTGCGCATGGGGTCGTAGGTAGCATTGACGCGCGGTCCATCGAACAGGACCGACAGAGCGCCTTTTTGGGCATCGGCGCCTAGCGATGCCCAACGGTGCGGTTCTCCCTTGGCGACCGCGGTCACAAAGCGCCAGGGGATGCTGGGTAGATTTGGGCAGCCCTTGGTACCATCCGTGTTGACGCAGCCAACGAGATTGTTTTCCTGGTCGGTCATGATCCACGGACCAATGCCCGCCCCGCTGAACCACGGCGTGGCGTTACCGAAGTAGAGGGTTTCCATGGTGCCGTTGTCATCGTCGCGGCTGTCGATTTCAGCATTGCCGTAGTCGAAACAGCAATTGGAGTTGAAGTGCTTGCCGTCGACGACCCAGTACTGCTCCTCTGCCTGATCGTCGACAGCGGTGCCCTTCACATCGTCCTGGCGCAGGCCCATGCCCGGTTCGATGAACGCGCCGTAGACCTTGTGCGCCATGATGGAGATCGGCGCCATGTCAGCGATGGGAAGATTGTTGAAGCCGCCCAAGGAAGGGCCGCTGAACCCGCCACGTGGAGCCTGCGTGAGGTCGTTATGCTTGGGCGATTGATCATAGATGATGCTGATCCAGCAGTAGGCGCCGGCGCAGAACCTATCCTGTGCGGCTGCGTCCGCATATCCGCCGGGATTCACGACACCAATGTCCAGAGTCTTGCCGTCTGACTGGCGCAAAACCTGGTACAGAGGACCGTTATAGGTCGCGTAGAGCGCGCGTGTGGTGCTATGGGCGGCGGCACAGGGGCTGCCGGCAGAAGCGTAGATGTCGCAGGGGCCTTGAGGCCTCTGTGGAGAAACGCCGCCTCCCGTGGGAGCGTGCTGCGCCATCGTCAAGGGGGCGCCCACCACCGTAAGCATAAATGAGAGCATAAGCGCGCACGCGATTCTCGTTTTCATTCCTATCCTGTCTGCTGCGAAGAATGTTCCCGGGCGTTCCGATAAGTGTCACAGAATACGCCTCGACTAGCTCCAGCTTACAAATTCCTTCAGTCTTCTTAAGAAGAGGCGCGCTCTGTCCCTACCCTTTGGATCGTCGCGGTCGTTGGTTTCGAAGGCGATTGCCCTGGGAAGGCGGAGAGTGACTACAGTTCCGGCACCCGGCGAAGTGTCGATGGAAAGCCTGGCGCCGATCCGGGAGGCTCGCTCCCTCATACAACGCAGCCCGAAGTGGCCTTCACGGCCCAGAGCGGCAACCGCCGGGCTCATACCTTTGCCATCGTCCTTCACACGTAACAGAAGATCAGGCTCAAAGTGCAGTTCAATCTCGATACGCGTTGCATCCGCATGCAGGCAGGCATTGCGAATCGCCTCAGAGCCAATGTGGAAAGCCTCTTGCTGGGCAAGCGGGCGCATCGGTCTGCGCGACGCCGGCGCAGGAAAGACGATTCGGTCCATGCATTGCGCGGCGCACTCGTCGACCGTTTGTCGCAGGCCGTAATAGAGATCGCCGCTGTGGTTTGTGGAACCACGCAATGTTTCCATGGCGGCTCGACCTTCGTTTGATGCCCGATCCAGCCACGTCGAAAGTTTTTCAAGGGCTACGCGGTGCTGTGCCGGATCCGTTTGCGGTTTGATTGCGGTGTCGACGATCAGTCGACTACCCTCGATGGTCTGCATCAACGTGTCGTGTAGCTCTCTGGAAAGCCTGGCGCGCTCCTCCACCCGTTCCTGGAGTCTAAGAGCAAGCGCGTCAGACATTACCCGCACGCGGTATCGGTAAGCGATCCGCAATAACGCGAGCAGCAAGATGAGATACAAGCTTCGGAACCACCATGTATTCCACCAGGCCGGTAAGATGGTCACTTTGAGAGTCATCCCGGGCTCAGTCCAGGGCGAGGTTGTGGTGGCTGCTTGCACGCGCAGTTTATAAGTGCCGGCCGGTAAGGTTGTGTAAGTCGCAACCCTCTGCGCACTCGAAGCTTCATGCCAACCTTGGTCGACGCCCTCTAATTGATAGCGATAGCGGGTGTGGGCCGGGTCTTTGAAGTTCAATGCCGCAAAGCCGACGGAGAATATATCCTGCGAGTGCTTCAGGGTGACTGAATCTGAATAGGTAATCGCTGTTGAGAGTGGTGATCCATTCCCAGGGGAAATGGGGAGGCCCGCCACCTCAAAATCCGTCAGCGCGACCGCAGGGGCAGATCGATCATCTACCATCTGGCCGGGGTAAAAGGCAGTGACTCCACCGTAGCCGCCGAAGAACATCTCTCCGTCCCGGGCTTTAAAGCACGCCGACCCGCCGGTGAGATCGGGTTCTGTGGTGCCGTCGCCTACATAAATCGTGGTGAATTTTCGGGTCGCTGGATTGAACCTGGAAATTCCGTGGTTGGTTCCGATCCAAAGATTGCCATGATCATCTTCGAGAATGCCCCCAACTACCTCTCCTGCAAGACCGTCCGACTGATAGTAATTGGTAAAGTAACCGGATGCCGGGTCAAGTTCAGCAAGACCATTCTGGGTGCCGACCCAGACGTGGCCGGCGTGATCAATATGGACGAAATTCGTGAGGTTATCACTTATCTCGCCTGGTTTATCGCCCAGGCGTTTGTAGGCTCGGAATGTTTTAGACCGCGGATCAAAACGGTGAAGGCCGGCATCGCCGCTCAACCAAAAGTCCCCATGACTATCCTCTTTGATGTCGGAGAATTCGACTGAGCTATCTTCCGGCATATAGACGACCGGTATTCCGGTGAGCGGGTCGATTTTTAACAGTCCAGATTTGGAAGCAGCCCATAAGGTGCCTTGCTCGTCAAACAGCAACCGGGTAATTGGATGTTTGGCAACCTCGGGTGAGACAAGCGGCGGGTTCAGCTTCTTGAATTTCCCGGTCCTGGGGTCGAGCTCCTGAATGCTGTCGCGGAATGTTCCGACCAAAAGCCTGCCCTTGGCATCTTCGACCATGGTGAGGAAAACCTCGCCGTTGAGACCGGGCCCCTGGGGAACTTCGTTCAGCCCGTGCTGGCGATCGATCCGGTTCAGCGCGCCAAAGGAGCCAATCCAAAGAACACCGCGTTGATCCTGATAAATCGAAGTGACCAGGTTTCCTGCGAGATTGCCACGCTTCTGGCTGAAGGTCTGAATCTGGGGATCGGTCAGCGAAAATCTCTCGATACCCCCCGTGTGGAGCGCCGCCCACATGTTGCCGTCCCGATCTTGCATAACGAACTGGAGGTTGTTGGAACGCAGACTCCAGTCATTGTTACTTTCATTCTTGTAGCGAACGATTTGCTTTTTCTCCGGGTCGTAGTGCATGAGGCCATCGACCAAGGTGGAAAACCACATCGTGCCTTTTTTGTCCTCAAACATGGAGTAGGTGCCACCGTGCATCACGGCATGGCCCTCGCTGTCCTCGACGTTCAGGCAGTTCAGGGATCGCCCTGAAATGTCGAGTTGGGCTATCGAACAGCCGGGATCGCTGCGGGTGATCCACGTTGTCCCGGAGGCGTCTGTATGTATATCCAATATGGTATGAGGAACGGTGAATGTTACGTGGCTGGTGACTTTTCCGAGATTGCGGTCGAACCGATTGAGTTCCTTGGCCGCGTTTACCCAGGAATACTGCCCCTGGTCTTCGATCATGGAGTCCACGTTGTCGCTGTTCAGGGTTGTGGGATCGGTTGGATCATGGGCGAAACGCTGAGTCTGGCCGGTTGCTGGATTCAGCGTGTACAAGCCGCTATGGGTGGTGATCCAAAGAAGATGGCGATCGTCTTCTTGAATGCTCGTAATTTCTACTAAGTGGCCGGAAGCGCCCGGAGCAGAGAGAAAATAATGGGCGAAGGTTTCATCGCGCGGGTTGAATCGATCGAGCGACTCGTCACAGGCTGCCCACAGATTTCCAGCATGATCCTTGAACAGTCTGCGCACATTCGAACAAGCCAAACCCTCCTGGTTGCCCATTACGTGTTTGTAAGTCTTGAGCGAGTAGCCATCGTAACGAACCAGGCCAAAGGGAGTCGCGAACCATAGAAATCCGAGATCGTCCTGGACTGCGGCGGCCGCTGCTGCCTGCCAGATTCCGTCCCCCGTCGAGAGGGGCCGGAAGCGGACACCTTGCCCCTCGGAAAGTGCCATGGGGACTTGACGATTGACCACGACGAGCTGCGCCACGTCAGGGGGCGGGGCGCCGGTAACCTGACAGGTGGCGAAGGATGTGGCGCAGATGATTACCCCGAAGAGGATCGCAGCGCGTAGCCTGAGCAGGTGCCGACCGGTCTTGAGGCTGTATCGAGGGTAGAACTCCACTGGTTTGGTGACTCTCCTGCTACTGTCGATGACGGACTAGTATACTCGCTATTTTTCTCTACGAATCCTTCCTATGTACGTTCACTCGGCCGCTTTTACGACCATTTGCCGGTAATACCCCTGCAGAACATGTTCCGGGATTTGAGTACCGCGCGACAGGACGTTGGTGAGAGCAGCGTAGCAGAAAATCCGGTACGCTCCGGTTCCACGGCACGCCGGGACAGGCGGGATGACAAAGTGGAGGGTGGTGCATCCATGGGGAATTGGATAGTCGCTGAAAGAATTGTTCGGTGAGTGCCGTGGTATCCCACTCAAGCCAACACCGGGCTTGAATGGGGCACCCAGCGGTTCTTTCTTTACGGAAAGCCGCATACGCGGGTGTTGGTGAGAGCAGCGTAGTGGAGGGATCTGCGGTTTCTTTCGGGTTTGTGGGCGGGACAGAATTTCAGGCGGTCGCTGCAGGCTCGATCTTGGGAATCAAAAACAAAATGAGCAGGAAGGCGATGGGATGCAATAAGCCCGCGGAGAGCAGCACCAGCGAATAACTGTGGGTATGAGTGAGAGCCGAGCCGACCATCAGGTCGAAGAGCATGGCTCCAAATGAGCCCACTGCCCCCATCAACCCGGCGACCGAACCGACGACCGCGGAGGGAAAGATATCGGCGGAGAGCGTCTGCAGGATGGTGGACCAAAACTGGTGGGCGAAGAGGGCCATGCTGAAGATAGCCAGAGCCAGGCCCAGGGGAGATTTCGCGATCAGTAGCGATATCGGCATCATCGCAGCGCTTAGCCCCAGGCATATCTTGCGCGATCGATTGACCGTCAGGTGACGCCGGACCAGCAGGCTGCTTAGCCAGCCTCCGGTAAAACTTCCAGCGCCGGCCAGGGCATAAGGGATCCAGGCGTAGTAACCGATTTGCTTTATGTTCAGGTGGCGCACGTCCCCTAAATACTTGGGTAGCCAGAAGATGAAGAAGAACCATACCGCATCGGTGAGGAACTTCGCCGCCAACAGGACCCACAATTGCCGGTATCGGAAGAGATCAATCCAGGGGATGCTCGATTTTGCCGCGGCCTCATCGGCGAGACGAGCACGAGTTAGCGACTGCTGAATGTACTCGAGCTCTTCCGGGGTGATGAATCTTTCTTTCTCCGGAGGATTGTAGATGAGCCACCAAACGAGAGCCCAGAGCAAGCCCGCTGCGCTGGTCAAAAAGAAGATCCACCGCCAGTTGAGGGTGATGATAATGAGCGCGATGAGAGGAGGCGCAAACACGGCTCCTACACTGGACCCGGTGTTGAGGATGCCGAAGGCGAACGCCCGGTCCTTCGCCGGAAACCATTCGGAGATAGCCTTTGCCGAGCAGGGAAATCCGCCGCCTTCTCCCAGACCCAGCAGAAACCGCGCGATCCCCAGCCCGAAGACACTGCTTACCAGCCCGTGCAAACCGGTGGCCAGGGACCAAAATACGATCAGGATGAAGTAGCCGTTACGGGTACCCAGCCAATCAGCGATCTTGCCCCCACCGGCATACATCACCGAGTAGGCAAGAAGAAACAGCATCTGCAGCATTGCGTACTGCTGATCCGAAACCGCAATATGCTTTTGAATTTCAATACTGGCGACGGGAAAACTCTGGCGGTCGAGATAGCTAAGTGCGGCGGCGCAAGCTAGAAGGCCGGCAATCCACCAGCGAAGCTTTGGAATCCGGGTCATAGGCAGGATTCAACGCTGGAGGATTTCGGCGATTTCAACCGCGCGATGCGAAGCCATACTCGAGTAGGCGGCCTCGACTACCGCGAACGTTTTTTCCAGGTAGTCACGAGCTCCGGTCTCAAACGGCCTCCCGCTCTGCAGGCAATCGATGAAGTGGAGCTGCGTGGCATACACGCTGTCTCCACGGTATCCGGCCCCGGAGTCGCACCAGATTCTCTCGCCTCCGGACCAGATCTCGCCCAGTCCGTTGATACGGATCGAACCTGCGTCTCCCTCGAACGTGGCCTCGTCAAGGGTGGAGCGGGTGTCGTCGTGTTTCATGAAGCTGTGGCCCTCCACCCACCCCATCGCGCGATCGGCGTGCCGCAGCGTGAGGATCACGTGGTCTTCGCCGGCGATGTGAGGATTTCTTCGCGCAGCCTCGGCATAGACGGAAACAATGTCTCCGAAGAGGAAGCGCGCGGTGTCGATGTGGTGCACCAGGACCTCATCGATCAGGAAACGCTGGAGCCGGCGGAAATAGGCTTGCTTGGGATACGGCTCATCGCCCCAGCCATGGCTGACCCGGGTGCGGAATCCGTAAGCCAGCGGGGTTCCGATATCGCCCAGGGCGATGAAGGTCCCGGCAGCGCGGTACCAGGACTGCCACCTCCAGTTGTCGTGAATCATGACCCGGACACCATGGCTCTCAGCGATCTCGACCATGCGGCGAGCAGTGTCCCAGTCCGGCGCCATCGGTTTTTGACATATCATTGCCAGGCCGCGCTCCGCCGCCATTGTGACCAGGTCCAGGTGCGTGGTCGAACGAGTGGCAATATCGACAAAGTCCAGCTCTTCCACCTTCAGCATTTCTTCTACGGAGGTGTATGCGCGCGGGGCTGCAGCCTGGGCTCTGTCGATCGATAGATCGCAGGCGGCTACGATTTCGGCATTGGGTATGCGGGGCCAGGCCGCCTGGTGATGCTGGGAGAAGAACCCGCACCCGATCAAGGCCCCTTTGAATACTTTCAAAGGGGCTCCGTCGTGGATAGCAGGTGAGCCGGATTGTCGCACATCATCTGGCGGATGTGATCGACGGAAAAGCCCGAACTGCGCAACCGCTCTGCGTAAAGCCGCAGGCCTTCTGCCGGCGGAGGCGTCTGCGGTTGGCCGAGGTCGGTGGAGAGGATGGTGGTGTCCACGCCGGCTTCGATAATTGCTTGTTCAATCACCGGGAAGGGCACACATCCGCATAGATGGGTGGTGGAAACGAAGCAGCGTTCGAACCACACGTTGCCCATCGCCGCCAGCTCTTTTTGCTGTTCGAAAGGATAGAAGGTGGGCGCCCATTCGGGGTGGGTCACCAGCACTTTGCGCACCCCGCATTGACGCGCCTGGTGGATCAGCACCACCGCCTCGCGCGGACTCAGGTGCCCTGTGCTCAGGATGCAATCGGTCTGCGCCACCGCTTCCAGAATGGCTTGTGCCGCTGGAACCAGGGCGCCGCCGGCATCGAGAACAGTAATGCCTCCAGACTCACCGTGAAACAAGCGGTGATTCAGCGCCGACCGTGTGGGCATCCAGATCTCCTTCGCGCCCATGGCGAGCGCGAGCTTCACTGCGGCAACGTTCAGGCCACCCACGGTCTCGTTCAGAACCAGCCCTCCGAAAACCTTGATGCCGGTGACTACCTTCGACACCAGCCAGGCGCGCTCGACCGTAGAGTTCTGATGAGACTTGATAAGAATGGCGCCCATGCCGGCGCGCTCTGCTTCGCGGGCGAGATCCAGATCGTTGAAGCGCCGCACGTCCACGTCGGGTGCGCTGTGTACGTGCAGATCGATGGCGTCTTCCAGGAAATCGGGCAAAACATTCATGAGGGGCTCAACTCTCGAAGAGGAATGTTTCTTCCACTCGCCCCCCGCGCAGGCCGTACATATGGCGGTGGAGGTTCACCGTGGCATCGCTGTAGTGGGCCCAAATTTCCAACTGGTCACCCACCTGCGCGGGAAAAGCAGGATCGATGATATCGACGATAGCGTGCTCGGCGTTGAGTCTGCGCAGACGCGCTCCGTCGGCATTCTTCAGCACAGGAAGGCCCCGCTCGCCGCTGATCTCCTTCAAGCCGATGTCGAGAACCAGGCGCTCGTTGCCGCTCCTGCTGATCACGGTTCCCAGTACGCTGAGCGCCAGCTGGAAGTCTGGGCATACGGTTTGGTAGTCGGTATCCCACAGCATGTACGATCCTCCCTGGATCTCAGTGACCCCGGGAAACCTGCCGGAAATGGCGTGGGTTCCAGTTCCGCCGGCGCTGACAATTTCCAGTGCAATGCCGTTGGCGCGGACCAGGTTGGCGGAGTCGACCAGTTTGCCCATCGCCTCGTGTACCGCTTTGATTTTGTCCGGCCCGGGTTTCAGGCGGACGCAATGCCCTTCATAACCGATCAGGCCGCGCACCCGCAGACCCTGCGCTACGGCGAGTTTGGCCAGGGCCAGAACAGGCTCTCCAGGGAGCACTCCACAACGGCCCATCCCGGTGTCCACGTCGACCACCACGCTGAGGGGCACCTTGGCGCGCGCCGATGCTGCGGAGAGCGCTGCGATGGTCCGCTCATTGTCGACTCCCACCATGATGTCAGTTACGCGCGCGATCTGCAGCAGGCGTTCGATCGCGGTGGCGCCCGCGATCTCGTTGGCTAGCAGGATGCCGCCGATTCCGTTCCTGGCCAGGGCCTCCGCTTCGCCGAGCGTGGCGCAGGTGATGCCGATGGCGCCGGCGGCCAATTGCCGCCGGGCAAGGGCAACGCACTTGTTGTTCTTGTAGTGCGGGCGCAACTTGCAGGGGCCCTCGGCGAAGAAGTCCGCCATCGTTTTGATGTTGGCTTCCATGGCGTCCATATCGACCACTAGAGCCGGTGTTTTTATCTGCGCTTTCAACAAAGGAATTGCCCCGCTTTCTGAGGAGGATAGAAGGCTTATCTTAACTTGCATGTCCGGCGGTATCCACCAGGTAGAGCACCGCGTCGCCGCTGAAGGGGGCGGTGAAGGTTTGGGTGGAGGAGCCGGAGCGAATCGGAGGCTTGACGATGGTCGCGCCGGTTGCGGGGTTGAACCACTCTACTTTCAGGCTTCTCGACTGCGGCATGGCGGATAGATCGACGGTAAACGACCCGCCGGAAGGAGAGTACACGAGGTATTCCGCGCCTGCCGGCGGGGTTTGCGCCAGGCAGTAGCCAGTCGAGCTGAGAGCTGGATGCGGGGTCACGTTCACCAGGTTTAACTTGCGCGAATATCTTATCGTGTACCCGAGATTATCTCTGAAGTTGTCATAGCGCTTGTCCACAGCGGCGCAGATTCCCCTGGTGGGCGAGATGCACAGGTTTCTGTTCTCGCGCGGGTAGTAGAGCAGGTAAGGATCCATGAACAATACCTGGCTGCCGTTGGCGAAGTTCTTCCACACATAGTTGCGATTCTGCTGCGGTGTGTCTTTCCAGGCTGCGCCGAAGTAGGAGTGGTCGCTGTCGTTGATGTTGACTTTGCAGGCGGGCGTGCCGCTTCCGCAGGTAGTGATTGAGGAAATGGTGCTGTTCGGCGCCACCCAGTCTGCGTTGGAGTTGTAGAGAGTTGCGTCGGTGGCCGGTCATTCGCGGGCAAAAGGCCGGCTAATCCGATCGGATGTTGGTGGGGCTTTCCCGCCTCGTATTTTCGAATGTGCGCAATCTGATAGTCGTTGAACCATTTCGTATTGCTGGGAGCTTCCTCGGAAACGATCCAGAGCACATTTGGTAAGTCGTTCAGGGTGTCGATTACTTTCTCCACGTAGGCGTCTTGAAAACGGGTGATGTCGTTGGGCGCCGTCATGGTCATGGACGCCGTGCCTTTGGGTCCGCTGGTGTAGCCGTCGTCGATGCCATTGATGTTGTTCGCGCCGGTGAAAGGATAGCCGTCGCTGGGGCAACGGAATATGTTGATGAACTCTCCGGTAAAGAGGTAGATACCCGCATAGATGCCGGCGTCGTTCAGGGCCTTCGTCCTGGCACGCAGGCGATCGAAGTAGCCCTGGTCGAACTTGGTAAGGTCGAACTTCAAGTTGCCGTCGGTGGCGTTGCCAGGGCCCGTTCTCTGCCAGGGTTGCGGAGTCACCGTAAAGTCCGGGGGCGCAGTGCTGGTGGAGGGCAGAGAGCAGAATTTCGGCATTTCCACCCGCCACAGCAGGGTGAAGTTTTGTTCGTGGGCGGTGAGGAACTTGACGAAGGCGGGGAAGTCCAGGGGTTGGGCCGACCCTCCGCTGCCCCAATCCTGAAGCGTGTTCCAGGTCTGCGACCCGGCCAGAATGAGAGCCGTGCCATGGGCATCTTTAAAGTAGTGAGGGTTGCTGGAGACCACCAGCGGGCTGGTAATTTTGGGAGTGTTTTGGGTATGGGCGCCTTGCGCAAGGCTCAAGAGAAGGGCAGGGAACGCAGCAAGCTTCAAACGCCAATGGAACATTGTTTCCTCTCCACATCACGGGGGGTAAGAGATTCAGCCCGCACCTGAGTTTGCTTGAGCACCGAGGAGAACGGCAGATCCCTCCGCTGCGCTGCGCTCCGGTCGGGATGACAATTCTGTGGGACCATTAACAGCTATTCGTCTGACCGCTTTTGGAGCCATCTCCCCGCAACTGAATTGTCATCCCGACCGGAGCGTAGCGCAGTGGAGGGATCTGCGGTTCTTCTCCAGTGCTCGAGCAACATCCGTTAGCCGCGCCCGATGTAGGGCATGTTCGTCGCCATTACGGTCATGAACTGAACATTTGCGTCCAAGGGCAAGCTGGCCATGAATACAACAGCTTCCCCAATATGTTTTGCATCCATTCTCGCTTCTACCAGCATTTCTCCGTTCGGCTGCAGAGAAGGAGAGCCTGGTTTTCCGGTCATTTCCTTACCTGCATTGCCGATGTCGATTTGACCGCAGGCAATGTTGTAGGGGCGGCCATCGAGCGAGATGGAGCGGGTGAGCCCGGTGATGGCATGTTTTGTGGCCGTGTAGGGAGCGGAGTGCGGCCTGCGGTACATATGCCGAAATTGAGCCGTTGTTGATAATGCGTCCTCCTTGCGGTGTCTGTGCCTTCATCATGCGGAACGCTTCCTGGGCGCAAAGAAAGGAGCCGCTAAGATTCACGTTCACCACCTCGCACCACTGCTCATAAGTCAACTCTTCGAACGGAGTTAGCGTGTTCACACCCGCGTTGTTGAAGAGAACATCCAGCCGGCCGAATTTCTCCCGCGTACTGGCGAACAAGGCGCGGACGGAGTCGGGTTGGCGCACGTCCGTGGATACGACGTGTATATTGGCGCGCCCGGCCATGGCTGCTGTTTTTTCCAGTTCCGCCACGCGCCGCCCAGCCAATGCTAGCGAAAACCCGGCGGAAGCCATCTCCAGCGCAACCGCCCGGCCAATACCGCTGCCCGCCCCGGTAATGATCGCTACCTTGCCCTGCCCACCACTTTTTCCTGCGACATCTGTGCTCACTTGCAACCCCTCCAATCACTTCGCGTAAAAACGATAGCGGATGTTCCAATGCGCCGTTTGTCCTGGAGCTATCACCAGGTGGATATAGGCTTCGGGGCAAAGGGTGGTCCGAGGGGACCAGAAGTTGAAACGCGACATGGGTACATCTCCGGTTTGCTCGACCCCGACTCCCGTCTTCTGATTTTCGACCGTGATGTGATAATCCGCGGGGCTGCTGGAATAGCCAGTGAGATAGCTTTCCACGTATTGGTCTCCCTGGAGCTCCTGGTGATAGACGATTTCTTTACCTTCGATTCCGGCCAGGGGCTCCAGCGATTTTTCCGCCTTGGGCGCAAAGGGAAACCGTACAGTCATTCCCGGTCCGCTTGGAGCGCCATCGAGCATGAAGAAGTCGTGATCGTAGACTTCGGTGTCGATGGTCTTTGTTCCGGTGTTTTTCAGGCGGTGCTCAAGGATGAGAACGGGCTCGTGCGGGTCAAGCTTTACCGTCTTCTCATAGTCATACGCGATGCCAATGGGCGAGTGGAGCTCTTGCCGGAAGGATACCTCGCTGGGCCGGGCGTGAATGGTCCACTTGCCACCGTCGACCAGCGGATAGGTGTACATGAATTGGTAGGGGGAGTCATCCTTCTTTCGCAGCACGCCGACACCCAGCTTTACGAACAGCTCGCCAGGCTTGGCCTGCGCGTAGTCCAAAGCGCCGTCGCTGGACCGGAATTCTTCGACTGGACCGGCAATGGCGTCAGCCAGCAGCGGATCGTAGTGGGGAAACCAGATGCCGAAGTAAGTGTGACCTTTGTAAGCCAGGCACGGAATGACGCCCGACCAATCAAATCGTGAAGCGCGGTAGTAGCCGTTCTTCGCGTCCGGCAGGTAAAGGACGGCCTTCACCTGCCCGTTGGAAATGGTTGCTTTGGGATAGTTTGTCTGCTCCTGGGAGGAGCACCCAGGCGAGCCAGTCTGGGCCTGGGCAGATAGAACGCATAAAGCCGTAAGGAATCCCGCACTTAGGAGAGCTTTCAACGCAGTCGTCCGCCTTTCTTACCGCCGACTGCGTCTGCAGCCCGGGGATGTCAGCGAGTATTTTAGTATCTGCGTTGCCGGTAACGCACAAGCTGCGGGCCTCCATACATCCAAAAAGTCGAAGATTGAATCTCCATAAGTGTTTTGGTGGTACAAAATCGGGTTTATTGCAAACGGTGTTTGGGAGTCTCGCGTGCAGTAAGCCTTTCACGCAACGCGGTTATGACGAGGTGGAACGCGGATCCCTCGCCGCGAAGGAGAAAGTATGCTGATTGTTCTGATCATTTTGCTGTTAGTTTTCGGGTTTGGCGGTTATCGCCTGGGACCAGGGCTTGGCTATTACGGCGGTGGCGGCATCAGCCTGATCATTCTCATCGTGATCATCCTCTTGCTCTTAAAAGTCATTTGACGATTCGCCTAGCACGAGAAAACGGTGATCTTCTCAGAAGTTCATCTGGAACCTCCCCCGAGGAACCAGATGAAACATCAGCAGAAAATCACCGTTTGGCCAAACAATACAGGCTTTTGCGGGTGGATCGGGGTACGCAGTGGTAACAACTTCGTAACCCGTTTCGCCGGGAAAGTCTAAGTGCACTTTCTGCGGTGCTCTCAGGGTGAGGAGCGAACTGTTCCGCCTCCATCGGGGGGTGCGTTCGCTCCTGAGAAGGCGTTAGAGTAGTCGCATGGAGCAGCCCTACTCTGACGCTGTGGTTTTCTTTGGCGCTACCGGCGACCTTGCCTACAAACAGATTTTTCCCTCCCTGCAAAAGCTAGCAAAGCGCGGCAAACTCGCGGGCCCGGTCATTGGCGTGGCCAAGGCGGGTTGGAACCTCGAACAATTCAAGCAGCGAGCCCAGGATAGCGTCGAAAAACATGGCGGACTCGACCCTGTCGGCTTTCCTATCCTGCTGGATAAGCTGCGCTATGTCGACGGCGACTACCAGGACGCCCAGACTTTTGCCAATGTCCGCAAAGAGCTGGGCAGCGCAAAACATCCCATCCACTATCTGGCTATTCCGCCCGTTCTCTTCGGCAAGGTCCTCGACCAGTTGAAGGCGTCTGGCTCGTCACAGGGTGCACGGGTGGTGATTGAAAAGCCCTTTGGCAACGACCTGCCGTCTGCTGTGGCGCTGAACAAAACAGTTCACGACGTATTTGCTGAAGAAGACGTTTTTCGCATCGATCACTACCTGGGCAAGAACACGGTACAGAACGTGATCTTCTTTCGCTTTGCCAACTCCTTTCTGGAGCCGATCTGGAACAACCTCTACGTGGAAAGCGTGCAGATCACGATGGCGGAGCAGTTCGATGTGCTGGATAGGGGCAGCTTTTACGACGCGGTGGGAACGGTGCGCGATGTGGTGCAAAACCACTTGCTGCAGGTGCTCTCGAACCTTGCCATGGAGCCTCCGCCGGGGGTGAGTATCGAGAACTTGCGCGACGAGCGGGTGAAGGTGCTCAAAAGCATCCCGCCATTGACCGCGGAGAATGTAGTTCGCGGGCAGTATGTGGGCTACCTCGACACGCCGGGGGTCAAGAAAGACTCAAAGACCGAGACCTACGTGGCCCTGAAGCTGGCCATCAATTCCTGGCGCTGGAGGGGGGTGCCCTTCTTCGTCCGGGCGGGCAAGTCATTGCCCAAGACGGAGACTGAGGTGATAGCTAAACTGCGGCCGCCATGTCCCATTTTTGACAGCGAGGTCCCGCCGGCCAATTACGTGCGCTTCCGTATCAGTGGCGATCCGGTCATTGCGATTGGAGCCTCGATTAAAACCGCCGGCGACCAGTTGCGCGGATGCCCCATCGAGCTGATCGCCGACCAGGAATGCGGGGAAGACAATTTGCTGCCCTACGAGGAGCTGTTGGGCGACGCCATGGCTGGAAACCAGACCTGGTTTGCGCGCGAGGATTATGTGGAGGAGGCGTGGCGCATCGTGGACCCGATCCTGGGCGACTCGAAGGTCATTCCGTACCAGGCCGGCACCTGGGGTCCTGGGGAAGCCGACAAGCTGATTGCGTCTGTCGGCGGCTGGACTGAGCCTAAATAGGGTTCAGGCCAGCACATCGTGCAGCCGGAAGAGCGAGCCAACGCGACGGGAAGGGCCGCTGCTGAGGCTTTGCCAGTCGCCCCACTCGGCTACGCTTCCGTTGTCGATTACGTAGATCATCTGTGCGCGTTGGATGGCGGATACCCGGTGGGCGATCAAGAGAACCGTGGTCCGGCCTTGCAGGTGTTCGATCGCATCGAGGATGCGTTTCTCGTTGTCGAGATCGAGGCTGCTGGTGGCCTCGTCCAGGATGAGCAGTCCGGGCTTGCGCAGCAGGGCGCGAGCCAGCGCGATGCGCTGCCGTTGCCCGTGGGACAAAAGCATTCCCCGGTCGCCCACGGTCGTATCCAGCCCCTGCGGTAATGCGAAGACGAACTCGGCGGCGGCCAGGCTGAGGCTCTCTCTCATCTCCTCTTCTGAGGCCTCCGGCTTGGCCCAGCGCAGGTTGGCCCGCACCGTGTCATGAAAGAGCACGGTGTCCTGGGCAACGTAGCCGACGTGGCGGCGCCAGGCGCGCGCGCTTTGCGCTGTGAGCTCGGCGCCATCCACCAGAACCCGCCCGGTGAGCGGGGAAAGCAGGCCATTGACCAGGTCGGCGACGGTGCTTTTCCCGGCACCGGATGAGCCGACGATGGCGGTGACCTTTCCCGCAGCGATGGTCAGCGACAGATCCTCGAGCACCATGGGCCGTTGCGCGTCGTAGCGAAACCCAACCCGGTCCAGGCGGATTTCGTGGGCCAGGGAAGGGCCCGGGCCGGCAGCACCAGGGACTTCAGCGTTGGCCAGGCATTCGCGGTAAATCGTCATCAGGTTTTCGAAAGCGGGAAGCTCGCTCAGGAAGGCCTGCAGCTGACTTTGGCCGGACGTCAGACGGGGAAGGAGGCGGGTAAAGACGGCGAGCAACAGAAGAATGGACGCCGGCGCGACATTGAGAATCTGCAGCGAGGCGAAGACGATGCCGCCCAGCACCACGAGCGATCCGGCTTCAAACCAGAAGGCGGCGGCTGCCTGGCTCCTGGTGCTTTCCAGGCTTTGCTGCAGGGCCGAGGACTGGAGTGAGGAAAACATCGCCAGGTCGCTGTTCTGGGCGTCGTAGAACTTCATTGCTTTGAGATTTTGCAGGTGGTCGGTTGCGGATGCGTAGACTTCGCTCACGCTCTCTGAGACGGCGGTTCCGCTGGCATGCACCGCGCGCATCCAGCGGCGCGAGATCAGCAACAGAACCGCCCCGGTGGCCAGCACGAGGCCGGTCATACCTGCGGAGAGCTTCAGCGCCAGGGCGATATAGACCAGGGCCAGAACAGCATTGGACACCGTGCCGATGAGCAGATACGTGCAGGTCGCCACCCGCGTCAACTCGGCAGTAAGGGCGTGGGTAAAGTCAGAGGAGCGGCGGCGCACCAGGAAGGGCCAATCGGCGTTGATGATGGCCTGGTAGAGGCGTCTGCTGAGGGCTAGTTCGTAGCTCAGCACGATGCGAAAGGTGAGCACCGACTGCACCCGGCTGAACAGCGAGCGCAGGGCCATGACCAACATGAAGATCAGCAGCAAGGTGGCTAGCCATAGGGACGGAGATAATCCGCTATAGACCAGCAGGGCGCGCACCTCGCCGGTGTAGTGCCCGACATGCCCCTGGTTGGCCAGGTTGAAACCTGCAACCTGCAGGATGGGGAAGAGCAAGGCCACGCCGAGGCCTTCCGTGAGGGAGGTAAAGGTCATGATGAGCACGGCGGCCAAGAGCTGCCAGCGCGCAATGCGGATCAGGCTGGAAACATACTCCAGGATTGGGCGCCTGGAGGCGGCCAATTGATCCGCGGAAAGCGCGGCGAGGCTCCTCTGCCCATGGGGAGTGGCAGGAGAATCGCTGCGGGGGGCCGGCATGCCTCAAACGATAGCAGAGGCGGTCTGCCGTGCAGATTGTCAACATGGGAACGGGTAGAACTTCGCCTCTGGTTCCCTCACCAAGGACGGGTGCCCCATATCTCGCTCGTTTTTCGCGAGATGTGGGATTCCACCGCTCTTTCCCTCTGACTCTCGATTCATCCGACGGAGTTAGCGTTCAACATCGGTGGAATCCCACATCTCGCGAAAAACGAGCGAGATATGGGGCACCCGTCCTTGGTGAGGGAACCAGAGGGGGGACCTACGACGCGCCTTCGGGCAAGCGGTATATTGCTAAGCATGACGGAGCTGAACCTGGGGTCGATCGTATGTCACATGCCCAACCCGGTGGCTGCAGACGTGGCCGGGGAGACGGTGCTTATGAGCCTGGAGCGCAGTCGCTGTTACGGACTGGGTGGAATCGGCAGTGAAATATGGGCCAAGCTGGGATCCCCGATCCGGGTGTCGGACCTGGTGGAGGAATTCAGCGGGCGCTACGACGCTCCTCCCGGCGTGATCGAGCGGGATGTGCTCCAACTGCTGACGCAATTGGTAGATGAGGGGCTAATCAAAATCTGCTGACCGTGCTGCACAAGAATCATTCGTTTTCAAATCTGAGTTAAGCGCCACCGAACTGAGGGTTGCGCCAGGCCCCGTCGATACCTTGACAAAAGAGTGGGCGAAACGCCAGACTACCGGCTGATTTGGTTTTTCAATAAACGGCATGCCATCTCACAATGCGGTACAGGGAAGCAACGGCGTTTACAAATTGCAGGCGCTCGATCGGGCCTTCGCGGTGCTGGATTTGCTCTCCTGCAGCCCGGCGCCGATGGGTCTCGCCGAAATTGCCGCGGCCCTCGAACTGCACAAGAGCACCGCGCATCGCTTCCTCATGGTGCTGGAGCGCCATCGCATCGTAGAGCGCACACCCGCAGGCAAGTTTCGTCTTGGCTTGCGGTTGTGCGACTTTGGCAGCCGCGCTATCGAGCAGTACGATCTGCGGGAACGCGCCCAACTCCACCTCAAAACGCTGGTCGCCGAGGTCGAGGAAACCGCTCACCTGTGCATTCTGGAGAAGACGCACATGGTGTATATCGACAAACAGGAGCCGGAACGGACCATCCGCATGATCTCGAGGGTAGGAGCCAGCAGTCCCATCCACTGCACGGCCGTGGGCAAGGCGATATTGGCCACCATGGCGCGCCCCCGGGTGGAGGAGATGCTGCAGGCGCTGCAACTGGAAAAATTCACCCGGCGAACTATGACCAGCCGGGAAGCGTTGCTCAAAGAACTGGATCGGACCAGCCGCCGCGGATACGCAGTCGACGACGAGGAACGGGAAGAGGGCGTGCGCTGCGCCGGAATGGCTATCCTCGACGGGCGCGGGGAGGCCATTGCCGCAGTAAGCATCTCCGGCCCCTCGTTTCGCGTGACCATGCAAAAGATTCCCGGGATCGCCGGTAAGCTGATGACTTGTGTGAAGGGAATTCAACACGATCTGGGATTCATACCGTTCGCCCGCTAGGCGCAACGGAATCGATGTAAATAAGGAAAGAGGCCAATGGAAGAATTATCGATCAAGGGCGCAGAGACCAGCCGCTGGGACTGTGTGAGCTTAGGGGAGGTCATGCTGCGTCTCGATCCGGGCGAAGGCAGAATCCATACCGCGCGGCAATTTCAAGCCTGGGAGGGCGGGGGAGAATACAACGTGGCGCGGGGGTTACGCCGCTGCTTCGGCCTGCGCAGCGCGATCGCGACGGCGTTTGCCGACAACCCGATCGGCAGGCTGGTGGAGGACTTCATTCTGCAGGGTGGGGTGGATACCTCGCTGATTCGCTGGGTTCCCTACGACGGCATTGGGCGCACGGTGCGCAATGGCCTCAATTTTACCGAGCGCGGTTATGGAGTGCGCGCCGCTGTTGGTTGCTCCGACCGGGGCAACACCGCCATCTCGCAGGTTAAGAGGGGCGACTTCGATTGGGAGGCCATCCTGGGGCCGAGCAATGGCTCGCGGTGGCTGCATACCGGAGGCATCTTCGCGGCACTCTCGCCGTCTACCCCGGAAGTTGCCGTCGAGGCGCTCGACACTGCTCGCAAGTATGGGACGATTACTTCGTTTGATCTGAACTATCGCGATTCTCTTTGGAAATCCATTGGCGGCAAGGCGAAGGCGCAAGAGGTGAATCGAGCGCTGGTGAGCAAGCTGGACGTGCTTTTCGGCAATGAGGAAGACTTCTCCGCCATGCTGGGGATCAAACTCGAAGGCGTGAAAGAAGATTTCGACGAGCTGCCGGTTGCCAGTTACGAAACCATGCTGCGCGAAGTCGCTGCTTCGTACCCCAACTTAAAGTTGGTGGCCACCACTCTGCGTACTGCGCAAACGGCTTCGCGCAATGCCTGGGGCGCCATGGCTATCTACAAAAATGAGATTCTGTACGTTCCGCAAAGGGATATCGATATCCTGGACCGGGTGGGCGGTGGAGACTCATTCGCCTCCGGACTGGTCTTTGGAATGCTCATGGGAAAACCGGCGGCCTGGGCCGTCGCTTGCGGAGTGGCGCATGGAGCGCTCGCCATGACCACACCTGGGGACACCAGCATGGCTACACGCGCAGAAGTAGAGCGTGTGATGCTGGGCGGCTCCGCGCGCATTGCCCGTTAACATCTGACCTGGGATCAAAGGAAAAGAGAATGTCGAAGGAAGTGCAGCAGCAACTGGAGGAAGCAGGAATCATTCCTGTTTTGCGGGCTCGCTCGGCGAGCGAAGCCATGGGCGTGGTCGAGGCGATGGTCGCCGGGGGAATCACAGTGATAGAAGTAACCATGACTGTGCCCGGTGCGATCGATGTATTGAAGGAGCTGAAACGTGTCTATGGCAGCAAGCTGCTGCTGGGGTCAGGAACCGTGACGGATGGCGCGGAGTGTGCCGCCACCATCGAAGCGGGGGCGGAGTTTGTGGTGAGCCCAAGCCTCCACATGGACGTGATTCAGGAGACCAAGGCGCGGGGCAAAGTCTCGTTGCCCGGCGCGCTGACGCCTACTGAAGTCATCACCGCGTGGCGGGCCGGCGCGGATTTCGTCAAGGTGTTTCCCTGCTCAGCGATGGGCGGGGCGAGTTATTTGAAATCGCTGAAAGCTCCGTTTCCTTACTTGCGATTGGTGCCCACTGGCGGAGTAACGCTCGAGACGGCAGCCAGCTTTCTGGAAGCCGGCGCCTCGGCCCTGGGCGTGGGCGCTGATCTGGTCAACGTAGCAGCGATAGCCAAGGGCAAGCCGGAGGTCATCACCATTGCCGCCCGCGCCTATCTCGACGTCATCGCTAAAACACGCGCGACGGCCAAAGCGTAAACTGCTTTTCTCACCCATGCCGCATTGCGGCAGGAAAGAACAAGGTATAAATCGAATGACCGCAAAACAGAGGAAGTGGGCAGTCCCGGTAATTTTGTTGGCGATGGGCATGGTGACTGGTGGAGCGAGAGTTTCGCTGGCGCAGGAGGCTGGCGCGGCAGCCTCGCCGGACGTGTATTCGCAGGAAGACCTGTTAGGCATGGAGAAGAAGCTGAAGGAGAAGGTCGACGCTTCGGGTCTGGCCACGGAAACGATCAAGAAATATTCGACTGATTACTCGATGCTGGCATTTCGCACGCAGAGCGGAAAGGCCGAGCTGCACGAGAAGTTTGCGGATTTTTACGTGGTGGTCGACGGGAAAGCAACCTTGGTCAGCGGTGGGAAGATGGTCAACGGGAAAACCACGGCGCCGGGCGAAGTGCGGGGGGATTCCATACAGGATGGCAAGGAAACGAAGCTGAAGAAGGGCGATATTGTTCACATACCCGCCGATATCCCTCACCAGTTGTTGCTGAGCAAGGGAGATAGTTTTCAATACTTCATTGTGAAGGTGCAGGAAGTGGAGTAACGGGGTCGCCTCAGGGTTAAAGCCGCTCAGCGTCGAGCATGCCGAGAAGGACCCCTATGGCTACGTTCATCCGACAAAGAAAAAGCCCAGGGGCTAAAGCCCAGTTTTTTCAGCTTTGTGCGAACTGGCATGTCGGTAACAAAAGGTACCGGGCATGTAGGTAACACTTTTCGTTGAAGTTGAAGTTAAACGAGCTTGGAGAAGAAGGAAATCCCAAGTCGTCGCCGAGGCTGTGGGAATGTGGGAAGCTCGCGGTTTTTGCGAGCTTTCCAAGGCAGTGTGGGAAGAGAGGGAAAGGGCTTCTGCTTTTCCTCTCTTTCCATACTGCCGTCATTTCCATAGCCATTCACTGCTCCTCGTTCGGCATCGGGTGCATGACGAGCTTATGACTATCGAAGCGCGCCAGGGGGAAGGTGGCAAAATGAACGTCCCAGTAACGATCGTCGGTCTGCTCCATGCCTATAAATTCTCCCCCCAAACACTTGCTGATAAAGATCTGTGTGCCTTTCCAGAAGAAGGTTCCATCCGGATAAACTCTCTTGGGCTTCATGTTGGTGTCGTATTCCGGTTCAGGAAGTCGATCCGGATAGGGGCGCGGCGAACAGTGGTAGCAGGAGGCCGGCGTCTTCTGCTCCAGCGCCTCATGCGGGCGTTCCTCGTTGAACTGTTGGCGGAACCGATCAAAAGCTTTTTGCTGCGCTCTCCGGTTGGCTGCTGGGGGTTTCGCCGTCTCTGCCTTCAACGTTCGATGCATGCGCTCATGACGCCCATTTTGCTCCGGATGACCTGGCTTGATCCGCTCCGGCCTGATGCCCAGCTTCATCCAGTAGAGCGATAAGCGTGAAATGCCAGCGATGGCTCTGGAGGCAAACGGTGCGCCGTTATCGGTTCGGATCGTCTGCGGCATGCCATATTCGCGAAAGGCTGCTGCAAAGATGGCTTGCACTTGCTCCGTATTCGTCTTCTCCACGCTCTGACAACGCAGCAAGTAACGGCTGTGTGCATCGGTCATCGTCAACGGATCAACCCGCTCCCCTTGTCCAGTCAGGAACCAGCCCTTGAAGTCCCCACACCATGTCTGATTAGCCTCTGCTACCTTCTCAAACGGCTTGCCGTACACAGGCGTCTTCAGACGCTTGTGATGCGGTGCGCTCAACCCTTCCCGCCGCAAGATCTCTCCAAAAGTGCTCACCACAGGCCAATGGACACCCTTTTTCGTCGCCAAAAGACGGGCTCGCAGCTTCTTGGCTCCCCAACTCGGATGCGCCTGTTTCAGTTGCACAATCTGCTCCTCAATCCCACTCTTGGTCTGGTTGGGATGGTGGCCCGCTCCATAGACACGGTCCTGCAATCCTGCTAGTCCCTCCACCTCATACCGATCTGTCCACACGTAGCCGGTCTTGCGAGCGATGCCATAGATCCGACACAGCTCGGCCATCGTGAAGCTTCCGCTCTCATACTCCAGAACAAACCGCGTCCTCTCGTCCAACACATCCGTCACTTTCCAGGGCATGCTCTCTTCTACCTGCCCTGCGCTGTGAACGAAAAGTGTTACCCACTTGCCCGGTACCTTTTGTTACCTACTTGCCCGGTCCGTACCTCCCTTTGCGGCCCGACTAAAGTCGTGCCCTGATACAAAACCAGAAGATCCCAGGGGCTAAACAGGCTGCGGAAAAAAGGACCCATGCTTGGTACTTTTCGTTGAGAGTTGAGGTTGGTAATAAGTTGGCATGCGTGGAGACGACAAGAAACAGCGTGGTTTGTACAGCTATGTGACATTAGAGCAGCGGGTACCAGCGGAGCACCCGTTGCGCAAGATCCGACCGATGTTTGATCGAGCGCTGGAGCGTTTGGACGGGGAATTTGAGTTGATGTACTCGCGCAAGGGTCGTCCGTCGATCGCGCCGGAGCGTCTGCTGCGGAGCCTTTTACTGCAGATCCTGTACTCGGTCCGGTCGGAGCGCCAGCTGATGGAGCAGTTGGACTACAACCTGTTGTTCCGCTGGTTTGTGGGTTTGGAGATGGACGATCGGGTATGGGACGTGACGGTGTTCACCAAGAACCGGGAGCGGCTGATTGATGGTGAGGTAAGCCAGCGTCTGTTGGGAGCGGTACTGGAGCAAGCCCGGGAGCACAATTTGCTCAGCGAAGAGCACTTTACGGTGGATGGAACGTTGATTCAAGCCTGGGCTGCGGCACGCAGTTTTAAACCCAAGGACGATGTACCAAAGCCTGGGCAGGGTACAGGATCTGGAGGGGAAGTGTTGCTGCGCGATAAGGTGAAGTCGGAGACGGACCCAGACTCCCGACTGTACAAGAAAGCGACCGCTGATAAGAGCGTTCCCAGCTATCTTGGCCACGCTTTGATGGAGAACCGCAACGGGTTGGTGGTAGCAGCGGAGGCGAGCCAATCAGCCACCAGCGCGGAGCGTGAAGTAGCGCTGAAGATGATTGATGAGCAGTTGCGCCACGACCAGCTGAACGATGCGGAGCGCGAGTATACGTTGGGAGCCGACAAACAGTATCAAGATTCGCATTTCGTTGTCGGCCTACGCCAGCGCCACGTGGCTCCGCATGTCGCCGAGTATGAGAGCGGCATCAACCAGCGCAAAAATAGTCTAACGGAGGCGGAAAGAGCTGACGAGCGCCGCTCGATTAGCCAACGGAAGCGGAAGCTGATCGAGCGTGTGTTTGGTTGGGCTAAGCTCGACCGGCCGCTCCGTCAGGTCAAGCTTCGGGGACTGAGGCGTGTAGATTGGTTCTACCGCTTGACCATCACGGCTTATAACTTGGTACGCATGAGGAGGCTCATGCCAATCGCGGCGTAACGCTGGGGCAGAGGTGTCTCTGCAGTCGGGAATTCTCCCGCTGCAGCGTCAGAAAACGGCCAAAAAACGGCTTTGGTGGTAAAACAATGACCGGCGAATCGACTGCTAGCAAACCCAGACGCAAGTCACTGGTTTTTTCCGCAGCCTGTAAAGCCCAGTTTTTTTGAGTTCTGTGCGGCCAGACTAAAGTCGTGCCCTGATACAAAACCAAAGAAACCCAGCATCCACGCGAGCGTCTTCGGTTGAAATATCAGCGGCTTTGCGCACGAAGATATAGACACTCCAAAGAGGATGCCTGCGGGATGCTCGAGTTTTCCGATAGCCACTGCTGTGATGTTTTGTATCAGGGCACGACTTTAGTCGGGCCGCAAAGGGAGGTACGGACCGGGCAAGTAGGTAACAAAAGGTACCGGGCAAGTGGGTAACACTTTTCGTTCACAGCGCAGGGCAGGTAGAAGAGAGCATGCCCTGGAAAGTGACGGATGTGTTGGACGAGAGGACGCGGTTTGTTCTGGAGTATGAGAGCGGAAGCTTCACGATGGCCGAGCTGTGTCGGATCTATGGCATCGCTCGCAAGACCGGCTACGTGTGGACAGATCGGTATGAGGTGGAGGGACTAGCAGGATTGCAGGACCGTGTCTATGGAGCGGGCCACCATCCCAACCAGACCAAGAGTGGGATTGAGGAGCAGATTGTGCAACTGAAACAGGCGCATCCGAGTTGGGGAGCCAAGAAGCTGCGAGCCCGTCTTTTGGCGACGAAAAAGGGTGTCCATTGGCCTGTGGTGAGCACTTTTGGAGAGATCTTGCGGCGGGAAGGGTTGAGCGCACCGCATCACAAGCGTCTGAAGACGCCTGTGTACGGCAAGCCGTTTGAGAAGGTAGCAGAGGCTAATCAGACATGGTGTGGGGACTTCAAGGGCTGGTTCCTGACTGGACAAGGGGAGCGGGTTGATCCGTTGACGATGACCGATGCACACAGCCGTTACTTGCTGCGTTGTCAGAGCGTGGAGAAGACGAATACGGAGCAAGTGCAAGCCATCTTTGCAGCAGCCTTTCGCGAATATGGCATGCCGCAGACGATCCGAACCGATAACGGCGCACCGTTTGCCTCCAGAGCCATCGCTGGCATTTCACGCTTATCGCTCTACTGGATGAAGCTGGGCATCAGGCCGGAGCGGATCAAGCCAGGTCATCCGGAGCAAAATGGGCGTCATGAGCGCATGCATCGAACGTTGAAGGCAGAGACGGCGAAACCCCCAGCAGCCAACCGGAGAGCGCAGCAAAAAGCTTTTGATCGGTTCCGCCAACAGTTCAACGAGGAACGCCCGCATGAGGCGCTGGAGCAGAAGACGCCGGCCTCCTGCTACCACTGTTCGCCGCGCCCCTATCCGGATCGACTTCCTGAACCGGAATACGACACCAACATGAAGCCCAAGAGAGTTTATCCGGATGGAACCTTCTTCTGGAAAGGCACACAGATCTTTATCAGCAAGTGTTTGGGGGGAGAATTTATAGGCATGGAGCAGACCGACGATCGTTACTGGGACGTTCATTTTGCCACCTTCCCCCTGGCGCGCTTCGATAGTCATAAGCTCGTCATGCACCCGATGCCGAACGAGGAGCAGTGAATGGCTATGGAAATGACGGCAGTATGGAAAGAGAGGAAAAGCAGAAGCCCTTTCCCTCTCTTCCCACACTGCCTTGGAAAGCTCGCAAAAACCGCGAGCTTCCCACATTCCCACAGCCTCGGCGACGACTTGGGATTTCCTTCTTCTCCAAGCTCGTTTAACTTCAACTTCAACGAAAAGTGTTACCTACATGCCCGGTACCTTTTGTTACCGACATGCCAGTTCGCACAAAGCTGAAAAAACTGGGCTTTAGCCCCTGGGCTTTTTTCATTGCCAGAAAAGTGTAACTGTATGGGTATTGCTCGGCACTCTCAACGAGGCCTGCTTTGACAGGGTTCTGAACGATGTAGTTGCGATGCCGTGAAAAGCTTTGCCGATTATTTATCCGTACCTCGGAAAATCCACGTTGCCAGACCGCTCCTTGATATCCAAATTCCCTCTTCAGACGATATGAGAATCCGCCCTTGATAAGTTGCATGGCCTTTTCGATAGACATGTCGCCCGGAAGTGTTATCAGCAGATGCAGATGATCTGGCATGATCACAAAGTCATGCAGCTGAAATCTAGCTGCCGCTACATTCGTTCGCAGCACGTCGATGAGCAGCATTGCATTTCGTTCGGATTGCAAAATACGTCGTGCCATGCTGGTTTTCGTCGTGGCAAAAAAGACCCGTGCGTCACTCAGAATTGTCTTCGGACAAGCATTTCTTGCAGGATGCGACATAGCAGGGGCTGAAGCCCAGTTCCTCTTGAGATTTTTAAGGCCCGACTAAAGTTTGCACAACAAAGCCACCGGCTATAGCTGCAGGGGAGGAATTCACTTCTCAACCTTTTCCAGCGCGCGCTTGTAAACTTCGATGGTGCGCGCGGTCATAGTGCTCGCTGTGAACTGAGCACTCCAGAGGCTCCGGCCCGCGGCGCCCAGAGCAACACGCAAGGCAGGATCAGCGATCATCCTGGCTAGCGCATCGCGCAGTCCGGCAATGTCTCCCCGGCGTACCAGCAGGCCGGTCTCCTCGTGGCGCACCGACTCAGCGATGCCTCCTACGTTGGTGGCGACCACCGGCAAAGCAGCGCGCATGGCCTCCAGGATGCTGATGGGCAAGGCTTCGAAATTCGTGGAGAGCACGAAGATCTGCGCTTCCATAAGCAAACGGCTCACATCGCTCTCCGGCGGCAAGATGCTGACCCGGCTGCTAAGCCCGAGCCTGTCGACTAACACGGTCACCCGCGGTTGCAGTTCGCCCGACCCCACCAACAGCAAGCGCCATTCCATGCATAGCAAGCCGGATAGTGCCTCCAGCAGGGTGTCGTGATCCTTTTGCGAGGTGAAGCGCGCTACCATTACCAGCACCGGCGGCTGGGCATCGATCGCCCGCACAGCGGACGATCGGGCTTTCCGCTATGCCGTTATGCACCACCTCCAGCGCCTTTGCCGGGCAGACGCTGAATCGCTGCGCCATGACTCGCTCGTACTCGCATACGTTGATGACCCGCGTACCGATCCGGCCGGCTACACGTTCAGCCCAACAGAAGAGCCGCTTTGTACGTAGCGAGCTGCGATCAAACATGGACCATCCGTGCGGAGTAAACACACTGGGGATGTGGTGCAGCCTCGCCGCTGCGCGAGCCAGCGAGCCGGCCTTGGCGGTATGAGCACATACCAGGTCTGGCTTCAACACGCGCAAGGCGCACCAAAGCTCGACCAGCGCCGCTACATCGCGGTGTGGCCGCATCGGCCGGACCAGGCTTCTTACCGCCAACCAGGGGATCCCTGCCTGGCGGAGCTGGTCGGTGAAAATGCCGGGTGCTCCGGTGATCACCGTGACCTCATGGCCAAGCTTGCGCAGCTCGAGCGAAAGCTCGCGCACGTGGCTCTGGGCTCCGCCAAGAACGTCGCCACGGGTGAGCACATGAACGATCTTCATGCCCGCCCTCGCCGATCCTTTTCGCGCGTTAGCAGCGACGCAGGGCGAAAGGTCTCGCTCGATGGCCGCCCATACCAGGCGGCGAGCAGGTTCCACAGAGTGCGCCACTCCAGCCAGCTCGGCTGCGGACGGCGCTCGCGCGGCCTGGTGACCAATGCGGTGCTCAAAGCCGGCAAAGACTGCGACGCAGTTAGCGGCAAACCTAGCCGCCGATATACCCATTAGCTGCAACTTATCCCACAGGCCACGACTGAGCCCGGGCTGCTTGCAGACATACCGTATGTGCAGCACTTTATAGCGCAGGAGCTTCTTGAGTGTCATTCGTTCCCTGCCGGTATCCCAGCAAGACCTGGGGCAGATTGGCAAAGCGGCTAAGCCGGTAGCTGCGCAGCAGCAACTCCTGATCCTGGGCCAGCCACGCGGTCTCCTCGTAGCGCCAACGGCGGAACCATTCGATGTGCCCCATCCACAGCGGATGCCATAAGGGAAAGCCCCGGAAAGGAGAGCGGGTAATGGCGGCATGGTCTGTTGCTGGGTTGAAGCGCCAGAGCGCACGGCCGTGTTTGCCGAAGACCATGGCGCCGGCGGCGCACAGGTCTATCTCCGCATGATCAACCAGGAAAGCCATCTGGCGTTCCAGCCGGTCGGGATAGGCAATATCGTCGGCATCCATTCTGGCCAGGTAACGGCCTTGCGCGCGGTCGATACATTCATTCAAGCGGGCCGCGAGCCTTAGCCGCCGCCCATCGCTCCAGCAGATCAAGCGCGGGTCGCGAAAACTTTGTGCGATCGCCAGGCCGCGATCGTCGGAACCGTCGTCGCAGAGTAAGAGCTCAAAGTCGCCGTAGCTTTGATTCAGGAGCGAGCGTATGGCCAACTCCAGGGTAGCGGCGCTGTTAAAGAAAGGCATCGCGATGGTAATGACGGGATGGGTCATCGGCTGTGGGCAACCATTCTCGTACCAGAACCCCGCGGCAAGTCTCCGCCCAGGGAGTGAAAGACGGCGGCATACTGTTGCGCTAACCGTTGCAGGCTGAAGCGCTCCTCAACCACCACGCGGCCGGCGGCGCCCATGCGCTGTCGCAGGTCTGCATCGCTGAGCAATGCGGTGAGCGCATCGACCCACTGCTGCTCGGAGCCCGCACTCAAGCCCACGTCGCCCATGGCCAGTACTTCGCGATTCATACCCGCCGCGGTGACCACCACCGGCAGCCCCGCCGACATATAGCACAGCATTTTGTAACTGCACTTGCCGTTGCACCAGACAGTGTCCGCCAGTGGCATCAGGCCGATCGACATGTGCGCGAAGGCGGCTAACTCCGTTCTCGGCGTCCATCGTTCAAAGTCCACGCGTGACTCCGGGAGGCGCTTGAATTGCGGTGGCCGATCGGCCACCACCAGCAGCTTCGCCCGGCTGCAGTGCTGTAACACGCGCAGCAGTGCTCCCTCGATCGAGTAGAGGAAAGGGAAATTGCCACTGGTGCCGGTCCAGCCCAGCACCAGGGCGGAGGTGTTTTCCCGAGAAAGGCGGGGATGATACCAGGACGTGTTTACCGCCGTGGGGATGATGGTGACATTTCTGTTCCAGCGGGAAAATTGGTCGGCGAGAAAGCTGTTGCCGCACACTACCAGGTCGCTGGCTCGGGCCAGGTCCTGGGCGCGGTGGCCACCCGTATTGAGCCAAACCGCGTCATCCACGTCGAGGATCATGGGCCGCTTCGCCAGGGCGTGGAGGGGCGCAAAGGCGGGCAGGAGCTGGCGTGAGATCCAGGTCACATCGGCCTTCCAGGAGCAGGCCAGAGCCGCCGTGCGTGCGGTGGCCGTTACCGCCATCCATAGCGGGCGAAGGCCGCGTTGGCGAGGCAGTATGTTGCCCCACGGCAGTGGGTACTCGCGCACCGTGATGCCCAGACGGTCCAGCGGATTGATATATTGCCGCACTCGCGCCCTGGCGCTGGGCACGGCGACCCCACCCGTGTACGCGGCTACTCGCATACGTGGGACTCGCGTACATCCCTATCCATCGAGCGTGGATGACCGCGCAGGGTAATGCTGGGAGCGAAGTAAACAATGGTGGGGACCGCCCCCGCCTTGACCCAGAACATGATCTGGGCGAAATACTCCTCGGAGAAGACGGTCATGACGGTGGCATAGACGAATGCTCCCAGGGTGAACACCGCCCAGCACTTGCCCTGGATGGCGGAGCGATAGACATAGGCGCTGAGAAAGCCCGCCAGGAACATCAGCCAGCCGACTCCGAACATTCCGCCATGATCCATGTAGTACGGCAGGAACGCCGTATAGACGTTGGTTATCTGGCTGGGCGAGATCTTTGTGTATTCCAGATTGCGGTCGCGCTCAGAGTAAGTCGCGCCGAACCGATTCGCTATCCGCTTGGCGAACTTGCCCAGATCCCAACCGTAACGCAGCTCGGGATTTTGCCGATTCTGGTCGAAGGCAATGATGCCGCCCAGCCAATAGGTGCCGAAACCCTCGGCTATGCGCGGAAGATTCTCCGTCAACGATGCTCCTGCATTCGCGCCATATTTGTTCATGGCCATCTGTCCGGCGGAGAAGACCAGCAGGAACGTAAGACCCATGATCCCCAACAACCGGACGGGGGCAACGCCCTTTTTGAGCCAGAGCATCACTACCGTGCTGATCAGTAATAGCAGCACCTCGGAGCGGGCGCCATTCAGTAGTTGATATCCCCCAGCGAGCACGACGAGGAAGAGAGTGCGGGCCCTGCGCCTGCCCGTATCGGCGTACTCGTATACCGCGATGAGAGCAATGATGCTTAGCAAGGGCAGGATGAAGGACTCGAGCGAAAGGGCATTGTGGCCAGATATGTTGGCCTTGTTGGATGCGATGCGGATTTGTCTCCACATGCTTGTGCGCGGAGCGATGGTTTCGCTGAGTTGTTTGAAATACAGGTAGGAGAAGGGAATATTCAGCAGGAGAAGTACCCCCGCGATGGTTAGCCATCGGTCGACCTGGCTGTGCCGCCTCGGGCTCACCGCAGTCATTGTTTGCCCTCCGCCTAAGGGAGCAACGACGGCGCAGATTCCTCCCAACGAGAAGGCGAGCACGCCGGCGAGCACGATTTCATTCGCCCGGGTAGTAAGAGGGAAGTAGCGATCTCCGCACATCCAGATGGCTAAGAGCGTAACCGTCCATACGATTCCCAAAGATGCTGGGGGAAAAAGAACAGAGCGCCCGTAGCGATACATGACCATGCTCCAAAAGGCAAGGAGAGCAATTGTGCAAGGCAGGGTCACGGGGCCGCCGATTCCGGCAAAGGGGTGGTGTTTGCCAAGAACCGGAGGGCTATTTCAGTCGTGGTATGCCATCCTCGAACCGAACAACGTTCCAGAATGGGACACCAATCTTTCACGACCGGCGTTAAGTTATCCGACACGGTGTCTCTTCCTTCTTCTCGACCAGTGGGTGGAGTGCGGTCTAGGCGCTGCCTAGCGCGGTGTAGTAACCGGCATAGGCTTTGTAGGTTGCGTCCGTGGTGATGGCCGACTCATTCAGCACGATGCCGGCGATGGGTACATTGATGCGGCGAAGAGTTTCTACCGTTGCGCCCAGCGCCTTCATGGGAGTATGTCCGCTGCGCACAGCCAAGACCGTTACATCCGCGGCTGCGGCTAGTTCCAGGGTCTCCGCGCAACCCAATAGCGGGGGTGAATCCAAAATCACCAGGTCGAACTCCTTGATAGCCTGGGCCAATATTCCCCGCATCTGTGGCCCGATCAGAGAGACGGCAAGAGGCAAGGGCAATCCGGACCCAAGAACGAAAAGATTGGGGCGGCCCAAGACTGCACGCGTGGCTGTTCTCCAATGAGTGGTCTGGGCCAGCACCGCGGCCAAACCGGCGTCAGGATCCAGGCGTACCAGCCTTTCAATCACCGGTTGGCGCAGATCCCCGTCGATCAAGAGCGTGCGCTTGCCCTGTTCCGCATTGGCCATCGCGAGCGAAAGTGCGAGGGTCGATTTTCCTTCGCCGGGGAAGGCGCTCGTTACCAGGACGCTTTTGGGCACATGGGCCTGGGTGGATAGCATTAGATAACCGCGCAAGTGGCGTACGCCCTCGTCGAAAAAACCGCCTTGCATGCTGCGCCAGCGGTTCCCTGCAAAGCGCATGCCTTCCGTACCAAGAGCCAGCCGTAGATGCATGTCCGCGACCGCGGGCAATGCGCAAACCACAGAAATGCCCAGTGCCTCTTCGAGTGGCTCGATCTCTTTCGCAGTCACGTCTGTTAGCTCCGCGGAGACAAAATAAGCAGAGGATGCAAGCAGAAACAAGACCATGCAGCAGCCTATGATCAGCGGCCAATTGGGAAAGACCGCCCTGGCAGCAGGACGAGCAGAATCCGCCAGCCGGATGATGTTGTTTTGCAGTTCGGAATTAATGCCGGACTGCTTGATCTTAGCGAACAGATCTTCATATACAGTTTCCGCCGCATCCGCTTCGTGCTTCAGCTGCAGGTAATCGAAAGACTGTGAGGTAAGATCATCGACCTGCTGTTTGGTTTCGGCGACGGCGGCCGTTAACATGCGCTCACGCACCAGTGTCTGGCGGTAGTCCACGCCTATTCGAGTGGCGACGTTCCGGCGGCTCTCATCCAGCGCAGCGTTCGCTTCTTGCACCTGGGCTGCCGCCTTGCGATACTCCGGGTGCTGGTCTCCGTAGGTCGCGGCCACCAGCGCCAGGTTTGCCTTGGCCACCTGCAACTTCTCCACATCTTTGGAGAGATCGCTCGATTGGCTGGAAACCTCGACCTCGGGCAGGGAACCGTCTTTTGCTTCGCGGTACACTGCCTCTTTGGCGATACGATCCGCTTCGGCGGCGCTGTTCTCGGTATTCAACGCCTGGAGCCTCGCGACCAACACACTGGTCTTCTGCTCCGGATCGGCGGTTCCCAGGTCTCGCTGATACACCATCAATGCGTTGTGCGTCGACTCCATCTTCTGCTTCAGGTCAATTAGCTGCCGCTCCATCGAGGAAGTCAGGCGGCCGGCCTCCTTGGTGCGCGTCTCGAAAATCTCGCGCAAGTATGAGTCGGCAATCGCGTTGGCCACATTGGCTGCGACCTGGGGATTTGTATCCCGATAAGTAATGGTCAACAAGTAGGTGTTGGGATTGCGGACGACCTTCAGGTTTTTCAGCACGGTCGGCGCATTCCTGATGGCGGCTTCCTTTTCCCGCGAATAGTGCCAAAAAAAGTAGCGCCGTAATTGGTGTTCGCGCTCCAGAAGGTTGTAGTGTTCCGCGACGGGACGCAGAATAGTGTCGGCCTGCAGCAGGCTTAGCTGCGTGGCCATGAACTGGTCGTCGCCAGTGGTCATGAGATGGTCGGATCCGACCGTTTCAGGTACTGCTTGCCGGTCGATCGCTATCAAGGCCGACCCCACATTGACGGCGGGCGCCAAGGCACATCCGAGCGCCACCAGGGCGGTCAGCGCGATGCTGATCACAGCGATCATCTCCCAATGGGAGCGTAGGATGGTCGCGTAAAAGGTGAGTGGCCGCTGAAAGTCAGCGGGATCGCTCAGCCTTAGATGCGGCTTGCGTATCGCTATCGAATCGGGCATACGGTTAGCTCCGTTCTCGCGGCAAAATTTTCAATCGGACTATAGGGGTGGCAGGATTGCCGGTAGATGGTTCATCGTGCCTGGCCCGGATTGCTCAATGGCTCCAAATGGCGGCCGACACCGCAGCGTTGCCCATACCGGTTACGTGGTCTACCACGCTGGCACTGGTTTTCAGTTTTCCATTAGTGGGAACGTAGAGAATGTCGTTGGCGACAAGCCTTACATCTTCCGATTTTCGGTCCAGAATGCGTCGCAGCGGAACCTCTATCTCTGTTTTCTGAGCACTCCCCGGGGCGGTCCTGTAGATATAGGCCTTGCTGCGGCTGAACGAATCAAGCCCGCCGCTGAGGGCTAGTAATTTCAGCACCGTGGTGTCCTGCATATCCTGAAAGGGGAATGCTCCGGGGCGCTTCACGTCTCCTACCACAAATACCTGTTCGCATTGCGGCACCCGGATCTGCGAACCCGGGGTGATTGGGATATTGAGCTGAGGGTGCTGCCCGTCGAAGAGCGCGCGAACCGAGATTCGTTGCGTGCTGCCGTTGGCTTGCTCGACGATTATCTCCGGGCCGGCTTCGGGCAGCAGGCCCCCTGCCTGGCTTATCGCGCCTAGCACGCGCAGGTCACCCAATTCCTGAATGGTCATGGGTGTTTTGACCGCTCCGGCAATAGTGACGTCGCGGCTGCGATACTCCACAACGGAAACGTCGACGACCGGGTTTACCAGCAGATGGCGCGCCTTGAGAGTGGCTGCAATTTCGTCGCGTAGCGCGCTCGGCATCAACCCCGCGGCGGGAATGGGCTGGTTGAGCAGTGGCAAATTCAGATTTCCGTGTTGGTCGACGCGGAAAGTCTGGGAAAGCTCCGGCGAATCATCGACGGTCAGGCGAATAAGGTCGGAGGCCCCAATCGGCTGAAACGGCAGATTGGAGCCTCCAATAGTTACAGGAGTTCCAGGGGAGACTTGTCCGGCTTGGGGAGAAGACAAACGCTGCGCCGTGGTGACGATAGAGAGCAGGACCGGGACCAACACTATTGCCAGAGTAATTTTTTTCATGGCTGCACGTTTGTATGGATTCAACTTAGTGCGATGGGATTAAACGAAGGTGGAGGCCAAGATTAATTATTTCTCAGGCCACCGAATCCCCGGCGTGGAGAACATAAGCATTTTGCGGTCCAAGCAAAGATGCTTTGCAATGTAGGCATTCCTCAGCGGCTAAAGCCGGATTCATTGCAAAGTATTTACATACGGGCTAAAGAGTTCGCGTGAGAACTAGCAAACCCAGACTTCTGAGCGGGAGCCGGGGGGCACCGCAGTTCCTCGGCTGCCCCAGATTTCCTGTCAAAAACCGTTGCTTCGGTGGATTCCGTGCGGCTCTCTTTACGGAGAGCCACATACGTTGCCGCTGATAGAGCCGCGAAGTAGGAAATCCGGGTACGCTCCCACGGCACGCCGGGGCAGGCGGGATGACAAAGTGGAGGGTGGTGCATCCATGGGGAAATGGCTAGTGGCTGAAAGAATCGTTAGGTGAGTGCCGTGGTATCCCACTCAAGCCAAAACCGGGCTTGAATGGGGCACCCAGCGGTTGTTGACGATGAAGCAATCAAAAAAGTCACACCCTCCCCTTTGTCATCCCGAGGAGCCGACTTGCCTGCGGCAAGTCAAGAGAGAAATGACACCGGCAGCAAAAGCATTGGGTGCCCCATTCAAGCCGTACTTTGGCTTGAGTGGGCTAGGATGCCTCCCCAACCTGTTTGTCATTAGGAGCGCAGCCGAGCGGTGCGCCCCGGCTCCCGCTCAAAAGTCTAATCTCGCTAGTTCTCACACAGACTCTAAAGCCCGTACGCTTTAGAAGAGTGAGTTTTTCCGCTGCCTGCTAGTGCCGGTAACTGATAATCCTTGCCGGCACACCGGCACAAATCGACATGGGTGGCAAATCTGTCGTCACTACAGCTCCTGCCCCGACCACCGCGCCATCACCGATTGATACGCCCGCGGTTACCACTGCGTTGGCGCCCAGCCATACATCGTCGCCAATCATGATCGGCGCATCCTGTCCCGGCTGATTGCGAATCAGCTCACCCCGGGCTATTCCATGATTGGAGGAGAAGATGGATACGCAGGGGCCTAGTAACACGTTGCTTCCGATGGTGATCGGGCCGCCAGGCGAGGCCCACACAGAGCAAAGATGATTGATAAAGGAATGGTCACCGATCTGGATCATCTCCGGATGCTTGAAGATCACAGTCGGAGAAATCTTCACTCCCTTGCCTAGACGTTTCAGTTTTGCTTTGCGCAAATAGCTACAGCCGGTGATATAGGCGAACAGGTAGAGCCAACCCTTGAATGCCTCTGCGAGCGATCGGATCAATATGCCCCCACAACGGCGTTGCCATGGCTAGCCTAAGGCAGCAGCTTAAACCGATACTGCTATCAAGATTAAGTATTTCTCAGACTGCCTCGACCTCCCAGCCATATCTCCGAAGCCTCTCACTCACTCTTTTCAAGATCTCCATTACATCAGTAATGCACACCAAAGGTAATTGTTACCCTTGGCGCACCGTCAGATATTGGCCTTCAGCTTAGATAGCGATTTACGGCTATTCGACTTAGCAACCGCTGGTAGTCCAGGCCACGTTTGCCGCTGCAAGTGGGCCTAAGTACCGCCGTAGGACGGGTGCGCTCACCAACTAGCTCACGATTGCGGAGGCTCGATTGAACAAGTTCATAGCGCTGGCGGTTTTCCGCATGGGCGTGCCGGTGCCGGCCACGACCGAGACGGACCAGGGCAACTCCACCCCCCTGGGGGAGCCTCACAGTTTATATGAAAGTCTGCGGCGATCACGCCGAGCCATTTCCGGCATACTACCCATCCTTTTCTGCCTGACCTTTTGCACCTTTCACGCGCACGCTTCCACTTGTGCCATATCTTCCGGGGCGAGTGAGTCGACCATCCAATCGACATTGAACTCGTGCGGCAGTGGGAACACCGCTGTGTTCGCGGCTGGAACCTACTCGCTCTCATCGACGCTCAGGGTGCCTTGCGGAGTCTCATTGGCCGGACCTGAAGTAGCCTGGTCGAACCCTTCCGCATATACAGCGACGCTCAACTCAAGCGTTCCGGCTGACCCAGCTGTTGTATTCAGCGGCTGCTCGACAGCGGCCTCTGTTCAGTATTTGAATTGCGACGGGGGCCGGCCTTCACCGGACGGGGGGCAATGCTTTTATTTTCCCGCGGGCACCAGCAACATGACGTTGAGCTATAACCACTTTTATGGGATCCAGGGCAGTGCTGAAAACCCGAACTGGTACGACGGGCTGGTCCGTTTCGACGGCAATGCAAGCTCTTCGGTCTCCAGCAACGACACGGTCGAGTGGAATATATTCGGCAACCCCAGCCTTGGAGATTGCTCCAACATCATGAGCAACTACACCTATGCGGGGCTGGGCGGCGATGGCGGCTATTGTAACGGTCTCGGTATCCATAACGGAATGGTTAATTTGGTGGTTGAAAATAACATTTTTCAGTTTATGGAACAGGGGATGAAGACCTTTGAGGGTGCGGGCGAGTGCGTGAACTGCACCATCGCCTACAACGATTTTAACAACATACATCGCATCAACTACGAGACCCAGGCGAACATCGGGGGCAGCCAGCCGACGTCGATGTACATTTTCTACAACTCCGTCCATGACCAGTTTGCTACCAATTACGGTTCCTGGGGATTCTCGGCGGCCAACGGGTGCAACTCAGGTTGTGTCACTGAGACGAACTACAACGTACTCATCAACAACGTCAATGCGACCTCCGCCGGGCAATATACTCCCGGCGCAATCGAGGTGTGGGGATCGAACGGCACCACCGACAGTTACAACCTTATTCAAGGCTATTGGGCAAATGGCATCATGACTTCGACCACCGGGCAATTTGTTTATACGGGAAACAATTTCTGCATGAGTAACGGGGGGAGCACAACGACACCGGGAAAGGGAGGGTATTTCAACGCCGAAACTTCCAATTCCTTGCCTTACACGGCTTCGGCTACAGGAAACACCTTCAGTGGATCGAGCACCTGCGCGCAGACCAGCGTAACCCCCGTCATCTCACTGGCCAGCGGATCGCAAACCGTGACCTTCACCAATCCAGGCCAGAACAGGGATAAGAACACCGGTATTTGGTACACCACAGACGGCACCAACCCGGTTCCTGGCGCCGGGACGGCGAGGTACATATCGAGTGGCGGTACGATAACGGTCGGGCCGGCAACGACTGTAAAGGCGGTCGGCATGTGGGGAGCAGCGAATCAGCCGACGAGCTACCCTCCCGGGTATGGCTATGTACCCTCGGCGATGGTAAGCGCGGTCTCTATCGGTAACCAGAGTCTGTCGCCCAAGACCGTGGTAAGCGGATATCTACGTCCCAAGTCGGGGGCGAATACTATGACGGCCGGGAGCACCATGCAGATGACGGCATATGTGACTTACTCCGACGGCTCGACGGGAACGCTGCCGGATGCGCAGGGTAATGTAGTCACGTGGTGGAATACCAGCAACCACGGGGTGGCCAAAATCAGTAGCCTGGGTCATGCTACCGCATTGGCAGCTGGTTCGATAAATATGCAGGCCATGATTGGTTCGCTGAAGTTGAGTCAGTGGACAGTGAACGTGAGCGCTGTCCCGGCTCCCGCTGCCCCGGCTGTCGCTGCTGCGATCGCCGCCAGCCCTGCGGCTAATGTTCAGGCGGCTGTTGCTGTCGACGCTCAGGCTTCGGCTGCCCCTGATACGCAGGCGGCGGAAGCGCCGGCCAGCCAGGGTGGCATTACGGCGCTCACTCCTGGACCCGTACCGGCCGCGCCCGCAGGCCCGGTTGCGGATGCCTTCCTGGGACCATTCTGGATGCTGGTGACTCCCGCGGGCGGGTCGGCTGCCATTTCGAATTCTCACCTTTTCATCGGAGTTCCCGGGGGCGGAAACCACGACCCGCTACTCCCGTCCAACCAGGCCGTGCGGGTCGTGCAGGCCATCGGCAATGAGGATTTCGATGTGGCAGTGAAGATCGATTCTCCGCTGGTGGCTTCCGATGGGAACACCAGTCAGGGTGTGATGGTGCTCTCCAGTAAGGGGAACTTCATCACCTTTGCCCTGACAACCGACGGAACCAGGATAGGCCTAAGCGCCCGCATGGTTTCCGGCGGGGTGGCGACCGCGGTGCTCGACGATACTGATTTCACCCAATATCAGAATCCGATGTACCTGCGAGTCACGAAAGCCGGCAGTGCTTTCGTCGCACTTTATTCGCTCGACGGGGAGAATTGGACGCAGGCCACCAGCTTCACAGATGCCGCCACGTTCACTTCCATTGGCCCCTTCGCCAGCAACTACAACGAGACTCCCGCCAACGCTGCTCCTGTCGTCATGTCAGTGAATTGGTTCGACGTTCTGCAATGAATGCGGGAATGTTGCCACGAGTTACATGCGGCTTATGAGTTGTGGATGTTAGCGGTCTCTGCGAAACAATCGGCATCGCCAAATGAGTGTTGTGGTATCCCACTCAAGCCCAAAGACAGGGCTTGAATGGGGCACCCAGCCTGTTGCCGGGATCCAGATTACGTGCTTGAGTAATGCAGCCAATACACCCAGCCTTGGTCGCCGGGATGGGGTTCCGTAACTTGAGTAATGCACATCATTGGTAATTGTTGCCAATAACGGCGCGGAAGATAGTGGGCACAGTTAGCCAAGAGGTTTCTGTGGGCAGCCGGGGTTAGATACATGTATCAAAATAGATCACAATATCTCTTCACTATCGTTTGCTCGCTGGCTATGGTGGCGATGGCGCCATCCACCTTTGCAGCCGGCCCGGTTCCGGCTGTTCCAGCAGCGCCATTATCAAGCAGTTTCCCTGGCCCGCTCTGGGAGGTGGTTGCGCCGGGGGGCGGGAGTGCAGCCGTGTCTAACCAACATCTGTTTCTGAATGTTCCTGGCGGTAGCAACCACGACCCATTGCACCCGTCGAACCAGGCTGTTCGGGTCGTGCAGCCCATTGGCGACCAGAGCTTTGATGTTTCCATCAAGATCGACTCACCCGTCGTGGCCACGGATACCGGTACGAGTCAGGGTTTGATGGTGCTCGCAGACGACGAGAACTTTATCACCTTTGCCCTGGGTACCAACGGAACGAACCTGGGCCTCAGCGTGCAAACCATCACCAATGGGGTCGCGGCCACGGCCTTCGACGAAGCCAGTTTCAACGAATATCAAAATCCCATGTATCTGCGGCTTACCCGGAACGGCGTGTCGTATCAGGCCTATTACTCCGTCGATGGAGTGGTCTGGACGCAGGCCGCCGCTTTTACCGACACCAGGGTTCCTACCTTGATCGGTCCCTTTGCCGGCAATTACAACCGCACTCCGGCCAGGGCTGTTCCTGTCGTCATGGCCATCAATTGGTTCAACATCCTATGACGTGTATTCAGAACCTCGCTGGTGGTTTGTTGTGTGGAGAAGTATTTTTATGAATAAAAAGCCACTCCAGGTTCTGCTCGTCGAGGATAACGCGGGCGATGCCCTTTTGTTGCGCGAGATGTTCAGCAAGGAACCCCGGGGTAGCTTCGAATTATCCCACCTCACGCATATGCGCGACGCCGAGGTGCGGCTGGCAAAAGGTGGAGTCGATATTGTCTTGTTGGACATGGGGTTGCCCGATGGGCATGGTCTCGAGACCCTGCGACGGGCGCGCGCGGCGGATCCAGACGTGGTGATGATCGTGATGACCGGCCTGGAGGACGAAGCACTGGCCGCGCAAGCGATGAAAGAAGGCGCGCAGGATTATTTGATTAAGGGGCAGATCGAAAATCGAGCCCTTCCCAGAGCCCTTCGCCACGCGATTGAGCGCCAGCGCATGCAGATCGAAACCGATCTCATGCGCAAGCATCAGGTTCAACTCAGGGATGAGTTCCTCTCGCATGTGTCGCACGAGCTTCGATCGCCTCTGACATCTATCTATTCATTCAGTACCATCATCGCGGATGGGTTGGCGGGAGAGACGAGTCCGCAACAGGATGAATACCTGCAGATTATTCTGCGCAACGTGCGCCAGCTCCAAGCCATGATTGAAGACTTGCTCGAGGTCACGCAGGCGCAAGCCGGTAAGCTCAGCGTGGAGTTGCAGTCCGTTTCGGTGAATGAGGCTATCAGTTACGCGGTCGATACACTCCTGGGCACTGCTACGGCGAAAGAGATCACGCTGACCTTTGATCCACCGGCGGATCTGCCTGCGGCTTATGCGGATGCGACGCGGGTGCGGCAGGTTTTAACCATTCTGCTCGATAACGCGATGAAGTTTACCCCTGCCGGCGGCGCGGTGAAGGTTGCAGCCGGTCCATACGAAAAAGATCCGAACGTGTTGCTGGTGGAGGTCTCAGACACTGGATGCGGCATCGACAAGGAGGCGGCCGAGCACATCTTTGAGCATCTCTACCAGGTAACGGATCCCGGCCGTGCTGGTCGCAGGGGGTTAGGGCTCGGCTTGCATATTGCCAAGGATCTGGTGACCCGGCAGTGCGGGGAGATTTGGGTCGAGAGCGAGCCGCAGGTAGGCAGCCGGTTTTTCTTCACCTTGCCCATTTTCTCCCTGGCGGGGCTGATTCGACCGATTCTGAGGCATGAGAAGAAGCCCGGTGAGGCCATTGCGGTGATTACGGTGGAGATCGAGTCCCGCGACGGCTCGCCGGATGTGCCGAGAAGCACTCGGGATCTGGCTCGCTCGATTCTGCAACAATGCCTGCGGCCGGACACCGACGTACTGCTCCCTAATATAGGCCCGGATTGCGACCACAAACTCTTCTTCGTTGTTGCCTACACGCAAGCGCAGGGGGCGGAGATTATCGGCCGCCGTATTCTGAGTCAACTTCGCCAGCATATAGAGTTCAAATCGAAGGAGTTTGTCTTCACCATTTCGCACAGTTTTCTGCCTCCGAAAATACGAAGCGCAGGGGAATCGACAGAGATGTTTGAGGAGCAGGTAGCGGCTGAAGTACGAGATCACATTAACAACGGTTGCTTACAGGGAGAAATCTAGCCATGGTTCAAAAAAAAATTCTGGTTGTGGATGACGATCCTGATGTGCGATTAGGCCTGCAACTGCGCCTCAACGCAAACCACTACGATGTTATTAGCGCAGCGGACGGAGTGGCCAGCATCGCGGAGGCGCGGAAGCACATGCCCGACCTGGTCATCCTGGATCTCGGCCTGCCCGCGGGCGATGGCTTTAGTGTTCTGGAAAGATTGAAGGCCAACGAGAAACTATCGTCGATTCCTGTAATTGTCTTGTCCGGGCGCGACCGTGTCGGCAACAGAGACCGTGCGCTCAAGGCAGGGGCGAAGACATTTCTGCAAAAGCCGATGGCGAATGATAAGCTGCTGGCGGTCATTCGATTAGTCTTGGAGGCAGAGGATCAGACGCCGCAAGTGGTGTTCGATTTGGCCGATCCCGCTCGACACCTGTCATAAATTCTCACAGAACGGCACCGGACAAGCCGGGTAGCCCCCAATTGGTTTTCGCAAATGAAGCAACGGCCAAGTCCGTCTTGCTCTCGACTCCAATGTAGTGCAGCATAGTCGCTGCAGTCTTTTGGAGGTGTACGTGTTTCAGAGGCTTTCCTATTGGGTTGTGCTTGTCCTGCTCTTTGCCGCTGGAGCATCGGCGCAAGAGCCGCGCCTGGTGCTGGACCGCGGTGGCAGCACGATCGTGCTGGAGCCCTACGCACCCAACATCCTCCGGGTTACGCTCAGCTTGCTTAAGCAGCCGGCGCTCGCTCCTCCTGGATACGGTTTTACCGCCAAGCCTTCCGCTGCCGGCTGGAGCCATCGACAAACTGAGCAGGGAGATGTGTACCAATCCAGCCGGCTCAGCGTGACGGTCGCCGCCAACAGGCCAGGGAAAGGCAAGCCCCTGCCGACCCAACTGGATATCGCCAAGTACTTCAACGGGTCAACTCCCGGAGCCCACATCACCTTCGGCACCGGCGATGGAACCACGCTACTCGATATGCAGGGTTGGGAGATGGCGGTGCCCAACCATAAGGACGGCACAGCCGGTCTGCTTAACGACAAGCGGCCCGGGGATGAAGCTTTTTACCAGGTTGGAGCCACCTTCGCCTCCCCCGACGACGAGCACTACTACGGCTTGGGCCAGAACCAGGAGGGCTTTCTCGATCATCGCGGCCACACCGTCGAGTGCTGGAACAATTACACCGCGACCGGCGGTCCCACGTTCTGTGTGCCCCTGCTGGTGACGAATAAAGGATATGGCGTGCTCTGGGACAATCCCTCGCAGACCACCATCGAGCCGGGCTTCAACGAGCAAACGCGGTGGACTTCGCAGGTGGGTGACCGCGTCTCCTTCTTCGTAATCGCGGGCAGCAAGACGGATGAAATCTACTCCGGCTACCGGCTGCTTACTGGAGATACTCCGATGCTGCCTAAGGCGGCGTATGGATTCATCCAATGCAAGCAGCGCTACAGCACGCAGGATGAAGTGTTGGCCGTGGCCAAAGGCTACCGCGAACGGCACCTGCCTGCGGATGTCATCGTGGTCGACTGGTTCTATTACAGCAAGATGGGACAGATGGATATGGTCCCCGCCAATTGGCCCGATCCCGTGGCCATGAACAAACAGTTGCACGCCATGGGCTTCCAGACCATGATCAGCGTATGGCCGCGCTTCGAGCGGGGTACTCGCTATTACGACCTGATTTTGAAGAATGGCTGGTTTGAGCATCTCGCGGACGGCACGCCCATGGATGGTCTGCCGTATGACCGTGCCGGTTCCGACATCGACACCACCAATCCCGCCGCCGCTCGCTGGTTTTGGGATGTGATCCGGGAGAACATCATCAGCAAAGGGTTTGATTCCATCTGGGCGGATGAAACTGAGCCCGATCTGCCTCCCAACGGCGGTTACTTTTTCATCGGTCCGGGCACCCGCTACTTCGACGTCTATCCACTGTTCCATACCGCGGCCCTCTACCAGGGGTTCCGCCGCGACGTTGCTCATCGCGCGCTGATTCTGTCCCGTGACGCTTATCCTGGCGCGCAGCACAATGGGACGATCTTCTGGTCTTCGGATATTTATCCCACCTGGGATACGCTGCGGCGCCAGATTCCTACCGGGCTCGACGTGACTGCTTCGGGCATTGCTTATTGGGGAAATGACATCGGGGGCTGGCAATATCTGCCCGCGGTGCATCATCCTGCTCACCCGCCGCTGCTGGATCCTTCCGATGCGCGCGACAACGTGGGCGGGTACGATGATTATCCCGAGCTGTACACCCGCTGGTTTGAATACGGGGCATTCCAGCCGAATTTCCGCACCCACGGCAGCCGGCGGTACAACGAGGTATGGTCCTACGGTAAGCAGGCGGAGCCGATCCTGGAAAAATATCTGCGCCTGCGCTACCAGTTGATGCCTTACATCTATTCGCTGGGCTACCAGACGCACCAGACGGGCGCTCCTTATATGCGGGCACTGTTTATGGATTTTCCTCAGGATGCGAAGGTGCAGGATATCGGCGACGAATATATGTTCGGGCCGGCATTTCTGGTTGCGCCGGTTACGGAGCAGGGGGCGACCAGCCGCATGGTGTACCTGCCCGCGGGCACGGATTGGTACAACTACTGGACTAAAGAACGTGTGACCGGCGGCCAGTTTATCCGTGTGGATGCTCCCATCGATACGCTTCCGCTGTTTGTTCGCGCGGGATCGATTCTGCCGTTGGGGGCGCCGGTCGAGAATACCGGCGAGGTACAAAAATTAGCCAAGATTCGTGTGTATCCTGGCGCTAACAGCGACTTCACTTTGTATCAGGATGATGGGAAAACCTACGACTATGAGAAGGGAACTAGCAGCATTACCACGCTGCACTGGGATGATGCTGCGGGCAAGCTAACCCAACAGGGAGTAAGCGTGGGAGCGGTGGGGGAACTGCTCGAGGTTGTGGGCCGTTGAGACGCTTCCCGGAAAACCTACATCGGCCGCAAAGGTTGGGTGCCCCATTCAAGCCGCACTTTGGCTTGAGTGGGATACCACCGTGCTGGATCGGCGGCTTTCTCTACTAAAACGGATCCACAGGTCCATGATCATCTACACCCTGTAACCTTCGGCGGTCGAGGTCCGTGGTGTCCCACTCAAGCCAAAGTACGGCTTGAATGGGGCACCCAACCTTTGCGGCCGATGTAGGTTTTCCGGAAGGCGTAGTGGAGGGACCCGTACTCACACAACCTCAAGCCCGTCGCACGAGTTTGCGATATAACATGGGGCATGCAGCTTCCAGTTAACCCGCCGGTCTTGCCCATGCTTGCCAAGCGAGTGGCCGAATTACCAGTTGGCAAGACCTGGATTTTCGAGCCCAAATGGGATGGCTTCCGCGCTTTGGTCTTCCGCGATGGGGACGAGATTCTCATCCAAAGCCGCGATCAAAAATCACTGAATCGCTATTTTCCTGAGTTGTTCGACACATTGCGCTCCCAGCTACCTACCCGCTGCGTGCTCGATGGCGAAATCGTAATCGCCACAGAGAGCGGTCTGGATTTTGAGACACTCCAACTGCGCATCCATCCCGCTGCATCCAGAGTGAAGCTTCTGTCCCAGCAGACGCCGGCCTCCATGGTGTTCTTTGACTTGCTTTGCGAGGGAGATCGCGATCTATCGGGTTGGCCATTCGAAGACCGGCGCGCGGCGCTGGAGGCGCTGCTTTCTTCCGCCTCGCCGCCGATTCACATCACGCCGGCAACGCACGAAGCAGATGTCGCTTCGGACTGGTTTCGCCGCTTCGAGGGCGCCGGTCTCGATGGGGTCATGGCCAAGCCGGTGGCCGGTACCTACGAACCGGATAAGCGCGTGATGCTCAAGGTAAAGCACGAACGCGATTGCGACTGCGTGGTGGCCGGCTTTCGGTGGCATAAGACCGGCCAGGGTACCGCGATCGGCTCGCTGCTGCTGGGGCTCTTCGATGACTCCGGTGCGCTGCAACACGTCGGAGTCTGCGCAAGCTTCACCCAGGAGAAGCGCCGCGAGCTGGTCGAATTTCTTTTGCCTTATCGGGAGAATGCGCTCGTGAACCATCCCTGGGGCGGCTGGGCGGACCCTGCATCCGCAGGTGACGGAGGCCCGCAGCGCATGCCTGGCGGGCAAAGCCGCTGGAGCCAGGGCAAAGACCTGTCGTGGGAGCCGCTGCGGCCGGAACTGGTAGTGGAAGTGGCTTATGAGCACATGCAAGGCAGCCGCTTCCGGCACATGGCGCAGTTTCGCAGATGGCGCACGGACAAGAAACCGAGCGACTGCACCTACGCCCAGCTCGAAGTGGTTCCTCCGCAGGAGCTGATGGAGATTTTCGCCGTCAAACGCTGAGCAATGCTCAGGCCTTTTTCCTGGAAGAGCGACCGCTACGCCACTCCCGCGTCGGATCATCGTCAGGGTCGGGGGTTTCCTGCGGCGGTCTTTGCTCTTCGGGAACATGACGCAGGTTGATCCGGATGCGTGTCCAGGTGGAAGACGTGCCGCGCATCGAGTCCACCAGCACGTCATCCACGGCCAGCAGGGCGGCCACCTGGGGGTACTTGCTCTTCCACCTCTCCAGACCCGCCAGCGCAGCGTCTTTGTCCGGGGAGTTCGCCACCACGATCAACGGCATCTTTGTCCGCGGCGCCTTCTTTGCAGCCGACTTGGCGCGCGAAGGCGCCACCCGCGGTGCTTCGCCCTCCATCTTGCGGAAGTGGGGTGGCCATGGCGCATCGCCCAGGCCTGCGGCCTCATCCTTTGCTGCCAGCTCAAGCAGCCCTTCGAGCGACCCTGCCTCGCCGTTCATCGCTGCATGCGGATCGCCGATCTCCGCAAACCGGGTCGGCATCGTGAGCACGGTGAAGTCCGCGGGCTCGCAGTCCGGAACCTCATGCCAATACAGGGGCGCAGAGACCCGGGCATCCGGCAGCGGCCGCACGGAGTACGCAGAGCACGTGGTCCGATCCTTGGCGTTCTGGTTGTAATCGAGGAAGACGCCGTGACGCTCCTCTTTCCACCATTTTGAGCTGGCCAGGGCGGGCACGCGACGCTCCACAGCACGCGATAGCGCGAGCGCCGCGCGGCGCACCTCGCTGAAGGTCCAGCGCGGTTGGATGCGCACATTCACGTGCATTCCGCGTGAGCCGCTGGTCTTGGGCCACGCGCGAAGACCGAGCTCCTGCAGCAGCGCCTTCACTTCGAGGGCAACGCTGCGCACATCCTCCCAGGCGACGCCAGGGCCGGGATCAAGATCGACGCGCAGTTCGTCCGGGTGATCGAGATTGCTCGCACGTACCGCATGGGGATGTAGCTCGAGGCAGCCCAGGTTGGTGATCCAGGCGAGGCCGGCCGCGTCATCCACCACGATCTCTTCGGCAGTCCGGCCCGAGGGGAAGGAGAGCGTTACAGTCCGCATCCATGAGGGGCGATCGGAGGGGGCACGCTTCTGGTAAAACGCCGGGGCCTCGGCGCCATTCACAAAACGTTTCAGAACGATGGGGCGATCCTGGATTCCATTCAGAGCGCCGGGCGCGACCGAAAGGTAGTAGCGCACCAGGTCGAGCTTCGACAGCTTCGTCTGCCGGGAAAAATAAAGCTTGTCCGGGTGAGTCACGCGGACTTCGCGGCCCTCGATCGAGAGCACCTCGGCGGCCTCTTCTTTGCTCACGAAAACAGGCTACACGTTGGCTCCCGATCTTGTCGAAAGATGCGCGAGCACATACTTGTCCGGCTGTTTATCGAATGTCTGTTTGCAGCCGCCGCAACAGAAGTAGAACGCTTTTCCATCAAACTCCGATTTGATACTTCGCAGTCCGGATATTTACGGTCATGCCACAAATCGGATCTTTCGCTTCCACTTTCTCCTGCAGCGGCCTGCCGTGCTAGGCCTGGCTTCTGCTTAGCTGGACAATTTCGGCCAGGATACTCAGGGCGATCTCCTCCGGCGAACCAGCGTGGATATTCAAGCCCGCCGGAGCCCGCACCTGACTCAGTCTTTCCGCGCTGATCCCTTGTTCGCTGAGAGATTGGAGAACCTTGGCCGCCTTTGCCCTGCTGGCTACGAAGGTCACATAAGAAGCATCCGTTTTGAGCGCTTGTTCGAGCGCCTCCTCGTCGCACTCTCCCTGGGTGGACACAACGATGAAGGTCCGCGGCCCAACTCTCAGCCCTTCCAGGTTCAGATCCCGCCTGCACTTGCTCCGCATCCGGATAACTCTCGCGGTCCGCCTGTGGAGCGGCGATGGAAAACGTGTAGTTGATCGTCTTGGCGAGACTGGCCAGTGTTCGCCCCACGGGGGAGCGGCCCATGATCAAAATATGAGGCTTGGGCAGAACCGGCTCGACATAAATGTCGAGCGTGCCACCGCTGTGACAGCTCATGTTGTAGGCCACGATGCCTTCCTCCTGAGACCGAGATGGACTGATGCGAACCAGCCGTGGCCGTCCATCCTGGAGCGACTTCAACGCCTCCTTGACCACTGCCGGCTGCGCGCAGCCGCCGCCAATCCAGCCCCAAAGTGTGCCGTCGGCCAGGATGATCGCCTTGTCGCCCACCTTGCCCGAGATCGGCGACAGATAGCGCACCACCTCCGCAACCGCGAAGGGCTCACCTTTCGCGAGCAGTTCGCTGGCCTTACTCAGAAATTGATCGAACATCCTACAGGTACCTCTCCAACGCCAGCAAGCTCTCCAGGTTATGCGCCGGAGCAAATACATCCACGTGAGGGAGCGCTGCAGCCATGCCCCGAGTGATGGGCTGATAGCCCTTCAATCCCAGCAGGGGATTCAGCCACAGGACTTTTTGTACGCGGCGTTTGATAGCGCGCATCTGCGCCGCCAGCATCTCCGGCTCTCCTGTATCCCAGCCGTCGCTGAGAATAATGAAAACGGTATCGCGAGAGAGCAGCTTCCTTCCCGTCGACGCTGGTTGAACTGGAGCAGCGACTCGCCGATCTTTGTGCCGCTTGACCAGCCTGCTGCCCGCTGCGAGAGCCGCCGCAGAGCGTCGGGCAGGTTGGTAGTGCGGAGCAGATCGCTGATCTCCACCACGTTGGTGCTGAAAAGAAACGTGTGCACGCGCTCAAAATGCGCCTGCAGCGCATAGGCAAAGCGCACCAGGAACATGCTGTAGAAATTCATCGAGCCGCTGATGTCGAGAAAAACGACCAGCCTGTTCTTTCTTGGCTTTCTCGCTTTGTAGGCCAAAACAATGGGCTCGCCGCCACGCATGATGCTCCGCCGGATACTTCGGCGGAGATCTACGCGCTCGGCGAGCGTATTGATGGCCAACCTCCGCGAGCGGCGCAGGCTCATCCGCCGCAAAAGACGCAGAGAAAGCTCTTCCAGCGCGGCCAGGTCATCGCACGGCACTTCGGAAAAATCCACTTTCTTTAACCGTTGTTGCGTGCTCGCGCCATACACCGCTTTACCGATTCCGTCTTGTGCCGCAGCCTGGTTGCCGGGTTGGTCGAGAAACACTGCAGAGCTGTCGTCCCGTTCCTGGGTGTTGCTCCTGGAGGATCCCATGTGCTCGCCGGAAGCAGACCTGGGCCTGGATCGCGATTCGCGCCAGAATCTATAAATAAGTCCGGGAATAGCTCCCATTCCTCTTTGGTGGAGCACAGCGTCGACTGCAGGGCAAAGGAGAAGGTTTGCTGGTTTGCGACTGTCGATGGCTTTCGCAGCTTCCAGTGCAGTGAGCGTCTGGCTGGTGCCTGCGGATAACCCGTGGCTCCTGAGGAAGCGCGAAAACTCTACGATCGAGGCAGCCACGCTGTTCGGATTGCTCTTGACGCATTGTGCCCTCCTCCTCATGAAATCTGCGGAAGCAGTAAGATCGATCCCTGCGTCCTTAAGCTTGGCACCATCTTCCATGGATTTCGCCAGGCAGCCCATCGTCGCCTCGATCACTTCAGCATTCAGCCGGTGGCTTCCCAGAGAGACTACAGCCTGCGCGCAGTCCAACGTCTCTGCCACGCCAGGCGGCTTCGCCAGATCCAGCACGCCGCACCGCCTGCACATACCGCACTACCTGGCTGCCCAGTTCCTCCTCGATGCCGGGCAGCCGGGCGCGCACGATGTTCATCTCCCGTTCGAAGCTTGGGTAGTCGATCCAGTGATAGAGGCAGCGCCGCTTCAAGGCATCGCTTAGTTCGCGCGTGCGGTTGGAAGTGAGAATGACATAAGGGATGTGCCTGGCATGGATGGTGCCCATCTCGGGAACGGTGATCTGGAAATCGGAAAGCAGTTCGAGAAGAAATGCCTCGAATGCTTCATCTGCGCGGTCGATTTCGTCGATCAGGAGCACCGGCGAAGCGTCCTGGGCAAGGATGGATTTGAGCAGCGGCCGCTCCAGCAGGAACTCGCGGCTGAAAATGTGCCTCTCCTTTTCTTCAACCGTTTGTTCTGTTCCTTCCTGAATCTTGATTGCCAGTAATTGTTTCTGATAGTTCCACTCGTAGACGGAGGAACTGACGTCCAGTCCCTCGTAACACTGCAGCCGGATCAGTTGGGTTCCCAACACTGAGGCTAGGACTCTTGGCCACTTCTGTCTTCCCAAGCCGGCGTGGCCCTCAATCAAGAGAGGCTTATGCAATCGGATGCTGAGATAGACTGCGGTGGCCAAAGAACGGTCGGCGATGTAACCCAAACGCTCGAAGCTGCGCAGAAGAGCATCCGGATCTTTCACTGCTTCACGCTGGGCTGCGGCTGGCATGGTGATTCGGTCCTGGCCTCCGTCGATTTGCGGCTCCGCAGCAGACTTCAGGAATTGCGATGAAAAGCTCCCTTGGCCGCCGCCCACGCCACGGAAGCGGCGCTCAGCGGTTTGGCCTCGCTCCGCAGGCTGCATCAGCCGGTTGTTGCAGTTGTGTCTGAAAGTTCTTGGTGAATTGTCCAAACATGATGTTCGAGACTTCGCTGATCACCCGCGATCCCATCTGGGCCAGAATGCCCACGACGTTGACCTCGGCACATGCTGGTGACCTCTGTGCCTCCATCCTCCAGAGAACGCAGCTTGCTGGTCATCTTCATCGACGCGCTGCCCCGGCCTTTCACGTCCTGCCCTTTGCCGAGAATCTCCATCTCGTGGCTTTCCGGGTCGAGACGAACAATCTCCAGTTCACCTTTGTAGTCAGTCGCGCTTGGGCCCACTCTCACGCTGATGGTGCCCTTGTACGTCTTCTCATCCACCTGCTCGGTAATTTTGGCGCCGGGCACACAGGTGGCGACTCGCCGGGGGTCGCTCAACAGCTTCCATACTTGCTCCACCGGCTCTTTCACTTGAAAGTTTTTTGTGATCTCGATTGCCATCTCTAATTGACCACGCCTTTCTCTTTGAGGATGTTCCACACCTTCCAGGGAGCAATCGGCATATCGATGTGCTTCACGCCCAGGTGGGAAAGCGCGTCGACCACGGCGTTGACGAAGGCCGCGGGAGAGCCGACGTTGGGCGATTCGCCCACGCCCTTGGCGCCGAAGGGATGATGCGGCGAAGGCGTGCAGGTCTTGCCTGTCTCCCAGTGGGGAGTCTCGACCGCCGTCGGCAGCAGGTAGTCCATAAAGCTTCCTCCCTGCACGTTGCCGTTCTCGTCGTAGTCAATCAGCTGCATGAACGCGATGGCCAAGCCCTCGGTCAATCCGCCATGGATCTGACCCTCCACGATCATGGGATTGATGATGTTGCCGCAATCGTCCACGGCCACAAATCGGCGAACCTTGACCTCGCCCGTACCCTTGTCGATGTCCACCACGCAGATGTAGGTGCCGAAGGGAAAGGTCAGATTGGGCGGGTCATAGTAATCCACCGCCTCGAGGCCAGGCTCCATCCCCTGCGGCATGTTGGTGTATGCGGCGAAGGCAATGTCCTGGATGCTCTTGGACTTGCTGGGCGCGCCTTTGACGAAAAATTTGCCCGGCTCCCACTCCAGATCCTCCTCGCTGCACTCCAGCAGATGAGCGGCGATCTTTTTGGCCTTCTCGCGGATCTTGCGCGCCGCCATGGCCGTAGCCGCGCCGGAGACGGGAGTGCTGCGGCTGGCGTAGGTTCCCAGACCATAGGGAGCGGTGTCGGTGTCACCTTCTTCCACCGTCACATCGGCTGCGGGAATCCCCAGTTCCTGGGCGACGATCTGGGCATAGGTCGTCTCATGTCCTTGCCCCTGGCTCTTGGTTCCCATGCGGCAGATGGCCTTGCCGGTGGGATGAACGCGAATCTCGCAGCTGTCGAACATCTTGATGCCGGCGATATCGAAGGTGTGGGAAGGGCCGGCGCCGACCACTTCCACGAAGCTCGAAACGCCGATGCCCATCAGCTCGCCGCGCGCGCGCTTCTCCTGCTGTTCCTTGCGCAACGCGTCGTAGCCAATCGTATCCAGCGCCATTTTCATGGCCGCATCGTAGTCTCCGCTGTCATAGGACCAGCCCAGCGGCGACTTATAGGGAAACTTCGCCGGGGCAATGAAGTTCTTCCGCCGCAACTCGACCGGATCGGTCTTCAACTCCTGGGCCAGAACATCGACCGCGCGTTCGATCAGATAAGCAGCCTCCGTTACGCGGAAGCTGCAGCGATAAGCGATGCCGCCCGGGCGCCTTGTTGGTGTACACCCCATCCACCTCGCAAAAGGCCGTGGGATAGTCATAGGCGCCGGTACAAATGCTGAACAAGCCCGCGGGAAACTTGGTAGGTTGCGCGGCTGCGTTGAAAGCACCGTGATCGGCCAGCGTCTTGACCCGCATGGCCTGAATCTTGCCGTCCTTGGTGGCGGCGAGCTCGGCCGTCATGTGGTAATCGCGCGCGAAGCCGGTGGATTGAAGGTTCTCCGAACGGCTCTCAATCCACTTCACCGGGCGTTTAATGGTCAGCGACGCGACCACGGCGCAGACATATCCCGGATAGATAGGAACCTTGTTGCCGAAGCCGCCGCCGATATCCGGCGAAATGACGCGGATATTCTGTTCCGGAATTCCGCCAACAATGGAGAAGAGAGTGCGGTGCGCATGCGGGGCTTGCGAGGTGAGATAGATGGTTAGCCGTTCCGTAGCGGGATTGAAGTCGGCCACGCAGCCGCAGGTTTCCAGTGGAGACGGATGGCAACGCTGGAAGATGGCGTGCACCTTGGCCTGCACCTCCGCATCCTTGAATGCTTTGTCCGTGGCCGGCCGGTCGCCGACTTCCCAGTGAAAGATGTGGTTATCCTTTTGTTCGCGGTCCTCGCGCAGAATGGGCGCAGTGGGATCGAGGGCTTTGTGTGGATCTACCAATACCGGCAGTTCCTCGTACTCCACCTCTACCAGTTCGGCGGCATCGGCCGCAGTATAAGCATCTTCCGCAACCACGAAGGCAACTTCCTGCGACTGGAAGAGCACTTTGCCCGTAGCCAGCACCATTTGCTTATCAAAGAAGAGGGTGGGCATCCAGGCGAGATTCGCCTTGGCTAAGTCTTCTCCGGTGATCACCGCCAAAACACCCGGAAGCTGCATGGCGGGTTTTATGTTGATGCTCTTGAGCCGGGCGTGCGCATAGGGGCTGCGCACGATGTGGCCGTACGCCATATCGGGCAGTTGCACATCGTCCACATAGTTGCCTTTGCCCTGGATAAAGCGCAGATCCTCCTTGCGCTTGATGGGATGGCCCATGCCACCGATCTCAGGCGATGTTGGGAAGATCATCTTTTTTGCCTCCCTGCTCCAGCTTGCCGGCGGCATACTGCACGGCTTTAACAATGTTCTGGTATCCAGTGCAGCGGCATAGGTTCCCCGAAATTCCCCAGCGAATCTCTTCTTCCGTGGGCTTTGCATTTTTACTCAGCAGGGCATAGGAGGAGATGAGCATGCCCGGAGTGCAGTAGCCACATTGCAGGCCGTGCTCTTCCTTGAAGCCCTCCTGCAGTGGATGGAGCTTGCCGTTCTGCATCAGGCCTTCCACCGTGAGTAGTTCGCAACCGTCTGCCTGCACGGCGAACACGGTGCACGATTTCACCGCCTTTCCATCCAGCATCACGGTGCAGGCGCCGCAATGGGTGGTGTCACATCCGACGTGTGTACCCGTGAGGCCCGCGAAGCTGCGGATAAAGTGGACCAGCAACAGCCTGGGCTCGACCATGGCCTCGCGCATACGGCCATTTACGTTGACTTGGATCGCTTGTTTCTTCGCCATCGAGGAATTCCTCTGCTTGCCTTTCCCAATCGCTATTTGCCAATTCGTTCGTATGCGCGAGCCAGGGCGCGCCGGGTCAGTTCTTTAACTAAGCCCTTCTTGTATTCCGCCGGACCGCGCAGATCAGAACTCGGTTCTGCGGCGTCTGAGGCCAGTTGCGCAGCCTGTGCGATGTTGGCTTCGTCCAGCTTTTTTCCCCGCAGAAATTCCTCTGCTTTGCCGGCCTTAATTGGAGTTGCGCCAACATTGGTGAGGCCGATGCCTACTCTTTGGCAGTTTCCTTCGCCATCCAGGGTCACCTGTGCGGCCACCCCGGCGGTAGCAAAGTCGCCTACCTTCCGTTCCAGCTTCAGGTAAGCTCCCGCGCTGCGTGGCGGCGGCGCGGGAATGCGCACTTCGCTGACGATCTCGTCATGCTGTAGTTCGGTGGTAAACAGGGTTACGAAAAAGGTCTCGATGGGCAGCACTCTTTCCCCTTGTGGCCCTACGGCCACGACCTGCGCTCCCAGGGCCAGCATGGTTGCCGGATGATCGTTGGCTGGATCGCCGTGGGCCAGGTTGCCGGCCAGGGTCGCCATGTTCCGCACCTGCGGGTCGGCGATGACGCGGGCAGTGTCGAAGAGAATGGGATATTTCGCGTGGATGAGGGGTGAGTTTTCCAGTTCAGCTTCGCGGGTGAGGCCGCCGATTTTCAAGTACCCGTCTTCTTCCCTGATATAGGAGAGGCCGGCTATCCGGTTGATGTCTATCAGATAGCCGGGCCTGGCTATTCTGAACTTCATCATGGGAATGAGACTCTGTCCGCCGCTCAAAATCTTGGCGTCGTCTCCGTACTGCTGGAGAAAGGCAATGGCTTCAGGAATTGTCTTTGGGCGGAGATACTCAAAGGCCGGCGGGATCATCTTCGTGTTACCTCCATCCGGGTTTCCCGGATGCGGACAAGTCCAACGAATACGGAACCTGCCAAACCGTAAGGATTTCAGGTCCGGCAACCTTATATTCCTCGGGAAGCTAGATGGTCAAACACGGGGCAGGAGCCGCAGCCTGTGCGGCTGTGAAGGGGTGGATCCCGGCAAAACGCAGGCTGACGAGGAGGCGACTATTTTCGTATTACAGAGGAAGCATTCTCTTCGTAATTCGTAGGACCATTCGTGGATTTCTAACTTAGGAGTTAGACCGCTTCGAACGGACGGTGCAGACCCTCGAGCAGTGTAGAAGAGAGCAAAATAATTGTGCGCTTTCAGTCTGCTCGAGGGCCTTTCTTTACTGCGAGCTTACGATGCCTGACGGCTAAGCTCTTCCAGCTTGTCCAGGCACCCGGTCCAGCCGCGCTCGTGTCTTGCTGCTGCTTCCGCTGAGCTGAAGCGTTCATGGGTCAGGATGAGTTCTGTTCCATGGTCCAAGTCCCGAAACGTAATCGTTACCAAAGTCTCCTTGCCTGGATCACAACCGGCGGCCCACGTGAATGCGAGCAACTCGTTGAGAACAATTTTCCGGTAGACACCAGTGGCCAAATATTCGGCGTCGTCTACGCCGCGCATCTCAACCCGATACTCGCCTCCTACACGTAAATCGGCGCTAGCGTTGATTACCCGCATTCCGTTAGGAGCGAACCACTGCTGCATCAATTCCGGCGTAGTCCATGACTCGAAGACCCGGGAACGCCGGGCTTTGATCACTCTGCGGATCTCCAGTTTCAAGTCCTCACGGGTTTCTTGGTCTTGCACTGCTGCTTGCTCGCTCATGTTCTTCTCCTTCCAGGAAGTGCTGGAGAGCATCCAGTTGACGCTCCCAGAATTTTTGGTAGTAGGCCAGCCATTCCTCTGCCGGCCGAAGCGGGGCGGGATTGAGACGGACGATTTGAAAGCTGCCACGCCGTTCGCGCGCGATCAGTTCCGCGGATTCCAGGACTTTCAGGTGTTTGGATACCGCAGCCAGGGAGATACGGTACGGCTTGGCTATCTCGCCGACGGTCTTTTCCTTGGCGGTGATGTCACGAAGAATAGACCTGCGCGTGGAGTCGGAAAGAGCGTGAAAGACGGAGTCCAGCCGGGCCGTATTAGATTTAACCATACGGTTGAATGTACGCCAGATGTCGCCGCGCTGTCAACCGATTGGTTAAATGTTTTTGCGGGCTGTGGCAGCCCCCGCATGCATGCGGGGGAAGGAGCGCTTCAGCGCTCCGGGGAAAGAATCTCGACATGGATCATGCGCTTTAGCGCTGGGGCTTTTCCCGGTTCTCACACATGCTCTTTGGCCCCGGCCCCCGCATGCATGCGGCCGATCGCTCAGTTTTGGGCGATAGTACGTTTACGGCTTGTGGGGTGGAGGATTGCTGGCAACTGTCAAACGAGTGAGGGGTAGGGGGATGCAGCCGGAAAAAGTGCACCCCCTGCCGAAAACACGGGAAGTTACCAGCAAGACTTTTCAGGCACATCTCCGCGAAGCCGGTTTTACGGACAAGTGATCTTTCCACCAATGAGTCGCGACCGATCCATACCCTTGGTCTATTGGATGACTCTACGTAGCTAGACATCGGGCATTGTACGAGCGTCTATTGGTCTGCCATCTACAGGGCGCGGTACTACTCCGTCCAAAATTCGTACCCGTCGGGCTGGGCAGAAGGTCGATTCTCGGAGCCACCGTTCCTCTTAGCGGCTTCTCACTCGGATTCGCGGAACCTCAACGCGCTCGCGTATACGCTCGTAGATGTCGATATCTTCGCTGTGGCCCAGCTCCACCACTACAGCGAAGCGTTGCATCGCGAGTTCGCTCGGATACCACTGTCTCTCACAGCGGACCACAAGGTAGTAGGTGTCACCGTATTCGGCTGCGGGATTTCGTTTGATGTTGAAGGTTCCGCGTTGTAGAGTTCCGCGCTCACGGAAGTTCGGCCCGGAATCGAACGACACGTTGTACTTGCTCGCCATGTCCGGATGCCGGCCTTCTTCGGCAACGTTTCGACGACGGTAGTGCTGTTGGACTTCCTCGAGGCTTTTACCGCGGACTAGCCGGAATGACATCTCCACGCCTAGGTAAGCGAGTCTAGTGTGCCGTGTCGGCGGATCAAAGGCGAGGCTCACCCTGATGTACCGATCTCCTCTTGTTTCGACATATTCCTGCGGAATGGGGATCTCATACACGTAGAACTTGTCCATCCCAATTTCATCATCCGCGTAGAGGACGACACGGTTTCGATCCGAACTAGCCGCCATCGCTGCGTTCGCAATCCCAAATCCGCAAAGCCTCATCACCGCATCATTCTCAAGATTCTGCAATCGCGAGACCGCAGCCTGAGGAATACGTGCGGAGTTCACTAGCAAGGCACGGATGAGATTCGAACTGGCTCCTGGCATCGCTCGGAGTACGATTGCCGCCTTGTGTGCCACAAGAGGTGCAGCGTAAGACGTACCAATCTCAGTCGTAAACAACCTTTCGATATATCGAGAAGAGGTGGTCAGAATCTCGCTTTGAGGACGGCGGCGCACGCTTTGAGTTGCGCCATCGTAGAAGTGATTGCCGCCATCGTCGCAAAGATCGGGCTTCATCGCATCCGCAATGCCAAAGCCAGCCCGAGTGAACGGCGCTGGCTCACCCATCGCTGCGATCGGTCGAAGAGCAACGTCTCCTGGAAGTGGATTGGGCACGGAAGCAGCACTCGCAAGGGCTCCGACCGACAACGCATTCGCCGCCGTCGCCGGCTCGACAATCCGGCTCAGTGGCTCCAGAAGATAACGTGGGTAGTCTGTGAGATGCTCTTCCGCCGTGCGTTGCGCGGCATGCTCATAGTTTCCCGCTGAGACTACGAAGAGCACGTCAAGTTCTCGTGCGAGTTCATCAAGAACCGCTGTCCAAGTACCTACCTTGGCGCCACGATATACCCTGCGACGATCGCCAAGGGAGATGTTGAAGATGCGACATCCATGTTCGTAGAGCTCTCGCACAATCTCCCGCATCTGCGAGACAACAAGGCGTTCATTGTCGAAGCGACCTTGCGCATTCACCACTTTTCCGCTGAGGAGGCGCGCAGCGGGCTTGAAGGTTCTCTCTTCGAGACAGCCTCGGATGTCACCATAGGCTGCTACTCCACTTACTTTCGAGCCGTGCCCATAGTCATCGCTCAATCCTAGACTCGTCGGCGCCGCGAAGCGACCAACGACGACCTGCACAAGCACCGGATGAGCATCGTTGACTCCCGAATCAATGATGCCAATCAGAGGCGCGTCTGCGTCGGGGGCCTCGATGTTACCAATGTCGGGCAGTGCTGTGTCCAACAGTCGTTCAACATCTATGTCTACTTGAGGCGGCAGCTCGATGACTCGAACACTTGGAAGGTCAAGTAGCCAACGTGCCGCTTCACCACGACCACGGACTCGCACCACGGTGAATGTTGTTCCGATGTAGCGATCGGTGATCTCCGCACCACGCTCCGCGAGGTCTCGTTCAAGGCGATCCACATCTTCACTACGCTCATTCTGAGTGCCGGTTTCCCAGAGCTCGACGTCGAGTAAGAAGTCGCGGTCGATCGATATGGAGTCAGGAGTTTCGAATCCTTCCTCGCGCAATGAAGAACCGATTCGATCTGCGGGTCCGAGATAGCCGAATTCTTCAATTGCCCCGATCAGACCTGCGTAGGACGGGTTCTTCTGGCCTGGGGGCAGTGGATCTCCATAGCGCGCGAGACGGCGTCGGAACTCCGTCAACTCGCCGTCGCTCGAGAAAAGGACGACGGAATCTCGATCGTCCTGCCCAAGGACAACAAGGCCCGCCTTTTCCCATTCTTCCTCTGTGACAAGCTGTGCTGTTCTCACGCGAACGATCAGACGTGGGTCGAGCGAGGCAGCTCGCAATCGTGCTCGCTCAGTCAGTGTCTCTTCGACGTCACGCTGAACCTTCTGCGATTGTTCCCTCTGGTTTCGAGGAACACCGCCGCCAAAACCAGGACGCTTCCTGCGTTCTAGATCAACTTCGGCTTTCGGAAGGATCAGATGGGGAAGCTCTGGCATGACAAGGGTTTAGTTCTGATGAGCCTCCGCAAAAGTTCTACGCCGCTTTTCGAGGATGATGGTCCGCAGGAACTCGCGCTTCGATACAACCGAACGACTGTTCAACACGGAGTTGCGAATGGAATTTATGCACACGCGCTCAATATCGGCATGGGAGAACCCATCTAGAAACGGAGCAACTTCCGCGGACTGAAACTCACGCCTGAAGTTCTTGAACTTCAGGTCCAACAACCGAACGATTTCTGCCCGTCCAGGTTTCTCGAAAAAGACGACTTCGTCAAATCGTCTCCAGATCGCTGGATCGAGTTGTTTCTCGTGATTTGTCGCAGCGACAACGAATCCGTAGCCCCTGTACTTCTCGATGAGCGTCAGCAAGCTATTCACCACACGCCGCAATTCGCCGTTGAGCGTCTCGTCGTCTCTTAGTCTCGCGATCGCGTCGAACTCGTCGAGCAGAAGCACCACCGGTTGCGCGGCCGCGTGATCGAAGATTTTTCGGAGGTTCGAAGCCGTCTCGCCCAGAAGGGACGACACGAGAACGTCCATGCTCGCCACAAGAAGGGAAAGACCGGCTTCGTTCGCGAGTACTTCGGCGCAGAGCGTCTTACCGCATCCGGGAGGTCCACAGAACAGCAGACGTGATCTCGGACGGAGTCCGTGGGCTCCAAGTGTATCCCGCTGACGAAACTCGCGCAGCAGCGACTGCATCGTCTGTTGGTTCGTTCTATCCAGAATCAGATCTGAGGCGCGGCGTTCCGGCTTCATCTCGTCGACTAAGGGAAGCTGTTTCTCTCTTTCAAAGGGGACGACCTGGAGCTTCCGTTCTTTATTGCCAGCGACTCCTGTAGGACCTCCATTCAGGTTTCGACGTAGCGCATTAGCAAGCACGCGATTGTTCTTGGATTCTTCGTCGCGAATGATCTGACCCGCGACATCGTTGAATGCCTGGTCGTCACCATGCGCATAGCTATAGAAAAGCCTTTTAAGCAGTTCACCGCGTGGCATGATGCTCTTCCCCTTTAGTTAAGAATAACAACCTGCCCGGTCATTCCGCTCCGGCGCTCTGTTCAAAACAGGTACCTAATTCTACAGCGAATAAAAGGCGAAGTTAAGTCCCCATGCCAGTTTGATCGACAGAAGGGTTGGCGACGACGGTTCATCATCGAGCCAAAGTTACCAAGTCCAAAGGCCACCAATTGGTGGAGCTAATCGGGAGGGATTTTCACGCGCTAGCAGAATCGGATCGCGATCTGAGCGAAAATCTTCCTGTGAAGCCGGCGGTGGGGCATCAGGTTGGGTGTCAACGCTTCGATCGCCTAAAAATGTCATCCATATCAGATATTACTGCGGGATGCGGCGTCGGCATATCCAAGCAATAGTTATCCACGCCTAAGCGCGATCACCTGCCGCGTCGGGCTCGCGTTGTGCTCGCACCGTCGCGCGGTTACCTGCCGGGATATCCGTCTGTTCGAGCTGTCGTTGCAGAAACGGACTAGCGGGCTTGTTCCATAGCGCATCCCTTGGATCGTCGACCGGGTATTCCAAGAAGGACAGCAACACACCTATTTTTGTCGACAGCGTGTGGACACGCGCTATAGATGGCGTGGCCTCCTCAAATTTCCCGTGAGCGTACCGGTTCCGTATCCGAACGATCTCGGCTATCAACGATGACCGGTCATCAGTTAGGGATTTCTGCGCTTCATTCGGAAGAAGTTCAAACAACCCCTGCAGCTGAGTTGCAAGGGAGCACTGCCGATTGCTCACTATTTGTCTATACCGATATTCAAGGAACTGAACGTTGCCCAAGAAGGTACTTATCACTCCTTCGGGATCATTCCCCTCCGAACTTAACGTGTAGCCGAACCATTCCTTGCCGTCATCGTCATATTCGATCATGAGAACCTCGTCTTTCCACAGAGAGCCTGCTGGCTCCCCCCGGTCAAACATATTCATTTGCACTACGTTGAATTCTAGGCTGCCGGTTCAGAATAACTCAGCAGAACTCATCCTCAACTAGCTGTAAGCTTTCCTCGATTCGCGTCCGGCTTGGGTAAAAACTGGCTGCTGCGGACTGGCGCGCGCGTTGAGAGTTCTGCGACCATTTTGCTTTTATACCAAGAGAATATGCAACTCCGAATCGCCAATCTTCTCAACGGATAGGCACCCAATGGGTGCCGGTGCACTCAGCCTGGTTCAATCCCGAGCTTGTCGTTTACCGCGGCCCTGAACCGTTGCTTACAGCCGATGTAGCGTTCCGTAGTTTGCACCGAGACATGACCGAGAAGGAACTGGATCTGTTCGAGTTCTCCGCCGGAGGCGTGGCAGAGCCGCGCGCAAGAAAACAGGTGACAGAGAGCGCCGGGATAAACCGGCACATTGTAGGGGATGGAAGAGCCCTACGGAAAAGGAGAAGCGACTCTATTCCGGCCTCGAGTCTTGCCTGCGATCCCGTGAGGGGTAGCAGCGAAGCGTAGACAGAGGGCTGGCGGGCAGGATGATTGAGCTCCGAAAACATGCAACCGGGCGCCGACCCTTTTCTGTCAGTGGGAAGGCAACATCAGCGAGCCGCGCTATTCGCAAGTGGTCGCTGGGCTCGGCGTAGTCGAAGAGTCCAGGCACGTCAGCAAGCAGTGTGCACGAGAACCGGGAGACCTCCAGAACGTCTGCGCGAGCAGACCGGTCCGGGAAGGTGAAAGACCCATCATCCGGACATGTACGTTATGGAGGAGTCGGACCACGCCATAGTACCGATGAAGCCGACGAACAGAGAAGGGAGCCCTTCCGCGGAGCCGGTGGAGGGAAGGGCGCGGACCAAGGAGAACGACGTCCAGCCACACACGCAACCGACACAGAGCGGAGCGCGCGTGTCCCAGGGGTTAGACGGCGTGCGCCAGAAGGCGCGGGGTAACAAGCAGGAACGGTTCACCGCCTTACTGCACCACCTGACCATCGATCTGCTACGAGATAGCTTCTATGCCTTAAAGCGGCATGCAGCGGCCGGAGTGGACGGCGTAAGTTGGCAGCAGTATGAGCAGGGTCTGGAAGCTCGGTTGGTGGAGCTTCACGGCCAGGTTCATCGGGGAGCGTACCGGGCACAAGCCTCGCGAAGAGTGTACATACCGAAGGCTGATGGCCGGCAACGGCCACTGGGCGTCGCATCGCTGGAAGACAAGATCGTCCAGCAGGCGATCGTGACCATCCTCAACCAGATCTACGAGGTGGACTTTCGGGGCTTTTCGTATGGGTTCCGTCCGGGACGCGGCCCACACCAGGCGCTGGACGCGCTGAGTGTGGGCATCCAACGGAAGCGAGTGAACTGGATACTCGATGCAGATATTCGTGGATTCTTCGATCACCTGAGCCACGAGTGGATGATGAAGTTCGTCGGGCATCGAGTGGCCGACAAGCGCGTACTTCGGCTGATCAGTAAGTGGCTGAAGGCGGGCGTGTCGGAAGAAGGTAAGTGGCAGGAGACGACGGCAGGCACGCCGCAGGGAGCAGTGATCTCACCGCTTCTGGCGAACGTGTATCTGCACTATGCCTTTGACCTCTGGGTCGAGGCATGGCGCCGGAAGGTAGCCAGCGGCAACATCATGGTTGTCCGCTACGCTGATGATCTGGTGGTCGGCTTTGAGCAGCGTGAAGATGCGGAGCGGTTCCTGCGAGAGTTTCAGGAACGGCTGGCGAGCTTTGCGCTGGAACTCCATCCGGAGAAGACGCGGCTGATCGAGTTTGGTCGGCACGCGCAGGCGAATCGGCAACAGCGCGGTGAAGGAAAGCCGGAGGCGTTCACGTTTCTGGGGTTCACGCACTACTGCTCGACGAACACCAGGGGCTATTTTGTCATTCGCCGCAGGACCGTGCCTCAACGCATGCGTGCGACGCTTCACGCCATTAAGGCGCAACTGCGTCAACGGATGCATGAGCCTGTCAATATGGTGGGTGCATGGCTGAAGCGCGTCGTCAGTGGCTATTACCAATACCACGCCTTACCCGATAACCAGCGAGCGTTATGGCGTTTTCGTGACCGTCTGTGTGACATGTGGAGGTCGATGTTAGGCCGTCGCAGTCAACGCAGCCGGCCCAGTTGGAAGCGTATACGCCCGACTTTCGAAAGATGGTTGCCACGTCCTGAAATCCTGCATCCTTACCCGAGCGTGCGCTTCGACGCGACTCATCCAAGGTAGGAGCCGTGTGCGGTAGTTCCGCTCGCACGGATCTGTACGGGGGGCGGTCAGCGATGATCGTCCCTACCGCGACCGGAAATGACCCTAAAGCACACGCCCTGGGGTAAAACACCGAACAGACCGCTTTCCACTAGGATCATTTCCGTCTGTCCTGGTTCGAACCGAACTAGAAAGGCTAGCGGCCAAACGCACTCTTAATTGCATCATCCGATGCGAACAGGCTACAGAAACTCGGGTCAGTGCTCGCTTTCAAGAGGGTGCACCGAAGGACGCTCTCAAATTTGTTATATCGCTCCATCAACTCATCAGTCAGGTCCGGGTACTTTGGCTCACTGCCGTGTAAAAATTCTGAGCGGTCATCGTAGAAGGTATCTGCCTCGTCTAATGTGATGCTAGTTCCAACCTGTTGTGCAAGCGCCGGTACTCGCAATTTGAATTGTGCCGTCAACCCATTCCGCCCAATCTTGAGCAGACTCTCGAAAGCCGATACTAGCGAGGCAGTCCGCTGGTCGAGATAGAAGGCGTGGAAGGCGTGGTCAATGTGGCTTCGCGCACGGCGGACGCGCTCGGGAGGTTGGACATTGTAGACTCCCATGCCTGCCCGTAGCTTTTCCGCTTCCGCTTGGCTGAGCCAATCGCGCCACTCCTTGGCGACAATCCAGACGTGGCTCGCGTAGCCTCGATTAGCTGGTACAGCATTTGTTAGCTTGCCGTCCTGAAAGATGAGCCTTGCTGAATAGTGCGGAGCAACGGTTGTGGGATGAATCAAACGTGAAAGGAACAAGGCTCTCCCCAGGAGACCTTCATTGTCCCATTGGTAGAACGCGGGACCGTGGCTCGGCGGATTAGCTTTCCGACAAAATGCATAGCGACAACGATACTGACGATAGGGACGGTGGTTAAATCCCGCCGGGTCGCATGCATCAAAAACCGAATCGCTATCCGTGTTGTACGGCAGGCCGCCAATCCAGAAGTCAACGCCCAACGAGAAGTCACCCTGCGGGGGCAGAAAACACTCCCAATCCTGATTGCGGGGGTCAAAATAGCCTCTCGTTGTTTGCAACGCCACATCGAAGAATTCTTCCATCGTCGCTCACCACACTACTCGATTCTTAGCCTATCAACGACGTGCTCATACACGGTGCGCATAATTCGAGGGAAAGAGGGAGGGAAAGATGGACAGCCTGGAGTGGACCCTCGGTTGAGACAGATGGCAGTTTAGTGGGTTTCGTGATCAGACGGATCTGACACTTTCAAAAACCTGTCGACGAAACCTCCGCGAAAGTGGCAGGTCCGTCCATGAAACTCTTGTTCACGAAACTCCAAGGGGTAGTTTCGTCCGACTCTCCGAATCAGGAATGTAAGAGCCTGTGCGAAAGATTGTTCCAGAAAATAACTTGCTGACGCCGTCTCTTCTCGGTCTGGGGGCCCCTCATCCCATGAGCCAGTCTCCCTGGAGGCCTTCGACAAGCTTTCGGGTATTGCCGCTACGATTTCGTCGGCATCGTTCATTCTAAAAGTTTGTTCCATAGGGAATCATCGTATGCCCATCGACTCCTCTTGCAGAGTTTTGTGGCCAGAGAGCGCCGGACCATTCCTCATTCGAATCTGTGCGATCGTGAGACCGACGCAGAAGTTAGGGCTACGGGTTCTGCCTAGGTTTCTGCTTGTTATCAAATCCGGTAGATAATGTGAACATGGTGACGCTAATAGTCAAGGCGCGTGATCCGGCTATTAAGGCAAACCGCGAATCTACGTGCAGGCTTGTGCTGGATCGGTATCAGGTCGGCCAAGCGGGCACGAAGCTACTCTGTTTCGTCGATGATTTCGATTGCGAAGAACTCAAGAGGAGAGTCGGGAAGGCCAACCGTGGCATATTTGTGCCGCGCCTAGGCTATTGCATCATGTCGGGCGACCCACCCGTCCCTGATTATGTCAGACAGGCACACGACGAAGCCTGTTGGAGCGGTGCAGGCTATTCTAGCCTGGTTTACGTTCACGGAAGCGCGTGCGCGCCGCGAGAAAGCCTAGTTCTTACCCTTTCCCACGAGCTTCGCCATTTCAAGCAGTTTGCTCTGGATAGAAGGTTCTACGACGCCGATTTCCTTCTATTGCAGCTACTAGGCTACCGCGTGGATCTTCCATCAGAGGAGGACGCTCTGATGGCCTCGAAGTCCATTGCAATGGAACTTTGCGGAGAAGAAACCATCGAGAGCTACGCACAGACCCGGATCGCACTCTCGGACGATCTTGAGCGCGCACGGTGGGAGTATTTTCTGTCTCTGCCGAAGACTGCCAGCCACAGCTTCGCCGAAAAGACTCGGCAGCGCTGTCAAGAACTGCGGGGACCCCTAAGTGCAATGATCGAACGTCTTTCTGATGCGGAGAAGGCGACCTATAGAAGCTTTGACTTTAAGAAACCCGACTGGTGGGAAGAGTGAGCCGGAGATTTGGAGATTTTGGAGATTTGTGGTCAGGAAGATGTGAAAAAATTAATTTTTAACTGCTGAGAGAATTGGACGCGAAAAAAAAACTGCTCCAGGAGGGGCCTAGGAGCGACCCCTGGGATGTCGGGAGTTTCGAAAGTTTCGAAAGTTTATGCGTCAGACGAAGTTTATGCGTCAGAAGTTTATGCGTCTGGACGGGACTGGTACTTTGAGGAGAAACGGGGGGACGGGGACGGGGACGGAGATGGCCCCAAGTCTGCTAGCTTCGAAAATCCAACCATTTCCGTCTGTCCTCGTTTTCCTCACCAGAAGACGGATCTGGTTATAGTTCCTGACGGTTCTTTCCATCTGTTGCCCTAATTATTTGCTATTGCAGCAAAGATCAGACCTGCAAGAATTCCGGCGGTCAACACCCAAGCCATTGGCCTGCCGAAATTGAGTGTGAATGGAATCCCGGTCCTCTTTGGGACGAAAAGTCGACGATTCTCGGGGTTGTAATAAAAGATGATGAGCTTCCAGTGCTTGGGATCAGCGTCTCTCAACATGTTGATGCGACCTCCGTATACCTATCCGCGCGCGATGAGTGGCTCGATTGCTCCACGCCTTTTGGGTTGTTTGTAGACGACGAGGAGATTCATATGGGACATATGGCCGCCAATTAAATGCGTTCAATTCACTTCGGCGCACTTTCCGTATCTACCCATCGAACAATGTCATGAATCACTTGTGCCGAAACATGTCCGGGAACTGCATAATCAGATGGAGAGGCTGGTCCTGAACCTGATCCCGTCATGAACAGATGAGTGAGAGCTGGGTAAAAGATGAAAGTTGCGCGAGGATCGCCCCCCAGCGCGGCCTTCCACAGATCGTAGTCCCGGCCTGTTACCTGGTAATCGCGTCCCCCCTGCAGAACGAGAATAGGAACCTTCAATTTGGCGGCGGCCTCCGCAGGATGGTAAGCCCGTAGATCAAGAAAATACGATGCAGGGATTTGAGTGCCGAGAATGTCGACGGCGCTGCCGGACTTCAAAGCAGGGTCCTCAATCTCGGCCTGGGCATGTTCCGCTGAGGCAATCTGCTTCTTGCTTTCTTCAGTCGCATCTCCGTGCAGGCTCGCTATGTATTTCAACTGCTCTACGATGACCACCTCCAATGGGCGAGCCGTGCCAGCCGCAATAATAACGCCTGCAACCTCGGCATCTTCGGCGGCAATTCGGGGTGCGAGCATGCCGCCCAGACTGTGACCCAATACATAAATACGGTGATGGTCGATCTCAGGTAAGTTCGCCAGCAGGGCCACGGCGGCTTCGGCATCGTCAATCGTCTCATCCTTCACGGTGTAGGCAGGAGCCGAACTGAATTGGGCCCCGTATTGCTTAGTCCGCTTCACATAACGTAAGGCGGCGATTTTCTGGCTGGCCAATCCCCACGCCAGATCCTTAAAGGGCTTGTTGCTCTCAATCGTCTCATCCTGATCTTCTGGACCGGATCCATGGACCATCACGACTCCGCAAATGGTCCCGGACCATTCGGAAGCGTCAGCGTTCCTGGCAGTTTCCACTGACCATCCATCACGGTTACATCACGCTCGTGAAACCCTTCTTGGTTTGCATAGGACGGCGTGGACCAGGAGACTAACTGTCCTGTTTGGGGCGCACTGGCAGGTACGAAAAGCAAGCCGGATACCTGTCCCTGTGCATTGACCGTCATCTTGAGATTGAGAGATGCGCGCTCGAACTCGCAGTCGACTATCGCCACTCGCAAGCCTTGCTGTTCGGCAGTCTCGGTGCGGACGATGCGATGAAATGCTCCAACTCGCCCTAATAACGATGTCCACACCGAGGCAAGCTTTTCCTGCCGCAACGCAGATTGCATCCGTTCGTCAAAGTGTTCCTCCACTTCGCTGAAATGACATGCAACCAATTGAGTAACAATCTCTCTTCCAAAGAATTCGAGATCCTGAGGGTTTGTCTGTTGCGCCGATACCATCACGCACGACCCTGTAACAGCAACCGCCGCGATGATTCCCATATGGAACCGCCTCTGCCTCCACCCGGCCAGTGCAGTGCTCAAAAGGTTTCTGGTGAGCATGGTCTTCATGGACATCCTCTTATGTGTTGCTACTAGGCTCAGAGATCGTCTCGCCGTTGCAGCTGTTTGTACCGGATGAGGGAATAGATCATGGGAGCGAGCGCTCCGGCCAGTAAAGCGAAAACGGGCCAACGACGCAGGCCAACCATAGTCAACGCCAATCCCAGCAGTCCACCTGCCACAAATGTCTTCGCGGCAAAACGATGCGTGGCGTTCCAGACCCTTTCGCTCGCAAGGGTCCATGGAGTCTTGATTCCGATATAGAAATTCCGCCGCACTTTTCCCATCACATTGCCCATCACCGCAAACAGCAGACAAATCCCGCCTAAGACCGCTCTGCCTTCATCGATCTGATGCCCGGCGCCGCCCCAAAGGGTGACCACACTGATATAGGCCATGGTGCAAAACAACATCAACAGGACTTGAGCATAGGTTGACCGAAAACTATCAACCTGAAAGCGCTTTGGTGATAGCCATGGCCCAACATAAGTGAATAGCGTGATTCCAGCCATGAGCCCTGGACCCAGCAAAAACAGTGTCCATTTTGGGCTATAGCGGTTTGCATGAAGGTTGATGTCCCAATGCGTTGCTACCCTGTTCGGGAGGTGGGGATACATCGCCACGATCGCCACGAATACTGCCGCAATCAGCAATATTTCAAAAAGTAAGATCTTCCGTGTCATCAGCGCTTCGGTCCCTTCTTTGTTTCGTCGCGGATCAGATCCATTGCCCAAGCCATAAGGTCCTGAACTACGGTTGTATTCAGCGCATACCAGATTTGCTGTCCTTCGCGTCGACTGGTTATCAGATCCGCTTCCTTCAAGATCGCGAAGTGATGCGACATGGAAGGCTTGGTCATATCAAACTTCTCCGCCAGTGCTCCAGCCGTCATTTCACCTCGGCGAAGCAGGCCAAGGATCTCCCGGCGTGTCGGATCGGCAAGTGCCTTAAATGCTTCATTACTGCTCATAGGGGATGCTTAGGCAATTGTCTAATTAGACCATTGCCTAATTGTCCTGCGATGCAAGAGCTTTGTCAAGACTGATGCCGGCTCGCAAAATAGCTGCCGTGGTTGGGCGAAGTAAGGGTTAATGCAGGACAGACGGAGATGGCCCCAAGTCTGCTAGCTTCGAAAATCCAACCATTTCCGTCTGTCCTCGTTTTCCGAAATCTCCGCCGGCTGCCCGAAACGCAACCCGCCCATCTGGAAATGCTGTGACCACCGTCCTATAAGGCGCGTCGAAACTCACGACTACAAATCCGTGACTCGCCAGATCCTCAGCAAGCGTAGTAAAGTCAGTGCTCAGGGCTCCCCGCCAGCCCGCAGAATCACGACTGGATACGTTGATCGTTCTTCTATAGCACGGTTGTGCATGGAGCAACAGGGAGCTGCTATGAGATTCGATCCACCACCCACTCAAATCCTAGTTCGGCCAGCATGAGCAGACCCAAATCTTTGGCTTCAACATCCGCTAAGCCCGCTCTCCGTAGGCTTCATCTCATCACGTGCACATGCTTCACCTGCGTGGGCTTGGCAAGTTTTCAGGGGCTGGCGTGGAGCCGGCATACCAATCATTGGCGGCTTGTCGGGCTATTCGCCCTTCTTTGCTACATTTGCTTGATCGCGGCAACGCTTTCCATTGGGCTTCCACTAGCTTACGGTCAACTGAACAAACGTTCTCACCGTGCCTTAAGAATGGAACGGCTGCCAACGGCAAGTAGCCACTATGTTGCCAAGTTTTCGACGGGCGAAAGGGTCGCTGTCCTGTGTCTCTGGGCGGCTTTAGCCTCAATTGCTGGTATCCTTTTCTATCACTCAGCGCGGTGGCCGTTGTTTTTGATGGTGGGGGCCCTGTTGATTGCGAATTCCATCATTGCCTACCGCGTTTGCTTTACTACGGTTCGATTCAGCAGCCAAGAGATTTCGTTCCGGATTGCGCCGCTTGTTCACTTCTCCGAGCGTTACTGCGACATAGCGCGCATTCAAACGAAAGAGGGTTATCTCAAGCTTACCTTTGAGGATGGCAGATCGATGACTTTATGGTCAGGCCTAGGCGATTCAAGTGAGATCTGCTCGATCCTAATGCGCAACAGCAACGTCCTTCCCAACGAATGACTCAGAGAATGTCGACAACTCGGTGAGGGCGTTCAAGAAGACCGATAGGGCATCGAATGGATCCAGTGTGAGACTGTGAGAGCAAGGGGAAAGAGGTGCAGCGTGGGAATTTTTAATACTTTGAGGAAAAAGCGCGGTCAGCGAGTTGTGACTTTGCCTCAGCAGGCAGTGATAATCAGGCTGGACGGAGCGAATCTGCCTGGTAGCGTGTATCAGAGCTTTGACCTAAACACCCTTGAAGACCAGATCGTTCGTGCAATCGGTGGGACCGGCTTGGGAGAATATGACGGCAGTGAGACTGGTCCTGAAGGTACCTTGCTTTATCTTTACGGACCGGATGCTGAGAAACTGCACGAGCGGATCTCGAACATTCTGACGGCCTACCCGTTGTGTAAGTCCGCAGTGGTTACGATTCGCATGGGCCCCCCGGGTGCAACCCAACGCCAAGTGACAATTCCTTGATTCTTGAAAAGTCTGGTTTTCGGGAACTTCATCCGCTGCGGCTACGGTCCCGCACTCGGACGAATAGTCGGCCTCTCGTACATTGGACGCCTGCCACTTTCCGGAGAGCCGGTTTTTCGCACAAGACCTTACCAGATGACCGAGAACGCTTTTGCTTTTCGAATCATCTTGTCTTTGGTTACCAGAGGAACGCCACGATCCAGTGCGGTCGCTCCGATAATCCTGTCCATGGGATCGAGAGGGTAAGGCGAAGGAAACTCCACGGCGATGCGCGTGACGGCCGCTGTGATCGGCAGGATGACGAAGCGCGTCTCCACCTCAACCAGAAATGCCTCAAGGGAAGTCTTTAGCACGATTCGCTGATTCCTGGCCAGCCACCCCAACTCGAACAGCGAGATGCAGGAAATACCCACCCCGCCGTTCTCTCGGGCAGTTCGAATCGCATCGGTCGCAGCCGGCGAAAGCAAACTTGGATTCGAAGCAAGCCAGATCACTACACAAGTATCGACGACGATCACTTGAGGCGTTTCCAATGCCCTGGCGGGACCGAAGGAGCCTCGATATCGCCGGAGATAGCCAACTTTCCCGCATAAAAACCGAACAGGCTATCCTCAACCTCTTCGACCGGGATCATTTGGGCAACAGGCTTTCCGTTTTTCGTGATAACGAATTTTGTCTTTCTGGCCTGCACTTCATCCATAATGGCCAGACACTTCGCTTTGAACTCTCCCGCCGCGATTGTTTTCAAGAATAGCACCTCACCAAGGTCATGATACCATGGTCACATAGTTTAAAAGTGTGCGGAAACTATGGGCGCGCGCCCAACTCTCGCACCGCGAGAACGTGGACCTCTAGAAGGGCTCCTAGGTCATAAAACGATTCGGGGACCCCGGGACAGGAAACCAGGGACCCACAAGATCACCACTCGCAGAGCAGCTACGCTCACAACTTACCCTGGACAGATAGGGGTGTCGGGCAGCTCGGTCACGGCGGACCTCGGAACCACCTCGGTAACCGCTCCCTTGCGCGATGATGAAGAGACAAAGCGCAGCAATGGTTACCAAAGAGCTTTTCTTGTTCTCAGTCTCGACGTGCCCCTAAAACCGTGCTATTGTGCAACCAAGAACGATATCCAGCGCCGTCTTCAAGACGGCCCTGCCTGGCCTTGCACCGGCGAGCTCTGCCCGTGCATCTGCCGCCAACCACCGGGAATCGTCAGCGCCTGCCGGCGCGATGACTTAGGTGTAGCAAAGGCTAATGTGACAGGAAACGGATTACGCCTTTCCGCAGCATTCCTGCGGTCCCGCAAGGCGCACCAGGGAAAGCATCCCCGGCGCCTGGTTTGGAGCTGCCGGAAAACGAATCAGCTGACTGATCAGTCCCCTAAATAGCTTATGGGGGCGGGAAAAAATTAAATTTGATCATCTTGGGAAAACAAAGGACTTAGCCGCCACCACGACTGAAACAAGGACGGGAACATCGCATTCCTGAGCCCCAAACCCCAACCCAGGGCCGCCGCCCCTGGCACGCCCCAAGGGGCGGACAGACAGATCTTTCTCATCTAAACGCGCTTCTCAAGGCCCCTACCGGACCAGGTCTCGCGGCTGGCCACCCCGGCTGGGCGCCTTCCGCTCCATCGCGCCGGAACAAAACTGCGCTCTTCGTCCCAGCCGCGCAGAGTTTTGACGGCTTCACTGGGGCCAGGTACCGGCCAGGGTCGCCATGTTTCGCACTTGTGGGTCGGCGATCACGCGGGCCGCGTCGAAGAGAATGGGATATTTCGCCTGAATGAGAGGGGGGGCCAGTTCGGTGAGGCTTCTCCCTTACCAGATTTTCACCCGCTCCGGCGGAGTGAGATAGAGGGTCTGTCCCGGCTGAATGCCAAAGGCCGTATACCACTCGTCGAGATTGCGCACAGTATCGGCACGATACTCTGCTGGGGCGTGAGGGTCGGTCAACACCTGTTGGCGTAGGGCCGCAGGCCGATCCTTCGATGCCCAATTCTGGCCGAAGGCGATGAAGAATTGCTGGTCGGGCGTAAATCCATGTTCGACTGGAGCGCTTTTACCCCGAAGCGAAGCACGGTAGCCATCGTATGCGGCGGAGACGCCGGCAACATCGGCAATATCTTCCGCCAGCGTTTGCTTGCCATTTACGGCCAGGTCGGGGAAGGGTTTATAGGTGTCGTACTGAGCGGCGAGTTTTGTCGTCGCGGCTCGGAAGTGCGCGAAATCCGCTGGGGTCCACCAATCGCGCATGCGTCCTTTTGCGTCGAAGGTGCTGCCCTCAGTATCGAAGGTGTGGCTGATCTCATGGCCGATGATGGAGCCGATGGCGCCATAGTTCGCAGCAGCCGGCGCGGCGGGATCGAAGAAAGGAGGCTGCAGAATCGCGGCAGGGAAGTTGAGCGCATTCTGCAACGGCAGGTTCACAGCGTTCACCGTCTGCGGCGTCATCGACCATTGCTTCCGATCTACGAGCTTGCCGATGTGCGCCACTTTCATGTGGTAGTAAAAGAGCCGGCCGCGCCAGCGGTTGCCGAAGAGATCATCTGGCTTTACCTCGTAGCCGGAATAATCCAGCCAGGATTCCGGGTAGCCGACTCCCACGTAAAGCGCATCGAGCTTGGCAATGGCTTCGGCCTTGGTCGATGGCGCCATCCACGACAGGGCGCTAAGCCGCTCACGATAGACACCAACGATGTGCGCAACCAGAGCTTCCGCCTCGGCTTTGGCTTGCGGTGGAAAATACTTTCGCGCGTAGATACGGCCGACGGCGTCCCCTAACTCTCCATTTACAAGAACCACGCCGCGTTGCCAGCGGGGGCGCTGCTGCGGTATTCCGGAAAGAATCTTGCCCACGAGTGCAAAGTGCTCATCGGCAAGATTCCGCGGCAGCGCAGAGGCATAGGTTTCGATCAGATGATAGGCCAGCCAGTCTTTCCACGCGTCCAGCGGAACGGAACCCACCAATGCTGCCTCGCCCATGAAGGCTTTTGGCTGCCACACGATAAACGAGGATTGGTGGCTAAGGCCTGCACTGCGGAAGTATTCTGCCCAGTCGAGCCCGGGCGCCTTCGCCGGAAAATCTGCTCGCTGCCAGGGGTTGTTCGCCTTCTTGACTTCCTGGTTCTCCGCCAGGCTCAAGTGGGTTTCCGCGATGGCATGTTCGAGCGAGAGGATCCGCGCGGCGCGAGCGTCTCCATCGGCGAAGCCGGCTAACTTCAACATCGCCGCAACATGGGCCTGATACTTCGTCCGTATTGTGCGCATGCTGTCGCTATTCGATAGGTAGTAGTCGCGATCGGGCAGCTCCAGGCCGCCTTGCAAAAGATAAGGAACATAGTGAGCCGAATCAGAAAAGCCCGGGGCTACCCATAACCCAAAAAGATTAGGAGTATGGAAATTGGTGTTGTTCAGCGGATCGACATCCGCGCGCAGGGTCTCACCCAGGGCTTGAGCCAGTTGGGTCTTATTGCTAATGGCCGCGTATGCCTTGAGGTAGGGCTCGATGGGCGACAAGCCCCTGGACTCGATGCCCTCCTCGTCCATGTACGAGTGATAAAGATCTGCAATTCTCTGCGTGTCGGAGCCCACGGGCGCATGCGCCTTCTCTGTTTCTTCAATCAAGCCAAGGACGCGTTTATCGCTCGAGTCGAGCAACACGTCGAACACGCCTGTTCCACCGCGATCGGGAGGGATGACGGTGCGTTTCATCCATCCCCCGTTGGCGTAGAGATAGAAGTTGTCGCCGGGCTTGACCGAGGGGTCCATATTGGCGATGGCGATGCCATGATTTGCCGGGCTTCCGGCTGGCTGTGCAGGGGCGAGGAACGCCAGAGCGAGCATTCCCCAGGCGGTGAAGCGAAACAGAGAGAGTCTGGATGGAGGTTTCATCGAATCAAACCGAGAGAAATTAAACCAGTAGGACCACCCCCATGGGCACATCCTTCTGGTGTAGCACATGTATTGGACGGCGTCAGGGTCGGCGGCGGTGCGCGGAGATTGATCAGATGAGAGGAATCACTTCGACCAGCACATCCTTTTCCCGCGCCACTTGCACCGGGTTGCGCAAGGGGCGGCCGAATCCGTCGAAATGGACTTCCATCACGTCTCCGTCCTTCAGTTCAACACCCTGGCCAAAGCTGAGCGAATGCGCGCCCAGAAAATGGATGTGCACGTCCCCCGGCCGGCGATGCAATGCGAACTTGAAGTGGTGATGTTCCAGGTTGCGCAGGCTGTGGGACATCTCCTCTTCGCCGCTGGCGATTGGCTGTGACCAGAACATCCTGCCATTACGGGTGATACTTACCGTGCCCGGCACGGCGCGAAAATCAGGATCGACGACCAGCTCGGGACCGATCGAACAAGTGCGCAACTTCGATCCAGCCAGGTTGAGATAGTTCTTTTTCTCGAAGCGATGATCAGAGAACTCGTTGCCCTGGGCCATGCCAACGCGATAGGGTTGACCCTGCGGGCCAATTACATATGCCACCGCGATCTCCGCCTCTTCGCCACCGTCCTCCGCGTAGGAGGGGACCAGCAGCGGTTCACCCTGCGCGTGCACGACCGTGCCATAGCCCTTATGAAACCATTCCGGGGCAATTCCTATTTCTCCTGCTTTGGGGCGGCCGGCTTCCATGCCCCAGTGAAACATCTTCATGCTGTCGGTCAGCTCCTGTTCCTTGGCCATGTGCATGGACGCTCGGTCGCGCGCACTCCCCATATGAGTCAGCCCCGTGCCCGACACCAGGCAGCGGGCAGGTTCCTGGGGATGATCCATGGGAGCAAGCAGCTTCCACTGCGCGCCGCCGCTATAAATCGGGTCATAATCGAGAGACTCATCTGTAAGATGGTCGGCGGCCACACTGGTAAGTTTCCCGCCGCGCGCGATGGCCGCCTGGGCCAGCCCATACACAGAATCGAAGTCGCGCAGCAAACGCAACTTCGGCTCTTCGACTACTGCTACCCGGCGCACATCGCCGGCCTTCAATTGCACCAATCGCATCGTATCCTCTCGAACTGCTGGATTTAATTTAGTGAAGACACTTCAGTTGGTTGGCCAGGTTACGCGCAAGAGCGAGAGACCCATGCGGGGCAGTGGCACGTCTATTTGTAGCGTGCCATTCTCCGGAGTGATCCACCGCGGAGAGTCGAGCAGTTGCAACTGGCCGGCAGCTTGCAACTGCGCATATTGCTGGGGCGTAGGGTTCTGCGGCGATCCCATCTCCTTCCAAACCGTGTAGGCATTGCTGTGATGATCGTCAACGCGATACTGCTGCAGTAGCACGCGAGACGCGGAGCGGGGAATGGACTTTATTAACACCACGATGTCCGCACCGGGCGCAGCGACGTCGTCATCGTGATAATTCCACAGCAGCACAGAGGCCTGGCCGCTCGCGGTGGTCGCCAGGGCGTCAATGTCCGGAGCCTGGCGCACACTGTTTTTCAAAATGCTATCCAGCGATGCCGCCCCGCTGCTGATCGTCGCCACCCGATCACCGCTCATCAACCCAGCCATGCGGAAGAAGTTCAGGATCGGCTTATCGACGCCATTAGTGGCCAGCGTGCGATAGCCATCGAAATAAGGCTTTCCTTCAAACTCGAAGGCCCAGGTCAGCATGCCCAGCAGGTTCACGTGATCGCGATCCGCGAGTTCCAACAGTCCCTTCATCGCCGCAGCAGTGTAGCTGGGATACAGCGGTCCGTTGCGATAAGCATTGGGCGGATAGAGCCGCGCGGAGCAAGCCGCACAGCCTTCCGGGTCTGCTTCACTCAGGATGATGGGGAGCCTTTGGAACTGCGGGAAACTGCGCACGATGGCGAAACCGGCTGCGGCATTGTTTAATTCGTGGTCCAGCCCCATTTGCACGTGGCCATCCACAACGTTAGGGCTTCCCTTAACGTGGAAAGAAATAAAATCCAGCGGGATTGGCCCGCCATTGGCTGCACTTTTCTGGGTCGCGCAGTGGGCCAGAAAAAGCTGCAGATACTGTGACGCATTGCCCTTGGGGCCTGGGCCTGTGGTAGCTGGTCCACCCACGCGCGCATGGGGAATCGCCTGGCGCACGCCGGCGACCGCGTAATCGTAAAGCTTGTTGTACTCGTCCTCGGTTCCTTTCCAGTAGTACTTGCCGTCGGGTTCGTTCCACACCTCCCAGTACCAGGTGGAAACCGTCTCCATGCCATAGCGCTGGACCATATGCGCGGCCACTTGACGATTCAGCTCCTGCCATCGCTTGTAGTCTTTGGGAGGAAACGACCAGCCCTCCACCTCACCTGGCTTGAGCGGCCATCCTATGTGGTAAGGATCGGGATGGGTGGAAAGCGCCTTGGGCATGAAGCCCAGTTCCACCATTGGGCGCACATGGGCGGCGGCATACGCGTCGAAAATCTGATCGAGTATGGTCCAGCTGTAAACGGGGTTCTTATGGGCGTCCTCGGTGTAGACGTTGGACGAGCTCCATTTGAGGTCGGGCTTGCCATCTCCCGTGGCGAGCAGGAAATGGGCGCGAATATAGACGGGAACCGGGCTCAAATCATGTAGCTGGCCAAGCAATGCCTTGCCGTTTGGTGTGGCTGTGTAGCCAGACTCGTCATAGCCAAACCAGCTGTAAATGGGCGTGAATTTACCTGCGGAGTTTGCCAGGTCCACATCGATGTGAACGGGGGTTTGCGCCCTGGAGGCCGGCGTAGAGAGCAGAAGCCCGAACAAAGAGCGATAGGCAAACCATCTGAACTGGGCGAGTCCCAATCTGGGCTTCCTTATGTTGTTCACGACAAACAGGCTACACCTTTTCCTCGCCGTGGTTTCAGTAGGGTGCATCTAACCGGCTGTACTTGGTAAGGAGAAATACCCTATGCACTTCGGCAGACCCAGGTCTTTGGCTTTAATCGCCGCCCTCGCCCTCACTTTCCCTGCGTTCGCGCAGACCTCCGATCCCGGAGTGAAGCAGGATATGAAGAATGCCGGAACCGACACCAAGCACGCTGCCACCAGCGCGGGGCACGGCGTGAGCGAAGGCAGCAAAACCGCGTATGACAAAACCAAGTCAGGCACTGAGAAGGGTTACGACAAAACCAAGTCGGGAACCGAGAAGGGCTACGACAAGACTAAGGCGGGCACGGAGAAGGGGTACGAAAAAACCAAGTCAGGAACCGAAACTGGTTACCACAAGACAGTGCAGGGGACGAAGACTGGATACAACAAGACAGCCCAAGCGACCAAGACCGGTGTCCACAAAGTTGAGGGCAAACCGGACACCCCAGCCAACAATCCCCCTCAATAGGCCCCGTCGTCGGGCTAAAGAGTCTGGGTTTACGGCTCATGGCTCCAATCACAGGCGATCGCGCAACCGCTACGGCTGCTCTCCAGGGCCATTTCCAGCACCCGCATGGTTCTCCAGGCCTGCAGCGGGGTGACTTCAAGAGCAGCGTTGCCATGGATGGCATCTCGAAGGTTGATGTAGTAACCGCGGTAGTCTCCGGGCTCGGTGGGGACGCGCGTGCTAACCGGCTCACCGCCCTCATCGATCGTCAACGTGCCCCAGTGCTCTGGACCTTCCACGCCCCAGGGCTTGGAGGAAAACATGTCTCCGGCTAGAAGATGGGCTTCCTGGGGATCGAGGCCGAATTTGCGAAAGGTGCCAAGCGTGCCGTTGAGCGTAAAGCGCGCTCCCGGCTCGCGCGCCAGGCAGGTGGCGCGCAGCCACACACTCAGGCCCGAGGGCGCCGGGCTCGATAGCGGCGTGGGGTAGTGCAGATAGAGGTCGAAGGCATCATCGGACCGAGCCCCCTCCCGCTCCATCCGCACGCTTGCCCAGACAGATTGGGGAACACCAAAGAGCACCAGTGCCTGATCTACCAGGTGTGCTCCCAGGTCAAGAAGGACCCCGCCGCCGGGCCCACCGTCCTCCCGCCAGGCGTGCAGCCTGGGCGCCTGGCGAAAGCGGTCGTAATGAGACTCGAACTGGACCAGCCGGCCCAAAATGTCGCCGTCCACCAACTTGCGCACCGTCAGGAAGTCGCCATCCCAGCGGCGGTTCTGGTAGACACTGAGCAGGCGCTGGCGCTCACGCGCTAACTGGATCAGCTCCGCCGCCTCCTCTGAGCTCAGGGCAAAGGGCTTATCGATGACCACGTGACGGTCGGCCAACAGGCATTGCCGGGCGATGGGCAGGTGGCTGGCGTTCGGCGTAGCCACCACCACTAGCTGGATACTCGCATCCTCTAATAGGGCGTCGACCGAAGGCAGGATCCTGGCATGAGGAAAGGCGGCAGCCGCCTCCCCGCCGCTCCGCTGCACAATGGCGGCTAACTCCAATCCCTCCACGGCCTCGATGACATTCGACTGGAAGACGCGACCCGCGAATCCAAAACCAATCAGGCCCACCCGTAGACATTTCATTGAATCCCCCAGCGCTCGTATGACTCTTTATACTTGAAGGGCAGTTGCCGCGATGCGTGCCGGGTAACGGTACCTTGCGGAACGGCCCAGGGTTGCCCCGAGCTTGACAAAATGGCGGCCAGGAAAGAGTATTAAATCCTATGCAGGCAATACATTATCCCGCTGGTTGTTGTTGCTGTGACAAGTGTTGTTCATTGTCACGGACAAGCGGGTGTGTGTGTTTCCAGCTGAGAAGTAGGGTCTTCTAAACCAGACTTCGCGTAACTCAGACGAATACCACAGCCGCTGCCAGACTTCTGGCAAGCGGTTTTTTTATTGGGCCAAAGAAGGAGCTCGGAGTGGCAAGCTTGGGAGTCCAAATGGTGGAAGCAGGCGTCGCGCCGAAGCTGAGCCATCTACAGTTGTTGGAAGCGGAAAGCATCCACATTTTCCGCGAAGTGGCGGCCGAGTTCGAGAAGCCGGTCATGCTGTACTCGATCGGCAAGGATTCCTCCGTCATGCTGCGCCTGGCGCAGAAGGCGTTCTACCCCGGGCCGATTCCGTTTCCGTTGTTGCACGTCGATACCGGCTACAAATTCAAAGAGATGATCGCGTTTCGGGATGAGTACACGCGCGAGTTGGGGGTCGAGTTGCTGGTGTGGCGCAATGAAGAAGCCCTGGCCGCGGGAGCTAATCCGGTCGCCCTGGGAACGCGCCGCTGCTGCGGATTGCTTAAGACCACGGCCCTGCTCGATGGCCTGCGCGCCCATGGCTTCGACGCCGCCTTCGGCGGAGCGCGCCGCGATGAAGAGAAGTCCCGCGCCAAGGAGCGCATTTTTTCTTTCCGCGATGGCGCCGGGCAATGGGATCCGAAGAACCAGCGGCCCGAACTGTGGAACCTTTATAACGGGCGCGTGAACCCGGGCGAAAGCATTCGCGTTTTCCCCTTGTCGAATTGGACCGAGCTGGATGTTTGGCACTACATCCATCTGGAAAAGATTCCGGTGGTGCCGCTCTACTTTGCCCAGGAGCGCCGGATGCTTGTCCGCAGCGACAGCCTGATTCCCGTGGAGCAGTCGTTCGTGCAGGGCCTGCCTGGGGAAGAGCAGTGGGTCAAGTGCCGCTTGCGGTCGCTGGGCTGCAGTCCGTGCACCGGAGCCATCCGCTCCGATGCCGACACGATTCCCAAGATTATTGCCGAGCTGGTCGCGTTTCGCTCGTCCGAGCGGGCCAACCGGGTCATCGATCACGACCAGGACGGATCGATGGAGCTGAAGAAGCGGGAGGGCTACTTCTAATGCCTCCTCTATCGCTCGCCGGCGCTATGGAAATGGAAGAAATGTTTTCGATGGAGGAGTTTCTCGCCGCGGAGCAGGCCAAAGACCTGGTGCGCTTCAGCACTGCGGGAAGCGTAGATGACGGCAAATCGACACTGATCGGCCGCTTGCTGTACGACTCGCAGAACGTTTATGAGGACCACGTTCGCGCAGTCACCAAAGCAGCGACCGGGAATGTGGCCAGTGCGATCGATTTCGCCCAGCTTACGGATGGCCTGCGGGCGGAGCGAGAGCAGGGCATCACCATCGACGTTGCCTACCGTTACTTTTCCACTACCCATCGCAAGTTCATCATCGCTGACACCCCCGGTCACGAACAGTACACGCGCAACATGGCTACCGGGGCATCAACCGCCGACGTGGCCATCATCCTGGTGGACGCGCGCAAAGGCATTCTGACGCAGTCGCGCCGTCACGCCTACATCGCCTCTCTGCTGGGCACCCGGCACATCGTGGCCGCGGTGAACAAAATGGACCTGGTGGATTATTCAGCCGAGACTTTTGCGGCGCTGGAGCGCGACTTGCAGCAGCTCGCGTCCAAATTAGGCATTGAGGGATTGTTCTCCATTCCCATCAGCGCGCTCCACGGAGACAACGTGGTCGACCGCGGCACCAGGATGCCGTGGTACGACGGCCCCACGCTGCTTGAATACCTGGAGACGGTGCCCACGGGCCGCGACGTAGCCGGCGCACCCTTCCGCCTTCCGATCCAACGAGTGATCCGGCCTGACCAGCACTATCGTGGCTTTGCCGGGCAGATTGCCGCCGGTTCCGTGTGGCCCGGCGATCGCGTGGTCGCGCTGCCTTCGGGGCGCACCAGCCGCGTGAAGAGCATTACCACCTTCGATGGCGACCTGGACCGGGCGATGGCGCCCATGTCGGTGGCGCTCACGCTCGAGGATGAGCTCGATATCAGCCGAGGAGAAATGCTGGCCGCCGCGCACCAGGCGCCGGCAGTAGCAGCGAACTTCCATGCGGCGTTGGTTTGGATGAATGCCGAGCCTCTCGATATGGGCAAGACCTACCTGCTCAAACATACTTCGCAGACCGTCAAGGCCAGCATCCGGGCCATCCAGCATCGGGTCAACATCCAGACCCTCGAGCCGGAGCAGGCAGCCACGTTGGAGCTCAACAGCATTGGTGTGGTGGAGGTGGAAACGACTCGCCCGCTGTTTCTGGATACGTATGCTGATCAACGGACCACCGGCAGCTTCATCCTGATTGACCCGGCATCGCACGCGACCGTAGCTGCCGGCATGGTGCGCGAGGTTTTGAGCGGCCGTGCTGCGGGCGATAAGAAAGCTGTTGCGGCCGTGGCCATCCGTGATCCTGAGTTGCTGCGCCAGGTCGAGACGGCATTGGGTAAGAGTGGGGTCGACGTCGTGCGCACGCGGACAGCGAATCGAGCCCTGCTGCAGCGCTTGTTCCAGGCAGGAGTCACGGTGCTCATCGAGGCGAAAGATCTGGATGAGTTTTCCGGCGAAGTCTCGCTCGCGCTGGCCCAGTACGGATGTGGCCTTCGCGCCCATCAACGGATTGCCCGGCGAGCCCGTAGAGAAGCTTGACTTCCTCTTGCGTGCGCTGGGTGCGGAAGGGAGCAACCAATGAGCACCTCCACATCCCTTGCCTCTGCTCACCAGGCGTCTCTGGAAGAAAAGATCGCCGCCGCCCGCGGGCTGGTCAACCAACAGATCGCAGCAGCCCGCACGGAGGAGGTCTGCGTGACCAGCAGCTTCCAGGCCGAAGACATGGTCGTGGTGCACCTGGTGCGGGCCGCGCTGGGCAATGTGCCGGTGATCTTTCTCGATACCGGCTACCACTTCGCGGAGACCTACGAGTATCGCGATCGCCTGGCCACGGAGTGGGGGCTGAACCTGGTGAATGTGCTGCCCGCTCTTACCGTGGCGGAACAGGAATCGCAATTCGGCATTCTGAACCAGACTGCCCCGGACCGCTGCTGCGGCATGCGCAAGGTAGGTCCCTTGTTTGCGTCGCTCGAGCCCTACCGCCTATGGTTCACGGGGCTGCGGCGGGAGCAGGCAAAGACTCGCGCAAACCTTCAAGTAGTCGATGCGTTCACGTTGCCTACGGGAAAGCAGCTACAGAAGATAAGTCCCTTGGCGGATTGGTCGACCAGGGACGTGTGGCAGTACGCGGAACAGCATGACATCCCCCTGCTGTCGCTCTACGAAAAGGGCTACACCAGCATCGGATGCGAACCATGTACCAGCCTGCCTTTCGATCCCAATGACCCGCGCTCGGGCCGCTGGGGAGGACGCAAGCAGGAATGTGGTATCCACGTGCAACCGGAATAGAAGAAAGCCTCCATGCTTCAGTTGATGATCGGGTTTGCTATCGCGGTATTGATCGCGCTCACGGGTGTGGGAGCGGGCGTGGTTACGGCACCGTTGTTGATTATTTTTCTTCATGTTCCGGTGGAGATTGCGGTGAGCACCGCGCTGGCCTATGCCGCGGTAGTCAAGATGATCGTCGTTCCGGTGCAGATCTGGCGTAAGCAGGTCTCCTACCGGATCCTGGTATGGATGTTGCTCGGCGGCATCCCGGGGGTTATCGTCGGGTCGCTGATCTTTGGACACGTAGCACAGCACGGTCCCAAGGCGCTGCTCTACATCGTGCTGGGTTCCATCATCATCTTTTCCTCCGGCTGGCAGATTTTTCGCCACTTTCGCCCCGACGCCATTACCAGACCGACGACTGACCGTCCCAAATGGATTGGATGGATGACCTTTCCCATCGCGGCGGAGGTGGGTTTTTCTTCCTCCGGCGCCGGGGCGCTGGGTACGGTTGCCTTGCTGGGACTTACTTCTCTGACCGCGGCGCAGGTGGTGGGAACCGATCTTACCTTCGGCCTTGCGCTCTCCGTGGTGGGAACCGGTGTCCACATGATCAGTGGCACCTACGACTCAGCTTTGTTATGGAAGCTGTGCATCGGCGGAGTGTGTGGAGCGCTTGCCGGCAGCGGGGTGGCCCCGCGCATCCCCAACCGCCAGCTGCGCTTCGCGCTTTCGCTGTGGCTGATGGTCATCGGGTTCCAGTTTGTCTATCAGGCAGTCTTCGCGGTCCGGTAAGAGAGACCTTTCGGCGTGCCTTCTGTCAAGCCTCGGAGACGGCCGTCGCACCTACCAGGGGTTCTGAGCGTGCGCAGATGGCGTCAATCGCGGTGATAACACGAGCATGAGCGGCACAACCGCCAGGGCCGTCAGGGCTGCTGCAACTGTCGCCCAGAGCGCCCCCGCTGCATCACCAAGCCGCCCGTAGAGTATGGGCGCCAGCGCGCTTGATCCGAGTATGCCGGTGTAGAACAGAGCAAAGGCTCGCTCGATCCGTTGAGCCGTAACGAGCTCCGGGACTGTGCCGTATAGCACCGATGAAGTGCCGTTGAGCATGACCCCCAAGAGCGGCAGCAAGGCCAGACTCGGTGCGAGGGGTAAGGCGAGGACAGTCAAGATGGCCGCCGCCGTCCCAACCTCTGTCGTCACGACGGTTGCGAGAAGCCCAAGACGTGCACCGAGCCAACCGCAGGCCGCCTTGCCAAATGCTCCGCCAATGAAGACCAGCGACAAGGCCAACCCCACAGTTGTCAGCGACGCGCCCTTGGCCTTGAGAAGAAACGGCAGAAACAGGAGGAAGCCCATGCGTGCCGCACTGTCCAGCACGCCGATGACGAAAAGCAGCCCAAAGCCGCCTTTTCCGGCGGCCTCGTGGTCCAGCGCCGGCAAGGTTTCAAGCGAAACCGGAGGCTGTGGAATGGGTGGCATGAGCCAGCGGATCAGCACCGCGACCAGTATTCCCAAACCCGCGACGACACAAAGCGCCGAGCGCCACACCATCACGGTGAGCAGCAGAGAAACAGCCGGAGGCAGCGTCGCTTTGCCCAAGTCGCCGGCAAAGTTATATGTGCCGAGCGGGCCGCGCGCCCTCTCGCCGTAAGCGCGCGACACGGCGGAGGAAGCGAGTGGATGCTGTGTGCTGCCGCCCGCGCCCGCCACGACCAGAGAGGCGCATAATCCTACGAGCCCGCCCGAGAGGCCGGCCAGGGCAAACCCGGCCGCACTCAGCAGCGTCCCGAGCACCAGGATGGTCCGCGCATTCAGATGCCGTGCGAGATGACCGGACGGCACCTGGAGCGCGGCCAGGGCGCCCACATACAGGGCGCGCAGTACTGCCAGCGCGCTATAGCCGAGCGCGAACTGCGTTTGCCAGACCGGCAACAGTACGTAAATCATGTCGGTTAAGCCATCGTGCAGTGCGTGCGCAAGGCCGGCGAGCACGAGCGTGCGTTGGCGGGACCTTCGTGTGACGTCTCTAGTGCGAGGTGGGACGACAGCGAATTGTTTCAAGCGCAGCTCCTCTCCGTGAAGACGATCGCTTCCTTCGTCATTCTTCGCGGCAGCACTCGTGATGTCCCCAGTATTGGAGAACCCCGCAACTGTGATCTAGAACGATCTTGCTATACATGCCACGAGGATGCTTTTGGCCACCGGTACCGAGCTGTCGAGGTTCGGTGTCCAACGCCGCCCCTTTGCAGATTCAAATGAAGGCGCTCAGAATGGTGAGACGTGAGATGAGGAGCAGATGAGTGCGCGGAAAGTTACGATTATCCTGGAGTCCAGCGTTGTCCGGAGCGGAGTTGTACGACGGCGAGGATATCGAGACGTTTGCAACTGACTGGCATTTTCACGAGGGTTGGCAGTTGGTGGCGCTTACTAAAGGAGAGCGGCAGTATCAATTCAGAAACGGCTCTGTCATTGCCACGCCTGGACGATTGATCGTTCTACCTCCTCGAATCGTACATAAAGCACGGTGCATCGCGAGAGGAAGAACCAGCTTCAAGATCGCAACTCTTCCGGAAGAATGCATTGATTTAGGCGCTGCTTCGGGAGCAATTTCTCAATGCGCCCCCAGTGTGGTGGATGCATTTGTCACGGTCTTCAGGATGTTGACATCTGCAGACCACGGTGAAGCGAAAGCAATGATTCTTTTTCGCCTGCGAGAGATTCTGGCCGAAAGTATCTCGACGAGTGGTTCAAGTTCATCAGCACGTCCCCCTCTGGTCCTCCAAACTGAGTCGTATATGTTGGAGCGCCCAGAGCAGGTCCCATCGCTTGATCTACTTTCATCGTTGGTTGGCTTAAGTCGATATCACTTTGCGCATACGTTTTCAAAACACGTTGGCCTGTCGCCTCTAGCGTTTCATTCTCGGGCTCGCCTGATGCGAGCGAGGCAATTGATCGCGCAAGGATGGTCTCTGGCTGAGACGTCGGCATATCTGAATTTTTCGGACCAGAGCCATTTCGGGAGACATTTTAAGCGCGTGTACGGCATGACTCCCGGTGAATATCAGCAGAATGTGGCAGGAACTGATTTTCCGGGCCGGCCCGTTTCTGATAAGGCGGCCTTTCGATAAACCCTCGGTTTACTGCTCGCGCAGCAGTCTGAAAAGATGGGTGAGGGTATCAAGAATCAAGCGCTGGACTGGAAAGACGCCAGCCTACAGACTCGAATTTTTTAAGCAAAATCTCTGCTGCCTCCGTTGCTTCCTTTTCTCCTCCGTAAAGTCTGCTGCGGCTGTTCATTTCGACAAGCTCGTAAGGGTCACTTCCCCTCACCTCGCCCTCCGAAATGCGCAACCGATATTTCTTACCGTCAGTCTCGACGATCATTTTGCGATATAGGCTGGCAGGAATCTGGTTGTAGATCAAATAGCTTTTTAAGATCAATCCCAAGACACAGTCTCCCTGTCGTTATTCGGTAACAATATTGGCAACCAATCCACCAGGCCGAAGAGCCGGCTTGTGAGGCCGGAACGGGATTCGACGAGTGTAGGTGAAGGGCAACGGAAACCGACACCCGGGGTTTTGGTGGCAGATCAAGCTGCGGGAAGCCGGATCACAAAGCGATTTCCCCGATCCTGCCCGGCCTGGAGAGTGATGCTGCCGCCGTTGGCCTCGACGGCCCACTTCGCAATCGCCAGACCGAGGCCGCTCCCGCCGGCTTCCCGCGAGCGAGAGGCATCGATTCTGAAAAATCTTTCGAAGACCTTATGTCTAAGATCCTCTGGGATTGTCTCCCCGCTGTCTTCTACCGCAATGTCCACAGTATCGGAGCGAGAGACCCGGATATAGATGATGGTCGAGGGGGGAGAATACTTGATGGCGTTCTCCACGATATTGGCCAGTCCCCGCTGCAATACCATGGGATCTGCGCTCACCCGCAGACGGGTGTCCCCTTCGATATGAATCTGCTGTCCCTTCTCCTCTGCCAGGAGGCCAAGGAGGCCGACAACATCCCGGACAAGGTCCAAGGGGCTGAAGGTCATTCTGTGGAGCGTGACGTGGCCGGCATCCGCGCGGGATATGGAAAGTAGGCCGTCGACCATCTCGGTAAGGCGAGTCACTTCTTCCAGCATGCTGCCTATGGTGTCTCGATACTCTTCCGCGGAGTGCAAGCGCTGTAAGCCTACCTCACCGACGCTACGGATCGAGGCCAGCGGGGTTCTTAATTCGTGGGACGCATCCGCGGTAAAGCGTTTCAGATTATCAAAAGAGCCTTGCAGCCGGGCCAGAAGATCATTGAGAACCCGTGCCATGTAGCCCAGCTCGTCATTCGGGTTCTCGACTGGAAGGCGCTGGTCCAGTTGATTGGCGGTGATGGTCTCGGCGCGGAGCGCCATGTTCTTCAACGGCAGGAGCACCTTGTAGGCCATGCGATAGCCAGCAAGGCCGGCAATCACCAGGGTGGGGGGAACCGCCAGCAACAGCAGCCCAAGAAACTGCAGCACCTCGTGTTCGATTGGCGCGGTGCTGTAGGCGAGCCTTATCAAGAGGGGCACGTCACCAATCGAGTGAATGTGGCTGATGAGCAGCACGCGAGTTCCGTCTTTAAGCCGCACTCTGCGCGCATCGTAGCCGGCCAACCCTTCGTTGGGAAACGCAGGGCCCCCCAAATCCTGCCAACGCAACTTAGCATTGCGCAGCAGCACCCGACCTTCCGGAGTCAGTACCTCCATATACCGGTCGAGCAACAGGATATGTTCAGGATGGTTATGGTATTCCTCGTTGAGGACCAGGTTCCCATCCGGCGCAAAGGCGAGCAGCCCTTCCGCGGTTTCCACATCCTGTATCTCGGCATGGTAGAGGCGGTTGCTGAGTTGCCAGTATTCCAGCAACGTTGCAGCGCTGATGAAGAGCAGCAGCACCAGGCCGAAGACGCTCACATACCACAGCGTCAGGCGATGGCGCACGTTGTTATAACGCAGCATCAAGGTTCGTCTTCACGGAGCACGAAGCCAACTCCACGCACGGTATGCAGCAGCTTCTTCTGGAACTCGCCATCGAGCTTACGCCGGAGCCTCGTAATCTGCACGTCAATCACGTTATCCAATGGAGTGTAGCGCATCACCTGCTTCCACACCTCGCGGGCGAGCATCTCCCGGGACACGACTGTGCCACGGTTTTGCAGAAGGTATTCGAGCAGGTCGAACTCCCGGGCGGTTAACTCAAGTTTCTTTCCCCCTCGCGAAGCGGTGCGTCCATCGAGTTCCAGGGTCAGATCTGCGATCTGTAGTGCTGGGAAGGCTGCGGGGAGCTTGCGCCGCATCAGTGCTCGAATGCGAGCCAACAACTCAGGGAAGGCGAAGGGCTTTACCAGGTAGTCATCAGCCCCGGCGTCCAGGCCCACCACTCGATCATCGATCGAATCTCGTGAGGTCAGAACTAGAACCGGCATTTTGAAGCCTCCTCGCCGCATGTCGGCAAGCACTTCAAAGCCGCTGCGTCCGGGAAGCATCACGTCGAGAAGGATCAGATCGACGTGCTGATGGCGTAGGGAGGAAAGCGCGTGCTCGCCGCTGGGCGAGAGAGTGACAGCATATCCCTCTCCCTGCAGCCCTTCGGCGACTGCTTCGGCCAGTTTCCGTTCGTCTTCGACCAGCAGTATGTTCAAAAGCCCGTAGCCCTCGAGGACCCTGCTAAAAATGTACAAGCTTGGCCGCCGGGTTACGATGCGGCGGCCAAAATGTCAGGAAAATGTAAGAAAAACGTCAGGTTTGCGTAAGGCGGTTGGGTGCTCAAATCCTCTTGTTGATTGGTTGAGGAGATTCACCACCATGAGCAACTACTTCCGTTCTCTTTCCTCTCTGGCTCTGCTTGGCAGCGTGGCGATGGTTCCAGCAAGCCGCGCGATTACGCTACCGGCCCAGACCACAATCCCGGTCGTGTTTACCCACACGGAAAACGCTGCGAAGGCAAAGGCTGGGGATGTGGTAACGGCCAAGACCATGCAGGTGGTTCTGCTGCCGAATGGAAATCAGCTTCCGAAAGGGTCACTGGTTATGGGGCATATTGTGGAAGCGCGGCCATTCAAGTTCGATGACACGGACTATGCTGTCCAGCAAGCGTCGTATCTTTCCATCAAGATCGATCAGGTGGTGGATAAGAGCGGCCCTAGTCCAGTGGTCGCCTCGGTGCGCGCCATGGCGGACCCCATCTCCTCGCAAGAAGCGCGCTCTCCGCACGGAATCTATGAGCCTGACTCTCTGGGGACAGTGACGCTCATTGGCGGAGCGCACTACTCGCCCATAGACAAGCACGTCACGGATGGACCGGATGACGACGTCGTGGCCTACAACAGGAAACAGGGCGTCTTTGCGCATCTTCTCCCCGGAGGCGCGAATTGCCCGGGAACCCAAACCGAGCAGTCGGTGGGAGTTTTCTCGCCGGACGCTTGCGGCCTTTATGGTTTCGCTTCGGTTCATCTGACGGATGACGGCGCAGGCGGCACCTTTCGCTTAGCCTCAACCCACCACACCGTTGTGCTTTATGCCGGCAGCGCCGCGCTGCTCCAGGTGCAATAGGCCCCCTGGAACACCTCTTTGGGAGAATAGCTGAGGATGCCCAGGACTACGTCCTGGGCTTTTTCAGTCGTCCCTGCGGAGTGTGTGTCCTTTCAAAATCCTACCCGGCACTGCGTGCTGGGCTACTGTCAGCCATCTGTCCAAATTAGCTGTTTGATTGGCGATGGATCGAAGTTGTAAGTGGGCAGTTTCGGTAAATGCGAAGACGCTGGTTGGTTGACTCTGTCCATCCCACTTCACAAATTCCAAGGTGGGCCACCGCACTCGACTTTGTCATCCCGACCGGAGTGGAGGGATCTGCAGTTTGCGTTGGTGGAGAAACGGGACCAGGAGGCGAGTCGCCACGACACTTTCGCTGTGTCCGAAAGCGAAACTGCAGGTCCCTAACCTGCGCTACCCCGGATTTCCTGTCGAAGTTGGTGGCGTTGGCGAACTTCATACGGCTTTCTTTGCCGAAAGCCGCACACGTGGCCGCTGGTGAGTGCCGCGTGGCAGGAAACCCGGGTACGCTCCGGTCGGGATGACAAGGTGGAGGGCAGTGCATCCATGGGGAATTGGCTAGTGGCTGAAAAAATCGTTAGGTGAGTGCCGTAGTATCCCACTCAAGCCAAAACCGGGCTTGAATGGGGCACCCAGCGGTTTTTGACGATAAAGCAAGCAAGAAAGTCACAGGCTCTAAGACGGTCTTGTTGGAGAATTCAAGAAAGGCTGGCCGGACGTACCAAAATACGAAAACTAAAAAACGTCACAACCTCTCGGGATGAAAACTTTAAGGGTGATGGCCGATCTTGGCAGTGGTGAAGATGGAGGGACAGAGTCCATCCATAAACTCTCCCCCTAGACCTTCTTCTTTCGGGCGTAGACCAGGAAGAATCCCGCAGGAACCAGAAAGACCGTTAAGGCAGTGGAGGAGACGAGGCCACCCACCAGCGCTCGCGCCAGCGGGGCATACGATTCGCTGCCTTCGCCGAGCTTGAGCGCCATGGGAAGCAGACCAATGACCGTCGCCAGAGAAGTCATCAGAATAGGCCGTAGGCGAACCCGGCAAGACTCGATAATTGCCTCCCCCACATGCCGCCCCTCGCTGATCAGGTGGTGAGCGAACTCGACGATGAGGATGCTGTTCGACATCGCAATGCCGGCGAGCATGACCACACCCATGAGCGACATGACGTTCATCGTTGTGCCAGTGAGCACAAGAATGAGCAACACTCCGCTTATTCCCGGCGGCAGGGCAAGCAGGATGATGAACGGATCGAGGAAAGAACGGAACTGCGCCACCAACACCAGGTAAAGCAGGATGACCGACATGATCAGACCAACGGTGAAGCTCCTGAACGAGGCGCTCATCGCTTCGGCGCTGCCGTGCACAGTGACATTCATACCCGCGGGGATCTCCTGCCGGGCGATGATCCTACGCACCAGGTCAGCTGTTTTGCCAAGATCCTCGGTGGCCGGGCGGACGTAGATATCAAGCTTGCGCCGGATCTGGTAGTGATCGACTTCAGTGGGTGCCTGAATCTGTTGAATATTCGCTACCATGTCCAGCCGGGTCGGTTGCACTACGCCCTCGGCATGAAGAGGAATTGCCTCCAGGTCCTGTACTGTGCGGATCTGCGCTTCGGGATATTGCACCGTGAGGAAGTAATTGTTCCCATTCCTGGGATCGATCCAGACATTCGGCGCAATCATCTGATTGGAAGTCAAGGAAGTAATCACGTTGGAGATAACTTCCTTCTCCGTCAGGCCGAGCTTCGCCGCGTGGATACGGTCGACGTTGATGCGCAGGGATGGGTAATCCAGATCCTGCGGAATGAAAACATCGGCCTGCCAGCGGAGAGGAACGCAGGTTGCGTGCAATGGCCTGGGCTACCCGATTATCCGCTTGCAGGTTGGCCCCACTGATCTGGATGTCGATCGGCGCCGGTGCTCCCATGTTGACCACTGCATCGACCAGACTTCCGGTCGAGAAGTAGGGCGTGAGTTCCGGCATATCCTCAGCCAGGCGCTGCTTGATGCGCGCGATATATTCGTAGCTACCGATGCTGTGTCCCGGAGTTAGCCCGACCTGGATGAAGCCCGTATGCATGGCTGCATTCGGTGTATAGATGGCGGAAAATCCGTTGTCGACGCCGATGTTGTCGACAATGATGCCCAGGTCAGCAGGCCGGACCACCTCTTTGATCAAGTGCCTCGGCCTTCGCTACTTCCTGCTCCGTTACCAGGAGTTTTGTTCCCGACGGCGCCTTGATGTTGATGACGAACTGGCCTGCGTCGGTTTGCGGAAAGTAAGAGAATCCCAGCAACCAGTAAAGACCGAGGCTCGCGACAAACACAACCGCAAAGGCAACCAACACTTTTGCCGGCTGCCGAAGCACTCGTTGCACCAGCACCTCGTAACCCGCCAGCATCTTTTCGAAGCGGGTATTGAAGGCCGCGTTGAATCGCGCCGCGAAGCCGCTCTTTCCGCCTTCCAGGGTGCGCGCCTCACCGGCGTGCGACTCGTCAAAGCCTTCGGGGTGATTCAGCTTAAGGTACTTGGAGCAGTAGAGCGGCACAACCGTCATCGCAATGATGTAGGAGGCGAAGAGCGCAACCACCACGGCGAGTGCCATGGCCGAGAAGAGAAACTTGCTGACCCCCGACAACAGCGTCACGGGAAAGAAGACGATGGCGGTGGTCAGCGTGGAAGCAAGCACCGGCAGCGCCACCTCTCGACCGCCATTCTCGGCAGCGACCACCGGCGGTTCCCCAATCTCCAAATGCCGGTAGATGTTTTCGAGCACCACTACGGAGTTATCGATAAGGCGCGAAAGCGCCAGCGCCAGACCACCGAGCACCATGCTGTTTACGGATGACCCGTTGAATTGCAGCACCATAAACGTAGCCAACACGGAAAGCGGAATGGAGAAGAAAACCGCCAGCGTAGCGCGCAGGCTGCCAAGAAAGATGAGGATCATCAGGCAGGTGAGAAAGAGCCCGATGCCGCCTTCATGAAGCAGGGTCTCAATCGCGGTGCGGACAAAGCGAGACTGGTCGAAGACCACGGTGGTTCGCATCTCCGAAGGCACATCGACCAGGTGGTGCAGGGCATTGCGAATACCCGAGACGACGGTGATGGTGTTGGAGTTTCCTCCTTGCTTCAGCACCGGGAGGTAGACCGAGCGTTGTCCGTTCACGTGCACTACGTTGTATTGCAATGCGTGCGCGTCTTTCAGCACTCCGATGTCTGACATCAGCACCGGATTTTCGCCGTTCATTTTCACGGGATACTGGCTGGCGTTTTTGAGGTCAAACTGCGCATTGGAGTAGATGTCGTAGTCGAGGTTGCCGATCTGCACGTCGCCGGCCGGCAAGATGAGATTGGCCTGGTTCATCGACCGCACCACGTCCATGGGACTCATCTGTCGCGCTTCCAGCTTGTAGGGGTCGACATAAAGCTGTATCTGCCGCCATGGACCGCCGAAGGGCTGCGGGATGGACGCCCCTGGTACGCCCGCCAACTGATTGCGCACAAAGTTCTGCGCGATATCTTTGAGCGCCCCATCGGTCATGCCGGGACCATTCATGGTCACCAGGCAAACCGGCAAGCTGGATGCATCGGACTTGAGCACCACCGGCGGGAAGGTGCCCGGAGGCAAATCCTTCATGTCTGAGACCGCAAGGTTCGCGATGGTTGCGGCATCGGTGTCAGCATTGGTCTCCGGCTGAAAGTAGACGCGGATGATACTCACGCCATCGAGAGAGCGCGACTCCATATGATCAATGCCGCTGGCCAGCGTGAAGAAGCGTTCCAGGTGATAGGTGATATTGCCCTCGATCTGCTCCGGAGGCATGCCCGAATAGAACGTCGCCACAATGACTACAGGCACATTCATCGAAGGGAACATATCGACCGGCATGCGGGCAACGCTGCTCACGCCGAGTACAAAGACCATGAGGCAGACAACGATAATCAGGTACGGGGTGCGGATGGCAAAGCCGGACATGCAGCTCCTTTCTAGGACGGCGGCGCTGGAACCGCGTCGGAGTTGGGCAGCAGTGGCTGAACTTTTTGCCCGTCATGGAGATCGGAACGGCGGCCGGTAATCACGACATCTCCTGCATTGACCCCGGAGAGAATCTGGACATACTGCGGCGACTGTAACCCGGTGTGTACATTGCGGGTCTGTACCTTGCCCGCGCTGTCAACAAGAAAGAGCCTTTGGCTGTCTCCGGTCCCGTCGACGGCCTCGGGTGGAACCGCAGTAGCGTTCCTGGCCTCCGCTGTTCCCAGCTTTACCTCCGCATACATACCGGGAATCAACGTCAGTTGAGGGTTTTTCACATCCACTTCCGCGGTCATCGTCCGGGTGGACATTTGCACCCGGTCAGCAAAGCGGGTGATGGTGCCGTCAAAGGTGCGGTGCAGCGCTGGTACATCTACGGTTACGTGTTGACCATTGTGAATGACGGCTACATCCTCCTCCGGGACGGGGAGCATAAGCCGCAACAGATTGTTCTGTGAAACCTTGACCACCGGCATCGCCTGGGTCTGGGAGGCGATACCGGCCTGAATCATGGAACCATCGCTGGCATAGCGCTGGGTTACGACCCCGCTAAAGGGAGCCACAATCCTCGTATATTCAACCAGCGCGGTCTCATGAGCCAGGCTGGCGAGGGCACTCTGGTAGCGGCTCTCCGCCGCCTGCACGCGCTGCAGCGCAGCACTGACCTGGGCGTCTGCTTCGAGATTGTGCGAGTGGGCCACATCCACTTCCTGCAGCGGAACAAGACCCGGCTCTTTCCTGGAAACGTCCTGAATGCGGGTATAAGAGAGTTGCGCAATCTGGCTGGCCGCCTGCGCTCTCTGCAGATCGCCCTTGGCAACCGCCCTTTCTGCGTTGGCGGTCTGGACATCAGACTTCGCCTTGGTCAGGTCTGCTTGCAGCTCGGGAATCTCCAGAGTGGCGAGCAATTGACCTTCCTTCACTCGATCGCCAATGTCCACCAGCATGTGTTTGATGTACCCGGCCTCCTTGGCCATCACATCCACTTCGTAGAAGGGTTCGAACTCGGCGGTAAGGGTAATGCTGTTTCGCAGATCGGTGCGGACAACCCTGGCTGCCGGAACCACCGGCACAGTGGCCGTGCCCTCGGAGACGGCGCTGTGGGAGCAGGCCGATAGTGGCCAAACCAGCGCTGCCAAGACGATGACCAGCGGCCCCTGGCGCTTCGACGAATGCAGCTTCGATGAATGCATCTCGATACCTCTCTCGCGCGGCCTAGGGCCGGACACCTAAGGCGTAATTGAGCGCAGCCCTTGCGCTGAGATACGCAAAGCGCGCGCCGGCGGCCTGGATCAGCGCAGAGGTCTGACTCAGTTCCGCCTGGTTGAGCTCGACAATGCTGCCCAGGCCGGCGTCGTAGCGCGCTTGCGCCAATCGCACGGCGACTCCGGTCTGGTTTACGAGGTCCTGCGCGACCTGTATCTGGAGGTAGGCATCTTTGGCCCGCGCCCAGCCGGTGCGCACGTCGCGCTCGATCTGGAGCGAGCGGTCGCGCACGTCGCGGCCGGCAGCCTGGGCGCGGAGCTTGGCCTCGGCGATGCGGCCTGAGTAGAGCCCACCGTTGAAGACCGGCACTTTGATATTGATTCCGGCGGCTCCGTAGTTTTGTTCCAGGGTATGGTCCCGATCGGGCACCTCGCCCGCCGTACCGAGAACATCTACCGTTGGATAATTCAGCTTGCTTTCGGAGTTCGCGTACTGTTGAGCGGCCTGCGCCTGCAGATTCAGAGCCTTTAGATCGGGCCGGTTAGCAAGAGCTTCGCGAATGTAGAGGTTGACATCGTCTTCCAGCACGGGCGGCTGTGGCTGCTCGGCGAGCACATAGTCCGGGTCATCGTCGTCGCCCATCGCGGCGGTCAGTTGCGCCCGCGCCTCTTGCACGTTGCTGTCGGCCTGAACGACCGCCATTTGAGCTTCTGAGACCAGCACCTGCGCAAACTGGACATCGAGCGTGGATCGCAGCTGGCTTTGCGCCAGGGCCGTCAGTTGGCGAAGCTCCGTCCTGCGGAGCCCGAGAACGGCCTGAGCGGTTTCGCGCACGCTTTCCGCGGCCTCGGTGGCGAAGTAAGCCTGGTCAACGTCGCGCAATATCTGCTGCCTCACGTCTTCGGTGCTCTGCGAGGCGGATTGCGCTGTCAAGCGCGAGTTACGCACGAGGTCGCGCGTCCGCCCGAAGTCTGTGACCAGCTGGGTGAGTGTAACCCCGCCTGCCACACGGGTGGAGACACTGGAAGTGGTCACCGCGCCTGCGGCGACGGCGCTATCGCCGTTCGCTTTGACCGCGGTCAGGTTCGCAGTGAGCTGCGGAAAGTAGGCCGACCGGGTCTGCTGCACCCGCTTGCCCAGAGCCTGTGCGCGCAGGGCTTCAGCGGCCAGGCGCGGCTGATTCTTGAGCGCGCGCGCCTCCGCATCGGTGAGCGACAGAGGCGGCGCCTGGGCCGTTTGCGGCATCGCCCTAATGGCGTGGCCAATCAATAATCCCAAGCAGCCCAAAATCGAAAACATCCGCAACTTCATCTGTGGTCCCGGCCGGCGCTATGAGCCACTTTCAAGATGGTGGTCTCTTGCATTTCGACCATTCCGTCGGTTACCAGAAGAAGGAGTTCAGGCATAAGCCCATCTACGACTTCTGGTTGGTCGATAAACTCCAACCGGATTGGAAGGTGCTGGCCCTCGCTACCGGGCGCCCCTTTGGTGTGCAGGCGATGGTGATAGCCGAAACCCGCCTCAGGGCGAAAGACGGTGGCCCCGGCAACCCCTCTCTCATAAAGCAAGGCCAGAATGTCGTTATGAAGGAACTCATGGCTGGAGCTGACATCCGCGTTCAGATGAATGATGACCCGCAGCGCCCGTCCAATGTCTAACATCCACACTCTCAGGAAACGGGAATTACACAATAGCTGTCTGGAGTATAGAAGTGCGGATAGCGCCTAAAACCTTACAAGTTCCTTACAAGTGCAGTGCTGGAATGGGATGTAAAATGAGCGGCATCATGAAGATACTTCCTGGCGAGAAGCGCGGCTGCCGCAAGGGTCCTGAGACGTGGTTTACCGGCACAGTGTGGCTCAACGAAATCGTCAACCCGGCGGCGCCCTCGCGGCTAAAGGCAAACCATGTTTGGTTTGGGCCGGGGAGCCGTACCGCGTGGCACACGCACCCTGTGGGACAAACACTGCACGTGTTGGAGGGGCTGGGAGTGGTGCAATTAGCGGGCGAACCGCCGCAGACGATCCGCCCTGGAGATACCGTCTTCATTGCCCCGCACGAACGTCACTGGCACGGCGCAGCGCGGGGAAGGACCATGGCACACATCGCCATGCAGGAAGCCGACGAGCGTGGCATCGATGTGGTCTGGCTGGAGCACGTTACAGACGAGGAGTACGAGGCTATTTGATCGCCCCATGTTTGGTGGGGATATGCCGCGTTTGCTCAGCGCTCTTTACCGGATCGCGGTCTTCATTCTTCTGCCGCGGCGCGCGATCAAACTCGGTGGTTTCATCTTTTTTTGACGGTGCACTGGAATCGGAATCGCGGGGGGCCGCCTTGTGCTTCGTCCTTTTGGGCATCGAACACCTCGTCGTTGTGAGATGGCGATGAGAAGAAGCGCGTTGCCAACGAGACTACTTTAGAGGCTGCGGAAAAGGTTCCATTTGGAGTGGAAGACGTCCCTCAGCGGCTAAAGCCGGATTCATTGCGAAGCATTCTCGTACGGGCTGAAGCCCGTACCCTTCAAAAACATGTGTTTTTCGGCAAGCTGTCTACTTAACGTCCCGCTGACTTCAGGCGAGTGCCAGAGCAGAAATAGATAAGGCCAACTCGACCGCCTGGGCCGAACTCTCGGGGGGGCATTCGACCGGAGAGTGGCCGTTGCGGCAGCAGTCGAGAAAATAAGCGATCTGGGTGGTGTAGGGATCCTCGTTCGAGAGGGCGATCTCAGTGGGCGCTACCAGCGGACGCAAGAGCTGCAGATGATCATTGGCATAGCGCAGTTCACCCTCAGTAGCCTGCAGATCGAATTCCATGGCGAAGGGAATGTTATCGGTGTACCAGCCTCCGTCGATGGTTACCTCCAAGCCGCCCGGGTAGCGCAGCGAGCAAGCAATCACATTGTCGGAGCCGACAGTGCGCGCGGTCGCGCTCTCGGGCGCGCCGAAAAGCCACAGCGCCTGATCGTAATCGTGCACCAAAAGATCGAGGGGTGCGCCTCCACTCTCCTCCGGCCGCAACAGCCACGGACCCCAGTCAGGCACACCTGATCTGCGCGCGAACCTCGCCGAGCGAACAGCGCCATAAGTGAACCCGGCCACTGCCTGGTGAAGCACGCGGTAGGCAGGCCAAAAGCGCAGCACGTGGGCCACCATCCATACGCCCTTATTGCGTTTGCCCGCTTCCAGCATGCGGCCACAAGCTTCCACGGTGAGCGCCATGGGCTTCTCGCAGAGCACGTGTTTGCCGGCGTCCAGGGCGGCGATGGTGAGCGGTGCATGCAATGCGGTGGGGAGGCAGATGTCCAAGGCATCCAATTCGGGATCTTCGATCATCGCCTCGTAGAGGGCGTCGGGATCCTGCAGGTGGGCGAAGCGCGCACTGGTGCGCGTGAGCACCTCCACTCCGGGAAGGGACCGGTAGGCGTCCAGATGTCGCCGGCCCATGAAACCCAGGCCCAGCAATCCGACATTGAACGTTTTTTCAGCCATAAACCTCCACCCACACGCGCTACGTGTCCAGGCGAAATTTTGTCTCAGCCAGGCGGAACATCGGCCGCCAGACCAGGCGATTCACCGTCACTACCATGAGCGACATGATGATCGTCGCCAGCAGCAGAATGGAAAACTGACCATGATCGCTGGCTGCGCTGATCTGTGCGCCCAGCCCGAGTGTCTGCAGGGTTCGATCTTTCAGGTGAAAATACTCGGCGATGATGCTGGCGTTCCACGCGCCGCCGGACGCCGTCACTAACCCTGTGACCAGGTAAGGAAAGATTCCGGGCAGGATCACGGTCTTCCAGCGCTGCCACCGGGAAAATTTGTAAAGCGTGGCGACTTCCTTGAGGTCGGAGGGAATCGCGGTGGCGCCGGCAATCACATTGAAGAGGATGTACCACTGAGTGCCCAGCAGCATGAGGGCAATCGAGCCGATGCCCAAGCCTCCGCCCCAGCGGACAAGAGCGATCAGCAATATAGGAAAAATCGCGGTCGCCGGATACGAGGCAGCGATCTGGGCCAGCGGCTGGGCGATTCTGGCCAGGCGGGGATGGAAGCCAATGGCCACGCCGGTGGGAATGGTCCAGGCAGAAGCGATCAGCAACGCAGCATTTACCCGCAAGAAGGTGGCGCCCGCGCCCTTAAGCAGTTCCACGATCTCTGGCCCATTCACATGGCGCAGCAGCTCGAGCGCACGAAAGGCGGCAAAGGCCACCAGCAACGAAACCGCGGCGATGAGCACCACCGCGCCCAATCCGGACTGCTTGCGCGGTCCGTGGATGGGGCGCGCGGTCAGCTCCCGCCGGCGCCGCGCAAGCGCCCCGTAGATACGTTCGCTCGCGGGCACCAGGGTCACCTGCTTCAACCAGCCCAGGGCAGCCGAATTCTGCAGCATGTAGAGGATGGGCGAGGTCTTGCGGCTGGTGCTCTCTCCCTGTTCGAACTTGAATTTATCGGCCCAGGCAATCACCGGCCGCCACACCAGCTGATCGGTGGCCACAATAATCACGATCATGGTTACCGATCCCCATAACATGCCATGGGTGTCGCCCGTGCTGGCCGCAGTTTGCAGATAGGAGCCGAGGCCGGGCAGACGGAAGTCGCGATCGCCCAATACGAACATCTCGCAGGCCATGAGGAAAAACCATCCGCCGGCCACGGAGACCATGGAGTTCCATACCAGGCCAATGGCCGAGTACGGCAGTTCCAGCTGCCAGAAGCGTTGCCAGGCGGAAAAGCGAAAGACGTTGGAGGCTTCACGCAGCTCCCGCGGCAGGCTCTTAAGCGAGGAGTAGAAGCTGAAGGCCATGTTCCATACCTGCCCGGTAAAGATCAACAGGATGGCGCCCATCTCTATGCCGAGTTGGCGGCCGGGAATGAGCGATATCATGGCCAGCATCACGGCAGGCAGAAAGCTGAGCACGGGTATCGATTGCAGGATATCCAGCACCGCGATCATGAAGGCTTCGACGCGGGGATTGTAAGCGGCGATGTAACCGTACCCCACGGCGAAGGTCAGGCTTAGCAGGTAGGCGACGCCGATGCGCACAACGGAGTAGAAGGCGTAGAGCGGCAGCATCTTTGCGGAATTGGAGATGGCGACCGCGGCTACCGGATGCCCCATCCAATATTGCGCAATACGCAGCACAGCGTAAAAGAGGGCCAGCCCACTTGCGGCCACGCTGAGGTCGAGAAAAAAGGGCCAGGTCCGCTCCAATACCAGCGAACGGGAAAGCGTGGGATAGCGGGAGATCGGCTCGCTCATTCCGTCTGCGCCTCCTCCACAGCTTCGGGTGTCTCTTCCTCCTCCGGCAGCACGAACCTTCTGCGCGACGCGTCGAAGTCGAACAGCTCCGCGTACCGGCCCCAGCTGATCGCGGTTTCCAGCTGGCGCAGGGTCTCATCTGCGCTGAACTGCTCGTCCAGCATGTCGAGAAAGAAATCTTCCGGGACAGTGTGGTCTGACTTGGTATCGAGCGCCCGGGTAATCTGCCGCAGCAGCAGCACGTTTTCCACTGCGGCTTTGCGAAAGAGCTCTTTCTGCTGTTGAATTTCCGATTCGGCATACTCCCGTCCAGCGGGAGTGATCGCAGCATCGCCCTCTTCTACCTTGAGAAAAGCGAGCAATTGCGCCGCGTCGACAATCGGCAGCAGGTCATCGATCTCGAAGGCCAGATCATCGGCCAGACGATAGATGTCGGCTCGGCCGTTGTAATCGATCACCAGCTCGAGCAGGCCGGCAATTCCGCCGGGGCGGGCATGGGGAAGCATCTGGTAATGCATCTGCCGCTGGTCCCGCGCCGCCAGTTGCTGGGGCACGGCGGAAGGCGCCACGTCGGGCCGGGTAAGCACCTTGTAGATATAGTCCACCAGTTGGGTGAAGGCGGCGCTTTTGCGCTCGCGTGGCTGGGTCAGCGTTACTGGAAAATCTACCCGCACATGACCCGGGTTGCGGCCCAGGACAATGATGCGGTCGGCCAACAGCAAGGCCTCTTCGATGTTGTGGGTCACCAAAAAAATGGATTGCGTAGGAATGGTCTTTTTGTGCCACAACTCCAGCAGTTCGCTGCGCAGGTTCTCTGCCGTCAACACGTCCAGGGCAGAGAAGGGCTCATCCATGAAGAGCACCTCTGGCTGCACCACCAGGGCGCGGGCGAATCCCACCCGCTGCCGCATGCCCCCGGAGAGTTCCTTGGGGTAAGCCGCCTGAAAGCCGTCCAGGCCAACGGTGTTGAGGATCTTGAGACTTTGTTCGCGGCGACCCTCACTGTCAATGCCACGCGCCATCAGCGGCGCCTCCACATTCTCGAGAACGGTTAGCCAGGGAAACAGGGCAAAGCTTTGAAAGACGATGCCCACATTGACCTCGACCTGAGAAATTGGCTTGCCGTGCCAGAAAACCTGGCCCCCAGAAGGTTGGGAGAGACCTGCCAGCATGCGGAGCAGCGTAGACTTGCCTGAGCCCGACGGCCCCAGCAGGGCAACGATTTCTCCCTGCACAATCGCCAGGTCAGTGGCCGCGATCACCTGAATGCGGTTTTCGCTCGGTTGCGCGTAGTACTTTTCCACCTGCTGGGCGCGAATGATCGGTTCAGCCATGGGCAAACGTCCAACGAAAAAAGGGTTATGGTCAGATCAATCTTATATGGGGAGCAACCCCCAGGCCGTTGCAGCAGTTTTGCTGTCCAGGCCACAACGCAGGGCCGGGAAACAGCATCAGAGACATGAGCGTATGATTCCAGTAATCCCTACTGGCTCAGCAGGTTCCGTCTGTACCACCTTATCGCGATTTGCCTAAGCGGGTCAGACAATGCAGCGGGTGAGCGTCAGAACGACTTAGGTCGTCATTCAGGAGCAAATGACCAATCAACAGGTAAAGCCCAAAGTGCTGGTGGCCGATGACGAACGCGTAATCGCGGACACACTGGCCATCATCCTAAATCAAAGCGGATTCGATGCCACTGCCGTGTACAACGGTGAAAAGGCCGTGGAAGCCGCCCGTACCCTTAAGCCCGATATGCTCATTTCCGACGTCATCATGACCGATATGAACGGCATTGACGCGGCAATCACCATTCGGACTATGCTGCCTAACTGTAAGATACTTCTTTTTTCCGGTCAGGCAGCCACCGCAGATCTTCTGGACCGAGCCCGTTCCCAGGGACACGAATTCGAAATCCTGGCCAAACCGGTACATCCCCAGGATCTGCTGGCGCGCTTGCGCAGTTAAGGGCGTACGGTCCGGGTTGATGAATTGTCGATAAAAAATGGCGCATCGAGTGCTGTGGTATCCCACTCAAGCCCAAAAACAGGGCTCGAATGGGGCACCCAGCATTCGTTCCCGGTGAGGCAAGTTCCAAGTTTAAAGGTTCAGACCCGGACACGACTCTTCGTGGCCACTCGGATCATAGCGGCCACGCTGCGCTCGACATCCTCGTCCGTCGTGGCCCAACTGGACACGCTGATCCGCATCGCTGCCTGCCCGTGCCACCGCGTTCCGCCACACCAGCAGGTCCCGTCATTCTGCACCTCCGCGATCGCGCGCAGAGTCTCTTCGTCACTGCCGAAGGAAACCAGCACCTGGTTCAAGACCACGTCATTCAGCACCGTGAAGCCTGCAGCCTGCAGCCTCTGCGCGAACAATTTCGCTTGTCTGCAGTTTCGTTCGATCATTTCCCGCAGCCCGGTGCGACCCAGGGAGCGGATTGCCGCCCACAATTCGACTCCGCGCGCGCGCCGCGAGGCTTCCGGAGCAAAGTGCCACGGTTCGCGGCCTCCACCCGGGGTTAGATACGCCGCGCTGATCGACATGGCGGAACGGAGATGCTCCGCATCACGCACCACTGCGACCGCGGAATCGTAGGGCACGTTCAACCATTTATGGCAGTCAATTGCCCAGGAATCGGCATCTGCGGCTCCCGCCAGCAAAGGTGCGTATAGCGGGGAGACGGCCGCCCAGAGCCCGAAGGCGCCATCCACATGCACCCAGGCATTTGCCGCATGTGCACGAGCGCAAATTTCCCCCGCCGGGTCAAAGCCGCCGGTATTCACATTTCCTGCCTGAACGCAGACCAGGGTGCGATCGTCGAGCGTAGGCAGTTTTTCCGGCCTCATCTGGCCCTGTGCGTCCGCCGCAACCCGGGTTACTCGCGAGCGCCCCAGTCCGAGCATGGAGAGTGCCTTCAACACGGAAACATGGACTTCATCGCCCACCACCACGTGAATCGGGGGCGCCCCAAACAATCCGTCCTCCTCGACATTCCATCCGGCACGCTGCAGCAGTGCCGTCCGCGCCGCAGCCAGGGCGGAGAAGTTTGCCATCGTCGTGCCGGTGACAAATCCCCCTCCTGCTCCCATCGGCAGACCAAGCAGCTCGACCATCCATGCCAGGACAATCTCTTCCAGCTTTGCCGCCACCGGAGACATGATCTGCATGCATGCGTTTTGGTCCCAAGCACCCGCCATCCAGTTGGCGGCCAGCGCGGCAGGCAGGGAACCACCGATAACAAATCCGAAATAGCGGCCTGCGGCGGTTGCCACCGTCGCCGGCGACCCGATGTCATCCAGCAAAGCCAGAACCTCTGCGGGATCAGAGGGCAACTCGGGCAGCGGGCCGCCCAGCGTCTCCAATCGCGCTACGTCCTCGGGCAATGGTGCGACGCGGCGATCGGCAATTCCTTCGAGGTACCGCGTTGCCCGTTCCGCGGTTTCTGTCAACAAAGCTTTCATCAATGGCTCTCCTTAATGCCCGGCGTTTCCCCCGGAAACCACAGCGGGTTCCCGGCTGGAATATGCTCTACCTTCAATGTGGGAAACACCAATCGCAAATCTTCCGTGCACTTTTCCATGCCCGGCTCTTCAGATACTTCATGCCCCAGCAGGATGAGGGCCTTATGCCGGCCCTGGGCGCTTGCGTCGCGCACATACTCCACCGTCTCCCACTCCGACGCTTCGCCGGCGATGAGCAATTCCACTCCTTCCGCGCGCAGCGCCGTCACCTGTTTCTCCAGTCCCGAGGCGCCCGGTCGCAGAGCTACGTGGGTAATCAGCAGGTTTGGATCTCCCACCACGCGCAGGGTGTTGGCCTTCAGCTTGGTTTGTATCTGCTTCGCCAGGGCCGCGAGGCTAACGGGGGGAATGGTCACGTGGAATGGGTCGTCCGGCCGGGCATAGCTCTGCCAGCCCAGGGCCTCCAACAACCCCACTGCAATATGATCAGGAGCCGTTCCATGGATCTCATCATGCAGTCGAAAGACCACCATGTGGTGTTGTTGGATGAAGGCCAACTTTTCCTGGTAAACAGGATCGTTGGCGAAGAACGCCGTGTTGTCGCGATGATTGTAGAAAGTTGGTTCGTGGGTGATTATCAGGTTCAATCCGCGCCGGTTGGCTTCGCGCAAAACGTCCATCGTGTCCAGGAACGTTGTCGCAATCCCGGTCACAGGAGTGGAGGGGTCTCCGGCCTTGATGGTGTCCACCGTGTCGGGCACCGGAGCGGGATACCGCTGCTGAATCCGGTGAATCACGTCGGAGGCGGTGGACGTCTGGGCGACTCCGCGGCTAGCGAGCAACGCGGCACAAAACAGGATCAGTACTAAGCGCATCTATGAATCATGCGGGAAGGGACGGATGAAAGGCAATCTGCTGTTTCCCTCCTGCTTCTCACGCGAACTCTTTAGCGCCTGAGGCACTTCTTCTCTCATTCCTGGTGTTCAGGATGAGTACAACCTGGAAAGGCCCCAAGGTAAGCGTTGCCGACGTATTGCATATCTTTGTGTATCCCGATCTCAGATGTGTAGTAGCCGTCGACGGTCATCTGTTTCAGCAATACGAAGAAGTGTTCCAGATCGCTGGTTGGATTCTCCTCCTTAGCGGCGGCTCGCTCCAGAGCCTCGGTCAACGATGAGCGATTGGCTTGCTCGCGCATCAGGCGAATTCCGTTTCGCCATTGCTTCTTGACTGCTTCGTCGCTGGTCGCCACCATCAGGTCGGCAAAGAAGTTGGTCTGGGCTACGTGAGCACCCGGGGAGTGTTCGTCGGCGGGGATAATTATTTCCATGAGCTGGTCGAGAACGCCGCTTTCTTCCTGACTGAAGAACTGCAGTGTATACGCGGGAGCCGCAGGGGCGGCCTCCATAGGACCCATGCCGGCGCACGGCAGCGCATTTAGTTTTTTCGATAACGCGGTGAGGGCGACTAGTTTGAGCACCGCTCTTCTTTCCATATTCTCCTCTGAGCCTTACAGCTCGCCTCTTTTTCGCTGCTCCTTAATATGGTCGGCGGCGCGCAACGACAGGGCCATGATGGTAAGCGTGGGATTCTTCTCGCTGGAAGTGGTGAAGCAGCTTCCATCGGTGACGAAAAGGTTTTTCACCTCCCATGCCTGGCAATAGCTGTTGAGCACGGATGTGCGCGGATCTTTTCCCATGCGAACCGTCCCCACCTCGTGGCTTGCAAAGCCGGTGGGGCCATTACCGAAACTCGGAAATACTGTTCCTTTCATGTGCGACGAAACTTCAAGCATGCTCTGTTTCGACGCTTGCCACAAAGCATGATCATTCTCGCTGAAGCGAAAATGCACGACCGGAGTCGGAATGCCATGGGCGTCGACGCGGGTTGGATCGACCGAAACATAATTCCGGTAATCCGAGGTGACTTTGGCCCAGCTCCCAAACGATAAATAGCCAGGCTGCATTCTGCGCACCTGCTGCTTAAAGGACGCTCCATAGCCTGGCAGCCTGGTCGCCTGGTGGGGGAACATGTAGCTGGAATAGTTGACTTGAAACCCCCAACCCCCGACGTAATCGGTCTTGCCAAAAAGTTGGTTGTAGCGAGGCACGTAGACGTGATCGGTGGCGCCATCCTGGTTAGAAGGCTTTGCGCCTGCGAGTTCTTCCAGATAAATGCTCACCGACTCATTCAGGTGACCGTTGAGATGATGCCCGACTCTGCCATTGGAATTGGCGAGTCCCGCCGGGTATTTCGCAGAGCGTGAATTGAGCAATAGTCTTGCTGACTCTACGGTGGAGCAACACACCACCACGATGGCAGCCTTGACCTGTTGTTCCGTGCGCGTCTCGGTGTCGATGTAGGAGACCGCGCTCGCCAGGCCCTCGCGGTCAGTCAGGATCTCGCGGGCCAGCGCATTTTGCCGGAGGGTAAAATTGCCCGTCGCCCGGGCTTTGGGTAACATGCAATCCGGCGTGCTGAAGATGGACGCGACGTCGCATCCATCCATGCAGTGTCCGCAATAATGGCAGGGCGGCCTGTTGTCATAAGGGCGGGTGACAACTGCTTTGCGCACCGCGATGAGGGGAATGCCCATCGCGTTCGTGGCCCGCTTCATGATGTGTTCGCTGCAGCGCCAGGGGATGGGAGGCAAATAATTCTTGCCCGCAGGCAGGATTTCAAGATGATCGTCGTTGCCGCAAACCCCGATTATCTCTTCGATGCGATCGTAATAGGGCGCGAGTTCCTCATAGCTCAGCGGCCAGTCTTCCTCGATGCCCTGCAGCGACCATTCTTTGAAATCTTGAGGGGCGTAGCGCAGGGTAACGGCGTTCCAATGCAGGGTTCTGCCGCCCAGGGCGCGCACTCGGTCCACCGCAACGTTATCGGAGTCGGCATAGGCAATTGATTTTGCAATGTCCCCTTGATAGAACGGCGCCTGCTTTTCCCCTCGAAATCCCCGGAAAGGCAGCTCGTAGGGCCACTTGTGGGAGAGCAACTCGGGCAGAGGGACTCCACGTCCCGCTTCCAACAGGATGACTTTGGCGCCCCCTTCGCACAATTCCTTAGCCATCACTCCTCCGGCGGCGCCGGAGCCGATGATGCAGACGTCGAAGTTTTCCTCTTTGCTCAATAGCCAAATTCTAAAGCATGAATAATCAAGGCAGCAGACCAAAGACAGCCACACTGGTCTGCGTACCCACGAACACCTTGCCATTGGCGATCGTCGGGGTAACAAACTTGTTGTCAGAAAAATTATCCCGTCCGTTGGCTGCTTGATTGCTGTCATACAGCTCAGTGCCCAGGTTGGTGGGGTCGTAGGCGTGCAACACCCCTGCGCCATTCTGGTTTTCAATAGCCCACACAATGCCATTTTGTGAACCATTCGAGCTAACGCTGGGAGTCGAGCCAGGATAGGCGAATGTATTCGCAGACTCGGCCGCCGGAGACGTGGCCAGCAGCGCATTGGTGATAGGAAACGCCTTCAGGTGGTCACCAACACCCGCATAGTAGACGGTGTTATTGAACAGCGCCGCCATCGACCACGCGCCCCCTGGGAGCGCATCCGGAATTTCCTGGTAAACCGCATTGTTACTGCTGGCATTGAACTTGCCCATATTGTCGCGATTGACCACATAAATATTCGTGTCTTTACCAGCGCCCACGGCGAGATGACGCGTGACTCCGCCGGAGTCTGTTTGATCGGGCAGCAGCATCGCTCCGCCTGAGCCCAGATCCTGATCCGCGTCGCTCTCCGCTTGCAAATTGTAGGCAGCGAAGTAGTCAGCTGCAGTGAGCTTATTTCCGGTGGTCGATACTTTCATGAAGGAATTGCCGAAGTCCCCGCTGGAAGGGAAGCCATTGGTTAGGGTCGAGTCGAAGGTTCCGTTTGCGTCCAGGAAATAAATATTTCCCGACGTGTCCCCGGCAAGGCCAGCGCCACTCATCCATATCGAGCCTTCACCATCGCCAAAGTGAGGAGTCGTAGGACCGTTCGGCGTCAGGTTCAACACACTGGATTGCTGCAGGGTGGTTTCACTGTAGGCCATGAGCCATCCGGTATAGGGGTCATCGTCGCAGTGCGATGTCCATCCCATGTAGATCTGCCCATTCATCAGGAGCAGCCCAACCCGCTCCGCGTATTGGCCCGGGTCGAAGACCTGCGACCCATTGGTGGAGCCGTACCCGTTCCCCGGAAAGCTGGCCTGAATTTCCGACGGACTGCCCGTCAGCTCCGCGCCCGTAGTCAGGTCTAACGCGTGCAGCCGCTGGTGATAGTTACTGCTCGCGTCCTTCGACATGGCTACGAAAAACACCGTGCCGTTGGGGCCGTTGGTCCGGTCGATCACCGGGGTATCGGTGATACCAATTTGCGGGGTGATCTGGCCGCAGCCATGATCGTCACTGGGCGTCTCGTTGGCGCCCAGTGACGTGACCTTCCACAGCTGCGTACCGGAGTCGGCGTCGAAAGCATAGGCGTTTGCATTTTCAGTAACTACGATGAGCACATTATGCGCTTGCCCGGAGATGGAAAGGCCGCTCACATACAACGGTTGCGCGTCCACCTTGCCATCTACCGCCATCTCACGCAGCTTGCCAAACGAGGTGGAATTGACGTTTTGCGGGGTGAGGGTGGTTTCCGACGAATTCCATCCGTCACGCGCATTGTCGTTGTGATACGTGGTTACGTTCACTCCCGGAGCTGCGCCCACCGTGAGCGCCAGGGTGGCGGTGTGGCTGAGTGAACCTGCGGTTCCGGTGAAGACCACGTTCGCGATCCCCGCCGAGGCATTGTTACCCGCCGTGAGGGTAACGCTTTGCGGCGTACCCGGAGTGACCGAAAGCGAAGCCGGGTTGGCTGTTACCCCGGCGGGCAATCCGCTGAGGGCAACGCTGGCGGTCCCGCTAAATCCATTGAGCGCAGTTGCCGTGACCTGCACCGGTTGCCCAGCCGCACCAACGGTCAGATTGAGCGACGCCGGCGAGATTGCCAGAGAAAAGTCAGCTTGCGGCGCTTGCGCGGCCACCACCGTGATAGCCAACGAGGCAGTATGGGTAAGGCTGCCTGAAGTTCCTGTAAGCGTGGCTGTTGAGGACCCGGCCGCTGTTCCTGCCGGCGCGGTCAGAGTAAGCGTGGCGGCTGTTCCTGGAGTTAACGTGGCGGGCGAAGGCTTGGCCGTTACTCCAGCCGGCAGGCCGGCGATCGCTACCTGCACGCTAGCGGAAAACCCATCCTGCGGCGTCGCCAGCAGAGATACCGTGGCCGGTGTGCCATCGGCAGTCAAGGTCACGGTTGCCGGGGTGGCGCTCAGCGAGAAGTCCGGTGCAGGCGGTGTCGCTGCGCTCACCGTAACCGAGGCCTGGGTACTGGCCACTTGTCCGTTCACCGTGGTGGTCAGCGTGACCATCGCAGTCGTAGCGGTCGCCGATGAGTCGGCGGTAAATGTCAGCGGCAGCGCTGTGCCAGGAGTAGCCGACAAGGTCGACGGAGAGATCGTGACCCCGGGTGGAAGCCCAGAGACCGTAATCGTTGCGGCGCCGGCGCCGGCCGGGGCGGTCAGCAGCAGGGAAGCCGGCTGTCCGGTTGCGCCTACCGTCAGGCTGATGGTCGAAGGCGTGAGCGCAAGCGTGGGCGCAGTCTGAGACTCGTTATTACTGCTGCTGCTGTTATTGCAGGAGGCGAGTACGGCGGCAAGCAAAACGCAGGCCAAGAGCGAGAGAACGCCCGTGAAGATCCGGTGAGGGCGCTGCAAAGATTGGGGCATGGTTGCTCCTGGTATGGGCTGGTCTGCCAGGCAGGCCGCTCTTGAGATCTAGTGCTTCTTGTGTTTCAACCGAGAGCTCAGCAGAAGCCCTGCATGTTGAGTGAGCATGGCTCTACCATCCCGCCGAAAGTGTTAGGCCACAATCACACCTTAGGAACATATCTGTTGCGATAACAAGCACCATGCCTGCTGCAACCCGTCCAAATAGACAGATCGTTGGATGCGGGATTTCAAACTTCGAGCGGCCTCAACCGACGACATAAAGACTTGGTCTCCCAAGATCCATCGACTGTGGAATTGCGGAATAAGTCAGCGTCAATTGCGTTGATGTTATGCCAAAACTAGGGAAAAGTTCTTGACATCATAAAATCGCACATGATATTGCTCAGGGGCCATGTAGCAGTTCGCTTCTGGTTTTGTTATGCACCGCGCCGACGTCACGCAGAGTATCAAATCCGCGGTTAGTGGAAAAAATGTGCGGCCTGCCTTCGTAAGTGCTGAAAGGGCGCTCTTAGATTTCCTTCACAATTTCTCAGTCATTATTACGGTGCGGAGAAATCGCCACCAGGGGTGCCCGCGTGTATCTTGCCGCTGTCGAGCAACAGTCTTATTGTGCTAAGAGATACAGCCCCTCTGTTCAGCAATGCCTGACGCGCTTCTCTCCGAGCCACTTTTTTCGCCTTTTTTGATTTTGGAGCCACACATGAGAGTGCTCACGTTCCTCCCCCGGTTCGATCTACAGAGACGCGTTGCCAAGGCGCTCGGTTCGGCGCAGTTTGTCGTGGAGACGGCCGTCTCCGCAAAGGAGTGCCTGCAGTTCGCCCAGTTCGCCCAGTATGACGGGGTACTGGTCGATTCCGATTCTCTTGTCTTTGCCGATGCTCTGGCCCTGGTAAGGCTGTTGCGCCAGGAAAATGCGGGCGCATCGGTCTTTATCCTTGCCCGTTACCTGGATCTGGAGCAACGACTGCATCTGTTCGAAGCTGGGATCGATGACTGCGTGGATGAACCATTTTTTGCTTCGGAGTTGGTGGTGCGCCTGGGCCGATCGATACGCCTGCGCCAGGCCGCCTCAGACCTGCTGGTGTCCAATACCGTCAATGTGCTGCGCTCCGGTGATCTGGAACTCGATCTGGTGCGGCGGCGAGCCGCGCGTTTAGGCAAGGCCATCGAGTTGCGTCCCAAGGAATTTCTGTTGCTGGAATACCTGGTACGCAACGTGAACCGTCCGGTGACCCGCACCATGATCCTTGAACATGTGTGGAACTCCTCTTTCGAGGGTATGACCAACGTAGTCGATGTGTATATCAGCTCTCTGCGCAGCAAGGTTGATCGGGACTTTGCTCAAAAGTTGATTCAGACCAACCGCGGCATCGGCTATACCCTAACCTGTATGAGCGCCGCTGCCCCGTCGGAATCCTGTCATGGCGGACAGTCGATAAAAGCACAGCTGCTTCCTAAGCTGTAGCATAATGAATCACGTATTCATGGCATGTGAAACGCCGTATTATCGGCTTAACCAATCTCAGAGATGAGGTTTGCCGACGGGCCATTTTGTGTCCGCGTCATTATATTGCAGGAAAGGTTTGTGCTCCATGGCAGGGATTGGTTTAAGGCTTCGTACAATTCGCCGGCAGTGGCAACTCTCTCTACGCGAAGTCGAAGAGCGCAGTCTCCGATTCGCCCAGCAGAAGGGCAACCAGTCCTACCAGGTCTCTGCCAGCTGGCTGGACCGCCTGGAACGCGAAGAACATGAACTGACCGTCAACAAGCTCATTGTTCTGGCCGATATCTACAATCTGCCCATCGAGCAACTGTTACGCTCCATTTATCCGGGAGATGCCCAACCGATGTCGCTGCGGCAACTTTCGAGTCCCAATGCGACCATGCTGTTGACCGACGGGCCGCTGGAAGAGCAGGCAAAGTATTTACTTCCGGATGCGCTTGGTGTCGAACAGCCGCCGGACGAGACCACGCTGCTTGCGGCAGAGAACAACTCCGCCTTGGCGCCGTACAGGCGAGGCATTATTGGCAAACGCGACCGAACCCTGGATCCAATGATTCCGGCCGGTTCAATCGTTCAGATCGACACCCAGAAGCGCGCCATCTCGGCCCGCAGAGACTGGACGCATGAGTTTCAGCGCCCCATCTATTTCTTGACTACGCGGGATACCTACGTCTGCGGATGGTGTGAATTGGACCGGGAGTCGGATTGGCTGACGCTCATACCCCACCCCCTGTCACCGGCTTCCAGCCGGCGATGGAGGTACCGAAAAGAAATAGAAACGATAGGCCGGGTTAGCTTTGTGGCGCTTCGATTGGTCCCGTGAGTTTCCCCGGTGACCGGGCTTGGAAGGCAGCCGTGAGCCGGTTTGAAGGACGCTGCTTTACAGCGCCTCTTGTAGCTTTGCCAGCATGGAGAAGTTAACTGCCTGGTAAAGGTCAAGCAGACGGCGGGTCATGAGGTAATAAGTGACTACCGCACGCTGTGCATAGAACGGAAAGGAGATTTGCAGGTTCCCGGTTTTGGCGGCTCCCTTCAGCCGACCCACGTGCCATTTCAACTCCCGCGCGTCCAGGCGCAACCGTTCTGCAATCACTATCGCCTCTGGATGCCACTGCTGAAGGTAGAAGGCTAGTTCGATCAGTACATCACTATTCTTCTCCAGTACTTCAAGACCCTTTAGGCCACCAATCAACGTCCAGAGTTGCTCTGGCTCAAGATTTGCGGCATCAGCGGATTCTTTGGGTGCTCCGGATTCGTCGACCAGGTCGAGGGCCACTTGGGCGATGGTATTACGGTCGATCCAGGTCAGCTTTTTCACCAGTTCTTCCCAACTCGCCTGGGGTGAGCGGCGACCCCGGGAGTAATAGTATCCAACAATCGAGAGGAGTGCACCGACGACAATTCCGATCGCAGATAGGAAGTAGAAGTTCTGCGTAGTCACAATTTTTTCCGTGATCGCAAGTTTTGAAGATCGTATTCCACATGTCTTTGCAAAGTAAACAACCTTTCACGCATTTCCCGGGTCATTTCCCGAGATGGCTCTTCCTTACGCCATAGCGTGACAGACCAGTAAGTAACACAGGCTATGTAGGCGGCGATACGAATATGCGACAGGAAAACGAACACCGGTAATTCCCGGCTCACGCCGAAGTAACTGTGCCCGGTCTCAATCAGCATACTCACCAGGGAATAGGCGCCGAGACCCTGGGCTATTTTCGCCACGTGTGTTCTCCAGGGAAGGCTCGCATTTATGGACAGAGCCATCATCAGAACGAAGAGCTCACTTATCAAGACCGCTGCAAACAGGGTGCCTTTGGTCACGAACGATTCCGCCCAGGTGCGGGCCGGCGGGCTGGCCAGCCAGCTCAGTCCTAATGCTACGGTTACGCTCAGGCCCACCATCCACAGGAAGCTGCCGCGCACGTCTCGTGCCCATACGCCGACGGGCCGGAAAACTCGACTGGCAATCTCGTACACGATGCCCAGCTCCAGCACTGTGTCGACTACCGCCAGGGACCAATAGGTAAGAAAGTAGCTTCGCCTGGTTCCGTGGTTGAGGACGAAATACAGAATCACATTTCGGATGACGCACAGGATGGCGAGCGCGGTAAAGAGCGGGAAAGTCTTAGCCAGGCGTCGATAGAAAAGGACGAAAAGCAGCCCCAGGTTCGCTAAGAACGAGACCGCCCATAAGAAGAAATCTAGACCCGTCAGATGCATCGTCTGGAGTTCCCTTCAAGGCGGTCCCGGGAGAGAGCGGGGGTGAGGGTATTCTACGCCAAGCCAAGGTACACAAGGATCGTATGGACCACTCCCGGCTCCGGATCTCCGCCGGTTTGTGCCAGAGCGGCTGGGGTAACGAGCGCCAGTAATACTGCGCCGATCGTAAGTTTCGAAGCAAGGTGCTTAAGCATGGTCTGTCTCCTCATAGAGCGCATATGTGCGCTGCTGGGAGACTACGGAAGGAACGCAGAAAATCCGAGATATTAACCTCAGCTGTTGTGGATCGAGAACATCATTAGACGTTCCATGGCAGAAAGTATCCCGTGATTAGATCGCCGATAACCTGCTGTGGTTTGAATAACTCAACGGGTTTAACCCGGATTACAGTTTCCGATCCGCAACAGCAGGCGATGTCCAGTCGCGCTTCCGCAGGCTGCTGGTTTATTGATTTGGTGGGGATATTCCGGCCATCGCAGAGCAACAAATCCTTGATATCCGACCAGCTTCCGCCCCAAAGGGCGTTCGAGGTCGGATCTATCAACGCTGGCCCACCCACGCTTTCAAAGAGCTCGCTTCTTTGTTGGATGGTCTTTTGTGGTTAGGAGTAAATGTGTAGCCGCTCCTGAATAAATAAGACACAGTTATTGACAGATTAGGATCACTCTGGTATTGCTGAGGAACTGACTAGTGTTTTACTTTCTGTCTTGTGTCTGTATGTCGCGCCTCACGTCAGGCTAAGTATCGGACATGGCGGTTGAGTGGAAATGTGCGGCCTCCATTCGTAAGCGCTCACCGTGCGCTCTTTTATTTCCCAGGCTAGCCCTGCGTTTCTCTTGCATGGTGCCTGGGACTCTTCTGACCGTTGAAGAACTTTGCGTCGCCGTCTCTCTCGGGCCCATTCCACCGCTGTTCAATCTGGAGCCACTCATGAAAGTGCTCACCTTCCTTCCCCGATGTGATTTGCAAAGGCGCGTTGAAAAAGGGCTCAGCTCGGCGCAGTTCGTCGTGGAGACCGTTGTCTCCGCAAAGGAATGCCTGGAATTTGCCCAGTTCGCGCAATACGAAGCGGTTCTCATAGATTCCGATTCTCTTGTCTTTGCCGATGCTCTGGCGCTGGTGAGACTGCTGCGTCAGGAAAATTCCGACGCGTCGCTCTTCGTTTTTGCCCGCTATCTTGATCTGGAACAGCGTTTACTTCTGTTCGAAGCCGGCGTGGATGATTGTGTGCGCGAACCGTTTTTCGCCTCCGAGCTGGCCGTGCGTCTGGGCCTTTCCATACGGCTGCGGCAGGCCGCCTCCGATGTCGTAGCTGCGAACGCCGTGAATGTGTTGCGCTCCGGCGATCTGGAACTGGACCTGGTGCGCCGAACGGCGGCGCGGTTGGGCAAGACCATCGATCTGCGGCCCAAAGAGTTTCTGCTGCTCGAGTACCTGGTGCGCAATGTAAACCGCCCCGTGACCCGCACCATGATTCTTGAGCATGTCTGGAACTCCTCCTTCGAGGGTTTAACCAACGTGGTGGATGTGTATATCAGCGCCCTGCGTAACAAGGTGGATCGCGACTTTCCTCAAAAGTTGATTCAGACCAACCGCGGCATCGGCTACACCTTCACCTGCGTGGCGCCTTTCCCGGCAAGCCAAATGGCGGGGCAAGTGAACCATGGCAACGGCTTTCCCGTGGCCTCTGTTGGAAGCGGCGAAATGGATAAGCGGCGCATTGCGAAAGGGCAGAGAGAGCGGCCGCCCCACATGGTGTTTAACACCTCTCGATGAATCATTTTTAATCTGCTCCCCGATAAAGCCTTCAGCTTCCCGCAATACAGTCGCTGCATACCAGCACCGCCTACGGCATCTTCGCTCCTGGTGCATACCAACAGCCGCTCCCGGCACGGCTTTTCCTCAGGAAAAGCCGTACTTCGCGGCGGCACAGATTAGAGATGAAAATCCTTAGGCACTGGTTCGGAGGCGGAGATGGCTTCAGTAACTGTAGTTGCTACAGAGCCCGCGTTCCCGCTCGTTGGTCTGCCCAGGATTCCCTGCAACCCATGGTTGTGTTCTGTGGTGGTTCTCGCCTCCGATGCGATGGCCCTTACGTTTACGGCGAGCCTGGTTCTATTGGGCAAGCGCGCGGGCGGCGGAGGCCTCGACGTCCATCGTTACTTCGCTCTCTGGCCGGCCCTGGGATTGTTCTTCGCCATCTTTACTGCCTCCAGCCTTTATCCCGGAATCATTCATAACGCGGTCACTGAACTTCGCTGTCTTGGCCTTGGACTCACCACCAGCTTCCTGGTGATGGGTGGTCTGATGCTTGTCACCCGCAATGCCGATGAGTATCCCCGGCGCGTTCTTTTCCTATGGTGGCTGATGGCGATGATTGTCACTCCGCTGCTGCGCTCCGTGGTGCGGGAGTTAGCTTGCCACAAGCCCTGGTGGGGAATCCCGGTTGCCGTGTTTTACACGGGCGTTGAATCGGCCGACATAATCCAAGAACTGGAAAAGCATCCCGAGATCGGGTTGAGGCCAGTGGTGATCCTGTCCTCACCGCATGCCGTCCGGCCCCGGCATGCTCTGCCGGTGATTGACATGCGATTCGCGGCGGCGGTCCGAGCCTGCGGTGTGGACCGCGCGCTGATCGCAATGCCTGAGACGGGGGGCGGAAAGTTGCTCGAGGATCTGGAGGTCTTTGAGAGCCTGTTCCCGCGTTTGATGATCATGCATAGTTCGCCGGCTCTTTACAGCCTTACTGTCGATGCACGGCAGATTGGTGGTTTCCTGGCGGTGGAGGTGAGGCGAGATTTGCTTTTGCCGCTTCCCAGGTTTGCCAAGCGGCTGATGGATTTGTTGATCATCTGCCTGGCGTTGCCGGCCGTGGGATTCACCGTTCTTTTGCTCGGCATGCTGGTAAGGCTGGAATCACCCGGACCCGCCTTTTTTGGTCATCGCCGTATAGGCCGCGACCACTCCTCATTTCGTGCCTGGAAATTGCGCACCATGCGAGTCAACGGCGACGAGCTGTTGCGGAAGGCCCTGGCTGAGGATGCGTCCCTGCGCCAGGAATGGCTTAGCTATCGCAAGCTCCGGCACGACCCACGCATCACTCGTGTAGGCCGGTTTCTCAGGAAGGCCAGTCTCGACGAGCTACCCCAGGTGTGGAACGTCTTGCGGGGAGAGATGAGCCTGGTCGGTCCGCGCCCCATCGTGGAGGAGGAAGTAGAGACCTACGGCCAGAATTTTTCGCTGTATTGCAGAGTCACACCGGGCCTTACCGGTCTGTGGCAAGTCTCCGGACGGAACACAGTAAGTTCGTGCGATCGTGTGCGCCTGGATAGCTATTACGTTCGCAATTGGTCTCCATGGCTCGATCTGCACATCCTCGCGCGCACGGCGAAGGTTGTCTTGACCGGCCAGGGCGCTTACTGATTCACCCCAACCAACGGAGGCAGGTGAGAAATGATAAAGAAAACAAAAGACAGCCGAGTCCTGGTCACTGGCGCGGCTGGTTTTATTGGCGCCCATCTCGTCAACCGGCTGCTTGCGGATGGCTTTGAAGTGGTTGGGGTAGATAACCTGAATAACTACTACGACCCCCGGCTTAAGGATGCGCGGCTGAGAAAGCTCTGCATTGGTCCCCGATTCTGGTTTATCCCGCTTGACCTTTCGGATAGAGACGGCGTGGAGAGCCTCTTTCGCAAAGGCGAGTTTGAAGCCGTGGTTCATTTGGCTGCGCAAGCGGGTGTGCGCCACTCGATTACCAATCCCGACGAATATGTCGCCAGCAATCTGGTTGGCTTTGTGAACGTACTGGAGGGTGTTCGGGCCTGTGCATGTCAACATTTCGTTTTTGCTTCTTCCAGTTCGGTCTATGGGGCGCACAACCGGATTCCTTTTGCCGAGGAAGATCCCACCGATTTTCCGGTTAGCCTCTATGCGGCGACCAAGAAGAGCAATGAGGTTCTGGCCCACGCCTATAGCCACATGTTTCACATCCCAACCACAGGACTGCGATTTTTCACCGTCTATGGCCCGTGGGGACGGCCGGATATGGCGATCTTCAGATTTGTGGATGCGGTGATGGGCGGCCGCGCTTATTGAGCTTTATAACTTTGGACACATGCAGCGCGATTTCACCTTCGTCGACGATGTTGTGGAGGGAATGGTTCGCCTATTGCCCCTGCCGCCCAAATACGACAGGTCTGGGGGAGCCACCGCACCGGCGCCGATGCGTCTCTGCAACATTGGAAACCAACACCCGGTCGAACTTCTCCACTTGATTCGAATCATCGAGCAATGTCTAGGCCGATCCGCCGTCATTCGCCTGGCGCCGATGCAGCCAGGGGACGTCTATGAAACCCAGGCTTGCGTGGATAAGCTTGCTGAAGTCACGGGATATTGCCCACGCTTTTCCATCGAAGAAGGCATACAAAGGTTCGCGGAGTGGTATCTGGGCGAATATCTTCCCCTGGGCCTGGCAGATTCTCCCGTTGATCATCTGCCCCTGCCGGCGCAGAACGGCTACCACGACCTTGCCACGACAGCCCGGGAAGGATAGACCATCATGGATCCAATCATCGAATATGTCATTATCAGTCTCGGGTTTGTCCTTCTGCTCTTAGTGTGGATGAAGCTCGCCGAGTTGGGCCGGAAGAGCACGGACCTTCGCCCCATCCTGGATACGCTGCATATCTTACAAAGCGACCGCGGATTGCTCGATAGAGGGATGCGCGATGAGAATTCACGCATTCGGCAGGAGCAGGCCAACGAGTCCCAGGCATTGCGCTCAGAAGTTGTGGCTACTCTGATCGCAGTCGGCGATTCGCTTGCCGCCAAGGCCGGCGGGATTGGCCAATCCAACGACCAAAGGGCCGAGCTGTTGCGCGCCGCGTTGGAACAGCGAATGGATTCGTTTGCGTCCGAGTCGGGGCGTAAGATGGACGGTCTGACACAATCCCTGACTCAATCGTTGACGGCTTCCTCGGCCCTGCTTCGGGACGAGGTATCGGCGAGGCTGGGTGACTTTAAGAATTCGCTCGAAGTCACCGTAAGAGAGGCGCACCAGCTGCAGTTGTCGCAAACCGAGAGTATTTCTGGGGCCATTCGGAGTTTGGAATCCAGTGTTGAGCAGAGACAGCTTCGGCAGCAGAGTGCCATCGACGCCAAGCTCGTGCTGCTCGGCCAATCTGTCTTATCGACCCTAACCGAAATTTCGCAACTGCAAAAAGCGGAGATGCAGGATCTAAAGGCAACGGTCGATGCACGGCTATCGACCATCCAGCACGAAAACGAGAAGAAGCTGGAGCAGATGCGCCAGACCGTAGACGAGAAGCTGCAGGGTACCCTGGAAGCCAGGTTAGGACAGTCGTTCAGGCAGGTCAGCGAGCGTCTGGAGCAGGTTTATTCAGGACTGGGCGAGATGAAGACGCTGGCCAGCGGAGTTGGCGATTTGAGGCGTGTTCTGACCAATGTCAAGACCCGTGGAACGTGGGGAGAGGTACAGCTGGGTGCGATCATCGAGCAGATTCTTGCCCCCGACCAGTTCGCCAGGAACGTGGCCACTTCGGGCACCGGCGAGCGCGTTGAATATGCCGTCAAGTTGCCCGGCCGTGACAACAGCGGTGAGCCGGTCTGGCTTCCCATCGACGCCCGGTTCCCCATGGAGGATTATTCGTGTCTGATCGACGCGTCGGAGAGGGGGGACGTAGAGGCAGCGGAGAAAGCCTCCCGCCAACTGGAAATGACCTTACGGTTATCGGCAAAGAATCTTAGCGAAAGGCACCTTGCCCCTCCCTTTACGACCGATTTCGGCATTCTGTTTCTTTCCACTGAGGCGCTCTATGCGGAGGTGATGCGGAGGCCCAGCTTTGCCGAAGGGATCCATCGGGAGTATAGGGTTATGTTGTCGGGGCCGAGCACGATCGCAGCTTTGTTGAACGCCCTGCAGATGGGCTTTCGTACCCTTGCCATCCACAAGAGATCGAGCGAGGTGTGGGAGACGTTGGGATCGGTAAAGACTGAATTCAACAAGTATGCCCAGGTTTTGGTGATCGTAAAGCAGAAGCTGAGCCAGGCGCAGGATTCGATCGACACGGCGGAGACCCGCACCAAGGCTATCCAGCGGACGCTCCGGGAGGTGGAGGTGACGGATCCACTGGAATTACCTGCTGATACCGAGACTGAGGACGCAGAAGCGGATACAACACCTATACTGGCCGGCGCCCTGCAGGAAAAATAGAGGATTGGCGCAACCTTGACTCCCCGGCCGCCCACCCTGGCCGCGCGTCTCCGCCCTGGAGGCTGCCTCATCTGGATCTCTCTCCATAAGTTCCGCATCTAAGTATTGTTGGAACCCGGCAATGATCTAGTTGTGCGCCGACTCTCGAAGGGAACTCATGTCCATCCGCAGGCCTGTCGCTTTCGCTCTTTTTGCCACAATGCTATGCGCCGCCGCGCTATCCGCTCAGCAGGAGACGCAGTCAACGCCGGCCGCGGCGTCCAGTATCACCCTCGATGTGGTGGTAACGGGGAAGTCCGGATCGCCCGTCGCCGATCTCCAACAACAGGACTTCACCATTTTTGACAACAAGACTCCCCGGCACATCACGTCCTTTCGCGCTTTCGCCGGCAGCCAGGCTCCCGTTCACGTCCTCATTGTGCTCGACGCTGTGAACGTCCCCTACGAGAGCATTGCCTACTCACGAGGCGAGATTGACAAGTTTCTGCACGCCAATGGCGGGCGGCTTGCCTACCCTACCCAACTCGCCTTTTTTACAGACAAGGGAATGCAGACCCAGCAGACCTTTTCGACCGATGGCAATGAGCTGAGTAGCTCTCTTGATCAGTACGCCGTTTCTCTCCGCGACATACGCCGTTCCTCGCAATATCAGGAGTGGGATCGCTTTAACCTTTCCATAAACGCCCTCCGGTCGTTCTCCGAGAGCCAGGCAAAGCTTCCAGGCAGAAAGCTGATCCTCTGGGTCTCACCTGGCTGGCCCCTTCTTTCCGGACCTCGTATTGACCTGGACTATAAGCAAGAGAACGAGCTCTTCTCTGCGATCGTTGGCCTTTCGACGCAGATGCGAGAGGCCGCTGTCACTCTCTACAACATCAATCCTATCGGCGCCGCGGAGGGGGTGGGCCGGCAATTCTACTACCAGAGTTTCCTCAAAGGCGTCAGTAAGCCGAGTCAGGTGGTGATCGGCGATCTCTCCTTGCAGGTGCTTGCTGTTCAGAGTGGAGGTCTTGCCCTTACCGGCAGCAACAACCTCACCGCTATGTTGGAGCAAAGCGTGGCGGATGGGCAGGCTTACTACGAGTTGTCCTTCGATCCCCCGCGCGCCGAGCATCCCGACGAATATCACCATATCGAGGTTCAGGTAGCGAAGCCCGGCTTGACCGCCCGCACCCGAGAGGGCTATTACCAGCAACCCTAGGCACGGCTTGGATGGAGGAGATTTACCCGTGTTCATCCAGTGCGTATCGCAGCAGATCCTGTTGCCGGGCTTCGGTGGTTTAAAAGCTCTGAGCAGCATCTTTTATGAGAGGCCGTTAGATTGGATGGGCAAAGGAAACCGTAGGTCCTCCACTACGCTGCGCTCCGGACCCGCGGCACCCCGGGGCAGGCGGGACGACAGCTGGACCTCGGGAGTCTGGACGGGCGACCCACGTTCCCCAAAGCGTACGTGGGCCGACTAAGACGGGCCGAAGCCCTTCCAGAGCTTTTGCGAAATCGATCAGCGAAGAAAAAGCAATCGACTAAACAAAGCTTTTCTGGCCGCGTACGCTGGGGGAGTGCAGTTTTTACTGCTTCTGTTAGCTTTGGAGGGTGACAACGTCACCACAATCCGGTGATTTGGCGCTGCCTTTACCATCGGCCCCACCCTCCAGGAATACGGCCGATCAGGAGCTTCCGCAAGATCTCCTTCAGGAACTCTGGCTCAACTCCAAGGCCGCAGCCAGCGGGCTGACTTGTGATGAGCTCGGCGCCGCCCTGTACGCCGTGGGCACGAAGTTCAACTACGGTTTGCCCGACGCCGCTCACCCGGATCATGCGCAAAAAGCGGACTTTCTGCGATCGCTCCGTCTTGAAGACTTAGCCCTTGCTACCGGCTGTGCCCTGGGCCGCGAGGTCGCCTGGCAACGCTTTCTTGCTCTCTATCGTGCTCCCCTCACCCAGGCCGCCGTTGCCATCGCCGGCTCCGGCACTGTGGGCCATGATCTTGCCGACTCGCTCTACTCCGAGCTCTACGGCCTGCGCGAGGTCGAAGGACAGCGGCGCTCTCCCCTCGCTTCCTACTCCGGGCGTGGTTCGCTACTTGGCTGGCTACGCACCACGCTCGCTCAGCGTCATGTGGATCATCACCGGCGGACCTATCGTGAGTCGCCACTCGAGACACTCGACGCGCCCGCGCCTCCAACGGCTCCCGCGCCGGTTGCAGCGGAACTTACTGACCTGACCCGCGCGCTCACCAGCACTCTGGAGGCTCTTTCAGGGGAAGAGCGCTTCCTGCTCTCTTCCTATTTTCTCGATCGCCAGCCCCTCGCCCAACTCGCCCGCGTACTTCATGTTCATGAGGCCACCATCAGCCGGCGGCTCAGGCGGTTGCTTACCGATCTCCGCAAGCGGCTGCTCCATCATCTTCAAACCGGCGGATTGAGCAAGCGGGCGGCCGAAGAAGCGCTGGGCAACGACCCGCGCGATCTGGAAATCAATCTGCATGCTTTGTTGCAAAGTTCGCAAACCTCCTCGTTCTCAAAGCAGACGGCTGCCAACGCCACTGCCGCATCCAGGCAACTATGAGCGAACTTCTCCAGGCCGGGCAGCATCCAGACGCGGACCAGCTCAACGCCTTCGTCGAGCGCGCCCTGCCCGCACACGAGCAGCGGGAGACGCTCGCCCATCTCGCCCTTTGCCCGCACTGCCGGCAAATCGTTGCCCTCTCGCTTCCGCCCGCCGATGAGTCTCCAGTCCTGCCGCCCGAACCTGTCCGCCATCGCTGGTGGGCATGGGCGGGAATTCCCGCGCTCGCCGCCATCGTCCTGGTGATCTTCTTCGTTCGCCATGAGCAAAGGAACGTTCGTTACACCTCCGTACTATCCCAGATGGCAGATGCCCGTAAACCGGCGCTACCCCCGGCTGAAATCCCTCCTGCAGAAAGCCTCCGCAGCACCGCGCCATTGACCGAGCATTTGATGAAGAGGCGGCAAGGTGCTCCGGCATTGTTGCTGACGCCACCTGCCCTAATGAGACCAGGGACCGCAAGCGGCGCTGCAGGCGGCGTCATGGGAGGTATCGCCGGCGGCATCGGAGTACAACCGCCACCACCTGCACCGGAACGCTCCTTTGCGGCCGCATCGGCGGGCGCGGCGTCACCGGTGGGTGTGCTCGCAGCGAATCGCGTTCAAGCTACTCTGCCCAGTCATCTCGGCATCCTCTCCATGGCCTCACGCGCCAACCAGCGGCTCGCCATCGACACCGATAACCACCTTTTCTTGAGCAACGACGAGGGCAGAACCTGGGAGGCCATTCCCTCGCCATGGAAGGGCCGCGCAGTCAAGGTTGCGCTGACCTCTATGGTTTCCTTCGGCAGTGCGACGGCCGCCCTGAAACTCAGTTCTCATCCCGCAGCGAGCCCAGGCTCACCCTTGTCCGGCACCATCACTGATCCTTCCGGCGCTGTCATTCCCGGCGCAACGCTAACCGCCACCAACTCCAACGGCGTGCTCGCCGGCAGCGCGACCACCGACAGCCACGGCAAATATCGCATGGAAGATCTGGCGCCCGGCAGCTATCGGATAAAAGCCCAGGCAACGGGTTTCGAAACGCAGTCCTTCGCCACCGAGCTGGCGCCCTCAGTACAAGCTGTGGCTGACGCCACGCTGCGCGTGGGTTCGGCCGCTCAGACGGTCAACGTCCAGGCATTACCCGCTCCCAATACCCCGTCCGCCGATGCGAACCAGGCGTTCAAGCCCGCCGCCGGCCGGCCTCTGTCGCGCTTCGAGTTAACCACCGATGACGGGGAGCGCTGGATGAGTATCGACGGCCAGAACTGGGCTCGCAGGTAACTGCCAGCGCATCACAACAAAAAAAAATGTTTTTCCCTGCAAGTTTGTAGAACCCCAGCGTTCTCCGGTCAGACAGAAGCTGCCACCCCCAAAAATCGCAGCTCACCTGGAGAACCGGCATGCTCACGCGCAGTCGCGGCGTTTTACTTCAACGTCTCCTTCCACTCTTATTCCTGGTCCTGCTCGCTGTCCTCGCTGCCGCTTACGTTACCTTTAGTGAAGCCGCGGCCCCGTCATCCGCCACCTTCACTCATGGAGTCCTCTCCGTAGCCATCCCTTACCACGGGGCGCGCCCGGGTTCCGGCAGGCTCATCGCTGAGATCGTCAATCCTGAAGAGGACATCCTGGGCCGCGTCGAACGGCCGGTCGTCATCACCAAAAACGATGGCGCCTGGCAGCAGAGCATCGCGCCTGCGAAGCCCATCGCACTCGAGGGCCTGGTTTGGCAACGGGTGCGTTATCGTTTCGAATACAGCGACAAAGCCATCCCGGCGATCACTGGGGTCGAGTCCATCTCGCGCATCCTCCGCCGCCCGGTGGTTCGCGTTCTTGGCCAGACGGAGTACCTCGCCGGCAGTGATGCCGCCATCCGTCTGCTGGTCTCCGACGCGGGCAACGATGATGCTGCCCTCACCGGCGTCATCCATGCCGAACTGCTCATTCCCCACGAGAGCGCTCGCCCGCTCTTCTCCGGGCGCCTCAACCGGCGCGGCACGGCCGCGGCTCAGTTTCGTCTTCCGGCTGCGCTCCGAGGCACATACGATATCCGCTTCACCGCCGACACGCCCATCGGGTCCGCCGAGTACACCCAGCCCATCCAGATCAAAGACCCGGCATTGATTATGCTCACGACCGATAAGCCGATCTACCAGCCCGGCCAGACGATCCATGTGCGCGCGCTCGCGCTCGATCGCGCAGATCACCGGGCGGATGCGGATCGCAACCTTACCTTCGAGGTGGAGGACTCGCGGGGCAACAAGGTTTTCAAAAAGAGCACAACGACAGACCGCTTCGGCGTGGCCTCCACGGAGTTCTCACTCGCCGATGAGGTGAACCTCGGCATCTATCACCTGCGGGCTCTTATGGGCGACAGCTCCGCTCCTGTGAACACCGCGGAGGTTGCTCTCAACGTGGAACGCTATGTCCTGCCCAAGTTCAAAGTCGCGGTGGAATTCTCAGAAAAAGACAACAAGCCGCGGCGCGACTATCGTCCCGGCGATCACGTCACAGGCACGGTGCGCGCCGACTACTTCTTCGGTAAGCCAGTCGATCACGCAGAGACGGCCATCAAGATATCGAGCATGGATGTCGACGTCTTTGACGCGGCATCGGCCAAAGGCAAGACAGACAAGGACGGCGTGTATCACTTCGATCTTGTTCTCCCCAGCTATTTTGCCGGGCGGAATTTCAGCCAGGGTGCGGCACGAGCCGCGGTCGAGGCCACTGTGAAAGACTCCGCGGGCCACTCGGAGATGCGCGCTGAACCCATCACCGTCAGTCAAAGTCCCTTGTTGATCACCGCTGTTCCAGAGGGCGGCACACTGATCCCTCATCTCGAGAACCAGGTCTTTCTTTTAAGCTCTTATCCCGACGGCACGCCGGCAAGCGCATCTCTCACGGTACACATCCCGGGAGAACACGATCAGCACGTCAACGCCGACAGCAGCGGCATCGCCACCGTTCCTATCGCCGCCGGCTCCGGCAGCGCATCCCTACGGGTTGATGCTGATGACCACCGCGGTGCTCGCACCACAGCCGACCTTCCGCTGGAGACACGCGAAGGCGCCGACCAGATCCTGTTGCGCGTCCACCGCGCCGTCATCAAAGCCGGCGAACCAATCCTATTGAAGGTTCTATCCACCCGCGCACGTGGCTCGGCCTACATCGACATCGTGCGCAATGGGCAGACAGTATTGACCCGCGATGTCGACCTGCAGAACGGGCAGGCCGAACTCACGCTCCCGGCCACCGCGGAGATGGCCGGCACCCTCGACATCGACGCCTACCTCATCGGCCGCGACGCCCAGCCGGTGGCGGATCATCGCCTGATCTTTGTGCAGCCGGCGGATGAGCTGAAGATTGAAACTACGGCCGACGCTGCCAGCTACAAGCCAGGCAGTGATGCGCACATCTGCTTCCGCGTCACCAACGCGCACGGTGAAGGTGTCAGCGCCGCGCTCGGCCTGCAGATCGTCGATGAAGCTGTCTTCGCATTGGCGGAGAAGCAGCCGGGCTTTGCGAAGACATTCTTCTACCTGGAGCAGCAGGTGATGAAGCCGCGCTATGAAATCCACTCGCTCTCTCTGTCCAGCGCCATCGAGCCGGCGAATGATCGCCGGGGCGATGAGCAAGACAGGGCGGCTCGCGCTCTCTTCTCCGCAACCCAGATGGCTACGCCGGCGAAGCTCGACATCGAGTTTGGCCGCAGTCTGCCACAGGACAAGTACTTCGAATACCAGCGGCGCTACCGCTCGGCGTTCCTCGACCAGGTGCGCGATCTGGCGGAACAAGTCAGCCGGGAGTTGCGGAATCATAAAGACGGACAGGACGTTTCCTCGATATTTAATGCCGCGCGTCCGCTTGATCCGTGGAATACACCGTTGCGCATCAAGCCGGCGCCGTTTGATCGAAGGGGCATTCACCTCTACCTCGTACAAAGCGCGGGGCCGGACGGCGCATTCGACAGCCGGGATGATCTTGTTGCCTATCTCGAAGGTCGCTCCGGAAGCCTGGTGACTGAGGGAAGAAACGGAGGCACCCTGGATACCCATGTTGAACACAACCGTGGCGCCATGAATCAACGGGCCGAGGTCAGCGGCATGGTAGTCGATCAGTCCGGCGCGTCGGTTGCCGGCGCGACCATTAGACTCCACCAGGAATCCGCGGCAAACGCGCGCACCACGCACGCCGGGGCTGATGGCCGCTTTGCTCTTGCAGCTCTTCCTCCCGGCAGCTATCGGGTGGAAATCTCATCGCCCGGATTCTTGAACCTCTCGAGCGAGATCACACTCCAGGAGCGCGACCGCGCCCTTCTGAGCGCCACACTGGCTGTTGGCAGCGTAACCCAAACCGTTATGGTGGAACCGTCACCGCCGATGTCATTAGCGTTGATGAAGGGAACAGCTATGGGTGTGATGGGCGGCGTAGCGGGTGGCTTAAGTCCTGTAGACGCGTTCGCTGCCGCGAAGATGGGAAGGGCTGAACCTGTCGCCCCGCCCATGCAGGGACGTGGCTTCGCCGTCGCGCTAAAGACAGTCCCGCAAGTGGCCGCGCCGCACGTCCGCTCCTACTTCCCGGAAGCGCTCTACATCAATCCCGAGATCATCACCGACGCCCAGGGCAACGCGAACATTTCTATCCCGGTCGCCGACTCCATCACCACCTGGCGTATGGCCATGCTCGCCTCCACTGTCTCCGGCGCAATCGGCACTGCCACATCGAGCCTCAAGGTCTTTCAGGACTTCTTCGTCGATGTCGATCTTCCCGTCACGCTCACTCAAGGCGACCAGGTCTCTCTCCCCATCGCAGTGTACAACTACTCCGGCAAGCGCGGTCAGGTCAGCCTCAAGCTCAAGCGGGAAGACTGGTTCTCGCTCGATCACGACACGCCGGATAAATCCGTCGCTGCTGAATCGGGTCGCGTGGGTGCTTCGCAATTCACGCTCACCGCGACGCGCATCGGCAAATTCAAGCTCACCCTCTCCGCTCACATGGAGGGCTCTGTCTCTCGCGATGACATTGTCGTCCGCGAGATCGAGGTCATCCCCAATGGTCGCGAGGAGGACGTGGTCTTCAATGGGCGGCTCGAAGGCTCAGCCGCGCACGATCTCCACTTTCCTGACAAGGCCATTGCGGATGCCAGCAGCATCCTCGTCCGCCTCTACCCCGGACCGCTTAGCCAGCTTATCGAAGGCATGGACAGCATACTCAGCATGCCCGGCGGCTGCTTCGAGCAGACTTCCTCCAGCACCTATCCAAACGTGCTTGCGCTCGACTACATGAAGCACACCAGGAAGCTTACGCCAGAGACGCACGCCAAGGCTGAAGGCTATATCGCCAATGGGTACCAGCGGCTGCTCACCTTCGAAGTCCCTGGAGGCGGCTTCTCCTGGTTCGGCCAGGCGCCGGCCAACAAAATTCTCACCGCCTACGGCCTGATGGAGTTTAACGACATGGCCAAGGTGTCGGAGGTAGATCCCAGGCTGATCGAGCGCACGCGCAACTGGCTGGTTAGCCAGCAACAGGCGGACGGCAGTTGGAAGCCGGACGCTTCCTTCATCAACGAGGGTGCGACCAACCGTTACAACTCCAGCCCGCTTCGTATCACAGCTTATATTGCCTGGTCGCTGGTTGACACCGCCATGCCGGCGGGTCCCGCCATCGATAAAGCCAGGGATTACATCGCCTCTCATTTAAACTCGGCCCCCGATCCCTACACACTCGCCGTGATCGCCAACTTTGCCACCGAGTACGGCCGTGACCGCGATTTCACTCGCCGCTCCATGCAGGCGTTGCTTGATGCGCGTATAGAAAAGGAGGATCAGGTCTTTTGGAACGCGGAAGAGACCGGCGTGTATTCGACCGGCGCAAGCGCGGCCATTGAGACCACCGGTCTGGCTACACAGGCCCTGCTCAAGTGGGGTCAGGCATCCGAGACGTCGCGCAAGGCGCTTAACTTTATTTCGCAAAAGAAGCAGGCCTCCGGCGCCTGGGGCACAACGCAGGCCACCATCATGGCTCTTCGCGCTTTGCTGCTGTCTACGCAACTCGGCGCGGCGGAGGTGCAGGGATCGTTGCAGGTGATGCTTGACGGCAGGGAACTGAAGACCCTCAACCTCACTGCGAGCAACAACGATCTGCTCCACCAGTTTGTTTTCAAGGGTATCGACGCGCACAAGCCTGCCTCGGTGCGCCTCCGTTTCGAAGGCACTGGGAACCTTGCTTACCAGGTGGTGGGCCGTTTCTTCATCCCCTGGGAGGAGAAGCCCGCGGCAGAGCCGCTTTCCATCGATATAGCCTACGATCGCACTCGGCTCTCGCAGAGCGATATAGCCACCGAGACGGTGACGATTCGAAACAACCTCAGCAAGACCGCAAACATGGTTATGGTGGACCTGGGCATTCCACCGGGCTTCGACCTGCTGAGCGAAGACCTGCAATCGTTCCAGGAAAAAGCTTCCGGGGCCGACCCTGGACAACTGGAGAAGTTCAGCCTTACTGCAACCCAGGCTATCCTCTACTTCAATGGTCTCGCGCCGCACCAGGAAGTCACGCTCAAGGTCCGTTTGCGTGCCAAATACCCTATACGTGCTCATACCTTGCAGTCGCGGCTCTACGAGTACTACGACCCCGAGGTGAGCGCGACGGCAAAGCCAATCAAACTGGAAGTGGATGGACGATAGCAGCCGGTCTCCCAACAGAATCCAATAGGAACGAGACGGGTGCCCCAGGTTCGCACACCTGCCCCGGCGTGCGTGGTGGGGGGAAGCGGGGGGGCCAAACGTTCCTGACCCCAGTCCATCCCGCGCGAGCACAACCCGCGGAACTGGCTCCCTGAAGCCCTATCCGATACGATCAAGGGTGTGTGCGTATCGGATTAATCGCCAATGAATAAGCTCTCTTTGCTGCGCGGTTACGGGCTGGCCGCGATCGCCTGCGGAATCGCCCTGATCGTCGCGCGTCCTCTCAATGCCGAATCATCGTCCTTTGTGCTCGCCGTTATCGCCAGCAGCCTTTTCGGAGGGCGGGGTCCTGGGCTTTTGGCGGTTGGACTTTCCGCAATCGCCTTCGACCTATTCGGTCTTCCGTCCCCACTCTCGCTATCGAGTCCTCCGTCCTCCTATTTGCGATTCGGAGTGTTTCTGGTAGTGGCCTTTACGGCAAGCGAATTGATCGAGACCAAGAGGCGCAGCGAGGAGGCTTTGAGTAGAACCCAGGCCCAGCTTTCACGGGCAACGCGGTTTGCCACTGTGGCCGAACTAGCGGCGTCCATTGCTCATGAAATCAGTCAACCCCTCAGCGCTGTGGTAGCCAACGGCCTGGCATGCATGCAGTGGCTTTCCGCCGAGCCGCCGAATGTAGCCAACGCAAGGGTGGCTGCGGAGAGGATCATCCGCGATGGCAAGGATGCTGGTGAGGTAGTACGGCACATACGCGCACTCTTTAGAAAGACAACTCTCGAAAAGGTCGATCTGGATGTCAATGAAGTCATCGCGGAAGTGCTTCGTTTGATCCACAAGGAGGCTCAGGACAAACGCGTCACTGTCGAAACCGATTTGGAAAAGCCGCTTCCCACGGCATCGGGCGATCGGGTGCAATTGCAGCAGGTGATTTTTAATTTACTCGTCAATGGAATTGAGTCCATGGATGCGGTGACGGATCGTCCAAAAAAGCTTCTCATTCGTTCGAAATTGCAGAACGCAGATGCCATCCTGGTAGAGATTCAGGACCATGGCAGTGGCTTAGAGGATGCGGAGAAAGTCTTCGAGCCCTTCTACACTACCAAGGAGAAAGGCATGGGAATGGGCCTGTCCATCTGTCGGTCGATCGTAGAAGCGCACGGAGGACGCCTCGGGACGACGCCCTACCAGGGTCCGGGCACAACCTTCTTTTTCACCCTGCCGCTGGCGTCGAAAGTTTCCGCATGAATCACGATACTCCTATCATTTACGTGCTCGATGATGATTATCGAGTACGCGAGGCGCTATCCAGTCTCTTCTCATCCATGGGGCATCGTGTGGAAGTGTTTGCCTCCGCTGCGGAATACCTGGTGTTCAAAAGGCCGGACTCTCCGGCGTGCCTGGTTCTCGATCTGGACCTGCCGGGCATGAGCGGGCTAGAACTGCAGCGGGAAATCGCCGGCCCCGATGAGCCACCCATTATCTTTCTCACCGGCCATGGAGATGTCCCGTCCTCTGTGCGTGCGATGAAGGCGGGAGCGGTCGAATTTCTGCTCAAGCCCATTGACAATGAGGAGCTCCTGAAAGCGATTGACAGCGCAATCGTCCAGGATCGTGCGGCACGGGTTAAGAGAGCAGAGACCGCGGAGTTGCGGCGGCGCTATGCGCTTCTCACACCGCGTGAGCGCGAAGTCCTACCGTTCGTCGTGGCCGGCCTGCTCAATAAACAAACCGCCGCGGAGCTCGGCACCAGCGAGATCACTATCCAGGTTCATCGCGGGCAAATCATGCGCAAGATGGCCGCCTCATCGCTGGCGGAGCTGGTCAAAATGGCAGGAAAACTCGGCATTTCCTGAGTAAAGCCGGGATCTTATATAAAGACATAATATCCGGCGATAGGAAGACATAATAGCGCGCCGCCCATCTTCCCCCTACTATCGAAATATGGATGCAGGGGGCAGCTTCCTGGTGGACGTTATCGCAAAACCCGTGGTCGCTGTTGTCGATGACGACCCCAGAATTCGCCTATCTCTAGAAAGCCTCATCGAATCCGCCGGATTCGCCGCACGGGTGTTTTCGTTAGGCGAAGAGTTCCTGCGCGGAAACCATCTGGCAGAAACAAGCTGTTTGATCACGGACGTCCGCATGACCTCCATGGATGGACTCGATTTACAACGTCGCGTCCGGCAGGCGCGCCCCGAGCTGCCGATTATCTTCATTACCGCGCACCACGAAGAGGAAGTAGAACGTAGGGCTTTGGCAGAAGGGGCCGCGTTCTTTCTTCGCAAACCATTCGATGCCGGGGAATTGCTTCGAGCAACCAGGTTGGCTCTGGGCAAATCCTGCGGGGGACAATAGATTTCATAACGTAAAAGGTGCAACCATGGCTGTTCTTGACTTGATCGGCTCCAGCGAGAAATTCCAGGATGTGCTCGACGAAGTACGGGTCGTGGCCCAGGCAGAGTGCTCTGTTTTACTTCACGGCGAAACAGGGACAGGCAAGGAAGTAATCGCTCACGCAATTCACGACTCCAGCCCGCGTCAGCGAGGACCCTTCGTGGCGCTCAACTGCGCGGCGATTCCGGGCCCCTTACTTGAAAGCGAGCTCTTCGGTCATGAGAAAGGGGCTTTCACCGGCGCCATCGCGCAGACCATCGGGCGTTTTCAAGCTGCGCATGGAGGAACGTTGTTTCTGGATGAAATTGGAGACCTTCCCCTGGAACTTCAGCCGAAGCTCCTGCGTGTGCTCCAGGAGCAGCAATACGAACGCCTGGGCAGCACGCGCACTATCCGCACCGACGTCCGGGTCATCGCAGCTACCAATCAAGATCTTTCCCGTATGGTGGAGGAGAAGACTTTTCGCGCCGATCTGTACTATCGGCTAAGTGTTTTCCCCATCAATCTTCCACCGCTGCGCGAACGGAGAGACGATATTCCGTCGCTCGTAAGCTACTTCATGCGAAGATTCTCCCGCCAGATGGGTAAGTCGATCGATCAGGTGCCAGACGGTGTGATGGAAATTCTCCAGAGCTACCATTGGCCGGGGAACATACGCGAGTTGCAGAACTTTATTGAGCGCTCAGCGATTGTGACCCAGGGCCGTGTGCTATCTCCTCGAAGCACCGAACTCACCCTTCTGAGGCAAGCGGCTATGCCAGGGCGGCCCCAGACGTTATCTGATGCGGAGCGTGCACACATTTTGGAAATTTTGAAGGAAACCAAGTGGACGATCGGCGGACACGATGGCGCCGCGGCCCGCCTCGGTGTTCCGCGGACGACTCTCATCAGCCGCATGCAAAAGCTGGGGATCGCGAGCAGGCCAGGAGCTCTTCCACTGGATCGGACTCGCAATGCGCCGCACCTGTTAGCCAGCTAAGACGAACGGCTGACGAGGACACTACAAAGAACGTAGCAGAATCATGAAACCTCCGAGACCGCACCGGGGACTACCGCATCGAATCACCAGCGCCTGCCCAGAAGGAGGGCAATCATGTCAATCGACGAGGAGATCGCGGATCTACTCAAACCCATGCTAAGGAAGCGGCTATTTGTTGCTCTCAGTAAAGCTGTTGCGCCCTCCGAACAGATGTTACCCCACGTAGCAGAGCACGTCCGGTATATGAACCGGCTTGAGGCGGAAGGCTTTCTGTTTGCCTCCGGCCCGTTCGTGCAGGAGGGTGTGCTGGTGGGAGATGGCCTTACCATCCTGCAAGCCGACACCACCGAGCAAGCGCGGGCGCTCATGGACGCGGAACCATTAACGGCGCGTGGATTCCGCCAGTACGAACTGCGCCCCTGGGAATTCCGGGAGGGAAGAATTACGGTTACCCTGAGTGCATCGGCGAGCAGTTTCCATCTGTAAACCGGAGCACGACGGCCGCTGTTATGAGGAGGCGCCCGTGAGACCGATCAAAACCATTCTCTTTCCGGTGAACTTTTCACATTCCTGCATTGCCATGACCCCTTACGTGAAGAAGGCCGCAGCTTTGTGGGGCGCCGGAGTGTCGCTGATCCATGTATTCGACCCGGCCAGCCATAGCGGCTTCGAGCTTTATGTAAGAGCGTCCAAGGGGATCGCGGAAGAACACCGGGAGGTCGCTCGCGATGCACTCAACTCTTTCCTTCGGGCTGAATTTCCGCTCGCGGAACACCCGAGGATTGTCGTTGCTGGAGATGCGGCCACAAAGATCGCCGAGGTCGCCAGGAGCGGATTCGATGTCATCATGATGCCCACGCACGCCGGTACTTTCAGGCGGATGCTCCTCGGCTCTACAACAGCCAAAGTGCTCAATGATGCGGATTGCCCGGTGGTAACCAGCAGACACGTTGAGATCATAGCGCCGCGCCCGTTGGCGCACCGTGAATGGCTGTGTGCCACGGGCTTAGAGGAGGACTCGGAACGAGTGCTCCGCTATGCCCATGAGGTCGCGAAGCAAGCGCAGGCTAATCTCATTATTATCCACGCCCTGCAGACTGCTGATTCCAATTTACCCATTCAAATGGACCTCGACGAGCAAATCCAATCCGAGGAAAGGCAACAGGTGGGTCAGCGCATCGCCGATCTGCAGCAACGAGTGGGGTCAGAGGCGCCGGTTCGGATCGTTGTTGGCCCCATCAAGGGTGCGCTGCTGGAGGCGATCCGGCAATTCGATGCTGACTTGCTGATGATCGGGAGAAGCCCTGAATCAGGCGCATTTGGCCGTATACGGGATTTATCCTACGCCCTCATACGGGACTCACCCTTTCCCGTCCTGAGTATCTGACCTGCTTGTGTATCCGCCTAGTAGTTCTTGTATGCCTGGTTGAATTTGGGCCGTGGCATGGTATGGATAAAGGCCGAGACATCATAGGCCTGCTGCGGCGTAAGCGTGCCGGGGTGGTTTTGCGGCATGTTGTGAATGACGAAGGCGGCCATTTCGCCTACGTTGTTCATGCCGGCACCATCGTTGTACGAATCAGGACCCCAGACTGCGGGCAGCACAGGCGGAACTCCTGCTCCATTGCCACCGTGACACCCGGCGCATTGCGAAGCGTAGATGGACTTACCGCTCACCGGGTCTCCCCTAAGAACAGGCAGCTTTACCAAACCGCGGCCTTCATAGGCCTTACCTTTCATCCCATCCCGCGAGAGCGAATTGATATATGCCACGAGCGCCAGCATTTTTCCGCTGTCCTCAGGCAACGGACGTCCGGCCTCACTACGGGAGAAACACTCCTGAATGCGGTTTTGAATCGAGATGACATGCCCCGCTCTTTTACTGAACATGGGAAACAAACCGGAAAGGTCAATCATGGGCGAAGCATAGGGAGCGGTGCCGCTTTGAAGGTGGCAGTCGCTGCAGGCAAGCTTATTCCCCACATAGCTGCTGGCATATTTGGGAGTCTCATCAAAGATCAGCTTTCCCTGATGAATCAGGGCCGCCTGCTGCGAATTTGCAGATTGCGCTTTGGCTGCCCAGGCGGGTTGATCGCAACGGCCGGAAGCGATCAGGCAAATAACCACGAACGCTACTCCGGCAATTGCAGATGAAAAACCTAAGCATCGCGCACTGCACATATTGACTGCCTGCACCTGGCCGCATAAGCCCGGCCCAGTCATGATTGGATGATGAGCAAGTTCGCAATGAGCTTCGTGGTTCCTGAGAATAAGTCTGGGCACAAAGGAAGACCTGGTAAAGATACCCACCCCCAAGAGAGCCCCACTCCTGCGCCTGTGCAACCGCGCCGCGATGCCAGATCAACCAAAAACACTACAAACCTGAATTTCACGATGTCTCCTCATCAGAAATCCTTTGTTGAAAATCGGTCGGAGTGGCATGACGGCCGAACCCATGCTCGTACACTGCCAGCGACAGATTTCGGCCGGTCAAAGCTTCGCCTGTCTCTTCAGCAGGGCTGAAGTAAAACACCACAAGAGCGGCCAGAAGGACACTTAACACCCCGAGTATGCCGATAAAAATACGTTGTTTCATGGTTAGGGTTTCTGCTTCGGGATTTGCGATCGACATTGTTGTTTTCCTTTCACCCTTTGGCCTAATCAACTCACGGACTGGACCAGAGGATATGTATTGCGGGTTTTCCACGTATGGCGGCACAGTTACAATTCCCAAGGCCTTCCCATCGCATCAGTGCAATCGAGATGCCATCCCTAAACACCGGGAGAACGCGCTGCGGCCTGGGAAAAATGTCGTCATATCGACACCTAAGTGTCAGCATGTCAGGGAAATCACGTCCCAGAAGCGGCCGGGCCGTTAGATCGGATGGCCGGAAGGAAACAGCAGGTCCCTCCGCTACGCCACACCAGGAGTTCCTGTGGAGGTTGTTGGCGCTGCGTTTGGTCAACGACGAGCCATGGAAGCGGGCTTACATAGTCTTTGAGACAGGCGCGGATACTCATTTTGTACCTGATCCCGCATAAGAGCAGCGTGCTCTTCGTCTTCAAAACCGATCGAAAAGCGGTATCCCGGCCGACTGCGTTAACGCCTTTCCAGAGCCCAGAGCATCTTATGCGTGAGCCTGTTCTGAAGTTATTGCGAAAGGTGGTTGAAAGGACAGAGCATTAAAGGGGTCTGCAAATGAAAGCGCTCTTCCTCTCATTCGTGGTGGGCCTGTTTGTGGGCGTCCTATATGGGGTAATTCGGGTGAAGAGTCCTGCGCCGCCCATTATTGCTCTACTCGGACTACTGGGCATGGTGTTAGGGGAACAAGCTGGAGAATGGTTTCTTGCAAAGAAGGCTCAGGCTAAACACGTACCCTCCTCTCACCTGGTCAGCGAACGCAATCCACAGCATCCGGCGTCGAGCCTCTAAGTTCATAGGAGTTACTCATGAATTCTTTTCAGCGGTATGTTCTGGTCTTCTCTCGTGTTCTCATCGCAATCATATTTCTGCTGAATGGTCTCGGAATCATTAGCCAGGCCCTGGCTGCGAAAGCACTCATCGAGCATGGCGCACCCGCCGGCCTGGTGCCCTGGCTTATGCTGTGTGCAAGAACCATTGAAGTAGTTGGGGGCCTTAGCCTGGCCTTCGGCATCTATCCGCAACTGGCAGCCGTGGCATTGGTGGTCTTCCTGGTTCCATCGACCGTTATAGGGCACGCCTTCTGGCAGGTAGACGGCACAGCCTCCTTTACGGTACAGCTCATCAACTTTCTCAAGAACACAGCCATGGTGGGTGGCTTGCTGTTCATCGGAGCAACGCAATCCCAACCAACATTGCTTCCCCATACCTCCCGGTCAGACGTTCGCGAACAAACAGGAAACGAGAGGGCCTCAGGCAGTCCTGCGGCTGTGGCTTGATAGCGAATGTGGATGCTCAATAATAATGCGGGTTCGAAAAGAGGAATAAGAATGGATTGGGCAAATCATGGAGTGAAAATTGTTCATTCGGATGAACTAGATTTGAATACGCCACAGACATCGGGCATGACGCGCGCTGCCGCAATCACCCATGCGAGCGCTGGAGCAAACAAATTGTGGGCCGGTACGATGTTGGTGCAGCCGGATGCCAAGACCGGGCCGCACCACCATGGAGAACTGGAGACCGTTCTCTACGTGGTCAGGGGCCGAGTTCGAATGCGTTGGGGCGATCAACTGGAATTTAGTGAGGAAGCGAGCCCGGGCGATTTTATTTACGTTCCACCTTACGTGCCCCACCAGGAAATCAATGCAAGCCAGGATCAGATTTGCGAAGCTGTCGTTGTGAGGAACGGACAGGACCCAATCGTTATCAATCTGGATCGGCAAACTCCGGAGCCCGCCAGTGCAGGGCACCCCGGTATGCCGTTTCATCCCGATCGCTGAGTGCAGCATTCACGCGACTCCGGGCCGTCGGGTCGTTCGAGGGAACGCTGTCTGTAGGTGGAGTGCGATCTCCTGGTGCAATGTGCTCAGTTCGTCCTGCGCGTGGCGGAAGGTAACTAGCCCTCATTGACATATATCTCCCGTGGTTGGATTCGGTGTGCAGCATACCCCCTTGGAGTTTTGACACATTTGACCGAAGTTTCCGCCGGCGGAACTGAGGTTGCAATTTTGCTGGGAGCGGAAGAAGTTGCCGCCGTTGACGGCCTGGCAGGTCTGCAGAATATTTCCGACGCAGCGAGTCTCGGTGGTGGGAGTAACACACGGAGTATTCATGAGCACGTCGTTCGAAGCACTGCGGTCATCCACGGGCGAGAGGTACGTGTAGGCCGGAGTAAGGAATTGTGCGGAGTTGGGATTGAGGTTCGCCGGCTGATTGCCGAAGTTGCCGACGAAGACGTTGACCATACCGCACAAGCCCATATGGTTGGGCGACGAGTAGGGCGGCATCGGGTTGCTGGTTTGGGTGATGGGCGGCTCGCCGGTCGACGACTCCGGACCAGGACGAGGAGCAATCAGCGCCTGCAGTTCGAACCACTTGTTGCCCTTTCCGTCGTCGAACGCCTGCTCGCAATCCATGTCCACATCGAGCATCCAGTAGTTGGCGCCGAAATTGTTTTGGTCCGCGATACCGTAACCAGCCATGGTTACATATGGCTGTCCGCTTCCTTGCGCCAGGCTGGTGGTCCATTCCATGGGGGAGCCTCCGCCAAACTTTCCCGGCGGTGTTGCCTGGCCAAGCTCCGCAACACTCCAATCGAGATTCACATCGCCCCAACGATAGACGTTAGTGGCCGGGTTGAGCCAATTGCGATGGCGGATGCGGATCGGCGTCTCTGGTTGGTTGCCGCCGTTGCCGTTGCCGCCGCGGAGATACACATTCTGACCAGGAATCGTCTGGGCGTAAAGGAATACGACGGTGCGGCGAATATCGCGCGTGGGCGTCTTCGAAGGACTGCCCAGACCGTAGACCACGACCTGGTTATCGTAAGTCGCCTGGTAGACCTTGCCATTGGCTACCAGGGGAGGGGCAAATTTGGTGGACGCGCCCACGTGGTCATTGGGCTCCACTTCGCTGTCCCAGATGGACTGGAGGGTGCCGCTCGCAGCGGTCGAGACATCGTAGGCGCGCAGGATGTCGGGAGTCGGGGCTTGGTTGGCGTCAGGGTCACTGGGAAGATTTCCGAAAGCCTCGTTCGACCACAGGATCGCGCTCGACGTTCCGTTGGCCGATAGCGCCAGGATGCCGCCCGCCATGCCTCCGGGGGAGCCCGAGCCCCAGGAGGCAGTCGACGTTCCGCGCGCGGTTGGTTGGGCGGCAAAGTGTCCCCCGGTCTTGGTGAAGACGCGGACTTTGTTGTTCTCGCCGTTTACGAAGAGCTGGTTGTTGAAGTAGACGCCGGTTCCATGGATGTGGGCAGTGCGGCCGCTGGTGGCGGCGCCGATGGTGAAAGGATCGGTCGAGGTGACCTGGTTGAGGTCGTCGAATAGCGACGTGTGACCGTTGGTGGGCTGGTAGTCAAAGGAGGCGACGAAGGGGCTGTCGACGAGCTGGGTGTAGTCTGTCTTGCCCATGTTGGCGCGGTTCACGTGGTAGTAGACGCCGTCTTTGCCGCCGGCGATCAGGCCCGTCTCATCGGGCAGAGCGATGATTCCTCCTGAGCCGAGATCCTGATCCTTATGGCCGCTATCACGACCCGCGTCGTTGAACGGAGTGAACCAGTCGCTCAAGGTGAGCGTACCGGGACTTCCTGGCTTCCATGCGAGGTGCACGATGCTTTCTCCCATCTGATCAAGCCCGAATTGCGGACTATAGGGACCATTGCCGGTGACTACGTAGATGTCTCCGTTCTGGTCGATAGCCGGGGCCGCATTCGCCATCCATATACCGCCGCCACCGCCGGGGCCATTGTTGTTGGGCGGATTGCTGCACCAGACGTCTGTCTCGGGGGTGTTGTTCGCCAGCTTGGCGGTGTCGTAGGCGATGACCCAGCCTGGGGCTCCTCCTCCCTCTCCGCCGCTGAAGGCGACCACCAAGGCTTGCGGGCCGCCCGGCTTGGCGGCCAGGGCGAGGCCTGATCGCTGTACCTGAAGGTAGCGATTGAAGCCGCCGCCGTTGACATTGAAGCTGTCAATCAGGACTGAATTGAACTTGTCGTTGCTCAGGTTGGTCATATCCAAACCGAAGAGGCGATAGGTCGGGCCGCTGGTGCCGTTTTCGTAGCCCCAGCGCACGACGTAAAGCGTTCCCGTGGTCAGATCGATCACCGGGGTGCTCAGGATTCCCCACTCGGTGTGGATGGTGGCCGGCTTGAGTGTGTGCAGGTCGAAGCCGGTCACCGGGTTGCCGAGCCAACGCGCAGAGAGCTGGGCGCCGGTGTCTGCGTCAAAGGCAAACACGGTGTTGTGCATGGTACCGACGTAGATGACGTTGTGGGTTCCGCCGGCGATCTGGACACTCGAGGCGTAGAGGGGAGAGCCTTCGATTTTGCCATCCACCCGCATGACGAACTGTTTGTGAAACTGGTTGGCGGTGGAGCTGACATTTGCCGGGGTGAGGATGGTTTCTGTCGTATTTGCGCCGGTGCGGTTTGGATCATAACTTCTTTGCGTTACATTGACCGCGGCATACATGGGGATGGAGCCGGAGAGGGCCAACAAGGTTAGTAGCGACTGCAGCCGGTGGCGTGGGGTTAGCCGGAGCATGGGTCTCCCTCCTCTGCGTTGTCTTTTTGAGTGATAGTGCTTCAGGCCAACAGGGTATTACAAGGTAGTTGCGAATCGGCTCTAAAAGGCTTCCTCTAGAGTTTCGGCGAGCCAGGGCATGCGTCTAGCTTCATTTCGTACTTTGATTCTTGCCGTACAGAGAGGGACAGGACAAGACGTTTACATACGCGCTCGTCTTTTTAAGGCAGAGGTAAATGTCCCGTCCGCCACCCTTCAATTTGTCACCAAAGCCAGATTTGCTGGATTCAGCGAATCCGATTGCGGTGCTGCGCTCCATCGTTTTCGGTCCAGGTAGGCCCCACGGCAAACCAGGGCAGGCTGGGCAAGTCTTAAACGAAATTGTTATTTCGCCCACCCCCGGCTTTCCGTGGGACCGGAGCGCAGCGTAGGGACTTGCTGTTTCCTTCTGTCCATCCGATCTGGCGGCCCTTAATAAAAGTCACCACCCTCCATTTGTCATCCCGAGGAGCCGACTTGCCTGCTGCAAGTTAAGAGTGAAATGAACGCTGGAAATCGAGGTTGATTCTATTGGCTTTATTTTTTGTTCATTAGGAGCGAAGCCGAGGGATCTGCGGTGCGCCCCGGCTCCCGCGCAAAGGTCTCCGTTTCGCTAGTTCCCCTACAGAATCGTCATCCTGAGGCGCCTCCGCTCAGAGACTGTGAGTTTATTGACATTTGGCGATTCTTTGACCGACCTAAGCTCTTTGTTTTCAGTATCCATTTTTCTATGGAACCAATAAAGTTACAAACTCTCAGGATGACGATTTTGTGGGAGAACTAGCGAACCGGAGACCTTTGTGCGGAAGCTGGGGCGCACCGCAGATCCCTCGGCTTCGCTCCTAATGAACAAAAAATAAAGCCAATAGAATCAACCTCGATTTCCAGCGTTCATTTCACTCTTAACTTGCCGCAGGCAAGTCGGCTCCTCGGGATGACAAGTGGAGGGTGGTGACTTTTATTAAGGGCCGTCAGATCGGATGGGCGGAAGGAACAGCAAATCCCCCACAACAGCCGCTGAGGATGCTAGTCCTCCAGGTATCGCGTCGCCCGGCGGAGCAGGTCCAGTTCTACCTCGAGTTCAGCGATAACCATGTCGAACCCCGCCAGCTTTACCCGCTGCAGAGCTTCCATCCGCTTCTCCAGGCGAAGCTGAAGCCGTTCCAGGACCTGGACCGGCGTTAGTTTGGGTCGGACTGCCATGAGCAGCAGTGTAGCATTTTCGCCTTTTGTTCGCCAGTAGTGCCCGGCCGTGTCTGAAATAGTTCCTGCGGAACGTGTACTACGAGTTATCGTACGCACGTGATTCCATTTCGCGTCTCTTTTCGCGCCGGCATCTCGCTCTTCGAGCAGATCGTCTACGCGTCAAAGAAGGCCATGGTTTCCGGGCAGCTTCGTCCGGGCGACACCTTCCCCTCGGTGCGAACCCTCAGCCGGGAAATGAAGATCAATCCCAACACGGCTCATAAGATCGTCGCCCACCTTATCAACGAAGGCTTGCTCGAGAACCGCCCGGGATAGGCACCGTGGTGGCCGCTCCTCCAGAGTCCAGCAAGAAAGAGCGCACCCAATTGCTCGGTCACGAGATTGAAGCACTCGTGGTCGAGGCCAAGCGTCTGGGGATTGGACAGGAAGAGATGCTTACTTCGATCTCCGCCCATTGGCAACGTCTGAGCAGTGGCGATGCAGAAAACAAGCCCAGGGATGGAGGCTGCAAAGAGCGATGAGCGACATGATCCGGACAGAGAATCTCTCCAAGAAGTTTCGCTCGACCGCCGCAGTCAACGAGGTCAACCTGGCGGTGCCGGAGGGTGCTATCTATGCTCTGGTTGGCGCCAATGGCGCCGGCAAAACAACCCTGATCAAAGTCCTGATGAACATATTTCGTCCTACGTCCGGAGCTGCGCGGGTGATGGGAATCGACTGCCGCCATCTCGTTGGTCAGCACTTCCAGCACATCGGCTACGTCTCAGAAAACCAGGAGATGCCGGAGTGGATGACGGTTGAAACCATGCTCGACTATGTGCGGCCTTTTTATGCGCAGTGGGATCGGGCGCTCGAACGGCAACTCGTCGCACAATTCGATCTTCCGCTTAAACGCAAACTCAAACATCTCTCCCGCGGCATGCGCATGAAAACGGCCTTCGCCGCCTCGCTCGCCTACCGGCCGAAACTCATCGTGCTTGATGAACCTTTCTCCGGCCTCGATCCGCTGGTGCGTGACGAGATCATCGAAGGCTTACTCGATCGCGCGCCGGAAACGACCATCTTGCTTTCTTCGCATGATCTTGCCGAGATTGAGAGCTTCGCCAACCACGTCGGCTATCTGGAGCAAGGCCGGATACTCTTCTCAGAAGAGATGTCGGTTCTTTCCGGCCGCTTTCGCGAGATAACCATCATTCTCAGCACCCCATCGTCGCTCCCACAGAAGATTCCACCCACCTGGCTGCAGGTCGAGTCCACTGATTCGGTGCTCCGGTTTGTAGACAGCAACTTTCGTGGTCCTGCGACCGCCCAGGAACTGGCAGAAATCTTTCCCTCCGCGGGCGATATCTCGTGGGAGCTCATGCCCTTGCGATCCATCTTTCTCGCGCTCGCCAAAACGGGCCGCACCCAGAGCCAACTGGCTCCAGACCTCGCGATGGAGGGAAAGGAGAAAGCATGAAGCAAATGCTGCACATTTTCGCCAAAGATTCCCGTCAGTTCTGGCCGGAGATCCTCATCTGCGTGGCCCTGGTGGCGGCTTTCGTCTGGATATATCCCAGTAGCTGGCTAACGGGAAACAGACTTTCTGCCGTTGCCGGAGGAGACTTTGTTCGGGTCTTATTAGAACAATATCTCGGCGGAATTCTGAAGTTGCTGATACCCGTGAGCTGGTGGCTGCTCATCGCCCGGGTGATTCATGCCGAAGCCCTGGTTGGCGATCGCCAGTTCTGGCTCACGCGGCCCTATGAATGGAAGAAGCTGCTCGGCGCCAAAGCGATTTTCCTGCTGGTATTTCTTTATTTACCTCTCCTGACAGCGCAGTTTCTGCTGTTGTTCAGAGCAGGATTTCATCCCTTGTCATTCATTCCCGGCCTGCTCTTCAATCTGCTCCTGATCACTGGCATACTTGTCTTGCCGCCGATGGCTATTGCAAGCGTTACAGCTACGTTTGCGCGAGTGACGGTGACCTTGCTCGCCGGCATGGCTGGTTTCATCGCATTCATTGCCATCTCATTGCTTTTCTCGAACAGTGTCTCCATCTCTTCCAGCGGTTACCTTTCCATCGCTCTGGCCTTTTGTTTTTGCGCGACGGTAGTCGTGCTGCAATATGCGGCGCGCAGGGTTTGGGTCTCTCGTCTGCTCCTGGTTTCTCTGCCCATCGTCATCATTCTTAGCGGATTGGCCATACCGGAATCGATCGCTATTTCCCGTGCCTACCCTCGCTCGGGCGCCGGGCAGGAGGCGCCTGTTCAGTTAACGCTTCTCCGGGATGCTCCTCACCCGGCAACCACGGACCTGATTCGCGCCAACCAGGTCCAGGTGAGTATTCCGCTGCAGGTATCCGGCGTGATGGAAGGATCTGCGCTCATCCCTGACGCCATGCAGGTTACCGTCGAGGTGGCCAATAGCTCTCGTTGGGCGTCTCCGTGGCAGGCAGTCTACAACCTTCACTATCTTCCTGGTAGCAGCGAATCCGGGGTCAACTTTGTGATGAGCCGCGCGTTCTTCGAACAGGTGAGATCCAGGCCAGTCACGCTTCACTTCACATTGGCGCTCACCCAGGTACAGGCCGGCAAGGTGAGGAGTATTCCGCTTTCTCGGCGGGATTTCTCCGTCCCGGAGTTTGGCATTTGCTCACCCGACCCACGCTGGACGGTGCGTCCATTCTTCGGAATCAACTGCAAGTTTGCACTGCGCCAACCGCGGCTCACTTACATCAGCGTGCGCTGGCTCGACAGTCCGTGCACGGCGCCGCAGCCCGACTCAAACACAGGTACTCAAGGCGATGCCTGGCTTGGAACCCTAGAAAATAGCCCCGCGGACTTCGGCATCACTTCCGTCTGGAGCACACCCATCGGCCTCTCAAACCCGACCAACCTGGAAGGGAATAAGCCCGAGCCCAGATATCTTTGTCCGGGAATGCCAGTGACCTTCACCCAATACAATTTCGTGAGACGGCTTCAGTACAACTTCGCCATTCCAGATTTCCGTTTTCCAAACTATCACCCCGAAGGAGGGTCATTCGGCGGAGTGGACAGCATTGGTATTACGGCGAAATAGCGAGGATGTGATCGCCGTTAGTGTGGAGGAGCCGGATCGAGAACCAAACCAGCTCGTTCCGTATCGAAGGCCTTCTCCCACTTCGCTACGACGATGGTGGCTACGCAACTCCCGATGACATTGACTACAGCCCGGGCGGCATTCGTTAGGCGTTCTACGCCGAGCAGCAGAACGAGGCCGGCAACTGGAACCTGGTGGAGGGAAGCCAATGTAGCCGCCAGAGTGACAAAACCAGCCCCAGCCACGCCCGCCGACCCCTTCGAGGTGAGCATCAGCACAACCAGGATGACAAACTGATCTCGCAGGCCGAGATGAGTGTTCGTAGCCTGGGCAATGAAGATGGCGCCCATGCCGAGGTAGATCGCAGTTCCATCGGCGTTGAAGGTATAGCCGGCAGGCATGACCATGCCGACCACCGGCTCGGCGCAGCCAAGCTGCTCGAGTTTTAGCATCAAGGGCGCCAGCACAGCCTCAGACGAAGAAGTTCCCAGGGTAATCAGGATCTCTTCCCGGATGTAGCGCAGCAACGACAGCAGACGGAATCCGCGGAAGTGCGCAATGCCTCCCAGGACAACCGCCACAAAAAGGATGGACACCGCCCACACCTCGGCCGTGAATTTCATCAGCGGGATAAGGCTGGCCAGCCCGTACTGGCTAATGGTGTAGGCCATCGCCCCGAATGCGCCGATGGGCGCCAAGTACATGATGAACTTCACTACCCCGAACATGCCGTGCAAGAACAGATCCAGCATCTCCACCAGCGGCCGCGCCCGGTCGCGAAACTGTGAGAGCGCCAGTCCAAACAAGACCCCGAACAGGATAATTTGCAGAATGTTTCCGCTGACGAACGCCTCCCCGGCGCTGGCCGGAATGATGTTCAGGAGGAACGCGGCGAAACCGGGATGCTGAGCGCTGCTGGTGTAGCTGGAGATCGCCGTAGAGTCCAGGGTTGCCGGGTCGATGTTCATGCCTGTGCCAGGCTGCAACACATCCACGGCAAGCAATCCAAGCAACAACGAGAGGGTGGAAACCACTTCGAAGTAAAGCAGCGCCTTCGCTCCCACGCGGCCTACTTCTTGAAGGTCGCCCATCTTGGCGATGCCCACAACGATACTGCCAAAGATGATGGGCGCCAGCGTCATGCGAATGAGTTTGATGAAGCCGTCGCCCAGCGACTTGAGCGCCGTACCGGTGTGCGGGAAGAGGGCACCCACCGCCACACCGAGCAGAATTCCAATGAGCACCCAAAGCCAGAGCGGCCCCAAAAGGGAGCGGCGGCTGGTCGCGACGGAGGTCTCCGCAGGTCTTGGCAGCAAAGTGATTACTCCGCCAGCTGGCGCATCACACGAATAAGGTCGGACTTGCCCTCAAAGCCGATTCCCGGCAGTTCGGGCATAACGATGTATCCCTCGTGCACCCGCACACCGTCGGGAAAACCACCATAGGGTTGGAAAAGGTCGGGATAGCTTTCATTTCCTCCCAGCCCCAGGCCTGCAGCAATGTTCAGAGACATCTGATGTCCACCATGAGGAATACAACGGCGCGGAGACCAGCCGGCTATCTTGATTACCTGGAGGGTGCGCAGATACTCGCAAAGCCCATAGGACAACGCGCAGTCGAATTGTAACCAATCACGGTCCGGACGCATGCCGCCGTAGCGTAGCAGATTGCGGGCATCCTGGTGACTGAACAGATTCTCCCCGGTGGCCATTGGGCCGGGATAGAACTCCGCCAGCGTTGCCTGGAGTGCGTAATCCAGTGGGTCTCCCGCCTCCTCGTACCAAAAAAGAGGATACTGACCAAGCATCTTCGCGTAGGCAATGGCAGTCTCCAGATCGAAACGGCCATTTGCATCCACTGCCAACTGGGCATGGCTGCCGATTTCCGCCAGCACGGCCTCGATGCGCCGGCGATCTTCCGCGATATCGGCTCCCCCGATCTTCATCTTCACCACCGTATATCCGCGGTCGAGATAGCCGCGCATCTCCGCACGCAGCGCCTCCAGATTCTTTCCCGGATAGTAGTAGCCGCCGGCGGCGTAGACAAAGACACGAGGATTGGCCTCGGTGCCATAGCGTTCGGCAAGCAGCCGGAAGAGCGGCTTTTCCGCTATTTTCGCCACCGCATCCCACACCGCCATATCGATCGTGCCGACGGCCACGGAGCGTTCGCCGTGCCCGCCAGGCTTCTCATTGCGCATCAACGTTTGCCAGATTCGATCCGGGTCCAGGTTGTCGCCGGCATCGTTCAGCAGGGTCTCCGGCTTAGCCTCCAGCACCCGAGGCGCGAAGCGTTCGCGAATCAGACCGCCCTGGCCGTACCGGCCGTTGGAGTTGAATCCGTAACCAACTACCGTTCTTCCATCACGTACGACATCGGTGACCACGGCGACCAGCGAGCAGGTCATCTTGGAAAAATCGATATAGGCATTGGCGATGGGCGATGCGATGGGTGCGGTTACTTCACGCAAATCGGCAATACGCATGAGATCAGGTCCATTCCTGTAAAGTTAACAGCATCAAATCGTAACCTGTCTGCATTTTTCGCTTCTCAACCAAGAGCCGTGACCAGGGGGCATATGCCAATCATCCTGAAAGGGGCCATGATCGGATGTGGCTGGTTTGCCGAGAATCATAGGCAAGCTTGGCTACGGATTTCTGAAGTGGAAATCGTTGCTGCCGCAGACCTACGCTTGGACCGGGCGCAGAGGTTTGCCAACCGGGCCTATATTTCGGCCGAGCAGATGCTCGAGTGTGAAGAACTCGATTTCGTTGACATCGCAACCCATGCGGACTCCCATCTCCACCTGGTGTCACTTGCCTGTCAAAAGAGAATTCCGGTCATCTGCCAAAAGCCGATGGCTCCAGACTGGGCTGGGGCGGTAGAGATCGTCAAAGTTGCCGATGCGGCAGGCGTACGTCTGATGATTCACGAAAACTGGCGTTGGCAGCCCTGGTACCGTGTTGCCCATGACATGATCGCGCGCGGTGACATTGGCGTTCCTATCGGTTACGGCTTTCGCATTCGCAGGCGGGACGGGCTTGGAGAAGAACCGTACACTGAGCAGGCCTATTTCAGGCAGGAACCCAGGTTGATCATCCAGGTGACGCTCGTCCACCATATCGATACAGCCAGGTTCCTGTTTGGCGAGATTGATTCTGTGTATGCACAAGCTAGCCGGAGGAACACGCGCATTGCTGCTGAAGATCAAGCCATCCTCACCCTAACCCATAAAACTGGGGCTCATGGTTGGATTGACGGCCATCGCTTTCTGGATCCCAATCCGGATGGCCCGGCCATGGGCGATGCCTTCTTCGAAGGAGAGCTGGGCACACTCTCGATTCTAGCCACGGGGGATGTTTATCGAGACCATGTCCTGGTTTGGAAGAACGAGGCCACAGCCGGCCGCCTGGGAGACAGCATAAGAGCCACACTGGCTCACTTCATCTCCTGCCTGAAAGATGGTACTCCGTTCGAATCCGAGGGACGGTCGTACCTGCGGACGTTTGCCGCCGTCGAGGCTGCGTATCGCAGTCTGTCCGAGCGCCGTTGTGTCTCGCTTACTGAGCTCCTCGAGCCAGGCTGCCCATAGCGAGCGCCTGAGGTAGAGCTCTGCTCCTCCCCCGGACACGGCATTTTTACAATAAAGTATTACGCAATGTTCCTAGAACTCCGGCGCGTTTCTATCGTAGTCTGCTCAAACGCTGGGGGGTATAGGTGTCTGCGTGAGCACTATTGGTCCTGGGTTGGCTGCCGCGAGTCTCGAATAGTTCATTTCGGGGAATAAGTGCCCCAGGATTGCATCCTGGGTAATTTTCAGCCGTCCCTGCGGGACTGGTCGTGCTACTACGCGCCCGGTCTAAACTGTCAAGGATGCGCCCGGTCCGTACCTTCAGCCGTCTCCTGCGGGACCCAGTTTAGAGGAGATACTTCTCACGTAGATTCTATAGTCCAGCCAGAAATAAACAGACGTGGAGTGGTTGCCATGAAGAAAATAGGATTTTGGGGGTTTGCCGTAGTCCTTCTCATTGCCCAGGCATCGGGTGAGCCGATTACGGTTGACCCTTCCAATCCTCACTATTACTTGTTTCATGGCCAGCCAACCATCCTGATCACTTCCGCTGAGCATTACGGCGCCCTAGTCAATCTGGACTTTGACTATGTTGCCTATCTCAACGCGCTCAAAGCGTACGGCATGAACTACACCCGCATCTGGCCGGGAGCGGTACTCGAGATGGTGGGGGAGTTCGGTACGGGAAATACCATGGGACCGAGACCTGACCGGACGATCGTGCCCTGGGCTCGAAGTAACCAACCCGGTTACGTATATGGGGGCAACAAGTTTGACCTGGACAAATGGAATGCGGAGTATTTCGCTCGTCTGAAGGATTTCCTGGCCAAAGCTGCCGAGCGAGGCATCATCGTTGAGATCTGTTTTTTCAACTCCCAATACACCCATCGTTGGCCGCTCTCGCCGTTGTATTACGAGAACAACATCCAGGGCGTGGGCAAGTGCGATTTTAAAGATGCCCAAACCCTCAGATACCCCGACCTCGTTCAGCGGGAGAGCGAGTATGTCAGCAAAATTACTCAGGAAGTGAATGACTACGACAATGTCATTCTGGAGATCTGCGACGAGCCCGCGCTCTTCACTGCCTACGAGGAAGCCGGCCCGTGGGTCGGCCGCTTGCTGGAGGTGGTACACACCACGGAAAGCACACTGCCCAAGAAGCATCTGCTTGCGCAAATGGTGGAAGGACCCATCGGAGGTCCTATCGATTTCTCGGGCAGTCCTCTTCTCTCTGTGATTGTTGGCCAGTATGTGTGGGGCGGCGAAGCGGGAAGGGAACAGATGGGAGGGATGAAGGGCCTCGACTATGAGTACGGCTACAAAAAGCCGATTGAACTCAATGAAACTCCCTATTATCCATTTCAGTACCGCGTAGGCGACGCCGTGGCAGCCTCTCGCGTGGAAGCGTGGGAGTTTATAGTAGGCGGCGGGGCCAGCTTCAATCATCTGAACGCCCGCTACACGGCGGAGGACTCAGCCGGCAACACTCCTGACAATGCCCAAGTATTAAGTGCCCTGCGGAACTTGAAGAACTTCATTTACAGCTTCGACTTTGTCAAGATGCGTGCGGATAAGAGCTTCGTTGTCAGCGGTGTGTCGCCGGCAGCCTACTGTCGCGGCATCAGTCAGCCGGGAGAGCAGTACGCGCTGTATCTCCACCATAGTGAGCTTGAGCCGAACTACGAGTACTATGTCGTGAGACCAGGCCATTACCATGAAACCCTAACCTTGGACTTACCCGGAGGCACCTTCAAGGCGGAATGGGTTGACCCTGCCTCAGGCTCGGTGGTTAGCAGCGTAACTTTCACCCACCAGGGAGGCAGCAAAAACCTCACGGCTCCTGAGTACACCGTGGATGTCGCCTTGCGGATCAAACGCATTCTCTAGCGTGGGGAGGCAGACGCTACGCCTATGAGCCTTGTTACGGATCGCCACCGAAGCCGCTCGATAAGTCGAGTACTCCTTGGCTTCGCGTTGACCTCGAGCGCATGGAATATTGCGGCATGGGCGCAGCAAGCATCATCGCGCATAGTTCCCAGCCGCATCCTTCCAGTGCCCGTCACCGTCAGTCCGGCTTTGCAGAAGCTGCTTGCGCAGGCTCCCAGCCCTGCGCCCAATTTTCCCAGGACCGCGGACGAGTGGAAAGCCCTGGAGAAGCCACCTGCGGACACGGAGCAGCGCTTGGCCGAAGCGAGAGAGAAATTCGGCGTCACCGTCATTCCGCAAGTTATGGGCGGTGTCCGCTGCTACGTAGTCACGCCCAATGCGGTCAAACCCGGCAACCGCAATCGGCTGCTGCTCGGCCTGCACTCAGGGGGCTGGGTGTATGGAGCCGGAGACTCTGCTTTAGACGAATCCATCGTGATGGCGGGCGTGACTGGGTATAAGACGATAGCGGTGGATTACCGCATGCTGCCCGGCCATCCCTTTCCCGCGGCGATGGATGACGTCATGACCGTTTGGAAAGAAGTGATTAAGCTGGCAAAGCCCGGCAATATTGCTGTCTTTGGAAGCTCCGTCGGGGGCAGCATGGTTCTCTCGCTCGTGCAGCGAGCCAAAATCGAAGGTCTGCCGCTGCCCGCGGCCGTGATGTCCGGTACCCCCTGGTCGGACTTGAGCAAGACGGGCGATAGCTATTTCGCTAACGACGGTGTCGACGGCACCCTCACCTATCAGGGCTTCTGGGAAGAAATAGCTAAGCTCTATGCCAACGGACGGGATCTGAAGGATCCGCAGCTATCGCCGGTCTACGGTGATTTTACCGGGTTCCCGCCAACCTACCTGGTAACCGGCACGCGGGATCTGTTTCTCTCCAATACAGTGCGGGTGCAGCAGAAGCTCCTGCAAGCGGGAGTGACAATGCAGCTCGAAGTTGGGGAAGGCCAACCCCACATGGGTTTTCAAGATGCCGTCAGCGTGGGCGCCCCCGAAGGTACGGAGTTGTATTCCCATGTCGCTCGATTTTTCGACGCGCATCTCGGCCACTGACCTCTTGCGGTTAAAGTTTTAACCATCAGAGGCGCCGGCACGTCACAAAAAGGAAAGTGAGACATGAAGACGACACGGAGAGGATTTCTGCAGTCCGTAGCGGCGGGAGCCGCTTCCTCGGTGGTAGCTTCGGATTCGATTCTGGCTGGCGCAATAGCGAATCAGAAAAGGGGCGACGTGGGGTCGGCTCAGCGGGTCATCATCGACAGCGACACGGCCACCGACGATGCTCTGGCAATCCTGCTTGCGTTGCATGCACCGAATCTGAAGATCGAAGCGATCACCATCGCGGTAGGCAATGTGGGCTACGAGCAGCAGACGCTCAATGCGCTCTATACGCTTCAGGTTTCCGGGCACGCGAATCAAGTCCCTGTTTACCAGGGGAGCGCGCGCCCGCTGACGCGGGCAGTACATAAGGCGGCAACCTACGTGCACGGCAGTGACGGTATGAGCGACTCGTTCTTCCCTGTGCCTCAGCAGAAGCCGGAGAAGGAGTATGCGATCGATGCCATCATTCGACTGGTAGAAAAATATCCAGGGGAAATCATCATCATCGCCATCGGGCCGCTGACGAACATTGCGCTTACCCTGCTCCGCCAGCCGGCGATCGCGCCCAAGGTCAAGGCTATTTATGTGATGGGCGGGGCCTACAAGTTTTACGGCAACATTACGCCGGTCGCGACCTACAACATCTGGGTCGATCCTGAGGCAGCGCGGATCGTGTTTCAGTCAGGAATTCCGATCGTGACTGCCGGCTTCGATATCAGTGTCTACAGCTCAATCTTCACAGATGAAGACTATGCCGAGGTAGAGAAGTTAAACACCACCCTCTCCCGGTTTTTCCTTAGCATCAATCGCATCCGGCGAGTCTATTGCAAAGAGCACCAGAAGATGAAGGGCTCGAACCACCCGGATGCGTTGACCACCGCACTCGTCATTGATCCGTCGATCGGCACGGAAATGCTACCGCGATTCGTGGATATTGAAACGCAAGGTGAGCTGACACGCGGGGTCATGGCAATCGACGAATTGGGCGTATGGGCGCAAAAGCCGAACGCGACCATCTGTGCCGCAGCCGATGAGACAAAGTTCAAGGCGATGGTCTTTGCAACACTGCGTTCTTTATGAATCAGGGACCATCCGCGAGCGAGATCCGGCAGGTTTTGCCATTTGAGCCGTGCCAGCTCGTGCCGTCGCCATAGCTCACGGAATCCAAGTCAATAGAGTTGACGTTTGAGCCACGGACGCTGTGGAAGCGAGAGAGAAAATGAACGCCAAGCGGGTAGCGCGATTCATAGCGACCTCCTGAGGAGGAAAGCCGGCGAGAAAGTCGTTCACCTTGTTGGACACCGCCGGATCAGAGAGAGTTCCTCACCACGTCCATGCTTATGGGGTCTGGCTCATAGCCCTCGTCCTGCAAGGCTTTCTGGACCATGGAGCGGAGTGTCTGCTCATCAGCATCTTTCGCAGCTTTGCAATATCGCCGAATGACTTCTTCACCATTCGTGATCCGAAGCAGCCAATTCGACTTGCTCTTATCCCAAGTGACTTCTACCCGATCGGCACGCATGGCCACCTCCGGCTCGAAACTATATGACACAGTAGTCCAAGGTACAAGCGAAAAAGCGCATTCGTGAAGCCGGCAATGAGCCACCCAAATGGGTCACTTCTTCCGTACAGCGGTCCATTGTCCATCTGCGCGGCCCTCCGCTTTCATTCGCCCCTTCGCGGAATCTCCATCGATCCACCCCGCCAGGGACAAAGTTACCGGCGCCGGCTTTTCACTCGGCCACGTTCCATTGAACGTGAGTTCTACATAGCCGTTACGCCACGTACCGCTCACCGGCTGATCCTGGCCAAACGCACCCGACCAGGCGCCTGTCACCGCCTCTCCATCGCCACGGAGGTTCATCGATCCTGAGTAACTGCCGTAATCGCTCGAGAATTTTACTTCCCATGTTCCGGAGGCCTGGCCACCATTGGTGACGGCTTCCGCCCGGGCGGGAATCACTTTTACATTGGAGAAATAGGCCTCCTCCCCGGGATAACCCCATAAGGCAACACTGCCCTGCAGGTCTTCTCCTTTCAAGCCATTCACGATCAAGCTCGGATTCTCCGATCCGTTGACATACAACTTCGCCGTCCTTCCGTGGACTTCGATTTTGACCTTGTTCCAGCCATCAGGCTGAAGATCCGCATAGGATTCGTAAATCCACGGCCATTCTCTGCGTAGCTTGTACCAATCGAACCCCGGCGCAGCGACGTATTGCACGGAGTGGTTCCGCATCGCCTGGTCTTCGGCATGGGAATTCCCCGGCCGAAGATAAAACAGATCGTAGTGCGAGCCATCCGTCCTGGCGCGGAACGCGATGCCAATGAAGCCGGGCATCCGTACCCCGAGAGGCGTCGTCACCTTCATGGCGATATCGGCCTCGATGGTTCCGTCCTCAAATTGGATTTCCTTAAGAAAGGCGAAGACATCTTCTTTCGATTGCGTGGTCAGACGAACGGCCTTGCGTCCTTGGTATTCCACCGTCTCTGCCTTTCCCCCGGTGATCATCAGATCATTTCCATCGGTCAGCGCAAAGCTCCGCGCTGCCTGTCTGGTTGGATCCTGAGTGCGAATGGCCTGTGCGTTCGCGGAGATGAATGGAGAGACGGCGACCAGTACGCCGAATATGGTCGCGGAAACCGTGGAAGTCGTCATGCGGTGGTCACCTCATGGAATTTCCGGAAGACTTCGAGCACTTCGCAGGCCAAAGCGCGATTCCTTTAAGCTCCGAGGAATGAAATGCATGCGCCGGCCGGGAGACTCATCGGCGTTCAAGCGCGGACACCCGTGTCCGCGAATGAACAAACAAAGGCGGGTTTGGTTGGTGCTCCTATATAGTTGCTAATTCGCGGGTAAAGGTAGAAAATGTTCCGACTTTCGTTACTCACTGGAGGGTTGTTGTGGTTCGTCGACTAAGCATGGTTGCTGTCAGCTGTGCGGCCTTGGTTCTTCTCGTTCATCCCGCGCTTGCGTGGCAAACGACCAAAGAATCCGCCGCTCAAAAGGATTCCAGTTACATCGACGCTGACGGCACGGCGCACATCACCCGCGTCGTTCCTCTTCCCGCCACCGTCAGCCCCGAGGCTCGGAAAGGATTGGCTCGCCAGGTTTCGGATGCCAACCCGAACCAAACGCTGGCTCAGAGACGCACAGAGACCGACGCTGCAGCAGCCGCCGGAGCCAAGGCAAACCGCGCCGTGTATCCAGTCAACATCACCTCGTCGACCATCGCTGGGATCCCGGTATGGGTGGTCACTCCTGCCGACGGTGTTCCCGCGGATAAGCAGGCTCGGGTCTTAATCAATGTCCACGGGGGTGGTTTCAACAGCGATTCCGGTTCTCTGAACGAGTCGATCCCGATTGCCCACCTCACTCGTACAAAGGTCATCTCGGTACTCTACCGGCTCGCTCCGGAGCATCCGTTTCCTGCCGCTGTGGATGATACGGTGGCGGTGTATCGTGAACTGCTCAAAACCTACAAGCCGCAAAATATGGCGCTTTATGGTACTTCGGCTGGAGCCATTCTTACCGCGGAAGCGGCGGTTAAATTTAAACAGCTGGGGCTGCCATTGCCTGCGGCGCTGGGGATTTTCACCGGTTCAGGAGATTTCAGCAAGGCCGGCGATTCGCATGCCATGTACACGGTGCGCGGCCTGGCCGGATTCCTGGAGCCGCCCGCCCCGGGCGTGCAATGGCTGTCGCAGTATGTCGGCTCTGCCAATCCCAAAGATCCGGTCCTCTCACCCGTCTACGCCGATCTACATGGGATGCCACCGGCCCTCTTCGTAACCAGCACTCGGGACCTGCTTCTGAGCGATACGACGACACTCCATCGAGCCTTTCTGCGCGCCGGAGTGGAGGCGCAACTGGTAGTGTTCGACGGTCTCAACCATGCCTTCTGGTATAACCCGAATACCCCCGAATCGCACGAGGCCGATTCCATCATGGCGCGCTTTTTTGATGATCATCTTGGCAAGGCATCGGCGCACTGAGCCTGTTGCGCCAGGTCGTACCGCAGCACTGCGATAGGGGGTGCCCCAGGTGATTTAGAGTGCGTGAAAAGATGTACCCGTGACCATCAGGTGCGTATCACAGCAGGTCGCCGTTCGACTACGCTCAGGGCAGGCTCTCCACTACGCTGCGCTCCGGTTCCACGGCACGCCGGGGCAGGCAGGATGACGAATCTGTGGGAGTTTTGGCGAAAAACAGACTAAACAAGTTAGCGCTCATGGTTATTGGTCGGCGGATTTAGAACGCGCAACGTTACGGCAGACACAAATGCTAACCTGACGTTGGGATCAATATTGCATGGGATTTCTGAGCCATCTTCTATTTCCATGGGGCTTGCTGCTCCAGATATTCGCAATCGTTCACTTCATCCGGCGACGGCCGGACACGTATTGGTTTTTCATTATTCTCTTTCTCGGTCCGCTGGGCGCGCTGGTGTATATCCTCGTCGAGGTGATACCCGACGCTGGACTGCTCCGCCAATCCTTCAAGGTATTTCCCCGTCGTAAGCGTATTCGCGAACTCGAAACCATGGTGCGAGACAATCCGTCGTCAGGGAATTACGAGGAACTGGGTGACCTTTACATGGACGATGGCCGGCTCCTCATGGCACGGGCCGCGTTCGATAAAGCCATTGCCGCCCGTGCCGACACTCTCGATCCCTTCTACCGGCGTGGTGTTTGCGCCATCCTGTTGGGCGACGCAGCAGCGGCATTGCCTGACCTGAAACGAGCGGTAGACCAAGACCCGGAGTACGATTTTCATCGCGCGGCCGGATTGCTTGCCCACGCCTACGCCCAGACCGGACAAAAAGAAAAAGCCGAGGCACTCTTCCGGCAAACGACGATCCTCTCGACCTTGTCGGAGACCTATTTGAATTTCGCGGCCCTACTGGCTTCTGAGGGACGCAATACGGAGGCCCGTGCCTGGGCGCAGAAGGTACTCGATAAGAAGCCGACCATGCCCGATTACCTGCGCCGCCGGGAGCGGCCGTGGTTCCGGAGCGCGAACGCGATGCTGAAGCGGCTGCCCAGGTGAGACTTTCCCCCGGTACAATTCGAAGGGTAAAACTGTCAACATTGCGAGTCTTCTATGGTCTGCCCTGAATACATGCGACTAGCAGGCCTCTCCGAGAGCAAACGCAGGGCTTACGCATACATTCGCTTCAATGAAGGAAAAGTACGCGTATCAAAACGCCGGTATGACGAATTGGTCAAAGAGGGGTACGCAGCTATGACGGCCGCCATCAAAGATTTAGGGTGGCACGAAATGAACTGTCCTGTTTGTAAAAACCGGTCCGCTAAATAGTTTGCGTCCCGCCCCTTCCTATTGATTAGTTCGGCTAGCTACCACTTTCGTGCAGTTACTTGCCGCTTTGGGAGACGCCTACCTTCCTGAGTGCGACGCTTCGGCTGCCGCAGGTTGAGCCGGAGCCGCCACACCTATGCTCTTAGGAGTTTCCAATGACCAGAACAAATTTCATCCTCGGTGGAGCGCTCAGCGCGGCTATGTTCGCTGGAGGATTTGCCATCGCCCAGCTCCCTGTCAATAACATTTCTGCTCAGAAGCACCCGAACCTGGCGGCCGCACAGCGACTGTCGCAGCAGGCCTTCGAACGCATCTCAGAAGCCCAGCAAGCAAATGAGTTTGATATGGACGGACATGCAGCAAAGGCCAAGGATCTCTTGCAACAAGCGAATGAGCAGCTTCGCACCGCGGCCAACTACGCCAATCGCAACCATAAGTAGATACTGTCCTCTGCACATGCCGCAGAATAAGCGGACAGGGACACCTATCGCAGAAATGCCAACCGGCGGGGTGAACGCGGGGAAACCTGTCCGCCCGCAGCCAGGTGGCTCTGTCACCTGATTCTACAAACCCAACGTCTTCCACTCCGAAACCAGGTCGGAGAGCAACAACTTGAAAAAATCGTAACTCTCATTATCGATCTCGCTTCCCAGTTCGAAAAGACCGCACGGCGTTGGGATGGGTGGCTTCACCGTGGGGAGCGTGGGGGGCGGAGTGTAGGCCGCCTGGAAGTTCAGCGCCAGCGCAAGATTGCTAATTTCACTCGAGGCATCTCGCGGAGTGAGCGGCGGCAAACCGTAGCGCCACTCGATCAACTTCAACACAGAGGTGTGATCGTAAAGCGCGGAGTGAATGCGGGGCGTTGCCGGATTGCCTGTGCTGAATGGGGACACCACGACCGCCGGTACACGGCAGCCGAGCAGCGCATTTCCGCTGACAAGATCGGTATCCACATCGTTTGCGGCAATGACGCGTGGCGGCGCCACGGTGTCGTAGAAACCACCCCACTCATCACGGTTGATGATCAGAACCGTGTTCTTCCAGCCGGGCCCGTTGGTCACAGCCTTATATACCTGGCCCAAAAAGGCCTCCCCAGCGCGTAGATCTGCGTGTGGGTGATCGTCGTTGCCTAAACCGTCATCAAGAATGGTGAAGCGCGGATCGACAAACGAAACCGAAGGCAGCCTGCCTGCGGCCGCATCGGCCAGAAAATCCGCATACAGTCCGGCGATGCCGAGGTACTTCACTCCCCAAAATGCGAGAATGGGCACGTTCGAGTAGTAATACTTGCTGCTCACGCCCGCGGCGGCAAGGTTGTCCCAAATGGTCGGCAGCGTACAGAGGTCGACGGTGTTCGAAAGCCGGTCCGTCTGCGCGGCATGCTGAAAAATACGGTTGGGAAAAGTCGGTCCGAGGATGGAAGCAAAATAATTGTCCAGGGTCGTGTAGTTGCGCGCCAGCGCGCTGAAGAGGGGTAGATCCGTTTCCTCGTAGTAGCCGATGCTGAACGTATCATTCGTGGTGGTGCGCAGCCACCCATCCATGTTTCCGTTGTCGTATTCGCTGCGGCCTCCGGCATACGAGTGGTCCGGATCCGGATGGGAACAACCGACGAACGTGGTTAGCCGGTGCGTAGGGTGAGCCTCGCCTTTCGTGTCCAGGTAAGCGAGACCCGCCTGCTGCCCATTCGCTCCCGGCAGCCATCCCAGCAAGTGATCGAAGCTGCGGTTCTCCATCATCACCACGACGATGTGCTCGATGCCAGAATCTGCCGGATCAGGAAGGGCCGCAGTCTGGGCGGAAACAAGTGAGGATTTGCCTGCCCATGCAGCAGCCGAAGCCATCCCGGCCGCCCTGCGCAGAAAGTCTCTGCGATTTACACTCATGGCCTGTACCTCCGCCCAGAATGCTATCACGCGCAGCAAAGGGCATACACCAGCGCATAAATGTAACTTATATTGTGTCTAAGGATATTCGACAGGATGAAATGGTTTTGAAGCGAGCGGGGGAAGATGCTTTTCCAAAGACTGGACGGCGCTCGCAGGCCGCGCAAAAAAACAATTTTCGTGGCACACAAAAAACCAGAGACGAAACGGCCAGCGAAACTACTAGAGCGTTGCGAAGGCGCCGGCCGCGCTCCGTGTAAGCGATGGCTTTCTGATCTTTGACCGCCTTGGATATCACAGGTCGTGAATCAGCCGGCCATCCTTCGCTGCTACGAACTCACACATTGAAAGCTCGCTTGCCGGTTCCACGCCACAGGATGGCCACGAATCCGCCGGATCCTTCCCCTTTTGGGAACCCAGCAGCGGTAACTAACCAGTAGCACTACTGCAAACGGGTCATTGATCGGGTCAAGTGGATTGCTACTGTCGTATACATGAAAATCCTGACGCTTGCTGTTTTGCTAACCTCCGCAGCATTCGGTCAAACCAACAAGACCGACATAGCCATCCACTGTGTGTCGTCGCCTGAAGATGCCCTTGGAGGTCAGCTGTGCAGTGCGCTTCGGCTGGCTGTGGCGAGAAGTCCCCGCTATGAAGAGGCTGCTGTCAATCCGGATGGTTGGCAGCTTCGGCTGGCTACGATGGGGATTGAGGATGACAAAGGCACCGCAGTCTCAATGACCCTGATTTACCGCGCGCTTTATGTCGTGAATACTGTTCAGGTTTGCGGGGCATCCGTTATACCCGATTGCGCCAAAGGCATGCTGTCTGATTCCGACGATCACATAAAGTTGATGCAAAAAGCGGTCGAAGACCAAGTGGCTAAGCAACTGACCCCCTAAAGTCCTCCGGGGCTTCCACTCTCACCTGACCGGCGCTCGTTTGGGAAACCAGGCCGGCCTTAGGCGCGGCGTCACCACCACGTGCCACCAGATCAATAGACGGTCCCAGGGAGTACCCACCCGCCATGCCAGTGCTTCTGCTGCTGTGGGGGAGGGCCGGTCGGGGAACCTTTGCTCATATTTGTCAATAGCGGACTGAATCGCCAACATATCTGAGGGACTGAGAGTCATATGCCACCCACCCTGCCGTCTAATCGGCGGCCCATTCATCGAATGTAGACACACTGACCTTTGGATACCTACACCATTACCTCAACAAGCAGGGCAATGGTAACCAGCGACCGGGGTACTAAAGGGACCGGCTTTTTGCTCTAAACGACTTAGTATGACGCCGTCCCGGCAGCGGAAAAAAAGACAGGCCGGGCGGCATCAGCCTCCAGCCTGTTCTATGCCGCTACTCGTCTGTTGCCTGTGCAACTACGGTCATACTAGTCCATTACCAAAGTCCGTGGATGCATCACGACCGGTGTCTAAAAACACGAAAGGAATCAGACGCGGTTACGAACGTGTCCGCGCTTCCCGGCCTTTCTCCTGGTTACTCGCGCGAGGCTATGCTAGGCCGGCACGGGGGCCTATGGCGCTTATGGTGCACTTTTCCGCCGCTGGCGATCCATCCCAGTGAATGTGGCCCTGGCTGGCTGCCCCGCATCGCAAATAATACATTTCAGAGGGAGGGAAGGGATTGCACCCTCGCCGCGGAAGCGCTAAATAGCGCGCAGCATGCGTACCGGAAGCGAGATCAGGGCGACCACCAGCTCCAGCGCTCCGTGCACGGCGATGCCGGCCAACCGGAATGGCAATAGAACCAGCCATACTATTGGATACAAGACGATCGCCATCACGGCCAGTGGCCAGCAAAGGATGAAGAGAATACACCACAGCAAAAACTTGATCATGATTCCACCCGCTCCATCGGGGCAGTCACCACCCTTGATAATGGATACGCAACTCGGGTCCTGCGGGTTCCGCCGGATGCTCTCTCGCGAGACTTATCGGGGACCGGCACATCCAAGAAAATCGAAGAGAGAGGAAAAACGCCGTGTCCGACAATGGAATCGTTCGTAAACCCAGCAACTATTCGGTCGATGAAACCGTGCGCAAGCTTCAAGCCGTTCTCGCAGCCAAAGCAGTTACCGTTTTCGCCCTGATCGATCACAGCGGGGAAGCGGAGAAGGTAGGCATGCAAATGCCGCCGACCAAGCTTCTCATCTTCGGTAATCCCAAGGGCGGGACTCCCCTGATGCTGGCTGCGCCGAGCATCGCCATCGACCTCCCGCTCAAGATTCTGGTTGCGGAGGACGATCAGGGAAAAGTCATTGTCTCCTACAACAGTCCTGGATATTTAGGAGAGCGGCATGGGCTGCCGGAAAACCTGCTGCAGAATATAGCCTTGGTGGAGTCGCTGGCCGCGAGTGTGGCCGCTTGACCATTCACGAGCAGGTTGCCGGGCTGGCCCGGGAGGCGGGCTTTGCCAAAGCCGGCATCGCTCCCGTTCCACCGCCCGGCGAGGAGCCCTCCGAACTCAGTCACTTCGAGCCCTGGATCGAGCGCGGCTATGCGGGCGAGATGGAGTACCTGAAGCGCCGCGACGAAGCCAACCGCCCGCTGCGTTCTTCTCTGCGTATTGCGGTGCCGTGGGCGCGCTCGGTCATTGTGTGCGCCGCCAATTACAACACGGACGCGCCCAGATCCATTGATCCCGCCTCGCCCGAAACCGGCTGGATTGCCCGCTACGCCTGGACTGGCGACGCTGGTCAGCCGACCGATTACCACGACGTTCTGCTTCGCCGCCTGCAACAGTTGGAGCAGGGCCTGCAACTGGAACTCGGCCCCTTTCAATCCCGCTGCTATGTGGATACCGGCCCCTTGGTCGAGCGCGTATACGCCAAGTACGCCGGCATTGGCTGGATCGGAAAGAACACCTGTATCCTCGACCAGCAGCTCGGATCCTGGCTCTTTCTGGGTGTGATTCTCACTGCGCTGGAGCTGCCGCCGGCGATGCCCCTCCAGGTGGCGGAAGATCGCTGCGGCAGCTGCACGCGATGCATCGATGCCTGTCCCACCGGTGCCCTGGTTGCGCCCTACCAGATGGATGCGAGCCTCTGTATCGCTTACCTGACCATAGAAAAGCGCGGCCCTATTGCTGAGCCGCTCCGTGCCCACGTGGGTCGTCAGGTCTTTGGCTGCGACATATGCCAGGATGTGTGTCCGTGGAATCGCCGAGCCCCGGTGAGCGAGGATGCCGAGTTGGCGGTTCGCGCAGAACTCGTCAACCCTGCGCTTGCCTGGCTCGCGGAGCTGGACGCGGAAAGCTTTCGTAGCCTGTTCCGGCATTCTCCTGTGCAACGCACCAAGCTTAGCGGCTTGTTGCGCAACGTTGCCATTGCCATGGGAAACAGCGGCCTTGCGAGCTATGTACCCAAGCTACAGGAGTGGGCCGCCAGTCCAGAACCCGTACTGGCAGAGGCTGCGCAATGGGCTCTTGCCCGGTGCCGGCAGTAAAAAAATCAAGCGCTACGCACAACGTTGGCGGCGTTGAGTCCCTTGGGGCCTTGCTGGCATTCGAACTCCACCGCATCGCCCTCGTTCAGGGTCTTGTATCCGTTCTCCTGGATAGCGGAGAAATGAACGAAGACATCCTCTCCAGTCGAACGCTGGATGAACCCGTATCCTTTGGCTCCGTTGAACCACTTCACCACGCCATTTTCCTTCAAGCGAACTCCTTTTCCCAACCTGATTAACTATCTCCAGCGTTCCGCAGGCACACCACGAGCGGCCGTTAAGCACACGGCAAATCCGGGGTCACCTGGAATGCTTTGAGAGCGTGAAACAATTACACCAATTGGCCTTCCGAGCGTTCCGAACAGGGAACTTTTGTTCGAGCTTGTTGATGTTATGGCAGGAATTGGAATCCAGTGCAAGCAAAATTTGCCTGACGGCACCATACGGCAACAGGCGGCGATCTCTCCAAACCAGGTGGGTCTGTTGTCACCAAAATCAACGTTGTAGTTACCTCGATCATGAGGGTGATGTCTAGCCGCCTTCCCGGCTGCTAGCATGAGGGCTATGAGCCTCGGCACAGCTCTTCCCCCAGTTTCGGCAACGCCCGAAGAAGAAGCCCTGGTCGGTCTTCCCGCCGAACCGAAGCCGCCGGCAAGATTACCTGCCAACGCCGGCCTGGTGGATGAGGTCGTGAGCCTGGCCCGCTACATGGCGCAGACCGAAGTGCACACCTACGCCTTCAGCGTTGCCGCCAATGCCATCCTGTCACTGTTTCCCTTTATCGTGATGATGTTCACCATTGCGCGCCTGGTCTTTCATTCCACCGCTATGGAGAGCGCGATCGCGGACATGATCCGCTACTTCCTGCCTACCGGGCAGCAATTTGTCACCAAGAATATGGAGATCGTGGCTCACGCGCACAGCGGGGTACGGGTCGCTTCGGTGGTCATGCTGCTGGTCTCTTCGACTGGCGTTTTCCTGCCTCTGGAAGTGGCCTTGAACCGGGTCTGGGGCGTAACCAAAAACCGCTCCTACTTCAAGAACCAGCTGGTCTCTCTTTGCCTGGCGGCCGGTATCGGCACGTTGGCCATGATCAGCGTCGCCATCACCGCGGCGCAGCGATCGTTGTTGCAGGCGGTGTTCCTTGGCCACACGAACAACGTGGTCTTCAGCTTTGTTTCTCACTGGCTGTTGCAGATTTCCGCGGCCGTCGCCAGTGTCCTGCTCTTCTTCCTCGTCTATTGGATTCTTCCCAATCGCAAGCTGCCTGTCCGCGCGGTGCTGCCGACGGCCATTGTGATCGGCCTCTCCTGGGAGGGAGCCAAGATGTTGTACGTCGCGGCCTTGCCCTGGATGGACCTGCAAAAGGTATACGGTCCCTTTTCCGTCTCTGTGAGCTTGATGTTGTGGGCATTTGTCACCGGGCTGCTGCTGCTTGCGGGGGCGCACTACTCCGCCTCGCGCCACGCCCTGCGCATCGCCTACCTGGCAGACCTGGAACGTGCCAAAGAAAAGGCATCCGCCGGAGCCTGAATTTCTGACCTCCTCGCAACAAATGACGGGTGCTCCATTCAAGCCCGGTTTTGGCTTGAGTGGGATACTACTGCGCTGGACCGGCAGCTTTTCTGCAACCGATTCCCGGGGTCCATGATCATCTACACCCTATACGGTTAGCGGTTGAGGCCCGTGGAATCCCGCTCAAGCCAAAGAGCGGCTTGAATGGGGCACCCATCATTTGTTACCGGTAGAGAGATGCGGGTCTGCGAGAAATCCGCCTAGCGGACCAGGAAGGCTTTCACCACGATGTCGTTGGGGGAGCGCCCGGCAGGGAATAAGGTGAGCAGGGAAGCGGTGTTGGCGTCCAGGCGTACAGCTGCAATATCGCCCGATTGCGCATTCGCCACCAGGAGCATGCGTCCCGATGCGGAGAAGGCTAAAGCGTCAGGACCCTCGCCCACCCTGACCCCCGGAGGAACCAGCTTGCCATCGTCAATGCTGTAGATCACCACTCTCCCGGCGCTGAAATCACTCACATATAAAAGAGAGTTGTCCGCACTCACCAGGCCGCGTACCGGGTGCGCTCCCACCAAATACGCACCTCCGACTTCGTTGGAAGATGTGGTGAGCTCCGAAACGGTATCGCTGTCGTAATTGGAGACGAACGCCTCTCCTCCATCCGGTTTCAGGGCCATTTGCATTGGCGTCTTACCCACATCGAGAAAGGCCAGCAAAACGTCTCTTGGCGCGGGGTTGCTACCGGTGGAGTGAGCCAGCCCGATCACCATAATCTGGTGCCCTCCGGAGCAGGCAATGAATGCCTTGGAGGAGTCGGGCAGGATCATGACATCGGTGGCGCCTGGGCAATGATCGAAGCTGCTTCTCACCTTGAAGGAGCCCGCATCGGCGATGCTGACGCTGCCGCTGGCGCGGTTGGAGATTACCAGCGTCTTGCCGTTGTTCGCAATACGGGCGATACCGGGCGACTCACCAGCGCCAATCACGCCGATCACACGGCGCCCTGCGAGATCGATCACCGAGACATTGTTGGAGCCGGAGTTGGCGACGTAAGCGCGCTCCCCCTGCGCATCCACGTCGATAAAGTAGGGCTGCCGTTGCACCGGAATGGTCGCTGCGACGGTGTTGGTCTCGGCGTTGATTACGCTCACCGACCCACTGCCGGAATTCACCACGTAGATCTCGTTCCGGCGAGGGTTGACCGCCAGTCCTGAAGGACTGACACCCACGGCGATGACGCGGTCTTGCCGCATGTTGACCAGGTCGAGAACGGTTACGGTATTGCTGCCGCCATTGCTGATGTAGGCGTATTCACGGTAGTTCGCGGGGTAGCCCACATCCCGTTGGCAACCGGTTGCGGCGAGCGTCAGCAAGACAAGCCAGGGCAGCCAGATTCGTCGCACGAGACTTCTACTCTGCACTGGAACCAGGAATGGTTGCTCTGTATACACCGGAAGTCAAAATGCGTTAACCCCTCGCGGAAGGGATGGGCTCAACGAGCTTGATTCCCCGGGGGATAGAGCGGTGGAGGGCGGCGGCGATCGGGGAAATCTCGTCCATCAGCTCAGTAAACTGCTCCGGATAGAGCGATTGCGCACCGTCGGAGAGGGCCTTATCCGGTTGGTTGTGCACTTCAATGATCAGGCCGTCGGCGCCCACAGCGGCGGCCGCCCGAGCCAGGGGCAGAACCATGTTGCGTTTCCCGGTGCCGTGGCTCGGATCCACAATGATCGGCAGATGGCTGGCCCGCTGCACTGCTGGAACGATACTGAGGTCGAGAGTATTGCGGGTGTGATCGGCGAAGGTGCGTACTCCGCGCTCGCACAGAATCACCTGGTAGTTGCCTTCGCTCATGACGTACTCGGCAGACATCAGCAGTTCGTCCAGGGTAGCCGACATACCGCGTTTGACCATGACCGGCTTGCGTGTCCGCCCGGCACGTTTCAGCAAGGAGAAGTTCTGCATATTCCTGGCCCCGATCTGAATGACATCGGCGTACTCCGCAACCAGGTCGAGACTTTCATTGTCCAGTGCCTCAGTAACAATTCGCAGGCCGAACCGGTCGCGTATCTCAGCCATGATCTTCAGGCCGTCTTCGCCCATTCCTTGGAAGGCGTACGGAGAGGTGCGTGGTTTATAGGCGCCCCCACGAAAGAACTGGGCTCCTGCGTGAGCGACCTGCTCCGCGATTGCAAACGCCTGCTCCCGGGACTCTATAGAGCAAGGGCCGGCGATTACTGCCAGCTCCCGGCCGCCAATGGTCGCATCGGTGCCGGGGAAGCTAATGACCGTGTCCTCTTGCTTTACATCGCGGCTGACCAACTTGTAGGGTTTTGAGACCCTGATCACCTCGGCCACGCCGGAGAGATCTTCGAGGTCGCCCTGATCCACGGCACCGCTGTTGCCAGTGATGCCTATGGCCGTGCGTTGCGCCCCCGGCATGGGATGAGCGCGGAAGCCGAGGAGTTGAATCTGTTCACAGACGGCCTGAATTTCTTCCGCGGTAGCTTGCGGTTTCATCACCACGAGCATGGGGTTGCGCAGCCTTTCCTTGCACTCTAAGTGTACTGGCTACAGTGAGCTGCGGCAAACATCGCGGGCCTCCACTGCGCTCTTCTACGGGTAACAAATGGTGGGTGCCCCATTCAAGCCCGGTTTTGGCTTGAGTGGGATTCCACCGCGCTGGATCGGCAGCTTTCTCCTGTACAGTCAGCGTTTGAGGTCCGTGGAATCCCACTCAAGCCAAAACCGGGCTTGAATGGGGCACCCACCATTTGTTACCCGTAGAAAGAGGGATCTGCAGTGGAGGGACCGGGCTCTTCATCGGCCTAGCAGACCTCCCGGTCGTCCAGTGAGTTTTTCCGCGGACGGTTCAGTCCTGATATACCTGAGCAGATGGATCACCTACGAAGGCTCCGCTCATTGCGCCGGCAGATGAAGCAACGGGGCATTGACGGCTTGCTGGTCACCCACCTGCCTGACGTGCGCTATCTTTGCGGATTTACCGGGTCCAATGCCTATCTCGCCATTACCGCGAATCGAGCGGCCATGTTTACAGACGGCCGCTATACCACCCAGGCGGCGCAGGAGACCAGCGCAGCCAAGGTGGTGATCGCAGCCAAGTCAGCCCGCGACGAGGCATGCCGGTGGCTGGTCTCGAGCGGAGTCGACCATTGTGCTTTCGATCCCGGGTCCACCACGGTTACCGAGCTGGCGCTTTATCGCAAAGCCGTGCCTCCCGGAAATCGTGGATTCTTCCGCCCCCTGGCCGAATCCCTGGTCCCCCGGCTCCGCCTCATCAAGGACCAGGACGAGCTTCGGCTCATGAAACAGGCCGCCCATTTGGGCGTGGACTTGTTCCATGAGCTCCTACCTCACCTGCAGGCGGGAGTTCCCGAAACAACCGTTGCGGCACAACTGGAGCACAGCGCGCGGCTGCGTGGAGCCGAAGCCATGTCCTTTGACACCATTGTCGCCAGCGGACCACGTTCGGCTTTGCCCCATGGCCACGCCACCTCTCAGCGGTTGCCGCGTAAGGGATTCTTAACGCTCGACTTCGGTGTTATTCTCAAAGGTTATTGCTCGGATATGACACGTACCGTCTTCCTGGGCCAGCCAACACGCCGGGAGCGCTTCACGTATGATGCTGTGCGGGAGGCGCAACAGGCGGCTGTTGCCGCGGTCAGGCCTGGGGCCTCGTGTGGAGAGGTAGACGAGGCAGCACGCAGCGTCCTGCGCAGGGCTGGCTTGGCGGAGTACTTTACTCACTCCACCGGCCATGGCGTTGGGCTGGAAATTCATGAAGGACCCCGCATTGCCGCGGACCAGTCGCAGTCCCTTTTGCCGGGGATGGTAGTTACCATCGAACCCGGCGTCTACATTGCAGGCCATTTTGGAGTGCGCATCGAAGACATGGTTGCCGTGACCCAGGAGGGTGGCCACGTTCTGACACCGGCAACTACCGGTTGGACGCAGCTCTAAGCCAGTGGTATTAAGCAGACGAGAGATTCATGACGCCTGACGAAATTAAAGAGTTAAAGGAACTGATCGAGTTCCTGAAAGAAAACGACATTGGCGAGTTCGACCTCGAACGCGACGACCTCAAGGTACGCATAAAGTTCGGGCATCCCTCGCAAGCAACGGCCGCTTCGGCTCTCGATATTGCCCGTCTGGGACAGTTGCTTTCCCCTGGGCAACACGGGCCGGCCGCGCCCTCACAAGGCATACACGCGGTGGCGTCGGCTTCGCCGGGTTCCGCCACCGATGCCGTCGCCGAGGAGGAGAAGCTGCATATCGTAAAGTCGCCCATCGTGGGCACTTTTTACGAATCCTCTTCGCCCGGCGCCGCTGCCTTCGTCAAGATTGGGGACGAGATTGAGAACGGGCAGGTGCTGTGCATCGTCGAGGCCATGAAACTGATGAACGAGATCGAATCAGACGCTGCGGGAGAAGTGGTCAAGCGTCTGGTCACCAATGGCCAGCCGGTCGAGTACGGCCAGCCGCTCTTCGCGCTGCGGCTTCGCTGAGCATGCTGACGGTCTCCCATTGAATCCTATGTTTCGAAAATTGCTCATCGCCAATCGTGGCGAAATCGCGCTTCGCGTCATCTGCGCCTGCAAAGAACTCGGCATCCGTACGGTCGCCATCTACAGTGAGGCGGATCGCAACTCGCTCCACGTCCGTTTTGCTGACGAGGCGATCTGCATCGGGCCGCCGCGATCGGCGGAGAGCTATCTGAATGTACCCGCCGTCATCTCCGCCGCGGAGATCGCCGATGTCGACGCCATCCACCCCGGCTACGGCCTGCTGAGCGAGAACGCAAACTTCGCCGAGGTCTGCCGCGCCTCCAACATCAAATTCGTCGGACCTCCTCCTGAGGCCATGCGGCTGATGGGCGAGAAGGACAAAGCTCGCCAGGCGATGAAGAAGGCGAAAGTCCCCATACTGCCCGGGTCAGAGGGCGTGCTGCAGAATGAGGAAGAGGCGCTGGCCTGGGCCAGGACGGTTGGTTTTCCCGTCATCCTCAAGGCCTCCGCCGGTGGTGGCGGGCGCGGGATGCGCGTGATCCGCACCGAGGAGGAACTGCCCCAGCTCTTTCAGGCCGCGCACACCGAGGCGTCCAACGCCTTCGGCAACGGCGACCTGTACATGGAGAAATTCATTGAGCGCCCCCGGCACATCGAGTTCCAGATCCTGGCCGATGAGCACGGCAACGTTGTCTCCCTGGGCGAGCGGGAGTGCTCCATCCAGCGCCGCCATCAGAAGTTGATTGAGGAGGCGCCGTCCCTTCAAGTCACCCCCCGGATTCGCGAAGACATTGCCAAGACCCTCAAGCGGTGTCTGACCGCCATCGGCTATCAGAACGCTGGCACGGTCGAGTTCCTCATGGACGAGGACGGCAAGCTGTACTTTATCGAGATGAATACGCGCATCCAGGTAGAGCATCCGGTGACCGAAGCAGTGACCGGCATTGACCTGGTGAAGGCGCAACTTCGTATTGCCGCCGGCGAGCAGTTGAGCAGCATTCTTCCGGAAGTGGTGCCCATCCGCGGTCACGCCATTGAGTGCCGGGTCAACGCCGAGCATCCGGAGAAGTTCACGCCTTCCGCCGGGCGCATCACTGCCTTCAATATTCCGGGTGGCAACGGGGTGCGCGTGGATACGGCCCAGTACGCAGAAGGCATCGTGCCTCCTTATTATGATTCGCTGATCGCCAAGCTCATCGTCCACGGTAAAGACCGGGCCGAGGCCATGGCTCGCATGTCACGCGCGCTCGAGATGTTCGTCGTGGAGGGCATTCACACCACCATCCCTTTGCACCGCCGCATCCTGGAAGACCCGGAATTCCGCGACGGGAACTTCGACACCAAGTTCATGGAGCGCTTCTTCGAGCGCGAGAAACTTCGTCGCGAACAGCTTCTTGCGGGGGAATAACCATGGCGCGGCTGGATCTGCCCCGCTTTTATCCCATTCTGGATGCTGGTCTTCTCTTAAGCGCCGGCCTTTCCATTGAGGGCTTCGCTCGCGAGCTGCGAGCGGCTGGTGTTCGCTTTCTGCAATACCGCGATAAAAACGCATCGGATGAGGTCTTGCTGCAGCGCGCGGCGATTCTTCGGCGGATTTTCACGGACTGCTGTCTCATCCTGAATGACCGGGTCCCGCTGGTGGTTTCCGCAGGTTACGACGGAGTCCATGTGGGCCAGGAGGATCTCTCTCCCGCGGAAGCGCGGGCCACGCTCGGCTCAGAATTGATGGTCGGCGTGTCGACCCACGGCGAGATTCAGTTAGTCCGCGCCGCGGATAGCCCAGTGGACTACGTGGCCATCGGTCCCGTCTTCGCGACATCATCCAAGCTGGTTCCGGATCCGGTTGTTGGCCTGGAGGGTGTCCGTGCAGCCCGGGCCCTCACCGATAAGCCGCTGGTCGCGATCGGAGGCATCACGCGGGCCAATTGCGCCGCGGTGATGGAAGCCGGCGCCGACTCGGTGGCGGTCATCTCCGATTTGATCCAGAGCCCGGGCAAGAGTGTAGAGGAGTTCTTCAAACGTCTGGGCAATCATGGGGAATTTTCAGGTTGAGGGCCGTGTTATCCCACTCAAGCCAAAGAACGGCTTGAATGGGGCACCCAGGTTTGCTACCGGTCCATCAAGTGATCTCTCCGGTCCGTGAAGTGATCTCAATCTTTTGTCAATGGTCCGTAAAGTGATTTCAACCTTTGCTGGACATGGTTACGGGAAAACGGTATAGAACATAGAACCACTGATGCCTAGACTGCTGGCAACCAAGCCCCTCTCGACGCTTACCAAAGAGGCCAACGAGGTAGGAGAGAATACCCTCCGTCGCTCTCTCGGCCCGGTCAACCTGATCACGCTCGGCATCGGCGCCATCATCGGCGCGGGGATCTTCGTGCTTACCGGTCAGGCGGCTGCAATCCACGCTGGTCCAGCGGTCGCTCTCAGCTTTATCTTTGCCGGCATCACCTGTGCGTTCGCCGGGCTCTGCTACTCGGAGTTCGCCTCCATCATTCCCATTGCCGGCTCCGCTTATACCTACGGCTACGCCACCCTGGGCGAGCTGGTGGCCTGGATCATCGGCTGGGACCTGGTGCTGGAATACGCCTTCGGCGCCGCCACCGTGGCCTCCGGCTGGTCCGGATACTTCGTGAGCCTGTTGGAGGAACTGCACATTCATCTGCCGCCGCAGTTCACCACCACGTATGGCAATGTGCTGTATCTCTATGGCGATCGATGGCAACCCGCGATGTCGCTTCCGTCGACCGTCAATGCCGCGGCTCTGCCCCACGTTACCGGCTTGTGCAACTCTGGTCGCCTTCTTTGCCATCCTGATTGTCACCGCGGTCCTGGTCATCGGTATCAAGGAATCGGCCAATCTGAACTCCGCAATCGTGATCGTCAAACTAACGATTGTGGGCATTTTTCTTGTTCTCGGCGGGGCGTTCCTGCTTCACCATCCCGAGGTTGCCAGGGCTAACTGGCATCCCTTCATTCCTCCATCGCAAGGCCCGGGAGCTTTTGGCTTCGGCGGTATCACGGCCGGTGCGGCTTCGGTCTTCTTTGCCTACATCGGCTTCGACGCGGTCTCGACTGCAGCGCAAGAGGCGCGGAACCCGCAGCGCGATATGCCGATCGGCATTCTCGGTTCGCTGGTGGTCTGCACCCTGCTTTATATCCTGGTCTCCACCGTGCTTACCGGCCTGGTCAACTATCGCAGCCTCGATGTGAGCGACCCGGTGGCGGTGGGCATCGACGTGACAGGCGTCACCTGGGGCAGCCTGTTGGTGAAGATCGGCGCCGTCTTTGGGCTCGGTACCGTCATGCTGGTGATGTTGCTGGGCCAGTCGCGCGTCTTCTACTCCATGTCCAAAGACGGTCTGTTATGGAAATGGGCTTCGGCCGTTCATCCCAAATTCCGTACCCCCTGGATATCGAACATCGTCGTAGGCACGATTGTTGCCTTTCTTCCCGCGCTGTTGCCCATCGATAAACTTGCAGCACTAGTCAACATGGGAACGTTGCTCGCCTTCACCATTGTTTGTGCCGGCGTCTGGATTCTGCGCCGGCGTCACCCCAACATGGAGCGTCCGTTCCGGACGCCGCTGGTTCCGCTGGTTCCTATCCTCGGCATCTGTAGCGCTTTCTATCTAATGCTCAAGCTTCCATTGCTCACCTGGGAGGTGTTGGTGATCTGGCTGGTCATCGGCCTGGGGATCTATTTCGGATACAGCATCAAGCACAGTAAAGTGCAGGCCATGAGTCCCGCGGAGACCACTGGCCGTACCCGCTGAAGCGTTTTCACTTCTTCGCTGCATAGTCAGGTTCAGCGATGTGCCGCTTTTCTTGAGGAAAAGCGGCGTCGGGGCTGGTTGCTTCGTACACCGCGGAAGTGAAAACGCTGAGCTGCTGGTAAAAGTCCTAGTATTCACACGTCAAGAATGGCCGTATACTTCTCGGACCACGAGCATTCTTGCAGTTTTCCTGACCGTTCGTGGAAGGCCCTCGCAACAGCAGATTGCTTTAATGAGGAGGCGTCCATGAATAAATATTTTGCGGAACTGGTTGGTACGTTTGTCCTGGTTTTCGGGGGCGTCGGCAGTGCGGTGCTTGCGGGGAGCCATATCGGCTTCGCCGGCGTCGCCGCAGCCTTCGGACTTTCACTGCTCGCCATGGTGTACACCATCGGGCCTATTTCTGGCTGCCACGTGAATCCGGCGGTCACCCTCGGGGTATTTCTGGCCAGGAAAATTAGTGCCAAGGATGCAGGCGCCTACATGGTGGCGCAAGTCATCGGCGCCATCATTGCTTCCGCAGTGATCCTGGTTATCGCCAACGGCATCCAGGGCGGTTATAGTGCGTCTGTCAGCGGGCTCGGGGCGGACGGGTACGGTCTGCACTCTCCCGATCACTACTCGATGATGGCCGGCTTTGTTGCTGAAGTCGTGCTCACCATGTTTCTTGTCCTCGTCGTGCTGGGGTCGACCGACATCAGCGCTCCGGTTGGTTTTGCGGGCTTGGCCATTGGCCTGGTCCTGACCCTGATTCACCTGGTAGGCATTCCCATCACCAACACTTCCGTGAACCCCGCCCGGAGCATCGGCCCGGCGCTCTTTGTGGGCGGTTGGGCGCTACAGCAGTTGTGGCTGTTTATTGTGGCGCCGTTTGTGGGTTCAATCGTCGCCGCGATCGTCTATGCCGGCCTTCGCTACCCTTCCGTCCTGATCACCACGCGCAAGGCAGAGCAAGCGCTCCCTGGGGAGCAGATCGACAGAATCGCCTAGGGACGAATGTTTGCGGCCGGTCGTGGAGATCGGCCGCGGACTGCAGTAGTTACTTTTAGCTAGATGATTTTTCGAGCCATGCGGCGAACCAGCTCGGTGGTGACGCCATAGATCGCGTGCGTTACCAGTTCGCTGGCATGCTCACGCGCTGGCTGATTCTCCGGGCTTTCCGTCAAGCCCATCATGGGTAATGCGGATGCGTGGGTGATGCCGCAAAGGGTCAGGCCGAAGTTGGCTCCCATACGCCCGGTCACGATGGGCTGATACTCCGCCAGCGCAGCCGTACACCCCGCCTACCAATGCCCCGAAGCCCCAGTGGATGGCTTGCGTGGAGACCTCCTCTTCCGTCTCCGTGAGGCTACGTCCGGCCATGCGATTGACCAACACTACCGGGGGAGGGATTTGCCCTTGGGTACGCGGCGGAAAAACTGCTTCCCCCGCAGCCTTGGCGGCCGCTCCCACCAGGCCCCCAATGGCTCCGGCGAGAAACCCCTTGAACAGCGAGCGCGTGCGGCGAGGAGATGCCGTTTCTTCGGTTGTAGTCATATACCGATCCTATAGACGCCTGGATGATTTGAGGTGGTACGGATCGAACGCACGCGGTACGTGTGCGTGTAGACGGGGGCCCTGTCCTGCTAACCTATAACGTCACCGTAGGCAATGCAAGGCTGGAGAGACATGGCCATTAGCAGACAATGGACCGAATGGCATTTGACGCCGGCCGGTTGGGTTTCGGGATCCAGCCGCCGCGACGGAGAAGGGAACGTCTGGCGGGATGAGCCCCAGGATCGGGTAGTCACCTTCGTGTACCAGGAGCAGATCGATAAGGCTCACCCGGCGCCGCATGCCACCGTGCAGGAGTCCTGGCGATCAAAGGCCGCAGGCGCCGCCGCCAATATCGAGGCTCTCCTCGCTCAGCACGGCGCCTGTCCGAAAAAGCTGTAGGTTGCGTCGCGGGGAAAGTGAATCCATTACTTTCCCGTTTGCGTGTATCTACATGATTAGGCAGTGGTCTTGCTGCACAGCTCATTCATGGCCCGGGTCAATTCCTGGGCGATCATCGGAGCCGTTGCGGTCTCGATGGCAGAGCGCTGCATCAGGTACACCAGCTTGCCGTCGCGCAAAATAGCAATGGCGGGCGAAGTGGGAGGATGGCCTTCGAAGTAGGAGCGGGCACGCTCCGTCGCTTCGCGATCCTGTCCGGCGAACACGGTGATCGCCTGGTCGGGCAGGTTCTTGTTCTGCAGGGCTAGCCTGACGCCCGGACGCATCTTACCAGCGGCACAACCACAGATCGAATTGACCACCAGCATCGTGGTGCCCGGCTTTGCCAAGGCCGCGTCGACTTCGTCCGCGGTCCGCGCTTCTTTGATGCCTGCGCGGGTAAGCTCCTCGCGCATCGGTATAACCATGATCTCGGGGTACATGCTAGCTCCTTCAGTAACTCTGGTGTGTTGCAGATTTTGACACTATCTGGAACACTCCACCGATTGTAAAGATTCAACCCGGGTTTCGCCAGTGATATACCCTGATGCGAAATGCAGTTCCTTGAGGAAGTACCGCTCGCGCCCTACACCACCTTTCAGATTGGCGGTCCAGCCCGTTGGTTTGCGGAAGCGGCGAGCGAAGACGATATCGCCGCCGGCATCGATTTCGCCGCCGAGCGCCAGCTGCCGCTCTTCATTCTTGGCGGGGGCAGCAACCTGCTAGTTTCCGACGCCGGCTTTTCCGGCCTCGTCCTGCGCATCGCCGTGCGCGGGATCACCTCCACCGGGGAGAACGGCCGGCCGATCATCTCTGCCGCGGCCGGAGAGGACTGGGACGGGCTGGTCGCCTATGCCGTCGCCGCCGGTCTTGCGGGGGTAGAGTGTCTTTCCGGTATCCCGGGCACGGTGGGCGGCACGCCGGTACAGAACGTGGGCGCCTATGGGCAGGAGGTTTCGCAAACTATCGTCACGGTACGCGCGTTCGACCGCAAGACGGGGCGATTTGTGGACCTGCCCGCCTCTGACTGCGGCTTCTCTTATCGCCGGAGCATCTTCAATAGCACCCAGCGGGACCGATACGTGGTGAGCCGCGTCCACTATGCGCTCCACAAAGGATGCTCCCGCGAGCTTTGCTTACGCCGACGTTGCCCGCTACTTTGCCACCCGCAATGTGACCGCGCCCACCCTAATCGAGGTTCGCGATGCGGTCCGCTCTATACGCGCCCAGAAGGGGATGCTGCTGATGCCCGGGGATGCAGACTGCCGCAGTGCCGGCAGCTTCTTTAAGAACCCGGTTGTTCCGGCATCCGTGGTGGATTCGCTGGCGGAGGAGCTGGGGGTCGACAAGCAGAGCATCCCTGCCTATCCGGCGCCCCAGGGCGAGGTAAAGCTCTCCGCTGCCTGGTTGATCGAGCGGGCTGGCTTTGCCAAGGGTTATGCGCTTGGCAATGCGGGCATTTCCAGCCGCCATACCCTGGCTCTGATCAATCGCGGTGGCGCCAGCGCAAGCGAGGTGACTGCCCTGCGCGATCAGGTTATCGCCGCGGTGGCGTCCCGCTTCTCCGTCCGCCTGGAGCCTGAGCCGGTCTGGCTGGCTTAGGACTAGAAGCCCAGATTTCGCCTCTCTTTATCCACAACAAATGATGGGTGCCCCATTCAAGCCCGGTTTTGGCTTGAGTGGGATTCCCACGAACCTCGACTTCTGGCCGGTCGGGGCGTAGATGGTCGTCGACCTGGGATTCCGTTTCAGTAGAGAAAGCTGCCAGTTCAGCGCGGTGGGAATCCCACTCAAGCCAAAACCGGGCTTGAATGGGGCACCCATCATTTGTTACCGATAAAGAGGCAGGTGCCGGCGTTGCGAAGTCATCTAGCCCGCGCCCAGTTGCCGCAGCAGTTGTTCCCGGCGAGCGGCCAGAACCACCGCCGCCGGGCCATGAGCCTGGATCTGGCCGCTTTCGATCACCATCACATCCGCCGCGGTTTGGAAGGCTTCCGCTACATCATGCGAGACGTAGAGCGCGGGGATGTTCCGCTCCGCAAGCCAGGCCGTCAGCTGCTCCAGGATGGAAGCCTTCAGATCGGCATCGAGGCCATTGAATGGTTCGTCCAGCAGCAGCAAGCGCGGCTCGGGAGCGAGGGCGCGGGCCAGTGCTACACGCTGCTTTTCGCCTCCGGAAAGATCGGCGGGACGCCGCTTGGCCAGGTGCCCCGCCTGAAAGAGTTGCAGCATTTGCTTCACCCGCTCTGCGCTCGAGCGCCGGCTAAGCCCGGAAAGCCCAAAAGCAACATTGCCGGTTACATCCATATGCGGAAACAGAGCAGGCTGTTGCGTGACAAATCCGATGCCGCGTTCTGCAGGCGGAACCCACACTCCGCTTTCTGTCTCGACCAGCGTTCTTCCTCTCAGCACGACGCGGCCGCGTTCCGGCCTGGTCAAACCCCCAAGGACGCGCAACAGGGAGGTCTTGCCCGCGCCTGAGGGGCCGAAGAGCACGGTCCACGGGGCCGACAGCGCGCAGGAGACGCGCAGCGAGAGATTGCCCAGGGTATGCTCGATGTCGGCCTGCAGATAGGCGCTAGACACCGGCTCTTCCCCGGCGTCCGTAGATGATCAGCAACGCCAGGAAGGAGAGGCTCAACAGCAGCAAAGCCGTATGGTTGGCCTGCGCATAGGCAAAGTCCTGAACCTGATCGTAAATCGAAATCGACAGGGTCCTGGTCACCCCCGGAATCCCTCCGCCAATCATCAACACCACGCCAAACTCGCCCACCGTGTGGGTGAAGGCCAGCACCGCAGCGGTGAGCAGGAACGGCCGCACCAAGGGCAGCAGGATGCGGGCCAGAATCCTGGCAGGGCGAGCGGACAGAAGTTCGGCCGCTTCCAGGATCTCTCGATCCACCGAGCGGAAGCCTGAGGTCATAGGCTGTACCGCGAAGGGGAGGCTGAAGATGACGGAGCCGACCAGCAGGCCGGCGAATGAGAAAGCCAGGGGATGACCAAAGACCACGGCCAGTGCTCTCCCGGCTGCTGTACGGGGACCCATCACCACCAGCAGGTAGAAACCCAGAACCGTGGGAGGCAGCACCAGCGGGAGCGCCACTGCGGCTTCGACGAGCGGCTTCCAGCGCGCCCGCCCGTAGGCCAGCCAATATCCCAGCGGGACCGCGATGGCGAGCAGGATCAACGTGGTCAGGCTGGCGAGGCGAAAGGTGAGGAAGTATGGCTTGCCGATCCATATAAGCGCGAGGGGAACGTTCTTAGGGCGCTTTCAACCCCCGCTCAGCCAGTTGCTTTCTGATCGGAGGGGAAAGCAAAAAGTCGAGGAATTCGTGAGCCACTGCAGCATCGGCTCCATTTTTGAGCACCACCGCGCCCTGCAGTATCGCAGGGTAGTCATCCTGTGGAATCTCGACGTATTTCCCGGACGATCTCAGGCGTGGCGTCAGTGCCGAGGTAAGCGAAATCAAGCCCACATCCGCATTGCCTGAATCGGCATACTGGGCAGTTTGCGCGATGTTCTCCGCCACCACCAGCTTGCTTTTCAAGGTCTCCGTCAATCCCAGCTTTTGCAGTGCGGCCCTGGCCGCGCGCCCGTAGGGTGCATGTTCCGGATTTGCAACCGCGACGGTGCGCAGCGACGGGCTGCGCAGCGAGTCGAGAGTGAGCGGTTGTGCCGGGGAGTCATTTCGTGCCCAGAGCACTAGGGTTCCGCGCGCGTAGGGCACTGGTTCAGCACTATCCGCCAGGCCAGCCGCGACCACTTTCCGCGGAAAGGACAGATCCGCTGACAGAAAGAGGGAGAACGGCCCCCCGTTCAGGATCTGCGTAGCCAGGGTGGCTGAGGATGCATACGAAGCATCGACCTTCTTATTCGTCTGCTTCTCAAACTGGTCGATGAGTGGGGGCAAGACCGGCTGAAGGTCGGCGGCCGCGGCTATATTGAGCGAGCTGTTTCCCTGGGCGAAGCAACTCGGGACGGCCAATAGCAGAAGGATGAGAAAGCGCCGTCTAAACACGTAGCACCATCACTTCGGTCGATTTGATGAGTGCGGCTGCGGTTTCGCCTACTTGGAGACGCATTTCCCGGGCTGCCTCGGCGGTGATGATCGAGGTAATAATCTGCCCGCCGATCGACAGCTTGACCTGGGCCAGCAATCCGTCAATCTTCAGTTCGACAATGCGGCCGGTGAGTTGATTGCGTCCGCTGAGCGAGCGCAGCATCTCTCGCTTGGGCGTCTCAGGACGTTTCGCCTGGTGCAACAAGCTGTCCAGCTCAGATTCTGGAATGCGGTAGTGTCCCCCTGGAGTCTTTACCGCCTTCAGCTTTCCGCGATAGAGCCATTGCTTGATGGTGGCGTAGGAGATCCCCAATCGCTGAGCGGCTTCGCGGGGTGAGAGCAGCATGGCGAAAGTATACGATGCGTTGCCACGCGCTATACGAATTTAAACGAAATAAAGGACGTTTTCGGTTGCCCCGAGATGGACCATGCGCGATTTTTGGTGGTCGAGTGCTGTTGTATCCCATTCAACCGATTTTTTTTGGCTTGAGTGGGATACCGACAGCCCTCGATGTGCAGCTTTCAAGACCCGGAAAATACCCCAAAACCAGCCCCTTGCACCACAACTTTGTCATCCCGCCGGCGTTCGAACGGTTGTGCCCGCCAGCGCGGGCCGGGTTGGGAGCTGCCAATGGCAACACGTCGCGCATTCATGAAGGGTGGGGCGATGGCCCTGGTAGGAACCTCGGTGGTGCCGGCATTCCTGCAGCGGTCGGTATTGGCTCAAACTACCAGCGCCCAGGCCCAGGGCAAGAAGCTGGTAGTCATCTTCCAGCGGGGCGCAGCCGACGGCCTCAATATCGTGGTGCCCCATGCAGAGAAGAACTACTATCAACTCCGGCCGACCATCGCCATCCCGCAAAACCAGCTCATCGACCTGGATGGGTTTTTCGGACTGCATCCCGCCATGCAATCGTTCAAGCCGCTATTCGACCAGGGTCATCTGGCCATGGTCCAGGCCGCTGGCTCGCCCGACACCACCCGCTCCCACTTCGACGCCCAGGATTACATGGAGAGTGGAACCCCCGGCGTAAAGGCCACCCCTGACGGCTGGCTGAATCGCGCCCTGCAGGCAGAAGACCTCCATCGCCAGCAAAGCCACACCGCCTTCCGCGCCGTCGCCCTGGGGTCCCAGGTTCCGCGCACGCTCGGTGGGAAAATCCCCGCCGTTGCCGTCAACCGGGTGCAGGATTTTGATGTCGCCGGAAAGAGTGCAAATGCGGCCCCAATTAGCTCCGCTTTTGAGGCAATGTATGCTAGTTCTGTAGACACCGTGCTCCATGGGACCGGCCAGGAAACCTTCGAAGCAGTGAAGATGTTGAAGGCCACCGACCCGGCGCATTACCAGCCGGGGCCAGGCGCGAACTATCCCAACGGCGCATTCGGCAACAATATGAAGCAGATCGCCCAATTGCTGAAGGCGAATCTGGGTGTGGAAGCGGCCTTCACCGATATCGGAGGCTGGGATACGCACCAGAATCAGGGCAGCGTCAACGGCCAGTTGGCCAACTGCCTGCGCGACTTCAGCCAGGGTATCTCCGCTTTCTGGACTGACATGGGAAACGACGCAGAAAATGTAGTACTGGTCACCATGTCCGAGTTCGGTCGTACGGTGCAGCAGAACGGCACCGGCGGAACGGATCACGGGCACGCCAACGTAATGTTTGTGCTCGGCGGCACGGTCAAGGGCGGCAAAGTCTATGGCAAGTGGCCAGGCATGGCGACCGAGCAGCTTTATCAGAATCGCGACCTGGCGGTCACCACAGACTTCCGCCAGGTGTTGGGTGAAGCGGCCTTCAAGACCCTGGGAGCTCGTAACCTGGAGTTAGTGTTCCCCGGATCGCAATTAAAGACAACGCAGTTTCTGAATCTGGTATCGAGTTAAACGGGCCCCACAATCATTGCAGATTATCCCGATTCGGCACGTTCGCTGTGTCAGGTAGGGAAAACACGATTCTCGGGCTCCTGAACCTTAAAGGCCGAATCGAAGTCGGGGGGCTTGGACTTTGGTCGAAGGTTAGGGGTTTGGCAATTGTGGGTTCCCTTATCTGGCACAGCGAAGGTGGCGAATGGGGATTAGAGGCGCTTTGCGCCGCCGCCTCTCCCCGCGAAATCATCCAGCCCCAACCAGCCGCAGCCGGTAAACACCAGCATCAAGGCGATGGAAAAAAGCGCCAGTGGAAAGGCGAAAGAGTTCGCTCCTTCCAGGCCGCCATGGATATGAATTTTGAGGATGGCCGTCGCCATATCGATGGCCGTCAACAACGCGGCGACTCGCGTCAATAAGCCAAGGATGAGGAGCATGCCGCCAAAAAATTCAGTAAAGGCGGCCACGTATCCAAGCCATACCGGCAGGTGCAGCCGGGTGACCATATGCGTGAAATTGTAGAGCGCGCCCGAGGGAATGACCTTGTCGTATCCGTGGCGAACCATGATTACGCCCAGAACCAGCCGCATTACCAGGGCGCCAAAAGACTGAAAGCGATTAAGCCAGCTAAGCAATGGAACTCCTATTCGTGTCAGTGTGCTCTAGGCAGCTTAACTGCCGTGCAGGTATTTGCCTAAAAAACTTCGCAGGCAGGGCAGATAACCTTCATCCCTGAAGAGAGCGGGTAGGGTAGCTCTTTGCTTCGGCTCCCCAGCCTGGTCGTAGTAGAGTCCGTTCGCGTTGGGGGCCTGGTAAAGCATCAGCTTCGGCGTACTCAAACTTGCCAGTGCGCGCGTGGGGTCGAAGCGGTCATGGAAGAGCAGGCTGATCGGCAACAGCCGCGTGCGCGCGTCGAATTGCAGCGCGTCGAGAGTCGGTGGCTGGGGATCTTCGAGGATCAGCGCTGCCGCCTGGGGATGGCGCCGGGCCGTCTCCACTGCGACCGCCGCGCCCAATCGAACCCCATCGAGGACGATCGTGGATGGGGAAAGATGTCGTGTGTCGGTAAGGTAACGCCAGGCGGCATCCGCATCCTCGTAGGTGCTCGCTTGCGATGGATGGATGTTCACGCTTTTTCCAAAGCCACGATAATCGAAGGCAAAAATGTTCAGGCCAAGCTGGTGCAGAGCCCGCAATTGCGGCAGCGTATCTGAGAGCGAACCAGCGCCGTCATGCATGAGCAGCAGAGTGCTGGTGGGTGCCGAGCGATCGGCCGGGATCCACCACCCGTCGAGCTGGAGAACGCCGGTCTCGGTCGCGTCAAACCGGATATCGTCATACTTCAGGCCAACCGAGTCGGGAGTAGCCGTGATGCTGTGGGATGGTTTGAAGACCAGCTGCCATTGCCCCTGCCAGAAAAGCAGGCAGAGGGTGGCGTATACGCAGAGTGCCGCCAGGAGCAGCGTCGCAGCGAGGCCGCCGAGAATCCAGCGGGCGCTGGCCAGCGGCTGTTGTGGGGCGAGCGGATTTTTCCACCCGGGTGGAGGCGTGTGCCTGTGTTTAGCCAAAGGCGAGTTCGTCAGCCGATTCCAGCGGAGTTCCACAGACACGGCACAGAACCGCAGAGCAGTCGCCGCACACCAACGGATCATGAACGGCCCGCGCGCAGGAAGGGCACCAGAGATCTACCGCTGGGGGCACTTGAGATACTGTTGGAGGTGGAATACCGGCCATCAATTCTCAGGCTAGCATAGCCAGGTGATTAGCGAACGATGAGTGAATTAGTGAAGATTTGCGTGAGAGGCCAGCTGCCGCGGCGGGGAGAGGCCAAGGAATTCAGTGCCGGCGCCAGGACGCTCTGCATCGCCAACGTGGATGGGGTAATCCGGGCCCTGGACAACGAATGCCCTCACCGGGGCGGTCCGCTAGCCGAAGGCATGATCGAGCACGGCAAGCTGATTTGTCCCTGGCATGCCTGGTCCTTCGATCCCGCGACCGGAGCGACCGCGAACTCTCAGGAAAAAGTTGCAGTTTATCCCGTAACTATTGAAGGCGAAGACGTTTTCGTCGCCGTATAGGCCGCTAGCTCGGCCACGGTGAAGGAAATACCGCTGAAGAGAATGGACCTGCGAGGACGAGCTTCACTTGCCGCATTCAGTCCCGCAGGGACGGCTGAATATTACCCAGGACGCGAGTCCTGGGCTTTCCATGTTTTTGCTAAATGAGGGCACCCAGGACTACGTCCTGGGGATTTTCAGCCGTCCCTGGCGGGACTGGTCGCCCTTCTAAATTGAAACCCAGGACTACGTCCTGGGCTACTCTCAGCCGTCCCTGAAGGGACTCAATTTGGAGAGAGTAGTTCTCACGCCGGCTCGGACGTGCTACTTCCAGCTGCGACGCCGGGTTCATGACCAAAACTGTAAAGGACGTCGTGGCACTTTACACCTTCTGTTGGCTTGAGTGGGTATCAGGTAGCTTCCCCGGCTTTAACAATGGCAGCAAACGAATGCGGATCCAGGCTGGCGCCTCCAACCAGCGCACCGTCGATCTCCGGATGGCTGAGCATTGCGCTGGCATTCTCCGGCTTGACACTACCGCCATACAGGATGCGCAGCGCATCAGCCAGTGGCCTTCCAAGCAACCGCGCCACCTCGCTGCGGATCATCAGATGAGCATCGGCGGCGATCGCTGGGGTCGCGGTCTTTCCTGTTCCGATGGCCCAGATGGGTTCGTAGGCGATGACCATCGAACGCAGTTTCGTCGCCTCGATCTGGTGGACGGCGCGGCTGATCTGCCGGCATACCACCTCTTCGGTCACGCCCCTCTCCCGTTGTTCCTCGTGCTCACCGATGCAGACGATCGGCACCAGGTGGTGTTTAAGGGCGGTGGCCAGCTTCCGGTTGACGTCATCGTTGGTCTCGCCAAAGTATTGGCGGCGTTCGGAGTGGCCCAGGATCACGTGGCTCACACCCATGGAGACAAGCATGGAAGCCGAAATCTCCCCGGTAAACGCGCCCTCCTCCGCAAAGTGCATATTCTGCGCACCTACTAGAACGTCCGAGCCCTTCACGGAATGCACTGCCGTCGTCAGATCGACAGCCGGGGGGCAGATCACGATCTCCCTCTTGGTCTCGTCTTTGACCAGCGGCAGGAACGTATGAAGGAAGCTCTGCGCCTCCGTAGGCGTCTTGTACATCTTCCAGTTGGCGGCGATCAGGAGCTTGCGCATGCTATGGGGTATCTCGCTTCTTATGTTCCTTCACCAAATTGTAGAGCACCGAAAGGGTATGTTTCCGGTCGGCCCGCCCAGCCGCCCGCACCACGGTCCAGCAGCCGAGAAAGCCGAAAAAGAAGTATCCAAAACAGCCAATGGCCAGCACAAAAGACATCGGCTTGCCCGCCAGCCAATCTCCCAGGAAACTCACCGCGTTGAGGGTGGAGACGAAGCCCATCAGTCCGCCCAGCGGGAAGGCGATCAGGCCTAGCGTGACGCGATAGCGGTAGCCGCGGAAAACCTGGGTGAACGTTGCCAGCAGCCAAGCGATCAGGGCGCAGACAACGCCTGCGACAAGAATGAGCAGCGGCAGTTCGAGGTTGACCACAGCCATGGTCTACGAGCCGGGTGCTTCCGAGAGAGCCTCAACCCCCGGAAGCCGTTTACCTTCGAGAAACTCGAGCGAAGCGCCCCCACCAGTGGATATGTGCTTGATCTTGTCCGCCACCCCAGCCTGTTTCACCGCCGATACGGAATCGCCGCCGCCCACGATGGTAATAGCGGCCGCATTTTCCGCCAGCGCTTCCGCAATGGCCGTAGTGCCGGGGGCGAAGGCCGGCATCTCAAAGACGCCCATAGGCCCGTTCCAGACGATGGTGCGGGCGCGCGCGATTTCTGTGGTAAACAGCTCGACCGTCGCGGGGCCTATGTCGAGCCCCATCCAATCAGCAGGGAATGGACCATCTCCCTCGAAGATTTGAGTCCGCGCGTCGGCTGCGAATTTATCGGCCAGCACATGATCCACGGGCAGCAGAAAACGTACTCCTTTTTCCTCGGCTTCTTTGAGCGCCTCTCGAGCCACTTCCAGCTTGTCGGCTTCCACCAGGGACTTGCCTACATCTTGTCCCTTGGCCTTGAGGAAGGTGTAAGCCATTCCACCACCGATGAGCAGGGCGTCGACCTTGCTCAGCAGGTTGTGGATCACCTCTATCTTGTCCGAGACCTTGGCCCCGCCAAGGATGGCCACAAAAGGCTTCTCCGGAGCTTCCAGGGCTTTGCCCAGGTAGTTCAGCTCTTTTTCCAACAGCAGCCCGGCTGCGGACTGAGAGACGAAATGAGTGATGCCCTCGGTCGAAGCGTGCGCCCGGTGAGCACTCCCGAATGCGTCGTTTACATAGACGTTGCAAAGGTTCGCGAGTTGTCGTGCGAAGTGCGGGTCGTTGGCTTCCTCTCCTGCGTGGAAACGCAAATTCTCCAGCAGCAGCACCTGCCTCGACTCCAGTTGCCGCGCCAGCTCCGTAGCCACGTCCCCCACGCAATCAGGGGAGAAGGCAACATTAACCGACTCACCCAGCGCGTGATCGAGCAGCGTGCGCAGCCGGTCCACCACCGGCCGCAGGCTGTATTTGGGATTTGGTTTTCCTTTGGGACGCCCCAGGTGCGAGGCCACGATCACTTTGGCGTGATGGCGCAGCGCGTACTCGAGCGTGGGCAAGGTCTCTTTGATCCGCGTATCGTCGAGAATCTGGAGACCGCTCTCGGAGAGCGGCACATTGAAATCAACGCGAACAAAGAGATATTTGTTGTTCAGCTCCAGGTCGCGGATGGAAAGTTTCGCCATGGGAGTTCCCCTCAAGAAGTCTTACGAGAGCCGCCTCTGATCGTTGGCAGGTCTCGCGCATTGCTGCGCGAGACCTGCTGCCTTAGAGCCCTGCCTTCTCGAGGAACAGCACCAGGTCCTTCACCCGGTTCGAGTAGCCCCACTCATTGTCGTACCAGCTGATGACCTTAGCCATGTTGCTGCCAACGGTCTTGGTCAAAGGGCTGTCGACGATCGAGGAAAGTGGGTTTCCCTTGAAGTCGCTGGAGACCAGCTCATTGTTCTCCAGGCCCAGGATGCCCTTCATTGGCCCGTCCGCCGCAGCCTTGAGCGCCTCGTTGATCGCTTCCTTGGTCACCGGCTTTTCTGAAGTGAAGGTCAGGTCCACGACCGAGACATTGGGCGTGGGTACGCGGATGGCGAAGCCGTCCAGTTTGCCTTTGAGCTCCGGCACCACCAGGTGCAGAGCCTTGGCCGCGCCGGTCGACGTGGGAATCATGGAGAGAGCGGCCGCGCGCCCGCGGCGCAGATCCTTGTGCGGAAAGTCCAGAATCACCTGGTCGTTGGTGTAGCTGTGGATCGTCGTCATGATGCCGGAGGCGATGCCGAAGGTGTCATTGAGCACCTTGGCCAACGGCGCCAGGCAATTGGTGGTGCAGGAGGCGTTGGAGATGACGTTGTGCTTCTTGGGGTCGTACTTATCCTGGTTCACGCCCAGCACGATGGTCAGGTCCTCGTTGGTGGCAGGCGCGGAGATGATGACCTTCTTGACCGTTCCCTGCAGGTGGGCCTTGGCCTTGGTGGCGTCGGTGAAATGGCCGGTGGATTCGATGACCACTTCAGCGCCGGTCGAGGACCAGTCAAGCTTGGCGGGATCGCGCTCGGCGAATACTTTGAGCTTCTTGCCGTCGACGGTGATGAAGTCATCGCCTGCGGTGATGGTGTTGGGCAGGTTGCCCAGGATGGAATCGTACTTGAGCAGGTGGGCCAGCGTTGCCGGGCTGGTCAGGTCGTTCACTGCCACAAATTCAATTGCAGGATTTCCGAGTGCCGCGCGAAAAACGTTGCGGCCAATACGGCCAAAGCCGTTGATGCCAACCTTTACAGCCATAAAGTTTGAGATCTCCTTGAAGGTGGGTCAGGGTTTCTATGTCGTGGGTGCGGGAGCAATTGTCTTGTCCTCGCGCGATGAGCGCGAATCTTGAGTGTACCAAAGAGCGGCAACGCGAAAGGAAGCAGGCCATTTGCTGCCATGGCAGAATTTTGTTTAAATCCTCATCATGCGCGAATGGATGCGCGCCCTAATGAGACGACGTGGCAAGCGCGGAGCGAATGACTCGGAATCGACCGGGAAAATCGGCCAGGAGATTCCAGCCAACCAGCCGACGCCCTTACAGCCTATGTACCCAGAAGACAAACGCAATCGGATGCCCGGGCCTGCTGAGGTCAGCGTGGGTGACAGTTCTGCCGTGACCGACCCGGTTGCCAGCGAGCCAGTCGAGGCCGCACCCGCGGTCGAACCTGCTGTAGTTCACGTGCCGGCGGCAGCGTCAGCGGGGCCGGGAGATGGAAAACTGGTAGTGGAAACGCAGCCGGAATCACCCTCGGTACCTCCTCCCGAGGCGCCGTCGGCCAGCCAGAAAGATCTCAAGGGCTACGTGGTGCTGGCCATCGGCTTGCCCGGCTCCGGCAAAACTACGTGGTTCAAACGCCGCGGAGTCACCCCGCTTTCGAGCGACATGCTGCGCAGTATCCTCTTCGACGACATCACCGAACAGCGCTACCAGGGGCTGGTCTTTTCCACCCTGCGTTCGCTGCTGCGCGCGCGGCTGATCGCCAAGATGCCGTGGAACTACGTGGACGCCACCAATCTTTCTGCTCACGAGCGGCGGCAATGGATCAAGATGGCGAAGAGCTTTGGCTATGAGGCGCAAGCGGTCTTCTTCGACGTTCCGTTGGAAGTATGCATGGAGCGGAACAGCCGCCGGGAGCGCACGGTCAGCGATGACGTCATGCGCAAGATGGCAGAGCGCTTGCGTCCGCCCAGCTTCAGAGAAGGCTTCACCAAGATCACCATGGTGCGGGTCAAAGGAGCTCCGCCGCTCAAAATGGACGGGGTCGACGTGGAGCCGCCCAGCTCTTGACGATCGAGGCGCCCGAGCCGGCTATTGCTTTCGAGCAGGTCGGTCTCACCACGCCTGACGGACGCGTCATCCTGGACGGCGTCAGCTTGCAGATTGCCCAGGGTTCCACCACCGCACTCCTAGGGCGCAGCGGCTCGGGAAAGACCACGCTGCTGCGCATGGTGAATCGCCTGATCGAGCCCACCGCGGGACGGGTAATGGTGGAAGCCAAAGCCACCACAGATTGGGATCCCATCGCCCTGAGGCGGTCCATTGGGTACGTCATCCAGGAGACGGGCCTCTTTCCCCACTTCCACGCCGAGCGCAACATCGGCGCCGTGCTCGAAATCGGGGGCCGTCCCAAGCAGGAGATCGCAGGGCGTGCGCGCCAACTCTTTACCCAGGTTGGCTTAGACTACGCGACCTTTGCCCGCCGCCTGCCCTATCAGCTTTCGGGTGGACAACGCCAGCGCGTCGGTCTGGCGCGGGCACTCGCAGCGGAACCCAAACTGCTGCTGATGGACGAGCCCTTCGGCGCACTGGACCCCCTGACCCGGGCGGAAATGCAAGACATGCTGCGCGAACTGCTGCTGCGCCTCCATAAGACCGTGCTGCTGATCACCCACGATCTGGACGAGGCGCTCTACCTGGCCTCGCACATCGTATTGCTGGAGGGCGGCAAGGTGGCAGCGAACCTTCCAGCAGGGGAATTTCTCCACTCGCAGATTCCGGCCGTGCAGGCCTACGTGCGCGCCGTGCATCGCGGCAGGGAAGCGGTGAACTGATGCCTGGTTTTCTGGCGCAAAACGGCGGGCAGATCGTCGAGCTGACCCTGGAGCATCTGTGGCTGACCGGGAACGCGATGCTGTTGGCGACGGCCATCGGTGTGCCGACAGGCATCTGGCTCACGCGCCATCCGGGTTGGGCAAAACCGGTGTTGGGTGTAGTCAATATCATTCAGACCATTCCCAGCCTGGCCCTCTTCGGCTTCCTTTTGCCCTTGCCGTGGATTGGCGAGCGTGCGGCTCGTATTGCCATTGCCGCGTTGACGGCCTATGCGCTGCTGCCCATCGTGCGCAATACCTACGCGGGCATTGAGGGCGTCGATCCCACGGTACTGGAGGTGGCGAAAGCCCTGGGGATGACGGACCGGCAGAGACTGCTGAAGGTAGAGCTTCCTTTGGCCGCCGGCTTCATCCTCGCCGGATTGCGCACCGCGACCGTGCTGGCGGTGGGCATTGCCACCATCGCGGCCGCGGTGGGAGCCGGGGGCCTGGGCGAATTTATTTTCCGCGGCGTGGCTTCTGTCGACAACCGGCTGGTACTGGCCGGAGCGATCCCCGCAGCCCTGTTGGCGATTGCAGCTGATACCGGGCTGGGATGGGTGGAGAGCCGCTTGCGGGTTCCGTCCCCGGGGCGCACGTGAAGTACGGCCTTGCCGGTTGTGCCAGTCTCATGCTGCTGGCCATTGCCGCCTGTTCTCCGCCGCGTCCGGACTATCCGGTGATCGGAGCCAAGAACTTTACCGAGCAGGTGGTTCTAGGCGAACTGCTGGCCCAGCAAATCGAGGCGGTCACCGGGATGAAGGTCGAGCGCCGCTTTTATCTCGCCGGTAGCTATATTTGCAACCAGGCCTTGATTGCAGGCCGCATCGACTCCTATGTCGAGTACACCGGGACCGCGCTCACCGCCATTCTGAAGCAGCCGGTGGATAAGGATCCGCAGCGGGTACTGGAGACGGTACGGCGGCTTTACCAGGAGCGCTACCAAGTGGTGGTTACGGAACCGTTGGGATTTGAGAACACCTTCGCCATGGTCATCCGGGGCCAGCAGGCCCAGGAACTTCACTTGACTACGCTGAGCCAGGCGGCGCGTTACACCCCGCAGTGGAAGCTTGGGGTGGGTTATGAATTTGAACAGCGGCCGGACGGCTTACCAGGCCTGAAACAAGCCTATGGCTTGAAGTTCGACGGCTCACCCCAGCTCATGGATTTGGGTTTGCTCTACCGGGCGCTGAATGGGCGCCAGGTAGACATCATCGCCGGTAACTCGACCGACGGCCCCATCAAAGCCTTTCACCTGGCAGTCCTTCAGGACGACAAGCATTACTTTCCTCCCTACCAGGCGGTTCCACTGGTGAGGCAGGAGGCCCTCGACCGGTGGCCGAAGCTGAGGGTTGCTTTTGCCAGCTTGGCAGGCAAGATCACCGCCGAGGAAATGCAGACCATGAACGAGGCCGTCGACGGGCAGCATCGTGATCCGGCGCAAGTGGTGAGGGAGTTTCGCCAATCGCACGGCCTGTAGATCTGAACCAACCAACGAATTCCGGGTGAACCGTCTTGAGAATCTGTCCTTACCAACGAACCCCGTGATCAACTACCTTTAGATTTGTCCCTACCAGCGAACCGGCGGGTGCCCCACATCTCGCGAAAAACAAGCGAGATATGGGGCACCCGTCGGTCCTCCACCGGGACAAAGTGAAATGACAGAACCATGGCTGCGAGGCACCCTCACCGATGTGCCGATAGTGCAGCGAGCGCTGCTCCACTCGCTGCAGATGGCCCAGGAAGACACCGCCAGGTGGTGTCGTGACTTGGACGACCGCGAAGTTCACGCCCGCCCCTTCCATCTGCCCTCGGTCGCATTTCAGTTGCGGCACATAGCCCGCAGCCTGGATCGCTTTTGCACCTATGCGGAGGGTGCTCCGCTGAGCCCGGAACAATTCGCCGCGCTAGCCAGTGAAAAGGATGGCGACGGAACCCGCGAATCCATCTTCAGCGAATTGGAAGAAAGCCTGGAGCGGACACGTCAACGTCTGGACGCCATCGTCCGCCAACCGCTTGATCGACCGGTGAGCATCGGGCGCAAGGGACTGCCCACCAACCTCACAGGGCTACTGATCCACGCCGCGGAGCACACGCAACGCCATGTAGGGCAGGCCATCACTACCGCTAAGGTGATCTTGGCGCAACGCGGTTAGTTCAGCTCCGGGATGCGGTCCACAATGTGGCCCATCTTCTCCTGCTTGACCTGGACATAGCGCTCGAAGCTATCCAGCGGCTCGACCTCGGCGGAAATGCGTTCCACCACCCGAATACCCACCGACTCCAGAGCCTCGACCTTCTCCGGGTTATTGGTGATGAGCCGTACCGAGGTCACCTTCAGCAGTTTCAGAATCTCCGCGGGCAGCTCGAACTCGCGGCAGTCGGGCTTGTACCCGAGTCTTAGATTGGCTTCGACCGTATCCAGCCCCTGATCCTGCAGTTCGTAGGCGCGCAACTTGGCCATCAGTCCGATGCCCCGGCCCTCCTGCTGTTCGTAGAGCAGGATGCCCGCCCCGGCCTCGGCGATCATGCGCATCGCCAGCTCCAACTGCGGCCTGCAATCGCAGCGCAGAGAACCGAAGACATCGCCAGTAAGGCACTGGGAGTGAACCCGCACCACTGGGGGCTGACTATAGATATCGCCCAACACCAGCGCGATCGCCCCTTCGATCTTCCTGCTGACGGCAGTCATCCCCGGTCCGCATGGTTCCGGATCGACCCGCAAACCTTCGAAGCCCAGAATGCGGAAATGACCCCAACGGGTAGGGAAGTCCGCATCCGCCACTTTCTTGACACTTTCCAACGGCATAGTTAATTAGAGCCTCTTTGGCGGCCTCATGTCCAGCGGGGGAAACTGGCGTAAAGTAAGAGCGTGTATGAGCCTAAGCTCGTCCTCATATCACTGCTGATCAAGCTGGGTGTGGCCGCGGCGGTTTCGGCGGTGACTGCCCGGGCGCTTACTTTTCAGCGTCTCCTGTTTGCCGAGCGCCGCACCACCGGTCAGACCCTTGGATTGCTGGCCTTCCTCTGCATCCCGCTCACCCTGGGCGTGTGGATTCGCTTCACGGTGCAGAACTTCTATGCCGCCGATATCAGCTTCGAAACCGTCATCATCCTGGGCATCCTGTTAGGCCCGTTCTCCGCGATGTTCGGAGGAGCGGTGCTCTCCATCCCCGCCATGCTGCACCACGAATACCTGACCCTGCCCTTTTTGTTGGCCGTGGCCATTGTTTCCGGCCTGTACGGGCGCGCCGTGGAGCCGGAAGAGGTATGGTCGTTTTCTCCCTTCGTCGATCTCAGCATTTACCGCTGGGTACGGCGGAACCTGCTCGAGCCACGCTTCGATCGCCAGATCCTGCTGCTCATGCTGATTGTCGGAATGCAGATGGTCCGTATGTGGATAGCGGACCTTTATCCCGGGCTACTATTCACTTTGAATGCGCGCGGCTGGGCGGTTAAGCTCGCAATTTACGTCTGCCCCGCAGTCGTCGTGGCTATCCCGATCAAGATCTGGAACTCGAGCCGTATCGAGATAAAGCTCAAGGAGCAGAAGCGGTTGGTGCTGGAGGCGCGCTTCGATGCCCTGCAGCGGCAAATCAACCCGCACTTCCTCTTCAACACCCTCAATTCCATCGCTTCGCTGGTCCGCTTCCGGCCGGAGATGGCGCGGGAGATGATCGTGCAGTTAGGCAACATCCTGCGCGCGCTGCTCAAGGATCACGACGCCTACGTGCCTTTCCGCGAAGAGCTGACCTTTACCGACGACTACCTGGGCATTGAAGTGGTGCGTTTTGGGGCGGAGAAGCTGCGCGTAGTGAAGGAGATTGATCCCGCAACCTTGGAACTGCTTGTCCCCTGCATGCTGCTGCAGCCGCTGATCGAAAACAGCATCAAGCATGGCTTGGAGCCGCGCCTGCAAGGAGGAACCATCACCCTGCGCAGCCGGATCCAGGGCGCCAAGATGATCGTCGAGGTAGAAGACGACGGCGTGGGTATGGCGGACGGCCGGGCGCGGGAGGTGGGCTTTCCCAGCCGGGGCGCGGGCATCGGCATGCGCAATGTGCGCGAGCGGCTGGAAGTGCTCTACGGCAACAGCGCCCGCTTCGAAGTATTCAGCCGGCCCGGACGGGGAACGCGCGTCACCCTGGAGATACCGATGGCGCCCAACGTACTGGTGCTGGCGGATCAGACCTCAGCGCGCGCCAGCACCCTCTCGTAGTACTTCTCGTATACAGGAATGATGCGCGACGCACAGTAGCGATCCTGGGCTGCTTTGCGGCCGGCGTCGGCCATAGCAGCGAGACGGGCATCGTCGGCCAGCAATTCGATCGCTGCGGCGGCCATGGCGTCGACATCGCCAACGGCGAACAGCCGGCCGGTCACGCCGTCGTCGATCAACTCCGACACGCCGCCCACCCGGGTGGCGATGGTGGGAACCTTGCAGGCCATGGCTTCCAGTGCCGCCAGGCCGAAGGACTCCAGTTCGCTGGGCATGATCATCAGGTCGGCTACCGGCAGCAGTTCGTGGACGCGCTCCCGCTTGCCCAGAAAGTCGACCCGGTTCTGCAGGCCCTTGCTGTTGACCAGCCACTCTGCCGAGGAGCGGTCGGGACCGTCGCCGACCATCAACAGCCGTGCCGGCATCTCTTGTGCGATTCGGGAAAAGACCTGCACCACGTCGAGAATGCGCTTGACGGGACGGAAGTTCGAGAGATGGATCAGGATCTTTTCTTCGGGGTCGGCGAATCGCGCACGGGCGTCCGCGCGGCTTTCGCCCAGGGGCTTGTATTCGTCGCAATTGACGAAGTTGGGTATGACCTCGATCGGCCGTAGGATGCCGAAATCGTGCACCGTTTTCTCGCGCAGGTAATTTGATATTGAGGTAACGCCGTCGCTCTCTTCGATACCGAAGCGCGTAATGGGCAAGTACGACCGGTCGAGTCCCACCAGGGTAATGTCGGTACCGTGCAGGGTGGTCACAAAGGGCAGATGTCTGCGTTTTGCCAGCATCTGGCGGGCGAGTAGGGCGCACACCGAGTGGGGAATTGCGTAATGGACGTGAAGCAGGTCGAGTTCATAATATTCGGCCACCTCGGACATGCGCGTTGCCAGCGCCAGGTCGTAGGGCGGGTACTCGAAGAGCGGGTAATTCGAGACCGGCACCTCGTGATAGAAGATGCCTTCTTCGCGCCCGGTGAGCCGGAAGGGTTGCGAATAGGTGATGAAGTGCACCTGGTGGCCGCGCGCTGCCAGTTCGATGCCGAGTTCGGTCGCGACCACGCCGCTTCCGCCGTAGGTCGGATAACACGTAATGCCGATTTTCATTCTCACAACCCCTTGACCCAGCCAACTGAAACCGCAGATCCCTCCACTACGCTACGCTCCGGTCGGGATGACAATTTTGTTTAGGCGTCGAGATGCTAGTGTCCAAACAGATTTGTCATCTCGACCGGAGCGTACCCGGATTTCCTGCTACGCGGCACTGACCGCAACCGCGTGTGCGGCTTTCAGTAAGGAAAGCCGCATGCAGTTCGCCAACGCCACCAACCTCAACAGGAAATCCGGGGTAGCGGAGCGGAGGCACCTGCGGTTTCACTCTAGACCTTAACCTATGCTCGCGCGCCGACCTCATGAAAATCGGTGAGCAGCAGCTCCGGGTCCTTTCTGACCGTTTCGGGAATGACCTCGAGCAGCGCGCTACGTTCTGTGTCTCGCGAGGAAAGCAGGCGAGTGTGCGCCTGCTCCAGCGCGCGGTCGCGGTATCCCGGATGACAGACCAGCTCCCAGGTGCCGCTCGGCATAGCCTGCAGCATAGAACGGAGTGCAAGCTCATCGAGATTCCCGGTGGCTAGAACGCCGATCGCCCCGTCGGCCGTCAACATGCCGTATTCCTTGATCAGCCTGGAGAAGGCCCGGCGCTGGCTCCGCATGGCGTGCAGTTGCGCCCAGCGCAACGTGCTGACAACCCGCGTGGCGCGCAGACTCCACCAGGGTTCGAAGGGATTGCGCACGCAGTCGACGCCGCAGTGCTTCGCCGCCCGCAGCAGGGGAGCCAGCGCACGGGGAAACGCGTGGATATGTTTGTGCGAGTCGATGTGGCTTACGGTGACCCCGCTCAATTGAATGCGCCGTATCTGGGCGATGGCCTCGGCCTGGATTTCCTGCTCACGAATGCGGCCACGCACCAGGTCACGAAAAAAACTTCCCACCGTGGGGCGCAGAGATACCGATGCCGGGCGACGGGGGTCGAGCAGGGAAGGCACCTCGTCCGGACGTAGCAGCGGAGAGCCGTCTACCAATACAATGTGGCAGCCGACGGATAACGCGGGTTGCGCAAAGGCCAGATAAACGGCGGGAGAAAAGTAGGGAGCCGTGGCCATCAATGTGGTGGAGCTGAGGGCTCCAGCCTGCTGCAGTTCCACAATTGCCCGGTTGACGCCTGGCGCGAGACCAAAGTCGTCTGCGTTGATAATCAGGCGTTTCATTTTCGCAGTGTACCAAGGGTCCGAATTGCTTTCGCGTGCATCAAAGGTTCAATCGCATTGGGCCGTGCGTGAACGAAGCGGCGAACTATTCATACGGTCAGCCGACGGAGAGCGCTACAATAAGTTTTCTTTGGGCGGGAGGAGGATCCGCAATCATGTCCGGAGGGTGGCTGCAGCGTAAGGGGCCCGGCTCAGCCGTTTATGCGTTGCTGCTGCTGTTGAGCAACGCTGGACACGCAGCTTGGGCTGTGCCCACGGACACAATCGTCCATCAGACTCCGAGCATCTTCGAGCCGCACTCCGGTCCGGCGTTGTTGATCCACCATTTGTCGCTTTTTGTGATGCAAATAACGGGAGCGATTTTTATCGTAGTCGCCTCCCTTTGGTTATACGTCGTGGTCCGCTTCCGGCAGCGTGATCCCAACGACGACAGCGAGCCGCCGCAAATCTACGGCAGCACCCAGATCGAGTTGGCCTGGACCGTGATCCCTGTCCTGATTGTTGTGGTCCTCTTTTTCACCACGGCACGCATTCTGTTTGCCATTCAGGATCAGAAGATGCCACCTACGGCCCTGGATGTCGATGCCGTAGGCCATCAATTCTGGTGGGAGTTTCACTACAATAAATTGGGTTTCACGACGGCCAATGAGCTGCATGTACCGCTTAGCACCGGGCAGGTTCCCATCACCACTTCGGTCAACTTGCTCTCCGCCGATGTGGTTCACAGCTTCTGGGTTCCTGAGTTGAGCGGTAAGATCGACATGTTCCCCAACCAGGTCAACCACCTGTGGTTCAATCCGGATAAACCCGGCATGTACGTGGGCCAATGTGCCCAGTTCTGCGGAGTGGAACATGCGAAGATGCTGCTGCGCGTCTACGTGCAGACCCCGGAAGATTTCGCGGCCTGGGTGAAAAATCAGCAGCAGCCGGCGGTTCAGGATCCGGCGGTTGCCGAAGGCAGGCAGCTTTTCGAGTCGCAATCCTGCGTCAGTTGCCACGTGGTGCGCGGCACTGCCGCGCAGGGACAGTTTGGACCAGACCTTACTCACTTTATGAGCCGCGACACGCTTGCTTCCGGAGCGGCTGACAATACCCCGGCCAATCTCAAGCTGTGGATCAAAGATCCGGACTATGTCAAGCCAGGAAGCCTGATGCCTGCGATGCAATTGAGCGATGACCAAATCGACAAGATCGTAGCTTACCTCGATACCTTGAAGTAACCGGGACACGGGCCAGTACAGACAGGAGTTTTTCGAATGGCTGATTCGACTCTACCTATTGGGAGCGCCGTCGACCTCACTCCGCCGAGAGAGGCGCATGGGACGTGGCTCGATCAGGTGACCGATTGGGTGACCACGGTCGACCACAAAAAGATTGGCTTGATGTACATCGGCTACGCCGTGATCTTTTTGCTGGTCGGGGGCTTCGAGGCGATTTTACTCCGCATTCAGCTCGCCGTACCCCACAACAATTTTCTTGCCCCTGAGGTTTTCAACCGCATCTTCACCATGCACGGCACGACCATGGTTTTTCTGATGGGAATGCCGCTGATTATCGGATTTGCCAATTACCTGGTTCCCCTGATGATCGGCGCCAGGGATATGGCGTTTCCCCGGATGAATGCCTTCAGCTTCTGGATGACCGCACTGGGCGGCCTGATGCTGTACTACAGCTTCATTGGCGGAGTAGGCCTGCAAGGCGCCGGCAGCGCGCCCGATGTGACCTGGTGGGCGTATGCGCCGCTTACCGAGCGTGCATTTTCTCGCGGACATAGCACGGACTATTGGGCGTTGTCGCTGATCGTCTCCGGATTCGGCACGGTGGGCGCCGCGGTCAACATAATTGCCACCACCATCTCGATGCGCTGCAAAGGCATGACCTTGTTTCGCATGCCCTTGCTGGTATGGCTCTACCTGGTGGTTTCGGGAATGATCCTGATCGTCATCACCCCGTTGACCGCGGCGCAGATCATGCTGACCATCGACCGCTATCTCGGCGGTCACTTCTTCGACTCTCAAGCAGGGGGCGTGCCGGTTGTCTGGGCGCACTTTTTCTGGATCTTTGGCCACCCCGAGGTCTACGTGCTGGTGTTGCCGGCGTTTGCCATTGCTAACGAAGTGATTCCTGTCTTCTCCCGCAAGGCGATCTTTGGCTACCCGGCGATGGTGGCCGCATCAGCCGGCATAGGTTTGATTTCGCTGAGCGTGTGGGCGCACCATATGTTCACCGTGGGCATGACCTCGGCGCAGAACGCATTCTTCGTGCTCTCGACCTCACTGGTCGGCGTTCCCACCGGCATCAAGATTTTTAATTGGATCGCCACCATGTGGGGAGGCAAGATACGTTTTGCCACGCCCATGCTTTTCTGCACTGCTTTCCTGATTCAGTTTCTGTTCGCCGGCTTGACCGGAATCATGCTCTCCGTCGCCCCCTGGAACTGGCAACTGCACAACTCCTATTTCGTCATCGCTCACTTCCACTATGTCCTGGTGGGGGCCATCGTTTTCTGTTTCTTCGGAGGGTTTTACTACTGGTTCCCAAAAATGACCGGCAAGATGCTCAACGAGCGGCTGGGCAAGTGGCATTTCTGGCTGTTTGTGATCGGCTTCCACCTGTGCTTCGACCTGATGCACATCCCCGGGCTACTGGGCATGCCGAGGAGTATCTACACGTATGAACCTGGCCGCGGCTGGGACAACTGGAACATGATCGTTTCCATCGGAGGCTTGATTCAGGGAGTGGCCACGCTGATCTTTGCCTACAACATGGTGTATTCGTACTTCAAAGGCCCAGACGCGGGCCCGGACCCCTGGGATGCCTGGACGCTAGAGTGGGCGACGACATCGCCGCCGCCCGAGTACAACTTTGCCAGCGCGCCGGTGGTGGCCAGCCGCCGACCGTTGTGGGACCTGAAGCACCCGGAAGATCCGGACTCACGGTACGACTGATTCTGATCGTCGAGGATATATAGAGGATGAGCGCCAGCACGATTCCCCTGGCTCACAGAGCAGCCAACGAAGAGTGGGTCTTGCCCTACCACGGCACCGTCGCCATGGCGGCTCTGATTGTTGCCGAGAGCGCGATCTTCACTATTTTTGTGGTTGCCTATCTCTATTACATAGGCAAGAGCGTCTCCGGGCCGCAGCCGCGCCAGGTTCTGGAGCTCCCCATCTTTAACACGGTATGTCTGCTCTCCAGCAGCTTCACCATATGGATAGCGGAACGGGCGCTGAAGAAAGGCTCGATGGGAGCCTTCAGCCTGTGGTGGGCGATCACCCTGGTTTTGGGCGCGATCTTTCTCGGTGGCACCGGGCTCGAATGGAATAAGTTGATCTATCACGATGGGCTGACCATCAGCACCAATCTCTTTGGGACCACGTTCTACTCTCTGGTCGGCTTGCATGCCAGCCACGTCATCGTCGGCCTGACCTTGCTTTTTATCGTGCTAGTCTTTTCCCTCACCGGGAAGCTCAAGAGTGAGCACTCGAAACAGCTCGAGGTGCTTTCGCTCTATTGGCATTTTGTCGATGGTGTCTGGGTCGTGGTGTTTACAGTCGTCTACATTATTGGCCGCTGAGAAGAAAGAGAAGAGAAGCAATGGAAGAGCCAGGGGCACACAACGGCATATCCGATGAAGTAATACAACTGCCTACGCCTACCGCATGGCCGCTGGTATTGGCCCTTGGCCTGACCTTTGCCTTCGCCGGGCTGGTGACAAACGTGGGCATAAGCATCCTCGGGGCGGTGCTCATCGTTGCCGGGTGCGTGGGATGGTTCTTTCAAGTTTGGCCCCATGCCCAGCATATTGCCGTGCCGATCAAGGTGCAGAAGTTCGAATACACGAGCATACGCACCAAGGTTGCTCGTATTGAAGTCGACGAAAGCCATCGCGCACACCTGCCGGTCCACACCCCCTCAGTGATAGCGGGGGTGAAGGGGGGCATCGCAGGCGGCGCCGCCATGATCGTGCCCGCGCTCCTCTACGGCATTATCCGTTACCACAGTATCTGGTACACGGTAAATCTGTTGGGAGGAGCTGGAGTAGCCGGCTGGTCGAATCCCACCATGGCGGAGATCACGCACTTCCGTCTCAGTGCGCTGGTCTTTGCCACTGTCATCCATGTCGTGGGCTCGCTGCTGGTCGGCCTGCTCTACGGGGCCATGCTCCCCATGTTGCCGCGCCACCCGGTGTTGCTGGGGGGCATTATCGCCCCGTTGCTATGGACAGGTGTGTTGCATGCCACCCTGGGTTTGATCAACCCGTATCTTGATGCGCGCATCGATTGGGTGTGGTTTGTGGCCTCCCAGGTGGCCTTCGGGCTAGTGGCCGGCTGGGTCGTGGGGAAGCAAATCCACATCCGCACCGAGCAATATCTGCCCTTTGTCGCACGCGTGGGATTGGAAACACCGGGAATGATGGATCAAGATCAACGGGAGGACGGACCGAAGTGAAGGCACGCCTGCTCATGCTGGTCTCCTGTTTGACTGTGGTTGGCTGCGGCCAGCTTCCCGGCCATCCCAAACCCGGACCGTTGGTTCCGAATCCCGATTCAGTGCTGGACTTTTCTACGCTCTACGCCCAGAACTGCTCCGGTTGCCATGGCGCCCAGGGAATGAACGGACCGTCTTACCCGCTGGCTAATCCCGCGTATCAGGCGCTGGTGGATGAGCAGATTCTCCGTCAGACGATTGCCAACGGCGAGCCGGGGACCCATATGCCCCCTTTCGCGATCAGTGCCGGGGGCATGTTGACCGACCAGCAGGTGGACGCGCTGGTGAGCGGTATGCGCGCCGCCTGGTTCAAGGCAGGCACTCTCGAGGGCGCGAACCCGCCGGCCTACAAGGCCGCCAGGCCGGCTGATGCGGTGCACGGCCAGCAGGTTTACACCACCTACTGCGCTTCGTGCCACGGGGCTGCCGGAGCACCAGGAAAAAGCAAAGCGGGCTCGATTACCCAGCCGGACTTCCTGGCGCTGGTAAGTGACCAGGTCCTACGCACGGTGGTGATTGCCGGGCGGCCGGATATCGGCCAGCCTGATTGGAGAAACGATTTGCCTGGGCATCCGATGAGCGATCAGGAAGTGACCGATGTGGTGGGCTGGCTCTCCAGCCAGCGCCCCGGCGTACAGCAAAACAAGACCGCAGGAGGCGGGCAATGAGCGACGACAAGGCAGCAGTAACCAGGCGGTGGGTATTGGTGTCGATCGGCGCTCTGCTCAACGGCGCGGTCGCCCTGTTAGTCGCCATCCCGGTTGTGGGCTACCTGCTGGGGCCCATTCGCAAGAATGGCGGTTACAATTCCTGGATCGATTTGGGTGATGTTGGTCAATTTGCCCTGGGACAGACGCGGCTGGCCAGCTTCATCAACCCCAAGAGCATGCCGTGGGATGGCGCCACCGCCAAGGCTGCCTGCTGGGTCCGCCGGACCGACGAGCAGAAGTTTCAGGTATTCGCCATCAACTGCGCCCACCTGGGCTGCCCGGTGCGCTGGTTTCCCCAGTCGGAGCTGTTTATGTGCCCATGCCATGGCGGGGTGTATTACGCCGATGGCTCGCGGGCCGCGGGACCGCCACCGCGGGGTCTTTTTGAATATGACTACAAAGTGCAAAACGGCAAATTGATGATCGATGGCGGCCAGATGCCCACGTTGGCGAACAGCGCGTCGGTACGGAAAGAGAGCTCCGCATGCACTGGTTGAAACGTACTTACGACTGGTTAGAATTCCGGTTGAAGTTGGAAGGGCCGATCAAGGATACGGTTCTCCATCCGGTACCGAAGAACACAGCCAGCTGGTGGTACGTCTTCGGCAGCGCCAGTTTCGTTCTGTTAATGTTACAGATCGTTACCGGCATCCTGTTGGCCATAGTCTATGTACCCTCGGCGGGCGAGGCCTGGAACAGTCTGCAGGTGTTGAACCATCAGCTGCCGCTGGGCTGGTTCCTGCGCGCGATGCACGGCTGGGGTTCGAACTTCATGGTCGCCGTGGTGCTGATCCACATGTGCCAGGTGTTCCTGTTTGGCGCTTACAAGTTTCCTCGTGAACTCACCTGGATCCTGGGCGTGTTTTTGCTGTTGATGACATTGGGCATGGCATTCACCGGGCAGGTGATGCGTTTCGACCAGGATGCGTATTGGGGTCTGGGCATTGGCGCGTCGATCGTATCCCGTATCCCTATTATCGGCGGTGCGGGGGTCAACCTGCTGTTAGGGGGGCCGATCATCGCGGGTCCTACGTTGACCCGCTTCTTTGCCCTGCACGTTTTTGTTATTCCCGGATTGATGCTGGGCTTCGCAGCGCTGCACATCTGGATGGTGGTGGGTCTGGGCATCAATGATTGGCCCATGCCCGGGCGGGTCGTCCGGCGCAGCACTTATATTCAGGAGTACCATGAGCTGACGCAAAAGGACGGCATGCCGTTCGTACCTGGCGCGGTGTGGAAAGATATGATATTTTCCGCAGCGATCCTGGCTGCAGTGGCGCTATGCGCGGTGTTTTTGGGGCCCTTTGGACCGACCGGGTTTCCCGATCCAACCATCATCCAGACCGTGCCCAAGCCGGACTTCTTCTTCTTGTGGCTTTACACGATTCTCTCTTTCCTGCCGGAGAACCTGGAGACGCCATTCATATTGATTGCTCCGGCCGTGGGTATCTTGTTCCTGTTGGCATTGCCGTTCTTTGCCGGAGAAGGGGAGAAGAGCTGGCGCCGGCGGCCTATTGCGGTGCTCTCGATCATGGTGCTTGCGGTTGGGTTCGCGGTGTGCGAACACCTGGGAACCTACACCCCCTGGAGTCCGGAGATGGAGGCCTGGAGTGGAGATATCGTTCCGGTGAAATATGTTCATGGGGCGACGCCGTTGGGGAGGCAGGGCCAGATTGTCTTTCAGGAAAAGCAGTGCCGCAATTGTCACATGATCGGTGGCTTGGGCGGCCAGCGCGGTCCGGCGCTCGATGGCGTGGCTACACGGCTGACGTATGACCAACTGGTCCGACAGGTGCTGCAGGGAGGAGGAAACATGCCGGCGTACGGGAAGAATCTTTCCCCGCCGGAGGTAACGGCGCTGGTTAGTTTCCTGGAAACGCTGCATCCAGAGGGGCAACGGCCGGCGCGGGATCCGTCGCGGCAATATGTGAGCACTGGGGAGCTCGATCCTCCGAAATAGTGGAGTGTCGCAAGCCAAAGAAGGCTTGAATAGGGCGTCCAGCCGTGGGTAGGGAAGAAGAAACCGCAGATCCCTCCACTACGCTACGCTCCGGTCGGGATGACAATTCTGTTTGGGTGCTGGGTTTGGGGGTGCCCAAACAAAATTGTCATCCCGACCGGAGCGTAGCGTAGTGGAGGGATCTGCGGTTCTCCTCTCGATCCCATATAACAGCTGATGAGGTGATGAACCAATCTAAATTTTGTCATCTCGACTGGAGCGTAGCGACCTGCAGTTACGCTCAACCGGCCACGAACCTACTTTCAGAAACTTTTCTCACCATGTCAGAACCCGCAGCACAAGCCGCTTGGAATTCATGGTCGTTTCCTTTTTGGGCCACATCTGGCTTGGTCGCGTCCGGACTGCTCTATCTCCGTGGCTTTCGCAGAATTCGCCGCACCCGGCCCCACCTGTTTCCCGTCTGGCGCGCGTTGTGCTTTCTTGGCGGCCTTTTTTCTTTGTACATCGCTATCGGTTCACCGATCGATGCGCTGGACGACGTGCTGCTGACCGCCCATATGACACAGCACCTGATCTTTATGTCGGTGGCGCCCCCGCTGCTCTTGCTGGGCGCTCCGGCGGTCCCATTGTTGCGTTCGCTGCCGCGTTGGCTGCTCGGCGGCGTTCTTGGCCCTCTTTTTCGCATGGCGTGGTTGCACCGGCTATTCCGCTTGCTCACCCACCCCGTCTTCGCGTGGCTGGCAATGGATATCGCCTATCTGGGCTGGCATGTTCCCGCGGCCTACGAACTGGCGGTGCGCTCGGATGGCTGGCATACGGTGGAACACGTCTGCTTTCTGGTCACCGGATTACTTTTCTGGTTTCCTCTGATTCAGCCGTGGCCAAGCGTCAGCCGAGGGTCCCGCTGGGCATTGTTGCCCTATCTCGTCGGCGCGGACCTGGTGAATACTGCATATTCCGCATCCCTCAGCTTTTCCCGCAAGGTGCTCTATCCCAGTTATGCCGCGGCGCCAAGAGTCTTTGACATCTCGCCCCTGGCCGATCAGGCGGCGGCGGGTGCTCTGATGTGGGTGATCGGCTCCATCTTCTATCTTGTGCCGCTGGCCGTGATCGCGGTCCAGCTACTCTCGCCTCAGGGCGCTTCTTCAAGGATGACCCAGCGAACTCTGGTGTAACCTACAGCCCTGAGAGCAAATGATCCACGCGCCGAATCCGCTGATTGCCATAGGAGTGGTCGCGTCCACTGCGGCTACGGACGCGGTCTATGTACTCTTTACCGCTGCGGTCGCCGCACGCCGTAGGAGCATCGCGGCCAGCTGGAGCAGCGTCTGGTATCTGCTCTCTGCGTTTGCCGTGATCAGTTACACAGGCAACCCCATCTACGTGGTCTTTGCCGCGATAGGCTCCTGGCTCGGGGCCTTCGGCGCGGTCACATGGTTGGGAACGGCTGATGTAAAGAGCGCCGCGGCAAAACCGCACTCCTGAATGACTCCCCGCGATTTGTGGTAACTTTTGCAGGGGAAACGACATGGCAGAAACCGTTGCTCAAGCAAAGTACACCAAGTGGAATGACATCGAAGTAGAACCCATGAGCCCGGTCATAGGCCGGCAAATGATCGTGGGCACCAACGTAATGGTGGCGCGCGTCCTGATTAAGAAGGGTGCGAAAGTGCCCCTGCATAGTCATCACAATGAGCAGGTCACCTACATTCTTGAAGGCGCATTGCATTTCTATATCGATGGCCGGGAAATCACGGTCTCTGCCGGGGAAGTGCTCTGCATTCCGCCCCATATGCCGCATGAGGCCATTGCGCTCGAGGATACGGTCGACCTGGACATCTTTAATCCCCCACGCCAGGATTGGATCGACAAAGACGACGCCTATCTTCGTCAGGGTGTAACCGGGAGGGAACCAGGTGGATCTGGGACTAAAGAATCGTAATGTAATTGTCGCTGCTTCGAGCGATGGTATCGCCCGCGCGGCGGCGGAAAAATTCGCGGCCGAAGGCGCGAAAGTGGCCATGTGCTCGCGCGACGCCAACAAACTGAATGCGGCGGCTGGGCTCATCGCTAAACGCTATTCCGTCCCGGTCATCGCCGAGGCGCTGGATGTGACCAATGCTGCTGCGGTCGAAGAGTTTGTGAAGCACGTTGCTCAGGAGTTCGGCGGGGTCGATGTTTGCGTGACCAACGCTGGTGGACCGCCGGCCAAGATGTTCTTTGCTACCACCACCGAGGAGTGGCAGCGCGCGTTGGAACTGAACTTCATGAGCATCGTTCACTTTGCCCGCGCGGTTCTGCCCTGGATGCAGAAGAACCGGTGGGGCCGCCTGGTGACGATTACCTCTGTCACGGTGCGCCAGCCGGTCCCCGACCTTATTTACTCGAATGCGGTGCGCGCTGGAGTTCTGGGTTTGATCAAGAGCCTTTCTAACGAGTTTGGTAAGGATGGCATTACGGTCAACAATGTGGGGCCCGGATACACCGCGACCGAGCGCTTGAAACAGCTCATCAGTAAGCGCTCGCAGGATTTGGGTATTAGCCCAGCGGAGTTCGAAACACGCCTGGTGGAAGAAGTGCCTCTGAAGCGGGTTGGCCAACCGGAAGAGCTAGCCGACGCGATTGTGTGGCTTGCCTCCGATCGTGCGTCGTATATCACTGGTCAAACCCTGCTGGTGGATGGGGGTGCTTTCAAGGGGCTCTAGGTTAATGACTCGTCTGACAATTGCTCTCTTGCTCGCTTCCTCTTGTGCTCTGTGGGGGCAGGCCAGTCCGAACATGGCTCCCGGATATCAGCAGACCTACGACCGCCTGCTGCAGCAGATTCGCCAGATCGCCATCTTCGACGATCACGGCCATCCCGGTTTCGCAGAAGATAGTGACGTCGACGCGATGGCCTCTCCGCCCGGGCATGCGCCGCTGCGTCTGAACCTGGATAATCCGGAACTGATCGCTGCCTCCAAAGATCTCTTCGACTACCCCTTCTCCGACAACAGCCCGGAACACATCAAGTGGCTGGTGGCCAAAAAGGCGGAGTTGCGCCGCACCTACCCGGGCTATCAATACTTCGATCGGATCCTGGACAAGCTCAACGTCGAGACCATGATGGCCAACCGGGTCGCCATGGGGAACTACCTCGACCCCAAGCGTTTCCACTGGGTCTTCTTTGTCGACTCATTTCTCTTTCCTCTGGATAACAGCGAGTTGACCGCACGCAACATCGATGAAGGCGTCTATATTCCGATGCAGGAGAAGAAGCTGAAGGGCGAACTCGCCCAGGCGGGGTTGAAGGCATTACCCGGAACCTTTCCCGCATACCTGGCCTTCGTCAGCAAAATCCTGGAACAGAATCGCGGGCGCGGTGGTGTCTCCATCAAATTCGAGATCGCCTATTTCCGCACGCTGCATTTTGACGACCCGCCCCAGGTGGAAGCGGCGAGGATCTATGACCGCTATCACGCGGGAGGGAAGCCCTCCGCTGCTGAGCACGCAGTCTTTGAAGACTATATGTTTCGCTACCTGCTGCGGGAAGCTGGGCGCCTCCACCTTGCAGTACAAATCCATACCGCGGTGGGGACGGGCGACTTTTTCAGCGTGAGCGGCGGCAATGTACTTAATCTGGAGAACGTCTTACGCGATCCTCGCTATAGCAATGTGAACTTCGTGCTGCTCCACGGCGGCTATCCGTTTCAGGATCAGGCCATCTGGCTCACAGCGCGGGAGAACGTCTATCTGGATTCATCGTTGATGGGTATTTACCTGTACCCGAAGGATCTGGCCGAGGTGCTGCGCCATTGGCTGCTGCTTTATCCAGACAAAGTCGTCTTCGGGTCCGATGCTTTCCCGTTTAATGAAGCCATCGGTGCGGAAGAGAGCGACTGGCTGGCGGTTGAATCCGCGCGCACGGCGCTGGCCGCCGCCCTCTCCGGGATGATTCTCGACGGGGAAGTTACCGAGCAGCAGACCCTGAAATTTGCTCACGGCTACCTGCATGACAACGCCGCGCGTATCTATCCGCAACCCGTACAGTAGGCCGTTGCGTGGCCGGTGAAAAACTCATGTTTTGTAACGAGGCACGACGTAGTCGGGCCGCATACTAGAATAGCCTGGGCTTTAGAGCGTAGCCCAGGACGTCAGAGCCTGTGTGAGAACTAGCGAAACCCAGCCCTTTGAGCGGGAGCCGGGGCGCACCGCAGGTCCCTCGACTGCGCTCCTAATGACAAACAGGTCGGGGAGGCATCCTAGCCCACTCAAGCCAAAGTACCAAAGTACGGCTTGAATGGGGCACCCAATGCTTTTGCTGCCGGTGTCATTTCTCGCTTAACTTGCCATAGGCAAGTCGGCTCCTCGGGATGACAATGGTGGGAGTTTGCGCTTCCACCCAATGCTGTTGCTGATGGATGGGTAGAACCACGCAAAAGCTAATTTGAACTCTCAGCCGTCCCTCCGGGACTCAATTTGGAGAGAGTAATTCTCACGCAGACGCTTTTGCCTCTGAGGAGTTTTTCTGCAGCCCACTAACGGAGGAACTGATCGACGAATCCCTCTCCCAGCCCAACAGCCGTATAGTGGCGGCGGCATAAATCAATCTTGGTGAACACATCTTCGTAACCCAGAACTCCGCCGTCGGGGTCAACATAGATCATCGCGCCATTGACCTGAAAGAGCGTGATCATCTCCGGAACGTCCGGTTCCACCACCAGCGTATGCGTCTCGCCCGGAGTCTCATAAACATAAGAACCTTCTGTGGCCGTCCAGTCGTGTTCCAGATAGTGCCAGCTACCCTTCAATACAAATCCGTGGACGGGCTGCGGATGCCGGTGGCGCGACAACACACCCGACTTGCGCACCCGTAGAAGGTTCATCCAATATCCCCGGCTGGCGGACAAGCACAGCGGACGAAACCATACATTTTCCATCTGCGGCACCCACAAGCGCTCATCCTGTGGGATGGCGTTGGGAACCACCAGCTCAGGGAAGGATTCCTTGGGCTGCGGATGCCGGTAGGGAACCCGCGCTTCCGTTGCGGTCTGCTCCACAACCGGACGATTGACGGTGAGATTGCTCATGGTGAACCCTCGCTTTCAGACTGCCGCGTAGCCTCCATCGACGGGCAAGATTGCTCCCGTGATGAAGCGTGCCGCTTCGGAACAAAGAAATACAGCCACTCCCGCAACGTCTCCCGGCTCTCCCCAACGCTGCATCGGAGTGCGCTGCAGGATAGCCGCTGACCGGCCCTCATCCTCAACCAGCCCGCGCGTAAGCTCGGTGGCAATCCAACCCGGAGCAATGGCGTTGACCCGGATGCCTTCCGGCGCCCAGGCAACCGCGAGGGCCTTGGTTAATTGTGCCACTCCGCCCTTGGAGGCCGTATAGGCGGGAATCAACGGGCCACCAAAATAGGACAGCATCGAAGCGGTGTTAATGATCGTGCCGCGCGCCGCAGCAAGCTTGGCATGCGCCCCGACGCACATGCGCATGGTCCCGGTCAGATTGACGTCGATGACCTTTTGAAAGTTCGCCATGTCGTATTCTGCGCCACCGCGGAAAATCACCCCGGCGCAGTTGATAAGTGCAGCCAGTTCGTGAAAAGGCGCCAGCACGGCGGCAACCGATTCCGCAGACGTAACATCCAGCTTGACTGCCGTAAGATGCCGGCGCTGCGGGACAGCAGCGATTTGTGCGTCGGTGAGGCCGGTGGCGGTTACCTCGTAACCAGCATCGACCATTGCGGTCGCGATGCCAAGCCCAATCCCCGTGGTGCCGCCGGTGACCAGTGCTCGCGGCCGCGAAGGCTCTTCTGACATTAAGGTTTGGCCCCTGCCCTCCCGGTCGAATGGTATTACAAAGGCTGGTTCGCTTACAAACGGACGCAGTATTGTTTGCCAACATAACCGGATGCAGGCCCCTGGCGCAAATAGACGAGTTCTCCGTTGAAGTCTTTCGCCGCCGTGTTGGTGTATTGAATATCCACGATCCTCGCGGAGCCCAGTGCTTTGCGGACGATGTGCTCCGGCAGACAATGCATTTGCATATCCCCAACCCCAGCGGCCGCTCTGATTCTGGACCGGATGCGAAGAACGTGGCGGACGCGAACCAGCAAGGAAGAGACATCCGGGGCGGCAAAGGAATCCTGCACGCCGAAGACAAGTATGCCTCCCGGGGCCAGCACTCTCACGAATTCCCGCAAGTAAGTGGTCGAAAAGCGCCGGGGTACATGTTGCAGAACGATGTTGCTGTAAATGAATGAGAAGCTGTGCGTCCGCGAAGGGCAGTTGCTCCCCGGAATTAGCCAGGTAGCGGCAATGTGCATACCGGTTCAGGGACCTGGCCTTGTCAATCATCTGCCGCGAAATGTCCACGCCTACACAAGAGGCAAAGCGCGGCGCCAGGGCCTGGGTTACCCGGCCAACCCCGCAGCCAAAGTCCAACGCCTTGCCGGCGTGATCAGGAATGTAGCCGATACCGGCGAGGTGATGCATAACGGTCTCTATCTCGGCTTCGCCAGTGGCCATAAACTCCGGTACGTTCCACTTGCCACCAGCCCGGCGGTGATCGGTCAGAATGGCGTACAGGGCATCGCGCTCAGCCAGCGATTCCCAATTGTTTCTAAGCGTCTCGAGACTCATCATGCGTTCCTCCGAATTCCCGTCAACGGAACTACACGCCGGCGTGCCACGGCGGTGAACCACAGGCTGCGGCCACAGTCGGTGCCATAGAGCAAGCGTCTTTGATCCTTCCTCCCATGACGGCTGAATTTGATTGCAAGGCACATCCGCCAGGCGGCGGGTTGAACCGGTCCTCTGGTCGCGCACCCACAAATTCCACATGCCATCCTGCAGATGGCTATAGGCCATCCAGCGGCCATCCGGCGACAGTGCCGGATAGCGGGACTCGCCCAGCGACAGTGGTGCGTTGGCGTGCGATGGCATCGGTCAAATAAATCTGCGGAGGCCGGCCCATCCTCCACGGCAGAAAATGCGTACTCCTTTTCAGAAAGAAACGAAGCCTCGTAGACATTGCAACGACGGCCCGGTGAGCGGGACTTCGATAGCGGCGTCGGAGCGAAAGCCTCGGCGCACCATCAACTGTCCTCGGCCGCGGTGGTCGCGCACAAAGGCGAGGCTCTGGCCATCGGCAGAGAGCATCGGCTCACGCGCGTTTTCAACCACCGCTCGCGCCGGATCACGCAAGTTCACAATCGCGGAGTGCGGACTCAACCCTCGCTCCACCCAGATATCAAGTGAGTTGCCGGCGAAGGAAAGCTCATCGTCCGCAGCGGGATCAAGCCAGAGGCTCATCCTCATCCTGCCAGGCCAGGTGGTAGCCGCTCTGGGTAAATGCAACGTAACGAACCTCTGTCCCTTGCGACGCTGGGTTCGCAGCGAGTAGGGCTTGCGTCTGCAGCGGCAGCCGGTAGGCATACTCCTGCCGCATGGCCCGCTCGAGATGAAGACTGGAATGCACACTGAAGAGCAGGGCGCGGCCATGGACGGCCGCCCATGCATAGTGCGTCCAGTCCCATGAAGAATCCTCAGACCGCAGGTCACGCCACAGCAGGAGATAGATTCCCAAAAGAAGGGCGAGGGTCAAAGGAAGCCGCGGAACGTACAGCAAGATCTTCGGGCCAATCATTGCGGTGGGGCTGCTCATGGGAAAACCGATGCCGAGATAAACGATCGGCAGAACCCCCAGCCACCCATACCACTCGCGTTGCAGCAATAGAGCCGCCAGCACGCACACCGGCAACGCCAGCAGCACAAAGTTATACGAGGCCGGGCTGGTGGAGATGGCCAGCGACGCTACCAGAAGCGCCGACCACTCCAGCAGGATTCTGGCTGGAGTGCGGTCCTGCCTGCGGATGAGCAGGATGGCCGGCGCCAGCGCCAGCAGTTGCAGAGTAGGTTGCAGCAGCGCGTAGCACAGCGGAGAGTTGTGCCACGGTTGCGGATTCCATTGCGGCTCGGCCAGAAATAGATAATGCAGAACGCTGGAGATCGAAGCACTCGCCGTCGCATACGGCGGCAGAGCCTCGCCGCGCAGCGTCCAGGGCAGAATCTCGTGCAGATAAGTGCGGTGCAGGTTCCAACCGAACACCGCCACCGAGACGTGCGAGGGCAGCCATCCCTGTGACCGCTCCCGCGACCAAAGCACGCCAGGCCCGCCGCTGCAGGAAAAAGATAAAGAACAGTACGGGAAAGATCTTTGCCGCGGCGGCGATGGCTACCAGAAGCACCGGCCAAAACATAGTAGCTCACGCAGATACGCCCAGCAACCGGCTACGATGAACAGCAGCAGAAGCAAATAGAACTGGCCATAAAGCAGATTGCGGTGGAGTGGAAAACTCAACGCGAAGACCAGCGCAATCCGCTGATAGGACAATCCAGTCATGGAGCGCAGCAGCCAGCAAAGCGGAACCAGCAGGGCCAGATTCACCAGCAACCACACGTGTTTGGCGGCCAGCGGCGCCAGTCCCGTGAGCGGCCATATGAACAGCGTGGAGAACGGTGTGATCGGTACCAGCCCGATGAGCCGGTCATCCAGCGCACGATGGTCCTTCTCGCGTTGCAGCCAGACCCACTCATATAGGCGGGCGGTGTCCGAGCCCTCATGCGCAATCCGTGCGGACAGATAGTAGTTAGGAAAATCGGTATTCAGCTTGTCCCATGCCCGCGGCATGGTGTGCAGGCACAAATAAAGCAGTGACAACAACAGCAGTGCCGCGTTCCAGCCAGCAGAGGACGTGATGATCCTAATGAGGGAACGGGCACAACTCATCGTCGCAGGATCTGAGGTCGGTAATTGTCACTGGCTTGTCACTTCACGGTCATAACGATTGTAGGGACATCAAGGTTTGGTTCCCGCCGGGTGGATCCAGATAGCGTTGCCTCCGCCCGAAACCATGTGGACGTCGAGCACCGTCGTGCGGTCGACCGGACGCTTGCTGAAAACAATGTGGGTTGCGTTGCTGGCGGCGTCGGGAGCGTCGGCATAGATCTCCGCGACATACTTGCCGTCGCCCAGGAAGTCCAGCGGCACTTTGCTGTCTCGCTCTTCCCAATTGGTCAGCGAGCCCACATACCAATCCTTGCCGCTGCGTCGAGCCAGGGTGATGTAGCGCATGGGGAGCCCGTCGATCACCCGCACCTCGTCCCAGGTGGCTGGAACCTGCTTGATAAAGTCGAAGGCCTTCTGACCCTTGTACTGTTCCGGATAGTCAGAGACCATCTCCAGCGGGCTCTCAAAGACTACGTACAAGGCCAGCTCCTGCGCCCGTGTTCCCAGGGACATCGGCATCTTGTTACGGCCGATGAAGTTTTCCAGGTTGGTATTGTTGAAGGCGCCGGGAGTGTAGTCCATCGGGCCGGCAAGCATGCGGGTGAAGGGAAGTGTGGTGTTGTGCACCGGAGTTACGCGGGCCGACCACTTGGAGTACTCCTTGCCCATCACTCCTTCGCGGGTCACCAAATTAGGGTAGGTGCGCCGCAGTCCATCCGGCTTGAAGGCTCCGTGGTAATCGATCATGAGATGGTGCTCGGCGGCCTTCTCCACCACCCGGCGATACCAGTCCACCATCCACTGATCGTCGCGGTTCATGAAGTCGATCTTGACCCCCGCGACTCCCCACTTCTCAAACAGGGGAAAGGCCTGGTCCATGTACTTGTCGACCGAGGTCCAATGCGACCAGAGCCAGATGCGGACGTTCTTCTCCTTGGCGTAGCGCAGCAATTCCGGTAGATCGACGTTGGGGTTGTGGCGGGTGATATCCGCCGGATCAGCATAATCGCCAAACTTTGCTCCGGGGGTCGCGAGGGCCCAGCCGGCATCGATAAGCATGTAGGGGAAGCCTGAGTCCGAGGCAAACTCAATGTAATGCTTTAGGGTTGCGGTGTTCATCCCCGGGGTAAAATTCACGTCCGCCGCCCAGTCGCCCGACCACCAGTCCCAGGCCGACTTGCCTGCCTGGATCCAGGAGGTGTCGGCGATCTTCGAAGGTGGATTCAGGTTGAGAATGATGTTCGACTCGATCAGCCGCCCGGGCGCATCCCCGATCATGAGCACTCTCCAGGGCGAGTGGAAGGGGGCCGTTGCGTCTACGGCAACAGCGGGCACATCCACTTTGGGCGATAGCTCGGCCTTCAGGCTGAACAGCGGCTTATCGCTGCGCAGATACATGCCCGCGTAGTTGTCGATATTGGCCTCGGTAATTGCCACCCAGCCGGTACCGGGAACCTCCGCCAGCAGGGGCAGCGCGACCAGCCAGTCATGGTGCAGGCTGCCGACGGTCCTCATCTGGTAATCATCCTCATAAGAGGATTGAAAGCCGCTCACGACGAGGGGGTAGAGGGTCGCGTCCTTGCTGTAACGGAACTGGGTGCGCTCGGCGGTGATGTGCAGGCTCTGCAATGGAGGGCTGCTCAGGGACGACATACCGAAAAGCCAGTCCGTCGTCGAATGCTCGTACTTCAATCGATAGCCTTGTTCCGGATTCACTCGCAAAATCCGCGACCAGGGAGTTGTAGTGGTCCCGGACCTGCCTGGTCTTGCCCACCGGGATGGTGTAGGTGTCATCTGCGCTGCCCGGATTCGAGCCTACGAAGTGCATGCCGGGGCCGAGTGCCGGCAGGCCTTGGAGATCCAGACCAAGATCGCCTTCATCGAGCAGCCGCTTGCCATGGAAATCGACCGAGTAGCGCAGGGTGGCCGGGCCGGATCCGGAGCTTCCATTGGAAAGGATAAAGACGATCTGTCCATTGGGAGAGGCGACCTGCCACCGGTTCTGGCCGTCCTGGGCTGGAGCTAGGAGGGTGGCTGCGAAAACGATGGAAAACAGCAGGCAAATCCGCAGAAAGGACATAGTTTCTCCGGGCCGAATGGTATTACAAAGTTTCCTTTGCTTCCAATAGGGGGTTCCAGGTCTGCTTGAGAACTACCTTCTAGAGGGACGTCTCTCGAATCTCGACTTGCCGAATGCGTTGGTTGCTGCTGTTGGATCTGTCCATCCCCATCCACTCATGCCAAGGTCGGCCGCCGCCCTCCACTTTGTCATCCCGACTGGAGCGCAGCGTAAGGGAGGGACCTGCAGTTTGCGTCCATCAAGAAACGGAACCCGTCGGCGATCTGCCCACGGCACATTCGCTGTCCCCGAAAGTGAAACTGCAGGTCCCTTGTATCTAGATAGAGGCGGCATTTGATGTGAGAATGTCGTTGCGCGAGACCCGATTGCAGTCGGATCTCGCGCCTGGTAGACGGCGCCCGTGGTCCCTCCGGTTTACAACCGCAGGGGAGCGTTTTGGGACCGCCACCATGGGTCACTTACGACCGAACAGTCGCCTGACTTCCAGTCGAACGTACAAGGCAGGTCACCGTGACCAAGCAACCATACCCTATTGTGGAGCCAAGCAGATGATTTGTGGAGTGGATGTTTCGTCGAAGTCTCTGGATGCCCGTATTGGCCGTGATGGGGCAACTGCGCGTTTTACCAACAACCCGACAGGGATTGCAGAACTGGCGGAGTTTTGTCAGTGCCATCAGGTGCATTTAGTGGCCATGGAGGCCACTGGAGGGTATGAGAAGAAGCCCTTCGCGCTGCTGTGGGCAGCAGGCATCCAGGTAGCTGTGGTGAACCCCCGGGCGGTGCGGAACTTTGCCCAGGGGATGGGTCTTTTTGAGAAGACCGATCGCATCGATGCCGGGGTGATCGCCTGGTATGCCCACACCAAGCAGTGTGTTGCCGTAAGCCCAGCTTCGGCTGAGCAGCAGCAGTTGAAGGCCATGGTGACCCGGCTGCGCCAGCTCACCGAACTGCGCGCCGCGCAGCGCAACCAACGCCTGTTGGTAACCGACAAGGTGGTGCTAACGTTCTTTCGCAAGTTTCTGGACCTTGTACAGAGGCAGATACGCGATCTGGAAGTGGCCATCGCTAGGCTGATCGACGCTGATGCGGTGTGGCATAAGCTGGATCAGAGTTTTCGCACCATCAAGGGGGTTGCCGACCGCACGGTGGCCAGGCTGATGGCGGAGATGCCGGAGATCGGCAGGCTGTCCAACAAGAGGATTTCCAAGCTTGCCGGCTTGGCTCCGCTGGCCTGCGATAGCGGTCAACAGAAAGGCAAACGCAGCATACGTGGAGGACGACGCACGATCCGGGAGATTCTCTTCGTCGTGGCTGCTGGTGTCAGCCGTCATAATGCTGACTTCCGCGCCTTTCGCGAGCGTTTAGCTGCGGCCGGCAAAGCCAAGAAAGTGATTCGTATCGCTCTGGCTCACAAACTCCTGGTGCGACTCAATGCAAAAGCCCGGGACGTGCTGCAACAGCTGAGCGAGGCGCCACCTGCTGCTGTTTTGCTTTCTTAAAAATCCCCCAGCCGCCGCAGCGTTGGGGGAAAGTGGGAAACGCAGCCGCGTTTCCCAAGTGGACTCCGTCCACGTCTTTTCCACAACCAAACCAACCCTCACTCGCTTGACAAAACAGACAGTCGCTCCCTTACGCTGCGCTCCAGTCGGGATGACAAAGTGGAGGGCGGCGGCCGACCTTGGCATGAGTGGATGGGGATGGACAGATCCAATCAACCAGCGTCTCCTTTTCACGCAGGAGGACACTCTTGTGGGTCGACGGGCCGGAAATAACTGTCCCAAGGTTAGGTCTTAGGCGTAGAGTGTTCAGCGAATTCCATTTCATTCCGAGGGGGCTCCCATGTTGAAGCCTTTCCTGATCCTTTCCTCCGTGCTCCTAACCGGCGCTATCGCGTCACCCCAGCAGGCCGCAACTCCCGCTACCCCTGCGCCCCCGGCCGCGTTCAACGTTCCGTTGGAAGCTGTAAACCAAGTGAACCCAATGAAACCAACTGCCGAATCCCTGGCCCGGGCCAAGAAGATCTACGGCTACGAGTGTGCCCTGTGCCACGGAGACGACGGGGGCGGCGGTGGCGACGTGGCCAAGAGCATGAAAGAGAAGATGCCCGATTTCCGCGACCCCACAGCTCTCAAGGGAGAGACCGACGGCACACTTTACTACATCATTAATAAGGGCAAGGGTGCGATGGAGGGTGAAGGCGCGCGCGTCAAGCCCGACGATACCTGGAACCTGGTGAACTACGTCCGCTCCTTCTCCAAGCTCCAGGCAGCGACTGCTGATCACGGGCCGTCGTAGATTCTTATTGTTCCCAGCCGCCGCCCAGAGCCTGGTAGAGCAAGGCGTAGCTTTGCAGTTCGCCATACCAGGCCTGGGCCAGAGTCAGTTCAGAACTGAAGTACTGCTGCTGGGTGGTGAGAACCTGGAGGAAGCTGACATATCCGCCGCGAAACTGGACCTCGGCAAGACGAGAGGTTTCGGCGTAGGTAGCTGTCTGCTCTTCAATCTTTTGCCGGTAGGCACGCGATTGGCGATAGCCGACTAGGTCATTAGAGACGTCTGCAAAGGCATCCTGCACCGTTTGCTTGTAGGTGAGCTCCGCCGCATTGCGCTCGGCCCAGGCGAGACGGTAGTTGGCGCGGATCCTGCCCCCTTCAAAGATGGGCTGCGCCACACTTGCGCCCGCGCTCCAGAAGGTCGCGGGCCCTTGAAGGAAGCTGGAAAGGGCAGTGCTCGACGCGCCGAAGGTGCCAGTGAGCGAAATCTGCGGAAAGAAGGCCGCTTTGGCTACGCCTACGTTGGCGTTGGCCGCAACCAGAGCTTCTTCCGTTTGTTTGACGTCGGGCCGCCGCTCCAGTAGCGACGAGGGAAGGCCCGGAGGCACCTCGGGCAGATGAGGCTGATCAGGGAGTTTCAGGCCCCGAGCGATCGGTCCGGGATTCCTGCCCAGCAGAATGCTGAGGTTGTTCTCAGTCTGTTCCATTAATTCCTGGGTGGTGATCACGGACGACTCAGCCTGCTGCACCAGCAATTGCGCCTGGTAGACGTCGGTAATCGCGTACTGTCCACCTTTGAAGCCGATGGTGTTAAGCCGGACGCTTTCTTTCTGGGCGGCGACGGTCTGCTGGGAAATTGCGAGTTCGTCATCCAATTCGCGGAGCAGGAAATAGTCGCTCGCTACATTAGAGATCAGGGTGATGATGACCACGCTTCTGGCGTATTCGGTGCCCAGAAGGATGGCGCGGGCCTGCTCCGTAGCGCGGCGATATTGCCCCCAGAAATCGACAATGTAGCTGAGGCTTAGACCCAGGGTGTCAATGGTCGGCGCTCCCCGGAGTTGCCCACTGCGCTCGTTGGTGGTGCTGTAGCTTCCGCTCAAGGTGGGAAATTGATTTGCCCGGGTGATGGCGAGGTTGGCGCTGGCCTCCTCGATGTTGGCGGCGGCGATGCGCACGTTGTAGTTGTTGGTGAGCGCTTCCTTGATCAGTCCCTGGAGCACCGGGTCCTGATAGACCGAGGGCCACTTCATTTCCGCAAAAGACGGACCGGTAAGCTGCTGCTGGTCCAGATTGGGAGCGCCACGATACTGGCCGGGGACATCGAGGGCCGGACGCTGGTAATTAGGCCCGAGCTTACAGCCGCTGAGCGTGAGCAACAACAGGGCGGCGGCGGAGGTTCGCAGACCGATCATGCGGGAGCTCCTTTCTCCGGCGATTCGGGCGGCAGGGGCGGTGTTGGACCGGCATCTGTTGCCGGCTTCTTCTTCTCGAAAAGGGCGCCAAAACGCTCGACTACGTCGAAGGAAACAGGGATGAAAAAGATGGCGATGAGGGAGGCGGCGAGCATGCCGCCAATGACCACGGTGCCCAGCACCTGGCGGGAGACGGCGCCGGCGCCGCTGGCCCTCCACAGCGGAACGCAGCCGAGGATAAAGGCGAAGGCGGTCATGAGGATGGGCCGGAGCCTCAAGCGCGCCCCGGCGAGCGAGGCGTCCAGCAGCGATTTGCCCGATTCGTACTCGGCCTTGGCGAACTCGACGATGAGGATGGCGTTTTTGGCGGAAAGGCCGATCAGCATCACGAGGCCGATCTGGGCGTAGACATTGTTATCTAAGCGGCGCAGATAAATCGCGAGGAAGGCGCCAAAGACAGCGATGGGAACGCCGAGCAGCACGCTGAAGGGGAGCGTCCAGCTCTCGTATTGCGCGGCCATGATGAGGAAGACAACCAGGAACGACAATCCGAAGATGACCATGGGGCTCACGCCCTGCGCGGCCTTGACCTCCTGGTAGGACATGCCCATGTAATCGAAGCCCATCTGTGGAGGCATGGTCTTGTGGAAGGTATCTTCGAGAGCTGCGAGAGCCTGGGTGGAGCTGTATCCGGGAGCGGCGGAGCCGTTGATCTGGATGGCCTCGAAGAGGTTGTACTTCATGATGAATTCAGCGCCGCTGGTGGCATGGGTGTCGGTGAGGGTGCTGAGCGGCACCATCTGGCCGCTGCTGTTGTCGACGTAAAACTTTCCCAGGTTTTGCGGGGTGGTTCGATAGGAGCCCTCGGATTGAACGTAGACCTGCCACTGGCGGCCGAAACGGTTGAAGTAATTGACCAGCGCGCCGCCCATGAAGGTCTGGAGTGTCTGGTAGACGCTCGACAGGTCGACCTGCTGGGTGAGCACCTTGGCCTTGTCCACATCGACAGCTACCTGGGGAACTCCGAAGAGCGCGGTGCTCATGACGCCGGCGAGTTCAGGGCGCTTCTGCAGCGCTGCCAGGAAAGTTTGGGAATTGCTGGCCAGGAATGGAGTACCGGAGCCGGAGCGATCCTCGAGGACGAAGGTGAATCCGCCGGAGGCTCCCACGCCGGGGATGGCCGGCGGGGGAAAAATGAAGGCAATGCCGGAGGTCAACCGGGAGAGAGCGTAGGACAGGTGGCGCTTGATCGCCGCATAGCTTTCGGCCGGGTCGCCGGCGCGCTCGTCCCAGCTCTTGAACGACACGAAGAAGAAGGCGCTGTAGGTGGTGCTGACGCCGCTGAGCAGGCTGTATCCGATAACCGAGCTGACGTATTTCACGCCCGGGGTCTTGAGGATGACCTGCTCGGCTTCGCGCGCGGCCTCTGAGGTGCGCTGCAGGGAAGAGGCATCCGGAAGCTGGAGGCCCCCGAAGACGTATCCCTGGTCTTCATCCGGGAGAAAGCCGCCGGGGACTTTGTTGCCGAAGAAGGCTGCTCCGGCGGTAAGCAGAAGGAGCATGAGGAAGGCGAAGGCGGCCTTGTGGATGAGGTGGCGGCAGGTGTTGACGTATCCGTCGGTGGCACGGCCGAAGGAGCGGTTGAACCAGCGGAAGAAGGCTCCCAGCGGGCCGCGTGCGGGCTTCCTCGGACGCAGCAGCATCGCCGACAGAGCCGGGCTGAGGGTGAGCGCGTTGAACGCGGAAAAGATGACCGATACGGCGATGGTGACGGCGAACTGCTGGTACAGCAGGCCGGTGATGCCGGGGATGAAGGCCGTAGGAACAAACACGGCGGCCAGGATGAGAGCGATGGCGATGACCGGTCCGGTGACCTCCTCCATGGCTCGCACGGTCGCATCGTGCGGCGTCATTCCCTGTTCAATGTGGTGCTCGACGGCCTCGACGACGACGATGGCGTCATCGACCACCAGGCCGATGGCGAGGACGAGCCCGAAAAGCGAGAGAGTGTTGATGGAAAAGCCGAGTAAGGGAAAGACGATAAAGGTTCCGACGAGAGAAACCGGGACCGCGAGCAGAGGGATCAGGGTGGCGCGGGTGCCCTGAAGAAAGATGTAGACGACGATGATGACCAGGACCAGCGCTTCGATGAGTGTGTGCTCGATCTCCTTGATGCCGGCATTGACGGCGAGCGTGGTGTCGAGGGCGATGACGTAGTCGAGATCCTGGGGGAAGCGCTGCTTGCTCTCGGCCATCAATTTGCGGACGGCGAGAGCGGTCTGGACGGCATTGCCTCCCGGGGTTTGATAGACGGCGATCAGAGCGGCGGGCTTGCTGTTGAGGCGGCCGATGACGCTGTAGTTCTGCGCGCCGAGCTCGACGCGGGCAACATCTTTCAAACGCAGAATGCTGCCGTCGGGCCGAGCGCGGACGATGATGTCGCCGAACTCCTCGGCTGAGGGCAGGCGGCCCGGCGCGCGGACGGTGTAGGTGAATTGCTGGCCGGGCGGCACAGGCTCGCCGCCGATTTGTCCGGCGGGGTTGACGTTGTTCTGCGCCTGGATGGCGCTGATGATTTCCGGAACGGTGATGCCAAGATTGGCCAGCTTGTCGGGATTGACCCAGCAGCGCATGGCGTACTGTCCTGCGCCGAATACGGAGACCGAGGCAACGCCGGGCACGCGTGTGATGGCGTCGTTGAGATTGATGGTGGCGTAGTTTGCCAGAAAAATGTTGTCGTAGGTGCCGTTAGGCGAGCTGAGGTCGATCAGCATCAGGGGCGCGGATGTGGACTGCTGCACGGTGACGCCCTGGTTGAGCACCGACGTCGGCAACTGCGAATTTGCCTGCAGGACGCGCATCTGGGACAGGATCTGATCGGTGTTGGCGTTGGTATCGACGTTAAAATCCACCGTGAGATTCATTGCGCCGTTGCTGGAGTTCAGCGAGTACATGTAGTTCATGCCGTCGACGCCGGACATTTGCTGTTCGATGGGCGTGGCCACCGATTGCGCCACGGTATTTGCGTCGGCGCCCGTGTAGCTGGCAGCAATCTGTATCTGCGGATCGGCGATGTTAGGAAATTGTGCGGTCGGCAGGCTGAGCATGGAGATCACGCCGCCAAGCACCATCAGGATAGAAATGACGATGGCGACGATGGGCCGATTGATGAAGAACTTCGACATGGGTCAGTTTCCCCCCGCCATCACTGCCGCCTTGTAGGGCCGGGGGTTTACCGGGGTGCCCTCACGCACCTTCATGAAGCCTTCGACAATCACCTTCTCCCCGGGCTTCAGTCCTTCTTGAACGATCCAGTTCGTGCCCACACGATCGCCGACCTTGATGGGACGGTAGCTGGCCTTGTTATCAGGGCCGACGACGACCACCTGATATAAGGACTGCACTTCGATGACCGCCGCTTGGGGAATCAGCATGGCATTCTTGAGGGTACCGACCTCGAGCCGGATGCGCCCGAAGCCGCCGGGACGAAGGCTCGCGCCCTTGTTGGGAAAGGCGGCGGCAAGCTGGATGGTCCCAGTCTGCGAAGTGATCTCGCGGCTTACCAGGATGATCGAGCCCTTCTCAGGAAAGGTTTCGCCGTTTGCCTGGATGAACTGGACAATATGGGGGAGATTCTTCGCCTGTTTCCCGCGAATGACCAGGTCAATCTCCGCCGCGTTAAGGAGATAATCGCTCTCGCTGATGTTGAAGTAGGCCCAAATGGGATTGACCTGGGAGACGGTTACCATCGTGGTTGTGGTTCCAACCAGGTTGCCGACCTGCGAGCTGGCAACGCCGGCGATGCCGTCGATGGGCGAATAAACTTTCGTCCAATCGAGATTCAACTGTGCCTGCACCATCTGCGCCTGCGCGGCGGTTAACGCCGCCTTATTTGCGGCCAGAGTGGAACGGTCAGTATCCAGCGTCATCTGCGGGATGGCGTTCTGAGCGGCGAGCGGTATGTCGCGGTCGACGTTTTTTTGCGCCAGGGCGAGGTTTGCCTCTGCCTGGGCTACTCCGGCTTTTTCCTGGTCAAGAGCGGCGACGAACGGCCGGGGGTCGATAGTAAACAGAAGCTGACCCTTCTTGACGAAGAAGCCATTGTTGTAATTCTGTGTGAGCAGATAGCCCTGGACCTTCGGGGTGATGGCAGCGTTGATGGGACCATTCAACTGCGCCACCCACTCGCGGTAGATGGGAACGTTCTGCTGGATGACCTCGGTAACTTCGACATCGGGAGGGCCAGGCGCAGGCGGCGTGGGCGGCTTTTCACAGGCAGTTAGGAAAAGAGAGGCAATGAGACTGAGAAGCACACGTAAGGGGGTACGTGGACTGGCTAACAGCTGCCTGTCTTGAAGCTCAGCACGGGCTGGCATCGACGAAGTGCCTCCGAAGCGAGGTCGATATACATGGCCGAAAAATCGAGACTGTAATGTGAGTGTGAGTGTAGACGATCTTTTCTAATTGGCAAGTTGGAGATTTGAAAAAATCTCCGCAAATATAGACATCAGCGCCTAAAGCGGATAGGCCGGTGCTGAGTTCGACATTCCCGACAAGCCGCGGCAGCCGATAGGCGCCAGGGAAGACATGCCACCACAGACGTTTATCAGACTCAGTCGCTGGTACAAACCGCGTGAGAAACCGGAAGAGAAACCGCAGATCCCTCCACTTCGCTACGCTTCGGTCCTAATGAACAATCTCCGGTTGAGGTAGGGGGACGAGCTGGAAGCCTAGGGCAAGAGCTTGTTTGTGCAAGCGATGTTGGTTGCGAAGAGCTAATTTTTCTTCTTCGATGGCGAAGATGCTCTCGTTGTAAGCGGTGCGGGTGGTGATCAGGTGATATACGATGCGAGCCAGTTTATGGGCCGCAGCGGTGATGGCTTGCGGCGCGCCCAGGCGCGCCCGCATGCGGCGATAATATGCGCCCAGGTAGGAGTGGCTCTTATGGAGCGTCTGCGCGGCCAGTCGCAGGGCAGCGGCTAGACGGCTGTTGGATTTGCGGGTCTTTGAAGAGAGAACCTTGCCCCCACTCTTCTTGCTCCCGGGACACAGCGTCAGCCAACTGGTGAACGCCGCCACATTGGGAAAACGACCGAAATCGGTTCCGATCTCCGTCACCAGTGTATGCACCGTCAGCGCGCTCAACCCGGGAACGACCGTTAAGTCGGTGCCCAGCACGCGATACAGTTCCTTGCCCATGTCGAAATGGAACTGGTTCTTACGCCGTTTGCCCCGCTTATGGCCCTGCAACGGTTGGCCTCCGTTGGGTTGGTTGGGCAATTGGCCCATGCGCTGCTCGATCTCCCGATCACAGTCCAGCAGCATCTTCTGATAATGCCGGTAGGCTTCCAGCGACTGACGCAGCGTGAACAAATGCTCGGAACGGTAGTTACCCACCAGCGACTTGATGACTGTTTCCCTTTCCGCACGAATGCGCCCGTCGGCCAACCTGGCCAACTGTTCGGGATCTCGTTTGCCTGCCAGAATAGCGTCTACGATCGCCAGACCGCTCTTACCCGTGATGTCGCTGAGCACATGATGTATCTGCAGATTCATCTGCGTCAGCGCTTTTTGCATGTGCTGCACGTGCACCGCAGCCGCTTCCACCAGGTTGGACCGATGGCGGCTCAGCGCACGCAGAGCGCAGATCGCTGCCTCAGGACGGAAGGAGCTACGCAGCAGACCCACCGAATGCAGATACTGCAACCACTGACAGTCGCTTACGTCAGACTTGCGTCCCGGTACATGTTTGACGTGCCGTGAGTTGACTAGACACACCCGCAGCCCGGCCTCTTCCAGCACCTCGTAGAGCGGTATCCAGTACACCCCAGTCGATTCCATCGCTACGCTGGCCACGCCGCACTGCTTTAACCACGCCGCGATGGCTCGCAGTTCCTCCGTAAAGGTGGAAAAACAACGTACCGGCTCAGGGTCTCGATCCCGCGACACAGCCACGTAAATCTCTCTCGCCCCTACATCAATCCCAGCCGCGTTGGGCTCAATACACTCCAAACTCAACTCCCGGACCGCCTTCTTCTCTCTTCTCATCCCCTCTCCCAGACTGGGCCGAAGGCCAGGCGGCCAATATTAGTAATCTCCTAAACGGGATCGCTACCTAAAAAGGCAACCTCACCAATCTCTCTACCACGCAGCCTGGGACCATCCTCGGGATCGGGCTACTACGCTCCAATCGAACGCCGGCCTACTTCCTCCAGACTCAGTCCTCTCAAGCTTAACCGCACTCACCCTACCACCGGTTCATTGCTCCCTTAACTTGCCGCAGGCAAGTCGGCTCCTCGGGATGACAATTCTGTGGGAGAACTAACGGAAGGGAGACCTTTGTGCGGGAGCCGGGGCGCGCTGCAGATCCCTCGCCTCCCCCGGATTTCCTGTCAAGAATCGTAGCTTCGGTGGATTCCGTGCGGCTCTCTTTACGCAGAGCCGCATACGTTGCCGCCGGTAGAGCCGTGTAGCAGGAAATCCGGGTACGCTCGGGATGACAGGTAGAGGCGAGTCGAGTGCCGTGGTATCCCACTCAAGCCAAAACCGGGCTGGAATGGGGTACCCAGCAGTTGTTGACGATGAAGCAATCCAAAAAGGTCACAGCCTCTCAGGATGACGACGGGGAGGAATCTGCGGTTTCTCTTCCGTTCAACCCCGCTGCATTGGCCGCTCTATTTAGTCCCCGTGATGCGGCTGACAAACAGCCGCACAAACCGATCGCCGTCTGAGGCCACGCACACCTGAGCGTTCGGCTTTAGCTTAACTACGCCTTCGATCTCATAGTGATCGCCATGCAGAACATTGTTCTCATCGGATCCCCTGCGATTGGCGACGGTTTCCCCGCGGGTGAACTCACCTTTGGTTTCCACATCCACATGCATGCTCTGGAGCGTGACCAGGGTCGGGTCAATCACCGTGGCCACTGACAGCGGGTCATACATGGCAGCTCCTGCGTACCCGCTTTTCTCCGAACGGGTCACGTAGAAGTCGGCCAGCTTGGCGACGAAGTCGCTTTGCGCCCCATGGTTGGCCTGCAATTGGGCCACATCCTTGCGCGTAATCAGCGTGCGCTCCCCCACGTCGGAGCCGATCATGGTCACCACCCAGCCGGCATTGAAAACGATTTGTGCAGCCTCGGGATCGTTGTAGATATTTGCTTCGGCCGCTCCGTCCACGTTCCCACCCGTGATGGAGCCTCCCATAATGACAATGTCTTTAACCAGAGGGACGATCCCGGGATCTTTGGAAACGGCCAACGCTATATTGGTCAGCGGGCCGACGGGAATGAGCGTGATTTGATGGGGATACTTATGGACCATCTCGATGATCAAGTCGGGCCCAAAGCGCGCATCGGGCTTGCATTTTGAGGCGGGCAACTCGACTCCGGCAAGACCATTCTTGCCGTGCCAGAACTGAGCCGTAATCAGCTTTTGATCTAACGGGTGCTGTGCTCCTCCGGCCACCGGCACATCACACCGCCCTGCAAGCGAGACAATCTTGAGCGCGTTTTCCAGGCCTTGCGCCGCCTCCACGTTACCCGGCACCACGGTCAGCGCTTCGACCTTGAGTTCCGGCGAGTTCAAGGCCAGCAGAATGGCCATGGCGTCATCAATGCCCGGATCCGTGTCGATAATTACCTGTCGCGGAGCAGTCTGCGCCCAGCCGCTGGTCACAACGATGAAAGCGATAGACAGAATCAGAAGGGAGGTGATGCGTAGTCGCTTCAATGAACGGGTTCCTTCTTGGCAAGATTGTTCTAAGTTATCCATGCTAGATCGCAGTGTAACCTAGTTCCTTCTTTCGATCCGATGTTGCAGGTTATGCCGGCTACCATCCAGGCATTACAATAGGACCGGTGAAAGCCGTGCGAAACGCGCAGATGAGCGGTATTACCGCCCCTTCCGATCGTACGTACTCACTCCTCAGGATCTTGCTCAGCGTTTACTTTCTGATCTGCGTTCTCTGGTTCGTCGTCAGCACTGCACATTGGAAACTGGTGAACGACGCGGCGCAGATTCATTACGTCTGCTTCCTGATGGACCACGGAATGGCGCCCTATCGCGACATTCTTGAGGTCAATTGGCCGGGCACCTATTTGGTGAACTGGGCCGTCATGCATACACTCGGCGCCGGTGGGCCGGCCTGGCGAATTTTCGATCTGGCTCTCATGGGCATGTCCTGCTGGGCCATGGTGGCTATTGCACGCCCTTACGATTGGTTCGCAGGGGTCTTGGGCGCGGCCCTATTTATTCTTTTTCACGGCAGAGATGGCGCCGGGCAAGAGGGCCAGCGGGATCTGATCATCGCTGTACTGCTTTTGTGCGCCTACGCCTTTCTCTTCGCTTCGTTCCGGAGCCGGCGGCTGTGGCCCCTGCTGGCTTTCGGAGTTTGTGCCGGGGTGGCGGCAACCATTAAGCCAACACCTCTACCATTCGCCTTCTTTCTTCTGGTGGTGGTTGTGATCCGCTTGAAACGGGACGGCGAGCCGATCCTTAAACCTACGCTATATATGCTCGTGGGTATGCTGATTCCGTTTGCAGTCGTGGGCGGTTTCCTCATCTCTGAAGGTTCGCTCGGCTCGTTCTGGTACCTACTGCATGCAGGCATGTCCTTTTACCACTCGCTTGGAGGCGTTCCTTTCCCAACGCTCATGCGTCTGATCGTAACCCCGTCGGTGCTGACGCTGGCGCTTATCGCATTGGCGATTGCCGTGATCAAGCGCGACTGGTGGAATTGGGAAGGTAAATTGCTCATCACCGGAATTCTCTTCGGCATCGCGTCGTACTTGGGGCAGGGAAAGAGTTTCCCTTATCATCGTTATCCGATGCTGGCGTTTCTTTTTCTGTGGGCGGGGCTGCAGTTTGTCACTGCTCTACGGGACCGGCGAATCGTTGGCACGCTGGGAATCATTGGCATTGCCTTCGCTGTCATCCTTGCACCCATCTATGTGAAACAGTCCATTCACAGGGTGTGGCATGCAGAATTTACTGATTCGCTCATCGCTGATCTGAACCTATTGGGCGGTCATGAACTTTCAGGACACGTGCAGTGCATCTATGTTCCGGCAGATTGCGATACCGCGCTTTACGAAACTCGCCTGGTGCAGTCTACCGGCTTGCTCTATGACTATCTGATCTTTGGATCGGCTGAGGAACCAGTCATTCAAGACGCGCGTGAACGATTCTGGCGGCAATTCCAACGCAACACTCCACAGGTGGTGATCGTCGGCGGTGGATTGTTTCCCAACGGTCGTGGGTATGAGAAGCTCGCTTCATGGCCGCTGTTTCAGCAAGAGCTCGCGCGCAACTATGTCTTATTTGAGGACCGTACTTTCCGTCCCAACGAATACGGGCCGCGAGCCTACCGGATTTATATCGAAAAAAGTCCCTACCGGTAACAAACGATGGAGCACCCAGCATTTGTTACCGGTAGAGAGACGCCGGCGCGGAACAGGCGGTCACGTATGCGCACGCGAGGATGATCAGTTCGCGGCGCAGGGGTTCGAATTGCTTTTCGGGTGCAGCGGATTCCAGCATCCTCCGGCTGACTCCGGCCATCGTCCCCTGGAGCACGGAGGCAACCAGTTGCGGATCGGTGGTGAGTGGTTCGCGGGCGCTCGCCAACACCTGCACGATCGATTTATGGGTCCGCACACCCATCTGCTGCACGATCCTCGCTCCGTCCACATCGGAGCTTACCGAGTAGAGAGCGACGCTAGTCTTCGCATCCCTCATCTTGGCTTCAAGAAATGCATTGATAAGAGCGGTCACCATTTGCTGCAGTGTTCCGCCCATCTGCTGCTTGCAGACAAGTTCGACGGCTTCGGTGACCCCAGCGAGATGACGTTTCAAGACCGCCTGCAACAGAGCACTTTTGTTGGGGAAGTACTGATATAAGGTCCCGACCGAGACACCGGCTCGGGAAGCCACCCTGGTGGTGGTCAGACGCTCCTTTCCCACTTTGAGCAAAACCTGAATGGTGGCTTCGAGAATCGCGTGCACGCTGGCGGTCGAACGAGCTTGCACGGGCGATTTGCGGGGCTCTAAAAGGACTTGGGAACGCTGCGGCAAATGCGAACTCCTAACCTGAAGCTTTCTTCATCTAATCATACGGGAACAGATAAGAGGAGACACCGAATGATGAACCGTATGAATCTTGGGGGAGACTTCACGCTCCCTGGCACTTCGATGACCATGAACCGCATGGGCTACGGCGCGATGCAACTCGCCGGTCCTCAGGTATGGGGACCGCCGCGCGATGTGGACGCTGCGATTGCTGTTCTGCGCGAGGCGGTTTCAGCCGGCGTCAACCATATCGATACCAGCGACTTTTATGGTCCGCATGTGACCAATCAGATCATTAAGCAGGCGCTTCATCCTTATCCGGATGACCTGGTGATCGTCACCAAGGTGGGTGCGCGGCGGGGTGAAGACAAGTCCTGGATGCATGCTCTTTCGCGTCAGGAACTGATCGATGGCGTTCATGACAATTTGCGCAATCTTGGGGTCGAGGTGCTGGATGTCGTCAATCTTCGAGTCGGCGGAATCATGGGGCCATCGGAGGGATCCATTGAAGAGCCGTTGACTGTGCTTGCCGAGCTTATGAGCCAGGGACTGATTCGTCATCTCGGCCTGAGTAATGTCAGCCCCAAGCAGTTGACGGAGGCTCAGACAATTACGGAGATCGTCTGCGTACAGAACTTCTACAACGTGGCGCAGCACAACGATGATGCGCTCGTGAGTGACCTTGCGGAGCAGGGCATTGCCTATGTGCCATTCTTCCCTCTCGGCGGGTTTACCCCGGTACAGTCGTCGGCGCTCGATGCTGCTGCGGCGTCGCTCGAGGCAACGCCCATGCAGGTCGCGCTGGCCTGGCTTCTTCAGCGCTCGCCCAACATCCTGCTGATCCCAGGAACATCTTCCACCGCACATCTTGGTGAGAATCTCAACGCCGCGGCGCTAAAACTTCCTGACGAAGTGGTGGCCAGCCTTGACTCCATCGGGGCGGCGTCAAGCACGGTGCATTGATTTGACAAACCCGGTAGCCAAGTCTTACAAAGAAAGGGTGTTGTGGTGAAGGAGTTCACCCTTAACCGCTGTCCCCCGCATACGGCGGACAGATGATGACTCCTAACAGGGAAACCCTGTTGCGGAGTCATGTCCATGACGCGAATACCGGGACAACTGAACGAGCATCAACAGACGAGGCTGAGAGTCACCTGTCAATATATCGACAAACTGCTCGGTGATGCTGAGGACATACTGTATGCAGCCACGTCGCAATCTCCCTTTCCGCGTTACCTCGCCGATATAACGCCCGCACAAATCCAGGTTATCGAGGACCACATCCGGCGCTTACGGTCGCAACTGGTGCGTACGCTCGCATGGCAACAGCTGCGACCGGCAGCGCCGGATATTCCCGCCACGCGGGCGATACGGAGCAACCTCAACTTCGTGGATATCGCTATCGAAGAATTGAAGCCACACTACATGCGTGGTTTCGGGACCGTTCCTGACGATGCGGTCAGCGAATTGAACGGTGTCGTCCACCAGCTTCGGGCATTGGTCACCGGCATGGAGCGTTACCTGCAGGAGATGAATCAAGACCTGGACGCGAGGCTACTACAGCTGGAGCGGACAGGGTTTGACGTTGTTCTGCTGCGGCTCATGGAGCAGATTGCGACGCGAAACGGCCTGGTGGAATTTCGGCTTAGCATCGATAACCTGGTTTCCCGCCTGGAAGAGGATACGTTTGAAGTAGCCCTCTTTGGCCGCGTGAGTTCAGGGAAGTCTTCGCTCTTGAACGCTCTTCTCGGTACTGCCGTCCTGCCTGTCGGGGTTAACCCCATAACCGCCATACCGACGAAGCTACGTTATGGAAACGCTCCCAGGGTTGCCGTTGCTTATGCAGACGGCCGCAAGGCGCAGGTCTCAATCCAGGAGCTGTCTAGCCTGGTGACGGAGCAGGGAAATCCCGGCAACTCTAAGAACATTGTCCGTGCCATCGTTGAGGTTCCTTCTCCGCGGCTGCAAGAGGGGATCATGCTCGTGGACACACCCGGGCTTGGCTCTCTGGCCAAACGGGGCGGGGCAGAGACACTGGCCTATCTCCCTTGCTGCGACCTGGCACTTCTTCTCGTGGATGCCGGCGCCACGCTCAATGAGGAAGACCTCGGGACCTTGCGGCTTCTCTCCCGGGCCGGTATTCCCGCGTTGGTTCTCTTGAGCAAGTGTGATTTGCTGGGCAATGGAGACCTGGAGTCTGCGATCTCTTATACCGCGGAGCAGATCAAGCACGAACTTGGTATCAGCGCCACGGTTCATCCGGTGAGCGCGTTGAGCAATTATTGGGGTGTGCTTGATCGCTTCTTTGCAGATGAACTGCTCCCCCGCTTTGAGAAGGCGCGCGCGCTTCGGGAGGCCTCGATAGCCAGGAAGATCGGAGCGTTGCGGGAAGCCATCATGGCTGCGATCGACGGGAATTTGCGTCGCGAACGGCGAGAGAGCGCCGGCCCGGACAAGCCGGATCTCGAATCGCTTCTCCGGGTGGTGGCGGGAGAGGTCGGGGAACAACATACGGTGCTGGATCAGGAGTTCCGCAGGCTAGGGGGAATGCCCGACATTGTTCTCGACGCGGTAGCGACTCGGGCGATTGGGTGGATCGGCAGCAGCTGTGAGAACCAGGTCTCGTCGCTGCAACTTTCCGAGTGGATTCATGAGATTGTCGGCAGGTTGGTGCAACCCTCATTGGAAGGGTTGCGCAAAACAGGGCAGCGTGCGGTGGGTCAGCTGCAGGACGTCGCCAGTAGACTGGGCCGCAGCGATGCTCCATCCCAGGAGGATTTCGGGATCATTTTGCGGGAGATGCCGCGGTTCGAATTAGCAGCGCTCCCCGATTCCATCAGCGCAGGCTACTGGAAGTTCGGCGGGAAGAGTATCCTTCGTGCACGGATGGTCGCCAGTCTGCAGGAGAGGATCGGTGCGCAACTTGAACAGGCTCTATACCTTTACGCTATTGCCCTGTCCCAGTGGAGCGCGCAGACCGTCCGTAAGCTGGAGGCATTGTTCAATTCCTATGCCGACGCGTACCGCTTGCAGATTCAGGGGATCGCTGGAACTGCGGATTTGCCGGCTAACCGGGCTCAGCTTGAGGCCGATGTAGAAGTCCTGAGAAACTGGACGCCGTTGCATGCATAGATTGAGGAGAGCATATGTTGACAGCCGGCAAGGCGGTGAAGGTTTCCATTTACCTTACTGAGGGTTCGACACACCATGGTGCTTCTACCTACACGAGCATTCTCGACTATCTATTCTTTCGCGGTGTGTCGGGGGCCACTGTGTTGAAGGGGGTCGCCGGGTTCGATGCGGATCACCGTATGCACTCTTCGAGTATCGTCGAGATTTCCGACCATCTTCCCCTGAAAATCGAGTTCATCGAGACGCGAGAAAAAGTAAATGAGCTGCTGGGAAAGCTCGAGGAATTGGCCGGCTCAGGCATGATTGAGGTGCAGGAGACGACGATTGCGAAGCCGGCACAAGTGTCCAAGCCCAAGAAAGCTCCTGTCGCCGGGCACGTGAAGATCGAGGGCAAAGCAAAACTGATGCGAATCTACATTGGGGAGAGCGACCAATGGCAGGGCAAGCCGCTCTATGAAGCCCTGGTTCGGGCTATGCGCGCGAACGACCTTGCGGGGGTCACGGTGTACCGCGGTATTCTTGGTTACGGCGCGCACCGCAGGGTGCATAAAGAGAAACCGCTCCATCTTTCACGCGACTCTTCAATCATGCTTTCCGTAGTGGATACAGAAGAGAAGCTGCACGCCTTCTTGCCGCTGGTAGACCAGATGGTCGCTGAGGGCTTGGTCGTTTTGTCAGACGTCGACATCATCAAGTATGCCCATCGCGCGGCGGAGATCGACGCTGACAAGGGATAAGCCATGAAAGAACAGTTTCGGGCCAGGATGTTGCGCATCCATTTTACTGAGGCTGACGAATGGCAAGGCGAGCCGCTGTATAAGGCGATCGTTGCCAAGTGTAAAGATCTGGAGATTGCGGGCGCAATTGTCTATCGCGGTCTGGAAGGCTTCGGGGCCAGCGCCAGGATCTATCACGCGCGCAGCCTCTCCATCTCGAAGAATGCTCCCATCATGGTGAGTGTGATTGACACTGAGGAGCAGATTCAAAAGCTGATTCCCCATCTTGACCAGATGATCGCCGGCGGCTTGATTGCCAGCTCCACGGTCGAAGTCATTCGCTATTCGCGATCGATTCCTGAGTGATCGGGTGCATAGGATGAAAGCCGGTGTATGACCGTTATCGGCCAAAGTACGGAGCGCCGGATCGATCAGCGGTCGTCGATCGAGTCGGCTTTGCGTACTTTGCTGACGAATGTGGACCTGGTGACGAGCAACAGCAGTTTACGAGAGAAGCTCTTGTCGTTGGAGCGAAAACTCGCGTCCGACCAGCTCAATCTGGCTGTGCTTGGCCAAATGAAGCGAGGCAAGAGTTCCTTTATCAATGCGCTTTTGGGCGCTGATATCCTGCCCACAGGCGTGCTCCCGGCGACCGCAGTCATCACGCAGATCAAGTACGGTCCGATTCCGAGTGCAGACATACTCTATACAACCGGGGCCCGAGAGGTTGTTGATCTAAACGCCCTGGCGGATTACATCACAGAATCTGGCAACCCGAGAAACAGGAAGCAGGTTGCGTCGGCGGAGATAGCTTATCCTTCCTCTTTCTTGAAGTGTGGAATTGTCCTTATTGATACTCCAGGCATCGGTTCCACGTATGTGCAAAACACGCGAACTACGGAAGGTTATCTGCAGAACGTGGATGCAGGAATTGTCGTGCTTTCCGTAGACCCGCCCATTACCGAGATCGAGTCACACTTTCTCAGTAACGCCAAAGAAGATATCCCCAAGCTGTTCTTTATCCTGAACAAGATCGACTTAGCTTCCGCAGAGGAAGTCTCTCATATTTCCCGTTTCCTCGGAGAGCAGTTAAGCGGCCTGCAGTTGGAGTCAGCGGAGATCTTTTGCCTGTCGGCGCGCAGAGCACTGCAAGAGAAGCATGAGGTTGCGGGCGCCGTTGTTCCGAGCGGAATGGAGACCTTTGAGCAGCGGCTACAAGGGTTTCTGGCTGAAGAGAAAGGCTGGGTGCTGGTTCGATCCATAGCCCTGGACGTTCTGCATATTGCTCGTACCCTCAAGTTTGCGGCAGCTATCGGTGTTCGCGCACAAAACATGAGTCCTGAGGAGTTGGATGGCAAGCGAATCGCCCTGGGGCAATTGCTCGTACAAACGGCGACGGAGCTGCGAGAACTGCAAGTCCTCCTGGGCCAACATGCAGCCGACTTTATTGCGGGAGTGGAGCGGGACTTGGCTGCTCAGGTGGAGAAAGCCGTTCCCATCGTGCGGCAAAATTTAGAGCGATTTCAGGCTGTTCATTTCAGGGAGACTGGTCGTGCCTTTGGGGCTCTTCTCGAGGACTTTCTGCGGGAAGAAGTGGAGGCGGTCTTTCGCCACTGGAGGATGCGGGAAGATGAAGAGATGCAAGCCCGGCTCGATATTCTTTCCGCTCGTTTTGTAGCCCAGGCGAACGCAATCCTGGAACGCCTTCACCAGGCCGCAGGCATACTTTTTGACGTACCCACGGACCCGTTATCGATTACCTGCCCGCTGCGTATGGAAAGCCGCTTGTCCTACAACGTGGAACGGGTATTTGGTTCGCTCGATTCCTTTTTTCTCTTGTTGCCTGGCTTTCTCCAGCGGCCAATGGTGTTGAAAAAGATGAATAACAGAATCTGGCAGCTGCTGGATACGAATGCCGGCCGCATCCGCTACGATTATATGGAACGTCTCCAGTCCAGCATGGCTCAATTCGAGAAGGATCTCAGTGCCGCCATCACCCTAGCTGGTGAAAGCCTGGCGTCGGTGTTGCACAAACCACACGATAGAGCGCCAGGTGAGACGGCAATCGTGGATGTCCTGGATGCTGTCATAAGAGATTGCGAGCAGGTGCTGTAGTGACTGGTTGATGCACAAAAGCCGAACCTCCACCCGTCGACGGATACCTGGATCTCTTCTGCTCCAAGGTGCTAGCCTTGAGACCTGACGCATGAATGACATCTCCTCATTGATCCTGCACAACGGATACGTCGTCGTCTGCCTGGTTGTTTTTGCGGAAGCCATTGGTGTGCCGGTACCGGGCGCACTGGCTCTTGTTGCCGGCGGAGCTGCTGCTGCGGCGGGTACCCTGTATGGGCCGGCAGCCGCGTTGCTTGCGATCGCTGCGATGTTGTCGGCCGACTCAGTCCTTTACCTCCTCGGCCGCCATATGGGATGGACGCTCTTGAGATTTCTCTGCCGGGTTTCTGCCGATCCGGAAGGATGCGTTCTGCACTCCGCCGAATCGTTCTATAAGCGCGGACGGCTCACGCTATTGATCGACAAGTTCATTCCTGGAGTGAGCACGATGGCCGCGCCGCTGGCTGGAAGCATGAAAATGCCGTTCTCTCAATTCCTGGGGCTGGACTTCCTTGGCGCCGGCCTCTACGCGCTCTCCTATGGTGCGGTCGGATTCATCTTTCGCGATTTCGTCGGGAAGATCGTCCGTGGCTTTCGCGCAGCAGGACATGTGGTCGAGATTGCAATCATCATTGCCGTGATTGCGTTTATAGGTTACCGGGTTTCGTTGTACTGGAAGCAACGCGCCGATCGCCTTGTACCACGCGTTGCAGTACAGATATTGGCCGCAAAGCTGCAGACAGAAGGCCCGGAGAAGATACTGCTGGCCGACGTGCGCAGCCATGGTTATTACAGTGCGGGTGCGGTCCGCATTCCCGGCTCGATTCGAGTCGAGCCCAACAATCTCAGCGCCGAAATAACAATATTCTCTCGAGACAAGGAAATATACCTGTACTGCACTTGCCGGAACGAAGCGACGAGCGCTAGCGTGGCGCATCTTTTGCGGCAAAGGGGATTTAATGCATTTGTCCTCGTAGGTGGCCTGGCAGCCTGGCGCAAAGCGGGCAATCCGCTTGAGACTGTGCCCGCGACCGATGTAGTGCATCTTCCTACTTTCAGCCGGTAAGGCTTATTCAGTACGCGCCCCCTCCGGCACTTCGTGTTCAGTCACTTGCGAAGCGGATGCAGGAGCCAACGTCAGCTAGACCTTCCCGTGGGGGTCCCGATATGCTGGTGCGATGCGCGCATTGGCCCTCCTGCTCACGCTCACAACACCGCTAGCCACCCAGGCGGCGCTCCACCAGCAGATCGCCGCGATTGCGAAGGACGCGAAGGGGACCGTTTACGTCGCCTGCTCACTTCCCGGCGCCAAGCTCGATTGCGGCCTGAATGAGCACGGCCATCCACCCATGCAGTCCACATTCAAATTTGCCCTCGCCATGGCCATGCTGCATCAAGTAGAGCTCGGAAAGTTCCAACTCGACCAGCCCATCCGCTTCCTCAAGTCCGACCGCTCCGTCACCTACAGCCCCTTACAGGAGGAGTTTCCCGACGCCGACGTCGATGTCCCTCTGCGCAAGCTGATCAAGCTTTCGGTCGAAACCTCCGACAACTCCGCAACAGATATCGAGCTTCGATTGATTGGCGGCCCAGCTGTTCTGCAGCAGTACCTCGACTCCCTCGGCTTCGCAGCCATTCATCAACAGGACAGCGAACACATTCTCCACGCTGACCAGAAGTTGCAATACCGCGACTATGCCGAACCCGCCGCCATGGTGGCTCTACTGCGGCTGTTCGCCGACAACTCGCCACTCGACCCCGAGCACACCGCGCTGCTCAACACATGGATGCTCGAAGCCACCAGCGGTCCCAAGCGCATTAAGGGGCTGCTCCCCGCCGGCACGCCCGTCGCTCACAAGACCGGCTCTTCAGGCGAAGAGTTCGGCATGATTCCGGCCACCAACGACGTCGGCCTCATCACCCTTCCCGATGGACGGCGCCTCGCCGTTGCCATCTTCGTTACCGACGCGCACGCAGATCAGGCCACCTGCGAAGGAGTGATTGCTCGCATTGCCCAGGCCATCTATGAAGCCGCCATTACAAAACCACAGTGATCAGCCGACAGATCTAATAGCTTGCCGGCATCGTCAACGAGCTGTATTACCTTTGGATGCGAAGCGTCTTATAGAATGAGGCGAGATCGCCCGGCGACGCAGCACTAGCAGATTCAGGTAACGATGAGCAAAGAGGAAACGCCGAATTCCAAGCAGGAGCAGGCTACTTCTCCTGTTTGGCTCAAGGTAGAGCAGGCGAGGCACCCTAAGCGGCCATCCCCTATGGACTTCATCAGCGGGATTTTCGTTGAGTTCAGCGAGATTCACGGAGATCGCGCCTTTGGGGACGACGAGGCGGTGGTCTGCGGGATGGCCCAACTAGACAGCAATCAGGTGATGGTCATCGGCATACGAAAGGGCACGACGCTCAAGGAGCGCATCAAGACTTACTTCGGAATGCCGCATCCCGAGGGCTACCGTAAGGCGCTGCGATGCATGAGGATTGCGGAGAAGTTTGGCCGTCCTGTGATCTCCATCGTCGACGTGACTGCAGCTTATCCCGGTCCAGGCGCCGAGGAGCGCGGCCAAGCCGAGGCCATCGCTCGCAATCTTCGCGAATTGTCACGTCTTCGCGTGCCCACCATCTCAGTCATCACGGGGGAGGGGGGATCGGGTGGTGCGCTGGCGTTAGCTGTCGCGGACCGCGTGCTTATGCTCGAAAATTCTGTGTACTTTGTGGCTCCCCCGGAGTTTGCAGCAAGCCTCACCTGGAGAAATCCGGAGCAGAAGCATCTGGCCGCCAAGGCTATGCGCGTCTCGGCATCCGAAATTTTGGAGTTGGGGTGCGTGGACGAGATCGTTCCGGAGCCACCGGGCGGTGCGCACACTGATCCTGCCGCTGCCATTGAGCTGTTGAAGGGTGCGCTCAGAAAGAACCTATCTGAACTCAAGGCGATACCGCCAGAAACGCTGGTTGCTGTTCGGCAGCGAAAGCTCCGTGATATGGCACGGTTCTATACCCAAGCCTGACAATCCGTATCGCCACATCGACAGCAGATTTGTTTTGGCCTGCGGTACAGGAGTACGTCTGCCCAGTAGTCACAACTGTCCAATAAAAGAGAATGATGGCCAGCGCCACAGGTGAGCAGAGTAACCTGCTGCTCTCGTTTGAGTCTCAGGCCTGGCCGATTCTGAGCACACCTGGAGCCGTTAGCGATTCTCCATACCCAGAGACTTGAGACAAGGTAGGTCCGTCCCCTCAAGAATCACGATCCGCGTGTCGAATTCAATCCCGGATAATGGTTTCGACTTCACGATTATCGGCTTATGGGAGTATTTTCCGATGGAGGTTTCGCCGCAATCATCCTGAGCTTCTTCAAGACCATAGGAATCCCCTCCACGCAGGATGTATGTTATTCCACATGAGTTTCGCGAAATTCCCGAATGGCTTCCGTCGCATCCCTTTTGCGGCCATCGCTTGGTGTTGCCTGTTCGCGCCGTGCCTCCTGACCGTAGGGCAGGCGCCAAAGGATGCGCCTGCCACCGGCGATAAACCTGCTGCGGCGGAGAAAGCCGCGGATAAGACTCCCCTGCCACCGCTGCCGCCGGACGCTCATGTTGCGCAGAGCATGACGCTAGACGGCAAAACGTTGCGCTACACCGTGACCATCGGCTCGTTGCCGGTCCGCGATAAAGACGGCAAAGAAAGCGGAGACGTTGTTTTCACTGCATACACGGTGGATGGCGAAAATCGGCCAGTGACGTTCGCTTTCAACGGCGGCCCGGGTGCATCCTCGGTCTACCTCAACTTCGGGGCCATTGGACCCAAGCATCTGCGTGCAGGCAACGAGGGTGACAGCCCCTCCGATCCTACGACCCTGACCGACAATCCGGGCACATGGCTCGACTTCACCGACCTGGTCTTCATTGACCCTATCGGCACCGGTTTCAGCCGTTCTCTGCTCCCCGAGGCTGAAACCAAGAAGCTCTTTTACAGCACCACTCCGGATATCGAATATCTATCCCGCACTGTGTATGACTGGTTGCTCAAGAACAATCGTCTGGCCTCAAAGAAGTACCTTGTCGGCGAGAGCTACGGTGGTTTTCGCGGGCCGAGAATTACCTATTATTTGCAGTCGCAGCTCGGCGTAGCCATGAATGGAGTGGTACTGGTTTCGCCCTATTTGAATCCTACGCTGGAAGATAATGGCGATCTCTCGCCCATTCCGTGGATGGTGACTCTGCCCTCCATCGCCGCAGCGCATCTCGAACGCGAGCAGAAGCTTACCCCGGCGGCGATGGCGGATGTGATCAGCTATACCCGGGGTGAGTATGTGACCGACCTGCTGAAGGGCCACTCCGATCCGGAAGCCACGCCGCGCATCGTGAAGCGCGTCACCGAGCTAACGGGTCTCGATCCGGAGTTCGTGAAGCGCTCCGGAGGCCGGCTCGAGACGCGCGCATATCTCCGCGAAGTGTTTCGCGACCAGGGCAAGATCGCCTCGGTGTACGACTCGAATGTGACCTCGTTCGACCCATTTCCGTATTCGCCCGATCAACGGTCGAACGACCCGATTCTCGCCAGCATGATTGCTCCGACAACGACGGCGATGGTGAACTTCGTGACCACCACGGTGGGATGGAAGGTGAACGCCCGGTACAACGCGCTCGACTACGATGTTAACCGCCTCTGGGATGGCGGAGACGATTTACGTAAAGGCTCGGTCGACGATCTGCGGAAAGCGGTGTCTGCCGATCCGAAGATACGGGTGCTGATTGTCCACGGCTGGAACGATTTGTCATGCCCCTTCATGGGATCCTTGCTTACCGTGGACCAGATGCCGATTATGGGTGACCTTAGCCGGGTAGCCGTGCGCGAATATCCTGGCGGACATATGTTCTATACCCGTCCGGCCAGCCGCGACGCGCTGCGCAAGGATGTGATGGAGATGTACAGCCTCCACTGAGGGATCACGCCGCAGCATCTGCCGAGGCCTAACGGACAGGTTGCGCAAATTCGCGGAAGAGACTCATCGTAGTTCCTGCCCGCGTGATTAAAAATTGCCCACCCGATCGGGCGAGGCAAGTGATCGAAACCCCCCATTTCCCAAACTGATAGACCTGAAAACTTACACCTATTGCATCCCCATAGGGCGAGGAGTAGTTTTGGAGTAGCGAAGGGATAACAAGGCAGATGACTCACTTTCAGGGTGATGCATGGCAAGAACACGGTGCCGTACACGTAAATGCCGACAGAAGACGAGTGGGAAGTCCTGCCAGACGGCAAAGAGAGCCAGGCGCGGAATTTTTTTGGGGAGACGCCCCACTCCCGACCCGGTATTCGTCCACAAGACAGATATGGCATATGAAGTTCCGTCTGCTTGTTTGCCTCACTTTCCAGGTTTTCTGCGCCGCTTGGGCGCATGCGCAGGATATTTCCGATCCAACCCCCATCTTGCGCCGCGGCTCCAATCTGGTTCTGGTTCCGACGCTGGTAAAGACCCGCAGCGGCGAACCGGTTTTCGGTCTCACTGCCGATGATTTTGTCCTTACCGATGACGGCATCGAGCAAAAACTCGCATTGGAAGAAAACACCGACAGTCAGCCGCTGGCACTGGTGATCGTTGTGCAGACCGGCGGTGCGGGCGGCCGCCGTCTGGATGGCTACCGCAAGCTTGGTCCGCTTCTCGATTCCATGGTCGGTGCTGTCCCTCACCGTGTCGCCGTCGTTTCGTTCGACAGCGAGCCACGTGTCGAGGCTGATTTCACCTCCGAGCTGAACAACGTCGCGAGAGTGATGGCAAACCTGCAGCCGGGCAACGGGGGAGCAGCCATCCTGGATAGCCTTGGCTTCGCCGTCGATCTGCTGCGCAAACAGCCAACCATCTATCGGCGAGCGATCCTGAGCATCAGCGAGACGCTCGATCACGGCAGCCAGGTCAGGCTTGAAGATGCGTTGCGGGCCATCGACGACACCAATACGACGATCTACAGCCTGGGATTCTCCACGACGAAGGCCGACATGCAGCACAACGCGGACGAGTTCAACTCCGACCTCACCCCCGCTCCAACGCACGGCTGTTTGGCTAAGGATCAAAGCAATGGGTCGGACACGCATCCTGTCCAGGTTCCGGATGGAAATGGCAACAATCGCGCGATGCAGACGTTCGATTGCCTAAGTCTGCTCGCACCGCCTTTATTCGCTGCCAAGATGGCGGTCATGGCTGCATTGGATGGCATGCATCGGAATGTTCCAGAGACCGTCGCCCGGCTCACAGGGGGCGAATACTTCAAGTTTGAAAACACGCGCAGTCTGGAGCGTGGACTGATCATGCTCTCGAACCAAATCCCGAATAGTTACGCTCTCAGCTTCTCACCACAGGCGGACAGTCCCAGGCCTCCACGCGATTGACGTTCGCCTGAAGGACCGTACAGATCTGCTAGTAGACGCAAGAAGGAGTTACTGGGCAGATAGTTCCAAGCCACCCAACGTCCCGCAGTTGCCGGCGAGGTCGCATTTTCAGTAACTTGCTCAGGTCTGTCCGGTGGCCACCAAGTCACTGAAAATCTCTGCTTCAAGGGAACGTCGTTGAGGCGTAACTTCCCCTATTGGGTTCCAATCGCAGGCTAATTACCAGTTTCCGAACTCGCCTCATTCTCCTCCCATGAAATTCGCATAATTTGGAAAGTCATTTCATGTCCCTTGACAGCCAATTGAAGGAGTCCTTTTCCGTCCCCAGTCAGGGTCATTTTCCAGGGCACGATGGACTCGTCAACTTGCTCAGTACTAATTTCGAGCACATCTTGTGAAATGCTTGCCTGGACAATAGGCGCCGCACCCGGAATAGCATCAAACGCAACTAGCTTTCCATTGCTGTCCATGCTTGCGTGTGCGTTGGTAAGGCTGCCGGTCAGTTTCCCTTTATAGTTCATTAATTCAAGCGTACCCACTCGTTTGTCCTGGGCCGTCAATTTCCAGATCCCTGCGTAGGAACTCTGGTTCGTAGTTGCTTGTGCAATCGAAGGCCCTGTGGCGAAGAGTAATGACACCATAGAGGCTGCTCCAAGCAAAGCCGCCGCTGACGCCACCTTTTGGCCGACACTGGGGGATCTCCCTTTCTCGATAAAGTTCATTTGGTCATCTCCAGAAAGTCCACCTCAGAACTTGAGGGGGCATATTGGTTTATCGGAATCCGACTATATCGGAAAGCGACCATAGTGGTCAATTCTCCGTAACGGAGGGCTACTGAGTTGTCACAGAGCTCTTGTCGCTCCGGCCAGGTTCGCCACCAGAAAGATGATCTGGGCAAGCAGTCTCCTCTCGATTCGTTGGCTGAAAGGACGGAATTCGATCACAGGTTCGTTCTTATCGCATGTTTGCGAGCTTTGCAGAATTTTCTTGCAGGCTTGAGTCTGTTTTGCCTTCGCCCTCATCTTAGGGATGGCCGTTGCGGTAATGACCGTCGAAATTTGTGCTGCTATGCTCAACTAGAGGTCGCTCAGGAGGTGCTATGTTCCGCTTCCCGCTCACCCGGAAACCAAAAATCTCTGAGGAACCGTTCAGCGTAGAGACGCTGTCGAAGTCTTCGCGGCTGCGCGGCGCCCATGTCACCCGGGGCCTTTGCCCTTACTGCGCCGTCGGCTGCGGGCAGCTCATCTTCAGCAAGGGCGGCGAACTGATCGACATTGAGGGCGATCCTGAAAGCCCCATCAGCACCGGCCACCTATGCCCCAAAGGGGCCAACGCCTACCAGCTCTCCGTCAATTCGCATCGCGTCCGCGAGGTCCTCTACCGCGCTCCCAACTCCGATAAATGGGAGACGAAGACGATGGAGTGGGCTGTGGAGCAGATTGCCCAGCGCGTCAAGGCGACCCGCGATGCCGATTTCACCACTCGCGACGAGCAAGGCCGTTTGCTCAACTCGGTGCGCAGCATCGGCTCGTTGGGCGGGGCAACGATTGACAACGAGGAGAACTACCTCATCAAGAAGCTGCTTGGCGGCGGGTTGGGAGTGGTGTCGATCGAGAACCAGGCGCGAATATGACACAGCGCCTCGGTGCCCGGTCTGGGCGCCTCGTTCGGCCGCGGCGCGGCCACAAATTATCAGCAGGACATGGCCAATAGCGATTGCATCCTGTTTATGGGATCGAACATGGCGGAGGCTCAACCTGTCGGCTTCCAATGGCCCATGGAGGCCAAGCTGAAAGGCGCGACCCTGATCCATGTGGATCCGCGCTTCACCCGCATGTCGGCGGTGTGCGATCTTTACGTGGGCATCCGCTCCGGAAGCGACATTGCCTTCCTCGGCGGATTGGTGAATTACGTCTTAACGCACGACCGTTGGTTTCATGAATACGTCCTGGCCTACACCAATGCTTCGACCATCATCGAGGAAGGTTTCCGCGATACCGAAGATCTGGCAGGGCTGTTTAGCGGCTTCGACCAGCAGCACGACTCCTACAATTCCATGCAGGGCCATTGGGGCTACGACGAGGCCAAGAACGGCCGCACGGAGCCGGACGCTTCGAAGCGTACCACGCCTCAAGATCACGCCCGTCATGGCCACTGCATGGATGGCACCGGCGAACCATATACCTCACCGTACAAGGACATGACAAACGCACAGCGCGACCCGTCCTTGCAGCATCCGCGCTGCGTTATGCAGATTGTGCGCCGGCACTTCGCCCGCTACACGCCGGAAGTTGTTGCCCAGGTGTGCGGCTGCAAGCCGGAAGAGTTTTTGCGGGTCGCGGAATTGCTCTGCGCCAACTCCGGACGCGAGCGGACTACTTGCATTGCCTACGCGCTGGGCTGGACGCAGCACACCACCGGCGTGCAGATCATACGTACCGCCGGCATCCTGCAATTGTTGCTGGGCAACATGGGGCGGCCCGGCGGCGGCATTATGGCCTTGCGCGGCCACTCTACCATCCAGGGCGCGACCGACATCTCGACTTTGTATGACACACTACCAGGCTACCTGCCGCAACCCCCGGTACACGACCCCACGCAAGAGGATTTGAGTTGTTATATCGCGCATGCAGGAATGCCCACCGGCTACTGGGCGAACTTTAGCAAATTCATCGTCAGCCTGCTCAAGGCGTGGTACGGCGACGCAGCAACGCCGGAGAACGATTTCGGGTTCTCCTGGGTGCCGCGCGTGGACGGCGACTACTCGCAACTGGCCTACTTCGATCGCATGTCGAAGGGTGGGGTGAAGGGCTACTTCCTGGCTGGTCAGAACCCCGCCGGCGGCGGAATCAATGCCGGTCTGCACCGTGCCGGCCTGCGCAACCTCGAGTGGCTGGTGGTGCTCGACTGGTTCGAGACGGAAAGCGCCACTTTCTGGAAGCACGACCGGAATGGGCCGCCGCCCTCCGAGGTCGGGACCGAGGTCTTCTTCATCCCCGCGGCAGCCGCCCAGGAGAAGGAGGGCAGCTTAACCCAGACGCAGAGGCTCATCCAATGGCACAAGAAAGCCATCGATCCCTCCGGCGATTGTGTTTCCGACGCCTGGTTTTTCTACAACCTGGGTAAACGTCTCAAGCAGCTTTACGCCGGCTCTACCGATCCCAGGGATCAGGGGCTGCTGAATCTCACCTGGGACTACGACTTCGACGAGCAGCCGCGTCTGCCCGATGGAACACTCAGCCGCATTGTAGGGGAACCGGACCTGGAGAAGGTCCTCATGGAGATAAACGGTCACCGGCTGGATGAAACCGACCCGCGCACCGGGCGGCCTCGTCTGGTCAGCGGCTACTCGGAGTTGAAGGACGACGGCACGACGGCATGCGGCTGCTGGGTCTACAGCGGCGTCTTCCCCGAGCCGGGCCGCAACCGTGCCGACGAACGCATTATCACGGATAACCCAATCCAACCGGAATGGGGCTATGCCTGGCCGAACAATGTGCGCGTGCTGTACAACCGCGCCTCGGCCGACCCCGAGGGGCGGCCCTGGTCGGAGCGTAAGAAATTGGTCTGGTGGGACGCCGAGAAGCGGAGCTGGGTGGGACAGGACCAACCGGACTTCGAGCTGCACAAGCCGCCCGATTACCAACCGCCTCCAGGCGCGACCGGCATGGCCGCCATCGCCGGCTCACACCCCTTCATCACCAAGGCGGACGGATTGGGCTGGCTGTACTCCCCCGGCATCAAGGACGGGCCTCTTCCCACGCATTACGAGCCGGTCGAGTCGCCGTTTGGCAACCTGCTCTATCCCAAACACAGTACCAACCCGACGGTACGCTTGTTCGCAGGACCGCTGAACCACATCGCCCACATGCCGACAGCCGAGTATCCCGTGGTGGCCACGACGTTCCGTCTCACCGAGCATTACCTGAGTGGGCCGATGAGCCGCTTCAATAGCTGGCTTAACGAATTGCAACCGGAGATGTTCGCCGAGCTGAGCTACGAGCTGGCGGCGGAGCGCGGTATTGTTCACGGCGGCTGGATGACGATCCAAACTCCGCGCAGTCGAATCGAGGCCCGTGCGATGGTGACCCGGCGGCTGCGGCCCTTTGTCGTCGAGGGGCGCGTGGTCCACCAGATCGGCCTGCCGTTCCACTGGGCTTTCGCCGGGGAAGTCGTCGGCGGCAACGCCAACGACCTGACCGCGCTCGTTGGCCGACCCGAACGTGAGCATGCACGAAAGCAAGGCGTTCACTTGCCAAGTCCAAGCCGGGCGGCTCGAAGGCCAGGCTTTGGAACCGACGGTGCCCACAGCGCACTGGCCGACCCTCGATCCGATCCCGGATACGCCGGCCAGCGCCCAACCAGAAGGAAGGATCGGACATGGCAAGTAGAGAAGAGGAACTGTCTGCGTTGCCCCAGACCAGCGATCCGCCGCGCGGCTGGCTGTCAGTGCGGCTGGGAGGCCTGATCAAGCCGTTCCTGCATGGTGAACCGCGCGGCCTGGTGCCGGAGGTGCTGGGACGCCTGATCTACCCGTTCCTGCATGGTGAAGCGCCCAAGCCCCAAACGCCTACTGGCTTTTACACCGACACCACCGTATGCATCGGCTGCAAGGCTTGCGAGGTGGCTTGCAAGCAGTGGAACCAACTACCCTCCGACGGCAATAACTGGTCCGGCAATAGCTATGACAATACGAGTGAGTTGTCGGCGACCACCTGGCGCCATGTGAAATTCATTGAGCAGTTCTCCGACGGAACGTCAGGCGGGCTTATTACCCCGGACACGGTGTTGGACGAGTCGAATCTCAATCGCTGGCTCATGATGAGCGACCACTGCAAGCATTGCCTGGCGGCCCCTTGCCACCAGGCTTGCCCAACCGGCGCCATTATTCAAAATGAGTTCGAGAACGTTTATATTCAGGCGGACATCTGCAACGGTTGCTCGTGCTGCATAGCGGCCTGCCCGTTCGGCGTGATCACGCGCAGCGACATGGGCGGTCATTCGCACAAATGCACGCTCTGCTATGACCGCCAGCGCGACGGTCTGGAGCCGGCTTGCGCCAAGGCATGTCCAACCCAGTCCATCCACTTCGGCCCGGTCGAAGAGCTTCGCGAGCAGGCCCGCAAACGCGTGGAGCAACTTCACGAGCGTGGCGTGCCGCAGGCGTATCTTTATGGCGACGTCCCGAGTGAGAACTATTCCGAAATGCATTCCTTCTATCTGCTGGTCGATCGCCCTTCCGTTTATGGGCTGCCGGATGCTCCATTCAATCCGTGGCTGCACATGATGGGAGATTACGTTCGATCCGTCGCGGGCGGCTTGGCCGCTATTGCCGTACTGCTCGTGGTGGTGTTTCTTTTGAAGCCCTAAAATGCACACAAACTCCAGACCGCAGCCAGCTTTCATCGAACCTCCCTTGCCGGAACAAGGGGGCCACGGCGGCTATGCGAATATGACGGTGACCAAGGTGCCGGGGTGGCACGGCATCATCGCCTGGGACGCTTTGCTCAACGGTCTGGCGACCGGACTGTTCCTGGCCGCGGCGCTCAGCGAGTTGGCGGCGCCCGAGGTCTTCGTCCGCGTGGCGAAGGTGGCCTATCCGGTCGCTCTCGTGCTTTTGCTGGTTGACCTCGGATTGCTGGTATTGGATCTGGGCGATCCGTTGCGTTTCCATCACATGCTCAGGGTTTTCAAGCCCAGCTCGCCCATGTCGTTAGGGACGTGGTGTCTGACCATCTTTTCGCTCCCGCTGACCGCGGCGGCGGGGCTCAGCCTGCTGGCCGAAGTGGGGTGGGATTTCGAGTGGGCGCGCATAACCGCGGTGGTCGTGGGACTGCTGCCTGGGTTTGGCTCTGCGGCGTACAAGGGCGTCTTGCTTAGCACGAACGCGCAACCAGGTTGGAAAGACGCGCGCTGGCTGGGAGGTTATCTCACCAATTCCGCCCTCCTGATGGGGTGCGCCGAGCTGCTTGTCCTGTCCGCCCTGATGGGGCAAACGCAGGCGATCGCCATCCTCCACACTGCCTTTATCGTGCTGCTGGCGCTCAATGTGATTCCCTTGGGGTTGTTGTTTGCGAACCTTCGGCCGGCCCATGCGCTGCTCTATACCCGCGCGCAACAATGGCGCGTTGGCGTGCTCATCGCTGCCGGGGCGCTGATCCCTTTGGGCCTGATGCTCCTCAACAGTGATTTGCCGTTCCTATTGGCGGCGGTGATTATTCTTTTATTTCAGAGTTGGCTCATCCGTTTTGTGTACGTCAAGATACCGCACACTTCGCCTTTGGGAGTCCGAAGCGGCGAATAGTTTTGGGCGTGTTCACACTCATCTCAACGCCTCGATGATAAGAGCGATGTAGAGAAAAGCGGCGGAATCAATATGAGCACTCTCGACAGCATGTTAGAACGCAACAAAGACTTTGCCGCTCGGCAGTCTGCCGCAGGCACGCTCATGCCCTCGCTTCCGGACGCGACGCCGAATCTCAAGGCAATGATCATCGGTTGCGCAGATATGCGCGTGGATCCTGCTCATTTGCTTGGACTCAAACCCGGTGAGGCCCTCGTGTTGCGTAACATCGGCGGCCGAATTACTCCGGTGCTGTTGCAAGAGTTGGGAATGCTCGGGCGCATCGGCCAGGTTATGGGTAAGGTTGCAGGAGGCGGCGATGAGTTCCACCTCATCGTCCTTCATCACACCGACTGCGGCATCACTCGCCTTGCGGGCGACATTCCTATGCTGGCGCACTATTTTCAAATCGAGGAAGGGAACGTCGAGACAAAGACGGTCACGGATCCCCGCGCAGCGGTTGCCGGCGATGTTGCCTGGCTCAAGACGATTCCCGCGTTGCCGGGCCAGTGGTTTGTTTCCGGCCTCGTCTACGACGTGGCGACCGGACTGGTTGAGATCGTCGTGCCGCCAGCGCCGATTCGCGCTGCGTAGTCTTCGGTAGGTAAGGATGAGATGTGCCTACCCAGCACTGCGTACTGGGACATACTGAGCCGTCCCTTCGGAACTACTCGCATTTCTCCACCCAACCCAGGACTAACGATTCGGGATGACAAGGGGAGAGCAGTGACTTTTGTTAGGAGCGCTACTACTTTCTTTCCGTCCAATGTTAAGGCTCCTGACAAAAGTCACCGCCCTCCCCTTTGTCATCCCAAGCGCAGCCGATCTGGGGTCCGCCCCTGCTCCCGCACAAAGGTCTGGGTTTTGCGAGTTCTCACACAGACTCTAACGTCCTGGGCTACTCTCAGCTCTATATTGTCCAAATTAGCCCTTTTCGGTGTGCCCGATTTGTAGCGCAGTTGCTGAAAACCAGCTCTCAGAGGTTATCGCAATCAGTCCTGAAGGGACGGCTGAGAATCATTCTTGTCCAAATTAGCTTTTTTGATGCGTCCGATTTCTAGCCTACTCGCTGAAAACAAATCAACTCTCCAGGCAGATCGCGATCAGTCCCGCAGGGACGGCTGAGAGTAGCCCAGGACGTTAGTCCTGGGTACACATTCCCACCGCGACCAGTCCCGCAGGGACGGCTGAGAATGGCCCAGGACATGGTCCTGGGCTACTCTCCGCCGTCCCTACGGACCCTTGGAGACGTGGTTCTCTCGATCCGCGATAGGATGTCATAAGAAAGCAAGCAGGATGAATAGAAGAGAATTTACCGGCGGCCTGGCCGCCGCAGCGCTCTATGCCTCGAAGGGAAAGGCTTCGGCTGGATGGCTTCCCGGAAATAAGCCGGAGTTGTTGATGACGGAGCAGCAACAGCAGTTCCTCGATCTGCGCTTCGGCATGTATATCCATCTGAACATGGCCACCTATGAGCAGCGGGAGTGGGGAGATCCGAAGGCCTCGCCTACGCTCTTTAATCCGAAGGCTCTCGACACGGATCAGTGGGCCCATGCTGCCCGCTCCGCCGGAATGGCGTATGGCTGCCTGACAACGAAACATCATGACGGATTTTGCTTGTGGCCTACCGCGACCGGCAGCGCGAACGTCCAGGATGCCACTTATAAGCGGGATATTGTGCGCGCGTATGTGGACTCGTTCCGGGCACAAGGGCTCAAGACCTGTCTTTACTTTTCGATTCTCGACCTACGCGAGAACATCCGGCCCTATTGTGTGACGCGGGAGAAGATCGACAAGGTAAAGACGCAGCTGACCGAGCTGTTGTCAAACTATGGCGAGATTACAGCGCTGGTGATCGACGGATGGAACGCGGCATGGAGCCGAATAAACTATGAAGAGATGCCGTTTCCTGAGATCTACCAGCATGTGAAGCGGCTGCAGCCAAATTGCCTGATGAGCGATTACAACCAGGGCAGGTTTCCGGCGCCCGCGCTCTATTACACCGATGTGAAGCAGTATGAGCAGCACGCGGGTCAGACGATTCCGGCTGGGAGCGAAGTGCCCTCGCAGTCGGCAACGACGTTGCAGAGCGACTGGTTCTGGAAACTGGATTATCCAACCCAGGAACTTCGCCCGGCCAAGCAAGTGGTGGAGGAGTGGCTGATCCCGTTCAATGCTCACCACTGCAATTTGATTTTAAATGTGGCGCCGAACCGGGACGGACGGTTCGACCAAAATGCGGTGGACCGGCTTACAGAAATCGGGCAGCTTTGGCGGGATCGGGCGCGTGCGCCACGGCTTGCAATCGCTCGGCAGATCACTACTCCGAACCTTGCGTTTGCGCGACCCTCGTATGCAAGCAGCATCGCCGATACCTCGGGGCCAGACTTGGCAAACGATGATAAGCCGGGAACATACTGGCAGTGCGATACCGGGGAAACGTCGGGATGGCTTGAGATTGATCTGCAGAAGGCGACCCTATTCGACACCGTGACGGTTGTTGAACCGACATACCTCGGCGATTACGGGGCGAACAGCCGCGTTGTTTCATTTCGTGTCGAAGCGCGCAGCGGAGGACAGTGGCGGGAGGTGTTTGCCGGCGAGTCACCCAGGGAGATGGTGTACCGCGTGAAGCCGACCTCTGCGGAGCGCGTGCGCCTAAGCCTACGTGCGACGGGCAAGCCGCCGGCGATTGCCGAGTTCGGGCTTTATGCGGAATACTCATCCCCCGAGAGTAAAAGGGTCGAGAACTAATCGCCAGCGTTGTATGCGATGAGTGGCTAACTTTGGCGAAGAAGTCGGTAGTGAGACTCTCGGGTCACAATATCAGACGGATGCGGGAGGAGTGAGCCAGGCAGATACGAACTATACTGAGAGTCCTTATTATTGGTTCGATCGTCCGGAGGCTGCATGGACCCTCTCTCAGATGTGCTTTCGTTGCTCAAACCACGCAGTTATATATCGGGCGGCTTTGAGGTGTCCGGCGACATGGCCATCCAATTTCCAAAACATCAAGGCATCAAGTGCTATGCAATGGTCTCCGGCCAGTGCTGGTTAACCATGGAAAGCGTTCCGAGTGCGGTGCTCCTCACGGCGGGCGATTGTTTCCTCTTACCTCGTGGGCTGCCCTTCTGCCTGACAACCGATCTGTCCCTGACGCCTGTCGATTTCCACACGCTTCTCTCGAAGAGGAGTCACGGTGATACGGTCTCGCAGCTCGAAGGAGGAGGGCGCTATCTTGTCGGCGGCCACTTCCTTCTTAACGGCAGTCATGCCGACATGCTGCTGGGGTCTTTGCCACCGATCGTGCATATCCGGAAAGAGTCGGATAAGGCGGCGATGCGCTGGTGCCTGGAACGTATGAGGCAGGAGCTGCGGGATCCGCAGCCGGGTGGCTCTCTGATCGCGCAGCAACTCGCCTACATGATGCTTATCCAGGCTCTTCGACTGCATTTGGCAGAGGGGGAGGGAAGCGGCGTCGGTTGGCTCTTCGCCCTGGCCGATAAACAGATGAGCGCGGCGATCACCTGCATGCACGACGATCCAGGGCATGCATGGACACTACAGAAACTGGCGGAGCGCGCTGGCATGTCGCGCTCCATCTTTGCTCTAAGGTTCAAAGAGAAAGTTGGGACGACCCCCATGGAGTATCTGACACGTTGGCGCATGCTACTGGCGGGCGACAGGCTGAAGAATTCAGACGATTCTGTTTCGGTCATAGCCCTATCGCTCGGCTACGAGTCAGAAAGCGCCTTCGGTAAAGCCTTCAAAAGGATCATGGGCTGCTCGCCGAAACAATACAGCCGCGGTAGCAGTTCCACACGGCGTTCTCTACCCGCTCCTGAAGGAAGCGACAACCAGCAGATGGAATTGGCCGCGGCTGGTCGCGCCAACTGATGCCGGAAAGCAGTGTCTATTATCGGTCATGGGTCAGGAGCGGGTCGTCGAGTTTATCCCTCGATGCACCCTTAACCTGTCCCCCGCCTTCATCCACCAGCGGCACAACCGCGAGGATCTTTGTTCCCTTTCCGGGTTGCGACTCGACCGAGAGCGTTCCGCGCACCAGATGGACCCGTTCCTGCATGCTAACCAGCCCCAATCCACGTTTGCTCTTCGCCGCATCGACGTCAAAGCCTGCGCCTGCGTCGGAGACGACGAGTTGAACGCAATCCACCATGCCAAGCAATCGCACAGTGAATTGGTTCGTCCCACTGTATTTCACAGCGTTATGGAGAGCTTCCTGGGCGACCCGGAAAAGGCATAGCGAAATGTCTTTGGGCAATGAATGAGGAATATTCGCGTCCGTGACCTTGATGCTGACTTCGTGTTGCCTGGAAAACTCGCTGCAGAATCCTTTGATGGCGGCCACCGCCCCCAGGCTGTCGAGTTTCGACGAGTGCAGTTGGTGGGACAATGATTGCACGTCACCGGCGATCTCACAGCAATGCTTCTGGATTTCCTGCAGGCGCTGTTTCGTGGTCTCCGCCGACGTATCTGCGCTGCGATTTGCCTGGGAAATTTCCATCGCCAGGAGCGCCAACCTCTGGCAGATGTCGTCATGCAGATCTCTCGCGATACGGCCGCGCTCCTGGTCCTGCGCCTCGATCAGTTGACCGCTCACTTTTTCCAGCGCCTGCTGGGCAAACTTCTGGTCTGTCGTATCGCTCCCCGAGCCGATGAGCCCGGCAAACGAACCATCCCCGTTCACCCTTGGCGCTGCAACATCCAGCATCCAGCGGTAGACCCCGTCGCTTCGACGAAGGCGATACTCCAAAGAAAACCGCTGCTGGGTTTTCAATGCCTGGGAGATCGTATCCAGAACGTTCTTCAGATCATCCGGATGGATATACTCTGCCCAACTGTGGCTGTGGGCTGCATTCGGTTGCAGGCCGGTGAATGCAAGCCGGCTCTCATTCAGATACGTGATCTTGCCTTCCGCATCACACATCCAGACCAAAGAAGGCGTGGTGTCCACCATCACCCGGAACCGATTTTCGCTCTCGCGAACGATGGCTTCCGCCTTCCGCTTACGCGCTCGCTGCCACAGCAAAGCGAGAATCAAAAGCGCCTGACTCACGATCAGGACAAGGGCAGGAATGAAATACTTGCGGTCGCGCTCCCACAGCGTGGGAACACGATTGTAGAACCGTGTGTCCTTCGGAAGTGCCGACTCCGGGATATTCCACCGGCGAAGCTGCCGCCAGTCCGCCAGGGTTTGGGTTCCCGAGGGGTGAACAACGGGAATGTTATCTACCTGCTCGCCGGAGAGAATCCGCGCCGCAAGGGTAACGGCTAACGTGATGACTTCGTCTCTACCGCTCGATTCAATGCCTGCAACTGCGCCGTGCCCCACACATTGATAGGGAAAGATGCAATAAGTCGGGAGACGTTGACCGATCCGCGCCAGGACATCCCACACTCCGATCGCAGGTTGAATTGATTCCCGTGGCTGAAGTTCAAAAAAGACGATGGTTTTTGGCGGAAGCTGATCCACTCTTTGCAGTAGCTGATCTGTCGGAAGATCAACCAGGTCAATTTCCTTGACCTTACTTCGATAGAGGGAAAGCTCGGAATGCAGTTTTCCCAACCAGTATGTTTCTATATCGGATTTACCGGTGATGACGGCCATCGTTCCGGTCTCCGGATGAAGACGAAGCGCGAGGTCAATCACGGCCCTGACATCCTGAGTCTCAGTCACGCCGGTGATTCCGGGCCACGTCCGCCCCGCTATTTGGCGAGCCTCCATGGAAAAGTAGACGATCGGCACGCCAGGAAACAATTCGTTGCGATGTCTCAGGACCAAATCGAGCGACGGATAACCCGACAACATTACGAGATCCAACTTGCGGCCACGATACGTATCGCGAAGAGAATCTGTCAGGTTTTGCTGGTAGTCCTGGTCTTCGACTCGCGTCGCCTCCATATGCTCGATATAGAAGTTGACCTGCCCTGGAACACGGGCCCGCAATAAGGATTCAATCTGATCGACGTAAGCCGGATCTACGACGGGCGCAGGATAGTGAAAGAGAATGAGGACGTTCTTCGCATTTGGCTGTGCGGATGCGATTGAAGTTAGCGCAAACAAAGGAATGCAGAGGATCGCAGGCCATATCCTCGCGAAGAAGCCGCCAGTCCACTTCGACAGATCATTCGGCAGCTTGATTCGCCTGTTATTCATCGGCTCCTTACACACCAATCTGCATCTTCTAAAAGCGATGCTTCCTATTGACCGCGGACCTGCTCGTGCAGTCCTAACCCGCCTCACCTCAAGGTGTTCTGCGCGCAATCTTGCGGTAAGTACTCTCTCCGGCACCCCGTCTTCGGGATTATGTTTCCTCTGGGTGCCGCGAGATTCGGCACTCTCGAATGCCATAAATTGTACCAACCGGTCATTGCGGGACGGCCAACCCAGGCTATGATCTGAAGATTCCTACCGCGGGAAGCTGTCCCCAAACATGGGCAGTTTGCTCTTGGATTCCTCCCTGGTTGCTTCAGGCTGGATCTCCGCACCGGCAAAATCGCGTTGGTTAAAGAGAACCTCGAAACCTTCAAGCAGAAGCGCCTTGTTCTTTTCTTGCAGGGTCTGGGACATTTAGCTCCTCCTGGAGTGAGAAAATTTAATCTCAGCTTTTGCTCATCAATCTGCTAAAAGCAATTGAAAAATATCATTTTCGTCCCAGGTATCCGGATTTCCTGCACGGGGCGCCACCAACACCAGCGTGTGGCTTTCTTCAAGGAAAGCCGCATGACGTGCGCCAACGCCAGCAAGCTCGACAGGAAATCCGGAGTACGCTGGTGCGAACCTGGGGCACCCGTCCAGTTTCTAATGGGTTCTGTTTGGAGATGGAACAGGGTGGCTGCGCTTTATATTTGGACAACTCCCGCGGGGGCTAAGCGCAGGGTCATTACTGTAATGTCGTCATCCTGGCCAAAGTCTTGCGCTGCCTGCACAATTGAATCCGCTGATTGAGTCGTCATCGCTTTCACGCGATCAAAGCCGAGCAGTTCACCATCGGTTGCGCGGGCTTCTACGACGCCGTCGGTCATGAGTGTCAGTTGTTCGTCCGCGGCGAGCGAAAAGACGGATTCAGCGTATTGCTCCTGCGCAGCAAGGCCGAGCGGGAGGCCATTTGCAAGAGTCAGTTCGCGCCCATTCACGTATGGGGCGATGTGGCCGGCGTTGGCAGCGGTGAGCGTTCCGACTGCGCTCACGGTGAGCACCAGGCAAGTGGTGAATCCGCCGGAGCTGCGCGCCAGCATGCGCTGGTTCATGGCAGCCAGAATCTCTGAGGGCTTTTGCGTGTAATGCGCAAGGGTGCGCAAGGTTCCGACCAGCAGCGCGACAGTCATGGCAGCCGGCATGCCCTTGCCGCTGACGTCGCCGATAGCAATGAGGACGCCGCCGCCGGCGATGGGGATGATCTGGAAAAAGTCGCCACCGACCTCGCTGGCGGGCCGGTAGACACTGGCCAGAGCAAACCCGGGAACGGTGGGGATTTCGTCGGGCACGAGGACTTGCTGGACGGTGCGCGCGGCTTCGAGCTCCGTCTTGTAGCGCTCCTCGCCGGTACGGGTACGGACGAAGCGGAACAGCAGAATGGTGAACAGCGCCAGTTGAACGGCGATTGCGGTGGCTTGATACGTCCCCAACGGGAAGGGCCAGTCGGTGAAGCGGAGGATGAGCAGAACGTAGGGACCCACCCAGGTTGCACCCTGTGCCACCAGGGCGAAAACTACGTAGACCGCGGTGAGATTCAGGAAGTAGACAGCAACCGGCAAAGCAAAGATGCGCATCTCCATCTTGCTGTCCTTCGAGGTTTGGAAGAGCAGACCACAGTTCAATGCCCCGATCAGGAGCTTCATGAGTGCTTCAGCTACGCAGAACCAAAATACGGTGATCCAATTGAACCCGACCATCACGTTGATCACAGAGTCGAGCAGCGCGACCGCGATGGCTGCCCAGTAGAGACGGGTTTGCGGAGTCTTTCCAAAGTGCCGGATCAGAACCGGCATGCACCCATTCAGACCAGCAAGCAGAACGGCCCCGACTAATCTCCAGAGAATCACGTTGAAGGAGTGGAACGTGCACCAGGCGCTTAGAAGGATATAGAGGACGTTGAAAGCTTCCCACACGCCGAACCAGAGAAATTCGCGGTCGGTTGGGCGCAGGAAGAAGAGCACCAGGGAGCCGAGGCCGGCCAGCAGGCAAACCAGGCAATTGATGGTGAATTGCGTGTTGATCCAAAACAACTCGTGCCATTGAAGCGCCTGCCATTCCCGAATGAGGCCGGCACCGCCCAACTGCAAGGGTTCCTGTATACCGCCGAACGGCTCCCACTCCCACTGATAGTGCCATACGCGGATGGCAAAGCTGAGAGGCCGGCCGGAATGCGCAAGATCGGCGGGAATGGGGAAGGCCAGGTTTGATCCGTATTGTGCGCGGGGATGCGGGGGCATGGCGCCGTTCCCGGCGATCAGCCGGCCATCGGCATAGATTTGAAAGTTTGTGGCGATGACGGGAACCCACAGGGCAAGCGGGCCCGAGTGGCTGGGCAACGTAACCGTGAACCGGTACCACGCAGAGCCGGTGAGATGTGGATAACCCTGCACGTACCATGTTTCGTTGCCGCGGATGAGGGGCCAGTTGGAGTCGTCCAAGGTAGGTTTGGCCCAGGCGAGGCTGGGATCGTCGCCGGGATGGAAGCGCATGAGCTGGTCAAGCGCGATCACCTGCTGGCCGTGAGCGGCCAGATCGAAGCTCTGCGCGGTGAGCGAGCCGCTGAGGGCAAGGGTGGCCACGATGACGGCAATCAGCCGGAATGCCAGGCAGGGAAGCATTAGTTGCCATCTTGTCACCCAAGGCATTGGGCGTACAGTGGAAAAAGGTGGGCTTGGTGCGACTCCGGACAGAAGGACTTAGATGAGATGAACAGCGCAAACACCGTCCCGCAACGCGACATGGGCATAGCCTACCTGCTGCTGCGGGCGACCCTCGGTCTCAATATCTTCATGCACGGAATGAGCCGGCTTGTGGCGGGCACATCCATCTTCGCCGGCTCGCTGGTTCCACTGTTCCAAAAGACGTTCTTGCCTGCCTGGTTGGTGTATGCGTTTGGACTTAGCCTGCCATGGGCCGAGGCGCTTCTGGGCTTGCTGATGCTTATAGGCTTGCGCACGCGCGCCGCACTAATCGGCGGGTCGTGCCTGATGCTGATTCTTACCTTCGGCACCAGCCTTCGACAAAATTGGCAAACTGCGGAGTTGCAGCTGGTCTATGCCACTGTTTACGCCGCGCTGCTAGCGAGCCGCCAGAACAACCTCTACTCGCTGGATGCTGTGATTGAGCCGAGGAAAGGACCTGGTCCCCGAAGTTAGTCACCCGATTGCTTACCGGTACACGAAGACATTTGAATCGCATCCGGAGAGTCAGGTTCGACCGGATTGTGCATAATTGGGGGTCCCGTATTTCAACGAGGTTCGGACCAGATGAATTCTATGCGCGCAGATCGGCTGCTGTCCTTCGCTGCTATCGCCGTTTTCTCCACTACAAGTACTTTGCGAACCATCGCGCAGTCTGCGAAGAGCCCGCAGACGATCCTCTTCGGCGCCGCCTACTACGAAGAGTACGCGCCAACGGACCGGCTGGAGGAAGACGTGCGCATGATGAAGGCCACCGGGATCACGGTCGTGCGCATCGCCGAATCTACCTGGGGCACGTTGGAACCGAAGCCCGGCGTCTTCGACTTTAGCCACGTAGACCGGGTGCTGGCCGCCATGGACAAGGCCGGGATCAAGGTTATCGTGGGAACCCCGACGTATGCAATTCCCACGTGGCTCGCGCGCGAGCACCCGGATGTTCTGGTCGTTACGCCCATGGGACCTGCCGAGTATGGCCGCCGGCAGAACATGGATATTACTAACCCAGCGTTTCGAGAGGCTGCGCAGCAGGTCATTGTCGCCCTGATCGACCATGTCAAGGATCATCCCTCGGTCATCGGCTACCAGGTGGACAATGAGACCAAGGCATACGATACGAGCGGCCCCAACGTGCAGGCCGCCTTTGTGAAGTGGATGCGCCAGCGCTACCCCGATCTCGCCGCCATGAACAAGGAGTTCGGCCTCGATTACTGGAGCAACCGGGTCAATGACTGGGTAGATTTCCCATCCGTGAATGGCTCTATCAATGCCAGTGTCTCCGCAGCCTTCGCCGAATTTCAGAGAGGGTTGGTGACCGAGTATCTCGCGTGGCAGGCGGCTTTGGTCCGCGATCATGCACGCAAGGAGCAGTTCGTAACCCAGAACTTCGATCTCGAATGGCGGGGATACTCTTACGGCATCCAGCCTGCGGTCGATCAGTTCGCGGCCGCACGTGCGCTCGATGTAGCGGGCATCGACATTTACCATCCCACGCAAGATCACCTTACCGGTGCGGAGATCGCGTTCGGGGGAGACCTGGCGCGATCAATGCGCGGCGGGCAGAATTATTTAGTCATTGAAACAGAGGCGCAGGGCTTTCCCGAATGGACGCCATACCCTGGCCAACTTCGGCTGCAGGCGTTCAGTCATCTTGCGTCCGGCGCCAATATGGTTGAGTACTGGCATTGGGGAAGCACTGCCAATGCGGTTGAAACTTACTGGCGTGGTCTCCTCAGCCAGGACTTTCAACCCAACCCCACCTATGATGAGGCGGGTTCCATCGGGAGAGATCTCGCCCGGCTGGGTCCGCAGCTGGTGAACATGCGGAAGAACAATCGCATCGCCATCTACTTCAGCAACCGGGCACTCACGGGGTTCAATTCCTTCAAGTTCGGCTGGACCTCAACCGTCAACTATAACGACGTCCTTCGCCCCTTTTACGACGCTCTCTACCGCATGAACGCCGAAGTGGATTTCGTCGATCCGTCAACGACGGATTTGTCGGCATATAAGCTCATCCTGGTGCCGGCGCTCTACGCTGCTTCCGACGCCGAGATTGAACGTCTGAACGCCTTCGCCAAGTCGGGGGGCCATTTGCTCTACACCTTCAAGAGTGGGTTCTCCGACGAGCAGGTGAGGGTTCGCTCCACCACACAGCCCGGCCTTATCGCGGAGGCCGCCGGCGTCCACTACAACCAGTTCACTATTCCCGACGGCGTCTCACTCGAAAATGATCCGTACCACGTGGGCGTTGCTGACAACACTGCACGCTGGTGGATGGAGCTGCTAACACCGACGACAGCCGTCACTGTCGCGCGCTACCACCATCCCGTCTGGGGCAAATACGCGGCTATTGTCCGCAACAGCTATGGCAAAGGTGAGGTCACCTACGTCGGCTTCATGCCCAGCGATGCACTCGTGGAGAAGATTGTGGAGGAATGTGTCAAACGCGCTGGTCTGTGGGGACCGCAGCAGGCACTCCACTTTCCGGCGATCATGCGGAGCGGGACGCTGATCGATGGGCACGCGGTTCACTACCTGCTCAACTATTCGGCTGCTCCCGCCCAGATAACTTATGCTCTGCCCCAGGGAAAGGACCTGCTTTCCGGGGAAGCTGTAGCGCAAAATGGCTCCGTCGCTTTGCCTGCGTGGGGCGTCGCGGTGATCGAAGAGGGCGTGCGGTAGTGGAGGGATCTGCGGTTTTTTCCCTCGTACTCACACACCTTCTTTAGCGCTTTCTACGACCCGACTAAATTTATGCCACAGGCCGCCAGAGCGGTGAATACCGGCAGCGGCGCGGAGGTCCGGCGCCGCCGGTGTGTGGAGAGTTTTAGAAAGTTAGCTTAAGTGCCAGTTGCACCAGGCGACCATTGTTCACAGTGGACTGAACATAGCCGAATCCAGCCGAGTTCACATCGTTCACCGGCGAACCAAACTGCGGGTGATTCCAGAGGTTGAAGAACTCCGCACGGAACGTCAAGCCCATCTCTCTGGGTAGCCCGATCTGCTTGATGACCGAGAAGTCCGTGTTGACGAAGTCAGGTCCGGTTGCCGGGACGCGCGACGCATTTCCCAACTCGCCGGCGGGGGGGGCAACAAAGCAGGTTGGGTTGATCCACTGCAGCTTGCCGTGGGACGCGTTGTGGGTGTCGCAACCGGCGACTTGATTAGGCCGGTTCCAATTGTTGTCATTGCCCCCGGTGTTGAACGAGGAGCCGGAGTTGTTAATGCTGTCGATCAACGGGACCGGGAAGCCGGAAAGGATTCTTTGAATAAGAGTCACCTGGAAGTTGCCGAGAATGGCGTTGGTCACGGGATTCCAATTGCCTCCGAACTGCTTTCCGCGGCCGAAGGGCAAATCGTAGATGACACTTGCGGTGAAGTTGTTATTGAGATTGATCTCCGATAGGGCCCAATCCAGGTTTGGCCAGTTAGGCAGCGGGAAATAGGGGGCGCTCACCTCGGAACCCAACCCGTCGGTTAAACCATTGTCATAAGTACGAGAGTAGGTATAAGCGAACAGGGCGTAGAGGCCGTACTTGGAGGTCTTGGTCTCTGCTTTGATCTGCAGCGAGTTATAGCCGGTCTTTCCTACATCCCCGTAGAGATAAATGCTGTTGAAGTTGGGCGCGATATACGGCGACGTGTAAGGCGAGCCATTGAAGTTGCAACCGAGGGTGTAGTTTTGCACCGTGCCGCACGCACTCGGACTTCCGGTAGTGAGATTATTGCCGGTCACCAGGATGTGGGAGCCATGCGAACCGGCATAGCCCGCGGTCAGTACCAGGTTGCCGGGCAGCTGGTGCTCGACGTTCACGTTCCATTGCTGCACCATGCCATGCTTGATATTGGTGGGCATGTAAACGAAGCTTCCCGGAAAGGTCGCGGCGTTTTGCGGCGTGGGAAGGGCCTGAAAACCATTCGAGATATTAGCGTTTGGTAAGGCGGGCGTTTGTCCCAGGACGGTAGCGCAGTACGAGGTGACAAAGGCGCAGCCAGCGGGGTTGAAGCTGTCCGATTCACCCAGGAAGGGCGGGTTCTGCCACAGACCCTGGGCCCCCTGGCTCCACGCGGAGTCGTGGAAGATAGCATAACCGGCGCGCAGCACGGTCTTGTCGCTGCCCAACACCTTCCAGGTGCCACCGACGCGGGGTTCGAGGCCTGTCCAATCCATCTTGATGCCCCCCGAGTTACCGACACCATTTTGGTTGGAAATCAGAAGCTGCCCAGTTAAGGGAAGGTAGTCAGCCTGGCGTCCATGTGCTTCGGAGATGGGCGTCGTCATGTCATACGCCAAGCCGATATTGAGGGTTAACGTCGGTGTGACCCTCCAATTATCTTCGCCGTAAGGACGATAGACCTTCCAGCGGCGCCCGGTGACCGCGCCGAAATACGTCTGGTCGTGAACGGCCAGACCCGTGATCCCTTGCAAGAAGTCGGCCTCTGAGTTGCCCGCCAGGTTGAGGGCGCTGTTACCAGTAAAGTTACCAGCGATGCCGACGATCCAGAAGCCATCCTGGAAAGCCTCAGTGCCCACGTTCATTTGATTCGCGCGATAGTCGATCCCGAACCTGAAGTCGTGCTTATTGTGGATGTAATCGAGCGAGTCGCGGAATGAGAAGATGTTGGTTCCACCCTGGAACGGAGAGTAGCCGCGATCGCCGAGGGCCCAATAGCCGCCCTGGAATTCGGTCGAAACCAGACCGCAGCTGTAAAAATTTGTACAAGTCGAGCTGCCGAGAGCGCATCCCAGGTTGGCGTTGGGAATGCCGCCCCCAATCGTTGAGGATATGCAGCTCCCCGTGCCTTGCGAACTGATGTAGTCGAAGATGCGGTTATAACCAAAGGAGGCCTGGTTGACCATGTTGGCGTTGAACACATGGGTCTCGCCCAGGGCGAGGTTGCGCGCGTGATTTCTGATGCGCTGGTTGCTGCCGAAGGCGTTGGCTTCGGCAAATCCTGGTGAGCCGCCGGGCACAAATGAGAAGGCCTGGTCGTAGCTGAAACGGCCAAAGGCGTTATCCCTTTCGGAAAATGTTTGGTCCAGCCGGATATCGAACCTGGTATCGTCCAGCTGGCGTACAGGCTGACTGGTGTAGTTGATACCCGCCGCAGCATTGTTGGCGTTGGGAGTTGGGTACAGGTCAATCATGGCCTGGCCAATGGGGTTGATCAGGTTGGCTGGAATTTTGTTACAGGGAGTGCCTGGGGCCTGACTTCCATCGGGGTTGGCAGGGAGAGGAACCCCTGCGGAAGTGCACTGAAAGTAGATAGCGTTCGGGTTCGCGGGCGTGGCCGCCCCAACCATGTTGGGGTTCACGATGACGGGACTGGAAAAGGGATTACCAAAAGGGTCGCTGGAAAAATCGCCCGTGCGCATGGCCAGCGAAGGCACCAGGCCGGTGAAGGGAATATCCTGCAACTGATATTTTTGTTCGCCATCGATGAAGAAAAAGGTCTTGTTCTTGCGAATGGGACCGCCGACGGAGCCGCCAAAATCGTTCAGGTTGAACTTTTGCCTCGAGGTGGCGAAGTAGCTGTCGGCATCGAGAGAGGTGTTGCGCAGAAATTCGTAGAGGGTCCCGTGAAAGTCGTTGGATCCGGACTTGGTGGTGACCAGCACAGTGGGTCCGGCCCGGGTACCGTACTCGGCCGAATAGGTGTAGGTCAGGACCTTGAATTCCTGAATGCTATCGATGGAGGAGAAAATGGCGATACCGCCCGCGGTGAGTTCGTTATTGTCGACGCCATCCAGCAGCCAGTCTGTGGCGTTGGGGCGGGAGCCACCGACTGATAGCGAAAAGGAACCGCGCGCGGCCACCTCACTGCTCGCGGCGGAGGTGAAAAAACTATTCGGGTTGGTCTCTGCGGTGGCGCCGGCGGTGAGCGTGGCCAACTGAACGAAATCCCGGCCATTCAGCGGCAGCTGGGAGACCTCCTGAGAGTTGATGACCTGGCCAAGGGAGGGATTGGCGGATTCGACGGCCACGGCATCACCACCCGAAACTGCGACGGTGGTGACTACGGTGGCGGGCAGGAGAGGAAAGTCGAGTTCGCGGGCCTCATCCGTCCGGAGAGTCAGATCCTTGGATTCAACGCTTTGAAAGCCCGTCGCATCGACATGCAGCGTGTAGGTCCCCACCGGGAGCAAAGGGAGCAGATAGTGTCCGGCGCCATCTGTCTTGGTGTCTCGCGTCAGACCGGTTGTCTGCGACGTAGCGATGACGGCCGCTCCGGGTATACCTGATCCGGATTTATCGAGGACATTGCCGGAGAAACTTCCCGTGGCCTGGCCATGCATGGCCGGGGCGATTATCAGTGCGAGGACGCAGAAAACTATGAGAGCGAGTATGTTATGGGATTTTGTATCGGCTGAAGCTTCTACTGATTTGGGACATCTGGTGCGAACCATGCTGCGTTTCATCGTCAACCCCTTTTTAACTAATCTGGCTACGGTGGTTTTTGCATGACTGGCCTGCTGAGTGGTGATTAGACTTTAAGAATTAGCCGCTCGAAAGTCAACGCAAGTTTTCGGCGGGCTCATCGGCGCTCAGGTCGATAGGGCTCGTCGTCGATATCGGCTTACCGGAGGTCTCGGAACAACCAAGGTAACAAATGAGACGCTTATCAGCACGACGTCTCGCCCTTCGCAGCAAGGGCAAAGAAAAAAGTGTGCAGTTATTCTGTACGAAGCACGCGCATGGGTTCGATCGACGCCACTCTTCGCGCGGGAAGATAACACGCCAGCAGAGCCGCGGCCAGCAGGACCAGCCCCACGGAGCCGAAGGCCGACACATCGAGCGCATGCACGCCAAACAGCATGCTTTGCATTGCTCGCCCCACGAAATAAGCTCCCAGCAGTCCCAGGCACATCCCGATGGCGGCAAGCACAGCAGCTTCACCCACCATGAGCGCAACGACCCGGTTGCGTGTGGCGCCAAGCGCCATGCGGATCGCGATCTCGTGGGAGCGCTGGGCTACGGAAAACGCCACCACGCCATAGATGCCCAGCGTGGCCAGAAACAACGCGACAACGGCGAAGCTGGCGAATAGGATCAATGTGAATCGTTCGTTGGCCAGTGATTCCTCTCGTACCTGATCCAGGGTCTTGGGTTCGGCCAGCGCAATCTGCGAATCGACCGCATGCACCGCCGCCGCAATGCTGGCCTGCATGGAAGCTGGATCCTGCGCCGTGCGGACGGCAAAGGTCGCCTGCGGCCACGGGATCTGCCAAAAGGGAACCAGCATCTGCTCCAGGTGGTCGTGCTGGTCGGCGGCATGCACGTCGTGATACACACCGACAATCTGCCACTCCACCGGAGGCCCGAGTTTTTGCACCCCGGGAATGAGCTCCTCCACCACCACGCGCTGGCGCAGCGGATCTTTGCCCTGCAGATATTTTTTGGCGAACGACTCGTTTACCACGGCGACCTTTATGGTGGCGGCGGTGTCCTGTTCGCTGAACGGCCGTCCTTTGAGAATGTGGATGCTTAAGGTGGAGAAGTAATCCGGGGTCACCATGCCAAAGCCGGACGCTGGCCGCTGCGACGGATCTGCGTAGGCCGGTCCGCCGGCCAGCGTGAACGGCATGCCGAAACCAGCGCCATAGAGGGGATAACCGGTCATCACCGCGGCGTGGGAAACCCCGGGAACCGCGTTGATGTGGGCGAGGATATCCCGGTAGTACGCAGTGATCTGGACTGGATCTTTCGATCGCGAGTCAGGCACCGGCAGAGAGAAAGCCAGCACGTGGTCTGTGCGGATGCCGAGATCCACCTGGGTCAGGTTCCAGAAGCTGTGAATCGCCAAGCCGGCTCCGGCAAGCAAGGCCAGGGCCAGTCCAAACTCCACGGTGACGAGAATCCGGCGCAGCTGCTGCTTTGCCAGGCTCGTCCCAGTGCGGCCGCCCTCCTTGAGGGTTTCACCGGGATCCACACGGGAGGCATACCATGCCGGGGCACAGCCTGCCAGCAGCCCGGCCAGGGTGGTCGCGGCCAGCGCGAAGAGGAGAATGGGAATGTTGAGTTGCAGATTCGCCTCATTGGGCAGCGTGCCGCGCGGCATCACGGCGATCAGTCCCTGGAGCATGGCGTATCCCAAGCCCACTCCCAGAACGCCGCCGGCCAGTGCCAGCAGCAGGCATTCGGTCAACAATTGGCCAAAGATGGTGGCGCGCGTCGCGCCCAGTGCGCTGCGTACGGCCAGCTCCTTTTGCCGCACCATGCCGCGCGCCAGGAGCAGATTGGCCACATTGACGCAGGCAATGAGCAGCACAAAGCCGACAGCGCCGAGCAGGAGCCACAACATCTGGATGCGCTCCGGGGGTAGAAAATCGTTCTTGAGCGGTTCGATTTTGGCGCCCCAGCCCTTGTCACTCTTGGGATACACCTGCGCGATATGAGCCGTTACCGCCGTCATATTCTGCTGCGCCTGCTGCAGGGTCACACCCGGCTTCATCCGGCCCATCACCAGCAGCCAGTGAAAGTCGTGGTTGAGCTGTTCCGGCTTGAAGGCCAGCGGGACTGTGAGCTGGTTCTGCCCGCGATCCTGATCGCCCGCGGCCTGCACGCCGACTACGGTGTAGGGTTCACCGTCCAGACGCAGGGTGGTGCCCACGATCTTTCGATCTGCCCCCAGCTTCAGCCACAGCTTGTGGGTCAGGATCACCACGTGGTCATGGCCTGCCACACCTTCTTCGGGCACGAAGTAGCGGCCGAGGAAGAGCGGCTCCCCTTCCATCTGCAGCATGCCTGGCGTGGTGACGTTCGCCTGCAGATACTGCGGCTGATCTTTGGTGGCGATATTGAAGCTGGTCCCGCTCCAGGCATTGAGGTCGGAGAAGACCGTGTTCTGCTGCTTCCAGTCGGAAAAGTCGCCCGCGGCAACGCCGTTGCGGTTTCCCTGAATGCTGGACCAGACCATCACCAGCTGATTGGGCTGGGGAAAGGGCAGGGGAGCCAGCAGGGTCGCGTAATCCACCGTGAAGATAGCGGTGTTGGCGCCGATTCCCAGCGCCACAGTCAGCAAGATCGTGATGGTCAGGCCGGGATTTCTTCCCAGCAAGCGCAAACTGAAGCGGAGGTTCTGAAGCAGAGTCTGCATCGTGTGATCCCTCGGATTGGCCTGCGACGCCAACCATATGTACGAACGGGCCTACAGTCTGGTTCCGTAGGATGAGCAGCATTGCGAGGTGCAGACCCTTTGCCTTCGCTACCAGGCTTGAATGGGGGCTCAACCTCGGCTCCGCTTCCGGCTTGCTTCACCGGCAACGCAAGGCTGGGTGCCCCATTCAAGCCCGGTTTTGGCTTGAGTGGGATACACAGAACTCGACCGGCTTGATCTCCTAGTCGCAATCCGATATAGTCGGAATACGACTATGAGAGCGGATAAATTCAGAAGAACGCCTTTGTCCAAGAGCGGACGGATGGGGATAGCCAATCTTGGGGACTCAACTGCGCGTGGCACGATTCCACTCGTGGGACCGATATACATGGCGCATTTCCTCCTGATCGCCCTGGCGACTTTGATCGCGTGGGCGCTGGTCGTTGTCGATGGCCGCCCGCTGGCCGAAGCATTGCAATCAGTCCTGGGCAACCATGCCCCTCGGGGCAAACTGATCCTGCTTTCTCACGGATACAGGATGTTCCTTGAATGCACCGGCGAGTCCCACGCAGGACCTACGGTCATCCTCGCAACCGGGCGCGGGACTGGTAGTTACCACGGGTGGGCCCTGGTTCAGTCGCCGGTATCAGAGTTCGCCAGAGTTTGTAGCTATGACCCGCTGGGTGCGGGCGAGAGCGATCACGTTACAGGATCACACCCGGTCAGTGAGGTGGTCGAGAATATGCACGATCTCTTCCATTCTGCACAGATACCCGGCCCCTTCATCCTCGTGGGCAATTCGTTGGGAGGGGTGCTTATCCGCCGGTATGAGGAACAATATCCAGCGGAGGTCGCAGGCTTTGTCTTCGTGGATTCAGCCCATGAAGAAATGGAATGGCGTGATGCAGCCATATCCACCAGCTTTGATCCTGCCTGGAGTAATCCGCAATATCTTAACGAGAACGGTCTTCTTCCGCCAAAGCAGCAGTTAGCGTGGCACGATGATGTCCCGATGATCGTCCTTGAACGAACAGAACTTCCTCCTTGTAGCGCCTTCCACGGTCTAACCCAGGCGCAGTGTGAGCAGATCAACCGCGCATGGCATGGCTTTCAGGTGGATCTTTCCCGCCGGTCGAAATATGGAGAACTTCGGCCTATAACGGGATCAGGTCACCTCATGCAGCAGCAAAAGCCGGAAGCAGTCTCTCAGGCTGTCAGCGATGTAATCAGCGAAGTGAAGAGCAACCTGGCCGGAACCGTGCCCACCATCCGCTAGAGCAGCCCCTCGCGAGGCCGGTAATCATGTTGAGATGGCCTCTCGTCAGATGGGGATGATTAAGAAATTCGATGTGATCGTGATCGGAACTGGATCGGCCGCCTCGATGGTGGCGTTACGCTGTCGCGAAGCAGGATGGCAGGTTGCCATCGTGGATTCAAGACCGTTCGGAGGTACCTGCTCCCTGCGCGGATGCGACCCAAAGAAAGTGCTCGTGGGAGCCGCGGAAGTCCTCGACTGGGGCCGGCGTATGCAGGGGAAGGGAATTAAGGCCGAGAAGCTTCAGATGGATTGGTCCGAGTTGATGCGTTTCAAGCGGTCGTTCACTGACCCCGTTCCAAAACTACGCGAAGACGAGTTCGCCAACGCTGGTATCGCGGAGTTCCATGGGCGGGCACGCTTCGTTGGTCCAACGACAATCAAAGTAGGGGAAGAGAAACTCGAAGGACGGCACGTCGTGATTGCGGCCGGGCAGGCGCCGGCCAATTTGGAGATTCCCGGTACCGAGTACCTGACGACAAGCGACCAGTTCCTGGACTTGACCGAGTTGCCGCGAAGGATTCTCTTCATCGGAGGAGGGTACATCGCGTTTGAGTTTGCCCATGTGGCGGCGCTCGCAGGATCGCATGTGACCGTGTTGCATCGCGGGTCGCGTCCCCTGGTCCTTTTTGAACCAGACCTGGTTGATCAGCTGGTTGAGCGAACGACCGAACTTGGCGTTGACCTTCACCTTGAGAACGAAGCAATAGGAATCGAAAAGAGCTCCGCGGAATTAACCGTTCGCGCATCCCACGGCGGGGAGACCCTCAGTTTTCAGGCGGACATGGTTGTGCATGCAGCGGGCCGCGTGCCGGAAATCAATGACCTGAATCTAGATATTGCGGGCATCGCATGGGATAAGCGAGGAGTACGCGTCAATGAATTCCTGCAAAGTGTGTCCAACCCAGCAGTGTATGCGGCGGGGGATGCTGCGGCGAGTGGAGGCCCACCGCTGTCCCCTGTGGCCAGCTATGAAGGGCGGCTGGTGGCCGCAAATCTCCTGAAAGGAAACCATCAGACGGCAAATCACCTCGGCGTTCCGTCGGTGGTGTTTACCATCCCACCGTTGGCTGCTGTCGGTCTGAGTGAACGCGCAGCCCGGGAGCAACACCTTAAGTTCAAAGTCAAGATGGAGCGGACCTCAAATTTGAATTGGTCGCGGCGCATTGGGGAAACCTATTCCGGTTATAAGGTGCTGGTGGAGGAAGGCACAGACCGGATTCTGGGCGCCCATATCCTGGGAAGCGGCGCCGCCGAAGTCATCAATCTGTTCGCCCTTGCGATTCGTTCCGGGTTGCATGCGGCGGATTTAAAGCACACTTTGTTTGCGTATCCGACGAGCGGCTCGATGGTGCCGCGCATGTTTTAGATGGAGCGATGTGCTGTAGAAGGCGCCGCCGAAGATACAATCGGGGAGCGCTCGTGGAACGCGGCACTCTCCAATGAAGCATCCCAACAAAATCATCATTGTTGATCGTTTTGCTCCTCTGCGGGTGAATTTGCTCAAACTACTTGCCGACCTTGGCGAAGATGACTGGGCACGCCCCACTGCGGCGCCACGCTGGTCAGTTAAGGACGTAGCCGCACACCTACTAGGAGGGGATGTTGCGATTCTCTCCGGGAAGCGCGACGGATTTCGTATCCCGCAGAGAATCGAAAACAACGATCAACTGATTGAACTGGTGGATAGGTTGAATGCGGAATGGGTCCTGGCAGCACGCCGGATGAGTCCACGCTTGCTCCGCGAACTGCTGTCTTTTACCGGACCGGAAGTTGAAGCGTGCTTTGCGTCTCTGGACCCGATGGCGATGGGGGGCGCGGTTAGCTGGGCAGGTCCTGAACCGGCACCCGTATGGTTCGATCTCGCTCGCGAATTTACTGAGCGTTGGCACCACCAGCAGCAGATTCGAGATGCAACCGGCCGGTCGCCGCTGTACGACTCATACTTTTTATCCCCGGTGCTCGATACATTCGTGCGAGCTTTACCATACGCGTATCGCAATGCCATGGCGCCGGCTGGAACGTCGGTGAGGTTTGAGATTTCTGGAGAGGCAGGTGGAATATGGTTCCTTTCCAAGGAACAAGAAGGATGGACGTTGGTTCTGAACTCAACCACCGAGCCAGCGACCGGTGTGGTCATTCCACAGGATGTGGCGTGGCGTCTTTTCACGAAAGGCATTGAGCGTGAGAAGGCCCGTTCCTTGGCTGTGATCAGCGGAAGAGCCGACCTGGCCGCGCCAATTTTTGCCACGACAGCCGTTATTGGTTGAGCGGATCTTCGTTACCATGTCCACGAGCATGATTAGACCGCGCGCTCTTCGCCCAGGGGATCGTGTTGCCGCCGTTTCGCTTTCTCGTGGGTGGCCAAGCGTATACCGTCGTGCGTATGAAGACGGGAAGCGCCAATTTCAGAAAGCTTTCGGCGTTGAAGTGGTGGAGAGCCGCCATGCACTTGCGGACATCGATTGGCTGGCGGAGCATCCGGAGGCTCGAGCGGCGGACTTGATGGAGGTCTTGAAGGATCCCACGATTCAGGGGATTGTCTCCACCATTGGAGGTGATGATTCCATTCGCATGCTGCCCTTCCTGGACTATGCGGTCATAGGCCAGAATCCCAAGGTTTTTCTGGGATACTCCGATTCAACTGTCACCCATTTCGCATTTTTGAAGGCCGGCGTGACCTCATTTTATGGACCATCGCTGATGGCCGGCTTCGACGAAAATGGCAGTCTGCTACCGTACATGGCGGCATCTGTACGGCAGATGCTTTTCTCTGCCGCACAGTCCATCCCGATTTCGCCTAACACCCATGGGTGGACCATCGAATCGTGGGGCTGGGACGATGAGAGGCGGAATGAGAAAAAACGGCAACTGCAATCTTGCTCAGGGTGGAAATGGCTTCAAGGAAGTGGGCGCCATCGTGGAAGGCTAATCGGCGGTTGCCTGGACGTAATCGACTGGCTTCGAGGCACGCCCGTCTGGCCTGAGGCGGAGGTATGGCACAACAGCATACTGTTCCTGGAAACATCTGAGGATCAGCCGTCGCCCACGTTGGTGACCTACATGCTCCGGTCGCTTGGGGCAACGGGAGCGCTCAACGAAATTCAGGGGATTCTTTACGGCAGGCCCTACGGTAACGAAGCCAGCTTTCAGGCCTATGATGACACTCTGTTGCGCGCTCTCGCTGAGCTCAAGCTCACGTCGATTCCCGTAATTACTCGAATGGACTTTGGACACACCGATCCGAAACTTACTCTGCCCATCGGAGTTGCGGTGGAAATCGATTGTGACGTTCAGCAGGTTCGGCTGCTTGAGTCACCGACGATCTGGTGAGGCGTTATTTACTCCCGAAATTGGTGGAATCAGGATGGCCAATCGGGGAAGAGTGCTTGGACCGCGCCTCCGAACCAATACTTATAGAAACCCTCGTCGCATGGATTCATATGATCGCCGTATTTGCTTACAAAGTGCCGGCCCCAGTGTGGCCTGCGGCCGTCAGCGTCGCAAAATGCATACTCATCGGATAGCCCCCAGGTGCTGAAGACGCGGCCCGACTTCTTCATAAGATCAGGATCGTTAGCCAGGGCTACGGTGGCCCGCCCGGCGTAGAGCGGGGTTTCGGAAGAGATGTAATCCAGCTCACTCTTCACCGCGTCTTGCCAGGTCGCTTCGCTCACCCCGAACCGCTCCAACATTACTTCTGAGCGAAGAAAACCGGGCGTGAGGGCGACGGCCGCGACATTCTTCTTGCGCAGCTCGTACGCCATGGCAAAGGCCAGCCGGATCACCGTGGTCTTGATCAGATCGAAGAATAAATGCCCCCGGTAGGTATAGGTATCGCCATCGCCGATCTCCACGATCAATCCGGTTCGGCCGGAGCTTTTGGCGGTTTCGATCAGCAGCGGAGCCGCGCATTGACTGGTGATGATGTGCGTATGAATTGCATTGCGGAACATGGCGAAGCCGCGCTCCAGGCCGGCTTCCCAGAAGGTCTTGCCAAATTCGTGCTCCGCGCTTTCTGCAATGTCGTTTACCAGCACATGCAGCTTTCCTTGCCCGGCTCGGATTTCTGCTACCAGTTTCTCGACCTGACTGACGTCCAGGTGGTCGACGACGACGGCAATGCCCTTGCCACCCCGCGCGGTTACCAGCTCGGCGGTTTCCTCAATTGTTTCCGGGCGGCCAGCGTAATATTCGGCCGGCAAGGCCTTGCTCCGCTGCTCACTAGACAGCGGAGCGGCGCCGGAAGCCAGCGCCGCGCGCGAGCTGCGCCCGGTGCAGTACACCGTCGCGCCGGCTTCGCCAAACGCCAGAGCGATCCCGCGTCCTACCCCACGAGTAGCGCCGGCCACGAGCACCACGCAATCACGCAAGTCTGGGGGCTGATAAGTGGATGTCCCCGCCATGGCAGCACCTCGCAAAGAGACTGGGCGAATTATTGAATCGCTGTTTATGAATGTCAAGCCCAAGGCCAGAACTGGACGAAGGCAAAAAGATCCAAGCGTAGCTGCGTCATCAACATCCCAGGCACTACGGTTGCATCAAGACAAACGCGGTGGAGGCAACCGCCCCAGGGGCCTTCGGCAGCGGCTATCGTCTATCGAGAATTGTTAAACATATTTGACATGTGTCAGTGAGCTGAGCTATGTTCTCCATGTTAAACATTTATTACAAAGGAGTGCCTCGCGATGGTGGCAAACCTTTCCTACCGGGAGAAGTCTCTTTACGCTTCGCTGGTGGCGGAGCTCTTGGTGTACGGCCCCTACTTCTTCCTGCATCAGGAAAACTCCGTTAACAAGGTCGCAGGGATGATCATCGCAATTATTGTGTTGCAGGTGATCCTGCAGTCGATCATTGCCGCCTTGACGCGCAACCGTATCACAGACGAGCGGGATCGTTTGATTGAGCTGCGTGGCTATCGCGCAGGCTATCTAACCATCGCGTCGCTCATGGTTGTCGGGTTGGGCATGTTGTGGTTTCACGCGACGGTCGGCCATCTTCGCTTGGACAACAGGATGGTAGGGCTTCATTTCCTGAACGTCTTCTTTGGCATGTTGGTGATCGCAGATATCACCAAGACCGGTGCGCAGATTGTGGCTTACCGGAGAGCTCTCTGATGGCCGCTATACGCAATCAGATTCGAGAACTCCGGGCCATGAAGGAGATGACGCAACAGGAACTGGCCGATCGAATCGGGGTCACGCGCCAGACCATCATCGCGATTGAGCAGGACAAGTATTCGCCTTCCCTTGAGACTGCGTTCAAAGTGGCGATCGTGCTTGGTGTGCCGCTCGAGCAGTGCTTCCAGTATGACCCTCACGGTAAGCGCTAGCCAGGGGCAGGTTCACGGCGCCGTCTTCGCGGCTTCGGCAGCCGAGATGGGCTGACTGTGCAGCTGTAATAACTGTACGCCCCAATCAGTCGGTGCTTCCTCCGAATTGCCTCGTGTGGCGGCGTTGGTTTGTTGCAGGAGACTCTGCAATGGACTTGGGTTACCACCCCTGGTAGCTGCATCGAAGCTTAGAACCTCCGGTTCTGGCAGGGGAGTCGTCGTGGTCAGTAAGATATAGGTATCCGTTCCATAGGGTGGGGTGATCTTTACCGTCGCACCGGGAAGCGGAATCGAGGCGAGTCTACCGTTGGCGGTCGGAAAGCGGCCACCGGGCCCGCGCGGCCACAGCAGCTTTCCCTTTCCCTGGCAATCGATGCCGAGAACATACACCCAACGTGGCTCTGCGTCGATGGTGTCAGCGGATCCGTTCAACGTGAAGGAATAGCGCTCGTCCGGGTAGGTCTTGCCGCCATCCGCTGCAAACTGACCGTCCGCGATCCGCTTTAACCCCAGCGTGTAGGGAAAACTCTGCGCGCCGGTGACGGTCGACTCAAGGTGGAGCCATCCATTCAACCGCGCCAGCAGTAAAGCGGAAGTTGTGAGTCCCGCCGATAGCGCAGTGGTATCGGACTCAACCTTCACCCATTCGGTCCGGAGCGGCATAGGTGACGCCGGGGAGCAACCTGCACCCAAGCCGGAAGGCGTTTGTACGTCCGTATCGTAATCTCCACGCTTGTACCAGGTATAAGCAAGGCCGGTGGGGATCACGGTTCCCGTTGCTACATACATTGCCTGCTTGCGGTCGGAGACGAGCTTAGCGGCGATGGTTTTATCGTGCAGCAATCCCGAAGCGATGTCACTTGGAAGAGGTGCATTGAACCAGATTCTACTTTCTTTGGCCAGGCGCCGGGAAAGGTTCGTTGCAGTTAGGGTCGGTCCTAATCGAACGGCAGGAGCGGCCTGACTTTGAGTAAGTGTCTGCTTTTTCGGGTCTGCCGGTTGGTTAGCCGTGCGGGCCTGCAAAGTCCAGTTTGTGCCGTCCCAGGCGATCATGTGAGTCCAGCTATCCGAGGACGGGTCAGCTACGAGCTGACTCTTGGTGCTCCGCAAAGCAGCCAGAGCACTCTGGATCTGCTCGATGGTGAGATTGGACGGCCCGGCGTAGAAGAGTAGTTCCGGCCGGGGGGCTGGAACCCATTTCGTCAGCTCGACGATGTCTTTAGGACGAACGAGAGGCTTATCTGGCGAGACTACCAGGGCGTTCGAGCGCGCTACACTTACCGCCTCAGTCACTCTGAGAACGGCTTTGACCCCGTTCTCACCGGTCATCTCGGTGAATTCGCTGTCAGTTCCTATGTCGGCAACTGGGCCAATGTCGAGCACTGCGGTCTTGCCTTCGACGCTGACGATGGAAGCACGCACCGGACCCTTTGACGCGTCACCACCGAAAAGTGGTTGCCGCTTACGCTCGGGAGTGCTGTCGAGTGCGGGCTGCTGGTTTTCTCCCGAGGTCTCGATGTCGACGAGCACTCGCTTGAAGACGTCGGCGGCCGGAGCATTGGCCGGCAAAGCTTCCAGTGCCTCTACCAGGGCATTCGTAAACACGCCATGTGGCGGAGAAGCATTCTGCAGCTCAATTGCCGACTGGTCCTTTTGCGCCGCGGAGAAGACCAACACTGGGTTGTCCTTGCGGTCCTCTGGTGCGGTTACTGGAGAGCCGTCAGGATTCTTGTCAGGAGCTAAGCGAAGGTCTCGCGGATCGTAGCCCAGGCTCCGCGCGACACGACCCGGATCACTTGCGCCTCGCGCCTGGCCGCCCGAATGGCAGGCGTCGATAATCGCGGTAAGGTGGACTCCCTTATCGGCAGCCTCGATAAAGATGCGCCGAAGGTCTCGATTCAGCACGTCTTCGGCGCCGAGATATGCGTCCGCGGGAACGATTGTATTATCCAGTGGCGTCGGCTTGCCTTGAAGATCATAGGCCTGCCCATCGGATAACGTGTTCACGCGCAGGGAACCGTGGGACGAAATGTAGAGGACGACTGTATCACCACGCTCCGGTTCCTGGACTAGATACTTGTGCATGGCGGCAAGGATAGCGTCATGGGTCGCAGCCGAGTCGCGCAAGATGTGAATATGCTGATCATCATTCGGAAAACCAAACTTGACGCTAGTGAGCAGCTCGCGCATGGCATCGACGTCGTGGGTCGGGCCTTGCAGATTCATGAAGGTTATGCCGGTGGCAAAGCGGCCTTCCGCAGGTGTCCCCGCGGGGACCTTCACTCGAGCGCCTGGCGGCTCATAGGTGTCAATGCCGATGAGGAGCGCCCGCTTGGTCTGCGCGATAGCTACGGAACAAGCGGCGAGGCAGAACAACATAACAACAGAGCTGGGCTTCATACTAAATCGTCCAAGAAGTGAGTGCTGAGCAGTGTAGCGCGGAGAAGGGGTTTATTGCCTAAAAAACCTCGAGTAAGCGTTATCGATGATCTCTTAGGGCGTACCAGCTGCCATAGCGATGTGAAGCCGCCAGGGAATAAGAACGGCTGTAATAGGTCCGCCACCGCTGTAAAAGTCACCCATCATTTCGCCCGTTCTGGCATCGTGCGCATTATGATTGTGCGGGCTTATTCAGCAGTGCGATGATTACCGCATGCATTGGCAAGGGGAGTTGCTGAACATCCACGTCGCGCCGAAAGCGTCGGCGCCGATGGTTGCGCTCTCCGAAGTACGCATGGTCGCCGGCATGGGGCTGGAAGGCGACCGTTACGCGACGAGGCTCGGAACCTACTCGAAGCACCACCACATTGATCGCCAGGCGACTCTGATTGAGGTAGAAGTGCTGGAAGCGCTCGCTCGCGATCGCGACATCGAGCTTGCTCCCCATGAGCATAGGCGAAACTTGACCACGCGGGGGTGTGCCGCTCGGGCATCTCGTGGGGCATTACTTCCGCATCGGCGACTGTGTGTTGTACGGCGGCCGGCTCAACGTGCCGTGCCTTTATCTGGAAAATCTAGTTGCAAAAAAAGTGTTCAAGGCGCTGCTGAATCGTTCGGGTCTCAACTGTAGAGTGGTCGTCGGAGGAATCATCCGCGCTCACGATCCCATCGACTGGTGCGATCCAGGCTCGCTCGACCTCTCTGTTCGCCTGGCAAACGAAGCAATTCCGCTTCAACGCCCGCCAGAAGCGTGATCGATAATTTGCGAGGGTTCCGACACGAGATAACTGCGCTATGAGCGCTCCCATGTTGCATTGTCGCGTCGTCTATGTTTTCGTCTTCTTAGGCAACTCGTCGCACACGTCGGCCCGGTTGCCGGAACGCGTTAAGTAGGTTAGGTGAACTGAAACGTCGCGCCTCGTCCGTTGTTGGCGTTTGCCCGGAACCAGGCCCCCGTGTGATTCGGTTGTGGAGCGGCTGATCATCAAGCGCTTCCTGCTCCTTAGGTCATCGCTGCCGAGTCAGAAGCGCATCAGTTCCACGCGCCGGTTGCGGGCGCGGCCTTCCAGCGTGTCATTGGTGTCCTTCGGTTGCGACTTGCCGAAGCCGGCGGACTTGAGCCGGCCGGCATTGATGTGATAGCTCGTAACCAATGCCTTCACCACCGCAGCCGCGCGTCTCTTCGAGAGATCAAGATTGTACTGATCTGTCCCAATGCCGTCCGTGTGGCCGTTTACGTCCAGCCGCCAGTCGGGGTGGCGGGTCAGTATGTCTGCAATTTCCTTGAGCGTGGGCGTGGACTCATCCCGCAAGGCATCGCTGTTGAACGAGAAGTAGATACTGTAGACGTCTACCTTTTGCCGGTTTGCCAGCGCCTTCTCGAGACCACTGCCGCTGCCCGCGCCGAGACCGCCAGGCGTTTGCCCTGCGCCTTTGCCGCCGCCGCCTCCAGCGGACGATGGCGCCTGGCAGCGGTATGCAATCTTCACCACGCGTAATGTGTCGCGGTCTCCGCCGTTCGGCTTGTCGCAATGCAGGGCCGCTGGCGGCTCAATGCCGTGCTTTTTGGTGTTGGCACAAAACTGGATCTCCTCCGGTGTGAGCGGTTTGATGGCGCCGACGCCGAGGCCAAACGCGAGCGCAAGCGGATTGGCTGGGTCGTCCAGGAACTGGAAATCAACCTTGTCGCCAACCAGTGTTCCCTGAGCGTGCACGACGGGCAGATCCGTCGGCACGTCGTTCACGATGACCGAGACGGTCGCAGGTCCCGCGACGCGGTGCAGCACTCCACGTTGCAGATAGCTGTAGTAGTTTGGGATTTTACGCGGATCAGTGGTAAGGACCAGCTCAGGGTATGCGACCGAGAACCCAAACTTGCTCTGGCCTTTGGACTTGAGATCCTGCAACACGGCAGTCGATGTACCTATGGAAGTGGTTCCGGGGATCTTTTCAACCGACTTCTCCAGGTACACCTGCTGGTAGTCTGTCGCCGATTGCAGATCCTTGACCAGCATCGTGCGGCCAAAATTCACGGTCTTGAGCTCCGGCCCCGACGACGAGAAGATGTCGCTGTATCTCATCTCGGCGGAGTACTTGAGCCGTACCTCTGTATCCGAAATTGTCTGGATGGTCTTGATCGACTCGTAATCACCCGACGGCTGGCTGACCGCCGTCACGACGGTCAATCCCGTGCAAAGCGGAATCGTGTCAGCGGCCCTGGCTTCGGTTACATGCACCAGCGCCCATAGCATCGTCATGGCCAACGCGGCCCTTGCCGCGACGCTCCTGCGTGTCTTCATAGATAGCTCACTTCGGTGGCGCGAACTGGAAAGAATCATCGTTCAGCTTGGGATTCGCCTGGGGATTGAAGGTCGTGGTGATTCGGTTCAGCGTGCCCGGCACCGAGGGCCTATCCTCCAGAATCTTTCGTATGAGGTAGTTTGTGGAGTCAATCCACACGGTGACATTGCGCACATCCACCTTTTTCCCTGTTTGGGCGTAGACGTCGCCGGTGGTTCCCTCCAGCCGGTAGCATTTGTTCCCCGCGACATCCTCCATTCCTGCCAGGCGCGCCGGCGCAAAGTTCGGAATCGCGCCCGCCAGACCCGCCTTGGAGTACAGCAGGGGAGGGATTTTGGTGATCGCCCCGCTGGTCGGATACTCGTTGAGCGTGATAGCGCCTGTGTTCTTGGGATTGGGGTATTCGCTGACTTGCCCGGTAGCCTTCCACCAGACATGAAAGGCATCCGGATCCCCCCAGATTACGATCCGGTCGCTCGGCTTGCGGTAGTCGAACAGGAAGTGGCGCGGTGCACGGGTGAAGTACGTGGCAAAGCTATACTCGTCGTGGCTGGTCGGACCGTATTCATTGAGCAGGGTGCCAGTATCCGAGTAACTGGTCAGCGCCGCGTATACCGAGCGCGTGTGCTCGAGGATGGAGGCAGGTGTTTCTTGGGCGCGCAGTGCGGACGGCCGCAGCGCAAGCAGAAGCAAACAGCTCGAAAGGACAAAAAAGCGCATTCGGTCTTCCTTTCAACAATCCGGGTTGCATGCTTCTATGTCGACGGTGTAATCGCCCATCGCGTCGGAATTGCCTTTCTTGTTCTCGAAGTGCTGTTTGCCACGGATTACCTTGTTCTGGGTCGTCAAGGAAATGGGATAAGTTGTGGCCGTACGCTCGAAAACGAAATGGACGGGCTTGTAGGGTAGCGAGTAGATCGTGTATCCCCAGGGACAGGGACAGCACCGGCAAATACAGCACGATGACGCGGGCCTTGGCGTCGGTATCGGTACTCGCGGGGCCAATCTCGATATTGAGCTGATCCGCCGTGGCCGTGCCATGAACCTCGAAGAGGAAGTTGCTCGGGGTCACGAGGTTGCCGAACACCGAACCCTCTACGCTGGATATTTTCTTGAACATACCCGCCTGGGTGTCGGTCGGCGACATGGGCAGAATGTAGAAGCGCTTTTGCACGGTGCTCGTCATCAAATCCGGGAACTTTACCGTGAGCGCGTTCTCCCGGACCTTGTAGTTTGTGGCGAAGCCCTCGATCCGGCCTTTGAGAGGAACGCTGCCGCCGCTCGCACCTTTCGGATAGTGCAGAGTGAGCTGGCCCCGCACGTCGAAACTGTACTCCCACCACGTGAGGCCTCGGTCCGCGAATATCGCATGCATGTGCGCCGTGACCGGACCGGTGAACTGCTCGCAGTACTGGTCCATGACCCGATCCACCACGAAACCCGCGACATCGTTCACCGAGCTGATCACATTGCCGACATCGACTTTCCACTTCGTTGCGTTCTTCTCTCCTTCGCGCCCCAGCGTGTCGTAGTTCTTCACGCCTTCTCCAGCGAGGAAGCCGCCAAACGCGCTTCCACTGCGGCTCTTGACCTGATCACTCAGGGCCGCGCCCGCGAAATCCAGCACGAAGTTCTTTGCGATGCCTTCCAAGCCCGTCATGAAGTTGAACATCACGCCCACAAACTTGATGCCTTCGGCCACCACTTCCAGGTTGTCGCAGGTGAGCTGCTCCATCTTCAGTTTCTGAATCTCCTGCTGTGAGCGCTGGTGGACCTGGCTGGCTTGGCCAAGCACCTCAACCAGAGCCTGGCGATCGGCGGCGACCTTGGAGAGCGTCACCTGCATGTTGCTTGCGACGCTCCCGTCACCGCCTAGAGTAGTATTCCCCGCGACCGAGGCATTGCCCGCGACGGAGGCATTCCCTGCGACCGTTCCGTCGCCGCCCAGCGTGTAGTTTCCAGCCACCGTTGCATTGGCGGCGTTGCCCGCGGGCTGCGAATTCGGGGGCAGATTGGCGGTGTCGCGGATCATTTCCCCAAGATTGGCGGACAACTGCTTACTGACCTCTATGAATTCACCCATGCTCTGAGTCACGGCATCGAGCTTCTGCTCGGCCTCGTCGCGGGCGGGCGAGGGCGGAATGTTATTGAGTTTTTGTCTGGAGGTACTGCACGATCTCGTCGGCGTCCTGCGCGAGATCGGCGAGCGCCTGGGTTGTCGCCGGGCTCATCTGACGCGGATTCTCCACCGTGAACGACGCGGAGGCATGGCCTCGACCATCCGGCGCCATAGCATCGACGGTGTAGGCGCCCGCGACTTTGGGTACGTAGCTGACCTTGAAAGTCCCGTCGGCGCTTCGCGCAGCGGGCAGCTTGGTTGCCTGCGGTGGGGTGGACTTCGGGGCAGTGATGGTCACCACCACGTCATTATTCAGAAGCGCGAGGGTGCTGCCACTTAGCTCGATCGCGCTGCCGACGAGTGACGTGGACGGCTTCGCATCGACGGTGATCGGGAAACGGCTCACTGTCAGGGTTCGCACCCGAATCCGCTTCGACCGCCGAAGAGCCGCTCCGTGCAGAGGCCAGCAGCGCTGCGGCGCCAACGGCAGTGATGATGAGAGACGCAGCCCGTGAACGTCGCAATAGCATCTTTCGCACCGCGATCGGGATTTTATTCCGCATCCTGCCTGCTCCGGATGCAGATTTCTTGTGGTCAGCAAGACGTCAGACATTGTGCGTTGCCGGGGAATCAAAGTCAAGATCTACTTACCGGCCATGCAGAATCACTTAAGCACGGGATGGATGAGAACTAAGGTATGGATCTCATGGAGACCCAACTCGCACCACGGCTTACCGGGGGAGGCGGGACCGCACCGTGGCCAAGTTTAGCGCCGCCCTCTTAGACCAATCGGCCCGCTAGCCATTCCTTCAGGTTTGCCGCGGGCACGCGCACTCCAACAAAGAACTGCCCGAACTGCGCGTAGACCGCACTGACCTTGTCAAAGCGCATCTCGTAGATCAGCTTTTTGAAGACCAGGGGATCTTGCGCAAAGAGATCGACACCCCATTCCCAATCGTCGAAGCCAATGGAGCCGGTGATGATCTGGCGTACTGAATCGGCGTAGCGACGGCCAATGAGCCCATGTTCGTGCATCATGCTCTGGCGATCGGCCATGGGCTCGGTGTACCAGTTCACGTTCTCTCCACGCTTGCGATCCATGGGATAAAAGCCGAGATACTGCGCGGTTGGAATCGCAGGATACAACCGCTGTGTCATGGCCTTCGACTGCCGCTCCACGACCTCCTGGATGCCCGCATTCCACTCTGGCGTACCAATCTGCAATCCCTTTTCAGCCAGCGCGCTATACGTCTTGGCCGACGACTCATACAGACCAAGCTCAACGATCGATAGGTAGGAGTGCGAGGGCCGCAGATAGGCATGCAAGCCGGTCTGTGCCAGTTCCAACTCGACGCGATTGAGGTCGGCAAACGAATCGCGAAAATGAATCAGCATCAGATCGCCCTTGTGCCCCAGCAGGGAAAAGACAGCGGACTGATTCGGATGCTCCTGTTTTGGGCCCTCCTCCCATCGCGCAAAGAGCTCAACCGCGTCGCTCTCGATGCGGTGACGTTGCTCGGAACTGACGTCCTTCCATGCGTTCCAATCGAAGTGAAACATCTGGTGCAGGACACATGAACCTTCCAGCGTTAGCGGTACAGCGGGTAATTCGGACAATTGTCATTCCTCCAATGAGTGCGGATGGTGCGATCGCGCTCGATCTCTCAGTTAGTAATTTCGAGCACACTACGCGCAGGATTCAGTCGATTTCGCTGCGCGTGATGTGTGCCCGGGGCTGCGCGGAGATGTGGTTTCACGGCCTTCCGGATCACCTTCTCCAGTGCATGCAGGGCCTGCGGACGGGGAAAGGTCGGCCTGCTGGCCAGGCGGATCGTGCGCACCGTCTTGCCTTGTAGTGGCCGCAATACGATGTCACGAATGCTCAGGGAAGCCGCGGCCAGCGCGGGGATCAAAGTCGTTCCATATCCGGCGGCTACCAGGTTGACCAGAGTTTCCAGGCTCGCTGCCTGCAAGCCGCCCTGATCATGCTGGCTGCGTCCGCAGGCCTCCAGAGTCTGGTTCGAAAGGCAGTGCCCATCTGCCAGCACCAGCAAATCTCCGGCCAGCTCCGACTCTGCAACCGTCCTGTGTGTGGCCAGCGGATGATGGGGAGGCAGAGCAGCCATCAGCGGCTCATCGAAGAGCGAGAGCTGGGTCAACTCAGGCTCTTCCACCACCGTCGCCAACAGCGCGGCATCCAGGCGATGGTTGCGCACCATTTCGATCAGCCGGCGGGTTCCATCCTCCCATAATTCGACAGTGAGCCCGGGATATTCCGTTTGCAGAGAGTGCAGTATAAGAGGCATCAGGTAGGGCGCGAGCGTGGGGATCACGCCCAGACGCAGGGGACCGCGCATGGGATCGCGCACCGCTTTGGCAATCGCCTCGATCTGACCAGCCTCTTCCAGGATGCGGTTGGCGTGCTCCAGAATGCGCTCGCCGGCCGGTGTAAGCTCAACCCTCTTGTTGGTGCGTTCGAACAGCGCGACACCGAGCTCCTCTTCCAGCTTACGAATCTGAGAGCTCAGCGTCGGCTGGCTGACATGGCAGGCTTCGGCCGCACGGCCAAAATGGCGCAAGGACGAAACGGCCGCGATATATCGAAATTCCTGTAGGTTCATCGCCTTACACCCGACAATAGCCGTGGTCTATCGTCACCTTCATAACAATCAATTTTACCGATCATCGCCGCCCCGGTAAAGTTTGACTTGTAAGGCAAAGAGGATTCTGAATATGAGTGAACATCTGACCACGACTGCCGGCGCGCCGGTCCCCGATAACCAGAATAGCGTGACTGCCGGTCCTCGCGGGCCGGTGCTGCTGCAGGACTATCAGCTGATCGAAAAACTGGCGCACCAGAATCGCGAACGCATTCCCGAGCGCGTCGTTCATGCCAAGGGCACCGGTGCATTCGGCACCCTCACGGTGACCGGGGACCTGACCCCCTACTCGCGCGCGAAGGTTTTTGCGCCGGGCAAGAAAACGGACCTGCTTATCCGTTTCTCCACCGTCGCCGGCGAACTGGGCGCGGCCGACGCGGAACGCGATGTGCGCGGCTTTGCCGTCAAGTTCTACACCGAGGAAGGGAACTGGGACCTGGTCTGCAACAACACCCCGGTATTTTTTATCCGTGACGGTTACAAGTTCCCCGACTTTATCCATACCCAAAAGCGTCACCCGGTAACCAATCTCCGTTCCAACACGGCCATGTGGGACTTCTGGTCGCTCAGCCCGGAAAGCCTGCACCAGATCACCATCCTGTTTAGTGACCGGGGTATTCCGCAGAGCCCGCGCTTCATGAACGGCTACGGCTCGCACACCTACAGTCTATGGAACGACCAGAGCGAGCGCTTCTGGGTCAAGTTCCACTTCAAAACCCGGCAGGGACATCGCCACTTCACCAATGCCGAAGCGGCGCAGGTCATCGGGAAAACCCGCGAAAGCGCCCAGGAAGATCTGTACAACTCCATCGCAGATGGAGACTTCCCCAAATGGAAATTCTTTGTGCAGATCATGCCCGAGCTTGATGCCGAGACGACCAGCTACAACCCCTTCGACCTCACCAAGGTCTGGCCGCACTCCGAATATCCGCTGATCGAGGTTGGCGAAGTGGAGCTGAACCGCAACCCATCGAACTACTTTGCGGAGATCGAGCAGGCCGCCTTCAGCCCCTCCAATGTCGTTCCCGGCATTGGCTTCAGCCCGGACAAGATGCTGCAGGCCCGCATCTTCTCCTACGCCGACGCGCACCGTTACCGCCTGGGCACGCACTATGAGGCTCTTCCGGTCAACGCGCCCAAATGCCCGGTGCACCACTACCACAAGGATGGAGCCATGCGCTTCTTCGGCAACGACTCCGGCAATCCCGATGCCTATTACGAGCCCAACAGCTTCGGCGGACCGGTTCAGGATAAGAGCGTTGCTGAGCCGCCGCTGCGCATCTCCGGCGATGCGGGCCGCTACGACCATCGCGCAGGCAACGATGACTTCTCGCAGCCCCGCGCGCTCTTTCGTCTCTTCTCCCGCGAGCAGAAGCAGCGGCTTTTCTCCAACTACGCCGCAGCCATGCAAGGAGTGCCTGATGCCATCGTCGAGCGGCAGCTTGCACTCTTCGCCCAGGTAGACCGTGAGTACGCCGCGGGGGTCCGCTCCGCGATCGAGGCGCTTCAGCCCCAGGCGGTGGCGGGTGACTGAGCGTATGCCCGCTCCCGAGGTTAGCTTCGGGAGCAGGCAACGCTCCTCAGAAGGCACGGTCACGCAGGTGCTGCTTTGGATCGCGGATGCCGTGCCACTGCGGCTTTTCACTTTGTAACCCTCCGATTGGGCGCAGAAAGAAGGCGAGATGATCACAGCAGATAGGGAAGCAGTTCTCCTCCTGGCGCACGGAACGCCCGATGTGCTGGGCGAGATGGAGGCGTACCTCAAACTCGTTACCGGCGGGCGCGGGGTGCCTGCGCATGTGGTGGAGGAATTGCAAGAGCGGTATGCCGCGATCGGCCTGCGCGATGAGCCCAGCCCCCAGGGCCCTCACCTCACACGTTGGACCACGCGCCAGGCTGCGCTCTTACAGGAGCGCCTTCGCCGGCGTGTCTATGTCGCCATGCGCAACTGGAGGCCGTTTATCCCCGATGTTGTTGCCCGGATGAAGGGCGACGGCATAAACAAGGTGAAAGCCATCTGTCTTGCCCCGCAAAATTCACGCACCAGCATCGGCCTCTACGGGCGCGCTCTCGAAGATGCGGTCGGTAACTCAATGGAGGTGGAGTTTGTCGCCGCCTGGGCAGAGCACCCGCTGCTGGTAAGAGCGTTTGCGGAGAGAATGTGGTCGGCTCTGGCGTTTGCACACACATCTGTCAACGGACGTGTGGCGGCACTCTTTACGGCTCATTCGGTGCCCAGCAGTACAGTGCTGCCTTCGACTGCTCCTATGGAGTACCACGGCATGATACTGGCAAGCGGGCCAGATCCCTATGATAAGCAGTGCAGGCAGACGGCCAGGCTCATCGGCACTGAGCTGCGCGACCTGCTCGATCCGCGGGATTGCTATTTCAGCTTTCAGAGTCAGGGGCTGAGCGGAGGCGCCTGGCTGGGGCCAACCGTCGAGGAGACGCTGGCCAGGCTGAAGCATGAGGGCTATGAAGCTGTGGTGATTCAGCCGGTGGGTTTCCTTTGCGATCACGTAGAGATTCTCTATGACATCGACTTGGCATTTCAGCAGACCGCCCGAGAGCTGGGATTGAAGTTAGTCCGAGCAGAGAGCCTGAACGATTCGCCGGGACTTATCTCCGCCCTCGAAAACCTGGCTTACCCCGGGGCTCGTCCCCCCAGGGAATTTGCTGATCGAACAGCATCCCGATTGGCAGCAGCGTGGCGAGGCTAGGCATGGGCGGCCTCTATTAGCGTTAGCGTGAGGACGGTGATGTCGTCTTCCTGGCCGAATTGTTTGACTGCTTCCACAATGGTCTGCGCGGGCTGGTTGCTGATGGCCTGGGTGCGGTCGAAGCCATAGAGTTCGCCGGTAGAGCTGGTGGCTTCGATCACGCCATCGGATACAAACGTAATTCGGTCGCCAGGGGCAACCTGGTAATGCGTCTCGTCATAGGTGGCCGCTTCCAGCACGCCCAACGGCAGACCGGGTTGGATGGCCATTTCCTCGCCATTGCGATACGGAGCCGGATTGCCGGCGTTGGCCAGCGTCATCCTGCCATCGGCTGCGATGAGCGTAGCGCAGCAGGTAACAAATCCACCCACTCGTCCATGAAGCACTCGGTTGAGGTGTGCCAGAACATTGGCCGGCTTGGTTGAGGAGTAGTCGTGCAGTGCGCCCATGATCGCGCTCACGGTCATTGCGGCCTTAAGCCCTTTGCCGCTCACGTCGCCCACCACAACAAGCACTCCACCGTCTTCCCCGGGCAGCACGCGAAAGAAATCCCCGCCTACCTGCTTCGCCGGCGCGTAGGCGCTTTCGATCCTGAACCCGGGAACATCCACGGCCGGAACAACCAATTGCTGTTGCACTTCCCGCGCCGCTTCGAATTCGACGCGCAGGGAGCTGCTCTCTTTCCACGCCCTCCATGCGCGCCGGAAGAGCATGGCGGCGATTGCCATATCCAGGAGCGTGAGGGCCAGCTGGAACAGATCCAGCGGGAAGGGCCCGAGTGAGATATGAACGGAGTAGCCCAGGGCGCCCAGCAGGATGATCACTTCCATGAGACTCTGCGCGGCGGCGATGGCGCGATTGCCGCCGGGGCGAAACATCTCGCGCATGCAGACAGGGAAGAGGATGCAGTCAAAGGCTGCAATGCCGGCGATGATGACGATTTGGCAGAGTTGCTGGAACGCCGGGGACTCAAGGAAGTATGCTTCGGCAATCACGGCCAGAATAAAGGCAACCCATATGGCATGCCAGAGAATGTGGATCCAGCGGGAACGCAGCTGAAAGAGCGTCCACATGAACTCGATCTCGGCAATGAGCCCCGCGCTGTAGACCGCGGCTATGGCCAGGGTCTGCGCGTGGAACGAGAGACGCGCGGTGACCAGACTCGAAGACAGGATTGCAGTGGCCAGAGGTGACAGAAGCATGATCGCGGCCCACAGATATTCACGACCACGCGAGGAGCGCCAGAAGGCGAGCAGCGCGATGCCGGCGAGCGCCAGCAGAGCGCTGAGGGCATACTCCGGTCCGTTGGCAACCAGAGCTTCCGCAGCGCCGGCACGCACCTTCAGGTTCAGCACCGCGGCTTCGTTGATGATGGCAGTTGGGCGGCTGGGAACGCGAGATTCAAGGAAGGCGGGGACTTGCCACTCGCGCACAGCGACCAAAGCCGCGGATCCCGGCGGGGCGAGCGAAGAAGGCAGACTCATCACCGGAGAAACGGGAGGATCAGCGGGATCGGCGTGGGGCGGGAAAGTCCCTTGGCCTCCGATCGGTTGTCCGTTGACGAAGACCTGCCACGTCATTGGCTGCAGGCCAAGATCGTCGAGATGAAGGGCTAGTGGGCCGTTCAGGTTGCTGGGCACAGGGACGCGGATGCGCACCCAGAGGAAACGATTCGTGTCGCGGGAGCGGGAGGGGACAAGGCCATTCTGCGCGACGGGCCATGGGCTGTCGTCGAAGGCTGGATCGGCCCATCGCGAATTGTCACCGAATTGGTATCGAACCGTAGGCTGCGGTGATGCGGGGGGCTGGCCATACGCAGCAAGGGTCAAGCAACAAAGGGCCAGCAGAGCAAGCTTACACATGCGCACTTCCGACTCCGGATGGCATCAGTCCCGCAGATGAAGATTGGCATCGCCAGTATAGTCCCCGGTTTGGGATCAGCGCCTGTTCGCCGCCAGCCAGGATAGGCCGCGGTAGGAATCCGCCACCACCCAGGCTCCGGCCGTCAGCGCCGCAGAGACGACGGTCTCGCTCCATTGGTAGGCATCCTTGGAGCCGGCCGCCATGATGGGCACCCACACCAGCAGCGTGAACATGCCGATCTCGAGCGCCGAGAGCGCCGCTGCCAGCCGTGCATACACACCGATGAGCACGGCCGCGCCTGCCGCAATGAAGGCAGCACCGGTGAAATACGCCCAGAACGCATGCCATGGCAGCCAGCCAGGCACCAGAGAAACGGTATTTTTGAGATAGAGGAAATGGGCCACGCCGAAGGGGATCAAGGCCAGGCCGTAGAGCACCCTGGCGATGCGCCGACCCTTGTCGCCGGTGGCGAAACTGAGTCGCTGCTTATCCCAGTCGGCAGCGAACCAGGCATACAGTACCCAGGCGGCTGCAAGCGTCACCGCGGTCTCAGCTCCGGACCAGAAAGTTTCCACATTGGGCGAGAGGAAGATGTACGGCAATCTGAACAGTAGAAACCAAAGCAGGAGCCACGCGAGCAGCACGCGCGCAGCGGGGGCGGCTGTGCGCCGCCACAGGAGGCCTATGCCAGATGCCAGGGAGATGAAGGCGCAGAGATAGACCAGTACCTCGCGTGCGGGCACACCCTTGGCAAGCGGCGCCCATATCGGGGAGAAATCGCCTTTGAGCAGGGTCAAGACGCCGAGGGCGATCATGGTCGCCGCAAAGACCGCATGACCCACGCTCGCGATGCGCATCGCCCTATCCTCCGGGTTCATCGGGTACTGGAATCTCTCCTATGCTAGAAGCCGGTGTTGTATCCCTCCACTGCGCTACGCTTCGGTCGGGATGACAGTTCTGTGGGACCATTCGCAGCGGTTCGTCTGACACCTCTTGGCCATTTCCTGCAACAGAATTGTCATCCCGACCGAAGCGTAGCGCAGTGGAGGGATCTGCGGTTTCTCTTCTGGTTCCTAAGCAGACTCTTCATCCCAGTCATCACAAGATACAGTGTTTCACCAGTTTTCCTTCACTTGCTGGCACCGTACTGGACTTAGCCGATACGGTCCAGTAGCTGACCGGCCGCACGCTGTCCCTCCTCGATAGCAGTCGTATGCCCGGGGTCTCCCGATAAGTCAGTATTGGCGAACGCAATCCGGCCAAAGGGTGCACGGCGCAGGATGTCGCGGTTTGCCGGCTGCCCATTCTGGCCGAAGAAGAAACCCGGCTGCGGGCTGCAGTAGGCGTGTCCCCAGCGATTCAGCACGATGCCTGCAATGTCCCGCTTGGCGTCGAAACCGGATGCGGCGAACATCTCTGTGAGCTGCTCACGCACCCGGCGCTCGTAATCCCGGTAGGACGTGGAAAGCAGTTCGGCGCGCCCAGCATTTTGCTGTTCAACCATCGTTAGGCCGGGGCGGCAGAATAGGACCTTGATAGTCATCACCACGGGCGAATCCGGAGCGATGGTCTTGTCCGCGGTAGAGAAGGTCGGAGACTTGCGGACGGATCCATAAATGCCCAAACCGCCGTACCAGAATGCTCCCGAGATGCCCTGCTTGTATAAGAAACGCCAGTTGCGCAAAGCGACATTGACTAACATGCAAGGGGAACGGAAGAACTGCGCGTAAGCAGCACGTTGCTCCGAGGGTAAGTCGGTAACTACGTGCTTGGTGGTCCAACTGCCGCCGGCCATGACTACCGCCCGGGCCTTCAGCCGGTAGACCTTACCTTTGCGTGTGTAGGTGATTTGAACAAATTCGCTTTGCTGGGCAGGACCTTGATGTTCGACGCGCACTACCGTCGAGCCGAGACGGATGCGTGCACCGTTGCCGGGTTGGTCGAGTGCGTCGAAATTCACGCGGCCGCGACAGACCGCCTCCAGTGTGCGTGGGCCGGGTATCGCCGCTGGAAGCAGGGTCTTCACCATGTGGCGCGCGAAACCGGCATTGCCTCCGGGAAACGACTGCAGTGCTGTTTCTTCGCCGTAATTCATAGGGTCGCCACCGAAGCCGAAGGCGTAGGCGGAGAGCACGTCCGCGCCAATTCCGAAACCGTCCCCGGGGCCGGGAACAAGATATTTCCGGATCGTCTCCTGGCTCAGCCCAAACTTCTGAATCATGTACTCTTCCATGGTGATGGCATCGAGTGAGTGCGGATTGTCGCCGGCCAAACGGCCTAACTCACGGTATTTGAGGATCTCGCCGCGCGCCTTTGCCGAAATCGGAGCTCCCTCCAGCTTTTTGCCCCACGGATCGATAGCCCACATCCCGGGCTGGTGCCCAAGATTGGCCCCGAAATAGAGCCCATAAGGCGACTGAATGTGTTCAAAGCTCCTGCCCAAGGGGATTTCCGGCGACGAGCTTTGCCATTTCTGATATTCGAACTTGTTCGCATCCACGCCGACGGAGGCATAGAAGCCGGCCATATTGCTGCCGGGCTTTGGCGTGGCAAAATGGTCGGAACCCTGTGGAGCGATCAGTCGATGACCGTCGACGACGAATTCGTTTCGCTTGGCTTCGCCGCCAAAAATAGGGTGGTTTTCCAGCACCAACAATTTTGCTTTTGGCGCTTTCTGCTGAAAATACAAGGCGGTGGCCAAGCCGCTCAGGCCGCCTCCAACGATGGCAACATCGAAGATCTCCCCCGTATTCTCGGCCACCGGAGGATTGTCGAAGACGTGGTCACGAATCTGGTGGCCGGCCCCCATCACTTCAAACGTGTTTCCATTCGATTCGGCGTAATCGCCGGTGCCGCCGTAACCGGTCCAGCCCTCTTTGCCCAGTTGGGCTAATAACTGGTGCGGAGTCAGCCCGCCCAACAAGGCGGTGCCCGAGGCGAGCAGAGTGGAATTCATGAAATCTCGGCGAGATATCTCACGATTCATGCCAAGGGAAGAATCGTGAGCTTGTTTCTTGGTGTCGTCAGTCATCGTGTAGCGGGTTTTCTCTCCTGCCTGTCGGCGAAACTTGATTCCTGTTAACAGATATTACAGAGGAATGGACGATTGGCCGGCTGGTGGACGAATGCAGGGAATTAAACCTCCTCTGATTTTCCGGCGGAGAAGCCGCCATCAACGGCCAAGCTGATTCCGGTGATCCACCGAGATTCATCGGATGCGAGGAACAGAACGGCCATGGCGACATCCTCGGGCTCGCCGAGCCTTCCCAGCGGGTGCATGCTGACCAGCCGGTCGCGGCGCACGACATCCTCCAGCAGCGCCTGAGCCATAGGGGTGCGGACGAAGCCCGGACATACGCAATTGACCCGGATGTTGCGGCCGGCTAGATCAATGGCCATATTGCGCGTGAGTGCCACCAGAGCGCCCTTGGACGCGCTATAGGCTGCGCGGCTGCGCACGCCCATGATGCCGGTTACCGAGGAGACGTGGATAATGCTTCCACCCACCTTTTGAAAGTGTTCGAGGCAGAATTTTGAACAAAGGAACGATCCGCGAAGATTGATCTCCATGATCCGATCCCAGTCGTCAGTTTCTGTGTCAGAGACAGCGCGCCGGATAGCGATGCCTGCGCTGTTGAAGAGGATATCGATGGCGCCGAAGTGTTGCGCGGCACGGCCTGCACTTTCGCGAATCTGAATCTCTTCGGCCACGTCACAAGCCCAGGCAGCCGCCTCTCCGCCCGACTCACGGATTTGGGTGGCGATTCGTTCAGCGCGCGGTAGATCGCGATCGAGAATCGCCACGTGGGCGCCTTCGGCGGCGAACAACCTGGCCGTGGCCGCGCCGATGCCCGACGCACCTCCCGTTACCACTGCATGTTTCCCGACCAAACGTCCCTGGCGCATCCAACGATTTTAGCGGAGGAAGAACGGATCTCGTAGGGGACGTTCAGACCCTCTAATCGGCAAGCCCGGGGGACAGCGCTGCTGCCCCCTGAACTTGCCGGGGCTCGTGGGTCGATCTAAAGCGTAGTCCCTTGAAGGTTGCAGCTCACCTTGTTGTTCCAGTCAACGAATGCGCCATTGGGATTGTCCTGCCATGCCCACACGTGCAGTTCGTAAAAAGTGTCAAGGCCGTATCTGTTTGGGCTGGGAATCAACTGCAACAGTTGCTGATAGAGCTGCGGCGGAGCTGCATTCTTCTTTGCCCAGGTGGCTGCATCCACAATGAACTCGACGCCAACCAGGCGCATGCTTCCTCCCCCCAAAGGCTCGTAAATCAGTGCCTGTGGCTGTGTGGCATCGACCTCTCCGTTCAATAGACTTGGATTCAGGTAGTGCACCCCCATGGCGCCATGATCTTGCCCCGAGACACAGCCAAGGACGGGCTGATACCCGGCACTGATAGCAGCGTTGACATTGATGTACTTTTGCGTGGCCTGCCGTACAACCTGGACCAGCTCCGGCGCTTGCTTGGACGCTGAGTGATCCATGGAGTCGCCGCTCTGGGAGAAGAGAGGCGTGGCCATGGCAAAGCTGCCCAGCAACACCAGGCGTAGCGTAAGACTTGCCGTACGGGCGGCAGCTCTGATTTGTTTGCAATTTGCTTTCTGCATCGTTTTGCTCCTGTCGCGCGATTTGGAGAGCCGCGGTTATCAACAGGTGGCGGCCCGCGACCGGTCTCCGTTTGATTAATCGCAATCCGGGCTGGAAAGACGACAATCAGCAGAATTTATTCTTCTGTTTTGCTCACTCAGCCGTGGTTGGATCAATAATCGAGGAAACGCGCGAGATTCGGTTAGCTGGAAAGCCTCCCAAACGAGCGTGTTCGCGAATGGCTGCTTCGTCGGGCGCCAGATAAACACAGTAGAGCTTATCTTCGGTGACATAGCTATGCAGCCACTGAACCTGGGGACCGATCGCCCGGAGCGCGCTGCAGGAGGTCTGTGAGGCTGCTCGTAGCTGTTCCGTGGTTGCGCTGCCTATCGCGGGAATCTCTCTCTCGATCACAAACTTCGGCATGGATGTTTTCTCCTCTCATGTTGGCCCCAGCACAAAACCTGCGAGCAGGTGTCGCCAGGCCACTGTTGGAGAAAACGAAAAAGAGCTGTGTAAGCCGCCAACGGAGCGAAGCGCTGAGGTCAGTGCGTTGGGAAGCGAGTATTTGTCAGTTGACGCGCGCTCTGGGTGTCAGGTTGATCCGAACCCAACGTGGTCTGCAGATTCGCATAGGCCTTGCGAGCTGCGAGCTGAGCTTCGTCTGGATTACCCTCAGCTTCAAGAGCCAGGGCCAGCGCTAGATAAGCGCGGCCAACATTGCTGGATAGAATGCTTGGATCCTCCCTGTCTTCAAGAAGTTTGATCGCGCGCTTGGCGTCGGATACCGCCTCCTCCCGCTGTCCACTTTTCAGGTCGATGCCGGATTTGCTTACCAGAAGGGTTGTAAGAAGGGCCGCGCATTGCCCGATTCTTCGAATGGAGGCCTCATCGGTCTCCACCGCCTCTTTCGCGAAATGAGCGGCGTCTGGCAGATCACCCTGCCCAAACGCAATGCGCGCTCTCTCGGAAAACAGCTCCGCGAAGATGTAATGCTCTGCTGCATATCGTTGCCGCAGCCTCTGCTCCAACTCAGCCAACTGCCGGGTTGCTTCGGCGAAGGCATGCGCGTCCGTAAACATCTCCGCCCGCACCAGCTCGGTATAGTCAGTAAGGACATTGTCATTGAGCTCACGAGCCTTTTGGGATGCGAGAGCAAAATACCGTGCCGCTTCTGTTTTTTGTCCTAATCCGCGCAATAAAATCGCGTAGTTGAGCAATAGGTCAGGAGCGACGGCGCTGTCGGTTTCGTCATTGCGACTGATATCGAGCGCGCGCCGGTACAGTCGCTCGGCCTCGAGCTCGCGTCCGTCGTAATACAGCGTGAACGCCCAGCCGGCGAAGAGTTTCACCGCCTTTTGAGAGTCGTCATATCCGAGCGCGGTCATCAGGTCGGATGCTTGTTGGAAGATGGTTTCGGCCTCGCGAAAGTTGCCGGCATCCCCCAAAACCGTCCCCAGATTGACCAGGATATTGAGCCCCTCGAGATTCCATTGCACCGGCGACCCCTGGATAGCCTGCTCTGCTGCGCGCGCGCGTGCGATGGACTCGTCCGAATTCCCATTGCGATACGCAACTTCACTGCCATGGAGCAGGCAAGCAGCGCGTTCAGAGGCGTATTGAGGTGCATTCCCCAACTCGCGCAGGCCTTCCTGGTAAAGCGCCTCTGCCCGCGACAAATCGCCCACGGGAACCAGGGCCCCGGCAAGAACACAAGAGGCCTTTGCACGAATGGAGGGATCCTTTAAATCGCGGGAAACGCGATAGGCCGCGTTGAGCACGCGCAATGCGTTGTCGTTTTCGTCTTCGCCGGAGTACTGGTTGCCCAGCGACAGCTGCAGCTCCACGTGATTGGCGGCGTCGGGATTGCGTTCATGCTCAATCACGCGCTCTTCCCGCTCCAACAACCGGTCGACAGCGAGCGGCTTGCCGGCGGGTGCGGAATTGCTGAGCAAAAGCTCATTGAGGTCCGTCATGCGCTCGGCCCGCGCCAGTTGGCGCAATGCCAAGTCACGCTGGACGCGTGCTGTTCTTGCTTGCAGAAGCATTCCGGTGATGCCGGCGGCCACACCTACAAGTGCCAGCAGAGCAATGAATATGCCCATGCGGTTCCGGCGAGTGAATTTTCCTGCGCGGTACATGAGCGTGTCCGGCCGTGCTTTGATCGGCTCGGACTCCAAGTAACGGCGTAGGTCGTCTGCAAACGCTGCGACGGATGCATACCGTTCGCGGGGATCTTTCTTGAGTGCCTTGGCCAGGATGGTATCCAGGTCGCCACGGAGGACGCGGCGAAGCTTATCCACCGAAGCGCCGCGCTGCACGGCACGAGCTGCGGCGTCACCAGAGTCAGTCATCGCCACGGCCACGGCGTCGGAAGGGCGCAACGGCTCGAACTCAACGATCGTTCTTACCAGCTCCGCCGGCGAATGCTGGCCCTCCCCGGCAGGATGCCGTCCGGTGAGCAACAGGTAGAGCAGCACGCCCAACGCATATACATCCGTGGAAACGGTGATGGCCTCGCCCTGCAGTTGCTCGGGAGCAGCGTACTCGGGGGTCAGCGCGGTTCCACCGATGGTAAAGGCTGTGTGCTGTTCCGTGTTGTTCTCGGCCTCGATCAGCTTGGCTATTCCGAAGTCCAGCAACTTTACGTCACCGTCCTTGCGCACCAGCACGTTCGACGGTTTGAGGTCGCGATGCACGATCAGGTTGGCGTGGGCCGCTGCCACCGCATCGAGCACCTGAAGAAAAAGGTGGATGCGCGTGGGAAGATCAAGCCGGCGTTGATCGCAGTAGCGGTCGATCTGGTCGCCGTCGACATATTCAAGCACAAGATAGGGTTGGCCGCCGGCAGTGACGCCCGCGTCAATTAACTCGGCAATATGAGGGTGGGCAAGCAGCGCGAGTATCTTGCCTTCGCGTTTGAAGCGGTCTTCACCCTCTTTTCCCAGCAGCGCGATGTTGAGAAACTTCAAGGCTACCTGGCGGTCGAAACGTCCATCGTTGCGCCGTGCCAGCCAGACGCTCCCCATGCCACCCTGGCCGATCTGTGAAACGACCTCGAAGGCTCCAATCGTTTGCCCTGCCAGCGTCGCGGCCGTCGATGGCAATTCGACGACACCCGTTTCCAGGAATCCATCAGAAGCGAGGACACTGTGTTCGAGAAGCAGTATTTCCAGCCGGTATGCGATCGCCGGCTCCTGGGCGTTGATCCATGCCTGGCGCTCCTCCCCATCCAACGCAAGCGCCTGGTCGAGCAGGGGGCTCAGCACGCGCCATTCGTCTTTCCACTGCGGAGAAGCCTGCTTCGTCATGGCGTGGATCTCCCGCGAATGCTTTGGTGCAGATAGATGCGGGCCTTTTCCCATTTCCGCTGCACGGTACGCTCTGAGGTCATCTGCATCTCCCCGATTTCAGCGAAGGAGAACCCGCAGAAGAACTTTAGGTCGACCAGCGTGGCCAGCTCCGGCTCAACGGACGCCAGTTCCTCCAGTGCATCGTTGATCAGAGCCAGCTCCCTGGGGTCGACGGCGTTTTCCAACTTATCGAGCGTGACCGCAGTGATGTGATAGCGGCCGCCTTTTTTCGCGCTGTTGCGAGCACGCGCGTGATCGATGATGAGCCCTCGCATCACGCGCGCAGCATAAGCCATGAAGCGGGCGCGGTCTGGGAACGAATGGTCTGCACTCTTGGCCATGTTCAGGTAGGCCTCGTGTAGCAGCGTAGTGGCGCCCAGGCGCGCCGGGATAAATTGGCCGGCTAATTGCCGCCTTGCCAATCGGTGCAGTTCGGAATACAACGTGCTGAAAAGCACGTCGTTTGCGGGATCTTTCGCCGGGGAATAGGTGGCAGCCAAGATTAACCTCCACGAGCGAGGAGCCCTTAGGCGCGCCTACAGTATAGGCGCATCTGGCTTGGGAATCCTCTTAAAGGGAAAATCGAGAATTGGCGGCCAAACACGACAACGCGCATTTGGGATTTATGAACCTGAACATCACGCCGCACGGTTCGGCCGGAGTGGAAGTCGCTCGCAAAGGCAAGTACATTCAATGATGTTCCAGGGAGGAAATCATGAGTCAATTCACGCGAAGAGGATTTGTCGGATCACTTGTAGGGGTAGCTGCCGCGAAGGCGTTTGGTGCGCAACAGGGCACGGCGGGCGCTCAAGGGCGGCCGGGCAACGCACCAATCAAAATTACTGACCTCAAGTGCGCCATCATCGGGCGCAACCCGGTGGTGCGGATTGTCACCGATCAGGGCATTTCCGGATATGGTCAGGCCGAGTCGGCCAAGCCTTATCTCAAGCCGATGGTGCTGTTCTATAAACAGTATCTCGTGGGCGAAGACCCGACCAACGTGGCCGCGATCATGCTGAAGATTCGCCGCATGGGCGCCTCCAAGCCCTGGGGCGCGGCGATCAGCGCCATCGAAATCGCCCTCTGGGACGTCGCCGGCCAGGCGGCCGGATTGCCGGTCCACAAGCTGCTTGGGGGTAAGATTCGCGACCGCGTTCGTCCCTACGGAAACTCCGAAAACAACATAGGCGCCACGATGACGATGCCCAAAACGCCGCAGGACTACGCCGAGTTTGCCAGCAAGATGAAGGAAGCCAAAGAGGGCTATACCCTGGTCAAGATGCCCATCGGCTTCCATAATACGGCCATGATGACGGCCATTCCCAACACCTGGTACGGTGCCCAATGGCATGCGCGGGCGGCGCCGTACATGGATCGTGGGCTCATGACGGAACGTGGCATCGACAATTGCATCGCCTGCGCCGAAGCCGCGAGAAAGGCCCTGGGGAATGACATCGGGCTGGCCTTCGACTGCGGGCCAGGCTGGGTAGTCAAGGACGCGATCCGGTTTGCCCGCGCGGTGGAACCGCTTAAGCTGGCATGGCTCGAAGACATCATCACCGGCGATTACGAGCCCAACCCAAAAGCGCAAGTCTTCAAGCAAGTGACCGACAGCACGTCCACGCCCATTCATACCGGTGAGGAGCTCTATCTGCGGGAAAACTGCATGGAGCTGATCGAGACCCAGGCCGTTAACGTGCTCGGGCCCGACCCGGAAGATGTGGGCGGAATCGCCGAATTGAAGTGGATCGCCGAGTACGCCGATCTCCACGGGATCCTGGTAGCTCCGCACGGAATTTTCGACGGAGTTATTCGGCGTCGCTGCGCAGGTGCATATGGGCGCCGTGCTGCCGCAGAACTACATCGCGTTCGAGTATGCGAAGGGCGACCCCGAATGGTGGTATGACATCGTGGATGGCCTGCCGGATCCAGTGGTCAAAAACGGCTTCATCGACGTTTGGGACAAGCCCGGTCTTGGCATCACTTTCAACGTAAAGCCAGCCAAAGCGCACCTGTCGGAAGAGGATCGCGACTTTCTTCGACTGAGGTGAGGTCCACAGGCCGTACGTGACTTTAGACGCTGAGGGAATGCGGGAAGGAATTCCCTCGGCTTCTAAAGAGGGTGTCTGAGTACGGGAAAGAAACCGCAGGTCCCTCCACTGCGCTGCGCTTCGGTCCCACGGCGCGCCGGGGCAGGCGGGATGACAATTCTGTTGCAGGGCCAAGTATTTCTCCCTGGAGCCCTTGCGGGCACAACAGAATTGTCATCCCGCCTGCCCCGGCGCGCCGTGGGACCGAAGCGCAGCGCAGTGGAGGGACCTGCTGTTTCTTTCCCGTACTTATCCTCTTTAGCCCTAATGATTCTTTATTGGTTTACGTACGGGCTTAAAGAGGGTGAGTGAAAACTACCTCTCCAAATTGAGTCCGTAGGGGCGGCTGAGAATCGAACTTGTCCAAATTAGCTCTTCTCGATCGGCCCGATTTGGACCGCACCTGCTGAAAAAACAAGCGAGCTACCAGGGTATATCGCGATCAGTCCCGAAGGGACGGCTGAGAATCAATCCTGTCCAAATTAATTTTTTCAATGCCTCCGATTTGTGGCGCACTCGCTGAAAACAAATCAGCTCTCCTGGCTTACCGCAATCAGTCCCGTAGGGACGGCTGAGAATAGCCCAGGACGTAGTCCTGGGTTAGCACGTGCCAATGAGCAGTCCCGAAGGGACGGCTGAGAATGTCCCAGGACGTCAGTCCTGGGTGCACTGGACCACACGCGAATGCTGTTGGCAATCATCCAAGGCCAACCCGACTCTCTCTGAGATGACCGATTGCATACAATCCACGGACTACCCACTCCAAACCAGATTTACTCGTTAATTTGGTCATCGTCCCTACGGGACCCAATGTGGAGAGGAAGTTCTCACACAGCCTCTTAAAGCCTGTGCCCTTCAGGATGAGGATTCATCACTAGATCCCCAGGACGATGCTACCCCCGGCCAGACCGGCCCCTGCAGCACTCAGGAGCAATCGCTCCCCGGAGACGAAAGGGCGATCCCTATTGGCAAGAGACAAAGACAACGGAATCGTAGCTGCCGAGGAGTTTCCGAATTCCTCGATGGTCCGAACAGTCTTGCAGCTTGCCAAACCAATGTTTTTGCACACTGACTCAAATAGGCGGACGTTGGCTTGGTGGGGTACGAAACGATCGATGTCTGCCGGCGTCAGTCCAGCCTGTTCCATGGCGCGAATGGAGCATCGGGTCATCATGCGCACAGCCTGAGAGAAGACCGATCTGCCATTCCTCATCGTCATCAGCAGCTCTTTAGGGTCCATGTCAGCAGTGAAGGGCTTCCTGCTTCCGCCGGCGGGAATCGAAATCAGACCATAGTGGCTCCCGTCAGAGGCCAAGTCCACGCCAAGTAGGCCGGTCTTCGACGAGGAGGAAGGAACAAGAATGATCGCTCCGGCTGCGTCGGCAAATAGAATTGCGCTGCCCCGTTCCTCTGGATTGATACGCCGGCTCAGAATATTGGCGGCCACGACAAGGACGGGCTTTCCATGCGTCCTGACAAAACCATCGCCCAGGGTCAAAGCGTAAAGAAATCCTGAACAAGCACCAGCAAGATCGATGGCTCCTGAGTTCGAGAGCTTCAATTGATGGGCGAGTAGCGAAGAAGATGGCGGCAACAAGTGATCGGGCGTCGACGTTGCGAGCAGCGTCAATTCCACATCGTCACGCGCGATACCCGCGTCCTCCAGGGCCATCTCTCCAGCTTTCACGGCGAGATCCGTGAGCGCTTCCTCGGGAGCGGCCCAACGCCGCGCACGGATACCGGTTCGGCGTTCGATCCAGCCGGATTCAAGGCCAAACCTCGCCTCAATCTCAGCATTCTCCACTCTTCTATCGGGGACATAATGACCAAACCCGGCGATACGGCTCGATTGCACACCAGTCATTTCCTGGTCCCGGTGACTGCGTCGGCCGCTTCGTCAATGGCAGCATAGGCCCGGTCGAGATCATCAGGCGTCACACAATAAGGGGTCATCAGGTAGATCACGTTGCCCAGCGGACGGATGAGGAGATCCCTATTCCGGAAGAAAGCTCTGAGCCGGGGCCCGGCGTGCGAGAGATAGCCCGATGTCGAAACATCGAGGTCGAGGGCCGCGATTGTGCCCCTCTGCCGGACGTTGATAAAGCGAACATCAGAATGGAACGGCGCTAGTCTTTCGCGGTGCATGTGCTCCAGCATTTCGATACGCCTGAGAACCGGCTCATTTTGCCAGACACTGAGGTTGGCGAGCGCGGCCGCGCAAGCGATCGGGTTGGCGGTGTAGGAACTGGAATGGAAAAACGTCCGGCTGCGGTCGGATGACAGGTGCGCGTCGAAAATTTCGGCGGAACACAGCGTCGCCGCAAGCGGTAGAGCACCGCCGGTAATGCCCTTGGAGACGCATAGAACGTCCGGGGTGATGGCAGCCTGCTCGCAAGCAAAAAGAGTGCCGGTTCTTCCCCAGCCGGTCATTACTTCATCAGCGATCAACAGGCTTCCGTAACCCGTGGCGATCCGTTTCAGCTCAGTCAGCAGGTGCGGAGAATACATCTTCATGCCGCCGGCGCCGAGGATAAGCGGCTCAATTAGCAGCGCCGCCACCTGTTGGCCACGGCAGAGATGCTCAAATGCATCGAGCGTATCCTGTTCATGACCAGGCGCAGGAAACGGAATAGTGTCCACGTCGAAAAGCAATGGGCTATAAGCAGCATTGAACACGCCGCGCTCGCCCGCCGACATGGCGCCGATCGTGTCGCCGTGATAGCCGTGCTCCATGACCACAATGCGCGACCGCCGCGTACCCATGTTGTGAAAGAAGCCCAGTGCCATCTTCAGCGCCACTTCGACCGACGTAGAGCCGCTGTCGGAATAGAAAACATGCGCCAGGCCGGGGGGTGCGACCCGGATCAATCCCTGCGCAAGTTCTTCCGCGGGCTCGTGGGTGTATTCGGCGAAGATAATCTGATCAAAGGTCTCAGTTGCCGCACGGATCGCCTCCATGATGGCCGGATGCCGGTGGCCATGCGTGATCACCCACCAGGAGGAGATCGCATCGAGAACCGAATGACCATGTTCATCGATAAGATAAGCACCTTCTGTTCGGACGATCCTGGTGGTGACAGGCTCCAGCGCATGTTGGGTGAAGGGGTGCCAGACGGGAGACGGCGGATGAGAACGCATCACACAATCACCTCGCTGAATGATGAAAGGTCAAACCATTCGCGGAACGCCCGTCGCAAGGTGTCCGGGGTCAACGGTTCCAGACGGGGTAGCCTGCCCAGAACGCGGACTCTTCCCATGTCCGCGATAATCTGTTGCGTCTCTGGTTGAGCCTCCCCGATGAACGCAATACCGAAGACGGGGATGAGCCGTCGCCGCATTGCTTCCAGCGACAAGAGCGTGTGGTTGATGGTTCCGAGGCCGGTTCGGCAGCACAGCACGGCTGGAATTTGCCAACGTGCAAACACATCAGCGAACGTTTCATGACGGGTCAATGGAACCAGCAATCCGCCGGCGCCCTCGATAATGAGAGGCGAATCTGTGGCGGGTGGCTCCAGCGCGCTGGGATCGATCGTCACCCCGTCGATTTCTGCTGACTGGTGTGGTGAAACCGGCGTTTTGAGTCGCCAGGCTTCGGGGAGAATCCGCTCAGGCGGTATCCGGCCTAGCCGGAGCACTGTCTCGCTATCGGTCTCCTCGGTAAGGCCGGATTGAACAGGTTTCCAATAGCAAGCGCCGAGGGCATCGGTCAGTGCGGCAGAAAATACCGTCTTGCCAATCCCTGTATCCGTACCTGTGACGATCAGTCTCAAACTCACGGCTGGTCCTGCGTCATGACCTGTGCCAGCCGCTCGAACATTCGGGACACGGCTGGAGGATCGACATGCAAGGTAATCGTGATGCGCAGGCGGGCCGTGTTCGTGGGGACTGTAGGTGGCCGGATAGCCCGGATATCAAACCCGTCCGCTTGCATCTGTCGCGCGATGCGCAGGGTGCGGGCACTGTCGCCAATGATTACGGGGATGATCTGGGAGCCGCTGCCTTTAATCCCGAGATATCTGGAGCCCTGTTCATTGGCGTAACGAATCGTCTCTTGCAGCACTTGTTGCCGTTCGGGTTCATCGGTAAGAATGTTCAGGGCCTCTCGAACGCTGGCCGCTGCAAGCGGAGAAGGTGCGGTTGCATAGATGAAGGAGCGCGCGTGATTGATGAGATAGTCGCAAAGAATGCCGCTCGCTCCGACCAGTGCGCCGGACACACCAAGCGCCTTTCCGCAGGTATGGAGCACGATCACATGGTCGCGTCCCTCCAACTCAGTGGAAAAACCACGTCCATCTGCCCCGTAAACGCCCGTCGCGTGAGCCTCATCAATCAGAAGGAACCCGTCATACTGATCGGCCAGTCCCGCAAGCCCGGCCAAGGGAGCCCGGTCCCCATCCATCGAATAAAGACTTTCGACAACGATCCAGGGATGTCCCTTGCCGCCCGCCTGGCGCCACTTGCGCAGGGCATCTGCAAAGGCTTCGAGGTTGTTGTGAGGCACCGCGACCGCAGCAGCCCTTCCCGTAGCAATTCCCGCATGTACGCTGGCATGAATTAACTCGTCGTAGACAATAAGATCGTTGCGCTGAGGCAGCGTCGCCAGGATCGCGACATTCGCGGTGTAACCGCTGCCGAAATACAGCATCCGCTCAGAACGGAAGAATGCGGCTGCCTCCTCTTCCAGCGCCTCATGTTCGGGATGGTTGCCGCGTAGAAGCCGCGATCCGCCTGCGCCCACCGGCACGCCCCGTTCGAGAGCGGAGATCACACTGGCCCGCAGTCGAGCTGATCCGGCGAGTCCAAGATAGTCGTTCGACGTGAAGTCGATCCCGCTTTGTTGGGTCAAGGCGCGCCGGCGCCCTTTCCGTTCCAGCTGCTCCAGCGTAGCGTCGTATCGGGCCAGCCGATCCGCTATCATCTGGCCGCGTCCAGTGCGGCTGGTGTTAATCCGAGACGGCGAAAGAGACTGCTGTCACGGTCCTCTCCTGCATTGGCAGCGGTCAAAAGAGTGTCGCCGACGAAAATAGAATTGGCTCCTGCAAAGAAACAGAGAGCGTGCAATTCGTCCGTCATGGTCTTTCGCCCGGCTGATAGGCGTACATGAGATTTCGGCATGAGGATCCTGGCCAGCGCAATGATCCGGACAAATTCAATAGGATCGACTGGCGCTGCGTTGGCGAGCTTCGATCCCGGCATGGGAATGAGCATATTAATCGGTACGCTCTCCGGTGGCGACGTCAGGTTGGCCAGCGTCACCAGCATCTCGATGCGGTCTTCAGCGGTTTCGCCCATGCCGATAATGCCTCCAGCGCATACCTTGATCCCTGCCTCTCGAACATATTCGAGGGTTTCAAGACGATCCCCAAAGCTCCTGGTGGTGATGATTTCCCGGTAAAACCGTTCCGAGGTGTCGATGTTGTGGTTGTAGTAATCGAGTCCGGCTTCGGCCAGAGTTTCAGCCTGCTGGCGGGACAACATTCCCAAGGTCGCGCACGTTTCAAGACCCAGCTCTTTCACGCCCCGCACCATCGCGGCCACCGCGTCCAGGTCGTGTTGCTTTGGGCTCCGCCAGGCAGCCCCCATGCAGTAGCGAGTAGCTCCTCCGTCCTTCGCCTTGCGTGCTTCAGCCACGACCTGATCGACCTGCATGAGTTTTGACGGGGTCAGGCCAGTCGCATAGCGCGCGGACTGACTGCAGTAGCCGCAATCCTCAGGGCATCCCCCGGTCTTGATACTGAGCAATTTGCTGAGCTGTATCCGGTTGGGTTCAAAGTTCTCGCGATGCACTGAATGTGCCCGGAACAAGAGATCGTTGAAGGGAAGTGCATACAATTCCCGCGCGGCTGAAATCATAGATAATAGATTGGAGTTGTCCATGACTTCTCGGACTATAGCAACTTGGAGAGCCAAGTTTGATAGATAATCTATGATCGAGACGACTGCAGAACGAATCGCACACACGCTTGGCGAGAGAATCGTTACTGGGGAACTTTCTCCTGGTGTTCCACTTCGCCAGGATCATATCGCAGAAGAATTCGAATCGAGCCATGTGCCGGTGCGAGAGGCGTTCCAGCTCTTACGGGCGCGGCGGCTGGTGGTGAGTGAACCTCGTCGCGGGATGCGGGTGGCCCCGCTCAATCACTTCTCAATGCAGGAAATCGTCGAGATTCGTGCTTCCCTTGAGTCGTTGGCGCTGTCTCATGCCGCGCCGAAGTTGAACGCCGCCTCTTTCGAGAAGATCGAGCGCGCAATGCTGGCCGGAGACAACGCACAAACAATCATGGAATGGGAACAGGCCAACCGGACATTTCACAGTGAGTTGATCGCGCCATGCAAAATGCCAAGATTGCTTGAGATGCTCGACGAGCTGCAGCTCGCCAATTCACGAATCATATTTTCCGCAACTCGTTCTGCCGGCTGGAAACCCACGTCAAGTCACGATCACCGTCAGATTATCGACACTTTAAGGATAGGCGATTTTCCCAAGGCGACAGCTCTGCTTCAACGGCACATCCGAGGCTTAGAGCGCGCAACAGGGTAGGGAACTACGCACGCGCAGCGGACAAAGGCTTCCTGCGTCGGCAATGGAGGCACCCAGCCTCCATTGCCGGTATGCTAGCTGGTCAACCCTCTCCCAGCTCGCTTCCGCGTGAATGATCCTTACTCGCCGGTGTGAGTGCCGTCCGCGAATTTCAGCGTCGCGTCCTTCAGCTGGAGTCCGGTCAGGAACGTTTTGTTGTTCTTGGAGTCTGTCAACTCAGCTTCTATCGCGTTTCGTCCTGCAACGATTTGTGCCGGAACGGTTTTGGTCAGGTTGCGGTTGGTGAACGTGACCTGCACATTCGGATCCGTTCCAGTCCATTCGACCTTGTAGCTCCCCTTGGGCAGGTCGGTGGTTCCTACCGTAACATTGCTGTCAAGTACGATGTTGGCGGTGTTTTTGGAGGCGGCGTTGGCAGCGAATGGAAGAATGGCGAAGATGAAGGTAAAGGCCAGGACGCGTTTCGTCATGTTTATCTCCTTTATCTGCTTTCGCTCTTTGACAGTGTCGAGAAGCATTATGTACATTGGAACCGCACCGCTGCGTCCTGAATCTTAATAATTGTTAAGCTCGCGAAATCTTCGCTGATCCATCGAATGGCAGCACGATTCGTACCTTGAGCCCGGGTTTTTCGTTTTCCGCTGTGATGGCGCCTTGGTGTACCTGAACCGCCCGCATCGCAATCGACAGCCCAAGCCCAATGCCACCGCTGCTGGTGTCTCGCGCTTCTTCTACACGGAAGAACGGCTTGAATATCTGAGTGAGCAGCTCTTCGGAAACGCCGGGCCCATGATCGCGAATTTCGACCACCGAAGTATCGGCGGTTTCCACTAACGTCACTTCTACAGCGGCGTGAGATGGCGAATAGCGGATCGCGTTTTGCAGCACATTGGCAACAGCACGGCGCAGGAGTTCCGAGTCTGCCCAAAGCGGCCGCTCCAAGTGACCGCTCACCTCAAGGCTGCATTCCCGCAACTCGGCGTCAGGCCGTTCTTCGCTGACGATCTCGTTTACCACTTGCTCCAGATCTACGATCTCAAATTTTCTGGCTTCTGGATCGCCTTCGGCGCGGGTGATTTCCACCAGCTCAGAGACCATGGACGTAATTCGGTCTACGTCCCGCTCAATGCGATCCAGGGCGTGGCCCTGATCGGGAGAGCTCCTTGCCAGCCTCACCGCAAACTTGAGCCGCGCGAGCGGGGATCGAAGCTCATGCGAGATGTCAGCCAGCAGCTGGCGCTCGCTGGTGAGCACGCGCTGCAAACGTTCCGCTGTTTCGTTGAAGGCCTTCGCCAGGTAACCGATCTCATCACGGCGGTTCGTGTGCCACCGGGCAGAGAGGTCACCGCGGCCAAATCGTTCTACCGTTGCCGTCAGATTGCGGATCGGCGATACCACCCAGATCGCCGCAGCCCAGCAGAGAATCCCTGTAGCTCCTATGACCAGCAGGTAGTACGGAAAGTACACCCAGGGATGAGGCCGATCGGGCGGGAGGGCGATAAACCAGTACGCGCCATCCGCTGCCCTGCGGCTAATGACCAGCTTGCCGGCGAGGAGTCGGCGCTCTTCCGTTGCTCCAGCCCGGGGGACCAAGCTCGATAGATCCTTGCCGGAAACGATATCGACACCCGCGGAATCGAGGAGATAGTGCGAGCCACCAAACACCCGGTCCGCAAGCTGCATAAAGGCCGAGACAGCAGTTGGGCCGCCACGGCCCAAAGCCTTCCGGGCCTCTTCCAGCTGTAGTTCGTCGGTTCGTTCGAACGTCTGGTAGAAGGTGGCGCGCTCAATCTGCCTCGAAATGGCAAGAAAGACCACGAGAGATAACGACAACGTTCCTGCCATCGCGAGCAAGATTCCCAGGTAGAGAGATCTCATAATTTATGGCCTGGCTCGCTCCTCCATAACCCTTAACGTTCCGTGCTGGTAAAGACATAACCGACACCGCGAATGGTACGAATCAAGGTATGACCGGATTCAAGCTTCTTGCGCAGGCGGCTGATGTGTACGTCGAGCGATCGGTCTGAGGGAGTTGCCTGGCGTTCGAACAATGCCTCGGTGATCTCGTCGCGAGATACGATCCGGCCGGCCGAGCGAGCCAGCAAATCGAAGATGTCGAACTCCATTGCGGTCAAATCAACCAAGCGCTTGCCCTTCCACACCTCGCGTCTGCTCACATCGATACGGATCTTTCCAAAGGTCGTAGCCGCATCGTTCAGACGTTGGGAGCCGGAGATTCGCCGCAGGACCGCACGGATGCGCGAGAGCAGCTCATCGGGATCGAAAGGCTTCACCAGATAGTCATCCGCACCTTTGTCTAGTCCCTCGATGCGGTCGCTGCGATGGGTCCGGGCAGTCAACATGATGACCGGCACAGCGCTCTGCCGGCGGATCTGGTGCAACAAAGTGAACCCATTGATTTGAGGCAACATGACATCAAGGATCACCAAATCGTATTGGCCCTCCAGAGCGCGGGCAAGGCCATCACGGCCGTTGTGAACGGCCGTGACCCGGTGGCCGTTCTCCGCGAAGAACTCCTGCATCATGCTGCATAACTCTGCGTCGTCATCGATGAGCAGCAGCGATAAATTTCCGGATGCGGGCGATGTACCTGGGGTCGCCATTTCCTGATCCTGTCGGTGAACTTCCGACTCTCACACAAGTTTACGCGAGGGCGCCCAAAGCGCCTCCGTATCTTGTTGAAACGGCTGAGTCGAAACTGCCGTAACGTCCTATCTCTTCCGAACTTTCTTTTCCACAGAGGAGTGGACGACAATCCGAAAAGAGCTGTCATGCATAGGGCGGGAAATGCGTCGACGATAGCCATTTCCCAGCGGGGCAATCAGGCCCTCTCAGATGCGAGGGATCTGCTTTAGGGCCAGGTTCCTGTCCCGCCAAATGCCACAGGAACAGTTCGCCAGTCCCTACGTTGCCGCCGAGCGCGGCTATGTCGATGCAATGATTCAACGAAGGGATACGCGCCGGTGAATGATTGCCGCGCATGGCAATCGGTACAAAAATTCGCCCAAGCAACATGAAAAATTTCCTCTTTGTACAAGAGGCTGAGTGCTCTATAACTTCTGCACTTTTCGCAAGGAACTTTGCGCAAGCCGGAATTGAATTATGAATTCCGTGCTTAATGAAACGCCGTGACCGCCTGACTCACTATCCGGTCAATGATGCTACAACCACCAATCCCCCCAAAGTACTCGAGGTGTCTATGTCAAAGCAGAATCCGCAGCACAGCCTATCCCGGGTTTCCTTTCCCAAGAGCGAACGCAAAACACACCCGGGCGCAACGGTCGCTGGCAGGACCGACGCTCAACACAACATCAGCGTTTCGGTGATTGTGAAACGCAAGAACCCTCTGGACCTGGAAAAGATGATTGGCCGGCATATTAGCCAGGAGGAATTTTCGGAGAAGTACGCTGCCGATCCAGCGAGTTTTGACCACCTCCGCGAGTTTGCCCACAAGCACGGCCTCACCGTGGACGAAGGCGCATCGAGCTTGGCGCGGCGCACCATGGTGCTGCGCGGCCCAGCCAATAAAATAGAATCCGCCTTTGGCGTCACCCTCAACGACTTCGAAAAAGAAGGAAATAAATTCCATAGCTACACTGGGACGATCTCCATGCTCCAGGAGTATGCCGAACCGGTTGAGGCGGTGCTTGGCCTTGACAACCACCCCATTGCCAAGCCGCACATCCGGCTGCTGGACAAACAAAAAAAGCTAAGGCGAAGAAGCATCCGGCCCAGACAGCGTCCTTCAATCCGCCCCAGGTTGCGCAACTCTATAACTTTCCAGCCGGAGTCAATGGCGCGGGTCAGACGATCGGCATTCTCGAGCTCGGCGGCGGCTATAATGCCAGCGATTTGTCCAGCTACTTTGCCGGGCTCGGCATCGCCGAGCCGAAAGTCACTGCGGTCTCCGTCGATGGCGCCACCAACTCACCCAACCAGCCCGGCAGCCCCACCGACCCGAACGCGGACGGTGAGGTTGGACTGGACATCGAAGTCGCCGGCTCCATCGCTCCCGGAGCGAATATAGCCGTTTACTTCACCACCAATACCTCGCAGGGTTTCATCGATGCCCTGACCACGGCTATTCACGACACCGCCAATGGTCCCCCGTCGGTCATCTCCATCAGCTGGGGCAGCGCCGAATCGAACTGGACACCGCAATCCATGACCACCTTCGATGACGCCTGCCAGTCGGCGGTCGCGCTGGGCATCACCATCACTGTCGCCTCCGGAGACAACGGCTCCAGTGACGGCGGGAGCGGCAACAATGTCGACTTCCCCGCCTCCAGCCCGCATGTGCTGGGCTGCGGCGGTACCGAGCTGATGGCGGCAAACGGCGCAATCCAGGAGGAAGTGGTCTGGAATGATCAGCCGCAGGGTGGGGGAGCGAGCGGCGGCGGCGTCAGCAGCGTCTTCCCCATTCCACCCTGGCAGATGAAGGCCAACGTCCCCAAGCCGCCAACCAGCGCGGGCGGCCGCGGCGTGCCCGACGTGGCCGGCGATGCCTCACCCGAGACCGGTTACAACGTTTTGTTCGATGGGCAGTCTGGGGTTGTCGGCGGGACCAGCGCGGTTGCTCCGCTGTGGGCCGCGCTCATCGCCCTGCTCAACCAGCAGCGTGGCAGCAATATCGGCTTCGCCAATCTTGCACTCTACCAGAACGCCGAGAACGGCTTCCACGATATCACGCAGGGCAATAACGGCAGCTATTCTGCGGGGCCAGGTTGGGACCCCTGCACCGGCCTTGGCTCGCCCAACGGAGGCCAGCTCACGCAGATTTTTGCCACCGCCACAACCGGCGCTGCACAACCGATGGCTGCTTCCCGCGGCGGAAAGGATAGCTAAGCGGGGATTAGCCGGTTCCCAATGAAGTATCACAAACCAGGAGGCCCCAGGTTTCGATTTTGGTTTCGAGACCTGGGCTCCCCCCGAGGCTTACCCATAAGTTTCTCTTCAAGCTCCCACATAACCGGGATCCCGGCCGAAGCGTAGCGTAGCGGAGCGACTGTTTCCTTCCGCCCATCCGATCAAACGGCCGTAAAAGTCACCATCTCCCCTTGGTCATCCTGAGAGGCTGTGACTTTTTTGATTGCTTGATCGTCAACGACCGCTGGGTGCCCCATTCAAGCCCGGTTTTGGCTTGAGTGGGATACCACGGCACTCACCTAACGATTCTTTCAGCCACTAGCCAATTACCCATGGATGCACCACCCTCCACTCGTCATCCCGCCCGCCCCGGCGTGCCGTGGGAGCGTACCCGGATTTCCTACTTCGCGGCTCCCAGGGGCAAAGTGTGTGGCTCTCCGTAAAGAGAGCCGCAAGAAATCCACCGAAGCAACGGTTTTTGACAGGAAATCAGGGGCAGCCGACCTGCGGTGCGCCCTGGCTCCCTCACAAGGGTCTCCGTTCCTTCAGTGCTCTCACAAAATCGTCAACCTGCCTGCCCCGCTTGCCCGCTGAGTGGCCAAACCAAAGTGAGCCAAACGCGGTATAAGGTTCACATGAAACGGCTCGCCACTTTGTTCCTGCTTGGCTGTGCGTCGGCCCTGGCCCACGGTACACCGATCACCCCAAACCTGTCCGCAGTGAAGGGCGGCCCCATCTCCGTTGTGTCCACAGCTCAGTCGCTCAAAGTCACCTGGAATGACGCCGCAAATCAACACTGGCAAACGATCTTCTCGCTTGACTCGACAACCCCTTTGATCACGGCGATCTCCGTAGATGGGCGCGATATCGTTGAGCTGGCGAAACCCTACTATCGTTGCACTACCGGGAAGCGCCGTGGTGGATGGGACGCGTTCTTTGATTTTCCTCCAGCTGATCCGCAGGGAACGCGGCAATTCCTGCTCGAGTTTCATCCCTCCGCCGTAACTGCACAGACGGTGGGGAATCGAGTGGAAGTAACCTTTGATGGGTTAAGGCTCGGAATCTTCACCGGTTCGCTCCGCTATACGTTCTATCCAGGCACTTCACTCATTCAGCAGGCCGTGCTGGTCAGCACTCACGAACCCGACACCGCGTACTACTATGACACTGGTTTGGAGATGACTGCTGAGCAGGATCGCCGGGTAGGTGGCAATATGGAGTCGCACATCTCCTACTACGATGTTGAGGGGAAGTTGAAGGAAGTTACGCCCCCTTACGGTTCCGATCGTCACCCGCTTACAGCCCACTATCGCACGGTGGCGGCGAAGATGGGCGCCGGGAGCATTGCCGTCTTTCCACCTCCGCATCGTTATTTCTTTGCGCGCGACTACACGACCAATCAGGGATACCTCTGGTACAGCTCCTGGCGGGGCAGGGTTGGACTGGGAGTGCGACAGCACCCCGACGACGACACGACGATCGATCCATGGATGAACGCGCCGCCGGATTCCGTTCAGGAAATGGGCCTGTTCCTGCTGCCCAGCGCGAAGGAGTCGAGCGTAGCGCTCAAGGACGTTCTGGCTTACACGCACAACGATCACTTTGTCCATTTGGATGGATTTGTAACCTTTGCACCGCATTGGCACCTTGCCTACACGGTGCAGGCCATGGAAAAGGGACTCGACTGGGAGCCTCCTTTCAAGCCGGTGATGAAGGCCATAGGGATTGACTCCGCCATGATCATGGATTTCCACGGCGACGGACATCCCGCCGATTTGACAGACCTCAGGCTTCACGAACTGGACGAGTACTACAAGGCCTGCCGGGCGCAGTCTGACCGGGACTTCCTGCTGATCCCTTCAGAAGAGGCGGATATCTATCTGGGTGGCCACTGGGGGCTGGTGTTTCCTCACCCGGTGTATTGGAAGCAGGATCGCAAGCCGGGTCAAAGCTTTGAAACCGCAGATGGCAAGTACGGCAAGATCTATCGCATACATGATGCCGAAGACATGTGGAAGATGATCAAGGCAGAAGGCGGGTTCGCTTATCAGACTCATCCGCGCACCAAGGGATCAACGGGCTACCCGGATAAGATTTTGAATACTGCTTACTTTCGAGACAGCAGTTACCTGGGCACGGGTTGGAAGGCGATGCCGTCGGATCTGTCTTCGCCAAGGTTGGGCGAGAGAGCATTCAAGACGCTCGATGATTTGAACAACCTGGGCTTGCACAAGCGCATGATTGGAGAAGTGGATGTATTTCAGATCAGTTCGGCGGATGAACTCTACGGGCATATGAACATCAACTATCTTCGATTGCCCGAACTGCCTTCGTTCGATCACTATGGTCTCATCCTGCAACTCGATCGAGAAGGGGGACGGTTTTATAACCACGGGCGAGATCCTTCTGCCGTCTACCTCAATGTCCGCGGAGGGTGACCGGAGCATCCGCGTGAAAGCAAAAATATCCTCGACGTTTCCGTTGAGAATGGCTGAAGTGGTATGGGGCGACGGTGTGAATACGCACCGGCAAGTCCTCGACCTGCAATCGACCCCAGCTTTTGACGATCACGAGTACTCATGGGTGGCCGACACGCCAAGGTGGACCTGGGCGCGGTTTGCGGTCTGGGACGTGGCAGGAGACGGCGCGTTCACCAATCCGATCTGGCGCAAATAGATATGTCTGTTACGAGTCTGGGTTGAGTTCTCACGCAGACTTTGTGCGGTCACCCGGTGGCTTAGCCCAAGGTCTCAAAGCGTAAGGGCGAGCTGTATCCCGAGGACGGTCGCGCGTCGACTATCATGGCTCTCTCGATTCCATAGGTATTGGTAATGCGGAATGATCGCTAAATAGCGAGAATGGCTCCACTGATAATTGAACTCCAGAAGATCCTCGGCATAGGTTGGGGGCGCATACTTACTCGCCTCACCACGGATCAGGCCCATGGAGAACACATCGTTCTTACGGGCTGGGACGAGACCCTCATAACTCAGCCCTACCCCCCAGAACACGGGAACAGGGCTGATAACCGGCTTGGAGTTTAACGCCCACGCAGCCCAGATCGTAGCGCCTCGTGAGGTGCCGGGGCCATCCGGGCGAAACACCATCTGTTGGCCCATGAGATAGGCGCCCGTATAACCGTCGCTCAGCTGCGACGGGTTGGTGAGGGAGGGAAGGGAATTGTTGCTGCGGAGAATGCCTGCCGTGATCTGCCCTGGCTTGCCGGAAGAATTGCCGCTCTGGTTGCGAAGATAATCGATCTCCCCAACCGCAAGAACGCCTTTATTTCCTTCCTGAAAAGCAAAATCCGTACCGTGATTGTTGCCGTTTGCTGAGTTCACATTGGTGTTGAACGCGCCTGCAGTGATTTGGATCGAGGGCTTAACCGCATAGGTGGCCTGGGCGCCCCACTCCGTTCCTGTCGGCGGCCCGAAGAAGGTTAAGTCATTCTCTCCCAGTGAAAATGGATTGGGATTGATTCCGTAGGTCACATAGTTTGCGAAAACGGGAAGCGCGGCAAATGCGTTGGCGGCCGCGAGCCGGCCGGCAAGTATGGTTAGCTTCTTCTTAAGGAGCCTCTGCTGCAGATACATCTCTCCCAGGTAGAAAGAGGGTGCGTAGAGACCTGACGTAAGTATCGGGCTATCCAGAGAGCCGGCAAGATTGCTGCCCGTTCCCCACGATATCCCTACATAGGCAGACAGTCCCGGGGTCTTGATGAGCTCGGTAAAATCCACATTGGCTGCGATCGACAACTGCCCGGCGTAAGACCATACTTGATCGCGGCCTCCGGTCACATTTGTTTGCAGCGCTCCCACATACGACGCCGTGGGCGTGATGCCGATGTGCTGCGCTTCCCGCCGTATATCGTTCCACCCTCCTGCCAGCGTCTCATCCAGGCCGAACTCCTGGTCATTGCACTCGCGCTGCCGCCGATGAGGATTAGCGGGGTGCCGGCAATTGAACTTAGGCTGGGTCGCAACCGGGTTCGCCGCCGGGGTCTGTTGCCCGTGAGCGGCATACGAAACAGTCAACAGGCAGTAGACAATCCACGGGACTGTGGTGATTGCACATCGCAGCATTTTTAAATTGCGGGCCACAGCTCGTTCCTCATGCGATGAGCGCGGCGTGTTACGCCTCGTACTGCACTAACGTTGCCATGCCGGCCGCCAAATGCCAAAGGATGTGGCAGTGAACGTACCAGATGCCAGGATTGTTGGCGTCGAATGCAACCGTGACGCTCGTCCTGGGTGGCACAAGGACGGTGTCGCGGAGCGCCCCTGGCAGCGATTTGCCGTTGATCTCGATTACTTGAAACGAATGCCCGTGCAAGTGCATGGGGTGAGACATGCCGGTCTCGTTGATGAATTTCAGTGCGACTCTCTGGCCCCGCTTGACCCGCACCTGGGCTTTCTGGCCGCCGGGATGTGCGGTGTCAAAAACAATGCCGTTAATGGGCCACGCGTAGCGGGCCATATCGCCTTGCAGGCGCAGATCAAAACTCTGGTCAACCGGCTTCGGAGTGAGCGGAGAGGCGGCGACCAGTTGGCTCTCCAGCCCCAGAGTCAACAGCCCCGCGGGGGTCCTATTCTTAGCCGGCAGTTTCTTGATTGCAGCGCCCCGCGTGGCCAGGATGAGCCCGGCCTGCTCTGTCGCGCCCTCTCGATACGCCAGGATGGGAAACGCGCCCTCACCCGGGAGCTGCACTCTCACATCGATGCGCTGCGCGATAGCCAGGGGAAAGCGGGAACCGGGCACCGGTACAACCGGCATGCCATCGGTGGCGATCAGTTGCCCTTGCAAATCTCCCAGGTTGACGAAAAAATTTGTGCCGGAACTTCCATTGATGATGCGCAGACGTACCCGCCCGTTCTTCTCCACCTGAACTACCTCGGGATCAAGCAGGGTGCGGTCGTTGACAAGATAGGCGTCGTAGTCCACGTCGTTGGCGTCAGGCTTATTCATCGCCATGGCAGGCTTCCCGCCAGCCATGTTTCCGCCCGTGGCCATTGCTTTCCCCGCGGGCTGGCGAAGTTTAGCGTAGATCGCAGACGGCGAAGTAAAGCTGAAGTCCCCCAGAAAAACGATGATCTCCTGCTCGTCGACTTTGTCGGATGGATCGTGCACGATGAGCGGCGCTGAGAGCAGGAATGCTTCCTGCAGACCCTGGTGGGAGTGCATCCAATGAGTACCGGCCGGCTGCACGGGAAAGTTATACAGGGTGTTGGTATTGGGCGCGATGACCGGCTGCGTCAGGCCGGGTACGCCGTCCTGATTGTTGGGCGGATGCAAGCCGTGCCAGTGAATAGCGGTGGGCGCCGGGAGCCTGTTTTCCAGGAGCACGTCAAACGGCTGGTTGACGACGAAGCTCAGGCCTTGTTTCCCGTTGGCCTGTTCCAGTCCCATCAGGGTTGCCGTTTTGCCATTGATTTCGAGTGTTCGCATCGCCGCCCGCAACGGGGTCGCATTGGACGGCGTAGCATTCTCGGTCGATGACAAGGGAGCTTTGCCACGGCAGCCGAGCAATGCTGCTCCAACACAGGCCCCTCCCGAGGCAAGGAACGAACGCCGTGAATGTGCGCGGACCAGGGCTCTACCCTCTTTCTTTCGTGAATGGCGAGTACAGATTACCTCGAAAGGGCAATTCGGACGTTCTAAGATATGCGTAATTCTTGTTTCCTGAAGAACCCAGACACTGCTGCAGCTCGTGACCCGGCAGATCGCTCGTTAGTCCGCAAACTGACCCGGCTGCTGGCAAGTGGTGGGCACGCAGAATTCACCACCAACGCCGGCACGTCCCGCCCTGCGCATGCCTGAAAGTTCATTCCGGCGGATGGGTCGCCTGAACACGGATCCTTCGCGTGTACTATTCCTTTGGCAAAAGTTTTTAATTTCTGTAACCCTTGCGTGATGCTCTCGACGATCATGCCGTGCCATGGTGCAGCGAAGCTCATGAACCGGAGGCTCAAAGACCAGATGACTTGGAAAATAGCGATTGATAGGATTGGGGATTCTGACTGGATCGATTGCGCTGGCTTGGGCTGGACAGACCGCAGCCGTGCCGCCAGCACAGCAGACGGCTCGGCCCACGCCGCCAACGCGTGATCCGCATTCCCCGGGATATGTGCAAGCCAAGGAGCTGCCCGACGGAGCCGTGCCGCCGCCGGATCAGGATGGAAACTTCATCATCGGTCCGACGCATCCGCCCGGCACCGGAGATGACGGCCCAGGAATTAACCCATGGCAGCGTGATTGAATTCACTATGAGTTCCGCTGATAGCAAGTACTACCCGGGGATAGCGCGCGACAAGGGCACGTTCGGTACGCCTGCCCCGGATAACCCGGCAAAGCTGGTGGTCACGACAAGTCATCCCGCTCCGTATACGCGCAAGGTTGCGGTGTATGTGCCGAAAGATTACGTGCCCGGCAGCGTAGTCCCATTCATTGTGGGCGCGGATGGACCGGACCGAATGCTTTTCACCGCGCTGGATGGGCTGATTTCCGAACACAAGCTGCCAGTCATGATCGCCATCTCCATTGGGAACGGCAGCGGCGATGCGCAGGGGAGCGAGCGCGGACTCGAGTACGACACCATGTCGGGCCGCTATGCAGAGTTTGTCGAACACGAAGTGCTACCGCTGGTGGAGGAGAAGGCGCAAGTAAAGTTGACGCACGATCCCGATGGGCGGGCGACCATGGGCGGCAGTTCAGGCGGCTCGGCGCGTTGATCATGGCGTGGTTTCACCCGGAGCTGTATCATCGCGTGCTGACCTATTCGGGAACGTACATAAACCAGCAGTGGCCGTACGATCCTAAGACTCCGCAGGGAGCCTGGGGGTTCCACGAGCATTTAATTCCTGAGAGCCCGCGGAAGCCGATCCGGATCTGGATGGAGGTTGGCGATAAAGATCTCTACAATCCCAACCTGATGCGTGACAACATGCACGACTGGGTCGAGGCCAACGAGCGCATGGCGAAGGTACTGGCAGCGAAGGGGTATCACTACCAGTTTGTGTTTGCAGAGAATGCGGGACACGTGGATCGCGCAACGAAGATGCAGACGTTACCGGAAGCGCTCGAATATCTGTGGCAGGGATATCACGCACAAGGCGCGAAGTGAGTTGAATCCACTGCGCGCCTGCTAAGTAGCCGCGCGGTTTCACGTCGTTTGTGCGTTCTCCACCACCTTAACCCACCTTGGGTCGGGCTGCGCGGCGGCGGCGTATTCGTCGTGCCAATTCCACCACTTGTAGGGAGGGGTCTGAGGATAGCCCTGTGGTGAATCCTCCCACTCCTCCTGACGACCGAGCGGCGTAAGGTCGAGGTAGTTCCAGGTGCTCCCCATCGCTTCGTCGCCGCGGTTGTTAATGAAGTAAGTGCGAAAGATACGGTCGCCGTCGCGGAAGAATACGTTGTGGCCGTGCCATTCGTTCACGCCGAAGTCGGTGTCGAAGTTGTCGGTGATGGTGTACCACGGCATCTTCCACTCCATCCGCGCCTTCAGTCGCTCGATGTCGCTCTGCGGCGCGCGCGAGGCGAACGCGAGCGTGGTGTCGCGGGCGTTCAGATGGGCGAGGTGGGCGACCTGGTCCGCTCCCAGGGAGCAGCCCCGACAGGCATGCTCGGGCCAACCGAAGACGCCGGGCTCGAAGAAGGCGCGGTAGAGGACCAGTTGACGGCGCCCGTCGAACAAGTCGAGCAGGCTCGCCTTGCCCTTGGGCCCCTCGAACGTGTACTGCTTCTCGACGGCCATCCACGGCATACGCCTGCGCTGGGCGGCCAGCGCGTCCCGTGCGCGGGTTAATTCCTTCTCCTTGACGAGCAGGCGCAGGCGCGCATCCTCCCACTCCTGCGGCGATACGATCGGCGGCGTGCTCATGTTGGTTTGGGTATTTCTGTTTGTGGCCATTACTCTCTCCTGGGGGTTCTTGGGAGGCTTGCTGTTTCTGCTGGTTGCTGCAGAACCTGCACACGATCAGTCCTCCCGCAATTCACTTTATATATTCCTATATGGGCATGCTTGTCAACAATGGTGACCTACTGACTGAAGCCCGTACCATCTAATGGGTAGGCATAGAGACTCTGGTCGTTTGAGATCTGTCCATCCCCACGTCATGCCAATGTGAGCTGCCGCCCTCCAACTTGTCATCCCGACGCTGTGACTTTTTGATTGCTTGATCGTCAACAACCGCTGGGTGCGCCATTCAAGCCCGGTTTTGGCTTGAGTGGGATACCACGGCACTCACCTAACGATTTTTTCAGCCGCTAGCCAATTCCCCATGGATGCACCACTCTCCCCTTTGTCATCCCGACCGAAGCGAACCCGGATTTCCTACATCGCGACACTATCCAAGGCCACGATTGCGGCTTTCCGTAAAGAAAGCCGCATGAAGTCCGTCAACGCCACCAAACTCAATAGGAAATCCGGGGTAGCGTAGTGGAGGGACCTGCGGTGCGCCCCGGCTCCCGCACAAACGTCTCCGTTCCGTTAGTTCTCCCACAGAATCGTCATCCGAGCGAAGCGCCTCGCAGACATACCACTTAACCGAGGACTTACAGCGCGGAGTCGAAGAGCCTGTCCTGAGCGTAGCCGAAGGAACCCCGAGGATGCTTAATCGACGCAGCTCTTCAGGGCTTTCCGGCCACCAAAACTACAAAAAATTAATAAAGTCACAGGTCCCTCCACTGCGCTACGCTCCGGTCGGGATGACAAAGTGGAGGGTGGTGCATCCATGGGGAATTGGCTAGTGGCTGAAAGAATCGTTAGGTGAGTGCCGTGTTATCCCACTCAAGCCGAAACAAAAAGCCAAAACCGGGCTTGAATGGGGCACCCAGCGGTTGTTTACGATGAAGCAATCAAAAAAGTCACAGCCCCTCAGGATGACGGCCTTATTGAAGGGTTGAAGAAAGGCTGGCCGGACGTGCCAAAACTGGAGGGCGGCCGTTGACATGGGTGGAGGATTGACGGATTAGGGCAACAGCAATCAGCATTTGTCCGCGGTCTCTTCAAGCATTCAGCCCGCAGGCTCGGGAAGCCCTGAAAGAAAATCAGCCAGTCATCCGTTGCAGACTTTGCCACAATCGCATCAGGGGATAAGGCGTTCTTCACGCAGCCTGGAGAAGAGCTCGAAGAAGCTGTCATCCGTCGCCTGGTATTCGAGAAACCCCAACTTGCGGCTCTTGCTCATATCGGTCAACACTTCGATCGGCCGCCCGAGGTCGGCGTCGGTGTGCCATGCAGATGCAAGCACGTTCAGATCCCTCTGCACGAGTTGGTATTTGCGCGCGATCTCCTCCCAGATAGGCGCCGCGCCGGCGAGTTGCAATTCGAGCGGTATGCCTTGGCCCGGAAACTCCGCCGGCGCCAGGTCAAACCATCGTGCAATCCTCTCCCACATCCAGTTCCAGCGAAAGACATCACCATTAACCACATTGAAGGCCTGGTTTCTGGCTTCAGGTGTAGTCGATGCCCATTGCAGATGCCGGGCAAGCAAACTCGCATCGGTCATATCGGTAAGGCTGTTCCACTGAACTGCGGAGCCGGGAAAGAGGAAGGGCCGGCCAGTCTCACGGCAGATTGTTGCATACGTCGCGAGGGTTACGCCCATGTTCATTGCATTGCCTACCGCGTAGCCGATGATCGTGTGCGGACGGTGCACACTCCAGGTAAATCCATCTCGCCCGGCCGCCGCGAAAACCTCATCCTCCTGCGCGTAGTAGAAATTATCTATGTCCAGCCTCGCCTGCTCTTCGCGGAACGGGGTGGTGGGCAGCTTGCCCTTGCCGTAATTCTCGAAGGGCCCAAGGTAATGCTTCAAGCCTGTGACCAGCGCAACATGCTGGACCGAACCAGCTCTGGAAAGGGCTTGCAGCAAATTGCGAACCATAGCGCCGTTGATCGCGATGTTCTCAACCTCTGTCGGCTGCCGAAGCCAGGTTGTCAGGAAGACATGCGTCGGCCTGATTTCTTCCAAGGCACTGATAAGCGTGTCAGGCTTGAGCAGGTCCGCCGCAACCGCCTTAATTCCTTCAACAGCGGGCGGATTGCGGGCGAGACCGTACACCTGCCAGTCCGGTTGATCCGCGAGGCGCTGTGCCAGGTTTAGACCCACAATGCCTGTTGCCCCGGCTACTAAAGCTGTTTGACTCGCCATCAAGCTCCTTCCGCTGACGCACCGCCTACCGATAAGATGCGCGTGGTTCATTGCGGAAGCAATTCACTGGCTTGCTCCGCTCCATATACGCGGCATACCAGTCGGGCCAGTTCGCGTCGGGGCGTCCGATGCGCATTCTAAACTTCGACGCTCTCCGACCGACGATCTTTTCCGTCATGACCCCGGCAGGAAAAACCTCCGCAATGCCCGAAGTGTCGCATTTTCAGTTGCTTGAATCCCGGCTGGCTGTCCGGCAGAAAAGTGTGCAAAAGTACCAATCAAAAAGCGCGTAAAATTAAACAGTCGCAAAGGATCCATCCTCGCCTCCCGCCTTAGCGATGCTCTAGCGGAGGCCCGGTTTTGATACACAACCGCACGATATGTGGCATCTATGAGTATCCAAACGGAATTTGATTTCCGCAATCCTCCGTCCGACCGGCTCAGCAAGTTAGAGGGCAAGCTCAACTCGGCCATCCACTGTACAAATCCAAAATGTTCCAAAGAGCTGCTCTATCTGCGGGAGGGATCCCTCCAATTGCTCGCATTGGAATCGGATTCTGACGATCCGTCCAGACAAGACGATGGCGCATTTGCGATGAAGCCTCTGCGCAGCAGATTTTTTTGGCTTTGTGGTGAGTGCTCGAAGACCCACATCGTTAAGCGATGGACCACTTCCGGCGTTGTCCTGACGCTTCGCAACCAGAAAAAGCCAACCAATAACCTCAATCTTATTAAACCTGCAATCGCCGCAACGACGCAGCCACTTCCGGTGCCGCTGACTGTTCCGCCCAAGCCGCCGATGGGGCAGCCGCTTTATCGGTCCGCTGCGCTCGTTGTGCAAAGAAATTGATTGGTCCGGGAAGCTACGCCGGCAGTGACTTCCCTAGAAGAGCAACACTGCAAGATGGTATGTGGTAAATCCCGCCCCCTGGCTAACGCTATCGCAGGAGCCGACGACGGCGGTGCGGTAGCGCCCGGTGCTGATCCTCTGCTCCAGCACGTCGGGCAGCCGGTTTAAATCGGAGGCTTCCCAGCGCATAATGAATTTCGGCCGCAGCCCTCCTGCTGCGCCATGGTCCATGGCACAGGTCTGCCGGGCGGCGGAAACGCCGCTCGCCGGTCCGATGCCCCGCTGGCTGAGCAACTGACTGATGGCGCGCTCAATCTGTGAGGAACCCAGCACGGCGACACTGGCGGAGAAATCCTCCACCGCCCACAGATACCCTCCCTGACGCACCAGCCCCACGCCAATCTCATTCAGCCGGGGATCGAGAATGTTTGCCCGGTGGCCTGGCGACTGCATCCATTCCGCCTCCAGGGAAGCGGGTGTGGGCGCCGCGGCCAGATTTTCCGCGATTACGTGAAAGTGTGCGCCCTGCTCCCCCACACGCGTTTCCAGATCGGCTTCTCCGGCGTACTGGTGGGACAACGCGCGCTGTCCCACCATCAGCTCAGCGTGCCTTTGTGCGGCCCGCGCCAATGCTGGATCCCAGTGCAGCGGGTCAAGGCCGTGTTCCGCGCGGTCCAGGTTCGTCGCTTCCATCAACTGACCGGCTTCCACGGATTGGGCGCAGGCTTTACCCAGCACACCGACGGTCCAAATAGCACCGAGCAGGTAAGCACTGATCAGCTTCCTCATGGACGGGCCCTCCTCTGCACTCTTTGAACCCGATCGGCGGAAATTTCCCTCTCACACCAAAGATGTATTGAAGGCGGGTTGCTACGAATGTTCTCTTTTGCTACAGGGGACGAATGACTGGCGTGCTCCACCGAATGCGCCGATAAGTCCTACATAAGGTCACAGACGACTCTGACCCGAGTACATCATGACCACCAAAAAGGGCGGAACGGCATGCCTGTAGTGCAAGCTGTAATCGTCCGTGCCGTTTCGATCCTGAGTGACAGTTTCGGGGTGTCTACGCTGGCGGCAGACGGCCAAATGCCCCCACGGTTGGCTGACGTGCGAGCGCAAGGACCCAGCTCCGTGCAGGGCTTCTGCTCTACCCAAGCGGTTCGTCGGTGTGACTCCACGCAGTTTCGCATAGCGGCCCTTCTTTTAAACCTCATTCCACCTACTTCAGCACCCGATTCAAATCGAGATCGGTGCGGCGGACGCCAAATGTATCGTTTTGCAACAACTCCGGGCTGCAAACGGGGCCGAGCGCTCCTCATGAGCGGATCTTTGCGGGGTATCCAGTGATGAGCGCAGGCCCTGGTGCGGCGCGCAGTCTCTTCGTGACGGGCACGATCCTGGTGGCCGTCCACTTGGCCCTACTCGTCTTTGATCCGCATGCCTTGCTCCTGTCTAACCTGCTGCTGCTTGTGTATCCTCTGTTGGGCGTTACGGCGTGCCTGCTTGGCGCTAATAGCGAATCTCCAGACGCCAGGCCATTATGGCTCTTATTCGGATGCGGCTTGCTGATTGCAGCGGCTGGTGAGCTTGGTCTGACTTACTACGACTTCGGCACGCATATACACACGCAGACCCAGGCCCTCAACTCCGACTTCTTCTTTTTTGCATACGGAATTCCTGTCATGCTGGCTATCTGCGCCAGGAACACGGATGCCGGCCTGAGGATCTTCGCATGGCTTGATGGCGCTCAAGCGATCATCGCCGCCACGCTTGCCTATTTGCAGCTTTTCTCGGCGCTGCCGTCGCATGCCCATCCTGAGGCGATCACCTCGATCAATCTCATGTATTTGAACGACGCAGAGAATTTAATTCTGGTCGGAGCTGTGACCTTGCGCTTTTTTTCCAATCCGAGCCCGGCGAGAAGACGCTTTTACCAGACCCTCTCCTGCTATCTCTGGGTCAACGGGATAATCGCTCTTATCATAAGCGACGTCGGAGTGAAACACAGCTGGCGTAACGGCGTGCAAGACGCCGCGTGGGGGCTGCCTTACCTCGCTTTCATTGGCTTTATGGCCTTGCCACGCAAGATCCCTATGGACCAGGGCGAACGAAGCAGCAGCCAGCGCACCGTTGGGCTGCTGATTGATAACCTCAGCCCGGTCTTATTCACGTTAGCGATCACGCTCATGGGGGTTAAGATTGCGCCGGAGCATCCATGGCTGGGATTTGTCTGCATTTCGGCTGCGGTCGCGATCTACGGAGTACGGGCAGCAGTATTGCAAGTGAGATATGCCAGGTCGCAAGAGGAACTGACCAAGGCGATGATTGCGGCCGAGCAGGCGAGCCGCGCCAAGAGCCAATTCCTGGCCAACATGAGCCATGAAATACGGACGCCGATGAACGGCATTCTCGGTATGACAGAGCTTGCACTCAGCACCACTTTGAGCGATGAGCAGCGCGAGTTTCTGCTCACGGTGAAGTCCTCGGCAGATCGCCTGTTGACCATCATTAATGAAATCCTCGACTACTCCAAGATGGAAGCGGGTAAAACCGTTCTGGATTCGGTGCCCTTCCACTTACCCGCCGTGATCAGGGATGTGCTAAAGAGCCTCACCGTCCTCGCCCAAACAAAGGGTCTGGAACTGGTCGTGCACATGGCGCCGGATGTGCCTACCGATTTAACTGGCGATCCGGTCCGTCTTAGTCAGGTCCTGATCAATCTCGTGGGGAATGGGATTAAATTTACCGAGCACGGAGAAGTCGGCATAGATGTACATGTGGAATCGGCAACAAGCGACCGCGCGTGTTTGCAGTTCATTATCCGCGACACCGGGATCGGAATCGCACTGGACCAGCAGGGAGGGCTCTTCCAGGAATTTCAGCAAGCGCACACTTCAGGCCACCGGCTCTACGGTGGTACCGGCTTGGGGCTGGCCGTCTCCAAGAGCATTGTGACTCTGATGGGTGGGGCGATTGGCCTCAAGAGCGCTCCCGGAGAAGGGACAACCATAACCTTCACTGCTTGCTTTGACCTGGCCCCGGCATCGCAGCCGGCGCCTGCGATGGGCGCTTATCCAGCGCCAAGTGAGGTCATTCCACCAGTCGCCGGAATTCTGGCTTCGTCAACATCGCTTAGGATCTTGCTGGCCGAAGACAACTCGGTGAATCAGAGAGTCGCTATGACTATGCTGAGCAAGATGGGACATCGGATCACGCTGGCAACAAACGGCCTGGAAGCTCTCGCACAATGGAGACAAAGTGATTTCGATTTGATTCTCATGGATGTTCAGATGCCCGAGATGACCGGCCTGGAGGCCGCCGCCCAAATCCGCCGGGAAGAGGCTAAAGGCAGTCACGTAACCATTGTTGCCATGACCGCATCTGCGATGACCGAGGATCGGGATCGCTGCCTGGCGGCCGGCATGGATGATTTCATTTCCAAACCAGTGAGTTACAAGGGCATCGAACAAGTGCTCACGGCTACATTTTCAGGTAGGAAGTAGATCGCCCTGATTTCCCGTGGTAGCGTCCAGCGATTCCAACAGCAGCTCAGCGGCAGCATGGGCAAAGCGCTCATCGTTAATGTGCGCGTCAAGCTCAACCAGTTTGATTTGGGAACTCAGAGTCGCCTTCAGGGCGCGGCGGTAGGAGTCAAGCGCCTCAGGCGAATAGAATGGTCCCCCCGGCTTGTCGATGGCGGAAACACCTTGCAGCGGAATCAGCACCGTCACCAGGCCGCTGGCGCGGTTGAGCCTGGTAGCCGTGATGTGTCCAATCTCCGCACATTCTTCGGGCGTTGTCCGCATCAGCGTGACCGTTGGGTTGTGAACGTAAAGCTGGCGGGTGCGAAATTGGGCCGGCACAGTGTCGACTGGGCCGAAATTCACCATGTCGATGGCGCCCGGGCATACGAGCTGAGGGATGCCCCTGCGTCCGGCTGCCTCCAGCCGGTCCGGCCCTGCGCTCATCACCCCGCCTATTAACTCATCCGCGAGTTCCGTGGTGGTCAGGTCGAGGACAGCGGTAATGGCTCCATCTGCAATCAACTGCTCCATCGCCTGGCCACCGGTGCCGGTAGCGTGGAATACAAGAACCGCGTAGCCTTTCTTCTCAAGAATCCGCCGCGCCGCCGTGACGCAAGGTGTGGTGACGCCAAACATGGTGGCCGCGATTAAGGGCTTGTCATCGGATGCACGGGCCGGTTCCGCGGTAACCATGCCGCAAATCGCTCCCGCAGCGTTGCTGAGTATGCGACGGGAGACATAATTTAACCCCGAAATATCGAGTACGGATGGCATCATGCAAATATCTTTGGTTCCCACGTAGGGTTTGGTATCACCGGCGGCCACGGTAGAAACCATCAATTTCGGGAAGCCATAGGGAAGCGCGCGCATGGCCGCCGTGGCGATAGCCGTGCCGGCGGATCCGCCCAGTGAGGCAACGCCGTGGATGACCCCTTGCCCCTGAAGCCGTGCCAGGATCACCGTTGCTCCACGCGCCATGGCGGTTACACTTCGACCCCGGTCCTTTTCCTTTTGCAACGCGACCAGATCCTCGTTCGCCGCCGCGGCCACCTCTGCTTGTGAGATGTCAGCGGCAAAGGTTGGACTGCCCAGCACACCGACGTCAATCATCATCGTCCGCAGACCCGCGTTCTCTATACGCTCACGCAGAAAAGAGAACTCCTCGCCCTTGGTGTCGAAGGTGCCGATCAGCGCAATGGTCTTGGGGATTATCGCAGTCATCGCTCTAGGTTTCGGGCAGTTCGCCTGGTCCGAGCACCCGGCACTCCGGCATGGCGCGCAGAAGCGCCTCCGGGCCCGGCGGCGAATAGACGGCGATCATTTTCAAAGGCTCCCAACCACTATTGATGGTGGCGTGAAAGATGTCCGCGGGAATGTGAATCATATCTCCGGCGCTTACCGGCTCCCACTGTTCGCCGTCGATATCGATCATCTGCTTGCCTTGCCCGGAGACCACGTACAGGATCTCTTCTGTCCCCGGGTGATTGTGGCGCACGTGGCCTTTCCCGGGCTGCAGGAGTACTACCCCCATGGTGAAGCGTTCCGTGGCCGTAACCCGGGGTTCGCTGAGCCACTTGATCGTTCCCCAATCAAAGAGCTGGGTTTCAACATCGGCGGGCCTTACGAATCGGCGGCCGGCGAGCTTAGACATGCTTGTTCCTTTCGCTGCGTTCCGTCTGGATGCGGAGATTCTTGAAACTCTTCACCTGCTCCGTGATGGCGCGTTCCGTGGGCAGGCGTTCGATGCTCGAGGCGCCAAAGAATCCGCAGACCCCTCGCGTTCGGCTGAGGACGTACTGAACGTCCTCCGGCTCGGCGATCGGGCCGCCATGGCAGAGCACCAGAATTTCCGGGTGGATGGAGATAGCCGCCTGCTGGATCGCCTGAATGCGGGCAACTGCTTGATCGAGCGTGATCGCGGTTCGGGCGCCGATTGTTCCTTTGGTGGTTAATCCCATGTGTGCGATCAAAAGGTCCGCTCCCGCTTTCGCCATGGCCTTCGCCTCCTCTTCATTAAAGACGTAGGGGCAGGTGATCAGGTCCAACTCATGCGCCCGCGCGATCATCTCAACTTCCTGGATGTACCCCATGCCGGTTTCTTCCAGGTTCTCGCGGAAGAGACCATCGATCAGGCCGACGGTAGGGAAGTTCTGCACTCCGGAGAATCCGAGTTGTTTGAGGTCGCGAAGAAACACGTCCATGACCCGAAAGGGATCAGTTCCACAAACCCCGGCCAGCACCGGCGTTTGGCGAACGATGGGCAGCACTTCGCGCGCCATTTCCATGACGATGGCGTTGGCGTCTCCATAAGGCATGAGGCCCGCCAACGATCCTCGCCCCGCCATGCGGTAGCGGCCGGAATTGTAGATGATGATCAGATCGGCTCCGGCAGCTTCGGCACACTTGGCAGAAATTCCAGTCCCCGCGCCTGCGCCGAGGATGGGGATTCCCCGCGCGCTATCGGCTCTCCATCGCTCCAGGCACGCTGCTCGATCCATGAGGCCTTCTCCATGTGCCCCCTTGGCTCACGAGGGCACGACCCGAAATATACAGGACTTCTCCTGTCGCTGTTTGCTTGTGGCGCCGTCGTTGACGGGGTCAACTCCGTAGACGCTCGACAGCGAGCCAAGTGTCGTATTTTGCCGGCCTCTGTCGAGATCCCGACCGACACTCGGGATCTGGTTCTCATGCATCCGGGCGCGTCCCACAACGGAAGTCCCCTTAGGTGAGCTACATCGCAAGATATTTCATGAGCGCCATCTTTGGCATGGCAAGTGCTCTAACACGTTCGAGGAGCTAAGTCGATCTTCCAATGGGACCCGGGACGGAATCCGCAAGAAACACGATTAAAAAGATAAGGGCTCATGGGGCTATATTGGCGGCGTCCTTCATCGTATTTGGGACATGGGCCACTGCCCAGAACACCCGGGAGTTCTCCACCGCCGGCAACGCGGCTCTCGGCCCCACAGCAACGGATCATCCACCGATCCCCAAGCAAAAGCTGACGCCCTCATCGTCTTCTTCCTCGATGCGGGTCAATTGGTCAACCTCCGACAAACCCTGCGCGCACTACAACGATTTGAAGAAGTACGACCTTGGGAATATTGGTGTGAAAATCGATGTGTCAGACCCAGCCTGGGCCGCCGCATTTCGCCATGCGCTGGTTTTCTGGAACAAGATACTCGACGTAAATTTCCACGAAGAAAAGAATATCAATGCTTGTGCGCTACGCATCACCGATGGCCCGATCGTGATGTTCGGAGGCGGCTTTACCGCCTTCGCACAATTCGCTGACCTGGACGGCTTTGAAGCGAAGATCGTGGTTCTTCCCCAGGTACCATTGTCGCCTGCCGGGAAGTTTGTGAACGCTGTGCATGAGGTCGGCCACATAGTCGATCTCAGACATAATCCCGACCCCAAGTCGGTCATGTACCCTTTTATTGAGAACAGTTCTAAGCCGCGCGAGTTCGCGAACGCTATGCAGTATAGGTTTAGTCAGATACTCAATCTCAGGCACATTCTCAAACCCAAGCCGGTTCTTTGCCGCTATATACGGAGTGTGTCTAAGGCACGGCTGGACGAAGACGATCTTGCGACGCTTAGCAGAAACCACCTGATGCGCGATGGCATTCTGCCCCCAGTGAAGAGCGAGCGCGCGCAGACCGAAGTTCTTGGCCTGGCAAGACCTCAAGCTGCAAGCGTCTGGTAAGCCGAGTGCACGCACGAAGGCCTGGCATCTTCGCTGCGAGCGTCATCCCGTGCCCCGGCTTGCCGTGCCCATCCGATCGAACGGCACTTTTTTGATGCTTGATCGTCAACAACCGCTGGGTGCCCCATTCAAGCCCGGTTTTGCCTGCCCCGGCGTGCCGTGGGGCTTGAGTGGGATACCGCGGCACTTAACTAACGATTCTTTCAGCCACTAGCCCATTCCCCATGGATGCACCACCCTCCAATTGTCATCCCGCCTGCCCCGGCGTGCCGTGGGAGCGTACCCGGATTTCCTACTTCATGGCTCTCCCAGCGGCAACGTATGTGGCTCTCCGTAAAGAGAGCCGCAAGAAATCCACCGAAGCAACGGTTTTTGACAGGAAATCCGGGGAAGGCGAGGGACCTGCAGTGCGCCCCGGCTCCCACACAAACGTCTCATTCCGTCCATCCCCCCAACAGAATTGCCATCCTGAGGTGGAACGCCTCACAGATGGATCGCGTGACACAGCGTTTGTGGGGAGGAGCCTCAGGATCTGACGAAAAACACCCGAAACCAGTCAGCGCCTATCGATTGTCGACTTCAGCGGCGCTCGCCGAAATGACACGCCATGCCGCCATCGATTGTTTCAGATACACTCCGGGATCCCCCTTCAATCCATAACACTGGATGCCGAACGGCCCTCGGTACCCGGCTCTTGTAATGGTGCGAACCAACTCGGCCACATCGTAGTCGCCGCGGCCCAGAGGCTGAATCAGCGTGTTCCAATCCCGGCCGTGGCTGTCCGCTCCGTTGACCGTAACTCCATACAGCCGTGAAATCGCTTTATCCACTAGCTGATGAAACTCCGGATCGAACCCGGAGCGCAATTCATGGCAGAGATTGAACGTGACGCCCACATTGCTTCGCCCGGCTCGGTCCGCAACCCGCACAACGTCTCTGAAACGGGCCAGGTAAAAGCCATAGTGCGGATAGAGCGCGACCCGAAGGTTGGATCGAGCGGCGAGATCAGAGATTCGATCGATCGCCTGGATCGTCCGCTCTTCTGCTCCGGCGTTATCCCCCTGAACGGCGACCCACACGACGGTTCCGCGCCCTTTCAACGCCTCGATCCCCGGCTCATATTTGGTCTGACCGTTGCTGATGTCCACAGTCAACCAAAGAAAAAACAACTGGAGATGCGCCTCGTCCAGGGCGCGCAAGCGCTCGGGGATTTGCAGCGCATGATCGAAGACCGTTCCCGCAAATCCATACTGGCGCGCAAAACCGGCTTGCTGCTCGGGGCTGATATCGCCAAACTCGTAGGCAAAGACGGAGTTCGGCAGGCCGCCGGCGGCCCCGCTGTCGAAACCTCTCACCCCGATGTTCGCAAACGCGATGCAAGAGGCTGCAGCACCTTGGACAAACCCCCGGCGGCTCGTAAGCACCATGCTGCGCATCTCCGAAAGATAACGTCAAAGTATACGCCGCTCCCGCGAATTTCCAGGGGGCCAGCGCGCATTTCTGCGGGATGGATTGACAATCGCACACTCCTCTTTTAGCCTTCGGGTTCACATAGAACATATCCCTGGTTATCGGTCGGAAATGAGGCTCGATGCGATTCTCTGGTCCCGGATGGTCGGTTCGTCTTTCAACGCTCTTTTTTAGTTCTGTTTTGTGTCTTTGCGCAGCCGCTGCGCAAGCCGAATCCGCTTACGTACGCGTAAGTCAAGTAGGCTACGAAAGCGGCGCGTCTGCGCGCGCTTATCTGATGTCTACCGCTGCCGAGACGGGTGCAACGTTCAAAGTAGCGAGCGCCGGCGGAAACACGGTATACACGGGAAAGATCGGCGCGCTCCTGGGCACCTGGGCAAATAGCAAGAAGCTCACTTACCAGGTTTATGCGCTTGACTTTAATGTTCCCGCAGGCCGCAGCTATTCCATCTCAGTCTCCGGACCGGTAAGCGCCCAATCGCCCGCGTTTGCGGTCGACCTGCCGGAGGTTCTTTACCCTGGCTTGCTGGTCAACACGCTTTTCTTCTACCAGACACAACGGGACGGCCCGGACTTCATCCCCAATGCACTACGCACAGCGCCCGGGCATCTGAAAGATAAGAACGCCGTGCTGACCGTGACTCCGCCGCTCGATGACAATGACTTCATCAACAATGTCCCTGCGGCAAAGCCCCTCAGCCCCGCGAATCTCCCCAACATCGCTGCCGACGGCGGTTGGTGGGACGCCGGCGACTATGAGAAGTATGTCGAGACGGTGAGTTATACCACCGCGCTCATGGAGATAGGGGTGCGTGACTTTCCCAACCAGATGGGGCCGAGCGCGCCGCGCAATCCAGCTGCGCCTCCCAACTCGATTTCCTACGCAGGCCAGAGCGGCTCCGGAGCACCGCAATCCTCCGACTTCAGCGCCGAGGCAACGTTCGGCCTCCAGTGGCTCTTGAAGATGTGGGACGGTGGGTCGCAGACCCTCGCATACCAGGTGGACAATACGCAGGATTGGAACTACTACGGCGAAGGCGACCCAGCATCGGCGGCCGGCAATTGCGGGGGCACGTACAACTCGCCCTATTGCCTGATTACCGAATATGACATCTGGACGCTTCCCCAGGCGGCGGATAACTTCCAGCAACCTGGGGATCCCAAACTGTGCGATCCACTGACGACTTTTTATATCTGCAACCGGCCGGTCTTTGTTGCTCTGCCGCCGGCCGCTTCCATCAGTCCTAATCTTGCCGGCCGGCTGGCCGCTGACTTCGCCGTTTGTTATCAGCTCAACCGCACCCAGAATCCCTCGCTTGCCAATCGCTGTCTCAAAAATGCGGAACAGGTCTTCGCACTTGCCAACACGCACTATGCCGATCCTGCGCCCTCTGTCGACTCGGGATCGTGCCCCACCTGTTTGCTCACCATCGCTCCCTTCGATGGTTACCCTGAAACTGTTTGGGAAGACGACATGGAGTTGGGAGCCACCGAACTATACCTCGCCCTTCGCTCCGCTCAAGGCGCCATGCCCTCCGGATTGGCGAACACCGATCCCAACGTCTATTTGAAACAAGCCGCGCAGTATGCCGCCAATTACATTACGAACATCTATACGCCAGGCTATACCGACACGCTTAATCTCTACGATGTGAGCGGGCTCGCGCATTACGAGCTGTATCGGGCGCTGGAGATGGCGGGAAACCCGGACGGGCTGGCGGTTTCGCAGCAGGGGATTGGAAAACAACTGCTGGCGCAGGTGAATGCGGCCATCACCCAGGCTGGTTCGGATCCATGGGGCTTCGGAGTTCCGTGGGCCAACGGCGATACCACTTCCCACGGCGCAGGCCTATCCGTCATGGCCAGTGAGGCCTTCTCCGTGAGTGGCAATGCGCGCTATAGCATTTACGCGCAGCGTTGGCTGGCCAACATCCTGGGCGCCAACTCCTGGGGCTCCTCGTTCATCGTGGGCGATGGAAGCACCTTTCCCAATTGCATTCAGCATCAGGTGGCTAACCTCGCGGGGGCGCTGGACGGGACTGCGGGGGGAACGCCCATCCTATGGGGCGCGGCGACCGAAGGGCCTGACAGCTATACGACTTCAGGCGTGGTCGGGGGTATGATCCTTTGCCCCGCCAATGGAGTCGATACCTTCGCAAAATTTAATGGAAACAGTGGATCCTATAACCCATCTCAGGCGGCGCTCTTCCAGGACAACGTGCAGTCTTACAGCACCACAGAGCCGGGCATCGACCTGACTGCAACCTCCTTTTTGATGTGGTCCTGGAGAATGGCTCTGCAAACGAACCCATAATCACCTGGATTTTAAATTGGTCACCGTGGCAACTACTTTAAAGTGGTACGCCCGGTGAGACGCCGCGTCGTTTAAAATCTGCGGCAAAGTCAAAAATGGGGACGGGGTTGGGTCGACGTGGACTTATTGCGTATGTTTCTGGTGGCGGCAGTCGCTGTTTCGTTAGCGGCTCCAGCGGTGGGACAATCGCCGGACTCCGGGTGGAACGCTCGCCTGGTGGGGAAGCCTTTATATCTTCGAGGATTCTGGGCAACAAATAAATTGAACTTTGATAGCACGGGTAAACCGCTCGGCAATCCTCGTGTCGGGCCGGTGACGCTGAGTGGCGTCGACGTGAGGAGCGCTGCAATCGAGGGTAAGTCGCTGGTCATCCGTGGCGAGCGCGTAGCACTCGTAGCCAAGGAAGACGGCAAGCAGGGCCTGGAACGGCGAGTGATCAAGGTGGGGAGATCCCATGAAACGGAAGAGATGAAGATCACTGTCCAACCGGATTCGACGGGAAGCTTTGAGGGGGCGTTGGCGTCCATCTTTGCCAATGGTCTGGCGGAGCTCTCAACCTCGGTTCCAATTTATTGGAAGTGCTACGCAGCCAGCTATTTCGGACCAGAGAGCATAAAAGACGACGCGGAAAAAGAAGTAGAACACTGTGTCACCACTGTGGACGCCGGAGCTATGACCGGCGTTCAACCGGCGTATAACGTGGGTGGAAACATACTTCCACCCAGGATGACAGTACAAACGGACTACAAGTATTCTCCAACCGCACTCCAGATGGAAATCAACGGCACGTCCGTTGTGCATCTGAGAATTGGCACAGATGGCGTACCCGTAGGCATACAAGTGGTCCGTGCGTTAGGCGCTGGGTTGGACGAGCAAGCCATGGATGCAACCTCGCGTGACCGCTTTAGCCCGGCTACACGCGAGGGAGTAGCTGTTCCAGTGATCGTGAACATAGAAGCTCACTTCACCATGTACCAGCAGTAGTTACAAACGAAATCGCGTTGGTTGCTGTTGGCTGACTCTGTCCATCCACCTCCACGAATGCCAAGGTGGGCCACCGCACCCCACTTTTGTCATCCCGACTGGAGTGCAGCGTAGGGGAGGGACCTGCAGTTTCGCTTCCGGCCACAGCGAAAGTGCCGTATTAAAATGGCTCCCGGATCCAGCTTCTCCATCAGTAAAACCGCAGGTTCCTCCGCTACGCTGCGCTCCAGTCGGGATGACAAAAGTGGGGTGCGGTGGCCCACCTTGGCATTCGTGGAGGTGGATGGACAGAGTCAGCCAACGAGGGTTCCCAGACCTACTCACGCTCGATCGACCGATCAAAAAGCTAATTAGGATTCGAGTTTCTCGCCCTTACCAGGTAATGTAAAACAAAATCTTGCGCCGCCCAGCGGGTTATCAGCAGCCCACAAGCGGCCCCCGTGCGATTCAACAATGGAGCGGCTGATCCGCAGTCCCATGCCCATGCCCGTACCGTGAGCTTTGGTCGTGAAGAATGCATTAAAGATCCTGTCCGCCTGTTGCGGTGGAAGCCCCACACCGGTATCGCTGACCGAAATCAGCACCGAACTGTCCTTGCCGCCCTCCGACTGGATGGTGAGTTCGCGCCTCCCATTCACTTCCTTCATGGCATCAATGCTGTTCATCATCAGGTTCATCAGAACCTGTTGCAGCTGCACGCGATCTCCCAACACCTGGGGAAGGCCGGCAGCGAGTTCCGTCCGAATGAGTACGGCGAATTGAGCTGCCTCGCTGTGCAGCAAAAGCCTCATCTCTCGAATGATCTCGTTTAGATCGACCGGCTCGCGCTGCAGAGTGTCTTCCTTGAAGAGCAGGCGCACCCGCTTGACGATCTCGCCCGCACGCATTCCGTCCTGTACAACCCTTGACGCCGCCGCGCGCGCCTCCTCCATGTCCGGTGGTTCGCGGGATAGCCAGCGCAGGCAAGTATTGGCGTCGGTGATGGCTGCGGCAATCGGTTGATTGACTTCGTGCGCCAGGGAAGCAGTCAGCTCTCCCATGCTACTCAACCGGCTGGCGCGTGTGAGATCCGCCTGCACCAGTCGCAGCGCCTCCTCCGCCTGTTCCCGCTCTGCGCGCGCTTCTCCTTGGAGTTCAATGATCCGCAGCGCTGTCGCCCAGCCAAAGAAGGCAGCGGTGAACAGGGTTACGAATCCCGTCACTATGGCTGTGAAAACAATGCGATGTTCGATCAGCGCAATATTGAATGCAGCTTGCGTGCGCTGTGCTTCGACCTCGCGGGCTACGTCTCTTACGAGCTGAGAGCTGAGGAATTCAAGCCGCTGGACTTGTTTGTCGGTTCGATCCCGTACAGCCACCCACTCTCCCGAAGCCGCTAACGCTCTGATGGCGTCCAAATGAGACGGTAGGGTATCCTCGATGGCTTCGATCGTCGGCAAGACTGTTTGGTCAACCTTGACCTGGGAAGGCAAATGACTGAAGACTGCCTCAGTACGTTTAGCCTCGTCCAGCACGTCGGCCCTTAGAGCTTGCGATACCTTGATTAGCTGATCCTGGTTTTCGGAGCGCGCCGCGGCGCCTAGCCCTTCGTAAAACGAGAAAAGTTCTCCGTGAACGCGCAAGACCTCGATCAGTTCTCCGTCGACACCCTTCAGGAGCTCAACTTGAGACCGAACCACGCGCAACTGCCAAAGCAGTACGCCATTGCAAACAACCATCATCAGAATAAGGAAGGCAAAGCAAAGTGCCAGGTGGCGGCCGATCTTGAGTCGATGAAGAACAAGTCGAGTGGCCGCCTGTTTCAGCCATCCAACCAATTCCGCAGTGTTTAGCGAACCGGGCATACACTATCTACTGGAAGTCCTGATGCGGTGACGCCCCAGGCGAAGCGGCAGCCGGCCGCGCCCCGGAAACGCTTCCTGCCCTCTTCTCCTTTGGAGCGCGATTCCGGATCGGCGGTCCCGGTTTGAAACCGGTGATTCGCGCTAACTTCTGTTGCAATGATGCCGCGGCCTCCGGCGCCGCGCTTTGGCCCAGCAAAACAGAGCGCACCGCCTCAATATAAGCCCGCGAAACTTCTTCGTATTTCTCTCCTGCAACCGTGGAGGGTCGAGCTACTATGCCGCTTACCTGCTGCTTTCCATTGCCGGCGGAATTCCGTTTAATTTTCAAGATGGCGGTCGGGTCATACGAATCCGGCCCATTCCGTGCATCGTGGCCGGAGCCGGCTTCTTCGAGCTTCATCTCCCTCTCGACTAGAAAGCGGGTCAATTGCAGAGCCTCATTACTGTGCCGGGATTGTCGCGAAATCCCAAGCCCGAAACCACCCAAAGTCGCTGCCTGCGCATTCTTTCCCGCCGGAACGTTCGTCATTCCGATCTGGTCTCGAATCGACGGAGTATCCCGCACGCTGAGAAGATAAGTCCGCGCCCACCCGCGAAGAAAAGCCGACGTTCCGGTGTGGTAAAAGTCGTTGATGGCATCCCATTCCTGCAGAGAGGTCACGCTGCGGGGCGAGATCCAGCCTATCCAATGGGCTGCTCGTTGCCAGCTGCGGATCGCATCAGGATTGTTCACGCTGATTGTGCCGTCTGCTTCGATGATTCGGCCACCACCTTCAGAGAACTGCCATTCCAGGGCGTTGCATGTCAACCCTTCGCCGGCCGCACCCGGCCATATAAATCCCCAAAAGTTCTTTTGCCCTCGAGCGCGCTCGCCCCCCTGGATCCTGGCGGCCATTCGCTCCAGTTCGTCCCACGTACGAGGCGGCGCCCGGTACCCATACCGCCGGAGCAAGTCCTTTCGGTAAAGTAGAACTCCGATATCGGAATGATAAGGCACTGCGACTAGTTTTCCCTTGACCGTGTAACTAGCCACGATGTCGGCGTTGATAGACGAAAGTTCTGTCGCCAAATCCGGCTTCAGGTCCATCAATTCTCCGCTCAAAGCTCCGGGCCAGATCACATCGATACCGTTTACATCCGGACTGGTGTTTCCTTCCCGGAGTAGCTTCCGGACCAGGTCCAATTGGTCTAACGCGCTTTCCGGGGTTGGCAGATGCTTGACGTCAATTCCCGTTTGCTGTGTGAAATCTTTCAATCGGTCGTCTGTGAGCAGAGTCTTTTCGGTTAGATCGTGCGACCACTCCGGGTCTACGAACGTGATCGTCACAGCTTCCTTAGCATGCTCTCCATGAACAATCAAAGCGAAGAGGAAAGTGCATACGATCCCGACAGTCCTGGTCAAACGCAACCTTGAAACTTTGCGAATATCGATCGCAGGGCCCGTTTGATAACCCGAAAGGTTTCTGATTCGCATCACAGACGCCTCCACGGTGTACCGGTGCTCTCCGATTGCCGATCAGTTTGCTGCAGATTTTAGAATATTGCCGTTTGAACCGAAAGCAACGCGACAGCCAGCCAAACAGTTTGCTCTCGTGGCTACAGAGTTTGCCCGCATCAAGTGCTTGCCAACGAGTCAATCCCGTCGACTTCGTTACCCCCTCTCAGCGCTGCAGCGGTTCGAGCAGCGGCGCAACCGGCGCTACGGCCTCGATCGAGGGCAAAAAGCGCGGTGTCATCTGTGCCTTGGCCGCCTGCTCGTACGCATAGCCGTAGCCCAGCAGCCGCGCCTCGCTCCAGGCTGGGCCGATGAACGAAAGGCCAACCGGAAGCCCCATCACCGAGCCCATAGGCACGGTGAGGTGCGGATAACCGGCGACCGCCGCCAGGCTGCCTGCGCCGGCGCCGTTGATCTGATCGCCATTCGCCGCGTCGATCTTCCACGCCGGCGGCATGGTCGGCGATACCAGGGCGTCAAGGTCATTCGCCGCCAACATGGCATCGATCCCGTCGCGGCCGGCGATGCGCAGCGAAGTGGCGCGCGCCGCCTGGTAGGCAGGATCATCGAGTCCCTTGGTCGCCTCCGCCTTCACGAAGGTTTCCTGCCCGAAGAGCGCCAGCTCGCGATCGGCATGCGCCACGTCGAACGCAATGACGTCGGCGAGCGTGCGCGTCTTTACCGCCGCCGGCGTGGTGGCGAGATAGGCATTGAGATCTACCTTAAGCTCCGTATTGAGCACCAGTGTCTCCGCGTCGCCAATCTTCTCCCGGTCCTTGAGTTCGGTGATGTCGACCAGTGTCGCTCCCTGCGCCTTGAGCACGGCCAACGCCTGCTCGAACACCTTGTCAGTGGGCGCCGACCATCCGCTTGCGAAGCGTAGCACGCCGATCCGCACACCCTTGAGCGCATCGGGCTTCAACGCCGCCAAATAATCGGCGATGTGCGCGCCGGCGTCCCTGGTCGCCGGGTCCGCAGGGTCGGCGCCGGCGATCGCGGCCAGCACCCGCGCCGCTGTCGACACATCGGCTGCAATCGGCCCGGCCGTGTCCTGACTGTGACTAATGGGCACAATGCGTGAGCGGCTGACCAGCCCGACTGTGGGTTTCAGCCCCACCACGCCGTTTACCGCCGCCGGGCAGGTGATGGAGCCGTCGGTCTCGGTGCCAATGGCGGCTTGCACCTCCCCCGCTGCGACGGCAGCGGCGCTGCCCGAGGAGGAGCCGCACGGATCGCGGTCCAGCGCGTAAGGGTTGCGGGTTTGCCCGCCCACCCCGCTCCAGCCCGAGATGGAGGCGTTGGAGCGAATATTCGCCCATTCGGACAAATTGGTCTTGCCCAGGATGACAGCGTCGGCAGCGCGCAGCCGTGCCACCAGCGGAGCGTCACGATGGGTCACATTGTCCAGCAGCGCCATGCTGCCTGCGGTGGTAGGGACCGGCCCCTCGGACTCGATGTTGTCCTTGAGCAAAACCGCGTAGCCATAGAGCAGCCCGCGCGCCTTACGTCCGCGGTCGATGGCGCGGGCCTGATCCAGCGCGGTGGGATCGAGGGCGATGACGGCGTGGATCTTCGGATCTACCGCATGCACCCGCGCGATCGCCGCTTCGGCCGCAGCCTCAGCACTCTTAGCCGGAGTCGAAGCAGCCGCCAGCACGGCAAGCCATAGTGAGATCAGCACTCGATAGGTTTCCTTCCCCGTTAGTCTCGATCAGATGTAGCACATCGGCTGAGTCGCCCAGGTATCTAAGTCTAGCGTCATCACCGCATTAGGCGAAGACAAATTGAATAGAACGAAGAGGCTCATGGCGCATTGAGGCTCCCTCCCGTGAGCCGGATCCTCCTCCTCACCGCTAGCGCGGGCGAGGCGAATCCCATGAACATTGGCTGCAACGCTTCCGCACAGAAAAGATAAGATCAATTGTTATCCGCGGGCAGCGGTCGCTGTGCTTCACTGTTGAGCGACGATCTCGGGAGGTAATGTGACGAAGCGACGAATTGTCTTTCAGTCGGCCCAAATCTTCGATGGCGCATCGGAAATACTGCGAGCCGGGGAGCAGGTTTTTGTAGAAGGCGGTGTAATCAGCGAAATCTCCGCCCGGCCGCCGGCTAGCGAGGACGAGGTCATTGATTGCGGCGGCCGTGTCCTGATGCCGGGATTGATCGATGCCCACGTTCATGTGTATGGAGCGGGGTTGAACATCGTAAGGGTTGTGCAATCGCCCATGTCATACCTGGCGCACTTTGCTGCGCGGTTTCTTGCGGCCAGCATCAATCGTGGCTTCACCACACTCCGCGACGTTGGGGGAGCCGACATTGGCCTGGCTCTGGCGATCAAGGAAGGTCTGCTGGGGACGGTCCCGAGGTTGATCTATGGCGGCCGTTTTATCTCGCAAACCGGCGGCCATGGTGACTTTCGTCCTGGAGACCACGCCTTCGAGACAGGAAGTGTTTGCGGCTGTTCGTATCACGGCGACCAACTGGCGGTGATTGCCGATGGCGTGGACGCGGTGCGCCAGGCGGTACGTGAAGAACTGCGGCGGGGCGCTTCGCACATCAAGATCATGGCTTCAGGAGGAGTGGCATCCCCTACGGATCCCATCGACCGCTGCCAGTACTCCGACGAGGAGATTCGCGCCGCGGTGGAGGAGGCAGAGCGCGCCGGTCACTATGTGGCTGCTCACTGTCATCCGAAAGAAGCCGTGCGCCGGGCTGCGGACCTGGGCGTGCGATCGATCGAGCATGCCACCATGATCGATGAGGCGACTGCGGACTTTGTCGCCGAGAAAGGCGCATTCACCGTCCCCACCATGGCAATCATGGTCGGCTTGCTGGAAGAGGGCCAGGCCCTGGGACTGCCTGCGGCCAGCCTGGAGAAGTTGAAACGGTTCGGCGATGGGGCGCTTTTAACTCTCGAGATCATGAAGCGGGCAGGCGTGCGCATGGGCCTGGGCACAGACCTGCTGGGTAGCCTGCACGTAAGGCAAAGTACCGAGTTCACCCTGCGCGCGCGGGTGTTGCCGGCGATCGATGTGCTGCGGTCAGCCTGTGCCGTCAATGCGGAGTTATTAGGAGAAGCGGGAAAACTTGGCTGCATTCGCGAAGGAGCCGTCGCAGACATCCTGGTGGTCGACGGCAATCCGCTCCAAGATATCTCTGTGTTGGGGAGTGGCGGCGATCGCCTCGCAGTCATTATGAAAGACGGCAAATTTCATAAGCGTACGATCTAAGTGAGAGCGCCCGTATTAATACGCTGGGGGCAGCCCAACCTTCTGAATCAGCGCCCGGTACCGCTCATCCGAATGTAGTAAGTCATAAGCCGGGTCGGTCTGAATCCATAGCACCTGTGGAGAACGCTGCCGGTATGCTTCTTCCAGTAAGGCCAGCGCCTGATCCCGCTGCCCAAGCTGAGCATGCAGGCCGGCTAGAGCTACCGGTGACAGATATTGAGTCTGCGCCAGCTTCTCGAATTTGCTCAATTGCCAGCGAACCACTGCCGTGTAACCGCCCTGCTGGTAAGCGCGTCGGATAGCGGCTGCCGACTCGGGATCGCCTGTGTCCAAGCTCTCCTTCACCAGGCCATCCGCAGCTTCTTTGTCCATGCCCTTGTAGTGATAGCTATACGCAACCAGGTCGAGCAACGATTGGTCGTGCGGGTAGCTTTCCAGCCGCAGACGCGCCTCATCGATGGCTGCGTCGTATTGGCGTGCCAGATAAAGCGTATAAGCCAGCCCCCACGGCCGGGCAAATGGATCCAGATCCATTTCCTTCTTCTGCGCCTCAATAGCCTCCGCATTACGATTCAGAGCAATCAGAATTCTGGCTCGCAAGTGGTACGCCTCCGCAAACCGCGGATCCAGTTCGATGGCTCGCCGTATCTGCTGATCCGCTCCCTCCCAGTCCCATCGGTGGAAGAAGAGTGCCGCACCCATCGCCAGGTTCGCTTCGGGCAAAGAGGGATCGAGCTGCATCGCCTTGGCCGCCGTCTCGTCGGACTGCGGCAGCGAGGTTCGCGGGTCATGACGCTCATCCATTGTGCTGGCGGAATAGCACGCCGATAGACCGGCCCAACCCAACGCGTAATCCGGTTGTACCTCCGTCGCCTTACGGAAGTATTTTGCTGCCTCGTCGTAACGAAAGCTGAACCACAGGTATCGTCCGCGCATGTAGGCATCGTGCGCTTGCGGATCGATCGAGCGCGCGGGTGCGAACGGGGCGACCGTCTGGTGCAGCTGGCGCGCGACGGTTTGCGCCACTTCGCCGGGCAGCGACGAAGAATCGCGGACGTTGCGAACGTAGCTTTCCGCCCACACATGCGTATCCCTGTCCGCATCGATGAGCTGAACGGTCATGTGCACCTGGTCACTCGAGCGCGCGATCGAACCCTCCAGAATCCCATCCACGTCGAGCGCTCGTGCGATCTCCCCCACAGGCCGGCGCGCACCCTTGTACTGCATAACCGAGGTGCGCGATACGATCTGCAGTGTAGAATCGCGGGCCAACATGGTGATCAACTCGTCCGTCATGCCATCTGCGAAATACTCTTGTCCTGGATCACCAGAAAGATTTTCCAGAGGAAGGACCGCGATTGACCTGATGTTGGTGGCGGGGTGCAACCGTCGTTCGACCATGCGCCGCCAGTTGGTGAGCGTTGCTAACAGCGCCGCAACCGTCACCACGCCGCCCGCCACCGCGAGCCAAAGACCGGGCCGCACCCTCCAGCGCACCCGCTGATCCCGGTCCAGCTCCGGCCGCTCGATGCTCTCGTCTGTTGCCTGATCCAAGGGCGCTGCGAATTCCCCGGCGGAAGTTGCTCGGTTGTCGTTTGCCGCCACAAAAGGCGCCTGTTCAGTCTGCGCCATGGCCGCTCGAATGGTTACGGGGCCGACAAGGCGATAACCCTTGCCCATAACTGTCTGTACGAAACGCGGCCGCTCCGGGTCGTCCCCCAGCGCCTGCCGAATCTTCCGCACCGCCGTATTGATGCCGTGTTCGGTGTCGACGAAGACCTCCCGCGCCCAGAGCCGTTCCGCAATTTCGCTCCGGCTAACCAATTGCCCCTGGCGTTCCGCGAGCAGGATCAGCAGCTCCATCGGCTTGCGTTCAAGAGCGAGAGCCCGCCCCTTGCAGGAAAGCTCGAAACGGCCGGAATCCAGCGTGAACTCTCCAAGTTCGAAGATGGGGCCGGTCATGGTTCTGCAGTATATCCCGAGCCCCCGTGTCTAGTGGAGTTATTAGGACAGTCGGGAAACGCCCTCAATCACAGCGGAGGGCCACCATCGGGTCAACCTTGGTCGCGCGCCGCGCCGGCAGCCATGCGGCCAAAACCGTCATCGCGCTGACGACCATCATGGCAACCGTAAAGGTGGTAGGATCCAGGGCGCTCAAACCGAAGAGCTGATCTTTGATGTATTTGGTCGCCAACAGGGTGAGCGGCAATCCCAGGCCCACACCAACAGCGAGCAGCAGCAACGATTCGCTTAGAATCATCCACTGCACGGCCCGAGTCCGCGCGCCCAGAGCAATGCGAATGCCGATCTCGTTGGTGCGGCGCACCACGTTGTAACTCATCACGCCATACAGGCCAATCGCCGCCAGTAGCAGCGCCAGCAGCGAAAACAGGCCGGTGAGTGAGGAGATAAGTTCGTCGTGCGTCATGAAGTTCGACATTTGATCGTGGATGGTGGTGATTCTGATAAGCGGGAGGTTGGGATCGACGGATGCCGCCGCTGCACGAAGATCGCTAATGGTGTGAGCCGGGTCGCCGCTGGTGCGAACCAGGATCACGCTGGCGAAGCGATCCTGGTTCTCCACGGGGACGGTGGGCTTGGCGGCGTCACCGGTTGGCGCAGGCGAATCAGCGGCAACAAACGGGTCGATCTGGGCCAGCGGGATATAGGTCATTCGTACTGGATCCGTATCGCGCGGATTCCCGGATTTGGTGTCGCGGGCGATACCAACAATCTGCCACGGCCCTTTGACCCCATCGCTGTCGATCATGAGCGACCGGCCCACGGCGTCGCCTTTGGGGAAGAAGTGCCCGGCCAGCGTCTGGTTGATGATGGCGACCTTCTGGCTATGGTCGGCGTCGTTATCGTTGAAGGAACGTCCAGCCACCATTGATATTCCAGCGGTCTCAAAATATTGCCCGGAGACGCGATTCAGTATGGACTGTCTGTTTTCCTTAGGCGCGGGCGTGTAACCGGGAATGGTGATGCTGGAGGACCAGTTCCCAGCGCTGATAGGCGGAGTCGCAGAAAGGGCGACCGAGCGAACACCGGGAAGCCCCGAAAGGCGTTCCACAAGACGCTGGTGCAGGCCAGGGGTCTGGCTCGGTTTGTATCCTGCGAGTCGCGCGTCGAACTCGGCAAGCAGCAGGTGAGAGCGCTCAAAACCGTAGTCCTGGTTCTGAAGGTTGCGCAGTGTGCGAAGAAAGAGTCCTGCGCCTACCAGCAAGAGCAGCGACATCATGACCTGGACGGTAACTAGCGTGTTAGGCCAGAAGCGGGCTGATTTGCCGCCGCTGCTTTGTGCCGTGCGGCCGCCGGCATTCAGATTGCCAGTTGCTCCGGTACGTGCCGCGGCCAGGGCAGGGGCCAGTCCGAAGAGGATTCCGGTGAGTAGAGAGAGGCCCAGCGTGAAGGCCATGACGGTCGTATCCGGCTTGGGGTCCATCGCGATATAGTCGTTGCCCTGGCTGACGAAGGCGATGAGCACACGCGTGGCGATGAAGGCAACGCCCAGTCCCAACCCTCCGCCGGTAAGTGAGAGCAAAAGTGTCTCTATCAGGCTCTGGCGGATGAGGCGTGCGCGGCTGGAGCCAAGCGCAATGCGAGTGGCGATTTCACGCTTTCGCGTGGCCGCGCGGGCCAAAAGAAAATTCGCCAGGTTGGCGCAAGCGATGAGCAGCACCAATACAACCACACCCATAAGGATTTTTAGCGAGTCGCCGTACTGATCGCGGAGCGATGAGGCGCCGCGGGCCGCGTAGACCAGCGGAGCGGTGATACGACTGATTTCCTGCAGACGGGCGGGTGTTGCTTTCGCGCCTTCCGCAACCCGGGTGGCGGTGCGGATCTGCTGATCAAGCCAGTTCTGGCTTTGCGCCCGTGCAGACTTGCTGGTTGTGGCCTGACTGCTCAGGCGGCCAAAGACATCGAGAAAATAGACCCCATCGCCCGGGGTGAGCATGGAAGGCTGCTTGAGTATGACGGTCTGCATGCTCATCGGCGCCCATAGGTCAGGTGGCTCCAACTCCTGCTTGATGCCGTGAAAGGCATCGGGCGTAACGCCGATAACATTGAAAGGTGTGCCGTTGATACGGATCGTCTTGCCCAGGATGGCGGGATCGGCAGAGAGCGACTGCTGCCAGAAATGGTGACTGATGACGACCACAGCTCCGCTGCCCGGAGTGGCATCGTCGGAAGAGGTGATGGCGCGGCCCATGAAGGGCTGAGCACCGAGCACGCTAAAGTAGTTGCCGGAGACCAGATTCGCCGGGGCCAGAATCGCGGGGGCATTGAAATCAGCCGTGCCATCGGCGCTGGGCAGACGAATGCTTACTTTGTTTGAAAAGCTGCAGAAGGAGGCAATCCCCTGAAAGGGTCCGGGATCGGTCTGGAGCTGGCGGGCAAAATACCACGGGAACAAACCGACCGTGCCCATGTCGATGCCGCCAGCTTCTCCGCCGCCATTCTCATTGCCGAACGTAACCAGTTGCTCAGGATTCCGTACCGGCAGATTGCGTAGCATTACCTGGTGGATAAGGGTGAAGATGGCAGTATTGCCGCCAATGCCAAGCGCTAGCGACAGGAGGGCGATGGCGGTAAACGCGGGGCTCCTGGCGAGCATACGCAGGCTGACCCGTGTGTCCTGCAGGAGGCCCTCCAGCGTGGACTCCCAGCGCGACGACCACACCTGGTGCTTGACCGCGTTACGGCTTCCCATCTCGGCCATCGCGGCGCGCTGCGCGGCCTCAGCAGACATGCCCGCAATCTCTTTCTGCGCCGCGGAAGCTTCCATGAAGCCCTGCAGTTCTTCGTCGAGTTCCCGTTCGACGCGCTGTTTGTGAAAGAGGGACTTCAGGCCAATCGTCAGGTTGGTTATCCAATGCACGATGTTCCTCCTGAGAGGGAGCTTGCACTACGTTTCAAGAATGCGGGAGATAGCCAGAGTTTGCCGCTGCCATTGCTCGGTTTCCGTGATGAGCGCCTTTCGGCCGTTGGCGGTGAGCAGATAGTACTTGGCGCGCCGATTGTTTTCCGTAGCCCGCCACTCAGATTTCACGCGCCCTGCACGTTCCAGCCGGCTGAGTGCCGGAAGCAAAGAACCTGGATTAACGCGAAAAACCCCTTTGCTGGTCTGCTCAATGCGAAGAGCGACACCATAGCCATGCATGGGCTCAAGAGCCAGAGTCTTGAGGATGAGCATCTCCAGGGTTCCTTGCACCAGGTCGCTCGGCTTTGAAAGGGGCTGCATGGCTTCGTCAGCATGAAGATTACGAACGTTCCTCTAGATTGTCAAGAGGAGGGGAAGAAACTTGTAGGTATAGTTGTATTTCGATTCCGATGCGCTGACTCTCGCATGACCGCCAACTTGTCAATACTCCCACGGAATCGTCATCCTGAGAGGCTGTGACTTTTTCCTTCCGATCATCCGATCTAACGATCCCTAATAAAAGTCACCACCCTCCCCATTGTCATCCCGCCTGCCCCGGCGTGCCGTGGGAGCGCAGCCGAGGGATCTGCGGTGCGCCCCGGCTCCCACACAAAGGTCTCCGTTCCGTTAGTCCTCCCACAGAATCGTCATCCTGCCTGCCCCGGCTTGCCGTGGGAGCGGAGCGCCTCACGCATTGATCGCGGGCCACAGCGCTTGTGGCGCGCAGTCGAAGGACCCCGGCGGTGCGTAGTTCACCCGTGCGGCTCGGAGTTTTTCGATCACCGAAGCCCGGCAAACAGGATCTGCTGCGATACCCACTCGATGGTCACGGGTACATTTTTCATACACTGTAATCATCTTTGACGTCGAGGGCAGAAGCCGCCCAAAAAGCTCTATATCCTGTTTTAGACTGACGAATAAAGCGTTGCCAGCCGACGGTCGATGAACCCTCAAGCAGCGCGGAGCCCTTAAGAGATGCCCAATCCTTCGAATCATTTGAAAGATCACATCGATATCATTGCCAGGCACGAGGAAGAATTTCTGGCTCGCCGGACGAGGTCTGAGCGGGTAGGAGATCTGCTCGGCAGCTTTGTAGGAAGCCTGGGTTTTATCGCTTTCCATGTCGCCGCGTTCACGGCCTGGATCTTAGGGAACTCGCTTCCTATCGGCAATCTTTCGCATTTTGATCCTCCCCCGTTTCCCTTACTGGACACAGCGGTTGCGATGGAAGCCATCTTTCTAGCCAGCTTTATCGTAATGCGGCAGAGCCGGCTGAGCCGCCGCTCCGATGAACGAGAGCACTTGATGTTGCAGGTCCTGATTCTTACGGAGAAGGAAGTGACGGCTGTCCTTAATCTTCAGAGGCAGGTCGCCGTGAAGCTCGGCCTGCCGGCGGTCACAACCGACGCTGACTTGACGCAATTAAGTAAGGAGACATCCATTGACGAAGTGGCCCAGACGATCAGAGAGTCTCTTGCCAACGACTAGAAAAGCTTCGGGCCGTTTACGGTCAGTCTTGTCCAAATGAGCCCTTTTCGGTGTGCCCGATTTGTAGCGCAGTTGCTCAAAACCGATCAGCTCTGAGAGGTTACCGCAATCAGTCCCGGAGGGACGGCTGAGAATAGCCCAGGACGGACCCGGATTTCCTGTGAAGCTTGGTGGAGTCACTGAGCCTCGTGCGGCTTTCCGTAAAGAAAGCCGCATACGCAGACTCGTCCAGAGCAGCGTACAGGAAATCCGGGGTAGTCCTGGGTAGGGTTACCACCGAGATCAGTCCCGAAGGGACGGCTGAGAATGACCCAGGATGCAATCCTGGGTGAACTGGACCACACGTAAATGCGATTGGCAATCATCCAAGGCCAAACCGATTCTCTCTGAGACCACCGGCTCCACAAAATCCACGGACTACCTGCACTCCAAACCAGATTGCTCGTTAATTTGGACAGCTCTAATTTTAAAGTGGACCCTCATTCGGGCGTGTCCAACCGTGACGATACCCGAGTGAGTAACTGCGGGAATATCCCTCATTCAGTAGGACAATCCAAGCGTGTTCATTCCTGGTGTTACGAAATCTGTCAATCCGCCCGTTCTTCTGACCGTCTAACCATGCTTGATCTTTCATCGCAGCACCATCCCTGTTCGGCCTTCCTGCTCATAGTCTGCTAGCTTCAGGTCAACTGCAATCACCATAAGGCGCACATGCGTGTGCCTTTGATGGTGAGCACCGAGTGCCCCGTCGCAGGGGATGAAATGGACAACATAACCCATTAGGGGGTGCTCCGCTCACCGATTAGCCATGCACGCGCCACACTCGGGGTCGAGCGTAGCCCCCTTTGGTGTACTCATGATCGGGTTAAGGATGACGACGGCCAGTATCTGGGTAGAACCGTCGCTCTAACGGAGCCCAATAGGAACTGGACGGGTCCCCCAGGTTCGCCAACCTGCCCCGGCTTGCCGTGGGAGCGTACCTGGGCCGAAAACGATATGTTTCGACTGCTTTTAGCTGATTGATTTCGCAAAAGCTTTGGTGAGCTTCCACGCGAACCTGTCTGGACCTTCGTGTAGGAAATCCGGTCGCCGGGCCAGCTCCCATGGAGTTCTGCTGAAGCCCAGACTCCGCCGCGATGCAGTTCCTTGGGCGCGCCTAACGTATAATCCGGGCGCGGGTCTCCGCAAAGTTAGCGAGTGGGTGAAGGGAATGGGCGAATACACCTTGCCCCACGAGTTAGTGGGTGAGCAGCAACGCCTGACATTGATGTCCTCGTTGCTGGATCCAATCGAGCGTCATCGCTTTGCGTCTCTTGGCGTGCGCCCAGGCTGGCGCTGCCTGGAACTCGGGTGTGGCAATGGGTCTATCGCGCAGGCTCTGGCCGCGCGCGTGGCGCCCACGGGCCATGTGGTTGCGAGCGACATCGATCTGGCTTATATCGCGGACCTGAAAATGCCATGTCTTGAAGTCCGCCGCATCGATATCCTTCGGGATTCGATCGAAGAGGGTTCTTACGACTTGGTCGTTGCTCGCGCTCTGCTTCACCATCTCACGCCTGCCCGCATCGCCTTGGAGCGCATGGTCACCGCGCTAAAGCCCGGAGGCGTGCTTCTTTCCATCGAGCCGGATATGTTGCCCTGTACCGTTGCCGAGCCGGATGCGATGCACGCGTTCTGGCAAGGATGGCTTAAGTGGTCGAGGGAAGCAGGCATCGATTACTTCATCGGTCGCAAAATTCCCGCATGGCTGGATTCACTCGGCCTGGAGGAGGTTGCCGGGGAAGGGCACACGGCGCAGTTCAACGGCGGGTCACACTGGGCCACCTACTGGACCGCGACCACACGGGAGTTGGGTCCCGCACTTCTTAAGTCGGGTTATATTACGGGCAAGATGCTGGAGGAGCTTCACTCCTGCTATCAGGATCCGCATTATTGGACGAGCATTATGACGTTCATCGAGAATTGGGGACGCAAGCCAGCGTGATATTACGCTTTGCAAAAAGCCTGGTAGAGAGGAGCGGTCAAGGCCTGGCGTTAGTCGCCATTTCGAAGTGAAGCGTGCCGCCCTTCATGATGGCAGCGTGGTCGATGAGGTTGCCGGCGACGGTCTTTCCATCAAGAGAAGCGCGACGGACAAACACCGCATCGGGCGTGTTCCCCTGGGCTTCGACAGTAAATGTAACTCCTCCAGGTACGTGTACGACAGAACGGGTAAATAGGGGACTGCCCAGGGTGTATTCCGGCTTCCCGGGGCAAACGGGATAAAACCCTAGCGCGCTCAAGACGAACCATGCAGACATCGATCCGGTGTCCTCATCCCCGGCAAAGGTATCCGGCGTGTAGAGATTCTGCATTACCTTGCGCGCCCATAACTGCGTGAGATCGGGGCGACCGGCGTGGGCAAAGATATAGAGTAGATGGTGTACCGGCTGATTGGAGTGCGCATATTGGCCAAAGGGTACCGCCGCCATCTCTGACATCTCGTGTATCTCGACACCATAGACGCCCACGTGGAAGATAGGCGGGGTCGACAACATCTCCTGCAAAGCTTTCGCCGCTTCTGTTTCGCCCCCGATGGATTCAATCAAACCGGGGAGGTTCTGCGGCGCGTCCCAACGGTGCTGCCAGGCTGCTCCTTCGACATAAGGGCTGCCCCAGGTAAATGGATTGAAGCCCGTGAGCCAGGAGCCATCTTCATTCTTGCCGCGAAAGAACTTCATCTGGGTATCGTAGACATGGCGCCAGTTCTCAGAGCGCTTCATAAATGCAGCGTGATCGTCTTGTTTGCCCAGCGCCTGGGCAACTTGCGCGATGCAAAAATCCCCGTAGGCCGCGTCGACCGTCTCCGCAACAGATTGGGCAACGTGATCCGCGGGGACGTATTGCAGCTTGAGATATTGCTCCAGTCCAACCCTGCCGTAGCCTTTGGCCGGGTCACCCGGCATGGTGGCGTGTTTCTTCAATCCTTCGTAGGCGCCTTCCAGATCAAAGCCGGCGATGTGCTTGGCCGCAGCATCGCCAAAAACGGAGTCGATCAGGCTCCCGGTCATGCACGCCCGGTATCCCGGACAGGGGAACTGCGGCAGCCAACCACCCTCCTTATACGCATTCACCCAGGCTTGCAGGATCTCGCCCAGCCGCTCGGGAAACACAATCGACATCAGTGGATACCAGGCACGATACACATCCCAATAACCGTGGTCGGCATACATCACGCCCGGCATCACCTTGCCATTGAAGGCGCTGAAGTGATGCATTTTGCCATCGGCATCCGGCTCATGCCAGATGCGCGGAAAGAGCAGCACGCGGTATATACAGGAATAAAAGGTACGCCGCTGTTCGTCGGTCGCGCCTTCGATTTCAATCCGGTTCAGATGATCGTTCCACCGGGCCGCAGCCGAGCTGCGCACGTCCTCCACAGAGCGCTGCCCAATCTCGTTGTGTAGATTCAACATTGCCTGCTCGAACGAGATGAAGGAGGTGGCAATGTGCGCTTCGATCGTAAGGCTCTGGCGAAAGCGAAGGATACCGATGCGATGCTCGCCGGCCTCTTTTACTTCAAAATTATCCCACGGAGTTTTGAGCTGCAGCACGTAGTAGGTGGCGAAGTTGGCAGGTACACCACCAGAGTTCGCGGTCGACGTAAAGCGAATAGAGCGGGTCGCGGGATCGGGTTCAATGGTGCCGTGAGGTCCGGGAATATCGAAGAGAAGTCCAGTCACTTCTTCGCCTTCGTCATTCTCAAACGTTGCCGTAAGCACAGCGCTTCGCTCGGTGGGCACCAACTCTACGTGAGCGCGGTAGCGCAGCAGGAAAAGCTGCAGGGAATGAGGTCCGAGATGTGCCTGCTCGGCCGCATAGGACGAGGCGCGCGCGGCCGCCTCGGGATGGATCTCTCCGCGGAAGGGAAGAAACGCCGCTTGGCCATAGTCGCTCAGCCACGGGCTTAGTTGATGCGTACAGCGAAACCCCTGGATGCGGCGAACGCCGGGCTGAAACATCCAGGGCGTGTCTTCGTGTGATTGCAGGGTCCAGTGCGCCATGCCGAACGGGAGCGCTGCGATGGGCAGCGTATTGCCGCGTGAGAACTCCTGCGTCGACGCTGTGCCTTGCAGGATGTTGACCCAGTCGACCGGGTTCCGCTGTGCCTGGGAACTCGTGCCCCTTTCTTCGCGGGCCCCCTGCTCGGCGCGAACCGCGCCTTCTTCCATGAATACTGTGCTAACCGCCGCGAGCCCGGATGTTTTCAGGAATGCGCGCCTGCTTGGACCATTCGACCGATCATTCACCATGCGAACCAGAAATACCTTCCCTTGATTGATGCTCTATCAGAATAGCCTTATAGACTAGAGCCAGGTTTGAGAGAACAAAGTAAGGGGGCGTCGAATGCGTCATCTTCTTCTGTTGCTTCTGCTTACAGCCTCCTGCGCCGGTGCGCAAACGCCCCTGCAACTTCTCCAACTGGCGCAAGGCGCCTACAAGAGTCCGGAGGGATACCGGATCGAGGGCCGGGGCTCCGTTCAGCCCTCAGGATCCTCCTGGCAAATCAGCTTCGATGTGAAGATTGCGGCCGCTCCTTCTCTCCCGGGCACTCCGAAAGCATCTGCCGGTCCCGGCGTCGGCGTTGGCGGTCATCAACAGTTTGTGAATGTGCTTGGCGGCACGGACGAGAAGCCTACATCGCTGGAAATTCCACTTGCGGTCGCAGGATTTTGGAACAGGATTACGGAGAATGTCGACTCGGTCACCGAGACTGGGTCGGAAACGTTGCAATTGAACGGAGTGCCCACTGCCTGCCGGGTGCTTCAAGTCGAATACAAGGCTCCTGCAGATGCTTCGAAACGCCCACCCGTGACCTATTCGATCTGCTCCGATAGGCACCTGGTGCTCAAGAAAGTCATGCTTTTCCCAATCGGACGCCATGCAGCAGAAACGCCGGTGCCATGGACGATCCTCTTCGACACGGCCAAATTCGATCTCCCAACCCCGCAGTAACTCCTTGATCTGAAACCGCCTCTCTCCCGGCCTCACGACAAGGACGCCCCAGTCGGATGTGGCGATCTCGAAATCTCTGCGATTGAAGGCGTGGTCATGATCATGATGCTCGTAGGTTTGATCTCTATCTGGATTCCCGCACGCCGTGCTTGTCAGTGGACCCGGCGTAATTGCTCCGGGAGGAATGATGGGTTTGGGGAGCGCAATCCAGGTGTAAGACTAACTCTGTTTGTTCGCCGTAGCCGTTTCGGCTACACTGGTCGTGAGGTTTCACGATGCGTCAAATTTCGCTTCGAGAGTTTCGGACTCGCGGCTCAAAGGCTCTCGAGGCTGTTCCTCAAGGAGAGACCATCTTGCTGTCCGGTCAGCAAGGGCCGGCGTACTTTCTGGTGCCCGTGCTAGGAGATGTCGCTATGGAAGACCGGGAATTGCGGAGGGCGATGGCGAAGGCAAGCCTGCGCGAGAGTTGGGTTCATGCCAGGTCAGCTGGCTTGGACCGGGTGGACGACGAAGGGATTGAGCAGGAGATCAGGCAAGCCCGCAAGGTTCACAAACGCCGGAAGACAAAGTGAGGCTTGCTGTCCTGGACACAAACATAATTGTCTCCGCAGGGATAAGGCCCGAAGGCGCCCCGGCGAGGCTGGTCATGGATTGGGTCCTGGACGGGCAGGTGCAGTTGGTCACCAGCCCTTGGATCGTCGAAGAATACCGGACAGTCTTAGAACGCCCCAAGTTTCGCCGATTCGGATTTCCTCCGCTATGGTTGGAATTCCTGATTGAAGAAAGCATGCGCCTCCCCAATCCGGCGCGCTGGCCTCATGCAGGGCCCGATCCGAAAGACCTACCGTTCCTTGCGCTGGCCCACTCTGCCGGCGCATGGCTCGTGACCGGCAATCTCAAACACTTCCCAGCGGAAACAAGAGGATGGGTAACGGTGCTCTCACCAACCGACTACCTGACGCATCTGGTGAAAGGCAAGAAGCCAGGTTTGTAAATGATTAGCCGAAGATTTTGCAGGTTACTTCGACGGAGACCAAAACAGCGCAACATCTTCTGCGATGGCGTGGCCCTGGTGCCGGCCCGCTGTGGCTGCGGGTGTACGCGTCTCTGGCGCCAGCGGATTCAGACCAATAGCACCCTTCGAGGCCTGGTCCGGCTCGACTAAGTACGTCTTTCCACCGGCGCTCTTTAATTTCTCCACTTGTTGTTCAACGCTCTCTCCAGTGATATCAGTGCGCGCGGTACCCATGGGGGACACGATCATCGTGCGGTCATAGCCGAGTGCCAGATCGGCGTTATCCGAGGAACGCGCCCCGCCATCCATGTAGCGCCGTCCATTGATGCTGACAGGAGGCCATATACCGGGTACTGCGCAACTGGCAGCGACCGCGTCGACCAGACTTGTTCCCGAGAGGCGATCGAATATCCTGGTCTCTCCCGTTTCCGTATCTACAGCCACGATGAGAAGCATCCTGTTTGGCCACGTGTGAGTCGGCAGGCGTTCGGCAATCACCGCTCGCCGTTCTGTTTCTGTAACCGTCGGTGCTTCCACTGCCCATTTTCCGATGTGCTTTATCCGCTGCGACCGATCACTGGCATTGTTGGCCATCAGAAGAGCACGCTCGAACAATTCAAACAGATGAGCACTCGGCGCGAGTTCCCGGGTCTGCTGCGCAGGTTCAACCTGGCGATCGAATAGATCCTTCAGCGACAAGCCGCTGCTCAGTTGGGCAGCAACGGCCGAACCAGCGGAGGTGCCAAAGATCATTTCGGCCGTGCGCAGATCAACGCCGCGTTCGCTAAGGCCGAAGAGCAAACCAGTTGTCCAGGCGATTCCTGCTACCCCGCCTCCACCAAGCACCAGAGCCCGTTCCTTCATCGTCGTTGCTTATTCCTCATAGACCATGTTCCTTGCCCGCGGTGCTGGCTGACGCGTTCATCGCCTTCTCTCCTGCGACCCTTGCCGGAAGCCTTGGATGCGTGGGCTTTGCGGATGGTCTCAGGGTTGCTGATCTCTTCGATGTTAACTCGGCTCTGAGGCATCCGTCCTGTTCCAGTAACAGTGATTTGCTCTTGATAACACCCCTTAGGCGCATAAAGTCGTTTGACTTTAACGAATTGATTCGATTAAATCAGTGTTGGGTGCTCGTATGTAACGCTGGCCCCTGTCATTCGCTGCTTTCGACCTTCGGTGTCGAGGATCCACGCGATCGCAACAACTCATGGTTACTCTGCGGTAATTTTTGGGAGGCACGATGTTGTTTCGCCGTCTTGGTTTTGTGCTGCTGTTTTTGTTTTTTCTCCCTTCCTTTCCCGTGACGGCGCAGGTGTCAGCAGCGCTGTCTGGACGGGTCACCGATCAAACCGGCGCAGCTCTGACCGGAGCGACCGTAACCGCGAAAGACACGGAAACGGGAATCACACGCTCGACGGTTAGCGATGCTCAGGGCAGGTATGAATTGCCTGATCTTCCCGTTGGTCGATACCAGGTAGCGGCGGAAAAGAGCGGATTTGCGGAAGCGATTCGCTCCGGGATCCTGCTGGTTGTGGGGGAAGATGCAACCGCCGATCTTAGCCTGAAGGTCGGCAACGTGAGCGAGCAGGTCAACGTCGTTGCCGACGCTTCGATGGTGAATGCAACCACACAGGATATCTCCGGCCTGGTAGGGGAGCGGGAAGTCAAGCAACTCCCCTTGAACGGACGTAGTTACGATTTGCTTCTCACCACGAACCCCGGGGTAGTCAATTTCAGCTGGGAGAAGACTGGCGGCATCGGGGTCTCCAATTCCACCACAGGCAACATGTTCGCGGTGTCGGGCAATCGCCCGCAGCAGAATTTGTTTCTGCTCAACGGGGTGGAGTTCACAGGCGCCGCAGAAAACAACATGCAGCCCGGTGGAGCGAGTCAAAACTTGCTGGGCGTCGAGGCGGTGCGCGAGTTCAATGTGCTGCGCGACTCCTACGGTGCGGAATACGGCAAGCGGCCAGGGGCCCAGGTCATCATCGTGACCCAGTCGGGAAGCAACCAGTGGCACGGCTCCATCTATGAATTTCTACGCAACAATGCGCTGGATGCGCCGAACTACTTCGATCGGGGAGGATCGCCTCCCCCATTTCAGCGCAACCAGTTCGGGGGCGCCCTGGGCGGACCCCTGCAGAAGGATAAGACTTTTATTTTTGCCAACTACGAGGGCCTTCGCCAGCATCTGCATCAGACCTCAGTTGCCTTTGTGCCCGATTTGACCTCGCGCGCCGCCGCCGTTCCCAGCGTCAAACCTCTGCTCAATCTTTGGCTCACGCCCACTGCCAGTGATCCGGACTTCAATGGAATTTCAGAGGTCTCCAGCAGTCCCTTGCAGACCATTCGCGAAGACTTCGGCACCGCGCGAGTGGACCGCGTCTTCTCTCCCAGAGACAGCCTCTCAGGGGTCTATACCGCGGACGACGGGGCAGATTTCACGCCCACGACCGCGAACCCCTACAGCACCGATCTATTGAATCTGCGGGAGCAGGTTGTCAGCCTGCAGGAGACCCACGTGGTATCGCCGCGGCTGCTCAATACTGCCCGTTTCGGCTATTCGCGGGCAGGCTACTTTTTCACCGGCGAGCCAACACCAGGCACGCCTGCGGTCGATGTGCCCGGCTTTCTCACCGGCAAGCTGGTGGGCGCCGTGGTGGTGGGAGGAAGCGCGGCGTCAAACCCGCAAGCGCAGATTGGCCTGGCCGGAAGCAATAACGGAAGCAACCTGAACGTCGACCGCAATTTATATACATATGAAGACCGCGTGACTCTGACCCACGGTGTGCACCAACTCAGTTTCGGCGCCTGGTTCCAGCAGTTCCAGTCGAACGAAACACTTAACCTCAGCCAGTACGGCCAGGCTACCTTTGCCAGCCTGCAGACATTTCTTACCGGCACCACCAGCAGCTTCTTGTATAGCCCTGCGCCGACCGAGATGAACTGGCGGTCGCTCTTCGGAGCAGGCTATGCGCAAGATGTGATTCGCCTGCGCCCTCAGCTCACTCTGAGTCTCGGCTTTCGGGGTGAATTCTCGACCGGATGGAATGAGGCTCATGGGCGAGCCGCCAACTACACATTCTCTAACGGAGTGATCTCCAGCCAACCGGGTATCTCCAGCAACACCTTCACCACCAACAATGCGAAATTCCTACCCCAACCGAGAATTGGTTTGGCATGGAGTCCCCATACGGAGAGAACCGTGGTCCGTGCAGGCTTTGGAATGTACAACGAACTGCAGGACGCCCTGGGATATCGCACCGATCAAAATGCGCCCTTCAACCCCACGTACAGCATTGCATCGTTGCCTGTGTCCAAGCTCCCTCTGTCTACCGAGGGCCCTCAGCCGGCAAATGCGCTGCTGGTGCCTGGAGGCGTGCAACCCAACTTGAAGATGCCGACGTTGATCTCCTATTCGTTGCGGGTGGAACAAGCGATTACCCAGAACACGTCGCTAACGGTGGGCTATGTGGGATCGCACGGCTACCATGAGGTCGTCGGCATCGATGCCAACATACCGGTGCCAACGATTTGCCCGGCATCGCCGTGCCCGGCGACTTACCCTAAGACCTTTCCCGCACCACTGGCAGGCTCACCTGTTCCGGCAGGTTCTTATTACACCCCAGCCGGGAAGGCGAAAGCCAATCCGACGCTTGCCAATACCTGGACCTGGTTTTCTCTCGGGGACAGCAGTTACAACTCGCTACAAGTCGATTTTACCCATCGTTTCAGCCATGACCTTTTTCTGCGCGGGGTCTATACCTGGTCCAAGGCTTTGGATGATGGAGATTCATTGAACGGTACCGCTGCGGGCAATGCGCCGGGTCTGGTGGCTAACCCCAACGACGTGAAAGCGGATTGGGGCCCGGCTACTTACGATGTGCGCAACCTGGCAGTGATCAGCCTGGTGTATGGCCTGCCCTTGGGACACGGAAAACAGTTTGCGGCCGGCCTGGGTAAATTCGGCAACGGCGTCGTGAGTGGCTGGTCGGTGAACAGTCTTGTCCTTCTGCAAGGTGGATTCCCGTTCACACCGCAACTGAGTTACAACCCATCCAACGACGGGGACACCCGCAATCCGGTGCGGCCGTTTGCCAATCCCAACTTCAGCGGCAATCCGATCCTCGGTAAGCCGAGTCAGTGGTTTAATCCCCAGGCCTTTCTGGCGCCGCCCGCCAACAGCGGCTTCTTCGGTAACCTGGGAAGAGACACTCTTGAGGGCCCAGGGCTCGCGACCTGGGATTTCTCGGCCATCAAAGACACTGCCCTTTATGAGCGGCTGAGCCTGCAATTTAGGGCGGAAATCTTTAACCTGCTGGATCGAGCTAACTTCAACACCCCGAATCTGATCGTATTCACGCCCACGGGTGTTTCCGGCACCGCAGGCGCGATTACCAGCACGTCGACAACCTCCCGGCAGGTTCAGTTTGGCGTAAAGCTGCTGTGGTAGCAACCTCACCGTTCAGCGACGCGGGTTGACTACGGTTTTTGCGCCGTGTCCATAGCGGGAGAAAACGAAGCCGCTCTTAAATCGTCACTCCACCCGCGGCCTGGATCAACTGCCCGGTGATCCAGTACGACTCATCCGATGCCAGAAACACCGCCACCTTGCCGATATCATCTGGCTGTCCAGCTCGTCCCAGCGGCGTCCCTTTCACCGCTTTGTCGTACATCTCCCCTTTCATGAAGCCCACCGCTTGCAACCCTTCGGTCAACACCAGTCCCGGATTCAGCGCATTCACCCGAATCTGCTTAGGCCCCAGTTCCTTCGACAGGGAGATCGAGAGGTTATTGACCGCGCCCTTCGTAGCCGAGTAGATCGATCCATAGGCCGCCGGCATCGAACCCGCCAATGACCCGATATTGATCACCGATCCGCCCTGACCCATCAACTTCACGCCGGCCTGTATCGACAGCAGCAGGCCCAGTACATTCAAATTGAACTGCCGGTGGAACTCCTCCGCCGTCGCGTTCTCCAGCGGTCCAAACGCTGCCACGCCCGCATTATTCACTAGCACATCCAGCTTCCCGTGCTTCTTCTCAATCTCCGCGAATGTCCGCGTGATTTCCTCGGGCTTCGAGAAGTCGCCCTGCACAGCCCACGCCTGGCCACCGTTCTTTACAATCTCCGCTACCGTCCGGTTCGCGCCCTCGTGGCTCGTCGCATAGTTCACGGCTACAGCCGCACCCTCAGTGCCCAGGTTCTTCGCAATGGCGGCGCCGATGCCCTTGGAAGCGCCCGTAACCAGCGCAATTTTTCCGCTAAGCCTGCTCATATTGTCTTCTCCCTTAGGTAACGCCTGACCTTCAGCTTTTTCAACTCTCGATACCCCGGCTAAAAACAAACCAGCGAGCAGCAGCCTTTTCGAGTTCGCGGCAATCCGGATCCTTGTCCGAAGCCCAGGCGATGATCCCATCAGGGCGTATCAGCAGGGCGCTCAAGCCTAGTTGTTCTTTTGCCCGGCTAGAAACATGCTTGATTCGACCGCCATATTCACTCGCCAAAGTTTTCAGCGAAGCATTGCCATCGAAATCGAGCAACATCCCCTGGCCATCATGCATGCACTCACCCACTCTTGCGCCGTCTTCGAACTCAAAGTTGGGAACGCTGTAGCCCACGAGAGGGTGGCCGCCACCGAGATCGTAGTGTGCGGAAACGTTCCACACTCTTTCCGCAATATAGGTGCTGCCATCGCGCGTATCTATGAGCTCGCGAACGATTGCATGCAGCGCGCGGGAGGATGGATCTGGTTTCATGATGGCAACCTGGGCTCGTGACCAATCCAGAACCTGTACACCCAATGGGTGTCGTTCCGTTTGATAACTGTCCAACAAGCCTTCCGGCGCTTTCCCTTGGATGGTTGCGGCGAGCTTCCAGCCCAGGTTCATGGCATCGCCTATCCCCAGGTTCAACCCTTGGCCTCCTAACGGAGAATGAATGTGCGCGGCATCTCCGGCCAGAAGGACACGTCCCTTGCGATAGGTTGTGGCCTGCCGTGCCCGGTCAGTCCAGGTGGTTGCGGCATGCAGGGCGGTGATGGTCACGTCGGTGTTCGAGACGCGGCGCAGCGTTGCCTGTACGTGTTCGAGCGTGGGTAATTCCGCGCCGTGTGCGGCGCCACCATCGAAATCCAGCATCAACAGGTAGCCTGGCTGCGATTGGAAGTACATGCCTGTTGGTGTCATGTTCCGGCCTGGACTGAGCTTCTCCGGGTCGGCAAGGTCGACCTGCGCAGAGTAGCCGGTAAATTCCGGCTCCGTTCCGGCGAACTCAAAACCGCCCGCCTTGCGAACAACACTCCGGCTCCCATCGCAGCCCACTAGCCAATTTGCCTGGAAAGAGTTATCTCCTGACTGAACCGTCACTCCCTCCGCGGTTTGCTGGAAGTCCGTAATCGCTATGCCGCGCTTGATCTCTACACCCAGGGCCTCTGCGCGCAGAGCCAGCACAGATTCAAGTTCCGCCATTTCAGAAATCAGATTGGTCTGGGTCGAGCTTGGCAGGCGATATCTCCACCGTGAGGAATCGATATTGCCCTCAAGAAATGGAATGCCCGCGAAGTGTCCTACCTGACGCCGTGGTCCTTCGGGCGTCGACGTTTTGTGGGGGTTCTTGAGGCGTTTATGTACCTCAAGCTCTTCAAGTAGTCCGCGACGGTAAAGCGCTTCGATCGTGGACGCCGAGAGCCCTCGTATCCCGAAAGGGAATTGCTTCAAAGGGGAGTCCTGTGTTTCCGTCTTGTCCAGTACGAGGACGGAACATTTGGCCAGGGCCAGTTCACCGGCGAGGAATAGACCGACAGGTCCTGCGCCGGCAAGGATGACATCGTGAATCAAAGGATCTGGTGGGGAGTTTCCGCTTTGCATACTGAAATAATATACCGGTCAGTCGGTTTTTAATATAAAAAAACCATGCAGTCGGTTTATGTTACTTTGGCAGCAGTGAGAATACGGAAAACACGAAAGCCGCAGGAACGAACAGCGGTGACCCGAAGCCTGCTTTTGAGCGCCGCGGAGCAGGTATTTGCGCGGGTCGGCTATGAAAAGGCGCAAGTGGAAGAGATTGCGGAAGCGGCGGGCTTCAGTAAAGGGGCTCTATACGCTCACTTCAAAAGTAAAGAAGAGCTGTTTTTAGCGCTGTATGAGACGAAAACAGCCAGTTCTTTGGCGAATCTTCGTCACGCCCTGGATGCCGCCCCCACTCGCGCTGGAAAAGTCGCCGCATTCCGGAGCTTCTACATCAACCTATCCAGGGAGAAGGATTGGGCGCTCATCACCCTTGAAGTCAAGCTCTTTATCAGGCGCCATCCAGAGGTACGAGACCGACTTCGTCAGGTCGACGAGCACGTTGGAGAGACCATCGAGGGGGCGTTCACTGAGCTTTTCGGCAAACCTGCTCGAGCGGCCGGAGAAGCCCTCGGGGGAATTTTCTCCGTGCTTGTTCTGGAGGCCGGCTTGGAACCTGATGTCCTCTCTGAGCGCAAGATGAAAGGCATGCTAGGTACGATCTTCGACGCCCTGTTGGGATTACGCGATCAAGCCCCTTAAACCAGGAAAGTTCTCGAAATCAACTCTCTGCGGCAAACCACTCGTTAGTGTTTTGCTCCCTTCTGTTGCATGCCCGGATACCATGAGCGCACGGCAAGAATACGTGATTTCACATTGGGCGCACTGTAGTAGCCGACGGTGCAGTTGAGGCGGAAGAAATATGCATCCCCGGCTTTGGCCGGATGTTTTCCTGCGACACCATCCATGCCTCCGCCCGCCACCATCTCTCCATGACCACTCAACACCAGGTAGATCTCCTCTTCCCGCTCGTGGTGGTGGGGAAAGTTCGTGCCGCCGGGCGCAATCTCCATAAGAAAAAGGCTGGTCAGCACATGGCCCGCTGCCACGCGGTCCCGCTTGCTCTCGGCATCCCCCATCAACAGCCGGTAGAGAGTCGAAGAGGGGTGCCCGCTTACCAGACCCGTGGGCACATCTTCAATATTGGCTTTCAATGGGTGCGGCGGCGGTGTGCTTTTCTCAAATCCCCGGGTGTTGAAGCCCATCACCACCACGGTGAGCGGCGAGCCGGAACCGTTGCTGAGCGTATGTGAAACCGTCGCTGGTAGATAGAGATAGTCTTCTTTGTTCAAGGCTACGGTTTCCTCCCCGTACTTGACGGCTGCCTTTCCGTCGAGGACAACGTAAACCTGGTCCTCCTCTGGATATTGAACCGGAGCGCAGGCGCCGTTAGGGTCGATTACCGCCTCACCGTAACGAGCGATGCCGGCCAGTGCGGAGGCATCGGCGTCTCCCTGGCCGAACAGAGGCTTGTAGTGGCACGCCGCCGTTGTTAGATCCGAGGGTTTCGCCTTGACCGCACTCGTATCGCGATAGAGGAAGGTAGGGTCGATCTTGCGCTCGTCCGAGTGAAGGCAAGTCGCACTAACCAGTAGAACGACAAATAGAGTGGCGTACCCCTTGCTGTTCATGCGGTTTTACTTCCTTTGCGTGCGCTGGCAAGAATCTGGCGTAAGCGATTGCCAACCGTTAGATCTTCACCGTCGCGTAGGGTCATCGAGATAATTTGCAACTGATTCCGGGGGGCTTCCTGCTTCTCCTTTGGATCATCGCCTTCGCGGACCACCGGTACCAGGCTGGGATTGGTATTAGTCAGCACTTCAATGCGGGGCTCACCTGCTCGTAGTTGCTGATCGCATTGAGCCACGGTCAAGCCAAAGCGGGTTTCATCCCACAGTACGGTCAAGGTGGGATAGCTATTACCCTCTTCAGGAATGGTGATGTTTGTGGTCACGCCGGGCACGGTTTCCACTAACTTCGCTATGCGTTCGACCCGGCCTCTCCACTCCTTGTTCAGCGCGTTCAGATCGGCGTGCGACCAATACTCTACCGCCGCGAGTATGCCGATAATTTCTTCTTTGCCCACTTTCATGGCGCGGCATACTGAGCCTTCCCACGGATTGTTGTTGGCCAGAGCAGCATCGATCAGATGCTTTCGGCCTAGCAGGATGCCGGAACATTGCGGTCCGCGCAGGCCTTTGCCGCCGCTGAAGCAGTAGAGATCGACCCCGAGTTTGGCGTAGCGCGTCAGGTTCTCATAGGGCGGAATTCCTGCCGCATCGTCCAGCAGCAAGGGAACGCCGGCACTCCGGGTAATGGCCAAAGCACGCGATAACCGGTCATCCCGCCACGTGGTGTAGACCATTGCGGTTTGCGAAGTCATGGCAGACTTCAGGTCCTCTCCGTGGGCCAGCACCAATTTGCCCCCGGCTAAGCGTATGGCGTTATCGAACGCGCTGCGGCCGCCCAGCATAACTACTTCACTCTTCAAGCCCGTGGTGTCGGGTAATTGCCAGACATTTTTTGGATCGGATCCGGCGATGCAGGCTGCCGTGGCAACCGCCATCGCGCCCGCCGAACCGGAGGTCACCATTCCCGATTCCGCTCCGGAGAGCTCGGCAAGACGCTTTCCCACTCCACGCTGCAGCTCAAACATATCGACGAAATGCTGCGACGCATCCTGCACTGCTCGCTGCACCTCAGGGAGCTCCAAGGAACCGCTCAGATAGGTCCACGTGCCTCGTGCATTGATGAAGGGCCGCACCCCCAGACGGGTATATACATCGGCGGACGATCTTCCTGCGGTGGCGGCCACCGTCTTAGCAAAACTACGAGAGCCAATGGTGGCAAAGAGGGGAGCGGCGGCCAGCAATTTAATAAACGAGCGGCGGTCGCTATTTTGGGGTCCAAGTTCAGGCAAGAGTGTGCTCCTTTTCGGATGAAAAACTGCTATTTGGAACTGGTGGTAGTGGGGGAATTCACGATGGCGCTCAGCGGTATTCCCAACGTTCCTGCAAGGTCGGCATTGAGGTCGTAGACGCCGCCTCGCAACGCAACCGCCGTATCGGGAGCATCGATCTCGAGATAAAGGTTGACCCCAGTGTCCTGCGCAGCGGTGTAATGCGCAGCGTCCGGATTCAGATTGACCTGTCTAAGGATCCAGTTGACCGCCTTGCCCTCGCGATTGTAGATCACCAGTGCGGATTCGAGGTTAACACGGCGGTGGCCTCGCGGAGCCGGCTCCCACAGCAAACTGTGCGCCGGAATCATGAGGTCCACCATGTAGCGGGTGACCGGTCCTTTCAAATTAGGATTGTCTCCGCCCTGCTGTGCAGTCGCCGATTGACTGCTGGTCGGAGGAGAACCCGCTGCAATCCGGGAACCTCCGCGCATCACCCGCAAGGTAAGAGGAATCTGGGTCGATTGCGGCACCCCTGGGCGCAGGAATCGAGACAGCGGTTCGACAGCCGGTTTGGGCGCCGGCTGTGCCGCTGCCTGGACACTCTTCGCATCGTCCGCATAGTAGCCACGACGGTAGGCGAGTTGGTAGCCGGGCTGATGCAGCTCCACCTGAATCTTTCTGAATTTTCCGTCGGTAGCCGGGTTGGTAGAGGTGTAAGTCAGGGTGTAGAAATAGGATCCATTGCTGACCACATGATTCAGCGCATCGCTCAAACTATTGCTGCCGTAGATGGCCACCCCTCCGGTGTCCTTCGCGATCAGATCCATCGCCGCATGGTTGGCGTTGCGCTCCTGGCGCGCCTGCTGAGGATTGGCTATTTCCTGTTGTGTCAGCCTGGAGTCAGCGCCGGCCCCGACTGTGTCAGTCGCGATACCCTCCGCGGCGATGGGATAGATAGCCACCTGGGCAGAGGCGAGCAGGGCATCGGTCTTGTGCACTTCCTCCTGATCGTTGCGTTGCGTGCCGAACTCGTCGGGCAGAGAGGAATCGGGAAAGATGGCGATAGGAAATGCGCCTGAGAACCAGGCAACATTTTTGCGTCCTGGGATTGCGGCGAGATAGTGGGCAAGCGCCTGCAGGGCTTCCAAAGTTAGTTTTATACGAACATCGCTTCGGGTTGCGCCCTCCTCGGCGGCAAACTGCTGCATGTTCGCGGCTCCGTCGGGTTCGTATTTCTTCAGGGCGTCGATCGTCTCCTGGGTGGCGGCGGTCTCCTCGGTTGACGGCAGTAGCGGAGAGTTCTCGGGCGCCCCTCCCTTTTTCCGGTCATTGATGGCCTCTGCCAGCAGCGCTGGATCGTCGGTAAAGTTCTGAATCAAACGCAGCTGCGTCCCCAGGGTAAAGATGGCGATCCTGCGGCCCAGGTCAGGTTTCTTGAGGTACTTGAGCATTTGCGCACGAACAAACCTCTGATCGTCGAGCGGCGTGTTCAGGGAATCGAGCACCAACACGGTTACCGAATCGCTGGGTTTGATTCGGGGGATGTTGGTAAAGATGTTGGGCGTGGCCTCAGGCGGGTTTACCTGCAGCGGCTGCTCGCCGGTGTGTTCCTCAAAATAGCTGATGGTCTGCGGATGCCCGTCTTCCGACACCACGAAATCCTGCTTATGCAGTCCCGTGAGCGGGCGGCGGTTCTTGCCGGTCACCACTACGTCCAGCACCACAATCCGCGCATTCGCGTGGAAGACCTGCCGGGCGTTGTCGTCCTGGGGTGCGCTTGGGCTTTGCAGGGGCGCAGAAAGGAGGCTGGCCAAGCCGCCTAATAGGAGCATCAGCCCGAAGGCTGAGCAGGAGCGCAGAAGCACTGGATTACCCCTTCGATTTCACCCTCCGAAGGGTACCGAACTCTGCCTGGCCTGACAAGTTTAGGGCCGGGATTAGTTCATCTTCATCCCCGGCATGACAGAGTGGTCCATATTGTCGTGGCCCTGGTCGTCATCGTCGGTGGACCAGACTTTCTTCGGGTCACTCTCATAGGGGTACACGTGGACCATCCATCCGAATATATGAGGATGAAATTCTCCGCCTGCTGCCTCACAGGATTCTTTGGTGGTAATCGAACCGAGTAGACCGAACTTTGCATCCGGGCCGAAGTACGCAGCTTTCTGTCCTGCCGGCGCCTTACAGAAATTGACGTGCTGGTGCCACCGGGCGATGCTGAGCGGAATCCGCTGGTTCAATTCATCCTCACTGGCGTCCACCCGATCTGTGTACATCACGCCTACCAGCTTGTATCCCCCGTCCGCCGTCTTCTTGTAGAGAAGCGATGTGGGCTTGAGCGGATCGAAGTGCGACCATGCCTCGCGCCCATACTCGTGCTTCGTAAAGTGATATTGGGGTTGGGGAACGTTGGGAAGGAAAATTTCATATCCGTCGGCCAGGGCCTTGTGGTAGTCCTCGTAGGGCGCCATGGCTGTTTTTGCTGCGGCGACGACCGCGTCCGCCTTCTGCTGATCGCCGGGCTGGAGTGGCCTCAGCGTGGTCATATACATGTGTCCGGCCATATTGCCGCTAGCCATATCGGCGGCCGGTGCAGTATACCCAGCCGATGCAGGCGTTGCTCCTGCGAGGGCCAGGCAAAGGAGCGCGGTTAAGCAAATATTGGCGTTAAAGCGGAAGGAAATGGAACGTTGCAGCATGGGCGGCACCCTTTAGGGATATTGTTACGCAGGATGGGCTATCCTTCCAGGGGTTGTGGCTCGGCAAATCTGGAGGCGGCATGCTGGCTGGCGGCAAACTCGTTGGATTCCTCACCACAACGGACTATGAGAAGGCCCGCGCCTTCTATGAAGGCAAACTCGGCTTCGAGTTTGTCAGCCTGGATCAGCTCGCTCTGGCGCTGCGGGCGGGCAAGAACATGATCCGCATCACCAAGGCGGAGACCTTCAATCCGGCCCAAGGCACCGTTCTCGGATGGGAAGTGGACGACGTCAAGGCGGTTGTATTGTGGCTGAGCAGTCGCGGTGTGCTGACCGAGAAGTATGGATTCGTCCCGGATCAAGAGCTAGGCATTTGGACCGCACCTTCCGGAGACCAGGTGGCATGGTTCAAGGACCCCGATGGGAACGTTCTTTCCCTCAGCCACCACGTCTGGCATTGAAAAACCTCGAAGAACAACCGGTTTAATCTGCGTAAGAACTACCAAGTGTGGACTCAGTCCCGCAGGGGCCTGCCTCGGGTTCCCTCACAAAGGACGGGTGCCCCATATCTCGCTCGTTTTTCGCGAGATGTGGGATTCCACTGCTCTTCCCCTCTTACTCTCGATTCATCCGATGCGCTGAGCGGACAACATCGGTGGTATCCCACACCTCGCTTAAAAGGAGCGAAATATGGGGCACCCGAAACCAGGCACCTTATGGGAAGCGTTCTCGCGGGCTTGAAAACCCGCGCCCCCGGACCCGTGCCACAGCTTAAGTTGTGCGTCGCGCAAACACGGCAACATCTCTTTCGATCGCCCTTCCATGATTGGACTTTCGCTGGAGATCGATGGCCACCTTGGCCAGAGGTGACTGGGCAAAAAATTTGGATAAGCTTTTCGGCCGCCTGGCTCGTTGGGTTAGCCGCTCGAACTCTTCTATGGCAAGGATGACGACCGCCTCCTTGCCTCGTTTTGTGACGTGACGCGTGTTCCATCAAGGGTCTTTCCCATCACCTGATTGGAGCGCTGTGCCTGACCGTATCTCGCAGCAGAGCGAAACTGCCCGCCGCGACCGCAAAGCCGCCCAGAAGCCACAGCACGTCAACGGTCGCCGCCAGCAGAATGTGTGTCGGTACGTTTGTGCTTCTATGCCCATTCCCCGTATACACATACAGACGCCAGGAAAAAGTAACTGAAGCGGTTGCGATACCAATCGTGCACCCCAGGGCCCGCATCAGATTCAGCAGGCCGCCCGCCTCTCCACTTCGCTCATCGGGAGCCGCGGCGACGGTGGCGCTGTTATTGGGCGCGATGAACATGCCCAGCCCAGCCCCGAACAGCGCAAGCGCACCCATGATTCCGAGATAGTTCGCTGTCTCACCCGCGAGACTGCGCGACAACAGCACCAGCGCGCCCAGGCAAACCAGCATGGCAGACGTGGTCATGATCCTCGCCCCAACGCGCGCGTAGAAGCTTCCACTGATGGGCGCTACCAAACCAAGGGCGATGGGGATAAGAGCAAGACGCAGGCCGGCTGAAATCGGCGATTCCCTCAAGCCATGGATGAACAGGAACGACATGAGAAAGAACATCGAATACAGGAGAGCATAGGACAGGTTGACCGCCGCCAGGCCGCCCGAGAACGCGGCAGAGCGAAAGAGATGAAGATCGATCAACGGCTCGTGCTGTTGCCACTCCCGCCACAGGAAGAGTGGTAGGAAAATCGCGGCCACCACCAGCGCGCAAAGCATTGCCCCTGACTTTAGCCCCCAGGCTTGCACTTCATTCAGCATGAGAACCACAGAGGTCAGCGCAGGGGTCAGCAACAGCGCACCCTGCCAATCGAAACGCTTGCTGGAGGTGGACTGAGGGGTTTGCGGCAATGCCAGCCATCCGGCAACGACGCCCACCAGTCCGCACGGAACCGACACCAGGAATATCCATCGCCAGCCTAATTTCTCCAGGAGTAGACCGCCGATCACGGGGCCGGCGCTGATGCCTACTGCCTGGGCCGCCGCGAATAGTCCCATGGCCCGCCCCCGTCGGCTGGGACCTGCGGCTTTCACCAGGATGGTGATGCTGTTTGCTCCCAACAGGGCGCCACCGATCCCTTGGAGAACTCGGAACGCGATGAGCAACCGCAGATCAGACACCGTCCCGCATAAGGCGGAAGCCAGGGTGAATATTGCATACCCGGCGAGATAAAGCAGCTTGCGGCCCTTTATCTCTGACCAACGGGCGAAGACAGGAAGCGCAGACGCAAAGGCCAGCAAATAGGCGATGGCCACCCAGCTTACTGCGTCCAGATTCGCGTTAAATTGCCGTTCAAAGGTTGGCAACGCCAGCTGAACTATGCTGGCGTCGAGCTGCCCAATGAAGCCGCCGATGCAGGTGACACCCACCACCAGCCACGGATACCAGGATAGCCGGGTGACGAGTTGCAGTGGCGCGGGTTCATAGCGGCTCACCGGGCGCTGTTCAGACAGACTTTCCATGTGCGCATAAGCTACCACGTCGAGGCGGTGCTCAACAGAAAATCAGAAACGGGACGCCCGAAATAGGGGGATCTTTGCGGCCCTCAGGAGGCTTGTGCGCATCCGCTCCATATATTTCCATTTGCATAGCTTGCATTCACCAATGAGCCGAGTCTGCCGGTATCGATGGTCCCTCAAACAGCGTCTGAGGTCCGGGCGGGATAGCTGCCGGCTGAATCATTCGAGCGATCAAAAATTCACGAAAAACCAAAGGAGATTTCATGTCTAAGCTGAGCGAGAAAGTGGCACTTATCACCGGAGGTTCACGCGGCATAGGAGCCGCGATCGCCAAGCGTCTCGCCGCGGATGGAGCGAGCGTGGCCATCACCTACGCGAAAGATGCCAAGGCGGCGTCCACAGTAGTGAAAGAGATCGAAGGCAATGGCGGAAAGGCGATCGCCATCCAAGCGGAAGCTTCTGACATTGAAGCAGTGAAGGGCGCGGTCGAAAAAACGGTGGCAACCTTTGGCCGGCTTGACGTGCTCGTCAATAATGCCGGAACAGCGATTCCGAAAACGTTTGAAGAGACGACCCTGGAGGAGATGGATCGCATGATTGACATCAACCTCCGCGGCATACTGGTTGCGACCCAGGCAGCGCTCAAGCACATAAAGAGTGGCGGCCGTATCATCATGATCGGCTCCTGTGTGGGCGAGCGTGTCATGACGCCTGGTCTGGTGGCCTACGCGGCCACCAAGGGAGCAGTGAAGATGTTCGCCCAGGGGCTGTCCCGGGAAGTCGGGGCCCGGGGTATTACGGTCAACAACGTCCAGCCGGGTCCAATCGACACCGAATTAAATCCCGCCGCGGGCGATTGGGCAGTGCCTCAAAAGGCCGCCACGGCGCTCGGCCGGTATGGAAGTGTTGAGGAGGTTGCCGCCCTGGTGGCGTTCGTCGCCGGTCCGGAATCCTCTTATATCACTGGGGCTAACCTAACCGTTGACGGCGGGACAAATGCCTGAACCCGCTGTGTGCCCGCGAGCTGATCATCGAACCCTGGGTCCTCCACTTCCCCCCATTCCTGCGGAGGCTTGTGGCGTTGACACACCCTTCCCTAATGAAAGGCGCACACGCAAACCTCTCTAGCGCAGCATGGCGGGAAATCGGGGTCAAGCCCGTTTGCCTGCCCCGGGGCTTGAGTGGGATATCACAGCACTCCACGCGCATTGTCCATGCAACAGGAGTTCAAGGACGATCAAGCAGCGGTAACAACTACCTGGCCGCCGGGTTCGATGCCCAGCACCTGGAATTCGGGGTTTTCTTCCGCCGCGGCGGCCACCGCACGGTCGGCTGACGTGGCGCTGAGATAGAAGCGGATCGTCCGGCGATTCTGCGGGAGGTTAACCACCGGCCCACGACAAACAACACAGTAAGCAGTCATAAACCCTCCTGCGGCTTAGACGCTCAAAGTACCCTCGTGGATGCTTGGGCAGGGCAACGTTATTCATGGATCGGCGAGGCACTGGTCCTATGGACTGGGTGGAGCGTAGCTAGTGAAGCCCGCCAAGGCCATGCCGCGTTGCGCCTCCTGGTTCTTCATGAAGGTTTCCCATACGAAGGCGGTGCGGGTATTTTCCGCCATCAGCATGGTGATGCCGATATCGATACCGATGACGTCGTGGTCATACCAGTTCTTCAAGGGATTGAAGGCATCGACGAAGCCGTATTTGCACCAGGCCTGCGGGTAGCGAGTTCTGATGTTCCTGAGCACCCGCATGCAGGTCTCGGGGAGAAACGGAAGCGACCCTCCAGAGGCTGCGGGGACCACCGTGCCATCGATCGGGCCCATGGCCGGCGGGCCACCCCAGATCACATAGCCTTTGTCGGAGTCGGAGGCTGTAATGCCCCAGAGGTCGTCGCTGTAATCGGGGAAAGTCGTGGCCAGCTCAATACAGAAGCGGCGGTGCACATCGGTAGCGATGGCCGAGTTGTGGAAGTAGTCCGCATACTTGTCCCGCTTGTGCCGGAAATCGAACCAGGCCTGGGAGTATTGATGTACAAAGAGCGGCGCAAACGAACCGATGTAGCGCAACCCGTCATACTCGAAGGTGATCCGCTTCCATGCAGTCCACGCGTCCGGATGCAGGGGGTGGGTGGAAGAACCCATGCCCAGCAGATAAATCATCATCAGTTCGCTGTAGTAATCCCACTTGTAAGGCAGGAAGCCGTACTCAGGCGTCCACCCCTGGGTCAGCAGCGCAGTGTCTTCCGAGAGCCAGGTCCAGTCGACGCGATCGAAAATCGCATGTGCCAGTTGGATAATGTCGTGGTCGTCAAAGTGCTGGCGGCAGGTAAGTATCCCGCAAAGCAGGATCGCCGTATCGACGGAGGAGACCTCAGAGTCCCACAGTCTCTCGCCGGTATCGATGTTGGCAAAGTGATAGAAGAATCCGCGATGGGTGGGCAAAGTTCGCCAAAGAAAGGTGAGCGTCGCCAGCACGCGCAGGCGAGCGTCCTGGCGGGGGACAAAGCCGCGCTTTTCTGCAATACAGATGGCGGTCAAGCCAAAACCGGTGGAAGCGATGCTGCCCACCACGCCCGTGTCGTTGGCGCGCGCGTTGCAGCGGTCCTTGATCATGCCGGTCTGTGGGTTGGCTTGCTCCCAGAAGTAGAGAAAACTGGTGTGTTCCAGATCGTCCAGGAACTGCTCATCCTCGGGCGAAAAGGTGGCAGGTGGAGGGAGAGGAGCAGGTCCTTTATGCCGATCCTTCGCTGCCTGCGCCAGCAGAGCGTTCCATGGAGTGAGCGGCACGCCCAGCGAGACCCCCGCCATCTGGCGCAGGAGTTGGCGCCGGGAACTGCGATGGGCGCCGTTTCTTCTGATAATTTGCTCTGCACGTTCGTCCAGACTCATTCAGCCCATCTTACCTTCAGAGGCTATGGCCTCTCTCATTATGAAATCCTGGTCGAGTGCCGTGGTCTCCCAAGCAAAAACCGGGCTTGAGTAGGCCGGCACCAGCAAGTTGGGAGTGGGTCGACCGGGCTTGCTTCCCGGGCAACGAAGGCTGGGTGCCCCATTCAAGCCCGGTTTTGGCTTGAGTGGGAGACCACAGCACTCGCTTACCCTCGTCCTTGTTGGTCGGGTTACGAATCCGCAAGCAAGCCGTAAAAGCCGGTCCCCTTTCGCGTTTGCGTCGAATAATTCAATAATAGATGCAATGACCGGAAAGAAAATTGCCTGGGCGATCATTGCGGCGGCGGCAGGCGTGGTCATTCTCGTGTTGCTGTTGATGCGCGCCCACCGGTTGCGAACCATCACCGAGGCGGAAGCGATACCCATTGAAGGCGCAGTGATCCGGCGCGATGCCGACCCCAATAAGGAGCTACCGATCTCCGATGTCTCGATCACGGCATCGGATGGCGTAAGAACTGCCACGGCGGTCTCCGATGCCGCGGGATATTTCCACTTAATTCTGCAAAAGGGAGTGTTATCCGATCGGCCGGTCACAGTGGCTTTCCGGCATTCGAATTACGAGCCGCTTGACCTGACTGTGCAAACCGGAAGACTGGCAATCCCCAAACAGCTTTATGTCGCGGCCATGGTGCCCATCCCCACGAAGACCGTGACCCGATCCAGCCAGCCGCAAATCGTGGTCTCGAATATCCGCGTCAGATATACCCTCAACACCCGTACAGAGACGAATGTGGGGAGCGAGGCCAGGACCTTCCAGGTGGTCAATAAGGGAAACGTTCCTTGCAATCATCAGTCCCCCTGTTCCCCGGATGGAAACTGGAAGGCGTCCGCCGCTTCCATCTCGCTTGACGCGGGAACCGATAATTCGTTCGACAATGTACGAGCCTCCTGCATTGCAGGGCCGTGCCCATTCACCAGGATCGATTCCAATGGCTTCATTCATGGTGGGCGCTACATCAAGGTTTCGGCTCTGAACTGGTCGGATACCGCCACCTTCCTCGTGGAGGCTGAGGTCTATCACACCGCCATCAGTTCCGAGGTCCGCGAATTGTACCCTGTCAAATTTGGTCAGACCCTCAACTTTACCGTGCCCCCAACCCAGGAAGGAGTGAGCCTTGAGGCCGACCTCGATGGCGCCCCCATGGTATTTCCCCTCGGCCCCGACCCCGAGCTGAGCTGGGCCACCTGCACCGCCCGGACAGGTATGGAAGAAGAGAAAACCACGGTCTACCGCTGCGAGCTCCGGCCGGAATACCGCTTCTGATCTGCAACCTTATTTCACTGAGCCCAGGCCGGGCTGTACCCATGAGAACAGGAAGTCGGTGAACTCCGGAAACACGCTGGCTATCAAGCCCAGCACCGGGCCCACTCCGAAACCGATGAGCTTCAACCAGAAATCACCGCCCAGTTCGCCGGGTGTGGTGGCGGTCAGATTGCTGAGCGTCGTGTCCCGGTGCATCTGCGAATACACGGCGATGATGGTTACGCCCAGGATGACAAAGAGGGTGACCACAATGGCACTCAGCAGCGGACGGGGATCGAAGGGATAACTGGCGATCGCCGCCGCGATCGCAATAAACATGCATATGATGCCCATGACCAGCGAACGCATACGACCCAGGACGTTTTGAATAAACGCCATGTAGACGAGACAGACCAGTTCCTCAGCGTTGCGGATGTGCCGGGGAAGGCCGCTCACGGACGCAGCATTAGGGTCTGGCTTATCTTTGCTATCGCTGGGCTTCCCACTGTCGCTTGGGGTGAGGAGCAACGATCTGCTTTCTCCCCGCCAGGTGGGAATGAGCAGTTGCGTAATCATGACGGCTGCCGTCTCGGCTAGAGACCGTTGCAGCGAGCACAGCCCGAGCACACGACGGTTTTTTGCGACGTTCCAACACCGCGCATACCATTGCGCGAATTTTGCCCTCTCCTGGCTGGTCTCGTCGATGAGCTCGATCCAGCCGCAGGCGCTGGGCAGCACTATATGGGCGAGCTTGCAAATTGGCTTCTGCGCAACTTCCGGTTGCCGCTTCTCCTCCCATCTGAGCAGCGATCGGCGCAGGTGGCTTAAGCTCTCCATCTGGCGGAACACCAGCATATAGCGCATATCGAAGACGCTGCCGCCCATTTTCCACACCGACCCCCAGGAGAAGCCCTGGAAGGCAGCAAAGGTACGGCGCAGGGGAAGCTTGTCAAGAAACTGAAGCAGATGGCGCAAGGTGAGCCAGACGCGTGAAAGCTGCCAGGCATTGGCAAGGAGCATGCTGATACACAGAACAAGCCAGAAGCCAAAGACAACAGAATAGTCGTTTGATCCCAAATTGCGAATGGGCGGGTAGCCGAATACCAGCAACGCCATCAGGAAGATGACGATAAAGCAAATGCCCACAGCCAACCAGACCTCGGACGCAAACGGGGAGCTTAGTCTCTCGATGTCCCGGGCGGCGCCCTCTCGGCTCAGGATGCGCAAGACATCGTCAAGGCTGCCCTCCGAGCTGGTCTCCTGCTCTGGCCGGCTGATCCGCAAAGACTCAGCCGGCGGCAATTGTGGGCGGTCTTCACCGACAAGCGCCAGTCCCTGCAGGGAAAACCAGAACCAGCCATAGAATCCTGCGATCAGCGCCACCAGGGGAACCAACGGAGAAACGCCGGTGGTCAGGTTGATGGCTCGCCAATACGTAGGGATGCGGTTGGAATCGTTCAAGGCAAAGTCCAGGAAGAAATCAAGGCACCAATAGAGCAGCAGCGATATGCCGGTGAACCATAGGAGCGACCGCCGGACCGGTGCTGGAGGAACTACGCTTTCCTGCACATCAGGCCGCCAAAAAAGATGATCTTCGATCCAGGCGTTGCCGGCCACAGCGCCGGCCGCGGTCAGCCAGATAAGCGGAAGAAACGTGCGATACCGCCAAGGGTCGGGAAGAGGCTCGCCTCCCTCCCACATTTCGCCGTATCCCCAAGCCAGGGTGATGGGCAAAAGCGCCACCAGGATGCTGCCCAGAAGCACCAGCGCCCGGTGGCTATTCTGCTGGTGCCGGAGGGCGTCGTCGTCGCATTCTGTCAGCGGGTGGGGGGAGTTGCTATTGGGGCGGACAAAGTGGGCGCGGTGTGCGGGCTTGGCGGTGATAGAAGCTCGGCAGCAACAGAGCAGGTGGAAAGCGGCCCAATAGGCGCCCGCGAGCATTAAGAGCCGCATGCTCAGCGGCATAGGCAGCCACGCCTGGGGCATCGGCCCGGCGGCCTGGCGATCGTGATGCCATCCAAAGAGAAAGGCAATACTCGTGAATATGGAGGTGACGCTATGCCACAACCGCGCAGGCAGCGGGTCTGGCGCAGGATATAGCGGATGTTTCAGATCGACGGGAGTATCCAAAACGGCCACGGGCCAGAATCCGCCATTGCCCAACACCGAGAGCCAGGTAGGCGGATGGCGGCAACCCGGGGTTTGGGACTTCATCCAGAAGGGCAGCGCGTAGTCGGTCAGGTTGAAGTCAGGGATACAGTTGGAAGGGATGAACCCGGCGTCAGCGCTGGCGGCGCCGTCGGCTGCCGCTGTAGCATCTCGGGCATGCTCGCTCGTCATGGCAGCCGAAGCTTGGGCCCACAGCAGAAAGCGCGCAGCAAAATAAGTTCCTTCTACCCCGTCATTGGTAAACGCACGGTGGGAGTGAAATTTGCCGGGTGCTGGTGTTTTGGTCCAATCCTGCTCCCATGGCAGCAGCGGGTAGGTGCTCAGGGTCATCACCCCATTCAGCCCGCTGGCTCCGGTCTCCCGGCGGAGCAGCAAGTCCGCACCCGCAAGCACGATGCGCCCCTCAGGATAAGTCATGCGAAAGAACTGGCTCAGAAAGAGCTGGTCCAGCGGATTACTGCTGCGCAGCAGAATGTATTGTGTTTTATGCGCGCGCATCAGGCTGACCAGCTGCTGGAGTTCCGCTTCCTGCGAAAGCGAGTTCTGATTGTCGCTGTACGTGCGAATGGTGTCGTGGTCCTTTCGCTTGGGATCGGCAAGATCATCCTGGAGAGTCCGATGCAAGGAGTCTCCATTCGCCTGGGCCGTGGCCCGGCTGAAGATGGACTGGCTTTGGTAAGCCGCGCGAAGAGCGGAAATGTCTCGCGGGTAGTAGAGATGCACCGGCCCTGGCTTATGGGGATCCTCGGGAGCGCAGGGGGAAGTACCGGTATCCCCTTTTCCGTACTCGCCGCCGAAGGCGGTCTCGTCCTCCGAGACAATGGCAAGCCGCGCCAGGTCCGACCCGGCGGCGTACAGATAGCTGCAGTAGCGGTCGATGTTCACGTCGCCGCTGTGGCTGAAGCTGCGGAATTGAACGTGCAACGAGCTTAGATAATCCGTGGCCATTGTGTGCAGCCAATTCACCAGCACATTGCTGGTGACGCTGCCGCTAAAGATGCGCAACGGCGCATTCAATTCGGAATCAATCCCTGGGGTATTGCGCAGCAACTCGACCAGAGAGGGAATGGAACCGGAAAACGAGGGGCCGAGGATCTGCAATGGGGACCTGAGCTCGCCCGTATCGCTCGGCTGCAGTGCCTGGATCCACTGAACGGCGTTCTCGAATTGTTGCCGATGAATGCCGCCGGTCGGCTCCTCCCCGACGATCAGCACTACCAGTCCGTTTTCGAAGGGCAGATCGTTAGGTTCCTTGCCGATTACCGAGCGGCGAAAGAGAAGGAGTCCCGGCTGATCTTCATTCTGCTCCGTCCGTTTTTCCGATTCATCCTGATCTTTAAGCCGACCATAAGAGGTCTCTTCTGTTTCCCAGGGCAACCGGGAAGAGTCGTAAATATAGTGGTCGTCTTGCGCAGCCTGTTGAATTGCTTCGGCCGACCGGTCGAAACTGAGAGGAAAGTGAGTGTGCAGGGGATCGGGCAGGGTGGCGATGATAAAGCGCAGTTGGGTGGCTCGGATCAGGAGCTTTTGAGAGGGAGCCGGTTGCTTCACCGCCGGATAACAGGAGGCTGGGGCAACGACCTCGTTTTCTTCTACCAGCAGGAAGCTCTGCAGCCGCTTCTCGAAATCCGCGCACGGTCCCTTGTCGATGGATTGCATCGCCAGGAGATTCGCGGAGGAGGCTTCGGTGGATTTTGAGATACCCGGCGCTGGGGAAAGTTTGGGCTGTGGCGAGGAGATGCCGACGGTTGCGACAACACCGAGAACAGCCGCCGTAGCCCATAGGCCACCCTCGCGTTTCATTTGCACCCTCCAGCGCGCCGTAACGGCGCGGCTCATCTGGGAAATCGATAGATAGAAACAACCGCCTCCATTTATCCAGGTAGTGACGCCTGCGCGGATTTCGTTTCACGATGGAGGGCTTTCTCACGGCCTAGTCTGTAACAAATGACGGGTGCCCCATATCTGCCGGTTTTGGCAGATGTGGGATTCCACGGACCCCGACCGCTGACTGCACAAGCCGGCCAACGCTGCTTGACGGGGAAAGACAGGTACATTACAAAGGGACGCCGCCTTATGGAATGACTGGCTGCGCCTGATTCTGGACTTGATTAGCCGCAAGGAGCCATATGCCAGCGCGAGTACGTCATCGCTGTGAAGCTGCCGCTTTCTTCATCCTCCCGCTTTTGGCAACCGCCGCGCTTTCCCAGCAAATAACACCAGCACAGAGCGGATTGACCGCGGTGGCGGATGGGGTTACGTTGCAGGTGAATGCGCTGCGCGACGACCTCTTGCGCGTGCGCATGTGGAAGGGCGACGCCGTGCCGGAGGATGCGTCCTGGGCGGTGCTGCCAGAGTCGCGCACCAGCAGTGTCCCGGTAACCCCCGAGGCGCGGGGCTTTTCGACCAAGGCGCTACGAGTAAGCGTGGATGATCATCTACTGCTGACGGTGACTGACCTCCAGGGCAACGTTCTGCAAAAGGATGCCGCGCCCGTGCTATGGGAGGGAACCCGTTTCGAAGTCAGCAAACAGCGCAGCTTCAACGATCATTTCTTTGGCTTGGGAGACAAGCCGGGACCGCTCGATCGCGGCGGCCAGGCATTTACCATGTGGAACACCGATGCCTTCGGTTGGCAGGAGTCCACCGATCCTATCTACAAAAGCATCCCGTTTTTTCTGGACATCAAGCAGGGGCGCACGCTGGGCGTCTTCCTGGACAATACTTGGCGCACCAACTTCGATTTCGGCCGCGCGGATGAAACTCGTTATACCTTCGGGTCGCTGAACGGGCCCATCGACTATTACCTGCTGTACGGCCCTGAGCCCAAGCAGGTAGTCACAGGATGGGCGTGGTTGACGGGGCCGACACCTTTACCGCCGCTGTGGGCGCTGGGCTTCCAGCAGTCGCGTTACACCTATTTTCCCGAGACCCAGCTGCGCGAGATAGCCACCCGCCTGCGCAAAGACCGCATCCCGTCCGATGTGCTGTGGCTGGACATCGACTTCCAACATGACAACTGGCCCTTCACGGTGAACGAGAAGGCCTTCCCCAACTTCAAAGGCATGGTGCAGGATCTCGCCGATGAACATTTCAAGCTGGTCGTGATCACAGACCTCCATGTGGCCAGGCAGCCGAATGTGGGCTACGCGCCGTATGATTCTGGAATCGCGGGGGACCACTTCGTGAAGAACCCGGACGGCTCCATCTACGTGGGCAAGGTTTGGCCAGGACCCGCGGTTTTTCCCGACTTTACCCAGGCGCAGACACGGCAGTGGTGGGGCGGACTGTTCAAGGATTTCGTTAAGGATGGCGTCGCCGGCTTTTGGAACGACATGAATGAGCCGGCGGTTTTCGATGGTCCGGGCAAGACGATGCCCAACGATGTACAGCATCGGATCGACGAACCCGGCTTCCGCAAGCGCACCGCGACCCACCTGGAGATCCACGACATCTTCGGGATGCAGAACTCCCGCGCCACCGAGGAGGGTGAGCTTACCCTGCGGCCGAACGAACGGCCGTTCGTGATGACGCGGGCCACCTACGCCGGAGGCCAACGCTACGCCACCACCTGGACCGGCGATAACAGCTCCACCTGGAACCATCTGCGTATGACGATCCCGCAGCTGGTGAACCTGGGCCTGAGTGGCTTTTCGCTGGCCGGCGCCGACGTGGGCGGCTTTGCTGGTTCTCCGCCGCCGGATCTGCTGACCAAGTGGATCGAGCTGTCGGCGTTTCAGCCCATCGACCGGGATCACTCGGCCAAGGGAACTCGCATGCATGAGGTCTGGGTGGACGGGCCGCAGCAGGAGAACATCCGGCGGCGCTATATTGAGGAGCGTTACCGGCTAATGCCGTATTTATATACGGTTGCGGAAGAGACCTCGCATGATGGTTTACCTATCGACAGGCCGCTCTTTCTGGAGTTTCCCTATGCCACGGACGATGGCACTCCCTATGACCTGACCACGGGCGGAAGCGAATTTCTTTTTGGCAGCCGCATCCTGGTCGCGCCCAATCCCTCTCCGGAGGAGATCGCCCCGTACGCGATTCATCTGCCCCCGGGCACCTGGTACGACTACTGGACCGGAGGCCAGGTCTCGGGCGGCACGCTTGCCGGGACGCTGGATCTGGAGCAGCGCGATAAGGTGATTGCCCAGAAGCCGCTAATGGTGACGCCCACACTCGATCAGTTACCGGTCTATGTGCGCGGAGGCAGTATCTTGCCCATTGCGCCGCTGACACAAAGCACCAGCGAAGTACCCAACGGTCCGTTGACCCTGCGCGTTTTTCTTCCGACCAGCGGGGAAGCCTGCGCGGGCGAGGTCTACACCGATGATGGTCATAGCTTTGATTTCCGCAACGGCGAGTTCGCGCGGGTTCACTTTACCTGTTCGGTTGCAGCCGATGGGTCCGTCCAGATGGAGATCGCGAAGCAGGAAGGGAATTGGCAGCCATGGTGGCATGACTATCGTGTCGAAGTAGTGAGCCGGAAGCCAAAGACAACGCGCGCCTCCGTGAACGGAAAGCGCGTAGCGATCACACAGATAGGTGGACGCTGGGGATTTACCGTTCCAGCGAACGCTGACGGCGTGCAAATCACGCTTGAATAGAGGACCCCATGTCTGTCTGGCCTCGATATCCCACGCTGTACGAGATCAATACTTGGGTTTGGCTCTCTGATCTCAGTGTGAAAACCGGAAAATCAGTTGACCTGGGTTCCGTCCCTGAAGCCGAGTGGGATGCCATCGCCAGGTTTGGCTTCGACGCTGTTTGGTTCATGGGGGTTTGGGAGCGAAGTCCCGCGGGCATTGCCATTGCCAACCAGAACATGAACCTGGTGGCCGATTTCCGGCGAGCGCTACCGGATTACAAGCCGGAAGACAATGTCGGATCCGCGTACTGCATACGACGCTACGTCGTGGACACGCATCTGGGAGGTAAAAAGGGTCTCGCCATTGCCCGGAGAGAACTGGCCCACCGGGGCATGAAGCTACTGCTGGATTTCGTGCCCAACCACGTAGCGCCCGATCACCCGTGGGCCACCGAACACGCGGACTACTTTCTTCGCGGCACCGCCGAGGACGCAAAACAGAACCCTGGGTCCTACATCGAGGTAGGAGGAAACTTCTACGCCTGCGGGCGGGACCCTAACTTCCCGCCGTGGCCAGATGTTTTGCAGCTGAACGCGTTTTGGCCCGGACTGCGCCAGGCAGTGGTGGAAACTCTCTCCGACATTGCGGAGCAGTGCGACGGCGTTCGTTGCGACATGGCCATGCTTATGTTGAACCAGATTTTCCAGCGTACCTGGGGCGATCGCGCTGGCCAACAGCCGTCCACTGAGTACTGGGGTGAGGTGATCCCGGCGGTTAAGAGCGCGCATCCTGACTTCCGCTTCATCGCCGAAGCTTACTGGGACCTGGAGTATGAGCTGCAACGCCAGGGGTTCGACTTCTGCTACGACAAGCGGCTCTACGATCGGCTCGAACATGGCAATGCGGAGAGTATTCGGCTCCATCTCTCCGCCGGCCTTGCATACCAGCAGAAACTGCTGCGCTTTCTTGAGAACCACGATGAGCCGCGTGCGGCAACAGCGTTTCCCCGCGACAGGGAGCAAGCCGCGGCCGTCGTAACCTATTCTCTTCCCGGAGCAAGACTCTTCCATGAAGGACAATTGGAAGGTCGAAAGGTACGGTTGCCGGTCTTTCTGGACAGACGCCCGCCAGAGCTCATCGACCAGGAATTACAGGCCTTCTACGGCAAGCTACTGGCAGCGATCAACGCCCCGGTATTTCGCGACGGCGAATGGCAGCTGTGTGCGTGTAGTGGCTGGCCCGACAATCCAAGCTATCAAAATCTGCTCGCCTGGAACTGGGTAAAGAATGACGATCGGCGCCTGATTGTCGTCAACCTCAGCGACTATGCTGTTCAGTCCCGTGTGCGGTTGCCGGGGAAAGATGTACCGGGGGCCAAGTGGCATCTGACCGACGCATTTTCAGATTGGAGTTGCGATCGCGAAGGGGACGAAATGGCGGGGCCGGGCCTTTATATCGAATTGAAAGCCTGGAGTTACTACTTTTTTCACTGTCTCCCTGTAGCACTGCCCGCCCCACCGTGACCGGAGGCCTGGATCTTCTCCAGCGCAAGTTTCTCTGCAGTTTCCAGCGCATCGGCTGCCGGCACCTTCACATCCGGCACGACACCGGTGCCTTCCCAATTGGTCTTGGTCTTCGGGTCAAGGGACTTGGCGAACGGCACCCCGACGGTGAAGTAGTCGGCCACTGTGTGCGGGGCAACCGGATGCGCTCCGCCGCCGGTGGTCTCGCCGACGATGGTGGCGCGTTTCTGATTCTTCAGGTCAAAGGCAAACTCCTCGGCGCCGGAAAAGGTCCGCTCCGAGGTCAGGACAAAGACGGGCTGTTTGGTGAGTCGCGGTCCCGGCAGGTACGAAAGCGTCCAGTTCTGTTGGGTGGAGTCCTCTTTGCGGTTGTAGATGTCGATCAAGTGGGTCGGCTCATCAAACAGGTAGCTGGCAATCAAGGTGACCATCGCCGGTTGGCCGCCGCCATTCTGCCGTATATCGAAGATGAGAGCATCGGTGTGGGCCACGAAGCCCATCGCTGCTGTCACCGTCGGCCCGCAGAACGAGGCATCCATGAAGCCATCGAACTTGATGTAGCCGATGTTATTGGGCAGAATCTCAACTTTGCGGAAAGCGCAATTGTCGTGCTCCATCTGTTGATGGAAGCGCGCCTCGTCTTCCGGTGTAGGCTTACCCCGCGGCGGTGTCTTAAAGGGGTTAAAGTTCACCCGAAGATGCTTGTCGTGGCTCACTGCCTGCAGGTCCGTGGTCAGCCGCTCGGCGAAGACATCGCCATCGGTGATGGCGTTGTAGGCGCCGGCCTTCTCATTCGTCTGTAGGGCCTCGTTCATCTGTGCGGCCAGCGGCGCATCGATGTAGAACTCGGTAAGGTCGGCGCCTATGCCATCGATGACCTGCTTGCGCAGTGCCGCATCGAGGGTCACGTTGGCCAGAGCCATTCCCGGAGGCAAAGCGCGCAGGGCGAAGGTCTCGACCGTCGGCGGCTGACCATCTTTCACCAAAAGGTTTCCCAGGGCGGTGGTGGGACCGCCCTTCTCCTTCACCCGGAATCGGATATGTAGCGGCTCGCTGCTTTCGATGGACAGCAGGTCGAATCCGCCTGTCTGGGTGCGGAAGGCGAGCATGCCATCGACCGCCTGGGAATGATCTACGGTCTTAACATAGGTTTCGATTTTCGCGCGGTCCCCGCTATTGAAAGCATCCAGCCATGCCTGGAGGGTATGCCCGGCGGGCGTATCAGGAACAGTTGTTTGTGCCCATCCACAACCAACGCTCACGAGCAGAAGCGCCAACAATCTCGAAAGCACTTTGGGAATCATGGGGTCGGAGTACCTCACCCGCTGCACCAAGTTGCCTTAATGCGGCGTGCGATAAAGATATCTGAGAAGAGAGAAAATCGCTCAGGAATAGGAGGCAATCTGGCCAGCTCTGCCAGAAATAGCTGGCTTCCACCTTGGGGGTTTCGGGCCGGCCGTCGATAATATGCGCGCTCAGGCCAGCCTCCATATTTTGCCAACCGTCGCAAGTCCCATTCCGCGCGGCGTGGCCATCACCTTTGCAGAGGATGGCCGTGGAGCCGGGTTGCATATGCGCCAGGGTTTCCTCGCCAACGGAAATTATTTCTTAGGCAGCGGAACCGCGTACAACTTGAACGGATCGGGATTTTTATCCTTGAGCTTCGGATCGTCGCGGTAATTCAGTTTGCCCTCGGCAATCCAGGCCATACCGCGAGTCGCAGTCACAGCAGGAGTGGATTCCAACCCCGATTTGATGACCTTGATATCTGCGTTCTGGAAGTTCAAACCGCTGAACGTGATGATGTCCATGTTGCCGGAGTTCTCCGCCATCAGCAGCCGATCCTTGCCGATGGTGCGCATACCGTCGGGACGGTCGATCGGTTGGGAAAGCTTAAGTTCGATCACGTCCTTCGCTTTGCCGTCCGCTCCGATGTCCACACGTATCAACTTATTCTCCGTCACGCTGTTGACGTACAGAACTGTCTTTTCCCCGAAGGCTAAGCCATCAATACCTTTTAGCAAGGGATCTTTCGACGCGACCTCAAGTTCTTTGGCGCCGGGTTTGAGCATCACCAGGCTGCCTTGGTCCGTGTCGGAAATGTACGCTGTGCCGTTGTCAGCCACGGCAATGTCGTTACAGAAAGCATGGTCCCCGGGAAGTGTGTAGCTCCCTTTGGCCGCACCCGTGGTCAGGTCGAATGTCTTCACCGCCGGCGGATCGCCTTTTCCCTCATCAAAACGGTCCGAACAGACCCATAGGGTCTTGTGTTTTTCGTCAGCATAGATGCCGAAGACAGAACCGAGACCATTTGTGCCCGGCTTGATAAACTCCGTGACCGTGGTTGTTCCATAAGGGATACGGACTACGTTGCCCTTTCCCACACTGCCTACATATAAGGTTCCGTCTTTAGTAGAGGTAATGCTTTCCGTGAATAGCCGTGTCCCGGGGAGAGTAATCTCAGTGATCGGCTCGGCGGCATGGCAGCTTGCCGCCGCGACCAACGAAAGCGCGCATAACAATCCATATTTCTTGCCTAAGTGTGCCATGGTTTCTCCATTGTGCAGCGTAAGTATAAGTGCAATCGCACGCACTGGATACTACACCTCACTTATGGATTTGTTTGCATCGGAGCCGCTGACAAACGGGCCTTTCGCTATCGCAGACTCCAGCAGGGAACGCAGCGCTTGATTCTTCGCCAGGAGCTCACCAATGAGGGCTTCCAGAGAGGAGACGCGGTCGCGCCAGTACGTTATCTCGGTATCGGAGTCCAGTTCGTTCGGATGGAACGGCATTTGCCCCCTCCTTCGAGAGAGACAAGCAGAAAGGCGTATCAGATGTCTGTTGGGACACCTACGCCGTTAGAAAATGAATGGGGCAAGCGCTTTCACTCTGTGGCGATACTGCAGGTACTGTTCGCCGAAGCTGTGCACCATAAAACGCTCTTCTGCCCGGGTCTTCAGCCAAAAGGAAAGCGCGCAAATCAGGACGCCGATAAAACAACGTATCTCCCCGCGCTGGAGCGCTGAGCCGAACATCCCCAGCAGGATGCCGCTGTAAATGGGGTGGCGGACGATGCGATAGGGGCCCGTCCGTACGAGCGTGTGATTTTCCTTCACGGTGACACGGTTGCTCCAATTGCCACCGAGCATGAGCCGGGCCCAGACGCTGAACGTAACACCTATCAGCACGGCAAGAAGTCCCGCGAGCGCGATGGCTACGGTCACCGGGAATAGCTGACCATCAAGCCACGGAATCCCGCTCTGTTTTGCAAAGATCAGATACACGCCGGCCGCCAGGATGGCCGTATAGAGAAGCTGCGACGCGCTCGATTGCCTACGGACGGTGCGCTTGGTACGCAGCGCGCCCACTACCCACACCACGGCAAGAGCCATCCAGAGGAACACCGTCGCTAGAAGAAGCCGGTCGATCACTTGATTCACGTCCTCCTCTCTATAAGACAAACGGAAGCCAGGCGCGAGACGGTCGTCCACTCAACTTTAGACTTGATTGAATCGTTCGCGGTCACGAAAACTTCCATGCTCAGGATCGTACCGTTTGATTGTCCAGTGAGAAAGTACCACTTTGTTCAATTTGCACTAGGCCACTTCAGACCAGACGGCCTTTCTAGGAGGGAAACGGCATGCGCGGCCTGACACGGCTTAGTTAGCTCTCGGGGTCAATCTTGTAACCTTCGGGTGGGTAAAACAGCGTTTTGTCGGGTTCTCCGCGACGGATCTGCGTCAGTTTGAAATCCGGAAGTGGGCCCTCGCCGGGCTGCGTTTCCGGTTCCAGAGTCTGACGCAATTCCAGCAGCTCTTGTAATTGCCGGGAATACCAAATTTCAGTTGTGAGCACGACGGTGCCGCTCGGGGCCGCCGTCCCGGTTCTCGTGCGCCGCACGCCTGTGGCTTCAAAACCCTCGATACTGCGGGTCCCCAGCCGCTCGGAACGATCGCTGGAATCCTGAGCTGAAACAAGCTGCTCTGCTTGGCTGGCGATTGCATCCGCGTAGATGTTTTGCTCCGTGTAATGAATCGTGTGCGGCATGCAGCTCACCATCGCTCTGGGCGGACCAGGAGCGACCCAGGGCTCCATCCAGCGGAAGCTGCAGTGTGACACCGGGTCGTTCACCGACACCTCGCGGGCCGTGATCTCTCCGCCTTGTTCATCCGGCCGGGACATTGCCATCTCCTCACGCTTGCGTCCGGCTCCATCCCGTGCCTGCAAGCCGCTCTGCACCAGGGTCTTGGTCATTCCGTCAGCTTCACGGAGCCGCCAGGTCATCACCAGGGTCGCTGTGTAGGGCGCGCCGCGTTGCGCCGCAGAGGTGTAGGTCACGTCGTTGTCTGCAGGGTACCAGCTGGCGGGAAAGCGGCTCGATGGTGGCGGCGCAACATCCGTCAGTACCGGCGCGGAGACCTGTGCTCGCCCAGACGCGGCGGCCAGGCAAAAAACAAAAAACCAAGACTTGCACATGTTCGTTGGACCTCGCGAGCATTCTTTCCTCTTTGCGAGCAAACAATCGTCATTTGATTGTCACTTTTAAGGCCGGGCTGTGGAACCGTAGCCGGTCCGAGTGACCCAAATGCCGGGCCACAGGGACGTGCAAAGCCCCTAGCAGAGTCCGAGTCATCGCAAGGTCAAAAGGGATAGGACGGGTGCCCCAGGTCCGCACCAGCGTACCTGGGCCGAAAACGACCGGGCGTAAGCCCCATGATCGCATTCGCTGAACCCCCTCACATCGGGCCTTGGAAAGCAAAAGAACCCACCGGACCTATCCGCTCCTGTTACGACACAGGGTAGCGGCACTCTCCGTAGCCAAGGCAATTTCTAAGAGTGCTACCACATCAAATCTATCTAGTTGCAGCGGAGAGCGACGATCGGATCGATGCGGGAGGCGCGCCGGGCGGGGAGATACCCAGCGATAAACGCCACCGCGACCAGCAGCACAATCATGCCCACGAATGTCGCCGGATCGGTGGGAGCAGTGCCAAATAATAGCGACGCAATCAGGCCAGACACGGCAAAAGACGCCACCATCCCGACAGCAATACCAATGAGCGCGAGTCTCAGTGTGCGCGCGATCACGTCCAGCTGAACTCGCCCCTGGCTGGAACCGAGCGCCATGCGAATGCCAATCTCCTGTGTTTGCTGGGTCACCGAATAAGAGATGACGCCGTAGATGCCGAGTGAAGCCAGCAACAACCCCAGCGCGGCGAATATGCCCACCAGCAATACAAAGAAGCGGCGCGGCGAGACGGCATGATCCACAAGTTGCTGGATGGGTCGCAATTCGACTGCGGGCTGTCCAGGATTCAACGATCGCAGAGTACTCATCATGCTGCCGGCAATGGCGCCGGGCGCAAGCTTCGAGCGCACCACCAGCTCGCCACCCTCCGGATTCCCCTGGGTGATAGGCACAAAGACTTCGGGATTCGCAGCCTCTTCCACGCTGCTCTCATGTACGTCTGAAACCACGCCGATGACCTGCGTGACACCCTCGCCAATTCCCTGAGCCTCGCGTCCGATGGGGTCCTGGCCCGGCCACTCACGGCGGGCAGCCGCCTCATTAATAAGAATGACCGGCTGGCTGGTGGCTGTGTCACTCCAGTGGATGTCGCGCCCCTCACGCAAATGCATGCCGATGGCATCGAGATACCCAGGGGTCACAATGTAAACAAAGGCGTCGTAATTCGTGGTCTTGGAATAGGGTTTTCCCTTGGCGATGAGTTCCCAGCTTCGATTGCGGTCCAGAGGAAGCATGTCCGAGATGCCCGCGGCTTCGATGCCGGGAAGCGCGCGCACGCGGCGCAGCATTTCCTCGAGGATGGCGCCCCGCCGGGCCGCTTTGCCACCATCGTCGAAGTCAATTTTCAACGCGTAGGCATGGCTGGGCTCGAATCCCAGATCGACGTCGAGCACGCGCAGAAAGCTGCGCAGCAGCAGTCCGGCGCCCACCAACAGTACGCAGGCCAGCGCCACCTCAGAGACCACCAATGCCGCGCGCATCCGATCGTGCTTCCTGCCGGAGCCCGCGCCGTGGCCGCTATCTTTCAGAGATTCCTGCAGGTGAATGCCAGACATTCTGACGCTGGGAAACACACCGAAGAAAATCGTGGCGGCGCAAGCGATGAGCAGTGTCCAGGCGAGCGCAGTGGCGTCGATGCGCGCGCTGCTCAGCAAGGGAAGTGCGATCGACCCCTGGTGGGAGAGGTAAAGGATGACCGCATAGGCAATCGCCAGGCCAAGGGCCGCTCCCATGGAAGCGAGCACCAGGCTCTCCGTGAGCAGTTGACGGATAAGTCTCGACCGCCGTGCCCCCAAGGCACTGCGCATAGCGAACTCTTTGCTGCGCGCGGCGGCGCGAGCCAGCAACAAGTTGGAGAGATTGGCGCAGGCGATCAGCAGAATGAGACCGACGGCACACCACAGCACGATGAGCGAACGGCGCAGCCGGCCGCTGACGTGGTCCTTCAGACCAACGATCTTCATGCTCATGTCCGTCTCCCAATCGGGATGCGCGGCCCTGATTTGTGGATACACAACGTCGGCTTCGGCCTGCGCCTGCGCCACCGTGACGCCGGGCTTTAGCAGGCCAATGACCGACAGCATATGTCCCCAGGTGCGAATGTCATCCAGGACAACGGGAGTAAAAATGTCGGCCTTGACCCCGGGATGAAAGACACCCCCGAAGTCGAAGCTGGCGGGCAACACGCCAACCACGGTTACGGCACGATGGTTGAGCGTAATCGCCTGCCCGACAATCGCCGGATTGCCCGCAAACTGCCGTTGCCAGAAAGCGTAGCTCAACAGAACCGCAGGGCGGCCGCCTTTGACGGTTTCCTCAGGAGTGAAGAGACGCCCTAGCTGCGGTTGAATGCCGAGCATGGAAAAAAAGTTGCCGGCGACCCAGACGCCGGCAAGCACGCGCGGCTCGCCCCTGCCCGTCATCTTCGCGTCAGAGGTGGCGAAGAACGGCACGTAGGCCGTCATGTCCTGGAAGGACTGGTTGTGCCGTTGAATCTCTTCATAGGCGTCCACCCGGAAGGTGGTGTCCGAGAGCGCGCCGGTTCCGTTGTTGCCGGCGAGCCAGGCAAGGCGGCTCGCATCCTGGAAGGGCAGCGGGCGCAGCAGTATGGTATCGACCACGCTGAAGACCGCGATGTTGGCGCCGATGCCGAGCGCCAGGATCAAAACCGCCACCATGGTGAAAGCGCGATCGCGGCGCAAGCGTGCGCAGAGTAAAGCGGAGATCCTGAGCGACAGAGGCGACCCACAGCGTGCCCCGGCTTTCGCGGCAATCTTCTTTGACTTGACTCAGGCCCCCGAAGGCCAGTCGGGTGGCACGGCGGGCCTGCTCTTCCGTCATGCCGCTGCGCATATTGTCGGCGACCTGTTGCTCGAAGTGAAAACGCAATTCTTTGTCCAGGTCCACTTCCAACTGCTCGCCGTGGAAAAGGCGCTGCCACCAGCTCATGACAGTTCTCCTTGCGGATCTTCGAGAAAAAGTGCGACCACGCCCGTGAGCCGGCCCCAACTTTCCGTCTCGCTCTTCAGTTGCGCCCGGCCGCGGGCCGTGAGCTCGTAAAACTTCGCATCGCGCCCAGTCTCCGACTCTGCCCACTTGGCGGTGAGCAGCTTCTTATATTGCAGGCGATGCAACGCGGGGTAGAGCGAACCCTGTTGCACCTGCAGAGCATTGCGCGATATCTGCTGGATGCGCTGCGCGATCGCATAGCCGTGGATGGGGCCAAGCGCGACCACTCTCAGTATCAGCAGGTCGAGGGTTCCCTGGGGAAGATCGAACTTGGAAGATGGTTCCATGCCTATGGCTTCTACATATACACCTCGATATGTAGAAGTGCAAGGTATTGTGGGATGAGAGAATTCGGTATTCCGTAAGACAGGAGAAATGAAGCATGAAGAGGGAGTATTTGGCAGTGGCGAAGCGCGGTCTTCTATTGGCTGGGGTGATGGCTGTCTTTACATCGGTCAGCGCGTTTGCCCAAAACCAGGCGATCGGCTTTAAGCAGGGGATGCCGTTCAGTGAGGGCTATGTCGCCGGCAATACGCTCTACGTCGCCGGCCAACAGGGGCCAGATGCAAATGGCAAAGTCACCGGCACAGACATTGCCTTGCAAACAACCAACGCCATCGCCGCCGTAAAAAAGGTTGTGGAAGGAGCCGGCTTCAAGATGACGGACATCGTCTCGGTGACGCTCTATATCACCAACCTGGATGATGTGCCCAAGATGAATGAGGTTTACAAGAGCCTGATGCCCGATCCCAAGCCGGCGCGAGCCACGGTGCAGGTGGCCGGGCTGATCGGCGGGGCCAAGATTGAAATGTCGGCCATTGCTGTAAAACACTGAGGCGCAACACTTTCCCCGCGCATTATCGGACGCGTCCTGACAGCGTACATGGGAACGCGTCCGCGGGGGCAGGTATTACTAAAGTGGGATACCTGTGTAGGCAACCGGCATACGGCAAACCCGCGGCTCACCGCAGGGCGAAATGTTTCTATAATCATAAGATGCGAGTGAGCTGGTTACGTTGGTGCTTCCTGCTTTTTTTCACGGTCCCATTGGCCCACGCGGACGGGGGACCGGCGTTCGATTTGGATGGACCGCGTATCCAGGCTAAGGTTACCCGCAATGGCAAGACGCTCCCCATCGGTGCAGTCGCATCGCTGGCTGCGGGCGACCGCGTGTGGGTGCACCCAGACCTCCCGGAAAAAGAAGGCGCGCGGTATGTGCTGGTGGTGGCGTTCTTGCGTGGTTCGGTCAACCCGCCTCCGGAGAATTGGTTCATCAAAGCGGAGACCTGGAATAAGAAGGTCCGCGAAGAGGGAATTTACGTAACCGTTCCTGAGGGTGCGCAGCAGGTTTTGCTGTTTCTTGCTCCGGAGACAGGCGGGGACTTCAGCACCTTGCGCAACGCGGTGCGCGGCCGGCCCGGAGCTTTTGTCCGTGCTTCGCAGGACTTGCATCAGGCGAGTCTCGATCGAGCCCGGCTGGATACTTACCTGGCCGCCGTGAAATCCCAAGATACCAGCGACCCGAAAGCTGTGGAGGATCAGTCCAAGCTTCTGGCGCGGAGCCTCAATATCAAGGTCGATCAACAGTGCTTCGACAAGCCTACCGAACAGCAGGCTCCCTGCCTGGTGCAGAATCCTGACAGCCTGGTGCTTGACAACGGGCGCAGTTCAACCCTGGTGCAGGAAGCCACCTCGGGTCCGGCTGCTGACATGCTGGCGCAAATGTCTTACACCCAACAGGCCGGCAGTGGCTATTACAGCGTCTACGTCGGCACAGTGATGGATATGGCGAAGATCCTCGACAGCTTCCATACAGCGGAGTACCAGTACCTCCCCGCGCTCGCCATGCCCAAGGGCGATACGCTGATGCTTAAGCTGAACAATCCGCCATCGTTTCATAAACCACAGTCAGTGCTGGTGGTTGGGTTACCCGCGGTGCAAACTGCAGACGCCTCCCCTGATCTGCCCCTGATGCATGCGGTCGATCCGAAGAATATTTTGTGCGCCCAAAAGAAACCCCTGGTGTTGCAGATGGTGGGAGCGCCCTACGTCTTTGCCACCAGCTACGCGCATGATTTTGTGCTCCGGGTGCAAAACAAGTCGGGACAGATCGTCGATATTCCCCTCACCCTGGATCCGATGAAGGGTGGATTTTTAGTCGATGAAAAAGCATTGGCAGCGCAAAGCCTGCTAAGCAGCGCGACGGGAACCGTGCACGGGTTTTGGGGTTTTGAGCCAGTGGAAGGGCCGAAGTATCAGCTGGCGAGCGCCCACCCGGAACAATGGACTCTGGCTTCCGCCGACCAGCATGCGCTGATCGTGGGCCGCAAGGACACGGTGCATCTCGACGCTCCGGAGGTGGCATGTGTCGAGAGCGTGACCGCGAAGGATGCCGGTGGCAAGACGATCGACGCCACCTGGAAGGCGGTCAAGCCGAACCAGATCCAGATCGATATGCCGCTCGATAGCGAGCAGGCGGGCGCAGTCAGCCTGCAGGTAAAGCAAGTGGGATTGGAAAAGCCGGATCAGGTTCCGCTGCACACCTATTCCGAGGCGGGGCGGCTGGATAGCTTCAAACTCTATGCCGGCGATCACCAGGGGGTATTGAAGGGCACACGGCTGGATGAGGTCGCGACCATGACGGTCAACAACGTGGTCTTCTCACCGTCGGCTGCGCTGACCCACAACGGTAGTGAGGACTCGCTGGTGTTGGCTGCTCCGGACTCCGCTGCGTCGAGCTTTCACGCCGACGACAAGGTTGTGGCCAAAGTGACGCTGAAGGATGGACGGGCCCTGGATTTGGAATCAACGGTGCAAGCACCGCGGCCCAGCGTGAAACTGATGAACAAGAGTGTTCATTTCGATGGGCCGGCGCCGATCGTGCAGTTGAGCAGCCAGGATGAACTTCCTGAGCACGCGAAGCTGACCTTCTTTGTGCAGGCGGTGACGCCGGCGTCCTTTCCTCGAGACCAGAGAATCGAGGTAGCCAGTAATGACAGTTCCTTCTCCACCGTGCTGAACGTGGGCGAAGGCGGCATCGTGCTCCAGGATAGCAAGAGCGCACTGGTGACCCTCGATCCCAGCAAGGCCTTCGGAGGATCGGCATTTGGACCTCTCCGTTTCCGTCCCATCAGCAGGGATGGCGTACAGGGAGACTGGCAGCCTCTGGCCACGTTGGTCCGGGTGCCGCAATTGAAGGAGTTGAAGTGCGCAGAGGGCGCGCCGGTGTGCACGCTGGTCGGAACGAATCTATTCCTGCTTGGACCAGGTTGGTATTGATGCCCAGTTGGCCAACGCGGTGACTGTGCCGGAAGGCTTTGGGGAGTCGACGCTGAGTGTGCCGCGTCCCAATGGAACGCTCTATCTGAAACTGCGCGATGATCCGGCGGTCGTGAATACGGCAGTATTGCCTGTGACCGCGGAGCCCTCGCAATCCGCGGCGGTGGCGCCGTTGCCGATTCCAGCGGTCCCGCCAACGGCGCGTCCGGCCGCACCCAAAGCAGATACACAAACCGCGCCCGCGCAGACGGCGCCCCAGCCCGAACAAAAACCCGCGCAGCAAGCTGCGCCTGCTCCGAGCCAACCCGCGCCACCACCCCAAAATTAACCCAGAACTCTGACAAGAGAGAGTCCCGGCAGGGACGGCTGAGAGTAGCCCAGGACGTAGTCCTGGGTAGAGTTACCCACCGGGATCAGTCCCGCCAGGGACGGCTGAGAATGTCCCAGGACGCCCGTCCTGGGCTTACTTATTCTTCGGCTCCGTGTGCGGTTAGAAATTCTTGAATTCCTCTTCGGCGCGGCTCCTATTGCCACTCGAGTGTACCCAGGACTGCCGTCCTGGGCTATTCTCAGCCGTCCCTGACGGGACTGGTCGTAGCCCCAATACCTAACCCAGGACTGCCGTCCTGGGCTATTCTCAGCCGTCCCTTCGGGACTGATCGCGATATGCCCTGTTAGCTTACTTGTTTTTCAGCCAGGGCAGTCCAAATCGGGCCGATTCGAGAGGAGCTAATTTGGACAAGTCTGGCTGAGAGTAGCCCAGGACGTAGTCCTGGGCCTCAGTTTGCTGTTCCGGGATTTATACCTGCGCGAAGCCGCCATCTACAAATAGTTCAATGCCGGTTACGAAACTGCTGTCGTCTGAGGCGAGAAACAGCGCAGCCTTGGCAATTTCGTCAGGGAGCCCCAACCGCCCCAAGGGCACCGTTGTGCCAATGCTCTTCAGGCGTTCCTGCCCAGCGGGAGAGGAGCTGAATAACTCACGTAGACCTTCGGTATCGATGGGGCCCGGACTGATCGCATTTACTCGTATGTGACGCGCCTTGAGATCCGTGGTCCAGGTGCGAGCGAACGAACGTATGGCAGCCTTGGTTGCGGCATAGACGCTGTTAGAAAACATCCCTTTGCTGCCCACTACGGACGCATTGAGAATGATCGACGCGCCGTCCGGCAGCAATGGCAAGGCCTTCTGGACAGTGAAGAGCATGCCCTTTACATTGCCATCGAAGATGCTGTCGTAGTGCTCTTCGTCGATAGTTCCAAGCTGGGCATACTTGGCGATGCCTGCGTTGGCAAAGACAATGTCGAGCTTGCCCTTCTCTTTCTTGATCTGTGCGAATAGCCGATCCAGGTCGGCGAGCTTGGCCACATCCCCCTGGACTCCCGTTACATTGGAGCCAACCTGCTTCACCGCCTGGTCAAGCTTCGCCTGGGTGCGCCCGGTGATAAAGACGTAGGCGCCTTCCTGCACGAAGCGCTTCGCCGTAGCCAACCCGATGCCGCTGTTACCGCCGGTGATGAGTGCAATCTTTCCGTCAAGCTTTCCCATAGAACCTTCCTGATAAATTCAAGCCACAGGTCATAGATGCAGTGAGGTTCGATAGGACTCTCTTCAACTACTCAGGAAACATTGCATAGAGCAATCGAGGCTCGCCCATCCAGAAGCGATTGCTTCTCCGTGTGAGCGCGCTGGGAGAGCGACCGCGCAGCCGGGCCTCTGCTTCATGAAACGGGCCCACAAAACGCATAATTTCCGGGAGCTTCGGATAGAGTCGCGGTAGCCAGCGGGCAGCGCGGTCCGCGGACTGTTGCTCCCGTGCGCTGAATGGCAAGGCAAAGCCGGCGCGGAGCCGCGGTGGCATCCAGAATGCAGTAAGCGAGAGATACCAGTGTGGAGGATGAATCCACGTGCCCACTCCAGACAAGACGCTGCGGCCAAGCGCGAGGGCATTGGCATCAACGCCGAGTTGCGGCGAATCGAACATCTCCGCGGTGTAGCGCGTGAATGCAGCCCAATCGTGCGGCAGGTCTCCGGGCTGGATGCCGAAGAGCGCGGCCATTCGTTTGCTCTCCAGGTAGTACTGCTCCCGTTCGCCGGGCGAGAGCGGCGGCAAAACAAAGTCGTACGCCAGGATTGCGCTCTCCACCAGCGTGGCATACACCCAGCGCAGGGCGGCGACCTCGTTAGCTTCATAGTGCTCACCCTGCGCATGGCTTCCGATCGCGTGGGGCAGTTCGCCGCGGATGCTGCTATGGCGTTGATAAAGTCGCTTTGACGGCCTCGACTGCTTGAGCGCGCGTGCCGAAAAGCATGGTGTAGATGACGCGAAAGGTAGAATGAAAACGGCCGACCGCATCGTTCAGCAAGTTGGAATGATGGGCCAGCGCGACCGCAACCCAGGGGTGAGCCAATTGCAGCAACGCTGCGCGCCCCGCACCGAGAAACACGGCGGACTCGCGATTCACTCGCCAGGTGACGGAGCCGGGTCCAAAGAAACCACTGCCTGCCTCGCCGGGCAGGCCTTCCAGGGAAGAAAGCAATCCTCGGCTATCTTCGCTGGAGACATACCGCGGGGATGCTGGTTCCATCATAAGTTTGGCACACTTCATCCTACCGTTTCAGTTTAGATGTACAGTCATTGGTGGCGTTGATGAACAAGGAGGAATAAACAGTGAAGTATTTTCTGGTATTGGCAGGCTTGCTGGTGGCCCTGGGTTCTGCGTCGGGGCAAACAAGCCCTCCCGAGACGGCGAGCGGCAAGATCGGCAACGCAATGCTGACGATCAAGTATTGCGCTCCGTCGGTTCTAGGACGCCAGATCTTTGGCGAAGGCGGACGGGTGATGCAGGATCCAACGGCTCCGATCTGGCGCGCCGGGGCAAACGACGCCACGGCATTCCACACCAGCGCGGATTTGATGATCGGCAGTCTGGCAGTGCCGAAAGGCGACTACACGCTCTATGTCAATGTGAAAGATCCCGATGCGTGGGAACTGGTCATCAACAAGCAGACGGGGCAGTGGGGCACGTCCTACGATGCTTCTCAGGATCTGGGCCGGGTGAAGATGCAGATGAGCAAACCTCCGGCTCTCATTGAACAGCTGAAGTATACGATCAGCAGCAGTGGCGGCAATAAGGGCACGATCCAACTAGCCTGGGAGAAGCACATTGCATCGGTGCCCGTCACAGCCAGGTAGGCCGGCCGCGAGCTCTGCTCATTTTTCCGGCGAGGAAAGGCCCAAACTCAACTATCGCTTGAAGGATCACCTGTGGGGAGGATGTCTTTGTTCTCAACCATGAGCATGACAGTGCGATGGGGCGCACGCGTGCGATGGACGACTTGCCTGGGAACGACGAAGCCTTGCCCCGGATTGAGGGCCACTGTCCGATCGTCCAGATCGATGAGCAGTTGGCCCTCCACCACGTAAAAGAACTCATCGTCTGCGACGTGTTTGTGCCAGTGGTACGCACCTTCGACTACGCCCAGGCGCACAACGGATTCGTTCACCTGGCAGAGTGTCTGGTTATACCACTCAAACTTGCAGGCGTCCGCCAGAGCCTTGGTGTCGACGATTTCCAGTGGTTGGTACAAGACATTCAGGCGAGTTTCGTAGGATACTTCGCAGCATCGCTCATGAGAAAACACCTCGAGGCTATGCTAATCGCTATGGTTGTCGCTTGCGAAGTTTCAAGACGCTGCCGTCATTTGCCGGCGCCCGATGCGGGCAAGAGGCCATAGACGTCTACCTCCTGCCTGGCGCCCACATATACATGCCCATTCACCACGGTTGGGATGTTGAAGCGGAGGGCCACGCCGGCGTGGTCACGCGCGACATTTTGATTGCTATCGTAGAGTTCGTGAGAGACGTCATTCGCGTCGTAGGCATACAGAACCGCAGACTTGTCGGGTGAGTTCCAACCCTTCGACTGCAGCAACCAGACCACGCCATCTTTAGCCCCGTTGGCAGAGACGATGGGAGTAGCGGAGACGCCCGGAAAGGTATTGGCGCTTTTCGCCTTGAGGGAAAGCTTTCCGTCCTTGAGTTCGAACTCCTTGAGCGAATCACTGTCGCTTAGCACGTAGAGATAGTGGTTCCAATAAGTCATGGCGCCGAAGACGCCGTTGGGGAGGGGCAAAGTCTGCACCGCATGGCTGTTGTCGGCCGGCTGCCAATGGCCCATATGGTCGCGGTCCACCAGGTAGAGCACACCACCTTTGCCCTCCACGGTCGCCAGGTGCGGGTGTGCTCCCGGCTGGTCCGGCAGGAGCGTTGGGCCGCCGGAGCCGAGATCGCTATCGCTGGCGTCCAGCGCGTCGACGTTGGACGGGGCAAAATAATCACTCACTTTCAGGCTCTGCCCATCCAGCTTCAGCAGTGTGTCGCCGTAGTCGCGGCCGCCTTTGGACACATCGAAACGGCCGTTGCCGGTGGAGACAAATATGTTCCCTCTCCCGTCCGCCGCCGGCCCCGTGTCACCACCCCAGATGCCGCTGTCATCCCCATCGGGAGAGGCATTGAAGACGGCTTTCTGCTTCAGGCTGTGAGCGTCATAAGCCATGACCCAGCCGTGGTAGGGGCCAACATCACAGGACGAGGCCCAGGTGAGATAAACCACTCCATTGTTCAGCAGCATCGCCGCCCGGGGGTTGTCGCGCAACGGATTGAACACCAGTTTGCCGTTGCTGCTGCCGCGGCCACTCCCGCTCATGCTGGCTTCAATCTCTACCGGACCAGAAAATTTTTCCTCGCCCGTCGTGATGGCGAGGGCATGCAGGCGTTGGTAATAAGTGGGCGCGAGCAGGACTCTCGGGCCCCTGGTGCGGGCCAGCACATAGAGCGTCCCGCTCTCCGGATCGATGACCGGAGTCGATGTGATGCCGACGTCGGGGGCGATGAAGGGGCACTGCACATCATCCGCCGGGACCGCGGTCTCCCCGTCTTTGACAAAGCTCACCTGCCACAGGGGAGGGCCGTCACGGTAAGCATCGAAGGCATATACGCTGTCATGCTCGGTTACGACAAAAAGCACATCATGCCGGCCCTTGCCTGGAATCTCCACCCCGCTGACGAAGAGCGGTTGTGCATAGACCTCACCATCTACGTGCAAGGTGAAGAGCTTGCCCAGCTGTTGAGCATTCACATTGCGCGGCGTCAAGCGGGTCTCGTGGAGGTTTGCCCCGGTGCGTGCGTTGTCGTATTGCGACGTGACAACTTTCTGCGCCGCTGTCGGGAGGGCAAGGGCGAAAATCACGATTGCGCAGAGGGGCGCGGTGGCCCGATTTCGCCCGGTTTCGGAGCGCTCCCGCATAACGCGATCCATATTAGCAAAGTAGTTGTACACTGCTGTTTTCGAAGCACAGGAGCTGCTTGTGATGGCGACTCAGACCCTGAACCCCAAAGTGGACGCATACCTGGACAAGGTGCAGCCGTTTGCGCGGCCGATCATGGAGCACTTGCGGGATCTAGTGCACCAGGCCTGCCCCGGCGCCGAAGAAACGATCAAGTGGAGCCGGCCCTTTTTTGAGTATCGTGGTGTGATTCTCTGCAACATGTCGGCGTTCAAGGAGCATTGCAGCTTCGGTTTCTGGGGCGAGGAGATCGCGGCTGTGCTGCGCGAGGCCAAGGTGCTGGGTGAGGACGGCATGGGTTCGCTCGGTCGCATAACGAGTCTAAAGGACTTGCCCTCCGACAAGCGGATGCTGGGCTGGATCCGCCAGGCCGCAGCTTTTGTGGACAACGGCCAATATACGAGCCCAATTGCTGCCCGGCGCAAAGTCGTGAAACCGCAGAAGCCATCGGTGGATGTGCCCCCCGAGTTCGCGGCCGCCTTGAAAAAAAGCAAACAAGCCGCCTCTGTCTTTGCCGCCTTCAGCCCAAGCTGCAAACGCGAATACGTGGACTGGATCGCCGAGGCAAAACGCCCTGAAACGCGGGACAAACGGATCGCGTCCGCGATCGAGTGGATCGCCGAGGGCAAGCAGCGCAACTGGAAATATCAAAACTGCTGATCGAGGTGCTGGTCATTAAGAAGTCGCCCTGATCATAGGAAAGCCGTACCTCAGCGGCTGAAGAGCCCGCGTTAGACCGCCGCTTCAGATTTAAGTCCCGCAAGGACGGCTGAGAGTCATTCTTGTCCAAATTAACCTTTTTGATGCGTCCGATTTGTAACGTACTCGCTGAAAACAAATCAGCTCTCCTGGCTGATCGCGATCAGTCCCGCAGGGACGGCTGAGAATCAATCTTGTCCAAATTAGCTCTTTTCAGTGAACCCGATTTGTAGCGCAGCTGCTGAAAACCAATCAGCTCTCAGAGCTTGTCGCAATCAGTCCCGAAGGGACGGCTGAGAATAGCCCAGGACGGACCCGGATTTCCTGTGAAGCTTGGTGGAGTCACTGAGCCTCGTGCGGCTTTCCGTAAAGAAAGCCGCATACGCAGACGTGTCCAGAGCAGCGTACAGGAAATCCGGGGTAGTCCTGGGTAGGGTTATCCACCGCGATCAGTCCCGAAGGGACGACTGAGAATGCCCCAGGACGTCAGTCCTGGGTGAACTAAACCACACGTGAATGCTATTGGCAATCATCCAACGTCAACCCGATTCTCTCCGAGACCACCGATTGCATACAATTCACATGCTTGCTGTACGCCGATATAGGATTTGCTCGTTAATTTGGACAGCGCAAGCTGAGGAAAGATTACAGAGAAAACCGGTCCTGCAGGGACATCTCCAGCCCTTAGGTCGGAATGGATTTTTTCAAGGGTACATCCTGCTGACCGGAAGTCGGCGTGGCCTGCACATCCCGCGGTTGCAAATTCAAAAGGAGCAGGCCGGCAACGGTGATGGCAACACCGAAGCAGGTGAGCAAGCCGACGGCCTCGTGGGCGAATAAGCCCCAGAACAGCCCCCAGATAGGAAGCAGATAGGTAACCGCCGCTACGTGGGTAGCCGAGACCTGGGAGAGCAGGCGGTAGTAGAGCAGATAAGCGAAGCCGCTGCCGGCAAAGCCCAGGACAGCGATGGCGCCGACCGAAGCCAGACGCACCGCGGAGGGGCGGGCCCCGATAAGAGCGACCGGCAGGATCATGAGCCCGGCAAGACTAAGCTGGGTGGTGGCCAGTCCGATGGGATCGAGGCCCTGTAACTTGGCCTTGGCCAGGACCGTAGCGATCGCATAACCAAGGGACGCGAGTGCAATCAAGAGGGTACCGCGAAGCAGGCCGCCGGAGACGTGGGCGGCAGCCGCATCGTTGGCGCGGCTCACGACTACGACCAGCACGCCCCCGAAGCCGAGAGAACGCCGCCCATGGCGAGCAGAGCGGCCCGCGTGCGATGCAGAGCCATGGAAAGCAGCAGCGTCCAGATCGGCGTCGTGGCGTTGATCACGGCGGCGATGTTGCTGGGCACAGTGCGCTCCCCCCAGGCGAAGAACGTGAAGGGGATGGCGTTATTGAACAGGGCAACAGTGAACAGCCACGGCAGCAGGCGGCGCGGAGGCAACTGATTGCCGCCGAGACTAAGGACAGCCCACAGCAGCGCGCCTCCCAGCGAAGATCGCAGGAGCGCGACCCAGAGCGCCGGAAAGCTCTCGCCGGCGATACGGATCATGAGGAACGAAACTCCCCATACCGCCGACAGCAGAAGTATCTGAAGAACGGATTTCGTCTTCATGGCTTAAACATGACAGCACTGAGGGACCGCGTCCAATCAATTGCTGGGATACGATCCATCGAAATTCCCGATGCATCTGCTATATTCTCGCGAAGTTCTCAATCCAGCACCGCAAAGGAGCGGCTATGAAAAGATTACCGGGCTATCTCGGTTTCTCCTGCATCTTCTTCATTCTCGGCTGCAATTCCGGGCCGCCGGCGTCTTCGCCGGCCGGTGATGAGGCGGCGGTCCGGCAAGCCGATGAAAACTGGAGCAAGGCAGCCCAAGCGAAAAAGGTCGACGACTGGGCTGCATTCTATGCCAAGGATGCGGTGCTCCTGCCGCCAAACGATAAGAAGGTTGATAGCCAGGAAGGCATCCGCAAATACATTGGGGCGTTGTTAGGGGCGCCTGGTCTCGCTATCAGTTGGCAGCCCACAACGGTCGAAGTGGCTCGGTCGGGGGACCTTGCCTATACCCAGGGCACCTATACGCTCACCGTCAACGACGCCCACGGTAAGCCAACCACTGACCACGGAAAGACGCTCGAGATATGGAAGAGGCAAGAAGACGGCAACTGGAAATGCATCGAAGATATGTGGAGCTCGGATCTTCCGCCTACGGTGTAAGAACCTCGCCGGTGGACTTATCCAGGATGTAGGGGCGCCCATCCGGATGGGCAAAGTCAAACATGGCGTTGATGGTGCCGGCGATGGCGTCGAAGGAGCCGCCGCCCACACGCTCGCCATGCAGCCAATTGTCTTCGATGAAGCGCAGGATCGACGTCTGATCCGTCAAACTGTGGTCAACATAATTGCGCCGGGCGAAAGGAGAGATCACCAGCAGCGGCAGGCGAGGACCATATCCGCACCGGCCTTGCGCATGGTCGACCGCCGGCCCGGGAAGGGAAGTACCTCCGTTGCCGCATTGGCCGGGCCCGGTTAAACCATCCGCCTTGCTGGTCGACTGGTTCACGATCGGCCCCATCTGGTGGTCGTACCAGCCATCCGAGTCGTCGTAGGCCACAATCACCGCGGTGTCTTTCCACTCCGGCCGGTGCTCCAGGAAGTTGATCACCGTAGCCACCCACGTCTGCTCATCCAGCGGATCGGAATAGCCGGCATGCGCATCCTGGTAGGCCGGCGCCTTGACGAAACTAACCGCGGGGAAGTTGCCCGCCCGCACGGCGGCGAAGAAGTCGTCCGTGTCGTACTGGTGATTGGCTCCGTCTCCTTCCTTGCCGATCAGCTGCACCGACGAAGGCCGTGTGTGGAGCAGATTTGCCGTGGTCGTGTAGTACTGGAAGGGCTCGTGATGCGGAATGTAATCTGAGGTCAATACCTGGGTGACCGTTGAGAGTGTGCTGCGCTGGCAGCCGGTGCTTCCATTGGGATTTGTTTTAGTCAAATCGAAGCCGGCTTCGAACCAGCCCCAGGTAACGCGCCGCTTGCTAAGCATCAGGCCGATATTGTTTCCTGTGTAATGCAATTGCCCCCACGAAGTGCTGGAGCACTTGTCCCCGATGGGATCCCCATCATCGACCTCGGTATAGGTGCCGTTCCCCCCATCGACCAAAAAACTTGCCGCGTTGATCTGGTCCGTCACGCCATTGGTTTGACCGGAGATCAGCTCGATGGCTCCCTGGGTCGATTGTCCAAAGGTCGACGCATACGAGTTGTCGTTCAAGGCATAGCGTTGCGCGTAGTTCCATAACGCGGTCACGGTATTTCCGTCGAAGTAGCCCATCACCAATCCTTTGGTCTGGTGGACATATTCCAGCGGTGCGCCCACCAGGCTTCCCGGATGCAGTTTCTGGGTTGCAAGCGCGGGAAGGCCGGTATATTGCGGGAACGAATCCATCAGGCCGCTATGGAAGGCAAGCTGCTCCTCGGTGTAGCCGTGATTCTGATCAGCGGTTGCCGCCTGCGCCGGGCCCAGGCGAAAGGGATTCACCGCATAACTCTGGTTCACCTTCACATTCAAGAAGTTTGGATTACGCTCCAGCAGCTGTTGCGTTAAGCCATTCACCCGAGGTGTTGCGGGAAGCGCCTTGAACGGTGTTTCGTGGGGCAGGTTGAGCGCATGGGGATAGGTGGCGAAGTAGTGATCGAAGGAAACATTCTCGTCAAAGATCACCACCAGGTGCTTGATGGGGGTCGAAGTCGGGCTGCCCGTCTTCTGCTGTGCCAGGCCCGGCATCAAACCGGCAGCCAATGTCGCAGCCACGCAAGCTGCGGCAACCTTTTTCATGCGCTCTCCTTAACCGGCGGCAATCCGTCTACTTCGCTCGATTCTCACAGTACCACGCAGTTGGCGGAGAGCCTGGCTGGGTGACTCTGTCCATCCCCCTCCACCCATGCCAAGGTGGGCCACCGCCCTTCAATTTGTCATCCCGGAGAGCTTGTGACTTTTGTGATTTTTCGTGGCTTGGCACTGTCGGCCAGACTTTCTTGAACCCTCCAACAAGGCCGTCATCCTGCCTGCCCCGGCTTGCCGTGGGAGAGGCTGTGACTTTATTGATTGCTTCATCGTCAACAACCGCTGGGTGCCCCATTCAAGCCCGGTTTTGGCTTGAGTGGGATACCACGACACTCGCCTAACAATTCTTTCAGCCACTAGCCAATTCCCCATGGATGCACCACCCTCCACTTTGTCATCCCGCCTGTCCCGGCGTGCCGTGGAACCGAAGCGAAGCGAAGTGGAGGGACCTGCGGTGCGCCCCGGCTCCCACACAAAGGTCTCCGTTCCGTTAGTTCTCCCACAGAATCGTCATCCTGCCTGCCCCGGCTCGCCGTGGGAGAGGCTGTGACTGTATTGATTTTTCGTGCGAAGTCTTCGAGTTTTGAACGAAATTGTCATTTCGACCGGAGCGCAGCGTAGCGGAGGGACCTGCTGTTTCCTTCTCCTTGCCACAGAATCGTCATCCTCGACCGGAGCGTAAGCGCCCAGGTGGGCCACCGCTCTTCAAATTTGTCATCCCGCCTGTCCCGGCCTGCCGTGGAACCGGAGCGCAGCGTAGTGGAGGGATCTGCGGTTTACGTTAATGGTGAAGCCCGGAGACGATTCATCCACCGCACATTCGCTTTCCGGAAAAAAACCGCAAATCCCTCCACTTCGCTACCGAGGTTGGTGGCGTTGGCGAACTTCATGCACTGAAAGCCGCACACGTGGCTGCTGGCGCGTGGCAGAAAATCCGGATGCGCTCCGGTTCCACGGCAGGCCGGGACAGGCGGGATGACAAATGGAAGGGCCGTAATCCACCTTATTTAGGTTTGCTCGCATTCTCTTTAACGCATCCAGCAAGTTCGGCCGTCCAAAATGCAGTTCATCAACTAATTTGGACAGCTCTGAGACCAAGCAAGGCCGTCGTAGCAAGACGGGCTGACTTATGCATTTCCGCAGTATCCGTGAGCAAGAAAAGAATTTTCCATAACCAGGCGCGTCCATTACCAGGCTCATTTGTGCATTCGCTCCAGGGCATTCAAGACAGAGAGAAAGACGGATCACCTTGCGTCAGCACCGCGTTAGGAATTCCGGATGATCGCTCCGGTTGTCTCTTTAACTTCGTAAGTAACGAATGTAATTACCACTGTAACCCAAGGCTACATGACCGGCAATCAATCTTGAATGGCAACATCCGCTCGCCGGCCCCTGTGGGATGTTAGACTTGCGTCACTATCCGGCGAATTGGGACCGTTCGCATTCTCATCGCGCACGGAATTTTAACTTCCATCAGAGAATGGACGGACGATGCTGCGTCTTTGCACTGGGAATGTCTCGCGCCCTGGGTTGTTAGACCGATATTTTGCCGCCCCGCTTGCCGCTGCATGGACCGGCGTTTTGGCAATCACGTTGGCAACCAGCTTGACAGCGACTGCCGCCGCCGCCCCCGTGACCACGACGACATTGACCGCTACCACAGCCTCAGGCAGCGCCGCGAACATCACCGCAGGCACCACGATTGCGCTCACCGCGGCTGTGACCTCAGCTTCAGGGACGATCAAAGCAGGCCAGGTGAACTTCTGCGATGCTTCCGCAACGTACTGTACGGATATCCACGTGCTGGCAACGGCACAAGTAACAAGCGCAGGCACGGCCACCATCAAACTGCGTCCCGCCCCCGGCGCCCATACCTACAAGGCCGAGTTTCTTGGCACCATCAACTGGGCAGCCAGCAGTTCCAACACAGCTACGGTCTCCGTAACGGGCGCTTTTCCTTCGGGAACAGTCATCGCGCAGAGCGGATTTGCTGGAAATTATTCACTGACAGCAACTGTGAGCGGCTCGGCAAAAAGCCCGGCCGGACCGTCGGGAACGATCTCGTTCACGGATCTCAGCGCCAACAACTCGGTGCTGGCGACAGCATCCCTGGGCGATCCGGTTGTCGAGGCACTGGCTGCAGGGCCCACCTCCGCGGTGGGCAACGAGCCCTCCGGAATTGTGGCCGCTGATTTCAATGGCGACGGCAATATGGACATCGCTGTTGGACTCAACGCGGCGAGCCCAACCGACTCGCCTACGATCCTCCTGGGAGATGGCGCGGGGAACTTCAATCCGGTTACCGGGAATCCGATTACGGCAGTGGGCAAGCCTGCACTGGTGCAGGATTTTAATGGAGACGGCCACCCGGACATACTGCTATCGGATGAACTCAGCGCTTCGCTGACGGTTTTGCTGGGGAACGGCGATGGGACCTTCACCGTGTCCCCGCAAGGCGCCTTCTATACGAACTATGGAAATGACCCCGTCGTCGCGGGAGATTTTAACGGTGATGGTTTTCCGGACCTGGCCGTCAGCGGCGGATACTATCTGGTGATCCTGCTGGGTAAGGGGGACGGCACCTTCACCCAGGTTCCCGTGACTACGACGAATATCTTCGAGGCGGCGGTCTTCCTTTCGCTGGATACGGCGGATCTGAATGGCGATGGACTGTCGGACTTACTAATTGCAGACGGCGGACCGCACCAGGTCTCCGTTTACCTGAGCAACGGGGATGGAACATTTACCAAGGCGCCGGGTACTCCCATAAGCCTGAACAGTGCGACGTTGTTAACTACAGGTGACTACAACGGCGACGGAAAACTGGACTTGGCTCTCTCGCTCTACGGCGCAAGTTCCCAGGTTGCCGTCTTCTTGGGCAACGGGGACGGGAGCTTCCAGGCCAGTCCCAATCTTACTTCTTCCACCATCGGGATCACGCCGTTCCTGTTTACGACAGGCGATTTCAACGGTGACGGGATCGCCGATTTGTTTCTCGGCGCGCAAATCAACGGCACCACCATCAGCGTTCTGCAGGGAAAAGGCGACGGAACGTTCAGCGAAATCTCCATAGGATCCGCGGCATTGCCCTGCTGCTCAAGTGCAACCACGGCAGATTTCAACAGTGATGGGGCCACGGACGTTGCTTCGGCGAGTTTCTATTACGGCACCGCGGAGGTGCTGTTGGCGCGCCAGTGGCAGGCCACAGCAACGGTCAATTCGGTCGCGCCGGCAGGCCCTGGGACCCACCAGGTGGTAGCGAGTTTTCCAGGCGATCCGAACTTCGGATCCAGTGTTTCGCAGAGCACGACGCTTCAGGCAATAGTGGCGGATCCGGTGATGACTCCGACGCCGGGGACCTATCTGTCGAGCATCCAGGTAACGATCACGGATGCGACACCCGGCGCGACGATTTATTACGAATCATCTTCGACCCAGGGGTTTGTACCGTACACCGGGCCCATCACAGTGGCTACTGAGGGCGTCTCATTCATCCAGGCCTACGCGCAGGAAAACGGCTACCAGAACAGCAATTACGTGAACGCGGAATACAATCTGCAACTACCGTCGACGCCGGCGCCGGCGATTTCACTTGCAGCAGGGTATTACCCGTCGGCGCAAAAGGTAACAATCAGCGACTCCAATGCCGGCGCCACCATTTACTACACGACGAATGGTTCCCCGCCCAACCTGACCTCCAACGTGTACAGCGCTCCGGTCACGGTGTCTTCTTCAGAGAACCTGCTGGCCATTGCCATCGCATCGGGATATGCGCCGAGTTCACTGGCATCGGCCCAGTATTACATCGGCACTGCTGCGGTTTCGTTGCTCTACACGGCTGCCGGAAGCGGTTCAGATGGTTATAGTGGAGATGGCGGACCGGCGACGTTGGCACAACTGGACTTTCCCGCCTGGGTGGCCAGGGATAGTGCGGGAAACCTGTACATCAGCGACCAAAACAACCATGTGGTCCGTGAGGTTGCGGCGGGAACGGGAACCATCAGCACGATTGCTGGAACAGGAAAATTTGGCATTTCCGGGGATGGCGGCCCCGCAACCAGTGCGGAGTTCGAGTGGCCGGGCGCGCTTGCACTGGATCAGAACGGCAACCTGTTTATTGCCGATCTTAGCGGATTGGTCCGGCTCCTGAATCTCAAAACAGGAATCATCAGTACGTACGCAGGAGGGGGGACGGGATCGCTGGGGACGGGCAACGGCGGCCCCGCAACCAGCGCGGTCCTTGGTCAAATCGGCGGCATTACCATCGACGCATCGCGCAATGTTTACATCAGCACAACAAACACAGTTCTCAAGGTAACCGACGCGACGGGCATCATCACCACATTTGCCGGAACTGGAAGCTATGGCTATGGGGGCGACGGCGGCGCGGCCACCAGCGCACAGTTGGCTGATCCCTTAGGCCTGGCTTTCGATGCGAAGGGTAATTTGTACATCGCGGATACCGGCAATAACAGGATTCGCGAAGTGAATGGGGCGACGGGCATCATCACCACCGTCGCGGGCACGGACCGGACCACCCTCCTGACTCCCACCTATTACGGCGATGGCGGACCGGCCACCAGCGCCCAGCTCAACCAGCCGACCTCGGTTGTATTGGATGCCGCTGGGAACCTGTATTTTTCCGATACCCTCAATGCCGCAATCCGCAAAGTAGATATGACAACGGGAATCATCAACACTGTGGCCGGTGATGGCCGGCAGTGTGGCGGACTGGCAGGCGATGGAGCATTAGCGGCTGCGGCGTCGCTGTGCGGGCCCCAGGGCATCGCCAATGACAATGCGGGCAATCTCTATATTGCCGAAACAGACGGCGGGCGGGTCCGGAAAGTACTAGCGGCGGCCGCACCTCCGGCTACGCAAGCGGCGGCTCCTACCTTCAGTGTTTCGGGAGGAACCTACGCGAGCCCGCAGACGGTGACCATTTCCTCGAACATACCAGGCGCTTCAATCTACGTGACGGCGGATGGGTCGACTCCCACACCGGCGGCTTCCGATAGCGGCTACAGTCTCCCGATCAACATCACCGGCCAGGTTACGCTCAAGGCGATTGCCGTGGCGCCCGGTTTCCTTGCCGGCAACGTGACGTCGGCAACGTACTCCGTCACCTCGTCCTCGCCTGTGGTCACCACGTTGGCAGGCAATGGTATATCGGGTTTTTACGGTGCAGGAGGCCCGGCAATTTCCGCCGAAATCGGAGAGCCTGTCGGTATTGCTGTCGATGCATCCGGAAATACCTACGTCAGCGATCTCACCAATAAGGTCGTTTGGAAAGTTACTGCGAGCACCGGCGTTGCATCCGTCTATGCGGGAGGTGGCACAGGGACATATCCAGGCGACGGTAGAGCGGCGACCGATGCCACCCTGGCCAGCCCCCGGGGGCTCGCTCTCGACTCGGCCGGCAACCTCTATATTGCCGATTTAGCGAACGAATCGGTGAGAAAAGTTACGGCGAGCACGGGCATCATGTCGACGGTGATGGGGCCGGTCAATAATGATGGCTTAAGAACCGGCGTCACTTTTCCCATCGCGGTGGCAGTCGACCGTTCAGGGAACGTCTACGCAGCCGACCAGGCGGCCAACACGGTTTGGAAGCTAACGGCGGCAACCGGACAGGTCGCCGCGGTGGCCGGGAACGGAACCTATGGTTCAACCGGCGACGGCGGACCGGCCACTGGGGCAAGCCTCGCAACCCCGTATGGCGTGGCTGTGGATCAGTCGGGCAATCTCTTCATCGCAACTTACGCTGTGGTGCGCAAAGTAGCTGCTGCAACCGGAATCATTTCTACCGTCGCCGGGGTCCAGGACCTGCCAGGCAATACAGGAGACGGCGGTCCCGCTACCAACGCTCTGATCGAGCCGGAAAGTGTGAGCCTGGACGCAGCCGGCAACTTTTATGTTGGCAGTTGGGGGAATGAGATTCGCGAAGTAAATGCCTCGACCGGGATCATCACCAGAGTCGCAGGAATCGGCCTCACCGGGTTCAGCGGAGATGGCGGCGCGGCAACCGCCGCCGAATTGAATGCACCGTACAGCATAGCCTTCGATGCAACGGGCAACCTGTATTTCGTGGACTCGTACAACAGCCGTGTGCGGAAGGTGACATTCGTATCGCAGACAACGGCCACGCCGGTGTTCAGCGTCGCAGCGGGCACTTATGCAACGCCCCAGAACGTAACCATTACGGATACGACTCCCGGCGCGACGATTTATTACACCACGGATGGCAGCGCGCCTTCCGTGGCCTCCACGGCTTACACGGGCCCGATCACGGTGAGCGCGACCGAGACCATCAGCGCCATCGCGGTTGCCGCGAACTATAACGACAGCGCCGTCGCCAAAGCTGCCTATGTGATCGTCCCAAATGCGCCCGCCCCGACGTTGGGCAGCCTTTCCCCCGCGTTCGTGGCGGCGGGTGGCGCAGTGTTTACGCTAACGGTAAACGGGAGCGGATTCGCGCCGGCGTCCACGGTGATGTGGGGAACGACCGCGCTTGCGACGCAATTCGTAAATGCTTCGCAGCTAACCGCGCAGGTTCCCGCCGGTGATGTGGCAAATGCCGGCACCGCTTCCGTAGCGGTACTAACGGAGCCGCCGGGTGGGGGAAGCTCGAACACGCTTGCGTTTGAGATCGATACGGCCGGAAGCAACACGCCGCCCTCCTTGCCGACAGGTTCACTGACGGTGCCCGCTGGAGGAACGGCGACTTACCCGGTCACGTTGCCGGCTTCCGCAACCAACGTCAGCGTGAAGTGCCTGAACCTGCCGGTGGGGGCGGGTTGCAGCTACTCCGCGGCAAGCAGCTCGGTGGTGATTACCACAGCCGCAGGTACACCACCTGCCACATACGAGATTACGCTGGTGTTTGTAGAGACGCTTCCTGGAGCCGCGACCGCGCTGGTGCTATTGCCCATGCTGTTGGCGTCGCTGAGGCTGAGGAAATCGCGCAAAAATGGACATGTCTGGATCGTCGTATCGATTGGTCTGCTGATGGCGGCCTTCGCCACCGCGGGCGGATGCGGCGGTGGTCAATCTACGCAAACCACCGCACCCCAAACCCACCAGGTGACAAGTTCGGGAACCGTCACCCTGATCGTGAGATAGCGAAGGCGACGGGCCAGTGCATTAAACACGACATCCATCAATACCTGGCGCTCACCGGGGCGCCTGATCCTATTCGCCTTTGATATTCCACCGCCCTGCGAATCATCGGTGAGAGAATCCATCGAGGGTGAGCTTATGGCCAGGACCAAGAAAAGTAAAACTCGATCAGCTATCGCAGCGGCCGGCAGATTCTGAAGACTACGGAGATAGCGCCGACGAACGTCCATCTCAGGAACGTTGTGACCACCTCCCAGAACCCGCTTGGCGATCCGAGCCAGGTTGATCTCAACGCTTTCGGTCCCGATGTAAATGAGAACCACCTCAAAGCCTCGGTCGATGCCCCTCGCATATTCCATCATTCGCAGGTAGTTCTTGCCAGAGAGAGTCGTCTCAACAGCAAAACTCTCTCTCCGCTCGAGGTGTTCCTTTGTTAAACGAAGAACCTCTTTGCCCGCTGCAATGATCGACAATCCCAGCCCGCTCGAAGGGAGCGTGTTTGCGAATGCGTCCGGGTCCAAGAGAGGAATTGCGGCGAACGTGCCAGGGCTTCCGGCGGTAGGCGTACTCTTTCCGGCTCCGTTTGCACCGGCAATGATGGTCAGAGTCGGTCGGCTCACCGACCGGGGGCGGGGGCTTCGATGCCACCGCGCGCATCGGCCCTTTGTGCCTGCAGCTCTTCAAGTCTGCGGCGGTCCTCTGCGACCTTCGCTCTCGCGCCTGCAGCTAGCCTTTGCATCATTTCCAACCAATCGACCGCCATCGCCATAGTTTACTACTTCCGCTTCAGCCTTCCGCAAGAAGGTCCGTCTCGCGTAGGCCTCACCGGCAATCACTTCCTTGTCGGGACGATGAAGTTACAATGCGCCGCCATGTTTACCAAATAATTTTCTCCCGCTCTGGACGCGGCCCAAAAACCGTACTATTGTGAAAGCAAGGACATATGCCAGGGCCGTATTGCCACAATGGCCCTGTTTGGCCCTGCACCGGCGCGTTCGACCCGTGCACTGCCACCAACCACCGGGAAAAGCATCAGCACATGTCGGCGTGATGACCTGGTAATCGCAACAGTAAATGTGACACCAAAGCGACGGATCACGCCTGTCCGCAACATTCCTGTGCCCCGCGAGGGTGCCTGTGGAGAGCAGAAGTTACAGCCTGAGCAGGGTGCGCCTAGTGCGTTCTCTTGATTGAGCCCTTTTGACAACTTCGAAGATACCACCGGAAACCAGCGTAAGCGAAGCCTGTCTAAATTCCGGAGCAGGAGTGTCCCCGATCGAGCAGCATCGGCAAGCCGGCAATGAAACGGGGGCTTATAGCGCTTTTAGCGCACTTTTATTTAAAAAAATGATCCCCGATGACGGCCTCTCCGATCAAGATGATCAAATTAATTGCTTTGATCATCTTGATCATCTTGACGAAACAAAGGACTTATTTGACAACCTTGCCAAATCGTTCGACTTCGCGGGGACTTAGTCCGCTTAGTTATCTTAGTTCGCACATTTCTGCGCATGGGTAATTGGGCAGTTGCGGAGTCACAAACGGACGGCTCAGAAGCATCACCACTACCGCCGTCTGATCGGTCGCATAATTTTCCGTCGAGGACAACAGCGCCCGCCCATCCTGGCCCCAACGCAGCACTGTCCACTGTCCGGACATCGTTGGGTTGGCAATGCCTCCGCCGCCTCCGTAGACCAGGCCGTTCGCGAGTTGAAAACGGGCCGCCAATGTCGCAGCCAGGTAAGCTGCAGTTTTGGAGTGGCGACCGCAACATGATCGTGAGACGGAATTTCAGGCAACCTGCTGCCGCTGACCCGTCAAGCCACAAGCCAAACACGCCGGGATCTCTCATAAAGCCCTTTCCCATCGCTCTTTTCCACAGCGGCCAGGAAGCCCTGTCTTGCCTAAATATCAAGTTAGAGATAGTCTAATTTGCGGTGGACACCGAGGCGATCAAACGGTCGTTGGAAAGCGGCGGGTTGCGTTGTACTCCGCAGCGCTATGCCGTGATGGCCTTCTTGATGGAGCAGAACAGGCACCCCACCGCCGTCGAGATCTTCGAAGCCGTGAATCGCACCGATCCCCGCTCTTCAAGAGCCACCACTTATAACAATCTGCGTGACCTGGTGCGCGCAGGCCTGGTCCGTGAAGTGGCGGTCGAGGGCCGCGCCGCGCGATTCGATGCCAAAGGCCTGCTGCATCATCACTTCATCTGCGACCGCTGCGGAAACGTAGAGGACATCGACTGGTACGACGTGCCCAGGCCTGCTGCGCGCTCCCTGGGCAAGCGAATCGTTCGCGATTGCGAACTCATTTTCCGAGGACTTTGCACTCAATGCGCGCCGAAGCGCGGTGCGCGTCAGAATCGGTAAAAGCGGGCAGGCTCGTGGTGAAATGGCCTGCCATTAAACCCAAACATTCAAGACCACAACACTGAAGGAGAGACTCGATGGCGAGCAAAGGAACCGAATTTACGTCCGAAGCGAAATCCGAAGTGAACGCGCAAGCATCCGCAGCCAAATGCCCGGTCGACCACGGGCAGTCCGTAGCCGGCCCCGGAGCTGCACCGAGCGGCCCGCGTACCAATCGTGACTGGTGGCCAAACCATCTCAGGTTGGAGTTGCTCCATGCGCACTCCGAGCTTTCCGACCCCATGGGCGCAGAGTTCGACTATGCCAAGGAGTTTAAGAGCATCGACTACGAAGGTCTCAAGAAAGATCTGGCCTTTGTCATGACCGACTCGCAGGACTGGTGGCCCGCCGACTTCGGTCACTACGGTCCATTATTTATTCGCATGGCCTGGCACTCAGCCGGCACCTACCGCACCTACGACGGCCGCGGCGGCGGCGGGCGCGGTCAGCAGCGCTTCGCTCCTCTCAACAGCTGGCCTGACAATGTCAACCTCGACCGCGCTCGCCGGCTGCTGTGGCCGGTGAAACAAAAGTACGGCAAGAAAATTTCCTGGGCCGACCTGATGATCCTGGCCGGCAACGTCGCGCTGGAGACGATGGGCTTCAAGACCTTCGGCTTCGCCGGCGGCCGCCCGGACACCTGGGAGCCCGATCACGATGTCGATTTCGGCGCCGAAGCCACCTGGATGGGCACCGACAAGCGCTACTCCGGAGACCGCGAGCTGGCCAACCCGTACGGCGCCACCACCATGGGGCTCATCTATGTGAACCCTGAAGGCCCCGAGGGCAAGCCAGACCCCGCAAGTGCGGCCAAAGACATCCGTGTCACCTTCGGCCGCATGGCCATGAACGACGAAGAGACGGTCGCGCTGATCGCAGGCGGCCACACCTTCGGCAAGACCCACGGCGCCGGACCGGGCACCCATCTTGACAGGGAGCCCGAAGGAGCGCCGATTGAAAACCAGGGCCTCGGCTGGACCAGCGCCTACAAGACCGGCATTGCCGGAGACGCGATTACCAGCGGCCTCGAGGTTACCTGGACCACCACGCCCACAAAGTGGTCCAACGGGTTCTTCGACCACCTCTTTAAATTTGAATGGGAACTCACCCAGAGTCCGGGCGGCGCGAATCAGTGGAAGCCCAAAGGGGACGCGGGCGCCAACACCGTGCCCGACGCCCACGACCCCAACAAGAAGAAGCAGCCAGCCATGCTGACTACCGATGTGGCGCTGCTTTCGGACCCGTCCTACGCGAAAATCTCCCGTGACTTCTACGAGCACCCGGAGAAGTTCGCCGACGCCTTCGCCCGTGCGTGGTTCAAACTGACTCACCGCGACATGGGTCCGCGCGCCCGGTATCTCGGGCCTGAGGTTCCGGCCGAGGAGCTTATCTGGCAGGACCCCGTCCCCAAGGTCGACCACCCGCTGGTCAATGATCAGGATGTCGCCGCCCTCAAGGCAAAGGTGCTCGCCTCTGGCCTCTCCGTCTCTGAGCTGGTCTCGACCGCTTGGGCCTCGGCCTCCTCGTTCCGTGCCTCCGACAAGCGTGGCGGCGCAAATGGCGCCCGCATCCGCCTTGAACCGCAAAAGGACTGGGAGGTCAACCAGCCTGCCCAGCTAGCCCGCGTGCTGAAGACGCTCGAGAAGATCCAGGGCGAGTTCAATGCGGCCGCCACCGGCGGTAAGAAGATCTCGCTGGCCGACCTCATCGTCCTCGCGGGGGCTGCGGGTGTCGAGAAGGCGGCTAAGGATGCCGGTATCACCACCACCGTCCCCTTCCTCGCCGGCCGCACAGACGCCTCGCAGGAACAAACCGACGCTGAGTCCTTTGCGCCGCTCGAGCCCAAGGTCGACGGTTTCCGCTCCTACGGCTACAAGAGCTCGGAGCCGGCCGAGGTCGCCCTCCTGGACAAGGCTCAGCTACTGCGCTTGACCGCGCCGGAGCTGACCGTGCTGATCGGCGGTCTGCGCATGCTCAACACCAACCTCGGGGGCACGAAGTTTGGCGTCTTCACCGAACGTCCGGAGAAACTGACCAACGACTTCTTCGTGAACCTGCTGGACATGAAGTACGAGTGGAAGCCCACCACGGACTCGAAGGACACCTTTGAGGGCCGCGACCGTAAGACCGGCGCGGTGAAGTGGAAGGCTACCCGCGCCGACCTCATCTTCGGCTCCAACGCCCAACTACGCGCCACAGCGGAGGTTTACGCCTGTGCCGATTCACACCAGAAGTTCGTCAAGGATTTCGTCGCCGCCTGGAATAAGGTGATGAACCTGGATCGGTACGACCTCTTGCCGTCCGTCGTCTAACTTCACCTTCGTAACAGCGCAGCCCGGCCTGGCCCAAGATCTCTTGGGCCAGGCCGGACCTGGGCCTACCCGGTTTCCCTCATCGCTCCTGTGAGCAATTACTCCTGCCATGCGGCCAGAATCTCCTGGTAACCCGGCGCGCCAATTGCCGGCCTGCTTGTTATATAGCCAGGATCGTCCGGCTGGTTCAGCGATTTAGTTCTCTCGCTCACCTTCTTCTCCGTTGATCTGCTCTCGGAGTAGGGCCGCTGATCGAGCACTCTCAAGAACTTTGATGTGTCGTTGCAGGAGCATCAATTGCCCGCGCATGAACGTTAGGTACTCCTTGGAAAAAGACAATCGCTTTACGAATGTCTTCAAACTTCGAGTTCGCCGCGCCACGACTCGATTTTGCTTTACGTCCTTTTCGCGGTCTTGCACATCCTGCTTCAGGATTGTGCGGCTGCGTTCCAAAACACGTAACTGATCCTCGATTGCGGCCAGACTCGGTTCCCCGGCTTTGAGAGCTTCCTCCACGTGCCGCAATTGGTCTTTGGTAAATCCATACCGCTTAAATGCTTGCCCATAACCACTCGCAACCCGGTCAACTCCCGCCGCCACGATTTTGTCGAGCTGCGGATCCTTGGTCCTGGCCAGAATAGTGAGAAGGTCCCAGTAGCCGGCTGGAGGTTTTTCGCCATATCGCGCGACAATCTGATGCACGGCCGGATCAGACAAGATCTCTTGGTTGATAGCCTGCTCTATCTCAGTATGCGGAGACTCGTCATCACTCGGCGCGTTAGCACGTGCGAGCTCTTCGTTCTCCACCCGCAGCACCTTATCGGTCACATCTTCAAGTTTGTCAGAACGGATAAATGCGACCGGCGTGGTCTGCTCCGGCCTGACCCCAGGAAGTAACTCAAGTTCGGCCCTCTTGTACCCCTCAGCGACCAGGTGCGAACAGAAAAACCCTTGGCGCTCATTCGCTGGAATTTTATTGGTCAGGTACTTGTAGGGAAGGAACCAGAAGACCCCTGTGCTCCAGTAAAACCGGTCCAACATCCACTCAGCGGTGGCTGCGGCTTTTTTGGCGATGGCGTCACGGTTCGGAATCTCCTGGCGAAGTCTTAAAATGCGAAGGGATGCCGGATCACCAGCCACGATCCGCATGATGCTGGAACGTCGGACGCCGCCCTCCCAGTCTTTCGTCGTTGTTGCCTCCATCAAGAGGCCGACCCGCGTGCAGATTGCGGCGTGACTGTAATTTCCTCCCGTGGTCAGACGAATGAGGCGGCTTACGGTGTCGGTTGGGTCAGTGCTAAGAACGATATCACCGATCTCTAACGCGCTCGGATCGAGTACGTAAACTTCACCTTGCCCAATCTTGCCACTGCCCTTGCTTGGTCGCATGAGCCGCTCCGCACCGTGTTTTGAAGCATTCTAGCTCTTTTTGGGAGCAGGACCTGGTTCATCTTCTCGTAAATGCCTGTTGTCTTTTGCCATCGCGTTCCACAGCGAAAAACAGGTTTTTGCGGCGCCTACTACACGAAATGACTACCGCGCAGGAGTCCTAAAGCAGTTCCCACTTTGAGCGCGATGTTCGTAGCATGATCGTTGGAGTGGTGTATGCAACGGCTTCTGGGCACGTTTCCCAATCGAAGCGCGGGCCTCGCGCTGCTGATTCTTCGACTGGCGGTCGCCGCCGCCCTGATATCAAGCGCGCGGCTTTGTCCCGGGCCGGAGACAGACGTGCTTTTGGCTCTCTCGCGGATCGCCGCAGTCCTGATCATCGTGGGTTGGTACACCCCCCTGGCCGCCACATCGGCGGTGGTGGTCTCTTTGTGCACTTTCTGGGTTTGCCGCCAACCTGGGATAGATGCATTTGGGATCAATGCACTCATGATCGCTATACTGGTCGCTATTGGTCTGTTAGGGGCCGGCGCCTATTCTGTCGATGCAAGACTTTATGGAAGGCGCCGGTTGGTAGTCGGCCCCCGCGCGCGGTAGTTGGAAGGGAGGCAGAGGCCATGGGCACAACATCGGTGAGCGCCAATCGAATTCGAATCCTGACCGTCGACGACCATCCCTTGATCCTCGAAGGGATCGCCAACGTGCTGCATCGGCAGCCCGATATGGAGTTGGTGGGCGAAGCATCCGATGGTTACGAGGCCATCGAGGCGTTTGCCAAGCTCAGGCCGGATGTGGCTCTGATCGACCTGCAGATGCCGGGGATGAATGGCATCGAAACCATTAGCGCGATCCTTGAAAAATGGCCCGGCGCACGCTGTGTGGTGCTCACTACCTATGCCGGGGATGTGCAGGCAACGCGCGCGTTGAAGGCCGGCGCCAAGGGGTATCTGCTTAAGAGCATGCTGCGCAAAGAGCTGGTAGACACCATACGCACGGTTCACTCCGGCAAGAGCCGCATACCCGCCGAGATCGCTTCAGAACTGGCCAGTCATCTGAGTTCAGACGCGCTGTCGGCGCGCGAAATTGAAGTGTTGCGCATGGTCAGAGAAGGTTGCTCCAACAAGATAGTCGCTGACCGCCTGGTAATTTCTGAGGATACGGTCAAAGGGCACATGCGCAGCATCCTTTCCAAGCTGAACGCAAATGACCGCACCCATGCCGTGATGATCGCCGTAAGACGAGGCTTCATCGAGGGCTGACTAAGCCCCCATCTTCTAAGCAATCACCGCTTCTCTTTCCATCTCCTGCGTCTTCTGCCCCGCAATATAACGATGCACGTACGACACCACGACAGATCCTTCTCCCACAGCATTCGCGACGCGTTTCACTGAACCGGAGCGCACGTCACCCACCGCGTAAATGCCGGGAAGACTGGTCTGAAAGACACAGCCCTCGCGATCGCCGGGCGCCGTCATCACAAAGCCATTCGCATCCAGGTCGAGCCTGCCGTGAAGCCATTCGGTGTTGGGGAGGGCTCCAATCATGACAAACATGTTGCCCGTCTGGCAGCTCCGCGACTTATAGGACACGCGGTTGCACCAGGTTACGCTGCGCAGATGACTATCTCCATCGAGGGAAACGACTTCGCTGTGGGGATGAAGTGTGATGCGATTGGAAGATGCAATCCGTTGGATAAGATAGGCAGACATGGTGGCCTTGAGACCTTCGCCACGGACTAGTAGATGAACATGGCTGGCCGATAGGGCAAGAAACAGAGCAGCCTGGCCGGCGGAGTTACCGCCCCCGACCACAACAACTTCCTTACCAACGCATCTGGCCGCTTCCATGGCGGTGGCGGCATAGTGCACGCCCTGGTATTCGAACTTCCTGTAGTTAGGGACATCCAGGCGCTTGTATCGAGCGCCGGTGGCGACAACGATGGCACGCGCAAAGATCGTCTTGCCCCCTTCGAGAGAAAGAGAGTACCCGTTGCCGGCTGGTTGAATATCCGTAACATCGCGCGAGATGGCAAAGCGTGCACCGAATTTCTGCGCCTGTACGGTGGCGTTTTGGGCCAGGTCGTAACCGGATACACCGGTCGGGAACCCAAGATAGTTTTCGATTTTGGAACTGGTACCCGCCTGCCCTCCCGGGGCTGTTCCCTCGATCACCAGCGTCGTGAGCCCCTCCGAAGCACCATACACGGCTGCGGCAAGTCCGGCCGGTCCGCCGCCGACGACCGCAAGGTCATAATCCGTATGCTCACCCAGGTCCTGATCGAATCCCAGCTTGTTGGCCAACACGGTATTTGCGGGTTTCCGCAGCGTCGTGCCGTCAGAGAAAAATACCACCGGCAACTGGTCCGGCTCCACGTCCAAAGCCCGCAGCAGAACTTCCGCTTCCAGATTTAGATTGGAGTCGATCAACTGATGCGGGTGGCCATTGCCAATTAAGAACCGCTCGATACGCATGGTCTCAGCCGCAAGGCTATCGCCCACAACGATGATCCCTCCCTGGCGATGGTTCACCAGGCGAGCGCGCCGAATGATCCATTCGGTAAGGATCAACTCAGCGATATCCAGTTCGGTGCGCATCAATGTGCGAACGGATTCTCGAGAGATGCGCAGAACGCGGCTACTTCTGACCGCGCGACAGTTCAGCAGGGAAGGGCGGTCGTTCAGCAAATCGAGCTCGCCCGTGAAGTGGAACTTCCCCAGGGTAGAGTCCACCTCGCACGAGGCTCGTCCTTTCCGTTCGTAGAGTTCCAGTTCGCCCTGCTCCACAACAAAAAAATCCACCAGCCTCTCTCCCTGCTGGAAGAGGTGGCCCCCCGGCTCGACAGACTCAGGGCAACCGTAGCTTCGCAGACGCCTCATCATGGCAGCTGTCACACATTCAGATTTGCGAGCAGACTTTGATTTCCAGACCTGGGAATGAAGGAGTGCCATCGGGGAAGCCTCCGGATGGTCTGATATTGCGGCATAGCGGCGAAGTCGGCTACCCCATCTGGAGCTAACTTTGTCTACTCCTTTAGGGGTGGCTCAAAACACTAAAGCCGGCTCTGAGTGAAATGCCACAGACGCCGCCAGGGTGACTCAACCAGAATTCCGCGGTAGGCATTCGCTGCTGGAACTTTCAATTCAATTTCCGTGCCCGCGCCCGGTCCGCTGATGATATCCAGTTGGCCGCCGACTCTCTCCGCGCGCTCGCGCATGGAGGCCAAGCCAATGTGGCCGGGGCGGCCGGTTTCGAGAATCTTCGGGTCAATGCCGCGGCCGTCGTCACGAACCCGCAGGCGCAATTCCCAGGATGCGTAGTCCACTTCTACTTCAATGCTCTGTCCCTGCGCATGGCGAAACGCATTGACCATGGCTTCCCGCCCAAGACAGTAAATTTCGTCCAAAGCCACTGGATCCAACGTTTGCACCTGGCCCTCGGTGGTCACAGAGATCTTCACTTCGTTGCCGTCCGCGATCTCAATCGCGGCCCGGGCTAGAGCTTGCGCCAGGTCACCGAATTTGTCGAAGGACGGATGTAAGCTGACCACCCGGTCCCGCCCTTCCGCCATGACCTCATCAGCGCGGTCGAGCGCAGTTTCCATCATTTGCCGCGCGGGCTCACGCTCCGGGATCTCCAGCATCGCGTTATGAAAGCGAAGAATGAGCCCCTGGAAGCCCTGCAACAGCGTGTCATGTAGATCGCGGGCGATGCGTTCCCGTTCCGACAATCGTTCTTCCAGCCGCGCACTTAGCCGCGCCGCAGCCTGGCGTACACGAAGCTGGTACAAACCAACCAGCAGCAAAACTCCCGCCACGAATGCTGCCAACTGAAATGTGACCGTTTGGTAGAAGAACGGTTTCTGGGTGATGTTGTAGACGATGCCCTCGTGATCCCAAACGCCGTCCCCATTACTGGCACGGATATGGAAGGAATGAACACCGGCGGGAATGTCAGTGTAGGTTGCGGTGCGGGTCGAATCGGCATCGAACCATGCCGCATCCACACCGTCGAGCCGGTACTGCAGGTGGACGTTTTCCGGCGAGGCGAGATCGACGGCGGTAAAGTGCAGCTCCACGTGGGCTTTGCCAGGTTCCAGCACCAGTTCGCTGCCGGGATTGCTCTTGGTTTTTCCAACGTCCACCTCGTCCATAAGGATTGCGGGTTTGCCATCCCTCTTGAACTGCCGCCGCAGGTCCAGCATGGCCAGCCCCTTCAGCGTTCCGACCCAGAGCTTATCGTCCGGGGTGATCGCGATGTTGGGCTGCCCGGTGGTGCACTCCCTGGTCTCAAGGCCGTCCGCCTGGCCAAAGGAGGTGTAATCAACCGGTGAATCAGGATCCAGTTCGGCGCGTCTGAGGTCACCGGCCGCAATCCGATAGATGCCGTCTCGTCCGCTAAACCACAAGTCATGATCGCGGGACTCCACCATCCCCGCGGGTTGCAGCGCTCGACTCACGCCAATGAGCCGATTGTCCTGGATGCGGCTGATGCCGTTTATCGACGAAAATGCGTAGAGATTGCCGAAGGTGTCTTCTTTGAGTGGGCCGTAAGGAACCTCTCCCGCCGCGGAGGCTCCCTGCACTGGGACAAAGTGATCACCTGACAAGTGATCGATGCCCACATCGGTCGCCGCCCAAATGCCACCGTCATGGTCCTGGACCACGGTGAGAATGCGATCGCTGGAGAGCCCGTCCGCCGTGGTGTAGTTGTGGAAATGCTCATTCTGCAAGTGGCTCAAGCCGGCAGTGGTCGCAATCCAGAGCGATCCGTCCTGCGCGGGCGCCAGGCTAAGCACGACAACACTGGGCAGCCCCTGCGGAGTCGAATACTGGGTGAAGCGGCCATTGCGAAATCGGAAGAGGCCGCCGCCCCAGGTGCCAATCCAAAGATCGTGATTCGCGTCTTCCGCCAGGCTCCAGACACAGGAATTCAGCAACCCATCCTTCTCGCTATAGGTCTTGAAACGCTCGCCGTCAAAACGCGAAAGGCCCCCGCAATTGCTGCCCACCCAAAGCGTTCCGTCGTGCGTTGCCAACACGGCCATCGGGATATTAGAGGCTGGGAGTCCGTCGGCCGGGGTGTACATCTTAAAGGTGCGGTTTTTGAAGCGAAGCAGTCCCTCGCTGCTGGTAGCCACCCAGAGATCGCCATTTATATCCGAGTACACGTACCTCGCGTGCACGCCCAACGCCACAACTTCCACGCCCTTGTCGCTCGCTCGAAACAGTCCTGACGCTTTATTGGTCCACAAATTCCCTTGTGGGTCCTCGTAAATCCGAAAGGCCGCCTCTTCCGGGAGATGGCCAAACGGTGCGAGCTTCTGGAACGAGCCGTTTACCAGGCGTGCAATACCCGAGCTGGTGCAGAACCACCGGACCCGGTTGCGATCCTCGTGCACTTGAAAGATTCCATCGCTCTCCACACCAAGCTGCTTGGGGAATTGCGGATATCGTAGGATGTGCGCACCGTCCCATTCCACGAAACCGTGTGCGCCGATGATAAGCAGGTGGCCATCTGCGGTTTGATCCATGGTGCTGATCGGCTCGTCTGGGATCACGGGCACGAAGTGGCCGCTCTCAAACCGATAAAGCCCGTGGCCGGTTCCCACCCACAAAACCCCTTTGCGCATGAGCAGGCACGAGATCCGGTCGCTGGGGCCGGCGCCCGGGTGATACATAGTTACGAGCGAGCGATCGAAGTGATCCACAGCTGTGGCCGGTATGTAGACAAGCCCGGAATCGGTCCCCACCCAAAGCGCTCCATCCGCCGCAGTCAATAAAAAATTTACGGGGACTTCCTTGGAAATTCCGGGGCGCAGACGAATCTGGGTGAAGTGCTGGCCATCGAACCTGGCCAGTCCACCATCCGTTCCCACCCAAAGGAATCCATTCGGGGTTTGCGCGATGGCATTCACCTCGTCGTCGGGCAAGCCCTGTTCGACGGTGAAATCGGTGCGCAGATAGCTGCCTGCCTGCGGATCAAGCGCCAGAGCCCGGCACACGAACCACATCTGCAGCAGGAGTACACCCATCACCGTTCTTCGAAACCTGGGCTTTTCGCGCACAACCTACCCGCTCCGATGGGGTAGGGGCACTATAACGCGAGCGCATAGGGTGTGGATTGTCACATATTGCGATGATCTCAGCGTGCCAGACGAATTCGGTACACGCATGTGGTTGAGGGCGCTCCTTCCCCAAAATCCGGAACCCGTATTTCCTGTGTGGGAGTAACTTCTCTTCTCTTTACTCTTTGCCAGGCCTTCCAAACCCGTCGACGGGAATATTCTGCCGCACCAAGCAGTTCTACCTTCGAGGCTTTTCCAGTAGCGATGATCGAACCTTCGCAAGGGACTGTCCCGACGGAGCTATATGAAAATTCTACTTGCATCCATTCCGGCGACCGGACACTTTAATCCGATACTCGTGGCAGCCCGCATCCTCAAGGAAGCCGGTCACGAAACAGCCATCTATAGCAGCGTAGTCTTTCGCGACCAGATTGAAAGAGCCGGGATACGGTTCTTTCCTCTGCCCCAGGACGCTGACAAGGGTGTGCGTGACTTCGTAGCATCTTCCCTCGAAAAGCATAAGGTGACACCCGGCCCGGAGGATCTGGTGAAAGTCTACATGGGCGTCTTCCTCAATCCCATGATCTCCCAGTTTCGAGGGCTGCAGGCGATTCTCAAAGAATTCTGTCCTGACGTTGTCATACACGAAACCAGCTTCGCCGGCGTAATTCCAATGCTTCTCGGCCCACGCTCCGAGCGGCCGGCGAGCGTTCATCTGGGAATCTCCGCACTTCCTCTTGAGCGCGCAGATGGAGCACCGTGGGGTCCGGGACTGCTGCCCAGCGATGATCCTGAAAAACGGAAAGAATATGCCGCGATCGCGCACGACATGAACGAGAAGAAAGACCTTCCAATGCAACGTGCAGCAGAGAAGATGCTGGCCGGCATCGGTCTGCCGCCGTTACCAGCCTCGCTGTTCGCGTCTGGGGCAATGCTCGCAGATTTAATCCTTCAACCCTGCACTCCTCTCTTCGAGTTCCCGCTGCGCGAAGCAGAAGAAAAGTTGCATTTTATCGGACCATTGCTGCCCAGCGGCGCCGGCGATGTGCCTGCAGAAATTAAGGGAGCAAAAAAAGCGGGACGGAAAATTGTTCTGGTCAGCCAGGGAACGATCGCGAACAACGATCTGGGCAAGCTGCTGGCGCCGGCGATCCTCGGCCTCGGCGAACGCGAAGACTTCCTGATTCTCGCCACCACCGGGGGAAAACCGATTGAAAACATCCGCTGCACGCTCTCTCCAAACACGATTGCTTCACAGTACCTCGATTTCGGCCGGATTCTGCCCGAGGTGGATGTGTTGGTCGCCTTCGGTAGCTACGGAACGGTGACGCAAACGCTCAGCTTTGGCGTGCCCATGGTGGTAGTGGGTATGGGCGAGGACAAGCCGGAGGTTGGCGCTCGCGTCACATGGACCGGAACAGGTATCTATCTCGCCACAGACACGCCTACGCCTGAGCAGGTACGCGATGCGGTTGACCAGATCCTTGCGAAGCCGGAATACCGCGCTCGTGCGCAGGAGGTTGCGCGGGAGTTCGCGTCCTATGAAACAGCCAAAAGGCTACCGGAGTTGGTAGAGGAGCTGGTTGCGGATCGGGAAGTGCTTATAGGTTGACGCAAATTCAGGCGTAGCTGGGCCGCCCGATGCGGGTTCGGTGGTTGAAAAGCTCCGAAAGCCCTTGCGGACGTTTCCTCACTCGCCAATCGAACGAATGACCCGCGCCGGATTTCCTGCGGCAAGGGTGTTCGGCGGAACGTCCCTGGTGACTACCGAACCCGCCGCGACGACCGAGTTCTCGCCTATGGTTACGCCACCGATGATCGTCGCACCGGCTGCAATCCAAATGTTTCTCTTAATCACAATGGGCTTGGCGATGACCGAGGCGCGCCGCTGCGAGGGTTCCATTGGGTGGCCAGACGTGACAATACTCACGTTCGGCCCGATCATCACATCGTCGCCAATATCGAGTCCGCCAAGGTCGTAGAAAGTGCAATTCTGATTTACAAAGACGTTGAGTCCGACACTGATATCGATCCCGCCCGTGGTGTAGAACGGCGGTATCAATACAAAGTTGTCGTCCACCTTCTTGCCGATGAGTTCGCTGAACAAGGCCCGGACTTCATCCGCATCGTTGAACGTCAAACGGTTGAGAGCGGTGGTGATCGCCATCGCTCGTTTTACGTTTGCTAACATAGCCGCTGATTCCGGCGTTCTCCTGGGAATTATCCGGGTGCGATCGTCATTCGCCATTCGCTAGTTTCCTCGGGTCACGGTGGAGCGCGCGTTTCGGCGCACGCAGGCCGCGCCGAGGTTCACTTCAGTGTAGCCACAAAGCGGAAGATCTGGAGTTCGGCCAGCTCCACAATTCAAATGACCCACTACGAGTCTCTTCAAAGCTTCAACCATGTCCCTTATTCCCGTTTGAAAACAAGAATGCTTGGCTTGCCCTGATCGGCAGGATGCTGTGTCTCAGTCATCGTCTGAAGATCGGAAGAAAGCTGGAAGTTGTCCGTGCTCTGCAGTTGGCCCTTCAGCGTGTCCGTGAGTTCGAGGCGGTGATCACTGATCCGGCGTCCGGAGGACTGCATGCCGGGCCTCGCATTCGCTCCTGAATTGGGATAATCCGTCCCGTCGAACTTCAGGCTTTTATTGATACCCGCCACCGGATCTATGAGAGAAATGCCGTCACCCTGATACGGCTGGATCTGAATTTCGTAGGGCGAGACAAATACTTCGCTCGTACTTTGCCATGTGCCCGCGAAGCCTGAATCTCCGGCTTTGCGCAGATAGAGGTAGTCAACGGTGAAGGGCGACCCGTCGGGCCGGTATTCCGTGTAGGAGTCGTGAAGCGTCCCGCCGTCCTCTGACAGCGTCCAGATCGCGGTGAGGAGGGTGCGCCCCTTGCTCTTGCGGACCACCTTCCATACGCGAGCCTCCTGCTCGGTTACGGACAAGGTGGTGGCGAAGATACCGGGTTGGTCTGTCCCGTCGATGGCCACGGTCTCGGTATTGGGCTCCGAAAAGATGAATGTGTACTTATTCGCGCCCCCGGACTTCACCTTCATCGTATCGACGGGGAATTGGGATCGCGAAGAATCGAGCTTCCATTTGCCTGCAAACGCGTTGTCCGCGGCCCGTGAACTTCCCGTGACGATGCAAACGGCAATCAGTAGCTGTAATGTGCGCTTCAACATTCCGTCCTCCTAGCAAAGTGAAGATTCTGATCCGCAGGGCTCATCGTTACCGGCCGGCCCGGGCGGATCGTATTGCTGGAAAGCACGCGAGTGGCCATGTGGTATGCCCACAGATAGCCTTCTCGAAACCTCAATTTTCCGCGAAGCGGAATCAATTCCTCCTATTCAGAACGTTCGCTCGAAAGCTGACCTGTTCACAGACGGACAGTGGCGTCCCCATGCGGACACAACCCAGCCATTTGCGGACGCGGGGCTTGAGGGGATGGAAGCCTGAGTTGGTTTTACCGTAAGCAGGGCGTTAGACCCATGACCCACCGAAACCCATCGCCACCGCTCTCCCGATGAGCAGTAGCGATGCTGTGCGTTCCGCTATCGTTTACCGGCAGAGGTCTGTAGGCCTCTTAGTTGACGAGAAGCCGGCTTACGACTAGTAATCCTGCCGCAGCGAGCCGGAAAGTGGAACGTCGGTCGGCATGGCGTTGCTGCTCGGGTAACAGCGGCAGGTGCTGACACCTGCTAGTGTCTGGAGAATGCTGTGGAGGGGGTTAGGTCCGAGTTCGTTGCGCTCTCCTTGATGTCCATGCGTTCAATGAGACCGTTCGCGATGGTATAAACGTGCCACACCTCGCTATCAGAAAGAACTTCGCCACCAAGGCTCTTCACCAGTTGATGAACTTTGACCTCGGTAAGGCCGCCTTCCTGATCGATTACCTGAACTGGTTCCACATGAGGATCAAACTCCTTCCACTGACGGGTCCAGTAGGACCGAATCTCTTCTTTCCCGACGACTCGCCCGCCTTCCGACGCCTTGGGCCAGCTAACGTTTTCGCTCATGAGCGCCAGGGCGCTGTCGATATCCCGATGATTGAAAGCAGAGTAGGCCTGAGCTATCAATATCTCTGTGTTAGGCATGAATCCTCCGGAGTCCCTATATTTACTTTACACATCTGGGCACGAAATATGCCCGTCAATGACTTTCGCTGGTTGCTGAAAAAGGACACTTCAGACGACAAAAACCACAAAATCGTTGTGCGCCATCCTCTCGAATTGCAAATATCAGTGAGGGAATCCCGGAGCGCGTGTTAAGCAAAGGGCATCCATCGCGGAGTCATGGAGGGGTAAGGAATGGATTCTTTCACTCGGCGCTCATTCGTCAAGTCGCTTGGGGCTACGGTGGGCTTGGGCTCAATCGCGTCCCCCACGGAAGGACAAACAAAGGGCTCCGCGCCGGATGTTCCCGCGCCAAATACAGCTCCCGATCCCAAAGGCTTGCGGTTCCGGCAAGTTCATTTGGATTTTCATACCTCGCCCCTCATCACCGATGTAGCCGTGGACTTCGATGCGCCGGCATTCGTCCAAACGCTCAAGGACGCCCATGTCAACTCCATCAACATATTTGCCAAATGCCATCATGGCATGGCCTATTACCCAAGCAAGGTAGGTCCGGTCCATCCCGGCTTGAAGATCGACCTATTGGGAGAGATGATCACTGCTTGCCATAAGGCGGATATCCTGACCCCCGTGTACATCACGGTCATGTGGGATCAGTACGCCGCCGAGCAACACGCGGATTGGCGAGTTCTGGACAAGAATGGAGCCGTGGATGGCGCAACTCCACTGGAAGCCGGTTGGAAACGGGTATGTGTGAACACGCCTTATCTGGATTACATAAACGCGCAGGCAGAGGAAGTCGCCAAAAATTACGAGGTAGATGGTTTCTGGTTCGATATTGTCCATTATCCGGCCGATGGTTGCTACTGCCACTACTGCATAGAGGAGCGGGAGAAGCTGGGGTTGGATTCGAGCAAGCTCGACGATCGGACCCGACACGCCGCCATGGTGATCCAACGCACCATGGACCGTCTCGATACAACGGTGCGGCAACACCGCCCCCACGCCACCATGTTCTATAACGGCCAGGTGCGCGTGGGCATGCGGCCCTATCTGAAGCACTACACGCAAATCGAAGTGGAATCGTTGCCGGGAGGTGGTTGGGGATATACGCATTTCGCAGTGATGTCGCGCTATGTTCGCAACTTGCGCCCCGAATATCTCGGCATGGATGGCCGGTTTCACCGTACCTGGGGAGATTTTGGCTCATTGCGCAATCAGGCCGCATTGGATTACGAGTGTTTCCGCATGTTGGCGCAGGCCGGCAAGTGTTCGATCGGCGACCAGATGCATCCTCGGGGGCGGCTGGAACCGGCTGTCTACAATCGCATCGGCAACACGTACAAGAGTGTGGAGGAAAAAGAACCGTGGTGCATTGGCGCGCGGGCGGTCACGGAGATCGGCGTTCTCTCCACCTCAACGACCACGCTGGCCGGCCCGGTGGCTACATCGGACGCCGGCGTTATCAATATTCTGACCGAGCTGCACTATCAGTTCGATGTGCTCGATCGTGAATCCGATTTCTCGCGGTATAAGGTTTTGATTCTTCCCGACTCGCATCGATTTGATCAGAGATTGCTGCAGAAGGTGCGAAGCTATTTGGCCGGCGGTGGCAAGCTGATCCTCAGCCACGAATCTGGCCTCGATGTGGAAGGAAAGCAATTTGTGATGGAAGAGATGGGGGTGGAATACCTTGGGCCGTCCCCCTATCAGGGGGACTACGGTGACTACTTCGAGGTAAAGGACGGCGTCCATGAAGACATTGATCGGATGGTGCAATTCACCTACGTTCCGGGCTCGATGGTGAAAGCGGGTCCGCAATCTACGGAGTTGGCGCGCGTCTGGAAAGCGTACTTCGATCGCACCTACGAGCATTTCAGCTCCCATCATCAAACGCCGTTTGACCAGCCCACCGATCAGGCGGCGGTTGTGGAACGCGGCAGTATCCTTTACATTTCCTTTCCGGTTTTTGAATCCTACGCAGACAACGCCTATCGCATCCACAAACTGCTGGTGAGAAATTGCTTGCGGCGCCTTCTGCCCCAACCGCTGATCAAGGCGGAGATTCCCTCAACTGCCGAGGCAACAGTGACCGAGCAAAACGGCAAGCGCATCGTCCATCTGTTGAATTATCCAGCCGTCCGCCGTTCGAAAGATCTTGACATTATTGAGGAAGCAGCGCCGATCGCCAATGCAAAGATCGCATTGCGGACCGCTAAGGCGCCTTCCCGAGTGTACCTGGCGCCGCAACGACAGAGTTTGAAATTTGAGGTCAGTGATGGTTACACCCAGGTCATCGTGCCATTGGTCCAGGGACATCAGATGGTCGTGTTTGAAATCTGACTCACCTCCAGCAACTTCGCGGAACCCTTGATACGTACCTTCAAAATAGACCATTGGCGGTTCTGCGCAACCAGCCCAGGACCATGTCCTGGGACATTCTCAGCCGTCCCTGCGGGACTGGTCTCGGTGGGAATGTGTCCCCAGGACTGACGTCCTGGGCTACTCTCAGCCGTCCCTGCGGGACTGATCGCGATCTGCCTGGAGAGTTGATTTGTTTTCAGCGAGTACGCTAGAAATCGGGCGCATGAAAAAAACCTAATTTGGACAAGGTTGGCTGAGAGTAGCCCAGAACGAACCCGGATTTCCTGTGTGGTTAGACGGAGTGACTGAGCCTTGTGCGGCCTCCTGTAAAGAAAGCCGCATACGCAGATGTGTCCATCAGAGTCGTGGCTACCAGAAAAGCGGCAGACTCTTTAGCCTTTGAGGGAAATAAAATCCCGCCCATCCAGCTAGTGGACCTTGCCCGCGGAGTTTTCCAGCACGACGTTGGAGAGCACCGCCGTATCGGACTTATCCGGCAAGTGTGAGCAGAAGCCGATGCCGACATAGAAGGGACCGTCGATGTGCAGGTTGATGGGTGGCCCGAACTGGTGCATCGGTTCACCTTCCAGGCTTACGAAAAGGGCGAAGGAGTCGCCGCGCTTCTCGATGCCGATGCGCTGGGCGAAGACCGGGACGAGGCTGTCAGGGGTGGCCCCGCCGGGACGGCCGCGGCCCCCGACGCGAAACTCCATATCCTTGACGCGGACACCCTTTTCCGCGCGCTGCGCCAGCTGGATCATGCCCGCACCGTGCAGGGCGGCGATGGCCTCTTGGGAATCATCCTCGAGATCCTGGCGAATGATGAGTACTGCTTTGCGATCGCCGAAGCCCTGGGTATCGGGGAATGTAATACCGGCGGCGAGCGAAATATCACCGGACATCTTCTTCCACAAATAACGGAACTCATCCCGTGTGTACCACACGTTGTAACCGGCGGAGTGGATGGTGTACTGCCCGGTGGCCGCGTCATAACTGGCACTCCCCGGGACCAGCGCGCTGCCGATGTCCGATTGGCCCTCGAAGATGCCAATCGGTGTATCGAAGTTCTTGCTGGGCCGGTGGAAGTCCGGGGGCGGCGCCACCTGTACATGGTTGGCCGAACCCGGCTGGGCCCAGGCGGGCGGAGCAGGCGTCTGCGCGTAGAGCAGATGCGGTGTGATACACAGCCCCATACACAGCAGCGGTTGCAGATTCTTCATTCGCTACCTTTGCTGCAGGCAAAGTTGGCCGCATCGTTGGTATCGCCGGTGCCCTTGTATTTCGCGATCGACGGATAAGGGCATAAGGGGCGGGTCATCATTACCTTGTTATCCTGCGTGTACTTGGTAGCGATCACATCTCCCGCCGGAACACCTTTCTCTACCCAATCGACCAAAGCATCAAACACCCCATACTTGGGACCACTGCTGGTGGAGATTCCCAGTTGGCCAAAGGCGGATGGGCCGGGCCCACCGGAGCAATGCTCCATGCCGGGCGCCATATAGAGGCGCATGAACGACTCTGTTTTCTCCGCGCCTATCGTCTTCTGAACGCTCTGGTAGTACGCGATGCTGTTCCAGGGCGAGATGGCAGGATCATTCCAACCGTGATACATGATCAGTTTGCCGCCACGCCCGGAAAACGGGCTCAGATCCGGATTGGTCGAGTCCAGAGCCGCCGCAGTCTCTCTGCCGGCTGCGACGAGCGATGCATCCACGTCCGCTGTCAATATGTTCCATTTCGGGTTGCCGGTCACCATGTAACGAAAGTAGTTCTGCCCAAACTGGACTCCGTAGCCAGCACCGGGACCCTGGCCAAGGATCCAGTTGCGCCAGGCGCCTGACTCATCCCCCATCGAATAGCCCGGGAAGATGGATCGCCCGTGGCTATCCACGCCGCCCGCATAGAGCTTCTTGAGCGAGTTCACTTGCGGTTGGGTAAGGCAGTCCAGAGAGTCCTCTGCTTTGCACAGCAACACCGACGGATCAAAGTGGCATTTCGCCGGATCGCTGATGATGCCGTCCTGGACTCCGTCCAATGCATCGCACGCCGCCAGGGCGGCGCGCTCGATGGCAGGCAACTTCACGCTGGAGATGTAGGCCCGGGGGTTAGCCGTGATTGCCTGGGTAACATCGATCCCCCCAGACAACAAGCGCGTCCAATTGTTGGCCGGCGCGCCGGCCAGGATCCCATCGTAATCTTCCGGAAAACGTTGCGCTTCCATCAACGCCTCGCGTCCCCCATCGGAACAGGAATCAAAATAGGCTTTGGTGGCGATCTTTCCGTAGTACGCCTTGACCACATCTTTCGCGCGCTCTGCCGTTAGGTGGACGGCGCGCCAGCCGAAGTCTTTGATCTTCTCCGGATGGCCAAAGGCCCAACTCGCATCCTCGCCCTCCGCTTGATGGCCGGCATCGGAGCCCGCAGTAGCGAAGCCGCGGCTTAGATTCCCAGCCAGCTGTCGATATCCAATGGAGCCGGCGAACCCACCGTTGCCTACTCCGAGAAAGCGGCTGTTCCAATCCTTTTCCGGCAGCCAGACTTCGAAGTGGATTTCGGAATCCGCGGTCGGCCGAAGCACCCCAGTGACACGGCAGAACACCGGCAGGTTATGCAGGGGAGGGTCAATTCCGGGCCCCTCTAAATCGCCGGAAGTAACTCGTTCCGCCATGTCAATGGTTGTATCCGGAAGCTTCACATCCTTGATTGCCGTGCAGCTATCGGCATGGAGCACCGGCGCCGAAAAGGCGAGTGCTAGAAGACAGGCGAGAACGATTCGGGTTGGTCTCATTTCGAGTGAATCCAATGCTCCCTACGAAGATGAGAGCATTGTAGCCGGAGAGATCGCTACCCCACGTTATGACGGAATAGTAAAAAACCGCTCGGGAAATTTCACCTACGAAGATCTTCGTTGACAACTACGAAGGACTTCGTATATGGTTCGTCCATGAAGATTCAGCAAAGCAATTTGCCCAAACCGACCGAGGGGGAACTGGAGCTGCTTCGGGTGCTGTGGGTCAAGGGTTCGGCCACCGTGCGCGAGCTGCATGACGCAGTAAGCCAGGAACGGGCACTGGGGTACACCACCGTATTGAAGCTGCTGCAGATCATGACTGAGAAGGGTCTGGTGCAGCGCACGGAGGTTGGCAGGGCCCACGTGTACCGCGCCACAGCAAGCCAGGAAGAGACGCAGAGCCAGATCCTAAGAGATTTGAGCGCGCGGTTATTTTCCGGCTCTGCCGCTCAGCTCGCTATGCACGCGTTGACGATGGAGCCGGCAACCAGCGATGAATTGAAGGAAATTCGCAAGCTAATCGACCGCAAGCGGGAGAAACAATGAATCATCATTTGGAGTCTCTGGGATGGACGCTGCTGCATTTTTGCTGGCAGGCGGCAGCGATCGTGATCGTCTATTGGCTTGCCGATGCTGTGCTGGCCAAGGCGCGTAGTCAAACCCGCTATGTTTTGGCGCTGGGGACCATGCTCCTGATGCTGGTTAGCGCATTGGCCACCTTTGCTTATGAGGAGACGCAGGGCGGATCCGGGCTATCAGCCTCGCCGAGCTCCTTTGCGTCTTCTACCTGGAAGACGATCGGATCGAGCATCCCCGGTGATCTTGCGCCGTTGGCAGGGTTGAAGGCAGCCGCTGCTACGACCCAGCCGTTGCCTATGTCCCAATTCCTACCTTGGCTCGATGTTGCGTGGCTGCTGGGGGTGGCCTGTCTTTCGATGCGGACAATCGGCGGGTGGCGGCTGATTCAGCGGTTGCGCCGGAGCGCGCTGGTAGAGGCTCCCGAAGCCGTGTACGCGAATTTTCTCCACTTATGCGAGCGGCTCGGCATTACACCGCAGGTCAGTCTTCGCATCGCCGAACATATTCAAGGGCCACTCGCGATCGGAATCGCGCGGTCGTTGATCATATTACCTGCGGCTGCGCTGATGGCTCTCAGTCCGGAGCAGTTGGAAGCCGTGCTGGCGCATGAGCTGGCTCATGTGCGTCGCGCCGATTATCTCTGGAACCTGATTCAGACGATGGTCGAAACCCTCCTCTTCTTTCATCCGGCGGTATGGTGGCTTGGCCGCAGGGTGCGTGAGCAACGCGAGCTTTGCTGCGACGATGTGGCCGTCCAATCGTGCGCCGATCCCTTGGTATATGCGACCGCGTTGCTGCGTCTGGAAGAGCGGCGCAGTCAGCAGCTAAGTCTGGCTATGGCTCTCGATGGACATAAGCGATGGTCTGGACTACGCGCACGGATTGCCCGGATCCTCGGCGAAACAAATGATGAGAAGGGCCTGCGTGAGCTCGTTCCCATACCTCTGGCTGCACTCTGTGCCTTGTTCCTGCTGGTGCTCCTGCCCGTGCCTCAGCTCTTCGCAGGATTGCGGGAGACCATGCGGACGCAAACCGGGACTGCTGCAGCGCTTCCTCCCTCCGCGGCAACAGTGAATGTTTCCGCCCCTGCGGTGGCGCAGGTTGTAACTCCCATGTCCCCAGTCGCACAGACTGCCCCACTCCCGGCCGCGGCGAACAATAGTGCTGCGGCAGTGGCCACTGACGTTGCCCAGGGTGCGGGAGACGGCGCTGGAGTAGGTATCGGATCCGGCGCTGGAGAAGGTGCGGGACATGGCGCTGGGGATGGTTCAGGAGGTTCAGGCGGCGATGCGGATCAGGCCCCGGCTGTCGATGCCTCCGCACACAAGGGTGACTATATCGATGGCATGCGCGCTGCCGGCTATGACGTGGATATAGACAAGTATATCGCCATGAAGGTGCAGGGCATTACTCCCGAATATGCGCAGGCGATGGCAACCGTGGGCTTCGGTAAACCCTCCGCGGATGAGCTGATTGCGATGAAGGTGCAGGGCGTTACTCCCCAGTACGTATCTGGGCTGCGTGCCGCGGGACTGCAACCGGGCAAGATCAGCGATCTGATTTCCTATCGCATTTTCCACGTGACACCCGAGTTTGTGGCTCAGATGAAGGCTGCCGGCTTTGACTCAATTCCGCCGGAAAAGCTGGTGGCGCTTCGCGTCCAGGGTGTGACTCCCGAATACGCAAAGACGGTGAAACAGCAGTATCCCAACGCCACCGTCGATGAGTTGGTTCAGCTTCGCATCTTCCATATTGACGATGCATTTCTCGCTGCCGCTAAGCGTCATGGCTTTAGTTCGCTCTCGATCGAGAAGCTGGTGCAACTGCGCATCTCCGGCGTGCTGGGGGATACGGACAAAGAGGCGAAATGAAAAAAGACAGCTGGGTTCTGGTCTCCGCCTTCCTGGTAGCATCCGCCTGCTTGTTTCTGCACGCGGAGGAGCAGCTTCGAACGCTCACTGGATCGTGCAGCATCAATGCCACTGCGAACGAAGCTGAGGCGGATCTCCGGCTCGAGCGCGGCGGCTGCCAAGGGGATGGCAAATGTGGGTCCACGCAAACTCAGGAGCCTCTCAGCGCATTCTCCGGCTTCGCGCTAGCCGATCTGCAGCGTGAAGGCGCCCATGTGGATGCAGCGATTCGCGCTGAGGCCGGCACGATCACCTGCTCCGGTGCGGTCCATGACGGCAGGATGAGCGGTACTTTTACCTTCGTACCCGATCCGGAGTTTGTCCACCGTATGCTGCAGATGGGATTTCACGATCTGGAATCAGAAAAGCTGCAGGCGTACACCTTGTTTCGCATTGCGACTGCCTGGGTGCACTCGATGCAGGCTGCGGGCGTGAGCGGTCTTGATTCCGGAAACCTCATCGCGTTGCGTATCTTCCATGTAGATACGGACTATATTCGGAGCCTGAATGCGCTCGGTTACCCGACTCCCGATGCGGGCAAGTTGATTGCCTTGCGGGTGCAGCACGTCGATCCTCAGGAAGTGAAACAGATTCGCGCCCTGGGCTACCAGCCAACGCTCGATGAGTTGATCCAGATGCGCATTTTCAAGGTCACGCCGGATTTCATCCATCGCATGCAGGCCAAAGGGCTCAACGACCTCACCATCAGCAAGCTGGTTCAGATTCGCATCTTCCAGTTGGCCGATTAATGCCCATCGTTTGCCGTTAGCCTTTGAGCAGCGGTGCCACATAGGCTGGGGTGAGGGGAATTCTGCGCGCCTGAACGCCGGTGGCATCGAAGAAGGCAGCGGCGACCGCCGTCGTGCAGATCGCATTGGCGCCTTCGGAGCCGCCTCCGAAGCCTTTGTCGTCGCGCGTAATCTGCACTGCTTTGATCTCAGGCATCTCTGCCATGGTTAGGATCTTGTAACGGCTCCAACTGGTGCTGGTTATTTTTCCCTTGTCGAAGGTGACCTCTTCTTTCAGCGCTTCGCTGATCCCCATGACCACCCCACTCTTCATGCAGCGTTCCAGTTGCCGGGGGTTGATGATTTTTCCGCAGTCAAGGCCAATGGTGAACTTTGTCACCTGCACCGCGCCCGTATCCGGCGTCACTGCCACCTCGGCGATCCCCACCCAGTATGAGTTCTGGCGGACCATGATGCCTACTCCGCGGCCGGTGACGGGTTCGCTTCCGGTACGGCGTGCGCCCGGGTGGGGCGAAGGGCGTGGCTCCCATGCGGCTGCTTTGGCCGTGGCATGGATGATGTCGATAAGCCGCTGGTCGGTGGTGTGCAGCAGCCGGAACTCAATGGGATCGATGCCTGCGCACGAGGCTGCCTCGTTGATCAACGATTCCAGTGCGAAGTTCTGCTGCCGCTGTCCGGGGGTGCGCATGATGAGCCCGCGCAATCCGGGTGTGTGCGCATCCGCTCCCAGGTTCGCCGTCCCATACACTTCTTCCCGCCGGTTTTTAATCTTGTCGTAGGGCCACTCTGTGGCGATCCAATAGCCAGGCTTGGGCTGGCTGCAAGGCATGCCGGCGAGAAGAGCACCGACAATCCGCGCGTCATTCGATTGCAGAGAGTAGAAGGCGCTGTGTAGCGCAGTCACGCAGCCGTGGTCGTCGAGGCTGCAGCTTATATCCTCGACCCAGCCAGGCGAGGATGCCGACCATGCCAGGTCCTCCTGCAACGTCCACTGCACGCGCACGGGTCTTCCGCTCAACTGCGAGAGGATGGCGGCATCGCCTTCCGCGCCATCGCCTCCAAAGGTGGTGCGTCCGAACTGGCCGGCATGGTCAAGCCAGCGGACGACTACTTTTTCGATCGGGGTGCTCAAGGTATTTGCAATCTGCGCCCGCAAACCTTGCGAGTTCGCAGAATGAGCCCACACCGTGGCTGTGCCATCACTGCGCACGTCGGCCACTGCGACAAAGGGACCGATGGGAGCATGTTTGATATAAGGCTGTTCGTAGGTAGCCGAAAGCGTTTTGGGCGCATGTGCCAGAGCCGCATGGACGTCGGCTGCATTCCCCTTGCCCTCCGATGGCGCACCCCACTTATAGTCGCGCAGTGTTTGGGTCAGATGCTCGCTGCCCGGCAGGCCAGACCATTCGCTCCACTTGGTACCGGAGGCGACCGATCGGGCAGCGCTCACCGCTTCCCATTCATTGGGAGAGAGCACAGCCACCAGGTTCTGTTTGGTGATCACCTGTGCGTTGGGGAAGCGCGTCTTGTCCAGTGCACCCACGGAGATCAACGTCGAGCCCAGGGTTGCGGGACGCACCATGCGTGCGTGAAGCATTCCCGGGCAAAGTGACATCGCAACTCCACTGCGTCTTACCCGTGACCTTTGCGGGAATGCCCGGCATGGGGTGAGACTTGCCAACGACTTTGTATTGGCTCACTGGCTTGGTCGGCGGATCTCCCAGCACCGTCAGACCGTCCAATCCGGCCAACCCATTCCACTCCTTGGGGTCGACCTTTGCCGGCGCCCCAGAGACTGGAATCTTCAGATCCAGCTGCTGGTCTTGAACGAGTTCTCCGTAGCGGATGCTCTTTCCGCCGCCGGAGACGATGCCATCTGTAACCGTGAGAGTAGCGACAGGAACGCGGAGCTTTTCTGCGGCTAGCCCTAGAAGCGCCTGGTAGGTATAGGCGCCTACTTTGCGCAAGTTCGCTGCTCCGTATAAAAAGCCGGCGGAGTAGCCACCGTCCGGCGTCTTATCGGTGTCGCCCATAAGGAGCGTGATCGATTCTGGTTGGACGCTCAATTCTTCGGCGATGACTTGCGCATAATAAGCGCTCATGCCGGTGCCGATTTCGGTACGACCGGTACGCACAAGAATGGTATTGTCGTGCCTGATCTCAAGCCACGACGCCAGGTGGCTGGTTTCGGCCTGTACTTCCGCGCCGAGGGCGGAGAGCCCGGGAAACGTGAACGACACCATGAGCGCGCCGCCCATCTTGAAGAAACCGCGTCGTGTGAGGATCGGTGTAATGCTGTCTTCGGACGAGTGATCTGTCTTTATCACCATGCTCTAACTCCCCAGGAGTTTGCGGAAAAGCTCGGAGGGCATATAGGAATCTGTTCTCACGCAGCCTAGGAAGCCTACCCCTCAAAGACCAGACTTTTCCCCAACCCCTCAAGCACTCATGGTCTTAGCCGCCAGCTGCACCGCTTCGATGATGGCCGCATACGTACCGCAGCGGCAGAGATGAGGGGAAGGGGGCTTATTACTAAAGGCCTCTTTAATCTGCACCACGGTAGGATTGGGATTCTTATCCAACAGCTCCACTGCCGCGATCATCATTCCGCTCTGGCAGTAGCCGCACTGCGGCACTTGCTCGTCAATCCATGCCTGTTGCACCGGATGCAAACCTGCATCGGCTTCGCTCAAGCCCTTCTTCCTGGCCCACAGCTGAGGCAGCCCCTCGATCGTCGTTACCTGCTTACTGACAGCGGAGGAAAGCGGTGCGATACAAGACCGGACCTCTTGTCCATCAACCAGAACCGCGCACGCGCCACACTGCGCCATTCCGCAGCCCATGCGCGGGCCGGATAATTTCAGTTCATTGCGCAGCACGTAAAGCAAGGGGGTGTCTGGGGAAGCAGACACGGAATGCTGAGCTCCGTTCACGGATAAGGTTAGTTCGTCCGCCATTTCCCCCACTCCTTCCTGGTCTCGCTCCTCCACGCCATCGCCACCAGGTACCAAGCCGGCCAACTCAAAGCCCAATTGGGAATCCACGAGCCTCTGTGAGTCCAGGTAGGAAACGTGAGCAGGGTGATGGCGGCCGCCAGGATAAGTGCCGGTCTCAGTTTGATCTGGGCAATTTGCAGGCCGCGGCACACTCCCCAGATCGCAGGCAGCAAAAAGAGAAGCAGGCAAAACCGCGACAGCGATTCCACGCGGAACCTGGCCAGGCAAAAGAGGCAGGGCAGGAAAGATAGGATGGCGCTTACCCGCACGGTTCGCCGCGAGATCGATCCCATGACAAATCCACCGGTCCAGGACCAGCCAACCAACAGGAGAACATTGCACAGGAACAAAGTGAAACCCGGACCCACCGCGAGCCCGGTCGCCTTGAACACGGTGGGGTGGATGAGCCGTTGATAGGTCTGGCTGACAGAAAGAGAAAATCCCATCAGGAGCAGGCTGCCTGGCAATGCCATACCGAAGGACGCCAGCCACGGCCGCCAGTCCTTCCAAATCCCAAGCTGCCGCCGGACCGCCAGGCCAAAGACATCCAGTACCCCCCGCAGGCCACTCTCCCCGGCTTCCAGCAAATCACCCAGCACGGCCTCGCGTTCGCCGGCTTGCAGCAGCCGGGCAGCAACCTCTACGCAGGACCAACCGATAGCTGTCATTGGGTGCTCCCAGTCCGGTTCGCTACCCAGGACGCGCCGCGGCTTACCCGAACCACAACATCGTAGAACTCCTTCGCCGCCTTAACGCCTTTAGGGGTTACGCGAACCATGCGTTTAGCGCGGCCGCCTCGTTCCGGCGTGGCCTCGCCCATCCAGGTGGTGAGCAGGCCTTTCTTTTCCAGCCGCTCAATGGTCGTGTAGAGCGCACCGATGGAGCACTTGCGCCCGGTAGTATGCTCGATCTCTTCCCGAATAGCAGCTCCATAAGCCTTGTCTCCAAGTCCGGCCGCCGCGGTGATCATGAGGTACTCGAATTCGCCAAGCATGATTAGAATTACATTGTGATATTAATAGCGATTCCTGTCAAGGATTTGCCCGCCTTATTGGTGAAAATGGATTCACGAAAGAGGGCTCCTCCCAATCCAAACAGAAAAACCCCAACTGTCCGTGTTCCGGCCGAATGACCGCGTATTCGGAAATTACCCCGAAAATGGAGTTCTGTCCGGGTTGGCGACGATTCGGCCAGAACCCGTTCTTTCGATTCAAAGACTCCTCCACTTCCCACCTGCCGGGTTTCTGGCAAGAATGTAACGATGCCGCCAGAGCACAAATACGGAAGGATCGAACGTGAACGCCGGTTCCTTCTCGACCAGTTTCCCAATCATGTGAATGCAGTACGAGTCCGCAGAATCACCGACCGCTACATTGACGGCACTACTCTTCGCTTGCGGGAGCAGAGCGAAGACGGTGGCCCAACGATGTTCAAGCTCACTCAGAAGGTTCCAGCCCGAGCAGGTGGAGCGCAACAGGGATTGATCACGACCATATACCTGACTGCGGAGGAGTTTTGCATCTTCGCACAACTTTCGGCTAAGAGGCTCAGCAAGACTCGTTACAGCGTGCCGCCTTTTGGCATCGACGTATTCGAAGGGGAATTGGAAGGTTTACTTCTGGCCGAAGCAGAGTTCGATTCGGCAGCCGAGGCTGATGCCCTGACGCCTCCGTCCTTTATTTTTAAAGAAGTATCCGCAGACATGCGATTCACCGGAGGCCAGCTTGTCTGCGCTTCGCGTCGGGACATCCAGACCTGGCTCTTGGAATATGGAATCAGACTCAAGTCACTGTGAAGTTGTAGCTCGTATATCTGAAACAGCGGAAGCAAGATTGTAGATCGGTGTGGAAGATTCCTCCTGGATCACCGTTATAAACCGAGCCTTTATCGGTCAATCATTATTCCCAGATGAACTCGATCGGTAGTTCAATGTCAGGATGCAAACTCTTATGCACTGCGCATGTATGTGCCGCTCGCTCTAATTTCCGCTGATTTTCTAGAGAGATCCCATGCGGCATAGACAGGACCACCGTGAGACGACGGATCATCCTAGGCGGACCACTCGTCATCTCTTTCTCAACGGAAGCTTTCGCTCCAGACATGTCGACGTCGAGCGTGCGTGCCAGGATGCCCATCGTCGTGAGAATACAGCTACCGAGCGCCGTCGCTACAAGATCGGTTGGTGCAAAGCTCTCACCACGGCCTTGGTTGTCCTTGGGAGCATCCGTATGGAGCATGCTCTCCGACGGACCATGCACAGCCTGGCAATGCAGTTCTCCTTGATATTCCACCTGAATCGCAACCATCATTTCCTCCAGTGACACGATAGTGATAGAAACTCTGGACTACCCTATGGGGGTGAGCTGAGTGCGGCTGTTGAGTGACGCTTCACGTGCTATCAAGTAATCCGGGAACCCGGTCTTAGCCAGATGTGCACGTTCGGGCAGTCATCCGAAGGTTCCTGGGCGCTGTAGAAATATCGGTGGAGACGCTCGTTGAGGAGACGCAGCCCACGCAGGCAAGGGAACTTACCTGCGTGGGCCGCCAACGGGTCTAAGCCCACTGCAATCACAGTGCCGCGATACCGTTAAAGCCTACGGTCTTTGGTAAGCCTTCGATGTCGCCTGGGCTGCTGAGGGTGCCATCGGAATTGATCCTGTAGATGCCGACAGAACCTGTGCCGGAGTTGAGCGTGTAGAGGTAGTTGCCATCGCCGCTGACGACCATATCAAGATTAGTTGTGCCTGCGGGGTAGGTAGCGACGATCGTTGCGCCGATCGGAGTGAGGGTACCGTTGGAGCCAACAGAAAAGCCAGCGATCGTGGAAGTAGCGGAGTTGTCAGCGTAGACGAACTTGCCGTTCGGAGTGATGGCGTTCCAGCAGTTACCGTCCCCAAAGGAAGGAATGCTCTGGCTGATCGCGGTAATGGTGCCGTTGGCGTTGATGGTGTAGGAGGAGATGCTGGAAACGTCCGTTCCGTTAGGCTGGTCTTCAGAGACGATCAGCTGGCCAGCCGGTGTGAAGACGGTAGCAAAGATTCCGGCGGTTACGCTGTGATTGGTGACCACTGCCCCAAGGGTTCCGTCTGGGTTGATGGGAAATGTGTCGATGTTTTCGGGAGCCTTTTCGATGACGACAAGTGTCCGGCCGTTCGGGCTAACGGAGATGGAAGAGCCGCCAGAGTTCGTGGCAGTGAGATGCGCGGTGGAGTTGGGAATCTGGGAAAGGTGACCGAGCCCATCGGTGCGGAAGGCTACGATGGCTCCATTTCCGCCCGCGTTGAGGACGTAGACTGTGCCGTTGTGTTCTGCGACCGCGACGGGAAAGGCGCCGCCAGTGGCCTCCTGATCGACGAGGATGGGCAGACCGCCGAGGAGATGGAAGCTGGAGATGGTGCCGCTGCCTGCGTTGATAGCGAACAGCAGGTTGTGATTACCGCTGAGAGTCAGCGAACCTTGCGACTGCAATGGGTCCGTGGTACCTCCGCTTCCGCGGCCACCGGTGGCAAAGCTCCCCTTCAAAGCGAAACTACCATCCCGTTGACGCTGATAGGCGAGCACCTCATTTTTGACAGTGTCATTCGTCATGACGAAGACGGTTGAAGAGGAACCGGCGACGTTCTCAGCGGCATACATGGTTGAGGTGATTGCTCCAAAGCTGAGCGCGATGGTCAACAGGCCACGAATTGCTTTCAACATTTTCTACTCCTTGGAAGGGTGAGGATTGCGCGCTCAAAAAAGATCCAGACTCTGTCTGCGAAGGCAGCCGCTGGAGCAAAATCCGTTTTGTGCGCAGCTATTCGAGAGGCCAAGGGAGGAAAGGTTACAGGCTCGTGCATGAATTCTGTTTCATCACTCCGATGATCTTGAAGACGGGGCTCGATCTGGTGTGCTGTGGTGATCGTCGAAACGACCTAAAGCTTCACCTTCTTTACCCGGTCGTGCTTCCAGCGTGGCTGATATTGCAAAAAGGTCCATGTCTTATCCCAATTTATTAGTGCATGCGGTGTGGGCCAGAGGTGCTTTCTCTGGCCCTCTTCGGTCTATTGCTCTCCCTAGTCTCAATCTTCAGAGCATCCACTCGATTGAGCGAAAGCCCTCATATGATGAGGGGAAAGAGAAAAGGTTACGACTGACACGAATATTTGGGCATTGTCCGGACGATCTCATCAGCGATCTGGTGATCTTGGTTGTAACCTCGCTCCAGCTTGGCGCGTCTGGCGAAGGGGCAGATAAACTTTCGGAAGAGGACACGAGTATCGTGACAGAGCACAGGTGGGTACCTGCACTAAAAAGACGGAGGCAGGGTTCCTGGCTCATCAGTCTGACGAGTTTACTTTTTGTTTTGTTGCAGAGTGCGTGTACTGCGGTGATGGCCGTCAGCGGCCTTCGCTTGCTGATTGGATTAGGTTCCTTGGCGGCTGCCTCTGTCATTCCCGGATTTATAATTTCCATTCATACTGACAAAATCCGCATTCCGATGATGGTTATCGCGGTTTTTGGGTCCGTTCTGAATCTTTATGTCGTGTGGAGAATGCGATCCCTGCGAGCACGACCTTCGTCACAATGGAGAGTGCAGCCAGTCACTGCTAAACAACGGCGGTCGGAGACGATTCAAATCGTGCTCTCTATTCTGACTCTCCTGCTGGTTGTAGCTGAGATTCTCGCGCACCGCATCGTGATCGGCTCATTTGTATAGCACTCTAGCCGCGTCCGGTTCATTGCAATTCCAGGTCGATGCGCGCATGCAGGCGTTCGCTGAAGCCAACCGGGAGCTTAAACACGCGTTCATCCGCGGTGAGGATGATGATGTTGCGAGTAGAGTCCAGAATGGCAGAGCAGATCTCGCAGTGCTCGAGATGCTTTTGAACATCCAGTCGAATGTCCTCAGGCAATGCAGCATCCAGATAGCCGGAGATGTAACCCCAAACATGTTTGCATTCTATAACCATGGGAGCCACCTCCTCTTTGCGTTTGGGTTGACACTCTTCAAGAGTGGACTAAGTTGCTTCTGCAACATCATGCGTGCCCGATGAAGTCGCACTTTAACAGACGGTACACTGATGCCGAGCGCTTCTGCGGTTTCCTTGACGTTGAGATCCTCGACATCGCGGAGTTGGAAGACCTGGCGATAAATTGTGGGGAGGCTGATAACTGCTTCCTGAAGCATCTGACGAATCTCCTGCCGCTCCACCACTTCCGAAGGAATTTCGCCCCAGTCCCGGAGCAAAGCCGGAGACACAACTCCTCCGCCATCGGGAAGATCGTCAAGCGATTCCATGCGAACGATCGTCTGTCGCCTAAGTCGGCCTCTCGCCTCATTGAGTGTAATGCTGATGAGCCAGGTGCCGAACTTGGATTCCGCCCTGAATGTGGATAGGTTATGAAAGGCCTTCAGGAAAGCCTCCTGTGCGATATCCTCCGCATCCGCCTCGTTCTTCATAAGAGACAAGGCCATTAAATACACGCAGCGCTCGTGGGGATGGATCAATTCGTGGTAAAGCTGGGTATCGCCGGCCAAAATGGCGGCAATCATTTCGGCTTCGGTTCGAGTTGAGGATTGCCGTTCCATGGTTACCGGGCTGTACTCACCTCCCTCGAGATAGGAGTGTCTTTTTGGTAGAAGGCTGAGCCGGGAACGGTACTGCCGCCTCGAATGGTTGGAGAACCGGAAGTGAATTTGGTTACACTCATGTCCCCCAAGGTGTTGTTGCAACGAACGGCGCAGGCGCGACATGAGCGACAACCGCGGTCGGGGTTCGCCGAGGATGAATGCAGCGTAGGCAGTCAGAACGTGGCGTTCCGGTTATACCTGTCTGTCGGAGGTTGCTCCGGTAATTACCGCCACTTTACCATCCAACTTGCCCATCTCTACTCTCCTTCTCGTCTGCTTTGGAAGTTCGGAAATGATCAAAACTGACTGCTCATCGAACCAGGAACTGGGCACCTACCCTCTTATCGGTCTGAGGCACGCAGCCGCCCAGGCACGAGTTACTTCGACGCCTTATATATCTGGCGACGAGAGTATCAACCGCATATGGACCGGCACCAAGAATCAGAACCATGAGCGAGGCAAACAGGAACGTGTACGGGTCGGCAGCGTAGAACTTACCTGGATCGGAAAAGATCGAGACGAGTGCTTCGTGATCAGCCGTCCAGTAGGCCGCGAACATATTGCAGGCGAGGAGAAATGCGATCGGACGCGAGAACAACCCGAGCATAAGGAGGATGCCGCCTGTGAACTCCAGCATAGCGATGAAAGGAGCGTTGAAGCCTGGAAATGGAATGTTGAGGCTCGCGAAAAATGCCGTGACCCTGGGCAGGTTGTGAAGCTTGCCCCAGCCTGTCTGGGCAAACTGAAATCCCCAATAGAGCCTGACGGCCAGCAGCATGGCAGACTGTAGTGAAGAGAACACTGAGATGATTCGGCGATAGGTACGTAGAAGCTGACTCATGATTTCTTCCTTATGGTTTGGCGCCTCGCTCTTCAGCGCGAGCACCTCTTTTCGCAACGTTAGAGACCTACGGCTCAGTTCGGTTACGGTCTCATCTTCGAAAATCACGGCTTTAACCGTTTGAGAGTCGCTCTGTCAGATAAGAAAGGTTCAGTTGGAAGCAGATCCCATGCAGCTTCGTTCCTTACTTGCGCTTTCGTTTACGCTCTTCGGGATCAGCGCGGTTACGTGTTTCGCTGCCGTGCGCGGCCAAAGTTAAGAAGGACGCAGAAGAGTGGATTCATGTCCCCTGCCTGATGGCTTTCAACTTGGTGGTGGATCAGGGCATCCCCTCATCCTGTTTGTGCAGGAGCCGCTGCAGGAAGCAATCGTTCGCGCCGCCGCGAGGCCTCTCTGAATTTACCAGGGTGTCTGTAACCAACCGTCGGTTCAATCCTCAAACATGCGGCAGGGAAAGAGAACCTCGACACCAGTTTCCGGCCAGCTACAGCGGGTCAAACTCAACTTTCAGGCACACCGCCTGGACCAACCGAAAAAAGGACTCTTCATGAAAACCACTGCAGTAAGCAACCTCGCTCTGGCCGCCGCTTTCGCCGGCCTCCTCGGCGGCACGACCGCGCGCCTCAACGCCCAACCCGTTACCGGCCAATCGCAAGCAACCGCAAGCTCCTCGGCAGTCGCCGGTGTGATGGTTGCCTCGGAGAAGGAGCTTCCCAAGCACTCCTGCAAGGGACAAAACGATTGCAAAGGCCAGGGCGGCGGCGACAAGGCGCACTGGGGGAAGAATTCCTGCAAGGGAAAGGGCGCTTGCGCGACAGACGGCTCCACGCCCCCCAAGAGCTAACCTCAACCCGGCGTAGGAGGTCTGGCTCCTCACCGACCTCCTACACTTCTTCTTGATCATCGTCCGCGGAGCATACATGCCAGCCGGTCGTTTTAATGGATATACCGACTATGGGGTCGGCATCGGTCTGAGAGTGCCGCATTATGACCACATCTTCTCAAAGAAACCGATAGTCGATTGGTTCGAGATTATCTCGGAGAACTACATGGTCGAAGCGGCAGCGTGTTTACCTTGCCGTTCATCGCTTCGAGGAATCGGTGTACTATCACCGGATCGCACGAGAAACGTTCCTGCTGTTGAGGGCGTTGCGTGCTGGCGCCTCTGTAGCTCAAGCAGTGACGCAAGCCTCAAAAAAAACCACGCTAACAGCCGAAGGGCAGGCCGAACTACTCCGCGAGTGCTTTGCTCACGCCTCGGAGTTGAGCTGGTTATGCCCGAGCCCCAAAAACACAGAGAATCCATCGACTCTCGTCATGTAGTCCACAGGGCGGAGGACGGGATGACCGACCGAGTCGAGTTCTAAATGGTGATCGGGCAGCGCGGGAAGAGTGTTTTCGAGACGCTATCAAAGAAATGAGGGATTGCTCAAACCCGACGACTGTCGAGGTTTGAACAATCCCAGAAGAAGTGTTTTTTCAATCTAATCGTTGGACAATCGGGCAGTTGATTGAGAAACCAGAGCTGCCGAATGCTGTTCCAGCCGGAAATCCGGTGATTAAACCGTCTTGTGCGTAGGTGAGAATCTGGAACTCCTCGCGAAGTTGCTGGCGGTAGCCCTTTGAAATAGCATCGTCGGTCCAGGTGTACAACTGAGCGTTCCATGCGGGACTATAGTCGAGAGCGAGCGTGGGAATCCCGCCCAGAGTATTGTTCGGCCTGTGGCCATCCGCCAGGTCGGCTGACAGCCCTTGACGCTGAGGATTGTCGCACCCTTCCGTGCCATTGGTGGCGATGAAGATGCGCTCGATCGGGCTGCCGAAGCTGTCGTCATCCCCAAGGAGAAGTTTATCCATCAGCGGCGCGTAGGTGTTGTGCTCGATTGTCGCGGCCAGGGTGTTGCTGGCATCCATGGATAAGTACCAAACGGGGCGGCCGAAGCTGAAGCCGTTGATCAGGTTCAAGGTGACGGTCATGTTGATGGGATCGATGGCCACCACCTGGTCATGAACCTTGGTATAGTCTACGTTGCCGTTGGGAAAATTGATCTGGCTGGCATCGACACCGTATGCGACCATTGGAGCGTTATAGATAACGCCCTGGGCGTTCGTGATGCTGACGAAGGGGCTATAGTTACTGTCGCCGACTTCGCCCGGAGTGTAGGACGTGGGAGGAAATTCCGCTCCCTCTGGTCCGGCTACGAGGTTGCGAACCGCCGCGAAGTTGACAGTGCCTTTATCAAACACGATGTTTCCATTCGCGTCCAGGTTGCCAGTTCTTGCCGCGGTGTTGACGAAATTGAGCTTCGCGGAAAAATTCAAGCCGAGTTCCTCAGCAACCCCCTGATCGGAAACGTCGGTCAGGATGTACCAAGCCGTCTGGCCGGTGCTCTTGACCGATCCTTTATACAGCGGGATGGTGATGGTGCCGGCAGTGGCGTCGACTTGACCAGTATTGAGCAATTGCACAGGTCCGACCAAGCTCTGGTTAACGGTAGAAGGCGAGGGCCCGAAGTATGAAAGGGGTACATTCGTGCCGGTACTGGCCGGGGCAGGGAACAAGTCGCAGCCGGGTTCTCCGAGATCGCGCGGCCCGGCCCCGGGCCCTTGTGCCGAGTTGACCCCGGACGAACTCTCAGCTACGTCTGCCGGCGCCGCCGACTTTGCAACGGAACGCTTTGCGCGCAGGTGCACGGCCATCGCCTCCGGGGATACAGGTGGCCTAGCCGCCACGGCGGCTTGCCCGAAGGCTGCTGAGGGCACGAGACTACTCATCACGGTTGCACTTGCCATGACGAATAGTTTGGTCGAGGAGAAGATGCGTGACCGCACGGCGGTCACATACAGGTCTTTTCCGGAAGGGGAGGATCCACGAAGAGCAGAGATCATTGTCGGACTCCTTTAAAGGGACTGCACAAACGAAGCGCTGAGAGTGTATCTCTACACCTTGTTGTGTAACTGTGAGAATGACCAGCTCTCGATTAGTTACAACAAAACAGTTATAGGTGCGATTCTCATCAGATAAGCCGAGACCGCTGTTCCGGGAAACCTGAACATCCCTCGGCCTTGGCGATTTTTGAGGGCAGTGGTCCTACTCACTCTTGCCCCATCCTATGCAGCCTCCAACCCTGCAGGCCAGCCGCCCGGCCCATCGCGCCGGAAAAAAATCCATCGCAAAAGCAAAAACAACTGTATCTTTTTCCTCGGCCGTACCTCCTACTTGAGTATGGGACCCCGATGATAAATATCAAAGGTGTTGTAGAGTACAGCGTTCACTGAACTATCGAACTGTTGACCCATCGCACGCTGAGCTTTCCATCCCTAGCTGGCCTTCTGACCCGTTCCCGGAGCAGGGCTGGTCGGAGGACTTAGTGCGCCCCATTGTCGACGACTAACCAGGTTGTATCGGAACTCTATCTATCTCGCCTTCCACGCGGAACGGACGCCAACCCCTATTCGCGATTGTTCGCAGTACTCTCCTCACGGCTGCTCTTGCGATGAACCTTCTTTGCCTAAATGAGTCTTTGTCGTCCAGCCGTGGCTCAGTCCTCCTTTCATGTGAACAAGAATCTGCACACTGAAAGGGCTAACGCCGCCGCAGATATTCAGCGCCGAGGAAATCGCCCGCCACGACCGGAAACGTGTACTTCTGGATTTTGGCCGGAACTGGTGTGGGACTGCCAGATACTGGACTTCTGCTACCATCAGGCACCCAATGCCGAACTCCTCGCGAAGTTCTACATCGTGGTTCATTGGAACTGCCCTCGCCAAACGTCCTGTGTCTCAAGCTGATTTCGGGCCGCTGCCATCTGCACCCCAGCAAGTACAATCGCTTGCTGGGTACAAGCAGTTCACTGCACACGTTTGGAGGCGGCGATGATTACCAGGCTCCTGTCAGCACTACTCATTCTCTTCACGGCCAACCCCTCGTGGGCACAGAGCCTCGATCTTGTGATTCGCAATGGCTCAGTTCTCGATGGCTCTGGCTCCCCGGCCCAACAGGTGGATATTGGCATTCGCGGCGATAGAGTCGTTCTCATTGGAAAAAACCTGAGGCAAAAGGCCAGGCGCGTCATTGATGCCCGCGGTTTTGTGGTCGCTCCGGGATTTATCGATCCCCATACGCATACCTTTGAAGACCTCTCCAACCCGGCGACCAGCCGCAACGATGCCTATCTGATGCAGGGCGTGACCACGGTAGCCACCGGCAATGACGGAAGCAGCCCTCTGCGAATTGCCGATGTGCTGCACAAGTGGGCCCAGCAGGGCATAGGCACCAACGCCGCCTTGTTTATCGGCCAAGGCACCGTGCGCAGCGCAGTCATGGGCATGTCGGATGCAAAGCCCACATCGGCGCAAATGGATTCCATGAAGGCGCTGGTAGACCGGGGCATGAAGGAAGGTGCAATCGGCATGTCCACCGGCCTGTATTATGCGCCGGGCAGCTATTCCAGCACCGAGGAAGTGATTGCTCTGGCCAAGATCGCGGCCGCGGATGGAGGCATTTACGACACCCATATGCGCGACGAGAGCACGTACAACATCGGGCTGCTGGCTTCGGTGCGCGAAACCATCAGGATCGGCAGGGAAGCCCACATGCCGGTCATGATTTCCCACATCAAAGCCCTGGGCCGCGATGTGTGGGGGCAGAGCCCGCAAGTGATCGCCTTGGTCGATGCCGCGCGGGCTGAGGGTGTGCGGGTGACGGCAAGTCAATACCCCTACGATGCGTCGGGAACCAGCGTCGAAGCTGCGTTGATACCACGGTGGGCGGAGGTTGGGGGCTCAGCTGCATTGTTGCAGCGGATTGACGATCCTGCGGTGAGGCCACGCCTGATGGCGGAGATGCAGAAAAATCTCGACCGTCGCGGCGGCCCCGCGTCTCTGCTCATGACAGCGGCGCCGGATAAAGAGTTTGTCGGCAAAACCCTGGCCAAGGTCGCGCAGGAGCGCGGTGTATCACCAATTGAAGCGGCGTTGACCATCATTCAAAAAGGCGGCGCGGACGTTGCCTCCTTCAATATGCAGCAGTCCGACATCAAAAATTTCATGCGCCAGGACTGGGTGATGACCTGCTCGGACGGCAGCCCGGGCCACCCACGGAAATATGGAACCTTCCCGGAAAAGCTGCGCAAATATGTATTCGATGAACATGTCATCACGCTGCCTTTCGCCATCCGCTCCAGCACGTCGCTGCCGGCAGAGACGCTAGGCCTGAAAGACCGCGGTCTTCTCAAGACCGGCTATTTTGCCGATGTGGTGGTATTCGACCCCAAGACCATCCGCGCGCGGTCGACCTATCAGCAACCCAATCTTCTGGCAACCGGGGTGGTGTACCTGCTCGTGAATGGGCAACTAGCGATTGATCGGGGCGAGCTGACGAATGCCCATGCAGGGCGGCCGCTCGCGCATGTATCCGGGCTGCGCCCCTAATGACGCAGGTGCGAGCGGGCCCAGGTTGAGTGCCGCGCCTACGGCGCTCAGATCATACGCCGGAAGTGAGCCCCAGTCCGGAAGAGCCTGTAACAAAACCCAGACCTTTGAGCGGGAGCCGGGGCGTACCGCAGATCCCTCGCTCGGCCGCGCTTCGGGATGACAAGTGGAAAGTGGTGCATCCGTGGGGGATTGACCAGTGGCGGAAAGAATCGTTAGGTGAGTGCCGTGGTATCCCACTCAAGCCCCACGGCACGCCGGGGCAGGCAAAACCGGGCTCGAATAGGGCACCCAACGGGTGTTGACGATCAAGCAATCAAAAAAGTCACAGGCTCTCCTAATGACAAACAGGTGGGGAGACATCCTAGCCCACTCAAGCCAAAGTACGGCTTGAATGGGGCACCCAATGCTTTTGCTGCCGGTGTCATTTCACTCTTAACTTGCCTGCGGCAAGTTAAGAGTGAAATGAACGCTGGAAATCGAGGTTGATTCTCTCCACTTCATTTTTTGTTCATTAGGAGCGCAGCCGAGCGATCTGCGGTGCGCCCTGGCTGCCGCGCAAAGGTCTAGTTTTCGGTAATTTTCACACAGACTCTTCCCGAGCTGGGCCTCGCATCGTGGCGATTTTGCAGGATCATTTCTTTTTCAACCGACCGTAGGCAAGTAGGTTGCTCGGAACGACAAAGGGTAACGAAACTTGGAGATTGATTAGTTGCGCTGGTCAGGCAGCGATGAGGATATATTGGTCATGGTTTAAGCACGGCAAGCTCCGATCGCCGCCGGACGAGGACACCATGAAATCACTCCCCGTAGTAATGACCTTGGCTGCACTCCTTACCGGCCACGGATTAGCCCAGAACCACACGATGGTGGGTCAAGACGCGGTCAAGATTTCCGATCACGTCTGGGCGATCATGGGCTTCCCCAACATCGCCATCGTGGTCGGTAGCCGCGCTACCCTGGTGGTGGATACCGGCATGGGCCCGAAAAATGGAGCCACCGTCGCCGGCATCGTGGCCAAGCTTGCGCCCAACAACACCAAGCTCTTTCTCACCACCACGCATTTCCATCCCGAGCACGCCGCGGGCGAGCCTGGTTTCCCTCACGGCACCATCCTCATCCGTGACGCAGTGCAGCAGCAGGAAATGGAGAAGCATGGGCAGGAGATGATCGACATGTTCAGCAGCCGGTCGGCGGAGAATAAGGAGCTGCTCGCCGGGGTGGTGTTGCGTCCGCCGGATGTGACGTTCGCCCAGGAAGCGACCGTAGACCTGGGCGGCGGCGTCACAGCGCGGCTGCTCTGGTTTGGCGGAGCACACACCAAAGGCGACGAGCTCACTTTTGTCGAACCGGACCGCACCCTGGTCTCGGGCGATGTGGTGCAGAACAAAACCATGCCGAATATCTTTGGCGATGGCGGCACACCAGCGACCTGGCTGGCTGTACTGGATAAAGTAGAAACCCTGAACGCCGCCCATGTGTTGCCCGATCACAGCGAGCCCGGAGATGGTTCGCTGGTGGGGGCCGAACGAAGTCTGATCTCGGAGATCCGCACCCGTGCTCTGGCGCTCAAGGGGCAGGGCATCTCCGCCGATGATGCCGGGAAGCAGATCAGCGCCGAGCTCAAGACACAACATCCTGACTGGCCCAACACCAACGCTGCGGGATTCGTCAAAAGCGTTTACGCCGAGCCTCAGTGATTTTCCGATACCTCACTCGGTCCGCAAGGCCCGTATCGGATCGACCCTGGCTGCCCTGCGGGCCGGGAAGTAGGCGGCCGCCAGTCCACTACTCAACAACAGCAGAGTGACCGCCCCCATCGTCCATGGATCGTGAGGTCTGACTCCATAGAGGAAAGTTCGCAGCACCAGGCTGGATAGGTAAGCCAACATCAAGCCCGCGACCCCACCGGTAACTAGCATCCAAACCGCCTGCCGCATGACCAACCAGATCACCTGGCTGCGCTGCGCCCCCAAGGCGATCCGCACCCCCAGCTCGCGTGTACGCTGGGTCACCAGGTAAGCCAGCAATCCGTAGATCCCGGACACACACAGCAGCAGGGCCGCTCCGCCAAAAATCTCCAGCAATCGCGCGACCAGCTGCTGGCTGCCATAGGAGTCTTCGACCACCTGGTCCATGGTGGTGAAGTTGGTGCCAATCAGCTCGGGGCTCGCTGACCGCATGATGGCGCGCAGTTCGGGCACAATCGAAGCAGGATCGCGCTCTGTGCGCACCGCGAGATCCATCGCCATATTTTCCGCGAACTTATAGAACCCGCTATCCGGAGTGATCTGGGGCAAGCAGACCTCGATCTCCGGCTGCGACTGCTCAGCCACAGATACCTGGTGCTCGTCGTCAAGCACACCAATCACCGCCGCTCGTCGATTCTTGTCATAGCTCAACAAGGTCTGGCCCAACATCTTTGACGGATCAGCGTCCTCACCTTCATACTCCTTCGCAAAAGCCCGATTCACCACCACCACCGGTTGTGTGGTCGCGGTATCGCCCTGGCTAAAAAATCGTCCTTTCAGCATCCGGAAGCCGAAGACCTTCTGCATATCCGGGCTCACCGCACGAAACTGGGAACGCATGTCGCGCCTACGCACGTCGGCCGCGCTCTTACCATCGATGCCGAAGGTAAACATCATATTGAAGGTCTTACCCAGCGGCACCTCGGTCATCAGCGCCGCACTCTGCACACCCGGCAGGTGCTGCGCGCGTTCCAGCAGCGGTTGGTAGAGCGCTCGCTGAATATCTATTCCCGTGTACTTGTAGGCCGGGATGCTCATACTGGCCACCATCACGTGGTCGGTACGGAATCCGAGGGGAACGTGGCGCAAAGCATAGATGGTGCGCAGCAGCAGACCGCAGCCAACCAGCAGAGTCAGTGACATCGCGATCTGAAGCACTACCAGCAGGGAACGCGTTCGGTACTGCCCTTGAGCGCCACCACTCTGCGCTCCGCCCTGCCGCAATGCCGGTTCGATGGCGGCATGTGCAGCCGCCACCGCCGGCCACAGGCAGGAGATCAATGCGCTGGTGAAGGTTAAGCCGAGAAGAGTGCCAATCACCAGCAGGCTCGGCGTCATTTTGGTGTAAAGGTGAAATTGCGCCTTGAGCGCGTACTCAAAGCCCTTCAACGTCGCCATCGACAAGCCGATGCCCAACAGCGAGGCGCCCGCGCTCAGCACCAACCCCTCCATCAACAACTGCTGCACAATGCGCCATCGGCCTGCTCCCAACGCGCCCCGCACCGCGATCTCCCGCCGCCGGGCGCCGGCCCGAGCCAGCATCAAACTCGTGACGTTCACGCAGGAAATCAGCCACAGCACGCCCGATGCTCCGAACAAAGCCAACAGCGACCTGCGCAAATCAGCGTCCACCAGTGAGTCGCCATACCTCTGCACCTGGATGGACTTTACCTGCTCACGGTCGTACGGATCGGTGTAGCCTTTGGCCACCTCCGCCTGGATGACCTTCAGCTCAGCCTCAGCAGTCTTCGGACTAATGCCCGCCCGCAACCTTCCCACGGCCTGGTAAGTAGGATTCCCACGCCTGGTCCGGATTTTGTCCGTATCTCCCAGGACAACCGGCCGCCACACCAGTGGATGCCCGGCGCTAAAGGGAAACGAGAAACCGCGCGGCATGACACCGATCACGGTGTACAGTTGTCCGCTGAGCTTCACCACCTTCCCCAGGATGGCGGGATCCGCACCGTAGGCGTCGCGCCAAAGGGAATCGCTCAAGAGGATGGTGTGCTCATCCTCTGCTCGTACCCCCCCACTCTCAGCAGCCTCGCTGAAGCCCCGCCCAAGTGCAGGACGCACGCCGAGCATCGGAAACAAGTTGGCGCTGATACGCGGAGCGTTCACCTGGGTCGCGCCGTTATTACCCTCCAGGAAGTAAAGGTGACCCAGGTCGCCCGTGGGCTCGTGGAACGCTATTTGTCTCAGGGTCCGATTTTGCCGCTGCCATTGTTCGATATCGAGAAACGGCGCGCCCCAACCCACAACGCCTTTGCTGCCGGCCTCTTTGATTTCCACCAACTGGTGCGCGCGCTGGTAGGGTAGTGGCCGCAGCAACACGCGATCGACGACGGTGAACATGGCAATGGTTGCACCCAGGCCGAGAGCCAGCGTCCCAATCGCAGCCATCGCGTACCCCGGCGCCTTCCGTAATTGCCGCATTGCGTAGCGCAAATCTTGAGCCAGCCGTTCCAGCCAAAGCCAGCCCCACGTCTCGCGGGTGACATCACTTACCAAGGCGAGGTTGCCCAGCTCCCGCACGGCTCCGCTGCGGGCCTCTTCGGCAGATTCTCCGCGATCTCTTCGGTCTGCAATCGCCATCTGCAGATGAGCCTGAATCTCCTCCTCCAACTCGTTCTTGCGGCGATCGAAGGGATTCCACCGGCGCTTCATGCGTCATTTCCTTCCCGCTCACCATGCCTGATTGCCATAGATGTAGGCACTCTACTCCCAAGGCATGTAGAGTGTCTACTAGACGGCTCCGCGATGATTTTGAGACGGTACAAAATGTCGACAGCTCTTCTTCCGTTGCTGCTGTTGTGTTTCTCTGGCTGTCTGCATCGGAAACTCTCCATCCAAGGCAACTACACCGTCGAAGGAAATGCGGGTTATCCCATGCTGGTGCCGGCTTTCGCCTCGACTCGTGTGGAGGGCGAATTCCAAACTGCGAGCGTCATCCTTCAGGGCGCCAGGCGGGCGACCCAAACCGAGCTCCATCCTGGCTGTGAGATCCCGGGCGACGTCTTCTCCTTGCATCCCGGTAACCCGGCCGATGGGAAACACTGGACGATCAGAAGCTTGAGTGTGCAGGGATGGAACCTTCGCGGTGGTCAGGTCGACACCGATGAGCAATGGGAGCAGTTCGTAAGGGAATTGGCCCGCATGCAACAACGTGGGTGTTTCCCGGCAGGGCTGTCCGTCTTTTCCCTGCAACGGGCGTTCGCCGCAGTGATTCCTCTCCCTGCGAGCGATGTCCAGTCGTTCTTCTATTCCGCCAACGCTGAAGGCTTCGTGAACCTTTCACCTGGCATGCAGATCAAGATCGAAGAGATGCTCGGGTCGCGCGAGGTTACCGGGCAAATCCACTCCTCGTATGCCTACTATGAGGTAGTTTCCAGCACCGGGACGGGGGTAACTTTACGCCGATCCGCTTCCAGCCACCGGGGACAGAACCAATCGACCGGGAGAGAAAGCAATCTCTATCCCCATCTCGCCGGCAGCTTTGCCTCGGCGCCACTCATGAGACTTTTCTTCGAAAGCTTCCCTGCAGGCGGTTCAAAGCGCAATGCGATGCTCTTAGGAGCGTCACATCTGGATGATCTGGAGGCCGCAACCCGGCTGCTTGAAGCGCAAGGCAATCAGGCTTGCGCCGATCATAAGGAAAACTTCGTCTGTGTCACCTTCAAGGATGATTCGGTAAGCCTCTTGTCGCCGATACGGGTCAACGAACATTTGTTCTTCTACCCTTTTGGCACACAACTAGCCATCATCCTGCAAAGCCTTCCGCGAGATAAGCAGACAGAAGCGTTGGCGACGATCCACGTGACGCGGCGGCTGGCTCGCGGTGACTATGCTGAAATCCTGTTTACAAAGACGATGGAGGGCGCAAGACAGTTAGTGCTTCTGCCGGAAGACTGGGTCCATTGGAGCCAGTGATGAGGCCCGCTTTCGTTACTCCGCGCGCAGGGCGGTTAAAGGATCGACATGGGCCGCGCGGGCCGCAGGCACCGCGCTCGCCGCCAGGGCAACTGCGGCTACACCGGCCACTGCCAGCAGATAGCTCACTGCATCCAACGGCTTCACGCCGTACAGGGATGACGTCAACGCGCGTCCCACCAGCATCGCCAGGGGAATACCTATCACGACTCCGATGGTCGTCAGCACCAGGCTGCCCTTGAGGATCATCCAAACCACCTGTCCGCGCCGCGCACCGACCGCCATGCGCACGCCAATCTCTGCCGTGCGCATGTTTACGCGATAGGCCAGCGTTCCGTACAATCCGGTGGCCACCAGCACAATGGCCAGCAAGCCGAAGAACTCCCCCAGCCGGGCAAACATCAGCTGTTGCGAGATGGTCCGCTCAAACTGCTGGCGCTGCAACATGGGCTGAATCAGGGGCGCATCGGGGTCCATCTGCGCGACCACCTTGCGTACCTCGGGCAGAACCGCCAGCGCATCGCCGCGCACCCGCATCTCCACATTGAGTTGGCCTTCTTCCGGCGCCTGAGCGTAGTCCCACCAGGCCATCGGGATTGGCTCCTCGTCCATGCTGCGGTACTTGTGGTTCTTCACCACGCCTACAATCACCAACCCGTTCACTTGATGGCCCAGGGGATTCTGGTTGGGCAGAAACCGTTGCGCGAACAGCTCATTCACCACCGCGACTTTTTGCGAGGTAGCGTTGTCGGCATCCGTGAACTCGCGGCCCAGCAAAACCGGCACGCCCAGCGTGTGAAAGAAGTCGGGGCCAATATCATTGCTTCGCACCAACGTCGGCTTTCCCGTGACCGCGTCCGGGTCTTTGCCGTCAACCATCACATTGTTATTGTTCGACCACCATGATCCAAGCCGGGACTGCATCACCGTCACGGACTCCACTCCCGGCAGGACGCGCAGACGGCGCTCCAACTCCTGGTAGAACGAGACCAGCTTGGCTTCGGGATGAAGTCCTTGGGGATTCAGGCCGAAGACCACCAGCCCGTCCGTCTGCATGCCGAGAGGGATGTTCTCCAGGTTGCGCAGGGTGCGAAGCAGCAAGCCGCCGCCTACCAGCAGCACCAGGCACAGCGCCATCTGCAGCGCGACGATGATCCTGCCGGTTTTGGTTTTTCCTGCGTCCGCACTCGAGGTGGCTGCGGAGGTCTTCAGCACCAGTTCGGCGCCGCCGGCAATGGCCACGCGAAAGGGCGCCAGCCCAAAGAGCAGCGCCGCAAATGCCAGCAGGGCCAGGGTGAATAGCAGCACAGTCTTATCCGGAGCGAGGCTCGTTTCAATGAGCGCCCACTGCCCCAGCATGCGCGTCGCCAGCAAGGCGAAACCCCACGCCAGCGCGCCCGCCACGACCACCAACAGCAGACTCTCTGTGAGCAGTTGGCGCAGCAGGTCGCTGCGCCGCACCCCCAACGCCAGCCGTAAAGAGAACTCTCGCTGCCGGGCGGCATTGCGGGCCATCAGCAGCATCACTACATTGGTGAGCGCAATCAGCAGCACCAGGCCAACCATGGCCATCAACATGCGCAGCGGCTTGCCGTACATCCCGTCATACCCGGGAAAGTTCTTGGCATCTGCGAAGCTCAGCACCGGCGGCTGCTCTCCCGGCATCGGCGAACCCAGCCCAGCATAGGCGGCCGTCTGAAATACCTTCTGCAAACGCAAGACTGCCTGCTCGCGGCTTACTCCGGGAGCCAGCCGGCCCATCAGCTGCAGGCACCACCATGTCGGGTCCTGCTGATAGAGTTTGCCATTTTCCGGGGGATTACCCAACACATTGAACTCGAGGCGATTCTGTAGCGGGATCCAGAAGTCCATGGATTGGCCCGCTTCTGTGCCTTCAAAACCTTCAGCGGTTACGCCTACAACGGTGAAGGGAACACCTTTCACGTACAGCGTCTTCCCCAACACCTCCGGATCGCGGGAGAAACGGCGGGTCCAGTAACTGTAGCTGATCACCATGGTCTGTGCGTGGTCCGCCTCTTCCTGGGGAGTGAATCCGCGCCCGCGAGCCAGCTTTACCCCCAGCGCGCTGAAAAAATTCCCACTCACCATGTCGGCTTCCGCCGTTTCCGGCTGCGCGCCGATGCGCACATTGACTTTGTCCGTCGATAATCGAGCGATTGCAACCACATCGCTCAGAGCGGAGTTCTGGCGGCGCAGCGCGTCATACACCGGATAGGAGAACGTTCCCTGACTATCGATCGTCCCCGTTCCCCGCGGCGAGTTCGAGGTGCGCAGGTTCACCACCTGCTGCGGATCAGCGATGGGCAGGGACCGCAACAGCACCGCGTTCATCACGCTGAATACCGCCGTGTTCGCTCCCACTCCCAGCGCCAGCGTCACTATCGCCGTCACCGCGAACCCCGGACTCTGGCGCAGCGAACGCATACCAAAGCGAAGGTCCCGCCATAAGTGATCCCGCCACGCCCATCGGTCTTTCATGGAGAAGCGTTCCTGCGCGGCACTCACATTGCCGAAGGCACGCCGTGCCTTCCAGCGCGCTTCGTCGTCGCTCAAACCCTCCTGCTTCAGGTCGTCGGCTTCGAGATCAAGATGTGATTTGATTTCTTCTGCGAAATCCTCAGCACTGCGCTTGCGCGAGAACATGGTTATACCTCCCCTCGTTGAGGCCCTTTGCTCGAGTCCAGGATCAGATTCATCGCTCGAGTCAGCCGCCGCCACTCGCTGGTCTTCTCGACCAGCTGCTCGCGCCCCTTCCCCGTCAACGAATAGAAGCGTGCCTTACGGTTGTTATCGCTCACACCCCACTTTGCGCGAATCCACTTTTTGTCTTCCAGCCGCTGCAGCGCCAGGTAAAGCGACCCGTGGTCGACGAAAAACACTTCTTCCGACTGGCGCTGGATTAATCGCGCCACGCCTTGCCCGTGGCAAGGCCCCAGCACCAGGGTTTTAAGGATCAGCAGGTCCAGCGTGCCCTGCAATAAGGCGATACGGTCGTCGTTGCTCTCTTGGGTAGTCATTCGACCCAAGTGTCCACTTCTTTGGGTCGGATGTCAACCTGAATGAAAGAGAGCCTTGGCGAGCTGCCTTTTCGCGCTCCTGGAGGATCAGGACAACGCTCCGATTAAGATTGCAAGGCTTATACGATTAAAAGAACTTTATGTGTGGTTTTGAAATAGGAATTAATGCACAGATACTTGCTGTTCTGTGCATTTTCTGCGCAAGGTTCGGGGCTAGACTGCAAGAACTATGAGAGCTTTCCGTCTTCTACTCCTGCGCTTTCCATTGGCCTGCGTCATTGTGTGCTCTTCGCTGGCCGCACTCGCTGATAATACGACCGCGCACTCACGGTTCGCCGGCGTCTATCTTTCCCACTTCTCCCTTCCGTCCATGAACCTGAGCCTGGGTAGGGATGGAACAGCAACAGTTACAGAAGATCCAGGAACGGGGGCCACAACCTTGTTCGGCCATTGGGTTGACAGCGGCAGCCAGGTCACGGTCACGTTCGATGCCGTAGAGGGTCAGCCGCTCGAGTCGCCCATGGTGTTTGCGCCTGCACACGAGGGGTTGCAGGCGGTTACCTGGAACCATGCCGCGTGGGGCAAAGTTGATCCGCCGCCGATGAAGAAGGGGTTCAAGGTAAAACAACTCTATTGGCTGACGACTGGACCATAGATTTCCCGAGCCAGGGGAGACTCGGGAAGACCGCCGCTCATCGACCTACATGAATTCTCGAAAGCGGAGCGAACAGACCGAACAGGTTAGCTAGCCAGATCACTACAATGATGACGACCACCCCGTTCAGGATGGACTTGATGCTCGATTGCATGGGTATGAAGCGATTCACGAGCCACAACAGTACCCCAACGGCGATCAGCGTAATGACAAGTTGCATGAGCGGCATCTGATGTTTCCTCTTTCGGCTTGGGAAGGGAATCTCGAAGCCTGGCCTTAGTGTTTCAGGACCGTGAAAGAAGTTCTGAGCTAAATAGCTCACTTTGGCGGGCTTATTGCCATCGCTTGAGCTCAGGCCAGTCAGTTTGAAGATTCAACTTGAGCCCGCGGCAGTGATAGATGGGAAGCCATTCGTCTCTCCGGGAGAGCGGGTCTTTGACATGGCCGACGATCGAATAGCTGGCGCAATAGGTTTTCATGTTGCGCTCCTCTCTTTCGCCTAAGACGATCACGCTCTCACCCGTGTAATCGCGCGGCCCCCAGATCCAGTAGTTTTGGTGGCCCCCGATGGCCTTGGGAAGACCATACTTCGGTCCAAAGAAGTCGATGGCTCCTCCCTCGCCATAGTTATTGGCAAAAATGGCGGTCTTCCGCTGCTCCTCCGGAGAAAGCGTGTGATAGTACGCCGCCACCTGACGCACCATTTCCTCCCAGCCGAACATGTCCGCGTAAAGCTGGGGAAGCACTCCCGGCTGCATGTGCTCGAACTGCGGCTGCTCGATGCCCAGTGCGTGTTCGTAGGCGAGGAAGTGGGGCACGCTGAGAATCGGCAGAAGCGTAGGCGCATAGATGCCGGCGATGGCAACGATGCCCAGGGCCAGCGCCGGCTTGGCCCAGATCCACTGCTTTCGTTCGGTGGCCCCTTCCATCCAAACCGCGCCCGCGGCGAACAGCATGGGGTACACGGGCGCGACGTAATACATCTTGCCCCGCAGCGCCATCATCTCTGCCAGAAAGATGAGGTAAGCCCATCCCAGAGCACGATAGGGCCGTCCTTGCTTGGAAAAAAAGAACAGCAGGGCAAAGAGCACAAGCAGGGCAGCGACAAAACCGAGCATCTGGGCCTGGGCCTGAAGATAGGGCAGCGGCGGAAGCAAAATGTCGCGGCCCTCGGCGCGGACATTGTGCATCAGTTCGAGGAAGGGGAAGTGGTGCCGCCACTGCCACAGAAAATTAGGCGCCGCGATGGCCGTGGTGAGGGCACAGCCCAGCCAGAACCAGCGGTGGCGCAGGCTGGAACGAAGCCCGGTCAGGGAAATGCCAATGATCACTCCTGCCAGCCAGAAGAGGACGGCATATTTGTTCAGGATGGTGATCCCCGAAAGCGCGCCCACCACAAGCCAAAGAGACTGCCTTCCGTCCTTGGCGATGCGTACCAGGAGGTACGCGATACCCGTCCAAAGCAGCGGGTCAAAGGCGTTCATGGTGAATAAGTGCGACATGGCGAGCAGGACAGGCGCCATGAGTGCAGCCAGCGACGCAAGAAACATGCCCCAATTCCGGCCTCCCAGCTCACGTGCCAGCAGGCCGGCCAGAACCACGGTCGAAGCGCCGGCAAGGGCGGGCAGCAGCCGAAGTGCCCAGAGCGACGTACCGATGGTGTGCTGCAGGAGCCACGCAACCCATGCGATCAGCGGAGGCTGATCGACATACCCCCAGGCGGGATGTTCTCCGCACGCCAGGTAGTAGAGCTCATCGCGAAAGTATCCGTAGTGGGGTCCGGCAAAGAAGTAGAGAACGATACGCACCAGGGCGACGGACACCACGATGGCCATTCCCGAGGTGAAGGGAGAGGGTTTCCGGACTGCGACTACCGCGCCAGCTGAGGGGGTGCCTACGCTCATCCTGATACATACGGATAATAGAACGAAAGGTTCCCCGGCATCCGAGCGAAATGACTCGCCGATGGGGTTCTGCCAATCTGACAGCCCCTGATAAAAGTCACCACCCTCCACTTGTCATCCTGAGAGGCTGTGACTTTTTGGATTTCAACGAAGGCTGGGTGCCCCATTCAAGCCCGGTTTTGGCTTGAGTGGGATACCACAGCACTCGACGCGCCTTTGTTTGTTCCTGATGAGCGCAGTGGAGGGATCTGCGGCTTCCACCTGACGCTTACCTCCGCTGTCGCCGTTCAGCGTTGCCAAAGGACCTGGTTTGCTTCAAGAGGCAGAGAAACACTCGGATGATAAGGAACGATGCGTGGTGTGTAGTCACTGGCCGGGCGGCTGGCCGCGACTTGCGCCGAGTAGGTTACGATGCCTTTTGCATCAGCGCCCGGCCCGCTGGCAGTCATGGCGTAGACGGCCGATTCACCTTCCCGCAGGGGCACAGCGTAAAGCTCTACCCTTAAGTGATCCGGTGCGAGATCACCCGGTAGGACCTGTACCCGGAAGGTATGCAAATTGTCATGGGTTTCGACGTTCACCGTGCCGAAGCGCACGGTCTTCCATTCTTGAACAATGGTTTGCTGCCACGCGACCAACTCAGCACCCAGAGCACTCTCATTTTGGGCGCGTTGGGCATAACCCGAGGCGGCGGGCAGGTAATGATGTTTGGTGTAGTCGCGAAGTGTGCGGCCGACAGAAAACTCCGGAGTGAGCTGACACATACTCTCGCGGATATGGCCCACCCACTTGGTCGGCATACCCTGTTCGTCTCTTTGATAGAACTCAACGACGACCTGCTGCTCCAGCAAGGTATACATCGCTTCGGCCTCCACGGCATCCCGCGCGGGATCGTCGCCATGTTCCAGGCCGTCGCCGATGGCCCATCCCACCTCGGGGGAGTAAGCCTCGGCCCACCAGCCGTCGAGTTCAGAAAAATTCAAGCCTCCGTTGACCAGGACTTTCATGCCGCTCGTCCCGCAGGCTTCCCAGGGACGCCGCGGCGTGTTGATCCAGAGGTCGATGCCCTGGACTAATTCCTGCGCCATCTGCATGTCATAGTCGCTGAGAAAAACAATACGGCCTTTGACTTCAGGACGCTGGATGAAGTCATTCCATCTCTTGATCAGCGCCTGTCCAGGGATGTCCTGAGGATGCGCTTTTCCGGCGAGGATTAACTGCACTGGGCGCTCGGGATCGCAAAGCAATCGAATCAGCCGCTCAGGATCGTGCAATAAAAGGTTCGGCCGCTTATAGGTTGCAAAGCGGCGCGCGAATCCTATCGTGAGCACCTCTTCGTTCAGTAGCTTGCTCAAATCCTGTGAGGCTGCGTGTTCTGACCCCAGTTGATGCGCGTAGCGCGTGCGCACGCGGCCAATCAGATGCTTACGTTCGAGGTTGCGCATCTCCCATAGCTGGGCATCGGTTGCCTGATGAATCTCCTTTGCCTGGGGTCCATCTCCGCGCCAACGCTTCTTGCCGCAAAAATTGGTCCACAGTGCATCTGCTTGCGCTGAGTCCCAGGTAGGGACATGAATGCCATTGGTCACAGAGCCGATGGGGACCTCTTGCTCGGGCCATCTGGGAAAGAGCGGCTGGAAGATGTGCCGGCTCACCTGCCCGTGCAGTTTGCTTACGCCGTTGATCTGGCCGCTGCCACGGACAGCAAGATAGGCCATGTTAAAGGGTTCCAGAGCGATCCCCGGCATTCTGCCTTCCCATGGCGAGCAAATCCTCCAGGGGAATGCCCAGTTCATCCTCCGCGTAATGGCGCAGATACTTACGCATGAGCTCTGGATCGAAGCGGTCAAAGCCTGCGGCGACCGCGGTATGCGTAGTAAACAAATTGCCCGAGCGGGTAACGGTCAGGGCAACGTCAAAGGATGTCTTGTGATCCTCCATGTAGCTGCGCGCCCGTTCCAGAACCGCAAATGCCGCGTGGCCCTCGTTCAGGTGGCACACCTCAGGTTGTAGACCCAGGGCGCGCAGTAATCGCCAGCCGCCGATGCCCAGCACCAGCTCCTGCTTCAATCGCATCTCCGAGTCGCCGCCGTAGAGCTCGCTGCTGATGCCACGCTGTGCGGCGGAGTTGGCGAAGTCGTTGGTGTCCAGAAGGTAGAGCTTGTTCCTTCCAATCGACACTACCCAGCAGCGCAGCCAGATTTTCGATTCTGGTAGCTGAATCTGTAACCTTAGCCATTCTCCATTCGCTTCACGCAGTGCGCGAATGGGTAGTTGGCCGGGATCGTTGACCGGGTAAAGCGCCTGCTGGTTGCCGTTCAAATCAAATGCCTGCCGGAAATATCCCTGACCGTAGAGCAAGCCGATTCCGACCACGGGCACGCCTAAGTCGCTCGCCGCTTTCATCTGGTCGCCGGCTACATTGCCGAGTCCGCCTGAATAGATAGGCAACGCCTCGGTCAACATGAATTCCATGCTGAAGTAGGCAACTGAGGAGAGACCGGCGCCAGGGTGTTTCTGCTGGAACCAGGTGTCCGCGGATTCATGGTTCTGTCGCAGTAGCTCCTGGACACGCTGGCGAACGTCCGGCGCCGCCAGCAGAGATTTGATCTTCTCTCTAGAGACAGTGCGCAAAATCAGCCAGGGATTTTGCGTTGCCTCCCAGAGTTCAGCATCGAGACTCTTCCAGATCTCGTCAGAGGCGTGGTTCCACGACCAGTGAAGGTTGAGCGCAAGCTCAGCGAGTGCGTCCATGCCTTCCACGTTGGGCCAGGTACTGACTGTGTGTGCGTCGCTCACTTCATCTCCCTACGCAATTTAGCATTTGGTGTAGACCGGTGCGGTGGCAACCGCCTTGTGCATAGATGTTCGTCAGGAGCTTGTGGACTCCTTCGCAACCCGGGGTTTGTATGCCGCTAGATCTGTTGCGCTGAAAGGGTAACCGCAGCTCCCGCCACTGCGGTCCGGTCCCACGGAAAGCCGGGCAGGCGCCATGACAATTCTGTTGTAGAAGGCACATACCGTGGATCTTCCCCACTACGCTTGACTTGATCAGTTTTTCTTTAGCTGCTTTGCGATCGCCCGCAATTCGCGGCGTCGTTTTGCAGTGGTTTTGGGATACGCCATCTTGAGACTCTCCATCGTATCCAGAACAATGCGTGCAACAATCAGGCGGGCATTCTCCTTATCGTCCGCCGGAACGGCATACCAGGGCGCCTGGTGCGTGCTGGTCGCGTTGAGACACGCCTCATACGCCTCCATGTATTTCTTCCAATATTTCCGCTCGTGAATATCTGCCAGGCTGAATTTCCAGTTTTTGTCTGGCTCGTCAATGCGTGCGAGGAATCGCTTTTTCTGCTCCCCCTTCGAGATGTTGAGGAAAAATTTTACAGTGCGGGTGGCATTTCGATAGAGGTGGCTCTCTAGTTCGACAATGGAGCGGTAGCGCTCCTCCCAAATGTTCTTCTCGTCGATCAGCTCTTCAGGAAGACCCTGGTGATGGAGAAGCTCAGGGTGCACCCGGACCACCAGCACTTCTTCATAGTAGGAACGATTGAAGATGCCGATTCGGCCCCGTTCGGGAAGGCGGCAGGTGGAGCGCCAGAGAAAGTCGTGCTCCAGTTCTTGCACACTCGGCTGTTTGAAACTGGAAACCTCGCACCCTGCCGGATCGATCCCGGACATAACGTGGCGAATGGCGCCGTCCTTCCCCGCCGAATCCATCCCTTGAAAAATCAGCAGCAACGCATAGCGATTGGAGGCGTAGTGCAGCTGTTGCAGTGAACTCAACTCCGCCACGTGCTCTTTCAGGATCGCCTGATATTCCTTCTTCGATTGATAGAAAGGTTTGACAATTGTCGGCCGGTCAGCGAGTTTGAACTCCTTCCCCGGAGGCACACGAAATTCTTCAGTATTGATCTTCATCTTTCTCCATCTAGCCTGACGAACATTGGCCTCACGAGGATACTACCGCCGGCTGAGCTGCCCGGCCTCCAGCCAGTCCTGAATTCTGCAGGCTCTCACCGGTAGAGTTCACAGGCTGCCACCGGATGTCGAATCAGTGAAGTTCTGAGAAATGGTTGAGCAGGGGCTGGCTCTCAGAGCCGGTCCAGGCCGACGATATTGATTTTGCTCCGGCGAGTTACGCCGGTACTTATCCAGAAGCATTTTCCTTGGGGACACGGATGCTGTGCAGTTTTGCTCCGTCGCCTATCATCAGGTCTTGAATCCGCAGGAGCAAATCGGGGAAGGGCGTCGAGTTTACTTTGCTCCCTGCCCCAAGGCGACAACACGGGAACGGCGTTTTTGTGACCTGGATTTTTGCCGAGGCGCATCCGCGAGCACAGGGCCGGTGGCATTTTGCCGCGGCAGATGGTCGTGCAGGATTACGTTGAGCAGTGACTTATGCACCTTGATGCGGCCGTTGTATTCGATGAATCCGAGTTTGCGAAAGCGATTCATGAAGAAGCTGACCCGGGACCGGGTGGTCCCGATCATATCTGCCAGGCTTTCCTGGGTGATCTTCGGGATTAGGCTTTCCGGTTCGCCCGGCATGCCGAACTCCGCCATCAGCAGCAGAATCCTGGCCAGCCGCTTTTCGCTGGAGTTGAACAGCTGATCCACCAGGTCAGCCTGCGTGCGCATGCTCCGGGCCAGTAGAAACTTGAGGAAAAGATCGGAGAAAGCGTGCTCTTCGTGCATCACGCGAATCATCTCCGCCCGCTCTATTTTGAGGGCAGTACAAGCACTGCTAGCCGTCGCTGTCGCCAGGCGCCGTCCCATGGCTCCGGCGATCGACTCTTCTCCCACAAAGTCGCCCACGGTCAGCAGGGTGATGGTGGCTTCCTTACCTGCTGCCGAAACAACGGTCAGCTTGGCTCGGCCCTTGAGCAGATAAAAAATGGAGTCGGCCGCGCTTCCCTGGGAAAAGAAGGCCTCGCGTGCCTTGAATTGGACGATCCTTCGTCCCAGCCCGGCACTGGTGAGAAAGGCCTCCGGATCGAAGGCTGGTTGCTTCAGATCGTTCAAGGCTGCGACCTCTTCCGAGTACCGATAGTTCAGGGATTTATCCACAATGATACGCCCGTACAGCAGCAGGCTGCTTCAGCATCGCATGCAGTGAAAGAGGGAATCTGTTCTTTTGCTCACTTTTTGGACCGGCGAAAGGGTGGCCGGGAACGCTACCAAAGGGGGCGTGCGAGACAGCACCATTTGGGCTTTCGTCTTTTGGGGGGGCGATCTACTTTGTTGATAGACGTAAGGAAGTCTAAGGAAGGCCGTCGATGATAGCGAACGCACTGATCCATCAAACTACTTACGAGCCCATGTTCGCGGACCTTATCGAGACTCTCGACCCGCAATCGGATGGGGAACTACTAGCCCAGGAAAATCGCTGTTTGCGGGCGATTATCGCCGAGCTCCTGATAAAGAACCAGCACCTTCGTTGGGAACTGCAGGCTCGTCCGCAAATGGCAGGTTCTTAAGGATGTCCGAGGGCACACCACTGCGCAAAAAGTCTCGCACCGCCGCCACGCCGTAGCGAGCGCAGAGCAGGGCGGTCATCCGGGCTGCAACCTGGTGCGCTTGCCGCGAAACGGCTGCATCGGCGGGATGGGTCAACGCGGCATCCAATTCCTTCGCCGGCATATCACCGCTGAACTGACCTGGGTTAGCCAAAGTCTCAACCAGGCCTTCCCGCAGCCACAGCGGAGCTTTTTCTCCCGCCTGCTGTTCCACCAGAACATGCAAAAATTCATGTAAAAGCAGGGCTTCGGTCCCTCCGTTGTTTTGCCGCACGGTGGCAGGCTGCAAAAACACATGGCTGCCCCGGGTCGAGGCGAGCATCCAGCCCGGCTCTCCGGTGGTTTGGCGGAACAGCTCCGTGCTGGGCAGCTCCTGCACCATGGGGGCAATGGAACCCGCTGGTGAGCCGAATAGCGACCGCGCTCTGGCCCAGGCGGCATTTCCTTCGGCTACCAGCTCGCTGGCGGGGTCAGTGGTCAGCAGCGTCCATCCCACACCCGCGACGCTTCGCCATCCGTCGCCCGCCGGCGTGATGCCTGCGACCGCGCCAGGGAAGTAGAAGCTGAGAATCTGTTGATCGCTCCGGCCTTCCGCCGCCATCTCATAGGCGCCTGCCTGGCATAGGCCTACGCCGTGTCCATAGCCGCGGCCTTTTATCTCCAGGACTGAGCCCGACAATGTTGACCGTATACCAGTCGCTGCGCATCTGGTTCCAACCCAACGCACGGTCCACAGCGAAGCGAAAGCTGCTGGCCGAGAGCTCGGCCGGCGAGCCCCGCCCGGTTACCTCCAGCAGCTCAGCGCGGCCCGTTTGGCTGACCCTGGTCACGCGGATGGCGCTTATCGGCGAGGGTGTCTGCCAACCCTGGGCGCGAAAAATCCCACTGAGCTGGGCGAGATCGATGCGCGCGTGCCACTCCGCCGGAGACCGGCGCAGACAGTATGGGTCGGCATGATTTCCCGCCAGGTAGCTGGCATGCTCTGCCGGCCAGACGTCGTCCGCAGCTTCACTCATGCCGCCGCAGTGCTGGGTGTAGTAGATGTGCGCGCGCTGGCCGCCGAACCACAGGGTCTCGCCGGCAGTCTCGCGCACAGCGCGCTCCACCTCAGGGCGTGCTTTACCCAGGCGTAGCGCCTGGCAATGGGTGCTGTCGCACAGCCCAAAACCTTCCCCGCTATGCCGGTTGGCGTTCGCCAGGGCGAAAGTGCGTATGCTGATGGCCATCGCCTTGAGCGAAGCCATCGGCTCATCCGGGGCCGCTTCGCCGTTGAGCGCCGCAACAACGTATTTTTCGCTGGGCAGCGTCAGCAGCACACGCAGGCCATCTCGCCGCCAGGTGACGGTCCATTTTCCGGCGGCAGAAATTTCCTGCGTGTCGCCGGCGCCGGCTCGCATGCCCATGCTTCCATTCAGGGAAAGTTGCTTTACCGTGGTTCCTGAAGAGAGCCGGAGGCCCGCCGGCGTCCAGTCCATCTGGGTTGGTGTCGGCTGCCCCAATGGGGTTGCCGTGAGGGCCTTTACGGTCCGGGTGGAGAAGAGCTCGACGGTCAGCAAGCGTGCGCTCTCCGGCGCGGGTGGACTTGCGGCGAGAAAGAAGCTGTGCGCCAGCCGGGCGGCATCCGCTCCGTTTCCCGACGGGAGGTAAATTACGACCACCACTTCGTCTTGGCCCAGGCGCCCGGTGCCGGCGAACCATCCATGGCTCCGGCCTTGGGCTCCGTCTCCGGCGGTCCCGGTCTTGCCCGTGATTTCCATGCCCGGCACGTCGGCATTGTGCGCCATGCCGTAGGTCACTGAGTCCCGCAGCCCCTCTCGCACAGCTGGGGCGTTGCCCTGGTCGAGCTCCAGCCTGCGATAGGCAACCGCCATCTGTGCGGGGGAGACGGCGACTCCAGCGACGCCCAACACCAGGAGCTCCTTCTGCTCCCGGCTCTGTGGAATGGAGGTTGGCGCCAGACCGTAGTGTTCGAGGATGGCGGATGCCTGCGTGGGCGGAATGCGGTCGGCAAGTTCCGCGAAGTAGCGGTTGCAGGAGTAGGCGAGTGCTTCGTTGGCTGCGAAGGCGACGTCGCTCTGGGGATGCGTACAAGCCAGGTTCCAGTCCCGGGTTCCGTCGCTGATGTGCAGGTTGCGGCGGCAGAAGACGGTGGTCTCGGGCAGCACTTCGTGCTGCTCGATGGCGGCGGCCAGGAAGAGTGGCTTGAGGATAGACCCTGGTGCGTGGCGCTCGTTGATAGCCCTGATGGCCGCTAACTGGCGTCCAGTTTTTACATCGACCACCAGGCCGGCCGCCGGAGTGCCCCGCAACGCGGAAGTGAGAGCCGTTTGCGGCGTTGGTTGTGCTGCCGAGGGTGGGGGAGACAAGACAAGGAGGATCGAGAACAGCAGGTTCCAGTAGTAGATCCTGATCAAAACAGGACGGGGTGTGGTTGCGAAACTCTGTCCGAGCCGCAGATCGATGGGTGCCCCACATCTCGCTCGTTTTTCGCGAGATGTGGGATTCCACTGCTCTGTCCTGGCCACTTTTGAGCCCTCGCTACGGCCACAAGTCTCGATTTCGTCCTGGAGACGGACGGTTAAGGTCCGTGGAATCCCACCCCAGAGCTACTCGATCAAATTCCCGACCGGTTAGAACTTGAGCTCGCGCCGACCCTCCATGGCGCGGGTCATGGTTACCTCGTCGGCGTACTCGATGTCACTCCCGGCAGGTACTCCGGTGGCGATTCTGGTCACGCGAACCGCCGCTGAGCGCAGCAGATCAGCCAGGTAAACCGCAGTCGCCTCGCCTTCCACCGTCGGATTGGTAGCCAGGATCACTTCTTCCACTTCGCCCTGCGCCACCCGGGCCAGCAGGCTGCCAGTCCTGAGGTGCTCGGGGCCCACCCCGTGCAGAGGCGACAAGGTACCGTGCAACACGTGATAGACGCCGTTATAGCTGCGCGTTTTTTCAATCACCGCGATGTTGCCCGGCTCCTCCACCACACACACCACCCGCTGGCTGCGCGTCGCGCTGGCGCAGTAAATGCACGGGTCTACATCGGTAATGTTGTTACAGGTGGAGCACAGCAGCAGCCGGGCTTTCAACTCACGCACCGCGTCGGCCAGCGCGCCCGCATCCTCGGTGCTGGCGCGCAGGATGTGGAAGGCGAGCCGCTGCGCGCTCTTGGCCCCGATACCAGGCAATTTGCGCAGCTCTTCAATCAGCCGCGCCATCGGTTCTGCAAACTGAGACAAGGCTAGAGAAGCCCCGGAGGCAGGTTCAAGCCGCCCAGCATCCCGGTCAGATTGGACTTCATCGCTTCATCGGCGCGACGGCCAGCCTCGTTGAACGCTGCTGTTATCAGGTCTTCCAGCATCTCGACGTCAGCCGGGCTGGAGCTCAGGCTCATCACTGCGGCCGCGTCGATCTTCAGCTGCAACACCTGCTTCTGCCCATTCATCTTCACCGTTACGGCGCCTCCGCCCGAGGACGCTTCCACCACCGTCTGGTTCAGCTTTTCCTGCATCTGGTCCTGCATGTGGCGCGCCTGTTCCAGCATTTCCTGCATCTTCAAAGGATTCACAGCCTATTCCACCTTCCCCTATTCAACCTTTATTTCGGGAATCATTGCCCTGGTTTCTCAGATCAAGTACGCTGCGCACCTCGGCATGGAACATCTCTTGCGCCTGGCGTACGAGTGGATTACCCAAGGCTACTGCTTCAATGCTATCGCGCGACCATACTCGCGGGCCCGCGTTCGCCTGCTCGGTCGATTCGCCCGGCACCACGGTCATCTTTTGCGTGGCGCCCGCCGTGCGTAGCGCCTCGCGGACAATCTTCCACGCCTCGCCGTTCATAGTCAGGCCCAGCATGGTTTTCTTGACCCCCACCTCCACCTGAATCGCGCCATCCTCGTCCGTTCTCCAGCGCCCGGCTCCCAGCAGCGAAGCCGCGGTGTTGTGCCCCTGCTCGTTGAGCGCCGCGGTGACCACATTGCGCAGGCTATCCAACTCCCCCGAAGTGCTCTGGACCGGCGATGGCTCCGGCTCGACGTTCACTTCCGGAACAGCTATCGGCTCCGGCGCAGCGATCACCTCGGGCGCAGCCTTCGCTTCCGGAACAATCTTCAGTTCTGGAACAATCTTCACTTCTGGAACAACCTTCACTTCGGGAGCAGCCTTTACTTCGGGAGCAACCACCGGTGGAGCAGCCGGCGTCCGCACCACGTCCTCGCCGTCGCTGCTGCTCAGCTTGCGCAGGCGATCAAGCTCGAAGGGGGATGGTGCCGGCGGTTTCACCGGCTCGGCTGGCAACGGTCTTGGCGCTGGAGCCGGAGCCGGAGCTGTGGCCGCCGCTGGGCGCGGATTGCTTCTCGCCCCGCCGGGCGCAGCCGGCGGACGCCCCGCACCCGGCAGGCCGCTCAGGATCTGCTCCAGCGGGATCAGGCGCTGCAGGTGGACAAGCTTCATCAGTCCCAGCTCCAGGTGCAGCCGCGGCTCCTGGCGATAGTTCAGCTCATCGAAGGTGCGCAGCATTACCTGCAGGAAACGAGTCAGATCCTCTTCGCTGAAAAGCGTGGCGGTGCGCACCGCGCGGGCGCGTTCATCGCCCGAGATCTGCAGCAGCTGTGTCTTCTCTCCACCCAGCTTGGCCATCAGGCAGTTGCGCAGGTAGCGCACCATCTGGCGCGCCATCTGCGACGGGCTATTGCCCGCGTTCAGAAGTCGGTTAAGCTCCTCCATCACCGCCGCGCTCTGGCCCTCGCCGATGGCATCAAGCATGCGTTCGAAGACGGCATCCGGCACCGTTCCCATTAACTCCCGGATTTCGTTGCCGTCGAGCTTGGCTCGGCCGTCCACCATGGGTGCGCTGGCGATGGCCTGATCCATGATGGAAAGCGCATCGCGCATCGAGCCATCCCCCGCTTCGGCCAATAAGGCGATCGCCTGCGGATCGGCGACGATGCCTTCCTGGGTAGCCACCTGGTTCAGTTGGGTGACGATGTCATCGAAGGTAACGGCGTGGAAGCTGAAATGTTGGCAGCGCGATCGGATGGTCTGCGGAATATCCTCCGGCTGCGTGGTCGCCATCATGAAGACTACGTGCTCCGGTGGTTCCTCCAGGATCTTGAGCAGCGCATTGAAGGCGGCATCGGTGATCTGGTGGGCTTCGTCGAGCAGGTAGATCTTGTAGCGGTCGCGGGCGGGAGCGTAGCGCGCCGCCTCGCGCAGCTCGCGAATCTCGTCGATCCCGCGGTTGGTGGCGGCATCGATCTCGATTACATCCAGGGAGTTGCCGGCGCGAATCTCGGTGCAGGAGTCGCACACCCCGCAGGGTTCGGGGCTAGGCCGCTGCGCGCTGCCAATCTTGTTGCGGCAATTGAGGGCCATGGCCAGGATCCTGGCGATGGTCGTCTTGCCTATGCCGCGATGCCCACTGAAGATGTACCCGTGGGCCACGCGCTCTTGTTCCAGAGCGTGGCCCAATGTACGGGTCACATGATCCTGTCCAGCGACATCGGAGAAGCGTTGGGGACGATATTTGCGGGCGAGAACCTGGTAAGCCATAGGGAGGATTTCAGACAGCCGGCAGCTCTGGCTGGGAGGCCGGCCAACCGCCTGCAGCTTTGATTGTAGCCCGAGTTCCGATCCCAGCAGGAATAGCAAACTCTCAGCAAAGGAAGCCAATCGGGGTAGGGAAGTGTTTGTTACTGTTCAGCTACACTGCGAGTTTTGATCGTCAAAGGAGCCGATGTCCACTACCGAGATTGTGTGTGCGATCTTTGCCATAGGTATGTTGTCCGGTCTTCGGGCGCTTTCGCCGATTGCCGTACTTTGTTGGTTGGCGTTGCTGCATCGTCTGCCGCTCACCGGCTGGGCCTCTTTTGTTGGCACTAAGGTCGCGGTTGGCCTGTTCTCGCTCGGCGCCGTGGGTGAATTGATTGCGGACAAACTACCCAAAACGCCCAGCCGGCTGAAACAACCGGGCTTCACCGTCAGAATTGTGTTAGGAGGGCTATGTGGCTTGCTGTTGGCCACTGCGGGGCCGTTCCCTTTGATCGGAGGGCTGCTGCTGGGCGCGATCGGTGCCGTCGCGGGATCTTATCTGGGCTATTTTGCGCGCAGCCGGATCACCGGAAACTTCGGTTTGCCCGACCTGCCCGTGGCGTTGGTAGAAGACGTCATCTGCATCGCCGGCTCCTTCTTCGTGGTCTCGCTCTTTTCGCCGCGATAGCGGTCAATCCAGGGTCGCGATCCAGGTTGGTGGTGGTCTACGGTGCGCCCCGGCTCCCGCACAAAGGTCTCCGTTCCCTTAGTTCTTCCGAGCGCCGCTGGCCTTGCGGCCCCTCCCGGACCCCTTCTTAACCTTCCGTTCTGCCGCCCTGACTGCTTTCCGTCGCGCTGCTTTCTTCCTTCGCGCAATCTCTTCCGGCGAATACATTGTCTTGCGGCAATTCCGCGCTCCGCAGTAACAGCGTGCATCGTCTTCGTCGCCGTCGAACAGGTTGTAGTCGTACGTGAGCTCCTCGCCCGGCGCGATGGGGCGCAACGACAGAATCCACACTCGCCCATCGATCTCTTCCGTCTCGCAATTGGGGTCGCAGGAGTGGTTGATATACATCGCCACCCCCATGCCGTTGATCACCGTCGAACCGTCCCCAATCGCGAACAGATAGGTGATCTTCGAATCCTCGAAGCGCTTGTCCGCCTCTCGTTTGCTGATTCGTGGACCGGTGTATTCCACCACCTTGACACCCTTGGTGATGGGCGAAGTGGTGTAGCACCCGGCGGCATGTATGGAGGAGGAACGAATTATCAAACCCATGATCGGTAGTTCTTTTTACATAGACACGACCGCGCGGTGGAAAGGTCGAAGCCGAAGGTCTAGACTTGAAGTAGCAACGATGCGTAGCAGCCTCACAATCGTCGCCTCATTGGCCGCTCTGCTAACGTTTGCAGCCAGCGCCTCGGCGCAGGCGCAGGGATCCGCCCAGAGCAATACCGGGCAGTCGATTCCCGATGCGCCCGCGCCCCAGCCGCAAAAGAAGCCGGCCCCCAAGCCGCCTTCTGACTCCAAGGACGCTTCCTCTCCATCCACGCCGCCCGCGGATGCACCTGCCCCCGAGCCGCCGGCGGCAAAAGATGAAAATGCCTTCCCGGAAGCGGTCTCCCGGGATGCTGCCGCCAAGGCAGCATCCGAGGGCGCCGGAACGACCAAGACTCCCGCAGCAAACGACAATCCCTTCCCGGAAGCGGTTTCCCGTGACGCAGCCAAGGCGGCATCCAAGAGCTCCGGAAGCGCCAAGACTCCTGCGGCGAACGACAATCCCTTCCCGGAGGCCGTTTCCCGCGAAGCCGCCAAAGCCGCTGGGAATGACCAGGATCCCGCCCCCAAGAGTGATCTGCCTCCCGGCGTCAGTTCCAGCCAGTCCTCAGGTGATTTTGGTGACCCCGGCAACCCGGCTCAGGCTCGACGTGCTCTCCCAAATCCAGGCCGGGCCAAGAAGGACACCGAAGTAGGCGGCTTTTATCTGAATTCGGGCAATTATCAGGGAGCTTTGGAGCGTTACCAGGACGCTATGGCCAACGATCCCACTAATGTCGATGCCATTTTTGGTCTGGCCGAAGCCCAGCAGATGCTCAAGAACAATGCAGACGCAGCGCGTAATTACCAGCTTTATCTGGATATTGTGCCCAATGGCCCCAAGTCCAAACAGGCCATGAAGGCCCTCAAGACCCTCCAGGCCGCAAAATAGGCCGCTCCGTTGCTTTTCCTTCCGCTTTTGCTCCTAAGTTGTAGTTCCTCCGTAGGTTCTGCCCGTTTTTTCGGTTTTCTCTCCTGATCTACGTGTTCTACACTTTCGCAGACTGCCATTTCAGGGTCCCCCGATGCACGCTGTCCTGGAACGAGTTGCAAGTCAATTCGCTAGCGAAGTGCTCAGCCTGGACGCGGAGACGACCCAGCTACACCCCAACGGCCTGGACTTCAAGTGGAATGCGCAGCAGGTGGTAGAGCACCTCGTACTTGGCTATCGCCTCACCTCCAAAGCCCTGGAAATCCGGTTGAACAAAGGGCGCCTCTCCCGCAACCAGACGCGCACCTATCTGCAATGGTCCCTGCAGTTGATGATCCTCACCTTCGGCAGGCTGCCCCAGGGAGTGCCGGCGTTGGATGAGACCGTTCCCGTCGCCGGCCGGTTTCCCGCTATGGACGGGCGGCAACTGGGCGACCTCCTGCGCCGGGAAATCGACGCCATGGATAAGCATGTTCGACGCCTGCCGGCGCAAGTTCGGCATGGAAAGGGTGGCGATTCATCCCTTTCTCGGCCCGTTGCGCGTGGATCAATGGCGCCGCTTCCACGTAGTGCATGGATTGCACCACTTGACCCAATTGCGGTCTGTGATCGCCCAGGTGGCTCCGGCGCCGGTTCCGGTCAGCATAGCCGGTCCCAAACTAGTGGAAAAACTGCAGGTACCAGCCCAGCGTCCGCTCGCCTAGAAAAATGCTGTACAGCCCGGCGAGGCTCAGCATGGTCCCGAAGGGAACCGGCAATTGCCCCGGCGAGGTTTCCATCCTGCGATTCATCAGGATCATTCCCAGCCCGTAAAGTGCTCCCGGCTACCACCGCGAGAAACAACACCAGGCCGGTTTGCCGCAGACCCAGCCACGCGGCCAGCATGGCCAGCAGTTTCACGTCCCCCATCCCCATCCCCATATGCCGCCGAACCAGCCAATAAACTCCGGCGATCAGCAGTAGAGCCGAGGCCGCCGCCGCAGCAGCCAGCAGAGACCGTCCCGCCGACCGGGCCGCAGTCGCCCACGCCCAGCCAATGCCCTCCAGGCCGGGACGCAGAGCAGCAAACACCACTCCCGCCAACAGCCCCGGCAGGGTGAACAGGTCAGGCAGCAGCAGGGTCTCGGCGTCCATTACCGCCAAGCCGAGCAATAAGAAGCACAGCAACGCCCAGCAACCCGCAAGCCAGCCTGGGGAAAAGCTCAGGCAGCACATCACAAACAACACGCAAGTAGCTAGTTCAATGACCGGATAGCGCCAGGGAATGCGGCTTCCGCAGACCCGGCACGCCCCGCCGAGCACCAGGTAGCTCAGCACTGGAATATTGTCCCGGTTGGCGATCGGCTGCTTGCACTGGCGGCAATGCGAACGGGGCGACACCACCGATTCGCCGGCGGGCAGGCGCACGATGCAGACATTGAGGAAACTGCCCAGCAGCAAGCCGCATAATCCGAAAAAGATACAAGCAATCATCGCCAGTTTTCAGGGGAAGGATGTGCCAGCCTGACCACAGTAACAGGAGCAAAGCAATCCTCAAGCGCATCGTTTACATTGTTGGAATGAGCCCTGAGCGTGACCCGGCCGCCGATTCGGCTGCACTTTTCGCCGAAGCCGTGAGCATCATGGCCCGCCTGCGCGGTCCCGACGGGTGTCCATGGGATCGCGAGCAGAGCTTCGACACCATCCGCAAATATACCCTTGGAGGAAGCCTACGAGGTCTTCGACGCGATCGAGCGCCGTCATTGGAACGACCTGTGCGAGGAGCTGGGTGACCTTTTGCTGCAGGTGCTCTTCTATGCCCAGATGGCCAGCGAGCCCGGCTACTTTACCATCGCGGATGTGATTTCCGGCCTGAACCGTAAGCTGATCCGCCGCCATCCGCACGTTTTCGGAGAAGAGGCCTCGGTAGCGGCCGGTAACGCGGTTAAGTCCGCGCTCGAGACTACCGGAATCGACGCTCCCCAGGTTCTCCGCAACTGGGACGCTATTAAACAGGCAGAGAAAGGCCACGCGGAAAACCCCAACTCCTCCGCGCTGGATAGCATTCCACGCTCCCTGCCCGCGCTTCTGGAAGCCGCCAAGCTGGGAAGCCGCGCGCACAAAAGTGGCTTCGACTGGCCGGATGTCGAGGGCATCTTCGCCAAGCTGGAGGAAGAAACAGAGGAGTTGCGCCAGGCTATCCACGACCATCCCCCCCAACGGCGGCCAGGAAGCCATCGTGTCCGAAGTGGGCGACATGCTGTTTACCATGGTCAATCTCGCCCGGCGGCTCCAGGTCGAACCGGAGTTCGCCCTGCGCCACACCAACGCCAAATTCCGCCGCCGCTTTGCGGCCATGGAAGCTGCCTCTCCCCAGCCCCTTGAAGCCTTGTCTGCGGCCCAACTGGAGTCGCTTTGGAGCCAGGCCAAAGCGGAAGAAAGCCCTGCGGCCTACCTTCCCGTGAATCTGGCCTCCGACTCTATCTTGATCCGGCCCTGCCGGGGATTCGAGGAGCTTGCCGCCTGCGTGGAGTTACAGGTCGACGTCTGGGGATACCTGGACCGGGATGTGGTTCCGCGCCGTGTCTTCACAGTTGCTCAAAAGATCGGCGGGCAGGTGATCGGCGCCTTCGATACCGCGCTGCCCGGTGCGAACCCGGAGGGCGAGCCCGACAGCCTGGTGGGATTCGCTATGGCTTTACCCGGCATTTCCGGGGGCCGCCCCTATCTGCATTCCCATATGCTGGCCGTCAATCCCGATTACCGCAACCGGGGCATTGGAAGGCGGCTTAAATTGTTCCAGCGGGAGGAAGCTTTGGCTCGCGGGATCGGTCTCATGGAATGGACCTTCGACCCACTGGAAATCAAGAACAGTTTTCTCAACATCGCCAAGCTTGGAGCGATTGTTCGTCGCTACGCATCAAACTTCTATGGTGTAACATCGTCTCGACTGCACGGCCAGATTCCTACCGATCGACTCTACGCGGAATGGTGGTTGGAAAGTGATTGGGTTTGTTCCGCCCTGGGCGGCAAACCAGCCGCTCCTCCCACGATAGAGCAGGAAATTTCAGTACCGCACCAGATTGCTCATTGGAGGCACTCCCCGTTGGATCAGGATCGGGTTCTTGACATTCAGACCAGGAATCGCGAGCATTTTGAGAAGGCCTTTGCGACCCAACTAGCGGTGATTGGTTTCAGAATCGATCCACAGGGCAACGGGATTTTTCCAACTCGGGCGCTGGAGGAACCGATCTGGTTCCTCACATTCACCACTCCAACCGGTACCAGACAGGTTTTCATGAAAATTGAGTCGATTGTCCTGCGTGAGCTCAGCATGACCTTAGTTCACCCGTTCGCCACCAGCTTCGGCGAAACCAGAGAGCGCCGCGTGCTGCTGGCCGAAGTTCGCGCCGATGGACTCTCGGGCTGGGGAGAATGTACGACCGGAGAGCATCCCTACTTTAGCGAAGAGTCTACGGATACAGCCTGGGTTACGATTCTCCAGGAGCTCGGGCCTCTGCTTGCCGCCGCCGAAGACCAGAGCGGTGGCAAATGTCCCGAGATCTTTCGCCGTGTTCGCGGCCATCGCATGGCCAAGGCGGCGCTGGAAAATGCGCTATGGGATCTGGAAGCACAGATGCGCCGCATTCCCTTGTACGAGCTCTTGGGGGGCACCCGGGAGACCATTGCCTGCGGAGTCTCCATCGGCATTCAGCCTTCGCTCGAGAAGCTGATGGAAAAGGTGGGCACGGCCGTTTCCCAGGGCTATCAACGCATCAAACTGAAGTGCAAGCCGGGTTGGGATTTGCAGATGTTCGAAGCGGTGCGCGACCGCTGGCCCGATATTCTTTTGAGCTGCGATGCCAACTCCGCCTACCGGCTGCGGGATGCCGACCACCTGGTCGGCTTCGATCAATTCAAGCTGCTCATGATCGAGCAGCCGTTGTGGGCCGACGATTTCTACTTCCACGCCATGCTGCAGCAGCGTCTGGACACGGCCATTTGCCTGGACGAATCCATCCGCAACCGCCGCGACGCCCTGGCTGCGATCGAGATGGAGTCCTGCCGCATCATCAATATAAAGCTGGGACGGGTAGGGGGCTTCAGCGAGGCCATCGCCATCCATAATGCCACCCTGGAACGCGGGATCCCGGTCTGGTGTGGCGGCATGCTGGAAAGCGGAATGGGCCGCTCCCACAATATTGCCGTGTCTACGCTGGAGAACTACTCGCTCCCCGGAGATGTCTCCGCCTCCAGCCGCTACTGGGCTGAGGACATCATCGAGCCTGAGGTGACGGTCTCTCCCGCAGGCGAGATCCGTGTGCCCAACACCCCGGGCCGCGGCTTTGAGATACGCACTGACCTCGTCGAACGGCTGACCGTGCGCAAAGAAGAGATCAAGGCTCTGGCGCTGGTTTCCTGACCGGCATCCAACGGAATAAGCATTGGAGACGAAATGACTCCCCAGGAAGAATCGATGTTGAACGACCTTATCGGTCGTGTCGAACAAACCCAACTGACAGAGAAAGATCCCGAGGCGGAGCAGCTGCTGGCGCAGAGGCTCGGCCGCAATCCCAACGCGCTCTATATCCTGGCGCAGACTGTGCTGGTGCAGAAATATGCCCTGGAGCAGGCCACGTCGCAGATCAACCAGCTGCGGCAGCAGGCCCAGGCTCCGCCGCAGCCCACCCACTCCAGCAGCTTCCTGGGCAACCTGCTGGGGCACCGCGATCCCACGCCGCCGCCACCCGCGGCCCCGCTGCCCCCACCGCGCGCACCCGGGTTACGGCGCGGCTCCTGCACAGCCCTATGCCCAGCCTTGGTCGCCGGTGCCTCAATACGGGGCGCCTCCGCCTCCGCCTCCTCCCGGTGGAGGCTCAAGCTTCCTGCGCACGGCCGCCACCACCGCCGCTGGTGTGGCTGCCGGAGCGCTAGCCTTTCAGGGGGTAGAGTCGTTGATGCACGGCTTTGGTGGTGGTAGTCCATCGGGGTTGGGCGGCGGGGGGCTCTTCGGTGGAGAAGCTCGACCGGAAGAAACGGTCATCAACAATTACTACGACGATCCCGGGCGCGGGTTGGGCGACGAACGCGGTGACCGACTGGACAACAGCAGCTACGGTGACAGTGGCAACGACGCCGCCAACCTGCAGCAGGCAAGCGACGACCTGAACGACGATGGAGACGATCAGGACGACTCCAGCCTGGATGACACGTCGTACGACGACTCATCCTACGACGACGATTCCAGCAGCGACGACTTGGCTTAGGGGCACGCAATGAGAGAACCGCAGATCCCTCCACTCCGCTACGCTCCGGTCGGGATCTGCGGTTCTCCCTCTTCCTTGCTCCATTGCAATTAACTATTTAGACGCCACCACGGAGGTAGTAGGGGTCTTCTCCAGCAGGCGGATCGCCTCCTGGTAGCCCAACTCCTGCGCCTGCACCTTGAAATCGCTGTAATCTTCCGTCGTCGAGTAGTCCACGCTCTTCATCATCAGCAGTTTCCCTTGCAGTCGCAGCTTCATATGGATGGTCTCCCAATGATTGAGACCGACATCGGAGTTCTCCACCAGGATGCTCCCGCCCTTGTACAGCTTGCCTAGCACTCCCCAGCCAAAGTTCACATCGGAAATCAGGTGGGCATCGATCTTGGCCAGCCGCAGTTGCGCCTGGTCCACCCATAACTCGCCCACCATGCCGTGGTAAACCTCACCCTCCCTGTCCGGCGGCGTAAACGCGGGATTGGGCTTGAAACTCAACCGGTAGCACGGACCATTCGGGCCTTCGATCATACCCTCATAGGTAAATAGAAAGGCGTCCGGCAGCATACGCACCATCTCGTCGCCCCGTGCGCTGTCTTCCTGTTCCTTCTTATGGCGGTGCTCCTGCACCTCGGGATGTTCCAGCAGGTGGTTCAGGCGGTCGAGTTCGGCCTGCTCCTCCTCGGGCGGCAGGGGCTTGCCGTTTTTTGATAGCAGCCGGGCTACGTCCCCGTCTTTGGTCTCGAAAATCTGCTTCACCGTGCTGCCCTTGGGATCGACTGTGTGCTGGATGTAGCTGAAGGAACGGCCTGGGCTCTTGGCATGCAGCTCGTTCCAACTGGCGTCGCGCACGATTTTTTGCGGGTCGATCGGCGGGTTCCCGTTTTCGGCTACAGCTTGGCCGCTCGCTGCCCCAGCCGCTGCCGCCAATAGCCCGGCCGCAGCCAGCAGCCTGAGGGGGCGGGGAATTGCCTGACAGTAAATCAGAAATCGTGCGTTTGCCATAACGAACTCCCCATGGGCAGCCGATGTTACCTTAGTGAGATGCAAGGCAATACCTTCCAGTTTACATCCGAGGGCCTTGGCCGCGATCTAACCTGTTTTGCCGGTTGCAGTTGGCTTTGTTCCTTGCGTATAGTTCGGGCAGAGAAGCTTCTGCGGCCGCAGGGAGGCACCAGATGAATGCAGGGGACAATGCTGTCGCCATTATTGGCAAGTCGGTCCAGATCCGCGGTGAGGTAAACGGAAGCGAAGACCTGGTAGTCGATGGCCATGTGGAGGGCACCATCACCCTGGTCGAGAGTCGTCTTACGATCGGCCCCAATGCGCACGTGGCCGCCAACGTCTCGGCGAAAGATGTGATTCTGCTGGGACAGCTGAGCGGCAATGTGACAGCGACCGGCAAAGTGGAATTACGCGATGGCTGCGATTTAGTCGGGGATATCTCCGCCGCACGCCTATCGATCGAGGAGAGCGCTGTTTTTCGCGGCAAGGTGGAACCGACACAGGGCGAAAAGGCAGCGGGCGTTGCACCGGCGAAGGGCGCCGAAGTTCCGGTGGCAACCTCTCCAGCCAAACATTAACGAACGCTGGAGGGCTCCGCTATGATGAATATATTCCCCGCAGGCAGCACTGGTCTGCGCTCCAAAACTGACATGCGCAACATATTCGGCCGGACACAACACGACTCACAGGCCTCCGCGAGTCCCACGGTCCTGACCGGCCCAAGGGTGCCGAGACACTCCAGCGCCTGGAAGGATCTGCTCAAGTTTCTCAAGGCCGAGCAGGGACTGCGGATTTTAGATATCGGCCCTACCTCGCCCACCAACATCAATTTCCTCACCACGCTGGGCCACGGTGTCTACATGGCGGATGTGGTGAACGAAGCCTTGCGCGGCAACTGGACCGGCGCTCCGGATGAGAACGGTGTCACGCACTTCGATGTCGAGGGCTTCCTCGACAACAACCTCGATTTTGCCGGCAGGGAATTCGACGTCGTTCTGCTCTGGACCACCCTGGACTACGTGCCGCAGGATCTGGTCGGCCCCATGATCAAGCGCCTTCGCTCCTGCCTGCGTCCCGGCGGCCGCGTGCTCACCTTCTTCCACACCAAGAACACCGGACCAGACACCAGCTTCTGCCGCTATCACGTGACTGACACCGACAGCATCGAGGCCCAGGAAACCACCGGCTACGCGGTGCAGCGCGTCTACACCAATCGAACCATCGAAAAGCTCTTCGAGACCTACGCCAACACCAAGTTCTTCCTGGCCAAAGACAATCTCTACGAAGTAATCATCACTCGCTAGCACTTCAGCCTGCACAGAGAAGGGTTGAGCAAAGACGCCTCGGGGCGCGGTCGCCTCCCGTAGTCACGTCCGTGATGCTTTGTATCGGCCACGTTGTTGGGTAGACCCGGACTCTAGTCGAACTGTGCCCGCCTCGGACGTTCACTCCGGGGGAGCGGCTTTTCAAACCCGCAATTGATTGGGCCTTTAGCCCTGCTGAGAACGCCCCGAGTGCCCAATCATTGCAAGATGAAGTTCTCGCGGGGTTTGAAAGCCCACCCGGGCCGCTCCTGAGTCACTCGATTTGGCAAGGGCGCTTCTCACACAGGCCCGAAAGCCCTCTTCGGGCGCCCTTCTAAAGTGCCTCCGTGAGAACGACCCTCTCCAAATTAAGTCCCGTAGGGACGGCTGAGAGTAGCCCAGGACGTGAGTCCTGGGTAAAGTTCGAGAAACGACCCAGTCCCGCAGGGACGGCTGAAAATACCCCAGGATGCAATCCTGGGGACCTCGAACTCTGAAATGGACCATTAGCGATTCGGGGCGACACACGCTCTAAGCCACTAGCGGCGCTCCAGCTTCCAAACTAATTGCCGCAAGACGCCAATCCATCTCCGCGCATCGGACTGATTCAAGTTCAGGCGCCGCACCATGCGCCGCACCTCGGTGGGTTCCGCACCGGCCGGCCGGCGCTGCGCGTATCCGATAGACGCCAGCACTTCCGCCAGCAACTCAGTCACGCGTTCCAGATCCTCCGCGGTCGCCATGGGCTGCGGTTCATTTAGCGGCGGCGTGTCTGTCTGCCGGATCAGTTCGTAGAGACACACCGCCGCTGCCTGCCCCAGGTTCATCGAAGCATGGCGTAGGCCCACAGTCTGATGCATGGGGATGGTCATCAGCCAATGACAGTGGCTGAGCGCGTCGTTGCTCAGCCCGGTCTTTTCCGATCCGAAGAGCAAGGCCACCCGCTCCGATGCCGATGCCGAGCGCACCAGCCCCCCACCCTCCGCCAGCGTATACAGCGGATGCATCTGTCTTCGTTCCCCCACCGCGGTCGTGCCCACTACCAGGCTGCAGTCCGACACAGCCTCTGGGACGCTGGCAAACTGCTTTGCCTGGGCAAGAACGTCAGACGCATCCACCGCCGATCGCGCCGTTTCCAGGCCCACGGAGTAGTCATTCACCAGCCGCAAATCGGCAAAGCCAAAACCATGCATGGCGCGCGCGACGGCGCCGATATTGTTCGGGTTGCGCGCCCGCACTAGCACCACACAGACCCGCCCGCGCTGCTCTTCACTCAGCATCTACGATGAATGGAAATCACGGCCCTTCCGTTCCGGACCGAATCCGAAGATCAGAAACAAACAGAAGATCACGCACATCTCGAAGATGGTTAGAGCCCATTGATAGCCGAAATGCCGGCGCAGGGTGAACTCCACCACCACCGAGGGCGCGGCGATCAACACCCCAAGCTGATAGACAACGCCGGGAAACAGGCTGCGCACGCTGCTGGGCGAAAGCTCATTCAAGTGCGCAGGAATTACTCCAAAAGCTCCCTGAACACCAAACTGCATAATGAACGAACCAAGGGCCAGCATAACGATGGTCGATCCGAAGGCCCATAGTGGAATGGAGAGCGCGCAGAGAACCAACGCCAGAAGGATGCCGAACCGGCGGCCAATGCGGTCCGAGTAATGCCCAATCACCAGCGCACCGGCGATGGCGCCGACGTTGTAGAGGATCGCGAGATTGGAGATGACGGCGTTGGAAAAACCATGCACCGTCTTCAGAAAATCCGGGTAAAGGTCCTGCGTGCCATGAGACAAGCAAGTGATAGCCGTCATCATCAACACCAGGTAGACAAAATCCTTTTTGTGTTGCCAGAGAACCCGGATTACCTCACCAAAGCTGGCCAGGCGATGCTTCTGCCAGGAAGCCGACTCCGGCGCAAGCAAAGTAAGCACCGCAATCACGGCGGCCAGAACCAAGCCGCAAAGAAACATCCAGCGCCATCCGAAGCGTGGTTCGATAGTGCGCAGAGCAACGGCCGCCAGCAAGTATCCCAGGGAATAGCCTGCCTGCATGATCCCGGAAAAGAGCCCCCGCCACCGCGTGGGAGAACTCTCCATGACCAGCGAAGCGCCGATGCCCCAGTATCCGCCCATGCCGATTCCATAGAGAGCGCGCAGCGCAACAAATACTAAATAGCTCGGGGCGAAGGGCGTGAGCGCCGTGATGATGGAGAAGTACAGCACGCAGGCGACGAGCGGACGGCGCCGCCCATAGCGGTCGGCCAATGAGCCCAGCACCAGCGCGCCCACCGGCCGCATCGCCAGGGTGATGGTGATAGTCCAGACGATGTCGCCTTTGCGTACGTGAAAGTTGTTGGCAAGAACATCCACCAGGAAGACGAGGACGAAGAAGTCGAACGCGTCGAGGATCCAACCCAATATTCCGGAAGAAACGGCGAAAACCCATCGTGGCGAGACGGCTTCTGCGGTGCTGGTGCTGTTGGGTTCAACCGAGGAAGACCGGGACTGCTTCATCCATTCCATCAATCGTGTTTGCTCCTCAGAGTCTCGCCATCGTAAGACCGCCATCCAACACCAGAACCGAGCCGGTCGCATAGGGAAGTTCTCCCCGCGCCAGCATGCTGACGGCTGTCCCGACGTCCTTCGGGGTTCCCCATCGCTTCTCCAGCAGAATACCGTCTTCGATCAGGGCGTCGTATTTGCCCTTGACCCCCTCCGTCATGTCGGTTTCGATAATGCCCGGACGCACCTCGTAGACTCCGATGCCGAACTCCGCCAGCCGCACCGCCCACAGTTTGGTAGCCATGGCGATGCCTGCCTTGGAGATGCAATAGTCGCCCCGGTTGACGCTGGCAACCGTGGCGGAGACAGAACTGATATTGATGATCGAACGCTGCGCCGAGGGATCCTTCGCACGTTGCCGGATCATCCAGGCAGCCACGCTCTGGGTGAGAAAATAAGGACCGCGCAGATTGGTCGAGATGATTTCGTCGAAGCTCTCTTCTCCGGCCTCGAGCACATCGGCGCGGACGCGCGGCGCGATGCCCGCGTTGTTGACCAGAACATCCAGTCTGCCCAGTTGGTCGCCGACATCGCCAAGCAGCCACAGCCGGTCAGCCGCCGACGAAACATCCGCCTGCACGTAGATGGAGCGCTTGCTGAGTCTCCGGATCTCGTCCAGCGCCGGTTGCACTTCCTGGGGTGAGCGCCTGCCGGAGATGGCCAGGGTGAAGCCGGCTTCCGCCAGTTGGAGCGCAATACCCAGGCCTATTCCGCGGGTCCCGCCGGTCACCAGCGCTACTTTTTCTTGCTGCATCCATCCGCTCCGAAGAAGGTGTAGTAACGGTCATTGGCAATTCTCGTGATCAGCAGGCAAAGCTCCAGCAGATGGTAGTCACCCCACATGCTGGATTCACCGTAAGGAACTTTCGCTCCGGGAGGAATGTAATCCCACCCGTTGGGGTGATGGTAGATGCTTTGCAACAGCAGACCCTCGTGATCTGCCTGGGTCGAGAGATAGGGTTCCTGCAGCAATCGCGCGGCCACGGTCAGCCCGGCTTGGGTGTAGCTTTTGTTGCCCAGCAGGTGTCCCAGGCGAAGCAGTCCCTGCGCGGCGATGGCGCTGGCCGAGGCATCGACTGGCTCATAGTCGTTATAAGGATCGGCGGCTTTGGCCTGCCAATCGCCCAGCCGGTGCAACTGCGGCGCCCCCGTATCCCAGTAGCAGATGCCGTCGAGAGCGGTCGCCTGATGCATATAGAAGTCGCAGCCAGCGCGTGCAGCTCGCTCCATCCAGTCCAGGGTCTCCTGCTTGGCGGGTAGCTCAGCATAGGGCACGAACTGGACAAACTCCATCAGCTCCGCAAAACCGAGCATGCCCCAGGCGAGACCCCGCGTCCAGGTAGTGAACGGCGAAAAACCCTGCTGCGTTGCAGGGCAGCGGAAGACGCCGCTCGCCGGATTGAAGACGGCCTCGTGTACCGTCCGGCCGCGCAGTTCCGGCCGGTCGTACTGATCGCGTCCCTCGCCATAGTAGAGGTTGAACCGGGCCGTGGTTTTGGCATGGGTCAACGCCCGCTCCAGCAGGTTGATGCGCGCGTCCTGTTCCCCTTGCAGCGTGTGTCCCAGCATGTGCGCGACACAGCAGATGCGCAGGGTGCGAATGGTGTCGATAAAGAGCGAATGGCTGCCATTAAAGGAGTAGATGTAACCCAGGCCATCCTTGAGGCTGGTCCAGCGCGCGGCCTGCACCGCTCCACTCACCTTCAATGCCAGCTCACAAAAATTCAGCTCCCATTCGTCGGTGGGAATGCGTCCCTCGAGCATCAGGCGGCGCAGGTTGCCGTAGGTGGAGATGTTGTTGAAGCCGTGATCGTGCACTCCGGTATGGGTCAGGTGTTCCGCCATGTCGGCAACGACGTGCCGCCGGGCAGCAGTAAGCTGATCCTCATCGCCGGTCATATCGAAGCAGAGCAGGGCATTGCCGTATTGAAAGCCCTGCGTCCACTGGGTCCAGTTGCGCGCTGTATAGCGCCCGGCGAAGGTGACGACGGGAGTGCCATCGCTGGCCTCCCAGCGCCGGTCAAGGCGCAGTGTTTTTTCTGTAGCAAGTCCCAGTGCACGTTCGACAGCCGGCACCAGATCCCTTGGGTTCAGGGTTTGATTGGGTTCCACTGGATGTCCTTTAGTTTGATAATCAGTCCCGGTTACTTTAATCCTTCCACCAGGTAGAGATCGGAAAGCGTGCGGTGGTAGCCGTAGATATAGGAGGCGCCGTCAGGGGTCATCACGATAGGGCCAATCTGGCTGACCCCGGCAGGGTCGGCGGGCGCCAGGCTTCGCCACAGCGTACGCTTGCCGGTGGCCAGATCGAGCTGCAGAGACCTTGGCGGGGAACTCCCCAGGGCGATAGACGTAGAGCGACTTACCGTCTGCCGACCACTCGATCGGCTGCTCACTGGGCAGTAAACCCGGAACAGTCTTCGCCGGGGCCCCGGTCAGGGAGTAGAGGTAGGCCTTTCCATCGGGCCCGATGCCGGCGACCTCGCTACCGTCGGGAGAGAGGGCCAGCACCAGCGGATCGATGCCCTCGGGAGAAACCGGCGTTGCGGCGGCGGTGATCGATTTTTGAAGATAGATCCGGGCGCCGTGCCCTTCCTGCTTCGCGGTGAAGACGATACCCTGGCTGTCCGGCAGCCAGCGCGCCCAGCTATGGTAAAGGCTGTCGTGCGTGATCTGCTGCGCATCGCCCGCGCCGCTGGGCAACAGGATAAGCTGTGCCGGCGACGACATGGTGAGGGCCAGCACCCACTTGCCGTCAGGGGATAAGGTGACGGATTCGCCGTCGCCCAGCCTTACCGCAGAATCCTCGGCGGTCTTGCGTAGGTAGACGGAGTAACCAGCACCGCCGCCACTGCCTTCTTCATCAAAAAGCAGCCGCTTGCCATCCGACGGACAGCTCGGCGGGAAAAGAATAATCGAGCCAGGAGAAGTCCTGCTCCTTGGTCATCCCGGCAGTGATTCCGCTTAACTCGCGCCGCCAACTCTGCCGGGAGAGAAGAACTTTACCGTCCTGCCAGATGTCCTCAAGCTGCAGCGCGGCCGGCACCCGCGTCGACAATCCGCCTGTGTCCACTCAGGGTCACGGCATCGAGCGATCGGCCGTTGCCCCCGGTGGTGCTTGCACGCGAACCAAATCTCCTTGCCGCCGGGCGCCCAGGCCAACCCCTCTACGCTCAAAAAATCGTCTGCGAGATCTTTGTCTTTGCCTTGAAGGTCGATCACGTGAACTCCACCCGAGTCGTCGCCCACCTGGGGGTGTTCGAGGAAGGCCACTTTCGTCTCCGTCCGGGGAAACGCGGGGGTGACTGATCCAGCCGGGAGTCTCGTGGATCACTTTGCCGATAGGGAACTCAAGACGATTCTTGCCCCCCATGTCGCGGACGATGGCCAGTTGTTTGCCGTCCGGGGACCAGTCCGCCCACTGTACCCCGTCGAGAATCTCCCGAGGATCGCCGCCGTTGATGGGCATGCGGGCCAGTGTTCCTGACTGGGTATAGGTGCCGGTGACATTCACGTTGGTCAGCAGGGCAATATCGCCGGTGGAGGAGATGCTCATCAGCTCCTCGCCGTGCCGTTCGAGCGACCGCGACTGGGGACTCTCCGGGCTGGTGATGAACAGCTCGGTCGGCTTGCCTTCCCAAGCCGCGCCGTACACCACCGACTGTCCGTTGGGGGTGAAGCGCGCGGAGCGGACGCTGCCGCGGCGGAAATGTCAATTGCTGGTAGATTGCCGGCTCTGTGCGGCTATTCAGGGCATGCAAAAACCAGCCGGCCACCAAGCCGGCGAGCAAAACCGAAGCGAGGGCCAGGATGGCATAGGGTCGCAGCCCCCTGGCGGCTGGCCCCTTCGCAGGGATCGCAGGAGCCGGCGGGGCGGCGACCGCACTGCCGGATAGCGGAGGAGGCTGCGCGACGGCGGTGCGTTGGGAATCCAGGGTGCGCTTGAGGATCTTCATCTCCGCGCGCATCTCGGCTGCGGATTGATAGCGCAGATCGCGGTCCTTCTCCAGCGAGCGATCGAGGATCCGCTCGAACTGTGGCGGCAGGTTGGGATTCAACTGATTCGCCGGCGGCGGATTGCGGTTGAGAATGCTTTCGAAGACGACGGCCGAAGTATTCCCATCGAACGCTTGCTTGCCGGTGGTCGTCTCGTAGAGCGTTGCGCCGAGCGAAAACAGGTCGGTGCGCCCATCGAGTTCTTCTCCCCGGGCCTGCTCCGGCGACATGTAGGCGACCGTCCCCAGGGCGCTTCCGGGACTGGTCAGGTCCTTCAAGGTTTCTTCCGCGGCGGTAGCGTTCAGGTCGCGCCGGTGGTCGATCTTGGCCAGCCCGAAATCGAGCAGCTTCACCTGGCGTGTCTTGGTGATGAAGATGTTAGCCGGCTTGATATCGCGGTGCACGATGCCCTTGCCGTGCGCGGCGTCGAGCGCGTCGGCGATCTGGATCCCGAGATCGAGCACGAAGTCGATGGGCAGGGGTTTGCCGTCGATACGGTGTTTGAGCGTCTGGCCCTCGAGATACTCCATCGCCAGGTAGGCCCGTCCATCTTCTTCGCCGACGTCATAAATAGTGCAGATATTGGGGTGGTTCAGCGCCGAGGCGGCGCGGGCCTCGCGCCGGAAGCGGTCCAGGACAGGAAGCTGGCGGCCAACCTCATCGGGGAGAAACTTGAGGGCGACGAAGCGGCCCAGGCGGGTATCCTCGGCCTTGTAGACCACGCCCATTCCCCCGCCGCCAAGCCTCTCGATGACTCGATAATGGGATATGGTTTCGCCGATCATGGTCCAGCGTTAGCCTAGGGTAGGCCGGAAGGCAAGTCAACGAAACACTTTGAAATTGTTCTGTGGGTGGGGAGGGGAAGTGCGGGTTGAGTGCTGCGTATCCCACTCAAGCCAAATTCGGCTTTTGTCCAAATTAGCTTTTTCGATCCGCCGATTTGAACAGCACTCGCTGAAAACAAATCAACGATCAGTGCGCATCGGGACCAGTCCCGAAGGGACGGCTGAGAGTAGCCCAGGACGTCAGTCCTGGGTACAAGTCAAAGACGAGGCTAGTCCCGGCAGGGACGGCTGAAAATGCCCCAGGATGCAATCCTGGGGTACTTCTACCTTCAAAATAGACCATTGGCGGTTCTGCGCAGCCAGCCCAGGACCATGTCCTGGGACATTCTCAGCCGTCCCTGCGGGACTGGTCTCGGTGGGAATGTGTACCCAGGACTGACGTCCTGGGCTACTCTCAGCCGTCCCCTACGGGACTCGATCGGAATCCGGCCTGTGGTCCCCCTACACCGGCCACTTCCACTCGCGGATATCCTTCTGGTCGATCCCATTCTCGTGCGCGTAGTTGACCGCCTGAATAATCTGCCCCCTCAGCCACTCCACGGTATGCGCCCCCTTCTCCGCCACCTTGGGCACGCGCTCAATCACATCGATCGCCAGATTGAAGCGATCCACCTGGTTCAAAATCGCCAGTTCCAGCGGAGTGTTGATATTGCCCTTCTCCTTATAACCACGCACGTGAAAGTTCGCATGGTTGGTGCGCCGGTAGGTCAGCTTATGGATCAGCGAGGCGTACGCGTGGAAGTTGAAGATCACCGGCTTGCTCTTGGTAAACAGTCCGTCGAACTCCCGATCGGTCATGCCGTGAGGATGCTCGCTCTCCGGCATCAGGCGGAAGAGATCGACCACGTTGATGAACCGTATCTTCAACCCGGTGCAGTGCTCGCGCAGAATCGCCACCGCCGCCAGCGCCTCAGACGTCGGAATATCGCCCGCGCAGGCAATCACCGCATCCGGCTCCTCGCCGGCATCGGAACTCGCCCAATCCCAGATGCCGATGCCCTTGGTGCAGTGCTCCACCGCTGCTTCCATCGTCAGGTACTGCAGAGTGCGGCGCCTTGTCGGCGACGATCACGTTCACGTAATTGGCGCTGCGCAGGCAATGGTCCGCCACGCTCAGCAGGCAATTCGCATCCGGCGGAAGATAAATCCGCGTCACCTCCGGGCTCTTGTTCGTCACCACATCCAGAAATCCCGGATCCTGATGGGTGAATCCGTTGTGGTCCTGCCGCCACACCAGCGACGTGATCAGCAGATTGATCGAGGAGATCGGCGCCCGCCACCGCGTCTCCAGCTTGCTCTTCTCCAGCCACTTGGCATGCTGGTTGAACATGGAGTCGATGATGTGCACAAAGGCCTCATAGGTAGAAAAGAAGCCGTGCCGCCCGGTCAGCACATAGCCCTCGAACCAGCCCTCCAGCGTGTGCTCGCTCAGCATCTCCATCACCCGGCCATCATTGGCCAGGAAGCCGCCATCCTTATCTTCGGGCAGCATCTCTTCCATCCACGTCTTGCCGCTGGCCTCGTAGATCGCCTCCAGCTTGTTGGACGCGGTTTCATCCGGCCCAAAAACGCGGAAGCTGGTCATGTTCCGCCGCATCACGTCGCGCAAAAAGTGCGCCGTGACGTCGGTCGACGAGACTTCCATCTGTCCCGGCTTCTCCACCTTGACCGCATAGTCGCGAAAGTCCGGCATCTCCAGCGGGCGGCGCAGCAAGCCACCATTGGCATGCGGATTAGCAGTGATCCGCCGTGTCCCCACCGGCGCCATCTCCCGCAGCTCCGCAATCAGCCGGCCCGACTCGTCAAACAGCTCTTCCGGCTTGATAGCTCCGCAGCCAGGCTTCCACTTGCGCCAGGCTCTTGGGATTCGTCTGCGGATCGAGGATAGGAATCTGGTGCGCCCGCCAAAAGCCTTCCACCTTGTGCCCGTCCACTTCTTTGGGACCAGTCCAGCCCTTGGGCGTCCGCAGAATGATCATCGGCCACTTCGGCCGCTCCACCGTCTGCCCGGCTGGCGCCGAGCGCGCCTTCTCCTGGATCGCGCGAATCTCGAGCACGCACCTCTCCATCACCGCGGCCATCCTGGGTGCATCTCTGCCGGGTCATCGCCTTCCACCACGTGCGGCGTCCAGCCCAGGCCCTTGAAGAGCATATCCAGCTCCTCGGGCGGAATACGCGCCAGAATCGTAGGATTCGCAATCTTGTATCCATTCAAATGCAGGATCGGCAGCACCGCTCCATCGCGCACCGGATTGAGAAATTTATTGGAGTGCCAGCTGGTCGCCAGCGGCCCGGTCTCCGACTCTCCATCGCCCACCACCACGGTGACGATCAGGTCGGGATTGTCGAACGCCGCGCCAAATCCATGCGAGAGGCTGTAACCCAACTCGCCGCCCTCATGAATCGAGCCCGGAGTCTCCGGAGTGCAATGGCTGCCGATTCCCCCAGGAAAGGAGAACTGCTTGAGAAACTTCTGCAGGCCAACCACGTCCTGGCTCTTGTCCGGATAAACCTCGGAGTACACCCCTTCCAGATAGCTGTTCGAGAGAGTAGCCGGGGCTCCATGCCCGGGACCGGAGATATAGATCATGTCCAGGTCATACTTCTTGATCAGCCGGTTCAAGTGCACCCAGGTAAACCTCTGGCCCGGGTCCGATCCCCAATGGCCCAGCAGCCGGTTCTTGATGTGCTCCTTCTTCAGCGGCTCCCGCAGCAGAGGATTGTGACAGAGATACAGCATCCCCGCGGAAAGGTAATTGCAGGCGCGCCAGTAGGCGTTCATTTTTCGGATCTCATCGGCGGTCAGCGGCTCGAATTGGGCCGCCGGGGAAAGGGTCTCGACGTTGCTCATGATTCCTCCTGTGATTCCATCTGGCCCACATGCACTGCGATCGTTCGATCTTCCTGGGCGGTAACCACCCAGACCACAACCTGTGAATCCGCGCAGCTCACCCGCCGCAGCTCATCCCCGCCGGCCTCATTGGCCTTGGCATCGAGCACAATACCACTGCTTTCCAGTCCACCCAGGATCTCCGCCCGGGACTGCCCATCGTGCTCACCGATACCGCCAGTGAAGACCACCGCATCCAGTCCACCCAGGAGCCAGGCAAAGGCGCCGATTGCCTTGCGCACACTGCGGGTAAACACCTCCAGCGCCAGGCCGGCGTCCGCACTCCCGGCCACCGCCGCCTTGCGGGTTGCGCGCATATCGTTGGGCTGGCCGGAGAGCGCCACCATCCCCGCCTGGTGATTCACCAGCGCTTCTACTGCATTCAGGGCCGCTACGCGGTCACCTTCGGCCTGTCGCAACAGATAGAGCATCAGTCCGGGATCGAGATCTCCCGGCCGGGTGCCCATCACCACCCCGCCAGTGGGCGTAAGCCCCATGGTGTTATCCACAGACCGCCCATCGAGCAGCGCGGTAACACTGCATCCGCTACCCAGATGCGCGATCACCATGCGCCGTGGAAAACTTGCCTTTCCTTGCTCTGATGCAGTCCGCAGATCCGCGACCACCCCTTCACAGGAAAGCCCATGGAATCCATATCGGCGCACCCCCTGCTCGCGATATTTCGCGGGTATAGCGTAGGTGGAAGCCTGTGCCGGCATGGTCTGGTGAAATACCGTGTCGAAGCATGCATAGTGCCGCGCCTGGGGAAACCGCTTGATCATTTCCCGGATCAGGGCGATGGCCGCGGGATCATGCAGCGGGGCAAAGACTACGGCCTGATCCAGATCCTGGAGTACTTCATCGGTGATTCGTTGGTGCCGGTCCAGTCGCGCCCCGGGATGGACCACGCGATAGCCCACCGCGTCGATCACCGGTATTCCCGCCCCACAGACTGCATCCTCTAATAGGTCCACCGGGTTAGTTGCCGCCTTGGGCTTGGCGGGACCGCCCAACTCCCGCCCGTTGGCATCGCGAAAGGTAAACTCCAGCCGCGCTCCGCCCATCCCGCTGATCTCGCCGGTGAAGAGGGTGCGCGGCCAGGGCGGCTGGCCCGTTGGACCGCCGCTGGAGCCACCTTCGAAAACTGAAAACTTGATCGACGAAGAACCGCTATTGATGACCAGTATGTGCACGCCACCGTCCCGCCGGCCTTCCCGGTATATCCACGCTACACCTGCCGTGTCTCTCGCAGATGAATTCCACCTGAGTACTCATTTCATAGAGTCGCGCGGACGGGTTAAGGTGCCGCCGTTATGGGGCAGGTGGGCTGTCTTTTCCTTCATCGCTTTCCCGGTTTGCCACCAAGCCTCGCCCCCTGGACGGGTGCCCATGTTCGCGGACTTTCGCGTACATGGGTTGAACACGACCTTTTTCCAATGCTTTCACCACCGGTCTACACCTACTTACAGGAAAGCAAGCAAGAGATTTGTAGTCCAACCAACCTGGCCATAAGAAAGGATGATCCAATCAACGCTTGTCGTCACGAAGTAAGCCGCCTAAGTGCGTTGCCCGAAAGATATAACCAAAAGATCGATGGACAGTAACTGAAGCAGAGTGTTAATTTTCGCTGCCGAAAAAGAGTGACGATAAGTCCGGCCTTTGGCTCGATGAAAGGCCAGCCAATCGCTTGTTATCCCCAATCTCCTTCGCCAACCGGCGAGACACAATTTTCGGCATTAGCACAATCGATGCCGTGCTCCGCGAGCCTCGCAACATTTTCTTGACTAAGTTTTTTTCAGCGTGATAGTTTGGCCGCCGTCATTTGAAATGACCATTGCATGATGTGAAGCGGGCGCGGGGGTAGATGACCGGCTCGACCGTTTCGACAGCGCAACGGGCTAATAGTTCAAAGATTCGGGCACTTGTAGCAGAAAGACACTTTTGGGAGGCGTTTCTGATGTTAAGGCGTATTTGGCTATTTCTATCTCTCTCGTTGTGGTCGGCTTCCGCCGTCTTGGCGCAGACATCGGGACAAATCTCCGGACACGTCTCCGATTCAACCGGCGCCGCGGTTCCGAAGGCGGCCATCACCCTTACCAGCGTAGCGACCGGCACGGCACGCTCCACATTCACCACCAGTGACGGCGACTACACATTTCCCGACGTCCAGCCTGGAGCCTATAGCCTCCAGGCTACCCACCCGGACTTCAAGACCGACACAGCTCAGCTGGAACTGCAAGTGCAGCAATCATTGCGTCAGGATTTCACGCTGCAGGTCGGTCAGGTAACACAATCTGTGACAGTTGAGGCGTCTGCCGCCCTGCTGCAGGCTGACAACCCCACCCTCGGCACCGTGGTTCCAACGCAGACCGTCAGCCAGATGCCGCTGAACAGTAGAAACTACCTGAGCTTGGTGGCGGTTTCGGCCAATACGAACACGCTCTCAACCTTCACTGGCCAGGCAAATTCGCGGCAGGGCGGCCAGCGCGCCCAGGAGTCGATCTCCGTGGGCGGCCAGCGCATCATGTACGACCACTACACGCTCGATGGCGTCAACAATACCGACGTGGATTTCAACAGCTTTGTGGTACAGCCCACCGTCGACGCCATTCAGGAACTGAAGGTGCAAACCGGCGTCTATCCGGCCCAATACGGTTACAACGCGACCCAGGTCAACGTGGTCACCAAGAGCGGCGGCAATGCGTATCACGGAACCGCGTTCTATTTCCTGCGTAACAACTACGCCGACGCACGAGGGTACAATTACTCAACCATCGCTTTCCCTCCTAAGCTGCCCTTCCGCTATAACGATTACGGATTCGTGCTCAGCGGCCCGCTCTCCATTCCCAAGCTCTTCAACGCCAAAAACCGCCTTTTCTTCATGGTCAATAAGGAGTGGTTCTCCCAAAGCCAGGACGCTCAGAACAACGCGACCTTGCCCACAGCGGCCGTTCTCGGCGGCAATTTCACCGGGTACCAACTCAAACAGGGCGGACCCGTCATTCCGATCTATGATCCCGCGACAGGAAACGCCAACGGCACGGGCAGGACGCAGTTTCCGGGCAATGTGATTCCCGCCAGCCGCATCAATCCGACATCGGCCCTAATCATCCAGCAGTTCTACCACCCGGCTTCGACGTCACAATTCATCAACAACTACGCGTACTCGGACTCCAATACCGACGACCACGACCAATTTACCGTGCGCGGCGATTACAACCAGTCGCAGAAGTTGCAGTGGGCCTTCCGCTTCAGCGATGGCGTGGAGACGGTCAGCGACCCCGGCTTCACGGCGGCGGCCGCGACCATTGGCAGCAGCATCGTCACCAACTTCTACCAGTACATGGCCTCCAACACCTGGACCATCTCGCCCACCCTCGTCAACGTTTTGACACTTGGCTACACTGACTTCTACAACAGCACCGGCACCTTCTCGCAAAACAAGGTGAATGCGATCGGCCTGCTCAATGGCGGCATCCCCAACCTCCAACCCGGGGCTCCTGCAACCTGGGGCGTCCCCAATTTTTCCTTTACTCCAGACCCCTTTACGGGGATTGGTGACAGCACCGATGGTCCGTATGTCACCAGCGACCTCGATAAGTCGCTCAATGACAACATCACCTGGGTGAAGGGCAAGCACTCGATGGATTTCGGTTTTCAGTATGACCGGATGACCTTTAACGAAGTGGGCAATCAGGAATCGCGGGGCGCCTTCGTCTTCCAGAGAAACGCCACTGCGCAGGTAACCTCACCGGGGACCCTGGCTGCCAATACCGGCTCCGGCTTCGCCGATTTTCTGCTCGGTGACGTGTACACCTCGACGTACGCGGTGGCCATTGCTAATGCCAATTACGAGCTCAACGCGAAAGCCTTCTACTTCGACGACAACTACAAGCTCCTGCCCAACGTCACGATTTCCGCCGGCCTGCGCTATGAGCGTGTGCCGCCGTGGTTCAACACCCTGGGCCAGGAGTTCATCGTTGATCTGCAAACGAACAACACGCCCATAACCCCCTTGATCGCTGGACACGAGCCTGAGAACCTATGGCCTTTCTTCAGGCGGCAGGGCAATTGCACGAACGCGTATCAGGGAGTCCCTGTCCTATGGGTACAGGGGAGCACAAATAACCCTACCGCTCCCAATACCCCTGTCACTCCCGGGCCGGAGTGCGCCAACGGCCAATTCCCCAATACGCTGATGCAGACCGACAAGAGCGACTGGGCGCCTCGCCTGGGCGTTTCCTACTTGCCGAGCCCCACTGTGGTCGTCCGCGCGGGCTACGGGATCTATTACAACCATGACGTCGCCAACTCCCGCTTCGACGTGGCGCGCAACCTGGCCGGCCGCATCACGAATACTTCGGGCGGTGGGACTCCGGGTGTGGCCAACATCAACTACAGCAACGCGGTGGGCCCCACCAGCGGCCCCGGCGTCATCGCTCCGATTACGCCGCCCTACGCCTACTCGAACCAGTACGCTCACAGAACCTCATATAGCCAGGTCTTTCTGGTCGACATTCAGAAGCAGGTAGGCAAGGACTGGATGTTCGAGACCGGATACATGGGCAACGTCAGCAGGCACCTCTACGGGTTCCGCAATGCCAACTATTCAGTTCCCGTTAGCTTGCTTGGCCCCGGAGCGCCGGCTTCCATCACCGCTCGTACGCCCTACCCGAACTACGGCGTGATTCAGTTAGTGCATGACATAGGCATCGGCAATTACAACGCCTTCACCTTCCAGGTGAACAAGCGTTTCAGCAATGGCTTCAACCTCATCAGCTCCTACACCTACTCAAAATCAATGGATGACACCAGCGGGATCCGCACCCAGTCATCGGAGCTCTTCCCGCAGAACGACCTCTGCATCAGCTGCGACTACGGACCTTCCGACTTCGATGTGAAACATCGCGTGGTGGCCTCGGTCATTTACTACCTGCCTATCGGGGAGGGCAGGATGTGGGCGCCTTCGTCGAAGATCGTGGATGCGGTGATCGGCGGTTGGGAATACGCCGCCCTCATACAACTTCAGACCGGCGTACCCTGGAACCCCGGAATCAACGCGAACACTGCCAACACCAATACCATTTCCGGCGGCACCCCGGCGACCCGGCCGAATCTGGTCTCCAAACAATTTAAGGAGCCCCATCCGACAGTCGGATCAAGCGGCCAATACTACAATCCCGCGGCCTTCGCAGAACCGGCCCCGGGTTTCCTCGGGAACGTGAGCCGCAACATGCTATACGGTCCGGGCGTGCAAAACTACGATATGTCCCTGGACAAGAATTTCGCCATGCCCTACAACGAGCACCACCATTTACAGATTCGTTTTGACGCGTTCAACGCCTTCAACCACACCGATTTCGCCAATCCTGGGGTCGCTGGGACCAAATATATAGACCAGGGGGGATTCGGCCAAATCACCGGTACGAATGCGGCGCTTCCCCCACGTCAACTGCAGCTCGCCGCGCGGTACACGTTCTAAATTCGGATCTCTGGGATTGGTTCAACAATTGTGCGGATCCTTTGCTGACTTTGGCCTGTCTTGGGGCCGAGCCGAGCAAAGGATCCGCCGCTGTTTTCACCATCTTTGCGTCAGCACCGGCCAGTCAATCTCGGGTCATCCGCGAGCTCCCTCGGCGACCAGCGAGCCGAAACTGCAGACACTGGCACAATCGATGCGCTGCCCGGCGCCCGCAACATTCTCTTGACTAAGGTTTTTCTAGCGTGATAGTTTGGCCGCCGTATGTGAAATGACCATTGCACGATACGAAGCGCCCGGAAGAAAACACCGGTTTAGCTTCTTCACGTCTTGTGCAGCAATCGTAGATACAGAAGAGGCGTGAGCGCGAAAACCCCCGTAACCGCACCAGAAGAAAACCGGACCAGAGAGGACTCGGGAATGAATCGATATACACGAAGGTCAATGCTGAAGGGCGCGGCCGCTGCCTTACCCGCGGCCGGAATCTTTGCGCTGCCCTCCTTAGCGCGGGGGATTCAAGAGAACAGCACACCACAGCAGAGACCCAAGGTTAAGATCACCGATATCCGTACCGCGCAGGTGCTGGTGCACGGGCCACAGACTCACGTACGCGTGTATACCGATTCCGGTCTCTATGGCCAGGGTGAATCGACTGATGCAGCGGTGGGAACAGCCTCCCTGGTGCATGGCTTTCGCCGCATGCTGATCGGCCAGGATCCGCTCAACGTAGACGCCCTGTGGGAGAGGATGCGCGTCTCGGGTATCTTCGCCGGCGCCCAGGGCGGACAATACGTAACTGCCATGACCGGAGTCGAAATCGCCCTGTGGGATCTCGCGGGAAAGATTCTGGGACTACCCGTGTATCAATTGCTAGGAGGGAAATTCCGCGACAAAATTCGCATGTACTGTGACTCCGATATGGAAAATCCGATTGGCGAGGAGTCCGACCGCAAGCTCCCCTGGATCAAGGAACAGGGCTTTACCGCGATGAAAATCGACCTCGACGATTATGCCGATCCGGCCCGCTTCGACAAGGTGAACTGGACCGCGAGCAATGGCGAAATCGATCGCATGGTCAGTTGGGTAAAGCACGTGCGCGAATCAATACCCAAGGAAATGGACCTGGCCTGCGACATGCACGGCCGCTATGACGCCACCACCGGCAAACGCGTAGCCGTGGCCCTGGAACCTTACCGGCTGCTGTGGCTGGAAGAGCCGGTACCGCCCGAAGACATCGACGCCATGGCCGACATCCGTCACTCCACCACCACCCCGATATGCTGCGGCGAAAATCTGTACATGCGCTGGGGCTACACCGAACTGCTGCAGAAGCGTGCGGCAGACATCATCATGCCGGACATTCAGAAGGTCGGTGGACTCTCCGAGGCACGCAAGATCGCCAACATGGCCCAGGCCTACTACGTTCCCTTTGCTCCCCACTGCGTCGTCTCTCCCATCGGCACCATGGCCTCGGCCCACGTGTGCGTGACCATTCCCAATTACCTGGTTTGCGAGTGGCACTGGATCAACCACCTGAAGGTCTGGAAGACATTTATCAAAGAGGGCGAGATCATTCAACAAGGGTATGTCACCCCTCTGGATAAGCCCGGCCTCGGCGTGGAGATGAACGAAGAGGTAGCCAGGACGGTGCAGATTCCAGGAACAACGTGGTTCGAGCCGAATAAATAGACAAAGGATAGGGGCAAATGGAAGCATTCGTTCGGCAACTCAGGCGTGCGGCGGTGGGGGCACTTTGTTCATCGATGATGCTGGGCGCTTGTCTCACTGCCCGCGCGCAGCAGGGATTTTTCACCCGCGAAGATGTGATTAAGTACACTCCTGACTGGACGGGAGAGAGATTCCCCGACGGACGGCCCAAGGTTCCTGATTCGATCCTCGACCGGATGAAGAACGTCACCCTCGAGGAAGCCTGGGCGACGTTGCGCGCTCACAATTTCAACCACGAGTACGAGGATGGATGGCTATCGATCCATCCGGATAAGGTACTCGTGGGCAGGGCATTGACGGCCACCTGGGTGCCGGGGCGGCCGGATATCCAGAAAGTGATCGAGGCCCAGGGCGCGCAGGATAAGCGCCAGGGTGCGATGAACGCCTGGCCGGTGGATATGCTGCAGCCGCGCGACGTCTATGTGGCCGACCACTTTGGGCTCAAGACGGATGGCCCCTCGATCGGCGACAACGTAGGCAACGCGATCTATGCTCGCTCGGGCAACGGGATCGTCTACGACGGCGCGGTCCGGGACATCAACGGTCTCGACGAACTACCGAACTTCGTCTCCTTTGTTCGCTACTACGATCCGTCGCATCACTTCGGCTCGCTAGCCTCCGGACCTCGTCTCAACTCCACCATGGTCAGCATCAACGGTCCCACGCGTATCGGGCATGCGACCGTGATGCCGGGCGACGTGGTGCTGGGCCGCAATGGTGGAGTACTCTTCATCCCGGCGCAACTGGCCGAAGAAGTGGTCAAGAACTCCGAATCCACCCACCTCCGCGACACGTTCGGCCACTTGAGGTTGGAGGAAAAGAAGTACACTGCAGGGCAAATTGATGCCCGTTGGACTCCCGCCATCGAGGAAGACTATCGCTCCTGGTTAAAAGAAAATGAGGATCACCTTTCCGTTCCCAAGGAGCGGGTGGAGGAGATACTGAGAGACAAAGAATAAGGCCGTCGCTAAAGCGCGTGATTAGCCTGACTCTCTCACCGATTTCGTTTCCCTCTCTCTCAATCCGTAACAAATGATCGGTGCCCCATTCAAGCCCGGTTTTGGCTTGAGTGGGATTCCACGGACCTCGACCGCTAACTGTACATGGTGTAGATGATCATGGATCCGGGGATCTGTTGCAGTAGACAAAGCTGCCGGTCCAGCGCGGTGGAATCCCACTCAAGCCAAAACCGGGCTTGAATGGGGCACCGATCATTTGTTACGGATTGAGATCTCGCTACCGGACAATCCGAGAATTTACTTCGTCAGCAGCTCCCCGCTCTCATCTCTCAGCTCGATCGGACCCAGGTTCAGCTTCTCTAACTGCGGTTGGATCTTAGTCTGGTCTCCGACCGCAACCAGGATCAGGTTCGCGGGATGCACGTGATCCTCCGCTGCCTTCTCCACCTCCGCCGCGGTCACTTCCGCATACTGCCGCGGCAGCGTCTGGTAATAGTTCACCGGTAGCCCATAGGTAAAGATCTCCGACATCAGCCCAGCCGTGTCGGCCACTGTTTCAAAGTTACCGGGCAGGGAACGCAGCGCATTCTCCTTGGCCAACCGTAGCTCGTCCGCCGTCGCCGGATCAGTCCGTATGCGGTTCAGCTCGTTAAACAGCTCTCGACCTGCCGGTCCCGTCACATCCGTCCGCACCCGCGCGCCCGCCAGGAAGGGCCCGTCTCCACGATCGAATAAGAACTCCGAGAAAGCCCCATAGGTAAAGCCATTTTTCTCCCGAAGATTCATGTTGATCCTGCTGGAGAAAAGTCCCCCCAGGATGCTGTTCATCACATTCAGCGCAGGGTAATCCGGCGTCGATCGCGGTACTCCCAGGCCGAACGTTATTAACGCTGTCTGCGGAGCACCGGGCTTATCCACGATGACCACCCGCCGGGCAGGGGCAGCCGGAGCCTGCGGGATAGGGGCCGTCGTTGCCCCGCCACTCACTGTCCAGCCGCCGAACTCCTTTTCCGCCAGCCGCCGCGCCTCTGCCTCCGTAACATCCCCGGCCAAAAACAACGCTGCATTCCCCGGCGCGTAATGCTCACTCCAGAACCGCTGCAATTCGTCGCGCGTGATCGCCTTCACCGAAGCAGTGGTACCGCTGTTCGGATAGCCATACGGTTGATCCCCGTAGAGTACTTTCCGTCCCACGCGCACCGCCGTAGCCACCGGTTGATCACCCTCCTGCTGAATCGCCACCAGCCTCTGCTTGCGAATGCGCTCCACTTCTTCCGGCTTGAACGCCGGGTGCAGGCTGACATCCGACAGCAAGGCAAACGCCGCATCGGTGTTATTGCTCAGAACACCGATGCTGGCCGCCGCGTTGTCCACCGTGGCCGCCGAGACCAACCGCGCACCAATGGAGTGCACATCATCCGCCAGCTCAATCGAACTGCGATCGCGCGTGCCCTCGGTCAGCAATTGCGCCGTAAAAGCAGCCAGTCCAGGCTTGCCGGCAGGATTCTCCCCGCCTCCCGCCAAATCCACCAGCGCCGCACTGATCACCGGTAGCGTATGCTCCTCGACCAGGTAGACCTTCAGCCCGTTCTTCAAGGCGAAAGTCTTGGGTACCGGCAGATGCAACTCCGGAGGCGGCCCCGCTTTCGGCGCATCTTTCCGCCAGCCCTGCGCGTTCTCAAACTCCTGGGAGTAGGGCGGTGTGACGATCACTTTCGCGTCCGTATCTTCCGGACTACGCGGCACGTCATCGATGACCTTCTTTCCCGGCACCGCATAGACCACGACGCGTTGGTTGTTGCCGAAAACCTTTTGCCCGGTCTCGCGTACCGAAGCCGTAGTCACCGCCTGGTAGCGCGCGATGTCCTTGGGCAGATATCCGGGGTCGCCGAGGTATTGGTTATAGCGGTCCATCATGTCCGCCACGCCCCCAAATCCACCCAAGCGCTGTAGCCCTCTGATTTTGTTGGTCAGCAGTTCCGCGCGTTCCCCATCCAGCTCCGCCTGCGTCGGCCCCTTTTCGCGCAGCAGGGCAATCTCCTTGTCGATTGCCGCCTCCAGCTCCTCCGGCCTCACTCCCGGGCGCGCCGTCACGTCGCACGCTGCCATGGAAGTCAGGATGAGGGACTGATTCTCGCAATGCACGCTCTGCGCAATCTGCTGTTCATACACCAGCTTGCGGTACAAACGGCTGGTTTTCCCCCCACCCAGCACCCGGATGAAGAAATCTGCCTCAGCATCTCCTGGTTTGAATGCCTCCGGCGTCAGCCAGGCGATCGATACCCGCGGCAGTTGTACTGTATCCGTCACAGTCGCCCGCCGCTCGCTCTCGATCGGCGGAGTCACCACCGCCGGCTTTTCTACCTCCGGTCCCCGAGGTATGGGCGCGAAATACTTCTCTACCAGCGCCTTTACTTTGGCCGGGTCGAAGTCGCCCGCGATCGCGACGCTTGCATTGTTGGGTGTGTAATAGTGTTTGAAAAAATCGCGTACATCGTTCAGCCGCGCCGCTTCTATATCCGCGTGAGAACCGATCACATTCCCGTAATAAGGGTGCGTCTTGGGGAACAGCAGGTGTCCCACCTCCTCGTCCGCCAACTCATAAGGAGTGCCCTCGCCCTGCCGCCGCTCGTTACGCACCACATCCCGCTGGTTGGTCAGCTTCGCCCGGTCCAGTGTCTCCAACAGGAAACCCATCCGGTCGCTCTCCAGCCACAATGCCAGCTCCACCTGATTGCTGGGCACCGTTTCGAAATAGTTCGTTCGGTCATAGTTCGTGGTCCCGTTGATGTCCGAAGCCCCGGCGCCCTCCAGGTATTTGAAATGCGCCTTCTCCCCCACATGCTCCGAGCCTTCGAACATCATGTGTTCGAACAAGTGGGCGAAGCCCGTCCGTCCTGCCACCTCATTCACCGGCCCGACGTGATACCACAGGTCCACCGCAACCAGGGGAAGCTTGTGGTTTTCATACAGGATGACTTCCAGACCATTGGGCAGGGTGTACTTCTGGTAAGGCAGGACCGGCACCACCAGCGGCTTCGCCGGAGGCAGCTCTGCCGCCGCCCAGGCCGCCGCGCATCCCCCACCAACTACGGCCAATAGCGCAGCAATCACCGCGCCACACTTCACAAAAACCTGCTTCTGCCCGCTCACGGCGCCTCCAGATCGTGTTCGAATTCTAAATGTCTCCTATTGGGCCGGTCTGAACAATCACTTGACCAAGGCTTTTCCAGCATGATAGCTTGGCCGCCGTATGTAAATTACGGTTTACGACACACACGCAGGGAGAGGCTGATCAGTGCTTGAGCGTTTGGGCACTGCGCAAGGCCCTAAAAAATAAGAAGTTGGGGTAGTTCTAACTTTTGGGAGGCATTTGTGATGTCCAGCAGACTATCCAGGATAGTCGTAACTCTTGTAGTGTCCTTGGCTTCCGTGAGCATTGCCTTTGGGCAGGTAACCACCGGAACCATTCTAGGAACGGCCCGCGATTCCACCGGCGCCGTTGTTCCAAACGCCACCGTGACCATTACCGATACGGGAAAAGGTACCGTGTCGACCTACACCACTGACGCAAACGGCGAGTACAACGCGCCCTTCCTGAACCCCGGAACCTACAACGTCACGGTGCAGAAGACCGGCTTCAAACAGGACGTTTCCAATAACGTTGTCCTGGACGTCGACCAGCACGCGCGTGTGGACTTCGCCATGCAGATTGGCCAGGCAACCGAAACCGTTGAGGTAACCTCGGCTGCCCCGTTGGTTCGTTTGGATAGCGCGGAATTAGGCGAGGTGGTGGGCAAAACACAGGTACAGGATCTGCCCCTGAATGGGCGAAATTTCGCCCAGTTGGTGTACCTGGTGCCCGGCGTGACTCCGGGCCAAGCCAGCGAAAACCTCTCCGGATCGAGCTCCTTCAATCCCCGCGCCGCCTCTGATTTCAATGCTCTCGGCAGCCAGGCCAATGCCAACGCCTGGGTGATCGACGGCATCGACGACAATGAGTGGACGTTTAACACCGTCATGATTCAGCCTTCGGTGGAATCGATTGCCGAGTTCAAGGTCTTGACCGGAACTTATTCGGCAGAGTTCGGCCGTGGCGCAGGCGTAGTTTCTGTCTCCACCCGCTCAGGTTCCAACACGCTTCACGGCGAAGCATTCGATTACTTGCGCAACAGCTACATGGATGCGCGCAATTACTTCAATCCGCTCACCCAGGCACAGCCCGCTTATCGCCGCAATCAGTTCGGCGGTGCAGTGGGTGGAAAAATCATTAAAGACAAGTTGTTTTTCTTCGCCGACTACTACGGGCAGAGGTCACTCAAGGGTATTGTGAACCTCAACAGCGTGCCCACGGCCGCTGAGCGAACGGGCGACTTCAGCCATTACACGAATTCAGCGGGTCAGCTGATTCCCGTCTATGACCCCTACACCACCACGATTGTGAACGGCGTGACCACCCGCAAGCAGGCTATCTACAACGGCGTGCTCAACGTGATACCGCCCGACGAAATCAACCAGGTGGGATTGAATCTCGCCAGTATTTATCCACTACCCCAGAACCCCAATCTCAGCTTCAACAATTACCAATCCTCGGCGGACCAGATCATCGACGACAACGGCGGCAATGTCCGCATCGACTATCGTATCGGCGAGAAAGATTCACTCTTCGGGCGCTTCAGCTACGAGAGCTTTATTCAGGCTGCACCCAACCCGCTGGTCGGCGGACAGGGCACCTGCTGTCTGCCCACCCCACCCTCTGCCGCTGCCAACTTTGACTTGGGACCCTACGTAGCCGGTATCCAGGACACGACATTGATCGCCCAAGGGCTGGCCCTCAACGAAACCCATGTATTCAGCCCTACGATCGTCAATGAATTTCGTACCGGATATTCGCGCACCAATCCGTTTACCTTTCAATCGGACTATGGCCACCAATCTTCCACCTCGCTGGGAATTCAAGGCTTGAATGTAACCAAGTACGCGACCGGTCTGCCCAACATTACGGTCGGAAGTTCCTGCGGTTCGGAGTTCACTTGCTTGCAGGGTGGGACTGCCTTTTTGCCCGCTCACCCGGTGCAGACCAACATTCAAATTGAGGATGCCCTGTCTTGGACCAAGGGGCACCATCAAATGAAAATTGGAGGCCGGTACATCAAGCAAATGATGTCACCCTTCACCAACACCACGACCCGTGGCGGGCTTACATTCAACGACAACTTCACCAATAACCCGCAGCAAGTTTCCGGAACCGGTTCAGGACTTGCTGGAATATTGTTTGGCTTTCCCAACAGCGGCAGCAGGAACTATCTGCAGCAGACCTATTTCGTCTACGACGGCGAGTGGGCCGGCTACATGCAGGACAACTGGAAGGCCACTCCCCGGTTAAATATCAACGCCGGCGTGCGCTACGAGGTCTACACGCCTGAGACAGAACGCCACAACCGGTTGGCTAATTTTGACTGGACGACGTTGAGCTTCATCTATGCAGGGCTAAACGGCGTGAGCCGGCAAGCTGGAATGCAAACCCGCTATGTCGATGTAGGACCGCGCCTGGGTTTTGCCTATGACCTGACCGGCAACGGCACCACGGTAGTCCGCGGTGGCTTTGGCATCAGCTTCTTCCCGCTTCCGTACTCCGCCTCCGATGAACTCGGCCAGAATCCTCCCTTTACGGTTTCGCAGACTTTCTCTCCCAACACGTATCTGCCGGGTTCCGCCTATGCGACTCCGTGTACGGCGGCCAACCTTGGGTCGGCCTGCGTGACCACGATCAACAATCCATTTCCCCAGGGCGTTACCACGGTTGGGCCCAGCATTACCACCAACACCGCGCTGCTCAACAAAAACGCGCCGGCAATCATCAGCCATCAAACCAGCAATCCAACGCCTTATTCGCAGATGTGGAGTATAGGCGTGGAACGCCGGCTAACCGCCACTGGATTGTTGGAACTCGCCTATGCGGGCAGCCACAGTGTCCACCTGACGTTGGCTTTCAACCCGAATGAAGTAGAACCAGGAACGCCGGGGGTCGATGCCGCCCCCTCGCAAGCCAGCCGCCGTTTGATTCAGCCTCTCAACAACGTCTCCACCTGGGTACAGGAAAGCGAGATCAATGCTTCCAATTACAATGCTCTCCAGGCGAAATTCACCAAGCGCTACTCCCACGGATTGACGGAGCTGATCAGCTACACCTATAGCAAATCGCTGGATATGGGCGGGTCTGCGGCCAGCGGCGGTGGCAGTTCTGGAAATCCCCAGACGATTACCTGCCTGCGATGCGGATACGGTGCTTCGGGATTCGACCAAAGACATCGTTTCGTCAGCAGCACAACTTACGAGTTGCCCTTCGGACCAGGCAAGCCATTCCTGCAACACGGTCCTGCCGCCTGGATAGCGGGTGGCTTTGAGATAGATGGAATTGTGACCGTGGCGACCGGTAACCCCTTCACCGTGACTCTCAACAGCGGTGTGAATTTTGGTGCGCCCAGCTGGCCGAACAGGATAGGTCCCGGGACTCTCCCCAACAAAAAGCCCACCGCCTGGTTTAACGTTCACGACTTTGTTGCACCGCCTTACAACACCTATGGCAACTCTGCGCGAAGCGTTCTCTACGGACCGGGTGAGGGCAACGCCGACCTATCCTTACAAAGGACGTTTCACATCCACGAGTCCATCAGCCTCGCGCTTCGCGGAGATGCGTTTAACACGTTTAATCATCCCAACTTCTTGAATCCGAACTCTGCCATTGGCTCAGCAACAGCGGGAGTAATCACTGGCACAAACCTGGACAACCGCGACATGCAGCTCTCGGCGAAGCTAGTCTTCTAACATCCTGCGTGTCTGCAGAAAAGGGGCTCTCCTGCAGGAGAGCCCCTTTCTCGGCGGAGCCAGTCTCCTAACAGATCGCCAGCAGGAACTGGACGGGTGGCCCCATGACGCTCCGTCTATCCAATCCGCCACCCCTCCAATTGTCATCCCGCCAGCCCCGGCGAGCCGTGGGAGCGTACCCGGATTTCCTACTTCGCGGCCTTACCAGCGCCAACGTATGCGGCTCCCCGTAAAGAGAGCCGCATGGAGTCCACCGTAGTCTCCAAGCCTCTACCCGCGCACCAGCTCGGCGATGAGGGCAACGGCAAAAATCGGCTCACTTCGTAAAGATATTCTTCGGGCACATGGCGTGGACGCCCACGTTTCCGTCGACCAGCTGGGTGATATCGACATCCACCGCCACGCTGGTAAGCATGTAGGCGTCATCGCGGCTCAGGTGCTTCTGCTCGACCAGGAAGTTGATCATGTCGCGCACGGCGAGGGTGGTGGCTTCCTTCAGATCGGGGCTGAAGCCCATGCTGATGTAGTGGGTTGGCGTCTCAGCGCGCGGCCAGAGCAGGTGCTGGTCCTTGTGCACGATGAACTTGAAGGTTCCGCTCAGGAAAGTCTCCATTGCCGTGATGTCGACCTCGCCGTTGCCTTGGCCGGCATGGCCGTCGCCAACCTCGAAGAGCGCTCCTTTGGCATGTACCGGGATGTAGAGCGTGGTGCCCGCCACCAGTTCCTTGTTATCCATGTTGCCGGCGTGTATCCACGGAGGCGCGCTGTCGATGCGTCCCGCGGAAGGGGGCGGGGCAATACCCATGCTGCCGAAAAAGGGGTGCAGAGGAATCTCGATGCCCGGTGCGAACTTGGCCACCATTCTCTGGCGGTCCAGGGGGATAATTTTCGATCCGCCGTAAGGATAGTCGTTGGGCAGAAATCCACGTCCGGCTGCAAAGCCATTGCAGGCGAAGGATGTGTCGAGGTCGATCTTGAGGATCTGCACTTCGAGCACGTCGCCCGGCTCAGCTTCGGCGATATCGACAGGGCCAGTAAGGATATGGCCGCCCGGTCCCTTGTCCTTCACCTCGCGGTAGATGTCGGCGTTGTAGGGAGGGATGTCGGCGGCGGCGACGCCTTCCTCTTCCAATCGCTCCGGAGAGCCGCAGGTGGAGAGCGTCTGGATATGGACGGTATCTCCCGAGTGAACGGTGAGGACGGGCTTCGCCTTGGCCGAATAGTAGCCCCAGACCACGGTCGAAGGAGTGGCGGGCAGGTTGATGGGCGCGGTCTGCGCGGCAACGACGCCGGTCAGCAGCAGGGGCATTGCGGCAGCAACTACATGCTTCATCGATGGCTCCCTTAAATCGAGTGAATGAATGATCTCGGATCGTTACTGGTCAGCGGCCTTAGTTGGTACACGTTCTTGCTCCCCGCCTGAGTAAGGGCATCGCTAAATTGCTTCACGCGCGGCCCTTCTACCGACCCCGTCGACAGATACAGCAGCTTCACTTTGTTGTTAAACGCTGATGGATCGGCAAATGCCTCGCCGCAAATTGTCTTGATGTCGAAGGGGCTGCCGCTGAAGCCGCTGCAATTGCCGCTGAAGCCGCCCAGGTAGGCGAATTTGTCGAGGTGCTCCAAACCGGTATTAAACGTTTGGAATCCTCCCATCGACAAACCCGCCATGGCCCGGTTCTCGCGCCCTGAACGCTTTTTTGAGATGAGAAAGATCGATTGATCCGCCCCTGGGGGCGTGCCAGGGGCGACGGCCCTGGGTTGCGATTTGGTTTCAGGAAGGAGGTGTTCCCGTCTTGATTCCCCTTGAGGCGCCGGCTAAGTCCTTTGTTTCACGAAGATGTCCAAATTTTTATTTTTCCCGCCCCCATAAGATGCTTAGGTATTGGCCGGGTTACCGGTACTTCGATTTAAGCCGTGCCCGACACGCAACACGATGCCCCGCAGTTCCTTAGATGAGCAGAATCTTCAAATCATCGGGGTCCTGATTAAGACGGTAATGCGGCTTGGCCTTATCGTCCAGAGCTGCGGAAAAAAAAGATGTGGATGGAGGGTAGGGGAACTACGGTAACGGGTGGATTCGAAATGCTACCGTGTACCAGCAGGCGAACGCGGAATACTCGAAGAGGCACTTAGGAAGTTACTCGTCAAGTTAGTCGTGGGACGGGAGCACCCCGATTTTTGATCCGGGAAGATAGACGAAACCGGTACCCCAATCAATGGGCACGATGCATAGCAGTACGGCCCTTTTAGCTGGGTTACGTTTCGCCTGTCCCCAGGTCGCCAGATCTCCACGCCTGTCCCCAGGTCTCCAAAGCGAAGCTTTCCCGGCAACCCAGTGGTCATGCACATGATTTCGGCTTCTCCAGTATATTGCTGAGATGGCCGACTCAAATCCACCGGACCCGCGGCACAAAGGCGGACGGCTGCGCCTTTTCCCTCTGATTGCCGCGACCTTCTTTATGGTCTCCGGTGGCCCCTATGGCATCGAGGACACGCTCGGCGGCGCGGGGTACCTGGGCGCGCTGCTGATCCTCGCCATCGTTCCCTTCGTGTGGAGTCTGCCCACGACCCTCATGATCGGCGAGCTGGCCAGCGCCATGCCCGCCGAGGGCGGCTTCTATGTCTGGGTGCGGCGAGCCTTCGGCCCCTTCTGGGGTTACCAGGAGGCGTGGCTCTCGCTGGCTGCCAGCATCTTCGACATGGCCATCTATCCCACGCTGTCCGTCCTCTATCTCGGGCGGCTGTTTCCCGCATGGACCGCCGGCAGCCGCGCAACTCTGTGGGCGGTGACCTTTGTGATCCTGTGCTGCGTGTGGAACCTGGGGGGAGCACGCACCGTCGGCCGGGGCGCGGTCGTACTGTTCGTTGCCCTGCTCGCTCCTTTCGTCGTGCTGGTGGGCTGCGGCTACTGGGCTGGATGGCATCACCTGCTTCAGCATGTTTCCTATCCGCAGTCGGCCGCGCCGCACGGCACGATCACCACGGCCCTGCTGGTCGCGATGTGGAACTACATGGGCTGGGACAACGCCTCGACGGTCGCGCAGGAGGTGGAGAATCCGCGACGCAATTATCCGCTGGCGATGCTGGCGACTTGCGGAATCGTCGCGCTCTCCTACATTCTTCCGCTCAGTGCGATCGCTGCAGCCGGTATCCCCGTAGATCAGTTCACAACCGGCTCGTGGACCGATGCGGCGCGCCTGCTTGCCGGACCATGGCTGGCGGTCGCCGTCGTCATCGGCGGCATCATCAACGGCGTGGGCATGTTCAATGCGCTCACCCTCTCCTATACCCGGCTGCCGGTAGTGATGGCGGAGGACCGCATGATGCCTTCCGCACTGGCGCGGCGCAACCGCCGGCGCAGCCCCTGGGTAGCCATTCTGCTGTGCGGCCTCGGCTGGGCGCTGGCGCTCGGATTCACCTACGAGCGGCTCATCTCCATCGATCTGATCTTGTATGGCGCCAGCCTGGTGCTCGAGTTTGCAGCGCTCATCGCGCTGCGCATCAAGCAACCGGAGATGGTGCGGCCCTTTCGTATTCCCGGCGGCATGGTCGCGCGTGTGGGTGGTTAGCGTCTGTCCGGTGGCGCTGCTGGTGTACGCCGCTTATGCATCCCGGTCCGAACAGGTAGCGCATATGCCGGCGTTGCTGTTTGGATTGCTTGTCGCTGCCGGCGGCCCCGTCTGCTATCTGCTCTCGCGGTGGCGGTGGGGCAAACCGTTGCCCACACCACAACCTACAGAGATTGCTGCGGACTGAAGGACGGAATCGTGGATAGGCTTGCGTTGTGGGCGCCAGGAGTGGCGTAGGATCTCGCGGGTTAGGTATCTACATCACGACGGCTACTCGCTCCAACTCTTCCTGCATGCTATCCAGGGCTCGATCTGTGCCCTCCAAGCGAGCAATCGCGTCGCGTGCCCCTTGGGGGCTGACGCCGTAACCGCGCCCGGTGAGAAAGGTGCTGAGCACATCCGCAGCTTGCCAGGAATCAATTGCGGAGCTCATCAGTGCTGTGCGCAAATTTCCAAGTTGAGTTGCTGAGAACTGCTCGATTTTGGACGTAGGGCCCACTTTTGCTTCCACCCCGGATGCGATTGGGCGTTCCACCGCAGGTTTCGCGTTGCTCGCTGGATTTTCCATACCTGTTTCTACCTGCTCCTGATTCTGGGAAGATGGGTCCCACTCGAAGAGGGGACTTAGGATCACGATAAGCGCGAGCGACAGGGTTACTTGTCATGCGATTGTCAGGAAAGCGTCTCTTTCCAAGAGATACCTGATTTGGCCCTTGACGATCAAGATATGACAACACTGTGACCCGGACGTGACAAGGTTTCCCGGCCAAACCCTTACGTTCAAAGAATGATTGGTGAAGCCGATGCCAAGCGGCGTGCTGCACGGATCAGCAACAATAACTGAAATCTTAAAAGGATAACTTATGAAGAAGTACGCAAAAATTCTGGTCGCCGTCACTTTTTTTCTTGGACTGGGTGTGGCTGCCAAAGCGGAGACTCGGCCTGAGATCTCTGCCAAATTCCCCTTCCAGTTTGTGGTGGGCGGAAAAACCCTCCCTGCAGGCACATACAAAGTGAGTCGTTTGGGGGATGATCCCTTGAGTGGGCTGATGCTCACCAACGATAACCATACTGCCAGCGCATTTGTGCTGCCTCTTTCGATCGCAGAACCCTCTTCTGACAAGCCAAAAGTGGGTTTTGAACGGGTCGGGGCGCGCTACTTACTCAACTCGATTCAGACCGGGGATCTCGTATACAACATCTCCGTATCTCGTTCGGTCGCCACGGTGGCTGCCGCTAAACCACACGGCAACCTCTCTACTTCAGGAAGCGCCGGAGGCCACTAGATCGTGGGTCGCTCTGTTATGGAAGGATGACCGGGGATACTTTTAGTTAAATACCCCTCCATAAGCAACCGCAACTGTCACCCAATTCCGCTGTCTCAACCGAGGGGGTCCACTTCAGTGGGCTCTCTTGCGGGAGAGCCCCTTTTACCAACGATGTTGCGGTAGTCACGGCTCTGGTGCTCTGTATCAGTGTCTGCGCGAAAACCCTCGGTTCAAGATTGATCTTCCGCGGAGTCAGTCCCCTAACAGAACCCAGTAGGAACTGGACGGGTGGAGTTATTATTCTCCCTTGGCCGTTAGCCCCCGCTCCTTCAGCATCGGTTCGACGCTTGGGTCGGTCCCCAACCACGCCTTGTACATCGCAGCCAGATCCTCCGTATTGCCGCGCGAAAGGACCATGCGGCGAAAACGGTCGCCGTTCGCTCGCGTCAGCCCGCCGTGATCCAGAAACCACTGGTAGGCATCGTCGTCGAGCATCTCGCTCCACAGATACGCGTAATATCCCGCGGCATAACCAGTCGACCAGATATGCGAGAAGTAGCTGGAACGATACCGCGGCGGCACATAGCTGATCGCGAGATGCGTCTTCTTCAACGCCTCTTTTTCGAATGCGTCCGAGTTCTCAACCTTGGTCCCCGGGCTCAACGTGTGCCACTGCATATCAAGCTCCGCCGCCGCGAGGATTTCTGTCAGCGCATACCCCTGGTTGAACGTCTTGGCTTTTTTGAGCTTAGCCGCCAACTCCGCCGGCATGGGCGCGCCGGTCGCATAATGCCTGGCGTAGTGATCGAAGACCGCAGGATACGTCGCCCAATGCTCATTGAACTGGGAAGGGAACTCGACAAAGTCTCGAGCCACCGATGTACCCGAGAGGCTCGGATACTCAGAGTCCGCGAACATCCCATGCAGGGCGTGCCCGAATTCATGAAACATGGTCGTCGCATCCGTAAAGCTGATGAGCGCCGGCTTTCCCTCCGCGGGTTTCGCGAAATTGGCCACGTTGTAGACCACAGGCAAGGTGCCGAGCAGCTTGGATTGGTCCACCAGGTTGCTCATCCAGGCCCCGCCATTCTTGTTGTCGCGCTTGAAGTAATCGCAGTAAAACAACGCCAACGGCTTACCATCCGCATCCTTCACTTCGAAGACGCGCACGTCGGGCTGATAAACCGGTATATCTTTGCGCTCGCTAAACGTGATGCCATAAAGCTGGTTCGCGGCATAGAACACGCCATCCTGCAGTACCCGGTTGAGTTCAAAATATGGCCTCACCTGGGCATCGTCGATGTCGTACTTCGCCTTGCGCACCTGCCCGGAGTAATAGTCCCAATCCCAGGGCTGCACTTCCGCGCCGGCCTTTTCGGCATCCATAAGGTGCTGGATGTCTTCAGCTTCGCTCGCCGCATTTGCCGTGGCCGGCGGGACCAGGGCATCCATGAAGCGTATCGCCGCTTCGGGGTTCTTGGCCATCTGGTCATCCAGCTTCCAGGCGGCAAAATTAGGAAAACCAAGCAGCTTCGCCTTGTCAGCGCGCAGCTCGGCCAAACGAATAATGGTGGCGCGGGTATCATCCGGCCCGCCGCGCTCGGCGCGGTTCCAGGAGTCCTCAAACAGCTCCTGACGCGTCGCGCGGTCGCTCAAGTTTGCCAGGTAGGGTTGCTGGGTTGTGTTCTGCAGCGTCAGCACCCAGCCTTCCTGCTTTCTCTGCCTGGCAGCCTCCGCGGTCGCGGCGAGCTGCCCGTCACTCAAACCCGCCAGCTTGCTCTTATCCGTCGTCGCATAGGCAGCCTCCTTGGTTGCGGCCAGAAGCTTGGTCCGGAAGGCGTTCTCCAGGGTCGATATCTCCTCATTCATCTTCTTCAGTTCGGTCTTATCCGCATCGGAGAGATTAGCCCCAGCGTGCACGAATTCGCGGTGATAGTACTCGACCAGGCGTAGCGATTCGGGGTCCAGCTTGAGCTTCTCACGCTCCCGATAGATCGCTTCCACCCGGCGGTAGAGCTGGCTATCCAGGTAAATAGCATCCTCGTGCGCGGCCAGCTTGGGAGCTTCCGTCTCCTGCACTTTTTGTAGAGCAGGATCGGTGTTGGCGCCGGTTACGGCGTCAAAAACCGCCATCACGCGATCCAGCAGACGGCCGCTTTTCTCCATCGCGACAATGGTGTTCTCAAACGTCGGCGCGTCCGGGCTCTGGGCAATCGCTCGTATCTCCTCCAGCTGGCGCGCCATACCGGCTTCAATTGCCGGTTGGTAATCGCCGTCGTGAATCTTGTCGAAAGGGGGTGCTTGAAACGGCAGCGTGCTAGGCGCATAAAACGGATTGCCGGCATCGAAGCTGGCCGCGGTGGCGGGTGTTGCGCTGGCGGTCAGCGCGATGGCTCCGGCGGCAGCAATAGCGGTGTGAATTCCTGGCTTCATGTTCTCCCTGTTCAGGACAGTTGCCTCTTTCTTCATGACCCCGTGCCCTCATTCTTTGATTGTAGAGGGATCGCTATTGGATTTCTCGCTCCGGACGTCCGGGCAACCCCGAGAGCCAAATATTCATCGCTCGCGCCCATCCAGTTGCAGCCGGCGTGCGTAATTTCAGTACCGATGGTGCAGCTCGCTCCACGCTTCCCGTTCGCTTGGCCGGGTATTGCGCCACTTGGGAAAGCAAGCAATAGAGGGAGACACGCATGCCAAGACGCCAGTCCTTCGTCGGACTTGCGATGTGCCTGCTGCTGATTACCCCACCCGGAGTATTCGCATCAAGTCATCGCGAAGCACCAATCACAGCTTTAGACCACGCAGCAGATATCACAGACTTCTACGCGTTTGTCAGTTACGATCATCCCGATCGAGTCACATTCATCATGAATGTGGATCCATTCCTCGAACCCAGCAACGGGCCCAACTACTTTCCCTTCGATCCCAACGTTCTCTACCAGATCAAGATCGATAACGATGACGACGCATATGCTGATGTAACTTTCAACATTAAATTCCAGACACAAATCAGGGCTCCGCAACTCTTTACCGGTTTCGCCGGCGCCGGCAACGGAATCAATGCTCCCAAGAACTCGCCTGCGCCAGTGGCTCCGGGCACGCCCATTGTTCCCCCTGCAATTACCTCGCTCGATGGACCAGGGGCGGCAGGGTTAAGCCTGCGTCAGACCTACTCCGTCACCATGTACCGCGGCTCAAAGCAGATTCCTCTGACCCCGGTAAGCGGTTCCACCTTGTATGCCGTCCCTACCAACATCGGCCCCCGCACCATGCCTAACTACGAGGCACTCGCGATGCAGGGAATCTACACGGTTGCGGGAGATCGCGGAGATATCCGCATTTTCGCCGGTACCGTTGCTGATCCTTTCTTCATCGACTTGGGAGCTGCCTTCGACTCCTTTAACTTCCGCACTGCTGCGGGGGGTGGCGTATTGACTGCGGCGCAGGATAAAGACAACCATCTCAATCTTGCGCCTAACGCCGTCTCCGGCTTTAACGTAAACACCATCGCTATCGAAGTGCCCATCTGCTATCTGACCTCCGACGGAAACCAGCACAAGGCTTCCGACAAGGAAGCGACGATTGGAGCCTGGGCGACAACCTCGCGGCCGCATTTCACCATCCGCCGTTCGCCCAATCCAGCGGAGAACGGTGGCAACTACTCCCAGATCCAGCGTCTCGGCAATCCGCTTGATCAACGAACTGATCATCGGCACCGGTTTCAAAGACACCTGGAGCATGTCACAGCCGGTAAACGATTCGAATTTCGCCAGCTTCGATCTGGATCCGACACTGGCACGAATCTTTAACGCGATTTACGGAATCAACATTCCGCCACCGCCTCGCACGGATCTGCTTCCGCTGGTCACCTACGCCCCGCCGATTGCCGCTCCCGGCACACCGGCAGGACCGATTGCTGACCTGCTGCGGCTAAACACCGGCGTAGCCCCAACACCGGAGGCTAACCGCAGCCGGCTGGGTCTGCTTGCCGGCGATGGTGCAGGCTTTCCCAATGGACGGCGGTTGACCGACGATGTGGTTGACATTGCAGCTCGCGTAGTTGCCGGCGGCGTGCTCAACCCCAAATTCAACGTCGCTCCCAATAACCTGATCGGCGATGGTGTCGCTGCTCCCGATGTGCCCACACAGGAAACCTTCCCCTATGTGCACTTCGCCTACAGCGGTCGCGATAGCCGTCACATAGACCCCAGTGAAACGGGTTGCGGCGATCAGCCAACGCTTGCCAGCAGTAATCAGGGGGAAGCTCCACCCGCAGACCAGGGCGGCAGCACTACCTGCCCTGTGATGTAACTCTGTAATCCTGCCGAAGGTTTCCGGGCACGCCACTCTGAGGTGTGCCCGGCGACCTTCGCTCTTTAGTAAAGGCACGTGATGAAGCTCTCTTCCGCAATTATTCTTATCGCCGCTTCTGTTCTGTTGGGCAAGGCTGAAACCCGGCCAGTGACTCCCGCTGAACAGCGCATCGCAGCCGCCAGGCAGCAGCTCGCGTCCGATCCAAAGAGGCCCGAAGCCTACAACAATCTGGCCTTGGCCTTCATCAGCCCGCGCGCACGAGACTGAGTCGCCGGACTACGATCGCCAGGCAGCGGACGCCATCGCCGCCGGCCTCAGTCTCGCGCCGCAGGACTTTCAGTTACGAAAAGTGCGCGTGGCTCTCCTGCTCGACCAGCAGGAGTTTGCTCGAGCCAGGGATGAGGCCAGGGACCTGAACCTGCACAACCCTGACGATGCGACTGTCCATGGATACCTGGCGCGGGCCTACATAGGTCTCGGCAACTACCAGGAAGCCGAGTCTTCGGCGCAATGGATGTTGAACCTGCAGCCCTTCAATGTTCCCGGTTTGCTGATTGCCGCCGACCTGCGCGAGCACTATGGCGATCCTGAAGGCGCGTTGGAAGCACTCGATCGCGCGTACGCGGAAACCTCGCCCACCGAGACCGGTGAGCTGGCCTCGATCGCCAACCGCATCGCCACTATCGAGATCGGCATGGGTAAGGTGGATTCCGCCAGCCAAATGCTGCAGCGTGCCGACGAGCTTTTCCCCGGCTATCCGGAGACGCTCAAGAACCGGGTACGTGTGGGTGTCGGTCACCCTGCAGCGGAGGGCGTTGTCCCGTCCTCTTCGGTGGCGCCTGAGAGCCGCTTGGCACAGACGATAACCTCTCCAACCATCGCGCCAGTGGCGTTTTCTCCGGTGCCCGCCGCGTTGTTTATTCCTCACGCCACGGGCACAGAACGAGCGATTCAAACCATGCAAAGCCGGGTACAGGGAAACCCCAAAGATCCGGCCGCTTATTCCGCCCTGGGCGCGGCATTCTTCCAGCGCGCCCGGGAGACGGGCGACGTGGAAGACTTTCAGTTGGCGGAGCAGGCCCTGAATAAATCGCTCGACTTGAACAATGCAGATTTCTCCGCCGATGCCGCCTACTCCACCATGGCGGAAGTGTGCATGGGCGAGCACCGCTTCAGCGATGCCATCACCTATGCGCAGAAGGCGCTCGCCCTGGGCTCCGGCGATCTCTCTTCGTTCGCCATTGTGGGGGATGCCAATGCCGATATGGGCGAATACGAACGCGCCGCGGTTGCTTATTCGCGCCTCGACATCTCTGGCGAATCCACTGCAGAGCCGCGCAATGTTTACGTGCGCGACAGCCGCACCTCGTATCTTAAATTCATCTCCGGCGATACGGCGGGGGCGATCCGCCTGATGCAAAGCGCGGTAGCGGCTGGGACCGAAGCTCGCTTGCCCGCGGAAAATCTCGCCTGGCTCTACTACGAGCTGGGCGAATATGAGTTTCAGGCGGGCGATGTTGCTGCCGCCAACAACGCATACCTGGCCGCGCTCAATATACATCCCGGCGATTATCGCGCGTTGGCCGGGCTGGGAAAGCTTCGCGGCAACCAGGGCAGATATGCGGAAGCCATCAAGCTATATCAAGCCGCCATCGCGGTCGTGCCCATGCCCATTTACGTGGCGGAACTGGGAGACTTGTACACCAAGGCGGGCAACCCGGCCGAAGCCAGGAAGCAATACCAATTGGTGCAGTACATCGGCTTGCTCGGCCACATCAACCAGGTGTTGCACAATCGCGATCTGGCGCTCTTCTATGCGGACCACGATATGAAGCTGGACGAGGCCCTAGGCCTGGCCCGCAAGGAGTTTGAGGTACGCCACGACATCTACACCTGGGATGCGCTTGCCTGGGCCTTATACAAGAACGGCAAGTACCAGGAGGCGAGCGATGCCATCGAAAATGCCCTGCGCCCCGGTGCACGGGATGCTCTCTTGTTCTTTCACGCCGGCATGATTGCCAAGCAGTTGGGGCAAAATGCGCTGGCCAAAGATCAGTTGCAGGTTGCGCTCAGCATCAATCCCCGGTTTCACGTGATCTACGCGGGTGTTGCGACGCAACAACTGAAACTGTTGCAAGACCAACCTGGATTGACGGCCAGCGAAGGAGAAAATCATGTTCGATAAGCGAATTTACTCTTGCTTTCTGCTGACGCTCTGCCTATGTCTTGCTCCCAGAAGCTTTGCCCATCCCATGGGCAACTTCAGTGTCAATCATTATTCCAGGATTTCCCTGGACCGTGAGGGCATCAGGATTTCCTACATCATCGATTTGGCCGAGATCCCCACCTACCAGGAGTTACAGCAGGGTAACGTCACCGCTGATGTGGCGGATCCTGCTGTGATCCGCTTTGTCTCCTCGCGCGGCGCCGAATTCGGGCACGGCCTGAGCGTGGTGGTAGATGGCAAGCTCTTGCCCTTGCGTCTGCTCTCCAGCCAGGTGATCTTTCCTCCTGGAGCCGGCGGCCTTCCCACCATGAAGATGGGCTTCGTCTATCAGGCGCTCTATCCGGCGGCCGCGGGTCGCTCCTCCGCCGGTCTCGAGTATGCTGACAACAATTTCCCCGGTCACGCCGGATGGAAAGAGATTGTCGCAGTTGGGTCTGCTGCCAACCTGGTCAGCAGTTCAGTGCCACAGACGGACCGCAGCGCTGAGCTGAGCAACTACCCGACCGACCTGCTTAATAGCCCGCCGCAGGACCTGTCCGCGGTTATCCAATTCCGCTATCCCGTGGTCCCGAGGAGAGAAACCGCAGATCCCTCTACTCCGCTGCGCTCCGGTTCCACGGCGGGCCGGGACAGGCGGGATGGTAGTTCTGTTTTAGGAACAACCCCCGGCGAACCCAATGAATTGTCGTCCCGACCGGAGCGTAGCGGAGTGGAGGGATCTGCGGTTCTGAAGCAGGATCATAAGCCCGCTTCCTCGGGAGGGAAGCAGGTTGTGCCGGCCACACTTGCTGAGCCTTTGCACTTGCAGGCCAATCAGCAAGCCACCCCGCGCAGCGCCTTCACTGAGCTGATCACCACCCGTCGCATGAGTTTCTGGTTCCTCCTCACCGCCGCCTTTATCGCGTTAGGACTGGGAGCGTTGCACGCGCTCGAGCCCGGTCACGGCAAGACGATTGTTGCTGCGTACCTGGTTGGCTCGCGAGGAACAGCGTGGCATGCAATACTCCTCGGGCTGATCGTCACTGCCTCGCATACCGCAGGAGTATTTGCGCTGGGCGCCATCACACTCTATGCCTCGCGCTACATTGTTCCCGAGCAGCTCTATCCGTGGCTGGGCGTATTTTCCGGCTTGACCATAGCCGGGCTTGGCGGATACATGTTTCTGAGCCGCTGGAGTGGTCATGACTTCGGCCACTCCCACTCGCACTCCTCCGGGCAGTCATTCTCGTCCTATCAACTCTTTGCCCTGGGAATCACCGGCGGAATCATCCCGTGTCCCGCGGCTCTGGTGGTCTTGCTCAGCGCCTTTGCGCTCCACCGCATCGGACTGGGATTCTTTTTGATTACCGCCTTCAGCCTCGGCTTGGCCGGGGTGTTGATCGGCTTCGGCATGCTCATGGTGTATGCCCGCCAGTTCATGTCGCGCCTGCGCATGGATGGTCCACTGACTACACGTTGGTTGCCGGTAGCCTCCGCCGCCTTCATGACTGTTCTGGGCGCCGCCATCGCCCTGCGCGCCTTCGCAACCACCGGCATCGACCTGCACAACCTGAGCCAGGCGAGGCTCGGCCCATTCCTCTTCGTCGGCGGTCTGGGGCTGTTGCTGGGTATGCGTCACTCCACCGATCCCGACCATGTAGTCGCAGTCTCGACCATTGTGAGTAAGCAACGGAGCATCCGCCATGCTGGCTTGATCGGCACCATATGGGGACTCGGTCACACGCTCACCATCTTTGCCGTGGGCAGCATGATCATCCTCTTCGGTGTCGTCATCCCGCCCCGTCTCGGCCTCTCCATGGAATTCAGCGTTGCCCTGATGCTGATCCTGCTGGGCGTGCTCAACCTCACCGGCGTGATGCAGCGCATGACCTCGTATCTGACCCGCAAACCCCTGTCAGTCAGCAAAGCGGAGACACTCCTTGATCGATCCATCGGCCGCTTCGGCGTATATCAATGCGTGCGTCCGCTTGTGATTGGTATCGTGCACGGCCTGGCTGGATCGGCGGCGGTCGCACTGCTGGTTCTATCGACCATCCATAGTCCGGTGTGGGCCACGGTGTATCTATTGATCTTTGGCGCCGGCACCATGGTGGGTATGATGTGCATGACTGCGGCGATGGCGGTGCCCCTGGCGTTAGCGGGCAACCGCTTCACCAGCATCAGCCGCGGCTTCAGCGTTGCCTCGGGGGTGGTGAGTGTCTGCTTCGGATTCTTTCTCGTCTACCAGCTTGGATTTCTCGGAGGTCTCTTCACCAGCCATCCGCAATGGACGCCGCGTTGAAGCCAGCGCAAACTATGCTATAAATCGGCGTGATGGCACCAAAAATCTGCAAGCTCGGTCTACTTGCCGCCGTCCTGCTGCCTTTTTTCCCTTCGACGGGCGTTGCGCAAAGCGGCGTGCAACAATTCGCCGAGCTGGGGCAGTGCAAGCTGCAAAGCGGCAAAGTGATCGAACACTGCCGCGTCGGGTACCGCACCTTCGGTACTTTGAACGCCGCGCGCGATAATGCAGTCGTCATGGCCACATGGCTGTACGGGGTGTCGGGTGACCTGGTGCCGTTCTTCGGCGCGCAACCTTCCAACCAGCGCCTGGTCGACACCTCCAAATTCTTCGGTGTGGCGCTGGACGCATTTGGCAACGGCGTGTCCTCCTCCCCATCAAACAGCAAAGCGCAGCCCGGCGCGGATTTTCCCCAGTTCACCACCGGTGACATGGTTGAAGCAGAGTATCGCGTGGTGACCGAGGTGCTTCACCTCAAGCACTTGCACGCGGTCGTGGGACTCTCCATGGGTGGGGAGCAGACCTACATGTGGGCTTCGCTCCATCCCCAATTCTTCGACCTTGCGGTACCGATCATCGCCACGCCACGGCTCACCACCTACGATCTGCTCACCAAACAAGTCATGCTGGAGAGCATCGTGCGCGACCCGGCATACAAGAACGGAAGATACACAGTAGAGCCGGAGCTCAAGCTGGCCAATCTTTTAGGCGGTCTGGTGGTGACCAGTCCTGCTTACCGCAACCAGGCAACGCCGCGCTCGGACTTCGAATCATTCGTAAAGAAATCCGAATCTCCGATCCCGTTCGACGCCAACGATCGCGTATGGCAGATGCGCGCCGTCATGGCCCACGACATTATCGGTAACCGTTCGCTGGAGGAGGTGGCCAAGGCATCACCGCTACACTACCTGATCATCGTCAGCGCGCTCGACCGCATGGTCAATCCTCAACCGAGTCTCGCGTGGGCCGCCGCTAAAGGTGCGCCAACCTATATTTCGCAAGGCGCCTGCGCGCATCTCATCATGACGTGTGACGCAGCCGCTGTGTCTATCCGGGTGCAGCAGTTTCTCAGCAAAGGCAGGCTACCCTAGCTAATACCGTATTTCTCGGCCAAGAATGTTCTCACCTTGTACGGCATTGCCGAGGCCAGTTCCTGCCACGTGACCACACTCATCCGGCATCTGAGTTCCGCGCTCACCACGGCCGACATAACCTCGAAGCAATCCTCAATCAGATCCTGACGGCGCTGGTCGCAGAAAACAGCAAAGGATGCTGCGTGCGCGTGGGCTGCCAGTGCACCGCGAATCAGTTGGCAGGAACGAAAGCGTTCCTTGTTCCGGGGCAGTCGATCCACGTCGAAGACTGACTCAAGATCGCGATAGCGATCCACCAGGTCCTGCCTTGCGCTTTGAAAATCTCCTTCTGTCAATTTTGCTTCGACCAACAACGCTCCCAGCTTGAGGTCCATTTCACTTCGATCCTCAGCGCCATTCTTCAGGGGGATTCCCGGCCTGAAGCCGAAGATCGGAGGAATGCCGCGTTCGATTCCGAGCAGGGAACAGAGAGACGCGCGGCGCAGGACTCCCGGGTAACAGAAAATGTTCATCAGCAGCGCGTCCGAGCTGTTTGCGCACTCCAGCTCGCGCCGGGTGCGATCTGCCTTTCTGGGCAGGAATCGCGAGCCGGTATAGACCTTGGCCAGCCGCGCCTTCCATCCCGCTTGGCGCAGAATTCGCTTGTAGGAAGCTGGCAGAAAATTGCCGTGTATTCCAGCATCGTTTTCCGCGTAAACAACGCTCGGCACCGGGCTGTAGCTCATCTCCGCGGCCCACCCGGCTGCTCTGACCGCGTTGCGCTGGCCGAGCTCCCAGCGCAAGCCGCTTGGGCTGACGGTCTTGAGAGGGCGCGTCACAGTCTCCCCAGCATAGGCGAAATATAAGCGAAAGTCACCTTGTGGACTTTAGCGCTTCAAGGAAGATATATTGACCCTTTAGAAAACATAAATTGAATTTTGGCCGCCAACTCCACTGGCGAGGTTCTGCGATTCCCACCGACGATCTGCGAAGCCTCCGCCTCTGCGGCCGCTACTATCGCCCAGAACTCGATGTACTCCGATTCGCTGCCTTCATTTTCGTATTCATCGTCCACCGCATGGACTTCATCCCTATCGACCCGGCGCAGCACTATTGGCTCTACAACATTTGCCTGCTGGGCGATCTGGGCGTTCCGGTTTTCTTCCTGCTCAGCGCGTTCCTCATCACTGAACTGCTGTTTCGAGAGAGCGACGGAACGGGCACCATCCAACTCAAGGCCTTCTATATACGCCGCATCCTGCGCATCTGGCCCTTATACTTTCTGGTATTCTACGGCCTCGTCGTCCTCACACAGTTTGTTCCCTGGGCCGGCGCCAAAGATCCTTCCGCGTGGCTCGCCTTCACCTTTTTTGCCGGCAACTGGTGGATCTGCCTGCATGGCTGGGTTCCTGCCTATCCCGTGAATCCTCTATGGAGTATTTCCGTAGAAGAGCAGTTCTACATCGCCATCCCCCTCATCGCCCTCTTCGGTCGACGGCTGGGCGTGAAGGCTGTCTCGCTGCTGCTGGTCGCGGTTTCGTATGTAGCAGTCGTCGTCTACGCGATGCATCCTGCGAATGGCTTTAGTAGTCAATGGACCAACAGCTTTGTCCAGTTCCAGTTCTTCGCCGCTGGAACTCTGCTCTCCCTCTATCTCAAAGGCCGCCTTCCACAGTGGCATCCAGCGCTGCGTTTGATCGCCGCCCTATCCGCCATCGGCTGCTGGCTGATCGCGTCGATAGTCTTTGGCGTCCAGGCCGATACTCCGCACTCAACCGTCCTCGAAGCCCCCATCGGCTGGGCGCTTGTCCTGGCAGGAACCCTGCTCCTCTTTCTCAGCATGCTCGGCTTCTCTGGCAAATACCTGCCCGCGCCCATCGTTTATCTGGGGCGCATCTCATACGGCCTCTATCTCTTTCACGAACCGGTCTATTTCCTCATCTTTCAGCCTGGCAAAGCGTGGCTCAACCGTCTCAGCCACGCACTGCATCTGCTCGGCTGGCGCGATAGCCTGGGAACAACCCTCGCCTTCTGCCTGACCGTCCTGGTAGCGCACACGTCGTATCAGCTGTACGAAAAGCCATTCCTGCGTCTCAAAAGGCGCTTCACGATCGTCCCCTCTCGAGACGAGGAATTCGCCTCACCGTTTGGCACAGGCGAACGATAAACGCGTGTCACTACTGTTCGCGAAGCAGGAGCGCGGCCGGTCAGCAGGAGGCTTTTGGCCGTACACTGGCCAGAGCAGAATCAAAGGAGCAAGCGATGGCGGTTCTTCTACTCGCGGGTGCAACCGGCCTGGTGGGCCAGTCGGTGTTGCAGCAGGCGCTCGCTGACAGCAGGGTCAGCAAAGTAGTCGCAATCACCCGCAAGCCGCTGCCGCCGCAAGACGGTCTTGAAAATCCGCTGGTGGACTTCGACGCTTTGCCCGAAGACGCGCCATGGTGGAATGTGGATGCAGGCATATGCACCCTGGGCACCACCATGCGCCAGGCCGGTTCGCACCAGGCCTTCCGCAAAGTCGATGTCGACTATCCGCTGACCGTGGCCCGACTCCTGCACCAGCATGGCGCGCAAAGTTTTGCCTTTAACTCCTCGATCGGCGCCAATCCAAAGGCCAGGGCCTTCTATATGCGGGTGAAGGGTGAGGTTGAGCAAAGGCTCATCGCGGGCGGCTTCCCCTCGCTCACGTTGGTGCGCCCTTCCGGCATCCTGGGCCCGCGCCAGGCGCATCGTGCCTGGGAAGCGCGCACCATCCGGGTCTTTCATTCGCTGCGGCCCATCCTACCGCGTCATTACCGGGTGGTGCCCGCCGACAAAATCGCCAGGGCTCTGCTCGAGGCCGCCATCACCGCCCCTCGCGGGGTCCATATCATCGAATCCGAGCGGCTGTGACTTAGACTTCCGAGAGAAACGGCAGGCGCGGCGCCAGGGCAAAGTTCAGCTGGACGACCACAATGAAAATAATGCTGACATAGGTGTTAATCAGGCACAGGCATGCTCCCAAAGCATAGAGCGCCTGGGCCACGACGATTCTGCGTTCCACCGCGCATTGTTTCTCGTAGGTAACATTCTCCCGCATCAAGCCCGCATGCTCCGCATATCGCCAGCTAATGTACAGCACCACGCCGAGCAGCAAAATATTTGCCCAGTAGGCGATGAGGACGCTGCGATAGGCGATGAATCCCGCCAACAGCCGGGTAGAGAAGGGCATGATCGATACCGCGAAGAGAAACGCAATATGGATCCAGGAAAGATGGCGGTCGCTGCGCTTAAAAGAGTTGAGCTGCACCTGCTGGCCGTTCCAGAAAATACCCAGGGTCATGAAGCTCAATAGATAGCTGATCAGCTGGGGAGCGGAGCCGGCCAGCGAGCGCCAGAGTTCTCCCTGGCTGTGAATGAGTTCGCCGGCCGGCACGTGCAGGTCGAGGACCAGTAGCGTCATGGCCACCGCGAAGATGCCGTCGCTCAGAGCGGCCAGCCGCTCCAGACTCTGACCGGAAATCTCGTTGTAAGACGTAGGCATGACGGGTCTGCAATAGTGTACCCGTACAATAATCAGGGCAGTACCCACAAAGAATGAGACACAAGGAGATTGAGTATTCGGATGAGCAAAAAACTATGGACGGCGGTCGACCAGTACACCACGGATCTGCTGCTGCCTGCGGACGCCGCCCTCGATGCAGCGTTGGCAGCGAGTGAGGCGGCCGGGCTGCCCTCGATCAGCGTCAGTCCAAGCCAGGGTAAGCTGCTCATGCTGCTGGCCCAGCTGGCCGGCGCCAGGCAGATATTAGAGATAGGCACGCTGGGCGGCTACAGCAGCATCTGGCTGGCGCGAGCGCTTGCCCCCGGTGGCCGGTTGATCACGCTCGAAGCCAATCCCAAGCATGCCGAAGTAGCTCGCGGCAATATCGCTCGCGCCGGTTTAGCAGAAGTGGTGGAAGTGCGGCTGGGCGATGCGCGTGCGGGTATACAGCAACTCGCGGCAGAGAGCCAAGGTAACTTCGACTTGATTTTTATCGATGCCGACAAGCAAAGTATTCCGCACTACCTGGAGTGGTCGCTCAAGTTGTCCCATCCCGGCACCCTGATCATCATCGACAACGTGGTCCGCGACGGAGCCTTGATTGATGCCAAGAGCGAAGATCCCAACGTGCTTGGAGCGCGGCGCATGCATGAAGTGCTGGCCGCTGAACCGCGCGTGAGCGCGACCACCATCCAGACTGTGGGCAGTAAGGGATACGATGGCTTTACCCTGGCACTGGTCATCGCCGGCTAAAGACTTTTGTTGGAGGAAGCGATGGAAAGACGTGATTTTGTCACATCGGCGATTGCCATGGCGGGAGCCGCGTTGAGCGGCGGAGAGGGACGGGCAATGGCGCAATCTACGCGAGAGTATTACCAGTTGCGGAAGTACTCATTGCAAACGGGACCGCAGCTGTCACTTGACGCAAAGTTATTTTGAGCATGCGCTGATTCCAGCGCTCAACCGGATGACGATCACCCCGGTCGGCGCCTTCAAACTGGATGTGGGTCCGGAGACACCGACCTATTATCTGCTCATTCCGGCAACGTCGGTGGAAGCGCTGGTCACGCTGGATATCCGGCTGGCGGAGGACACGGAGTTCCTCAAGGCCTCCACATCGTTCTGGGCAGCGCCGGCGTCTGCGCCCGCATTTGCGCGCGTGGAAAGTTCGCTCATGTCAGCCTTTGCGGGCTGGCCAAAACTGGTTGCGCCGAAGAGCGGAAAGAGGATCTTTCAGCTGCGCACCTACGAGAGCGCAGGCTATGCGGCGCACGTGCGGAAAGTACAGATGTTCAACGAAGCGGAGATTGGTATTTTCACCCGGACAGGATTGACTCCCGTTTTCTTCGGAGACACATTGATTGGGCACCGGATGCCGAGCCTGACCTATATGTTGACATTTGCGGATGTGGCGGATCTGAATGCGAAGTGGGCAGTGTTTGGATCGGATCCAGCCTGGAAGGAACTCTCGCACCGGCCGCAAAATGCAGATGCGGAGATCGTGAGCAATATCTCGAATCTGTATCTGAGCCCGTTGAGCTGTTCACAGATTTAAGCCAACCAAGGCTGTGGTATCCCACTCAAGCCCAAAAAAAAGGCTTGAATGGGGCACCTAGCCTTTGTTGCCGGTGCGGGAGGACAATCATGCCGCCCCGGAGGTTCTGTCGAAGTTCAGAGGCGTCTTTGAACTTCATGGCCGGTTCTCAGGGGCCACAGGAAATCCAGAGCGACATGATTCTCATCCAGCAACGAAGGCTGGGTGCCCCATTCAAGCCCTTTGGGCTTGAGTGGGATACCGCAGCCTTCGACGCGTTCGTCTTTGTATTGGTGGTGAACCTCTCTTACTCGCCGGTAGAACCAGAGGCTGCTTCGGGATGAACGACGCGGTAGCTGCTGCCACCGTTCGACCAAACCAGGAGAAGCATGTCCTTATCTGCCGGCGCCTGCTTGACATCGTTCCGGAATTGATCCGCCGATGTTACCGGCTTGCGATCGATCTGTTGGATGACATCGCCACTCGACAACCCTGCATCTTCCGCGGGGCTACCCGGCTGTACCTGTGCAACCGCTACTCCCTGTACTTGCGCAGGGAGCTGCAACTGCTGGCGCACATCCGGAGTGAGATCGGAGATCGCGATGCCTAGCCTGGGGTGACCAGACTCGCTGCCGGCAGCGGTCGCGACTTCCTGGTTCTTGTGGTATTCACCAACCGTCAGGTCGACCGTCTCCGGGTGCCCGTTCCGCATCACGTCCAGCTGGATCTTCGAGCCAGGCGCAACTTCGCTGACGACCACCTGCAGATCACTCCCTGTTTCCACCGGCTTCCCGTTCACACCGGTCACTACATCCCCTTGCTTCAAGCCGGCGCGGCTGGCGGGAGAGTCGGGGGTTACAGAAGCAATCAGCGCTCCGGTGTTCCCTGTGAGGTTGAAGAACTTCGCGTTGTCAGGAGTGACATCGTTCAGTCCCACTCCCAGGTATCCATGATGGACCACACCATTCTTGATCAGGGCGTCGACCACCGGGTGCACCGTCTGGGTGGGGATAGCAAAGCCCGCGCCAGAGAAGTTTCCCGTATCCGAGATAAGAAAGGTGTTGATGCCGATCAATTGACCATGCGCATTCACCAGCGGGCCACCGGAGTTGCCGGGGTTGATGGCGGCGTCGGTCTGGATGAAGTCTCCAGGCTTGCGAGGATCGTCCGTATACGGATTCGGCCGGTCAACCGCGCTCACAATGCCACGGGTGACGGAGAAGCGGAAATAGCCAAAGGGGTTGCCGATGGCCAACACCGATTGTCCAGGTACCAGTTTGGTTGAATCGCCCCAGGCGATGGTGGGCAGATCTTTGGCGTCGATCTTGATCACAGCCAGATCTGTAAGCTTGTCGGTGCCAATTACCTTGGCTGGGAAGGTGCGGCGATCATGCAGAGTTACCCGCACTTCCATCGCTCCATCGACCACGTGATTGTTGGTCACGATGTATCCATCGGGGGAGATGATCACACCGCTGCCAATGCCGTGCTCAATCTGGCGTTGACCCTGCCCCTGGCCCGGCATTCCGTGGCCGCCGAACTGTTGGCCAAATCCAGGCCCGAAGAACTGGGAGAAGGGGTTGTCGCTCTGCCCCTGATCCTCAGCACCCTCAGCCCCAGCCTGCTGCTCGGTGCGATGGGAGGTGACAGCGATGTTGACCACCGCCGGGGTAACCCGGGAAGCCACAGCTTCAGTGGCCTGGTCCAGCGCCAACAGGGGATCGATACTCGCGTTGTTGATGGGGGCAATGGTGTTTTCAGGAGCGGTCGCCGCATCGACATGCCTGTGGCCAACGATGATTGCTCCGGTGGAGAGAACGAGGGCAAAAGCCAACAGAGGTGCAGCGTAGGCCTTGGCTCGTGCTCTTAATAAATTAGTTTCTTTGTTCACGACTTTTCCTCTTTCAAAGTTGAAGTTTTTAAATCTGGAACGCTATCCAGTGATCGGGTGAAGGTAGGGTTGGAAGGGGCTCGCCGTGAGAGACCCTCGAACGTTGCGGGACTTCCACGGTAAAGAGAACCAAGGTGATGCCTCCGCCGTCCTGGTCCTCTGTCACTTGGACGAACTGGAGACGGCGGGTAGTCTTAACCAGCCGTGGGGAATGCGGCTTGGGCAGAACGCTGGCGCGCTCCGCCGGCCGGCTCATAGCGGGATGGAAGACGGCTTCCTGATACCGGGCCTGATGTTGTTCTGCATAGACCGGTTCAGCAGCAGATGCGGCCGCGACCGAGTCATTGCCGGCAAAGGTAATGAAGCCCGGGCAGCGCTGCAGTACGAGCACGCCGGAGAGAGAAGCTACCAGCCCAGCCGCTACCAGGCCACGAGAAAGCATGGGGCCCAGGTTGCGCCGCCGGTGGAGAATGTTCTCCACTCTGCCGGCCAGTTCGGAATGCCGCTTCCACAGGCCGGGGGCCAGCAAAGCGGCGCGCTTGACCAGCCTGTTCTCGGCAAGTTTCGTCAAGCAGATGGCGTAGGCGCGGGCGTTGCCGGCAGCGTCCAGCACGGCATCGTCGCAGGCCTGTTCACGCTCCAGGCAGAGGTGACGTTCGGCCCAAAAGAGCGCCGGATTCAACGGGCTGAGAGCTCGTAACAGTTTCTGCAGCAAATTGGTCCAGTCATCTCCACGATCGAGATGAGCCATTTCGTGCAGCAGGACCTGCTTCATGTCGCTCGGCGCCAGCTCACTCCACAGCGAGCGAGGCACAATCACTGCCGGGCGGAAGAAGCCGAGAACGCTGGGCGCGTCAACGGCGTCGGAAAGCCGTATTTCGACCGGACGTGCGCCGCGCCGAACCACAATCGATTGCAGCTCCGCATCCAGCTCGTGGAAGGGAACCGGCGTTGCATTCCGCCACAGTGTTCTCATCTGCCGTGCGCCGGCGGAAAGCCGGACCAGGGAGAACAGGGAAGCGAGCACCCACAGAGCTTCGATCACAAAAGCCCACGCGCTATTCAAATGCAGGGAAAAGTCTGCCTGGTGTTCGACCGGGACGGAGTAAGGGCCGAACAGCGCGCGGCCAAGCGCAAAGCAGGGCAGCAAGGCCACCAGCGTGAAGACAATCAACCATAGGGTAAAGCGGGTAGAAGCACGCAACCCGGGAGCGAGCTTGAGCGCGGCCCAAGCCAAAGCAGTCAACAGCAGGCCCTGCCAGATGCTGGCAATCAGCAATTCTGCCGGGCTGGTCGAAATGAACTGCCGCAATAGATTCGCTTCCATCGGGTTATTCCAATCACTCGCTTCTCAGCGTCCAGGCTCATCCGCCTGCTGGATCGCATCCCTTAGACGTTGCAACTCTTCTGCTGTTATCTCTTTGTCGCCCAGCAGAGACAGCATCAACTTCTCCCGGGAATCACCGAAGAAACGGCTCAGTACCAGCCGCACCTCGGAGAAGCCGGCTTCCTCCTCCGCCACCAGGGGCACATAAAAGAATGCGCGCCCTTCTTTCCGATGTTGCACGTACCCCTTTTGCTCCAAAATCCTGATGGTCGTGAGCACCGAGTTATATGCCAGCGCATTCTTCTGGGGTAGAGCGGCGGCGATTTCGTTGACTGTCGACTCCCCACGAGCCCAGAGAATTTTCATCAGCCTCAATTCCGCTTCGGTCAGGGTGGGAGATTTTTTAGGTGGCATACAGTACGTCTCTCAAAAAAAGCATACCGCCGGCGATTCTCCGTGTCAACTAATTCATTAATAATTGGGCCGGTCCGCAGATTGGAATCGGGGACGGCGGCTGATTGCAATCTGGGAAAATGCGGCCCGCGCAACATTAATTAGACCGATTGGCGTTCCATTGCGCTCATACTATGGTAACGACGGTATCGGAAGGGCATTGCACTATCGTAACTATCCCAACGGTACTCCGAGGGGGTCATAGTACTTCTTCAGGTAACCTAAGTTTCCGGGAGGATGGGTGCTGCCGCACTATCTCCCAAGGTGAAGGGCAGACTTATATGAGCTCACAGGATCGGGTTCCGCTGTTCATCAATCGGTACTCGCTTTCGCAACATACGGCGATTGGTGTGCAAACCCTTCGTTTGCTTGGTCCGCACCAGGACTGGCTGCACTTCCACTGGTGGACCAGCAGCTTTCAGCGGCCTGATCCTCGCTCAGTTTTATTCGAGAACACTGTTCTCAGCCGGTATCCCTTCCTCCACAGACCCAGGACCCTACGGTTCTTTCAAATGATGGGCATCAGCTCGTGGAGTGGCAGCGATCTGCGTCCTTCGCTCGCCAAGCGACTCATCACCCCGTATCGAGACCGGGTCTCGAGCGCTTACGTGGCTCCGTTAGGCGAAGACGATGCTACCCGATGTCTTGAGTTGACCAACCTGGTAGGCGTTCCTTTCGTGCTTCATCTCTGGGACGTACTGGACGGCGACGTGGCCAGCGGAGCGCTAAGGGAATTGGTCGATCGGGCGGAGCGTGTCTTTTGCGTTAGCCAGCCACTGTTGGATGATGTGTTGAAAATACGCGCTGATGCTGACTTGCTGTCTTTTTCCAGAGATGCGTCGCAAGCCACAGCCAAACCGCGCGAGCAAGGCCCAATCAAGGTGGTTATTCACGGCAACGTCTGTTCCTATGCGCAGGGCCTCAATGACCTGGATCAGGCCATCGATCTGCTTGAGGGGAAAGGTTTACCGGTTGAGGTTTCGTTTCTGGGGTCTCCCAAAATCCTGCGCCTGGCCAAAACCACGATTAAAAAGCGAGTCAAGGTGCGTGGATTTCTGCCTACGCAGCGCGCTCTGGATAAGGAACTCAGCAGTGCGCACGTAGGGTTCCTGCCCGGACCTAAGCTCGCTCCGGGATCTGATCTAAGGAGCCGTTACTCCATCCCGTCGCGCATCCTCGACTTCATGGCCGTGGATCTTCCGATTGTCGGTGTTGTTCATGAGGCCTCCGCGACCGGCGGTTTTGTGCGTAAATTGGGCCTTCATCCCGCGGCAACCTGCTCCGGGCCGGAAGAGGTGGCCGATTGGCTGCTCCGGCTCTCGCATCCCGGCGCCTGGGCGGAGCAAAGCGCCCGGTCTCGCGCCGCCTTCGACCTTTTGCAGAGTCAGGAGTCGCCGGCGCAAAAGCTCAAGCGGACCCTGGACAAGATAGCCTGACGCCTTCCCCTCGTGGTGAGTCCCGCCCAGGGGAACAACCCGGCGGCGTTTTCTCCCTAACCCTATTCAGAAGACCGGCTCACAGGCGAGAATGGTTGCTGTGACGATTCTTCACGACGACCGTCTTTTTCCTTCTGAACCCACAATCCGGGCCATCGCACGCAGGCTTTACGGGGCGGTTCGCGACCTACCCATCGTCAGTCCGCACGGGCACACCGAGGCGCGCTGGTTTGCAGAAAACGAGGCCTTCCCGAATCCCACCAGCCTCTTCATCGTTCCCGATCACTACGTCTTCCGCATGCTCTACAGTCAAGGCATTCCGCTGGAAGACCTGGGCATCGGGCAGAAGACGTTGGATGAGGATCAGGCGCGCCGGATTTGGATTCGCTTTGCCGAGTCCTATTACCTCTTCCGCGGCACGCCCACGCGCATGTGGCTCGACCACGCCTTCCAGGAGCAGTTTGGGCTCAACGATCGGCTCTGCGGCGCCAATGCCGGCGCCTACTATGACATCATCAGCGCCAAGCTGGCTTCTCCGGCCTTCCGGCCGCGGGCGCTTTACGCCCAATTCAACCTTGAAGTGCTGGCTACGACGAACTCCCCGCTTGACCCGCTGACCTACCATCAGGCCATCCGCGACTCAGGATGGAAAGCGCGCATCCTGCCTACTTTTCGTCCCGATTCCGTCGTCGATCCGGAATTCGATGGTTTCCGCCAGAATGTCCAAAAGCTGGGTGAGATGCACGGCGAGGACAGCTCGCGCTGGCCAGGATATCTGCTGGCATTGCGCCATGCCCGGGAGCGCTTTCGCAAGCTGGGCTGTACCGCGACCGATCACGGCCATCCCACAGCCAGGACGGCTGACCTGGATGGCGGTGCTGCTGCCGCGCTCTTCGATCGCGTCCTCGCGGGCAAGGCCGACGCGGCAGAGCAGGAGCTATTTCGGGCTCAGATGTTGACCGAGATGGCGCGTATGAGCGTGGAGGATGGGCTGGTGATGCAGATTCATCCAGGCAGCCATCGCAATCACAATCGCCAAGTCCATGCCCGCTTCGGGCGCGATGTGGGAGCCGATATTCCGACTGCGACCGACTATGTGCATGCGTTGCAGCCGCTGTTGGATCGCTTTGGCAACGATGCGTCGTTCACCCTCATACTTTTTACTTTGGATGAATCGACCTATAGTCGCGAGCTGGCGCCTTTAGCGGGTCATTATCCCTGCCTTCGTCTGGGTCCGCCGTGGTGGTTTTACGACAGTCCCGAAGGCATGATGCGCTTTCGCGAGCTCACCACGGAGACGGCGGGGTTCTACAACACCGTAGGCTTCAACGACGATACGCGAGCCTTCCTCTCCATCCCGGCGCGGCATGATGTGGCTCGCCGTGTGGACTGTGCGTACCTGGCGAGGCTGGTGGCGGAGCACCAGTTGGACGAGGACGAGGCCTTCGAAGTGGCTCATTCGCTCGCCTATGATTTGGCCCGCAAGGCCTACCGGCTGTAACCAGGTGCGAGGATGGTTGCGGCCGGGTCCGGGCTTCAGCGCTGTGTGATGCTACCCTGTCCAAATTCAGTCCCGGAGGGACGGCTGAAAAAATGTCCCAGGATGCAATCCTGGGGTACTTCTACCTTCAAAATAGAGCCAGCCCAGGACCATGTCCTGGGACATTCTCAGCCGTCCCTACGGGACTGGTCTCGGTGGAATGTGTACCCAGGACTGACGTCCTGGGCTACTCTCAGCCGTCCCTGCGGGACTGATCGCGACCTGCCTGGAGAGTTGATTTGTTTTCAGCGAGTACGCTAGAAATCGGGCGCATCAAAAAAGGCTAATTTGGACAAGATTGATTCTCAGCCCTCCCTACGGGACTGTTCGTTGGCGCGTGCTAATCCAGGACTGACGTCCTGGGCTATTCTCAGCCGTCCCTTCGGGAGTCAATTTGGAGTGTAAGGAAGGAAGGAAGCAACCATGAGTCTCTATTGCCAACACGGCGGCCCGGACGCCGAAATCTCCCCGGAGCGTTTGCGTCAATTGCTTTACCAAGCGCTGGACCGGCTAGGAGACCGGCGCCGGGTCCTGGCTGTACCCCCTGACTTCAGCCGCTTTCACTCCCAGGCCGGCCCGCTGACCCAATATGCCTACGCATACTACGGCGACCGGTTGGGCTGCGTGCTTCCCGCGCTGGGCACGCATACACCGATGCCAGCCGCAACACTCACGCGAATGTTCGGCGACATACCTCACTCCCTCTTTGCCGTGCACAACTGGAGGACCGACGTGGTTACCCTGGGGGAATTGCCGGCAAGCTTCATCCAGGAGCAGTCAGGCGGCCTGCTCGACTACACCTGGCCGGCCCAGGTAAACCGCATGATCCCGGAAGGGGATTTCGACCTCGTGCTTTCCATCGGCCAGGTAGTGCCCCACGAGGTCATCGGCCTGGCCAATTACAACAAGAACATCCTGGTGGGCACCGCCGGTCCGCTCAGCATTCATCGCAGCCACTACCTGGGAGCCGTGGTGGGCATGGAGCGGATCATGGGACGCATGGATAATCCCGTGCGAAGGGTCCTGAATCGCGCGGCCGATGAGTTTCTTCGCAATATCCCCATCGTTTATGTGCTGACGGTAATTGGCACCAATCCGGCCGGCGAGCTGGTGGTGCGGGGCCTCTTTGTCGGGGATGACCTGGAATGTTTCCGCCTGGCCTCAGAGCTCAGCGTGCAGGTCAACGTCCAATTGCTGGATCGGCCCATACACAAGGCGGTGGTCTATCTCGATCCGGAAGAATTCCACAGCACCTGGCTGGGGAACAAGGCGATCTACCGCACCCGTATGGCGCTGGCCGATGACGCGGAGCTGATCGTGCTCGCTCCCGGGGTGAAGCAATTTGGAGAAGATCCCACCATCGACCGCATGATTCGCAGATTCGGCTACTACGGCACGCCGGCTACGCTCGAGAAGGTGAAGCAAAACCCCGATCTGGCGGCCGAGCTCAGCACCGCCGCTCATCTCATCCACAGTTCTTCAGAAGGCCGCTTCCACATCACTTATTGCCCGGGTGGCCTCACCCGGGAGGAGACAGAAGGCGTAGGATTCGGCTATGCCGATCTGGCCAGCACGATCGCCCGGTACGACCCGGCAAAAATGCACGATGGCTACAACACCATTGATGGGGAAGAAGTGTTCTTCATCTCCCATCCCGCACTGGGCTTGTGGGCGTCGTCGGGATTTTCCGCGGAATTCCGGGAGACGAATACACCGAACGCGGTGCCCATGGTCCGAGCATAACTCCCCTCGCTGGCGCCACATGGCAGAAAATCCGCATCAATGGACCGGTTTGCGCCGGTTTAGGTACGCGGCCTCGCTTTATGCGATTGCCGGGGCGAATTTCCGCATCGAACAAAGAGTCTGGCTAAACATTCGTCTGGAAGGGTAATCATGGAATTCCACGTCTCAAAAGAAGCACGCGACCGTTATGAATTCAGCCAGAAACTGTTTTCTTTCAGCGGCAATGTAGTGTTCGCCAATCTCAGCGCCAGCCGGGAGTTCGCCTTCCGGATGAACGAGCGCCGGGGCGCTGAAAAGGATCCCACGCAAATCATCAACCCTGGCGCGCTGTACGCCATGGGCCTCATCGACGAAATGAGCCACGCCCTGGTCGAGTATTACCGCAAGCGCCTCGATCCCAAGGTTATGGCCGGAGCGCTGGAGTGGTTCGATAGCCGTATCGGCAAAGCAGAACTGGACAAGACCATCCTGGCTTTTGTGGAGCAGTTTCCCACCGTTGATGTCTATCGCAAGGAAATGAGCCCCGCGGAGTGGCTGGCAGGTTCAACGGATGGCACCCCGCATCGCGCAGTGGCTTTTGAAGAAATGACGTTGTTGTGGCTGGCCAACGCCAACCCCGCCTTCAAACCATTTTCCGAGCTCTTCACCGATCAGTCTCTCGCCGCCGTCACACGTTACCAGCAGATCACCAACGGGCTGCGCGAATTTTTCAGCACCCGGCCTCCGCTAAAGCAGAAAAACCTGATTGACATGCTGCGTGCCCCGGCTTTGGCATCGCCGGACTCACTTAGCGGCCAGCTCGCCTACATCATCGAACACTGGGCTGATCTGATCGGAGACGCACTTTCCAAGCTTCTGCTGGCCATTGATGTCCTCAAGGAAGAGGACATCGCCATCTGGATGCGCTTCAATCCTCCCGGCGCCAACACTGTCCGCAGGGGGAATTTCCCCTGGATGGTCGATAAGAAGGGAGAAGTGCCGTCGTACGTGGAAACGGCCCAGGAAACCGAGCGTTTCAGCCCGGACCAGGAATGGATGCCCACCACCGTGCTCATCGCCAAGAGCACGTACGTCTGGTTGGAACAGCTTTCGCGATACTACGGCCGTCACATCCACCGCCTGGACCAGATTCCCGATGAAGAGCTGCGCCGGCTCGCTGGGCACGGCATCAACTCGCTCTGGCTCATCGGCGTGTGGGAAAGAAGCTCCGCCTCGCAGACCATCAAGCAACTCTGCGGCAACCATGATGCGGTCGCCTCGGCTTACTCGCTCTACGGTTACGACATAGCTCATGATCTGGGCGGGGAGGCGGCCTACCGCAATCTGCGCGACCGCGCCTTCGCCCACGGTGTCCGGCTGGCCAGCGACATGGTTCCCAACCACATGGGCATTGATTCCAGCTGGGTCATCGAGCACCCGGAGTGGTTCATGTCCCGCTCCGACAGCCCCTATCCAGCCTATCGTTTTGAGGGGCCCGATCTCTCCCGTGACGGCCGGGTGGAGATCAAGATTGAAGATCATTACTACGAGCAGTCCGACGCCGCGGTGGTCTTTCGCCGCCGCGACAAATGGACAGGCGACACCCGCTACGTCTATCACGGCAACGACGGCACCAGCTTTCCCTGGAACGACACCGCCCAGCTCGACTACCTGAACCCGGCCACGCGCGAGCAGGTAATCCAGACCATTCTCCATGTCGCGCGCCTCTTTCCCATCATCCGCTTCGACGCCGCGATGACCCTGGCCAAACGCCACTTTCAGCGCCTGTGGTTTCCCATCCCCGGTACCGGCGGGGCTATTCCTTCGCGCGCCGAATACAGCATGAGCAAGGCCGACTTCGACCGGGCCATGCCGGAGGAGTTCTGGCGCGAGGTGGTGGATCGCGTGGCCCGCGAGGTTCCCGGCACGCTGCTGCTGGCCGAAGCCTTTTGGCTCATGGAAGGGTATTTCGTCCGCACCCTGGGTATGCACCGGGTGTACAACAGCGCCTTCATGAACATGATGCGCGATGAGGAGAATGCCAAGTACCGCACGGTGATCAAGAACACCATCGAATTCGACCCGGATATCCTCAAGCGCTACGTGAACTTCATGAGCAATCCCGATGAGCGCACGGCGATTGACCAGTTCGGCAATGGCGACAAGTGCTTCGGGGTGGCGACCATGATGTCCACGCTTCCCGGGTTGCCCATGTTCGGTCACGGGCAGATCGAAGGCTTCACGGAAAAATACGGCATGGAATTTCGCCGTGCCCGGTATCAGGAAGATCCGGATCGCTGGTTGGTAGAGCGCCACGATCGGGAGATTGCGCCACTGCTGCACCGGCGTTGGTTGTTCGCTGAGAGCGAGAATTTTCTGCTCTACGATTTTTACCGGCCCGACGGGTCGGTGGACGAGAATGTTTTCGCCTACTCCAACCGGCGCGGCGAGCACCGGGCTCTGGTCATCTACCACAACCGCTTTGCCACCACCTACGGCACGGTCAATCACTCCGCCGCTTATGCCGACAAGGGGGCAGGCCACCTGCGCCAGCAATCCCTGGGAGGCGCTTTTGGGCTGCCCAACGACGGCAATCTCTTTCTGGCGTTCCGCGATAACAACACCGGCCTGGAACATCTGGAGCGGGCGTCCAAGATCGTCTCCCAGGGCTACTCCCTGGAATTGCAGGCCTACAAGTGCCACGTCTTCCTCGACTGGCGGGAGCTGAGACCATCCGAAGACTACCATTGGGATGTGCTCTGCGACTCATTGAATGGCCGCGGAGTGCCGAACCTGGACGAGGCGCTGCTGGTGCTGGAACTCGCTCCGTTGCACCAGTCGCTGGTTTCGCTGCTCGCAACCGATGTAGTGGAGAGTTTTGCCATGGTCGCCAGTAGTGGTGAGGCGCTACCTGCTTGCGGGGAGGTCGCAGAGACCTCCACCCCGGCCTGCCCAGCTCCTGGAGCGGCTGGAGGGCCTAAGTTTACGCTTCGCCGGCGATGGCCTGACCACTTACGCGCGAAAAACCGGCCAGCCGCAGGTGGATGCCAACGACGCATGGCTGGCGATTTGCAATCAACTGCAGACCGCGGTTGGGCTGCCCGGGATAGAGGCCGAACTCTCCGAGCCCTGGTCGAGTGAAGCCAAGGCGGTATTGCCTAGCAGCACCTCGACACTGCACGCCAAGGCGACCTGGGGTCCGGTGTTGGCGTTCTGCGTTCTGGAAGGGATGGCGCGCAGTATCGGAGGCAAGGACACGGCTGCCACCGCGCTGGCGCTGTTCGAGAAGCTTCGCCTGCGCGAGCCTCTTGCCCGGGCCTTCTCGCTCGGCGAGGAGATCACTGAGGACGGCTGGCGTGCCGCTGCTCGTGTCCGCCTGGCTTTCCTGGGGATGACCTTGATGCCGGCCAAAGCGGTAAAGGCGGCGGTAGACGATGTGTTTGCAGGCCTTCCTCGTGGGATTTGGGATGACGACAATGCCCGCTGGCTGCTCAAGGTGAACGAGGCTGGTGGAGAGTTGTACTTCAACAAAGAGCTGCATGAGCAGATGCTGTGGTGGATGCAGTTGCCGGATCTTCTGGCAGCCAAGGCGGGGGCGCCGGCCAAGAGCGCAAAATCGGCCCCAAAATCGACGCTGAAATCGATCGCTGTGATCGAACAGGCGGTCGAGGAGGCCTGCGAGCAGGCGGAAGAATCCGGCTACCGTATTGAGAAGAGGAAAGAGCCGACCGCCAAGCCGGCGAAAGCTAAAAAGGAAGCGCTGGCAAAGTAACGTGCCGTAAAGAGGCGAAGGCTAGTTGCGTGAGAACCGGAAGGAAACCGCAGATCCCTCCACTGCGCTACGCTCCGGTCGGGATGACAAACAGGTCGGGGAGGCATCCTAGCCCACTCAAGCCAAAGTACGGCTTGAATGGGGCACCCAATGCTTTTGCTGCCGGTGTCATTTCTCGCTTAACTTGCCATAGGCAAGTCGGCTCCTCGGGATGACAATTCTGTTGCACGGAAACAGCCCCAACGAGCGGTTGCCAACGGTCCACAGAGTTGTCATCCCGACCGGAGCGTAGCGCAGTGGAGGGATCTGCGGTTTCGCTTCCGGTTCTCACGGAACTAGCCCATTCGATGGCCCTGAGTTGCGGATTTTCGTAGCATGTTAAGCAGGGCGGTACCTGATCCATCCTCGCCATTCGGCAAACGGGTGGCGGCGGCTAAAATGACAATGGTTTGGGCTCCCGGGGGGCTAATGGCTAAAGCGGCTTCGAAAGTAGCAGTGCATCGCAGGGGCGATAGCGCAGGTCCAATTACTCTGGCTATCGATATTGGTGGCACTGGCCTGAAGATGCAGGCGCTGAGCCCGGAGGGCAAGCCGATCAGTGATCGGCTGCGCGTGCCCACTCCGAGTCCAGCGACCACCTCTGCAATTCTGAGCGCGCTCGACGAGCTCAAGGTAAGCGTTCCACTCTTTGACCGGGTTTCTGTCGGGTTTCCTGGAGTGATCAAGCAAGGCAAAACCCTCACCGCCGCCAACCTAGACCCGGGGTGGATAGATTTCCCGCTGCAGAAAACGCTGGAAAAGCGATGGGGCAAGCCGGTGCGGATAGCCAACGATTCCGCAGTGGGCGGTTATGCGGTGATCCAGGGACACGGAGTCGAACTGGTCATTACTCTGGGCACCGGCATGGGGTCAGCGCTGTTCACCCAAGGTGTGCTTTGTCCGGGTCTCGAGTTAGCGCATCATCCATGGCGCAAAAAAACCTATGAGGGATATCTGGGCAGGCGCGGGCTGCTGAAGTACGGCGTGAAGCGTTGGAACAAGTTGCTCAAACAAGCGGTTGAGCAAACGGCCGCCACCTTCAACTGGGACACCCTGTATATCGGGGGTGGCAATGCCAAGAAGGTAACGCTCAGGCACGGTGACGAAATCAAAATCATCTCTAACGAAGAGGGTTTGCTCGGCGCCATGGCGCTGTGGAGAGATCGGCAATAACCAGATTGCGCCGTCTCCATCTCTTTGAAGTTCTCGACCAGCCGTGGTGTCCGCGAGCAGTGCGTCACGGAGCCACGGATTTTCTGGAAGCGATTACCAGCCGGGGAAACATCTATCGTCCCATTCAAGCGGAGATTTTTCGCGCTATTCAGGAATCCGGTGCTGAGCGCGTGGTCGACCTCTGCTCCGGTGGCGGAGGCCCCTGGCTAAGTCCCGCATGGCGTTCCGCGTTAGCCGAACACGCGCCGCTTACTGTGGTTTTGACGGATAAGTTCCCCAGCAGCGCTCTGCCCGACCGGCTGGTGGAGGGCGTGAGCTGTGCGAATTTTTCTGTAGATGCCGCTCGCGTTCCGCAGGAGTTATCCGGTTTTCGCACTATCTTTTCTTCCTTCCACCATTTTCCCGACACCGTTGCGCGGGATGTCCTGGGCGACGCGGTACGCAATGGAGAGGGGTTCGCGATGGCTGAAGTGACTTCGCGCACGCTGCGAGCGTTCGCGACCATGTGGTTGATGCCGGTTTTCGACTGGATCCTCACCCCGCGGATGCGGCCCTTCCGTTGGTCGCGACTGTTGTTGACCTACCTGGTCCCCCTGATTCCGCTGGTGGTTTTGTGGGACGGTCTCGTCTCCTGCTTTCGCACTCGAACGCCCGAAGAGTTGCTGGCACTGACCAGTCACTTCCCGCAATATGATTGGCAGGCGGGCTATGCGCGCGGCCCGGGTAGCTGGCTGGCTCCTGTCTACTTGATCGGCCGGCCCAAAACGTAAGAAGCTGCGCAATGCTCGGGTATACTCCCTACCAATGCTTCGCATTCTGGCCGCCACTCTCCTCGTCTGTGCTATCACGGCACACGCTCAGCAGTACGATCTCGTTCTTCGCAATGGCCAAGTCCTCGATCCGAAAAACAACGTTGCCGCGAAACTCGACGTAGCCGTGCGCGACGGCAAGATTGCCGCCATCGAGCCAACGATTCCCGCCAATGCCGGCAAACAATCCGTCGACATCTCTGGTCTCTATCTCACGCCCGGGCTGGTCGACATCCATGTGCACGTCTTCACCGGACTTCGCCATAACGCTTGGGGCAACGGCGATCTCTCTGTCCCCGCCGACGTCATGGCCATCCCCAACGGCGTGACCACGGTCGCTGACGCCGGCTCCTCTGGTTGGCGCGACTTTCCCGAGTTCCGTCGCCGCATCATTGAGTATTCGAGGACTCGCATCTTCGCCTTCCTCAATATTGTCGGATCGGGCATGGTCAATGCCGACGATGTCGCCGAGCAGAACGAACACGACATGGACATCGATGCGCTTTCGAAGACCATCGAACAGAACCGCGACATCATCGTCGGCATCAAGACTGCACACTGGCAACAGCCCAACTTCATCTCTGTGCAGAAGGCCGTCGAGGCAGGGGAGCGCAACCATCTGCCCGTGATGGTCGATTTCGGCTGGTTCGACAACAAATCCTACGAGCAGATGATCTCCAGCATTCTGCGTCCGGGAGACATCAGCACCCACGTCTTTCGCATGCCCGCGCCACTGCTGACTCCGGAAGGCAAGCCTGCCCCCTTCATGCTCGAAGCGCGCAAGCGCGGAATCAAGTTTGACGTTGGCCACGGTGGCGGATCCTTCACCTTTGCGCTCGCGGAGCCGATGGTAAGGAACGGATTTTTTCCTGACTCCATTTCAACCGACCTTCACGTCGACTCCGCTACCGGTGTCATGCTCAACCTGCCCAACGTGATGAGTAAGATGCTCGCGCTGGGCATCCCCCTGCCTGAGGTCATTCGGGAATCCACCACCAATCCGGCCAGCGAAATCGGCCACCCCGAACTGGGGCAGATTGCTGTTGGCTCGATCGCGGATATTGCTGTCCTCCGCGTCGAGCACGGCCACTTTGGCTACGCTGATCTTGCCGGCGGGAAGGTCGACGGCAGCGAACGCATTGTGCCGGAAATGACCATCCGCGCGGGGCGGATTGTCTTCGATCTCAATGCGCGCGCCGCAGTCCCCTGGCGCGAAGGCCACCTCAAATACGCAACCCGCTGAACCAGTACCGGGTAGTCACTCGATGCAACTTTGGTGGGAGCAGGAATGCAATTTCGCCGTTCCGCTTTGTGCTAACTTGCAAGCGATGGCAAGCCTTTCCCAAAACTTTTGCTCCGGGCAAGGGTCTACATAAGCAAAAGTCAGTGCGCCTTTTGGTTGCAAAGTGTACGTATCTTTTGTTGTCACAGATGAGGTAAAACGCAATGCCTGTCTCTCCCTCGGGTAGTCAAAAAAGTTCACTGAGCGGTGTCGTAAAGACCCAATCTACCAGGGTGGCAGCGCTGTTTCTAATGGGCTCGTTTCTTGCTTTGCAGGCCTATGGTCAGTACACGCCCCCTCCACCGCCTCCACCGCCAACTCCGGATCAGAGCGCGCCGGCCGGGATGCCTCCAGGGCCGCCGCAGGGAGCGCCGCAAGGAGCACCACCCATGCTGGCCCCGCAACAGCTTGATCCTTTGGTCAGCAGGATCGCTCTCTATCCCGATCCTTTGCTGGCGCAGATTCTCACCGCGTCAACCTTTTCTCCTGAAATTCCCGATGCCGCAAACTGGTCCAACCAACATGCCGGGCTAACCGGCGACGCGTTGGCCCATGCGATCCAGCAGGATAACTTGCCCTGGGATCCCAGTGTGTTGGCATTGCTGCCATTTCCTCAAGTGTTGCAAATGATGGCGCAGGACCCAGGTTGGACGCAAGCGTTGGGCGATGCCGTGCTGGCGCAGCGGCCCGATATCATGGACGCAGTCCAGAGAATGCGTCAACAGGCGTACAGCTACGGTTATCTACGCCCGAACCCCTACGATAACGTGGTCAACACGGCGGGATATATCGAGATCCAGCCTGTAAATCCGGCCTTTCTCTACGTTCCCGTCTATAGTCCGGCGGTGGTTTACGCCCCGCCCCGACCCGGGGTCGTGGTAGGCCTCTCCATTCACTTCGCACCCAGCATATATATCGGGCCCGCGTTCGTGCCCTTTGGCTGGTCGAGGCCGGGCTTTGCCTGGGGTACGCACGCGATTATCATCGGCGGAGCTCCCTGGGGCCGCACCTGGGCTAATCGTGCCGTCTATGCTCATCCCTATGCAACTGCCTATCGGCCCGGGCCGGGCCCGCGTGTAGAGGATCATCATGCGGTGGCCTACCATCACCCGGATGAACATTCCCGGTAGGAATTGAATCTCACGAAGATGCAGATGCGCTTCACGCGGACCTGCATCTTCCTTCTCCCCCCGGGCGCAGCCGAGAGACCTGCAGTTTCTTTCTGTCCATCCGATGTGACAACTTCTAATAAAAGTCACCGCCCTGCCCTCAGCCGCGGTTACCGAGGGATGGACTGAGTCGCAGCTGTTGGGAGGCGATTTTCACCCACTGGCCGCGCAGGAGCGCGGTAAATAATTTTGCGGTTCATGGCACTTTTCTTCTTAGGGTTGCGCCTAAGTAAGTGAAGGCGGTTGGTGAGACGCCCTCCAAAAGGAGAACTACCATGCGCAGCTCAATGATGTTGAAGGTTCCCGCAAGCTTGATCGCCGCTGTACTCGCTGTCGCCTCCTCGGCGCCGGCCGCCCAGGCACAGAGCCCAGGATTTGCGGCCCAAATGGACGTGCCCTTTGCCTTCCAAACCGGCTCCGGCCAACACTTCGCTCCTGGTGTCTACACCGTCAGCATGAATGGGGAACAGACCATGTTGATCCGGGGCAACACTAAAGCAGGAATGGCCATGACCCACCTGGCCAACGACGGACTGCCGGCCACCCAGGGTAAAGCCGTGTTTACGCATTACGGTGACCAGTACTTTCTGCGTTCCGTTTGGGTGGCGGGTAATACAAGTCACATTATCTGTAACAGTTCGAAGGCAGAACGCAGATCGCAAATTGCTGCCGGCAAAACGAGCACAGCAGTCGAAGTGGCTCTGCTGCAGGCAGGGCGCTAACGCTATGCTAATTAGAATGCATCGCTACTGTTCTCGCGATGACCAGTAGCGATGCTGAGCTTAATCTCACTGCGGCCAATGCAGTAAATAGATTTGTGCCGCACCGGTCCGGCTCATGACCGCCGGTTGACCTTCGGGCGTAATGCTCACGAACGTTTCGGTGGCGAAGGCAGGGTCGATGCCTTCCGCGCCGGTTAACTTCTCCCATGCGCCCTGGGGAATGGGAATGCGGTAAATGCCGTCGCTAGCCATCCCCTGAAACAGCGCCATATACAAGGAGTTGCTATCTGGTGCCCAACTCCAGAAACCCCATTGGTCCAGAAATGCACGCAAATCTTTCCACGTCTTCGTGGCCACGGAATACAGCGCCATGCGCGAAGGATTTACCGCCATCGCGATCAGGTATTTTCCATCGGGCGACCAGGAGGGATAGTAGTATCCTTCGCTCCCTGGCATCGCGGAAATCTGCCGGCTGGCCAAGTCGATTACCTGAATCCGGGGCACTTTTTCCGGCACTGGAAAATAGCTGAACGCAATCGTCTTCCCGTCAGAGGACCACGTTGGACCAACTGGAGTCTCGCCATCCGGGGTTAATTTTTGCGGAGCGCCGCCATCGGCCGAGACCAGAAACAGATGCTTCCAATCGGAGTAGACCAGCCATTTTCCATCGGGCGACCACTGTTCCATCACGGCGTAGGAATGGGTGAGCTGCAACTTCTCGCTGCCGTCCAGCTTGCTCCTCCACAAAGTTTTGGCCGGGTAGTCGGTGTAAGCCATCCATTGGTGGTCGGGCGAAATTACGAAACTCAGCATAGACAGGTCGTCCAGAAGAGGCGTCAGCTTCTTCGACTGTGGGTCATAGGCCCGCATCGACCCCTCGTCCATCCGGCCCAGCACAAACAGGCCGCGGCTATCGCGGCTGGGGGTTGAGGCCAGGATGGGGATCTGGTTACCCGTTATTCTTACGGGCGCCGGCTTCTTCCAGAATTCAAACCAACGCGGCGCAACCAGCTCGTATACATTGTCGCGTCCTTCGCGATTGGACGAAAACAGGAAGTGGCGCCCGTCCGGCGTCCACTGGCCGGCAAACTGTTCTACATCCGCAGGCCAATCGAACCGCAATGGCTGCGCGTTCTGCCCGTCGGCACTCAAACGCCACAGTCGCGAAGTCTCGGGAGGAACACCTACGGTCACGCTCAGTTGCCGGCCATCGGGCGAGAAGGCGAAATCGTCCACATCTGTTGGCGCCTGCCAAAGCCTGGTCAGGTTATCGCCGTCCGCACCGATTCTGTAGAGTGTCCGCAGGTCGTAAAACACAACCGAGCGTCCATCCGGGGACCACCGCGCCCCGTTTGCGAGATGATCACTCAGTTTTCGCGGAGTCCCGCCCAGCATCGCTGTTGTCCAAAGGGTGCCGCGGCCCAGTGTATCTTCACCGACCTGTTTAGAGCCTAGTGCCTTTGAGGCATCGGCCGAGATATCGAGCAACGACATGCCGCGCTCGAGGATGCGCATGGGCACAATGGGGCCGCCGCTCACCGCCATCTCAGAGGGGGTTCCCCGGCTGTCAAAATAGAGCCGCGATCCATCGGTAAACAGCGGCCCCCCTTTTGGCTCTGCCGTTGAGGTGATCTGGGTTGAATCGAGTGGGCTGGAAACCGGGGACGGCGTCTTGAGCGCCACCAGTGCAATCGCAAGCAATCCTGCGATTGCAGCCGCGGCGTACCAAATACCCCTTTCCTTCCCTAAGAAGCGGCGCGGCGACGTCGCGACGCCACTCTGCGCCGTCCACACCCGCTCGAAGGCGCGGGTTCTGCTTTCAGGGTCTGGCGAAAGAAAGCCCTCGACCGCTTGCACCAACTCTGCCGGGGCGCGGGTGGTCCGTAGAGAGGCTGAAGGTGCAAGGGAGAGTCCGCCTTGCGATGCAAGCGGGCGTTCTCCGGTCAGCACCTGGTGCAGCACAACGCCCAGAGCGAAGAGGTCGGTGGCCTTCGTCGGGCGCCCGCCTTGCAATAGTTCGGGCGCCATGTAACCAGGTGTTCCGGCAATGACGCCAGATCCGAACAAGGTGCTTTCAGACTCGTGCGGACGGGCAAGGCCGAAATCCATGATGCTGACATGCAAGCCGGATCCGCCGGTTTCCAACATGACGTTATTCGGCTTGAGGTCGCGATGAATCACGCCTCCGGCGTGCAGAGCCGCCACGCCGGCCAACAGTTGTTTACAGATGTCCACGGCTTCGCCGGTTTCCAACTTTTTGGATTGCTCGAAGCGGGCATAGAGAGTTTCGCCCTGCAACAACCTCATGGTCAGGAACAGAAAAGGAGGCGGGGGCTGGTCGCAGCGAAAAATCTCATAGATGGGGCAGAGGTTAGGGTGGACCACCTTGCGCGCGAGAAGCACCTCCTGCTCAAAACGGGTCGAGGTGGTTGTATCGGCTGCGATCTCTGGCCGGATGATTTTCAGAGCGACGCCGGAGTCCTGAAGAAACTGATCTTTCGCCTCATAGACCTCGCCCATCCCACCACGAGCAATGAAACGAACAATAGAAAAGCGCCCGGCGATGAGCTGCCCGGAATGGAAGCGGCCAAGGGCGAGGGGAGGGCCCATTGCAGACACGGTCCCGGTGCTATCCGGGGTAAAGGCGGGATGCGCAAGAAAGCTACCGGCGCGCGCATCCTCCAGGAGAAGCTGTTCCAGCAGGCGGCGAAGTTCCGGATCATGGCCGCACGCCCGGTCGAGGAAAGCCGACCTGCTTTCCGGGGGCAATTCCAGCGCTTCCCCAAACAACTCCTCGGCAGATTGCCTTGGGTCGGCCATAACTTCGATCCAATAGGGTACGCGTGAACTATATCAGGAGGGCTGGACAAGTATGCCCACAAGCTGCACAGGACTGCCGCCCATGAGTTCTCACTTCTTCAGGGCGTTTTTCGTCAATACCCTACAAAGTCGTCATCCTGAGAGGGTGTGACTTCACGCAAAAGCAATCAAGTCACAGCCGCTCAGGATGACGATTCTGTGAGAATTTTGACGAGAAATAGCACGCGTGTCTTTCGCGTTAAAAGCGCCAGCGATCCTTCACCCACGGATCAGTCATTTAACATGGATCGGACCGAGCGCACCAAAAACTCGAGGAACATTTCTGATGGCAGGTAAGGCCAGTTGCGGGGTGGTCTGGCTGCTGGCGATCACGCTGATTGGTTGCCGGCAGCCTCCCCGTGAGCCGGTGGCACTGCAGTATGCCTATTCCTGGAACGAGGATCGGCCGCAGGAAAGAGCCCTGTTACAGCGGTTCACGCAGCAAACAGGGATTCGCGTGACCGACATTCCGATCCCCGAGGCCAGTCGCGAGTACGTTGACCTCGCACGCAAGCTACTGAAGGATGGCTCCGGCCCCGATCTTCTGAACGTCGATTTGATCTGGACTCCGATTCTCGAACCCGACCTGATCGATCTGCAGCCCTACCTGGCCTCGGAAATCGCGCTGCTCGACCCCCAATTGCTGCGCAGTTATTCAGTGAACGGAAAGCTTGTGGCGGTCCCTTTCAACGTTCCCCTTGGAGGCCTGGAGTATCGAACGGATCTGCTGCGAGAATACGGCTATGTTCATCCCCCCCGCACGTGGGACGAGCTGGAAACCATGGCCGCGCGGATCCAGACCGGTGAGCGCGCCAAAGGCAAAAAGGATTTCTGGGGTTACGTGTGGCAGGGAAATGCCGCTGAATCGTTGACCTGCAACGCCCTGGAGTGGCAAGCAGCCGCGGGAGGAGGGCGGATCATCGAGCAGGATCGGACCATCAGCGTGAATAATCCTGCGGCGATTGCTGCATGGCAACGAGCCAGGCATTGGATTGGCTGGATATCGCCGCCCGGCGTGGTGTCGTACCGGGAGGCCGATTCGATGCTCGTGTTTGACTCCGGCAGGGCAGCCTTTAACCGCATCTGGATCCTGACCCCGATGAGCAGGAGGGGGCAAGCTCGCCAGATCGGCTGGCGAAGCACGCCGCCGACTCTGGAGACCGGCCTTTCGAGATTGCCTGCTGGAAGCGAAGAATCGGCTGGAACCTTGGGAGGGACGGGCACAGGCATCTCTTTACATTCGACTCATCGTCAGGAAGCGATTGAACTACTCCGCTTCCAGCTTCGCAGCCTGATCGCTGAGGGCGAAAATTACCGCGGCCCCGGCGGTCCGATCCAGGTTGAACTCTCCAATCCTCCGTCGATTTTGGACTCGCGCGTCCCTCCGCAATTATCGAAGCAGCTTGCCAGCGTTATCGTCGCCCGGCCTTCCATCGAGACTGGGAGCGCCTATAAGGCAGTTTCGACGGCGTACTCCGACGCCGTGCATGCAGTCCTGGTCGGACAGATGAGCGCGCCTGAGGCCGCGGGTAAACTGGAAATGCAACTGATCGAAATCACCGGTTTCCGTCCCGGTCCCCCCAAGACGACGGACAACCATGTGCAGTAGGTAACGGCGCGCCGTTAATCGCCCGTTCCGGTTTGTTGTGTCACAAAAAACGCGCGGCGGAGATGGTCTAAACGAGCTCGAATGACGTCACCAAACGGCAACTACTTCAACATAGGCCGGAGTTTGGCGCTCATCCTGGCCCTGTTGGTGGCCTTGATCCTGGGTGGGAACGGGCTCGTAATTTATCAGTTTAAGAGAGCCCAACTGCAAACAGATCGTCTCACCGGCGTAAGCCAGCAGTTGATCGCCGTCCTGCGGCTTCAGGAAACCCTTCGCTCATTTCATCAACGGCTGAATGAACTTGCACAGTCCAAAGATGCGCATCGCCTGGTAACCGAAGCCCAGCCTTTGCGTGCGGATCTGCAGAAACAAACCCAACAAACCAGGAGCACTCTCACTTACCTGCCGCCTGAATTCCACGTAGATCCAGCATTTCTAACTGCTCTGGACACCATTGAGGTCACGCTGCCGTTTCAGCTCGATGACATTGCCGCGATGGCTGAGGCGGGCGACTGGGAAGTGGTTCGCATTCGCCTTGACGACGAACTCAGGCGAATTGAGAACACGACTTCAGCCCATGTCCAGAGCATTAACCGCGAACTCGATGAAGAGCTGCCGCGCGCCGTCGCGAACATGAAAAATGTTCAGCGTGAGATTTTTATTATTGTGCCGTTAACGGCCATCTCCACGGTTTTCGTGGCTGCATTTTTCGGCTGGGCGATAGCCCGGCGCATTCTGGAACTGCGCCTGGAAGAGCGGGTGAACGAGCGCACCCGCATCGCCCGCGTGTTGCATGACACGCTGTTGCAAAGCTTTCAAGGATTGATACTGCACCTGCAGGTAGTCGAGAACATGCTTCCACCCGGGAAAGCAAGAGACAAACTGGAACAAACGCTGCAACGTGGGGATCAGGCGATCGCCGAGGGGCGGGACGCCGTGTATGACTTACGATCGTCCGCCACGACTACGAATGACCTGGCGCAGGCGCTGAGGACAGTGTGCAATGAACTGGCAACCCCAAACGGCGCCGCCTTCGAGTTGACGGTGGAAGGTCTGCCGCGGGACTTGCACCCGATCATTCGCGACGAGCTTTACCGCATCACTCGCGAGGCCCTGCGAAATGCCTTCACCCACGCTTGCGCGCAGCATGTTGAAGCGGAACTCATCTACGCGGAACGTCTGTTCTGCTTGCGAGTTCGGGATGACGGAAAGGGCATTGACCCAGCGACGCTCGAAGTGGGTCGCGCCGGCCATTATGGGTTGCCAGGCATGCGCGAACGCGCCAAGCAAATCGGCGCGGAGTTATCGATCTGGAGCGGCGCCGGCACCGGCACTGAGATCGAGTTGAGCATTCCCGGTTCGCTGGTTTACAGTACGTTGCCGCGCCCCCGTCTTCGGTGGTTGCGCAAGAAGGTGGAATGAGCTTGTTTCCCGAGCGCTGTTTGTAATCAGCTGGTACCTGATCGGCCATCTATTTTCCTTGCCACCCGCCGCCTTTTCTATTACTTTCGGGCGCGACGGTTCTACCGTTCGAGAAAGAACCTATGCGATCGCGGCTTATCCTGGGAGCGGTCCTGGTAGCACTGTGCGTCGTAGTGATTATGGTGTTGCGCAGCCGCACGCGGCTGCCTTCGCCTCCCACGGCCACCACAGGGCTCCAAACCGCCGCTCCCTCGCCGCAGATAACCCAGCAGCAGCTGGAAACGGACATCATTCAGCACGGCGTTACCCCGGACCGAGCCAAAATGCTCTTCAGCATGGTAGTCGGCCGCCTGCCCGGGGTCAGCATTCCCGCAACCCGCGATCGCGGCGACTTCGACGGCACCCTGGCCATCACCTATCTCAACCAAGTCTGGAGCTCGCTCACCCCGGAACAGCAAACCGCAGCAACGGCGCTGGTCGCCGGTCCCCGTCGCGCCCCCGGCCAACAGGCACTCAGCCCTTCCCACTTCCTGCCCGCTGTTTTCCTTCTCTTTGCTCCCGATACACCCGCTTTTGACTACACCACGCTGGCAAAAAATGCCGATGGCACCCTGGCCGCCTTTCTCCAGGTACCCGGAGTCGCCTTCGATACCGATGTAGATTACGGCACTCCCGAAGGCACGGAATACGCCCATACGTGGTCATGGACCTGGGGGAGCGCCCTCGGCTTGACCAAGGCGGGCTGCCACATGACGTTCTGGAACCAGATGTTCGCCAGCCTCAATCAGGACGAGGCAGAGGCTGTCGTAACTCATGAGATGTTCCACTGCTTCCAACAGCGGGCAGTGCAAACCCCAACCGTGCTCGAGTCCATCCACCCCTGGATTCTCGAGGGCGAAGCCACGTGGGCCATGTCTGAAGTCATGCCTTCGGTGCAGAACACCGGCATCCTTGAGGGGAAGTGGAACCTATATGTGTTCGGCCCGCTCACGTTCTACGCCCTGCGCTCCTACGATGCGCTCGGCGTCTATGGTCACCTGGAAGACACCATCAGCGCCCAGGGCGTCTGGCCAAGATTGTTGCCCGTTGTGCTTGCGGGGGTAAACCACGACGATGAGGGCGCCTTTCAGTTACTCGTCCAGGGGACGGCGTCTACTTATTACACCTCCTGGGGCTCGAGTTACTTTGAAGCGGCCGGCCACGCCCCCTGGGTCATGCTTAACCCGGGCTCTCCTCCCAAATCCGGCCCGGCGCCCACCTCGATCACGGTAGACAGCGGCTCGGTCGAGGCGTTGCCGACGGTTGGCCCGGCTGAGTCCGCGCTGGTGCAGGTTTCGGGCGGCGCCGATATCGTTGGCGTCTACCTCTACACCGGCTACGGCCGCCTGCATGACCAGGGCTTCGCGGTCGATACCGCACTGGTCAACTCCGCGCCTCTGAAGCTGTGTCTCAAGCAGGGCGGCTGCGCTTGCCCCGACGGTAGCCCCGGCGCCTCGCAGTTCACTCAGGTCGCCATCGCTCCCCTTTTCATCGGTATCAATGGCGGTGACATTACCACCATGGGCGGGGTGGGCGGTGAATCGCTGGACAAATTCTGCAAGCAGCCGCAGCAGCCCACGCCCCCAACACCGCCACCGGGGGGAGGCGGAGGAGCAGGCGGTGGAGGAGGAGGAAGCCCGCCTCCCGACAACCCACCTCCGCCGCCAGGCTCCAGCACCGGCGACGTCCACCTCACCACCTTTGACGGTGTGACCTACGACTTTCAAACCGTGGGCGAGTACACCCTGGTGCGCTCGACCAAGGACGATTTCTCTGTGCAGGTGCGCCAGGCCCCGGTCCCCGGCAGCATGATGGCCAGCGTTAACCAGGCCATGGCGGCCACCATCGGCGGGCAGCGCGTGACCGTGACCATGGAAAACAATAAGCCCGTGCTGCGCATTGACGGGCAGCCAGTGAACGGGGCTCTGCCGCGGCTGCGCGACGGCTCGCTCACCTCGGCGTCCACCGCCTTCGGCGATAGCTACCAGCTCACCTGGCCTGACGGCACGGAAGTCCACGTCGAGCAGCTGGGGCGCTATGCCCTGAACGTGACCGTCAAGCCCGCGGCCGCGCGCCGTGGAACTCTCGAGGGGCTGCTGGGCAATGACGATGGTGTGCCGTCCAACGATTTGCTGGGAACTAACCAGCTGGAGGTAAAACCCGAAAGTGACGACGTGAACCATGCCCTGGCCGATGCCTGGCGCGTCGTCCAGGCGAAATCCTCGTTTGATTACCAGGCCGGCCAGTCGAGCGCTACTTTTACCAATCCTGACTTTCCCCGCAAGGGCGCCGGGCCACCAGTGGAGAACCGGGAGCAGGCGGAGAAGGTTTGCCGCGAGTCCGGCATTACCGACCCGCATCTGCTTGCCGATTGCGTGCTCGATCTAGCCGTAACCAACAACTTCGTTTTCGGCAGCCAGTATGCGCAAGCGCAGCAGGTTTTGGCGGCCAAAGCTGCGCTTGCCAAGCCCACGGCGCCCAAGGTCGCGCCGGTCACCGCCGCCTTACGCATGAACGGCGAGATCCTCGACCACACCTCCGAGCCGGAGTTCCATTTCTCCGCCGCCCAGGGGGATGTGCTCTGGATTCACGACCCTGATTGCGCGGACCACGCAGGGGAGGCGCACCCCGTCTTCCTGCTGCTCTACGATCCAACGGGAAATATGCTGCGCGGCGGTATGGGTTGCCAGTTCGGGCGTCAGGAGCTGCCCGTGGCTGGTCAATACACTCTGCGTGCCCGCTTCCATTATGCCAACGAGATTGTGCGCTACAGCATTCCGATTCGCTTCGTGCGCCACACCCGCCGCCAGGCGATCGTTTATGGTCAGGCGGTTTCCGGAAACATCGAGCAGGCGGCTGCCCAGGATGTCTATACCTTTAACGGACAGGCGGGCGATGTGGTGTTGCTTTCCGGCCCGGGCTGTGAACTGGGTTGGTTGGGCACCGAATTCCTCGACGCGCAGGGCCACGATTTTCTCGCGCCCAATTGCCGCAACGGGACTGTGTACACCTTACCGCAGAGCGGTCCGTGGCAGTTGCTGATCAACTCGGAAAACTGGGCCACCGGGTCTTACCACTTCGTCTTTCAAGGCGGCAAGCCGGCGACCCGCTAGCGACGCGCACCCGTCCAGTCCCTAAGGGGTCCGGTTAGAGACTGTCGGGCCTCATACAAAACATGAGTTTTTGCGCAGCCTGCTAGGTGGCTCGCAAAACTCCTCCCATCAGCGGATCACTGAAGCCGGGTATTCCGGTTTCTACGTGTCCGGCGTAACGGGTTTCCTGGTTCGATTCCTGGTTCGATTCCTGGTTCGAACCGTGGGCCTTCACCGTGAAGTCGTACCAGCCGTGGCTACGTTTCAGGGGCAGAACGACTGATGTTTCCTGACCAGGCTTGATTTGCCGGGTTACTGTACCTGACTGGTAGGAATTGTCCTTAATAGCAATCCTTACAGGTTCCGTGGACTTGTTATGCAGCTGCACCCGCACATCCCCAGTCAGCTTCGTTCCGTGGCGCTCGTAAGAGGTACGCACGGCAAGAGGAAACAAAGCCACTCGGCCAGTAAAGGAGCGGTAAAAACCATTCGGGCCATGCACCTCAATGGAGTAGCCTGAAGCGGCAAACATGGACATGGGTATTTGCCTGGTCAATGTGTCGCCCGGCTTGACCGCATAGGTGGCGGCCATCATGGCTGCCCCATCCTTCAGGTTGCGCAGATAGACATTGAAGGGTGCACCTGCGGACTTCGCTCCATGCACCTGGTTGCCGGCACTGAGGTGGAATTCGTAATGTGCGCCATCCTCATGGAGATTCCCATCCGCGTAAAGCTCATAGGGAATCGCGCATGCCGGCCGGATGCCTTCTTCCTGATGGGAGATTAACCCGGGACGCGCCGGAGGGTGGTTGATCTGCTCGATCTGTTCGGTCGTGAGCTTTCTGTAATTCGATGGGGTCTCCTTAAACCGCGCCTTCTCGATGCTCACGACAAACTTGTCCCGGACGAGAAAGTCCAGGTCAGGTTCCTTGGGATCGTAGGGGCGGAAGGCGGAAGTGAGATCTCCAGAGATAGTTCGCCGCCACGCGCTGATGTTCTCTTCACGAACCGTCTTGCCGAGTTTGCTCTCGACGAAGCCTTCCAGGAACATCAGCGTGGAAGTGTGGTCAAAGATCTGCGAATTGACCCATCCGCCCCGGCTCCAGGGAGAGGCGATGATCATGGGGACGCGAAAGCCCATGCCGATGGGTCCGGAGCGTGCTTCGTTCTCCGGAACTCCTTGCCGCAACTCGTCATCTTTGTAGGTGTACTCGAGACCGGTATCGACGCCGGCGGAGGCTCCTCCGGTTTCCGGACGCTTGGGGTCGGCGGCAGCGAACGAGGGCGCGTGATCGAAGTAGCCGTCATTCTCGTCGTATGTGAGGATGAAGATGGTCTTCTTCCATACCTCAGGATTCCTGGTCAGGATGTCCATCACTTCGGAGATATACCAGGCGCCATACCAGGGTGAGCTTGGATGATCGGAGAATCTCTCCGGAGCAGTCAGCCAGGAGATCGTGGGCAGCCTTCCTTCGGTCACATCCTTGCGGAATTGATAGAAAATATCGCCCTTGGGGACCTGCATGGTTTGAGACTTGCCCTGGTCCTCAAAGGGCAACGAGAACAGGCTGTGATACTCGGGATCTTCGTCATTGGTAACAAATGCTGCATGATGCAGAGCTTTCTCTTCTGCGGAGAGCTCCTGGTATCTGGCCTTACCGTTTCTAGCGAGAGATGCCTGGATGTTCTCGATTTGCCTTCGCATATCTCCAAGCGCAGCGCGGAGCTTCGCTGCTGTCGCCGCATCTGTCTGCTTGGAGATCCCGGTTTCGAGTTCCGCTGCGTGGGCGGAAAGTTCCTTAATAAGCAGCGGTGCGGCCTGGGCATATCCCGGATATGCTTCGACGTTATACGCGGAAAAGAATTCGAGTACGTTGTCGGCGTAATTCCCAAGCCATGCATCTTTTTCATCGGAAAGCCCGGAGCGAGTCAGCTCATTCTGGTAGCACTTCCATCTGACTCCGGTCTCCTGCAGGCGCTCGGGAAATGTCTTCCAACTCATTCCGCCGAAGTCGAGCTGCTGGTTGCGGATGTAGACCTTTGAGTCTGTACTCTGCTGGTCACGGATTGTTCCGCTCCAGAAGCAGCTGCGGTTGGGTGTTGTGCTGGTCATCACCGAGCAGTAATTTTGATCACAGACCGTGAAGGCATCAGCCAGAGCGTAATAAAAGGGCAGGTCCTCCCGGGTGTAGTGGCCCATGGTCAGAGGAAGATGGGAATACTCCTGAGTGCCTGAGCGCTTAGCCTCCAGCCATGCATCATGGCGACCTTCGTTCCAGGCATCGACCTGGCTATCGCGGGAGTGGGGAAGGGATCCCATCCACGTGATGCGGGTGTCACGGATGTCCAGCCGCCAGGGACCATAGGAGTTGCCTGCAGCGTCAGTCTGCACGAAAACCGAGTTGCCGTTCGCGAGGCGAAGCGCACGCGGGTCGTTAAAACCGCGAACCCCGCGAAGGGTGCCGAAGGCATGATCGAACGAGCGATTTTCCTGCATCAGGATCACGATGTGTTCGGCATCGAGGTAAGTCGAGCCGGGTGCCGGCTCGATCGCGCAGGCCCGCTGGATGGAATCGGGAATCAGGCCGGAAATACCGGTGACGCCGGATGCCATTGCGGCGAGCTTGAGGAAATCGCGTCTTGTCTGCATCGTCTGTTTTTTTAGAGTTGTCCCGCAAGCTTGGGGCAGAAGCCTATTTCACTGGAGGAGTTAAGTCACAAAACGTAGAGACGCAGCATCCACCACACCAGAAATAGGGCGACGACGGCGAGGACAACGTGTGCCATCCACTGGCCGCCGGTTTTTGGTTTTCCGAAGTTAAACACAGGGCAATCGTAACATTTCCTTCGGCAGCCGAGCTCTTCAGGGGGATCACGGGGTTTGCGCCTTCTTTTCCTTGTGCAGTGCGTAATATTAGAATCTTCTTTAGGGCGAAGAGGAGGTCTGTATGCGCATCGCACGAGTAAGCATGGGGTTGATCCTGACGCTGTGTTGCGTCGGCTTACATGCTGACGAGAGCGATCCACAAAAGATAACCCTGGTAGGAACGGTCCATCGCGCGATGGCGGTCGGAGCGGAAACCACCGGCTGGATGGTGCAGGTCGATTCCGTAACCATGGTCGACGGGAAACCCATTAGTTCGATTGAAGTGAGTGATACCCGTAAGCCCAAGCAGCTTGAGGATTTTGACAACAAGCGTGTGAAGATCGCCGGTAAGGTCGTCTACCGTCACGGCGTGGAAACCGGAGTCCAGCCCTATGTCGAGATCACGACCATCAAAGCGGATCCAGGCCCAGACCGAGGCAAGCCCTAGATTACCAGCCCATTTGTCGCATTCGCTCCAGGATGAGCGCGCTGTATCGATTCATGCGCGCCGGCCGTCGCTTCAGGGGAGCGGGTAGAATTGCGGCCAGCCGTGCCGCCTGGTCCCGATCGGTGTTTCGGGCCGCGGTTCCATCGTAGGCATGGCAGGCCGCGTCCGCACCATAAATCCCGGGTCCCCATTCGACCACGTTGAGGTAGATCTCCAGAATGCGTTGCTTGCCGAGAAAGAGTTCGGCGAGCGGCACCAGTGTGAATTCCGCGCCTTTGCGGAGGATCGAGCGGCCAGTTCCGAAGAAGAGGTTTTTTACCAGTTGCTGCGTAATGGTAGAGGCTCCGCGGAAGCGGCCGCCCTCCAAATCGTCGCCGGCAGCGATTTGGATCTCGTGCCAATCGAAGCCATGGTGCTGGTAGAAGCGCGCATCTTCCGCGGCGATGACAGCATGTTGAAGATTGGGCGAGATTTGGCTGAGAGGAATAAATTTGTAGCGCTTGCGATACGGCGTTTGGTCTGCCCAGGCCTGCAAGTGACGCTGAACCTGCACTGCAGTGGTCGGCGGATCGACCCACCGGGCAGACAGAAGCAGCAGCACGGCGAGCAACCACAAGCACGCCACACTGATGACAAGCCATCGAACAAATGATCGCAGGACGCCCTTCTGAAGCAGGGTGCGGGGGTGGGTTGGGGGCCTTTTCGTCACTTGCAAGAATCATAACCGGGGCCGGATACCGCTTATGCCTGAGGCCCTCCCGTGGTATCTTTTACCTGCAGGCTGAGAGCCCGTTCCCGTCGAAGCAACCAGTTTTCCGCAAACTGTAACGCACATTCATCCATTTGAAAAGGAGAAGTGTCATGGGATTTTTGGAAGAAGCCGAGAAGATCGCCGGGGCTGTGATTGCCGTAGAGGGCGTTAAGAAGGTGGATCCGAACGCATCGATTTTGACCGAAGGCGCGGCTGCAATCGCAGGTTTTGAAGGCGCCGGCGCCATCGCCGAGCACCTGGAAAATAAGGAAGAGACAAACAACGGCTAAGCACGATGGGCTTAGCCGGGTCCATTGGCTTCCCGGCCTAAGATCGCGTTCTTGCGACGTTAGGTCGGGCTTTCGCCGGTTTCATTTCTAAGGGCAATTCACCTGTCCTAATCGATAGGTTAACTGAGCATTGGAAAGATTCTTGTAAACCGCGATGGCAGCGCTGCCATTGGTGCTGACGCCGACCTGGCTGGACATCGCCCAGTTAATCCCAGGGTTAGTCAGGTCTATAACCGAGTTACTGCCTGTATTGATCTGTCCGTACAGAAGGCTCACGCTCGTATTAGGAGCAATTGGTACGCTCGAGTGTGCCTCCAAAACGAAGCCGGCGCCATTCTGCGCGACGGACGGACTCCTCCCGTTGCCTGTCGCATATCGGCCGTTTGAGGCCGCTGGGGCCCAGTTGATGCGGGTACCCGCGTTGTTGAGTTTGCCGCGCCGGTAATGCAGATCGTTATTGCTACTGGCCTGATGCACTTCAATAACGTTGCCTTGATTATCCAGCGTGATTTGAGGAAAACGTCCCTCGTTGTACTCGATCCCGTTATCTCCGGAATCCGAAATCAGGTAATACTGATTAGGATTATTCGTGGACTGTCGTAAGTGCCCAAGGTGATAATAGAGCTTGTGACCAAAAACATTGTTCGTCTCGTGCACTTCCACTACTTGTCCGAGATCGTTGATGGCCACTTGAGCGTTTCTCCCGCCGTCCAGGGCATAGGCTGGCGACGACCACTCGATCGTCTGTTCGACGCTTCCGTTGAGGTTGACCTTGCCAATCCGGTAGTAGACCAGATCGTTCACCGCTCCTGCTGAGTAGTCATGATGCACTTCGACCAGGACGCCGTCCGTGTTCATCGCGACACCGGGATTGTAGCCATTCTGCACGTTTCTCGCCGGCCCCAGGCTCGGGTTCTGCCAGGAGCCAGCGCTGCCCAGGCGATAGCTAATCCCAGGAGTCAAGCCGCCGGTTGCACGGTTGTACACCATAACAAAGAAGCGCGAAGGACCGTCCATGGCCACCGAAGGGTATACTCCGTCGATGGCTCCATTTGGGCCATACCACTGCACCTGGCACGTCGCGGCGGCAGGCGACTGCTGAGCCGAACTTTGAAGCGGATGAACAAAAGCAGCGAACGCCAGAGCCAAAGGAAGTACAACAACTCTGCGTATGCGATCTTGGATGATCTTTGTTCCACGTTTTAATTGGATACCTTCTCTGGTCTTCATAGGTGATCTCCTTAAGTTTTGTGTGATCGTTTTTGTATTCGGGCCCGTCCCCTACACCCTGCAAAAGTGCTCCAGCTTCTCTGGAATGCCTGTTTCTAAATGTGCGCGTGCCCGCCCTTTCTTTCTCTTCTGATCCACTCGCGGATGTAGTCGGGACAGTTACGCAGCCGCGCTCCTCTGGTTTCGCAGCCTGCCAGAAACTTGACGGCCTCCTCGCCCGCAATGTCGACTTCGCTCAAGTCGAGCACCAGAGGCTCTGCGTTGTTCTCAGAGGCGAAGGCTTTGCTTAGCTCCGATAATCCGTCTGCGTCGATTCGTCCGCTCAGCTTCAACACGAAGCAGTTCCCATCAGGCACTCTGCGTAATTTCCACATACTCTTGCCCGTCCCGAGTTTCCCGAATTCTTCTCGCAACCACTCCTAGTGCACGGGACAGGCCAATTCCAGAGCACTGAAAAGACGTAGCTTGCGCATTATTCAAGTGGCGAGGTCTTGGGGAATTGACGAGTTTTCGGCAGGGGATCTCGTCAGATAGGCGGAAACTGGCTGGGGGCCTTTACCTGGTTTCAGGCTTGTTCGAAGCGGTTTTTGTCAATCTTCAGGGATTTGATTCGCGACTCCAGCGTCGTTCGAGGGATGCCGAGTTTTTTTGCAGCACCCGAAGGCCCGGAGACTCGTCCTTTGCTAGCCGCCAGGGCCGCTTCTACGCGTTCTCTCTCTTGCGTTGCCAGTACCTGCTGTAACGGAGGCCCCGCACCCGGCAGAAATGAGAGCCAGTTCTCATCCACAGAGAAGGTCTCCGTGTCGCACAGGATCACGGAGCGCTCGACGATGTTCTGCAATTCCCGAATATTGCCAGGCCAGGGATAGGATTCCAGCCACTTGAGACTCTTCTTTTCTATTTGCCGGAAATGCTTGCCAGCCCTGCTCGAATAGCGATGGATGAAATACTCGAGTAGGAGCTGAATATCTTCTTTCCGTTCCCGGAGGGGCGGAAGGTGGATGGGAAACACATTAACGCGATAGAAAAGGTCGCTCCGAAAAGTGCCGGCCGCGATGGCTCCAGGCAAATCCCGATGGGTGGCCGCGATCACCCGTACGTCCGCATGCATGGATTGATTGCCGCCAACCCGTTGGAATTCCTTTTCCTGTAACACGCGTAGCAGCGCTATTTGCGTCTCCGCCGGCAATTCTCCAATCTCGTCCAGAAAGATAGTCCCGCCTTCCACGAGTTCAAAGCGCCCCAGCCGCCGCTGCAATGCCCCCGTGAATGCGCCTTTCTCATGGCCAAATAACTCCGAGGCGATCAAGTCTTTGGGAATGGCTGCACAGTTCACGCTTATGAACGCGCGCTCCGCTCGATGCGAACGTTTGTGAATTGCCCGCGCAATCAATTCCTTTCCAGTTCCTGTTTCCCCGGTAATCAAGACCGTCGCATCGGATGCCGCCACCTTAACCACGCGTGTAAGCACGGCTCGCAAAGTCGCCGAACTGCCAACGATCTCTTCGGACATGGACAGCTTGTCGATCTCCTCGCGCAACGCGAAATTTTCTCTTTGGGTGCTTTCCTGGGATTTCTTCTGGTCGTCGATGTCGGTCCGTATTGCGCACCAACGAAAAACCTGGCCTGCTTCATCGCGCAAGGGGTAGAGCTGATATAGGAACCATCGGTACTGTCCATCGCGACCGCGCATACGCGCTTCTGTCTCAAAAAAATCTCCGCAGGAAATGGCCTGTTGCACACCCTCGAGTACCTTCGCAAGGTCCTCGGTGTGGGTGACCTTTTCGAGGAATTCCAGCGCCGACAACTGTCCAGCTAACCCGAAGTAATCCAGCGCGGCTCGGTTGGCGAAGACCGAGCCCAGTCCGGGTTCTATGATCGTCAAATGATGACGGACGACATTTGCGACTTGGCGCAGGCCCGCATCCGCTCTGCTCAGTTCCTCGAAGACTTCTGCATGCACGAGCGCGGCCGCCGCCTGGCCCGCGAACATTCCTAATCTGTCGCCATCGCCATTCTGCAGCTCATCATGCATGAAGACAACCAGCGCTCCCAGGAGCTTTTTCCGGGAAACGAGCGGGTGCGCGGAAGATCCGCGAATCCGCTCCCGCCGGAGCCAGTCCGGCGACGCCAGCCATTTAGTTCCAGCGTCGTCGGGGAGTTTGCTGGAATTGAGAGGTATCTGCTGGAGATGGCCTTGAAGAGGGGACCATGCTTCTGCGCTGTTCTGCGAGCTTCCCGCGCTGGCCACCAGGTGCAGGCAGTGCGCCCGGTCGCGGAAGTCTGCCTGCACGGAACATTTCTCGCACAGGTCGCCGGGCCGAAGGAGCCATATCCCCGCCAGGACCACACCGGGCAAGCCGGCAAGTCCTCCCACAATCGTATCGAGCACATCCCGCGTGTGGCGCTTATCGGCGACCTCGGCGGCAAGGGCAAGCAGCAGTTCGGCATCCACCAGGTAGTCTCCCGATAGGCGCTGATTCTAACACCAGAGCGACTCTGAGAACCCCGCGGGAGTTCCCGTTTGTAGACTTCGACTACTCAGGGCGGATTGGGAGGAAGGTCGCTTCCGCCAGGATAGGCAGGGTCGGCCAATCGCGCGTTGGGACGGAGCGACTCGGCTTCCAGGTAGATATGGTGAATGTTTGGATATCGCCCGCGGACCATGGCTTCGATGCGATCGACCACCTCTTCAATCCCGTTGCGGGAGAGAGAGCCAGAAAAGCGAATATTCATCGTGAGCAGAATGCTGCCCGGACCGAAATACATGGTCATCGGATACCCTGCAAGTTCCACGCCCGGCTCGGCCTGCGTGAGCCGGCGGATTTCTCGCAATGTGCTGGAGTCGGCGCCTTCTCCCACCAGCAGATCCTTGCTCTCGACCATCAGAAACAAAGCCACGGCCATCAAAATCGCGCCGGATGGCGATGGAGGATATCCCGTCGGCGCGATGCCAGCCCAGTGTCTGGTCAAAAATGGTGCCGAGGAAGGCAATGAATAAACCCGCGAGCGCAGCGAAGTCTTCAATAATGACGGTAAACGTGCTCGGGTTCTTACTGGCGCGAATGGTCTGCCATGAGGCTGGGACACCTTCGCCGGCGCGAAATTCCTCGAGGCCGATGGAGAGGGAATACCCTTCGAACAAACCGGCCACCCCGAGTGTGACATAGATCCAGGGGTAGTGGTCCAGGGGTTGGGGGTTACGCACCCGGAGGTAGCCCTCAGCGATAGAAGCGCCGCCGCCGGCAAAGAAAACGAAGAGGGCAACCAGAAGAGTCCAGAAGTAAAGCTCTTTCCCATAACCAAAGGGATGACTCTCGTCTGCCTGCTTGCGGCTGCGGTTCAGGCCCAGCACCAACAGCGATCCATTACCGGCATCGACCAACGAATGGATGGCTTCGGAAAGCATCCCGGAAGAATGAGTAAAGGCCCACGCAATCAATTTGGCAGTCGCGATCGCGAGATCGGAGACGATTGCGGTGAGCACAGCCTTGCGCGATGACTTCATTCTTTTGCATCCTCTAACACCGTGAACACTCGGATACTAACCCAGGGATGAATGGGGTTCTTTAGAGTCCGCGTGAGAACCGGAGGAGAGACCGCAGATCCCTCCACTGCGCTTGCGCTCCGGTTCGCCGGGACAGGCGGGATGACAATTCTGTGGAACCATTGTGCAGTCCAACAACGATCGACTCTTTTTACCGCCATGGATGCACAGCCACGTCGCCGTGAATACGGGCGTGCAGCACGTCATCGAAAAACATATAGGGGTGTGCTGGTTCGAGCGCGGTTGCCTCATCGAGCTGGCTGCGCAACTCTGCTGAAATTACAAAGTCCAATGCAGCCAGATTATCTTCCAGCTGTTGCTTGCTGGTTGCGCCGATCAATGTGGAAGTAATCCCAGGCTGCGTTGCGGCCCAGTTGAGCGCCACTTGTGCCACGGAACGGCCAAGTTTCTTCGCCACCGACTCCAACACATCGAGCGTATGCCAATTGCGCTCAGTGAATTTATGGAAAACCGGATTGTTCCCGTTCTTCAAAATCTCCAGCCGCGCCTTGCCGCTCTCCGTGCTTTGGTCCCGCTTGTACTTGCCGGCGAGAAATCCACTAGCCAGCGGACTCCACGGGCAAATGCCCAGTCCCAATTCCTGGGCGGCGCCCACATGCTCGCGCTCAATGGTGCGTTCCACCAGGGAGTACTCCAGTTGCAAGGCGACCGGCTTCTCCATAGCGTGGCATTCCGCCAGGGTTACGGCTCGTGCGGCATACCAGGCCGGCACATCCGAGAAGGCGTAGTAACGAATCTTGCCTGCGCGCACCAGGTCATTCAGGGTCCCGATCACTTCTTCTACCGGCGTCACTTTGTCCCACGCGTGCAGCCAGTAGAGGTCGACGTAATCCATGCCAAGCCGCTTCAGGGAGCTATCCAGCGCCCGATAGATATTTTTGCGGCCATTGCCGCCGGCATTAGGATTTCCGGATTGCGCATTGAAGGTGAACTTGGTCGCGATCACGAGCTTATCGCGCAGTTTGCCCTCGGCCACAAAACGGCCCAACAATTCTTCACTCTTTCCCATCGCATAGCCGTCAGCGGTATCGATAAAATTCCCACCGGTTTCCATGTAGCGGTCAAAGATGGCACGCGACTCGTTGTCGTGCGAACCCCAGCTATCATTGCCAAAGGTCATTGTTCCCAAACCCAACGGGCTCACCAGTAAACCGGATCGTCCCAGCGTGATGTACTCATTCATGTGCATGGCCATCTTTCTATCACGTCTCACGGTCTGGCGGAAGCAGCAGGGAACAGGGGAATGCCGTTCTGCTCGCGTTTTCTGAACAGGGAAGGGGAATCATGCAAAGCCGCGGCATCACATCAAATCTAGGGCTTTACGTCTATGGCCTGGCCGCCATCTTTCTTGGCCTGCTGGGCCTGATTTCGGGCGACTTCGCCACTACATGGCAGAATGTCGGATCGAACATCCCTTTCCGTGCGCCGCTTGCATATCTCATCGCGGTCCTCGAGCTGGTAGCGGGAATCGCAGTACTATGGCCCCGCACTGCGCGCGCCGGTGCCTTGACCCTGACCATCCTTTACTCCATTTTCACGCTCCTCTGGGTGCCCAAGTCACTGGTGAATCTCGGCAATTACGACCCGATCGGCAATGTCTTTGAGGAGTTCGCCCTGGTTGCCGCTGGGCTGGTCCTCTTCGCAACCTTCTCTCCTGCCGGTTCGTCCATTGCGCGACGGCGGCCCTTCTTCGTGCTCCTCTTCGGCCTTTGCCCCATTTCCTTCGGCATCGCCCACATCATTGATATGCCCGGTCTGTTGAACCCGATCCCGGGTTGGCTACCGCCGAACAAGATGTTCTGGGCCTACGCCACCACCATGGGCTTTTTCGCGGCCGCCGTAGCCATCCTCACCGGCATCATGGCGCCGATTGCCGCGCGGCTCCTCACTGCGCAGATCGTAATCTTCGAGTTGCTGGTCTGGATTCCGGCGCTTTCCGCAGGGCCACGTAATCACTTCAACTGGGCCGCTAACGCAATCAGCATCGCTTTGGCCGGCGCCAGCTGGGTCGTCTCCGACGCGATCAGCGCAGCGGCGAATGAGCGTTCCTCGGGTTCACCTTTTGGGGTACGCCGTGAAAATGTAATCCTTTGACGCCGCTAGCTCGTGGCATGTCCTGCTTTTCCTGAGCGGTGCTGACCCTGTGGCCCATGACGGCGACAGCCAGCGTGGCGATCACCATCGACAAGGGGAGAAGCCTCTTCATAGTTATTCCTTCCGCTGGTGATTGTAGGTTTGGGATTGGGGCCGACCGGGAAGTACCGAGTGGAACGCGGCAATGATAGGCCACGCAAAGATGCTGTGGTCAGGCCCGGAGCTGGCCACGATGCCGCGGTAGGCGATTCGGGCCTGCCGGGAATAAATCGGCCTTCGCCACGTTTTATCTGAGAGGCACCCTGAACCGAGAGTTTCAGGTGAATGCATAGTCAGGAGGGGACAGCGGAGTGACGACTTCGCAACATACCGGCTCTAGACTGCTCTGCCGGACCACCGGCGGCGCACTTGAACCGATGTTCGATCTCCAACCCATCGGAATTCCGTCTCCCTCACAAACTTTCATCATAGAGCACCTTCACGTAGAAGCTATTGAATGGAAGACTCTCTTACTTTCAAAACAGCTCATCCATCTATTCCTGCAAGATGCCGAGGCGGGTTTATCCATAAACGGTCGCACAGGTTCCCTGACGATCAAAGCCAATCAGATTGGTGTATGTCCGCGGGATCATTGGCATTCCATTTTTTGGTCGAAACCGGTATCGATGCTATCCGTTCAGGTCGATGATCAGGCGCTGGCATCCGCCGCGCTGGACTCAATCAAGGGAGGCCGTTGTGAATGGGAGATGCCGCCGATCATCGACTCCCCACAAATCTTGCACTTACTCATGACACTGAGGCACGAACAAGCTCAGGATTATCCCAATGGCGAACTCTTTGTAGACTCGATCGAAGTTGCATTGGGCCGACTTCTTCTGCGCTCATTTGGCACAGGAAAGACGATTGCTCCTGTCCGCAACTCGGCACTCCAGGGGCGAAGATTACGAAAGGTATTGGATTTCATGCATGCCAATCTTGACAAAAGATTGACACTGAAACAATTGGCTCGGTCGGTAGATCTAAGTCCTACCTATTTTGCGGAGCAATTTCGTTGCGCAACTGGCCATGCGCCTCATCAATATCTTCTGCATCGCAGGGTAGATATGGCGAGAGCGCTTTTGAAAAGTACGACCATACCGATCCTCGAAGTGGCCCTGAGATCAGGATTTCCAAACCAGCAGCACTTCGCGACCACATTCAAGCGTTTGCATGGGCTGAGTCCCAACCAATATCGAATGACACTCTGATCGATCACCGCATTGGTTAGGCGACGCGTCCCCGTTGAAGGATCACCTGGTTTAGTATGGATTCGATCGTAGCCAGCGCCCTGTACCTGGCAAAGCCTGCCTGAAGCATCCGTGCTCGCTCTGCATATTTCCTGTTGTGGAGCACCTCGCGCACGGCGTCCGCGACCTGCTTTGGATCAGGAGTACCGGTCCTGAGATCAATGCCACATCCACTCCATTGGACACGTGCGGCAACCATAGGTTTATCTTCTGTTTCACCAGCGACTACGATTGGGACACCATGGCAGAGCGCTTCTTGTACACCGTTATAACCGCCGTTCGTAACGAAGACGCTGGTTCGAGCCAGCACATTCCGATAGGGCACATAATCGACCACACGCGTATTAGGGTGGGCGGCAATTGAGTGCACATCGCCACCTCCGGCGCTCACCAATACGTTAACCTCTTCGCTCGCCAAACCGTCAACCGCCGGCTGGATTAGCTGACTAAAGTCAAAATTCGCCAGAGTGCCTTGCGTTGCGAAGATCAAAGGCCTTTCCGGATACGCGAACGGCACGTCGATAAGAGACTCATCTTTAGGTCCTCGAGTATCGATGATCGGCCCAACGAATTCCATTTGCTTTGGATAGGATTGAGACGAAAATTCGAATTCCAGTGCCGAGCACTGCAGCAGTTTGTCAGGCAACGAATATAAAGTGTCAAACGAGAATCCGCCCGGAATCGCATAGCCCAGTTCAGAGAGAACTTTGTCGACATGGCAGTAGCCAGGTGCCAGAAGATCGCGGAACTGCTTGTTATCGCGGGCGTTTCGCTGTAAGCCATCGGCCGAGGAATCCGGGCCACTAAAAGGCGAGACCTCGCGCAACTGGAGAAGAGGAGCCGTCACGCCACAGCTGATAACGGGGGGCCGTCTCCGTTGCCCTCCTAGAAGAAGTGGGAATACACCCAGAAAGGCATGATCGACGAGGATTGCATCGATTTGCCCATTCGACAAACATTTCTCAACGGTGTAGCGCTGATCGATGATTTGCTCGGCCATGAGATGTTGTACAAAGCCGTTTAGCCTATCGATTCCTGTGGTCGCTTTTCCAAGCTCCGGATAGATGACATTAATTTCGTCGTAGTTGTAGTTCGCCGCACCAATGAGCGGTTCAAATCGAAGCGATGCATGCTCGACAGCGCGGCGAAATCGACTGGCGGTCGCGAATGTTACATCATGTCCTCGTTGTTCGAGGTGACCGGCAATAGTTAGAAGTGGATTGACGTGACCTGGGGACGGAGATGCGCAGATAAGAATGGATGCCATGTCTCAAGATGTCATTTCCAGTGATCTCTGTCGTTTGTGTTTCTCTCCTTTTGTTCGAAATGTTTCGATGATTCGTCGTGTCGCGCAGAGAAGGGAACTGCTGCCACAGCCTCCCGCTAGATGAACTGATCGGATGGACCCACGCACATTGGATAGGGACCAGCCGCCGCGCATCAGATTCTGGCCGTTCCTGGGTCGAGGCCCAGCAGGATGCGGCCTGGAGGCACCATGAGCCGATTGGCGAAATTGATGTGCTGACAGGCTGCGTTGATATCTCGAAGCTGCGCGGCGAAGGGCGCTTCTTCAAGTAGGGCGGTGCTGCCCGCTAACGAGTACATTTTGCCCACCACCTCCTTGCCGGCATCGCCGGCATGACAGCATGCCATGCGGAGAAGCGCCTGTTGTTCGACCGACGCGGGCTGGCCTTCGCAGGCCGAAGCCCAAAGCGCGCCGACGGCCTCGAAAGCAAAGGCGCGTGCTGCCAGCAGACGCGTCTTTGCCCATGCCACTTCAAGCTGCACATGCTCCTGCTCACAAAGCGGTGCTGCGCTGACGAACGGCACTTTGCTTCGAGCGAGGGTGGTCAGGGCGTCTATAGAAGCGGCGGCGATGCCGAGCGGGAGGCCGATGGCCCCGATGGCCGCGGCAGACGTCATCGGCAGGTTATAGAGCGGGCCGGGCTGGCGCCGAGGCATGTCCATTGGGGTGGTGCAGTCGTCTGGCACCCACACCTCGGTACAAGTGATGTCGTGGCTTCCGGTCGCGCGCAGTCCACCGCTGTTCCAGTTGCCCATGACGTGTACCTTCGAGGACGAAAACATGGCGAGCCGCAGCACCGGCCCACCGTTGGCATCCGCACGGGTTGCGCCGTTCTCCTGTTCCATGCACACCACGACCGTGATGGTGCTGTACCTGCTAAAGCTGGCCCAGGTCCAGCGGCCATTGATGCGCCAGCCATCGCCATCGCGGGTGATGGTTCCTGTGGGATGTCCGCTGCCGCTGAAGGCGAGCATTTTACCCGAGGGCATCAAGCGGCGAATCGGCTCAACCGCGAGCTGCCCAGCGGAGCGGGAGGCAACGGACGAGATCAGGGCACTCCATGCGACCGCTCCATCGAGTTTGGCCAGGGCTTCGATTGTTCGGATGAACTCCAGCGGAGCGGTCTCCGGCCCTCCGAGCGTATGCGGCAGCCAGAGTTGCGTGAGACCTGCCTCGATCAATCCCTCTGCGAGCGCGGGAGGTAGATCTGGTCCTTTGGCCAGGGCCTCGCGATGGTCATGGATTAGCTGTGCGAGTTCCTGGGCTGCAACAGGGGGATCGAAAGTGGTTGCGAGGGTGTCAGTGGGGGCCATGTAACCTAAAACCCGGAGTGAGTAAAATATTCCCGACGTTCTTCTTTCCTCTTTTTCACGCGGCGAGAGGGCACCCGGTCGATGAATTTGTCAAGATGTAACTCTAAAGGTTGCGAATCGAAGTAACCCCCAAGGCATAAAATAACTCTGGAGGTTGCAAATCAAACCAACCCAAGGCATAAAATAGCACGATGAATAAGATTCTCCTGGCTGACAACCAGGAACTTTTTCGTATTGGCCTGGCCAAGATCCTGGCAAGCGAAGAGGATTTCCGCCTGGCTGCACAGTGCGCGGATGTGGAACGACTACTGCTCTCCGTTGATGCGTACCGTTCCTCGATCGTTCTGTTCGCTTCGGCGCTAAGGCCCGACTATCAGACTCTGATGGCGCGCGTAAAGGCCGCAGGAAGCCGCGCGGTGGTGATCGCCGAAAACGGCGAGCCGGCCGATAGCTTCTTCGCTCACGATATTCGCGGCGTGGTCTATCGCAACAGTGTCGGCGAGGAGTTGGTGGAGTGCCTGCAGCGGGTGATCAAGGGCGTCAAGTCGGTCCAGGGGGCGCGCGAAGCGATGGGGTTGGACGAAGAAGCTTCCATAGGAACTCGTGTTCGCGATCGGCTGACCCCAAAAGAGATGCAGGTCGTCGCCTTGCTCATGCAAGGTTGCAAGAACAAGGAGATCGCGCTCCGCCTGGGTACCACCGAACAGGTGATCAAGAATTATCTGCGCAATATTTATGACAAGACGGGCGTTTCCGATCGCCTCGAACTCGCACTCTTTGCCACCCACAATCGCATACTGGCGGCCGCTGCGGCCCAGGCGGGCATCTCTGTCCGCGAACCTGGTTGACGGCTACATTGACAAGTCAATCCGGGAGCGGGTGACGGGGAACGAATACAGGAGGGACGTAACCAGGCCAGTTCGTACCTGGGACTGCGTGTGCAGCTGCTTTGGGAGAGGTCGGCGTGCCGTCCGCCTTAACTTCCTCGGCAGGCGTTCATCAGCACGTCTACCGCTCTGCTCAAAAATCTATCAATTGGCGTGTAGCTGGTATGCACCATGTGGAGCGAGCCATTCACGGTCGCGACCCCAACTGCCTGCTCGCCTTCGAAGCCGTTCAGAGCCGACGGTCCCCAAAGTCCCTCCAAAGTCAAGTCTCCGAACTTATTGTCGAATGGAAACTGCTGTACATTCGTTACCACGAGTTCATAGCCCATTCCTTGCGCCATTGCCCGTGCTACGGATTCCACTGTGGCATGGTTCGAGAATGTTTTCTCGATCGCCTCGGACATCCTTCGGACACCTTCCATGCTTTGGAAGGGGAGTAAAGATTGTTTTGCCCAGCGCGCCAGCTCCCAGAAGTTGCTGCCGGATTGGGGCGGGAATGACACCACCCCGGCAGTCACCGCGAGCACGCAGTCGTTCTCGATATTGAGCGCCTTGTGGAGACTGATGGGTGACAAAACCCGGACTGCCTGCTCTTTCCATGCAGGGAGACTCTCTTCTCCGGTTAATACAAGAGCCGCAGAGATCGCAGCATGAACGCTGGTCTGCTCGCGGCGTGTCCTTTTCAGAAGAAGCGCTGTTTGCTGGGGAGAAAGGCGAAGGCCGGTCACCCGCGGGCGAGCCCGGTCTTTATGCCTGAAGGCTGTGGGCCGGGGAACAGGAACCGCACTGGCTTCATCTTTTGACATCCGTGATGGGAGAGTTCTCAGGATAGGCGCCAGGAGTTGGTCCTGCGGCGGAGGCGGGGGCAACGGCGCAAGTTTTTGGCCGGACACTGCCTGGAGCAGGTCGCGGATGACATACATGATGGCCATACCGTCAGCGATGCTGTGATGAGTCGTCAGGATCACTTCACATCGATCGTCAGCTAGCAAGAGCTGGGCTCGCATGAGTGGTGATTCGGATGTATCGAAAGGCGTCGAGATCTCTTTTTCGAATTCAACCTGCCACGCCAATGGCGAGGCTCGCTTTCGAACAACCAATGGGATCTTGAATTCATCGGCCTGGTAGAAGGCTGGTCTGGAGCCCTCCTCCATTACGATAAACACATCTAAGAGTGGATGACGACGTTGCAAATCATTCAGAGCATTCCGCCACATAGTTACAGTGGTGTGACCGCGGATTTCGGCCGCCATTGGGAAATGATTGCAATGATTCTGATCCATCAGCCAATGCAGCCGTTCGACCGAGCTAAATTCGCGCAGAAGAGACGATCTCTTCGCCCGCAGAGGACTTGTTTGCAAAGACGCCATCATACCCCCGAAGGAAAAGACACCTGGGGGCCGCTTTTATTCCCGCCACGGAGCGCAGAGAGCTGCCGCGTGCCTCTTCTAATCGTGATATGCGGTTCCAGAATTCGATCGGGGACAGGCTAGGTAATCTGCGAATCCTACCTGTTGACATTCTACGTATGCAAAAGCTAGATTATGTGGAATGTCTACAGGTGCACGATGGAATGGATGCGGGTTCTTCTGAGCCGTTGCGCGGCGCTGATCCACCATCGCGAGCTCGACGCGGACCTTGAAGAAGAACTCTTGACCCATATCGAACTCGCGACCGAAGAGAACAAAAAGCTTGGCATGCCGGAAGAGCAAGCACGTACGGCTGCGCTGCGCTCCTTCGGTGGTGTGACACAGACGCGGGAGCATTATCGGGCGGCCCGGGGGCTCTCCTTTCTGGAATCGCTGGTCGGCGACGTTCGCTACGCTGCACGGCAACTGCGTAAGCATCCCGGATTCACGATCACCGCTTTGTTGACGCTCGGTTTGGGAATCGGCGCCAATGCTGCGATCTTTACTCTTATTCATGCCACGCTGCTGCAGGACCTGCCGGTACCGCATCCGGAACAGTTGGTGCGCGTGGGCGACGGTCATCGTGATGGACTCTCATATTTCTCGACCCAGATGTATGACCAGCTAAGAAAAAATACGCCTGAATTTCAAGAGTTGGCGGCGATGCAGGCCTACTCCCCCGATAACTCATGGCTCACGCTGCATCGGCAGGGAGCGGCCGAGCTACCTCATGGCGAGGTGAGCGAATGGGTGTCGGGAAACTACTTCACCATGATGGGGGTTACACCAGCCGCGGGGAGGCTATTGCAGCCTGCGGACGACATCGCAGGGGCGCCCATGGTCGCAGTCATGAGCCACTCGATGTGGCAGCGCGAATATGCCGGGGACCCTTCGATCATAGGCAGCGTATTTGTCATCAACACCCATCCGGTGACCATTGTAGGCATCGCGCCGAAGCAGTTTTACGGGGATCGCATCACCGCGTATCCCCCAGACTTGTTTGTGCCACTGTCGACGGAGTCTCTGCTGGGAGAGAGTGATTTTACCCATAACCCCAGCGCGCAGTGGCTCTACATCCTGGGCCGCATAAAGCCGGGGGTGGCGCTGCTGCCCCTGCAGGCAAAAATGCACGCCGAATTAGTACCTCTGCTGTATCAGCTGCCGTACTATTCGAATGGACGACAGGAGCGCATCCAGCGCATCCACCTTTCGTTGACTCCGGGAAATAGCGGCATCGCGGTGATGGCGCGAGACATGGTCGCCGGCCTGCATCTCTTGATGTGGATCTCCGCATTGGTCTTGTTAATTGCGTGCGCAAATATCGCCAACCTGGTGCTGGCGCGCGGGCTTGCACGAAACGGGGAAATATCCGTACGCGTTGCCTTAGGCGCCGCACGGAACCGCATTGTCAGGCAAATGCTCACGGAAAGCGTTCTGCTCTCCTGCATGGGCGGCGTCGTGGGGGTGGCGATCGCTTACCTGGTTTCGGCAATGATGCTCAGGCTGGCATTCCCGCATGCAGAGTTTTCGCCCATCCATGCCACCCCATCGCTGCAGGTTCTGTGGTTTGCATTTGGTGTGTCGTTGCTCACGGGGCTTCTCTTCGGCATGGCGCCCGCCTGGGCGACCTCACATGCGCAGCCGGCCCATGCGCTGCGTCGATCGAATCGGACGAGCAGTGGCCATGCTTCGCTGCTGCAGCGCTCGTTAGTCGTGTTGCAGGCCGGGCTGTCAGTGATTTTGTTGATAGGCGCGGGCTTGTTGGCCAGGAGCCTTATCAATCTGCAGCATCAGAATTTCGGTATCCAGGTAGAACATCGGGTGGTGGTCCGCCTGAATGCTCAAAATGCCGGATATACGATAGAACAACTGCAGCCACTCTACGATCGGATGCGCGCCAGGATGTTGTCTCTGCCAGGCGTGACGAAGGCTGGGATGGTCCTTTATGCCCCACTCGACGGCGATGACTTGGAGTCTGATGTGGTGGTGGAAGGACAGCCGCAACCGGGACCTAATGAGGATGTTCGCTCGTCATGGGACAGGGTTAGCCCGGAACTCTTTGACGCGCTTGGCCAGCACCTGGTGCGCGGACGCAATATTCTCCCTACCGACACGGCTCACTCGCCCGGGGTAGCCGTGGTGAACCGCGCGTTCGTGAAGCGCTTCTTTCCGCGCGGAGAAGATCCCATCGGACAACACTTTGGCATGGGAGACAGAAAAAGCGCTTCCGACTGGAAGATCGTGGGTGTGGTGGAGAATGCCAAATATCAGTATCCGCATGAAGAGCAGCGACCGATGTTCTTTTTGCCGTTGTTGCAGCGCGCGAAGAGCGATACCAAATCCAGTGACGTTTCGTCGTTGTACATCGGTTCGATCATCCTGGTGACCACGGGAGCGACCCCGGGGCTGGAGCACCAGGTGCGTCAAGCCTTGGAAGAAATCAACCCAAACCTGAACGTCAACAACTACGAAACGCTGGAAGCGCAGATTGGCGACCGGCTAAGCCAGGAAAAGTTGGTGGCGCGGTTGACCCTGCTGTTCGGACTGCTGGCGCTCACGTTAGCGGCTGTGGGACTATACGGCGTAACTGCTTACACGGTTGCGCAACGCGGATCGGAAATTGGAATACGGATGGCGTTGGGAGCGGAACGTGGCGACATCGTGCGGATGGTGTTGCAAGGAGCGATCCTGCAGGCGGGGCTTGGGCTGCTCATCGGTGTCCCGGTGGCTTTGCTCTGTGCACGCTACGTGCAATCGCAATTATTTGAGGTATCCGGAAGAGACCCGGGCGTCTTGACAGCGGCCATCGCGGCCCTGGCGCTCGCTGCTTGCGCGGCCGCCATCCTTCCGGCAAAGCGAGCGGCGACGATCGACCCTGCCAAGGCCCTGAGGAGCGAATAAGGGTTCATCCCTACTCACCTGCTGCCGCATTCTGGTCTAGTGTTGCGCCTACGGTAGCGCTTCGTAGAGGACGTAGGCGAAGCGCATGGAGTCCGGCGCCCAGGAATTGACATTAAACGTCCCTTGGCCGCCGGCGCCTTCGACCAGGACTTTTTGCGTGGACGCGATCTTGTCGTGGTGAACGTCAACCAGCTTGATCTTAATCTGGGCTGAGCGCGGATCGTGGGTCGGTGTTCCTGTGGGATAAGCGATGTACACGAGCTTTTGGCCGTCGGGCGACGGATGGGGAAACCAGTCCTCTAGGCTATCGCTGACCACCATCTGCGCCTTCTCATCGTGGGGACCTGCACCGGCGGAGGGAAAGCGCCAGATGGCTTCCTTGCCGGATCGGTTGGAATTGATGTAGATCCACTTACCGTCGGGGGAGTAGTCGGGACCGTCGTCCTGGTGAACATCTTCGGTCAGCCGTTGCTCGGGGCCGCCGCCGGCGGGCATGCTGTAGATGTCATATTGGCCGCTGCCGTTGCGCTGGGCGACGAAGGCCAGCGTCTTGTTATCAGGCGACCAGCCGTGGAAGTAGCTGGGCGAGTCAGAGGCCATGAGCTTGACCCCGCTCCCGTCGGCGTTGGCGAGGAAGACCTGCGAGCCCCTTTGCGGAGGGACGTTGGCCGAGAAGGCGAGCATTTTGCCGTCGGGTGAGATTGCCTTGTCGTTATTGCAGCGATGGTCGTCGGGGATTGCGAGCTTTTGCGGCGTCTCCGCTGTGCCGTCCGGCTTGAGCACGATCTTGTAGATTGCCCCGCCGGAGTTGGAGATGAGATAGGTGCCGTCCGGCGACCAGTTGGGAGCCTCCCAGATGGCGTCGGCGGCGAAGACCTCATGGGAAGCGCCGCTACGCAGATCGTAGATAAACAGGCGGCTGCGGAAATGCTGCCTGGGTTGCGCAGCCTGGGCAAGGAGAGCAGGCGCCGCCAAACAGAGAATCGCCAGGGTCAGATTGCAGCAGTATCGCGATGGCATCGCTCGGAGGTTCATCATGGTAAGGCTCCTTTTGTCAGAGACCATAGGGCTGCTCATTCATGCGCGTCGTAGTCGTATCCAATGTACATCCGTAAATGGCGACAACCGAGAAGCCACGGAAAGGCGAAACGTTAAACTGGGCACGAGAGAAGGAATTGTCAAATCATATGCGAACCATCACCCTCGAAGAACATTTTGCCACTCCGGGATTTCTCGACGGCCCGGGCAAGGATCTCAAAGAGAAAGCTCTGCGATTCGGAGACCGCGCTGCCTATCTCCTGGAACAACTCACTGATATCGGAGACAAGAGAATCGCCGAAATGGACGCAGCAGGCATTGATATGCAGGTGCTGTCGCTCACCTCTCCTGGTGCAGAGCAGCTCGAAGCTGCCCAGGCAATTGCCCTGGCGCGCGAGGCCAACGACTTCCTCGCCGAGGCCGTGGCAAAAAACCCGACCCGCTTTGCTGGATTCGCGGTCCTGCCAACCGCAGCCCCGGATCGTGCTGCCGACGAGCTGGAGCGCATGGTCCGAGACCATGGGTTCAAAGGTGCGGTCATCAATGGACACAACCGCGGACGTTACCTCGACGACAAGTTTTTCTGGCCTATCCTTGAGCAAGCTGAGCTGCTGCACGTCCCCATTTATCTCCATCCAACTCCGCCTCCGCAGGCTGTGATCGACGCATCCTATGGAGGTTTTGCACCGATCGTAACCGAGATGTTTGCCGGCCCGGGCTGGGGTTGGCATATCGAAACCGCGGTCCACGTCATTCGCATGATTCTCGGCGGAGTATTCGACCAGTATCCAAAACTGCAGATCGTAATTGGTCATATGGGTGAGAGCCTTCCCTTCATGTTGCAGCGGCTCGACGTGATGCCCATGGCTATGACCAGGACCAAGCGCGCCATCAGCGAATATCTTCGAGAAAATGTCCACTACACGTTTAGCGGGTTCAACTTCACGCCGACATTTCTCGACTTGCTGCTACAAGTGGGCGTCGACCGGATCATGTTTTCGGCCGACCACCCCTACGCATCCATGGCGAAGGCGCGAGCATTTCTCGATCAATTGCCCGTATCCAGCGCAGACAAAAAGCGGATCGCGCACAGTAACGCCGAGCGTCTTTTGCGGATATAAGAAGGGAGCTCCCCTGCCTGATGATTTGGCTGATTTTTCATGCGGCTGCTTCTCGGGGGAGTTCGGCTGAATGTCCCGTCGTTGAGTCTCTCCGGCAGGCAAGGAAGAGGGGAAGTACGGTTACTAAAGGCTGGGAATGTACCCGTCTTTCGTGTAAATGGGGGAAATAAGGTTACCAACGGAGTACTCTTTTTCACCTAGGATTGCTAAAAGCGAAGATTGGATTGTTTAAGCGACACTGTACAATTCAAAAAAAAGCTCCGTCTTAGCGTTTGTCGAACGCCGGTGTTTGTCGCCGGAGGAATTGGGCGGGATTGGAGCGACGGGCCACTTAATTGATGGTTTCTGCGTTTTGAGAAGCCGCTTTCCCGGTTTCCGGGAGTTTACTGCTAAGGGGATGACAATGAGTTCTGCAAGTTTCGAAGAAGTCCGCACCATAAAAGAGCACAGCGCGGCGGCCAAACAATGGCAACCTGGTTGGGGCACGATCGTCCTCCTTCTGGCGATCCTACAGTTACTCCTATCCGTAATGCTGGATCGGTAAAAGGCAGCCGGAAGCGCCCAGTCTGCTGCAGGGTGGTTGGCTGCGCATGGGAACCCGAATCTGGATGGCAGCGGGCGGTGCGGAACTGCGGTTGCTGATGGGTGTCCTGGGTTTCTTCTTGCGGTCCGCTACAGTTCTGGTTACATGAGCCAAAACGTGAGGCTCATTAGGCGTAGATTTAGCTCTCTGCCCAAAAAACGCCCGAAGAAGGTCGCGGTGTCAGCTGAGGTAATGCCTTCTGTGCGACAATCCGCAACAGCAGTTTCGCAATTGGTCTAGACCGAACCGGATTTCCCGTTGCCGCTCTCGCCCACAGCCCCGTGTGCGCCTTTCCGTAAGGAAAGCCGCGTGAAGCCCTCGAAGGCCACCAAACTCAACAGGAAATCCGGGGCGTGATGCCAGAGGTCCCCAGCCAGCGGCGATTCCTCATTGCCATGATGCTGTTTGTCATCGTGGTAATCAATTACCTAGATCGCAGCAATATCTCCATTGTGGGACCGCAGCTCTCAGGCGCACTGAACCTGACGCCGGTCAAGCTGGGGGTCGTTCTGTCTGGCTTCGGCTGGACCTATGTCGCGCTGCAGATCCCCTGCGGATGGCTGGTCGACCGCGTGCATCCGCGCTATCTCTTTACCGGTATCCTGGGCCTGTGGTCGCTGGCGACCCTGTCGCTGGGCCTGGTCACGGGCTTTGTGGGCCTGTTATGTCTCCGCCTGGCGGTGGGCGCCATGGAAGCGCCCGCCTATCCGATCAACAATCGCGTGGTCACCACGTGGTTCGGGGAAGACGAGCGCGCCGGCGCTATCGCGGTCTATACCTCCGGCCAGTACGTGGGCCTCGGATTTCTGACCCCGTTGTTGTCGTGGATTGACCTCTCCTATGGCTGGAGAGCGGTCTTTGCCGTCACCGGCGCGCTGGGGCTTATCTGGGCCGGGGTCTGGTATGTGCTGTATCGCGATCCGGCAGATTTCCGCGGAGTCAATCAGGCTGAGATCGATCACATCGCGGCCCGCGGAGGCATTCCCGACCTGAGCGGGCGCATTCGCCGGCAAAAGAAAATCCTCGCCTGGGCAGACTGGAAGATTGTCCTGGGAAGGCGAAAACTGTGGGGCGTTTACCTCGGTCAGTTCGGCATCAACGCGACGCAATGGTTCTTCCTGACCTGGTTCCCGACCTACATGGTTACCTACCGTCACGTGAGCTTCGCGAAGTCTGGGCTGCTGGAGGCGCTACCGTTCCTGGGCGCCTTCGCCGGTGTCCTGTTGGGTGGCTTTGTTTCTGACGGCCTGCTGCGGACGGGGAGCTCGCTGACCATGGCGCGCAAGCTGCCGATTATTGTGGGCATGCTGCTTTCGAGTTCCATCGTGGTGGCAAATTATGTGAGCGACCCGCTGGCCATCAGCGCCTGCCTCACTTTTGCCTTCTTCGGCTGCGGCTTCGGGTCCATTACCTGGTCGCTGGTTTCCGCCATCGCCCCGGAGCGACTGATCGGCCTGACCGGCGGCGTGTTCAACTTCATCGGCAATCTGGCCGCCATCGTAGTCCCGCTGGCCATTGGTTTCCTGATCAAGGGAAACGATTTCACGCGGCCGCTGATCGCCGTTTCTGCCATGACGCTGATGGGAGCCGGGTCCTATATCTTTCTGGTGGGGAAGATCGAGCGCATCGCTGAATAGCGTTTCGCGTCCCTGAAAGGTATCCCACTATGGAGAAGGCTTGGCCATCGCCGCCTGAAGAGCCTGGTCGGCTGGTGGGGTCATCAACGCATAACCGGCCGGGCTGGGGTGGATGCCGTCAAATGTCAACCCTGGCGCGTAGTTTTCTCCATTGGCGGCGGCTAGCACCGAGTGATAATCAACCACCGTAATGCCTTGCTCCGAGGCAAATTGGATGATCCACTGATTGAGTTGAGCGATGCGTTGAAACCTCTGCGGGCTGGGATCGACAGCCTCCGCAATCGCTTCCGGTCCCCAAGGCGGGATAGTCCCAAGCACGACAGCTATGTGATCCTGTTTCGCTATCCTCACCATGGCCTGGATGTTATTGGATGTATCGGATAATTGCCACCCCGGATATACGTCGTTGGTGCCGGCGATGATATGCACTGCCCGTGGGTGCAGCTTAGGGACATACGCTTCGAATTGACCTAGGATTTCCTTCGACGTCAGCCCAAGGACGCCAAAGTTAACCCAATTGTTTTCGACGAATGTAGCCTGCTGCCCGTTATAGCTCTGCGACCATTCATGGGTAATAGAATCACCGATGAAAGCGACGTTGGGGTAAACACGAAAGCTCACTCCGCACCCGGAAGTGCACAGAAGAATCAACAGGGTCAATAATTGCTTCGCGCCCGGCCTAAGCCTCTTCAAGGGAGAGTGCTCCCTGCCCAATGGTCTGTCCCGTCTCCCATGCTTTTCGCTGTTATCATCCCGCGTGCCCCGGCTGGGCCGGCAACTTCATCTTTCGTTGAAGCTGGTTGACGCGAGGGTCTGAACGCAGGCTGTCCAAAAGGGAATTCGTGTTCAGGTAAACCGGCAGCAGGTAAGATCGATCGTTATCCGCGCGGTTGAGGCAGTCAACCGCGCCCTTTTTTCCAAGCCATGCATAGATCACTGCGACATTGTATCGAGCGGCGTAACGCGGCGTCGAGATCTTGGAGTTTCCGGCCACCCGCACACTTGGGTTAAGAGCGCCAGGTGGAGGCGGATGGGCCTACCGGAAGAGCTTGAGTGCGTTCATTAGGGTGTAGTAAACGCCCCATGCTGCGGGTATCGAAACCAGGAACCACGCAGCCAGGATCAGGATCGGCGATGTCTTGTTCTCATCTGTGGCCATAAAGCGATGTTCCTCCGGTGCCGTTTTATGCTAATGCGCTACTTGAACCTGGGTGCTCGCGCTCGTGCTCCCGCGATCAAGCCAGTACTTCTGTGCCACTGGACGCACCAGCAGATTGGCGATAAAACCCACCACCATAAGGCCAGCCATAATGTGCAGGATCATCGGGTAAGCCTGCTCTTTCGGCATGTGGTTGGCGACGTAATGGTCGAGGATGCCGTTGACGATGAGCGGCCCCACGATGCCTGCGGTAGACCACGCTGTTAGCAGGCGTCCATGGATGGCGCTCACATGATAGCCGCCAAAAAGATCCTTGAGATAAGTCGGAATGGTTGCGAATCCTCCGCCGTACATGCTAATCAGCACGCCCGCAATGAGCACAAACAGCGGAACGGAATTCAGGTGCGTACTACCGGTATAGGGAAGCGCCAGGTAAAGCAGCACGCCCAAAACAAAAAAGACAAAGTAGGTGGTCTTGCGTCCGATGAAGTCCGACATCGACGCCCAGACAAAACGTCCTCCCATGTTGAAGAGGCTTAGAACGCCGACAAAACCAGCCGCCGTGACCGCCGTGACGTGCCCACGGAACAGATCCTGGATCATCGGGGACGCCTGCTCCAGGATGCCAATGCCGGCGGTCACGTTCATGAACAGGATGACCCACAGCAGCCAAAACTGTGGCGTACGGAAGGCAGTATTGACGTCCACTTTGTGGGTAGAGATCAGGGCAGAGTGAGTTGTCCTGGGAACCCATCCCTCCGGCTTCCATCCTTCCCGCGGCACACGAATGGTAAAGACGCCAAACATCATGAAGACAAAGTACAGAAGACCCATCGTCACCCAGGTGGCTGCGATGGGGTGCGCCGACGCCCGGTAAAACATCATCAGCCTGGTTCCGAGCGGAGAACCGATCATTGCGCCTCCGCCGAAGCCCATGATGGCGAGGCCGGTAGCCAATCCCGGCCGGTCGGGAAACCACTTGATCAGCGTCGAAACCGGCGAGATATAGCCTAGTCCCAACCCGACGCCACCGATGACTCCGTAGCCGAGATAGATGAGCGCCAAAGAATGTGTCGCCGCGCCCGCTGCCGCCACCAGAAACCCGGAGCCGAAGCAAGTAGCCGCGACAAACATCGCCTTGCGCGGTCCCGCCGTCTCCAGCCATCGGCCAAACAGAGCCGCGGAAAGCCCCAGCACCGCGATGGCGATGGAAAAGATATAACCTACCTCTTTCCGGTTCCACCCGGCGCCGTCTCCTCCGTTCTGTGCCAGCAGCGGATTTACGAAGATACTGAAGGAGTAGACTTGGCCGATGGCCAGATGAATGGCGAGTGCAGCGGGCGGAACAAGCCACCGGCTGAAGCCGGGGCGGGCAACAGAGACTTCACGATCAAGAAACGACAGCATGCCGGGGCGTGCCTCCAACTGCGGAGTTCATCGGCTGATTGATGAACAGGGCTGATCAGAGGTTTCGTGCCTCAGCCTATCATCAACGGGATGACACCATCTTCTACCACATAAGATGAGGGTTCGGCAGAGATAGTCTCAAATCTCTGCAAATTGGTGGAATCAGCCACTCGCATGTCGTTGGAGGAGATTGGGGCCGCGGAAGCCAGCTCGGTATCTCTTCGCGTCATGGCACAAATTGGTTCCTGGCTTCAGGTTCCATGTGCGAGAATTCCTAGGTCAACGCCTAGCCCCAAACCCTCGTTATCTACCTAGGAGCCGCCCATATGCCGCAAGAGTCAGAAAAAGTTCTGAGCTTTGAAATCGAACGTGACGGGGACACTGCCGTCGTGAAATGTTACGGCCGCTTGGTTGCAGGCACAACCGAAGTACTGTACCAGGAGGTAAAGCAACTATTACCTGAGGTAAAAGTGGTAATAGTCGACTTAGCCGAACTTACCTACGTGGATAGCACCGGACTAGGTACCTTGGTGCGACTGCATGCATCTGCCCGGAAAGAGGGATGCGAGTTGAAGTTGCTTCACCTTGGTAAGCAGCTTCGCAATGTGCTAAAGCTGGCAAACCTTCTGTCGGTGTTCAGCCAGGTGGAGGACCACGGCATTAACATTGCTTGATATCGGGCTCACTCCCGAAGGGGGGAAAGATCGGGAATGGGCCAAGCATGGGATTGCCGGCTATGAATGTCTGCAACAGGGCTCGGCGGAAAATGCGGCGCGGACTGACAGGATATCTGAAGATGGTTTCTATTCCAGTTACGTTGCCCATCATTTCGCTGCTCACGACACCATTCGCCAATCGTCATCCACATACCCACACTGTCAACCGCAGCCTGACCTCGATTGACATCCAAAGATGCATGGATGATCTCTCTCTGGATGTCGGAGTGACGGCTGCCTCGGACCGTTGTCACACACGGGCGAAGCACCCTTCGCCCGTCAATCCTTTTAGGAGGAATGGATGAAGCGAGAAGAACTCACTGCGAAGATACTGGAGGCCAAGCGAAAGAAGGGGCTTTCGTGGAAGCAAATTGCTGAAGCCATTGGGCCGGGATCGCCGATCTTGTATACGGCTGCGCTGCTCGGCCAGATGACGCTGACAAAGGAAGAGACAGGTAAGCTTACGAAGCTGCTGGATCTGGATGAGGTGGAAGCAATCCAGCTTACTGAACCGCCCTATAGAGGCTCGTTAGCGGCTGTTCCGCCGACCGACCCTTTGATCTATCGCTTTTATGAACTCGTACAGACCTACGGTACAACCTGGAAAGCGCTCATTGAGGAAGAGTTCGGCGACGGCATCATGAGCGCGATCGACTTTGATATGGAGATCGGGCGCGAGGCGAACTCGAAGGGTGACCGCGTACGCATTATCATGTCAGGTAAATTCCTGCCTTACAAACGCTACTGAACGGTTACTGCATTATGTTCTGATAGGGAAGTGAAGCCGCCAAAACCGGAAGTCCAGGGAGTGGAGGTAGATGGGGAGACCCGCTGCGTCCATTATCACTCTGCGATCGACATCATTGCCATCAGGATGGCTTGCTGCGGCGTCTACTATGCCTGCAAGGACTGCCATGAACTCCTTGCAGGCCACGCTATCCAGGTGTGGCCGCGTTCCGAGTGGAACGTTCGGGCAATCCTCTGCGGAGCCTGCGGGTACGAACTGACGATCCGCGAATACATGGACAGCGGCTACTTGTGCCCACTCTGCAGGGCCGGCTTCAACCCCGGCTGCCGAAACCACTACCACTTCTATTTTGAATCGTTCTGACCCACGGAGATACGCACATGCTCGGTTGGCGCTCCATGAAACGATCCCAGGATAAGGGTGTCCATAAGGGCAACTTGTTTGGGATATTTTTCGTTAGATTTCCACAGAATCCTTATCCTGCCTGCCCCGGCTTGCCGTGGGAGCGGAGCGCCTCACAGATTAATCGGGCGGCACAGCCTTTGAGGCGCGTAGCCGAAGGAACCAAGGCGGTGCTCATTTTACCCATGCTGCTCGGAGCTTTCGATCACCGAAGCCCGAAAACAGGATGTGCTGCAGTACGCAGGTCGGGATCGAGCATACAAAAGCCCGTCCAGAACCATATATCCTTCCAACAGCAGTACATATAACCGAGACAGTTGTTGAGGATATTGCGTGAAGAAAACTCTTTTGCCGATTGAGGCGATTGCCGCCAAGTTAGGTTTACCCGAGGATCTATATGAGAAGCGCAGCCCGGTCAGCGGAAAGTTAAGCCTCCAACTGCTAAACGATGGGCGATTTAACCGCGGCGGCAAAATGATCGTGGTGACCGCAACGACACCGACGGTGGCGGGCGAGGGCAAGACAGTCACATCGATCGGACTGGTGCAGGGGCTGGAAGCGATTGGTAAACGGGCGATTCTTTCTTCGCGTGAGCCGTCACTAGGACCGGTGTTCGGCATGAAAGGGGGAGCGGCCGGGGGTGGGCGCTCGCAGGTGGAGCCCGCGGCCAAGATCAATCTGCATCTCCACGGGGATTTCCATGCGATTACCAGTGCGCACAACCTCCTGGCAGCCCTGATTGATTCCCACATGTTTCATGGCAATGAGCTTGATCTGGATCCGGATGCGATCTCCTGGCCACGCACGCTGGATATGAACGATCGCGCGCTCAGGGCCATCACGGTGAGCGTGACCGGCGCGGATAAGAAGCAGCGCGACGGCAGCAATCGTTCCAGTGGGTTTCTGATTACAGCAGCGTCGGAAATTATGGCGATCCTTGCACTCGCTTCAAGCCGTGAGGACCTGCGTGCGCGGTTGGCGCGTATCGTTATCGGGGCGAACCGCAAGGGCCTTCCGGTGCGTGCATCGGAACTGCAGGCTACCGGGCCGATGATGGCGCTGCTGAGCGACGCGTTGCTGCCAAACCTTGTGCAGACGACCGAGGGGACACCTGCAATGGTACATTGTGGACCTTTTGGGAACATCGCGCACGGCACCAGTTCGGTGATCTCGCAACAAATAGGGTTGCGGCTTGCGGACTACGTGGTCAACGAGACAGGCTTCGCGTCGGACCTGGGCTTTGAAAAGTACATGGATTTGGTTCGTCCGTCATCCGGGATTGAGCCGTCCATCGCGGTGCTGGTGACGACCGTGCGGAGCATGAAGCAACAGGGCGAGGGCGATCTTGAACGCGGATTTGCGAATCTCGATACCCATATCCGCATCGTGAGAGGCTTTGGACTGCCGGCGGTGGTTGCCATCAACCGCTTCCCGGAGGATACCGAAGCGGAACTCGAATCGCTGCGGGCCTATTGCGAGGAGCGGGGAGCGGCCTTTTCGCTTTCGGAAGCGTTTGCCAAGGGTGGTGAGGGAGCGGCCGCGCTTGCGCGAAAAGTCGTTGAGGTGATCGAGGCCCATCCAAATGTCGCGCCAACGACAACCTATGAGGCCCACGATCCAGCCGTCGACAAGATCACCAAGGTGGCCCAGAAAATCTATGGCGCAGACGGCATTGAGCTGAGCGAGCGTGCCAAGAGAAACCTGGCGCGGTTTACGCGCTGGGGCTATGGCGAACTGCCCATCTGCATCGCGAAAACCCAATACTCGCTGAGTGACGATCCGAAGCGGTTGGGTGCGCCCCGGGGATGGAAGTTGCATGTGACGGACGTTGCGCTCTCGGCGGGCGCCGGATTTCTGGTTGTTATCTCGGGTGCGATGATGCTGATGCCGGGACTGCCAAAAGCGTCGCGCGCAATGGCAATCGATGTAGACGAGAACGGCGAGATTACCGGTATGTAGAATGAGTGGGGTTCGCAAGCGATCATCCGGTCGAACCTTCATTCGGAACCAGAAACCTCTCAAGGATGGCTGCCCGTCCGCCGCTCCCGGCGCCGCGAGTGCTGACCAGCACCACGAACAGTGGAGTGTATTTCCTCCAAACTTGTTTGATTACATCATGCAGCCTTTCTCGTTCTCCTGAATCTGGACCCTTACTCAGGAGTCATACCTAGTGCTGGGAGAAGCCAGCGTGGCGAGGTTCATAAGACAGGCAAAGAGGGGCTTTCGAGGAGGGAATTTCCCGGAGTCAGCTCTACAGCTCTTGCAGCAGCGGCGTTGTGAAGTAGCCGAAGCAATGAGGTTTTCGATAAGTGCTCCCGGCCATCAAGGTGACGTATGCTGCAGAGCAATAACGCTCCATGGAGCGGAACAGGTCTTTCTGGTCGAATCGTCTGCTGTGCAGAATTTTCTGCGCTAACGTGCCTGCTTTTGGTGGTCTTGTTCGCCGGTCGGAGCACTGCCCGAGGACAAGCCAGTGCTGCAGGGGCTTCTCACCCAAGCATGGCTCCACAACCTTTTCCATTTGAGCCGTGGGACGAAACCGCGGACTCAACTTTTGACACCCAGTCCAGCTACGCATCCGACCTAAATACCTCCGGCGAGTCGCCAAGTTGGTTTTTTCCAATTACCGAGCTCAACAAGCGTCTGCCGAATTGGATCCACATTGGCGGCCAATACCGGGATCGGCTGGAGGGTCCGACCGGTATTGGTTATACAGGAACCAATGATTTCTACCTGCTCAGCCGCTTGCGCGTGCGTGTGCTCATTCAACCCAAGCCTTGGCTTTCCTTCCACGGTGAAGTACAGGATTCGGCAGTCTTTTTCAATCACCACATTTCCAACGGCAACCCCTATGGAGATAGTTGGACGCTCTGGGAGGCCTACCCACAGATCGGCAATTCCACGGAGGGTTGGGTCGATGTTCTAGCGGGTCGCCAAACCCTGTCATTTGGAGACGAGCGCGTCATCGGGCCCTCCAACTGGCTCAACGTCGGCCGTACGTTCAACGTCGCGCGAGCTGACTTTCATCACCCTGGGTACAAAGTGAGCGTATTCGCCTCGTCGGTCGTGCCCGGCGAGAATTCTGACCTGCACAACGCACTCCCGGGCAACAACCTGTACGGCATTTACGCAAGCTTTCAAAATGTTGTTCCCAAGGCCAAGTTCGAGCCCTATGTTCTCTGGCGCGTTGCACCCGCGAACCCGGGTCTTCCGGAAGAGGCCGGTCATGGGCACCTCAGTGAAGTCACTCTCGGTCTCCACTGGAAGGGTACGCTTCCCTCCCACTTCGACTACGACAGCGAATTTGACGGCCAGCAAGGTTCACTCGGCAACTATTCCATCGGCGCCTGGGCAGGCTATGCCGGGATCGGGAAATCCTTTCCCAAAGCGCCCGCATCGCTGAGAACTTTCCTGGAGCTGAACTACGCCTCTGGAACCAAGAATCCGGCGGGACGTGAGTGGAATACCTTTGATCAGGTCTATCCTTCGAATCATGACAAATACGGCTTCGACGATCTGATCGGCCGCCGGAATCTTGCACATTTCCGAACCGGCCTCGAGGAAGTGCCGGCTAAGAAATGGAGACTCAAACAGCAATTCGAAGGGTTCTGGCTGGCCACAGCCAACGACAATCTCTATAGCTCGAGCGGCGCAATTGCCGTCGACGCGCACCCAGGCGCGAGCCGGCACGTAGGCAACGAACTCGACATCGTGGCTGAATACACATTGGATAAAGGACTTAACTTTGGCTTTGGCTACGGTTGCATGTTTGCAGGATCGTTTCTCAAAACCACGACGCCAGGCCACGATTACCAATACCCGTACGCGTACTTCCAATATAACTTCACTAAGTCCGCCTTCCATTTCCCGATCTTCACCAACCAGCCTAACTATTGGTGAGGTTCGCTCATCGGACCGGCCGGCTGGCGCTTACTGGATTCGTCCATGGCAGTTTATTGCTTCCGGTAGGCGCTTACCGAGGGTTCCTTAGTGGCGTCCGGCCCCAACGCCTTATAGCTTGTTGTGAGGGTCTTCCCATCAGCGGAAAGGGTCCAGGTGGACATGCCTGCCGGGGTTCCCGATCGCGCGTTGGCAATCTCGATTACGTCATCGCTAAGGATCTTGCCGGTACTCGTTGTTCCTGAGATTATGGCCGGTCCGGTAACGGCGGCAGGCTTTCCATCGAACGTCAAGGCAAAGGTAAGCCCAGATCCCGTGGACACCTTGAGGGTGCTCCCTATGGACTGAATAGACATTTTGAAGGGCGTGTCCGAGCGCACAGACTGCGGTTTCCAGACGCCGTCCAGCTTCTGACCGGAACCGGAGCTGCGCGCGTACACGACCGTCATGGTTGTCTTTTTCCCGTCGGGTAAGTTCCTTTGCGAAATTTCGGTCAACGTCTTACCGTCTGGCGATACGGTAATCTGCCGAATTTCGACAGTCTTGCCGTTCTCCATCATCGTGCGCTCAAAGCGTCCGTCTTCGAGTTGTTTCCATTCCATAGTGGCGTTGGCTTCGCCAAACGCATACGGAGGGGTGTCGAAGCGGACAGATTCCACCAGCGGACGGCTGTACGATCCGCGCAACTCTTCGAGCCCGTTTGGGCCGTTGCGGAACGTGAGGCTGCGTTCGGCGCCTGTTTTTCGCTGAGACGGGTCTTCCACCCAGTTTCCGGCAAAGCGACCGGCCACTTGCGCAGGCTGGGGCGCTTGCCCCAAGGCGGCCAAGGGCGCTAGTAGGCTAAACGCCAGGACCGTGGCATGGACACTAGGACGGCGACAGGGATTGATTCGCATCGTTTTTCCTTTCAAAACCGAATAGGAGCCGGGAAGCAGACCGAGGAAGGAGGACCTGGAGGAGCGAGGAAGGAACCTGCCGGTTCCCATCATTGTTCAACGACGCTACTGTACGCCGGATGGGTGTTAGTTGTACACCCATTTCTCATGTCTAACTGAGATAGGCAGGCGGTGACGATTTGCGCAAGAGATGACAGTACGCAGCAAGATTGTGCTATAGCGGCCTCCGACAAGGGGCTTGCAATGATCGTGAGGAGTATCAGAATGACCGCAGCTACGTCCAGCATCTCTCGCCCTCCCGGTAAGCTCTTCACCGAAGATCTTGATCTGGTGCCCACGATGATCCATGCGGCTACTACCACCGCCATCAGCGTTCACCCGCTGCGGCGAAATATTTCCATCCTCGAAGGCTCAGGAGGCAACATCGTGGTTCTGAGCGGCGAAGACGGAAAGCTCCTGGTCGACGCTGGTTTCTCGGTGTCTCAGCCGAAAATATCCGCTGCGCTTGATTCCATCAGCCAGGATCCTATCCGGCACCTGATCAACAGCCACTGGCATACCGACCACACCGATGGCAACCAATGGTTGCACTCCGCCGGTGCAACCATCACCGCACAGAAGAACACAAGGAAGCATCTTTCGGTGATGACGCGCGTATCGGGCTGGGATTGGGACTTTCCCGCTCGGCCAGCCGAGGCTCTGCCCACAAGCACATTCGAGACCGGGCACAAGATGCATCTCAACCATACAAATATCACCCTCGAGAAGTATGGTCCGGCTCACACCGACAGCGACATTTCTGTGAGGTTTGTAGAAGCTGACATCCTTTTGGTGGCCGATACCTGGTGGAATGGCGTCTACCCATTTATTGACTACTCCACCGGCGGCAGCATCGACGGACAGATCCGCGCCGCCCAAGAGAATGTTGACGCCGTTACCGCCGACACCATCGTCGTTCCCGGGCACGGCCCGGTAGGGAACAGGGCAGCCCTGATCGAATTCCGCGACATGCTCGTGGCCATTCGGGAAAAAGTCGCGGGCCTGAAGAAACAAGGGATGACCGTCTTTGAAGTGATTGCCGCCAAGCCAACCGCCGCCTTCGATGCCAAGTGGGGACAGTTCTTAATTGCCCCGTCGGCTTTCACCGGGCTGGTCTACCAGGGCGTTTGATTTCGCTCCACCGCGCGCAACACGAGGGAGTGAGACTTTGCATAACTCCGGCCAGGTTTGAAGATCCGTGGCTTTGCGGTACGCTGCAGAGATGATCCCAGCAAATGATTGGCAAGCACCATGGCGTCGTTGAGTGTGAAGTTACTCGATGAGGCGGCAAAAGTGCCCACAGTGGCCCACCCCGGCGAGGACATCGGATATGACCTCTACGCGAACCAGGACCACACCCTCGTTCCCGGTCAAGTTCATCGCGTGCATACCGGCGTGGCAGTCGCCGGCATGGCCGACGGATTACCTGTCGGGTTTCTGGTGAGGGATCGCTCGTCCATGGCGGCCAAGGGCGTGTTCACCCACGGCGGCGTGATCGACTCCGCTTACCGGGGAGAGATTGTGGTGCTTATGACCACCCTGACCGATATATACGAGATACGGTCGGGAGACAGGATCGCGCAGCTGGTTCCTACTCCCGTGCTGACCGGGCCGGTGACAGAATCGACCGAGCTGACCAGCGGCGCCAGGGGAAGCCGGGGCTTCGGCAGCTCTGGGCGTTGATGATCCGGTTCGGGTGGCCGTCTCCTTGACGGGAAAGGAGAGAGCGTGTACTCTCCTTTCCCAGATAGGAGAGAGCCTTTGACGAAACCAGTGGAACTCCCGCAGGGCACACTCGAGATGCTCATCCTCAAGGCGGTCTCGCTTGGTCCGCTGCATGGCTACGGCATCCTGCTGCGCATCCAGCAGATCTCCGGCGAGCGCCTTGAAATTTTGCAGGGTTCCTTCTACACCGCCATCTATCGTCTTGAGCGCCAGGGCTGGATCAAAGGCGAGTGGGGTGAGTCGGAAAACCATCGCCGCGCCCGCTTTTACTCGCTCACCGCTGCCGGTACACGTCAGCTCAAGGTTGAGACCGCCAAATGGACCGACATGACCGCTGTCGTCGCCGGCATTCTCGACAAGAAGGGGATATGAGCCTCCTCGGCGCAATGCGCAAGCTCTGGCGCTCCATCGCGCCACGCACTTACAGCGACGTCGAAGAAGAATTTCGTTCTACCCTAGACGCCTACCAGGAAGATTTAATTCGCCAGGGACTCCCAGAAGAAGAAGCCCGCCGCAAGGCCCGCATCGACCTCGGTCAGCCCGCCGCCCAAAACGAAACTTACCGCGACGCCATCGGCCTCCGCCTCTTCGATGAGTTAGGCGGTGACATCCGCTATGGCCTCCGCGCCCTGCGCCGCAACCCTGGCTTTGCCGCCGTCGCCGTACTCTCCCTCGCGCTCGGCATCGGCGCCACCACTGCAATGTTCTCGCTCATCTACGCCGTTCTGCTGCACCCGTTTCCCTACGCCGGCGCCGACCGCATCATGAACCCCGTGGTCATCGACACGCAACATCCTGACCAGCGTGGCTGGTTTGGCCTTAGCGAGGTAGTATTTGATGACCTGCGCCTTGCAGCCCCGGTTGATTCGCCGCTTGGCTTCAATCCCTCGAACATGGAGATCACCGGCGGCGCACTGCCGGAAGACATCCAGGGGATCTACCTTACGGAGAATGCCGGGACGTTCTTTGGTGTGCGCCCGCTTCTCGGTCGCAACATTGAGCTATCCGATGCAGAGAACGGCGGCCGCTCCGTCGTGGTTCTCAACTACCGCTTCTGGCAGCGCCACTTCGGCGGCGATCCCCACATCATTGGGCGAACGCTGGAAATCAATCACGCCCCTTACGCCATCATCGGCGTCATGCCGCGCAGTTTCGCATTCAATGACACCACCGGTGCCGGCGATATCTACCTACCGATCAGTCTCATGCCGACTTTCAACCTTCCCTACAGGGCATACATACCGTGGATCAAGCTCCGGCCGCACGTCACACTTGCCGCCGCCAACGCTGCGCTCGAGCCCATCATGCGCCAGTTTGCGAAACAGCATCCGGAGCGATTTCCCGATCACTGGCACCTTGCGCTCGAGCCCATCATCGTGCCTTACCAGCAGAAGACTGGCCCCACCCTGACGCTTCTTCTCGCAGGCGTTGTGCTCTTGCTCATCATCGGCTGCGCCAACTGCTCCATCCTTCTGCTGGCCCGTGGCCGTACGCGCCAGCATGAGCTTGCGGTCCGCAGTGCGATCGGCGCCAGTCGCTGGCGCATCGTCCGTCAGTTGCTGGTCGAAGCCGTCGTCATCTCCTGGAGCGGCGCCGTACTTGGCGTTGCTGCGTCTTACTGGTTGGCAAAGCTGCCCTTGTTGCTTTCTCCGGATTCCTTTCCCGCGGAATCCGTCATCCGCATCAACGCTCCCATCCTCGCATTCTCCGTCACGCTCGCGCTGCTCTGCGGCATCCTATTCGGTCTTGTCCCCGCATTGGGTCTCTCGCGTCACGATTCCGCGCGTATGCTCCCCGGCAGGCAGATTATCGTTGTCGCTGCTCCCGCAAAGCATCGCTGGAGTTTTCTCATCGCCTCGCAAGTCGCGCTCACGCTTCTTCTCATGGCCACTGCGGGCACCGCCATCCGCGGCTTTCTTGCGCTCATGCAGATGCCGCTTGGCTACGATCCCACGAATGTCATAAAGATCGGCATGATGCTGCATGTCCTTGACCCAGGCGCGTGGAGCCGCATTCAATCGCGCGCATCGCGCATCGCTTACATCGAGCAGATCCGGGAGAAGATCGCCTCCGTGCCAGGTGTATCCACTGCCTCTGTCGGCAGCAATGCGACGCCGCCCTATACCGGCGCTGAGAGTTCCTTCAACATCGACGGAGCTAGCGATCGCGAGCAGATGCAGGCCCGTGTGATGCTGGTCGACCAGCGATATTTCGCTGCGCTCCGCATCCCTCTGCTTCAGGGGCGGATCTGGAATACGGATGAAAATGCACGCGGAGACTTCATCGCGGTCGTCAATCGCGCGTTCGCGACACGCTATCTCTCCGCGCCCGATAGTTTGAGGCAACAGCTCCGCGTTCCCGGTCTCACATTGCCCGGTAGCCGGTTTGCCGTCAACTCCGCGCAAATCACCGCCTGGCGTCAGATCATCGGCATCGTCGGCGATGCACGCAACGACGGCGTCGATGGCCCCGTCGTCCCCGCTATCTACCTTCCGTACAGCACCGTGATACCGGCCTACGTGCAGTACTTCGTCCGCACCCAAGGCGATCCGCTCAACTACCTGCACTCCATGCGCGCCGCGATTGCATCCGTCGCCTCCGACCAGCAAATCTCCAACAGCACCTTCAACGGCTCCTTCACCCTCAACGAAGCCATCGAGAGGGACGCGCAGTACAGCCGCCAGCGGCTCTTCTCCATATTGTTTGGCGTCTTTTCTGCTATCGCGCTGGCGCTCGCACTGGCCGGTATCTTCAGCGTCGTCGCTTACAGCGTCGCCCAACGAACGACGGAGTTCGGAGTCCGCCTGGCGCTCGGCGCGCCACGGGCGCACGTCCTATGGGTCGCTGCGCGCATCGCGCTCGTCAGCGCGGCCGCCGGCATTGTCATCGGTCTTGCCGTGGACGGTTTTCTCGGCGCCGTCCTCGCCCACTGGATGCAAAGCGGCTTTGGCGCAGGCAGTCTGTTCGCAGCTGCCGCGCTCCTGGCTCTCAGCGCACTCCTCGCCTGCCTGTTGCCCGCTCGCCACGCCATCGCCGTCCCGCCCGCCGAAGCTCTCCGCTATGAATAGAGCGTGTCTCAGTACGTGACAAATCAGTGACATCCGCGTGACAACCACGCCCGGCAATCGTTCTATCTTCCTTTAGGTAGAGGAGATGGACGGGTGCCCAACCTGCCCCGGCTTGCCGTGGGCGCGTACCTGGGCGAAAGAGAGGGGCGAAGCCCGACCCTAGCTCCGTACGACTCCTGGAAAGGCCACCAGGTTCGAGGACACCTGTGCTGAAGCCAAAGCTCAAACACCTGCGTCATCCTCTTCGAACGCTTGATGTGGCGAAGAGCATGGCCGTAGCGCACTTCGAGATGCGCGCCTTTGCCGATCGCGGTGACCGGCAATTCGCGCATGATCCACGCTATAACCTCCAGAATGTGACCGCGGGCTTTGCCTGCATACGAGACACGGATACAGACGAAACCGCATTACTGCATAGAATCTGCGCCGCCTACAAGGCGGCCGTGGAGCACCCGGAATGCGCCTGTTCGTCATATCGTGCGACCGGCTGGTGGCAGCAGATACGTCACCGTAGCCTGGCGCCGGTGCGACAAGCGCTTTTGCAGAACGATATCGCAGCCCTGAGTGGCATGTACCGCAACTTCTTTCGCGATCCCTGTTCCACCGGGCTCACCAGCGTCCCCTATGGAATGACCCGCGCCTACTTCGGTGGCAAGATGACGGATCTTCACCGCCGCATTTATCTTGCCGACACTCTGTATCGCCTCGACTATTGGAAACGAGAGACTGGCGGTCGTTTCCATTTGCGGGATTTGGCCGTACCCCGAATCGGCAACCCGTTCGGGGTATGCCTTGATGGCACACTCGTGAGCGCCCGCTCCGAATTCCAGCATCACTGCGCCGACAGAGTGATCAGCCTCCTTCCGTCAAGGCCCTCTACGGTAATTGAAATAGGTGGCGGCTACGGTGGAATGGCCTACTATCTGCTCCGTGACCAACCGAAGACAAGGTATTGTGATTTCGACGTGCCCGAAAGCACAGCGATCGCCACCTATTACCTGATGAAGGCATTCCCCCAGAAGAGGTTCCTCCTCTTCGGGGAAGCGCCCCTTGATGGCCAAGCAATCGCCCATGCCGACGTCGTATTGATGCCGCTATTTTGCCTGGAGCGCCTGCAAGCCGCAACTGTCGATGTCACCTTCAGCTCCCACGCAATGACCGATATCGCAGCACCAGAGTTGGCACTTTACCTCGAAACGATCCATCGGGTAACGCTCAACCACTTTCTCTTTGTCGGAACCGCCGCCCTCCCCAATCTGCCCGGTCTGGTTGGCGACGATTCCGGCCTGTTTCACCTGGAAGAGCGGCGGCTATTGCGCTGGAGCGGTCATCGGCTGTCTCAGTCCGACGAGATCGAGGAACTATACCGTTTCAATCGCGCCGAACAAAAGGGAAGTAGCGCGGAAGGGGACCTGGCACATGTCCATCGCTAAGCAAGCCAAAGAACTCTTGAAGGATCTGCTCCTCGGGACCGTTCGGCCCGCTCAGAAGTTCTTTCTTGGACAGCAAGGGCCACAGAAAGAGATCACGGTGTGGTTGCACGGAATGGCTGCCCCCATCGATGTGACCAACCATCATTCCCTGGCGTGTGCCAGCCCGCTCACCATTTGTGTGGCCTTCGAGAAGGGGACCGTACTACGCGAGCCAAAGCTGAGAGGTCTTTCGCTTCGCTTCTGCGAGAGGGACGGCAATCACCGGCTGCTTGGCAAGATCGGACTCAAATACAACGGCATCTCCATCCCGACCAGCGGTCCGGCACTCTACTTCTTTCAAGTATCGAGTGCACGGAGCTATTGCCTGCCCTTCCTGCATCTCTGTATGTTCTATCTCCAGCGAAGCTACAGAAACTGGCGAAATCCTCCTCCCCGCAACACGATTAACCCGTCATTTCTAGAGATGAGGGCGATGGAGGTGTTGTTCATCTGCCCCAGGCCAATCTGCCTGGCCAGCACCACAGAGAGCTCCATGGGAAATATGTTCCCCATGAATGTGATGGGGCAGCTCGCCGATGGCTACTTTGGTTTTGGCCTCAAGGATGCCAGATCGCCGGCGAATCTGGTCAACCGTACAAGACGCATTGCGTTGAGTACCATTCCTATGCAGCAGGGGGACCTCGGCTACAAGCTGGGGCCCAATCATGCCAAGAAGAACGGCATCGATTGGAATGACCTTCCATTTGCAACTAAAGAGTCACCGAATTTTGGCATTCCTATCCCCGCGTTCGCTTTCCGCGTTCGCGAGATGGAGGTGGAAAACGCACGCAAGCTCGGCTCTCATATTTTCTTCGTAGGGAGAGTCGTCGGGGATGAACGATTCTCCGACGGCATGGAGTGGTGCGTTGTCCACGGAAATTATCAGGCTTGGCGTCTCAAGAGCCGGCCGGCTCAAATCGAGTCTTCGATCGCTGAAGACGCTCGTGTGAAACGCGGTATGGCCACCGAGACTGGACTCATCTGATGTCGGTCCTTCAACAAATGCGAACGGCAATCAAGGATGGAATCTTCGGCGCGACGATTCTTCCCGAGGAGTTCGCGACCGGCATTCCCGATCCTCAGCAGGAGATCTCCGTCATGCTTGAGGGCATGGGCGCGCCCATCGATGTCACCTTTCGCCACTCCACTGCCTGCTCCGACCCATTCCTTCTCGCCATCGCGTTTGACCAAGGCCAATTGCCCAGCGAGCAAGAGCTTCGCCGCCTCAGCTTGAGGTTTTATGCACGACGTGGGGAGCGGCCTCTACTCGGGGACATTCGCCTGCACTGGAGAGAAACGCTCACCGTAAGCGGGGGTAGCGTGCTGCTGTTTGCGCCGCGCAGCGCACGCAACCGCTGCCTGCCGAGACTGTCCTGCTATGCTCACCACTCACTGCATCTTCTCCGTCAATGGAAGCGCGGGCCAGCTTCGGGAATGACGATGTCCTTTCTTGAGCGGCGTGGGGCGATGGTGTCGTTCATCCGTCCGCACCCAACCGTGTTGGTAAGCGTAGTCGACGCACTCGGCGGCAATATCTTCCCCATGAACATCATGGGTGCACTCGGCCCCACTCGTTTCGGGTTTGCACTACGCAATGACAGACTCGCGGGCCGGTTGGTCGAGCGCGCCGGGCGCCTCGTCATCAGCAATGTGCCCGTGCGGCATGCTTCGTTGGCCTACGCGCTCGCGAGAAACCATACCAAAGCATCCGTTGAGTGGGACAATCTTCCGTTTTTTACCAGGCCCTCGCCGATGTTCCATTTCCCCATCCCTGAGTTCGCTCTCCGGGTGCGTGAGCTGGAGCTGGAAAAAGTTCACAAGATCGGGAGCCACAGCTTCTTTGTAGCTCGCATCCTTAGCGACACAGTATTTTCCACTGAGCCCTCCTTATGTGTCATTCACGGTTACTACGAGACCTGGCGAGTGGGTGGCCGCGCTGCCGAGATGAAGGCGGCACTGCACGAAGATCTGCTGAACAAGCGCGGAATTAGCATGCAATAAAACTCGGGTCCGGCTCGTCTGCGCTGCTTGGGCAGCGCACATTTGGAATAACCATATGTCACTGAAAAAGAGTCTCCGGCAATTGATGAAGAAAGTGGTGTTCGGTGGGGAGCGCCTACCGAACCGCTTCTTTCTTGCGCAAACAGAGCCACAGCAGGAAGTTGTTGTGTGGCTCCTCATGGCTGGCAAGCCTATCGACGTCACCAGGCGTCACTGCCAGGCGTCCGGTTTGCCTTTCACCCTCTGCATTGAATTCACGCGCGGCGAGGCTCCCAGCGAAAGCGAGCGCTCGCGGGCTAAATTGCGTTTATGCGAAAAAGGTGGCGCGAATCGTGTCCTCAGTGAGATCGACCTGGACTATCAGGAGACGCTCGAATGCGGTCAGTCGGAGTTTTTGCTCTTCCATTCCAGGCGCTCCGTCAATTACTGCCTGCCCAGGCTGAGGCTTTGGAAGCATGATTTATGGAATACCTATGTCACCTCGCGGGGTAAGATCCATGTTCCTGCCGCTCAGGCGCGCGCCATGGCGGCCCTCTTTTGCTGCCCGCGTCCGGTCTCGCTCATCAGCGTCGCCGACCAGGAGGGCAATGGGAATATCTATCCGCTCAACGTGATGGGCGACCTCAACCGGGATTACTTCGGCTTCTGCCTCAAGCACAATTACCTGCCCGAGAAGTTTGTCCAGCGAACCAGGCGCGTCGTGCTCAGCAGCGTTCCCATGAAGCAAGCCCCCATCGCCTATTTGTTAGGGCCCAACCATAACCGGCCCACCATCGATTGGAAGCAGCTTCCCTTCGCAACGCGCCCTTCTCAGATCTTCAAGATCCCCGTGCCTCTGTTTGCATGCAGGGTTCGCGAGCTGAAGGTGGAGCGGGTACACCGGCTCGACTATCACACGCTCTTTCTTGCCCGCGTCGTATCCGATGAGCGGCTGGCGCAGGTGCCGGAACTCTGCGTCGCGCACGGTTTTTACCAGGATTGGCGCGTCAGGAATCTGGGGGTCGACAAACGGCAAGCGGCTGCCGAAGACTTGTACGTGCGTTCGCCCATATCGCGAGAGTCGGCAGAGCGCATCTCAACGCAGCCAGAGCAAACAGGCGAGTTCTGCGCGTAGATCCCGGCCGGCCGCCCACAGCCAGTGAACTTTACTCGAACTGAAGCACGACAATTTCGGAATTCGATCCGAGCCGCAGCGGCGGTCCCCAGGTTCCCGCTCCGCTTGAAGTGAAAACCTGCATCTTGCCGATCTGACTTAAGCCGTAGACAAACTGGCGGTATATCCGCCGCGCCATCCAACTCCAGGGTATGAACTGCCCAAGGTGCGTATGCCCGGATAGCTGCAGAGAAACGCCCGCAGCCTCCGCAATTCCCGGATGGTCGGGTGCATGCGTCAGTAGAATACTCGCGCGATTGCGGTCCAGGCCGATGCCTTGGAGCACCGAAGTAAAATGCCCGCCTTGCGCCGCGTTCCGGTACGGCACACCAACGATCTGCAAACCGTCAACATCCACCTTCTCATTGATAAGCACGCGCACCCCGGCTGCGGCGATAGCATGCAGATATTTGCTCTCATCCCCAAACTGCTCGTGGTTTCCCGCGACAAAATACACGCCGTGTGGAGCCACGAGCTCGCTCAACGGTTCCGCCGCTCGCCGGACGTCGATGGCCGTGCCGTCATACAAATCGCCGGCTATAAAAATCGCGTCCGGCTCTTCCTTCAAAATCTTCGCCACCATCCGCCGTAGAAAGCCGCCGTTTCGCACATGCCCCAGGTGCAGGTCGCTGATAAGCGCCGCCCTCCGTCCCCGCCACGTCGGTGGCAAGTTCGCGAGTCGCACCGTCGTTCGAGTGATTCTCGTCCAGCTTGCATTGAAAACTCCGTAGAGGCCCGCCAATGCTGCAGCGCCGAACAGCCATTCCACCATCCGATGGAAGCTCACGTCCAGCCCAGCCAGCCGGGCAACTCCGAAAACTATCCAGGAGAAAACAGCGGCCAGGAAGAGGAATGTCAGGAAACCCAACCACACGGCAGCAATCCTGTAAAACGCGCGCACTCCAACATCTGTATAGCGGAAGGCAAGCAGGGAAGCGGGAACAAAGCTCACCGACAGAAGGCCGAGAACCAGCTTGATCCACAACGTCGCGGGGATATCGCTCCCCGCGGGCGAAAATGTCCACGTCTCATAGACAAGAAAGTGCGACAGAAAAAGCACCGCCTGCAGAATTACGATCAGACCGACTAAGCCCCTTTGTACCCGCATGATGCGTTAGATTCCCCAATCTGCCATTCGGTGGAATAAAACTGGGGGCGAAGTGTTGAGGTATCAGTGAGGGTCAAACACCAGATGTCACTACGGTCTGGCGGGGGCCTGTCTTCTTGCAGACCTGAGAATCCATGACGCTTTTTGATGCGGCATCTAGCCTGGAAGACTCATCGAATCTTCGAGACCATAAACGACGAAATTTTCATCGCAAGTTTGCATCGATGGTGATAACCACGTCGTCTAAAACGAGAGCAAAAACTACCCGGAAGCGCGAGGCGTGAAGTGAATCCAGGCATCTTCTCCGGTCATCTAAAAGCGATGGCGGATGAATGGCGGGCGAGGAAGGCACCCATACTGAGATGGAAAGTATGTTTTTTTGCAGTTTCGATTTGTCTCGTGGCCGGGCTAGCAGCGCGGGCCCAGGAACTGTTTGCGCCTCAACCACAGGTGGGACGTATCAGTGGTAGTGTAACCGACGCGGGCGGCGCGCTCATACCAGGCGCGACCGTTGCTCTTGAAGGACCCAGCCAGCAGGATTCTCGCTCAGTCGGAGCGAACGAAAACGCATCCTTTGAATTCATCGTCAAGCCGGGAGTTCCCTACCATGTGACGGTGAGCGCGCAGGGCTTCGCAGACTGGAGATCCGACACCCTGGTGCTCAAGCCCGGAGAGGTCTCACCACTCAACGATATCAAGCTCAGGCTGCAAGGCGAGAACGCTTCCGTCACCGTGACAGCTTCTCGCGCGGAGATAGCCACGGCGCAGGTAAAATTGGAGGAGCAACAGCGGGTCTTGGGTTTTATCCCCAACTTCTATACGGTCTACGATCACAATGACGTGCCGCTCACCGCTAAGTTGAAATTTGAGTTGGCATTGAAGGTTTCTATCGATCCGGTCACCTTTGCCGGCACAAGTTTTCTCGCTGCCGCCAATCAAGCCAGCGACTACCCCAAATACGTTCAGGGGTGGAAGGGGTACGGGCAGCGATTTGGAGCTGTCTACACCAATGACCTCACGGACATCATGATTGGTGGTGCGATTCTCCCAGCCATCCTGCACCAAGATCCGCGGTACTTTTATCAGGGTACCGGCACAACGAAATCTCGCCTGTTGCATGCGCTTTCGAGTCCTATCATCTGCAAGGGTGACAACGGCCTCTGGCAGCCGAACATTTCCAGCCTCGGCGGCTATCTGACTTCGGGCGCCATTGCGAATGCGTATTACCCGCCGGCGAATCGCGGTGTGGGTTTGGTGTTCAACACGTTTGCTGTGGACTTCAGCGCCAACATGGCCAACGGCATCCTCCAGGAATTCGTTCTGCGCAAATTGACACCGAGCCTCAAAAATCAGAAATGAGGGATCAGGAAGACCCTCAACCGTTATGCCATCGCACGTTCAATCATCCCTGGGGGTACTTCTACCTCTGAAATGACTATGAGCGATGCAGTCCTGGGTAACGTTCGGCCGTCCTCGAATGCGGGGACTCCTACTCCGGGAGGCTCACTAACCCCTACTCCTTATCTCTCCTCGGAAAGACTCGCCGTCCGGCATTAGCCACCGCCTTGAGCCAATAGCCGACTGAGCTTCCACGCCGATCGCCATAGGCAATGGCCCCAGGAACCGTCACGTCTACTTCCGTGCCCGCACCGGATCGATTCCACAAGCGGAATCGGGCACCCATCTTCTCCGCGCGCTCGCGCATTCCGGAGAGGCCCCAGTGGCCTACGGAACCACCGGCACGCAAGGTGTCCTCGGGGATACCCCGGCCGTTATCCCGAATGCGCAGGCGCACCGCCGAGCGATCAAAGTCCACCTCGACCTCGATCCTGGATCCTTGAGAGTGGCAAAAAGAATTGACGATAGCCTCTCGCCCGATGAGAAACAGTTCGTCGCGAATCATGGAATCCAATTCTCGCTGGACTCCCGTAACAATCACCCCAAAAGCGATCGGACTGTCCTTCTGAAACTCCCGCCCGGCTTCGGCAAGCGCCTCCGCCAAAGGCGTCACTGGCCCAGTCTCATGACGCAGATCCCGGATCCGGTCCCGGCTAGCGCTCAGCAGAATATCGGCGCGATCCAAAGCGTCCTCCAATACGCTGCGTGCTTTCGAGCCTTCGGGAATCATTCCTGTCGCTACTTGAAAGCGAAGCATCAGACCGTGGAATCCCTGGAGAAGCGTGTCGTGCAGGTCGCGAGCAATCCTGGTGCGCTCGCCTACGCGATCTTCGAGACGGATCGAATATTGCTGGGTCAGCTGATGCACGCGGTACCAATAGAGAAGAGAGGCCAATAACAACAACAATGAAACGTACAGACACCGGAACCACCAGGTGTTCCACCAGGCGGGCAGAATCTGTATGAGCAAAGTAACCCCTGGTTCGCTCCACGCACCGTGACCAGTCGCCGCCTGCACTCTGAATGTGAATTTGCCGGCAGGTAGACTGGTATACGTCACCACGCGTTGGTTGCTGCCCGTCTGATTCCAATCCGTATCAAGTCCGTCCAGCTTGTAGCGATACCGTGTCGACGAAGGATTGAGGTAACTCAGCGCAGAAAATTCCAGCGAAAGCATGGTCTGATTGTGATTGAGGACCACCTCATTTGATTGGGTAATCACCTTCTTGAGCGGTGACTTCTGCCCAACCCCAACGCCATGACCCAACACGCGAAGATCCGTTAAGACCACCGGTGGGGTCCACGTTGTTTCTGTGATTTGATTGGGATAGAAGGCGACGCCTCCGCTGAAGCCGCCAAAGAACATTTCCCCATCCGGACTCTTGAAGCATGTAGGCCACGCGGTCAGGTCAGGACCCGGAAGGCCGTCGGCGGTAAAGTAGTTCCGGAAAGACCGGCTTCGTGGGTCGAAGCTGGAGATTCCCTTGTTCGTGCTCATCCATAGCTTTCCTTCTCCATCCTCTCGAATGCAAGCGACCACATTGCCGCTGAGCCCATCCCGTTCATAGAACGGTTGAGCTACGCCGCTTGCGGGATCAAATTTATCTAGCCCGTTCTGGGTGGCAAGCCACATGCCGCCGGCATGGTCGACGAACACTGAGTTCACCCGGCTGTCACTGACGGTTGCCTGGTTTGCCACATCGTGCGCATACAGACTGAACTGGTTCGTGGCAGGATCAAACCGTTGTACTCCATTGGCGTCGGTCCCGATCCAAAGAACACCGTGACTGTCTTCTGTAATCCCCATGTAGAGGGGTACTTCCTCTAAATCTGGCCGGTAGACGGTGAAGCGATTGGTCTTACTGTCAAAACGGTCCAAGCCGTCCCAGGTGGAAGCCCAGAGGACGCCCGAATGGTCGATCAATAGTGACGGCACTATATTGCTGCTCAGGCTTGATGGATCCGCCGCATCGTGACGATAGGTCTTTACCTGTCCTGTTTTTTCATCAACCCGGCTAAGGCCATCACCAAACGTTCCTACCCAGATACCACCAGAGTGGTCTTCAGTCAAAGAGATTACGTGAGTGATAGTTCCGAAAGCCTTGGTCACGTAGATGGATGGCTCATCGGCGTCCGGCCTGAGTCGACGCAATATCCTTTGCCCCATCCACAAGTCGCCATTCTTGTCCTTCAAGACCGCACCGACTAAGGTGTCTCTTGCGTAGTCCGCCGTCCCCGGCAGGAGCGGGAGAGATTCAAAGCTCGTCTTCTTCCTGGAAAACAGATTTGGCCCCTGCGCTCCCGTACCGACCCAGATGTTCTCTCCGCTATCTTCGTAGAGAGAGATCACTGAATCCTCAGCCAGGCTATTTGGATTGCCGGATTCATTGCGATACTGGATGAATCGGTGATGGTCGCGATCAAAACGGAAGAGGCCACCGCCCTGGCTGCCCAGCCAAAGCACTCCGTCCCGGTCTTCGAGGATGGCGACGAATCCCGAAAGAGCTGTAGGGGAAGAGGGACTCTTGCGTAACCGAATGGGCGTTAGCTTGTTGGTCTTGCGATCGAGCACCGCGAGGCCGTCACCCAGCGCGTGGATCAGCCAAAAGGTGCCGTAACGATCTTCATAGAAAAGGCTTTCCCGCGGTTCGTATTGGGGTACATGGAGCAGAACGGTCCCCGTCTTGCGGTCGAATTTGTCCACTCCCTCGCGGGTCACAACCCAGAAGTTGCCCTCACGGTCTTCGCCACTCGACTTAACATCGCTGCTGCTCAAACTAAGGGGATTGTTCGCGTCATGGCGATACGTGCCAACCACGCCTGCAACTGGGTCAAATGCGAAAAGACCATTGGTGGTTGCCAGCCAGAACAGTCCCGTGCTGTCCTGGCTGATGCGTTGGATGGTGAGCTGCCCGGTCTTAGCGTTCGGCGCCTGGATGCGGTAGTGGGTAAACGTCTCGGTGGCTGGATCATACCTATCCAGAAATTGATTGCATCCGACCCAAATGACGCTGGATCTGTCCTTGAACAAAGCAGTGATAAACACCCCACTCAGGCTCCTGGGGTCTGCGGGGTCATGGAGGAACACTTTAAATTTGTAGCCGTCGTAGCGGTTCAGCCCATACTGCGTGCCGAACCACATGAATCCCTGATCGTCTTGCAGGATCTGCGAGGCGCGGACCTGGGAGAGTCCGTCACCCGTCACAGTGCGGTAAAAGCGGATATCCGTTCCGGCGATCACGGGTGGGCTGATGGGCGGTTCCAGGGTAATCTGCGGTTCGTGAATGGGCGGGCTTGCGTTTCGCGGATTATCCTGCGCTCGCAGGCCGGGTGTTCCAACAAAAGCAGAGATGGCCACAGCCAGCCACAATGAAACGCGCAGAGAAGCGTTCTGGCGAAGACGCCGGGGCAACCGGGCCCGCCGTGCCATGACCGATTTACCGGCAGGCTTCCAGAAATGGATGTGGCGGCGATGAGGTTTCGGTGCGAGCCTTCTTGCGAGCCTGGAAGCGTGCATCGGTTGCGGGCCATTCCCCCCTCATCGATCGTGGCCCGTGGGTACGGTCACCTGTCGCCTGCCATACATGCGGGCATCCAGGGAATAAGCACCTGGCCCTAACATCCCCAGCGCAGCAATTACGGTTAGAACAAAAGACCAGTTAATTGTGTCACAGCCGTCGCATAGATATAGGCCCATCGCGCCGGCGATCACGCTAAAGGTGGCGGTAAAGGGAGTAAACAGGCCTAAAACCAGAAGGAGTGAAGAACAGCCGGACACTCCTGCCGCCACGGAGCTGTGCGATTGCCAATAGTGAACTCCCTGGATAAGCAGGATCCAAGCCAGCGAGATGCGCAGCAGAAGCAGGGCCACACCCGGTTGGCCATCTGGAAATGTGGCGTAGAGTCGTTGCACACGCTAAGGCTAGCCGATGCGGGTAGAGTTCCGGACCTACCTTGAGAGCCCCCTGCTTCCAACACTTTCGAGGGGCGAAGAATTTTCTGCCGGGCATATACTGGGCAGTCGAGAGGCATTGCGATGGAAGCGTCTCACACCGGCGTAATCAAGATTCTTACTGTCGACGATCACGACCTGATCCGCGAGGGCGTTCGCTTTGCTATCCAGGCGGAAAAGGACATGATGGTGGTAGCAGAGGCTGCCACCGGACAGGAAGCCATCGACCTCTTCCGCCTGCATCGGCCGGATGTAACGCTGATGGATCTGCAAATGCCGGGCATGAATGGCATCGACGCGATGCTGGTCATCCTCCAGAGTTTTCCCTCTGCGCGCATTGTGGTGGTGACGACCTATTCAGGAGATGTGCAGGCGGCGCGTGCGCTGAAAGGGGGAGCGTTCGGCTACCTGCTGAAGGGAACCATGCGCAAGGAACTTGTGGATACGATCCGGCGGGTCCACGCTGGTCAGCGACGAATACCCAACGATGTGGCCGCAGGCATTGCCGAGCACGTCGCTTCCGATGCATTGACAGACAGGGAGCTGGAAGTGCTCAAAAGAGTTGCCGCGGGCAGCTCGAACAAAGCGATCGGATCGGCCCTGGGCATTGGTGAAGAGACGGTCAAAGGCCACATGAGAAATATCCTCGCCAAGCTTCAGGCCAATGATCGTACTCATGCGGTTACGATCGCGCTCAGGCGTGGTTTTCTGGATGGTTAAGTGTTGCGGTTTCTCGACGGCTGAGCAGCCCTGAGAGGGCCGTATAATGGGGTGATGGGTAACACGACTCGTTATACTGATGAGCACGCGGCGGCCGGCCTTGATTTTCCTTTTCCCGCCATTGAAACCTGGCAGAATCAATTTCCTGGATATGAGATTTTGGTGGACGACCCTGAGTTCACCTCGGTGTGCCCAAAAACCGGCTTGCCCGACTTCGGCGTCCTGACGGTGCGCTACATGCCGCGGCAGCGTTGCCTGGAGTTAAAATCGCTGAAGGAATATTTGTTCGCATACCGCAACCTCGGCATCTTTCAGGAGAATGTCGTCAATCAGGTGTTGGAGGATGTAGTTAAGGCCTGCGACCCGGTATGGGCCATTGTGAAAGGGGAGTTCCGTCCCCGCGGTGGTATTTCGACCGTCGTCGAGGCCCGTTGGCCGCGTCCCCGAAGCTAGCAAGCCATCTGCACGCCACATTTTTCACTAAAACTCCCACAGAATCGTCATCCTGCCTGCCTCGGCTTGCCGTGGACGCGGAGCCGAAGGACCTCGACGGTGCTTAATTTACCCATGCTGGTTGGAGTTTTTCAACCGACGAGCTCCCCAGGCGCCACTCTGACGCAGGGCTCATCAGGCTTTAGCATTGCCAGCGCTGAAGCGCGTGATGAGAGTCCAGACTCCTTCACAAAGCGATAAAGCGCTCTTCCCGCGCATAAATACGGCGCCTCCCAGCCGTTCTATTTCTCTTTATCGCTGCGCTGCATGTTGATTTCCAAACCCTTAGATCGTTTGTAACCAAGGTAATGACAAATTTCACCTGGCAGCGCCCCAAAATACTCTCACGTCCGGCAAAAACTTCCCACCCAAGTCCTTTGCAATAAGCTCCTTACAAACTTGCGTAATGACGCTCTGGTGTGATTGCTGTCCCCCCCGCATGCACGGCAAGGTAGCACCAAAGTAGATAACCAAAATGTCCGCTAGCGGAACAACGTGTCTCACGACGCGAACGACCGCTTGCGCCCTCTGACCTTCTTCTTCAGGCCTGGGTACTTGGAAATTCCGCACGTTGACGAGGCAATGTAAATGCGCATCCCCCCTGTTGCACGCGCGTGTTCCGTGTTAGTAAGTGCTTTGTTCATTCTGTTAGCTGGATGCTCTAATCCCTCGTCGACCACCTTGAACCTACTGTCGATCAAGGTAACGCCTGCAACAGTAAGTGTGGGCGGCGCAGTAACTCTGCAGGCCACCGCGCATCTAAGCGACGGCACGACACAGGATGTAACTTCAAACACGCAATGGACGTTGTCCGATCCCTCGTTAGCGACGTTGGGCACTGGTGTACTGACCGCCAAAGCGCCCGGGGCGCTGACCGTGCAGGCAGCGTATGTCATGGCCGTTCCGGCCGGCCAGTCCTCATCGGCTGCTGCGTCCGCAGCGCAGACTTTGAGTTCCTCGGCACAGGTCACAATCACGGCGGCGGGAACAACTACGACCACGCCTGCCATCACGTGGAGTACGCCGTCGCCCATCCAATACGGTACGGCACTGAGCAGCGCTTTATTGGACGCCACGGCGAATGTGCCCGGAAAGTTCACCTACACGCCGGCAGCTGGGACGGTGCTCAAAGCAGGGAATCAGACGCTCACCGCGGTCTTCACGCCAACCGACACAAAAACCTATTCTGCAGCGACAGCTACGGTGCAGCTCACTGTGAATCAGGCCATTCCGGTGATCGCCTGGGCTCCGCCATCCGCCATTCAGCAGGGAACGGCCATCAGTGCGGCGCAGCTGAATGCCTCGGCGAATGTGCCCGGTACCTTCTCCTACAGCCCAGCCGCGGGCATGGTTCCTCCCGTGGGCACGCAAACACTGACGGCTACGTTTACACCCTCCGACGTGACCGACTATACCCCTGCCACCGCGGATAATTCACTCACTGTGAATGCGGCGGACGGCAAGAGCTCTCCGCTCATCAACTGGGCGACGCCCGCGGCCATCTCCTATGGCGCTGCATTGAGCAGCACACAGCTGAACGCCACGGCCAATGTGGCCGGAACCTTCGCCTACACACCGGCTGCCGGTACCGTGCTCAAAGCGGGAACGCAGACGCTCACCGCTCTCTTTACTCCAACCGACACCAACACCTATTCTGCAGTGACGGCGACGGTGCAGCTTACGGTGAGTAAGACCAATCCAGTGATCACCTGGCCCGCACCATCTGCCATTCAACAGGGAACTGCCATCAGTGCGATACAGCTGAATGCGGCGGCGAATGTGCCCGGTACCTTCCTATACAGCCCGGCTGCGGGCGCCATTCCTGCGGTTGGCACAGAAACACTGACAGCTACGTTTACACCCTCCGACGCGACCGATTATATGTCCGTCACAGCGCACAATTCACTCTCTGTTAAGGCCGGGAACACAGGCAAGAATTCTCCCCTCATCAGCTGGAGCACGCCCTCAGCCATCTCTTATGGCACTGCATTGAGCAGCACGCAACTGAACGCGACGGCTAACGTGGCCGGAACCTTCGCTTACACGCCGGCTGCCGGCACCGTGCTCAAAGTGGGCACACAGACACTTTCTGCAGTCTTCACGCCAACCGACACGACCACCTATTCTTCAGCGACAGCCACGGTGCAGCTCAAAGTGAATCAAGTCACCCCGGCGATTTCCTGGCCCGCGCTCGCGGCCATCACGCAAGGGACAGCTCTGAGCTCAGCTCAGCTGGACGCCACCGCGAATGTGCCCGGGGCCTTCTCTTACAATCCTGGGACGGGTAGTGTTCCCGCAGCCGGCACTCTGCAGTTGACAGCCACCTTTACTCCTACCGACACCACTGACTATTCGTCTGCGACTGCGCACAACACCGTTGTCGTTAATTCACCAACGCCCCCACCGACCTCTCCGACCAGTCCAGCCCTGAGCGGGTGCGGCGGTCCGACCATCAACGTCAACAGCAGCATGAGCCAGAGCACGCTGCAAAGCACAATTGCGAGTGCCCCAAGCTGCGCATTGATCGTCTTTGCTGCGGGCACCTATAACATCTCGGCGACTATCAATATCCCTTGCAACGTAACCGTTACGGGCCCGACCGCATCCCCAGCAACCGCGATCCTGGCTGCGACTTATACCGGCAACGCGATATTCGCAGTAGGCAATTGCTCTACTCCCGTCACCATCGGCTATCTGCATTTCGAGAACACAGGTGGAATCTTTGTGACTGCACCGATGTCGGGTATCACGGTCACGCAAAATCAATTCACCAACCTTCCCGCCGACTTGAATCAATGGGCCGACATGGGAATCTATTTCAACGGGGTGAACGGAGGCACTCTTAGCAATGTCAGTGTCACCAACAACACCTTTGGTGATCCCTCGTCGTGCTCCGCGGTGATGTCGGTTAATACTGATGAGGGCGGCCTCTGCATCGGAATCTTTTTCCAGGGCAACCTGAATGGCATTACCGTCGAAAACAACGTCTTCACCCACCTGGAAGAAGGCTTTCACGTTTTGTGCTACGGCAACAATTGCACTGGTTCCACCTCGCCCAGCTGGACCAACTTCACTGCGCAGTGGAACGACTTTAATAACATTCACCGCATAGCGGCGGAAATGCAGCCCCAAAATGCTTCTAACGTTACTCTGCAATACAACTCGTATGAGAACGCGTTTGCTCCGTCAACCTTCACCATGGGATTCTCCCTGGCGTGCTGCGCCGGCATCAGCGGCGCCACTGTGCCCTTCATCAATAACAATGTCCTGCTGGCGAACACCGCACCCGCGGGCGCCTACATCGCCTATGCCATCGAGTGGTGGGGCAACGGAGCCCAGGCCAATAATGATTTGATTCAAGGCTATTGGGCCAACGGCATCGTTTGGGGCCTTGGCGGTCCACCGTGGGAAGTTGAGAACACAACCATCGAGGGTCCATACATAGGCGGTCAGGAAGGTTGCGCCATCTGCAACGAAAACGAGGGGGCGACCACCACCCCAACGCAGAGCGGAAACACCATCAGCACAACCATCACGCCGGTAACCAGCACCGCTCCGACTATCTCGCCTGCGGGAGGCGCGATCTCAGGCGCGACCACTGTAACCCTCGCCGACAGCGGCACGAACCATTCCATCTACTACACCACGGACGGAAGCACGCCCACTACCTCTTCGACGCTGTATACCGGTCCGTTCGCGGTAAACCCGGGAACTACCGTGAATGCGATCGGGATGTGGGGTCAGGGGGCAAACCCGAGGAGCTATCCGTCAGGCTATGGCTATGTACCCAGCTCCGTGGTGAGCGCAAGCTATACCGCCGCCAGCTCGATGGTCAAGCAGCCTGGTGGTAAGCTCAGCTCTGCTGTGCGCAGGACAGATGCAATCGCGCCAGCGGAAACCACGGCGATAGGCAACGCAGCGCAGTTGGCTTCTGTAGCCATCGTTCCTGCGCAAGCAACGGTCGCGATCGGCAGCACAACCCAGTTGAAGGCGATTGCCACCTTCAGCGATGGTTCGACCAAAGATGTCACCACGGACGTTGCCTGGACGTCGTCGGATACACGTACCATTACCGCAAGTTCTTCCGGGTCGCTTTCAGGACTGGCCACCGGAAAGGCAACCATCACTGGCAGCTACCAGGGTCGCCAGGCCTTGGCGCAGGCGGTGAGCAGCATTGGCGAAGTGAACTGGAGCGGCCCCATCGTCATTACCGAAGCCGGCACCTACTCTGGAAACTGGCAGAGCACGGATAGCAAGACGCCGGCTGTCACCGTGGCGACCTGCTCTCCCGTGGTCATCGAGAACGCGCACATCAGCAGTGTTGCGGATTTGATCAGGGCCAGTGTGCCCGGCGCTGATTTGACCGTCCGCAACAGTGTCAGTGTTGCAGCGAACCCAGGGGTCAAGGGCCAGGCGAATGGCGTTCTGCTCGAAGCGTCCTCCCCGGCACGGCTCGATGTGGAGAATAATTACGTTGAGAATGCAGGGGGTGGAGTATTGGTGCACGGTTATTCCGGCAATCGGGACGGACAGCAGACCATCGTCATCCGTGCCAACCGGGCGCGCAACCTGAATGGCCTGCTCAGCGATGGCAAGGGCGGTTACCTGCCGGGAGTAGGCGATAACCACAGCGTTTCACGCTTTATCGAACTGGACAACGTCCAGGCTGTGCCGGGTATCGACGTGGGCTGGAACGAAGTGATCAACTATCCCGGCCGCAGCCTGGTTGCGGATAACATAGCCGTCAAGCGCTCGAGTGGAACGCCCAACCAACCACTCGAGATCCACGATACCTACATTCAAGGCGCCTATCCCTATACGGCTGCAGAGGCGGACTATCAGGGCGGCGGCATCAAGACCGAGGGCAGCCCGGACGACAGCGCGCAGCAAGCACCTGCCTTCAACAGCATCCACGACAACCAGGTGGTCGGCACCGTGAGCTATGGCATTGCGTTCACCGCCGGTCACGACAACGTCGCCGCAAACAATCGTGTCATCTCCAGCGGAATGCTGGCCGATGGAACCAGGCTCGCCGCGCAACACGTAGGCATGGCCAACGGAGATGGCGTCGCCACTGGAAGCATCTACAACAACACCATGCACGACAATCTCATCGGCTGGGCGTGCTGGAACTCCTCTTGCGCCCAGTCAGGCTATCGTAAGGACCAATCCTTCCCTGCGTCGCCCGGCGACTATTCCACCAACTCCGTCCTGGCGGCTCGACCCATTACGCCTGCGATAGAGGACAACGAGTACCAGATCTGGCTGAACAAGACAGCCTCCGCCGGTATCGCGGTGGGCCCAGCGTTCTAGTCAGCCGGGGACCCTCTTGATCATTCAAACCGGTTCAGATCCGTGTCCGGTGCAGGGTGACCCAACACACGACACATGGCGACGATCTGGCCTTTGTGGTGAAAGGCATGCGTCAGCACATGATGGAGGACGAGTGCCGGGGTGCGGACGGCGACGTCTCCATCGGAGAAATGAAGCTCCGTATCCGTATTGAGTTGTTGATCTGTCAAGATCGACAAATAAGCATGGGTCGATTGGCTGACTTCCTTCTGCAACCCTCTTACATCGGCCAGGGCCGGGCATTGCCCGATGGTGCGGTCGGCGTACGGTAACCCCTGGAGCGTGTGAAGCCAAAACCCTTCGCAGTTGAAGATATGAATCGTTTGTTCACGCAGGGTGCGGAAACCGAAACCGGATACTTCCTTCACGTAATCGTCCGCGGCCATTGTGGACAGGTGGTCCAGGACCAAGCCGAGACTGGCATGTGTCCAACCATGGAATTTTCGAACACCTTCGACGGAAAACACTGATCTCTCCTCGCAGGCTCCTAATGGAGGTCAAGGGAAGATGATACCTATTCTCCACCCCGGTATTCAAAGGCGCTAATAAATGAATCGCAGAACGGCGGCCGCTCGGTCCACTTTCTCCCCACCCACACGGCTGGGTGCCCCATTCAAGCCCGGTTTTGGCTTGATTGCGATACCACAGCACTCGCCGCGCCTTTCGTCATTAGGAAGAAGCTGAGAGATCTGCAGTTTTCGCGCCCTGTTCCTTCTGGCCTTGCTATGGCACAGGCTCCAGACCTCTCATCCCTGAGGTATGCAGTTCGGGCTAAAATTCCTATGGTGCGTGCGCGAGAGCTTGTGGTAGTGTCAGCCGCATGAAAATTACGCGCCGCCATCTCGTCAAAACAGCCTTGAGCCTGTCGACCGCCCCGTGGCTAATGCAATTCAAAGCCCTGGCCGCTCCTTTTACAAAGATGGTCAAGATAACAGATATCAAGACCCTCGGTCTCGACAATACGGGCGATGGCTGCCTGGTGAAAATTGAAACGGATGCGGGCTTGGCCGGATATGGCGAGGCCGGTTTCTCTGCACAAGCCTGTCGCGCAATTATCGAGACGATGAAGCCGGCGCTGATCGGTGAGGATCCGCTGGCGATCGAAAAGCATTTTTATGCTATGACCGGGGTGCAGCACCCCTACAAGGCACACATTCCCACCATTGGAGGCGTAGATATCGCACTATGGGACCTGTCCGGAAAGATCCTGGGGCTTCCCGTCTATAGGCTGCTCGGCGGTCCTATACAGAAGGAGATTCCGGTGTATGGGCACGGAATGATCGCAAACATGCTCGACAAAGGCGAATGCCGCGCGTGGGCAGACCGCGTTAAAAGCGAACCCGACGGTTTGACGGCGTTCAAATTTAACGCGCTCGTCCGCGCCGGATCGACCGCGCCTGCTGCCGGCGCCGCTACTGGGCCGGCTGTCGGTTCAACGCTCGTCCATGCGTTTCGTACAACGGGCAAAGGCGGATTCCCGTACAGCACGACTCTGGACGGCGAGGATTTTCGTCGAGCGGGCAAAGGTTACATGAACGTGCGCGAGGCTGTAGGCGACGACATCGATATCGCAATGCATTGCCTGGCACAGTTCGATCCACGTAGTGCCATTGGGCTTTGCCAGGCCGTGGAGCCTGCCGATCTTTTGTGGATCGAAGATCCGCTACCGACGTTGTACTCCGAGGCGTGGCTGGAGCTGAAGCGCTCGACCAGGGTGCCTGTCCTCACGGGCGAGCGCCTTGAGTTGGTGGGTGCGTTTAAACCGTTTCTAGACAACCAGGTGGTCGATATGATTCACCCGGATATGGCCTACGCCGGCGGCATCACGGCGTGCCGCGACATCGCCAAATACGCAAGCCTGACACGCACTCCTGTTGGCTTCCATAGCGGCCCTAGCTCATTGATTCAGTTCTACGCGGCCATGCATCTGGCCTCGGCTACTTCGAACTTGTTCAAAGTAGAAAACGTCCTGGGAGCCTTCCGTGGCTACAAGGAGAATATGGCGCTGGGAGTGAAGCCTGCATTGCACAATGGTAAGTTTCTCGTCCCCGAAGGACCAGGGCTGGGCCTCGAAATCAACGAGGACTGGCTTAAATCACATATGGAAAAAGGAGAAACCTGGTGGGGGTAGCTTTTTGCCAGTACTTGAGCGCCTTAATGCCAACAAACTGTAGCGAACCGGCGCGAGCTGAAGCGCATCTAAGATTCGCAGAGAGCTTGTGACCGATAATTGGGAGACCGAACTCCCTGTGAAAGAGGGGTCGCTTTCTTGTACGCTACAGTCATTTTAATCTCGATACCGACTGGGCTCTTCGTGGTGGGTGTGATCGCGCTCATCTTCCTCACGTGTTTTTTGCTCTCAGGCATTTTCGGCCCTACTCCAAAGTACGACATTGCCAATCGGGAGCAGTTGCCCGCCAACGACTCGCCAAACTTCCTCGTCCTGCTTGAATCGATGGTGGATGCCAAAGTAAACCGTGCAGGCAGCCTGGAAGTATTGAAGAATGGACCGGCCTTCTATACCGCCGAGTTGGAGGCGATCCGCAATGCCCGGCGCAGCGTGAATCTGGAAGCATACATCTTTCAGAAGAGCGCCATCGGGAGCCAGTATCTGGAGGCAATGGCAGAACGGGCGCGGTCCGGCGTGGCGGTCAATGTGGTGCTGGACGCCTTCGGAAGCGCCAGTGTGACCCGGGCGTTCTTTCGCCCACTGCTCGACGCAGGTGGCAAGGTCAACTGGTATAACTCGCCGGCGTGGTACCGCATGACCCAGCTGGACAATCGCACTCACCGGGAGCTGCTGATTGTGGATGGTCAAATCGGTTTCATCGGGGGTGCCGGCATTGCGGATCAATGGTTCTCAGGTGCGCAAGGGCAGCCACGATGGCGTGACACGGTGGTCCGCGTTCAGGGGGAAGCAGTCCCGAATTTGCAGGCGACCTTCGCAGAAAACTGGCTGGCCGCCTGCGGCGAGTTGCTCACCGGCGACGCTTATTTTCCCGAAATAGCCTGGCCGCACAAGACGGCTGCCATGGTGATCAACAGCACGCCTACGGTCGGGGGCTCCACGCGGGCCCGCATCCTGTTTCAACTGCTCCTGGCCTCGGCCAAGCGCAGCATCTCCATCACCACGCCGTACTTTCTGCCTGACAAGAGCCTGATGCGTGAGTTATGCCGGGCCATCGAAGACCGGGGAGTGAAGGTGCGGATCCTGGTGCCGGGGCGCAAGAGCGACCATCTCCTCACGCGCAGCACCAGCCGCGCCGGTTACGGCCCACTGTTGAAGGCCGGGGCCGAGGTCTACGAGTACCTGCCTGCGATGATTCATGCCAAGGTGCTGTGCGTCGATGGGCGATGGGCGGTGGTCGGCTCCACCAACTTCGATAACCGCTCCTTCGGGATCAATGACGAAATCAACCTCGCCGTCTGCGACTCGGCGTTCGCCGAGCGGCTGGAGCGGGACATGTCTGGCGATCTGGAGCAGAGCCGGCGGGTTTCGCTCGACGAATGGAGAAAACGGCCGGTGACCGAACGCGCACCGGAGCTGCTTGGGTGGATTCTCGAGCGGCAGCAGTAATGGCAGACGTGACCCGCTTCCGGGTGGCTACTTACAACATTCACAAGTGCCGAGGCTTCGATCGCAGGACTTCGCCGGACCGCATCAATGCGGTCATTCAGGAGCTGCAGGCCGAGATTCTCTGCCTGCAGGAAGTTGTCGATGCGCCGGAAGGACCTCGGATCTTCGATCAGGCCCGACAGATCGCAAGAGCCTTTCCTGAGTATTCCTGGTGCTTCGGAAGTAACCGCACTCTGCGCGGCGGTCATTACGGCAACATGACACTGTCAAGGTTTCCTATACGCAGCTGGCGCAACCACGATCTAACCCACCGAAGGCGCGAGGAACGAGGGGTGCTACAGGTAGACCTCCAGATCGGTGCGAACCAGGTGCTCCATGTATTCAATATCCATCTGGGTACGAGCTATACGGAGCGGCGTTCTCAGGCGGCTCGCCTGTTGAGCGCAGACGTGCTTGGGCAGGAGGAGCTTAGCGATCCCCGATTAATCGTCGGGGACTTTAACGAGTGGACGACCGGGTTGACCACCAGACTGCTTCGTCGAAGCTTCAAGACCTTTCGTCCGCAACATGGGTTGCGCTTCCCACGCACTTACCCAGGGATGCTGCCGCTGCTTTCCTTGGATCATTATTACTACGAGCCGCCGCTCGAGCTGGAGCAGGCACGGCTCTGGCGCAGCCGAAAAGCTCTGATCGCCTCCGATCATCTGCCGCTGATCGCTGACTTTCGAGTAAACACATTGTCGTAGTGACGATGAGCGTGGAACGAGAAGCCCCGGGTAACACCCGGGGCGGGGGATCGTTTGCTTTGGATGCCTCTTCTAGGCGCGAGAGAGCTCCAGAGGACGGTTCTCGAGGGCCTGTTCGAAAGCGTGCTCGATCGCTTTGGCGGCAACGTCGAGCCCTTGGCGCCTTGCGATCAAGTCCCTGAAGTACTGCGCCTTCTCACGATAGGCAGGAGTGTGCAGGACCTTCCGAATCAACTCATGCAGGCCGTCGATGGTGAGGTTGTCGACTTCAAGAAACTCGCCGACTCCGTGGTAAGCGATGCGCGTAGCGACGCCAGGCTGGTCATAGCTGATGGGGATCGCCACCATGGGCACGCCTTGTGCGAGCGATTCGAGCGCCGTGTTGAGTCCGGCATGCGTAATGCAGAGCATGGAACGCTCGAGGAGTTCGAGCTGAGGCGCTTTGTCAACGACGATGACGTTGCGCGGCACGGGGCCAAGATCGTTGAGCTCGAGATTGTTTCCCTTGGTTAGGACGACCTGGGTTTCGGGCATCCGCCCGGCTGCGGCCAGAATGGTTTGATAGACGCTCGTCATCCCGTTCACCAGGGTTCCCAGCGATGCGTAGATGAGCGGCCTGCCATCCAGCTTCTCCCACGGAAAAGGAATGGCCTCGCGGCCTGTACGGTCGAAGAAGGGACCGGTGTAGTGAAATTGCGAAGGCCACGGAATGCCGGGCAAGTCAAACTCTTTCGGGGTTTGCGACACGATGGCTGCAGCCTGTCTGGAGACAGTTGCAGGGGGATTGCTCCAGTCGAGCATGAGGCCGGCCCGCTCAGCATATTCTTCGGCGAGAGGTTGCACCAGGCCGAAGAATGCGTTGTCACTCGTCTTCAGGCCATCGAGATTTCGGGCCCGTCCCGCGGGAGTATTCTCGTACGGCCCCGGCACCACAGAAGCAGGCGTGGTTCCGGAAAAGTCGATATTCAAAATGGCCCATACATGCGCATACGGAATGCCCAGGCTCATGGGGACGACCTCGAGGTACATGTGAATCGTGTCCAGCACCAGCGCATCAACGCGCGTTTCGGCTATGGCGCGCGGAAGCCGCTTCGAAGCTGCCTGGAAGAAGGCTCTGCCAGCCCCCTGAATCGTCCAGCGTGTTGCCTCGGTGCCGTGCAGCTTCGCCACGGGAGCGAGAGCAACGGCGCATGATCCGGCGGGGAACTCCTCTTCGCACCAGGAGAAGAAATCGAGGCCGGCGGCGTGGACGGCGGGGCCGGCATCCGGGACCCCGATGAAGATGATCTCGTGTCCGCGGGACTGCAATTTGCGGGCCAGGGCGATCATCGGGTTGAGGTGACCAGTGAGCGGCATACTAATAAAGCCAATTTTCATTTCAAGTCGTTCTCCATTCTCGTGGTGTCTCGCGGCCGGTGGAAGCAAGAGACGCCGCCAAAACCGGCCTTACCAGGGAAGACACGGGAAGGGAAGGAATTATTCCCTACGAGGAGAATTCGTGTTGGATGGGGTCGTTCGTCCACGAAACTCCCGCAATGCGCGGGAGGCGCTTGTCGAGGAATAAAAGGCGATCTTTTGGGTTTGTAGCAAGTGAGCTCGGGGGGCTCAGCCCAGGTCGATGGGATGCTCGCCGCATCCGCAATCCACATCGACCTGGAATTCATAGGAGGTCACCTTGAAAATCGGATTTGTAGTCCTTCCCGCACCTGGGCATCTGTATCCCACAACTGCGTTGGCTCGCCGCCTTAGATCGCGCGGCCACGACGTCGTGATGATTACCATCGTCGATGTGGAACCACTTGTTCGTGCGGCGGACCTTCGCTTCGTCCCCTTCGGAGAAAAACTGTATCCACCAGGAGGATTAGCTGGGACTCTTGAACCATTGAGCAAACTGCAGGGCCAGGAGGCGCTCGAGTTTAGCTTTCAGAAGATCGCTGAATTTATGGAAATGGCACTTACAGAGTTGCCACAGGTCCTCCGGAAGAAAGGCATTGATGCCGTGGTGCTGGATGAAGCTATGTTCGGTCTGGGTGTAGTCCCTATGCATCTTGGCATGCCATACGCACACATTTCCAATGCACTCCCCTTCGATCTTTCGGGCAACACTCCACTGTGCGTGTATCCATGGCCACATGAGACAAGTCGAGAGTCGCTGGCGCGCAACCGTGAGGGAGTCCAAAAATTTGCTCAGGTAGATAAAGCTCGTATCGAGGTGGTCCGTGCGTATGCCAGGCAGGTTGGTCTGAATATCGACTGGAATGATCCGTTTGCTACCATCTCCAGGCTGGCCTGGATGGTTCAAATGCCAAGGGAGTTTGATTTCGAGGCTGCCGCTTGGCCGAAGCAGTTCCATTACACCGGTCCCTGGCATGATGGATCGGGCCGCATGGACATAGACTTTCCCTGGGACCGTCTGACGGGAGATCCTTTGATCTACGCCTCTATGGGAACGCTGATGAATGGCCAGGATGCGGTATTCAGCACGATTTCAGAAGCAGTGGGGCATCGTCCTGGATTGCAGTTGGTGCTTTCCATCGGTCCGAATCTACATCCCGCGAACATCAAGTCTGTGCCGGCCAAGGCGATTGTGGTTCAACAGGCACCGCAACTCGAACTGCTCAAGCGATCCATCTTGTGCATTACGCACGCCGGCCTAAACACGACGCTCGAATCGTTGGCGCAAGGAGTGCCGATGGTGGCCCTTCCGGTTGCCAACGATCAGTTTGGCGTGGCGGCGAGGATTGCACAGACCAGGACAGGTGTCGTGGTTGACTTGCCGGGCATCACTGCAGCCAAACTCTCAGGGGCCATTGATGAGGTTCTGAGCAATTCCGAGTATCGTCTCAATGCCGAAAAACTGAAAAAGGATATCGCTGAAAACGATGGACTGGAGAGAGCGGTTGATTTGCTGGAGGAGGCATTTTCCTTCGTTCCGTCAGCGCCGGTTGCATAGTAACCGCCGGCTACTGCTTACAAGTTTCGTGGAAGTCCACGAAACCCAGGGCTGCCGCGAACCCCACCGTTTCGGCAGCCCTGGGCGTTGATGGCGCGGCTCCGCGATTCAGTCGTGCGTCGCGCAACTCGCTGGGTGTTAAGATATTGGCCATCGAGGATGCCAAAGCAGAAACTCGGTTGCGACCGAAAACTGTAATGGCTGTCGCAAACTTATGGCCGCACATGATCATGACCATCATCACGACCACCAGGTCGTTCCGTCCGATCCGGCGCTGCGAACCAAGGCACTGGAATCGTTGCTGGTGGAAAAGGGCCTGGTAGATCGTGCCGCCCTGGATGCGCTGGTAGACGCTTACGAAAACAAGATTGGGCCGCGCAACGGCGCTCGCGTGGTGGCGCGCGCCTGGGTGGATCCGGCATATAAGGAACGGCTGCTCAACAATGCCTCAGCGGCAATCGCAGAGCTCGGCTATGGAGCGGCGCAAGGGGAACACATGGTAGTGCTCGAAAACAGCCCCAGCGTCCATAACCTTGTAGTCTGCACGCTGTGCTCCTGTTATCCCTGGCCGATCCTCGGTTTGCCTCCTGTCTGGTACAAATCGGCGCCGTATCGATCGCGCTCCGTGATTGATCCCCGCGGCGTCTTGCGCGAGTTTGGCCTGGAGGTGCCCGAAAACGTAGAGGTCCGGGTCTCCGACAGCACGTCGGAGATCCGCTACCTCGTCTTGCCGGAAAGGCCGGCGGGCACAGAGAAGATGACGGAGGAGGAACTTGCCGATCTGGTCACGCGGGATTCCATGATCGGGGTGGCCAAGGTCGCACCGCCTGTGGTGGACAAGCCATGAACGGAATCCACGACATGGGCGGCATGCAAGACATGGGTCCGATCGAGCGCGAAGAGAACGAACCCGTATTTCATCAGCGTTGGGAAGGCCGCGTGTATGCCATGAACCGCGCAGTGAATGCGTGGGGTAAGTGGAATATCGACGCAGGCCGTTACGGTATCGAGCTTATTCCCCCCGCGGATTATCTGCAGATGAGCTATTACGAGCGATGGCTAGCCCGCAACCTGGAGTTCCTGGTGAAGTTTGGGCTGGTGACGCGGGAGGAGATGGAGAGCGGCAAGCCCGCGCCGGGATCGCAGAAGGCAACTCCGCCTCTTACCGCCGCTCGCGTATCCGCGGGGGCTCCCCTTCGCGGAAACTTTATGCGGCCGCAAGCGGATGCCAAGGCTCGTTTCGCAGTGGGCCAGCAGGTGCGTGCCCGGAATATGAATCCGTTGGGCCACACGCGCCTGCCGCGATACGCGAGAGGCAAAAAGGGCGCTGTTGTCCGCTGCCACGGGATCTTCGTGTTCCCGGATACAAACGCGCATTTTCTAGGCGAGCAACCGCAGCACTTATATTCGGTTCAATTTGCGGCGCAGGAGTTGTGGGGAGAGACCGCCTCGCCGCGCGATTCTGTTTACATCGATCTGTGGGATAGTTACCTCGATCATGCCTGAACTGCTATCCGATCGCGACCGTCTCGCTTCATTGCCTTCGCTCCCTCGCGACGAAGGCGGTCCCGTCTTTGCTGAGCCCTGGCAAGCCCAGGCCTTTGCGCTGGCCGTGCGGCTTTCCGCTCAAGGCTACTTCACCTGGAAAGAGTGGGCGGCGGTGCTGGCCGATGAACTCAAGTCCGCGGCGGATCGTGGCCATCCGGACGATGGCTCTGCCTACTACGAACACTGGCTGGCTGCGCTCGAACGTCTCGTGACTGCGAAAGGGCTCTCCAATCCAAGCGAGATGCTTGCTCGCAAAGAAGCCTGGGCCAACGCCTATCGACATACACCGCACGGAAAACCTGTCGATTTGCCGAACGAAGCCAGATAGCTGCTGCACGTTTTACACCTGTCGTAACAGGCTGCGGAGAAGTGCTGTTCCTCAGCGGCTAAAGCCGAATTCATTGCAAAGCATTTACGTTCGGCCTAAAGGCCGTACCCTTCAGGAAAATGAGTTTTTCCGCAGCCTGGTAAGTCGTGGTGCAACCTCACGAGAGCCCGGCGGGCAGGTTGCCCGCCGGGCCCAGGGTGGAAGGCTCCTGGAGGTTAGTTCTTTTCGGAGCCCCCTGCGACCTTGAGGTCGTTGGTCACTTTGAATATGCCAGGTACGGAGTTGGCGCGTATGCCAGCAACATCCTTGTCCATCTGATTGTCGACCACGCCGTAGAGCGTCACGTTGCCGTTTTGTACCGAGATGCGGATGGGCTTTGCCGGGTCCATAGCATATTTGCTGAGGGTTGAAGATCCGTAGATCGTCCGGAACAGCTGGATGCGCGAGCGGTCATCCATCGGCGAAAGCGGATCGACTCGAATCGCGTTGACGACATTCTTCACCCCCGGGGTGTAGGCTGCCAGCGCGAGAGCGGAGGAAGCGTCGACAGGTCCGTAGGCGAACCCCCCCAGCGTTGCGGTTCCATCCTGCACCTGGACCGAAATTGCGTTGAACGGCGTGGTGCCGTATCCCACGCGGTCATAGGCTATGGCCTTGGTGAGCTTCGCCTCCAGCACAGAATCGGGAACGTTTGTACCCGCAACCTGGATCTCGTTTGACACGCCTTGCACACCCTTGATCTTATGCGTGCGCTTATCCGCCTCTTGCTTCAGGGCGAATAGTGGTACGGTTCCGGTCAAGGTAACGACTCCGTCATGAGTAGTGGCCTGAACGCTCTTCAGGTTGGGTTTGTTCAACGCCTTGTTGATGACTTCAGCCTGCAGGTTATTGTCGTTCTGGGCAGGCTGCGCAGCTGCAACCGCATACGGTAAAGCAGACACGGATGCTCCCAGGACCAAGGCCAGTACGGAAATGAATCTGTGATTTGCACGTATCATTTTTGCTTGTTCTCCTACTCTCTTTCACACCGAAAGAGGCCAGGGTTCAGGCTCGCCACTTATACGTGGAAGCGCTCTTCGATTGGCTTCCATCGTGACTGGCCTCTTTCCCCGCCACTTGTGTGAACCCGCACCGGGGCAAAGAGTTTCGCTCCAGGTGCGTCCCTGGCCTGCGCCCTCCCCCTATCTCCCCGGGGATGTGAATCATGCGGTGTTACTCTCTCTTCGAGTGTTTTTATGCGAAGCTGCGCGATTCTGGCACTGGTACTGGTTGGCTTATCCGTTCAGCCAGTGAAAACAGCCTCACAACAGTCGGAGGAGCTTGAGCAAAGCGCCCAGGCCGCAGCCACGGCAGGGGACCATAAGGGCCGCCTTGCCGCCGATCTTGAACTGTTTCACCTGTTGAACGGCTCACCCATCGTGGTTGAAGCGCTAGCCCGCGCCTACGCGAGTTCCGGAGACGCTCAGGGCGCCTTGGCGGAGCTAAACAAGTTTGCCAATCTTGGCCAGACAGATGAAGGTCTGCTGGGAGGAAGAGACCAACGCTATTCAGGTATCCAGAACCTGCCGGGATACAAAAAAGTTATGGCGCGGCTTTCTGCAAATCAAATGCCGATATCTTTGTCAAGCCCGGCCTTCGTCTTGCCTGACTCCGATCTGCTTCCGGAAGACATCGATTACGACACCAGCACCCGATCTTTTCTGGTCACCAGCATTCTCAAGCGGAAGATCATTCGAGTCCAAACCGACGGATCGGTTACGGACTTTGCTGTTTCGCCGAACGGCTGGCCCATGGTAGCCATCAAGATCGACAACTCGCGCAGCAAAGTTTGGGCAACAGAGGTCGCATTCGACGGTCTTGCCATAGCCCCCCCAACTGCCTGGGGCCACTCAGCCGTACTCTGCTTCGATCTTTCTACAGGCAGGCTGGTTCAGCGCATTCCGGGACCCATGCATTCTTCACTCGGTGACATGGTTCTTGCGCGCAATGGCGAGCCGGTCGTCAGTGACGGAGACAAGGGAGTTCTTTATCGTGTGTCGAATGGCCGGATGCTGGAGATCAATAAGACGGACTTCATCTCTCCGCAGACGGCGGCGCGCATCCCTTTTGGAGAACAACTATTTGTTCCCGATTACGTTCGAGGCATCGCCCGGTTTGATCTGAATACTGGACACGTTTCATGGCTGAATCGAGATGGTGCGGATAAAGTCGCCGCGAATGGCATCGACGGTCTGTATTTTTATAAGCATTATTTGATCGCGACGCAGAACGGCTCGTCTCCGGAGCGTATGGTGCTCTTTGAACTCGATTCGACGCTGACCCACATCCTCTCGACAAAAGTAATTGAACAGGCAGCCTCGCCCGGCCGGGATGCGACGCATGGAGTCATTGTGGGGAATAACTTTTTTTACATTGCTAATTCTGGTTGGGCAAATTTGGATGAACGCGGCAAATTGAAGGACGGAATGCAATTCACCAAGGCAGTTGTCATGAGCTACAAGCTTCCCTAATGTTTTACTCTGCTCTCGCGCAGCGGACCCTCGTCTTACACTTTACATCTGACACGTTGCGACTGCTACTTTACGACGCGATGGCAACTGCCGTCTTCTTGCGCTCGTAGCCGGCCACCCTTTGCGCCAGCGCAACCGACGGCAGCTCCACGTGGAGATGGAAGATTTGCGCTAACACTATGGAGATGGGAATAACCGAGAGGCACGGCAGCAGGGGCACTGCTCCTCTGTATAGGATAACGATCACCATCACGATTGGTACATGGATGAGATATAGGCTATACGACTGTCGTCCTAGCCATAGCCAGTAGTCCGTTGCCAGCCATTTCCGCAGGCCGTCGGTGCCGATGATGGCCACGATGAGCAGCGCAGCGCCGATACCGACAATGTCGTCATGGAAATGCGGCCACGGCGCCCAGCAGAGTCCCAACCCCAGCGTTAGACAAAGCCAACCAAAGGCTGAATGACGGCGGCCAAACCACTCACCGATCCTGATCCGGTTCATGGCGATGGCCGTGCCAAGGACGAAACAGTCGGTGTAGCGGCAGCCATCCCCCAACTGCTGGCCGAAACTGGGATGCGCGCTCAGCAAGTGCCTGGCTACCTGCCCGAGAAGCAGAAGGAGCAGATAGACCCGGGCGGCTCCGGCATTGCGCCAGCGCAAGATCGGCAGCATGAGAAGGGGAAATAGGATAGCAATCCGCACCTCCCAGGTCAGCGACCATACGGCCTCATTCATGTAATCGCTGTGGTGATTGGTAAGCAGCAGCAGGATGCTGGGCAAGGTGCCCGCATCCGGGTAGCGCGCCCAGCCCAGCTGGTTAAAGTATATGCTGGCCCTTGGCAGCACGTGGCCGCCAATAAAAATACTGGCGAGAGCCGCCAACGCCATCGCGGCAATATAGGGAGGATAGATGCGGCAGAGCCGGCCCAGCAGGAAACGGCCATAGGACTGCGGCTTTCCGGCAAGCCAGGGCAGGCAAAGCACGAAACCGCTCAGCACAAAGAACATGATGGCACGCTCCTGCCCCGACCAAACCAGCCGGAGGGGCGTGCGCAGCAACAGGAATGTTCCGAAGGAACTATGCGCCGGGACCCTGCTGTACCATTCGTAGTCTGCGAACTCAGGCAGCATCAGCAGGGCATGGTGCAGCAACACCATGATCGCCGCGACCCCGCGCAAACCGTCCAGTGCAACGATACGGCGGCCGGCTGGTGCGGCGGCTTTTACTTGATTACGAGTGTTAGAAGTAGTTTGGAGCGCAACGAACCCGGGCAAAACCCCTTTTTCGCATATTTCGGTCACGGAAAATCCTGTAAATCCTGCTGGCCCACGAAGTCATAGGCTGGATAGAGAGTTCCTTTTTTTGAAAAGAGCGGAGCTTACAGTTGATAGCCGTGGCAATCGCTTCACTCACCGTCCGGGCGATCGCAAGCCACGCCGCAGCCGGAAGCAAAGCAACTGTACCGATGATCGACACACCCGCACGATGTGAACGCAAGGCAAATTAATTCAATACGCCGCTCTCGGGGGATTGGAGCGGCAGCGATGTTAAGAACTTTGGATATACGCTGCGATGGCTTTCCTGCGTAGTGCCTGGCAGTTCCGGCCATTCAGCAGCAAATTAATTATCTCGGAACATGGGGCACTGGGAGTCGCATATCTGCTGTTGTTCCGCTTCGCTGGTAACGCGATTGCCTCGTCGCGGTCATTGGAAGCAAGCCCTTCCCCGTAGCCTGGTGTGCAGCCCCGCCCTTTGTTCCGTGTGGCTCCAAATGTCAAGCTTCGCGTAGCGATCCGCGGCATAGACGTGTCCGCCGCGCTTGGAGAAATGTTGAGCTGCTGCTTTGCCAATTCTGCTGGATGTTCCCACGATCAGTAAGGGTTCTATGGTCATACGTGAGTCCCATCTATTTTGTAATCCAAATTCGATGGGGAAAAGGTCAAGACATTGTCACTTTTTTGTCTGCAGGGATGAAGGGCAGACTTTAGCGAGTTGCGTGCACCACGCAGGGCCGTGTGGAACGCACGACGATCATGCGGTAACACTTATATCTTTGGCTTGAGTCTAGCGATATCTTCGCTTTGGACGAGATCAACCCCACAGCAGTCAATCTTCTAAGAGAACTGATAGGAACTATACGGGTGCCCAGGTTCGCCGAAGCGTACCTGGGCCGAAAATGGTATGTCCGATTGCTTTTGGCTGGTTGATAAGACAAAAACGACAGGTCATTCCGCTTTCCCTCTTTCTCCCCACAAACCCCCCCGGCTGAAATTCCTTCAGAAGCAAATCCGCCTGCAAGCCGGCTTGGATTCAACCCTTCTGAATCAACATTCTCTTCAGTGCCAAGGGCCGTCGAAGGTCAACTCGTAGAGCGTGCCACCACTGTTGTTGTACCCGGCAGGACTGCCGTTGCCGCCGTAGATGGCTATTCCGATGAGCTTGTTTCCCTCGGCAATCAATCCTTCATCAGGGAACGCACCGTCGTCATTGGCGCCTGTGGTGGCGTTCGTTGCACTAAAGGTGTGCAAGATCTTGAAGCTGCAGTCTTCACTGAGGCTGTAAAGCACGCCGTTGCCATTCGCGCCTCCGGACTCGGTGTTCGATGCGAGAGTTCCATGTGGACCGAGAGCTAACCGGCCACCTGGACCCGCCCCGTCCGAATTCTGGCCGGCAGAGTTCAGGGCGCTGAAGTCGTGGACAACCTCTACGCTTCCTGGGTGCCAGAGGGAATACCTGAACACGACACCATTGCCATTGGTCCCGCCATGAAAGGCCGCCCCATAAAAGACACCGGGTCTGGGTTCGACAAGCGGCTCGTAGCAGTCGGCGCCATCCATGTTCTCGCCGCTCGAGTTGGTCTGGCTAAACGCGTAGAGCACGTCAAAGTTTTGCCCCGATGGCGTCATCCGGTACAGGATCCCGGAGGGCAAAGGCCCGGCGGGCAGGGAAGTAGCCGGCCACACCGCGCAGCCATATAGGTATCCGTCCATCCCCAGCAGCATCGATGCTGCGTGGCCTTCGGTGGCGGTGAAGGGATGTATCACCTTGAAGTTGCCCTTGGTGTCTATCATCCACGCGACCCCACAACCATGGGTGAAGAGGCAGGTGTTCGGGCCGCCCAGCCTGGTGGTTCCGTAAAGGCTGCCGTCCTTGCCGACGACCAGCGCACGGAGTGGATAGGCTCCGTCCGGATTGTTTCCGTTCGCATTCAAGGCGCTGAAGGTGTAGAGCACGGTGAACGTACCCGACGTGGTGATCTTGAAGATCGTGCCATCGCCATTCTGGCCGCCGTAAGAGGCCATCCCATAAATCACATTACCGGGGCCGCGCGTCAGTGCCATGCCCGGCGTGGCTCCGTCCGCATTCTCGCTGTTCGCATTCAGCGCGCTGAAGGTATGCAGCACGGTGTATTGATGGGTGTTCCGGTCGAAACGGTAGATCACGCCGTTGCCATACTGGCCGCCGACACTCGTCATCCCGTAAATGGCGCCGTCCTGCCCCACCACCGGCAGGGTGTCTGGTTGAGATCCCAGAGCACTGGTGAAGGTTGTAGCGGCTGGCGCTTCGAACTTATAGAGCGTCGAGAATGTTGGGTCCTCCGCAACCGCGCAGGGCACGGTTGCTGTCGTGATCACGAGCGCCACGACGGCGCCCCCAAACGTAAGCCATCGAGCTGACATAGATTGCCTCCCTTGATGTTGTTGGTAAACCGCGGTTTGCTGAGCTTGAAACGCCTGATCTGTTCAGGCCGGGTGAACGCACACTTTCCCGTGGGCGCGCCGCGTCCTTATCGCGCTTCATTCACGCCGCTTTGCCTGCTATACTTTTGCCGCCCAAAGCGGCCCCTACTAATGAATGCGCTAATTGCTCGGAAAAGCGGACATTTGGGGTTGGCCGAACAAACCGAGTCTCACAAGTCGCCGTACTCGCCGGTTCACCTTCCGGCAGAAGGGGCCAAATGGAGATGGGTCGCCCGCAATGCGCGCAGAAGAGCCAGGTTACGGAACTGTTGATGAGGTTTCGAGAAGGGGACCGGGAGGCGGAGGCTCAGCTCGTACCGATGGTCTACGCGGAGCTTCGCCGCGTCGCCTCGCTTTGCCTCAATCGCGAACGAGGGGATCACACGTTGCAGCCGACGGCGCTGGTCCATGAGGTTTTTCTGCGGCTGACCAATAACGATCAGCCGCAGTGGCAAAATCGCGCCCACTTCTTCGGAGTGGCCGCGCGGCTGATGCGGCAGATTCTCGTGGATTACGCTCGCCGCCACCGCACCCGTAAACGGGGCGGGGAATTGGAAAGACTTCCCCTGGATGAGGTGTTGGCGTTCACACCGGAAAAATCAACTGAGCTCCTGATGTTGGATCAAGCCCTGGAACGGTTATCGGCATTCGATGAACGCCAGGCGCGCATTGTGGAAATGAAGTTTTTTGGCGGCCTCAGCATGGAAGAAATCGCCGGGGTCCTGGATATTTCCACCAAGACCGCCAACCGCGACTGGACGCTGGCCCGTGCCTGGTTACACCAGGAGATCACACGATAGCTGAGATGGGCAGGTTTCCGGAGCAGAAGGAGAGTCGTCCTGCCAGAGATCGTAAACCCGCAGTACTGGGAGCGAATCAAGTCGCTGTTTAACGCGGCGCTGGAGCTTCCGGCCGAGCATCGAGCGGCGTTTCTGGCGGCTTGTTGCGACGACGAAAAACTGCGTGCGGAAGTCGAGGCCATTCTCGAACACAATCAGCGGGCGGGAAGTTTTCTTGAGGAAAGCCCTGCCCAAAGGTTAGCCGCCGACTTGCCGGTAAGCTCGGCGACCGCCAGCTTCTCCTCCGGCGAAATCATCTCGGGGCGGTTTCGCATTACCGGTTTTCTGGGGCGCGGCGGGATGGGTGAGGTCTACAGAGCCGAGGACACGCGGCTGCACCGTCTCGTAGCGCTAAAGTTTTTGCCCGAGGAGGTCGCGGAATATCCGCAGTCTCTGAGCCGTTTTCAACGCGAGGCGGAAGCGGCTTCTGCTTTGAATCATCGCAACATATGTGTCATCTACGACCTGGGCGAGCAGAACGGGCGAGCTTTCATCGCCATGGAGTTGCTGGAGGGACAGACCCTCAGAGACGTGATCATGGGCCGCCCCCTGGCACTGGAACGACTGCTGGATATCGGAGCCCAGCTAGCCGATGGCCTCGACGCAGCTCACGCCAAGGGCATCATGCATCGCGACATCAAGCCAGAGAACATATTTGTTACCAGCCGCGGTGACGCGAAGATTCTGGATTTTGGCTTGGCCAAGCTGCAGCAGGAAGCATGGCAACGTCAGACGATGACATGGCCAGTGAAGCAGTTGAGCTCACGCAGCGTGGAGCAGCCATGGGCACGGCCGCCTATATGTCGCCGGAACAGGCCCGGGGAGAGAAACTGGACACCCGCACCGACCTTTTTTCGTTTGGCTTGGTGTTGTATGAGATGAGCACGGGGCGCCGGGCGTTCACCGGCGCGACTGCGGCCATCATCTTTGCCTCACTCCTGAAGGAGACGCCCGTGCCGCCTTCGGAGATCAATCGGGCGCATTCCGCCTGAGCTGGACAAAATCATCAGCAAGGCCCTGGAGAAAGACCGTGCGCTGCGCTATCAGCATGCGGCGGATATTCGCCAGGACCTGAAACGCCTGATGACGGATTCAGAAAAAAATCAGACGGCGGCGCTTGCTCCGGCTGCGCACAAGCGGGTGGGGTCTCAGCAATCCCATCCAGTCACCAGACCACGCCCGCGCGTGCAACCTTGGGCGGTGATCATCGGGCTGATGATTTGCCTGTTGATTGCTGGTTTACTCCTGTGGATGCGCAATCGCCGGCCTGCCGCCCCGGCCCATACGGAATACACGCAGCTTACCTATTGGGCGGATTCGGCGACCTCTCCGGCAATTTCCCCGGATGGCCACATGCTGGCATTCATTCGTGGCGAGAGCACATTTCTTGGACCGGGAGATGTCTACCTGAAGCTGCTTCCCGAAGGCGATCCGGTACGGCTCACGCATGACGATCATCCCAAGATGGGCCTTGCCTTCTCGCCTGATAGTTCGAAGATATCGTTCACCCGCGGGGAGGGATGGGATTGGCAAGGGTGGACGGTGCCGGTGTTAGGGGGCGAGCCATCCGAATTACTTCCCAACGCCTCCGCGTTGAGTTGGGTGGGCCCTCACCAGGTGTTGTTTTCGGAGGATGGAGCGGTCATGAAGATTGTGACCGCCGATGAGAGCCGGGCCAACGAACGGGATGTGTATGTTCCAAAAGCCGACCATATGGCACATCGATCGTATCTTTCTCCGGACTCCAAATGGGTGCTCGTAGCCGAAATGGACGAATCTGCTGCCTGGACGCCGTGTCGATTGGTTCCGTTTGCGGGTGGGTCGGAAGGGAAGCAGGTGGGCCCGATTCCGTCTGCGTGCACCGAGGCGGCGTGGTCGCCCGACGGGCGCTGGATGTACTTCGCCGCCAATGGGGGGAACGGGTCTCACCTTTGGCGGGAGCGGTTTCCGGATGGGGTTGCCGAGCAACTCACCTTTGGAGCAACGGAAGAACACGGAATCGCAGTGGAGCCGGACGGAAAGTCGCTGGTCACCTCGGTTGGTTCTCAACAAGGCACAGTTTGGGTCCACACGATCAAGGGTGATGAGCAGGTCTCTATGGAGGAATTTGCCTATTTGCCTTCGCTGTCTTCAGACGGCCACACGCTCTATTATCTAGTCGGCAAAAATGGCGGCAAGCACCTGAGCGGCGAGCTGTGGTTATCGGACTTGGGTTCCAGTCACAAGGAGCAGTTGCTCCCCGGGATTTCTATTGCCCGTTACAGTGTCTCTCCTGATGGGAGGAGTGTCGCGTTTACCCGGGCTGACAGCCACAGCCATTCGGGTCTCTGGATCTGGTCTCTTGATCGGCATGCCTCGCCGCGACAACTTCAAACTGCGGACTCAGACAGGCCCATATTTGCTCGCAATGGTGAAGTCCTCTTCCAAATGAAGGAAGGTGTATTCAATTACATTTTCCGCATGAACCAGGACGGAACAAATTTACGTAAGGTGATTGCAGACCCGATCACCCGTCTCATCAGTCTGTCCCCTGATGACCGATGGATTGTGGCTGCGATTGACTCTGCGAATTCAGGCCATTCGCAAATCGTTTCTGGCTATCCGATGCGCGGAGGCTCGCCGCGTGTGTTGTGTCGCGTGTGCGGTATCGGGTCAGGGGATATTGATCCGCCGGTCGTCAGCTGGTCTTTCGACCAGAAGTCGATGTACATCTCTTTGACGCATACAGGAGCGAACGATCGACCAAAAACTATGGTGATAGCCTTGAGTGCCGGCGATGCTTTCCCCGCGGTGTGGAGCGAGTTGGTCACCGATTCGAAATTAGCGCGCATGCCGGGCGTACGTATGCTTGACCTTCCTAGTGTGTTTCCTGGGCCGGATGCCTCGAACTACGCGTTCTGGCGATTCAATACGCAACGGAATTTGTATCGCATTAGTCTGCCTTGACTGCTGTGGTGGCTAGGGCTGGAGGGAGATACGAAAGGGAGATAGACGGAGTTTGTGAGACAACTGTGCCATGCCGGCGTGCTGTGCTGAACTCGTACGCGGATGCCTTGACCTTGACCCCAAAACGGCGTTGCCAGCCTTTAACGAGGACCAATCTGTGAGGCGCTGCGCCCCATGGCGAGCCGTTCAGGCAGGATGACGAGTCGGTGGGAGTATTAACGGAAAACACCCGAAACAAGTTAGCGCTTGTGGGACGAGGCTTATGGTCTCGGCCCTGGTAAGACTACTGCAGAACTGAGTTCGTAAGTGGAGTTCTCATGCAAACTCGTCATGTCCCCACATCCCTGTCAGCGGGGTTTTTCCACTGGATTTGGCGCGGGTTCGGAGCTGCCTGGCGGTTCCGGCTGATCTCTTGTGCCCTCAACGATCATCCGTGATTCGGCGCGGAAAAGGTGGTACTGCGTGAAGGCCACGTCGTCGACCTGGGTCTGGGTGCGTAGTTGACTGGTGATGGCCGGCGGTAGTACCGGGGTGCGAAGGTTTTGGGCAGGTGGGCCGGGGACTGTGTTATCAACCAAAATAGCGACGCTTCTTACTGGGCAGATATAGGATCTTCCTCCAATTTCAACCAGCCCGTACTCGACGGCAATGTCAGCCCGCGATATCAGGTCTGTTGGCTTCAGGTCTGCCTGCACCACAATCCGGAAGACCGTCCCGTCGGCCTGATCAACCGCAATCTGCCCGTGATAGCCGGAAAATTGTTGCGAGGTGCGGGAAGGATCATTGGGCACACAGCAAGCTCCCACCTGGTAGTGAGACTGCTCGCGCGGTACACGGAAGGCAAAGACCGCGAGCGTTTTGTCCGGAGCTTGTTCCCAGTGGTCCCATTTGATCTTGTTGTGCGCGATATCCAGCATGACCGTGAAAAGGATGGGCCCGAATTCGCCCTTGGTGGTGAGTCCGTTCATGGCCGGCTCGTTCCTTTTGCCCGCCACACCAATGACCTCTTGCCCATCGCGAAAGAGCACGGGGGAGATGAAGGTGCCGGCAAGATGGAACGGCTCATAGCTGTAGCTCATGTGGTTGGCCGTGCCTTGCATGGCAGGCTGCGGCATATCCTCAAAGCGCGTCGTCACGCGCGAGGCCGAAAAGTTCGGCAGTTGACGGACCGTCCGAGCTACGTAATGGACTGTTTGTGTCAGAATACGCTGCTGGGTGGGGAAGTCCGGCGCAGGCGCCTGCGGGACTTCAGCGGGGGGAAGATTGAGGAAGGCGGATGTGTCCGCAAGTATGAGCAGCGCCTGGCGCGCATTCGTTCCGGAGATTTGCTTCTGCAACTGAGTGAATTTTGCGGCGCTCAGCCGTTCGGCTAATCGCAGATCTGCGAGCTGCCCCGCTGCTTTCGCATCCGGCTTTCCCTGCAAGGCGTCTACTTCCTGCTCCAATTGGGCAACGGTCACGCGCTTTAGCTCAAAGGCTAAGGCCGTGGTTGCAGCGAGCAATAAATAGAGCGCCAAGCTACGCATTGCGGCCGGTTCCTCAAATTGACAAATGAGTTCACTGGAGCAGGGTGACCCGCTTGATGGGAGCAGGAACCGTACCCTTGCGTCCATGATCATATTAAGCCAGTAAACGTATCGTCTGCCCCTTTCAGGCACTTTACCGCAACGTCCAACCAATACTTTGGTATAGATCGATACGTTCGTCCAATGGATTCGTCGTCGCGCTTGTGTCAGTGTTGCCTTGAACAGTCACTCGCTCCGACATCGAAAGGAATACCATATGGACGGCACAACGGGACTGAAAGAGACCACGCGCGTGAGCGGGCCTGCCACGTCGAACACGCTGAGTGTGAACGTTTTTACCGCCCCGGGAAAGGCTATGGTCGGCGAGCGGCCAAGGCCCTTCGGCGAAGCGCTCGGCTTTGACCCGATCACGTCGACGTTAATCTTCGGCGAGCACGACGCGGTGCTGGTAGACGCAATGATGACGGTGGCCGAGGCCGAGGCTCTCGCGGATTGGGTTGCTCTGCACAACCGCAACCTGGAGACCATCTATATAACGCACGGCCATTTCGACCACTTCTACGGTCTGGGCATTCTGCTCGACCGTTTTCCGGGCGCTCGGGCGATAGCAACGCCCAAGACACTGAACGCCATGCAGATGTCTTTCACTCCCCCAGTGGAGCGGTTGGCCCGCCGGTTGTTTCCTGGGCAAGTGCCCACCAAGTTGGTTGCTCCTGAGCCCTATGAGCACGACACGTTCACTCTTGAGGGCCACGAATTGCGCATCATCGAGCAGGGCCACACCGATAGTGCCGATACCACGTCTCTACACGTTCCATCGATCGGCCTGATTGTCGCCGGCGATGTTGTGTACAACCAATGCCGCATGTACGTCGGCGACACTACCCCCGAGAGCCGAAAGAATTGGATCGCGGCGCTTGACCGGTTAGCGGCGCTAAACCCGGACATGGTTGTTGCCGGTCACAAAAAGCCAGGCGCGCCCGACTCTCCCGCGGCGATCCAGGGCACCAGGCGTTACCTGCAGGACTTCGATCGGCTGCAGAAAACCGCGAAGTCTGACCAGGAGCTGTTCGATCAGATGACAGAACTATACCCGCATTGGGTAGCCAATCAATCGTGGTTGATGTTTGGATTCCCGCAGGGATAGCCCACAGCAACCACTGATGCGATGTTCCTCGGCATTTCTGGTCACCAACGTCACTCCGGCGATATCTATCATGTCCGCTGATCCTTCCGGTCAGGATTTAAGACCGGCAAAAGCGATGGACCGCCGCGAATTGCCGGTATCTGAAGAAAAAGCACCTTATCGGCGGCCATAGGCCTACCCTAGGCGTAGCGGGGAAAAGACTACGTGATCACTGCTGCAGAACTTGCGCTCATCCCTCTCTTTGCCGTCCTGGACGAACCCGAGCGCCAAAGACTTGCACTCAAGGCTGCGGATATCCACGTTGAGGTTGGTGATTGGGTCATACGTGAAGGCGAGGATCCTCGGTTTTTTGTCGTTCTGGAGGGCCTGCTCCAGGTAGTGAAGGATATTGTGGGACAACGCCGGGAGCTCGAGCAACTCAAGAGGGGCGAGTTTTTTGGCGAGATTCCAATTCTCCTGGGCACCGCAAATATCGTTTCCGTGCTGGCGGTATCTCGCTCTCGCCTGGCGCGTTTCGACCGGCAACAATTACAGGAGTTGATTCGAGATTTCCCCTCCGGCGGGGCCGTCATTTTTCAGACCATGAGGGATCGACTCTCCATGGCGCCGCAGTACGTAAAGGAAACCCCTTCCTCACGAGTTCTTTTGGTGGGGTCCCCCTACGACGCGCAATGCCGGGTTATCCGCAGCTTTCTCTCCGCGAATCAGGTGCAGTATGACTGGGTCAATAGCGAGCTTGAGCCGGAGCGCGTTTCCGCTTCCGATCCGCGAGCGAACGATGGAGTCGCTGTGGTCGTCGATGGTGCGACTCTACCGGTAGCCCCGACTGTGCGCAATGTCGCACAAGTGCTGGGTTTTCAGACCGCGCCCAAGGACAAGCGTTATGACGTCGTTGTCGCCGGTGCGGGGCCGGCAGGCATGGCGGCCGGAGTCTATGGAGCCTCGGAAGGATTGAAGGTGCTGATTGTGGAACGCTCGGCCGCCGGGGGACAGGCAGGTACATCATCCAGGATTGAAAATTACCTGGGTTTTCCTGCCGGCATCTCCGGTGTTGAACTTACCGAGCGCGCACTCAAGCAGGCCCGACATTTCGGCTCGGAGATCGTCGTTACACGCAGCATCGAAGCGGTGCAAAGGACAGATACGGGTTATCGCCTTGAACTGGATGGTGGAGAGCACATTTTTGCTCTTGCGGTGTTGCTATCAACTGGCGTGGAGTGGCATCGGATCGAAGTTCCCGGACTGGACCGCCTGCTCGGTCGGGGGATATTGTACGGCGCCTCTCGTCAGGAGGCCCATAGTGTTGTAGGGAAGAGGGTATTCGTGGTTGGAGGAGGTAACTCTGCCGGCCAGGCGGCGGTGTTCTTCTCTCACTATGCAGCTGAACTCATCATGCTGGTGCGTGGGGCTGGTCTCGCCTCGAGCATGTCGCAATACCTGATTGCGCAGATCGCGGGGAAGGGCAACATTCGTATCGAGCCATGGACAGAAGTCACAGAAGTGCTTGGAGGAGAGCGGCTGGAACGGATCGTAACCACCACTCGTGAAGGAATCTCCACTACGCGCAGTGCCGATGTGTTGTTGCTGATGATCGGCGCGACCGCGAACACATCCTGGCTTCCACCGGCCGTGGAGCGTGATGCCAAAGGCTATATCTATACCGGACGAGACCTGGCCGCGTGGCCTCTTGATCGGGAGGCTTTCCCTTTGGAGACGAGCCTTCCAGGCGTATTTTGCGCCGGCGACGTCCGTCACGGTTCGATCAAGCGTGTAGCCAGCGGTGTGGGGGAAGGCAGCATGTCGATCGCGTTCATCCATCAATATCTGGCGCTCACCGGGGCGCCTGATCTCACCCGCCTTTGAAATTCAACGGCCCTGCGAATCAGTGGTGAGAGAATCCATCGAGGGTGAGCTTATGGCCAGGACGAAGAAGGTCGTCATTACGGCGTTCGGCGACGAAAGCAAACTTGCGATTGTCGAAAGCGATCTAAACGATCCTGCCGCCGGTGAAGTGCAACTGTCGGTCGAGTACACCATCGTTTCAGGTTCCGACGTTAGCATGCGTCGCGGGACCTATCCGTTTCAGAAGAAGCCGCCGCTGACTCCCGGCTATAGTGTCATTGGCAAGGTGCGGCTGAATGGCCCGGGCTCGGCAAAGTTTGCTGTTGGTGACTGCGTTGCGTGTCTTTCAAAGTACGAGGGCCAGTCGGAGCTGATCAACCTTCCGGAAAAATTTCTGGTACGCGTGCCCGATGCAGTGGACAAGAAGGCGGCCGTCGTCCTCATCCTGGATTGGGTCACCGCCTATCAAATGCTGCACCGCGCTGGGCATGTCACCGCCGGCCAGAAGATCTTCGTTCATGCGTTGAGTGGCGCGGTGGGTGGTGCGCTGCTACGGCTCGCAAAACTTGAGGGAGCCCAGGTCTTCGGTACAGCTTCATGGAAAAGGCATGACGAACTGAGACAACTCGGGGCAACCCCTTTCGATTATTCGAATAAGAACTGGATCCCCTCCATGCAGCACCTCGGTGGGGTGGATGCCGTGTTTGATCCTCTCGGATTTGAGAGCTTCGACGAGTCCTACTCGATCTTGAAAAGAGGAGGGGTGCTGGTGGGGTATGGCATGAACTTGCCGGCATGGACCAACACCCCGGAACGTTCCGTGATCCTTTCGGCTCTCAAACTGTTCTCGAAGAACCTGTTCTTTTGGTCGGGGAAACGCACCACCTTCTACGGTGTAAATCGCAGATCAAAGCACTTCGCTTCGGATCTGGAACAACTGCTTGCCTGGCTCAACGAGGGAAGGATCTCGGTGCCGATCAAAAGTACCTTCAGCCTTGATGAGATCCAAAAGGCACATCGGGAGTATGCCAGCAGCGAGCGTATGGGCTCTATTGTGATTCAGGTTAACCGATAGCAGATCGCCTTATTGGTCTCGGCAGCGCCTTGTGTCGACGCATTTCTCGGCATCGCCGGCGCTCGCCTGTCGCGCTAAACAACCACTCTGACGACAAGTGCGTTTATAGGAACTCAGCGCTCGGCCAGAGGAGCACCCTCAGAATCCTGAACAGTATCTGCAATTTCCTGTCGGCGAAGGTATGACATACCCGCGCCGTCGGGCCGTGTAAGTTCGTTTCGGATGAAGAGAATGAGTTCCCTGGGCACGTGCCGACCTCTTCGCGCTGGGAAGAAAGGCGAGTGACAGACGGAGCGACGGAGGCTGCCAGGCTGCGCACAAACGGACAAGCTTGTTCTCCTGCAGGTCGCGTTTTACCGCCCACAGGGGAAGCACCGCATAGCCAAGACCTTCCAGAGCGGCGACGCGCACGGTTTCAAGGTGATCCGACGTAAGCGCGACGTTTTGAATGAGCTTGAAGGACTCACCAGAGTTGTGGGTGAGTTCAATCGCGCGCGGAGTGAAGGGCCGCAACCGTATCGCTCTGACTTGAGCAAGCGCCTGAGGGTGTTCCGCGGCGGTCATTCCGGGCGCAGCCACAAGCAGACGCCCTACCTTGAAGATCTGCTGCACCACCAGACTGTCCGGCGCCGCTCCGACGCGGATCCACAGATCGTACTTCATCGCTTGCAGGTCGATCGGATCATCACGGAGTTCAAGTTCAAGCGACAGAGCGGGATGGTGAAGTAGAAAACGTGCAAAGACGACTGCGAGCATGCCTTGGCCGATGGCGACGGGCGCAACCACCCGGAGTGTGCCGGATAGCCGCTTGTGTACCTCTCGTCCGCACTCCAGCGCGCTCGACCAGCTCTCAAGAACGCCAGGCGCGGCGCGGGCCAGTTGTTCGCCCTCGCGTGTCAGTGAGACGCCGCGGGAAGCGCGCCGAACAAGCGGAACCTGCGCCATTGATTCGAGCCTCTGCAGCATTCTGCTAACCGTCGACTGGGATATACCGAGCCGTCGCGCTGTGCCCGTGACGCTCTTCGTTTCTGCGAGCGAAAGAAAGATCTCGAGCAGCAGCAGGCGATCGACCGAGGCCGCTGTTGCGCTATGCATCTGCTGCATGGGAGCCATGCATTGTAGGAGGACAAACGCCAAACGTCAGTTGTATTGGGGGGCATCCTAAATGAGACAGGTCGAAAAGCTTTCCCCAGGAGAGACCGCGTGGAGCAAAAGGAAGTTCAGGAGCTTGCAAAGAAGCTACGGAAACCAGAAGATTTCAGGTCCTTTGGCCGCTATCGGGAGGTGCCCGTGGCGGACATGAAGTCAGAGATGAAGGATGCGTACGACTACACAATGCAGCTTCGGGGTCTCGTCCCCGGACCTCACAAGATCTGGGTGGCAAACGCCAAGCTATCGCGGACGATTGTGCCGGTCGGCGCTTACTTCCAAAAAGACTCAACCCTTTCCAAGGCTGAAATAGAAATCGTGACCATTCTGACCAATGCGCGCTGGCTTTCGGCCTACGGAACGTATGAGCACGAGGGCATTGGTGAGTTACTTGGCCACCTTCCGGCTAAGACCGTTCAACGCATGATCGGCGGACAGACGGTCTCCTTTCCTGACGAACGGCAGCAGATCGTTTACGACCTGGCATCCGCGCTGGTGCTGCCCCGGATTGTCTCAGCGGGGCTCTACCAACGGGCAAAGCAGGCGTTAGGCGACGCCGGCATAGTGGACGTTGCCGTGTTGATCGGCTGGTTCACCATGGTGAGCATGACGCTGAACGCCTTTGATGTGCCGGCTGAGGCGCAAGGGCTTAACCAGTAGCCCGCCGGCACACTTTCCGTTCCCAACGGAGAGCCGAGCCCCTAAACCACGACGCTTAACCATCGCAGTTCATCTGCAGGAGTCATCACTATGTCTCACAACAAAGCCCCCCAGGCCGCAATGAGTGTTGTGGCTGAATTTCCAAGAGAATACTTCCTGGAAAACCTCGCGGTTCGCGAAGACAACTCCGTTCTCGTCCAGGTGGCAAACAAGAAGGAGCTGTGGTACGTTCCACCAGCCGACGGGAAGACTCGCGTTACTCCTGTCCACCTGCACACATACAACGAGATGGCTGGCGGCATCATCGAGCTTGAGCCGGAGATTTTTCTCCTGCTTTCAGGCAACGCCTACACCACGCACGAATCGTTCCTGCACCGCTTAGATCTCCGCCGGTGGGAACCCGGCTCGCCCATTAGCCCCCAGCTAATCAGCCAGTTTCCAGCGGCCGCGCGCGGCGTCAATGGCTTCTGTCTGCTCGCTCCGGGTGTCGCGCTCGTAGCCGACTGCTTTGCTTCCCTCATCTGGCGCGTCGACATACCCGCCAGCGGTAGGGAACCCTCGTTCCGCGTCTGGCTTGAGCACGAGAGCATGGGCTACTTCCCTGGGACGATGAAGCCGGAGCAGCCGGGAGTCAACGGCGTACGGTATGCGGCAAAGACGCACTACCTGTACTACTCCTCCACGGCGAAGAAGCTCTTTATGCGGGTGCCAGTGAATCCTGAAACCCTTGAGCCGGCGGGTGATCCGGAACTCGTCGTCGCGGGCAGGATGGGAGACGACTTCCTGATCGATGAAGACGCGGAGGTCATCTACCTCACTACGCACCGGCAGAACACGGTGGATATTGTTTCCATGGACCCAGGGCTGAACAGCGGCTTTACGCAGAGCATTGCGGGCGATCCGTTTACGTCTGAACTGATTGGTCCATCAGCCGGTGGGTGGAGACGTGGTCCCAACGACCTTGGCCGGGTCGCGTATTTCATTACCGACGGGGGCACGGCTTCCCCCGCGCCCGGCGGACCTTTGCCGGCCACGCTGTTGCGCTTTGAAATGCAAACTCTTGCAAATGGCTTCCCGCGGTGAGTTGACTTTTTGAACTGAGGTTGAGATGTGACAGTCGTTGTTGCTGAAGGCAGCCCTTATCCAGGTATGCATCTTCGCGCGCTAAAGGAGAACACATGGATGCAGGTTCGACGGCTTCTGAGCTGGTCGCGACCCGAGGCGCGACCATAGAAACTCTCGTGCAAGGCGAAGGTCCGGTTCTTGTGGTATTGCCGTCTTACGGCCGAGACGGGCTCGCAGACTTTGATCAGTTTGCCAATCTCATCGCGCGTGCAGGGATGCGGGTTCTTCGACCGCAGCCGCGAGGAATCGGCCGCTCCATCGGTGGGATGCGCGCCTCTTTACAGGATATGGCGGACGACGTAGCTGAGGTGATTCGGCAGGTTGGAGCAGACCGCGCGACGGTTCTTGGACATGCTTTTGGCAATGGTGTTGCACGACTGTTAGCGACTACGCACCAGGATCTGGTAGAAGGCACCATACTGGCGGCTGCCTCCACGGACGGAGCTTCCACGGAAACCAACGAAACACCCTTCATAGCGGGGGATCCGTCACGCTCAGAAAACGAACGGCTGGAGGCTCTCAGGCGCGGTTTCTTTGCTCCTCATTACGATCCGCGTCCGTGGCTTGAAGGCTGGTATCCAGCCACACTGCAGATGCAGAAGGAGGCGGCGCAGGGTGTTAACCCGGTGCTTTTCAGCAAGGCAGGGACAGCGCCAATTCTGCAAATTATTGCCGAGAGCGATCCATTTAGCCCATACGAATCTTGGAGGGCGCTCCGGGAGGAATGTGGTGACCGCGTTACCGCCCGTATCGTGGCAGACGCAAGCCATGCCCTTTTTCCGGAGCAAACACCGGTTGTTGCCGAGCTTGTCATCCGGTGGTTGACTGGGCTTCGAACGCAATCAACCCGATGAGCTTAAAGAACTAGCAACGCACAGACGGAGATTATTTTGTCCCGAAACTTCCGGACGTGGCGCGACTGGCAGAAGTGCTAGATCAATGCCGCTCGCCCCCGCGGGCGGCCTCAAGCAACCTTCGCAAGGGTTTCTATGTCTTAATCCTTTGAGACTGGAAGCGGGTGATTCCAGTCGGCTGGCGAGGGTCCCCCGAACCGGGGGCGAAGGGACTCTCACCGGTGCTTTCCCAGGCGTTCATGGACCGCCATCTGACGATCCGGAAAAGTCTGTTCGGACGGCAGACGGGCGGCGAAAAGGCAGCAGAGATACAAAATGTCGGAGCGGGTATCGGAACTCGACGGGGTTCGCGGCATCGCCTGTCTGCTGGTGATCGCGGATCACGTCATCGTATCCGGCTTGCCGCCCGGAATTCTGCCCGGCCGCATCGTCCCTTGGCTCATAGGCGGCGTCGACTTGTTCTTCGTGCTGTCAGGCTTCCTGATTGGCGGCATCCTACTCGATAACCGGAACGCCACGAACTACTTCCGGGCCTTCTGGCTGCGCAGGATCGCACGCATTTGGCCGGTCTACTACCTGCTGGTCTTTTCATTCTTCGCTGTCGTCATCGCGCGACCGATCCTCCCCTGGCCCTGGCTAGACCGGTTCCTGCTCAAGGACGCGATGCCGCTCTGGACGTATCCAACGTTCCTGCAGAATTTTGCGCAAGGCGCGAGCGGATTGGATGGCGGGGCACGCTGGGTCGCCAGCACCTGGTCGCTCGCCATCGAGGAGCAGTTCTACCTGCTTCTCCCCCCTCTCGTTCTGCTGCTGAGCCGCCGCGGAATTACCGTCCTCGCAGTCGTCTGCGTCCTCGGCGCATGGCCGTTACGCACCTTGCTCCAGGTGCAGACGGGAACCTGGACGGACGGATACTTTCTGCTTCCCGGGCGCATGGACAGCCTCGGCGCCGGCCTCCTGGCGGCGATCGCTCTCCGGACCCCTGCGTGGATGGCTGTCGTCCGACGGTTGCGCCCGTTGCTCGATGGGCTCGCGGTCGCGATTGTTCTTTTCCTGCTTGGGAACGGCCTGATACTGCTCTCGAAAGTGTTGCCTTCGCCTGGCCCCTTGCTCGCCAATAACGCCGATTTCACGCTGCGGTCGGTTGTGTTTGGCTGGGGCATCCTGCGTGTTTTTGTCGTGTCGGAGAGATCGCGCTATCGGTGCGCCCTCAAGTTCCGGCTGTTCACGTTCACCGGGTTGATTTCGTACTCGCTCTATATGTATCACCCGGTTATCAACGGCTTGTTCCACGGGTGGGCGTTCGCGGACGTCCCTCATATTCCAGACGGACGCCACCTGTTGTTGGCTATTGCTGTGATCGCAGCGTCCTACCTGTGCGCGTGGGTTTCAACGACCTGGATGGAGATCCCGATTAGGCGCCTTGCCCATCGAGTGCCTTTCCGGCACTCGTCGTCGATCCCGGAGGAGGCGGCTGCCTGATCGGTGCGACCGCACACCCGGCGAGCCCAGGGCGGTAATACACCTCTTCCTTAAACCTGCAAGCTCTTCAAGTAAGGAACGCTTTGCGCCATCAGCGCAGGATCCTGTTCCAGTTCGACGAAGTAGTTTTCGATGTGAGCCTTTCCGGCGGCGGTGAACACTTTCTTCCAGTCCACGACGCCCTTGCCCAGCGGCACCTGTTTTGCTTTGCCGCCGGAGGTCGTTACCCAGTCCTGGCAGTGCATGGAGATATAGCGGTGCGGATAGCGGGTGAAGTAATCCACCGGATCGAACCCGTTCTGCATGGTGGAGACTTGAAACTGCAGTTTCACCGTCTTGGGATTTAGCCGCTCGATCTCCATGTCGTAGACGCGCTTGCCGTCGATGCTGGTTGTCTCAAAGCCTTCGTTGTGCAGCACGGCCACTATGCCCGCATCATTTGCCTTGGCGGCAAAGGTGTTGAAGAGATCGGTGACGCGGTTCACGTCATCCACGGTGGGTGGAACGCCCTTACGCAGTGTGCCGAAGCCGAGGCTGGCCGTGGCCATCTGGGTCAGGCCTAGCTCCTTGGCCCAGGCGATCCGTTCTTCCGCATGTTGGAACAATTCGCTCGTGTCAAAGTGCGCGCTGATACAGGTCAGGCCGTAATCGTGCAGCATGCGGCGCAACTGCTGCGGTTTGTACTGCGCCAGGCTGGAGAATTCCTCATAGCCGAAGGGCGAACAAAGCTCGATGGTCTGAAAGCCCGCGGCGGAAAGGCCCTTCATCGTCCCGGCAAAATCCGGATTGATGGAGGCGCGGACAGGATAGGTCTGGCAGCCGATGGGTAGTCCCAGCGGATCGGCGAATAGGGGTGGGACTGTGGCCAGGGCGACAGCAGCGGCCGCCCCCTGCTGCAAGAAACAACGTCGGGTCATCGGCATTACGGGGTTCTCCTCATGCGCTTTGTAGGAAGATTACGACAGTTCACGGGGCTAACCTAGAAGACCTCGACCGTGGCCGCATGAACGCGGGCTGCGGCGATCCTCTGGTCACGCGTGATCATCGCTCGTTACGCAGTGGAAAGAATGGGCATCTTAATGGATGCAACCTGCGGGTTCAGGCGAAACGATGTTGAGATGTTTAAGCTGCGATAGAACCGATGATCTTGTGAAGTGCGTCAACGACAATTGCTCCAACCGTTTATGTTCAGAACACGCCAGGCAAGACCGCGGGCGATGCCTGGCATGTTGTTCGACTGGAAAGGTGTCGTTGGTCGAGGGGGACGACTTTGGCCTGGAGCCGCCTCTCGACAAAGATTGACGTCGACTGAGCGATGTGTGAAGAGCTGAACAGACCTAAGTTGGCTTGACTGGATTGTCGCCTAAGGATTGGACGCTTGACGGTTGCAAAAGACGATCAACGACTCTTAGCAAATGCCCTGGTTTGGCTATCTGGACCTCAAACAGTTCTGCCTCCAGGGTTCGCTCCTGTCCCGGATGTTTGAGCGCCAGGGTCGCGACATGAGGGTTGGTCTTGCGAGCCTGATCAATAAGTGTTTGGGCCATTTCGTCTGGAATCGTTTGACAGAAGATGATCAGGTCGTGGGCCGTTGACCGAATGGCCTCGATTGCATATTCGGCGGTGGTGGTCGAAACGTTCCAGGCTTTCAACAAGGCAGCACGCGTCTGCAGCAGTGCCAAGTCATCACCCACTATCAAAATCGCCGCTTTCATCTGCCTTCCTTTCATGGCATTCCAGCGGGGGAGGGGTGTTCGATAATGCTGAACTATCGTCTAGCGTCATCGAACCCTTGATGTCAATTTGCTGCGCTATAGTAGCAAAATCGGCACCACAGTTGCATGGCATTCAGGCCAACCGACCCCGTGATCCTGGGCCTCACCGAGCCAACCGAGATTGCCCTGGCCGGAACTCAGACTATTACGTTGTCCAAAATGCCAGCAGGAATTCTCCCCACCGAATTGCAACTTTGCTTAGGTACATAGACACGGGCTGGTCGCTTAAGTGTCGGCCTGTGGATGATATTCGTCCTTATCTTTGCCTACACTGGCTCCATCATGTCTCGCTATGACCGGCCGAGCCACAGGGTCTTCATGACGTTCTTCTACCGGGCAGGTTGGCAGGTTCAATTCGTCGAAGCCGACTTCAAGACAGCTCTCCCGCGGACGTTTACCTTTTCCGATCCTGAGAAGATCAGAGAGTTGGCCAGGCGAGGTGAGGCTTGGAGCGATTCAGAGAGCCGGCAGATGTTGGAGTTTGCGATTGAGAGCGGCAGAGGTGGCGTCTACTTGAGGCTTACGCCAGACGAATATGCGAGACTGAGACGGTCCTAAGCTGGGGAGGAATGGGGGAAGAATAGGGGACGGCCTGATAGCTGCGCGATTTTCTTATCCTCGTTCCCCATTCCTCCCTTGTGTTTCGCGGCGGCTTGTTTGGCTCTGCGCAGAAACGTGCGAACGAAGCGAAATATGCGAAATTTGCCGTGGGACGGCCTTTTTTGCACCATCCCTTGCCGATCCGGGAGTCTTGTGACCCGGAATTTTGGCAGGCCTCGCTTACGCCGGTGTGCGGCGGTGTTTTCCAAGTTGTCAAAAGTGCTCAATCAAGAGAACGCACTGGGCGCACCCTGTTCAGGTTGTGATTTCTGCTCCTCGCAGGCTGCCCTCGCGGGGCGCAGGAATGCTGCGGACGGCGTGATCCGTCGCTTTGGTGTCACATTTACTGTTGCTACACCCAAGTCATTAGACTGACATGCGCTGATGCTTTCCCGGTGGTTGGCGGCAGTGCACGGGTAAAACGCTCCGGTGCAGGGCCAAACAGGGCCGACGTGAAGACGGCGCTGACGTGTGGGTTCTTACTTCCATAGTAGTACGGTTTTTGGGCGGTTTCGAAAAACGGAAGGAATTATTTGGTAACCATGGTGGCGCTTTGTTACTTCATCATCGCGCGATTTCACCGTCTGCGAACTGATCCAATCTTTGAACAATAGGACAATTGATCGAGAAGCCAGCGCTTCCGAAGCGCCCCGCCCTGGCCCCTTATCAGACCATCTTGTGCGAACTAGGATCTGGAACTCCTCACGTAGTTGGCCACGGAAGCCATTGTTGATGGCGTCACTGGTCCATTCATAAAGGTTCGCGTCCCACGCCGGACTGTAGTCCAAAGCAATCGTCGGAATACCGTCTTAGTGTGTTATTCGGCCTATATCCGTCTGCAAGGTCTGCCGAGAGACCTTGGCGCAGACGGGTTATTGCAATCCCCGGATTCGGGCCCATTGGTTGCGATGAAGATGCGCTCGATTGGAGTTCCAAAACTGTCGTCGTTCCCCAAAAGAAGCTTGCTCATCATCCGGGGCCTGGACCTTGTTCCGAGTTAAAGCCAGAGGAACTACCTGCGACAGAAGTTGACCTGGAAGGCTCATGACAAGTTTGGTCGTGTCGGGCTGCGTGAAAAATGAGGGTGGGCCAGGGTCGGCTTTCAGGAGCGGAAAAGCAGGACAGATTGGACCACTAAAAACAGGTGACGGACGGATGTTATCTATGCTTATGGGTAAGGGCGGGTGAACTTCCCGTCCTGTCACCAGGTTTTACTGAAACTCTGGGCCTGCGGCATCGTCTCACTCTTGTTCGTGCAGAGCCTCCGCAATTGCAGGCAGTTTGGCAAGCTCTCTAGGGTCAGTAGACGCGCCTTCCGGTGATGGTGTATTTCGCGCCGGGAGGATCCTCTGAGTTGATCACCTTCTCCTCCGCAGGTTTCTTCTCCTCTGCAGCTTTCTTCTGCTCTGCAGCTTTCTTCTGCTCTGCAGCTTTCATCTCCTCTGCAGCTTTCATCTGCTCTGCAGCTTTCTTCTGCTCTGCAGCTTTCATCTGCTCTGCAGCTTTCATCTGCTCTGCAGCTTTCTTCTGCTCTGCAGCTTTCATCTCTTCCGCAGCTTTCATCGCCTCCGCAGGCCTCTTCGCCTCTACAGGTCTCATCGCCTCCGCAGGTTTCTTCTCCTCTGCAGGTTTCACCGGCTCCGCAGGCTTCTCTGGCTCCGTAGATTTCAGCGCGTCCGCAGGTTTCAATGCCTCTGCAGGCTTCTTCGCCGCTGCAGGCTTGTCTGGGATCATCGCCCACGCGAAGCCGTGCGCCAGCCACAAAACGAAGCTGGCGAAGAGGCACACCAAAACAAGGCCTGCGATGAGGAATACTACCTGGCCTTTCGTGTTGGCGGCGGCATACAACCCGATTGAGAAGAAGGCGACGGTTGCGAATGAGAAGCCGCCCGCGAAGCGCCCAAGTCGACGCGATAAAACACTCATGCGATTACTCATACAGGTCCTCCGCCGCTTGTGAAATAGACCCCGGTTGCACCCACGCCTAGGGCTTCAAGTCTATCCCGATTCTTCGAGGAGGGTTACTGCGAATTACCAGTTCGGAGGAAAGGGGACGGGAGGTCCCCTGATCTCAACGGCCTCCGCTGTTTCGGAGGGTTGGGCGTGACTTTGGATGGGATCGGTTGCGGGGGTCGATTCGGTTATGGTGCGGGGCTGGGCTGTCTGTTGATGTTTTTTTGAAAAAAGCCGATCAGGGTCTCGGTGTAGGCGAGCTTGCCTTGGGCCTGGGAGATGGCGCTGATCAGTTCGTTGGTGTCCTGCGGGGACAGTCGGCCATCGGGCGAGCGCGCAGCAATTGCCTTGGCGACCTCAATCGTTCCGTTCCAGTCGGCTGCCTAGGTCATGATTGCTTCTTGAGCGTAAGAATTGAAGTCGTAGAACTCCAGCTTTGCACGTGGCATCAGGGTTAGAGCGCCGGAAAGCTGGTAGGCCTTCAAGGCGGCGTAGCGGGTCTTGCTAAACCTCCAGGTAAAGTCGAGCTTGCCGGTCAATTGCTTGCCGGTGGTCCGCTGCGCCAGCAGCAGCGCCATGTCGGCGTTCAACTTCGCGTGAAGCTCGTGGGTTGCCTGGACGTTTCTGTCGGCGATGGCGCTGTCCTGCTCGACCTGCATACCTGTCACAAGTGACAGTTCCGCAAGGAGGGCACGGTTTGTTGGAGTTAGGCACAGCCGACTTGTAGGGTGTGAACGCAAGTGGACTCAAATGTCAATTAGACGTATTTCGGATCTTTCTTCTCTGGCCCGCCGTACCTTGCCGGTGTTCAGCGTCGACAACGACCTCATCGTTCCGGGCGTCGCCAAGCCTGCATAGGCCACTCAAATGGGGATCGAGGGGACCGAGGTTGTATAGCCAGGTGGGTTGACGATGCGGCACATAGTCAGCGTCATTGCGGTGCTGTGCAGTTGCCTCCTGGCTGCCCCGGCAAAGTCGCAGCAACAACAGGAGCCCGAGGATCCGGAAAATGAGAAGCAGGTAGGGCTGTGGCTCGATCAGGGAATTTCCACCGACCTTTCGGCGAATAAGTCTCTGGAGGTCGAATTCTACGAGCGGTTCGACGAGGGAGCGTCCCACCTGTTCGAGTACTTCGTTCAAGGGGGCGTTGCCTTTCGTCTCCGTCCCTGGTTCACGTTCATACCGATTTATCGTTACCAGCGCTTTCCTGGAAATCCCACAATTGCCTACGAAAACCGATTGCAACTCAATCTCACCTTGAGCACGGCCCGCGGCTCGTGGCGTCCGATTCTCCGCACGCTCATCGAGGGACGGTTTCCGGATGACCGATTTGCTTCGGGACGACTTCGATTTCGGCCCGGCATCGACTATACCTTGCCGATTCGCCTGGCGCGGCGTCCGGTGTTGGTCGTCAACAATGAGTTCTTCATCGTTCCGGGAGACAACCCCTTCGCTAACGGCGGCAGCAGCTACACCCAGAACCGCTTCCAGGTGGGAGTACGACTGCCCATCGCGGATTCATTCTCTGTTCGACCTTACTACTTATTACAGTCAGTTAACCTGCCGACTGGCTGGGACACAAACGAAATTTTTGGTATCTCACTGGCCTTTAAGGTCCGACGCAAAACCAGGTGACACGTTGCCATTAACGGCTATGCAGAGTTGAATACGGTGCGTGCGGGCTTGGTAGCCAAAGCCGAGAGGTGGGAGTGGTCCACTGCCGCTGCCCATTGCGTCCAAACAGAAAGCCCCCCGAGCTCTGCAAGAGCTGCGACGGAAAAGCAAAAAAAATCGAGACCAACTCGCATCAGGCGAATCGAAGAAGTGCCCGGATCAGGATGGCAATTCACTGTTGGCGGGCGGGCGGACGGCGGTATTCAAACCGCGATAGCTATAGTTAGAGCAGTCTTTAGAGAATGAGAGGGCAGGAGCGTAACCGATGAAAAGCAAATTGATTGCAGTTCTCCTCTGTTTAGCGGCGGCGGTGCCAGCAGTTGCGCAGAAGGCGGATAAACGGCTCGCTGAATCGGCCGCGGTGCTGAAAACGATAGCAGACAAAAAAGAAATATCGAATACCGCGTGGAGCCGGGCGAAATGTGTCCTGGTATACCCCAGCGTTAAGAAGGTGGGGATTGGAATTGGAGTCAGCTATGGCCGGGGCGTGCTGGTCTGCCGCACAGGAGCAAATATGGACGGAAAGTGGGGAGCGCCCATCATGTATACCCTGGATACCGGGAGCCTGGGCGCGCAACTGGGCTCCACTTCCACTGACTACGTTCTGCTGGTAATCACTCAGCGGGGAGCGGACAAGGTCCTGTCAGGCAAGCTGAAGCTCGGCGCCGGCGCGTCCGCTGTGGCAGGCCCGTCGGGAGCGAACGCCGCGGCATTTAACGATCCAAATGTGGACATCTTGTCGTATTCGCAGTCGAAGGGGCTGTTCGCAGGCGCTTCGTTAGGTACCGCCTCCATGGCATCCGACGACAGCGCCAACAAGAGTCTCTATGGCAAGGACATCAATGCCGCTCAGATGGAGCGAGAGGGCCAGACGCCCATACCTCCTGCCGCGCAGCCGTTGATCAATGTACTGCAGAAGGTGTCGGCGAAGGGTATGTAAGATCCCAGTAACTTCCATCAGCCGTCTAAAATTGACGGGGCGGTTGCCTTAGGCCAATAGAGCCGAAACATCAAAACAAATTTGTCTTTGGGTAAGGGCAGCCAGTTTGCCTCTTTATCTTTGCCCGGCGAATCTGCCTGGATATAGAGTTCAGTCGAACCGTCGGCGTTGTGCATTGTGATTTGGTCTTGAAGTGCACGCACGGCCGTCCGAGAAAAATTGGCAGGCGTGGGTAGTTGGTGACTCGGAGGCGATTCCTGAGCCATCTGCGTGCGCCGTTGGCGTGGAAACGCGCGCCCAAAAGCAGCGTGGGGGTAAAGTGCCCATGACCAGCCGGAGGATTGCCGCATTCTCCTGGTGATCACGAGAGGGCTGGCTCTCCCGAGTTCCGTCCCGGCGTGTTTCGACGCGGAAGACGGGTCCCGGAGAGAGCTGAGTAGCGCGGCGATGAGAAAGATCCGTTTGTCCGCCCCTAAGGGCGTGCCAGGGGCGGCGGCCCTGGTTCGGGGTTGGATTTCAGGAACGCGCTGTTCCCGTCGTGGTGGCGGCTAAGTCCCTTGTTTCCCCAAGGTGGTCAAAATAGTGCAGCTAAGTCCTTTGTTTTACCAAGATGACCAAATTTTTTATTTTCCCGCCCCCCCTAAGTCATCTAGGAGAGCTACCTATTGGCCAGCTCCTCGTCTTCCAGGACCCAATTCCAGCAGCCCTAGATGCTCTCCTTAGGGCTCATGATGGAGATACCGTCACTCTGGGCTTCAGTTTCGACGGTAGTATGGGTTTGTTTCGCCGTCCAGTGGCATCGAGAAAAAAGATGAGGATAAAGGGGGGTGTAACTACCAAGCATCTTCGCGGGAATGCCAAACCATGTGCACCTGATCCCCCCCTGTCTCCCGAAACAAATTCGTGATTGAGTATTGCAATCAGAAGGGAAGTATGGCATCCTCACAGAGTTCTTAGGGCCCAGAGGCAACACGATGAACCATTTCATCCAATTCGAAGCGCAGGTCATGCTGGTCACACGGCCTGACTATCTACGCGCGAAGAATGGCTTCTGGACTCCAGGCGCATCGCTCCGATTCGTCTAGTCTTCCCGGTCTCTGGGCTGCCGGGATACGGCGCACATTACTCGCACAATTTACTTTTCCAGCATCCGGTGGCGAAGTCTGTCGATTGCATCGACTGTTAATCGGAAATATCGCAGACGCCTTTTCCCCGGGTGGTTGAAATGTGTGGTCAGTGGCGAAGTATGCGGATACATCTGGCAACTCTGCAAAGAGTGGGGTTCGACTCCCCTCTATTCCGTGTGCGCTCATTCCCTGACCGAAAGCTTTGTGTTCTCATTTACCTCCGGTTTACTCCGGATAGAAAGCAAGGCTTGCCATGGGCAAGACCAACATGAAGGGCGGAACTCCGAGTGGATGGGCCTCCTTATGCGCAACGTGCGCATGGGCGCACATCGTCTCGGGCTTCCGCGAGTCGGAGTTAGTGGTGATTTGTACCGAGGTTCATCCTAACTTCCCTGTGCCCTTCAAGGTGCAGGAGTGTAGTAACTACCTCGATCGCAATCGTCCTAACTACGACGCGATGACCAAGCTGGCCATCGATGTCGAGCCCTCGAGCTCGCTGAAGCCGGTTGGCTTTCGCGCGAAGTTAGAGATCGTGGAAGAGAAGGAAGTCGAGGCTTTCGATAGCTAACAAACTGTCGCTGGTGGCGTAGACAACGGATACTTCTCAGCCGGTAGAGCGCCGCTCGCATGAGCGGAGGCCGCGGGTTCGATTCCCGCCCTGGACGTTAGTCCATGTAGCTCATCCGTAGTCGCTTGTTCCCCAGCGGAATGTTTTCAAAGAAAGGAGGCCGTGTATGGCAAAGTTGAACATTTTGAAGTTGAGTCATCTCGCACCGGTAAGGACGCACGAGGGCGGCCCGGCGAAGGCAATTTCGCCGGAGCAGGCTCTGAGGCGTTCCGTACTCGCCTGCATGCTCTGGGAGGACGAGTTTTACGAGGACGGGGTGCAGATCGCAGGCCGTATTCGTGAGCTCGTCCCGAAAGTGGACGCAGCGAAGGTCGCGGCACTGGCTCTGGAGGCACGCGAGTCTCAGAAGCTGCGTCACGTACCGCTGCTTTTGGTGCGTGAGATGGCGCGTTATGCGACCCATCGCAGCCTGGTCGCGCAGACGCTTGCACGGGTGATTCAGCGTGCCGACGAACTGCCGGAGTTCATGGCGATCTACTGGGCGGACGGCCGGGCTCCGCTGTCAGGCCAGGTGAAGAAGGGGCTGGCAGCGGCGTTCACCAAGTTTGACGAGTATGCATTGGCTAAGTACGACCGTGCGGGCGTGGTCCGTCTGCGTGACGTACTCTTCCTGTGCCACGCCAAGCCGAACGACGCAGACCAGGCAGGGTTATGGAGGCGTCTGATTGAAGGGAACCTCTTCGTTCCAGACACCTGGGAAGTGGCTCTGTCCGGGGGCGGAGACAAGCGTGCTCACTGGGAGCGGCTGCTCGCGGAGCGCAAGCTGGGCGCACTCGCTGTACTGCGCAACCTTCGCAACATGAAGGACGCCGGCGTGGATGAAGAGGCTGTCATCCATGCACTGTCTGCGATGAAGACGGAGCGTGTTCTGCCCTTCCGTTTTCTTGCTGCGGCCCGGTATGCGCCGCAGTGGGAGGAGGCGTTGGAGCAGGCGATGTACCGGTCTTTAGCCGGCCGGGAGAAGCTTGCCGGCCGGACAGTCCTACTGATCGATACTTCCGGCAGTATGGATGCTCCGCTGGCTCGCCGTTCGGAGATGCATCGCATGGACGCAGGCGTGCGGATTAGCTGTGCTGCTTCGCGAAGTCTGCGACGCAGTCGAGGTCTACAGCTTCTCCGACAAGCTGGTGCGGGTACCGTCGCGTCGTGGCTTTGCTTTGCGTGACGCGATTGTCTCCAGTCAGCCTCACGCTGGGACGCAGCTAGGCCATGCCCTAAGCGGCCTGCGTGAGGCGTATGACCGCATCATCGTTATCACCGATGAGCAGTCGCACGACCGTGTCCCTGCGCCGCGCGGACGCGGCTATGTGATCAACGTAGCGAGCGCACGGAACGGCGTGGGCTATGGCGCCTGGACGCACATCGATGGCTGGAGCGAGGCAGTTGTCGATTACATTCGCGGCCTTGAGGCTGGGGCAGACGCGGATGACTGAACTATGCGCCGGAGACGGAAGTCTCCGGCGCATAATCTACGGCAGCCGGTTTGAGGCGGGTCGGGGGAAGGGGAGGGCGGGATAGACGGAGGAGCAATGGGGGATGGCCTGATCTGCGCGATTTGTCTATTCTCAACGAAAACAATCGCGCAGATGAGGCTGTCCCGGTTTTCCCGGTTTGGTTGTTTCGAACAGCCGTCGCAGCTTTGCTCAAGTGGAAGTTCTTGTGGACAAGGACTAGACGCTGGAGCAAAAATATCTCCGCGAGGGCTGCTCCATGCCAGTCGAATACCAGGAAGAGATGTTTGATTGCTTTATCCAGGATCAAAAAACGGGAGACAGATACAGCGCTTCGGTGATGGTCAAAAAACGCCGTCCGCTCGACGTCAGCCGAAAAGAGGGAAAGATGAAGTTGTGCGACATCTTCATCGACTCCGTATCTGCCGCTGAAGGTCAAAAGCACCATCACTTCGCGATGCACACATTGAATGGCGAGGGAGTTTACATCTTTCGCGTTGGCAAAGAGGATGAGAGCGAGCGGCCTTACTCTATCTGGGATTTGGGCCCTGTATTCGGAAAGCGAGTGACGCAAGTCCTACAAAAGATGGCATAAAGGGTTTGGGGGATTCGTGGGCAGGGGATTCGTCGACAGACGGAGGCCGTCCACCATTTCCCAGCCCGCTTGATCTGTCATTGAAGGGCATTGAAGTTCCGGTTTCACCTGATTCCAATCCACAACCGCCTAGAGCGCCGCTGCCCCCCAGCGCACCTCGTAACGAAGAAGCAATCCGCATGAGAGAGGTCTTGGCCAGCCAAGAAAGAAAAGCGCGCTACGCTCTTCGAAAATCCACGGCGGAGCCAGTTTTCGGACAGATCAAGGAGGCCCGTGGCATCCGTAGATTCCGCTTTCGAGGCCTGTTGAACTTGACATCGGAGTGGAAACTTATCTGCGCCACACACAATTTCCTAAAACTATTTCGCCATCGTACTGCTCTTGCCTACGCCTGAACCATCTCAGCATCATTCATGCCGCTTCTGCATCGCCTTAGCCCTATCTTCCGCCCAAAACGTCGCGCGCCGATTAATCGGCTAGGTGTCCTTCGGTCCCCGCGCAGGCACTTCCCCCAACGTGGATCTCTCTATTTCTTACCTGAATTTCCTATCTTCTCTCCGACACACTCTCAGGCCGTCCACCATTTCCTGGCTTGAACGGTCATACCCGGTTCCAGAGCTCAGGCCGCTTGTCCGATTATGGTCAGTTCGGACATTTGCGCCAGATGCGTGAGTATCCGCCAGTCGGTGTACGATTCACCACCGCACGCACACTCACTGCGTCCCCGGGTCATGAGCCTCTCGCATGAGCATGCCACCCATAGCTTGCGAAAGCAGCGAACTGGCTTTTTTCAGGACGCGTTTCACGGTGGCCGGGTTGGTTTGATCGCCGATTCTTTGTAGGAATGGAACGCTGAGAGCCGCAACGGCGTAGCCACGATCATCCAGGATAGGAAACGAAAGGTTGATCACGCCTTCCACCTCGTAGCTCGTCCTTTCCTCATATCCTCGGCGCTTGATCTCAACCAGGCGCGCGTCAAAATCGCGTGGAGGGCTGGCTTTGTTTTGTTTACACCAAAGTTGAATTGTCCGAGAAGCGACTTCGGGAGCCTGATGCGCCAGAATCACCTGTCCGGTTGCGGAATGCATGAGATCGCCAATCCCTCCCGCCTTGACATAAAAACCGGTACTGAGTGGTGAATCGACCTGAGCGATAATCACTACATAGTGACCGTCAAGCACGCCCAGGTGGCAGGATTGGCTAAGTTGATGCGCAACCTGCTGCATGATGGGCAGAGCTTCGGAAATCATGCGCTTGGTTGGAGGATGTTCTTGCGCCAGCTCGAATAGACGCAACGTCAAACGGAAGCGTTCGCCATCTTCTGACTGGGAAATATAACCGCGGTCTTCCAGGCACGACATCATGCGAAAGATCTCCGACATGGTGCGGCCGAGCTTGCGGCGACATCACTCTTGGTGAGTCCAACTGGTTCGCGGGCAAACAGCTCCAGGATGTCCAGGCCCTTCTCAAGGGCGGGAGTCGGATATCGGGGGGAAGCTTTTTTGGGCTTGATGCTCATATGCTTTTTGCGTCTCAGGTTCCTGGCATCCTCGCCGAAGTTGAACATGACACCACAGGGACCGCGCCTAGCAGTGCACGGGCAGCGATCACTCGTCATCTAGTGCTCGAACAAAAGTCTACCGGAAATGCCCGCCCGGCCAGGAAATCCAGCATGCCTGGATCATTCACCCGTGCTTTTCTCGTCGTGCGCTCATAAGAATGCGACAAAACGCTTGACAAGCTTCGCAGGGGAATTCTATAAGGGTTCAGTTTGACAGGTAAATACAAAGTTTTATTTATAAAAGTATTTGAGCCGTCGATGCTTCCGAGCCAAGAGCAATGAGCCCGGCGGCCGATAGGCTTTTGGGAGGACAACAAGTGAAGACCGCCTTCAAAATCCGTTCCTTTTGTGCGACGCTTCTGTTGATTATGGTGCTGCTGTTGGTTCGTCCGATGGGGGCTCAGTCAAGCTTTGCCGCAATCAACGGAACTATCAGCGATTCGACCGGCGCGGTTATTCCGGACGTGCAGATCGTATTGACCAATACCGATACGGGGACTCAGCAGCAGACTCGAAGCGGAGCGACAGGCGTTTACACGATCCTAAATATCCGTCCGGGGAATTATGCGTTGGAAGTGTCGAAGACTGGTTTTGCGACGGTCCGGAAGACGGGAATCATTCTCCAGGTCAATCAAACGGCGACGTTGGATCTATCTTTGAATGCGGGATCTTCAGAGCAGACAGTTACGGTTTCCGGGCAACTCTCGCCGCTTGAGTCTTCAACGGCGGAGCTGGGAACGGTTATACCGACAAAGCCAGTCAATGACCTGCCGCTGAATGGACGGAACTTTACCCAGCTGCTCACGCTCACTCCGGGAGTCAGCCCAGTTAGCGTGGCACAGAATTCCGGTGGCGGGGGAGGGTGGGCAGGAAACGCGCTCGGTTCCTTCACGTTCCCTTCCGTGAACGGCCAAAGAAACCGCAGCAACATGTTTTTGATAGATGGCGTGAATGATCTGGCGATCCTCGGGAGTTATAACTACGCGCCGATTGTCGATGATATTCAGGAGTTCAAGGTCCAGTCGCACAATGACCTGGCGGAATTTGGACAGGTAGATGGCGGAATTGTTAACGTAGCAACCAAGGGCGGAACGAATATTTTCCATGGATCAGCGTGGGAGTTTCTCCGTAACGAGCAATTGGACGGACGCAATTACTTCCAAGCTGCGCGCAATCCACTCAGGCAGAATCAGTTCGGTGTGACTCTTGGTGGGCCAATCCTGGTCCCTAAGATCTATAACGGGCGAGAGAGGACCTTCTTCTTTTTTGGTTATGAGGGTTTTCGTCAAAGTCAAGCGGCTCAGAGCGTAGTCCTCGTACCAACCGCCGCGGAGCTAAGCGGCGATTTCAGCGCGCTGCTCGGCCAGGGCATACAGCTCTACAATCCCTTTACCACTACGCCAGACCCGGCGAATCCCGGAGAATTTCTGCGCTCGCCGTTCCCGAATAACAACATCTCTCCATACCTCTCTCCAGCGGCCGTTCTTTATGCCAAGACGTTATTTCCAGCGGCAGGTGCGCCGGTGCCGGGAGGAAATCTTTACGACACAACGAAGGCGCTGACAAACCAGGATAACTATACGGGCCGCATTGACCAGAATTTCGGGATCCATGACGCGTTGTTTGGACGCATCTCTTATCTAAACCAGCCGTCGAGCAAGTCCGCAGGATATCCTGGCGCTCTCAGCGATATTGGGATCAACGGCTGGAATATCGTGGTACACGAAACTCACGTTTTCGGAAGCGACAAGATTCTGGATGCTCATTTCGGCCGCAATCTCGGCAACGACACGACGACCATTAACTTCCCGGGCGCCCCAAATGATTTTGCGAACCAGCTGATCAGTGCCGGTTTTTCGAACAAGTATATTTCCGATTTTTCCTCGGTTTCCGGCTCCTTGATTCCGTTGATTACTATCTCAGGCTACGCCTCCACGAATGGCAGTAATATCCAGGGAACCCAGATCGCGAATAGTTATGAAGTAGGCGGAGATTACAGCCAGATTATCGGGCGGCACACCATCAAGGTTGGTTATCTGTTTCAGACCGACGGTTTTTACGGGCCCAATGTGGGTGCGGGAGAAGGTACGACCTCGTTTCAAACCGCAAATCTCGAAAATCCAAGCAATACCGGCGATGCTCTGGCGTCGTTTCTCATTGGGACCCCCAACAGCTCCTATCGTAGAGATGATCTCGAGCAACTGCATGGGGGATACGTTCATGGCGCTTATATCCAAGACCAATTCAAGGTCACGTCGAAATTGTCAGTCAACTTTGGGGTTCGATATGACGTCGCGATGTGGCCGGTATATGGCTACTTCAGCAATGGCCAAGGCTACCTTGGAGACGTTGATCTGAACAACGGCACCTATATTCTTAGCGGTGTGCCTGGCGCCTGCAGCTCAACGGTGGGTGCGCCTTGTATTCCTGGAGGCACGTTGCCGGCCAATGTTGTGGTAACGAAAAACTCCAACCACGGCATCCATAATACCGATACCGAGAACTGGCAGGGACGGCTTGGAATCGCGTACCGTTTCTCCAACAATACGGCGGTTCGTGCAGGATACAGCCGCTTTTATGATGAGTGGAGCGGCCTGACCCAGATTGCACAGAACCTGGGTGGTACCTGGCCGTCTGTTGGATCCTTCAATATCAATTCGCAAAACACCAGTACGGTGAGTGCCGGCATCGGCGACCCGTTAAGCCTCGGGTCTGGTGCGGTGTTTTATCCGTCCACGACCCCATTCACGAATCCAAGCTATTACTTCAACCCAAATATGAAGACGCCATACGTCGACCAGTGGAATTTGGGAATTGATCAACAGATCAACGGGCAGACGACGCTTTCGATGGCGTATGTCGGATCGCATGACAACCGCCTGGATAACGGCGGGATTCATAACACCGCTCTCTACCCGGGGCCTGGCGATGCAGCGGTTGTCGCGAGCCGGCAGCCTTATCCGTATATCTCACCGACCAATTACGACGACAGTACGGGAAACAGCAATTACAACGCTCTTCAAACCCGTTTGAGCCGGTCTACGTATAACGGGCTGACGTATTTGATCTCCTATACATGGTCCAAGTCCATCGATCTCGGCTGCTCGGGAGCTTTCGGTGTCGAGGGATGCGCAATTCAAAATCCCTATGACGCGAAGGCGGATCGAAGCGTGTCGGGATTTGACCTGACCAACATTTTCTCGGCGAGCGCCATTTACGAATTGCCGTTCGGCCGGGGAAAGATGTTCGCTCCCGCTAATTCAATTGCGAGCTACATCGTGTCCGGGTGGCAGTTGAATGCTATCGCCAGCATGGACTCCGGGACGCCCTACTATGTCACTTACAGCGGCGATCTGGCCAATGTCGGAAATACGTTTGTCAAGGTAGATGTGGTTGGCAATCCGACTCCGCAGAACCGAACACCAGCGGAATGGATCAACACCGCGGCTTTTGCAGCGCCGCCCCCTTATACTTTCGGCACGATGGGCAGGAACTCGCTACGATCGGATTGGAATAAAGACCTTGATATGTCTTTGTTCCGCTCCTTCCCTATTCATGATCGAGCTGCCGTAGAGTTTCGTGCAGAGGCCTTCAATCTTACGAATACTCCAGTTTTTGGAATTCCTAATAATGTGATTAATGCGCCAAATTTCGGGGTCGTCACGTCCACTGCCAACTCGCCTCGTGAGCTGCAGCTGGCATTGAAGATCAGCTTTTGAGTAGGCTCCCAATCTTTTGCAGGGGAACCGATCAGTCATTTGGGTAGGACCGCGCTGCAGGTGAAAGGTCGTTTTTCAGGGGCGCTCCATAACCGGGAACAACTAATAGGAGCGCCTTTATGAAAAGGATATCTGTCGAACAAATTGAAAGCAGGGGCACCGAACCGTCGTCCCCGAGCCGTCGGACATTCGTCAAAGCGATTGGCGCCGCCGGCGCGGGAGCTGCTGCTTTCTCTCTCCTTTCGAACACAGTTGAAGCTCAGGCTCCGGCCGCTCCCGACAACGGGATAGCTTCGGGCTCTAGCAGAGCCAAGGTTGGGCTTCAAGTCCCCCTGGCCTTCCAGGGCGACAAGATCGACTGGCACGGATTCGACCGTTACGACTTCGTAATGGACATACAGACCCTGACAATCACGCCTTTTAAGGCGCCGGCCGGCGAAGCGTCCGGCAATCTCGGAGAGTCGGATAAGGGAAAGCTGCGGTGTGTTGTCGTTGTGCCCCAGCAATCGGCTGCTGGCAAGCCGTGGTCCTGGCGGGGTGTTTACTGGAATCACCAGCCCCAGGCTGAAATCGAATTGCTCAAACGGGGTTTTCACATTGCCTACATTTCGGTCGATCCAAAGCCAAAGGCATCCACGGAATTGACGATGCGAGAGATGATGGATGAGCTTGGAATGTCGGGGAGGGCATTGAGGGAGTGGGACGCCTGGTATGCCTACCTGACGGGGCAGTATGGGTTGTCGAAGAAACCGGCATTCGTCGGCATGAGCCGGGGCGGGATATTCGAATATAGGTGGGCCACCGCCAATCCCGACAAGGTCTCCTGCATCTACGCCGACAATCCAGGGATGGAGCATGAGGCTTTTCAGAGGCTGGGAGACCTGGCGCGAGCCGATGTGCCTGTTCTACAGATCTGCGGCAGCATCGATCCGCTCCTGGGCAAGTACGCTTCCGCCACCGAGGCCATCTATCACCAGTTTGGCGGGCGCATCTCGATGATGGTCAAGGACGGCTACGCCCATCATCCGCATAGCCTCCGCGATCCCAAACCTATCGCGGACTTTATTGAGCAGAGCGTACAGGCAGTGAGGGGCCCGGCGCCGGCCTTTGCGGGCGACGCGTTCCTAAGGAGCTCCTATTACAGCGACGAGAATTTCTACCGCGATTACCCGAGTGAGGATACTTACATCACCTGCCGCGGTCCGCTGTTTTCGCCGTGCTACGACCGTTACGAATTTACTGTGCACGATACGTCGATGACCACCCAGGTGATTGCGCCGCGAGCTGCGGCCGCAGGCATGCCCTGGGTGTACCGGGCGGGTTTTGTCTTTCGTGACGCGAAGGTCGACCAGGGGCTGCTGGCCAAGGGCTTTCACATTGTCACCGGGCCCGTAGGGAACAATTTCGAAGTGAAAGACTGGGACACGGCCTATGCATACCTGACCGGGCACGGCTTTTCCAGGAAGCCGGCGATGGAAGGTGCAGGCGGCGGCGCCGGCACAGTCTACGCGTGGGCCATCGAAAATCCTGACAAGGTTTCCTGCGTCTACGCCGAGAATCCGCGCATGTGCAGCGCGCTGGCGAAAACGCAGCCGCTCGATCATCTCGCCCCGCTGGCCAGAGCCAAGGTGCCGCTGTTGCACGTTTGCGGCAGCCTCGACCCGTGGTTCAAGGACAATACGCTAGAGGTTGAAAGACGATACAAAAAGCTGGGCGGCAGAATCCAGGTCATCGTCCGGAAAGGCAACGGACACTATCCGCTTGCACCGGGGGATCCTGCCCCTGTTGTGGACTTTATTACTCGCGCTGCTACGTAGCCTGCTTAGCCTTGGACTTTCGAGACCAGCGCTAAAGGGCATCATTCAAGGCCAATTCTTTTCTGCAACGCTGAAGCGTTGTTCCCCTCTGCTAAAGCAGAGGGCTCCCTCAGAGAATTTATGAGAATTTATGCGTCAGAGTTTATGCGTCCTGACGCATAAATTCGCATCTCCTTGACTGCTCCCTATCGTGGATGTCCCGAAACTTCGATGACTATTTTTTCAGCAGGCAAGCCGATTGTAGCGGTTTCCCGATGACGGTGACATTGGCGTAGTAGTCAAACGGACTCTGATACGCCTTTGGCGTGGCCGCGTCCATCACGAATGCGGAGAAGCCGTTCTCATTCTCACAGGAGATACGCTGGACTGCATACAATAATAAGGTGTCGCCGATTCCCTGCGAAAATGGCGACTCGATTGTTATCTGCACTGTCGGTTCGTTGCCCGAAAGAGACATCCAATTTTGCAGCGCCGGAAAGTTAAAGCGGAACTGCCGGACGGCGCACTCTTTCTGATTACCCTCGGGTGTATGCAGATGCACGCGCACCGTGTACATCGTGTATCCGCCTGCCAGCGACGTGCTTACGATATTCGGTGTCTCCTCGTTGGGTGGGGGAGCAGTCCATTCGGTCTGACAAGGATAAGGCTTGGCATCGGCTTTCTTGAAGGGTGACTGCTGTCCAAAGCCGGCCGGATTGGCGAAAGCGCCAAGAAAGACTACGGTGATAAGCGACAGAGAAAATCGATGCAATTGGTAACCCCAAAAGTGGATTTGCCGCAGCCGTGGATTTAATAAAGAATCGATGCCCTTTATGTCCAACCATTCCTTCGTGAATGTGGCTTGACTTTATCTTCGGGAAGGTTAAGAAGTCACTGGCTAGAAAGGGTCATGTTTGCTGAACCGGTCGTCACAATCCCCCACCTAATGCGCTAGGGCGATAGGTACGTCAACGAACAGCGCGCATTGCAGCGTTCACCTGGAAAACGAGAAACAGTTGCCCAACGACTTTCGCAAGGACGGGACGAAGGTACCCTATGGAAGAAGGGGGGGACGGCCTGAATCTGCGCGATTTTCCTATCCTCAACCTAAATAGATCGCGCAGATCAGGCCGTCCCGATTTCACCACTAGGGGTGCAGTCCACTTTGTCCCGCATCTCCTGACCGCTCGATCGACCACTAAATCGCGGTTGCACTCATGGAATCGCTTCCCGACACGATAGGAACGCGAGCGTGGATGGTCGTGCCGCGGTTGAGTTGCGATTCGATTGACAGCGTTCCCTTCACGAGTTTCAATCGCTCCTCCATGCTGATGAGGCCAAGACCGCGCCTCTCCTTTGCCGCTTCGCGGTCAAAGCCCGTGCCGGAATCTCTAACGGTGAGCTGAATCTCATCCGTTGTTCTCCACAGGCGCACTTCGAAGTGCTTTACCCCACTGTGTTTCACCGAATTGTGGAGGGCTTCTTGCAGAACTCTGAAGAGGCACAGAGAAATGTCCGGGGGCAAGGGGCTCGGCAAATCGTGGGCCTTGAAGTCAACCTCCACTTTCTGTTGCTCGGCGAGTTCTCGGCAGAAGCTTCTCGTGGCGGCGGCAATACCCAAATATTGGAGGTTTGACGAATGCAACTCGTGTGACAAGGATTGAATATCGGCGGCAATTTCCAAAATCTGCTTCAGGCATTCGCCCATACGGCTGCGGACTTCAGGAAAAATGAGAGTGTCATTGTGGAGCTGGTCCAACTGGAAACCTAACAGGCTGAGACGCTGACCGATGTCGTCGTGAAGCTCTCTCCCGATTCGGTCGCGTTCTTGCTCCTGCGATTCAATCAACTTACGACTCATGCCTGACAGCTCTTCTTCCGCTCGCTTGAGATTGGTTACGTCCGCGACCATGCCGACGACCCGAAGCATTCTCCCTTCGCTGTCGAAAAAGGCACGTCCGCTGGTCTTTAGCCAAATGAAAGCGCCATTTGAAACCATTACCCGGTAGACAATCTCTGCACTCGGTTTCTCCGCGGTGAGTGCGGCGATTGTGGCTAGAAACCTCGGGCGGTCGTCTTGATGGATTGTGTCCACGAACTGCTGATGGGTAACACGGAGCGGCTCTGTGATGCCGAGGACTTTGGCACGTTCGGGAGATCGCACCACCGTGTCAGCCGAGACGTCCCAATCGAATGAATACATGTTTCCAGCCTGTGCTGCGAGACGAAACCGTTGGTCGCTTTCGAAAAGGGCTTCTTTGGTTTGCTTGCTCTCGGTTACATCGACGGCAATCCCGATGTAACCCGCAAAAGAGTTTTCCTGATATCTCGGCACTCCGATATCGAGAACCCATCGATATTCTCCGTCGTGCCGCCGAAGGCGGTACTCCATTCTGAATTCCTGATGGCGATCAAACGCCTGTGTGTAGGTGTCCATGCATCCCCGCAAATCGTCGGCGTGAACTCCCTCTAACCAGCCGTTTCCAAGCTCGGAGTCCATGGATCGCCCGGTGAAGTCCAGCCAAGGCTTATTAAAGTAGGTGCAGCGCTTGTCGGTACCTGACATCCAGATCAGTGCAGGCGCGGTATCCGCCATCAATCGGAAGCGTTCCTCGCTTTCGCGCAAAGCGTGCCCAGTCCGCTCACGCTCTTCTACGAGGACTGCGAGAACCATGAAAGGCGCTACAGCGAAAAACAGGAATAGCTGTAGCGACATCACATTGTTGAGTGGCTCTGCTCGGGTGAAGGGGCCGCGTGCGTGGACTGCACCCCAAATTGACAGAAAGGCAACTACTATCATCGACGTGCTGATTCCCGTCATTCCAAAACGCAAAGCGGACCATAGCAGAAATGGCAGAAGTGAATAAAGCAGTACCGGCGCGCTGCTGCGCACAGGAGCCACGAAGGCGGCATAACTCAGAAGAGTCAATCCGGCAACCAGAGTGGCTGCCTCAAGATAGAACACACGTGGCTTCCGCACCCATGCCTGTCTCGTGCTCGCCCAGGCCAAAATAGCTGGAGTTAGGGTGAGAAGGGCTAGCGCCTCGGTAAAGAAACCAATCCTCCAACGAATCCAGTAGTTTCCGCCGAAAGCGGACGTGGAGATAGATGCTGCCGCCATCGGAGCGAGGATGACTGCAACAAATGAATACCTGGCCAGCGACGCTACGCTATTCAGACGAGGCAGACCGGCGAACAGGTAGCTAGCTCCAAGAGATGCGATGAGAATTTCGACCGCATCGGCCAGTATGAGTAACCCGGTAGAACGAAGCGTCAAGCCCGCGTGCAGGTCATAGAGAACAAATCCTACCAAGCCTGCTGCGATCAGTGTTGGCCAAGTCCCCCGCGGTAGCAAGAGCAATACCGCAACCAGAAGCGCGCAACCGGGCCAAAGCGGCCAGACCATTTGAGGCCGGAGAACCAACGCCCCTCCTAGCTCGGCGGCGAGGTAGGAGGAGAAAGCGACAAGGCAGGCCAGGATCACTGTGTGGACCGGAGACTTCGGACCTGCCATGCTCCACGCCAGCCGACTCTGTATAGAACTCATACCCACATTCACCCATGGAAGAGAGTTCCAAGCAAGTTATCACGGCCGGCCTCTTGAAGGTTCGCCCGGTGCGCAGTCGCCGGATGCTTGAGACATTCCACGTGTTCGCAAAGGAAACTTCGCCCGAGAGCGGCCCGGAGGTAGCGCATGGTTTACGCCAGCCGCTTCTTTTCCTCGCGAACAACCATCCAAGGTATAAGCACCGCGAGTTTATATATCCAAAGCCTCTCAAATTCAGGGTGGAACAGTAGGAGAAGGCCGATCCGCATAAATAACAAAGAGGGAAGCAACGTTCGCCGTAAGAGCGAGCGGCGGGATTTTGATCGCTCTAGCTGCTCTCGGACCTTGCCGTCGGGTACGCAGCACCCCGGGCAGAAAACAGGCGACGGGACGGGACGTTGTCTGTGCTTGTGAGTAAGGATGGGTGAACTTCCCGTCACCAGGTTTTCGAGTAGAAATCATTCGAGCGAAGGTTAAGGTGGCTTCGCTGGCGTTGGCGAAAATCCCCAGTGTAGGATATCTAGCACATGGTTCTTTGCCGCGAGGTGGTACGTGGCCGAATACGAATACATCCTCGATAACAAATGGGAAGCTGCTCGCAAGCGGCTGACGTTGCTCGAACATTTGTTTGATGGTGCGACCGTGCGAAATCTGAAGAGAGTGGGAGTCGGGGCAGGTTGGTCCTGTCTAGAGTTGGGCGCCGGAGCGGGGAGTATCGCAGGATGGCTCTGTCAGCAGGTGGGGCCGGCCGGACTCGTTCTCGCGACCGATCTTGAACCGCATCTTCTCGAATCGATGGCTGCCCCCAATCTGAAAGTAGAGCGTCATAACGTTCTCACAGATCCGCTCCCTGACGCCACGTTCGATCTTATCCATGCGCGGGCCTTGTTGTGGTTCCTTCCTGATCCGAAGACCGTGATCCGCAAGATGGTATCCGCACTTAAACCAGGTGGTTGGCTGTTAGTGGAAGAGCCGGACTATATCTCCGCAACGCCAGATCCATCCATGACTCCTTTGGCAGCGGCTCTCTCCAAGAAAGGATGGGATGCCCTTTTGCGCCATTTCAGATCACGAGGATACGATACGGCGATGGGGCGGAGTCTGTATCACCACGTCCTCGCCTCTGGTCTTGCTGATATCGAGGCGGAGGGGTTTGTCTCCATGCAATTGGGCGGAACCCCGACAGCAAGATTCTGGAGAGTAACCTTTGAGCAGGTGCAGAGTGATTTGCTTGCGGCCGGATTGCTTACGGAGACTGAAGCAACCGATTATAGAGAGCTTCTCGAGAGTGAGAATCACCGGTGGTTGTCGATAACAGTGATGTCAGTGAGTGGGCGACGGCCCGAGGCTGTATAGGACTATCAGGAACCAAGGAAACGGATAGCTAAGGGAGAACCTGGGGACCTGTCACCATGTTTGTTTCACCGACGGGATGGCCACCTTATTTATGGTTAGGGGTACTTCCGTCTGGTCCCGAAACTCCCTAAGAAGGAAATGAGGACATGGGAACGTTCTGGGCGGGAGTAGATGTCAGTAAGTTAATCGTACGCAGTGCGATTAGTTTCGTACTTGCGGCAAGCAGTGCGGCTCAGCTGGCGCCCGATCTACCCGACGGCCGTTCTGACCTAGTATCGCAAGAGGCCTGCGGGAGCCTCGTGCCCGCCTCGCAGGGCGGCCCGATGCCGACCGGGAATATTGCGACGCTGCGTTGGCTTGGTACCTCGAACTACGAACTGGCATATCACGGCAAGATTGTCATCATGGATACCTTCTACGAACGTCCTGCACGGACTGCATCGCTTGGATTCACCGTTGGCGATGTCAGGAGAGCCGACGTGATCCTGGTCGGGCATGCGCACGCTGACCACATCAGCGATGTCGCGCCGGTTGCTGCACAAACCGGTGCGCCGGTCATCGGATCGGCGATCACTACCGCGCAAGCAATCGTGCTAGGAGTGCCGAAGGCGCAAACCATTACCGTCGTCGGCAATGAGACACTCCGCTACGGCGATATTTCAATTCGGCCCACGCATATCCTCCACAGCACGATCGAGGGAGGTCTCATTCCCGCGCTAGATTCGCTTTACAAACTCGATGCGGCCCCTCTCACGCCTGAACAGAAGGCGCAGTCAGCAGCTGTGCTTGCGAGGGGATCGCGCGATCCTCGGATTATCTCCGAGGGAACAATGGGATTTACCTTTACGTTTCCTACGGGCTTCACGATTGTATGGTTCGACAGTGTCGGCGATCCTAACGCCGAAGAGCGCCAGCTGGCGGCCGAGCTTGCGCCGGTCGATGTAGGTATCTTTCCTTGGACCCCTCATCCGATATCCGAGACTCAGCTCGCCTATACGTTCCAACATCTGCAGCTATTTCGGCCCGGACTCTACCTGCCCGATCATCATGACGGCATCTGGGGCCTCTGGCTCGACAACGGGCTGGCACCATTGTTCATGAAGATCCGTGACGACCTGCCAGCAACGAAGTTTACCGAGCCGCTGTATCGATCGGCGATTTGCGTCGATACCAGTGTTGTCGCGCGAGGCCGCAGAGTTGCCCGATAGCTGCTGCTCTCGAGCGGGCGTGTGGCGGGGACATCCATGATAGAGACGAGTCAGGGGGAAACGGAAATTCCCTTTGACTCGACGGAATGGGTTCCCCGAGCAAGCGGCGGAGATAAAGAGGGAAAGCAGGGAAAGAATGGGCGAGGAAATCAGCCAGACAAAGCTGCCCACGAAACTCCAAAGTGTCAGGTCCGTCTATGCACGAAACTCGGGGGTTATTTCGTCCGCATCTCCCACTATTGCTTCTCTGCTACCTCAACATTGTGCACTTTCTCGCCCTTGGCGTTTACACCATCATCCGTGGTGGTCAGGGTTTTTCCATCTTTTGAAATGACCGCATGCAGCGTATCGGTTATTTTTCCGTTTTGCTTGAGCACGACATGGAGAGTTCGCGCATTCACCCGGGTAACTGCAGCCGTGATCGGAGGTGCGGGAGGCTGCGTAACGAGATGATCCTTGCCGTCCCAGGGGATGCTTGAGTCCTCGTTGATAGCACTCCCATCACCGTTCGTTCCCGTTTCAATACGGTGAATCTTGTCCCCGTCTTGCTCGAATTTGACGTTTATCTCTTTCGGGGCGGGACCAGGGCTATATGTGGATTTGGCAACGTTGAGCTCCCAGGTGCCAAGAAAGGGGTTATCTGCTGCAAAAACAAAAAGAGGTTGTGCCAGAAGACAAAGAGTTAGGGCAGTGTACGCGAGACGCATGAGGCTCTCCTTTTAGATTCGCGGAAATATATCATATTTCCGCCTAAGACGGCTTCCAGACGAAGTAACCACTGCTTTGGGGGGCGGATTGTTTCGTCCCGGATCGTCTAGAAAGGGAGTTACCGAAAAAACGCCTTCACAGGCCATTTCGGATTACTTCCGGATTGGCGGTCAACCGGCCGGAACAGGCCAACGAGTGAATCGGCGATTTGCACTCATCGAGAATCGGCGCAGGCCTAACTTCCGGATAAGCGACGAATCATAGCCAAACTGGGGGCATTGTCCTAATTGGCAAACTGCATGATAGGATCGCGCCATGAAATCGCCACTCGGCTGGCTCGCGCTCGCGCTGCTTGCACTTGGACAGGTCAAGCAGACTCAGACCACGCAGGATCGCAATCTCATCGTCGGAGCCTGGAGCTTAAGTTCGTACGAACTTCGCCTTAAGCCTTCGGGAACGATCACGACACCGTTTGGACCACACCCTGTCGGTCGAATCCTCTATGAGGCGAACGGCCAAATGTCGGCCCAACTGATGCGTCCCGAGACGACGGCCTTCGCGAGCGATGACCCGCTACGCGCGACCGACGAGGAAGCTGCTTTGGCCTGGAGGAACTACATCGGGTATTGGGGCACGTACACAATCGATGCGAGAGCGGGCATTATCACGCATCACATCGAGGGCGCTTGGTTGACCAACTTGGTAGGTCAGAATCAGACGCGTGCCTTCCAGCTTTCTGGGGACAGCTTATCGCTTGACGTTGATACGGCTGCTTGGCACGCGCACCTCACATGGAAACGAATTCGGTGAAGATAACCTCCCATGGCGATTTGCGCTCATGACGCGTTTGGCTCGAATCGTTGTATCCGGTCTCCCGCATCGCGTGACGCAGCGTGGCAATCGTCGGGAATCGATCTTCTTGGACGAATGGGGGACGGCCTGATCTGCGCGATTGTCCTATCCTCAACGTAAAGAAATCACGCGGATCAGGCCGTCCACCATTCCCCCACGATTTCCCGCGTCTCCTCCCATGCAGGGGTACTTCCGTCTGTCCCGCATCTCCTGAATGTTCGCATCTCCTGAATGTTGGAACATGAAGTCATATTAATGTTTGTCGACGCGTTGGGAGTTGTCTCGGTAGGGCCCGCAGGATTGAGAGAAGAGCTGTGCAGAACCGGCGATCCTTCTCGGGTGTATAGTTTGGGGCTGTTGAATATCAGGACTGAATATTCACTTGGACGGAGGAAGACATGAAAGCAAGAACGCTCCTATTAACTCTGGCGCTCTGTTTTATCGGAGCAGCCGTATCTTTTGCCGACAACCCGAACATGGGCACTTGGAAGCTCAACGATGCCAAGTCGAAGATACCGGCCGGATTTGTGAAGAACACGACGGTGGTCTACGAGGCGGCGGGTGACAGTGTAAAAGTCACCACGGATGGGACGGACAAAAATGGCAACCCAGGTCACACAGAATGGACGGGTAAGTTCGACGGCAAAGACTATCCGCTCACCGGCGATCCCGCTGCAGACTCGCGGTCATACAAGACGATCGACGACCATACGATGATGTTAACCAACAAGAAGGACGGCAAAGTTGTTGTCAGCGGTCGCATCGACATATCGGCGGATGGTAAGAGCCGCACACTGCGCGTGACTAGAACCGATGCGGCCGGCAAAAAGAGCACCAGCAGGGCGGTGTACGACAAGCAGTAACCAGGGGGTCTGGGCTAATTGTCACCCGCCCATCAGACGGAAGTGACCCTAAAGCAAATGCGTTGTCCGCGAGACCGTAAACCACTGTAGAGGCTCTGATTCAGTTCATGCAGCCTCAGGCCGGAGGGTGAGAAGCACTTAACGAAACCTACAGGAGAAATTCATACGCCAATGCGCATCATTGATCAGTTTCCTTAGCGCCGACCTGGCAGGACGCTCGAAGCGTTCATGGGGTCATTATTTAGGATGAGGTGCGGTGCATGACGCGTTTTGCCCGTGTGGTTGCCGTCGGCGTGCCACACCACGTGACTCAGCGAGGCAACGCTCGGCAGTACATCCTTGATGCCGATGCTGATCGCAAGGTTTATCTCGATCTATTGCGACAAAGCATTGAGTTGCACGGCTTGGCACTGGTCGGCTACTGCTTGATGTCGAACCATGTTCATCTCATCGCGATCCCGGGGAAAGCGGATGCCATGGGGCAGGCGCTGAAGGACACTCACGGCCGATATGCTGCTTATTGGAACGCTGTCCATCATTCCAGCGGGCACGTCTGGCAGGGAAGGTTCTATTCCTGCCCGTTAGATGAGTTGCATTTGTGGAAAGCCTTGCGTTATGCAGAGTTGAATCCGGTGCGTGCGGGCTTGGTAGCGAAAGCCGAGAGGTGGGAATGGTCCAGTGCCGCGGCCCATTGCGGTGTGCCCCAGCCTGACGGTTGTCTAGCGATGGAGTTGTGGCAGGCTCATTGGTCCGCTGGCAGCTGGCGGACATTTCTTGCCACGGGGGAAACCGAATCTGAGTTGATGACGATACGTCAGTCTACCCATACCGGCCGACCTTTAGGGACGCGAGAATTTATCGGCTCGCTCGAACACGAAATGCACCGCAACTTGACCGCGCAAAAGCGCGGGCGGCCCAGAAAGGCCGCAGCAGAGGAAACGCAATGCACGCTGGTGTTCGAGCCTTAGCAGGCCATCGATGAGCATTTCAGACAGACGCGTTCGCTTTAGGGTCACTTCCGTCTGTCCTGGTTTTCTCGTCGTCCTGGTTTTCTCTGTCCTGGTTTTCTCGTCCTGGTTTTCTTGTCCTGGTTTTCTCTTGTCCTGGTTTTCTCTAGGGTCATTCCGTCTGTCCTGGTTTTCTGTCCTGGTTTTCTCCTGGTTTTCTCATTGGTTTTCTCATTTCCGTCTGTCCTGGTTTTCTCCTGGTTTTCTCCTGGTTTTCTCTCCTCTGGTTTTCTCTCTGGTTTTCTCTGGTTTTCCTTCTCTTTCGGCGACGAGTCAAAATTTGTGTTCAGGCAAGAGCGGTCTTCGCCGCGCGCGGGATACTCCGAGACGGTCTCGAATTTCCTTTACCATCTCGTTCGGGTACATAGGCCTAGCAGCTTCTTCGAAATCTTCCCAGCGCCCCACTGCGTGGAACGATTTTGCCAATTCCTCAACTTCCGTTCTCGATAAACCTCGCTCCCGAATTTCCACTCGTGCAGAGTCGAAATCACCAGTCACTTCTTCCAGGCGACCAACGTTACCATAGACGATCAACCTATGCGCCGGCCGAAGCGATTCGATCCATGGCGACACTGCGAGCTCTTCAAAGGCCGATTTGTTCTTGCTTTTTATGGCATGTCTAACCCAGGCGCTTGAGAAGTCTGCGCTACCTGGAAAGGTTTTTTTTGATTTTTGAATCAGAGCCTCAGCTTCAGCATTTCTTTTGGCGAAATCGAGTAATGCTATGCATCGGGCAATAATTCGAGCGGTAGGCTCAAATGACTCGATGATTTCGAGAACAATATCTGCTGCAATTGAGTCCCGATCTTCGTAAGAGTAAGCGTCCGCCAGCTTCATGCCAAAATCAGTATTCCTTGCGCCAGCGTCGCGCCACACGGACTGTACGAAATCCAGATTGGGTGACCATTGCTTTTCTGCCCGCCAGCGGGGTTGTGGGTCAAATGAACGAGCAAGGGCGTGCCAAAGGATAGTGTCGCGTGAGTCTCCTGTTAGATCCCAAAGTCGCTGAGCGCGCTTAAGAGTTAAAGTTCCGTTCGTGTTCCTGACCTGGTAGAAGCGTAACAACTCCCGGTACGCCTCGGGATGACCAAAAGATTCTGCCAATTCTTCCATTTCTTTGACAGCCTCATCAGGATCGTCGCGAAGTTTGTTCCAAGCTTTCGCTATGAGATCGCGCAGCTTTGTTTCAATTGATTCTTTCGGAACGAAATTAGCAAATAGTCGGAGATAGTCCCGCAAGAGTTGTGAGTCGTCGGGATTCACCCCGCTCCCGACTCTTAACGACTCTCGGATTTGCAAGGCGGGTTCTGAATGCAATATAAAAACTCGGTCACAGGGCAATTTGTCTTTAGGATCTTCTGAAGGTTCCTTAAGAAAGCTTAAAATCTTGTCCGCGGAATCTTGGTCGTCTTGCCAGTTTCTAGTTTGAGGAAGTCTGCTGACGGCGATCAAGATTTCGAATTGGTCATCGCCACTCTCGCGCCGTGTTCGCCTGAGACTGCGAAGAACTGCACGAGATCCGTCTAAATTTTCTAGTGTGGGCAAAACCAAGCATATGACCTTGTCAGCTAGGAGGGTCGTCGCTACGCCCCCCATCTCTGTTATTCCAGTGCGCGAGTCTATCAGGATGAAGTCGGGGTGCAGTTCCTCCAGTATCCTGGCTCTTAATTCCATGAAGATCTGCACCCCCTTGGCATCCTTTGAGTAGAAGAGTTCGTGCCAATTAATCCGAGAAAGTTTGGCCCAATAATCAGCAGAGGGGACCCGCCCGGCGGGAACCAGATGCACTAGCTGTTGGCCGGTATCAGAGACAGGTGCTTCGACAATAAATTCTGTTATCGGCGAGATAACTTTTCCTGCGTCAAGGTATGCATTTACAAAGTCAACCACGCCTTTATTGACACCAAGAGGGGAACCATCTGGGTTTCGAGAAAACTTGTAATGCAAGCCTGGCGCTTCTAGGTCGAAGTCTAAGGCAACGACTTTAAATCCTAGGTTTGCAAGATAAACCGCAGCGTTGGCGAGGGCCAGCGACCGGCCTGTGCCGCCTTTGTACGAGTAGAACGTGATCGTTGTCATGTTGTTAAGCTGCCGGAGCAAAAAGGGATCCGCGCGTTTGAATGGATTCTGCTAAGCGCAATGACTTGGACAAATGGCCCTGCCTTTCCAGGGTCGGAAAGCGAATGTTACAAGTCTTTGTAGTAGCTGGCCTCTCTTTGTTTTGCAAACCCTTACCAACCATGCACGCCCTGAGAAGGACATTTACGCGGGTCTGGTACCCCGGCCCTCCGGATTTCAGCCATGCGATGACGTCCGCATCTAGACGAATCGTGATGGGCTCCTTAACCGGCCGGTAGAATTTGCCGCGCACAGCATTGCTCCAGTCCGTTCTCTCAGGTATGTCGGATGTATCGATATCCTCATCCCGCATCTCGATGAGTGCTTTAAGTTCTTCATCCTCTCTCATTTGGCGGGCTTTCCTCGTATCTCTTTGTTTCACCTTTAGTTGCTTTCCTTGCGGAGATGATTCTGATGATTTCTTCATTTTCTTCCTCCCTCATTGTGTGGACGACGGACAGCAACACAACCCCATTAGCCAGACCCATGGTTTGCCATCGCTCTTCGAGTTCGTATTCGTCAGGCATGCTCAAGCAGCGAGGATCGTCGAAAACAAGACTGGCTCGCTTAAAGCTGACCGAGTGTTTTTTCAAGTTTTTTCGGCTTTTCGCCTCATCCCATTCAAATCGCATTAGGCGAGCAATACTCTTTAGTACTTACATTAGATCACGGAACATGATTTTATACATACAACAATGTACGTACAATCCATTTTTATATCTAGTGCGCGGTCGCGGCCGCTGGTTTCAGCGGTAGGCGTGAGACCGGGGTTGAGTTGTCAATTCCTGACTTCAGCGCACCCCTAAGTTAATGATTGCACGCGAATTGCCTGAAGTTTCCTAGGCGAGAGAAGCATAACCGCAGATGCCGCTTGACCAAGACGCCAAAGTTTTGGGTATTGTACGTCGACGGACCTGCCGCAAAAGCGAGACGAACACGTTTCGAAGCTCACGTTATTCTTGGAGCACTTGGTAACCGCACGTCGCGCTTGATCGGAAATGGGAAAACGCGGCGCTAGCCGCAACGGCCTCGGCTAAGCTTTGAGGCAAAATTTCAAAAATGTTCTTGCCTACAACCGCTCCAACCGCGTCTGCGAATCCCCGAACTGCTCCAACTTCACGTCGAAGCGATCCATCAGCGACAGGTACAAACTGCACATCTTGCGATTATCTTCGCTGTCCTTCAGATAATTCAGCGTACGCCCCGTTTGCAACGTCCCGCCAAGGCCGCCGGCCAGCACCACCGGCAGGCGGAAGTTGTCGTGTTTGCGGCCGATCCACATGTTGGATAGGAACATCAGGCAGGTGTTGTCGAGCACCGTGCCGTTTCCTTCTTTCATGCTGTCCAGCTTCGACGCCAGGTAGGCGTACTGCTCGACATGGAAACGAGAGATGCGCTCGTAGTCATCGGAATTGTTGTTGTGCGAAGCGGAATGGTGGCCGTCCTTCACATTCAGGAAGGGATAATACATGGCCGATAGATCATGAGAGATGATCAACGAGGCGACGCGCGTCTTGTTGGTTTGGATACGCAATGGCAATGATGTCGCACATCAGGCGGGCGTGATCGCGTAAGTCTTCGGGCAGTCCGTTGGCCGGCCGTTCCATGGTGGCGGCGACGGTGTTCTTGGCTTTCGCTGCGTCGTCGGCATCGCTCTTGTCTTTGCGCATGCTCTCTACGCGCTTTTCTACTTCGCGCACGCTGGTCAAATATTCATCGAGCTTGCCCTGGTCGCTGGCACTGATGCACTTGGAAAGATCCTGGGCGCGTTCCTGTACGCGGTCGAGAATGCTGAGGTTCTGCAGGCTGCCACGGTTGTCAAACAGGTTGTCCCAGGCGAGCGATGGGTAGACTTCTACCGGGACGGGCGAGTCCGGACTTTGCCAGGAGAGGTGGGAACTGTAGGCCAGGGAAAAGTTCGATTCGTGGTAACCGGTCATGGGCTGCTCGCAGGCCAGCACGATGCTGGATTGCGGCGTGTGTGTCGCCCACGTGGTTGGCAATCATCTGGTCGATGCTGATGCCGGAGTGGATGATGGCGCCCTTCGAAATATGCGCGCCGGATAATAGACTGCCCGTCTGGGCGGGATGAATGCCCTGGCCGGTGAGCGCTTTGACGTATAGACCGTCAATGACGTTGATCTTCTGTTTGAGCGGCTCCAGGGGGGATAGCGTCTTGCTCAGTTTCATGTCGGCGCCCTGGCCCTCGGCGCTCCAGTGATCCTCGTTTACGCCACAACCCAGGAAGACGATGCCAAAACGCTTGGGGAAGGCGGAGGGCGGGGGGACATCCGCTAAGGCGTGGAGGGACTCAAGCCAAGGCAAGGCAACGGTGCAACCGGCTCCGCGGAGTACGGCGCGGCGGGAAAGGGGAAATGCGAGTTTTTTGGCTGATCGAGACATGGTTGTTCACCCTGTAACCGCTGGTTTTTTAGAGCTGCCGTTCTTGCCTGGTTGCGCTGCGGTGAGGATCCATCGCAGCCCTCAGCGGCTAAAGCCGCATTCGTTTTCACGATTTATGTACGGGCTTAAGCCCGTACCCTTCAATGGGGTTCCGCTCCTAAGTGCCTCTAGCAGGGGCTAAAGCCCGTCATCATCGCAAGTGTTTACGGCCCGACTAAAGTCGTGCCCTGACACAAAGCATTGGTTCCTCTGCAGCCTGTAAAGTCGTGCCCTGCACAAAGCATTGGTCCTCTGCAGCCTGTAAGTCGTGCCGTGACACAAAACATTGGTTCCTCTGCAGCCTGTAAAGTCGTGCCGTGACACAAAACATGCAGTACCTCAGGGGCTGAAGCCCATCTTTATTTATGCCGTTACGGCACGACTAAAGTCGTGCCCTGATACAAAACATTGGTTCTTGCGCAGCCTGTAAAGTCGTGCTGTGAGACAAAACATTGGTTTTTCCGTAGCCTGACACAAAGGACGTCCACTAGTTACCCTTTCTGGAGGCTATCTGCGTCTCGGGTTTGTGCGGCGTTGGTATTCGTCTGTTCCGGAATTGCGGGCTCATCACGATGGTCTCTACCAGCGAATCAAAACCGTAGCCTTGCGCGGCTAGATTGGTCTCCATGGTATCCACCAACGCTTCATCGGATAGTTGCAGGCGTCCGGTTGAGCGCCGTAACTGAGCAGCTTGCGGCAAAGGTTGTTGATGAATTGGTCCTGCCGGTAATCGTGGATAAAACTCCGCAAACCTTCAAAGCCTACGCCGTTCACGCCGCCAGGATAGACGACAGCCGTGTCGACCGGCCGCCCGGCCAGGTCTTTGGTGCGCACATCGCCGATGGGTCCGTAGCCTTCATAGGCCAGGCCAAACGAATCAAAGCGCTGGTGGCAGGAGGCACAGAAGGGATTGGCCCGATGCCGGGCCAGCATGTCGCGTACGGGAAGATCGGACTTGGACTCATCGCTCGGCAGCTCGGGAACTACCGGCGGCGGAGGTGGCACGCGGATGCCTAATACCTTCTGCACTACCCAGTTTCCACGCTTTACCGGGCTGGTGCGCAGTCCAGGGGAGTTCTGGGTCATAAATACCGACATGGGCAGAATGCCACCGCGTCCGTATTGCCCGGCGTTGTCCACGCGGACCCAGTGGTTCACGTCGCCCTGCACTCCCGGTATGCCGTAGTGCTTGGCCAGCACCGGATTTACGAAGGTGTAATTGCCATAGATCAGGTCGAGCACCGATCGATTGTTCTGAATGGTGTCTTCGACGTAGTGGATGGGTTCCTGGAACATGGCTTCGCGCAGATCGTTGTTGAACTGGGGGAAGCGCTGACGATCGACCGCGTTGTTGGTTTCAAAGAGACGGAAGTTGAGCCAGTTGCCGGTGAACTCCGTGGCCAGGCCACTTACGCGCGAATCCTTCATCATGCGGCGGGTCTGCGCCAGCAGCACTGCCGGCTTTTGCAGGTCGTTGGCGGCCGCGTGCCGTAACAACTCCTCATCGGGCATGCTGGCCCAGAGGAAGTAGCTCAGGCGGCTCGCCAGGGCGTAGCTGGATAAGGGCTCGGTGGGGATTGCTGTCGATGTTTTCAGTGCTACTGTACGCGGCTTGGCTACGGAGGAAGAAGCTACTTGCTCATCCGTCATATCCAGGCGGTAGAGGAAATCCGGCTCCATCAGCACGCTGGTGAGCACATCGCGCAGGGCCTGTTCGTGGGTTGCCTGATTTTGGGTTCGATCCTGGTGATAATAGGCCAGCAAATCGGCCCGTTCCGCATTGGTGAGGGGGCGCCGGTAGGCTCGCTCGGCAAATTGCAGCAGAGCTTCCAGTTGCTTCGGTTCCGCCTCGGCGCGCTCCTTTTCCAGGCTGCGGAGGGTGGCGTTCACCTGGTTGAAATGATCGCGAATCGCCTCGGCAGCTACGGGGTCGTTGGTTGGATCCTCCGCAGCCTTGGCCAGGTAGGCGTCTCGCATCTTGAAAATGACTGCCGTATCGGTCACGGCGTGATCGGTGGGGCGGTCCGAGCCGGATTCATCGCCTTTGCCGAAAACTTCTCCGCTCTGGTTGAAGTAGTACTGGGTCCAGGTATTCGCCGAAAAATCCGCGATGTAATCGAACTCGTTCCACAGGCGATTCAGCTCCTGGGTTCCTTTGTCGTCCAGGATGAGCTGCATCAGGGGAAGATCGTCGCGGTAATAGCCCATGGTGTTGTGATACCCGGCGCTCAGCAGGCGGCCTTTGTCCTCCGAGTCGTCGGGGAAATAGCGGCCTCGTTCTGAGACGTAAAACACATCCGGAAAGACCGACGCGAAGCGGGAAAATGCGGCCTGATAACGGGCGCGCTGGGCGGCGGGAACGATCAGGTCGGTATCGTTGGCGCGGGCCTTGGCCGAGAGAGCGGCCCAACGGGGCGCGGCTTCCTCGTGAAGCTTGGGGTACTTAGGGATCACCGGAACCACGGGCGGTGGATCGGTGTCATTGCGCAGATCGTTGGGATCGCTGTCACGCCGGTGCTCGGCGTACTCCTTCAGCTTCCAGTTCAGAAGAGGCTGGGATTGTGCAGGCAAACCGGCCACGACCGGCGCGGCAAACTGCATCGCGGTGTGGGCGCGGATCTTCACCACGAAATCACGCATGGCCGTGCATTTCGCCCGCAGCCCACCGGTCTGAGCCGCGTCGGGCGGGGGCAGGGCGAGAAACATTTTCTGCAGCTTGAGCACCGGGCCGACCGCGTTCTGGTCGTGCAGGATTTGCCACACCATGGGCAGGTACTTCGCGCTCACCTTTGCATCGGCCGCGGTGGTGGCCAGGGTGGCGTGGGGTTTCTTGAGGGCGACTCGGTATTTGTAGCGCCAGGCGGCCTCGAAGTAATCCGCGTAGTCGGTGGGCTGTGCTTTGTAAAAGGCCACGATGCGCTGGATGGCGTACTTTTCGCGGTCGGTCTCTACCTGCATGGGGTAGGGGGCGAAGTCGATTCCATCGGGCTTTAGCACCGCGTGATTGGATACTTCGCGCGCGGCCTTCAGGTACTTATTCAGGAGCGCGGGCGACATGGTTAACGATTCGCCCGAGTTATCGAAGCCGGCCTGGTTGGCGGGATCCACGGGGAACTCTTTGGCCACGTGCATGTCCTGGCCGGTGAGGTCGCGGATGGTGTAGTCGTACTCGGCATTGCTCAGCCGGCGCGCCAGGACTACGCCTGGGTCTCCGGCGGCCTTCCTGATTTCTTCCGCGCGGACGGAGGCTACCCAATCGATCACTTGCTGCACTTCGGCCGCAGGTGGGGGCGGCATCGGCTTGGGCGGCATTTCCTTGTTCTTTAGCCGCTCCGCCAGCAGGGCCCAACGGGCGAAGTCGTCGGTCACCATATCCACGCTGGTGTAGGACTTCAGGTCGAACTGCGCCGGGGCCATCTTGCCGCTGTGGCAGGCTACGCAGTATTTGCCCACAAAGGGTTTGATGGTCTGCTGAAATTGCTGGTCGATTACGGGCGCGGGAGGTGGTGTGGGAGTGGCAGCATCCACCATGGTGGCCGCGGCGAGCGAGAGGGAGACGAGAAGGGTCCGGAATTTCATCAGAAAGCGCCTCTGCTCTCGAAGCAGGCAGCGAAATCGATTGGTTGGGTGCTGCCGAACGCGAGCGAGGGAACCGTTCCCAGCAGAGTGAGCCCCACAATGGCCGCAGCGTTCCTCAGGTAGCCCTTCCTTTACGTTTTCTAGTTCAGCCTGGAACTTCGGGGGGAGTACGCTGCGCGGTCGTAAGTACACAGCCCTTTGACAGGGAATGTTATTCCCATTGGAATTCAGCAGTCAATGGAAGTTCGCGGCTGTCGTTGAACTATCGAGTTTTCAATTGGATACAGGGTGCTCCTGGGCCGGGTTCCTGCGAAGACAAAAAAGTGGTCGAGAAAACAGGGAAAGCCCAGGACTGGCGTCCTGGGTAGTATTCAGCCGTCCCTACGGGACTGCTCGTTCGCGCTTGCCTACCCAGGACTTGCGTCCTGGGCTACTTTCAGCCGTCCCTACGGGACTCAATTCGGTGCGCCCCGGCTCCCGCACAAAGGTCTGGGGTCTTGCTAGTTCTCACACACACTTTTATGTCCTGGCCTACTACAAGTGGAGCGGGGTTCATCGAGTGCGTTCGCTGGCGGACCGCCTTAGCGTGGCTGCCAACCGGCTAGCCCGGCGCAGGGGTTTTTACCGCAGGGCCATTCCCGGAAGACCGTAGCGGGTACGTGGCTTCGGAGGTCATTGACCCGAACCAGATCGAACCCGTTCGACAGCACCCACACGGACTGCTTGGCTTCGATCGCCTGCAGAATTTCGGGTTCCGTGATCGGGGCGATGTGAAGTTTTTCTGCGAAGGCGTTCATGGTCGTCCGGGGTAAGGATGCATCCCACAGACGAATGTTCTTAACTTGCGGGGCGTAATACTTCAACACCATGGGATCGGATAGAGGGCCAACCACCACCAGATCTGCCCGCGCAAGCTCAGGCGCAAAGGCGTGCACTGCTTCTCGCCAGGGCTCCTTTTCGGCTCCCGGCGTTGTTACCTGAAAGTACAAGCCAACTCCGAACGCGGCCACCACGCTCAGCAGGACGGCAAAACGCGCGCGTCCAGCCTCCAAAAGCTCGCTTCCGGCAATCAGGCAGAGGGGCACGACCGTCCAGGCGAGAAATCGCGGCAACAGGATCGGACGACGAAGGCTTACCACCACCACCAGCAAAACAAAAAGAAACGGCACGCCGATCAGGACGACATTCGCGCGCATAGAAAGCGGGCGCAGCCAGAGCGAGACGATCAGCGATACCAACAGCGCAGCGGCCAGAATGGTCCCGGGCCAGGGACGTGGCGTCACCACTCCGCTGACCACTGCCGAAAAGCAGGTAACGAGGGTGTGGATGCTGAAGGGTGGCATCCAATCCAGTCCGCCCGTCTTGCTCGCGCCGAAGGTATAGACGAGATAAGGCGCCCCGAGCAACAGCACGAGCCCGTTCAAGGCGATCCATTTCAACAGTTGCGGGCGTCCGGAAGCCCCCTGGGTGAGCCAAAACAGCCCCACGGCGCCGGCACACGCCAGGATGAACAACAGCCCGGTCGCGTGGAGATAGAAACCAAGCGTACTGAAGAAAACGTAGCCAATCGCCGCCTTCACAGAACGCGGCTCGCGCAGCAACACGGCGACGGCCCAGAGGGTGATGGAGGCGCTCAATGCGAAAAGAGCATAGACCCTGGCTTCTTGACCGAAATACAAGTTGGTGGGGCAAAGCGCGAACAGAAGAGCGGCCAGCAGGCCTTGCCGCTTCCCGGCCAACTCGCGACCGAGGAAATAGACCACTGGAACGCAAAGCATGCAGGCGAAAGTGGACAACGAGCGCATCGCTGCTTCGCTGTAGCCGAACACGGCCATCCAGGCACGGAGCAGAAGGGTGTAAGTAGGTGGGGAAGGCTCAGTTACCAGGCCGGCGGTGAACTGGTAATGCAGGTCAAACACCTGCGCGTAATAACGCGAGAGGATCTCGTCAGTCCACAGGGAAGCGGCCCCGATATGGTAGAACCTCAGCGCCGCGCACAAACATAGGATGAGACCAAGAGCAATGGACTCAAAAGAAATCCTCAGCCTGGACGACGAAACGTCAGATCCAATGCCAAGTACACCGGTAGAGTGGCCCACAGGACGCTCCAGAAACCTTGGGTATGGCCGGGGGGACTTATCAAGTCACTTGCTGTGCAAGGACTTTATCAATCTTAGGAGGATTTATCAATGTTACCTATTCTCGTTACCTGCAGGTATTAGTGGTAACCGGAGGGAAGGTATTTACTCTGGCGACGGGTTTGGCCGTCGCCGTCAGGTAGGCTTAGCGGGATTTCCGCCAAAGAACAAATGCCACAAGAGCGGGCACGGCGAAAACCAACAGAAACACCGGCATCGCCTGGGTGACCGAGTAACCGGCGTCTGCCCCAACCATGTAGGTATTGGTGGCCGCAATGATCAGCCACAGCGAAAGAAAAGAAAACGCGGCGGTTGCGATGCCCCGAGGAGCTGTTGTCGATCGGCCCATGACCAGGAAAACCATCAGTACCGCCAAACCCAAAATAATCATCTTGATCGTATGCATCGACACCTAGGCTCTTGCAGGAGTTCCCGGGCCACCAAGCGGCGGGCCAGAGTTTTGGGAGAAGTTCTACCGACAATATCCCGGCCGCCTGAGGATTGTTATCCCGTTGATCCACTAGAAATAGGGCGAAAAGGGGGGACGCTGCGCCAACTACGCGGACGCGTGCCAGCCTGGAGCATTCCGGAGCAATGCTTTGGGAGGGGTCGACTGTTACGTTCTTGAGTGTGGGTGGGGGGCTTATTGCTCAAGAAGCAACTTTCTGCTGGTTTGGCGCGCCTGAGGCTGATAACGTCACGACTCGATCGAAGAAAATACGGTAGTCCCGCACGGGCACGAAGGTCATGTTCAAACGGGTGGTGATGAGCGAAAACACCAGGCTGAACGCTATGGACGCAATCTGGATCACCAACACCAGCAAAAGGCCCGAGGTATAGGTGGCCCAACCAGGAATCGCGAGGTTGGTATAAAACCGGATGCCGAAGACAACGGCCAAGAACGCAGAGAGCAGCAGTACACAGGAGACGCTGGCCATGAGAATCCGCGTCGCCACCACGTCGTAGAAGACAGAAATGCCTGCCAGCCCATGGGCCACGAGGGCCACCAGGTTCATATGAGATTTGCCGCCGAGACGGTGGCCGCGGTCCGTGGCCAGCCGGACATGCGGCAGCTTGGACTTATAGACCGCGCCCGCATAATGATTCCATAGCTCCGACATGGTGACCAGGCGGTCCAGAGCCGAGTAGGACATGATGCTGAAATTGCCCTCGCGTACTACAACCCCGGTGAGCAGCCGGTAAAGCAGCCGGTAACCCCGGTAGCCAGTGCGAAAAACGAGGCCCTCGTAACGTCGCTGACGCCCGGCGAACACGATGCAGTCCGGCTGCTCACGGAAGCGATTTACCAATCGGATCACGTCTTCCGCGCGATCTTCGCCATCTGCATCCATCACTAAGACGGCATCGCATGGGATCTCGTCCTTGATCATGCATAAACCCATCGCGATGGCTCGTTGATGCCCCAGGTTTCGTTTCAAGAGAAGCGTATCGATGCGGGTGATGTGCGCGGGTTCGAACGGAGTCCAACCTTGCAACGGCACAGGGCTGCCGTCGTCCACCAGAACAAGGCCTACCTTTACCTGGTCGAACTGCCCCAACTGCTGGTCGATTTGCTCGCACAATAAACGAGCGACATCCCAGTCCCGATAGACGGGCATCAAGATCACCAAACGAAACTCACCTGCAGAAGACGCCCGAGCGGTCATAGATTTGGATACCCCGGCATTAAAAGGCTATCAATGAGCCAAAAACGTGCTGTCCGGTGATTGTACGTGTGAAGGCATAGGTGTTGTCTAGCACCAATTATGCTGCACCCGCGGTACGGAAAGAGCAGGTTACAGGTTACCTTTCCGCGGATTTGAGTATGCTTACGATTACCCATGACGGACCAAACCACTGCCCGCGACTGGCTCCATCAGCCTCTTCATTGGAGTGAAACCGGGAACGCGCTGACCGAAACGGTAGCCCCCGGCACAGACTATTGGCGTGTGACCCACTACGGGTTCGTTCGCGACAACGGCCCGTTTCGCTACCAGGAACAGACGGGAAACTTCGAGGCCGAGGTCCGAATCGCGGGGAAATACCACGAGCTCTATCATCAGGCGGGCTTGATGATACGCCTCGACGAGCGGAACTGGATTAAAGCGGGAATCGAGTTTCTGAACGGCAGGCAAAGTGTGAGCGCGGTGGTCACGCGAGAGTTTTCGGATTGGTCTGTATTGGCTTGCCCTGACAACCCCTCGTTTCTCTGGTTGCGCATGCAACGGTATCAAGACACCGTTCAGGTTTCCTATTCCCGCGACCACCAGGAATGGTCGATGATTCGGCTTGCGTACTTTCCGCCGCAGGTGCCCGTCAAAATTGGCATGATGGCTGCTGCCCCCGGTAAGGAAGCTTTGGAAGTCACGTTCGATCACTTTTCGATCGCTCCTCTCCATTCGCCGCCTCAAGAGGACTGAGCTGGGGCTGTAGAGCGGTCTTCAGGGCCTGCTAACATGTCACCATATTTCCGTAGTGCTGAAATCTTAGGAGAAGCTTTTGGAAATGAACACACGACGCGGGTTTTTTGGCAAGATCGCCGCCATGGCGGCGGTGGCCGCCGGTACACCCAAACTCTTTGCCCTCCAGGCTCCGGCTGCCGGTGCGCCCGCGGCTTCGGCGCCTCGCCGTGCGGGCGGCAATCACACTCACAATGGCATTTACTACTTCTCGGGCACCGGCTCCAATGACGGTTATCCCAAGGATGATCACGTGCTCGTGACTGATCCCTTTGAGAAGCACGTGACCCGCACCATGGACGCGCTCAAGAAGTCGGTGGAGCGTGCCGGCTGCACTATGGATAGCATCATCCACCTGGAGGTTTTTCTCTGTCTCCCGCTGGCTGATGGTGTTCCGATGCCGACGGGGAAGGCAAGGTTCGACGCCCATAAAGCCCAGTACGACGCGTTGAATAAAATCTACGGGACGTATTTCTCTCCCGGCAAACTTCCGTCGCGTGCCTGCATGGCTCTTGAATGGATCCCCGGTGATTCGCTGATTGAGATTGTGGGTAGCGCCGCTGTCCTCACTCCGCCCACCGCCGGCTGAGAGATGAAAGCTCAGTTTTCTGAAGGGTACGGGCTTCAGCCTGTACGCAAATGTTTTGCAATGATTTCGGCTTTGGCCGCCGAGGGACTGCGGAGAAGTTGTTCCCGGGGCAGGCGAGGGGAAAGCTGTCCCCTCGGCGGCTGAAGCCGTTCGTGCTGTTGGTGACTTTGTGTACGGGCTGAAGCTCGTACCCTTCAGCAATCCCTGAGGGCAATGATTTTTTACCGAGTTTTGAGAGGGAAGCATCGTGAATTTAAAGTTTGATTGGAGCCGCCGTTCCTTTGTAGCTGCGTTGGGCGCTACGCTCGGTGGCCTGTTTACTCCGGCTGAGTCGAGTGCGGCGGGCATCTTTGGCAAAAAAACCAAAACTTCCATGCCGTCTGTGGATGGCGCCCCCATCGTCCCCATTACCAGCGGGCTTGGTTCTACTGGCGACATCTACGCCGAGCTCGGCGTCACGCCTTTGGTCAACATCAATGGCACGGTGACCGTCATTGGTGGGTCGGTGATGAAGCCGGAGGTGATGGAACTGATACGGAGAGGCAACGAACATTTTGTTTTGATCGACGAGCTCGAAATCGCGGCGGGTAAGTTCATTGCCAAGCTGTGTAAGTCTCCGGCAGGTTACACCGGCCTGGTGACGGGCGGCGCAGCCGCGGCCATGGTGGTTGGCTACGCCGGCATGATGACCGAGGACCTTGAGCCGCGCATGCACACCATTCCCGATGTGGCTGATTTCCCCAGGAACGAGGTCATCATCCAGAAGAGCCATCGCTATGCCTTCGACCACCAGATTCGCCAGACGGGCGCGAAGCTGGTCGAGGTAGAGACGCGCGAAGAGATGATTGCCGCCATCAATCCCAAGACCGTGGCCATCCACTTCACCAATATTCTTTCCGACAGAGGTAAGGTCAGCGGGCCTGAGACCGTGGAAATCGCGCGGGCGCACAATGTCTACACCTTTAATGACGCTTCTGCGGACGTGCCGCCGAAAGAGCGGCTGTGGGAGTATCCGGCGATTGGCTTCGATATGGTTACGTTCAGCGGCGGCAAGGATATTTGCGGACCCCAGGCGTCCGGTGTGTTGATCGGCAAGGAAGAGCTGATCCGCTATGCGCTGCTGAATATGAGTCCGCAGGAAGACCGCATTGGACGTTGCTGCAAGGTTGGCAAGGAGACAATTTTCGGTCTGCTCAAGGCGCTGGAGATGTTCGTCAATCAGGACTATGACGCCACGTTGAAGATGTACGACGAACGCGCGCAGGTGATCACCGATGCGGTGAAGAAGTTCGGTGTCACCGCGCGTCCCCGGGAGTTCAACCCGCATGCTCTGGGCAACGTGACTCCGCGTTATAGCTGGCAGATCGATCCCTCCAAGGTCAACATCACGGGGCAGGAGGTCTTGCAGCAGCTGGCTGACACGCGGCCTATCGGCATCGGCAGCATGGGCGCCGGCGCCAGTGGGATGCGCGGACGCAATCCGGACGCGCCGACGGCGGAGCCTCCTCACCATCGCCACCCCAGCGACCCGAACAGCTTCGGCTTTGCTGTCTGGCAGCTCAAGGACGGCGAGGACAGGTTGATCGCGGAGCGCTTAGTCGAGATCTTCAGCGCAGCCCCGAAGGCGTAGTAGGCTGAAGCCTCGTTATGAAAACCATCGTACAGATCTCGCTAGACTTCACCTCCATCCAAAAGGCTCTTGAAACGGCACGGCTCGCCGTGCGTGCAGGCGTTGATTGGTTGGAGGCAGGCACTCCTCTCATCGTTTCCGAAGGGATGAGCAGTGTTCGTGCTCTGCGCGCCGAGTTTCCCGGCGTACCCATCGTGGCTGACCTGAAATGCATGGATGGCGGTGCGCTGGAGGCCCACATGGCAGCGAGCGCGGGAGCGACCCATGTCGTGGTTATGGAGCGCTCTCATCCGGAGACGATCAAAGCCATGGTGCAGGCCGCGAAGGACCTTGGCGTAAAGGTCATGGGTGACAACATGGCTGCTGAGGATAGGGTCGCGGCCGCAAAAAGGCTGGAGGATCTTGGCTGCGATTTCGTTATTCACCATATCGGGTACGATGAACGCCGCGGCCTGGCGGCGGCGGGGAAGCCATATCCGAGTCCGCTCGATCAGTTGCGGGAGATCGTTGGGGCGGTGAAGGTGCCGGTGCAGGCGGTTGGCGGGCTTTCCGTCGAACAGGCCATCCGCACTCCAGAACTCGGAGCGCGCCTGGTGGTTCTGGGCGCGCCCCTCATTGGCCTCGAGTCCAGCAATCTTGAAGAGCAGCTGCGCCTGATTTGCGACCGAGTTCATGCCTATCAGCACTAAGCGCGGACATCGGGGGTGGGTGTAATGGGCCGGGAATACAATGGTTCGGCGAGAACCTATCCATGCGTCAAAGTAAGGAGATTTGACTATGCCCAATTTGAGCGCACGCCGGCTTGCTGCCTGCGTCGCATTATTGACGGGCCTTGTACAGGCTGCGTCTGCCGCTGACATTCTTATCGTTGACTCGAAATCTCAGCCAGAGAGCTTGACCGTCGCGCCGGGTGGGAAACTGATTGTCGGTAGTGCGAGCACTCCGTTCATCTACCAGGTGCGTCCGGGCTCGACCACTGTTGAGAAGTTTGTGGATGCCAGCGGTGAAGGGGCCGGCACTTTTTTCTTCGGTATGCTGGCCGATGCGGCTAACAACACCTTGTGGGCGTGTCAGCTAACGCCGGTGCCAGGCACGACGCCGGTAAAGCGTCATACCGCGCTGAGGGGCTTCGATCTGAACACCGGCGCAGAAAAGCTGCGTTGGAACCTTCCTGGCGACAACAGTACCTGCAACGATTTCTCGATCGGACCGGACAAGGCGCTATACATCAGCGACACCGCTAACAGCAGAATCTACAAGCTGCCGGCCGGTGCTACCACGGCCGAACTCTTCCTGGAAGATCACGCGCTCTACGGCATTGACGGGATCACGTTTTTGGATGGGACGCTGTATGTCAACAATGTGTTCTCGAACAATCTCTACCGAATTCCGGTGGACGCTGCCGGCAAGGCGGGACAGCCGGTCGATATCTGGATGGATCAGCCGGTGAAGGGTCCGGACGGCATGCGCGCATCCCACGGCAAGCTACTGCTTGCGGAGAATGGCAGCGGCAAGATTTCCGTTATTACTGTCAATGGCGATAAGGCCAGCGTCACGGTAATTAAGGAAGGACTCAAGACACCCACCGCAGTCGAGCCCGCGGGGGACGTGATCTGGATCGCGGAGCGAGGCGCGGGCAAGGCTGTGTCGATTCCAATGCCGAAATGAAAAAGGCGCGTCGAGTGCTGTGGTATCCCACTCAAGCCGAAACGCGGCTTGAATGGGGCACCCAGCCTTCTTGCTGGTGAAGCAGAATGGTCGCGAAGGTTTACTCGTATCGCAGCGCCGCCATGGGATCGATCCGCATGGCGCGGGTAGCGGGGAGATAACAAGCCAACACCGCGACACCAGTCATCGCCCCGACCGCAAACAGCAGGGTCGCCGGATCATACGGGCCGAGCCCATAGAGCTGGCTACGCATCAGGCGTGCCGTGGCCAGCGCGGCAGGTATGCCCAACACGAGACCGGCCAGCACCATCAGCAATGCTTCGCGCAGAACCAGCCCAGCGATTTGAACGCGGCCCGAACCGAGCGCGATGCGGATCCCGATCTCGTTCGTTCGGCGGCTCACGGTGTAGGCCATCACGCCGTATAAGCCCACCGAAGCCAACAACCCTGCAAGTATCCCAAACAAGCTGGCCAGAGATGCGACCAGCCGCTCCTGCAGCAGGGAATCGTCCATCTGGTCGTTCAACGTCTTCACGCCACTGACGGATAGCCGGCCGTCGACCAGGGCCACTGCATGGAGCACGGCGGGCGCCTCGGCTGCAGCGTCCCTTGCGGTTCGCACGGCAAAGGTCACTCCGGCGGGCACCACCGTTTGCTCCGTAGGCACATAGACCGTGGGCTTTACTGCTTCACGCAAATCGTCGCTCTTCGCATCGGCTACGACACCGACAATGGAATACCAACTTTTGTCTCCAGCAAATGTCGGAATGCTGAGGCGTCTTCCAATCGGATTTGTTTGGCCGAAAATGTCGTGCGCCATACGCTGGTTGATAATCGCCACCTTGGGTGCGCTGGCACTGTCGTCTGCCGTAAAATCGCGCCCCAGCAGGACCGGCGTCTCCAGCGTTTCGAAGTAGTGGGGGCCCAGGGTATTCAGGCCGGTGATGAGGGGCGCGGCGCCAGAAGGTGGTTGATAGCCCTCAATCGTTGGCGAGGCTTCGCCGAAGCCGTCCGAAAACGGTGGATTCATCGAAAAGCTCGTCCTCTTTATTCCGGGGAGAGCGTCTATCTGATCGGTTAATCGCCGGTACAAGGCATTCGTCTCCGCAACCGTGTACCCCAACAGCCGAGCATTCACATCGAACAGCAGAACGTTATCCGTACGAAAGCCGGGATAGAAGCTTTTCAGGTTCTGCAGGCTGCGCACCAGCAGGCCTGCGCCCACCATCAACACCAGCGATGCTGCCACCTGTAAGGCGATCAATGCTTTTGTGGTGTGAGAACGTCCGGCACTCTTGCCCGCACCGTGAATGTTCGGGGCCAATCCTATGTCCGTTCGAACCAGCATCCAGGCTGGAATCAGGGCGAAGAGAATCGCCGTCAACACGGAAATCGCCAACGTAAATCCCAACACCCTGAGATCGGGCTGCACCGACAGCACGATCGGAGTGCCCATATGTCTCATCAGGGCCATCAGCGATCCACTCGCCCAGAACGCCAAAATAATCCCCAGCACCCCACCTGCCAGAGCCAGCAAGATGCCCTCGGTGATCAGCTGTTGCATCAGCCGCAGCCTGCGTGCTCCCAACACCAGACGCGCAGCCATTTCGTGCTGGCGAAACTGGGCTCGCGCCAGCAGCAGAGTGGCCACGTTGGCGCAGGCAATCAAGAGCAGCAGCCCAACGGCGGCCATCAGTATCCACAATGGTTTCGAAAAGCGCTCGCGCAGATTGGCCAGCCCTCGTCCGCCCGCTGTCAGCTGCAGCCTCGCTTGCCGACGATTCTCGCGGTCTCGCGGGTTGTCAAACGGCGTGCCTGCGAGGCTCATTGCCTCATCGTTCATCGCGTTGCGAAACGACGGTTCCATGCGAGCGGCGGCGGTGGCGGCGGTCACGCCGGATTGCAGGCGGCCCATGACGAGAAACGCGGAGCGAGCAGGCCACGTCAGCACATTGTAAAGACTGCCGATCATGGCATATTCCGGGCGTAGCGGCGCGATCATCTTTAGCGGGACAGAGACGTCGACGGGTTGGCCCGGTTGCAGACCAAAGAACTCTGGCGGCGTCACCCCGATGATGGTGAAGGGGTAGTTGTTGATGACGATTTTCTTGCCCACCACCGCAGGGTCGCCGGCCAGATGCTCGCGCCAATATCTGTAACTGATGACGGCTACAGTACTCGCCTGATCGTCCGAAGGTTGGATAGTGCGCCCGAGAATGGCGGAAACTCCGAGGGTGGAAAAGTAGGTGCTGGAGACCACCTGCCCATTGGCGATTTCTCCGTGCCCGTTCACTTCAACGTTCACGTCGCCCAGAGTGGCGAAGGCGAGGAGCCCCGAGAAACTTTGCGTCTCGCGCTGGAATCTCTCGAACTCAGGATAAGAGAAACCATCGTTCTCGCCGTAGATCGGTTGGAACTTGATGAATTGCACAAGTTGCTGCGGATCTTTTACCGGCAGCATTTTGAGCAGCGCCGCATTGATCAGGCTAAACACGGCAGTGTTGGCCCCAATGCCAAGCGCCAGGGTCATTACGACCACGACGGTGAAGCCCGGAGTGCGACGGAACATCCGCATGGCATAGCGAACATCCTGCCCGATGTGCTCGATGAAGCTGACGCCTTTAGCCTCGTGGAAATCTTTCTGAAGTTGGGTCAAGCCAGCAAACTCCAGACGTAGGCGGCGCCGGGCCTGCTCGGGCGTCAACCCGGACCGGAGATACTTCTCCATCTGCTGTTCGAGATGGGAGTGCAGCTCTTGATCGGTCTCCCGGGTAACGGCAGTGCGGCGGAAGAGGGAGCGAAAACGAACGCGAAGGTCGCTGAACATTTGGTCGGTGCCTCCTAAGCTGTTTCCAGAACCTGGGCGACTGCAAGTGTCAGCTTTTCCCAGGGCCTCGATCCCTGCTGAATACACAGAACGTCGTTCGAGACTTGCTGCCCTCGCTCCGCGATAGCCCAGCCATGCTGGGCCGCGAGCGCGAGGGTGCGCAAGATGAGGAGGTCCGGAGTTCCTTGCGGAAGATCAATGCGGGGGAAAGACATCCATACCCCTCTTTACTTTTACAGGGAAGACGGTTGCGCTTCCATGCAAAGTTTTCGCTGATGGATGGGTAGAACCGCCGCAAAAAGCTAATTTGGACAAGACTGGCGCCAAATGAAACCTCAAGGGCCCCAACTCCACCAAGCGAAAAGCGGATATGGGGCCCTTGAGCTCGAGTTATGCCGCAATGACGCCGTGGGGATCGAGCACAAATTTCTTTGCCACCCCTTTATCGAAGTCCTTGTAGCCCTGGACCGCCTGGTCCAGGGTCACAACGGTGACGTTGACGGCCTTGGCGATTTTGATTTTGTCATGCAGGATCGCCATCATGAGCTGCCGGTTGTACTTCATCACCGGACATTGACCGGTAGTGAAGACATGAGATTTCGCCCATCCGAGGCCGATGCGGATGCTGAGGTTTCCTGTCTGGGCGCTCTTATCGGATGCGCCGGGATCCTCGGTCACGTACAGACCCGGGATTCCGAGGGCTCCGCCGGCGCGGGTAACCTGCATGAGCGAATTGAGCACCGTCGCAGGGATTTCCGTCTTAGCGTCATTGCCGTGACCACGGGCTTCGAAGCCCACGCAATCTACCGCGCAGTCCACTTCCGGAACCTTGAGGATTGCGGCAATCTGGTCGCCCACAGAGGCATCCTTGGAGACGTCCACCGTCTCGCAGCCGAAACTCCTGGCTTGCGCCAGCCGTTCCGGAACCAGGTCGCCCACAATCACGACCGCGGCGCCCAGGAGCTGACAGGCGGCTGCGCAGGCGAGACCCACCGGTCCCGCCCCGGCCACATAAACCGTAGCCCCTGGACCAACGCCCGCAGTGACGGCGCCATGATAACCAGTCGGCAGAATGTCAGATAGGCAGGTCAGGTCGCGGATCTTGGCCATCGCCTGCGCTTTGTCGGGAAATTTCAACAAGTTGAAGTCTGCATAAGGGACCATGACATAGTCGGCCTGACCCCCCACCCAGCCCCCCATGTCCACGTAGCCGTAGGCTGCGCCCGGCCGGGCTGGATTCACATTCAGGCAAATGCCGGTGGCGCGTTCCTTACAGTTTCGACAACGGCCGCAGGCGATGTTAAAGGGCACAGAGACCAAGTCTCCGACCTTGATGAACTCGACGTCCCGGCCGGCCTCGATCACTTCGCCGGTGATCTCGTGCCCCAGTATGAGTCCTTTCGGTGCGGTGGTACGGCCCCGGACCATGTGCTGGTCGCTGCCGCAAATATTGGTAGAAACGATCTTGAGAATGACGCCGTGTTCGCATTTGCGATTCCCCAGCGCCAATTTCGGGTAGTCAATGCTGTGAATCTCTACCACCCCGGGGCCCATATACGCGACTCCACGATTGCTTGCCATGTGTGTAATCTCCTTGGATTGCTCGCCTGCGTTTAGGTGGCGAGAGTGGTTGGTTTTTGTCCGGCACGCGCAAATCGCTTGCTGGTGCTCGTTGCGAGGCGCTAGCCAGTCTGAGAACGCCGACAGGAATTGTGTGTTCCCACTGCGGCTGCGAATATACGCGGACTGCCCCGCGAGTTCAAGTGACCCAGGTTGGATTTGCCAGGGAGGCAGCCATTGCTATAAGTTGCTCGGAGTGGAAGCCCACATAACATTAGATGCCAATCAATCGTGATTAGGGACATGGCGGGCACAGATTTGGTATGGTTTTGCGGGCCACAGGGCAGTCTTTCACACCTCAGAACTTCTCCTTCGCGCTCATCGAATCGATCACCTGCTCTTTCCGAAGATGACCGTCTGAAAGGACCAGTCTCCTATTGATTTTCAGCAAATCTCTCGTCATCGCCTCGATTGTGTCCGGATTGGGTGGCCTGCTCTTCGGATTTGACAACATAGTGATCAGCGGAGCCATTCCTTATGTATCGCAGCTGTTTCGACTGGATGCCAGTGGGGTCGGCTGGGCAGCCGGCTGTGCCCTGGTCGGTTGCGTCGCCGGCGCGATGGCCTCGGGCACATTCGTAGACTACCTGGGCCAGAAGAAGGGCCTTACCGCATGCGCTGCGTGCTTTGCCCTTTCTTCCGGCGGCATCTGGTTCGCCGCCAGCCTTAATCAGTTTGTACTTTGGCGCATGATTGGCGGCGTGGGTATCGGCGCCGCTTCGATCATCGCACCCATGTACATCGCGGAAACCGCGCCCACGCGTCTGCGCGGCCGGCTGGTCACGCTCTATCAATTGGGTATCGTGCTTGGCATTCTGGCTGCGGTATTCAGCAATATGCAAATCCAGCGCCTGGGAGACGATGCCTGGAACACCGCGATCGGATGGAGATGGATGTTTCTCATGGGGATCTTCCCCGCGATCCTATTCGGGGCCATGATCCTTTCTGCGCCGGAAAGTCCACGCTGGCTGATAAAAATGGGGCGCCTTTCCGAGGGGCTCGCCATACTGACGAAAATCAATGGTTTCGAGACAGCAAATCGCGAATCGGCGGAGATTCAGTCATCACTAGCGGCCGAAGAAGGCCACTTGTCTGAACTACTCACCAGCTTCCGTCGTCCGCTTCTGCTGGGCATTATGCTGGCAAGCTTTTCGCAGATAAGCGGAATCACCGCCATCCTCTCTTTCCTGCCCGACGTCCTACGCACAGCAGGAACAGCCACCAGCGATGCATTCCTGCAGTCGGTGCTGGTTGGAATTGTGAACCTGGTACTCACCCTCTTTGGTTTATGGCTGGTGGATGTCACAGGCAGAAAAACCCTGATTATCGTCGGCAGCTTTGTCCAATTTGTTTCGCTGGCGCTAGTTGGCCTGTTCTTTCACGTTCATGTCAACGGAGAGCTTGTCCTTATCTTCGTGATGACCTTTGTCGCAGGACATGCATTCGGGAACGGGGTTGCTTGTTGGGTCATCATTTCAGAGATCTATCCGGCTAAAATTCGTGGCCGAGCAATATCGATTGCCACCTCTACCCTCTGGATGGCCAGTTATCTCGGCAACCAGATGTTTCCCATCATGATGAAGCATCTAGGGGCAGCGGGTACATTCTGGTGCTTCGGGAGTGGGGCCCTGCTTACGCTGATATGCGTCTGGAAACTTGTCCCCGAAACCAAAGGACGATCCCTGGAAGACATCACGCGCTTCTGGATCGAATCCAGCGTGTCTTGACTTTAGGAGAGAGTAGTTCATGACGATCAGCAGTCGACGCGGTTTTGACCCTAGCGCTCTATCAGCCATTGATCGACGATCGTTTCTCAAGGCCGGTGCGGCCACAGGCGCTTTGGGGCTATTCAACCACTCCGGGCTGGCAGCCAGCGAAAGGCCCGGGCTGCCATGCCCGCCTACTCTTGCCTCTCTCGCGAGCGATCGTTTAACCCATGTCTATCGTGACCTCTACAGTGCAGCCGCGACGCAAAATGAGTGGGGCTACGTAAAAGCCACCAAATCGGTTTCCGGGCTGACTGCAATTTCATTTCCCCCATACGCTTGCTGCGGCCTTCCAGAGATTGCCTTTAGTCCAGGGTATTTGGCCACCTGCGAAATCTTTCTCAACGGCCGCATGCTGATGGGTTACCCGCCGCCGGCCACCCAGGTTTCTTATACCTGGTATCCCCACAAGATTGTTCGCGAAACGACGGCACAGGGTCTGGAGATCACAACGAATACATTCATGCCATCCCGGCAACGAGCCGTGGCGCAGTCCATTGTGGTGAAAAATGTGGGGAAGGGAAGCCGCACCATTACCCTGGGCTTTGACTTGCGCGCCGGAGTGGTCAAAAAGACTGGCGCCTGGTTTGTAAACTCACCGGCCGAAGTCGACAACCGGATTACGGCGATGGCCTCGCGAGGATGTCTTGTTTTCGAAGCGCAGCGCAGCCGCGCGGTGTCGGTCCAGGGCCTTCTGCCGAAACCGGACCGGGTGGAAAACCTGAGGATGCTGACGTTGGAGTGGACTTTGGGGCCGGGTGAAGCGCGAGAGGTCCACTACGTGAACGCCATCGCTGAAGATAAGGATGCGGCGCTAGCGTCCTACGATCGGCTGCAGGCAAATTTTGCCGCCATTCAAGCTCAGAGTGAGGAGGTCGTCGCCGGACTGCTACGAGCGGCTTTCACACCGGGGAACTCCGAATTCTCCGGGCATCTTCCTCGACTCGTCACAGAGGATGAGTCGCTCTGGAAGCTGTATCATGCCGGCTTCACGAACCTGCTCTTTGCGCGCCGCAATTCACCGGATTCGGCCTATGGAAACACCTACATCACTCTGGGCGGACGCGTGCTGCCCACGCTGAGCTTTCCCTGGGATACATCGCTCACCTCACTCAGCCTGGCGCTACTTGATCCGGATGCGCTGCGCAAGCTTGTTGAATTATGGTTCTTGCGGGATATGCATGCGCACCTGGCGACCGACTACGTGTCCGGTGAAGCCGTCGGCCCGTGGTACGCAGTGAACGATATGGCGATTCTTCGCTGCGCAGAGAATTACCTGCGGGTAACAGGTGACTTCGCATGGTTGCAAAAGGCGATTGGCGATAAGAAATGTCTCGAACACCTGACAGCGCACGCGCTCTATTGGAAGACGCTGGACAAAAGAGGCGATGGGCTCGCCGACTATGGGCAGATGGATAATTTGCTGGAGGTGATCAGCACCTACACGCACCAGGTAGCAGGGATGAATGCGGGCAACGTTTCCGGCATGCGCTTTGTCGCCGCGTTGCTTGATCGGACGGGAGACACCACGCGGGCTGCCCAGCTTCGCGCCGAGGCAACAGCCTTAGCCAATCGGATCAATCGGCTGCTATACGTGCAGGGCAAAGGCTTCTGGAGAGCAGGCCAGCCGGACGGAAGTTTTAATGAAGTGCGCCACTGCTACGATCTTCTCGCGGTTCTTGACAACATGTTCCCGGACTTGAGTGAAAGCCAGAAGGAAGAAATGAGCCGCTTCTTTTGGACTGAGTTGCATTCCTCTGCCTGGATGCAATCGCTTTCCTCGAGTGACGTCGACGCAACCTGGAACATCCGTCCAGACCATAGTTCGATCGGCGCCTACCCGGCGTGGCCGCCGATGACGGCAAAGGGACTTTACAAGATCGACCCCTCTCCCGGGGTGGCCGCTTGGGTCAAACAACTGGCGCGGGCCGGAAATCAGGGTCCGTACCGACAGGCGCACTTTGTCGAAACCATCTTTCCTCGGGAAAAGGGAGGCGCCTACAAGTCACCCGACGACATGCCCTATGGCAACGACTGGTGCTGTGTATCGGGAGGCTGTTTCGTTGACCTGACGATTGACTCGATCTTCGGCGCGGACCTGACGCTCTACGACGGTCTTAAAGTGGCTTCGCGAGTGACGGACTTTGACGCTGCCGCGAAGTTAATAAACTTGAACTACCAGGGGCAAAACTATACTGTCTCTCGCGAAGGGGCGCGTCGCGTCTGAAGATGGTGAGCACCCAAAAGGGGTTGGGTAGATTATGAAAATCGGCTTAGGTCTCTATCGTCATATGTTATCGCGCGACAACTACGACTTTGCGCGACAGGCTGGATGTACTCACATCGTGATCCATTTGGTGGATTACTTTCGCCAGAACTCAACCAATCCGCGCGACAATCAGCCGACGGGCGGCAAATACGGGGCGTGGGGTTTAGCCGGGGATCCCAATGCGTTGTGGACCGCGGGCGAGCTGATCAAGATTCGTCGAGAGATCGAAGATGCCGGCCTGGTTCTGGCCGCGATCGAGAATCTTGATCCAGCCTTTTGGTACGACATTCTGCTTGACGGGCCCAAGCGCCCTGAACATATTGAAAATATCAAAGCCATCGTTCGTCGTATGGGAGAAGCCGGCATTCCCGTTCTTGGCTATAACTTCAGTATCGCCGGAGTCTGCGGCCGTGTTTCCGGGCCCTGGGGACGCGGAGGTTCCGTCACCGTCGGAATGGACGGACCTGTTGACGAGCCCATTCCGAATGGAATGGTGTGGAATATGATCTATGACCAGCATGCTGCTTCCGGGGCGCTCCCATCCATCACACGGGAAGAACTTTGGCGCCGGCTGGAAGGATTTCTGGAAGAGTTGATCCCGGTGGCCGAGCAAGCAGGGGTGCGGCTGGCTGCACATCCGGATGATCCCCCTATGCCCACGATGCGGCAACAGCCACGGCTTGTCTACCAGCCTTACATGTATCAAAGGTTGCTGGACGCCGTGCCAAGCAAATCGAATCAACTGGAGCTTTGCGTGGGCACCCTGGCTGAGATGACGGAGGGTGACGTCTATGACGCAGTAGACCGTTATAGTAAGCAGGGAAAGATTGCCTACATTCACCTGCGAAATGTAGCCGGTAAGGTTCCGCATTACCGCGAAACTTTTATCGATGAGGGAGACGTCGACATGATTCGCATTTTGTCGATCTTGCAGCGCAACCACTTCGATGGGGTGATCCTTCCTGATCACACACCCCAGATGACATGCGCCGCTCCCTGGCACGCCGGCATGGCGCACACCATAGGCTTCGTAGAGGCGGCTCTGGCTATGCTTGGCAAGCAAACCCTCACAGCAGCCGGCAATCGCTCCTGACGAAGGTACTCAATCATCGCACCGCGTATTGTCAGCGCACAAGGTTGGTCCTGGCGAGGTCGATTACTTCGTCGCCGCGCCCGCTCAATATTGCGCGAATCATGTAGAGACCAAATCCCAGGGCCTGGTCAAGACTGATGGTTGGCGGCATAGACAGCTCTTGCCGGTTCACCAGCACCTCAACCAGAGCGGGACCGTCATGCGCGAGCGCTTCGGTCAGTGCCGGACGTAGCTCCTCCGGTTTCTCCACGCGCACGCCAAAAACATCAGCCGACTCGGCCAGCTTGGTAAAATTCGGATTGACCAGGTCTGTACCGTAGTCGACCAGTCCGGCTGCTTTCATCTCCAGTTCTACAAAGCCGAGAGAGCTGTTGTTGAAAACTACCAGCTTCACCGGCAGTTTGAGCTGGTGAAGCGTCAGCAGATCGCCGAGCAGCATTGCCAATCCGCCATCGCCGGAAAGAGTGATGACCTGCCTCCCTGGGTGGCTCGCCTGGACGCCGATGGCTTGTGGCAAAGCATTCGCCATCGAGCCATGACTAAAGGAGCCGAGCAGTCTGCGCTTGCCGTTCATGTGAAGATAGCGAGCAGACCATACTGTGGGTGTGCCGACATCGCAGGTGAACACCGCATCTTCCGCCGCCAGCTCATCCAGAACCTTGGCCACGTATTGCGGATGGATTGGAGTTTTGCCAGGTTCACCGACGGCGAGATCGTCAAGGCTCTTTCGCGCATTTTGGTAGTGACCGAGACATAGATCGAGATAAGAGCGGTCACTCTTGGTCTCGATCAGCGGTGTCAAGACGTCCAGTGTGTCTTTCACATTTCCGATCAGACCCAGATCGACCGGAGTGCGACGTCCAATCTGATCGCCTCGCCGATCTACCTGGATGATCTTTGCGTTCCTGGGATAGAACTGCTGGTAGGGGAAGTCCGTTCCGAGCATGAGCAGCGCATCGCAGTTCATCATGGCGTGGTAGCCGGAAGAAAAACCAAGCAGCCCGGTCATCCCCACGTCATAAGGATTGTCGTACTCGATGAATTCCTTGCCACGCAGCGCATAGACGATGGGCGCTTTCAGCCGGCCCGCGGCGGCTATTAGCTCCGCGTGAGCACCCTCGCAGCCCGCGCCCCCAATAATAGCGACCTTGGTGGCCCGGTTGAGAATTTCAGCAGCCATGCGAACTTCGTTGGCCGAAGGAAAATGGCAGGAAGCTGAGTTCTTGATACCGAGCGAAAGCGCCGGCATGGAACATTCGCGCAGCGCCACATCCCCGGGAATGACAATGACTGCAACGCCCCGCTTGGTAATGGCGGTACGCATGGCTATGCCCAATACTCTCGGCATCTGCTCCGGTTGAGAAACCAGTTCGCAGTAATGGCTGCAATCCTTGAACAGATGTTCCGGATGGGTCTCCTGAAAGTAGCTGCTTCCGATTTCATGACTCGGGATCTGCGCTGCAATTGCAAGTACCGGCACGCGATTGCGGTGGCAGTCGAAGAGACCGTTGATCAGGTGAAGATTGCCTGGGCCGCAACTACCGGCGCATACCGCGATCTCTCCTGTAAGGTGAGCCTCCGCACCGGCGGCAAACGCAGCCACCTCTTCATGCCTTACGTGCAACCATTCGATCTGTTTGCTTTTCCGGATGACGTCGGTTAATCCGTTCAGGGAATCGCCCACCACCCCATAGACGCGTTTTACGCCGGCATTCACCAAGGTCTCGATGAATATATCAGCCACTGTTTTCGCCATGTTTCACACCTCGGCTTCCAAGATAGGGTCCCTGAAGCGCAAACTAACGCTCGATCGCCATATTCGCCTCGCTCCTTGGATGCTCTACGGCTTAAAACAGGCTCAACTCGGCTTCGAGGGACAGCTCCGGCGTTCCCGGGGGCGAGCATGTGCAGGCCACCCCCACAAAAGGGTGATGTGTTCCTTATCCGGTCCAGAAAGTGGCGCAGCGCCCGTTTGGCTTTCCTGTCAGGCTTGGTGGTTTCGAAAAGCCTCGTGCGGCTTTCCTTAAACAAAGCCGCATACGTGGCCGTGTTGATGGCAGCGGAGTAGGAAATCCGGAGTTCGTTCAGGATGACGATTCTGTGGGAGAACTAACGAAACGGAGATTTTTGGTGGGAACCGGGGCGCACAGCAGGTCCCTCGGCTGCCCCAGATTTCCTGTCAAAAACCGTTGCTTCGGCGGATTTCTTGCGGCTCTCTTTACGGAGAGCCACATACGTTGCCGCTGGGAGAGCGGCGAAGTAGGAAATCCGGGTACGCTCCTAATGAACAAAAAATAAAGCCAATAGAATCAACCTCGATTTCCAGCGTTCATTTCACTCTTAACTTGCCGCAGGCAAGTCGGCTCCTCGGGATGACAAGTGGAGGGGTGATGGCTTTTATTAGGTGCCGTTAGATCGGATGGACAGAAAAGAAACAGCAGGTCCACTCGCTTCGCTCGGTTCCACGGGGGGCAGCGTAGTAGGAAATCCGGAGTTCGCTCCTAATGACAAACAGGTCGGGGAGGCATCCTAGCCCACTCAAGCCAAAGTACGGCTTGAATGGGGCACCCAATGCTTTTGCTGCCGGTGTCATTTCTCGCTTAACTTGCCGCAGGCAAGTCGGCTCCTCGGGATGACAAGTGGAGGGGTGATGGCTTTTATTAGGTGCCGTTCAATCGGATGGACAGAAAAGAAACAGCAGGTCCACTCGCTTCGCTCGGTTCCACGGTTGGCCGGGACAGGCGGGATGACAATTTCGTTTAAAACCTGATGACTCCACGCGAAAATCAATAAAGTCACAACTTCTCAGGATGACAAGGGTAGTGCCAGATTGTGCAGAGAGGTTTGCACATGCGCCTTTCCTAACGAAAGGCGCATGACATAGAGACGGCGCTACAGTTTGTCGCAGCAGGCCTAGGCGTCGCAGTGGTTCCATCGCGCTGGCGTGGTCTTTAGGAGATTTGTGCCAAATTTACGCCCTTCGGATCGGCGGATCGATATCCGCGACTTCCGAAATGGCGGATAGTGATTCTGACTCGGGCAAGACAGAAGAATCTGGCAGAAAAGAGTACCGTCGATCTAATGCTTAAATGGTCGCAGATCTCCGTAGACCTTAGACCGATTCTGAGAAGGTTGTTCTAACGCCACATTGTCAGCAACGAGAGGTCATCGGTCAAGGGGTTTGCGGCCGCGAACATGTAGAACTGGAACTCGCCGTCCTTGGTGACTTCGATCGGCTCGATGATTGCATTTGGGTCGAAGTTGTACTGGCTCAGAAAGAAGTCGATCTCACTTGCGCTGGGCCGGGGGTCAGATGAACGGTTTTCAGTCGCGCCAGCTCCTTCGCTTGTCACTTGCTTCAATTGCGCCAGGAGATTGTTAAGATCATTTGGTATGTCCATGGTAAACCTCTGCCCCATCATGCTGAAAGCGCATCGTGGGTTCCGGAGGCGTTGAAGGCTGATCCAGCCACTTCATAAGCCTCACTAGTAATAGTTAGAGCATTTACAATGCCAAATGGATTCATCCTGCAGTACGTTCTTGATTTAGGGGCACTTATTCTTGTGACGTGTGAGGATGTTTGGATGCTATCTGAAGTGTCAGTCGAAATCTCGACAGAGTCGACTAACCTACGGCACGTCTCATGGCAGCCGGTATTCGATAATCCGGGTGCGCTTCAGAGGCCAAAGCACAGAATATTAGGACCTGCCGCCACGGCGATATATTGCTTGCCGTCCACCATAAAGGTCATGGGCGAAGCTTTCATGAAGATGTTGGTGGGGAATCGCCAGAGTGTTTTCCCGTTTCGTTGATCCACTGCCGCGAAGCCTCCGTTTGGCTGACCGTAGAAAATCAGGCCTCCGGCAGTGGCGAGGATTCCCGACCAGGTCTTAGCACGCGCTGCCCCCGGCTGCGGAATCTCCCAAGCGATCTCACCCGTGTCAATATTGAGTGCACGCAGAAAGCGTTGGCCCTGCTGATCGGGGTAGCCGCTATTGCGGTCGCTGACGCATTGTTCCAGCGCCAGGAAATAGTAGAGGCGTGTCTTAGGAGAGAAAGCGGTGGAGTCCCAGTTAGCAGCATCGTTGGGGCAGCCATGTGGATCTTTCACTACCGGCCGGCCATCGGGCCCTATGCTCGAGGCCCAGTCAATGCGGTGCAGGAAGGGCTTGGCCAGCAGCACCTTACCGTTGGTGCGATCGAGCACATAAAAGAAACCGTTGCGATCGGCGTGAAGTAAGAGCTTGGAGGGTTTACCTCGATAGGCGGTATCGACCAACACATTGGGCTCGGCGGCATCTCGATCCTCGACGTCGTGAGGGGTGAACTGGTAATACCACTTCAGCGAACCCGTCTTTGGGTTGAGTGCCAGAACGCTGTCTGTATATAGATTGTCGCCGGGCCGGTCGCGGTCGTCTCCATCCGGAAAGGGATTGCCCGACAGACCAATAGAGCGTGTCAGACGAGGGGTCATACGAGCCGGTGGCCCAGGTGGATCCGCCGCCTGCAATTGGTTCTTTGCTTCCCCAGGTTTCAATACCGGGTTCTCCCTTACCAGGCACAGTCCAATGCCGCCAGATAAGAGAGCCGTCGCCGGGTTTAAAGGCCGCGACGAAACCGCGAATGCCCTCATCCGCACCGGAGACCCCGGCGATGATCCTATCGTCGACGATGAGCGGAGCGAGCGTGCCCCCATAGTGTTGACCTTCTTCCTCGGCCGCGATCGGCGTCTCCCAGAGTAATGTTCCAGTGGCACGGTCAAGCGCCAACAGATGACCATTGTCGGTAACAAAGAAGACCTTATCGCGCAAAATGGCGACGCCGCGGTTGGTGCCAAGTTTTGCATCGCCAACCATCCCTGCGCTGGCAGGGCGCGAATACTGCCAAATCGTATTTCCGTTGAGCGCATCGATGGCGAATACCTGGTTCGGTCCGGTTACATACATTACGCCGTCGGCTTCGAGCGGCGTGGTTTCGAGGCCAAAGTACTGGATGGGAAAAACCCATTTCAACTTCAGCGAGGACACATTCGCGGTGTTGATCTCTGCCAAGGGGCTGTAACGATTGGCGGAGTCATTTCCGTTATAAGTCAGCCAGTCACCCGGCCCAGGCGCCCCCCAGGTGATTTTCCGTGTGGGTTGGGAGGGGATGGGTGGCCTGACAATAATTCCCACATTCAGACTACGCAGGTACTTGGCGAGCGAAGCGCGGTCGGCTGCCGAAAGATCGGCGAAGGAAGGCATGCCGCCGGCGATGTTGCCCTGCTCGAGGAACGCGCTCAGTTGCTCGGGCGTTTGCCCGGCTACCCGTTCATTCATGGCAAGGCCAGGCGCTTTGGCCGAGCCGCGTGCATCCTCGCCGTGGCAGCCCGCGCAGTTCTTCTGAAATAGTGATGATTGCTGAGCGAACAAGGGGTGAGGTAAAGAGCAAAGCAAGAAAGTCCCACAGCACCCGGCCAGAATCCAACGGGGAGATGCATAACACCTCAGTCCGCGCGGAGCCATGTTCGCACCCTGGGGTTGAAATCTCAACGCAGGTCCGCCGGGGTCACACCTTTGACGTAACCATCAAAATCGAAGGGATGGGGATGGTACTCACCTACTAACCCCACTTTTGCGTTTGGCTTGATTTGCTGCTCTAGCCCGAGGGTCCAGTAACAGGCGTTCACCAACAGCCGGCGGTTCGCTTCGGTGAGCAGATCCTCTGAAGTTCCAAGCGTAGTGACGAAGACCCGGGCCGTCTTACCGGCGCTTCCGGTGTAGGTTTTTGTCCACGCAATCGGCATCATGGGGTCGTTTATCGCGCCCGGGACGGGTGGGTCCTTCGGGTTCATCCCGGAGAGTACTTCCCCGAATACCAAGGTCTTGCTATCTCCGGGAAGGGGCAGCCTGGCTTCATAAACGTCCGTCTTGCTCCACAACTCGCCGTCGTGAATTCCCCTCAGGATGGGGTTTTTTATCTCTTGTGGATTGAGCACACCCATGGTGCTTTGTTTTCCGTGGTGTCCGTGGTGCCTGATCCAGGTTTCGCCCAGCACCATGCGCCCGAAGCCGCCATCGGGGCTGTTCCAGTTGTACCTGGCATAGGTGGGACTGGATTTTAGTTCAAACGCATGCGTGGCTGTCCGGATGCCTACGATCGGCTTGCCTGATTCCACGTAGTCCACGATGTGCTTCATTTGATCGTCCGGCAGGTCGCGAAAACGAGTCAGGATGACCATTAGATCGGCGGAGTCGAGCGCCTCCAATCCAGGGATGTTGTTTAGCTGGTTGGGGTCGATGGTGCCATCTTTGGGATTGATGGCAAAAAGCACCGTGCAGTGGAATCCGTGATACGTCGATAGGATCTTAGCCAGTTGAGGCAGTGACTCCTCGGAACGGTACTCTTCGTCGCCGCTGATCAGGACGATGTTCTTTCCCTTGGAGTGCCCGTGAGGCTGGAAAACCAGGAACGGTTCAGCCGCATGGAGAACCAGGGTTGGCCCGGACAGGAATGCAAACAGCGAGAACCAGCAGACGATACGGCGCATAAGCGATTTGTCCTTCGCAACGGAGGCTATTTTACCGCCCAATAGGCTTTATGGAAGCTTCTTGGCCTCTGGCGCTGCGGGGGCACGCGGTTCATCGACCTGGAGGAACTGGTCAGCCTTGACGTTATCGAGGTGTTGCAGGATGCCGCTAGGCCATCGAATGTCGATTGCATTTGCGACGGTGTCGGAGCCGAGGCCAAAGTGTGCCCGTTTGTCGCTTGCAGACAAGTAGCCGCCGGAGGTGGTAACAGTCACTAATTGCGAGCCGTGCGCAGTGGTGAGCTTGATCTCGGCGCCGATGGCGTCGCGGTTGCTTCGATGGCCGGTCAGGCTCAGCGTGAGCCAATGGTTAGCGGTAGGGGTCTGGTTGCGCAGGATATGGGCCGGTCCATCATTCGTAGTGACGACAGCGTCCACGCGGCCGTCGTTGTTGATATCCCCGATGGCCAGTCCGCGAGCAACCCACGCCTCGTGAAAGACGGGGCCGGAGTTGGCTGAGACGTCGACAAAACCTTTGCCTGTGTTGCGGGCCAGGAGCATGGGCTCACGGTAGTGTATCTGCGCGGAGGTAAGCTCAATCGTGTCCAGATCGTGGCCCTGGGCAAAGAGCAGGTCCTTGCGCCCATCATTGTCGTAGTCAAGAAAGGCCACACCCCAGCCAGAACGAAGCAGCGTCATAACCCCGAGGCCGCTAAGGTAAGTATCGTAAGTAAAGCTACCGTCGCCGTTGTTTCGGTATAAGGCATACTTCTGGTTTGCGAGATCGGTGATCACCAGATCGGGAAGGCCGTCATTGTTGTAATCCTGAAAGTCGATGCCCATGCCGGCGAAGGTGTGACCATCGCTGTCCACCGCGATTCCAGCGATCAGGCCTTGCTCTTCGAAGGTACCGTTCCCCTTGTTGCGGTAGAGGAATTCAGGCATGGAATCGTTGGCGATGGCAATATCGGTATGGCCATCGCGGTCGAAGTCGGCGATCGCGATCCCGAGACCCTTGCCGGGAACGCTCAAGCCGATCTTTGCGGAGATCTCGGTGAAGTGTCCATTGCCGTCGTTGTGGTAGACAAGGGGCGGGATGGCTTTAAAGATGTCTGGATGGCAATAGGAGCGATAGCCCTCGCGGCGTTCGCCGCACCAGATGTCGTCGAAGTCCCACTGGAGATATCGCAGCACGACCAGGTCGAGCAGGCCGTCGTTATCGAGATCTACCCATGCCGCTGAGGTGGACCAGCCGCTGCCTGCCGTGCCCGATTTCTCCGTGACATCGGAAAAGGTTCCGTTGCCGTTGTTGTGGTAGAGCCGGTTTCCGCCGTAGGCGGTGACGTAGAGATCCTCAAAGCCGTCGTTGTCGTAGTCGCCGACCGCTACCCCCATGCCATAGCCGGCGCCCTGCAGGCCGGCCTTGATGGTAACGTCTTCGAACGTACCGTCCTTCTTCTGGTGGTAGAGGCGATTCCAATCTTTTTCACTAGCCTTTTGGGGAATGGTGCCTTTCGCGGTTGGATCGGACAGGGGGGCGCCATTGACGAAAAAGATGTCAAGAAGCCCATCGTTGTCATAGTCCAGGAGAGCCACACCGGAGCCCATCGTCTCCATCAGGTATTTTTTGGAGGTATGCGAGGCGACCGCCGTGAAATGGACGCCGCTGGCGGCCGTGACGTCAACGAACAGGCCGGGGACATTCGCTGGTGTTGGGCCACCAGGCGATAGAGAGCCAGTAAGGATGCCAAGAAGGAGGACTACGGCGCGGCTGGCATCTATGGCGGGTTTAACCATTTGTAAAGAAGTTTACCGGGCGGACGGGGTTTAGGCGATGGATCGGTTCTCGGCAGTGTCGCAATTCGATGGCCGTGTTGTAGGCTCGTAATGGCCAATATCTCTTGGGAGGCGAAGATGCCGGATACGGATAACGAGCGCATGGTCATTATTGATGCACATCTGGACCTATCGTGGAATGCGCTAGGGTGGAACCGAGACCTCGACCAAACCGTGGCGGAGATTCGTCTCTCAGAAGCCGGCATGCAGGAGAAGGGCAGAGGTACGAACACGGTTGCATTTCCCGACATGCGCCGGGGCAGAATCGGAATCGCGCTGGCGACGGTTCTGGCTCGTTGCAATCCACGGGGCAAATCCTCGATAGACTTTCGTACCCAGGAGATTGCGTCTGCTACGGCCCAGGGCCAGCTTGCATACTACCGTCTGCTTGAGCGGCGCGGCGCCTGTCGAATCTTGACCGACTGGCCGTCTCTTGAAAGTAGTTTTTCGGAGTGGAACACCGGTCGCACGGACGCTCCGTTTGGTTTCATCCTGAGCATGGAGGGTGCGGATCCGATTGTTTCGCCGGATCATGCTATCGATTGGTATCAGGCCGGCTTGCGCGTCGTGGGATTGGCTCATTACGGACCCAGCGCCTATGCCCACGGAACCGGAAGCCCCGGTGGTTTGACTCAAGCAGGAAGAGAGCTGTTGCGGGTGATGGAGGATCTCAATCTGATCCTCGACATGACTCACCTGGCGGATGAGAGCTTCTGGCAAGCAGCCGATCATTTTAAAGGCGCGGTGCTGGCGAGCCACAATAATTGCCGCGCAATCGTCCCTGGGGACCGGCAGTTCGACGATGCCCAGATCCGCCTGATCATCGAACGCGACGGAATCATCGGTGCGCCGTTCGATGCCTGGATGATCGTCCCTGGCTGGAAGCACGGCGTGGAGGGGCAATTGCGTCCATCGCTGGACGCCTCTGTTCGGCACATCGACCACATCTGCCAACTCGCGGGCAATGCAAAGCACGTGGCTATTGGAAGCGACCTGGATGGGGGATACGGGGCGGAACAATCTCCCCAGGAGCTCGATACCATCGCCGATCTACACAACCTCAAACCGTTGCTGAAACAGCATGGATACACGGAGAATGACATCGCAGGTATATTCCACGGTAACTGGCTGCGGTTTTTCGAGAGAGTGTGGAAGGGTCACCGGACATCAGCGCCATCCTGAGCCGGTGGGTAAAGGCGTTCCTGTAATCGTTGGAACTCCCAGGCATGTTCATGGAAGAGTTTTTGCCAGCGGGCGGCATCTCCAGGCTCGTAGGTGTAGAAGCCTCTGCCATCGAGAGCTCCCCGCGCCCCTGCGAGAGCGGTGAATAGGGCAGGTACCTCAGACCTGCCTGCAAGATCGGGAAGAACTCCGGTCATAGCCTTGCCGTAAAGGCCTGGACCACCCGTTATATCGATCCACCGGAAAGGACCACAGAACGATGCCCACAACCCAACCGCGTTGCGAAAGGCTTGATCTATCGTCTCCACGTCGGCCACACCCAATTCAACGAGATGTGCAGCCTCCCGATACATCGCATAGCTCAACCGATTGATGATAAAGCCGGGAATGTCCCGGTTGACCATAGAGGGTTCCTTGCCAACTCTACGGCCTAGCTCCACGGCCATCTGGAGGGTCGTGTCCGACGTGTGTTCCCCACGAATGATCTCCAGGAAGCGTGTGGCGTAACACGGTTGAGACCAATGCATACCGAGAAAACGTGAGGGATGCTTTCGGCCTTGTTGCAGGAGTGTAATTGGCAGCGCCGAGGTGTTACTTGCAATGGGAGTATCCTGCCCTACGATGGCTTCCAGTTCTTCGAACACCTCTCGCTTGACAGAGAGATCCTCGTTAACGCTCTCGATGACAAAAGCACTGGATTGGAGAAGGGAAATCGAGTCGCAGATGGTTAAGAGCCCGGGCCAGGTAGCTGCCGCTTGCGGAGCAAGGACGCCGTGGCTGACCATCTCCTGCATGGCGTTCTCAATAAAGGAGAATACATCCTGGCGGGCCTGCTGACTTATGTCGAAGGCGATTACATGCACTCCGGCTCCTACCAGCGATGCTGCAATTCCCCTGCCCAAAAGGCCTAACCCAACCACTCCGACGGGATCGATGCTCATGACTCTAATGTACCGTCGAAATGGAAGATCTCGGGAAGGTCTGTCCAACGCTGACCGTGTATCTCAGGTGGCAACTTCTCGAGCATAGGAAACATAAGAGCCCACCAGCGCTGCGTCTCCGGGCATGCTGCCATTTTCGACATATCCGCCGCAAAATCGGTTCCGTAATACTCAAAATAGGCGAACAGCAACTCCCCATGTTCAAAGATCGAGTAGTTGCGAATATTGCAGTCGGCAATTGTGCTCAGGACGCCGGGCCAAACGGCCCTATGGTGCTTAAGGTATTCGTCTCTGCTCTCTGGCTTCAGGCGGACCACTTGACCATAACGCTTCATAATAGGCAAATTCCCGGTGTCAGGACGCAAGCTGGTCTGCAATTGGCAGCTTCAGCCTCTACCTCTCGTTGATTCGTGTGGCAGCCTCAATCGGGCGGATCTCCAGATGGGGGTACTCATTTTGCGCCATTGGCGTCCCTGGCGGATTAGCGCCAATGCTCGACTGCGGAGGATGCACGATTATCTTGGGATCGATGTCTGCACCAACCAGGGGCCTGTCGGTCTCTGGTCTGGGCAGCTTGAGCATCTTCGGTTGGAGGAGTATCCGCGGCGGTACAGGGCCCGAGAAGTGCCATCCTGGTGGAAGCTTGCTGAAGTCCCTGGCGGGCGGAGCGACGATGAGTGGAGTCTGCCCCAGGGTGTCAGGGGTTGCGGGAGACGGCGCAGTCGATTGGCAGAGTGCCGTCGTTCCTGCGCAGAACAGCAGACCGAGGATCGCAAATCGCATCGCACCCTCCAATCCAGGAAAGCACCTGTGGGTAGCATAGTAGCAAATTCCGGGACAAGAGATGAACTTTCTCCCCAGCCGTCAATCGGTAATTGTTTTCTGCTCCACCTTTTCCAGACGAATGTCTTTCATATTTCTCGAGAGGGTTACGCTAAAGTCCTGAACGTTCTTGAGCTCGAATAGAGGCGAGGTGGCCGCCTTGGGCGTTTTGATACGGAAGAAGTCAGCGCCATTCACATTGTCCAGATAAAAGACCGGCCGCGCATCCGGCTGGCTCCAGGAAAGCTCTACGTTCGTCCATTCGATGTTGTTCACATTGCGGATAAAAAAGCCGCTCGCCGGAATATCACCAAACCTATACGGTTCAGGATATCCCTGCTCCATTTGTGGCACGACCCGGGATGCCATTTCGCGTGTTCCACCTCCGCGGTACTCCATATAGAGATCGTTGATTTTGATGTCTTCGATGGGGTGCGATGGAATGCCCATGATGAGGCCCGCGCCACTGAACTGCGATGCCGAGTTGTAGCTGACAACATTACTGATAATGATCCGCTTCAGTGTGCCTACAGGTACGCCCGCCGGACCGCGCATGCGGCTTCCCAGGCGGAGGAACAAAGGGGTATTGGTGCAGTCACGCATGGTGACACCGGTAAAGGTAATATCTTCCAACAACGCGCCATCCACACTCTCGAGTGCAAACCCGCGACAACCATCAAAGACACAATTGGAGATGGTGATGTTCTTAAACCCTCCGTTTGACTCAGTACCGCACTTGATGCGGCCCGTGGGGGCCACTTTGAAATCGGCAGGCCAGCGTTTGTACGTGCCGTCCAACATGGTCCCCAGTACATAGGCGCCGGTGACATAGCAATTGGTAATGGTTACATTTTCGGTTGCGCGCGCGTACCCAAGCGCAAATGAGCTTTTAGGACAAATGCCATCGTCCCAGGGTGAATTGACGCTGCAATTGGAGACGCGAACATTGTGGCAGCAGTCGATATCGATTCCATCCCGGTCGGTATCGATCTTCAGGTTGTCGATGGTCATGTTGTCGACCCCGGTGGCGAGAATACCGAAGTGGCCTCCCTTCAAAATGGAGAAATCGCGCAGCAGGACGTTGTGGCAATTCTTGAGGGCGATGGCCTTATTTCCATTGCCTGGCGTTTCCGCCCGTGGTTCCTCAGAACCACCGCGGCTTAAGCCTTTGCCCCATATCAATCCCGGCCCAAGAATGGCAACGTCGTGGATGCCTTCACCCCAGATGAGGCTATTGTGCCAATGATTGTGGCCATAGTCCTGATAGTCTTCCCAGGGCGTATTCGGCTCTGCGGGGTCGTAGGAGGCGCCGCTGCTGCTGCCGCCTGGGGCAACGCTGGCCGCCAGAATCGTTGCTCCGGTTTCGAGGTAAAGCACAACGTTGCTCTTCAGGTGAATGGAGTAGGTGGCATAGGTGCCTGCGGGAAATCGAACCGTTCCTCCTCCCTGAGCGCTGGCCGCGTCGATGGCTTTGTTGATCGCCGCAGTATCGATCGAGGCGCCGTCCCCTCGTGCCCCATAAGCTTTTACATCGATTACGGCGGCTGTGCCCGTGCCTGGCATGGCTGCGGTTTGCGCCTGAAGAGCGAGGGAAGCGCCTGGGATAGCAGTGGCTCCGGCCAGGCCGGTACCTGCCAGCTTTAAGAAGTCTCTGCGAAAAACGGTCATTTCTCTTCCTTCCTGGTGCTAACTTCCTTCCTGGCCTGGTTGGGAAACGACCTGGACAGGTAGGTAGTAATCTGGTTGAGTTCGTTGTCGGTGGCGACGGCGCCCTGGGCGGCCATGAACCGCACCAGGTCGTGCCATTCCTGCGGGCTTAGGTGTTCGTTCGCCACTAACCCGGGCGAGTGACAACCAGAACAGACTCTTACCGTTATGTCACGTCCCGGCCCGGGCGGCAAAACGCTGATCGGTAATGGAGGGTTGGGCAGGATGACCGTAGCGACACTGGACGACGCACTCTCTCCGTTGGAGTTTACTGCATTCACCATGTATTGGTAGGTCATTCCATTACTCGCCGTCATGTCGGTAAATGTGGTTGACGTGAGACCTCTGGCGAGGGTTTCCAATGGCCCGACATTCTTCGTCGATCTCTTTACGATGTACGTGGTGGCGTCCGTGGATGCTGCCCATGTCAGCGAGACTTGCCGGTCCCCAGCGGAGACATTCATAGCGGATGGCGGTAACGGGACGGGGCCATCCGGCAGCAGGCCATAGACGCAAAGCTGACCGCTCCCGGTATTCCCCGTGCCGAAGCTGGCAAGATAGACCTTACCGTTTGCGATCGTGGGTGGAGCCGTCTTGGCATAGTTGCCGCAATCGTCGCGGCTTGGATTTTCGAGAGAGTTCCAGAGCTCATGCATAATATCGTCCGCGTCATACGCATGTAGAATGCCAGGTCGTGACTCGTGCCAGGCGTTGCCACTGGCATGAATGGCTGCCCAGAGAATGCCATCCTTATTCCCATTTGCCGAGAGTGAGAGCATTGCGCCAGGGTGTCCCTGAGTCACATCGGGCCGCATGGCGTAAGGCGCCTCCTTAAGCCGTTCGCCATCGAAGTGATAGGCTCTCAGCCGATCAGCCTGTCCCCATAGATAAACCAGGGGGCCATTCCTTGCACTGTTCCAATAGACCAGGCTGGGCAGTTGTGAACTGGTTGCCTGAAAATGCTGGACAGCCTGCTCGTCACCCAGATGGCCCATGTGATGGGCGTCGACCAGATAAAGGATTCCTTGTTTCCCCGCATCCATGACCAGATCGGTTCCCGGAACCAGAACGGCGCCGGAACAATTGAGATCGGCATCGATGGAGTCAAGATGCGCATGATCTGTTGGCGTAAACCAATCCAGTAGTTTGAGGTTGGAGTCTAGCTTTAGGAAGCTTTCACTAAAGTCCGAGCTGCCATTCCAGCTTCCGTTGCCGGTGACAACGTATATATTTCCTTGTGCGTCCACGGCAGGCGCTTGCCCGAACTGCCAAATGCTGGCAGCTTGTCCTTGAGGCGAAGTATTGAAGACCCCCGTCTGCTGCAGTGACTTCGCGTCATAGCCGATCAGGAAGCCATGATAGGGCTCCTGGTCGCAATGAGACGCATAGCCGATGTATAGCTTTCCCCGCGAGAGAAGCAGACCCGGTCGTTGGCTCTGCATAAGGGGGTAGAAACCAGGTGCGGTGATGGTCACCGGGCTCACTGCGCGATCTGCGCCGGTGGCAAGATCCAACGCGTGCAGGCGCTGCAGAAAACCGCTGCCTACCCGCGTTGCAGCTACTACGTAGAGTGTCCCTTCCTGGGCGTCGATGACCGGAGTTCCAATAATGCCCATGTTCCCATTCATGTCTGTACAGTTGTATTTGCCATCATAGACATTCGGGGGCGTTCCAAAGTTGACGTGCCAGAGCGGTTCGGAAGCGTAAGGATCAATGGCATCGAAGGCATACACGCTATTATTCACCGTGGTCACGTATACCAGATCATGTGTGCTGCCGCGCAGTTTCACATTGGCCACGACCAGCGGCTGGCCGTAGATCTGATCGTCGACCACTCTGCGAAACAACATCCCAAAGTGCCTGGTGTTTAGGTTGGATGGAGTGAGGATGACCTCATTCAGGTTGGCCCCGGTGCGCTCGCCGTTGTTATGTTGCGTGAGCACACTTACCTGGCTGCGGGCGTCCGGCCCGGAACCGCCTGACACAAGCGGGGCGGCCCATAGAAACAAAGCCAGGGTGCGCATGCATTGGCCAACGCGACTCATTCCTCCTCCCCAAAACCTGTTCGCGAAATCCGCCAATCTATCCCACCGATACGACTCGAGTTTCACCTGGCTTGACACGGAGAGCGCAAAAGCTGGCCACCGCTCCGCCGGCACGGGTTGCGCTCTCGGCAGGAACCCTGCTGCCATCGACGAGGAGCGTCTTCGATTTTCCAGGAAGGCTCGGCCGCCAAACGATCTCTGGTCCTGATTCGTTAGAAAACGTTGTTGCCCGCACGCCGGTGTGCTTAATAGAAATGACATTGTGGCCGGCAGGGACGTGGCGCAGGGCAGCCCATTCGGTTTCGGATGTCAGTTGGGGATAAGTCTCGATCTCCGCGGGACCGGAAGTGGGATGAATGCCCATCAGCCCGGCGCCCAGATTTCCTATGACCGTGTAGGACACCTCAGGATATTCGCGGCGTTTCAGTGCCGGGTTCATCAGCGCCACCAATACCGCGTAGCCTGAGCGAGAGCGGTCGTATTTGTAGAAGATATCGGGAAGGTAAGTTCTGCCTTCGACCCCTCCGACCATTCCACCCAGCGTCGCGCTGTCGAGTTGCAGGCGCTGCTCAAGTTGGTCGAGGGCGGCCTGAGTTTTCGCTCCACTATCGGTCAGTCCAAAATAGAGAGGGAACTGTATATCCGTTCCACCGGTGCTGGCTTTCAGATCCGGGTGAAAGTTTCCGTCTTCTCCAAGTGCAGCGAAATAGCGATTGCGGGATGCATCCCACCATTTGCTGTTGTAGAGCGATTTGAGGTATTGAGCTTTGGCCGCGAACTCATGGGCCGTTGCTTGCTCGTTCCGGACCTGCTGGAAGGCAGCATAGCTTAGGTAAGCCGCGTACTGAGCCGCGATCAGATCCGCTCCAACCAGCACGTCATCGGCCAGGTCTTCGTCGTACGTGGCGATGCCCATGTGGCCGTCGCCACGCAGATGCTCCAGCAGGCCATCGTGATTGTGATCCCATGCCTTCACATAATCCGTGACGGTGCGGTGGTAATCATTCATGAAGACGTCGTCGAGGTAGATGTTGTCCCGCGACCACAACCATTGCCGGTAGCAGGCATCCAGCACGTCGAAGTTGGCCGGCAGGTCATACCAGAAATCCTGGTCGTTTTTGTAGTCGACGGGGGCGGGCTTACCGTCCCCAGTGATCTCCCACCAGGTACACCACTTTTTCGAAGGTGAGATGTGCCCGGCAAATTGGCGCATCATGTTTCGCGTTCTCGGCGCCAGCCCAAGAAGCTGCGCGCCTGTGCTCATATGGGAAACGTCACGCATGCAGAAGGCGTTCCTGCCGGGCAGTGCAGCTTCATACCAGGGGCCGATCGCGGGGCTATCGCGACGGTAAGCGAGCGCTTGTGCTTTGGCCCAGCGAAAGCCCTCGACCAGTGCTGTATCGGATGAGGCAAACTCCAGCGTCCCTTCCGGCTGCTTTTGCGGAGAGCCATCGACGAAGCTCAAGCGAGCGAGCTGGCCGAGCGCGCCTTTAGACAAGGCCGCCGCGGTCATCAGCGAACTGAGAAACTCTCGCCTGGTGGCGAAGGATGTGGTCCCAATCATGAATCGATTTAAAATGTGAATGTCATCCCAAGCTGCCCGTAGCGTGGCTGGAAGTCGCTGCTGATGACTCCGAAGGTCGAGTCGTTTACGCCGGTATCCGGCTGCCCCAGGTTGACGTGATTGAACGCGTTGAAAAAGCTGGCCTGGAAGCGAAGTTGTTTGCTCTCACCGAAGAAAATTCCTTTACTCGCGGTAATGTCCCAATCCTGATAGCGAGGTCCGTAAACTTCTCCGACGCCGCCGTTTCCGAGGACGAAGCCCTGCGGTTGCGCGAAGCAGCTGGTATCGAACCATTGGTTGATGGTGCGAGGATTGTTTTGGCCGGTGCACACGTAATTCGCGCGCTGCCCGCTATTCTGGGGTAGCAGACCACCGGCGCTGGCAGTTATGAGCAACGGCGCTCCAGAGCGAAAATTGGTGATCCCGCTAATCGACCATCCACCGGCAAGCGCGTTCTCCGCCCAAGATCCCGAGTTGAGCCACGGCTTATTGCGTCCGAAGGGCAACTCGTAGATGTAAGTGAGAGTAACGACATGCGGGTAGTTGTTGCGCTGCCAGTTAGCGGTATCCAGCTCCTCGCGAGTGGAGTAGGAGGTGATGGGATTATTGATATTATCCATCATCTTTGACCAGGTATACGCGGCGGTGAAGGTCAACCCCTTGCTCGTGCGCTTCTGCAGCAGGAACTGAGCGGCATTGTAGTGCGACTTTCCGCCGCTGTTGCGGAAGTCCATGGTCGAGATGCCGGGGGCGATGCCGTAAAAGGGCAAGCAGGCCGGATAGGGTGGGGGCGTGGTGGCTACGTTATAGGACGGGGGATTGCACTGGTTGAGCTGGTAGTCATGATAGAGATGACTGCCGGCGGTGCCTACATAGGCCATGTGAAACGACATAGTCGGAGTCAATTGTTGCTCCACACTGACGTTCCAGGCCTGAGCCATATCCTGGCGGAAGTTTTTCGCTACCTGGTATACGCCGAAGCCTGGAGGCGAGGCAATAAATCCGCCCGGCGAGACCGACGGCAAAATCAGCGGCTGGTAAACAACGCCCGGAGTTACACCTGGCGTGCCGGCCGTATCGCCAGGCAAACCGTTCGCCAGGGTAAGCGAGCCGCACCCCGAATACAGGTAGGGTTGAGAGCCGGCGTAAGGGGTTGAACAGTTTGATTGGACCGCGCTGTTGTTCTCCTGTTCCAGAAATGGAAAATTTCGTTCCAGGGTCCCGCCCATCGCGCCGAAGTTGTCATTGAAGTAGCTGATCCCATACGCGCCGCGAATTGCGGTTCTGCCATTGTTCGCAGCATAAGCAGCGCCCACGCGTGGTCCCACGTTCCCGTAGTAGGTGTCCAGATTCGGCCCGCGATTACCGGAGGACGCAACCTGAATCAGGCCGGCGTCTGATCCGGTGGTGACGAAGTTGCTTTGAAAGTTGTTGGTGTCGACAGGCGCGGTGTAAATGTCATAGCGAAGGCCGAGGTTCAGAGTGAGTTTCGGGGTCACGCGATAGTCGTCCTGGGCAAAGAACCCGATGAAGTTGGTTCGGGTGTTGGGAGTGGTGAAAAAGATGTCGCGGTGGGCGCCACTGAGAGCGCCGACCAGCCAATCGCTCAACGATGCAGCGGTGCTGCCGGTTCCGGTGTAGTCACCGCTCGCATAGAATTGACCGCGCGGATCGTTTTGCGCGTTCTTGACGCGCGCCTGAATATGGTTGTAGCTGACGCCGAACTTCAGGTTGTGGGGGCCTCGGATCATGTTGAACTGGTCGTTAAACTGGTAAATATTAGAAAGTCTGCCCAACGTGTTGGGTACCCAGCCGGGGTCACCCACAGAGTTGAATCCGAAATTGATCTGGGCGATACCGCTGGTAACCAGCTCACCGGGAAGGTTGCCGTTCGGGACAGCGAGATTATTGTTGGCAGAGATTCCGTATTGCGCGTCGAAGTCCGTGGTAGCGTAGCGGCTAAACCCGACGCGAAACTGGTTGATAGTCTTGCTCGAAAGGAAGTAGTCCCAGCCGAGCACATCGTTGCTGGTCACGCTATTTCCGTTGGCGTTTCCATTATTCATGTAGGGAGTGCCGGGTGAAGGCTGCGCGTAGTTCCGGTGAAAATACGAGGCGCGGGCAAAGAAGTGGTGCTTGTCGGAGAAAGCGTAATCGCCTCTGATATCGAACTGATTCACCGTCTCCTCAGTCAACTGCGTGTACGCGTAATTGTTCGTGGCCCCCGAGAGGTTCGGCAGCACCTCGATGGAGGGACTCATGAAGTTCGCCGCGATCGGCACAATGTCCGCCGCCGGCACGGTGTCGTACGTGCCGGGAACCGTAACCGCCGGGCTTGCGGTGCAAGGGACGGCGCCAGCGAGTCCGTTGGCCGCCGCGCTCATCTTGCAGGCTGCGGCGTTGGTAATCGGGCCTGCTCCATTGACGTCGAAGGCCGACAGGTCTCCCGCCCGGGCCGCAGCTGTCGGCACGCTCCAGATTCCGGAGGAGCTTTCGTGCTCGAGGAGTGCCTGATAATCACCTGAGAAAAAGAGCTTGTCTTTGATGATCGGGCCGTCGAGTTCGCCGCCGAACTGGTTCATATGAACCGGGGGGTTGACTCGGCTGAAGCGGTCAGCCGCATTGAAATCAGTATTACGGTTGTATTCGAAGAGCTGGCCATGGAACTGGTTGGTGCCGGTCTTGGTCGTCATGTTGACCACCATGCCACCGAAAGTCCCGTATTCGGCGGTAGGATTGCTCGTCTCCAGCTTCATTTCGGAGATCTCGGCAAAGGGAATTGCGATTGCAATGTAGGCGTTCTCCAATTCCATGTCGCTCACCCCGTCGACTAGATAGAGGTTCGCCTGAAAGGGGAAGCCGTTGACCGAGGTCATGTCTCCGTTGCCCGCTCCTCCGGACGACATCGACCCCGAGGCGGCTGGATTCTCGATCTGGTCGCCCCATGCCGCCGGAGTGGTTCCGGGAGCGATCTGCATCAGCGTCTCAAAAAGTCGTCCATTGACGGGGAGTGCGTTGATCTGGGTCGAGTCGATGGTCTGCCCCAAGTCGGAGGTTGTGGTCTCGACCAGCGGGGTTTCGCCCAATACCGTTACCTGCTCGTTGACTTGGCCGGGTGAAAGGGTGATATCGACGCGAGTCGACTGCTCGACGAGCACGACATTACCCCGCGAAACCGTCGTTTTGAATCCGGGCATCTCTACTGAGAGGCTATATATCCCCGGGGTGAGCGTGGAAAAGGTGTAGAAGCCCTGGGCGGTGGTGGTCATTTTGTCGCTAACCCCGGTGCCCTCATTTGTGATGGTCACGCTAGCGTGCGGGACAACCGCCCCGGTGGGGTCCAAAACAGTTCCCAGCAACGTACCGGTCACTACTTGTCCCAGGAGACTGACTTGCATGACCAGCGCCAGGATCAGGAATTGTGCGCACCCGATTCGTTTCGTTTGCATAACGGCCTCCATTCCATGCCAGTGCTCGCTGACGGATTCATAGGTCCGTCGTTTTCGCGCGGATCTACTCCTCCGCGCGACAAACGGTAGGATTGGGGGGCAATATCCGTCCAGTTAAATGAGGCTACGCAGAGGCTACGCAGTGCAGAAACAGTCACGTTACATGCTTTGGAGGCTGTTGTTACGTTGGCTGTTACATGTCTGGGCAAGCAGGTGTTCGAGTGCTGACCAAGGGTGGTACAGGTTGGTAAAACCCTTCAAGGTATGGCGCGGCTTTACAGTTTGTGGAAAAAAGTGCTTCTCCCCACGGCATGCCGGGGCAGGCGAGGGGGATCGTCCCTCAGCGGCTAAAGCCGGATTCATTGCCAGGCATTTACGTACGGCCTGAGGCTCGCTGCGGCGAGGTAGGCCGCACCCTTCAGAAAACACATGAGTTTTTTCGCAAAGCTGTTTAGCGGTGACATACAAAACCACAGCTATGAGGGCTTTTGAGTCTGCGTGAGAACTACGCTCTTCAATTGAGTTCCGTAGCGATGGCTGAAAGATACCGGGGTCGTCAGGGAGATGGCGAGGGCTGCATCACTGCTGGATGCGTCGTTTTGAGAGCGTGAACCGCCAGAAGCTGAGTGTCTAACACCTGGTAGCCCTTTTCCAGGTTGACTCGCAGTAAGGCCTGAAAGGAAGGTATCTTGTCTTTCGGGTTTGCCTGGTCGATCGCCGGTAGGGCTCTCGACAGTTCCTCTACACCTGATTTCGAGGTGGCAAGCAGGACCGCACCCTCCATGCCCTTCGTATCCAGGCCTCCGAGGTTGACAATGTGGCGTCCGGGAAGGACGCCGGGCTGAAAAGAGACCAGGGCATAGTCGGCCTTCAGTGTCCCAGTCGCGGGATCGCGCTCCGTCCGATATTCCGTTCGTTCATTGCCCTGGGGGTGGGTGTTCACGATGCGATCTCCCCACAGATCGTGCAGGGAATCAGAAGCCAGGTAAAGAAAATCGCCCTGGGTTGGGAGTTGGGCGACAGCAACGTTTTGAAACGAAGACCCCAATAGAATGACGTTGTGTTGCTTCAGGTCATTGGTGGTGATGTCATAGCTGGACTCGACCGTTGGCTTTGCGCCCATTTGTGTGAACAAGCTGGTGAGCATGGCCACACCCACCACGTCTCCGGTTCCTGTGTATCCGTTGTCGAAATACAGTGGGCCGGCCTTTGCTACCAGTGCCGGGTTCGACGCAAATTGGCGCGCAAGGTGCGGGTCGACGCGCGCGCCACGGTCGTCACTGGCTCCATGGCGGTAGCGGAAGAGGTCGGACGACCCGTCGAGAAGGAAGACTGGGTCCGCATAAGCGAGAATCGGAGCTGGATCCTCCCTGATAAAGGCGGTCCAGAAGGCCTTGACGGGGTCTGTGGGTTGTTGGAGGTCCAGGCCCTGGCGAATGGTGAGCGCATCTTGTTGGCTGCGATGGCGGTAATGATCGGTCAAGAAGCCGGCGGCAAACGCAGCCAAGGCAAACAGAAGCACGATAAGCTTTGCGCGCAGTGAAAATCCTGCGTAGGGTTCTTTTGTTCTCGCTGCTGTCTCGACTATCTGTCCAATCACTGGTTCCGGCACTGGCACTGGGTGCAGGTTCGATGGCGGTGGTTTTAGGGCCTCGAACTTGGGGAGATAGTGCCCTTTCGGAATCTCCACGAGTATGGAATCTTGAGCGCCTTCCAGTTCGTAGTACTCCTTCAGTTTCTGCCGGAGCCTGTACACCTGAACCCTGACGATGGGATCTGTCTTGGGATCGAAGTCCTGCTTGCGGGCGAGAGCCTCGACGCCGATTGTGTACTCCTTGATCTCGTCGGTGTGTGCCTCGAGAGCCCTGGTGGATAGGAACCGGAAGAGCTGCTGGAGGGTGGGTGCGCTTTGAAAGGTTTTGGAATGTACTATTCTCTGCACCTGATCGTGGCAGAGAGTGAGGGAAACGAAACCCGGATCTGACAGCGCTGAACCACCCGCGATGCTGTTCATTTTCCATGCATCCCAAAACGGCAATGATTTTAGCAGTGCACTGGTAGGACTTGCCAGTTTCCCGGATAGCGAAACGGCCGCCTACTTGCCGGTCAAGACGCTCGGTCTTCACGCTACCTGGCTGTTCAACTCGGCGACCCATATGTGGGGATCCAGACGTTTTAATACCCGGGATGACTCACGGAACAATTGGTGGGTGGCTGTACTTACGGGCGGTGAGGGCTGGCACAACAATCACCATGCCCACCCCGTTTCGGCGCGTCACGGTCTGACTTGGTACGAGTTCGATCTTAACTATTACGGCATCTGGATGATGGGCCACCTCGGCCTAGCCAAGAGAATCAATGCGCTAACCGTTGCTCAGACGGCGACTGACTCCTTCAAAACCGGGCTGTGACTTTGATGCGGAAACTTCTTCCGTCCTGCTGAATGGGGTCTTTCTGATTTCTCCGCCAGGCCAGGGTCGACACACTTCTCATCCAGAACATTAAAGGCGCTGGCCCTTCTACACTAACCTCTTTGGCCAGATATCCGTGTGTCCTCACTTTCAGCGTCTGCTTCCAGTGCAGGACGGTGAGTGCGCTCCTCGCAATTGCTATGGCTCAAAGGTGCTACGTAAGCAATCGAAAAACGGTCGATGTGTTGAGTGACAACAGCTTCAGCGGACTTGCGAGCAATCCGGGCTAGATGCTCGCCAACCGCACGGGCTCAGGAGCATTCGATATGCAACGGATGTACAAGTATGAGACAGGTTCGCACCCGGCAGTGCAAGAACGCTTTGATTCGATGGGCCAGGTAAGCATCGAGAAGACCTCACACGAAGCTGAACACATGGCCATCCGGTTTTTTCCGGTTTTGCTAGAGCAGTCCCCGGCTTTCCCTCAGGTCGCCAATGTTCGTTCTGTGGATCCGGAGCTACTTTACAACGAAGACAAATTGGGCTGTGCGCGCGGTGTGATCTGGGCCTTCGTCTTCGAGGCAGTGGTGATCGCCGCCATCTCAATTTTCTGGAAGCTCCACTTCTTGTGGCGCTAGTGCCGGGATCGTCAGCGCGAGACTTGCCGCAATCCCATGTCGGATCCTCGGAGGGAGACCCAATGAGTCGACAGATCCTTAACGGCTGGAAAGAGATCTCCAGTTACGTCAAGCGCAGTGTTCGTACCGTCCAACGTTGGGAAGCCCGGCTGGAAATGCCGGTTTATCGCCCGGCACACAAGGATAGAAGCGCGGTGATGGCATTCTCCGATGAACTCGACCGTTGGATCTCTCGAGCCTCACCTGAAATGGGCGAAGAGGATGGAGTGCCGAATGGCAATGAGGGAAACGACGCCTTCCTTTTGCAGGTGCTCGACAACGTGAGTGCCATGGTCTTCGACACCGCAGACCTCTCCTCCCAGGTGCGGCTCTTGCAGGATCAACTCCGGCAGTCGATTAAGCTTTACCGCCATGCGATCGCATCGAGAACGCCCGCCCCCCGCGCATCGTCGTCCGGTCGAGGCATCGGTCCCGTGCTGACGTTTCGGTCTCCGCATCGCGGTCTTGTTCCAGATCTTCCGGGCATGGTCGACGCAAGCGGAAGGGCTCCCGGTCACTCCTCAGTCGAGAGGGCCAGGTAAAAGGAAATGGCTGACACTACGACACGGCGGCCGCATACGCGATGAAGACAGATCTCGCAGTATTTTCCGGGTTGCAGGAAGCGAGGTTAGTCGACCCCGTAATCGAGCGTCCCGCAGAAACCCCCGCAACTTCTGTCGAACGGAGGTCGCCTGCTCGACAAGCGTCTCGTGGCGACAAAGGCAGGAAGTCGCCGGCGGTCATCGTGCGCATTGTGCAAGCGTCCGACTTGGTGTTGTTGCTGTTCAGCGGCGTACTGGCCAAGAGCATGTTGACGCCGATGCATTGGCTGGCCACCGATGGCTCACTTGTTCTCGCAACATGCTTAGGCAGTGTGGTGGCTACGGTCTTCCTCTCCCGTGCCGGCGCCTATCGGTTGCGCTTTCTTCATCCGCTCGGCCAATCACTCCAAGTTCTGCCCCTGCCGATGCTGGTTGGCGGAGGCAGTATGATCGTCTGCCTATTCCTGATGGGTGATGGCAGCCTGGTTTTCAGGGAATCGCCTTTCCTCTGGCTATTCTTCAGCGCAGTCCTGCTTACTGCATCGCGAGGCTATCTTTCACGGCTGCTGCGCGGGTGGATCGAGTCGGGCAAGCTGGCTCGCAGGGTAGCGGTGATTGGCGCTGGTGAGTTTAGCCGCGAGTTTATTGAACGCCTGCGCGCCGAGCCGCACGCCTACACTGTTGTAGGCCTTTATGATGACCGGCGCTCCCGCATTCCTGGGGTACAGGAAGGGGTTCGAGTGCGCGGTACTGTGCGCGACCTTCTCGAGCGCAGCCGCGAAGAGCAGATCGACTTGATTGTCATTGCGCTCCCCCTGCGAGCGGTGGAACGTATATCGAGGATCCTTGAGCAAATCGGGAGCGCGGTCGCCGACATCTGCCTGACCACGGATTTCGCGGGCTTCCGTTATAAGAGCAGCCAGATTTCCTCTGTCGGTTCCAACCCCGTGGTGTTGATCGACGAGCGGCCGCTCAAGGATTGGCGGGCGGGAAAGAAGTTTGCTTTCGATATGGTCATCGGTTCCGTGCTGCTGGTCATTCTCGTCCCATTTCTCGCGCTCATTGCTTTGGCGATTCGCTTCGATAGCCCTGGGCCCGTCCTGTTCCGGCAGCCGCGCCTCGGCTTTAACAATCGGCTATTTACCTGTTACAAATTCCGTTCCATGCACCATGGGATGACGGATCTGATGGGCGATCGACAGGCGACGCGGGGTGATCCGCGAGTGACCAGGCTTGGCAAATGGCTGCGCGCCCTAAGCCTCGACGAGTTGCCGCAGATATTCAATGTCATGAAGGGCAACATGTCCCTGGTCGGGCCTCGCCCACATCCGCCCAACACCAAGGCGGCAGACAAGTTGTTCACCGACGTGGTCGCAAAGTATGCGTTTCGTCACCGGGTCAAGCCGGGGATCACCGGATGGGCCCAGGTGAACGGCTGGCGTGGGGAAACCAAGACTGTTGAGCAGATAGAAAACCGGGTCGCTTGCGATCTGGCGTATATCGAGAACTGGTCGGTCTGGTTTGACCTGCGAATCATGATGCTGACCATCACCCGGGAAATACTGAGCCGCCACGCGTTCTAGAGCTGCTCCCCCTTGAAAATCACTGCATTGGACTTTTCGTGGTGGATTCACGGCCAGGATGGAGCAGGGAATTCAAGCCTTATCATGGGTGATGGTTCGAAAGATCCTCCATGTAGACATGGATGCGTTCTACGCCTCGGTCGAGCAGCGCGATGATCCGCAATTGCGGGGTAAACCGGTCGTGGTGGCTTGGCGCGGCAATCGTTCCGTCGTTTGTGCCGCGTCGTACGAGGCAAGACGCTTCGGAGTCCGTTCTGCGATGCCAGCGGTCCGAGCCGAGCGATTGTGCCCGGAAGCGATCTTCGTTCCCCCTGATTTTGTGCGCTACCGGGCGGTCTCACGCGGCGTGCGGGAGATCTTTCATCGCTACACGGATCTCATCGAACCGCTCTCTTTGGACGAGGCGTACCTAGATGTAACGGAAAACAAGCTGGGATTGCCCACAGCGACCCGGGTCGCAAAAGCCATTCGCCAACAGATTCGAGACGAACTTCATCTGACTGCATCCGCGGGCGTGGCGCCCAATAAGTTCCTGGCCAAGATTGCATCCGATTGGCGGAAGCCCGATGGCCTATTCGTTATCCAGCCGGATGATGTACATGCATTCCTTCTCCCTCTGCCGGTAGAACGCATTCCCGGTGTCGGCAAAGTCACTGAAGACAGGCTTAAACAGATAGGCGTGAAGACCGTGGGCGACCTGCAAGCGTTGGACGCTGCGGTGCTCGAAGCACGCTTCGGAAAGTATGGGCATCGCCTGTACGAGCTTGCCCGAGGAATCGATCACAACCTGGTGATTCCGGACAGACCAACCAAGTCGATTTCCGCCGAAGACACGTTCGAGCAGGATATCCCTCTATCGGAGACCGGGGAGTTGATCGCACGTCTGGCGCAGAAGGTGTGGTCAGCTTCGCGCCGCGAGTCGCGCGTAGCACGGACGGTCGTATTGAAGCTGAAAACCAGCGACTTCAACATCCTCACGCGCAGCCATACGCCGACTAAGCCCCCGTCGTCTTGCGAAGAATTGACAGCCATCGCCCTGTCACTGCGCGAACGAATCTCTCTCGGATCGGGGCAACGGTTTCGTTTGGTTGGGGTCGGTCTAAGCAATTTTCGTGATCCGGAGAACTTGCAGTCGCCCCTATTCCAAGACGAATAATTGCGGAGGTTCCCCCATCATGAAGGGTACGGGCCGATGCGCCTCTTTTTGGTTATCAGAATCATCTTAAGCAAGGCTCCGTTGCATGAAGACCGTGTCGAGCCAGCGCTCGAACTTGAAGCCGACATCTTTCAACAAACCCGCATCCCGAAAGCCGAAGCGGCGGTGCAAGTTTATCGAGGCGTGGTTGCCGCTGTCGCCGATGACCGCAATCATCTGGTGCATGCCGCAGGCTTTGGTCGCGTCGATGAGAGCGGGCATCAACAACCTTCCCACGCCGGTGCCCAGGCGGTCGGCCCGGACATAGATTGAGTCTTCCACCGTATGCCTATACGCCGCGCGCGGACGATACGGTCCGGCATAGGCGTAGCCAACCACTTCACCGGCGTCATCAGCAACCAGCCACGGTAAACCCCTGGCTGTTACCTCTGTCCAGCGCCGTCCAATTTCGCTGCTGTCTGGCGGTTCGGTTTCAAAGGTCGCGGTGCCGTGGTTTACGTGATGCGCATAGATATGTGCGATTGCATCCATGTCGGATGCCGCAGCGGTTCGGATGATGACAGACATGCCAATCAGTGGACGCCGGGATAGACCCCCGGAATCTTCAGAGTGATACGGTAGATGCTCGAACTCGCCGCAACATAAAGCGTCTTGTGATCTGCCCCTCCCCAAGCAACATTGCCGACGCGTTCCGGAATGTCGAGTGTCCCGAGATGCTTGCCCTCGGGAGAGAAGATCCAAACCCCGCCTGGACCTGCGCTATACAGATTTCCTTGCTGATCTACTTTCTGGCCATCGGGCGCTCCGACACGGGTATCCGATGTCGCATCAAAGAAGACTTTTCCGTCCGTAAGTGTCCCATCGGCCTTTACGGTGTAGCGCATCCACAGCTTCTTCGGCTCGGAATTGTTTACGTAGAGATACTTCTCATCCGGTGAGAAGCATATTCCATTGGGACGGGGCAGATCTGTTACCAGCAGCTGCAACCGTGCCCGGTCCGGCGCCGCACCGGGCTTCTGAGAAGTCGCTCCAGGCACGCGGTAAACGCCGTTGATGTGCAGTTGCTTGGTTGGATCCTTGTCCTGAGTGGGGAGGCCGTAGGGCGGGTCGGTAAAGTAAAGGTCCCCGTTGGATTTGTAGGCGAGGTCATTGGGACTGTTAAGCCGCTTGCCCTGGTAACTATCGGCGAGAACCGTCACCTGCGCCTTGGGGTCCAGTTGCTCCAGTCTCCATACGTCTCGCTGCGCGTGACCCGCTACAGTGAGCCGGCCGCGGCTATCGAGCGTCATGCCGTTCGAGCCGGGCTCAGGGCCGGTAAAAGGAGTAGAGCCTTTGTACCCGCTGGGCTGCATGAAGACGCTGACTCCAACGCCCGGGGTCCATTTACGAATGCTATTGCTGGGGATCTCAGCAAATAGCAGGTACCCGGCCGGTATCCAGACCGGTCCTTCGGTCCATTTGAAGCCCGGGCCGGTGGCAGCCCTCTCCAGAACGGGATTGGCAGGCACGATCGAGTTCAACGCAGGGTCGAGGCGTTCTACATTCATAGAGACTGTGCTCGGGGTGGTAGCAGCTCCCAGGAGTCCATGCAGCAACGAGCCGCTGGTGATCGCGATAGCGCTAACAGCTAATAGTCGAGAGATATTTCCGTGCATCACTGAGTTCTTCTCCGTGTTTCCAGGGACATCCTTAAAGCCGCACCCGTAAACATAACACTCAGTGGACATAACTGACTTCAAGAATTTCGACGGATTGAGAGCCTGAAAAACCAACCGGAACGCCGCGGGCCCAATCGTCTTTCGAGAATGTACCCAGATCTTTGTTGGTGACCACTGAATGTAATTTGAAGCTGCCAGCCGGCATGAGGGGCAGTTGAATGGCAGCCGTTGAAGTATTCGACTGGTTACGAAAGACAGCGATCACGCCGCTGCCGGTGTGCGACAGACGGGCGAATCCATCCCAATCCGCTGCGGAAGGCTGACGCCAGTTGCCCAGCGGCCAGAAGCTTTCGCTGATGTTGGTGCTTCGCCGGAGCTGCTTGAACCACCGGATGTGATCCTGGTACCACTGCTGATCCGCGGCACTCAACGTACGCAAGTCGCCCAGCAGAAGCGGGGCGGAGCCGATGGCGGTGGCAAATGCTTCCTGGGCGCTTGGCATCCCCGCGTGCAGGTTGCCGATGAGCATGGTGTCGACGGGCATCGAAGCCGCACGCTGATACAGCAGAGTCCGGGCTTGCACGGTCCCGGCGGAATCGGGCTGAGCATCGTGCACATTGCTCATCCAATCGAGATCGCCGGCGGCCAGCAGACCGGCATCGATCACGTGCTTCTGACCCCACAGCTCAAAGGTCAAGTCCAGAAGAACGTCCGGATGCTTTTGGTAGACCTTACTGGTGACGTGGCTGATGCCTTCATAGATCATGTTCAGGGACTCGGCCCAATCCCCGTGGTAGTGACCCTTGGCCCAGCAGCCGGGGGCTTCTCCGTACGCGTTGAAAATCGTCGTTAGATCGAGCTTCACATAGGCCAGGTGGAAGCGTTCGATGGCGTCATTTACCCGGTCCGCTGCCGCGTCCTGAAAGGGGCTCGCCAAACACATCACCACCTTGGAACCGCCCATGGTGGAGGTAAGTTTTGGTTTTCCGGATTGGTCGAGCGAGGCCCAGTCCGGATGGTTGACGTAATCTGCTGTCTTCTGACCGATGGCGGCCAGAGGGATCCATAACCCCAAGCGCATACCCTTCGCTTCCACCGCTTTCTGTATGGCGTCAAGGCCACCGGGAAAGGCAGTGGGGTCTACCGTGTTCTCGCCGTATTCCTGCTGCCAACCGTCGTCGATGGTAAAGATATCCATCCCCATCTTTCCGGCTACGTCGATTAACTGCAGCGTAGTCGCGCGATTGATGCTCCTCTCGAAGGGTTCCCATGTGTTGTAAATCCACGGTGCGCCGCGGGCATCGAGCTTTCGCTCAAGGACAGCCGCAGTGTAGGACGGCAGTATCCAATGCGGATCGTTAAAACCATCGCGGTTGCGAAAGGTGAGCAGCGAGACAGCGGCGGTTTTGAACTCTGCTCCAGGGGCAAGGGAACGTTCGAAGGGCATCAGGTCGGTGTCGTACATAACCCCGACCCGCCCGGGATTGGACCAGGCGTTAATCTCTGTCCGCTTCATGTAGCCCGGAACTTCACTGAGAATGGCAAAGCCGTCGCCGGTGCGGGCATTGGATACAAGCAGACCCGCATCTTCTGACCGGCCGGTGTAGAAAGTCTCCCGTGGAATGGTGCCGTACTGCGCATTCAACACGGTTTCATTGGAAGGGCCGACCGACGGGGCGATGGCCTCGATGTTCATATGCGACAGGTGCAACGTTGCGGACGCGGTATTTCTGAGGACCAGCCATTTGCGTATCGCAGGATGCCCGTTATAAACCCGGTAGACGACGGAGACGTCAAGAGGAAATGCCTTGCTGCGGAGATGAATGGTGAGCTGGGTCCCATCTGCCAGTTTGTTCTCGTCGGCTCGCAGCAGTTGGAAAGCCGAGCTGGCACCGCTCAAAGTTTCGCCGTCGCAGGCAAACGAAAATTCCGCGGCCGGCCGCTTTTCCGTGGCGATGAAATCGTAATGGGTTGAAAGATCGGCGAGTCTTGCAGTAAACAGCCCGGATGCAGGGTCGAAGGTAATCCTTCGTTCAATCTGTGCATTGCCGATGGTCCAGCTTTGCGCCAGAGCACCCGAGGCAAAACACCATAACCCAGCCATTACGAAAGACTTGAGTTTCATCAGAGGATGCTCCGCTTTAAGTCGTTGCTATGAAGAGTACAGACATACAACCATGGTGCCAACTTGCCGCTGGGCTCAAATCCAAAGCTTTCGAACCTCAGCCCGTGCGTAGGCGATCGTAAACAGGCAGGGGTTCAGCCGCGGCTTTCGCTGTAATTCACGCACTTTGTCGACCCCGCGCGCATCCATCAACAGTGGCCGGATCCATCGCAGCCGTTCCCAAGTCTCACGTCGTCCCGCCATGTATCCAGGCCGGGGGTATCCAGGCCGGGGGTATCCAGGCCGGGGCCGCGGCTGCCGCCTCGCCCTGCGCTCCGCCTGACCGCAAGTGGATTCTCATCGCCATCATCCTGGGCTCGTCCCTGGCGTTCATGGACGGGTCGGTGGTCAACGTCGCCCTTCCTACCCTGCAGTCAACCTTCCGTGCCACCTCGGCGGTCATTGAGTGGGTGGTGCAAGGCTATGCGCTCTTTGGGGCCGCATTGCTATTGTTCGGAGGCGCCATTGGAGACCGATACGGCCGGCGGCGCACATTTCTATGGGGAGTGGCGCTTTTTGCCCTAGCCTCGGCAGCTTGCGCCGTCTCTCTTTCCCTGGGCCAACTGATCACTGCTCGAGGCATCCAGGGGGTGGGCGCCGCGCTGCTCATTCCCCAGGGACTTGCCATCCTGTCGGCGTCATTCCCAGAAGAGGAACGAGGCCGCGCCATCGGCATCTGGTCGGCCTGGACGACTGTCTTTGCCGCGATTGGGCCGGTGGTTGGGGGCTGGCTTATCCAGGCCTACTCCTGGCGATTGATTTTCCTGCTCAATCTTCCCGTCGTCCTGGTGATCATGCTGCTGGCGCCGCGCATACCGGAGAGCCGGGCGGCGGGTGACGGGGTGGCGCAACCGTTGGATCGGCTCGGCGCCGCACTGGCCACGCTCAGCTTCGCGGGCATCATCTACGGGCTGTCCTTCGCCTCCCAATTCGGCTGGAGGAGCAGCCGGGTCATTTGGCCCCTGCTTGGCGGGCTCCTCCTTTTGGCGTTATTCCTGCGTTCGCAGTCAAACCGGCCCAACGCCATGATGCCCCTTGCGCTCTTCCGCATACCCCGCTTCCTGGCGGCGAACCTGCTCACTTTTCTCCTTTATGGGGCTTTGGGGGGCTCCCTGTATGTCATTCCTTTCTATTTGATCCAGGTGCGGCATTACCCCCCAGCGGCGGCGGGCGCCGTCTTTGTACCTCTCATCGTGCTCATGTTCTTGTTCTCGGCACGGGTGGGAGCGTTGGTGCCCAGGTTGGGCGAGCGTCCCTTGCTTTGCGTTGGGGCGGCGCTGGCCGGGGCTGGATTTGCCGCCTTCGCCTGGCTTGACACCCAGCACGGATACCTCCTGTCGGTCTTACCCCCGGTCCTTATTCTGGGATGCGGAATGACGCTTTGTGTCGCTCCCCTGACGAATGCTGTGATGTCTTCGGTGCCGGAAAATCAGACCGGGATCGCTTCCGCGGTGAATAACGCACTCTCCCGGCTAGCCGGGCTGGTGGCTGTGTCCCTGCTCGCCCTGCTGCTGGCCCACGGATTTGTGGCCAGTCTGACCGCCCAGCTTACCCACTCCAGCTTGCCGGTTGCGGTGCGGGCCCAGCTCCTTAGTAACCGGGCTCGCCTGCACGACATCCCCATCCCAGCCGGCCTTGCTCCTGGGCAGCATACCCAGGCTGTTTCGCTGCTCGACGACTCGTTTCTTGCCGGCTTTCGCTTGGTCATGGCGGCTTGCGCGATCAGCTCCTGGTGCGGCGGGCTGGCTGTCCTGCTGCTGTTGCCAACTTCTGGTCCGGTTCGCAGGCCGCGGTAAACCGACATCCTGGAGCCTCCGTCTATTGGGGCGAGACAAGTTGGAATCAGGAATGCCGGGGTAGCGGCTACCTGCCTCCAGCCACTCAACCGTCAAGGAGGAAGCATGAAGCCGACGCTTGCGCTTTTCGCAGTCCTGGGGCTGTTACCGATGGCCCAGGCGCAAACCCCACCCCCCCACACCCCCCCGACCCCTGCCGCGATCGCCCAACGCCAGATCCAGCGCTACACCACGCTGTTAACCCTGAACGCTAACCAGGTTGAGCAGGCCACCACGATCTTTACGACCGAGGCCACCGCCGAGCAGAACGCACGAGCCAGTGAGCGCGCCGCCCACCAGGCCATGGAGGCTGCCATCAAGGCCAACGATACGGCTACGATTCAGTCGACAGCCACCACGCTCGGTCAAATGAGCGGCGAAATGATGGCCGCCCACGCGCTTGCGCGAGCCCAGTTTTACGCTCTGCTTACCGCCGACCAAAAGACCAAGTATTCTCAATTGGAACAGGAACATATGATGGGTGGACCAGGACACGGGCCATTCATGCGATGAACGGATGTTGTTGGCAAATCGGACTGGCCCTTGACGGTGCCCAAACAGGTCTTTGGGCGTAAACTGCTGCCCAGAAAGGCGCGTCTATGGAGGCAGTGGAGCAGCTTATCTACGCCGGAGAGCTTTCGCCCCTGCGAGGCCGGATGATCGCAGAGCTTGCTGATGTAAACACGCTCTGTGCAACCTACCGGTCTCGCATTTATCGTTACGCCTTGCTATCGCTGAGGGATCCCGACCTGGCGGAAACTGTAACCCAGGATTGCTTCCTTAAGGCTTACAAGGCACGCGAAGAGTTTCGCGGGGAATGCAGCGTCGCCACCTGGCTTACGCGGATCGCGACCAACCTCATTCGCGATTCCACGCGCTCGCGCAAGTTTCAGTTTTGGAAAGCGGCCAGCTCCACCGCAACCGAGGTAGGCGCCGTGGCCGACCGCCTGCGGTCGCCGGCGCTCTCCCCCGAAACCTCTTTAATGATCAGGGAAGAGCTGCGGGAAGTGTGGGAAGCCGTGGAAAACCTCCCCGGTAAACAGCGCAGCGTCTTCCTGTTGCGCTTTGTGGAAGAGATGGAACTGCCCGAGATCGCAACCGCGATGGAGTTGCATGTTGGAACCGTGAAGAGCCACTTGCACCGTGCGCTGGCTGCGGTGCGCAAGGCGATGGAGAGGACCAAATGAACACTGACCACCTGTCACCCTGGGAGCAGGAGGAGTACGTTCTGGATCAGCGAACTCCGGAAATGCTTCGCCACCTATCGGAATGTGCCGGATGCCGGGCCGCGGTCGCTCGGCTGGAGCGTGGCGTGACAGTTTTCCGTAACGCCGCCGTGGACTGGAGCTCAGAGTGTCTGGCGACCCGCCCCCAGCAGTTGAATATTTCTGGCGCAAGAGGGTTTCCCGTGCTCGCCCTGCGGTGGGCCGTTGCCGCCGTGCTCCCCATTTTGCTGCTGGTGTTCGCGTTGCTTTCTTTTCACCCCACGAGCACACGGCCAGTCCACCCAGCTTCGGATATCAGTGACGATGCGTTGTTGGATCAGGTGGATCAACAGCTATCCGTTGCAGTTCCATCGTCCATGGAGTCGTTGACCAACCTGGTTACCACGGAGAGCCGCAACGGTTCAGTCGTCGCTACCTCTGCGCGAGGGAGCAAGCACATTGTCCAAAACAACTAGCATCCGCCAAGGCGGTACGGCACGGTGGCTTGCCCTGGCCGTCGTGCTGTGGATGGCTTGCACATCCGGCGCTGCGAGCGCACAGTCGGCGGGCCCACCGGCCCAATATGGGCCGCCCGACGGCCCACCTCCCATGGAAGGCCGTCGCCCTCCTATGGAACGCGCCTTTCATTTGGGACCTCATGGCCGCTGGTGGAACAATCCAGAATGGGTGCAAAAGCTCGGTCTCACCCCGGACCAGCAAAAGAAAATGGAAGCTGTGTTTGAGCAAAGCCGGCCCAGCTTGATGGACCTTCTCGCTAACGCGCGCAAAGAGGAGACGGCGATGGAGCCTCTGCTGGCAGCCGACCAGCCGGATGAGGGGAAGATTCTTGCCCAGATCGACCGCGTGGCCCAGGCCCGGGCTGAATTGGAAAAAGCCAACGCCCGCATGCTGCTAGGTCTGCGCCGGGTGCTCACCTCGGATCAATGGAAGACGCTTCAGGCGGATGCGCCTAAGGGCGGCCACTATCCCCGCTTCGGGCCGATGCCAGGACCGGGCCCGGGAGGCGATGCCGGACAGAATCATTAGAAGGTGGTTCTATTGGATCGCGCGCCCCTCTTGTTCTGAGGCCCCGGTCACGTAGCGCGCCAGTTCGACACGATTCGATATTCCGAGTTTTTCGAAGACGTGGAATAGAGAGTTCTTCACCGTGCTTTCGCTGATTTTGAGAGCCCTCGCGACCTCTCGATTGCTCATCCCCTCAGCCACCAGCCGTGATATTTCTTCCTCTCGCGGGCTGAGCAGCGTTCGTCCGGTAACATCCGTTACCCTTACGCTGGGCTTGAGTAGTCCATCGAGAATCAATCCCAGGTCAACCCCTCGTACCCAAACGTCCCCTTTATAGACATGGATGATGCAGTCCGCTAATTGAGAGAGGCTCTCATTGCTGTAGACGATTCCCCGAGCCCCCGTTCTAAAGGCCTCAATTACACGGTCACCGCGCCCTTCCTGTAGTAGGAAAACGAAGGGCAAGCCGTGAAAGCGCGCGCGGAGGTGTTTGGCCAGAGAAATGGCGCTGCCGTTCATGCTGGTATCTGAGATGACCACCACCCAGTTCGAATCCATGGTGAGCAGGTCTATCAGGGATTCCAGGTTATTAGCGCACCTTATCTCAAAACCAAGCGCCAGGCTCTCCAAGCCTGTGGCTAATAATTCACTTTGCAAACTACTGCTGTCGTAAACGATGACTCGGGTAGTGGCAGAAAGCATAGGGCAGGCTCCGGGTGATCAGAATCCAGGAAAGTTGGATTATTAGCAGAGGGAGGATGCCGCAACTTTTGTCTATAAGACTCTGATGAATTTATCTGAAAGTTTCCGATTTAGTCCGGAAAAAAACCAAATCGTTAGCTTCCTATACACGAAACCAGGTGCTTGTTATCCCGCCCGGTTTTCTCGTTTGCAGTTGTGACTGTACAACATCAAGGGCAGAAAACACTAAGTTTTCGTAGTTTTTCTATGTATAACGTTAGTACCCAGCGAGTTCATTACCTGTGCCCCCATCTCGCCCCGCTTTCTGGTAAGCCCCTGCCCATCATGAGCCACTCCATCTGGATTAGTTGAGTAACGCTGATGGAAAACAGTTTGTCGCTAACATGGAACCTGCGTTTTTACGGCCTAATGTCAAGAGTTACTCTGCAACCGCACACATGCGGCATACAGACGGGCCCATTCACTCAGGAAAAAAGTTATGCCTGCAGCAGGAGATTAGTTCTATTGCCGGGGAAGGGTACTCCCGCTACTTTTGCAGTACCCGGCAACTCTCCCAGCAAGAAATTTCCGCAATTCTTGCTACCGTTCAGGGCGCCAGGTTTCCCAGGGAAATGAATATTGTTCCAGATCAGAAAGCCACTTGTGTGGCTCACAGGGCGAAGCTATGCAACGATGTCAACCAGAGGACAACAACGCGATTCCTCATAAAATCTCAACTGCATTGGGTCCGGCATGGTATCCCTTACAGACGCGTTATCAGTGCGAGAAGAAAGTGGACGCCGCGCTGCGTGATGAAGGATTTGAGTCATTTGCACCTATGCAAATAGAGGCCCGGCGCTGGAGTGACCGTACCAAGCTGGTCGAAGCGCCGCTCTTTCCGGGTTACACATTTGTCCGCATGGAACCGGAGCCCAGATTGCTTGTCAAGGTATTGCGTCTTCCCGGCTTGGTACGATTCGTGACCAGTGGGCGTGAACTTATCGCCGTGCCTGATGAGGAGATCGCAACAGTACGAGCCTTGGCTCAGAGCAACACAAACTATCAGCCGGGGCCATTCCCAGCGGTGGGAGAGAGAGTCCGGATACATGGCGGTTTTCTGGAAGGCGTCGAGGGAGTTCTGACGGAGCAAACGGGCCGCGGCGAAATAGTGATCTCGGTAGGCGCGATCCAGAGATCGTTGAAGATTCCGTTGGGTAGCTATCGGTTGGAGCGGCTGTTCTGATTCAAATGCTGTCACTGCGAGTTTTTACTGTTTGTAAGGGACGTGGGCCCTTCCGTCCACCGTTCATTCACTAGCGACGCAGCTCTGCGTGTTAAGTGAATGGACGTAGCTACGCTGCTCACTGGCTCGTCTCAGGTGTAGAGCTTTCCAGCGCATTGCCACCCTCTCCCCCGAGGACACTGCCTTATCTCAATTACTCTTTGTTGTTAGTTTGATGCGGTTCGCCCGGATACCACGTCCGTGGCCTCCCTCTGCCGGAGCTGTCGCTCACACGCCCGGGAAGAAATAGTAATTGATTGAACCACAATCCTTTGCACCTAGCGAGAAATGACAATGAAACTCTGCCTGACCTTAGAACATCGCTTTCTGCAGACTCCGGATAAGAAGGTGTGGACAATCACACAGTGTCCCTACGAGTTTTATCGCGAATATCTAGAAGTATTCGACTCCGTCCGGGTCATCTCCCGCGTGTTTCCTGTATCCCGGGTCGAGCCTAATTTCCTCGCCGTGGAGGGTCCCGGCGTCGAATTCTATCCCATGCCCGGTTACAAAGGGCCCTTTGGGTTTCTGACGCAGTTTGCCAGCGTGCGCCGGCGAGCAAAACATGCTGTCCCGACAGGGAGTGCGGTGATACTACGTGTACATAGCCAGATAGCCAATTCGATAGAAGACTGGCTCACACGTAGATCGCTTCCATACAGTCTGGAAGTCACGGCCGACCCGTACGATGTGCTCAGTCCTGCTGCCAACCGGCATCCCGTCGCTCCCGTCGCCCGCCGATATTTTACCCGCCGGATGCAGCGGCAGTGCCGACATGCCGTGGCGGTGTCGTATGTTACCCAGGACTATCTTCAAAGAAGATATCCACCGGCATCACAACCCTGCGTGGGACACCATCCCTTCGGCGGGAAGGCTCACGACGCACGACAATGTGTGATGGCCGTATCGGATGTAAGTCTCTCGCCGGAGTCATTTGTCTCACGTCCGCGGACCACCCTTCATGATCCCTCCTGTCTTCGCATCGTCTTCGTCGGAACTCTCGGATCCTTTTACAAAGGTCCCGATCTTCTCGTCGAGGCCGTCGCAATTTGTAAAACGCAGGGAATTCCTGCGCGAGTCAGGTTCATTGGTAGCGGGCAAGAGATGGGGACTTTACAAAAACGCTGCATCCGTCTCGGTCTCGAAGAGGAGGTTGAGTTCGTTGGGTCAGTGACTGCGGGCGAGCCGGTGCGCCGCGAACTTGACCAGGCCGACCTCTTCATCCTCCCGTCCCGGGCGGAAGGTGTTCCACGCGCAATGCTTGAGGCGATGGCTCGCGGTCTTCCGTGCCTGGGTTCGGCCATCGGTGGAATTCCCGAACTTTTGCACGAGGAAGATCTTGTCTCTCCTGACAGTCCTGCCTCTTTAGCGAAGGCAATCGCCGAAGTATTCTCCAGCCAGGCTCGAGTAGAAAGAATGTCGGCGCGCAATTTGTCGAAGGCTGCGGAATACTCCACGGTAGTGCTTGCACACCGAAGACGAGAATTTTATAGAGCGGTAAAAGATCTCACGACCGATGCTTACGCTAGCCGTCGGCACGACTGGCATCAGACGTTACCGTCCACCCTCCATGAGTCCAAGACTTAATAAATCAAGATGGCCCGTTGCCTTGGCTCACTCTGTGTAATGTCGCCAAGGTTGTGTTGCGAGCAGCGTCCTGTGCCCGATAGAGCCGTTCTCCCAGATGAGGAATCTGGCACTCATCGAACTAGCTCTCGACGTTCGCCTCATCCAGCAACTCATCTTCAATGCGCATCATTTAGCGGGTGGCCGGAAATCCATGCGGCTGTCATCGGAGAAGTTCTCTATGAGGATAGCGATCGTTCATCACTGGTTCGTGACACAGGGGGGCGGGGAGCGGGTTGCAGAAGTAATCGGCAGTATATTTCCCGAAGCCGATCTCTTTACTTTGGTTGCGGACCCATCACTGGTGCCGCAAGGACTCGCCGGCCGGCGTATAACAGCTTCTCTCCTACAAAGGGTACCGGGTGGAAAGAGTATGCATCGCCATCTGCTTCCACTCTATCCATTTGCGGTCGAGCAACTGGACTTGACTGCCTATGACCTCGTGCTCAGTTCCGACAGCGGTCCGATGAAGGGCGTGATTACCCGTCAGGATGCCATCCACATCTGTTATTGCCACTCTCCCATGCGCTATTTGTGGGACAGCTACCACTCATACGCAGCTCAGATGTCGCCTTTCGGCCGAATAGCCTTTTCGCTTGCGGCACATTACGTCCGCAGTTGGGATTACCAGGCAGCTCAACGCGTAACCTACTTTATCGCCAACTCTGAGTATGTCGCGCGTCGCATCTCTCACTATTACAGACGGGCGAGTACGGTGATTCACCCTCCTATTGATACGGAGAGAGCTTTCATTGCGGGTGAACCTGAGGACTACTATCTGGCGGTGGGTAGACTGGTTTCATATAAGCGGACAGAAATCCTGATTGAGGCATGTAACAAGCTGGGACGGCAGTTGCGCATCGTCGGGGATGGGCCGGAGATAAAGAAGCTACGCGCCATCGCGGGTCCAACGATTCGCTTTTTAGGCAAGATGAACGCCAGCGACCTATGGCATACTTACGCACACTGCCGCGCGCTTCTATTTGCCGCGGATGAAGACTTCGGCATGGTTTCGTTAGAGGCTCAGGCTTGTGGCCGTCCTGTGGTTGCGTACGGAAAGGGTGGCTCTCTGGAAACTGTATGCGGTTATCCAGACCGAGGGATGCGCCATACCGCGAAAGAATGCGATGCAACGGGAATCTTCTTTTACGAACAGACCGCGGACGCAGTGGTGGCGGCAATCCTGCGCCTGGAGGCTGTGGAAAGCCAGTTTTCTGCCCAAACTATCCAGCGGCATGCTCGGCAGTTCGATACCAGTATCTTCATTGAAAAGATTCGTCGATACGTGTCCGATGCGCTTGCCGTCCCGTATGAGTCGGGCTGGTCGGAGACCCCGAGCCGTAGCGCGGTCTCGGATCGTCCTGCCGTTCTGAGGCCGGTAGTCAGCTTGTAGATGAAAGATCTCCTGATGTGCGCATGGAGATCTGGCTCTCGAAAACCCATGGCGGGATCACCAACCTAAGCTAGCCGCTTTTGCGGGCGTCCCTGATTGGAATTGGAATTGAGTAACTGCATTCTCACTCTCGAGTAAATTGATCCACCAAGCTCTGGCCCGAGCATGAAGCCTGTCGGCGGAAGTCGCAGCTTCATTGAGTGATTCCCTTGATCGCCCCACTTTTAGAGGAACTATGAGCGCAAATACAGTTATCAGCCCCCCTGGTTTGGCCAACCTGACCCGAGCGACACCGGCGTACTCGCCGAGTGCTTCAGTCTGTCTGCTGATCTCCGACTTCATATGGCTATCGGTTGTGTTTTGGCTCGTTGTCTGGAGCAAGTTTACGCTGAACGCTGACTTGGACCTCAAGTTCTATCTGGAGATGTTTCCCTCGGTTCTTATCTTTCTCGGCGTCTTCTTTTCTCAGGGTTTATATCCGGCATTGCTCCTGCATCCGGCCGAAGAGATGCGCCGCGTCTTCCACTCGATTACGGCGGTCATTCTGGTTCTGGTTTCGACCACTTTTCTGCTGAAAAACGGAACTGAATACTCTCGCTATATCTTCCTCCTCGCTTGGGCGCTTGGAACCCCGGCTGTGCTTCTCGGCCGCACCTTGGTCCGAAAGCTTCTTGGTCAGATGTCATGGTGGCCGGTTTCTGCCGTCGTGTTGGGGTCGGGTCCCGCCGCGAAGCAGGTCGCGAGAAGCCTGGCTGCTACTCAACTCGGCCTGCGCATCAGTGGAGTACTGCTCGAAGACCCCGTTTCCTCCTGGGATCCTGATCTGCCGCCGATCGTTGGTCACATATCAGATGCTCCGGCGATCAGTGGCCGAGGCTTTACCCGGTACGCCATATTGGCGATGCCACACCGCTCACAGGAGGAAATACAGCAGATTATTCAGGAGCATTGCAGGAGGTTTCATCACATCCTCATCGTTACCGACATTCCGGGAGTCTGCTGCCTGGGCATATCAGCACGCGAGATTGGGGGCCAGGTCGGCCTGGAGATTCCCCAGCGGCTATCCTTTTTGGCTCCTAAAGTGACCAAGCGCTGCCTGGATGTGGTGGTCAGCACTATTCTTCTTCTCTTGCTCGTGCCAATGTTCATCCTCATAAGCGTGGCGATCAAGATCAACTCGAAGGGCCCAATATTCTTCGGTCATCTTCGTTTTGGAAGGGATGGGAGAGCCTTCCGCGCCCTGAAATTTCGTACCATGGTCACAAATGCCGACCGGATACTGGATGCCCATCTGCAGCGTCATCCGGAGCTGATGCGTGAGTGGCAGCGCGACCATAAGCTGAAGAAGGATCCGCGAATTACGACCGTTGGCCGGTGGCTGCGGAGATATAGCCTTGACGAACTGCCCCAACTGGTGAATATCCTGACCGGGCACATGAGCCTAGTGGGACCTCGGCCCATCGTCGAGTCAGAGATTGCTCGCTATGCGGCCAGCTATGACTTATACACGCGGGTCACACCCGGCCTTACCGGTCTGTGGCAGGTATCTGGCCGTAACAATACTACCTACCGAGAACGTGTCCAATTCGACGAGTACTACATTCGGAACTGGTCCATCTGGATGGACATGTATATCCTCGCGCGTACTTTCCAGGCCGTCGTGCATGCCGACGGTGCATATTGACTGCCCGACATGGCATCTAACCCTCAGATCGGGCTCCTGGAGCAGCGCTACAAGCAAATACGCCACGCGGCCCGGGACTTGATCTTCGGTCGTACCCTTATCGCCGGTTTCGACGGCCAGGAGGCCGCACTTACCTTCGACGACGGACCGAATGACCCGTATACCCAACGATTGCTTGACATACTGGCGCGCCATCAGGTTCGTGCGACCTTCTTCCTGATCGGCGACTTCGTACGGCGACGGCCTGAAATTGCCCGCGCCATACATCGAGCCGGTCACCTCTTGGGGAACCATACAATGAGCCATCCGTCATTGTTCTGGGAACGGCCCTCGCGTGTGCGGAAGGAGCTTGCCGGGTGCAATTCCGCCATTGAGGATGCGACCGGCGAAGCCGTGAAATGGTTTCGTCCACCATTCGGCGCCCGGCGCCCCGATGTGCTGCGTGCCGCTGAGGAGCTCGACTTGACTCCTGTTATGTGGAACGTCTGGGGCCATGATTGGGACGCGTCGCAACCAGGGACGGTGACGGCACTTGTACAAAGTGGGATTCGTCGCAACCAGGCTTGCCGAAGAAGCAGCAACATCTTGCTCCATGACGGTGGCCACGGGCAACTAGGGGCCGACCGCTCGGTCACTGTTGCCGCGACCGGGAACCTGCTCGAAGCATGGAGCGGGAGTGGCGTCCGGCTGGTTACCGTGGATGCATGGGATGTGAGGTACCAGCCACCCAATGGTAAGTATAAACAGTAGATAGAGTAACTAAAACGGTATGTCCTATGTGGCTTATTCCCGGCGATTATGAGCATACCGATAACCGATCAATTAGACCTTGCAATCAATCTCCAAACACCAGATACTTGCATTTATCGCGGGTAGCTCATCTAGGCTTCCGTATCTTTGTGCAAGCTACAATACATATCCGATAAGGTGACTATTGATAAGCGACCAGACAACACGGCCGACCCGGCTTGCTCTGCCACCACCTTCCGGTGGTGAGCTGTCTCTCTTCGCCTTGGTGGAGGTTCTCTTCCGCCACTTGAAGTTATTTTTACTGGTAGCTGGAGTAGTGTTTGCGCTGGCGCTGGCCTGGATTTTCGGCACGCCGCGCAAGTATGAGTCACATGCCAGCATCCTGGTGCAGAATGCGCGTAGCAACGTCGTAATTACGGCCGGCAACACCGAAGTGCCCGAGGGTTCGAGAGAACTCACGGAAGAGGAGTTGAACTCGGATGTGCAAGTCCTCTTGAGCAGGGATATGCTCGACGAAGTCGTACACCCCGGCTGGAACAAGAAACCCCGCACCGCCTATTCAAGGGCCGAGATACTTGAACACGAAAAAGCTGTGGCCGGTCTGGCGCGGCGCCTGGAGGCGCCCGTGGTGCACAAATCGAATGTTCTGACGGCTACCATCACCGCGCCGACCCCAGAGCAGGCGCAGGAAGAGATGCAGCGCCTGATCGCTGCGTTTATAGCGCGGCAGCGGCAGATCAGCCGGCCGCCCGGCGCGACACGCTTCTTTGCCCAAGAGGCCGAGCGCTACAAGAAAGAACTGGCCCAGGCGCAGATGGCCCTGGCGGAGTTCCAGAACCAGCAAAATCTGGTGAACGTCAACGACCGCGAGACGACACTCTCCAGCAACGTAACCACCGCCGAGAACCAGCGCCGCGATGCCGATGTGCAAATCCGCGAGTTGGAGAAACGGATAGAGGCCAACTCGGCCTTGATGGAAACCATGCCCAACCGGCAGACGACTCAGGAACGAACCACACCCCTGACCGGCGCGCTGGACCAGCTGACGACGCAACTCGTAACCCTGAAGAATCAGCAAACGGAACTGCTGAATAAGTACCCGCCAACGGACCGGGCGGTGCGGCAAGTCGAGCTGCAGATAGTCGAAGTCGAAGCCGGTATTCGTGCCGCCAGTTCGCCCAAGTCACGGGAAGCTGCGACCGACATTAACCCGGCATGGCAGCAACTGCAGAATGACTTGGCCTTGATGAGGTCACAGTTAAGTGGTCTCCGTGCTCGCCGCGCAGTGCTATCGAACCAGATCGCAACTTCGCAGACCGCGTTGAATACGACCGAGGGACTTACCCCGACCTTCACCAGCCTGCAACGGAAAGTGGATGAGCTTGATAGCAACTATCAGGCCTTCCTGAAAAAACGTGACGAGGCCGAGATTGCCGACTCGATGGACCGCCAGGACCTGGTGAATTTTGCCGTGGTGGAGGCGCCAAGTTATTCCTTAGCTCCAGTGCACCCAAAGCCCTTCCGCGATACCTTTATAGGGCTGATTACCGCTTTCCTGTTGGGCGGCATCGCAGTCTTCCTCATGGAGTCGGTGCGCGACACTGCAGGCGCTGCCGCGGAGTTGGAGCGCTGGTCGCGCTATCCGGTGCTGGCTACGGTGCCCTGGACCCATCAGCCTGAGCTGCCCGCCAATACCAGGCTACTCACGAGTAACCGCACCGCTCGTGATCAAACTGACGCTGAGGTCACCGGAAGCACGCCGCGTCTTGCGTATTACCGTGCCGGCAGCGAAAACTGAGCCAAGGAGTAAACCAAACTTGAACAGCATATTGGCTGTCGACAAAGAACCGAACCTTGCCTTCCAGGGCATATTGCATTCGTTCTATGAGCGCCTCGAGTCCGGTGAGGGGGTAGCCATTGCATTCACTTCGGCTAGCGCGGGCGAGGGTGTTAGCTACGTCAGCAAAAAGATTGCATCCCAACTCTCCGCCAGCTCTTCAGGGTCGGCAATCTACCTGTCCTCGGCGCAACTTTGCGGTGACAGTTGGTCCGGCGGCGTGAGCCGGCTCGATGGCTATCCGGGGAACGAGGAGATGGGATCCACGACCGCATGGGAAGACTGGCGAAACAAGGTGACCAAACTGCGCTCCCGCTATCGCTATTCAATTATCGATTGTCCGTCGCTTTCGGCCAGCAGTGATGCGTTGAGCCTGGCCCCGCACATGGATGGAATCGTGATTGTAGTTGCCGCAAATGAAACCCATAAAAACCAGATTGCGAATGCGGAACGGCAGATCCAGATGGTAAACGGTACGATTCTCGGATTCTTGTTGAACAAACGCAAATACATGGTTCCTGATTGGCTCTTCAAACGACTCTGAGAGATTACGGAGGCAACGCGATGAAAAAAATACTTGCTCTGTGGTCCGTGCTTTCTGTCTCCATGTGTGTGTGCGCGGTAGGGCAGACCTTGCAACAACGCCCTCGTTACACCCTGCACCCGGGGGATACGGTCGATCTCGCGCTGCGCTTTACGCCTGAGTACAATCAGTCGCTGACGGTGCAGCCCGATGGCTTTATCAATGTGAACCTTATCGGCGATGTGAAAGTAAGTGGGCTGACTCTCGATCAGGCTCACGACCTGATCGTCCAAAAGTTGTCTGTTCCGCTGAACAAGCCGGAGTTAAACCTGGTTCTCAAGGAATTCCAACACCCTTACGTGGTGGTCGGTGGAGATGTGCAGACGCCGGGCAAGATCGAGCTGAGGCAAGATATGACGGCGATGCAGGCTGTCCTGCTGGCCGGTGGTTTCAAGGCCACCGCTCGAGATACTCGCATCGTCGTCTACCGCCGTATTGATTCCAATAACGGTGAAGTCAAGATTTTGAACCTGCACAAGATACAAGACAACAAGGACCTGGAGCGTGACATGGCTCTGCAGGCAGGAGACATGATCCTGGTTCCGCAGAACCGGCTTGCGACGTTCGCCCGCTACATGGATGCCGTTCACTTCTCTACCTTCCTGTCACCGCAGGGCGGAATCCCATAGACGGGCCCCTGCATCGGGACCGCAGGGACTCCCCGGCGAGGGTGTCAGAGATAAATCGACCTCGGGGCAAGCCGGATCGTTGTCAGGGACAGGCAGTAAACCTAAAGGTGCAGTGAGGGAAGCATTGAACATTGCTCCGGTTGAGATGGAGAACGGAACTGCGTCGGAAGCGGTGCCGGTCGTAGCGAAGATTCAGCGACCCTCCTGGTCAGTAGTTCAAACGGTGGTCGGCGGGGGCATCATCATGGTGCTCAACGCCTCGACAGGCATTCTTACGGCACGGGCTCTCTTGCCGGCGGGGCGCGGCAACCTGGCGGCGATCATGCTGTGGCCTTTCTTTCTGGCCTATATCACTTCGCTGGGCATGCCTCGCGCGCTCATTTACTTCCTGCGCAGCCGCAAAGAGGATCGCGCGGGCCTGATCCCTACCGGGTTGATTGCGACCCTGCTGCTGGGTTGCATTGCGGCGGTGGGCGGCATATTCTTTTTGCCCTTGTGGCTGCACAACTACTCCCACGAGGTGATACGGGCGGCGCAGTTTTGCCTGGTGACCACTCCGATATTCGGTCTGATCGAAAGCGCCCGCGCCGTGCTCGAGGCGTCGGGGTCGTTCCTGGCGTCGAACGTTGTGCGCGTGAGCCAGCCGGCGGCAACGCTGGCCATGCTGCTCTGTCTGCTTGCGCTCCACCACCTCACCCCCGTCAGCGCGGGCGTTGTGTACACCTTCGCGACCGTGCCCAGCTTGTTGATTGTGTTGTGGCAGGTGCGTCATCTTGTGGGCAACCGTTGGCGCTTGGATATTGCGTCCTTCCGGTTGCTGTTGAGTTACGGCGTTCGCTCTTACGGGGTTGACATTCTCGGCGCGCTAGCGCTCCAGCTGGATCAGGTGTTGGTTATCAGGATGTTGGCCCCAGCGGCGATGGGCATCTACGGCGTTACGCTCAGCCTCTCGCGCATCGTCTGCCTGTTTCAGGTCTCGGTGGCCTCGGTGTTGTTTCCCCAAGCTTCCGGCCGTACTGTCGATGAGATTCTTAACATGACCGAGTACTCCACTCGTGTGAGCACGCTCATCACCGGCGCTTGCGCGCTTGCGGCGGCCTCGGTCGGCCCGTTTCTGCTGAGGGTCCTCTACGGGCGCGAATATTCAGGTGCTTCGCTAACCCTTGACATCCTTCTGGTCGAAATCACGCTCTCGGGCGCGGTCTATGTCCTGTCACAGGCCTACATGGCAGTGGGCCGCCCTGGGTTGGTGACCATCATGCAAGCGATAGGTCTTTCGCTGAGCATTCCCATGATGCTTCTGCTCATTCCCCGCTGGGGAATCAACGGAGCCGCAGCGGCCCTCATCACGTCAACCGTTGCGCGCTTCCTCTTTGTCTACTTCGGATTCAGTTTTATCCTCAAGCTTCCCCGGCCTGATTTGCTGCCGCGCTTTTCCGACATTCAAACCATCCTGCTCCGGCTTAAGCGGCTGCCGGCGCCGAAGGTGGCCACCAGTTGAGCACCCTGGCATCCGCGGAGTCATCTCTTCCCGCCATCGTTGAGCGTGCGCAACCACTGCCGCCTGCCAGGCGCAGGTCGAGCAGTTGGACCCTCATCGTTTTCGCACTGGTGACGGTTGCGTTACTTTACTCGCCGGTAAGCGGCGCGCTGTTATACGTTTTTCCGCTCATGGCGTTCCTGCTGGCTGCGTATCTTTACCGCCGCGATCTTTCCTCTTTCGTAACCTTGGCGTGCTGGCTCTGGTTTGTCACCCCGCTGTTGCGTCGATTAGTCGACTACCACATCGGCTACGGCAAGCCGGCGGCCATCCTGCTTGCTCCGCCGATAGCGCTCTGCGCACCCGCGGTGTGGCTTATCGCCGACTGGCGCAAAGTCCTTCGACCGTCTCAAACAGCTCCCATGCTTTGCTTCGTGATCACATGCCTTTACGCTACAGTCCACGGCATTCTGAATATGGCTCCGCGGCTTGTCTTACAGGACCTGCTCACCTGGGTTTCTCCAGTGATCTTTGCCTTCACGCTCATTCATCACCGCGATCATGCCGAGGAAATGTTTCTAGCTTTCGAGAAAGCGTTCGTCTACGGATTGCTAGCGGTCAGTATTTATGGCATATATCAGTTCTACGTGATGCCGGAGTGGGACGCGAATTGGATGACTCACGTAGACATGAATTCTATCGGCAACCCGAAGCCCACCGAGGTCCGGGTGTTCAGCAGCATGAACGCGCCGCAGATTGTGGCTTCGTTTCTAGCGGTAGGGTTGATCGCTGCGTTCAATTCACGCCATAAAATCCGCTTTGTTGCCATACCCGCGGGCCTTTTATGCCTGGCCCTTTCGCTCGCCCGCTCCGGTTGGGTAGCGGCGACTGCCGGCATCCTCTATCTATTATGGAAACTCCCACAGCGTCAGAGATTTCAGCTCGTCGTAGCGGGTCTGTTCGCCGCCGTCGCATTCATCTTCGCTGTGCAAACGAACGACGATCTGCAGCAGGTTCTTTCCGCTCGTTTTGGGAGTTTATCGGATGTAAAGAACGATGACAGCGCCAATGAACGTGTAGAAGCCTACACTGCGCTCTTTGACGGTCTCCTGACGAGTCCATTCGGCCTCGGTATGGGGGCGACGGTGGCCGTGGAGGAAAACAAAGTAACTGTGCACCATGGCTGGAACCAGGATCTGGGAGACAGCACTGTGGCTATGGTCGTAACTACCATGGGTCTGGCTGGAGCGCTGGTGATCGTGTGGTCCCTCTTCCCGTTGGGACGAAGGATGTTCCGCGAACCCAGCGTGAAGCCGGTCTACACCCACACCATGCAGGCCGTCTTCATCGCTATGATGGCCGAGGCTGCTCTGGATGGCGTTATTGCCACTCCCACCGCCTTTCTTACGTGGGGCAGTATAGGTTTCTGCCTGGCGCTCGCCATTGCGCACGACGATGGTCGCAGAGAAACTGTATCTGCAACCGCATGACGATTCGATCGAATCCAGACCGGAAAAAAGGGAGATTTCCGTTGAACACTACAGTCGTAATCTGCTCTGTACATAGGCCGGAAATCTTGTCTGAGACAGTGGATTCTCTCGTTCACCGGCAGTCAGTGCCACCTCTGGAGATCATCATCTCGGTCGTCAACCAAGACCACGTGGCAGAAAAGACCAGAGCATATCCGACCGTTCGTGTTGTGACCAGTAGCAGGCAGGGAACGTGTGCGCAGCGCAATGTAGCGGCTAAGTTGGTTCGAACACCCTATACGCTATTTCTAGACGATGATGTAGAGCTCGCTTCTAATTACATTCAAAGTATGGAACGTCTGCTGTATGACGATGAAGGTGTGGTTGCTGCAACCGGCTTTCTGACAGTAGATGGAGCACAAGGGGATGTAGGTTTAGATCGTGAAATAGCACGGTCTTATGTGTCGAACTATATTCGAAAACAAGGCAACTATAATCACGAAAACGGCCAAAACCTGTTCGTTCGTACCCAAGTCTTCCAGCACGTACTTTTCGATGAAAATCTTCCACTCTATGGCTGGCTTGAGGACTTCGATTTCGCTACCAACGTCCTCCGCTATGGGAGAATCGTCATGAATGCCGGAACTTGCTGGGCCCACATTGGAGCCCCATCCGGAAGAACGAGTGGGCTTAGGTACGGTTATTCTCAGATAGTTAATCCGCTCTACCTCTGGAGAAAGAACCGCAAGCCAGGAATGCACCGTGTTATCTTCGAACATTGGCTGCGTTATCTGGCAAGCAATGCTCGAAGAGCATTCATCAGCCTTCCAACCGATCGTGCGGACAGAGCGGGACGTCTGACCGGAAATATGATCGCTTTTGGCCACATTTTGACTGGAAGAGTTGACCCTACGTATATACTCCGTCTCTCCAGGCAGGCGGGCGAAAGCTCCCTGCCCATACCCATTCGCGCATCTTCGGCATCTCGCGGATTCAAAGAGGAATCGGTAACCTAACACAGCGATATAGTGAAAGGAGTAGCACGCTTGAGCAAACCACCAATCGCGGTTCTCTTTTGTACGGACAATAATTACTGGCAGCACATGGGCGCTACCCTCGCGTCATTGCTCAGCAGCAACGGGCGGCACCAGTTCCGAATCATGGTCTGCTCGCTCGAGCCGAATCCCGAAAACGAGATGAAGATTCGCCAGATAGCGCGGGAGTTTGGCAATGCTACGGTAGAGTTCATCTCGTTCACTCCGCAGCATCGTGATGCCTTACCGGTCGACCGCTATATTAGCCTCGGCGCATATCTTAGACTCTTCGTCACAGAATATGTTGATCCTAGCCTGGAAAAACTTCTTTATCTTGATTCCGACCTGATCATCCGCAAAGACATTGGGCCGCTCTGGGCGGCGGACATTGACGCTTATTTTGCGGCCGCCGCTGTCGAACCGCGCTTTCATGAAAACCCAGGGATCGTTCCCGGTGAACCATATTTCAACTCCGGGGTAATGGTAATCAATCTGTCGCGGTGGCGTCTGGCTGGTCTCGTGGACCAGTTCATTCGCTGCGCAAAGGAAAAGTTTTCCGTCCTGCCCTACTGGGACCAGGACATCCTGAATATAGTTTTGCGCGGACAGGTTGCGTTCCTGAGCCCGCGTTGGAACTTTCATGCTATTTATGCCGAGCTGTTGCCGGAGCAACTAGGGATGACGCGGGATGAGTTCTCAAGTGTTCGTAAGAACCCCGACATCATCCACTTTACGAGCAAGGACAAGCCCTGGCATTACATTCCCGAACCGCAGTACAAGCGTCGCTACTGGGAGGCGTTATCCTTCACCCCCTGGAAGGGCGCCGTGCCCGTTGGTTATACGCGTGTCAACGCATTGCGTAAGGTCTTGAAGATGAAGCGGCTCAAACAGCAAATCCGGCTGCACGGCGCCCAGTCCTTTGCCGTTCTCAGCCGCCTGGTCCGGCGCCCCGTGTTATGGAGCGATGTTGCCCCTCCCCCGAACCACCTGACTCTGGCCTAACCGAACGAAAAGCTGGGTGCCCCATTCAAGCCGAGGATATCGCCCTTGGAAACCGTCCTGGGTGGGCCCCGACTGGTCGGACCGTAAAGCGTTGAACGACAACGCCACCCCAGAGGGGCACGCTGCCCCGGCTCACGAGGCGAGACAAATCCACCCTCTGGAGGAAGCAATGGCAACCCTGATCAGTCCTCCCCCTCAGCAGGCCCATCACATAGACAGTTTCGACGGGATCAGGGGCATCGCGGTCCTCATGGTGCTTCTCGCCCATGGCACATGGTTCAAGAGTGGCTGGGCCGGCGTCGATCTCTTCTTCGTTCTGTCTGGCTTTCTGATCACCGGCATTCTCAGGAAAACCAGGTCAGAGCCGTTTTACTGGCGGCGCTTTTACATAAAGCGCGCAACGCGCATCCTGCCTCCGGTCCTTATTGCAGTTACGGCAACTGTGTTTCTTTGGCCAGCTTCGTCTCCGATCGCCATCGGCGGGTATCTGCTATCACTGGGGGATGTCTTCAATTTGACCCGCTTTGACGTGCCCGCCCTTCGGCACATGTGGTCTTTGGCCGTCGAGGAGCACTACTACCTTCTTTGGCCCTTTGCCGTCCTGCTCTTGCCCAGGAGGAAACTGCAGTGGTCGCTCCTTGCGCTCGTTATCATCGTGCCTTTGAGCCGCGTGGGGTTCACCTACCTGATACCGAAGCAGGAACCGTACCCCATCTATTTTCTGACGCCGTTCCGGGTGGATGGGCTCGCATGGGGAAGTTTGCTCGCCCTGCTGTTGGAAGAAGCTTCGTGGCAGGAGAGGTTCAAGAAGTGGTCCGGGCTCGGAGTCGTGCTTGCGTTGGCAGTGTACCTGAGCCTCTGGAAACTCATGGGCCAGGGCAATTTCTTCCCCGAGGCGTTTAATCCGGTCTTCAACGGGATTGGCTATGCGCTCCTGGCCTTAATCGGCATGTTCTTGGTTGCCTATGCTCGCCTGCTGCCGGCCGCGATCCCGACCCGCATCCTGCGCCACCGGCTGCTGACGAAGCTAGGTGTCATCAGCTATGGCCTGTATGTTTACAGTTGGATCGTAATGGTGCTGATCAGACGTGACCTCCCATCTCTTTCCTGGAGGCAAGCTGGTTTCATCCACATAATCGTATCCGTTCCTCTTTCTGCTCTTCTCTTCAAATACTATGAGCGACCCATTACCGAGTGGGGAAGGGGCGTGGCAGCGCGGCTCGCCGCCGGCGCCGATGTCGAACAATTCAGCACTACCTCAGACGTCGAAGCGCGGCAAACGGCCGGCATAGTGGTCACCTAACAACTGTGGAGAAAGCGATGGCAACCCTGGTCAGTGCCCCCAGTCAACAGGCGCATCATATCGACAGTTTCGACGGGATCCGAGGCATCGCAGTCCTCATGGTCCTCTTGCGACATGCCGGTTGCTTCTACACCGGCTGGGCGGGCGTCGATATTTTCTTTGTTTTATCGGGCTTCTTGATCACAGGCATCCTGAGGACAAGCAGAGCACAGCCGTTCTATTGGCGGCGCTTTTACATAAAACGTGCCACCCGCATCCTACCTCCGCTGCTTCTCGGAGTCGCGGCGACAGCCCTTCTCTGGCCGCACTCATCTTTGATCGGAATCGGCGGCTATCTGCTTTCGCTGGGAAATGTCGTTGACATGACTCGCTTAAGCATTGTCCCTCTCGAGCACCTCTGGTCGCTCTCTGTAGAGGAACACTACTATCTTCTCTGGCCTCTCGCAGTACTGTGGTTGCCCAGAAGAACATTGCAGTGGTTACTCTTCGCGCTCGTGATCATCGTACCTTTGAGCCGCGTGGGGTTCACGTTCCTGTTGCCCAGGCAGGAACCGTACGCCATCTATCTTCTGACTCCGTTCCGGATTGACGGACTTGCCTTGGGAAGCCTGCTCTCGCTGCTACTGGAACAGGCTGGGTGGCAGGAGAGATTCAAGAAGTGGTCAGGGCTCGGCGCCGTGCTTGCGTCCTCTGTGTATCTGGGTCTGTGGAAGATCCTTGGCTCGAGCAATTTTTCTCCGGAGGCCCATCACGCAATCTTCAATGGGTTGGCCTATTCACTTCTGGCCTTAATTGCCATGTTCATGATTGCCTATGCTCGCCTGCTGCCGGCCGCCATTCCGACTCGCATCCTGCGCAACCGTCTGCTAACGAGGTTGGGTGTGATCAGCTACGGCCTGTATGTTTACAGTTGGATTGTATTGGTGTTCATCAAACGTAGCTTCGCATCCCTGTCCTGGTTGCAGGCTGGCCTCATCCACATAGTCGTAGCTGTTCCTCTCGCCGCTGTTGTCTTCAAATATTATGAGCGCCCCATTACCAATTGGGGCCGGCGGAGAGCCGCACAACTGGCCGCGAAAGCCACATCAGCAAACAACGACCGTGCCCTCGATATGGAGACCCATGCGTTTGAGGTGGAAGCGCAGCACCGGCACGGCATGATGGCCACGTAAGAGACAGCATTCGTTCCAAACGGTCTGACCAACCCCCGCGGTCCCAAACAGAAAGGTTAGGTGGCAATGAGAACAACTTCCTCTTCGGGTCAAATTACCTGGCCGTTGGGTATCAAGCGCGGAAGTCAACTGTTGGAGGTTGACGAGACGCAGAATGTAGCCTCAACGATTCGAAGCGTGATTCAGTCACTAGAACGCCGGCCATTATTGGCTGGAGCAGTCATAGCCTTCCTGCTGTTATGCGCTCTGTCCATGGTGCTCGGAACGGCTACCGGACTGGTTAACTTTAGAGATGTAGGCTACCCGGACAGTTCCGATCTGCTCAGAATTGGTGATGTGGCCCATACGGGCCATATCTATTCCGATGGCGATCGTCCTCCTTATTTGATTAGTCTATACGGGCCATTAACTTACGTTCTGTTATCTCTTCCTTATCGGTTGGCGCTGGCCATTGGAGTCGCTCCTGTGCTGCTGGTGCGGCTCGCGGTAGTGGCTGCCGTGTGCCTGTGCGTATTGCTGGTATATCTCATCAGTCGCCGGCTTTACAGTTCGCGCTCCACCGCTTTACTCTGCGCCCTGTTCGCCGTATCGACGCTGCCCATGGCCCAATGGACAACCCAGATTCGCAGCGACTTCCTCGGGCTTGCCATGTCGCTGGTGGCTGTCTATTGGTTCCTGGCCAGGAACGGACGCCCGCAGACGGTTGCCGCTGCGATCTGCGCCGGGCTTGCGCCGGGCTTCAAGCAAACGTTCCTGGCGGCGCCGTTAGGCGTCATAGCCTGGCTTATCTACAGGCGGAGATACAAAGAGGCGGCCTTGTGGGCGGTCTCTGTTGCCTTGACCGTCGGTTGTATCTACGGAATCGAGGGCTGGCGTGAGCCTTTGATGTTTAAGACCATCGCTGTCCTCCGGCATCCGGTTCTTGAATACTCACGCGGCTTCGCCATCCTTCTCGACGCCATTGGCCAACCGGTAGTGCCTTTTGCTGTAATGGGCGCCTTGCTGGCCATAAAGAAACGGACGCCTGACACTCTCCTCTTGGTGTGCTATTGCATTGCCGCGTGGATCATGGCGGTTCTCATTGATCCCCAGGCGGGCGGTACCGTCAACTACTTCTGGGAGTCATTGGTGGTCTCGGCGGTGTTGGCTGGTCCGGGTCTGCTCGCGCTGCAAAGCACCGTAGGCCGTACCTCAAGCCTGGTGAAGGCAATGGTACTTGTCCTGCTTTTGTGGGCCTTTGTGCCTATGCTGCGAGAAGAGTTGGCGTACCTCAACCTGTGCCGCACGAACATTACCGAGTATCACGCTCGCAAGGCGAGGTGGGAAGCTTTTGCGTCCACCATCTCGGGACGCAGGCTGCTATCGACCAGCTCCGACATAGCTATGCTCAGCAGCACGCCGGAGATGGTCGACCCATTCCTGAATGCCACCCTCGAGTTGCGGGGTGGCTTCAACTCCGCGCCTATCGCAGCTCAGATACAAGCGGGTGCCTACGATCTCATCGTCATTAAGGATGGAGAGGCCGTGAACCACCAAAATGACTACCGTGGTATTCGCATGTGGAGCGAGGGCATGTGGGGAGCTTTGCAGAACACCTACGCGCCGATCTGCGTATTCAGGAATGACAACTATGTCCAGAAGTTTGGGGCCGAAGGCGCTGAGGAAGTGTGGCTACCTCGCCAGGGCGCTCACGCAATCCTTCCTCACCTTCTGGCGATTGGTTGTGAGCCCATCGTTGAGTGATGTCGTTACAAAAGATGGCAAGAGTTACCCGATCAATCCAAACACGAGGTTGCGTGAATCTATGAAAAAGCGAAGCCCTTCCCACGGCCGTTTTCGTCTGGTAATCGTAATGCCGGTGTTCCGCGATTGGGATGTGGCCCGGATACTATGCCAGCAGATCGATCAGGAAATAGCGCAGCTGCACGATGTAGACGTCGGTATACTTCTGGTGGATGATGGAAGCCCGGTGCCAATGCAAGGCTGGTCGCCGTTTGAGCCCCAACACATCAGCCGCGTGGACGTTCTGTTGTTGCAGCGCAATCTGGGACACCAGCGTGCAATAGCGATGGGCTTATGCATGGTCAAAAACGAGATCCAATGCGACGCAGTGTTGGTGATGGACGCCGATGGTGAGGATCGCCCTCAAGACGTCGTCCGGTTGTTAAACTGCTTTAGGGAAAACCCTGAGTGCGTGGTGTTTGCCGGCCGCCAGAGACGGTACGAAAGCCTTGTGTTTCGAACCGGTTACAAAAGCTATCGGCTGCTTCACCGGGTGCTCACCGGAATGTCGGTGCGCGAAGGTAATTTCAGCATCATGCCCCGTTCCGCTCTCGACCGGCTCATAACCATGTCTGAGCTATGGAATCATTATGCCGGTGCGGTCTTTAAGTCCAAGCTCAAACACCAGCGGCTTTCCACCGATCGCGGCCGCCGCCTCGGCGGCAAATCTCACATGGATATTGTGTCCCTGGTGGTGCATGGGCTTGCCGGTATTTCTACCTTTTACGAGACCGTGGCGACGCGCATTCTATTGGCCAGCGTTTCTTGTGTGCTTCTGCTCTGCTCGGTCCTGGGCGTCGTCTTCGGCATTAAGTTCTATACCAATCTCGCCATTCCCGGTTGGGCCACGTTCACCTCTGGCCTGCTTCTGGTTTTGCTGATCCAGATTGCATCCACATCCTTCAGCCTTGTATTTTTACTGATTAACACCCGTTTGAACATGACCTTCGTCCCAGCGCGTGACTATCGCATCTTCGCCGAAAGTGTTGAGACGATATGGAGCCAGGCCGAAGCCGAAGCGAGGTGGATGGTGGCTAATTGAGCGAAGTAGCTTTCAAGTACGTTGGAAATGAATTAGACACTTTTTCGCGGGCCAGAAACTGGAGAAGTTATTGGGTCTCGACCCTTCGCCCCTACATCGCAGGCGACGTACTCGAAGTTGGCGCAGGCATTGGGACCAACATCGCGCCGGTGAACAACTCCCAGGTAAGCTCGATCCATTGCCTTGAGCCAGATCCGGACCTTGCGGCGTACCTGGGCCGAGCAGCGCGAGAGATACGAGGGGCAACGGTCAGTATCGGCACCATCGCCGCCCTTGCCGGCCGGCGGTTTGACACCGTTCTTTACATCGACGTGCTCGAACACATCGAGGACGATCAATCAGAACTAGCCAACGCCGCTCGTCTACTCCGGCCCGGTGGACGGTTGATCATTCTTGCTCCGGCGTACCAGGCTTTATACAGTTCCTATGACAAAGCGCTAGGCCACTACCGGCGATATGACCGCAGGAGTTTGAGCTTGTGCTCGCCGGCATCGTGCCGTTTGGAGAAGATAGATTATCTTGATTCTGTGGGTTTGCTTGCTTCCAGCGCGAACAAAGTCATGCTGAAGCAGAGCGTTCCCAGGCTATGGCAGATTCTCTTGTGGGATCGATGCATGATTCCGCTGTCCAGAGCCCTCGATCGGCTGCTTGGATATCGGCTGGGAAAGTCCATTGTTGCGGTATGGGTGCGAAATCGGTAAATCAGCTTCTGGGCCGGCAGAGCCAGATGTTCCACTCGGCCGCATTGGAGCCTCGCAGCAAAACGCTGTGCAGTACTTCGAGCCGAGATGCACATCGGCGCCACGCACAAATTGATTCGGCGACTCGATACATAGAGATAATAAGGACGCCCCCCGGCTTCAGAAAACCTTCGTATCGCTCTACCACCGCTTCCGGTTCTGCCATATAGTAGAGCACTTCGTTGAGCACGATGATATCGAACTGCTCGCCGGGATCGAAGGTGGCTGCGTCTGCCACCTCAAACCGGGCCTCCTTTGAGGAGCGAGCACGTGCCTCATTGATGGCGATGCGCGACACATCGACTCCCATGTACGGCCGGCAGCCAGATTCAAAAAGCCAGCGCGACAGGTTACCTTCGCCGCAGCCTACATCGAGCACGTTGGCTGCAGGGCTGAAAGTCCGTATGTACCCGGCAACCAGCGCGTAGCGCGGCATCTCGTCGAGATTGCCGAGCTTCGACCATTCGCCTGCGGCGTATTCTTTATCCCAGGTTGCCTGGTCCATGCTGGTCGACGGCCTTCGTGTAAGATACGAACGCAGTTCCAAGGGGATCGTTCGTTTCAGGGTTTTCTTGATAAGTCCGCTTTGCTCTGTCATCTCACAAACCTTACAACCAAGAGCTAGGTTAGCAAAGATCATTGCATTTGTTCTAACAATAACTCAAGATTTATTTCGTGTCGCGACAGTCACGATGTATGCTTGAGACATCCCTCCCCCAAAACAGAGTTTCTACCAGGCACCGAATGCGTATCCCTTTTAAACTCCGGGTGGTAGCGGGAGTCGTTTGCAGTCTCCTAGTGTTGATAGCTGCGGCTGCGCATGAGCTTCTCAGCGCCAGCCCGTCCGGAAAACTGACTCCAAGTCCTGTGCCGGAAGATATTTCAGTGTTTGTGCAGTCGCTTGGAGTCAATACTCATCTTAGTTATTCAGGAACCCCTTACTACGATCAAGCGCAGCGTGTGATCTCCGCCTTGCAATATCTTGGCATCAAGACGGTCCGCGACCAGTCGCCCGCATATCGCGACGATCCGTTGACCGTGGCGGAAAATAACACCGTTGCAGCGGCCGGCATTCACTTCGATGCGCTGGTTCCGGGCGGCAGGCCTGTCAATCTTGTGGGAAGCCTTGACAACATGGCTGCCTTTGCGCGGGCAAATCCGGGAGCCATCGCCGCAATCGAGGGTCCAAACGAGATCAATGACGCGCATATCACCTACGCCGGCATAACGGACACTTACTCCGCGGGAGCGCAAGTCACTCAAGACCTATGGACCGCGGACCAGAATAACTCGGCACTAAAAGCCGTTCCTGTCTATGCTTTGACGCTATCGATCGGTATACCGGGCGTTGTCGCCGGTGCGACAGAGCTTGGGGATCTCGGGTCCTTCGTCACCTATGGCAACGCACATGTCTACGCCTGTTGTAGCAACAACGTGTGGCAGAATGAGATGCCCTACTGGTTACCGGTATTCCAGCAGATCGCTGCCGGCAAGCCCACGGTGATCACAGAAACTGGGTATTACACCCTTCCCGGCAATGTGGATGAGATTTCCGCGGCTAAGTACAACCTGAACACTCTTTTCGAAAATGCGCAGCACGGGATCGTGAGGACCTACCTGTACGAGCTGGTTGACACAAACTCGTCTTCGCTGGATACGAACACCGAGGATCATTACGGAGAGTTTCATGACGACTGGACCCCGAAGGCCGGCGCCACGGCGATCCACAATCTAACCTCCATACTGAAAGGCAGTGGAAGTGGGACTCCCTCCAGCCTGTTGAACTACAGCGTGAACGGCTTGCCCGCGACTGGGCGCACGTTTCTTCTCGGCAGCGGCACTGCCTTCGATATCGCTGTTTGGATCGACGCTACGGTCTACGATCGAAAGAACGCCAGGGACATCGCGGCGCCAGCTTATTCCGCGACCGTCAATCTTGGCCGCAACTATGCGGCTATCTTAGTCTATGATCCGATGATCGGTGATAAGCCGATTGCAGCCTACAGCAATGTAAGCAAGCTAACCTTGAGCGTTACCGATCATCCGGTCATCGTACAAGTCAAGTGAGCTTAAAGCAGATCTCGTTCTATCGGGGATTCGGTTGGTTCTAACTTACGTAATGGGCCTTTAGTGTAATGGGCGCGAATCGATGGTTGTACGTAACACTTACATCTGATCCAACATAGAATCCGCGCCCGGCATAAACTCTCAAAGAGGAGATCTCGCGGTCGTGCCTTGAACGGACTCCTTCCCCCGGCGGCTGTTGGGCAATACCGTCCTTCAGAGGCGATGCATGCATGTCCCTTATAAATCACTTGTAGTATCCTGCCTGCTGGGGATGCTCTCGATTCCGATTATGGGGTGCGGTGGGTCAGCCGGCGCGAACGCCACCTCTCCAAGCCCGGGGGCTCCTTCTATCACCTGGAGCACGCCGGCGCCTATCCAATATGGTGCTGCATTAGGCAGCGTTCAATTAGACGCATCGGCCAACGTAGCGGGAACGTTCACATACTCACCTGCCGCAGGCACGGTGCTCCAGGCGGGATCGCAGAAGCTCACGGCCACCTTCACACCTTCCGACAGCACCACCTATTCCACAGCTACTGCCAGCGTGCAACTTTCGGTTACCCAAGCCACTCCGGTGGTCACCTGGGCACCGTTAACAGCCATTCCCCAAGGGACCACCCTCGGAACAGCGCAGTTGGATGCCACGGCGAATGTGCCCGGCACATTCGTCTACAGTCCGGCGCTGGGCGCCGTGCTACCGGTGGGCGCACAACAGCTGACGGCCACGTTTACACCGTCCGATGCGACCGACTACACGTCGGTAACGGCACACGACTCACTTACTATTACAGCGCCGGTCCCGAGCGCTCCCACGATTACCTGGAATACGCCGGCGCCCATCCAATACGGCACCGCACTGAGCAATGTTCAACTAGACGCAACAGCCAGCGTGCCGGGCGCCTTTGTCTACACACCCGCTACCGGGACGGTGCTCCAGGCAGGATCCCAGAAGCTCACAGCCGTCTTTACCCCCTCAGACACAACTAGCTACTCCACAGCGACTGCGAGCGTTCAGCTTACAGTTACCCAGGCCGCTCCGGTGATCAACTGGGCCGCGCTGTCCGCCATTCAGCAAGGCGCACCTCTCGGCGGAATACAGTTGGATGCCACGGCGAATGTACCCGGCACCTTCCTCTACAGTCCGGCAGCCGGCACCGTTCTACCGGCGGGCACGCAACAACTGACCGTTACATTTTCCCCGTCCAATGCTACCGACTATGTATCGGCAGTGGCGTCCAACTCCCTCACGGTCACCTCGGGCAGCAGCGGACCGGCCCCCGTGAACGGGGCATGCGGGCCAGCGAGTGGCACCACAGGAACAGCCGCGCCCAGCGCGAATTTGTGCAGCGCCGGCACAGCATCCCCGGTGACGGGCGCAGGTCCGTGGACCTGGCAATGTACCGGTGCCAACGGTGGAACCACGTCAAGCTGTACCGTTTGGCCTCCAGCTCCGGAAGGCGTTTCCACCTTTCTGCAAGCTCTGGGCATCAACACCCACCTCAGTTATCCCGGCACCCCTTATTACGGTCAGCCGCAGAGCGTTATCTCGGCTCTGCAATATCTGGGCATCAACACCGTCCGCGATCAGCCGCCGGCATTCACCAGCGATCCAACAACGGCATCAGCGGGTGATGCGCTCGCCGCGGCCGGCGTTCAGTTTGACGCTCTCCTGGTCAGCAGTAGTGGTCCGGTCGACGTCACCGACACGCTGACCACAACGTCTGCCTTCGAACAAACATATCCCGGGTCCATTGCCGCAATTGAGGGTCCCAACGAGGTAAATGGCTCCCCTGTCACTTATGAGGGCATCACCAGTACCTACGCCGCGAGCGTACAAGTCACTCAGGATTTATGGGCTGGGGTGCAAAGTGACTCGTCGCTGGAAACGGTTCCTGTCTACGCCTTGACGCTCTCGGACGGAATCACCGGTGTACTCGGAGCTGAGAAGCAGTTGGGCGACCTCGCTCCCTACGTCACCTATGGCAACGCCCATGTGTATGCTTGTTGCAGCAACAACGTGTGGGACGAGGACATGCCTCACTGGCTACCGATATTCGAGCAAGACACACCGGGAATGCCCATGGTAATTACAGAAACCGGATACGCCACCGTGCCCAGCAATGTGGACGAACTTTCCGCGGCTAAGTACAACCTCAACACTTTTTTTGAAAATGCGCTGAACGGGCTCGTAAAAACCTATCTTTACGAGTTGGTCGATCAAAACAAATCCGCGGCGGATACGAATCCGAGCGACTACTACGGAGAGTTTCATAATGACTGGTCACCAAAAGTCGGCGCCACAGCGATCCACAATTTAACCGCCATCCTGCAGAACGCGGGCAGTGGAACTGCTTCCGGCACCTTGACATACACAGTCACCGGCTTGCCTGCAACGGGCCGTACCTTCCTGCTCGGAAGCAGTACAACCTTCGATCTTGCAATATGGATTGACTCCACGGTGTACGATCCGACGAACGCGGTTGACATTGCCGCCCCAGCTTACTCGCTCACGGTGAATCTCGGAGCGACATTTGCGAGCGTTGCCGTCTACGATCCGATGATTGGTACTACGCCAATTGCGACTTACAGCAATGTGAGCACACTCAATATCAGCGTCACAGATCATCCGCTGATCGTACAGGTCAACTAGTTTCGTAACCCGAAGCACCGCGTTCCATCCCAACCGCGCCCGTCGCGCAGTTTCTTGCGCCTGCCGCGTCAACAAGTTACGCCTGCCCTCAACCATCTCACCCGGGCGTGAATTCAAACCATCTGAAATAATCGGTGAGCTGTTGTCGAGAACAATGGCAACCCAGGTTAGTCCCATTGTCAACCGGCGCATCACATTCCCTCAGGACAGTCGTCCGATTGTTCAACTGCTACTATTACACTCAATGATCTTGGGCGTCGTTTTCGGCATTCGAATGTATACCAACCCTCCCATTCCCTCTTGGGCTCCGTATGCCTCGGGCCTACTATTGGTCTTGCTGATCCAGATCGCTTCCACATCCTTCGCCGGGGGAGTTGAGACCTTATTTAGTGAGGCCGAAGCCGAAGCGCGGTGGATGGTGACTACTTGAGCGAGCAGGCCTTTGCGTACCAGGGAAAGGAATTAGAGACTTTTTCGCAGGCCAGAAATTGGAGACGCTACTGGACAACCGCTCTCCATCCCTATATCGCCGGGGATGTGCTTGAAGTCGGTGCGGGTATTGGCGCCAACACTGCGTACATCAATCATTCCCAGGTGCGGTCCATTCATTGCCTTGAGCCAGACCCGGCGCTCGCTGCACAACTGCGCTCGGCGGTGCGAGGAACACCGGGGACAACCGTCAGTATCGGGACCATCTGCAGCCTCGCCGGCCGCCTGTTCGATACCATTCTTTACATCGATGTGCTCGAACATGTTGAGAACGACAAGTTAGAACTTGCCCAGGCCGTTCGCCTCCTCAGGACTGGTGGACGGTTGATCGTTCTTGCGCCCGCGTACCAGGCTTTATACAGCCCCTTTGACGAAGCCATAGGGCACTATCGGCGGTACGACCGTAGAAGTTTAATTGCCTGTTCGCCACCATCGTGCCGTTTGGAGAAGGCAGATTATCTTGATTGCGTGGGCTTGATTGCGTCAAGCCTGAACAAAGCAGTGTTGAAGCAAACCGTCCCAGCGTTATGGCAAATGATGCTTTGGGATAAATTCATGATTCCGGTCTCCAAGGTGCTGGATCTGCTGCTTGGCTATCACGTGGGCAAGTCTGTCGTGGCCGTCTGGGTACGCAATGCGTAGTTAGATCTCCACTGCAACGTGAGACACTCAATTCAGCATTACGCATCATCCACTGATCGTATAGGTCAATCAGTTCAGTAGAGGCAGCGTATCCGTCCCGTTCCATCCCGCGCGTTCCCCAAATTCTCCCTCCTGCCGCGTCAACAGGGCATCCTTGCGCCGTCCGAGACCGTACCTGGCGCAGACCGCCTTCACCAACTCCTCGATTCGCTTCCGGTAAGTCTGGGAGACGAATGCGTCGCTATCGAAGCGCTGGCGGTACATGGGCTCGAGCGCGGGAAAATGCTCCCGGATAAACCCCAGGTAAATCTCCTTGGAGCAGGGCTTGAGAAAGAGTGGCTGGGCGCAGAAAAAGCTCGCGCCGGCGTCCTTTGCCCTTTTCGCCATCCCATCCAGTGCTTTGCCTGTATCGGTGATGCCCGGTAACAGCGGCGAGCACAATATGCCTGTGCTCAGGCCGGCCTCGCGCAGGCGGGCAACGGTCCGCAGCCGCAGGTCAGGCCGGGGCGCCCGCGGTTCAAGCAGCCGGGCCAGTGCGGCATTCGGGGTAGTAATCGTCAGGTGCAGCACCAGCGTATTTCTCTGCGCGATTCTCTGCAGCAAACGAATGTCGCGCTCGATTAGCGTCGATTTTGTGACCACGCCAATGCGCAGACCTTGCTGCCTGGCCAGCACTTCGAGCAGCGACTGGGTGACTTTGGCCCGGCGTTCGACCGGCTGGTAGGGATCGGTAGCCGTGCCCAGCGCGATCTCCTCGTGTGCGCGTACCTGCCTCAGTTCCTGCTCCAGCAGCCAGGCCGCATTCTCTTTGATAAAGATCCGTCTGCTCGAAGTCTTCCGGCGGCAGCTGCATAAATTCGTGAGTATAGCGGGCATAGCAGTAGCGGCAGGCAAACTCACAACCGCGGTAGGGATTGATGGTCCAGGCAAAGCTCAGCCCCCGCCGCGAAACACTGCGGTTGAGGATTGACCGAACCCCGAGGGAGCGTACCTCCAGGTTATGTCCCTCGCCGGCCGGTGAGGACTCCGCCGCCAGCCGGGCGATCCCCGTCAAAGCGGACTCGCTGTTCAGGGCAGGGAAGCTGGGCAGTATGGGAAACAGTTCCAAATTTGGATCCACAGAATGGGCTATTTTCGCCATTTGTTCGCCTCACGAAGCCAGCGTACTCTCCTCTGATCGTGGGGTCAAATGGTTATGCCGGACGGCGATCGATGCGCAGGTGCACGCCCCCTTGGGGGCGCAACGAAATTGCCGGCCGCAGTGGCAGTTCCCGGGGAGCGCCGGGGGGCAGCGAGAGCCTCCAGTGGCGGGCCACAAAGGCCAGAATCAGTACCCCTTCCATCCAGGCCAGACCTTCGCCGATACACTGCCGCGCGCCGGCGCCAAAAGGGAAGTAGCTGAAGCGCAGCCGGCGCGCCTTGTTCTCCTCAGTGAACCGCTGGGGATCGAAGCGCAGTGGATCCTCCCAGAAGCGTGGGTCGCGATGGGCCACCATCTGCGGCGCGAGCAGGATAGCTCCTTTGGGAATCGTGATCCCGCGATAAGCGTATTCTTCCGCCGCGGTGCGTGCCGTCACCCACACCGGGGGGTAGATGCGGATCGTCTCCGCAAATACCTGTGCGGCATAACCGAGCTGGCCGTAATCCTCCGCGGCCGGCAAGCGTTCCCCCAGCACCTTGCGGCATTCCTGGTAAAGCCGATCCTGCACCTCAGGATTTCTGGCTAGCTCCCACAACGCAAAACTCAGTGCATTCGCGCTGGTTTCGTGTCCCGCCAGCATCACGGTCAGGCATTCGTCCCGAACCTGCTTGTCGGTCATGCCGCCCGTGTCCTCTTCGGTATCGACGGCGGCCAACAACATCGAAAGCAGATCGCCGCGGTCTCGTGGGTCCTTGCGCCGTTCGGCGATCATGCCGTAGATCAGGCCATCGAGGTAAGCCTGTCCCCTGCGAATGCGTCTCATGAGCGGGAGGGGAAGTTGAAGCACTACTTCAGGAAAGGGCAGGAAGGCCAAGGGAACAAAGCCCATAAACGAATCAACCGCTTGCGCGATCTGCTCCACTCCGCCTTCAACGTTGGTGTCGAAGAGGGTCTTGCCCACGATGCGCAAGGCCAGCAGCAGCATCTCCGGATGCAGGTCCATCACCTTCCCGCCCTCCCAGCGGGAAGTCATCTCCGCCGAATAGCCGGCGATGATTTGCCCGTAGGAGGCGATTCGTTGCCGATGAAAGGCGGGCTGCGCCAACCTGCGCTGGCGCAGGTGCAGAGGGGCTTCGCTGGTCAGCAGTCCTTCGCCCAGAACCAACCTTGCCCGCTGCATGACCAGGCCGCGGTGGTGGTGGGGCGCATCGCGCAGCAGCAGTTCCTGGATCAGTTGAGGATGGTTGAACTGGAAGATCTGCCGGCCAAAACCAGTGTAGTGGTTCAGGTCGCCAAACCGGCTGGCGGTGCTGAGCATGAAGTCGGCCGCAGTTCTGACGGAAGAACTCTCCCGAAAGAAGACGCTGCAACAACCGGGGACCCTCCGGATAACGGGCGCCAGGACGGCTAATGATGTGCGGTGCAACCATCTCGGCTGCGAGGGGAATGCTCACTAGCTAAAGCTTAGTCCCTCTTTGCTTGACTCTGTCCATCCACCTCCACCCATGACAGAGTGGAGGGTTGACAGTAGCCCGACAATAAGCGCTAACTTGTTTTGGGTGCTTTTCTTCAAAGCTCCCACAGAATCGTCATCCTGAGAGGCTGTGACTTTATTTATTTTTCGCGCGAGGTCATCGCCCCTTGAACGAAATTGTCATCCCGACCGGAGCGCAGCGCCTCACTGATTGATAGTGCGATACAGCTCTTGTGGCGCGGAGTCGAAGGACCTCGGCGGTGCTTCGTTTACCTATGCTGCTCGGAGCTTTTCGACACCTAAGCCCGACAACAAGATATGCCGTGACAGGCAGTTGATGGTCAAGGGTACATCTTTTCATGCACTTTAAACCATTTTGCATCCCCAGGTCTGGGGCCCGCCCGGTGCGGGCTCGGTGGTTGAAAAGCTCCGAACAACATTGGGTAAGATAAACTCCGCCGGGGTCCTTCGACTCCGCGCCACAAGAGCTGTATCGCACGATCAATCAGTGAGGCGCTGCGCTCAGGATGACGATTCTCTGGGAGTTTTGAACGAAAAACAACCAAAACAAGTTAGCGCTTATGTGACTCGGTCCTGGGTTCGCCGCGTATCTTCATCTGATACCGACAAAGTGGCAGATCAGGATTCTTCTTCGTCCGGCCGAGGCGCGCGCACTGCGTAATCCACTCCAGCCCTGGGCCCCTGGGCCCGTACTTCTCCCAGGCGGGCCTGGGTGCCGTCCTGCACCCGGCGGCGCAGCCCGATCAGGGTCTCCTGCTTATCGCGCGCGTACTCGGCCGCCAGCCGGGTCAATGCATGGGTCACAATGTCGCTATGGTGCAGGTCCTGCATTTCCGGATCGCGACGGAAGTTCAGCCACAGGCGGTGCACCAGCTCCACATCATCCGCCTGCAGTGAGGGCGCGTGCGGGCCGATGTGGAACGACTCCGCCTCACCATTCGGGGAAACGACGTAGAAGGTAATCTGCTTCTTGGGCTCGGGCAGTGCTTCCCACGCCTGACCTACGCGGTAGGCTTGCTCGTGGGCGCTCATCTTGCTCGAAAGCCCTGAGACCACGGCCGCTGCTTCGAGCGAATTCGCCGTCTGCACCAGCGCGGCAAAGATGTCGCCCGCCGGCACCACCAGGAGCGAGATGTGCTTGCCAAAGCTCTCCGCCACAGAAACCGCCTTGGTAAACAGCATCTGCTCGTATTCGCTGAACAGCTGATCCGAGGTGGAGAGCAACGCCGGTCCCCCGGCGCCCACCATGCGCGCCGTCAGCACCACTACATCCTGATCACCGGTATTCGTGCGGGCCAGCGTCCACTTCAGCGCAAAGGGGTTATTGGCATCGCGCATGGTGACCACCACGCATCCAGGATTGATCTGCAGCACCTCACGCCCCACCGTGTCCTCGTGCTCCAGCTGGAAGTGCTCTTTCATTTGCAGCTCGGTCGTCGTTCTCCGTCGCCGGTTGTCGCGTTCCGAGATGGTGAAAATGATAAAGAAGGTAGCTGCAAACAGAATGCCGCTTACCGTGGCCACCGATTTGGTGAACAGGTTCACAATCGCCGTGGTCAGCAGCACCATAAACACCGAGATCAACCCGATCGGGATCTCCCGCTTGCCGATGCGCAGATTCGGGGGCACCTTCCAGCCGCGCTCCCCCTTGTACTTCCAGCGCAGCACCAGCATGGCCAGGCTGTTGAAGGTAAAACTCCAGATCACACCAAAGGCATACGCTTCACCCAGCGCGATAACGTTTCCCCGGCTGGCCACGATAGTGAAAAGCTGCATCCCCGCCACCAGGTTCACGATCCGGTAGCTGGTGCCGAATTTGCGATGCGGCCGGCGGAACCAGTCCGTCAGCACTCCGTCTTCGGCAATGCGCATCAATACACCGGTGGAACCGATGATTGAGGTATTAATGGCGCCGGAGAGAATAAGAAAGCCGACCAGAACGACAAAGACGCGGAAGATGATCCGCAGCACTTGCGGCCCGACCATGTACATCGCCAGGCCGGCGATCAGATTGTCGCGGTAAACCGGCACGCGTACTGAGTCCGGAATCAACATCACTGCCAGCAGCGAACCGAAACCGGTAAACAGAAAGCTGTAAATCGCAATGACGATGGCGGCGCGTTTCAGGTTCTTGAGCTTGGGGTGCTCGATCTCGCGATTCACCTGGGCCAGCGTTTCTTCGCCGCTCATGGCCAGAACGGAATGGCCGAATGCCATGATGATCCCGAACAAGCCCAGCACCGCCGGCAGCCGCGTGTAGCCCAGAAAGCCCAGGGCATCCTTGCTGAAGTGCAGGGTAGAAGGCGAAGGCCATGGCGGCAGATGGGCCCCTACGTGGAAGGCTGAATAAATGCCCCAGACGAGCAGAATCACCACCATGACGGTGGTGATCTTCATGACTTCCAGAGCCTTGTCGCTCGACTCTTCGATGCCTTTCAGGTTTTGCCACCAGTAATACACGGTGACGATTGCTGCAAAGGCCGCCGAGGTAAAGTCCACGGGGAGCTGCGGCGCCACATGGTGTCCGCTCAGCATGGCGCCCGGCAGCCAGCTATGAGCGGCGGCCACCGTCATCAGCTCGTTTAAGCAGGCCGGTAATGTATTGCCCTGCGGAAACGCCCGAAATGGGTCCGGTCAGGATGTAGTCGAACATCAGCGCGGAAACGCTGAGCTTGGCAAAGGTTCCGCCTAGAGCCTCTTTCACCACGCGATAAACGCCGCCGCGGGTGAACATCGAGCAGCTCTCCACATATACGGCGCGCACCGCAAAGGAGAAGAGCATTACGCCCAGGATGAACCACGGAGCAGACTTGCCCACCGCTTCTTCCGCAATGCCGCCCGCGTAAAAGGCAGAAGAGCCGAGATCGTTCAGCACCACCGCTGCGGCGCGCCAGAACGATATGAAGGTGAGCATCACCGAAGAGGCGACGACCAGCTTTACCCGGTTGGAGGCTATGGATGGTGCACTGGTTGTACGTTCGGAAGCCATCAATATAGGCTAGGTTGTCAATCCCGCGACCGGGGACAGTCGCGGTCTGGATCGAAGCTCAGACCTGAGTCTATGTTGCTTGCCGCTCAGCGTCAACGAAAGATAATGCAGGTTCACTCACCTACCAGCAACTGCAGATCTTCGATAAAACTAATCACCACGACCACCGCAGATCCAGCGATCCCGGCGAAGAACATGAACTCAAACAGCCGCATGAAAAAGATGGCAACTATCATCGGGAATGATTGTAACGCTTTCTGCGTCATGCAGGATGGAGAAGTTCATCCCACACGGGATGGTAGACTCCCGCCATGAGTAAGCTGGTACGGCAACCCTGGCTGCTCGGCATTTTTTCGGCCGCGCTGCTGTTATTGCCGTTTTCGATCATGGGTCCGGTGCCTTACCGGCGCACTTTCTTTGCCTGGCTAGCCTTTGTGCCGCTGTTCTATGGGCTGCTCTCGGACGAAAACCTGCGCCACCCCAAGGCACTGGTGCGCGGAACCTTCGCCGCTTATGTCATGGGAGTCCTGTGGTTTGCCGGCAACTGCTATTGGATCTACCAGACCATGCTGTACTACGGCGGCCTGCCTCCGTTCATTTCGGCCGGCATCCTGATTGCTTACAGTCTGATACTGGGGCTCTACTTCGCCGCCTTCGGCCTGATGCTCACGTTTACGGCCAGGGCCTTCCGCACCTCCCGCGCGCTTCTGGCTGCGCCCTTCTTCTGGGCTGCCCTCGAGGTGTTGTCAGCTCGATTAACCAAGGTTCCATGGGACTCGCTGGGTTATTCCCAAATTGACAACTATTCGTTGACCAAGTTGGCTCCCTTCACCGGCGTCTACGGTCTCAGCTTCGTGCTGGTCGCGGGCAACGCGCTCATTGTCTGGGGCCTGGTCGCCCCCAAGCGCCGTTTGCTCATCTTCATTAGCAGCCTTTTGCTGGCGCTGGTGCTGCAGAACGGCGATCATTTTGCGCCACCCGCGGCGCCTGTGCAGGCCACCGCGGTGTTGTTACAGCAAAACCTGAACGTCAACCAGGACAACAGCTGGCCCGGCTCCGAGTATGACGAGCACATGAGCCAATTCATTAAGCTCAGCACTCGTACCTGCGGGCCGTACCTGGCCGGCATGCCCGAACTCAACTCCTATCCGGTTACCCCCGATTGTCCAGCTGCTCCGTCTACTCCCGACGTCATCGTGTGGCCGGAATCGCCAGCGCCATTTCTTGACAAGGATCCGCGCCTGCTCGCCGCCCTGCGCACGCTGGCGCTCACTACGCACGCCCCGGTGATCGTGGGCACCACTTCGCTCGATCCCAATGGTCTCCACGCCGACATGTACAACTCCGCGCTCTTCGTGGGAGCCGATGGCGCAGTCGCTGGCCGATACGACAAGATCCACCTGGTTCCCTGGGGCGAGTACATACCGTATAAGCAGTTTTTTTCCTTTGCCAAGAACCTTACCCAGCAGGCCGGCGACATGACCCATGGATGGCGCCGCATCGTCTTTAAAACCGACGATCACAGCTTCGGCGTCTTCATCTGCTACGAGGAAATATTTGGCGACGAGATACGGCTATTCGTGAAGCGCGGCGCCCAGGTGCTGGTGAACATCTCGAATGACGGTTGGTACGGCGACACCTGCGCGCCCTGGCAAACGCTCGATATGTCGCGCATGCGCGCGGTGGAAAATCGCCGCTGGCTGTTGCGTGACACCAACACCGGCCTCACTACCATCATCGATCCCTACGGAAGGCTCACCGCCAGCATCCCGCGCCACGCGCTTACCTCGCTGGCCGCCAGGTATGGGTATCGCAGTGACCTTACCTTCTACACCGTGCATGGTGACCTGTTCGCCTATCTCTGTGGGATAATCAGCATTGGTGTTCTTGCCTCCGCTGGACGCGCCACACTGCGCCGTGCGCAACGGCTGCACTTCTAGAGAAAACGGTTAAGCCTCATGTCGAATGAACTCGAATTTGCTTACGCTCCGGTGCGCGACAAGGTTCGCGACCTTCGGGAGTATCTTTGACCACGCACGCATCGACAGGGAACTGGCTACCCTAGAGTCGAAACTATCCGATCCCGCCATCTGGTCCAACCCATCCGAGTCGCAAGTGCTCATGCGCGAGCGGAAACGTCTCGAGGGCCAGCTTGCCATGGAGAACGAGCTGGTGCGCCGCACCGGCGATATCGATGCCTACTTCGAACTTGCCAATGAGGGCGAGGCGGTCCAGCCTGAGTTGGAGCGCGAGATCAAGTCCCTAAGCGAATTCGTGGAGCAACTCGAGACTCGCACCATGCTCTCCGAGGAGACCGATCCGCTGAATGCCATCGTGACTGTTCACCCTGGGGCCGGGGGCACGGAATCTCAGGACTGGGCGGAAATGCTCATGCGCATGTATCTCCGCTGGGCCGAACGCAACGGCTTCAAGACGGAGATGAATGACTATCAGGACGGCGAAGAGGCGGGCATCAAATCGGCTACTTTCACTGTGACCGGAGAGTTCGCCTATGGGCAGCTTTCGGGGGAGACAGGCGTCCATCGGTTGGTGCGCATCTCGCCCTTTGACCAGGCCAAGCGCCGCCACACCTCCTTCGCCAGCGTCTTTGTCTCGCCCGAGATCGATGATTCGATCACCATCGATATAAGGCCTGAGGAGCTGCGCATAGACACCTATCGCTCCGGCGGCAAAGGCGGTCAGCACGTGAACACCACCGACTCCGCGGTGCGCATCACCCACTTGCCCACCAACATCGTGGTGCAATGCCAGAATGAGCGCTCCCAGCACAAGAACAAGGAAAAGGCGATGAAGATGCTGCGCTCCAGGCTTTACGAGTACGAGTTAGAGAAGAAGAAGCAGATTTCGAAGAAGTTGGAAGACTCCAAGCTGGAAATCAACTTCGGTTCACAGATTCGGTCTTACGTGCTGCAACCCTATCGCATTGCCAAGGACCTGCGCACCCGCGTCGAAGTGGGGGACGTTGATCGCGTGCTCGATGGCGATCTGGACCCGTTCATCCGCGGCTATCTGATCATGCGCCGGCAGGGTGGTGTGGCGGATACCGCGGCCGATAGCCAGCCTGAAGGCCCGACAGCAGTTCCACCGGCTGCAATCGAAGAATCCGCCGACGTGGACTGATGCATCCAATACCCCTGAGGAAGCGCATTGAATCAGCCTGAAACCATTCGCACCATCCTGGAAAAGAGCAAAACTATCGCCGTAGTAGGGCTCACCGATAAGCCCGACCGCCCTAGCTTCTACGTATCCAAATACATGCAGCAGGAAGGCTATCGCATCATCCCGATTCACCCCACGGTAACCAAAGTACTAGGGGAAAAGGCGTATCCCACGCTCGATGACGCTTACGCCGCAGAGGGAAAAATCGACCTGGTGGACGTATTCCGCGCTTCCGAGTATGTCCCCGAAATCGTCAAAGACGTGATGCGGCTCAAAATCCCCTACCTGTGGCTTCAGGAGGGCGTCTGTCACGAAGAAGCGGTCAAGTGGGCCGAGGCGGACGGCATCCTGGTGGTGATGGACCGCTGTATCTACAAGGAACACGCCCGCTTGGCGCGGGCCTAAGCGGCTACAATATAAAGTAAGGAGCCGCTGTGCCTTCCTATGCCTAGGTTTCGCCAACGCGCTTTGTTCCGGAATTTCCTCCTGCTGATCCTGTGTGCCGGTTTGGCGATGGTCCCGGCTGCGAAGGCAGCCGACACGCCCCAGCCGGTTGCCGGCCCCGTCCGGGCTCAGCACCTCACGGTGGAGTTGCTTCCGCTTCACGATTCCATCCAGCCCGGAGGCAATGCCCTCGTCGGCCTCCACTTCACCCTGGATAAAGGCTGGCACGTCTATTGGATCAACGCCGGTGACTCCGGAGAGCCGCCAACCATCAAGTGGAACCTCCCCGCGGGCATCACCGCCGGAGCCATGCAGTTCCCCGCACCCCGGCGCCTGCCGCTGGGCCCGCTGATGGATTTTGGCTACGAAAACGAGGTGCTGTTCCCCATTACCCTGACCGCGGACTCAACCGTCAAGGCACCCTCCACTGCGCCGCTTTCGGCCCATGTCAATTGGTTGGTTTGCCGTGAGGTGTGCATTCCGGGGAAGGCCGACCTGGCCCTGCCGCTGCAGATTGCGGCCCAGCAAGGCCCCGCTGACCCTAGCCGCCAGGCGCTGTTTGATCGCTTCCAAAGCCTTTTGCCGCAGCCGCTCCCGTCCTCGGTCAAGGCGGTTTTCGGAACGACTCCCAGCGGTTTTGCTCTTGCCCTTACCGGTCATCCAGCCACCAACGCCGAGTTCTTTCCACTGGATCAAAGCCAGCTCGAAAATGCCGCGCCTCAACCCGTCCAGGGCGTAGATGGTGGGATACAGATCTCGCTTAAGCGGGATGTAAACTTCCATGACCAGCTGGCGAAACTAAACGGCGTTCTTCTGCTGGGCGATGGGACGGCCTACGAGATCCACGCTTCGCCTGGCCCCTTGCCGGCGGTCACTGCCGCAGCATCCTCCACCGGGTTCCTCAAGCTTGTACGCTTCCTCTCCCTGGCCTTCCTGGGCGGCGTGATTCTGAACCTGATGCCCTGTGTTTTTCCCGTCCTCTTTATCAAGGGTCTATCCCTGGTGGAGGCTTCCCGGCACCACCATAGCCACGTCCGCGCCCACGGCCTGGTCTATGCGCTGGGGATTTTGGTCTCCTTCTGGGGCGTGGTGGCTCTACTGCTGGGTCTTCGGGCGGGCGGACGTCAACTGGGCTGGGGCTTCCAGTTCCAGTCGCCCGGTTTTATCGCGGTCATGGCTCTGCTGCTCTTTTTCCTGGGGCTTTCGCTGGCCGGTATGTTTGAGATCGGGTTGACCGTAACCAATACTGGTTCCAGCCTGGCCTCACGCCATGGCTATGCCGGCAGCTTTTTTACCGGGGTGCTGGCCATGGTCGTGGCCACTCCCTGTACTGCTCCTTTTATGGGCGCGGCCATTGGTTTCGCCCTGGCGCAAAACGCAGCCGTGGCCTTCGCCGTCTTCACCGCTCTTGCCCTGGGTTTGGCCGCACCTTATGTGCTGCTCACCTTCCATCCTCTGTGGATGCGCCATTTGCCCCGGCCCGGCGCCTGGATGGAAGTATTGAAGCAGGCCACCTCGGTCTTTATCTTCGGCACCGTCATCTGGCTTGTCTGGCTTTTTGCCTCCGCGGCCGGGGTGGACGCCCTGACTGCCCTCCTGGTGGCCTTTCTGTTGCTGGGGATAGCCGGCTGGATTCTTGGCCGCTGGCCGGCACGGAGAGTGCCCTCGGTCTTTGCCACCGCAGTCATCCTGCTGGCCGTGGCCGTACCGCTCTATGCGCTGTGGCAGTTTCCCGCGACGGACTCGGGTACCGCCCGCACGGGCTCTGGTTCCAGCCAGGCCGGTTGGGAATCTTACAGCCGGGCTTCTGTCGAGCAATATCGCGCCCAGGGGCGTCCCGTGTTTGTTGATTTCACCGCCCGCTGGTGCCTGAGCTGCCAGGTGAATGAGCGTGCTGTGCTTAATCGGCCGGATGTGCGGCGGCGCCTGCATGACTCCGGAATCGTGTTGGTCCGGGCCGACTGGACCAAGCATGATGAAGCTATCGCTTCGGCCCTAACTGAACTTGGACGCAGTGGGGTGCCGACCTACGTTTTTTACCTTCCAGGGCAGCCGGCGATGACGCTGCCCGAGGTGCTCACGCCGGGCATCGTCTTTGGGGCGCTTGACCAGCTTCAGAATCGCCCTAAGGAGAAACAGGAGGCTGGGCTGAAGCAAGACCCCCAAGCCTCTATGGACCCCCGATTTCCTGCTGGGGCTCAACCAGACCATTAACCTTAATGCGGTTTTCCTCGAAGAAACCGCATACGCTGCTCTAGTTGGTAGTGCGTAGCAGGAATCCGGGCAGCCATAACCTAAGAGGATTAGCCGATGACCCGGAAAAATACCGTCCATGTCCGCATGGCCGCAATTTTGGCCGCAGCCCTGTCCATCGCTTTCGCCTCCTCTGCCCGTGCCGCCCAGGTCGGCAGTCCGGCGCCAGACTTCCATGGAGCCGACTCCGCGGGCAAGACCCAGAGCCTGGATGAATATCGCGGCAAGTTCGTTGTGTTGGAGTGGCACAACCACGATTGTCCCTACACCATCAAGCACTACGAGAGCGGGAATATGCAGTCCCTGCAGAAACAGTGGACAGCGAAGGGCGTGGTGTGGCTCACCATCATCTCCTCCGCTCCCGGCACGCAGGGGTATGTCGATGCCGCCGCGGAAAATGCCTACATGAAGAAGATGGGTGCTAAGCCGACCGCAGCGATCCTCGATCCCAGCGGCGCCATCGGACATCTTTACGATGCCAAGACCACACCCAACATGTTCATCATCGATCCCAGTGGCAAGCTGATCTACGCCGGCGCCATCGACGATCATCCCACGACAGACACCTCGGACATTCCATCGTCGAAGAATTACGTATCTACGGCGCTCACCGAAGCCATGGCTGGCCAACCGGTGCAAACCGCCTATACCCGCCCTTATGGATGCTCAGTTAAATACGCCCATTAGGGCAACGCTTTTCCTTTGCGCACGCGGCATAGTCCTGGTCGCGGTGCTAGGCAGCTTGGTACATGGGCGTCTCATGATCGCGCAGACGGCCGCGCAGACGCCCCCACCCTCTGGAATGCAACAAGCGGAACCGTCTGCGGACCCGCATATTGGCGATGAGCAGGCGGCGGAGCGCCAGGCTTTGGGGTTTCTTGGCTACCTTGACCATGGGCGCTACGCCGACAGCTATGCCTATACAGGCATGCTGATCCGTACCCAGCTCGACCGGGATTCGTTCGCCAAGCAACTGGAGAAGGCGCGCGCCGGGACGGGCGCGCTATTGTCGCGCGAACTTATTGACGCCAGTTACACCACCATGGTGCCGGGAGCTCCCGAGGGCCAGTATGTGGTGCTTCACTACAGCGCCAGCTTTGCCAACCGGCGAGAGGCAGTGGAGACGATGACCCTGGCGTTCGCCAAGGGCTATTGGCGAGTGAGCGGCTACTACATCAAATAATCCGGCGGCGAGCGGGCGCGGGTAATTGCTACTTTTGCTGTAGCGTGTAAGATTGCGCCCCGGTTCCATTGCAATCGTATTGTTGCAATCCGAGGAGAACTGCTGACGAGGCTCCTGGAACATCAAGGCACTTGGAACTGTTGCGGGCGATAAACTTGTAGGCGCCGTTTCCCAGTGACACCGGCATCCACTCTTGGTTCGTTGTTCCGCCGTAACTCCACAGTTCGATGGCTACCTGGTTTGCCGTGGCATAAGGTCCTCCAACCACCTCCCAAACGAGATTGTGGCCTGTCTGGGTCAAGGCATTGCGGTTGACTATCTGGTAGTACCCGCTGTCTGCAGGTTGGAATTGCCACTCCTGGTTTGTCTGCGCACCGCCGCAGGTATATTGATCCACCACGGTCCCATCGAGATCGCCCCAGTTAAGGGCATCAACGCACAGGCCGCTATTTGTGTTCACGATGTTGTACCAGCGGGCGGTTGAAATAGTGGACGCTGAGGAGGAACCGGTGCCTGAACTTGGGCTTACCGGGGCCACGGGGCCGACAATCATTCCATTGGAGCTGATCTTCGCCAGCCAGGTCGAATATTCACTGTTTTCCGCTTGCAGGGTGATCGGGTTTGCAGAGATAGATTGGTTCGTGAAGTAGTCACTGCTATTGTTCGGAAAGTATTCATCGTTCCGGTATCCATCCCAGGCACATCGCGCCGCCCAGCACATCCACCCCACGGTGTTGTTGTACATGTCGTTGTTGTACATACTGCCGTTTTTAATGTTTCCATAGACATCGTCGATGACAATTCCCACGTTCTGGGAGGGAATCTTTGTTCCATTGGGAAGCAAGCCGCTGGCGATGACGGTATTGTTCCACGCTACGTTGTCGTGCCCAGTGCTGAATTCAATTCCCATGTTTACAGTGCCCACGATCTGATTGTCGTAGACGTTGTGATAAGCCGACGCGGTTGCCACGGTGTCAAAGCCGCTGCCATCGGTCACGAAGCCGCCGCCATTGTAGCTATCGGTGGCGGGATTGTAGGCATAAGCTCCCTGAATATAGTTGTCGTGGAATTCGGCGGGGCTGCTCGATGTACCCCCGGAGTCGAACATGTTGACATTTTCATTCACCAGGCTCTGGTAGGGATAATTGATGATTTCGTTCCAGGCTATCCTGATGCCGGGTACGGACGCCATCGCGCTGAACTGGATTGCGTGCGCCCACTGCCAATTGGTTTCGCCCGGTAAGTAACCGCTGTTGCCATCACTCTCGAGACCGAGCATGTTACGGCCGCGGTTATTCAGAATCGTAACTGTCTGGACCCCATCGCGATTTCCCCCATAGCCACGGACATAGACGCCAAACCGCACGTCTTCGAAGTAACAGTTTTCCACATCGAGCAAAACAGGATTCTGGGCGTCGACAAACAGACCATTCGCTTGACCCTTTACATTCGGATTGACGCCCAGGCCAATGACGTTCTTAACCGTAAGATTATTTCCATAAATGGGATCATCAATGAGGTCATTGGGACCGGTCACATAGGAATTCTGAATAACCACGGGCGCAGTTGTGGCAACCGTAACCGCTGGTGTATTCGGATCCGTACTCTTCCAGTTGCCTGAGTAGGTGCCTCCCTGGGTGATGGTCAGAGGGCCACTCCATTGGACGTTGCCCATGGAGCTGGATATGGCCGTGGAGGCAGTTTGTCCCTGATAGCTGGCTGTGATGGCAACGTTTCCCGTAGCCGATCCTGATACGACCCCACTCCCGGAGATAATGGCAATCCGCGGATCGGCGGAGCTCCAGGCGACGCCGCTGCTGATGTCATTGGATGAGCCGTCGGAGTAAGTTGCCGTCGCCGTGAGCTGGGTCGTTCCCCCGATAACCACCGAAGGCTGGTTGGGCGAGATCGAGAGTGAGGTCAATGTTTGCGCCCGGCTAAGCGCGGGCTGAAACAAGGAGGAGAGTAGGAGAAGGGGTAAATAGCAGAGGGCGCGCGGGCGCATGGACCCGGTGCAGGGAAGAGGGTAGTGATTTGTCATGAGTACCGACCTCATAAGAACAGTTGGAGTCATAGGCACACTGCTCCGCTGGCGGCGCTGAGATTTGCATCCAGGCCTCCGTATAGACCCGTTCGTGCATTGGCATCGCGCCTTGAGGGAGACAGCCGGATTGTTTAGAAACAGGTAAGGGAAATAGAGTGCGCGGGTTGACGAAGCGTAGAGGTACGTGCCTGAGCGCTGAATCGTCTTGAACGTGTTCGCGTTCGCCCTGACACAATGCTCGGACATCCGGGCGGAACGATGCGGATAAGGTGTATTTTTAAGAGCTATGTTGAGAGTAGCGTGCTAAGCAGAATCTCTAACTGGAGGATAACTTAGATTCTGCAATGACTCCGAGTAATGCCCTGCGGAAAACTCGACAGGACACCGTTTGAGTCCTTTTTTGGAATAGTCGAGACAGCTGCTACACCAAATAATCCGCTTCTACACCGGACGCGATCGCACCACCGTGTACCGCCTCTTGAAACGCAAAAATGGGCTTTCCAGGTAGCGGTAGGAGAGCATGCCGGTCACGATGGTGCCAGGAAGCGCAATCGCCATCGTGCATAGCTGCGAGGCGCCCGGGCTGAGGTTTCCGGCAAGAAAATGGAGTATATGCTTTGCAGCGCCGAGCCACGGCACGTGGTAGACATATAACCCATAGGATATCTTTCCCAGGTAGATGAAGGGCTTCTGCATTCTGCCGGCGGTCAATGGCAGCAGGCTGAAGAAGAGACAGAGACATCCCAGAAGCGCGATCAGGAAGCGCGGCGCAATGTGCGCGAAGTCGTGGGGAAGGCTGGGATCGTTGGCAAAGACGACAGCTTGCGCGGCGCGCATACCCAGCAGGCCGGCAAAGAAGAGTGCCCAGCGCAGAGGTTTGGCAAGATGGGGAACCCGCCCGCGAAGCCCGATTGCGGCCATCGTTCCGAGCGCAAAAAACTGAAACTGCACCAGGCTATTGACCCAGATGGCTGGATCCAGGCTCTGCTTTTGCCCCAGCAGGAGGGCGAGCGTCAGGTAGGCGGCGGCGAATAGCAGGGAAGCGATGCCCAGCAAACCACCGGGGCTCAGGTACTTTACCAACCACGGCCAAACCAGGTAGAACTGTTCCTCCAGGGATATGCTCCATAAGGGAAAAAGGAATCCGGGGGGATAGCCGTGTCCTACGGTGTACCAATTCGTGAACAAAAACACCAGCGAGATACCCCAGGCGAGAGAAACGGTATTCTCAGGTGAAAAGAGCCCGTAAAAAGCGCCAAAGGCGATCATGGCGAAGTAGAGCGGCCAGATACGAAGGATTCGCCGGATATAAAACGCTGGAATAAGGATGGTGCCGGTATCGCGTTTTTCGCGCAGCAACAGTTCTGTAATCAGGTAGGAGCTAAGAAAGAAAAAGACGCAGACACCGAATTCTCCGGCGCGGGCAATGGCCCCGAGTTGCGTTGGCTTGTCGATATGCCACGCCAGGCCATGGGCAATAAACACCAGCAAAAAAGCCAACGCACGGAGAACATCAAGACCAGGCCGGTAAAAACTTTCTCCCCGCGCGGGTGTAGTTTCCCGCTCGATGATTGCTGCTGCAAGTTCGGACATCCATCACCCTGCGTGGAAAACCCGATCGCACTTGACCGGCCCTTGGGCCGCGAACATCCACGTAAACACTGTACGCGCGAGGCGTGTGGAAAGTCTTAACTGTGCAAGACACTTAGGTACCTCTTTTGTGCTAGGACGAACTCTGGGCGGGGGACGCAGGCGGTTATGGGATGATAGGAGGGCTCGTCCAAACCCAGCCGGGAGCGCCATGTTCACACCGCAGACCTATGGGCTCGCGCTCTTCCTGATGACGCTCAGCATGCTCTGCTGGGGAACCTGGGCAAACACCCAAAAGATCACCGGTAAATGGCCCTTCGAGCTTTACTACTTTGACTACACGGTGGGTCTGTTGCTGTGTTCGCTGATCTTCGGCCTCACCCTGGGGCAAACGGATCGGTCCTCGCCGGAGAGCTTTTTCATGAACCTGCACGCCGCCAGCCAGCGTAGCCTGTGGCTGGCTTTCGCCGGAGGAGCTGTTTTCAGCGTGGGCAATATCCTGATCGTGGCCGCAATCTCTGTGGCCGGCATGGCGGTAGCGTTTCCCATTGGCGCCGGCCTGGCGCTGGTGGTGGGAGCGGTGCTCAACTATGTCGTTTCCCCGGCGGGCAATCCAGTGCTCATCTTCTCCGGGATTGCTCTTGTCTGCGTCGCGATTGCTCTCGACGCCCTGGCCTACAAAGGGATATCGCAGACTGGAGGAAATGCGGCAAAGGGCATACTTCTCAGTGTCCTTGGAGGCATTGGAGCCGGGCTCTTCTATCCATTGGTAGCCAAGTCTCTGGGCGGCCCGGGGCACCTCGAGCCTTATACCGTATACGCCGTCTTTTCTCTCGGCGCCTTAGCATCGGCATTGCCCATGATTTATTTGTTGATGCGCAGGCCCCTCACCGGGTCGTCGCTAAGCTTGAAGGATTATGTCAGGGGGCGCTGGAACGCGCATGCCTGGGGCATCGCCGGAGGACTTATCTGGGGTGTGGGAACTATCGCCAATTTCGTCGCTTCCTATGTGCCGATGATTGGCCCGGCAACTTCCTTCTCCATGGGTGAGGGCAACACCATGATTTCCGCGCTCTGGGGAGTGTTCGTGTGGAAGGAATTCCGCGGGGCCAGCAGCCGTGTCCGGCTCTATCTGGCGCTCATGTTTCTATTTTTTCTACTGGGGCTTACCTCCATTGCGTTGTCGCCCGTGATCAAATGAGGCAGCGAAAGAGAGTGAAGGAACCATGATGAGAGGTTTGAAGATTTGTGCAGCGCTGGTTTCGCTGCTTGTTTTTGCGCTGGCGGTCGCGTCGTCGCCGGGACAGAAAACTGCAGCACCGGTGAAGTCCCTGCGCGTGTATCTGTTTGACTGCGGCTTGATCAAAGGGGAAGACCCGCTGACCTACGGATTGAATCCAGGGGACGTGAAGAACCCCGAGATGGTAGTGCCGTGCTATCTGATCGTTCATCCCAAGGGAACCCTGATGTGGGATGCCGGCGTGATTCCGGACAGTGCGTTCAACGACGACAAGCCGGTGACCCAATTCTCACATGGCGATACGGTAAGTTCTCCCCGGCCTTTGCTGCCGCAAATGGCGGCGCTGGGCTATCCACCGGAAAAGATCACCTACGTTGCGCTTTCTCATTATCATTTCGATCACGTCGCGAATGCCAACGCGTTCGCCGGCTCGACGTGGCTGGTTCATGCGGCGGAGCGGGATGCGATGTTTGCTGCCAGTCCTAAAGAGCAATCGGTTTATAACCGGCTGCGTAACAGCAAGACGATTATCCTCACCAACGCCGACTATGATGTTTTCGGCGATGCCAGCGTCGTCATCAAATCCGCTCCGGGGCATACGCCCGGGCACCAGGTTCTGGCGTTGAAGCTGCCCAAGACCGGCCCCGTGCTGATCGCGGGTGACTTGTGGCACTATGCGGCCGAGCGAACGGCTTCCCGGCCTCCCCAGGATGAGGCGAATAAGGAGCAGACGATGGCCAGCCGCGCGGCGATGGAAGCATACCTGAAGCAGAGCGGCGCGCAGCTCTGGATCGAGCACGATCCTTCAACCTTCCATCGCCTCAAGAAAGCTCCCGATTATATTGAATAGCCGGGCTTTGCTTTGGAGCTTCATCGACAACGAAGGTTGGGTGCCCCCATTCAAGCCCGGTTTTGGCTTGAGTGGGATTCGACCGATGTTGACCGCTAAGTGCGCCGGATGAATCGAGGGTCAGAGGGAAAGAGCAGTGGTCCCACTCAAACCAAAACCGGGCTCATGGGCACCCAACCTTCGTTGCCGGTGAAGCAAGTTGCAACGGGGTATCAAATCGATGATTCAACTGGTCTGGGCTCGTAATACGCTTCTTTTTTCCTGGTGCCTTGCCGGAGTTCTGCAGGGCGCTGTGCCCCCGCTGCGAGCGCAAACAACGATTGCGCAGCTGAAGACCCAGTTTGAGCATCCACCCGACGATTCCAGGCCCATGATGCGGTGGTGGTGGTTCGGCGTGGTGGCGGAAAAGGCCGAGATCCGCCGCGAACTGGAAGAGATGAAGGCAGATGGTATCGGCGGAGCGGAACTGGCCTTCGTTTATCCCCAGGTCGTCGACGATCCAGCGAAACACCTGGTCAATGAGCCGTTCCTGAGTTCATCGATGTTGGATGACGTGAGCTACGCCGCAAGCGAAGCCCGCGAACTCGGTCTTCGCCTGGACGTTACACTGGGCAGCGGCTGGCCTTACGGAGGGCCGGCCACCACACTCCAAGAGGCAGCGGGGCGCCTTCGCGTAGCCCAGCTTGCGGTGCCGCCGGGGGCGACGAAGCTGCCAGGGTTCGCTTTGGCGGAGGGTGAATCGGTAATTTCCATTTCAATCGTCCATGGAGATCCGAAACATTGGCAGGCCGCGCCTGCTCAGCTGCTGGCGCCGGGAAGAACCAACGATCTGCCGCCGAGCACAACTCCTCGAACGGCTCTTGTCTTTATCGCCAGTCACACCGGCCAGCGGGTGAAACGTGCTGCCGTCGGCGCCGAGGGCTGGGTTCTGGATCCTTTCAGCCAAAAGGTCGTCGCAAACCATCTCAATGCGGTTGGCAAGCCGCTGGTCAAGGCCTTTGGTTCGGCGCCGCCCTATGCTGTCTTCTCCGATTCGCTCGAAGCCTACGGCGCAGATTGGACACCCGATCTGCCGGCCGAATTCAGGCGCCGTCGCGGTTACGATCTGCTGCCCCATCTGCCGGAGCTGTTGGCCGGCGGTACGGCGGAAGCAGAAAGAGTTCGCCATGACTGGGGAAAGACGCTGACCGAACTGGTCGACGAGAATTACCTTAGCCAGATCAATGCGTGGGCGATCGCTCATCACACCAGGTTTCGTTCCCAAACCTACGGAGAGCCGGCGGTAAGTCTGTCCAGCCAGCGATTGGTGGCGCTGGCGGAGGGCGAGGGCCCCCACTGGCGAGCATTCTCAACCCTGCGCTGGGCTACCTCGGCAAACCACCTGTTCGGCAATAACATAACATCGGCGGAGACGTTTACCTGGCTTCATTCCCCCGTGTTCCGGGCGACGCCTCTGGATATGAAGGCGGAGGTGGACCTTCATTTTCTAATCGGGGTCAACCAGATCATTGGTCACGGCTGGCCGTATTCCCCTCCACAGGTTGGCGAGCCGGGCTGGTCGCTTTATGCCGCGGCCGTCTTCAATGACCATAACCCCTGGCATCCAGTGATGCCGGAGGTCACCCGTTACATCGAGCGCACCAGCTTTCTCCTTCGCCAGGGTCAACCTGCCAACCAGGTAGCGCTGCTCTTGCCCACTGACGATGCCTGGGCAAGTTTTTCGCCAGGCAAGGTCAGCGTGACTGCAGAGATGGATCGGCTGGTCACGCCGGCGATCATGTCGTCGATTCTTTCCGCCGGCTATAACGTCGATTACATCGATGCCGATGCGATCGACAAAATTGGTATCCACTACCCGGTGCTCGTCATTCCCCCGACCGACCGCATTCCCGTGGAGACGCTGCGCAAGATTCAGCAGTACGTTGCCGCTGGAGGCAAAACAATCGCGGTGGGCCGCGCCCCTGCACTCGACGCAAATGGCCAAAGCGGGGCTGAGATCTCGTTGCTTTCTCGCCAGCTGTTCAACAGTTCCACATCGACATTGGTTGCGGGCGAATCGGCTCTCGGAGAAGCCCTCCACAAAGCCGTCCGCCCCGACTTCCAACTGGAAGGTGACAACGACGATATCGGCTTCATTCGCCGCAAGCTGCCCGCCGCAGACATCTACTTCGTCGCCAATACCTCGAATCATCCCGTCAATGTACGAGCAGCCTTCGCGACCGCGCACACCTTCGGCCAGCGATGGAGTGCCGATACCGGGGCTACGGTTGCCGGGTTTGCTTACGCCGGCACGGCCGCGGTCCCCCTGAACCTGGCGGCTTACGAATCGGCCATTTTCGTTTTTAGCGACACGCCTTCGCACTTACCCTCTATCGACCACCCTGGTGCTCAGATAGCGGATTTGAGCGCGGACTGGAAGGTCACCTTCACGGCGACAAACAGGTCCATCTCCGAACATGTTCTGGCCGATTGGATAAGCGATCCCGCAACCAGGTTCTACTCCGGAGAGGCGGTGTATGAGCGCGATTTCACGCTGGGTCGGATGCCGGCGGGGGCGGTTTTTCTTGATGTTGATGGCGGCACAGCCTTGACCATGCCGGCCAAGCTCAAGGGACCAGGCATGAGAGCCTGGTACGACCCGCCGGTACGGGAAGCGGCTATCGTTTATATAAATGGACGCCGCGTGGGATCGCTATGGCGTCCACCGTACCGGCTTGCCGTATCCGGCTTTGTGAAACAGGGACAGAACCGTTTGGTGATCAAGGTGTATAACACGGCCATCAATGCGTGGGCAGCTTTACCGCCCCACAATTACCAGCCGCTCATCGCAAAGTATGGAGACCGGTTTCAGATGCAGGATCTGAACCAGGTCAAGCCTGTCGCCTCGGGTTTGCTGGGAACGATCCACCTGGTCTCTGGAGGTCCACACGAATGATTTGCGACCCCCGGGCTGTCCTCTTTGCCTGTGCTCTGGTTTTGACTGCGTATACAGCGCACGCAGCCGCAAAGACCTTCCTGGCCAATGACTACGGGGCTAAGGGCGATGGTTCGACACTGAACACGGTCTCCATCCAGAAGGCAATGGACGCCGCCGCGAAATCGGGTGGTACCGTCACCTTCAAGCCGGGTACCTACCTGACGGGCTCACTCTTCCTGAAATCCGGGACAAGGTTGGATGTCGGCGACGGGGTGACTCTGATCGGTTCGCAGAAGCTGGACGATTACCCTATGCTGCCGACGCGCATCGCCGGGATCGAGATGACGTGGCCATCGGCCTTAATCAACGTCCGCGACCAACACGATGTGACTATCGGAGGGAAGGGAACTATCGACGGGGACGGCCCTACATGGTGGAAGTCCTATTGGGATCTGCGCGCCGCCTACGAACCAAAGGGACTCCGCTGGGCTTCGGACTACGATGCGCGCCGCCCGCGTCTGATTCTGCTCCAGAATGCCTCAGGCATTCACCTGGGCAGCGGCATCCTGCTCAAACGCTCTGGATTTTGGACGGTTCAGGTGCTCTACTCCGACCATGTGACCATTGACGGAATCGTCATTCGTAACAACGAGGGGGGCAAAGGTCCATCCACCGATGGCATTGACATAGACTCTTCGCGCGATGTGCTGGTGCAGCACGCCGACATTGATGTGAATGACGATGCGCTTTGTCTTAAGGCAGGGCGCGACTCGGACGGGCTGCGGGTCAACCGGCCCACGACAAATATCGTAATGCGCGACTCTATCATTCGCCGAGGGGCGGCCGCCGTGACTATCGGCAGTGAGACCTCGGGCGGATTCCGCAACATCGAAGCTTATAACCTTACTGCGCTCTCAGGAGTACCCTCAGGCGTGCTCTTCAAGTCCGCCCACACACGTGGGGGAAGCGCCAGCGATATCCGTATCCATGACCTGACGCTGGAGGGGGTCGCCATTCCCATCCACATCACCATGGACTGGAATCCCACTTTCAGCTACGCAACCTTGCCGCCCGGGGCGAAGAATGTTCCGGCGTACTGGATTACGCTCACGACCAAGGTTCCGGAACAGCAGGGGCTGCCGCATTTTCGCGATGTCCACATCTGGAACATCAAAGCAACGGGAGCGACCCAGGCGTTTTCCGTCAGCGCTTATCCGAATGCCACCCTCGATAACTTCAAACTGGATCACCTGAACATTGAAGCGAAGACGGCCGGCTTTATCGCCAACGCCAGGAACTGGACATTTTCGGACAGCGAGATCAAGACCGCCGACGGAAGCAAAGTGACGGTGACCGATGTGCCGGAGCCTCATGGCAAAGATGTTCCCTACGGCGAACCTCAGTAGCCTCTGGCTTCCATCTCGGTAAAGTGGATCGGTTCTCTCCGTACACCGATGGACGGACAGAAACGGTTAGCCTTTGAGAGAAGACTCAAGTGATCACTCGTCGAGTGTTGACTATTTGCTTCCGTTCATTCATCGCGGAGCAGAATCATGGGATCAACGGCAAGGGCACGTCGAGCGGGAACCAGGGCAGCGACCACGCCTACGCAGAGCATGGTAAGAATCACACCGCCGAGGATGACAGGGTCTTTTGGCGTGGCCTGGTACACGATAGAAGAAAGGACACGGGTTGCCAGTACACCGAGGATCATGCCCGCTATCGATCCAATGGCGAGCAGGCGGAAGGTACGCCCGAGCGCTGCCCCGAGCACCTTGCGTTGATCGGCTCCAAGGGCAATGCGGATACCGAGTTCACGGAGGCGTTTGCTGACGGTATAGGCGGCCATGCCGAAGATGCCGGTAATGGCAAGCATCGCGCCCAGCAAGCCAAGCACGCCGAGAGAAACGGTGGCTACGCGAGCGGCGAAGAGGGCGGAATCCAACTCGCTGTTCCAGGTTCTAATTTCGAGCGGCAGCGCCGGATCGAGACTGCGCATCGAGCGTTGCAATGCTGCGGCGATTCCTTGCGGGTCATGTTCCGATCGAACAATCAGCCAGGTCTGGCTGGAGGTGTGCTGGAGAAAAGAAAAGAACATGGCGGGCTTAGGGTCTTCGGTAAGGGTCTGGTATTTACCGTCTTCCACCACGCCAATCACTTCCGCCCGGTTGCCGCCGCCCCAGAATTTGAAATGCTTTCCTATTGCCTTATCGGCGGACCCGAAGACCTTGCGCGCAAATTCGCGATTCACGACGGCCACCACAGGAGCCTTGTCCTCATCGTGCATGGTGAAGGAACGGCCAGCCAGAAGTGCCGTTCCAGCAGCACGGAAATAGTCGGGCGAGACCTGGAAATTCTCGGCATCGGCTGCAGAGTTGGTAGGGCGGAAATCGGTGGTGGCGTCAGTGAATACGTCGGAATCCCCGCCGCCGATACTGAGCGGAAGGCGATCGGCATATCCCACGGCGGTGACACCCGGGATCGCCGCGGCGGCATCGAGCATGCGCTTCTGCATCTGTACCCGCTTGTCGGAATCATATCCAGCCATCTTGAGATCGGTCTTTACCAGCATCACGTTCTTAGGCTGAATACCGTAGTTATTTTGCAAGCGAACGAGCCAGGCCGCGCACGGCGACGAGCGAAGCGGTGACTAAAACAGAGCAGATGGCGATTTGCAAACCCAGCAGAAGGTCGCGCAGTGTAAAGCGGCGGGTGCTGCCGGCGCCTGCGCTCCCGGAGCGAATGATCTGCCAGGGATCGGAGCGGAGAACCTGGCGGACCGGGACCAGGCCGAAGAACAGTCCACTGAAGACAGCCAGCAGGAAGGCCAGAGCGTAGGTGTTCACATCCGGATTGACCGGGCACATTGATGGGGATATTCGGAATCGGCCGCCAGGTGCTGAGGGCACGCAGAATGACCACGGCCCCCGCCATGCCACAAATACCTCCGGCCACCGAAACCAAAACGGCTTCCGTGAGGAGCTGGCGAAGGATGAGTTGGCGGCGCGATCCGAGAGCCATGCGGACTGCGATTTCACGCGAGCGATCCGCCGCCCGCGCGGCGAACAGGCTGCCAAGATTGGCGCATGCGGCCAGCAAAATAAGACCTGCGAGGAGCATGAGTCCGAACATAAAAGCGCGCGTGGGTCGACCCAGGGTATTTCCGGCGAGTCCCGGGCGGGACAAGGAAAACTTCAGGCCATCATCGGATTTGGGATAGGTTTTCGCCAGCGAATTGGCAATCGTGTTCAAGTCCGAAGTAGCTGCGGCCGGGGTGACTCCGGGCTTGAGGTGTCCTATCGCCCAGCCGTTATGGTTGCCACGCTCCTCGAGCGAAAACCAATCACTGATTTGCTGCGAGTTCACGATGGGGGCCCACAGATCGGGCGCGAAAAAAAGTTCGGTGCCGCGGAAGTCCGGCGGGGCAACGCCGACGATGGTGAAGGGATACTTGTTGATCTGCACCGTCCGGCCCACTGCAGCAGGGTCGCCATGAAAGTGGCTGTGCCAGAGCGCATAGCTGAGAACGATCTCAGGCACGCTGTTCGGACCATGTTCTTCGGAGGCATGGATAAACCGGCCAAGATAGGGCTGAACGCCCAGGGCATCGAAGTAGTTGCCGCTTACGGTATAGGGCCAGACTACGGAGGGATTTCCGTGGCCGGTATCCAGCCCAACGCTGCCCATGATGTTGTATAGCACCAGCGAGTCGAAGCTGCGGTTCCTGTCACGCAGGTCGCGGTAATCCGGATACGACTCCGAAGGAGCTGTATCTGCCCCGTAGGCGCGTTCCAGCATGAACAGAGTCTCAGGGTGCGGCACGTTGAGCGGTCGCAGGATCAACGCATTCAGTACGCTGAACACGATTGCGTTGGCGCCAATGGCGAGTGCCAGTGTGAGCACGGCGGTCAGGGCAAATCCGGGCGATTTTCGCAACTGCCGTAAAGCGAGTCGTATATCGGCGTTCATGCTCCCCCCTGGTTACACATCATTGTGTACGCATCGTGGCGTAATTTGCCCTGGTTCCCGGGCTCGTATCGGTTGTACGCACGTGCGGGGGCGCTGGTTCCATTTGCTGTTGACATTGGATGGACAGAACCGCAGGTCGCTTGTTCTGCGCTCCGGTCATCTCATCCTCAAGCCTGATCCTCGGTGCGGACGGTCTCTGCATTCGTTAGTGCTTAGCGTGGACGACATGGACGCCAGCGTGTCCGGGCGCGAGTCCCTGAACGGCGCCCCCGAACCTGGACACGATCTCCTTAAAATCGATGTCTTCGATGGCACAAAAGCCGTGCGAGCGAAGAATCGCTGCCATCCCAGCCGGCTCGAAACGGCTATCCGAACGTTCGCCAATTTTCTCCAGCTGTTCGGTCCGCTCCTTTTCTATTTGCCTTAGCTCTTCTGAGAATGCCTCGGGAGGTCCCATGTAGTCGAACACCACCTCCGAGTTCCGGATTGATGACATGTAGTCCAGAGTACGGTCGACAGCGTCCTGTGTCAGATAGGGAACAACCCCGAGCCAAGTGAAAAACGCGGGCGAGTTCTGTTGAAAGCCTGCGGCGACGAGCTTCTCTCCCACATCGTCCCGCTCGAAGTCGACTGCCACGAGAGTAAGCCATGGCGGAAGTGCGATTTGAGCTTCGGCCAAGCGCTCGCGTTTCCATGCCTGCGTCGCGGGGTGGTCCACCTCATAGATAAGTATCTGTCGTGCGGCGTGGGGATTGCGGAGAGCGAAAGTGTCAAGTCCGGCGCCAAGGATGACGATCTGCCGAACCCCTCTTTCAACAGCCGTGGACAAAGCATCTTCCGCAATCCGGCTTCGCGCGGCGGTGAACAGACGTCCGATGCTGGCCAAGGGGTGTTTGTTCGCAAATTGAAGCACCTCCTTTTCCTGTTCACGCAGAATCTTCATGGCAAATGGGTCATCGAGGATTGAGCCATGATCGAGCGCCTGGTGAGCAGCTCGTTGTAGGGCGATCATCAGGGCTGTGCGGCTGGGTTCATTAGGCTTCATGTTTTGACCTCAAGTGGGCGAGAGGCCGGTGTTCCGCCAAATGTACGGAATCACGGTCAGGTTTCACTTAATGGAGACTGGCAAGAAACTTATTCATCTCAGCCATGACCTGAGTTTCGTTGGTGAGGTACACATAGTGGTCCGCATTCGGGATCAGGACGACACGCGCGCTGGGCACGCCGCGCCTGAAGGTATTGGCCCAGGCGGTACAACGTGCTGTGTCGTCTGCAATCAAGGCGGCTTTGCGGTCCGGCTGGCCGGCAGGAAAGCGGTCCCAGTTGTGCGGGCAGGCATAGATAGCAAGCGTGGGAACAGGAATGCTTGTGTACTTCTGTGTGCCGAAGTTGAGCGCGGCATCTATCGGCGAGCGCGGTGGTAACGGAGGCATGTTTGCGACCTCCGCGTTGTTCTGATGAAGATCGGTCTCGAACCTTGCGACGGCCGCCTCCAGTTCCAACATTTTTTTCTGCTCATCCACTCCACCGGCCTCGATCTCGTCGATACGCTTCTTGATGTCACTGACCAGCTGGGCTTTATGCGGCGAGGAATCCTTTTGGGCAATCGCGTGCCCGGAAATCAAGAGCGAGGCACTCAAGAGGAAAGCAAAATTCCGCCGCGCACCCACAGGGACCTCCGCGAAAAGCGTTCGCACCAATATGTCACAGTCAATGGATATTTGTACTGCGAAGCACGCTTCCCGGTCTTCGGGGTTGGTTTCGAGAAGATGAGTCGCATACCGGGGAAGGTGGAGTCGGGATTGGGACCGATTGCCCGCTCATTGCGGTGAGGCGGGCGAGAGTGGCGTGGCCCCGGTGGGGGCGTCCTGGCGGGATGAGGAAACGGCTCGGAGGCTGAAGCTCTCAATCGTTGCGGGATTGGAATTCGGATGCACCTGGAGGGTGCCGAGAACCTCGGTCGCCGCGGGGGTCTGGTCGTGGAGCCGGAAGACGAGGACCCCGGGCTGGACCTCCTTGGCAGAGAGCAGGTTGAAGCCGCCGGTCTGCCGCCGGAGTTCCATCTGTGCGGCGGTCACGGAGGCGAGAGCAACATTGGGCAGAGCAGTCGCAAGCGCCGGGTAGGATGCCTGGTTAAAGGCGGCAAGCCAGTTGTAGAGGAGATGACCGGCGGGGGTGTTGGGGATGAAGCCCACCTGGTTACCGGTGCGAGGAAGGCGAACGAGGATGGTGGGGTGAACGGAGCTGACGTGGTCCCCGCTGCGGGCGGGCACAGGAGCGTCGGCAGGATCGCCGAGGACAACCGTGTCGACCTGGTTAGGATCGTCATCGTCGGTCTGGTCGGCCGCTGGGACGCCCCCGACTGTGGCATTGGCGGAACGATCAGCCCCGGAGCCTCCGGAGCTGAACCGTGCATGTCCGGAATGACCCAGGGCATAGAGGACCGAGGAGAGCGCACCAACGGCGACAACAATAGCGAGCAGGATGGCTGCGGGGCTGAGCGGCTGGCGGCCAGTGATATAGAAGCTGGGAGCGGTGAGCACGGGGAGATCGGTGGGCAGGCGCTGTTGCATCAGTGGGTGGCACTCGGGATTGGCCGGCGCGGGCCGGGTTGGAGGAGATCCGGCGAGGTTGGTCACACTGATAGTGTAGACGCGCTGTTAAAGACTCGAGTAGGGGCCCGATGACCGGTTGGTAAACACGGCCAAGCTACCGAAACCTCGTTTCAAGGGTAATACCAGGGAGGCCGGTGAGCGTCCCCCAGGACCGTCCAGGGGGGCGCGGACCCAAAATGCCGCGTCACCATTTGCGTGAGCCCTGGTCCGGTCTTCACTACATATTTCGCTGCAAGGGCCCGAGATCCTGGCATCGAGCCTATTTGCGCAAGAAAAATTCTTCGCGCCGCATTGCCCCTTTTCTCCAGTGACTGCGCACTCCTAAGTGAAAGCTTGATACGACGCCGCCTGATGCACAAAAGGAGCGACTGACATGATTCACGGAATCCTCGGTCTCGCAATCTCCATCATCGTTACCGTCGTCTACCAAGACATTCGCCGACTTCCTGATGACGGAGCTGGTTCCACCCACGATCGCTCCTACGCAGATGAGGCCGCGAGCAGGCACTATTCTTCACTGGCATCTTCGGGAGCAGCGTCCGGAGCGCGATGGGAACGCAGGGCACGATGAAGCCAGATGCGCGCAAGCTGCCAGTCGCGCTTGACCGAGCGCGGCGCGATGTTGAGAACTGCGGCGATCTGTTCCACGGAAAGTCCGCCGAAGTAGCGCAGCTCAACCACGCGTGCCTTTCGCTTATCCTCGCGAGCAAGACGGGAAAGTGCTTGATCAATGGAGAGGATTTCGTCGATGCGATTGGGATCGATGTCCGGCGCGACGACGAGGTTGTCCTCCATCTCTACGCGATGCAGGCCGCCTGCCCGGCGCTCGGCCATACGGGAGCGAGCGTGATCGACGAGGACCTGGCGCATGACGCGAGCGGCGAAGCCGATGAACTGACCGCGGCTTGTCCAGTCGATCTCGTCGCCCACAAGGCGCATGTAGGCCTCATGAATGAGGGCGGTGGGCTGGAGCGTGTGGTTGGGGCGCTCTCGGCGCATGTACGCAGAGGCCAGGCGGTGCAACTCGGCGTAAACTCGAGGCAACAATTCTTCCGCAGCGTGTGCGTCGCCAGAGTGCATGGCCTTGAGCAGTTGCGTGACTTGACCGGAGGCGGGATCGGCAGCTTGTGCGATGGTTCCTCCTCTTGCCTGCATAGTACTTCGTTGTGGGCCCCCCATAACAAAAAATCCGATGCCGGAGGTGTGGAGCAATGGGCCAGCCGGAGATGTTAGTGGACCACCTTTTCAGTCAAGCCGTGGATATGCTGCCGGAAGATCGGGCGCTGTACCTGGCGGCCGTGTGCAAGGACGACCCTGTGCTGCGGCGATTGGTGGAGAGCCTGTTGTTTGAAAACGACCGCCTGAGCGGTTTTCTTTCCACGCCTGTGTTCGCAGCGGACGGACTGGCGGACGCCACGACAGTTCCGCCGCAAAACTTTCTTGCTCCAGGCAGCCGGCTGGGCCGCTACACGATCCAGGAAACACTGGGGTTAGGCGGCATGGGGGTGGTGTACCGCGCCCGCGACGAAAAGCTCGAGCGTGAGGTAGCCGTCAAGATGCTGGGCTCCGGCGTGCTGCGCAATGACGCGGCCCGAAGGCACTTCCACTTGGAGGCACTGGCGCTCGCCAAACTAAACCATCCGAATATTGCCGCGGTGTATGACGTGGGCGAGCAGGATGGGCAGGACTACATCGTGATGGAATTGGTGCAGGGAGAGCCCTTGTCTGTGCTGCTGCGGGCCAAAGGCGGCAAAGAGGATGCCTCCGGGTACGGTTCCGGACCGGTGGATGTGCCCACGGCTTCGCAGATTGTCCTGGAAGTGCTGGATGCACTCAAGGAGGCGCACGCACGGGGTGTGGTACATCGCGACCTCAAGCCGGGCAACATCATGATGACGCCGAAGGGGCATGCCAAGGTGCTGGACTTCGGCCTGGCCAAACTCCTCGACGGCGATACGATCGTGACCCAGACGCTGGGGATTGCGGGCACACCGATGTACATGTCTCCGGAGCAGGTGCTGGGCGAGCCGGTGGATACGCGAACCGATCTGTGGAGCCTGGGAGTCATCTATTATGAGGCGCTCACCGGGCAGCCTCCGTTTCGCGGAGAGAGCACCATCTCCGTGTTGCGGGCGGTGACACAGGCTCCGCTGACGCATGCGAAGAAGATACAGCCATCGCTTCCGCCGCTGGCGGATGCGATTGTGACCAGGGCTCTGGAGAAAGATCCGAAGAAGCGCTATGCCTCCGCTGAGGAGATGGAGCGCGATGTGGCTCTGCTGGCAAAGCCGCCCCAGGTTGAGGCACGGCCATGGTGGCAACAACCGCGGTGGCTGCTGACATGCTTTGCGGTGATTCTGGCTGCCGTGAGCGTAGGCGGATGGGCTTTGTGGCGTCATGTTGCTGACCAGCGGTGGGCAAGCGAAGTTGCCCCGGCGAAGATTGAGAGCGAAATGACGGCATGGCATCCGCTGGAGGCAATGGCGCTGCTTGAGCGCGCGCAAAAGGCACTGCCAAATGACGCTCGCCTGAAGCAACTCGAAGAGAGATACATGCTGACGGCGTCGATCACTTCGGAGCCTACCGGGGCAACGGTCGAAATTCAGGACTACATCCAGCCTCACAGCCCATGGAAGACGTTAGGGAAGACTCCGCTGGTGGATGTTCGCATTCCAAAGGAGCTATCTCCTGTTCGCTGGAAGATCGCGAAGCCGGGTGTGGGTGAAATGGTGGTCGCGCCGCTGGCCGGCAAGAAAATGGACTTTCAGCTGGCGAAGCAGCTCGCCGCACCGTCGGGCATGGTGTACGTCCCAGCGCAGAAGTTTCGCGACTGGGTAGCATTTCTTGGTCCGGTCGGCCCATGGGAATTGCCGGCACACTACATAGACCGCTACGAAGTAACCAACCGCGACTATCAGCAGTTTGTGGATGGGGGCGGATACAGCAAGGCGCAGTACTGGCCGGCACTGATGGAAAAAGACGGGCAGCATGTTGCGTGGAGCGAAGGGGTTGTAAGCTTCACCGACACAACAGGGCGGCCTGGACCGTCCACGTGGACCGGGGGCCATTACCCGGAGGGACAGGCAAATTACCCGGTCTCCGGCGTCAGCTGGTATGAGGCCATGGCGTATGCGGCCTGGGCTGGCAAAAGCTTGCCCGTGCTTGGCCAGTTTTACGAGGCCGCGCCCGTCGACGCCGGATTCATATCGGTCTCGCAGAGCAACCTGAGCGGAATCGCACCGGCGCCGGTGGGCAAATACCAGGGAGTGGGCCCATATGGCACCTACGATATGGCAGGCAATGTGCGCGAGTGGGTGGTCAATGCGGCGGATGGCGGCCTGCGCTTTGCGCTCGGCGGATCGTGGCATTCACCAACGTATTTCTACTCCATGCCGGAGGCATTTGCGCCCACGGACCGCCGGCCCGGCAATGGCTTCCGGTGCGTAAAGAACCTGTCGCCGCTGCCGGAAAACGCGATGCAGCCGGTCTACCGCGTCGTGCGGGATTTTGCCAAGGTCAAGCCGGCGAACGATGATGTCTTTCGCGGCTACCAGGTGATGTACGACTATGCCAAGACGCCGCTGAACGCCAAAGATTTTGGCGTCGTAAAGGAAACGCCGGACTGGCGCGAGCAAAAAGTCGTTATCGATGCGGCGTACAACGGCGGCCGGTTTGCCGTCTATCTGTTTCTGCCGAAGCGGGCAAAGCCGCCGTATCAAACGGTGCTCTTTCTTCCCAGCGCGCGCGTGTACAATCTGCCCCCGGACTCGTCCAACCTGGGCGATACGGAGTTCTTTGACTACATAGTGCAGAGCGGCCGTGCTGTAGTGTATCCGGTCTGGCTGGGCACCTATGAGCGTCCGGTGAACTACTCGATGAAGAACACGGCGCTTGTCACCGCATGGTACAAGGACGCAGCCCGGACGCTGGATTATCTCGAAACGCGGAAGGACATCGATTCGAGCCGCTTCGCCTACCTGGGCGTAAGCATGGGCGCGGCCGACGGAGCGATCGTCTCAACGCTGCTGCAGGACAGGCTGAAAACCGCCGTGTGGCTGGATGGCGGATATTTTCTCTGGCCGCCGGAGGTGGGTAACGACCAGGTAGACTTTGTTCCGCGGATGAAGAAGCCGGTGCTGATGCTGAACGGGCGATATGACTATGTCTTCCCGCTGAACGAGTCGCAGACACCAATGTTTAACATGCTGGGCACGCCCGCGGCGGAGAAGAGTCACGTCGTGCTGGATACTCCGCATGAAGTGACGGAGCAGCGGCCGATGCTGGTGCGAACCGTGCTCGCATGGCTGGATAAGTACCTTGGAAAGGTATAGGAATCGTTCACAGGGCAACTCCTCCTCTTACGCAGCTTATCGCCCATCTCACTGCCGGTAAAAGCGGCGGACGTTTCCCAGCTAGAGGGGCCAGGCACCGCATCCCGTTTTTCATGCACCACCTATCGACTTGGGATCGTCGCTCGGCAGGATTACTTCCGAATAGGCGACGATCCAGGCACAACCCAATTACTGGACCCTTCTGCGCTTCAGATGAACACGCATACCCCGAAACCGTCCGATTCGCGTCGAGTCTGAGCTGAGGTTTACAGTTCGCGAATCGCAGTCACAGGGTTCCTTCGCATTGCTCGATGCGCGGGAAGGTAGCATGCTGCCAAAGACATTGCTCCCAGGAGCATCACGACGGAAACTACGGTGATGGGATCGTTGGCTCCGATTCCATACAACATCCGGCCGATGACACGTGTCAGTCCCAACGCGGACGTCAGTCCCAGTGCCAGCCCAATGCCTGTGAGCCACAATCCCTGCACCAGCACGAGTCTCAGCACGTCCACCCGTGAAGCACCTAGAGCCATTCGTATCCCGATCTCGTGGGTTCGCAACTGGGTTCGATATGCCACGACGCCGTAGATTCCGGTTATGGCAAGAACCAGCCCAATCAGCGCGAACATCCCCGCCAGGGTGCTCTCGATGACGGCGAAAGTGCTAGCCATCTGGGTGCTCTCCCGCATGGAACGCACATCGAAAACCGGCAGCCGTGGATCGATTTCGTGGATGGCGTTTTGCACCGCCGGCTCCAGGTCGATCGGATTCCCCTCGGTTTTCACCTGCACCATCGTCTCGTACCCCGGGTGCTGGAAATAACTCATATAGACCATAGGCTCGGGTGACTCATTCACGAAAGTATGGGTTGAATTCCTCGCCACGCCGACAACCGTGAAAAGACTGCCCCAAATCCTGAGCCTCTTTTCCAGCGGATCCTGCCCTGGCCAGTAGTGCCTCGCCGCCGTCTGATCCACGATGAGTACCTGCGGGGCCCTTTCATCGTCCTCCGGCGTAAACTCGCGTCCTTCCAAGATGGGTATATGTAGGGATTCGAAATACCGCGGTCCCACCTCGGCATTCTGCACCAGCAAAGATTCATGAGGATGCGGCACATACCCTTTCGGATACGCATCGTTTCTCTTTTGAATCAGGGTCATCGGAATCCAGTCGGTAAGGGACGCAACCTCCACGCCGGGCAGTGCCGACACGCGATCAAGGATCTTGCGACGGATCAATTTCGCCTCATCGTTGCTGTAGCCGGCAATATTCAGCCCAACGGACGCAGTGAGAACGTGGTCTTGCTCGAAGCCGGGGTTCGCCGCGGCGAGATTCCGCAGCGTTCGCAGGAATAGCCCGGAGCACAACAGCAACGGAAGGGTAAGCGCGATTTGCGCCACAACCAGCCCGCTGAGCAATTTCCGGTTGCGTGAGCCGCCGGAGATACTTGCAGACTCTGCCTTGAGTACCTCAGCGGCCGGCGCGTGGGACGAACGCCAGGCGGGGAGCGCGCCGCAGAGCATGCCGGCCAATAGAGAAAACACTGCAATCCCAATCACCACCTTATGGTCCATGTTCCCATTCAGTACGAGGGGAATTGCATTCGCTGGAAAGAACCATGCGAACGTTTTCGATGTCCACGATGTCAATCCAAGGGCCACGACTCCTGCGGCGATGGAAAGCAAGGCGCCCTCCAGCATCATCTGCCGGATAAGTTGAAGACGGTTCGCCCCGAGCGACTGCCGGATGGCAAGCTCGCGCCGTCGGGATACAAACCGCACCAGCGTGAGCGTGGCCACGTTCGCACTGGTCAACAACAACACCACGCCGGCGAAGGCCAGCAGAATGGGCAGCGTCGCCGCCATGTATCCGTTGGCGCCGAATGGCGAACGCCACATGGGATCGAGCGTGATCCGGTTATCGCCGAGATGCTGGTCCGGATACGCCACGACAATATGGTGCATCGAGGTGTCGAGATCCTGGGCTGCCTGGCCACGGCTCACGCCGGGCCGCAATCTTCCTATTAAGATCAGCCAGTCCGAGTCGCGATGGGTCATTCGCCACACATCCGTCCCGAGGGGATCGAGCGTTACCCACAGATCGTCACGCAGCCCGGGAGCAGCTCCGACAAACCCCTCCGGCGCCACACCAATCACCGTCACCGGATGCCGGGCGACCTCGATCGACCTGCCCACAATTGCCGGGTCTTTGCCATAACGCGTCTTCCAGAGCGCGTAACCCAGGACCACGTTGGGTACCGCAAGGGCCTCCTCGTCCGGCAGAAAGAATCGCCCCAGCACCGGCTTGATGCCGAGCACATCGAAATAATTAACCGACACATTCGCTATATAGACACGATCCGGCTGTGCGCCGCCAGTCAGCGCAATCCAATCGTTATGATAGGCAAGTATTCCCGTGAAGGCGTGGTTCTGCTCGCGCAGATCGCGATAGTCCATATAGGAGAAAGGCGGAGTCGGCGAGAAGTTCCGTTCTCCCCGCTGCAGGCTCACAAGGTCGCCCGTGTCTCGCGCGCCCGGAATCGGGCGCAACATGGTGCCGTCGATCCAACTGAATACGGTGCTGTTGGCGCAGATAGCTACGGCCAGCATGGCCATAGCGGTGATCGTAAAGCCGGGGCTCTTGCGCAATTGCCGCAAGGCATAACGGACATCCCGGCCCGCTTGTTCAAGCCAGCCTTGGCCCCACATGTCGCGCGTGACATCCTGCACCAACGGAACGCTTCCAAACTCCCGTGCTGCTGCTTGTCGCGCTGTCTCCGCCGTTTCCCCGCGCGCTACTCGATCTGCAATTGCCATCTGCAGGTGAGCATCGATCTCTTCCTGCAATTCGCGCTTGCGCCGCTGAAACCCGAAGCTCGGAAACCACTTCACGACTCACTCTCCTCAGGCTTGACGTACATTACCGACCCAATCGCTTCCACAATCCGCTCGCATCGGCCCAGATCCGAGGCCAACTGCTTTTTCCCCTTGGCCGTGATTCGGTAGTATCGGGCTCTTTGCTTGCTCTCTGACTGCTTCCATTCAGACTGCACCCAGCTCTGACGCTCCAAGCGATGGAGGTCTGGATACAGTGATCCAGTCTCCACCTGAAGCACGTCTCCGGATCGCAAACGTAACGCCTGGACAATGCCTTATCCGTGCTGCGGTCCCCATTGCAACGTCTGAAGGATAAGCATGTCGAGTGTCCCCTGCAGCAGCTCAATCCGATTCTTATATTGGTCCTTTTCGCTCATAGATGTAGATAATCTACCCCTAATGGGAGTAGATTGCCTACTTCTTTTTGTATAGCGCACCCAACAGCCTAGCTCACTCAGAGGATTTAAAGTACGTCAGTTCTCTGGACGACAATTGGTGATTCTGCATTGGCACTAAATTGTCGAGTCACTGATCTAGTCATAACCTCGCGTTCCGGGCCCATCACCGCCTACTCGGAAACTACTAGTTGTTTAACAACTCGGAATTGGTTCACGCCCTCTACAGAAGTCAGTACCGGAAAGTCTCGGAAGTAATCGCTCAGTCGTGGGTATACGCCTCTGTCGCCCATGCCACCAAGTCACACAACCGCCGTAAGGTCGCGCAGAAAGCCGCAACCCTTGAAACAAAACAGGTGCCGTGAGGTTCAGATGAACTTACCGATCCCGTTTTGCAGGCAGGCCGGGCAGCCATGCATAAAATGGCTGCATGAACTACGAGACGATCGTCAACGATCTATTGCTGCGTTTTCCCAAGCTTCAATTGACTTGCGATACGGAGCTCGCTTATATGGGCGAGGAGAAGCCGCGTGCATACGCTGTCTTTGGATCGGTGCTCATGCCTGCCCTGGAACGGGCGTTGGACGCGGGTGACTTGGGTTCGATATTAAAGATTTGCGCTTTCCTTGAAGACGTTGCTGAGGCTGCTGAAGGAGACCGCGCCTTAAGAACGCTTCTGGAGGTGGAGGTCGGAGAATGGCTGAGAGGAACAGCCAACGAGGCTGCCCTCGCTCCGTGGCTGGGAGATAGAACGAGACGGATTTGCAGGTATGTACCCGGATTGGCGACGCAGCGCGAATCATTAGGAGCCGGACAGAACAGGTGGAGTCTCACCAGGCGAATTTCTTCTTTTATGACTCGACTGCGAAGTAAATGACCACCTTCCTGTTCCTTTTAGGAGCGCAGCAGGATCAAGGGATCGCTGGCTACGGATGGGAGGCCAGTTCCTTTCCGACTCCGCGATCAACTTGCGGAATGCCTCGACCGCTGGAACCGAAGGCGATGCGAACGCGTCTTTCCCTGAATACCGCCACACCGACGGGGCATCGAGTGGAGACCAGTTCGGATCCGTACTTCCGCGATAAACGACGAACATATCCTGCGGAGAGCCAGCCTCGATTTGCGGCGTGGGAGTGGAAGGCTGAGTTCCGGCGTTCGCGGGATCGCTGGGGTCTCCCGGTCCCCAACGAACACCCGCGCGAGTCGTCGTCTGGGTCGGGGTGCTGGTCGTGCCCCCACTCACTGGAGGAGTTCCATTGATCGGAGTACCGCCGATCGTGGGTTGTACAAGTTTACCGTTGCCCTTGCGCACCGTTATGACCAGGTCGGCAGTAAATCCGTCCTGCACGCGCGTAAACCGTCCCCACTGATCCAGGGCTTTCTCCACATCTGCGCGGGCGGCACGATTGGCGTTCGGATCCCGGACATCTACGCCCGCGGTGGGATCGACGATCACGAGGACCGTCCTGGCGCGGAGCACATCCGCCGGAAGAATTGTCTTTTTCCTGGCCGAAGCAAGAGCAGAGAAAAGGATGATTGCAGTGACCGCGAGGACTTTGCGAAGGGGCATAGAGGCCCTCCTCATTCGCGTGAAGTTTACACCTCGCTAACCGGCGATGACAATGGGTGACATAGCGGCCGCCCCACCCTGTTCGTTGAGGTGGGACTTCGACTTATCGGTATGGATGCCCGGAAAGTCGGGTAAGTTCACCGGGACTTCACGGGTAACACAGACCGGGAGTTCTGCACGGAAGCGACGGTAATTGGGGTGCGGCAGCGGCATAAATTGTCTTGCGGTCAACCTCAAATTCACCGATCTCTCGTTGATCCGCTGATTGAATCAGGAACCGGACTTTGTTTGTCTTCGTTGGAATCTTTATCTTGGCCGAAAGTGACGTATTCGCCAGGGTCAGCTTTACCGCATCCACAGTATCTGCCGTAATTGAACGGGGCTCCCGCTCATAGACGAGAACGTCTCCTCTCTTATCGAGGCTCGCAGTGGTCAATATCAGGTCTGCTTTGCTCCTGCCATTACCAGCCACTTTCCAGTCAAGGTCTTTGGACTGCAACATCAAGGTAAAATCCGCAGTCTGGGAGTAAGTGTTCAGCTCAAGGGATTTGATGGTTAGAAGCGTCTGCGACTCCAGTGCTTCAGGGGAAAGCAAAGTCGCGAGGCAAACAGCGCAGAACAGAAGACGATTCGGGATCATACCCGGCCTCCGGCGTTATTCTACTCCGCTTCCTCATCAAGGCTTCCGGTATGAGGTCGCCTCACGCGGGCACGGGTATAGGAAACAACCCTGAGTCAAGCAACCCTGAACTAAGACAGCCATCAGGGGCGAGCAGGACCACAAGTAGCGCGAAGAATGTCATTGCGGCTATCAGGATCTTCATATTGTCATTCGTCAGCATCAGCGTCTTCATAGATCTCCATCCGGTCTTCTGAGCTTTGCGTCCGGTTCAGGCGTCAACCTCAGATATAGTCCTCGTCTGCCAATGTCAATAGCTATTCCCGAATTTGCTGGGTCTCGGAAGTACCCAATCTTGAAAAACCTATGGGGCTGCCGTGATCCTGGGACTTTCTTCGAACGGTAAAGACGAAAGTTCGTCTGCGGCGAAGAGCGCCGGGCGAATTCGTCGCAGCGATGAACTTTGGCCATTCGATACAATTCCGAGTGGTAGGCACCTCGTGCTTGTTTCTCTCGCTTCAGGAAAGTACACGCCTCATGGGTAGATTTACGCGCCGCCGCTTTCTGCTTATTGCCGCTGCCGCTACTGCGACTCGATCGCTGGCAAGACGCTTGGGATTGGCTCAGGCGCAGGAGAACGACGCCGGCGATCTCAAGCTCTGGTACACCAAGCCAGCTTCCCAGTGGGTTGATGCTTTGCCCATTGGCAACGGGCGCCTGGGAGCGATGGTCTTTGGCGGAGGCGCAATCGACCCAGTTGATCCCAAAGACCCGAAGACCGATCACGGCGCGGGTCCCGTTCCCACCGATCCCGCGAAAGAAACGCTGCAACTGAATGAAGACACACTCTGGTCGGGCCTTCCGGTCGACGGCAATAATCTTGATGCGAAGAATTATCTGCCCGCAATACGCCAGGCGGTCCTGGAGCAGAAGGACTATCACCTCGCCGACCAGCTCTGCCGCAAGATGCAGGGCCTCTTTGCCGAGGCCTACCAACCGATCGGCAGCCTGCATGTGGATTGCACTCATCCCGGGCCGGTAACGGATTATCGCCGCGAACTGGACCTTGCATCCGCAATGGCGACGACGCACTACAGTGTGGGTGATGTCGAATTTGAACGCACCGCATTTTCCTCCGCCCCCGATCAGGCGATTGTGCTGCGCGTCTCTGCCAGCAAACCTGGCCAGTTGAACGCAACTCTCTGGATGGATGGCCCGCTGGTGAAAGCGGTGCAGACGGTGGGCGGCAATCGTCTGCTGCTCACGGGCAAAGCGGCAAAGCATATTGCCGGAGCCGGGCATCCAGGCAGCGAGAATCCGGTCGTACTTTCCGATGTGCCGGGTGAGGGCATGTACTATGCCGCCCTGTTGCAGGTGAATGCTGAAGGCGGCCGCGTGTCCGCGCATGGCAGACAGACTTGTCGTCACCGGTGCGACCGCGCTTACGGTGGTGCTGACCGCGGCTACCGGTTATCGCGGATTCGAACAGAAACCCGATACATCGCAGGCGATGGTGACGGAACGCGCTACCCGGCAACTCGATGTCGCACTGCAGCAGAGTTACTCTGCCTTGCGACAGCGGCACACCGCGGACTACCGGAAGCTCTTTGACCGCGTATCCCTCACGCTGGGATCAAACCCGGCAGCATCGCAGCCCACTGACCAGCGGCTGGCGAACTTTCGCCACCGCTCCCGATCCGTCGCTGCTGGCGCTGTATTTTCACTACGGGCGCTACCTGCTCATCAGCAGTTCGCGGCCAGACACGCAGCCGGCGAATCTGCAGGGCATTTGGAGCTACCAGGTGCAGCCGCCGTGGAGCAGCAACTGGACGGCAAACATCAATGTGCAAATGAACTACTGGCCGGCAGAGACATGCAATCTGAGCGATTGCACCGAGCCGCTGTTGGCACTCATTGCAGATCTCAGCCACACCGGCGCGCGCGCGGCACGGGAGACCTACGGCCTGCCTGGCTGGGTAACCCACCACAATATCGATATCTGGCGCGCTGCCAATCCTGTAGGGATGGGCGTTGGCGCGCCGACGTGGGCCAATTGGGGCATGAGCGGTCCCTGGCTCTGCGCGCATCTGTACGAGCATTATCGCTTCACGCGCAACCGCGAATTTCTGCGTGCGCGTGCCTATCCCTTGATGAAGGGGTCGGCGGAGTTCTGTCTGGCGTGGCTGATCGAAGATGGAAACGGGCATCTGACCACCTGCCCTTCTGAGTCGACCGAGAACGACTTCATGGCTCCGGACGGCAAGCCCGCCATGACGAGTGCCGGCTGCACTATGGATATGGCCCTCATCCGGGAACTGTTCACCAACTGCATTGACGCAGCGAAAGAACTGGGGATCGATGAAGAGTTCGCGGCCAAGCTCGACGCCGCGCGCGCACGGCTCATCCCGTACCAGATTGGCAAATACGGCCAGTTGCAGGAATGGTCGGTCGATTTTGACGAGAGCACACCCGGTCAGCGGCACATGTCGCATCTGTATCCGCTGTATCCGGGCAGTGAGATCACGCCGCGCGGTACTCCGGAGCTGGCAAAGGCGGCGCGCATTTCGCTGGAACGGCGCTTGGCCAACGGCGGCGCCTATACCGGTTGGAGCCGCGCCTGGGCTATCGGCTTCTGGGCGCGCCTGGGCGATGGCGATAAGGCGTGGGAGTCTCTGGGGATGCTGATGCAGCACAGCACGAATTTGAATCTCTTTGACACCCATCCGGCAGGGAAGACATCGATCTTTCAGATTGACGGAAACTTCGGCACAACTGCGGCGATTGCCGAGATGTTGATGCAAAGCCACACCGGCACGATCGATCTGTTGCCGGCCTTGCCCTCGGCGTGGCCGGCGGGCGAAGTCAAGGGCCTGCGGGCACGCGGTTCTGTCGAAATCGATCTCCGTTGGGAAAATGGAAGGGCCGTGGCTGCCGCGATTCGACCGGATTTCTCAGGCGAATATCAGTTGCGCGTACCACCTGGACAGAAGATTCGCAGTATTGCGAGTGGAGGAGAAGTTCCATTGCGGACTCACTCCGACGGCAGTATCGGCATCACGTTAGAGGCGAAGCGGAGTTATCGGGTAGAGTTTGCGTAGCGAGGAAAATGTGCCCACGCGCGAGGCTCACAGCTTTCTTTCGCTTTCTTTAGCCCTCGCAGTTGCGCCCTGTACGGCCCGGCCAAAGCCGTTAGCGGCGACAAAATATTCGGGAACTTTGATCATGGCGGGGGCGTATCTCTCCCTGTAGGTCAAGGCTGGGTTCCATTCCCGGCTTTACCGGCAACGCTTCTGTCCGCGGCGGTCCTGTTGGTCGGTGGCGCAATATCGCCTGGGACGTCAGGTGTGGCGTCAAAGTGCTTCACGATTCACAAACGGCCCAGCTTTCCCCTTTCCATAGGAGGCGCTGATGCAAGTACTGCTCCAGGATCTCCGTTTTGCCTTCCGGCAAATCCTCCGTAACCCCGGTTTCTCCCTTACCGCTGTCCTTTCGCTCACCCTTGGCATTGGCGCAACCGTTGCTGTCTACAGCATCCTCTACGACGCTGTGCTCCATCCCTGGCCATATGCGGGAATCGAACGGATCTGCGACGTCTGGATGACGGATAACGCCGGCCGCGATGGACACCTGGGCGCTGACCGGGCCGCAGATTCGCCAGCTTCGGCAGACGCATGCCGTTGAGGATGTAGCTGCCTTCGACTTTACGCAGCCAGACGGTCACCGGCAGTGATTTACCCGATGACGTGACCGCGATCAATGATGACCGGGTCCGCTTTCCAGTTTCTCGGCCTGACGCCCTTGCTGGGCCGATACTTCGTCCCCTCCGATGCGCCTGACGGACAGGATCCGCAGCCCGTGGCGGTGCTGAGTTACAAGTTCTGGCAGCGGCATTATCGGGGCGATCCTGCCGTCGTCGGAAAAGACCATCCAGCTCTACGCACAAGACCTACGCGATTCTGGGCGTGATGCCGCCGCGCTTCACGTGGAGAGATGGCGATGTCTATCTGCCCCTGAAGCTGGAGTCGGATCAGGCGCATCGGTACGTAACCAAAATCAAGTTGAAGCCCGGGATCAGCATGGCCGCCGCCGAGGGCGAATTCCGGCCCCTCTACCAGGAGTTCGACCGGCAAACCCCGAATATCTTTCCCAAGCAATTCAAGATCAGCGTGCGCGGTCTGGCGGAGACCTACACCCGCGATCTGAAGAAGACCATGGTCCTGCTCTTTGGGGCCGTCGCGCTGCTGCTCGCCATCGGTTGCGGCAATGTCTCGATTCTGCTGCTCGCGCGGGGCACGGCGCGACAGCACGAGTTTGCCGTCCGCTCGGCCGTAGGAGCCAGCGGATTCCGCATCGTGCGCCAACTCCTCACCGAATCGCTGCTCTTATCGCTGACCGGAGCGGGACTGGGCATCTTTGTTGCCTACCGAAGCATTGGGTTCATTATCCCGCGCCTGCCGGACCACTCTTACCCCTATGAAGCCGACTTCCACATCAATTCGCTGTCCTGTTTTTCAGCGTGGGCCTGGCATTGCTGAGCGGAATCGTCTTCGGCCTCTTTCCTGCCCTGCAGTCGGCGCGGCCGGAGATCAGCCAGGTGATGCAGGCCGGCACGCGGCGGCTGACGGGCAGCGTGAAAGGCAGACGCCTGCACACCGCGCTGATTGCGGGACAAATCGCGCTGACACTGTTGCTGATGACGGCGGCAGGCGCTGCCATTCAGGCATTCATTCGTATGAACCGCGTGCCGCTGGGCTATGAGCCGAAGCACGTGATGTCGGTCGTTATTCCGCCTGAGCGAAAATGCGCACACAACCTGGGCCGACCGCAGCCGCTTCTTCGAGCAGCTTCGGGAGAAAGTCGCAGCAATTCCCGGCGTGCTTGGGGCAGGGATATCGACCAACGCCACTCCGCCGGATAGCGGTTTGACCGTTCCCGTTGAAATCCTGGGAAAGGTCGCCGCCCAGGCGCAAGATGCGCATGTGGAATTCGTGAGCCCTGAATACTTCACAACCCTGCAGATTCCGCTGCTGGGAGGGCGCTCCTGGGAGCAGAGCGAGATCGCGCGTGGAGCCGCACTGGTGCTTGTGAATCAGGCATTCGTTCGTCACTATCTTTCCGGCGGGGACGCTCTGGGGCATTCGGTTCGCGTCACGCAACTGGCAAACACACCATCCCATTCGGCTGGCCGCAACTGGAAGCGACGGATGGCTCCCGATCATCGGAGTTGTCGCCGATTCGCTGGATGACGGGTTGGATAAGCCGGCGGCGCCCGCGGTCTACGCGCCCTACACGCTGCTGACGCTGCCGTTTACCCAAGTCCTGGTTCGCACGCATGGCGAGCCGCTGGCCATGCTGCATAGCGTCCGCCAGCAGATCGCCTCCCTTGATCCGGATCAGCAAATCTTCAGCGATGTGCGGGACCTCGAAGGCTGGATCCAGCGTGAGCCGGAGTTTGCGCAGGGCGCGTCTCATCTCCATGCTCTTCGGCGCGTTCTCCATTCTGGCGCTGACTCTCGCCGCGGTAGGCCTGTACAGCGTAGTCTCCTATACCGTCCTGCAGCGAACCAGTGAGCTGGGGGTTCGCGTCGCCCTCGGAGCACGGCGCCGCGACGTGCTAAGCATCGTGGCGGTCTCCGCCGGAACCGGTGTTGCCCTTGGCATCGGCGCCGGTCTTGCGCTTAGCTTCGGACTGAACCATATCATCGGCCGCTGGATCGAAAATGGTACACATGATCCATTCATGGTCCTGGCCGTGTCGACGCTCCTCATTGCGGTCGCCGCGCTTGCCTGCCTGGTACCCGCGCGCCGGGCCCTTTCTATCGACCCGATGATTGCGCTTCGCTGCGAGTAGGGAAGTAATCTGTCAGCGCCGCGATTACATCGGTCATGAGGTGGTTAACCCGTAAATGCCTGGGTGTACAACGAGGTTGAAAACTTAGTACCGCTTTCACTAAAGCTCGATCTTCGTCTCCGGATAATGCGGATTTCCCTGATAACCTGTCGAGGCCACACGAATTGGGTTTTTGAGGTTCAGGATGGAAGGTCAAAGTGTTGCCTAAGGCCCGAATGCAAGACGTCGCGAGATTAGCTGGTGTTGGATTGATGACAGTTTCGCGCGCGCTGAACAAGAGTGGACCGGTATCGGAAGAGGTAAAGCGGAAGGTTCTACAGGCGGTAGCGCAGCTAAATTACCGGCCGAATGAGGCTGCACGTTCTCTTCGGCAGGGGCGGTCCCGATCGATCGGGCTCATCGTGCCTAACTTCTACGACCCCTTCTATGCAGTATGCGCCCAGGCCATCACTGTTGTGGCCAATGAACATGCCTATTCGGTGATGGTTACAACTTCCGGCGACGACCCGGAGATCGAATATCGCGTGGCCGGTTCCATGCTGCTGCGGCACGTTGAGGGAATACTCGTCATTCCTGCTGTCGGGGGCAACACGAAACTTAGCCATGAGGAGTTTGCCTCAACGCCCATCGTCACCCTCGATCAGCCGATGCGCGGCGACCAATTTTCGAGTGTAGTCGTTGCCAATAGGGCGGGCGCGCGGATGGGGACGGCACATCTCATCGAACATAAGCACAAACGCATTTGTTTCCTCGGCCTATCGCGCAAGGCTTTTACCCACAGGACGCGGTACGAGGGCTACCGACAAGCAATGTTGGAGGCTAAGTTAGTTCCAGAGGGCTACTTCCACTGCGCGTCCCGGGAAGAGACCTGCGCCCTCCTAAGCCCCCTGATGGAAGGTCCGAAAGCGCCCACTGCCTTTTTTGCGGGTAATAACCTGGCAATGCGCCATTTGCTGCATGCGCTTTCGGAGCTGCGAATAGAGATTCCCGCGCGTGCGGCAGTGGCCGGTTTCGATGATTTTGATATGGCAGATATCTTTCATCCGGCGATCACGGTTGTCCGTCAGCCGGTCGATGAGCTGGGACGCGTCGCTGCAGAGTTGCTGTTCGCGAGGCTCCGGGAAAAACAGCCGACGGTTGGAGGTAAGCAGATTGTACTTCCGGTCGAGCTGGTCGTTCGACGTTCCTGTGGGTGTAATGCGCGAGGCAAAGCCGACGGTCATGGCAAAGTGAGTTTGCCGATCGATGCAGGGCGCAGGATAGAAGCGCGCTCTCATTGAGGTCGATGTTGCAGTCCGGGATTGGATGATCGCGACGTGTTGGCGTCTCGCTAGGGCCGTTCTCTAAACAGGCAGCAGCCAGGTTCTTTTTGCCTGGAGCCCCGGCCTTTTGGATCCGCTGAACTTAGAAGTGAACCTGCCCCGAGCTGCAACGGCCGGGGATCGCACGCAGATCTTAGTGGACATGCTCCGGCTAATCAGATAAAAGGCCGCCCCCAGCGGTGGCCGGTCCCTCTCACCCGCCACGCGGCGCCCACAACGGAGACTTGGAGTGGTAGAGTGAGAACGTTATCATGCTACGAGCTTCAGAGAGGTAATCGCGGGCTCGAGGAAATTTATAACGTTGACAGGACACACGAGAGATACGATGCGAACTCGTCCCGTGGTAAGCGCCAGCAGGAAGATTTACAGGCTGCAAACGCTCGACCGAGCCTTTGCGGTGCTCGAACTTGTCGCCTCCAGCAGCAGCTCGATGACGGTGGCCGAAATAGGCGACGCTCTCCAACTGCGCAAGAGCACGGCGCATCGCTTCCTCATGGTGCTGGAACGGCACAGCATGGTGGAGCGTGCCCAAAACGGTAGATTCCGTTTGGGCTTGCGGTTATGCGACCTGGGCGGCCGCGCCATCGAGCAGAACGAGCTACGAGACCGCGCCCGCCCCCATCTCAGGAGCCTGGTGGCCGAGGTTGGGGAAACAGCCCATCTGTGCGTCCTCGAGAGGATGCACATGATTTATATCGACAAGCAGGAACCGGAACGGTGCGTCCGGATGATTTCGCGGGTGGGTGCGAGCAGCCCCCTCCACTGCACCGCCGTGGGCAAAGCGATATTGGCGGCCATGCCACGCGCCCGGGCGCAAGAGATGCTGTTGGAGTTGGATGGGCAACGGTTCACCCGGCGAACGATGACGAGCCGGGAGGCGCTGCTGCAGGAGCTCGAGCGGACCAGTCACCGGCGATATGCAGTCGACGACGAAGAGCGGGAGGAAGGGGTACGCTGCGCTGGGGTGGCCATACTGAATCCACGAGGAGAGGCGATAGCGGCATTAAGCATCTCCGCACCATCATCCCGTATGACCGTGCACAGGATCCCGCAGATCGCCGACAAGTTGATGATTTGTGCGAAGGGAATTGAACGCGATCTGAACTATTTGCTCCGGTAGAGAAGGGTTCCGCCACGCCGGATACCCTGGCTGCAGTATGAAAAGGGATTCTTGAGCAATGAAAAAGCCTAAAGGTGCCCCACCCGTCCTCGTCGCCTTGCTGGCAATCATGTATCCGGTCTTCTGTCTTGGCCAGAGGCCGGCCGCACCCGAATTGCCGCCGCCACCGTTTTACGGTCCGTGGAACGCTGTCATCCTGCCTGGCGGAGACGGCCTGCACGCGGCTGCTCAATGGGAACGATACCATCCTGCATGCGGAATCGCCCTGGACGCTGCTGCTCTGGGTGAATGCGGAAGATGCTGCAACCGGGCGGGAGCTGATTGCCGGCGTGGGTACGCCCAACGGCGAGTATCCGCGCTACCTGGCGATCGCCCCGGGCAAAGTGGAGCTGTATCTGGGCAAGAACAATAGCCTCGAGGCACCTGCTGCAGTCACCCCTGGGAAGTGGCATATGCTGGCCGCGACCTTCGACGGGGCACAATTCCGCCTTTATGTGGATGAAGCCCGGGTGGCCGAAGGAACACTGCGCCAACCTGATAACCCGGCGACGGATACGACCGGGCTGCTGGTGGGCACCGCGGAGCCAACTCTGGAGATCGCGCCAGCGCAGCCCCACGTGGCGGAGCATTTTGGCGGAAAGATCGCCGGGCTGGAACTACGGCGCGAGGCGCTTTCGCCGGAGGTGCTCCGGGAAACCGCCGGCCATCCCCCGAATTTTGACTTGCCTGTTTATGAAGAAGGCTCAAAGCCATGGCCGGTGCAGACGCGCGGACAGGCCGGGTACCGCGCGCCGCAGGACCCGGCGACGATGCCGCATAGCAAAGCGCCGTTTTCGGCTCCACAGGCCAAACCTCTGCCCAAGGGGCCGGCCATTGAGAGCAGCGCGGAGAATCTCTGGACCATTCATGGGTGGCGATTGAGCGCCGCGCCCGGCATCGATGCGAACGGCGCGTCGGTCTCGCAACGGGCGTTCAATGCAAAGGACTGGTATGTGGCGACTGTGCCGGGAACGGCGCTGACTACCCTGGTGGACCGCGGAGTCTATCCCGACCCCTATTACGGCCTCAACAATCTTGCGATTCCGGAGACCTTGAACAAACAGGACTACTGGTATCGGACCGAGTTTCGCGCGCCGGAAGCCACCAAGCAAAAACGGCTCACGCTGACATTCGAGGGTATTAACTACCGGGCGGCGGTGTGGCTGAACGGGCGATTTCTCGGTACGATTACCGGCGCGTTCATTCGCGGCATCTTCGATGTGACCGGCGTTCTAAAACCCGGTGAACCCAATGTGCTGGCTGTGCGTGTTTCGCCCCCGCCCCATCCGGGCATACCGCAGGAGCAGTCGATCAAGGGGGGTCCCGGCGAAAATGGCGGTCTGATGTGCCTTGATGGACCTACCTTCGTGGCCACGGAAGGATGGGATTGGATTCCCGCCATACGCGATCGCGACAGCGGCATCTGGCAACCGGTGACCCTGCGAGCGACCGAAGCGGTGAAGATTGGCGACCCGCAGGTGGTGACCAGCCTTCCGTTGCCGGACACTTCAAGCGCGAAGGTGGAGATGGTAGTTCCGCTGACAAATGCCAGCGAAGCGCTGGTACACGGCACGCTCAAGGCGGAATTCGAAGGAGTTACCGTTACTAAGAACGTCGATCTGAAGCCTGGCGAGAGTGAAGTGAAGTTGACTCCGGCTGACTTTCCACAGTTGACGGTTACCCATCCGCGGCTGTGGTGGCCGAACGGGTATGGGAAGCAGGAGTTGTACCATCTGAAGCTGTCTTTTGCCGTGGGCGGACCGATTTCGGACACGAAGGAAGTGCGGTTCGGAATTCGCGAAATTACCTACGAGCTGAGTCTACTGGATACAGCCGGGCATTTGCGGCGCGTCGAATATTCGCCGGCGGAAGCATACGAATTGGGTGAGACCAAGCCCGATGTGAACGTTACGCATGACGGGATGCGAAATATTCCGCCCGCCGACCCAGCACCTCCGAATCTGCCCGAAGCCTTTCGCGAAAACTGGCATTCATGGGTTGCTTCGCTCACATCGGCCGGTGAGCATTCGCGTGCCGTGAAACCGAGCGACGACCTGGGGCCGGCCCCGTATCTTGTCATCAAGGTAAACGGAGTGCGCATCGCCTGCCGCGGCGGTAACTGGGGTATGGATGATGCGATGAAGCGAGTCGCGCGCGATCGGCTGGAGCCCTATTTCCGGCTGCATCACGACGCGCACGAGAACATCATTCGCAACTGGGTAGGGCAAAGTACTGAGCAGTCATTTTACGATCTCGCCGATGAATACGGCTTCCTGATCTGGAATGACTTTTGGGAGACAACAGAGAACTACAACATCGAAGCACAAGACCCGGAACTGTTCCTGAAGAATGCAGAAGATGTGATCCGGCGTTTCCGGAATCATCCATCGATTGCAGTCTGGTGCGGACGCAATGAAGGTGTGCCGCAGCCGATCATCAACCAGGGGCTTGCACAGCTGATCGATAGCCTGGATGGCACGCGGTACTACTCGCCCAGCTCGAACCAGGTGAATCTGCAGAACAGCGGTCCATACCGCTATCAGGATCCGAAGCTGTACTACACAACAATCAATCACGGTTTCTCTGTCGAGACAGGTACGCCCTCGATGTCGACTCTGGAGTCGTTCGAGGCGTCGGTGCCGAAGCCCGACCGGTGGCCGATGGACGATGTGTGGGCCTACCATGACTGGCACTTCCAGGGGAACGGCGACATGCATCCGTTTCTGGCGGAGATGCAGACGGAGTTTGGAGCGCCCACCAGCCTGGAGGATTTCGAACGTAAGGCACAGATGATGGACTACGTGGATCATCGCGCGATCTTCGAGGGCATGAACGCGCATTTGTGGGCCCCGAACAGCGGGCGTCTGCTGTGGATGACCCAGCCGGCTTGGCCCAGTAACATGTGGGAGGTGATGAGCTCGGACTATGATACGCAGTCGTCGTACTACGGTGAGAAAGAAGCGTGTGAGCCGCTCCATGTACAGCTCGACCTGGCGACGGATGCGGTGGAAGTGGTGAACACCACGCCGGAAGCGCCAGGGATCCTGCAGGTGACAGCGGATGTATTTTCGCTCGACAACAAATCTCTGCTCCACAGGGAAGCGAAGGCTGATGTTCCGGCGGATGGGGTGGTGCGGCCGCTGCAATTGGAGCTGGGTCCGCTCGAAAAGGATGCAGTAGTGCTGGTGAAGCTGGCGCTCAAGGATCAGGGCGGGAAAGTGGTCTCCTCGAATCTATATTGGCTGACAGCAGAGAACCAGAATTATCGTGAGTTGACGAGGCTGGGAGCGGCAACGGTGATGGCAACGGCTACGTCGAGGCGCGCCGGCAATTCGGTGCAGGTTCATGTAGAACTGAGGAACACAAGCGCCGCCGTCGCGCTCCAGAACAAACTGACGCTGGTCAAAAGCTCCGATGGCTCGCGCATTCTGCCGGCGTATTTCAGTGACAATTACGTTTCATTGCTGCCGGGCGAGTCGCGGGAGATGGATCTAGAATATCCGGTGAGCGCCGCCGACGGCGCTACGCCACAGCTTACGCTGCGCGGCTTTAATCTGCCGCAGCGTATTGTGCCGATCGGGGCCGCTGGTCAATGACCTGCGGCTGACTCCGCTGGTCAGAATGTCAGCCCGCATTTCTCGCGGCCCCTGGGGAAAGCGGTCACAGGTGTAGATGACCATCGACATCAAGACCTGTTGCCAGTGGAGAATGACCGCTGGACAGCCGTGGAATCCCACTCAAGCCAAAACCAAAACCGGGCTTGAATGGGGTACCCGTCATTCGCTACGGACCCGGCGGGCTCGTTTAGATCTTCGGAGGGGGTTCACAGCCGCAGGACTGGCGGATGACAAGCTCGGTAGGCAAGAGCACTCGCGGACTTGAATATCCAGCCTGTGATCCGGAGCGGATCCAATCGAGAAGCAGCCGCGCAGCACTCCGGCCAAGTTCGGCGGCGGGTTGACGGACCGAGGTCAACGGAACAGCCAGCAGAGAGGCCAAATCGAAATCGTCGAATCCTATGATCGCCACATCTCGCGGCACACTGATATTTTCGCGCTGCAGAGCATGCAGGACATTGGTGGTAGTGACGTTGTTCAATGTGAACAAAGCAGTCGGCCGTTTTGGGGAACGAAGTCGCTTGAGAAGTTGCGGAGAAATTGGGGACTCTCGTTCGACAATGAGAAGCTGCGGCTTAAGTCCCGCATCAGTCATCGACTCCCGGTAGCCGGATATTCGTTGACCAATCGAATTGAATTTGCTGTCGTAGCCTACGCAAAGAATTTTCCGGTGGCCATGCGCGATGAGGTGGTTGATAGCCTTATGGGCGCCTTCGCGATTCTCCACCATCACTCCGCCGGCATCCAGATCTGGAAGCGTACGGTCGAGCATCACGATCGGAACGCCGCGGGCACGCAACTCCCTGAGTTGATGGTCAGAACTCACATTTGAGGGAGCGATAAGAATCCCTGCAACGCTCCTCGACCGCATCATGGCGAGTTCTTCCGCTTCGGTATTCTTCTGCCCCTCGCAGGCGCACAGCAGAGTCACGTAGCCATGCTTCGCGGCGAGCTGCTGAACGGCATGTGCGCACGTTGAAAAAAAAGGATCTGCCAAATCGGGAACGATCAAGCCGATGGTGTGAGGCGGCTGCCCCTTTAGAATGCGCGCTGCCTCGTTCGGCTCGTAGCCAAGCTTGATGATGGCCGCACGAACTCGTTTGGTCGTGGCAACGCTTACGTGTTTTTTGCCGTTCATCACACGCGAAACCGTCATGCTGCCAACCCCGCACTCCCGTGCGACGTCGGCGATGGTTGGCACAGTTTTGCGTGCTTTCGGCATTAGGACCTTATTTTACGAGCGCGACATGTCGTCCTCACAGAACGGTATCGCACGATAGCGTTATCAGTCTTTGTTAAAACTGGCATTTCTCTGCCTTTAACACCCGCAACAAATGGTTATCACTATTGATTTCAGTAGAGTAAACGCGATCTCTAATTTTCTATTGACAAGCGTAAATTCGGTAGTATAGAACCCTTCACTGATAACGATACCAGTATTCCTGGATCGGACAAGAAAACAGATCGGCCGGGTCAATTAGATGACTTGGGCCATGGGAAACTCACGCTTCAGGAGGCAGTATGCGGAAACATCGGTTGTTCATCGGCGGCCTTATGCCGGCCGCCTTCGGTTTCGCGCAGTCCCTTAGGAGGACCAGCCGCGAGCTGTCATCGTCCGTGAGGGTTGCGTTTGCAGCGCCGCTGGCCCTCTTCCTTGCCGGCCTGCTGATAATCAACTTTGGCTGCGTCGCTTTTGCGCAGAGTCCGACAGGAACCATCCGCGGAACAGTGCTTGATCCGACGGGCGCCGAGGTGGCCGGAGCGACCATAACTCTTACCAATGTGGCAACGAACGCATCGCAAACCGCCACCACCGACAATGCAGGCCGGTATATTCTGAACTTCGTGCCCCCGGGGACCTACACCGAAACGGCGAGCGCAGCCGGATTCCGCACCGCAAAACAGAACAACATTATCGTCGAGATTGCTGTGGATAGGCCGGTCGACTTCAAGCTTGAAGTCGGCCTGGTGTCGTCACAAGTAGAAGTTACTTCGACCACGCCGCCGCTTGAAACCAGCTCATCGAACGTCGACACCGTGATCACCACGAAGGAAATTACCGATCTACCCTTGAACGGCCGCAATCCATTCACGCTCGTTGAAACGGTGCCGGGCGTGAGCACCGTGGGCAATGCCTCGACCCCGCATATTGCCGGGTCACGCAACGCCAACAACGAGGAACAGTTGGATGGGATGACGAACATCCTGCCCGAAAACAACGTGGGCAATAACTCGACCGCTTACACTCCCATCGTGGATTCGGTGAGCGAATTCAATGTGCAAACCAGCGTTTTGCCCGCGCAGTTCGGCAGGTTTTCTGGCGGCGTGATCAACATGGTCACCAAGACAGGGACGAACCAGCTTCACGGCGGCGCCTTCGCTTTCGCCCAGACGACCGCCCTGGGTGCTAAGAATTATTTCTCCAGCGGCCCCGTTCCCGCCTATTACCAGTACCAGTGGGGCGGCACCCTGGGTGGCCCAATCGTGATTCCCCACGTGTTCAACGGGCATAATCGCACCTTCTTCTTTGTCGGCTATCAGGACACGATAGAAGCCGACGACAAATCGGAAATTGATAGCGTTCCCTTGCCCGCGTGGCGAACGGGAGATTTTTCTTCACTGCCGGCTCTTTCCAACGGAAGCCCCGGCGTGATTTACGATCCTGCGACGGCAACGCTGGGAACCGACGGCTTCTATCACCGCACCCCATTTCCCGGCAATATCATTCCGATGAACCGGCTGAGTGCGGTGTCGCAGGCTGCCATGAAGTTTTATCCCATGCCCAATTACGGCGCCCCGGGAGCCTTTTTCAATAACTACCAGGTAAGCGGCTCGGAATCGTCTCCCACATGGCAATTCGATATAAGGCTTGATCACAATTTCACCGACAAATGGCACAGCTTTGTAAAGCTCTCTCACCAGCAGGGTAGCTATATACCCTTCAACGATTACGGCAACCCAGCCGCGCTGACCGGCAACGGCCCTACTACCGACTCGGCGTATAGCTTCTCTTTCGACAACGCCATTACCTTGTCGCCCACGCTGGTGATGGATCTGCGCGCCGGCTTCAGCCGTTCGACCGCGGTGCGCACGGCCATCGGAGAACCCTTTGATCTCTCCCAGATAGACATGCCGCCCAGCTATATAACGGTCTCCCAAAGGACGACCACGGTGTTCCCCTATTTCAATGTGGGCAATGGTTATTCCGGTTTGGGGTCCACGGGCTATGTGCCGCTGGAGGAGAACCCGTCGGCCTTTGACTTCAACCCCAGCGTGGTCAAGACCATTCACGGCCACTCCATCACCATAGGCGGAGAGTGGCGAAAGATCTTCGAGAACTTCTATCAATATGGCTTTCCTTCCGGTCAGTTCGCCTTCAGCCAGGACTGGACGCAAGCAGTCGCGAACAATACCGGCCTCTCGGGTGGTACGGGCAATGCATTTGCCTCGATGATGCTGGGTTTGGGGGATAGCGGGAGCATCACTCACGACATCGGCGTCTCCGAGTCCAGCGCCTACTTCGCGCTTTTTCTCCAGGACGACTACCAGGCATCCAAGAGACTCACTTTCAACGTGGGGCTGCGCTGGGACGTGGATATCCCCCGCACCGAGCGCCATAACCGGCTGGACTACTGGAATCCCAATCTGCCTTCACCCCTGGTTGGCGTCCCCGCAGGCGCTTGCTTGTACTGCGCCAATCTGAAGGGTCAGATGATCTTTGCCGGAACATCTCAGGATCCCTACGGGCGGCACCAGGGCCCAACGCAGTGGAAGGACTTTGGACCACGAGTCGGTTTTGCCTGGAGCGCGGACGACAAAACTGTGGTGCGCGGCGGCTACGCCGTCATCTTCCAGCCTTCGGAACTGCAGGCGGGTGGAACCACCGGCGGCTCGGGCACCGATGGGTTTACCAGTCAAACCAACTTCAATTTCACTTTCAATAATCAGCAGACGATTGCGACAACTATTGATAACCCCGCTCCTACCGGTTACAACCTTCCTCTGGGGGTAGCCGGAGGCCCACTCACCTATTCGGGGCTGAATATTTCAGACACCTTCTTCTCCAGCTACCGTAATCCCTATTCGATTGAGGCCAATTTCAACATCCAGCGCGCCATCCCCGGCAATGCAACCGTCGAGGTTGCCTATCTCTACAACCGGGGAAATTTCCTCATAAACGGCGATCCAGGTGTCCCATTTGGCCAGGTGAATCCCTCGTATCTCTCCCTGGGCACTCAGTTGACGGCCAGCGTTCCCAATCCGTTTTACGGAATCATCACCACGCAGGGGTCACCCCTGGCTGCGGCGACCGTTCCTTATGATTATCTCTTGGCGCCTTTTCCGAATTACAACGGCGTTACGTCTTTCCGTAAAGCTACTTCCGGCTCCCACTACAACGCGTTTACGGCTAAGCTGAACAAGCGGTTCTCTCAGGGCTTCTCCACGCTGTTCTCATTCACGGCGGGAAAGTTGATGGACAACGCATCCAGCGTGGTCAGCTATCTTGGCCCGACCAGTCAGACCTACAACAACCAATACAATCCCGCGGCGGAGTTCGGCCTTTCCGCCCAGGATGTGTCGCGCATCCTGACCGTTGCCGGCGTTTACGAGTTGCCGGTCGGCCGCGGGAAGCTATTGTTGAGCAACCTGAATGCCGTCGCCAACAGATTCATCGGCGGATGGCAAGCCAATACCATCGTTCAGTGGGATAGCGGCACGCCGGTTGTGCTCGGTTCCGCAAACGACAATACTGGGCTGCTGGGTGCGAACAAGAGGCCTGCTGAGGCTCCCGGCAACGCCAAACTCGGCCACTCGACCATGGCCCACTATTTCAACACTGCGCTGTTTTCCCAACCGGCTCCGTTTACTCTCGGCAATGCGCCCCGCGTGCTGCCCAATGTGCGCGTCCCCGGCGTGGTCAATGCGGATATCTCCGCCTTCAAGAACAACTACATCGGAAGCGGGGAGCGGTTTAACATCCAGTTCCGCGTGGAAGCCTTCAATGCCTTGAATCATCCCCAATTCAACGCGCCGGACTCCGGGGTGAACGACGGCACCTTCGGAGAGATCACGGGCAGCCAGGGCCAGGCAAACACCCCCAGGCGGCTCCAGCTGGTGCTCAAGTTGATCTGGTAGCGCTGACCGAGTAGATAACTTCGCGTCTTCGGAGGCGCTTAAGGCGTATACAAGTCCACAGGAGAATAAGGTTTGCGACAATTGTTGGTACGGGTACTCCTCGCAATGTCCCTATTTAGCTGTGGCAGCTCTCCGCTGTTGGCAAAGACTGTCGTCTTCTGGCAAGAAGGATTTCCGACCGTCGCCAGCGAACCCATGACACGCGGCACGTTGGCGCAGGCCCTTGGACAGGATGCGGTTTTCGTCGGGATCGATGGCCTGCGCGACCCGTCCGCGCTGGCAAACGCGGATCTGCTCGTACTCCCGTACGGGTCCGCGTTTCCAGCGGCTGACTTCAGCGCGATCCTCAGCTATCTGCAAAGCGGAGGCAATCTGCTCACCCTGGGAGGCCAACCCTTTCGCGTGCCGGTGACAGAGAGCGCCGGCGGCTTTCGGCAGGAGCGCCCGCAAGATACGTACTCCTTCGAAGTGGGCATACGTCACACCTATGAAATTCCCGTCGGGCAAGCGGCCAGGTTCGCATGGAAACCGGGATACACGTTTTTGCAGAGCACTGCGATCCAGGCCCATCGATTCTTTGCGCTCGAAGGCCAAGTCAGCGGCCTCGGCTACATGGTGGATCCCGATGGCACAAAGGTCGCCGCTCCCGTTGTGGTGGGGGAGAGGGTAGGCCTCTCCCGGGCACCCACCTCCAGCCCGCCTGCGCACATGGTGATGCTGGATTTTGAGCCGAACGCCGGATATTGGGAAACCACCGACGGTATCGCATTAGTGCGCCAGGCGGCGGAGTATGCGCGCCAGGGCCCGATTCATTTCTGGATAGAGACGCTCTACTCCGCCATCCGTCCCGACGAATCTGCGCAAATCGAGATCCACATCGAAAACGCGCCTGCGGCAGCGCCGGCGGCCAACGTAAAACTCGAGATATCGTCCGGAGACGGCGTGCTCTACAACACAAGTATTCCCTGTAGCGGCAGCAGGGTCGATGCCACCGTACCATTCCACAGGGTGTTGCCTCCCGGCTTCTATACCATTCGGGGAGTTTATGAGTATGGAGGCAAGCCGAGAGAATTCTATCGAAATGGATTCTGGGTGCAGAACGCAGAGGCGCTGGCTTCGGGACCGGCGCTGGGAGTTCACGGCGATTTCCTGACCAAAGATGGCACTCCCTTTTTCCCGTTCGGAACAAATTATTTCACTACCGAGGAAAACGGTTGGGACTTCTCCGGACCGCGCAACGCAGCGGCATGGGACAACGACTTTGCCGATATGGAGCGGCACGGCGTCACCTTTGTGCGCACCGGGGTATGGATGTCGAATGCCAAGTTCGTGGAGCCTTCCACGGGCGAGGTCAACGAGCGATTTTTGCGCAACCTTGAGGCGTACTTGCTTTCTGCACGCAACCACCATATCGCGGTTAATTTCACGTTCTATAGCTTCACACCCAAAACGGGTTCAAGTTTTCCCGTGCGGCAAGATCAGCCCGAAGCTCCTTTGCCCAACCCCTATACCAATCCCGCCGTTGTCCGCGAAGAACAAACATACGTGCTATCGATCGTCAACCGCTTCAAGCATGTTCCCTGGCTCTCGTGGGACCTCATCAATGAACCAAGCTTTTCCAACCCGCGAAGAATATTTATGGGCAACACCCCCAACGGGGATGCAACCGAAGTTGCCGCTTGGCGGAAGTGGTTGCGTGAAAAATATGGCGACATCGCCGCGTTGGCGTCTGCCTGGGGCGTGCCGCCGGAGCGGCTCAAAACGTTCGATGACGTAAACCTTCCTGATGTTGCGGATCTGCGGCTCGAACGGTATGGCAATGCAGACGAAGTCCGCGCGATTGACTACAACCTCTTCGCACAAGACGCCTTCGCCGAGTGGATCCGCGGGATGGTGACCGCCATCCGCAGCACGGGGAGCCGGCAACTGATCGATGTTGGTCAGGACGAGGGCGGCGTTCAGAATCGGGTTCTCAATCAATTCTTCGTTAAGGCAGGTGTTTCCTTTACGGTCAACCACACATATCGAGCGGACGACGCGTTGTTGTGGGATTCGCTGGTGGCCAAGCAGCCGGGAACGCCGAACTTTGTCGGCGAGACGGGTTATCAACCCGTGTGGTGGCCCGACGGCACATGGCGTTACGACGAGTTGTCCGCTTTTGCGCTGCTGGAGAAAAAATTGGCTTTCGGCTTTGCCGCCGGGAACAGCGGCGCGCTGCAGTGGGATTGGGCTCGTGAAGTGGACTTTGGCATGGAGCGGAGCGACGGATCGGCCAAGAGCTGGCAGGCCATGATGCGCGATATGGGAAGCTTCGCCAAGGCAGCCTCACCCTGGGCTACGGACCTGGTGGAGCCCCAGGTGGCCCTGATTCTGCCGCAGTCGCTGCAGCTTTCAGTCTTCAATGCGACCGCGCTGGAAGCACAGCAGGCCGCAGTGCGCGCGCTCTACCATTATGCGCGGGCGGAAGCGTATGCCGTGGGCGAATACCAGATCGATCGGTTGGGGTCGCCCAAGCTGATCATCCTGCCTTCTCCTTACGTGCTTACCGCCGAGGCCTGGGACGCAATACTCGACAAAGTGAAGGCAGGGTCCATCCTGCTGGTGTCGGGACCGTTTGATCAGGACGCCCATTTCCATCCCACCGGCAGGCAGGACGCCGTCGGATTGCCCTACACCAATGTTCCTCTCCTCTTGCATGAGAACCACACGGAATGGGCGGGAGGGACCTTTTCGCTGGCTTACAGCGGAATGAAGATTACGGTTCTGAATCGTGCCGTCCTTGCCAATGGCAAGAGCTGGGAGGAGGTCTCCGTGGGCAAGGGAAAGATTCTCTTCTCACCCTTGCCCCTGGAGCTGAACGACAACCTGCAGGCTATCGGTGACGTGTATCGTTATGCGTTACGCGTGGCAGGTGTTTCGCCCATTTACGTCACCGAACTTCAGGACACGGGTATTCTCATCACTCCGACACAATTTCCCCACGCCACGCTTTACGTTCTGTCTTCCGAGTCAAATCAGGAGGCAGTCTCCTTTACCGATAAAAAGAGCGGAAAGCACGTCACCGGAGAGATCTCGCCAGGACGCACCACGCTGCTCTTGATCGGAGAGGACGGAAAAGAATTGGCCAGCTACAACTGGAAGAGCCACTGATACCTATACCGGCCCGTGTCCTTGATAACTTTCAGCCGTCCCTGCAGGACTGTTGAACTAGCGAAACTCAGACCTTTGAGTGGGAGCCGAGCGACTGCGGTGCGCCCCGGCTCCCGCACAAAGGTCTGGGTTTTGTTGGTACTCACCCAGACTCTGACAGCACCTGCTTGAACTCATCGAACCAGGCTGGGATGGTTCAGCCTGGTTCGCCGAGTCAGGACATATATAGCAACCAGGGCAGCGGCAAATCCCGAGGACGCACCCACGCCCAGTGCCCACCGGGGACCAAAACGGTTTGCCACCCAACCCACGATCGGAGCTCCTATCGGCGTACCTCCAAGCGCGACAGCGAGGCGAAAGGCCATGACTCGGCCTCGCATGGCAGGCTCGGTTGAGAGCTGCATCATACTGTTGGTTGCGTTAGTAAGTGTGAGGGCCGCAACACCTATGACCACCAGAGCAGCCGCGAACCACCAGTAACCGGGGGAAAGCGCTGCGAACGTGCATCCGATCCCGAAGACCACTGAACCGACCAATAGCGTGCCGAACTTCGGATGTTCACGACCTGCGGAGATCAGCGCTCCGGAGATGGTGCCAATCGCCATGATGGAGGACAGCAGTCCGAATCCGCGCGCATCGGTGTGGAAGACCTTCACAGCCATGGTCGAAGTAAAGATCGGGAAGTTGAGTCCGAAGGTCCCAATGAGAAACAGCATGACCAGGATTGCTCGCAGATCCCGGCGGCCCCAAACGTAGTGAAAGCCTTCCAGAAATCCTCCGGCGGTACGTAGAGCTCTCGTGTTTGGATACAGTTCGGATACGCGGAATAATGACATCGAAATCAAAACCGCGGCGAAGGATAGGCCGTTGATCGCAAACGCCCAACCGGTTCCTACCTTCGCAATGACGAGACCGGCCACCGCAGGACCGACCATACGGCCGGCATTGAAGGATGTCGAATTCAGTGCGACTGCATTATGCAGGTGGTCGTCACCCACCAGTTCCGCAACAAAGGTCTGGCGCACGGGTGCATCCAATGCAGCCGCCGAGCCAAACAAAAACGCAAAGACATAGACCTGCCAAAGACGGACGTTGCCCGTGATGGTAAGAATCCCCAAAGCCAGCGCCAACAAACCCATCGTCGCTTGAGTGACCATGATGAGCTTGCGTTGGTTGAGATGATCCGCAGCAAATCCGGTCCAGGGCAACAAGAGAAGCTGCGGTCCAAACTGCAGCGCCATGACGATGCCCACAGCGGAGGCATCATGATGTGTGAGTTGTGTAAGGACGAGCCAGTCCTGAGCAACGCGTTGCATCCACGTACCGATGTTGGAAACCAGAGAGCCGGCTGACCACACACGAAAATTGAAGATGCTCAAAGCGCGGAAAGCACCCGCGGCTGGATTCTTCATGAACGTCCCGGGGTATTGCCTCCATGAAACTGGCCGAAATGGCGCGCCGTGAGAAGACTAAGCAGCAGTGCGCCCAGCGCAAGAGCAACAACGTCACCTATCGATCTCGGATCAAAGTTGCCCACGCCCACCACGAGAAGGTAGCCGACGACGGCGTTGAAAAAGCCCCATAGAACGTTCACGGTCGACGAGGAAAGCCCTTTGCCCGGAGGCTTTGCGAAGGGAGATTGAAAGGGCCGCCCCATGATGCCGCTGACAAAATGCGGAATGGCGTTGGCCAGGAAAGTTCCTGCAAAAAAGTACGACACAAGATGAAGCCAGGTCATGGTTATGCGCTCCTTGTCGCCAGCAGGTCAAGAATTTCCTGGGTTGAGCCCGTTTCTCCGAGACGGGGAAAGACACTTGACAGGCTGTACTCATGCGCTTCGGGGCGTAGATCGGTCATGGCATCGAGGGCCAGCGTGACGTGGAATCCCTGTTCATACGCCTGCCGGGCAGTGGCTTCGACGCCGGTTCCGGTGGCCACGCCTGTGACAACGACCTGCGTTACCCCGTTGGCCTTTAGTTGCGCCTCCAGATCCGTGCTCGCAAACGCGCCCCAGGTGCGCTTGGTTACCGCGATATCGCTGGCCTGGCGATCCAGCTCCGGGAGCAAATCGCTGAATCCCTCTGGGAAGGTCGAGAAACGGCGCGGCTGCTCCGTCCTGCCTGGTGCGCCTCCGGTGACATTGACCAGAACGACCGGGAGATCATGCTGACGAAACGCCTTAAGCAAAGCGCAGGTTCGCTCAATCACGCCCGCGACCGGATGGATAAAGGGTGAGTTGATAATGCCTTTCTGAAGATCAACGACAATCAGGGCGGTTTTTGGATCAAGCGTTGTGACGGGCATCAGGGTCTACTCCTCGACAGGGAAATGAATGAGGGTTGAGTGGTGGTGAGCGAGGGCATCAGTCTTCGATAAGCCGCGCGAGCAGGTTGAGGGCGGAAGCAAGCCTTTCCTGTTCCTGGGAGGAGAGTTTCTTGTGGATTGTTGTGGTGAGCCAATCCTGCCTTGCTGCACGGCCGTCCCGGAGCAACTTCTGGCACTTCCGCGAAAGTGACATCAAGGTCTGCCGTTTATCGTTAGGATCCGGAGAGCCGCTCACCAATCCGGCTTCCAGCAAAGACGTGATGATCGAGCTCATCGACTGAGGACGCATGCCCTCAGCTCGAGCGAGGCTCGATACCGCCGCGGGACCGTCTTTCTCGATGCGAAGCACAACGGCTACTTGCGAAGGCCTCAAATCGCTCTGCCCACCCTGTTCGCGCAGCCTCCGCTTGAGTTTGCCGGAGATTGCCCGAAGCTCTGCTGCGAGCGCAGAGGCGCGCTCGGCTTGAGCCGAGCTCACCTGATCATTCATGGAACCAGTATGGCATATATACAGTTTATCTGTACAGATTAACTGTAGAGTGCCAGCGGCATTATTTGATCGTTAGGTTCTGGGTCCGGTAGTTGCCGATCTCCGCCACGTAAAGCTGGTTGGGCGTTCGGCAGTCGATCTCGTTGACCGTACCGAATTCCTTGGGCAGTTTTCCCGCCCGGCCAAACTTGCCCACGACCGTTCCGTCGAGTTCCAGCTTATAGATTTCTCCGCCGCTGTCGATGTCGTTCACCGGATTGGAATTCGAACTGTAGAGATAGGGATGCGGGCCGGCGGCGAGACACAGTGCGGCCGGGGTGCCCACCTGGGTGATCTGGGTCTTGAATGTTCCATTATTGTCGAACACTTCGATGCGATGGTTGCCAGAATCGGCGGCATAGACATTGCCTTGAGCATCGACCGCCAGCGAATGGACGTCGGCGAACTGGCCTGGCGCAGTGCCTTTCGAACCCCAGGATTTGGTGAACACTCCATCCTTGGTGAATTTGGCGATGCGCGTGTTGTTGCCGATGCCGTCCGCCACGAAAATGTTACCGTCTGCGTCCCAGGCCACGTCGGCGGGATGGTCGAACACATCCTGCGGCGCGCCCGCGCCGGGAAGCGCGCCATTGCGCGGCGCCGGTGGCGGCGGTTGGGGAACATCGATGGATTCCGGCTTGCGGCCCAGCAGCATCAGCACGCGGCTGCCAGTGGGATTGAACTTGATGACCATGCCGCTATAGGCATCGACGGCCCAGATATTGTCCTCGCGGTCGATGCGGACTTGCTGGGCGACGAGGAAACCGTAAAGAGTCCTGCCGATCTCCCGAATAAAATTGCCGGCGGGATCGAACTCAAACAGCTTGGTCCCGCCGCTGATCGCGAAGGTGCGTGAACCGCCGAGCGAGGCGCTCGGACTGCCGGTCCGCGTGAAGACGAAGACATCGCCCTTGGAGTTGGTCGCGACTCCGGCGACCTCACCGAGATAGGTGTCCCGGGGTAGTTTCAACGTATCGGCGGAGGTGAACGAAATCTCCGGCGCGGCGTTCTGGGCAGCGGCCGCCAGCCCAACGAGTAGAGTTGCGGCTAGCAGGGCCAGCAAGATGCGTTGCATGGACGGTCTCCCCAGTTATTTAGTCTGTAGGACAAATTTCTGTACACGCCAGGATTCGATCTCCCCCACGATAAGCTGATCGGGGTTGCGGCAATCGATTGCGTGCACGACCTGGAACCCGGGCGCCAGCTTCCCGGCATAGCCGAATTTGCCCAGCACGGTACCGTCTAGCTCCATCTTGTAAATCTGGCCCGTCTTTTGCCAGGTTCCCGGCCCGTCGCCATTGGGATTGGAGTTTGAGGCGAACAGATATTGGTGACGGCCTTGTGAGATGCAGTCAGTCCAGGCCGTACCCACGTTCGGGTAGGCTGTTTTCGGCTTCAGGTTATTATCCAGCACTACATAGCGGTTGTTGCCACGGTCCGCGACATAGACATTCCCCTCATGATCGACCTGGAGCGCGTGGGGCAGGTTGAATTCGCCAAGCTCCTTGCCGCTCGCCGCACCGCCGACCTTAGCCAGGAAACGGCCGTCCCGATCGTATTTCACGACCCGGTTGTTGCAGTAGCCGTCGGCGACGAAAATATCGCCCTGCTGATCCCAGGCGACGTCGGTCGGCCTGCAAAACGTGTATTTCTCGTCCGGCGGATTGGGACCGTGGCGTGTCGCCACAAGGCCGTCCATCACGGACGGGCGGTAGCCCAGTACCATAAGGACCTTGCCGCCGTCCGGGCTGAATTTGGTGATAACGTCGGTGCCCTCATCCACGGTCCAGATATTGTCCTGGGGATCGACGCGTACCATATGCGCGAACAAGAAGCCGTAATAGCCCTTGCCGATCTCGCGGATGAACTTGCCCGTCTGGTCGAATTCCCATAGCCGCGACCCCGGAGTGCTGCGAAAGAAAACGAAGATATCGCCCTTGGAATTGGTCGCGACACCCTGGCTCTCACCCAGATAATCGCCCGGCGGCGTCGCAAAGAAGTTTGGTACCGCTTTATAGGGCAGTCCGGGCACATTCTGTGCCGTCGCCGCGGCCTGTGGGAACGCAGGGGCGGCGCACAGCAACAGGGTGGCGGTGGTGGCTAGCAACCACAAATTGAGCTTCAAATGATCCTCCGGATTTATTGGACAGCCCCTCAATTTAGACAGTGCGTCACGGGCTTAGGATGAAGCCGCGTAACTTATACAGCAAATCCTACGTTGTAGGAAAGGGTTCATGAGAGCGGCTCAAGCAGTGAGCCTTATTCAAAAGGCCCCACAAAGGTCTCCGTTGGGTTAGTTCTCCCACAGAATCGTCATCCTGAGCGTAGCGCTATCACCGAGGTCCTTCGACTCCGCCAGCACTGTGTCACGCGATCCATCGGTGATGGCGCTACGTTGGGGATGACGATTCTGTACCGGTATTAACGAGTAAATACCGTAAACAGATTAGTTCTGGAGCTCGAACACTGGTAGAGGTTTGTAGTTGCTGTAGACGCCTTGAGCTTCGTTGTTATGGACGCCGTCCTGACCATGGCAAAGCGAATTACATAGTCAACTTGACCACGTCGCTGCATCGAGCGCACATTTCCGAGTAGGAGACTGGCAATCGCTGGATCGAGTGTACGATTGCCGGCAAAATTGGAGTTTCGCGGATCTAAAGTTTAGCTGTTGATCGCTGCTCGAACACGCTCCAGCAAAACTTCACCATCGAATGGTTTCTCCATCCACTCCAGTGCGCCGGCTCTCATTGCCTGCATACGCATTCTCGCGTCGCCCTGCGCTGTTATGAAGATGATCGGAATCCTTCCGTACATTGCATTCAGCTCCGCTTGCAACTCCAGACCGGACATACCCGGCATGGAGATATCCGTGATCAGGCAACCAGTGTCGTGCTGTCGGCCCGAACTCAGGAAATCCTCTGCGGACGCAAACGTCTGCGCTCCCAAGCCGGCCGCCTTTAACAGCCCCAGCAACGCAGTGCGCACCAGATCATCATCATCGACAATTGCAACCATTTAAACCCTCATCGTCATAGCCCGCGATCTACCCGACCCCGGCGATGGCCCGACAATTGCACTGAACCAGTCCAAGTCTCAATCTTTGCCCAGGCTGAAGGTTTGGTGAGGGCACAGATGTTGGAACCGCTTCACTTTGGCTGTAGAGCATTTGCAGTGCCAGAACCGCTGCAGAGCAATATTCTGCGATTTCCCGGGATTCTGGGGGCGTTTCCAGGCCCTCCTTTCGGGGGGTGCGAAAACCCTCCCTTGTGTCAGTCGAAATCTCGACACCGCACCGGTGATTTTCGACACAGCGGGTCTTGTCGTGTGCGATTCAAGGTGTTTGGTGTCAAGGCTCTCGCCTGGTCAGCCGCGCAGGAAGAGCGAAAAGAATCGAGGCAGGAGGCCCTCCTTTGAGGCTTAGGTTCGAGCGCGGCATCTTTCTGGTGGCCGCAATCTTGATCGCTGGATCGGCCACATCGCTTGCGCAAACGGATTCAACCCCCAGCACGCCGGGTCAAGCCATCCCCGGAACGGATGGGGTGAGTCCGTTCGCTGCCAGCGTGCCTGCGAAGCTCGTTCCGGGCGTTTTGCCGCTTTCGTTACGGGATGCCATCGACCGCGGATTACGGCAGAATCTCGGCCTGCTGCTTTCCAATGCAGACGTTCGCGCGGCCCGAGGAGAACGCTGGGAGCAGTTAAGCGCTCTGCTGCCGCACGTGACCGCCGCTCCTTATGTCGCCGAATCGGAAATTAATATCGCCGAGATCGGTTTCGCCGGCCTGGGAAACCGTTTGGGTATCTCCGACTCCATTGGCCCTTACTCTTACCTGGACACGCGTGCCTCGGTAACTCAGACCCTGTTTGATTGGAAGTCAATCAACGCTTCCCGCGCGGCTAGCCAGAGTGTCAAATCCGCCACCTATACCATGAAGGACGCTCGCGACCTGGTGGTGCTGGCGGTGGGCTACAGCTATCTGCGGGCCATCGCCGACGCCGCCCGCATTGAAACCGCCGAAGCTCAGGTCGCGACAGGGCAGGCGCTCTACAATCAGGCGGCAGACCAGGTGAGTGCCGGCACCTCGCCGCAGATCGACGCCCTGCGCGCCAAGGTCGAGCTCCAGACCCGGCAGCAACAGTTGATCCAGGCGAGGAACAACTATGCCATCCGGAAGCTGACCCTGGGACGCGTGATCGGTTTGGCTCCCGGGCAGGAATTCGAACTCACGGACAAGTCGCCATACCAACCGCTGGAAGACATTACCCTCGATGAAGCTTTGCAGCGCGCCTACGCTTCGCGTTCCGATTACCAGGCGGCGATGAGCGAGGTGCGTGCCGCCGAATTCTCGCGCAAATCTGCATCGGCCGGTTATTTGCCGTCACTCTCCTTTAACGGGGATTACGGCGCGGGAGGGGCGCATCCCTCAAATGCAACCCAGGTGTTCGATCTGCGCGGAACCCTGTCGATTCCTATTTTTCAAGGGGGCAGTGTTCACGGGGACGTATTGCAGGCGAATGCAAGACTGGAGAAAAGCCTCGAGCGCCTGGACAATCTCCGGGCGCAAATCGACTCGGACGTGCGCACCGCGCTGCTCAACCTGCAGTCGTCGGCAGACTTGGTCAACGTGGCCCGCAGCAACATTCAATTGTCGGAACAGACGCTGACCCAGTCGAGCGATCGCTTTACCGCGGGGGTTACCGATACCGTCGAGGTGGTGCAAGCGCAAGAGGCAGTGGCCAGCGCGCACGAGCAATTTATATCGAGTTTGTACAACTACAACTACGCAAAGATTTCCCTGGCTCGCGCCCTCGGATTCGCAGAACAGAGCGTAAAAGAATATTTCAAAGGAAAATGAGCATGGCGGAAAATCAACCTCCTTCACTGCCTGACACAAACCCGGAAGCCACGGGTGAACCATCGGACTTCCCCGAAACGGAAAACGAACCGCCCGCGCCGAGAGCTTCCGGGCGACGCAGAAAGCTGGTGATGTTCGCCGTCATCGCGGTGCTGCTGGTGGCGGGCGGTATGGCCGCGTGGCGCTACTTCAGTAGTTACGAATCCACCGACGATGCGCAGGCGGATGTTCACCTTTATCCCGTCAGCGCGCGTGTTTCCGGCTACGTGGTGCGGGTCAATGTGGATGACAACCAATGGGTGGAGAAGGGCGCGGTGCTGGTGGAGATCGATCCCACGGACTATGAGGTTGCGGTGGCGCAGGCGAAAGCGAATCTCTCCAACGCTGAAAACACGGCCCAATCTCTGCATATCACGGTGCCCATTACATCGGTGAACACATCGAGCCAACTGCGGTTCACTGCCTCGGGCATCGAGGACGCCAACGCCGGAGTCATCGCCGCCGAGCGGCAAGCGACCGCCGCTCATGACCAGCTGGAATCGGCCCAGGCCATCGATGTGAAGGCGCAAGACGATCTTCATCGCTACAAGTTACTGGTCGACAAGAAAGAAGTGGCGGACCAGGTCTATGATCAGGCCTTGGCCACGGCCAGATCCAGCACCGCGGCCCTGGCCGCTGCCGCCGCTAATGAAGCCGCCGCAAATCAATTCGTCCAACAGGCGCGGAGCCGCCTGGCGCAAGCTAAGGCCAACCACGAATACGCGCAGACCGGCGCACAGCAAGTGTCGTCGACCCAGGCGCGAGTGCGCGCGGCCATCGCCGATGTTGAAGAAAAACGTGCCTTACTCCAGCAGGCCCAACTCAATCTGCAATACACAAAAATCGTTGCCCCAGTCAGCGGCGAAGTCAATAAGACCGTAGTGGTTGGAATGAACGTGCAGAACGGGCAGCAACTGCTCACCGTGGTGCCGCTCGATCAAGTGTGGGTCACGGCCAACTTTAAAGAGACGCAGCTCAAGCACATGCGCGTGGGCCAGCGTGCGAAGATCCATGTGGATTCGAGCGGCCAGACCTTGAAGGGCCATGTGGACAGCATCGCTGGAGCAACCGGACCGCTGTTCAGCTTACTTCCCCCGGAGAACGCCACGGGAAACTACGTCAAGATTGTGCAACGGATCCCGGTGAAGATCGTTCTCGATCCGGGCGAGGATCAGGACCACCGGCTGCGGCCGGGGATGAACGTGGTACCAGACGTGTACCTGCAATGAGTACTGCTGCCCTCACCATCGAGCAGGACGTCTGGCGGCCGAGGTTCAATCCCTGGCTGATTGCTGTGGTGGTTGCGCTGGCCGCCTTCATGGAGGTCCTCGACACCAGCATCGCTAACGTGGCGCTTCCGTACATGGCGGGGAACCTGGGCGCGAGTAACGACCAGAGCACCTGGGTGTTGACCTCGTACCTGGTCTCGAATGCCATCATCCTGCCTATCAGCGGTTGGCTCGCGGGCGCGTTAGGACGCAAGCGCTTCTTCATGGCCTGTTTGGGCATCTTTACCGTGAGCTCGCTGCTTTGCGGTATTGCGCCTAACCTGGGACTTCTTCTGCTCTTCCGGGTACTGCAGGGTGGGGGCGGGGGCGGTCTGCAGCCCATGGCCCAGGCCATTCTGGCGGATAGCTTTCCACCGCAGCAGCGGGGGCTGGCGTTTGCCCTGTACGGTATCACGGCCATCCTGGCGCCTACCGTGGGCCCAACCCTGGGCGGGTGGATTACGTTCAACTATTCCTGGCGATGGATTTTCTTTATCAATCTCCCGGTCGGTGTGATCACCTGGTTTCTGGTGCGACGCTTTGTCGATGACCCTCCGTACCTAAGTCGAATCAAAGCAGCTGGAGTTAAGTTGGACTATATCGGCATCGCTCTGCTGACTGTGGGGATCGGCGCGTTGCAGGTGTCGCTCGACAGGGGCCAGGAGGATGATTGGTTTGGCTCGCGATTCATCACCACGTTAGTCATCGTCGCAACCGTGTGCCTGGTCTCCCTGGTTATCTGGGAATGGTTTCAAAAGAGCCCGTTGATCGATGTGCGGATGTTCAAGAACTTCAACTTCGCCAGCGCGAGCCTGATGCTGTTCACCCTGGGAATCCTGTTGTTCAGCGCCCTGGTCCTGATGCCGCAGTTCCTGCAAACGCTCCTGGGGTACACCTCTGAGCTGGCTGGATTTGCGCTGTCGGCCGGAGGCCTTGTCTTGCTGTGTGAAATGCCCATCATGGGGCAACTGACAACCAAGGTCCAGGCGCGCTACCTGATCGCCTTCGGTTGGTTCGCCCTGTCTATTGCCATGTTCTTCTCTACCCGGCGGATTGACTTGTTGATCAGCTTCCAGGCTGCGGTGTGGCTGCGCATCGCGCAGGTGATCGGCTTGGGGTTTCTATTCGTGCCCATCACGCTGGTGGCTTACGTCGGAATTCCGCCGGAGAAGAATAACGCGGTTGCGGGCATCGCTAATTTCATGCGCAATATGGGAAGCAGCGTGGGAACGTCGTTAGTGACCACCATGATTGCCCGGCGCTCGCAATTCCACCAGGCAAGGCTAGTGCAGAACGCCAGGGTCGACAACCCTAATTTTGTGAACGCGGCCAACGCGCTCGGTGGGCATTTGGCCAGCGGTGGTTTGGGCAGTTACCGGGGACACCTGCAGGCTTACGCCCGCATCTACCAATCTCTGCAGGAGCAGGCGGCAAGCCTGGCCTACGTCGATACGTTCAAGGTTCTTGCCGTGGGGGCGGTCATCATGTTTTTTCTGGCTTTTGTTTTGAAGAAGAATGATCCCGGGGGCGGGGGACATGCGATCGTGGACTAAGGTTTCAACAAGATGATCAACACGGTCACCATCGAACGCGAATACGGAAGCGGCGGCGGCGAAATCGCTCAACTGGTTTCTAACCACCTGGGTTGGAAGCTTTGGGACCAGTTGCTGACCGAAGAGATCGCGCGGCTTGCTGAATGTCCTAAGTCGGTTGTCCAACTGCGCGAGGAACGAACGGATCCGTTGTACTACCGGCTCTTCAAATCTTTCTTGCGCGGGAGTTATGAAGGCAGCCTCAATGCGTACAAGCTCAAGCTGGTCGACTCGGAAAGTATTTTGAAAATTACAGAACGGGTTGTTCAGCACGCCGCGAAAGCAGGGAACTGCGTCATCGTCGGAAGGGGGTCGCAGCAGTTCCTCAGAAATCGTCCGGACACGTTGCGGGTGTTTCTTTATGCTCCCAGAGAAGAGAAACTGCGGCGTCTGGTGGCCCGCGGCAAAAGCCAGAAAGATGCCGAACAACTAGTGGATACAGTTGATCGGGAACGGACTGATTTTTTGAAGAAGTATTTCCACGTCGACTGGCCTGACCGCCGCGTTTACCACACCATGATCAATACCGCGATCGGCGAGCAGGCGGTCCTCAAAATCATTCTGGATCTTGCTACAAGCCTGGCGAAATAGATTATTCCGTAGGGTCTGCGTGAGAACCACTCACAGCTGCCGTAAGAGGGGCAATGGTGGGAGCCCCCGCATTCATGCGGGGGAGCTCGGCTTTCAAGCCGAGCGGTTCGCGTGGGACTTTGTCCTCCGGCTTTAGCCGCGGGGGGTCGTTATCACACCGGCTGAGGGAAGCCGGGGCTAAACAGGCTGCGGAAAAAACCAGTGACTTGCGTCTGGGTTTGCTAGCAGTCGATTCGCCGGTCATTGTTTTACCACCAAAGCCGTTTTTTGGCCGTTTTCTGACGCTGCAGCGGGAGAATTCCCGACTGCAGAGACACCTCTGCCCCAGCGTTACGCCGCGATTGGCATGAGCCTCCTCATGCGTACCAAGTTATAAGCCGTGATGGTCAAGCGGTAGAACCAATCTACACGCCTCAGTCCCCGAAGCTTGACCTGACGGAGCGGCCGGTCGAGCTTAGCCCAACCAAACACACGCTCGATCAGCTTCCGCTTCCGTTGGCTAATCGAGCGGCGCTCGTCAGCTCTTTCCGCCTCCGTTAGACTATTTTTGCGCTGGTTGATGCCGCTCTCATACTCGGCGACATGCGGAGCCACGTGGCGCTGGCGTAGGCCGACAACGAAATGCGAATCTTGATACTGTTTGTCGGCTCCCAACGTATACTCGCGCTCTGCATCGTTCAGCCGGTCGTGGCGCAACTGCTCATCAATCATCTTCAGCGCTACTTCACGCTCCGCGCTGGTGGCTGATTGGCTCGCCTCCGCTGCTACCACCAACCCGTTGCGGTTCTCCATCAAAGCGTGGCCAAGATAGCTGGGAACGCTCTTATCAGCGGTCGCTTTCTTGTACAGTCGGGAGTCTGGGTCCGTCTCCGACTTCACCTTATCGCGCAGCAACACTTCCCCTCCAGATCCTGTACCCTGCCCAGGCTTTGGTACATCGTCCTTGGGTTTAAAACTGCGTGCCGCAGCCCAGGCTTGAATCAACGTTCCATCCACCGTAAAGTGCTCTTCGCTGAGCAAATTGTGCTCCCGGGCTTGCTCCAGTACCGCTCCCAACAGACGCTGGCTTACCTCACCATCAATCAGCCGCTCCCGGTTCTTGGTGAACACCGTCACGTCCCATACCCGATCGTCCATCTCCAAACCCACAAACCAGCGGAACAACAGGTTGTAATCCAACTGCTCCATCAGCTGGCGCTCCGACCGGACCGAGTACAGGATCTGCAGTAAAAGGCTCCGCAGCAGACGCTCCGGCGCGATCGACGGACGACCCTTGCGCGAGTACATCAACTCAAATTCCCCGTCCAAACGCTCCAGCGCTCGATCAAACATCGGTCGGATCTTGCGCAACGGGTGCTCCGCTGGTACCCGCTGCTCTAATGTCACATAGCTGTACAAACCACGCTGTTTCTTGTCGTCTCCACGCATGCCAACTTATTACCAACCTCAACTCTCAACGAAAAGTACCAAGCATGGGTCCTTTTTTCCGCAGCCTGTAAAGCCCGATTGATCGAAGTGCGACTCCTTCCGCGACGCTGAAGCGTCGCTCCCCCCTGCTAAAGCAGGGGGCTCCCACCGACAGCAACCGGCTGAAACAGCAAGCAGACACTTCAGCCCGAGATTCGACCGCACAGGTCTCTGACTAGTCAAAGGTCGTCGGCCACTCGGGATGAGCGGCGTGCTCGAACATGTGCTCTATCTGGTATTCGGTCACGCGCGCGATGGAGAGATTCGGCAATTGGTGGCGCGGAAAGAAGGCGACTTCCGGCGTCTCGAAACTGGGCGTGACCTCGCCGCCGACCAGATCACACAAGAAGAACAGCTTGTAGGCATGCAGCGGCATGGGCGGATGGGGATGCTTGTTGCGGTCAAATAAAGCCGCCAGCTTGCGCGGCACCACATCGAAACCGGACTCCTCCTTCACCTCCCGCACCACCATTTCACTCGGGGTCTCGCCCACATCCGCCCAACCCCCGGGCACCGTCCACCCTCCGTCTTCACGCTCTCGCACCAACAGAATGCGATCTTCGTGTATCACCGCGCCACGCACCTCGACCTTTGGGGTCGCATAGCCATATTCCCCCCGGAAGAGATCAAGAACTTTCACCGAGTCGGGCATACCGGCGCCGGCGGCCATCATCTCGGCGGCCAGCTCGCGCAACTCTTCATAGCGCTCCTGGTCGTAGTGATCCCGGGTAAAGGTTAGCCCGGTCTGGGCAATTGACTGCAGACGCTTGGTCCAACTCAGCCACTGTGGGTCTGCTTGGTGATCCATGGTGCTCCTATTTGCTTTCTGTTTTTTTGGCCGCTTGCTTGGCAGCGCGAATGGCACGGACCTCGTCCATGCGTTGGGCCAGCAGTTTCTCCCGGCCCTGTGGACGCGGATGGTAAAACTCGCGGCCGCGCAGATTGTCTGGCATGCATTCCATATCGGCTACGCCCGCTTCCACGTCATGTGCGTACTGGTAGCCTTCGCCGTAGCCGAACTGCTCCATGAGCGGAGTCGGCGCGTTGCGCAAATGCAGGGGCACGGGCTCCGCACGATGGGCCTCGATCTCCGCTGTCACCTCTCCGTAGGCGGTGTATAGCGCGTTCGACTTGGGGGCTAACGCAAGGTAGACCGCAGCCTGGGCCAGGGCTAGGTCGCCCTCGGGCGAACCGAGAAAATCCATCGCGTCCCGAGCCGACAGGGTTAAGTTCAACGCTTCCGGCGCCGCCAGGCCAATGTCTTCTACCGCCATACGAACCAAGCGGCGGGCAACGTACATGGGATCCTCACCGGCCTGCAGCATGCGGCCCAGCCAATAAAGCGAGGCGTCGGCATCGCTGTTGCGGACGCTCTTGTGCAGGGCCGAAATCAGGTTGAAATGCTCTTCTCCTTGCTTGTCATAGAGCAATACGCGCTGCTGCAAGGCATGCTGCACCACCTCACGGGTAATCGCCGTGTGGGTTCCGGCCGCCAGCTTGGCCGCGGTCTCGAGAGCGTTATAGGCATAGCGCGCATCCCCACTCGCATAGCCGGCTATCATCTCCAGGGCCTCTTCGTCTGCATTTACGTTCATGGCGCCCAAGCCGCGCTCTCTGTCCGTCAAGGCGCGCTTCAGCAACTGTATCAGTTGCCCATCGCTGAGCGGCGTGAGGCGATAGACGCGGCAGCGGGAGAGCAGAGCCGCGATCACTTCAAAGGAGGGGTTCTCCGTGGTGGCGCCAATCAAGCGGATAGTCCCGCGCTCGACATAGGGCAAAAAGGCATCCTGCTGGGCCTTGTTGAAGCGGTGAATCTCATCGATGAAGAGAATGGTGCGCGATCCGAAGCCGGCCGCCTTCTCCGCGTCCGCCATCACCTGCTTGATTTCCTTGATGCCGCCCATCACTGCGGAGAATTCAATGAAGCTGGCCTGCGTGGTCTCGGCGATGATCTTGGCCAGTGTGGTCTTGCCCACTCCCGGGGGGCCCCACAGAATCATGGATCCCGGATCGTCGCGCTCAATCTCCATGCGCAAGGGCATGCCGGGCCCGAGCAGTTGCTCCTGGCCTACGTATTCCTCCAGCGTGCGGGGACGCATGCGCTCGGCAAGAGGAGCGGTGCGGGCCTTCTTCAGCGTGCTTTCGTCGGGAATCTGGCTAAAGAGGCTCATCGCATCTCCGCTGGCGCATGGCGTCGTATAACAGGATGCTGCCGGCGACCGCGGCATTCAGGCTCTCGACTGCGCCAGGGCAGGGAATGGTGACCCGGGCGTCGGCTGCGGCGATCCATGCCTCCGGTAGTCCTGAGCCTTCATTGCCTACCAGCAATGCGATGGGCCGGCGCAGGTCAGGTTCGCCACCATCGCGGGCCACGGCGGCGACGATCTGCACACCCGCTTCGCGAAGAGCGGCAAACGCATCGTCAGCCGGCATGGCGATCACCGGGAGACGGAAAGCCGATCCCGAGGACGCGCGCAGCGTCTTGGGGTTCGATAGGCTCACGGTGCCGGGCAGCAGGATCATGCCCGTGGCGCCGAACGCTTCGGCCGAGCGCACCAGGGTGCCCAGATTGCCGGGGTCTTGCAGGCTGGCGGCGATGACCACCAGGGGCGTGCCGTGAAGCATCGCTTGCAGGGTGAACTGGGGCGCATCCACCAGGGCGGCGATGCCTTGCGGATGCTCGGTGGCGGTGGCGCTCAGGAAAACGTCCTCGCTCACGATCAAGACTTCGGCGTCCCCAAGCTCCAGGTGTTCCAGCAGTCCCTCATTGCCTTTGCGGATAAAAACGGTGTGCAGCCTGAGCCCACTCTTGATTGCTTCTTCGATCAGATGCAAGCCTTCGACGGCGATGTGAGAAGTCCTTGCGCCGCGCACCAGGGCCGCGCGCAGTTCCTTGATGCGGCTGTTATGCCGGCTTTCCACCCTTCGCGGACCACGTTCGGCGACAGAATTCACGGTTCGGGAGCTCAAAGGCGATTGTAAATGGAGCTCCAGGCCGGATCAGGCCGGGACCAGCTCTGCGGTGCGAGTCACTACGATTACGCTGATGTCGTCCTGCTGGCCGAAGCTTTGCGCGGCAGTGGCCACTTCGGCCGCAGTCAGCCTGCTTTGTAGTAGCTGTTGCAGGCGTTCAAACCCGAAGAGGCGGCCTTGTTCGTCCATGGCTTCCACGATGCCATCGGACGCCAGCAGCAGGCGATCGTTTTCCTGCAGTTGGAAACGAGTGACAGTGAAGCCGGCGTCGTCGATCACGCCCAGGGGGAGAGCTCCTTCTACTTCGACCGGCTTTCCGTTCAGATAGGGCGGCAGATGGCCGGCATTGGCCAGGGTGACGGCGCCATCGGCGGCGATGCGCATGGCGAGACAAGTGGCGTGGGCTTCGCCGCGGCCCAGCAGCCGGCGGTTCAGCGCCTGCAGGATGAACAGCGGGTCGCGGTTAACTTCCTCTGCCATGCGGATGGCTCCTACCAGCAGCGCAACCAGCATGCCCGCCTGCAAACCCTTGCCGGCCACATCGCCGGCCACAATCAGCAGGCTGCCGTCCGCGGAATGGGGGATGATCTGATTGAAATCGCCGCCTACTTCCCGCGCCGGCCGGTATTCATTTTCAATGGTCAGGCCGGGCACGGTGGTAACGGTTTCGGGCAGAATCACCCGCTGGACCTCCTGCGCCTGCTTCACGTCCAGGGCCAGCAGACGCTGTTGTTGCACCGAAAGCGAAAGCCGGCGTAGCAGCAGGACGAACAACACCGCGGTCAGGAGCACGTTCGCCGTCTGGGTGAGCGAGAACCGCAAGCCGAAGGGAAACCAGTTGATTCTGATGTGCAGCAGTAACAGTTCGTTGGTAAATAGCGACACAATGAGCAACGCCACGGCCGGCAGCACGAACCAGCCTTCTGCGCCTTGGCGGCGAATGCCCCAGAACAATACCAGAATCAAAACCATGAGCAGCGCCAGCCGCACAGCAATGGAGACGATATGAAAGATGTCGGCGACGGAACTCGAAATAAGCGGATAGAGCAGACTTTCGCCGATGACGGTCGAGACCATAAACCCGAGCGTCAGCAAGGCAACCACCTTGGGCACCCACGTGGGGCGCTCCAGCCGGAACCAGACCCACCACACCATGACCCAGGCGCCAAGCGTAAGCGGGGCGACGATCCCATCTTGCAGCACAAGGTCAACAATCGCGTCCAGGGTTTGTGTCCAGGTGGCGATAATGACCAGGATGGAGTTGGCGGTGATCAGGAGGAAGAGCGAACCCATCCACACATAGACAGGGTCGGAACGGTCGAAGCGGATCAGGCTGAAGGCGACCCCTGCCAATAGCAAAAAGAGAAGCCCTTCCAGCACCCCTGCGACTTGCGCGCGGAGCGGCTCCAGCCAATGAAGCTGGTATCCGGACGAAACCGCGCCGGCATCGCCCAGCAACGGCGCCATATGCATGCCGCCAACGTCTGCCTGGGTCACGAGCGTACTGGGGGCCATCCAGAAGCGAAAAGCCAGGACGCGGACCGGCGAACCGGCCGCGGGCGGCAGATTGAACATCATGGGCTGGGTAAAGTAGATGTTGGGTTGGCTTCCAGTGAAACCACCGAAGCTGCCAACCAGGACTCCGTCGTTGAAGAGTTGATAGGCATCGTCTACATCCGAGGGACCGGCCAGGGCCAATTTTTCGCCTGGCTGAGCAATTACCTGGACCCGGATGCGGTACCAGGCGTAGCCGGAATAACCTGGATGCCCGCGCGATGTCCAGCCTGTCACGTAGCCGGAAAAGTCTCCCAGGGGATCGCGAACCCCTTTCGGCGTCAGGTCGACCGTCTCCCAGTGGGAATCGTCGAAGTCCGGCTGGGCCCAGAGCGGCGCGTGGGTCGCCGGGTCGACAGGCGAGTCGCCTACGGTGAACTTCCACGGGCCATAGAGTGGGACGATCGATTGGCCCAAGGTGACGTGCGTCGTCCCCTGGGCAGGATTATCCTGAGCTTGGGCAAAGGCGGCGAGCACCAGGCATGTGAGCAAGGCGAGCAGACAGCGGAAGCGATTCATGCGAACCCGAACCTTTCCGGTGGAAATCCCTGCAAGTCAATATAGCGATTAACATCGCTAGGTGGGGAAATGCTTCGTCCTTGCAGGCATTAGACTGCAGCATGAGCCACCGGGAGCCGGTCTGGTACTCTCGATGAGATTGCCCCAAATTTGTCCGAGGGTGGAGTTCCTTTGTTGGCAGAAATTCTGCGTGTTCATCCGGACGAACCGGAACAGGATCGGGTTGAGTTCATTGTCTCCTGCCTGCGAAGCGGTAAGGTGGTGGGTATTCCCACCGATACTTTTTATGGATTGGCAGTGGACCCGGTCAACCTGCGTGCAGTGGAAAGCATTTACGAGATCAAGACCCGGCTCAAGCACAAGCCACTCTCGCTGCTGATCGCGAGTGCTGCCCAGGCCTACGAACTGGCGCGCGATATTGACGCCAGGTTTGACCTTCTGGCGGAGCGCTTCTGGCCCGGCCCACTCACCGTGATTGTGCGCGCCGGTTCGCGCCTGCCCTTGCGTTCTACCGCCAACACCGGCAACGTAGCGCTGCGCGTACCCGACGCCGTGATTCCACGGGCCATCGTGGAGAAGCTGGGGTTGCCGATTACGGCCACCTCAGCCAACCTGCAGGGCATGCCGGAGTGCAACTACGCATCTTGTGTCCGCGACCAGATTGGCGACCGCATTCCCCTGATCGTCGATGGGGGGCCCACCGGCCGGAGCGTGGCCACGACCATCGTCGATCTCACCACGTCGGATGGCCTGTGGAAGATTCTTCGGGAAGGAGCCATTCCTACTCACGAGATTGCGTTAACGCTTCAGCGCTGAACAGGGATTCAATCATGGTTCCCGATCCCGATCTGCCTTATGTGCGGCCAGCCTCTGCCTTGTCCACCGGAAGGCGTGTACTGCGCGCCTTGGTGGCTGCGGGTCTTATCGGCGTCGCGGGATGGTTTCTCTGGCTCTATGGGCAGATCCATTTTTACGCCACCCACGATGAGGCACGCCCCGCGGATGCCATCGCGGTTTTTGGCGCAGCGGAATACGACGGCCGGCCCTCACCGGTGCTGCGCGCCCGCCTCGATCATGCGCTGGTGCTATATCGCGAACGGCTCGCTCCGCTGGTAATTACGCTGGGCGGTGGGGGAGACCGGAGCGACTCGGAGGGGGGCGTCGGTCACGACTATCTGCTCGCCCACGAGGTTCCGGAAAGCCAGATCATCGCGGAAACACAGAGTACAAACACGGAAGAATCAGCCGCCCGGCTGGCTGCCATCGCGAGAAAGAATCACCTGAATCGGATTCTCGCGGTGTCCGACGGAACGCATCTATTTCGCATTCATGCTTTGTGCTCCAGCATGGGGCTTAATGTGGTGACTTCTCCCCGGCCCGAGGCCCGGCCCCTGGGGTTCTGGGATTCGACCACGCGGATGATGCATGAGATGGTGAGCTACACGTTGTGGCGGTTGAAGATTCACTAGGGGGAGCTCAGACCTTTCAGCCCGGAAGCAAATGTTTTGAAACGGACTCGGCTTTATCCACTGAGGTATGATTTCCCCCTCACCTGCGTCTCATTGCAACGCCAAAGCTCCAATCGCAATTGCGGAAGCCGCCAAGGTGGAAAGAAAATTCACCGCATCATTATTAAGCCAGCCGCGCCGCTCGGCGGTAGCCCCCAGCAGGGAATCGACAAAGAGACCGGCAATTGCGCCCAGTGCAGCGCACAGCGCTTTGCCGGGGCTTAGCCCCAGGGCAAGCACAGCGACCAGCACCACTACGACCGCTGCGCCGATACCGGCCACGGTACCGGCCCCGCTGATCGCGCCGTCAGTCCCCGGCGCAACACGGCGGAACGTGGTCACCATAAACGGTTGGCCACCCAGAACCTCTCCCAGTTCGCTGGCTAACGTATCGGCTGTGGCTTCCGCCAGCGCGGCAGTCACCGCTACCGCATACCAGGGACCCGCGGAAGGAAGGCTGAGGGCGGCAGCCGCACCCAGCCCGGCCACACCTAGATTGGCCGCTACCTGGGCGGCGTTGCGGCCGCGCTTACCCTCAGCCACGCCCAACTGCTCCTTCTTGCTGCGACCGAATTTAGTAGCGGAGAACGTGAGCAGGAAGAGTGCCAGCAAGGGCGGCAGAGCGGAGTGAAACACACCCGGGGAGGAACGAGGAGCTACCGAAAGGACTACGCTGATCAGGGCGCCGGCGAGCGCAGCCAGTGGAGTTGCCGCCCGCGCCAGCCATACAAGAAGCCCCAGGCCGAGGCTTATGCCTAGCCCGGTTTGAGTGCTGCGGTTCCACGGTGATTGCAGCGTCGCCAGGGCACACCATGGGGCAACCGCCGCCAGCACCAGCCATGATTGCCAGCGCAACTTATTGTCATTGCGAGGCTCCACGGCTACCTGCTGATCTTTAATGCGCACGGTTCATTTTGCCGCTGGCGTATCCCTGGATACGCGGTCGCATTTACAATCATCTTTCTACCAGGAAATGAGACGTTGTGAGGTATTCACGGGTGCTTAGCGTTGCATGGCTCCAAACATGGAGCCGGCGGAGTGTGGGTTTGCGGGAGTCTGTGTTCAGGGTTCTCCAACCAGTTGTCGGACTGTGGTTCGTAGTTTCAGTCGGTTTTTCAGGCTGGGGTTGAGCAGGCTGGCTTGTCTGCCCGTAGTCATGGGTATCGCGGTAATGCTGGCCGGATGCGGAGAGACCTACCGGCCAGTGGTCACCCCGGTCACTGTTACCGGACCAGCGCCTCAGCCGCAGAGCTACGCGGTCGTGACCACCACCGCGGGCACTAACTTGGCCGGGTTGGCCAATGTTTTCGATGCTCCAGGTGACACCCTGTTGACCCAGGCATTGCTGGGCAATGGGCCTTTGGCGATGGCCTTGAGTTCCACCGGCACCTCAGCCACCACTACCAATACCGACGGCACGGTCAACACCTTCACCCCCTCAACCACACTGGAGACCAAAAATATCCAGAGCAGCACCTTGCTGCAGCCTGCGGCGCCTCTGAATCTGCTCTACACCGCAACCAATCTCTTCATCACCTTACCCAACGTCCCGGCGGTAGCGGTGCTCACCAATAATTCGAGTGGTGTTTACCAGCTGACACAACAGCTCCCGGTCCCTGCCAGCCCGATCAATCTGGCGGGCAATGCCAACTCCGTCCGGGTCTACTCCATCACCCAGGACAATGGTTCCGGCAAAGTGGCTTTCGGGGATTGCGAGACTCCTGGAGCGGTGACGACTCCGGGCCAGGTGCAGTCGATTGAGATCTCGACGGCGACCATCTCAAACACTCTGCCGGTGGGCATCTGTCCTGTCTATGGCATCTGCTTCCACCGACAATAACCGGGTGTTCATTCTCAATCGAGGCAGCGGGACTGTCACTGTTATCAATAGCCCGTTCAACACGCTCGATACCACGCCAAATCGGCAAAATTTCGATTCGGCTACCGGCACGCTCACGCTGCCGCCGCCGCCCGGGGTCGCCCCTGGCGCTTTCAAGGCCGGCCCGGTGTTCGCCGACTACTACGCCCCTGCATCGCAGCTGGTGACCGCCAATTACGACTCCAACACCATCACCATCATTAACGTCAGCCTGGATCAATACGGGAACGACTCTCCGCTGTTTGGTCAGGCGGTGACGGTGCCGGTGGGTAACGGGCCGGCGACGTTGACTATTCTGCGCGATGGTAGCCGGGTCTATGTGGCCAATCAGAAGGACAGCACGGTGAGTGTAGTGAGCCTGACCAGCTTCCAGGTGTTAGCCACCATACCCGTGACTGGCCACCCGATTTCGATCGCCTCCACCTTCAGTACTCCGTATGGCCAGGTCTATGTCCTGCCTTCTGACCAGCCCTACATGAGCGTGATTCGTACCGACACCGACCAGGTGTCTGCGTCCATTCAGTTGGATGGAAATGGAGTCGATGTACATACCAGCTGCCCAGACGGTAGCCGCCAACGCCGCCACGCCGGGCGCGGTCACGAATGCCATCAATGTCAGTCATGCCAGTGGCAGTGGAGCCCCCTGTGGTTTTGGCGCCACTTGCTACCAGACCGCCACCCCCGCGGTACGAAAGCAATAAGGCCTGCGGTTTGCGCTGGGAATGCGCAGGCTGCGAAAGACTCATTTTCTTGAAGGGTGCGGACTTCAGCCCGCGAAGGGTGCGGACTTTCAGGCCGTATGTAAAAATCCTTGAAACGAACTCGGCTCTAGCCGCTGAGGGGATTTATTTCCATCTCTGCTCCGAGTTTCCCGCAACCTCTGTGGGGCCTAGCTCCCGGTGGCTGCTCCGGAGAGAATGATGGGAGAGGTTGGAGCAGCGGCTCCAGCCGCATTCTCTATCGTCACCCCAAAGGCCTTGGCCTCGATGCCTGGGGTAAGCGACGGGAGCACCAGGGTTGCCGTACCCGCAGCATCCGGACGGAAAAGTCCTGCGGGCACCGGCGCTTTGCCATTCGCCGGAATCAGCCAAAGCTCGTAAGTCTTGCCCTCGGGGCAAAGGCTTGAGGTTGGTCGCCAGCAGAATCAGACCGCCGCGGTCCGGGAGATAAGTGGCGCGAGCCGTTGGCGCGGGCACCGCTTTACCTTCGGTAAGGATCACGCGCTGGGCGCTGGGAGCGGTCAAAACCTCAAGCACCTGCTGCGCCCGTGATGCCTGCCCCGCCAGGTTGGTCACCAGCCTGGACTCATCCTGCAGTTCGTCGTTTAATGCCCGATTCTGCACCCCCAGCGAGATGGCCGCGATGGCCATGGCAGCCGCCGCTATCCAGGGAGTCCAAAAGCCTCGTCCGCGTCGCGTGCTCTTGACTGAAATGGGTGTGACCTCTTTCACAGATTCTTGCGGCATGCACCGCCGGAGAGGCGGCGATCCGTTTCAGGAAGCGCTCGCGCGCGCCTGGGGCAGTGGATGCTGCTCAACCGCTATTCCTAACAATGCAAGATCACCGCAGACCTCGGCCAGCTCTGCACGGCACGGGGCACAGCCCTGCAGGTGCGCTCTTATGGATGCCGAATCCTCCAGAGGGAGATTCTGCATCGCATAGGAAGCTAATTCTTCCTGCGTATTGTGTCCGTCGCCCGTCATGCCTGAAATGCCTTTCGTAATGTGATCAACGCCAAGCGGATGCGCGTCTTAACCGTGCCCAACGGGTCCCCAGTTCTTTCCGCAATCTCCGAATGGCTTAACCCTTCAAAAAACGCCATCTCCATCGACTTCTGCTGCTCAGCCGGCAGCTCCTCAAGAACTTTCTGGACCTTCTCGATCATGGCGTTGTGCTCGGCCTCTACCGCCAGGTTGGTGGAAGAAGGTAGAACAACATCGTCGACGGAATCCGTGGGCTTTCTGCGCCGCAGCAGATCAATCGACCGGTTTCTCGCCACTACCACCAGCCAGGCGCCCAGCGATCCGCGCCCTTGTACGAACGAATCGGAATTCCGCCAGATTTGGAAGAAGATCTCCTGCATTACATCTTCCGCGTGGCCAGAATCCTTGAGAATGCGCAGCGCGACCGAGTACACAGCTCTGCCGTAGCGATCGAAGACCTCAGCCATCGCGGTCTGATCGCCTTGGCGGATACGCCGTAGCAAGGCAATGTCGTCGGCTACTGCGGAAGTCTGCCCGTCGGCCATCCTGTTTTCTTGGCTTACGTCTCTGCTAGTAGAACGCTCAGGTTGGCCAATCGGATTGGGAGTTTTCTCTGGCATCGCTGGAGCAGAACCTATTCTACGGTCGCACCGTGGAAACAACCAAACTTAAGTAACCGGGAGGCAGCAGCTACAATGGGCTGCATACGCGCAGGATGGAGAGCAAGCTTCCCCCACAATAGATGAGGAACCGCCTGGATAAGTTGCTGGTCGAGCATGGTTTGGCGCCTTCCCGGGAACGGGCGCAGGCTCTGATCCTGGCCGGGCGCGTGCTGGTCAACCAACAAAAGGTGGAGAAACCCGGGATCGCGGTTGAGGAGACGGCGCTGCTCCGAGTGTTGGGGGACGAGCAGCGCTTCGTCAGCCGGGGCGGCCTCAAACTGGAAGCCGCACTTTCTCGTTGGCAAATCGATCTTAACGGGCGCCATTGTGCGGATATCGGCACCTCCACCGGCGGCTTTACCGATTGCATGCTGCAGCACGGCGCGGCGAGCGTGATCGCTGTCGATACCGGCTATGGGCAGATCGCCGAAAGTCTGCGCAGAGATCCCCGTGTAACCTTGTTGGAGCGTACTAACGCCCGTTATCTCAAACCCGGGGATCTGCCCGGCGGAATCAGTTTTGTATCTATGGACGTGTCGTTCATTTCGGCCACGCTGGTGTTGCCCGCGGTAATGGCTGCGGTCCAGCCGAGCCCGGGCGTCGCCGCGGAGGCTGTGATCCTGATCAAGCCGCAATTTGAAGCGGGTAGGGAACACGTGGGCAAGGGCGGCATTGTGCACGATCCGGCCGCCCACCAGTTCGCTATCGATCGCGTGCGCACGGCGGTGCACGATCTTGGTGCTTCGGCTAGCCATCTGGCGGATTCTCCCATCTTGGGCGGAAGTGGCGGAGGCAGCGGGAATCGGGAGTTTCTTCTCTACGCTCGCTTCTGAGGTGATCGCGTACACTTACTCTGTTGAATCGGATACAAGGCTCTGAATCCATGCGACCTATTGCCATCATTTCCAAGCCGCAGAAGGAGGAGCTTGCCACTCTGATTCCCGAGCTCGTTACCTGGATGCGGGCGCATGACTTCGAACCCATCCTGGACCACGTAAGCGGCAGCTATACCCAGGACGCGCGTATCGTCCCCCGTCATGAATTGCCGGCGCAGAAGCCAGCCTTGGTCGTGGTGCTGGGCGGAGACGGGACGCTACTGGCTGCGGCACGTACTTTCGCCCGGACCGATGTTCCTATTCTCAGTGTCAACCTGGGCGCACTGGGTTTCCTGACCGAGGTCCGGCTGGCCGATCTGTATACCACGCTGGAGGGATGGAGGGAAGGTTGCTGCAACATCGACGCGCGCGCCTTGTTGCATACCGAGGTCATACGCGGCGGAGTGCTGTACAAGGAGTACGAAGCTCTGAACGACGTAGTGATCGCCAAGGGGGCCATCGCACGCATGGGCGACTTCAGCGTGCATCTGTTTGATCAGCTGGCGGCCTCGTTTCGCGCCGATGGCGTCATTGTCTCTACGCCCACGGGTTCCACCGCCTATAACCTGGCTGCCAACGGACCGATTCTCGCTCCCTACGTGGATGCCCTGGTGATCACTCCGATATGTCCGCACCTGCTGACCATTCGGCCTATGGTAGTGCGCGGGGATGCGCATGTGAATGTCAGTGTAGAAGGCATTCCCGATCTCACTTTCCTCACTGTCGACGGGCAAGAGGCGTTGCAGCTGCGGGTTGGGGATCAGGTGTGTTGTCGCCGTTCCGAGCACAGCGTTCACCTGGTGCGCATGGGGGCGACAGGATTCTTCGACGTCCTTCGCTCTAAGTTAAGTTGGGGGGAGCGCTGAGGGGCCGCCGGAAAAGTCGCAGTTGGGTAGGCCCGGGGTTAAGAGTCTAAATTGAGTCCCAAAGGGACGTCTGAGGAGTCTGTGTGAGAACTTACGGTTTAGTTAGTTCGTCCAGCAGTAGCTTGGCCTTGGTTGCCAGCGTGTGCGCGCCGTCCATGTCCCCATTATCCAGCGCGTCTTGCGCCTGTTTCAGGAAGGTATGGATCTGCGTGGCCGTGACTTTCTCTTCCGTCGAGAGTGAGCGTTTGATATTGTTTAGCCCCTGCTCGGTCTCGTTAATCAAATCCGCCGTTTCGCGCTTCGCCTTTTCTCCCATAGCGCTGTCACCAGTCGTCAATTGACCAATGGGCGACGGTGTCCCTACAGTCCCTGGCGTTTGCGGGGGAATGGCCTGCGCAGATTGAGAGCCAGCGGCTGACGACTGAGAACCTCCGCCAGACGCGGGGGCCTGGGCAGTGTCTGGCGGTTTGACCACGGGCGGCTTGGACTTGTGCTTCACCTTCTTCGGAGGGGGTGGCGGGGGCAGGGGCACGCTTTGCGCGGAAGGCGCCGGCAAAGGCGAAGCCAACGGAGTGTCCGTTTTTGGTTGCTGCTGCGCAGTGGTCGGCGGGTTCAGCGTACCTTTCCCGGTCTGCAATGGCGGAGCTTGTGCCTGTTGAGGCGGTGAGCTCTTATGAAACCTACACCCGGTACAAAAGCAGACGAGCAGGGTGAGCGACGAGCATAGCTTGGCTCCTCTCATCCCCTGGGCTCCTTTGCTACGATTGATCCAGTTGCGCTGCTCCCGTCCGGCATCAAGTATCCACGCGCTCGGCTGTCTTGAACACTATTCAGCGGAAAGCGCAAAATAAAAGTAGTTCCAATGTTCGCATCCGATTTTACTTCAATAGAACCATTGTGCAGCTCCACGATGCGGTAAGTCATCGCTAAACCAATACCGCTCCCATCTTTCTTAGTGGTGAAGTACAAATCGAAAATTTTGTCCCTAACTTCGGGAGAAATTCCGCTTCCCTGGTCATGAATGCTGAGCAGCGCCATCCGGCCGTCCTCCGCCAGCCGCACCTCCAGCTTTCCCCCCTCTGCCATTGCCTGCGCGCCATTGAGCACAACGTTCAGCAGTGCCTGCTTCAACAGATCCGCATCCACCTTGGCCAGCACAGGATGGTCGGGAAGATCGCTCTGCACATGGACGTCGCGGGTTTCCAGGTCGGCAGATGCCAGCATCAACACCGCGGAAACAACCCGGCGCAGATCCTGCTCCTTCAGCTGCAATTCCACTGGCCGCGAGAAATCAACCAGCGTCTGCACCACCCGGTCAAGTCTTTGTATTTCGCTTTCGATTACTTCCAGATGACGCATGGCTTTGTTATCGGAGCCGCCCAGCTTATTACGTAGTAACTCGAGATGCACAACGATGGCATTGATGGGGTTCTTCACTTCGTGGCCGACGCCCGCGGTCAATCGCCCGATGGCTGCCAGGCGTCGCGATAGCTCCAGGTCACTTTCTATCTCCCGTACCGATTCGACGTCATGCAGGGTGAGCAGCGCGCCCAGGCTTTCCTGGGGAAAGACGGCGCGATCGTCATGGATAAAGTCGAGCGAGATCTCGACGTGCCGCCCGGTCTCGGTGGTAATCTCCTCCTGCACCAGGGCCATCCGGGCGTCAAAGGACTCACGGACCAGCCTGCCTAACCGGGTATTGCGGGAGAAGACCTCGTGCAACCGGGAGCCCAGGATCTCTGCGCGGCTGATGCCGAGAAAGCGCTCCACCGAATCGCTGACCAGCACCGCACGGGCATCGTGGGTGTAGAGCAGGATGCCGTCCTGCAGATTGGTCATGATCTGGTCGAGGTTTTCTTTGAGGGCAGAGAAGACCTCTTCCACGTTGCGCATGCGCCGCCCGATGCGCTCGATCTTGTGCGAGACCAGCACCACGGCATCTCCGGAGCGGGCACTGGCCGCCTCGCCCGCTACTTCGGCCTCGGCCAGGGCCAACGCATCGAGCCGGGCGCCGATCTGTTCAATCGGCTTGAGCGCCAGGTTGGCCAGGAACGCGGCGAAGATCAACGAGCAAACGATGGCCACCCCGATATACGTCAGCGCCGCGATCAGCCACGGTTCGACCACGAAACGCAGGAAGGTGGTGCGAACCCCTACGCGGATAGTGGCGAAGGGCTCGAAGTTGCGTTCCACGGGTAACGTCACGTTGTAGACGCGAGGCGGTCCAAAGACGACTTCGAGCTGCCGCAGCAAGCCGCCGCTTTCCAGCTCCTCGTATTCCTGGCGATGGGGCAGCAGGTGGTCTACGTTGGTGGGATCGGTACTCAGCAACGCGCGGCCTTCGCTGTCAGCGATGGCTACGTCGAATACAGTGGGCGAGTAGCGAATGGCGGAGTTCATCAGCGCGGTCAGCGCGGGATCGCTGCGCAGGGCCTTCACCACCGCGGCGCGCACCGCTTGCGGATCGTTGGGGTCGACACGGGGTCCGTGGATATTGGTCTGGAGCGCGCCGCCGGGTGGCAAAAAGAATCTGGTGGGCCACCATGTCATTGGCGGAATAGGCCTGGGACATGCGTTGGCGCAGCAGCTGGCCCAGAAAAATCCAGGACAGCGTGCACACCACCAGAAATACCAGTCCGGTGATCGCAAGCACGAGCTTGGTCTTCAGTCTCATGGGGAATCACCTGGCCCGGTCATTGAGTGATGGAGCGATGGGCAGAGCCGGATCAGTCTTATCAAGAGCTGGTGTACGCCGGCTCCTCGCTGCTGGCCGCGCTACCATACTCCTTTAACTTGTTGTGCAATGTCTTCAAACTAATGCCCAGGATCTCGGCCGCCCGAGTCTTGTTGTTACGCGTCGACTCGAGGGTTTTCAGGATGAGCATCCGCTCAGCTTGATCCACGGTGCTGCCGATCTCCACATGAACGCCACTATCGCTGTAGTTGGAGGTGCCGGTATCCGTACGCGTGAAGCGCTGCCCGAAGGTGGGCGGCAGATGCCGTGTCTCCATATATCCCTCTCCGCAAAGTATGACCGCCCGTTCGATGGTGTTTCGTAGTTCGCGGACGTTGCCCGGCCAGTCGTGAGCCATCAGGCGGGTGAGCATCTCTCCGTCCACTCCCTTGACCTCCCGCCCATGCTTGGTGTTCATGTCGTTGAGCAGGGCTTCGATGATCGCCGGGATGTCTTCTTTATGTTCCCGCAGAGGTGGCATATGCAAGTTAAAAACGTTCAGCCGATAGTACAAATCTCCACGCAAATGCCCATCTGCAACGGCTTCTTCGGGATTCTTGTTGGTCGCCGCCAGCACGCGAACATTCATGGGCGTTTCGACCTTGCTGCCCAGCCGGCGCAGCTTCCGGTCTTCCAATACCCGGAGCAGCTTGGCCTGGGTCCCTACCGGCATTTCGCCGATCTCGTCCAGCAACAAGGTGCCTTCTTCGGCCAGCTCGAAACAGCCCGCACGGCGCTCCAGCGCTCCGGTGAAGGAACCCTTCTCGTGACCAAAGATCTCGCTTTCAATCAAAGTCTCGGGGATGGCGGCGCAGTTGACGGCGACGAACGGCTTGCCGCGGCGCGGGCTTAGCTCGTGCAATGTGCGTGCCACCAGCTCCTTGCCCGTCCCACTCTCGCCGGTGATTAATACCGACACGGTGCTCGGGGCGACGCGCTCGATCATGGCGAACATCTCCTGCATCTTCCGGGAGCTGCCCACCAGCGAACCGAGAAAACCTGTATCTCTTAATTTTCGCCGTGTGACCTCTAATTCCCGTTCGGTCTCGCGCTGGCGGCTGGCGTTGGCCAAAACGGTCTTCAGCCGGGTGGGATCGATAGGCTTTTGAATGAAGTCGTAGGCGCCCATCTTCATCGCCTCGACCGCGCGCTCGATGCTGCCTTGTGCAGTGAGCACGATGACCGCCGCGTTCAACTGCATCTCGCTCAGCCGCGACAACATCTCTAACCCGTCCATCCGGGGCATCTTGAGGTCGGTGACGATGATCCCGGGAAACCACTCGGTTACTTTTTCCAGACCTTCGATGCCGTCTCGCGCCGTCTCCGTGCGGTATCCCCAGCCGGAGACCAACTCGGCCAAACCGGCCAATGCATGCAATTCGTCTTCAACGATCAGTACTCTTTCGGTAGCGCTCATGGCTGCTCTTTTCTACTAATAATTAGCTAATCTGTCTTTCAATAACGCGGCACCGCTGGATCGACTTCTCTCGACCAGCCATCGATCCCGCCACTCAGCGACTGCACCTTTTCAAAACCCTGGTTGCGCAGCCACACGGCCACATTCAACGAACGGACTCCAGAATGGCACACGGTGACGATGTGGGCCTCCGGGTCCAGTTCCTGAAAGGCACGAGAAGGGATTTCTCCCATCGGCATAAGCCTGGACCCGCTGATCTGCGCAGTCGCAAACTCCCACGGCTCACGAACATCCAGCAAAATTGTGCCGGCTTCTTTGGTTTTCAGTTGAGCCGCGAGATCGCGCGGGGTGATTTCCAGCTCCAGCATGAATAGTTCTCCAGGTTTAGGATACATCTTGGGCCGCCGCTACTACCGCTGCCCCTGTTGGCCGACGGGATTCGGAAGTGCTGCGAAAGTCGTAGAAAAGACAACAATTGCTAACCTTCTATTCCGCATTTTCCAGAGGACAAACTATTCATGCCATCCGCAGTTGAGTTCGCCCGCAGCCAGCAGGCGCGGTTCCTTGAGGAATTGAAGTCTCTCCTCCGCATTCCCTCCATTTCCACGCTTCCGGAGCATAAAGGCGACGTGCGATTCGCCGCTGAAAGCCTGGCCCGGGAACTGGAGCGAGTTGGCCTGGACCACGTTCGAGTGATTGAAACCTCCGGTCATCCGCTGGTGTATGGAGACTGGCTGCACGCCCCGGGCAAGCCCACCTGCCTGGCCTACGGGCATTACGATGTGCAACCTCCTGATCCGCTGGACGAATGGCTCACGCCCCCGTTTGAGCCCACGGAGCGGGACGGAAACCTTTATGCCCGCGGAGCAGTCGACGACAAGGGCCAGATGTACATGCACCTGAAGGCTCTGGAAGCACTGCTGCAAGCGACGGGAGCAAACTGCCGATCAATGTGCGGGTGCTGCTCGAGGGGGAAGAGGAGGTGGGTGGAGAGGGCATTGCCAGGTTCGTGCGCGAACATCCGGAGCAGCTCAAGGCCGACTTCGCCCTGGTCTCGGACACGGAGATGTTTGCTCCCGGCCTGCCCACCCTGGTTGTCGGTCTGAGGGGCATGATCTACACGGAAATAGAGGCGGTGGGAGCGCGGATCAGATCTGCACTCGGGCATCTATGGTGGCGCCGCGCCCAATCCCTTCATTGCCTTGGCCCAGGTGATTGCTGCACTGAAGGATCCACAAGGCCGGATTCTTATTCCGGGTTTTTATGACAAGGTGCAAGCTCCCAGCGCGGACGAACTGAAAGCCTGGAAACGTCTCCCCTTCGATGAGGAGCACTACCGGGTTTCAGAGATCGGATCCCGCGAGCTCGCCGGAGAACCTGGGTTTTCCGTACAGGAGCGTACCTGGGTTCGGCCCACCATGGATGTGCACGGGATGCCTGGCGGTTTTATCGGTGCGGGAGCGAAAACCGTCATTCCGGCCAGGGCTACCGCCAAGATCTCCTTCCGCCTGGTTCCCGATATGCATCCGCAGGAAGTCTTTGCACAGTACAAGAGCTACGTGGAGTCGTTGCAGCCCAAGGGTATCGAGCTTCGCGTGCGGCTTGATCCACTTTGGTGACCCGATCGTGGTAAAGACCGATAATCCGTACATTCAGGCAGCGACGCATGCCCTGTACCAGGTATTTGGGAAGGAAACGGTGTTTATCCGTTCTGGCGGGTCCATTCCCATCGTGGGAGACTTCGAGCGGCACCTCAAGATTCCTACCGTCATGATGGGCTTCGGGCTGCCGGACGACAACTTACATGCACCGAATGAGAAGTTCCACATCGCAAACTTTCATCGGGGAATTGAGTCGATCATTCTCTTCTTTGAAGAGCTGGGACGGGAGTAGGAAAACACATTGCCTCAAGCGCTAAAGAGTCTGCGTGAGGACCATCCTCTCCAAATTGAGTCCCGTAGGGACGGTTGAAAATACCCCAGGATGCAATCCTGGGGAACCTCCATCTCTGAAACGGGCCATTCGCGATTCGGGGCAGCCCAACCCAGGACCATGTCCTGGGTAATTTTCAGGCGCACCTACGGGACTCAATTGGTAACGCCTATGGCGATCCACGGTCAGAAAATTATTATGCGCTGTGGCCCTGAGGGTTTTGTCCTTGCCGGAGGACGCAGTTCGCGCATGGGGCAAGATAAAGCTCTGCTCCAGGTCGGTGGCCGGTCTCTGGTCGAGATCGCCCTGGATAAGCTTCGCAGCATCGATGTGACCGCACCACGCATCGCCGGAGCGCGTAGTGATCTCTCATCCCATGCTCCCGTGGTGCCCGATCTTCATCCAGGGTGCGGTCCCTTAAGCGGCATCGAGGCGGCGCTGGCTGCAACTACCCAGCCGCTCAATCTTTTTCTACCAGTGGATATGCCACTCTTGCCGGCTCAGTTCCTCGACTGGATGCTCCACCGTGCCGAAATCACGGGCGCGTGGGTGACCATTCCCCGCAGCAACGGCCGGCCCCAGCCGCTCTGTGCGGTCTACCATCGGGATCTGCGAGGTCCCATTTCAGCCGCGATACTGGCCGGCAATTATAAAGTCATGCCCGTGGTCACAGCGGCCGCCGGCGGATCGCAGGCGCTGGACGTCTTCGATACGGAGCGATTGGCCTCGACTCATCCTGAACTGCTCGGCATCTCGCCCCTGCCCTTGTACCGCTGGTTCCACAATTGCAACCTGCCTCAGGATATGGCTGGGATGGGAAATGCTTTAGTCTGGAGCCAATGAGCACGTCTCCCGATCCTCACGAAGCGGTAGTGGGCATTCCCGCAGGAACACCCATCGAGATCGTCGGCGAATCCGCACGTGGAGAGGAGAGGGAAGCGGTCCCCCCGCCGGATCCGCCCTACATCTCCTTCGAACATGTGTCGAAATCCTTTGGCGATGTCCATGTGCTGGACGACGTCAGCTTCTCCGTGCAGGCGGGGGAGACGCTTTGCATCCTGGGCCGTTCCGGGGTCGGCAAATCGGTTTCACTGCAGCAGATCATGGGCTTTCTCAAACCCGACGCGGGAAAGATCATGGTGGCGGGGCAAGATATCACCGACTTTAACGAAGAACAGATGGAGACCGTGCGCAAGAAGGTCACAATGGTCTTTCAGAATGGCGCGCTGTTCGATTCCTTGTCAGTGGGGGAAAATGTGGCTTTTCCTCTGCGGGAACGAGGACAGTTGCTGGAAGATCAGATTCAGCAAGTAGTCAATGGATTGCTGGACATGGTCGGAGTCGCGGGAATGGCTGATCTTCTCCCCTCCGATCTATCTACCGGCATGAAGCGCTCGGTGGCCATCGCGCGCGCGCTTTCTGCGCAACCGGAAGCTATTTTGTATGACGAGCCCACCACCATGGTCGATCCCCTCATGGGGCGCCTGCTGGGCAATCTCATCCAGAAGCTCAAGCATCAACTCCGCCTTACCAGCATCGTGGTGACGCATGACATGCGCTTTGCCGAGCGGCTGGCTGACCACGTGCTCTTCCTGCATCAAGCCAAAGCCTACTTCTTCGGCACCATGGAAGAACTCAAACGCACCGACGACGCCTTTCTGCGTGAGTTTCTCGACCTGGATAAGCTGGTCTTGCCCCAGGCCTGATGGCCCGAACGGGGTATAACTGTCTGATTACAGCGTCCCCTAATAGTAACCAAGCCTCGACAGTTACTTATGCCCTGTATATGACCCGGAATGCTATGCTTTTTTTGGCCGAGAGCCGATGAGAGCTTTCTTCTCACCGGTTCTTATCTGGGCCCTTCGACCGGTCGGTGGAAACCTCCGGGCGGGTCTCAAGGGTTTTGGTGCAGTACTGATTAACTCTCGAAGAATGAAGGTTTAGCTGCTATGCAACCCAGCCTTTCCCCTGCACGCGTAGTCTTCTTCCGGATGAGTCTTGCATCTGAATTCTTGCCTTGGCGGCACCCGCATTGCGCGTCGCTGGCCTGCACCGGCTCACCTATTCCTTTAGTCACTTGTTCGGTAGGGCGGTAAAGGTCTGCGTATCTAGGTGGTAACTAGGTAACCAGGCAAACTATGTGATTCGGCTCTAACCAGGGCGGAAGTGTAACTACACACTTCGAGCCTTCTCGAAGTTTCTCCCGGGGATATCCATGGCGACGTCCGGACTTCTGAAGCGCTTAGCGACAAACGGCAGCGAAGAAAGGGCGCCCGCGTATGTAGCGGCGCCGCAACGTACGAACGCACAGGGAAAAGGCGCGCGCGTCGTCGCTCTTTGGATGCTGGGGGATGTGGTGGTCGTTCTGGTCGCCCTGATGATTGCGGTCCGTGGCTGGCTCGGCCAAGGGCTCTTTGGAGCGGATTCGCCGTACCACACCAATATCATGTTCCAGAGTCATCCCACCATCCTGCTCACCTGCTTGGGATGGTTCATGGTTTCGCTGATTCTGATCAGCAAGCGTTACCACCTGTATGGCCCGGTACAGATGCGCAATACGCTCCATGAACAGCGGCTTACCATCCAGGCCTGCTTGACGGCGGGGTTATTATTGTCCGGAGCGCTCTACCTGGTGCGTGGCGAGGTGATCTCTCGCGGCGTAGTGATCATCACTGTGGTAGCGACCACTGTACTGCTCTGCGCCCGCCGGCTGGTGTGGCGCATGATGAAATACCGCCGCTTCGAAAACGGCCTGGAAGTCCGCAACATCATCATCGTGGGTACGGGCAGGGTTGGCCAGGCAATGCGCCAACATCTGGACAGCATTCGCCACCTGGGCTACAGCTTCAAGGGCTACGTCCAAATACCCGGAGTCGATTCCGATAGTCCGACCCTGGCCGGCGACGTACTCGGTTCCCTCGACCAGGTACTACAGCTGGCTCGTCAGTATTTCGCCGATGAGATTTTTCTCTCTGCGCCTTGTGATGCGCGGGTGGTGACCCGCATTGTTACCCAGGCGCGGGAGGCGGGTGTCGATGTCCGCGTGGTACCCGAACTTTACGACGGCTTGGCTTGGAATAGTCCGATCGAGTATATCGGCCAGTTTCCAACCATTCCATTGCACCGTGGCGAAACCCCGGTGATCGGCATGTTCCTCAAGCGCATTCTCGATGTGTTGCTCTCGTCGCTTGCGTTGATCATCCTGTCACCCCTGATTGCTGCGATCGCATTGGCGGTGAAGCTCGATTCGCCGGGGCCTGTCTTCTATTGTTCCGACCGGATCGGGAAGAAGGGCCGGGTCTTTCGCTGCATCAAATTTCGCACCATGGTGGCGGATGCGGAGCGTCGCCGGGCTGAGATTCTGCACATGAACGAGCGCGATGGGGTGCTTTTCAAAGTCAGCAACGATCCACGGATCACCGGTCTTGGCGGCTTCCTGCGTAAGTACTCACTGGACGAGCTGCCCCAGTTTCTGAACGTGCTGCGCGGTGACATGAGCATGGTCGGCCCGCGGCCTCCGATCGCCAGCGAAGTCAAGCGTTACGACCTGAGCCATCTGCGGCGTCTCGACGTGCTCCCTGGCATGACCGGATTGTGGCAGGTACAGGCGCGGCAGGACCCCTCCTTTGACAGCTACATCTCTCTCGATACAGCGTATATCCAGAACTGGAGCATCTGGCTCGACCTCAAGATTCTCATCCGCACATTGTCGGTAGTTGCCGGCGGCACTGGCTCCTAGAGAAGGAAGTTCTTAGGTTAGCTCTGTCCATCCCTCTCCACAAGGTGCGCTGCCGGGCATGAATGGAGGGGGATGGACAGAACAAGGCCATCAACCCTCCAGGTCCCCCGAAAAAGCAAGGTTGATAGACTGGTAAAGTGAAGATCGCTTTGGCCCAGATCAACCCCACCGTGGGGGATTTTCAGGGCAATACGAAAAAGATTATTGAGTTTGCCGCCGAGGCCTCCGCTGCCCAGGCGGATTTGGTCATGTTTCCGGAACTGGCCGTTTGTGGTTACCCGCCGGCCGATTTTCTTGATAAACCATCGTTTGTAGTGCGCACAGGCGAGGCCATCGCGGAGATCGCTGCTACCGCGACCGCGGGCCGCAAACTGGCCATTCTCTGCGGCTACGTTACCCCAGCCCCAGCGGGATCTGGCAAACAGGTGGCAAATTCGGCTGCCCTGCTGCGCAACGGGGTGGTCGAGTTTGTCCAGTCCAAACGGCTACTGCCCTTTTATGACGTCTTCGACGAACAGCGGTATTTCGCTCCCGCCGAGACCCAGAGCCTGCACTGCGTCCAGGGCGAGCGCATGGCGCTCACCATATGCGAAGACGCATGGAACGATAAGCTCTTCTGGTCAAGCCGGCTTTACCCCGTAGACCCGATCGAAGAGTTGATGCGCGGCGGCGGATCCATCATCCTCAACATCTCCGCCTCCCCTTACTACCGGGGTAAGCGGGAATTGCGTCATCGCATGTTGTCGGCCATCGCCCGAAGGCACAAGGTTCCGGTGGCCATGGTCAACCAGGTGGGAGGCAACGACAGCCTGGTCTTCGACGGAACCAGCTTTGCCCTGGGTCCGGATGGCGAGATATTGGCGCAGGCGCGCTCCTTTGCCGAGGATCTGGTCTTTTTCGACAGCACCACGCTGGGCGGCGAGATCCGCCCCGTCGACCCGAGCGAAGACGCCGCAGTCTACCAAGCCCTGGTCCTGGGTACCCGGGACTACGTCCGCAAATGCGGGTTTTCCAGGGTGCTGGTCGGCTTGAGCGGTGGGGTGGATTCGGCGTTGGTGGCTACCATCGCCGTGGACGCCCTGGGCAAAGAGAACGTGACCACCATCGGCATGCCCAGCCAATACTCTTCCGCCGGCTCCATCGACGATGCCCGCGCGCTGGCCGCCAATCTGGATATTCGCTTTACTACCGTCGGCATTCAGGATCTCTTCGCGCAATACACCCAGGCCTTGGCGCCGCTTTTCGCCGGCCGGCCCGCCGACATTACGGAGGAGAATATCCAGTCCCGTATCCGGGGAAACCTGCTCATGGCGCTTTCCAACAAGTTCAACGCGCTGGTGCTCACTACCGGCAACAAGTCAGAAATGTCCGTTGGCTATTGCACGCTTTACGGCGATATGGTGGGCGCTCTGGCGGTGATCGGCGACGTGGTCAAGACGGAGGTCTACCAGCTCTGCCGGCATGTGAACCGGGAGCACGAAGTGATTCCACGAGCCATTCTGGAAAAGGCGCCCTCCGCAGAGCTGCGCCCAGGGCAGAAGGATACGGATTCTCTCCCACCCTACGAGGTGCTCGATCCGATTCTGCAGGCCTACGTCGAGCGCTATGAAACTCCTGAACAGATCGCTGCCGAATACCATTTCGATCTGGCTACTGTGAGTCATGTGGTCAAGTTGGTAGAGCGCAGTGAGTACAAACGGCAGCAGGCAGCGCCAGTGCTCAAGGTCACCAGCAAGTCCTTCGGCATGGGCCGCCGTTTTCCCATCGCCGTCAAAGTTCAGGTATAAGCAAAAGAGTCCCTATCCGAGATTCGCAACCGCCCCAACTACTAGAGAGGAATTGAATGCAGCTTCGTATAACGACATGTCTTTCTGTTCTGGCCGCCGCAAGTGCGATCTGGCTTCCTGCCGCACTCGCCCAGAACGCCCCCCCGCCGGCTCCCACTCCGCAGGCTCCTCCCCCTGCTTCCCAGGCACCGGCCGGCAGTTCGGCCGCGGCCCCATCTGCGCCTGCCGAGACGGCGGTTCCGTTTCCCCCGGTTGACCCGGCAAACTTTACTGCTGCCTCTCCCACCAAGCCGACGGTGGAGGAATTTCTAAAGGCCTATTGGGGGTACGATACCAGCCGCACCTGGCAGGTTCAGGCTATCCAGCCCACACCAGCACCAGGAGTCAGTCGAGTGATCGTTCTGGTCAAGGGCACCGGCGGTGGGCCCAAGGAGCAAACCGCGCAGCTCGCTTTCTTCACCCTGCCCGACGGTAAATTCCTGGTAGCAAGCGATTCAGTGCTCCCTTTCGGCGCCAAGCCGTTTCAGGGTTATCGGGACATTCTGCAGACGGGAGCTACCGGGCCGTCGCGGGGCGGAGCTTCGAAAGCTCTGGAGATTGTAGAGTTCTCCGATTTCCAGTGCCCGCACTGCAAGGAAGCACAGCCGACGATAGCCAAGTTGCTGGCTGACTATCCCAGCGCTCACTTTGTCTTCCAGGATTTCCCCCTCACCCAGATCCACGACCAGGCCTTTAAGGCGTCGACCCATGGATATTGTGTCGCCAAGGCCGGTGGTAATGAGGCCTTCTTCAAATTTTCCGATGCTCTGTTTGAAAACCAGGCTGGACTCACGGCGAGCATGGCGGACGCCACGCTGAAGGACGCTGAAACCAAGGCCGGCCAGGATCCGGTCAAGATTGCTGCTTGCGCCGCTACCCCCGCTGCCAAGGACGCCGTCAATGCTTCGCTCGCGCTCGGGGAGAAAGTGGGCGTGAACTCGACGCCTACTATTTTTGTCAATGGCCGCGGATTACCTGCCGTCGGTATTCCTTACCCCATGCTGCAGAAGATCATCGAGTTCCAGGCCCAGTTGGATGGTGTGCCCCTGCCGCCTGCGCCACCGGCTCCTGCTCCTAAACCGGCTCCGTCGTTGCGGTAGGTCGACTGTGGAGCCAAAATACGGCTTGAAAGGGGCTTACCGAAGAGCCTCAGAAAATGTTGGTGCCCCATTCAATCCGTACTTTGCCTGCCGCGGCGTGCCGTGGGGCTTGAGTGGAATACACAAACCTCCAGGTATATGTTTTTTCTGCAGACCGTACCCGGATTTCCTGCTAAGCGGCACTCTTTCCACCATCTGACACAATAAACGTGGCAGATTGAAGGGCCTACTTTGGTGAGTGAGACCGTACCCTCCGCTGCGCCGCGAGCCGAATACTCCCGGCGCGTAGAGGAATTGTCGGTGGAACGCTCCGCGCTCCAACGGCGGGAACGGCTGGTTGGTTATGTGCAACTGGGGCTGGGCGCCTTCTGCGTGGGCTGGATCCTGTTCCGCTTGAGCCACTTCACCAGGACCGACCTGCTGGTCCTGATTCCCATCGCGCTCTTTGTAGTAATCGCTGCCCTCCATGGGAGGCTGCAGCGTGTAGTGAGTTTGCGCACGCGCGCGATTGCGTTCAATGAGCAGGGGCTGGCGCGGCTCAACGGCGTCTGGGCGGGAAGTGGAGCTACAGGCGAGCGCTTCCTGGAAGCATCCGACCCTTGTGCACGCGACCTCGATCTCTTCGGGCGCGCCTCGCTCTTCGAATTGTTGTGTACCGCGCGTACCCGCGCCGGGGAGGAAACGCTGGCGCGATGGCTGGTCGCCCCTGCGCCGCCGGACGAGGTCCGAACTCGGCAAGCGGCGGCCATCGAGCTAAGCCCTCGGCTGCGGTTTCGAGAGAAGCTGTCTGTCCTGGGAGAAGATATCAAGTTGGGAGTCCGCCCGGCGCAACTGGCCGCCTGGGGGGAAGCCACGTCGGATCTCCCTACAGGGATGATCCGTGTCGTGACCCCTGCGCTCGCTCTTGTCTGGATCGTCAGTGTGGTCGCGTGGCGACTGTGGGACGCGCCGGGATTACTGGTGCTGGCGATCACGGCGGTGAATGTGGGAATTTCCCATCGCTTTCGCTTGCGGCTGAACGAGGCGGCCCGTGCGGCAGAGGAGGCAGGCCCGGATCTGATGCTCCTCTCCCAGGTCTTAACTGCTTTTGAACGGGAGGAATTCTCGAGCCCACGGTTGCTCCAACTTCAGGCGCAGCTTAAGCAACAAGGTATGCCCCCTTCGCGGGCGATCGCCAAGCTCAACCGCCTGGTGGATTATCTCGACGACGCGCACAACTTTCTCGTGCGCATCGTCGACCCAGTGCTCTTTTATCGACTGCAGTTTGTTCTGGCCATCGAGAGCTGGCGGAGGCGCTTCGGTCCATCGCTACGCTCGTGGCTCGAAGCGGTGGGGGAACTGGAAGCCCTAGCAGCACTGGGAGGCTATACCTATGAGCATCCCGAGGATGTGTTTCCGGAATTTGTCGAGGACGCACCTTGCTTTGAAGCTGAGGGGCTGGCCCATCCGCTGATCCAGCGGGAGCGCGCTGTAGCCAATGATCTGCGGCTTGACCGGGAACTCCAGCTCATTATCGTGAGCGGCCCCAATATGGCCGGCAAGAGTACCTTCCTGCGGGGCATCGGCGTCAATGCCGTGCTGGCCCAGAGCGGCGCGCCAGTCCGTGCGGCAAAGCTGAAGCTCTCTCCGCTCACCGTTACGGCCTCTATCTGCGTGTTGGATTCGCTGGAGGGAGGGATCTCCCGTTTTTATGCGGAGATCCATCGCCTGAAGCAAATCATGGACCTGACCGGGCGCTCTGCGCCGGTTCTTTTTCTGCTGGACGAACTGCTCTCGGGAACCAACTCCCACGATCGCCTGATCGGGACCCGATCGTTTGTCACCAAGCTGGTGGAACGAGGTGCGGTGGGACTGGTGAGCACGCATGATCTGGCTCTGACCGCGATCCCTCAGGAGATCGGATCCAAGGCCATCAACTGCCACTTCGAAGACCACCTGGAAGATGGGGAATTGCGTTTCGACTACAAGCTCTACCCAGGCATCGTCCAGACTAGCAATGCGCTTCCTCTGATGCGGTCGATCGGGCTCGAAGTCTAGAAAGCTGGAGTGAAGGTAGCTAGCTGCTCGCCGTCGGGCCCCAACTTCAGCAAGCCTTCGCTGGTGACGCGCGCCGTCCAGATGGGATGAATGCGCCCGTCATTCAGGCCCCGCGCCGACAATCGGACCTCGGCGAAGCCGGAGTTGCAGAGGTCGTCCTCAACGTCAGGCGAGGAGAAGTATTTCTCGACGATGGTACTCACGTGATCGGCTACGGACGGCGGGGCGGGCCAGGGCATGGGAAATTGCAGGGAGAGGATGTTGGCGTGGTCACCCACCAGGTCCACGGTGAGGGTGCGCTCGAGGGCCGCCACCATCGCATCGGCCTGTTTTAGACGTACCTGCACTGCAGTCGCGCGCTGGTCTTTGGGACGCAGAAGGATAAATTTATAGCAGCTTGTGCCGGGCTCTAGGCCACCAGGGTTGGGGGCTGGTGCAATCGGGGTCACCGGTTGCGCTTGGGACATGGCGATCGGTTGCGCTTGGGATTCGGCGGCGTGCGTGATTGGCAGCGACAGCCGTTCCTGCCGATACGGAGTCACCATCATCCACAGTAAAGCGCTGAGCGCCAACGTTTTCCCAGACATAGGGCCGGCCCCTTGGGAATTCCCGATAGGCCTTATAGCATGCACGTTTTACAGGGCATGTTTCAAGTTGAAAATGAAAGGTTACTTTTGGCGGATGAATCTGGAAAGCTGGGAAAGAAATGATACTGCATCTAACGATTCTTCAGCCACTAGCCAATTCCCCATGGATGCACCACCCTCCACTTTGTCATCCCGCCTGTCCCGGCGTGCCGTGGAACCGAAGCGAAGCGCAGCCGAGGGATCTGCGGTGCGCCCCGGCTCCCGCTCAAAGGTCTGGGTTTAGTTAGTTCTCACACAGACTCGGAAGGGCTGAGGATCAAATTCCAAGTGTGGTGTGAGCGCCGTGGGCGCGGCACTAAATCTGGGCCCGCTCTCCACCTGTGTCATTAGGAGCATTCCCGGATTTCCAACTTTCCGGGAGCCGCAAGAAATCTACGAAACCCCAGGGTTAACGGTCGGTACAAACGTCGTCGACCTAGTGGGTTAGCCGGGTAAATGGAAGTTGTACCTTAACTGTGATGAGGGAGTGGGATCACCGGACCCATCTGGTCGCTGTGCCGCCTTCGCAGGACGTGCGGCGTGACCAGTATGGCGAGGTTGCTCACGTCGTACTCCTTCGTGGTCGCGCTGAGGGCGCTAAAGCCCGGCAATTCACTAATGCCTGGATTGCCGCTCACGGCGTTGGATTCCTGGCGCGACAAATTGCCCACCACCAGCGCGCTGGCGCCGTTGACCAGATGAATATCCGCCGTGTAGCTACGATTGGTCAGCACCGGCAAGCCGTTAAGACTGGCTCCTTGAAGCGCTTGAATTTTGAGGTCAAGCTTAAGCACCACATCATCGTTGCGCTCGATCCTCGGAGTGACCTTAAAGATCAGACCCAGGTCCTGATACTGAACCTGGGGAATGGGCGCGACGCTGTTCAGCGCGCTGGCATTGATTCCCAGGCCGCCCAAAATGCCGGATAGGCCGGCAGTCGTGATACCCGGAATATTCACCGCGGTGGGGGTAATGCTGGAGTAGCTCGAGGTGACAATCGGATAGCGCGTGCCGCTGCGGATCGTTCCTTCCGCGTTGTCGTCGAGCCGGATCTGGACCTGCTCGAGCGAACGCGTGTCGGCTGAATTCAGGCTCAGGTTTCCCGTAACCCCGCCGGCCGAGATTCCGGTCAAGGTAAGGCCGTTGCCGAAGGTGGCAAATGGCGTGCTCAAAATGGAGCTGCTCACCTCGCCCGACGCGATCAGAATGGCGGCGATCGCGGTGAGGTCTCCAGCATTTGCCAACCCGCTGGAGATAATCTGTTGCACCAGGCTGGAGTTACTCGAGATCACGCCGTTCAGTTCGCTGGGCACATTAAATACCGTAGTCGACTGCGGCAGTTGCACACCGTACAGGCGTGTCCGGGTGTTCTCCACTTCGTAGATTTTTACATCCAGCAGCACCTCACTCTTGCCGTCGAGCAAATCGGAAAAGGTTCGATTCAGCGCCGCCAGATTGTCGGCCGGCGCGCGTACGGTCAAGGTACCCCGGCCTGGTTGCGCCGTCGCCTGTTGGACGCCAAGCACGTTCTTGGCGATGTTGCTCATGTCAGAAAACTCGGTCGGCGTAAGGCCCGGCAAGTAGAGCGTCTCCAGAGAGAGCCGGTCGTACTTGTCGTGATTTTCCTTGTTGTCTTTGGCTATCAGGACGCGGACCGGGTCAAGCGGCACCATGAAGGTGTGAGTCACCAGGTTCACCAGGTGCGCCGCCTGGGCAAAGTCCACATCATCGACATCGAAGCGAATGGTCTGCGAGGCGAGGGAACCGTCGTCCACCATTCTCATCCCATAGGCCTCGACCACTCGCCGCAACGCCTCCTGCCCGGTGCTCCGGAAGTGAAAGCTTTGCTTGCCTGGTTTGGGAGTCAGTTTGATTGCCGGCGCGAAGGTTGCGTCCAGACTACCGTCTGGCGACGCGGTCGACGCGAGGTGGGCCAGATCGTAGATGTGCTGCGACACTTCAGGATTCTTCGGATCCAGCGCCAGCGCCTCGGCGAGCTTGGCGCGAGCCACGTCGGGCTGGCCCATAAGCCGGGCTTTGTCGGCATCCTGGACCAGTTTGGTGACGCGGTGCTGCTGGGCGATCTCCAGGTCGGCGGCGTACTGGCGGTTAGAGGGATCCGCTTTGACCGCCTGGGCGAAAGCCTTCTCCGCCGTGTCGACGTCGCCCTTTTCCATGGCGCGCACTCCCTTGGCATAGGCCTTCTCCGCGGTCTCGTATCTGGCGGGAAGAGGGCTCGACGGCGGAAGGGGCCGGCTGGCTTGCTGGGGATGAGGGCTGTTGCGCATACGCTGCCAGTGGCATGAGCGGCCCCAGGGCGATGACCAGGCACAACCATGCTCGCGCCGTACACCATGAGGGGACCCGTAGCGAACACATGTTTTATCCTAGGGGGCGGTCAGCGCGGGGACAAGTTACCAGGAACACAACCCGGCTCCGATTTGACCGTTCATCGAGCGACCGTTTGCAACAACGCTTCCAGTGTGGTGGTGCAGACTTCCGGCCGATGCTGCAGCAAGGCCTGGTAGGAAAAAACCCCGGTGGCCACGGCGATGGTGGGCAGGGAATTGGCCTTGGCGGCGGCGATATCCGAGGGCGTGTCGCCCACCACGCACACCTTGGCGCCCGTGCCGGCAAACTGCCCCGCGGCCAGCGCCTGCGCGATCATCTCGGAGCGCAGAACATGGCGATCGCTGAAGCCGCCAAAAGTGAACCAGTCGCGTAGTCCGGCGATTTCGATTTTCAACCACCCAATCTGCTCCAGGTTGCCGCTGGCCACACCCAGACGTTTGCCCCGGCTTTTGAGGTAAGCCAGCATGGATAGGACGCCCGGCATCACGGTAACGCTCATGCAATCCCGCTGCTCCAGAACCACTTGACGCATCAGGTCAAGAATTTCTTCCAGGCGCGGCTGCCATACCTCGTCAGGGATAGCCGCCAGACGAAATGCATCGCGCAGGATACCGGTATCGGTACTGCCGTGCACGGGGACGGAATCGATGGGGAGCGGATGCCCCATCAGCGCTTGCACGCTCGAGGAAAAGGCGCCGGTGTGCACGCCGCCCTGGGCGTGAAGCAAGGTCCCATCAATGTCGAAGAGATAGGCGTCGCACTCATCCCAGCGAAATCCTTCGCGGATGGTTACCTGGCCCTCAGCCGGCGCTGGAACAAGCCGGCCGGCTATTTCCTGCACTAAGTGCGCACCGTCTGCTTGGCGGCGTCAAAGACAGGCCGCTCGCCGCGGGGCGGACGCTTGAGTCCACTGCGAATTTGTTCCGGATCGAGTTTGAGTTCCGCGATGGTGCGGCGGAGTGTGTTGCGGTGCATGCTCAGCTCACGAGCTGCCTTGCACTGGTTTCCCCTGTGATGCGCCAGCACTTCGAGAATGAAGCGCCGTTTAAACTCGCGCACTGCCTCGTCGTAATGAATGCCGCCGGCGTGCATTTGCGTCACAAGACTATCCAGTTCACGTTTCACAAAAACCTCTTTCCTTTTCCTACCCGCTCGACTGCCGGGTTTGTGTTTGTCTCGCACTCATTGGAACCCTGGGCGAGAATTGGCTGCATCGCAGTGGCGAAATGAATCCTGCTACTCGGCGCGATCCGCAGCGCTTGCAAGCCCTGACGGATCTTTTCCCCTAGATCAAACGGTACAACATGTGAGCCGCCGTGGGCCGCGGTCAAAAAGACCGGAGCCAGACGGGAGTTATCCAACCATGCCTGCCGGGGCAAAAAGGCCACGATGCCCATCAGGACCAGGGTGACCACCACACAACCCTTCACCAGCCCGAAAACTGCTCCCAGTAATCGATCCACAATACCCAAGCCAACCCCGCGCAGCAAGCCACGAAGCAATCGACCGGCAAGCCCCGCCAACAACATGACCAGTAACGCGATCACCAAAAACGCAATCAAGTTTGCGACCTCGTGGTTCTGAACCACGACGCAGAACCCAGGGTGCGAATGCTCCATAATTGGCCGCGGCGAGAAAGAGCCCTAGAATCAAACCTGCTAGCGAGATGACCTCGACAAAAAAACCCTTCGACAAAAGCAGAGACAACCGAAACTGCCAGCACAGCGATGATCAACAAATCGGCCAGATTCATACGTCTACTTTCTGAATTAAGGCCGGGTAACGCGCACTTCTTTTAGCTCGGGGCCGGTCAGCAAAGCGAACGCCTGCTCGTACTTTTCCTGTGTCTGGCGCACCACGTTGCTGGGAAGTTCCGGTGCGGGGGGCTGCTTATTCCAAGCGATGCTCTCCAGATAGTCACGCACAAATTGTTTGTCGAATGACGGTTGGGGTCCTCCGGGCTGGTATCCCTCACTGGGCCAGTAGCGAGACGAATCGGGAGTCAACACTTCGTCAGCGAGCACGATGCCTTTGCCGGTCACGCCGAACTCAAATTTGGTATCGGCAAGAATCAATCCCCGCTGCAGCGCATAATCCGCTGCCTTGGCGTATATCGCCAGGCTCAGCCGGCGTAGCTGCTCCGCGTTGTCGCCGCCCACGCGCGCTACCATCTGATCGAAGGATATATTCTCGTCGTGCTCGCCGCCCGCGCTCTTGCTGGCGGGAGTGAAAATCGGTTCCGGCAGCCGCTCCGACTCGCGCATACCCGAGGGCAGCGCGTATGCCGCAAATCTTGCCCGTGCGCTTGTAGTCTTTCCATCCTGATCCGGAGAGATATCCCCGGACGACACATTCAGCAGGGAACATCCGGGCACGGTTGACCAGCATCGACCGGTCACGCAGCTCACTTTCGTAGGGGCGCAACTCGGCTGGATATTGTTCTACATCCGCGGTGACCAGATGGTTGGGAACCAGATCGCTGAGATAGTCGAACCAGAAGAGAGAGATCTGCGTCAGTACACGGCCCTTGCCAGGTATGCCCGTGGGCAGCACGTAGTCGAAAGCGGAGATGCGGTCGGTTGCTACCAGGAGCAGCAGGTCTCCCACCGAATACAGATCGCGTACCTTGCCTCGCGTATACAGTTGCAGGTCTTCGAATTCGGTGGCGATGAGCGTCGGCAAAGGGTGCGCCTCGGGAGAGGAATGACTTTCCGATTGTCCGAGGTGGCGACAGCTTTGTCAACGCAGGAAAAATTCAGAATGCTCCCGCGGTGGGGGGAGAAATCCCGCAAGAGGTGGATCTCACGACGATTGTGGAGGATAGTTACTTTTGTGAAGTGGTCACGCTGTCGCTAAACGACGCTCTTGCACTCGCTCCCGGGTGCGGTTGTGGCCGGCGTCGTCCCCGCCCAGGCGGACGGAGACCAGCTTGGAAACTCCTGGCTCCTGCATGGTCACGCCATAGATCAGGTCGGCTGCGGTCATCATTCGCTTGGAGTGGGTTACCAGCAAAAATTGCGTATCGCCGCTCATGTCCTTCAGCATCCCTGCCAACCTGCCCACGTTGGTCTCATCCAGCGGCGCGTCGACTTCGTCGAGCACGCAGAAGGGGCTGGGCGCGTATTGGAAGATGCCGACCAGCAACGCCAATGCCGTTAGCGCCTTCTCGCCGCCGGAGAGCAACAAGACGTTTTGCAGTTTCTTTCCCGGAGGTGAGGCGACGATGTCGATTCCGCTCTCCGCGGTATTTTCTTCATCGGTCAGGCGCATGAAGCCCTGGCCGCCGCCGAAGAGATTGGTGAAGGTCTGGCTGAAATTCTGGTTGATTTTGGCAAAGGCTTCGTCGAACTTCTGGTGGGTAATCTGATCGATTTCGCGAATCGTCGATTGCGTGTTTTCAATAGCATCGATCAAATCTTTGCGCTGGGTTTCGAGGAAGGCGTGACGCTCCGCTGTCTCCTGGTACTCTTCGAGCGCCATCATGTTGACCGGGCCCATGGCCTCTAATTTCTGCTTCAGGCCGCGGCAGGCGTCGTCTTCTTCGCTCAGCGCGTCGCCTTCGAGGCGAGGCACATCTTCCTGGCCGCGCAGTTCCGAGGCTTCGATTCCCAGGTCGCTGACGCAGGCGGCTTCCATGTATTCGAGCTCCACCGCCAGCTTGGCCGAGTGTGCACTGCGTGTGCTACGCGCCTCGCGGAAGCTATCCATCTCCGCGCGCAGGGCCTTGAGGTTGTGCTCCAGCTCGGTGAGTTGCTCGCGCAGCAGCTTGGCTTCTTCAGTGGATTTGGCCGCTTCTTCCAGGGCGGTTCTGCGCACTTCCGTCAAGCGCTCCCGCTCCACCGCCAGCTGTTCGTTCTCCCGCGTGCGCTGTTGTTCTTCCGCTGTCGCCGAGGCCAGCTGTTGCTCCAGTTGATTGACCCGCCGTTCCAGGTCGCCGTACATGCGATCGATACGGGTGAAGGCGGCTTCCGCACCGCGGCTGCGCTCTTCCAATCCCGCCAGCAGAGCGGAGACTTCCGCTGCCTGCTGCTGCGCCTGTTCCCGTTGCCGGCGCAACTCTTCCATGTTTTGCTGCAGTTCGTTGACCTTGGACTCAGCCGCGCCATGCTCTGCTTCCAGGCGGGCCACTTCTTCGCGCTTTTCTTCTATCAGTGCCTGGCGAACGCCGCGCAGATCCTTGTTGCGCTCGCTCTGCACTACCCAGTCATCCAGCCGGCGTTCCAGGCGGGCCACTTCCGCATCCATCTGGCGCAGGGCTGCGCTCTGGTTGGCGCTCTCCCGCTCCGCGTTGCGCCGCTCTTCGCTGGTACGCTCCGTTTGGGACAGCCAACTCGCTCAATAACCGGGCCAGGGAAGCGGTGGTCATCTCGGCGCGGGCCAGCTCGGCTTCTACCTGGTCCAGCCTTTTCTGCGTCTCGCGCAGCTCGCCCTTCAAGGCCAGCGGACCCTCCACACTGGGCTTGCCGCCGGTGACGGTGACGTTGTGAAAGCATTCGCCGGAGGGCGCCAGGAAGAATGCGTTGGGATTTTCCAGGGCCAGGGATTTGGCCACGTCGGCATTGGGAGTGACGAAACCCTCGCGCAGTTTGGGCAGAATCACTTCGAGTGATCGACCGAAGCCGTCGAGCACCCGGATGCAGTCTTTCAGCCGCTTTACGCCGGACCCACTGTGCTGGGATTCCAAAGTATCGCCGGCAAAAGAAAACTTGGCCTGGGAATCGTCGGGATGCACCAGGAAGGTAGCGCGCCCGTCGACATCGCTCTTCAACAGCCGCATGCCTTCATGCGCGGATTCCCAGCTCTTGACCACGATGTAGTTGAGCTCGTCACGCAAGAAAGCATCTACGACGGTTTCGTATTCGCCGCTCACTTCGAGAAAGTCGGCCAGTGTGCCCACCGGGGCCAGGCCGCCACCCAGCGAATTAGACTTGAGCAGCTTGCGCACGGTGTCGGTGGAATAGCTGTGTTCCTGGATGAGCGACTGCAGAGAATTGCGCCGTCCGGTCAGGGTGGCCGTTTCGGCGCGCAAGCGATCGCCCTCGAGTTTGGCTGCGCTCTCTTCGCTACGCCGGGTCTCCGTCTCTGCGCGCAGGGTGATCAGTTCGCCCTCGAGGCGCTGCAGTTGTTCGGTGACTGATTCGAATTTGAGAGAAGCTTGCCCCCGTTCTGAGCCCAGCGAGGCCAGTTCGGCGCTGGCAGAGCTGATCTCTGACGCCAGCCGCTCCGCATCCTGCTCCAGTGCGGTTAACGACTCCTCCGCATGCATGGTCTGGTTGCGTGCATGGCCGGCCTGGGTGAGCAACTGCATGGCATAGCGCCGCGCTGCTTCCAGCCGCTGTTCAGATCCGCTGACGGCATCGGCCGCCTCGCGTGCCTGCGCCTGGAGCCGTCTTGAGTCTTCCCGGACACCGGCGGCCTCAGCGGCTGCATTCTCCAGGAAGGACCGGTGGGACTCGCGCTCCACGATCAATCCCTGCAGGTGAAGGCGGGCCTGCTCCAGTTCGGCTGAACCAGCGGCCGCGCGCGTGCGCAATTCTGCGATGCGCTCCTGGTTGGCGATTTCCCGCGTGGTGGCGCGCTCCAGCTCTACAGAAGATTGGTTGGCGCGTGCGTTGGCATCTTTTGCGCTGGCGTCCAGTTCGTAGCCGCGCGTCATGCCCTGCGAGTGCTCCTCGTCCAGCGCGCTAACCTGCTCGCTGCCTTGCTCGATCTTCGTTCCCAGCTCGGCGATCTCCACCATCAGCGCCGCTTGCTCGGCATCCATCTGCGTGATCCGGCTGGCCAGTACCACACGCAGCCTGGATCGCATCTCATCCCGCAGTGCTGCATAACGCTCGGCCTTCGTAGCCTGGCGTTTGAGCGAGCCCATCTGCCGCGTGACTTCTTCGAAGATGTCGTCGACCCGCGCAAGGTTCTGCTTGGCCTGTTCCAGGCGCAGCTCAGAGAGCCGCTTCCTGGTCTTGAAGCGAGTGATTCCCGCCGCCTCTTCGATAATCGCGCGCCGGTCGTGGGGCTTGGAACTCAGCAGTTGCCCGATGCGTTCCTGCTCGATAATGGCGTAGGATTCCGGGCCCAACCCGGTGCCCATGAAGATGTCCTGAATATCCCGCAAGCGGCAAAGCTTGCCGTTGAGGAGGTACTCGCTCTCGCCGGTGCGGAAGAGACGGCGGGTGACGACGATCTCGCCATGCCGCGCCGCTGTCCGTTTGAAGCTCCGGCGGCGGATCTTGAGGACGACCGGGCTGCCATTCTCCGCGGGCTGTTCTGCGGCAGCATCCGGTTTCGCTTCGGCTTCTACGGGTTCTCCATCGACCAGGGTGCCGGGCTGCACCTCGGCGATGATCTCTTCTGTTTCTGCGGCCCGCTCGGTACGGAGCTTCTCCTCGTCCCAATCGGCCTTTTCCGGCTCGCCCTCTTCGAGTTGGGGTTCTTCGAGCAGAGGCCCTTCGGCGTATGCCTCGGGATCGATCAGGGAAAGAGAAACTTCGGCCATGCCGAGGGACTTACGCTCCCGGGTTCCAGCGAAGATCACGTCTTCCATCTTGGTTCCGCGGAGGCTCTTGGCCGATTGTTCTCCCAGAACCCAGCTCACGGCGTCGAGAATGTTCGATTTGCCGCAGCCGTTGGGCCCAACCACGACCGCGATTCCCTGGCCGGGAAGCGTGACTTCGGTGCGGTCGCAAAACGACTTGAACCCCAATAGCTGGATCTTCTTTAGCTTCAGCATGAACGTGTCCCTTTCGTCGCCCCTGGAGCAGTGCTGGCCGAACGGTGACGAGTGGCCCTAGCAAAGACTCTAGCGATGGTGATCACTGGAAGCAACATAGAGACCCCAACATGTTGTGGATAAAGCGTGCACAACCCAATGCGTCGCGGCGTGTAGGCAGCTATAGACAGCTGGAGGTGCCCCCGCTCGAGAAAGTATCTCTAAAGGCTAGACCTGCTCCAGCCACGTTACAAGTAACGTTTGTGGCACTTTATAGTACACATGGCAAGTAATTGATTTTATGGCGGTTGTGTGGTCCCGGTGGGAGCCCCTCACATTTATACGGGAATCGCTTCAAGCGCTCCGTGAAAGAGTCGCGACTCTGATCACGCGCTTCCCTGGATTTCCTGTGCAGCTTGTGGCTCCGGCGCGCTCCTTGCTGCTTTCCTTAACGGAAACCGCATACGCAGTCCCGTCCAGTGCAGCGTACAGCAAAACCGGGTCGAGCGCTGGCAATGACTAAGGCCTCATTAGTCATGCCAGAGAACTGCTCTTTCCAAATGGAGTCCCGCAGGGACGGCTGACCCCGGACGTAGTCCCGGGTCAGCATGCTCCAACGAGTAATCCCGCGGGAATGGCTGAGAGTAGCCCAGGAGGTAGTTCCCGGGTCAGCATGTGCAAACGACTAGTCCCGCAGGGACGTCTGAGAGTAGCCCAGGACGTAGTCCTGGGTCAGCATGCGCAACGACCAGTCCCGAAGGGACGGCTGAAAATCCCCCAGGATGAAATCCTGGGGTACCTCCCCCTCTCGAAATGCACATTCGGGATTCACGGCAGGCCTCAAACTAAATCAACCCAAGCTCCAAGACCACTCGTCCGCAAGCTACGGTTTGGTAGTCGGCCGCAGCAGCACCTCACTGACAAACGACGTAGGAGCCTGAGTCACCAGCATGGCCACCACTCGTGCTACGTCGCTGGGCTGGACCATGCGGCTTCGATCCTTTGTACTTCCCGGGGCGCCGAAGCCCGTGTTGACGGAACCCGGAGCTACCACCGACACCCGCACGTTATGTTGCCGCAGTTCCTCCGCAACCGAATACGTGAGCCCATTCAGCCCCCATTTGGAGGCGGAATACGCGGCCCCGTCGGGCAGGACATTCTTTCCCGAGAGCGACGAAATGTTGATGATATGACCGGACCGGGCCGCGATCATCATGGGCGCCAGCGCCCGGATCATCAGGTAAGGCGCCCGCAGATTGGTGTCCATCATCTGATCCCACTCCTCCACCGGTAAATCAATCAGCGGTTTGCGCAGCACACCCACGCCGGCGTTGTTGACCAGAATGTCGCAACGGCCCCACTGCTCGCGGACTCGTTCCCCGAGGGCCGCAACAGCTCCCGCATCCGTCAAATCACAGGGCTCCACCATCGCCTTACCGGCCTGCTCCTCGATAGCTGCTTTCACCTGCGTCAAGCGGGCGGAATCGCGCGCCGTCAGCACCACAGCGGCGCCCATGCGTGCGAGTTGCAAGGCAATGGCCTCACCGATGCCGCGCGCCGCCCCCGTGACCACCGCTATCTGACCGCCCAAAGGATCGACTGCATCCCGCTCTATCTGTGTTGTCATCGTCTCCGCCTCCAGCATTTTTGCTCCAGAGCAACGTCTCCCCAGCGCCTACGTGCTTCAATGCTTACTATGTTCTGGTCATTCGTTGATACGTTTACTTGTCAGAAGCGATAACCGTTTCTATAATCCTTCCACAGCTCATCGGAAAGACCTTGGTTTTTCTCGACTGGGGTGAACCACAGAGCGAAGGATCAAAGCGTTTAGCCCAGACTCGAGTTTTCCGGCGCATATCCCATAAAAGATGAGAAACTTGCGGCTGTATCGTCATGATTGTTCATATCTGCGTTTCCCTGATTCCCGCATCTCCTAGGAGCGTTGCATGAAGAAGTCCGTCCTTGCTTCCTTGTTGGCCTTGGCCACTATCTTTCCAGGCAGCGTGTCTATGGTGTATGCCCAAGCCGCTCAGTCCGGTCAGATCACCATTAAAGATCCCGCCGAGTACAACGCGTACACCAACGCCGTCGGCCAGTCCACGCCGGCCGCCAAGGCTGCGGCTATTGAAGCGTTTTTGACCCAGTACCCCAACTCGGTGGTCAAGAACGACATGCTGGAACAGCTCATGGTCGCCTACCAGGGAGATCCGGTGAAGATGTTGGACGCAGCCGACCGGTTGCTGGCGGTTGATCCGGGAAATCTGCGGGCTCTGGCCACAGCGGTTTACCTGGAGGAGACTCAGGCCCACGCCAAGACCAATCCAGCCGACGCCCAGCCCATCCTCGATAAAGCCGCTACCCAGGCACAGACCGGCCTCAGCGCCCCGAAGCCGGCCGCCATGGCGGAGGCCGACTATCAAAAGTTGAAGACGGCGACGGCGCCGATTTTCGACAGTGCCATTGCTCAGGATGACGCCAACAAAAAGGACTTCGCCGGAGCGATTGCGGCCTATACCAATGAGTTGAAGGCCTATCCGAGTCCGGAGGCGACGCAGGCCGGCCCTGGGCTCAATGACACCTATCTTCTGGGACAGGCCTATGCCCAACAGACTCCACCCGACCTCAAGAATGCTGCGTGGTTCCTGACCCGGGCAGCGCAATTCGCGCCCGCCCAGGCCAAGCCGCAGATCGAGGCCGCCGCCGAGTACTTCTACAAGAAGTACCATGGCAGCATGGACGGTTATCCGGCTGTCCAGGCCTTGGCCAAAGCCAACCTCTTTCCGCCGCCGGATTACAACCCGACGCCGGCGCCGCCACCTCCATCACCCGCCGACCTTGCCGCCCAGACCGTCGCTTCCACTCCGGATCTGAAGACGCTCAGCCTGGCTGATAAGGAATTCATCCTTTTCAACGGCAAGCCCGACGACGCGCAGAAGGTTTGGGACACCATGAAGGGCACCCGTGTCCAGGTGCCGGGCATGGTGATTGAGGCAACCCCTCAAGCAGTTCAGGTTGCGGTGACGGAAGACAACAAGCAGAGCAAGAAGGCGGACTTCACCATCAATATGAAGACCCCGCTTAAGTCCGTGCCGGCAATCGGCGCTACGGTCACTTACGATGCGACGTTCGATTCCTACACTCCAACCCCGCCCATGATCACGCTCACTGACGGTGAGCCACCAGCCAAAACAGCACCTGCTCATCGCCGCGCAGCGCACTAGCCACAACAGGAAGAGCAACCCCGGGTCATGGGGTTGCTCTTCCTGATCACGTTTTGCAGAGGGAAGTTTTATCCCTTTCCTACCCCAGACTTATTCCGCCCAACTCGCGTTCATGCTGCTCAGCATGGTCTGCTGGGGATCCTGGGCAAACACCCTCAAGCTGACCCCGGGCTGGCCCCTCCAGCTTTTCTACTGGGATTACGTCATCGGTATTCTGCTGGGCAGTGTGGCCTGGGGAGTTACCCTGGGAGGCGGTCCCGGAGTTCTATTCCCAGCCATTGCCGCGGCTGACCCCAAGCATCTGCTGTTGGCCCTGGCTGGCGGCATCATCTTTAACGCGGCCAATCTTTTGCTGGTCGTCGCCATTGAGATCGCCGGGCTGGCGGTGGCGTTCCCGTTGGGAATCGGCTTGGCCCTGGTGATCGGGGTGCTGCTGAACTATGCCTTTTCCCCGGCTGGCAACGTGTGGCTGTTGTTCATCGGAGTCGCCCTGGTAGCGGTGGCCATCGTGATCGACGCCATCGCCTATCGCCGCCGCGAAAAGCAGCGAACCAGGATTACTGCCCAGGGCATTCTTCTGAGTTTATTGGCCGGCGTGCTCATGGGCGTGTTTTATCCCTTCGTTGCGCGCTCCATGCATGGAGCCGGATCTCTGGGGCCTTATAGTGTGGTTCCAGTGTTCGCCGTGGGCAATGCGTTGTGCAGCATTCCGACGGTCCTGTGGTTGATGCGTCACCCGCTCCCTGGGCAGAAGCCACTCCGGATGGGCCAGTACTTTGCTGGGCGCCCGCTTTGGCATCTGTGGGGCTTGATCGGCGGGGTCGTGTGGTGCTCCGGAGCAGTACTGAATTTTGCCGCTTCCCAGGCGCGCTTTGTCGGCCCGGCGATTTCCTACGCCATCGGCCAGGGCGCAACCATGGTTTCGGCCGCCTGGGGAGTCTTTGTGTGGCATGAATTTCGCGGAGCGCCGGCAGGCGCGCGGCGGCTTATCCCCCTGATGTTTCTCTTCTTCCTGCTGGGACTGGGCGCGATCGCGTTGGCCCCGAATTATTAGGCTGCGCTGCGCTAGAGAGTTCCGCGTGTGCGCCTGTCATTCAGCAAAGGCGCACGGGATGTATCAACGCCACAAGTCTCCGCAGGAAATCGGGGCAAAGGGCACCCAGCTTTCCCTGCCGGTGAAGCAAACTGGTGTGCTTTAGGCAACTCGTCTCCTCGGATGTATTCCGGCTGAGCTGAGCGAGGTCGAAGTGGACCTGCGGTTTTCTCCTTCCCTAGCTGACGCTGGGTGCCCCATTCAAGCCGGTTTTTGGCTTGAGTGGGATATCGCAGCACTCGACGGGCCTTTTTATCCGTAGTAGCAGTGGCCTTGCCAGTGACAACTTGAGTAAGAGATGACACTGCAAAGATCGCCACGGAAGCGAGGCCCGGAGGGCCGGTTGACAAAACGTGAGCCCAGCCCCGGAATGGCTGGGGATCAATCCGGAAGATGATCTGCCTGCCCCGGCGTGCCGTGGGAGCGCCGTAGTCGCGGCACTCAACCTGGGCCACGTATCAACCTAAGCTCAGCCGTCAAGAACAGCAGGCAAAGCCTCGCAGGCCGCATGGTAGAGTGAAAATTCGATGCCGAGAATCGCCCGCCAACTCCGGCTTTTGCTGCTCGCCAGTCTGGCCGTGTTCTCTGCTCCGGCGCAAACCCCGCAGCCGCACAACCAGGATCTGTTCCCCGGCATTACAGCGACCCCAACCAACACAGCTTTCCCCGGAGTCGCGGCGGTCCCCATCTCGACCACCCCACTTTCTGTTCCGCCATCCGTGGTAGCGCTCGAACATCTCGATCCGGGGCAGATGAACGCCGCGGATTACGACGTCGTTTCCAACCTGAGTCCCGAACTTTCCAAGCAGGCCGCGCTAGCCAATTTCGATATCAGCAACCCCGGGTGGCATTACCAGCAGATCGTGTGCCCGGCCTTCCCGGACTACGTCTTCCTCGCCTTCGCCCACGGCGCCGACGATAGCGGCTCCTCGCGCTTTGTCGCTATGCTGCCCCGCAACACTGCGCAAGTGCGCATTGTCTCCACCTATGCCCATGGTCTTTTGCCGTTCGATGCCTCGTGGAACCGGCCCGGCACCTTCGAAGTCTTCAATGGAATGCTGCGCCAGGAGCGGGGAACGACCCCGCTCAGCCACGCGCGCAATTGGCTGATGATCGCTGTCTGCTATGCGGAACTGAGCGGATATCCGGTCCAGGTGCTCAACTACAGCCCGCTCCCGGATAAGAGCCTCGACCTGTTGCGCCTGGACGCAAACCAGCCGCAAATGTTGATAGACAGCGATCAAAGCGCCGACGTGACTTTCAGTGACGTCTCAAGGCCCACCCTCACCACCAACTGGACCCTTCATTTCGATCGCCATGGCCAGATAACCTCTGCGTCCAAAAAACTGGTGCGGCAATCGCCTAACATTGCACTGAAGCCCTGAGCCGCGCGCATGAAACGACGTGCGCCCGCTCCCTGGCTCTTCGCCATCCTCAACGTGCCGCACGCCGTAGTCACCGGTGGCGTCTCCGGTACTCTGCTCTCCTTCCTGTTGCGCCAGCAGGGCGTGGCGCCCCATGCCATCGCTAACCAGAGAGCTCTGCTGCTGTTGCCGGGCTCGCTATTTTTTCTGTGGAGCCCGGTGACCGATTTTCTCCTGCGGCGGAAGACGTGGCTACTGCTCGCCTCCGCGGCGTCGAGCCTCACCGTGATGCTCGCATTGGAGACCAGCAACTATGCGAGCAAGAGCGCGGTGACCCTGCTGTGGACCTCCTCCTGCCTCATTCTCCTGGCCTCCGCCGCGATGGGTGGGCTCATCGCCTTGCTGATGCGTCCAGACCAGAAGACGCGGGTTGGATGCTTTCTACAGGCCGGCAACCTGGCGGGCGTCGCATTCTCCGGCGGAGGACTCTTGTTGCTGGCCGCCCATGTCAGCAAGCCGATGCTGGGCCTGGCTGCGGCAGCACTGACCTTTATTCCCATCTTGCCCGTCCTGTGGTTCGATGAGCGTCCCGTGGCCACGCGCGGGAAGGGGTTCAGCCAGGAGATGGTAGTGATGGGGCAGGAATTCAAGAAAACCTTCCTGCGCTTGGGCGCCTTGCCTGCGGTTCTGTTGTTGGTGTCGCCCCTGGGCAGTGGCGGCGCGGTCGGGATTCTTTCGTCGATTGCCAGGGACTATGGAGTATCCGGCAACCAGGTGGCATGGACGAATGGGCTGGTGGGAGGAGTGCTAACCTTCGTTGGCGCGGCAGCCATGGCATTCATGCCGGCCCATTTCGATATCCGCATGGCGTACGCGGTGACAGGGCTGGTGAATGCAGGGGTACTGGGAGTGTTTTGTTTTGGAACGCCACAACCCTGGATGTACATCGTGGGCTCAGGGCTCTTCTTGTTCACCGTCGGCGCTTGTTGGGCCATGTATAGCGCTCTGGTGCTGAAGATTGTGGGCGCTCCGGGGCGCAGCGGCTGTGGACGGTATGCTATGGGCGTGAGCCTGGCCAACCTGCCCGTGGCTTACATGGCGGCGCTCGATGGTTGGGGTGCAAAGTGGTTCGGCCCCAAGGGATTGCCGGGGATGGATATGGCGGTGAGCGGAGTTGCGTCGCTGGCTTTCCTGGCCTGGTTCTGGTGGGAGCGGACCAGGGGGCGGGAGACGGAACTCGGTCTGGTAGAAGAACTGGCCGGTGGAGCGGAGCCCCTCAGCGCATAACAGCTCGCCTGAAATCACTCCCCCAACATGATCCGTTCGATGGAAAGGGCGTGTCCGGTTGCGCCGTTGCACTCGATCAAAGCCGCGCACATGCGCGGATCTCCCTTGGCCGCTTCGAACTTTCCCGGCATTCCGCTGAGGAAGCGGGCAAGAATGAGCTCTTTTTCCACACCGATGACGCTGTCGAAGGGCCCGCTCATGCCCACATCGGTCTGATACGCCGTGCCCCCGGGTAAAACGCGCTGGTCGGCAGTGGGTACGTGCGTGTGGGTTCCGATTACCGCGGTAACCCTTCCGTCTAGGTACCAGCCGAGCGCCACTTTTTCTGATGTAGCCTCGGCGTGAAAGTCCACAAAGATCACTTTGGCCTTGATTGTTTTGAGCAGGGAATCCGCCGCGCGGAAGGGATCTTCCAGGTTGCCCATAAAGACCCGGCCCTGCAGATTGATCACCGCATACGTTTGTCCAGAGGCCAGCTCGCCCTCATAGACCCCATGTCCCGGCGTGCCCGTGACATAATTGGCCGGACGCAGCACCCGGCGCGGCCGATCGTGGCTCTCCGCGGGCACGGACTGCATATATTCGATAATCTCGCGTTTGTCCCAGACATGGTTGCCGGTAGTAAGCACGTGGGCGCCCTGGTCGAACAGCTCCTCGGCGATCCCCGGGGTTACGCCAAACCCGCCGGCCGCATTCTCTGCGTTGACCACCACCAGGTCGACCTCCCTCTGTTCGATCAAGGGGGCGAGGTGTTCCGTTACGATACGCCTTCCGGCGTGCCCAAAGACATCACCGACAAACAGAATTCGCAAAAATGCTCCTTTGGCTGAGGTAATTGGGCAAACGATCCTGCCACGGGTACGAAATGATCATGGTTACCTGTCGGTGGTACTGCAACCTTAGAAGTTACTAACGTGCCGTCACAGGGCCATGCCCAATTCCGCTCTTCTATGGTAGCGTTCGTGAATGGCTGTCAACTGCAGATTTGCTACCGGGGTTCATGTACTGGTTCTGCTTGCTTCGGAGCCGGATACGTTGCAAACCTCTACTGATATCGCGCTCAAGCTGGATACCAATCCAGTCGTTGTTCGCCGCGTGCTTGCCTCTCTTCAACAGGCCAAGCTGATCGAAAGTCAAAAAGGCCCTACCGGTGGTTCACGGCTTCTGAAATCTCCAAAAGCGATTACGCTGGCGGATGTTTACAAGGCCGTGGAAACCGGCTCGCTGTTCCACACTCCCAATGTCCATGCTTCACCGGCATTGCGAGTTAACTCTGCCCTGGAAAAGATCTTCTCCGGCTCCATGATAGCTCTGCTGGATGAATTTGAGAAAACCAGCCTGAGCCAGGTGCTGAAGCGGGTCGTGAAGCCGGGCAGCAAAAAGTAAAGCCGGCGCTTGCTCGAACTGTCGGGGTGACTAACCAAAATGTCACGCCGGCTGGCCGCTCCCTTCCTCGCGGGCGGCGCCGGGTGTAGTTTCGCTACCTGCCGTAGTTCCAGATTGGGAACGGAGGAGCGGAAACAGAATCACGTCGCGGATCGACTTTGAGCCGGTGAGCACCATGGTTAGCCGGTCAATGCCGATACCCTCCCCCGCCGTAGGCGGTAACCCGTAGGCCAGGGCGCGCACGTAATCTTCGTCCATGACATGGGCCTCAGTGTCCCCGCGCTCGCGCTCCGCCAGTTGCTGCTCGAAGCGTCTCCGCTGCTCTTCCGGATCGTTCAACTCGCTAAAGGCGTTGCCCAGCTCGAAGCCTCCAATGTAAAACTCAAAGCGCTCCACCCAGTCTGGTTCGTCCGGCTTGTTCTTCGACAGCGGCGAGACGGCGACAGGGAAGTCGTAGATGATGGTTGGCTGAATCAGGTGGTCTTCGGCGACGGCTTCAAAGATACCAGCGATTGTCTTACCCGCGGGCTGGCCCGGCTGGTAGTCGAGCGAGATACCGGCCGTACGCACCCTCTCCACCATCTGACCCACTTCGGTCTCACTCTGAAAATCTTCCAGTGCGGGTTTGGCTCCCGCCCCCTCCGGCCAGAACTCGCGGATGGCCTCGCGCATGGAAAAGCGCCGCCACTTGGAGAGGTCGATCTCGTGGCCGCCGAAGGTAGTCATGGTAGTTCCGTTTACTTCGAGCGCGACCTGGGTGATGAGCTCTTCGCTTAGCTGCATCAGGTCGTGATAGTTGGCGTATGCCTGATAGAACTCGAGCATGGTGAACTCGGGGTTGTGCTGGGTAGAGACGCCTTCGTTACGAAAATTGCGATTGATCTCGTAAACCCGGTCTATCCCGCCGACCACCAGCCGCTTGAGGTACAGCTCTGGCGCGATACGCAGGAACAGCGGAAGGTCCAGCGCGTTATGGTGAGTGCGAAAAGGCCTCGCCGTGGCTCCTCCGGCGATGGGCTGCATCATCGGCGTCTCCACCTCGATATACCCGCGGGCGTCGAAAAAGCGACGGATGGCTTTGAGCACCAGGGCGCGTTTGACGAACACATCGCGCACATCGATGTTCATGAACAGATCGACGTAGCGCTGGCGGTAACGGAGTTCCACGTCGGCCAGGCCGTGATATTTCTCCGGCAGGGCGAGCATTGCTTTGGCCAGAAACGTGATGGTTTCCACATGGATGGAGAGCTCGCCGGTCCGGGTGCGGAAGACATAGCCGGAGACCCCGATGTGGTCTCCCAGGTCGAGCAGCTTATAGAGCTGAAAGCCCTGTTCTCCCACGGCATCCAGGCGGACATAGATTTGCAGCCGTTCGCCGCCTTGTTGCAGTTGGGCAAAGCCGGCCTTGCCCTGGGCGCGGATGGCCATGATACGGCCGGCGACCGTGACTACAGTCCGTTGTGCGTCCAGCGTTTCGGGGGGATCTCTCCAAACTGGCGGCGCACCTCCGCGAGGGTGTGGGTAGTGACAAATTGGTTGGGGTAAGCCTGCTGGCCAAGCGCGGCAATCTGGCGCAGCTTATCTTTGCGCAGCGCAAAAAGATTGCTCTCAAATTCTGACTCAAACAATGGGACGCCTCTGGAGCAAAACGTCAGTATAACGTTTGCGTGTCAGTTCCCAGATAGCGTTGATTCGAAGGGCACGGGCCTGGGTGTCTGAGTGAGAACTCAACTTACAAAATTCAGTCCCGGAGGGACGGCTCAAAGTAGCCCAGCACGTCAGTGCTGGGTAGGATCTGAGAGGACGGATCAGTCCCGCCAGGGAGGGCTAAAAATTTCCCGGGACGGAGTCTTGGGCTTTCCGTGCTTTGTTCGACGTCTGTTCAGCCCATAACTTTCAGTGACCTAAACCCCTCACCAGCCGAGCCCTGCCCCCACGACGCCACCCGTGGTGTATAACTAGCACCGATACCGATGCCTTCCGACCAGCCAGACCGACCCTCGCCACCGGCGGCGCCCTCGTCCAAGGACAGCCCGCTACAGTCGTTGGTGCGTATCGAAAGCCTCATCCAGCTGGGCTTGTTGTTGCCTGCCGCGGTGGTCATCGGTTGGGCCATCGGCTTGGCCCTCGACCACTGGTTACATCAGCACTGGATCAACATTCTGGGCGTCATCACCGGCGCTGTGGCAGGCTTTGTGCAGATTTTCCGTGTGGTTCTGTCCCATAGTAAGGAATGATGGAATTCAGCGATCAGGATTTGCGGTTGGTGTTTAACCGGGCGCTGCGCAGTGTCGCCATTGCGATCGCAGCCGGCATCCCACTGATATGGATCGCATGGGGCTGGCGCTCTATGCTGATGTTCCTGATCGGGGGCGCCATCGCCGCCACCGGCATCCTGGAGTGGCGCCAGCTCATGGGCGCCGTGATCACCCGCCTGGACCTCGGGAGCGGGCGCCCCAAGGGCACACCCAAGCCCCTGGGGGGCGTTCTGTTCTGGTTTTTTATCCGCCTCGCCGTCGCCGCTGCACTGCTTTATGTTAGCCTGAGGAGTTTGGACGGTAAGGTGGCCGCTCTGTTGATCGGCCTTGCCTTGGCGCTGGCCGCCCTATTGATCGAAGCGCTCCGCCTGTTGCGCGCGGCGTAGAACCCAGAACCGATTTCTGAAACTGGAGAGCACGAGCACAAGCTACCCGTATGCATGAACCAAGCCTAATCACGGATACGCTAAACAAGTACTTTGGGAATTTGGCCACGCAACTCCTGCACGCGGTCCACGTGCAGCCCTACAATCCGCAGGCCCCCATCACCGAGACCTTCGCCATGGAGATCCTGGTGCTGGGGCTGCTTTTCATCTTTTTCGTGCTGGTGCGCATCTCGCTCAATGTGGAAAAACCGGGGCCCATCCAGCAGATCGCGGAGATGCTGCATGGTTTCGTCTCCGACCAGGCGGATTCGATCATCGGGCCGCACGCTCAGCGCTATGTCATGTTCACCACCTGCGTGCTGATGTTCATTCTGCTTTCGAACCTGCTGGGTCTGGTTCCAGGCCTGCTGGCGCCCACCTCCGTGGCCACGGTTCCGCTGGGGGTCGCGCTGCTCTGCTTTCTCTATTACCACTACCACGGAGTTCGCGAGAACAAACTCGGCTATATCAAGCAATTTGTGGGGCCGATCTGGTGGATCTCCTGGATGATGCTGCCAATTGAATTGATCTCCCATTTTGCCCGCATCCTCTCCCTCACCGTTCGTCTTTACGCCAACATGTTCGCCGGGGAGATGGTCACGCTGGTTTTCTTCTCCCTCGTTCCCCTGGGCATCCCGATTGTGTTTATGGGATTGCATCTGGGTGTGGCGCTGATCCAGGCGTACATTTTCATGCTGCTAGCCATGATTTATGTTTCCCAGGCAGTAGCGCACGACCACTAGACTTTTAGACGAGGTTATCGCGCCGGAGAGCTATGCTTCCGCTCCGGCTCGAACGCCGCAAGCGTGAGGGGGCCAGCACGGTGAGCCTCAACCACCCACTGGCGGCAATTTCAGGAAGCAAGGAGAAACAATGCGCAAATTGCAATATCTATTCATGACGCTGTCCGCCTTGTTCATGGCGGTTCCGGCGTTTGCTCAAACGTCAGGTGGTCCGGGAGGCGGTGCGGGGCATGGACTCACTGCGATCGCAGCCGGTGTCGGCATGGGCATCGCCGCTGGGCTTTGCGGCCTCGGCCAGGGCCGGGCAACCGCTTCGGCTACAGAAGCGCTGGCCCGCAATCCTGGAGCACGCGCCGGCATCCTGCTACTGCTTACCCTCGGCCTGGCGTTTATGGAGTCACTCTCCCTCTTCACGCTGGTCATCATTTTCGTCAAGGTTCAATACTAATCAGCGGCAGCACGCCGCTAGCAGAAAGAGATCAGGTTAGTTCCTGATCTCTTTTTGCTTTAGGCTCGTCTATCTAGTCCTGGACATGGCCCATCGCCTGACGTTCTCGGCAATCTCGAAGCAGTTCGGCAAGCAGACCGCACTTCATCCTTTGACCCTGAGCCTGGAGGATGGAGAGATCCTCGGCTTCCTGGGTCCGAATGGGGCGGGGAAGACGACGGCAATCCATCTCGCGCTTGGTTTTCTTCAGCCCACTTCGGGAAGCGGTTCGTTGCTGGGCAAGCCCTTTGGCGATGCGGAGGCGCGGGCACGGCTGGGCTTTGTACCCGATGTCCCGGTGTTTTTTTCCGAGAGCGGCTTTCGCAGCGTGGAGTTAGCGGCACGTCTCAATGGGGTCAATGATGCCCGGCTGGCGAAAGACATTCGTGATCTGCTGGGTGCGGTCGGCTTGCCCATTGAACGCAAGGATGCGCGCCAGTATTCGCGCGGAATGCAACAGCGTCTGGCACTTGCCCAGGCCCTGATCAATGACCCGGAATTGTTGATTCTCGACGAGCCCGCTGCGGCGCTTGATCCCGCCGGAGTGCTTCAGGTAAGGGAATTGCTGCGCAACGCGCGCCACGCCGGCAAGAGCATTTTTTTTAGTTCCCACCAATTGACCGAGGTGGAGCATATCTGCGACCGCATCGCTTTTCTCAACCAGGGCCGCCTGGTTCGTTTGGGATCGCTCAAGGACTTTCAGAGCGAATCTGATCGAGTGGAGATTGAGTTGCGCGGTATTTCTCTGGCTGAACTGAGCCGCATCCACCCTGCAGCCGCGACCGCCGGTGTGAGCCCTGCGTCCATCCGCATATCGGTTCCTCTACAGGAACAGCGCCGCGTGATCGAGGGAGTGTGGCAGGCGGGAGGCGAGATTATCAGTCTTGCGCCGCTGCGCCGCAGGCTGGAGGAGCTGTTTCTCGAATGGAGCGGCGACGGCGTGAAGCAACAAGAGAACGGGCATCCATGAAGGCCTGGACCATGTCGAAGACCTGGCAGATTGCGCGCCGGTTGCTGTACCAGAATCGTTGGATCTATTTGTTTCTGATGCTGTGGCCGTTCGGCATGGCGGCCATTCTGCTGGTGCCTGCGGCTAAGCCGGAGCCTGAGGATGTACTCTCCATCCTGCATCAGGAGTGCCTCTACGGACTGGGGTTGGTGGCGTTTACCGGGGGCGCCTTGTTGGGCAATGAACAGCGCTCGCGCCGCATCGCCAGCGTGTTGTCGCGTGCGGTCAGCCGGCGCCAATACTTCTTTGCCCTGGTCAGCGCTGCCTGGCTGCCGTTGGCGCTTTACGTAGTTAGTTTTGTGATCAGTGGAATCGCGCTTCTTACCGCCATCGATCAGCCACCGGCGCTGGTGCTTACACTGGCCCTGGCGCAACTCGTCCTGGGTTTGTGGACCGCGGCCGCGGCTCTTTTCTTCGCCACCTGGCTACCCATGATGCTGGCGTCCACGGCCTCTTTGGCCTTACTTGCCTTGCTCGGCCTTTTGGGCTATCTGTGGCCTGGCTTCGCTCCCGCGCGGCTGCTGTTTACTTTGACCCAGGGAGACCTGGTCGAGTCCGCGCGCCTTTTGCATCAACCACTGGGCTTTCTCCTGATCGTCGTCGGAGCGGCCCTCCTATTCGCCGCCGGGACGGCGATCTTTGAGCAGCGCGATCTTCGCTTGAAGAGCGACTAATTGCTCGGAGCTTTTCAACCACCGAAGCCCAACACCCCAAACAGTATTTTCGACGCAGCGTATTTTTCGGCAGCCTGCTCTACCGCGCTTGCCCATTGGCGGCGGCGAGCAGAAACACCAGGGGCGCGTTCCAGTTGATGGCCACCTCGTTGAGCGACGGCGCCATCGCGTCATCGAGCCACATGCGCATGGGGGGCAGCTTGTGCAAGGTTTGCGCCACCTTGTCCGCGGGCTTCGCATTAGGCCCGCCCGACAGAAGGCCGGGCCACGGAGCCGGAAGATGATCCGCAATACTGGGACGATGATGGGGGTGAAGGAAAGGATTAGTCCCCACTTGCGTAACCCAGGACACCCCAAAGCAATTGCGCCCCAGCAGATAATGGAGGTTTCCCAGCGCGGCCTCCATAAGCTGCGCGTCAGGTGCGAAGTAATTCGCGATCAACAGTAACAGCGACTGGTTGGAGGCCACCCCGTTCGAACCCCAGACGTAATCCGTTGGAGCCAGGGTGTTGCCATAGCCGCTGGAACGCCAGCGAGCCAGAAGCGAATGCGCGGCAGCTCCTGTCTGCGCCAGTATCCGGCTACGCATCGTTGCATTGCCCTTTTGTTCCGCCAGCGCGAAAGTCCAATATGCCAAGGGGCCGACATTTGACCACGTGGGCGCGGCGATAGCACTTTCCAGGGACACCGCCTTCGACCCGTCTAGAAAAGCCTGCTCGTATTGCCCGTCGCCGGTGGTGCGCCAAAGCTCCGCCGAGGCCCAGAGAATCTCATCGCTGCAGTGGTTGTCTCCGTAAGCGCCGGTGCCGATACCCGGTGGATTGGCGAACGTCACCTGAGGATGCGCAACCGCCCAGCTCCAGGCCTGCCTGGCCGCGGCCAGGCAGCGCTCGGAAAAAGCCGTATCGTACGGGTGGTAGCAGCGTGCCGCGATGGCCATCACCGCTGCCAGGTCGGCCGTTGCGGCGGTGCTCTTATACGGAGTTGCTCCGGTCCCGATGATATAGCTGATCAGATGGTCGTCCTCGGGCATGATAAAGCCGCAGAACTGCTCGCTGGTCTGCTTATGCCAGACGCCACCATCACTGTCCTGAAGAGACAGCATCCATTCCAGGTTCCAGCGTATCTCCGCCAGGTAGTCGGGCAGCTTCCCTCCCGATTCAGGGATGCTCAGCGAGAGGGTACGCAAATCATGAGGGTAGAGCTCCCAGGCCCAGAGAAGGGTACCGGTAGTGATTCCGGAGTTGACGTTATAGCGTCCGTAGTCTCCAGCATCGTGCCAGCCTCCATGATTCGGCACCTCTCCGGTGCGCCCGGAAGTGGGATGGTAAGCGCCTGCCTGATGGCAGGTCGCATGGCGGTGACCGTCTCCCAGATCGACAGCGCAACCACAGCGCTGGCCGTAGAAGGCCCGCATGGCTAACATCAAAGGATTTAAATAAACATCTTTCCCCACAGGAAAGGGCTGGCTGCGGATACCTTTCGTCACCAGACGGTAGGTACCGGGCGTGGTGACCGGCGTGAAGTCGGCCAGCGCTACGCGATCTCCCGAGGCTGCATCCACTGCCGCGGTGGTCATCTGGCCCTGGAAGACGGAAGTCCCGGTGTGCTCGGAGTAGATATCAAAAGAGCGATCAAAACCGCCTTCCACGTGAATGCTGGCTATTTTCTCTGCATCGGGCAGATAGCCGCTCTGGTTGAAAACCGCATTACCAGGGTCGCTGACTGCGCCCAGCATGCGGTTCTCCCACGGCAGCGCCGCAGAGGCAGTCAGAAGGCCCATGTACTTAAATACGGCTCGCCGATCCATCGATACATCTTACCAATATCGATAAGCCACAATTGCGGTATCGATAAGACAGCAGTAATCAGTTACTCTCTTACCACTGACCACGCCTTGGTGACCTGACGCTAAGGCGTAGCTCTTGCCGTCGCAACCCAGTTGAATTAATTTCGCCGAGTCACAAAAAAAGCATCTAATCGCCCCGGTTTTGATTGTTCTGCAAACAAACCCGTGGTACGCTACTGTTCATTCCCCCCTAATAACCTCCTGGTCCCGTCCAGGAAAGAAAAAGATTAACGAGAAGCTTTCTTGGATTCGTGATTTGTCTGCCTTCCCCCTGCGCTGTTGGGTCCTCAGCTGTTTAGTCGTAGTCTCAAGCGTGCGCTTTGACCACGCAGTGTGACTTCTGCGCCGGATAACCGGGCAGCCGTACTGAATAGTTTCATCCGCCCTCCCCTGAAAATGCTGCGCGGTGTGGTTTGATCCTTCCTCGGGGTCTCACCTCGCCGGCTTTGCTTGACGGCAGAGATGCTGGAGGTGTGTCTTGAGTGATTCGCGATCATCGGGTCCTGATAAAGACGTGCTCGCTTTGTTCGATAAAGCAAACATTGGGAGTATGCGGTATCGCACGTTCGCCCCGCCCAAGGCGGCGGAGAGCAGCGAAGGGAAGAACGCACCTGTGATTGTTCCAGAAGTAGTAGCGCCGGTGCCGGTCGTCCACAGTGGCATCCCGCGGCGCGCTCTGGACTCCGCGTTTGAGATCAATGACAGGTTGCGCATAGCTTCCGCGCAGCCGCGCCTGGCTCCGGGCTCCCGCAGTGCGCTGGCTTTTGCTTCCTGCGCCGGGGGCGTGGGCAAGACGACCTTATGCGCCACCGTAGCCCGGGTCTTTTCCTCTCGCTTGGGTAATGTTCTGGTGGCGGACCGGTGCAGAGATGGCATCATTCCTTACTTCTTCAGCCTCGAGCGCCAGAGCGCCGGCGGTTTGCAGACTGTTTATCCCAATGCCCGGCGCGCAGGCTACCAGATGACCCTGGTTGCGGTCCCTGTCAACGAGCAGCCGAATACACCGGCCACTGCCTGGCTTGAACAACTGCAGGCTGAATCACCCCTGACCCTGCTTGATCTACCGACATTTAACGAACGACCCGCTCCAGGCGCACTGGATAGGGTGAGCCAGGTAATTGTTCCGCTGGTTCCCGATGTCCAGTCCATCGCCACCATCGCGCGCGCGGAAGAGCTTTCTGGGATGTTGGAAGAAGGACCTGACAGGCGGAGTCTGTTTGTGCTCAACCGCTTCGACGACGGCCGGCCGATGCATCGCGAGATTCGTACCTATCTGGAAAAACTTCTTGGGGATCGGCTCGCACCGGTCGCCGTGCGTGAGTCGGAGTACATCCCCGAAGCTTTGTCGCTAGGCATGACAGTACTTGATCATGCGCCGCAGGCGCCCGTGGTCAAAGACTTCGCGCAGCTGGTCGCGTGGTTGGAAGGACACTTGGCGAATCCCCGGGAAGCTTCCGCGGAGAGGGTAGAGATCGCATGAAAAATGGCCTCCAAAAAGGCGTGGGCACCGCAGGGATACACCGGCTTTCTCCCTGGCTTTTTCTGCCCCTCATCATGGCCGTGCTGGCGTTTGTCGCGCTCATTCCCATGACGTGGCAGCAGCAGGGTTTCTTCGGCGTGCTGGTAGTGGTTGCAGCATTTCTCATCGACCGCAGCAAGCGCGGACCGGCGGCCACCGTCCTCCTGGTCTTGCTCTGCCTCTGTGCTACCACACGTTACGGCTATTGGCGTTCGGCGACGCTATGGGATTATCTGCATCGCCCCTGGGCCCACGTAAGCGTGCTTGCGGCTGTGCTGATGCTGATCCTGGTGGGAGCGGAGTTCTACACCTTCCTCATCCTGGTGCTGGGCTTCTTTCAAACCATCGCGCCCCTCAAGCGTCCTCCCTTGCTGATGGCGGATGATCCTGAGAACTGGCCGGTGGTCGACGTTCTCATCCCCACCTTTAACGAATCGCTCGACGTAGTCCGCTACACCGTCTTGGCCGCTCAGCAGATGGATTGGCCGGCGGACAAGCTCAACGTTGTCGTGCTCGACGATGGTGGCCGAAGTGAGTTCAAGGAATTCGCCAGGCAGGCGGGTGTAGGCTACATCGCGCGGACGGACCACTCCCACGCCAAGGCGGGGAATTTAAATAACGCACTCCTCCAATGCAAGGGCGAGTTCGTCACTATCTTCGATTGCGACCACATCCCCACCCGCTCCTTCCTGCAGATCTCCATCGGTTGGTTTCTGCGCGATACGAAGCTCGCGATGTTGCAGACTCCGCATCATTTTTACTCCCCCGATCCCTTTGAGCGAAACTTGAACAAGTTCCGCAAGGTTCCCAATGAGGGCAGCCTCTTCTATGGCATCGTGCAGGACGCCAATGATCTGTGGAATGCCACGTTCTTCTGTGGATCCTGTGCGGTGCTTCGCCGTTCCAGCCTGGACGAGGTGGGCGGAATTGCCCACGAGACGGTTACAGAAGATGCGCACACCTCGCTTCGCCTGCAGAAGGCAGGGTGGAACACCGCCTATATCAACCTGCCCCAGGCTGCCGGCCTGGCTACGGAAACGCTCGTCCGGCACGTCAAGCAGCGCGTCCGCTGGGCCCGCGGAATGGTGCAGATCCTGCGCATTGATAACCCGCTCTTTGCCCGAGGGCTAACCCTTTCTCAGCGGCTTTGCTACTTCAATGCAACCCTGCACTTTCTCTATGCACTGCCGCGCCTAGTCTTCCTCACTGCGCCGCTGTTGTACCTGTACTTCGGCCTCTCCAATGTTCCCGGTTATTGGCTGGCGATTCTAGCCTTTGCCGGCCCCCACCTCGCCCTTTCCACGATCGCCAATTCGCGTATCCAGGGCAGCAAGCGCTTCTCGTTCTGGAACGAGATCTACGAGACCGTTTTATCGCCTTACATCCTGCTGCCCACGCTCTTTGCCCTGATCAGCCCCAAGAGCGGCAGCTTCAATGTCACCGACAAGGGCGGCGCGCAGGAACGCGGGTACTTCAGCCTCAGACTCTCGCTTCCGTTTCTCTTCTTGCTGGGCCTCAATGTGGCAGGCTTGGGGATGGCGATTCCGCGCTACCTCTATTGGGACCGTGGCCACACCGGAACCATCGCGATGAACGTGTTTTGGGCATTCTTCAACGTGGTCATCCTCGGCGTGGCTTTGGCGGTTTGTGCGGAGGAGCGGCAACGGAGACACGCGGTGCGTGTTCCCTGCGCGGTGCCGGTGGTTCTCCAGGTACGCGGTGAGGCCGTCGAGGGGACCACAACCGACCTCTCCACCAGCGGACTGGCGGTGCAAGTAGGAGCGTCGGTGGCCTTAGGCGAGGAAGTGAGCATCGAGTTTCCGGAAGAGGAGTCAGCAGAGCGGTTGCGCGGCAAGGTAGCCGGTACGAGCCAGGGCCGCTTGCGCATCCAGTACGCCCAGCTGTCACTCTCACAACAGCAGTTGCTCACCCGGGTGCTGTACTCTCGCGCGGATCGTTGGATTGCTTGGGATGACAGTTACACCAAAGACCATGTTCTGCGTAGTTTCTTCAGCATGCTGGGCTCTTCGGCTACGGGCTACTGGAAGCTGCTGGTCATGGCGCCGGCCAGTATCTCGAACGCTTCCGGCAGGTCCCTTAAGCCGGTGCGGGTAGCGGTCATTACCTCCATCGTGCTGGTCGTGCTCGGGTTGGCCTTTTGGCGTGCCAACGCCAGCACGACACTCGCCGGCAAAGCGGTCCCTGCGCAGACGATTCAACGGTCGTTCACCCTGGGTTCACTGGCCAACGAACGAGCGACGTTCTTGCTGGAGCAGCCGGGCAGCCGGGAAACTCTCAAGTTCGCTACCCCGGAAAGCTGGCTTATCCGGGGCGGTAAACTACATCTCAAATACCAGATTCCCAGGAACGCAACTGACGAATATACCTACGCCGACGTTCGCCTGAATGATTCAATTCTGGCCTCGGTAACGCCTACGGCGGAAGAACGGGATGCGGGCGCCGGAGAGCTTTCGGTGCCGCTTCCCCCCGAGCTGCTCATGGCCAGAAACACATTGAGCATTCAGCTTGCCGGCCAGGGCAATGCGGCGTGCAGCGTTGCCGTGGAAAAGAAACCGCCGTGGTTCCGTATCGATCGCGCAAGCGAAGTAACCCTCGATGCCCAGCCTCTGGCCTTGGCCAGCGAATTGGCTGCCTTGCCCCAGCCCTTCCTGGAACATCTGGCCAACGCACCGGTGGTGCTGCCCTTTGTCTTTGCCCATGCGCCGGACAGCGTCACCCTGCAAGGTGCAGGGGTGCTGGCTTCGTGGTTTGGCTCGCTCGCCGATGACAGTGGAATCCGCTATTACACCCAAATGGGCGAGCTGCCCAAGGGCAACGCCATTCTCCTGTTGCTGGGCTCAGAGCAGGTGGAAGGGATTGCGCTCGAGCCCGGGCATGCTTCCGTGTCGCTCGAAGTGAATCCGCGGGACCACCTGGCTAAAGTACTGGTGGTTCGTGGCGAAACCAGTGACGACCTCCTGGCCATAGTCCAGGAGCTTGCAAGTGGGCAACTCAAACTAACCGGCAGCTCAGTGCAACTGAGCCAGGCAGTTTCGCTGGTAACGCGAACCCCCAACGACGCCCCGCGCTGGATTCATACCAATCGTGTGAGCCTGGACCAGCTTGTCGGCCGGGGGGAGCGCAGCACGACCGGGCAAAAGCCGGTGGACGTCTACATGCACCTGGCGCCGGATTACAACTTCGGCGTGCAGCAGAACATCTACCTGCATCTGGAGTACTCCGCGGATTCCAAGCAGGATCTGGCTAAATCCTCCAACATCGCCGCCAGCCTGAATGGAGTGCTGGCAGGCAGCGTGCCCTTGCTGGCTACGCCGGAAACCCACCGCGGAGATATTCCGCTGGTCGACGTGCCGGCCGCTGTCTACGCCAATACGCTACAGTTGCAGTTTTATTTTGTCCCTGCCGGGGCGCAAGCATGCGCACCCGATGGAGGCCAGTCCACGGCGCAGATCCTCGGTTCTTCTTACCTGGACCTTGGCCGGGCCGTGCACTACACCCAACTGCCAAATCTGCGGCTCTTTGCCAAGGCTGGCTTTCCCTTCACCAGGATGGCTGATCTGAGCGAGACCGCTGTGCTTCTGCCCCCGGCCGCGGGGCCCGAGGTCATGGGTATGTACCTGGATCTCATGGGATACTTTGGCGCCCAGACCGGTTACCCGACATTTCTGGTGCAAGTGGCAACACCCGCAGATGCCGCAAGCCTGGGAGACAAGGATCTGTTGTTCTTAGGAACCTTCCGCGATCTGGCGAATAGCCCGGAGATCACCAGCAATCTGCCTCTGACGTATGTGGATCAATCTTTCAACCTAAGCCGGCGCGCTCGCTGGGCGCTTATGCCGGATTGGCTGCTGCGGCGCGATGGGGGCGCCTGGCGGGCATTGAGCGGTTCCGACAACGGTTCCGCGAACATTTCGCCGGATGGTTTGCTGGAGGGGATCACATCTCCTTTTGCCAACAGGCGAAGCCTGGTGGTGATTGCAGGACGCGATCGTACGGCGCTGCCAGGATTGGCGTCCGCATTGCTGACTACCATGCCCCGCGACGGCATCGATAACACGGTGAGCTTGTGGAGTGCTGGCAATTTCATCAGCTATCCGCTTTCTACCGCGACCTATGGTTCCGGAGACCTGCCGTGGTATCGCGCCTTTAGTTATTGGTTACCCAATCACTTGTTCATCCTGCTGCTGCTGCTCAGCGTGGTCCTGGCGCTGCTGGCGATTTACGTCCAGCGCTGGCTGGCCGCGCGGATACGCGAGCGGTTGAGCTTGGATCCCTCCCCCGATCCCTCCCCCAACCGGTACTTGAGCGGCGCCTAGCGCACCGCGCAAGACCGGTAGCGATGAATTTAACTCCGCAACCTGAGGTTGCGATCGCAATACCATCCCGCCGAAGCGCGGGCAGATGGAGGGGACATGTTCAGGAAATCGGAAATAGCTCTCGGGCTTCTGTTGCTAACCGCCGGCGTTGCGCCACTGCCCATGAGGGCGGAGCAGAGCGCCACCGAGGTCCTCATCCAGCGTGCGCGCACATTGGATGGGCAGGGAAGGCATGATCTCGCGGCGGCCGCGTGGCAGCAGGTTCTGCTGCTCAATCCCGACCAAACCGATGCCCTCGCCGCGTTGGCCACCTTTTATCAAAGCAATGGCGACACCACACTCGCGAATCACTATCTGGCCCTACTGCGCAAAGCCAAGCCAGGCGACGCCCGGATCGCGCAAATCCCTTCCGCGAGTGCCCGGCCGGGGAACGCTTCTGACTTCGAAGCCGCGGCGAAGTTGGCATCTCAGCATCGTTACCAGGAATCGTTGGAACTCTACCGCAAAGCCTTCCACGGCACTGAGCCCTCTGGAATGTGGGCCGTCTCTTACTACGAGACCGAAGCTGCGGTCCCTTCTGAATTGCCCCAGGCCATCATAGGGCTGCGCGGCCTGGCCAAGGAATATCCTGCCAACCCCGGCTATCAACTGGCACTGGGCAGAGTGCTGACCTACGACCCGAGAACCAGGGTGGAAGGAATTCATCTGCTGGCCAGCGTGCGCGGAACCGCGGACCAAACAGAACAGGCCAGACGCGCCTGGCGCCAGGCAATTCTGTGGGATGTGAATGGGCCGGCCGCGGAAACTGCGAAGGAGTATCTATCACGCTATCCCGATGATCAGCTAGAGGCCAAGTTACATAGCGCCCAGGCGGAGCATACCAGCCACGCGCCGGTGCCCGGCCAGTCGGAACAGGGAGAAGCCTACGCCGCCCTCCATAAGGGCGATCTGCAGCAGGCGCAGGAGCTTTTTGTGCCCCTGCTCTCCATTCCTGGGCAACGTGGCAAAGCGCTCGCCGGGTTGGGCTATGTCAACATGCAGCAGCAGAACTTCGCTGGCGCAGTGGACCACTTTGAACAGGCCCAGCAGGCCGGCTTCGATGCGCCGGAGTTGAGCGCGGCCCTGACCGACGCACGGTACTGGAAGGCCATGCAGGCGGGCAACCAGGCGCTGGCGGAGAACGATGTTACCCACGCGATGAGCGCCTTCGAGCAAGCGCACACGCTAAAGCCCGGCGCTGCGGAAGCCCTGCAAGGCGAAGCCGGCGTCTGGATGCTGCAAAATCAACCGCAGAAGGCTCTGCCCTTGTTCGAGCAGGCCGTCAGAATGCAGGAAGACCGGCCCCAGGGTTGGACAGCCTGGTTCGACGCGCTGGTGCAAGCCGACAGAAGCAAAGAGGTCATTGCCGATCAGCCCTACATCTCGCCGGACACGCGGGCCAAGCTTGAGGCCGATGCGGATTACATGGCGGTCATGGCTGCAGCACAGATGAATGTAGGCAATGAGGTCGAGGCGCGCCGCCTGATGGCCGAGCTGGAACAGGTTTCGCCGCCGGAGAAGCGCACCGAAGCCCAGGTTCGCTGCGCGGAACTGCTGGCCGCGAGCAATCCGCGAGCCTCGGCGCGCATAGCCTTTGACGTGATTCGCGTTGCCCCTGACAACGTCGAGGCATGGAAGCTGCTGGTGCGCGGTGAGCACCAGGCCGGCCGTGACCAGATGGCGTTGACCGCTGCCGATCGCATGCCCGCGGCGGTTTACCAAGCGGCAACGCGTGACGTGGACTTTGAGATCATGCTGGCTGCCTGCCACCAGGCGATGGGCCACTACAGCACAGCATCCAACCTGCTTGCGCAAGCACGCAGCGATACCCGGGAGGACGCTAAGAAGTCCAACGCCATCGAAGTACAGACTGCATCCTTGTTGCTGGACGAGGGCAACGCGGAGAACGCTTACAAGAGCTACGTAAAGATTCTTCGCCGCACGCCCGGCGACAGCGATGCCTGGAACGGACTAATCTCCGCACTCCACCAGGCAAAGCAGGATGAAGCGGCGTTGACCCAGATTCAGCAACTGCCGCTGGAAGTGGCGGAGAAGCTGCAGCAGGATCCTGGATTCCTGCAAACCGTAGCCTCAGTCTACGGGGCCACCGGGCACAACCAGTTGGCAGTGGAGACCATGGGGCGGGTGATGGCGCGTTACCGGCCGGGGACCAACGAAGCTCCGTACGCCGTCGAAGCGCAGTATGCCTGGCTGTTGCTGAGCGCGGGAGACGAGAGTCAGTTGGCGACGACCCTGTCCCAGATGGGCCGGCGCACCGATCTGTCTGCCGGACAAAAGCAGCAGACCAGCGACATCTGGGCTGCCTGGAGCGTGCGTAAGGCGGACAAGGAAGAGAAGAGCGGAAACAGCAAACAAGCCATGGCTATCCTGGAAATGGCTTCGCAGGCTTATCCCGCGAATGGAGACATTCGCCGCGCCATGGCGGGAACCTATATTCGTAACAATGAAGGCAGGCGCGCCTTTGCCTTGTACCAGGAGATCAATTGGAGCAGGGCAACGGCGGTGGATTACGCGGGAGCGATCGCCGCTGCTTCCGCTGCCCATCAAAAGGAAGCCGGCCGGCAGTGGCTGGCAGACGGGCTGGAAGCATTTCCTAACGATCCGCAATTGCTGACTGCCGCGGCCCAGTTTGAAGAGGGCATGGGTGACACCCATAAAGCCGAGATCTATTGGCGCAAGGTGGTGGCCAATAGCTCGCAGGTCAAGTTGTCCGCCCAGTTGACGGGCGTCGACGCGCCTTCCGCCACCGCGACTACAGCGAGCGATGCGTTGGCCAAAATGCTCGCTCCCAGGGATGCGGCGGACGTTCAGCCGGCATCAGTCGCACCCCTGGCATCCCAGCCCGAATCGTTGCAGGATGCGATCTCGTCACTCCCTGTCATCCAGCACCCGGCAAGCGAGGCGACCACGACTGATTCCAACGACCAAGCGAGTCCCTGGCTGGTGCGCAAGGCGCCGCCCTCAGTGCACACACAACCCATCGCTTATGAGCCCCCCCAGAATTCCGGAAGCAGATGGGCGGTTCCTGTAAGCGATACGCCTGCACCCCAGCCGGTGGAGTTGCCGCAAAGGGAGAGGTCTGCGCATTTGGCTTCCGCATCAGGGGCCGGACAGGCGTATCTGACCAATGCCAGCTTCGATCCTCACCCGTCGACCGACGGAGGGGAAGAGTTCGCGCCCGCGAGTGCGCTTAGTTCGTCTTCAAATCCGGCCGCGTATGGCAGTCATGCTGTGCTGCTTGGACCGGGACAACAGGCGCAGACCGAGCTGGAGGGATTGGCCAGTCGCTACAGCGCCTGGATGGGAGGCGGCACTACGCTGGGCAGCCGCAGCGGCACTCCGGGCTTCGATCAGTTGACCCGCCTGGAGGCCGATTTCGAGACGAGTGCAGTGTTGGGAGAAAACGCCCGCCTCACCGTGCGCGCTCTTCCTGTTCTGCTCTCGGCTGGAGCTTCGGACGGCACATCGAATTATGGCTATGGCGCATCGGGCGCTGCTCTCATCGGTCAGGACCAGTTCCAGTCCGGCGTCGGCGGGGAAATGCAGTTAGCCACCAGGCTGGTTGACGCCAGCGTGGGATTCACGCCGTATTCCTTTTACGTCTCCCACATTCTAGGAAGCCTTAGCGTGCATCCTTCCAGCTTACCCTTCAGCTTCCGGGTCTATCGCGACCAGGTAAAGGAGACCATGCTTTCCTATGCCGGCGAGAAGGATCCTCTGACCGGTGAGATATGGGGCGGCGTGGTGGCCACCGGCGCAGAGGGCAACCTCTCCCTGGGCTCGGCGCAAACCGGATTTTATCTGCAGGGTGGAGCAGCCCAGCTGACCGGCGTGAATGTGAACAATAACAGTCGCATCTCCGGGTCGACCGGAGCCTATTGGACCGTTTACAGCAACGAATATGGAGTGCTGAAAATGGGCGCTAATATGACCGGCCTGCACTATGCCCAGAACCAGCGCTACTTCACCATCGGCCAGGGTGGATACTTCAGCCCCGATTCGTATCTGTTGCTGAACGCTCCCTTCACCTGGCAAGCCCGTCCCATCAACCGCTTTGTCTACACCATCAAGGGGAGCCTTGGGGTACAGAGCTTCCACGAAGGCACGGCGCTCCCCGGATCCTTGATTGCAACCGACACAGCCCCCACCGCCCAGGCGAACATGGGCGCGAACTACAACCTGGATATGAATATGGCCTACCGTCTCGATGAGCACTGGGACATAGGCGGTTTTGTCGGCGTCAATAACGCGCATGACTACCAGGACCGGACCGCCGGCTTTGCGGTGAAGTATATGCAGCGTCCGCAGGTAGACGTGGAGGGAGGTCCCACCGGCCTCTTTGATGAGCGCGCTATTCGACCGCTGATCGTACCGTAGCGCTGATGGATTCGCTTCATTTTTTAACTGCCTAAGCACAATGCAGGCGCGGCCCCGGGCGCAGCGGAGAAAGGTCTTATGTTTCGAGAGCTCGCGAAAAGCAGTAAGTTCTGGGTGATAGCTGCCTTGGGAGTATTGTCATCCACGCCGTGCCTGGCCGCCGCGCCAGGTGCGGGTTACTGGCATACCAGTGGAAGCAAGATTCTTGACGCCAACAACCAGCAGGTGCGCATTGCGGGCATCAACTGGTATGGCTTCGAAACCACGGACGAGGTAACCCATGGTCTCAACAACCAGGACTACAAGACCATCCTGCAGACCATTCAGGCGAACGGATACAACACCGTGCGTCTGCCCTTCTCCAACCAGATGGTGGAGGCGCCGATTGTCCCCTCGTATGTCAGCTTTAGCAACGCCAGCGGACCGATCAACACCGACCTGCAGGGCTTGAACTCGCTGCAGATCATGGATGCGATCATCGACTATGCCCAAACCATCGGGCTGCGGATCATTCTCGATAACCATCGTTCGGAAGCGGGCAATAGCGCTGAGGCCAGTGGGCTGTGGTATACCGACGCCTACCCTGAAACTTCCTGGATCAGCGATTGGCAGACACTGGTAACCCGCTACCAGAGCAACACCAACGTGATTGGCGTGGACCTGCGAAATGAACCCCACAATGCCGCCAACGGTGGCTCCTGTTGGGATTGCGGAACCCTCACCAACGACTGGCACTTGGCAGCGGAACGCGCCGGCAATGCCGTGCTCACCATCAACCCCAAGCTGCTGGTTTTTGTCGAGGGGACGGATGAGTACAACAACAATTACTATTTCTGGGGCGGCAACCTGCAGGGAGTACAGAACTCTCCGGTGCAATTGAACGTCGCCAATCAGCTGGTCTACTCCGCCCACGACTACGGTCCGGCGGAATCGTCGCAGGCCTGGTTTAATGGCAGCACCAGCTACGACAGCTTGGTAAGCACCTGGACCTCATATTGGGCTTACATCAGTTTGAACGGAACTGCGCCGGTCTGGGTAGGTGAGTTCGGCACCCTCAACGATGCTGCGGATATTCAAGCCACGGCGTCTGGCTCTCAAGGCCAGTGGTTCTCCGGCCTGGTGCAATTTCTCGGCGCCAACCCCAACCTGAATTGGACCTATTGGGCGCTGAACGGTGAAGATCGCTACGCGCTGCTGGATTCGACCTACGACGCAACGCCGGTGAGCGCATTGAAGCAGCAAATGCTGGCCGGTATCCAATTCCCGTTGAGTGGGGGAACCCCGATTACCACTCCCTCGTTCACCCTGGCGCAGAATCCTTCGACGGTGATTGCCGCATCGAGCAGTACCGATCTCGGCAGCTCCGGCAACACCACAGAGGTGACCTATACCGCCCTGGTGAACAACCGCACCAGCAGTGACGAGTCCTCGGTAACCGTTGCACTTACCTTGCCTGCGGGTGCGGTCGTGATCAAAGAAGCCAGTACCGGCGCTGCGGCCACTTGCAGCACTGCCGCCACGGTGTACACGTGCAGCTTTGCAACCATTGCCGCCTCCGCCAGCGGGGGAGTAAGCGTGACTGCCATCTATCCGGCGGCTAACCTCACATTTAACAGCAGCGGCCAGCTTGCGGAAGTTGTGAGCGCCAGTGCAGAGGTGGGCTCGCAGACACTGCCCGCCGCCTCGGTTACCACCACGGTAGACCAGCAGAGCAGCCAGCCAAATACGACTGAGTCCATCGTTTCCATTCCCGCACCGGGCTATTCCTATACCTACGGCCAGGTGGCGACGGTGAACTTCTCCTTGACGCCCACTCCGACCAGTCCGATTCCAGTGGCATCCTTCACAGCTCAACTGGATGGCACGCAAAGTTTGACGGTCACTTCGCTGGGCAGCAATCAATACCAGGTTCCTGTCGGCTTATTGAGCGGAGGTTCGCATTCCATCGCCATCCATCTGGCGGCCAGTTCGAGCTATGCCGCGGCGGCCGCGACTGTGTCGCTGGCGGTACAGAAAGCAAACGCTACCCTGGCAGTGGCCGGCGCGCCGGTAACCGGAACCTACGGTGCGACCATTCCCATCACTGTGGGCCTCACCGGGCTGAGTGGCACGGGGTTTGCTGCTCCCACCGGAAGCGTGAACATGGTGATCGACAACCTGGCGCCGCAGACCGCGTCGCTCAGCGGCGCGACGGCAAGCTTCACCGCGCCGGCCAGCCTCGCTGCCACCACCCACTCCGTGAACGTCAACTACAGTGGCGATAACAATTATGCTGCGCAGAATGTTGGCGCGACGCTGGCGGTTAAACAAGCGCCACTGGTGGCAACTGCGCTGCCCGCCAGCAGGGCGGTGGGCGCGGCAAACCCCACGTTCTCGGGAACTCTTACGGGCGTAGTCAATGGCGACGGAATTACCGCGACCTACGTGTCGCAAGCCACGGCCACCACCGCTGCCGGTGTGTATAGCACTGGCTCGGATGCGATTACGCCTGTGCTTGCCGATCCCAACAGTCGACTGAGCAATTACAGCGCGACGTTGAATGACGGAACGTTGACCATCACGGCGGCGGCGGGCACAGGAACGACTTCCAACATCACCTGGCCCACTCCTGCTCCAATTGTTTATGGAACGCCGCTCACCGCGGCGCAGTTGGATGCAAGTTCAACCATTCCGGGAACCTTCAGCTACACTCCACCTGCCGGGAGGGTGCTTGGGGCAGGACCGCAGACGCTTTCGGTAAGCTTCTTGCCCACCGGATCCACCACCGCGGAAACTGGCAAGACCACACTGCAGGTAAACCAGGCGACCACAACGACGACATTAACCGCCATCAACGCCACCACCGCCGGTTCAATCACTTTATCGGCGATAGTGAGCTCGATTGATGGGGGCACGGCTACCGGCAGCGTCCAGTTTCTGGACGGCTCGACCTCGTTGGCATCCGTCACCATCAATTCGACCGGCCTGGCTACCTATTCCGTCCAGCTATCCAATGGACCGCACACCCTTACGGCTGTCTACTCCGGCGATGTAAACAACCTGGGCAGCACTTCGACCGCGTTGTTGCAAAGTGTCAGCGGAGGTCTCAACTTCTCCCTCTCGGCCAACCCCACGTTGTTATCGCTGAGTGCAGGTCAGAGCTTGCCTGTGACCCTCTCGGTATTCTCATCAGACGGCTTTACCGGCGTTGTTACCTTCAAGTGCACCGGCCTTCCCGCCGGCTCCACCTGCTCCTTTAATCCGGCGACCATCACCGGGAACGCCACCAGCGTAGCGCAATCCACAACCCTCACGATTGGGCTGCCCGCAGCCTCGAGTTCGCTTGCACCGGTGCCGAGCGATAACCGTTACCTGGCAGGATTCTTCGTGTTGCCGGGCGGCGTGTTGGGTATCTGCCTCTTGTGGCAGCGGCGCAGGCTGCAACGCACTTTGGGAATGTGTATCCTGGCCACCATCTTCCTGGTCAGCGTCTCGATCGGTTGCGCCGCGAGCAGCGGCGGCACCAACGCAAACACCAATCCCAGTCCGGTTGGAAGCTACAATGCGCTGATTACGGCTACGTCCCCGGCCAATGTTCAGACCCTAACCATCCCGGTGACCTTGACGCAGTAACCAATCCGGGTGGGGTACCCACTGCTCTTTCCTCCTGACTCTATCCCTCAGCGAAAGCAGGAGGAACTGGACGGGTTTTGTTAGGGCATTCGAAGGTTGTCACGCAGACAGTGAAGAGGCGGTCAGGCAATCGTCAAATGACTCTTGGCAGTAGCGGCGATCTGCGCGCAGACCGCTTCGGTTACCTGCGCCGTCGTAGCCGTGCCGCCAAGATCGCGCGTGTGCAGCGATGGATTCGCCGTCACGTGTTCGATAGCCTTCATCAATCGCTCCGCAGCCTCCGCCTCACCCAGGTGTTCCAGCAGCAGCACAACCGACCAGAAGGTGCCCACAGGATTAGCCCAGCCCTTGCCCATAATGTCGAACGCCGAACCATGGATAGGTTCAAACATCGACGGATACAAACGTTCGGGGTTGATATTGGCCGTGGGCGCAATCCCCAGGCTGCCGGCCAACGCAGCCGCCAGGTCGCTCAGGATATCGGCATGCAAATTCGTGGCCACAATAGTGTCAAGCGAAGCCGGACGATTGACCATGCGCGCCGTCATCGCATCGACCAGCTCCTTATCCCACGTGACGTCAAGAAATTCCTTCGCAACTTGCGCCGCGATCTCATCCCACATCACCATCGCGTGGCGCTGCGCGTTGCTTTTCGTAACCACCGTCAGCAGCTTGCGAGGACGCGATTGGGCCAGGCGAAAAGCAAATCGGTGAATGCGCTCGACCCCAGCCCGCGTCATCAACGACAAATCCGTAGCTGCCTCGAGAGGATGCCCTTGATGCACGCGGCCACCCACACCCGAATACTCGCCCTCAGTGTTCTCGCGCACAATAACCCAATCAAGGTCTTCCGTCCTGCAGCGCTTGAGCGGCCCATCGATACCAGGAAGAATGCGCGTAGGCCGCACGTTGGCGTACTGGTCGAGTCCCTGGCAAATCTTCAGCCGCAGCCCCCACAACGTGATGTGGTCGGGTATATGTGGGTCGCCGGCGGAGCCGAACAGAATGGCGTCCTTTGTCCGCAGGGCATCGAGTCCGTTCTCAGGCATCATCTTTCCGTGCTGGCGAAAATAATCTCCACCCCACTCGAAATTTTCGAACTCGAAGTGAATACCACTTCCGGCAATGGCTTCCAGAATCCGCTGCCCAGCCGGCACAACTTCCTTGCCAATCCCATCCCCGGGTACAGTCGCGATGCGATAGGTCTTCATGTCTCCGCTCCTTATCAAGACGGTGAAATCGAGCTCACGCGATAACTCACTGGCGGCGGATTCACATCGGACAGCTCTTTGAACGCGGCGTCGGGCAGCTCCAACCCAGCTGCCGCAATATTCTCCTCCACATGCACCGGGGACGACGTTCCCGGAATTGGCAAAATAATCCTGGACCGCTTCAGCAGCCACGCGAGCGCCGTCTGCAGTGTGGTGGCGCCGAGTTCTTTGGCCACCTTTTCCAGCACCTCCAGCGCCTTCCGGTTTTGCCCCAACGGAGCCCAGGGCAGAAAGGCGATCCCGTTCTGCTCACAATACTTCACCACATAATCCCATTCCCGATCGGCAAAGCTGTAGCGGTTTTGTACCGAAACGATGGGAACGATCTTGCGCCCGCGCTCAATGTGTTCCTGGGTCACGTTGGAGAGCGCAACGTGGCGAATCTTGCCCTGCTCGCGCAGTTTGGCCAGGGTTTCCATCGAGGCGTCATAGGAGACAGCAGGATCGGGAATATGGAGCTGGTAGATATCGATGCGATCGAGACGCAAGCGCCGCAGGCTGCCTTCCACAGCCTGGGTAAGGTGCTGGGGGCTGGCATTGTGCAACCACTGCGCTGGCCCCGAGCGCTCCCATCCACCCTTGGTGGTGATTACCAGCCCAGCCGGATAGGGATAAAGGGCCTCGGCGATCAGCTCTTCAGAGACGTTGGGCCCATAGGAATCCGCGGTGTCAATGAAGTTGACCCCTAATTCGACTGCACGGCGCAGGGTGGCCAGGGCCGCGGGCTTGTCTGCGGGAGGGCCCCAGATGCCCTTGCCGGTGATGCGCATGGCTCCATAGCCTAGGCGGTTGACGGTGAGGTCCCCACCGAGGGTAATCCTTCCAGCGGCTGCGGCAGACACGGCTTGGGTTTGGCTCATGCAAAAAACTCCTTTGTCTGTTGATGCTAGCTGGGGGACTCGCGATTCCACAACCAGGCGCGGTGGCTCAGATGCCGGCGTACCAGGAGTAGCCGTAATCCAATTGAGAGGAGCCTTTGCCGGTCCCGATATTTTTCAGGTTGTCGGTGACGGTAAGGTGGGAGAGGTACTTCACGCTCTTGTAGCCCAGTTGGCGGGCGACGCGCAGGCGAATCGGGGCGCCGTGGGGTGTGGGCAAATCCTGACCGTTCAGCCCATAGGCGAGAAATGTCTGGGGATGGAACGCGTCGCCCAGGTCGATGCTGTCCCAGGACTCATCGTAGGGAAAAGAAACCACATACTTGGCTTTCGGACTGACCCCCACCAGGTTCAGAACATGAGAGAGGGGGACCCCGGTCCATTCGGCGATGAACGACCAGCCTTCCTCGCAGGCCTGGTGAGTGATCTGGGAGCGAACCGGCATGCGTTTCAGCTCCGCGAGCGAGAAGGCATAGGGGCGAGCGACCATTCCACCTACGGCGAGCCGCCAATCGGCAAATCCGCCGGCAAGGAGGCGCGCATAGGGCTCGGTCTCCGGAGGATTGCCGCTGACAGGCACCACCTTCGAAACTTCGCTGCGGTTGAACTCGCGGGCCATTGAATGATGGGACATGAGAAGGTGCTGTGCAGCGTAAGTAAGCGTCTCGCCCACTCCCCAGATGCCGCCGCTATCTGGCGGGATAAGCCCATAACGGGAGGCGATGTTGGCGGCAACGGCCAGGCCCGAGACTCCGGCTGCAGCGGCGATGCCGCCGGTGATGAGTTTGCGGCGTGAGACCGGGTTGCTCATAAGGCCTGCTTTCGCGAAGCGGCTGGGCGGCCGGTGATCATGGCCAGCATGCGAGTCTTGAACCCGCCCAGGATCACCATGGCGACATGAACCAATAGAAAGAGAACGAGAAAATCTGCCAGGAAGAAGTGCAGGGTGCGCGCCGTCTCGTAACCGCCAAAAACGGTAACTATCTGCGGAACGACCGAGGTGATGGCCGGAGACATGGCCAGCCCCGTGATGATGATCATAGGGAAGAAGAGAAAGACAACGGCAAGGTACGACAGGCGCTGCAGAAAGTTGTAGGAATCCGTTTCAACCGGCCGTTTGAAGCGCAGATGGTCAACAACAGCCGCCCGCATGGAGTGCCAGGTTAAATCCGTGCGCCGGGGAAGAAACTGCTTGCGGAAGTGTTGTGTGAATAGGCCGGAAATTGCATAGAGCAAGCCAGAGAGCACGGCAAACCAGGCGGACTGAAAATGCAGCGAGCGGCCCCAGCCGGACGGCCCGCCAAGCATGGTAGGGAGCGGAAGGTCGAACAGGGAGGGAGTGCCGATGCTTCCCGTTTCACCCCAGTAAAAATGCGGATGCGCCAGGATAATGCCGACACCGCTGATCACCAGCCCGAAAAAGCTGAGCGTGAAAATCCAGTGAGTAATGCGGACCAGCGCGGAGTGGCGGGGAGAATCCAGAACTTCTGACGTTTGGACTCTGGCCCCAAGGATGTACGCAGCCTCGGCCATTGTCGGTGCGGACAGGTTAGCATAGAAAACTGCTGCATATTGGAGATTTTGATGAGCACGACCCACCCTAGGACAGGCACGCCCGTGAATTCACCGCGCCAAGTGTTATTCGCCAGCCTGATCGGAACCACCATTGAGTTCTTCGACTTCTACATCTACGCCACCGCGGCCGTGCTAGTTTTTCCCCATTTGTTTTTTCCCTCGTCCGACCCGGCGTCGGCCACGCTGGAATCCCTGGCCACCTTTGGCATCGCGTTTCTGGCCCGGCCGGTGGGCTCGGCGCTCTTCGGTCATTTTGGCGATCGGATAGGCCGCAAGACCACGCTGGTTATCGCGCTTTCCACCATGGGTATCTCCACTGTCGCCATAGGCGCGTTGCCAACCTATAAAGCGATCGGCTTCGCCGCGCCGCTGCTTCTGGCGCTGTGCCGCTTCGGGCAGGGGCTGGGTCTCGGAGGCGAGTGGGGTGGCGCGGTGCTGCTGGCGATTGAGAATGCGCCCCCAAACAAGCGCGCGTGGTACGGCATGTTTCCGCAGTTGGGTGCGCCGGCCGGGTTCCTGCTCTCCGGTAGCACCTTCCTGCTACTCTCCCGATGGCTCACGGACAAGCAGTTCTTCGCCTTTGGTTGGAGGCTGCCTTTCCTGGCCAGCGCGGTGCTGGTATTTCTTGGCCTCTATGTGCGGCTAACGATTACCGAAACGCCCGTTTTCCGCGAAGCTCTCCAGCGCGGCCAGCAGGTGAAATTGCCCATGCTGGCGGTCTTTCGCAACTATCCCCGGGCGCTGGTCGCGGGAATCCTGGTAAGCCTGGCGACGTTTGTTCTGTTTTACCTGATGACGGTCTTTGCCCTCTCGTGGGGCACCACTGCGCTGCACTACAGCCGGGCGAAGTTTCTGCTCATCCAGCTGTTCGGCATCTGCTTCTTTGCCCTGTTCATTCCCGTCTCCGCTGTGCTGGCGGAACGAGGCCGGCGGCGGGTGATGCTGGCGGTCACGGTAGCGATTGGCATCTTCGGCCTGGTCCTGGCGCCGCTGTTCGTTGCCGGCACCACGGGGGCGGCGCTGATGATGGCCTTGGGGCTCAGCTTGATGGGCATCACCTACGGGCCGCTGGGCACGGTCATTTCTGAGCTGTTCCCGACCCCCGTGCGTTATACGGGCAGCTCGCTCGCCTTCAGTTTTGCCGGCATCCTGGGCGCTTCGCTGGCGCCTTACATTGCTACCTGGCTGGCCAAGGCCTATGGTCTGCAATACGTGGGCTACTACCTATCGGCGGCTGCGTTGCTGACTCTGTTGGGATTGCTTTCCATCCGGGAGACGAAAGACGACGATCTGGCTGCGGCGAAGGTGTAACGGTGGTTACAATCAGGGCGGGGAAGCACAATGTCAGAATTGGCCAGGACCGGGGTTTCGCTCGAAGAAGATCTTTTGAACGAGTTTGACCGCTTGATTGCCAAGCGCGGGTACAAGAACCGTTCCGAGGCATTCCGCGATCTTATCCGCGAGGCGCTGCTTTCCGAGACGGTGGATTCCAACAAGCCTGTCGTAGGTACTTTGACGCTGGTGTACGACCACCATGTTCCGAATCTCTCTGAGAAGTTGACCGAGACGCAGCACTCTGTGGGGGCCATGGTTCTTGCCGCCACGCATGTCCATCTCGATCACCACTACTGCTTGGAAGTGATCATCATGAAGGGCAGGAGCAGGGAACTGCAAGAAATCGCGGATCGCATGTTGGCTTTGCGTGGGGTCGAACTAGGGAAATTAGTACTGGCCAATTCAGGCAAAGACCTCAAACACAAACATTAAAACCTTGCGCTCGCTTGGACCGCCACCCTCCACTTTGTCATGTGACTTTTTTGATTCCTTCATCGTCCACAACCGCTGGGTGCCCCATTCAAGCCCGGTTTTGCCTGCCCCGGCGTGCCGTGGGGCTTGAGTGGGATACCACAGCACTCACCTAACGATTCTTTCAGCCACTAGCCAATTCCCCATGGATACACCATCCACTTTGTCATCCCGACTGGAGCGCAGCGGAGGGGAGCTGCAGTTCACTTTCGGGCAAAGCAAAAGTGCCGTGGGCGCGTGGCCTTCGGGCTACCCCGGATTTGTTGTTGAGCTTGGTAGCGTTGGCGAACTTCATGCGACGTTCCTTACTGAAAGCCGCACACGTGGCCGTTGATGAGCGCAGCGTAGCACGAAATCCGGGTGCGCTACAGTTGGGACGACAAAGTGGAGGGTGGCGGTTCACCTTGGCAGTAGTGGAGGTGGATGGACAAGCCAGACCAACAACGACCAACCAGATCGTCAATCACTGAGGTACGGTGTGAACCCAGGCTCTCCTTTTCCAAGTCCGAGATCATTCCGTCTCTAAAACGAGAACTTCGCCGCGAGCTGCACCAGCCGAGGCGTCTGGGCGCTAACAATCCGGCCAAAGTTGGGGTCTTCCACTTGCCCATCCACCGACGCGGGACCATAGAACTGCGCGTGGTTGAAGGCATTGAATCCCTCCAGGCGAAACTCCAGTGATTTAGCTTCGCCTAGCCGCAAAAGTTTTTGCAGTGTCAGGTCGAAGTTATCGATCCCGGGGCCATAAAAGCTACGTCGTTTTGCGTTGCCCAATTGCCCCATGTTCTCTTCGGGAAACAAGGCTGTATTGAATGCCGGCCTGCCGTTGCGGCCGTTGGTGTTGATCTTGAGGCGTCCCGGCAGATATTGCGGCGTATCCAGCAGGTAGTTATTCACGCCATTGCCCAACGTCCCCAGCAGCGAATTGTCCGAGTTGTCGTACAGCGTTACCGGGAACCCGGTGGAAAAACGCGTTGTTCCCGATATGCTCCAGTCGTCAGTCAGTCGATTCGACTTGCCGAGGACACTCCCGATCGGCAACACCAGCGTGTAACTGGCGACAAATGTGTGCTTCTGATCCCACGCAGAGATAGCGCGGGTCTGTCTTGGATTGAGGGGATCGATCTGCTCCCCAAGGTTGGAGCCTTGATCGATGGATTTCGCGAACGTATAGCTCAGTAAAAACTGTGAGCCGCTGCGCTGATAGCGAAGGGTGGTTTGCAACGCATTGTAATTGGAGTTGGCCGCTGACTTGTCGGCTGTATTCTCGCCGTAGTTTGGGCCTGTCGTTACCGGTGCTCCGATGCTGCTTTGTCCGGTGCGCGTTCCATAGATGGTCCGACCGCTCGCGCCCGTATAGGTTGTGTCCTCGCCGAAGGGGCCGCAACCGGGCAAGCTGAGGCACAAACCAGGATTGCCCAGGTTCACCGAACTGACGGCGAGAATACGATGCCCCTGGTTGCCTACATAGCTCACCGTCAACAATGCCCTGGAAGCGATCTCTCGCTGCACCGAAAACATGTAATTGCCGATGTAAGGCACTTGATTGCGGTAGTAGAAAAACGGATCCGCCGCAAGTGGCGCAAAGTTGGCCCAGTTAACTGAAGTGTCAGGATTGGTTCTGGAAACATTGTGCGGCGGAAAAGGGAAGGGAAACCGCTGCCCGTTATCGACTCCCGTGGCAGCGGTGATAAACGGAGTTGCCATCAACGGCGGCGCAGGGCTGAGATAGTTAAAGCCGAAGGGAGGCACGCCGTACATGATGCCGGCCGCCAAACCGGGAAATTCCGTGTAGAAGATGCCATAGCTTCCCCGAATGCTGCCCTTGCCGTCGCTGCCGAAGAGCGCCTTCAAAAATCCATGATCGAACTTCGGTGCATAGGCGAACCCGAGTCGTGGAGCCAGGTTCTTGTAGCGCGTGGGCGCTAGCGTCTTTGGGATTCCAGGATCACCCGGGACAAGCAGTCCGGGGAGCGCTCCCGGGTAGAGTACAGACTGCTCTCCGGGAACCCAGGTTTGTAACTGGTTGTACTTCTCCCAGAAAGGCATGATGATGTCCCAGCGCAGGCCGGCGTTGATGGTGAGGTCGCTGCGTGCATGCCAGCTGTCTTGTGCGTAGACTCCCACATAGCGGTTGCGCAGATACAGTGCCGAGCCCGACGATTGGGTGAAGTTGCTCGGCACTCCAAGCAGAAGATCGGCGTAAGCATCCCCGGTCTCGGTCCCATTGATGTTGAAGGTCCCGTTAAACGTCCCGTTGGGATAATCATTCACCTGGTCGATATGCAATTGGCCGCCCACCTTCAGAGTGTGCGTCCCGATAACCTTCGAAAGCCCATCGCTCACGTAGTACGTGTCGTTAATTTGCGTCATGTTGGTGATCGGAACCCCCATGACGAAGGTGGGAAACGTAATATTCTCCACGCCCTCGAATTGCGGAGCTTGCACATCAATCCCTGGACCTCCGTTGGCGCCGGAGGCAAAACCCTGCGAGGCCAGGCTCACGCCAAGCCCGCCTTTCGGCTTCCCGATGATGTTGGCATTGCGCAGATAGCCGACATGAAACTCGTTCACAGTATTTGCGCCGATCAGCTTGTTATCGCCCAGCGATAGCAGTTGCGCACGCCCGATATAAAGAGCATCAAAGCCGGGGATGCTCGCTCCCGCAACCGAGCCTGGATACGGATTGTCCAGGTAATAGTCATCGATGAAGTAACAGCCTGAGATCTGGCCCAGCCGGCTGTTCAGGTCGACGCGCGCCCCGCCCTTGTCATCGCGAACCGTCTGCGCGAATGCCGAGGTCGAATACTGGCCCGCGCTAACGTTGGGAGACGGAATGTACTTCAGCAGACTCGTACCCGGCGCCGACCATGCGCTCTGCGGGATCGTGCCGTTTGCAAAAACGCTGCTGTAGGGCTCTCCCGCCGTGACCGGACGACCCAAGGCCTGTGTGAGCATGCTCGCGAAGTAGGGGCCGCTCACTGAACCGCTCAGGTCGCTAAAAATGCCGGCTCGCTGAGCCAAAGTCGGCACAGAGATGTCGCCGGTAGAAACCCCCTGCTCGGTCCGGGTTCCTTGATAGTCCCCAAAAAAGAATATCTTGTCGCGCTTTATCGGGCCGCCAACCGTGCCCCCAAACTGGTTCTGCTTGAATGCCGGCCGTGTAGGGTCGAAATACCCGCGCGCATCGAGCGCTGTATTCCGGAAAAACTCGAAGGCATTGCCATGCAGTGCGTTGCTTCCTTCCTTGGTGACAACCGTGACCATGCCGCCGTTGTAGTTGCCGTATTCAGGCTCGAAGTTATTGGTTAACACCCTAAATTCCTCGATGGAATCGAGGTTCGGGATGATGGAAGTGCCCCCGTTCATGTGCTCCTGCACGTCGATTCCGTCCACGATGAAGCCGTTAGAGGATTCGCGCTGGCCATTGATGGATAGGTTGCCAGGGTTCAGGTCGCCCGACGGATCGATGCTCCCCGTAACCCCCGCCATAATTACGGAACTTGGCAAGAGTGTGGAAATCGGCGCCACTCCCGGTTGAAGCGCCAGCAGATCCGTGTAGCTTCTCCCATTCAATGGCAGCGCGGTCATCTGCGAGCCCAATATGACTTCGCCCAGGTGGGTGGCAACGGTATCCACAGGCGCTCCTGGGCTGCTGGTGACCAATACGGAGGCCGTTTGGGAGCCAATCACCAGCCCGGCATCCACTCGCATGGCTGAGTCCGTGTTCACTGTAAGGTCGGTCTTCCTTTGCGTGGAAAATCCGGGGGCTGAAATGGTGAGATCGTAATGACCTACGGGTAAATTGGGAAAGAAATAGAGACCCTGCCGGTCGGAAACAGCTTGATAAGTCGTCTGCTGAGCTGTGTTGACTAAGTTGAGCGTAGCTCCCGCCACAGCCGCGCCGCTAGGATCCAGGACCGTACCAGTGATGCTGCCGCCGGTAGCTGCGTACAGAGTCAGAAATGAGAAAAAAAACAGGATAACCAACCTGCAGAGCAGCCGATGCACTGTTTGTGAAGCCGTTGGCATGGATGCATCGGCCTTTCTTCACCCCGGGAGAGACGCACCAGCGGCGCGTTGCTTACAAACGCGATGGGCCGCGGTGGCAGGATGTCTTCTGAAATCGTGCTAACAGAAGTACGAGGCTTCGCCCTAAAACAGATGTTAAGCCCTCAGGCCCACAGCGAGAATAATACACTTGTATAATTCGTGCTACCGGAGAGGTGGCCGCCGAAGTGGCCATCAAGACCCTCGGAATCGCATGCTGAGTCACGGGCCACACTTCGACTAGAAAGAACGAAGGAGCGTCCACGCCATGAACACAATCAGGATCCAGGAGCCCAACGCAAGGAGGGTAGTGAGGACCTCGTAATGTGAGATGCGCTTCACCTTGCCCGACTCCTTATGCGCTGGCCGTTGCCGGCTCCTTGCTGGCGGCCTTCGCCTTCTCACGAGGGGGAAGCAGGCGTGTCGAATTAAGGATGAAGGTTAGCTCCGAAGCAACGTGAATGAATGTCGCCAGCAGTGGGTTCAGAAAGCCGGCAGCGGCCAGGCCAATGCCGATAGTGTCGACGATGAGCGTGCCGTAGAAATTTTGCAGTATGATCCGCCGGCAGTTTCGCGCGATGCGGACAGTCTCCACAAACTTCGCAAGATCATTGCCGATAAGAACCACATCCGCGCTTTCCCTGGCAACATCCGTTCCGGCGCCCATGGCGACGCCAACCGTCGCCTCACTCAGTGCCGGCGCATCATTGATGCCATCGCCCAACATGGCCACAGTTCGGCCCTTTTTCACCTGTTCCGCGATGAAGGCCGTCTTCTGTTCCGGCAGAAGATCGGAATAGACATCAGTGATGCCGAGTTGATCCCCTACGGCTTTCGCGGCTGCTTTTGCATCCCCAGTGAGCAAGACAACCCTGATGTTCATCTCACCAAGAGCCTTGACCGCGGGCGCGGCGCTCGGACGTAACTGGTCAGTCACCACAATGGATCCGCAGTAGCGGCCTCCCCGCGCAACCAGGACCGCGGTCCCTGCCTCTTTGTGATCGCCCTCTTTCTCTGGATGAACGATTCCCAGTTCGTCAAAGAGAGCCCGATTTCCTACCACGATGGCTGTGCCACGCAAAGAGGCAAGAACTCCCCGGCCAAGGCGGTACTCAAAGAATTCTGGGTCAGGGCCCGGCATGCTTTTTCGCTCCGCAAAGCGGACGATGGCACGGCCCAAAGGGTGCTCCGAATTTCGTTCTGCCGTGGCTGCCGTTTCGATGAGGGTGCGCTCGGAAATGCCTGGTGCGGTGCGGATTGCCGAAACCACGGGTGTTCCGTAGGTTAAGGTTCCCGTCTTATCGAGGAAGACTATATTCAACTCCCCCAGCGCTTCGAGGTAGATTCCACCTTTGATCACCGCCCCCTTTCGAGCCGCTCGTCCAATGGCGCCCAGGATGGCCAGGGGCGTGCCGGCAGCAATCCCGCACGCGCCGGCAACGATGATGACCGAGATCGTAGACCGCAGGTTGTGCGTAATCAGAAAGGTAAGCACAGCGGCGCCCAGGGCGAAATAGACCAGGTAGCCGGCGAGCCGGTCTGCGGTCTTCTGTATCGGGGCCCGCGAGCGCTCCGCATTCTCGACCGCCTCGATGATCTTGCCGAAAGTCGTTTCCTTTCCCAGCCGCTCGGCGCGCACCTGGAGTGTTCCGGCCTGGTTGATGGTCCCCGCGTAGACATCGCTTCCCGCTCCCTTTTCACTCGGCATGGGTTCGCCGGTAATTGCGGCCTGCTCCACAAACGAATGACCATTCAGCACCCGGCCGTCCACCGGGATTCTGCTCCCCGGCCGTATCACAACCACCTCTCCGGGAAGAATCGTCTTTGTTTCCACTTCGACGATTTGACCCTCTCGCAGCACGCTCGCGGTCTGGGGGAGAAAGTCCAGCATGTCCTGGATAGCACGGCGCCCGCGCCCGACAGTTAGCCCTTCGAGGATCTCGGCCGCGAGCACGAACGCCGTGATCACCAGCGCAGTGAAAAACTCGCCGATCGCCAGCGCGGAAACAAGGGCGATCGTCATGGAAAGTTCCATGGTCATGCGGCGCTCAAGAATGTTCTCGAAGGCCTCCTTGAAGATGGGGTAACCCCCGATCAGCGTCGCTCCTAACCCAAGCACGCTTACCCGGTGAAACGGCTCCCAGAGATGAAACCAGACCGCCGCCGCAGCCAGCGCGACAAAGGCTACGCGAAGCACCTCGACAAGTTCAAAGCCATGTTCGTGGTCTTCTTCCGGCACGACGTTGGAGTGGGCATCCGTAGGTGCAGGAAGGTGAATCCCGGCTTCGGCTAATTCGCCCGGATGCTGTGTTTCCTTCTGGTTCACAACCGTCATAGTGCCCTCCGCACTTCTAGTTGAAATATCTCTTCACCACAGAAATCAGTTCCTCCGCCGCCTCAAGTTGCGAGGGAAGGGACTTTTGATTGGGGGAGAGAACGTGAAACCGTACGTGCCCCTCGATCAGTTCAGCCATCAGACCATTGAGTGCGCCGCGGCAGGACGCCACGAGCTGCAGGATGTCTTCGCATTCCGCATCTCCCTCAAGAGCCCGTTCCACCGCCTCCACTTGACCCTTGATGCGACGCGTGCGCGACAGCAGTTTTTTCTTATCCTTCGTGGTGTGTGCCAAGATTGCCTCCGGTTAGCATAATATAGTCCCCTATACTATAGTTTCAACTGCGGGGGAGACATGGAAATGCTGGACACCAAGCGGCGAGTGATTGGACAAGTGGTTATTTGCCAGGGATGCTGCTGCGGCGCGACGCACAAGGATCGTCCAGAGGTGCCGGTTGCCTGGCTAAAGGACGAGTGGCGCAGGCGCGGCTTACTGAAGCGTGTTCAACTTTCGGTGAGCGGCTGTGTGGGCCCCTGCGATATGCCAAATGTGGTGGTGGTTAACTCCGGCTCTGGCTCCCAATGGCTCGGGAATATAACCAGGTTCGATCAATATAGCGCGCTGGTCGATTGGGCTACCCGTTCGATGGAGGCCGGTCGACTTCTCGAGCTGCCAAGCGAATTCAAAGCCCACTTCCTGCAACCGTGGCGCTGTTAGCAAGGAACAGGAATATAACCTTACTCGGCTCTCAATGCTTGCATCGGATCGAGGCGTGACGCGCGCCACGCGGGAAGAATACATGCCAAACCGGCCACCACCAACAGCGTTGCGGCAACTGCGGCATAGACCGCCGGATCGAGCGGATGGATCTCATAGAGGAGGTCGCGCATCAGTCGGCCGGCTTCCAGGCTCGCCGCAAGTCCTACCGCAAGACCGAGGATGGCGGGCTGCATTCCATCCTGCAACATCTTCCGCAACACGTGCTCGCGCTTCGCGCCCAGTGCGATGCGGATGCCGATTTCGGTCGTCCGCTGCGCTGCGATGTACGACATCACACCGAACAAGCCCACTGCGGCAAGTACCAGCGAGAGCGTAGCAAAAGCAACCAGCAGTGTCGTGTTGAAGTTTTGGTCCAGGGTCGACTTGCCGAGTAATTGGTTCATGGTAAGCACGTCGGAGACAGGCAAATCGTGGTCCATCTCCGAAACAATGCGCTGTACCGAAAGAGTGAACTGCGCCGGATCGTGGCTGGACCGAATCACAAGCGTACCGACGTTCTCGATACCAGCATCCAGCGGGCAATAAAGCATCGGTCGAGGCGGCTCGCCGATGGCATAGCGGGTATCGCCCACAATCCCCACGATGACGGCATCTTGCCCGCGTACATGGAGGTGTTTGCCCAGCGGGTCCTCGCCCGGAAAGTACTGGTTGGTAAACGATTGGCTGATGATGGCTTCATTCGCCGCATCGAATCGTTTCCCGTCAAATGTACGCCCACGCAAAAGAGGAATGCCCATCGCGACGAAGTACTTCGGATCGGCCCAGCGCCTCAGGGCGAGCAGCCCGTTTCCTTGCGGCAGGGGCGGATGCTCCACGATGCTAAAAGTCCAGTCACCCCCATAGCCCTGGCCAGGGACAGCCGTTACAAAGCCCGCCGCGTCCACTCCTGGCAGAGCGCGCACCCGATCGAGCAGCGTGTCGTAGAAGTCGGCTCGCCGGGCAGGCGTCGCATAGCGCGCATCGGGCAGGCCCAGGTGCATGGTAATCACGTTTTGCGTCATGCAGCCCATGTCGGCGGAACGCAGCCGTTCATAGCTCTTGAGCAGCAGTCCGGCGCCCAGGAGCAGGATCACTGTCAGCCCGAATTCGAGCGTAAGCAGCACCTTGCGCAACCTGGCCTGCACCTTGCCCCCACTCACCGAGCGCGATGCCTCGTGCAACGCGCCGAGAATGCGCTTATCGCTGGCGCTGAACGTAGCAATCAGCCCGGAAAACAACGCACACAGTACGATAACCCCGACGGTAAACGCCCCCACCACGCCGTCCATGTGGATGGATTCGACACGGCTCATGTCCTGGCGAGTTTGCGTCAGCCAATGAAGCGCGGCTAAAGCGAGCAAAACTCCCAGGACGCCGCCGGCAGCCGAAAGCAGAAGGCTCTCCAGCAGACGCTCGCGCATCAGACGCAGCCGGCCTCCGCCCAGCGCGCTGCGGATAGCCAGCTCCTTACGCCGAGCGGAGGCGCGCGCTACCAGCAGATTGGCTACGTTGAGGCAGGCTATCAGCAGCAGGCAACAGGTCGCAGCCATGAGCACGTAGAGCGGCTTCTTGATTTTGCCTACAATGTGCTCCAGCAGCGGTCGGCTGCTGGCCCTTTGAGAAACGAATGGATCGTTGAGGTGCGCATTATGGATGCGCTGGGAGATCACGCTCAGATCGGCCACGCCTCGCGCTGCGCTGACTCCCGGCTTCAGCCGCCCGACAACGCGAAACATGTGATTGCTGAACGAGGTCATCGCATCTGCAGGTTCTTCCTGATAAACCGGCGTCCATAGCTGCGTAGACGGGTCAGGAAAGTCGAACCAGGCGGGCATGACTCCAATCACGGTATACGGCTGGGCGTCCAGAGAGATCGTTTGGTTCAGAATGGCACGGTCACCGCCGAAGCGACGCATCCAAAGACCCCAGCTCAGCAACACGGTGCCGCTGGCTCCGAGCCCATCATCGGCCTGCACAAAATCGCGGCCCAGGGCGGGCTGCACTCCTAACGTGCGGAGCATGTTCCATGAAAACAACGCACTATTCAGCTTTTCCGGCAATTGCCCGCCCGAGCCGGAAAGCTGAACCCGGATAGACTGCGCGAGCGCGAGACTGCTGTAGCTACGGTTCTGCTTCTTCCACTCGGCGTACATCCCGCCGGCAACCCAGTTCGAACGAACCGTATCGTCTTCATGAAGGCTGGCCTCATCGATCATCACCAGGCGATCCGGGTCATTGAATGGCAACGGCCTGAGTAAAACTCCGCGCACCACAGTAAATAGCGCGACGTTGGCGCCAATGCCCAGCGCCATTACCAGGATGGCGATGACGGTGAAACCGGGAGTGCGGCCCAGCGTCCGCAAGCTAAAGCGAAGATCACGAGCGAGGGATTCAAGCCAGTTCCATGTCCAGGTGGCGCGTGTCTGTTCACGAATAAGGGTAGGATTGCCGAAGGCGCTTAAGGCCGTGTAGCGAGCCTCTTCTACCGAAAGACCAGCTTCGCGTTGCTCCTCCTCTTCCAAGTCCAGGTCGGAACGCAGCTCCCGCTCCAGGTCTGCATCTCGCTTCTTGATCTGCCACCATTTCATGTCAGTTCTCTGCAGGAGGCCCTGCCCTGCTAAGCTCACTTCGCTACAAAAGATGTTCTATTCTGGCCTTGGCGACGATGGTAGACATTCGACTGTCAGTTGTCAACGACGAGGGAAACGGTGGACTCTCGAATCGATAAGTGCGGAGCGAAGTCCTTTTGATTAGGCGCCTGCCACGTGCCCAGTGGGCAACTAGCTCGCCGGCAGGGTGCTTTGCCGGACAGCGCAACGCTGGTTGACATCCCTTTACTTCTGGGCATAGAGTCAATTAAGCCAAGATGTATAGGGGTGCAATACATGGCACGGAACGACCTGCAGGGAAGTCTGGATCTCCTGGTTCTGAAAACTCTATCCCAGGTAGGAACTCTACATGGCTACGGCATCGTCCTCCACATCCAAAGAGCCTCCGATGAATTGTTGAACGTTGAGGAGGGCTCGCTGTATCCGGCCCTGCACCGGATGGAGCAGAAAGGATGGGTCCGGTCCGATTGGGCGCTCACGGAGACCAACAGGAAAGCAAAATATTACAAGTTGACCCCTGCCGGGCGCAAAGAACTGCAAGAAGCCGAGAAGAGCTTTGAACAGCTGGTAAAAGGTATCCGCGCCATATTCCGTTACGCATGAGGTGGTTGGATGTCAATCCTTCGCCGTTTCACAAATCTCTTTACGCGCTCCAGGCTGGATCGAGAGATCGCCGCGGAGCTCAGGTCACACATCGAGATGCGCCTCGACGACAACATCGCGGCCGGCATGTCAAAGGAAGAGGCGCAGCGGGATGCGATACTTCGCTTTGGGAATCCAGCCGTGATGAAAGAGCGGGTAACGAGCGCTGATGCAGCACTGAGGCTTGATGGCATCGCGCGCGACATCCGCTTTGCTGTGCGCTCGTGCCTTCGATCACCCGCATTTGCACTCACGGCGATTGTGACGCTCGCTTTGGGCATTGGCGTCAACGTGGTGGTTTTTGGTGTGTTGCATTCGCTCATCCTCCACCCGCTGAACGTTCCGGATTCGGAGCGGATTTTCAGCGTCGTGCAAAAGCCGCATGGCTTCGATAGTCAGTCCTACCCCGACTACCTGGATTTTCGCAGCCGCAACAATACCTTTAGCGATCTGGTTGGGTACAAACTTTACTACGCTGGCCTCAGCGCTGGTGGGGTCGCCAAAAAGAGCTGGTTTTACGAGGTTTCCGACAATTACTTCCACATGCTCGGCCTACGTCCGCAACTCGGGCGATTCTTCGACGCCAACGATGAGCATGGGCCGAATTCTGCGCCTTATGTTGTGTTGAGCGATGCCTTTTGGCGTGCCCAATTCAACGCCAACCCAGGCGTTCTCGGGACGACCGTTGATATCAATAAACATCCGTTCACTGTCATTGGTGTTGCCCCAAAGGATTTCCACGGAACCGAAGTCTTTTTCTGGTCCGACTTCTGGGTACCAGCGGTCAACGAACAACAGATCAATGGATACGACTACTTAAACCAGAGAAGAAGCCATGGCCTTTGGGTATTAGGCAAACTCAGGGTTGGAGCGACAGTAGCTCAGGCAACGGACAACTTGAACGCCATCGGCGCCCAACTGGCGAAGGAACATCCGGACGAGGACGAAGGCCTGGGAGTACGCCTGGTGAAACCGGGATGGATGGGGGACTGGTTGGGAGATCCCGCCCGCGCCCTGATAACCGGCATTTCCCTCATGGCCCTGTTAGTACTCGTAGCCGCGTGTGCGAATCTCGCCGGCATCTTTGCTGCTCGCGTTGCCGACCGCAGCCGCGAAGTAGCGGTACGTCTGGCGATCGGGTCAAGCCGATGGCACATCCTGCGCCAGATCACGACGGAAGCTCTGGTTATTTCTTTAGCCGGCGGGGTCTTGGGAACGCTCATTGCCACCGCATTGCTAAGCATGTTGAGCCGCTGGCAACCCTTCGCTCAATTTCCTATACACCTCTCGGTCACTCCGGATGGGCGGGTCTATGGCGTCGCTCTTTTTCTCTCACTCGGCGGCAGTATCTTGCCCAGCCTGCTTCCGGCGAGGCAAATCTGGCAGACCGACGCGATGCAGGCGATGAGAAAAGGCGCCGTTGGAACCGTTTTCCGCAAGGCTACGATGCGCGACATCTTGCTCGCCACGCAGATTGCGGTCTGCGCGCTGTTGCTCACCGCCGCCCTGGTAGCGCTGCGAGGTATGCAGCGCTCTTTGCATGCGCCCCTTGGTATACAGCCGCAAGGAGTTGTTACTGCGGACACCGATTTGCATATGGCAGGCTACACCGATCAATCCTCGCTCGCGGTAGAGAAGCGCATGTTGGAGCAGGTGTCCCAGCTGCCTGGGATAACAGCGGTAGGAGCCATCAACGAGCCGCCGCTCAACACAGGGGGAAGTAGCACTACGGTCTACCACCAGGGTACGACAGATTTTCGCGCTTCGAATAGCGCCTTTGCTGCGAAGTATTTTTCCATCTCGCCGGGGTATTTCCGGGCCGCCGGGACGCGGGTACTCAAGGGGCGCGATCTGACTTGGCATGACGATGCGACAACGCCAAAGGTCGCGCTGGTCAACGATACCTTCGCTCACATGATGTTTGGCGATGTTTCCCCCATTGGGCGTCATTTCCTGATTGGCGAGAAGGCTCTGTATGAAGTCGTCGGTGTTGTCGAGGACGGGAAGTACGTTTCGTTGACGGAAAGCCCGCAGCCGGCGATGTTTTTTCCTGTGGCTCAGTATGCGGATAGTGACGTCACGCTGATTGTCCGATCTGCCTTGCCGGCCGCGGAAGTGGCAAGGATGTTGTCCGGCACGCTAGCCAGGATTGATCCCAACTTGCCTTTCACTGTTGGCAGCTGGCCCGATGCGCTTACTGTGGTGTATTTCCCCGCGCGCATTGCGACAGCTAGTCTCGGGGTCATGGGTGTGTTGGCTGCCTTGTTGGCTGTTACCGGAGTCTTTGGGATGGCAGCGTATTCGATCTCCAAACGTTGGAAGGAGCTTGGGATTCGCGTCTCCCTTGGTGCACAGCGGGCACAACTCATGCGCTCTGCGTTAGGCCGTCCCTTTGCGATCTTGCTTATTGGTTCCGGTGCGGGACTGCTGGCCGGCGTGTTGGCCAGCCGCCTGCTGGCGCAGATCGTTTATCAAGCCACGCCTCGTGATCCGCTGGTGCTTTGTGGGGTCATCCTGACCATGAGCCTGCTGGGGTTGGTCGCGACCTGGATTCCGGCGCGGCGAGTGCTGGCGGTTGATCCCGCACTGCTGCTCAGGGATGAATGATTGCCAGGCGTTTGCCACCCGCTTAGGGGGCAACCTCGCGATCTCCGAGTACTGGACATGAACCGGGCGCCACTGGCCATGTTCAACGCCTGCGTCACCCGATACGCTGAACCCATTGGCTCCGCCACGCCGGCGCCTCGAAGGGATCCGCAAAATACTGCGTCTCGTGCACCACCTTGCCGTTGCGGAACTCCATAATGCTCACTGTGTATGCGGGTCGCCCCTGGTAGACGATTGTGTATTCCGTGATCCAGAGATCACCTTTCCCGAGAATTCGCTTGACCGCGAACCCCGACGGCTTGCCGGGATGATGACTCCGCAAGGCCTGCAAATTCTTTCGTCCCAGGATTCGTTCGCCTGATTGGGGATAATCGCAGATTGCATCGTCATCATAAATATCGTGTTCAGCGTTTACATCGCCGGCCGCAGACGCTTGCCAATGCGCATTCAGAGCTTCACGTATTTGTTCCTCTTGCATAGAACCCTCCAGGTGTTATACGGCTTTCATGCTGATTTAACTCGGGGAATGAAACCTGGGCTGCCGGTTTTCACGACGTCATTGAGCCGCTGTCTGGTCTGAATGCGATTGATCTCGTCAAATGCGTCTTCTGGAAGGGCGGAGATGTTGAAATTCTCTCTCGCCCGCTCCGCACTCCTGGGCGTGGTCAGCAAAGCCGTGCCGCGTTGCACCGCCCATGCCAGCAGCACCTGGGCCGGCGTCTTTCCAACCCGTGCAGCGATTCCCAAAATTACAGGATCTTCGAGCGGCCCCGGCCTCATTCCATGGCCCAAAGGCGCGAAGGCCAAAAGCACAATACCTTTCTCCCGGCAAAATTCCAGAAGCTCCGTTTCCGGCAGATACGGATGTGCTTCGACTTGGACCACCGAGGGCTTGATTCTCGCCGATTCGTAGATGGGTAAAAGCCCTTCCAGGTTGATGTCAGACAGTCCAATGGCCCGGCATCTGCCACCGTCCACAAGGCCCTCCAGCGCCCTCCAGGTATCGAGCAAAGTCACCTCGCGGTCGTAAACGATATTGCCGTCTTGATCCCGCGGATCCTGCTCGTCTCCCGGTTGAAACGCAAATGGAGTGTGGATGAGGTAGAGATCCAGATAGTTGAGCCTGAGTCTGTCAAGACTCGCGTGGAATGCCGGTTCCACGCGTTCGGGCCGATGATTGGTATTCCACAATTTTGTTGTGACGAAGATGTCCTCGCGCGCAATTCCTCCAGCGGCAAGTCCAGTTTGCAGGGCCTGACCCACTTCACGCTCGTTCAGGTATCGTTCTGCACAGTCGAAGTGTCGAAATCCGGCTTCCAGCGCGGCTGTGGTGGCACTTACCGTCATCGCTGCATCGGGGATCAGCGTGCCAAATCCCAGCGCGGGCATGTGGCCGGCTCCGTGGTTGAGCGGCAGTTTTGTAATCCGAAAATCGGAAGATTCGATCATGATGCAACGCCTCGCCGGGAACTGAGTAGATGCGTCTAGCACTAGATGTTCGCGATTCTACATCTGACTCATGAAGACGGATAATTAGCAATTTTTGTCGCGGAACCTCTGGTTGAGCACGTGCTGCCGGCGAGCAGCGAGCTTGCCCCAGCGCGCAAAATGTGGGCCGTCCCTCCGCCCTCGGGTCGGTCACGTCCGCGAGCAAGCCTCTGCCTGCATTGCTTGTCTTCTTCCAGAGAATCGAGCGTCTCCGGGGCGCCTGCGGTACGCCGAATGCTGACAACATGACGTTATGATGTCTATATGAAAGCCGCACCGGATTCTCCTCTCTATTCCCGCGTCGAAACCGTCCTCGCCAAGGAAATCGCCGATGGAGACAGGAAAGCAGGCGACCAATTGCCGACCGAAGATAGCCTCATCGATCGGTTCGAGGTCAGCCGCATTACAGTTCGGCGCGCTATCCAAAATCTCGTGGGCCGTGGTCTGGTAGAGATTCGCCGCGGCAAAGGTACGTTCGTCGCTTCCCCCAAGATCACACAGGAACTCACCGAGCTGAGAGGGTTCGTGGAAGATATGCGCGGACTTGGCCGCAAGCCGACAGCCCGCGTGATAGGCAAAGAGATCGTGACTGCTGATACGGCCGTAGCCGTTCACCTCGCGCTGACCAAGGGCGAACGCGTGGTCAGAATCCGTCGCATACGACTGGCGGATGGCGTACCCATTTCGTTCGATGAAACTTACCTCCCCTTGGAAATCGGCAATAAGATCATCACCAACAACTTGAAGGTCGAACCTATCTTTTCCCTCCTTGAACGCAAATACAATGTCCCCCTGATAGAGGCCGAGTACAAGTTGGAAGCCATGGCAGCCGAGGCTGAGGTCGCCGCAGCGCTACACGTGAAGCAAGGTAGCCCGATCTTCCGCATTGAGAGAACCTCCTACTCGACAGGCAATCGGCCAGTCGATTACGAGAAGCTGTACTACCGGGGCGATCTCGTTCGCTTTGTGACCCGCCTGGCTCGAAAGCCTCCGAAGTGAACGCCGCTACCGCCTCCTCATCAAATACCCGTCGATCGCCATCGGCCCGGAACCACCGATCACAAGCGCCATAAGGCAAGCAATATAGAGTAGGTCACATTCGTAACCCGGCGGTCCGAACTGGGCCCGGCCGGAAGTCACGCTCATCAGCTTGATGGAGCTGAACCCATAGGGCAGATGAACAGTGAAGATTGCCCCTAAGAGAAGTGCAATCATCGGCAGACTAACCAGGGGGACCAGAGCTCCCAATAGCACGGCAAGACCGCCGAAGATTTCAATCAGAATGGTAAGCCATGCCATGAGGTGGGGTGCAGGCATGCCGATTGCGTGGAGGATAGCGGCGAAAACTTCAGGTCCCCTGGACAGCTTGGCGAAGCCGTGCTGCATGAAGCCATACCCAACAATCAGCCGAAGCGGAATGGGAGACCATCGAGCGAGCGCTGATTTATAAATTTCATTCATGTTCAAGTGCTCCTTGGTGACATCGCGCTGTAGATCGGAGGACGCAAAAGAAGAGTACTGCGCTCTATGAAGATCCTGAACGCATGTTGTTATGATGTTATAATGTCATAATGGTTACAGGTTCTGAAGAATTCTTGCATCGACCTATCAAACGCGCACTCAGGACCTGGAATGCCGCAGGGTGAACGAATCGCGGCAGTGCAACAACCCGCCTTTAGAGAAGCACTCCGGTTCTGGTTCAAGCTGGGATGGATCAGTTTTGGCGGCACTGCGGCTCACATCGCCATCATGCATGAGGATCTAGTCGAAAAGAAGCGCTGGATCAGCAATGCCAGCTTCCTCCATGCGCTCAGCCATTGCATGATACTGCCCGGGCCAGAGGCGCAACAGCTCGCCACCTATATAGGGTGGAGGCTACATGGAAAGCGAGGAGGAGTGGTTGCAGGAACGCTCTTCGTGCTGCCCTCCATGTTCGTTCTGCTCGCGCTCAGCATGATCTATGTCCGATTTGGCAACCTGCCGTGGATCGCAGCGATGTTCAACGGCCTAAAACCTGCGGTCATCGCTCTGGTAGTAGTTGCTCTGCAACGGGTGGCCCAACGAGCACTGCGCGGTGTTGTGCCCGGCGTTGTCGCCGCAGCCGCGTTTGTGGGCATGTTCTTCTTTCATGTTTCGCTGCTGCTGGTAATGTTCAGCGTCATCGTCCTGGGTATCGTCCTCGGGCGGTCGCAGCGTGGCCTTCTCCCCATACCGGGCGAAGTGAACGACGAAGACGGCTACTACATCAGCCTGAATGCGGCGACGCCGCAGCCTGCGCCGCTCCTGAAGCCAGCCGCGAAGTTGACTGCGATCTTTCTGCTGTTGTGGCTTCTGCCCCTGCCCGCGTTCTACTTCTTTACCGAGGACTTTCACTTCTGGAAGACCCTGGTGCTGTTCTTTACCAAGACTGCATTCGTGACCATCGGCGGCTCGTACACAGTCATTCCCTACGTAGCGCAGGTTACGGTGTTGAAACTGCACTGGCTGACCAGGCTCCAGATGATGGACGGCTTCGCGTTGGCTGAGACGACGCCGGGCCCTCTGATCATCGTGGTCGTTTTTGTCGGATTCATGGCCGGCTACAACCACTTCCAAGGCTCGCTCTGGATGGGCACGCTGGGCCTGCTGGTAACAACGTTCTACACCTTTCTACCCTGTTTCCTCTTCGTATTTGCCGGCGCGCCCCTGGTGGAGCGCACACAGGGCAATCCGGCGATTCAGGACGTCCTGGCATTAATCACAGCGGTCGTAGTCGGCGCGATCCTCGACCTGACGCTCTTTCTGGGGAAGGCTGTCATCTTCCCCTCCGGAGCGGTTGATCTCAAGGGACTGGACGCACTCTCGCTCTGCTGGGTGATACTTTCGCTTGTGCTACTGCGTAGATGCAAGCTCAATCTCCTTCCTCTGATCCTGCTAAGTGTTGGATTCGGCTTGGCCCGCCATTTGCTCGGTCTATAAGAGCGGTCTTATTTGGTGGTAATATGACTTCGAGAATCGTGCTACCCGCCGCAGGGGAGACAGATGGCCGTCGGAGTGGAGAATCAAGCAAAGACGGTCGCGACACGATCTGCACTGCGGACGCTCTTTGACGACGCAGCCGGCAACACTCGCAGCAAGGTCATTGGCATCTACAGCTTCCTGCTGCTGTTCAATGCCGCAGCGTGGGTTTGGGCGGTGCTCGCCTTCCGTCACTTCCCGATGTTGTTAGGCACCGCGTTTCTTGCCTACAGTTTTGGTCTTCGCCATGCGGTGGATGCTGATCATATCGCTGCCATCGATAACGTGACCCGCAAGCTGATGCAGGAAGGGAAGCGGCCGGTCGGTGTCGGCTTCATGTTCTCCCTCGGACATTCCACCATCGTCGTGCTGGGATCGATCGCGATCGCCTGGACAGCATTGACCTTACAGCATCGTATGGATGCGGTCCGGGAGATCGGTGGAGTCGTCGGCACCCTGGTGTCCACCTTTTTTCTATTTGCGATTGCGGCCGTGAATATAGTCGTCCTGCAATCCATCTACCGGACGTTCATCAAAGTGCGCGCGGGTGAGCCCTACGTCGAGGAAGATCTTGATTTGCTGCTCGGCAATCGAGGGTTATTGGGTCGTCTCTTTCGTCCCATGTTCGGGATGATCCGGAGCAGTTGGCACATGTACCCGCTGGGTGTGCTATTCGGTCTCGGGTTCGATACTGCTACCGAGATTGGCGTTTTGGGCATCTCTGCCGGAGAAGCAACCAAGGGGCTCCCGGTCTGGTCGATCCTGATATTTCCTACGCTTTTTGCCGCCGGCATGTTGTTGATCGACACCACCGACAACATCCTGATGCTGGGCGCCTATGGATGGGCCTTCGTGAAGCCGATTCGCAAGCTCTACTACAACATGACGATTACCTGCGTCTCGGTGGTCGTCGCTGTAGCGGTTGGGGGAATCGAAGCGCTCGGGCTCCTGGCCGGGCAGTTCCACTTGAAGGGAACGTTCTGGGAAGCGGTGAGCAGACTGAACCAGAACTTCGGCACCCTGGGGTATTTCATTGTTGGCCTGTTCGCGGTTAGCTGGATTGTCTCGGTAGCGTTCTACAAGTGGCGACGGTTTGACGATCTTGAATTGGGCACCTGACGCTACAACTCCGTCCGAACCCTAGGAACGAGGTCATGGCTGCGGAAAGACCACCATTGGGTCAGTATGGATAGATGTGGAGATCCCGGTTGAGGGACTCTGTCCATCCCTCTCCATAAATGCCAAGGTGGGCCACTGCCCTCCAATTTGTCATCCCGACTGAAGCGCAGCGTAGGGGACCTGCAGTCTCGCTTTTCGGACACAGCGAAGGTGTCGTGGGCGAATTGCCACCGGGTTCCGTTTCTCCATCAATTGAAACAGCAGGTCCCTACGCCGTGCTCCCGTCAAAGACTGCGAGCCTTCTCCGCACTTGCCAGCAACACGCACAGCGCAACCCCTTCCGCCGCATGGGCAACCTCCGCTAATTCGGGAAAGGTCGGGGCGATACGGATGATCCGGTCGTCGGGATCTTTCCCATACGGGTGCGTCGCTCCAGCGGGAGTGAGCACGACACCCGCTTCCTTAGCCAGGGTGACGACCCGCGTAGCGCAGCCACTGGGAACCTCGAGGGTGATGAAGTAACCGCCCTTCGGCCGGGTCCAGCAAACGCCGGAAACATTCGCCAGCTCTTGATCGAAAATCTCCAGCACCTTTTCGAATTTGGGCGCGACCAGCGCCTTGTGCTGGTTCATCAAATGCGGAATACCCGCCGGGTTCTTGAGAAAGCGAACATGGCGCAACTGGTTGAGCTTGTCCGGACCAATAGTTCGCGGATTAAGCCTGGCCAGCAACCACTTCACGTTATCCTTCGACGCTGCAAACAGGGCCAAACCGGCTCCCGGAAGCGTGATCTTCGAGGTCGAAGCAAAGACAAACGCACGGTTGGGATTCCCATAGCGTGCACAGAGGTCCAGCATATTGGCGATCTCAACGGCCTCGTCGGTCAGATGATGGACGGCGTAGGCGTTATCCCAGTACACGCGAAAATCAGGCGCCGCGGTCTTCATGGCCGCCAGCCGCTCCACGGTCGCATCGGCATAGACAGTTCCCGTCGGATTGCTGTACTTGGGAACGCACCAGATGCCCTTGATGGAGGCGTCACTGGCTACCAACCGCTCCACTTCATCCATGTCCGGACCCTCTTCCCGGAGCGCTACCGGGATCATCCGGATGCCGTAATCCTCACAGATTCTGAAATGCCGGTCGTAGCCGGGAACGGGGCAGAGAAAGGAAATCTCCCCCTGCGCTGACCAGGGAGTGGTGCTATCGCATGTCCCTTTGAGGAGCGCATAGACGATGGTGTCGTGCATCAACGCCAAGCTGGAGTTGTTGCTGGCTACTACCTGCTCGGCCGGGGCTCCCATCAATCCGGAAAAGAGTCTGCGGACCTCCGCCAGACCCTGGAGCCCGCCGTAGTTACGGCAATCCGTCCCGTCCTCTGCCAGGTAGTCCTTCGGACCAGGGAGCGATAACAGCGCTCCACTCAGCTCGAGTTGAGCCGGAGACGGCTTACCGCGCGTCAGATCGAGTTTCAGACCTTTGGCTTTGAAAGCGTCGTAGCGGGCCTGGAGTTGCCGGCCGTGGGTGGTGGTTTCGTCGGGGCTGAGTTGGGTGAGATTTGTCATGTTCTGCCTGTCACCATTATGAAGGATTTCTGCGACCGCCCGGAATCGCAAGATGGGCGAACTATCTTTCGATCATTCCTGTCCTCCCCATGCAATGCACTGAAAACATTGGTACATCCCCAGAACCCTCCTGAAAGTCACACAGAACTAAGGTGGGAGATCGGGGTCAACATGAATAACTGGTCTCGTCCGCGGGTCGCAATGAGCGGCGGATGACGACAAAGCGCATGTATATTTGGCCGCAGGCCGAAAGTCACTTCTGACGATGTAGAAAACCAGGCGCCGTCCATCGACGGATCGTGTAGGCCATGAGAAGAGAAACGAAATCCCGAATCAACCTGCACGGACTTGCCCGAATTTCCTGTACCCTGCGCCAAGCAGCGGTCACCTGTACGGCCTTCATCGAGGAAAGCCGCATGAAGTTCATCAACGCCGGTAAACTTCACAGGAAATCCGGGTTGCGCGCCTCTGCGACCAGAGGCGCCACCAGCGTCGCGCAGGCGCTCAGACGCATGATCGCACTCTCGTTAGTCCTGCTGCTCTTGCCGGTAGAGTTGTTGGCGCAGCAAGGCTATCCTCAATACCCGCAACCGGCTTATGGGCAGCAGGGCTACCCCCAGCCCCAACCTTACGGACAGCAGCCTTACCCGCAGCCGCAGTCCTACCCGCAGCAGCCCTACTACCCACCACAACAACAGCACGGCCTACCCCCAGCAGCAGCAGGCGTACGCACCACAACAGCCTGACCCCGGCTACGGCCAGGCACAAATGCAGCCGGGCTATGGCCAACCGCAACCCCAGGTCCAGCCCCTGAATGCCCAGCAACTGGAGCAATTGGTGGCGCCCATCGCCCTCTATCCTGACCCGTTAATAGCTCAGGTATTGACCGCCTCCACTTACCCCGCGCAATTGGCGGATGCCGACCATTGGCGGCAGGCGCAGGGCTACGCCCCTGCGGAACAGATTGCAGCCGGAGCCGACGCCCAGAACTGGGATCCGAGCGTGAAGGCGTTGACGGCATTTCCCCAGGTGCTGGCAGAGATGGATCGGAATATGCGCTGGACCACGGATCTGGGCAACGCCTACTTCAACCAACCGCAGGACATCCTGCAAGCGGTGCAAGTGATGCGCCAACGCGCGCAGGCGGCCGGCAACCTGCAAAACACCCCTCAGGAAACCGTCAGCTACGATCAGGGCAACATCGAAGTGGCGCCCGCGAATCCGCAGGTAGTGTATGTGCCGGCTTATAACCCGTGGGTAGTCTACGGACAGCCCATCTCACCCTATCCCGGCTTTTCTCTGCTGGGGGCAATCGGATCCTTCGTAGGTGCGGCCGTAGGCGCAGGCTTGGGTGTGGGCTTCGGCGCATCGCCGGTGTCGTTTGGATTGGGCATCCTGATGACAGCCTTCAACCGCACTCCCTTTGGCTTTATAGGATGGGGCCTGAGCTGGCTGTCCCAGGCGGTGCTCTTCCACCAATCGAATTACTTTACCCACAGCACCACGGTGGCTGACTGGGGCTTTGCCCACGGCGGGCGCCGCTACTTCTCCCAGGGCGGCGCAATGGCCAGAGGCTATGGCGCAGGTGGCTATGGTCAGAATCGTGGCTACGGCTCGGCTTACGGCCAGGGATTTGCCCGTTCGCCGCAGGGATATGCAGGCAGCCGGCCAGCAGAAGGCTACAACCGGGGTTACCAGACTGCCGGAGTTGGTTACGCCCGGCCGGTACAGCAGGCTTACAACCACATGCAGCCGGCGGTTAATACGACCCAGCAGTATGGCCGTCCCGGGTATGGTTCCAGCTTCTATGGCAGCCGGGCGGGCACATCGTATGGCGCGCCGCAGCAAGCCTATCGTGCCCCGCCAGCGACAAGTTTTCAGCGTAACGATTTCGCGCAGCGTTCTTCCCCGGAAGCCTTTAGGGGGAATAGCTTCGCCGGGTCTTCGATGAAGGCGCCTCACGAGGGTGGTGGCTTCCATCCCTTTGGTGGCGGTCATTCAGAGAAAAGCTTTGGCGGTGGCGGCAAGAGCTTCGGCGGCGGCGGCAAAAGCTTCGGTGGCGGCCACTCGGGCGGAGGAGGCCACCACTTCTTCGGCAAGCATCATTAAAGCGTCTTTAACCTTGGTCTACACATTTCGAGTGATTCCGCGCGGCATTTCCACCGGGGGTGCCGCGTTTTGCTGCGTTCGGCAGCGGTAGAGCACCTGATCTGCTAACTCACTCCTAACAACAGTTTTTCGGAATGAGCCGCGACCCTCTATGCTGCAGATAGATGGTACAGAGGGCACTGATTGCTTTAGCTGGCCCGCGCAACGGACTCCAACGGTCCCGGTGGCCGCTCCGTGCCCAGCGAGGACCCCGCCGTCATACCCTCTGTATCCTGTTCTGCTGCCTTCCTTTATTGATGCAAGCGCAACAGATCGAGCACATGGACACTCCCTTGCCTGACGCACCAAGGACGGGAATTCCGGCTGCCCAGGACGCCGCCGGCCAGAACCCTGGTGAATCGTTGGGCACCATCAACGGAACGGTAGTGGACCAGAATGGAAACTTTGTCTTCTCCGCACAGGTGAAACTGGAGCGCGAAGGGCACATCGAGGAGCGCGAATGCGGTATCGGACAAAGAAGGGCACTTTACCTTTGCGGGCGTCCCAGCGGGTTCTTTTCGACTCACCATCAGTGCAGTGACTTTTGCCGACCAGGAAGTGGCAGGAATCCTTCATCCCGGGGAAACTCTTGAATTGCCGCAGATCGCCTTACTGATCGCTGCTGCCACCACCGAGGTGCGGGTCAGCGTCACCAACTACGAGTTGGCCGAAGAGCAGGTCAAGATCGAAGAGACGCAGCGGGTGTTGGGTGTAATTCCGAATTTCTATGTCACCTATCAACAAGACACTTTGCCGCTGCGGCCAAAGCAGAAGTTTGAACTTGCCTGGAAGACCAGTGTAGACCCCGTCACCTTTGCAGCTGCGGGGGGATTTGCCGGAGTGCAGCAGGCCGAAAATACATTCAGCGGCTATGGACAAGGAGCGCAAGGCTACGCCAAGCGCTACGGCGCCTCCTATGCTGATAGCGTCATCGGCACCTTCATCGGAGGCGCTATCCTGCCCTCGTTGCTCAAGCAGGACCCACGCTATTTCTACAAGGGAACCGGCAGCACGCGGTCGCGGATTCTGTATGCAATCGCCAATGCGGTCATCTGCAAAGGTGACAATGGTCACTGGCAGCCGGATTATTCAGGCATTCTGGGCAGTCTCGCGGCCGGAGGCATATCGAACCTGTACTATCCGGCGAGCAGCCGCAATGGCGCGTGGCTGACTTTTGAGAATACATTTATCGGCCTGGGCGGCTCGGCGGCAGCCAATCTCTTTCAGGAATTCCTGGTCCGCAAGTTGACTCCTCACACGCGGGGTCCGCAAACTATCAATCCGTAAGATAAAAGTACCCACGCTCGATGCCGTTCCGCAGGCTTTCAGCCTGGAATGTCGCCATAGTGTGTATCCGCACTGCCAAGGAGATCACGATGCCAAAGAGCGGCGACAAGCGCCAGGTCGAAACGGAAGAAAGCTGGATCACCGGATCGCTGAACTTCGTCGTCTTTCTGGCCATTGCGGCAGTTGCTTATACCGACTTTATTGTCGTACCCAATATCTCGCTCGGCTATCTCTATATGCTGCCTATTGCGTTGAGCGCGCTGATCAACCCGCTCGCTCTCACCATTGCCTTAGCCGTGGGCTGCACCGTTCTAGCAGACCTCTTCGCGGGAACGCCGGACACCGTTCAGGTAAGAAGTATCCGTGATGCGATTACCCTGGTCGGTTTTCTGGTGGTGGCCTTTCTGGTGACGCTGATCGCGAAATACCGTGCCCGGCTGGCGGCCGAGGTACGGCGGCAACGTGATGAGTACGAGCACGATCTGATCCTGGCTGCTCAGGTGCAGCGGCGGGTATTGCCGAAACCCTTCGTCTGTAGCAACCTCGAGCTGGCAGCGGCCATGCAGCCCGCACAACTGTTGGGCGGCGACTACTACGATTTTTATAAGATCTCCGACGAGGTGGTTGACGTCGTGATTGCCGACGTCTCCGGCCACGGCGCCGCCGCATCTCTTCTCATGCCGTCGCTCGCGGTGGCCCTGCGCCTCCGCGCCCGGGAACTCGATGGACCAGCGGCGATTATCAAAGACCTCGATGGAGTGTTCCGGCAGATTACCAACGCGGCCACCTTCGTGACCATGTTCTATGCCCGTTTCGATCAGGGCAAAAAGACTCTGCAGTATGCTAACGGAGGTCATAACCCTCCACTGCTGGTTCGGCCCAAAACCGGCGAAACACTTTTGCTGGATGCCGGAGGGCCAATCCTCGGGATTCTGCCGCAAGCACAGTTCTCAAATACCTTGGTGGAGCTCGATCAAGGCGACATCCTCACCCTGTTTACCGATGGCGTCACCGAGCAGGAAAATGAGGCGGGTGATGAATTTTCCGTCGAGCGTCTGGAAGAAGTCGTCCGCAGTAAAGAAACAATCCCAGCCGCGGCGCTGGTCACCCAGATCTCAGAAGCCGTCTCTACCTTCGCGGGCACAAAGCAACAGGTGGATGACCTGACCGTGGTGGTGGTCAAGGTTCTCTAAAAATACATTTGACAACCGCACGTAGGGTTCCGTAGTTTTTCCCAGCGCGGCTTCGCTCTTACCCGCGCCGATTGAGCCGTTGGCTGGAGCCCGTCGTGAACAGGGTATTACCGCGCAATCAATTCCCACAGGGTCGCCAGTCGGCATAAGAGTCCGGAGAGCGATAGAATGGTTTTGGCATGACACGTATAGAAATAATCGCTCAACTTGACGCTGAAATTGATCTCCTCCTGCGCGCTCGTGACATTCTCGCAGCTCCGCTTAGCGACTTTAAGAATGTTCCGGCTCGAAAAATAAAGACCAAGGTCTCCGCGAAAAAGCCTAAGCAGCCCGCCGTAGCAGCGGCTCCGGCTGCAGCTCCTCCGCAAGCTCGTGCAGCGGCGCCTGCTCCTCCGGAGCCAGCCAAGCAACCGCAGGTTCGAGTGGTTCCTCCCCGGCGGCGGCTGGAACGGCGGCAGCTGCAGACTGACAAGATTGCCAAGTCGCCCGCCGCACTGAGCGGGTTGGTCCCAACCGGACCGGTTGTAGTGTCCGCCGACGAAGCACGCAAGGTACAGGAGCGGAGCGCTCCTCCTCCGCCAACGCCTCTGGTGGATGAGGTCCGTTCGGAGATTGGTTCCGAACGCAGCCTCGGTTCTCTCATCCAGGCGTTTGAGCGCAGAAGCGGTCTGAGCGGAATAGAAACGCCAAGAACCTGATCAAGCCGCACCAGCGTACCCGGATTTACTGCTACGCGGCACTCACCAGCGGCCACGGGTGCGGCTTTCACTAAGGAAAGCCGCAGGAAGTTCGACAACGCGACCAACCCCACAGGAAATCCGGGGGAACACCGCTCCTCTCGGAGCGGATGCTCGCGCCTTTCGTAAAATAGAAAGATGAAGAAGACCCGCTCGCCGCTTTACGTCACTACGCTTATTGCCGGCGCGTTCTTCATGGAAAATCTGGACGGCACCATCATTGCCACCGCGCTGCCGCAAATGGCGCGCAGCTTCCAGGTAAGCGCCGTCCACCTCAACCTGGGGATGACAGCTTATCTGCTCACCCTGGCAGTCTTCATCCCCATCAGCGGTTGGGTCGCGGACCGCTTCGGCTCACGCTCCGTCTTTGCCGCCGCGATTGCCATCTTCACCCTCGCTTCCTTACTCTGCGGCGCAGCACACACGCTTACCCAGTTCACACTCATGCGCATCGTGCAGGGCATTGGCGGAGCCATGATGGTGCCGGTCGGGCGCCTCATTGTGCTGCGTACGACTCCCAAAGACAAACTGGCGGAGGCCATCACTTACATCACCTGGCCCGGTCTCACTGCCCTGGTGGTTGGCCCTCCCCTGGGTGGCTTTATCACCACCTATGCCAGCTGGCATTGGATCTTTTTCCTGAATCTTCCTTTGGGCATCATTGCCCTGATTCTGACGTTACTTTGGGTGGAGAACGTCCGCATGGGCGAGAAGCATGGTTTCGATTGGATTACTTTCGTGCTCGCGGGCTTTGCTTCGGCTGGTGCGGTCTACGCGATGGAGACGCTGGGAGGAGAGGGCGCCGCGTGGCAGCTTTCCGCGCTGGTCCTGGTGCTCAGCCTGCTCAGCGGCGTGGCCGCCATCTTTGTGGCCCGGCGTAATCCCGCCACGTCGCTGATTGATCTCGAGTCAATCAAGCTCAAGAGCTATTCGCTTTCGGTCTTCGGAGCGAGCGCCTTCCGCATCGCCGTCTCCGTGCTGCCGTTTCTTCTGCCGCTCATGTTTCAAATCGCCTTCGGCTTGAATGCCTTTCAGTCGGGGCTCTACCTGCTGGCGCTTTTCGCCGGAGACCTGAGCATGAAGGCATTTGTCATTCGATTGCTTCGCCGCTTCGGCTTCCGCCGCCTGCTCATCGTGAACGGAATCTTTACCGCTTTATCGATGGCCCTTTGCGCGACGCTTGGCCCTGCTACGCCTTCTATCCTGATCATCTTCATTCTTTTCTTTCATGGGTCACTTCGATCGTTGGAGTTCACTTGCTTGACCACGCTCGCTTATAGCGAAATTCCGCCCAGCAGGATGAGCCGGGCCAACGGCTTCCTCAGCGCGGTGATGCAGCTCAGCATGGGTATGGGGGTCGCGATCGGCGCCATTACCCTGCGCCTGGTGGCGCACGCACATGGCCACACGGCCGCTGCTCCTCAACTACGCGACTTCCATTTCGCTTTCCTGATTATGGCAGTGGTCGCGCTTGGCCCCGTCGTCGATAGTCTTAGCTTGACGCCGGACGCGGGCGCCACCACCAGCGGCCATTGCCAGCCGGAACTGGAAGTAAATCCCGTCTGACATTTAAACACTCCTCGCTCGGCACGGAAGCACGACAGACAAGCATGTCCCAGATTCGGACTGCCGCGTACAGCTACGCGCCCGAATGTATCCTCCATGTTCCTGGACGATGGAAGAGCTCAGCCAAAGGCCCACGCCAGATCCCTTCAAGTCCTTGGTGGTGAAGAAGGCGTCGAAAATCCTTTTCATGTTCTCAGGTCGAATGCCAATTCCATGATCCGCCACCGTGACGCGAACCGCCGGTCTGCTGAACTCGCGCCCCAGGCAAGTGGGGGAAATCTTGATCCGAATCTCTCCGTTGGGAAAGGATGCTTCGATCGCATTGCGAACCAGATTGGAGAAGACCTGCCGCAGCTGAGCAGGGAAGCCTTCGATCAGCTGCGAACTATTCCAGTCCTTTCTTATCTGAAGATGCTTGTCGACGACTGCTCGATTATTGAGGGCAAGCACATCATCGATCAGTTCTCCGAGGCGAATCCCCACCGGCAAAGACGATTCACGATTGAAGGCCAGGATCTGGCGGGCTATGCGCGAGACGCGGGCAAGTTCCGCTGCCGTCGAGTCCAGGTACAAACGTGCAACCTCCGGCTTGTCGAGCGAGCCCTGCAGCAGATAAACCAGGTTGGTAATTGCTTCCAAAGGATTATTAATTTCGTGCGCGATCGTGTGTGCCATGCGCCCCGTCGCTGCCAGCCGCTCGCTCACCAGGAGTGCCTGCTCTGCGAGCTTTTGTTTGGTGGTTTCCGCGACGATCACGATGCTGCCTGTCGATACGCCCTGGGAGACGATTGGATCCACGCTGACGCGAAAGAAACGATTTCCAGACTGAACTTCGGGCGGTAGCCCCCCACCCGTTAAATCCAGCGTATGGCCGAGAGAATTCTGAATGATCGCCGCAAATGACTGGTTCTCTATCTCACTGTAAGACTTGCCCAGTAGCTCCGTCATTGCCCGATTACACCGCTGGACAATGCCTGACTGATCGATAATTGCGACCCCCTCGGTGAGGGCGTCGAAGGTCGATTGCCACTGCCTCGCAGCCAGTTGGGCCTGGGACTCTGCGCGGTTGAGCCGGGCTAAAGACTTGACGGTTGCCACCAGCACAACCGGGTCCGCCGGTTGGATCAGGTAAGCGTCGGCGCCGCTTTCCAACGCGTATAGCTTGCTCTCGTTACTGAGAAACGCGGAAGATAGCAGCAGTACCGGGATGTGCGCCGTCTGCGTATTTGCCTTAATGCGCCGGCACACCTCGTAACCCAGAATGTCCGGAAGTTTAACGTCCAGAACAATCACCGTCGGCTGCTTCTTGGCCTGTTCGAGCGCCTCCTTGCCGGTCGCCGCTTCGATCACCTTGTTGCCGGCTCGGGTAAGCGCGTGGGCGGCGGTATAGCGACTGGCGGCGCGGTCGTCCACAATTAGTACCGTGAATTCTTCGCCGGTCACCGGCCTATTCCTGCGATTGAGAGCACCTCACGCAGCCTTTCTGAGCCCTCATTGCTGCTGAATTCTCGCTTTGGATAGATCACTGCGCCCAAACCAGTGAGGTCGCCCGCTTCTTCTTCCGATAGATCCTTCGACGTGTGAACAACCACTGGGGTTGTCTTGGTGGAGGGATTGCGCCTTATCTCGCGAAGGACTTCGAAGCCAGTGAGATCGGGCATGATGATGTCCAGAAAGACAGCCGCCAGCATGTGCTTCCCTATGGCCTGAATGGCTTCGCGCCCGTTCTGAGCCTCCAGCACGTTATACCCCAGCTTGGTGAGCGCTTCGCCCAGCAGATAGCGAGTGACCTCGTCGTCATCGACCAGCAGGATGCTGTTCGATGTGTGCCCCTCAATCAATTCGCGAAAAGTCGTGGTCAGTTTGAACGGAGCGACGGGTTTGGCTAGAAATTTATCTGCCCCGGCGCCCAGCGCCGATTGCTCGTCGTCCACTACGCTGATGACAACGACCGGACCAGCATATCCGTTGGCCTTCATTTCGTGGATATAGAAGAGACAATCCTGTCCATCCATGAAGCGATCCAGAGCCACCAAATCAGGGGTGGAAGACTTCATAACGGCGCGCGCTTCGGGAACGTTGGAAGCGAAAAGCAAACGGTAATTGCTGGTCTTCAGTAAGGATTCGTGAACGAAGCTGGTTTCCAGGTTGTCTTCGATGAAAAGAATGGCCGGGCCCGTGGCCTGCGACGATGAATCAGGCTTGGGGGCGACAGGCTGCTCTTGAGCCTGGTCATGGCGAAGCGGCAAGCGGACGTGAAACGTGGAGCCGATGCCCACCTCACTTTCCACGCTGATCGTTCCGCCCAGCAATTGTGTCAATCGTTTGGCGAGGGGAAGCCCGAGCCCTGTGCCCTTGACTTTGGTCTGGAGTTCGCTCTCTACCTGCTCGAACTCCTCGAAGATTCTCTCCTGGTCTTCTGCCGCGATGCCGATGCCGGTATCGGCGACATGGAACGCGATCAAACCGCCGTCTTCCAGCTCGGCGGTTACGCGAACATACCCGCGGCGAGTGAACTTCAACGCATTTGAGACCAGGTTGCGCAGTATCTGCGAGACCTTGCCCTCGTCCGTATAAAGTGGGGGAAGGCCTAAGTCCGCTTCGAAAACCAATTCCAGGCTGTTGCCTGTCAGCAGCGGTTTCAACATGCCGCGCATTGCGCCGAAGAGATCGTGCACCTCAAAGTGTCTCGGTTTCACGTCGATCTTGCCCGCTTCCACCTTGGCGATGTCGAGCAGGTCATTCACCAGTTCGCTCAGTTCGGCAGCGGACCTTTGGATGTAGACGACCTGCTTCTCCTGCTCCGGCGATAAGTCTCCATCCGACCGGTCGAGCAGCAGTTGACTCAACGATGTAATGGAGTTCAGCGGGGTGCGGAATTCGTGTGAGAGGTTGGACAAAAAGCTGGTCTTGAGATCCGAAACCCGGCGCAGGTCGTCTGCGTTCTGATCAAGTTCCGCATACAGGGCGACGACGCCGCGGTTTGTGTCTTCCAGCTCGCGATTCAGTTCGGCGAGCTGATCCTGTTTCTCCTGCAGCTCGGCCAGGGTTTTCAGCAGCTCCTGATTTTGCCGCTCAACCTCGTCAAAGGGATCAGTCGCATTGGCCAATGCGCTGACAAGTCGGCGGAGGCGGTCGGCATCCACTAACTCCGCAGGCGGCAATCGTTTTCCCGCCTCGATCCGCGTTCCGCTGGGTGAGGAATCGATTGCAAAGTGATCCATCAGCCGTTTGGTGCCAATGATGCCTTTCCCAAGGCCCGTGCGGGAAATGTATTTTCCGTTGAGAATGTCAGCCAGGTTGGTGATCCCGGGGCCCGAATCAGTTACGGAAATTACAAAGACCTGCGGTTTGCCCGGCCGGACCGAAAATTCAACCGCCCCATTCGACGCGTAGCGAAACGCGTTTCGCGCCAGCTCCGAAGCGGCGGTGGCCAATCGGATCTGGTCCTGGTGTTCAAAACCCAGCAGCGCAGCGATATCCCGGGCGCGTTGCCGCGCGTGCACCACGTGCCGTTCATGCCTAAGTCGAAGGGTTAGGATAGAAAAGACTTGAGTATCGGCCATTTTCTAGATACGAGAAACCAGCATGGTGGCGTCGTCCCGCTTGCGGCAAAAGTCACGGAACAACACACCTGCCAGAAGGGCAGGGTGCCGCGAAGCTAGCCCGGGATACTGCTCTATATTCCATCTGGTCGCAATTCCATCAGAATGCATAATAAGTGCTGATTCTGGCTGCCAGGGATAAGAGAACTGCTGGATTTTCCCGACCACGTGCCCCACGGTTCCGTTCATCGAAACCAGGCTTCTGGTCTTGCCCCCAGAACAGATTACGCCCACGATGTTACCCGCGCCAGCATACCGAAGCACCTGCTGCTGATGAAGGATCTCAGCCACGGCTACAGCGGCTCCCCGCGTCTTCGCCAGGGCGCTATGGATCTCGCTCAGAATCCGATCTGGTTCAAATTGAGACACGAGATGGAAGACACGAACCGCTTCCTCGGCCGCTTCGGCAGCTGCGGGCCCGTGTCCCAGGCCGTCGGCGACGATGTAAAGGCTCCGCCCTGGGCTCCGCACGGCGCTCCAGGCATCTCCACAGAGCGTTTCGCCGGTGATGGGAATGGTGATCACGCTCATGTCGTAGGAATCCGATTCGCTCTCAGTGTCCTGTACCGTCCGCAGCACACGAGCAAAAATCGCAGTTCCATTGCCTGACGACGAGTACACCTGAAATGTGCTCGCCAGGCGTGAAATGGCGCCCAGACCATTGCCGGGTGTGCCTGCTGTCGAATACCCATCCTGCAGCGCCGCGGAGATGTTTTCGATGCCCCGGCCTTTATCCAGGGCTAGCATGTCGATGCCGGCGGTCCCACCATAGGTCCACGCGGAGAGGATGATCTCGCCCTGCACGGCATGCGCGGCGATATTGCGCGCAGCCTCGGTCACGATGATGCCGAGCTGTCCCTGGGGCAGTTCATCGAAATCCATGGCCAGCAGCCAGCGATAGCGCTTGCCGGCGAGCGTTGCCAGTCAGACTGGGATCGTTTGGAGCAATGGAGACAATTCGACTCAGGGGCTGCATTATTTCCATCGGATGGCGGTAACCGTAGTACCGCTGCCCGGCTTGGTGTCAATTTCGAACTCATTCATCAGGCGTTTGCTGCCACCCAGACCTAAACCCATGCCCGAACCGCTGGTATAGCCGTCTTTCAACGCCAATGCGACGTCCGCAATGCCAGGCCCGTGGTCGATAAAGCGAAGGCGCAGGCCGCGCCGCGCGCCGTTGGTAATGACCGCCAATTCGAGTGATCCACCGCCACCATGCTCCAGCGTGTTCCGGCCCAGTTCGCTGGCGGCGGTGACGATCTTTGTCTGCTCCACCAAGCTGAACTTCATCTCGATTGCGAGTACCCGGACCCGCTGTCGCACCAGCACCACATCGGATGAACTCTTGATGGGGATCGTCTCAGCCTTCTGTACCGTCCCCGATGCCATCATCGCTCTCCCTGTGATCCGCTACCGTTTCCCGCAGAAACTCCATGCCAGATTCCACATTGAGAGCTGTACGAATACCCGGTAACGACATACCAAGTTCCACCAACGTAATTGCCACCGCGGGCTGCATGCCCACCACCACCGTCTCCGCGTCGAGAACCCTGGCCATCGATGCAATGTTTGCCAGGGTTCGTCCTATGAACGAGTCAACAATCTCCAGGGAGGAGATATCGATCAGTACCCCCTTGGCATTGACCTCGGCGATACGATTGGTCAAATCGTCCTGCAGGGTAAGGGCTAACTTGTCGTGCATATCGACCTGAATGGTTACCAGCAGAAAGTTGCCCATCCGTAAGATTGGGATGCGCTCCATCAGATCCCCCGCGGTGCTGGCGTGGCCGAGGCGTCAGGCTTCTCTATGCGCACCACCTTGCGGCCGCTGCGTTCGAGCGCCAGGCGGAAGGCGTCAGCCATCTTCGACTTGGTGATGACATCCTGCAGGTTGATGCCGAGGTGGACGATAGTCTGCGCGATTTGCGGGCGGATACCACTCAGGATGCACTCGGCGCCCATCAGACGGGCGGCAGTGATGGTCTTGAGCAGATGTTGCGCTACCAACGTATCGACGGTGGGCACGCCGGTAATATCAATGATCGCAAATCGCGAATTGGTTTCCACGATGGCCTGCAGGAGCGACTCCATCACCACTTGGGTGCGCGCGCTGTCGAGTGTGCCGATCAGAGGGAGAGCCACGATACCGTCCCACAGCGTGACCACCGGGGTTGAGAGCTCCAGCATCTCTTCCTGCTGCCGGGCGATCACCTGGTCGCGCCCGTGGATATAGCTGTCTGTGGTATACAGCGCGAGTTTGTCTATGAAGTCATCGGCAATTGTGATTTCGGCAAACAGTTCGTTGGCATCCTTGCCCCAGTTTTTGCGAGCCAGGGCGAAAAGGGGCGGCTTGAGGGAAAGGACGAAAGTCGCAGTTTCCGAGGGCGTGAATCCCTGGTTGGCGCGCGATGCCGACAGGCTGGCGAGCATTTCCTTGAGCGGCAACCATCCGGCGCCGTTGAACTCTTCGAGCGTCGTTTCGTCGGATACATTTGCGATCGTGGACAGGATCTCGGCTGCCTCAGATTCGAGTTCTCGTTCATTGATCAGATCCCGGCGTCGCACTGAGACCTTGAGACGCTGTAACCAATCCTGCAGGATTGGCTCGCGATTCTGCTGAATCGCACCCAGAAGTTTACTCATTTGATCTCCTGTTGGGGGCGGGAAACCTTGGTTCCGCGCTACTCCCAAGCCCCCCGATTGTAGCAAAGCCGGTGCAGCCGAGCTCAGTGTCAAGCATTTCTCGCTAAAGCTTTTTCGGGCTCAACAGAACTGTCATCCCGACCGGCCGTGACTTTTTTGATTGCTTGATCGTCAACAACCGCAGGGGTGCCCCATTCAAGCCCGGTTTTGCCTGCCCCGGCACGCCGTGGGGCTGGAGTGGGATACCACAGCACTCACCTAACGATTCTTTCAGCCACTAGCCAATTCCCCGTGGATGCACCACCCTCCACTTGTCATCCCGCCTGTCCCGGCTTGCCGTGGAACCGAAGCAGGGGCTCCCACCCGCTGGCAACGTGCGTAGTAATGCTCAGCTCTGACGCCCGGGACGAAGCGAATCATGCGCACAAGTGCCGGAGATGGCAGAATTGGTGGATGTTTACCAGCGACGAGCTCAATCGCATCAAGATATTCGCCTGCCTCGAAGAGACGGAACGCATTCGCTACGCGGAGAAGGCTGCAGACGTACGCCTTTGCGAAGGCGAATGGCTGATTCGAGAGGGCGAGCCGCCGTGGTTCTTCGTCCTCTTCGACGGCCGGCTGCGGATGGCGAAAGACATTATGGGACGTCAGGAAGACCTGAACCAACACTACGAGTATCAGATTGGCGACTTCTTCGGCGAAACGCCGATTCTGCTCGGCACCCAGGCCCTGGTCTCGCTGCGCGCAGCGACCCCTTGCCGCGTCGCCCGCTTTGATCGCCAGCAGTTCCAGAATCTGATCCGCGACTCGAAGGAAGCCAGCGCCATGATTCTGCAAACCATGAACGACCGCCTCATGCGAGTGCAGAAATATGCCACCACCGTTCCGTCGTCCCGCGTGCTCATCCTGGGCACGCAGTACGACGTCGACTGCCGGGATATCCGCGCCTTTCTCTCCGCCAACCGGATCCCCTATGAGTGGGTGGACCGCGAACGCGAGCCAGAGCGCGTTCCCGCCGGCGTCCCCCCGGATTCTGGCTGCCCCGCAGTGCTGGTCGATGGGCGCCTCTTTACTCATCCGCCCAGCGTGCGGGAGATGGCAGACGCCCTGCAGATACAGACCCAACCCACACGCGAACGTTATGACGTGGTCATCGCCGGAGCAGGCCCGGCCGGCATGGCCGCCGGCGTCTACGGGGCTTCGGAAGGGCTCAATGTTCTAATGGTTGAGCGCTCGGCCGCGGGTGGCCAGGCTGGAACCTCGTCGCGTATCGAGAACTATCTTGGCTTTCCCGAGGGCGTCTCGGGCGAAGATCTGACCGGACGTGCGCTCAAGCAGGCCATTCGCTTCGGTGCGGAGATTGCAATGACCCGCTGCATTGAAAAGCTCAACCGGATCGATGGTGGCTACTCGCTCGAACTCGATGGCGGTCACGCTGTGACGACGCGCGCGGTGCTGCTGGCGACCGGCGTGGAGTGGCGCCGCCTGCAGGTGGATGGAGGCGATCGTTTGCTCAATCGCGGCGTGCTTTACGGTGCTTCCCGCGCTGAGGCCAACAACGTGAACGGCAAGAAGGTTTTCATCGTGGGCGGCGGTAATTCCGCCGGACAGGCCGCTATGTTTTTCTCCAGCTACGCCGCCGAGGTAAAGGTTCTGGTGCGCGGCGAAGGACTAAAGCTGACCATGTCCCAGTACCTGATCGGAGAGATCGCCTCCAAGGCAAACATTGAGATAGTTCCTTTTACCGAGGTCCGTGCGGTTGAGGGTCAAGAACATCTGCATAGAATCGTGACCCGCGTGCGGCCTCCTGCAGGAAAAGAAACGCTGGTCACTTATGAAGCGGACGCCATGTTCGTGATGATAGGCGCCGACCCCAATACAACCTGGCTACCGGCTGAGTTGGAGCGGGATGGCGGCGGCTACATTTGCACCGGGCGCGATCTCAAGAGTTGGCATGGCGAGCGGGAACCCTTTCCTTTGGAGACCAGCCTACCCGGTGTTTTCTGTGCCGGCGACGTACGTCATGCTTCTATCAAGCGCGTTTCCAGCGGAGTGGGTGAGGGCAGCATGGCCATCTCATTCATTCACCAGTACCTGGCTCTGCAAGAGAACGCGGCAAAGAAACGAAGTGTGTAGCTTATCGCGCGCCAAATTTCCACATCGCTTCGTCGGCGCACGGTGGTGAGAATGAAATTCTTCGTTGGGACGGCAGGCTGGACGGTGCCGAAGCAACACCTGGCGCTCTTCTCTGCACTTGGCGAAGGCGCGAAGCGTTCCCACCTTGAGCGTTATGCAAGCCGGCTATGCTGTGCGGAAATCAACTCAAGCTTTCACCGGCCGCATCGGCGCGCCACCTGGGAGCGCTGGGCGGCCACGACGCCAGACGCCTTCCGCTTCGCCGTGAAAGCGCCAAAAGCCGTAACTCACATCGCGAAACTGGTGAACACCGGCGGTGCCCTCCTGGAGTTCTTCAACGCGGTGCATGGTCTCGGCAACAAGCTAGGGCCCGTGCTGGTTCAACTTCCGCCGAAACTTCCCTTCGACGATGGTGTCGCTCACGAATTCTTCACCACCTTGCGAGAGTTACATCCGGGTGCGGTCGTTTTGGAGCCCCGTCATCCGACCTGGTTTACTGCCTCAGTCGATCGCCTTCTGCGCAGCTTCGAAATTGCGCGCGTAGCCGCGGACCCACCCAAAGGTTCCAAGCTGGCCGCCCGGCCCGGAGGATGGGAGGGCCTGTTCTACTGGCGTCTTCACGGTGCCCCCCGCACCTACTATTCGGAATATGACCAGTGTTGGCTGCAGACTTTTGCCAAGCAGCTTCAGTCGTTCGAGAACGTGCCGTCGAACAAAGAGACTTGGGTGGTCTTTGATAACACCGCGTTGGGTTACGCAACTGCTAACGCGGTCTGGATGGATGATGCATTGCGCTGAAAGCAATGCGCGGCAGAGAACAATTCAGTGAAAGTTTACTTGGATAGGAATCGCGAGATGCGTTCTATGCCGGATTCGTTCTTTTTCCACTCCGCGGCGTAGCACCACCGCAACCACCCCTCTCCTTCAGGCCCGAAAGCCCTGCCAGGCGCGAGCCCGAGGCCAACCTCTTCAATCAGCCGCGTTGCCAGGGACAGCGAATCGTCTTCACCGGCAACACGAAGAAAGAGATACATCGCCCCGTCGGCGTCAGGGACCACCAGCCGGGGAAGCGGGCGCAGCGCGGTGATCAACTTCTTTTTCGTGTCCGCGAGCTCCGCACGCATTTGAAGAACATAAGGTTCTCCCTGCTGGAGGGCGACGGCGCCGGCGCGCTGGCAGAAGTCGGAGACGCACGAGGTGTTGTACTCGAGCAGCGCCGCGAGGTCGGGCACAACGGTGGGTGGCGCCACCATCCAGCCCACCCGCCAACCCGTCATGCTCCAGGCTTTGGAGAAGCTGTTGACCACGATCAAGCGGTCGCGATCGTCGGCCAGGGTGAGAAACGACGGAGCCGATCGCATGCCATCGCTGTAGATCAGACGCTCGTAGACATCGTCGGCCAGAATCCATATCCCATGGCGGCGGCAGTGTTCGAGAATGACCCTTTGCTCTCCGCGCTGGATGGTCCAGCCGGTGGGATTGTTAGGCGAATTGAGCACCAGCATGCGTGTATCCGGGGTCAGCGCCTGCAGCAGCTTTTCCAACGGCAAAGCCCACTGGCCCTCCCGCACTTCGAGCGGGACACAGGTGACCCGGCCAGCCATGACCTTTGGTATCTCAACCGCGTTGGGCCAAAGCGGCGTAACTGTTACCACACGATCGCCGGGCTCCAGCAGCAGTTGACTGGCCACCATCAGCGCCGAGTTACCCGATGCTGTCACCGCTATACGGTCTGTTCCGATGGCGCACTGATGAAGATCCGTCAGATAAGTGGAGAGGGCCTCACGCAGATAGGGCCGCCCGAGATTCTCTGCATAAAAGGTTTCGCCCGCGCGCAGGGAGGCGATCCCGGCTTCGCGAATAAAGGAAGGTGTGGGTTGATCGGATTCCCCAAACCAGAACGGCAAAACATCTTCGCGGCCCATGGCCGCATTGGCCACGGCGCGAACCAGAGAAGGAGAGAACCTCGGCTCTGCGTCTTGCTCTTTCGTTGGCCGGGACAAAGTAGCTGGATGCACGGAGAACGCCTCTCTGTACATCTTAATGCGGATAGTCCTCGCTTCCTTCTAGTGACAGAAAGGGCTAGGCGCCAAACAGGGTGACTAGGTGCTCGCCTTCGCGTTGCCGTAGATCCCATCGCGGCGCTTCACGGCGATCACCGCGGCAATGCTCACCACGGCCGTGGCCATCAAATAGAAGCTGGGCGCGGTGTTGTTGTGGGTCACGTCAGAGAGCCAGGTGAAGATAGCGGGGGCAAAGCCGCCGAAGATCAGAACCCCCAGGTTATAGCTCAGAGAAAGCCCGGTGACCCGGGTGCGTGGCGGAAAAATACTTGCCATCACTGCCGGCAAAGCCGAGATATAGACGACTTGCAGGAGACAATCCCAGATAAGCGCCGGCAGCATGGTAGACAGGCTCGGGCGACGCGTGATCAGCAAAAAAATCGGATAGTAAGACAGCAGCATAAGGATGGCTGCGGGAAGCATGATCCGTGTGCAGCCCACTCGGTCTGCGAGCTGCGACACCATCGGGATCAACGCAATGGCCACCAATGCGAGCACGATGCTCACCAGGTACCCCACGGTAGGTGGAAGATGCAAGCGCGTCGTCGCGTAGGTGGGAATGTAGAGAGAAAAATACGTGGCGGCAGTGCCGACGGCCACCAGGCCCGCGCCCATCACTAACCCCGTCTTCTCGGTGGCGAAGGTCTCGCGGATGGGAGTACGGGTGTGAGTGGTGTGGAGAAACTCAGGGCTCTCATCCACCTTGCGCCGGATATACATGCCGACCGGCCCGACCAGTAAGCCAAAAACAAAGGGAACACGCCAGCCCCAGCTATGCAGCTGCGGCCCGCTGAGGGTGCTCATGAGGCCGAAGCCGAAGAGCGCGGCGAGCAATTTTGCCGTGTGTTGACCGGTGAATTGCCAGCTGGAGAAGAAGGCTTTGCGGCGGGCGGAGTGTTCCACCATGAAGGCAGTGGAACTGCCAAATTCTCCAGCCACGGCGAAGCCTTGGAGCAAGCGGGCGGTGAAGATTCCAATGGGTGCGATGAGCCCGATGGTGGCGTAGGAAGGCATGAGGGCCATGACGGCGGTGCCGATAACCATCAGCCGGATGGAGAGAGCGAGCGCGGTTTTGCGGCCGGCGCGGTCAGCATAAGCGCCCAGAACCACTGCCCCGAGCGGACGGGCCAGGTAAGACAAGCCAAACGATCCGAACGTGAGCAGCAGCGAGAGCACCGGGTTGGAGTTGGGAAAGAAAACGCCGGCGATGGTAGTGGCGAAGTAACCGTAGATGAGGATGTCGAACCATTCCAGCGCATTGCCAACGGTGGCGGCGGCGATCTGGAGAGCGCCGCTGGCGGACTTGGGCGCCGGCGGGACAAGCGGGTCGACGGTGGCGGCGCTAGACACGGAAAGTTAGCTGGAGGTTACATGAGGTCGCTGGTGCGGGCAAGGGCTATTCCTGAGTGGCGTGGCTAAGCCTTTGCGGTCGCCGCAGGGGTGCTTACTGCGTTCAGCTTCTCTATCGACGCGTGATCCAGCTTCAACCGGGTGGCCTCAATCAGGTCGGTCAGGTGTTGGTCATTCGTGGCGCTGGCAATAGGAGCAGTTATGCCCGGCTGCACCATGAGCCACGCCAGCGCGACCCGGGCCGGGGTCGAGTGGTGCGCCTCGGCAACCTCGTCGAGTGCGTGCAGAACGCTCCATCCCCAATCATTTAGAAATTTGCTTACGCTTCCGCCGCGCGCTTTTCCTTCGGCATCCTTTTTGCTGCGGTACTTACCGGTAAGAAAGCCGGCCGCCAGAGAGTAGTAGGGAATTACGCCCAGGGTATGCTCCTGCACTACAGGCAGCAGGTTGGTCTCGAAGTCTTCTCGCGAAACCAGGTTATACAGGGGCTGGATCGAAACATAACTCACCAGTCCATTGTCTTTGCTGGTCTGGAGCGCTTCTGCCAGGCGTGGGCCGCTGTAGTTCGAAGCACCGATGTGCCGTACTTTCCCCTGGCGCACGAGCTTATCGAAGGCCGCCAGGGTTTCCTCCAGGGGTGTCTCCGGATCGTCCCGGTGGGCCTGGTAGAGATCGATGTAGTCAGTTTGCAGGCGGCGCAGTGAGGCTTCGACTGCCTGCTCGATGTAGGCGGCGCTCAGACCTTTTTTGCCCTCGCCCATCTCCAGGCCGAGCTTGGTGGCGATAATCACATTGCCGCGTTTGTTGCCCTTTGCCAGCCATTTGCCGAGAATTGTCTCTGACTCGCCGCCTGTATGGCCTGGCAGCCAGCGCGAGTAAACATCCGCGGTATCGATAAAATTCAGTCCGGCCTCGAGTGCCGCATCCAGTTGCCGGAGGGAATCGGCCTCAGGCAGCGTCCATCCATACACGTTGCCGCCCAGGCAAAGCACCGGGACTTCCAAATCAGATTTACCTAGCTTCACTCGCTGCATGACCATTCTCCTGGATTAAGTTTGCCATGCCGGACTGCTCACCTCAACCTGGCATCGTTTCGTGAACGGCGGAAGGGAGCTGAGGCTTCCGAGAACCGCAGTCCTCCAAACCAGCAGCGGGCGCTGGGTGCCCCATTCAAGCCCGGTTTTGGCTTGAGTGGGATACCACGGCACTCACCTAACAATTCTTTCCGCCACTAGCCAATTCCCCGTGGATGCACCACCCTCCATTTTGTCATCCCGACCGAAGCGAAGTGGAGGGACCTGCTGTGCGCCCCGGCTCTCACAGAAAGGTCCGGGGAGCTGGGTGCCCCAAGCAAGCCCGGTTTTCGGTTTTGGCTTGAGTGGGATACCACAGCACTCACCTAACAATTCTTTCCGCCACTAGCCAATTTCCCATGGATGCACCACCCTCCATTTTGTCATCCCGAGGAGCCGACTTGCCTGCGGCAAGTTAAGGGAGCAATGAACCGGTGGTAGGGTGAGTGCGGTTAAGCTTGAGAGGACTGAGTCTGGAGGAAGTAGGCCGGCGTTCGATTGGAGCGTAGTAGCCCGATCCCGAGGATGGTCCCAGGCTGCGTGGTAGAGAGATTGGTGAGGTTGCCTTTTTAGGTAGCGATCCCGTTTAGGAGATTACTAATATTGGCCGCCTGGCCTTCGGCCCAGTCTGGGAGAGGGGATGAGAAGAGAGAAGAAGGCGGTCCGGGAGTTGAGTTTGGAGTGTATTGAGCCCAACGCGGCTGGGATTGATGTAGGGGCGAGAGAGATTTACGTGGCTGTGTCGCGGGATCGAGACCCTGAGCCGGTACGTTGTTTTTCCACCTTTACGGAGGAACTGCGAGCCATCGCGGCGTGGTTAAAGCAGTGCGGCGTGGCCAGCGTAGCGATGGAATCGACTGGGGTGTACTGGATACCGCTCTACGAGGTGCTGGAAGAGGCCGGGCTGCGGGTGTGTCTAGTCAACTCACGGCACGTCAAACATGTACCGGGACGCAAGTCTGACGTAAGCGACTGTCAGTGGTTGCAGTATCTGCATTCGGTGGGTCTGCTGCGTAGCTCCTTCCGTCCTGAGGCAGCGATCTGCGCTCTGCGTGCGCTGAGCCGCCATCGGTCCAACCTGGTGGAAGCGGCTGCGGTGCACGTGCAGCACATGCAAAAAGCGCTGACGCAGATGAATCTGCAGATACATCATGTGCTCAGCGACATCACGGGTAAGAGCGGTCTGGCGATCGTAGACGCTATTCTGGCAGGCAAACGAGATCCCGAACAGTTGGCCAGGTTGGCCGACGGGCGCATTCGTGCGGAAAGGGAAACAGTCATCAAGTCGCTGGTGGGTAACTACCGTTCCGAGCATTTGTTCACGCTGCGTCAGTCGCTGGAAGCCTACCGGCATTATCAGAAGATGCTGCTGGACTGTGATCGGGAGATCGAGCAGCGCATGGGCCAATTGCCCAACCAACCCAACGGAGGCCAACCGTTGCAGGGCCATAAGCGGGGCAAACGGCGTAAGAACCAGTTCCATTTCGACATGGGCAAGGAACTGTATCGCGTGCTGGGCACCGACTTAACGGTCGTTCCCGGGTTGAGCGCGCTGACGGTGCATACACTGGTGACGGAGATCGGAACCGATTTCGGTCGTTTTCCCAATGTGGCGGCGTTCACCAGTTGGCTGACGCTGTGTCCCGGGAGCAAGAAGAGTGGGGGCAAGGTTCTCTCTTCAAAGACCCGCAAATCCAACAGCCGTCTAGCCGCTGCCCTGCGACTGGCCGCGCAGACGCTCCATAAGAGCCACTCCTACCTGGGCGCATATTATCGCCGCATGCGGGCGCGCCTGGGCGCGCCGCAAGCCATCACCGCTGCGGCCCATAAACTGGCTCGCATCGTATATCACCTGATCACCACCCGCACCGCTTACAACGAGAGCATCTTCGCCATCGAAGAAGAAAAATTAGCTCTTCGCAACCAACATCGCTTGCACAAACAAGCTCTTGCCCTAGGCTTCCAGCTCGTCCCCCTACCTCAACCGGAGATTGTTCATTAGGACCGAAGCGAAGTGGAGGGACCTGCTGTGCGCCCCGGCTCTCACAGAAAGGTCCGGGGAGCTGGGTGCCCCAAGCAAGCCCGGTTTTCGGTTTTGGCTTGAGTGGGATACCACAGCACTCACCTAACAATTCTTTCCGCCACTAGCCAATTCCCCATGGATGCACCACCCTCCATTTTGTCATCCCGACCGAAGCGAAGTGGAGGGACCTGCTGTGCGCCCCGGCTCCCGCACAAAGGTCTGGGTCTCGCTAGTTCCCACACAACTCTCGGAAGCGTTGGGGCTCACACCTTAACGACCGGCCTTTCTGCAGCGTCAATTCTCAACCCTCCATAAGCTGGCTGTTCCCACGGCAAGCTCCACCGCAGGCCGGGATGACAAAGGCGCGTCGAGTGCTGGGTCATCCCAAAACCAGGCCCTGAATAGGGCACCGTCGATGCGGGTTGGTTTACGTCAGCTTCCGCTTCGTTTGGGAGCTGTGGGCTTTCTTGCCGTGCGTCCGGCTGGACCGTTTGCTGTAACTGGCAACCCGGAGAGTGGCTGCGGACTGCCTTCTGGCCCGCGGCTGTGCCGGAGGACGAAGGCTAGCCTCGATGCGTTGTTCCGCTTCATTGGGTCCCTGGCTGTACTCCGGGTCAAACATGGCGATAACGCTGGAGGCGCGACTGCTATAGCGGCGGGCCCATTGGCTATCGATCAGCGTGCCCTGCACGGTCTTCCAATGCTCCGGGTAGCTCTCCATATAGCCGTCGAGCTGAGCCAGTTCGCGGGCGTTGTTGTTATCGTTCAGGGCATCGAGAAACTGGACGAACTGCTCCAGATTTGTGCCCATCTGAAAGACCAATTGGCTCAACGCCATCTGCTGCGACCCAGTCAGTTGATCGAAGCCCCGGCAGTAACCCCTGGCGTTGTAGATCGCCTGCAGGGTAGAGATGCGCAACAGCCGCGTGGCCTCTTCTTCGGTTAGCTGCGGCGTCAGCGTGTGGTGGAGGATCTTCCTGCGATAGGTTTTCGGCGACCAAACACTCACATTGTGGTCGAACTGAGCGAGGATTTGCTGGAATTGATCCGGCGCCAGCCCGGCCGCCTGCCAAAGCTCAGCCGATGAAGGCTCCAGGAACGGATGCGGATTGAAGGGATCGCCCTGGGGGTGCTCAGCCGCCTGAACATCCAGGCTGAACCCCGCGCCAATAAGCGGCCGGCCCGTGTTGGGGTCGGGATAGGCAGCCAGCACCCAGCCCTCGTGGCGATGATCGCGAAGGGTCTCCATCATGCTCGCCAGGCTGAATTTGATGTCGCTGTCCTTGAAAGCGAGTAACACCTGTGCGCCATCCCGGGGCGCGGGATTCTCCGGGGCGAAGCCCTGTAGCGTGAGCGAAACCGAGGGCGCAGCGGAAAACCGTACTGGAGCGGATAGTTCCCCTGCCGCGGGCAGCATTTGCGCAGTCGCAGAAGCAGCCATCACCAGGCTCGCCATGGGAAACAAAAGCCGCTGTCTTAGGACCGTCATCGTGCGCGCCGTTCTCAGCTATAAGTGAGATACACGATGACTGAAATTTGGACTATAAGCAATAACTGAAAAGTACCAGGTGCGGGAAAGGTAAAACCCGGAACTACCACCCCCCAGCCGTTCGCTGTGTACTTCAGGATGGGCTACACTGAGCCCGGTTTCCCATATGCCGCTTTCTGCTGGAGATAAACTCGGCCCGTACGAAATCCTTGCGTTCCTTGGGTGCGGGCGGAATGGGAGAGGTCTATCGCGCCCGGGATACTCGTTTAAACCGGGATGTCGCGATCAAATTCTCCGATGCCCAGTTCAGCGAGCGCTTCGAGCGGGAAGCCAAAGCCATTGCCGCGCTGAATCATCCCAACATCTGTCAGATCTACGATATTGGCCCGAATTATCTGGTGATGGAGTTAATTGAAGGGGCCCCGATTGTCTCCTCAGAACAACCACGGGCGCTGCCCCCGGTGGAGGCTCTGCGGCTGGGTGCGCAAATCGCCGCGGCGCTCGAGGCGGCGCACGCCAAAGGGATCGTCCATCGCGACCTGAAGCCGGCCAACATCCTGGCGACCCCAAGCGGAGTGGTCAAACTGCTGGATTTCGGGCTGGCAAAACAGGACCTCAGCAGCGCACCCGGCGACGAAACGAAGACCATGGACGTCACCCAGGCGGGCATCATCCTGGGCACGCCGTCGTACATGTCGCCGGAGCAAGCCGAGGGCAAGCCGGCCGATGCGCGCTCCGACATCTTCTCCTTTGGGACGGTGCTTCATGAAATGCTCGCCGGGCGGCGCGCATTCGGCGGCGGGTCGGCAGCGGCGATCATCGGCGCCGTCATTTACAAGGAGCCGGAGCCAATCACAGCGCCCCCTGCAGTGCAGGCCATTGTGAGCAAATGCCTGGCGAAATCTCCTTCTGGGCGGTTTCAGTCGGCAACCGATCTTCGCCGGGCGCTCGACGGCGCGTCCATTCAGGACATCCGCACTCCTCGGCGGTAAGGGGCGCCGCAAGATCGCTGTGACCATTGCCGCGGTTCTGCTGCTCATCGCATTCGCCGCAGCGGGCCTCTATTGGATGCGGTCGAGGACCAGCGCCATTGATTCCATCGCCGTTCTCCCGTTTGAAAATCGCAGTAACAATGCCGACACAGACTACATCTCTGATGGAATCACCGAAACCGTCAATAACAGCCTGGCGCGCTTGCCCAACCTGAGAGTGGTTCCTCATAGCGTCGCTTTGCATTACAAGGGCAAGCAGGTGGATTTGCAAAAGGTGGGCGACGAGCTGAAAGTCCAATCGGTGCTGACGGGCAGCGTCACCCCCCGAGGCGACGGCCTTACCGTGAACGTCGAACTCGACGACATTCGTGATGGCAAAGAGCTGTGGGGCCAGCAGTACAATCGCAAGCCGGACGATCTGCTGGCGGTACAGAATGACATCGCTCGTGAGGTTTCTCAACGGTTGAGCGGGCAAACATCCACGGCAACCGAGCAGACAATGACCAAGGGCTCAACCGGCAATCCTGAAGCCTATCAGCTCTATCTCAAAGGCAAGTACTACACCAACAAACTTACCAGGGACGGACTGGACAAGGGCATCGACTACTTCAATCAGGCCATCGCCATCGATCCCAACTATGGTTTGGCCTACAACGGCCTGGCGTACAACTACATCAATCAGGACGGTTGGTACATGGGTGGGGCCGAAGCCGGGCCCAAGGCAAAGCAAGCGGCTCAGAAGGCATTGGCCATCGACCCCCAGGACGCTGACGCACACCTGGCACTGGCCATCGAATCGCAATGGTATGAGTGGAATTGGGCGGTTGCGGAAAGCGAGTTCAAGCGCGCCATTGAACTGAACCCCAACGATGCCGAGGCTCATGGGTATTACTCCTGGCTTCTCGCTCCGATGGGGCGTGGCCCAGAGGCCCTGGCAGAAGCCAAACGCGGTCAGCAAATCGCCCCACTCTCCTCCATGGGGAATTTCTTTGTGGCATCGGTCCTGGTCTTTACGCGACAGTGGGACCCGGCGATTGCGCAACTGCAGAGCAATATCGAATTGGAGCCCGGTTTTTGGTTCGATCATTGTTTTTTGGGCCGGGCTTATGAAGCCAAGGGAAGACTGCCGGAGGCAATTGCCGAGTTCAAGAACGCATTGGCCATCGACAAGGACAATACCGAGATCTGGTCGGGCCTGGGCCACGCCTACGCGCTGTCGGGGAACAAGGCTGAAGCGCAAAAGGTCCTGAGCCATTTGAACGAATTGTCTGCGAGCAGCTATGTCGCCCCCTACAGCCGGGCAATCATTTATGCGGGCCTGGGAGAAAAAGACCAGGTATTCGCCTGGCTCGATAAGGCCTATCAGGAGCGGTCTTACTTTCTGGCCGTCTATCTAACCACCGACTCTCGCCTGGACAGCCTCCATACCGACCCGCGCTTTGTCGACCTCAAGCGCCGCGTTGGCCTGCCGGAGCGATAGGAGATGGATTCAGTCGATCGCTCCAGCGCCCTTCATCTCACACCGAACCCCGCCACCGCAAGCAAGCGTCTTCTACCGTGGTTGGTCGCGGTCGCGTTTTTCATGGAGTCGCTCGATACCACGATTCTCAATACTGCGGTGCCCGCTATTTCGGCGGCTTTGCACGTGCCTCCGCTGAGCATGAAGTCGGTGCTGGCCAGCTACACGCTGAGCCTGGCGGTTTTTATCCCCATCAGCGGCTGGATGGCAGACCGGTTCGGAACCCGCCGGGTGTTTGCCTCCGCCATCGGCCTCTTCACGCTGGGGTCATTTCTCTGCGGCATATCGAGCAACATTCATCTGCTGGTCGCCTGCCGCATTTTGCAGGGCTGCGGCGGAGCCATGATGGTGCCGGTAGGCCGGCTCACCCTGGTGCGCACCTTTGCCAAATCCGAATTGATCCGCGCCATGAGCTTTGTCGCCATTCCAGGGTTGGTTGGCCCCATGCTGGGACCTGTCGCGGGTGGTCTTATCGTTGGCTACTTTCAATGGCGCTTCATCTTCTTCGTGAACATACCCATAGGCCTGTTAGGTCTGCTGATGGTCTATATGCATCTGCCGGACTATCGCGAAGAGAGAACTCCTCCGCTCGATATCGTCGGCCTGATTCTCTTCGGTTCCGGGGTCGCTCTGCTGTCCTATGTGCTGGAAATCTTCGGGGAACATGCGCTGAGCATCGGCGAAATCCTCGGACTATTAGCGATTGCGTTCTCCCTGCTCGGGGGCTACCTGCTGCATGCAAGAGGGATTGCGTTTCCCTTGCTGCAACTCGGTCTGTTTCGCATTCGCAGTTTCAGCGCGGCAGTGAGCGGCAGCTTTTTCACCCGTCTCGGCATCGGAGGAATACCGTTCCTGTTGCCCTTGCTCTACCAGGTTGGCCTGGGGTTTACCGCCATCGAGTCCGGTCTGCTGATCATGCCCCAGGCGATCGCGGCCATGAGCACCAAGTTCCTTATGCCCAAGGTTCTGGCCCGCGTCGGCTACCGTGGTGTGCTCATCTCGAACACCGTGATTCTTGGCGTGCTTCTGCTGCTGTTCGCGACCATCGGCCTGCACACACCGGTCTGGGTGATCGTCGTGCAGGCCTTCTGCTACGGAACCTTCAGTTCGCTCCAATATACCAGCATGAATACCCTCACGTATGCTGACATCAGCGAGGAGCAGACCAGTGGAGCGAGTTCCATCGCCAGCACGGTGCAACAAATGTCGATTAGTTTCGGAGTGGCGACGGCGGGTCTGGCTACCGCCTTTTTCGTTCCCCAGGTTCACACCAACCCGGTAGAAATGATTCACGGCATCCATAAGGCGCTCGTGGTTCTGGGCGGATTCACGATCTTATCCACGATCGTCTTCAGCCGATTGAAAAGCGGGGACGGCAGCAGTGTCAGCCAGCAGAAAGAAGTTCACGGCGGGTGAGGGAGAAGAATGCAAGCGTTACCTGAATTTGATTTGCAGGGCAAGGTTGCCCTGGTGACTGGAGCGGCGCGCGGATTGGGCCGGGCGATTGCCCTCGCGATGGCCGAGGCAGGGGCAGATGTCGCGCTTGGTTTGCGTGAGATTACGGCCGATAGCGGGGTGATTGCCGAGGTAGTTGGCCGGGGAAGGAAAGCTCTGCCGCTGCAGATGGATATGACCAGCCCGGAGCAGATCCGCCGGGCGGTCGCTGCCACCGTGCAGCAGTTCGGCCGCTTGGACATACTGGTTAACAACGCGGGGATCGCACCCGATAACCTGGCGGAAAACGTAACCGAAGAAGATTTTGACCGGACCGTGGCCATTAATCTGAAAGGCACCTTTCTCGCCTGCCAGGCTGCAGGACGGGTCATGATGCAGCAGAAGAGCGGATGCATTATCAACATGAGCTCGCAAGCCGCGTTCGCCGCGTTGCCGACTGAGTCGATCTACTGCATGACCAAGGCGGGCATCGTTCACCTGACCAGGTGCCTGGCGGTGGAGTGGGGCAAGTACAACATCAACGTAAACGCAGTGGCGCCTACCTTCATCCACACCCCGGGCACCGAGAGTGCTCTAGCCGACCCTGCATATCGCCAGGATGTGATTGACCGAATCGCCGCCCTGCATCGCATTGGAGAGCCGATCGAAGTAGCCGGAGCCGTCGTCTTTCTCGCTTCGCCGGCCGCCTCCCTCATCACCGGGCACACGCTGGTGATCGACGGTGGCTGGACGGCTCGCTAGAAACTTGCTGAAGGGTACGGGATTTAGAGTCGGAAAGCCGCGTACGCGGCCTTGTCCAGTGCGGCGTGCCGTGGAACCGGAGCGTAGCGAAGTGGAGGGATCTGCGGTTTCTCTTCCGGTTCTCACCCAGACTCTTTAGCCGCGTCGGGTATGTGGCAGGAAGGGTGAGCGTACTTAGCACTTGCGGAAACAGACCGGAGACATGGTTTACAGCGAAGCGCGACGGCTACGGGTACTCGGTGTTTGGGGACACACGACGATGGTGTATGCCCTGGAAAGAGAGTTGTATCTTGGATTAACGCTTGCCGTTCTTATCGAGTTAGTAACTCGCCCTGAAATCAACAATTGAGACTGGACGGTCATGAGACGTAGATTGCCCGACTGCATCCACTCATTCTCTTTAGATATGTCTTCACTGTGCTGCGCATGGTCGCGCAGGCAGCCATCCACCTCACATCACGCCTTGTGGTAGCCCCGCTCCTGTAGCACCCAGCTGTTGCCGTCCGGGTCGGAGAAGTTGGCAAAGCTGGCATAATCTCCGTGCGCAAAGTCGGACCCTGGTGCAAAACTTCCGTTCCAGGCTCCGACGGGCGTCTTATGCCGAATCTCACTGACCTCGACACCGCGTTCTAGCAGAAGGCTCCGCACGGCCTCGATGTCCGTAACGACGAGATAGACATTGCGGATTGAACCCGCGGGTGCATCTGTGAGTCCCTTGCCGAACTGAATCGAGCAGCCAGAACCCGGCGGAGTGAATTGCACGACTCGAAACGCGTCATTCGGTGAATAATCAACGTCGAGCTTGAAGCTCATCTGGTCGCCATAGAACCGGATCGCTCGCTCGATATTGCTCACCGGCAGAGTAATCACTTCAACTGAGAAAGTCGCTATTTTCACGGCGCGTCTCCTATGCGATGCTACCAGCAGGGTCGCATCGCTGGTTCTTTCGGTCTGGGCGATTATCTTCAGGTCGTCGTACTGAAGCTCGCATTGCTGCGTATGTCGCCCGTCTGTTTCGTACCCATGTTAGCTGAGTTCTTGCTGCCTTCGAGGATCCTTCCATGCACGAGAAAAAGACAACCTCTGATCGGCTCGCCACATATTCCGATGCGGTCTTCGCGGTCATCGTGACGATAATGGTTCTGGAACTCCGTCCGCCTGATCAGCCGGCGTTCTCGGCTCTCTGGCCTCTGTGGCCCACGGCCGTCAGCTATGCAGGTAGCTACCTCTTCATTGCCATAATCTGGATAAACCACCACCACCTCATGCGGTTCGCAGGTCCTCCGACACTGAAATTAATGTGGATCAACTTCATTCATCTGTTCCTGGTATCCCTGCTGCCGTTTGCGACCGCGTGGGTTGCGCGCACGCGGCTCGCTTCATCCCCTGTGGTGTTTTACGCAGGATTGTTCGTATGCATCGATATTGCGTACAACTTCTTCGAGCACGAGGTCCTAACCCACGCAGACACCGGACGTCTGCCAGAGGGTGTGATGCGTATGGCGAGAGGCCGATCTCTCGGGGTCCTTACGAGCTTTACTGCCGCTCTGCTGGTCGCCTTCGTTGCTCCGCGCCTCGGATTCGGGTTGATATGTGGCACTCTGATTCTCCACTTGAGGCCTGAGGCCGCCCCTGGGAGTGAGCGAGTGCGATCGTTCATCAAATCCACGCGAGCAGTTGCGAAGGATAGAGTCGGCGGTCTCAAGAACCGATTGCGGTCAGGCTTCATAAATCGATAACCACGGCGCTCATCGGCTGTGAGCAGCAGACGAGAAGATTACCTTCAGCGGATTTGTCGAGCGGCTCTTGCCCGTAGGCGACCGTTCCTGAAACCAAACCGCTCTCGCAGTTGTGACAAACACCGGCCCGGCGTCGGCGCTTACTTTGCCCTCTTCCAGAACGCGGAAGTAGAATCCAGGCCGTCCGCTTGATGTCGCGGTTCGGCCTCTCCACTCGATGTCGCGTGGAAGTCCAACGTTTACCAATAGTAGTCGAGCCATAGCGCTCGAATGCTCCATCTGTTAAATCCTGTTATTGGCGTGGGTGCGCCTCATCAACGGTAAGTTCTCGATCGGGACCGTGTGGAATCACGGTCTGTCCCGGCTCAAGGTGCAGCCGCGTGCCGTCAAGTTCGACCGAAACGATGTCTGGTTCGAATGAGACCAGGTCGGAGATGCGGCGGACCTCCGAAAAAGCTTCGCGATACGACCAGGCCGCCAGACGCGCATCGCCAATATCGTAGTAACTGCAGATTCCCTTGTAAGGACAAAAGGTTTGATGTTCAACGAAGGTCAGCGCGGCTTGATCAATGTCGGCACGCGGGACGTACCAGCGTGGCGCAAAGCCGGACTCGAACAGGACAAGCGGCCGTTTGGTATCGGCGACAAGCTGGTTATGGTGGCGAACCACGAGGTTACGCGAAGTCTGGCGGATGTCGATGCGATGGTAGCTGTCGGCGGCATGTCCCACGATGCGTTCGTCCTCTTCATAGAAGGCGTCCATCGCCGGCCAAGCGAACGCAATCCGTCCCCGCAGTTCACTTGCGTAGGCGGGCAAGTCGGTATGCTGCCACGCTCCACGGGTTGCGCTATGCTCGTCCACGCGGACGGTGTACCACGCGGTAGGCCCCAAGTCGCGGTGCCGGGTTGTGTTTTCTGCGGGTTGTAGGGCGCCTGGAATAATGTCCGCCTCAGGGAAGTACGCCACTGGATAGCGGTCGGGCTCAAAGAGGAGAAGGACGTGCTCGCTATCGGCGATCCAGTTTCCGCCGAAACGCACGCGCATGCGGCGACGCAGGGGCTCGGCATAGAGGAGTCTCTTGGGCAGTGGTTCGGGAACGAGGAAACGACCGATAGCTCCGGGCGAAAGCGGACCTTGTTGCCAGGACAATCCCATTGCGCCCCTCCGATGGTTTACCGACCTGCGAGGGCATCCATGGACTTACCGATTCGCCGAGTGCTGGCTGCCCCTGCTGGATTTAGATAGTATGCAGCGTACATAAATTACGTCTTGTTCGCCACATCGAGATACCCGTTGCCCCACTACTGATTTTCGAGTTTAGACAGCCTTTCTGGCAACGCTTACCAACAGGATTGATCTATTAGGATGGTGCGGCGGAAAGCATGGAAAGCCATAAAGCCGGCTTCCCACCCTTCCCACACTCTTTGGAAAATCCCTCCGGGATTCCCACATTCCCACGGCCTCGACGACTTGATATCTGTCTTCTCGTACCCTCTCAACTCGAACCCGTCTCCACCGCAAGGGGGTTGTAACGTATGTCTCAGGTCCACAACGTAACACATGTCCAGGTACACTGAAGGGCACGGCTTACCTCGCCGCAGCGAGCATTTCTTCGTGGAGAGAATTTTCTGAGAGAACGGGTACGGGTGACTAAGTGACACTAAGCGTTCAGGAGCAGTTCGGGCAGATCGACATCTACGTGTTCGACCAGATTCTACGCGGCAACATCGCGTCCGGAATGCGGGTGCTCGATGCAGGCTGCGGCTACGGGCGCAACCTGGTACATCTGCTGCGCGAGGGATGCGAGATATTCGCACTCGATGGGGATAGCGACGCAATTGAGCATGTCCGGCAACTTTCCGCCTCCCTGGCCACAGGGTTGCCGGCAGAAAACTTCCAGCTAGGAGCGATCGAGCGCATGCCGTTTTCAGACGGGTTCGCCGACGTCGTGATCTGCAATTCGGTGCTTCACTTTGCCCGCGATGACCGGCACTTCGAGGCGATGTTGCGCGAACTGTGGCGGGTGCTTAGGCCCGGCGGCATGCTGTTCTGCCGGCTGGGTTCCAGAATCGGAATGGACTTCAGGCCGGTGCGGGGAAATATTTTCGTGGTGGGGGACGGCTCAGAATGGTTCTTGGTGGATGAGGAGATGCTTCTGGAGTGGACGGAGAAAATGAATGCCGTCCTCGTAGATCCACTAAAGACGACCATCGTGCAGGATTATCGCTGCATGACCACCTGGGTTCTAAGAAAGCGAAGAAACTAATTGCGAACCGCTTTCGGCGCAGGTGGGTGATAGTCATGGGCAAGGGCGGCTGCGGCTGCGATTTGCTCCTGGGCTCCGGTGTGATCGCCCTGCTGCTCTAGCAATCGGCTCAGTTGCACATGCACCTGGAAGGCGGGCGCATCAGCCGACTGATTCGGCGATGCCAGATAGAGTTGCAGTAGCTGGGTGGCAAGCTGCGGTTCCCGCTGGTGGCGGCTAAGAATCCCAGCCCCATCCACCAGTGCCGGCCCGTGGGGCTTGGCTGCTTTTGCATCGGCATCCATCCCTGTATGCAGCGCCTCCAGCATCTGATCCCATTGCTTGCGCCGCGCATAGTAGGAGGACAGCGTCATCCATGCATCGGGAGCCCGGCCAGAGGCTTCCACCGCCGCCTTGAACTCGCTCTCTGCCAGGGGATAGTTTTTTTCCTTCTCCGCCAGCAGACCTTTTAGTTGGTGCGCCTGCACCGAATCAAGCGCTTCGAGTTTCTGTACCACCGCCTGGGCCTTGTCCTTACCCCCGCCGACAAGCCCCGGGGCAGCCGTATAGAACTCGCCCAGGTCGGAGAGAGCATCTACGTTCTTGCTGTCCAGTTGGACTGCACGCTCAAATTCGCTGTGCACCTTTTTGGCCAGACCATAGGCTTTTATGGAATGGATGGCATCCGCTTTTTCGCCGTACGCTCGGCCTAGCCAGAGGTGGTAGTTGCTATCCTGCGGAGCCAGTTGGACCGCCGCCTCACACTCGTGGATGGCATCATCCCATCGCTGTTCCTGGTAGTAGACGCGGCATAGCAAATTGTGCGCCTCCGCATCTGCCGGTTGTGCCGTGAGGGACAAATTCAGGCGCGAAATTGCATCGTCTGCCCGGCCTGCGGCCAGATCGGCCGCGACCGGATCCAGTGCACTGTTAGGAACTGAAGCGGCAATAGCTGCCCCCGGCTGCCACACGCACAACATGGCCAACAACACGGGAGAGAGCGGTAGAAAGTGGAGTATGCGCACGATGGTGAACCCGGAATCGCCGCCCCTTGGTTTGACCCGGCTGGCGTATTTTTACTCACAATGTTGATGTTCCCGAAGAGGCCAACGATTCGTCCAGGCGAACGTAAATCTCATCGGCAAAACACCTTCGCGCTCTCCATCACCTGCCTTGCTTGACAGAATTGCAGATTGCGATATTATTATCCCGGATCGCAATAACCATGAAATTGGGCGAGAAATTACGGTACCTGCGGGAAGTGGAAGGCAGCTTACGCGGCAAGGAACGTGCGATGACCCAGCAGGAGCTGGTGCGCGCCATCAAGGCCGAGCTGAAGGCTTCCATGAGCCAGTCGTACCTGTCGCAAATCGAAAGCGGAGCGCGACCGCACCTGACCAACACCACACGGCAGTTGCTGGCCAAGTTCTTCAAGGTCCATCCCGGCTACCTGGTCGATGACCCGGAGGGATACCACGCCGAGCTGATGAGCGAGGCGCGGGTGTTGGATGACAAGCTGGACCTCTGGCTGGTGAACGGGGCGGAGCGGTTTCCCCGTGATCCCGAGCTCAAGAAGCATTGCTGGCCCTGGCCAAACATCCGGATTCCAGGCAATGCCTCCTGTTGATGGAGGCATTGATTGAGACCCCGGGGCTGGTTGATCGATTGGTTGAAGTATTGCGACCGGCCGCAAGAAGCGATAAGCGCTTTAAAGTGTTGCCCGTGGCGGCAACTCTTCAAGTAAAGGGTCCAGCCGGGAAAGCAAAACGCACGGGAAAGGAGAAAAACCGATGAACTGGGAAATGTTCTACCTGATCTGTTTTGGTGTAGGCCTTGGCCTTGACCGCGGTTTCGTTGGCGGGCGGTTTCCATCCTCATCTCCACTTTGGCCTGCACCGCGGGATTCATATCGGCCATGCCCACGCCCACGGCGCTGGCAGCCGCGGCGTCTCCGCCGGTGAATGGCTTTACCCTCACTGCCTTTCTCTGTTGGTTTGGTGGGGCCGGTTATCTGCTCGAACGCTATGGCGGTTTCGTGACGCCCGGCCATTCTGGCGCTGGCGACCCTCAGCGGCATTGCTGGTGGCCTGTTGATCTTCTGGTTCCTGGCCAGGGTGCTGGTGCCGCATGACAAGGCGCTCACCGCGGAGGAAACGGAGATGACAGGCGTAATTGGGCGCGTCAGCGGAACCATTCGCGGTGAGGGCACGGGGGAGATTTTGTATTCGCAGAACGGTGCCCGGCGCTCGAGTCCGGCGCGCAGCGACAACGGGCAGCCGATTGCGCGCGACATGGAGGTGGTGGTGATGCGCTACGAACGAGGCGTTGCCTATGTACGTTGCTGGGATGAAGTCTCCGGCAGCGAATCGCTCTCGACCCGGATGAAGAGAGCACAAACGTAGTTCGATGGTTCCTGATGGAAGGATCAGGAGGCACTTATGATCAACACAGTTGTGGTTGTCGTTGGCTTATGCGTTCTTGCTCTCATCTTGCTGTTGGGTATGATCGCCAAGATGTTTCGCAAGGCAGGTCCAAACGAGGCGATCATCGTTTACGGTTTTCGCGGACCGCGAGTGGTGAAGGGACACGGCACGGTGATCTTTCCCATGGTGGAAAGCAGCCGCCAGCTCTCGCTGGAATTGATGTCGTTTGACGTTGCGCCGCAACAGGATCTCTACACCAAGCAGGGTGTCGCAGTCACCGTGGAGGCGGTGGCGCAAATCAAAGTGCGTTCTGATCAGGAATCGATCCTGACCTCCGCCGAGCAGTTCCTCACCAAAACCCCACCGCAGCGCGAGGGATTAATCCGGCTGGTAATGGAAGGTCACCTGCGCGGCATCATCGGCCAGCTCACCGTGGAGCAGATTGTCAAAGAGCCGGAGATGGTTGCCGATCGCATGCGCTCCACCTGCGCCGATGACATGAGCAAGATGGGGCTCGAAGTCGTATCCTTCACCATCAAAGAGGTACGTGACAAGAACGATTACATTACCAATATGGGCCGGCCCGACGTGGCGCGGATCAAGCGCGACGCCGATGTAGCGGCCGCGGAAGCAGAGCGTGATACCGCCATCCGCAGGGCGAACGCATTGCGTGAATCGGCCATTGCCAAGGCGCAGGCCGACCAGGAGCGCGTGATTGCGGAGACGGCGTCGCTGGCCAAGCAAGCCGAGGCGCAGCGTGACCTGGATATCCAGAAGGCGCAATTCACCGAGCAGAGCCGCAAGCAGGAGGCGACCGCAGACAAGTCCTACGAGTTGCAGACCAACGTGATGCAGCAGCGGGTAATGGCGGAGCAGGTAAAGATCCAGCAGGTGGAGAAGGAGCAACAGATCAAGGTGCAGGAAGCGGAAATCCTGCGTCACGAGAAGGAACTGATCTCGACCGTGTTGAAGGGCGCGGAGATTGAGCGCCAGCGGATTGAGAACCTGGCAGCGGCGGAGAAGTCACGGTTGACGGCGGAAGCCGAAGGCCGGTCCGCGGCGACGCGGATGCAGGGTGAAGCCGAAGCCTCCATCATCTTTCAAAAGGGCGAAGCGGAAGCCAAGGCCATGAACGTCAAAGCGGAAGCGTATCAGGAGTGGTCGCAGGCGGCGGTCGTCGACCGGCTCATTGCCGCCATGCCCGAAGTGATGCGCGCCCTCTCCGAACCTCTGTCCAAGGTGGACAAGATCACCATCGTCTCCACTGGAAGCGATGGAATCACCGGAGCCAACAAACTCACTGGGGACATGATGAAGATTGCGTCCCAGGTTCCGGCGCTCTTTGAATCGCTCTCGGGGATGAACGTTGCCGAGTTGATGACCAATGTCAAGGGCATGCAGCCGCGGCATGACGGAAACGGCTCGGCAATCAGGTAACAGCAGTCGAAGGAGGATGATATGGCACTACTGGAACGGGTAAGCACGTTGCTTCGAGCGAACCTTAACGACCTGATCGATAAGGCCGAAGATCCGCAAAAGCTGTTGCGGCAGCTGGTGCTGGACATGGAGAACCAGTTCATGCAGCTAAAGACTCAGGTGGCGATTGCGATCGCCGACCAGCACCTGCTGGAGAAGAAGCGAAAGGAGCATATGGACACCGCGGCGGAATGGCGCAGCAAGGCCGAGCTGGCAGTCAAGAAGGGACACGACGATCTGGCGCGTGCAGCGCTCGAGCGTTCCTTGAGCCAGGATCAGATTGCCAAGGGCTTTTCGCAGCAGCTCGAGGATCAGCACGCGGAAGCGGACACGCTGCGCACTGCGCTGCGCAAGCTGGACCAGAAGTTGGTGGAGACGCGCAGCCGCTGCGAACTGCTGATCGCGCAAGACCGAAGAACACGGATGGTCAGCCGGGCCACCGAGGCCCGCCAAACCATCAGTAAGCAACAGAACTCAGTGTCGCTGGATCGAATGAAGTCGCGCATTGTAGGCCGCGAGGCGCGCAATGAAGCGGAGGTAGAGTTGCTGGGCGGGGACTCGCTGGAAGACCGCTTCGCTGCGTTAGACCGGGAAGAGCACATTGAAACCTTGCTCAAGGACCTGAAGGCAAAGCAGGAGAAACCGGCCTAACAGTCTTGGTTTCTCTAGTACTGTAGAGAGGACGAGGACCCCCAGGGCTCGGTCCCTTAAGCGGTAATTGTGGAGTGTTTTCGTTAAACTCCCACAAAATTGTCATCCCGCCTGTCCCGGCGTGCCGTGGAACCGGAGCGAAGCGCAGTGGAGGGATCTGCGGTTCTCTGTCCCTCCGATTTTGCGGTTCCCAATAAAAGTCACCGCCTCCACTTTGGCACCCGCAGGATCGTCATCCTGAGCGAAGCGCCGCGCAGATTTATGGCGCGCCACAAGCGCACTGTCACTCGATCAATCTACGAGGCGCTTCGCTCAGGGTGCCTTTCCGGCCCAAGTACGCTCCAACGGCAACCCGGGGCAGTAGTCGGACGTGGGGCACCCGCCCGGGTCCTACACGCGTCCTGGCCCTATTCGACCCCGCTATGGCACAATCCGGTACGCTGTAATGACCGCGTTCAAAACATCTCAGCTTGAGGAGTTCCATGCGCCTGATCGTTGCCACATATGCAACCGCCCTGGCTCTCGTTGCAGCAGCCCCACAAACGGGCGTTCCCGCAAAAGAAATGCCCGGCTTCCAGGCGATCCAGCAATCCGACCTGCGTCGTGATCTCACTTACATCAGCTCGGACGAGCTCGGCGGCCGTTTGAGCCTTCAGCCGGGTGATGAGCTGGCCACGAAGTGGATCGACGGCCAGTTCGCCGAAGCCGGCCTGCAGCCGCCGGTGAAAGACGGAGCCGGCAAGCCCGTCTACCTGCAGCCATTCACGCTCATCGAGTATCGCCCCGATCGCAATGCTTCCACGATGACGCTAAACCGTGCCGGCAAGTCCACGGTTTGGCGCGCTCCAGATATGGTAGGCGCTTACAAGCACGCGGTGGATCTCACTGCGCCCGTCGTCTTTGCCGGCTACGGTATCACCGCCCCGGAGCTCGGCTACGATGATTACTCCTCCATCGACGCCCACGGCAAGATCGTGCTTATCTTTGATCATGAACCACAGGAGAACGATCCCCGCTCGATCTTCAACGGAACTGGAAACACGCGCTACGCGACCACACGGGTGAAGGTCATGAATGCGCAGGCTCACGGCGCGGTAGCGGTCGTTATCGTGGCTGAGCCCAACCGCAAGCATCTCACCAGTGCGGAGCGCATTGCGCGCATCGGCTCCAGTGCCGTGCGGCCCATCCCCTTGCCGCTTCAGGCTATCCAGGATGACGAGGTGCATATCCCATCCGCAACTGTATTAGATGCCGTGGCAGCGCAGCTCTTCGCGACCACAGGTACCACTCTGAGCGCCGCACAAACAGCGATCGATCGCGACCTCAAGCCTAAATCACGGCCTCTGTCAGACACCACCCTGGCTCTCCACTTTCGCAACAGCGCCGAGCGCACCGGGGTTACCAACAATGTCGCTGCTCTGTTGCCCGGCAGCGATCCGCGGCTTGCGTCTGAAACTATCCTGATCACGGCGCATCACGATCACGATGGCACAGCTCCATGCGCCGATCCCACGCATCCGCCGGTCACCACACCACCCGACCCGCATCCGTGCCCGCAGATCTGGCATGGCGCCGATGACAACGGTTCAGGCACTGTCGGTGTAGTTGCCCTGGCACGCGCCTTTGCCGCCAACCCGGCTAGACCCAGGCGCTCTATTCTGTTTGTCGTCTTTGCCAGCGAGGAGCGCGGCCTTCTGGGCGCTTACTGGATGGCCGCTCATCCACTGCGTCCGCTGGCCACCACCCGCGCCCAAATCAACTTCGACATGATCGGCCGAGACGAGGCTCGCAGTCCGCAAACCGACGGAGTGATCACAATACCGAGTGATACCACGAATCGTCTCAACCTGATCGGCGCGCTCTACTCACCCGATTATGACCGCACCGTCAAGCAGCAGAATAAGTTAGTCGGCCTGACGCTGGATGACCGGTTCGACCACGAATCAGCGCTGAACATCTTCTTCCGCTCCGACCAATTTCCATTTGTGCTGCATAACATCCCAGCGCTCTGGTGGTTCACTGGCTTTCATCCCGACTATCACCACACCACCGACACCGTAGACAAGATTGATTTCCCCAAGATGCAGAAGATACTCAAGCTCGCTTATCTCACCGCCTGGCAATTTGCCACCGAGCCCACTCCGCCGCGTTTTGTTGCCAATCCGTCTGGTGCATCGAGCGCTGGTAACTAGCTTCTTATCGGGGCCTTCCTGAAACAGCAAAGGCCCCGACTCTCGATGTAACACTAACTCCCTTGAGAAAGGTTACGCATAGCGGACGGCGGCATCTGCTTCATATGCCAGCTGCGCAAGCGTGGCCAGGAACTGCCTGCTCTGACCGGTGAACAATCCATCGGCCGTGAGGGCTGCGACCGAAGCCGTTGCGCCCGCAAATCTATCGGTCAGCGGACGAATGATTGCGACCTTGGGCAGGCTTGGGTCGATGAATTCGCAAGCGACTGGAAAGATCAGGCTGGGCTGAACCAGGCTGGGAGGCTGCAGCGGTGGGTTGTTGAAAAAATCCCGAAACGTCAGGCCGGATACGGGATCCGTAAACGGCGCCACAGGCTGCTGCACTCCGTTGCCCGCGAAATCAACCCACTCCAGAAAGTGAGCGATCTCGTCTCCACCAATGCCAAGGGTAACCATAAGTACTTCTGGGTCCGACACTTTCTGACTCATGGCTGCATATAGACTCGTGCCGCCCTGCTCGATCATTCCAAAGTGAAAGGCGGCTGTATTGGCAATCGCCTGGATATGGTCGGGGACGGCTGTGGGAAACTGGCTGTTGGCCGTACCGGTGAGATCGTTATTGTTTCTGGGAATCGCGGTAACCCCATTCAGCGTGAGTGCCTGGGGAAAGGTGGCGCCCAAATCCGGGTTGGTCGTGCTGCGATAGCGAACGTACCAGCTGGTATCGACATTGAGGTGCATCAGATTCGTGAGCCGCGGCTTGCCGGATGATCCTGGAGCGGTGCTTCCCTGCAAAGTCTCAAACTGGGTGAAGTTAACCGGCTCAGCTCCCCGGGACTCGAGATAGGCATTGATAAAGGCAGCGTGGCTTATTTCATCATTTGTGTTGCTCGTGATGTATTGTGGGCCATCAGAATCCAGATTTGACAAGGCCAGCTGGTAGTTATTCAACGGCGGATTTGGGTTTGGATTTATTTCAATCGGCTGGTCGTTGCCGATGCCACCCAGCTCCGCATATTGTATCCAAAGGTCAGATTCGATCAGTTCTGCCGCTGCCAGAAACCGGAGGATGGCGGCATCGCCCCGATTGATTCTACCGCGTTCCTGTGCCAAGGATTTGTTTGTTACCATCCCAGCGCCCACTGCTGCTGCGCCTCCTGCCAGAAGACCGCTTTTCATAAAAGAGCGGCGGTTCACTGGACGCTTGATGTTGCTCACTGGAGTTTCCATTATCGGTTTTACCTGTCCTGACTTTGAGTGAAGATGGGTTTCTCTTGAGGAGTTGACCCGTCGCTCACCATAGGCGCTCAGGATGAGGCGGGTTGTCAGAGAATTGTCAAATAAATGTCACCCTAATTGCTTCAAATTGGTTTATTTGAGTTGCAATAGAGTGACTGTCCCTCTGCTATCGCCCAACAGGCGAAAACGTCTAAGGCCCCTGCGTGTTAACGAGCCTCTCGTAGTTGAGTCCCGCAGGGACGGCTGAGAGTCAATCTTGTTCAAGTTAGTTCTTTGCCGTGGTTCTACCCATCCATAAGCGAAAACATTGCATGGAGGCGCAAACCCCCACTTTGTCATCCCGAGCGAAGCCGAGGGACCTGCTGTGCGCCTTGATACCAAACAAAGGCCCTACCAGTGGCTCGCAAGTCTTAACCAAGAAGTTTGTTTGTCCTAAACAACCTATCCGGCGTGCAGTGGCGAACCAGAGATGGCCTTTGTTTGACGTCAAGGCGCACAGCAGGTCCCTCGGCTTCGCGCGGGATGACAAAGTGAGGGTTTGCGCTTCCATGCAACGTTGTTACGGATGGATGGGTAGATCGGGTAATCCTCCGGCGACCTGATTTTGTACCCTACCGCTCGTCTTAATGCTGCCAACAAAATACACGCCGAAAAACCGTATCTTGCCGTTAATTTGGATAGTCCTGGCTGAGAATAGCCCAGGACAGACCCGGATTTCCTGCGTGGTTTGGTGGAGTCACTGAGCCTCGTGCAGCTTTCCGTAAAGAAAGACGCATACGCAGATGTGCCCAGAGCAGCGTACAGGAAATCCCGGGTAGTCCCGGGTAGGGTTATCCACCGCGATAAGTCCCGAAGGGAGGGCTGAGAATGACCCAGGATGCAGTCCTGGGTGAACTGGACCACACGCCAATGCTATGGCGACCAACCAAGGTCAACGCGGCGAGGAAAACGCCGTACCTACTTAGCCGCCATGATGGTAGTGCTGCCGCCGATGCGCGTGCTTTCCGTCGGCTGTTTAAGCGCATTGACGATGGCCGGTGGCAAACCACCGGTGCCAAATCGGGCGGCGTAGAAGACGAACGCCGCGAAGTCGCTCGAACCGAAGTGAGAGGATTGCGCGTCGGTGGTATACGGCCTGATCAGGTTAGGATCGTCGACGGCACGGCCGAAGAAAACAATGGCGTCGCGAAGGCTGCGACTTTGAGCCCGGTAAGCGTACAAGTCAATACCTTGGCGTGTACCCAATTGCGCAATGAGGACCAGGGGTTGCAGCGCGAAGCCCTGGTAGTGGGTCGCGTTCTCGTGACGCGCCATCTCTTTTGGAAAAGCGCCATTGGCGTCAATCTCAGCGATAGCTTCCTGGTAGGTTTTAACGCCGAAGCTGAAGAGCGCGTCGTCTGCGGCGGTAACCCCGATGGCGGTTGCAGCGAGGGCACGCCAGTAGTGGTGATTGTTATTGGTATCGCCCGGCATCTCGGACGAGATATCTTTGTGCGCGGCGGTGTCAAGCCAGGCGGTAACTCGCTTTTCCTGCATGGTGTCCAGGGTTGAGTCGTTAACCAGGACCGAATCTGTGATACCTGCGGAGCTCAGCGTCCACTCGACCTGGTACCAGGCCTGCGAAGACTCCTGGCGATCGTAGTCCAGCAGTGCGCGTGCCTGGGCCCACCCATCGAGCTGCGCCAGGGCACAGCCGGACTCGCTGTGACTGCCCGTGGCAAGGTACTGATTCATCCCCGCAGTGATCCGCTTTTCAAACATCTCGTAGATGAGGGTGGCCGGCGCCTCGGCCGGATTGACCGGGCCGCTCGAGCCCGAGAGATAGTGGTGCGGAATATTCATGCGGCCCACGGGCGCAGCGACAAACGGGGTGGCGACGCAAGAGCCTAGACCCTGGATTGCTGCGCGCAGAAGGGGATCGGTGGTGGACCTCAGCGTAGCTTGCCGGGAGCTCACGTCAACCACCGAGGCGCGAGGGTTGACAACCTGTTGGCCCAGCGCAGAAAGCGTAGACGCAAGCGTGAGGAAGAGGATTCCCGGAACCTTCATGGCTTACGATTTCACCCCCGGCGCGGCAAATCCTCAAGCACTTCCGGTGCTGACCTCAAGTGCGAATCCACCCCGATACTCTAGGGTCGCATCGTCCGCTGAAAAGTGCGGCGTATCTTCATTAGCTCGTAGAATGCGGTGAAGAAGTCGAGCGGTCCCACCTTCGAGCCGGCCACATCTTCCCAGCGCGGCAACGGATTCTCGTAAATAGCCCGCTCAGCAAAGGCCGCGTCCTTATTATGCAATGCCATAAATCGCGCGATGATTTCGACGTCAAAGATCCAGCGTGACTGGAAGGGCGAAGCGAGAATCGATTTCAACTCCGGGGTAACCCGGAAAAGCTTCGCGCCACACTGCGTATCGTAAATCGGCAGCTCTAAGATAATAGAAACCGCCGTAGCAAAGCAGCGCCCGAGGTAATGGCGGAGGAGCCTCCTATGAATGGCATGGCCGAGAAGACGCACCCGGGAACCGAAAATCATTTGCCGTTCGGGATCTTCCGTCAATTTGTTTAGTAATTGAGGAATAACCTCCAACGGCGTAGCCAGGTCCGCATCCCAGAAGCCCGTGACGGCTACGCCTTCAAAATCGATCGCGGCCAGCATACCGCTTCGTACCGCCTCAGCCTTACCTCCATTGGGCTGCTTATCCAGTACGTGGATACGCTCTGGATGTTTAGCACGCAAGGCCTCGAGCACGCTAAGGGTTGCATCCCTGCTGCCATCGTTCACAAATAGGAAGTCCACCTGCTGATCTTGCACCAGAAACTCGGAAAAGCGGAGCGGTTGCAGGCGTGCCGCCTCGTTAAAACAGGGGACCACAACCACACACCGTGCTGCGGGAGCCATACCGGCCTTACTGCTCCCGATCTGTATTTCCATCCAGAAACCTCAGGGACGCGGAGAGTCTCGGCGAGCTCGCTTAGCCCTGCCTGCAGCCTCGCTGGAGTCATCCCATTATGGCCGAAATAGGCAAACCGAATAGCTCAAAATTGAATCTCGCGGACCGCCGGGACCTTCACCGCCACTCTCGGATACAGTCAACTTAGACCACGATCCTCATCTGAGCCGCCGATGCGTGGCCCGACCGCGGCAACAGCATGACGCCCTGGTCCAGACGCAGCCTTACTCCCCACTTAGTTTATGGTTAGCTCCCATGGCCGGCGCAGGCCCAGTAGGCAGCTGCGAAAAAAGCCATGAGGACGGCAAAAATGATTATGGCGCGCAGTGAAGGTAACCAGTTCATAGCCTTACAGCATACCGCTCCCGGCATGCAATTGGGGATCTCGGCGGTTGCTAACTGTGGCCGAATTTAGTGGTTCTCGGGGATTGCGATTAGGATGTTGACATATCCCATTCCGCTTGCTGAAAGGGCCTATGGCTGCCTTTGGAAATGAACTTTCGCGGCTCGTCGATGAATTGAATCGTTCGCGGGCTGGAACCATCAGCGGCGGAAATTCTTCCATTGACCGCTTATTAGTGCTCGCCGCCCAACGGGGCGCTTCCGATATTGTGTTGGTGGCCGGTTCAGCGATCGCGCTGCGGGTCAAGGGCTCTCTCTCACCAGCCGCCGGCAAGCCTTTATCGGCGGAGGAAATACGCAGCTTATTGCTGCCCTTGCTAACCGCCCGTCAGGCAGAAGAGTTAGAAGGGAATCGGTCGCTGGACTTCTGTTTCGCACGGAGTCAGATCGGAAGATTCCGTGCCAACTTCCATTATCAGCGCGGGACCCTGGCGGCCTCCATTCGTCTGCTACCGGCGCAGACCCCATCCCTCGAATCGTTGCACCTGCCGGCGGCATTGGCCCAACTGGCGGAACGGCGGCAAGGATTGGTGCTGCTCACGGGTCCGACTGGTTGTGGCAAGACTTCCACCCTCGCTGCGCTGCTTGACCTCATCAACACCCGCCGCCGCGATCACATCATCACCATCGAGGATCCTGTCGAGTACGAGCACGCCAACCATAACTCCATCGTGGAACAGATCGAAGTGGGCCACGACACGCCCTCCTTTGCGCAAGCGGTGAGGGCTGTATTACGCCAGGACCCCGATGTAATCCTGGTAGGAGAGATGCGTGATGCTGAGACCATGTCTGCGGCGCTTACGGCAGCCGAAACCGGGCATCTGGTCCTCTCCTCGCTGCACACCAACGACACGTCTCAGAGCATCTCGCGCATACTCGATATTTTTCCCGCTGGTCATCAGTCGCAAATTCGCCAGCAGCTATCTCTGGCCCTGGTGGCCATCGTCACCCAGCAGCTGGTGCCGGCTGCGGATAGTGCCGGTCGCTACCCCGCCGTAGAGATATTGATGGCCACGACAGCCATACGCAACCTGATCCGGACCGGTCAGGACCACCAGATTCGCTCGCACATTTCCACCGGGCGCGCGGAGGGCATGATGACCATGGAGCAATCGCTGGCCGAGCTGGTTGGAAACGGCCGCATTTTGCGTGACGCGGCTTTCTCCCACTGCTACAACGTGGCTGAGCTGCGACAATACCTTAAAGAGTCGCCTGGCCAGCCCTGATGTTTCAGCGAAATCGACTGCTCCGGCCGTTTTGCCCCAGGTCAAGCTGCGCGGGCAGAGCGAATCGTGGCTTCGATCTCGCGACGCAGCTCCTCATGAATGCGCGCGGAGTTGATCCAGAACGGTGTGCTGCATTGCACTTCCAGGGTTTCCGACTGCGGGTCATAATTCCATTGGATGCTGATTCCGTCATTCTTCGCGCTGCCCTTGGGCTTAGCGACGGGAAAACCGAATTTGGAGGCCTTCTTGCGCAAACGTGCAAACACTGCGCGTGTGATTCCGCGAAACGTCTGCTTGGGATCTGTAAACATCAAATCAACTCCTGCTGCGTGCTCCTACAGAACTGGACGCGAGAAGCAGGCAAATAGTTCGACCAATTAGGGAAGAGAAGCGGGAAATAGGGAGGATTTCATGATCGAAACAATAGAAAGAATGCTGCGCGAGTTGGAGTGCGGCAGATTAACGCGCCGTCAATTTGCTGTTTCCCTTGCCACCCTGGCCGCTGGAGCGTGTGCAGCGCCGGGTGCGCTCGCATCTCCGCCGGCCCCGGCCGGCTTCAAAGCGGTCAGTCTGAACCACGTTACGGTACGAGTCCCTGACCTTCACCGCACCTCGAAATTCTACCAGGAGTTTTTCGGGATGCCACTGCGTCAACAATCCCCGACCGTGCAAATCCTGGGTGTAGGAAATTCCTTCTTCGGTATTGAGCAAGGCGAACATCCGGCCGCCACCGTCGATCACTACGACTTCGGCATTGCGAACTTCAATGCGGATGCAGTGCGAGCCCGCTTGTCCGAGCTGAACCTGAAGTTTTCTGACAAGACCTCAAAAGAATCCTTCAAGTTCTATGATCCAGACGGATTTCAGGTCCAGGTGAACGCACCCGATTACGTGGGTCACGTGAGCTAAACGCCGGCGTGGTCATGCGATGTCCTTTTCCAGCAGCACAAAGTGCAGATCCTCCCGAAGGGGTCTGCCGAAGCGTTGGTCATTGTAGGGAAAGGGCTGGGTTTCACCCGTCAGAAGGTAACCGCGGCGTTCATACCACGCGATCAGAGTATCTCGGGCGTTCACCACGGACATGCGGATACGGCCAGCGCCGCGCTGCTTCGCGAAGCCTTCGGCAGCCGCTAACAGAGCTCGGCCCATCTGCCTGTTTTGCAGATCGGGACGGACAGTGAGCAGACCAAGATACCACAAGCGGTCGTTCTTCGGCTCCAGCCAAACCGTCCCTAATAATTCGCCGTTGGGATCTTCGCGATAGGTCAATAGGAATGCCTCCGGCTTGGCCGCCAGGTCATCCCTGAGAAGAGACTCGGTGAGCCGCTCCCCCTCGATGTAATCTGCTTCGGAGTTCCAACTGGCTGAGGACCCTACGCCGCGAAAGGACAAGTTAACCAGGTCGATGATTGGGGCGTAGTCAGCTTCTACAGCGCGAACCAGGAACATGGCTTCATTTTACGATCCGCGGCGTTCCTGCCCAAACAGTTCGGCCGGTGCTCCGCCCCATTCTCTTGGATCCACGTCTGCAATCGATTGTGAGAAACACCAATGGTGCCCGGCGAAGTCCTCAACGTTATATTGTCGTTCGCTGTAAGGAAAGTCCGTGGGTTCGCGAAGAATGTTTACACCGCTTCTCCTGGCATGGTCGTAGTGTGCGTTGACATCCTCGACCCTCACCATGACTGCAGTCCGCAATGAGACACCCGCGCCTGGTTCGATCAAGACAACCGCGCCCCCATCGCCGACATTTAGTTGAGCGCGGTGATCTCCCATGCGAATGCGGAGGGTAAATCCGAACGCCTCGCACAACCAATCAATTGCCTTACCGATGTCTGGGTATGCCAGTTCCGGAATCACAATGCTGCGAGGCATGGAGCGATTGCGAAGCATGTTTGCAATTCTACCAATAGCGGGGAAACAAACTGTGCGTGTTCTCGGCTTGAATACAATTGGCGGGGCGGCCAGCGACGGGTATGCTATTGCGGTGGAAGCCAAGGGTAGGTTGCCGCGGTATGGTGACTAAGATGCACTCTGGCCGGGAGTCAACACATGCCAATGCCAATATTGACGCTGACGCACGGGATTCCTATCTGGTTTCTTGTCTTAAGCTTGTTTCTGCCCAGGCTTTCGTTATTTATCGGATGGATCCATATGTGGTGGTTTTTTGTCCCTCAGCCCTGGGCCGCCGTGTTATGGGCTTTTCTTCCCAGGGTTCTGGTCCTGATCTTTATCCATGCGCATCATGGGTTCGACCTGTGGTTTTGGATACATCTGCTGACTGCAATCCTGGTATGGAGCGGATCTGGTGTTTCTCACAACAATAGAAGAATGCGGAGAAGACGCACCTAGCTGATTGGCTTGCCCAGGACCGGCTTTCTTTACGAAGGCACCAGCAAAGTCTTGCAGGCTGTAGAATCGGAAGGTTGTTTTCGAGCGAAGTATTCCGTGGCAAGGAGGAAGCATGCGAGTTTCTAATTGGTCGGTGATCGGATTGCTCACCATAGCGGTCGCGAGCGCATCAGCACAAGCGAGAAGTTTCCAGGATACCTACTCGGCCTCTGAGGCAGGCAAACCCATGGCGCCGGCCAAGGCATTGGATGTCATGCTGAGCCAGCTAGAGACCCAGGTGTTGGGTGTGGCGCAAGCAATGCCGGCGGAAAAGTACGGCTTCGCGCCCACGGCGGCGACGTTTGCTCCCGGCTCGCCGGCCAAGTTTGCAACTGTTCGCACCTTTGCCGGCCAACTGACGCACATTGCCGGCGCGAATTATTCCTTCTTCAGCAAGTTGAACGGAGCGACACCACCGGCAGCGGCGAAGCAGGTGCGCGATCTGAAAACCAAAGATGAAATTCTGGCAGCTCTCAAGCAGAGCTTTGCCTATGGTCACGCACAGATCATGACGATTACTCCGCAGAATGCGTTTACCGCCATTGAGGGAGCCGACGGATTTCACACACCTGCCACGGTCGCCGCGTTTGCCGTGGCACACGGGTACGACCACTACGGGCAAATGGTGGAGTATCTGCGAATGAATGGAGTGGTGCCACCGGGCAGCAATTAGAGCTTAGGGAGCGGCCTGGGCTTAACGCCGATAGATACTGCTATCGGGATGGTAGTGCTGCCAATCGAACCAGAAGTCCTTCAGAGCGTCGATTCGCGTCAGACACTGTCCTTGCAGATCTCCAGAAACCGCGCAGCCTTCGAAACTCCAGTCGCTGAGTGTATTGGAATCCAGCAGTACCCAGGGATCTCCTGTATTTCCACCGCCACGGCCATAAAAGTCCAGCGTGTTCGTACCCGTTTGGCGTGAGAAAGCACGGACCGACTTTCCATCTGGACCAAGCACAAGCATGATCGGTTTGTCACCAACGTCGTCGATAAGCACTGGGGACTGTACCGTCAGCTTACTCATTGGAAACGCACGCGCAGCTCCGTTCATCGACACGCCCAAAATGGTCTCCCGGTCGGGCAGCGTTCCCTTGGTCGCGTGAATCACGGTTGGCAGTTTAGCTATTTCACTTTCCCAAGTGGCTTTTTCGTAGTGCGCCGCATCGCGTGGCAGAGCCGCCAGCACAGTGCCCTCCGGCTGTTCTTTCTTCCACAACCCAAACGTAAGTTCATCCTGGGGAACCAAGGTGAGCCTTGCGCCTTTCAGGGGACCTGCGATCGCAGTCCCTGTAATCTGCTGCCAGAAGCTGCCTGTCTCCTGGTCTCGCATCAGGAAATTCTGGTTGTTGATGCCCGCCAGATGAAAGTGCAGTTCACGCCCGTGTATGCTGCGGGTCCAGACCAGACCCGTGTGGCAGAGCGTTCAATAGGTAACGGCGATGGGCAACTGATGCAGCCGATCATTCACAACGTGGTGGTAGCCCATCTCGCGAATTGGATAGGCGCGGCTCTCCCCGCCCAGGGTGACGGCGATGACCATGTCTTTGGGATCGATGCTGGCTTGCCGAATGGTGACGTACCGCGGCTCTCCGAAAGCGTGGAACATCAGCTGTTCGTAGGGATTGAACCATGCCGCCCCGGCTGCGATCAGAGCCAACCCCATGGCTGGCGCCCACAACAACAGTCTTGCTAGCCAACCTGAGCGTCGCCAGATAGAGAGCGCGCACAGCGTGATGAGGAGAAAAAGTGCAAACAGGATCACCTTGTCGTGCAACTGCACCCAAAGGGCACGCTGGAGAGCGGCGGGCTGTTGTTCCCGGAAGGGGCGAATTACGTAGACAGGATAAAGTGCAACCGTTAAAGCGGCGAAACCGGCCAGGAGCAGGCACGAGCCCTGAACGAAATTGTGTAAGCGTCTCTTCGTGCGGGCTGCGACGGCAATCACCATGCAATCCTACCTAATCCCCGTTCTCGGCAAACCATCGCATACCTGGAACACTACCGCGACGAGGCGGAGGTGCGCATCCACCAAAAGGTGGAGCTGCACCAGGGGGTTAGCGTCCGTGGGGGACCGGCGCTGTGACCTGCTGTTTTCCTTCTGCCCATCCGATCGAACGGCCGCTAATGAAAAGTCACCACCCTCCCCTTTGTCATCCCGCCTGTCCCGGCCTGCCGTGGAACTGGAGCGCAACGTAGGGGAGGGACCTGCAGTTTCACCTTCGGGCGCAGCGAATCTGCCTTGGGCAAATTACCTACAGTTTGGTTTCCCCACCAACATAACTGCAGGTCCCGCCCGCTGGTCGGGATGACAAAGTTAAGGGTGGCGGCTCACCTTGGCAGTGGTGGAGAGGGATGGACAGAGTCAACCACCGACGGTCCTAATACCCGCCCCCCTGCATACCATTCACTTGGTCGCCTGGTTCATCTCCAGATAGCCTTGCGACGCAATCCCGAACGCATCCGCCACGCGATTAAAAAAGGCAAACAGCGCGGTGATGTAAACCGCTTCGGCAATCTGCGGCTCGCTCCAACCCTGTTGCCGCAGGATCTGCACGTCTTCCGGAGTAGTGCGATACGCCGCCTCGGTCACCTTGGTGACATATTCCAGCAGCGCGCGATGCGCGTCGTCGAGCGCCGCCTCTTCAAGCTTTCCCGCGGCCAGTGCCTGCACCATTTGCTCTTCTGCTCCCTGAACCCGCAGGAAGTAAGCATGCGAATCCAGTCAATACGGACAGCGATTCAGCCACGAGACCCAGCTGGCAATCGCCTCCTTGGTCCTGCGTGTGAGGTGCCCTTCAGAAAAGTGGACGGTATTGCTGAAGCTCATGACCTCACGCAGGAAATCAGGCCGATGGCTAAAGCACTTGAGAATTCCGGGCATCTGCTGCCGGCCCGAATGGGCCCGCCATTCGTCATACACCTTCGCAACCTCGCCAGTCGCGTCAGCATCCTCGATCAGCTTGATTTTGTTCTCAGGGTTGGTCATCGTTCCGAGGCCAAAGATAGCACCACGAGGCTTAGATCACCAGCCGTTGGTCGCCCATTTTGCGGGTAATTCGTTGCCGGTCAAGATACTCCAACAAGGGGATAGCGTACTTTCTCGACAAGCCGGTTATCTGTTTGAAACGAGCTACATCCACCGTCTGCCCGTGAAGTTCGCTTATCTCAGCACGCAACTGGTCGAGCGCCTCGTGGTGCATGAAGAGGTTCTCGCTTCCCATGGGCACGAGAATCTTTTCCCGAAGCAGCAAAGTAATACGCGCGCGCATTTCGCTCTCTTTCAGGTTCAGCGTGGCCGCCACTTCAGAGATCAACGGAGCAGACAGCCCAGCCTTGCGGTAGATGGCCGCGATTGCGGAGAGCCTCGCATCTTCAGAAGCGGACGACGGATGACCGCCTTCCACCGGATAAACCAGCTCGCCTTTTAACCGCAGCTTCTCCGCGCCGGCAAGACGCTGGAGCGAAAAATCGAGGACCTCGGAACGGAGCGCTGTCCGGGTCTTGAGCTCGGATCGTTTGAGACCGCTCGCATGCTGTTGCAAAACGCCGCCGATGGCTTCACAGGCCGCGTCCAGGGCCGGCCCGCCAAGCAGAAGCTCTCCCGGAATCTGCAGCAAACGATGTCCTTGGATAAGGGGCTGCAACCTGCGCAGTACGGCTTCCCGGGCAAGGCCGGTTTCTGCTATCAGATGCTGTAGCAAAAGCCCTTGTGTACCGCGGCGCGCTACGCGCAAGAAAAGCCGTTCTTCGGCCGCTGCGCTGCGCAATGATTCGAGCCACGCCATGGTCTGTGACTTGCGCAGTCGTGTCACGGGATGCGCATCCAGCACCCGGCCGCCCCCAATAGTAGCCGGCGGTGAAACCTGCCGCAGCACGAATGGGTCGCCGGCCGTAAGCAGGATGGGGGTCTGAAGTTTTATCCGCAGCAGCCTGTTCGCGCCGGCTTCGAACCTGCTACGGCCATAGAGTAATACGCGGCCCAGCGTGTTGGAGGTAAAGGCGTGGAAGTGGACCAGCGACCCATGCTTCAGTGCCGAAGACCCGGGCATCAACCAGGCCTCGACGTCGATCGAAGTAACAGCGGTAAGCGTCTCCGCCGCGACCAGGGTCTGTCCCCGGCTTACCTCCGACACCTCAACACCGGCCAGGTTCAAGGCTACGCGCGAGCCTGCAAGGGTAAGCTCTTCCCCGCGCCCATGGGTCTGCATTCCGCGCACGCGCACGGAACGTCCCCCAGGCTCAAGGGTGAGCGATTGTCCTGCGCGCATGCTGCCTGAAAGCAAGGTGCCGGTAACCACTGTGCCGAATCCCTTCATCACAAAAGCACGGTCTATGGGCAGCCGGGGCAGATGATCAAGATCGCTGTCGCGTGCATCCTCGGCGAGCCTGATAAGCCTTTGCCGCAACTCCTCAATATTCTGTCCCGTGGTTGCGCTCACCGCGAGAATCTCTGCACGGCCATCGCCGAGAAACGTTCCACGAAGAAATTCCTTCACCTCAAGCTCCACTTGCGCGGCGCGGCCGGGGCTAACCGTATCGATCTTGGTGATCACCGTAAGGCCGCTGCGAACGCCCAGCAGGCTACAGATGGCGAGATGTTCCACGGTTTGCGGTTTCACCCCTTCCTGGGCGGAGATCACCAGCATCACAGCTCCAATGCATCCCGCCCCAGCGAGCATGTTGTGAATAAACAGGCTGTGGCCCGGCACATCGACGAAGCTGATTCTGAGTGGACGTCCAGAGGAAGACGCAGCCTCGAGGAAGGCGAAGCCGAGATCGATCGTGATGCCCCGCCGCTTCTCTTCCGGCAAGCGATCCGCATCGATACCGGTAAGAGCCCGAACCAGCGCTGTCTTGCCGTGATCGATATGACCTGCCGTGCCAATAACCACGGACTTGACCGGTTGCGTCATACTAACGCTGAACCCGTATCACTGGTGGGCGGCCTCCGACTCCAATCCGATCTGCTGCAGCAGCGAGGCGAGCATCGAGTCGAATTCCGGTTCGACGGTGCGCAAATCGAGCAAGACCTGGTCTTCGTGGATGCGCCCCACCACCGGTGGCTCAAGCCGGCGAAGAGCCAGCAGCAGCGCCTGTGGCTGGAGTAGCGCATGACGAAGAGAAACGGCTGCGCTCTGCAGCCGGGCGCTAGGCGCCGTGCCGCCGCCGATCAGGCTCTCCACCGGCACAGCCTGTGCCGTTAGTTCGGCGGAGTTGACCTGGCGGCTGATCCACTCACAGCGTGCGAATATTTCTTCCGCCCCGATATTCAACATCCTCCGCACCGGGATGCTCAAATCTTTTTGTCCGGCATAGTCCATCAGTGTTGCTTCGAGCGCTGCGTACGTAAGCTTGTCGACACGATACGTGCGGTACAGAGGATTCTTGCGGATGCGTTGCACCAGCTCCGCTCTCCCTATGAGCAGGCCGCATTGTGGACCGCCGAGTAACTTATCCCCGCTGGCAGCAATCAAATCGGAACCCGCGTGGAAGCTATCCATCACAGTCGGTTCAGAGCCGATGCCAAGCGGTCCGAGCGAGGCCATCAAGCCGGTTCCCTGATCGTGGAATACGGGAACGTTGACGCGCTTACTCAGAGACACCAGGTCACGCAGCGCAGGTCGTTCCACGAAGCCTTCCATGGAGAAGTTAGATGGGTGGACGCGCAAAATGAGCCGCGTTGCCGGTGAGATGGCACGTTCATAGTCGGCCAGCCGGGTGCGGTTGGTGGTGCCGACCTCACGCAGGAGAGCGCCGGATTTAGCAAGAATCTCGGGGATGCGGAAGCCTCCGCCGATCTCCACCAACTCCCCGCGGGAAACGATCACCTCGCCCCCCTCGGCCAGCGTGTTCAGGGCCAGAAATGTAGCCGCTGCGCAGTTGTTGACCACCAGGGCTCCCGCCCCCTGGGCCATCACAACCCGCAGCAGAAGTTCCTCCGCATGCACATCCCGGCGGCTGCGCTCGCCCGATTCGAGATCGAGTTCCAGGTTTGTGTACCCGCCTGCGGTCTCGGCAATGTGCGCCAGCGCAGCGGCGCTCAAGGGAGCTCTCCCCAGGTTTGTGTGCAAAACCACCCCAGTTGCATTGAGGACGCGGCGCAAGCTATAGCGCGCGCCCTGGGCGATTTCGGCGGCAACCGTTACGTGCAGCAACGCCAGCTCGCTTTCCATGCTTGCCTGGCTGTGATGGCCTTCTGCTATTTCCTGCTTGAGGCGCGCCAATACAGTGTGTGCCGCCGAGATGACCGGGTCGCGCGAGTGGGTCCCGAGCAATGCCGCGAAGCCCGGTGTGAGCAACAGCTCATGCAGAGAGGGAATCAGCCGGTACAGATTGCTCTCGCTGTGTTCAGTCACCGGTAGGCTCTCTCTCTGGTTTCTGTTTAACGCAGCAGAATCGCCGGTTCGCCTGTGGCATAAGCCCCGAGCACGCTGCCAATTTTTATAGCCGCTACGCCCGCGCTGCGCAGAGACTGCAGTAGCGCGCCGGAGCTGCCGGCTGCAACGGATATGAGCAGACCACCTGCGGTTTGCGGGTCATACAGCAGAGCACGCACATCGTCCGTGATACGCACGCCGGGCGCATCTGCGCTTACGCACTCCGCAAACTCGCGATTGGCCAGCAGGCCTGCGGGAATGGCCCCCCGGGCGATGGCATCAAGTGCCCCTTCTATCCGCGGCACCTGGTCGACCATAAGCTCAATACGCATGCCGCTGCCCAGGGCCAGCTCGCGAGCATGCCCCATCAGGCCAAAGCCGGTTACGTCTGTCATGGCATGCACGCCCTCCGCGCCCGTCACCACCTCAGAGGGCAAACGATTGAGCGTGGTCATGGAGCGGATGGCCTCTGCCACCCATGCCAGTTCGGCCTTTCCTTGTTTCAAGGCGGTGGTAATCACGCCTGTGCCGATGGCCTTGGTGAGGATGAGGTCATCGCCCTGCTGCGCACCCGCATTGGTCAGCACCCGATCAGGATCGATAAGGCCCGTCACCGCGTAGCCAAACTTGATTTCCTGATCGCGCACGCTGTGTCCGCCCAGGACCACGCAGGCCGCCTCGCCCAGTTTCGCCATGCCCCCGCACATGATCGCCTCAAGAACCTCCAGGTCCCCATCCTGAGGGAAGCACACGACGGAGAGGGCCGTGACCGGCCGTCCTCCCATGGCATACACATCACTGAGCGCATTGGTGGCCGCGATCTGGCCGAAGGTGAAGGGATCATCCACCAGCGGGGTGAAGAAGTCCACAGTCTGCACCAGGGCCAGATTCGGCGCGATGCGGTAAACCCCGGCGTCATCCGAGGTATCAAACCCCACCAGAAGGTTGGCATCCGTCTGCCGGGGCAATTTGGAAAGCACCGCTGCCAGCAATCCCGGTGGCAGCTTGCTCGCGCATCCTCCGGCTTTGACCTGCTGGGTTAACCTTATTGCTGTGGAAGTGGCCAATCCATCCCTCCTCGTCGGTTAGGATAATAGGCTATCAGCAAAAATCTTCGATTGCTGGTCAGGCAAGGGAAGTGCTTAGGTTCCGGTGATCCTCCCGGTCTTCAAAACCGGTGGTCGTTCTTAACGGGCGACGGTGTGTTCGACTCGCACGCACTTCCGCCAAAATCATCGCGGATTCCTCAGCTAACCGGCCGCTTACCACTCTCAGGCGTCGCATAAACATTCGTGGCGGGAATGCTCAGCTCCAGTTCCGTGCCGGAATTGGGTTCACTCCGCACCGTCAGCTTGCCGCCCAAAAGTTTGGCGCGCTCGCGCATACCGCGCAGGCCGTAGTGCCCTTGGCCCCCGTCTTCATTCACGAACTTCCCGTCGATGCCCTTTCCATCATCCCGCACCCGCAACCGAAACTGCCGTTCCTGATACTGAATTTCCACTTCGATTAATTGGGCCTGTGCGTGCTTGAATGCGTTGCGCATAGCCTCGACTGCAATCCGATAAACTTCATCGCGCGATATCGGATGGAGCTCCCGCGATGCCCCTTCTACTCCCACATGAAAAACGGCATGATATGGATTGGTTTCACCGGCCGCCAGTTCTTCACCCGCAGTGTTGATCGCCGAGGCCAGGTCGTTGCTCAAGACCGTCGATGAGCGTAACCCCTGTACCGCATCACGGCCCTCCGTAATCGCTTGCTCCGCCCGATCGAGCGCGCTCTCCAGCGTCTTCTGCGCTTCTTCAGGACGCTCTGGCAGTAAAGTGGTCGCCGCATGAAACCGCAGCACCAATCCGTGAAAACTTTGCAGCAGCGTATCGTGCAGGTCCCGCGCGATGCGTGTCCGCTCGTTGAGGCGCTCTTCCAGCCTCATGTTGAACTGCCGCTCCACCTGCCGCAGGCGCAGTCGATGCAGTACTCCCAGCACCACCAGAAAAACCGTCATCGACAGAACAAGGGCAACCAATCGCCAGGACTCGATGACCGCATTCAACGCGCGTGCGGGCAGATAAATTTGGGAGTTCACCGCCCAGTCGACATCCTTGGCCGCTTGGCGCACGCCGGCAACGTCCCCTTCCGCCATCCGGCGCCAAACTCGTTGGAACTTCTCCAGCACTGTCCGATCCTCGATGACCACCGGCCAGCGTTCAACATCCGGGTATCTATGCCCCTGATCAATTGCCTTCTTGACAGCTTCACCGAAACTGCGAGCGTCACGAGCATCTCGCTCATTGCTCCCCAGGGATGCGACCAACGCATCCACCCCGTAACCAGGCCTGCCGGGCGGCAAGAAGCCGGCTTCGGCCAGCATCTCGGTATATTCCGGGTCGGTGGCTAGATAGTCTGCGAGTTTGAAAGCCAATTCTGCATCCGTTGTTTTGCTCAAAACTACGAGTTCGCCGCCTCCTTTAAAACCTCCCGGGGGCGGGACGGCTGCTGCATAGTCCCAAAACCTTTGAGGGTTCCGCTTCTTTTGCTGCCGCTCGTTGAAATCGTCGGCCCACCGAGCCATGAAACTGGCGGGTTCCAGGGTTGCTCGATAGCCGCCGTTTACGAACGTACGTGTTACTTCCTCATGGATAGTTTCGGGAAAGCTGACCAACTGCCGAACTTCACCTTTGCCGACAGGAACCCAGGAATGCTCTGCCAGATAGACTGGGACGGCCAGGGCACGCTCGCTGGAGAAAGAGACACGAGGGCCTAACAGTCCATCATGAATAATGGACTGGGTGCCGCCGGCCCTGACTAGCGACACGTAGTCGTAAACAATGCTAAGTGCAACACCAGTTGGGAACGTAATTGTCTGACCGGAAGAAGCGCCGCTACCAACAGAATCGAGGATAGCCGGCCAACTGGCGTCATTGAGAGTTAGCGGAGGCGAATCAGGCGCAGCAGAGATCAAGCGCTTCCAGTAAAAAAGAAGGCGGACGTCGGTAATATACGGTAGCGCGCAAGCGGGAATACCAAGTACGTCCCGCCAGTTTCCCTTGTGGCTTTGCCAGTCAGGCCGGGATCGAATGATACCCTTCGCAGCTAAATATCCCGTCCACGTCGTACCAACTTCCATCACGTCTGGCAATGCATCCGGGCCGGCGGTGCGACCGGCGCGCAGCAGCTCGAACGCCTCGTCCCACGTGATCAAACGCAGAACAACGTTGGCATTGTTCTGCTTCGCGAAACGCGCCAGCGCCGCGAATGTCTTTTGCTGGTTGGCCACAATCTGAAAATTTGGAACTGTGTATTCGGGGTACCAACTGCCGGTCTTCGTCGCCAGCGGCTCTTCTACGTTGAGCAACCGAATGCGGGTTCCTGCGAGCGACAGCCGCAATGCCTCCATGCGCGATGGGATGTCTTCTCCCTGGGCGATATCGTTCGGACCCGACCCCTCCGGTGAAATAACCCAAACTGAAACGTGCCTGTCAGTGTCCGCAGCCTGGGCCATGGAGGCGCCGCAAAGAAGAGCCCACGCAACCAACAGGGTGCCCACGCGAGCTTTCATGATTCCCGGACTGAAATGCATCAGCATGGCACCTAGGGAGCAGTTTCAGTGGTACGCCGGTGATGCCGGTCGACGGCTTCTCGTCGGTTAGGATAATAGGCTACCAGCAAAGATCTTCGGTTGCCGATAGGCAAGGGAAGTGCTTAGGTTCCAATATGATGTTCACCAAACGGCTGCGCGAGGGAGTTCGTCGCGGAGAAATTACGTGCAGCGTCCGATTCTGGCTGCGTCCTCGCGTAACCGTAGGAACCCGATATCCCATGGAGGATGGCGAGATCGAGGTGGACTCGATTGAAACCATCGGCTTTCCGGATATCACTCCGGAGCTGGCGCGCGCATCGGGATTTTTGGGCGTTCTGGACCTGCTTAAGGTAGCGAAGCACGGCAAGGGCGAGATTATTTATCTAGTTCGCTTTCACTATGTGCCACCGCCCAAGATCAAGCGCTCGGCGGCCAGAAGTAAAGCCGACTAAAGCATCCGCTGATCCCATCTTCAGGCCTTATGGGTGCGGAAATGCATCGGATGCCGCCTGTTGGAAAGCCTGGCGAAGCTTGCTGCCGTCGCCGTTGATGCCCGGGCGCTGCACCATGAGGATGTAAGCGAGCCCACGCACCGGGTCTATCCACGCCTGGGTGCCCCAGGCTCCTCCATGACCGAAGGTGCCCGGCGAAAGCATCTCCGCCACTCCGGGGTGCGGAGTCTTGAGGATGGCTACACCGATTCCCCAGCCATAGTTCATCCCCCGGTTTCCATATTCGGCGGTCTGCAAAAAGCCCGTCTTGAGTTCGCCCGTCTGTACGGTGGTGAGCTGTTGAAATGCGGCGGCGCTCAGATAGTGCCTGCCTTTAAACGTACCGCCGTTCAACAGCATCTGGCAGAAACGCGCATAGTCCGGGCCGGTGGAGAAAAGCCCCCCGTTCCCGAAAGGCGGCTGCCCCTTGTTCCCGAAGTTGGCGTAAGGCGCTGCGGTCAGGGCGCCCGTCTGTTGGTCTTTGATATAAGGCGTTGCCAGGTGAGATCGTTGCTTCTTGCTGGGGTAGAAGGTGGTGTTCTTCATGCCCAGCGGTTTGAGAAGATGCTTGCCTACAAACTCGTCGAATGAGACTCCACTGACCACTTCGACAATGCGCGCTGCGGTGTTAATGCCAGACTGCGTATATCGCCAGTGGTCGCCTGGTTCATACAGCATGGGCGATGCAAGATAAATGGGGATCAGATCGGCCAGGGTATGGGCGCTCTTGATGGCGGCAGCATCGCCTTCGCCCAGACCCGAAGTGTGGGTGAGAATCTGCTCGATGGTAATGTGCGCCGGCTGCCCGGAGGGCGTCTTGAGGGCAGCAAACTCGGGAATGAACTTTTCCACCGGATCGCTTACCTTCAGCTTTCCTTCATCCTGCAGCATGAGAATGGAAACCGCAGTGAGCGGTTTGGTCATGGAGGCGATCCAGAAAAGGGTGTTGGGCTCCATGGGCTTTTTCTTCGCAACATCCGCCAGGCCAATGGTATCGAGCGCCAGCAACTTGTCCTTCCCAGCCACCACTGTCACCGCTCCGGAAATATCCTGTGCGTCGATAAATTTCTCTACAGCCGCGCGAATCGCCGGGTTCCCGGGCTGGGCCGCAACAGCGAACGTAGGCAAAACCAGAAAAACAGCGTAAACAATATTTCGCTTGAGCAATCGATGTACCCTATTCCATTTTGGCATGCTTGCAATGGGAGTGGAGGGACCTGCTGTTTCCCTTCTGGTTCTTCTCGCAACAAACTTGTCATCCGGAGAGGCTGTGGCTTTTTTGACTGCTTGATCATCAACAACCGCTGGGTGCCCCATTCAAGCCCGGTTTTGGCTTGAGTGGGATACCACGGCACTCACCTGACGATTCTTTCAGCCACTAGCCAATTCCTCATGGATGCACCACCCTCCCCTTTGTCATCCCGACCGAAGCGTACCCGGATTTCCTACATCGCGACACTATCCAAGGCCACGATTGCGGCTTTCCGTAAAGAAAGCCGCATGAAGTCCGTCAACGCCACCAAACTCAATAGGAAATCCGGGGTAGCGAAGTGGAGGGACCTGCAGTGCGCCCCGGCTCCCACACAAAGGTCTTCGTTCCGGTGGTTCTTCCACAGAATCGTCGTCCTGCCTGCCCCGGCGTGCCGTGGGAGAGGCTGTGACTTCTTTGAGTTTTCGTGTTTTGGCACATCCGGCAGCCTTTCTTGAACCCTCCAACAACACCGTCATCCCGACCGGAGCGTCCCGGATTTCCTGCTACACGGCACTAACTAATAACCACGTGTGCGGCTTTCAGTAATGAAAGCCGCATGAAGTTCGCCAACGCCAACAACCTCAACAGGAAATCCGGGGTAGCGCAGTGGAGGGACCTGCTGTCTCCCTTCTGGCTCCCACGCAGATACTTTTAGTCTATGCCGCAACCATCTGCTCGTACTCCTGGCCGGAAGCGGTTGGCAAGAGCACCCACAGCGTATAGATGCCTAATATCGTTCCGCTAAAAGGGTGAATAAGGGCAAGAAACGCAGTGACGATGGCCAATATCCGCGCCCACGAAGCGCGTCGCAGCAGGCTGATTCCGGTCGCCGCGCAAAGAATAGCTCGACCCACCAGAACCGCAGTGATAAACGGCACCAGCCAGTTTGCGTGGAAGAACGTAAATCCGTAAAGCCCTTCGAAACCATGGTTGAACTGGCTCCAATGGCTGAAGACTCCGCCAAGAACTCCGACCGCAATCGCCCAACTCAGCAGAATCCAGACGCTGTATACGATCCAGAGAGCGGCTACCGTGTGCATATGCCGGTGCACCCGATTACGTTGATACGGCGCCGGAGCATACGAGCCAATGGGAGCGATCTGCCGCCCACACCTTGGGCAAAACGTTTGAGAAGCCTCCACAGCCTGACCACAAGCGGCGCAAAACATGGTTGGCACCTCCCTGGAAGATTATTACGTAAAGCCCCTCTTTGCGGTTCCGGCGGCTGAAATCGACCGGGTTCATCTCTTTTTCGAGCCAAAGGAGGCATCGATCTGTTTGGCGTATTCCGCCGCCTTGGCCAGGATCGCCGGCTCATCCAGCGTAAGCATGCGTCGATCTTCCATCACCACTTTGCCCCCAATGACCGTCGTCCTCACATCCGAGGACTTGAGTGAATAAACGATGGCCGAATACACGTCATACATCGGAGTTGCGTGCGGAGCGCTGGTATCCACCACGATGAGATCTGCCTTCTTACTCACCTCCAGGGAACCGATCTGCCGCTCGAGATGCAGTGCCCTCGCCCCGGTGATGGTAGCCATCTCGACCACCTGTGCGGCAGACAGCGCCTTGGGGTCCATGCGCGCGAACTTTTGCTCCTTGGCCGCCAGGTCCATCTCCTCGAACATGTCCTGGTTGTTATTGCTGGCAGCGCCGTCGGTTCCGATACCGACGGCGACTCCCGCCGAGAGCAACTCCACCGCCGGCATCAGTCCCGCCGCCGTCTTCATATTGCTGGATGGGTTGTAGGAGCAGCCCTACTCCGAAGTGGGCCAGCGTCTGCACGTCCGCCTGGTCTAACCAGATGCAGTGTGCGCCCAGGACATTCGGTCCCAGCAGGCCGATCCGTGCGAGATATTGAACCGTGGTGAGGCCATGCTCGTGCCGGCTTTTCTCAATCTCGAACGGAGCCTCGGCTACATGGATCAGAAGCGGCGCCCGGTTGCGCTGGGCCAACGCCGCAGCATCCTTGAGCAGTGTCTCCGAACACGTATAAATGGAATGCGGCGCCACCGCCGGGGTGATCAGCGGGTCGTCTTTCCAGTGCTTCAGAAATGACTCCGTATAGGTGAGCGCAGCGGCAGGGGTTGCGCTGTCGGGAGAAGGGAAGCCGATCAGCGTTTCTCCCAGCACCCCACGCATTCCGGCGTCCTTTGCAGCCTGTGCCACTTCCTCCTCAAAGTAATACATGTCGGCAACGGTGGTTGTGCCACCGCGCAACATCTCCAGCAGGCTTAGCCGTGTCGACCAGGTAACAAAATCCCTGGTGACATAGTGATGTTCAGCAGGAAAAATATACTTATTCAGCCAATCATCCAGAGACAGATCATCCGCCAGGCCGCGAAACAAGCTCATGCCCATATGGGTGTGGGCGTTGATCAGTCCCGGAAGAATGAGCCCGCCGCGCGCCTCGATCACCTTACCCGATTCGTACCTGGCGTCGATATTTGCGCTGGTGTCGACCGCGGCGATGGCATCTCCCTGAACCGCGATCGCACCATCTTGCAAAATGCGGCGCTGTCCGTCCATCGTGACCACGATGCCGTGCGCCACGATCAGATCCACTCGCTGCTTGGCCAAGGCCGGCGTCGCCTGGAGGGCGGCCGGCAAGCAGCAAATCAAGGCCCAAAAAAGCCATCGATGACGACAGCGCACAATGGAGCTGGAAGGGAAGCGATACAAGTTCACCCGCAAAGACTAACAGGATGTGGCCTCTGGCACCCGGCTGAATGGTCCGCGCGCGACTTGGTCTCTCCCCTCACTCCACTGGCCATGTTTCAACTAACTCCTTACGTGGCATTAACTTACAAGTTCACAACTTTTAGCAATTTGTTGCGTCGCCGTGACATAACGTCGAACCTGTACGCTTATTCTTGATCCTGTGAGCATCTCTCCGGAAGCCTGCAGATGGTGAAACATACACTGCGACGTTGGCGCAAACCGCCTCCCATGTTGGTCTTCATGCTGGCAGTCATGCTACCGGCAGCCGCGCTGATCGTCTCCAGCGCCGCCTACCTCAGGCACGTTCAGCGCGGCAAGATGCTCGAGGCCGCCATCCAATTGGAATACGAACACATGTTAGAGATCGCCGAAAAGGGAATCGTCGAACGTGCCTACGAGACAGCAGAAAAAGCACACGCGGGCTTCCCTGATGTAGACCATCCTGAAGAACTCGATAACTTTCTCAAGACCCATCCGGAGATCTCCCATGTGTTTCTTTGGACCGGGAAGGGCAAGTTCGATTTTCGATCTCAACCCGGCCGCATGACCGATCCCGATTTTCAAGCAGAACGCAAAGAGATTTCCTCCGATCTCCAGGGTGAGTTTGACATGTGGGCCGGAGAGCATATCGACATGGTGAAAAAGAACGTAGCCATGGAAGGGCGGCACGTCTACATCACTCTCGAGATGGTGTCGGGCGGTGACAAGACGCATTATGAGTCTCTCGTGTACTTCCTGCCTCGCGGCTCGAATTCTGAGCATCCTGCGCTGGCCGGTTTCCTGTACGGCGAAGACTATTTGAGGGACACCTTTTTCCCACAAGTGTTGAACGAAGTATTGCCGGATCAGAATCGGAACGATCCTTCACATCCCCCACCCGCAATCACCATTCGGAAGGAAAAAGAACAGACTCCTTTCGCTGCTTCGATGTGCTGGAACGGAGGCGAACCCGAGGTGGAGCGTCGCGTCTACAGTGTTTTCCCGCATATGATTTTGGGCATCCGGCCGTACGGCACAACGATTGCGGAAATCAGCAATCACTGGACTCGTTTGGCTTTCGGCGGCCTGGGGGCGCTTTCCCTGCTGATGGGCGGCGGAATGGTATTGGCCTATCGAAACGTCTCTCGCGAACTTGCGCTGGCAAAATTGAAATCTGATTTTGTTTCCAACGTCTCCCACGAATTGCGAACACCCCTCTCGCTCATCCGCCTTTATGCAGAAACGCTCGAGCTGGGGCGGATCTCCACTCGTGGCAAGCATCAGGAATACTACGAGATCATCCGCAAAGAGAGTGAGCGTTTAAGTTCACTTATCAACAACATTCTTGATTTCTCCCGCATCGAGGCGGGCAAAAAAGAGTACAGCTTTCGCGAAACCGACCTGGCCGACCTGGTGCGGAGCACGCTCGACTCCTATCGTTTTGAAATTGAGCAAAACGGGTTCCAGTTCGAACAGAAGATCGACAACGATCTTCCTCAGCTCCGGGTGGACCGTGAAGCCATTGCCCGTTCCTTGCTGAACCTGGTGAACAATGCGGTGAAATACTCGGCGGCAGACAAATACCTTGGCGTCCATCTTTACCGCTGCAATGGTGACGTCAACCTCGAGGTGGTCGATCACGGAATCGGCATTCCTGCCAAGGAGCAGTGCAAAATTTTTGAAAAGTTCTATCGCGTCGGCGATCCCCTGGTGCATAACACCAAGGGCAGTGGATTAGGGCTGTCGTTGGTCCAGCACATCGTGCAGGCTCATGGTGGCGTCGTGGCGGTGGAGAGCACACCCGGGCGTGGCAGTAAATTCATCATCACCTTACCGATACAAAATTCCGAGCTCCAGCAGGTGTCGGCATGAAACAGGAAGAGAAAGTAAAAAGAATGCAAGCAACACATAAACCAGCGAAGATTCTTGTAGTAGAGGATGAGCCGGCCATGGTGGCTGGACTTCGCGACAACTTTGAGTTTGAAGGGTACGAGGTAATTACAGCCCGCGATGGGGTCGAGGGACTTCAGCGCGCCCTCGACGAGTCTCCGGACCTAGTCGTTTTAGACGTCATGATGCCCCGGATGAGCGGGCTGGAAGTATGCAAGCAGTTACGCGCCAAACGCGCTTCTATCCCCATCATCATGCTCACCGCTCGCGGCCAGGAAGTAGACAAAGTGGTGGGCCTCGAACTCGGGGCGGATGACTACGTGACCAAGCCATTCTCCATTCGCGAGTTGCTGGCCCGAGTTAAGTCCGTCCTGCGACGCACGGCGGTCCTACCCAAAGATCAGGATCAGCACTCTTTTGCTGACGTGCAAGTCGATCTGCGCCGCTGTCGTGTGCTCAGGTCAGGCAAGCTGCTCGATGTTTCCTCTAAGGAATTCGAACTGCTGAAGTATTTCATCTGCCATGCTGGTGAAACGCTGAGCCGCGACCGGCTGCTCGAGGAGGTCTGGGGATACGAAAACTCTCCAACCACCCGCACTGTCGATACGCACCTGGTACATCTTCGCCAAAAGCTCGAGCCCGATCCTGAACAACCACAGTACTTTCTCACCGTGCACGGAACCGGCTACCGGTTCGTGGGATAGAGCGAACGATCAAAATCGAAACGAGGTGGATGTTGAACACCTACCGCGTAGTGCCCTTTGACTCGCAGTACGGGAGCAGCGGCACGCACCAAAAAACAAGCAAGGTCCAAACCCTGTTTCAGCCCCTGGTGTTGTCGTCGACCGTGGTGCCATCATCAATGACGCTTCCCCAGGATGACGTCCCCTCGCTTTTGCGCGAGAGAATGGATCTCCACGCACAGTTGTTCGACGCGGTACAGATCCAGCGCAAACTCAGCGGCCCGCGTGGGTTGCGCTACGGCGACCTGCAGTTTGCCAGCGAGGTTTTCGCCGCGCGCTTTCTCTCCGGGGACTTTACCACCTTCTCGCAGCATGGTTCCAGGGTCCTTGCTGTGCTTGGAGATATCGCCGGTAAAGGCGTGGCGGCTGGAATGTGGTTCACTCATCTGGCCGGTCTTTTGCAGTGTTATCGCCGTCCCGACTTTGACCCGGGAAGAATCGCTTGGGAAATGAATCGCCACCTGTGTTATCTGCAGCCGGTCGCACCGTTTGTCACCGCGTTTTTTGCCCAAATTGACTGCGATTCAGGGTCCATCACCTACTGCAATGCCGGTCACTTCCCGCCCATACTGCTTCGCCAGGATGGACGCACGGAGCTGCTTGAGCAAGGCGGCCCTCTCCTGGGTGCGCTCGAAGGTGCGGACTTTCAATCCGGCGAACGTATCCTCGAACCCGGTGACACGCTGGTCGCATACTCCGACGGCGTACTCGAATGCCGCAGCCCTGCGGGAGAAGAGTTCGGATTGGACCGGTTAATCGCATCCTTGCTGGAGGCCAAACAGCCCTCCGCTGAAGCGACGCTCATGATGCTCCTCGCTGCCGTACAGGACTTTGCCAACGGAAATCCCCCTTTGGACGACATGAGCTTGACCCTGATACAGCGCGATGCGGACATGGCGGAAGAGAAGGCGCCCGCAAGATTTGACTGACCCCACGGCCCGCCCGCGATGGTAACCACCGCAACGGTTACACAAGTGGCACAGGTTACTGCTCGTTCTGTGTAGAAGCCATGCCTGCGCTGCCCTCCCGCGTCATCTTTCCGCGCCCGTCGCCAGAGACATGGCTCCCTTGCTACCGGAAAGGGTAATGGTGCGAGCCGTCGGTCACTGATCAAATACAACCAGTCTCGGGCCGCGGCGAAGCACAGCTGCGGGGGGCCATGAGCATTTCCGTGCTGCCTTATCAGACGGAGAATTTCGTGATGGATTGCAAAACGGAGATGTCAAGTGAGCACACTGGTTGCCGCGTCGCCCGAACTCAAGAGACTATGGATCCGGGTTCTGAAGCAAGTTCATCCCAGCTTGGCTGTGGATGAACAGGAAAGGCGCCGGTGTGAACGCCTCACGCAGCAGGCGAATGATGCCTATGCGAGACGTGATGAACTTGCACTGAGAGCGGTGCTTGAACCAAAGGGGCCCCCGCTACGGAACGCGCCCCCTGACGATTGGGAACTAAGGGTAAAGGTTCTACACGCCGTGCCACCGGAATCAACCTCTCTGCCTCCGTTAGTGGCGCAACAGCCGCCCACCGTGATGAGTCGCGAAGTATTGGGCATTCTTTGGGCGGCCGGCGCGGTCGTTTGCCTTCTGCTCTATGGAATCTTTAACGCGCTGAGTGGAATGGTGGGCCGGGGCACGTCCTTATTTCTCCTGGTGCTGGTAACAGCTCCTGTACTCTGGTTGATTACTCAGCACGCCAAGCTGTCCCACAACCAGAAAGCAAAGTGGGTAACGGCCGTCGCCAGCGGAATGATCCTGGTAGCGATATTCGTTTTAGACAGTCGTCCCCGAGCGAATCCACTCTTCTCATCGGCGCGCGCCGCAACTGCGCAGGCTCTGCCGGCTCCTGTCGCAGCGAAAGGCAGCCACCCTGTGGCCCCGTCGATGAGCGCGCATCCAGCGCAAACTAACACACCAGAAACGAAGGCGACGGTAGTGCAACCAAGGCCGGAGCCGCAAGCGGGGCCTGATTTACCGCTTGGCGATTACATAGAAGCAGCCAAGAAACAGGTGGCACAGAAATGGAACGCATCGGAAGTTGCCGCCAATACTCCGGCGGGAGCAACTGCCTACATTCAATTTGCCATACGGCCAGGCGGGAACCACGGAGCTCCGATTTTGGAAACATCCAGTGGGTACTTATCCCTGGATGTTTCATGCATGGGAGCGGTAGATGGAGTAAAGACTTTCGGCCATCTTCCCAGAAGCTACGACGGAGATAATCTGACCGTGGTCTACCACTGCACCTATCCAGGTTCGTCCACCGCCCCTGTGGATGCCATCCATGGCGCCCAGCAACCCACCAGCGGCGCCGCGGTCAACAATTAGTTTGTCGCTACATCCCGAGAAGAGCGAAGCGCAGCGTAGTGACATGCTGCAAGGGCCCTACTAATGAAAAGTCACCACCCTCCACTTGTCATCCAGAGAGGCTGTGACTTTTTTATGCTTGATCGTCAACAACCGCTGGGTGCCCCATTCAAGCCCGGTTTTGGCTTGAGTGGGATACCACGGCACTCACCTAACCATTCTTTCAGCCACTAGCCAATTCCCCATGGATGCACCACCCTCCACTTTGTCATCCCGAGGAGCTGACTTGCCTGCGGCAAGTTAAGGGAGCAATGAACCGGTGGTAGGGTGAGTGCGGTTAAGCTTGAGAGGACTGAGTCTGGAGGAAGTAGGCCGGCGTTCGATTGGAGCGTAGTAGCCCGATCCCGAGGATGGTCCCAGGCTGCGTGGTAGAGAGATTGGTGAGGTTGCCTTTTTAGGTAGCGATCCCGTTTAGGAGATTACTAATATCGGCCGCCTGGCCTTCGGCCCAGTCTGGGAGAGGGGATGAGAAGAGAGAAGAAGGCGGTCCGGGAGTTGAGTTTGGAGTGTATTGAGCCCAACGCGGCTGGGATTGATGTAGGGGCGAGAGAGATTTACGTGGCTGTGTCGCGGGATCGAGACCCTGAGCCGGTACGTTGTTTTTCCACCTTTACGGAGGAACTGCGAGCCATCGCGGCGTGGTTAAAGCAGTGCGGCGTGGCCAGCGTAGCGATGGAATCGACTGGGGTGTACTGGATACCGCTCTACGAGGTGCTGGAAGAGGCCGGGCTGCGGGTGTGTCTAGTCAACTCACGGCACGTCAAACATGTACCGGGACGCAAGTCTGACGTAAGCGACTGTCAGTGGTTGCAGTATCTGCATTCGGTGGGTCTGCTGCGTAGCTCCTTCCGTCCTGAGGCAGCGATCTGCGCTCTGCGTGCGCTGAGCCGCCATCGGTCCAACCTGGTGGAAGCGGCTGCGGTGCACGTGCAGCACATGCAAAAAGCGCTGACGCAGATGAATCTGCAGATACATCATGTGCTCAGCGACATCACGGGTAAGAGCGGTCTGGCGATCGTAGACGCTATTCTGGCAGGCAAACGAGATCCCGAACAGTTGGCCAGGTTGGCCGACGGGCGCATTCGTGCGGAAAGGGAAACAGTCATCAAGTCGCTGGTGGGTAACTACCGTTCCGAGCATTTGTTCACGCTGCGTCAGTCGCTGGAAGCCTACCGGCATTATCAGAAGATGCTGCTGGACTGTGATCGGGAGATCGAGCAGCGCATGGGCCAATTGCCCAACCAACCCAACGGAGGCCAACCGTTGCAGGGCCATAAGCGGGGCAAACGGCGTAAGAACCAGTTCCATTTCGACATGGGCAAGGAACTGTATCGCGTGCTGGGCACCGACTTAACGGTCGTTCCCGGGTTGAGCGCGCTGACGGTGCATACACTGGTGACGGAGATCGGAACCGATTTCGGTCGTTTTCCCAATGTGGCGGCGTTCACCAGTTGGCTGACGCTGTGTCCCGGGAGCAAGAAGAGTGGGGGCAAGGTTCTCTCTTCAAAGACCCGCAAATCCAACAGCCGTCTAGCCGCTGCCCTGCGACTGGCCGCGCAGACGCTCCATAAGAGCCACTCCTACCTGGGCGCATATTATCGCCGCATGCGGGCGCGCCTGGGCGCGCCGCAAGCCATCACCGCTGCGGCCCATAAACTGGCTCGCATCGTATATCACCTGATCACCACCCGCACCGCTTACAACGAGAGCATCTTCGCCATCGAAGAAGAAAAATTAGCTCTTCGCAACCAACATCGCTTGCACAAACAAGCTCTTGCCCTAGGCTTCCAGCTCGTTCCCCTACCTCAACCGGAGATTGTTCATTAGGAGCGTACCCGGATTTCCTACTTCACGGCTCTACCAGCGGCAACGTATGCGGCTCTCCGTAAAGAGAGCCGCACGGAATCCACCGAAGCTACGGTTCTTGACAGGAAATCCGGGGGAGGCGAGGGACCTGCGGTGCGCCCCGACTCCCTCACAAAGATCTCCGTTCCGTTAGTTCTCCCACAAACTCGTCATCCTGACGATGAAAATTTCGTGATGGTATTGACGAAAAACACCCTAAACAAGTGAGCTTGGAATGCCTCCTGGGTAATCCTCTCTGAATGTGCAATCTGAACTGGAAATCGGTATATCCTGTCACCATATTCGGCCCCGCTTTTCCGCGGCCTAGAACGCAGATTTCGCAGACCCCTTGGCCCCGCGCTCCTGGCCGAAAACCTATCCCAGTGCACAACTTCAAATCCAGGAGAGCAGAATATGAGCACCACCGCGGTTTCCAGAAAGGACTTAACCAAAACAAACCCCGCAGATGCGGAAACAACCGCCATTCGTCCCTTTCAAGTGAATGTTCCGGAAACGGAGCTGAGCGATTTATCCAGGCGCATAAACGCAACCAGGTGGCCTGAAAAAGAAACGGTCGCGGATGCATCGCAGGGAGTTCAGCTCGCGACGGCCCGGGCGCTCGCGCGCTATTGGGCGACAGAGTACGACTGGCGCAAAATCGAGGCGAAACTGAACGCCCTGCCCCAGTTCATAACCGAAATCGACGGGCTGGACATTCACTTCATCCACGTTCGTTCGAAACACGAAAATGCGTTGCCGCTCATCGTTACGCATGGATGGCCTGGCTCCATCATCGAGCAGATGAAGATTATCGGCCCGCTCACCAATCCCACGGCGCACGGGGGAAATGCGTCCGATGCCTTCCACCTGGTGATCCCGTCCATGCCGGGATACGGATACTCGGGAAAACCCTCCACCACCGGCTGGGATCCAGCCCACATCGCGCGTGCCTGGGTCGTGCTGATGAAGCGCCTTGGGTACACGAAATTTGTGGCCCAGGGCGGCGATTGGGGCGCGGTCATCACCGAACAAATGGGTCTGCAGGCGCCTCCGGAATTGCTCGGCATCCACACCAACATGCCTGGCATCTTTCCCGGCGACATTGACAAGGCGGCTTTTTCCGGGGCGCCCGCGCCATCAGGCCTCTCCGCAGATGAGAAACTAGCCTACGATCGTTTGCAGTTCGTATATCAAAAGGGAATCGCCTACGGGTACCAGATGGGACTCCGGCCGCAGACGTTATACGGAATCGTGGATTCACCCGTCGGCCTGGCAGCTTATTTCCTCGATCACGACGCGCGCAGCTATGAGCTCATCGCCCGCGTCTTTGACGGACAGTCCGAGGGCCTCACACGAGACGACATCCTCGATAACATCACCATCACCTGGTTGACCAACACGGCGCTTTCCGGCGCCCGTCTCTATTGGGAGAATTGGGGCAAATTCGGATATTTCAATGCCAAAGGTGTCTCCATCCCGGTTGCCGTGACCGTCTTTCCCGACGAACTCTATCCCGCCCCGCGGAGTTGGACGGAGCAGGCGTTTCCCAAACTCATCCATTACAACAAGGTTGAGAAGGGCGGCCACTTTGCTGCCTGGGAACAGCCACAGATCTTTTCTCAGGAGCTCCGCGCCGGGTTCCGATCGCTGCGCAGGAGCTTCCTTGGGGAGGAGACCGGCGGAGCATAGTAGCGAACTTAGGCCGGCGCCATCGCTCTTCCGATAGGGGAAGATCGATGGCGTCGGCATTGAAATCTAGCCCGCCCGTTTGCTGCTTGTTTGTCCGGGCTTCGGCTTGCTCTTGCCCTCGAGATTGAGCGCTACTGCAGCGCGGATAAGATCCTTCAGTGCCGCCTCATCGACCTGGTCGCCTTCATGAATGTCAATGGCGCGTCTCACATTCCCGTCCAGGCTGGAGTTGAATAGACCGGAAGGATCCTTCAACGCGGCTCCCTTGGCAAATGTCAACTTGACCACGTTCTTGTACGTCTCTCCCGTGCACACGATGCCGCCGTGCGAGAAGACCGGCGTCCCCCTCCACTTCCACTCTTCGACAATCTCAGGATCTGCCTGGTGGATGATCCCCCGCATTTTCGCGAGCATCTTCCCCCGCCAGTCTCCAAGTTCTTTGATTTTCTCGTCGATGAATGCAGAGCTCGCTGGGATAGGCTTTTTCATGAATCGCTCCAACTCTCCCACTTAATTTAGCTGCGCTCAGCGTAAGCCGCAACGTCAGCGCCCGCTCAGCCGGTGCGTCGCCCGCTGCGCCACTTGGCGGCATACGGCAGCACGAACAAGTACAGACCGGTCAACAGAAGCAAGGCCATCGGGAACACCGCCAGAAGGCCCAGCCTTGAGTTGTACTTTCCCTGTACCACAGCGACGCCGTTGATGATGACGGCGACGGTAAATACCACGGACAGCCAGCGGTGGGTCTGCCGAAACCATTTGTTCCAGTTCAATGGGACCTCCTCACGACTTGTGATCTGCCTTAGGCTGCCAATGTGGCGTTTCAATACCGAACTGCCTGGCATACTCGACGTTCAGTCGTTGCCAGTCAAACTTCGTGGCTTCGGCGCCGGCCACACGGCCAATCGGCTCACCCGCGAGCAGCCGCTCCAGCACGTCGAAGCAGATATGCCAGCCCGCCGCGCCCCACGCAATGAATCGGCGATCGATGTTGTGCCAGAGTGTGAGGCGCGTGCCGCTGCCCAGTGGCTCGAGCTCCCAACGAAGGTCGTTGCCACCCCAGTTGTACTCCAGCAGCTTCGGTGCCTCAGCCCGCTTCACCGTGTTCTCGGAAACCTGAAGCCTCGGCGCCGCAACCGTTGACAGTGTCACCGGCCCCACGGCTGCCAGGTTCCGATCGGCGTCGAACGGCGCCCATTCTGACAGCTGCGGAGGATCGGTCAATGCCTCCCACACCATGGCCGGCGGGTGACGCAGCTCTCGGACCACGATGAGTGTCCACTCCTCGCCGTCCTTTCGCACCTGCGCCCCGCTGGCTGGACCCGGTGCGTACCGCTCGCGATCGGTCATGTTGTTCTTGTCTCCGTTACCAGCGCATCAGCTGCGTAATCTGGATGAGATTGCCGCAGGTATCGTTCAGCATTGCTATCTTGGATGCCGTCACATCCTTGGGTGGCATGGTAAACTCGGCGCCGCGCGCCTTCATGCGCTCGTAGTCGGCCTGCACATCGTCGCTGTAGAACATGGCCGCCGGCTGGCCTTGCTGGAATATCGCCTGCTGGTAAACCTTGGCCGCCGGGTTGTTGTTGAGCGCCAGTTGCAGCTCTGTGCCCTCCGGCTCCTCGGGCGAGGCCACGGTCAGCCAGCGAAATGGCCCTTGGCTGAAATCGGTTTTCTTGGCGAAGCCCAGTACCTCCGTATAGAAGCGCAGGGCCTTGTCCTGGTCGTCCACGTATATGCTGGTAACTTTGATTTTCATTTGCTTGCTCCTTGATTACGTTCGCGGTTTGCGCCGCGTCGTTTACTCCTTGTCTTCCTTTTCGTTGCTGTTGACTGAGCCATGCGGTCCAGGTGGCGTTCGAGGGCGTCCAGGTGAGCGGACCAGAAGCGGCGGAACGGAGCCAGCCAGGCATCCACCTCCTGAAGGGGTTCAGGTCTCAACCGGTAGAGACGCCGCTGTGCGTCGACGCTCGATTCTACGAAACCCGCCTCGCGCAGCACTCGCAGGTGCTTTGAGACCGTCGGCTGCGGCATACCGAGCTGACGCTCGATCGCTCCAACCGACTGCTGTGAAGAGACCAGGAGGCTCAATATCGCGCGGCGGTTCGGTTCCGCAATGATTTCGAATACAGATTCCACTCGCTTGGTATACGCCACAGAGCATATACGTGTCAAGGCATATACGAACGCTTTTTTTGCCGTCTCTGGCCATCCCAAGTGGCATGCCACGTTCTCAAGTAAGTGGTTATTGCCGATCGTCGCGTTCCAGAAGACACTACAGCTAAACCTATCGTCACCAGGGGGAGCGGATGCGTTCAGATACTTTTAGGCCACAGCGCTGATGTTTCTCAGACGGACAATTTCCATCGATCTACCCCAGTAACGCGCCAGCGTGTGCGGATCGACTGCCGTCGTTGTTAAGAAGCACAAACAACGAAATTGAAAGCAAGATCCGGAGTTCGGAGGACTGCCCTCCGATGCAAGACTGGATCACGATTGCCCTGATAGGAGCTGTCGATGCAAAACAAAGCCCGATCGTTGCTTTCACCTGTCCTCGCGCTTTCGCTGCTTGCGATAGCTGCACAGGCTCAGGCGCCATACTCCGCTTCCACTGCGCCTTCGGCGCCAGGTGCTGTACTGGCTATCTTTTCCGACCGGCCGATGTCCGGCGAATTCTGGCCTACCGTCGTTCGCGCGCTGCGCGAGGAGTTAGCCTCAGGCGTGCCCGAAACTCGATTCCTTCCGGCGGTTCGAATCCTCCGCGGAGACAGCATCGCTCCGGGCCTCAACGCGGACAATCCCATCACCATCTACCTTCATGGGGATTGTGTGTCGAGCTTTTCTCTTGGGCAGCCCTCGAACTCAGAGGCCTTGGGATGGGTTCGCCTCAACCATGGGCACATCGAACATTTTATTCACGTCGAATGCACTCGTCTGGGGCAGACGTTGGCTAGTCAAACGTACGGGCTCACCCGCGATCAACGGGACAGGTTAATGGCCCGCGCCATTGCTCGAGTGATCCTGCACGAATGGATTCACATCGCAACTCAAAATCCAGGTCACGCGCGAGACGGGCTCGCCAAAGCCACATTTGGTCCGCAGGATCTTATAGCCAAGCCAAATTGATGTTCGCGCGCATCAGCCTCCTGGACCGAATGCTTACATCATGGAAGTGCGCAGCGCGCTCTTTGCACGGGACAATCTCGACTTTACGGCCGAGACTGTGATGCCAAGCGACTCCGCGATCTCCCGCAAGGACCGTTCGTTCGCCTCCTGGAGTTGGATTACCTCGCGATAAATCGGTGGCAGATGGTGGATGGCTCTCCGCAATCGCTTATGTCTCTCTCCCCGGACGTAGTGGCTCTCGGGGTCGTCCATAGGGGACTGCGGCTCCCGGATCACGACGTTGCCCTCATGGTCGTTGCCACTGTCAATTGGAATCTCGTGGCTATTGCGCTTCTTGCGCAAGCTCATAAGCGCCGAGTTGATAGCAATCCGAGTAAGCCAGGTGGAGAAACTGGATCTTCCCTCAAAATTCTTTATGTGCGTGAAGGCGTTCAGGAAAGCGTCCTGGAGTGCATCCTCAGCATCCTGCCGATTCCTGGTGACTCGATAAGTGACTTGAAAGACCCGGTTCGCGTGGCGTTTACTGAGTTCGACAAAAGCGTCCGTGTCTCCAGATGTAGCTCTGGACGCCAGCGTCTCATCGCTCATCTCCATCGGGGGGCATTCAATATCAACACTACTTAACGCCGGCATCGATAGACTCATAATGACCTCTTGTATGAATTGCTCTCTTCGGATCCCAGCTGGGAAGGTTCTTGCCCAGGTGATTCATTCGCCGACTCCAACAACATTCTGAGCTGTTGGTTCTGGATGATAAGTTCGCGTACCCATCGCTGCAATCTCCGCGATTCTTCTTGCAAGCCTTCCCCCAGCGAGTTCACAGAGGGTTGTGAAGTCATAAAGGCCTCCATTTCAAATTGCGCATTCATGACAGCGTCCTAAGCCCGGACCGGAGTAGTGGTTGAAGTAGCCATTTAAAGGAAGCCTTGTCCTTCCGACACGCCATGATCGCGATGTCGTTGCCCAGAATCGCGCGAATATCGTTGAGGTTACCTTCTTCGTGGGCTACGGAGATCAATTTCCAATCGCGGTAACCGGGAAAAACTTTTATCCCGAAGATCGGGACAGCCTCTCTTTCAGCGCCTCCAGATGCGGGAGTCGTGGAGGCGATAACACCATGAGCAATAGCGACTGCAACCAGCAACGATAATGCGATGTGTAGTGCCCCTTTATGCGCGATCACGGCAAATCTCACTAGCTAAAAAGCTTGATTCCGCGTCCCGATGGGTCAGGACACGTTTCATCTCTGCTATTACGCCAGAAGCATGAACGCAGATCTATTAGACAATGGTATTGGGCAATACCTTGGTATCACGAGCGTCCGTAGATCCCTCCACTGCGCTCCCCGGATGTCCTGTTGAGTGTGGTGGTGACGAATCGCTGTGAATGGTCCAACAGAATTGTCATCCCGCTGTCCAGGCGCAGCGGAGTGGAGGGACCTGCGGTTTCATTCCCGGCTTTCACGGCCACACCCTTCCCAGCTACGCAGTGATCTGAGCCGAACGTGGTGCGACCAGTGCGAGCTCGGAACGAAGCCGCGCGGCCATTCTTACCAGGTCCGCGAACGACTCAGCTTTCATCTTCTGCATGACGTGGCCACGGTGTGCCTTCACCGTGATCTCGCTGATGGCCAATTCAGAGCCCACCTCTTTATTCAAAAGCCCCGATACCACCAAAGCCATCACCTGCCGTTCACGGTGGCTCAGGGCCGCATAGCGATCCCGGAGCGACCGCATTCCTGCCTCGCGATTAAGCACAATGGAGCTACGTTTGAGTCCTTCCCGCATGGCACTTACCAGAACCTCATCACTGAACGGGTTCATCAGGAATTCAATAGCTCCCGCCTTCATGGCTTGTACCGATGTGGGTACATCGCCGTGGCCGGTGACAAAAATTACCGGCGTGTCGGGGCGTTCCACGACAACCCTTCTTTGCAGATCCAGTCCACTGAGGTCCCGGATAGGGATGTCCAGCACCAGGCAGTTTGGCACCAGTGGCCGGGGCCGGGCAAGGAACTCTCGCGCGAATGCGAATGTCTGCGACTGCCAGCCTTCGCAGCGAATCAACGATTCCAGGGATTCACGTACAGAGGCGTCGTTGTGAACAACGGACACCATCGGCCGTGTGGGATGCGGTTCAAGTATGTACTCAGAAAGGTCCACGACGATTGCCCTCCACGCTGCGTAAGTCGTACTTGTAAAAATGGAGTCGGCAATCAGGAGCAGTAAGTCACCTAACGACGAAACTAATCTCCTGAGGCCAGATTTTACGTTAGCTAATGTTTTGTTGTGATCTCGACATCGTTTACTGCACATTTGTGTCGACGTTGTCCCTTTTGACACGTGAAAAACTTGATGTGTTCATCTCTATCTCTCCAATAGTCAAATAGACCTCGTGCCGGCGTTATCATGGCCCAAAGCTGAACGTACGGTTTGGAGTAATTGCTCGTCACTAAACGGCTTGCCCAAGAATCCGACAGCACCAGCGTGCATCGCTTGCTGACGAGAAACGTTGTTTTCGTAGGCGGTGATGAAAATGATAGGAATTTCATAACCCGCGGCAGCCAACTCGCTTTGGAGTTCGAGTCCGCTCATGCCCGGCATCTGAACGTCAACGATGAGACATGAGGTATCGTGCATTTGGCCCGACTTCAGGAAATTTTCAGCAGATTCAAAGGCGGCCGCTCGAAAGCCAAAAGACTCGATGAGAAATGTGGTCGTCCTGCGGATGGACTCGTCGTCGTCAACCACCGAGATCTGACCCCTTGTCATTCCAACCCCCACTACCCCAACCTATTCGCGGCCGGAAAGGGAATCAATTCGATGTTGGGATATCTGGTGGCTCAAAAAGGAGTATGCGAATAAACCTTCGCTTATCGGGCTTGTCGTGAGGGGCCTTTGAGCTTCTCGATCATTCTTATGAGGTCGACCAGTGACTCCGCCTGCATCTTCTCCATTGCCCGGCTGCGCTGGACCTTCACAGTACTCTCCGCGGTTCCAAGTTGGTCCGCAATTTGTTTATTAAGCATGCCCGAGACGACCATGGAGATCACCTCCTGCTCCCGCGAAGTCAAGGAGTCGAAGCGTTGTTGGAAGATCACTACATCTCTATCCTGTGCGCGCCTGGCACGATCCCGCTCCAAAGCAACCCGAATAGCATCCAGCAGATCCTGATCGCGGAATGGCTTGGTGAGAAATTCAACGGCCCCAGCTTTCATGGCGCGGACACTCATTGGAATGTCCCCGTGGCCAGTGAGAAAAATTATCGGAATAAGAATGTTTCTCGCCGCCAGCTCCCGTTGAAAATCAAGTCCGCTCAATCCAGGTAGTCTCACGTCAAGCACAAGGCAACTGGGCACATCTGGCAGCTTTTTGCGCAGGAATGCGTCCGCCGAATCGAAACTTTCCACATGAAGACCCACAGTGCTCAAAAGGAACTTCAGCGAAGAACGTACCGAGGGGTCATCATCGACGACAAAGACAATGGGAGCAGCAGTCATGACGGGCCCCCGCCGGCCGCTGGTAGGGTGAAGAAAAACACAGCGCCGTGGGGAGAGTTGCGCGCGGCCCAGAGTCGGCCGCCATGACCTTCAACAAGTGAGCGGCTGATCGACAAACCCATCCCCATACCGTTCGCTTTCGTCGTAAAGAAAGGAGTGAAAACGCGATCCAACTCTAGGCCAAATCCGGTGCCGGAGTCGCTTACCGCAACCAGTACGTCGCCAGATTCGTCGATCCGGGATTGCACCCCGAGTAAGCGAGGTCGATCTGTCACCGTGGCCATGGCTTCGATGCCGTTCATCATCAAGTTCAACAGCACCTGCTGCAACTGAACCCGATCAGCCAACACAGACGGCAGGTCCGTTTTCAACTGGTGTTCAGGCTCGACCTGGTTCTCATAAAGCTCGCGCCCAGCCAGGACCAGAACCTCCTGAATCACTTCGTTTATATCCACTTCGCTCTTTTCAGCAGGTTCCTTCTTTATGAATGCCCGGATCCGGGCTAAAACTGCGCTCGCCCGCGTACCATCGGCAATGATTCCTACCAGGGCCCGGCGCAGAACGTCAGGTTCAAGATTATTATTGGCGAGCAGTCTCAGGCACGCGCTGGCGTTATTGATGACCGCGGTCAGCGGTTGATTGACTTCGTGCGCAATCGATGCGGCAAGTTCGCCCATGGTTGTGAGCCTCGACACCCGCGCAAGCTCCACTTGCGTCATCTGCAAGGTACGTTCGCTCGCGCGAAGCCGATCCTCGGCCTGTTTCCTTTCACTGATATCGCGGATGAAGCCAGTAAATACTTTATGTCCATTGCTGGCTAGTTCCCCAAACGAAACCTCTACCGGGAACTCCTGGCCATCCTTGCGTTGGGCGGTAACTTCGACGCCTTGCCAGTTGAGGTGCCGCTTTCCAGTAGCCAAATATCGTTTGAAACCGTTCTCATGCGATTTCCCCATCATTTCCGGCATGAGCATGGTCATAGGTCTACCGACGATCTCGGCTGGATCATAGCCAAAGATGCGCCTGGTAGCGGCATTCGCAAGCCGGATAGCGCCCCGTTCATCCATGCTGATCACTGCGTCGTTGGCTGCTTCCACAATCACGCGGTGCATTTCTTCGCTACTTCTCAGGTCTTCCTCGGCGTGTTTGCGATCGGCAATTTCCTTTCGCAGCTCCTGGTTAGCCGCGGCAAGCTCTGTAGTTCGTTGCGCGACCCGCCGGTCAAGCTCGCTCGCAATCCGCTTCTGTTCATTGCGGTGCCAGGCCTCCTGCAGCCCGATGGATGCCTGATTCGCTGCTACGTTCAAAATAAGGCGCTCGGTTTGCTGCGGAAAATCAGCCCGCTCCGACCCAGCTACGATTACGCCAATTTCCCCCTGCAGCCCTAGTCCCAGGGGCACCATCGAAATGTCCCGGTCTGCCAGCTGGTTCCGCGTCAACGAAGGCCATTCCTGGGGCTCCGGCCCCATCCACTCTTTAAGTAATGCGCCGATCTCTTGCGGCTGGGCTGTGTGTGTTTGCGATGGAGCGAACCGAACCATCTCCATGGGCGCCTGGTCTTTCTTCAAGCACACATAGACGAGATCCAACTGGAGCATACGCAGCAGCGCATCGAGTAAGGTATTTGCAATCTGGGATGGCTCAGCGCCGCTCCACGTGGCTGGAAGAGCGAACGCGCTAATCAGATCGTTGAGGCAGCGTTGAAGGCGCTTGATCTCTTCTGCAGGATCTTTGGCTTGCGCATCCATGGCTCAGGCCGTTGCAGGCGAAATACTTCGACCCGCTCGCCGTTGGCGAAATTCTTGCAGGAACTCATCCGGCGGTACAAAGAAAGGATTCTGCTGAAGGATGCCGCCGATGATAACCATGGGATGAGTTCGCATGATGTCAATCACCGCGTCCCCCCCAAAACGTCCGAGGTGGTAAGTGCAGATGACCGCGTCGTCATGCCGGTGCCACACGTCGTTTACGCGCGCCTCGAACTCAATCACGTCATCGACATGAGACCTGTCTTGCACCGCCCAGTCCATGCGGCAACAAATGCGGCTCAGCGGAAACCCTCCCTTGGCATTTCCGCTGGCCAGTTGCTCAAATACCTCTAGCATCCGATCCTGATCGAATCGGCCATCTGGAAGGTAGACTTCGGTGTTGGTCCGAAGCTCGAGCTGCCCGCTCTGCTGCGCGGCCGCCGGGTTGATGCCCGCGGCAGTCAGGCGCTGCAGATGGTCCTGATGTTGCTCCGGGTTTAGGACGTGAACCGCCTTGTCGCCAGATTTCAACCCGTCCTTGATGAACGGAAGCAAGATGCGATATTCCTCTTCGTCATTGTTAAAAAACGCGCAGACGTGACGCGTTTCGCCCAGTTGTGAGCCGGCAAGGGAAATGGGTGCAGAGACGCTCTTCATGGTTGCCCTCTACTCTCGCAGGTTAGCCCTGCAAAATAGCGGCAATCAGGACAAGCTAAGTGCGCCAGTGACGATACTTACCTATCCTGAGGGCAGAGTTTGCTCGGGCGAATGCACTGTTTCCGCAAACCGATACTAAGGTATTGCCAAGACCATCGTCCAGTTGCTCCCTGGTCTTAACCCCGGCCAATCCAGGTCAGGTGCACCGAATTTGGAGCGCTACCCGATCATTGCCAAACCTCCGTCCAGGCTTTTAAACACGGGCGAATCACGCTCGGGGCAGGGGCGAACCAAAGCCGGGGCCTTGTGGCATCGGGGCCCGCTCGATAGGGCGAATATCTTTCGATACCAAAGTATTGCCGATACCTTCGTTCAATTGTTTATCGCTGGGTCCTCTGTTGTGATCGCCTCATTGCGAACCCGATTTGATCGGGAAATGCACAACGAAGATAAGGAGAATGGAAGATGAAAATACTGATGGTGTTAACCTCGCACGATCAATTGGGCAACACGGGGCGCAAGACAGGATTTTGGCTGGAGGAATTCGCTGCCCCTTACTTCGTTTTCCGGGATGCCGGCGTTCAGCTGACCCTTGCCACACCAAAAGGTGGCCAACCCCCCGTAGATCCCAAGAGCGATCTGCCCGAGAATCAAACTTCGGCCATGTCCCGTTTCAAGCAGGATGAAATTGCGCAGGCGGCACTCGCCCACACAGTGAAGCTTGAGGATGTGAAGGCAGCGGACTTCGATACGGTGTTCTATGTTGGGGGACACGGTCCACTGTGGGACCTGGCAGAGAGCCGGGTTTCGATCGCCTTGTTAGAGTCTTTCTACAACTCAGGGAAGCCAATTGCGTTGGTGTGCCACTCCCCAGGTGTACTCCGTCATGTCACCTACAAGGGTGAGCCGCTGGTAAAAGGTAAGCATGTCACTGGCTTCACGGACGGAGAAGAAGAAGCGGTCAAACTGACGCAGGTTGTGCCGTTCCTGGTAGAAGACGAGCTGCTACGGCTGGGAGCGATCTTTGAGAAGGTGGCCGACTGGCAGCCGTTTTCCGTCGTGGATGGCCGTCTCATCACCGGCCAGAATCCCGCGTCCTCAACCGTCGCGGCAGAAAATCTCGTTAACCTGCTCGCCCGCAAAGCCGCTTAGAGTAGTTTCGCAAGAGGGAATCGGCTGATCATCGTTCGCTATGCCGGCCAAGGTGACCTCCTCACCTTGGCTGCACTGATTCAAAATAGCAAATTCCCCAGCTGCAGCCTGGTCGGCAGGGAACTGGGTGACCTGGATTTTCCCGCTCCGGTCTCACGCTGACAACACTAAAGGTCAGCGCCTGCCCTTGAGCGTCACCGCGCTTGCTCCGCGGCGTAATGCTTCTTAAAGAGATGCCTTGAAATGTCCGGCCAAAATTCGACAAATTCCGCTCCCACCACCCCTTCTGCAGTCACCGTGAGCGCCCCGTCGACCGTCTGCCCAAACCCTCGATCCGAAGCTGGGTAATAGGCGTTAGAGATGCCCCCGGAGATGAAGTTGCCCAGCACATTCGCGTAGTTTGGTCCCCATGAACCATTGTCGCGCCTGCACCACACGGTAGTGCCCGCGGAATACAGAAAGCGATGGATGAAGGTGCCAGAGCCAAGTCGAAGATAACGCGGATCTTCCTGGAAGACGATGGGGAGGATGGCGTTGCCCCAGAGATTGCCATCTGCGGTGTCAAGATAAGACGCGCCAAAGCGCTTGAAATAGCCCTCAGCCCCTTGCCCGAATCCTGAATTGGTGTCACGCGCCTGACTCAGACCGGCGACAAACCCGTCTGCGAGAAAAACGAATGGATCGACAGAGCTTTTAAACATCAGGTGGAACTTCTGGCTCGGCGAGAGACTGGGCACACCGGTGGAGATGTCGACCGTGTTGAAGTTCGGCATCACCCCTAGAATGCGTTGATGTTCTTCTTGCTTCAACATATCCGCTGAAGTCACCCCTGGTTTCACTGCCGTTCGGGTAAAGATAGGGCCGTGGGCGCTCGGCATTCCGTCCGGTTGTGCGGGTCCATTCTCCGGTTGGGGAACAGGAGCAGAAGGTAACGCGGAAGCCCCCGGCGCCGCTTGAACTTGTGCCCATCCTTCGACCGGCATCATCAACGTTACGACGAAAGCCGCTCCTCGAAGTAAGCGCTGGGTCGATGGGAAAACTGCGGCACGTGAAATCTCCCTCCCGTGCGGATCTGCTTTTGCCAGCCGCTGCCGGAGGTATTTCCAAACTTCGAAGCAAAGGAGTAGCGGGAAAAAGGGACTAAGGTAGGAGGCTCTCACAATTGCGCAGAGTTCAACAACATGCACGAGCAATCGATCAAACTTACTTATGCCCGCCAAACGAGAAGTAAGAAATGCCATGGTTCTCCACTGTCGCCACGAAACAGACGAATGCGCAGAATCCACTCTGCTGCGAAACAAGGGTTTAAACGGGGGGTGTCGTCCACACCTCTCCCTCGAAATAGACGGAAAGGCGCGTGAATCGTTGCAGTGCGCGATCCTGGGTCGCAAGAGTAGCGGCTATCTTTAGGTTTATCTTTCGGCCAATTTCTTCTCTTTTCCAGTTGTCCTACTAATTAAATCCTTATCTCACCATGAAGTTAGGTTAGTGGGAAATTCGGTGCGTCCCCGAAAAGAGCAGAACCAGCGAGAACCGTGACTTAGGTAACCGGCTGTACGGGAAAGCCGTGTAAGCCTGAAGTACATCGTTGAGTAAAAGAGAGATATACCTTCAACTGGCACGAGATAAGACCATGATCTGGTCAATTGTGATCAGTATTTAACTATCTGCTTGACTAACCTTTAGAAAAGCTCTCATCAAGACGTTCACAGTGAAAGAGGAAAACTATGGTCAAGCATCTTCTCATTTTCTCAACAATACTTTTGGTTGCAGGCCCGCTCGCAGGAGCATCCGACCGCCAGAACGATAGTGATCGCATGCAAAAGGCAGCCCAGGTCTTCAAGGAGATTATGGATACGCCGGATAAGGGCATACCGCACGATCTGTTGGATTCGGCGAAGTGCATCGCCATCATCCCTGGAGACAAGAAGTTTGCCTTCATCTTTGGCGGTAGCTATGGTCGCGGAGTCGTGACCTGTCGCACGTCGCATGGATGGAGTGCTCCGATGTTCCTCGCCGTCGATGGAGGAAGTGTGGGATACCAGATTGGCGGCTCTTCCACAGATCTCATTATGCTGTTTATGAATGACCACGCGTTGCATAGCCTGCTTAGCGACAAATTCAAACTTGGTGCGGATGCTTCCGTAGCCGCGGGCCCGGTGGGCCGGAGCGCAGCAGCGGGAACTGACCTGAAGTTAACCGCGGAGATTCTTTCCTATTCGCGCAGCAAGGGGATCTTTGCCGGGGTAAGCCTGGATGGCGCCGTGGTTCAGGCCGACAAGAGTGGCGATCAGGCCCAGTATGGAGACGATGTAACCATACATCAGATACTGGACGGCCAGACGCGGATTCCATCCTCTGCCAGGCCTCTCATGCATGAGCTTCGAGCCTACCCAGGCGCTGCTGCCGGCATGTAGGAAGCAGGTTAATCACAGTGAGGCTCCCAATCGAGGCACTTAGGAGAACTTATGTTCCATCGGGAATATCGCGATATCTCTGTTCTTTCAGTTCTCACTCTAGCGTTGCTGAGTAGCGCAACAGCAGCGCCGGCCCAGGTCTCCATTAGCATTGGAGTCGCGCCTATTTGTCCTTATGGGTACTACGACTATGCGCCTTATAATTGTTCTCCCTACGGCTACTATGGGCCAGATTGGTTCACCGGCGGCGTGTTCATAGGAACGGGTCCGTGGTATCACGGTCCTCGCGGCTTCTATGGCCACGTCGACAACCGCTATGATCCGCGTCATGGTTACGTCGGACCGATGCCCGAACGCGAAGATCAGGCGTTTAACCATTTCCACGCGAACGAAGCCCGGGATAGCCAGGGCCACGTAGGCAACGCAGGTCATGACGGGTCCAGCGAACACAGCGCAGGAGCCCAGGGAGGTAACCACGGCGGCGGTCATCACTAGCCAGGAGCGGCCGATTCAGGCCGCTCACAAATTACGCTCTTACAACTTCGACATCCAGTCAGCGATAGCGCGCCCGATCTCATTCGGCGAATCTTCCTGAACGAAGTGTATCCCCACCACGGTTTTCTCGGTCAGCGCTGGCCACCCGCGGACGAGGCTGATCAGCCTTTCGTTGGTGAGGATCGCGCCTGGCTCGGCCTTCAGGAACAACTTGGGGACCTGGCTCGTTCCCAGCCACTCCGCGTATTCCGTCGCGATTGCATACACATCGGCGGGCTCGCCCGCGATGGGGATTTGCCGCGGCCATGTCAGCGTTGGCCGTCGCCCCTCGCCAGGCTCCGCGAACGGCCGTCGATACTCCTCCATCTCCTCGTCGGAGAGCTTACGTAGAATCGCCTTCGGCAGGATCTCTTCAATGAAGTAGTTGTTCTCGAGGACCATCGTTTCGCCGGCATCCGAACGCAGCGCCTTCAGGGCAGAACGCATCCCCATGTGGTCCCAGTGATCCGCGCCTTGCGGCGCCACGATCGCCTCCATGAACGCGATACCCTTTACCGCCTCGCGGTGGCGGTTGGCCCAATCGAAGCCGAGGGCCGAGCCCCAGTCATGGATGACGAGGGTGACCCGCTCGCGCACATTCAGGGCCTCGAGCAAAGCATCAAGGTAGCGGCGATGTTCGACGAAGCGATATGAGCCGGGGCCACTGTTCGGCAGTTTGTCGGAGTCGCCCATGCCGATCAGATCGGGGGCGATGCAGCGCCCTCGTGACTGCAGGTGTGGTAACACATTGCGCCAGAGATACGACGAGGTGGGGTTGCCGTGCAGCAGCACGATAGGGTCGCCCTGTCCCACCTCCACGTAAGCCATCTCCCTGCCGAGGACCCGCCGCCGCTGCTTTTGATACGGAGATGCCGCAGAGATTGTGGCGCCCTCTTTCGTCGTGCCAAGGGGACGGTCGATGACCGGCTCCAATTGTGTGTTCTCCATATTGCTTTCTCCTTTGCGAAATATTCAGTTCCGCGCCCTCACGCCTTGCCGTAGCCCCGTTCCTGCAGTACCCAGCTGTTGCCATCCGGATCGGAGAAGCCAGCGAAGCTGGAATAGTCTCCGCGCGCAGGGTCGAGCCCGGGTGCGAACCCCCCGTCCCAGGCTCCGATGAGCGTCTTGTGCCGGATCTCGCTGACCTCGACCCCCCGTTCAACCAGGCGGCTCCGCGCCGCCGCGAGGTCCATGACCACGAGGTAGACGTTGCGCAGTGAACCGGCGGGCGCGTCGGTGAGTCCCTTCCCGATCTGGATAGAGCAACTGGAGCCCGGCGGAGTGAGCTGAACCACACGGAATGCGTGGTTCGGTGAATAGTCGACATCGAGCGTGAAACCGGCCTGCTCTACATAGAACCGCAGCGCTCGCTCGACATCGCTGACCGGCAGCCTGATCACTTCGACTGAAAACGTTGGCGGTTTCACCGTTACCTCTCCTCCCTCTCGCTGCGGGTCAGTGGTGCGGCTAGAAGATCAGGCAAGCTACTCGTTATCGCCGTGCGCGTGCCTCGGCAACGGTAAGTTCGCGATCGGGGCCGTGTGGAATGACCGTCTGACCCGGCTCAAGATGCAGCCGCGTGCCATCGAGCTGTACCGTAACGATGTCCGGCTCGAAAGACACCAGCCCGGAAACGCGGCCGACCTCAGAAAAAGCCTCGCGATACGACCATGTCCCCAGGCGTGCATCGCCGACGTCGTAGTAGCTACAGAGGCCTTTGTACGGGCAGAAGGTTTGATGTTCCACCAGGGTCAGCGCGGACTCATCGATATCGGCACGCGGAACGTACCAGCGCGGTGCAAAGCCCGACTCGTACAACACCATCGGCCGCTTGCTATCGGCAACGATGCGATCGTGATGACTTACCACAAGGTGGCGTGAAGACTGGCGGATGTCGATGCGGTGGTAGCTGTCAGCCGCATGGCCCATGATCCGTTCGTCCTCTTCGTAGAAGGCGTCCATGGCCGGCCACGCGAATGCGACCCGTGCCTGCAACTCGCTCGCATACGTTGGCGTGCTGTTGTGTCGCCACGCCGCTCGGGGTGCGCTTTGTTCACCCGCGCGAACCGTATACCAGGAGGTAGCTCCGAAGTCGCGGTGCCGGGTCGTGTGCTCGCTGGGCTGCAGCGTGCCTGGAACGATGTCGGTCTCCGGGAAGTAAGCAACAGGATAACGTTCGGGTTCGAAGAGTAGAAGGACGTGCTCGCTATCCGCGATCCAGGTTCCGCCAAACCGCACGCGCACCCGTCGATGGAGTGGTTCGGCATACAGGAGTCTCTCCGGCAGCGGTTCTGGAACCAGGAACCGGCCGATTGCTCCGGTCGATAGTGGACCTTGTTGCCAAGAGAGTCCCATTGCTTACCTCCGATGACTTCGCCCTCCATCGAAGCAATCTAAGTGCCAACAAGAGCATTGGGCCGCACCGCTGGCCATCCACTTAAGTTGTTCTTTCTTCGCATGATCTCGTTGCAGGAGCGAACGAAAGCCTGACCGCTGACTGACCAGGCTGCGCCGACCGTCCAACACTGACGGCATTTGGTCGCGGTTTTCGTCACGGTCCCGATTTTCCGCCATGTGAATCGGGCCGCTCCTACGTGCCTCTCGGCTGGCCGATCCAGGCACGCTCGACGATGGAATCCTGGGGTACTTCTACCTCCGGCGCAGGCGGCAGTACTCAAAATTCCCGTTGCCGCATGATTCTGGCGGACAAGGCAAGCAAAACACCCGCCAGCAAAACATAGATCCCTGTCTGCAGCCACGGTATCGGCAACAAAAGTACATTCGTGTGTCTATTCAAGTATTCCACGCCGGTCATGAATGCCCACGGGTCATAGGGACGCAAGGCGGCACTACTGAGCGCGACCGCTATGACGATGACAGTGCCAAAACTAACAACTGGGGCAGTGTACTCGCCGCTTATCAGGGAGGAAATCAGGACCGCCATCGCGAAAAACACCAGGCCGCCACCGAGCAACAACACCAGGTAGAAGCCGGCTTGGGAGAGCGAGTGCGTCTTCCCGAAAATGCTACCCACCGTAAACATCGCAGTCCATGGGACTATCGCCAGCACGACCGCCTGACCCAGGCCCATGCATATACGAACCATCATGAGGCGAGTCCTGCTGACCGGCAGCGCCAGCGTGAACGCCGAGGACCCGGTCGCCTTCTCCCGAAGCAGGCCGCCCATCATTATCAGAGTCACCGCCAACGTCCACATCATCACCAGTATCTGGTGGCCCGCAAACAGCACGTAATTGTAGTAATCCGTTCCCACTTCGTAGATAGCGTCGCGATCTCCATGAAGAACAAAAACCGAGCACAGAGCAACCATTCCGAAGAGAGAGATGAGGAATCGCGATCGAGTTTCCAACCAGGCTTTATACCAAAGCATCGCTCAATTCTCCTTTACCTTATCCAGAAAAATCTCTCGCAGGCCTACAGGAGTCACGTCAATCGAAGTGGCGTGGAAATCGTGCGCCCGGGCAACCACATCTTCCATGTTCCTGCTCGTCAGCACCCTCATCTGGTGGCCGCGGGTTCTCACGTCTTCGACCCCCGCAATGCGAAAGACACGTTCAGCTGGAATCGACGGAAACACGAGATCGATTTGCCGGTAAGACTGGCGCAGATCATCCAGCGATGAATCCAGCACCAGGCGTCCCGCATGGAGAACGCAAATCTGATCGGCAACGCGTTCCACCTCGGCGATCTGATGCGACGAAAAGAAAACCGTCGTACCCTCGCTGCACCGTGCAACCAGGATCTCCAGCAGTTCCTCAATCCCCACCGGATCGAGTCCCTCGCTTGGCTCATCCAGAATCAACAACTCTGGCCGCCGTGCGAACGCCAGCAATAGTCCCAGCTTCGTCCGCATCCCTTTGGAAAGCGATTTAACTTTCCGGTCCAGGGGCAGCTTGTATTGGCGTAAGAGCTTCTGCTCCTCATCCCGGCGCCAATCCGGATAAAACCCCCTGGTGAAGCGAATCATCTGCTCCACGGTCATAAAGTTGTAGAGCTGTTTATTCTCGCTTACATAGGCGATCTGTGAGCGGATGCGAATACTCTCCAGCGGATCGCTGATCCGCTGACCCAAAATCGTGCCATCCCCGCCGCTTGGCCGAATCATGCCCAGCAACATCTTGATCGTGGTGCTCTTGCCCGCGCCGTTCAGACCGAGAAAGGCGGTAATGCTGTGCACCCTGACGGACAGATTGATTCCCCTGACCGCCTCCACTGTCCCGTATGATTTGGCAAGTCGCTCAGTTTGAATGGCTAACTCTTGGCTCATCGTTTCCTCACCGTCTCCTGCTGATGGAGCAAAGCCGCTTCGAACATTCTGCGAATCTCTTCATCGCGAAAATCTCGTTCACGGAGCTCTTCCACCAGGTCGACAACTCTTCGGCTTGCAGCTTGAATACGATTCGATAACGAGCGAGCGCGCTGATTCACGGAGATGAATGCTCCCGAACCCTGCCGCAGTTCCAGCAGCCCGCCATGTTCGAGTTCGGAGTACGCTTTCGCGATCGTGTTGGGGCTGACCACCAGCTCCTGCGCCAATGTCCGGATACCCGGCAATTGGTCTCCATCCTGCAGCGCCCCACTCTCAATGGCATGCCGGATTTGCTGCACCAGCTGCAGGTAGAGAGACTGCCCCGAAGTGGGTGTTAACCTGAAAAACATATGAAACTGACTGTATCAGTGTAAAGGTACAGCAGTACAGAGTTTTATGTGAAGTCATCAAGTTTTAAACCACTTTGTCAACCCGCCTGCCCCGGCGTGCCGTGGGAGCGCAGCCGAGGGACCTGCTGGCGCCCCGGCTCCCACACAAAGATCTCCGTCCCGTTGGTTCTCCCACAGACTCGGTAGGGCTGGGAAGCAAAATCCTGAAGATGATCGGCACCCTTTTGGGGTCGCGCCGATGATGCCAGCCCCGGCCACCGTCCAGCAAACGCAGCCCCCGAACCTCCTGAGATACTGGATCTGTGTTGCGGCCATTTCGAACAAACGAAGCTCAGAAAAAAAAGCTCCTCGCAGCCGCCCGCGAAGCGCCGTCCTCCAGTCCTCCATTGCTGACGCTAGCAGACGGCCCGCGGGGAACCCCGCCGAGGGGTTTTGCGCATGATATTTCCCGTAGCGAAATCGGGCGAGGGCAGCATGTTTTCTCGGCAGCCCGCGAAGCCTTTCGGCGATGGCAACAGTTCGATTTGGGATGGGTACAGGTCATGAACCCGATGGCCAAGATCTCACCGGGCGAACTCGTAGCAGTGGAAGCCCACACCGCCTACTTATGGTCGATAAATTTCAGCCGCGTTGTTGAGGTTGTGGAGAGCCCCACTCGCTTCGGCTTTATGTACACCACCACTGCCGCTCATGTTGAGGAAGGGCAGGAGCGGTTCGTCATTGACTTCGATCCCGGGAGCGAATCGGTATCTTATCTCCTGGAAGCAGTATCACGTCCGAGGCATATTCTGGCCCGCATTGGTTACCCTCTCTCACGAGCGATGCAGCATCGATTCGCAAGAGATTCGCACGCGCGGATGAGACGCTGTATCCTGGGCAGCTAATGCGGGAGTTTCAGACCTGGCTGGCACGTTCACAGGATTTTCCCTACCCTTGTCATCGTGAGGCGCACCCTTCACGATGAAAAATTGAACAGCGGCAGCCCGCTTTGGCAGGGGTTGACGGAGAGGGAAGCAGGGAAGACCTGACGACGGCTCGCGCATCCAATCTACGGAATTGTTTCGAGGAGTCTGAACCTCAACTCCCAGGCGATGCTCCCGTCGAAAAAACCCAGTGATCGTTCTTGCTTTGGTGCAGGCAACGCAGCGCTTGTTCAGTTGCCGCTCCCTGACTTGGGCACATCCACTCAGAACGCCCTGTACGTTGGATGCTTTCGGGTTTGCCCTGACTTTCCAGAGGCCTCAATTCCTGATCCTGGACGACCCTGAACACGAATGGACCTTCCTCAACAATTTCAATCTTTCGCCAGTATTCAGTGTTCCCAATTCGCTTTTGCATCACCCGTTCAAAAATCTTGGCCCCAGCCGGCATCCCATGTACCTCACAAGAAGCGTAGCTGAACGCCCTAGATTACGAAAGTTGATGATAAATCGCTCATTATGTGGAAAAGTAGGAGGACGGCGTACGTCTACGGCGCATTCATTGGATTTGACGTCTCGCGCCCGCTTCCACCATCAAAGTAGCGAATTCCCATCCGGCCTGAAACATCAAGTCATACGTCTCCTCTGGATCATTACCATCAGCTTCGAGAAGAATCTCAGCCTCTGATAAAAATTCCAGCATAGCCAGGTTGCCGCCAAGGTCCAATTCGTCCGCGATGTCCCTGGCGCGGCCTGAGATGGTTACCGCAACAGGCTCTTTTTTACCGAGAAACTTCAGCCGCGCGTCGATTGCCGCGACCATCATCTGAAGCGCGGCGTTCTCCGGCGATTGCGACGCCCACCTTGCAAAACAATCCCGCGCTGTTCGAAGCCTGGATGGAGATTGCGTGTCAAGAACAATTCGCCCCATCAAATCGCTAGCTAATGTCACCGTCTCTGCGCCTCCCAGCAATAACCAAAGAGTAAAGCGTCCTTATAGATGAAAAGTTTTATGTCTTGGCAGGTAAAGACTTCCTTTTGGCGTGTGGCGGATACGCCACAAACTTAAGAGACGGCCTTCCGGGAAAAGACAGCGGTCGTAGCCTCTCGGATGTTGGATGGTGCGGTCTTTTCTCCTCCAGTTGGCCCTCAAAACGGGCCAGCAGGATCGAGGATATCCGGCAACACGTCGCCGTACATTCGGTCGGCAGGTGGAGGAAACTCAAGACCCCGGGAAAAGGCAATCGCAACCCGCGCCCTAACCCGGTGCCTCAGAGAAAAACTAAAAACGTGAAGGTAGGGGTTTAGAGGTTTGCGACGGCTAACGCCAGTTGCTTTTTCAATTCGTCACGCTCGGTGTCCAATTTGACTCGCTTCGCATCTATTTCGCCTAAAATGTCCAGCAATTGAGAAACCTTGGCCTGCGACGATGTCTGCTTTGCCTTTTTAGCCTTGCCTTGTGTAGCCCGCTCTGGCCACTCGATCGAGTCTGTTACTTCGGCTGTTACTTCGGGAACAATTTCTGCGCCGTTACCTCCGTGCATTTCTAATTCCATCATCCCTCTCCCTTCGGTTCGTACTGCGTTGACGCTGTGCACAGGATTACAGACCGTTCCTTGTTTGGCCTTTCCACTTTCGGGTGACCAGCCCAGATCAACTTCGACCGTCACGGTTGAAGCGGTGTTCACCGGCTTTCCACCCTGCAACGCAGTCAGTTCGGGGAGTTAATTCGAGTTTCCGAGATTCGTAGAGACGCATTTCCTGCATCGCACAGCCCCCCCGGGACACCTCCGTCATAAACTATCCCTCGTTTGACCTTGTTCTGCAGTTGAACTGTTCCATACCCTCCCCGAAAACAGTCGTTGATACTGTTGCGTCGCATCCTGTGCCGAACCGAACCCGACCGTGTCCAACGTCCACTGCCGCGTACTGTCACAAATGACAGTGCTCGATCTCTCTTTCTGGGAGAACAATGATTCCTGTCATCCCGGGCAGGCTATTAGGACGGCTTTAGAACCTCTGTCGAACCAAATCTATGTCGCCGCGGGCATCGAAGAGTCCACATATGACGGAACCAACTACGCCACGCAAATATCAGCGGCATCCGCGGGAAACAGCCACCGATGAGTTCAGCAGGTTGGTCATAATCGCTGGATATCTTTGGGTAGTCTTTCAATTGCTGACTGTCCACAAGAGTATCGTCCTGTCGGAATACCACTTGAATTATCCGGAACAGGCCTTTGCCATCGTCAACTTCCTGGTTTTTGCCAAGGTTCTGCTGACGCAGAATCGTCTATGGGGCATCGCTTGGAAACTATGGCGGAGCCTATGGAAAGAACAACACCCGGGTCCGCGTGAATCCAGCCCGTGGGCAATCGATAGCCGGATCCGTTCCCTTGGAATGAGAGTGTCCTCATCGGAGGGCTCGTCAAAGGAGTTTCATCCACTCCACCTGTCGCAAGAGACAGTTTCTGGCTTTGATGGATGCCAGTAATCTACGGATGACTTACACTCGGTCGCCGGAAGATAGCGACCAAGGTCTCTCTCTGGAAGATGGAACAACGGCTCGTTCCGGCGCTCCAGTTCCCGGGAAGATCGACTTGATAACGCAAGAATAGGCGAGAGGAGGAGAGGTCCAATGAAAACATCGTGGAGCAGCTTTCCATGCGTACCACAGAGAGTTTGTGTGGTTCTGCTTGCAGTCATTGCATTAGCGTCCGCCGGCTACGCACAGACATTTACAGCCGGGCAAAAAGGAAAGGTGAAGGGAGTGATCAAGGCCAGAAGTGGTGACTTGGTCAAAGTGCAGGATGATAAGACCGGGTCGCTGGTGGTGGTTAAGATCACAGACGACACCAAGGTTCTGCGTGACAAGCACAGGATCGTGTTTCACCGTCACGAAGACATGGATGTCACGGCCATGGTGCCTGGCTTGACCATTAGTGTTGAGGGTGTAGGCAACGCGGACAGCCAACTGGAGGCGAGCAAGATCACCTTCTCGCCGGATGAGTTTGCGATTGAAGTTGCCCAGCAGCAGGAGATCATGGCTAATAAGTCAGCGGCCTCCAATGCACAGTCGACCGCCAATCAGGGCGTGACTGCGGCAGCCGGCGCGCAATCCTCGGCCAATCAGGCCCAGGCTTCGGCTAATCAGGCGGGTTCGATGGCCCAGGCAGCCGGAGCCGTCTCGGTCATGAATGCTGCTGACATTCAAACAGTCAACAAGCGCGTTTCTGACCTTGACGACTACAAGACCGTTGCTGAAGCCGTAATCTACTACCCTAGCGGCAAATACGTCCTGGACGACGCCGCGAAGGCGGATCTTGACAAGCTTGCTGCTCTTGCATTGTCCACTGACGGCTACATGATCGAGGTCGCGGGCTACGCTTCGAAGACTGGAACGCAAGCGGCAAACCAGCAACTGAGCGAAGACCGTGCTTCCGCGGTTGCAAATTACCTTCGCAACAATGGGAATATTCCATTGAGGCGGATCCTTGCACCGGCCGGTTTCGGCGCCACCCATCCTGATGCCACGAATAGCGATCCGCAGGGACGCGCGCTCGACCGGCGTGTCGATGTCAAGCTGATCGTAAATAAAGGGCTTCAGAGCGGCATGTAATCTTTTACCCGGCTAACGCTCCACCTGGAACACTGAGCACGGGGAGGACGGTCAGAAGGCACTCCTCCCCGGCAATTTGATTGGTGCCGCTTAGATCTGTAATCCACTGCTGTTCAAGCCCTGTTCGGTAGATGCCAAGCGCGAAAAGGATGGTTCTTCATCCACGCCCGGCATCCCCAACGCGAAGGGCGATGGCACATTCTGCGTGACTACCAACAATTGGAAGTACAGTTCCGTGGCTAACGCTGCGATGCACACAGCCACCGAGCTTTCGCGAGGAGGAGGAAATTTTATGGACTGCCTAACCAGAGCCAGGCAGGGTACCTCTCTTGGCTTAAGCATCCTTCTGATCTTGACCATCGGTCCTGGGGATGTAACCAGCATGGCGTACCAGAGCACAACCTCCAGTTATCCCGGACAGGGCGTGCCGGCAACCGCCGATGAGCTGCAGAGCGTGGTGGCGCCGATCGCTCTCTATCCGGACTCGCTGGTCGCGCAGATTCTCAGTGCGGCAACCTTTCCTGACCAGGTGGCCAATGCCGACTACTGGCTACAGCAGAACAAGTCCCTTACCGGAAGCGCTCTGATGACGGCCGTGAACAATCAGACTTGGGATCCCAGCGTCAAGGCACTTACTCAATTTCCCTCTGTGCTGCACAACATGGCTCAAAACCTTGCCTGGACCTCCCAATTGGGCGAGGACTACCATAACCAGCAGGCCGACGTCATGGCGGCGATCCAGGCCTTGCGCGCGAAGGCGAAGGCCGCCGGCAATCTGAATTCGGGTCCGCAGATCACCGTTGTCCAGCAGTCGCCGCAGACCATCGTCATTCAGCCAACCAATCCGCAGATTGTCTATGTACCCCAGTACAACCCCACCGTCATCTATGGCACCCCCTATGTCGTTCCCGGCTACAGCACCGGAGACCTGGTAGCCGCAAGTGTGCTTTCCTTTGGCGTTGGCATGGCAGTAGGAGCAATGATGAGCGGCGGTTGCTGCGGCTGGGGCTATAGCAGTTGGAATTGCAATTGGTACGGCGGCGCAGCGGTTTATCATGGCGGGGCCTACTACGGGAACACCGCCTGGCACGGCGGCTACTATGGCGCCAGCGGCAGCGCCTATGGTGCCTACGGTAGTGCGCACTATGGCTCCGGTTATAACCCCTCCACCGGCACCTATGCCCGCGGCGCGTCGGCTTCGACTGCCTACGGCACGCAAAAGGTAGGGCAGGCGTACAACCCCTACACCGGCGCCTACGGTGCCACACATCAAGGTTCCAACGCCTATTCCAATTGGGGCAGTTCGACGTTCTCAAAGAACGGCCAAACTGTTGACACGCAGCATTACTCCGATGCTAACGGATCCATAGGAACAGCCGAGACTTCCAATGGCAACAGGTATGCGGACGTGAACGGCAACGCCTACAAGAACACCGGGAGCGGCTGGGGGGATGCGGGTTCTAATTCTGATGCTGCACACGGTTGGGGAGACAGCAGCGGCAATGAGTTAGCCGATTCCCATAGCGGTAGTTCGGCATTCGGCGGCTGGGGCAGCCGCGCCGGCGACTCCGGTGGTGGCTGGGGTGCACGTGATGCAAGTTCGCGTGGCTGGGCCAGCAGGGGCGGTGGTGGTGGCTGGGGTGGCGACAGGGGTGGTGGCGGCTTCAGGCGGTAGCGAACGAGCTGTAAAAGGGAACACCAGAAATCATCGATCGGAGGAGCAAGATGCTTTATTCATTCCCGAATCGCCCCTGTTTTGCGCGGTCCTTCTTTTCCTTGGCTATGAGTTTTGCTTTCCTGCTTTCCCTTACAGCGTGCAACAAGCAGGCGACGACTGCATCAGAACAGGCCGCGCCCAAAACCTTCGCATCGCCTGCAGAAGCGGGTAAAGCGCTGGCAGACGCCGCAAAATCGCAAAGTCAGGATACGATCCTCGTGATTTTAGGCCCTGGATCGACGGATATCATCTCCTCTGGCAATGCCGCGGAAGACAAAGCCTCCCTCGCCGGATTCGCGCAGGCATACCAGGTAATGAACCGTTGGCGGAAACTCGGTGACGGCAGCGAACTGTTGCTGGTGGGCGCCGATAATCAGGCATTTCCCATCCCCCTGGCCAGAAACGCTGCCGGCCAATGGTATTTCGATGTGCCTGCTGGAAAAAAGGAAATCCTGGCGCGTCGCATAGGCCGGAACGAGGTCGCCGTGATCTATGCTTGCGGCGCATTGGCGCAATCACAGTTCCAATACTTCTCCCAAAAACACGGCGGCGTCAAGCAGTACGCGCAAAAGTTCATTAGCGATGCAGGCCAGCAGAACGGATTGTACTGGCAGTCTGCCCAGAGCGCTCCTCGTAGCCCGCTGGGGCCACACGTCGCATTCGCATCGGAGGAAACCACAACCACGCCGGACAAGGCCCAACCCTTCTACGGTTATTACTTCCGGCAGCTGCAAAATCAAGGTCCTGATGCGAAGGGCGGCGCCAAACCCTATGTCGTCGATGGAAAGATGACGGGTGGATTCGCTTATGTTGCGTACCCGGCGAAATACGGAGACACGGGTATTCAGACTTTCCTGATCAACCAGGACGGAGTGGTCTTCGAAAAGAACCTTGGGAATGATACCGTCGATGTGGCAAAAAAGATGACCGAATTCAATCCCGACAAGTCCTGGACTGAGTTGAAATAGCGGCTGAAATCCCTTCGAAAAGACGGTGAAGGAGATGTCTTATCGAATCTCTCGTGAGCACTTGCCGCCGCTATCTGACTCTGCTGGCAACCCTTTTGCTTGTCACCAGCCTGCGTGCGCAGAAACCATGTAGTGCTGAAGTGAAACTGCTGCTTTCCCCGCCGCAGCTGCAATCTGCCATTACCGCCCTTGAGGCTCGCCGGGAGACTCATGGCCGTGTCTATTTTTATGACACGCCTGCTCTTGATTTACTTTCGAAGGGAGTGATCATTCGTTTTCGGGACCGCGCCGAGGTTGATCTTACCGTGAAATTGCGGCCACTCCGCGGAGATAAATTACTCGACCCATCCGGACTACGAGACGGCTACAAGTGTGATGTGGATGTGAATGATGGCAAGGAGACCGAGTCATTTTCGGTGATGAACAAGTACCTTACCGGAAAAGCGCCCCTGACGGGCGAGGCAATATTTCAAGAGCTGAGCCCGGGGCAGAAGAGACTGCTGCGGGATGCAAAGTTTCAGATTGATTGGCAGCGCGTCAAGCGTATCGCGGAGATTCAATCGACCGCCTGGACCTCACCCGCAAAGCCGCCGTTGGGTAAGTTGAGCGTTGAGCTTTGGGAATGGCCGGGAGGACGCCTTCTCGAAGTCTCAACCAGGGTGGTAACCGACGGCCGTCTAGCGACGTTTGTGGAACTACAAAATCTGGCAAAAAAGAAGGGGTTGGCCCTGAGCGCGAATCAACGCTCCAAGACAGAGATCGCATTGGGGCAGATCACCGCAGTGCACCAACAGTAACGCATCGCCGTGGAACCGAAGCGAAGTGGAGGGACCTGCTGTTTCTTTTCTATCCATCCGATCGAACTGCCCCTAATAAACGTCCGCCCTTCAATTCTTGAACCCTCCAACAACGCCGTCATCCTGCCTGCCCCGGCCTGCCGTGGGAGCGAAGCGCCTCGCAGACATACCGCCTAAAAGAGGACTTACAGCGCGGAGTCGAAGAACCCCGAGGATGCTTAACCGACGCAGCTCTTCAGAGCTTTCCAGCCACCAAAACTACAAAAAAATAATAAAGTCACAGCCTCCGAGCACTGTAGCGGACGGCACCTGCTGTTTCTGTCTGTCCATCCAATCTCACTGCAGCTGATAAAAGTCACCGCCCTACCCTTTGTCATCCCGAGCGTCCCCGGATTTCCTGCTTCGCGGCTCTACCAACGGCAACGTATGTGGCTCTCCGTAAAGAGAGCCGCAAGAAATCCACCGAAGCAACGGTTTTTGACAGGAAATCTGGGGCAGTCGAGGGATCTGCGGTGCGCCCCGGCTCCCACACAAAGGTCGGAGTTTCGCAAGTTCTCACACACGCTCTTAAGCCCTCAAATGCGGTTTGGCCCTCGTTTCAGTGTCTCAAGTTTGGGGTCCACTCCAGTACAACATCTGGTTTCTATCGAGACATTGCAAGATTGGCATCATGCGCCGCCCGGTCAAACTTCTCGCCCGCGGGGATCGCCACCGCCAGCCGGTTCTCCTTTGGCGCCAGGGGACACGTGGCATACGGGGTTACCGCGCACGGCGGGTTGTAGGCACGGTTGAAGTCCAGAATCACCATTCCGTTCGCCACCGGATCGGTATCGAGAAAGCGTCCGCCAGGATAGGTATTGCTCTTCGCCGTCAGATCGTTGAAGACAAACGACAGTCCCTTCGATGGGTCTCCCCCCAGGGCAGCTAACCTCTGCTCTTGGCCATTGATCTTGAAAACCACCGTCCCAGCCACCGGCACCGGAGTCACGACACCCACCACATCGAGTACGTTGATCGTCTTCTTGCCATCGGACGGCTCCCAGATAGCCGTCACGCGGTAATTGAGGTCGAGCGGATAGAATACAAGTCCCTTGAAGTTGGTAACTGCTGCGCTCTTCAGGTCTTTCACCCGAATCCCCACGCGTTCGCCGCGCACAATCACGTGAAAGCGTAAGCTACCCATCTCGATCACCGTGGGGTGTTCGGAAACATCCGCATCTAACTTGACCGTAGTCAACGCTTTGCCCGCGATCATGGCGCGCGCTTCGGGGCGCAGCTTAACGGTGACGTCTTTCCCCTCGAGATCGAATTCTCCGGCGTGCGCCGGGCCCTTGGGAAAAACGAGGGCATTCTCGGCCGCCGTGCCGAAACTGTTCACTCCAGGCTTGAGCCAGTACAGCCCAGCCAACGGCAGCCAGTTCTGCTTTAGGTCGTCAATCTCTTCGGCCTTCCACTTCTCAAACGATTGCACGTACGCCGCATCGGGAGCAACTGGTGCAGAGCCACGCGCGCTGGCAAATAGAACCGCCAATCCCGGCGCGATGATCGCTAACGCCAGCGCGGCGCCTGCTACTCGCCCGCGTAGTCCAGGAATCCAGTTCGGATGTTGCGGTCGTCTGTTCATGCGCCTTCTCCTTAGTCTTCTTGAGTCATCCGGTTATGTTTTTCCCGGAGCGTTGGCTCATGCGTCAGCGATGGGGACCCAAGGCTCGATGCGAAATGGTCAAAATCCGGTAAGCCTCGACTAAAAGCCGGTGATTTTGTCACCGGCTTTAGACCTGGGGTTGGATCAGCATCATGGGCTTTCAGGGTATAGCGCTCTGTGTGATCGGCACCTACTGGAGACATGTCTCTCGTCCCACACTACATTTCTGACGGGGATCCCTCAACGAACGGCCGAGAGTGCCTTTGTCGCGGCAGTGCGCACACTCGGAGCCCTGCCGGTATCTGCTGCGATTCGCGAGAGGGTTTGTTGGCTGTCCAGGATGATACTCCTCCCCATCCGTTGAAGAGTTTCAATCGCATGGATGCTCGTTTCTTCACTTGGATCATCCGCGTAGGCAGCCACCTCCTTTCCAATCTCGCGGTTCTGAGAGTTTGCTGGATAGCGAATAGCATTCGGCAGGACATCCCGGCTCACGGAGAAGTCCGGTAGCAGTAAAGATGGCGGCAGGGGGGACTGGCTCGAGCCATCCATTTCCGTCCAGAGAACGGGTCGCCTCGTGATTACGTCCGTCCCCTTTTCGTCCCCTGCTTTTGGCGATGCTGGCTCGCCGGCTTAGCCGGGCTGACGAAGATGCGGTACCGTCACAGATGCCGGAAGACCGCCGCCGAAGGGATGGTCTTGTGGATGTTGGTTATCTTCCCTGAGCTCGACGAAGCTCTCCCAGCTTTGCAATTCCCGCTGAGTAGGCGTCTTTTGGAACGAGAACCGTCCCATTCTGTAAAAAAACAAGAGGGGCTCCCCCGGACTCGTTCAGTCGTACCCAGAAGGTTCTGTTGCTCGTCCTGTCGATGTCGATATGGAGATTGGATTGGGGTACTAAGGCCATGCCGTTGTCAGCTAAGAAAATCCCCTGATAGCTGGGCTTCCCGTTCATCTCGGTTAGCTTGCACCTATTGTCACCGCTCGCCGTATCTGCCCAACATTCGAGCCAGGTTCCATGTTTCGCAGCGGGTAACCCTAAATGCCCGGTCCACAGAAACACCGCTGACTGTGACACGCCCGCAGGACGTCTGGGCGGAATGTTGGACCACCAGTATGCACCCACGACCAGTAAAAATGAAGCGCCGATCAAGAGTGGGAGTACCACGGTAGCCTTTTTCATTGAGACGCCTCCTCATTGGCAGCCCGACCATCCGGTGGTGTTTCCTTGGCTGTCTGTAGCGGCAGTGCGAGCGCACGGTTGACGCGACTGCAAGAAGGCGTGACAGACGGGATGTTCACTAGCCTTTATGCGGTTGCGGCCCGATAAGCCAACAAACCTTGCTAGGTGAACGTCCGTCTGGTCACCTCATTCCCGGGATGAGGTTCCGAAGCGGATCAAAGGCAAGGTGAACTCACTTTCGATGCTTAGGACTCTGTTTTCCCAAAGTACCAGTCCCATCTTTCGCTTGGGGCAACTTCCAGACGGAGCAATCACCACTCCAAATTGTGGTGCCTAACGCGCAGCCGACGTGATGGTGGTACTTCCGTCTGTCCCTGCAATGCCCCCGGAGATCGCCGTCGCCCTCTGGTTCTTTTCAAGAACAGAGGAGCAGACATGCTCCTCATGATCGGCCATCACCCGTAGCGGAAGCGGCAGTCAGGGCCGCGAAGCGCCGCGTCAGCGGTCGGAGCGCAGCGCAGAGCCTTGACGGACGATGGAGCGGAGGGTACTTCCGCCACCGATGCCCGGCCCTGCATTTTCAACACGTTCACGCGCAGCAACCGCCGCGTTTACGCAGAACGCCCTCACACCGGCGATTTCTTCTCTTAGCCGCCTGCTTTCAACAGGTTTACCTACAGCAACCTGTAAACACCAACATTTTCGCGACCATCGGCTGTAGGCCGCTCATTCCACGCACGTTCACCATTGGGAACCGCAGGTTGCTCCGCAGCTCCCAGTCGGGGGTGACGTGTCACCCTTCATCCCGATGCCGTAGGCAGCGCTGCTTTGCAGAACGTCCGCTCACGCAGCCACAGACACCGCCAGAGGCCCTACAAGCCGTCAGAGCCACGGCTGGCCCTCAGGCCCTCAGCGTCACCGCCAGCTCTCCAGACGCAACACAGGCCGCCCAGAGGCGACCTGCGAGGGATTCTGACGGTTGAACGGCTTACTTGGCCTGAAGCGTCTTCACATCCATCGTGACGTCGGTGTATTGGCCAGGGGCTGTCGCCTCGTCCAACTTCCCGACAACAACAACCGTCTTGCCTAGCAACTTGCGTGCATCGGTCATACTGGTTCCGGTTCTAAGGAAAAAGAGCTGTATTTGACGGACATGCTTGACCGTACTTAGGTTCGGGCTGTTCTTCGCTTCGGCATCTTCGATAGGCCTGACGGTGATCGGTTTTACCAGCTTCAGAACCAGAACCTTGTCGCGCACGTCTTTCGCCGGAGTTTCACCGAAGCCGGGAGGGCCGTAGAACATCCGTCCGATCAGCGTTCCTTCTAATTGGATTCCCGGGGTATCGCACTTATAAATCGCCTCTTCAAGCGCTGTTCCAGCTCGCTGTTGAGCACGAACAAGATTCTCTGGTTGGCCCATGAAGACAACCGACCCGACAACGAGAGCTAGAACAGCGATTGGCGAACATTTTTTGCAACGGGTCACATCTACTCCTCGTAGATCAGAAGTTGGTCGTAACTGATACCGAGTAGTTGCCCGCCGCGTTGAACCCTTCGTAACGGGCGATGCCGTTTTCGAGTGCATTCATCTGGCTAGGCGAGAGCGATGAGAGAGGCGCATTTCCACTCACCCCAACGACGTTTTGGATGAACTGCTGATAGGCCGCCGTATTGTTCTCGTTCGGAGGAGCGAAAACAGCCAACGCGCCGCTCACAGTCATGCTCTGATAGTTCGGAGTGTGAAGGAGTGAGTCCAGCGCGCTTCTTCCTGTGCCAACGCCTGGGAAGACAGCTACCCGGCCATCACTGCCGATTGCGCCATGCCGACCTGAGAAGCCTCCAGCGGTCATCATGTCGCCAGGATTGTTGTCTCTAAACGGATGGGTTCCATGATTGAACTGCGTTGTCTGCGAGTAGTTACCCCACGTGTTGATGGTTGTGTCCATGCCGCTCGTGGAGGAATTGCCGTTAGGTTGTGCGAAGGAAGTCCCCGCCGGATTTGCTTGGTAGAGATTCGTTCCGTCATCCGTCGTGCCCTGTACGCCGACCACTTGCCCAGATGTGTCGCCGGTCGTCGTATAGATCGTGTTGACCGACCAATCGAAGTAGTAGCCGGAGTTGGCGCTGGCAGTCGTGGAGTTATCGCAATCTCCCCGATTGAAACCAGTCATTTGCCCAGAGTCGTTGTCGATATAAACGCAGTCGAGGCCATCAGGATCAACCGAATTCAAAGGGTTGTTCTGGACGTACGAATACATATTGAAGCTCTGCGGATTCGACAAACTTGTAAACGCCATTCCTGACGGATCGGGGCTCATGAAGCGGCCCATATTGGAATCATAATATCTGGCTCCGAAGTAGTCGTTGCCGGATTCTGCATCTCGTTCTTTGCCGGTGAAAACGAAGGGGTCTGACGATCCGCCGGCGATGACCTCTCCGAAGGGAGCGACATCCTGGGTGCTGAGAACGCTCCCAGTCGAGGATAGCGTTCCGACCAACGAGCCGAGATGATCGGTCATCCGGTAAACTGGCGCTCCCGTCTCCGTTCCCGGCACCTCAGCCAGCAGGCCGCCCACTCCGTAAATCAGATCCGTCCATGCGCCGCCCGAGAGCCGGCCGAGCGGCCGTCCCCCAAAGTAGATCGTGTCTACCACGGCCGTTCCCGACTTCTCCACCCGCCGGCCTTCGGTATCGTAGACGTAGCTGGTCCCGCTGACGTTGTTAATCTTCCCCTCCGCGTCGTATTGATACATCTTCCCGAAAGCGTCGGCGAGTAAATTGCCGGCCGCATCGTAGCCCCAGCCCGAGAGCTGGTTCGCTGCGTTGTATGGCTGAATGAAAGTGTACATTCCCGATTGTTCCATGTTGCCGAATGAATCGTAGCTGTAGACCTCGTTCAATCCATTGGCGGCCAGCGTCTGCGACGTTCCAGTCACCGTAGTCGTGTTTTGTGTCTCCACATAGCCGTCCGGGCTGGTTCCGACCACTATCTGCGTCCCCCAGATGCTGATACTCCGCCCGGATTGAAAAGTGCCTCCGCCTCCAATCTGCAGGTATAGCGTTTGCAGTCCGGGCTGGTTGGTCCCAGTCAACTCGAATCGTTGCCAAGAGGTGTTCAGCGCCACCGTTGTTTGGGCCGGTACCGTCGTACCATTGGCGCCGTAGTTCACCAGGAACAGATCCAGATCCGCCGTGCCGGACGATACGCGCAAGTATACTGAGGCAGTCACCACCTGGCTGCTGTATTGCGCGGTATTCTGCACCAGGTCAAACAGATAGCTGTCGGTGGAACCACTACTGGCGGTTACGGTTTGCGCCGTGCTGGTGCCGTCTGGCGCAGCCACGGATGTAGCTGTGACGGTGGCGGAATGGAACATCCAGCTTGGACCGGTCACCTGTTCAGACGCAGGTACGATATTGGTGACAACGGCTCCCGCGGTGGCCACCGGGTTCACCACCGCATCCCAGACATCGTAAACCTGTCCGCCTGCGATGGTATGGCCGCCTCCGATCTGCAGGGCGAGGGCAGTGAGCCCACCCTGCAACGTGCCCGTCAGATACACCTGCTGCCACGCCGTAGTCAGAGTAACCGAGGTCAGTCTGGCGATCGACCCTCCCTGGCTAGCCGACACATCGAGTTCATTCGCTACATCCGCTATGAAGGGCGCCAAGTGGGCTTCCGGCAGCCAGTCTTGTAATGAAGGAGGCAACAAAAACGCTTGATCAGGGCTACAAGCTCGAAACCGTTTGCTCATTAGGAAACCATACGGACTCCCCGCCCGCCCGGGACCCTTCTCGGGGACAATCCCCAACCGCTGAAGCGGAACACCTCTTCTGTTGCGTATCCGAAACAGTAACAATAACTCTCCGCAAACACGCTATCGTCGTAAATGTCGGAATCTAAGCGAATCGCTTCAATAAGCAGTCATACGTTCCGCATAAGCGACAGTAGCAATGGGGGCGTGGAGAAGACGAAGACAAACGAAAATGACCTGAACAATTACCCAGCGCAACTGCTCCTGGGAGCTTCACTGGGCGACATCGCGTTAGTCCGTCTGTCTCTGCAATGCCCTGGAGCAAATGAGACAGATGGGCTTGTAATGCGTGCGCCTGGTTACCAAAAAGAATTGGACACGGCCTAAAAACCGTACTACTGTGGAAGTAAGAATCCATACGTCAGCGCCGTCTTGCCACGACGGCCTTGCTTGGCCCTGCACCGGCGCGCTCTACCCGTGCATCTGCCGCCAACCACCGCGAAAACGTCAGTGCCTATGTGCATGATGACCTCGGTGTAGTAAACGAAAACGTGACATCAAAAGTAACGGATCAGCCTGTCCGCAGCATTCCCGCGCTTTGGGGACGCGCCAGCGGAGAGCACATAAATCACCGTGGAAGCAGTTTCGCGGTCCGCACCGACGATAGTAAGTGAGAAAGTGTCGTAAACAGGGTGCGCCCAGTGCGTCCTCTTGATGGAGCAGTTTTGACAACTGAAAAACGCCATACCACTGGACACCGGCCTGAGGCCATCCCCAGCCAGAGGACACGGACGCAGAGCGTTCACGATCGGCAAAGAATCAGCCGGCCGCTACCTAATAAGGTGACTTATGTCGCTTATGTCGCTTTTAACGCACTTTTATTTGGGAGACTAGGAACCCAGGAACAGTCGCGCTGACATTACCCTAAGCACACAAAAATCCAATTTTTCTCTTCTCAAACAATTTGGAAACCTAGGAATGCTCTGAAGGTTGTAGCGTACTGGCAAATTCGTTCTTGCAAATTCCTCCCATCCATCGTAAAAAGAGGCAAATCATTTTGTATTAAGCAGCTCAGTCACTGCTGCATTCACGCTCTATTCACTTGGGGAGCCTCGTGCGCTCGGTCCTGTTTCGCTTTCTGTCTCTGGTCGTTGTTATCGTCCCGTCGAGCATCCTTGCCCACGCGGATTCATGGACGCAACCCACCCCGGACGAACTGCAAATGACCGCAGAGCCGGCCGCCCCCGGCGCGCCCGCGATCTATCTCTACCTCGAAGAAAAAGCAGACGACAAAATTCACATTCACACCACCTATGTGCGTCTCAAGATCCTTACCGAGAAGGGGAAACAGTACGCCGACCAGGAAATCAACTATGAGGGTCGGCAATTCAAAATCAGCGGCGTCGAAGGCCGCACCATTCATAGCGACGGTACGGTAATTCCATTCACCGGCAAGCCCTACCAGAAGGTGGTGGAAAAAACCGGTAAAGAGAAGTACAACGCCACCGTCTTCACGCTGCCCGACGTGCAAGTAGGCAGCATTATCGAATACCGCTATACGCTGGAGTACGAAAGCAACGTCGTGGTCGCGCCACGCTGGTACTTGCAGGGCCCGCTCTATATCCGCAAGGCACACTTTTACTTCCTGCCCAGCGATGTCATGCTGCAGGACGGCCACGGCGGCGTTATGCGGGGCCAGGTCGCCTATGCCGCCTCGCTGCCCCAGGGCGCCTCGATCCTATACGCCCCTTCGAGCCGGTCCTACAGCCTCGATGTGGCCCATATTCCCGCATACCCGGAGGAGGACCATATGCCTCCTATGCACAACTACACCTATCGCGCACTCTTCTATTACACCATCGCCAGAACGACCGATGAATACTGGGCCACCGAGGGAAAGTACTGGTCAAAGAATGCAGACCGGTTTATAGATTCGGGCAAACTCTCGAGCATCGCTGCCGCGATCGTCAGCCCGTCTGACACTCCAGAGCAAAAGCTGCAGAAAATCTACGCCGCAGTCATGACCCTGGAAAATACCACCTTGACCCGCGAGCACAGCGGCGCGGAAGACAAGGAGCTCGGCGTCAAGATCAAGACCGCGGCCGATATCTGGGCCCAGAAACGCGGCAATCGGGATGAGATTACCCGCCTCTTCGTCGGCCTGGCCCGGGCTGCCGGCTTCAAGGCGTACCTGGCCTATGTAACCAACCGGGATTACAACCTCTTCGTGCCCAACTACCTGGATATGAGTCAACTGGATGACGAGATCGCTATCGTCGAGGTAGAAGGCAAAGAAATGTTCTTCGACCCAGGCGAACGCTATGCCGAGTTCGGCAATCTGCATTGGAAGCACGCGGCTACCCAGGGCATCCGGCAGACAGAGAAGGGTACGGTCGTCTTTTTATCCCCCAGTCCTGTGTATAAGTCGACGTCCGAGATCCGGCTCGCCAATCTCGAGATCAAGCCGGATGGCAAGGTCTTTGGCACGATACGCATCGCGCTTACCGGCACCCCTGCCCTCCGCTGGCGCGAATTTTCCCTGAGCAACGGCGAGGATGCGCTCAAGCAGCAATTTACCGAAACGGTGCAAGCGCAGATGCCCGCCGGCATCGAGGTAAAGACTGACCATTTTCTCGGGCTCGCGGACTACAAGACGAACTTGATGGCCGTGCTCAACGTGACTGGCTCCATGGGCACAAGCACCGCGAAGCGTGTTTTTCTGCCCACCACTTTCTTTGAGTCGACCAGCCATCCGCTCTTTGCCCAGGATAAGAGAACCGAGCCCGTGGACCTCAACTATCCCTACGCCGCGCAGGATACCGTCGAGATCAAGCTGCCGCCCGGCTTTGACATCGAGAGTCTACCCAAGGACATCGAGTTCTCCGATCCGCAAAATACCTACTACCGGGCGAAGTTTACCCGCGAGTCCGGCCTGCTGAAAAGTCAGCGCATCCTGGTCGTCGGCAATGTGCTTTACAAAGCAGACGAATATCCTCAGCTCAAGGACTTCTACCAGAAGGTCAATGCCAAGGATAAGGAGCCCGCCGTGCTCCAGTTCACCCAGGCCTCCTCCACTCCATCCGGCTCGCAATGAAACTTCCATTGTTTCTTATTGGCCTCTCGCTGGCAGCGCCGGCTGCGCGCGCGGCCAGCCCATTTCCCGATTGGGCGCTTCAGGCGGCCGCAGCTAAAGTACCGTCTTATCCAGCGAATACCGATGCCGTCGTGCTGCTCGACGACCGCCTGATAACCATTGCTCCGGATGGCCGGGCAATCGAACGGCAGCGCCGGGTGGTGAAGATCCTCAAGCCCCAGGGCCGCCAATACGCAGAAATCGTCGCCAGCTACTCCAAAGACGAAAAGCTCGATTACTTCCATGCCTGGAGCATCGCGCCCAATGGCCATCAGTACACCGTCAAGGACCAGGAAGTGCACGATGAGGCTCTGGGCGAGTGGGGCATCCTCTACGATGACCTGCGCGCCAAAATGGTGACTCCTCCCGGAGCCGACCCCGGCGGCATCATCGCCTATGAGGTCGAGACCCGGGTCGCCGACTATGGCACTGGGGAGGAGAGCTGGCACTTCCAGCAGGACATTCCCGGCCTGCGCTGGGTTTTGGAACTGGATCTGCCGCCGGCCTGGAACCACTATGATGCCTGGCTGCATCATGCGCCCGTTGCGGCCGCCGAAGTCGCGCCCAACCACTGGCGCTGGGAATTGACGGGTGTGCCCGGCATCGATCTGACGGATGTCCCCATGGCCCCCTCGCCCCGAGCCCTGGCCGCGCGCATGGTGGTTCATTACGGAGCCCGGCCGATGCCCACCGGGGACCAGCGTTGGACGGAGATCGGCAACTACTATGACACGCTGGCCGCGAACCGCACCGAAGCGCCGCAGGAGATTGCCGCCAAGTCTCGCGAGGTGGGTGGCGCAGGAGACTTCAAGAGCAAGATTCAGGGCGTTGCCGGCTTCATGCAGCAGCAGATTCGCTACGTTGGCATCGAGATCGGCATTGGCGGCTTGCAGCCCCACTCGGCAACAGATGTCTTCAAGTACCGTTACGGTGACTGTAAGGATAAGGCGACGCTGCTGATCGCCATGCTGAACGCAGTGGGTGTCCGCGCCACCTGGGTGCTGGTGGATACGCATCGCGGGTTCATCGATCCGCGGCTGCCTTCCATTCAGGGTAACCACGCGATCGCGGCCATTGAGATGCCGGCGGGGTACAGCGACCCGGATCTGCGGGCAGTGGTGACCGCCCGCAGCGGCAAGCGCTATCTCATCTTCGACCCCACCGACACCTATACGCCGATTGGCCTGCTCGGCTTCCACCTGCAGGGCAGCTACGGCATCCTGGTTGCGGGCAACGATAGCCAGGTGATCGAGCTGCCGACGCTTGCGCCCGATGCCGACACCCTGGAGCGCGTAGGTTCCTTTACCTTGGACACCGACGGCGGGCTAAAGGGAACTGTGACTGAGACGCGTTCCGGAGAGACGGCGCGCGGGTTGCGCCGGCTGTACACCGAAGAGGGAGAAAACGCGCAGCATAAAGCAATGGAGCACCGCCTGCAGAGAGACCTGACCAGCTTTACCATAGACTCCAGCAGCGCCCTGAACGCCCGCGAAATGAGTAAGAGCCTGGTGCTGCAGTACAGCTTTACCGCCAGCGGCTATGCGCAGCCGAGTGGCGACCTGTTGTTGCTTCGCCCCCGGGTCGTGGGCGACAATGCCAGGCCGTACAACGATAAGCCGCGTACTTACCCGATTGATCTGGGCGAAACCGGAACCTGGCGGGACCGCATCGACGTGACTTTGCCCGCCGGCTACACGGTCGACGACTTGCCCGCTGCCATCAATCTGGATTTGGGCTTCGCCTCTTATAAGAGCGAGGTCAAAGCCGACGCGGGTGTGTTGCACTATTCACGCGAGTACATTGTCCGGCAGTTAGACCTCGCGCCGGACAAATCCGCTGACGTCAGCAAGCTGATGGGCGTGATCACCGCGGATGAGAACAGCAGCGCTGTGCTGAAGAAGAAGTGACCATTGAGTCCCGTAGAGGGACGCTGGTTGCTTGATTCTGTCCATCCACCTTCACCTCGGCTTGGGCGAAGGTGGATGGACAGAAGCAGCTTACTTACCAGCCGCTCTTGCCTTGCTCGGAGCCGGTCAAGGCGTATCCCGTCGATGCCTGGGCGTGGGCTATAGCGACGATTGGTACCCAGCGCTCTAACTTATGGTGGCCGGTCGAGTGGAACATGTAGGCGACGAACATGTTCAACCCTACTCCTCCGCCGAAGCGGTAGACCGAGCCCCATCCGTAGCCGTAGGACTCAAAGTGCTTCTCGAATGGGTCCAGGGTTCGGCCCCGCGCCTCCAGGGCGCCGGTGCAGGGAGAGATGAGGCAGGGAGCCATTTCCAACCCGTCGTCATGCGATTGGATAGCTAGTAACGCCATAGTCTGGGAAAACACATTCACCGACTGCAAACGGAGATTCTCGCGATCAAAAAAGCTGTGATCCAGGGCTGCGGACGGCGAGTCTTTTAGCCGAAATATTTCGTTGCCCTGCTGGGCCGCTGCCACCAGCGAGAAGGCAAACAAGAACGGGATGATGAGATTTTTTCGCTTCACGAGAGTGCCCCCTAATCGACCGGCTGGGGGCTCTCGGCCTTGAACTTACTTAAGGCAGACTAGCAGGGTGTAGGGGCGCGACTGCAACTATCTGGTCACTCGGCGCCGCCAAGTGGTTACACACTTTAGGCATGGGAATGCGGTTATCGATTCATGCAAGACGCCCCTCGCCCGCATGGGGAGCCAGGATGCACTACACGCTGTCACGGTATGATGAAGCTGTGGTTGCCCGGTGTGTTCCTTCAGCCCCTTTAACCGGGACTTCTGCCTCCCAGCCAACTCTACAGAGGCTTCCACCGAATGAGCGAAAACGAAAAACAGGCGGCAGCTCCGGGCGCCTCCGGCAGCCCTGGTACGAAAAGTGGGCTGTTGAAGGATTTGAATAGAAGGGCATCTGGCGGCCTCCTGTTCTCGCTCCTGGTGATGGCAGCACTCCTATTCCTTCCGGCGTGGACGCTTGGTTATTGGCAAGCATGGACCTTCCTTGCGGTGTTCGGAGTGTCGGCAGTTGCAATCACGGTGTACCTGGCGAAGAAAGACCCGAAACTCCTGGAGCGGCGGGTGCACGCGGGGCCAACGGCCGAGAAAGACACGAGCCAAAAGATAATTCAGACCATCACGGCCATTTCATTTGCCGGGATACTGGTTGTTTCCGCGCTTGATCATCGGTTTGCATGGACATCACTACCGCCTTATGTTGCCCTGGCGGGTGATGCTCTGGTTGCGTTGGGGTTTTTCATCGTATTTCTTGTGTACAAGGAAAATACCTTTGCCTCCGCAACGATCGAGCTCGCTCCGGAACAGAAGGTCATATCGACGGGACCCTACAAACTGGTGCGCCATCCAATGTACATGGGAGCTTTTTTCCTGTTAGTCGGTATGCCTCTATCGCTGGGCTCATTGTGCGGATTGTTCGCGATTGCGGTGATAATGCCTGCCCTCATATGGAGACTGCTAAATGAGGAAAGGTTTCTGGTTAAGAACCTGCCGGGCTATGCGGAGTATCAAGTTAAGGTAAGGCGCCACCTGGTGCCGTTCATTTGGTGAATCGGCGGGGCGCCGGCAAATGCTGAACAAAAAGTTGCGACCTGGGAAGAAGCGGATTCATCCTAATACTGCCGAAAAACGCGGAGCCGGATTGGTAAGCACGGCTCACTGCGGACTCCATCCGCAGTTAAGTCATCTCCCGGACGACAGGGAGAAGGGACCCACGGCGATAGGGGCAGTGCTACGGCACTGTTCGCTGTCGCGTGGTGCGTTCCGGTATAAAGCCCGATAGCCACGCGACGGAACTTTTCAACAAGGAGATCGCGATGGCAACGCTTAACCACACCAACCTCACCACCTACAATGTCCCCGGGCTGAAGGAGTTCTTTCGTTCGGTTTTCGATTTTCAGGTATTGGACGAACGGGGCGAAAAATTCGCGGTATTGCGGAATCCCGAGGGTTTTCTGCTGACACTGATGTACGACAAGCGCATGACACCGGAGCAGGGCTATCCCGGGCTGTTTCATGTCGGCTTTCTGCAGCCCACGCAGCATGCGGTGGACCGGATGCACGAGGCGCTGACTGCCCGCAACTACATCGCTCCCAAACCTGCGCAACTGCAGCGCGGCGGACCGCCCACCTACGGTTTCTACTATGACGCCCCGGGCGGTGTTGTGGTGGAGGTAAGTACGATGAGCGCAGTATGACGCTACCGTGGCCAAGGAGCCCTGAAGGCTCCCTGGCCACGGTGCTTGCCTCACTTCTTTTTCAGTCCATGGCGGTAGCCATCGCTTCCAGTTCCACGCGAATGGCGTCGGCCACCGAGACCACGGAGCGAGCCTCGATGTCGCGAGCCCTGCGGACGTTCATTCCAGGTGATCATGTATTGCATTGGATTAACCCTCCTCTTTCATCGGGGTCCAGGTACGGGCAACACGGTGAGGAAGCGGAATGTTCGCGCGGAGCGATATCACAAGTAATCCCGGGGTATCTTCTGCGTGTCCCTGGTATTGCCTTGACACCCGGATGCGCTGTCTTATACAAGTGTGGCTTCCTTAAAGGAGGAAAACTGTATGCGCATGTTACTAAGGGCCTCGATTCCCGTGGAAGATGGCAATGCCGCCGTTAAGGCCGGGACCCTCGGTACCACGATTGAGAGAATTCTGGCGGATCTTAAACCGGAGGCAGCTTATTTCATAGCAGACGACAACGGCCAACGATCGGCCAGTATCGTTTTCGATATGCAGGACACCTCGCAGATTCCGGCAATCGCTGAGCCTTGGTTTCTGGCATTCAAGGCGCAGGTTTCTATTCAGCCGGTCATGAACCTTCAAGATTTAGCCAAGGCCGGGCCTGTGTTTCCCAGAATGGTTCAGCAATATGGGGGTAGTTAGCTCTGGGTTTGTCCAACCGTTCGCACCCACCGCGGCCAACGCATACTCTCGTCTAAAGGCTCAATCAGTTGATTGAACAGTTATGCCCGATTGCCCGCCGTGGGTCTGCAACAAAAATTTGGTCAATTGTCAGAGACCCGGTGCGAACGGAATTCTTAGAATCTGTAGAACTATCATGCTACGAACCTTTCCCACGGTCCTGATGCTTCTTGCCTCCCTCGCGGCAGCCTCGCTCTGGGCAGACCCGGCCGGCGTCACCTTTACCCAGCCCGCCGCCCAGATTGATCGCTACGACTTCGTCGAGGTCGCCGCGAACGTCAACTCGCCCTCGGTCCACAACTGCTTCACGGACGCTTCGCTCACCGGCACCCTCGAAACTACCGACGGCGCCCACCGTTGGAGCGTCGAAGGCTTTTGCGATGCCGCCGATGGCAGCGTTTTCCGCATCCGTTTCATGCCCCCCGTCGCCGGCAGCTACAAGTACTCTGTCACCTACAAGCAGGGGAGCTTCACCCAATCCACCACCGGCCAATTCCAGGCCGTCGAAGCGCATCGCCGTGGCATCCTCGCCGGCGATCCGCAATATCCGTGGCATTTTATCTGGCAGGGAACCGGCGAACACTACTTCTTCAATGGCACCACCGCCTACTGGCTGGTCAACTGGCGCGATGACCACGTCATTCGCTTCAGCATCGACCGCCTGCATCGCCTCAAGGTGAACCGCATCCGCGTAACCATTGCCGGACGCGAAGCCTCGACGTTCTTCGGCGAGCCCGTCATGAACGGGCCCAACTTCACCGTCTTAACCGCCGCGTGGATCGCGCAGAACGCAGACGATCCCCTCCACCCCGGCTTCGACTACACCCGCTACAACCTTGACTACTGGCAGCGCTTTGATCGCATGCTCAAGTTCGCCCGCGAGCGGGACATGGTCATTTCCCTGGTCCTTGACATGGGAGACAGCAGGGTCCATCCCGAAGCGGGAGGCGAAGACGAGCGCCGCTTCATCCGCTATGCCATCGACCGCTTCGGCGCCTTCTCTAACATTACCTGGGATCTCGGCGACGACCTCGACGCCTACCGCGACGAGAAATGGACCCACGAAACGGGCATGTATATTCAGGAGCGCGATCCCTGGAAGCACCTCGAGACCAGCCATCCGGCTAAGAGCAACGACCACCAGGACCGCGCTTCCTCGTGGTTTGGCTTCACTTCGTATCAGGAGTGGGGGCGCGATCAGCACAACCTGATGCTGGCGTCGCGCAAACTGCAGGAGAAAACCGGCCGCATCATTCCGCAAACCAATGAGGAGTACGGCTACGAGGACCACTACCCGCACTGGGCCCTACCCGGATCCGACTCCGCGGATGCGCTTCGCCGTACTGCCTGGGATATCGTAATGGCCGGCGCCTACCAGACCGCTGGAGAGACGGTTCGCCGCGGCACCAACGTTGGCGCCGACATGGGCGGCGGTTGGTTCAACGCCCGTGGCGACGACACCATGACCATGTTCCTCGGCTACGGTCACATGGTCGATTTCTTCACCGGCTTCGCGTGGTGGAAGACCAATCCCCACGACGAGTTGGTGAACAACGGCAACTACTGCCTCGCCGATCCCGGCAAGACCTACGCCATCTATCTGCCCAAGGGTGGTCAGGTGACCGTGCAACTCGAGCCTGGCCGCTACCGCGCATTTTGGTTCAGCGCAATGACAGGGGAACAGATCGACCTTCCGCCCGTCGACGGTCCTGTTTGGACCGCGCCGGCCCCGCCCGACGCCAACGATTGGGCCATTCTTCTCCAGCGAGAGAGCTGATATCAATCAAATGGCCAAATGGCCAGCGCAGGGGCGGGCCCTGAGCTGGCTTCCTTTACTTTTCAGTCCATCGCCGAGCGAAAGTGCGTCTTTAACTTCTGATCCTTTAACTCATCGTATGATGTCACCGTGTTAGGTCTGGGGCCGTTTACCACCACATCCGTCGGGAACGGTCCATGCAAACGGAACCCCCAGGGGGTTAGGCATGAGGCAAAAATACCTTTGGGTCGCAGTCCTGATCCTATCTGCAATCGCCATTGTCGCGCTCATGGCCGGCACGCGAACGATCCTGGCACAGGCCGGAGTTCAGCACGTCGATCAGAATCAGCCTGCCTCAGCCTACAATCCGTACCCCCCAGGGATCCTCCCATCTGACTTGAACTCTGAGATAGCTCGGGTTCTACGGGAGGTGGATGTCATCGAAAGCCGGGCGACGGCACGATGGCACTCCCTGGAGCCCCCGATTCTCACCGGGCAGCCGCCGGTCATGCAGAATGTTGGAACGGAAGCAATAGAAACCCTGGGCGAGCTTATGCTGTACGACAAGAACATCTCACCCAACAGGAATGAGGCGTGCGCGTCGTGCCACATGCCGTATGCAGGCTTGAGCGGACCGATTCCGTCGGTCAACCTGACAATGATTGCGTATCCTGGAACAGCTCACTTCCGAGCGTCCAAGCGAACAGCGCAGCGGCATCCGTACGCGCCCTTCTTCCCGCCACTTCAGTACAACCAGCAACAGGGTCTGTTCTTTGGCGGAAACTTTTGGGATTCACGCGCCACCGGTTATAAGCTTCGGGTCCCCGATGCGGAACAGGCACAGGGTCCTCCGGTCGATACTCTCGAGATGGGCTTCCCTGATACGGCTTGCATCGCATTTCGGCTCTCCGCCGCTGCGTACAGACCTCTCTTCGAAGAGGTGTGGGGCCAGGGATCGTTCGCTATCAATTTCCCGCGTGAAACGGAGAAAATCTGCGCAACCCCCGGAGGGGCGGCCGCGTTCAAAGGCAGCACCACGCCGGTTCCCTTAAGCCCGGAAGACCGCACCCGCGCCAACACAGTCTACGACCAATGGGCCCACGCCATCGACGCATTCGAGCAGTCGGTGCAGGTCAGCGCTTTCTCCTCGAAATTCGATGCCTTCCTGGCCGGAAAATACAAACTCACTGCAGACGAGGCGGCAGGTTACAACCTGTTTAACGGCAAGGGTAATTGCAATTCATGCCATCTCGATGGACGGGGAACCACGCTGAAGGCAGATCAGACGGACTCGAGCGCGGCTGCCCAGGTAAATCCGTTGTTTACCTGCTTCGGCTCGGCCAATGAGGGCCTGCCTCTGAATCCCAGAGTTGCCTTCTATTACGAAAGCAAGCCGGATTCCTACGGGTTCGTTCCCAATCCTTACGGCTTCGGCTATAGAGATTTGGGACTGGGAACTTTTCTCAGAAGCGGGTTCGGTTCCGGGCCCAACCCGAATGGGAGCTGGAGACAATACGCACCCACGGTCGATGGTCAAATGCAAGTATCCATATTGCGTGACGTGGCTTTGGCACCGCCGCAATGCCCGACCACCGAAGCCCCCGGTCCCTACTTCCAAAAAGAGTTCTTTCACAACGGCTACCTTAAGAGCTTGAAGCAGGTCGTACACTTCTACAACACACGCGATAAGTATGCGTACCCTGTTACTTCCGGACATTGCCCGGCGGGGAAGACGGAAAAAGTAGACTGCTGGCCGATGCCCGAGGTGGCGAACAATATCGACATGACCACCGGTAACCTGAGCTTGACGGATAAAGAGGAAGACCAGATCGTCACCTTCCTGCAAGCACTGTCGGACGGTTTCACCAGGCCTTACCTCAACAGCGACACTTTTACGGGTGCTTGCATGAGGGGTGGTTCGGCGGCGACCCAAGGAAATGAGTTCCTGATTTCGACTCCGCCTCTGCCGCCCTGTGCGTCGGCTATTTGCGGCGTGGCGCCTGTCCCAGGTCCTAAGGCGATCAGTGACAACTCCCTCGATCACGAAAGCCCAACTGCTCACGATGTGGCCCGCGAACGAATCATCCAGGGCCCGGTGATCGAGTTGACGACCAACCATTTGACGGTGATCCGGTGGACAACGGACAATCCCGGTGGCTCTCCGGTGCATTACGGAGTGGTGCATTACGGTACAAATCCCGGGGAGCTCAGCCAGACCGCGAAATCTCCAATCAGACTAAACCCGGGCCACGCCGTTACCGTTTTTCGGGTGCGCATGGAGGGGCTGAAGCCTGAGACAACTTACTACTATACGGTCGGTTCCATGGGAGCTGAAGGGAACGACGATGGGGTGAAGGTCAGGGTTCAACATTTCGCTACACCCTGAGCATCAACCCCGCTCGCTCTTCCCAATATTAGTTTAGAAACGAGGGGTCACGGTTCCGGGAACAGGGCGACTGTCCCCAGGTCCTGCCCATCGGATTTCATCCAACCTTGATTTGATCCGCCAAGCAGGCGTACATTTTGCGACAAGGAAAAACGCGAGAACAAAGTTCCCTCAAACATTCGCTCGGCGCGAACGAAAACAGCGTTAGAAGGAGAACCCCGTGGATTCGAAAAGAAACCCGGCATCGAAAAAAACGGCTGATTTGTCCAAGGCTAGCCGAAGGAGATTTCTAACCACGGGCGCTGCGGCAGCCGCGTTGGGCGCCATGCGCACCACAACCGGCCAGGCAGCGGTTACCGAAACAAGGTCGCTGAAGGACCAAGTGGCCTATGGCGACCGGTCGCACTACGTGACCTCCGAGCGCATAGCGGTAGACGGTAGACCTTCGCCGGACGAATTTGGGATGACGTTTCACGTGTTAGCGCCGCTGCAGGATTTCGTGGGCACCATCACACCATCGTCGCTCCACTTCATCGGGACGCATCGCGGGTCGATCGTACCGGATATCGATCCCCAGCAGCATCGGCTGATGATTCACGGCCTGGTCGACCGGCCGCTGGAGTTCAGCATGGATGATCTGAAGCGCTTCCCCTCAGTATCGCGCGTTCACTTCATAGAGTGCCTGGGCAACCACTCCAAGGCGGCGGACAAAACGGTGCAGGAGACTCACGGGCTGACCAGTAGCAGCGAATGGACCGGCGTGCTGCTTTCAACGCTGCTCAAAGAGTGCGGTGTCCAGAAGAACGCTTCGTGGGTAGTGTCGGAAGGCGCGGAAGAGGTAAAGGGCGCCGGGAGCATCCGGCTGTCGAAGGCGATGGACGACTGCATTGTCGCCTACGGGCAAAACGGCGAGCCGATACGCCCGCAGCAAGGTTTTCCGTTGCGATTGGTGACCCCGGGATTCGAAGGGATTTACAACACCAAATGGCTGCGGCGCATCAAGGTCGTGGACCGCTATTACATGACCTACAACGATTATGGACATATCTCTAAGGATGAAGAAGTGGCCGCGTTGACCTTCCAGTGGGGGCCGAAATCGGTGATCACTTTTCCGTCAGGAGGGCAGAAGCTCCCCGGTCCTGGAATCTACCAACTGACGGGGTTGGCGTGGTCGGGCGGAGGCGCGGTGCGGCGCGTCGAAGTTTCGACGGACGGCGGGCACACGTGGAAGGACGCGGAGATCCGCGGGCCGGTCCATACGAAAGCGCATACGCGGTTTGGCATGAACTGGAAGTGGGACGGGGGAGAATGCATGCTGCAGTCGCGCTGCACCGATGAACTTGGGCAGGTACAACCGTCGCGCGCGCAGTTGGCCGCATTTTTCAAGGTGCCGCCGGACCATTACAAGACTCACGGCGTGCAAGGCTCGGACAACACGATTCAGCCGTGGCGGGTAGCGGGCGATGGGAGCGTGCACAATGCGATTTAAAGCCCTGCTTGCGGCGCTGTTTCTCTGTGCGTGCGGCGCTACGTGGGCCCAATCGCCGACCTATGGCGTGGGAAAGACGCCGACACCCGAGGAGATTCGCGCCGAGGATATCACCATCAACCCGGATGGGAAGAATCTTCCACCGGGGCGGGGAACTGCAAAAGAGGGCGCGGCGATTTACGCCCAAAAATGTGCGATGTGCCACGGTGCGACCGGTTCGGGCGGCGTGGCTCCCATGTTGATCAAGCCCGAAACACCGGTGAAGAGCTCCACGCCATGCCTCGAGCCATGTATTGGACCGGACGAAGTAATGTCGTTGCATGCGCCCTACGCGACCGTCATATGGGACTACATCAATCGCGGCATGCCCTTCAAGCAGGAAGGCTCGCTCAAGCCTGATGAGGTGTACTCGCTCACCGCGTTTCTGCTGTACAAGAACGGTGTGATTCAGGAGGATGAAGTCCTCGCCCAAACGACCCTGCCGCAAGTGAAAATGCCGAATCGGGACGGATACGCTATACCCAACTGGAAGCCAGGCATGCCACGGCCGTTTCCGAACGGGCACTAGCGTCGGCTTTCGTTTTTCGACTTCACAGTCGGAACGCTAATCCGGCAAAGCGAACGCGTACATCACGCCACCGCCCGTACCCACGATGTATTGCTTCCCATCGACCGCGTAACTGATCGGACCGCTCGCATTGGCGCCGCCCAGATACGCATGCCACAGGGGCTTTGCCGGTCTCAGCGTCGAGGGCTACGAAATCCCCATCCATTCCACCCCCGAATACCAAGTCGCCAGCCGTGGAGAGCACGCCGCACTCGGTATTGTTGACCATCTTGAAGTCCCACTTCTTCTCGCCGGTCTTCGGATCGATCGCTCGGATCGCACCGTATCCTTCAGCCTCCGTCTTATAATTCGCGGCCACACGCCCACGCGTTGGCGTACCGGGCGGCGGGACATGAGCGGGCCAGTCAGCTGGGGGCGCCTTTTCTCCAAAGCCGGGCCACCAACCGCCTCCCGTGTATAACACGCCTGGGGCCCACGGGTTATAGGGCTGCTTTGTCGAAAGAGCCTGGTAGTTGTCCCAGACAGATATATAGAAGAGACCGGTTCGTGGGCTGTAAGAGGGTGGATACCAGTTTGTGCCGCCCTGGGAACCAGGCATAACCAGGATTCCACCCATCGGTTTGGGCCAGAACTTTGCGACTTTCATCGGCCGGCCATTTTTATCGATGCCGTCGGCCCAAGTCTCCTTGATGAAAGGCTTGCCTGACAGAAATTCGCCAGTCTCGCGGTCGAGCACATAGAAGAACCCGTTGCGATTGGCCCAAAACATCACCTTACGCGGTTTGCCCAGCCAGTCGATATCCGCGAGTACAGGAATTTGGGTGGAGTCCCAGTCGTATTCGTCGCCCGGCGTGAATTGGTAATACCACTTAAGCTTTCCCGTATCGGCATCGACGGCAACCACGCTATCCGAGTAGAGGTTGTCGCCGGGCACTCGTTGATCGGCATTCCAGCCCGGATTCGGATTGCCCGTGCCCCAGTAGGTGAGATTCGTCTCCGGATCGTAGGAGCCGCCGTTCCAGATGGGGCTGCCGCCGTGTTTCCAGGTGTCGTCTCCCCAGGTTTTGGCGGCCGGATCATCTGCCTTCATCGGACTGGTGTAGAACTTCCAGAGTTCCTTCCCGGTGTTGATGTCAAAGGCGCCGACCCAGCAGTTCGCGCCCATATCATTCGTCGCCGGTCCGAGGATTACCATGTTCTTCACCACCAAAGGCGGAACGTCGAACTGGTAGCCTTTCTTCCAATCCGCAGCAGCAATCTCCCATTTCACGCGCCCGGTCTTGATATCGATGGCGAGCAGATGGCAATCGACGGCCGTGGCCCACAATAACGTGTTACCGGCGATCGCCAGACCCTTGTTAACCAGGTAAATGCGTTGCTTCGGGTAATCGTCTGGATTGAACGGGCGCGAGAGCTTCCAGTATTGCCGCCCCGTGACGGCGTCCAGCGCCACCACTTCCGTCATGGTCCCCGCGTACAAAACACCATCCACCACCAGCGGCGTATTTTCCATCTTCTCGTCCTGCGGATGACCGATGGGGTGGTAGACCCATTTCATTTGAAGATCTTTGACATTGTCTCGATTGATCTGGGTAAGCAAACTGTAACGGTTACTTGCATAACCTCCCGAATACGTGAGCCAGTTTTGCGGCTCCTTATCAGCGTGAAGCAGCCGCTCGTAGGTCACTTGCGCCTGCAAGGAACCGGTCAGCAACGCACCTATCAGCAACAGCCGGAGGTTCATATGCCTCTCCTATGAATACCGGTAAATCGTGGCTACTTGTCTTTGCGCTGCGTAAGAGGTATCAGCACCAGATTGCGGAACTCGACCGAACCGTGATCGCCTTGCAACTCAATCGGGCCTGGCCGGCCTTCGAACGGATCGAAGGCGATTCCGGTCAGGCCGTCAATGACCCCTCTTTCATAAAGTCTTCTGTCCATTCAGTGTCGTGGTGACCTCCCGTCCCACGAGACGGATGTCGTAGGTCTGCCACTCGTCCGGCGGTTTACCTGCATTCACGCTGGGCAAAACGCGCGTATACAACGCGCCGGTGCCATGCATGTTCGGAGGACGGCCGTAATCGGAGGCGATCTGCACTTCATAGCGGCCGCGCAGGCCGATGCCGCTGTTGCTCTTCTCGCCCAGCCTATATTCAGCGTGCAATTCGAAATTCCAATATTTCGCAACGGTGATCAGATCGTCCGCCTGACCCTCTGCCCTTCAGAATGCCGTCCTCAACCGTCCAGCCTTCCGCTTTGTCGGAGTCAACGCCTGTCCATCCTTTCAGGTCCTTGCCGTTAAACAACGTGATCGGTTTACCCTTAACCCAGGTGCCGTCGTCGTGTTCATTGATCTCCGGCGCCCGGCGTCCGGTGAAGGCCACCTCGCCCTGGGAGCCGGTCATCTTGCCCTGCAGGACCCCATTCACGTACTTCGCTTCATATTCGAGGCGGTCATTCGGATTCGGCGTGACGCCGGGGCGTGCTCTGGGCGTCCATGTAAAGTGCAGCACGTTCCCCTCGACCTTCGCCTCGGTTATGTCATCCAGGCTGCCGTCGGGAGACCCCACGAACTGGATCTTCATCTCGGGCGTTCCCGCGCCAGTGATTCCCAGCCACCAAGCTTTGGTTGTGGTGAACTGAATATCAGCAGCCTTGGCAAGCACCTCAATGTCCCACCGGCCATTGAAGTCTGCCTCGGCAGCTCGCGCAGTTTGCGCCAAAGTGATACCCGCAAGCAGCCCGAACAGTGCGAACAGCGATCGAAACATACGCATCTTTTGTCCTCTTTTCATTGGGTGCCCCACCCTGCAAGGAGCTGCGGTAGCGAACCAGACCGGTAGGGTCTTTCCCGCTCAGCTTAGCCGCGTACGAGGGCATGGGATTTCAGGGCCGTCAGTGATATATGGATCAGGCTGCGCGAAGCTGGGGTCGTCTAGGAAGTTGCAAAACTCGGCGCGAAACTCCAGGTCCTGTGATCGCGTGGATTTTTGTAGCCGGCTAGGTGAAAACTGAGTAAGGCCACTTTTGTTTGGTCGAAGAAAATGCATCGCGGGGCCTTGCGCATAAATAGATGTCGCTCATCGTTGATCTAAAAAGAGATATCTCGGATCCGTTTTATTTCGTTTCGTTTCGAGTTACGGCATTTTACGCATAGTCTCAAAGCAAATGCAAACAAAAATTAACCTGCTTCAGCTTGGCTGACGGGTTTCTGTTTGGCGATAGAAGACGGTAATTACATGAAAAGCGGGTTCACAACAGTATTAGTCCGCTGACCATGAACCGTTAGAAAGCAGAAGTACATGCGAATGTTTCTCTTGACTTTCGCACCTCTTGCGATACTCTTCCTCTACTTGCGTTACCTTCTCTTCCGCGTGACTGAACCTTACGACCAAGCTACCGCAGGATTCGCCGTGGCCGGAGGCTTCGGACGGCATTTTAACGGCTCCTCATCTCTGATACTCCGGGTTGTAGGGCGATTGGTTACGGGGAAATAACTGGAGGTTACATTTTGAAACGCCGAGACTTCTTGATTGGTTCTATGGCCGCTGCATCCGTTGCCGCCTATGGGACGGCCCAAGACACTGTCCTCATGGCTAAGCTAGACCGCGTGGGTGCAATGTCCGGAAATTTTGACGGGCTTCTGAAAGAAGTGAGGGACTGGACTCAACCTGCGACACCTGGACAACTGGACATAATGGATTTTCCGTCGATGCTCGCGAGTCGTTATCACATTCACAACGTCGAGGTGCAGCAGATACATTTTCTATCGATGGAACCTTCTTACTTCGATAAGTTTCACGCCCGGCTACAGAAGGCAAACTCTCGGATGGTGAATATGCCTCTGGAATTGGATGAGACCGGGTATAAGGGAATAATAAGCCCTTGTTCCCCTGACCCGCAGATTCGTGCTCATGCCATTGAGCTCACGAAACAATGGATCGATCGAAGTGCAATGATTGAATGTCCCAGCGTGATGCCGAATCAAGGAATGCTATTGGAAGGCGATCTTACTTCTGCAATCGACGCACTCAAGCAACTGGCCGATTACGGCGCCCCAAAAGGCGTTGCGATCATCTTGGAGCCCAGGGGAAAGACTCCTATCGATACGCTTGTAAAGCTGATCAAAGAAGCCGGCATTTACGCAAACCCCGATATAGGTAACTTCGGGAACGAAGAAAACACGGAACGCGGATTGCGCCTGATGTACCCGCTTGCAAAGACGGTCAGCCACGTCAAATGGAATCCGGAACGATTCAACTTCGCAACAGCTATTCGCATCTCGAAAGAGATGGGCTTCAAAGGCGTGTATTCCATGGAAACTGGCGGCCCTGAGCCATATGCTATGCAACAACAGCTTCTCGACTATTTATTGACAAATCTCTAAAGGGCGCTACGCCATCATCATGGTCATTGCGGATTGTTTCTAAGCTTTCCTCCGGCGGTTCCCGACAAGTTCCGGGATGGGCCAACGCAATAAAGGACACACCGGACTTGGCCAGGTCGTTACTCGTTCTCCTTCGCCGGCGAGACAAATTGGAACTTGCCCGATGTGAAGACCAGATCCCGGACTTGACCATGTGCGCCCAGTGGGCCCAGCGACTTGCCATTGAATTGCACTTCCAGGCCGGCGGCGTTGCCAACCCGCAACTTGGCGAATTGTTTGCCTTCGATGGTTTTTGTTTGATTGGCCTCGAGAAGGCCGGAGAAGATTTGCGTGCCATCCGAAGAAACCGATAGCCAGGTATCTTCTGTAGCAGTCAAAGCAAGCTCTACTTTGGAACCAGCCGGAGCCACAGCATCGTCCTGTTTCGACGGAGCAGCAGCTACAGGTACAACCGCGGAAGACCCGGCTACAACTGGGGTCAGGGAAGCCGCAATTGGCGCGCGGCTCGAGCTTCTCTCGGTGGCAACAGCACGGTTCTCGTGCCACCAATCATCGACTCCAGAGCAAGCTACCAATATGAGGACGAAAGCGGCATATTGAAAATATTTCCCCCTAGACCTGGGCCGGGGCGAGAGTTCCACAGCGCTTGGCGTGGTTGCGTTGGGTACTGGCGGAGGAACATCCGCGCCCAACACGCGATCAATCTCAGCGTCGATGGCATGCGTGTCCACCCCTAAGAATGTCGCGTACTGATGAGCGAAACTCTTGTAAAAAAAGCCGCCCGGCAGACCCTTGGGATCGTTGGCCTCGATGGCCTGCAGGTACTTTGTCTTGATCCTTGTGCGTGCCGCGACGGTAGCTAAATCGATCCCCTGATCGAGACGCGCACGCTGTAACACCTCATTCACCGCAGACATAGCAAGTCCGTTCGCCTGAAACTGATTCTTACTGACTTTGGCCCGCTCGAGAGAAGACCGGCTATTTCAACCTATCCTGCCTTCTTCCGTGCGCTCACGCTCACCGGTTGCAATCGGCTGGGCCGCCCGTCTGTTCCTTGGATGAACTTTCAGCCATCTTGGACGTATTTTTGTTGCCCGCGCTCGAGAAACGTTCCCGTCTTCGGGAAATCCGGGGCATGGGGCACCCGTCCTTTGTGAGAGAACGAGAGCCGTGGAGCAGCGACTATGCTGAGAAGGTCGGAAAAGCGTTCTGCCACGGCATAGTTCGTAGATGAGGTTCGCGTGACGTTTTTTGCTCTGCGACCCAACTCATTCGTAGCGTAACGCCTCGAGCGGGTCAATCTCGGCAGCACGTCGCACGGGCGCCCAGCAGGCGAGCAGCGCTACTCCCGCGAACAATGCCCCCACAACCATCAACGTCATCGGATCGTTAGGCTGCACCTCAAACAGAAAACTCCTCAACACTCTGGATAAAACAATCGCGAGCACAATACCCGCGAATACTCCGCTGGCGATTAAACGAAATCCTTCGCCGAAGATGAGCCTCCGAATGTCCTTTTGTTGAGCACCAACCGCCAGGCGAATCCCCAGCTCGCGGCGCCTCGAGGCGACCGACAGTGCAAGGACGCCGTAAATCCCCACCAGCGTTAACATGCTCCCCACCACCGCAAACCCGACCAGGAGCTGCATCGCAAAGGTGCGCGAGGCCAGCGATTCGTCGCGAATCTGTGCCAGCGTCCTCGGGTTTTCGATAGCGGCGGTGGGATCCACGGCGCGCAGCTCACGTTCCACCGCAACCATCACTGTCCGTGGGTCTGCCTGCGTACGAATCACCAGATGCTTGGAAAACGCGGTTGCCTGCCACAGCGATAAATAAATTTCCGGGGACGCCGCTTGCGTCAAATCATCGGTTCGTCCATTCGAGACCACACCCACGATTTCCGTCCCCGGCTTATCCCGGCCGTTTAGCCAAATCTTCCGCCCAATTGCATTGCCATGAGGAAAGTACCGATCGGCAAAAGCCTGGTTGACGATCGCCACATTTGCTGCCTTACCATCATCGTTCGAACGAAACGCCCGTCCGCCGAGCATGGGCAGTCCCATCAGCTTGAAATAGTCTTCGGTGACAGCGCGCAAGGGCAGTGCGGTCTTGTCGCTCTCCTTCACCGCTGGAGGTTGGCCTTCGATTTCCATCGTCGCCGGCCAATTGTTTCCCGTCAGCGGCACTCCCCACGCGAAGGCCGCGTATTGCACGCCGGGAATGGCCTGGACCCGTTGCAAGGCCTGCTTGTGAAAATTAGTCCACTCGGCAAAACTGCGAACCTCGGTAACACTCATGGTTAAGATGTGGCTTGTGTTGTAACCCGAGGGGACTCTTGCAATATTGATCATGGTACGAATCAGCAAGCCGGCCCCGACCAGCAGCGCTAGAGTCAGTGCTGTTTGGGCGATGGTAACCCCGCGCAGAAGGCGACGTTCCCCGAGTCCCGCGGTTCCTTTCGGGCCGGCGTCCTTTAGCACTTCCATCGGATCCAGCCGAAGTGCCCGCAACGCCGGAAACACAGCCGCCAATATCGACGCCAGCACGGCTGCACCCAGCCCCCATGCCAGCACCGCCCATCCGGCGGTTACATTATCCAGGCGCGGAATCGCATGTCCCGCAATCAGCTTGAACACCTTTACGATGCCGGACGCCAGCCCCACACCGAAGATCCCACCCAGGAGCGCCAGTAGCAGGCTTTCGACGGAAACCTGGCGCAAGAGGGCGACACGTCCCATACCCATCGCGCTGCGGACGGCATACTCCTGCTGGCGTTGCAGCCCTCGCACCAAAAGCAAAGCCGCAGTGTTGCCACAGCCAATCAGCAGCACCAGCGCGGCCGCACCCAGTAGCGGAAGCAGAATGCCCCGGCCGTCCTGATTCATTTCGTCCGTCAGGGATTGCACTTGCGGCCGGAAACCTTCAAATTGTTTCTCCGCTTGCGCCTCCCTCGCCGCCAGCACCGCCAGCTCGCCTTGTCCTTGCTGGGGCGTCACGCCATCCTTCAGTCGCGCCACTACGTTCCAATCCGGGTCCTTCAGATGTTTCGAGTCAGGCTCGGTAGGACTCCAGAAATCCACCAGCGCGTTTACGTTGTAATTCGGCTCCTTTGCCGCCCCCGGTGAAGGCAGAAAGCGCACTCCCGGCGGCATGACGCCGATGATCGTTGGCGGCACGTCCCAGCGGCTGATACGAACCGTTTTGCCTATGATTTGCGGATCGCCGTTGAATGTCCGCTGCCAGAACTCGTAACCCAGAAGAATTACCTTGACGGGTCCCTGAGCGAAGTCTTGCTCCGCGAAGCTACGCCCCACCACGGGCCGCAGTCCCATGAGCTGCAGATAATTCCTGGTCACCGCCATGCCTTGGATCGATTGACTGCCATCATTTCGGATCAGGAAATTGAACTGCCAATAATAGCCGGCAATACCCGCAAACGACTTCGCTTCTTTCTGCCATTCCAGCCACTGTTGGGCCGGCCAGTCGCGCGGGTTTGCCTCTTTTTGCCCGTCGGTCCGGGCGCTCTGCACCAGCACCAGTTGCTGCGGCTTCTTGTAGGGGGGCGGCGTCAACAGTACGCCCTGAATCAAACTGAACACCGCCGAGGTTACCCCGATGCCCAGCGCCAGGGTGAGGACTGCGATCAGGCTAAAGCCGGGCTGTTTCAAAAGCATCCGAACCGCAAACCGCAGGTCTCGCTTCATCTTTTCCCACCTCGCTGCTCCGAATCACATATTCAGGGTGCTCTGTAACGTAAACGTCCCCGACCCTCCGCTTGTTCCCAGCTTTAACGAATAAACCGCGCAGCCGTTACGACCGGCCCGGGCCGTTGTGTAACGTTTCTGCTTGCAGGCGCACCATATCAGCATCAAGGGTAACCCGATGCTGCCAAAGGAAGACCTCCGATTGCTCCTGGTCGCGGTGCTTTTTCTTACCTTGCTGATCGTGTGGGCATGGCCAAGCCCGGCGTCTATTCAGCCATCGCCCTGGGTTTTTAGTTTTACCCCACCCTAAACACCTGTCTCATGCTCAATCCACGCCCCGCTACGAGATGGATACACTAGATGGATGCTGCGCACCGTCCAGACTATCCGCTATGTCCTCGCCCTGCGCGAGGGCGGATCTCTGCCCGCGATCGTCGAGGCGGATGATTTCGGGCTCTACGTGGTCAAGTTCCGCGGAGCGGGGCAAGGACCGCTGGCGCTGGTCGCGGAGCTGGTAGCCGGTGAAATCGGCCGTGCCTTGGGGTTGAAAGTGCCGGAGTTGGTCTTCGCCGAGGTCGACGCAGCCCTCGGACGCAACGAGCCGGACGCAGAGATTCGACATCTGCTCAACGCCAGCACCGGGCTGAATCTTGCACTCGACTATCTGCCAGGCTCGACGACCTTCGATCCCGCGGCGGGCGACCGTGCGGCGCCCGAGATCGCGTCGATGGCGGTCTGGTTCGACGCCTTCGTGCAGAATGTAGACCGCACCCCGCGTAACCCGAACCTGCTGGTGTGGCACCGTTCGCTGCACTTCATTGACCACGGGTCCGCCCTGTTTTTCCATCACAACTGGGAGACGGCGGAAGAGAAGGCTGAGTCGCCGTTCGCGGTGATTAGCAAGCATGTGCTCTTGCCCTGGGCGAGCGCGATTGCGGAGGCGTCGTCGTTGGCCCATCAACGGCTCACGCCTGCCGTGCTGCGCGCCATTCTCGATCAAGTCCCCGACGCCTGGATTGCTTCCGGCTCCGTGCCCGCTGAGCAGCGCCGCACACAATACTTCGAGTACCTGAGTCACCGTTTGGCGACAGCAGTAAACTTCGAACAGGAGGCGATCCGTGCTCACCAAAGCTTCGTTTGACTACGCTGTGCTGCGCGTGGTCCCGCGCGTCGAGCGGCAGGAGTTTCTGAATATCGGCGTGATCGTCTTTTGTTTGGAGAAGCGTCTGCTTGAGGCCAAGGTACTGGTCGACGAAGCACGGCTCCGCATGCTGTGGCCGATGCTCGATCTCGAAACGGTGAAGCAGCACGCCGAGGCCGTAATACGTATCTGCGCCGGCGACGAGACGGCTGGGCCAATCGCGAGGCTCTCGCAGAGAGAACGCTTCCAGTGGCTGATCGCGCCACGTAGCACGATCATTCAGACGTCGGCGGTTCATACGGGCATCATGACGGAAGACGATTCGCTCGCGGATAGGTTGGAGCGGCTATTTGAGCAGTTGGTGGGGGTTACGTTGCTGGGAACCGGGTGACAGGCGAAGCAGGTGACCGGGCCGGGCGTGGCTAGAGGTCCACGTATCATCGCAAAAAGCGGATCGTATGGCGCGGCAGAATGGGGCCGCCGGAATCGAAAACAGTTTGTATTCGCTTGGCTTCTGACTAAGGAAGCGTGACTTTGATATCAACCTGATGGGCGTTTGCGTCCAGATGCATTTCCAGGTGCCGAAGAGGTTGCCCATCGTTGGGAAGGAAGGTCGCGTTTTGCATGAGCCACTTACGCAAGAGTGACGAATCGTATCGTTTACCTGACAGAGGCGCCCACGCGTTACGCAGGGCATCGCCTTCGCCGGCCCGCTTCTGCTGACCCGCCAGGAACAGTTGGCCGAAAGTGAACTGGATGCCGTCGTCAAGGCTTATCGTCAATACGACGGTGCCTCGATCCTTGTCGAGTTGAAGCATTGGAACCGCTGTGAAGTTGATGTAGCCGGAATCTCCGTAAAGCTGCCTCAACCGATCAAGCCCTTGGCCTATAGCGGTGTGGTTGAACTTGTCGCCTACGGGGACATGGAACGCCTCTTTTAACTGCTCCGGGGAGAAAGACCGGCTACCTTCGAAAAGGACTGCTTCCAGCCGATATTGAGAGAGGTCTGGAGGGTTAGATAGTGCTCTGCCCGGCGCGTTGGCTGCCTGGCAGAAACTCGTGACGCCAACAAGAAAGAGAACGGCGAGAACGCTGAACCGGTTCATGTCAGCCTCCGGAGCTAGCCCATTATAGGCCCGGCATGGGGGACTTGTTATAACTGCTGACCCGTGGTGTGCGCCCCATCCTGTAAATACAAGCAGGACGCAGTTTTTTTCACAAGGCAAATAAATCACGCAGTCCAACCTGCCCCCTTGTATCCTTTTCGAATGCCTGGAAGGACCGGTGTTTTGCGTTCCCTGTGGTTTCTCAGGGATAGGCGCAGAAGGAGTCATTTTCCATGACCACGAGTCGAGCGCGATGTGTGAGCGGTTTGAGCCAGAAACCGATGAATTGGCGATTGTGGCTGTCGGGCATAGTAGTTCTCGGACTGATGATGGCGGGCGGAGTACGCTCGGGAGCACAAGCTCCTTCGCCAGCGGCCCCGCCGCAGAGCACACAGGCGCCGGCAGCTTCGTCGAAGGACATAGTGGGGACCTGGCAGGGGACACTGCATATTCCCAAGACAGACCAACATCCCGAGGTCGACCTGCGGCTGGTGGTGAAGATTTCCAGGACGGACGCCGGCGCCCTTAAGGCGGTGTCGTACAGCGTCGACCAGGGCGGTCAGAGCGTTCCGGTAGCGACCGTCAGCTTTCAGGATGGTGTGCTGAAATTCGCGATCACGGTGGTCCCGCGCAGTTATGAAGGCAAGATGTCTGAGGATGGCAAGTCGATTGTGGGAACCTGGATGGAAGGCACCATGCCGATCCCACTACCTCTGGAACGCGCCAACGCTGACACGGCTTGGGCGATTCCTGAACCGCCCAAGCCGATGGCGGCGGATGCAGATCCGAGTTTGGAGGTGGCGACAATCAAGCCGAGTCAGCCCGATCGTCCGGGCAGGGCATTTCTGTGGCGCGGCAACCGATTCACGACGATCAACACAACACTCATGGCTCTTATCGGCTTTGCCTACGACGTGCAGGAGAAGCAGGTCATTGGCGGGCAGGATTGGATGAACTCAGAAAAATTCGATATCGAGGGCAAGCCAGATATTTCGGGAACGCCAAGCCGGGAGCAGTTGCGAACGATGGTAAAGAAGCTGCTTGCGGATCGCTTCCAACTCAAATTCCACGAGGAGAAGAAAGAGCTGCCGGCGTATGTACTGACGGCCGGGAAAACTCCACCGAAGATGACCAAGGACGACACCAGTCCGAACGGACTTCCGGCATTGTTCTTCCGTCAGCTTGGCGACCTGAATGTGCGGAATGCGACCATGGAAGACTTCGCGCACCTGATGCAGTCGGCCGTGCTTGACCGTCCTGTGGTGAATCAAACGGGCCTCGCGGGCAAGTGGGATTTTCAGTTGAAGTGGACGCCGGATGATTCGCAGTTTGGCGGGATGGGGATGCGGCCTCCGCCGCCGAGCGAGGCCGCGGACGCACCTCCGCCACTGTTCACCGCTATTCAGGAGCAGCTTGGGCTGAAGCTGGAATCCGGAAAAGCACAGGTAGATGTCATGGTGATCGACCACGTCGAGCAGCCCTCCGCGAATTAGCGATTGCTGAGCGAATGAAGAGACGCATGGTTTTCCGCGGCCTGCTCCCGGTAGGGAAGTCCTACGTAGCTGCCCGGGTGATGAAGTCCACAACCGGAGCCAAATCCTCCGGGGCGAGCGGATAGTGTCCCTCGCCTTTCTTGACGATGACCTGGATCTTGCCGCCAAGTTTCTTGTATCGCTTCTCTACTTCGAGCGTATTGTCCTTAAACCACGGGTCGAGGCTGCCGCAAACGTGAAGAAGCGGCACGTTGGCTTTGGCCAGGGGAGCGAGATTGTCGAGCGGTTGCGTTTTTCCGAGTGGGCTGCGCATGCGCGGATTCTCAGCGTAGACGCAGGAAACCTTGTCAGGATTTTCGATGGCCCACGCGTAGACGGCGCAGGCGGCGCCGCCCGCACCTTCCATCACCGGCTTCCTGGAAAAGCCGTGCCCGGTCAGGTATTCATACGCCGTGTTCCAATCCTTCACCAACGGAGTGTCGGCGTTGGTTCCTACGGGGCCAGTAACGATGTGAAACCCCTTGGCCAGCAGTGCCTGATCGACCTTCGCGTCACGAAATACAAAGCCCGCACGGTACACCCAGGGCATCCCCGGCGCCGCGGCATTGGGCACGATTACATTGGTGGTCATCGGCGTGCCGCGCACGCCGAATTCGTAGCGGTCGTAGCACGGAGAAAATAGCGGCCCTCGGCAGGTGATGTAGGTGTCTTCATCCGGGTAATCGCGGTAGAAATTCTCGATGTTGTAGTAGGAGGTCCGCGTAAAGCTGTCGCCCGCGAAGCTCGGCGCCGGCCCCCTTACAGCCTGTACGCTCTGCTCAATAAAGTCTGCGATGGGCTTGGGATTGCGGAGGCTATGCGGATGATGGGCGTAACCTTCCTTGACCATCATCGAGATGCGTCCGCCAAACTGCTGATAGATGGCCTCGATGGCGGAAGCGTACTCACCGAAGATCGGATCGATGCTGCCGCAGATTTGGAGAACCGGCACATCGGCCCGCGCCAGGTTTCCCAGCCTCTGAAAAGCCTCATGCTCCATCCCTGGATTGTCGGCATAGATGCAAGACACCTTGCCGGGATTGGCGGTGCCCCACCTATATTCGAATATTCCGCCCCGGCTCATGCCGATGAACGCGGGTTTCTTCGACAAGCCGTACTGCCCCGTGAGGTAGGCATACCAGGCGTCCCACTCCGCTAATGAACTGGTGGACATTCCAAGCTCATCCATGGTCTCGTCCATAGTCAATTCCGCTGATGACCGTGGCTTGGGGTCGATCGAAATGTATGCAATGTGAAAACCTCGTTTGAGCAATTCGACTTCGGCCTGGGGTTGGTGATTCCAGTAAACGCCGCGCCAGGACCACGGGTTACCGGCAGCCGCTTGCCTGGGCGCGACGACAAGACACCGTAGTTGTCCTTTATCCGACGCCCCGAGATTGCCGGATTGTTCGCCGGCCGGCGCCTTGAACGGCGTGATCGCCAAGGTCTGCGTATCCATCACGAAGTCGTAACGGTCGAATCCGTGCCAGTCGATCTTGTCACCATGGAAGGCCAGAGGCACTTGAAGCGTGGCCCCGGCTCTGCTTGCTACCGCAGGGATTCGGTTATCGGGAGCGGCCGGAAGCTCAGCTTCAGCCGTGTTGGTCAGGAGAGGGAAAGCGGCGGCACCCGCTCCCAAGGCAGCGATGCCTTTGACGAAGGTACGGCGCCCTGGGGACGATGGCTCGGCGCTTCTGTCGTTGTTTTGTTGGTCAGATACTTTCTTCATATTCGATAACGTGCTTTAGATTCTCCAGGTCCGATCGAATGGCTTTCTTCATCCCGTAAAAGATTGGAGTCAAGAGAATGTAGGGCAGGCGAAGCGTGAAATGGGCGACACAAGTGACCAGTGAACCTTCAGCAGCGGGCATAACCTGAAAACGCCATTCTGCCGTCTTGAAAAACCGGGCGTTGCCTTCGGAGCTGGTTAGTTGAACGGTGCAGCCTCGCGCCGGGTCGGCGTCCGTTATGCGATACGACATCTTCCCAGGATCCTGGCCGGCGTTTCCGCGGCTTGGGTGGGCCACGGTGTCGAATTCGAAGCCTATTCCGGGCTGGGTTGATGAAGTTTGCCGCACCTTGGCGACGCCGCGGTCCCACTTCGGTACGTTGGACACATCTCCTAAATAAGCCCACACCCGCTCCGGCGTGCGATGTATCAGAACCGTTGCTTCAAGATTCATCACTCCTCCCGCTCACCAGCAGTCACTTCCAAAGGTTACACAAACACGAGCTGAACTCTGCTTATCACCACGAAACTCTCTCCGCTAAACTCTTCAGTTTGAACGGGTGTAATCCCCCATAAGTGGGATTCGATTGACCCACTGGTGGTATCCGATCGACCATGAGTTGTAGCCGACCGCAGGTTCTCAAGGAAACGATTTTGCGGTCTTGATACGGCCTTGTTCCCCCTAGGTGCTGTTCGCAATTGCGGCTTTTACGGGGGACGACATGAAATCTTGTACGACTTGGCTCATTTTCTGCCTTCTGGGTATGCTCGCTATCGCGATTATGGGATGCGGCGGTGGGTCCATTGCCGCGAGCACAGCTCCCGTGACGGGCAGTCCTTCTATTACCTGGAATCCTCCGGCCACGATCCAGTATGGCGCCACCCTGAGCGATGTTGAGTTAAACGCGACGGCGAGCGTGCCGGGTAATTTTGTCTACTCACCAACCGCCGGAACGGTGCTTCAGGCTGGAGCCCAGAAGCTCACAGTGACCTTCACGCCCTCCGACACAGTAACTTACAAAACAGTTACTTCCAATGCGCAGATTATGGTTACCCAGGCCGCTCCGGTAATCACCTGGGCTCCATTGTCCGCGATTCAGGAAGGCACGGCCCTCGGCGCTGGACAGTTGAACGCCACGGCCAATGTGCCAGGTACGTTCTCGTACAGTCCGGCAGCGGGCTCCGTTCTGCCTGCGGGCACACAACAGCTCACCGCCACGTTTACACCGTCCGACACAACCGATTACGCGCCGATAACAGCACACGATTCGATCACTGTTACAGCGGTGGCCCCGAGCGCTCCTACCATTACCTGGAGTACGCCGGCGTCGATCCAATACGGCACAGCCTTGAGCAATGCCCAATTGGACGCCACCGCGAGCGTCCCGGGTAACTTTATCTACTCACCTGCCGCCGGGACGGTACTCCACGCAGGATCGCAGAAGCTCACGGCCATCTTCACGCCCGTTGACACAATCCACTATTCCGCGGTCACTTCCACCGTACAGCTTGCGGTTTCGCAGGCCACATCGGTGATCTCCTGGGCGGCCCTGGCCCCAATTCACCAGGGGGCTGCCCTCAGCGGAGTACAGTTGGACGCGACGGCGAATGTGCCAGGCAGTTTCTCCTACGCTCCGGGGGCGGGCACTGTTCTGCCGGTAGGGACACAACAGCTGACGGTTACGTTTACACCGTCCGACGCGACCGACTATACGTCAGCAACGGCGCTCAATTCGCTCACAGTCAATAGCGGCAGCGCCGGCGAGCCGGCACCCGTGAACGGCACATGCGGGCCGGCGAATGGCACCATTTCTACGGTCGCACCGAGCGCGGGCTTTTGCAGCGCAGGCACAGCGTCGGCGGTCACGGGCACCGGTCCGTGGAACTGGCAATGCACAGGCAGCAACGGCGGAACCACTTCCAGCTGTACGGTTTTGAATCCGGCCCCGGAAGCAACTTCCAGCTTTCTGCAGAATCTCGGGATCAATACTCACCTTGGTTATGGGAATACGCCTTATTACGGCCAGTCGCAGAACGTAATCTCGGCTCTGCGCTATCTGGGCATCAACACCATCCGCGATCAGCCCCCGGGCTACACTCACGATCCGACAACGGCGGATGCGAATGCCGCACTCGCCGCGGCCGGTGTTCAGTTCGACGCCCTGGTGGTTGGCAACGGTGCTGTCGATGTCACGGACACGATTGCGGAAGTGGCTGCTTTCGAGCAGACTTACCCCGGCTCTATCGCCGCGATCGAGGGACCAAACGAGATCAATGCGTGGCCCATCAGTTACGAGGGCACCACCGACACTTATGCCGCGGGAGTTCAAGTCACGCAGGATTTGTGGACAGCGGTGCAAAGTAATCCATCGCTCGAAGCGGTTCCAGTCTATGCGTTGACGCTATCCTACGGAATCACCGGTGTTGCCGCCGGCGAGGGGCAGCTTGGCGACCTCGCTCCCTACGTCACCTATGGCAACGCTCACGTTTATGCGTCTTCCAGCAACGTATGGCAGGAGAACATGCCGTATTGGTTGCCAATCCTCAAGCAAGATACGCCGGGCTTGCCGGCGGTTATCACCGAAACCGGATATACGACCACTCCCAGCTATGTGGATGAGCTTTCCGCAGCGAAGTACAACCTGAACACATTTTTTGAAAACGCGCTGAACGGGATCCCGAGAACTTATCTTTATGAGTTGGTCGATGAGCACGCATCCGCGACGGATACGAATGTCCAGGATCACTACGGAGAGTTTCACAACGACTGGACACCAAAAACCGGCGCCACGGCGATTCACAACCTAACCACCGTCCTGCAAAGCGCTGGGAGTGGAACTGCTTCTACCAGGTTGAGCTACAGCGTCAATGGATTGCCTGCGACGGGGCACAGCTTCCTGCTCGGCAGCGGTACGGTATTCGATCTCGCAGTTTGGATTGATGCCACGGTTTACGACCCGACGAATGCTGCGGATATCGCGGCCCCTGCTTATCCTGTGACGGTGAATCTCGGTGCGACATATTCCAACGTTGCGGTTTACGATCCTATGATCGGGACCGCGCCGATTGCCACCTATAGCAATGTAAGCACGGTCAGCATCAGCGTTGTCGATCATCCGCTGATCGTGCAGGTCAACTAGGGTGAGGTTTTTCCGGCTGCGGCCGGGCTCGAGAGAGCTTGGTTCGGAGGTGGTCGGTCCTAGGGGATGATAGCCAGATAAAAGTGCGTCAAAAGGCTTTCTCTCGTGTGCGGTTTTTCAAATTTAAGTGCGCTAAAAGCGCTATAAGCGCCTTTTCATCTGCCGGCTAGCCGATCCTTTGCAGATTGGGGACGCTTCTGCTCCGAAACTTCGGACAAGCAGCACGTTTGGTCGATCGCTTGTCGGTTAAAGTTGCGAGCTCACTCGTGGGGCCTTTGTTGGGTGTGACCTTTTTTGATTGCTTCATCGTCAACAACTGCTGGGTGCCCCATTCAAGCCCGGTGTTGCCTGCCCCGGCACGCCGTGGGGCTTGAGTGGGATACTACGGCACTCACCTAACGATTCTTTCAGCCACTAGCCAATTCCCCATGGATGCACCACCCTCCACTTTGTCATCCCGACCGAAGCGAAGCGCAGCCGAGGGACCTGCTGAGCGCCAGCCTCTCGGGATGAGCGAAAAAACTATCGTTGCAACCCACGACGGCACGTAAGTCCCGGATACAAACTGGTATCAGTTACCTATCACTCCTTCGTGTTACTCGTTAATTCCAAAGCCCGATACCTGCTTACGACGAAGTACTGAAGGCAGACTTACAACTTATTAATAACAGTGGGCATTCCATTGGCGAGGGACGGAGGCGTCAACGAACCCTCAGGGCTGGAAGTTGCATTTCGTGCAATACATAAGAAGTCATCGTATTAGGCTAACGTGTAATGCCATCGGCTCAATATTGTTACGACCAGAGCGCAAGCGCAAAACAGCTCCTGGTTACTCTCGACTACCTCCAAAAAGACTAAGTCAACAAGGGACTAGATACCGTGATAGCATCCGCTTATTCCCCCAAGAAAAGTTAAAACAGCAATGGTTCTGGCCGGCAGAACGAGCTCGCAACGCTGAAGATTCCGCAGTGAATCGCAGCGGGCCCGAATCAGGGGGTGATGATGAGCAAGGCTTGTCTCTTTTTCCCCGTTGCCGTCGCGCTCGCATGCGGCGGAACGTCCCTGGCGCAACAAACCTCCTGGAAGGATTACCTCGGGGGTGCGGACAGCTCGCACTATTCGCCGCTGAAACAGATCAATACCGGCAATGTGGACAAACTTAAGGTGGCCTGGAGTTATCCGACCGGGGATGACGTGAGCTACACCTTCAGTCCTCTGGTGGTCGACAACGTCGCTTATTTCGCGGCCAAACAGGGTTCGCTGGTGGCGGCGGATGCGTCCACAGGCAAGCCACTGTGGGTCCATTCCTTTACAGCCGCGGGCAGTGGCGCCCGTTCCAGCGGGATCGCCGACCAGCGCGGCGCGAACTACTGGGAGAGCAAGGATCGAAAGGATCGCCGCCTGCTGGTGTCTGAGGGCGGCTTCCTGCAGGCCATCGATGCGCGTACCGGCAAGCTGGTGGACTCGTTCGCAGATCACGGCAAACTTGACTTGAAGATTGGTCTGGACCGGGGCAACACCCCGCTCTCTTCCAGAACTCCAGGCCGCATCTTTGAAAATGTTCTGATTGTGGGCAGCGCTACGGGAGAAGGATACCTGCCTCCTCCGGGGGATATTCGCGCGTTCGATGTGGTCACCGGCAAGCTTCTGTGGGTGTTCCATACCATCCCACGTCCGGGCGAGTTGGGATACGATACCTGGCCCAAAGATGCTTACAAATATATGGGCGGCGTGGATGTGTGGGGCGAAATCACGGTGGATGAGAAGCGTGGCATTGCTTACCTCCCGGTCGCGTCGGCCAAGTATGAGTTCTACGGCGGAGACCGGCCGGGTAACAATCTTTATGCCGATTGTCTGCTGGCTCTGGACGCCCGCACGGGTAAGCAACTCTGGCATTACCAGACGGTTCACCACGATGTTTGGGATTACGATCCAAATTCAGCTCCTCAACTGGTCACCGTGAAGCACGACGGTAAGAGCGTGGATGCGGTGGCGCTGGCCTCTAAAAATGGCTTCCTCTATGTGTTCGACCGGGTCACGGGAAAGCCGCTGTGGCCGATTGAGGAACGTCCCGTTCCGGCGAGCCAGGTACCGGGTGAAGTGACCTCGAAGACGCAGCCTATTCCGACGGTCGTGCCCCCGTTTGCGCGGCAGGGGGTGACGGTGAAGGATATGTACACCGGGTTCATGAAGCCGGAAGAGAAGGCCTGGTGGACCGACCGTCTGACGAAAGCGCGAACCGGTTTCTATACTCCGCCGGCGGTCGGGGTAGATACGCTGGTTCTTCCTGGAGTGAACGGCGGCCCATTGTTCTTCGGCACCGGTGCGGATAGGACCAACGGAACGGTGTACGTGCTCTCGAAAGACATGCCGTCGATCCTGAAGCTGATGCCGGCTGGGGAATCTACGGCCGCGAATTCGGGTGGAATGATTCCGAGTCATCCGCGCAATTCGGCGCTACAAGGCAGACCGGGCGTTCCGACGACCGAGCAACTGGGGCGCGCCCTGTATGAACAGCGTTGCCAGATGTGCCACGGCCCGGAACTGAAGGGGGATCGTGGGCCTGAAATCGACACCGCGGTGAGGCGGTTGGGCCCGGACGGGAGCCGCAAAGTAATCGTCAACGGCAGAGGGGGCATGCCGGCGTTTTCCTTGCTGCCGGCCCAATCGATCAACGATCTGATGGCGTTTCTAAGCCGGCCCGATCTGGCGCCCCCGGGCTCGGCGCCTGCCAGGGATTCGATCTGGTTGGCGCGCGCGGCCGAACAGCTGCACATTCCGTGGCTCGAAGACTTGATTCCTTCGATCAAAGCCCTGGTCGTCTCGTATTCGGAGCCCGCTTACCCGAAGGGCGTGGCGGCGCCTCCATCGCGTTACCGGACCGGTTATGGAAACGAAGAGTATCTGATTAAGCCGCCGTGGACCACCCTCACTGCCTACGATCTGAATACGGGCAAGATCAAATGGCAGACCCCTTATGGCGACCTGCCGCAAGCGGGCCCCAGCGACCAGATGCGGGGAAATGCATTTCCGAGGAGCGGGTTTGTGATCACGGCCGGAGGATTGGTGTTGTTTGCCGGCAACGATGGAAAGTTGTACGCGTTCAATAGCAGCACCGGGAAGTTGATCTTTAGCAAAGATCTGCCGGAGGGATCGCAGGGCGTGCCCGCGGTGTATGAAGTGAACGGACGGGAATATATTCTGCTGGCGGTTTGCGGCGGAGCCTACCCTATGGCGGAAGGATCCTATATACCGCCCGGCGGCGTGATGCCTCCGGCGATCTCGAAGGGCTATATCGCGTTTGCACTTCCGCCGGGCAAGATGAAGCATTAGGCGGCGGATCCAATGGCCTGAAAGCATCCTGTTGCAGGAAGAGGGCTCGAGGTGCATTAGTTATTTCACAAAGGTTTCCTTGTGCCGTGCGGCAACGTGAACTATTATGTCGCTGCCAGCGAAACGTCCATGCCGTCTGCAGAGAGTATTTCTGATCTACTCGCATTGCTCTACGAGGCGGCCGCCTCACCTGGGCACTGGCCGAACTTTTTCGAAGCCCTGCGCGACTCGGCGAATGCTGATTCAGCTTTCTTCATTCTGGCCGACCCGGAGGGTCACTGTAATTTTTCGCTGACTCACGGCTTTGATCCTGCCTATCAAAGAGCCTATGCGGATCACCTATACCTCCACGATGTCGTCTACGAGCGATATGTGGCGTTGAAGAGGATCCACGGTCATTGGGCAGGCACGCTCGAATCGGTGATGCCGGAGAAAGATTATCTTCGCTCAGTCATTTTTAACGAGTTTTCCAGTCCCCAGGGATTTCGCCACCAGTGCGCTGCGGCGCTGGGGGGCCTTGATGGTGGACTTGAGGGCGGTATTGGCATGCACCGCAGGGCACACAAGGAGCCATTTTCGCAGGAAACCGTTGCCTTGCTCGCGATGCTTGTTCCCCATCTCAAACGTGCGCTCAATACACATCGGACGATGAACCACCTCCGCGTGCACAATGCCGAACTGAAGCACAGCATTGATTCACTGGATCTGCCAATGTTGAGTATCGACGCCGACGGGCGAGTCCTGAGGTTCACGGAAGCTGCAAATTCTATTCTTGAGGCCTGCGACGGTCTGCAGGTGGATCACGGATTCTTGCGTGCCGAGCTGAGCAGCGAACGGTCTCGTCTCACGAAGATCATCGCCGGGGCGGTGGCAACCGGGCAAGGGAAGGGTGCCGAGTGCGCTGTGCGTCGAGATACAACCGCATCCCCGCAAGCCGGCAATGGAGTTCTCTGGACGCCAGGGCCTGGAGGCGCAATGCTTATCAGCCGCCAGCCACCAAAGCGCCCTCTGCAACTCGTCGTTACGCCTTTTCGCTCCAGCGAAATCCTGCTGGATGAGCGCCCTGCGGCGCTGGTTTTCTTGAGTGACCCGGACGCACGACCATCCTCGCGGTCGGCGGTGTTGCGTGCGCTTTATGGGCTGACGCCTACAGAAGCACGGCTCGCCGACCTGTTGGCTCAAGGTTATGAGCTTGCCTCTGCCGGGGATAAGCTTTCGATGGCTTTTGAGACCGCCAGGTCTCACCTGAAAGTCATTTTTAGTAAGACCGGCGCTAGCCGCCAGACCGATCTCGTACGCCTCATATTAGGACTACCCGGCACTCGACTCTAAACCCTGGTCTTGGCGCTGATTCTACATCGCTAGCCCCAACTGTTTCTGCTGAAGGTTCATAAGGCGGTACCTCTGCGAACAGGTTCAGTTCAACCCCCCGATCGAATGGCTTGAATGCAAGTTAGCAACGGATGAGCAAACCAAATTTCTTTCAAAAGTCACCCATTTGGGGGATGCGCAATGATGATTGGCGCTTGATGCTGTGTCCACTGACGGAGGCAGGTTGCGAGGCGACCTGATATTACCGCCTCAAGCGCTCTGCCGTGACTTAGGTGGATACTTCCATGCTGGTAAGTCATAGGTATCGTATGTACCTGTGCATCTTTACTCTCTTTGGTTCTCCCGTTGTCCGGGGAAGGTTTCAACGCAAAAACAACTGAAAAGGAATGACCCAATGATGATTATTTCCAGCCGCCGTTTTGCCTCTCCTTCGACAGCGCTCTCGAACGGAGTTCTCGGCCTGCTCATGCTCGGGTTAGTTCTTCCTGCGAGCGCGCAGAAGGCTTCCATTATCACGTTCGACGCTCCCGGCGCGGACACCAAGCCGGGGGACAACAACGGGACCTACGCGAGCGGGATCAATGCTTCAGGAGCGATCACGGGATCCTACCAGGACACGAACAGCGCGTACCACGGGTTCCTGCGCAGCCCCGACGGCAAATTCACGACGTTCGAGGCGCCGGGCGCGGACACCGGCGCCTACAACGGGACCAGTCCTAACGCTATCAATGATCTGGGGGAGATCACCGGATCGTACACGGACGCGACGGGCTACGGCCACGGGTTCCTGCGCAGCCCTGATGGGAAATTCACGACGTTCGAAGTTCCGGGGGCAGGCGGCTACGGTACCAATCCTATAGCTATTAACGTGGAGGGAGCCGTCGTAGGGTACTACACGGACGCAAACTACTTGTTCCACTCATTCGTTCGCTATGCCGACGGCAAATTTTCGGCGTTTCTTGCTCCGGGTCAGTGCGAAACGAATGGATCGCAAGGCTGTTACGGCAGCGAACTTTCGAATATCAACTTTTTGGAAGTGAGCGCCGGGAACTACATGGACAACACCGCGAACCTGGTTCAGCACGGCCTTATACGGCATGCCGATGGCAGCTTCACCACGTTCGAGGCTCCGGGAGCGGGCACGGGACAGGGCCAAGGTACGGGGTGCCCTGGCTGCTTCGCGGGGCTCAATCAGTTCGGAGCGATCGCGGGGATCTACACGGACTCGAACAATGTGTATCACGGCTTCCTTCGCACTACCGACGGAAATTTTACGTCGTTCAACGCTCCCGGTGCGGGCAAGGGCAGTGGACAGGGAACAGGCTGCGCCTCGGACTGTCCTGTAAGCCTGAACAACAAGGGAGCAATCACGGGAGTCTACATCGATGTGCAGAATGTATTCCACGTCTATGTTCGTAGCCCCGAAGGCAACATGGTGACGGTGCAGCCTACAGGGTCAACTTTTACCTTTCCAGCAGGGATTAACGACGCAGGCACAGTTGCCGGCTATTATGGCGACGCCAACGGCGTGTACCATGGCTTCCTGCAGATCAGCTGCGAGTAGCGAGTTGTAAGCGATGAACCAATTTACTCCGATGTGTCGATTGTCAGACCGGCGCTTTTTCTGATTTCTGCGCCGGTCCGGGGCAACGGGGGACTGGCTGATCTTCAATTCCCTCTACTATCAAGGCAAATAGATCGCGCGCGCCAGGCGGCTTATCCTGCCTGACGTCCGGCACCCGTGATGGCGTATTTCGTTCAAAAGGCGACAGCATCCACTCGACGTGCGGCGAGCGGCTAGCTCCTCTTGCTTACCGAGGGAAGATTGGGTATGATCCCTCGGTAAGCAAGGGGAGACAGCTTGAGCAAACCTTCCGACCTGGTCCAAGGCACGCTGGACCTGCTCATTCTCAAGATTCTCGCGCTGCAGCCGCTTCACGGCTGGGGACTCAGCCAGAGACTCAAGCAGGTTTCCGAGGATGTGTTGCAGGTGAGCGACGGCTCGCTCTATCCGGCGCTGCATAAGCTGGAACAGCAGGGCTGGATACAAGCAGAGTGGAAGCCCACCGAAAACAACCGCAGAGCGAAGTTTTACTCACTCACGCGACTTGGGAGGCGGCATCTGGAGCGGGAGGCAGCCAACTGGGAACGTATCTCGACGGCCATTTCAGGCGTGATGCGGCTGAAGGAGGTCTGAGCGTGCACTGGGTGAATTGGTTGTACACAATTCCCGTGAGGCTGCACTCGCTGCTCAGACGCAAGCGCCAAGATGCGGAGCTCGACGAAGAGCTGCGGGATCACATCGAACGCCAGACCGAGGACAATCTTTCCCGCGGGATGAGCGAAGTAGAGGCCCGGCTCGCCGCGCGGAGGACCTTTGGAAACTTTGTCAGGGTTCGTGAGCAGACGCATGAAAGCTGGGCCTGGACATCGCTGGAACAGATAGGGCAGGACTTCCGCTATGCGCTGCGCTCGGTTCGGCGCTCACCGTTGCTTTCGACCGTGGCGACCGTTGCCCTTGGCTTGGGCATCGGGTTGAATGCCGGTGTGTTCACCCTGTTGAACGCGATGTTTCTCAGAGCTCCAACGCGCATTGATCCAGCAAGCTTTGTTCAGATTTCTCCCACATACTCCGGGTGGTCTGCGGGAGCGGACCGGCAATTTTCCTTCACGACGGAAGACTTTGACGCCATTCGCAGCCGCTCTCGCACCCTTGCTGAGGCGGCGGCATGGCGGCAGTATCCCGCAATTCTTGAACAGGGAAACAGGTACATCACTACACTGCTGGCAAGCTGCAACTACTTTCACGTTCTGGGAATCGATCGCCCGGTGATGGGTCGATTCTTTGCCTCTGCTGAGTGCGCCAGCGGAACTCGGGCGCAGGTGGCCGTGCTGAGCGAGCCATTGTGGAAGAACCAATTTGATGCCGATCCACGGATTGCGGGCGACACCATTCACCTCAATGGCGTACCTGTGACTGTAATCGGCGTTGCACCTTCCGGCTCCGCGAATTTTCTACCTGGCGGAGTCTTTCTTCCGTACACGCTGGAGCCTCAGCTTGACCATGCCAGAGATTTGCTAGACAGCCCTGATACACCATGGCTTTCCGTGACGGGCCGCTTGCGCCCCGGATTGACCCGAGCCGATGCACGGGCCGAATTGACGACGATCATGAGCCAGCAGGACCGCTCCTACGTACAGCGGAAGATCTCGGCTTTCAATCGCAGAACCTCTCTGGTCGTTTTCAACGGATCGGAAATTGAAAACCCAGCTATTCATGACCTCGCGCTGGGATTGCTGATTCTGATCCTGGGGCCGCTGGCGCTCATTCTCGTGCTGGCCTGCTGCAATGTGGCCACTCTTTTTCTTTCGCGCACGCTTGCACGCAGGGGTGAAATCGCGATTTGTCTAGCGCTTGGCGTGAGCCGATCCAGGCTTGCCGTCATTCTGTTGATGGAGAGCCTGCTTACAGTTTGCATGGGCGCTGCTCTCGGCATGGTGCTCGCCTCTCGCGTGCCCTTGCTGATCATGAACATGATGGCGCCGGATCAGGCCAACTTTGTTGTGCTCCTTCGTCCCGATTGGCGCGTCTTCGGCTATCTGGCGATTCTCATGGCGGTTGCGACCGCATTGTCGTCGCTGATGCCGATTCGCGCTGCCTGGAAACTTGATCTCCTGACGGCGCTTAAGGGACACGAAGGGACCTCCACCGTCCGCTCCCGTACAACCAGCGGCCTGATCGTTACACAAATTGCTCTGGGTTTTGTCCTGGTATGCGCGGCTGTCATCTTCGGGCGGATGCCCGGGCTGATCAAGGGCATGAACCCTGGATTCGAGATTCATCAAACGCTTTCTGTACCCCTCGATGTGAATACGTCCGGGGACAATCGGGCCAAGGCTCAGGTGTTCTATCAGGCTCTCGAAGCGAAGATCCTTGCCATTCCCGGTGTGCGGTCTCTTGCGTATGCGAGCCTTCGACCCTTCACCCAGTCTCCTCCTGACGAGATTCGTCTCCCGCATCAGACCAAGGGAACTGGGGAGCCTGTCTCGGTGGACCAGGTGTCCAGCAGTTTCTTTTCCACATTCGGCATTCCGGTGCTGACCGGGCGGCTCTTTCTTTCCACAGATGCAAACCCAACGGGTACAAGCCCAGTGGCAGTGGTTTCGCAGGCGTTGGCTAAACAGTTCTGGCCGGGAGCCGATCCGGTAGGCAAGAAGGTTGTTATGCCGGATGATCGCTACCTGATCGTTGTGGGTGTCGTTCCGGATTGCCGTTCAGAACGGTTCGGTATCCTTGATGGTCCGCGTCTCTACACACTTCGCGGCCCCTCCGAACTCGGCGGCAGTCTCTACGTGCGCTTCCTGGGAAGCGCAAAGCCCATAAGGAATGCCGTAAGAGAGACAGTCAAGAGCCTGGATCCAATGCTGACGATTACGCCGCAAACGATCTGGGAGTCGCTCGAGGCTACGGCCGAGGTGATGGCTTCGCTGGGACAGATCATTTTGTTCATGGCTTCGATCGCATTGTTGATGGCCGTCACTGGTGTCTACTCGGTCCTGTCGTTCGCGGTGAATCAACGGAAGCGCGAGTTTGGGATCAAAATGGTGCTCGGCGCGACTCGCGCCGCTGTTTTCCGTTCGGTCGTAATACGGGCAATTCAGAACATCGCGATGGGATTGACATGCGGGGTCGCCCTGGCGGAGCCGGCGATGTTGCTGGTTAACCGGCTACTGGCCAGGTCTCCACTTCCACTGCACAAGTTTGATCTGACTGTGTTCGGAATCTCCGCGGTGCTTCTCGGGGCAGTCTCACTGATCGCTCTCTATCTTCCGGCATTTCGCGCGATGCGCACCGATCCGATGCGGGCGCTGCGAACGGAATAGCGAGAAGCCGAAGGAGAAAGCTAAGTCTGCAGTAGAGAAGTTTTTGATCGAGCCTTTTCCTTTGCGAAGCTTCTTTTTCCCACAGCCGTTGTGCTCACATACAATCCAAGGCATGATTTTCCTGATGCCTACGCCGCCTGAGCCAGTTCACGTGATCGTCGATCACGTGGCGACGACGCCAGGTTTGCCATTATGGGCGACGACGCTGATCAGCGCCGGGATTGGCGCAGCGTTCGGCATGTTCACTAACAGCCTCATGGAGTTGTTGCGGCCGCGCTTGGATAAGTGGATTACCAGGCGAGGGATCTTTTCCGAATTAGGCGAGGAGATGGTTTGGAACATGGGGGTGATCGAAGGGAAGCTTAATTTTGTAAACGAGTTGATGGGTGCCCGTGGGGATCAACGGCCGGGTGAATATTTCTACGCTATTGACAGGCTTAGAGCAGATATTTCGCTGCGCCGCTATGACGCTTTTCGAGAAAGAAAAGAATCGCTTTTGTTCGGAATTCTCGAAAACAAGGAGCTAGAGGAGATTTATGTAGAGATCGAGAAATATTTTCCGAATAGAGTGGTTGCTCCGGATAAAGACGACGCCCTATACGGGCCAGTACGCGCAGATGTTCCAGATGATCTCGACTCGCTTTCAGGGGATCTGGAATTTCTGCTGGAGGACGGGGTGGAGTGGCTCAATGGGCACGGTTTTAAAAGAGCGTACAAAAGACACCGGAAGGGGATCGAAAACGAGGCACTTTCGTGGCGGCGTAATCGAACATTCTCTGCTTTACCGAAATTGGACAAGCTAGATAGCAAGGAAGGGGATTGAGGGAACATCCCTAGCGAGACTGCGGTTCGCTCTTAAATTTGTGGCTTTTAAGACCAGGCTTCGAGGCTTCTTCCTGTTGGCGCCGAGTCCCGCACTGGCTTCCGGCGCACGTGTAACGGAGCTGCTCCTTGACGCACAATATCGGCATCAATATGCTGCCGAAGGAAGGCTTCGATTGATCTTGGTCGCGAGGATTTTTCTTTCCCTGCTGAAAGGCGAATATGATCCACAGGTACGCGGCTGACGCCGTCCACGCTAAGAACCTCTTGGCCGCCCGATGGTGCGGTCTTCGCCAAAATCTTTCTATCAAAAGATAAGTTGTCTGGCCGTAGAGCACGATGGTACGTACGACCTGCGCGATCCTGGGCCCCGAAAGCTGCCCAGGAGGCAGCGTGAAATGATCAAGCAATCCAAATTAACGCTAGCCACATTCGCCCTGCTGCTCTCTGCCCTGGTGCCTCTCGTAGCCACCGCTCAACTCGCTCCTAACTACCACCGTCTGCAACCCGCCCCTAAGGTGGTCTTTATCGGAGATTACATTACCTATGAATGGGCCAGTGCGTTTGACGCCAACCCCAACTGGATCAACCAAGGGGATCCGGCTCCCTTCAATGGCTCTGCTGCCGCGCTTGCCCGCTTCCAGTCCGATGTGGTGAGTCTTCACCCGGCCGCCGTTCACATCATGGTAGGGGCTTTCGATGCTGCATACGTTTCTGACGAAAGTGCATTATTCGATTTCCCCGGCTTTGTAAGCAACCTCGATGCCATGGTGAAGGAGGCAAAGGCCGCCAACATCAAGGTGATCCTGGGAACGACACCGCCGATCAACACCCTCCAGAGTGGATACCTGACACAGATAAACGCAGCCATCGCAGGCTACGGGGCTGCGAATAACATTCCTGTCATCAACTACGCGGATCTCCTGTGTGGTTGCGCCAGCTTGAGCATGACGAATCCTTTCGCCTTGTATGGGACGACTCCGTTGATGATGCCGTCTGCGATTGTTCAAGTAGTTCCGGATGGGGATGGCGTCCTTCCCAGCACAGCAGGTTATGCCAAGATGACCCAGTTGGCCGAAACCATCGTCGCCACCGTGAACCTAACCCTGAAGTCAGGCTGGTTGCAGGATGTCGAGCCACCAAACGAAACCCTCGATGGGGGCGGGGTCACCGGGATCAACGTCAATACGGTATCGCCTCCAGCCGTCGTGCAATTCACGCCGATTGGCCTTTATAGCGACGGTAGCCAGCACCCTTTGCTCAACACCGATGTGCAAGGCTCCACTGGCACCTGGACGTCGAGCAACCCGGTGGTGATGAATGTCAACCAGCAGGGATTGGCGTGGTCGCTCTCCCAGGGCACGACTATCATTCGCTATACCTCTCCTACCGGGGTCGCTTTTTCGGAATGGATTATGTACGTCACTGCGCCGTAGTTGAACATGGCATGGCCGCGCTGCTAACTGCTCGGTTTCACAGCGGGGTTGGCCAGAGGATGCCGGCCCAGCTGGTCCCCTCGAATGGATCCGAACCTCCGTCTACCGCATTGTTTCTTGCTCCTTCAAACCTCTACAACTTTGGTGCCCATTCCGCGACGACTGATAACAAGTAGACTTCGTTCGAGGCTCCAGTCAAGCTATGAGGCTTCGTGCGCTGCGCCCGTCTTCCTGGTTGAAACTTTCGTTGTTCGCCATGCTGCTTGCGTGCAACGCGTGTAGCAACTCCGGCAGCAATAGCGCCAGTAACGGTGACGAAAACAGCGCTCCCGCTGCCCCCACCAACCTCAGCGCTACAGCCGGCAACCAGCAGGCTAGCCTTACCTGGACGGCGGGGGGCGGCGCGACCAGCTATAACGTAAAAAGAGGAACGGCGAGCGGCGGGCCATACACCAGGGTGGGTTCGCCTGCAGGAACAACGTACGCTGACACCAGCTTGACGAACGGAACCGCATACTACTATGTCGTGGCGGCGGTGAACGCGACGGGAGAAAGCGGCAATTCCAACCAGGCGACCGTGACACCGAAGGCTGCGCCCACCGCCCCGGCTGCTCCCATGAACCTTACGGCCACCGGTGGCAACCAACAGGTCTCGCTTGCCTGGACGGCCAGCAGCGGCGCAACCAGCTACAACGTCAAACGGGCAGCCACCAACGGCGGACCCTACACCACAGTGGCGTCGCCTGCGGGCAACAGTTACACCGACACGACCGTAACCAACGGAACCACCTATTACTACGTGGTCACGGCAGTCAGCGCGAGCGGTGAAAGTGCAAATTCCAATCAGGCATCGGCGACGCCCAATGCGACCCCGCCGGCGCCCCCCACGAACCCTGGAACCTCCTCGTGTGCTACGCCCATCAGCGCTGTAAATACAGCAGGCAACACCAATGTCGTGGGTGATGGAACTCCGGCGAGCTGTACGGAGGGCGCATTCGAAGCGGCCATTGCTGCCGGCGGGGTAGTCACTTTCAATTGCGGCCCCTCGGCATACAAGCTCGTTCTGAGTTCCACCAAGTCAATCACCAAGGACACAGTGATCGACGGGGGCAATCTAGTGACACTGGACGGCGGCGGCCAGGTAAGGCAACTGCTTCTGAACAACAACAACTTTGATTCTGCTACCCCAACTCTGACGCTTCAGAATATTACTTTAGCCAACGGTCATGGGACCGATAATGCAGGCACCGGTGCGCCGACCGGAGGCGGAGCGGTCTTCCGCTATGGAGGAACGCTCAATGTCATCCATAGTCAATTCGTTAACAATATAGGTCCGGCAAGTGGGCAGGATTCTGCAGGCGGAGCTATTTACTCGGTGGGTGTCGGCACAACGACGGTTGTAGGAAGCACCTTCCAGGGAAATGAGGCGAGCGATGGCGGGGCGCTCGGAAATCTCGGAGCTTCGGTCGATCTTGTCAACGATACGATTCAGGGAAACACGGCCACAGGAACCGGTGGCAATCCAGGCAATGGAGGAAACGGAGGCGGCGTCTACATGGACGGAGCACACATCGTGATCAAGATGTGTGGCACTCATCTTGACAGCAACCAAGGGAACGCATACGGGGGAGGTCTATTTTTCGTGGATGACGCTGTCGCGGGAACAGCCGCAATCGATCAATCCACTTTTGATGCGAACGCAACCGCCTTTGCCGGCGGACTCTATCTCCAGGGCGCGGCTGGTACCTTGACCAACTCGAGCGTTATCAACAATCAGGTTCAGGCGATCGACGGCGTCGGTCCCTATGCTACGAACGCATTCTTCGATGCTGATTCACTGGGGAGCCTAAGCACTGACGATATAGGTCCATGAAAGGCTGTGCGCTGGCCGCATCCTGGTTAAACTCCTTGCTAACCTGCTTTTTTTGCTCATCGGCCATCGCCATTATGACCGCTGAAGTGTCCCCCTTTTTTTTGCCCTGCCGTGTTTCACTTTTGGCGTCCACACCAGGGATTATTTCGTCTGTGCCGCATCTGCCGCATCTCCGAGCGCCTTACCGAGGTAGTTCGTGGGCCCCCAGGCTAAATGTCCCGGAGATACTCTTCCAAAATGCTTTGCACCCCCTTGTAGGGATCGCTGCCATTGACTTCAGGTACGGCTTCGATCGAAAACAGCCCTGTGTATCCGGCCTCCTTCGAAATTCGAATCACCTTGGCCTCGTCCCACCGTTTCGGGTTGTACTGTAAGTGGCTGCTGCCGGATGACAACGGATACAGAGCGCGCAATCCCGCCCACCGGGCCTCGTCATCGGGGAATCCACCGGGGTCGGGATTGGCCCAAATCCCGGAAGCCTTGATCACTTCATACTCGTCATGCCAATTCGCCGGCGCTGCACCTGCAGCCGCACGACCTCCTTCCCCGGGGGGATCGTCGCGGTTTTCAATGGTTACCCAGACCTTCTTGGCTTTGCCGTAGGCGTTTATCTTCTTTAAGGCGTCGATCGCGGTCTGACGAACTTCGGGCGCAAGCTTGCCCTGGTTCACCATCACTCGCGGACAACCGAGGGTCACCGCGTGGTCGATCCAGCGTTTCGTCAGGTCGATCGTCTCCACCCGTAGCACCGGATCCGGAGACGAAACGTTCAATGGGCCGAGTTCCAGAACGAGTTGCGTTATTTGCGATTGCGCTTTCTTCAGCCGATTTTGAAACTCCTCCAGGTAGTCGGGCTCGGTCGAACGGAAGTGAGCCTGCTGGATTTCTACATGATGCACACCGTAGCGTTCGGCGATCATCGCGGGAAAATCCAGGATGTCGATGGTACGGTCGGGATTGTCTGCCTGCGCGCCAAACTTGATGACAGAATCAAAACTGTAACTCATCACCGCGATGCGATCCAATTTAGACCGATCGGTCGGCTGCCCCCACGCAGTCAACCCACTGACTCCCGCAGCCGCTGAACCGATAAGAAACTCCCGACGATTAAAGATGTCGTGCCTCCTTGAGTGCGCCCACAATATTCCGGCTGCCCATGCTTTTCCCCCAATGTTTGGGAGTTTGCTTCCGTCTACCACTGGTTGCTTTTCGCCTGTCCCGCGTCGTCGGCATGAATGCTCCCCGGTATTTCTAATTGCTGATCGCCGTAAATATCCCTAAAACCAAACTTTGCTCTTTAAGCTGCAGGGTAACAGGGTGCTATGGCTCGCACTACCACGCCATGAATGTATTGGCTTTGAAGGGACATCCATGATAGGTACTGGTCAAGTGAAAACGGAGATTTGCCTTGACTTGGCGAAATAGTCATCCCCAAGCGATTTTGTGGATCTGGTTCTGAACTGTCCTCGATCGTACGCGTTGCCAACGCAGTAGCAGCGTGGCCAGGCATCCATTTGCGGGAACGACGCCGACGCTTCGTCCACGAAGTTTGTGAAAACAGGTCACAGACAGGACGATCACCTTCGAACCATGAATTTGTAAGTAATCGTCCTGTCTGTCACCTGTTTTTTTGTTCGGCCTTTGCCGGAGCGGTCACCTCCCAGTTGATCAATCGTCCGCTGTTTGCACAGAGCAGTGCGTCGATTGAACGCGGCGTCGCATGATTTCGAGCGGCAGATGGAAGGGCTCAACAGTTCCTTAGAAGAGGCGCACTGTCATGATTACGTTGCTGGTTGCTGACCAGGGTTCGACAGTTACCCCCGCTGATAGGCTAGCTCTTGAATTTCAAAATAGACCAGCGATTACGACCACGGCCATGCCCACAATTGTGGCTAAGAGCCAGATTTTCACGGCGCGCATTTCCCACTGACGCATCCCGGCACCTCTACACCAGCTTAAGCGCGTTACGCCACATTGCAGCCCGAACTGACCCATAGCAGCACCTCTGCCCCAGTATAGGCGCGTTGCAGACCAAAACTCCACGCCAGGTTGCCTAAGAGCGACTCCCGACACCGAGGTCGAACACGCCTGGTGGCGCAGGCCGGAAAGGGAAGACCTCTGCCTGTGAAAAGAGGCGGTCTGACGAAACAAACGAGGGCACTTTGAATCTGCTATTTACTTACCAAATGGGCATTTGCAACACTTAGGGTATGGCTTCACAGGAAATTGCATCCCTTTGCTACACCCGAGTTGGCGATGGGTTCGCGCTTGCAGTCTAACCGCGCAACACAGGTTGCAAAATTTGATAGCTTGATCCGGCCGCCATTTTTTCACAGCTTACCGTGCCCGAGTTCCTCCCAGTCGAGCGAATAGATGTCCTGGGTGCCCCGGTTGCGAAGCAATAGGGGCGAATCATCCGGAGTAAGGGCCAGGGAGAAGCCCCAGTACCCTGTAATCGGTAGGTCCTTCAGACTGGCCACCTCCTCCACTTTGCGGTCGCTGATGCGCACTCTGAGCACCGCGGGATTCTCCGGAATACGCAAAAAATAAATGTATTTCCCATCCGCTGACCAGTTGGGAAAACCAAGTTGCGCCCGCGTCACTTCCGACCACTTCCGTGTCTTGAAATCGAAGAGGACGATACTTAACGTGTCTCGAGGCGCGGCGCAAATGTATCGGCCATCCGGTGACCATCGGGGCCCCATATATCCCGCGGAGTTCGGCAGGTCAGAAATCTGGTGACTTCTCAAATCGAGCACGTGGATCCTCGAAGAATCCTGATTGACGCCGCCCCCGAAGACAATCTTGCTGCCATCCGGCGAGAACATCGGCGTGGTTTGAGGACCGGGATCATCGCGGACCAGTTGGTCTGGGCTACCACCATCCAGCGAAACCGAATATATCCTGAAGGACTTTCCTGGAGTGGCCCCGTAAAAGACAATCTGCTTGCCACTAGGGGACCATTGCGGGTTAAGCGCATATAGGGGTGGATCACTCAGCCGTTGACGCTCGCTCCCGTCCACCTTGCTTCGCCAGAGGAGGCCATCGGGATAGGTGACGTAGACCACCCACTGCCCGTCCTTTGAAAACGCGACGCCATCCGCTGAAATTCCGGAGAGAAAGGGCACAAACTCACCGGACTTCGCATCATAGCGCACCAATTCGCCCAGCGACCTCTGGCCGACCAAGAAGAGTTTCCTGCCGTCTTTGCTGGGAAGGGGCGAAGCCAGTTTGAGCGGGCTATCCGTCAGTTGAACCGGGGTTCCCGTGGACCGGTGAAAAAAACCTGTCTTCTCCGGCAGACCCCATATCTGACCTTCTGACTGGAAGATGAGGTACTTCCCATCCGGAGTCCACCTTCCTTTCTCAGCGTCGGGCGGACCGTGCAGCCTCGCAAACAAAGGGTGCAGGTTCGTGCCTTGCGCGGACACCTCCCACAGAGAATGGCCACCCGTCTTCAGATCGTCCACGCTGAACCCGACTGTCGAATTGTCAGGCGAAATCTGTGGGGCATAGAGTCGACCCGGAACCGAGGCCAGCTTGCGAGCTCCGGTGCCATCACTGTTGGCCAGATATAAGTCGCTTCGGTTGGTATAAGCCAGCATCTTTCCGTCGGGAGACCAAACGGCATCCGTTCCAAAAGCGTCCAAGGCGATGGTGTCTGCCAGGCGGTGGGGTGAACCACCGGTGGTTGGCAAACTCCAAAGGTTTCCTGGTTTGTCGATAACTAGAAGTTGAGCTCCATCGGGAGACACGCTGAGAGGAGCGAGGCCTTTAGTGGAAACAGGGATGGGAAACGGCTCGCCACCCGAGACGGATACCTCTGCCGCCCGCATGGTCGTTTCGGTCCCCAAGCGAAAGTAAAGTCGTGCCCCGTCGGTCCCTACCAGAGACTTCGGCTCACCGTCCGATGTGAGCTGAACGTAGTTGGAGAGCCTCATTTCCGGCTGCTGGTGGCGGCCGTAGTAGATGAGCGTCGCGGCAGCAGCCAGCAACACGGCGAAAAGCGCGACCCAGCGCCGGCTCAGGAGGTACGGTGAAGTTTCTTGCTGGCTGCTTATCTGCGAGGTTGCGAGTACATGCCGTGATGCCGTAATTGGAGATGCCACAGAGTGAGTGGTAGTCTCCGGGGCCGAGTTGCGTTGCAGTCCCTTCAAGTCCGCGCGAATCTCCCACGCATGCTGATAGCGGCGCTCGGGGTCCTTCTCAAGACATCGATCGATGATTCGCGCTAATCCCTGCGGAACATCGGGATTCAGCTGTGCGGGGGTGACCTGGACCTGCTGAACGATGGAGATCAGAAGCTCTCCGGTGGTGTCTCCGGCGAACGGCGAACGGCCGGTGCACATCTCGTACAGCGTGATGCCGAAAGAGAAGAGATCGGTGCGCGTGTCGACCTGTCTACCCAGTGCCTGCTCAGGCGACATGTATGCGGCCGTTCCCAGTGCGGCGCCAAGTCCGTCCGTGAGCTGCTGTCGCTCCTGGAAATACCCCTCCCCGGCGGCTGCGAGTTCCTTCGATGGGCGCCATCTTTGCCAGACCAAAGTCCAGGATCTTGGCGTTGCCGCGCTTGGTAATGAAGATGTTTGCCGGCTTAATATCGCGGTGGATGATGCCCATCTCATGCGCCGCTTCGAGGGCGTCCGTGACGTCGATCGCGATCTTGATCACGCGATCGATGGGAAGCGGGCCTTCTTGAATCAATTGCTTCAGCGTTTCGCCATCCAGGAACTCCATGGCGATGAAGGTACGGCCGCCTTCTTCGGCGATTTCATGAATGGTGCAGATGTTGGGATGGTTCAGTGCGGAAGCGGCTCGCGCCTCGCGCCGGAAGCGCTCCAGCACCGCGCTGTCATTGGCGAAGCGATCCGGCAGGAATTTGAGTGCGACAAACCGTCCAAGAAGCGTGTCTTGTGCCTTGTAGACCTCGCCCATGCCACCGACGCCGATCTTCTCTAATCCGCGGTAATGGGAAATGTTTGCTTCGCTCATTGGGATATTTCGCAAACACCCAGAAAATCTCGTCCGTCAACTCCGCGGTCTGTCCGGAGTCGTACATTGCCACGAGTATTCTACCCCGTGTCTACAGTGCTGGCAGCGACCGGGAGCTGGGCCCTCTCCGCCGTAGCAGAAACTATCCCATTGAGGGCTCGATCGCCCAGGGAAGGTGGAGGTCTTGCTTGTCATGGGTCGAATTTCCTGTAGGCACTTTACGCTAAGCTAGACGTTTGTTTACGGCTGCTAAACGATTAGTGAACTTCCCGTCCAGACGTATAAACTCTGCCCGCGCAGGCCGTCCCAATCCGGTCCGGTGGCTTTAATTGACCACGCCGCCAGGAGGAAAAAGGGCGGACGCTATAGCGAGAAATTCGGTAGGGTGGACCGGTTTTGCCAAGACTTCAAAGGCGTTTCCATGATGCCGTGTAGTCTCCAGCAGGTAGTCAGTACCCATTTGCCCGGAGAACAGTTGAACCGTGCAGCCAGGGCTTATCGCCTTTAGGAGCATGGCGAAATCGATGCCGTTCATCGCAGGAAGGATGACATCGACAATTGCAAAGTGGGGCTGCCAACTCGGGATTAATTCGAGTGCTTCCTCCGCAGAGTAGGCGGCCCGGCTTTCGTATCCGGCATTGGAAAAGATAATCACGAGTGAGTCAGCAATGATGTGCTCGTCATCCACTATAAGCACACGTTTTTTGTCGTTACTGGTCACCGCTTCACCCAACCAGTGGAGATGAAGATATCGGCGAATTCGTTGCTCAGCCGTCGCGGCATGCGGAGCGCAGGGCGCAAAAATGACGTCGGGCGACGAGAAAACCACGCTTTGACTCTGTACGTCTAATTTTGCGTAGACACTCTTCTTTTGGGCTTTGGCAATATCCAAAGGAGAATGCAATGCAAGCCGCGATCCTGCTGGTGGGAGAATACCAGCCTCTCCTTCACACACGAGTCCTGCTGCTGTCGGACTGGGAAGTTGTCACAGTCAACTCAAGAGGCGCCCCCGAAGCCTTGAGGAAACGTTCATACGATCTAATGGTATTCTGCCAGTCCGTGCCCGACTCCACGGCGGGACAACTGATCGCTTTGGCCACTAAGCTCCATCCGGACATCAAAGTCTTGGCCATCTCTTACGAGGGCGAGCAGCGTCCCTTGGGTACAACGACGTTCACGTCTGATTTCTTCAAGCCGGGGCTGTTTCGGGATGCCGTTGCTCGTGTGCTGAGTGCGGCGTCGCTTCCTTCAGCTTTTCGTATTCCGGGCACATCACCAGGGCGCACTCCCAAAGTGTAGTTTAGGGGAGTCCTTAGGCTAGCACGCCGGTACTAAGGTATGATTGGGGTGACCCTAAGTCTAAATGTAAGAGATATCCGTCACATGATTCAGGATTTCGGCAAATGAGCGAACGTCCCGCGTCGGCCGGTCCACGAAACTCCTCCTCGCTGCGCGCCTGGACGTAGGTCTTGGTTGTCACTCTCATGGTGACAGACGGGAAGTTCCCGCCTTTGTGGCGCACTCGCTGAAAACAAAACAGCTCTCCTGGCATATCGCGATCAGTCCCGCAGGGACGGCTGAAAATAGCCCAGGACGCAGTCCTGGGTAAGGGTTGTCTACCGAGATCAGTCCCGCAGGGACGGCTTAGAATGACCCAGGACGTCAGTCCTGGGTGAACCCGACCGCAAAATGAATGCTTAGCCTCATGATGGGCGCATTTGCTTGAGGGGTACTTTCGTCCGGAAGATGTGATGCCCCCATCATACCGCCGTCTGCTCGCTGCCCGCGTCTACGGTAGATCCACTTTCGGCGGCCAGCGGTACGGCGGCGAGGATTGTCGTTCCCGCTCCGGGTTTCGATTCGACGGAGAACCTGCCGTGGACCAGATGAACACGTTCCTGCATGCTCACCAGGCCCAGCCCGCGATTCCGCTGCGCCTCATCGACGTCAAAGCCTGCACCCTCATCCCTCACGACAAGTTGAATCTCCTCCGGTGTCGCCCTCAGTTCCACAGCGAATTGGCTCGTGCCGCTGTACTTCAGCGCGTTCTGCAGCGCTTCCTGAGCGACCCGGAAAAGACATAATGAGATCTGTTTGGGTAAGTGCTCCGGCACTTCATCAGCCCTAAAGTCAACGCCCACTTCATGCTGTTTGGCGAACTCCTGGCAGAAGCCGCGCACTGCAACAACGATCCCCAGGTAGTCGAGTTTCGACGAGTGCAGTTGGTGCGACAGGGATTGAACGTCAATTGCAAGCTCGGAACAGTGTTGCCGGATCTCTTGCAAGCGCTGCCTGGTGGCTTCCCCTGATTCATTGGAAATGCGTTTGGCCTGCTCCAGCTCCATCGAGAGTAGCGCGAGCCTTTGGCAGATGTCGTCATGTAGCTCTCGTGCGATCCGGCTGCGCTCTTTTTCCTGCGCTTCGATCAGTTGCCCGCTGACTTTTTCGAGCGCTTCCTGCGCCAATTTCTGGTCCGTAATGTCAATCGCCGAACCGATAAACCCGGCAAACGATCCGTCCCCGTTCATTCTTGGGGAAGCAACATCGAACATCCAGCGGTAGACTCCGTCTCGGCGGCGGAGGCGATACTGCTTGGAAAACGGTTCGCGTTCTTTCAATGCCCGTGAAAAAGTATCCAGCACACTTTCCAAGTCGTCTGGATGAACGTAGGTAGCCCACCTGTCACCATGCCCAGCCTTCGGATCCGGCCCCGTAAATGCCAATCTCTTGTCATTCAGGTATGTGACCTTGCCTCGTGGATCGCACATCCAGATCAGCGAGGGTGTCGTATCGGCCAACACCCGGAACCGCTTCTCGCTCTCGCGAAGGACGGCTTCGGCCTTTCGTTTGCGCGCCCTTAGCCACAATAAACCGGTGATCAGGAGTCCCTGAGCAACGATCAGCACAATGGCGGGAATGAAGTATTTCCGATCGCGCTCCCACACCGTCGGCTGCCGATACCGGATGACGCTGCCCGGCGGCAATGCGGACACTGGAATGTGCCATCGGCGTAGCGCGCGCCAGTCCACCTCGTCTTGAAAATTGCCGTTGTTCACTACCGGGATATTCTCCGGCCGCTCCCCGGACAGCACCCGTGCTGCGGTTTCCCCCGTCAACACAAGTCCTTTCAGGGCGTCAATGTATGCTCCGCCAACGGCACCGTAAGGGAAGCTGAGCGTCTGCCACGGTGAATACGTCGGCAGGTGCTGTGCAGTGGAGGTGAGGACATCCCATGTGCTGATCACCGGCTGAGTCTTGTCTTGCGGCGCAAGCTGAAACAGCGCGACGGTGTGAGGGGGGAGAGCAGCAACGCTCTTTAGTAGCTGACCATTTGATCCGACAAGGTCGATCTCCCTCACTTTGTCCTGGTGGCGTAGAAGTTCGGAGTGCGCAGCTGCGAGCCAGTGCTTCTCCCACTCTGACACACCGGTGATCACAGCGACGGCAGTTGTATCCGGTTGGAGATGAAGCGCAAGATCGATCGTAGGCGCGAGTCCTACTGTGTTGGTGACACCTGTCACTCCTGGCCACGTCTGGCGCTCTCGCAAATCGTCGGGGGTAACGCCGACAAAGACGATGGGCACTCCCGGAAACATCTTGTCGCGGTATTGGACCGCAAATTGAAATGCCTCGAAGCCCTCTGTAATCACCAGGTCCAGTTTCGCCGCGCCGTATCCCTGGCGGATCGTATTCGCCAAAGTCTCTCGATATGATTTCTCTTCGAATCGCGGATTCTGCAGGTATTCGGTATCGAAGTTGACCTCGTCCGAAACGTGCGCCCGCACAGTGGATTCGAGCAAATTCAAGGCATCGTAATCGCGATCAAAGAAGCTAAACAGGATCAATACGTTTTTCCCGTTCGGCTCCGCTGTGGCAGGGAAGAGAGCAAAGAGCAGGAAGAGAACGACCAGAAGCCATCTACGTTGCAAACTGCCCTGGAGTCGAAACGCGCCGGTGCAGGCGGGCGCCTCCGCTATGAGCAGCTTCTTCATAAAGTTCAAGACAAAACAATCAGCACCTGGGCTGAACTGGTTGCAAGGGCTGCGGAACCACTGGTCTTGTCCACCCATTGCTTAGCCGCCATTTGTCGCCGGCCAAACGCGCTTGAAAAAGGAGTGAATTAGCTCACGAACGACCGAGGACTCGAGAGACGGAAGGTCCCGAGGTTGATTCGCGCAAAGTTGTAGCGCGTTTAGTAACTGATTGGCAATGACTCGCATTTGCTGCTCTGAATTTACCGCAACCGAATTCACTACCCCCTGGAACCAAGGAAATAATTATGCCAGTACCTCAACCTATTCAAAAGTCGAGAGATGGCGTTCGGTTCGTTATAGGCGCCTGACTCATCAGCGTTCCTCCTGCTCGCCCCTCGCGCCTGTTTGTTTAAAATGACACAATTCCGTTCCATGACAACCCTGTCAAAAGAGACAGGGCGCGCCGATCCACTCACGTGATTCACCGTAGGTCCGCCTTAGTTGACATCTTCATTGCGCGCCGCTTCCACGGTGGCCCGGACCGCCGCGGGTCGGTTACGTTCTGATTCTTCCCTCGCCGGGAGCCGGTATCGGGGGGCAACTCCGGACGTATCAAGGCGTTCTGCCATGGGGCAAACAATAGTAAGAGGCTTTCCTCGTGTCAACGCATCCCCGAAAAGGAGCCGGCCGAAAATGGGACGTCGGGGGGAGGGAATTGGGTCGCTCCCAGGCGCCGCGTGTGGTGTCGATCAGTCTTCCGTCCTGCTGCTGTGAAGGTGGTAGCTGAGACCGACGGTATACATCATCTCGTCGGTGCCGGGGTTGCTGGGCACCTGGCGGGCATTCGAAAAGTGGAAGTCGCCGGCGCCGAGACGAATCTCCCAGGCGTGCGTGAGACGAAGCTCTGTGCCCACGCCCGTCTGAAGCGTGAAATTGAGGTAGGCGCCATCGCGCGAGAGCGCCTTCTGCGTGTATGCGACCACGCCACCCTTGACAGTGAAATAGGGCTTCCACAGCTTGCCGTTGCGCCAGAGCATGCGGAGGCCGATCGGCGTGACCGCGAGCCCGGGTACCGTGATGTAGTGGTGGGTCAAGGGATCTCCGTATTCGTCCTCTACGGCGGGCTGACGCAGGAGGGTGAGTGGCAGGATCTCGCCAACGTAGTCCATGCGTGCACCGGCAAAGTTACCCCAGGTGTGCCGGTCGTACTCGATGCCGGCGACGTGGAGGTAGGTCCACCAACTGCCTGCCTGGATGTCCCAGTGGCCGAAAGACGATGCCTCTTCAAAGGTGATTTCAGATTCTGGCGGCGCCGCTGGTGTGCTCGGCGGCTGCGTGACCGCGCTCGCGGGCGGAGCCAGACGGGGAGCCCATACGATGCCCGTGGAGAAACGCGCGAAGTCGCTTGGGAGACCGGGAATTCTGTAGTAGGGGAATAAGGAGGTGCTGTTGATTTTGAGAGCGAAATTGGTGTGCTCCCAGCCGCCTTCGACACGCAGGCTGAAGTGCTTGCTCAGTGGGGTGTCGATTCCGCCACCGGCGTAGACCGTGAAAGACGCAAGCGTCCCAGCGGCTCCGTTTGCGGCCCAATTCTTGTTAAGCCAGCCTTCGCCGAAGAGCATCTTGCCGAAGATGCTCTCTCGGCCAATGAGGTGGCTATATTGGCCGCCGGCGGTGGGGAAGTGGGCGTGCTGGGGCGATCCCAGGTTTGTGCCCTGGTAGTTGGCGTAATCGAGGACGAAGCGGAGATTATGCCATGCGGGGAGGGCGGCGCTCCCGCTCCAGCCGAGCAGCGGCTGCCGCGAGCCAGGGACTCCGTTGAAGGAGTTCGATAGGGCGCTAAAGCTGCCGGAAAGCTGATAGGGCGCGGTTGCTGTTTGGGCCTCTCCGACCCACAGCGGCAGACACAGGATGAGCATAACCAGTGGTGTCCGCATGTGATGAACTTTATACGCTCATCTAACTTCTTCAATTGTTCATCGAGCTTATCAAACCGCTTGTTCGGAACGTAGCGATCCCACCAGGGATGCGGGTCTCAAAGATTCATCTTGATCAGCATACCCACTAGTCGGTATAGTGCAGTACATCCCCACTGGTTGGTACCAAAATGCCCATAACCGAAGCGAGACACGAATCGAAAACCAAACTCCTGCAGGCTGCAATCCGCGTGATCCGCGTTAAAGGATATACGGCCACGCGCGTTGAGGACGTCTGCGAGGCGGCTGGTCTGACCAAGGGAAGCTTCTTCCACCACTTTGACAGCAAGGACGAGCTGGCGCTGGCCGCGGCCGACTATTGGATTCAGGGCACGGAGGCGCAGTTTGGCTCCGCGGCCTACCACGAGCTAGCCGACCCGCTGGAGCGGTTGCTGGCCTATGTGGACTTCCGTAAGGCCCTGCTCACGGGAGAGGTGCGCGACTTTACCTGCCTGGCGGGGACGATGGTGCAGGAGATCTACGACACGCACCCGGCAATCCGCGAGGCATGCAACCGGAGCATCAGCGGGCACGCGGCAACACTGCTGGCGGACATTGAAGAGGCGATGCGGCAGCGCGGCACGCACCCCGAATGGACCGCCGAAAGTCTTGCTCTCTACATCCAGGCTACGCTGCAGGGCGCGTTCATCCTGGCCAAGGCCCGGGGCGGCGCTGCGGTTGCGGCGCAGTGCATCGATCATCTGCGGCGATACATCGAGCTGCTGTTCCAATCGTCGCTGCGTTCCGCGCCGCCCCGGCCATCGGGAATTTCGGCAAGAGTCGCAAAACGGCGCCGAAGGACGAAATGATTCGGGTTTGCCGATTCGTTGGCGTGGCGCCAAAAGACACTCACACAAGAGCTGGAAAGGCGGATGGACATGACAAGCATGGGAGTATCACGGCGGAAGGCGCTTAAATCGGGAGCGTGCGCACTAGCTGGAGCGGCGGGGCTCCTGGTAACGGCACGGGCACGCGCAGGTACGGAGGGAAGCCCGGCATACGAGGAAATTGTCCGGCGGTGGTATAAGGCATGGGAGAAAAAGGACCAGGGTCAATTTGAGGACCTGATGGCCGACAACTTTACCTTCAGCAGCGCGGCCGGCGACGACCACATCAGTAAGAGCTCTTTCAAAACGCAATGCTGGGATACGCAGGTTGACTTTATCGATCGATTTGATCTGGAGCGCGTATTCGGAAGTGGCAACGAGGCTTTTGTGAAATATCTTTGCCACACAAAGAACGGTAAATCATTCCGAAATGTAGAGTATTTCCGGCTCAAAGACGGGAAAGTGGAGAGCCTTGAGTGCTACTTCGGGGGGAAATCCACCTTTCCGTCAGCAGTGAGCAAAGACTGACGCGAGCTCTCGACCAGCATCTTCGGAGCGGCCCTGCCGACTCGGGGCATTCTTGAGCTCAAGGCGAAGTTCCAGTTCCCAAGGCGAATCGCAGCGGGGTTAAAGAAGTGGCCAAAGACTTGTCAGGTATTGCACCCGTCATCCCTATCGACCGCCTCGATACGCTTCCGCTGCACCGCCAGATTTGCGAAGCGTTCCGTGCCGCAATTCTGCGCGGCAATTTGCAGCCCGGACAACTCATACCTTCCAGCAGGCACCTGGCGGAAGATCTGGAAGTATCCCGTTCTCCGGTCCTTGGCGCCTATGCACGGTTGCTTTCCGAGGGTTACTTCGAAAGTCGAGTCGGATCGGGAACATTCGTTTCGTCATCATTGCCGGGCCAACTCACACACGGTAAAAGATCACGGTCAACCACGGGAGGATCTCGCTGCCTTTCCCGGCGTTCCTCATTATTACCGCGATTCGAAACTGTTTCGTGGCGGCATGGCTGGGGACCCTTTGGAGTCCACCAACCGGCGCTCGATCAGTTTCCTTTCGGAGAGTGGTCAAAGCTGCTGGCTGAACACGGTCGAAGACTACGTTTGCGCGCCATTCATGACAACGACCCGATGGGGCTGGATCGCTTGCGAGACGCAATCTGCTCTTACCTCCGCACCGCGAGGGCTGTCGAATGCGATCCGTCGCAAATCATGATCGTATCGGGATCGCAACAGGCTCTGGAAATTACGGCGAGGGTTCTGCTGGATGCCGGCGACCCGGTGTGGATCGAAGAGCCGGGCTATCCGCTCGCACATTCGGTTCTGCTCGGGGCAGGCTGCCGAGTTGTCCCGGTCCCGATAGACGACGAAGGCATAGATGTGTCTGCAGGGGTTAACCTGCTGCCGAAGGCGCGTGCCGCGTTTGTTACGCCGTCGCACCAATATCCCCTCGGCGTTACCATGAGCGCTTCTCGCCGGTTGCGCCTGCTGGATTGGGCTCGGGATAATGGAGCATGGATTGTGGAAGACGACTATGACGGCGCCTACCGTTACGACGGTACATCGGTTTCCTCCCTTCAGGGAATCGATTCGGATGCACGCGTGATTTACATTGGGACATTCAGCAGGGTTATCTTTCCGTCCGTAAGAGTAAGTTATCTTGTTATCCCGCGCGATCTCGTTGAAAGATTTGTGGCCGTACGATTTTCGTTAGGTATCTTCCCCTCCTACTTATTCCAGGAAGTGCTCACAGATTTCATCTGCGGCGGTCGATTTGGCCGGCATATTCGCCGTATGCGATCACTCTATAAGGAACGCCGGACTGCTCTGGTGGAGAGCGTGCAGAACACTTGCAGGGATATGCTGGAGATCCACGGGGCGGGAGCCGGGATGCACCTGACGGTGACCCTCCCATCAGGATTTAACGACGCGGAAATTGCGAGTCAGGCAGCAAAGTACGGCTTGTGCCTATGGCCACTGTCGCCTTGTTATATGAATCAGCCGCGCCATGGGTTCGTGCTTGGGTTTGCAGCCACTCCGGCAGTGCAGATGGCGGGTGCGGTGCAGCAGCTATGGAGGCTGCTGAAGAAACAACCCGGTCACTCTTAGTGCACGCTCACGGACCGCACCCTCTCGTTCAGAAGAGCGTGCCTCTGGCGCGCGTGACAGCAGCCCACGAGCAAAAAAGAAGCCCGGCCCCGATGGTCAGAAAGCCAGGCTTTCGGAGAGTCGTGTTTGTCTTTCCATAAGCACAGACGGCCGGGACAGCAGAAGGGTTTCAGGATAGGGCACTGAGGGATCCTGGCTCGATTCATTACCCCGGTACCGTTCTGCTCATAGCCAGGCGGCAGCCCGAAAGGCCACTCTTGAGGTCTGTTTAGCGTCCTACCTACGTGAGGTGACTTGATGAAGAAATGTCCTTCTTGCTACGCCATCATGAGGGAGACGACCAAACCGACCCCAGTTCCTGCACTGGACGGCACTCCTGCGGTCTCAGCGGCCAGGGTCCGATTTGAGTGTGGCCAATGTGGCCACATGGAAGAAGAATTTGTTAAGCCAGCTCTGGCTGTGAGTCATGATTGACCGGCACCTAACGAGGAGGGCGGTCCGTCACGGGGGCCGCCCAGCTCCGAATGAACCAGGCTGAGATCACAACGCTCGGCCCCGACGGCAAGCTCACCCAAAGTAATTTTACCAAGATGAGGAATTGTGATCTGGTTGCCTTCCGCAAAGATTCGGCCCATCCGGTGCGAATCTTTGTTCACAGGGTTTACAATCGCGGTGACGAATCTTCCATCCTCATCCATCTCGAATTGCCGTCAGTTCTGGGCCTGAACGCTTTCTCCTTTAAAGGGTAGCAAACGTGAAGGGCGTCGCCCTTGTGCCCTTCTCCCAGTTGCGGCCAACGCGCTGAATGCCAAAGACCAGTGAGCCCCCCGTCTGTCCCAACGCCCCTCGTGTTGCCGTCGCAATGGTTGCTCGGGGCTCGTAAAAATGCGGATACATTGCGACCGCAGAACACTGAAACCGTGCAGCCGCCAAAGTCCTCTTGTTCTATCCCGGGCCTCCATGATATCAACGTACCGGCGCGACTTGTGCTAGCCGGCCCCTCTGGTCGCCCACCGGCCCCTGAAACAGCTGAACAATTGGTAGGTGGATGCGCGCTATCGCATCTACACACCTGGGAGGTTCCATGAACAGACTTACGGTTCTCGTTGTGTTGTTCTCATCCCTGGCCGCTTCTGCTGCTACCGCGCCACCAAAGGTTGTCTTCTTTGGTGACGGATATACCGCTGCCTGGCCGCTTCCCACTGGCTATATCAATGCGGGGGTTCCTGGATACAACCTTGATGGATTGACCTCCTCTGAGGCGGTTGCTGATTTTCAATCGGCCGTGGTGAGCCAACATCCGGCGATCGTCCACATCATGGTGGGGGCTAACAACCAGGGCGGTGATGCTTCGTATCAGTACGAAATCCCCGGCTATATCGACAACATCAACACCATGGTGAACGAGGCAAAAGCGGCCAACATCAAGGTGATTCTGGGCAACATTTCACCGAATTTCGGAGGCTGGTCTCTGCCCATCAACGCGTTCAATGCAGCCCTGGCAGCCTACGGTGCAGCGAACGGCATACCGGTGATCAACTACCATGACGCTCTCTGCCAGTGCGTCGGCTCTACTGTCGGTTTGTTCGATAATATCTCCACCGGCACTACCTATCTGGCTCTGGGCGGAGACGGAGTATATACTCCTGGGTTGCTTCCGAATGCCGCTGGCTATGCCTTGATGACGCAGATGGCGCAAACAGCGATTGCGAATCTAAGCCTGACGGTGAAGTCTGGCTACCTACAGGATGTAACGCTTCAAACGGCTGACAATGACCAACAACTTGTAAACCAGAATAAGGTAGCCTCCGGCCAAGTCCTGCAATTCACACCGATCGGAATATACAGTGATGGTACGACGCATCCGCAGCTGAACAGCAGCTTTGCTGGCGCGACCGGCACTTGGACATCCTCTAACCCTTTGGTGATGTACGTGTCCCAGACTGGAAGGGCATGGGCGCTTACTCCTGGAACGGCCATTATCAAATACAAGTCCCTGAGCGGGGTTTGCTTTTCGGAGTGGATCATGTACGTCACGGCTCCATGAGTGACAGAAAGACAAGGGGCGTGATACGTACTCCCGGTACCGTGATTCGTATTCGTTTTCCCCATGGTGATTGGCGCGTACGCCGGCCTTCGGCATCAGGTTACGCGGCACGTGATATGCTTGTCGCCGCAGTCCTCCATAAGTCCCGGAGGGAACGTGCCTTCTATCCGCGTACTAATCCTCGGCGGCCTGTCGCTTTTTGCTGCTGCGAACGTATCTCTCGCTGCCGACCGTATCGTCTTCTTGCGCCTTGCCCCTGCGGAATCCTCTCTCTACATCGCCGATGCTGACGGCTCCGATGAAGAGCCGCTCACGCAGCCAGGTTCAATGAACTACAACCCGGCGTGGTCGGTCCGTGGAGACTGGATAGCGTTTACTTCCGATCGCGCCGGTTCAGCCGACCTTTTTCGTGTGCACCCCGACGGCACAGGCCTGGAGCGCCTCACCGACGATCCCGCATTTGACGATCAGGCCGCGTTTTCGCCCGATGGAAAACGTATTGTCTTTGTTTCCACCCGCGCTGCCGGCCGGGCAAATCTGTGGACCCTCGATATTGCTACCCGCAGAGTCACCCGTCTCACTTCCGGCGATGGCGGCGACTTCCGCCCTGCATGGTCGCCCGATGGCCAATGGATAGCGTTCTCCTCCGATCGCGGAAGCGAGCTGCCTTCAGCCAAGGGCCGCTGGGAACGCCTCCAGCTTGTCGACCTTTACGTCATCCATCCTGACGGCACTGGCCTCAGGCGGGTTTCGCAGCACGGCAACTTCTGCGGCAGCCCAAAATGGCTGCCCGATGGCAAGCACCTGATCGCGGACTGCATGTCGGCGCAGCAGACGTGGGACTACCGCGTCTTTTTCTACCCCGGCCAGCAGAGCCAGATCTTCAAAGTCGACATCGCTTCCGGCTCGACGACTGCTCTGACGACAGGACCGGACGTAAAACTCGCGCCTGCCGTTCTGCCGTCCGGTGAGATCGCCTACGTACTCGCCGGCAAATCCGCAAAGACCATTGTCTACGCTGGCGGTAAGATGGGGCCGACCGGCGCGGACCTCGCGCGCAACCCACCTGCATGGTCTCCGGACGCGAAGCGTATCGTGTACTGCCGCCAGAAAGTAAACCTGACCCCGGCAGCACAGTCGACCCGATTCGGCGTCTGCCGGCACCGCCTTGCCTGAGGGAGAAGCGACCACTGCGGCGGGTCGCTCTAAGTAGCTTGACTGCGAAGAACGGCCTCAGCTAAAGCCCATCATATTTTTGAGCATTTGCGGCACGACTGAATTATGCGATCCGCGCGATTTTCCTATTCTCAACGCAATGCAAATAAATCCCTCAGATCTCAGGCCGTCCCCCCGTTGCCCGTTCTGACATGGCTCGCCTGCATCGGTGGGGCACGCTTTATTCCGGCCACATCGCCAGCAACGACAGACCATCGCTGCTTCGGTCAGAGACTGCGAACATGTAAAACTCAAAAGTGCCATCGGTTGATATCTCAATCTGTTCGATCCCGGCGTCTGCCGCGAAGTTGTGTTGGCTCAGGAAAAGCTCGATCTCAGCCGAGCTCGGCCGGGAGTCAGAGGATATACCGTCTCCACTCACACGGCTGACACTCCTCGTCTTTTCCTTCAGTTGGGAAGGCAGTTTGTTCAGATCGTTTGGTTTGTCCATGGCCCAACTCCTTAAAACTTTGCTACTGAGATAAACACCCTCCACACTGGGATGTTGCGTGGTTTTGTACCAACTCCCAAAGTCCCAGTTCCGTCTGACAACTAAATTTGAGCTGCTCCTCACCGAGGTTAAACCGTGAAGGTCAAAGCGCTGAAAGGATTAAAGAATGAAATGAAATCCGTGTTGTAAAACTGCGTCGAAGATGAGGGCGGGCCCCTCGGGATCGGCTTTTAGACGGATAGGCGGTTTCGCCAGATTTGTCGCCGCCCGTGCATAATCGATGACGATCGCTGAGGATTTCTCTATGGCTGTCGTCATCACTCTGGTCCACGGTACGTGGGGATACCAATCCGAATGGATAAGAGAGCGTTCTGCCTTGAGAGCCGCCTTCCAGAAGGCTTTCAAGGAAATGGTCTTCTTTCGCACGTTCTACTGGTCAGGCCGGAATTCCTTCGCTGCCCGGGAAACGGCAGCGGAAGATCTTAAGACTTTTCTCAGAGAAGGAATCGAAATCTTTCCCTACGCGAACCACGCCATCATTGCACATAGTCATGGTGGCAACATAGCTCTGAAGGCTCTCGATGAGGACGTGATACGTTCCCGGGTCAGCACCGTCATCTGCCTCTCCACGCCCTTTCTCACGGTAGCTTCGCGTAACTTCGGCCCGTTCCTCAGCTTCGCCTTGAAATTTGGTCACCTGGCAGTTGCAGGAGCCGCTGCGATATTCCTCAATGTGGAGATATCTCCGTTGCGGGCCTTCGCCGCAGACGCGTTTCGCCCGGATTCCCATTTTCTGTCCTTTTGTTTTATGCTCACCTTTGCCGCCGAAGTCCTCCTTTTTTGGAGTCTCATCTACTTTCCCGCAAAGCGATGGCGTGCTTACGCTGAAAATTTTACGAAAAGCCAAACCATCCGGCCGGTCAGCGATCTACATGTCCTGGTGATCCGGCCGCCGGCCGACGAGGCGTCCGGCGTGCTGACCACCACACAGTTTTTGGCATGGTTTGCAACCCGCGCCTGGCAAGTGGCCGCATTCATACCAAGTGTCTTCCGTTCGGCGGAGAAGAAATGGACCGCTTGGACCGAAAGACACAAAGTCTGGAGCTTTCTAGTGGCCTGCGGCATCATGGCGGCTTCATTTTGGGGCACCCGGGAGAATCCCCTTTCGGATATGCGCCGAAAGTGGCTTGAGGGGCCGATTGTGCTGTTTTTCACCGCTCTTATTCTTCGGGTGTTTTATGTGCGGATGATCATCTTTCTTCTATTAGTCCTGAGCACGTTCGCAGTCGGCTTGTTCATCTTACCGCTGATAGCCATTCTCTCTTTGGCTGTTGTTCCATTCAGTCCTTCCGATGCATTTCTGGTGGGACCGCTCCAGATCGCGGCAGAGGCGGCGCCGATAGGAAGATGCGAGATCCTTCAGCTACCCTCAACTGGAGCCGAGGGGCTTATGCATAGCAGCACCTACACGAATCCTCTGGCGCTTGGGGCAAGCGTGGCCTGGGTTTTAGTGGCTCAAGACACGCCATCCCTAAGCCCACAACAAGTAGAGGAGTGGAATCGATCCAAGGCAACCGCTATGGAATTGAGCGCGCCTGTAATCGAAGAGCTATCCAGACGACTGCGCAGAGCACGGGCCTGGAGCTTTGTCAGATCTGCTGTTCTGGCACTGCTGCTGATACTTGCCGGCTGGTATTTATGGCGGTGTCGGTAGAACATGGAACCCGGCTCGCGATGGCGGAGTAAGAACCAGCATCGCAACTCGTGGCGGATACGCCTGCAGGGGAGTTTCCGAATCTGGTCTCCAACGTGGTCAACGGCCCTGTGAGCTATTCCTTGGGCAACGGCTTAAACGTCTATCTCGGGTACGACTCGTTAGGACGATTGACCGGGCGATGGGTCTGCAACGGTCCGGCGGCGATGTACTGCAGTGGTGGAGCGCAGGTCTACGGAACGGGCGGCCCGTGGAGAGGAACTCGGATGCTAAACCAGTCCGATACGGTTCTCAACCAACAGGTCACGTTTGGCTATGACGAGTTCAATCGTCTGACCTCGCGTACGGTGACCCAGGGCACCCAGCAAAACTACATCTACAGTTACGATCGTTATGGTAATCGCGTGACGCAGACTCCTCTGCAAGGGGGCTATACTTCCAATTTAACCGTCAACCCGGCCAATAACCGGATCACTACCAGTGGGTACGCCTACGATGCGGCAGGTAATATGATCAACGACGCAGTCCACAGCTACACCTACGACGCGGAAGGCAATATCGTTGCCGTGGATGGAGGCAGTACGGCACAATACGTATACGACGTGTTCAACCGTCGGATCCATGTGCAGACCGCCAGTGGAACGACCGAATACATCTACGACTACGCAGGGCGGCGGATATCGAGTTGGGTGTCGCCCAACAATAACGGCAATGAGGGGAGGATCTACTGGGACGGTCAGCTGGTGGCCCACCGGTCACTGGAGGCGTTGACGTACTTTGACCATCAGGACACACTGGGAACCCAGCGCATACGGACCAACTACGGCGGCTACGTGGCATCGACCTATCTTTCGCTGCCGTGGGGTGACGGCTACTCGGCGACGGTGAATAATTATGGTGGCGACCAGGATAACGAACACTTTGCCGGCCTGGAGCGGGATGCGGAGAGCGACACGGAGCACGCGATTCCGCAACTATGCTTCGGCGCAGGGAAGGTGGCTGGCTCCTGACCAGTACGTGGGCAGCTACGACTTTGCCAACCCGCAGAGCATGAATGGCTACGCCTACACGTTGAACAATCCGACGAGTCTGCTTGATCCGCTTGGATTATATGGAGGAGAGCCCTGCCCTCAGGACGACGACGGCGGCGGCGGCGGATCTGGCGGCTGCGGTGACGGGGGCTACGGCGGAGGCGGTGGGGGCGGTGGAGGGATAGGCGGCAATGGCGGCGGTGGAGGAGGAGGGGGCACAGGAGGCGATCCCGTCAACAAGGGAAATCCATTCACATTTAGCGTCACTGCAAACGCCAGGCGGCAGCGCTTTACTTTCCTACTACAATACTTGCTTTTGGAATCCATCCCATTCACGGTTCCGGAAAGCGTCATTGGCGCCCTTGGAGCAGCCCCAAACAACTCAGGGTGCAAGGTGATCAACGGCAAGAACGTCTGCCCGTCGACTCTTGATGACAATTGGAATCTGATGGAAGCATTCAAACACAACTATAGGGATTCCAATCCGACGTGCTCGACACATGCGACTGTGACGTACTTCACTGGAACGACCAGTAGCCATACCGATAGCGTCAATCCGCAGTATGACATCTGGGGGCATATACTAAACGACGCTCTACCAGACTTTATCTATAACGTCACGGGCACCTATTACTTGCCTGCCGGGAGGGACTCATGTCCGCAAAACTAAAGATGGTGGGAAAATCTCTCGGAGAAAAGCTGCAAAGCATCGCCCTGTTGCTGGCAGGCCTTGAAATAGCCGTTCTTATGTTGACAGTAGTCACAGGCTTGCTACTAGACCACCAGCCAATGCTGCTTGTCAGAGCGGACGCCATCTCTTGGCTGGTCTGCGGTCTGGGTTCCTCAGTACTTGCGGCAACTGCATTGATCAAAGGGCCGAAGAGAGCAGCTGCCGTTGGGGTACTGTTGTTTTCGTTGGCGGTGTTCATCCTGTGCGCTGCTCGTTTTGCAATTGTCTGATCGCGACAACGCCCCAAGATCCCCAAGATCCGCGACAGACGAAATAGCCCCAGAGAACTTGGGGACGAGAGAACTTGGGGGGGAACTTGGGGACGGGGGAACTTAGGGACGGGGAACTTGGTGACAGGAAGCTGTGAAAAAATTGAAAGGTGCATCCGGGAAGGGACTATTGCGGATGTGAGGGACGGGCTAGACTGCAGGCGTGAATAGACCGTCATCTGTTCCTCGCTTGGCGCCGATTGACCGTTCGCAGTTGCTGTTGCATACGGTGGATGTGGAGACTCTGATTGAAGAGGACCACAGCGCGCGTGCCATTTGGCAATTGATCGGTGAGCTGGACCTGAGTCTGTATTACGCGAAGATCGCTGCGGTTGAAGGCCAAGCCGGGCGTAACCACACGGCGCCACAATTATTAATTAGCTTGTGGCTATATGCGTACAGTCAGGGAATCAGTTCAGCACGTGAGATTGCTCGTCGTTGTGTCTTCGAGCCTGGCTTCGCTTGGCTAAGCGGCCTGCAGCCTATCAGCCATAGGACGCTGTCCGGTTTTCGGTCCGACCATCAGGAGGCGTTGGAAAACCTCTTCGTGCAGGTCGTGGGCATGTTGAGTGCCGAAGGGCTGATCACCATGCAGCGAATAACACTGGACGGCACAAAGATCAAAGCCAACGCTGGCGGCAATACCCTCCGTCGCAAGGAGAAGATCGAAGCCCATCTTGCGCTTGCGCGGGAGCAGGTGCAGAAGATGAATGAACAAGCCGCCGAAGAAGAGAAGACGGCGAAGCGACGAGCTGCAGCAAAACGGCGCGCTTCGAGGCAACGCGCAAGTCGCCTCGAAGCTGCGTTACGTGAGGTGGAGCGACTGCAGCAAATTAAGAAACACGACCAGGCGAGCTACACGGCACGAGCCTCCACCACAGACCCGGAGGCTCATGTAATGCGAAATGGAGAAGGCGGTACGGTACCCAGCTACAACGTGCAACTGCTGACGGATACGACTCACGGGCTGGTGGTGAATGTAGAAGCGACCACCGACGCTATCGATTACCGCCAACTGAACGCGGCTCTGGAGCGCTGTCAGACAAAGCTGGGAGTGCTGCCAGAACAAATCGTAGCCGATGGCGACTATACCAATCACGCGTCTGTGCAAGCCGCTGCGAGTTGCAAGGTCAATTTTTACGGCTCCTGGCAAGATAGCTGGAAGCCGACTGAGTACGACGCGCAAGGCCGTACGGGCGAGTTCATAGGAAATGCGTTTCCCTACGACGCGGAACATGATGTGTACCTCTGCCCGGCCGGACAACGACTCACCCACCATGCTGTGCTGAACCGGGAACATGGCGTGCGCACGCATGTCTATCGAGCACCCAAGGCAGCCTGCCCGCGCTGCGCACACCGTGATCAATGCGCCTCGAAGAAGGCGCCGCCCGACTGGAGACGGTCCATCACACGCTTGGAGGAACCGGCCGAGACAGCTGCCTTCAAGGCCAAGATGGAAACCGATGAGGCGAAGCAAATCTACAAGCAGCGATCCCAGATCGCGGAGTTCCCGCATGCCTGGATCAAGGAACGTTGTGGGCTGCGGCAATTTCGATGTCGAGGACGACTAAAAGCTTCCATGGAAGCTACCTGGGCTTGCCTCAGTTACAACCTCATCCGCTGGTTCAGCATACGTCGCAAGTTGAATACTGCCAATGCAGCCGCCTAACACGCAGCGACGAGACTAATTAGACCCTATGGGACAAGCATGATCGGCATCCCAGCCCCCTAATCCTGCCCATCCAGAAGGCCATGCCCGCAGCCCAGCCTGTGCCCGAGCCGGAGCCGAAGATAACTCCCCAAGCGACCCTTCAGGCGATCGAAGCGATTTTTTCACACCTTCCCGTCCCCAAGTTCTCCGTCCCCAAGTTCTCCCCAAGTTCTCCCGTCCCCAAGTTCTCCCAGCGTCCTTGCGCAGAGGCGTAGTTGCGAAACTGGGCGTGCTCCGTGTTGCTCTCCGCATCGTGCTCCAAACCGGCAAAATGTTCGTTGTCCTGGTCGGCTCCGCTATTGTTTACCGTCGCCGTGTAGCCATCTCCCCATGGCAGTGAGAAGTAGGTCGACCCGACCTGTCAGCGATCCACCGGCCGGTCCTCGCGTATTTTGTGGCTGTGCACGGAGGCTTCGTCTCCCAATACATCTCACCGTCTGTTTCGAGGCCGGCCGGTTTACTCTAACTCAATCTTCGTGGACGGCGTCTGCTCGGCGTTGATCCCGCAAATGGATGTCTGGCCACGCTGGCAAAGCGTTGGTCCTGATAAGCGATCGAGGACAGTCAAAAACCAGAAACTTTTGCTCGCTCGGGGAACCTGTTTCGCCGGGTCAAGGGAAATCTCCGCTCTCCCTTGACCATTACCTATCATGGATGACCACGAATCTCTCTAAACAAGCATAGGGAGGCCACAGATGATAAAAACAGCCGCAGCCAAACCTAAAGAGAGAAAACCAACCTCTCGACGTTTATCTACGAATATAGCCATCACCGCGAAGATGAAAGAAATCATGCTGCCAAGAATCCAGGCACTTGAAGCGATGGAGACCAACCTGGGCGGAGCAGAAGGGCCTGATGCGAAGTGGATCATTATTACTATCCCCCAAACTGTAATTATCTCCAAAATGCCGGCAAGAACTGAGATCGAAGCCGTCTTATGCGCAGACCAAAACTTCGCGGTAAATATTACTGGCATAGAGTCCTACCTGCTGGCCATGGATAGAACCCCGTCTTGTTGTAAACAAAATCCGGGAACGCATCAAAGAGCAGATGAAAAGGGAGGAGCGGAATGCTTCCATTCATTGTCGGCAGAGATGTTCCAGGGTTGAAGAGATCGACGTGGGAATTAGCCGCCCCAGTCGAATCATCTACAGTCGTATGAGTAGAACAGATTGAGAACGGGTCACGATAGCTCGTCTTACCCTTTTCCATCAAGTTCAGATTGTCGATTTTGGATTTGCAAACCCCTGGGGAGATGCAGTTGTTACTTGGGGCTGCTCCAAGGGCGCCAATGACGCTTTCCGGAACCGTGAATGGGATGGATTCCAAAAGCAAGTATTGTAGTAGGAAAGTAAAGCGCTGCCGCCTGGCGTTTGCAGTGACGCTAAATGTGAATGGATTTCCCTTGTTGACGGGACCGCCTCCTGTGCCCCCTCCTCCTCCACCGCCGCCATTGCCGCCTATCCCTCCACCGCCCCCACCGCCTCCGCCGTAGCCCCCGTCACCGCAGCCGCCAGATCCGCCGCCGCCGCCGTCGTCGTCCTGAGGGCAGGGCTCTCCTCCATATAATCCAAGCGGATCAAGCAGACTCGTCGGATTGTTCAACGTGTAGGCGTAGCCATTCATGCTCTGCGGGTTGGCAAAGTCGTAGCTGCCCACGTACTGGTCAGGAGCCAGCCACCTTCCTTGTGCCGAAGCATAGTTGCGGAATTGCACGTGCTCCGTATCGCTCTCCGCATCCCGCTCCAGGCCGGCAAAGTGTTCGTTATCCTGGTCGCCACCATAATTATTCACCGTCGCCGAGTAGCCGTCACCCCACGGCAGCGAAAGATAGGTCGATGCCACGTAGCCGCCGTAGTTGGTCCGTATGCGCTGGGTTCCCAGTGTGTCCTGATGGTCAAAGTACGTCAACGCCTCCAGTGACCGGTGGGCCACCAGCTGACCGTCCCAGTAGATCCTCCCCTCATTGCCGTTATTGTTGGGCGACACCCAACTCGATATCCGCCGCCCTGCGTAGTCGTAGATGTATTCGGTCGTTTCACTGGCGGTCTGCACATGGATCCGACGGTTGAACACGTCGTATACGTATTGTGCCGTACTGCCTCCATCCACGGCAACGATATTGCCTTCCGCGTCGTAGGTGTAGCTGTGGACTGCGTCGTTGATCATATTACCTGCCGCATCGTAGGCGTACCCACTGGTAGTGATCCGGTTATTGGCCGGGTTGACGGTTAAATTGGAAGTATAGCCCCCTTGCAGAGGAGTCTGCGTCACGCGATTACCATAACGATCGTAACTGTAGGTGTAGTTTTGCTGGGTGCCCTGGGTCACCGTGCGCGAGGTCAGACGATTGAACTCGTCATAGCCAAACGTGACCTGTTGGTTGAGAACCGTATCGGGTGAACTCGGGGACGGGAAGGTGTGAAAAAATCGCTTCGATCGCCTGAAGGGTCGCTTGGGGAGTTATCTTCGGCTCCGGCTCGGGCACAGGCTGGGCTGCGGGCATGGCCTTCTGGATGGGCAGGATTAGGGGGCTGGGATGCCGATCATGCTTGTCCCATAGGGTCTAATTAGTCTCGTCGCTGCGTGTTAGGCGGCTGCATTGGCAGTATTCAACTTGCGACGTATGCTGAACCAGCGGATGAGGTTGTAACTGAGGCAAGCCCAGGTAGCTTCCATGGAAGCTTTTAGTCGTCCTCGACATCGAAATTGCCGCAGCCCACAACGTTCCTTGATCCAGGCATGCGGGAACTCCGCGATCTGGGATCGCTGCTTGTAGATTTGCTTCGCCTCATCGGTTTCCATCTTGGCCTTGAAGGCAGCTGTCTCGGCCGGTTCCTCCAAGCGTGTGATGGACCGTCTCCAGTCGGGCGGCGCCTTCTTCGAGGCGCATTGATCACGGTGTGCGCAGCGCGGGCAGGCTGCCTTGGGTGCTCGATAGACATGCGTGCGCACGCCATGTTCCCGGTTCAGCACAGCATGGTGGGTGAGTCGTTGTCCGGCCGGGCAGAGGTACACATCATGTTCCGCGTCGTAGGGAAACGCATTTCCTATGAACTCGCCCGTACGGCCTTGCGCGTCGTACTCAGTCGGCTTCCAGCTATCTTGCCAGGAGCCGTAAAAATTGACCTTGCAACTCGCAGCGGCTTGCACAGACGCGTGATTGGTATAGTCGCCATCGGCTACGATTTGTTCTGGCAGCACTCCCAGCTTTGTCTGACAGCGCTCCAGAGCCGCGTTCAGTTGGCGGTAATCGATAGCGTCGGTGGTCGCTTCTACATTCACCACCAGCCCGTGAGTCGTATCCGTCAGCAGTTGCACGTTGTAGCTGGGTACCGTACCGCCTTCTCCATTTCGCATTACATGAGCCTCCGGGTCTGTGGTGGAGGCTCGTGCCGTGTAGCTCGCCTGGTCGTGTTTCTTAATTTGCTGCAGTCGCTCCACCTCACGTAACGCAGCTTCGAGGCGACTTGCGCGTTGCCTCGAAGCGCGCCGTTTTGCTGCAGCTCGTCGCTTCGCCGTCTTCTCTTCTTCGGCGGCTTGTTCATTCATCTTCTGCACCTGCTCCCGCGCAAGCGCAAGATGGGCTTCGATCTTCTCCTTGCGACGGAGGGTATTGCCGCCAGCGTTGGCTTTGATCTTTGTGCCGTCCAGTGTTATTCGCTGCATGGTGATCAGCCCTTCGGCACTCAACATGCCCACGACCTGCACGAAGAGGTTTTCCAACGCCTCCTGATGGTCGGACCGAAAACCGGACAGCGTCCTATGGCTGATAGGCTGCAGGCCGCTTAGCCAAGCGAAGCCAGGCTCGAAGACACAACGACGAGCAATCTCACGTGCTGAACTGATTCCCTGACTGTACGCATATAGCCACAAGCTAATTAATAATTGTGGCGCCGTGTGGTTACGCCCGGCTTGGCCTTCAACCGCAGCGATCTTCGCGTAATACAGACTCAGGTCCAGCTCACCGATCAATTGCCAAATGGCACGCGCGCTGTGGTCCTCTTCAATCAGAGTCTCCACATCCACCGTATGCAACAGCAACTGCGAACGGTCAATCGGCGCCAAGCGAGGAACAGATGACGGTCTATTCACGCCTGCAGTCTAGCCCGTCCCTCACATCCGCAATAGTCCCTTCCCGGATGCACCTTTCAATTTTTTCACAGCTTCCGGACGGGAAGTTCACCTCATGCTCTTGCGATCGGCGAATCAGAAGGCGCGAACTGAACCTCAAAATTACTTCATTCAACAGCTTCTTGCTAGAGTTCCAGTTGTGGGACGCTTGGCCCGAGTGATAGCCGTTGGAGCAGCACACCATGTGACCCAACGAGGCAATGGCCGTCGTTTTCTTCTAGAGAGCGATGTGGACCGCCCAGTGTATTTGGATTTGTTGCGAGAGAATCTTGCGTTGCATAAGGTGCTGCTTGTTGGCTACTGCCTGATGTCCAATCACGTTCATTTAATTGTGATCCCTGCCGACGCAGAAGGACTGGCACTTTCCATGAAGCATACGCATGGGCGTTATGCTTCCTACTGGAACGTGGTCCACAACTCGAGTGGACATGCTTGGCAAGGGAGATACTTCTCATGCCCGCTGGATCGGCCGCATTCGTGGGAAGCACTGCGTTACACGGAACTGAATCCGGTGCGAGCGCAATTGGTGACCGAGGCGCACGCCTGGGCATGGTCGAGCGCCGCTGCTCATTGTGCAACTGTCCAGGCGGATGCATTTTTAAGCATGGAGCTATGGCAGGATCATTGGATCCGGCGAGGTCACGTCCATCACCAATGAGACCTACGAGAACCTTCCGCAAAATCCTCCGAATCTGGTCTCCAACGTGGTCAACGGCCCCGACGGCCCTGTGAGCTATTCCTTGGGCAACGGCTTAAACGTCTATTTCGGGTACGACTCGTTAGGACGATTGACCGGGCGATGGGTCTGCAACGGTCCGGCGGCGATGTACTGCAGTGGTGGAGCGCAGGTCTACGGAACGGGCGGCCCGTGGAGAGGAACTCGGATGCTAAACCAGTCCGATACGGTTCTCAACCAACAGGTCACGTTTGGCTATGACGAGTTCAATCGTCTGACCTCGCGTACGGTGACCCAGGGCACGCAGCAAAACTACACCTACAGTTACGATCGTTATGGTAATCGCGTGACGCAGACTCCTCTGCAAGGGGGCTATACTTCCAATTTAACCGTCAACCCGGCCAATAACCGGATCACCACCAGTGGGTACGCCTACGACGCGGCAGGTAATATGATCAACGACGCAGTCCACAGCTACACCTACGACGCGGAAGGCAATATCGTTGCCGTGGATGGAGGCAGTACGGCACAATACGTATACGACGTGTTCAACCGTCGGATCCATGTGCAGACCGCCAGTGGAACGACCGAATACATCTACGACTACGCAGGGCGGCGGATATCGAGTTGGGTGTCGCCCAACAATAACGGCAATGAGGGGAGGATCTACTGGGACGGTCAGCTGGTGGCCCACCGGTCACTGGAGGCGTTGACGTACTTTGACCATCAGGACACACTGGGAACCCAGCGCATACGGACCAACTACGGCGGCTACGTGGCATCGACCTATCTTTCGCTGCCGTGGGGTGACGGCTACTCGGCGACGGTGAATAATTATGGTGGCGACCAGGATAACGAACACTTTGCCGGCCTGGAGCGGGATGCGGAGAGCGATACGGAGCACGCGCAATTCCGCAACTATGCTTCGGCACAAGGAAGATGGCTGGCTCCTGACCCGTACGTGGGCAGCTACGACCTCACCAATCCCCAGAGCTTCAATCGATATGCGTATGTGTTAAACAATCCTGTGGCTTTCTCAGACCCAACCGGGCTATTCACGTTGCCGCCTTCGAATCCAAGCCCATGCGACTATGTGTCTTGCAACACACCGTCTGGCCCGAGCGGAGGTGGGGGTGGAGGAGGCGGTGGTGGAGGCGATCCCGTCAACAAGGGAAATCCATTCACATTTAGCGTCACTGCAAGCACCAGGCAGCAGCGCTTTACCTTCGCAGTACAATACTTGCTTTTGGAATCCATCCCATTTACGGTTCCGGAAAGCATCATTGGCGCCCTTGGAGCAGCCCCAAGTAAAGGTAGCAACTGTAGCGTACTCACAACCCCTTGTAAACAGCCCTCAAAGCTGCTCAAGTACGCGACTTTTTGGGGATGTGAGTTTAACAGCGATATCGAGCAACTTACAGACGAGGAGGATGCTCAAAACAGAAAACAAATACCCATTGTGGTTGCAGCTGCCGCTGTTGTCGGAGCCGTAAGAGGCTTTCTTCCAGGTTGGACCGGGCTTACGGGAGCGGTCACCGGGGGATCATACGTAATAAGTATTGCTGGACGCTCAAATATCGAGTGTACCGATTCCGTATATGGCCATTAAGGAGGAACTTACTACAGTGACGATGTTTAAGACCACGCGTGCCTACGTCATAGCGTTTATTTTGTATGTCCTATGTTTACTGCCGATGATACGTGCTGGGTTACGGAGGGAATGGTTTCTGCATGCCTCCAACACACATCCGCAATTAATCAATGTCATTGGAGCGCTATTTTGCCTAGTCTTCTTTATAAGGTTGATTAAAAAGACGAATAATTTAATAGAGAAATATGCGCTGATCAGCACAATAGCGGTCTGTGTTCTGTGGATGCTAAATATCTTGGTTGCCTACGGTCTTCAGTGGTTACTAGTGCCGGCAAACTTCGCTGTTTCCACAGGCGCTGCCGCGATCGCTACAGCACTGGTAGGTGTCCGCGCAATACAGTCATTGCGAAAAGCTCAATGAGATGTAGACGAGACAGCTTTTATCGTTGTTGCCCCAAATAACGGGACGCCCTGGTACAAGAATCCCTGCATCCAGAGCGCACTCGCAAAAGGGGCTGCAAGTACCGCTCTTGATTCAGTAGGACTGCTGCCTGAAGGTGGTGCCGTGGCTTCTGCTTTTAGCCTTTGGCACGGTGCCGCAGGAATCTCGAACGGGGGCAAGATTCTTGAGAGAGTCCAATTTGGGGCCGCGATAATTTCTACCGCGAATGGGAGAACTTGGGGACGTCCCCGAGTTCACCCAATGGACAACAAATCTGGAATGTTCGCGAACCACTGATGTTTCTATTCGGGAAGAGTGAACGTCAAGGCGCGGACCGGCGCCTCATGCATTTTCACCGGCTCGTCGATGAGCGGAAGGGAGCGTGCTCCTCTCCTCCGGCCTTCACGGCTCCGCTTTACCGAGCTGTGAAACCAGCCATGGCAGGATCGCGCCCATCGACTCTCTCGACCAGGATCCCTAACGATGATTCCGCGTTTTCTTGTTCTTGCCTTATGTGTTCTCGGCCCCCTCACTTGCGTTGCCCACGGTGGCAACATCAATGGCGAGGCTACTTACGTTTCGTTCTCGGTGCCGGGTGCGCTCGGCACATATCCGATGAGCATCAACGCCTCAATGGATGTCGCAGGCTATTACAATGTCACGCCCACTTTGACCCGCGGTTTTCTGCGCGAGCAGGATGGAACCATCACCACCTTCAGCGTGGGGGGAGCCATTTGGACCCAGCCGGAGGGCATCAATGCCGCGGGGGATATCACCGGGTTCTACCGGTTACCGGCGGGCATCAATGCTGCCGGGGATACTCCCAGGTACCAGTTGCCGGCGGGTGTTCCGCAAGGCTTTCTCAGGTACGCCGATGGGCGCATCATCACCTTCGATCCGCCCTCACAGCCAGTAGGCCCTATGGAAGCACAGCCTATTAGCATCAACAACTTTGACGATATCGCGGGAAATTATCCCTTCTACTCTCGTTTTACCGTTTTTGTCCGGTCAGCCGGGGGAGTATACAACGACGACATTTCGTTTGGTGGGGCGACCGTGGCCACAGCCATCAACTGGGCCGGGTCAGTGGTAGGTTATAGCACCGACGGCGAAGGCTCGTACTCTGGCTTTGTATTGCACCCGGACGGTTATAGTTCCGAGTTAACCGTGCCTCTTCCGCCTCAGGCCGAACCAGAATGCGTGGCAGAAACATTTCCTGACGGCATCAATGCCGCGGGCACGATCGCGGGTTGGTACTACAATCGCTGCAAACCAGAGAACATGGGTTTTGTGAGATCGCCCGATGGGGTGTTTACGGTCTTTGACGCTCCGGGGACGCTCCTCGCGTCGCCTTCGTTCGACTACACATCAACGGCTCCGCATTGGATCAGTATCAACCAGGCTGGGGACATCACGGGCTCCTACACGGACGCGCTTGGGGTCCGGCACGGTTTTGTGCGCAACCCCTACGGGACCATCACCTCCTTCGATCCGCCGGAGGGCAATCAGACCACTACGACCAGCATTAGCAACGGAGGCGCGGTCGCGGGTTTCTATCATTACCATGCGGGAGGCGGACCGCCGGTTGGGTTTATACGCGTACCGTAGGGGCTCGCGGAACTTTGGCTGGGTGATAGCCTTTCAAGGCTTGGTGTGAGCCCGAAACGCCCAACAATGCCATTAGGTGATGAACGGCCGAACCCTCCGAGCGTGAGGATGACCGGGTACGCAGAGAGTTTGGTGGGAGTTTCGTGGACGGACCTGGCACTTTTGGTTCCCGGCGACGGCCAACGTACCAGTCCCGTCTGGACGCATAAAACTTGACGCATAAAACTCCTCGCAGGACGACGAGGGGAGCCGTCGGCATTGATCGCTTCGATTTCATCCAGCGCGGGGGTTGCCCCAAATGACGGACCGTCCATTCAGGGACGAATGGGGGACGGCCTGATCATGTCCCCTTTCTCCTCCTAAGGGTTAGGCGTAATGACTAGTTGTCCGGTTCCTTGGCTCGTGCACTGATCAGCCTGGACCGTGTAGGTCACCGGAGTCGGCTGGGCAACGGTGTTCGCGATGAAACAATCAATACCGTTGGGGTTCGGGGGAGTTCCAAGGGTCGCCGCCGGCTTGCCAAACACCTCATTGCAAGTGGAGCTGCTGGGAAACGTTACGGACCAGCCTGGGGGTGTTCCATTTATCACCCAGTCGATTTCGCTCCCTTGATAGACGGGGTCTGCGGCCGACACTTGCGCTTTGCCTGAAGCGTCGCATGTGATTGATAGAGTCTGGTCGCCGGGGTTCCGGGTGGGTGTAAACGTCGGAGGGCCTGCGGCAAGGCTCTTCCCACTTCCAGCCCTGACCATCAGTGCACATTGTTTGCACTGAGCGACGCCCCGAATCGGCCCCTTCGGGACTTTCGCCGGCGCGGCGTCAGCTGGATAAGGCGGTTTAGTATTCGAATATGTAAAGAAATATGTGACCTGAGTCGTTCCCGATGGCTGGGGAACGACCTTGCACTGGGGCGGATTTTTCCCGTGGTTCTTGTAATAAAGCAACGCGCATGGCTGCCCCTTCTTAGGGAACACTACCCAATAATCGCCCTGCTGCTTCGCTAGGTAAGGCTCAAAGACCAGAATATCGCCCTCTTTAGCCCCAGGATAACTGGTATAGGGGTAGCCAACGACCACTTCCCTATGACAACTGGTTGCACCCAGGCATAGCACTAACCCCAAGGCCGCAGAACCTAATCGCTCTCTCATTTTGCCATCCTCTCTTGCTGCAAGTTGGGAGTTCCAAAAAGCGTCGCATATTTCTTGTTGACTTACTTCGTTGGTGCCATTACGCGGGTGCGCGGAACCTGTACAGATCGTTAATCGCGCGGATCTGCGAGATTGTGGCCCCCTTCTTCATGCAGTCCGCCATTGTCACCGAGGCCTCCTCGTGTTTTCCCAAAATCTCGAGAATTCTGGCTTTAGTTAACTGTGAAGACAGATCACCCGACCCGACAGCATCCGCCTTCTTTATCAAGGAGAATGCGTCTTGAGGGTCCCCAGTCTTCGCTCGATAGAGGGCAAGAAGCATCCAGCCGGGCCCGTCGGCGGGGTTGGTTTCTAACTGCGTCTCCTGAAGTTGAGCGGCGCGCCGGTAGGAGTTGAGCGCATCGTCCGCATGGCGGGGAACGAGCGAGTATGAGTCTCCCAGTTCGAGCCAGCTTGTGCTTTCATCGGGGGCCAGCCTTACGGCTTCAAGGCTAAATCTAAGCGCCTCCTTATTGTTCCCCTGCGCGCGGAATGCGTCGGCCAAAGAAGACGCCGCATCACCGTTAGGCGAGAGTTCCATGCTTTTCTTGAGTGCAGCGATAGCCGCTTCGTAGTTTCCCAGTTGAAAGTATTGCGCTCCGACATTGTTAAACACCATTGCGTTCCTGGGGGCTACGAGGCTAGCGGCCAGAAAAGCCTGAAGTGCTTTGGCATACTTGCCTTGAGCGTTATAGGTGTTTCCGAGCTGGTTATAGGCCAGCCAGTAGTTAGGTCTCGCTTTCAAGACGCGGCCGAGGGTCTCTTCCGCTTGCTGCCAACGATTCAATTGCCAGAAAATCTGAGCCTGATAAGTCATCGTCCTGGTGTCTGAAGGGTCGAGTGACAAGGCGACGTTCATCTCGCGCAGGGCGTCTTCCTCCGCTCCAGTTTCCTGGTAAACCGATGCAAGAGCAACGTGCCCTTCCACTGAATTGTGGTCGAGCGCCAGCGAGGTGTCAGCGTTTGCCCGGGCAAGAGCAATGGAGGTCGGATCGCGATGCAAAGCGTAAAGCCGAAGGTAGGCAATGGCAAGCTTTGCATGAGCCAGGGAGTATCGGGGATCGAGTTCAGCGGCCTGTTTATATTTCTCGATGGCATCGTCCAGCGCGGCATTATTGGGCTGCTTCATGAGCGCTTGGGCAGCTTGATAACTCGCGAGAGCTTCGGAGTTGTTGGTTTCCGCCTGGGAACGACTATCGTTGGCCTCATAGTCGCGAAGGCCGAGTAACTCGGCGGCAGCCCGCACCGCCTTGACGGGTAGCGAACTCTCTTGATCGAAGGGAACCTCGATCTCTCTCTCGCGCAGCGGCGTAGTGGAAAGGGAGGGAAAGACGCGAAGGAAGACGCGAAGGTCCCTTGAACCAGTGAGAACGGAAGTTGCAAGAACGAGGTTCGCGCCGAGGGATTCGCGGGTTTCGTTGAGCTGGCCCGGGCTCTTCATGTCGACCGCCGTGGTAAGAGTGGTGATAAAGAAATTGCGATCGGACGACTCCGCGCGAGCAAGCTCATTCGCTATTGCATCGATAAGGCTAAGGAGAAGCGCCTTTGTCTGGTTGCTGGCAGGGGGCGGCCAGCCTAAGATCGCGACAAAGCGTTTACTGGGCAAAGGATGGAGTATCTCATAGATCTCATGGCTATAGCCGACGGTAACGCCGGCGACCACACAGACGCTCGCCGCGGATGCAATTGCGAAATTGCGGCGAGTCCAGAGTCGCGGTGAAGGCGCGGAAAGATAGGCGTTCCCGCCAGACTCTATTGCCTTTCTGCATTGCTCGAAGGCATCGCACCGCCGTTGCGGATCTTGAGATAAAAGCTGCCTTACGGTCTGGATGTAGATATAAGGGACATCTGCCGCAGCCAGCGACGGCGATTCTGATACCGATGATCCATCCGGTGCCCCGACGGGTCGGTCGCCGGCCAAGACCTGATGAAGCAAGACACCGAGCGCAAAGATATCGCTTGCCTGCGATGGTCGAAGGCCAAGAAAAAGTTCGGGCGCCAAATAGCCCGGCGTACCGGCGATCGTCCCCGTACCCTGCATCGTTGTTGCGGAGGCGTAGAGCCGGGCCAAGCCAAAGTCCATGATCGAGAGGCAAAGTTCGGGACCCGAGCGCTCAACCATGACATTGGACGGCTTGATGTCGCGATGAATTACACCTGCCTTGTGAATGGCTGCGATCCCACTCACCATTTGATGAAATATGGCGAGAGCATCTTCTCTACCGATGCGTAGAGGACCTTTCAACATAGAGTCGAGGGTCTGACCAGTCAAAAGCTTCATGGTGAGAAAGAGGAATGGTGGAGGCGGGTCCTTGCATCGAAATATCTCGTAAATTGGACAGAGATTTCGGTGAACTGTCTTTCGTGCGAGGAGCACCTCCTGTTCGAATCGCCGAGAGGCGTCGATGTCCGAGGCAATTGTGGGGAGAATTACCTTGAGCGCGACATGAACACCCTGGAGAAAGCGGTCCTCGACTTCGTAAACCTCCCCCATCCCGCCGCGTGCTATGAATCTCAAGACAACGAATCGGTTCGCGATGGTATGTCCAGGCTCAAAGCGGGACGCCGCCAAGTAGGCGCCCTGGACGGCAAGGTTGGGGGCAGGTACGACTTCCAGAGTGCTAGCGCACGAGCTATCGGAAGACAAGATCGGCTTCTTCAGAAAGCTACCGGCGCGACGGTCGTCGAGCAGTAGCTCTTCAACGGCTTTTCTGACTTCGGGCGCATTTCGGCAGGCGGAATCAAGAAAGGTGGATCTTTCGGCTGGCGCTAGGTCGAGCGCAAGACCGAACACTCGTTTAATGGAGTCTTCTTGACCGTCCATGTTTCTCACTTGGTCGGATGGGAAAAGCCCGATATCGCATCAGACCATCTCCATAATTGGAAAAGCAGAAAACAGAATGTATAAGTGATCGTCAGTTACTCGAACGACCTTGCAGATAGCACGCCAGTCACCGTCATGCGCTCCCCCGATTGGCGCCAATGATGACACAAAAGGGCTTGAAAATCCAGTAGTTTAGGGGCATAACAGTTCAGGCGCCGTTCTCCTCCTGAAATATAAAGCGGTCACGGCGGCCAAAGTTTGCCAAATTCTCCAGGAATACCCCTGGACGCATAAATTTGACGATATTGTGTGACTGCTAGATTCCCGAGAGGTATTCCCCTTGCACCGCGATAAGCGAAAAGGAAACGACGGTCGAGCACCCTCTGATCGTGCGCACAGCGTAGCGTGTCCACCTCAGGAAGTTGTCCTTAAAACTCCAACATCCATCCCAGTAAAGATTGATCCCGGTCCCCAGGACGAGGAGCGCTATACCGAGGAAAAGGACAATAGGGCGCGCCAGCTTTCAGCGGCTCAACGGACGAATCGAATCACTTTCTGGGGAACCATAGTAGGGATATTGACGCTAGTTGCCTTGTATGTTGGCCTTTATCAAAACAGAGAAACTATGCAAATCGATCAGAGGGCGTGGATTGGCGTCCAGGATGTTGCTACTCCCCCCGTTCTTACAGAGGGAACTGTTTTGAACCCTGTTGTTACCGTCGTTAATACTGGCAAGACACCTGCATTCAAAGTAGTGGAAAGGGCGGGTTGGGAGATTATGCAAGCGGGGGTTGAATTTAATCCTGAATCACATGTGAAGAAATCCGTACCCATAGCGCAGGGAACCATCACACCAAACGGCAAACGAGAATTTCGAGTGACTATAGGTCCTATAGTTCAACAAAGGGCGGATGAGCTCAATTCTGGAGCCTACATACTTTATCTATATGGTGAATTCACCTACTCGGATGCGTTCAATAACCCGCACTTTACGCGCTTCGCAATGAAAATGACAAAAAACCAGACTTGGGCGTTTGCTCCCCTGGGTACGTACGACGACGAAAAATAAGAAGAATGGGGGACGGCCTGAGAGTGTGTCGGAGATAGAATTTAGCACACTATACGTTGTAGCCGAACGATGGATCTTGGGCTGCATATTGCCGTTCATGCACGCAAAAATTATGTCTCCGACACACTCCTGATCTGCGCAATTTTCCTCCGCAACGCAAATAAACATGCAGGTGGCTGTCCCTCTTTCCCCCCTCTTTTCCCCCGCTTGAGGAAGCCCGATCCAGTTCGAAACGGTCCAAGGGCAAAGCCGCCCTCCGCAAAACGGCCAGGAAGTAAATCGAAAGACATCATTCTCCTGAACGCTCCCAACGACCCCGGGGCCTACCGTTGTACCCGTTTTCTTCGTATTGCAGCCGCGAGCAAGGATAGATCTTCAAATACCCTGGCCTCAAACACCGAACTTGTACCGGCACGTCTCAAGACCTCAGGAATGAAGCGGCGCACTTGCCGGTAATTTGAAACCATTTCCGGCACATTAGGGCGCTGATTGGCTCGCACAAACGCGTTGCACAACTCGCGCATAACGCCTTCTACGGTGCCGTCATGAATATTAAAGTCCGTTCCGTTAAGGTCGCTGACGGACTTCTGTGCGCGGCGGTTCTCTGACTCGAAGACAAACCATGTGTGCTTTCGGGGATGGCGATTTGCCCAGCTGACGGCCAGTCCCAGTTCGAACGGCATGTTGAATCGTGGCGTTGCTGGCGGATTTCGGTCCATCTGCACCCGCGACAGATCGTGCACCGAATAGGAGCAAGACTGGATGAGATCAATGATACGGTCCAGCCGCGCCCTGCCCCCAGGAATAGCGAGCGTCACCCGCGGCTTGAGACCAAGCTCGATGACGCCGACTATGTAAGCTAAGTAGAGACGCTCAAACTTCGCGTCGTAGGGAATATTCAGGAAAACTCGTTCGGGCTCAGCGTGCTGAGCGGCCATGTTTGCCATCCGCCCGCCTGGCGGACGCTTTCTTTGCCGCTTTCCTCACCCGGGGGGTATGCAGAGGCACAGAACCATTATGACCGCCATTTTTTTTCGTTCCGTCGACCAGTTTAAGTAGGCCATCGAGACGGCTTCCGGTGATTCCCAGATCGGAAGCTATTTCTTCAGGTGAAGGGATTGGAGTCGTGATTTTTACCGAGTGACTCATACAAAGTCCATTCTAGAACGCGGCATCCATTGGAACGTGCCAGTTTCCTTTAGTTTAGCTCGTCAGCGCAGCAACGCTCCCGCCCCCTCAAGCCCAGCTAAACCCACTCCGCTGCCAAAGGCAGCGTGCGAATCCTCTTCCCCGTAGCCGCAAACACAGCATTCCCCACCGCCGGCAAAATCGGAGGCAGGGTAGGCTCCCCCAACCCCGTAGGCGAAAAATCCGTCTTCCGCCAATACACCTCGATCGGCGGTATCTGCTTCATCCGCATCAGCGGATGCTGATGGAAATTCGTCTGCTGCACCTTGCCATCCACCAGCGTGATCTCCTGCTGCATGTGGCTCATGCCCTCGACCACTCCACCAAAGCCCATGCTCTCCGCCGCCTGCGGGTTGATGATCTGGCTGCCTACATCGCCGGCCGCCCACACATGGTTCACCTTGATCTTGTTGTCTTTGTCCACGCTGACATCCGCCACTTCGGCAAAATAGCCCAAGTGGCAGAAGTAAGTGGCGATCCCCATGCCGCGTCCCGGCTCCCGTTTGCGGTTGGCCCAGTTGGATTTCTCCGCCACCAACTGCAGCACTCCCTTCATCCGCTCCGGATTCAAGTCCCGCGGTCCCTTCGGCTTGTTCTCTTCACCCGGCACAGGTACCTGGGTCGCACTCAGGATCTCCAGTTGAAACTCCAGCGGATCGCGACCCGCCGCCACTGCCAGCTCATCCAGGAAGGACTGCCCCACAAACGCATAAGCGTTGTTGCCCGGCGCACGCAGGTAGCCGGTGCGCAGCATCAGCGGCATCCCCGTGGTGTAGAGCGCATAGTGCGGCGCAAAGCCGGAAGGGAACTCGTCGGCGTTGATGTTGGCCCCCGGCGCCAGCTGCTTGCCATCGCCATACGTGACCAGGTGGTGGCGCCAGGCGACCAGCTTGCCCTGCGCATCCAGGCCGGCCTTCAGACCCACAAAGCCCCCGGCGCGATAGGCGTCGTGCGTGGTGTCGTCTTCGCGCGACCACAGAAGCTTGACCGGCGCATCCACATGCTGGGCCAGCCACGCCGCCTCCACCATGTAGTCGTTCATCAGACGGCGGCCAAAACCTCCACCCACGCGGGTCAGGTGCACGGTGATGTCCTTCTCGGGGATGCCCAGCGACTTGGCCACCAGGGCGCTGCCGGAACCAGGGTTCTGGCTGGGAACCCACATCTCCAATTTGCCGTCTTTCCAGTGGGCCGTGGTGTTCATCGGCTCCAGCGTGGCATGGGCCAGGAAGGGGAAGGTGTAAGTCGCCTCCACCACTTTGGCGGAGCTTTTCAACGCGCCGTCCACGTCGCCATAAGCACGGACTGTGTTGACCGGCGGCGCCTGCAGCAGGGCCGTAGCCTGCTTCTGGAAGCCGTCGCTGCTTTGGGTTTGCGCAGGGCCGTTGTCCCATTCGACCTTTAACGCCTTGCGCGCCTTCTGCGTGCGCCACCAGGAGTCGGCCACAATGGCGATGCCGGGTTCCATGCCCGGCTCGGGCGGCGTGTAGGCCGCGAGCTTGATGGTGCCGTCGATCACCAGAACCTGGCGCACGCCCGGCATTTGCTTCACCTCGTCGAGGTTGGCGGTTTTGACTTTGCCGCCGAAGACAGGGCACTTCTCGATCGAGGCGTAGAGCATGCCCGGTAGCGCGACATCGATGCCGAAGAGCGGCTTGCCGCCGATGATGGAGTGGGTGTCGACGCCGGTCTGGGACTTGCCGATGATGGTGTAGTCTTTCGGATCTTTGAGTGTGACTTCATCGAGGACCGGGCAGGGGAGCGCGGCGGCTTTGGCGGCCAGCTCTCCATAGGTGAGGGATTTGCCGGTGGCCTTGTGCAGGACGCAGCCGGACTTGGTGCTGCACTCGGAGAGGGGAACGGCCCAGGTTGTCGCAGCCGCGGTTACGAGCATCTGGCGGCCGGCCGCTCCTACGCGGCGCAGCGGATCCCAGGACTTCGGAGTGGAGGTGCTGCCGCCGGCGGATTGGCTGCCGTAGGTGGCCTCGTCGAGGTCAGCCTGCTCCACACGAACGTGCTTCCAGTCGACGTCGAGCTCTTCGGCGATGAGCATGGGCAGCTCGGTCTTGATGCCCTGGCCCATCTCGGGTCCGCGGGCTTTGATGGTGACGGTGCCGTCGGGGGCGATTTTGATGAAGGCGGTCGGCTTCAGGTCGCCCTTTTTGGGGGCTTGGGCGCGGACGGATGGGATGTAGAGACTGAGGGTGAGGCCTCCGCTGGCCAGGGCGCTGATTTTCAGGAACGATCGGCGGGTAAACGACTGGCGGTTCATGGGAGTCTCCCTTAGCTTTTAAGCGTGGATGCCGCCTGGCGGACAGCCTGGCGAATGCGCGGGTAGGTTCCGCAGCGGCAGAGATTGCCGCTCATGGCGGCGTCGATCTCCTGATCGGTGGGGTGCGGGGTGTGGGCTAACAAGGCGGAGGCGGTCATGATCTGGCCGGCCTGGCAATAGCCGCACTGCGGCACGTCGATGGCTTCCCAAGCCACTTGCACGGGGTGAGAGCAGTCCGGGGAAAGGCCTTCAATGGTGGTGATCGGCTTGCCCACGACCGAGGAGACCGGGGTCACGCAGGACCGGACGGCTTGGCCGCTGACGTGGACGGTGCAGGCTCCGCACAAACTCATGCCGCAGCCGTACTTGGTTCCGTGCATATTGAGCGTGTCGCGTAACACCCACAGAAGGGGTGTGTCCGGTTCCACATCTACGGTTTTGACCACGTTGTTGATGTTCAATTCAAGGGGCATAAGGGTGGCTCCCGGTCGCAAGGGAATTTGCTGCGATTCTACGCTTTCGAGCGGTCTTTGAAATGTTGACGTTCGGTAAGCGGCCCAGGTCTCAGCCTGCGGGTTAGATAGATCGGAGAGCCAACGACGAGGAGATATCCTTTTTGTTCCGCGTGCGAGCCAGGATTTTCGGCAAGTCTAATATGGTTTCATATAGATCACTGCGTAGAATCAAGACGAATATCACTGCTTTCTCCCCGTACGTAAATGCGAAGACAGCGGCATTACAACTCGCGGAAAACTCATGCTTACAACTCGGTGAAAAACAATGCTTCTGAAGGGTACGGCCTTCAGGCCGTACGTAAATGCTTTGCAATGAATCCGGCTTTAGCCGCTGAGGTATGTCTTTTCGATCTCCATCCAGGAAGCCTTCCGAAGCCCGTAGAGTCATCCCCACTGCCAAAAGAAACTTCTCTCGTCTGCTCCTATGAAAAATCTTCAGAACTGTAACCGAAACCTCATGGAACGGGATCTAACAGAATAGAGGTCCAATTTGTTACCGGGCATTTACCAGGATGATCAAATTAATTAGTTTGATCATCTTGATCATCTTGATGAAACAAAGGACTTAGCCGCCAAGATGATCAACCTCGCAAAGCATTTGATCACCTTGGTGAAGCAAAGGGCTAACCAGGCAACATCTTCGAGGAGGGCTGTTCTGCTCTAACGCGCACATCTTTACGCCCGCGCCGCCCGCTCGTGGCTATAATAGCCATGACGAGGTTTTGGCCATGCGGAGCGTCAACGTAGCGGAACTTAAGAATCGGCTCAGCACCTACCTGACTTATGCAAAGAGCGGGGAAGTCATTGTCATCCGGGATCGAAATCTGCCGGTCGCCAAACTGATCCCTTTCACCGCTCAGGACGCGAGTGAAGAGGAGTTGGCTCTTGTTGCCGCTGGAGCTATGCGCTTACCCGACGAACCGCTGGACCTGGATGCGCTTTGGAAGTTGCCGAGGGCGACCGTTGCCGGCAACGCCGCAGTGCAAGCAGTTCTGGATGAGAGAACTGAAGGCCGGTGAAGGGCGGGACTGCTTTCTGGGATTCGAGCGCTCTGATCCCACTATGCGTCCAAGAGCCAACAAGTAATAAGGTCAAGACGCTGGCGAAACAGTTTGCTCCTGTGGTTTGGTGGGGCACGCCGGTGGAAATACACAGCGCGATTGCACGGCTCCATCGTTCTGGCGAGCTGAACGACGCGGGCCGGCAAGCGGCACTGAACCGGCTTTCCCTGCTAAGCCGAGGCTGGCGTGAAATCCTCCCTAGCGATAAGCTGCGCATTCAGGCAGAGGTTTTGCTTGACACCTATTCCTTACGCTCTGCGGACAGTTTGCAGCTCGCGGCTGCCATGATTTGGTGTCAGCAACGGCCCGCTCGACAGAGGTTTGTGTCCAGCGATCTCCGCTTATGCCAGGCGGCCGGCCAAGCGGGCTTTGCGATCATAAGCCCGGGCTTGGCAATCCCATAGTTACACCGCAGGATCGTAGTTCAAATTAGGTCCGAGCCACCGCTCAACTTCGGCCACTGTCATTCCTTTGCGTGCGGCGTAGTCGGCGACTTGATCGCGGTCGATCTTGCCCAGGCTGAAGTAGCGCGATTCCGGGTGGGCGAAGTAGAGACCACTTACGCTCGAGCCGGGCCACATCGCGAACGATTCCGTGATCAGCATGCCGGTGTTCTTCTGCACATCGAGCAGATTCCACAGCGGACCCTTCTCCGTGTGGTCAGGACATGCCGGGTAACCCGCAGCCGGCCGGATGCCCCGATACTTTTCTTCAATGAGATCGGCGTTGCTCAGGCCTTCCGCGCGGCCGTAGCCCCACTCCTCGCGTACGCGCTTGTGCAGGCATTCCGCAAAGGCTTCCGCCAGGCGGTCGGCGATGGCCTCCGCCATGATCGCGTTGTAGTCGTCGTTCTTGGCGCGGAAGCCATCGCAGAGTTCCTTAAGACAAATGCCGCTGGTCACGGCGAACGCCCCGATGTGGTCGGGCAGGCCGGTTTCCTTGGGGGCGATGAAGTCGGCCAGCGAGCGGCAGGGCTCGCTGCCTTCACGGTTGGCTTGCTGCCGCAGGAAGTGGAACCGCTGCAGCACCTTGGTGCGCGTGCTGTTGGTGTAAAGCTCGACATCGTCGCCTACGGCGTTGGCAGGGAATAAACCGTACACCGCACGCGCCGCGATCAGCTTCTCAGCGACCATCTTGTCCAGCAGGGCGTTGGCTTCGGTGTGGATCTGGCGCGCCTGCGCTCCGTACTCCGGGTGCTCGAAGATGCGAGGGTAAATCCCCTTGAGTCCCCAGGTATGAAAGAAGGGCGACCAGTCAATGAATTCGCGCAGCGTCGCCAGCGGGAAGTTATCCAGCACGCGCACGCCAGTGAAGGAAGGCGTGGGTATGTCTTCTGCGCGCCACTCAATCGGAGTCCGCCGCTTGCGCGCAGCTTCGATCGAGACCACCGTCTGCTTGGGCGCAGAGTGGGCCTTGCGCAGCGCCTCGTAGTCGGCGCGATGTTGGACCACGAAGGCATCCTTGCCGTCTTCACTCAGAAGCGAAGTTGTTACTGGCACGGCCCGGCTGGCATCGAGCACATGGACCACGGGCTCGCTGTAATGCGGAGCAATCTTGACCGCGGTGTGCGCCCGGCTGGTCGTGGCGCCGCCGATGAGCAGCGGCATCTTGAAGCCCTGGCGCTCCATCTCGCGGGCCACGTGCACCATCTCGTCGAGTGAAGGAGTGATGAGGCCGCTCAGCCCGATCAGGTCCGCATTCTCCGCCTTGGCGCGCTCGAGAATTTTTTCGCTCGAGACCATGACACCCAGGTCGATGACCTCGTAGTTGTTGCAAGCCAGCACCACGCCGACGATGTTCTTGCCAATGTCGTGCACGTCGCCCTTGACCGTGGCGAGCACGATTTTTCCTTGCGCCTTGACCTCCTGGCCGGCCGCAACCATGGCCAGCTTCTCCGCCTCCATGAAGGGAGTCAGGTGGGCCACCGCCTTCTTCATCACCCGGGCCGACTTGACCACCTGGGGCAGGAACATCTTGCCTGCTCCGAACAAGTCACCCACCACGCTCATGCCATCCATCAGCGGGCCTTCGATCACCAGCAGGGGGCGCCCCAGCTTGACGCGGGCTTCCTCGGTGTCGATCTCGATGTAGGCATCGATGCCCTTGACCAGGGCGTGCGATAGGCGCTCTTCCACGGTGCCGTTGCGCCACTCCTCGGCTTTCTTCTCGCTGGCGACGGTGCCCGCGCCCTTGAGCGACTCGCCAAACTCCACCAGGCGCTCGGTCGCGTCAGGACGGCGGTTGAGCAGTACATCCTCAACCAATACTTTAAGTTCCGGATCAATCTCCTCGTACACCTCGAGCATGCCGGCGTTCACGATGCCCATGTCCAGGCCGGCAGCGATGGCGTGATAGAGAAAGGCGGAGTGCATCGCCTCTCGTACCTTATTGTTGCCGCGGAAACTGAAAGAAATGTTTGAGACTCCGCCGCTCACTTTGGCGTGGGGCAGGTTGGCCTTGATCCAGCGGGTCGCGTTGATGAAGTCGAGGGCGTAGTTGTTGTGCTCCTCCATGCCGGTGGCCACGGTGAGGATGTTGGGGTCGAAGATGATGTCTTCCGGCGGAAAGCCGACTTCGTCCACCAGCATGCGGTAGGCGCGCTCGCAGATGCGGATCTTCTCCTCGTAGGTCGCGGCCTGGCCCTTTTCATCGAAGGCCATGACCACCACTGCCGCGCCGTACTTGAGCACGGTCGCGGCGTTGTGGCGAAACTTCTCTTCGCCTTCCTTCAGCGAGATGGAGTTGACGATGCCTTTGCCTTGCAGGCACTTGAGCCCAGCTTCGATGACCTCCCATTTAGAGGAGTCCACCATGAAGGGGACCTTGGCGACCTCGGGCTCGCTGGCCAGCAGCTGCAAGTAGCGTGTCATGGCGGCGACGCCGTCGATCATGCCCTCGTCCATGCAGATGTCGAGGACGTTGGCTCCGTTCTCCACCTGCTGGCGGGCGACGCTGACCGCCTCTTCGAATTTGCCTTCCTTCACCAGCTTGGCGAAGCGCGGCGAACCGGCCACGTTGGTTCGCTCGCCAATCATGATGAAGACGTTTTGCTGCTGGGTGAAGGGCTGGGATCCGGAGAGACGGAGCGGCTTAGGCTCCACGGCTACACTCATGCCGATATCTCGAGCGGGTGCGCGTGCACTCCCATGGGGCGGGGCGGCAGGCCCTCGAGCGCTTTGGCAATGGCCGCGATGTGTTCCGGAGTGTTGCCGCAGCAGCCGCCGGCAATGTTGATCAGTCCTCCCCGGGCAAAGTTGCCGAGGTAGCGAGCCATGTCTGGCGGACCCAGATCGAAGCCGGTCTCGGACAGGGGATTAGGCAACCCGGCATTCGGATAGCAGGAGATGGCCACGTCCGCCTTCTCTGACAGCTCCTCCAGGAACGGATACATCAGGTCGGGACCGAGTGAGCAGTTGAGCCCCACCGACAGCGGCTTCACATGCTGCACCGCGTTCCAGAAGGCCTCTGTTGTTTGCGCGGAGATCAGCGTCTCGCCGCCACGCCCCACAGCCGCCGAGATCATCACCGGCAGCTCGGCGCCATCCTGATCGAAGACCTCGCGGATGGCGACCAGCGCCGCCTTGGCGTTGAGGGAGTCGAAGATGGTCTCGACCAGCAGCAGGTCTACGCCGCCGGCGATGAGGGCGCGCACCTCGTGGGCGTAGGCGGTCTTTACCTGGTCGAAGGTGACCACGCGGAAGCCGGCATCGTCGGGATCGGGAGAGTTGGAGAGCGAGACGGTCAGCGGTCCGATAGCCCCGGCCACAAAGCGCGGACGCCCGGTTTCATTGGCGACGCGATCGGCCCATTCGCGGCACTGGCGCGCCGAGGTCTGATTGATCTCCCAGGCAAGGTTGTTGAGGAAGGGATCTTCGATGACCTTCTGGTAGAAGTCAGGATCCTTACGGCCGCCATGCTCCCGCGGATCTTCCACGAAGAACTCGCTTTGGGTAATGTTGGTGGCGCCGAAAGTGTTGGTCTCGATGATGTCCGCCCCGGCCTCGAGGAAGCGGCGATGGATGTCGCCGATCATCTTGGGCTGTGTCAGGGAGAAGAGATCACCGTTATTCAGCAGGTCTTTTTTGGAGTCCGCAAAGCGCGAGCCGCGGATGTCCGCTTCCTTCATGCCGTAGGTGCGGATGGTGGTGCCCATCGCTCCATCGATGATGGCTATGCGCTTTTCAAGGATCTTCTGCAGAGGATGTTGGTGGGCTTTGGTCATTTCTTCCCTGTGTGGCGTCCTAATTATATCGATACGACAGATGCATCTGGTTAGCGGGAAGGTTCAGAAAACGTGAACTTGCTATCGAAGTATTTTTGGTAAGGTGTTGGTATTGCTTGGTTTGCGATCTACTCTAGGGGGAGCGTAGTGGAGGGATCTGCGGTTTCTCCCGGTTCTCACTCAGCCTCTTAGTCATCTTGGAGAACGGGCTTTCGTCCAGCGTCAGCGGGGGATGGTGCGTAGGCAACGGATGCCGGAACGGTCAACTGCACTTCTGTGCCGGCTCCAACTTCGCTCAGCAAATCCAGTTGAGCGCCCATGCGCTTGGCACGTTCACGGATGCCGATCAGTCCCCAGTGCCGGGCACGCCCACCTTTCTCCAGGACGACCGGTGCAATGCCCTTGCCGTCATCGCGGATGCGCAAGCGCAGCTGGTGCTCATGGTAGAGAATCTCAACATCCACGTGCCGCGCAGCCGCGTGCTGGAAAGCATTTCTTAGTGCCTCGCGGCCAATGCGGTAGACCTCGTCCTGCAGTGTCGGAGAGAGGACTTGCCGTTCCCCTTCTACCTTCACACAGAAGGCAGGCGACTGGCACTGGAGGTCCTGGGAGTCGGTTAGTTCCTGGCCCATCGCTCTCAGCAAATCCGCGAGATCGATGGGAGCAACCGGGGCAGTACGCAGACCCTGAATCGCATCCCGGCTTTCGGTGATGGCCTGGTCCGCCCGGGTAAGAGCACCGTCAAGGATACGCATTGCGTCCTCGGGGCGGCGGGGAAGCATGTTACGGGCTGCCTGAAAGCGAAGTATCAGCCCGTTCAGGCTTTGCAACAAGGTGTCGTGCATCTCGCGCGCGATGCGCATGCGCTCGCTGACGCGCGCTTCCAAGCCTACGTGGAACAATGCCTCCTCCGCACGCTTCTGCTCCGTAATGTCCTCACAGGCGATGAGAACGATGGGGCCGTTCACGCGGGCCACGGCTTTGGCCGATCCGCGCATCAGCAGCACCGTGCCGTCCTTGCGCACACAGCGAAACTCCCAGCTCTTGCCACGTCCTAGTTGTTCCAGGCAGACAGCGAGATTGGTTTCGACCTCGGCGCGATCCGCCTCGTAAAAAAAGCAGCGCACTGGCTGGCCTACTAACTCATCGACCCGGTAGCCAAGCTGCTCGGCGCCAAAGGGGTTGAGGGCCATCACCATGCCGGCCGCATTCACCATGAAGTACATGATGGGGTTGTTTTCAAAAACATCCCGCCATTGTTCCTCACTCAAGCGCAGCGCTTCCTCGGCCTTTTTGGCCGCGGTCTCATCCATCACTGCGCCAACAAATTCGATGTCTCCGGATACATCGGTTAACGCGTGGGCCACGAAATGAACGTACTTGATCGAACCATCGGGCATGAGCAGGCGGTACTTGTGCTCATAATCTTTCTTATCCTGGGCTGCGCGCTCGACAATCTCTTTCACTTCTGGCACATCTTCGGGATGGACACGTTGAACAAAAAGTTCCACGGTTGGTTTTGTGCCTGGATCGTAGTCGAAGATGCGATAGGTTTCGTCGGACCAGTAAAGTTCTCCGCTGGAGACCTTCCAGCCTACGCTGCCGGTCCGGCTCAGCCGCTGCGCTCCCGATAAGTAGGCCTCGCTGCGTCGCAGGGCCTCTTCTGCAAAGCCACGCTCGGCCCTTTGCCGGCCTTCGCGCAGGGCTCTTCGCACGGAGAATACGATGCGCGAAAGTCTCGTTTTGAGAACATAGTCGGTGGCCCCGATCTTGAGCGCTTCGATGGCCACTTCTTCGCCCATGGTTCCGGAAACAAAGATGAAGGGCATCTCCGGGCGCAGATCGACAGCCAGTTTCAAAGCCGAAATGCCGTCGAAGGAGGGCAGGGAGTAATCGGCCAGGATCAGGTCAAAACCATCCTGCTCCAGGAGAGCCAGGAAATCAGCCCGCGTTTCCACGCGGGTTACCTCGTTGGCAACACCTTCTGCCTCGAGCTTGGCCTGAACGAGCTCTGCGTCCTCAGGATCGTCTTCAAGGTACAGAATGCGTAAAGGAGATTTCACAGTCCTCTGGTTCCGTGGTCGAAGTGGCTAGTTCTTTTTTATGCTTCCCGGCGGCGGCTCATTGATAATCGCCCAAAAGACACCCAGCTCCTTGATGGCATTGACGAACTCGTGAAAGTCAACCGGCTTGACTACGTACGCGTTCACTCCCAGCTTATAGCTGGTGACCATGTCTCTTTCTTCACGCGACGAGGTCAACACCACCACCGGAATGGCTCTGAGTTTCTCGTCCGACTTGATGACCTGCAGCAACTCCAAACCGTCTACCTTGGGCAGCTTTAAATCCAGCAGTAAGACCGCGGGATTCTCACTGGTACGGCCGGTGTAGTTTCCGCGGCAATAGAGGTAGTCCAGAGCCTCTGCACCGTCGCCGAGCACGACCACCTCATTGGCCAGGTTGTAATCCTCTAAGGCCATCAGGGAAAGCTCGACGTCTTTGGGGTCGTCTTCGACCATCAAGATGCGTCCTAATCTATCCATAGTTGTTATCTCCTGTAATCGGGAACCGAGAAGAAGAAGGTCGCGCCCCGGTTCAATAAACTCTCGGCCCAAACTTTGCCCCCGTGGCGATGAATAATACGCTTCACGGTGGCCAGACCGATGCCGGTTCCTTCAAAAGAATCAGACTGATGAAGACGTTGAAATACGCCAAATAGCTTGTGGGCATACTTCATATCGAAACCAACCCCGTTATCCCTTACAAACACTACCACGCCCTCATCTTTCTTCTCCATGGACCCTATTTCCACTTCGGGTTCGGGAGTTACTCGGCTGAATTTGACGGCATTGGAGATGAGGTTGACCAGCGCTAGTCTCAACATGGAGCGGTCTCCATACAGGTTGGGCAATGCGCCGACCTTCCAGGCAATGGTGCGTCCAGCCGTCTCCTGCTGGATGTCGGTGAGCACTTCTTTCACCAATTGCTCCATGTTGACCATGGTCTCGCGCGTCTCCGCGCGTCCTATTTTGGAGAAGGCAAGGAGGTCATCGATTAAGGTGCCCATCTTTTTCGCCGATTCAAGGATGATCCTCATGTAGCGAAGGCTCTTCTCATCCAGGGTGGAAGCGTTGTGCTTTTGCAGTAGCTCGGTAAACCCGACCATATGGCGAAGAGGCGCACGCAGGTCATGCGATACGGAATAAGCGAAGGCCTCTAATTCCTTGTTCGTGACTTCCAGGTCGTTGGTTCTTATTCCCAGCTCAAGGTTGAGCTTGCGAATTTCTTCTTCCCGCCGCTTGCGATCGGTGATGTCGTTATTCGTTTCCAGGATCGCCAGCGGGCGCCCTTGCTCATCTTGACGCAGAGACCATCGGCTAGCCACCACTACACCGGATCCGTCGGACTTGGTCTTGCGCAGTTCGCCTTCCCAGCGGCCGGTGCGTAGCAACTCGGCGTTGACTTCCTCGAGCGGTACGGGGAACTCCGCCTGCAAGAGTTGCCGGCTATGCTTGCCAATCGCCTCCTGCGCTGGCCAGCCGAACAGCTCCTCGGCGCCTCGATTCCAATAGGTAATGATGTCGCTCATGTCACGGACGAAGATGGTGTCGTGGGTCAGATTGAGCAGGCTGGCCTGTTGGGTTCGCTCCGCGACTTCCTTTTCGAGTGCGTCGTGGGACTGCAGAAGCTGCCGTTCGACGCGGCGCCGGATGGAGCTGAACCAGGCGAGCAGCGAGGCAAATAATACGAAAACGACGTAATCGGGAATATCCGTGCGCGCGACGTAGAAGGAGTACATCGGTTCGGTGAAAAAGAAGTTGTAGGCCAGGCTTGAAAGTAAGACAGCCACAACCCCAGGCCATAACCCGGCGTACCAGACAGTTACGGCGATGGCGAACAGGAAAAGTGGGAATTCCGCGCTGCGGAAGTTATAACGTGCCAACAACCAAGCCATCCCGAGAGCGAGCGCAACCGAGCCCACAGCCAAAACGTACTGGACAACCGGATTCAGGTCTTTCGGTATAGTGTATTTCTGTTGCGCCATGGCTTGCCTCGCTCAATGCCGGTGTCGATACTTTTTGGTCGAACCGGCGGAAAGCTTCAATGACCCCACCTATTCTGCCACGTCCGCAGGGATGAGTGACTTGGTAAAGAAAGTTTGCGGGCTTGGGAACATTCGTCTTTCATTGCGCGTACGGACCAGCAGAGGACGGTTATGCAAACTCTGCGCCAGGATATTTCGTACGCATTGCGACAGATGCTGTTGTCTCCGGTGTTTACCCTGACAGCCATGCTTACGCTTGCCCTGGGCATCGGCGCAACCACGGCTATTTTTTCGTTGATCCACTCGGTCATGCTCAAGTCGCTGCCGGTGGTCGATCCGTCGAGCCTCTACCGCGTGGGAGATGGCAATGATTGCTGTGTAGAAGGCGGCCCGCAGACCAATTGGGGTATGTATTCCTACCAGCTGTATCAGCGTTTTCAAAAGGCCGCGCCGGAATTCGAACAATTGGCTGCCTTCCAGGCCGGCGGATCACAATTCAGTGTGCGGCGCAGTGAAATCGACCGCCTCGCCAAGCCGCTGCGGGGCGAGTTCGTGACCGGAAACTACTTTGCCACCTTCGGCGTGCAGGCCTTCACCGGCAGGGCGCTGGTGCCTGCCGATGACCAGGTCGCGGCCTCGCCTGCAGCGATGCTCAGCTATCGCGCCTGGCAGCAGGAATACGGCGCCGACCCTAAGGTGGTCGGCGCAACCTTTATGGTGGACAGTCATCCCTTCACCATCGTCGGCATCACGCCCCCGGGTTTCTATGGGGAAACACTGCGCAGCGATCCGCCGGAGATATGGATTCCGCTACAGCAGGAGCCCATGCTTGCGGGGACGAACTCGCTCCTGAAGCAAACGAATGCATGGCTGCGCGTGATCGGGCGCCTGCGCCCTGGAGCGACGACTGATGGACTCGCCGCGCGCTTTACGGCGATCATGCGGCAATGGCTGGTAACCGATTTTGTGGGCGAGGATTTGAAGGAATATCTGCCGCAGATAAGGGGTATGCTGCCCAAGCAAGATATCAAGGTGGTCCCCGCAGGCGCGGGTGTGTTGACGATGAAGGAGGACTACAAAGATAGCCTGCGGATTCTGTTCATCGTCTGCTGCCTGGTGTTGCTGATCGCGTGCGCAAACATTGCCAACCTGCTGATGGCTCGCGGGACGGCCCGGCGGGCGCAAACGTCGGTGCGGCTCGCGCTTGGCGCTTCGAGGAATCGGCTGATTCGCCAGTCGCTTACGGAAAGCATTGTGCTTTCGTGTTTGGGAGGATTGGCAGGGATGGTCATCGCTTACCTGGGAGTGAAAGCCATCGTGATGCTGGCATTCCACAGCGCTCACTTTGTTCCTATCGATGCCAGCCCGTCGCTGCCCATTCTTGCTTTCGCCTTTGGCCTGTCGCTACTGACGGGAGCACTTTTCGGCAGCGCCCCGGCGTGGCTTTCTTCGCGTGCCGACCCGGCGGAAGCGCTGCGCGGCGCCAATCGCAGTACGCGCGATCGTTCATCGCTGCCGCAGAAGGCTCTCGTGGTCGTGCAGGCCACGATCTCCATTGTTCTGCTTGCGGGAGCCGGGTTGCTCATCCGCAGCCTGCAGAAGATGGAGCATCAGGATTTCGGTTTTGAGACCGACCATCGCGTTAACATCTCGGTGAATGCTCCGTTTTCCGGCTACTCGGCGGAGAAATTGAATGCCGTCTATAACGAGCTGCAAGCCCGTTTGACGGCCATTCCCGGGGTGCAGCGGGCCGCTCTGGCGCAGTATTCCCCCTTCACCGATAACTGGGGCGAGATGGTCATCCGTGAAGGCCATGGCATCCCCAACGTGAACGAAGATCAGGGCTCGTCCTGGGACCATGTCGGCGCGGGTTATCTGGAGTTGATGGGGCAGCACATCGTGCGCGGGCGGAGTATTACGGAACAGGACACAGCGGCGACGCGGAATATTGCTGTAGTGGATGAAGCCTTCGTGCGTAAGTTCTTCAAGAAAGGCGAGGAACCGATTGGCTCGCATTTCGGTTTAAACAAGGCGGATTTCAGCGGCACGTTTGAGATTGTCGGAGTGGTCCGCGAGGCGAACTACACTGACCCCAGTGGTCACTGGAGACGGCCCTTGTTCTTTGTGCCGCTGGCGCAGCACGTGCACTATCCCATAGCCATGCTGCAGATGATCGATGACCGCACCCACCTGATCGAGAGCGTGGTTCTGCAACTGCGCGGCAGCATGGAGGGCCTGGAGCCGCAAATCCGACGCGTGTTCACGGAGGTGGATCCGAACTTGACCATCCTGGGTATGCGGACGATGGACGAGCAGGTGGCGAACCGGTTGGATCAGCAACGTACCGTGGCGCAGATGACCGGACTTTTCGGGATTCTTGCGCTGATTCTGGCTGCTGTGGGGCTGTATGGAGTGACTGCTTATACCGTCGAGCGCCGGACCAGCGAGATTGGAGTGCGGATGGCCCTGGGCGCAAATCGAGGCAACGTGATTCGACTGGTTCTGCGTGGGGCCTTTCTCCAAGTGCTCATGGGACTGCTTATCGGCATTCCAGTTTCGATCGGATGCTCTCGCCTGATCTCTGCTCAGCTCTATCAAGTTCGGGGGTGGGATCCTATCGTTCTTGGGGGATCGATCATGGCGCTGGCAGTGTGCGCGCTGTTCGCTAGTATTATTCCGGCGCAGAGGGCGGCTTCTATTAATCCGGTAAAGGCTCTGCGCACGGAGTAACACGGCGTATTGTCTTGCGGGCCGGGGCTGGCCCGGGTGGGAAAGGGAAATGCAGGTCCCTCGCCAGCAGCAGGTCAGCCGCGATGTTCATGCTGTTGGTAGTTAGCCAACCTTTGCCCATTCGGCTTCGCGATCGATCGCGTTTTCGATGGGTCCGCCGGCGTTGTAGGGGGGCGCTGGATGGATGCCGTGGCGGGCAGCGATGGTTTCAATTTCTTCGACCCGCTGTGGGGTGATGTGCCCTCTTCCCTGAGAGAAGGGTTCGAAGCGGCGCTCCAGCGCGAGCGCCATGCCTTCGAGCAGACATCCATGCGCCACGTCAGGGAAGGGATGCCGGTTCAGAACTCCATGGAAGTCGGGTGTGAAGCTCATTCCGCCATGGATCTGGCCCAGGCCTCCGAAGAAGATCCTGGCGTCGGGCATCTGCGCGCTTGGGGAGAGGTTCTTGGGGTAACCCGCATCGCATACGATTGCTCCCGGAGCGATGCGGCCCAACAGAAGTGAAGGAGACGCCAGACTCGCAGCGCAGATGACTACGTCGGGCTGGGCGGAGAAGTGCCGAGCGGAGATCTCCACTTGAACTCCACCGGCTTCGAGCTCGGCGGCCAGCTTGCGTAACCGCTCCAGGTTGCGGGCGCTGAGCAGCACGCGCTTTACCAACGGCGCTAGGCAGCGGGCACACCCGGAACCTACGTCTCCTGTGGCTCCCACGATGAGCAATGTGGATTGACGGAGATCTCGGCCTTCGAGCGCGCACATCTTGCGGATGCCCTGGACGATAAAGCCTACGGTCAATGTATTGCCGGTGGTGAAGACCGTATGGTGGCGCTCGGGGAGCTGATCGAAGTTGCCCTCTATCAGTATGGAACTGAAGCCACCCAGACTCACGATCTTCGCTCCTGCCTTGATGGCGTAGGCCGCGGCTCCGCGAACGCGGGCGATGTTGTCGTGCATATAGGCGGCTTCCAGATGGTCGGGGGGAATGAAGGAGTCGATGTAGACGCCGTGCGCCTTCACGCCAGCTAATGAATTCACCTCGACATGGCAGACCGTTCGGGGCGGGATCCAGGGCAGAATGTCCTTGATCTCCTCGTCTGGCAAGGGCGCATGCAGCGGACCGCGCAGGACCGCGAGCACGTCCGCAGCGGCTCGCCAACTTTCCTGGTGCCCGATGAGGGCGAAATCGATTTCTCGCCCTCGCTTGGCTAAACCGGCAACTGACTCACCCATGTGAGTGTCACCTCTCCGGGCAACCCAAGCTTGTCGAGCGTTTTTAGATACTGTTGCAGTGACACTCCGCGAAGCTCGGCTGCAGACAGCATGACCTCGGGCAGCGATGGCTTCACGCAGCTGCCGTGGCAGACTTCGCAATGTCCATTGCTGCATTCCTTGGTAAGCATCTCCGCCAGGGTGGTCATCACATCCAGATGCAGCCGGTATACTTTGTCGTCGAAGCGCTGCGGGTCCAGGGCTCGCTCTGCTTGAAGAATCGCCATGGCGTGATCGACATGGCCTTCTTCCTCCGCCGCGATGGCGGCAAAGGTTTTGCCCAGACTCCCGGGGCCAACTTTTCCGACGCGGGCGTAGCTGGCGACGGCGAAGGATTCCAGCATGATCTCCTGAACGATCAGGCAGGCGATAAAGTCACGGGCTTCGATGCAGCGCAGAAATGCCTCGCGCAGCCTCTTCCAATGCTTGCCGTTGACGTTGTTGGGGACGTCCAACCCCATCTTGCGTCCCTCGGCAGCGAACGCAGCGGCATGCCAGCGTTCTCCATCCGCGTGCTCCAAGGCATCGGCTACTTCTTCGGGATCCTCGCATATCTCCGCCAGGGAGGTGTAGTTCATGGCGGCGATTAGCTCGCCGGTCATGGCCTGTGCCAGGACATCCTGCCAGATGGCAGCACTGGGTGAGAGGGAAGTACATGCGGGGGCTGAGTTAAGAGCAATCACGCTTTCCATACATCCTCCTTAACATGGATTGAGAAATCAGATTGGTTCCCGATAGCGGCGCAGCCGGACTGCAGTAGCTAGGAATACGGCGGCGAAGACCAGCCCGATCCACAGACCTGGGCTGCTCAGGAATCTCCCCGGAGTAATTTGGGTTATCGGAATAAAGTGGGGATCGATCAAGGAGCCGTCGGGCTTCCTGAAGGCGAAAGCCCTGGGAGCGAATCCGAAGAAGCGCTGGTGCAATAACGATCCGAAATGCGTGGTGTGGAAGGCAATGAACTCGACCAGGGCGATAGCCATCGGCGGCAGCAGCGCCCAGAGGAATGTGGTGCGCCGCGCCCAGGCGGAGATCAGCAGCAACCACGCGTAGATGGGCGCATACCAGAGCGTGATGACGGCCAGAGCTGTAGAGCAGCACGGCTTGCAATTGGAAGAGCGGCAATTGTCTCCACAAGGTTGCGACACTACCACCGCTCATGAGAAGCGTTACGATGCTCAGCAGCAGCATGGTTAGCTGCAGGGCGACGGTAATGGCAAAGACGGTCAGCGGCACAACTGCGAGGGGAATGCTGGCCTTTGCCAGGACGGTCGTAAGGTCGGAAACCGGTAAGGACTTCCAGAATAGGATGCTGCGATCGCGGCGTTCCCCGTAGAGCGCGTCCAGACAGTAGAAGATCACGACGATGAACGCGGTCAGCAGGAGCAGCATCGCAGCGTGGCTGTAAGGCATGGCGAGCCCGGTGGGGTCGAAGGTTGGATTGATCGCCGCCAACCCCATATCCTTGCTCTTCGGCGGATGAATCAGGGTGAACACGAAGCCTGATAACCCTAAGGCGCCGACAGCCAAGGGTGCGATATAGATGGAGCGGTACTCCCACAATTCGCGCCGCACCGACCAATACAAGGGCTGGATGGCAGGTAACTGGGATTCGCGAGAAGATTGAGTATTCATAGGACGGCTCCCTGGTGCGCGACGTCGCTTGTCTTGTCTCCCATCAAAGCGACGAATAAGTCGGCAATGCTGGGCGTGCGCACTTCGCCCAGCTCCTCGAGTTGCCGATGATTGACTCCATCGAACAGCAACACGCGGCGGCCGAAAACCTGGCGTTCGTGTATGGGCTTGAGCGCCCGGGCCGCGGCGACCTGCTCGGGATGCACCATCACTTCCTGGTAGCGCGCCTCGAAGGTCTCCATGGTGCAATTGAGCACGATGCGGCCGCGTTGGATGAACATCAGGTCGGTGAGGACGTGCTGCACCTCTTCCACCTGGTGGGTGGTGACCACGATGGTGCGGCTGCCATCGAAGTATTCGTTCAGCAGGGAATCGTAAAACTGCTTGCGATACAACAGGTCGAGGCCCAGCGTGGGCTCATCCAGCACCAGCAATTTCGCGTCAATGGCCATGACCAGGGCCAGGTGCAGCTGGGTTACCATGCCCTTGGATAATTCTCCGACCTTGCTGGTGCGCTTGATGGAGGTCTTAGCGAGAAAGGTGTCGGCCTTGGCGCGATCGAATCGGGGATGCACGCCGGCTACGTAGTCGATAGCCTGTGAAACGCGCAGCCAGCGCGGCAGCACGGCGACATCGGCGATGAAACAGACATCGCGCATGAGGCGATCGCGCTCGTTCCAGGGGTCACGGCCGAGCACTTTTAGTTCGCCCTCATAGGGAATGAGGCCGAGCATGGCGTGGAGCGCGGTGCTTTTGCCTGCGCCGTTGGGGCCGATGAGTCCGAGAATGCGGCCTGCTTCGATGCTTACATCGACGCCATCGAGCGCGATGGTTTTGCCGAAGGACTTGCGCAGGCCGCGGGCTTCGATCACGTTCATGGCTTCGGCTTCTCCTTGGCAGCAGCCAGCAGTTCTTTGGCGTTCAAGCCGAGCCGCTGAATGGTGGCGTATATGCGCGGCCATTGTTCGTCGAGAAACTTCTGGCGTTCGCCTTGCAGTAACAGGTTGCGTGCACCTTCATTGATGAACATGCCTCGACCTCGCTTCGTCTCCACCAACTGCTCGTCGACCAGTTGCTGATAGCCCTTCAGGACGGTAAGCGGATTTACCCGAAATTCGGCCGCGACATTGCGCACGGAGGGTAGGGGATCGCCTTCTTTGAGAACGCCGTCGAGGATCATGTCCGCGACGCGGTCGCGCAGCTGGCGGTAAATCGGCTGACTGTCGTTCCACTCAAGATCCATCCTGTTTTCCCAGATAGCCCTTACCAGAGAGTCTTGCCCTCTGGTGATGTAGTTAACTACATCACCAGAGCACATGCAAGTCCTTTTTTAATTTTTTTAGCGGAGCGGTCACCTGCATGGGGGAAGAGAAGCGGGCCGATGAGACCGGGTTGTTTGCCGTCGGTGGGAGCCCCCTGCTTCAGCAGGGGGAGCGGCGCTTCAGCGTCGCGGAAAAAGTCGCACGTCGATCATCAGGCTTTAGCCGCGGCTTCGCTTAGCCGATGTGATAACGTCGGCTCTGGGTTGTTGCCTGCAGCGCAAGAAACTCGCACTTTCTTCACCTCGTTTGCAACGTGGGAGAGAAGATTCATACTGCAGTCCAATCTGCTCTGCGAGTTGCTGCTGGACGTCATTCGTGAAAATCGGACTAAGCAGAAGTTTCAAGTACACGAATTTGTCTTCGTGAGAAATCACGTTCATCTGATCCTTACACCGGCACCGCTCGTATCGCTTGAGAAAGCAATGCAGTTCATCAAGGGTGGATTCTCCTACCGTGCGCGGAAGGAGGCGATCTTCCATGGTGAAATATGGCAAAAGGGTTACAACGAACATAGGATCAGAGACGCAGACGAGTATGCAAAACACGTCGAATATCTCAGGATGAATCCTGTCAAGGCAGGGTTGGCGGAGCATCCTGAGGAGTATCCGTACTCCTCGGCGCGGTTAAAGGGAGAAGTTGATCCAGCCCCGCATCAATTCCAGCAAAAACCCCGCGGCTAAAGCCGGAGAAGGAAAGTTCCACGCGAGCCGCTCGGCTTGAAAGCCGAGCTCCCCCGCATAAATGCGAAGGCTCCCACCATTGTGACTGCTGGCCGAGCTCCCGCTCATAAATGCGAAGGCTCCCACCATTGTGACTACTGGTTAGATCTTAACCATTGACACTCTACCCATAGAGTGCCTATGGTAATCGGCATGTCCAAAAAGCCGGACCTGCTGCCTGGAACGCTCGACATGTTGATCCTTAAGACGCTTGCCCGGGCGCCTATGCATGGATATGGGGTTGCGCTCTCTATCAAGCGCAGCTCCGACGAGGTGCTGACGGTCGAAGAAGGCTCGCTCTATCCCGCGCTGCAACGGCTCCTGCTGCAGGGGTGGGTGAAGGCGGAATGGAAGATGACGGAGACCAAGCGGAGAGCGCGGTTCTATACGCTCACCGCTGCGGGACGCCGGCAGTTGGGCATCGAGGTGTCGCAATACGAACAGATGATTGCGGCGATTGGACGCGTCTTGAGTGACCCGAAGGAGGCTTAGATGAATCCGTTCAGCCGGTTCATGCGAAAACTCTCGATTCTCCTGGGGCGCAGACGTTTCCTCAACGAGCTGGATGAAGAGATGGCATTCCATCGGGCACAGGCGGCGCAGGAGTTTATCGCCGGGGGGATGACGCCCGAAGCCGCGCGTCAAGCAGCCGTGCTGCAGTTCGGCAATGTGACGAGGTTGAGAGAACAAAGCCACGAAGCAGTTACATTTCGCATGGAAACGGTGTTGCAAGACCTGCGCTTTGCAATCCGGCAGATGCTCCGCTCACCAGGCTTCGCCGTCACGGCTGTACTCACGTTGACCCTCGGTATTACCGCGAACGTGATCGTTTTCGGCGTGCTGCAAGCACTGGTGCTGCGGCCTCTCAACATGCCCGATGCGGAGAAAGTGATGTCGCTTGCGCCCCATCAGAACGGCACAACTTTTTCCTATCCGGAGTTCCGTGACATTCGGGACAACAACTCCGTCTTCTCCGCCGTGGCCGCCGACCGCGCTATGGATTTTGGATTGTATGCGAACGGCGCTACCCACCCAATCTGGGGGTATGAAATCAGCGGGCAGTATTTTGAGGTTGCCGGCATCAAGCCGTTGCTCGGGCGTCTTCTCCATCGCGCCGATGACGATCATCCGGGCGCCTCTCAAGTCGCCGTGCTGTCGTGGGCGGCGTGGAAGCACTACTTCAACGGCGACCCTGCCATCATCGGCACGACTGTCCGCCTCAACAACCAGCCTTACACGGTCATCGGCGTTACTCCTCAAGGGTTTTACGGCACCGAGAAAATCCTCCAGCCGGACGTCTTCGTGCCCATGTCCAACGAGGCGCAGCTAGAAAAATTCAACTGGCTCGAAGGGCGGAACAACCACAATATATGGGTCATCGCTCGCATCAAGCAGGGTGTCAGCCTGGCGCAAGTGCAGGCAGATCTCAATACCGTAGCCTCCCGCATCACAAAGCAGTTTCCCAAGGATGAAGAAGGTCTATCCATCCGGGTGGTGCGTCCCGGTCTGCTTGGCGATACGCTTGGAGCGCCGGCCCGTGCTTTTCTTGCCGGGATCATGGCCCTTGCCGGGATCGTTCTGCTCGCTGCCTGCGCGAATCTCGGCGGTCTCTTCGCCGCGCGAACTGCCGATCGTGGCCGCGAACTGGCGATCCGCATGGCTATCGGGTCGAGCCGCTGGCGTATCCTTCGTCAGGTCCTGACCGAGGCATTTCTCATTGCATTGCTGGGCGGCCTCTCTGCCTGCGTACTGGGCTGGATCGCACTGTCCAGTCTCGGCGCATGGCAGCCGCCGGTCGGTTTCCCCGTTCGCTTTGCGGTGCTGCCACAGCCGTCATTGATCCTCGCCGCCGGCCTGTTCTCATTCGTAGCCGCGGTACTCTTCGGCCTGATGCCAATGCGTCAGATCTTGAGAGCGGACCCCAACGACGCCATCAAAGGCGGCGTTGGTCCATCGAGCGCGGGACGGCGCTGGGCCCTGCGCGATATCCTGCTCGCGGCCCAGATCGCTCTCTGCTGCATCACCGTCACCGCCGCGTTCGTTTCTCTACGCGGTCTGAGGAAGTCGCTCAACATGGAACTCGGCTTTAGACCTGCTAATGCAGTGCGGGTGCAATTTCAACTCGCCGAGGCCGGTTACTCGAACGAAAGTGCCGCGTCCTTCCAGCGCCGGCTGCTGGCTGCCGCTGAGCGACTTCAAGGCGTGGAGGCTGTTGGTTATGCCAACACCACTCCGCTTGGCATCGACCAGTCCACCATGGGCATCATGCTCCCCAAGGCAACAGAAATGCGCCCAGCCAATGTCGCGTTTGGAGCTAACTATTACGACATCTCCCCAGGTTATCTCGGAGCCGCGGGCACGATTCTCCTGGCAGGCCGGGATATCAGCTTCACTGACAGCGCAAAGAGCCCGCTGGTCGCCCTCGTCAACCAGGAATTCGCGCGGCGTCTTTTTCGCTCCGACGATGTCATCGGACGCTACTTCAAGAATCTATCCGGCCGTCCCATCCAGATTGTTGGCGTGGTGGCGAACGGCAAGTACACCACCCTCAATGAAGAACCGAGCCCAGCGACCTTCTTTCCTATTGCGCAGGACGGAAACACCTCAACGACCCTCATCGTCCGTACACATCCTGATCCTACCGGCCTGACCGGCCGCGACATGGCAGCTGCTATAAACAAAACGATCCTCGATCTCGACCCCGCGATCCCTATCCAGGAGTCCAGTACCTGGAGTAGCCAGCTCGGCCTGCAGCTTCTGCCTGCACAGATAGCAACCGTGGCTCTCAGTCTCTTCGGCGCATTTGGACTGCTGCTCTCCATTACCGGCACGTTCGGCCTTGCGTCCTACTCGGTCACCAAGCGCCTCCGTGAACTAAGTATCCGCGTCGCCCTGGGCGCCCAGGCGAAGCAGATTCTTACTGCTGCTCTCGGACGCATGCTCATTTTGCTCGGCATCGGCTCAACCGTTGGGCTTGTCCTGGGCGCTGCAACCAGCCGCGTTCTATCGGCGGTTGTGTACCAAGCCTCCGCAATGGATCCCATTGTCCTTTCTGCAGTTGCATTCACCATGCTTGTGACTAGCGTGGCATCCATTGCCAAGCCCGTTCGGCGTGCACTCCATGTCGACCCGGCTTCAGTCCTGCGCGAGCAATAGTCCGCCCCTTAAATTTGTCATCCCGCCTGGTGGCTCACCTTGGCAGGGGGGGAGGTAGCTAGACAGAGCTAGCCATCAGTGGGCCTCGACTTTGAGCGGGCAGGACGAAGGGGAAGTGGCACATCCAGTGCTGTTATCCCACTCAAGCCAAAAAGACGGCTTGAATGGGGCACCCAGCATTTGTTGCCAGTGGACAACTAGAAGTTGAAAGACACCTGGAGATCGATGCTTCGATTGGAGGAGGGCGAGGAAAAGAACCCGCCTGCCAACGCATTCGACATCCCAAACAGGGGCGATTGCAACACGCCCACCGGCGGCGCAAGGTTCACGTTGTTAAAGACGTTTCTTCCCATCGCCGTAAAGTTCAACGAGTAGCGCCGTGCTGCCTGCTGATCGAGCATGGGCGGCCTTCCGCCAGAGCTGCTGAGACCGCCGGGGCCAAGTCCGCCCCCTGGAGGACCACCGCCTCCGGGTCCTCCACGGCCGCCGCCGCCCGGAGGTGGCCCATTGAAACCGCCGCTCGCCGCTCGCTCAGAACGCGGTCCGATACCGATTGACTTGCTGACGCGCAGATTGAGGCTGAACTGCCCGGGGCCATTGACGTAGTTGTAGGGGATGCGGGCTGCGTCTGCCGCGGGGTTCAGGTCGAAGCTGCCGTATTTCGTGTTCATCACATCGGTACTGTTGGCGGTGGCGAATGCGGGGCGATCGTTAAACTGGTTGTCGCCGTTCAGGTCTTGCCCGACGGTGATGTTGAAGGGCGTCGCCGAGTTAGTCACCAGGAACGGGCTGATGGAAACGCCGAAGGGCGCCAGGTAGTTGCCCCCCAAGAGGAAGCGATTGTGGACGTCGAAGGTCGATCGGCCGTAGTCGGCCCGTGGATCGAACTGGTTGGAAGGGAAGTACGTGACCCCGGAGGTATCCGCCTTGGCAAAATTGACCATGTAGAAGCCAAAAAGCGTGATTTTGCGTTCGCGGATGCTGAAGTTGGTGATCAATTGATTCTGGTTGTAGATACCTCCGGACTGGTACTGATACGTATTTTCATTGATGCCGTTGGGCCGTATACCGGTTCCCGTGGTTTGGTCGTAGGTTCCGGGCAGAAAGGCGTTGATATTGTCCGTGTACAGCTGATGCTGGCCGCGCGAGTTGATATAGGTGCTCGCGATGGTGATCTTTTGTCCAAATTTATGTTCGATACCGATCGCCGCCTGCATGTTTACTGGAGCCCTGAGGTTCGGGGCTATGGAATACGTGGTTGGCGCCGCCTCGCTGGCTGCCTGCGCGGCTGTGGCTGCAGTGATATCAGGAGAGGGATTCTTCACCACGTACTGCTGCTGATTGATCCCATTCTGGCGAATCGCCTGCAGTACGTTGGTATATTGAAAGCGGTCGAAGAACCAGCCGTAGCCGCCGCGGATCACCGTCTTGGCCGGTTTGCTCTTGCCATTAACCGCCCAGGCAAAGGCGAAACGTGGTCCGAAGTCAGCATGGTCGTTGATCCAGTTTTGCCCCTCATAGCGGATCCCATAGCTCAGCGTGAGGTCGGGACGCAGCCGCCAATCATCCTGGAAGAAAACACCGGCGTCAAACATGGTGACACGGGCGGCCGGAGTACCCACCGTCACCTCGTACTGCGACGGCAGCCCGGCAGAGTAGCTATCGAGAGATTGATAGGTGTAGTTTCCGTTGAAGCCGGCTGTGGATTCATTGGAATCCCGCACCGTGCGCAGCCGCGCACCGAAACGGAGGGTGTGCGCTCCAAGCGCGGCGGTGGTGTAATTCTGCAGTTCATAGTGATCCTGGGCGTCGTGGACCGTTCCCAAGTTGCTGCCGCCTCCGGTAAAGGCGCCTTGTACGGTGATGGTTGGGGTGCTGAAGAGCGGAGTTTGCGTGTCGCGATCGCGAATATATTGAAAGCGCGTTTCATTGATTACCCTGCTGCTGAGCACCTGGGTGTCGCTCAACTGCAAAGTATTCTCCTGGTTCAGGGTGTCGTAGCCCTGGGTCTGCAGGGCAAACTGCGACACGCCGTTATTGGTGCTTTTTTGCCGGTCATACATATAGCGGACGGTGAGCGTGTTACTGGGGGTAAGCTGGAAGTCAATGCGCGGGCTCAGGTCCAGGCGCGATTGCGGATTAGGTACTGCGGCCGAATAGTTGTAACTGCCGCCCGTAGGATCCAGCAACTGGGCATTGATGATCGAGTTAGCATTGTTGTCACGGCGGAATCCGCTAAGAAACCAGGAAGTGCGGCTGTTGAGGGAACCGCTGACATTGCCCAGGAAAAATGTGGAGTAGTACGCGGGCTCGCTGGTGACGAACGTGTTCAGCGAGTTGAAAGCGGACGAATTGCCGTTCGCCATGACTGATCCGTGCAGTTTATCTGTGCCCGGTTTGGTGAGTATCTCGATACGTCCATAGCCGAGCTTGTCGTACTCCGCGGAAAAGGGATTCTGGTTGATTCTTATTTCTCGGATGGAGGATTTGGGCGGAAGCTGTCCTCCGGAAAAGCCGTCAATGTAGATCTCGCCCCCGTTGGGTCCGGCTGCGGGGCCGGCCAGTGCATTCAGCTCATCCTGCAGTTGATCGGGATCGTCGGAGAGAGCGTCCAGATCCTTGCCTTTGATCACGATGGCGTTGGCGTTGTTGTCGGGGCTGGTGTCGAGTCCGGCGTCCTGTTCACTGACGGTGACTTGCTGCTGCTCGATAGCAATGCTCAGCGCGAGATTCTGCAGTGTGGCGTGCCCGGCCGAAATCGTTACTACCTGGGGCTGCGCGAGTGAGAGCCCCTGGGCTGTGACAGTGATGGTATAGCTGCCGGGAGCAAGTTGGGGAAACACATAGGCGCCATCGGCGCCAGTCTGAGCGGTGGCTGTGGTTCCATCCCCCGCCTGCACGGTGACGGTGGCCTTGACCACGCGCGCTCCAGAAGGGTCGGTCGCTGCTCCGTGAAGCGATCCAGTGGCTTGAAACGCGAGCAGATTCATGGCTGAAAAGAGACCCAGGCAGAGGAGTATCAAGGCCACTCTTAGGGTTGCAGCGGAAGTACGCATTCGATCGCTCCTGAGGTCCGGCCGCGGTTTGGATTGCCGCCACACTCAGAAGACACTGATACGCCTGGCTATGCGGTCACAATGAGTAATGCTTGGTAACGGAGTGTCACCTCCCTGTGACAATTTGTTACATTTTCGGCGTTTCCTCGCCGCCCGATGGGCGTAGTCTCGGAAAGGACCGAGAGATACAGCTATGGAGCCCATTCTTCTGATCGACGACGATGTGGAGCTCTGCTCTATGCTGACCGATTATCTCGGCCGTCATGGTTACCAGGTGACCGCGGCGCATCATGGCAAGACAGGATTGGAAACAGCGCTGGGCGGCGGTTACGCCATGTTGCTGCTGGACGTGATGCTTCCTGGCCTGGACGGTTTTGAGGTGCTGCGCCGGCTGCGCGCCGCGGGATCGCCCATGAATGTTCTGCTGCTCACGGCCCGAGGCGAGGATGTGGATCGCATAGTCGGTTTGGAGATCGGCGCCGACGACTACCTGCCGAAACCTTTCAATCCACGGGAGCTGCTGGCCAGGATCCGGGCCATTCTACGGCGTAGCGGGAACGTAGAGGCGCCGGCTGCCGCAGGAGACTTGCTCGTCGTGACCGGCCTGGAGCTGGACACGGCAGCCCGGGTGGCGCGGTGCAACGGCACCTTGCTCGATCTAACGGATATTGAGTTCGGGCTGCTGCAAACGCTGATGCGCTCCGCCGGAGAAGTGGTGGCCCGGGAGCAGCTGGCGGAGGCGGTGCTGGGGCGTAAGTTTCATCCCTTTGATCGCAGTCTTGACATGCACGTGAGCCGCCTGCGCCACAAATTGGACGTGGCAGACAACTTCGGCGAGCGGGTCAAGACCGTCCGCGGTGTTGGGTATCAACTGGCAGTGCCGTCTCTACGCAAACTCGCAGGAGAGCGATAAGCGATGCGAGGGCTATTCACCAAGATCTTTCTCGGTTTCTGGATTGCGCAAAGCCTGACTTTTGCCATCTCGACCCTGCTGATCATGCAGCACAACTTCGTGCGGCCGAACGAGATCATGGATGTTCTAAAGACAGCCCTTCCCAGCGAAGGGGCGGCGGTTGTGAATATCTACGAGACCGCGGGATGCTCCGGTTTGCGACAGTACGCCGCATCGCGCAACTTGACCATTTATCTGTCCGAAAGACCAGGCCACTTTCTTTGTGAGCCTGGCGGTTCCCCCGTCGCTGCGAATGCATTGGCCGCTGCACAGAAGCAACTTGGGGTACTTACCACCGCAGCGGGCGACTATTATTTGTGGAGTACGACGGTCCATTCTGCTAGCGGCCGCAGTTACGTTTTCCTTCTTAGCCGGCCGCGGATCGGAAACAAACACTGGCTGCGCGATCTTGAGCATTTTGCATTTCCTCAGCTATGGGTAGCGATCGTAGTTTGCGGAGCGGTCACCTTCGTTCTCGTGCATCTGCTGATCCGTCCGATCGGCAAACTGCGGGTGGCCGCTCGCAGCCTGGCGAACGGCGAACTGGCCACGCGGGTAGCTGAGCCGGGCGGAGAAGAGCGCTTATTCGGAGGAGACGAAATCCAGGGATTGGTGCGGGATTTCAACTATATGGCAGAGCGGCTCGAGCGGCTGGTTGGAGCGCAGAAGATGCTATTGCGCGACGTCTCCCATGAGTTGCGATCGCCGTTAGCTCGCCTGAGCGTTGCCCTCGAACTGGCGCACGAAGAGTCGCCCCCAGCCATGATGGGGCACCTCAAGCGCATCGAACGCGAAGCGGGACGTCTGAACCAATTGATCGGGCAACTGCTGCGGCTTTCCTCGATGGAATCCACCGACGCGGCAAATTTTACGGAGAGCTTCCATCTGAACGCATTGCTCGAAAAGATGCTGCCGGATGTGGAGTTTGAAGCAGAACAGCGGCTTTGCCAGGTTCGCTTATTGAACCATTGTGACTGCGTGGTTCAGGGAAGCCCGGAGCTGATCTACCGCGCCATCGAAAACATTGTTCGCAATGCAGTTCGCTACACTCGGGAGCAATCGGTGGTGGAGCTCAAACTCCGTTGCGAAAAACAGGTTGGCGCGCCCACGGTCACTCTTGATGTGAGTGATTGCGGTCCCGGGCTGCCCGAGAATGAGCTGGAGAATATTTTCCGGCCGTTCTACCGGGTGGACGACGCAAGGCAGCGCGACACTGGGGGCTTTGGGGTAGGATTGGCGATCGCGAACCGCGCCATCCGGCTGCATCACGGAGAGCTGTGGGCGCGCAACCGCCCGGAAGGCGGGCTCGTCGTCAGCCTGAAACTACCCTGCCAGGGAGAGGGATCCGCGGGCTCAAGTCCAGGCGATGGTGGATGAGAGCACGCACGAGAGCCTTACAGCCGGACTACGGTTCTTTCAGGAGCTCAGTCCGGTACTTTGGGGCGATTGCCCTTGCCTTCTCCAGGAATTCCATCATTTGTTTTTCATCCAGTTTTGGGGGAGCCGTGGTGCGCGTCGCGACGGGCACTCCGACTTCCAGGAAGAATTTATCGTTGCCCGCTGGAGAGCAGATGCAGATCATGCGTGCCGGTGTGGAAGAGGCGTTGTGGAAGCGATGCGGAGCGTTGGATGGTATGTTGGCCGTTTCGCCCGCGCGGACAATCGACGTCTTGCCCCGGAAGGTTACCTCGATCTCTCCGTCGAGCAGAATAAACGTCTCTTCGAAGTCATGGCGATGCGGACCCGGGCCACCGCCCGGCGGGACGTGCATGTCGATCACGCAGAACCGGTCATTGGTGTCGCTTCCTGAGACGGTGATGGTGTAGGTGTCTCCAACCAGGCCGATATGGGGCAGCTTTCCGTCCTCCTTATCGGGTGCGGCAAATTTGAGAGCGCGGGTAAGATCGTCGGAGGGGATGGGTGGATACTCCAATTTCTTTTCATGCATGCTGCATCTCCTCGAGTGTCTGGACTGAGAATACCTTGGACGGCGGAACTTGCTGAGCGCGTTGAAGAGATGCGGGCAAACCGACACCGGGTTGGTTGCTGTTGAGCTGACTCCTGTCTGTCCATCCACCTTGGCAGTAGTGGAGGTGGGTGGACGGAGTTAATCAACGAGGATCCCCACCCCTACCCGGACTGTCCGCCCACGCTCCAGGACATGGTCCTGTGTTGGCTGCCCCCCGCGCCCGAGAGATGCGCCATTTGCCGCCACAAATTTCCAATTCAAAAATTCATAGAGGATACGGTACCCTCTTGGAAGCCTGCATGCATCTCCCAACGCACAGGGACCCGATGCTGAGGAACGCCCAGCCGGTCCGTCTGGACCAGCAATCTGGGCTAAGCCTCAGTAAAGGCCCATGCCCAAAAGAACCCTATGCCCCACGAAACCGCTGAATCCGAGAGCAAAAGGGCTGCTTCAGCCGGGATTTCAGGTTCAGCGCCGGATATGGCCAGCCTGGTCAGCGCATTCGATTGGGGTACGACGCCGTTAGGGCCTGCCACGGAATGGCCCGAGAGCCTTAAGACTGTGGTGCGCATCCTGATGACCTCCCGCTTCGCCATGTGGATGGGATGGGGACCGGAACTCACATTCATCTATAACGACGCCTACGCGCGCATGACCCTGGGCGAGAAGCACCCCTGGGCACTGGGCCGCCCGGCATCGGAGGTATGGCCGGAAATCTGGGCCGATATTGGTCCCAGGGTGCAGCGGGTTCTGCAGACACAGGAGGCCTCCTGGGAGGAGGAACTGCTCCTCTTTCTGGAACGTAATGGGTATACCGAGGAAACTTATCACACGTTTTCCTACAGCCCGCTGACGGGTTCAGATGGAAACATCGCGGGGCTGCTTTGTGTAGTCATCGAAGAGACCGCGCGAGTGATTGGCGAGCGACAGGTGACGTTGCTGCGTACGCTCGCGTCCATCCTTGGAGAGACGATCACCGGACGGGTATCGCTATCGGTCAAACGCGGACTTGAGGCGGACGAGAGAGATCTCCCATTCACGCTGACCTATCTCCTGGATGAAAGCGGAGAACATCTGCGACTGGATTGCTGTACCGGCGTAAAGGCAGGCCAGCCAGCAGCGCCCCTGGTGATTGCTCTCCATGACGAGCCAGCGGCGTGGCCGGTCAAGGAAGTTCTGGAGAAAAAGACCGCACTCACCATCGAGGGATTATCCAAGCGCTTCCGTGACCTGCCGGTGGGTGTGTGGGGGGTGGCGCCAACCAAGGCGCGTCTGGTTCCCATCGCGAGGCAAGGACTGGAAAAGCCAGCGGGAATCCTGATCGCCGCGCTAAACCCCTATCGCCAGCTCGACGCTGGCTATGCCGGGTTTTTGGATCTTGTTGCCGGTCAGATCGCCGCGAGTTTTGCCAGCGCGCGCGCTTTTGAGGAAGAGAGAGACCGAGCAGAAGCACTAGCACAGCTGGATCGGGCAAAGACCACCTTCTTCAGCAATGTGAGTCATGAACTAAGAACGCCTCTTACGCTGATGCTGGGTCCGTTGGAAGATGCTCTGCAAAGTGACGCAGCCCCTACACCTGCCTCGCTGGAGCTGCTCCACCGCAACGCGATGCGGTTACTGAAGTTGGTAAACGCGCTACTCGATTTCTCTCGTATTGAGGCAGGACGTTTCCGGGCAACCTACCAGGCGACGGATCTTTCGTTGTTGACGATGGAACTGTCCAGCGTTTTTCGCGGAGCCGTGGAGCGGGCCGGACTGCAACTGGTCGTGGACTGCCAGGCGCTGCCGGAACCGGTCTATGTGGACCATGAGATGTGGGAGAAGGTGGTGCTCAATCTTCTCTCCAACGCCCTGAAGTCCACCTTCGACGGAGAGATTCGTGTGCACCTGCGCGCCGGCGGGTCAGGCGCAGAACTTCGCGTGACGGATACCGGGACAGGAATCTCCGCCCAGGATCTTCCCCATATATTTGACCGATTCAGCCGCATCGAGAATGCGCAGCGGCGGAGCCACGAGGGCAGCGGTATCGGCCTGGCGCTGGTGCGGGAGTTGGTGGAGATGCATGGCGGATCGATTGATGTGGAAAGCGCGCTGGGCGAGGGAACCACATTCACGGTGAAGTTGCCCTGGGGGCAGACCCACCTGGAACGCGCGCACATACGCGGCAATGCCGAGAATCGTTTCGCGGTGGGGGCATCGGCGGTCGAATATGTGCAGGAGGCTCTGAGTTGGCTGCCGGAACCACATTCGCCAAACGGGTCCTCCGGTGTTGCGGGCAGCTATAGCATCGATTCCCCCAATGCGGTTGCTGCGCCGAGGGCGACCGTTTTGCTGGCAGACGACAACGCCGATATGCGGCAGTATGTGGGCGGCTTGCTCGGCCGCCACTTCCAGGTAGTAACAGCGGAGAACGGCAAGGTCGCGCTGGAGCAGGCTATCCACCTCGCTCCGGACCTGGTGTTGACCGACGTGATGATGCCGGAGATGGATGGTTTTGCGCTGCTCGCCGCATTGCGGCAGCATCCTGCAACCAGGACAATTCCTGTGATCATGCTGTCGGCGCGCGCCGGCGAGGAGGCGCGCATTGCAGGCCTGAACGCGAGCGCGGATGATTATCTGACGAAGCCGTTCACTGCCCGCGAGCTCATTGCGCGGGTAGAGGCGCATCTCAAGATGGCCCGCCTGCGCCGTGAAGCCTTTGAACAAGAAGCGGCGCTGACCAAAGAAGTGAGCAAGGCCCAGCAGCTAGCGCTGGAGGTTCTGCAACATACCCCGGAAGCATTCTTCCTCTACGACAAGAGCTTTCGCCTCACCTACATGAATCCGGCGGCGGAAGAAATCACCAGGCTTTTTGGAAGAGAGCAATTGGGAAAGCAGCTATGGGAGCTGTATCCCGAGGTCGTAGGTTCAGTCGTAGAGAGCAGCTATCGGCGCGCCATGGAGCAGCGGATTCCGGTGGAGTTTGAGTACTACTTCGAGCGCTGGGGCCGATGGTACCGGCATCGCGCATATCCGCAGCCGGGCGAGGGACTCGCGGTCTACGTGCAGGATTCGACGGACAGCCGCAAAGCGGAAGAAGTACTGCGGAGGTCGGAGCAACTGGCCGCGGCGGGCCGGCTCGCGGTCAGCATTTCGCACGAGATCAACAATCCTCTGGAAGCGGTCACGAATGTGCTTTATCTCGCCAGAATGGACGAAGGGTTAACGGGAAAAGCGCGTGATCTATTAACCATGGCGGACAAGGAGTTGCAGCGCCTCTCGCATATTGCTGCGCGAAGCCTGAAGTTCTACCGGCAGCGAACTTCTCCCATCCTCACGCCCATTGAAGAAGTTCTGGAGTCGGTGTTGTTCTTCCACGAGACACGCATCAAGAGCTGCGATATCCGATTGGAGCGTCGCTATAGAACGGCGCCCCCGGTATTGTGCATGCCAGGGGAAATACAGCAGGTATTTACCAATCTGATTGCCAATGCGCTTGACGCCTTGTCGGCCTACGGGCGTCTGATCGTAACCATAAGACCCTCACAGAGGGCTGGGGGCGCCGAGGGAGTGCGGGTTACAATTGCCGATACCGGAAGCGGTATGGACAAGCAGATTTTGGATCAACTCTTTCGCCCCTTCTTTACCACTAAGGGAGAAATGGGAACGGGGCTGGGTCTGTGGGTGTCAAAGGGGATTCTTGAGAAACACGGTGCGGATTTAGCGGTGCGTAGCAAGCGCGGCCGGGGAACGGCCTTTCAGCTGTTCTTTCCGCTCAACTCGGAGCCGGCTGATGGACAGAGTGGATTAGCGCGATGAGTGAGTGGATGGCGAAGGAAATCGCCGATCGCCCGATTACGGTGATCGGTTGTGGCACACTAGGCCGGCGCATTGCCCTTATGGCGAGCACACGGGGCGGAGAGGTGCACCTCTTCGACACGCAACAACATTCCCTCGACGAGGGACTGAAATATGTGACGGAAACACTTCCGAACGTGATCCCATCCATGCCGGGGGCCGTCGCCGGGCACGTGCGAGGAGAAACGGACCTCGCAGCCGCGGTAAGAAATGCCTGGCTGGTCGTGGAGGCTGTGCCAGAACAACTCAGCATCAAGCAAAGAGTTTTCGCCGAGCTCGACGCGGTGGCGCCGCAGGACGCGATCCTGGCCAGCAACTCTTCTTCCTATCCTTCCAGTCAACTGATTGACCAGGTTGCGCGTCCGGAACGCGTGCTGAACATGCACTATTACATGCCTCCGGAACTGCCTATGGTCGAGTTGATGTCTTGCGGAAAGACGGATCCGGCGATCATCGACTTCTTAATGGAACGCTTGCCACTCTATGGCCTGGTGCCCTTTCGCGTGCAACGGGAGAGTGTCGGCTTCATCTTCAACCGAATCTGGGCAGCAATCAAACGTGAGTCCTTGTCTGTGGTCGAAGAGGGCGTAGCCAACCTCGAAGACGTAGACAGGATGTTCAATCTATTTACCGCTCACCAGCCGGCGCCATTCCGCCTGATGGACAGGGTCGGTCTTGACGTTGTGCTGGCGATTGAAGAGCACTATGCCGAGGTCCGCAAGGACGTTCCTGAAGGGCCGCGCAAACTGCTGCGACGCTATGTGGAGGTCGGACGGCTAGGCGTAAAGTCAGGGCGTGGTTTTTACGACGACTACTCCCAGGAAAAGTGAGTCGCCGGATTCACTCCTCGCGCAGCAGGATCAGCGGATCGACCGACAGTGCGCGTTGGGCTGGAATCCAGGTGGCCGTCAGGCCCAATAGCAGCATGGCGAGAACACAGCCGCCCAACACCAGCGGATCGCGGGGAGTTGCCTGATACACGATGAGCGCCAGCACCCGGGTCGCCAGAATTCCAAGGAGCAATCCTGCGGCCGAACCCAGAGCGAGCAATTTGAGAGCTCGTCCCAAGGCTGCCTGTAACACTTCCTTACGCTGCGCTCCGAGAGCGATGCGGATGCCCAGCTCGCGCAGCCTCCTGCTTACCGAGTACGCCGCCATTCCAAATATGCCGGTGATGGCCAGCAGGGCTCCCATGCCACCGAGCACGCCGAGCGCCGCGGTCGCCGCGCGCGGAGCAAAGAGGGCGGTATCCAACGCTTTGGTCCAGGGGGTGATGGTAAAGGGCAGTCCCGCGTCCAGAGTGTGCAAGGTGCGTCGCAGGGCTGCCGTCAGCTCCTGCGGATCGCGGTTCGACCGCACCACCAACCAGGTGGCACTGGACGGCGTTTGCAGGATAGGCAGGAATATTGCCGGCTGCTGGTTTTCGGCCAGGGTAAAGTATTTTCCGTTCTCCACGATGCCGACCACCTGAACACGCGCGCCATCCCAGATTTTGAAATACCCGCCGACGGCCTTCGGTATGGAGCCAAAGACTCTGCGCGCAAACTCCTGATTCACAACTGCCACGTGGGGTGCGTCCTTGTCGTCATGCCAGGTGAAGGTCCTGCCCGAGAGCAAGGTTGTGGCTGCGGCTTCGAAATATCCCGGCGAAACCTGGTAGCGCATGGCATCCGCAATGCCGTTGGAGAGCCTGTAGTCCGTGGTGCTGTCTGTGTAGACAACCGAGTCGGCCGCGCCCAAGTTGAGCGGAAGCCGGTCCGCGTAGCCTGCGGCGGTCACTCCGGGTATGCCGGCGATGGCCTCCAGCATACGCCGCTGCATCACGGGCACCTGGTCGCCGCTGTACCTGGCCATATCCAGATCCGTGCCCACCTGCAACGCATTCTGTGGTTGAAACCCGAAGTTGGTGTGCAGCGACCGCATCAGGCCTCGCACTGCAACCAGCGATGCGGTGACGAGCACTGCACAGACGGTGATCTGTGCCGCGAGCAGCAGGTCGCGCAAAGTGAGGCGCCGCGTGGCCGATGCGCCGGACCCACTAGCCTTAATGACGTGGTAGGGATCTGCCTTAAATACCTGCCGGACCGGAACCATGCCACACAGCAAACTGCTCACCAGCGCCAGCAGGAGGGCTACAAGGTAGGTCCACGCGTCGGGGTTAACGGTCACATTGATGGGGATATTCGGAACAGGTTGCCAGGTGCTGAGCCAGCGCAAGAGCGCGATCCCGCCGAAGAGACCGAGCGCACCGCCCGCCAGGGAGACGAGGACGGCCTCGGTGAGCAACTGGCGCACGATTCGTCTGCGGCTGGAACCGAGCGCAAGCCGCAGAGCAACTTCCCTGGAACGATCCGCGGCGCGAGCGGCAAACAGGCTGCCCAGGTTGGCGCACGCGGCCAACAAAATCAGCCCGGCCAATAGCATCAGGGCCGCGACGAAGGCACGCACCGGCCCACCGAGCGCGTCGCCTAGCAGTCCCGGCCTAGCCAGGTGAAAGCGGATGCCGTCGTCGTCGTTGGGATAGGTTCTCGCCAATGTGGAAGCGATGGACGTGAGCTCCGCGGTGGCCTGTGCTGGAGTCTGGCCGGCCTTCAAACGCCCCACCAGCCACAGGCTCCGGGCTGCTCGCGAGTCCAGGTTGTTCCACCCTTGCAGCTGCTGTTGATTCACCAGAGGGGCCCAAAGGTCAGGAGCGAAGAACAGCTCTGACCCACGAAAATTTAGCGGCGCTATGCCGAGAATGATGTAGGGATACTTGTTTAGTTGAACGGTGCGGCCCACCACGCCGGGATCGCCCTGGAAATGGCTCTGCCAATACGCATAGCTGAGAACGATGTACGCTGCGCTGTTCACGCCATGCTCATCGGAGCCGTGGAAGAAGCGGCCTAAATAAGGTTGTACACCTAATACGTCGAAGTAATTACCGCTGGCGCCGTAGAGCCAGATGGAGGACGGGTTGCCCGTGATATTCAGGCTTGCCGGCGCTATGGTGTAGGCTATCAACCCATCAAAGCTCCGATTACGATCGCGGAGATCGAGATAGTCGGGATAGGACTGCTGCGGAGTGTTGCCCTTCCCGACTTCGCGCTCGATCATGAAAAGGTCTTGTGAGTGCGGCACATTCAGCGGACGCAGGATGAGCGCGTTAAGCACGCTGAAGACCACGGCGTTGGCCCCTATGCCCAACGCGAGCGTTACCACAGCGACGGCAGTGAAGGCGGGAGATTTGCGCAACAGGCGAAGAGCAAAGCGCAGATCCTGCAGGAGCGATTCGACGAGTGTTCCGCCAGCCGCCTTGTGGCACTCTTCCTTAAAGCCCTGATAGCCGCCGAACTCAATGAGCGCACGACGCTCGGCTTGGGCGCGAGAGAGCCCTGAGCGCTCGAGGTCGTCGGCACGATGCTGGATGTGTGAGCGAAGCTCGTCCTCGATCTCCGCATTTACCTTTGAACGCTGGAGAAGAGCGGAGAGGCTTAAGCGAAGTGAGGCGAGGAGTTTCATACTTCCTCCGGTTGCCCGCCGAGAGCACAGGCGATGGCGGCGGCGAGCCGATTCCAGTTATCGGTCTCTTCGCGCAGGCGCTTGCGGCCGGCGGCAGTGAGTTCGTAGAACTTGGCGCGGCGATTGTTCTCGGAGGTGCCCCAGCTCGCCTTGAGCAATCCTTGACGTACCAGGCGAAATAGGCCGGGATAGAGCGCGCCCTGTTCGATCAAAAGGGCATTGCCGGAAATCTGAGCGATGCGTAGAAGAATGCCGTATCCGTGCAGCGGGCCGAGCGAGGCCGCCCTCAAGATGAGGAGATCGAGAGTGCCGGGAAGAAGCTGAGCTTGCTGGGTCACCGTTCCTCCTAAGCTGATTAGGAGGGTAACGGATCACTCCTAAGCTGTCAAGGAGAAGCAAGCTGGCATGCGTTCCGCCAGTGCATGATCCACCGGCAACGAAGGCTGGGTGCCCCATTCAAGCCCGGTTTTGGCTTGAGTGGGGCACCCAGCCTTCGTTGCCGGTGAGGCGAAGGGAAGGGATAGCCATCGTTTCGATGGGAATCATTCAGGTCAAGCTACATGCTTGATTTGACAAGTCGATGACAATTCAGTTTGTGTGTTGCGATAGGCTAAACACAATTTGTGTATGCCTGCCAGAAGAGATAATCCTTTTGTTCCCGCCTGGAGCGAAGATCAACTCGACTCCCTTTACCCGCCGGAGATGGACGCTCCATACTTTGATGATCACCTCAGAGCATGGGTCCTCAGCAGGCACGCGGATATCCTGGCCGCGTTTCGTGCTTCGAGCCTTTGGCCCTCCAGCCCCAACGAAGGGGACGCTGCGGAGGTCTCTGCTGACATCGATCGATCGAAGATGCGCTGGCAAACCATTGAGGCACTCTCTCCAGCTCAACTACGCGCGTGGCGGGAACGGATGATCCCCGAGGTCGATGGGCTGATCAACAGATTGCCCACCGGGGAACCGGTGGACCTGATGGATGCGTATGCGCGGCCACTTTGTCTCTCTTTGGCGGCGCTGGTCACGGGCATCCCCCGGGGCGCTGCCGAAGGTCTTCGCGAAATGGCTCGCTGGGTATCAGCGAGCGCTGCCGAACCCTATGATCCCGCGGTGCGCCTCGGCGCGAAGGCTGCCAACGCTCAACTTCGAGGCTGCTTTCACTCCGGGCCCGAGCCCCTGCGCGACTCCGGATTCGTCGCGCTCTCGCAGACGCTGCCCTGCCTGCTGGGGAATGCGTGGTTCGCGCTGCTAAAGCATCCGCAGGAATGGAGCCTGCTGCATCAACAGCCCGAACTGACGGAGCAGGCAATTGAGGAACTGCTGCGCTACGCCGGCCTGGCACGCACGCTCTTTAGAAGGGCTACGGCGGACCTCGAACTCAATGGTTTCTCTATTCGAAAGGGCGAGCGCATCATCCTGAGGATCGTTGCCGCCAACCACGACCCCGAGCGCTTCTCTGATCCGCATCGTGTGGACGTCACACGCCGCGATGGAGGACATTTCACCCTGGGGGCCGGTCCGCACTCATGCGTAGCCGCCGGCCTGATCCGCATGGTGGCCACCACGCTCACTTATCCCTTGTTGCAAACCTTTGCCTCGGCGAGTCTGGTCCTCCCTGTACGCTGGCAGGGTGGATCGGGCTTTCGCTCGCCGAGGTCGTTGTGGGTATCTTTCACCGCTTGAGATAAACGTAACAGTTACTGCTTAGTGGCCGCTGTGCGTTGCGATGGCCTGGAGCACGATCTTGCTATCTTCCCGTGGATCTACCTTTCTCCAAACCTGGGCGATCTTTCCGTCCGGCGCGATGAGAAACGTATCGCGCTCGTCAAACTTCATGTCCTTGAAGGTCATCAGGGGCACACCGTAGGCCGAGGCCGCTTGTCTCTCTGGATCGGCGAGCAGCTTGAACGTCAGCCCATCCTGAGCACAGAAGCTCTTGTGGCTATCTGCCGTATCGAGGCTAACGCCGAGCACGACAGCATTGTGGGACTCAAACTGCGGCAGACTGCTCTGGTAGGCGTGGGCCTGAATCGTGCATCCGGTAGATTTGTCTTTGGGATAGAAGTAAAGGACCACCCATTTACCCCGGTAATCCGAAAGACTGATCGGAGTGCCGTCCTGAGAGGGTAGGGTGAAGCTGGGAGCCTTGGTTCCCGGCTGCAGATCGGGGGCCGCTGTGTTCGCAATGGCTGGGTTCCAAGGGCAAAGCCCCATCAACATAAGGGAGAAGAGCATTTTAGAAAGGTTGATTCGCATAGTCCTCACTCGGTGCCAGAATTGAGTACTAACTTGCTTTTCCATGGTAATTCAATGAGCACACACAGCGCTGGCATGTCGGGTTCTCACTTACATTGAGTGACTGCCTGAAAGCCTGGGCTGCCTCACCGTTCACTACCTCTTCCAAGGTTGAGGAACGGATGTTTCCGATGGAGCGATGAAAGAAGCACGGCTTTACCGATCCGTCGACTTCGACCACGGAGGAAACCCAGGGGGCATTGCACATAGGGGACGTCGGAGCGGTTTGTCCTAGATGTGCCCGGAAGCGGCGAACAATACGGCGAAGCTTTTCGGGGGTCTCTGCTATGTACTTCGAGCGAATGTCGTCCGCGTGTTGCCGGATAAGTTGCTCGATTTCGTCTTCCAGGACGGCGACTTCCGCGACCGACAAGGCAATCTCATTCTGTCGATCACCTGGCCAAATCAGAGGCCGGTTGAAGGCCTCTGAAGTCAGGTCGGCAGCCAGGAAGGAAATGGAATCAAAGCCAATGGTTTTCGCTTCCGTGGCGGTGGCGCGAAGATGACGATGATTGGCCTTCTGGATAGTGGTGCGACAGGATATTTGCATCTTTGGTTGCTGCGCACGAATGGCCGCAACTCCCTTGGCGATTACATCGAATGCTCCATACACCCGCCGGATAGCATCGTGTATCTGACGAGGACCATCAATGGAGACGATCACGTCATCGAACAAGGTGGAGATATCATTGGCGCGCTTGAACAGCAGCAGGCCTGTGGTTAAGAGGGTAAGACGAATATTCTCCTGACGAAAGAAGCCGCAGAGTGTAGCGAGGTCGCTGTGCAGCAATGGCTCGCCGCCGGTAAGAACGACCTGGCGCACACCGAGATTGCGCAGCGACGCACGATGACGGTCAAGATCAGAGGCGCGGACTTGCTCGTGGGTCTCCCGCTTCCAGATGTCACACATGATGCAGCGGCAATTACAGTGGCTATGAACATTCAGGATGAGAATCGGCATCGAGGTCAGCTGCGAAGCGAGCTGGACCGGCTGCCTTGACGCTACGGGTTCATCATGCAGCAGAGGCACGGCGCACTCTCTTTCCACCGACACGAAGATCACTTCCCAGAGCTTCTTCCGCTTCGGCCAATAGCTTGTTGATCGGAGCGCGCACCCATCGCGGGTGGCCATCCACTTCAAAGCGTTGTAATCCCTGCCGGAGCACGTGGGGAAGACGGTCGATGAGTGATGGACCGGCGAGCTGGATGCGGCCGCCCAGTATGACCAGTTCAATTTGGTCGCAGGTCAGTTGGGCGAGCGTTTCGGCTGGGCTGAGCCCGGAGTCGCGGACTACCAACATATCCGCTACCGAACCAGGCTTGATGTCGCCTTCGCCCCGGCGGAGGCGAAGGACGTTAGCCGGACGATTGGTCACCATGGCATAGATGGAGTCAGCGTCGATGCCGGTCCGCGTGTGAGCAAAGTTGATTTCATCCAGCAGATCGCCGGCGGCGGTGAGGGGCGAATCGCTGCCCAGGATAGCAGTGTCGAGCGAACGCACGAACCCCAGCGAGGGCGATCGGTGAAAAAGGAATTCATTCGACGTGGGACACAGGATGAGCGCGGCACCGCGGTGGTTAATGAGGGAGATGGATTCGGGAGTGCACGCAAGCCCGTGAACAAGGACCGTACGCCGGTCGAGGGCGTGGATTCGATCCAGTTCAAAGATCTCTTCAGCACTTCCTTCATCGACTCCTTCCGCGGCATGCACAATGAAGGGCAGATCGGCTCGGCTCTCGCGAAATTTGATCGCAAGATCTGGCTCCAGGGAGGGCGAGTGTGCCCAGGCAAATTCTGACACGACACGGACCGGAAACCCGGGACCTGTTAGTTCGGATACAAGCGGGTTGTGATGGCAAACAGTGGTGGCGCCGGACAGTAGATTGCGGATCGCCCCCCACCATAGGCAGGTGGACCGCGGTACTTTGCGATGGCGCGCAATCAGCGTTGCCTTGTTGGCGTGGATATCCCGCGCCCATTGTGCCGCATTGTAATAAGGGCCATCGCCGATATTGGGATAAAGACTGAATTCCAGATGGTCGTGGGCGTTAATGAGTCCTGGCAGCAGGAGATACCCAGACAGGTCAACACTGCACCTTATGAAGGAGTGAGTCTGTGCATCAACCCAGTGTCGACCATCGAATTGAGGCTGAGTTCGATTTTGGATCGACTGAATGCGTTCGCCCACGACGGAGATCGAACCGGTCGCAGTCTTATCCGGTCCAGTTGCATAACGCACTTGCTTAAGAAAAAAAGCTCCGGCCGATTGCGGCAGCACCTTCCGGAGCCCGGGGGAACTGGCCGGTTTGCGTAGCTGTAGTATGTAAATTGCCGGGAGACCCTCCGTGGAGTGGTACAAATCAAGCTTTCCGCACTCTTTGAAGATCTGCCTCTCTTCAAGACCGAAGGCCGGCTCAGCCAGCGAAACAAGCTTGAATCCACGCGCTTGGAAGGCCTGGGTGATCTGCTGGAGACCCCATCCCCTGGCGCTGATCTGCATCTCCGCGCCCCTCACCTTAAATGCCCGCTTCCAACCGCGGAAGGCCTCGGTCTCGGGATGCATGTCAGTAAGAAAAATGGTTGCGCCCGGACGGGCAACTCGATCGATCTCGCGCGCGAAAGCTTCCAGATCTTCCAGGTAGCTGATGACGAAGGAAGACAGCACCAGGTCGCACGAGGTGTCGCTCACCGGCAACGCCGTACAGCTCCCGGGGCGGAGACTGCATTTTGGGCTAAGCTTGAGGCCGGCGAGAAGCAGCATCGCTGGGGAGATGTCGACACCAAGCAAGCTCCTCGGAGAGCGATTGACCAACCGCTGGAGCCATCTTCCTGTACCACAGCCGGCATCGAGCACGTCGAGACCGCGAACATCGGGCATCATGGAACCAAGGACACGCTCTTCCAGCGCCAGCAGGGGATTCGGCTGGGTGTCATATACCTCGGCCCAGCTGTCAAAGGCTTCGACTTCAACGGTTGACGATAGGTCTTGCTTCATAGGCTCTCCCGCTTCGGCTTGCGAAGATTGATGAAGTCGTTGGCCAACTGCAGCTCAAACGGAAAGGAATAGACCCGCAGCGCATACCGCCACCAACTGAGAATCTTTAACAACGCACGACTCCATCGCGGGGCCCGGATGTCTTGAACGGTAGGCCAGCGCGACGCCACCACGGTTTCAAAGTTGTCGATCAGCTTCTTGGTTCCGGGTTTCAACCATGGGGCGTGGGTATCAATGCGCAGAGTGTAGTCCAGCCATTCTTTGCTGGCCCACCCGGCGGGGCTATCGGGAAAGCTGATCTGGCCTTCAATGTCTCCGTACATCTTGCCCGGTTGGGGCGTGGGGGTGTAGTGCTGCACGATGATTTCGGAGCTGGGGTTGATGCGTTTGATCTTGCGAATGAAGCTTACCGTCTCTCGCGTGTCTCGTTCCGGATCGTTGGGGTTGCCGATGACAAATGAGAATTCGGGAATGATGCCGAACTGGCGCGTGCGATGGGCCATGGCCAGCGTTTCCTCGGTGGTAATGCCTTTCTGCATTTCTTTCAGCACCCAATCGGAGCCGGATTCCGCGCCGAAGAAGATCATGGTGCAGCCGGCCTTCCTTATTGCTTCGAGGGTGGCATCCGAATAGCGCGACATAATATCTACGCGGGCTTCACACCACCATCTAAGATTGAGTGGCGCGAGCCGGTCAGCCAACTCCCGGGCGTGATCTTCGCGAAGAAAAAAGTTCATGTCGTAGAACTGGACCGAGTCGGCGCCGTATCGGGACGCCAGATAGTTGAGAATCTTGACTGTTCGCTCCGGAGACTCCATACGCTCTGCCCTTCCGTAGGCCGCATGCACGCCGCAGAAGCTGCAATTGAAAGGGCAGCCGATGCTGGCGTGGTGAACCGCGGTCCGCTTGCCAAAGAATGAGGGCCGCAGATATCGGGCAACCGGAAGGCGATGAAAGGGCGACCACGGGAACTCGTCCGGACCTTTCATCGGCCGCTCGGGGTTGGTGCGGTGAAAACCGAAGGCGTCTTTGTAACAGAGACCGAGGATCGATTCGAGCGCCCGCTTTCCACGTAGCGCGTCGATAAGCTCAAGCAGAGTGTCTTCCCCCTGGCCACGGACCACATAGTCGACATACTTGGCATTGAGTGTGGTGTCGGGATAAAGAGAGGGGAAGTAGCCGCCCCAGACAATGCGCACATGAGGGCGCAGACGGCGTATCTCGCGCGAGGTTTCCATGGCAGCGACCATCTGCGGTCCCGGCATGCAGGAAACGCCGAGAAGCTCGACCTGGTGATGGTCGATCGTGCTTATGATCGCCCCCGCGGGATCATCCTCCAGGTTGCCGTCGACGATTCTGTATTCTTCGCGGCCTTCGAGCACAGCGGCAAGCGCAAGCACAGCCAACGGGAGCCTGCAGTTGCGAGGCCGGGTTGCGCGAGGATGGAAGAGGATGATCATTTGGTGGCCTTGGCTACGTAGATTCGGAAGCGGGAGGGCTCGCGTCTGTGTTTTAGTTTTGCCATCCAGGGTCGCAGTTGCCAGCGTATTCCGTAGTAAGGTTCGTGCACCCGCCAGCGGATACCAAAGCATGATTCCATGCGGGCCAAGCGGCGATCGGTGAGAAATTCAAGGCTTTTGAGGCCGTCGGAGGGAAAGCCGAAACGCTTCACAAACGCGGAGCGGCGCTCTATGAGCATGCGGAAGCCGATTTGCTCATCGCTATACCACGGAGTGTCGGCGATGATCACCGTGCCGTTCCTGCGGACGCAGCGCAACGCTTCGGCCATGGTGTTTTCGTAATTCTCCGAGTAATGAAACGAAGCATTGAAGATCACAAGGTCAAATTGACTATCGGCGAAGGGCAGATTGTCGAGTTCCGCCTGAAACCTCGGGAAGAGGAAAGGCAGCGACCCCTGGTAATGCTCTGCGGCCTCGAGGCCATCGCGGTTATTCGTCAAGAGGTCGACTGCGATGGGCCTATGGCCTTGCTTCGCCAGGCGGTAGCTCAGCCAACCATTACCCGCGCCCAGGTCGAGAACGCGAAGCTTGGGGCGGACGAGGGTAAGGATTCCGGGCAGAATCTTACGTTCGATATAACGAAAAGTACGAGCGCGGATGGCCCACTGCCCGCTATTGCGCCCTGAAAGATCGCGATAGGGAAGCGCCAGGTAGTAGTCGTCGCTTGTACTTCCTCGGCCCTCAGAGGCTCGAATATATTGATACTCTCCTATAAAGCGCGCGAAGTACGCCTCGCGCTCCGGCAACAGCGCCCGCCACACGCCTTGATGGCAGGTCATATTCATTTTGCAGCGGGAGCAGGTCAGGACGTGGTGATCGCCTGGTAGACCACCGATCAAGTTGCCGCACTGCGGGCAGCGCAACCCTATGCCGTTGCTTAGCACAGTGGTGGTTCTCTTAGCCGGTTTTTGCGGGCTCAACAGCATCTGCTGCACCCCACTCGCTCAAAATGAAGAAGCATGTGGTCGCCCATGATGCGCAGCAAAGGAAGACGGGAAATGCGCTTATCGATCCAACGAAGCAGGCGCAGCAGGCGCGGGTATTTGCGCATCATCGGTTCCACATACGATGGTGGCACCGCGACCCCGATCCCGGTGCATGAACGCAGCCGAAACCAGGGCGAGAACGACCGCTTCACCTGGCGCAAGGTTGGGTAATGTACTTTCACCATGAACTCGCTTACTTTTGCGTGAGCCACCCCTGGCGTTCTGCGGAAGGCTCTGCGAAAGTCGCCATGGAGGAGAAACCAAAGCGTTTCTGCGAGGCAGAACCGGGTCGAGAGGCAGATGAGCAAGGAAGCACTCGGCGTGACCAGGGAGGCGAGGTTCCATACCACCGGATCGAGGTTCGACACACAATTTAATCCGGAAAAATTCGATAGGACTCCATCGAATAGGTGACCGGGGTGAAGCCGTGCCAACTGCTCGGTGGGAAGAAGTTTGAAATGGATTGGGGCATCGGGGGCTTCGTCCTGCTTGCGCTTGCGCGCGGTCCGGATCATACCTTCCGACCCGTCACAGGCAACCACGGAGATGTCGTGGCGGGCAAGGAAGAGCGCGTCTTCACCGGTTCCGCAATTGAGTTCCAGGATGTGGGCGCCGGGCTCAAAGGTATCGAGAAGCGCATCCCAGACTACTCCGCGCTGGGCGCGGCCAATCGTGGAGCGGGTAAATAATTCGTCGTACCCTGCAGCAATACTGTCAAAGGCGAGAAGCGCCTGATTCTGAACTTCAGAGACGGCGATCATGCTTCCACCTCTGAGATCGAAGAGAGCAACCCCGCGCGCGATAACTCGATACTCTGGCGAAGGCTGGCTGCGCGCTCGGAGTTGGCCGCGGGGGTGCCGGCCAGGCGCGCCAACTGCACTTCATCCTTAAGAAGCTTGTCGGCGTAACTGTAAAAGCGCTGCGAATGACGGCCCTTGACCTTTAATTCGCGATCAGAGCTGGTTCCCCACGGCTGCAGCTGCACCAGGCGATCGGCCATCTTCTTGTAGTACGGGGTTCCCTTGATCGGATAAGAGACCGTGGTGAAGAAGATGTCCGGTTGGGAAGTGCTGACGTGCCGGATGGTAGCCTCTATGTCTTCCATCTCTTCTCCCTCGTAACCCCACATGAGAAACATTCCGCTTTCAATGCCGCGCTCGCGGCTCATGGCTACTGCCTGGTGAACCTGCTCGATCTTGACTCCGCGATCCATGGAATCGAGAATTCGCTGCGATCCGCTTTCTGACCCGATCCAAATACGGAAGCAGCCCAGCTCCGCCAGCAGATCGAGCATTTCGGCGTTGAGGCGATCTGCGCGCGAGATGCACTCGAAGGGGATGCGCAGGCCGCGTGTCCGCATCTCAGCGGCATATGTGCGAAGCCATTGGTGATTGATGGTGAACACATCGTCCGAAACCCAGACCATGTCTGGGGAGTAAGTGTGCAGCAGCCATTCCACCTCATCGACCACCAGCAGAGGATTGCGCCGGCGATGCGTTTGCCCAAAAACCTGGTGACTGCACCAGCGGCACTTATAAGGGCAGCCCCGCGCGGTGATGAAGTTGATCGATCCTTTCCCGTGGGCGTCGCGCCAGGTCTTTACATAGCGGGTGATATCGATGGCTTGGCGTGCGGGCCAGGGTTGGCTGTCGAGATCCGCAATCTGGGCGCGTTGTCCGGTTTCGTGCATCTGGCCCTCGGAGTCGAGATAGGCGAGGCCGCAGATCTCTGTGTAAGAGCCCGTGGCGCCAGCGCGGAATGAGGCGAGTAGTTCGCCCACGGTGAGCTCACCTTCGCCAAAGACTACGAAGTCCGCTCCTGCCTGCAGATATTCAAGCGCATAAGCTCCGGGCTCCGGGCCGCCGACGATCGTCTTCCAGCCCGCCTCGCGCGCTACCTTCAGAATCTCGACCACGTTTTTGCGCGTCATCAGGTTGGCATAGATACCGAGGACGGAAGGGGTCTCGCTGCGCAGATGCGAGAAGAGCGCCTCACGGCTGGAAAAGGTGGTGTCGAATACCTCCACATCAAAGCCCTGGTGCCGTAGGTGCGAGCACAGATACAAAATGCCCAGGGGAGCATATGGCTTCATGATTTGAAGCTCTTTAGGATCTTCGTAGAGAAAGTAACCATGTGTGAGCAATAGTTCCGCCATTTATCTCCCCCTTCCTCAATGCGCCTGCGCACCCTGCAGGTGAACAAGCTGGTAGCTTCCCTGGGGCGGTGCGCCATAGTCGTTGAGAACGGTAGCACCTGTGTTTTTGCTGGTTTCCTCGAGCGCAAATACCCGTTGCCAAAGAGCAGGCAGGTCCGCCGCACTACCGTTATCTCGCCAGGAGTCGACCTCGGCGTGGAGCGCATTGCGCAGCGCGAGATAGAACTCGTCTTTGTAGGCCGCCGTGAACATCAGGCAGAGGTCATCGCTATCAGTCCAGTTTGTTTTGGGGCCGATCTGTCCTCGAACCTGGTCGAAGAAGGCGGTTCCTGGAAGTGGATAAGAGAAGGAGACACCTATGTCGTAGGGGCGTGTGTCACGCACCAGCGCGATGGTTTGCTCGATGTCCTCCCACTGCTCGCCGGGGTAGCCGAACTGCAGGAAATAGCATGCGCGAATGTCTGCGCCCGCCAGGCGCGCCCGCGCGTCTTCTATTTCCGCGACACGCAAGCCCTTACTCATCGCGTCGAGCACTTTCTGCGATCCGGATTCGACTCCCATCCACACTTCAGCGCAGCCCGCACGTTTCAGGCCGGCGACCGTGTCCCGCGTCATGAGGTCGGCGCGCGATTGAATTTTGAATGGCAACCTGCACTGGAGCGTTTCCACGGCATCGGCGAACTCCCGCACCCAATGCTGATTCAGGGCAAAGATGTCATCTCCGAACCAGATGTGTTCCACCCCATATACTTCCTTGAGCTCACGGATCTCAGCCGCCACCAGCTGCGGTGAACGGAGCTGGAACTTATTGCCGGAAATCGGTTTGGCACACCAGTTACAGTGGTAAGGGCATCCGCGGCTGGCGACCACATTGGTAGAGAACTGACCGTGCGCCGAGAGCCATGCCTCGCGGTAGGGCGTTAGATCGACCAGGTCACGTGCCGGCATAGGCAGGTTCTTCCAATTAGGGTTGCGCGATGACTTGACCGCGCTTTGCACAAGGTCGCCTTGAGCATCCAGATGGATGAGACCGGGGATGCTGCTGGGCAGTTGGCCGCCTTTCAGGATCGACGCGCAAAGCTCGCCCAGGCTTTGCTCCGCCTCACCTACCAGCACAAAGTTGGCGCCGTGGTCGAGATAGGCTTTGGCGTGGTCAGTTGCGTCCGATCCGTGAACGATCACCATCGCTCCGGCATCCCGCGCCGCACATGTAAGTTGCCAGGCCAGCTCGCGCATCCGGGTCAGGCACATCTTGGAGAGAAAGTTGAAGTCGTCTTCGTAGATGGCTAGTATCTTGGGCTGCTGCCGCTTCAATACCTCTGGAAAAGCAGAGATGGGGTCCTGCAGCATGGGGTCAAAGACCGCAACTGAGATGCCGTGTTCCCTTAGGGCTGTGGCCGCGTAGAGAGTGCCGAGAGGCGGATAGGGTTGCATCTTCCGTAGCTGCTTGGGGTCATACGCGAGATGATAGGAGTGCGCTAGGAGGATATCCGCCACAAGTTACCTCATTTATTTCATGTTCAGCTGAAGCCCAGGACTCACGTCCTGGGACATTTTCAGCCGTCCCTTCGGGACTGCTCGTGCTATCGACTCTTACCCAGGACTGCGTCCTGGGCTACTCTCAGCCGTCCCTTCGGGACTGTTCATGCTGTCAACCCTTACCCAGGACGTCAGTCCCGGGCGAACCAGAACCGTACGAGAATGCTGACAGGCAATCATCAAAAGCCAACCCGCCCTTCGAGACCTTGTGGACAGCTCTGACTCTCAGGCGTGCTTGCGGAACTCACTTCCAAGCCAAAAAATCTAAGCGCGCACCTTCACCTCCCACAGCCTGCTAGGCCGCGCCCGCGGGCAACTTAGGAAGATCCTCGCCAGTTACCAGCGAACGGCGTAAGGCCAGCCGTTCAGATAGGTGTGCGAGCCAAAGTTCCCAGGGGAAAAAGGATTGACTCGAACGCAGACGCCAACGGATCGGCGCCTGAATCACGAATTTAACTGCTCGCCGTAATTTTGAAAGGCGCGCTGTTTGACGGCAGAACTGACTGTTGAGCAGAAAATATTCGACCATCCGTTCCAGTCGCGCCAGCTCCTTACCTTTGAGCCAGGGCAACATATTCGCCCCTAGAGGCATGTCCATCCATTCCTGCAACCCATGTGGTTCCGGGACGCCAAGCTCCCGCAGTTGCGGCCAGATGGGAATGCCCGGATAGGGAGTGAAGATGTTTGGTGAAAAGCTCACGTTGGGAAATTGACGCGCAATATCGCTCATGGTCTGAAAGGTAATCGCGCGGTCGGCCTCGGTTTCGCCCGGATAGCCAAAGATGAGATTGAAGGTGACGCGGATACCGGCCAGGTTCGCCTTACGCGCGGTCTCATACATCTCATTGACACGTTGATGACGCTTGTTCATGAGCTTCAGCACCGCTTCAGAAGTCGATTCGGTACCGAAGCCCATGTGCGATACGCCGCTATTGCCGAGCAACCGCACTTCGTCTTCGCTCATGCGGCAGAGAAAATCTGTGGAGGCCTGGAAGGTCCAGCGGAACTTGATGCCGGACGCCAATATGCCACGAGCAATGTCAAGCGCGCGGTCCAGTTGCACCGGAAAGTTGGAATCAAGCAAAGCGACTTCCTGGATGCGATATCTGGTGACCAGATCGGTCATCTCAGAAACAACGCGCTCGGCGGAAAGCGCATTGAAGCGGCGCTTGTAAAAAACCATGTCGGTGCAGTAGTTGCAAGCGTAGGGGCACCCGACGCTGGTCGCATATCCAATCTTCCTGCCGCCGCTGAGTCTCTCGTAGGCGTCAAAATCGGTTAGGTCAAAGGCGGGAACAGGTAGCGCATCGAGCGGTTCCACCCGGCGATCAGCGTTATGCATGCGGCGGCCGTGGCTCTTAAATGAAACTCCGCCAATCCCGTCCAGGGATCTCTTGGCCAGCAAGGCTTCTGCCACTTCAACGATGGTGACCTCACCCTGCCCGCGCACCACTACGTCGACAAAGGGCTCGCTCAACGTTTCATCGGGCAGCAGAGTCGGGTGCCAGCCGCCAAAGATAATCGGCAGCCACGGATGGACAGTCTTTATGGCGGTAGCTATCTCGATGGCGCCCTTGATCATGGGCCCGGTGAGCACCGAGATACCAATGCACAGAGCATCCACGGCCTCACACTCGATGCGCGTTCGATAATCCGGTTCGATCGCTGCATCAATCATCACCACGTCAAAATTTGCTTGGCGTAGCGTGGAAGCCAGCGCGAGCAGACAGAGAGGCGCCCCGAGTGGCGGCCCGTCGTACGCGGGATAGAACAGGATGACTTTTCCCCGGGTCAGCACGTGGCCTCCACCGGATTCGGCTCCAGCCGCTTTGCATCCACGGCAGGCTTGAGCGCAGCACGCTCTTTGATTTTTTTATTGAGCCAGAGCTCGACCGGGAAGCGGTAAGCGCCGTGGTCGAGACGCCAGCGCGCAGGCAGTGAAATGCATTTCTGCGCCAGGCGGGTAATGGGCTTGCGCGTGTCCGCCGAGATCGGGATGCGATCGAAGGCTATGCGGAGATAGTCGCGCATTACCTGCAGTTCCTGGTGATCGCGGCCGTTCAGCCAGGGAAGTTTGGTGTAACGGGGGAAAAAGTCCACCCAGCCTTCCAGCGACTCCGGCGTCTGGACGCCAAGTTCCGCAATCTTGTCCATGATGGGAGCGCCCGGATAGGGAGTGAAGATGTTGGTCCAGAATTCAGCGCCCGGGAAACGCCTGCATACATCCATTACAAAATTGATGGTTTCTTTTCGCTCTTTCGCTCCTTCGCCGGGAAAGGCGAAGATTATGTTGAAGGATGGGCGAATGCCCGCTTCCAGGCAGCGCGCCGCGCTTTCATAGATGGTGGGGAAGTCCTGAAAGTCTTTGTTCATCGCCTTCCAGACTTTGCGCGATCCCGATTCTGCGCCCTGGCATATCTGGTGGAGCCCGCTCTTGTGCAGCAGCTTCAGATCTTCGAGAGACAGGCGCGCGGTGAGGTTGGTGGTCGCCTGGATGCTCCACTTGAAGTTGGCGCCGGCGCGCACCAATCCTTCGGAGATGGCCCGTGCCCGGTCCAGGTCGACCAGGAAATTATCATCCACGATCCACAGCATCTCCAGGCCATACCTGCGGCTTAGATCGACCGTCTCCTCGACAAATTGTTCGGCCGGCAGGGCGTTCCATTTGCGCCCGTAGACGCCCGCGTTGGTGCAGTAGGCGCAATTGAACGGGCAGGCAAGGCTGGAGGTGTACATTGCCCAGCGTTTCCCGCACAAACGCTCATATGCGTCGAAATCCGCCAGGTGATAGGCCTTTGGAGGCATATCTACCAGCGGCCGCAAGGGCCGCTCGGGAGTGAAGACCAACTTGTTGTCGCGCTTGAAGCCGATACCGGCAACAAAGTCAGGCGCAGAGCCCTTCTCGATGTGGTTGACGAGCTCGAGCAGAGAGTCTTCGCCCTGCCCCTTAACGACGTAATCGATATACGGGGCCTGCAGTGTTTGTGTGGGCAGTAACGAAGGATGCCATCCGCCCAGGATGATGGGGAAATCCGGATTCCATTCCTTAATGGCACGAGCGATTTCTACTGTCTCCCGGATCATCGGTCCGGTCACAAGAGAGATACCAAGGCAGAGTGCATCGCGCACTTCTTCGAGCACGCGCTTTTTGTAGTTTGGAGTAATCGTGGAATCGATCAGGCAGATTTGATATCCGGCCCGAAGCAGAGGTGTCGCAACAGCCAGAATGCCCAACGGCGCAGTCGCATCAGAACTTGCGAAGGACGGGAAAAAGAATACGATCTTGCGTGACTTTGGCAACGCTCACTCCCTGCTTAAGTAGGAAGATAAAACGATTGCCGGGCCTAGTTGTCACGCGGATGTCACTGGTTTGTCACGTACTGTCAACTACTTCACGTCGGCCGAGCGGTCCTGCTCGTAACGCATAATGTGGTAATAGGCCTCCCAATTACTCCAAAGCAGCGGGGGAGCCAGTCGCGTCAGCGGATCTTTTATATAGCGGGCAAAGGTTTCCGCTATTTCTCCCGTGCGGGATACGTTGGTGAGCCAGTCCCCGCGATACCAGTTTGCCCACTTCCCATACTCGGCGCTGCTTTGTGCGGCTTCGATCCGCTTCACATCGTTTAGCGCGTCTTGTGCTTCCCGTTCCGCGTCCGCTGTCCGCCCACCCTGTGCATCAAGAATCGATTTCGAGATCAGGTAAAGCATATCGTTGCTTTCGCGATTGATCGCGATCATGGTAAGCACCGCAGCGTTATAGAACTGCTGCCGGTCGGCGGGGATGAGCGACTTCGCCTGGTTCGCCTCCTGCCAAACGGCGTCCCATCGCGGCCGGGCATCCCCACATTGTTGCAGCTCGTGCCTCGCCGTCTCGAGCATCCACTCCTTGCCCTGGGGCTCGCCGCTTCGGGACTGCACGAAGCGCGGCGGCTCCCACTTCGGGGCCTGGCTAGGCACTGTGTAGAGAGGCGAATCGATCATATAAGTCAGCATCAACTGGCGCCCCTCAGTATGGTAGAGCTGGTCGCCATACTCTTTGGCCGGCTGGCCAAACTGGGCCGGCGCGTGGAAGTAGTCCTTATACACCTGCACCACAGCAGAGCTTGCCTTCGGCCCGAACTCCTCTTCGGTCCACTCGCGGTAATATTCGTCGGCGCCCCCGTGGGGAACCCCTTTCCACGCGATCTCCATCACAGCGTTGCTTCCCATCGGCACCGGACGAATGTCGCTTGTATTCAGCAGAAAATATGCGGTGGCTCCAACCTTCTGGTAGCGGCCCATCTCCTCTACGATGCGTTCGATAGGAACCATTTCGGTTAGCTGATTGGCGCGGTTGTTCATCATCGCTGTGTGATAGTAAGCTCCTTCGCCGGCGGCAATTTTACCTCCATCCTGCAGATCGCCGTAGCCCGTGTCTGCCCACACCGTAGTCACTTCGGGCGGGATGGTCAGATCACCCTGCTGCACGAGCCGTGCTCCCTCCTGCCACAGATCAGTCACAAACTTCGCATCGGGACGGACAGCATGCACAATCTTGATCTGCGCCGCGATGGCCTTGCTGATGAGCGCACCGAGGGCCTTATCGTTGTTTTGCACACTGGGGTCCATTGACGCGTAGCTCACGTCAGAAAGACCGCGCAATCCAACATCCCAAAGAATTTCCTGGGCCGGAGAATAGGTGGCGACCGCATCCTTCCAGGCTCGCTCCAGAATCTCGGGATGCGTGGAGTAGTTGTAAGGCACGTCCTTGGGCCACCGGGCCACATTCAGGCCCAACGGAATTGCGTGATGCTGGGTAAGGATCAGGCCCCGCTTTCCCGCGAGTGCAACTTGCACATCATCGGGAAAGATCCACGTTCCGGGAACAACCATATTTCCCTTAAGCCGCAGGATGGTTTCATACACCTTGTTCCAGGCCTCGAGAGAGATGCCGGTTTTGTCCTTATCCCCGGGCGCCCATCCGGTCAGAAGGTCTTCATCATTGATGAAAAAGCCACGATATTTGAAAACCGGAGCGGGAAAGGTTTCTGCCAGGGAGGAGGGCAGCGCGATTTGACTACGATGCTGGGGCAGGTGATCGGTCCAGTAATACATCGGATCGATCCCCAGATGCTCCTGGGAAAACTGATAAATTGCGTAGATTGTGCCGCGCATGTCGGCCCCGCATAACACAACGGTGTGTTTGCTGGCCGAAGCACCGGCCGCGGCGATCGAAAACGATTCGGGCGTACTCAATCCCTTGGGCCGCATCCCTGGTGAAAGCCGGTCCACTTCGCTCACCACGATTGCTTGCTGCCCCGCATCCTCCACGCGCGTGACGATATTAGGCCTGGCGCCCAGCACCTTTGCGAAATCGCCTGCCAAATCCTCCGCCGCCAGCCGAACCGGCGGAGGCTCGTCGCTGCTTACAACGATGGTGACTGAGCGATCCAACAGAAAGTCACCCGTAGCCTGGTGACCCCGTTGTCCCAACGAACTGGTGGCCAGGCCGGCCACCACGAGCGTAGTACCTAGTCTCTGGAGAATGCGGCGTGGCTGCTGGAAGGTCATCGTGGTCACCCCTCCTGGTTCATGGTTGCCGGGCTACTTTGTGGGGCTGGCGGCGGTGAAGTCGGAGCAGCAGGGCTTTACCGACGGCTGAAACTCCATCAACTCCGCGCGGGTGCCATCGGGATCGTAGATATTCAGCTGCCATTTGCCGTCCAGTCCAATCTGCGGAGGGCTATGCTTCGCGGTCAAGCGGTCTCCGGCATAGAGCAGGTCAACGGTTTTCTCCATGTTGAAAACCCCCAAGGAGAAGTGGTCCAGCACGCCGAGGGTATCCTGCGACATGGTGGGTGGAATGCCCCTGGTTTCGGGGCCACTGACCACCATATATTCGAGCCAATCGGTGCCGTCCGGCACCTGCTGCGAAATCCATTCCGTCTTGCCATTCCGGCCGCCATGCCAGTAAGGACGGAAGCCCAGGACTTTCAGGAAAAACGCGTTCTCTGTGTCGGGATTATGCACCACGTAGCCCACGTGGATCATGTGATTGCTGAGCGGGTTCGTTGGGACGGGCGATGGCCTGGCCGGCGGCTGCACAAACTGCACCTTGTTGCCCTCCGGATCGCTCACGTCAAACCATTGGCTGCCGTCGCTCCCCTTCTCGACATTCGCCGGCACAGTTGAGCCATGCTCCCCAAGGTATTTTCTTAACCCTTCCGCATTGGCGGTGTTGAAGGCCACGTGGTCGAGCCGTTTGATGGAAGTATTGCCAGCGGGCAAGGGCAAGACTTCAACAAACTGGATTGCGCTGAAGTAGTAGCGAACGCCTGCGGAATTCTCCGGGTCTGGCCGTTTTACCCCACCGAGATCATGCACGTAGAAATGCTCCGTCTTGGTTGCGTCTGAGCTATAGACGCTAATATGGGATATCCCACGGATAGCCGGCCGGTGATCCGCGGTCTGCGCGAGGGCATAAACTGCAGATAGCAAAGCTGCCGCGGCAAGCACGGTCAAGTTCTTCATTGCAAGTCTCCTTCTACATCTTCGGGGTCAGCTAAAACCCGATTTCCACTGCCTTTGTATCAGAAACGGGAAGGTGTTCGTTTGCAGAGCTGTCCCGATTAACGGACGCGGACTTGCGGAATGCGTCGAAGAGAACGCGGGCCAACAAAACCGGCCAGAGTCCATTGTGGAGGGGCGGTTAGCCGCAGAGCACGCTTCTCAAAACACAAGACGGACTCATCCGGCTTAGTCGCAGCGGAGGGCAGCCATGGGCTCCACCGCAGCAGCCCGGCGAGCGGGGATCCAGGTAGCGAAAAAGGCCACGAGCAGCAGCATCACCATCGCCCCTGCATAAGTAAGTGGATCCATGGCGTTCACGCCCAGCAGCTTGGTGGACGTAGCCATGGTAGATCCAAAGATCGACATGGCCGCAATGCTTCGCGACACCCCCAGCGAGAGGAAGAGACCTACTACGAGCCCGGCCAGAACCAATGAGAGCCCCTGTCTCACTACCAGGCGAAGCACGTCCGCCGGACGCGCTCCCAGGGCCATGCGGATGCCAATCTCATGCGTGCGTTGTGCCACCGAATAGGCCATCACACTGTAGAGCCCAACTGCAGCCAGGATGACGGCGAGCGCACCCAGGACACTCAACAGACTGGCCGCAACTTTTTGCGGATATAGCGAGGCTTCCATGAACTCGGCTAAAGGCTCGGAATCGAATACCGTAACGCCGGGATCGATTTCCCGGGTTTTTTGCCGGACAAGCGGAAGGACAGCCTCCGGGTTGCCTGGTGTGCGTACAAAGAATGCCAGGTTCAGATCCGCGCGATACATCTGGCGAAAGGGCACATAGAAGTAAGGCAGAGGAGCTTCGCTGAGGTAATGGTACTTGCTGTTCGCGGCAACACCCACCACGGTGAACCAGTCACCCCAGCCATGGATCTGGCGACCTATCGGGCTGCGGCCTGCGAAGAAATGATCGACGAAGGCCTGATTGACAATCATGACCCGCGGGGACTTCTCGTCGTCATGCGCAGTGAAGTTGCGGCCTTCGAGGATAGGGATCCCTAGTAGTGGCAGATAATCGGGCGATATCATGTTGCGGTAGATCTTCATGTTCTCGTCTCGCCTCGGGTTGTACCCTCTCACCTCCAGGTGTTCCCAAGAGCCGGCGTCGAAGCCCAGGGGCACGAAATCAGACCAGGCCACACCGGTAACGCCGGGAGCGGACTGAAGCTTTTCCCCGAGGCGACGGGTGAATTCCTTACGCTGCTCGAGACTGTAACCGTTGCTGGCGAGATAGAACTGCGAGAGCAGTACATGATCGGGGTGGAAGCCGGGATCGATCTGGCGGGCAGCCGAGAATCCTCGAACAAACAAGGCGGCGCCAATGAGGGCCACCAGCGCCAGCGAGACTTCGGCGACCACCAATGAAGAGCGCAGCCGATGGGAGCGTACTCCTCCCACCCCGCTGCGGCCGGCCTCATTCAGGTTCTCGTTCAGGTTGGTGCGTCCAGCCTGGAGAGCAGGGAACAGGCTGGCAGCAAAAGCAGTGGCCAGGCACAGCATCGCGCTAAAAGCGAACACATGGAAGTTCAGGCGAAGCTCAAGGGCTATGGAGCGCTGGGCCGGCGGCAGCAGCTTACCCAGGATATTGCTCATCCACATGGTGACGGCGAGGCCGCAGAGCGTCGCTGCGATCGAGAGCAGGAGGATTTCTGTCACCGTTTGGCGGGCCAGCCTGGCCCTGCCTGCACCCAGTGCTAAGCGAGTACTGAATTCCTTCTGGCGAACGGTGGCCCGGGCCAGCAGTAGATTAGCAACGTTAGCGCAGACGATGAGGAGCAGAACTCCGCACACTCCCATGAGGATGCGAAGCGGAGCCAGCAACAAGGATTGTGCCCCGAAGTGCGAGTTAGCAAGCGGCAGCATGGTGGCGCTGAGGCCCTGGTTGGTATCGGCATCTGCGACGGCCATGCGCGTTGCCAGGGAGGCGAGTTCGCCCCGAGCCTGATCGAGCGTGACGCCCGGCTTGAGCCGTGCGATGCCAAACATGTTGCGGTCTGCACGGTCGCGCAGCATCCATTCATCTACGCCGTTAAGCTGCGGCTGCATCATGTATGGCACCCACAGGTCAAACGCCTCGCCCGCGAACGAACCGTGAAAGGCAGGATCCGCGATGCCAATCACCGTGAGTTCATGCTGGTTGACATGAATGGTCTTACCGACGATTGAAGGATCCGCGTTGAAGTGCGACCGCCAGAAGCGGTCGCTGATCACAACCAGGGGGAAGGCGCCGGGTTTGTCTCCATACTCCTCCGGCAGGAAAACCCGCCCTGCCGTGGCTCTTGTGCCAAGAACGGAGAAGAAGTTGCCGGAAACAAGTTCACCCCAGACGCGCTCGGCATGGTCTTGCTGCCCCACGCTAAAAGCGGCGGGATGGGTCACGGCAATTCCGCTCACGAGTGTTAGATGGTCGCGGAAGTCGCGGTAGTCAGGATACGAATTGGGAACAAAAGCGCCATTCGGGGTCAACGTTTCAACCGCCACGAGGCGATCGGGCGATGCTACGCCAGAGAGCGGACGCAGCAGGATCCCATCGATCCAGGTGAAGACAGTGGTGCACGCTCCGATGCCAATGGCCAGCGTGAACACCGCAAGGATGGTGAACGAGCGATTGCGAAACATCATCCGCAGGCTATAGCGAAGGTCTTGAAGCAGGCTTGACATGCGTTAGGCTCCATTCTCGCCCTTTTTATGATCAGGAGAGCACGTTATCTCACTCCTGGCGAAGCGTGACCATGGGATCCACGTTGGCCGCACGGCGTGCGGGAATGTAACTCGCGAGCACGGCAATGGCAAGCAGTGCGACGGGGGCGCAGACGAACGTTAGCGGGTCCGTGGGTCCCACGCCGTAGAGCAGGCCGGCGACAAGCCGCGTCAACAAGAACGCAGCCGCCAACCCAATCGCCACTCCTATGCAAGCCAAATGGGTCCCGTTCGTGACAACCATCCTGGTGATTGCCTGGCGGTTTGCGCCCAGTGCGAGCCGAATCCCCATCTCTCTTGTCCGCCGGGCGACGGTGTACGAAATCACTCCGTAAAGTCCGACGGAAGTCAGCAGAAATGCCAACCCGCCGAAGATGCCGAGGAGGACGGCTTCAAAGCGCGTACCACCGACGGAATCGCTTACGTAGTCGTCCAGTGTCTTAACGTGCAGCAGAGGCAGCGAAGGATCCAAGGACTGGACCTCACCCGTCAACGTGGGCACCAGGTCTGCAGGGGGGATTTCGCTGCGCACGACCACTGACATGTCCATCATCGGCAGTTGGGAGTAGGGGATATACGATTCCGCAATCGAAGGCGCACTCAGACCCTCCGCCTTTACATCACCCACTACTCCGACAACCACCCGCATCGGCGCACCCGAATCTCCAGTTCCAACATCTGGTCGAATCCGGCACCCGATGGGATCGTCCGAGTGGAAGACCTGCTGAGCCAACCTCTGACTGATGATCACGGACGGCGTCGCTCCCGATACATCATCCTGAGGATTGAATTCGCGGCCGCGCAGAAGTGGAATCTGCAGAGTGTGAAAGTAGTCCCGATCGATGATGTGGAGGGTTGTGACGGGCCGTTCCGATTTCTTTATGGGATGGCCTTCCACGTCGAAGCTTGTCCTCATGTCATCCGCCTCCAGCGGGAGGGGAATTGCGGCGCTGGCGGAACGAACACCCGGAGTGGCCCGAATCTTTGTCATCAGCTGCTTATAGAACTCCACCTTGTGGGCATGGTCGTAGGTCAAGTCGAGGCCGAAGGTCACGACGTGATCTTTGGCAAAGCCGGGATCTACCTTCTCCAGGCTCAGAAGGCTTCGCAGTAGGAGACCGGCGCCCACCAGCAGCACGATGGCAAAAGCCATTTCCGTCACGATCAGCCCGGACCTGAGACGGCGCCGCACGCGTGATTCAGTGCCACTCCGGCTATCCTCCTTCATGGAGGCAGCCAGTTCATCGTTGCCCCCCTGAAAAGCAGGAATCATCCCTACGATAATGCTGGTCAAAAGCGCAACCGTAGCGGTAAATGCCAGCACCTGCAAGTTGAGGCCGCTCTCCATTACTCGTGGTAGCTCACCGGGCGCCAGTCGTGTAAGAAGTTGAATTGCCCAGGATGCGAATACTAGACCGAGGGCCGCCCCTCCCGCTGCGAGCACCAGGCTTTCGATAAGAAGCTGGCGCAGAATCATCGATTGCGTCGCTCCTAGCGCTTTGCGGATACTTATCTCCTTGCTTCGTGAGCTTGCCCTGGCCAACGATAGATTCGACAGGTTAACGCAGGCAATGAGAAGAACCAGACCGACTGCGCCAAACAGAATGACCAGACCCTGGCGCATCTCGCCTACCACCGCATCCAGTTCTCGCACAACGCGGATACCTCTTGCCCCGTTCTCCGGATATTGCAGGTTTAGCCCGTTCTGTACACCGGCCATTTCCGTCTGCGCGGCCACGGGAGTGACACCGGCTTTCAGTCTGCCGATCACGTCAAGATAGGCCACTCCGCGGTCAGAAGTCATCGGCGTGGGCCCTCGTGTATCGAGAGCCATGGTGGTCCAAAAATCCATTGGGGTGCGTTCTACCGGGAATTGAAATCCCGCCGGCATCACGCCAACGACACCATAGGAGTGACCGTCCAGGGTCAGGTTCTGACCGATGATTTTCTTGTCTGCGGCAAAACGGCTTTGCCAAAGACTATGGCTCAGGACGATCGGTGGGCTGGTGCCCGGTTTGTCTTCACCAGGAAGAAATCCTCTTCCCAGCGCAGGGGCAATACCCAACACGGAAAACAGATTTGCAGAAGCGACCACGCCGGTCAAATGTGCGGGCTCGCCTCTTCCTGTAAGGGTGAAATCTCCCTGGTGAAATGCGGACATGCCCTCGAAGGCATGACTCCGCGCTCTCCAGTCCAGGAACGAGGGATAAGAGACTCCAATGTCATCGTGGCGGCCGGGCTCTGTGGGCTGGATGGCCACCAGGCGGCTGGAGTCGTGGAAGGGAAGCGGACGCAGGAGAACGGCATAAACAACGCTGAACATTGCGCTGTTGGCTCCTATGCCGAGGGCCAAGGTTAAAACCGCTACGGTGGTGAAGCCCAGGTTCTTACGCAACTGCCGCAGCGCATAACGAAACTCAGAAAGCGGGATATGCATCCGGTATCCTCGAACCCCCCTCTTGCGCGATGGTATGGAGCACGTTTGTCTCCAACGAGGTTTGGCATAAATCCTTTGCAATAAATCCGGAAGATTGCTGCCGCAGACGGGAATGTGCAGATTTAACAATCATGTGTCCGCTATTGAACACTTCTCGGGCTGGATCGCACCACCCGGTCCTCTGTCATCCCTAGCAGCGAAGGCTGGGTGGGATGGCCTCTCCTGGCGACAAGAAAAGGCGCAACAAGTGCTGTGGTATCCCACTCAAGCCCAGAATCGGGCTTGAATGGGGCACCCAGCCTTCGCTGCCTATGAAGCAAGCTGCCTGCCGACCTACTCGGTGCGCAATGCGCGCGCAGGATCGATGGTCGCGGCGCGGCGCGCGGGAATGAATCCTGCCAAGGCAGCCACCAGGCAAATTGTAACAATGGCCGCCCCATACGCCACTGGGTCGGCCACCGACACGCCGAATAGCTGGCTCCGTACCGCCTGCGTTCCGAGCATTGCCAGCGGAACTGTCGCTGCCATCGCACCGCCGGCCAGAAGCAGCACTTCGCGCAGGATGAGCCCCATGACCGTCGCGCGCTGCGCCCCCAGCGCCATACGGAGGCCAATCTCGCGCGTCCGCTGCGCTGTCGAATACGCCAGAATGCCATACATCCCAATACCCGCGAGTAGCGTTGCCAGCACGCCGAATGCTGTGGCCAGCATGGCGATCGCGCGCTCCGCCAGAAGGCTCGTGTCGATCTCTTCAGTCATGGTGCGTAGGTTGCCAACAATCAGCTTAGTGTCGAGTTGCGCAACGGCCGCGCGAATACTCCCCGTCGCCGCGTTCGGCGGCTGCCACGTGCGCACGTAAAACGTCAGCCCGGTCTGCCGCTGTGCCTGCGCGAACAGGGTATAGCAGGTGGGTACTGCCGGATCGCGCACGCTAGAGTGTTTTACATCCCGCACCACGCCCGCGATCATCGTATCGGTATTCGGTTTGTTCGGCCGATACACCTGATGCCCCTGGGCCTCCTGGGCACTGCCGAAGTAATGCTTTGCGAAACTCTCGTTCACAATTGCCACTCGTGGCGACGTTGCCGTATCGCCCGCATTGAAATACCGTCCCACCACCAGCGGCACGCCCAGCGTTTGGAGGTACCCGTCACTCACCCACGGCAGTTCCACGGTGAATTCCTCGTCCGGTTTCGGCGTGCTCCCCAGTGGAACCATGTCTCCCTGGCGATCGTCTCCCGCCAGATCGGTATCGTTCGTCGCACCTACGCCACGAACGCCGGGCAGCGCGCTCACCGCATCCAGCACCCGCTGCTCCTGGGGAGCAACCTCCGCCGCCGGATATCCTGCCAAAGACGGGTCCAGATCAAACGCCAGCAAGTGATCCGTTGCAAATCCTGTATTCACGCGGCGCAGGTTATCGATCGTTCGCACAAACAGTCCGGCCGCCACAATCAATAGCAGGCTGAATCCGATCTGCAGCGCCACGCAGGTGCGCCGAAACTTCAGCGACCCGCTTCCGCCCATTCCCATCTGCTGCTTCATGGCTTGTGCCGGCCTTGGATTCCTGAACTGCGCCGCCGGCGCCAGACTAAACAGCAAACTCGCCAGCAACGTCACTCCCAGCGTGAATGCCAGCACTCGCCAGTCGAGCGTAGCCGCGAACGGCATTTCGTTTCCGGACCCTTTCGACATCCAGCGGATGAGCAGGCGCAGCGCTTGCGGCGTAATCGCAAGCCCCAGCGCCGCTCCCACCAATCCCAGCAGCATTCCCTCGGCCAGCAGCTGGCGCAGAATCTGCGGCCCCGTTGCTCCCAGCGCGTAGCGCACAGAAAACTCGCGGGCGCGGCTTGCTGCGCGCACCAGCAGCAGGCTGGCCACGTTCACTACCGCCATGCCGATCACCAGCAGCACCATCCCCATCATGATCGTCAGCGGCATCTGCACATCGTCTCGCATGGGGCTGAAGCCCTTCGCTCCCGCATCGACATTCAAATGCGCCTTGGTGAGGAACTTCTGCCTTGCCTGCTGCGACTGATCGTGGAGCAGTGTGAATTCTCCTGCGCGGAGCGCCAGAAACAGCGTGTTCAGCGACGCCTCCGCCTGGGCTCGGGTTACATTCGGCTTCAGCCGTCCCGCTACATTGATCCAATAGGCCTGGCGATCAGTCAGATACGGCCATTCCGGCATCAGCAGTTGCTCCATCGTGAGGGGAACAAATATGTCCGGCGTGTGCCCCCACACCATGCTGGAGAATCCCGGGGCGGCCACGCCGACAATCTCGAAGGGGCTCCCGTTCACCATGAGCGTTTTGCCGGCCACGGGCGCTTCCGCCAGGTGTGACTTCCAGTAGTCAAAACTGAGCACCGCGACCGGGTTCGCCCCCGGAGCTGTTTCGTCACTGGTTCCAAACAGACGTCCCACCGCTGGCCGCACCCCCAGCGTGGCGAAGTAATTCCCACTCACCATCTCGGCCGGCAGCGACTCGGCATGGTTGTTCCACTCCACTCCCAGGGTCACCTTTGACTCCGCGATCAGCCCGCTGAGCACCGTGTTCCGATCGCGCAAGTCGCGGTACATGGGATACGAAAACTCATGCATGCGCCCCGGGCCGTCTCCGCCGTCGGAGTGCGTATGCCCAGGATTCGACCCGGCAAAGCTCAGTACCACCAGCTCATTTGGATTCGCCACCGGGAGAGCCCGCACCAACGCCTGATCGATCAGGCTGAAGATGGTCGCGTTGGCCCCAATTGCCAGCGCCAGCGTTAGCACCGCTACAGCGGTGAACCCCGGATTCCGCCGTAGCCCGCGCAGGGCGTAACGCAGATCGCGCCCCAGCGCTTCCAGAAAGAATGACGGCCGCTCCTGCCGGCACCGTTCTCGTGCGCGCTCCCGGCCCCCGAACGCGATGGCGGCTCGCCTCTTTGCTTCCGCGGCCGTCATGCCCGCGGCGACATTGGCCTCGAACTCGCGCTCCAGGTGAAACTGGATCTCTTCATCCACTTCCGCGCGCTTCTTTCCCGCCATGAAATAGCGCAACCGTGACCACCACTCGGTCAACATAACGTACTCCTGTTCCGGGCTACGTTCTCTGCAGCACCAGGTTGACCGCACCCGTCAGCCGATCCCAGTTCTCCAGTTCTGCGTTCAGTTGCTTCCGTCCCGCAGCCGTCAGCGAATAGAACCGCGCCCGCCGATTGTTTTCAGAAGCGCCCCATTCCGCCCTTATCCAGCCTCTGTACTCCAACCGGTGCAGCGCCGGATACAACGACCCTTGCCCGACCTGCAATACATCATTCGACATTTGCTGGATCCGCTGCGCGATCGCCCACCCATGTTCCTGGCCTGGAGCGAGTGTCTTCAAAATCAGCATGTCCAGCGTGCCCTGCAGCAGATCTGTGGATTGCGCCATCTTCCCCTCGATGTTCGACAACAGCATCACTCACCTTCTTGTCGGATGTCAAGGGGGTCCTCAGACATCAAAAGCAGTGTCCGATTACGAACAGCTCCTGAGCGATTTCGGACACGTATGACGTGATGCGTAGCTGCGCGGTGATCTTGATTAGCCGGTATCGATCCAGTTGCGTCTCGTCTGAAGTGGTGAAAGGATTGCATTCCTCCTATGTGCGTCATCGGTGAATCAGGGGGATTGCATGCAGACGATGCTTAAGGATGTTGGCTACGCCATACGGCAAATCCGAAATTCGCCCGGTTTCGCCATCACGGTCATTGCCACGCTGGCGTTGGGCATTGGCGCCAACACTGCTGTCTTCAGCGTGATGAACGCGGTGTTGCTGCGTATGCTGCCAGTGCACGAACCAAAACAGCTCTTCTACCTGACCCATGCCCACATGCCGCCGAGCGTCGGGAACATTGGAGACTCGCGCTACACCTTCGGCATCAATGTCTATCGCCGGCTGAAAGAAGACCGTTCGGCGTTCTCCGACGTGATCGTCTATGCTCCGCTCTCTGAATATAAGACCGCGGTTCGCTTCGCAGATACGCCCGAGGAAATCGACGCGAATGAAGTAAGCGGAAACTTCTTCTCCGCGCTCGGCGTGGGTATGGCGGCCGGCCAGCCCTTTACTTCCGCCGATGAGGACCGGCACGCGCAGGCCGCTGTCATCAGCTACGGATACTGGACCCGCCGTTTCAACCGTGATCCCAATGTTATTGGCAAGGCGATCTTCGTCAACGGGGTACCGTTCACCGTCACCGGCGTAAGCGCACCCGGCTTTTACGGAGTGGAATCCGGCGGCTCGGCGACCGATCTTTGGGTGCCGCTGCAGAACCGACCCGAATTAAATTCCTGGGGAACGCCTGCAACCAGCCTGAATACGCTCTATGCCAGCCCCAACTGGTGGAGCCTGATGTTGATGGCGCGCCTGAAGGACGGCGTCACCCTGCAACAGGCGCGGGCAAGAATAAATCCTCTCTTCAATCATGCGGCCTACGAGACCACAGGCGCCGAAGACAGGAAAAACGGACAGAAGTTGGAGCTGACCCTGGTGCCGGTTCAAGGATTGGGCACTGCGAGCAGCCAGTACCGCGACCCTCTGCGCATTCTGATGGGTATGGTCGTACTGGTTCTGATCATTGCCTGTGTGAACATCATCATGCTCCTGGTCGCGCGCAGCTCCGTGCGCGAACGCGAATTCGCCCTGCGACTCGCCCTGGGCGCCGGCAGGAGACCGCTATTTCGGCAACTGCTTACCGAGAGCGGCGTTCTGGTTATAGCAGGCTCGTTGCTGGGCTGGTTCTTTGCCGTGGAAGCTACTCGCCTGCTCGCCATCTGGTCGGAGTTGGAAGTGAGTCTTTCACCAGACAAGCCGGTGTTTCTTTTTACTCTGACGATTTCGGTCCTCTGCGCACTTCTGTTTGGCGTTGCTCCCTTGCGCACTGCGGCTCGCACAGAGGTTGGACTTGTCCTTAAGTGCTCAGGCACGCAAAGTACATCAACCCGGGGCCGCATCTCGACGGGAAAAATCCTCATCGTCCTGCAGATGGCCTTTTGTGTCGTCCTGCTCTTTACCTCCGGATTGCTGCTGCGCACCTTGCGCAACTACCAGAACGTTGACCTGGGTATGCAGGCGGAGAGTGTCCTCGCGGTGGGCATTCATCCCGTGGGAGCACCCGATTACGCCCACTCACTGGCTTTCTATACGCAACTTACAGAACGTCTGCGGGCGCTCCCCGGGGTAAAGTCAGTGACCCTGGCTGAACTCCGCCCCGGTACCGGCTGGTCAGACAACGCTCCGCTCACCATCGACGGACATCTATACCCATGGGACAACGGCAGGAACATGCTGCGCAGCAATCTGGTCGGCCCGGATTTCTTCGCCACTCTGGGGATTCCAATGATCGCCGGCCGCGACATCGGGCAATCCGATACACAGACGGCGCAGAGGGTGGTTGTCGTCAACCAAACTCTGGTCGACCGCTATCTCAAGGGGATTTATCCCATTGGCCACACGGTCGGCGATGCCAAGCATGTCGCTACCATCGTGGGAGTCGCGCGGGACAGCAAATACGCTTCCAGTGATGAAGACCCGATGCCGATGATCTGGGGTAGCTATCGGCAGCAAAAAGTGATTCAGGGTATGGATGTGGAAATTCGAGCGTCCGGCGACCCGATGAGCCTTCTTCCTGCGGTTCGACGGACCGTCCGCGATCTCGATCCCAACGCTCCGCTGGGTAATCCCCAGCTTCTGCGGACCGGCTTTGAGGAAACCTACCTGATGCCGGCTTTATTCGCACGGCTGGCCATCTTCTTCGGCGCTCTGGCAGCGACGCTGGTTGCTGTCGGGCTGTATGGGACGCTGGCTTACCGCGTCTCACGCCGCACGACAGAGATAGGTGTGCGTATGGCGCTTGGAGCAGCCCGTGCCGAGGTGCTGTGGATGATCGTTCGCGAAAGTCTCACCCTGATCGTCGCCGGCCTCATCGTCGGATTGCCGCTCGCGTGGTTCACGTCGAGACTGATGGCTTCCATGCTCTTTCGGCTTTCGCCCCACGACTCAGTGAGCTTGGTTGCCGCTGGGTTGGGCATGTTGCTGGTTTCTCTCGCCGCCGCACTCATCCCTGCTCGCCGCGCTGCTTCGATTGAACCTGTCCAGGCACTTCGTTCCGAATAGCAAACTGTAAATGTTGTAGAGCAGTTTCGCAGGTGGGAGATAACAGGAACTAGTGGGCGAACTTTGGCAGACGGAGCCACTTGATCGATTTGCCAAGCTTTTCGAACCCCGGATCGGCTGAGACCAGCGTCGCTTTCAATGTGACTGCCAGTGTGGCAGCAAAACTGTCCGCGTAGGCAAGCTTGTAATGGTGTTTCAGTTCTGCCGCCCTAAGAGCTTGAGGTGCTTCTGCTTCGACCATCGTGACCACATGCTGAAGCACCTGGACATAGTGACGGGCACGCTGCTCGCCAACATGCTTGAGCAAGACATAGAGGACTTCGCCCAGGTTGACCACAGACATCCATAAGATTGCTCATCCGCCCTCTTCGCGGGCGACCAGTGGAGAGTTTTGGGTTGGCAACTGCGGGTTCTGCTCAGCCGACTGCCTGGCCAGGCTCCTCTCCCTGCAGGCGGCGGCGAATTGAGGTGTGATTTGCGGCAGCGGCCTGGGGATCAAACATTCCTGCGATACACAACAAAGCCGGGTTTCTCCGCGACCTTGTCGTATAGTCTCATCGCGGTGGCATTTGTCTCATGGGTGTGCCAGTACACCCTGCTGCAGCCTGCACGTTTCGCGTATCGATAAACGTCTTCGATGAGCGCACGGCCTACACCCTTGCCTCTCGCAGCTTCCAGGGTAAATAGGTCTTGCAGGTAACAGATGGACTCAATGGAAATCGTGGTGCGGTGAAGGAGGAAGTGCGCCAGGCCGAGTAGCTGCCCCGAGTGCTCCGCAACCAAAGCATGCATCGGCTCATAGCCATCGAAGAAGCGCGACCACGTCATGTTTGTAACCGTGTCAGGCAGCGCGGTCGGTCCTTTGCGGCCGTAAAACGCGTTGTAGCCGTCCCATAGTACTTTCCATTGCGCAAAATCGGTTTTATCGGCCGTTCGTATCAGGAGATGGTCGCTCAATGTTCGCCTCGTTACTTAATGCCAATGACCATGGAGTCGGGGCCGACAAGATGTTCTACCCGGGTCTCGCGGAAGCCTGCTTCCTTCATCCATTGCATGCAGTCGCTCCCGGTGTAGTCGAAGCCGCCGGCGGTCTCGACCAGCATATTCAGGCTCATCAGCAAGCCGAAGGCGTTGCTCGATCGATCATCATCAATGATGGATTCATAGACGATGTAGGCCCCGCCAGGTGGCAATGCATCGAAGGCTTTCGCGACCAGCATTCGCTTTGTTTCCAGGTCCCAGTCATGCAAAATATGGCCCATCATGACCACGTCCGCTTTTGGCAGAGGCTGGTCGAAGAAACTCCCGGGAGCAAACTTCACTCGGCTCGACAGCCCGTTGGCCGCGACATACTCTTCGAAAATAGGACCAACCGCTGCAAGGTCGAATCCAGTTCCTTCGATATGCGGATTGGCGAGGGCTACCTGCGTGATTAAATCCCCCTGGGCGGTGCCGAAATCGACAGCGGTTCGGTATTGCTGCCAGGGGAAGAGCCGTGCAATGGCCATGTTGGCCCCACGGCTTACACCCGTCATGGCCCCCAGGAACTGTTTCAAACGCGCGGGGTCGGCATAGAGGGCCACGAAAGGGTCGGGACCGCCATCCTTGGATTCGTTTTGTGGAGCGCCGGTGCGCAACGCAGTGGTGAGATGACCCCAGTAGGGATAGAGCCGGTGGTTGGCCATCTCGAGAATGCCGCCAATGTAAGAGGGTTTGCGCTTATCGAGGAAGAACGCGGTGGACGGCGTGTTGCTGTAGTTGCCGTCCCTGCGCTGGAGAAATTTCAGCGCCACCAGCGCATCGAGAAAATCCCGCGCGGCGCGGCGATGCAGCCCAAGCCGCCCTTGCAGCATTTCCAGAGGCTCGGAGCGGTCGGCCAGTTCGGTGAATAGTTCCATTTCGATGGCGCTCAACAGCGCCTTCGATGCCATAAAACCCATTCCCACCTGCAGAATGTGATCCGGCTGTGGTTCGTTCATCGGTGTTGCCTCCGGGAAAAAGCCTGGTGTTTTGAATTGTTTTGTCTGGGGGTAAAGCTTACAGCACTCAAGGCACTTTGCTTGCAGACTGCTGGGCGGCGGCAGCGCGAGACAAAATATAGGCCTCGATCGCGCGCACTTCCTCCGGCTTGAGGGCGTCTTTGAACGATGGCATGCCACCCTGCTGGAGGGCTCCTGCCAGCACAATCGCCGCAAATCGATGATGGGTGGCGGCAGTGGCATAGCGAAGGTCAGGAACTCCGGAGCCGGAGACTACCCCCGCCCCATGGCAGTAGAAGCACTCCCGGTTGTATAGGATTTCTCCTTCGCGGAGAGTCACTGGCGTGGCGTTCATGCGGATGGCAGGAGAAGGCGGCCCTTGATGTCCGTAGGGCGGAATGTCGAGTTTTGCTTTGCCGTCGAGGGAGAAGGTAACGACGCGGCCATAACCGGGTTTGACCGGGCCGCTGCCCGGGAGATTATTGATTCCGGCCGAGCCGCCCCAACCCACCATGAGCGTAATGTATTGCACTCCATCGAGGAGATACGTGACCGGCGCGGCCATAATGCCAGTGCCCGCGTAGAACTCCCAGAGTTTCTTGCCGTCGGTGGCGCGATAGGCGCAGAGCATTCCGTCGGAGCGGCCCTGGAAGACCAGGTTGCCCGCCGTCGCCAGCACGCCGCCGCTTTCGACCAGGGGAAGAGAGTCATTCCACACCGCCCGCTGTTCGACCGGGTTCCAGGCGATCAGGTGGCCGGTCATTTGCGGATAAGAGTTGTACCTGGCCAGCAGCGGCCCGTGGTAGGCCGCATCTCCTCCAAGATTCCAGTCGGTGGTATTTGATGTCCAATGCTTGTCTGGAGCGTGCAGCGCGGGGGACCCCTCTCTTGCCGGCACGTAGACCAGGCCCGTGGCGGGATTAAACGCCATGGGATACCAGTTGTGCGCGCCGCCCGGTGCAGGGGAAACCAGCACCGCCTGCAGGCCGTTATATGCAGTTGGCGATTCGATCGGCCGTCCGCTCTTTGGATCGACCCCGGTGGCCCAGGTGACGCCGTTGACGAACTTTTTTGCAGAAAGGAACTGGCCGGTCTGGCGATCGAGCACGTAGAAAAATCCGTTCTTCGACGCCTGCATGATCACCTTGCGTACTGCGCCGCCGATGTTCAAATCGGCGAGCATGAGAGGCTGCGTAGCGTCGTAGTCCCAGTTATCCCCCGGGGTCACCTGGTAATACCAGACGAGCTCCCCGGTGCTGGGGCGCAGCGCCAATATGGAGGCGATATACAGATTGTCGCCTCCTCCCGGACTGCGCAGATCGCGGTACCATACGATTCCGTTGCCGGTGCCAGCGTAGATGAGGTCGAGGCCGGGGTCGTAAACGATGGAATCCCAAGGCGTGCCACCGCCGCCCGCAACCCACCACTTTCCGTGCCAGGTCTTCGCGGCATTCTCCATTGCTTTCGACTCGAATCCTAGCGCCGGGTCGCCGGGCACAGTGTAGGTGCGCCAGATCAGCTTCCCGCTTTCGGCGTCGTAGGCGGAGAGATACCCTCGCACTCCAAACTCCCCGCCGGCGTTGCCGATCAACACCATTCCCTTGGCAATGCGAGGAGCCCCGGTAATCGCATACGGATGAGACTGATCTGCCGTGAGTACCTGCCAGACCGGATGTCCTGACTTGGCATCGAGCGCGATGAGCCGGCCGTCGAGGGTGCCCAGGTACACCTTGCCGTGGTAGAGGGCTACGCCTCGATTGACCACGTCGCAGCAGATGGTGCGGGCGTGGGCGCGATTCACCCTGGGATCGAAGGTCCACAGGATTGCGCCGCTCCTGGCATCCATGGCCAGGGCGACGCTCCACTCGACGGTGGTGTAGATCACGCCGTTGGCGACGATGGGCGTAGCTTCCAGGCCGCGGGTGGTGCCCAGTTCCTTACTCCAGGCGAGGCCGAGCCGGCCAATGCTCTGCTCGTTGATCTGGCTTAAGGGGCTGAACCGCTGTTCGTCGGTCGTCCTTCCATACATGGGCCAATCTGCCCCATCGCCGGCGGCGGTTTGAGGAGGGGATTTTTTGCAACCCACGACCGAGATGAGCAGGGAGCCGGCGAGTAGGAGCGAGATCCTGAGGCGCATAGTTTCAAGACAGAAAGGGAACGAGCGCGATTAAATGCCGATATGAGTTTGGTGTCAAGCAGGTCTATCCATCGATGAGGGGCATCTGAGAATATGATCTGCGATGGCCACGAGCTTAGAAGACGCCCTTCTCTCCGTGTGGCGGCAGGTGATGGTGGAAGACGCCAAAACCGTGACCCTCAACGATGAGCATTACCCCGTCCGGCGGACCTCGCGATCCAAATTACGCGAAGTGGATTTCAAATTCGAAGGCCTGGCTCTGCGCGGTGTAGAGCAAAACGCGAGTACCAGCTCGCGCTGGGCCAAACTCGCACAGGAAGGCAAAAGGGTGATGCAATTTCTCTCCGATGGCCACTACGTTGCCAACGTTGTTGAGGGCAAGGCCACCGTCTACCAGTCCCTGCGTGAGCGCTAAGGCATTTTTGCTAATACGAGTGGTCCGGTGGGATCAGTTATGTGCGCCATTCTTCCACCCCAGGCACGCAAAGACCGCGTACCCCGGGGCCCCGGTTTTGGCGGAATGGCGCGTTGAGTTCAGTTTCCTGGTCTACGCCATTAGCAAAAAAGCCCTAGCGGTGAGAGAGGTCTCGTATCCAGATGTCTTTGAATTCCATGTTGCCTTGTCCGCCGGCGTGCAATTGCAAGGCAATCTTGCCATCGAATGAAGTGGGCTTGGGGTCGGTAAAGTCCACCATGGGTACGCCGTTCAGGCGGGAGCGGTAGCGGTTGCCGTCTACTTCCACGAGATAGTCGTTCCAGTCGCCCATACGGACGACACCTTCGTTCTCCGGCGCCGGCCAAACCACCCACCCGCGGCCGTCTTCCGCATAAACACCGGCCGTGTGATGCATCATTTTGCAGTCGATTTCAAACTGCATTCCCTGCGTTACATCCGCGGTTCCCGGCTTGAATTCGCTATGGAAGAAGACACCGCTGTTGCCATCGCCCACGCATTTGAAACGCAGGGAAAGCTGAAAGTCCTGGTAGTCTTTGGCGGTTTGCAGATACCCGTAGTCCTTGGTCAGGCCTTTTCCGTGGATCAGCCCATCTTCCACCGTCCAGCTCTCCTTGCCGATTTTGGTCCAGCCGGTAAGGTCGTCTCCGTTGAATAACCGAATCCAGTCTTCACCCGGGGGCTTGGCTTTTTCCTGAGCTCTTACTACGCAGGAGACGACGCCCATCGTGGCCAGGATCAGGCCGAACATAAGGAGACGATAGGGGAGGGAATTGAGAGCTACTTTGGAGCGCAGCGCGCGCGGACTGTGATGGTCACGGAAAGTCATGCCGAAGAATTCTAACAGCCTTGCCCCGCAATGAGCCCACCTGTCGCAAATGACAGTTTCAAACAAAGCCGGCTCGTAGTCGGATGTGACTGGAGCATCTTTCATTACAGGCCACGCAGGCTGTAGCGCAAATCCAGGTGCAATGGCCTCCAGACTCGTACCGAAAAGGAGAATAACCGTGAAGAAGAGTGCTGTCCTAGTTGCCTTAGTAGGCATGATGACGCTGATGGGCGGCTCGCCCTCATTTGCCCAGAATGCTGCTTATAACTTCCACATGTCCTCGAGCTTTTACGCAGGGAATGCGAAAATGCCCGCGGGAACCTACACCCTGAGACAAAGCGGGGATGAGCCTTCCATCTTTGAGCTTTCGAATACCGCTGGCTCACACTCGGTCATTCTGGAGACGCGGCCGTCCTCCAAAACGTCGAAGGGGAAGCCGGAAGTCCTCTTCAATAAGTATGGAGGGACGGACTATTTAGAGGCGGTTGAGACCTCCAACGGCAGTTCGATCGACATAGTACCCAGTGCTGCAGAGAAAATGGCTGCCAAGAAGGGTAGCCCACAGCCGCATACCGTTCCGACTGCTTAAGCTGCTCCCGCTCAAGATACGCTGAGTAGAGGTGTGTTCGCCGGCATAACTCCGGCTCCCATGGTTGTCGCATAGGATTGCAGCCCCAGGCGGGTTGCGGTCCTATGCGGCATTTTGTCCACACTCATCGACCATCCAATCTTTCGCGTGGAGGTGAAGATCCGCGTTTGGCGAGTGGATGCAGTTACGCTCGGCGTCTGAGGGATCGTATATCGTAAAAACCACTTGCCCACTGCTTGCTATCTTGCAACGTTTGTGGGTTATACTCGCTAGGAATGTTAAGCGCCCGTCCCATCCAGAGAGCACGTCATACGTTGTGGGTAGCGCTTGGCTTTCTCTGCTGTGCACTTATTGTTTGCGCCTCGATCCTGCAGGTTGGACATATTCACCCTGATGGTCAAGCCGTTCAGTCTGACTGCGCGCTTTGCCATACTGCCCACCTGGTTATTCAACCATCTATTCCGCAATCCGTGGCGCCGATCGTACATGTTGTGGCTGCAATATCTACCCAGCCGCAGCCAGTCCACCCCAGGCACTACGCGCTATTTTCTCTCTTCACACGGCCTCCACCTGTGGACATTGCTTTCGCATAAAGCAACGTCAAACGCAAAAACACAGGATCTATGGAGGCGCCTATGCCAAGGGGCAGCCGTAATCTAAGAACACGACATCTGCACTGGGTGGCGCTCGGCTTTCTTTGCTGCGCACTGATTGTTTTTGGCGGGATCGTGCAGTTGGTGCACACGCACCCGGACGGCCAAGCGGTCCAGCCCGACTGCGCGCTTTGCCACGTCGCCCACCTGGTGGTTCAACCATCCGTTCCGCAAATTCTGCCGCGCAGCATCCCTGTCGCGGCAAGGGTACCGGCTGCCCTGCAGCCGGTTCGTGCTCAATTCTTTTTTGTATTCTCCCTCTTTACCCGGCCTCCGCCTGAACAGACTGCCAACGCCTAAGCAGCTCTATCTCAAAAATCAGGTATCTCAGGAGGCTTCTCATGCGCTTGCCTACGCGCAGTATTCTCTCGTTCGCATTCGTATTTCTATCCTCAGCGATCCTCTGGACGGTCCAGGCACAATCCAACTCTGGCTCAATTAGCGGCACAGTTACGGATCCCTCTGGCGCAGTCGTCCCAGGAGCAACCGTCACGGTCGAAAACCCAGTCAGCGGGTATCTTCGGACTTCAAAGACGGACAGCACCGGACGGTTTCAGTTCAGCAATCTACCCTTCAACCCCTACCACCTAACCGCCAAGGCCACCGGCTTCGGCGGCGTCGGCCAAGATGCAGATGTGCGATCCGATATTCCGGTGAACGTAGGCATTACCTTAAAGGTTGCGGGCGAGTCCACCACCGTCACCGTGGTTGGCGGGGAAGATCTGTTGGAAAATGACCCCACCTTTCATACCGATGTAGACCGCGGCCTCTTCCAGAAATTGCCCCTGGAAAGCCAGTCGTCCTCTCTAAGTTCTCTGGTAACTCTGTCGTCGCCCGGCGTCGCCGCCGACTCCAACGGCCTTTTTCATGGTCTCGGTGATCACGCATCCAATTCCTTTTCGATAGACGGTCAGCCGATCACCGATCAGCAGAGCAAGGTGTTCTCCAACCAGCTTCCGCTGAACTCGATTCAGTCCATCGAGGTGATATCAGGCGCGCCTCCGGCGGAGTACGGTGGAAAGACCAGTTTGGTCATCGTGGCGACCACGCGGTCAGGTCAAGGACTGACCAAACCGACCGGCGATTTTGCGGCTTCCTACGGAGCGTTCGGTTCAGCCACAGGAAGTTTTGATCTGGGCTATGGCGGCAAAAACTGGGGAAACTTTGTCGAATTCGATGGCCTGAATACCGGACGTTTCCTGGACCCCCCGGAGTTCGTCGTCTTCCATGACAAGGGCAACGAGGAGAATGCCTTTGACCGGGTGGACTACCAATTTACCCCGGTCGATTCTGTGCACCTGAACCTGAACTACAGCCGTTCGTGGTTCCAGACTCCGAACGCCTACGATAACCTGAACATATCGAACGTGGTTAGCGCGGGCTCCAGCCCCGACCCGGTTTTCGGCAATGTCGGGAACACCAACCAGCTATCCAAGATTGAAACCTTCGATATCGCACCCACCTATACCCGCGTCCTCGGAACCAATGCGGTGCTAAACTTTGGTGCCTACGTTCGCCGGGATGCCTACAATTACTATCCCAGCGGCGATCCGCTGGCTGATCTCGGTCCCGCAAACCTGCAAACCTCCTCGATCTCACAGTATCGAACTCTGACCAATGCCGGGCTGCGCTCCGATTTGTCCTACCAAAAGGGTATCAACAACATCAAGATGGGTGCGGTCTACCAGCAAACGTTCCTGCGGGAGAATGACAGTCTTGGCGTGGTCGACCCCACCTACAACTCCCCCTGCGTCGACGCCAATGGTGTTGCTCAGCCGGGCTTTTCCGATCCTACGCAATGCGCTGGGTTTGGTTTCGTATCCAACGATCCGGCAGTAAACCCTACCGGTACCTACAATTCTGTTCTCGCGCCGTACGACCTGACACGTGGCGGCAGCCTTTACAACTATTTCGGTCACACCGATGTAAAGGAACTGGCTCTGTATGTTGAGGATCAGATCAAAGCCGGGAACTGGCTCTTCAATGTTGGTATCCGTGGCGATCTATACAACGGTCTGACGGTTGCGCGCCAAGCCGAGCCACGTGTGGGTGTCGCTTACAGCCTCAAGCCTACCGGCACCGTGCTGCGGGTCTCCTATGCGCGCACTCTGGAATCACCCTTCAACGAAAACCTGGTGCTCTCGAGCTCCGGATGTTCCAATGCTGTGCTGGCTCCCCTGCTGCTTTGCACGCCCGGAGTCTCTGGAACGCTTCAGCCCGGGTTCCGCAATGAGTTCCACGCTGGCTTCCAGCAGGCGGCTGGGAAGAACTTCGTCTTCAGTGGAGATTACATTTGGAAGTACACCCACAACGCCTTCGACTTTAGCGTCCTGGGCAATACTCCCATCACCTTTCCCATTGACTGGCATAATTCCAAGATCCCTGGCTTCGCGCTCCGCGCGGATGTCCCCAACTATCACAACATCAGTGCCTTCGTGGTCATGTCTTCGGTGGCCGCGCGCTTCTTCCCACCGCAAGCTGCCGGGGCCGGCGCTACTGTGCAGAGCGGAGGATATCCGTTTCGCATCGACCATGACGAACGATTCAATGAGACAACGCATGTGCAATATCAAGTGCCGGGATCAGGTTTCTTCAAGCCCTGGATAGGATTCAATTGGCGGTATGACAGCGGCCTGGTTGCCGGATCGGTGCCCTGTTATGGGTTGGCGTCCAGTGATCCGAACACTCCATGCGACGGCACGTCGACAACGCTGAACGGACAACCAGCGGTTGATTTGAGTGGGCTGACGGCGGACGAGGAATTCCAGGCTGGACTTACCTGCGAGGGTATCAAGGCTACTCCGACCACCCCGCTACCAACCCCATGCCCAGCTTCGGAATACACCTCGAACCTGGTGAAAATTCCCGCTCCGAACACGGGGAACAACGACAAGAATCCGCAGCGGATCCAACCACGCAACCTGTTCGACGCCGCTATTGGCGAAGACAACATCTTCAGAGGTGACAATTACCGATGGAGTTTGCGACTGCAGGCCGTGAATATCGCCAATAAGTACGCGCTTTACAACTTTCTGTCGACGTTCAGCGGAACTCACTACGTGACCCCGCGAGCTTTCTCGGCGGAGATTGGTTTCCACTTCTAACCGCAATCCGCTCTTCTTTCCAAAGCTTAGGGACGGCATGCACCTGCCGTCCCGACAAGCCGTTGTGTTGAAGGGAGGCGGTTGTGCCGAGGACTATCGATCCAGGAAGGGGCAGCAAACGAAAGGTGCGCTCGGTGCGCTGGACGCGCACGGAAGTGATAAGCGTCCTTCTGCTACTGCTGGTGTTGGCGGGCGAGACTATCTGTATCACATTGTGGCTCATGGGACACACCTTCGATTAGGAGAGAGCGTGTGCCCACGGCATGCAACATCATGCGCTTAAACGGAAACCAGGAGGACAAATATCGCTATCTAGCCGCGCCCCGGGACACAGGCGGCACAGATCCCATAGAGAAGCAGGTCATGGTGAAGCGCGCGAAAACCCCTGGGTAACTTCGCCTTCAACCGCGGCGTGCATCCTTCCAGTTCGTATACCTTTCCGCAGTCATTACACCAGAAGTGGTGGTGGTGGGCTTTACCTGAAATCTCGTATCGCGGAGGCTCGCCGGGCAGCTGCACGGCGGTAAGCCATTTCTCCTCCATCATGGTTTTGAGATTCCGATAAACCGTGGCGATGCTCAGATCGGTTACGCTCCGCTGCGCATACGAAAGAACCTCTTCCGGTGATAAAGGACGTCCGGTCTCAACAAAGGCCGCGCGGATCGCGTTCTTCTGCCTGGTATTCCTGGTTACAAGGTTGGTATTTGTTCGCATAGGTTCAGTCCTGGGGTTTCAAAATGGGGGCGGCCGGATGAATTGGAGGGGAATCACGAGTAATGCAGTCTCGACGCACTCCTGGAAAGCGACTGTTTCTTCGCCATAGCCTGGAACTACTACTAAAAGAGGGCTAATCAGCATCGGCGCCAGGTGGGCAGTGGAGCACCATGAGCAGGAATGGTGCTGCAAAGAATCGACTGGAGGGTGAGTATGGCTGACCTCGGCGGTCATGAAGAGGATCAGAAACGCGCACAGGGCGAAAGCCATCGCCCTGCCCGAAAATCGTCCCGATATTCTCACAAGCAGATGCTATCCATTTATTGTTAGCTTCGCAAGATGATGCCCGCGTGGTGGGGCTACCAGTATATCAAGAATGCATTAGCGTTATGGATCCGTCGAATCCTCAGCAGGAGTAGCCACAGAGCGCTCCTGATGGCAGCTATCTACCGCGCAGGAGTTACAGAAGCTGCGGTTGCACCAGTGCGCGGTGATCAGCAGCACGCTGCCGCACACCGTTATCCCCGTTTCTCCATAAGCCGACAATGCGGACTCTCCTAATGCCGCCGCGGCGGATATCAGCGCAATCCCGAGAAGAAATAAGGCCAGGATCCAGCCCTTGCGGTGAACCTTGTAGCCCGAACGAAAGGCAAGGGCACCGGCCAAAGCGATGCCAATCGCGAGGACACGATGGGTCATATCATCTCCGGGTAGTCCGCTCAGGATGGCCGGCGCGAAAGAAACGAGAAGGGGAAAGACAAGGCAATGTACCATGCAAAGCCCCGAGAGACCCATCCCCACCATATCCGCCTTCGCGCGAACAACCTTGGCGGACTTTAGCGCCGCTGCTTCCGTGAGTCCCGTTGCGGTCGACATCTCGTTGTTTGCCTCCACTGTTACCAATCAAATAGTCCAGGTATAAACGCTAAAGCATTCGCATTAGCATAGTATCATTGCGTAAGCCCTGGAGGTGAAGCGCATGCCGCTCTTTCGACTTACCCGAACCCCGCGAATCGCTTGCCCCGGGGCGCTGCTTGTTCTGTTTCTTGCTTCCGCGCTGTTGGCCCCTTCTGGCGCTAACGGCCAGAGCACCGGCGCCGGCGAACCCACCCCACCCAACATCAAGCCGGGCAGTATTGATGACGTTAATGCAATTGGGACGCGCGATATTGGAGGCCGGGGAATTGGAAACTGGTATTCGGTTGAGTCGGAGATCAGAATGGGCCGCCAATATGCTGCCCAGGTCGAGAAATCCGTAAAGTTCGTTAACGACCCGGTCGTGAACGAATACATCAATCGCATTGCGCAGAACCTGGTGAAGAACTCCGATGCCAAGGTTCCTTTTACAGTCAAGGTGATCGACGCGGATGACGTCAACGCCTTCGCGCTGCCCGGCGGTTTCTTCTTTGTCAATTCCGGATTGATTCTGGCGGCGGACGAGGAATCGGAACTCGCCGGCGTGATGGCCCATGAGATGTCTCATGTGATCGCGCATCACGCCGCACGGGAAATGACCCGCGCCAACTACGCACAAATGGGCACGATTCCCTTGATCTTCGTTGGCGGCTGGACCGGTTACGGGGTCTACCAGGCCGCGAATCTGGGAATGCCTGTCGCTTTCATGAAGTTCTCACGCGACTTCGAGGCCCAGGCAGACTACCTGGGCGTGCAGTACATGTATAAGGCCGGCTATGACCCGCAATCCTTCGTTTCCTTCTTTGAGAAGCTTGAATCGCTGGAGAAGCGTAAGCCAGGCCTGATATCGAAGGCTTTTGAGGATCATCCGCCCACACCCGATCGTATCGAAGCCGCACAGCGCGAGATCGCCCGCATTCTGCCGGCGCGCAGCGAGTACGTGGTCGACACCTCAGAATTTCAGGATGTCAAGGCGCGGTTGGCTCGTATCGAGAACAAACGCAAGCCGAAGCCTGGAGAAGGGAACAAGCAGCCAACCCTGCGCCGGGCCAGTTCTTCGCGCGATTCGACCGACGATTCCGCCGGCGGGGATCAAACTTCGGACCGGCCAACGCTGTCCAGGAGAGCGGGGGATTAGCGTCCGGTAGGGCTAATCTCCTAGCCGGCAGTCAACCCATCCACCAGTGCGTTGCGATAGGCGCGGATGGCGGGAATGAAACCCAGCAGCGCACCCGCGACCACGACGGCGATCATGTAGTAGGCAACCCGCGACGAGATGCCAACCATGGCCAGGGGAATACCATAATGATTCTCCACCGGGATGCGAACGGCGTACAGGAGCGCATAGGCAGCGGCCACGCCCAACACCGCCCCCATGGTGCTAATCAGCGCGGATTCGAGGATGAACAACATGAATATCTGGCGCGCGTGCAGCCCCAGACTACGCAATACTGCGATCTCCCGCCGTCGCTCATTCAGGGCGGTATAGAGCGCGGTCAGCATCACCAGCAGTCCCACCACCAGCACCGCTCCACTCACCAGAGACAAGGCGATGTCCGCGGCGCTCAGGACGTTCCACAAATCTTCCAGCGTCATCGCGGGGATGATTGCCGTCAGCGGTTCCGGCTGGTAGGTGTTGATCTCGCGCTGCAAAAACAGCGTGCCGATGCGCGACCTGGTGCGCAGCAGAAAAGCGCTGATGGTGCTGATGTGCAGATCCGATTTATGGATTTGCGATTCCGGAATCGGCTGCAGCGGCGGCGCCCCGTGCTCCCAACCCAGGTGCATCGCCTCATCGCCCCACAACGTGATGTAAATGGCGCGATCCACCGGCGTTGCTGTACGCGCCAGGATGCCCACCACGGTGTAGGGATCGGCAGTGTGGTTGAGGAAGCTGCCCTGGAGACCGTGGCTGAGAACGATCTTCTGCCCCAGATGGTAGTGCAACTGGGCGGCAACAGCGCTACCCAATACCGCGTCGAAGATTCCCTCCGGCCGAACTCCCTCGCTCAATTGCAGGCTGTGATCGCCGCGATAACGATAATGTTCGTAGAAGTTGTCATCGGTGGCGATCACACGGAATCCGCGGTGACTATCGCCCATCGATAGCGGGATCGTCCACAGCACCGCCGGATGGTGGGCGAAGTGCTGGTATGAGGCCCAGGAGATCTCGTTGTTCGCGGTCCCGATGTGAAACACCGCATACAGCAGCAGCGGTAGCGACCCGCCGCGCGCTCCCACCACCAGGTCCGTCTGGCTCAGGGTGCCTTCAAATCCCGTTTGTGCCCCCTGGCGGATGCGATCCACGCTCACCAGCAGCAGCACGCTCAGCGCGATCGAGAACACTGTCAGGCCGGTGGTGAATTTGCGGCTGCGTAAGGATTCATAGGCGAGGCGCAACACCATCATGCGCTAACCTGGTTGACTTCGTTGAGCGCAATTTTCTCGTCGAATCGATCTGCCAGCGAGCGATCGTGGCTCACAAACACCAGCGTGGCGCCCGCCTCGTCGCAAACTTCGAACAGAAGTTCCAGAAAAGCCTGCTGACGGTCGATATCGAGCGACGAAGTCGGTTCGTCGGCAATCACCAGGCTGGGCCGGCCAATCACCGCGCGCGCAATGGCGACGCGCTGCTGCTGGCCTGTGCTGAGCTTTTTCACATTCCGGTCAAGAAATGGCTTCAGTCCCAACCTCAGCATAAGCCGCTCCACTTCCTCCGGTACCGTGGCAGCTACGATATGTTTGCGCCGCTGTTCGTGCGCCTCGCAGGGCAAGGCGACGTTCTGCCGCACCGTCAGGTAAGGAATCAAATTGAAGCTCTGGAAGATATAACCCATTTGCGAGCCGCGGTGTTGATCACGCGCCGACATCGACATCCTGGTCAACTCTTTGCCCAAAACCACGCAGCTGCCCTGCTGCGGCTGCAGCACCCCGGTGATGACTCCCAGCAGCGTCGTTTTGCCCGAGCCGCTGGGGCCGTAGAGAAAGACCCGCTTGCCCGCGTGCACGACTAACTCCTCCACCTGTAACACCGGGGCCCGCGGATCGTACCCAAATACCACGTTTTGTAAACGGATGGCTTCAGTACTACTCATCTTGTCCTTTGTTATTGGGGCTGATAGGGAAGGACAGTTTCTCCCGAAAGATCGTAGGAAACATCCCCGTAGGGGCTTTGTACAGTCGAGATCTGCAGCGTGCCGGTCACCACGATGGGATCAGTAAAGGTCACGTGCACTTTCGTGGTTTTTAGCATCTTGACGTACACAATCTGATTTGGGGGCGGCGGGGGCACATGGATGCAAGCTCCCGCATAGGGAACCAGGAGAAACTCGGTCACCTGGTTCAGGTCGTCCTCCAACGGCACCATAAACCCGGGAATGCTTACCCGTTTGCCGGCCAGCTGCAACACCGGCGCCTTCTGCTGCGATTGCGGCAGATTGAAGTTTAACGTCTGCAGTGTTTGCCATGTAACCGTCACCGGCGCCGTGGGCGCAGCCAGGCATGCCGCCGCGCCCCACACCAGTCCGTACCGGGCCAACCGCCGGACCCGCCTCCCCCAATTCACCATTCAGATTGCCCCACTTCCGCCATTCTTCTCTATAAGTGTGATGCTAAGGCGTCGCTGGACGACGCGGAGTTAGCTGCTCCTCCAACGGCGGCCGGGGCCGGAATTCCGTCCAGTGGACGGCCTCCTGCGGATTGCTCGATGGATGCGGGTCGTTCCACATATCCATGGAGAGGCCGTTCAGGTCATAAACAACCTTTCCAGCCCGGATCGTCAGCTCATCTTCCAGGCGGGTATCAGCCATAAGCTTGGTGTTGTCCATATCCAAAAAGCCAAACTTGCCGTGTTCCTCATTCAGGACGGCCACGTCCGCCGGTGCGCCCACGGAAAGGTTGCCCAGTTCCGGCCGATGGATCTCGTTTGCCGGATGCCAGGTGGTATCCGCCACTACCTGCTGCAGCGTCAGGCCCATGGCCATGAACTTGCTCATTACATTCAGCATGTCCTTGGTGCTGGAGTTCATGCTGTCGGCATGCAGGTCGGTGGAAAGGGAATCGGGCAGAAAGCCCGCCTTGATCAGCGGCACCGCGACCCTGAAGCGAAAGCTGCCCCCGCCCGTGCCGGCGTCAAAGTAGATGCCCCGCTTCCGCCCTTCGATCATGGCCTTCGACGGTCCCAGCGTCATCACATCCTGCTCACCGCGCAGACCGGAGTAGGCATGGGTATAGATATCGCCTGGACGCAGATATTTGGTCAGCAGATCGTAGAGGGGCCGCTCAATGCGGTTCGCGCCGTAGTCGATCATGACCGGGATGTGGGCGATGTTACCAGCGCCGACAGCCTGGACGTAGGGGGCCCATTCCGGGCCGGTGAAGTGGGCGCTCTTGATGCCGATGATGGTGTCCGGATAGCGCTCCGCCATAAAAGCTGTCGGCGCCATCTGCATGTCGTCAATATTGTTTTCGAATCGGCCGCCACGCATGCCGGCGCCCACGATGTTCTCAAAGGCCAGGATCCGCGTCTGCTCGCGGTCGATGATGTGCTCCTTGAAATCCTCAAAGTTGCGCCACCCCGAGCTGCCGGCGTCGCAAATGGTGGTGACCCCATTGCGGAAAGTGAAGCCATCCGGCCAGATGCTATAGTCGCCGGCGTAGGAGCGGGCTTCACCGGTGGAGGCGTAGTCATGGGTGTGGAGGTCGATCAAGCCGGGGGTTACGTAATAGCCGCTGACGTCAATCGTCTTGGCTGCATCCGCGGCTTTTAGATGTTCGCTGACGGCAGCAATTTTCCCATCCTTGATGCCAACGTCCATTGGCCGATCGATGTTGTTCTTGGCGTCAATCACGTGACCGTTCTGCAGCAGGAGATCGTAGGGCAGGGGATTCGGTAGGCTCGCCGGTGGTCCTACACGGGGTGCGCCCTGGCCTGGGGCGCCCTGCTGCGGGACTGCCTGCGGGAGCCCGGCCTCCTGGTTGGCTCCCTGTTCTGCCGGGGTCACCGGAAAGCAGCCGCGGCAATCCGTTGGTCCCGGCGGCAATTCAGTCTGATTTGAATTAACGCTGACTGGAACCGAGGTCTCCGGAACCCTGGAAGATGTTGCGGGGCTGGGCTGCCCGGTAACCTGTGCTTGCCCGGCCAGGGTGGCGAACAGCATCGCGCCGCAAAGCGCATGCCCGATAAAGAATCTCTGCGTTAGCATCGATTAGAAAATTCCCCCGTAGTTTGAGTTTTCACTGCGATTTTGGCCCGATCCGGGTGCTCTCCGCCACTTCATCCGCGTCCACAGCGCAAATCGCATCCATAAGAAGCATACACAGCGTCTTTGGAACGCTCCAGCCTGGGTTCGGCAATGAAAAAAACAACCGCCTCGGAACATCCAAGAATTTGAGGAGGGCTCCCATGCGCACGCCTACCGGCCGCATTCTCCCGTGCCCATTCGTCTTTCTACTTTCAGGGAGATCTCCCCTCCTACGCGCCCAATCCAACGCCGGTTCCATCAATGGAATCGTCACAGATCCGTCGGGAGCAGTCATCCCAGGGGCGATCGTTTCCATCCAAAACCCCGTCAGTCAGTACGCGAGAAGCGCAACCACGTCGAGGATCAAATCAAGACCGGCAACTGGCTCTTAAACCTTGGCATGCGCGGTGATGCGTACAATGGTCTGGCCATACAACGCCATGCGGAACGGTGGAGCATACAACTCACTGGCATCAACTCACTACGTGACGCGGCAAGCACTTACGATGCAGGTGGGGTTCCACTTCTAGCTGAAACCAGGTCGCGTATAGTGTTGTTGTGATGAGCCGGAGACGACAACACCGGGCGTGGGAGGTGATAACCGCCTCGGCCCTGTTGTTTACTCTGCTGCTCGTTCTCGTTCCACACCCCCATTACCTCGCTGTTGTGCCGGCCTGCCCAATGCTCGCCGTGGTGTTTCTCTTCGGGGCGGTCTGTATTGCGTATTCGCTCTCGCCTCTATCGCCAGCGAGCGATGAGCATCTTCCGCAATCACCTGATCTCCCTGCTCGATTCCAGCGCCCGCCGCCTCCCCACCTTTCATAAGCCAGCTGTGCCCGTGCCGTTCTATGCCTGCAAAGGCCGGCACGCGCGAACCTTTCTCTACTGATTCAGCTTATCGAGGGGTGCAGGAACCATGGATTTGTCTCTGGGTTTCGTGCGTGCATTGTATGTATTCGTACTTGTATGTTGCGTCTTGTTTTACCTGAGGCGTTTTCTCTGGAGGTTGAGACAGCGGCAGGGAAGACGTTATCTCGGCTTTTGTCCCACCTATACCTCCGCCGGCAACGCCCTACAGGCGCTGCAAGTGATGGCGCAGCCAAGAGCCGAGCATGTGCTGGCGGAAAAGTTTGACGACGAAGCGGATGACGACGATGAGGGAGAGCCAGACACTCCCGAAAAGCATCTGCATCGCCAACTCAAACGAATCAGAAGGGGAGAGAAGGTCGAAAGACTGACCGTCCTGCGGCGATAATCGCGCCTGACACACCTAAGCACCTATATTCTCCTATGTGTCTCCGCTCCGGTCGTACGCTGCACCGAACATGGCCCAGGTGTGCGGCTTTCAGTAAGGAAAAGCCGCAGGAAATACGCCAATGCCATCAAACTTCATTTCTTTTCTGCAAGTCGGTGTAGACCGGTGGTGAAAGCATTGGAAAAGGTCGTGTTCAACCCATGTACGCGAAAGTCCGCGAACATGGGGCACCAGTCCCGGGCGAGACCTGGAACCGGGGCCTGAGGTTGAACCGGTTCGTGGTCTCACTTGCTAGCTAGCGGACGAGTTCCGAAACGACCTCGACTTCCTGATGCCGCGTACTACCCGCGACATCCACCGATCCGAGTACCAGCGGCTTGCCCTGGACCAGGGTCGATGTTCCTTCGAACGTGGTCTGCCGGATGATCGGAACTTGCGCACCTACTCCGGACTTATCTTCCGCAATACTGGATTGCACGACCTTGGTGCGCAGACGCACCCCATCGAGATAACCATCCAGAGAAGCTTCAATCTCCTGCCCCACATCTAAGTAGGTAATCTCAGAAGTCGGGCTTGCCAGGTTGGTGTTTACAGGAATCGGAACCCTGCTACCTTGTTTGGCGACCGTTCTGCTTCCCGACGCGACGACGATGGAGAAGTGCTGCACCCCAATCGTCTTGCCGCCGTCCTTTTCCGTCATGGTGTAGGTGAGGCGATATATCTTCTTGGTCTTATCCAGGTCGGAGAGGATCTTTTGCACAAGAGCCAAGTCCTCTGCAGAGCCCCTAAAGGAGATGGCGCCCTGCGAGGGCACATAATATAGTTTGTCCTTTGTCAACATATTGCGAAGGTCGGTGACAAGTTCATTTGCATCATTCTCCTGCGTAAGATTGGTGAGATAGATCGTTTGATAAATATCCGGGCTGGCCTTCGCGTCGGCGGCCTGCGTCTGTGCGACCGCTGTCATTCCGCAGCAGGCGATCGCCAGGGTGATAGCCACAACCGCTAGGTTTCTCGTCCAATTGACTGTCTTCCGGTTATTCACTTTGGCTCCTCATCTCTTTGGCATTGATTGCAAAAAACTGTTGAAACTGTTCCGTGGCCTTGGCCGTCTGCGCCGCCCGCGCATCAGGATTGAGTATGGCTGTAGCGTCAGAATCTCTGCGATGCGCAAGCCGGAGCAGCAACCTTTCCTGCTCAGTTAAAGGCAAAGGTGGTGCAGGGAAGCTGGCCGTCTGGGTCTCCCTCACCGCAGGCGAAATGCGCGAAGTCGTCCCCTGATGCGAACGAACCCTCTGATCCCCCGGCGCATGCTGAGGTCTTCGGCCCACCCGGAGGGATGAAGAAATGTTGGGTGCCCCATTCAAGCCTTCTGTTGGCTTGAGTGGGACGAGCTGCCGTCCAGGTACATGCTTGCGTTGCTGGACAGTAAAAGCAACCATCAGAATCACAGTGCACACCAACAGTATTGCAATCGCTGGACGCAACGGCCGGCGCCAGAGCGGTACGGAGGCTGCCACCTCGCGGGCCCCCGCCCCGCTAAGCGCCTCGAGGATGCGGCGCTCCATGCCTCCAGGAGGCTGTGCGTCGCGCAAACCCGCGAGCAACCGTTCGATCGTCCTGTCAGCATCTCTCATCGCGCTTCTCCTTCGAGCCGTTCTCGCAGCCGTCCCCGCGCCCGTGACAGCAACGCCCGCACCGCCGACTCACTCCGTCCGAGTACGGCCGCTATCTCCGCCGTGCCCAGTTCCTCGATGGCGGAGAGCAGCAAGACATGGCGTTGCGCCTTCGGCAGTCTCTCGATCTCACGCAGTACAGCCTGAAGGCGCTGCGCCTCCTCCATCGCCGTATCTGCCGGCATAGTTGCACCGGCCAGCGATCTGGCGAACGCCTCGTCCAGTTGCTCTGGCCGTTTGCGTCTCTTCCGGTCCAGGGCAAGGTTCCATGCAATACGAATTAGCCAAACCCGCATATCACGCACGGTCGAGAGCGAAAGACGGTGCTCTACCACGCGCAGGAAAACATCCTGCACCACGTCTTCGGCCTCCGTCCTGCTTCTCAGCACCGAGTTGGCTACGCGGAACAGCAGCGTCGAGTAGGCATTGACGATGGCGGCAAGATCGACCGTCGACCAGGCACCCTCTATAAACGGCAACGGCAAGCTGCAGCCCTCGATGGACGCCATGTTCCCCTTCTATGGAGACAGACGCCCAACCTGCGTTTTCGCCCGGCAAAATGCAAATAAATGTCGTGGGCCACAAAACCGCCGGGTTTAACTGTCGAGATACGGAGCACAGGCCGGCGGCAGGAAGGGTCCGCCTTTTAACAATTGCATCGACCGGCACACGACACTTTCCTCCCAGACAGGGCATCTTGAGGGCATTAAAATGAGGGGATCCTCCCGGGTTGACCGCAGAAGCCATCCAAGTTCCAGCCACAGCGCAAAAACTAACCGAAGGTAATGTCATGCCGAATCTGAACGTGGTTATCCCAAGCTCGCTCGCGGCCATTCTGAACGATGCTGTTGTCAAACGCTCTAGCTCGCTCGACAGCGTGGTTACCGCAGCGTTGAGCCAGTATTTTGAGATCGATCGCCACCGTGCCTATCAAATCTCGACCTCGGCGGCATTGGTGCAGGGAGCGTATGACGGAGCCGTCTCGTCTCGAACCCTGCTCGCCCACGGCGATTTCGGTTTAGGAACTTTTGAGCATCTCGACGGGGAAATGGTGGTGCTCGACGGAGACATCTATCAGGTACACGGAGACGGCAGCGTGCAGCGCCGGCAAGACAACTTCTGCATTCCTTTTGCTGTTGTGAGCCGGTTTCAGCCGGATGAGAGCTTTGATGTTGGCCCCTTCGACGGCCTGGAAGCCCTTGCGCAAGCGTGTGATCCGCACCGTGAATCCGACAATCTCTTTTACGCTCTCCGCGCCGACGGCTTTTTTGCACGCATGCATACCCGTGCAGTCAAACCCGCCGGCGCAGGTACGGGGCTCGCGGCCGCTGCGCAGTCGCAGCCGGAATTCCACTTCACAGACATCGAAGGCACCCTGGTGTGCCTATGGTCGCCACGCTACTCGAGCTCCTTCAGCATTCCTGGGTATCACTTTCACTTCCTCTCCAAGGACCGCACCCGGGGCGGCCACGTGCTCGGCTGCACTGCGAAAGCATTACATGTCGGCATACAAACGCTCTACGACTATGAGGTCCAACTCCCCCAATCCGGAACCTTTTTGAAGGAGAACCTCGCCATCGACACCACCGAGGTTCTCAAAAAAGCTGAGTAGTTAACCCAGAAGGAGAAATAAGGATAAAAGCACAATTAGCGGAGCAACAAAGACCGGTGCGGATGTACTGGTCGAAAGGCTCGAGGCGCGGGACACAAAATATGTATTTGGAGTGCCGGGCGCCAAGATCGACAAAGTATTCGATACCTTGCGCGACTCCTCCATTGGGACGGTGGTCTGCCGGCACGAACAAAATGCAGCCTTTCATTGCGGGCGGCATCGGACGCATGACAAGCAAGACGATGGACTCGGTGAGCATCTGCAAGCCCATCACCAAGTACGCCGTGGAGGTAGATTCACCGGCCTCCACCGCCGAAGTGCTGGCAGCCGCATTTCGCATCGCCGAATCGGCTCGGCCTGGCTCTACGTTCGTCAGCCTTTCCATGGATGTAATGACCGGACTCCGGTCGGAGCCTGTGACTTTATATTTTTTTGTAGTTTTGCTGGCCGGAAAGCCCTGAAGAGCTGCGTCGATTAAGCATCCTCGGGGTCCTTCGACTCCGCGCCGTAATTCCTCCGTTTAGCGATAGGTCTGCGAGGCGCTTCGCTCCCACGGCAGGCCGGGGCAGGCAGGCTGACGGCCTTTTGAAAGGGTCTCACGAGACACTGTTTTCCAGCGGGGAAGGCGTGAGTTGCGCATCGTTTATAAGTAGAAGATGCTTCTGCGACGACGTCCCCGACACCTACCCGGACACCTGGCCGCGTTGTTGGCAACGTTTGCTCTGCCGCTTCTGGCTGGGTTCCATGCAGTTGCGCCCGGCCAAACGGACTTCAGTTCGAAGCCGGCGATTTTTGCACCCGGCAAACTGCCGTATTTTTCATATAACGAGTTGGTCTCTCTCTCCAAGAACCAGCCGCTCCCCAAGGCCACCCAGGACAAGCTGTCGACCATCCTCAACGCCGCGGTGCTTGATAACTCGGCCCCCGATCCGCCTGCTCCTTTGCAGGTGAAGGAATTGGGTCCCACGCTCAGAGTTGCGGAATGGAATATCGAGCGAGGCGAGAATTTCGACTGGATCGTGCTGGCGCTCAAAGACGAGAAAGGCTTTCGCCAGAAAATCAAAGCAGAAAACCCAAAGATCACTCCCGCCCAACCGGATAAGATTGCCGGGCAAGCCCACGATCTTAGCCAGGCCAGCACATTGATTCTTGACGAAGTCGATCTGGGCATGAACCGCAGCCAGTATCACGACGTTGCTCGCGATCTGGCCGCGGCCCTGAAGATGAACTTTGTCTTCGCCGTATCGTTCGTCGAAGTCGACCCCCTCAAGCTGGGCACCGAGGAACTGACCGACGAGGACGCGGGTGGCGACGACGAACTACGGACAGAACTGGAATCTGAGCTGAAGTCTGATCCCAGGCGTTACAAAGGTCTGCACGGCTCCGCCATCCTGAGCCGCTATCCCATCTCGAATGTTCGGGTGCAGCACCTGCCGGCATGTCATGACTGGTTTGAGGGGGAGATCCAAAGCGTCGCCAAAATAGAGCAGGCAAAGCGTCTCGCCTCGGACAAAATCTTCCTGGAGAAGATTGAGCGGGAGGTACGCCGCGGCGGCCGTATCGCCATCATCGCCGATCTTAAAGTGGAGGAGGCTCCAGGAGGCGTGGTCACCGTGGTCAACGCCCACCTGGAAAACAAGTGCCCTCCGGCGTGCAGACGCAAGCAAATGCGCGCGATACTTGAGGGCGTCGGAAACGTTCGCAATCCTTTGATCCTGGCTGGAGACATGAACACGTCGGGTTCCGACGCTTCTCACCTTTCCCTTGCTTACCTGGTGAAAAGCAAGGCCACCGACTACCGTTTTTGGGGGCGGACGGCGATTATGATGACTACTCCGCTGCCCTCTCTCTACGCCCTGAACTACTATAAGAACTACACCGATCCCACCGTACGCGATATCAAGTTTATTTCTGACAACAAAGAAGCAGCGTTGTTCGGCGATATAGAAAAATTTCGCTTTGCCGACCACGGCCGCTTCGACGTGCGAGGCAAGAAGGATCGCACGGTGAATGGAACCGGGAAGCGCTTTTCCGACAGCAACCAACGCAACCTGAAAGGTTTTGTACCCACGTTCTCTCTCCCCCGTGATTTCAAGGGATTCGTTGGCCGCTTCAAGTTGGATTGGTTCTTTATCAAACCTGCGGTCGAAGAAGGCAAGATGGCAGAAGACCTGTCGCCCTGGTACGCGCGCACCATGGTTGAGCTGAATAAGGCGCCGGTCGACCGCATCTCCGATCATGCTCCCATCACGGTAGACTTGCCTTTAACCGCGAAGCATAAGGTTCACTCCGAATGAGATGCTATGCGCTAACGATCATGGCGCGGTTCGCTGCTTGCACGCTCGCTTTGGCCCTCGCGGCGAGCAGCAGAGGACAGGCGCCAAGCTCAGCAAGTGAGGTCTTCCGCTCCTTTGACCGGGTGCTGCTTTTGGAGGAAAAAGGTGAAACTTCAGCGGGCGTAAACGTGGGCGACCTCAACGCCGACGGACTTCCCGACATCGTCCTGGGTAAGGGTCGCCACTGGCCTCTCTACAACCGCGTGCTGCTCAATGACGGTAAGGGCGGTTTCAACGCGAGCAACCTCGGCACCGCTCCGGACCGAACCTATTCCGCGGCCCTGGCGGACATCGATCACGACGGCGACCTGGACATTATCGTCAGCAACGATGCGCCTGATCGCAAGCTGGTCTACCTGAATGACGGCAAAGGACACTTCGCCGAGGCCGGTACATTCGGCAGCCCGAACTGGACTACGCGTTATGTGACCCTGGCCGACCTGAACGGCGACGGCTATCCGGACATTGTGGCCGCCAACCGCGGCGACTTTCCGGACCTCGTGGATGGCGAACCCGGCGTTGGCCGTAAAGTCCCCACGCCGAGTTTCGTCTGCCTGAATGACGGCAAGGGCCACTTTCCCGCCTGCGAAGCGCTCCCGACAAAATCGGCAACATCCATCGTGGCGGCGGACCTCGACGGCGATGGGGCACTCGACCTGTTCGTCCCCCATCGCGATGGCGGCCAGAGCATCATTTTGTGGAACGATGGGAAAGGTCATTTCCCGGCGTCTACGAAAGTTGGACCGGCCGCTGCCTGGATTCGCATGGGCGCCCCCCGGCGACTTCGATGGGGACGGGCGGCTGGATCTGGCATTCATCGATGAGCAGAGACAGGCGGCGTACGTGATCTACAACCGTGGGAGACGGCAGTTTGGTGAACCGGAGCGGCTTCCCGGGCCGCAGCGGCCTCCCTATGCGCTCGCAGTTACCGATCTCAATCACGATGGCCGGCCTGATATCGTGGTGGGCTATGTAGAGACCCCGGGGTCGGTGTACTTCAACACGGGCCCGCACAGTTTTCACGAAGTCCGTTGGAATGACGGCAAGGGCACCGTGTATGGGTTGGCGTTCGCGGATTTCAACGGCGACGGCTGGCCAGACATCGTGGCTGCCCGTTCTGACGCGCCGAATGCGATCTGGTTTAGTACCGAACCAATGCCAGGCCGATAGCGGAGCACGCATCGAATTGCTCACTCGTTATTGTGGGAAGGATACCGGTCATGTCCATGCCCAAACGGTTCCTGTTTGCAATGTTGTTCACGATCGTTGTCCTGGGGGCGCCCCGAAGGGTCAGCGTTTACCAGGAGGAATTTCATGTGCCGAAGCCGAATACGTCGTCGCGCGCTCCGGTACCTGTCGCTGCTGCACTGCCTTGGTCCGCGTTATTTCTTCCCAACCGACTCAAGAACCCGCAGGAGTTGGATGTTGGCAAGTTGCTGGTGGCGAGCCGCGGCCTCGGCGACCCGGATTTCGCAAGAACAGTGATCCTGCTGGTTCGCTACGATGAAAACGGGGCACTCGGACTGATTCTCAACCGTCGCACCGACGTGCCGGTTTCCCGGGTTCTTGATCTGGAAGCCGCGAAAGGCCGTTCCGACCCAGTCTATCTCGGAGGCCCTGTGGGACCTTCGGCCGTGTTTGCGCTGTTCAAGTCCTCGGCCAAGATGGAAAAGGCTGAGAACATCTTCGGTCAGGTTTATCTGATTTCCGACAAAACGCTCTTCGAAAAAACAATCTCGACGCGACCTGACCCGGCCGTTTTTCACGTTTACCTGGGATATGCCGGATGGACGCAAGATCAATTGCGGACCGAAGCGCAATTGGGCGCTTGGTTTGTTTTTCCGGCAGATACCGCCACAGTATTCAACTCCGATCCGGATACGTTGTGGTTGCAGATGATTCAGAAGACAGAATTGCAATTGGCGATGACCGAGCCCTTCGCAGAAACCTCCCAGCCAGTAACATTGTTTTGACGCAGGTCCTTGGTCTGTTGCAACGTGAGTGCGAAGTCCACGCAGAGAGGGTTTTATGGTTCGAAGATTGTTATTGGCCGCATTGGCAGTTTGCGCCTCTGGAATGTTTGCGCAGTCCCCAGCCCCGCGCCCGAAATTCGACGCCTTTGAAGTGGCGACCGTCAAGCCGGTAGATTCCGGACCTAAGAGCGGCCGGTACATTACCATGCAGGGAACGAACCGGTTTGTTGAGAAAGACTACACGCTGAAGTTGCTGATCGCGGCTGCGTACGATCTCAACCCGCGAACCATCTCCGGTGGGCCGGCATGGATCGGCAGCGACCATTACGACATCCTTGCCGTCACCCCGGGTGAAGTCCGGCCCAACCATGATGAGCAGATGTCCATGCTGCGAAGCTTGCTTGCCGATCGGTTCAAGCTTACGTTTCATCGCGAAGCGAAAGAGTTCTCGATCTATGAGTTAGAGGTGGCCAAGAACGGCCCCAAGCTCAAAGCAAGCACGGCGGGTTCCGATGAGCCGCCGGTCGTGGGCCCGGGTGTGGTCTATCCCCAGCGCATCGTGCTGCCGGGCCGCAATGCGACCATGGGAAACTTCGTATCCTTGCTGCAGCGGGCAATACTCGATCGCCCGGTGGTAGACAAGACCGGCCTCACCGGCAGATACGACTTCGACCTGGAGTGGGCGCCGGACGAAACGCAGTTCGGGGGCGACGTACCACCCGCGTCTGTGGCGGCTACCAGCCCGCCACTGTTTGAGGCTATCCAGCAAGAGCTGGGCCTGAAGTTGGAGGCGACAAAAGGACCGGTAGACGCCCTGGTAGTCGATACAGCGGAGCGGCCTGCCGCGAATTGAGTGCCGATACTCCGCGGGACGCGCAACCCTCCACCTTTCCCCTGATTCGCCTGGAGTGTGAACTAAAACCCGGAGCAAATGCGTTATTACCTAGTAGCTCCATCCCTAAAGGCGGAAACGATGCAGGAAAAGAACGTGACGCTGGAGGCGCAATACAAGAGCCTCCGGGAGCTGGTTGGCGAACTATTGCAGACCAATCAAAGGCTCCGCATGGAACTGAACCGGTTACAGCAGGAGAGGCCCAGCTCGCAGGCCACTCATCCCGATCGCTGAGATGCATAAGCAGTCGGCCTGCGGCAAACTGAGTTCAGTGCCCAACAGAAGGGACCGTCTCCCGGTAGCGCGGCCAATGCTGCGCCAGCTCTCGCACCACGGGGCTGCCCACGCGATAGGCGTTCTCGATCGCCTCCGCATTGCCGGCGTAGTTGCCTGTTGCCTCGGTCTTGAGAAACTCCGCAGCGGGCACGCCCTTGGGCGGAACCGTGTAGTCGCTGCCGGTTCTCAGATCGAGTGCGCGTGCCAGGTCCACCCGGCCGGCACGAGAGAGAAAGGTGAGCGCCTGCAGATAGGCTGCGTCTTCTTCGGCCGAGGTAACGAAGCGGCCTACGCCCTTCGTCCAGTAGGGCACCCATTGTTCCGCCCAGTCGTTCATCCTGGCGCCGATCCAGAACCGGTCCGCAGTCAACGTATCGCCCTTCAGCACGTAAGGAGGCCGCTGTGCGTTGGGGAAGTCTGGATAGCCGGCGCGCGCCGCCTTTAGCTTGTCATCGTCGCGCAAGACAACGCTGCGCGTAAGGTCGCAGGCCCAGGTTACGAATCCGTCGTTCAGCTCATGAGCCAAACTCCCGTTCCCTGACACGGCTGGCGGCGCCGGTTGCTCCAGAGGCGTCGCACGGTCGTAGGGCACGATGCCGCTGGACCAGTGGGCTGGAATTTCTCTCGCGTCGATCTCATAGGCCAGATCTCCGTCGACGATAGAACTGGCCCAGACCGCCGAGGCGAGCGATCCCCGGTTAGGATCGATGCCCCCGATACCGGCCAGGATCCAGTAAGCCTTCCTGAGATCGAAGCGTGGGTCGAGGCCCAGGGCCATGATCGAGGCTGCTGCCTGGGACTTGCCGACGCCGGTTACGATGCCGAGCACGTGGTCGTCTGCGTTGTAGCGTAGAGAATGGTAGCCCTGCGGGAACGGCAGCACCTCGGACAACGGGTAATGCTCGACCCAGTTTTGAAACTCACCTGCCTCGTCACCGCTATCGTTACCAATCTCGAAGGTGGTCACCACCACGACCCGAATCTCGAGCGGCGCCGGCGCAGTCCTCGTCCGGCCGCACGAGGACACTCCCATTAGGATCACTGACGCCACCACTCCGACGTATCGCGCTAATCTTCCCTGCAACTGATGCCTCCGCTTCGCCTCGGTCTATCCCATAAATTTTCAGTCTAATGCCCGGCAAACGAAACAATCGTCTGGTCAAGGGGCATCGCCTGCCTGACCGTCTGCGGAGGAGAAATCGGGGTGACCGGCAGCGGAGTTCCATCGGTTTCCGCCTGGTCGAATGCTTCCGTGCTGTGGGACTTCCCTGTCACCTCAAAATCGCGGATCTCGTAGGGAAGTCCGTTGGAAGAGAGGGAGGACGGTCCGTCGGTCACCTGGAAATGCAGATGAGGCACGATTGAGTTGCCCGTATCCCCCACCAATGCCAAGACCTGGCCGAGATGCACCTTTTCGCCGCTGCGGACCTTGATGCTCCCAGGTTGTAAGTGGGCATAAAGCGCATAGCGCTTTTCCCCAAGATCGAGGATGATCGAGTTCCCATCCGCCGCATCGAGCTCTATGTTGCTGGGATAACTGCCCGGCGTCTGTTCGGGCTGCCCGTCGATGACCGAAACCACGAGAGCGTTTGCTACCGCGAGCACCGGCTGGCCGAAGATAGCATAGCTTTCCAGCTTTTCCCGTGGGCCAGTGTAGATGCGGCCGCTCGCGTTCATCTGCTCCCAGTCCACAGCGTAGCGTTGCGCTACCCACACGCGGCCGTTAACCGGCAGAGCCGCCCGCGTATGGCGGGTGGCATCGCAGCAGGAATCGGCGGCAATGTAACGCTCTCCATGCAGCGGAGGGCCGATCAATGCAACCGATCTCTTGTCGACCGTGGTGGCGCCACCGCTCTCGCTCAGTTCCTGGTGTCCAGGCGGAGCAGCGCTCACTCGCAAGGTGACGTGATGCGATAGCTCAGCGGGAACCTTGTCTCCGGGAGCGAGTGCAACATTGAGAAAGAGGAGAGCATGGGTGCTCTTGGCAAGCGTCCCCGCGGGCTCGCGCAAACCTGCGGGTTGAAGACGTCCAGCGACCGCGGCGGTGTCGAGTGTTTGCAGGACAGAGCCGTTGCCGACTATCTCTACCTTCTCTACCGCGATCTCTGCACTGGAGAAGTTCGTCATTCGTAGCTCGTAAACCAGGTGTATCTGCCCGTCCGAGCCCATAAAAGGTACGGGCGCATCCTGGACCGCGAGCAGAAGAGGTGTCATGTTCTCTGAAACTTGAGCACGCCCAACCGCAAAGGGAGCCACCAGAAGGGCGAACAGGGACGTCGCGCCGAACACAATTCGATCAGTCTTCATAAGGATGTCTGGATTGTATAGAGTGCGACGGCTTTACAAGCTGGGGAAAACTCATGCTGCTGCATCAGACCACAGCTTCACAGCTTGCGGGAAACTGCTGCTCCGAAGGGAATAGCCCCCTCAGCGGCTAAAGCCGGATTCATTGCAAAGCAATTACGTACGGCCTAAAGGCCGTACCCTTCAAAAATATGAGTCTTTCCGCAACTTGTTCAGCCGCACTGTGGGTTTGTATCAGGTCACGGCTTTTCGCCGTATATTGCTTTGTCTTCTCAGGGGAGCGAAATTCGATACAGATTTCGATGCGACGTGGTATTCACATACGCAAAGTGAGAGACGTCTTCGCCGGGCACCAGTAATGCGCGATTCACCGATTGGGAACCTGGCACTTCATCCGGCTCTGCGCCTGACTCGATTCCTCCCGGAGGAAGCGCGGCCAGCCTCTCCCCGGGACCAACCGGAATCGCCAGGCTTCGCCCCGGATTTGTCTCCGTCGGAGCTTCCACCGCAATGAAAAGGAATTTTCCACTCGAAGACCATGCCGGCACGCAGTAACCTGCGCAAATGCGCAGCGGAGTTCCACCGTCGAGCGGAATCGCCATAACCATGGGCACCACACTCTTGCCGTCTGGATAAGGAACGACCGCCGTCAGCCATTTTCGGCCGGGCGAGATCCCGAAAATTCCACTAATCGCGTAGGGCACGACTTTTGAGCGCCCCGATCCGTCCTCATTCATCTCCTCCAGGTAGTTGGCGTTTCCCTCTGCCATTTGAAACAGGATCTTTCCCCGGGGGCCAAAGTAAGGCGTCGTTTCGCCGGATTGACCAATCTGCCTGGGGGCAGAGCTTCTGTCGATAGGCGCCAGCCACAACTGGGACTTTCCATCGCGCCCCGCTGTGGCATAGACGACTTGTTTGTCATCCGGCGACACATCGTAGGCCAACATGGAAATTCCAGGAAACACCGCTTCACTCTTGCCGGAATCTACCGTCATGCGCCAGAGCTCCGGACCCGAATCCGCCGAAGGATGGCGCAGGAGATAGTAGAGAGCCTTATTGTCTGCCGAAAAAGAAGGAGGCGATAGGTCCGCGACGATCTCTCCCTCGGAAGATAAGGATCGTTCCCCCTGGTCATCATGAATCCAAATGGCGCTTGCCCGCACGCCGATCGAGGTGATGACAGAACGGCCATCCGGCTCCACCGCCAATCCTTCCTCTTCCATGGGGCCAAAGGTGATTTGCTCCGGCCGTCCGTCGGGAAAGCGCTGGCGCCACAGGTGGCTTTGTCCTTCGACGGTGGCGATGAAATACATCCACGAGCCATCGGGAGCCCAGCCTGCAGAGGTGCACGCACCTTCTGGCCCGATCGGTCGGGCCTGCAAATCCCCCGTTGAGCGAAATCAGCTGGCACATCGCCCAGTCTCCCTGTCCATTCATCTCCACGACTAAAGCCGACGTGCGGTCAGGAGAAGCATACGAGTAATGCGCCATGCCCCGTTCGTGGGGAGGAAAATACAGTTCGCGATAATGGTCACCGGTTACCGACTGGGTCACGACTCCCAGATGTATACCCGAGTGCGTGCGGGAGAAGAGAAAATGCCCCGGATCGAGCCAGGAGAGTCCCGCCGCATTGTGCAGTAGAAGATGCGAGTCACCTCCCAATACCGAGACGATGTAGGTACCGAAGGCGGGAGGCTTCCATAACCGTGTAGGCGATCTGCGAGCCGTCTGGTGAGAAGGCCAGGTTGTATTTGATACGCGGGTCGTTGGTCAACCGCCTGGCTTCGCCGTCGGGGAGCACCTTGGCGTAGATTTGATCGGCTGACATGAAAGTGGCTATCGCCGCGGATGAACGCGAGGATATGCCCGTCTGGCGATAAGGCGGGAGTCGCCGCGGAATCAGTGAAGTCGGTGAGCTGCGTGTACTTGATGACCGCGGGATGGTGGAGGGAAGAAAGGTACACGGCGAGGATGCCGAGTCCTGCGAGGACACCCGCAGCAGCCAGCACCCACCATCGCGCTCCTTGTTTGCCAGCGACGCAGCAGGTGCAGGTGGCGGGCGCGCTCGACCTTAGGCGCAAATTCGGGCTCCAACGGCCGGGTTCCATTTCTCACCGGAGCGATGAAGCGGTAGCCGACGCGGGGGATGGTTTCTATGTAGCGAGGAGAGGTTGCCGAGTCACCCAGGGCGTCGCGAAGTTTCTGGATGGATTTGTTCAGTCCGTGGTCAAAGTCGACAAAGACATCTGAGGACCAAAGGCGTTGCCGGAGTTCGTCGCGAGTGACGATCTCACCGGGGCGTTCGAGGAGCACCGCCAGGACCTGCAATGGTTGCTGTGGCAGCCGCAGTTTGGTCCCGTTCCTGCTCAGCTGCCCGGCTTTGAGATCGAGCTCAAAGAGGCCAAAGCGAACTACGTCCTCGGCAGGAGAAACCGCCACCTTGCATCCTCCGTCCACCAGCGCGAACTGAGTTTAGCATCTGCCGGGAAGGCGTGTATCCTCTTTCATAACTATGCCGGACAGGGGATAACTTCGCCTAAGTGATTGCTGTTTTGAGGGTTATCCGGGGATAAATAAATCGCTTGGCGGGGCATTGCTCCACCCGCTCGCGTACCCCACACTCGGGCCCACGTCGCTCGCTCGGGCGAGCGCGAAAGGAGCACCATGAATTCCATTACCAAGAAGACGGGGAAAGAACTTCCACGGCAGGTAGCCTTTTGGCGGCGGCTGTCGCGTGGGGTTCTTGACGACACTTGCGGTCACCAGCCTGATGCTTGCTGCCACGAGTGCGAGAGCTGCTTGCGGTAGTTTCTCGCGACTGGGATCTGTGAGTCCTACAAAGATGCCGATGCTCGGAGCGGCTGCTGGCGAGGAGGAAAACTACTCCAACGGCGCCCGCGACCCCATCGTGGGACTGTGGCATGTGGTCTACACGGCAGGCGGTAAGGTGTTTAACGAGACCCTTGACCAATGGCATAGCGACGGGACCGAGTTCGAAAATGCGTTCCTGGCGCCCGCTCAGGGAAATATCTGCTTCGGGGTGTGGAAGCCGACCGGCTCGCATAGTGTGAGTCCTGCACCACATTGGCTGGACCTTCGACCCTTCCAGCCCCACTGCAACGGCAAACGGAACCTTTACCCTGGACGAAGAGAACAAGGTATCCTCCGACGGCAAAACCTATACCGGAACATTTACCTTCAAAACCTTTGACTTGAATGGAGATCAAGGTCCTGAGGTGGTAACCGGTACGATCGCCGCGACGCGCATCACGGTAAGTTGAGAACCTCGCGTCCATGAGGGCGACGGCATACCTAACGGGGGAACAGGTATGCTGTCGCCTTTATTTGCCGTTCACCAAGGGCAAGATGACAGCCGACGGATGCGCCTTATCTGCGAGTATGGTGACCGTGGCCTTGTGGTAGTCGGCCGGATGGGCACTCATGATGTTGGGAACGAATGTCTGCGGATTGCGGTCGTAAAGAGGAAACCACGTGCTCTGCACCTCAACTACGATGGTGTGTCCTTGCTTAAAGACGTGATCGACCGCATGCAGGCTATATCGAATTCGTGCGGCTTGTTCGCCGGAAGCGCCGCCGGCTTGTCAAAGGCTTTGAGGTAGCGGCCGCGGAAGATCTCCTCGTTGGTCATCAGCTGGTAGCCGCGCATGGCCGGATCGCTATCATCGTCGGGGTACTGGTCGATCAGCTTCACTAACAGGTCTAGATCGCTACCCGTAGTGGCGGCGAATATATCCGCAATTACCTCGCCGGTAACAGTAAGGTCATGGTCAAGCTTGCCCATCGTCCACACCCCCACGTCCTTACGCCCGGTGACAAAGCGTTGGTCCTCGGTCACCCAGTTGCGCCATTGTGAGTCCGCGGCATAAGTCGGCTGAATGGGACGATGACGATAGGGTATGGGATCGGCGGGATCGGAAAGGTAGCTCACCCTCACTTTTTCTTTGCCCATCTGCCAGCTTAGCTGCTTACCGGCTGCCAGGTAGAGTTTTGCCGGTGCGGCCGCGGCTGGAGGGAAATGCGGGTAGCGCTTCCAGATATTCGTGCCGGTTTGAAAGCTGGCCGTGTCTTCCAGGTCAAAGCCGGGTTGGTCCTTCAGATACTTGGCGAAAAAGGGCGCTTCGATCTGCTTGCGGTATTCGGTGCCAATCGGCTCTCCATATTTAAGGACTCCAAGGCTACGCGTCGACGCCGACCACGAGCCATGCCGCCACGGTCCCAGCACGAGAAAGTTTTCGTGCCGGGTGTCGCGCGGCTCGAGGGTGGCGTAAACCTCCTGCGGCCCCCACATATCTTCCTGGTCATAGTAGCCGCCGACTTCAAGCGTAGGAACCGTGACCGCCGTCATGTGGTGTTGCAGGGCGCGCACATACCATAAGTTGTCATAGGCGGGATGCTGCAGAAATATCTGCCACGTAGGCAATACCTTGCCCTCCGGCGTTTTGGCGCCGGAGCGGCGAACATCCTCGGCAAACGAGCCCCGCTGCAGGAAGTAATCGTAGCCATCCACATCCTTGCCGTAACTCACGTCCGAGTTGTCCTTGCTTTGCTCCAGACCCATGGCATAGTCGTAGCCATAGCTTTGGCGAAAGGCGCCGTTATGGAAGAAGTCGTCGCCCATCCAGGTATCGATCATGGGCGCCTGGGGAGAGATCGCTTTGACCGCAGGATGAGGGTCAATGCCTGCTGCCATGGTCAAAGCCCCGTCATAGCTGGTGCCAATCACCCCCACGCGGCCATTGTTCCCGGGAATATTCTTGATCAGCCAGGCCACGGTGTCATAGGCGTCGGTACTTTCGTCCGTGACCTTTGCATCCGAATGATCGACGACCATTCGGCTTAGTTCAAACGTGCCTTCTGATTTGAATCGGCCGCGAATGTCTTCGCCGACGTAGATGTATTGCGCCCGCGCCAGTTCAGGCCGCCGGGTATAGAAGCTGGCCATGGTCAAGCCGTCGACGCCGTAGGGAGTGCGGTCCAGGAGAATGGGAAAGGGCCCCGGGCGCGTCCGAGGGTTTGAGGATGACGGCATGAAGTTTGATCCCGTCGCGCATGGGGATGGTCGCTTCCTGCCGCTCATAAGCAGGAAACGCATGGTGCACCGCCTCGCCGGTGCGTGCCATGACGTACGTCGAGGGATCGCCCTTATAAGCGACAGTAACCGTAGAAGGGCGGCCGGAGGCATCCAGGGAGAAACGGTAGCGGTCATCCCCGTCGGCAAATTCGGTCGCCGACACCGGGGTCAAGGCGGAAGGGAAGTGACGCTCCGACTCGGTGAATAGCTGCCCATCCTCGCAGATAGAAACTAACTGGCAAATCTGGCTCCTCGGCGGAGGTATACTCGCCACTAAGCGCCTGAAGTTGCGCCGTCGTGAGGTGGATGGCATCCGGTTGTCTGCTGACCAAATACCCACCCTGGCAAGACAAAGACGAGCAACATCCAGACGGATACGCGCCCTCGAGGTCATGAAACCCACCCTTCCAAAGCAGCCAGACTAGCATAGCGGGAGGGAATTCAGAACCATTAGGGCAGCGCCCCACCTGGACATCTCAGCCCCCTCGCGGGCATCCAAAAACAGGAGGGAGAATGACCCATATGTGGACTCATCCAATAAAAAGAATGGGACTGACGCGTTCAAACCTGGTTGCAGCCTTGTTTTTAAAGCCTGTATCGGCTAGGGACGCGATTGCCGACCTTAAAATAGCCGGCTTTCACTCCAGTGACATCGGGGTCGCTATATCTCGCCTTGGCCAAAGGGAACAGGAGCGAAGTCCAAATGCCGTTCAGGCGCCCGGCGATTTAGACGGGAAGCACAGCATTCGCTGGAAGGTGCGGCACAGCATCAACCATGATCTCCACACCCACGGGGGCGGTTTATCGAGCCAGGCGGATGCCGCGGCAGCCAACCAGGAGAAGCCTGCTTATACGGAAATTGACCTCACGGATACTCTGCGGGGCCTGGGGGTCGCGGAAGATACCATCACGTTGCTGGACGAAGAGATGGGGACGAACGGGATGTTCGTCCTGGTACATGCGGGCGATCGCGGTGAGGAAGCGGAATCCATTCTTGATCGCAACCGTGGATTCGTGCGCACAGTGATGATTACAGAGCGGACCCACGCCGCCCGTTGATAGAGAGGTCACGAGGATGCCGTGCCGGGCGGAGTTTTTTCAGGACCGCAGAGACGCAGGCCGGATATTGGCGCGTGTCCTCCGGGAGGCGAGCCAGGAATCCGACATCGCCCGCGAGTGGCAGGACGGAATCGTCCTCGGCCTGCCGCGCGGGGGTGTACCCGTAGCGTACGAAGTTGCGCGTGCGCTGGCTCTTCCCCTGGATATCCTGGTAGTGAGAAAACTCGGAGTAGCGGGACTGGAAGAGCTGGCTATGGGAGCGGTTGCTAGTGATGGAACGGTCACCATCAACGCCGCGGTTCTCGCCGAATTTAACATTCCTCTGGAAGAGATTGATGCAGCAGCGCAACGGGAGAAGGGGGAGATCGAGCGCCGTGAGCGTGCTTACCGCAACGGGCGTCCCCCGCCGCGGCTCGAAGGCCGTATGGTGATCCTGGTCGACGATGGTCTGGCAACGGGAGCGAGCATGCTGGCTGCGGTGCGTAGCGTGCGTCCGCGGGCGCGAGAAGTCATCGTTGCGGTGCCCGTGGCAGCGGAGAGCACCTACAACGAACTTCATGGCGAGGTGGATGAGATGGTCTGCGCGCACATAGCAACCTCTTTCCACTCCGTGGGCAGCTTCTACCGCAATTTCGAGCAGACGACTGAGGAAGAAGTCTGCACTTTGCTGTCGCAGGGGCGAAACGGCCAAGAACAATGGCGGACGGCCTCGTGAATGAACCCGCACTATTTTCGGGCCGAGGTAGACTAGGGGTACCGGTTTCTGCTTTGGCGATTTCCAATTTCCCTCATCTATTCGCAGCAGGAATCCGTAATCACGATCTGGGCTGTGGCGCACGGCAGCAGGCGGCCGGATTACTGGCACGGTGACTCTAGAAAAGCCGTCAGCGCTGGTAGATGAGTTGACCGGGTAAAAGGTCGTCGGCGTAGCCGGCGCTTAATGTCGCCGCAAGGCCAACGCCCTTCCTCAAGAGCTTGATGGTCTTGATCTCCGCCCGAGAGAAGACCAGGACCGGAGAGCCAATCGCTTCGGAACGGCCGCAGGTGAGCTGCTGCTCTTCTACGGAATGAACATAGCAAAGGGTATTTTCTTTGTCGGTCTTGATATAGACCCGGGTGTGCGGACCTAGCCCCTGCACCTGGCGCCAGCCGCTCGCCGCTGAATCCTGCTCAGCTGCGCCAGAGGCAATCAGAACGAAGGTCATACACGCAAGCAGAAAGCCGTTTCGCACCGATACATGATAAGACACCAATCAGGTGAGCGACATGGCTATTTTGTGGGGCCCCGGTACGGCGTTGAGTCAATCCGATTCGACGTTTGTAAATGACCGTGGTAATGGTCAGGCTCTGCGCACCGGATCGGCAACCAATACGCGGCGAAGAACCTCGCTCATCTCATTCACCGTCCACGGTTTCACGATCACCGCCTCGAAGCCGTACTGGGCAAACTCGGACATGACCGGCGCGTCGGAGTAGCCGCTGGAGACAATCAGCTTTGCGGAGGGATCCAATTCTTTCAGTTTGTCAGCCGCTTCCAGGCCGCCCATCCCACCGGTCACCGTCAAATCCAATATGACTGCGTCAAACCCTTTATCTGTAGCTTTCGCTGTTTCATAAAGGGCGACCGCCTCGGCTCCGTCGGCGGCAGCCTGCACCTCGTAGCCGAGACTGGTGAGAACGGCCGCGAAGAGGACGCGCAGAGCCTCGTCATCATCCATGACCAGAATCCGCTCGGTGCCCCTCTGCATGGAAGGGGACGCGGGGGCCAGAGGATGTTCGAGGGCGCGGGGCAGATCCAAAGCCGGCAGATCGACGGTGAATACGCTTCCGTCGCCCGGTTTCGATTCCACAAAGATGTGGCCGCCGTGTTTGGCAACGATGGCGTAGGCGGTCGCCAGCCCCAAGCCGGTGCCCCCCGGCTTGGTGGTGAAGTAGGGATCGAAGATGCGGGGAAGTACATCGGGGGGAATGCCACAACCGTAGTCGCGGATTGAAATCCGCACTCGAGGATCAGGATTCCCCACAACGCCGAGATTTTCTGCGCTCACTTCGATGAAGCCGCGGCCACCGGGCACGGCCTCACGCGCGTTGATGAGGATATTGTGGAGCACCTGGCCGATCTGGCCAGGATCGACCTCGGCGGACCAGAGACCTTCCTCGATTTTGACCTCGATGCGAATGGGGGAGCCGGTTTGCGCCAGGTGAACAGCGTCGGTGACGAGTTGGGCGACGGAGGCGACCCGCCTGACTGGAGCTCCTCCTTTGGCAAAGGTTAACAGCTGAGAAGCCAGGAACTTCGCCCGCTGGCAAGCGTTGGCTGCCTGTCTGAGGTATGCCTGAGCCGGCTCAGCTGCGGTCAACTGAGTCTTCGCTACTTCAATGTTTCCCTGAACTACAGTCAGGAAGTTATTGAAGTCATGGGCGATGCCACCAGCCAGCACGCCGAGCGATTCCAGTTTTCGAGAACGTAACAGTTCTTCTTCGGCTTGCTCGCGCTGGGCGATCTCAGCCAGCAGTTGCTCGGTAGATTTGCGCAGTTCAGCGGTGCGCTCCTGGACGCGGCGTTCCAGTGCTTGGTTCAAGGCCACGGTCTCCTGGTTTGCGGCGCGCAGATTCTCCACCAGGTCGCGGTTTTCCAGTTGCAGCCGGAGCGACGACTCAATCGTCCGATAAATGCGCCGGGTGATGATCAGGGTGGCAAGGGTGAAGACAGCGGCCAGCAGCCCCATGGCTGCATGCGTTTCATCGTCCTCGAGAAAAAGCCGGATTGCCGGCATCAGGCCTGCCGGTAGGAGGAAGGTGAGGAAGGCCTCGGGCCGGGGAGCCAACACCGAGGAGGCGCCGAGCATCATTCCGCCCAGAACGAAGACCAAAAATACCTGGTTGGTGAGGTGAGCGGCGGGGTAAAGCAGAATGCCCGCCGCGCCCCAGCCGGCGCCCGTCACAGCGACGCCGGCGGTGAAGAGGGTGCGCCATTTGTTGCTGTCTGTAGGGGCTGGAGAGGCATGCCAGTAATGCCGGGCAAGCGCGTACCTGGCCACCGAAACCAGCAGGATGTAGAGCCACCAGGCGAAGACCAACGGCTTGGCGACGACGCCCCATTGCAGGCCGCTTAATACGGTGGCGGCCAGGATGTTGATGATCAATCCGAGGCTGGCGTTGGCATACAGCAGCCGGAGCTGTGCCGGCAGGATCTGTTGGCTGGTAAAGTCCCGATCAACCCGTGCTACCGGAGCAGTGGGAGGCATGGCGGATATCCGATACTCGGGGTGGGTGCTGGGGCTAGTATAGACGCCCAAGCCGTGGATGAGGCCAGGGATTAGGTATCTGTAATCGTATTGTTTCGCTTGACTGCAGGCTGTATTCTTGCCCGGACGAGACCGCCCATCCTCCGGGCCCCGCGAGGTCCCATGTCCGCTGCGCGACGTACCGAGGTTTCCAGAATAGGACCGTTGCTGGCCCTCGCGGTAACGGTACTTGTGCTTTTCTTTGCGCGGGACCTTCTGGTGCTGTTCGCGTTTGCCCTAATGCTGGCATTTTTACTAGCGCCCGCGGTCAGCCGCCTGGAGGCTGCGCGCGCGCCGCGTGTGGTGGCGGTGGCCATCACTGGCTTTCTCGCCTTCAGCATCATCTGCGCCATCGGATACGTGGTCGCCCGCCAATTGCTGAATGTGGCCCGCGACCTTCCCGCCTATCGCTTGAACATCGCACAAAAAATGGCCTCGGTGCATTCCCCAGCGGAGCAGTCCGTGGCCAAGGCCTTCACCGCACTGGAGGAGATTGGCGAAGACCTGGCCAGCAGCGCCGGCAACACCACTGTGGGCGTGCCGCAACCAGCGTTAAGGATCCAACCCGTCCGCATCGTCGACACCGAGCGCAGCCAGTTGCAGTCGGCCACCGAACTTCTCATGCGCCTGGTGCGCCCGATCGGAACCCTGGGAGTAGTGATCGTTTTTACCATTTACCTGCTGATGGAGCGCGAGGATCTTCGCCGCCGGATCCTGCTGCTCGCCGGGATGAGCCGGATCCGGCTTATGAACCAGGCGCTGGAAGATGCAGCGAGCCGCATCAGCCAATACATTTTCTTTCAAGTAGCGGTCAACGCAGGTTACGGGACGCTCTTCGGTCTAGGGCTCTTTCTCATCGGCGTACCCAACGCGACCTTTTGGGGAGCGCTGGCGGGGATTCTCAGAATTGTGCCTTACGTTGGCACTGCGACCGGCCTGATCCTGCCCCTGGTGGTGTGCGTGGCCACTTCCGCCTCGTGGGTTGCTCCACTGCTCCTGATTGCGATTTTTCTAACCCTCGAGGTTTTGGCCACGAACGTTGTGGAACCGTGGCTGTTCCGCTCGCGTACCGGCATCTCTGCGCTTGCACTGCTGACCATGGCCATCTTCTGGTCGCTTCTGTGGGGATTTCCTGGGCTGATCCTCTCCACTCCACTGACGGTTTGCATCGTGGTGCTGGGCCGCAACGTGCCGCAGTTGTCTTTTCTCCACGCCCTGCTCGGCGCAGATGCGGAACTCTCCGCCGAAGCGTTGTTTTATGAGCGCCTGCTGGCCCTGGATCAGCGGGAAGCGCGAGCGGTCGCCCATCGCTTTCTCGAGGGCAAGCCTCTGGTGGAGCTTTACGATTCCGTCCTCATACCCGCGCTGGCGCAGGTGGAACAGGATCGCCACGAGGGGGTTCTGGACGAGACGCGTTTCAACTTCTTCTTTCTTACTATTGGTGAGTTGGTAGCGGAGATGACCGACTACTCGGAGAGAGTGAGCGGAAAGCCGGATCGCCAGGCGCCGAACTTCGGTATGCAACAGGACTTTGCGGTGGTGTGCATTTCTGCCAGCGACCAAGCGGACGAACTGACGACTCACATGCTGGTCCACGTGCTCGAAGGGGCCTCGCACCAAACGCTTTATCTGCCTTCGCCGGTGTCCGACGAGATTCTCGACTCGCTGGCCCATGAGCCCAGCACGGTCATCTTTATCTCAGCCTTGCCTCCGTTCGCCTTTTCGCAAGCCCGCGGAATCTGCCAGCGGGTGCGCTCACACCTACCCAGGAACCGCATCGTCATTGGGCTTTGGAGCCCAGCGGAAGAGGCCGACCGGACGTATGAGCTCACGGTGGAGCGCTTCGGCAGCGGCCGGCCCACACTGGTGGTCAACACCCTGGCGCAGGCGGTTCAACAGGTTAACCAGTGGTATGAAGAGACCGAAAAATACTCTCACAGCTCCTTCCAGGGATAAGGTCGGGCTTGTATGGGATCCGAGTTATCTTTTTTGCTGTTTCTTGGGGAACCGCATGGCTCCCGCTTGCGTATGAGCCTGGTAGCTGGCTTACCGGGAGGTATCGATGCGCAGGTGTGCCGTTTTACTGCTTTTCGCCTTTCTCTTCGCAAGCCGCGTTCCCGCGCAATCGTTCACGACCACCCCATGCGGTAACGATGAAGGTAACACGAACAACAACAGCTGGCCCTTTGGCCACCAGGCGCGTGTTTGCGAGTTGCGCCGCGCAACTCTGCCGATAATCGATGGGCAAGTGAGTGTGTCGGGCAAGAATGGCGGGATCGACGTGATTGGTGAAGAGCGGCAGGATATTGCCCTCGAAGCGCGGGTGATCACGCAGGACTCAAGCCCCGAGGAGGCGCAGTCGTTGGCACGCGAAGTAAAGATCGTCACCACCGGCACCATCCACGCCGACGGACCATCCAATTGGGGCTTCTCCCACCGCAGTTGGTCGGTGAATTGGAGTTTGCGCGTGCCGCGCCATGTTGCCGCGGAGCTGCACACGGTGAACGGCGGTATCAAGGTAACCAACCTTGTGGGCGTGATCCATGTAGATACAACCAACGGTGGTCTTACCCTCGATGACCTGGGCGGCGATGTGCACGCCACGACCGTGAATGGTGGATTGAATATAAAGTTGGACGGGAATGAGTGGCACGGCGCCGGGCTGGTGGCGAAGTCGACGAATGGGGGCGTTACCGTGAGGGCGCCCGATCAGTATTCCGCACACCTGGTCGCACAGACGGTAAACGGCGGGATCTCTGTTGGCTTCCCAATTACTATTCAGGGGAAGATCCGTCACCAGATTGACACTAACATCGGCCAGGGCGGCGCAACGCTTCATTTCCAGACGGTAAACGGGGGAGTCTCGATCCACCCAGCCCACCCTATTTAGGTCTTAGGCGAACCCATCCAGCCCAGGTTGCGTGTCTGCGTGAGAACCGGACGGCTGAAAATCAGAGCTGTCCAAATGAACGGGCAAACAGCCTTTTGGACGGCGCAAGTTTCTGAATGCGTTGGAGAGCACGCTGGCAAAGGAAACCGGGTTGGTTTCTGTTGACCTGGATCTGTCCATCCACCTTGGCCTGGATGGAGTTGGATGGACAGAGTCAAGCAACCAGCGTCCGACTCTTTCCCCGGATTGCGGCTTCTGGAGTAGCGGCATGGGAGTAGAATCCAGTAGGAGCCCGTGCTCTGGTGTGCTCTCGTGCAGGCACACTCACCTGGGAGGAGCCGCGATGAACAGACGCATGTTCCTGAGAAACAGCGCCATCGGCATGAGTGCGGTGGCAAACGTCGGTTTCGACGATCTTAAGGCGGAAGCATTGAACGCAAATCCATCCACTGAGCCCGCCGCCGGTGCAAAAGCCACCTGGGGAGACGGCGTGGGGCGGCCCGTCCGCATAACCAGCATCGGATTCAAGGGGGGTAACGTGCCCCTGGAAAAGATGGCTAGCCTGGTCGATGAAGAAGGCGCGAAAGGTACGGACGTTATCGTGTTGCCCGAGTTATGTCGCGGTATGGACAACACAACCGACGAGCCGCTGCACGGCCCCACAGTAACCGCGATGAGCGGCTTGGCGAAGAAGCACAAGACCTACATTGCCTGTCCGATTGACAGAAGAGACGGCAAGCGGAGGCTCAATACGGTGGTCCTCCTCGACCGCTCCGGGCTGGTGGTGTGCTTATACGACAAGGCTTTCCCCTACTGGTCGGAATATGACATCCAGCCCCCAATGAATCCGGGCGACGCCGTGCACGTGCACCAGGCAGATTTTGGCCGCGTGGGATTCGCCACCTGCTTTGACGCCAACTTCCCTGAAGTATGGAAAGGCCTGGCGGACAAAGGGGCGGAAATGGTGATATGGCCCAGCGCCTATTCGGCCGGCCTCTCGCTGCAAGCCCATGCGATCAACCATCACTACTACATCGTGAGCTGCTCCGAGACGCCTGACTGCCTGGTGTATGACATCACCGGAGAGCGGATGCTGTACGAGTCGGCTTCCCAGGATCTGAATATCAGCCGGGTCACTCTTGACCTGGATCGGGTCGTCTTCCACGAAAACTTCAATCTGGCCAAGCGAGACAAACTGCTAAGTGAACATGCGCAGGACATAACTCAGGAGAAGTGGCTGAAACTCGAGCAATGGTTCGTGCTGCGCGCCAAGCGCCCCGGGGTCAGTGCCCGTGATTTAGCATGCGCTTACGGCCTGGAGGAGCTGCGGCATTATCTCGACCGCAGTCGCGTCGCCATTGATCAAAGACGCGGATGGGAATTTGCGGAAGAGACCGTATTCTCCAATTCCGATATGGCTAACCTGAAGCCTTCGTCTTAGAAGCGCAACCCGCCCTGCTTGACCATGATTCGATGACTCCTGGTCACCAGGCTCGCACATCGACTCCTACCAGATTCTTAATGTTCTGGGTCAGGGCGGGGTGGGGGCGGTTTACCCGGTAAACCTACACAATACGATCACGGTCTCCCAGGACCGACTAGGGAAGCGCATCGGCCCGGCTGAGTTCCGTGCGTATGAAGGAAATCTGTGCCGCCTTGCGCCCTCTGGGCTGCGATCTCAGTCAATCCTAGAGCGCCCAGCGTCGGTAGCTGCACGCAGGTTGGTACGGAGGAGCAGTATGCCGCCAAAAGCTTCCAAAATCATGATCATCCGCCACGCGGAAAAGCCGAATGGCCAGCACGACGGCGTCGACGAGTCGGGCGCGACCAGCCCTCACCATCTGATTGTTCGCGGCTGGCAACGCGCCGGCGCTCTAGCCTGTTTGTTCGCGCCTGCCTACGGACCGGTGCAGAACACGCTCCTCGCCAAGCCCGCATTCATGTTTGCCTCGGCTGCTGTGGACGACCCCGTGCCGGGTAACTCCAGAAGCCGCCGGTCAGAGGACACACTAAAGCCTCTCGCTGAGCTGATCGGTGTCGAGATCAACCTGACGTTCAGCAAGGGACAAGAGACGGCGCTGGCTAAGGCCGTCCAGGCGTGTAACGGCCCGGTGCTGATTGCCTGGCAGCATGAAAACATTAACCTGATCGTGAATACCATCCTGGGCTCGAGGGCCGCCACCCAGAACTGGCCTAAAGAACGCTTCGATGTGGTCTTCGTGCTCACCCTGAATTCTTCGCAAGGCACATACAGCTTTGCGCAGGCGCCGCAGTGCCTCTTAGCCGGCGACTCAACCGCTCCCATCTAAAGCCTAATTAATTCGCATTTCAGCGCAAACTCATTGGCCTAGGTAAATCTATAAGGCGACAAGGGGGCCACCGTCGGCTAACCGCCATGAGCAAAATAGTCATTGGGTTTCTCGTGCTTCTTTTGGGCCAACAGACCCTGAACAATGAGTCGGTGGTGAACCTGATGAAGGCTGGTTTTTCCGAAGACGTAATTGTTTCCGCCATCAACCGCTCACCAGGAGCGTATGACACTTCGGTAGATGGGTTGATCGCTTTGAGGGCGGCTGGAATTACCGCTAAGGAGATCGCCGCGATCGCGGCCAAAGCGTACCCACAGAGCTCTGCCGCGCTGGTGGCGCCGGTGGTGGAGGGCACGCCTGCTGTGCGCACCGCGAACAAGCCGCGGGTCTTTTTGCGTGCGCAAAACCATAGCAGTGGTTGGCATGAATCGCGTGACCAGTCGATGGAAATGAGCAAAGACTTTCAAGAGGTGTGTCCGGAAGTGCAGATATCGGTCAACTCGCATCTGTTGGATTACACCGTGGACTTGAATCACACCGAATTCGACTTTGTGCGCCAAAACCAGATACAAGTCGTGAACAAAAACGGCGACCTGGTTTCTGGAACGCGCGGAATCGGAAGCATCAAAGGGCCGAGTATCAAGGGAGGGGTGAAAAAAGCTTGCGAGGTCATCCTTGCGGATTGGGCAAAGAAGTAGACGGTTGTGCAAGTCCTGTCCATCCCCTTCGCCTTTGTCGTCTCAAGCAAAAACCTAATTTGGGTAGACCCTACCCGGGGGCACCTGGTGGGCGAAGGTAATGCATCGTTAGAGTGATTTGCTGCGCGTGGCTAGACTGGGAGCAACGGGAAACGAGAGAACCGGGCAGATGCAATTGATCCATTTGCTACGAACCACAAGTACAGCTTTCTATTACGGCGACTCCCTGTTCCTTCATCGAGCCTCTCCCCCGAAAGGATCACTGAAGGTTGGGAGAATCGCCGCTTGAAAAGAGCATACCGTTTCTATCGGAATCCGCCATGCGCCTTGGGTAGCAACGATCAGGAATGTAGTTGTAGCCGGCACTCTTAACCGGTGTATGACCTACGTGCGCTTTTTCATAGCAACTAGGAGGCCTTCGTACCGGCTGTCCTTTTCGGCGACATTTCCATTGCTTGAGAGAGCAGGAATTTCCGAAAGATACCGACGATCCCTGTTGGCTCTGGACCGGCAGGATATGCCATCGAGAATCGCCTCGATAGTTTCAACCCGTTTACTCTGGCGATCTTTAGCGTTCCAAGCGAAAGTTGATTTCGAACTGCCCACCGCGAGACGAAGGTGATTCCAAGGCCGGCTTCCACCGCGCTCAGCAGACCTTCGGTCGAGTCGAGTTCCATGCTGATCGATCAGATCCTTGGTCTTCACTCCGGCCTTCGCAAGCGCTTGCTCCACCACTCTTCTTGAGCCGGAGCCAAATTCGCGCATGAGCAAAGGTTCGCTCTTCAGATCTCTCTACCTTGATATCGTGATTGGCCCATTCATGAGTCGCCGGGACAACCAGTACCATGTGATCCTCCATGAACGGTTCAATATGGAGGTCTTTCCGCTGTTCTGGACCTTCGATCAGCGCCAGCTGAATTTCTCGCCCGAGGAGGGCTTCGAGCATCTGATCTGTATTCCCGCTGCGAGCCGTGACTCTGACCTTCGGGTTTGTCCTCCGAAATCCAGCGACAAACGTTGGCAGGAGGTATTGACCGATGGTCTGGGAGGCTCCCAGAGCGAGTTCGCCTGCATGTTGTCCAATTGCCTCGGCCACCGCGGCAAAGGCTTCGTCGGAAAGCTCCTTCATTTTCTCCGCAAAGGGCAGCAACGCCTTTCCTCCGGCTGTCAGAGCGATATGTCCACCGCCGCGATCGAATAGGGGTACGCCGAACTCATCTTCAAGCGCCTTGATCTGCTGGGTGATTGCGGGTTGCGTGAGCAAGAGTTCTTCTGCGGCCCGGCTGAAGTTCAGATGCTGTGCGACTGCCCTGAATACTCGAATCCGGAAATTCTCTATCATGACCCCATCCGTCTCGTGTCTCCCTTGAACGTCCAAAGGCCCACGCCTGTTTGATCACAATCTTATATGTCGAGACCTATCTTTCATTGCGCCGGCTCGGGACTGGCAATCGCGTATAAGGACTCAGACGAGATTGTACGAGCAAGGAACGAGGCAAGTAGAGTGCATGGCAGAATGATGGGCAGAAGGTGCCATTGCCCGGTAAGTTCTACCGCCATCAGAGCGGCCATTACCGGAGCGTGGGTCACAGCAGCCATCAGGAGTCCCATGCCACAGATAGCCAATATCGATGGCTCCGGATTGTGGAGTAAGTTGACCCGCTGCGAGACCGAGCGCGGCGCCGGCAAATAGTGTAGGGGTGAAAACTCCTCCCACCGTGCCTGTTCCGACGCAGAAGGTTGTAGCGATCAAGCGAAAGGTAAACACGCTCACGATTCCAAGGAGCATTGTTTGGTTCTGCAGAATTCCCAGGAGAGCGGCGTCGCCATTTCCCCAGACCTTAGGCTCGATCAGAGAGAGAACACCCACTGCGAGGCCACTCCACAGTAGTGCGAGAGGGCAGACGCTTCGCTGCTCCGGGAGAAATGAAGGAGCTTCTGATAGGCCGGGCCAACTGCGCCCAGAACAAGAGCCAGGGGGAGAACCCAAAGCAGATCATGGGTAATCGGCAATGATCGCCCTACCGGGAAGAGAGGGCCGGCGCCCAGCAAAAGGCGGCTCATGAGCCAACCAGTGCTTGAGGCCAGGAGAAGTTGAGGAATGTCGTTCCAGGCCCACTCGCCCAGGACTATCTCGGTGGCGAAGAATATTCCGGCGATCGGTGCTTGATAAGCTGCCGCAACCGCGGCTGCGGCGCCATAGGCTACCTGCCGCGATAACGAGAGATTCCGCACGGGAGATCGCTCTCCCACCCAGGAGGAGATGGCAGCGGCGAATTGGATCATCGATCCTTCCCGCCCGATCGCCGCGCCGGTGGCTACGGAAAAGGCAGAGGAGGCAGTCCGCCAAACCGTCGAAAGAAGAGGAATCCGGCCACCTCTGAGACGAACGGCTTCCACATATTCTTCAAAGTGCAAATCCGGATGCCCACCTCCGCATCATCCAGAGCACAACGGTCGCTAAGGCCGCTCCGATGATCGGGGTCAAGATACGACGCGCCGGGCGGCAACGTTGCTGCCACGATCGGCAACATACCCGTCTGCTGAACAAAGACCCACTGAAGAAGGCGAAAGAAGAGCCTTATCGCGACACAGGCCGAACCGCTGGCTGCTCCGAGAACAATAGCCCAAGCAGCGGATGACAGCCACGATGTCACCGCCCGCTCAGTGCCTCCAACGTTGGTGACCGTTGCCGTGGTCATGCTGCCACCAACCCTCCGGTTAACTCCGGTGTTGCAGATTCTGTCACCGTGTCTTTGGGGAGTACGGATTGCGACCTCATGCGATCAGCGAGTGTCGAGGCAAGCTCAACCGCCTGCTGGCGGATCTCAGGAACCGCGATGGACTCAATAAGGTCGCCGAGGCGGCCCGGGCCGAGGTTGAAGATGATTTCTGAAGCGTGACCACCGGCATCGATGACCGCTCCATCCGGCGAGCAATGAAATCCAGTGCCTAAAGGACCGGAGGTTACGAGTCCTCTTTGGAACATGTTTTGCAGAAGAGCTGAAGGGACGCGGCGGTAGTTCATGCTCGGTCCAGTGCAGTTGATGACTCGATCTGCATAGAAGCTCTCACTGTCATCATGGGCGCGAAGAGTTATGTGCGCGCCTGCAGGAGAGGCATCGACGGCCTTCAGATGGCCTTCGCGGATCTCCAGACTGCCGTTCCGAAGCTCGGCTTCGATGACGTCGGCAATCGGCGGCGCCATACGGTGGCGTACAACTTCCCATCTGCGCTGCAGGTGCCGGCGAAAGCGCTTCTTTCTCCTCGATCGGCAAACGGAGCCACAGTTCGTTGGTCGTCTCACGGAGGCTATCGATAGCGGCTCTCCACTCCGCACCCCCACGAATTGCTGCGCGCAGAGCGCGGAGATACGCGACACAGGTGGCCGGTGTATCTGATGGGATTGCGGCTGAACCCAGTGGCGTGTAATCGTCGTGCCGATTGGGGAAGATGCCGTGACGAGACAGGGCAATGATCCTTCCACGGTGTCCGAGTTCACGCAGTCTCAGCACGACATCGACCCCGGTCAGACCTGTTCCGATGAGAGCGACAGGCGCGTCGGGATCCAATCCCTCGTATGTTTCCGCCGCCCATGCATTGTGGCGATACAAACCCGAATCGGACGCAGCCTTCGTGATTCCCGGAAGAGGAGCTGGATCGAAGTTTCCGGTTGCCAGAACGACCAGATCGGCCCGTAGCTCGCATCCGTTATCCAATGTAAGGACTGCCCCGGAATCATGCCGACGGACATCGACGACGGTTGCGATCTCCTGTTCGATCGGGCTCGTCGACGCCAGAAGAGACTGGATGTACCGTCCAAATACCGCTCGCGGAGCAAAAGTCTTCTCCGTTGCGGCCGGGTCATGATTCTTGCGAAGCCAATTGAGGAAGTGGTCTGGTTGATCGGGCAGTGCGCTGATCTTGCCCGCGGGAACATTCAACAGGTGGCGAAGGCTCGGAGTGGAATACGCCAGGCCAAGCCCGAAATCAGGCCGCTGGTCGATGAGAATTACACGCGCCGGCGTTCTCTGCCGAACCAGGTGAAAAGCTGTAAGGGCTCCACTTACCCCTCCACCGATGATTGCGATTGTCGTGCTTGGTTCTTTCCGTGTAGTCATGCTTCGACATTAGAACGAAGCCCGCGCCAACGGAATTCGCAAATTCTTATGCCCTATAAGCAGGACCCTGATCGATCGAGTTCCTTGCTTATACGGCATCACTTTTACTGCTTGGACACGACGGCCTTTGAGGATCGACACTGAATTTCGAAAAGGAGAAACACCATGAACATCAACCATCAAATCCACACTCGCACTTGGTCTAGTCGTCACAGCAGCAGTTCTGTCTACATCGCCGGCGGAGGCAGAGATCCACTCGAAGTCAAAAGACCTGGTAGTCATGGAAGCTCGTGATCTTCCGGAGCAGGCGCAGACTGCCGGGTAACTCCCTCTTTCTTCACTCCGACAATGCAGGAAACACCTATCTTTATGTCGAGCAGCAGCAAGGCGCTCGTCTATCAATCTTTGATGTTACGGATCCGGCTCGCATCAAGCTGGTAGTGAGCACGCCGTTGGAGCACAGGGCGCTTTTGATTTCGTTCGTCCACTCGGCTACTCATGCTGAACTCGTGTACTTTCGTGACGGTCAGAAGGAAGCGGTGCTCGATCTACGCAAGGCCAAGAGGCCTGTGCTGCGGATGATCCCGGCTACGACAGATCTCGGCCCGGCTGAGCCCTTGGGAGAGAGTGGCTTTCTCGACACGGACCAACCCTACAAGTACGTCCCTGCAGTTGGGCGTGACTACCAGGTAGTCGATATCGCCGCTTCTGCGCCGACCCAACTCGCCACAGTCAAGGACGTGAGACATCAGGTGACTAACGATGAAACAGGCACCACGTTTCTGCTTGGGCCCAACGGGCTTACGGTTGTAAGACGGCCTCAGTGTCGAGAACGACTACAAGGAGCAACAGCTTCAAACACAGGGAAACTAAGTCGATGGCTTATAGCGATTCTTCAATCAAGCGGAGAGGCCGTACCGCCAATCATGGCGTGCGGCCTTCGCCATTTACTTACCCTGTTATTGAGCAGCCGTGCCGTCCGACCAGTGCCCAACCGGAATCATATACACGGTCAGTTGGCTCTGAGCGTCGTCCTGTCCGATGACAGGGGAGCCAGGCAGGTTAGCGCCCCAACTCGCCGGATCTGCAGGTGGAAGAAAAAACATCAGGTGAGGGTGCCAGTGCCCGACACTGTCGTTCAGATACCCTTGTTTCGACATCATGTAGCACATTGCGCCCACTTCCGGTTTGGGCAACTCCTTCTTGTCCAGAGCGGCCTTCAGTTCCTCAAACATCTGCGCCTTCGACCGCCCCGCCAGCACCCATTCGGTCCGCTTAATGGTCTGCGGCAAGAAGCTTCGCACGGCCGCCGGATTGAAGCATATCGGCGCCCGCAGTTTGGGATTCCAAAAATCGGGGTTGTCGATCTCGGCAGTCCAAGACCGCTCGACGATGCACACAAAACCGTTCTTGCCCGTCGCCGCGTTCTCGTAGCCATGCCGGCCCATCACCATCACAGTGGCATTCTGTGAGATGGACTCCGGAGCCGCAGTTCGCGCCAACGCAACCTCTGCACCCCGTTCCATCAGATACTGCTCCAACGGAGCCATACTCGGATACTTCGCATCCTCTGCCTGGAGTGGAAACGCTGTACTCAGCGCTACCAACAGCGCGCAACTGGCCGACGCAATCTTCGTCAGAGTCTTCTGCATCACGCATGCCTCCTGGGATCTGCAATCCTTGTATGACAAGAACCCGTGGCCCAACCTGTTCGCTTACTCCGAACGCAGCGTTTCCGACAGCGTTCACGCTGGCGGCGCGCGCCGCAGGCACAGCCGAGGCGATCACCGCCGCAGCGAGAAGTACGACAGCGGATGCGACGAATGCGAGCGCGCCCGGCAGTTGCACCCCAGCAACATACTTGCCGATGGCGCCTGCGAAGGCGAAGGCAACCACCACGCCTGCAACCACTCCGATGCTGGCGATCACCAAGCCCTCCACCAGAACATTGGTGAGGATATCGCGCCGCTGAGCGCCCAGAGCCATACGGATGCCGAACTCGCGCGTGCGCCCACTCACAGAAAACGCAAGCACACCGGCCACGCCCACCACGGAAATCAATAGCGCCACCCCGGCAAATCCGCCGAAGACAATAGCATTCAGGCGGTCCGGGGTGAGAACTTCCGCGCGAATGTCCTTGCAGCGTGCTCGCTCGCTCCACCGGCTGGTCTGGGGCCATCTCGTGAATCGTGCGGGTGATGAGGGGAACAAGGGTATATGGATCATGATCCGTTCGCACGAACAGACGGCCTTGCCATCCTTCCTGGTCGGATGGCTGATAGACCATCGGACTTGGCGACGGGATGATATTTTCGTCATCGACGTCGGGCACCACGCCGATGATCCGCCGCGGCTCCTGGCTGATGCCGATAAACTTCATCACCGGGTCGGTCCAGCGCAAACTGCGGTTCAGCGCTGATTGCCCGGGAAAGAGCATCTTGGCAACGCTCTGATTGATGATGACCACGCGTTCCGAGCCCTCCCGATCGGTGTCTCGGAAATCGCGGCCTTGCAGAAGCGGGAGACCCAGGGTCTCGAAAAATCCGGGAGAGATCGACCGGAAGCGCGCGCGCAAATCGTCGCGGCCGTTCTGCCGCGCCGCGCCATCCATGGCGAAGGTGAAGCTGATGTTCAATCCCTGGGCGTCGCGCCAGGGAACGCTGAAGCCTGAGGACACTCGTTGTACGCCCGGCAGCGCGCCAACCCGGCGCTGCACCTCACGATAAAAATCACGCACCTGCTCCGGCGTTCGCCCATACGACATCACCGGCAAATTCACAGCCAGGACGCGGGCGGTGTCGAAGGGCGGCTGCGTGTTCTCCAGTACAAAGAGAGTCCTCATCAGCGCGCCGGCTCCGGCGAGCAGCAGGAATGAGGCGGTGATTTGGGTCACGGCAAAGATGCGGAGCCGTCGGTTACTGCTGCCTCCAGCGACGCGCAGTCCGCTGCTGGTCAGGCGAAGCTGTGCGACGGATCCTCAGAGGGCAGCCGCGGAACATACGCCAGGAAGACGGCGGCGGCCAGGGCGAGTGCAATCCCAATCCACACCAGGCTGAAATCAAGCGTCAGGCCGTCGGCGCGCACGCTGAAGCGCGCAGCATAGCGGCCCAGCACGGCCACCATGGGAGCGGCGATGATCAGGGCGCCCAATACTCCGCTGATGCACAGCACCAGGCTTTCCGCCAGCAGCGCACGGCGAAGCGCCTTTCTGGTTGCTCCCAAGCGCCGAGCGTACGGCCAGCTCCGATTCGCGGCGCACGGTACGCGCCAGCACCAGGTTGGCAACATTCGAGCAGGCAATCACGAACAGCAGGCCGGAGGCAGCGAACAGCACCCACAAGATGGTGTTGGCACGAGAATTGATCTGGTCGTGCATGCGGGTGACAGTGATGGTGAAGTGGTCTTCGGGTTTGTAAACCTCCGGATGTGCGGCCAGCATGGCGGCGTACGTGGTCTGGAGCTCTGCTCGCGCGGCGGGCAGATCGGCGCCGGGAGCGAGCCGCGCAAAGACTTCCGTCATGCGATGCTCACGGCCGGTCACCATGGTGGCGGATAGATGATGCGGGCTGGTGACCACGTTGGCCATGAACTCGGTTGCCACCGGATAGGGAACCGACGGCTCCAGCACGCCGACGATCACCGCGGTACGCGAGCCCATTAAGCCATCGAGCCGCACCGTCTTTCCGATTACGTTGGGATCATGGTGCAGCGATGTGCTCCAGAATTTATAGGTCAGCACAATCGCGCCGGCTGCATTTGGGCCATCGTCGTTGGGAGTCAACAAGCGTCCAAGGACCGGACGCAGCCCCATCACCTTGAAGTAGTTGCCATCCACCACCCCGGCGGCCATTTCGCGTGGTGTGCCGAGTCCGACGATGGTGAAGTCGACCGCTGAAAAGGTGCCGAGCGCCTGGATCGTCTTTAGCCCGTGTCCCATGTCCTGAATTTCCGGAACGGAGAACGTCGTATTAGAGTCCCCGATGCCTGGAGCGCTCTGGCGTAAGTAAAGCAGCCGGTTTTCGTCGCGATTCGCCAAGCGGCCGCAGGAGCACGGCGCGAACCACGCTGAAGATGGCCGCGTTTGCGCCGATACCCAGGGCCAGGGTTAAAGCCACGGTAATCCACAGCGCAGGAGCCCGGGACAAAGAACGCAACGCAATTTTCAAATCATGAAGGAAAGGCATCTTGTTGCTCCTGCCGGTACGACGTCCGGGTTTGTACAGAATCGACAGCTGAGGAAAATAAATTTTCTTATCAGCTCTTCATTGACCCTCAATTATCGTCGTTCATATCCGCGGATGGCTTGACAATAAGCGTTGATATCAACATATTAGTATCGTGTCAAGAGTGGATATTGTTCCTTTTGCAACCACGCTACGGGTTCGCGATTGTTGCCTCTGCCTGCACGTCCAAAGGGCGGCACGGGCACTGGCTAGGTATTTCGACGAGGCATTGCGCCCGGTCGGGCTGACCAACGGCCAATTCTCTTTGCTGATGTCGTTGAATCGTCCTGAGCCTCCGGGGATGGGGCCAGTGGCGTCGCTGCTGGCCATGGACCGCACCACCTTGACTGCCGCGCTCAAGCCGCTGGAACGGCGCGGCCTGGTCAACGTAAGCCCGGATCCGGCTGACCGGCGTAGTCGAAGGCTGAGTCTTACGCGAAAGGGAAGTACGCTGCTTGCAAACGCTGCGCCGATCTGGGAAGAGGCCCACTTGAAAATAGAAGCTCTCCTGCCCGAGGGCGACCCTGATCGCCTGAGGGACAATTTGCGGGCTCTTTCCTGATTTCAATGCCTCCGTTCGACTCTACCCTCACTCCCGTTCCACGCACACACATTCTTTAGTCCAGGTGAGAACCGGTGGGATCAGACTCCCGTTTTTGCCGAACGGCAACAAATTCTGGGTGCCCCATTCAAGCCCGGTTTTGCCTGCCCCGGCACGCCGTGGGGCTTGAGTGGGATACCACGGCACTCACCTAACGATTCTTCAGCCACTAGCCAATTCCCCATGGATGCACCACCCTCCACTTTGTCATCCCGACCGAAGCGCATCGTAGTGGAGTGGACCTGCTGTTTCTTTTCTATCCATCCGATCTAACGGCCACTAATAAACGCCACCACCCTCCACTTGTCATCCCGAGCGCAGCCGAGGGACCTGCGGTGCGCCCCGGCTCCCACACCAAGGTCTCCGTTCCGTTAGTTCTCCCACAGAATCGTCATCCTGAGCGAAGCGCCTCGCAGATTCATCGCGTCACACAGCGCTTGTGGCGCGTAGTCGAAGGATCTCGGCGATGCTTAATTTACCTATGCTGCTCGGAGCTTTTCAACCACCGGGCTCGCCCCGGCTAACACCTTGCGCAAACCTGGAATGGAAAATGATTACAGTGCCTAAAAAGATAACCGTGACCATCAACTGCGTATCGAGCCGGATACTTTTGTCGGGCTTTGGTGGTTGAAAAGCTCCGAGCAGCATGTGTAAATTACGCACCGCCGGGTCCTTCGACTCCGCGCCGTAAGTCCCCTATTAAGCGGTAGGTCTGCGAGGCGCTTCGCTCAGGATGACGATTCTGTGGGAGAACTAACGGAACGGAGACCTTGGTGTGGGAGCCGGGGCGCACCGCAGGTCCCTCGGCTTCGGTCGGGATGACAAGTGGAGGGTGGTGGCGTTTATTAGTGGCCGTTAGATCGGATGGGATAGAAAAGAAACAGCAGGTCCACTCCACTACGATGCGCTTCGGTCGGGATGACAAAGGGGGGGTGGTGCATCCATGGTGAATTGGCTAGTGGCTGAAAGAATCGGTAGGTCAGTGCCGTGGTATCCCACGGCACGCCGGGGCAGGCAAAACCGGGCTTGAATGGAGCGCCCAGCGGTTGTTTACGATGAAGCAATCAAAAAAGTCAAAGCCGCTATGCGGAGCGCAGCGCCACCATGGGATCGACATGGGTGGCCCTCCAGCCCGGCGCAAATGCCGCTGCCAGCGCCGTCAGCAACAGGAGCAACGATGCCGCACCGAGGCTGATCGGGTCAGCCGGCTGCACTCCGGCCAGCATGCCGGTTACCAGCCGCGCCAGCAGAAGGCTCAGCACCAATCCCACCGCAATGCCGTAGCCGGCTAGCTTTGCGGCATGCCCTAGCACTGCGCCCAGGATTGCACCTCGCTCCGCGCCGAACGCCATGCGTACGCCGATCTCGAATGTGCGTTGCGACACCGTGTACGCTATCGTCCCGTAGACGCCAAGCATCGCCAGCAGCAATCCGACTGCGGCGAACGAGGAAATAAGCGCCGCCCGAAAACGTTCCGCCGCAAGCGACGTGTTCACCATCGCGTCCATGGTCGTGAAGCGCATCGCGATGAACGGATTCACCCGCGCAATTTCATCGCGCACTGCGTTCATCAGGGTCAGAGGCTTTACCTCCGTCCGCAGAACGATGTGGATCTGATTGGCGTAAAAGGGATGCTGGGTCATCGGCATGTACAGCGTCGGCCCCGGATTTTCCGCAGGAGACCCCTGCCGTACATCGCCGGCTACTCCCACCACCGTCATCCATTTGTCCGAGTCAAGCCCGCACTGGATCTGCTTGCCCAGCGGATCGGTATTGCCGAAACTCTGCCTGGCCAGCGACTCGCTGATTACTGCTACGAATTGACTCTTGTCGGTATCCTGCGCGCTGAAATCGCGCCCGCGTTTGATCGGAATCCCCATGGCCTGAAAATAGCCCGGACTCGCCACGCTGAAGCCGGCGTATGGAGAATGGTTGACATCGACCGGACCGGCGCCAGTCACCGTGTAATAGCCATTGGAACCATACGCACCCGTTGGCAGCCCCATGATCCCGGCCACATGCTTTACGCCTGGCATGGACGCGAGTTGGGCAAAGAGCGCACTAAACTGCTGAACCGCGCGTTGCGCATCCTGGCCGGAGTGGGCCGGTGCATCCGCATCCACCACCAGCAACTGTCGCGTCTGATACCCCATGTCCCGATCGATGAGAGCCATCATGCTATGCAGCAGGAGTGCGGCGCCCACCGCGAGTACAAACGTCGCCGCCACCTCCGCAATCACCAGTCCATCGCGCACCACGGTTGCGCCCGGCCGGCTCATACCGCGCGAGGCGTCCTGTTTCAACGTCTCCGCAGGATCGACCTTCGCCGCCTTCAGCGCGGGCAGCACTGACGACGCGAGTGCAGTCAACACGGAGAGCGCCAATGTAAATCCCAGCACCCAACCGTTGATGTGAATTTCATTCGTACGCGGTAGGTCCTTGGGAGCCATGGCCACCAAAACGCGTACCGTGGGAAAGGCCAGCAGCACTCCAGCTGCGCCGCCGAACAACGAGACGAGCAGGCTCTCGAGGATCACGGGCTGCATGACCTGCCGGCTGGAAGAGCCCAGGGCCCTTCGAATAGCGAGTTCGCGCTGGCGCTCCAGCGACCGCACCAGTTGAAGATGGGTCACGTTGACGCACGCGATCAGCAGAATGATCCCAACGGCGGCCCACAGAAATAGAAGCGTAGGGCGCGTATTCCCTATAAGTGCCTGATGCAGCGGCTGTGGCAATATCTGCTTGTTTCGATTTGCTTCGGGGTATGCACTCTCAAGCCGGCGGGAAATTCCCAGCAGTTCCGTCTGCGCAGCCTGGAAGGTTGTACCGGAGCGAAGGCGTGCGACCGCCTTATAGTTGAATGCCGTTCGTTCCTCCGACGCGGGCCGCAACGGGAAGGCCTCCCATACCTGCGTCCCGGCAGGGAAATCGAAGCCCACGGGCAACACGCCCACAATCTCCACCGGCTCACTCTCCACCTGCAGCATCTGCCCCAGTGCCGCCTGCGTAGCGCCGAAGTGTTCGCGGGCAAACTGCTCGTTTACCAGGGCCGCATGATGCGCATCCGCGTCGGTAAACGTACGACCCGCGATCGGCTGCAGGCTGAAGACGGGGGCGAAGTTGGCATCCACGAACGTCACTCCCGTGTAGACCGAGTGATCGCGCAACTGCACCCCCAGATTGCCTCCGCTGTAGAGGCTCAGGGCTTCTATAGTTCTGGATTGGTCGCGTACATCCACCCCATCCGGTCCAGTTATCCGCGTGGTGGTGTGTCCGCTGTTGGTCCAGTGCGTGTTTAAAACGGCGAGTTTGTCGGCATGCTTGTAGGGAAGCGGGGCCAGCAGAACGGACTCAATCACGGTAAAGATGGCGGCGTTGGCCCCGATGCCCAAAGCCAGGGTAAGCGTCGCGGTGACAGTGAATACCGGGTGCTTCCACAATTGACGCCCCGCGCAGCGCAGGTCGCCGAAGAAGCTTCTGACGATGTTCTCCCACCCATATTCGTTCATCCGCTCTTTGGCGGCGGCCATGCTGCCGCCTTCGAGCCGGGCGGCTCTTCTGGCTTCCTGGGCAGAGAGTCCACGTGACCTCCATTCCGTTTCTGCCTCTTCGAAGTATTGCTCTACTTCCTCCGCCGTCTCGCGATGGTGTTTCGCCCGGTTCGTGAGTCTGCGCAGGCCGTAGGTGAACTGGCGCCAGAGTGACAATCGGTCAACCCTCCGCCTTCAGCAATCGCGCGATCGCAGAGGCCCGCCGCGTCCAGTCCGCTGTTTCTTCCTCCAGTTGCTTTCTGCCAGTCTTTGTCAGCGTATAGAACTTGGCCCTCCGCGAGTTTTCGGTGCGGCGCCATTCGGCATCCAGCCAGCCGGCGCGCTCCAGCCGCTGCAGCGCGGTGAGCAGAGATCCCGGATTTACCTTGAAGACTCCGCGTGAGACTTGCTCTACACGGCGCGCAATCCCGAAGCCGTGCATCGGCTCAAGGCTGAGGGTCTTCAGGATGAGCATGTCGAGCGTGCCTTGAATCACGTCGGTATTTGAATCGCTCATAGAAAGAGACGGTAGCACCGGCTCATCATGACCGTCAAGATGTGAGCATCAAAAGGAAGGAAGCGCTCCCAGGCCCGCCCCGGCTCACGAATGCATCATCGCTTGCTCGTGGGCCTGTGTTTGAAGCTCACCCGGCTGGCTTTTCTCCTCGTCGTTCCAGTCGATTTTCAGCTCTCCTCTGCGGTCCAGAACCGCATCGCCGCGGGCCCCTCCAAAATAGTCCCAGGCCCATTCCATGAAGGCTTCGATTCTTGCGCGGGTGGAGGAGAGCAGGGCGGCGTGCACTCCCAGCCACGCAGCGAAGGCGATGGCGCCATGGATCTGAAGTCGATGCTCGCCCACTTCAGCTACGCCGGAGTTCTTTCCGATGATGGCCATGATGCCTTTATCCAAATAGTGGAACGGCGCTGTTGGCTTTCCCTCAATTTCCAGCAGAATATTTTTGCCGCAGCATTTGCCGGATTGTTCCGCGACAGAGGCCAACTGGGGCAAGGGTGAGCCGTCTTTGCCGGTGATATTGGCAAAGTCCCCCAGGGCATAGACGCCGGTAAGCCCCGGCACGGTGAGGTCTGCCGCAACATCCACGCGGTCGCCGTGCCCCGTGGGCATTCCAAGATTGCCGGACAAGGATGCAGCCTTGAGGCCCCCGGCCCAGATAACAGTGTGCGTCGGAATCGTGGTGTCGTCGGAGAGCAGCACGTGCCCACTCCCAATCTCCTTGACTCTTGTACCCAGCAGGAGCTGCACCCCACGTTCTTCGAGCATTTTGGCTGCGTATTCCCGAGACGCAGGGGAAAAGGCACTGAGTACAGCATGGCCCCCATCCACCAGAAAAATCTGCGCCTGTTCAGGAGGGAGATCTTTGAAGGGTCTGTCGGAGGCCTTTTGCTTCAGCGCTAATCGCAGCATATCTCCCAACGCGCCTGCCATTTCGGCGCCCGTGGGACCGCAGCCTACGATGACAATATTCAGCGCTCCCATGGCAACCAGCGAAGGGTCCCGTTCCGCGGATTCGAGCATGGCCAGGATGCGAGAACGCAACCGTTCGGCGTCATGCAGCGAGTAGAGCGGATAGCTGTGCTCTTGTGCTCCCGGCGTGTTGAAAAAGTTGGGTTGGGAGCCCGCAGCCAGCACCAGAAAGTCACCCTGATACCGCTGCCCGTCAGCAGTTTCGACCACCCGCAAGTGGGGATCGATGGAGACGACGTTCGCCATCTTCACATCCACGTTGGGGTGATGAAGAAGAGTGAAACGCAAATTGAAGGCTATATTGTCCGGGGAAAGGATCCCGGTGGCCGCCTGGTAGAGCAATGGCTGAAACTGGTGGTAATTATTCTTATCCAGCAGAGTCACGCGAACATTTGGATTGGCGGCGACCTTGCGGGCACAATTCAGCCCAGCGAACCCGCCGCCTACGATCACAACATGCTTTTCGCCTTGCGGAGTTTGTTCGGTCGACAACATTATGGCGTTCCTTCCTAATCGTCGGAGATATGGAAGACCGCGTGGTTGAGGTCCGGCCAGAATTCCTTGGCTGCGAAGGTGCCGAAATCCAGCAGAACGTTGGTCAACCAGCGCTGTCCAACCTTGGTCCAGGTGCGGTACTCGGTTGGGTAGTAGAGCGAGGAGATGCCAGCAGCTGTGCCGGCTCCCACAATCTCGGACGCGTTGAAAGTTTCATGCCCGGAATCTGTGCGGGTGATGACCGTTCGCGTTACGGCATAGAAGCCCCGCTTGATGACGCCCCCATGGCCGAGCGTGTAATAGCGGCTGTCTTGACGCAGGACGCTGGGCAGAATCCCTTCCACCCACAGGTTTTCATCCGTCTGGTCTGCGAAGGTGTGCCAATAATATCGGCCGTATCCGGCGGCGCCCTGGTGAAATGCCGGATAGGAATTTGTTGCCTGGGCGATACCTGCCTGGATGCCTACGAAAATGAATGAGGAATAGTCGAAGCTATCCAGGGCGCCGGTCTTGAACTTATCCTTCACCGTCTGCGGAGGTAGCTTTACTCCTGCGCTGACCGCGCGAAAGTTGGGCACGATATACAGGATCCGCTTGGTCTGCTTTCCCTCGTCCGGGCTCACTGCCGTGGTGGCGGCGGAGGAGCTGGTCGAGGCTGAAGGGCTTTGCTGTCCCTTAGGCAGCGGCGCGGGCGTAGGCGCATCCGGTATTGCTGTGGCCGCCACCGCAATCTGCTGCGAGGCGGGGGAGGGAAGCGAGGAATGTTCCTCTTGCGCCAGGCCGCTCGCAAAAGCGAGCAGACAGAACGCGCCGGTAATAAAAAATCGCATAAAAGTGGCAGCTCTCATCAAGTAAATACCCGTCTGTACCCGCACTCGATCAGCACTCGTGCGTGGCTCTTTGACTACAAGTTCCCTGGAAAGTCGGTTGTACAAAAGCCACTTGGCTCGGTCGTTTCAAACCTGCTCAGTGATTTGCGGAGGGGTGCGACGAGACTTGGGTGCATGGCCGGCTCTCCTGGCTGCCTGCGTGATGCTGGATGGCCGGACCAAATTTCGTGCGCTCTAGTGACCAAAACTCATCTCGCATCCCTCGGCTGGGTCAACTGGTGGTTTGATGTAGCTCACGCTCTTTGGTTCTAATATTTCTTCGATCGTGAACAAATAGAATGGCTTGCGAGGGACCCCTACGGCAGGCCGGTGCCGTGACCATTGCTTAAGAAGCAGTGTGTTCCAGCCCGGGACCGGTGGTTACTGAAGAGCCAATGGGCGTTCCTGGTTTGCTAGATCGCAAATAAGGCGTTTCAGACGCGCTTCCTCGTAGGAATATTGCCGGGCACTGTTAAAGTCGTGCGTTGCAATCGAGGCAACCATTTTCTCGATTGCCGCGCCGCGCTGTTTGGTCGCCTCCGCTACGGTGAGGGGTTCGAAACTCGAAGTCGTTGCTTCCTGCGACAGGCTTTTGCGATTGACTCCTATGATCTTGGCGAACCACATGATGTAGGCTCCTTTCATAATGCCCCAGAACTCGGCTAAGAGGAAGGCGAGGGGGGTTGATCCTCTATCGGAAAGGTGCTCCTTCTCCCTTTGCTCGAAGACGAAAAGCATCTCCGCTGAAAAATTCCGGCGAAAATTTGCCGGGTAGAGAAAAAGCAGGATCCGGTACGTGCTGCTGAATCTCATTCAAACGCCTTTCAGTCCGAGTCGTGCGACTGCTGATTGAAGGAGATGACGTAAGCGGCCGATCTCGTAGTGAAGTTGCGCTCGGCCCTTTGCAGTCAGGCGGTAGGCTTGTTTGTCGCGCGATGTGTCCTCCTGTTCGAAGCGCTCAATCCAACCATCCTCGAGAAGTCGCCGGATAGCTCCGTACAACGTGCCCGTACTGAGTCGCACACGCCCTTCACTCAACGTTTCCACATCCTTGAGCAGGGCGTATCCATGCTTTGCGTCGGAAGCGAGGCTGGTCAGTATGAGCACCACCGGTTCGCTGAGCGGCTTACTATCTGTAGCGATATGTCGCATAGTGACATGTTGCCACAGTGAGTATAGCCGGTCAAGAGGACGGACGCCGATCCAGCGCCGGACGTTTACCTTTGTGGATATTCTTCGCCGATTCTGCTGGAGGCAAATCCGTGAGCCGCCCGCATCTCAGAGAGGACGATAGAGTAGCGTAGAGGAGTCGCGTATGACCTACTTTCGATCGACGCTGTTCGCAGCTCTCTCTCTCTTAATCTTCCCCGCTCTCGCGCAGGTGTCCCGTGTAGCCCCTTCCAACCCGCAACTCGACAGCCCGCAAGTGGAGAAGAAAGTGGACGCACTGCTCAAGCAAATGACGCTGGAGGAGAAGATAGGGCAGTTGGTCCAATACAGCGCTACGGAAGCGCATCCCGCGCCCACCCCCGGCAACACCACCACCGCTCTCAATGTGAACCCGCCCGCCCCCGGGGGAGTCGACAGCTATGTGCTGGCGCAAAAGGGGGAACTGGGCTCCATGCTCAACACGGTCGGGCAGAGTCTTACCAACCATTTCCAGCACGCTGCTGTTGACAACACGCGCCTGCATATCCCGCTGCTTTTCGGCGCTGACGTCATCCACGGCTTTCGCACCATCTTTCCCGTTCCGCTGGCCACTGCATCCAGCTGGGACCCCGCCCTGATTACGGACCTAGCGCACATGGCCGCCATCGAGGCACGCACCGCGGGCGTCGATTGGGTCTACTCCCCCATGGTCGACATCGCGCGCGATGCTCGCTGGGGCCGCTGTACCGAGGGTGCGGGTGAAGACCCCTACCTGGGCTCGGCGATCGCTCGCGCCTATATCCGCGGCTACCAGGGCGACAGCCTCTCCGCGCCAGACTCGGTTGCCGCCTCGGTCAAGCATTTTGCCGCCTATGGTGCGGCCGAGGCCGGCCGTGAGTACAACACCACGGACATGAGCGAACTGCTGCTGCGCCAGGTCTACCTGCCGCCCTATCACGCGGCGGTTGAGGCCGGCGCGGCCACCGTGATGTCCGCCTTCAATTCGCTCAATGGGGTGCCCGCGACGGCTAACCCATTTCTCCTGCAAACCATCCTGCGCGACGAGTGGGGCTTCGACGGCCTCGTGGTCTCCGACTACACCGCTATTATGGAGCTCACGCATCACGGCATTGCCCTGAATGCCGCTACGGCGACCGAGAAGGCACTGACGGCCGGCGTGGACATCGACATGATGTCGCACTACTACGATGCCGAGTTGCCGGCGCTGGTCAAGTCAGGCAGGGTGCCGATGACCGTAGTGGACGAGGCCGTGCGCCGCGTTCTGGAGCTCAAGTTCGCGCTCGGCCTGTTCGATCATCCCTTCACCGAAGGCCCCGAGGTAACGGGAGCAGTGGCCGAGCATCGCCCCCTCGCCCGCCGGGCCGCGGAGGAATCCCTGGTCCTGCTGCAAAACAATCCTGTGTCCCAGAATCCTCTCCTGCCCCTGGACAAGGCCACCAGGAGGATTGCCCTCATCGGGCCCCTCGCCGACGATGCCAGCGACATGGTGGGCGCCTGGTCGGGCGCCAACAACTTCGGCGATGTGCGTACCTTGCGCGCCACCATGGTGGAACGAGCCCAACAAACCGGGGCGACCCTTACGTATGAGAAGGGAACCGAGATCTCCGGCACTTCAGACTCCGGATTCGCCGCCGCGATTGCCGCCGCCCGGAATTCCGATGTCGCCATCCTCGCCCTGGGCGAGTCGAGCGCCATGAGCGGCGAAGCCGCGTCGCGTGCTTACCTGGACTTGCCCGGAAACCAACAACAACTGCTTGAAGCGGTTGTCGCCACCGGCAAGCCTGTTGTCCTGCTCGTTTTCTCCGGCCGGCCGCTGGTGTTGGATTGGGCTGCTCAGCACGTGCCTGCCATCATGGAAGTTTGGTTCCCTGGGGTCGAAACTGGTCCCGCGATCGTCGACACGCTATTTGGAGATGTCGCTCCCAGCGGCAAGCTGACCATGAGTTTCCCCCGTGCGGTAGGGCAGGAGCCGCTCTACTACAACCAGCTGCCTACGGGCCGTCCGATCCAGCATCCCGATCCGGCGCATCCTGGTTACGTCGAGATGAAGTTCGTCTCCCGCTACCTGGACGTGCCGAATGACGCGCTTTTCCCCTTCGGACATGGACTTACCTACACGACATTCGGCTATTCCGGTGTCTCGCTTTCTACGCAATCGATAAGCTCGGCCTCGCTCACGCGCGATCGCAAGAGGCAGCCGGTGGTCGCAACCGCTACGGTGACCAATACCGGCAAGCGCCGCGCCACCGAGATCGTTCAGTGCTATGTCAATATTCGGGGCGCCAGCACCGAGCAGCCGGTACGTAATCTCAAGGGCTTCACGCGCATCACGCTCGACCCGGGCCAGTCCCAGGCGGTTCACTTTCCCCTTGGCTTCGGGGAACTTTCCTTCTACAACGCCAAGGCTCAGCAGGTGGTCGAGCCGGCCGACTATACCGTCTATATTGGCGGCAGTTCGACCGCCGCCAACGCTGCTCACTTTACTACCACGCCGTAAACCTCTAGCCGATCCAACACGGCTAGGTTTTTGTTGCGATCACGATATCTTGGTAGCTCAGGAACGATGCCCTTCCGCACCAGGAACCATATTGAATCGGTTGGGATATGGTCAGCCCGAACTGCGGAAACAGGTCCCGTATATATTCATCGCGAAAGGCGATCGCTAACTCTGGAGTCTCAAGCGCAGTCGTGTAATAGCCATCCATACCGTGGATAAAATTCTGGGTGCTCGAACCGGCTTCAATAAAGCACCTAGCTTCCCCGGTCATAAGAAAGAAGGTACCGAAGCATGTGCCACCTTTCTTAAGCACGCGAGATATCTGCGCCAGGTAGTTCTCCGTCTCACTTGGAAGCATATGAGTAAATACTGAGGTTGCAAAAACGAAGTCGAAATGGGAATCGTCGTAGGGAAATTGATAATCCGATGATTTGTAAATCCCGTGTGGATTGTAAAAGGAGTTTTGGATGTTTGCGTGCTGAAACTGGAAATGCGGATAGCGGGGCGTGATGTTCTTCTGGCACCACCGAACGCCTTTTTCCACCACGTCAAAACCCCGGTATTCGGTCTCGGCGGCAAGATAAGAGGTCAGTGGTACTGCCATTCGGCCTATGCCACATCCCACGTCAAGTACCCGATGGGCAGGTTTGAGTCCGCCAAATTCCGTGAAGAGCGTTCTGAATTCCTGTCCAATCTTTTCGTAGTCGCCGTTTCCCACAAAGTTCATGGATCGTGGAGGTGTCATCCTTCGACGACGAACCATTGCGTCGGAAAAGTCAAGTACATGGGTGCGAAGCTGTCTCAAGAGGTCTTTGGAAGAGTTTCCGAAGACTCTCTTCGGCGCCGATACAAACTCTGTCATTCGATTCCTGCTGTGGTCCTCCTGATACCCAGCTCTCCGTCCGCTTGCGCGGCAATCAACGCACATGGAAGCTAGTTGCTGGTAAGGTCCGGAGCCTTGTCACACGCTATTTGCGGACTCTAAAGTTTTTCTGTCTGGTGGATTAAAAATGTTTTAGCGAGGCAGGCTTGGGCCGAAAAAGGGACGCCGTCCCCATTGGTCACCATGGTTCCGGTTTCGTTTTCTCGCATTCTCCTCCACTCGTCCGGAAGGCCGTTAGTTCGGTGATTCGGACAGCTTTGTCAGGACGTGGTCCTGGGTGGCTGTCTCGATTCTCGAATAATCCATTTCGACGGTCGGAATGCAGTTGTCCGAAAAGCCGGGCATCCAAGTGGGAGGAGCGCGTTGAACGGTAGCGACCTAGGCAAGTTGCTGAAAGGGCGATTTCGCGGGAAGATGAACTGGGCCGAAAAGCGCTTAACTACTGCTGGTCCAGACCGCTTGTCGAAGCGAGCAGTCCTCCTAGGAGATCAATCAACATGTACCGGATAGCCGTCTTGTTCCTGGCAACATTCGCTGCCACCTCTGTTGCCCAGCAGTTGCCCCCCGCCACCCCGCCCCGTCCGGCCCCTGCTCCGCTGCAAGTACCAAATCCGCATTACGTGACCCTGGTGCTGACCCAGGACGTCCACGCACCTGCCGGCACAGTCTGGGCGCGCGTGGGCAAATACTGCGACATCGGCAAATGGGCATTTCCCGACTGCAAACTACTTGCCGGCGACGGTGGCTACGCATCCGTTCGGAACATCGTGAACGAGGTTTTAGTCGGTAAAACCGACCACAGCTACACCTACACGCAGCCCGTGCGAAAGGACGCGAAGTACAACCTCTATCACGGCACGCTGGAGGCGGTGCCCGTTACCACCAACACGTCGCGCCTCGTCTACACCTTCTTCTACGACAACAGCATGCTCGCCAACGATGCTGCGCGCGACGCCGAGATCGCCGCTCGCAAAAAGCGGTTTACCGCATTTCTCGTGAACATGAAGACACTGGGTGAAGGCGGCAACGTGCCGGCTTCGGCGAAGGAACCCACGCAACCCCCGAGCCCCCCACCGGAACAGTTGCAGACTCCAAATCCCCACTACGTCGCCATACCTATGACCATCACCGTGAATGCACCTGTCGACGCAGTCTGGGCCCGCGTTGGCAAGTACTGTGACATCGGGGAGTGGGGCATTCCTAACTGCACCATTCTCTCCGGTGATGGCAGCAGCCTGGGCACCGTCCGCTCCATCGGGCATGAGGTGCTCGTAGGAAAAACCAGGTACAGCTATACCTACACCCAGCCCGTTCGCGAAGGCATAACCTATAACATGTACCACGGCTCACTCGAGGCAGTTCCTCTCACAGACAAAACCACTCGCCTGAACTACACCCTGGTCTTCGACAACAGTAACCTCGCCGACGATGCTGCGCGGAACAAGGATATTGACAACCGGCGCACACGCTTCACCAAGATGCTCGAGAACATGAAGACCTTGTCCGAAGGAGGAACGCTACCACCCGGAGCCCTGAGTGGAGGCCGCTAGCGCGCCCTGAGGCCGCCGGTCAACGATAGACCCTAACGAGTCCAGATCCAAAGTTTGCGGATCGCCCGTCATTGCAGTCGACTGAGATTCCGTCGCATGATACCCGCCACTCGTTCGCCTACAAGCCAATAATTCTTCTTTCCGCTGGTATCACAGGACGAATGCGGTCAGTGGATCATTAACCTGGGGCTTGCCCGGGCACGGATACCCTCTCATTCGCCCGTGAAATCGGATCAATCTTGCATTGTGAAACCCACGAGCCTTGAATGGCCAAGTGGCTCCTGGTACTTCTGATACCGGTCCCGTCCATGGGAAAGCCACTTCGTCGATGAGTGAGTTATGGAGATTCATCGCCAACTTAAATCGAGGGTTGGTTAACTTTGCACCGCGAACACGTGAACCGCGCCCGGCATCGACCCCTGCGGAGGCACGATTACATAGAAGCGCCCGCGCGGCCTGCTGAGCAGACCGTTCTTGCCCTTCGGCCCCGACGGTACCTTGCCCGCAAGTTCGTAGTGGTTCGCGTCGCGCTGCTGGTACACATAGATCAGGCCGTCTCCGCCGCAGGTCGCATACAGGCGCTTGCTGCCCGCATCAAAGACCATATCGTCCACGCCCCCGCCGATCGGCAGCGACGTGAGCTCTTTCCCGGTCCCGGTGTCAAACACCGAGATCGCACCGCTGCGCGAACCCACGAACAGCCGCTGGCCCGCTTCATCGAGGGCCATTGCCACATTGCGCTTGCCCATCGTCACCGGCCAATTCGCCACAACCGAACGGCTTTCGCGGTCGAGCACCACCACCTTGTTCAGCGCCGCGTCGTTCACATACATCTTCGCGGAGTTCTTCTCGAGCGCCATCGCCTCCAGCGTGTCGCCGTCGATCTTCACATCCGCCACCCTGGTCTCGCGCGTCGTGTCCACCACGCTCAGCATGGAGAAAGTCTCGTGCGCATCTCCGCCGCCGTTGTCGATATAGAGATAGTGAGTCACCGGATCGTAGCCAATCGAGTCCGCATCCAGCTTGAGCGGAATGCTCTTCAGAAGAGCATACGTGCGGCCGTCGAACACCTTCAGCGCTCCCGCGCCGCCGTCGGTGATGTATATCCGGTTTAGGTCCTCCCTCACAAAAATGGCATGAGGAATCTGGATATTGGGAATCGAACGCACATATTTCCCACTCTTCAGGTCGAACACCAGAACCTGGTGCGCGCTCTCTGCGGCAACAAACAGCCGGCCGCCCTTCTCATCGATGCCCAAATGATCGAACTTCCCCTGGACAGAAGCCGGCATCTCGAGCTTCGCGATTGGCTGCAAAAGCGCCTGCGCCGCGGCAAACCGGGGTGGCAGCACAGAAATCACGGCAAGACTCAGCACAACGAATGAACGGCATCGCAACACGCTTCATCTCCTTCAAAGAACGCTTGGCCCAAGCCTAGCAATCGATACTTAACTGCACCTTAAGGGGCGGACGTGAACATCGCCCGATCCCAACATGCGAAGAGTGTCCACTTTCCACCGTTGTAAGGCCGCGCCTCTTCTACCTCCGTCCCGATCTTAAGGTTGCCTTAATCTTAATGCCTTAAGATTATTTTGATTATCCAGGAGCACGCGGACTACCGCGGCGCAGCCGAGGAGCGCCCCGGAGCGGATTCAAAGCTCCGCGCAGCTCCACTGCGTCGTCACGAGTGCCAGGCCAAGACAATCCCTCAGAACCAGGCCAGCCGATCGCCACCGAAAACGCATCGTTCACTGCCGAGGTTGTCTTTCTGAATGGGCTGCTCCCGCGTTCTCTCCATCTCTCTCTTCGCCGTCGTCTCCGCTGTGCATCTGCCGGCACAGAGCGTACCCGATCCATCCTCTTCTTCAAAGCCGCCCGCTGAGGCGCGGACCATCGCCCTCACTGTTCCCGACGGCACCCCGCTGCAGATCGCCCTCGATAGCGAGGTGCGCGTGCGCAAGGCCGGCCAGCCCATCCACGGCCGTGTCATGCAGCCCGTCTATGTCTTCGACCATCTCGTCATCCCCACAGGCACGCAGGCGACCGGGCACATCGTAGCCATCGCTCCCGTCCCGGTCAGCACCCGCACCCTCAGCGCCCTCAACGCCGACTTCTCACCGGCCCGTAAGCTCAGCGTCAATTTCGACCAGCTCATTCTCCCCGGTGGCCGCAGCATAGAGCTGCACGCAACCGTGGTTCCCGGCTCCGGACAGGTCATCCAGCTTGCCACCGCCGGTGAACATCAGAAGAAAAATGCTGTGAAAGACGCGGCCGCCCGGGAGATGGAACAGGCGCGGGCGCAGTGGCACGATGCGATGAAGCAGATCGAGTCGCCCGGCCGCATGCATGTCTTCGTGCGCTACGCCGTCGCCCAGCTCCCCGTGCACCCACAGTACGTCGATGCCGGAACCGTCTATTCCGCCGAGCTCTCCCGGCCGCTCGACTTCGGCAGCGAATCCGTCTCCGCCGCGAGCCTCTCTTCCATCGGCACTCAGCCCCCGCCCGGGAGTCTCGTCCACGCCATGCTCCTGACGCCTCTTGACTCGAAGCATACCGAGAAAGGCAGCGACGTCGATGCCGCTCTCTCCCAGCCTCTGTTCGATAAGGGACGCCTCATTCTGCCCGCCGGCACCCGGCTCCGCGGCTCAGTCCTTCAGGTGCGCCCCGCCCGCAGCTTGCACCGCAATGGACAGCTCCGCATCGCCTTTCGCGAGGTCATTCTTCCCGACGGAGCCGTGCAGACCGTCGACACCAGCCTCCAGGGCATCGAGTCCGACGCCGCCGGCCACGTGCAGCTCGACACCGAAGGCGGCGCCAAATCCACTCCCTCCAAGACCCGCTATCTCTCCACCGGCGCATCCGTCGGTCTGGCGCTGATCGGCAGCGGCGGCAAGAGGGACGTCGGCACCGCCGGCCCCGTAACCGGAGGCGCAACCGGATACAAGCTGATCGGGATCATCGTCGGCGCCATCTATCAGAACCACACCTACGCCATCCTCATGAGCGCCTACGGAGGGGGCAGCTCGATCTACAGAAACTTCCTCGCGCGCGGACGCGAGATCGTCTTCCCCAGGAACACTGCCATGGACATCGGCTTCGGCAACCGCACCACGCTGCCCATGCCCGCCACCGATCACGGATCTGCACGATGAAGTTCCGCTCCACGTCATCCACGATCTTGATCCTCTTGTTCTTCGGCGCGCTCTCTTCGCTCGCGCAAAGCCCTCCGCCGAAGCAGCAACGCTCGGGGCCGTACACGTTTGAGATCAACGCCGAAGAGGTCGTGCTGAACTGCACTGTCCTCGACAACAAGGGCCAGCTCGTCAATGGCCTCGACAAGAGCAACTTCAAGGTCGCCGAAGACGGTATCCCGCAGACCATCATCTCCATTCAGCATCAGGACAGCCCGGTCTCCATCGGCCTGCTGGTCGATAACTCTGGATCCATGCGCCCCAAGCGCGCCGCCGTCGCCTCCGCCGCTCTCGACCTGGTCAAAGCCTCCAATCCCGGCGACGAGACCTTCGTCATCAACTTCTCCGATCAGGCCTACCTCGATCAGGACTTCACTTCTGATCTCGGCCGGCTCCAGAACGGCCTCGCGCACCTTAGCCTCTCCGGCGGCACCGCCCTCTACGACACCATCGTCACCGCCGCCGACAAAATGGAGCAAAGCGCGAGGCGTCCCCGCCGAGTCCTCATAGTCATCACCGACGGGGAGGACAACGCCTCCCGGCTCTCACTCGACCAAGCCATCCGTCGCGTTCAGGACATGCAGGGCCCCATCATCTACTCCATCGGACTGCTCTTCACCGGCAACAGCAGCGGTGGCGACAAGCGCCGCGCCCGCCACGCCCTTGAAGCCCTCGCCAGCCAGACCGGCGGCATCGCTTTCTTCCCCGCCTCACTCCAGGATGTCGATGCGGTCGCCGCCGAAGTCGCCCGCGATATACGCAATCAGTACATCCTCGCCTATTACTCTGCGCGAGCCTCGACCGCCGGCTATCACTCGGTCAAGGTGCAAGCGCGAGCATCCGGGCGCGGCAAACTCACCGTCCACACGCGAACCGGCTACTACTCGAAGCAATCTCCGTCCGCCCGCTCAAAGAGGGACGAGAAATGACCGATACCGGTATCGGAGGGCACATCGGGCCAAGTTGCGTTACAGAACGCTGGTATTCACCTGAACTGAAAATTCAGCTCCGTGCCAGGATTATTGATCCAGGAGCAGGGGATACTTCCGAAGTCGTCACAAACCGTGAATTGCCGCCGACTATAAAATTGAAACCGTAGTAGCAAGCGGAAAGAGTTCCGCCAACACACCTCCAAAGCTGGCGCGCTTCGATTCATACCAGTAATCACCTGGTGAGTTACCGATAATTCGTCTTAACCGAGCCATGGATACGAGTTTCAGTTCGCGGGTTTCTGAATGAAAACCGACTTCGTAATAAAACTGGGTCAGCTGCGACGAGCCGACCTTCGACCAGCAGCCCTGATCCTTGGCCGCGCCATGCGCGACAATCCCATGCACATCCGGGCCTTCGCAATATCGGACGCGGAGCGCCGCCGGCGGGCGCTGGAACGGTTCTTTCGTCCGGTGCTGCTCGGTCTCCTCCACAGGGGGTTGATTTACGGCGCTTATTGCGATAACGCGCTTCTAGGAATCTGCGGCATTGCGCGGCCCGGGTTTTGTCAGCCTACTCCTATGGAAAAGCTCCGCGTGTTACCGGCAGTCGTATTCGGCAATCCACTCGGCACGGCGCTTCGCGTTCTGAACTGGGCCGATGCGTGGGCGCATCGCGATTGTGCGGAGCCTCACTGGCATCTGGGACCAGTGGCCGTCGAACCCTGCGTGCAGCGCCAGGGAATTGGAAGCGCCTTGCTGACCGCGTTCTGTGTGCATATGGATGCCTATGGAGCAGTTGCCTATCTCGAGACCGACCGACGGGCGAACGTTGATTTTTATCAGAAATTCGGGTTCACGATGGTAGCGGAAGCCGACGTTATGGGAGTACCGAACTGGTTTATGTCCCGTCCTGGTGGACATCCACGACAGGGTGGGCATGCACAAACTCCACAATCTCATTGACCGGCGGATTCTCACACCCTTCGCCCATTGTGCGTCCTTATCGAGCTGATCGGATGGACCGGCGATCTAGCGAAGCAGGCTGGGCGTGAACTAGCTCGATTCGCTTTTGTCACCCGTTTTTTGCGATGTCCAACCACGTACACCTGGTTGTGGTGCCCCACGATGCCGATGGTCTGGGGCTAGCGTTGAAGAACGCATCAGGGGCGCTATGCCGCCTGCTGGAATGCAGGTCATCGGAAGGCCCGCGGTAGAAGGACCCTGGTATTGAAATCCTGGGTCACGAAATCACGGGCTGCATCAAGACGAATGGTTGCTATGAGGTTGCAACTCACTGTCCCGGGCAACTCCCCGGGCCGAGCGAACGGCTGCGGCCAGTTCCGTGAGCAGGCCATGCGTTTCGCTCCAATCGATGCAGGCATCGGTAATGCTCTGCCCGTATACCAGTGGCTTGCCCGGCACCAACGTCTGCGCGCCCGCCACTAGATTGCTCTCCAGCATAACGCCCAGGATGCGGCGGTCTCCGGCGGCAATTTGCGCAGCAACATTCCGGCACACCAGGCCCTGCCGGGTGTGATCCTTATTACTGTTGGCATGGCTGCAATCGATCATGATACGCGGCGCGATGCCGGCTTTTTCCATCTGCTCCGCAGTCTGGGCCACTGCGGTAGCGTCGTAATTGGTGGTCTGCCTGCCGCCGCGCAGGATGATGTGGCAGTCCGGATTGCCCGCCGTAAACAAAATTGCCGATTGCCCGGTCTTGGAGTGCCCCAGGAAAGTATGAGGGTGGGCAGCAGAGACAATCGCTTCAATCGCAATTTGCACGTTGCCCGAGGTTCCATTCTTGAAGCCAACCGGGCACGAAAGCCCTGATGAGAGCTGCCGATGCACCTGGCTCTCCGTCGTGCGCGCGCCAATCGCTCCCCAACTCACCAGCGAGGCCACATATTGGGGTGAAATCATGTCCAGAAACTCGGTCCCGGCGGGAACGCCCATCTCCGCGAGGTCCAGCAGCAGGTGTCGCGCCTCCCGCAACCCCTCGTTGATGCGAAACGTCCCGTCAAGATGCGGATCGTTGATCAAGCCCTTCCAGCCGAGCGTGGTGCGCGGCTTCTCAAAATAGACTCGCATGACAAGACGAAGCTCTTTTGAGAACTCGGCGAAGGCGCCCCTGAGCAAGCCCGCATATTCACGCGCCGCCTTGGTGTCGTGAATGGAACAGGGGCCGACCACCACCAGAAGGCGGGAATCGTTGCCTTTCAGGATGTCGACAATCTCATTCCTGGCTTGAAAAACGGTCGCGGAAGCCCGCTCTGTCTGCGGCAACTCTTCTTCGAGAAAGACGGGCGGAAGGACAACTTTGGTGGATTGAATACGAAGGTCATCGGTCGGAAAGAGCATGGTCTTACTCTTACTTTAGCAGCGTTCGCTGGATCGCTGCGGGTTCCTGCTCCCTGGATGGCTCGGCAAAGAGGGACTTGCCGAACGATGAGAAGTCGAGGATCACTCCCACTCCGCGGGCCCACTCTTCTCGAACTCCCTCTTGACGATCCGATTGACACGCACGGTCTCCTCCTCTACCACTGCCACCTGCCGGAGCATGAGGATGGAGGAATAATGGCCGCCATTCGCGTTCTGCCGCTAACAACCGCACAGCAGACGATTGCCCGAAGTCCGTAGTGCGTGGCAGGAACCCGGAAGGGAATGACAAGTGGAGGGTGATGACTCTTTATTCGGGACCGTTAGACGCCGCCTGCTCCGCATGTTGGCTACTTTGGCAGTGCGAACGCAACGTAACTCTTCACCCCTGCAGGCGGGCTCACGCCTCCGGGCGCCATCCTCGCACCCTGGGGAAACGGAGGGCCTCCCGTCAGGGCAAACAGAATGTACTCGCGGCCGTTGACATCATAAACCGCGGGCACGCCGGCCGCCCCGTTTGCAACGTCCCTCGTGAAAATTACCTTCCCGGTCTTTTGGTCCAGCGCGTAGAACTTCGATTGATTGTCTACGAAAACAATTAGGCCGGAACCCAGGATCACGAATCCGCTCTTTGGGAAGACATTTCCGCGCAGCTTATCGCTGGGACCGGCTTGCGGCGTATCGCCGTACGGAGTCTGCCACTGGATCTCACCCATATTCAGATCGTATGCCGTGATGGTGCTCCACGGTGGTGTGATGATATAGCCCTCCTGGCCATAGCCCGTTTTGTAGCGGGCAGGCTTCGGCGAGAGGTCAGCCGGATAATCCGGCTCGATATGTTCTGTCAGCATATTTCCCGGAACGGCAGAGCCCGGCGGCGCCAGCTCCGGCTTGCTCAGGAATGTGATCAAATCGCTCACGCCCTGCGCGGGGATGGAGGGAAAGGGCGGCATGGCGCCTCTCCCCTTGGTCACGGTCGTGCGAACAGCGTCGGCTCCCAGCCGCTCTACCGCGGTATCGATTGCCGGGCCGCGGTCACCCTTGAGATCTGGACCGTGGCAAACCTGGCAGCTTTGCTCATAGATGGTACGGCCGATCCTGGGCTCCAGCGGGCCGAACCCGGCGCCCGGCGACGCCGGAGCTCCTCCTGTAGGCCGGCTCGGAATCAGATTGCCGTCGTTTGCTGTAGTCGATTCACCGGCAGGAACCATCTTGAGAATCGATGGCACGTTCTTGGTTTCGACGAAGACCATGCCCTTCGCCCCATCGGCGCCGCTGTCAAAGAAAGCAGCTCCCCCGGTCACGCTGGGCACTTGTATGGTCTCGGTGAGAGCTGGAGGAGTGTAGAGGCCGCTTCGCGCTTTCGAAAGCCGTTCGGTCCACCAGATCTTTTCTTCCGGCGTCATGAACCCGGTATAGAGGTCCTTCACGGTCATATTCTGACGCGCAAAGGGAGGCGGGGCCGTCGGAAAGGGCTGGGTCGGCGACGTGCGCTCACCCGGCATGTCGGACTGCGGGACGGGACGCTCTTCAATGGGCCAGAGAGGTTTACCCGTGACCCGATCAAAGACGTAGAGGAAGCCGTTCTTCGAAGCCAACGCGACAACATCGACCATCTTGCCGTTGTGCTTTACCGTCGCAAGTTGCGGCGCCGCGTTGGGATCGTAGTCCCACACATCGTGGTGCACCGTCTGAAAGTGCCAAAGATATTTCCCCGTGCGCGCATCCAGAGCAAGCAGACAATCGGCATACAGGCCGTTACCCGGACGGTCGCCGCCATACAACTCGTACTTGGCCGACGCGGTTGGCAGATAGACAATGCCACGCTTCTCATCGATTGTGAATTCGCCCCAGACGTCCACCCCGCCCAGATACTTGTAAGCATCTTTGGGCCACGTGTCGTACCCCATTTCGCCGGGGCGGGGAATCGTGTGGAAGATCCAGACAAGTTTCCCTGTCCGTACATCGAACGCGCGAATGTCTCCCGGAGGCGCGAGATAGCCTTCGCCCGTAAAACTGCCGAGAATAATCAGATTCTCAAACGTGCGTCCGGGCGTCCTCGAAGCCAGAGCGATCGGCGCGCGGTCGATGCCGGTCTTTAAATCGAGCCGGCCATTGTCGGCGAATGAAGGCACGGTTTTCCCGGTGAGCGCGTCGATCGCGTAGAGATAACCGCCCGTGGTGACCAGAATGCGTCGATCCGAGCGATCTTTGCTTTCCCAGTAGTTGAGGCCACGCTGCCCGCCTATCCCGGCCCTGCGGCCCGTTCCGGCAAACGGATGAACCCACAGTTCTTTGCCGCTCGACGCATCCAGCGCGACTAAGGATCCCTGCTTCGCCGCCACATAAGCGATGTTATCTACCACCAATGGACTGAACGTATAAAGGCCGTCCCCAGCCGGATAACTCCAGGCGACATCCAGCTTGCTCACATTTGCAGGCGTGATCTGCTTCAGTGGCGAATAATGAGAACTGTCCGGGCCCCCCAAATAGTCCGTCCAATCGGTGGCCGGCTTCTGGGCGCCCACCATGATCGATACAGAAGACAGACCCACGATAGCCAGAAGAGAGCGCACTGAATTCCTGGCCACAATGAACTTCAGGAGACGGGGAAATCCTGCCGGTTGCACGCTCATTTCCCAGACTTTGGTTTACCCCAGTAGATGAATGTACCGAATCTCGTCGCTGTGACCAGGTCAACTGCGCCGTCTTTGTTTAGATCGACGGCAAGCACATCGGAACCCGCCCCCGTATGATTGTCGATAAGTTCCGGCACAAACTTTGCTCCTCCGGGCGCTTTGGGATCGCGGACCGTCTTGTACACGTACAAAACAGCCTGACCGTACGGGTCAGGATCGAGATAGGTATCAAGATGAGCCCAATACCGCTTGCCTACGATAAAATCCGGCACCCCATCGCCGTCGACATCCGCAAACGTAGTGCCATGCGGTTCGGAAAAGACTACGCCTCCCGTGTTCTCGGTGGAGAAGTCGTCCATGATCATATGCTTTACAAACGAAATGTGACCTTGGGCATCGCGTTTTTGCTCGAACCATGCCATCCCCCAGCCATGCGCATTGAGCACGGTGACAACGTCGTTCAGGCCGTCGCCGTTCACGTCATAGACTGCCATCACGCTGCCACCCATAATGCCACGGCCGTAGCGGCCGAACACCTCCGGATGATAGGTCCAGGTTTCCTGGGTGCTTCCGGCCGGAGGCTGCTCCCACCATCCATATGGGTTCACGATGTCCATGCGGCCATCACCGTTGATATCGCCCACACCGATGCCATGGGCAGTGCCGTAACCTTTTTCAGAAACATTATGGACGACCCACTCTCCCGTGGGGTTCGCTGGATCCGGTTTTGCATAGCGGACTTGCCCTTCGCCCATGTAGACCAACTCGGGCTTACCATCGCCGTCGACATCGCGCAACACCGCAATCTCGCTCTGTACACCCGAAACCACCTTATATTTGTCCCATCGCCTTTCTTCCCCCTTGGGGTTGACGTACAGGTACACGCCATTTGTCGGGCCGCCGTACCTCACGCTGATCACGTCTGGCCAGCCATCGCCGGTAAAATCACCCGCAAACTGCATCCACGCGTCGCCGGCAAATTTTGTGGAAGGATTGACCGTCTCGCCGAGATACATCTCTCTTGATTTCATATAGTCGGGGCCGTAATAGATGTAAGGGCCGGACACTATGTCCAGAAAGCCGTCCCGGTTGAAATCTGCGGCGCCGGAAGCGTGCGAATAGTAGAAATCGCTCAGTTGCTGCTTGCGGAAGTTACTCGAAATCTTCTCTGGAACGCGAACCTTGAGGCCAAGATCCTTGTAGGCCAGGTCCTTAAATCGCACCTCGCCGCTGCCTCCAACATACAAAGCAATAGGCCCGTATCCCTCGTCTCCCACCGCGCCGTGTTCCCGGCCGTCGTTGAGGAACGTGCGAACGATGTTAGCGTCGAATAGGATCTCCGCATTGTTCCAATCATCGGGGCGCAGCTTACTGTCGGGCAATTCGAAAGGCAGTTTCGCGGTCGATACCGGCGGGTGAAATTCGCGCTCCGGCGTGTTCGTGGGAGGCGGTGCGATTCGCTCCAGTCCGCCCCCATGTCTCAGATTCGTGCGCTCCACAATTTGGCCTTGCCCATCCAGGGTAACGGCGTACGACGGCAGGTCCGGATCGCTCAGGGCTACGTAGATTCCCCGCATGCCCGTTGGTGTTTTTTCGGCGCGCAGCAGCACACCGGTTTCGCATCCACCCACGCACCGGAACTGCAGGTACACGCCGATATCCTGGTAGGAACGATCGAGCACCAGCCAGCCGCCGCTCGGTTTGGGCGTTCCGATGAGCTCGCCATTCTCCGCGTGCCACTGCGCCCCCCCAATGGTGTGCCAACCCGCAAGACTCGAACCCGTGAACGTAGTGTCCGGATGAAACGAAGGACCACTTGCCAACAACTGCAAAGAGCCGAAGAGAAGAACTGTGGACAACAGCGAAAGAGACTTTAGAGGCATCACTTGTTTTCCCTTGCCGGCGAAAAGTCGCATGCTCCGCGCCAGTTCATAGTAAACCTGGCAAGTCTACATTGCGTATTATGCAAGCGCAACCAGCGCTCTGGACAAGGCCTCCGTGCCCCGGTAGTCTCTTAGCGAAGATGGAGAGCGGCGCTTGACGAAACCGGCAGTAACCCGTCGCGGCTTAATGAAGGTAGCAGCCATGGGCGTGGCCGCGAGCGCCGTGCCGGCCGCTTTGGCGGGAAAGAAAAAAACCAACATCCACATAGGCCACACCGGCATTACCTGGCCGAACGATATTGCGCAGGCCATTTCCGACACCGGGAACCTGGGCTTTTATGGCTTCGAAACGTTTGGCGACGTCCTCACCAAATGGGAGGCGCAGGGTGGTCTGCAGCCGATGCTCGATCAGCATCATCTGCCCCTCATCTCTGGTTACTGCACTCTTAACCTCACTGACCCCACCAAGCGTCAGGAGCAGATGGATAAGGCTCTCGTGTGGGCCAAGCTCATCAGAAAGTACAACGGTCGCATCTTCGTGCTTGGGCCCAACCAGGTTAAACGCGCGGAGTATGACTTTGCCGCCAACAAAGCGAATATCGTTAGCACATTGAACGAAGCCGCCAAGGTGGTCAGCGGCCAGGGCCTCACCGTGGTGCTGCACCAGCATACGGGTACCTGTGTGGAGTCGCGCGATGAAACCTATGCCGTGCTCGACGCGGTCGATACAAAATATCTAAAGTTCGGGCCCGATATTGGGCAGCTCACCAAGGGCGGTTCCGACGCCGTCCAGGTGGTGAAGGACTATCTCCCCCTGGTCCAGCACATGCACTTGAAAGACTATAACGGTCTGGACCCTCATCTCCTCGGCTACTGTCCTTTAGGTCAGGGTAAGGTGAATATTCCTGCGATCCTGGACATCATGGCAGGGCGACAAATTGCAGGTATGGTCATGGGTGAGCTCGACAACGACCCGAAAAACCCGTCACCTATTCCGCCGGGGGAATTGGTAAAAACCAGCAAGGTCTATCTGGAGACGTTAGGAGTCATGTTTCGAGCCTGACTCTGCCATGCCCGAGAAAAAGTTCGCCACATGCGAAAGAAGTGGTCGTCAGCCTATCATTCTTTACGCTGTTGCTCTTTATCATTACGTTAGGACCCAAGGGCCCACGACGGCATATAGCCGACAGCTTGCAAATACACCGGCCACAGTCGCGTGCGTTTGCCCTTATCCACCGTTGGCCATCTCTTATTTGTCACTACGATTGTTGAGCGAGAGCTGACCGGGATGATTTCCAATCAACAGTTACGGAAAATCATAAATCCTGCCTAACTGCGGTTCGCGGCCTGCTCCCACGGCAAGCTCTACGGCAGGCCGGGACTGGCTGAGCAGGTGGGCGGGCGAGGGGCACCCGTCCTTTTTCGCTTTCCTCGTCATCTGTGATCGGGCAGCGTCTTCCTGAATTATTGGAAATCTGCCTGGGACGCGGAACAATATCACAGGGCGATGCGTCCAAGGTTAGGTGTTTCTCACGGGGAACCGGACATGCAGGCAACTCGTTTTTGGCGGTGGACGTGGAGTGCGTTATCCCTACCGATATTCTTTGCCCTGGTGCTTCACGCACAAAACCCGGCGATCCATGGAGGGAATGGGGTCACGTTACCTCCGCCCCCTCCGACGCCGGCACACCCGGTCAGCGATGAATATCAAGGCACACAGATCGAGGACCCCTACCGCTGGCTCGAGGACGCGAAGAGTCCGCAGACCCGCGCCTGGATCGGCGAGCAGAACAAGTACACCCAACAATATTTATCCCAGCTAAAAAATCGCCCGGAAATTATTCATCAGCTCACCGAGCTGGAGCGTGTCGACCAGTACTCAACGCCTGCGCTGCGCGGCGGCAAATACTTTTTCGAGAAACGGCTGGCGACCGAGAACCAGGCGTCGATCTACGTGCGCGATGGCTGGAAGGGCACAGACAATCGACTGATTGACGCGACCAAGCTGAGCGCTGACCAGAACACTTCCGTGACCATTGACGATATTGCCAGGAATGGCGGCCTGCTGGTCTACGGCGTACGCCAGGGTGGCGCCGACGAGGAATCCGTGCATGTGTTCCAGGTGCGTGAGGGCAAGGAAATGCCGGACGTGTTGCCCTCCGCCCGCTACGAGAGCGTCAGCCTGGGCCCAGGGGACAAGGGACTCTACTACTCTGTTTTCACGCACCAGGGCACAAATGTCTATTTCCATCGCTTCGGCACAGCCGTCGAGAGCGACAGCAAGATTTTTGGCGGCGAATATCGCGGCGAGAAACTGGGAGAGATCGATCTGGTCGATAGCTCGGTGAGCGAGAACGGCCGCTACCTGCTGCTCAACATCAGTCACGGCGTCCCGGCCACACGAAACGACATCCTGGTAAAGGATCTGCGCCAACCCGGCGAGCGACTTTGTTCCCCTCGTGTACGGTATTGAGGCGCAGACGGAGGCCTTGAATATCGGCGACCGCTTCTTTCTTCAGACGGATTACCAGGCGGCCAATAAACGCATCGTGGAGGCGGCGCCGGGCAGCAAGCCCGAGGACTGGAAAGCCGTTATTCCCGACGGCAAAGATGTTATCGACGGATCAAGCATCGTGGGCGGCAAGCTCTTCGTCACCCGCCTGCACGACGTCAAGACCGAGACGACGATCTACACCCTGGAGGGCAGATCCATCGGGAACATCGATTATCCCGGAATCGGATCGGGCTCGGGAGTGCATGGGCTTCCCAGCCAGGACGAGGGGTTCTACAGCTTCGAGTCCTTCATTCAGCCGCCAACTATTTTTCGCTACGACACCAGGAGCGGGAAATCGGAAGTCTTCGCCACGCCCAAAGTGCCCTTCGATACCTCGCAGTATGAAATCACCCAGGTCTTCTACACCTCCAAGGACGGCACGCGCATCCCGATGTTTATCGCGGGCAAAAAAGGCCTGGAGCGCAATGGCCAAGCAAGGCTTCTATTGACTGGCTATGGCGGCTTCGATCTTGCCATGCTACCCGATTGGAACCCTGAATATGCCTGGTGGTTGGAACAAGGCGGATATTTCGCGCTGCCCAACCTGCGCGGCGGAGATGAGTATGGCGAGCCGTGGCACAAGGCGGCGATGTTCGAGCACAAGCAAAACGTCTTTGACGACTTCTTCGCTGCCGCCGAGTACCTCATTGCCAACCACTACACGGTACCTCAGCGATTCGCCCTCCGTGGGCGCTCCAACGGCGGTCTGCTCATGGGCGCCGCCATCACCCAGCGGCCCGATCTGTTTGGCGCCATCTGGTGCGGCTATCCCTTGCTCGACATGCTGCGCTATCAGAAGTTTGAGATGGGCCGGCTCTGGACCACCGAGTATGGAAGCGCGGAGAAGGCAGCCGATCTCTCCTACCTGCTCAAATACTCTCCCTACCAGAATGTGAAGCCGGGCCAGAAATATCCCGCGATCATGTTCTTCACCGGAGACAGCGATACCCGCGTCGATCCTCTGCACGCGCGCAAGATGACCGCTCTCATGCAGGCCGCCGCTGGGGGAGACCGTCCCATCCTGTTGCACTACTCGCTCGCAGGCGGCCATAGCGCAGGTGTCTCACTCACTCAATTGGTGGCCGACCAGGCGGATGAGCTGGCCTTCCTGTGGAATGAGACCAGCGGCAGGTAGGATTTAGCCTCAATTCGGTAACAAATGATGGGTGCCCCATTCAAGCCTGGTTTTGGCTTGAGTGGGATTCCACCGCGTTGAACCGGCAGCTTTCTCTACTGCAACGGATTCCTAGGTCCATGATCATCTACACCCTGTATCGTCAGCGCCCGAGGTCCGTGGAAATCCCACTCAAGCCAAAACCGGGCTTGAATGGGGCACCCATCATTTGTTACCGGTAGAGAGAGGCAGGCCTGTGAGCAATCTACTCTGTGCGCAGCGCTTGCATGGGTTCTATGTGCGCAGCCCGGCGGGCGGGAATAAGCGCGGCGATCAATCCGATAACCGTGAGCGTCACAGCTACGGCGACATAAGTCAAAATGTCCAACGGCTGCACCTGGTACAGGAAGCTCTTGATCAGCCGAGCCGAGACAAACGACAGGAGCAGACCGATGCCCAGCCCGGCGCCAATCAGGATCGAACCCTGGCGGAGGACGAGTTGCGCCACACTTTTCCGGGTGGCGCCCAGCGCTATGCGGACGCCTATCTCGCGGCGGCGATAACTCACCAGTTGAGATAACACGCCGTACAACCCGGCGATCACCATGACCACCGCAAGTCCTGCGAACGAACCCACAAGATTCAAGCCCAGCCGCTGGTTGAAGGTGTTTTTCTCCACCGCTTGCTGCATGGTTTGAAAGTTATCGAGGGCGAAGCCCGGAGCCCCTTGGTGAAATACCGAGTGCATTTCCGCCGCGACGGGAATGTCGCCGCGCGTCTTCACTACAAAGCTGACCACAGTTCCCAATAGCGCCTGATAGAAGAGAGAGGTAGTAGGCACCTGCTGCGCAGGCACCAGAATGAACGGCTGGACCGCGCCCCCGACGTTGCTGTCGACCTGGTCCGCAAGAACGCCGACGATGGTGTACGGCTTGATCATGCCCGTGTCTTTGCCGCCCAGATCAATTTGTTTTTGTAGCGGGTCCTGGCCCGCTAAGTACTTCTTGGCCAGGGATTCGTTGATGACCACGACGAAAGGGGTGGTGGCGGCGTCCTCGTCGTCAATCATGCGGCCGCGCAAGACCGGTGTGTCCAGGGAGCGGGCGTAGTCTCCGCTGACGGCGGAAATGCGCGCTTCCGGCTTATTGGTCGGATCGAGTGCGCGGCCAAGAATTTTAAAGCTTGTTCCTATGTCCATACCCGATAGAGGCAGGGTGGTGGTGAACGCGGCACTCTGGACGCCGGGAACCTGCCGGATGCGATCGAGAACAGGCTGATAGGCGAGAGTAGCGACGGAAGGCGGCGCATGCTCGGCGTCTTGGGAAACCGCCATCCCGGAGAAGCCCGCGGCATCCGCTGGCATGGCTTGGAAGGTAGTTAGATGAGCCGTATCAAAACCAAGCCGTGACTGTTGCAGATTCCAAAGCGTGTGAAAGAGCAAACCAGTCCCGACCAGCAGCAGGGTAGAGAGAGCAACTTCGCCGGCGACCAGCCATCCGCTCAGCCTTCTGCTCACCGCGCGCGCGCCGACACCGCGGGAAGCCGCCTGCAAGGCAGCCTGGGGATTGGCCCGTGCCACCAGCAACGCAGGCAGCAGGGAAGACAGCAAGGTGGTAAGCGTGGCGATGGCGGCGAGGGTCAGCAAGACAGTCCAATGGATGGCTATGGAATCGGCTCGAGGAATGGTGCCTGGCGGCAGTTTGCTCAAGCTCCGCATGGCTAGCTGAGCGAGGATAAGCCCGACACCGCAACCGGCGAGGCTCAACATCATCCCTTCCGCGAGCAACTGCCGGACCAGACGCAGCCGGCTGGCGCCCAGCGCCGCCCTGACTGCGAACTCCTTCTGACGGCCCAGGCAGCGGGCGATCAGGAGATTGGAGACATTCGCGCAAGCGATCAACAACACCAGCGCCAGCGCAGCCAGGAGCGACAAAAGTGTCGGGCGCACAGGCCCGGTCAGCGCTTCCTGGTAGGGGGTTGCGCGAAAGGTGATGCTGTGCCCGCTCTGCGCTTTGGAAATGTGAGCAGCGATAGCATCAAGCTCATGCTGTGCTTGCACGATGCCGGCTCCCGGCTGAAGTTCACCCACAACGTTGATAAAGTTGTCGCCTCGATCTTTCAGCATCTCTGCCGTGGGCCGCATCGGCAGCCACACGGCTTTGTGCATCCCCGGACCCATGCTTTCAGGGAAGGAAAACGAACTGGGCATGACTCCAACCACGGTGTGCGGCTTACCGCCGATCCTGACCGCCTTCCCGACAATACCTGGATCGGCCTGGAAGCTCTGTCGCCAGAGTCCCTCGGAGAGCAGGACTACGTCCGGACCGCCCGTTTCGCCTTCCTCCGCCGTGAAACCGCGGCCCAGCAATGGCTGCGCACCCAGCATCGAGACGAGGTTGACCGTGGTGCGCGGGGCGACGACACTTTGCGAGCCATCCCGGCTCTCGATTACGGCCACGTCTTCGGAATAAGCAGCAAGCGTTTTCAATTGCTTCGATTGATCGCGAATATCACGGTAGTTCAGCCATGACGTGGCTCCGAAACCCGGTTTGTCGCCCGGGCTGATATAGATCAAGCGATCCGCATGCGCATAGGGCAGCGGCCGCAACAAGACATTTTCAATGACGGTGAAGATAGCCGTGTTTGCGCCGATGCCGAGCGCCAGGGTCAGAATCGCGAGCAGTGCCGGTCCCGGCGACTGACGAAGTTGGCGCAAGGCGCCGGTAAAGTCGTTCAGCAAAGCTCGCATGAAAACCTCAGGACGCACATCATCTTTCAGCTTAGGGTAAGCAGTTGTGTGGCCAAAGCGAATGGCCGCAAGCGCCGCGTTCTCAACGTCGTCCGCGGTTGACCAGCGTGGCGTGTCCGGAATTGAACAAGGTTGTTCGCTAACGAACAGTGCAGGGGACGCTGTTCTCCAGGCCGCAAGGGGCGTAAAGAGACCGCATGAGAACTGCTCTCTGCAAAAGCGGACGACTGTCATTTCTGCCAGTAGCGGAGCTAAGGAAGCGCACGTATTCTGGCGGGGATGGCGTGCCGTCAAATAGATTCCACAGTCAGAAGGTGAAGCATGCTACCTCCTCCAAGGTCTTTTGTGCGTCGGAGCGGAACGGTTGGCGGCTATGAGGTACGAGGCTGGCGGTACGCCGGGGAGACCGCCTGGCATGTGAAGGTGAAGCCGAAGGGCGGCCGTCGGGAGAAGGCGTATCTCGTGAGGGATGGGGAATTTAATCCCCAGACGGCAAACCCGATGGAGGCAATCATCGTCCTGGACCTCATTGAGCAATGGGAAACCGAGTCGCCAGACGGCGTGCCCATGTTCAGGGCCACAGGGTGATGAGCGCTCGCCCTCCCAGATCATTGGGCGCGCGCCACGCGGCCGCGTAATCCATTCCACAACCCGGCAGCAGTTCTATCCCTAACGGCTCCCACTGGCCCTAGTAGGGCAATGACTGTGCCGGCGCGCGGTGCTGATCGCGAATCCGCAGGCTCCGGGATCACATCTAACACTGGTACCACCCATCTCCAACCAAAAGGTGCTTATGAAATACAACACTCTTGGCCACACCGGCCTTCTCGTCTCCGAGCTATGCCTCGGCACCATGACCTTTGCCTCGGGCGAGGGCATGTGGAAGCCGATTGCAGGCGTCGAACAAAAGCTTGCGGATGAAATTCTCCGGATCTCCGTTGACGCGGGCATCAACTTCGTGGATACGGCGGACGTTTACACCAATGGTGAATCGGAGAAGGTGCTGGCCCAGGCGATCGCCAACCTGGGCATCGCTCGCAAAGATATCGTCATTGCTACCAAGGCCTACGGGCGCACGGGCCCTGGCCGTAACGACGTTGGCGCTTCACGGGGACATATCATGGATGCGGTGGAGGCCTCGCTCAAGCGGCTGCGAACCGACTACATCGATCTCTACCAGATCCACGCGGCTGACTCGGTCACGCCCATTGAAGAATCCATCCGCGCTTTGGACACTCTGGTTACGCAGGGAAAAGTCCGCTACATCGGCTGTTCCAACTGGTATGCGTGGCAGATCATGAAAGCCAATGGCATCTCCGAAGCAAAGAATCTCGCCAAGCTGGATACGCTGCAGGCCTATTACTCCATCGCAGGCCGCGATCTGGAGCGGGAGATTGTGCCCCTGCTCGAGGACCAGCGCACCGGGCTGCTGGTGTGGAGCCCCTTGGCTGGCGGACTGCTTTCGGGCAAATACTCCCGTGAGCATCAAAAGCCTGAGGACTCAAGACGTTCAGCCTTTGATTTTCCCATCGTAGATAAGGAGCGCACCTGGCGGATCCTTGATGTACTCCAGCCCATCGCCAAGGCTCATGAGACCAGCGTGGCCACGGTTGCGCTGGCCTGGATTCTCGCCAAACCGTTTGTCACCTCGGTCATCATTGGGGCCAAGCGCGTCGATCAACTGCAACAGAACCTGTCCGCGGTCGATCTTCAGCTTACCGAAGACGAGATTCAGAAACTCGACGAAGTAAGCGCCCTTCCGCCGGAATACCCCGGTTGGATGGTCCCTTTCCAAAACAGAAATCGTCTTGCCGATGTGCCTCGCTTTTAAAGTGGGACCGGCCTTCGTATTGCGGGGGCCGGTGCGCACTGCTTAGTCTCTGCTCCCATCGACATAGCGATCACCAAACTGGCGCCAACGCATTCCAGCAGGATGCGCAGTCCCAGGCGCGGCTCGGATACGCCAAAGATCCACACCGCTGCTCCGATGGCAAATCCAGCCAGCGCACCAACGAGCACGCGCATCGACGGCGCGCGGGGAACTCCACACAAAGCAAAGATCCCAAGCGAAAATAAACCACTCAGAAGACTCTCAGAGGCACCCAGTTCAATCTCACGAACGGGCACCTCCCGGGGGAGCAAGGCAAAGACTGGCCGGGGTAACCGAGGCCGTCTCGCTCCCAGATCCGCATGGGCGACGAGTTGGCCGTCCACGTACAACCTGGAAATACGTCCGTCGTAGACTGCGGCCACAAACGCCGGGTGGTCGAGTGAGAGAACAGGTCCGGAGTACAGCGCAGGATTGGTCCCGTTGTTCCCGGAGGCGGGTGTGCGCAAGCGGAATGTGAGGGTGTCGTGAATCTGGCCCAGGGTAAAGTTGCGGTTGCCAGGATCTTGAGAGTAGGTAACGATGCGTGCCGGACCAGTCTGTTCGAGGTTGCTGGTCTGCATTAGAACCAGCAGCGTGAGCTGCTTTTGCCGGACGAGCGTGTTATAGAAGTTGAGTTCCTGGTCCCTCGAAAGAAGCGATCGGCTGTCACCTGCACCAGAATTCGCGGGTGGTATCAGCCCGCCACCCGGCAATGCAGTGTGATCCGCATGGGCCAGTTGTCGCGCCAAACCGTCGATCTGCGTTGGGGTCATGGCAAAGGGATAGATTTGCAATGCTGCGATCGTTCCCGCCCAGGGCCGGCCACCGGTTGGTTCGTTCCCGATGGCCAGGTGATAGGTTGCACTCCAGTTGGAAAAGTTCGATCGTGTGGGGTGATGGACGAGAGCGATGACGCCGAGTATCGCCACTGGAATTCCCACCGCCGCGACTGCCCGGGGAATCTGCAGCGACTTTAGATCGGAGCCTGTAACCCGCAGCCAAAGCAACGCTACCAGGTAGCCCACCAGGGCTCCGCACGTGTTGCTCGTAATATCTGCGAATGACGGGATGCGGTCAACGTATCCCAGTTGCAGGACTTCAGCAACGGTTGATAAAGACAAGCCGAAGAGAAAGGTGCGCAGGAGCGATGAGCCGCCCAGGGCGATCCCCAAAGGCATGTACAAGAGGATATTGTTCAAAAAATCGGGGGGCTGGATTCGGTTGTCGATATACCTGAGCGAAGGATGGCGAAGTGCTACCGGGATCATGGTGGTTACCACAATCAGGGCAATTGTGGGAGCCAGCAGGTGAAGGCGCAGGCGCGGTGGTGAGAATAGCTTCAAAGGGAGATGGGCCCAAGGGCAGTGATTCGCTATGTTACAGCACAAAAGTAAAAACAAGGCAGGTAAAGTACCGCCCGGAGGTAGGCCTTCCCATTGCGGCAAACTGGCCCAAGGGATGGTTATCATAGAAGCACGTATCGTATGCGCACGCAAATATTCCAACTCGATGCTTTTACCACCCGGCGATTCGCCGGGAACCCCGCCGCAGTGATGCCGATGAATAGTTTTTTGGGCGATGCGACGCTACAGGCAATTGCGGCCGAGAACAATCTGGCGGAGACTGCGTTTCTGGTACCGCAAAGCGGCGATTACCGTTTGCGCTGGTTTACGCCTGCTAGCGAAGTGCCGCTTTGCGGCCACGCCACCCTGGCTAGCGCAGCCGTGGTGATGGAGAGGCTGGAGCCGGCGCGGAGCAGGGTGGTTTTTCATTCGGCCAGCGGGCCGCTCACCGTAAGCCGCGCCAAGGCGGGCTACGTGATGCAGTTTCCGGCCAGGACGGCCGAGCCGGTCGAGGCGCCGCCCAGGCTCGCCGAGGCTCTGGGCGTAGTACCGGTCGAGGTGCTTGCCAACGCTTTCAGCTACACCGCTTTGTTGGCGAGCGCGCAGGCGGTGCGTGAACTCTCCCCCGACATAGCGGCTATCGGCCGCCTGGACCGCGATGGGCTCATTGTGACCGCGCCGGGGGACGGCAGCTATGATTTCGTCAGCCGTTACTTCGCCCCGGCCAAGGGCATCCCGGAAGATCCCGTGACCGGCGCGGCCCACTGCATGCTCACGCCCTATTGGGCCAAGCGACTCAACAAGAAAGAGTTTCGCGCCTTTCAGGCCTCGCGGCGCGGCGGGGAAGTCATTTGCCGGCTCACCGAGAGTGGGGTCGAGTTGGAAGGCTCCTGCGTCTTTTATCTCGAAGGCGAGGTTGAGATCTGAAACTGGCTGACGAACTCTACTTGCTGTGAGTCAACCGTTCTTTCACCTTGGATCGGTTCTTCATCGGCGGCGGGTTGGTATTGCCCCAGGTGGCATGGTTCCAGGTAACGGCCTGTAGACCATCGTGGCCTGACTGAAAAATCATGGGAGGTTCTACCGGCTTGCCTCCCACGGCGTCGAACGTAACCTTGACCTGGCTGCCGGAATCGACCCAATGGCCAAACAGAGTGGTGGTGCCATTACCCGGGTCTTCGGTAACGGTAGCCGTGCCGTCCGCGCCCAGGCTCAAATTCATGGACGGACCAGCTTGCGCGTCCTCCCGTGGAGGGGATAGATACGTGCCAACAAATTTCGAATGGGTGGTGGTGCTGGCTGAGAGTGCAGCCGAAGAAGCCAACAGCCACAGTGCGCAGGCCGAAACCTGAAAAGGGAAGCAGTTGATAAGTCTCATCGCTGTTTCCATCATGGAACGCGAAGCAAGTCCGTGCAAGAGGGAGAGCTCATTCCCTTGCTGAAGAACCCGGTTTGTAGATCTTGAGTGAGAACTGCTCTGGAATAGGAGGCAATCTGGGTTACGGTTCTGTCCATCCACATCCACCTAAGCCAGGTGGGCCACCACCCTCCAATTTGTCATCCCGAAAGGTTGCGGTGTTTTTGAGTTTTCGTATTTTGGCTCGCTCGGCGGCCTTTCTTGAACCCTCCAACAAGACCGTCATCCAGGCTGTGACTTTTTTGATTGCTTGATCGTCAAAAACCGTTGGGTACCCGATTCAAGCCCGGTTTTGCCTGCCCCGGCGTGCCGTGGGGCTTGAGTGGGATACCACGGCACTCACCTAGCAATTCTTTCAGCCACTAGCCAATTCCCCATGGATGCACCACCCTCCAACTTGTCATCCCGAGGAGCCGACTTGCCTGCGGCAAGTTAAGAGTGAAATGAACGCTGGAAATCGAGGTTGATTCTATTGGCTTTATTTTTTGTTCATTAGGAGCGCACCCGGATTTCCTACTTCACGGCTCTACCAGGGGCGACGTATGCGGCTCTCCATAAAGAGAGCCGCACGAAATTCACCGAAGCTACGGTTCTTGACAGGAAATCCGGGGAAGGCGAGGGACCTGCGGTGCGCCCCGGCTCCCACACAAAGGTCTCCGTTCCGTTAGTTCTCCCACAGACTCGTCATCCTGCCTGCCCCGGCTTGCCGTGGGAGCGAAGCGCCTCGCAGACATATCGCTTAATAGAGGACTTAAGGCGCGCAGTCGAAGGACCCCGAGGATGCTTAATCGACGCAGCTCTTCAGGGCTTTCCGGCCACCAAAACTACAGAGGTGCGGTGGCCCACCTTGGCTCAAGTGGATGTCATAGTTGACAAAGTCAACTATTGTGAGTGACCATTTACCGCATGGCATCCCACCCCATATCGCCCTCGGACCTGACCGGCGACGCTGCTCAATTCCGCCGCTTTAACCGGATGTATACGCGATTCATCGGGACTTTGAACGAGGGGCTCCTCAACAGCGATTTCAGTCTGGCTGAAGCCCGGGTCCTCTATGAACTGGCGAACCGCGTCGCGCCGAACGCAAGCGACATAGCGGAAGGACTCGGAGTGGATCCCGCATATCTAAGCCGCATGCTGGGAAAATTTGAGCGCACCGGTCTCTTGCGCAAAAAGGCTTCCGAACAGGACGGCCGCTACGCCGAACTGACGCTTACAGGGAAGGGCAAAGCGGCATTCAAGAAGCTCAACGCTCTATCCGAGGAACAAGCTCACACCATTCTCCAGGATCTGGCTCCGACGGCTCGGACGGAACTTGTTCAGTGCATGCAGGCCATCGAAAACATTCTCATGAAAGTCGATCGCAACCGGCCACCCTTCATCCTGCGGCCGCACCGAGTGGGCGATATGGGATGGGTTGTCCACCGGGAAAGCGTTGGTTATGCGGAGCAATACGGATGGGACAACCACTTCGAGGCTCTGGTGGCCCGCATTGTGGATGGATTTATCACCAACTTCGATGCCGGCCGGGAGCGCTGCTGGATGGCGGAGATCGATGGTCAGAATGTGGGCCACGTTTTTCTGGTCAAGCATCCAAGTGAGCCGCGGACGGCGAAGCTCCGTCTCCTCTTTGTCGAGCCATGCGCCCGGGGCCTTGGCCTGGGGGACGCTTTAGTGAACGAATGTATCCGCTTCGCGCGCACAGCAGGGTATCAGAAGGTCGTTCTCTGGACCCAGAGCATTCTTACTTCTGCACATCGCATTTACAAAAAGGCTGGCTTTCAACTCATCAACGAGGAGCCTCACCACAGCTTCGGTCATGATCTCATTGGTCAGGAATGGGAATTAGACTTGACGGTGCATTCCCCACTCATTGCTTCTTGAATTCTTTATCTGCGAATTCGATAAAGTAGGGCCAGTTGGGCGCAGGCGTGTGCCCATACTGGTGTTGGCGGAAGGCGACGTCGCCTGAATCGATGAGAGTGCCGATGGGAGGAAACGTGGTTGTCCCCAGTCCCTTTGCACCCAGCAAATCCCACACCGGGCTGGCGGCGACGGCAGCTATGAACATCCCTTGCGCATCCTGCCATGCATCGCCGGGGGCATAAACCGGATCGGTGAGCAGCGCCCCGCCGCCAATGAAGATAGCGCGTGGCGCCACCAGCGCGATGAACTCATGACTATCCACCGGCATGTCGTTGGCGGAGTGACCAACCGCGCCATAGCGCAGGAAGTTGCCCGCGAACCAGTGGAACTCGCTTGTCCCGGTGATGTTGCCCATGGCCTCGCCATAGTTGCGGCGATAGAGATCAGCGCCGCCCGCCCCCGATGAGGAGATGTAGCTGATGGCGAAGCGCGGGTCATCCACCTGGGCCACCAGCGCCGCCTTGCCGCCGCGGGAATGGCCCATCACGCCGACTTTTCTGCTGTCGACATCGGGATCGGTCTCGAGATAGTCGAGCAGCCTGCTGTCGCCCCAGGCCCAGGCGCGCAGCACGCCCCAATCGTCGAGCGACCTGGGCTGGCCTTTGTTCACCAGCCCGATGATGCCTCTATCCAGGCCGGCGCCATTGCCAGGCTGCACATCGCCGGAATTGCGGCCGACAAAACCCCAACCATGGGCCAGCAGCAACCTGGCGGAATCGGGCGCGTCAGGAGGAGACGCCAGCTTATGCACGACCTGGCCCGGCGCGGGGGGCGGGAATACCGGCCGCGGCCGTATCGAGCCGCCGCCGATGATGACCGGCACCTTGGTGCCCTTGGTGCTCGCAGGCGTCACCACATCGGCATGGATATCGACAGTAATCGCCGGATAGCCTGAGTTGTCCACATGGCCGGTGATGTGTTTCACGATGGCGGGAATGCCCTGAACGGTCATCTGCTCAACGCTGTCCACCTTCCACGTGACCGGGGGAATGTGCGCAGGATATTTGCCGTACACATTTTCGTCGAACAGGGCTTTGATTTCGCCGCGGCGCTTCTTCCATTGCGCAGGCGTGGTCACCTTGGTCCCGTCGTTCATGGTCAGCACTTCGGGAAGCTTGGGATAAGGATTGGCCTTGGACTCATCGTAGTTGGCGTTGCCCGGCTTGCCGATATCGTACGCAGTCGCCCCAGGCTGCATGGCTGTGATGCCGAGCAGCTTGAGCTCTCGATTGCGCTCCGCTGCAGAGGCAGCGGTAATCGCGGCACGATCAGGCGCAGCAGGCGGCGCGGCCGGCGCCGGAGTTTGCGCAACCGCGGTCGCGATCCATGCAGCGGAAGCGAAGGCAAGGGAAGCGCTCGAAGCAAGGAGCAAGTTGGCAAGTTTGATGAGAGCCCTGGAGGTCATATTCCCTCACGTCACTCAAATCAATGTAGACCGGTTGGGGGATCCAATCACTCACAATTCTTTGGCCGGCAAGGAACGATCGAAGTCCAGGGGCCAGGTCTGCGGGGTGGCGGGAGTTTTACGGAATCGACACATTGAGGAACAGGAGGTTAAGGAAACAAAGCGGGCACAAAGCGACCTTGCGCAAATGCAGCCTCAACACGAATTGTTCGTGCGGCAAAATGCAGCAAGCTGAAAGGGCGAAGGGGCAGAATGGAAGCGCGGTTCCCGGTGTCCCCCTTCATAAAGTCCCTCCCCCGAAAGAATCGATGAAAGAGGTCGAAGAGAACCGCGCTTGAGAACAGAGCATACTTTGAAGTTGAAGATAAAGCTTGTCCCCTGGAGTAACCTGCGCCCTTCTATGTGGTAATCACAGGTAACCGCCGCACGCAGATGTCAGACAGTACTGACGTCACGATCTAAGCTATCGTGCCTCGATGGCGATGTACTTCGACTCCCGGCTGCCCACTTTCACGAAAAGATGCCGGCCGTCGTCCCGCAGCATTACAGGTGTTCCGGGCTGTTGATGATAGAGGGTATCGTACCTGCTTGTGGCTCTGCTCCAGGCCAGCATCACCCTATCGGCGAGGCTACCCGACTCTGTGCCGGCCGGGGTGAGGGCGTAAATAATCCCCTCTGACTTGACGATGTATTGCCCCTGGTAATCGTCGCCGCAGATCTGTTCTGGAGTGCTGGAACAGCTGGTTCCGGAGGACTGCAACGGAAATGAGACAAGGGTTCCAGCGTGATAGCTTACCGGTGCAAGATCAGCGGCGAAAGCTGTGCCTGTTAACACTAAAACACCCGCTATGAGGAGTTTCATGGAATATTGCTCCTGTCCAGTCGTCATTCCCGTCACAACATCGAGAATGCCCTGCCTTACTTTGTCAGAGGTGCTGATTTTTTCCTCTCCCCCGAACGGATCAGTTGCAGTCCGTTGAGCGTTACTTTCGGAAGGGGATTGTTTTCGACGCAAGGCGCGCAGAGACAGTGGTAACCGGACATGTGTTCTGTGGCGAAACAGGGCGGAGAGTTCGTTCGGAACAACTACCTGAATATTTTCTGCGCCTTACCTCAACCAGCGTGACCATGCTCATGGGCGGACTGTGCCGTTCGAAAAAAAGTCGCACGAAACGAAGTTATTGTTCGCGCAGCAGGTGAACCGGATCTATGCCGTGCCCGTCTCACCTGTCCGGCGACCGGAGGTGTTCTGGAGAGCGCCATGGTAAGCGCAACCGCGGCTGAGCACAAAGCCCCTCTAGTGATTGCGTAGTGCATCACGGTCGCTCAGTGTTTGGAGAAAAGCGATCACGTCCTCAATCTCTGCGTCGGTCCATGCCGGAGCGCCCCCCGCCTCGCGCGTCAGCGGTTCATCGATGACATCGATGTTGGCGCGCAACGCCAGGGGCAAATCGTCGAACTTAATCCACTGCGCCGGAGGGAGATTCAGGGTACCAAAGCTGCGGATCTGTGTCGCGCCGTACGTAGAAGCGCAGTGCTTCCTTCAATGTATGAAAGCGTCCGTTATGAAAAAACACGGTGCGCGTAGCCACATTGCGCAGCGTGGGCGTTTTGAACAGCCCGCAGAACTTCGATTATCCGGCCTGATCTGTACGTAGAGGCCAAGCGCTCAGATCCTGATGGTTAAGAAGCCTGGCTCGAGAGTGCTGAAGACCCTTGATAGCCACACCAGGAGCAGAATCGTTGCCCCGCCGTAGTCGCCCCCCCGCACTGCGGACAAGGCAATGCAATGGGGCGGCGCAAGGCGAAGTAGAGCAGAAATCCTAGTAGGTTAGGAATGAAGGCTGCGATGAGTGTCCATAAAATGGGCGGCATGCCGCGGCGGCGAGCATCTGCATTCACATAACCCAGGCAGAGAATCCAGATTGCGATCACCACACCCCCCAGCAAACCGAAGCCGGCGCCTGGCAACAAAACATGGAAAGGAGCATTTTGACCGCCTCCCTCAATGAATGTGCCAGCAAGGCCGATCAACACCCCACCTCCCGCTATCACCGACAGCGACTGTTTTCACGGACTTCGGAACCACATCGAAAAATTGACGAACGCTCATTGGGATAATCCTTTCTCATTTGTCCAACCCACCGACAACCGATGCAGGACGGGAAACAGCAGACAGAAACACAAGGAAGGCACGATCCATAAGGCGAGCAATCCAATGTGCAAGGGCTCGGGCTCCACGTGCAAGACAGCACCCGCGACCCCGCTAAATCGTGCGGCAGCGAACGAGCCGGCCACCGTGAGCACGATCGCGGCCAGGTAACTCCACAACATTGGCCTTTGCCGGATCCTATTGGTTTCGAGTTGTTCTGCGCGCAGGGTGAGGGCGGCGAGCACTTTCCCATGCAGATCCGGACTCACCTCGAAGGAGAACCCTCCCAAACCGGCGATCGCTTGATGCGAAGCCCTCAGATACTCCTGGCACGCGGCACAGGTAAGAAGATGTTCGCGAAGAGTTTGCTCTTCCTGGGAGGAGGCCGCGCCCACGAGCGATCGGTCGATGATGTGGCGGATCTCCTGGTGACGATCAACTTGCATTTGTTCCTCCTTCCATCTGCGCCCGCAGTGCCGCGAGGCCGCGATAAATCCTTGAAGACACGGTCGAGACGGACGCACCTATCACGTCCGCCATTTCCTGCAGCGATAGATCTTCCTGAAAGCGCAGGACGAGTGCTTCGCGATAGATGGGCTCCAGCATCTGCAGCGAATGAGAGAGACGCTGGGCATCCTCCGTGCGCGCTGCCTGCTCGAAGGGCGAGGGCGCTTGGGAAACAGGCGCGAGCGATTCGAGATCCGGTTCTAAGGAATCCTTTGAGTCGAGGCTGAAGACTGGCCGTTTGCGTAAGTAGTCGAGGGCAAGATTGCGGGCCACGGTAAAGAGCCAGGGCTCGAAGCGAGATTGTCCGTCATAGGAGTGACCGCGCTCAAGGACGCGCAACCAGGTTTCCTGTACCAGGTCGTCGACTGGATCGCGCCTCCCCAGGAGGTAGGTAAAGTAGCGGACGAGACGATACTGGTATTGCCCGACTAAGGCATGCAGTAGAGCGACATCTCTTTGGCGAAGACCGCGCGCGATGTGGTGCGTTTCGGTGCTCACGATCGCCGCCAATGTGCCCTCGTTTTCGAACATACGAGGGGTATACGGATGGGGCACCCAAAATTACGCAGGAATCATAGAGGGAACCGCATTTTTCCCCGGTGGCCTTTCGCCATGTTATCGAATTGCATAACCGCCATCGACGCGAATCGTAGCCCCGGTAACGAAGTCGGAAGCGCGCGAAGCCAGGTAGACCGCGGTCCCGGCAATCTCCTCCGGTTGACCCCAACGCCCGGCGGGGGTACGCGCAAGAACCTCATCGTTCAGGGGCATGGTGTGTACGGGCGCGGTCATGTCGGTTTCAATCCATCCGGGAGCGATCGCATTCACCTGGATGTTGTGCGGGGCAAGTTCAATGGCCATGGACTTGGTCAACTGCACGATCGCCCCTTTCGCCGCGCTGTACGACGGGACGAGCCCAGACCCAAAGTACGAGTACATGCTGCCAATGTTGATAATCTTTCCCCTCTTTTGAATAAGCATCGACCGGGCAGCGACCTTCGAAAGCAGGAAGGTCGCATTGAGATGGGTTTCGATGACGTTGTCCCAATCCTCAGGTTTTTCGTTCATCACGCCGCCGCTTACGGACACGTTGCCGGCGTTATTGACCAGGATGTCAATGGGGCCAAGTTCGCTTCTCGACCTTGTTCAGCGCAGGCTCCAGTGCGGCGCGCTGGGTTAGGTCTACTTTCACGGCAAGCGAAGGAAGACCGATAGCTTTTAATTCAGCAAGCACCCGCTGATTCTTTTCCTCGTTTCGTCCCAACACCGCGACGGCGGCCCCGGCTTCGGCTAACCCGAGCGCAATGCCGCGGCCAATTCCGCCGTTACCGCCGGTCACCACGGCCACTCGGCCGCTCAAGTCAAACAACGCTGGCATTTTCATAATTCTTGCCGGGCCTTTCGCCTTGCGGCATGTCGAATTGTCAGCACCCACACTGTCTGCAGCTGCTCCTGGACTTCATAAATGACCCGGTAAACATGAGGCTTCTTGCCGTAAAGCAGGTGCCGCAGTTGGCGTTTCGTCCTTCGACTTTCCGGGGCAACAGGGCAGCGATGGGGATGCGTTGCTAGCGAGGATACAGCTTCTTCCAGGCCGTTGTACCAGCGGGCGGCCACTTGAGACCCGGCAGCGTTCTTCGCCAAATACAAAATCTCAAGATCGCGCGCCGTGCGAGCGGTCATCTCAACGCGGTATGCCATGTTTGCGGCGAATCTCGTCGAATACCGCTTTTGCAGGGCGGGTGCGACCGTGGGTTACATCATCCAAACCCTGGCGAATGCCTTCTTCGGCATTGGCGCTGGCGGCGATGTCGAGCAGGCGCTGATAGGCCTCGGCATCTTGCACGACGGCGGCCGCCTTCCCCTTAACGGTGAGCACGACGGGGCGTTTACTTTTCTTTAGCTGCTTCAAGAATTCGCCGGAGCGGCGGCGAAAGGTCGTGAGCGACTGAATATCCTTCGTGATGTCCAGCATTGACGATCCCATATTGAGCACCTTATTAGGTGCTATCAGAATACACGCTTTGAGCAGGAACACGATCGTGGAACTTTTTTCCAGCCTGTGTGGCCCTTCCGTGCAAGGACCACACTTGGGGGCTTACTGCCGGCAAACTTTAACCTGGTTGGAAAAAGCCTTTGCGGGCCTGTACAGTTAGCTTCTTGTCTTTCGCCTTCAACTCCAGCTTGTGGTAGCTATTCGGTTGGGTATCTGGGGGAGGTTTGTAGCCCAGTTCGTACTGCAATCGCAGGTCATCGGCGATCTGTGTGAAGATGTCTCGCAGGCTCATCGTATGCGAGACAGTAAATACATGCCCACCGGTACTCTCTGAGAGTTTCTCCAAAGCTCCCAAACCAGTATCGACCTCGGGTGGACGACCGCTGTTGTCGCCGCTAAGACTCTTCCGCATACTGTAAAGGATGGAGTAAACCTGCACATCCGCGCGTTGCGCCTGCTCAATCGCTTCAGTAATCGACCGCCGGCTTCCGACGTCGCCGCCATCGCTGAGAATCACCATTGCCTTGCGGCCCCTCTCCTTCGCCAGGACGTCTTTCGCTACCACGTACACTGCGTCATACAGAAGGGTTCCTCCCTTAGCGGATGCACGCTGACTCATACGCGACAGCGCGAAATGGAGAGCACTCGCGGAGTTTGTCATGCCTTCCAGCTGCAAGACCGTGGTGTCGAACTGTACCAGCATCGCGCGGTCCTCTTTACGGCCCAGCATGGTCTCGAAAAAGACATTACTTGCCAGTTCCTCATCCCCGATGAAAGTTTCCTGGCTCCCACTGGTATCCACCATGAGCGCAAAGCTCAGCGGGATTTCGGAACCTTGCGAGAAATAGTGGATTGGCACTTCCTTGCCATCCTGCTTGAGCACGAAGTCGTCTTTGGTCAGCCCCGTCTTGGTCTCTCCATCTTTGGTCTTGACTACGGCGGAGATTGCCACGACACCAGTAACCACCTTGAGTGTGGTCACCGGTGGTTGGGATGAATCCACGTCTTGCGCTGCGGAGGGCGAGGCGGCCTGTCCCCACCCCGGAGCGGAGAGCATGAGCAGGCAGAATGCCCGAATAGTCTTTTTCACTGGGCTGCTCCATTTTGTGAACCATTCTACTCATCGAGGCGACAAGCCGCGCGGCAGGGATTCCGGAGTGCGTCAAAACTTCCACAGAATCGTCATTCTGAGAGGCTGTGACTTTTTTGATTGCTTCATCGTCAACAACCGCTGGGTGCCCCATTCAAGCCCGGTTTTGGCTTGAGTGGGATACCACGGCACTCACCTAACGATTCTTTCAGCCACTAGCCATTTCCCATGGATGCACCACCCTCCACTTTGTCATCCCGACCGAAGCGAACCCGGATTTCCTGCACGCAGCGCTGGACATATCCGCGTGTGCGGCTTTCCGTAAAGAAAGCCGCATGAAGTTCCTCAACGCCACCAAGTTCGACAGCAAATCCGGTGTAGCGAAGTGGAGGGACCTGCGGTGCGCCCCGGCTCCCTCACAAAGGTCTCCGTTCCGTTAGTTCTCCCACAGACTCGTCATCCTGCCTGCCCCGGCAAGCCGTGGGAGCGAAGCGCCTCGCAGACCTATTGCTAAATAGAGGACTAAGGCGCGGAGTCGAAGAGCCTGTCCTGCGCCTAGCCGAAGGAACCCCGAGGATGCTTAATCAACGCAGCTCTTCACAGCTTTCCGGCCACCAAAACCTGAAAAATCAAAAAAGTCACAACCCCCGAGCGAAGCGCCTAACCAACCAAGGCTTTGTTACACTCCTCGCGAGAGGTTTAGCAATGGCCCCGCTGGTGGAGCTCGATCATGTGTCGAAAGCATACGAGCATAAGGTGGCGGTCAACAATCTGAGTCTGCAAATAGAAGCGGGAACCATGTTTGGCCTGCTGGGCCCGAACGGCGCGGGGAAGACATCGACCATTCGCATGATGGTGGGGATTACCGTTCCCGATTCCGGCACAGTCAACCTGTTCGGCCGCCCGTTTTCGCGCGAGAGTCTGAAGAAAGTTGGGTACCTTCCGGAAGAACGCGGCCTCTACCGCAAGATGAAGGTGATGGATCAGCTTATCTTCATGGGGCAGCTCCATGGGCTGACCGCAGAGCTCGCCGCGAAGCGCGCGCAAGCATGGTGTGAACGGCTGCAAATACTAGATGCCGCGCAGAGCAAGACAGAAGAGCTTTCCAAAGGAATGCAACAGAAGATCCAGTTCATTGTGACCCTGTTGCACGAGCCTGAACTGATCATCATGGACGAGCCCTTCTCAGGACTGGATCCGGTCAACGCCACTCTGCTGCAGGACACTCTGCGGCAACTGAAGAAGGCCGGGCGAGCCATTCTATTCTCGACCCACCGCATGGACCAGGTGGAGAAGCTGTGCGACGAGATTTGCCTGGTTCACCGCGGAGAACCGGTCCTTTCGGGCAGGATGCGGGAGGTGAAATCCCGCTATGAGCGTAACCGGGTGATCATCGACTTCGAAGGGGACGACGGCTTTCTTAGCCACGAGGCGATTGCCGAATGCACTGAGTATCCAGGCCACGTGGAGATCAGCCTGACGGAGCATGGCGACGCCCAGTCATTACTGCGCGCAGCTGGGCAGCATGCGCAGATTTACCGCTTTGAGTTGGTAGAGCCGTCGCTGGAAGAAATTTTCATACGGACGGTAGGAGAGAAAGTGGATGCGTGAGGCATGGCTGATCGCGCGGCGCGAGTATCTGGAGCGGATTCGTAGCAAAGCCTTTCGTATCAGCACGGTGCTCGTCCCGCATGTTTCTTGCGTTGATTTTCGGCGCCGGCGCCCTTTCCGGCAAACTGAGCGGCAGCAGCCCGAGACATATTGTGGTGGCCTCCAACGATCCGCTGTTGGCGGAGAGCGTGCGGGCGGAGTTGATAGGGGCTGAAAATGCCGCGCGGGCAGTTAGGAGAAATCCCTCCTCGCGACTGACGGTAGAGGTGAAGGCTCCCCTCACGGAAAGCGAATTGGCGGCACTCAACGTGGCGGTCGAAAGCAAGCAGGTGGATGGCTACTTGTGGCTCAACCTGAAGCCAGGGACGACGCGCCTCGAGGCTACCTACACTTCTCGTGGATCGGCAGACTTTGTGGGAAGGGACAGGATGCAGGATGCGATTGGCCATGCCCTGGTCCGGGAAGACATGGTGAAGCGTGGCGCGACCAACGAAGCGATACAGGCATTGCTGCACGATGTAGACCTGAAGACGCAGCGGGTGAAGAACGGCAAAGCCGTGGCTGCAGATGCAAGCAATAGTTTCTGGGGCGCGTATGTCATGGCCTTCATGCTGTATTTCGCGGTGGTTTTCTACGGCGTGAATGTGGCCCACTCGGTCGTAGGGGAAAAGACCTCGCGCGTCTTTGAAGTGATGCTCGCTTCCGCAAAGGCGGAGTCGCTCATGTTGGGAAAGCTGTTGGGGGTAGGCGCAGTGGGGCTGACCCAAATAGCGATATGGATCGGTTTCGTTTTCTTACTGAGCGCGTCATCCCTCTGGATGACGTTGGGGCTGGGCGGTCTGGCCGCCTATGGAGTGACCCCGCTGCGGCTTATTTTCTTTGTGCTCTATTTCATCCTGGGATTTTTCTTTTACAGCGCACTGAGCGCAGGTTTGGGCGCGACCGTCAGCCAGGAGTCTGAGGTACAACAGTTCAGCATGATTATCGTGTTGCCGCAGGTGCTTGGGCTGGCGTTCATTGTCTACATCCTGAGCAACCCTGGCGCGTGGCCGGTGGTGTTGTTGTCGCTGTTTCCCCCATGCACGCCGATTGTGATGTCTTTGCGCATGGCCGCGATGGCGGTGCCGGTGTGGCAGCTCGCTCTTTCTCTGGTGCTGATGGTGTTCTCCATTTACGGAATGGTGTGGGTGGCTACGCGGATCTACCGCGTCGGCATCCTGATGTATGGCAAGCGGCCGACGTTGCCGGAGATGTTACGTTGGCTCAAGTACAGCTGATAGTTCGGGTCTAAATAAAAGAGGAGAAATCGATCAGGTGGGTCCACAAAATAACGGGTCAACAAATGAGATAGGCGGCAATCTTTCTCGCCGCGAACTACTGCAACGGTCTGCTGCCTTCGCCCTTCTTTCGGCGCTCCGGCCGGTCCGCGGGTTTTCCATGGAAGGCCCGAAAGCATTTGTTTATGTGGGAACCTATAGCACTGCAGTCGACGGTGGGGGAAGCAACGGGAAGGGAATCTATCTCTTCGAGATGAACCGCTCCACAGGAGAGCTGAGCCTGATCAAGTTGGCCGCCGAGGGCCGCAACGCTTCCTGGCTCTCCCTCGATCCGTCGGGACGATACCTTTACGCTGCCAATGAAGTGGCAGACTTTGGCGGTAAAAGCGGAGCAGTAAGTGCTTATACCGTGAATCGCTCAAATGGAAATCTTCAACTGTTAAATGTGGTTTCTTCGGAAGGAGCGGGCCCAGCTCACCTGAGTGTCGACGGGTCGGGCAAATACGTATTTGTTGCCAATTACGCCGGAGGAACTGTAGCCGTGCTGCCTATCCTTCCAACCGGCGCGCTGGGCGCAGCGACGTACGTTCACCAGGACACGGGCTCTGTTGGACCCAAGGTCCCATCGAGCGCTCCTCCGGGAAGTTATGCCTTCAGCGGTCATGACAAGCCGCATGCCCACATGATCCACGCTGACCCTTCCAACCGCTTCGTGCTGCAAACCGACTTGGGGCAGGATCGGATCTATGTCTCGGCCTTCGATCCCGCCACCGGTAAACTGTCCCCCGCAGCGTCTCCCTTTGTTTCCCTGCCTCCGGGGGATGGGCCACGCCACTTCACCTTCCACAGCAATGGACGCTGGCTGTATTCACTTCAGGAAGAGGCGTCTACGGTGGTGTTTTTTCATTTCGATCCGGCGACTGGAGCTCTTCGCCCCCAGCAAACCATCTCCACCCTGCCGCCGGGCTTTAAGGGAACAAACTTCACCTCCGAGATCGTGCTCTCACCCGATGGGCGCTTTCTATACGCTGCCAACCGGCTGCACGATACGATCGCCGTCTTCGCCCTTAACGGCGAAGGCCGGTTGCATTACCTGGGCGAGACCTCAACCATGGGCGATTACCCAAGGCACATACAAATGGATCCTGGCGGATCTTTTCTGTATGCGTGCGACCAGCGCAGCGATAGTATCGCGTCCTTTCGCGTCGACCGTAAGACGGGACTGTTGACGTTCACCGGAAGGTATACATCCTTGGGCAGTCCAGCGTGCACGCTCTTCCTGACATGAGCTGAGCTTGATTGCCTCTGGAGCCGGGTGGGCGTATATTGGCGGCCAAATCGGCAAAGCCGTAAGGAGGTCACAGAAGATGACCAGGCTGCTGTTTCCAGGAATAGTTGCGCTCGGTGTCTCCGCATTCATCGCCGCCTCGCTCGCCACTACGAGCACAACCCAGATCAAAAGCGAAGACATCGCTGGGACCGTTACCAGCACAGCCGGGCCGGAAGCCGGAGTGTGGGTGATCGCGGAAACAAAGGATCTGCCCACCCTTTACATCAAGGAAGTGGTGACCGACGATCAGGGGCGCTACCTGTTACCGGCTTTGCCGAAAGCCAAATACACCGTCTGGGCGCGCGGCTATGGGCTGGTGGATTCGCCCATCGTGGAGACCGAACCAGGTAAACGAGTGGACCTGAAACCCAGTGTCGCACCGGACGCGAAATCCGCCGCACACTACTACCCGGCCAATTATTGGTATGCCCTGCTCGAGGTGCCTGGGGAAAAGGAATTTCCCGGGGCGGCGACCGGGGCCAACGGCATTTCCCCGAACATTAAAACTCAGGCTCAGTGGATCCACCTGATCAAGACCGATAGCTGTGAGTCGTGCCACCAGTTGGGCAACCGATACACCCGGACCATTCCGGCAATGTTCAGCGATCTCGCTCCGCCACAGGCGTGGATGCGCCGCCTCCAGTCGGGGCAGGCCGGCACCGCGATGATGGGAGGACTGGCTCAGCTCGGCGCCAAGCGAGCCACCGAGCAGTTCGGCGACTGGACCGCCAGGATCGCCAACGGCGAGCTGCCTGCGGAAGCGCCTCCGCGGCCGCAGGGTATTGAGCGTAACGTTGTGATTACCCAATGGGACTGGGCCGACCCCAAAGCCTATCTGCACGACGAGATCTCCACGGACAGGCGCAATCCAAGCGTGAACGCCAACGGCATGATCTACGGATCGCCTGAGGAGAGCCGCGACTATTTGCCGGTGCTCGATCCAGTGCACAGCATGATCAGCCAGTTGAAGGTTCAGTATCGCGACCCCGACACACCCGGGCAGCCGAAGCCTTTGAACTCCTCGGCCATCTGGGGCGATGAAGCGATCTGGGATAGTCACACGACAGTTCACAATCCTATGTTCGACCAGCGCGGACGAGTGTGGTTTACGGCGCGCATTCGCGCCAACGACAACCCGGCGTTCTGCAAAGCTGGGTCCAACCTGATCTCGGCAGCGCTTACGCCCGTCCAGAGCTCCGGGCGTCAATTGGAGATGTACGATCCGGCAACCAAGCAAATCTCCATGATCGACACCTGCTTCGGTACACACCACCTGGTGTTCGCTTCTGATGCGAATAACACGCTCTGGACCAGCAGCGGTGGTGGCGGAGGAGTGGTGGGCTGGTTGAATACGAGGATGTGGGACCAGACCCACGACGAGCAGAAATCGCAGGGCTGGACTGCTTTGGTGCTGGACACCAACGGCAACGGCAAGCGGGACGCCTATGTGGAAGGGGAACAGAAAGTCGCGACCGCACCCAGCGGCGAAAGCCTGGGTACTTCCTCTGCTTTTAACGCAACGACGGATCCCACTAAGGATACGCGCCTCAACGCTGCGTTCTATGGAGTCGCCGTTGGCAAGGATGGAAAGGTCTGGGGTTCGGTGCTCGGTTTTCCGGGCGGGATTGTGCGCCTTGACCCGGGATCGAACCCGCCGGAGACAGCCTTGGCGGAATACTATGAAGTGCCGTGGAAAGACCCGGGTGCCCCGGTGTGGGGCTTTTCGCCGCGGGGAATGGACATCGATGGCAATGGCGTCGTCTGGGTGGCGCTGGCCAGTGGACACCTGGCAAGCTTCGATCGGCAAAAGTGCAAAGGTCCGCTCAACGGGCCGAAGGCCACCGGGCGGCAATGTCCCGAAGGCTGGACGCTCTATCAAACACCAGGGCCGAAGTTCAAAAACGTAACCGCCTCGGGCAGCGCGGACTCTCATTATTACGTCTGGGTGGACCAGTTCGACACGCTGGGGCTAGGCAGGAACACGCCCATCATTACCGGCAATTCGTCGGATTCGCTGCTCGCACTGGTCAACGGGAAGTTCACGATATTGCGGGTACCCTATCCGCTTGGCTTCTTCGCCAAGGGGATGGACGGGCGCTTCGACGATCCGAAGGCCGGCTGGAAGGGCAAAGGTGTGTGGACCACATGGGGTACGCGCACGCCCTTCCATAGTGAGACGGGAAAAGGCACGAACCCCAAGGTGGTCCACTTTCAGATTCGCCCCGATCCGCTCGCTGACTGAGGCAAATCCGCAGGCACTGCGGCAACCCGTCCTCTTTATGTGCAGACCGCTGAGGGCAATTGGCTTGCCGCCACCAGTGAGAGCTACTATTGCCATGGAGCAGGTTCGATAATGGTTACTAATTCGGCTGCCAGGCAGGCACATGCAAACTCTCACGCCCCTTCCGCTAAGTTCCCACGCCCAACCTGTCGACACCTTCCCGCAAGCGATTGAGCTCGAGAAAGAGTTAAAGCAAAGCATTAAGGGAGAGGTCCGTTTCGATCGCGGGAGCCGCGCCATGTACTCGACCGACGGATCGAACTACCGCCAGATTCCCATCGGGTTGGTGGTGCCACGGGACGATGATGATGTAGTGGCTGCCATGGCGGCCTGCCGCAAGTACGGAGCCCCGGTCTTGGCCCGCGGAGCAGGCACCAGCCTGGCCGGCCAGTGCTGCAATGTAGCCGTGGTGCTCGACTTCACCAAGTACATGAATCGGATCCTGGAGCTGGATCCCCAGCAACGCTTCGCCCGCGTGCAGCCCGGGGTAGTGCTCGACACGCTCCGCAACCAGGCAGAAGCTCACAAGCTGACCTTTGCTCCCGACCCCTCCACCCATAACCGCTGCACCATTGGCGGCATGATCGGAAACAACTCCTGCGGCACCCATTCGCTATTAGGCGGCAAAACGGTAGACAACATCGAAGAGCTGCGCATCCTGCTCTACGACGGAACGCAGATGACCGTCGGCCCAACCACGACGGACGAATTGAATTCCATCCTTCAGCAAGGCGGCCGTCGCGCTGAGATCTACAAAACATTGCTTGGGATAGGCGATCAATACGCCGATCTGATACGGGAACGCTTCCCGCAAATTCCCCGGCGTGTCTCGGGCTACAACCTCGATGAGCTACTACCGGAACGATTCAACCTGGCTCGTGCACTGGTGGGGACGGAGGGCACCTGCGTCACCGTGCTCGAAGCCAGGGTGAAGCTGATCCCCAGCCCGCAGCATCGGGCGCTGGTCGGAATCGGTTATCGCGACGCTTTTGTCGCAGCCGATCATGTTCCTGAGATCCTGACCTTTCAGCCGATCGGCTTCGAAGGTTTCGAGGGCAGCATCGTGGACGGGCTGCGGAGCAAGGGAGCTCCTAAACTCGAGCTGCTGCCCGAGGGGCGCGGCATCGTGCTGGTTGAATTTGGCTCTGACGATCCGCAGCATGCACGCAGCCTGGCCGAGCAATTGATGGATCGCCTGAAGCAAATGTCCGATCCACCCAATACCCGTCTCTACACGCCGTCTGAGGCGCGCGCCGTCTGGCATCTGCGCGAATCCGGCCCCAGGGCAGCGGCGTTTGCTCCTGGCGCGGCGCCGCAATGGGAGGGATGGGACGATGCGGCGGTGGCCCCGGAAAAGCTGGGCCGCTATCTGCGGGATATTCGCGCGCTCATGAACGAGTATGGCTATCAAGGCGCCTTTTACGGCCACTTTGGGCATGGCTGCATCCACATGCGGGTCAGCTTTGACCTGCAGAGCGAAGCGGGCATTCGTAACTATGGCGAGTTCGTCGAGAGAGCTGCCGACCTGGTGGTTAGCTACGGCGGTTCGCTTTCCGGAGAGCACGGCGACGGGCAATCGCGTGGCGCTTTGCTGCCCAAGATGTTCGGTCCCGAGCTGATGACTGCCTTCCGCCAGTTCAAGGCGGTATGGGATCCGCAGAACAAGATGAATCCTCATAAGGTAGTGGATGCTTACCTGCCGACCGAAAACCTGCGCCTGGGTGCAGACTACAAGCCACTGGAACCGAAGACTCATTTCAAGTTCATTGAGGACGGCGGCTCCTTCGCCAAGGCCGCCGCGCGATGCATCGGAGTTGGAACCTGCCGCAAGCAGGACGGTGGTTCGATGTGCCCGAGTTACATGGTAACTCTGGAAGAGGAGCACAGCACGCGAGGACGCGCCCACATGCTCTTCGAGTTGCTGCAGGGCGAGGTGATTGACGGCGGTTGGAAGAATGAACAGGTCAAGCAGGCGCTCGACTTATGCCTGGCCTGCAAGGCCTGTAAGTCGGAATGCCCGGCAAACGTGGATCTGGCTACGTATAAAGCAGAGTTTTTGTCTCATTATTACGAGGGAGAGCGACGCCCGCTGCACGCATACGCCTTCGGGATGATCGACCGCTGGGCCGCTCTGGGTGGATTCGCTCCCCGAGCCGCGAACTTCCTGAGCAACGCCCCGGCGTCGAAGCGCTGGCTACAGAAAAAGCTCGAGCTTGCAACTCAGCGCGAGATGCCGCAGCTCGCTCCCGTCAGCTTTCAGAAGTGGGCGGCCAGGCAGCGGCTTGCGAAAGACGGTAGTCCAGGGGTTGTTTTGTGGGCTGATACCTTCAATAACTACTTTAAGCCTGAGACCAGTCAGGCTGCATTTGAAGTACTTACCCGCGCGGACTTCAATGTAACGGTGCCCCGGAACCATCTCTGCTGCGGCCGGCCCTTGTACGACTTTGGCATGCTCGACAGAGCAAGGCATTACTTGCAACGCATCATAAAGGCGCTGGCGCGGGAGATCGACGCCGGCTTACCCATCGTGGTCCTGGAGCCGAGCTGCGCGTCGGTATTTCGCGACGAATTGCGAAACCTGTTTCCCGAGGATGAGCGGGCAGACCGGCTGCGGCGCCAGACATTCCTGCTCAGCGAATTTTTGCAGCGGCAGGGCTATCAGCCACCGCAACTGTCACAAAGGCTGCTCCTTCATGGACATTGCCATCACAAAGCGATCATGAAGATGACGGACGAAGAGGAGTTGCTGCGCAAGACGGGTGCGGACCTGAAGACGTTGGACGCGGGTTGCTGTGGAATGGCGGGACCGTTTGGCTTCGAGCAGAAAAAGTACGCTGTATCACAGGCCATTGGAGAACGGGTGCTCCTGCCGGCAGTACGTCAGGCAGATCCGGACACTCTGATCGTCTCGGATGGCTTCAGTTGCCGTGAGCAGATCCAGCAAGCGACGGGGCGCAAGGCTCTCCACCTGGCTGAGGTTTTACAGCGTGCGCTGCACCAGCAATAGATGTTGGATTTTTCCCGCCCCGGGACCGAAGGGTGCGGCATGACTTTTACGTGAGGGAACCGTTACTCTGTCCATCCACCTCTATCCATGCCAAGGTGAGCCGCCATAATGTGTATGTGAGGGATGACCAGATGGCACTTAAGAAAAGCTCGATCCGACTCGATGCTGACCTCGTCGACGAAGCCGCGAAGATCCTCGGAGCGCAATCGAGAGCTGATGCCGTTGACATTGCGCTCCGGGAGATCGTTGCACTGAAGCGATTCAAGAAGCTCATGAAGAAGCAGGCAGGGAAGTTGTTCTTCGACGGTTACACGGAGTAGTGCTTTCGCTTCCTCAATTATTACTTCGTCTGCATCGAAGCCTGCTCAGCACAAATGCGCACGTCGCGGCAAAACTCGTCGATACGTTTGCGATCCGTATCCCATGAGCACATGAATCGCGCCGCGCCACCGATAAAGGTATAGAACTTCCATCCCCGTTGGCGCAGCGGCTCGAGCACTTCGTCCGATGCGTGGACGAACACCGCGTTCGCCTCCGGCGGTGCGACAATCTCGACTCCCGGGATGCCGGACAATTGTTCCGCTAAATACCGCGCACATTCATTGGCATGAGCCGCGTTGCTCAGCCATGCGCCACTTTTCAGCATGCCCACCCACGGAGCAGCAAGAAAACGCATCTTTGAGGCCAGCTGCCCCGCCTGCTTGCAGCGGTAGTCGAAGTCCTCGGCGAGTTTCCGGTCGAAGAAGAGAATCGCTTCGCCTACCGCCATCCCGTTCTTCGTGCCGCCGAAGCAAAGCACGTCGACTCCGCTCTTCCAGGTAAGTTCCGCGGAGGAGCAGCTAAGGCCGGCGCAGGCATTGGCGAAGCGCGCTCCATCCATGTGCAGCCGCAAACCGTGTTTCCGGCACTCCTGTGAAAGAGCGCGCAGTTGCTCGACGGTGTAGACGCGGCCTGTTTCCGTGGATTGACTGATGGTGACGGCGCGCGGCTTAGGGTAATGAATGTCCGTCCGGCTGGTAGCGATCATGTGCACCGCCGCCGGCGTCAGTTTCCCGTCGTCGCTTTCGGCGATAAGCAGCTTGGAACCGTTGGAAAAAAACTCCGGGGCGCCGCATTCGTCCGTCTCCACGTGGGCGGACTGACAACAGATCACGGCGTGGTATGACTGGCACAGGGAAGCGAGGACCAATGAATTTGCCGCAGTCCCATTAAAGGCAAAGAAAACCTCGCAGTCGGTTTCAAACATTTCCCGAAAAGCATCGGCCGCAGCCGTGGTCCAGGGGTCGTCTCCGTAGCCCGAGACGTGGCCGTGATTGGCGGTCTCCATGGCCGCCCACGCCTCCGGGCAGATGCCGGAATAATTGTCGCTCGCGAATTGCTGCAGAAGATCGGTGCTCTTGATATCGGCCATACCCTTACTTTAATCCTCGGGACCAGCTCGCTAAACCACCTCGATATCCCAGCCCAACCCCGGAGTGTCCGACGGGCGCGCATAGATTCCCTCCGGCCCGCGAGTGATATGGTTGTCCTCTTCGAACCGCCGGTAAACCTCGTCCGGGCCGCCCGGCGGGGGCATGAACGTTTCCGCCCAGGGACTGTTCGGCGTAGCCAGGATGAAGTGAATCGAATCGAAGGCTCCGCCGCCGTGCGGAATCACCGGAATATCATAGGCAGCCGCCAGCGCGCCGATTCGCCGCAGCTCCGTCATTCCGCCGCACCAGTGAATGTCAGGTTGCCAGATCGCCGCCCCGCGATGGTCTAACAATTGGCGGAAGGCGTAGCGCGTATACTCGTGCTCGCCGGTGGCGATGCGGGTGGATTTTATCTCCGCGCTCAGGCGCCCAAAGCCTTCGTAGTCTCTCGGCTGCAGGCACTCTTCCATCCAGTAGATGCGATACGGTTCGACCAGCTTAGCCATCTCGATGGTGTATTGCTCATTCCACGCCATGTAGCAGTCGAGCATCAGGTCGCCGTCTGGCCCCAGTTGCGCGCGGGTTGTCTTTACCAGCTCCAGGTTTTTCTGCTGTCCCTCCCAACCATCCGCCGGGCCATAGGGAATGGCAAGCTTCAACCGCTTGTAGCCGAACTTGAGATGCTGCTCGACATCATTGCCGGTGCAATAGGCCGGAATGCGAGTCTTGGTCTGGCCGCCGAGCAGTTCGTAAACAGGAAGGTTCGAGCGCTTTGCCGATCACATCCCACAAAGCGCAGATCGACTCCGCTGATGGCGTTGATGGCAATGCCGGCCTGTCCATAGGGCATGGTCGAGCGGTACATGATGTCCCAGAGGCGCTCGACGTTGAACGGATCTTCACCCACCAGCAGCTTCACCAGGTGCTGCTCCACCACCAGCGCCGCCGCCCGCGCCACCGGAGCCGTAACCGGTCACCCCTTTGTCGGTGGAGATTTCGACTGTGAATCCCTCCAGCTTTCCTGGATCAGGATTCCACAACGATCGCGTCGCCTTGTACTGCGGGTAAATCGACATGGGGTTTGCTACCTCGACGCCCTGCGTCGACCATGATCCTGGAGCAGGCGTGTAGCTGGGCACAGGACGTTTGGGCCGGGTGCGCACCAGGCGTACTCCTGTGATCTTGAGCTTGCTCTTTTCCTCTTGAAAGGCGAGCGCGGGAAGGGTAACAGCGAAGAGTCCGCCAAGCTTAAGGAGAGATCTGCGATTCATTCCACGCACTCCGCATAGGGATATCCGGCAATCCGGCCCCAATCCTACACCCAGGTAGCTTCGCTTTCAGTTTCGCCCCGGAAGCCGGAGCATCTTACACGAAAACAGTGTACACTGGATTCGTATGAAAAATATCACTCTGAGCGCCGACGAAGACCTGATCGAACGGGCCAGGCAGATCGCGCGCGCGCAGCACAAGACGTTGAACGCGGCCTTCCGCGAATGGCTTGCCCAATTCACAGCCAGTGCAGGCGATGCGCAAGGTTTCGACGCCCTGATGAAACGGATGAAGCATGTGGATGCCGGAAAGCACTTCAGCAGAGACGAGATGAATGAGCGATAGGTTTTTTCTCGACACCAATATCTTCGTTTATTCATTTGATCGAGGCGCCGTGGCCAAATCACGCCGAGCCACACAGTTGATACGGACAGCGCTTAAGACCCAGAAGGGAATTACCAGCTACCAGGTCGTTCAGGAGTTCTTCAACGTTGCTTTGCAACGCTTCACGCAACCGATGAAGGTGGATGAAGCCGAACAATACTACGGCACCATCCTTCGCCCACTCCTCGGCATTCATTCTTCCCAGGCGCTCTATCTGGACGCCTTGCATTTGCAGTCGCGATATCGTCTTTCGTGGTATGACTCTCTGATTGTTGCCGCCGCCATCCAGGCGCAATGCCAGGTTCTGATGACCGAAGATCTTCAGCACGGTCAACAGTTCGGTGACCTGCGGGTAGAAAACCCATTTCTTTCGCCGGCTTCCTGACGCAGAACTGCCGGGCCCCGGCAGTTGGCTAGCTTCGATTCATTCATAGCGCCTATCACCTACCCTGTGTACACTCAGAAATCAACCACCTGCAGGCCCCCTCACCCCGGATTTCCTGTGGAGCTGGTTGGCGTTGGCGAGGTTCATGCGGCTTTCCTTAATAAAGCCGCACACGTGGCCGTGTCCAGCGCAGCGTACAGGAAATCCGGGTCACTGGGATGTGAATCCGAACGCTAGGGGCGAGGAATGATCGGTTCTGGCACTGTCTTTGGACCCTACAGAGTGATAGAGAAGATAGGCGCCGGTGGTATGGGCGAGGTCTATCGCGCGCTCGATCCCCGGCTCGAACGTGAAGTCGCTCTCAAGATCATCTCCGACAGCTTTCTGGTCTCGGATCCGTCCGCCAGCCCCTCGCCCGCGGGCACTCCGCGCTCCCGCGCTGAACTCTCCCATGAGCGCTTTCTACGCGAGGCCCGGGCAGTCGCCACCCTGAACCACCCCAACATCTGCGCCATCTATGACGTCGGCGAGCAGGAAGGGCAACCCTACCTGGTGATGGAGCTGTTGCACGGGGAAACGCTGCAGCAGTATCTCAGCCATTACCGTCTCCTTCCTTCCGAGGTCATCAGCCTGGGCCTGCAGGCAGCCAGTGCGCTGGGCGCTGCTCACTCCCGGGGCATCATCCATCGCGATATCAAGCCCGCGAATCTCTTCGTGATGGAGAGCGGCCGGGATCGCAAGCAGCTCAAGATTCTCGATTTCGGAGTAGCCAAAAAGCAGGGCGCTGAGGCCTCGCTGGATTCCCGCTTCTTTGACGCGCAAAGTAACACCGCCACCACCACCGGCGCCGGCGGTCTCACCACTCCCGGCTCGACTTTCGGCACCGCTGCCTACATGTCTCCCGAGCAAGCCAAGGGCGACCCGCTCGATCACCGCACGGATCTCTTCAGCCTGGGCAGCGTGCTCTACGAGATGGCGACCGGACAGCCGCCCTTTGGCGACCGCAGCACCGCCGGGGTGTTTGCCGCCCTGCTGCTGAAAGAACCGCCCCCAGTCAGCAGCCTTAACCCGGCCATGCCCAGCGGATTCGATTCCATCATCGCCAAGCTGCTGGCCAAGGACCGCGATCAGCGTTACCGCAGCGCCGAAGAACTGATTGCTGACCTGGAAGCCATTTCGGTTTCGGTCCCGTCTCCCAAGGGTACAGGCCCGGTGGCCGTGTACACTCCTCCGCCCGCGCCGACCTCGCCTCCTTTGACGCCGGCGGGCGGCCGCCCTTTGCGCTCCCGCATGCTGGTCATCGGCGCCTCGGTGCTGGTGGCTTTGGCCGGTGCAATGGCTCTGTTTCACTTTCATTCCAGCGTCAAGCCTGCGCCGGCGCCGGCGGCTGCAAAAGACAGCATCGTGGTCGCCGACTTTATCAATAAAACGGGCGACCCGGTTTTTGACTCCACCCTGAACCAGGCCCTGCGGGTGCAGCTGGGCCAGTCTCCCGTCCTCGACATCATCAGCCAGCAGCACCTTCGACAAAGTCTGCAATTCCTCGGCCGCAAGCAGGACGAGCCCATTACCCCGCAGATTGCCCGAGAGATCGGGGAGCGGGAGGGCGGCAAGGCTATCCTCATCGGCACCATCGCTCCATTGGGCAAGGCTTACGTCATTACCCTGGATGCCCAGAACGCCACCACCGGCGACGATATTGCCAGCGAAGAAGCCACCGCGCCTGACAAGGAGCATGTGCTGGAGGCGCTCAACCAGGTCGCCACCGGCATGCGCGCCAAACTGGGGGAAAGCCTCTCCAGTATCCAGAGACTCAATGCTCCCTTCGGGCAGGCCACCACTCCGTCGCTCGAGGCCTTTCGCGCCTACGCCCTGGGTGACGAAGCCCATCTAAAGGGTAATGACATCCCCGAAGCCGAAGACCACTACAAACGCGCCCTGGAACTTGACCCCAAACTAGCCATGGCTTGGGCCCGCCTCGGCGTCCTTCGCCTCAACACCGGCGCGCTCAGCGAGGCGACTGAGGATTTCACCAAGGCCTACCAGCTCAGCAACAATGTCAGTGAGCGGGAAAAGCTTTACATTGCCGCCCACTACTACTCCACCGTCGTGGGCGATTTAAATAAGAGCATCGAGACCCTGCAGGTCGCCACCCAGGAGTATCCGCTGCAGGTCGACACGTTCGTCAACCTCGGAGTTGAGTATCTCAACAACGGCGATTTTGAGAAGAGCGCCGCCGCCAATCGCAAAGCCCTCGCATTGCAGCCGGAAAACGCCATCGCCCTGATAAACGAGGTCACGGAAGCGGCCAACTCGGGTGACGTAACCGCAGGGGAGAAATACATCGCGCAAGCACAGCGTTTCGGCTTGAACGGAACGAATCTTTTCGCGAACGAACTGCAGTACTACGCCACCGAGTCCGATTGGAACAACGTGCAGAAAATCATCGCCCAAACGGCTGGGCGGCCCGACCAATTCTTCGTCACCTCAACCTGGGGCTCGCTCCTGCCCCAGTTGGGCCAGATTCAGCTGGCGAGGACCACCCTGCTGCGCGCGGCCGACCAGGCGGCGGGCGTCAACGAGAAGGACGCCCAGGCAGGCAGTCTACTCCGCGCCACCAGCGCCGGCTGGATGGTCGGTCAATGCTTCGATCCGGACCAGACCGTCAAACAAGCCCTGCAACTGGATAAGGGAAAGGTCACGCTCATCGATGCAGCCAGTACCTTGGCTCTCTGCAATGAGCAGAAGCAGGCGGCGGAGGCGCTCACCGCTCTCGAAAAGCGCTATCCGCAAGACACGCTCATTCATGAGCTCTCGGTACCTCAAGCGCGTGCCTGGCTGGCCATCAAGGCAGGGGATGCGCAGGGGGCGCTCGCGTTGCTGGAACGAGTGCGCGCCCACGACGCAGCTTCCTACGCACCCTACCTGCGTGGTCTCGCTTATCTGCAGCTCAAGGACTCGCGCAATGCGATTGAATCATTTCAGAACGCGACCCGCCTGAAAGGCCGTGCCTACATCAATCGCAGTCCATACGCCCTGTCGTACTTAGGCCTCGGCCGCGCCTACGCCATGGCGGGCAATAAGGCAGACGCGAAAAAAGCCTACGACGTCTTCTTCTCCGAGTGGAAGAATGCCGACGCTGACCTGCCTGTGGTCGCCGAGGCAAAAAAGGAGTACGCCCAGCTATAGTCCGAAATAGCGCGAGGCATGATGCCCTGTGTACACTCAGGAATCAACTACATGCGGGTCCGCCCTCAGAGGGACGTGAATCCGAACGCTTGGGGCAAGAATGATCGCCACTGGTACTGTCTTTGGGCCCTACAGAGTGATCGATAAAATCGGCGCCGGCGGCATGGGTGACGTTTACCGCGCCCTCGATACCCGGCTCGAACGCGAGGTCGCTCTCAAGCTCATCTCCGACAGCTTTCTCGTCTCCGAAGCGCCAGCCAGCCCCTCGCCCGTGGGCACTCCGCACTCCCGCGTACACCTCTCCCATGAGCGCTTCCTGCGTGAGGCCCGGGCCGCCGCCACGCTGAACCACCCCAACATCTGCGCCATCCACGACGTCGGCGAACAGGAAGGGCAGCCCTACCTCGTGATGGAGTTGTTGCGTGGGGAAACGCTGAAGCAATATCTCAGCCATCACCAGCTCTCCCCCTCTGAGGTCATCGCACTGGGCCAGCAAGCGGCGAGCGCGCTGTCCGCGGCCCACGCCAGGGGCATCATCCATCGCGATATCAAGCCGGCCAACCTTTTCGTGGTAGAGAGTGGCCGTGATCGCAAGCAGCTCAAGATTCTCGATTTCGGTTTGGCCAAGAAGCAGGGCGCCGAGGCCTCGCCGGATTCCCGGTACTTCGACCCGCAAAACAACACCGCCACCGGCACGCCCACTGGGCTAATGGATCTCACCACTCCCGGCTCGACCGTCGGTACTGCTGCTTACATGTCTCCCGAGCAAGCCAAGGGCGACCCGCTCGATGCCCGCACCGACCTCTTCAGCCTGGGCAGCGTGCTGTTCGAGATGGCGACCGGCCAGCCCCCATTTGGCGGCCGCAGCACCGCCGAAGTCTTTGCCGCTCTGCTGATGAAAGATCCGCCGCCGATCAGCAGCCTCAACCCCGCCATGCCCAGCGCTCTCGACCCTATAGTCGCCAAGCTGCTGGCCAAGAACCGCGATCAGCGTTACCGCAGCGCCGAGGAACTCCTTGCAGACCTCGAAGCCGTTTCTGTCTCAGCCTCCCCGTCAGCCGGCGCAGTCGCCGCGGCGACGGCCTCCTCTACCCCGCCTGCTTCGGTCCCGCCGTCTGCGCCGCCGGCAGGCGGTCGTCCTTTACGCTCCCGCATGCTTGTTGTCGGGGCCTTGCTGCTGCTGGCCTTGGCGGCCGGGGTTGCTCTGTTCCGCAATCACGTCGCCACCAAACCTGCGCCCGAGCCCGCACCCGTCGCCACCGCGCCGCCAACGGCAGAAGCAGCAAAGCCCGGAACCTCAAAAGACAGCATCATTGTCGCCGACTTCATCAATAAAACCGGCGACCCCGTCTTTGACACCACCCTCAACCAGGCCCTGCGGGTGCAGCTAGGCCAGTCTCCGGTGCTCGACATCATCAGCCAGCAGCACCTTCGCCAAAGCCTTCAGTACCTTGGCCGCAGGCAGGACGAGACCATTACCCCACAGATCGCCCGCGAGATCGGGGAGCGGGAAGGGGTCAAGGCGATCCTGACCGGCTCGATCGCTCCCCTTGGCAAAGCCTATGTCGTTACCCTCGACGCCCAGAACACCGCCAGCGGCGACGATATTGCCAGCGAAGAGGCGACTGCGCCTGACAAGGAACATGTGCTCGACGCGCTCAACCAGGTCGCGACCGCCATGCGCGCCAAACTGGGAGAAAGTCTCTCCAGTATCCAGAGACTCAATGCGCCGTTTGGTCAGGCCACGACACCATCGCTCGAAGCTTTCCGCGCCTACGCCTTAGGCGACGAAGCCCATCAAAGGGGCAACGACATCCCCGAAGCGGAGGACCATTACAAACGCGCTCTTGAGCTTGACCCGAAGCTGGCCATGGCGTGGGCCCGCCGCGGCGTCCTTCGCCTGAACACTGGCGCGATCAAGGAGGCAACAGAATACTTCACTCGCGCTTACCAGCTCAGTAGCAATGTCAGCGAGCGCGAGAAGCTCTACATTGCCGGGCACTACTACTCCACGGTTGTGGGCGATCTGAATAAGAGCATCGAAACCCTCCAGGTGGCCACCCAGGAATATCCGCTGCAGGTCGACAACTTCATCAACCTTGGTGTTTTCTACCTGCAAAACGGCGACCTTGAGAAGAGTGTTGCCGCCAATCGCAAGGCCCTCGCCCTGCAGCCGGATGAAGCCTATGCTCTGGAAAATGGGATCTCAGGAGCGACTGAGCTCGATAATCCCGCCGAAGCAAGGAGGTACATTGCGGAGGCTCAGCGAATTGGCTTGAATGGGACTTCTCTCCTGGGGGTTGAAGCTGCGTTTTACGCCAGTCAGTCTGACTGGAACAATGTACAAAAACTCCTGGCGGAGACTGCTGGACGTCCCGACCAGTTCTCCGTTACTACCCCTTGGGGCAATTTCCTGCCCCAGCTCGGCCAAATTCAGCTGGCGAAAACCACTCTTCTCCGCGCGGCCGATCAGGCCGCAGGCGCTAAAGAACAGGATGCCCAAGCCGCCGCACTCCTCAACGCCGCCAGCGCGGGTTGGATGGTCGATCGATGCTTCGATCCTGAAGAGGCCGCCAAAGAGGCCTTGAAATTGGACAAAGGCAAGGTCACGCTGATCGCGCAAGCCACGGCACTGGCTCTCTGCAACCAGGAGAAGCAAGCCAACAAATTGCTGACGGCTCTTGAAAAACGTTACCCGGAAGACACCATCATCCAGGAGCTGTCGGTGCCCCAGGCTCGTGCGTGGCTTGCGATCAAGAAAGGTGACGCGCAGCAGGCACTCGTTCTGTTAGAACGGGTTCGTGCCCACGACGACGCTTCCTACGCCCCCCATCTGCGTGGTCTCGCCTATCTGCAGCTCAAAGATTCGCGCAATGCCATGGCCTCATTTCAAGATGCGACTCGCTTCCGAGGCGTCGCTTATGCCACCGGTACTCCCTACGCCTTGTCCTTTCTCGGGCTGGGCCGCGCCTACGCCATGGCGGGCAATAAGGCAGACGCCAAAAAAGCCTACGACATCTTCTTCTCCGAGTGGAAGAACGCCGACTCCGACCTGCCTGTCATCGCCGAAGCCAAAAAAGAATATGCTCAGCTATAAGAGAGTATGCGCGCCCTCGTACTGCAACGTCCCGGCGATCCATTCACTCTGACTGAAGTTCCGCTTCCCGCGCTCTCTCCGGGCCAGGTGCTCGTCCGCATCAAGGCCAGCGGAGTAAACCCACTGGACACAAAGGTGCGCGCAGGCCTGGCCGCCCATGCACGGGTCGAGCTGCCGGCGATTCTGGGGATGGACCTGGCGGGCGTGGTGGAAGCGGTTGGCCCGGGTGTCACCACATTCCATCCTGGAGATGAAGTCTACGGGATGGTCGGAGGCATCGGCGGTCTGCAGGGTACTCTAGCGGAGTTCGCAGCTGTCGACGCGGATTTATTGGCCATCAAGGCGGCGAATCTATCCATGCGCGAGGCGGCGGCGCTGCCGCTCGTTTTTATTACCGCATGGGAAGGCCTGGTCGATCACGCCCAGGTGCGCTCCGAGCAAAAAGTGCTGGTCCACGCCGGGGCCGGCGGCGTCGGACACGTTGCCGTGCAACTGGCTCACGCGTTAGGCGCGCAGGTTTTCGCTACCGTTTCCGCAGACAAGAAGAAGATCGCCGAAGGTTACGGAGCCACCGCAATCGACTACCGCAGCACGACAGTTGAGGCTTACGTAGCCGAGCATACCGGCGGAGAAGGCTTCGACATCGTTTACGACACCGTCGGTGGAACCACGCTCGATGATTCGTTCCTCGCCGTAAAAAACTACACCGGCCACGTTGTGAGCTGCCTCGGTTGGGGCGTTCACAAACTAGCGCCGCTTTCTTTTCGCGGCGCTACTTACTCCGGCGTCTTCACCTTGCTGCCCATGCTGTCGGGTAAGGGAAGAGCCCACCACGGTGACATTTTGCGCGCAGCAACCAAGCTCGCCGAGGCGGGCAAGCTGAAACCGCTGCTGAGCCCGGAGACATTTACGCTGGAGACCGCGCTGCAGGCGCACATCGCGGTGGAATCCGGTAAGACTGCGGGCAAAGTAGTCGTCGAGATTGAGTAGAGCAGGCCGCGGCTTCTTTCCCTTTAGCCTGGTCCTCATGGATGTGCAAACGCCGGAGATGGACACAAAGAAGTCCGTCGTCAGCAGGGAATCAGCGAAAGGCAATTGCCCATGGTCGCCATGACTGCGCACGTCATGGCCGGCGATAGGGAAAAGTGCGTTGCCGCCTTCATGCCATTGCGCCATGGTAGCCGCAACGGCAATTCAGCACGGGTACCTCCCGGCGCTACGCCACGGTAACCGCACTGCCGCGACGGAGAGGCCGCCGCTACAATTTCAGCGGCGGCCGGGCGCACCTGTGCTGGCTAGGCCAGCCAGTCGTTCTGACTGACCTTAGTTGGAGCCGGAGACAGAAGCAAGATCAGCGGCGGGCTTCTGCGAAGACTTCAGGGCCATCCGCTGCTTTTCGAGATCAGCATTCTCGGTCTCGAGCTTCTTCTTCTCTTCCGAGAGCTTCTTGTTGGAGGCGTCCAGCTTTTGCGCTTCCTTCAGCAGCTCCTGGTTCTTCTTGACGATCGCGCGCTGGGTGGTGACCTGGTTTGTCAGAACCTTGTTCTGCTCGGCCAGACGCTCACGCAGAGCGGCATAGTCTACGGACGCATCGCTGGCGTTCGTGGGCATGGCTGTATCGGTGGAGGTTGCGTTGCTGCTCTGGCAAAATCCTGGAACGGCAGAGAGAGACAGCAGCAGGGCACATGTTGGAAGAAGACGCATTGGTACACCTCATTCCCTTTGGGTTGAACTTCATCGAGCGGCGCTCGGGATTCGTTCCGGGCGATCAGTCATCGATTGGGCTTATCCTAATGAGACAAGGGGTGTCTTGTGAGTATCACTTTCGGGCCACTTACACCCTTAAGTAACCACGCGATACATTTTTATAAACAGCTTGCGGCAGCGCTCCAGCTGATAGGTAAACCAACCGGAATCATCGAGCTATCGCCTTGTGGGGAGGGCCTTTCAGCAACTCCCGGTGGAAAAAGCCAGCGCGCTGCGCTCACCACTTTTTTTCACCGACGAGAAGCCAAGTGCCTCACGAGGTTCCCTGTTCCACTTAAGAGATCTTCTAACCACGCTCTGATGTGGTGTATAACGTCAAAGCCATGACCAGTATCGGGCCCATACGGCAAGCAAGAGATCCGGATATGGTTGTCTGTCTGGTGCATGGGACGATTCCGTCGCTATTCGGAATGCGCCTGTTTTCCCAAGTCGCCTGGATTGGAGAAACCTCCTGGTTTCGTAAAAACCTTTTCCCCTTTGGCGACGATACAATTCACTATTCGCCGTTCTATTGGTCAGGAAAGAATTCGCATAAGGGGCGTGTCGACGCCGGCATCCATCTTGCCGCCCACCTGGCAGAGTTAGGCAATCGTTACCCGGCATCGCAGCACATTTGTGTGGCACAGGGTCATGGGGGAAACGTCGCGGTGTACGCGTTTCGCCGCCTGCAACAATCTGCTGCGCGATTACCTGACCGCCTCATCACCCTGGGAACGCCCTTCCTGTCAGCGGCAAAGCGCGATCTCCGGGCGGTGGAAGAACAGTTGCTAAGTATCTCCGGTTGCGGGGCCTCGCTTTGGATGCTCATCTACCTGTTACTTAGCTCAAGGGTGTTAACAGGGCCCAGGTATTCCGTGCAAGTGGCGATCATGATGATTTCATTTGCCTGGGCGGTATTCTTGGTGACGATATTTTATCTCCGGCCCGACCGGCTAAGGAGCATCGCAGAGAAGCAATATGCAGCGCTGTCAACAGAGCTGAATCTGGAGCTAAGAACCTTATGCATTTGTGCCCGTAGAGACGAGGCCAGAACATCTCTCAAATTTCTGGAGAGTGCAAATAGAGCGTACAGCGGAGAGTTGCAACGACGACTGTGCCAAATGGCAATTGAAGTCCTAGCGGTAATCAATCTCTTCCAGGTCCATCTTTTCTTTCGCCATCTTGTCGGTTCGCCGCTCCTGGTGCGAAAGAAACTGGACCGGGGCTCAGCCTATATAGTGGCATTGATGATAGCGGCCATGAGCTTCGTCGCCATCGCATCGGGGGTGGGGCTGGTGGGATTGTTGATCATGACTGCCGGAGCTGCATTGTTACGCTCTGGTCCCTGGAGCCTTTATGAAAACCTTCTGCTTCACTGGGTATTAAAAATTAAAACACGCGAAACGCCTATGACCGCAAGCGCCCAGGCCACAACGGAGCGCACGGCAGTGACAAAGGAAGACTGGATCTATTCCTCGTATTCTTTCCAGCATTCGAATATGTACGGTGACCCTCGTGTCTGCGAATCGATCCGCCGGTGGTTATATAGATCAGAAGGCGAGCACGTTTTCGAAAGCTTCGACCATTCGCCGATCGAGGTTGGCGCCGTGAACTCCAGCTCTTCTTAGGGTCAATAGAAAGTGTTGGCCCTCTGATTTGGGGCGTCCGATGTCTGAGAGGCCGTAGCCGGCGGCTGTCCCTCAGTATATTCTGGACTGCGATGTCGACCGTGCGCACTTCCGCCACCAAGACCAAGAGCCGGGTTAGCCGGCAAGCCGGCAAGCGCCAGCAAGAAAAGTCGAACCAGATGGGGCTGTCCGACACTTGTCCTCTGGGTGATCAGCGACTCTACGTTAACCGGGAACTCAGCCTGCTTGCCTTCCAGGAACGGGTGCTGGAGGAGGCTCAGGACGACCGGAATCCTTTGCTTGAACGGGTAAAGTTTCTCTCCATCCTGGGCTCCAACCTGGAAGAGTTTTTTATGGTTCGCGTCGCCGGCCTTAAGCGGCAGGCGGAGAGCGGCCTGCTTGAGTGCGGCCCGGACGGCATGACGCCCAAACAACAGCTGGCTGCCATTCGCCAAAAGGTTTTGGAACTTTTCCAAGCCGCACAAGATCACTTGCGACAGGAAATTTTCCCGGCCCTCAATAAGGTCGGTTTGTACGTTGTGGATTACTCTCGGCTCACTTCCGCGCAACGAACTATCGCCGACAAGTTCTTCTTAGAGTCAGTCTTTCCTGCGCTCACTCCCTTGGCATTCGATCCTGGCAGGCCGTTTCCTCATATCTCGAATCTCAGCTTGAATCTGGCCGTACAGCTTCGCGACGGTAAGGGCACCGAACATTTCGCCCGGGTCAAAGTGCCTGATATCCTGCCACAACTCATTCCGGTCACTCCTATGGTGAAGGAAGGTGGCGCCGGAAAAAGGAAAACGCCGGCTCCACAGTACGTGTTGTGGTTAGAGCAGCTCATTGCGGCCAATTTGCAGAGCCTGTTTCCCGGAATGGAAATCATCAAAGCCCACCCCTTCCATGTAACCCGGGACGCGGACAGCGCCATCCAGGAGCTTGAGGCCGGGGACCTTTTGGAGTCGGTGGAAGAGGGTGTCTGGCAGCGGCGTTTTGCAGACGTGGTCCGGTTGGAAGTGAACGATGGAATGCCCGCCGGAGTTCTGGAAATCCTGCTGCAGAACCTTGAAGTCGACCCGGAAGATGTCTACAAAGTGGGTCAACCCTTGGGCTTATCTCGCCTGAAGCACCTGTATGCGGTCGATCGTCCTGAGTTGAAGGATAAGCCTTTTACGCCGGCAGTGCCGGCAGTGCTGCAGCCGGAGGAGGAGAGTGAAGACATCTTCGCCGCAATCCGGCGGAGGGATGTTCTTCTGTGCCATCCATTTGCTTCCTTTCAGCCGGTGGTGACGTTCCTCCAGCAAGCGGCGCATGATCCGGCTGTATTGGCCATCAAGATTACTCTTTACCGCGTAGGACGCAATTCGCCGGTGGTGGAGGCATTGCTGGACGCAGTCAGAGAGGGAAAGCAAGTTGCCGCGCTGGTGGAGCTCAAAGCCCGCTTCGACGAGGAGAGCAACATCGAGTGGGCCCGGGCGCTGGAAAATGAAGGAGCGCATGTCGTCTACGGATTGCTCGGACTTAAGGTGCACTGTAAAACCGCATTGGTTGTTCGGCGCGAAGGCGATACCATACGCCGGTACCTTCATCTTTCCACCGGCAACTACAACAGCGTTACGGCTCAGCTGTACACCGACATCGGCATGTTCACCTGCGATGAAGCGATTGGCGCAGACTGTACAGACTTGTTCAACTACCTGACGGGTTACTCCGCCAAGATTGACTATCGGAAGTTGCTGGTGGCGCCCGTAAGTCTGCGAGAGGCCCTGGAGCGGCTTATACGCCGCGAGATTGAACATCAGCGCACAGGCGAACGGGGCCACCTTATCTTCAAGATGAATGCCCTGGTCGATATGCGCATGATTCAACTGCTTTATGAGGCCTCACAAGCAGGGGTTCAGGTGGATCTTCTGGTGCGCGGGATATGTTGCTTGCGTCCCGGGTTAACCGGTGTGAGCGATAACATCAAGGTAACAAGTATCGTGGGGCGTTTCCTCGAGCACAGCCGTATTTTCTATTTCCGCAACGCCGGACAAGAAGAGGTTTACCTGGGCAGCGCCGACATGATGCCTCGCAATCTTGATCGCAGGGTAGAGGTTGCCTTTCCAGTGCAAGATCCCAAGCTGGTACGGTTTCTCCATGACGAGGTGCTTGCCATCTACCTTGCAGACGTTGTCAAAGCCCGGCATATGAAGGCTGACGGAACCTACGACCGGCCTTCCCAGCGCAACCAGGCTGACAGCATGAACAGCCAGGAATGGTTCATCAAGAAGCTAACCATCGCTCAGTAGATTTACCATCCAACTTATAACATGGTGTCGAGGAACTGGCGGGCGGTCACGATCTGTGTGCCGACCCATGCAGCGGGGAAATCCTTGGTATTGCCGGTGATGAGGTAATGCGCTGCGGCAGCTTGCGCGCATTCCAAGAATATATCGTCGTCCGGGTCAAAGCAGGCATGCACCCTCTCGGTGGGCTTTACCCAAACGCCCTCATCGCGGATTGTGCGCAGTACGGTTGCAATTTCGCTATCGCTGCGATGGAACCTAGGGCGACGGATGACTTCGTCGTATTCCGCAAAAATATCCCCGCTTACGCATAATTGCGTGTCGGGGTCCAGAATGGTCATCAGAAATACCTGCGCTGGTTGTCCTTGCCGACTGAGGAGGGCGGAAATCAGGATGTTGGTGTCGAGGACAACCCGGATCATTGCTCCTGAGGCTGCTGACGATTAGGCCGTGCCTTTCGCGCAGCGTCTATTTCTGCATCAATCTCTTCAATAGAGAGCCGGTCCAGCCCTGCACGCTTTGCAGTTTCCCAGGAATACTGGAGCCATTCCGGGGCAGACGCCAGCGCGCGGATGCTGATCGCTTCGTCCTCAGCAATCGAGCGCCCCAACAGGCTTTCAATGGCCATTTTCTGGTCTGGCGAGAGGTCTTTGGCTTTGTGAATCATGGGTCGAGTTCAATGTACTCAATACTTTCCAAGTTTAGGCCGTCTGGGAGCCATTGTCACGAGGAATTGGGAGCTACCCCTCACCCCCCTTGCTTACCACGCTTCGTCGCCGCGCGCGCGTAATGGGAGATACGCAGCCATCGATAGCACCGCTGCGGAGGGATCATCAACGCCGTCAATACGAGCAGCGGATGAGCCTTATCAAAAGTGCCGAACGACAGAATTCTGTGCGAGACCCGCATGCTCACAGCTCCTTGAGCAGCCATCGCACCGATCTTTTTTGTATCTCTATATATTGCGGGTTCCACATGGCATGGATGGTGTGACCGACGGCGGTGAATACGACCCGGCCCTGGCCGAAGTCGTAGGCCCATCCGGAAATCGACTTGGTGCCAAGATCCTCGAACTTTAGGCCGTCGAGATTCTCCGCCTCCATAATGACGTATTTGGGATCCTTATCGTAAGTCACATAATGCTGTTCGTCGTTGACTATGAACGGGCTCATGCCGTCCGTGATGGGATGCTTGTTCTGCGTAGCATGCACCTGGAAAGGACGGAGCGGCGGGTGGCTGATGTAGGCTCCGCCCATTACCTCACGGTAGTCTTTGGAACTAAGCGATATATGACTGCAGTTGTGCAGAGCATAGAAGCCACCGCCGTCAGTCACGAATTGTTTGATCGCCGCTCCCTGCTCATCCTTGATCCACATGACGGGCTTGGGATCGGGGAAGGTCTTCGGTGTTTCCAGATCCGCCTCGTAGGCGGTGTAAGCATCCGGCCCGAGGTAGCCGTTGGGCCAGATCATGCCATCGCGCAGGATCAGGAATAACTGATAGTTCTTGAGAAGACTGGCTGAGATCTGGTCGTATTGGATGGTGTAGTCGATGGGAATGTTCAGGTCTTTGAAAACCTTATCCAGGCTCACTCGAATGTAATCAGGGTTGTGATAGCGATCGCCAATAAGCGCCAGGGCGCGAGGCTTACCGTTGCCGCGAGGCGGCGGAGCCGGTTGAGCCTGTCCTGTTGCGGCGGTACCCAGGCCGAGGAGTCCGGCTCCGGCGACAATGCCGGCGTTTTGAACCAGGGTCCGTCTGGAAAAATTCGTACGAAAGAACTTCATACAGCCTCCAATGCTATTCCGCCGGAATAAATAAGATATCGACCGGGGAAGGAATATCGAGTGTCTGACCAGCCGGCTTCAGTTGACCATCCTTCGGATCGATAGCAAAAACAACCATGTTATTGGACTTCTGGTTGGCTGCGATCAGATACTTCCCGGTTGGGTCAATGGCAAAATTCCTGGGCATGTTTCCTTGCGTGGGCGCCACCTGCACATTGGTCAGCGTGCCTTTCACCGGGTCGATGGCAAACACCGTAATGCTGTCGTTTCCGCGATTAGAGGCATAAAGAAAGCGGCCTGACCGACCGACTTCTATCTCTGCCGAGTTGTTTACTCCTTTGAAATCCGAAGGCAAGTTGGATATGGTTTGCACCGGCGTCAGCGATCCCTTCACTGGATCGTAGGAAAATACAACGACGCTGGAACCCATCTCGCACACTGCGTAAGCGAACTTTGCCCCTCGCCCAAAGGTAAAGTGCCGAGGCCCATAACCAGCTGTCACCGTAGCGAACGGAGGATCGTTGGGTGTGAAGGTACCTTTTGCGGCATCGACGCGATAGATCTTGATCTGGTCCGTTCCCAGGTCGGGCACAAAAAGGAAGCGATTGTCGGGCGAAAGCACGACTTCATGCGCATGCGGCCCCTTCTGACGCGCAGGGTTTACGCTGGAACCGGTGTGCTGGTCGAAGCCTGTCCTTTCGCCGATGCTTCCATCGGGTTTGATGGCAAACGAGGCAACACTTCCACTGCCATAGTTGGCGACGAAGAGCATTTTACCGGTCTTATCCACGACCAGATGGCACGGGCCGCTTCCGCCGGAATCAATCTTATTGAGAAAGGTAAGGGCGCCAGTCTTGCGATTGATGGAGAAGCTGCTGATAGAGCCGTTCTTTTTCGCGGCATCCGGTCCGTGTTCCTGTCCCATCTCGGTGACCGCGTAGAGGAAGCGATGCTGCGGATCGGTGGTCACAAAGGAAGGATTCACCACCTCGGCCGCGACCCCGATGGGCGTGAGCCGGCCGCTCCTGGGGTCGAAGCGATAGTCATAAATTCCTTTGCTCGTCCCGGCAGTGTAGGTGCCGACGTAAACCAGGTAGGAGCTCGCCGCCGGTATTTTCTTAGTTTCCCCTCGCAAAGGCCGTGGAAACGCCGCCCAAGCTAACACAAAGACTGCAACAACCACCAACTTCGCCCATGTTGCTAGAACCGGCCGCCCCGTCATCTGTCCACCTCATGGAAAAGATCCCCATTCTTTCTAGATCAGGGCAGGGTAGAACGCAAGACATTCCTGACTCATGATAAGCACGGAGTCTTGGCTCCGCTCATCCACAGGGTTGCCAGGATACAAACGCAAGCAGCGCGCTGGTGTGGACTGTTAGAATCGCTGCGAAAGTTCGGGGTCCCCTCAGCGTGACAGAGGCGTTATGAGCAAAAACATTGTTTTGTGTGCCGACGGGACTTGGAACACTCCGCATGGCGTTGCGGTGACTGTTGTAGACACCAACGTTCGTAAGCTTTACCTGGCGCTGACGAACGATCCATCGCAACTCAAGTATTACGACAGCGGCGTGGGCACCGATGGCACCCCGATTGACCATCTGACGGGCGGAGCCATGGGAGAAGGCCTTTTCCAAAAGGTTCAGGATTGCTATGCGTTTCTCTCCAACGTCTACGATCCGGGTGACAAAATTTTTCTTTTTGGATTCAGCCGGGGCGCCTTTACTGCGCGCAGCGTCGGCGGGATGATCGCCGGTTTTGGTGTTCCGTCGATCAATCTGGATAATCGGACTGTTGCTGACATATTTGCCGCATACCGGGAGCCTGATCCTGACAAAAAGAGAGCGTTGAAGAACCAACTGACAGCTGCGTATGGCCTGGAAAATGTTACGGTCGAGATGGTCGGAGTTTGGGATACCGTGGGATCGCTGGGCATCCCGGGCATCTTTTTCAACGCGTTGAATGCGAAAAAATATGGGTTCCTCGACACCACCATTCACGAGTGCATCCAACATGGTTACCACGCCATATGCATCGATGAAAGACGCGCTCAATTCAAGCCGACGTTGTGGACCAATTCCGACGGGTCAGCACTGGCAAACAATGCTCAGGTCGAACAGGTCTGGTTTCCGGGGGTGCATTGCGACGTCGGGGGAAGCTATGCGGAGTGCGGCCTCTCGGACATTACGTTGAGCTGGATGATGCAGAAGGCGAAAAAACATGGGCTGATATTTTTTCCGGAAGCGGAAGCAAAATATCTAAACCCTGCTCAAGCCGATGCCGGCGGCCCAGCTCATGACGAATGGAAAATCGTTCCGTGGGGAATACCGGAACACCGGGAGATCCCGTCTGTCGCAACCATGTCAAACACCGTGCAAACGCGGTTGGACGGGAGCAGTCATTACACTCCCGAAAACGTAAAGATTGTCGGTGGGAAGTTGAGTGGGTACTCCATTGCCCAAGTTCTGCCGTACAAGGATGTCTAAAACGTCATAGGCAGACCTCGATCAGCATGGGGCCGGGTTCCTCGCTCGATTTGACCATGTTGTGATAAAAATCGCTCGCATTGTCGACGCGGACGGATGGGCACCCCATGCTTTTTCCCAAGGCCACCCAATCGATTCGCGGCTTGTCGATATCGATCATCGCGGAAGCCTTCGGTCCAGGTATACCGAAGCCCATGTTGGCGTATTCGTTTTTCAAGATTTGATAGGAATTGTTGGCGAAGATGATGGTGGTGACATTCAGGTTCTCTCGCGCCTGGGTCCAAAGAGATTGGATGGTGTACATGGCGCTTCCGTCACCCACCATGCAGAAGACGCGTCGATCGGGGCAAGCCAATGCAGCGCCGGTCGCGACGGGAGTTCCGAATCCAATGGAGCCGCCCATATTCTGCAGGACATCGTGGGGCAGCGCGCCCGCGGTCAAGCCAAGCGTTTCCCGTCCTGTGGTCAGGGACTCATCAACCAGGATCGCGTTCTCCGGCAGAGCCGCGGTCAGTGCTCGCGCGATGCTGGTTGGATCAAGCCGGCCCTGGGGCACACCCACATCCGTCCTCTGCTGCAGCACCGCGTTGGTTTTTTGCGCACCCAGAAGGTCGATCAGCATCTCAAGGCCTGCGACGCTGTCTTCCTCGGCCAACACCAGAGGATGAACGGCGCAGTCCTCCGGCTTAAGCATACTGGGAGAACCCGGGTAGCTGAAGAAAGCGATGGGCTCGCCCGTTTCCACGGTGATGATGTTTTTGAAGCCGTTGAGAAACGTCAATGCCGCGGGCACGAAATAGGGCACTCGCTCGAGCGGCGTCCGGCCGGCTCCCCGTTCGATACGTGCGGTGAAAAACTGGGTAGCAATCCGGCATCCGGTATGGGCTGCGATCCGGCCGAGTAGTTCGACGGCGGGACCGCGTGTTGCGTGGCCGCCGCTCACGATGAGGGTTGGTTCGCCGCGACGGAGAACGGCGGCCACCTGTTCGACCCGGGCCATGCCGGGTGGCTGGGGTTTCGCGGACGCCGCAGATGGCGGCTTTGCATGCCCGTCCGCCGGCCCCCAGGATGTCTCACCGGGCAGAATCAGGGTTGCGATCCGGCCAGGTTTAGAGCGTGCCTGCGCAACCGCCGCGGCGGTGTCGCCGGCGAGCTCACACGACGAACTGCAGCGGTGGACCCAATGGCTGATAGGCCGCGCCAGCCCATCGATATCGGACATCAGGGGAGGGTCATACTTCAAATGCGCGGTGGCATGTTCTCCGATGATGTTCACGATTCCGGAGCCCGCACGGCGCGCGTTGTGCAGGTTGGCAAGCCCATTTGCCAAACCAGGCCCGAGATGAAGCAGCGTAGATGCTGGATGGCCGCTCATGCGATACCAGCCATCCGCAGCACCCGTGGCGATCCCTTCAAAAAGCACCAGCACGCTGCGCAGACCCGGATTTTCGAGAGCTGCCAGGAAGTGCATCTCCGACGTGCCGGGGTTCGCGAAACATATCCCCACGCCCTCAGCAACCAGAGTCGCGACCAGGCTTTCTGATCCGTTCATCACCGTTCCTCTTTGATCCAGCCAAACATCAGTGTTCCTACGCACAGGATGTTCCGCGGCCGGGTTGTGGATCGAGTTTACAGTCATCCTTCAGGCAACAAGGGGGCACTTCTCTCAAATAAAAGTGCGACATAAGCGAAATAAGCGTCAAAAGTCCCCTGGCGTGGGCGGCATAGCGATCCTTGGCCAACCGCGGACGCTCTTCTTTTCAAATAAAAGTGAGCTAAAAGCGCGATAAGCGGTGAAAGCCCTTCTTGCGTGCCGTTGATGCATGATCTGCACCAGACGCAGGAATACTGCGGACAGGCGTGATCCGTCGCTTTGTCTATCGCATTTGTATTTGCTACACCCGGGTCATCGCGCAGACACGCGCTGATGCTTTCCAGGTGGTTGGCGGCAGATGCACGGGTCGAGCGCCGGTGCAAAGCCAAGCAAGGCCGTGGTGGCAAGACGGCGCTGACGTGTGGAGACTTACTTCCACCTTAGTACGGTTTTCTAGCCGTGTCGAGAAAGATCTTTTCCTAAGCCATCATGATCTTATCCGGGGTTATTGGATAGTTTCTTATCCTCTTACCGGTGGCGTTGTAAATAGCGTTCGCCACTGCCGCTGCGGCTCCCGTGATGCCAATCTCGCCAATGCCGCGCGAGCCGATGGGGTTGAACTTAACATCCGGTATATTCAGGACGTTCACGTCGATCTCTCCGATATCCGCGTTCACCGGCACGTGATATTCGGCGAGCGATTCATTCACCACCCGGCCATACACAGGGTCTATATGCGCCTCTTCATACAGCGCGAACGAAATGCCCCAGACGATGCCGCCCATCAGTTGGTTCAGCCCGGTCTTTTTATTCAGCAGTGTTCCGATGTCATAGGTGCCGACCACTCTGCGCACCTTTACCATGTGTGTGTCTTTATCGACCGCTACTTCAACGAAGACCGCTCCCCATGAATAGGAACTCATCGAGTCTTTGGCTTCCGAAGGCTCTGCCGATCCATTTGCCTCTACCGGCTTGTTGCCATTGCGCGCAATCAATTCCACGAGACTGTCTGTTTGAGTGGGATTGCTCTTATTGAAAAGCTTGCCGTCCTTAACCTCGATGTCCAACGTCTTGAGCCCATGCAAGGGAGATGCTGCATCGGCTATGGCCAGATCGGCCAATTTCAACTTCAACTGCGTGGTTGCATCTTGAATGGCCGGCAATACTGAGGCAGAAGATTGTGACCCTCCGGATACCGGCGCCTTAGGGAGCGTTGAATCCCCGAGCTTTACCTCGACCAGTGAAGGGTCAATCCCGAGCCCCGCCGCAGCCTGCTGAGCCATGATGGTGTAAGTTCCGGTGCCCAGATCCTGAGTGCCGGATCCTACGAACATCCTACCGCCCGGCAGCATGCGTACCACGGCATGCGCCGCGCTTCGATTTGCGGGATAGATGGCGGTCGCCATACCGTAGCCGATCATCGCGTTGCCTTCGGTGACGCTGCAAGGTGTTGCGTTACGCTTCGACCATCCGAAGCGGTCGGCGGCCTGGGTGTAACAGTCACGGAGATGCTTGTCCGTCCATGGGCGGTCGTGGCTTGGATCTTTCTCCGCGTAGTTAACCAGCCGGAGCTGGACCGGATCCATCTTGAGCTTCTCGGCAAGCTCATCCATGGCGATCTCGAGCACTGCCGTTCCTGACGCCTCTCCCGGTGCGCGGGTAAACGTGGAAACTCCCAAATTGACCTCAACCACTTTCTCGGTTACTGAGTTTGCCGCGCTCATGTACAGGTTTTTCATCGGGCCGGCTGAATGCTCAGTGAAATCTTCCATCACCGATGCGTTCATCTTGACATTCTGTTGCATGGCTAGCAGCTTGCCATCCGCGCTCGCACCAAGCCTGATCTTGTTTACCGTCGATGGGCGGCCGCCCACCGGGCCAAACATCTGTCCCCGGTCCAAAACAAGCTTCACCGGTCTTCCGGTCACCTTTGCCGCCATCGCGCAGAGCGGGACATGGGACCACATGGAGCCTTTCGATCCAAAGCCACCACCCACCACCGGGTCCACGACGCGAACATAGTCGTCCGGGATATCGAGGGTCTTGGCCAGGGACATCTTGACGCCGGAGATGTACTGGGTCGCGTCATAGACGTTCAGCTTTTCGCCGTCCCACCAGGCGATGGTCGCATGGGGTTCCATCGGGTTGTGGTACTGGATGGGAGTGATATAGGTCTGTTCGATGGTCACGGATGATTTCGCAAACCCCGCCTGCACATCTCCCCGATGATTTCCCGGTGGCTCCTTCCCCGGGTTTTTCGGCCACCGCGCATCTCCCAGCCGCTCCATGAAATTTACCTGCGCAGGCCTGGAAACGTACTTGATCTTCAGCAACCGCGCCGCGGCCTTTGCCTCGTTCAACGATTTCGCCACCACGACGGCGACCGGTTGGCCGTTGTAATGAACGTCCTTATCCTGCAGCAAGCTCAGATTTCGCCTCGCGGGTGGCTCGGGGGGAGCCTGGTTGAGTTTGGGTGCATTGAAGGGGGTCAGAATCGCGATGACCCCCGGCGCATGGTCGGCCGTGTAGCGGTCGATCGATGCGATGGTCCCGTTCGGAATCGTGGCCTGAACGATGTAGGCATACGCAAGGTCTGCTTTGGGGAACGGCTGCGAGAACTCTGCAGCATATTTTACTTTCCCGGTGACTTTGGCAATGCCCTCATAGCGGTGGTCCAGCTGTTTCGCCGGCGTGGGTGCCGTCTCGGTCGCCATTATGCCTGCATCCCTTCTGTGGTGCCCTGCGAGGCGAGGGTCAACGCCCGCACCACGCCTTGTTTGGCCATTTCAATCTTGAATGTATTGTGCTCGTAACCCTTTGCGTCGCGGAGCAGAATCTCGGCAGCCTGCCGAAATGCCTCGGGTGCAACGGGCTTGCCGGCCAGGGCCTTCTCGGCTTCGGTGTCTCGCCAGGGCTTCAGCGCCACGCCGCCCAATGCCAGTCCGGCGGATTTGATCTGTCCGCCCTCCAACTCGAGACCCGCTGCTACGGAGATCAGCGCGAAGGCGTAGCTGTTACGATCGCGGATCTTCAGGTAATAGGCGTTCTTAGCGAACTTAGCTGGAGGCAGAGTGACCGCAACGATTAACTCGTCGGGTCTTAGCGTCGTGTCGAGCCAGGGAGTCGAGCCTGGCAGTCGATGAAACTCGGAGAAGGGAATCGTTCGTTTGCTCTTTGGGCCCTCGACTTCGATCCTGGCCCCAAGCGCTGCCATAGCTACGTTCATATCCGATGGGTTGGTCGCAATGCAGGTTTCGCCGCTGATGGCGCCTTTATCGGTTTGTCCCAGGATGGCGTGAATGCGGTTATAACCCTTAATGGCCGCACAGCCCGAGCCCGGTTCCCGTTTATTGCAGGCGGGAAAACTGATGTCGGTGAAGTAGTAGCAGCGCGTCCGTTGCAGCAGATTCCCGCCGGTCGTGGCCATGTTACGCAACTGCGGAGAGGCACCGCTTAACAGCGCCTGCGAAAGCAACGGGTACTGGGTCTTGATTAGAGGATGATCGGCCAGATCGGAGTTTTTCACCAGGGCTCCGATCTTCACTCCACCTTCAGGAGACGCTACGATCTCCTTCAAGTCGAGATGATTGATATCGACCAGTGTTGCCGGTGACTCTACACCATACTTCATGAGGTCGACGAGATTCGTTCCGCCGGCCAGGAACTTCGCGCCTCGCGCGGCTCCAGCGTGGATTGCGTTTTCGGTTGCTGTGGCACGTTCGTAGCTAAAGGACTTCATGCGGATGCTCCTGCCACTGCGCGAACGGCGGCTACGATGTTAGGGTATGCGCCGCAGCGGCAGATGTTCCCGCTCATCCGCTCTCTGATCTCATCATCCGTCATCTCCGGATGTTCGGTCTTGCCGGTATGGAAGCTCACGATCGAGAGTTTCCCGCGCTTATGCTCCTCGACTGCTGCCACGGCGGAGCAGATCTGGCCCGGTGTGCAATATCCGCATTGGTAGCCATCATGCTCGAGGAACGCAGCTTGCATGGGGTGGAGTTGGCTTGCGTCTTTCGGGTCTGGGTGGGTGGCGAGCCCTTCGATAGTGGTGATCTCGGAGCCCTCCGCCGCAAAGGCCAGCGTCAGACAGGAATTTACTCGGCGTCCGTCGATCAAGACAGTACATGCTCCGCACTGCCCGTGGTCGCAACCTTTTTTGGTGCCGGTGAGATCCATGGATTCCCGTAGAGCATCCAGGAGGGAAGTGCGGGTGTCGAGCGAGAGGGCCTTGGATTGTCCATTCACGCTTAAGGTGATTGGCTGGGTCTTCGCGGGCGGATTCTCAGCGGCTGAAGCGTTTGGTACTCCTACGGCGATTCCGGCTGAAATTGCCGCAGCCGTCTGCATGAAGCGGCGCCTGGTTAGTTCAAAGTGCAGTCCGTTCTTCGCAAGCTCCTTCTCTTCCTGTTCAAACTCATCGAACTCTGATTCGTTACTCAATGGAGTGCCCCCAAACACATCAACAAGCGCAGACGTGGTTTGATTGGGTAGATGAGCCTGGATTTAGTTAAGGATGCTTTGCATGGGGGGACCTTGCGCTTCAGGTTTGTCAGGATGAAAGCTTCGGTGCTAGAGAGGTCCGCGTATGCGCGTTTCATCTGTGGGAGAACTAACGGAACGGAGACCTTTGTGCGGGAGCTGAGGCGCACCGCAGATCCCTCCACTACGCTGCGCTCCGGTTCCACGGCACGCCGGGACAGGCGGGATGACAAGTGGAGGGTGGTGCATCCATGGGGAGTTGGCTAGTGGCTGAAAGAATCGTCAGGTGAGTGCCGTGGTATCCCACTCAAGCCCCACGGCGTGCCGGGGCAGGCAAAACCGGGCTTGAATGGGGCACCCAGCGGTTGTTCACGGTGAAGCAATCAAGAAAGTCACAGCGTTTTGGGATGGCAAGTGGAGGTGGTCGAATCGTTGTGATATACGAATCTGTTGGTTTGTATCCGTAGATTCTGTGTGGTTCCTTATTAACAGCAAACTCCGAAGTGAGCCAGGTCCATAGTTGATAGAATCCAGAGCCATACAGAAATTATCGCCATCCTCTGCTGGCTAAATCCTGGAGTGAACCGATGCTCACCAAATTGACGATCAACAATGCGGCCGCGACGGTGGACGTGCCACCCGATATGCCGCTCCTGTGGGTGCTGCGCGATGTATTGAACATCAAAGGCCCCAAGTTCGGCTGCGGCGTTGGACTTTGCGGAGCCTGTACCGTCATCGTTGGCGGCGAGGCGGTCCGCTCCTGCCAGACCGCGGTGAGCAGCGTCCGTGGCCAACCGGTGACTACCATTGAAGGGCTTTCGCCAGATGGCCGGCACCCGGTACAGGTGGCCTGGGAAGCAATCGATGTGCCCCAGTGCGGTTACTGCCAGGCAGGCCAGATTATGTCGGCTGCCGCCCTGCTGCGTCGTACGCCGCAGCCCAGCGATGCTGAAATCGATGCAGCGATGAGCGGAAACATCTGCCGTTGCGGAACGTATACGCGTATTCGGCAGGCGATCCACCAGGCAGCACAAACAGCCACGGTAGAAAGCAAACTGTAAAGGACGGGCATATTTATGCGCATGCACCGGAGATCGTTTCTGCAGTTGACGGCCCTCGCGGGCGGTGGGCTTGCCCTGGGTCTTTATCGCTCACCGCTGGCTATAGCCCAAAGCCCGGAGAAGCAGCCGGAACTGACGCCGCAGGCCTTCATCCACATCACACCGGATGGCGCGGTCACTATCATGGCGCGTGCCTCGGAGTCAGGCCAGGGCATGCGGAACATGCTGCCGATGCTGATTGCCGAGGAACTGGATGTCGATTGGAAGGACGTCCGCGTGCAACAGGCCGACCTGAACCAAAAGATTTACGGCCGGCAGTTTTCCGGTGGCTCCGCAAACACGCCGATGGGCTGGGAGCCGATGCGCCGGGTCGGCGCAGCCGGACGTCAGTTGCTGGTTACGGCCGCTGCGCAAACCTGGGCCGTGCCCGCGGCTGAATGCACCACGCAATCCGGCCGGGTGAAGCACGCCGCCTCGGGCCGCTCCGCAAGTTATGGGGAGTTTGCCGCCAAGGCTGCCGCGTTGCCCCCGCCCGATCTGGCGAGCGTGAAGCTCAAAGATCCCAAGGACTACTGCATCATCGGCCACTCGCAGCCGGGCGTTGACACGCCCAAGATTGTCACCGGCAAACCGCTCTTCGGCATCGATGTCCAACTGCCGGGGATGTTGTACGCAAGCATCGAAAAGGCGCCTGTATTTGCCGGCAAGGTGAAGAGCGCTAACCTGGATGAGATCAAAGCGCTGCCCGGCGTGCGCCATGTCCTGGTGATTGATGGGGGCATTACTCCCGCAGCCTTCACGCCATGGGAGCCAGGCATGGAGCCGGGCATCGCTGTGGTTGCCGATACCTGGTGGCAAGCACAGCAGGCACGGAAGAAACTCAAGGTCGACTGGGACCTTGGCCCGGCGGTTACACAGAGCAGTCAAGGATTCTCGACTAAAGCGGCTGAGTTACTCAAAGAGCCGCCACAAAACATCGTGCGCCGGTACGGAGATGTGGATGCGGCGCTCCATGCATCGCCCAGGGTGGTCGAAGCGACTTACGAGTTCCCATTCATTGCTCATGTCACGATGGAGCCCCAGGGCGCCACGGCGCACTGGAAAGACGGCAAGCTGGAGATGTGGTCGACCAGCACGCTGCCGGAGGACGGTCGTGCACTGGTGGCCAAGACGCTGGGCATCCCGGAGAGCGACATAACGACGCACATGGTGCGCTCCGGAGGCAGCTTTGGGCGAAGACTGCAGAACGACTACCTGGTGGAGGCTGCGTGGATCGCGAAACGAGTGGACGCGCCGGTCAAGCTGCTGTGGTCGCGCGAAGACGACATCGCCCATGACCCCTTTCGGCCGGGTGGGACGTTTGGCCTGAAAGCGGGCGTTGATGGGCAAGGAAAGATGACTGCCTGGCGGCAGCATTTCATCACCTTTGGAGACGGCAAGCAGGCAACCTCGGGCGGGGGCATTGGACAGGACTCCTATCCAGCAGGCTTTCCTCCGGCCTATGCGCTTTACACATCGATGCAACCCCTGATGCTGCGGACGGGAGCGATGCGCGCGCCGGGCGACAATGCCTATTGCTGGGCGATCCAGTCCTTCCTGGATGAGGTGGCTTGTGCTGCCGGGCGCGATCCACTCGAGTTCCAACTCGAGTTGCTCAGTAACAAGCAAATGCCCTGGTCTTCAGGGGAACATGACGCCGTGGGCGATCACGAACCGACAGGGGCGTCGGTTCTTATCCCGGAACGATACAAAGGTGTGTTGGAGTTAGTCGCAGAAAAATCGGGCTGGGCGAACCGGACGAAAACACCAGGACGCGGAATGGGAATTGCCGCGTGGTTTTGCCACCTGGGCTACTTCGCCGAGGTTGCCGAGGTGAGCGTGGATAAGCAGAACCGGGTCACGGTGCACCAGGTGTGGGCCGCTGGCGATGTGGGCAGCCAGATCATCAATCCCAACGCGGCCGAGAGCATGGCGCAAGGCGGAATCATGGAAGGCATGGGCCACATGGGCCAGGAAATCACGCTGAAGGAGGGCCAGGTACAGCAGGCAAACTTTTACAACTTCCCACTGATGCGGATGAGGCAAGTACCTAAAATCGAAGTGTATTGGCGCAAGACTGACTACGCACCGACCGGGCTTGGCGAACCGACGCTGCCGCCCATTCTGCCCGCGGTGGGTAATGCCATCTTTGCTGCCACGGGCAAGAGAATACGCACGTTACCGCTTCAGCGCAGCGGTTTCAGTTGGGCTTAGGTTTGTAACCCTGCAGGGAACAGACTGTCGGCAAAGCCTTTGCTTTACGACAGTTCCGTCTGTCCTATCCCCCACAGGAGGTTACCTTCGCACTACCGGTAACTCGCGAAAACGGACGGTGTGGTTAAGCCGGGGGCTTACTGGCTTCGGTAGGGTGACGATTTCCAAGAAAAGTGTTGCAGGCGACTGTTATTAGTGGGACTCTTATTGCGCCACAACTCCGGTGCGCCCCGAGCCTTGTTATGGGCGGGTGGAGGCGTAGTTCAGATGACTACTATTTCAAACACGACGGACACTGAAGTCCGGCAGTCGCCTTGGTTGGGGTTTGTAAAGTTCCTTTTGTTGGTCATCCTGGTAGGGCTCATGTTTCTGCTTGCCCAGTCCATGGTGTCGCACCGCTTCTTTCGCGGCGGCTGGGTCGACCAACGCGATGTATTGAAGCCATAGCAGGCACCAGGCGATTTGAGTCTCCTGATACGCTGCTCCCCTCTCCAATTGGCAATGGTCCCTTTTGTCCACGACGATGGGCGATGGCCGGGTTCGTCTAGAACCTCGTTCGGAGAAATTCAAACAGGATGTAGCCTATGACGGCCGCAATCAGAGCAATGCCAAAATTTTGGGGTGTAAAGACATATTGGTTGTAAGCTGCATCCAACCAAGCATGGGACAGACTAAGAAAATCGTCGATACTCTTGAGCACGCCAAGAATCCCAACTTTCTGCTGGTTGTGGTTCTGAGCGGAGTGGCGCTCATAGGACTGTTTATCGTGGCTTGGCTCTTAGTAGGGGACCAAGGAAAAAAATTGCTGCCCGGTTTGCACCACGACCCGCAGCCCACGTCTTCCATTCGCCGGCAGGTTTCAGGAACCGTCGCCGCCTAAAGTTGGGCTGATTCTCCTTCGCCCCGAGGCGCCAGCCGCGGTGCGCTTCTTTCACCCATGCGATGTTCACCAGGACATCCGCCGCGTAGTCATCACCCCGCGTCCCATCTTCGTTCACCAAAACTACTGCTATCGCATTTGTGATTGCAGAACTGAATGCAAAGTCCGGCTTTCCCTCCCCATTAAAGTCTCCCGTAACGATGGCAATATGGGACGAAGGCAGATCGGGCGAAAGCAAATCTCGTTACCAGGCTCATCGGACCTGCTACGGGTACGCGAAATCGCATCTGCGAGGGCATGGGCCTTGGCATAGGAAAAAGTGTAGGATCAATTGTCTCTACCATGGCTAAGGCGCTTACCGATGAAAACTCTGGCCGGCGGATTCTGTCTGTCACCGGGCACAAGTTCCTTTTGCTATTTCTGTTTCTGCTTTTAGACCTGGCGCTCTACCCTTACGTCGGTGAGTCGAGCACGCATTATCGGGTGTTCCGGATTTTCGGCGCCGCCGTCACACTTATGAGCGTATACGCGGTAAGCTTTCGCAGAGGTCTCATCTTTGTCGCTCTGATTCTTGCCGGCCCCGCAATCGTGGAGCATGCGATCGTTTTTCGGCCCCGGATGATTCCAGCGTCGGTTTTCACCGTCGTTCTCAGCTTCGTATTCGACGTTTTTATTATTGTGGTTATCTTTCGCCGCGTCTTTGCGCACGAAGAGGCTACGGCGGAAACGATTTTCGGCGCGGTATGCATCTATCTCCTCGTTGGATTTTCTTTTGCACGCCTCTATGCCATCATTAGCATCATCCAGCCCCATGCCTTTTATCTTGATCCGGCGATCAATCCGCATGTTATTCCTTTGGGTTTCGATTTTATTTTTTTCAGTTTTGGAAGCATGACGACCGCCGGTTCAAGTGGCATAGCGGCGGCTACGCCGCAGGTCCGCTCACTGTCCATGATCGAATCGATTCTGGCGGTGTTGTATCTCGCGGTGATGATTGCAAGGCTGCTGGGCGCCTACCGGCCAAACCAACCCGGCTCGAGGCGGACCGATTTTTGAAGATGAATGAGGGCGCAGTATTAGCGGGTGGCAGCATTGCACCTTTCGCCGCTGCGCAGGAAGATATGCCGCTGGTCCGAGGAGTAGTTTCCAAGCATCCCAGGTGATTCCCGGCTGAGAGAGCAGGGAACTCGGCCAACAAAACCCGGGTCGGCTAGCATGGCTACGTTGGACGGGACTGAGCAGGGCATCCAGTATGCGCACACCTCAGCCTGGAGGGTCCTCACTTGTCGCCAACCTTAGAGGTATCGACTAGCGGAGCCTTAAGCTTCGAAGGTTCTCTGACAGAATGAAAGGCTCTTTGTTCTTACAGCGATGGGCGGCCTCGAGTGCCTGGAGGTCAGATCCGATATCGGCCCTGGCGACGGTTAGAAAGCAGCTTAGACAAATAGAGTCAATTGTGCCGTCAGTGTTTACCCGGTGGTAGAACTTGCGGCCTTCAGCGTCTTTCATGGTCAGGATACCGCGCCGTGCCGGCCCTCGGAAGGCATCGGCGAGAGTCCCCCCGCCCCCTCGGCGAGGGAACTCTCGCCTGCAGTCTGGAATCACCTGCTTCCAGTCTCAATGGATTAAGAGATGGGAAACCTCTGTGAAGGTTGCTTGAGTCCGGGGCCGGCTAGTGAGTGGTTTGCTCGATCGACGTACCGTGGCCAGGCGAATGGTAGAGCCAGAAACCAATTGCGATCAGCAGCGTCACGATGATGACGACACCGAGCAATAATCGGGCGATATTTGAAGGGCAGAACTGTCCGACCCGCGGCATGCACCTTAAATTCTATCCCTCTTCGCAATACCGCAATGCTGCTGACACTCAAGGCGCGATCCACAGATAATGTTGCCGGCATCCACGAGGCGATTACCGGCTATGTCTAAATCCTTGCCCACGAATTAGCCCAAGATGAGACAATCTTAATTCCTTAAGATTGCGAGAGGAAAAGGCCATGGAAGTCCATGATCTTGTCGGATCGAAGGTCTGGGTCAAGGAGCAAGGTCTGGCAGAGCGTGTTGGTTATATTGCAGCAGTTTCCAAGGCTGTCGACCATGAAGATATCGAATCATCCATCAACGCGAGCACTTTTATAGTCCTGCTGGAATCAGGAGATCTTGTCGAAACTGTGGGATTCAATCTCTCGAAAATTGAGCATGCCGGTTATGTCAGGGAGAGTGTTGGAAGCCTGCCGATTGACAAAACATACATCGTCCGGTTCAAGTCCCGTGAGATCGCGACTGACGTTGTGGTTGCTGCGAGTGTTGAGCTTCACGAGGAGGATCTGGCCTTCGTGAACTCGAAGGGGGAGTTGGCTGCTCTGTATCTGTTCGAGAGTGTTGAGAGCTGGTCAGAACTACCTTCGACTTGATGTTCTGACTAGTCCCAGAGTGCCCTGACTTCTTTCCTGTAGAGCGTGGGTGGCAAAGTTCGCCCGGAACTTGGGGAACCACGAGGTATCCGGGATGGCGGAGAGAGTGGGATTCTCTAGAGGGGGTCTTTGGAGTCAACAACTTGCGATTAAACCCAATGTTTTCAAGGACCACGAGGTTTCATCGGGTTTCGCTTGGCTCACCAAAAGAGGTCATTTAGTACCACTTTTAGTACCAGTGTTGATGCGTTTTAGGGCCGATCGTATAGCTCCACATGGCTTCTGAGCGAGCCTGGCGCCCTCAATGGGGGGAACCCGCCTCTACGCCTCGTCACGCTCGCCTGCGGCCTGTAGCGCCTGCTTAGTGCGGGACGAGCATTCACGTCAGCCGGACGTTTCGGATGGTCAAGGCAGGTCAGACTAGAGGATGCCTGCAATGTCGGCCAGCTGAAATCAATGCTCAACCCTTCACCTTGTCGACCGCGGCGAACGTCTTGACTATAGCCAGCTCGATCCTGAGCCTGAGCACTTCGGCTTTGAGGTCGGTTATCAGCTCGAGCAGACGAGTAATCACTCCCAGCTCCTCTGAGGTCAATTGGCCCCCCAACTGCTCGAGGCGCCACTGGTGATGGTCAGCGTCACAGGAAGAGTCAGGGCAACCGCAGAGCCATCTCCCAGAGCACTCACGGTAAACCGGTAAGCGCCTGGCGCCGCGGCCGGCAGGACGTATACGGTCACGGTAACGGTTTGAGGCTCCCCATAGTTAAGCGTGACTGAGGGAATAAGCTGCACGAACGCAACGTCCACTGGAAGGCCTGCCACGCTGAGCTGTACGGGTCCGCTGTAGGCCGTGGACGTGATCTGGATTGAGAGCACCGTGGAGCCGTCTGTTGCTTCACCTATGCATCCAGGGCAGGGCGGAGGAGATGGTACTGATGCTGGCTGAGCGACCGTTAGGGAGAAACCCGGCGCCGATGAGGGGCTGGACTTGACCGTGGGATTACCAGGCACCGCTGTGATGGTCCGAGGCGAACCGCACCCAACAACAGCCGTAATCGAGAGGAAAGAGAGAACTTGCAGAAAGTGTTTCATGGATCACTCCTGTGTGGTGAGCAGCTCAGGGGTGTCAGAGCACCCCCAAGTCTGCGCTAAGCGGCGCACTCGTCAGATGTAGGGATACAGTGCATGACCCTGTGGAACTCACCGGTGAACTGCTTGACCTCTTCGAACGCCTCAGGGGTCAGGTCGATCTTCAAATAATCGGCGACCAGGGCTAGGATGAAGGTTTCCTTGGAACCGTCCTGCTGGAAATGCTTCACTCCGAGTTGCAGGGCTTCCAAACTTAGTTCGTCTATGTTGTCCGCGTGAAGGTTTACGATCTGCTGTTCCATTGTGTTGTTGGTCTCCTGTTATTGTCCACCAGACAATTGTCTGACAGACAAATAGTCTCACGGATAAATTGTCTGTGCAACAATTCTCTTGCTACAATTGGGTCATGACGATCAAACCAACGTCACTTACGATTCAGCTCGGAGCGCGAATAAAAGAGCTGCGTGAGTTGAAGGGGATGAAGCAAAAGACTTTGGCTGAGCGAGCCTCATTGGACGCAGGGTACCTAAGCCGCCTGGAGCATGGCACCACCGATCCGGATACGACCGTCAAGGCAAGGATCGCCAAAGCGCTAGGCATTAGCTTGAGCAAGATGCTCGAGGGCATTGGCCCGAATGCACGCTAGCGGCAGCATTATACGCCCAGTTTTATCGTGACTTTACCTACATCAAACAAATGTGGCGATTCTGTTGATACTGTAAAAGCTACTTGAAGACAACTGTTGACCTTACTCCCGATCCTAGGTATAATCGATGTCATACCGGGAGAGAATACTTCTCCACCTTCCGGCCTATTGGGATGTAGCAACACGCGGCGCCTCCCACCGTAACCCCTCTACAAAATAATTCGCTGAAAACTCCCGGCGAGCTTCGTACTACCTATGAAGCGACAAATCAGCGCCAACCGGCGCATTTCTTTAGTCGTTCAATATCCATAAATCAATAGAAAGGAATCACTATGAGCAGTCTCGGTAAGAATGTCAGTTATCGACGCACACAGCTGGGCTTGACGCAGGTCCAGTTATCGGCCAAAGCCTCAGTCACTCAGAGCACGGTTAGCAGAATAGAGTCTGGCGAACAATTGAACGTTGGTTTGGATATCGTTAGCCGCCTGGCCGCTGCCCTACAAACTAACATCCACGCCCTTCTAAGCTAGTACCTCTGCAACACCCCACATCCTACCGTATGCCCTGAGACAGGCCCCCGCAACACCCCAACCCCCGCCGTTGGCATTTCATCACTCAGGTTCTCTCTCTCAATGTCAGCACAAACATCCGCAATCCTAGGTCACGTCTGTGACGTACCTCTACCCGCAATCCAACCCAAGTACAAAGGTATCTCAGCCCGACGTAAGGCTGAAACAGAGCAGGCAATAAACTCCGCGTTTGAGGCGCAAGATACAGAAGGGCTCCGTTGGGCAATCTACCAACACCTAGCCTCCAATAGCCAACTAGCGGAGATGGTAAGCAATGAGGTGCTCCGCAAGTTGCCTTGGCATCCTGTAGCGAACCCCCTGACCCCCATCTCAGGTAAGACGCCATGCAGCCATGTGGTCAACTACCTGGCAGCCAAGCGGTACAAGGACATCCAGCAGAAGGACGTCTGGTCACGTGGCGGTGACGTGGCGCTAGACGCCTATAACCGGGAACCGCTCTTATACAACCGAGCGGAGGATGAGCCGGCCGAGCACACCCTGGATGACCCAAAGGTCGCCCAGTTCTTGGAGACACTATCGGAGGGCGAGCGCGAACTGGCTGAAGAGTGCCTCAACAAAGGCTCCCAGGCTAAAGGTTTTATGGCCATTGTCCACAAGGCTGAGCAGTGGTTAGCGGACACCGAGGAGCCTAGTAGCGGGGCAGTCTGTGAGTGTTATAGCTGCGCGAAGCGACCCTGGAGCGCTTTGAATGCACTCCAAGCGGTCGATAAGCTAGGAGTGATGGCAGCTACCCACGGTCTCTTCCGTGGTTTGCCTACCCGTGTTGCTCACCCTAAGGGGTGGCAGTTAGAGCGTATCCACACACCCCAGTTCACTGACAAGTGGAAAGGTAGATGGACTAAACCTAAGTCCACCAGCGACGACATGGAACCTATCCCGAGCCGGATATACGACCAGGTAATGGGAATGGGTAGCTTGCAATAGAAAAGCCCTGGCGCCAACCAGAGCTTCTCTTTTAACCGATAACTTTAACCGCGCCCAACAGCGCAGAAAGCACACAACGACAATGGCAAACCTTACCGCATCCACCCGCTCAACATCAACCAAAATCGATGAGAGATATGTCAATTTCTATCACGCTTACGTCCAGATGGGTTACTCAACCGACGATGCTCAGTTCGCGGCCTATGAGCGCTTTCAAGAGGACAAGAAGGCTCTCTTCACCATTGAAGCTTGCACAAACTTCAGTACCGCCAGGGCTACCGTATACCTGCTTGAAGCGGCCAAGGCGCTCTGCTGTGGCTATTTCGGAAATGCTGAGGCCCTACGCTTAATCGCGATGGCTGCTGAAGAGATCAAAGGGGATTGCTAATGTCTCCGCACATCATTGAAATCGAAACAATCTCCCTGCCTCGCGAGCTGCGTCAGTATCGCAACGACGATCGCTGGGTAGCCTTCAGCCCGGACGGTTTCGTGTCGGAAGCGGTTGATTACTCGGCGGCCATCCGGTTGGCTAATGCCCGCGGTGGCTATGAAACGGCGGTGGGCTTCCTTACCGGGGAGCCTGAGCCGGCCACGGCGCCTGACTGGACTAAGCCTCTACCGGGAATCTTGAGTCGCAAGGGTAAACGAAAAGCCCACACAGCGTAATCATTGTGGGCTGAGTATCTCTGTGACCCGCGATTAACACGGGCTTCGAGCAGTGACCATTGTTTTACTCAGACATTAGCAACAGTGATGGTTATTATTTATCTTGACGCGCCATTACCGCTGCCTTCTAATCAAATAGAAAAGGGCTCGCGCTAGCAACGCGAACCCCTTGAAACCAGTGATTTTTTACCATCGCTCTTCCCAAGTAACGATGGATCTTACCTGATGTACCCGCACCCAAACGGAATAGCTCCCTAACGAGCAGAATTATTAAAGGAACGTATGGATAACTTAAACGGTTCGAACGACGCAGTCAACGAAAATGTTGTCCCACCCCCACCTAAAACTCACGCTCTTTTGCGCACGCGTACGGATGGCACCAAATGTTTTATCGACTCCAGAGGCAGCCATATCAAGGGCGACCCCCGGAGATCTAAGTGGTTGATGGATGAAACCGAGGCTGTCACCAATGCCGAGAATACAACGCCTCATCTTCGGGTGGCGATGTCTACAGCTCTGAGCGTGTCCTAAATTGCGCTCCGCCACCATTCCCTGTGATCGACTACACGACTCATCCTTTCGTTGAGCAACTTAAGAGGGGAAAAGCGCTTCTGTGTTTCGCAGATAAGCCCGAGCCTCAGGTCAGGTAAGGTGTGGGACAGAAGCCGATTCTGACAAAGGCGATGTCGTTGCCACCTGATGACTGCCGAATAGATTATGCGGGACGAAATTGCGCCGATCATTTTATGGGCTTCTATGTGAGCCGAGAAGGACAAGCGCGTATCCTTGATATGGACATCTGCCGAGCACCGAGACGGTGAGTTGAGCCCGGAGGCTCGTAGAAAGTCGACCGGTTCGATGGTGCCTACGTGGGTGTAAGCATGTCCCTTACCGGTATCCAAATCGAATTCACATACACAGGTGAGTGCCCAGAGCATGGCTGCCGCAACTCGAAGCTCGATATGGAGCTTTATAGCGATAGCAAGGTGATGACCATCGGCCCGTCGGGTTACGGCGATCCCAATAAAGATTGCACCGAGGCGTTTCATAAACTCGTGTACGACGACTTTCCCGAGACAGCGGCCGGCGGCACGGCCAATCCTGACAATCGGACCAATGGACCAGTGGAAGGCTCACGTCCGATTGAGGATGACGAGGAGCTTATCCGCCGTGCCCGCAAATCACAGTCGGGTAACGTGGCATTTGGGCAGACGGCCAGCTTCGAAGCTCTGTTCACTGCCGATGAGGAGGAGCTGCGAAAGGCGTATCCGGGTAATCCTTACGACGAAAGCAGGGCTGACGCAGGGTTAGCTCAGCGTTTGGCCTGGTGGACAGGTAAGGACTGCGAGCGTATGGAGCGCCTGATGCGCCGGAGTGCCTTGGAGCGCCCCAAGTGGGACACAATGCGCGGCTCAATTACGTGGATACAACAGACGATCTTGCGCGCTGTCAGCATGCAAACTAAATTGTATGGAGAGCAGACGGTCCATACTCCCGGGACTGTAATTAACCCGGACGGCATCCACGGTGTGGAGACGCCACAAAAACGCGGAGGGAATGCTTTTATGACTATTGAGGATCAATTGAAGCACTTTGAAGGTTGCATCTACATCGAGAGCGAGCACGCCGTGCTCTGCACCGGATGGGGTCATACTCAAGCCCGACAGTTCTCGGCTCGTTATGGCGGCTATCATTTCAACATGGACACGGATCAGGTCTGATGCGCCACTCCAAGAAGGCGTGGGAAGCATGGACACAGAACACGGACTACGCGTGCGTGAAAGCATTCGGCACCTGCTTCAAACCGAACACCCTTCGGGTCGATTGTGGTGCGTGACGGTCTGAGGCTTGCGAATAGCTACTTGCCGGTACGATTGAGCGGAAGCAGGGCGACGCATGGCCGTTCATCAACCACATACTAAGCTGTTTCCCGACGAGCGTGACCGGACAATCATGCTCTCGCTACATGGCGGCCGTCGCTCAGCACCAGGGCACAAATTCCATGTGGGCTCCGCTGCTGCAAGGAGTTAAGGGAACGGTAAGTCTATCCTGTCGAAATGCGTCGAGCAGGCTGTGGGGGCGCGCTATACCTACTGGCCGAAGGCCGACGAGCTCGGGGAGAAATTCAACTCTGGTTGAAGGGCAAGGTCTTTTACGCGGTCGAAGACATTTACGTGCCGGAATCTAGGGTCGAAGTCATGGAAGCAATGAAGCCTATGATTACCGGTCAGTCCCTGAAGGTCGAAAAGAAGGGCGTCGACCAGGAGATGGCAGACATCTGCGGCAAATTTCATCCTGAACAGCAACCACAAAGATGCACTGCGGCTCACGATCGACATGCGTCGTTATTGCGTCTTCCTCACCCCTCAGCAGACCAAGGATGATCTGGCGCGGGACGGGATGGACGGGCTTTACTTCCCGAAACTCCGGGCCTGGCTCTATGAGGAGGATGGGTTCGCATTGTCTCCGAGTTTCTCCACACGTATGCAATCCCGGCCGAGTTCAATCCTGCCGGCCTCTGCCACCGGGCGCCCGTCAGCTCGACTTTCCACGACGCTGTGGCCGCTAGCCAGGGGGGAATTGAGCAGGACGTTGAGGCCGCAGTCGAAGAGGGAGCCCAGGGCTTCCGGGGCGGCTGGGTATCAGATACGTGGTTCGAACGGATACCCCGGGTGGTCAAGAGCAACCTCACGCGCAATAAGCGCCATGAGATTCTTCTCAAGATGGGGTACGTCGTTCATCCGGCCTTTGAAAAACGGCAGGACTGATCATCCCGTGCGCCCGGACGAAAAAGAGAGCCAAGCTCTACGTCCGCAGCACGGACACAATGCTCTCCCAGCTCAAGAGCGGCGCCGCGGCGAAGCATTACGAGGACTTGCACAGAAGATGTCTTCCCCGGCCTCTTTTCCCGTCGACCATACCGTTTCTTCGATGAACGTCCCTCGTCCGTAGTGACTACCCGTTTGCTCCAATTCGCTCATTTTCAAAAAGTGAATTGGAGCAACCTTAAGTGATTGTAAGTAAAGCATTTAACCTCTGTTTTTACGCCGATTTGTCCAATGCTCCAATTCGTTTCACTCGGTAGCCGCGCGTGTGTGTGGCTGCGGGGCGGGGCCGGGGTACCCCAATACTCTCTGGCTCTGGATATTCAAATAAATTGGAGCAATGGAGCAAATTGAGAGGAAATGGGGGTTAACCTGTTTGCTTTAGTTACTTGATGTTGCTCCATTTCGTGCTCAATTTCATTTTGAAATTTGCGCAAATCGGGTTGAATTCCGGGCAAATCCCTCCGGCCGCTTCTTCTGTGGCCTTAAGCCCCGGCGCGCAGAATGTGAGCGTCCCTATGCCGGCCCGCAGCGACTTAAAGTTTCCTTTGCACGAGGGGGAGATACCTTGAACCGGTCTCCTCCCGTCTTTTAGTTTCCTCAAGCTACTCCAGATAGCCGGCAGTCACACTCAGCGCTCACCTGGCGACTGGAGTTTCCACTTTCCAAATTGGAAATATTTCCATCACAATGTAGTTAAAACCGCGGCCGTCGCCCGTATTACCCGTGAGAGAACAACCAAAACAGGGGCGCCTTCGACAAGCGCTCCTCATTTTCCTCACATTCCTTAACAAATCTAGCTCCAACCCTACACATACCCTAGTTCGCTCTAGGGGTACCGATCGCGCCCGGAACGGAGGGGCAATTGCATGACAGAGAAACACCAGCTTTGGCTAGCTAACTACTTGAAAACACGTAATGCTAGCGCCGCGTCCAGGGCTACCGGCTACAGTGAAAAATCCTGTTCCGTCAGGGGTCTCGAATGTTAGCGCGCCCAGACATTCGCGCCGCAATTGCTGCGCATGACGCGCAATCGACCGTCAATTCCAAGAAATCTGAAAAGCAGGTCGAAAACCTAGCTGATAGGGTCATGTCTGAACTCTCGAGCCTTGCGTTTGGGAACCTCCAGGACTGCTTCGACGCAGAGACCGGCGAGTTGCTCCCGATCCACAAATTACCGCGGGAAGTCGCCGCAACCCTGACAGCCTTTGAGAACGATAAGGGCTTTCAGCGCGTAAAGACGGCCAGCAAACTGAGCGCGCTCGAGCTTTTGTCGAAAATCACCCAGCTCGTGAAGGCTCAGGACCAGTTCACCCCCGTACAAATCATCATCGGTGCACCACCAGCACTTCCTGAGCGCGTCGACAAAACCCCCTTGCTCCCGGAATGGGAATAATGGCACCGCTGACCCTTCAACGCCTCTACAACCTAAAGCAAATCGAGGATGGCGTGCGGCTCATTGAGTACTGCATCGAGCAAACCAGGTCTTGCGATGCGGTTCATCTGGGCATCACTGATGTCATTGTGCAGTTGTTCTCCAACTTTTCAGCAGGGATCGGTCGCGCCTAGCTCCCAACCCACCACATCATGCCGCCTTGCAGTTGTTCAGCAGCGGCACAGAGGCAAACAGGGAGACACCTGTGCCCGTCCTGCGTAGCAGCTCAGAAATCTGCCGCGCGCGCCAATCCTCTACCTGCCATGCTCCGAGACGCTAAGTATCGCGCCAAACGAGATGGTATCCCCTTCGCGATCACATTGGCGGATCTGAAGCTGCCGGCTAAATGCCCGATCAAGGTATCCCGCTCATTCCCAGGGCTGGCAAAGGCTCAGGTCCATGGGCGCACAGTCCGAGTTTAGATCGCGTGGTGCCGGCGCTTGGATATACGCCCGGCAACGTGTGGATCATCAGCAGCCGGGCCAACACGCTTAAATCCAACGGTTCGTTGGAGGAACTCGCCGCTATCGGGAAGTTCGCTCGGCGTCGTCTCCGGGAACGACGCTAAGCTAGCGCCAGCACCCTCGAGACCTGGACGGCAGACCACTGACCACCGCGGGGCGCAGGGGTTCCGTCAGCGTTCAATGAGTCAGCTATCTGGCGCAGCGTTACGGCGCCTTGTCTTTGCTTCTCCTGGATGACTGGCAGGACATCAGCCCGATACTTCGCAGCGTTCTCCTGTGCGTCTGGAGGGCTACCTTGCGGCCTTTGGCTGACACTTTGGCGAGATCCCAGCGTAAACCGCCCAACTGCGTCCCTCGGGCCTTAGCAGCAGCCAGAGCGACCTTAGTACGAGCACTGATGGCCTTAGCTTCATACTCTGCCATCGCTGCCATGATGTGAACGGTGAGCTCGTTAGCCTTGGTAGATCGATGGCCACGAACTTAACGCCCGCTTCCATGAGCGCACAGATGAACGCGACGTTTCGGGCTAAACTATCCAGCTTGGCCACCAGCAACGTGGCGCGATGCAGACGGCAGAGAGACAAAGCCCTGGCTAACTCAGGACGATCGCTTCGTTTGCCGCTCTCAACCTCGAGGACTTCCTGAACCAGCGTCCACTGTCCGCCGTTCAAGTAGCCAGCCACTGCCTCACGTTGTGCTTCCAGACCCAAGCCGCTCTTACCCTGGCGTTGTGTGCTAACCCTGAGATAGCTGACGAACTTACCGTTCATAGTGCCTCCGTTACATCTTTAACGTCGAGCGATGTTTGAAATGTAACAGGCTAACTCAAGCACGTAAACAGCACTCTGGTAACACTAGGCGCAACCCCGAGATACCGTGAGCAGGCCAGCAGCCACTAAGCGTTGACGCACAGTACCGCGGCGCCTCGCCCAGTCTGACCGGTCACCCTCCGGCCACATAACAACCAGCTACCTTGTGCTCACCACACACAGCGCGCGCGGACCAAGCGCTGCCCCTGGTTGCTTAGAACAAACTCGAGGCCCCCAACTACGACCCCCATATGCCTAAGTTTTGCCGGTGCGGTATACAAAGGCCGGCTGGCTCCCGCAACTTTGCGCACTTTCCAGAAATCCGGAACCCTTATAGGTGAGTCCCGGCAAACGAGCAAACGGCCAACCTAATAGATATTTTCGGGAAATTCCATTTTCCGATCGTATTACCCATGTGGAGATTACACACCAATGAGCACCCTTGAATTACAACGCGACCTTGAAGCAGCGACAAGCGACGGAGAGTTACTTGCCCGTACTCAGATTAGCGTGGCCGTGAGCTATCTTTCTCAGGCTTTGAGCTTCGAGCCCTCTGAGATCCGTATGTTGCTCGATCAGATCATGATGGCTTACCCGGAACGCCCCAAGCTACGCATCGTAGCCGGCACCAGGCATATGAACTGACATGATCGCCCTTATCGTACTTCTCATTCTTCTCAAGAAAGTAACCAACTAACATGTGTGCATTTCGAGCAACTGACGGCACTCCCTTTACCAATGCTTCCCAGATGAAGCAACACAACCGCAAGCTGGAGACCTCTGACGACAAGCGTCCGGCTCCTGTTCCATCTTCGGCAAAGCAATCGGTGACGGCCGGCAACCCATACCCCAGTCAAAGTTTCCCAAGCCTGTAGCGGACCGCAAGCCAAGCCTGATAAACGACAAGCCCGCGCCAGATGACTCAGAGCACCCAAGACCCCTCCGATGTCGTAGCGCAGCACGGACCAGCATCCCGCGTGGACATCCAGCACGCCGAGAAGCACAGCGTTCGCTCTACCCATCCCGATGGACACGAGCACCACTCAGAGCACGACTCTGTAGAAGACGCGCACCAGGCCGCGGCTACTCTGGGTGGCGTTGATAGTGGCTCTGACCAGGAACTCCCCAGCCTCGCGGATGTGATGCGATGAGTAGCCTCTACAGACGCGACGATTGGTCAACCGACGGATTGGGTAGAGCCCTGAGCGGCCTTCAGGTCTACGTGTGCTATCAGCCTGCCGACACCGAAAGCGTTCCTCCCAGTCCTTTGGCGACGATCTACTCCGACAACGCCGGCGCTGACCCCATCACGCAACCTGTGCTCACGGATGGCTTCGGGCACAGCTTCTGGTACGCCCCAGAAGGGTCTTATACGATCGTGTTCTACTCCCCTCTTACACAAGAGGTTGTTCTGGAAGATCAGGCGCTAGTCCCTTACGCCAGCGTCACCGTAACCTACAAGAACGACACCTCGAATGCCGGGAGCATTACAGGAAGCATCAACGGGACGAACAGGGTTTTCACTCTATCTGGTGCTCCCGCACCGCCTAACTCGCTAATGTTTATGGTCAATGGACTCGTGCAGGCCGGCTGGAGTCTTTCCGGCAGCACAGTTACGTTGGCCGTCGCGCCCCACTCAGGGGACATTTTGAACGCCATTTATCAGATCGCTTCTTAAGGACACCAACATGCCAAACACAGACAACAGCCTAACTTACGCAAACCATCAGTTGTTTTCCGCCCTGGAGTACCTTCACGTAGCCAAGGGTTACACCTTCTCCGAAGTCATTGACACTGTGGTTTCAATGATGACTGAGATTGCTAAGACTAAGCAGCACTCCAACGTCATCACCGTGGAGCGTAAGTAATGCCTCTGATTTTCCCCAACATCAACGATGACCCTCTGAAGACAGCGCTTGGTACTTACGCCCCTCCCGCGGTTGTAAGCGGCGGTGGGCCACTAGGGGCAATCGCCCAGGCCTCCTCGCAACCCACAGCTCCTCAACTCCCAGACAGCCCCTTTAAGACTCAGGACGCAGTACCCGTACCCAGCGTGTTGGGTAGCGTCTCGGCCCCGTCACGCTCATCCCTCGCTCTTAATAGCGCTGACAATGACGTACAGCGCGCGCAGGACCAACTCCAGGCGGACACCCCGAAGAAGTACGACTATCACGCTCACGGTTTTGGTGGCAACCTTCTGCACGTTCTCGGCCGTGTGGGTAACATTACCGGCGACATCTTGGACCCGGCAGCTACCAGCCTCATCCCCAATTCAGACCTCTACAACGCGCGCCGGCTCGCAGGAGATGAAGCCAACCTACAACAGCAAAAGCAGAACCAGATGAGCGCTCAGCGTGAAGCTGACTCGGTCGACAACGAGAACGCTAATAGGGCCATTACTCAACAAGGCCAGGACTTCGAGCACGAGAGGTACGATGAAGGCGCCCCGCAGCGCCAGGCGACTCTTGCTAACAGTCAGCTCGAAAACACCAAGACTCAGCAGGAAGTAGATAACCTGAAGCTGAACAATAAGCCACTCGACGCCGCTGGGGTAGCCAATCTCAACGATATCTACTCAAGTGTTCTCGAGAGTGCCGGACATTAAAGCCCCCATGTTCCGGGAGGGTATGTCACCTATAGAAGTACAGCGCTCTGTCCAGTCCCTTGAGCACATCTCAGATCAGAGCCAAAAGGACAGGGAATTCAGGCTTGCTCAGGCTGGCTTGGCTCTCCAGCGCCAGGTAGCCAACGAGAACCACCAGGACGCTGTAGCTCAACGTGAAGGTGATACGGGACGGAAGCTACTGGACAAGGCCGAAGGTATCTACCGCAACGCCAACCAGTCTGCGGATCAGATGGATCAGTTCATAAATTTGGCCAAGCAGGGCAATAAAGCTGCCGGCTCAATGGTTCCGCTGGAAGGCGCTCTGGAAATCACCACGGCGAACGGCGTCAAGCGTATCAACCGGACAGAAGTGGATCAATACGCGGGCGCAGGCAGTCTGTACGACAAGGTTCACGGAGAGTTGTCTAAGCTCGCTGTGGGTAAGCCGATTCCAGACAACGTGCTGAACGATATGCGTCAGCTCTCTAATGTTCTTCGCCAAGGATCTTACAAGACTTACAGCGACACCTTCGATAGCGCTCAGAAACGCTACGGCCTCAACAATGAGACTAAGCTTCCGAGCCCTGGCGCTGGACCCGGTACTTACGCCCAGACAGCCACGGGGCCTGGTGGTCGTCAGATCGGCTCGAATGACGGCGGTAAGACCTGGTTCGACACTAAGACAGGAGCACCAATAAAGTAATGCCACTACCTCAGGGATACACACTAGACCAACCTTCCGCCTCTGTGACGCTTCCTCCCGGTTACACGTTGGACAGCGCAACACCCGCGGCGCCGGCTCAACCCTCATTCTGGGACCGCATAAAAGGCATTCCTCAGGCATGGGAAGAGCAGATGTCTCCTGTAGACCAGGCGCTTGCTCCTCGTCCATCTGACGGCACCATAGGGACGGGTGTTCGCAACGTTCTCGGTTCGGCCGCGTCTACGGTGCTGGCCCCGATAATGCATCCCGGCGATAGCTTACTCGGTGCCATCAAGTCAGCCACGCCCCTCGGAGAACTCTACGACCAGGCGCACACAGCTCGCGACCTGTTCACGGGAGATGTTCGTCAGAACGCAGCGAACATGGTTCCAAAGGATGTCCCGCAAGCTGTTGAAACAGGCGCCGGGCAACCCCTGGGAATGGGAGCTGGCGCGGAGTTAGGTGAGGGAATTGGCGCGGCCGGTGACTCCATAGATGCCCTAAGAACCCGCCTGGAACCAAACGCGCGCGTGTCGACAATGCAGGGCCTCCGCATCCCATCAGGTTCACCCAAGGCTGAACCGCTCCTGGGTAAAGTCGAGATCGCCAAGCCATATCTGCAAGGCGCTGAGAATCTCAGAGACCTTCAGGGCAGACTGCCGGCAGCTAAGAGCGAAGTTTACAAACCCTATGAAGACTTCATCAGCGCCAGTCGCCAGCAACCTTTGGGTGATTCAACTGTGGGCGACCTATACGATCGCGACAAAGAGATTACCGCTCAACTGGGAGCAATTAAGAGTGACCCCGCGGCCATGCAGCAAGCGGCACAAAAGGGGTTAACCCAAGCAGACCTCATAAACGAACAGAAGGCGATACGCGCTAAGTTATTCCCCGCGGCTCAAGATGCGGGAGTCGACGCCGAGGGAATCAACAAGACTTATGGTGCTCTCAAGAGCGTAGAAAAGAGCGTTGCCGGCAAGAACACTGACTTGGTCCCAGATCAACCCATGGGCTTTGGTCGAGTGAAGAACCTGAAGCTGAAGCCTGACTTGGGGCTGCTGGAAGAAATCCCGGCAGCACTTAAAGACCTCCATAACGGTAGGTTTTGGAGCGGCAACCCGGTCGACTTGGGTATCAAGGATGCATTCAGAACAGCCGGAGCCAAACCAGACTTCGGCCAGTTCACACCAAAGCCTGAGAGTCCTCTGGGCAATGTTGGTTACCCGCAGTCGGACACATCTTACTCGCGTACTCCCGTACCTTCAACCTCAGAGCCCGAGATGGGCACAGGTCGCCCTGGAGTAGTTCAAGTAGGCCCAGATGGGCGGGTGATCCTGCCCCGCGTTTGGCGCTACCAGCACCAGAATCGACTCCCCGACTTCCTGCTTCGGTTCTCCCGCGGATCTTTTGCCCTAACCTCACGAGTTCACCGCGCCGTACACTCCGCGCACTGCCGGCAAAATGTTAGACGTGGAGAACCCCCAGGCGAACAAAGCGACCCCACGTAAGTATGGGGTCAAGACAGGTACAGACCGAGGTGTACTCGGATCTGTCAATGGTGATAGATAATCGCCACTTATGCCACTTATAGGCGCGACGAGGTTGTGGTTGACAGCAGTGGACAACCGATTTCCGGGGTTCAAGTCGCTCTCGCATCGCAACCAGTTGCAAACTCAGGTACCTTTTCCCGCCCTCTCCACCCGTGCAGCTCTATTCAGGCCCAACAACCAACGACGCTATCTCTACTCCTCCTCTCAGACAGACGCCTATGGGCATCGCCGACGCGACGTGGCGGAACCAGGGGTTTACACGGTTGTGTATTATTCCCCAAATGGATTTCAGATCGTTCTCCCGGATCAGACGATTGCCGCTCCTTACAGCGGGCAAACCTTCAATAGTGAGAGCCAGCCCTGGGTACGATTAGCGGCTCGATCAAACGGCGTAAATACCTCGTTCATGTTGTCAGCACCGCCAACCCCTCCTCGCTCCGCCTTATTCCTTATGGTTAACGGCCTTGTTGTCTCCGCTTATAGCTTTTCAGGCACATCTATAAGGCCTAGAGATTCCCCCAGGCCGCGGACGTTATCACTGCGACTTACATTGCTCCCATATCTGCATAATTTGAAGGAAAGTTCATGCGATTTAGTATCCTCCTAACACTGCTAACTGTGTCTGCCTGCGCTCAGCAAGTTATTCTCTTTCTCGCATCAGTTACTGTATTGCTGCGTTTACGTGCGCCTCCGCTGGGTGTCCAGTGCAGTTTGCTGGGCGCGCAGAGTGTCGCGCACAGCCACCAGGCACCACGCTGTCAATCAACTCTTTGAACACTGACCTGGCAGTGGGCGGCAACGGGTACACGACAATTCAGGCAGGCGGGAATGGTGGCGGCTACGATTGGTGGTTCTGTCACCATTTTTGCAACTTACAGTGAGAGTTTAGAAAATACACGGACGATACTGACGTTACGCATCACGGACCTACGTCCGTTGAATCCCGGCCAGACTACAGGCTACTCGGCGACCGGCGATATATGACGCTGAAGGCGGGCAACCACCTGGCGGTTTTTTGGGATGGGTAACTACGATGCTCCGGCCATCCAAGTGGTTACAAATGCCTTGGTCAGCATCGTCGGGATTCTGCAACAGAATCCGCAGCTCATGGTGCCTTCCTCGGTCGAGCTTCCCCAAGGACGATGCGTTATCAATACGCCCATCACCCTGATGAATTTCGGATCTATTGAGGCACGTTAATGGCACATGATATTACGCCCGGACCACTTTGGAATCAGCCGGGTGGAACCGCGATGATCAACATCGTGATGGGATAGACTGCTGGCTTTTCTGAACCAGACCGACATCACAAGCATCTATTCGTCCGCAACCGAGAATACTACTACGGTGCGAATACCTACCAGATTGAAGGCGTCAAGGTCTGGAATCAGACAGGCTCATCTTCGACCTACCCATATCCAGGTAGCGTTGATCCTTCACCCATCAGTACGATTTGGCGTTACTGTCGAAGGCAACTATTTTTACGCGATGGACACCGCAATTGAGTTTGATGACTGTGGCGATGAACTGCCGCGGCAATCGCATTAGCGGATTCGCGCTGGCATTGTCGACGGTGGAAAGATGAATCGTCTGAACCTGAGGTCGTAATACAGTCCAGCAGGGTTCGGCTTCACTCCGCTCCGACCAGCTCAAGCTCTCTCCCCCAATGGTCTGTTTCTTTATGGCCAGGGGCGCTATACCTGCGTTGGAGGAACGGGTCAAACCTGGATCTGGCGGCACCATCACGAACAACTATCTGGCTCTGGTGCTGCGTACGTTGCTCAAGGTTTGGCTGTCACCGGCCAGTCTGAATTTGAATTCAGCGTTCGATTACGGCGGCTATATCGCTAACGCCCTCGGCCTGTACATCAGCGATGGCGCTTGCTTCTGTGACGATACGACCGGCATACGGCTCGGTAACATTGCTCTCGCATCCTTAGTCAATAGCACATTCTCAACCTCTGCATCTTCTGGCAAGGCAATCAGATATTGATCCGCCTACCGGCGCACCAGCAGACGGTGAAGCTACTGACAATGGATGGTGAAATTGTCTTGGGCAACTCGATCAACACTGACAACAACAGCGTTGGGACCGCATACGGCATCGTGCTCGAATCCAGCTCTTACGCTCTAAACAATCTTCAGCTCAGTGGAAGAAATCAGTTTCCTTTGGATTCTATTCTGCAATACAGTTGAATGCACCGTTGCAATACTCGCTGGCATTGTCGAGAACTACGGAGATCAGCTCGCGAACGATCTCATCGCGATTTGAATGCTTCCGGTACCTCGTTTTCGGGTACGTTCATCGATAAGAATACGACTCGCGATAGGCATTCCCTGTCCTGATCGACACAGCGGCAACTCTGGCTACATTCTAGGTATCAATCAATCGCCTGTGCAGCTCACTGGCACTCAGCAAGCAACTGGAAACGCCTGCACCATCACTGGTGGCGCACTCGGTAATGACTGCTCTGCCGCAATCACACTCGATACCGTGTATCTTTTCGGCGACGTCAATTACAAAATCCTCGGATGTCAGCTCTTTGGAGCACCAGCTAATGCTTTCCTTGGTCCGGTGGGCCTCAATCGCCAACAACTAATTCACGGTTGTTGAATTGTCCGCGACGACAGCAGGGGCAACCGGTGGAACCATCGCTTGCCAAGTATTTCATCCATGAGAGCATTGACAAAGTAAGCGTGATGACTGACCAGACCGGCCAGAAGTGGCCAGCAATCATATGGAGGAAACATGAGCATTTTGCAAAGAGAGTTAATCGACAACAGGGAACTCGCCGCACCACCTAGTGGATGGGAGGCGTGTAATGCACCCGGTCCCGATGTCAAGCTCTGGATAGATGGGGAGCGGGGGATAGATATGAAGCTAGGGGAAATGCTTGCAAGGGGAATAGCGATTTACATCCGTCCCGTGTCCGGGGCTCTGCCTGGATAAAAGCGAAGTTCTGTAGGTTGATAGTCGTGAACCTTATCGCATCTGTCACAATGTAGACCGGACAAACCCGTGGGCGGATCAATACGTCATAGGTGTGCCGTCGGGAAAGTCCCCGATGTAGGCGAGCCAATGCCGTTCTCCACACTCCGCTGTCTTGCAGATAACCGTCCGAATGCATACTCCGGGTCATTTCGAGTTCACCCTCCAGTTAATAGGGCGATCAAAACCCTTCCGTATACTGCACAGCGTCGGGCGCAGACTTCATCAAGGTGCCCATCGTGACTCGGATGGACAGTTCAAGCTCAATCTCGGCTCTCGTCCACTCCGATAAGACTCTCTCGATGGCGACAGCATAGGGTCTTGCGTCGGCTACCCTGCGAAGTTCCTTTTCCTTTTCATCCTGGGTAGCGTTTGCCCATGCTCATTGGGTCAAATAGCTTTCGCACAGTTCGTTGGTGAACTCATCGGTAAGACTCATGACGAATTCCCCCTTTCAACCAGTTTGCGGCCGAGAAGAGGAATTGGTTTATGACCCAAAAGTGGCACTGGGACCGTCAACCGCAGTTCACCCCTTGGAACTCGAACCACAGGGGCACGAGGTCAATATGGACGGTCTGCACCGTTTTCCGCCAGTTTCTCTGCTTCCAAGATCGAGCGGACGTTCTTATCGAAGTTTCGGCAGGGCACAAGACCGCCTCCCGAGATTTGTTCCACCTTAAACTGGATCGAGTAGCGCGGGAGCCACTTCTGACAGAAGGTATCTCGATTTCTTCGCCAAATCCGTTCTGATAAGTTATTTCCCCTTCGAAGGACAACGTTTCTGTCCCGGGCCAGCCAACGGGCCACCCCTGTTTGTACGTCAGCTCCCGTGGGTGCCAAGGCAAAAGCCAAACAGACGCTTTATGGTCCTTAGGAGAAACAGTTGGAGATGTATCATCAAGGGGAAACGAATCGCCAATGCGTACGCCGTTAGATAAACGAAGTCGCTGAGCACGACCGTGAATGTGAACGCCTGTAGCCGAAACAAGACCTTCATTACTAACAGTTATGGTCAATTCTCCGCTCGGAACAAAGTTCAATGCAATCACGAAGCTAGCGGCTTGGGTTCCTACCATCTGTTGCCGCATGAGCGTGGTTTGCTTCTGAATCTGCACGTAGGTCTGATTCATGATGCTGGCTTGACGGGCGGCGATTCCGGCGTAGATGGCAGCTGCAATGAAGGCCAGCCATGTTCCCACCGCAAGGATCACTTGCACGATGAAGCTGTTTTTGCGATAGGTGCGAGCATGAATGCGGTCAGCTTCTGGCGTTTGCAGAGTGGAGATGGCCCGTCTTATATCTTCCTGTGCCTCCTTTGCTGCTTTACCTGCATCGCGTATGACACTTATCTGTTCACTGCTAATCTTCTGGATCGCGCGCAGCGAATCGGCCAACTCTTTCAGCGTTTTGGATTCACCAAAGAACATAGTGTCGTTAAGTAGATGATCTCCTTGTATCTTTATGCTTTGGTATTCGCCAGCGCTGATTATAGCCACGCGTTAGCAGGTACCAGCACAGCGAATCCAGGCGCCTGCTCTCCAAGTCGCCCGCGGTGCCATGGGACTTGTTACCGTGGTGATGTTGTCACGATGAGTGCCGGCCGATAGCGTGATGTTAGGTAAGCGTTTGGTGGGTGTTGCCAGTGGTACTGGTACGCTGCCTGAAAAGCTGTCGAGCGGTCTTACCAGCCGCTAGGGATCGTTCCCTCGCCCACGGTTTCCGCGCTTGACAGCGACCGATTTGCTACAATGATTCCAAGTTTTCAGGGCAGCAGTACCGCTGGCACCACCGAAAACCCCCAGGGCTGGTAACCTTGGGGGTTTTTGACGTTTACTCACATTTGTGGGGCCGAAACCGGGCAAAACATACCCCCAGGATGCCCTGGAGCGACCGCTGAGCCCTCCGGTAGGTTACCCCCCTGTGCAAATTGTCAGGCGTCACTAGTCACCGTGCTAGTGGGCGGGAAAGTGATGTACCCAGGCGGAAGCAGCCTCAAAAACACTACGCTAAGAGCCAGGGTATCGAGAGCCACCAGCAACCAGAATCCGTTTTGTCATGGTCGGATCATACCCACAATTTCGCGGCAGCCATGAAAAACCCTTACCGCGGATGAATTCTGGTTACCGGGCGCCGGATCTGTGAAATCCGGTTATGGCCCGGCACACTGTGGAATACTTTCGCCTAATTTTCGCCCTATACTGTCGACATGAGCCGCTACACCAAAGCGAATCACAGGGTCCTGATGCGGTTCGTTCGCGACGTCTGGCATGTGATGTTCCTCGAGCCAGGCCTGGAAAGACCGCTGCCGAAAACGCTCACCTTCAGGGATGAAGGCAAAATCAGGGAACTGGCGCGCCGCGGAGAAGCCTGGCAAACGTCGGAGGATCGTCAAATGCTGGACTATGCAATAGCGAAAGGGGAGGGCGGTGTGTACTTGCGCTTATCGCCTGAACAGTACTCCAGGCTGAGGCGCCGACAGAGAGATTGTTTTTGAAAATGTCTTGACAATCTGCGCGGCTGGGAGCAATTTATGTCCAAAACCCGAGCTAGAACTTTAATGCAATTTGGACGGTATCTAATATCAGTCTGCCTCGACTGCTTGTCTCGTATCATCTTGCTTTGCTGCAAAAAAAGCCTCGGACTGGGACATCGTGCAATCGTGTATTCAGGAAGGCGTGCCTTTGGGTACTCCCGGGTTTTACTTTTATACCGGCCTCCTCGGCGTTTCTCACACCTTTTCCCTTCAATGCGTATTTGACCACAAGGATTCTTTTGAACGAATGCTGTATTCCCCCGGGGAGTTCACCCAAAACAATGTAGCCGAGGGTCAGGCACTAGCCGCAATGTACCAACAACATGGCAATGAGGCAGATTCATCTCGGACAGAGCATAGGGCTAAAGTCGCTAACGCAGCACTTATCTTGTTTGATAAGGTTGGAAGCCAAAGCGACCTGCCGGTGCCGAGTCCTGTAATTCCTTATTGGATGCTTAATAAAGAAGCTACACAACTTTGGCGCCTCTGACGACCGTTTGCTCGAGAGCAGTGCACCTTCCTGGAAGGACTGCCAGACAGAAATTCGTATAAGGACCAGATCCACGCATACAAGTCTTTGGCGGGTAGCAACGGCTCAAACGTGTCAGCGTATCAAGCCATCATAAGCGGCGCAATCCAGGGATTCAACCAAGGGCTGGCTAAAGGGGCATACATCCCGCCCCCTGTTGTGATCCCCCCGTCTGCTTATCCGCAAAACACCGCAGCAGAGTCTTGCATCCCCGTGAGCCAGTATGTCCGCGTGGAAAGTCAGGCACTCGTCGGTCCAGCCCAATGCGCTAACGAGACCGGAGCTTATCTGAACAAACAGCTACGGTGAGACAGTGACGTGCCAAGTCGCGTTTGATATGAATGGTCATTTCGGGGTCGGAAACTCTCAAATCGACGTGGCCCCCGGCCAGCGGATCGGAGGCGAGGTTGGTGGCATTATTCAATGTGGCACCAGCAGCCCGAGTGTGAAGCATCTCTGTTTTGCGAAATCACAGAGCGACCGGCTCTCGTGTTTCTATAACGTTAACTGGAACAACTAAGCCCACAGCGCTTCGACCTGTGCCTGTACCTTCTGGCCGCGCGCCGGCCGTAGGTAGCGCATGGTTGACGCCAGGTCAATGTGACCCATCCAGGCTTGCACCGTCCTAAGGTCGACCCCACCCTGTAGGGCATGAGTGGCGAAGGTCGCTCGGAACTTATGGAGCCAGCAGGTATCGGGATCCATGCCGGCGCGCTTAGCCACTTCCTTGAGCCGGCGCAGCATATGCTTATCCGGGCCGCCTTCAGGGGCAGGGAAGACCAGATCCGTTAACCTGGCGCCAACGGGCTTAGCCCCCAGCAACTCCGCGGCAAAAGCGGCCGGTATAGGGCACCGTACGTTCCTTATAAGCCTTGGGTGACCAACCGTACTCGTGGTTTATGTGCGTCACCGCTGCTGTTGATGACCCAAGGTCCTTCCAGGTGAAATACGTGGCCTCTTGTTCCCGGAAACCGCTGTACAGCAGGAACCGGAAGAGCAAGCGTTCCTCCGGGGTACAGGCAGCGAACAGCCGAGTCAACTCCTCCGGCTCGTAGGTCTCTGGCTCCTCTTCCACGTACACCGGCCAGTCACCTTTACGCGCGATACGTTCGTCGACCAGCCCACTTCAGGAAACTCATTAGGTTCGCGAAATGGTTGTGAACTGTGCGCGCCGCAAGTTCCTCAGCGTCCCTTAGAGCGCTCGAGTATGCCAACGGGTCTGAGCGCTCCACATCACCGACGTGCGAGGCTTCTGACAGTACCGGGCAAAATACTCCAAGCTGAGCGCGTAGGCTGCGAGCGTTTTGGGTTTCTTGCTGGTCCGGATCTCCTCAAGGTAGCTCGCAATGGCCGCGGGTAACGTGGGGTTGCGCGCGAGCTGTTTGGGCTTCCGTGGGAGATGGGAGAGATTCTGAGCGTTCAGAGCGTCTCTACCGACTGCTTTACGCTTGCGTTTGCCCGCCTGGTACCAGTCGAGGTAGTACACGCAATCGGGGTGATGTACCTGACGGCCGGCAATCCAGACCCACCCAGCTTTAATGCGCCCGTTGCGAGCGACCACAGCGGGGTAGTAGCGCGACCCAACCCGCATCGTGAGGTTAGCCATTCCGAAATAGTACCATCTATCAGTACCACTGGATGCTATGTGATTGATTCTATTACGATGGCGGAGAGAGTGGGATTCGAACCCACGGTACCTTGCGGTACACACGCTTTCCAAGCGTGCGCCTTAAGCCACTCGGCCATCTCTCCCGGTCTGTAGAGCGCAAATCACGATTGCCGCGTTGCTCAGCCGTGCCTCATTGACTTTACCATCTTGAATTTGCAAACCGCAAAGATTCACACCCCAGGCCAGCAGCCCGTTATCTTCATCGGTTAAGGTGAGAAGGACCATGCTCTCCCGCGCTCCTGTCACCCAGATGTCCCCACTCGCGCGCTTCCGTAGCGAGCTGGCGGCCCTGTTGGTGCTCGCCATCCCGGTCGTGCTCTCCGAACTTGGCTGGAGCGCCATGTCTATGGTGGATACCATCATGGTGGGGCGCTTGAGCCCGGCGGCCATCGGCGCCGTGGGCATCAGCAGCGCCATCTTCTACGCTCCCGCACTGTTCGGCATAGGCCTGCTGCTGGGGCTCGATACCCTGGTGTCACAGGCCTTCGGCCGCGGCGATTTCGATGACTGCCACCGGGCGCTGGCCCAGGGCGTGTATCTGGCCATCGGATACGCACCGATAGGCATGCTGGTGATTGGCTTCGCGCCCCATCTTTTTCCCCTAATCGGCATCACTGAAGCGGTGCGCGGTCCGGCTCGGGAATACATCAGCCTGCTTAACTGGAGCACCCTTCCGCTGCTCTTGTATGTCGCTTTCCGGCGCTATCTGCAGGGTGTGGGCAAGGTCCGTCCGGTGACGTTTGCGCTGGTTTCCGCCAATCTGGTGAATTGGTTCGGCAACTGGGCGCTCATTTACGGCAAGTTGGGGCTACCGGCGTTGGGTGTGCGCGGATCCGCGCTCTCCACTTGCGTGGCCCGCATCTACATGGCCTCGGTATTGATTTGGTGGGCCTGGAAGCACGAGCGAGACCGCGGACACCCCCTGTTTGCCCATTGGCCAGGTCTGCGGCCGGCGCTCCTCCTACGGCTCCTGGGGCTGGGTTGGCCGGCTGCTTCACAATTGATTTTTGAGGTAGGGCGCCTTCTCGGTGGCAACGTTGCTGGCCGGGCGGATCTCGCCTGACATCCTGGCTGCGCACCAGATTGTCTTGAACTCAGCCAGCCTCACCTACATGGTGCCGCTGGGGCTCTCCTCCGCGGCGGCCATCTCCGTGGGCCACGCCATAGGGGCAGGGAATCGTGCCCTCGCCCGCCGCAAAGGTTCCATGGCCATCGGCATCGGCGTGGTCTTCATGGCTCTGGCGGCCGCGGCGTTCCTGACCTTTCCGCTTCAGCTGGTACACATTTATACCCACGACTCGGAAACCGCGGCCGTGGGCATGCGTCTGCTTGCCGTTGCTGCTGCTTTTCAGATCTTTGACGGCATTCAAGGCATCAGCACCGGAGCCTTGCGCGGCCTGGGTAAAACCCGCGGGCCGATGGTGATCAATATGGTGGCGTATGGCGTGATCGGTTTGCCCATTGGGTATGTGCTTTGTTTCCACACTCGCTGGGGGATATATGGGTTGTGGAGCGGGTTGACGCTGGCGCTCATCTTTGCTGCCGGGATGGTGGGAGCACAGTGGCTTAAAGACTCGAGGGTGGTTTGATTGGCAGACCAGGCGGTTCCATACTGCGTGTCCGATAACATATATTCTGTTAACTAGGCCTGTGGATTGCAAGTCTGGCCCGTTCAAAGTCTTATCCGTCGTAATTCCCTATTCCCAGTTCCCTTTAAGGGCGATGCCAATCAGCATTTGGGTGCAGCCCAGGACTGGCGTCCTGGGACATTCTCAGTCGTCCCTGCGGGACTCGCTTCGCTTGGATTGCATACCCAGGACTGGCGTCCTGGGCTACTCTCAGCCGTCCCTCCGCGACTGGTTCCGATAGACTTTATGGCTGAGTTGGTTCATAACCGGTCTCGGTTGGATTGCATACCCAGTGTTGGCGGATTAGCTCATAGCGTGGCGTCGCTTGGATTGCTTACTCAGGACTGACGGCTTGTGCTACTGTCAGCCGTCCCTGCGGGATTGATCCCGATAGACTTTATGGCTGAGTTGGTTCATAACCGGTCTCGGTTGGATTGCATACCCAGTGTTGGCGGATTAGCTCATAGCGTGGCGTCGCTTGGATTGCTTACTCAGGACTGACGGCTTGTGCTACTGTCAGCCGTCCCTGCGGGATTGATCCCGATAGACTTTATGGCTGAGTTGGTTCATAACCGGTCTCGGTTGGATTGCATACCCAGTGTTGGCGGATTAGCGCGTAGCCTGGCGTCGCTTGGATTGCGTACCCAGGACTGACGCCTTGGGCTCCTGTCAGCCGTCCCTGTGGGACTGATCCCGTGCCGCTGTTAGCTCAGATGGCTGATTCTCTCAGCCGTGCTTCGGAATGCCGGGGATCCAACAGCCTGTTACATCTTGTAGCGGCCGAGGTCCTCGTCGTTTAGGCCTTCCAGCCAGCGGCGAAGCTCCTCTGGGGTGGTCTCCGCCATGCTCGGCGCAAGCTTGGCAATCCGGATTACTTCTTCGCTCACGTAAATCGGACAGTCCGACCTTAGAGCCAACGCCAGGGCGTCTGAAGGCCGTGCATCCAGGCTGACCACTTCGCCATCCTGCTCCATCCAGATCACGGCGTAGAAGGTGTCGTTCTTAAGTTCTGTGACCACAACCTTTTGCACCGCGGCATTCAAGCCACGGATGAGGTTTTTGAGCAGATCGTGAGTCATCGGCCGTGGCGTCGAAGACTTCTCAATCTCCAGCGCAATGGCGTTGGCCTCGTACATGCCAACCCAGATGGGCAACACAGTGTCGCTTTTGACGTCTTTCAGGATCACGATGGGCATGTTGCTGGCTGGATCCATGACCAGACCGCGGATTTTCATTTCCACATCCATGGTCAACTCCGTGGTCGGCTAGGTTACTGCCTCGCCGACAAGGCTGTTGGGAAAACTCTGCGTAATCCGCACCGGCAAGTAGCTGCCGGGAGCGGGACTGATGGGGTGCGGAGTGGTGAAATTCACTGTCTTGTTCTGCGAGCTGCGCCCGATAACCTGGCCCCTCTGACTGTTATATCCTTCAACGGCTGCTTCCATGATTTGCCCTATGTGACTGGCGTAACGTGACCTTTGGATTTCGCGCTGACGGTCAAGAAGCACCTGCAAACGCCGGCTCTTCTCCTCTTCTGGGATGCTGTCTGATAATGCGACGGCCGGGGTGTTGGGGCGGGGAGAAAATTTAAAAGCAAAGACCGCATCGAACCCAACTTCGGCCAACAAGCTCAAGGTTTGCTCGAAGTCTTCTTCGGTCTCCCCCGGGAAACCTACGATGATGTCGGTGGTGATACTGATGGGACGGTGAGCGGACTGAATCCATGCAATTCGCTCCAGGTACTGTTCCCTGCTGTATTCCCGCTGCATGGCTGCCAGCATCCGTGTGGAACCGCTCTGCACCGGCAGATGCACGTGGTCGCATAGCGACGGCACCGCATCGATGGCTTCCACGATGTCAGGCGTAAAGTCACGCGGATGAGAGGTCGTGAAGCGTACCCGGCGAATACCCGGAACCTGGCCCACCGCCGCCAGTAGCTCGGCAAAGGTGAGCTTGCCTTCCCGGTCATGGTACGAATTGACGTTTTGCCCCAGCAGCTGGATCTCGGTGTAGCCGGCTTCGGCCAGGGTTCGAGCCTCGGCGAGCACCGATGTGGAGGTGCGGCTGCGCTCCTTGCCGCGGGTATACGGAACCACGCAATAGGCGCAGAACTTGTCGCAGCCTTCGATGATGGTGATGTAGCCGCGATGCGGATTGGTGCGCGCCGTAAACTCGGTTTCGAAGGTTTCTTCGGTTTGACGGTCGTCCAGGCCGGTGATGCGCGACTCCCCTGCCTGCAGCCGGCCTAGCATCTCCGGCAATTTGCGGTAGGAAGCCGAGCCAGACACCATCGAGACATAAGGAGCACGCTCGAAGATCCGCTCCCCTTCCTGCTGCGCAACGCAACCCAGCACCACGAAGCGCTTGCCTTGGGCGTAGAGCTTCTTGTAATCGTTCAGCCGGTTGAAGACCTTCTGTTCGGCTTTGTCGCGGATGGAGCAAGTGTTGTAGAGGATCAGGTCGGCGGCGGTTTCGGTGTCCACCTGCTGGTAGCCCTCATGGCGAAGAGTGCCGATGACTTTCTCCGAGTCATGCACATTCATCTGGCAACCGAAAGTCTCAAGATAAAACGTTTTTTCAGGCGCCATGGTGAGACCGAGTATACCGCAGTAGGGGGTGGCCACGGGTGTGCCGTGGCATCCCACTCAAGCCCCACGGCACGCCGGGGCAGGCAAAACCGGGCTTGCATGGGGAACCCAGCCTTGGTTGTAGGTGAAGGTCGCCAACGCTTCTCTTTCCGTTCTCAGCACGGACGCTTTGCAAGCTCACTCAAACGCTCTTAGCCTGCTAAACTTAAGACTCGAACGACCAAGAATAAGTAGCAGGCACAAACGGCCTGTGGGCAAGAGGCTGGAGGCTTAAAGATGGCAGAAACAAACGGAACCTACCCGGGCGGAACAGCATTGCGGCTGAAGCTGGGACTGGCTGAAATGCTTAAGGGCGGCGTCATCATGGACGTGATGAGCACCGAACAGGCCATCATCGCCGAACGGGCGGGCGCTACCGCGGTCATGGCGCTGGAACGGGTGCCGGCGATGATCCGGGCCCAGGGCGGCGTGGCGCGCATGGCTCGCCCCAGCCTGATCAAGGAAATTATTGGCGCGGTCTCCATCCCGGTCATGGCCAAGGCGCGTATCGGGCACTTTGCCGAAGCCCAGATCCTGCAGCACCTGGGAGTCGATTTCATCGACGAGAGTGAAGTCCTTACCCCTGCCGACGAGCTCCATCACATCGACAAGCACGCCTTCACCACCCCGTTTGTCTGCGGAGCGCGCGATCTGGGCGAGGCCCTGCGGCGCATTGCGGAAGGCGCAGCCATGATTCGCACCAAGGGTGAGGCCGGTACCGGCGACGTGGTGCACGCGGTCAAGCACATGCGGCAAATCGTGAAAGAGATGAAGGCGCTCACGGTGTTGGGCGACGAAGAGCTCTACGCCGCAGCCAAGGAGCATCGTGCCCCCTATGAGTTGGTGCGCATGGTGGCTAAGACCGGTAAGCTGCCGGTGCCTAACTTCTCCGCCGGCGGCATCGCCACCCCGGCCGATGCGGCCCTGATGATGCAACTGGGCGCAGAGGCGGTCTTTGTCGGGTCGGGAATTTTCATGAAGGAAGGCGCGACCCCGCTGGACGTCGAGCTGGACGCGAAGACCGGGGCCATCCGCAATCCCAAAGAGCGCGAGGAAGCGGAATCGCGGGCCAAGGCGATCGTGATCGCGACCGCCCACTACAACGATCCCAAGGTGCTGGCCGAAGTGAGCGAGCAGATGACGGGGGCCATGCAGGGCCTGGCCGTAGCCGGGCTGCAAGAGGCTGACCTGCTGCAAACCCGCGGCTGGTAGGCATGGGGCAAGAACGTCCGCGCATCGGCGTGCTCGCCATCCAGGGAGACTTTGCCGCTCACGCCCAGGCACTTGAAGACGCCGGCGCCGATGCGGTGGAAGTACGAAAACCGTCGGAGCTGACCGGCCTCGACGGCTTGGTCCTGCCCGGGGGCGAATCAACTACGTTTCTAAAGTTTCTTGAGCGCGATGGCTTGCTTGAGTCCCTGCGGCGCTTCCTGGCAGAGAAACCGGCCTTCGGCACCTGTGCCGGTTGTATCTTGCTGGCCCGGAATGTCACCCATCCCCCGCAACAAAGCCTGGCGTTGATGGACATCAGCGTGGAGCGGAATGCGTACGGACGGCAGATCGATAGCGCCATCCAAACGGGTCCCACCAAGCTGCCCGGCGGTCCGCTGGAGATGGTCTACATCCGCGCCCCGCGGATTGCCAGCGTGGGCGCCGGCGTGGAAGTGATGGCTGAACGGGAAGGGTTTCCCGTACTGGTACGGCAAGGCAGGTTACTGGCGGCAACGTTCCACCCGGAACTTTCCAGCGATCGCCGGGTCCATCAGCTTTTCGTGGACATGGTGCGTGAGCAGCGCGACCGCTTAAAGTAGGCCTTTTTTCCTATCCGCGGCATCCAATCGATGCAAAGGGTCTGACAGCGGAATTCACCGCAACGAAGCATATTTCAAAATGCAGTGGGAGCCGGGGGCCAAACAGGAGTAATCTTCGAATGTCGGAGTTTGAACCATGCCTGCTACCTTCACTCGCACACCAGTTGAGACAGAGCGCAAGGATCCCGGATTTGGCGGTAAACCGCCGGTTGCCCGCAGGCCCACTGGTGGTGGTGGAGACGGTGAGAATTGGGACAATCGGCCCCCCGGGCGCCGTGGCCCCCGCGATCTTCTGAGCCGCTATCGCATGGTCTTGTTTTTTGCCCTGGCCAGCGACCTCATGTTCTTCGTTGCCCTGGTGAGTGCTTTTTTCGCCCGTCAGGGCAGCGGTCATTTCACTGTCAACAACAACTGGGTTCTCGACTGGCGCCCGATCGCGCTGCCTCCGATTCTATGGATCAACACCGCGCTGATCGTGCTCAGCAGCTTGACCATGGAAATTGCCCGCAGGCATTTCTTCAGTGAGATCGATGTAATGGAAGAGTGGTTAGGACTGGGGCGCCCGACCATCCGCCGCGCTGCTCCCTGGCTGGCTGCAACCGCCTTGCTCGGCGGGCTGTTTCTGGGCGGTCAATGGATTGCCTGGAAGCAACTGGTCGCACAACGTGTCTTCTTTGCTTCCAACCCGAGCAGCCACTTCTTCTACCTGATCACCGGCACCCACGGCCTGCACTTGATCATCGGTGTTTTGGGGCTGGCGAGTGCGATGTTTGCGCTCATCTTTCTGCGCCGTGTCGAGCTGCGCCAGGTGGTGGTGGACTGTACCGCGTGGTACTGGCACACCATGGGCGTGTTCTGGATTTTTCTGTTCGGCATGCTGGTCTTTTGCCAATAAAGCGTGGATAGCTGGCCTCAACTCAAATGGACAGACTGGCAGAAGACTGCCGACACTCTGCACATGTGGACGCAGATCGTGGGCAAGACCCGGCTTGCACTCAGTCCCCTGCAGGCTCACTGGTGGAATGTTCCGCTCTATGTGAGCGCGCGTGGGTTAAACACCTCGGCCATGCCTTATGGATCGGAATTTCTTGAGGTCGCCTTCGACTTCGTCAGCCATGAATTGAAATTTGTGATGAGCACTGGGGCCAGCGTATCCACTCCTCTGCGCGCACAGTCGGTGGCGGAGTTTTACCTCGAGTACCAGCGAAGTCTGGCTGCACTCGGCGTCAGCGTAGAGATCCACCCGGTGCCGGTAGAACTGCAGCATCCAATTCCCTTCGCTGAGGACTTTGAGCACGCCTCCTACGATCGCCAGGCTGCTCATCGCTTCTGGCGTGTGTTGATGCATGCGGACAAGATCTTTCAGCAGTTTTCTTCGCGGTTTGTGGGCAAGGTGAGCCCGGTGCATTTCTTCTGGGGCAGCTTTGACCTGGCGGTCACGCGTTTTTCCGGAAGACCCGCGCCGCCTCGCGAGGGAGCTGACAAGATCACCCGCGAGGCTTACTCGCATGAAGTGATTAGCGCAGGGTTTTGGCCCGGCAATGGGGGCTTTGGCGAGGCGGCGTTCTATTGTTATGCCGCTCCTGCGCCCAAAGGTCTTGAGGGCGCATCGATCAAGCCGGCCAAGGCGGGGTACAACAATGCTCTCGGCGAGTTCATTTATCTTTATGAGGATTTGCGGCAGGAGGCTTCTCCGGATGAGGCTTTGCTCAGTTTCCTCGAGAGCAGTTACGAAGTGGGAGCCACGCTGGCCAAGTGGGATCGCAGCGCGCTCGAACGAGCCTAGAGCGACCTTGCGGGCCGCGGAAAAGTCTGCTCCACCGTGCAGGAGAACAATACCTCAGGGGCTAAAGAGTCTGCGTGAGAACTAGCCTCTCCAAATTGAGTCCCGGAGGGACGGCTGAGAGTAGCCCAGGACGGAGTCCTGGGTATGGCATGAGAGCAGCGTCTAGTCCCGGAGGGACGGCTGAGAATGACCCAGGACGTGAGTCCTGGGCTTTTTTCCCTGATTGAGGGCACCCAGGACTGACGTCCTGGGTCATTCTCAGTCGTCCCTGCGGGACTTATTTCATTGGGAATGGGCACCCAGGACTGCGTCCTGGGCTACTCTCAGCCGTCCCTCCGGGACTCAATTTGGAGAAGCTAGTTCTCACGCAGACTCTTTAGCCCTCATACCGGTGGTTTTTACGGCAAGACTAAAGTCGTGCCCTGACACAAAGCATGAGTGTTGCTGCAGCTTAAAGGCGTGCCCTAATACAAAACGTGTTTCCGAAGATTGTTTAGGCTAGCTCTCTTGAAACGCGCCAGCCGGTCCACGTAAGCCACAGAGGCAGTGGATAGGCCGCCAGCCGTTCTACCGTGCCCGCATTCCATCCCAGGTCGGCCCAGGTGGGCGTGCCGCGGAAGGCCAGTGCGAGCGTCGCCAGCAGCCCGATCGATCCTAGCGCGAAGGTGATCCAGCTTCGCACACGCAAGCGCGGCGCCTCGCACACGGATCGGCGAATCATCAGCAGGCCGAGTAGGATCATGGCGAGATTCCCTCCCAGAAAATTGGCCACTGCACCGAGCACGTGCAACCTGAAGTTAACATCCTGCGGCACCATGCCGACCTCAAGCACGCCGATGCCGGCGATCACAAACAAGGCCAGCGCGATCCGATAGACGAGCCGCTCAGGGAAAAACGAGCGCACCAGTACGGTGCCGAAGACGATCAGCAATCCCTGCAATACAAAGGAAGCATTCATTACCCAGTGCAGCGACGAGCATGCTGAAGCCCCGCCACAGCGCACCGCGCCCAGATCGCTGATGTAATTTCTCGCCATGCTGTAATGTCCCGGCCAACCTAACCGGGCGATTTGCTCGCCCACGAAGAACTGAAAGCAGAACAACCACAAAGCAGCTCCCAAACGGCAGATCATGGTGTTCCTCCTGATCGCATGTCTCGTTTATTCTTGCACTATGGAATTCAGACGGCTTGGACATTCAGGATTGAAGGTGCCGGTGCTCTGCTTCGGCGCAGCGACTTTTGGCGGTGGAAACGAATTTTTCAAAGCATGGGGATCGACCGATGTCGCCGAGGCGACGCGCCTGGTGGACATCTGTCTGGAAGCCGGCGTGAACCTGTTTGATACCGCGGATGTGTATTCGCAAGGGATGTCGGAGGAGATCCTGGGCCAGGCAATCGCTGGCCGCCGGGACAAGGTCTTGATATCCACTAAGGCCACTTTTCCGATGGGCGATGGGCCCAACGATATCGGCTCCAGCCGGCTGCACCTGGTGCATTCCTGTGAGGCTAGCCTCAAGCGCCTGGGAACCGACTACATCGACATCTACCATCTCCACGGATTCGACGCGTTCACGCCGGTGGAGGAGACGCTCGATACCTTGAACACTTTGGTGCGCAGCGGCAAGGTACGGTACATTGCGTGTTCCAATTTCTCTGGCTGGCATTTGATGAAGTCGTTGGCCGTTTCGGATAGATACGGATGGGCCCGCTATGTCGGGCATCAGGTCTACTACTCCGTGATTGGCCGCGACTACGAGCAGGAGTTAATGCCGTTGGGGATCGATCAGGGAGTGGGCGCCATCATATGGAGTCCTCTCGGGTGGGGACGGCTGACGGGGAAGATCCGGCGTGGACATCCGTTGCCGGCAGAGAGCCGTCTGCACAAGACCGCTGCCCAGGGTCCGCAGGTCGATGATGAATATCTCTATAACGTGGTGGATGCCCTGGACGAGGTTGCGAAAGAAACCGGTAAGCCGCTTCCCCAGGTGGCGCTGAATTGGCTGCTGCAACGCCCGACCGTATCCACGGTGATCATCGGCGCGCGCAATGAGACCCAGCTCCGTCAGAATCTGGCTGCGGCAGGGTGGAACCTCACTCCTGCGCAGGTAGCCAAGCTCGATGCTGCCAGCAAGACGAATGCTCCCTACCCGTACTGGCACCAGCGGCAGTTTGACGCGCTCAACCCGCCGGCTGTTCCTCAATAGGCCAAAGGGACGGCGAGTGCTGTGGTATCCCACTCAAGCCAAAGAACGGCTTGAATGGGGCACCCAGCCTTCGTTCCTCCATAAGCAAACTGCGAGTGGGGCAACAAACGTTGGGTGCCCCATTGCCCCGATTTCCTGTGGAGGCTGGTGGCGTTGATACACTCCATGCGCCTTTCCTTAATGGAAGGCGCAGACGCGGACCTCTCTAGCACAGCGTGGCAGGAAATCGGGGTCAAGCCCTGTTTTTGGGCTTGAGTGGGATACGCAGCAGTTCCCTCCCCTAACTCTTCCCTACTTCGCGTCCAGGGTGAAGCTATCCTTCACTTCGACGGACTTCTGTGCCGCATCCGGATCTACTATGCGGTACATCTTCACGTCGGCGTGCTTACCCTGGAGGGTGATGAGAAGGTAGTGGAAGTTGGGATAGGTGCGCGCGCGATAGAGGTCTTGATCGCCGCGGATAAAGACGGGATAAGGCCGCGCGCCCCCTCCGCCGGTGATCAGATGCGTGATGCCATTGAGCTCAAACCGCTCGTAGTTGTGAATATGGCCGTTGAAGATGACAAATTTCGCGTGGGACTTGGCCGCCTGGGCTTCGAGATAGTGCCGCAGCTCGAGTATATCCGGGGCGGGAATGCCAAGCATGAAGGCGGTTTGCAGATCCGAGATTAGCGGTATGTGGAAGAGGAAGAAAACAAAGTCCGCTGACGGTGGCAGATGGGCCAGCTGCGACTCCAGCCATCTACGCTGCGCTCCTCCGGCCTCGAGGAAATTAGTGCTGTCCAGGGTGATGAGATAGATATTTCCCAGTTGCACCGAGTACCAGGCGTGGTTGCCGATCTGCGGATAGGCGGCAAAGTAGTTCTTCAGGCCGGTGCGAGGATCGGGAAGTATGTCATGGTTGCCGATGGTGGGATAGACGCGCAGCCGTTCCTGAGTCCATAGAGCCGTTTCCTGAAAGTAGACTTTCCAATCGGCTGGATCGCTGCCGTGAAAGGGCATATCGCCGGTGATCAGCAGCAGGTCGGGCTTCTCTTCGCCCACCTTTTGCGCCAGCCATTTGCGCACTCCTGGATGAGTATCGGAAGTATTGGCCGGATCGGTAAAGCGCATGTCGCCGTAGACCACGATGCGAACGGGGCGGCCCGAGGGGAAATCAGAGACGGTAAAGGTCGGGCCGATGTCGTCGTGGCCCGGCGGCGAGGTTTGCTGGGAGAACGCCGTACTGGCCATGCAGGCTGTGAGGAGCAGAAGGCTGGTTGCTCTGCGCACGCGGCTCATCCGGCGCGGCCGCCGCCGACAAAGTGCACAATCTCCAGGCGGTCCCCATCCTGCAGGCCGGTATTGGCCCACTCCGCACGGGGAACGATATTGCCGTTGTGCTCGATCGCTACCCGGTCGCCTTTGAGTCCCAGCTCAGCGACCAGGTCCAGGAGATGGGCCGGTCCCGCCAATTGCGGAAATTCCCGCGATTGACCGTTAAGAACGAAATGCATACAGGGAGAGTATCACCGGCCCATCATGCGCGAATCCTGCAGCCACCTCCGCATGCGTTTGAAGGCGGGTTGCACTTCGGCACCGGAATAATAGACAGCGCGGTTGAGTCCTTTAAGAGTTTGGATAGCTGCCACACGCGGGTCGGCGCTCCCTAAAGGTCCCTTGCCGGCAAGATCGTTGGCGTATTCGTCGGCGAGGTATTCAATGGCGTGGCCCAGGATTTCCAGTGCACGGGCACTTTCCGCGGAGTGCAGGCGGCGGACGAAGGGCCGAGGCAGAGCGGACGAAGTTACCGGCCGTGGGGGCATCGGCCAGTCGAAAAAGGGATCCTGGTTTGCGGAGCAAGATGAGTTCTCCGGGGATGGGGCGCGGCGAATTTTGAGCATGATTCCACCTCATGGCGGACGTATCGGCCAAAAGGCGAGACTCCTGAGAGTCCTTACGTGAAAATCAAAACCATCGATGAAAGGTACGGGCTAAAGCCCCTCTTCCTTACCACCACACAACAACCCCTCGCTTGACTCTGCGCAGGCGAAAACTTACAGTCGAGACTGAGCCTTAACTCGGATCGCGAGTCCAAATGCAGACGCACGATTACTATTGGAACTATCTCCCGTTGATGCTTCAAATCCTTGTTGCCGTGTGTTTTGGGGGTGGAATCGTCACCGCCTCCTGGTTCATCGGCAGGCACAGGAACACGGCTGCCAAGCTGTCCACCTATGAGTGCGGCATTCCCGCCGAAGGCGACGCCCGCGGCCGCTTCTCTGTGCGCTTTTATATGGTCGCCATGCTCTTCATCCTCTTCGACGTGGAAGCAGTGTTCATGCTGCCCTGGGCCGTGGTCTATCGCGATCTACCCAAGCTGGTGGGCTCGCGCATGTTTGGCTTCTGGGAGATGGTGGTCTACCTCGGCTTCGTGTTGGTCGGGCTCTTCTACGTGAAGAACAAGGGAATTCTCGATTGGTCCTCCGATAAGGCGGACCTCTAATGGACGCCGTCAACGAAAAAGACGCCGTTCTCCAGACCCACGCCCAGAACCATGCCATCGCTGCCCTGGTGGCCGCCAAACCCTCCTGCATTACTAACGCACGCTTTGATCGCGGCGAACTGACTCTGTGGATCGAGCGCGACGACATCCGCCCCGTTTGCCGTACGCTGCAGAAGGCGGGCTATAACTTTCTGGTGGACGTCACCTGCGTGGATTGGTATCCCAGCGAGCCGCGCTTTCAAGTCACCTACCACATTCTTTCGCACAGCCTTAAGGAACGTCTGCGGCTCTGCGTGCTGGTGGATAGCCTAGATCCCGAAGTAGCCAGCATCACCCCGGAATGGCCCTCGGCCAATTTCTACGAGCGCGAGGTCTGGGACCTGTTTGGCGTGCGCTTCGGTGGTCACCCCAATCTGCGCCGCATCATGATGCCCGATCAGTGGGAAGGGCATCCATTACGCAAGGATTACCCAGTGGAGGGCTACCGCTGATGGATGCCGCCGACTACGTCATTGCTCCGCTGATCGAACCCCGCGTCGAGGAGGGCTCCAAGGACCGCACCATGGTCCTGAACATGGGGCCGCAGCACCCCTCGACCCATGGCGTGCTGCGCCTGGTGCTGGAGATCGATGGCGAAACCGTGGTCCGCCTGGTGCCCGACATCGGCTTCCTGCACACCGGCATAGAGAAGACCTGCGAGGCCAAGTTCTACCAGCAGGTGGTGCCGCTCACCGACCGCATCGACTATCTCAGCCCCATGTCGAACAATCTCTGCTACTGCCTGGCGGTCGAGAAGCTGCTGCAGTTGGAGATTCCGCCCCGGGCGCAGTATTTGCGCGTTCTGCTCAACGAGCTGACGCGCATCCAGTCTCACCTGGTCTGGCTGGGCACGCACGCCATGGACATCGGCGCGCTGACCCTCTTTCTCTACACCTTTCGCGAGCGCGAAGAGATTCTGAAGATCTTTGAGGACGTCAGCGGCCAGCGCATGATGGGTTCCTACTTCCGCGTTGGCGGCATTTCGCTGGAGCCGCCGGTCGATTTCTACGAGCGGGTGCAGGGTCTGCTCAAGATGATGCCGGAGAAGATCGATGAATACGAGAACTTGCTCAACGGCAATCCCATCTGGACGCGCCGTCTGAAGGGCGTGGGGTACCTCAGCGCCGCAGATGCCGTCGCCCTGGGAGTTACCGGGCCGCCGTTGCGCGCCAGTGGGGTCGATTGGGACCTGCGCCGCGACATGCCCTACTCCGGCTATGAGAAGTTCCAATTCAAAGTCCCGGTCTCCGATGTAGGCGATGTTTGGACCCGCTACACGCTGCGCGTGCAGGAGATGCGGGAGTCGGTCAAGATCTGCCAGCAGGCGCTCGACGGCATGCCGCAAGGGCCATTGAAGGCTAACGCGCCCAAAGTGGTCCTGCCCGACCGGGAAAAGATGAAGACCCAGATGGAGTCTTTGATCTATCACTTCAAGATCGTGACGGAAGGCTTTGCAGTGCCCGCCGGCCAGGTTTACCAGGCGATCGAATCGCCTCGTGGGGAGATGGGTTACTTCGTGGTCAGCGACGGCACGGCCAAGCCCTATCGCGTGCACATGCGCAACCCCACGTTTGCCTCGCTGCAGGCCCTGGAAACCATGTGCGTCGGGCGTTTGCTGGCTGATGTAGTTGCGGTGATCGGGTCGATCGATATCGTGCTCGGAGAAATTGACCGATGAGCGATCCTACGGACGTTCGCTCGCACGTATGGGAATCGCTGGTGAGCATGCTCCGTGTGTATGCGCATGCAGCCGGCCTTAACGGCAATCCATATATAGTGACCAGTGGCCCGAACCAGGCAACGGTCAAACATGAGGACTCAGTGCTGAGCCTTCAATTTGGTCCCGACAGCGGCGAGGGAAACTGGTGCGTCACTCATCCTGAACGGGAAGAGTGCGGTGCATTTCGGATTGAAGACGATGGCAAGCTTACGTTCCCGGTTGGACCGAAGGAACTCGATGCGGCCGCCATCGACTGGCTCGACCACCTGGGGCGAGGCAAGGTAATCGAGAATGAATCGGCCAGCGCGTTAGCTCCCACGATTAATCCATGACACCCTAGTGGAGGACCTGCAGTTCCACTTAACCCTGACGCAAAATTATGAGCACACAGATAAAGACCATCTTCAGTCCCGCCCTGGCCGCGCGCTTTGACCGCATGGTGACGCTTTATCCCCTGCGCCGCTCGGCCCTGATCCCCATGCTGCTCTATGCCCAGGATGAGGTCGGCTATCTCTCCCCGGAGGTGATCAGCGAAGTGGCTGCCCGCATCGGGATCACCGAGCTGGATGTGCGCGACGTCATCACTTATTACTCCCTTATGCGCACCGCCCCGGCGGGCAAGTATCATGTACAGGTATGTACCAACATCAGTTGCATGTTGCGCGGTGGCAACGAGCTGTTGGCCCATTGCAAACAGCGCTTGGGCATTGGGAACAAGGAAACCACGCCGGATAAGGTTTTTTCGTTGGAAGAAGTGGAGTGCATCGGCGCCTGCAGTTGGGCTCCCGCCGTCCAGGTAAATTACGATTTTCACGAAAACTTGACAGCGGACTCGATGGACAAAATTCTCGAAGATTACCGCTCCAGGAACTAGGCACCTCTACCCGGAGAAATGCATGGCCAATCTCGTCTCCCATCCAGATGAAGTGAAGTTGCTCTCCTCCCGCTTCGGCAAAGGTGCGACCGACATCGATAAGTATCTCGAGTTGGACGGTTACAAGTCCGCCCGCAAGGCCATCGAGCTGGGCCCGGAAGGAATCATCGCCGAGATGAAGGTATCGAACCTCCGTGGCCGCGGGGGCGCCGGCTTCCCTACCGGCATGAAGTGGTCCTTCGTTCCCAAGCAATCCGCAAAGCCAAAATATGTCCTGGTCAATGGAGACGAGAGCGAGCCGGGCACCTGCAAAGACCGGCTGATCTTCGAGCACGATCCCCACTCGGTGATCGAGGGTGTGATCATCGCCGGCCTGGCCATTGGCTCGAAGATGGGCTTTATCTACCTCCGCGGTGAGTATCGGTACCTGCTCAAGATCATGGAGAAGGCCATCGACGACGCCTATGCCAAGGGCTTTCTGGGCAAGGGGATCTTTGGCAGCAACGTCGATTTCGATGTGGTCTCTCATACCGGAGCGGGCGCCTACGAAGTCGGCGAAGAATCGGCTTTGATGGAATCGCTGGAAGGCAAGCGCGGCATTCCCCGCATTCGTCCTCCCTTTCCCGCGGTGGTCGGTCTCTATGGCGGGCCCACCGTCATTAACAATGCCGAAACCTTGGCCACCGTGCCCCACATCTTCCGTATCGGGGGCGCGGAGTACGCCAAGATCGGCACCGAGCGCAACGGCGGCACCCGGCTCTTCTGTCTCAGCGGCGATGTTGCCAAGCCCGGCGTCTACGAGTTGCCCATGGGCTACAACCTCAAGAAGATGATCTACGAGGTTGGCGGCGGCATCAACGACGGCAGGTCTCTGAAAGCCGTCGTTCCCGGCGGATCCTCAACGCCCGTGCTTCTGCCCCACGAAATCGACATCGGCATGGACTTCGACCAGGTCGGCAAGGCGGGCAGCATGCTCGGCTCCGGCGGTGTGGTGGTTCTGGATGACACCGTCTGCATGGTGGAGTTTGCCCTGCGCACCATGAAGTTTTACCAGCACGAGAGCTGTGGATGGTGTATTCCCTGCCGCGAAGGCACCGATTGGCTGAAGAAGACCCTGACGCGCATTCATACCGGCGGCGGCGTGGCCAAGGATATCGACAATGTCCGCTACCTGGCGCAGAACATGTTGGGCCGTACCTTCTGTCCCTTGGGCGACGCTGCGGCCATGCCCACCATCGCCTTCGTGGACAAGTTCCGCAAAGAGTTTGAAGACCACCTGGATGGCAAACCGTGCCCTTACGCCCATCAGGCGGAAGCGGCCTGGCCGGCGTATGACGCCCGCCCACAACCAAGATAGGAATCCATGGCTGACGTAACCTTTACCGTCGATGGCAAGAAGGTCACCGCACCCGCAGGCACGCTGTTGATTGAGGCCTGCCGTTCCGCGGGTATCGCGGTTCCCTGCGTTCTGTTATTACCCTGGCCTTTCGCTGTGCGGAGCTTGCCGCATGTGCCTGGTGCGCCTGGAAAAGGTGCCGAAGCTGCAAACCGCCTGCACCACGCCGGTAGCGGAAGGCATGGTGGTCACGACCGAGAACGACGAGATCACGCAGGCGCGCAAAGCCACCGTTCGAATTGCTGCTGGGCAATCATCCTCTGGACTGCCCGGTGTGCGATGCCGGCGGCGAGTGCGAGCTGCAGGACATGACCTTCAAGTACGGGCCGCCGGAGTCGCTCTACACCGAGGTCAAGCAGCACCGTGATGAACAGCAGTGGTCCCCGGTGGTGTACTTCGACCGGCCGCGCTGCATCCTCTGCTATCGTTGCGTGCGCACCTGCGGCGAGGGCATGGATGTGTGGGCGCTGGGGGTGCAGAATCGCGGCGTCACCAGCATCATTGCCCCCAACAAGGGCGATCACCTGGACTGCGAAGAATGCGGCATGTGCATCGACGTCTGCCCCGTGGGAGCGCTGACCTCGGGTGCCTATCGCTATAAAACGCGCCCCTGGGAGATGAACCACGTCTCCACCGTCTGCACCCACTGCGGCGATGGATGCAAGACCACGTTGGGGGTGCGCAGCGTAACTAACGGCTCTGAGATTCTGCGCGGCGACAACCGCGACAAGAGCGGCATCAACGGCGAGTTCCTGTGCATCAAGGGACGCTACGCCTTCGACTTTGCCAACCACACCGACCGGTTGACCAAGCCGCTGCTTCGCCAGGCGGACGGCAAGTTTGCAGAAGTGAGCTGGGAGCAGGCGTTGGCGCACGCCGGCACCAAGCTGCGCGAGATTCGCGAGAGCCGCGGCGGCAGCGCCATCGGCGTCATCGGCTCCAACCGCACCACCAACGAAGAGAACTACCTGCTGCAGAAGCTGGCCCGGACGGTGCTGGGAACCAACAACATCGATCATCACCGCACCGCCGACTACACCGCCTTTGCCCGCGCCATCTCCGGACAGAAGGACCGCGCGGCATCGCTGCGCGACTCCATGACCGCGCCGGCGATCCTGGTGCTGGGCAACGATCCCACCGAGCAGCATCCTCTCCTGGCCTGGAACCTGCGCACCAACGTGCGCCACAACAATGCCCGCATCTACCTGGTGAACCATGCCGGCATCAAGCTGGAGCGGCAGGCGCACGAATCGCTCGTCATTCCTCAGGATGGCTACGCCAGCGCCGTACGCTTTTTGGCCGGCGAGGAGGCCGACCTTCCCTGGCGCCCAGTCGCTGGACGAGGCGAAGAAGTTCCGTGACGCGCTGCGCGCCGAGCCCAACCTGCTGATCATCTTTGGTTCGGAGTTCCGCGGCCGCGATATCGAAGCGCTGGTGAACTTCGGTCTGGGACTGCCCAACGCTCGCTTTGCCTGCCTGGGCGACTACGTCAACTCCCGCGGCGCCGCGGACATGGGCTTGCTCCCTGGCCTGCTGCCTGGTTATGTCCCCGTGGACCACGGTGGCCCTTTTGCCGAGGAGTATGGCGACACTCTGCCCGCGACTCCGGGCATGGACCTGGTGGAGATGTTCGATGCTGCTGAACGCGGTGAGCTGGCCGGCCTCTACGTTGTCGGCGCCAATCCCATCGCCCGCTACGGCATTGACCCGGCCGCGCTCAAAAAGACCTTCGTCGTGGTGCAGGATATGTTCCTGACCGAGACGGCGCTGCTGGCGGATGTGGTGTTGCCCACCTCCAATCTTTACGAGAAGTCGGGCACGGTCACCAACACCTACGGCGACCAGCAGCTGGTTAAAAAGGCCGGCGACCGGGCCGGCGTGCGCAGCGACTTCGAGTTGATGGTGCGGCTTGCCGACACCATGGGCGCAGACCCCAGGAAGCTGGTTCCGTTCGGCCGCGGAGTCCATGCCGACATGGGGCAGACGCGTGGCGCGCAGTCTGGCGAAGCGGACCGTCACAGCGTATGGCTGGCGGCGCAAAACCTGGAGCCGAAGCTTAGCCCCTTCGACCCCTTTGCCATTCTTGATGAGATTCAGCGGCTGGTGCCCGGCTACCAGGTCTCGCGCCTGGAGCTGCTGGCCGGGAACGACGTCCATGTGCAATCATCGCTGGTGCAGATCGAAGCCGGCCCTGAACGCCACGCACTCATTCTGCCCGCCGAAGATACACTGTTCACCTCTGGCACCTTAGGCCGTTACAGCAATACCTTGCACTCGGTCATGGAATCGCACGCCACCAAACCAACAGAAACAGCCGCGGATTAAGGAAGGGGACGGTCTTTATCGGCGCATCCTCACATCCAACTAACCAAGGTTTGAAGTAGGTAACGATCCTAAACTTTGTCATCCCGACCGGAGCGCAGCGGAGGGGAGGGACCTGCAGTATCCCTTTCCCATCACAGCTTCTGAAGGGTAAGGGCTTTAACCCTGAGGCATCAAGGCGAGTAAAGAAAGCGAAAGAAACCTGTGAGCTTCCTGATCTTTTTCCTTCTGAGTTGTTTGAAGATTGCTGTTGTGCTGGCGATCTTTCTCGGAGCCGTCGCCTACACGGTGCTGCTGGAGCGCAAACTCGTGGGGCGCATTCAAAATCGCTGGGGACCCAGCCGCGTGGGCCCCTTTGGCATATGGCAGCCTATGGCGGACGGCCTCAAGCTCTTTCTGAAAGAAGACCTCATCCCCACCAACGTGGATCGCCCGCTGTACATTTTGGCGCCCATGATCGCCCTCGGCTGCGCCTTGATTTCGATTTCCGTCGTGCCTTTCGGGGCGCGCATCACCTGGCACGGCGTAGATATGTTCCAGATCGCCGATGTGAATATCGGGCTGCTGGTGATTCTGGGCGTCACCTCGGTCGGCGTTTATGGCATCGCCCTGGCGGGCTGGTCGTCCAACAACAAGTACTCGCTCATGGGAGCCCTGCGCTCCAGTGCCCAGGTGATCAGCTATGAGCTTGCCCTGGGGCTTTCGGTGGTGGGCGTGGTGCTGCGCGCCGGGTCGTTGAACCTGCGCACCATCGTGGATAGCCAATCGGCCCATGGCATGTGGTCATGGAACGTCTTTGGCGGCTACCAATTCGTCGCTTTCTTCATTTACCTCACGGCGGCCTATGCCGAAACCAACCGCGCACCGTTCGATCTGCCTGAGGCGGAGACGGAGCTTACGGCCGGCTATCACACCGAATACAGCTCGATGAAGTTTGCCATGTTCTTCATGGCCGAGTACGCCAACATGATCACCGTGGGCTGCGTGGCGACGCTGCTCTTCTTCGGCGGATGGACCAGCCCCTTCGGATCGCTGATTCCGTCCTTTGGCGGGATCTTTCTTCAGGCGCTGCTGCCGGTCTTCTGGTTCGTATTCAAGGTTTTCTGTTTCTTGTTCCTCTATATATGGGTACGCGGGACGCTACCACGGCTCCGCTATGACCAACTGATGGGCTTTGGCTGGAAGTTCCTGATGCCCCTGGCCATCGCCAATATTGTTGCCACCAGCTTATGGCTCGCCTAACCGAAATCCCGCGGCACGAAAGGTGTTCTACAATCAGCTTCGGGCCCGATCTAGGAGAAAAGCACTAGCATGTATCTGGTTCTCTTCATCTTCTTTGGCGGCCTTTGTGTAGCAGGAGCCCTGAACCTTCTGTTCCAGCGCCATCCCATCAACAGCGCCCTCTCACTGATTGTGGTGATGAGCTCGCTGGCCGTGCTCTATCTCCTGCTGGGCGCGGAGTTCCTGGCGGCCGCCCAAGTCATCGTCTATGCCGGCGCGATCATGGTTCTGTTTACCTTCGTCATCATGTTGCTCAATGCCGGGGTGGAAGAACGTACCCACGGCAGCGGCGCCGCCTACATCGTGGGCATCCCGGGAGTAGCAGTCCTGGTCTGCCTGTTGGGATTCATCTTTCTTTCTCCACACACCCACCTGGCCAAGGCCCGGCTGGGGGATTACGTGGTTTCGACCAGCGACCTCAGCAAGGTGCTCTTCCGCGACCTGCTGCTTCCCTTTGAAGTAACGTCGGTTCTGATCCTTATTGCCATCCTGGGCGCGGTTGCGCTGGCCAGCAAGGAGCACTGACATGACCATTCCCATCGCTTACTACCTGGTGCTGAGCGCCATCCTCTTCTCTATCGGGGTGGGCGCCTTCCTCATCAAGCGCAACATCATCACCGTGTTCATGTCGATTGAGCTCATGCTGAACGCGGTGAACCTGACCTTTGTCGCTTTCGCGTATCAATGGCACCGGCTGCAAGGGCAGATATTTGTCTTCTTCGTGATGGTCGTCGCTGCCGCGGAGGCCGCGGTGGGCCTGGCCATCATCATTGCCATCTTCCGCTCGCGGAGTACGCTCAACGTCGATCAAATCAACCTGATGAAATTATGAACGGAAATCCATCCCTCCATCTGTGGTTGATCCCGCTGCTGCCCTTCGTCGGCTTTCTGCTGAACGGATTGCTGGGCCGTTTTCTGGGCAAGGCTCTGGTCTCTACCATTGCCCTGCTCTTTACCGCGGCTCCGTTGGGGCTGGTCCTGGGAATCGCCTTCCGCTTCAGCGGGCTTAGTTTGCCGTATGTCGAGCGGCTGCCGTTTCCGTGGATGGAAACCTCGGCCTTCCGCGCCGATTTTGCTTTTCTGCTCGACCCGCTGACGCTGGTCATGCTGCTGGTGGTCACCGGCGTAGGTTTTCTGATTCACATCTACTCTGTCGGCTACATGGCGCATGAAGACGGATACTGGCGCTACTTCGCCTACCTCAATCTCTTCATGTTCTTCATGCTGACGCTGGTGTTGGCAGAGAACTTCCTGCTCTTGTTTGTGGGTTGGGAGGGCGTGGGACTCGCCTCCTACCTGTTGGTCGGCTTTTACTACTTGCGTCAATCGGCTGCGGACGCGGGCAAAAAAGCGTTCATCCTTAACCGCGTCGGCGACTTCGGCTTTCTGCTCGCGATGTTCCTGTTGATCGCCCACTTCGGCTCCCTCAGCTTCCACCAGGTGTTCAGCACCATCACCGCCAATCCGCAGATGCAGGGTGGATTCCTCACCGCCATTTGTTTGCTGCTGGTGCTGGGCGCGACTGGCAAGTCTGCCCAGATTCCGCTGTACGTCTGGCTGCCGGATGCTATGGAGGGCCCCACACCGGTCTCTGCCCTGATCCATGCCGCCACCATGGTGACGGCCGGGGTGTACATGGTGGTGCGCTCGCACGTTCTCTTTGACCGTTCGCCGTTCGCGCTGGGCGTGGTTGCCGTGATCGGCGCCGCCACGGCCTTGTTTGCCGCCACTGTCGGCATGGTGCAGACAGATATCAAGCGCGTGCTGGCCTACTCGACTATCTCGCAGCTCGGCTATATGTTCCTGGCTTGCGGAGCTGCTGCTTACTCGGCGGCCATCTTCCACCTGGTAACGCACGCCTTCTTCAAGGGCTTGCTCTTCCTGTGCGCCGGAGCCGTTATCCATGCCATGGGCGGCCAACAGGACATGCGCGTCATGGGCGGCCTGCGCAAATCCGTGCCCATCACTTTCTGGACCATGAGCGCCGGGGTCTTCGCCATCTCGGGCATTCCGCCGTTCTCCGGCTTTTTCAGCAAGGACGCGATTCTGTACGCGGCCTTTCTATCGCCTACGGCGGGGCCGATCCTGTGGTTTGTCGGCCTGGTGACGGCTCTGCTCACCGCCTTCTACATGTTCCGCCTGTGGTACCTCACCTTCTTCGGTGAGCTCCGGTCGCACGATGCGCACCCCCACGAGAGTCCCTGGTCGATGTTGATCCCGCTCATCCTCTTGGGTGTGCTTGCCCTGGCCGGAGGCTGGATTGGCATTCCCAAGGCGCTCGGCGGCGGCGACCAGTTCGCGCACTTCCTCGATCCGGTGATTAAACCCACGCCGAGCTACGAGCAGACGCGCATCGTGATGGACGAGCAAGGCGTCCAACGAGCAGCTGCCATCTCTACTCCCCAACCCCGCCGCGAGGGTACGGAAGGTCAGGAGAGGATGTTTAGCATCATCTCCGTGATCATGGCGGCGATTGGCTGGTTTTTTGCCGATCTGCTCTACCGCCGCAAGCCCGGGCTGGCTGATCAACTGGTCGAACGCGTTCAGGGTCTTTATTCATTGCTGGTCCACAAGTATTGGATCGACCAGATTTACACCGGGCTCATCGTGGCTCCCTTACTCTTTGTCACGCGCAACGTGTTGTGGGGCGTAGCCGATCGCGGGGTCGTCGACGGGGGTGTCGGCCTGGCGGCCTACGGTGTGCGTGGTATCGGGGCGGTTGTGCAGCGGGTGCAGTCGGGCAACATCCGTTCTTACGCCGGGTGGCTAGCGCTTGGCGCCGCTGCCCTGCTCCTGATTACCTACTTCGGCTACTCCATGCAACTCTAAAGGCTAGCAAGGGACGATTTGTGGTGAACGATTCGATATTGACGCTTACGACCTTTGTGCCCGCTGTAGGAGCGGTGGTCGTGGCTCTGCTTCCGCGGCGGGGCCGCATCATCCAATGGGTCGCGCTGGTGACGACGTTAGTCACCTTTGGGCTAACGCTCCATTTGCCGTTCCATTACGTCTATGGTCAATCGGGCTTTCAATTTGAAGTCGACCAGGCCTGGATCGCGAGCCCTGCCATTCGTTATCACCTGGGTGTGGATGGCATCTCGATGTGGCTGGTGGTGCTGACCGGCTTTCTGGCTCCGCTCGGTGTGCTGTCGTCGTGGAAGGCCATCAATCACCGCACCAAGGAGTTTTATTTCTTCTTCCTGCTGCAGCAAACGGCGATGATCGGTGTCTTCGTCTCCCTCGACATGTTCCTCTACTACGCCTTCTGGGAACTGACGCTGGTTCCCATGGCGATCATTATCTCCATGTTCGGGCGGGATCGCGGGACCGAGGCGGCGATCAAGTTTTTCGTCTACACCTTCCTGCCCTCGGCGCTGCTGCTGGTTGCGATTGTGTGGCTGTACGCCAAGACCGGCACCTTTGACTTTGTTCGCCTGCAGTCCATTCTGTCGCAGGATACGGTGAACTTTGCGCCCAAGGCGCTCTTCTGGGCCTCCCTGGCATTTCTCTTCTCGTTCGCCGTGAAAGTGCCGGTCTTTCCATTGCATGGCTGGCTCGGGGATGTCTTCAGCGAAGCGCCCGCCGCGCTGGCTATGGTGGTCGCGGGCAAGCTGGGTCTCTATTCCATCCTGCGCTTCAACCTCGGCCTCTTCCCTGCCCAGGCCCGCCTGGTGGCGCCGTGGATGATTGCGTTGGCGGTGATAGGGGTTCTCTACGGTGCGCTGGTAGCGCTGGTGCAGACAGATCTGAAGCGGCTCGTGGCGTTCTCCACCGTAAGCTCGCTCAGCTTTTGCATCCTGGGCATCTTTGGCTTTGCGGTCTCGGGCCTGGACGGTGCGCTCTACCAGACCCTGAATGAGGGCATCACCGTCGGCGCGCTGCTCATACTGCTTGGCTTCATGTACGAACGTTACGGAACCTACGAGATTGCCTCTTACGGCGGTTTAGCCAAGCAGATGCCAAGCCTGGCCACCTTGTTTGTCATCAGTTCGCTCGCGCTGATCGGCCTTCCGCTGCTGAACGGGTTTGTGGGTGAGTTTCTTATCCTCAGCGGCAGTTTCCCCGGCCATGTTGCCTGGGTTTCAGCGGCCACGCTTGGCGTTATTCTAAGCGCGTCCTACATGCTGTGGATGATTCAGCGGGTCTTCTACGGTGACGTATCCAAGATGGTTACAGAACTGAAGGTAGTGGATATGGGCGGCCGGGAACACGTTGCCGTGTGGCCTATGGCCGTTCTCATGTTGGTGATGGGCGTCGCTTCCCCCATCTGGATCCGCGCCATCGATGGCGCACTCGTGAAGCTGGCCTCACCGGCGCCGGCGCCCACCCTGGGCATTGCGGTGAGACAGTGATGCAAGTGCCCCAGGTGTACCGCATTCTGCCCGAGCTATGGCTCATCATCACCGGCGTGCTCATCATGTTGATCGAGCCCTTGATGCCGCCGGGCATGACCCGTAAGCCCATCGGCGCGCTCGCCCTATTCGGCGTCATTGGTGCTCTGGCGGCCAGCATCTGGCAATCGGGGTTGGCGCCGGGAACGGCTTTCTATGGGACAGTGCAGACCGATGCCTTCAGCGTCTTCTTCCACGTCTTGATCTGCGGCATCGTTTTGATCGCACTGCTGATCGCCTTTGACGTCTTCGATGGCACCAAGGAAAGGCCGGCCGAGTACTATTCCCTGGTCCTTTTCGGCGCCACGGGCATGTGCCTGATGTCCAGTGCGGTGGAACTGCTGCTGGTCTTTATCAGCCTGGAAATTTCCTCCATCGCTACTTACATCCTGGCAGCCATTCGCAAGCGCAGTGGCAAGAGCCCGGAAGCGGGATTGAAGTACTTTCTGCTGGGCTCGTTTGCCACGGCTTTCTTCCTCTATGGCATCGCTCTCAGCTTTGGCGCTACGGGAACCACCAACATTGCCGGGATAGCTGCCGGCCTTGCCCAGAGCCCGTCCCCGGGCTTCGCTACATTGGCCGTGGCCATGATTCTGATCGGCATCGGCTTTAAGGTTTCTGCCGCGCCGTTTCAGGTGTGGACCCCCGATGTGTACGAAGGTGCGCCGTCTCCGGTGGTTGCCTTGATGTCCACTGCCCCCAAGGTTGCCGCGTTCGCCGTGCTGTTGCGCATTCTGTACGGCGCCTATCCGGCCTTACACGCTCATTGGCTGTTGCTTGTCTGGATTATGGCTGCGCTCTCTATGACGGTGGGCAACCTGGGCGCACTGCGGCAGCACAATGTAAAGCGGCTGTTGGCTTATTCTTCGATTGCCCATGCCGGCTATACGCTGGTTGCCTTCACCGCCCTTTCCAGCGAAGGCATCGCCGCGGCGATGTTCTACACCGCCGCGTACGCGGCGATGAACGTGGGCGCCTTCGCCATCATCAGCCACGCCGGCGGCTTTGACGACCGGTTGGTCTCGGTTGCCGACTACCGCGGCTTGGCCTACCGGTCGCCGCTGATGGGCGGCGCGCTGGCCTGCTTTTTGCTTTCGCTGATTGGGATTCCCTTTACCGGCGGCTTCTTCGGCAAGTTTTACGTCTTCACCGCGGCTCTGCACTCGGGTGAGGTATGGCTGGCCGTCATCGGCCTGGTGAACAGCGGCGTTGCCTGCTACTACTATCTGCGCTTGCTCATGTCTATCTATGGCAAGCCGGCGGACGACGCGCCAGTGCAGTTGGTTCCGCGGCTGAAAGGCTCGCTCACCATCGCGCTGCTGCTTACGGTTTCAGCTACCTTTATCCTGGGCATTTTTCCCGGTAGGATTCTCTCCATGGCTCGCGCCGGAGCGGCCACCTTCACCAACATAACCGCAAGCCCAACCAACCCAAACGCAATGTCCGCAAGCAGTCGACAGCAGTAAAATCTGCATCCCCTGGTTCCCACACCAAGGCCGGGTGCCCCATATCTCGCTTGTTTTTCGCGAGATGTGGGATACCACGGGTTTTGACCGCTAAGTGCGTCGGGTGAATCGAGAGTCAGAGGGAAAGAGACTGTGGTATCCCACATCTCGCGAAAAACAAGCGAGATATGGGGCACCCGGCCTTGGTGTGGGAACCGGAGCCTAGGCCTGAATCGTCCAGCCCCAGGCATAGTCGTTGGGCTTGCGTGCCTCCGGGAGTTCGATAGTCAGCCCAGTTGCAGAATCGAACTTCCAGCGCACTGCATCCGGATGGCCGAACATGGAGATTCGGCTGCCAGGCTTGGGCCGCAGGGAACGGAGTTGGAGAGTCTTGCCCGGCCATTCCAGCGCAAAGCAGTAAATGGTCTGGTTGTCCTTCGACCGCGTGAAGCGAATCGTCTCTCCCTCGCGCCACAAATCGCCAGCGCGCGCTCGTGTCGCGTATATCCCCGCACCACAAGTCTTGAGCCAGCCCCCAACCTGCTTTACTTGCTCGATCGCTGTCGGATGGAAACGGCCCGTAGCATCCGGCCCGATGCCCACCTGGAAACTGCCTCCCTTGGCCGCGGTGTCGATGATGTTATCCACGATCCATTTCGCTCCCTTATAGTGCGACGGATCCGGATCATAGGAGAAACCGCTGGCCAGCGGATAGATCACCATCCAGGGCACACCGGTGTTCGACTTGTCTCCGGGAATGAACCCCTCGGGGGTATAGTAATCGCCGTAGTTGCCGATTCCGCGCGCCCGAATCATTATGTTCGGCTGCAGTTCCCGGATGCGAAACAAAGTTTGCCTTAGCTGCGGCCAGACCTTTGGCCCCAGCCATTGATCCAGCGAGAGCATTTGGATCTCGCCGTTGTTGGTCAACAGCTCTTCGATTTGCGCCCGGTGCCGGGCCATCATGCGGGTGACTTCCTGGGGCGTGGGGTCAGGGGCCATCCAGATCAGCTTCCCTAAGCGCTTGCGGGAGTCCATCCATTCCGGGTCCAGAATCGCGGAGGAAGGAACTTGCGCGGGATGATCGGCATAAGGACGGAAATCCGCGTCGTACCAATCCGGGTGGGAAAAATACAAGGCGATACGCAAACCTCGTTTGTGGCCCGCCGCGCAAAGCTCCTTCACAATATCCCTGCGGAAGGGGGTCTCCATGATGGAATAGGCCAGGTTGCAATTCTCCAGGGCGGGCCCACCGGCCGCATCCCAACGAATCCGCTGTTTGACGCGCGTGCGCGTGTCGAACAGAGAAAAGCCCTCGTGATGCTTGGTGGTGAAGGCAAACATCCGCATGCCGTTATCGGCAAAGAGAGAGGTCCATGCATCCGCGTCAAAGCCGGTTGGGTTCCAGCTCTTGTAGATTTCGTTGTAGCGGGCGCGTTCGGCGTAGCTCAGCTGGAGAAAGGGCCAGGACTCGTGCGCGAGACCGGCAACCGAATACAGGCCCCAGTGGATGCGCACGCCATACTTCATGTCGAGAAAGGCTTCGTACGCCGCCGGCGAAGCCCAATGATATCCGGGCTCGGGGACCTCTTCGATATAGGACTGCACCCTGCGGTAGTGATGATCGGTCGGCGGCAGACGATGAGGGAGACTGTCGTACTGGGCTTGGGCAAGCGACCGGTGGGAGGGCACGATACGAGAAGCCAGCGCCATTGCTGCGCCAGAGAGAAAGGTTCGCCGTTGCAAAGCCGGCCCTCCAATAGTTACCGCTGACTCACCGCGAGCAAGCTCTGCCAACCAACTTTGCTCATCCTCAGCCGCTGCCCGTTCTTGAGCACGACTGATCCTTCGCTCTGCCCTTCGCGGAAAATCTCGCTCACTTGCTCTACGTTGACAATGACGGAGCGATGGATGCGTACAAATTTAGCAGAATCCAGCGTATTAGACAGTTCCTTGATGGTCTCGCGCAACATAAAAGATTTAGTGCCTACGTGCAGGCAGGCGTAATAGTCCGCCGCTTCAATCCAATCGATCTCGTTGACGTTGACGAACGAATCCTTCGCGCCGTTATGAACCAGAAGGCGCCGGGGAAAATCCTGCCGCGGCACACCGCCATTTTCCAGGCTGCTGAGCACAGACTTCATCTGCTCGTGCGTTATCAACGCTGCTTGCGAAGCAATGCGTTCCCTCACCCGAACCAGGGTCGCCTGCAACCGCTCCGGTTCAACCGGCTTGGTCAAATAATCCAGCGCATGGACTTCAAAGGCCTGCACCGCGTATTCATTGTGGGCGGTGACGAATACTGTAACCGGCATCTGCGCCGGGCCGATCTGCTCGATCACCTCGAACCCGCTTCTTCCAGGCATCTGTATATCGAGAAACAGAACATCAAACCGGCTCTTTTTCAGTGCGGCGATGACCTCCTTGCCGTTGCGGCATTCTCCGGCTACCTCCACCTCATCCTGGCCGGATAACAGAAAGCTCAGCCGCTCCCGCGCCAGTGGCTCGTCATCCGCGATGAGGGCTTTGATCTTCATACAGCCTGGCATTCGTAGGGGATGGTGATGGCCACTTCAAAGCCGCCTGTAGTCAGCGGCTGCGCCTGCATCTTGTAACCGTCATGATAAAAGTGGTCGAGGCGTTCGCGCGTATTGCTTAGCCCGATGCCATGTCCATTGTGTTGCGCATACATCATTCCGCTTCCGGTGTCGCGGACCCGCAAATGGAGTTCATCCCCGTCGCGTATGGCCGATGCCTCCACCAACCCGTAGTGCTCGCAGCGTGCAATCCCGTGCCGGATCGCATTCTCCACAATCGGCTGCAGCAGAAAGCTGGGCACCAGGCCGTCGACCGCGCTCGGGTCAACGTTCATTTCAACCCGCAGCCGGTCGGCAAAGCGAACCTGTTCGATGGCCAGGTAGTTCCCCACAAACTCCAGCTCCTGCGACAAGGGGACCTTTTCTGGAGTTGTCCTGGCCAGCGTAGTCTTCAATAGCGCGTTCAGATGCCCAAGCATCTCGGCCGCAGGCTTCTGCCTTCCCAGTTCAACCAGCGTGGTGATGGCATTCAAGGTATTGAAGAGGAAATGCGGTTCCATCTGCATCTGCAGCGCACGCAAGTGCGCGGCAGAGAGCTGCCTCTGCAACTCCAGAGATCGTACGGCCTCGCGCTGCGCGCGAATCTGCAACTGGATCACCGCAGTGAGCCCGAAAACGAACCCGTACATGAGCAGCTCCAGGCCAAAACGATTGAGACCAAACTCGCTGGTCCATACAGAGAGCGCGCTTGCTTTCGCCTGCCATCCCGCTACACTAAAGCCGACACTCCCAAGCAAGAGAAGATGCACCACGCCCAGCGCCGAAGCTGTCAGCACGTGAGTGGACGTGGTCATCGGAGTCAGGCTCGACATGAGAGGCACGCGCTCACCGATCTTCCAAAGAGCGCTGGCGACGCAAGCCCACCATCCCCACAGCGCCACACCGTAGAGTAGCGACGGAATATGAGTGATCGAATGACACTCGCTTGCAGTGACCAGGGCAAGAGCGAGGGCGAGCGAAAATATGACTACGTGCCCATTGCACCAAAGCTTCCGGGCCGTTGGCTGCGGGCACAGAATCGGTTCGATCAACCGGAACCAACCAGGGTTCGATGTAGGCTGTTCGAGAGTTCATTGGCATCCTTTCTTTCGCCATCCCGCTTACCTGAAACTGTTGGCATCTATGGTACATCCGTTGCACTGCCGCGACTACAAGTTCGGCCAGCGCGCTGCCGGCTTCTTTCTTGAGCCGTGACGCTTGCTCCTTCGCTCCAGAAGCCTTGAGAATCTGCGCGTATTCCGTCTCTGCGGTTAGATAGCCAAGGGTATTTCTGCCTATGGCCACGTCATCGATGGCGAGTGCATGTTGCGCGTCTGCCAGGGCGTGGGCATACTCTCCAGATCTTGCCCATGCCTTGGCCCGTAAAAGATAACCAGTGGCAAGCATGAAATAGCTGGGTCCATGTCCATGAGTCCAGCGATCGATCGCTTGTTGGATGGAGGAAATCGCCTCCTCGTTCTTTCCGTCATGCAATGCCAGTGCGCTCCGCACCGCGTACATGGTTGCATAGTCATCGTCCTTCCATTGGGTGGTGCCTTGCGCTTGCTCGAAGGCCCTTGCGAGGAAGCGTCGCGCTGTCTTGAAATCCTTCTGGGCGGTGGCAATCCCAGCGAGAGTGGTGCTTGCGCTGGCAATCCCAGCAGGGTCTCCGAGTTGCTCGTAAATATGTGCCGCCTTCTTACTGAGCGCCTTCGCTGAGTCCTTCTCCCCCAGCGTCTGTTCCAGGGTGGCAAAATTGTTGAGCGCCGCCGCATATTGGGCCTGCGCGGACGGAACCGATCGCAGAGCTTGTACCGCCTTCCCATAGTCCTCCCTCGCCCGATCAAAGATCTCCAGGTCCTGGTAAGACGATCCAAGAAGATCCCAGGCGGCGCCGCGTTCCCCTTCTGTGAATCCCAGCGTGTCCTGCCGCAACATGGGTTCCAGCATCGCAATGGCCGCCTTCGGCTGCCCGTTGCGCCACAATTGATAGGCCTGCATGATGGAGGCCCGCGCAGAGTCTTGCGCGCGCGCCGGAATAGCAGGAAGAGTCAGGGCGAAGGCGGCCAGAAGCAGCATAGGGACGCTCATGCAACTGAGCATGGTCTGCTTCCCTGCTTGCCTTCCACGCCTTTGCAGCGAGCCGCGGGATTTTTGCAGGGAGGCTCTGGCGCAGATTTTTGGGGCGCGCCTGCTCCTCGTTGTCCTATAGTGAACTGGATGAATCGACGACACTTCGCCGGCCTTGCCGCCGCCACTGTACTTAATCAGGTACTCGAGCCCGCCTCGGCTCTCGGCGCCACGCCGCCCGCACCCCTCAAGCCGTTTGCCCTGGGCTGGGTCATCAGTCCCTACGGCTCCCCCGAAGAACATTTCCGGACGGTGCACGAGCTGGGCTTTTCCACCTGCTTCCTATCTCTGGACAAATACATTGGCAACTTTACTCCGGCGTTGGCTGCCCAGTTCCGCGATCTGCTGGCCAAGTACCAGCTCACCGCAACCGCGTCGAAGTCGTGGGCCCGGGCCCCCTGGAGTGGAACTTTACCCGTGGCCCTTCGACCATTGGCCTGGTGCCCCCCAAGACCCGCGCAGCACGCATCGACGCCCTGCGCCAGGTATCGGATTTCGCCAAGCAAGTGGGCATTCTGCAGGTGCAGACGCATTGCGGTTTTATTCCCGAGGATCCGGCCGACCCGCTTTATCCGCAAGCCGTGGAAGCCATCCGCACCGTCGCCAAGCACTGCCAGGGCAATGGTCAGGACTTCCTGATGGAGACGGGCCAGGAGACCCCGATCACCATGCTGCGCGCCATCCGCGACGTCGCCATGCCCAACCTCGGCGTCGGCCTCGACACCGCCAACCTGGTCCTTTATGGCAAGGCTAATCCGGTCGAAGCGGTCGACATCGTTGGTCCTTATGTCCGCAATGTCCATGCCAAAGATGGCCTCTGGCCGAAGGACCCCGACAAGCTGGGCGAAGAGGTAATCATGGGCAAAGGCGTCGTCGACTTCCGCACCGTATTCACCAAGCTCCATCGTCTTGGCTACACCGGCGTTCTCTCCATAGAGCGCGAGACCTCGGGCGCGCAACAGATCGCAGATGTGCGTCAGGAAAAGCTCTTTCTCGAACGCGTACTGCGGGAAGTGATGGCATGATGAACCGCCGGCAATTTCTCCAAACCGGAAGCGCCTGTGGCCTGCTTCTTCTCAAGCCCAGCACCGCATTTAGTTACCAGGCGAACTCTGCCGTACGGTTGGGTCTGCTCGGCTGCGGCAACCGCGGCACCACCGTCTCCACTTCGTTTTCCAAGAGCACTACGGCCCAGGTGGTTGCGCTGGCCGACATTTTCCCCGACAAGTTGGCGCTGGGCCGCAGCTCACTTCGATCAGCTCAACGCCGGCCTGGGCCGTGCACCCATCGACAGCAAGCTGCTCTTCCACGGCCCGCATGCATTTGAACAGCTGGTGGCCTCTAAGGATGTCGACCTCATTCAGATCTCCACGCCGCCGTTCTTCCACGTGCAGCATCTCGAAGCCGCGGTCGCTGCGGGCAAGCATGTCTATTGTGAGAAGCCAGTCGGGGTGGACGTGGTTCAGGCCAAGCAGGCGCTCGAGATCGCGAAACGCGTCAAGCCCACGCAAAGCGTCGATGTCGGTTTCCAATGCCGCAGCGCGCCGCCCATCGCAGCCATCGCGGAGAAGATCAAGGCCGGCGCCCTGGGCAAGATGGGCTCCGTCGCCGGTTACTACAATGCTCCTGCCGTCAGAGGAAAAGGTTCACCCGGGCGCCTCGCCCGATGAGTACCGGCTGCGCAACTGGCTCTGGTATCGCGCGCTTTCCGGAGACATCCTGGTGGAGCAGAACATCCACATCATCGATCTCTGCAACTGGATGCTCGGCGCTCACCCGCTGAAGGCCGCGGCAACCGGAGGGCGCAATATCCTGACCCACGCCGGCGACTGCTGGGATAACTACCAGGTCGACTTCACTTATCCCGATGAGGTTCATTTCGCGTTCGCTTCCACCCAGTTTGGCAATCCCGGACTTTAACGCTGGGCTCAGTCTGTACGGAGGGAATGGCTCTGCGACGGTTCCCTACGCCGGGCCGGTGCAGATTACGGGCTCTCAAGCCTGGGCGTGGCAGGATTCGATGAACACCGCCGCGGCGCCCGCCAAATTTGCTGCGAACGGCAGCTTTGAGGACAACCTCAAGTTTGCTGATAGGGATAAGGAGCGCACCTTCATCGACAGCATCACCTCCGGTCCATGCCACAACCAGATAGCCGCCGGGGTAGAGACAGCTCTCAGCTGCATGCTCGGCCGCATGGCCGGGTACGAGAAACGCGAGGTGACGTGGGAGGAGCTGCTCGCGCATGGGGAAACTTATAAGCTGGGCATGAATTTGGATCAATTTGCCTGAGCGCTGCTTCTGGGGCGCTTGTCGACGGCGCAAGGTTCAGGCCGCGAAGACCGCGATACGAGCGGAACGAGAGCGGGGCTTCGGCTTCACGACGATCTCGACATCTTGTCCAAGCGCTAGTAAAAAGCGCATCAGGCGCTCGACGGAGAAGCCTTCCAGCTTGTAGTGCAGCAGGGCGGAGACTTTGGGCTGATTAATTTCGAGCGCTGCCGCGACTTCAGCTTGGGTCAGCCCGCGCCGTTCCACCACACGGATAATCGTGGCTCTGAGGCGTCTTTGGTGTCCAGCTCAGAAGGCATCCGGCAGCTCCATATCTGCAAAGACATTCCCGCTGGTCGCAATCACCTTTCCTGTAACTCCCCTAACTAGATCTCTCTTCCTGATTATCCTGTTTCAGGGATACTACTCCGGCCGGGTTCGACGGTAAGCACGCGCCCTTTCTTGTTATAACCGGTTTCGAAGAGGATACGGTAAGCTAGGCCAACGAGGAATCGATGAGAACAATTTGTATCGCTGGTAGCGTGATTGCAGCAGGCCTCTTGATGGCCACGGCATCTCCTGTTCAAGCGCAGACGGCGATTCATCCCTCAGCCGAGGTAACCGTGGTGAAACCCGAGACTGTGGGCTTTTCCAGTCAGCGGCTGGAAAAGCTGCATGCATTGATCCAGCAAGAGGTGGACCAGAAGCAGCTGGCCGGCGCAGTCACCATTCTTGCGCGCCATGGCAAAGTAGTGGACTATCGCACCTACGGCTCTCGATACATGGCCACCGGCGCGCCCATGACGAAGGACGTTATCTTTCGCGACTACTCTATGACCAAGCCGGTCACCGGAGTAGCCATGATGATCCTTTACGAACAAGGCAAGTGGCTGCCGTCTGACCCGATCGCGAAATACATTCCCGAGTTCGCTCAGCTCAAAGTGTTTCAGGGCGTGGATGCAAACGGCAAGATGATCCTGGTCGAACCCGACCATGCTCCCACCATGCGGGAGCTCATGTCGCACTCCGCAGGTTTCTCCTATGGCTCCGGCCACACGGTGGTGGACGCGATGTACCACGACCAGAAAGTAATGGACTCGCCCAACCTGCAGGAGATGATCGGCAAACTGGCAACGATTCCTTTGAACTATCAACCGGGCAAGGGTTGGACCTATAGCCTATCCATGGACATCGAGGGATACATCGTCGAAAAACTCTCAGGTCAGTCGCTGCCCGACTTCATGCGCGACCAGATCTTCGTTCCGCTGGAGATGAAGGATGCGGGCTTCTTCGTTCCCCAGGAGAAACGTGGGCGATTCGCCACCAATTACCACGCCGATGCCCAGGGGCAGCTAGTGGCCGGCCCACCGCCAGGAAGCCGTGTCATGGACTATGCAACCCAGCCCACCATGCCCTCAGGCGGTGGCGGCCTGGTTTCCACCGCCGAGGACTACTATCACTTTGCGCAAATGCTGGGCAATGGCGGCGAGCTCGAGGGTAAGCGCATCCTCGCTCCGGCCACGGTCAAGCTGATGACCTCGAATCATCTTCCGGCCAACCTGCTCACCGGGGAATTCGGCATCGGCCAGCACATCATGCGACCTGGCTTTGGTTACGGCTTCAACTGCGCGGTGGTCTTCGATCCGGCCGACGCAGCCCTACCCGACGGCAAAGGCACCTTCTTCTGGGACGGCGCGGCCGGTACCTGGTTCTGGGTGGATCCCACCAACGATATTGTTTTTGTCGTCCATGATTCAGCGCATGGGCGGTCGCGACAATCACAGCCTGGAATACCGCAGCCACGCCACGGTCTACCAGGCACTCGTCGATCCTTCGAAGTAGCGGCTTCCCCAATCTACCTTGACAATCCAGCTGGGAATTCAATAGCTTCTTACCCTAAGAGGCTTATGGAAGACAAAAGCGAAACCGGAGAACTGATCCAGGGCACGCTGGAGATGCTGATTCTGAAGGCATTGGTACGTGGGCCAATGCACGGGTACGCGGTGGCGGAGTGGATCCAACAGACCTCGCAGCAAGTGTTGAAGGTGGAGGAAGGGGCGCTCTACCCTGCACTGCACCGGCTGGAACTACGGGGCGTGCTCAAGGCAGAGTGGGGACTTTCAGAGAACAATCGGCGGGCGAAGTTTTATCGACTGACCGCTGAGGGCAAGAAGCGGCTGAATGCCGAATCGCAGCGCTGGGCGCGGCTGTCGACGGCGGTCGCTTTTGTGATGCAGGCCTCCTGAGGATGATCCATATGATTCCCGGTCTTCATGAGTTTGATGAAACGGTTGCGGGCACTGTTTCATAAGCGGCGCATGGATCGCGACATGGCCGAAGAGCTGGATTTTCATCAGACGCTGTTACGTGAGAAGCTGCTGCGGCAGGGTGTGTCCACCACTCGAAGTTGACTTAGCGACACGACGGGCGTTTGGCAACGCCAGCCGCTGGCAGGAAAGGCTCCGCGAGCTGTGGCAGTTTGAGACTCTGGAAAACTTTCTTCGCGACCTCGGATTTTCTGTGCGGTTGCTGTCGAAGTCGCCAGGCTTTAGCGCAGTCGCGATTCTGACCCTGGCTGTTGGCGTGGGAGCGAACACGGCCGTCTTCTCACTGACTCAACGGTTTGCTGCTGAGGCCGCTTCCTGTGCCTCACGCCGAACAGCTGGTTGTCCTGCGCATGGATGAGAACGTCCCTCAGCCCAACTACGCGTTCTGTACGCCGTTTTTCCGCGGCTCTGGAGGACAGGCACGACATCTTCGCGGATGTCTTTGCCTTCAACGGCGATACGTTTCAGGTGCAGGGCCGTTCCGGCAACGAAAATATCCACGGAATGCTGGTCAGCGGACAATTCTTCCAGGCGTTGGAAACGCCGCCATTGCTGGGCCGCTACCTGACGCCCCAGGACGACCAGCCGGGAGGCAGTCCGGCAGGGCTCGCGGTTGTGATCAGCGAAGATTTCTGGAACCACTGGTTCAACCGCGCCCCAGATGTTGTCGGGCGCAAGATGGTCATCGCCAACACGCCATTTACGGTGGTTGGGGTAATGCCTAAGCGGTTTATAGGAGCCGACCCGACGCAAAGGCCCATGATATTTGCTCCGCTGTCGGCCGACCCGATCATTGACGCGCCGAGAGACCATATCTCTGCTGGAATTCACGCCTGGTGGATTACTGTAGTTGCGCGGCTGCAGCCCGGCGCTAACCCTCGACCAGACGAATGCGCGCTTGCTTACAGTATCCAGCCCTATCCTGCACCAGACTGCTGCCGACGCGAGTTACATCGCGGACGCAGAAAAGGCCCATTTCCATTTCGTGGCCGAGCCAGGATCGCGTGGATATACGTATGTCCGCTCCCTGTTCCGTAAGCCGCTAGTGGCCATGTTCGCCATGTGCGGAGGAATTCTGCTGCTGGGATGCCTGAATCTGGCAAGCCTGCTGATGGCGCGCGGCGCCGCGCGGCAAGCGGGAGTTGGCGACGCGCTTGGCGATGGGCGCCACGCGCCGGCGGCTGATTCAGCAACTGCTGACAGAGAGCCTCTTGATTGCGTTCCTGGGAACAGCCTGCGGAATGCTGGCCGCTTCGATGGTCAGCCGTTCACTGGCCGTGCTTCTGGTGCGCGGCAATAGCTTTATACAAAACAACCAGATCGACACCTCGGTCGATCTCCGCGTATTTAGCTTCGCCGCGATCATTGCCGTTGTTTCGACCCTGCTGATTGGACTGGTTCCCGCACTGCAAGCCACGTCGGGCAACCTGAGCGACCACATCAAGCATGGCCAACACGCAAGCCAGCCCCACGAGCTGCGTAAGGTTCTGGCTCCGGTGCTGCTGGCATCGGAGGTCGCGCTGGCGATGATGCTGGTGGTCGGCGCGGGGCTGCTGGCCACTAGCCTGTCGTGCGGCTCTTCCAGTCAGGAGTGGGTTTCGATCCCAAGGGACTTATCAATATCGCCTTCAGCATGGATAAGCAGCCACTCGAAGGCGATGCGCTGATGCAGGTTTATCGAGCAATTGGGCGAGGAACTGAGCCGTCAACCGGGTGTCAGGAACGTGAGCTTTCAGTTCATCGTGCCGCTTTCTCACCGTCATTGGAATGGACGATACTCCGCACCGGGTGAGAGCCCCCACACGCTCAACATGAATAGTGTGGCGCCAAATTACTTCGAGACAATGCGCATTCCGCTCTATTTAGGGCGTGAATTCGGCTGGAACGATACCCGAACTTCGGGGCTGAAGATGATCCTGAACCAGTCGGCGGCCAAGCTGCTCTTTCCCAGCCGCGATGCATTGGGAGCAGCAGGTGATGAACGCTTGGAGAGAAGATCTCCTATCAGGTAGTGGGTGTCGTGGGCGACACGAAGTATCACGATCTGCGTGAACCCGCGACGCCAGACGCCTATGTGCCCATCATGCAAGACCCGCAGGAGAAGCCATCGTTGAGTGCAGTGGTTCGGATGGATGGGCCACAAGCGCCGCTGGCGGGGGCCGTGCACGAGCTGGCGTCACGGCTGGCTCCGACCATCCCTGCGCCGGTACTCACGTCGATGAACGATGTGCTCGACGCGATCAGTGAGTGCAGAGAGGATGATGGCGCTGCTGTCGGTATTCTTTGCCGGGTGTGCGCTGCTCGTGACTGGGATCGGCCTTTATGGAACACTGGCCTATGCCACGGCGCGGCGAACGAGCGAAATCGGCATCCGCATGGCCCTGGGAGCGCGGCGCGCAGCAGTCATGGCGATGACCTTTCGGGAAAACGCAGCCATCGCGGCCGTCGGCTCGCTGGCAGGATTGATCGCAGCCATTCTCGCGTCACGGACGCTGGCAAGCTTTCTCTACGATACCTCCCCTCGTGATCCCTGGGTGCTCGTCACATCCTTTGCTGCACTGGCTGCAATCGCCGCCGCAGCTACTCTTCTGCCTGCGTTGCGAGCGGCGCGGATTGAACCCATGACGGCTATCCGGCACGAGTAGCGTGGCCCCCAGGTCAGTCGAAGAAATGACGATCCTCATCCGCCAGGTGCGGTTTTGCGGCCTGAACATTGAAGGTGATCCCCAGACCGGGCCTATCCCATACGTTGATGAAGCCATGATCGACAATCGGGTTCGGCAGACCTTCGACAATGTCGTACCACCACTCAGGCTGGCCCAGGGGATACTCGAAGGCGATGTAGTTTTGCGGCAACGCGGCTGCCACCTGCACATGCGCGGCTAACCCGAAGAGCCCGTCGAAAATGCCGTGGGGAGCAATCTGGATGCCGTGCAGGTCGGCGTATTCCGCGATCCACTTCATCTCCGCGATCCCACCCACGTCTTCCGGGTCGGGTCCCACGATATTCACCGCCTGTTTCTCAATGAGGTCTTTGAAGTTCTCCCTGAGGTAGATCTCCTCTCCGGTATGAATGGGGATCGTGGTGCTGACGGTGACTTCGCGAAAAAGATCGGCGTTGGGATACGGCGTGTAGTCACCGGTGATCAGGTCCTCGAGCCATGCGATGCGCAGCGGTTCCAGCGCCCGCGCGAAGGTGATCGCATCCTTGACCGTCCAGCCTGGTCCGCAGTCAAGGGCGAGCCCGATCTCGGTGCCCAGCACCTTCTTCATGGCTTCGACGCAGGCGATCACATTGTCCAGGCCGCGTTCCGTCATCATGCCGCGATCGGGATGCGAGGCTCCTTTCCGCGGCGGCTCGTCGTACCAGGCATTGGGCACGGCCGGCATCATGGCCGGATCGTGAAAGCCGACGGCTTGTTTAATCAGGGTGAAGCCCTCTTTGGCATCCTTCATTTTCTGCATGTTCTCCGCGTAATCCTGCGGCGTATGGCCGGTCATGGGGAAGCGGACGCCTCCGTTGTAGATGCGGACGCGGTCCCGGATCTTGCCTCCGAGCAGTTTGTATACCGGCACTCCGGCTACCTGCCCGGCGATGTCCCACAGCGCGATCTCGATCGCGCTCACCGCAGCACCCCAGGGCTTGAACGCACCCAGCCGGCGAATCTTCAACATCACGCGTTGTACGTCGGTCGGGTCTTCGCCCAGAAGATAGTCTTTGTAGAAGAGCACCATCGGCTTGAGATAGGGCTTGTAGGATTCGGCTTGACCATACCCGGAAACACCTTGATCGGTGACGATGCGCACCGTCGGATTCCGCCCGATGATGGCGCACCGAAGATCGATGATCTTGATCGGCACCTGGCCAGCCCGTTTTTCAGCAGCCGGCAGATTGCCCTTCTGTTGAGCGGCAAACGCCTTTGCGGCCGCTGCCGCCGAAAGCGATCCTATAAATCCCCTACGCGTCCAATGAGCCATCGGTCCCTCGTCTTAGAAAATGTCGCCCTTACTCGACCAGCCATTATAGGCGAGGTTTCAAAAGAGCACGGACGGTAGCCACGCCCCGGAAGGATCGCTATAGAGTCCGGTGCTCATTAAGGTCAACGGCTGGACTACGCGCAGGCCGTTGGTCAAGCACCAGCGGAACAAAACATGGTTTCTTGAAGGCACAAGAATTCCCGGCCCCGCAAAGGATTCTGCCGAAGCAATGAGGGATTGCAAGTCCACGTTCGTCTCCGCCGTGGAATGTCCAAAGAACGCCAGGTGGGTGGTGTATCCTGTGATGCGGCCATCGCGCTCCACCACGCGCGCAGTGCCCTGTTCGATTGCTTGGGCCAGGTCGACGCCTCGGTCGTATCCGTGAACTCGCCGCGACAAAGCATTGCAGGCTTCCCTGTCACCAGGTTTAGCCGGGCGCACCTGGCATCCAGGCAGGCTTCTTTCCTGCGTCCTCCCCTGCATGCATGACAATGGCTCCCGGACATCAAAGCCGAGTGAGGCATACAGAGCAAGCGAGCGATTGTGAAAACCTGCCTGTGCCAAGCGAATTCCGGCGGCGCCGCGCTGGTGCGCACGATCCATCACCGCCTGCATGAGCTTACGGCCAACTCCGAGGTTTTGAGCGCTGGGATCAATCGTGATTGGGCCGACACCTTGAATCACGGAGCGCTCATCCAGGACATTGCTGCCCACGATGCGGCCACCGCTTTCCGCCACCACGCAATACAAGCCAGGACTCGAAAACAAGCTGGAAAGCAAGCCGGTCGTAGCTTCGGGCCCTGGGAAATCACAGGGAAAGCCGTGGGCCGTGCTGATCGCTGAGAAGGCTTCGAAACAGATCTGCCCGCACACGGGGGCATCCTCCGGTACGGCAGTTCGAACCACTACTTCAGGCATCATCCCAACCTCCTGGCTTGCGCACAAAGTGTACCGGCAGAAGCGCAGAAGGACAAAGAAGCCACGCTTCCTACCATCCTCGGATCGCCACATAATGCTGGGTGCCCCATTCAAGCCGTACTTTGGCTTGAGTGGGATAGCGAATGCCCATTCAAGACTTCTGGTGGCTTGAGTGGGACAATGCGCGTAAGCTGACTTAGTGCCTTCCGGTTTGAAACGATTTCACGAATCCGGTCAAAGCCATTTTGTAACGTTCTCTTGCTATCATCGCCGTCCATTCTTCACGACGAACACAAGTAGACACACGTTCGAAGCTGCGCTGGAGCGCGTAAGAGAAGGCTTCGATCTCTGCGTCTACGGGTATGTTGTAATGCCGGAGCACGTCCATCTGTTGATCGGAGAACCCGAGCGCAGGACATTAGCCGACGCGCTCAAGTCGCTAAAGCAAGGTGTGTCACGGCGGTTGGTCCGGGAAGCAGAGCACTTCTGGCAAAAGCGCTACTACGACTTCAATGTCCACAATCGGGAGCAGTTTGTAGAAAAACTTGGCTATATTCATCGCAATCCCGTGAAGCGCGGGTTGTGTGCGTGCCCGCAGGATTGGGAGTCGAGTAGTTACTGCCATTACGCTACGGGGATCGTAGGGCGGGTGGAGATTGAATCCGAGTGGACCGCAAGAAGGCGCGAACTGGCAGCAGTGTTATCCCACTCAAGCCAAAAGCAGGCTTGAATGGGGCACCCAGCATTGTTTTGCAGTCTGGCAGTCCTCCCTTCAGGCTGATCTTGTGCTGGAAAAGGCTCGGTCTTCACAAATAGGAAGAATTCGGGTTAATCTAAACCTGCATGCAGATAGCGCAGCGCCAGTCGTTTTTCTTTACCTACCGCTACTGGTATCCAGTAGCGGCTCTGGCGGCGTGTGCGCATCTACGACTCTGATTCTTTGATCTAAAAGAGCGCATTCACCATCAAGGGCCGCGACCAAAGTCGCGGCCCTTTTGCATTTCTAACCAAAGCGAGGATTAAATATGCCCAGCCTTACCGTAGAAGCGGACACTAACCTCAAGGGAATGAGTACCACCGGCAACCAGCGAACGATCGTTCGCGTAGGGACAGTGGAGATCGGAGCCGGCCACCCCATCGTCATTGCCGGACCCTGCTCCGTGGAGTCCTATGAGCAAACTCTGGCCACTGCAGAAGCGGTCAAGTCCGCAGGCGCCGTGATCTTGCGCGGAGGCGCCTATAAGCCACGCACCTCTCCCTATGACTTCCAGGGACTGGGCGTGGCAGCACTCGAGATTCTGAGCAGGGTTCGCGAACAAACAGGTTTGCCTATCGTTTCGGAGATCCTGAGCACCGACGACATTGAGGTGGTCGCGGAGCACGTAGATATGCTGCAGGTGGGCGCGCGCAATATGCAGAATTTCGCTCTGCTTCGGCGTCTTGGACAATTAAGAAAACCTATCCTGCTCAAGCGCAGCCCGGCGGCCACGGTAAAAGAGTGGTTACTGGCCGCCGAATACCTGCTGGCCGGGGGCAATACCCAGGTCGTGCTCTGCGAACGGGGTATCCGATCGTATGATCCGGAGTTGCGCAACACACTCGACCTGGCCGGCATGGCGCTGGCACGGCAACTCAGCCATTTGCCGGTGATCGCCGATCCTTCGCATGCCACGGGCAGACGCGACCTGATTCCAGCGATGTCCCGGGCAGCGTTGGCGGCAGGCGCCGATGGCCTGATCATCGAAGTGCATCCGGACCCGGCAAGTGCGCTGTCAGACGGAATGCAGTCCCTGGATTTTCCGGGATTCCGTAGCATGATGGATAAGCTGTTGGTTTGAACTACTTCGCCAGTTCGCTACGGTTCTCTCTTGCCCAGGAGCTATCACTCGGCACTGCTTTCAATGGCGGGCCGCCTTTCGTCCCGCAGGCGCATGGACCCTCGGCCTTGGCTTCGGTCATGCATTCGCAGGACCTTGTTTTCAGGCAGGCACAGACGTACACGACATTGCCCTTGTTTTGCATTTGCATAGCGCCTAGCGGCTGATTTTGAGAGCCGCCGGGCGCAGGAATGAGGGCCAACAACAATAACAAGATAAAAAGACTCGCAGCGGACCTGGTTCGATTTCGCATGGCTTGCCCCTTGGCGCCACTATCGCCCCAAATCGGCCCGGCGACAATATCCACTCAACGCGAGCCTTATATAGCCACTCCGTTTCAACCACGTCATCCCTGGTAAACCGTCTTGCCGCCTACTACCGTGCGGACAATCTGGATGTCCTTAATCTTCTCCTCATCGACAGTGTGGAAGTCATCGGCCAGCACGACGAAATCCGCCAACTTACCCGCGGTGATCGATCCTTTGATCGTCTCCTCGCGCGCGTTATAGGCGCCATTGAGCGTATTGACCCGCAGCGCCTCATCGATGGAGATCTTCTGGTTAGCTCCCCAGGTCTCGCCGTTCCAACCGGTGCGCGTAACCATTCCTTGCATCGCCATCAGCGGGGCGAACGGGCCCGGGCTGAAGTCCGAACCAGCCGCGGGCGTGATCCCGGCGTCGATCAAAGTACGGAATGCCGTCATGTGCTGCATCACGTCTTCGCCGTAGAAGTGAAACTTGTCGGAATTGTAATAGGCATAGGTACTGAACTCAGCGGGGACCACATCCATGGCCTTCATGCGCGCCACCAGGCTGTCATTCACCAGGCTGCAGTGCGTAATCTTGGGCCGCGCGCCGGCGCGTGGATAGAGCTTGAGCGCCCGCTCGTACGCCGTGAGGACGCGGTCGATGGCCACATCTCCGTTGGCATGACAGTTGAGACGGATGTTGGCGCGGTGCACCCGCTCCGCCCAGGCGTTCAGGTCCTCCTGCGTCTCGGTGAGATTGCCATGGTAGGGCGGAGTGATGTCCTTATAGGGGGTGCTGATGGCCATCGTGCGTTCAGAAAAGGAGCCGTCGACGGTGTGCTCGGCGGTGGCGCCGAAGCTGATGTACTCATCGCCGAAGCCGGTTTCGATGCCGTTGCTGATCATCGCTTCGAGTAACTCATCGTAGGGCTCATAGCTGACGCGGTGGAGCAGTCCGCCGCGGATGCGCTGCTCCTGCATGGCCGGGAGCACACCGGCTTCGTCATGGTGGACCGTGGTCAGCCCGTACTGGACGAACTTCTGCGACATGAACGCGACGCCGTCGAAGACGCGCTTCTGTTTCACTTCCGCAGAGTAGGTCACGCGCTGCCCCGCCTTATCGATGGTGGGCATCGCGCGATCGGTCACGCGGCCGTTGAGCTCGCCCTTGTCATTTCTGTCGTAGGTTCCGCCGTAGGGGTTGGGCGTGTCCTTGGTGATGCCCGCCATCTGGAAGGCCTTGCTGTTGTAGAAGCCGGTGTGGCCGCCGCGATGATGCACGCAGACCGGGTGCACGGTCGAGACCCGATCGAGGTCCTGGGCATTCAGTGGGCGCTTGTCTTTAATCTTGGTGTCATCGTGGAAATAGCCCTCGACCCAGTAGCCGGGCGGCGTAGCCTGGGCGCGCACGCGCAGCTTTTCGACAATGCTGTCGATGGTGACGAACTCCACCTGGTAGGGATTGCCGACCAGCACGTCGTAGAGCAGGCCTTCGCCGCCGCCGTGGTTGTGGGCATCGATGAAGCCGGGAACCACGGTCATTTGCTTGGCGTCGTAGGTCTGTGTCTTCTTGCCGATGAGGCCTTTGATTTCGGCGGTGCTGCCCACCGCGAGGAAGCGTCCGCCCTTGACGGCGAAGGCCTCGGCTTGGGGCATGCGCGGGTCGACGGTGTACACCTTGGCGTTGAACACGACAAGATCGGCATCGTTGATGCCTGCACTCTGGGCGACGGCGGAGAGCCAGGAGCGGCCGGCCATGCCGGCGAAGCCCAGACCCATAAGGTTCAGAAAGTCTCGACGGTTGGTCATCCTCGGATTACTTTAATGCAAGTCAGCCACCGTGGCGTTTTTATTAAATATTTGGAAGCTCTAATAGTATAACTGTTATACCCGTGACCCTGTGGAGGGCGACTCGCGAGGAGCGGACACTCTATGAAGAACACTCGTAACGCAAAGAGAAGACCAGCGGCGGCTGAGAGCATCGCGCGCATGGCTGATGAAGGCAAAGATGTGTCGCGCTTTTTCACCAATGGCGGACGAATGGTATCGCCGGTACAACGCGTAAATGTGGACTTCACCGCACCAATGCTGGAAGAGCTGGACCGTCAGGCGCAAGAGCTGAATGTTAGCCGACAAGCGGTAATCAAGACCCTGGTACGCCAGGGGCTCGACCAGCATTACGCGGCTACGGCAGCCCGCCCAGTGAATCGAAGTCACACAGCTCCGCGCGATTGATGGCGATGGACGCAATACTTTAATGCAAGTCAGCCACCGTGGCGTCCGCCATCTTCACCGCGTGCGCAACTTCAGGCCGCTGCGTGTGCGCCCCGGCATCGGTCTGCTTCGCCGCGGCGCTGTAGAACGCCGCGCGCTTCGTCCGGGCGCTGCGCCTGCTCGGCTGCCTCGCCGGCGCTGAGCAATCCATTTAAACGATTGGGGCTCAGCTTGAGCGCTACGCGATACTCCGTCAGCGCCTCCGCGGGTTTGTTTTCCAGCAGCAACAGATCGCCCAGCATTTCGCGCGCGGGGATATCGACTTCCATCTGCCCCAGCTTGTCCTGCTGGTCGGCGGCCTTGCGCATCGCGATCAGCGCGGCATCGGGATGACCCTCGGCAAAAGCCTGCCAGCCCACCATCTCGTCTCGCTTCACTTCGAGCGCGCTGGCAAACTCTGCCATGCGGAGACTTCTTCAGCGCCTCGAAGCTTCCATCGAAGCCCTTCAAGGCAGCCGCCGCCAGCTTCGCATCGCGCAGATGGCCGGCCGCAATTCCCTGCCCCCAATAGGTAAAGAACGTCTCCGTGGGACTTGATCCCGGCTCCGGCGTCTGGCACCGCAAGCGCCTTCCAGTCGTGCATCTCCGCGGCATAGATCGCTCTCAGCTCGTTGTCGAAGAAGGGGCCGTCGTCTTTCATATCGTCCATGCCCGGCATCGCGCTCATATGTTCGCTGATGGCGCGCATCTTATTCGGTCAGCACCTTCGCCTTTTCATCCTGGCCCACCTGCAGATAGGCATAGATCAGGAACTCATCCGCGTGCATCTGGTGCGCGCTGCCCGGCTGGCCTGCCGCTTCCGCCTTCTCCGACGCGGCGACCGAAGCCAGGTTCGAATCGATATCCTCTGGCCACATGCCAAGCCGGGCAAAGATATGGCTCGGCATGTGCAGCGCGTGCGGAGACGACGGCGCAATCCTGGCATACTCCCGCGCGGCCCCCAGGCCGTCCGGCGCCAGCGCCGGCGTGTCGCAGGTGTGGATGATGTAGTGCGCCAGTCCGGGATGCTCCGGATGCGCCGCGAACAGCGGCACCAGGATGGCCAGCGCCTGGTGTTCATGGCTCAGTGATGTGTCGTCCGGCGACACCGAAGCCAGCATGGACAGAGCGTCGAAGGCCGCTCCCTCCACGTCATCGGGAAATTCGCTGATGCAGCGCGTTCATCTTTGCCTCATAGGCATCGGCCCGCTGCTGAAATGGAATATCAGCTGGATTGAAGAACGCGCTCAGCGCCGCGATGTACGCCTGCTCACGCGGCGTGATCGTCGCCGGCGGGGCAGCCAGCGCGCGGGCCTTGGCCATCTCTTCCGCGCCCCGCTTCAGAGATGCTGCGTCGGGACGCCCCCACAGTTCCTGAAATTGCGTCATCGCAATCCCCCAGTGCGCCATCGCGCAAGCGGGATCATCTTTCGCGATGGCCTCAAACTGCATCTGCGCCACGGTATATCCGAAGGAGTGCAGGAGAGCCACACCGCGCTGCATCGGCGCCTGCGACCCGGCAGCGCAGGAGGTGGGGAAGGACACGTGCCCCAACTGCTCGGACGTACCGTCGTGGTGGTGATGCTCCATACCGGGCATCGTCGACTGGGCAAATGCATAACTTGTCAGCAGCGCGCCACAAACAAGGACAAGCGGGATCGTTCGCATAAGCTTCCAGCCTATCCCTGCTCTGCCCGGCCAGCAAGAGGATAGACTCTAGATTCACTCCAACCTATGTTGGCTACGGCGGTCTCTATCAAACGATCCTTCCAACAAGCACTGTTTTCCTTATTGGTCTGGGGCGCTCTCTCCGCACCCAGCCTGGTTGCGCAAACGGAGATCCCCGACTGGTGCCGTGCGCTTCCCCGAGCGGAATATAAGACCCTCCAGCGTGTGCCGGTCAGCGATGCGTGGTTCGAGGTGTACAAAGTCGCGCCCGCGGTTTTCGCCATCTACGAACCCCACCAGTCGGAAGAGACCATCGGTTACCTCATCGTCGGCCGGCAGCGCGCCCTGCTCTTCGATACCGGCATGGGCATCAGTGACGTCAAGAGTGTCACGGCACAGCTGACACAGTTACCGATCGTGGTGTTGAACTCTCATACCCACGACGATCATGTCGGCGGCAATTGGCAGTTTGACACCGTCTACGGCATGGACACCGATTTCACTCGCAAGAACGCGCAAGGATCGCGCGCGGCTGCGCAAGAAGAGATCGCACCCGGGCAGATCTGCGGAGCGCTCCCCAAAGGATTCGATCGGGCTGCTTATGCGACCCGTCCCTGGAAGATCACGAAGTTCATGCACGATGGAGACCGCATCGATTTGGGGGGAAGATCGCTAACGATTATCGCCACGCCGGGCCACACGCCGGACGCAATCAGCCTCTTCGATGCGGCCAACGGATTGCTGTTTACCGGAGATACCTACTATGCCGGAACCATTTGGATTTATCTTCCGGAGACTAATCTCGCGGCGTATGACGCTTCCATCCGGCGGCTGGCCGCGTTGGCGCCGCAGGTGCGGATGGTTCTTGGAGCGCATAACATTCCCGTTGCGTCGCCTTCCGTGCTTCCGCAACTGGTGACTGCGTTTGAGGCTGCCCGTGACCACAAAGTCCCTGCCACTCCGGCTGGAAACGGTAAGGTCGTCTATAAGGTGGGTAACTTCTCTTTCCTGATGCGCGACCCAAAGTCCAAGCCCTGAGAGGAGGCTCCAAGAGGAAACAGAGTCAGCCAACCACGATCTCCACCAACCCAAAAAATTGGCTTGGACGAGTATGAAAAGAAAACATACCTACACATGTCCAGATTGCCCGCTCTCGAACGTCATAGTAGTGACGGAGGTTTTTGGTTGCGCAACACGCTGATCGGCGGGCGCGCTACGGCTGCGGTCATCTCTTGCAGGACCTCGTCGCGCAGAGTGGGCGGCTCGACGACATGCGCGCGTGAGCCAAAACCCAGGGCGACAAAGCGTGCCTCCTCCTGGCTCTCGAAGAAGACATGAAGCACGCGCCCACTTATCCGGAATGGCCGGTGTGTGCTGCACATCCGGCGCGGAGGCAACGCGGCACCAGCGACGCAGCACGACGGCTGCATCGGGAGCTAGAGCCAATGTGGCGCGAAACTGCTCGCGCTTTTGTTGCAGCTGCGCTGTTGCCGTTTTCCAGTGGGCGGCGAGGTCGAAGTTTGCCGGCCGCTCGAAGGTCACGGCGAGGACGACGGCATCTTGCATGCGGGAAATGCGGTAGGTGCGCATACCCGCCGGCGCACGCGCCACCAGGTACCAGATTCCCTGCTTGGCCACGATGCCGAAGGGGTCCACAGTGCGCACGCCGCTCTCGCCGTCAGCACGGAATAGAGGAAGGTGAGTTTGCAGTCGCGAGCGATGGCGTCCTGGACAATAGGCAGCAAATCGAGGCCGCCGGATGTGGGATGCCAGCCGGCCGGATCGATGTGCAGCCGGGCGCGAATGGAGGCGGCCTGGGTTTGCATTCGCTGCGGCATCGCTGCCAGCAGCTTGCCAAAGGCGCGTTCCGCTGCGGCGGCAAGACCAGGATGCCCCAGCGCACTGGGCTGGGACATAAGCAGCGCACTCAGCTCGGCATCGTCGAGCCCGGGAACCTTGGTGCGCCAGCCCTGGGCCAGCTCCCAGCCGCCCTGGGCGCCGCGCAGCGCGAGCACGGGAACCCCGGCTGCGCTGAGCGCCTCCATATCGCGATGCGCGGTGCGCTGCGAAGTTTCCAGACGCTCGGCCAGCTCGCGGGTGGAGAGACGCCCGTGCGCTTGGAGCAGCAACAAGGCGGAGAGCAAGCGGTCGGACTTCATGGGGCGTTGTCTCCTTCTTTTTTAGTTTCTTCAGCATATATGACAGCCGATGTCATATATGCAACTTTAGGTTGATGGTGAGGAGAAAACCGATGGGATTGAGGGAGTTTTTCCTATGGCAGTTGGAGCACGAGGTAGCAACCTCGCGCAAGGTGATTGAGCGTGTCCCTGAGGGACGGAACAGCTGGAAGCCGCACGAGCGGTCGATGGAACTGGGCTACCTGGCCGCGTTGGTAGCATCGATGCCGGGATGGGTTGAGTTCATGGTCAACCGTCGTGAGCTGGATCTCTCCGATCCCGCAAATGACGTTATGCGAACCAAGCCGGTGAAGACGCGCGCAGAGTTGTGCCACATGCTGGCCATGGGGCTGGCTAAGTCGCGCAAGGCACTGGAAGATACAACGGAAGAGCACCTATCGGGGATGTGGCGATTTCGTATGGACGGACAGGTAGTGAGCGAAGGACCGCGCTACGCCATGATCGCCGACGGCGCCATCACCCACCTGGCTCATCATCGAGGACAGTTGACCGTGTACCTGCGCTTGCTGGAGTCGAAGGTTCCAGCGCTCTATGGTCCATCGGCGGATGAGGCTTTCTAACCATAAGGGTGGAGGGACCGGCGGTTTCTCTCCACCAACAACCCACTCCACTTCACCTCAGACTCAGTAGGCTACAAGCCTGCGCCTAAGTTACTTCTTGGTTCCTTGCAAAGCTCTTGCCGGGCCAACCCGGCCGGGAAAAAGCAGTGTCGTGCCGTAGTTCGGTAGGTGTATTGTTTGTCTGTTGGAAATTGGGGTTAGCCAACAGGACCATACCACCGGGGAGGCACGGAGCATGGGGGCAATTTCGCGAAATTGGGCAAGATTGTGTTGGGGGCTGATTTCCCTTTCTGCGTGCGCGGTTATTATCGGTTCCCTGCTCCACGGGGCCCGCTCGGTCCACGCCAATCAAGCCCCGCCTCCCACTGTTAAGGACATCAAGCTGGGCAACGCGCGGCCCGGCACTCTCTATGCCTTTACTTTGGCGGTGAAGGATCCCGCGCAAGTGCAAGGCAGCGACGCCGTTCTGGCCACAGTGAAAGACGCGCAGGGCGTAATCGACTCCAAGTGGCTGCATACCGCCGACCTTGATTTCTATCTGACCGTTCGCCCGCGCACAGCGGGCCCGGTGACCGTGAGCCTCTCCTCGACCAAGCCTGCGCCGGAGATGAACGCTTCGCTGCGCAAGATCCTCGAAGCTCCAGACTTGCGGACCGAAGGCGGACTTACCCCTGGAGCCATCGCCGCCGCGCCCAACGGCACCTGGCAAACCGCACAGCCCTTCGAGTTCGGCCAGACCATTTATGGCAGCGACGACGAACGCCCCTACGCTCCCTCGCGTAGCGAAGACGGCTACGCCGCCATGGTCAAAGGCTTCCAATGGTTCAAGTTCACCTTTAAGGAAGCCAAGCCGCGGCTGGTCTACTTCACCCTGAACGTGACCGATCGCGATGTGCCGCTCGATGTGGACATCTTTCAACTCGGCAAAGACGATGTTGTCCCTTTTAACACGGGCGAGTTTGTCTACCAGGTGGAAGCCACCCAGAATTACCCCGGGCTCTACAAGTTCCGCACCCGCATCCTGCAGCCGGGCCAGGAGTACTACGTGCGCGTGGCCGGCAATCATCCCGCCTACCAACTCCATACCTCGGACTTCCCTATTCCGCCTTATTCCGATCCGCACCTGGCGGTGCGCGCGGGCATGGACTTCCTGGTCAATATGGGCGACTCGTGGCTTTCGAATACGCCGCGCCGCGGCGCCATCGCCCTGCGCACCACCATGCAGCACTCTGAGACGCAGCTGTGCATCGCCTGCCATCCGGCGCAGTTCACCACCCGCGGCTATCTGACCGCAGTGCACAACGGCTACGCCCCCACCCAGCGCGCGCAGCTCGAGTTCCTCATGGATCGCATTTACAACAACACGCGTCCTTTATATGGAGAGCCCAATACCAACTGGGTGCGCGTGATCTACACTGCGCGCACGGTGGCCAGCCGGCTGCCCCTGATCGCCAACCAATTCGAGCAGAACGTCACCCATGATCCGCCGCGGGAAAAATTCGACATGCCCTATGCGGAGTATCTCAAGATCCACTACAAGGGCGTTACTACCATGCCCGGCGACGAGGCCGATGGCTGCGAACCTGATGTGAGCCCGTTCGAGATTGCCACCCAAAGCTGGCAGACTTTCGACATGGTCTACAAGCAGACCAAGGACCCGCAGTGGCTGACCGAGCGCAACCACGTAGAGACCCTGGCCCTTGCCTACGAGCCCAAGAACATGATCGACCTGAACTGGAAGATCATGCTGCTGTCGACCATCGACCGCGCCAAGTACCAGGCGCAGATCGATCAGCTCATTACGCAGCTCTACGAATACGAAACGCCCGAAGGCGGCTGGCCTTACCCCTTCGACAAGAAAGCCAAGACGGCGGACTTCATCTCCTATAACGCGGTGCTGGCGGTAGCCATGGCGGGCCGCCGCCCGGAGACCGACGAGCACCTGGCGATCGCGGTGAAGGCCATGATGGCGGCGCAACGGCAGGAAGGCAGTTGGGAAGGCGACCCCGTCTACCAGGGGTTCAACACGCCCTTCCGCGCCACGCAGTTTGCCGTGATGGCCCTCTCCACGCTTTACCCGGGAACCACGCAAGCCAAGAACTGGGACGCCGGCTTCCCTGCTCCGCCGACCAAGCTGGCGAAAAACAACCTGCCCCTGCTGCTGGCACAGCTTGACCAGTTTTGGGATCTGGCTCCGGAGCCAGTCCTGCAACAGATTCGCGAAGTGCTGATCAAGAGCGATCAGCCGCTGGCTCGCGAAGCCGCGGCGCGCGCGCTGGGCCACATGGCTGATCCTGGTTCGCTGCCGGTCCTGATGCAAGCGCCTCGGCGACCAGACAAAGATGGTGCAGTCCAGCTCTGCCTACGCCGTGCGCATGATCCTCTCGCGCCGGCCAGGACGCAGCCGCTGCCGGGCGCACTGCAATTGATAGCCGCGCTGGGCTCGCCGAATGCGCGCGTCCGCTGGGGCGCTGCGCGCGTCTTCAACCAGCACTTCCGCGATCTGACCGGCGATAAGGAATTGCTCGCCGCGCTGGAGACGCGACATCAACGACCCCGTGCCCTTCGTCCGCTTCGAAGCTGCCTCCGGCGTGTGGCGTTGGTACTACTGGCAAGTGGATCAGCCGGCGATGCGCAACAGCACACTCGAAACTCTGGCCACGCGCATGAACGTGGAGACCGACGCGATGGTTCGGCGCGGGCTGGAGGAGAGTATCTACGACTTGCTCGACGAGAACACCGGCTACCTTACGGCGTGGGTGCGCGCCAGCGCGGAAGATGCGGACAAGAACGCCATCGGCGCCGGCTACGAAGCCGTGGTGCATGACCAGGCGCAAGTGCTGGCGAAAGTTCTGCGCAACGGCACTCCGCTTGGGACGCGAAGGCATCCTGAATGCCCTGTGGGATTTTCATGTGCGCCACTATGCTCTGCCCACGCTCAAGGAGAACACTGTCTCCATCGGCCTGCCCGCGGTGCTGACCAAGTACGTCAGCGGAGTGCCCGACCTGCATCGCCCGGGCTATGAGTATCCGCCCTATCGCGAGGCGGTCGACTTCAAGTACGACGTGCACAACGGATTTTTCCAGACCCGCATCGGCAACGACAGCGACCTGATCCATTTCTTTAAGTCTTCGGGACCGGAGCTGGAAGAGGCTCTACTTGCGTGCCTCAAGGGCGCTGACGACACGATGAAGATTGAGGTGCTGAAGGCGGGCAGCACGCTCAGCGGAGCGGGCGATGAGCGCTTCACCCTGGCGGCGCTCGACGCTCTCGGAAGATCCGAACCTCGAGGTGCGGCAGACGGTGCGCTACGTTTATGAGGATGGCCAGCGGGGCGTCCTCAACCTGGATGCTCCGGCGGCGCCGGATCCGCACTTGGTGAGCAAGGTCGTGGAGATCCTCAAGAACGGGAATCCCGACAGCCAGGCGGTGGTGCTGCCGTTGCTGGCGGCGCTGCCCAGCGATTCTCCGTGGGCCCAGGAGCCGGCGGTGTTAGGCGGATTGCGTTCCCTGCTCGAAGAACAACCGCGGCCGGCAAACTATGCTCAGGTCCTGAATGCGGCGTCGTCGTTCAAGAGCCTGATGAAGGAGACGGATCTGCAGCAGCAGGTGCTGGCCGGGCTGAATGATCCCGATCCGGAGGTGCAGCGCGCGGCGATTCGCGTTTCGTTGGAGCACTTCCTGGGCGACCCGGCCACCGAGCCGCTGGTGAAGACGGCGTTCGCCCATCTGAACCCCTCCGCGGTGGGCGTTTTCCTGCAGGAAGTGAGCGACCCCAAGTTCCTCAACGCGCATGCCGGCGTTTCGGGCGGAGCCATTTCGCAGGACCAGGCTTACTTCCTGAACAAGAACCTGGTGGCCATCAAGCGGCCTACGGACCTGCTCGATAACCCGCTGGTGCTGAGCACGGTGCTGGCCAGCCTGCAAAACCCTGACAACAATGTGCGCGCGGCGGGCCTGGACACGCTGCGCAAGGTCAAAGGCGTGGAGCAGCGGCCGGAGTTCCGCGCCGCTATGGAGCAGCTGCAGACCGACGCCAATCCGCGACTGAAGCTGATCGCCGTGAGCGTGCTGCAAGGCAAGAAGCTCAGCGACGCGCTTAAAGACGTGCAGCCCGGATCGGTGCTCGACTTCAACTACTTCGTGGCCAAGATCGAACCTATTCTGGCGACCCAAGGCGCGGACGGAAAGGCTTGCGTCTTCTGCCATGCCAGCCACGTGATCTTCAAACTGCATCCGCCTAACGACCAGGGCGTCTTCTCTGACCAGGACAGCGAAGATAACTATAAGTACGCGATGCACGTGGTGAACATCAATGACCCCACCAAGAGCCTGATCCTGATCAAGCCGACGCGGCCCACGGACAGCGCTGGCAACGTGGGCGATTACCTGGCCACGCACAACGGCGGCCAGCGTTGGCATGGCAATGAGGATAGCTGGCAGTATCGCACTATCCTGGAATGGATACGCGGCGGCCGATTGGAAACTGCGGCGGTGACGAAATAACTAGTCGTGGGAAAAGCCGACCTTGTGCAGCAGAGCCTGGAATTGGGGCTCGGCGCGGAGACCGTCGAAGCGGGGATCGTAGGGCAGGTAGATAAGCCAGTTAGACCGCAGCTGGTAGGCGTGATTCAACGCCAGCTGCGCTTTCTGATTATTGCCGGCCGCTGCCCAGGCGGCCGCTACATAGTAGTCAGGGATAGGGGCGCCGTGCGCTCGGGCCACACGGGAAGCCAGTGAGCGGCTGGCCTCGGCTCGTTTGCCGCTCCTGGCTAATTCGTAATCGATCAGCATGGGAGTGATGGCGCTATCCTTCTCGAGAGTTTCGGCCTGCTTGAGTTCGGCCATCGCTTCCCGGTCTGCATTCTCCTGCGCGTAGACCAGTCCCAGCAGTTGGTGAGCGGGAACGAAGTCGGGATACAGCTCCAGAACCCGCTTGCATTGGTCGACGGCTTCATGCCGGCGGAGCAGGAAGTAGCCCCAGGCCAGCGAAGTTTGCACGCTGGGCGAAACCGGGTCCAGTTCCGCGGCGTGCTTCATGGCGACGAGTCCTTCCTGGCCTCGGGCCATGGCGAACAGCGCGTAGCCGTAATATTGGTAGGCGACGGCGTAGTTGGGGTCAAGGGCGATGGCCGCTTTGAATTCCCTCTCGGCGCCTTGCCAGTCCCAATCGTAATCAGTGAGCGTGGAGAGCAAAGAGACATGGGCCTGGGCGAGGGAGTTATCCATCGATAAGGCCTTCAGCGCGGCAGCCTTGGCTCGCGGGTAAGCTTCCGAGGGCGGCGCGAAGTGGTAGAAACCCTGCAGTTGATAGCAATCGCTCAGCGCCGCGTAGGCAGGAGCATACCTGGGGTCGATCGCGACGACTTGCTGCAGCAGGTCGATGGCTTTTGCCACGGAGGTTTGCGTGCGCTGGTTGGCGAAGAACTCCGCCTTCATGTATTTGGAGTAAGCCTCGGGCTGGGTGGTGCGGGCGGCGGTCTTCCCCGCGGTCATGGCGAACTGCGGTATCAGGGCGCTCGAAACCTGCTGGGCGATGGAGTCCTCGGTATTAAAGAGGTTGCGGTTATCCGTCTTGAAATTGCCTGACCAGAGGTTTGCCCCGTTGGCGCTGTCAAGCAGGCGGACGGTGATCGCGAACTGATTGTCTAGCCGGTGGATCTCTCCGCTTACCAGGGCCTGGACCTCGAGTTTGCGGCCTGCCTTGGCCGGATCCGGATGCGGACCCAGGATCGCCCCCACGGTCCGGGAAGAGCGAACCTGCAATTGGGGCACGGTGTCGAGTTTAGCGGCCACGGCGTCGGCGAGTCCCTGGCCCAGATATTGATCCTCTTCGCTGTTGCCCCGGCTTTCGCTGTTGCCCTGGGTGGTGAAGGGTAGGACGGCTAGCGAATGGATGTCTCCCGCTGCGGCCACGCGGCTCGGCGCGCCGCCTTGCAGGCGATGGGCGTACAAGACCACGGCCAGCACGGCGAGCAAGGTGACGATGGGAACGGAAATCATCCAGGCTTGGGCGGGAATCCTGATTGACGGCGGGGGCGGGGGTGCGGGGGGCTCGGCTACGGCTGGGGGTTCCGGGTTTGGCTGCGGAGACTTGGGATTGGCCTGCGGCGCCCGGACTTGGGGAGCCGGCGGGTCGTGGTCTGGCAGCTGCTCGAACGGACCGACATAACGATAGCCCAGCCCCCAGCGAGTCTCAATGAATTCGGTGCCCTGGGGCTCACCCAGGGCTTTGCGGATGCTGCCGACGGCTTTGCTTAGGCTCTGGTCGTAGACCTCTTTGCCGTCCCAAAAGCGCTCCAACAGTTCCTCGCGGGAGACCATGCGGTGGCGGTTTTCGAGGAGGCACAGGAGTACCTGGTAGGGTTTGCGCTGCAGGGCAACGCTGCGGGCGCCGATGGTCAGCAGTTGCTTATCAGGATCGAGGGTTGCGGAGCCTAGTACAAACATGGCGATGCGACCGTGCTTTTTCGGGGGAGAGCCGCAGTATATCGACTTGGTTTGACGATTTCACTATTAATTCCGAATTGGGTGGGATTCGGGTAAAGATTTTGCCCTCAGAATGCCCTACTGTCCTCCCACACGGTTCACAGGAGGCATTCTCACCCGGATTGCATTTGGCCATGGTTTGTGAATTTATTGAAAAAAATGGGCTAAGACCCAGTCGTTGCAGTTGCGCTGCGCTTTTCGTCTGCCTTGGTTCTTCCCTTTCCCCTTTCCACCAGACGCAAGTCTCCAGATGACGGTGTAAGTGCTCCGTCCTGTCGATCGGGTGCCTTCCATCGGGGGGTGTAGGGCACCCGTCGGCCTGAGGGCTTGCAGAAACATGCGAAGAAAGCGACGTAAGCGAAGTATGTCTGCTGCTGGATCGAATTTTCGGCGCAGAGCTCTGTGCCCCCGGTGAGTGGGGTGTAGGAGGACATCGCGTGGGGACTTCTGGTTATGACGGTATTACGGCGTAGTTGTGCCGTCCATGGCGGTCACCAATAAAGATGTGGAAAAGCGGTAGGGGAACTGCGTGAGCGTCTTTCCAGTGCGCGGCGCTCTGTCGAATAATAACTTCAGGAGGGTCGTAGGGGGAGAGAACGGCAGGTCCACTTCGACTTAGTTGGTGGCCGGAAAGCCCTGAAGAGCTGCGTTGATTAAGCTTCGTCAGGGTTCCTTCGGCTACGCTCAGGACAGGCTCTTCGACTCCGCGCCGTGGGTCCTCTATTAAGTGATAGGTCTGCGAGGCGCTGCGCTCCCACGGCAGGCCGGGGCAGGCAGGATGACGATTCTGTGGGAGAACTAACGGAACGGAGACCTTTGTGTGGGAGCCGGGGCGCACCGCAGGTCCCACGGCATGCCGGGGCAGGCGGGATGACAAGGGGAGGGTGGTGCATCCATGGGGAATTGGCTAGTGGCTGAAAGAATCGTTAGGTGAGTGCCGTGGTATCCCACTCAAGCCAAAACCGGGCTTGAATGGGGCACCCAGCGGTGGTTGACGATGAAGCATCAAAAAGTCACAGCCTCTCGGGATGACAGCGCTTCCATGGCTCACTCGGCTAAAGGCGTGCCCTGGCGCACAACATGGGTTTTTCGCGGCCGGGAAAGTTGGTTGTGAATCGCCGGCCGCCTTTAACCGGCGCGTTCTTCGGCTTCTTCGGCATCCCCGAATACTTCTTCGCGGATGATCCGTTCCGTCGCTTCGTTGAGATAGGAGTGCAGGGCTGCTTCGAGTTCCAGGTACTCGGGCCAGAGGGTGTTCTCGATGAATGTCTTCGGAGCCCGCACGACTACGGTCGTGTAGCGCTGGCGCGGATAGCGATAGGGCTTGAGGTTGTAGCGGCGGCATAGAGCGGTGAAGAGCAGACGGTTCCAACGATCGGAAAGCCCGAACTGCATTTCAATGGTGGGTTCCACCTTTTCCGCGACGTTCAGAGCGGCAAGCACTCGCTTGCTGGCGGCAGCCGCAGCATCGCGCTCGCCAGTCGTCGTGGCGCCCTCGAAGAGCGCCGCGATCTTGCGCAGTTTTTCTCGAAGTTCCTTTTCAGTCGTCACTCAGCCGGCTCCCGCGCTCACTGCTTGTTGAACAAATGCTCCAGGTTTCAGCATAGAAGGGAGCGCGGCGACGGATTGTGGGAAACGGGGTGATTAATCGACTGACTGCTACTTTTTCCGGTACCCAGGCCGTTTTCGAGACCTGGGAACCGATCCGGGACAGCTATTTGTATGTGGCGTTGGTGCGACCCAACTCATCGTGGTGCGCACTGACGTCGATCATGGAACCAAAGGCCACTCCGCCCAGCGGGTCGGACTTGATTGCCTGATCCAGCGCTGCGTTGACCTTATCCAGGCCGTCCGCGGTCGAGGCGATGTAGACGATGGTGAACATGCCGGGGGCTTCGGTGTGGATTGCCTGGGTGTCGACTTCGTACTCGCGCAGCGTGCCGTCGGCGAAGAGTTTCTCCAGCAGCGGCACGATCAGCTGTTTGCTGAGCGTCGCCACGGCGTCGTCCGGCGCGTCCGGCTTCAATCGATAGGATGCCTCATAGGTGTACCCATCCTTGATCGCTCCGGGATGCCAGTTGTAGTAGCGGCTTTCGTAGACGTTATCGAAGTGAGCGGTGGCGCTGTCCAGGACGGATGTACCCGAACCGCCGGCCTTCTCCACCTGGTCCAGCATGTTGAGCACGCCGGCCAGGGACATGGCCGACCACCAATCGTCGTGCGTGACGCCGTCTCCCTGGTGGACCAGGGTCCTATCGTTGCCATAGCCCACGATGGTGCCGTCGGCGATGGCCTTGTCCAGGAGCTTCTCGGTCGGGGCGTAGGACTTCTCCATGTCTGCCCATTTTTCCCGGGGAATATTCCAGTCGGCGACGTACGTGTACAGCGTGGGCTTTGCTTTTACTTCGGATGTCTGCGCGCCTGCCTGGTTGGCCCAGCCGGCGGACATGCGCGAGCGCGCACCCGGCTGCGAAGGCTTTCCATACTTTATCGTTCATGGTCTTTCTTCCTCCGTAATTAGGCCAGGATCTACGTTGGGTATTCCTGGCCATCGAAGTGTACAGGGCGGCTGCGGGTGCCGGAAAAATAAAGTGCGCGAAAAGGGCGATAAGTCCCGGTGTTTCCTAATTGTCAAGACTACTCCATCAAGGGAACGTTGCTAGTAACGGAATCAATGGGAATCCGGACGCAAGGTGTCCCTCGAATTCCATCCCTGAAATGCCCCTCGTATGCCCGCTACGAAGCAGACCTCCAACACGGCATCTTCCCCGGAGGTTAAAGGGACGGGCGGAGTAATTGGCGCCAGTCTGTCCCCCTAATGCCCGTTGCGTGTAGAATTTTAGCTCATCTGGAACCACTTCTCTGCTTCAGCTACCGTCGCGACAGGAGTGACGCGGCTTGCCACGCTAGCTCTATAGCTCTCCTCGGCTGAAGAGACCAGATAGCCGGGAAAGGCACTCGGATTCTCTAATATTGTTTCAGCTATCCCGAGGTCCATACTATCTGGCTCTCGCAAGTGTCTTCTTTTTCTGAAACCCAGCGGCTCACTAACAATGTTTCGCGAGTATAGCCTGTGAAGCGTATCTAGATCCGGCGACCATTCTTTCGTCCCGACGTGAGGGAGATCTAATGACTGTCTTTCAGCTAGCTCTAGCACCACAGGATCTTCGGATACGGCACCCTTAACAAATCTCTCAAACAGCGCCATCGAGTCAACATCTGATAATCTGTTGCTCAGCATCGCCGCAAACCGCAGATCAATCTTTTCAGGAAGCTTATCTAAATCGATCTTGTCAGACCGATCTTCACCCATGCGAGCGAGATTTGTGCAGCGATGTACCGCACGGAAGAGCGTATACCAGCCGGAGGGGGATAACTCTCCGAGCTTCCCGTCAGAGATATCACTGTTGACTAGCCAAGTGGAAGGGGTCGCCCACGTAAAAAACACCAAAAGAACGAAGAGCAGGTCATTTTCATTCTGCGCTGCCTCTATCTGACCGGTCCACCACTTATGCGCTCCGGAGCGTAACCGCGCATATCGGATGCGGCGGACTAACGGACGATCTCGATTCAGCAGGTCGGGGCTATCCGCGCACTTATCTACAGTTGACCGAATTCCCGCCGCAAAGTTCGCTAATGTAACCAGCGCCCAGCGATCTCCCCAGATTCCGCGGGCCGCCTCGATAAGGATATTCCACGGCGTTAAATCAGTAGACCACTCTAGGACCGAACGATGCGACTCCTTTTCAGCCACATGTGCAATCTCAATACACTCGGCATGACTGCGGAAAGACTCCGTGGCCGTGGCTACTTGGGAACTCCAACTCAGCTTAGCCGCGCGATTTCTGCTCTCCCAATACTGGGCAAGAGACAGAGGCTGACGATCCCCAAACACTCGGCTATATCTATTCATATCGAGCGCATGACTCAGCGCATCGAGCGGCGATTCAATACGGCGTTGTGGTTGCGCCCTGATCCGCCCGTCAACGATGAGAGCTACAACCTCCTCGAATAATGATTCGGAAGAATGTAGAACATCCAGACGCCGCGCACGAAACAGATTTGCAAGGGTAATCGGGTCCGTCGATAATTCAGGTTCCTTTATCAGGAGGTGGAGCTCATCTATCCCGATCGTGGATAACGTTCCAAGCTGGACACCGTGAGACAACCATTTCCGTCTATCGCCGGGAGGCGCCTCGGACGAGTACTTGAACCACAAGCGTGCGACGTCCGAGGCCGACTCAGCATTCGCTCTTAAGAGATCTAAGATCTGAAGCGTTAGATCTGGCGGCGGTGTACCATGCAATTCTTCAAAGCAGCGCTTTATCAACTCGTCGCGCCCGCAACGCGGCGGGAGAACGAGAGGATTTTGAACCCCTGGACGAATCCGGCGAAGCTCAAAAGGTGCCAATACGTATCTCAGGCTGTCTCGCTTCGTTATCAGCTCAACGACCTGTTGCACAGATTTTGGGTTTTGCGTGAATACCCAGTCACTGAGAAGCGTCGCGGCTAAGGTGCGCGGGTAGCTGATGATTTTGAAGCCCGGCGCCGACGCCAGGTCTTGTAGCCGCTCCACGAGAGATGGCAGCTCCCCCTTGCTGTAGCAGCCCGCATAAAATCGCGTGACGTTCTGCCAGTAAAAGTTACGTGCGATAGCATCGAACCGGTCTGGTTTGGAGCCTGGGGCCTCCTTTCCAGGAGAAGACTGCGGAGCCGTGTAATAGAGGTGACAGGCAGCAAAATACTCTTGCAACGGCTGGACCTCGAATTCAAACGTGCCCTCTACCCGTGACACCAATGCGACTACCCGTTCGATCATACCCGTAAATAACTCTTTGGCTAAATCAGGCGGATGACCTTCCCGAACGAGATAATCGGACACGAGCTTTTGAAGCTGCGCCTGAGGAACGCTCGGACGCGCATTACTCCCCTCGGCTTGAGACTGCAGGAGCCAAGCGAGATGGCGATGAATATCTATCAGTAGCTCTCGGTGATTTCTAACGACTGCACTTTTTTCAGCCTCTCTGCTGAAGAATAAGTCAATGTAGTAGTCATACAACGCAGTTCGTTTATCTGGAAGCGATGACCCGCGAGTTAGTACCAAGCTAAGAAGAATTGCTAGCTGCATGGGATTTCGAGCTAGGTCGCGAAGATGAGGCTGATCAAGTTTATCCTTGAGTACCACCCGGAATTCTGCACTCTGCTTGGAATCTAGTCGCCTTGCCCGCAACCAGCGTTCGGCATAGCTCATGATCAGCCCGCGCGGAAGGGACATTAACTGTAGATGAGGGTATTTTCCGTGCGGCATACCCGGCGAATTCGCGAAAGCGGCAGGCCTGCTCGTAACTACGGTTTGCATCGATGCAGTATTTGTTTCGAGTCTCTGAACCCCTCGGACAATCTCTTCTACGACCTCAGATCGCCGGACCATGTCGGCAACCTCATCTAACCCGTCGAAGACTATCAGAACCGCGCTTATTTTGAACACCGCAAGCAAGTCGTCAACGGAGAACTGAGTTCCGCCTGATTGATGGCTTATAAGGCTCGCCAAAAAGGAGTCAAGAGATTTGTTCCAATTTGCTGGAGGAGTGTCTCCCTGCCCCGGGTTAAACGGGTCTTTCTTGCCTAGCCATACTGCGAAGTCGCGCAAATCTACACGCAACGGCAAGCGTATTGGCGTAGATAGATGTGTGTTGTCCACCAAGCTCATTGCAGCTTCTTCACGTAGGAGACGCATACGATGTACTTGGCATACATACTGCGTAATAGTGGACTTCCCTTGGCCTGGTGCCCCCTCAACCACGATGTGCGGTAACCGCCTTTGCATGGCTTCACGAGAAGCATGTGGCCGCACCGACTTGCTGCTCCATAGTGTGGTGCCATCTTACCGAGGACTCGAACAGAGTGTCATAGACCTCAAGGTCATTATCGTCTCCTTCCGTGACGGTGGATGCTTGGGCGCGTAAGAGTACATTCCGGTAATCATGGTAGAGCCGTCGCGACACATGTTGGTCACGGAGTGTTATGGGAACATCCACGAAAAGATCGAGCAGCCTGTTTTGTAACTCAACCTGCTTAAACCTGACCTCCTCATCAAGGTCATACTGGTTCTTCAGGAAAGCCCGCACTGCCGCCGAACGGCGGTCTCTGTGCTCTGACAAACCTGATTCGATGATGATTCGAAGGAAGTCCGGTCCCGAGAGGAGATCGGGATATGCCCACTTTAGATCCCATGCATTGTCTAGGCGACGGTTTATGTCGTCCCGCCACCAGCAGTTCGCTGGGATGCCGAGCTTGTCCTTAAGAGACGCGTTCAATTTGTCTATGGAGCCCCTGTCCAAGTGAGCAGTCCCTGGAATATTGGTCAGGAGTACATATCGAGCAGCCCCGCGCGGAATCAGATCTTTAACCTTAGGTGCCTCTTTGTTGATAATTGCATTGAGCCACTTGTGCGGATCGGGATCAGCGTGAGGTTTGCGAACGAACTTTATTTGAAAGACCATGAACTTGTCTGTGGCGCTGTCCACAAAGAAAGAGACGGCGTCGCGTCCGCCGTCGGGCTGTGCAACAGGGAAGCATTGAACCTGCGGGAATTCCTTCACTAGCAGTGATTGACAGAGCTGTTGAAACCGTTCCGGGTCAAGATTTTCGAGTGGGTAGTCTATGGTCGCCTCCGATTGATCGGTCTCAACGAGGTATTTTGCAAGGTAATCACGCTCCTCTTCAGCGATCCTTTGGCCGAAGCTCAGAGTACGCAAAACGGATCGGCAGTCAGGTGCCGTTTGAGACATTGTTGCTTCTGGCTTTCGCAATAATAACGCAACGTGTAGAGCTGGAGACCAAAGGACAAGGAGTTTTGGGGTAAAACGATAAGTACAAACGACCACATTATCGGGGTGATATCTGTCTGATGGAATACGCATCTTCCTACGATCTACGCTAAGGGCTTCCTTTAGGGTCCAATCCGTCCTGCTTTCTGTCCTGCTTTCTTCCCGACAGTTCGAACCGGGGGTAGGTCACAAACTGCAGAGATAGCCGGTAGGAGAGACCTGCAAACAAGTTGCGGTCATTTGTTCTGGCCTGCGGGGTACCAGGGCTGCCATGTGTGAGAAACTGGCTCAAAGCCAGTGAGTTGGTAGTCAGCTTTCATAATGATGCTTCTGCCGGTATTTTGCCACCATCCGTAGCACGTGGCCTTTCGCGTTCCTGCGCCCTGCCCAACCGCTATGGACGCCCAGGGCGGATTTGCACCATCGAGGTCAGCGAAATCGCTCGGAGCACCGTATTTTTCGCAAATGACGCTGGTAAATACCGCAGTCGGATCTTGGTCTACTTCCGAAATGTCGTGGTCCATTCTGTAATGCTTGTGGCCGTTACCATCGTCCCAGGTCTGGACAAGCCCGTTATTGTTGACCCAGGTCTGTGCAACCCACTCCGAGTGAAGAGGTAGGCCGCTTAACAAGTTCTTGCCCACCGGTATCTGTCGGTAGGTGACCCTTTCAGGCACGGGATCGACATGGATTGATTTGAACCCAATCTCGGGCGAAACGACGAAATTAAAAATGACCCGCTGGTATGGGCCGGTTCTCTCAACACGAATCGACCGAGACGAGCCCGAAGGAATTTCGGGATCAGAGTACCATCCGGCAGACAGGAAAGGAACAGTTGGGTGGGTCTTATTGTCGTCGAGCACGTAGCCGTTGAAAATTTCCTGTTTTTTGAACTTCAGTGGCCTACCACTTGTGTCTCTCCAAGAGATTGTTAGGTCTATGTACCGCTCGTCCTCACGTTCGATCGTGGAAAACGCACCGAACCCTGAAGTCAACCTGTCGAGGCAGTGATTGATTATTGCGCTCGCTTGGGGATCAAGGCGCGCCACATGTACTGCAGTCGCCCTATTGTAATCAATACTCTGGTTTTGCATCTGGAGTTCGCGGACAACTTTGGCTTGGGAAGCGTCTAGGTTACCCATACCATAGGCCGTATACATTGCACTGTTCATCTTTGAATCTTCGTACAGTTGCCGGTCCCAAAGCGACAATAAGCGGTATTTTAGGTCTACATTCTCGTTAAAATCGTAATGATTTTGCAAGAGATCAGAGAAGCACACCTCAGCGTTTACAGGGGCCCCATATTGCGCGAGCGCGAACTGATTTAGGAACACAATCGCTATCATAGCGCCAAAGGCTGTCCTTAGAAGATGCGAGCGTTCAATACTTACAGACGGAATTGATCCCATTGCATTACTCCGATCTATTATTTATGTACGTTTGAGGGCCTCGGTTAGGAGTAGGGGCCGGTAAGTCTGACGTGCAACAGGCTGTGTGTCAAAAAGCAATCTTAGAACACTGTGCAGGCATTAAATTTCGGGCATTAAAGGGCCAGACGGGGCACTAAAGGGACAAAAGGGACAGACGGAATTACCCCCAATGCAGTGTTACAGCCTCATATCGTCTACGATACTTGGGGCCTCGGTTACTAGGTTCCGACTGGGAACTAGGACAATAACACAAGCGTGTTGACCGAAGGTGCTGTGCAGCCATACTTATTATATGGCGCTGCTTACCAATGGCTGCCCTCAGGTCTTCACTAATCGAGGGTCTGTAAAAGTCCTGCGTTCTGACTTGAACGGCGCTAAAGAGTGACGCGAGTTTCAAACATGTGGCGTGAACCTGTCAAGCAATATTTATTTCTGCCGTGGGATTCGGGTTTAGCAATCTAGCTCCTGTACCAAGAGGTAGATTTCATCGGCCCCCTCCGAAACTTCGGCCAACAAGGTGGATCTAAAACGCTGGGGTCGGGATCGGACGGCCGCAATTAATGCCCATAGTTCATTCCGCCCAGCGTTCTGCTCGTCAAAAACAACTACATGGGAATGGTGTCGCGAGCCGTAAAGTCGTTCTTGTTCCGTAAATATTCCCGAACTTATGCAGGAAAAGATCAGCCCGTCGCCATTTGATCACCGCAGCTCACAGCCGGGAATACCCCATGGCTGCTGTTGCGTATAAGCAACGCATAAGGCTTTTAATAGAGCTAATCATCTTTGCCAGAGGCGACCGTACACGAGGCTTTACCCTCCCCGGGCATTTATCTGATCTGTTTCGGATACACAACATTGCAGATGTTTCCGATATCGTAGCCCGGCGACGGAGGAGACGTGTCACAAGCCTTCTATGTTCTCTCCCATCGATACCGCGCACCCACGTAAAGCAATCCTGGATGGAGCAACAGCCCCAATGTTCTCTGAGCTACAAAGGAGTCGATCGCCACAAATGGTACAAGTTGAATCGCCTGCGTTTATTCCAACTGGCCTTGCAGCCTGGATGGACACGCTGTTTAAACCTCTGGCTGCAATTTATAAGCGGCCCTGTGACGATGCATCCCCCATTTGGGTGAAATGAGCGTATTGTTTTGCCCTGGTCAGTGATAAGCTCTCGTCACTCTCCTAAGGCCCGAATCTCCGGGAGGAGGCCTCCGTGATCCACGCTGGCTCCGATAAGCTACTGCCGCCCTCTATGCAGCACCGACGCGGCCGGAGATGTGGAATGTGTTCCTGAAGGAACTTGGCACTGTGAGCGGCATAAATAAGGCAGCGCTCATCTCGCACTCCCTTCCTGAGAACAAACACAGGATGCTTGCCACGCTGGGCGACTGTGTCAGAGACGACGAGAACGTTCGTCTTTACGAGGATGTCTACTGCCAACTCGATGAATGGACAGGACGTTTCCCCAAGAGAACAGATACTGGAAGGGTGGTTCAAGGGGAGGATATATGGCCCAGTGGCGAATTGCTTAAGAGCACCTTCTTCAACGAGTTTTTGCACAAGGTCGACATCTGCCGCATGGCCTGTGTTGCGGTGGCTGGGCCGGCGGGTATCTTTGAAGCGCTCAGCATTTATCGCGGGGCGAGCGAGGGAGAGTTTGACCGCGAACAGCTTGCCGCACTCGAGCTCATTGTGCCCCATTTGCAGATTGCCCTCTATACCCGCAGAAAGTTGCTGGAATTGGAGTCGAGAGTCTCCGACATGGAGACCGCTCTGGATCACCTCAGTACCGCTTTGGTCCTGGTCGATGCAACCGCTAAGGTTTTGTTCGCCAACCGGAAGGCGCGGGCAATTCTGAATCGCCGCGACGGCTTGGTTTTTTGCCGTGGCGAGCTGATCGCCCAAGAAGGGACCGCCAGGACCGCTCTACGCGCAATGTTGGCCGCCGCCAGAAACCCAGGTGGAGGAGGAGGCCAGTCCAATGCGAACGCAATGCTAATCGTGCGGGCCACCAAAACACCCCTGAAGATGGTAGTCGTGCCTTTACGACCAGAAACAAATGCGATGCCTGAGAAGGCTGTGGCTGCTGTCTTCATAACCGATCCGGACCAGAAGCCGCCCGCGCGGCCGGAGATGTTACGCGCACTTTTCGCTCTCACTCCGGCAGAGGCCAAGCTCACAACGGTTCTCCTGGAGGGCAAATCTCTATCGGAGGCGGCCGATCTGGGGGGCGTTGGAAGGGAAACGGTGCGCTCGCAACTCAAGAGCATTTTCCTCAAAACCGGCACCCGGCGACAGAGTGAATTGATCGGTCTGCTGGCGAGGCTGCCGGAGGGTAATACGTGGGCTAGATAGTGCTGCTAACGGGAAAAAAACGTCCGCTTGGGTCGAGCCTCTACTGTCCGAATGTTAGGGCAATGGTTTGCGTGTTGTTTTTGTTGTAATCGCCATTGCCGCCTATAGTTACAAGTTCCACCGGCGCGTTTAACGACAAATTCCCGTCGAACTTGATCCCGTAAGACACGGTGATGCCTACTTTGCTCAACGGCATGCCTAGCGCAGTGCTCTGCGCTTGAGCTGCCCGCGCCGCAGCCTGGACCTCCTTCACCAGTTCTGCGTACAGTGGGACGGGGCTCGGCTTGGAACCCGCCAGGTGGGGATTGACCGCGGGGGGCTTAGGCACGCTATAGGTAAAGCTCAGGTCGTCCGTAACATCCTTTTCGCGGCTGGCGCCAACTTTGAAGACGAATATGGAAAAGGTAAACCCAACCGTCTCGCCAGAGGTCGTCTTGAAGCCCATCACGGCACTGCTTAGCCTTGGCAGTCCGGCCGGCTGCATGGGATCCTTCGCGCCCGACATCAGCTGGTAACACTCCAAGGCAAGCTCCACCGTTTGAATTACGGAAGGGAGATCTGCTGTCTGGTCGGGTTGCTTCTTTATATCGGCTGGCTTGTAGCCGGGTGCAGGAGAAGTGATGGGTTTCGGGAGCTGGCAGGGGTTGATCGCCCCCGTTGTTTGGGCTGTGCAGAGGGTGCAAGCCCCTATGGCAGCAATCAGTAATCCTGCGGACTTACCCATCATGTCGATTCCCCTTTTGAAGAGAATCATAGTGCTGTGTCGGGCGTTTTGTTTTGCCGACGCGTGCTTTTCTGGGTTCGGAAAAGACCAACCGGTCTATGTCGGAATTAGACGGCACACCACCAGGGCTTCCTTTACATGGCGGAGAATTCCCGCGGGTTTTAAAACCCCTCCCCGGACTGGAACTCCAGGGAGGGCACATCCGTTCAGGCCCACGGCCAAACCACCCTCCGGTCTCGACCAGCCTCGTTCGCCGTGTCTCAATCCCGAGCCATCTTGTATATAGCTAGCTTCATATAGCGCGCTGTGCTACCAGACGGGATGATGCCCCCCCATTTCGACGTTTACAGCGGCTGTCTAACCTATTCCGACTGGCTCTGAGCAGGTTGATTTGCCGCCTGTTTATTCGATTTTAGATATTTGGAGAACAAATGATAAATGTCAATGCCAAAGCCTAGCTCATACCGATCTCTGTTAGGTTGCGAGGTAAGGACCGTATAAACAGATGGGCTTGTTGGGCTGACCCCTGCTGTCACGGGAGCTGGGATCAATTGCAATTGAGGGCCTCCGCCGTTGTTAAGCGACATGCCCATATCAAAGTTACCAAATGCGTACACTGAATCTATGCGCGGGAACGGGAAACTGCCACCGAGATGCAGTACCGTCCCATGAAAATTCCCACCGGTAACATATTCATTTTGCCCCAGCGTAAAGTCCATGATGGCAGGAAAACGAAGTTCGTTGTCGTCGTAGTCTTTTGCATAAAGCTTGAGTCGCAATCCTGCATCATACGATCGATAGAAGTGTGTGCGATCGCTTGGAATGAAGACTACATAGCAAGTCGGAGTGGTGGTAGGGGACGCACTACACGAAGGAGCAAACGATGAGAATGGTGCAATAGGCGTCTGGGTTTTTACGATGATTGGAGTCGCTTCGTAGACCTGCGGCATCGTTTGCGAAATGGAAAGCGGTGTAATCGCTCCCCCACCGGCGATCAACGATAGGGTTGCAAATGTTCTTGACGGAATGACCTGTCCACCTACAACAGGGGACCCGCTATCAAATGTCCCCATCGGGATCCACCAATGACGAAACTGCCAGGCCAAATGAAGCGATGCATCCACGGACTGGACGATCTGATCAGGGTTTGCACTAGCTGCTGAGGCATAGAACCCGGGCGACGCGATACCGGAAAGAGAGCCCGGCTGAGCCATTCCTTTTAGTCCCAACGAACCACTCACCCAAAATGGGTGGTTCGCCGTTGACAACGCATCGAAATTCCCCAGTGGAAGATCAAAGTTGCCGAGGGCAAGGAGTACCGCCTGTGGACTTGCCGAGCTTGCGCCCTCCACGTCAACCCCTACCAGGGCTTCACCCAACGGGGCCATATCTTTGAACGATGGCTTGACGGTCACCGACGAACTGCTTGGATAGCCCGAACGCTTATCCTTAGCGGGGGTGTATTCCTCCACCAGACACACTCGCTCCCCGGCCTTGAGCTTTTGGTCTAAGGTGTAAGTGAACTTCTTATATTTTGCGTCGCCGACTACGGGCTCAAATGTAGCTGCGAGTTTTCGTTCAGGGAAATCGGCCGATACCGTATCGGTGCATGCAACAACCTTTCCGACGTCGGTGACCTCGATGAGTACCCCGCTGATGGGAACCCCGTCACTCGTTTCGGTATCCACGCATCCTTCGATTGTCTGTTGACCGTCAAAAAGATCGCCAAGCAGGGATGGCAAATTCTTGATAGCCGCACAAGGGCTGGTTGGGAGACCCGGGACAACTGCTTGTTTCGAAGGTTTAGAAGAATGGCCGCTAGCGTCCGTCGTTGTTGGATCCAATGGGCTCACAGTGGACTCTGCTTGGGTGGTGGTACGGATTACCAGGGCGGTTACCGGAGGCGGAACAGAATTGGGCGGTGGCGCCCGTGGTTGTAGCCGGAGCTGCAACGGAAGTATTCGCAGCAGATTGCATAGCTGCACTGAACATCGCGGAGAGGAGTTCTGGCGTGACAGCAGCAGCATTCAAGGCTTTGATGCTCTCTGGTGAGAGGACGAAGTTGATCGTGTTTCCCTTGGCTTGAATCAATGCAATGATCGACTCCGGGACGTGAGCGTTGAGCAAACCAATCACAAACGGGACATCAACGACTCCGCCAAAGGGTTTGCTCGGAGTCTCCGCCGCCATCAGGCCAGATGGCGCCCACCAGAGTCCATGATGGGTAGCGCGCGCACACAATGCCTTCGATACGGCAAGCGATTGATATTGAATTGACTTCTAAGGGTTCCAAATAGTGTTTTGCAAGGCATAAGAGGCTTCATGCGCAAGGGGCTCCCGATTCTTTTTTGAATCGTTCTTCACCGTTTTCGCCACGACAGTCCGGGGGGCGAGTGTAGCTTGCTAGATCAGAAGAGGAGGAGCACTTGAGAGTTTTGGCGGGATGGAATGTAACCATGCTAGGTTCTCTTTCCCGTCGATTAACGAGGACAAGTCGACGGCAGTGAGAGACGACCAGTGCAGGAGGAAAAGCAAAAGCGTAAGGAAAAATTTGACAGTTCGCATCGTTGGGCCCGTTCCGCGTATTGTTCGCGGCTTCACGGAGGGTACGATTCGAGGCTCGGAACTCGGAAGGCATCCATCGGTGTTGTTGCTTATCCGCGACGTCGAACCATTCAGAGATGCCGTTGTTATTGTCGGCTGATGATTTTAGACGAGCGCCTGACCTTCCCAGCGAGCCGTCTTGTGCGTCGCGGATCCGCAACGTGGAAGTAATTGACCAGGTTGATATTTGATTGGTGCAGCACGGCGAGCGCTCGGCGTGAGTTATAGGGTCGTCGCTCCCGTGCTTGTATTTTCAACTAGATAGGTGGAGAGAGCGCTTCCCCGGGAAGAGGCTTGGGCGCAAGTAGGGTTAGCGAAACTTAGCAGAGGATATCGAACGATCCGACATATACAACCTTGTTGTAAGAATTCCGGAGTGCAACCCCTGGGAAAGCCCCAGAGCTGTCTCTAGCCGAGGCTAGGCCACCGCTCATTTATGTGAACATTTGCTTGCCTTGTCGCGCCGACAGGCCCAGAATCTGGAACGAATGGGGGGTTGCCCCAGGCGCCTGCTTTCTATACTCCTTAGCCGTCTCGCCACGGTCCTTTTGACGGCGCTGCCATCAGAGCCCAACGGAGCCTCATCAACGCCGACATCATCAAGATGCGGTCGAGTAAGAGATCGAGCAGAAGGCGATACCACCAGGGCCCTCATAGCTGTGACCTTTTACGGCCCGACTAAAGTCGTGCCCTGATACAAAACATGAGCTTTTCCGCTGGATGGAAAGCCCAACGTATTATCAATCGTTCGCGGCCCGACTAGCAGGCTTCCTAAAAAAGTGTTGTTTCCATGGCATGCCGGGGGCAGGTGAACGGAATGCGTCCCTTAGGGGCTAAAAGCCGATTGATCGAAGTGCGACTCTTTCCGCGACGCTGAAGCGTCGCCCCCCTGCTAAAGCACGGGCCTCCCACCGACAGCATCCCACGGGTTAATCTGGATGCGGCACAATCACCATGAGCGAAGAATTTGAACAGGCACAGGAACACCTCGAGCATGCGGCCCACGGCCATAGCCCCAAGGGCCACACCCGCCCGGCCATCGTCATCGCCATTATGGCCGCGGCCCTGGCCTTGATGGAGTTTGCCGCCAAGGATGCTCAGACCAACTACCTCACCAACCATATTGCCGCCACCGATACCTGGGCCCAATATCAGGCGAAGGCCGTCCGCCGAACCGTGTTTCTCTCTGAGGCGGAGCTGCTGCAAAGCCTGCCCACGGCCAATGATCCGCAGGTACAGAAGCGCATCGCCGATGCCCAGGCGGCCGCCGGCCGCATGCGTTCGGAGCCCGGCGCCGATGGCATGGAGCAGCTCTCCCAAAAGGCGCAGGAACAAGAGCATCTGCGCGACCATGCGATGCACCGCACCCACGAATTGGAAATCGCCAGCGGCGGGCTGCAGATTTCTATCGTCCTGGCTTCGATCTCCGTCGTGGTCGAACTGCCGCTGTTCATGATCGCAAGTATTGCCCTGGGTCTCGGTTCCGCGATCTATGGGCTGCTCGGAGGCCTATCCATCTTGTAGTGGTTTTTCGGGGCTGCCCGCTCAATTCAGCGTCCAACTCTGATTGAGGCCGTTATTCGGAGGCCACAGGATGATGTGAGCCCCCGTAGCCTTGGTCAAGCCGCTGTCATCTATCACCAGCCCGGTCGCTTTATTCTTAATGACCAGGCCGCTGCTGGTGGACGTGAGCGACCACAGTTGCGCATCCGTGTTCAGCGGAGTGTTCTGCTCCAGCGAAACCCCGTACGACGACGCACTCCCGGGATCCGTGAGGAAAAGCTTGCTGGACACATTCTGAATGGTGTAGTACCCATTGCCGTTGAAGGAAAAGAACCACTTCTGGTTTAATCCGCCGTTCGCCGGCCATTGATACATCGCCACACCCGATGCTTGCGAGGAGGCCGGGTCATCCAGCACCAACTGGCTGTTGGCATTCGTCATCACATAGGGCCCATCCGCAAGCAACGGCGCGCTTTGCCGAACGAATCCAAAGATGCCCACGCTGTTCGTCGTGCCCACATACACCTTGCCATTCACAATGGTGGGCACAATGTACTTGTTGCCCGCTCCAAAATGATCGCGGGTACCCGCCTGGTTGCTGTTGTACAGCTCCGCGTCCAGGTTGCCCGCCTCATAGGCATGCAGCACCGCGGGGTTGGTGTTCTCCGTTGCCCAGACAATGCCGTTGGCGGCCCCGTACGCCGAGACGCTCGGCGTCGTTCCCGGATAAGCGAAGGTAGTGCTCGTCGTCTGCACAGCGGAGGTGACCAGCTTCGCCTGGCTCAACTGGAAGGCGCGCAGATTGCTGCCCACCGATCCGTAGTAGATGTTGCCGTTGAAATAAGCCGGGCTTGACCACACGCCGCCCGGCAAAGCCCCACTCAATTGCTGGTAGATGGTGCCGTCATTGTTGGCATCGTAGTGGCCCATGTTGTTCCGGTCGACCAGGTACAGGTTGTTGTCTTTCCCAGCCGCCACCGCCAGGTACCGCGTGGTGCCCGTGGAATCCACCTGGTTCGGAAGCACCATGAGCCCGCCCGAACCTAGATCCACATCGCCATTCGATTCCGAGTCGGAGTTGTACATGGTCCAGTAGTCGAGCACATTCAGCTTTCCATTTTGCAGCGCCAGCTTCGCTATCGCGTTTCCGTAATCGCCTCCGCTGGGGAAGCCCGCAGCGGTCAGCGTGGTGTCGAAGGTTCCATTGGCCAGCGCCACGTAGATGTTGCCGGAGGAATCCGCGGCCGGGCCGGCCCCGGCGTTCCATAGCGCCGCGTCGCTGCCGTTGGGAGCGAAGTCGATCACGCTGGTCTGCTTGAGAGTGTTCTCGCTGTAGGCCATCAGCCAGCCGGCGTAGGGGCGGTCGTCGCAATGCGAACCCCAGCTGGTGTACAGGGCGCCGTTCATTAGCAGGAGTCCCGGCCGCTCCTTGTATTGGCCTGGACTAAAGGTCACTACTCCATTCGAGCTGCCGTCGCCGGTGCCTGGGTAAGTTGCCTGCACTACCACTGGACTATTCGCCTGCTCGGCGCCGGTGGTGAGATCGAGCGCGTGGATCCGCTGGTAGTAGTTGCCCGACGCGTCCTTACTCATTGCTACAAGAAAAATGGTTCCGTGCGCGCCTGCGCTGCGGTCGATGACTGGTGTGGACGTGATGCCGATCTCCGGCGTGACCTGGCCGCAGTTACGGTCATCGGAGGTGGTCTCGCCGGCGGCCAGCAGGCTCTTCTGCCAATAGATCGTGCCGCTGTCTGCGTTCACTGCGTATACGCTGTCATGCTCTGTTGCGATGTATAGGATGTTATGAGTTCCCTGCCCCGGCAGGGTGATGGCGGATGCGTACAGGGGCTGGGCATCCACTTTTCCGTCGACCGCGACATTCGCGATCAGGCCGAAATTGGTGGAGTTGACCAGAGCCGGAGTCAGAATTGATTCGGAGAGGTTCTGGCCGGTCCTGGCAATATCGTTGTGCCAGGTCAGTACGTCGTTCTGCGCGTGGCTGGGGAGCGAGTTGGCGAATACGATGGGCATCAAGAAGAGGAGCTTCTTGAGGGACGGGGGTACCGAGGGGGCCATTACTGTCTCCTGGAGAAAGCCTTACACTTTGCGTGGCGCCGACCGTGCCGGCGATAGATCCGCGAATAAATAGAATGACCGCGGCGAAACCACCAAAGACTAGCATTCACGGAATCGTGCCTGCTACCGTGGCAGAACAAAATATGACGCGATAGCATGACTTTTGTAATGGGTTTTTGATCTCACACAATCCGGCTTTTTGTCTTCTTGCCGTTGACCGTTGGGTGAAACAAAGCTATCAAGGTGGACACCCCCCGCAGCGAGCAGGAAAGCAACACCTCAGGGGCTAAAGCCCTCATCGCTTGTGGCTTGTGTGCGGCACGGCTAAAGCCGTGCCCTGATACAAAACATGAGTTTTTTCTGTGGGGTGGAAAGCCCGATTTATTCTCGATCATTCATGGCGCGATTAAATAGGCTTCCGAAAAAAATGATGCTTTCTACGACAGGCAGGGAGAGGCGGGACAGAAATGCCTCAGGGGCTAAAGCCCTCATGGTTTGTTGCGTTGTGCGGCACGGCTAAAGCCGTGCCCTGATACAAAACATGAGTTTTTTCTGTGGGGTGGAAAGCCCGACTCTTTCTGATCATTCACGGCGCGATTAAATAGGCTTCCGAAACAAATGATGCTTTCTACGACAGGCAGGGACAGAAATGCCTCAGGGGCTTTAGAGTCTGCGTAAGGGCTCTTTTCCCTGATTGAGGGCACCCAGGACTAACGTCCTGGGTCATTCTCAGTCGTCCCTGCGGGACTGATCTCATTGGGAATGGGCACCCAGGACTGCGTCCTGGGCTACTCTCAGCCGTCCCTCCGGGACTCAATTTGGAGAGACTAGTTCTCACGCAGACTCTAAAGCCCGAGTGATTGAAGTGCGACTCTTTACGCGACGCTGAAGCGTCGCTCCCCCCTGCTGAAGCCGGGGGCTTCTATCGACAGCAACCTGCCCCGCTAACCAGGCTTCCGAAAAAGTGCTGCTTCGAGGGGATTCGTCCCTCAGCGGCCAAAGCAAGGATTCTTGCAAAGCATCTAGGTACGGCCTGATGCTCGCTGCGGCGAAGTACACCGTACCTTTCAGAAACGGGGGTTTTTCTGCACGATGTAAAGCTGTGCCCTGCCGCATTCATCCTGCCAGTCACTCGGGCTTCACTTCCACCAGCAGGTTTCCGGCGAAGTCAACCGGTAGATGTGCATTGTGTCCGGCTACTGTTCCCAGGCTTTTTCCTGTCACGTAGTCCACTACACTGTAGTTGCGGTCTTCCAGGCCGCGCAGTTCGACGGTTCCCTTCCACTGCTTGGCGAAAAAGGCATAGTACATGGCCTGGTCCTTGCGGATTACATGCGTCTCAGGCACATCGTAACCAATGTCGTAGAGCTGCCCTAGATATTGTCCTCTTGACAACATCTTCTCGCGATAGATGCGGAGCCACTTTTCAAAGTCCTTCTCGCGCTCCGGAGTCAACACGGATCTGCTCTTCTTTTGAACCAGAGACGGAAGAACAAACTGCGTTCCCACCACTCCGCCTACACCCAAGGTGGACGCAAAGTCGTTGCCACCATCGCTTAGCTCGACGTGATCGCCGAAGAAGGGAACGTTGTCTCCCATCAGAGCTTTTAAGGTCTTCGCCTTGGAACGAACCTGGAAGGAACCTTCCGGATCTGATGCTACCGACATGTTGAAGTGCGGCATGGTGAAAAAGGAATAACCCGTACCGCAGGGACAGAACTCCACTAGCGCTCCAGGCTTTACCGATTGCGCGGTGTCGTATATCGCGCGGAAGAAATCCGGCAGGGCTTCGACCGAGTCCTCCGGCTGCGCGTGATGATGTGCAAGGTTGTAGCAGGCTGGAACTCCGTTCATGTCCTGGCCATCTAGCTTTAACCCGTCAAATCCCCAGTCCACCAGGATCTTGCGCACCAGTGCCTTGTGGTACTCGACGACGTTGCGGTCTGCAGGGCACAAATAATAGGAGTTCCACCAGGACACCTTTCTTGTCGAACCGTCACGGTTTAGTAACTCGTAGTCGGGATGATCGCGAAGCAGTTGCGAGCTTGGCACGGCGCTCATCGGTGACCACCAGAGCTGAGCCTTGAATCCTTCCTGGTGAATGCGGTCCACCAGGGCTTTCATGTCGGCGTCTCCGTTGGGGAATTTTTTGGGATCAAGCGCCCAATCGCCCACGTTGTTCTGCCAGCCGTCGTCCAGGGTAACCCACTTGAATCCCAATCGCTTTACCGTCGGAAGTGTGTCGTATACCTGCTTGGGCTGCACCGTTCGACCGTATCCCCAGGCACACCAAATGGCCCCGAAGCCATCTTCGGGAGCAGACGCCATTTGAAATCCTTGCTTCGTCATGAAACGGCGGTAGCTGGTGAGCGTGCGAAAGTAATCTCCCTGGTGAACGGCGACAAAGGTGCGAAAGGTATGAAAGCTTTCGCCGGGGCCTAACTCGATCTCTTTGGCAAAGCGTACCGCGATCCTGGCGTGCGCGGCGTCGGGCATGGATACGGGGAGGGAAACCAGCTTCGGCCGCGTCTCGACGTGTCCTACGGCTATGCCAACGTCACGCCGCCAGACGTCGACAATGGGCGTGCCGCCGCCGTAGTCGTCGGCGTTCATGCCCTGATAATTCTCCTGCTGAAAATTGGCGTGAAGGGGTAAGACCCAGTTGGGACGCTTCTCGTACGAGCCGCTCTGGTAAGACCAGAAAGGGGGTTGCCCCTGGCCGGGTTGCGCGTTGATCGTGTAGGCGTTGTTGGTCCATCCCTTGACCGCGAGCTCGGTTCTTCCCGTATTTGTGTACTGGACATCGAAGAACGCCATCGTGGGGAAGTTGTCGTATACGGTGACGGAGACCGACTTTTTGAGCGCTCCCGATTTTCCTTCGAGGGTGAGCCGCTTCCCTTCTCCGAATGCGTCTTTTATCGGCCCTTGTTTATGCGAGGTCAGCACGAATTCGCTCCAAAGCTTACCGTTGGCGGTCAGCGTCTCAGAGGCGGTGAAGGGGCCCAGTACCGTCTCCTTATTGTCGAAGAGAGCGATTACCCGGCTGCGCAGGTGGTTATCAAATTCAACGCGGAGATTGGCGCCCTGGATCTGAGGCGCGGCGGTGGGGATTTCCGCAGTTGTGACGATTAAACAAGACATCCATACCGCGGAGAGAATGAGCCAGGCCTTGGCGGTGGACGGCGGTCGTAAGAGGTTACGGTCAAGGCGCAAAGTCTTTTTCCTGGTTGGAGTTGACCGCAAGCATTCGTAATACAAGGAAAGAGTTTGAAAGTCAAATGATTTTCAGGCCCATGCGTGGGGAAATGCCGCTGCACAAGCTTCCTAAGCCCTTCTTCTCTGTAGACCGCATCCGCTGCCGGTGCATGTTCGGCGGCTTTCGAGAGAAATATTTGCGGTCTCTGCGCTAAAAAACGAAATGAAACGATATAAATGGTAAACAGTTTCAAGCTGGAGTTCCAGCCACTCACCCAAAGCCTGATAAACAGGAGATCATTCCGATGCAGCGTAGAGATTTTTTAAAGAGTACCGTTGCTGTTGCCGTAGCAGCGGAACTTGGAATCGGTAAGGCGCAGGGGAGAGTCGCCGCCCACAACTGGCTTAACTACGACTTCGGTTCCGGTCCGCCGGTGTCTGATCGCCTCAATCAGGGTCCCTTCCCGCAATACCCGCCGGATGCCCTTATTCCCACGGACGATGTGGTGATGACGACGACTCCTTCAGAAGAGGTGGTACCGAACTATGGCAAGGGCCTGGTCACTTACATCACGGCAGATAGTGGCACGACGGAAATCAAGTCGGACAATATTCCGCGGGCCATTGAAGAGCTGGTGCAATTTCCCCTGGGGGAGCAGCTTTATATCCGTCCGACGTGGCGGGAGGTACAGCCGCGGCCCGGGCGGCTGGAGCTGCCCGATTATGTGAAGCAGGTGTTTGCGTTGGCGAAGAGCAACAACAAGCGTGTGGGATTTCGGGTGCAGATGTGCGCCCCCGACTATACCCACGAGGCGGCGCTGCCGGACTTTGTGCTCGATAAAGTGCCGAAAGTCGATCTGGTGCTTACCGACCAGGAGAACGCGGCTGAGTCGAAGCGATATTTGCAGAACCCCCATTCGCGTTATCAGCCGCGGTATGATGATCCGTTTTTTCAGCAGTCATTCAAGGAGCTGGTTGGCCTGTTGGGAGCGGAATTTGATGGCAATCCGCAGATCGAATTTATGGATACGTTCATGTATGGCTTTTGGGGCGAGGGCCACACCTGGCCGTTTGGCAACAATCCTTTCCCTGATTACCAGACGGCAGAGCGCACCTGGAGCCATATGCTCGAAGTGCAGCTGGAGCACTTTTCGAAGACTCCTCTGCTCACTAATACGCAACCGGATTTTAGCCGGGTTGGTAATTCAGAGCTGTTAGACCGCACGGTCCGCAACAACAATTGGATTCGCAGCGACACCATCTTTATTGAGAACGAGCAGATTGAAGCGCTCAACAATCGCCCGCCCTGGATCGCGGCTTTGCTCGAGCAGGGGATTCCGGGGAAGCCTCCCGATGCCCGCGCTGCAATCGAAGGGATATCGCCGGCGGAGAACATGATTGCTCATGTGATGGATGTCGGCGTGAATTACTGGTCGCTGTGGAACTTTCACCAGATCAACGCCAAGAATCTGATGGCTTATTACCAGGCTTATCCGGCGGCGTTCGACCGGATCAGCCGCCGTATTGGCTATAGGGTGAGGCCGTCTTTTATCTGGAGCTACAAGGAGGGTAGTTACACCGGACTCATTGTTGGCTTTGCCAATGACGGCATAGCGGGTGTGCCGGGCGTGTTGCGAGTGACGGTGGAGAACCAGGAGGGAAAGATACTCAAGAGCGGTTGTCTCGACGCCGGCTACCCGTTGCCAGGTAAGATTCGGCAGGCACAGTTTGTGCTTCCCAACGTCGCCGATTGGAAGGGATTGAAACTGAGAGCTGAGATTGAGGTGAAGGGGATGCGCTACCCCGTGCGCTGGGCTTGTCACCAGAAGCTGAACGATGACGGCTCGCTTACATTGCGCCCCAACTTGCGCCAGGAGATCTAAGGCTGCGTGGTGCAGCCGACCGTTTGGGGTGAACGGCGATCACGGCGATAGTGCCCTGCGAAGTTGCTCGACGCTCTCCGCGGGGCTTTGTCGAGCGGTGTCGATCACTATGTGATCACGTTCCCATGGTTCGTATTCACGAGAGATAACTTTTTCCCAGGTTGGCAGGCTGAGTCCGTGAATGTCTACCGATCGCGTTTCCACGCGTTGACGATGGAGCTGCGGGTCGGAGCAGATCACCTCTACTTCAACGGCGCGGGCATGGGCGCGATGCGCAACGCCGATCCAGGCATCGCGACTCAATCGAATGGGATTCACGGAATCCGCTATGACGGTTCGACCCAAGCGAAGGTTGTCCTCCGCAATTCCATAGGCCACACGATACCCCTCGTCGTTTATCGGCTGGCTCACCGTTGCGGATTCGCGAAGGGCCTGCTCAATCGTGTCTATGCGCAGATAGGTTGCAGCGAGTTGACTTGCCAGGTCTCTGGCGATGGTTGTTTTTCCGGTCGCAGGTAGTCCGCCAAAGATGATCAGCATAGGGTTGGCGTGGAAATTGTCCATCGCGTGATTCTACTGAATTGCCATTTGGCTCAGAAGAATAGGCCGCCGGGGCAATAGACTGCCGCAGGTGGGAAACCTGCATCTCAACCCTTAGAGCCTGTAAGCGACGAACTGGTTCCCAGTCTATTGTCGAGGTCGCGTCTTTTCGCCACTCGTTCCAAGTACATTTCGCTTTAATCCAAACACTGAGCAGAGAGAGGTTTTTTTATGAAAGCACTCGTTTATCACGGGCCTAAGAAAGTTAGCATTGACACGGTACCCGACGCCAAGATCGAGAAGCAGACGGACGTCATTATCAGACTCACCACCACCAATATCTGCGGCTCTGACCTGCATATGTATGAGGGACGCACCGATGTGGAAAAGGGCAAGATACTGGGCCACGAAAATCTGGGTGAGGTAGTCGAGGTTGGCAAAGCGGTGGATACCGTGAAGAAAGGCGATCACGTGGTGCTGCCGTTCAACATCGGTTGCGGTTTCTGCGCCAACTGCGAGCGCGGTCTCACTGGATTCTGTCTGACCTGCGCGGACCCCTCCGTGATGCCGGGGATGGCAGGCGCAGCCTACGGATTTGCCGGCATGGGACCCTACTCCGGTGGCCAGGCGGAATATCTCCGCGTACCGTATGCGGACTTTAACTGCCTCCAACTGCCCGACGATGTTGATGAAAAGGAGAAGGACTACGTCATGCTCTCAGACATCTTTCCTACCGGCTGGCACTCCACGCGTCTCGCGGACCTCAAGCCCGGCGAATCGATCATCATCTATGGAGCTGGCCCGGTTGGCCTGATGGCTGCATTGTCGGCACAGATACAAGGAGCGAGCCAGATATTTGTCGTTGACCACAAGGCGGATCGTCTTGCGCTGGCCGAGCAGATCGGCGCCACAGGCATCAACTCATCCAATGACGACGTGGCGGAACAGATCCGCAACCTTACCGGCGGCCTGGGGGCCGACTGCGGCGCTGAATGCATCGGCTACCAATGTCATAACTCCAAGGGCAAAGAAGTGCCGAACATGGTGATGAATGCCCTGGTCGACGCTGTGAAAGCAACTGGAAATATCGGCGTCATCGGAGTGTTTGTTCCCCAGGATCCAAAGGCGGAAGACGCTCTGGAGAAGAAGGGGCAGATCGCGTTCGACTTCGGTAAGTTCTGGTTCAAGGGGCAGAGGATGGGCACCGGCCAGGCGAATGTAAAGGCTTACAACCGCCGTCTGCGTGATCTTATCCATCACGGTAAGGCAAATCCGTCGTTCGTTATCTCTCACGAATTGCCGCTGAGCGAAGCACCGACTGCTTACAAGCACTTCGATAATCGCGATGAAGGCTGGACAAAGGTTGTCCTTCATCCGCAGGCCGCGTAGACCCGATCCGGCAGCGTCAGATCGGATGGACAGAAAGGAACCTGCAGGTCTCTCCCCTTCGCTTCAGTCGCAAGTGGAGGGGAGTTTACCTTTATTAGGGACCGTCGGATCGGATAGGTGTTCTGTTGGAATGAAGGACTCAGCAGTCCGCCAGGGTAATGAGCCGCTATAGTATTAGCCGGGTAGGCTTAGCACTGCCCGGAGGTTCGCTAGATGCGGCGACGCGATTTTCTGAAGTCTATTCCGCTGGCTGTTCTCATGCCGCAGTTACGCTCGGCGGCGCCGCTCAAAATCACAAGCGTACGGATCGTCAATCTAAAGGTGGTTCGCGAAACCGGCAAGATGGAGGCGGCGTGGAATCCGGGCACCGTGACCACGTGGCGGATCGGCGGAGGATCGATCGTCGAGGTTCAAACCGACCATGGCATTTCTGGCATCGGGCCGGGGATCGACCCTTCTGCGTTGGAGGCGGCCAAGTCTCAGCTCATCGGTAAAGACCCGTTCGACACAGAGGGATTGGCTGGTCCGCTGCGCTACTACGTGGGCGGAAGCCCGCGCACAATTTCAGGCCTGGAAATTGCGCTGTGGGACCTTATCGGCAAGGCTACCGGTCAACCACTCTACAAAATTTGGGGTGCGGCCAAGAATCGGGTACCAGCGTATGCCAGCATGATCCAGCTTTCCACTCCGGAGGAACGGGTCCGCATGGCGGTGCAGCTCAAAGCGCAAGGTTGGAAGGCGATCAAGCTTCGCGCCCACTACCAGACATTGAAGGAAGATGTACAACTGGTCGAAGCGGTACGCAAAGCGGTGGGCGACGAGATGGAGATTATGGTGGACGCCAACCAGGCGCAGTCCTTTGGCACGTGGCAGCCGGGGGTGACGTGGGATTTCCTCCGCGCGCTCGAGACCGCGCGAGAACTCGAGCGCCTGAACTGCGTGTGGCTTGAGGAACCACGGCCGCGCTATGCGTTCGATGAGCTGGCCGAGTTGAGCCGGCGCGTCGCCATTCCCTATTGCCGGAGGAGAAAATAATCGCGGCGTACATGAATACCGCTGGATGCTCGAGCAGAATGTCTTCTCCATCCTGCAGCCCGATATCATGGTGGCGGACGGCGTCACTGGCTTTCGCGAGATTGGGGCCCTGACCCAGGCGTACCACAAGCGAGTGATTCCCCATCACGGCGGAGGCAATCTGGGCACCATTGCCCAGCTCCACGCCATCGCATCCTGGCCAAACGCGCCTTGGATCGAGATCCTGCATGACCCGCCCGTCGCCGCGTATACCAATGGCTTCGCCATCATGGAAAACGCTCCCCTGGTGGACAAGGAGGGCTATCTGAACTTGCCGCCCGGTCCGGGATTGGGAGTGGAGATTAACAAAGATCTGATCATCGCGTGAGCGTGTCAATCGGCTCCGTTTGCGGCGACCAACGACGGGGCCGATTTCTCCTCCAACCTGGCCTTCATCACATCCAGAAATGCCTGCATGGCAGGAGACATCCATTTGTCTTTATGCCAGACGATGTGAGTGGCGATGGTCATCTTTGCGCCGTGCCAGTTCAACAAAGCAAACTGCCTTTTTTTGAGCTCACCAGCGATGACGATCCGGGGCAAGAGACCCAGGCCCATTCCCGCAGTCACGCATTGCTTGATGGCTTCGACGCTGGAGAATTCCGTGATGTGCTGCGGCCTTACATTGGCCAGCGCCAGCTGCATATCCAGCTTCTTGCGATAACCGCAACCAGCCTCGGTGAGAAGCAGGGTTTGATCCAACAGGTCTTTTGGATATACCGTCCTGGCGCTTACCAGCGGATGATCGGGTATGCCGAAAAGGTAGATCTCTTCGGTACGCATTCTGAGGGAGCGCAACTGCTCTCCTTCGATTGAGTCGCACATGCCGATGGCCAGGTCCAGTTTGCCGCTCTCGAGGACGTTCGCCAATTTGTCGTCCAAACCCGGACGAAAGATGAGTTCCACTTGCGGATAGCGCTTGCGGAAGAGCTTTAACACTTCGGGCAGACGGTAGGTGAGCACGCTCTCCGGCGCGCCGATGCGCAATGGACCCGCCGGTTCGCTGCCGAACTTTACCGCGCGATGGCCCTGCTCCATCGCCGCCAGTGCCTTCTCTGCATAAGGGAGAAAGCGGTGGCCGGCCTCAGTCAGCAGGACACGCTTTGCCAGGCGATCAAAGAGCTGCGTTCCCAGTTCCTCTTCCAGTGACTTGATCTGTGAGGTCACATTGGATTGCACGGTGTGCACTCGCTCCGCGGCGCGGGTGAAGTTCAACTCTTCTGCCAGAACGCAAAAGGTATGAAGTTGCCTGACTTCCATCTTGCCATCTCCTTTTGAGATCGATCTGATACTAACAATCTATTGGACGGATGTATAGCATGCGCGGAAACTCAGCCTATGAGCTTGCTTCCGCTTCAGTTTCGGGATGTATCTCGGGCGCAGGTTGGGATTCTCTTCGCGATCCTGCTCACCTGCGCTCTCGGCCCTGCTTTGCATGCGCAGCAACCGGGGACAGCGGTTATTTTTTACGCGCAGCCGGAAATAAACGAATGACCTATGGCCTGATTTGCTACAGTCCTTGCGTGCTGATTTGGCCGCCGGTATGGGCGAAGCGCCAAACGGTTTTGCTTTACAGCAAAACCCCGCCTTTTTACGGGGCAATGACGTTGCTCTGGGAACCGTTTTCTCGAAGGTGATTGTCGTCAAGTTGCTGGGCCGCTGTGATGTGCTCTTGCAATCGGACCGTCCATCGGCGGACGGGCCGCTGGGCTGGGTGTGGCAGGTCTCGGGGAAGATTCAGCCTTTTATTTATGTCGACTGCGAGCAGCTCGCCCAGGTGCTTCGCGGCAGGTCCGCGAGCCTTGACCAGTACGAGCGCCGCCATGCGATGGCTCAGGCAATCGCGCATGTTGTGATTCATGAGTGGATCCATATCGCGACGCAAAGCCCTGCGCACGGCAAGCATGGGATTACCAAGCGATTTCTCTCCACGGCGGAGCTGACCGCGGAGCCCAGAAATAACACGGTGGCGATTGCAAGGCACTAGCGTCGTCGGGTTCCCGTCCAGTCGGGGATGGAACCTCGATAACGCTATGAACCAATACCGGTTCAAGCCCGCGGCTATCCTGCGCTAGTTGAAGTGAACATTGAAATAACCCTCAGAATTTATTGACCTTAATCTGCTTATCCACTATTCGAGCGCGATCCTGATGGACTATAGTGTCCACGTGCCGAATTCGGCCGCGCTGTAAGGTCAGGAGGGTTTAGATGAGAATCTCCGACACGATTGGACTCGTGCTGAAGAGCAAAGATCAAAACAGGATTCTGTCGATTGGGCCCGAGGAGACGGTCTACGACGCGCTGGAGAAGATGGCTGAGCACGATGTGGGCGCCTTGCTGGTGCTGTCGGACCATCGCCTGGTGGGCATCCTATCGGAGCGGGATTATGCGCGCAAAGGCATCCTGATTGGCCAGCCTGCCAAAGAAACCTCTGTCCACCAGATCATGACCAGCCCGGTCTTCTTCATCAGTCCCGAACACACTGTGGATGAATGCCTGGCCATTATGACCCAGCACCGTTTTCGCCATCTCCCGGTGCTGCGAGGTGAGACGGTGGTGGGTTTGGTCTCGATTGGCGACCTGGTGAAATGGGTGATCTCGGGTCAGGCGCAAACCATTCAGGAGCTGCAAGGCTACATCACGGGTGGGTATCCAGGGTAGCTTGCTGTTAGCCTCAAGCGATTCTTCCCATTGGTAATCGTCGCACCCGCTTTCCGGTGGCGGCGAAAATTGCGTTTGCTACCGCAGGGGCTAAGGGAGGCACTCCCGCTTCTCCCACACCATGCGCGGGATCACCCTGGGCAGGCACAAGATGCACTTGAATCTCGGGTGCGTCTTTCATCCGCAGTACTTGATAGTTGTGAAAATTGCTTTGCTCCACCGCGCCTTCTTTAATGCTGATCTCTCCACTCAGCACCGGGGTCAAAGCGTAGTTAATACCACCCTCAATCTGCGCCCGCACGCTGTCGGGATTGACCGCCAAGCCGCAGTCCACAGCGCTGACCACACGGTTCACGCGCAGCGAGCCGCTCTTGTCGATGGATACTTCGGCTACTTGCGCAATGTAAGTGGCTCCGAAAACGCAACAGGCGATTCCCCGGCCTTGATTCTGGGGCAGGGCTTTGCCCCAATCCGACTTTTCTGCTGCGATTTCGAGTACTGCCCGAAGCCTGGCGGTTTTTTGCGCGTCGTCCAGACGCACCAGCCGCATGCGAAAGGCGTACGGATCCTGACCCGCGGCATGCGCCAGCTCGTCCACAAAGCATTCGATGGCGAAGACGTGAAATGGAGCGGAGACGGAGCGCCACCAGGCTCTCGGCACGACCGAGAGAACGGGAGAATAGTCTGAACGATAGTGGAGCGCCTGATAGGGAATGGTGTCGTTGACGTCATAGCTGGCCAGATGTTTCGGATCCTTCAATAACTCCGGCGAGTCAAAGACAGCGCGGATGGGGGTGGACACGATGCGCTGCGACCAGGCCACGATGTTCCCTTCACCGTCCAGTGCGCCGGTCAGATGTTGATACGAATATTGCAGGTAGAAGTCACGCTGCATATCGTCTTCCCGGGTCCACAACAGCTGCACGGGAACTTTCATCTCTTTCGCTACCTGGTAGGACTCGGCTAAGTAATCCCATTGAAAGCGGCGGCCGAACGATCCGCCGGATAGCGTCATGTGCACGATGACTTTATCCGGCGATATTCCTGCAAGTTGAGCGATCTCGGTTTGCGCAATATTGCCAATCTGCGTTGGCGACCAAACTTCAATACAGCCGTCTTCGCGGACATGCGCAGTGGTGTTCATCGGCTCCATGGTGGCGTGGGCCTGGAAGGGCATCTCATAGTTGGCCTCGATTTTCTTCTCTGCGCCGGCGAGGACCTGGTCAACATTGCCCTTGTTGGTAGAAACGACGCTGGGCGGACCTGCGGCCTTTTGGCGAAGCTCCTCTTGCAGACTGGCGGTGCTCTCTTGCGCGCCAGGGCCTTTGTCCCAGGCAATCTTCAGTGCCTTTCGGCCCTCAAGTGCGGCCCAGGTGCAACTCGCCACCACGGCAATGCCGCCGGCTACATTCAAGTTGCGGTCGATTCCCGGCATAAAGCCGATGGGCGGAACAGCAAAGACCGCTTTCACTCCTGGCGTAGCTTTCGCCGCGGAGTCATCGCAGCTGAGCAGCTTGCCGCCGAAGTGAGGGCAGCGGGCGATCACTGCGAATAGCATCCCGGGTACACGAACATCGATGCCGAAGATGGCAGAGCCGTCGACCTTGCCTGGCGTGTCTACGCGCCCGATTGGTTTGCCGATGTAGCGGAAATCCTTTGCATCCTTCAACGGAACTTGATCCAGGTTCACGCTCGGAATTGCTGCCGCCGTTTCGGCTAACTCGCCGTATAGCAAGCGTCGCTGGGTTGGAGTGTGGACGACGGCTCCGTTTTCCGCCCTGCAGTCTTTTCTTTCTACGCCCCATTGGTGAGCAGCCGTGGTCAGGAGCATCTCCCGCACCTGGGCTCCTGCTTGCCGCATGGGAAGCCAGGTGGCTGTCAGTCCGCTGCTGCCGCCGGTGATCAGGTGCTTGTAGATGGCGGGGATGGTAGGCGCCTGCTCCCACTGAATGCTGGACCACTCCACTTCCAGTTCATCGGCCAGCATCATTACGTTTGCAGTGCGCGTGCCTTGCCCCAGCTCTGGTATCTCGGTCAGCAACGTGATCCGATTATCCCGGGTGATGCGAACCCAGGCATTCGGCTTGAATACATCGGAGTTAGGTAGGACGGGTTCCTGCGCTTGCCCCGGCAGATAGAAGCCGAGAACGAAAGCGGCTCCAGCTTTCACTGCTTCGCGGCGGCTGAGGATTGTGGTCATGCTTTCTGCTCCGCGGCGCGCTCAATGGCTCGGCGAATTCGCTGGTAGGTGGCACAGCGGCAGATGTTGCCGGTCATCGCCTGATCGATTTGTTCTCGGGTTGGTTGCGGAGTTTTTACCATTAGCGCGGCGGCCTGCATGATTTGCCCAGATTGGCAGTAGCCGCATTGCGGGACCTGCTCGGCGATCCAGGCGCGCTGCAGGGGATGGCGGCCATCGCGGGACAACCCTTCTATCGTGGTGACCTTCTTGCTCCCGACAGCACTCACCGGGGTTTGACAGGAGCGAACTGCTTCTCCGTCGAGATGTACCGTGCATGCTCCGCACATGCCGATCCCGCAGCCGTACTTGGTGCCGGTCATGTTCAGCAGGTCGCGCAACGCCCATAACAAGGGCATCTCCGGCGCGGCATCGACGGCTCGTTCTCGACCATTGATCTGGAGTACAAAGTTGGCCATTCGCGACCCTCAGCTCCAACCTCTGCTTTCCAGATAAGTGACGCCAGCTTTATGCAGGCTGGCGCTGGAAAAATGCAGGGAGATTGTTCATCTGTGCAGGGAATGAGAACTATGAGTACCCCAGGCTTGCATCCTGGGGCATTTTCAGCCGTCCCTGCGGGACTGCTCGGTGGCACATGCTAACCCAGGACTACGTCCTGGGCTACTCTCAGCCGTCCCTGCGGGACTCAAGTTGGAAGGGTTGTTTTCTCGCAGCCTCTGTATATTTCCACATACCTGTTGACACTCTACCTATTTGGGATGCTATATGTAGAAAGGCAACAGGGAGAAGCAATGGGAGATAAATCCGACGTTCTGCAGGGCACCCTGGATCTCATGGTCCTAAAGACCCTCGAGACCATGGGACCGCTGCACGGCTACGGCATCGCTCGCCGCATTGAGCAAGTCAGCGGTGACACGCTCAGCCTCAACCAGGGCACCATCTATCCTGCGCTGCTGCGTCTCGAACAGCGGGGCTGGATCAAGTCGGAGTGGGGCACATCGGAAACCAATCGCCGGGCCAAGTTTTATTCGCTGAGCCGCATCGGCCGCAAGCAGATCGAAACCGCCACTGAGAACTGGGAGCGCATCGCCACTACCATGGCACGCTTCCTCGCCCCCTCCAGCTAGGAGCCGGAAATGGACCAGATACGCACCCTGGTGAGCCGCTGCACATCCTTCTTCCGCAGACGACGGCTCGACGACGATCTCGACGAAGAGCTGCGTAGCCACATCCAGCTCGCCACGGAAGAGAACCAGCAGCGAGGCATGCCGGAACAGGAGGCAAGGACAGCCGCACTACGTGCCTTCGGGGGCGTGACGCAAACCAGGGAAAGCTATCGCAGGCAGCGGGGACTTCCCTTCCTCGAGGTTCTGTGGAGCGATCTGCGCTACGCTGTTCGCCAGTTGTCGAAGTCGCCCGGCTTTACGCTGACCACGGTGCTCACGCTGGCCATCGGGATTGGCATGAACACCGCGGTATTCAGCATGATGGATGCCGTGGTGCTGCGTCCTCTCGCGGTGCCGGACATGAGCCGTGTGGTCGTCGTGGCGGAAGAACACCGTCGCGGTAACGACGAATATCAGCAGGTTGCCCTGGCAAATTATCAGGACTGGAAGCAGCAGAGCCGCTCCTTTGCCGACCTGGCCGTCCGCACCTACGCTTCCATGAGCCTGACCGGAGCAGGCGAACCACTCCATGTACAAGCGGCATTGACCTCAGCTAGTTTTTTTGAGGTGCTGCGTGACCAACGCATTGTTAGGCCGCGTCTATCAGGATCGCGAATGCCAGCCTGGACGCAACACCGTTGCGGTGCTCAGCTACCCGTTCTGGCAGAAGCATTTCGGTGCGGATCGGTCCGTGCTGGGCCGCTCCATCAACCTCGACGGACAGGCGTACACCATCATCGGTGTCTTGCCCAAGAGCATGCAGTATCCATCCGTCTCCGAAGTGTTTTTGCCCCTGGCGCCCACTCCGCAACAACTGGAGAATCGTATCGCGCACGATTACCTGGTGGTTGGGCGCTTGCGTTCCGGGGTATCTGTGCATCAGGCTCAGGAAGAACTGCGCGTGATCGGCGAGCGCCTGGCCAAGGCCTATCCCACTTCGAACCTGGGGTGGTCGGTAAGAGTAGAACCACTGCTTGATGGCATTAATGGGCCGCTGACACCGCTCTACTACCGCCTGATACTCGCTGCCACTGGATTTGTTCTGCTGGTGGTGTGCGCCAATGTAGCCAATCTGCAGTTCGTTCGCGGCTTATCGCGCCGGCCAGAGATTGCTGTGCGCACGGCTCTTGGCGCAGGCCGGAGGCGGTTGCTGCGCCACTTGCTGACGGAGAACCTGGTATTGGGAGTGCTGGGCGCTGCCGGCGGGCTGGTGCTCGCAGCCATCTGCATGCATCTCTGCGTCATCGCCATGCCAAAGACCATAGAGAAATATATCTCGGGGTGGAGCAACATCTCGCTCAACGGCCGCGCGCTTGCCTTCTCTCTGTTCCTGGCACTGGCCGCAGGCATGGTATCCGGGCTTATGCCGGCGCTGAAAGCACTACGCGTCGACCTGGTCACCCAGCTCAAGGCAGGGTCGCGCACTACCAGCGCCTCCCGCGAGACGCACCGCCTGCGAGATATTTTCTCGGTGTCGCAGATAGCCTTTTCCGTTCTGCTGGTTATTGGCGCAGCACTCATGTGCAAAGGCATGTGGTCGATGCTGCATGTTGCCGATGTTTATCGGCCGAAGCAGGTTCTTACTTTCCATGTGGACTTGCCGGCTGGGCGCTATGCCGCTGACGAAAGGCGCGCCGCGTGGTTCACCGACAGCCTGAAAAAAGCTGCGGGCATTACCCGGCGTGACTCACGCTGAAATCACGACTGCGCTTCCTCATGGCCAGGAGGCATGGAGCGACGATTTCCGGATTGAGAATCGTCCGGTACTTCCGGGCAAGTTCCAAAGCGCCTTGCGGCTTGCGATCAGCGATGGATATTTCGATGCCCTACACATTCCCCGAGTGTCAGGGCGCGGTTTCAACAGCAGCGATTCCATCAACACACAACCGGTGGCCATCGTAAGCCGGAAATTTGGGGAGATTTATTTCTCTGGAGAGAGCCCCATCGGGCACCGCATTCAGATGGGCACGGCAGGCAACCCTCAGGTACGGTGGGTACGTATTGTCGGTGTGGTGGATGACGTGAACTATTTGTGGATTGATCGTGCCGTAGAACCCGCGGTGTATCTGAATGCCATCCAGATACCGCCGGCAGGCGCTACGTACATCGTGACCACCGTCGGCAATCCCATGGCATTGGCGGCCGGCGTTCGCCAGGCGCTTGGGGCGCTTGACCCCACCATACCGCTTGACGACATGCAAACTTACGAGACTTATTTAAACGTTGAGTTCACCGGGCTGGTCTATGCTGCCGTAATGCTCAGTGTCGACGCGCTCGTTGCGCTTCTGCTGGCCGCGATCGGCATCTTTGGTGTGCTGGCTAACATGGTGGCTGAGCGCACCCAGGAAATCGGAGTTCGCATTGCCCTGGGGGCAGGCCCGCAAGTGGTGTTGGGCATGATCCTGCGCCGTGCTGCGCTGCTCACAGGCATCGGTGTGGTGGTAGGAACCGTCCTGGCTGCGGGCCTGGCGACGGCTGACCGCTAATCTGCTCTTCGGCGTGCGCCCCGACGATCCTGCAGTATTTGTGTCCATCATCGCGGCGATTAGCGCGATCGCGTTCCTGGTAAGTTGGGGTCCGGCGCGACGGGCAGCTTCCATTGATCCCATGCGCGCCCTGAGAACGGAGTAGATCTCCGACAGATGTGACTTTTGGATGTTGACAATGTATTGCCGCCGGTTTACTTTGCAGTGTAAAGTTAATTGGCCATGGATGACCTGCACAAAGCGCTCGGAGACATCAGCAGCATTCGCCGGCAGATGGCGCGCAGCACGGAGTTTCGCGGCTATGGCCCTGCGACCCTGGCTGCGACTGGTTTTCTTGCCATCTCGGCGGCCGGAGCGCAGGCCATCTGGCTGCCTGATCCTGCAAGCCACATCCCAGTCTATCTAGGCATCTGGATTTCGACCGCCATTGTATCGGCTGCCTTGATTGGCGTGCAGATGGTGACGCGTACCCATCGCATGCATTCGGGTATGGCGGATGCGATGATCCGCATGGCGGTGGAACAATTTTTACCATCGGCCGCCGCAGGCGCGCTGCTCACGCTGGTGATACTACGGTCCGCTCCATCCGCCCTTTGGATGCTTCCGGGCCTGTGGCAGATCATCTTCTCGCTGGGCGTGTTTTCATCCTGCCGCTTTCTTCCCCGGCCGATAGCTGCGGCGGGCGTGTGGTATCTGGTGACCGGCCTGGGTTGCATTGCGCTGGCCGACAGCCGCGCTCTCTCGCCGCTCACCATGGGAATTTCTTTCGGCGCAGGACAGCTGTTGGTGGCAGGAATCCTGTTCTTTACCGCGCAGGAGGGCAGCGATGAAGGCTAAACCTGTGCCGAGCGAAGCGCGTTTCGCCTACGAAGGGTTGGACCGGGTGATACACGAGCGCGCGCGGCTCAGCGTGCTCACGTCGCTGATCAGCAATCCTAAAGGATTGACCTTCGGCGATCTCAAGCAACTGTGTGCGCTGACTGACGGCAACCTCAGCAGGCATCTGAGTGTGTTGGAGCGGGAGAAGATCGTGCAGATCGTGAAAGGACATGATCGCAATCGTCCCCAGACGCTCTGTCGCATCACGCCTTCGGGCCGCAAGCGCTATCTTGAATATCTTTCGACGCTGGAACAGGTAGTCCTGGACGCGGCCAAAGTAACCAAGGAAGAAACCGCCTATAACCTGGGAGCCCGGATGACCCCGCGGCAGGCCTAGATATTTTTTTGGCTGTCTACTTTGCATTGCAAAGTACTTTCTGCAATAAAGGAGATGATAATGGATGAGCCGTCGTCGTTACCGTTCGGAATCAATTTCCGGTCCATGGGCATGAAACTCATCGTCGTGTGCACACTGGCTCTCTTCATGACCATCCCCTCGCTCTTTGTAGGAGGTTTGATCCGGGAGAGGACTGGGCGATCCGCAGATGTAGTGCAAGAGATAAGCGGTCACGTGGGCGGCCAGCAGACCTTCCTGGGGCCGACACTTGCCATTCCCTACACCATTCCGCCTCAGTCTCCGAGCGATACGGTGAAGCATGGAATGTACCTGGTGTTCCCGGCCACTGCTTCGGCATTTCTGAAGACCGCGACCGAAGAGCGGCGCCGTTCGCTCTTTAAAGTGCCCGTATTCGAGGCGGATCTCAAACTGGATGCGAACTTCGATCTGAGCGGAGTTCCCTCTTCAGCCCCGCAAGGCGCCGCTCTCGACTGGAGCCGGGCTGAACTTGTGGCCGGCGTCAGCGATGCACGCGGAGCGCAAACCGACGCCTTGCTCACGGCGAACGGAAAAACTTCCACGCTGGGACCCGCAGCAATTAGTCAATTCCTGGAGATCGGGGGAGAGAGAAATCAGCCGCTCCATCTGACTCTCTTAGGCGCCGGCGCCGGGGGCCTGGCCAAGCCAAATGCACGATTCGATGTAACCTCCACCATGCGCTTTTCTGGTGCGCAGCGGGTTGCCGTGCTGGCCTACGGCAATACCACTCATCTGACGGCGGAGGGTGACTGGCCAAGCCCGGGATTCGATGGAGGATTCCTGCCCGTTACCCGGCAGGTCTCGAGTCACGGCTTCACCGCGGAGTGGTCTGTACCGTTCATCGCCCGTAATGTGCGTGCCGAAGGACCCGCCGACGCAATCACCGGTCTCGACGCGACCGCGCTCGGTGTCTCGTTTATTGAGGTGGCCGATCCTTATCAGTCCGTAGACCGGTCGCTTAAATATGTACTTCTCTTTCTGGGACTGATTTTTGTCTCTTACTTCGTGTTTGAGGTTACGACCCGCAAGCGGGTTCATCCCGCGCAATACGTTTTGGTGGGGATTGCCCAGATCATCTTCTATCTGCTGCTGCTATCCCTGGCCGAGAGAATCGGATTTGACCTGAGCTTTATGCTCGCGGGTGGGGCCACGGTTGCCCTGCTTTCGGCCAATGCTGGATGGGTATTCTCCAGCCGGCTACAGGGGATGAGGGCTGCAGCCATCTTCACTCTGCTGTATGCGCTCATCTATCTGTTATTGCGGCTCGAGGACAACGCATTGCTGGTGGGTGCGCTGGCCAGTTTCCTGGCGGTGGCGGCCGCGATGTACTTCACCCGCGGGATCGACTGGTATGGCTCGCTTTCTCCGGGCCAAGGAACGCCCGGTAGCGTGGTTCCGAGGTGATTTACGGCCAACGTTGAGCAGCATGAGGGACTGCATGTGGCCATCATCATGGATGGCAATGGCCGCTGGGCGACGCGGCGCGGCTTGCCTCGTGCCGCCGGCCATCGTGCCGGAGTAGCGGCAGTGCGCCGCGTGGTGGAACGCGCACCCGACGTGGATATCACCCGGCTGACGCTCTACGCTTTTTCCTGCGATAACTGGCGCCGTCCTACTCCCGAGGTGCAGAGCATCTTCTGGTTGTTGCGCGCGTTCCTGCGCCTGGAAACGGAACGGCTTCGGCAACGCGGCGTACGGATCCAGATCATCGGACGGCGCGATCGCCTAGCGGACTCGGTGTTGCGCGAAATCGATAAGGCTGAATGCGCTACTGCCGGTGGACGTGACCTTCATCTGCGCGTTGCCATCGATTACTCGTCACGCGATGCCATAACGCGCGCAGCTGTTGGCGCGCATGCTGTTCTCGCTGTCGAAGGTCCGCCTTCTCCCGATTTACTCGGACCCATGATGACGCAGGCCTTAACCGGGGAAACTGGCGAGGTGGATCTGCTCATTCGGACTGGTGGTGAGACGAGGCTCTCCGATTTCTTACTGTGGGAATGCGCTTATGCAGAACTGCTGTTCACCGAGCGGATGTGGCCCGACTTTGACGCTGCTGACCTCGACGCTGCGCTGAAGGAATTCAAACGCAGGGAGCGTCGGTTCGGTGGTGTACAGGCAATCGCGACGGCCGCAATCTAAGATGATGAATACCGTCATGACGCAACCTGATCCTTTTCGTCGCATTCGCTTGTGGCTGGCCATTTTCATCGTCGGCCTGGTGGTCAGTGGAATCACGGCCTTCCCACTCCAAACCGAGCTCAGCTGGCTAGTGTCCATTCTCCGGACAAGCCCCTTGCGGCCGATTGCTCAATCCACTTACTTGCTGCCGTGGGTCGAGAAAGTCAACGAGGGCCTCTCCGTTACCAATGCCCGTTATCCTTTTCTTGCTTATGGCACTGATTGGCTCGCGTTCGCTCACCTGGTCATTGCCGTGGTATTCATTGGTCCGTACATCGACCCCGTCCGCAACAAATGGGTCATCACCTTCGGACTCATCGCGTGTGCCGGCGTGATCCCACTCGCCCTGATCGCGGGACACGTCCGCGGCATACCTCTTCCTTGGCGTCTGGTCGACTGCAGCTTTGGCGTTCTTGGGAGTGTCCCCCTCGTACTCTGCAGGCAATCGGTTCTGGTTCTCGAACGGCGAGGTTGAAAGCTCCGAGCGGCATAGGTAAATTAAGCACCGCTGAGGTTCCTTCGGCTACGCTCAGGACAGGCTCTTCGACTACGCGCCACAAGCGCTGTGTCAAGCTGTTAATCTTCGAGGCGCTCCGATCAGAGGTTGTGGGAGAACTAACGGAACGGAGACCTTTGTGCGGGAGCCGGGGCGCACTGCAGGTCCCTCGGCTTCCTCCGGATTTCCTGTCAGTCTTAGTAGTTTCGGTGAACCTCATGCGGCTTTTTTGGAGAAAGCCGCATACGTGGTCGCTTTTTGAGAGCAGCTTAGTAGGAAATCCGGAGTTCGCTCCTCCTAATGACAAACAGGTCGGGGAGGCATCCTAGCCCACTCAAGCCAAAGTACGGCTAGAATGGGGCACCCAATGCTTTTGTTGCCGGTGTCAATTCTCTCTTAACTTGCCGCAGGCAAGTCGGCTCCTCGGGATGACAAAAAAAGGTGAGTCGAGCGCTGTGGTATCCCACTCAAGCCCCACGGCACGCCGGGGCAGGCAAAACCGGGCTTGAATGGGGCACCCAGCGGTTGTTGCCAATTGAGCAACCCAAAAAAGTCACCACCTCTCAGGATGACGATTCCTATTGAGCCCATAGAGGCGTCTATTTCACACCCTTGCTGGGGTCCCAGACACCTTGCAGCTTGCGGACGTAAAGAATCTGGCCAAGGTGGTAGGCGTTGTGCGCTCCCACATGCGCGATGAGTGAGGCATTCTCTGCTAGCTTCTGGTCATCGGCTGTTTCGACGGCCTTTTCCCAGTCGGTCATCACCTGGTTGAGCTTCTTCACCAGATCGTCCCATTGGGCGGGGGTGAAATTGTCGAAGGTCTCGTTGTTGTTTCCGTCGAAGGGAGCGGGCTTCTCGCCTTTGAAGCGAGTCAGCGCGCGGTCGTCCCAGTACCAGATGTGGTAGGCCAGCTGACCGACGGAGTGATTGCCCTTGCCGGGGCTCCATTTGGCCTGTTCGGCGGTGAGACCCGCGACGGCAACGCTTGCCGGAACGAACCAATCTTCGTCGTTGTGGGTGGTGCGGAGCTGCTCAAGCAGTACGCCACGCAGGGTGGTGGGCGGCTTCTTGTCCTGGGCTGGAGCAGCAAGCGGTATGGCAAGGAGCAGAAGGAGGGCCAGGCTTCTCATAGGTCAAGACCTCGCGCGGCAATAGGATGTGGGAAGTATACCGAGAGCTGAACGAGTGGTAACTTCTGCTCGCTGTGAAATGAAGAATTGTGGTCATACTCACTAGAAGGTAAGCCGAGCGCCCAGCTGAATCAGGCGAGGACTGGCAGCGGAAGTGACTTTTCCATTCAGAGAGGATGCCAGATTCGCAGTGGGCGCGTTGAGGCTTACCAGGTTGAAGGCATTGGTGGCCTCACCCCGTAACTGCAATGTGAGGCGCTCAATGTTGATGTTACGGAAGATTCCTAAGTCAATATCCCGGTAACCCGGCGCACGGAGATAGTCGCGCGGTGCGTTGCCATCTGCGCCGTATGGGCCTATGCCAAGGCCAGGTCCGTTGGGGACGAACGCCGCGGTGTTGAACCACTCGGCGGCAGCAACAGGGCGGCTTCTGTGTGCGCCGAGGAAAGCGTTCTGCCCCGGAACCAAGTTGGGGCGGTTGTTGTTGGCGCTGTCATCGTTCTTGTTGGAGCCGGTGACGATGTTCACCGGCGCACCGCTGTAGAAGATGGCGATGGACGAAATGGTCCAGTGATTCGCCGCCTGACGCACGAAGGAGTTATCCCCCCTGTAATAGTCGAGATTCCATATGCCGGAGATGGTGGCCATGCTGCGCCGGTCATTGTCCGTCGGACCTCTTTCTTCCCACAAGTTGGCATAATCCTGCGCAGTCGCCAGCCCGACAGCCGACTCATTTGAGCTTTGGAACGAATGGCTCCAGACATAAAAGCCGTTCAGCATCAGGTTGCGCGTCATCGGCCGGTGGACCGAGACCTGCAGTGAATGATAGGAGGCAGTCTGATTCGATATAAGAAAGATGTTCTGGCCCAGAATGCCTGGGTCGTAGGGACGCCGCGCATTGATGCTGGCCTGCGATGTGGTGGCTCCAGGCGCGTACGGAGCGTAATTGTCGTCGATCATGATGGGCAAGTCATGGGACAGCGTTCCGACATAGGCCGTGGTCAGGCTGATCTGACTGGGGAGCTGACGCCGCACGGCGGCATTGATTTGGTAGACCAGGGGCCATTGCGTGTTTTCTGAAATTGTCTCGACGCTGGCCGCGGGCAGGAAGCGGGGATGCGACGGTGTATAGGTGTAAGGGAAAGGATCCCCGTTTGGGAAGGAGGCGGGATTTCCGTAGACGTTGGTCAGTGAAGTGATGGAGTTGAACGTCTGACGAATGGCGAACGGCTGAGCGTTGGCCGGCTGGTTCCATTCATTGCCGCTTACGCTGCCGTAGAAAAGACCAGCGGCGGCGCGGAAGGCGGTTTTGCCGTCACCAAAAGGATCCCATGCCACACCGACCCGGGGCGAGATATGATGCCAGCGGAGATCGACGATGCCACGGGGTACTCCCTTATCCCCGGGATAGAGAAGACCCAGCGGCGCACTGGAAACCACTGTGGATTGAACGTTGGGCACAAAGGTACCGGTCAGGTTCGAAGACTCTACCGGAGGCACGTCAATATCCCACCGCAATCCCAGGTTCGCCGTAAGCCGGGGAGAAACGCGGTAATCGTCCTGCACGAACAATGCGGTATGCCAATCGCTCAAAAGCCCATGGTAAGGAGTGTCCTGTTCCATGGTGTTGACCTGGCCGGTGACAAAATCGCCCAGCGCATTCCCCGTGGTGGTGGGCGCAGAGGTTTGGAAGGTGAAGACGCCAAAGTTAGCCAGATTGCCAACGATCATGTTCTTGTCCAACGCCACTTCGGCGCCGAAATTGAGCGAGTGTTTGCCTTTGTTCATACTCACCAGATCGCGTAGCGAATAGAAGTCCGTGGTGGTGACCGGTCCGGCGAGGGCTCCACCAACGGTGAAATATCCCGATACGGTTAACTGGGGCAGGCCCTTCGGCCCCTGAATCGTAAAATTCGATCCCAGATCTCCCAGGGAAGCCTGCGGCAGGTTGACGCGCCCCCCCGCCACCCTGGTGAAGTTGAACCACCCCTGGTTGATGGTCGTGGGGCTGAACGTGTGAACGTCGCTCAGGTTCAAGTTCTGCTGCTTGGAGTAGGACTGATTGGTATCCCAAAGAAAGTTGCCATTCCCGTAAGCGTTTTGCGTGGAGCTGAGATAGAAGTAGGTCGCCGACAGATGATCCTTGTCACCGAGAACCTGGTCGTATTTCCCCAGGTACTCGTCCTGGTTGGTCGGGCCGGTGAAGAATCCCGTCCAGGCGTTGTTGGCGCTGTTGGGCAGAGGAATGTACTTGCTGATGATGTTGGCCGCTGTCGGGTCCAACAAGGTGGCCGGGACGCAGCCCACCGTGGCCACCTGGCAATTGGGTGAGCTATTGGTCCCATCCACCTTGGTCTTGGTGCCGGGCAAATCCGGAATCACCTTCGATTGGGTAAAGTCGCCCACGCGTTCGAGGGCCGTGGGGACCACGCCTCCGCTAAGGAACTGACCGACGGTTTGGCGCAAGCCGGCATAGCTGAAGAAGAAGAATGCCTGGTCGTGCTTCACCGGGCCGCCGACGGCGCCGCCGAACTGGTTGCGGTGGTAGGGCGGGTTCAAGGTTGCATTCCATGGGGTCGCGTTTAAATCAGTATTACGCACGAATTCGAATAGGGAGCCGTGAAACTGATTGGTTCCGGAGCGGGTAATGGCTGTGACCACGGCGCTGGACATGCGGCCATATTGGGCCGAGAAGTTGCTGGTTTCTACGCGAAACTCCTCCAGCGCGTCCGGGTTGGGTAGCGGATTTCCATAGTTGCGGATGCCGGTCATATTGCTTCCGCCATCCAGGTAAAAGCTGACCATGGGAACTCCACCGTCGATGCCGCCGTTGACTACGACCTGGGTGGAGGGCACGCCTAGCTGGTAGTTGGGAGTGCCGTTGGGATTGCTGTTGGTGGCATTGGTGGATCCACTGGCGCTGTTGGATTGCACGCCGGGCGTGAGGGAGAGTTCGGCATACGCGTTGCGGTTTACCAACGGCAACCCGATGATCTCGTCTGGCTGCACGGTTCGTCCGAGGGTAGCTGATGCGGTATCCACAAGAGCGGGAGCCGCCGTGACCGTGACCGTCTCGCTGGATGCGCCGACGGCGAGGGTTATATTCAGTCCTTGTGTCTGATCGACCGCGAGGACGATATTCTGCTGCACAAATTTCTGGAAGCCGGGCATGTCTACTTCAACGTTGTAGGCGCCCACGGGGAGATATTCAATGCGGTACGCTCCGTCGCTTGCAGTTGCAGTCACGCGGGAGAAGGCGGTATTTACGTTGGTTGCTCGTACTGAGGCTCCAGGGAGCACGGCGCCTCGCTCGTCCTTAACCGTTCCCGCGATGGATGCGGTAATCTGCTGGGCGCTCACGTTGGACGCCAAAACCAGGGCTAATAACCCCATCGCCAAAATCGCCGTGAAGGTCCGCTGCATATTCCGGGCAGCAGCGCATCCAAATTGGTTAGCCTGAACATGTTTCGTTTTCATGGCGCCACTCCTTCAGCGTTCGTTTCACATTTTTCAAATCCCCAACTACGACAGTCAAGCATATTGTGGACCTGTTGGATTCCCACCACGGCCTCCGTTTCAACTAACGCATGCCTAACGACTTGAAGATTCAAAGAGGACAAAGCGGCGTTCCAGTTCCCATTGCGCGGCGGCACGGTCGCTCGACTTGAGCAGCCCCGCGCAGGCCGGGGTGGGGTTGCCCCGGGGAGTCATCGGCCCGCTGCATACTAATTTGCGCCGGGTGAAATTATCTGGCGCGGCCCACAGACTTTCACCCGGGATGAATGAATGTTCGAGCGAGGTACGGGCCATGTTCTTGAGATCGAGGTAGCCGAGCCCCTGCTCCTCTACTGCCTTTTGATACTCATGCGTGATGTCGATACGGGAAACCCCTTCGTCATCGGTTGAAAGCGCCAGCGGTACATGCGCTGCGCGATAAAGGGAGAGTGGGTTGTCTTTACCCTTGATGTTCAGAATTACATCGTTGGAGGTGAGATTGATCTCGACCATGATGTGTTTCGCGGCAAGCTCCTGCAAGAGCTCCTGGGGACGGTCTTCATACATGACATCGACCCCGTGACCAATGCGCTCGGCGTGGCCCAGGTCAACGGCTTCGCGGATATGGAATTTCAATCCATCCGGTGGCACCAGTCCGGGCGCGAGTTCGCCCGCGTGCAGGGTGATGCGAACCTTGGGATAGATGCTGTGCAGGTAGTCGAGCATCTTCATCTGCAGGTGATAGTCGCGCATCGAAAGATAGCCGTCTTCCGGCATGACAAAGTTCAAACCGACCACGCGCGGATCGACCGATGCGAGTTCGAATCCAAGCAGGGTCTGGGCGAAGACCTGCTGTGGTGGAAATCCGCGCAACACCTGGAAGAGATACAACACCTTCACGGAACAGGCGAGTTTCGGTTGCATTTGTCCGCATTGTTCGAGCTGCGCACGGGTGGCCTCGATAGTGTCGATCTCCTTGCGATCGGTGACGATCTCGCCGCGTAATCCAGCGGCAAGCAGCAGGTCGCGCGTTTTCTTCAGGTCCCCTAAAGAGTCACCGTTCCAACCGATCTGATATCCAAGCCTGGCCGCATTCAAGAACGCGGGCGTGTACATGGCTTCGATATATTGCTCGTTCTGCTGCGAGGCGCGGGTCGCGATCTCGTCCACCCACTCCCCAACGTGCGTGGTGCCGAGAGCCTGGAAGCGATCGAAGGTGGAGAAGAATTGATCGTGGCCGCTGATTCCGGATGAGGGAACAAAGTTGCGCATGGAGAACGCATTGACCAGGGCGTCGTAGAGATGCTGGTCCTTAAAAGCAACGCCTGCGGGCACGGCTCCTTCGTCACAGGTACCCTGCGGCTTGAAAAGGGTCATGGTCGCGGTCTTCACACAAAGCCCATCCTGCACGGCATCGCGAATCAGGGTCTCGGAATAGACGGTGCCGCCGCTCAGGTGCAGGTGAAGGTCACCGCCCTTGGGCATACCCTGCAGGAACACGCGCAGTTGCAATGGGTTCTTCCTGGCTTGCTCAAATGCGCGCACCGTGCGCTGCTCGGCGCTGTTCTGCGCGACCCCAAGCGCGGCACTCATCAGGCCAAGACCTAGCAGGAAACAATCAACCGACTTACCAAATGTCATGGAGACTCCCTCGCCCTATCGCCTGTCAGGGCAAAAACCGTTGGCGTAAATGTTTGCAGTTGGTTGTCATTCTCGCATGGGCTGATAACATCAGCCTCATCACCATGAGAAAGCAATTGCGGTTGGGAATTCTTCTTGGACTGATCGGCTGGTGTGCCTTCGCGCTCCATGCGCAGGACAAGCCTGCTTACTACACTCCGAGCGACCGAATCCTCATTCTCGGAGCAGTGCCGCAGGAAATCACCGTCTTCGTCTCAGCGATGAAGGGCGCCACAAAGAAAGAGCTGTGGGGGATCCCCTACTGGCAGGGGGAAATCGAAGGGAAACCGGTCATCGTGGCCATTACCGGCATTGGTAAAGTCTACACGGGAATGACCACGACGCTGTTCCTCAGCGAACTGAAACCGCGACTGGTGCTGATGAGCGGAACGGGCGCACGCATTAATCAGCAATTGCGAACCGGGGACGTGATCGTTGCCGGAACCTTGTTCGAGCATGACTACGGTAGCCTGACGCGCGGTGACATGGTGTACCGGCCGTTTAATAGTCCGGTCAACGGCGCCGAAGTGAAGAATGAGTTTTCACCACCCGCCGCGCTGCTCAAGGTTGCCGACCAGGCCATGACGACTTATCGCGGCCCGGAGGTTACTGCGAATGGCGCCACCTATGCGATCACGGTACGGCGCGGTGTGGTGGCGTCCGCTGACCTGTTCGGCATGACGCAGCAACGGATCGACTCATTGCGGACGCACTTTCACACCGATATCGTCGAAATGGAGTCGGCTCCGCTGGCCAGGGTCTGCCAGACATTTGGGGTGCCTTACCTGGTGATACGCGCGGGCAGCAATGTCGCGCAGGAAGCGCCCAACGATGACTATCTCCGGCTGAGCCCAATCGCAGCCAGGCAGGCTGCTCTCTTCAGTCTGCACTTGCTCAAATACCTGTAGGCGTAAGACGGCAGCGCCCGGTCCCGAGATCATGCCCATTGTCCGTCCCGCTGCCGGAAGGTGTGTTCAGAAGAAGAGCGCATACCTCCATGTGGTGGTTCAGGTATTCACCTTAAGTCTATGGGCGGTCGCACTTTGGCGCTGTCGCGCTCTCCCAGCCTGAGCCGTTTCCTTGGGCTCCCAGGAGCCGGATTCACGGTCACTCGGGCAGTGGAAAAGATAATGAAATTTTTGTAAGGCAGCGCGGAAGCTGTTTTAGAGTATCCAATAGCGTGAGGACCTTATGAGGCCATATTTCGTTTTGTGTCTCGTCTTATCTGTGACCCTCGGCTGCGCCCTGGGTGTCAGGGCGGAAGCAGGTGCTCAGAGCCAAACCCCGAAATCGCCCGTCGGGCGGTGGAAGACCATTGACGACATTACGGGTAAGGCGAAATCGGTGGTGCTTATCTGGGAGCAAGGCGGCAAGTTGTTCGGACGGATACAGAAGCTGGTCGATCCCGATCCAAAGGACCCGAATCCTACCTGTGACGGCTGCGCGGGGGCGCAGAAAGGTAAGCCGGTGGTTGGGCTGCAGATCCTCTGGGATCTGCAGAAAAACGGCGATGGATGGTCTGGAGGTACGATACTCGACCCGGCGACCGGTAAGACGTACAAGTGCCTGCTCTCGGTTGAGGACGGTGGGACAAAATTGAAGGTACGCGGGTTTATCGGCCTCTCTTTGCTCGGGCGCACGCAGTATTGGCTCCGCGAATAGCCCTAACGCGGGGACATTTCACTGGGGATAGACGCAACCGGCGCATCGACTCCCTTTTCGCTGGTCAGGCGTTTCCAGAGAATTCGTAACGTCGCCACGGCCGGGACGGATACCAGAGCGCCAACGACCCCGGCAATCTCCCCTCCTGCAAGGACAGCCAGGATTTGTACCAGAGGCGAGATCTCAAGCGACTCGCCCATGATGCGTGGGGCGTTTACGTAGTCCTGAAGCAAACGCCAGACGCCAAGAAAAAGCACAATCCAAATCAAGTGAGGGTAACTGGTCAGCACCGCGATCACGAAGATGATGATCGCGGCCACGGCCGGCCCCACCACGGGAACAAACTCGAAGATGCCCGCGAGAGGGCCGAGAATCAAGGCGTAGCGCAGGTGTAGAAGGCTCAGCACCAAGGTGTAGAAAAACACGGTGAGCGAAGCAAGAATGAGCTGCGCGCGCATGTAGCTGCCGAGCATGACATTTACATCACTTACGATTCCGCGAAGCGTCCTCTTCTCTTCCCCGCTGCGTCCCATCGCGACCAGATTTTCGCCGATCGATTGGCCGTCCTTGAGGAAGAAAATGCTGAGAATGGGGATGAGAATCAGCCACCAGATGTGTTGCGCGGGGACCGCCAGCCTTTGGCCGATAGCCGCGCCGTAACCGAGGATGACATCTTTATGCGACTTCAAGAAGTTCTGGATCTGGGCTTGCCGGGCTCCACTCCATCCATGCTGTTGACCCACCTGGGAAACGAGCTGGCCGGAACCTGCCTCGCTCAGCAGTGACGGAAGGCTGGCGCCAAGGGCTTTCCCTTCACTGACGATCTTCGGCCCAAGCAGAAAGCCCAGGCCAACCAGCAGCGCGATCAAGACGAGGTAAACCGCAGCGATCGCTGGTAGGCGGCCTCGCAATGGTTTCTCCAACGCCGAGACCAGAGGAGCGACAAAGTATGCGAATAGGACGGCAAAGAGAAAGAGAACGAGGGTTTCACGCGCGGCGTGTAGAAAGGCCAATCCAAGAACAAAGATAAGCGTCGTACACAGGATTCGGGCGGTCTTCGGATCCCAAACCTTATTGAGCATGTCTCATCTTAGCCCCTTCGTGTTTGCTATCCTATCGGCGTATCCCCCTGGTGTCCCGAATGAGAAACCTCCGTCAGAAAGTCCGGTGCCGGAGTTTCGATAGAGGTCCAAATGATGATGCGAACGTTCCTGGGTACGTTCCTTCTCGCCCTTCTCCCGGGCCCTGTGTTCGCACAGACGACCGATAAGCCACCCGTATTTGAGGCCGCTGACGTCCATGTGAGTCCTCATCGCACGTTTCCCTTCTTCGAAGGGGGATTTCTGCGCGGCGACCGGTATGTTTTGCGGCAGGCGACCATGGTGGATCTGATCGCCACCGCCTACGGCGAGGACGCCAGCAACGTGCAGGGAGGGCCGATCTGGCTGGAAACCGACCGCTTTGATATAACCGCCAAAGTCCCCTCCACAACGTCGCCGGCGACCGCCAAGGTGATGCTGCGATCCTTACTGCAAGATCGATTCAATCTCGTGACCCATACCGGGAGTAAGCCTATGCCGGCCTTTGTGCTCACCACCGGCAAGGGCAAGCCGAAGCTGAAGGAAGCGGAGGGTTCGGGCGATGCCGATTGTAAATACGTGGATCAGCATCCCGCGCCGGGCACTATCCCGTCGGCTTTATTTACCTGTCACCACACGACCATGGAGGAATTTGCGCGCAATGTGCACCAGTGGGCCGGGGCTTATTTGACCGATCCGGTGGTGGACTCCACCGGCCTGAAAGGATCCTGGGATTTCGATATCAAGTGGACGCCAAAAGCACTGCTGCAAAAGGCCGGCCCCGACGGCATCTCCATCTTCGACGCGGTCGATCAACAGTTGGGGCTAAAGCTGGAACGGCAAACGGCGCCCAGACCCGTGCTCATCGTCGACAGCGTAAATCAGAAGCCGACCCCCAATCGGCCCGACCTGGAAAAGATTCTTCCTTCACTGCCCCCTCCACAATTTGATGTCGCCGTGATCAAGCCGGCAAAGCCGGGCGCTGACTTTCGCGGCAACGTCGAGGGCGGTCAAATCGATGTGCACGGCGCCCCACTTAAATTTCTCATCACCTTTGCCTGGGATCTGAACCCAAACGATGAGGAGATGCTTGTAGGCGCGCCCAAGTGGCTGGACTCCGATCGCTTCGATATCCTCGCAAAGGTGGTGAGCGACGCTCCAGGAAGCGCCGGGGGAAGCGCCGGGGCAAACGCCCCGCGGATAGACGAAGAGGACCTTCGCACGATGTTACAAGCGCTCCTGGTCGATCGCTTCAAGCTGAAGGCTCATTTGGAAGACAGACCCATCTCCGCATATACCTTGATCGCGGTCAGTCCGAAACTCAGAAAAGCGGATCCCTTGAGCCGTACGCGATGCAAGGAAGGGCCCGGCCCGGACGGAAAGGATCCAAGGACTGTGAACCCGACGCTCAACCGGCTGGTTTCATGCCAGAACATGACCATGGCGCAGATTGGAGACGAGCTGCAGAGGATCGCAGCTGGTTATATCTATAGTCCGGTGTTAGATGCGACCCAGATTAAAGGCTCCTGGGACTTCACCCTGAGCTTTAGTTCCGTCGATCTGACCAGGGGTGGAGGAGCGAATGCGGGCCCTCCGTCAGGGCAATCTGCAACATCGGACCCCAATGGCGCGCTCTCTCTTTTCGATGCCGTCAACAAGCAGCTGGGATTGAAATTGGAGAAGCAAAGGCGTCCAGCACCCGTGCTGGTCATCGATCACATAGAAGAAACGCCGACCGAGAATTGACGGCTCGGCTCATTTCTGAAGGCGGGCGGCGGCATGGCCATGCGGCCTTTCTTTAAGGAAAGCCGCATGGAGTGCACCGGAGCCACCACGCTGCACAGGGAAATCCGACAAAGACGTGATCAGAGTCGAGACCGTTTGATGGAGCGCTAAAGCGCTCCTACCCCGGCATACATGCGGGGGCTCCCACCGTCCATCTGGACAAGTCTTAAGGCTCGCGAAAAACCTACTATCTCCGTCCCCTGGGAATAGTAGCCGGTAATCACACCATCGTTGTTGATGCTGGTAGGTATTGTCGTGAACAAAGCCGCGAGAGACTTTGGCTGCGTTGGTCGGGCCATATCGGATCTTTCTAAGACAAGTCCTAGAAAGCCTCTTGTCGCATGTGCGGAACAGGTTTCTTGCGAGCCCTATTTGTAGGGGCCGTCAAAGTCACCGATAACATTGTTTTCCCGGATGTCACCGAAGGAAAGTGGGGGAAGCACGTAGGGTACGGTCTTAAATCCTCAGGAGCCTACAGAGGAACAAACGGCTGAGTGTTCTGCACAGATTTTCTGGTAGATGTCGCTTTCCTGATGGCGTTGAACACTGTTCAAGACATACCCGCACAGAATATCCACATTACTGGTCCTGGCTACCTCGTCCGTCAGGTGTTCCACCTGAACCGCCGCCTCGGCCTTACCTCGCGCCCACAATACAGGTGCAAATTCACCGCAAGCCAAGACCTGGGGGTGCTCTCCTATTGCCATCTCGGCCGCAGAAGACAATACATCCCCAAAGGCCTTCAGGAATCGGGCAGGGTCAGGCAGATCACCCACCATGAACGTTGCGAGCGCCTCGTCAACATCCAAAGAGAGATACAGCCCCTGCTCCATGGCAGCGATTCCATCCACGCCGCGCGCCAGCAATCGGTCAAACAGACTCTTACGGTGTGACTTGGTCGCGACCGCAATTACCGGATTTCCGGCCTTCAGGCCGCCTTCGATGAAACCCGTGAGGCCGGAGAGCAAAGCCTCGTCTTCAACATAGAACTGGACGCGGTGACGGTGAGTGCTCTCCACCTTTCCGGATACCGGAGAAGGGTGCTGCTGAAAGTGTTGGTGACCCGGTAGTCCCTTACTAACGAACTGCCTGCCTTGACGAACAGCTTCTATCGAGGCTAAGAGTTCGACCCCGGCGTGTGCTTTGACAACGTACCCCATGGCCCCCAAGCGGAATGCCTCCCGCGCCAAATCAGCGGAAGCTTCCTGACTCATGAGGATAATCCTGCATCCAGGGCACAGCGTGCGGGTTCGTCGAGCGACTTCAATCCCGTTGAGTGTGGGAAGCCCTATGTCGAGCACCATTAGGTCCGGTTGCAGTTCCTGGGCTTTCTGCACTGCTTCTAATCCGTCTGAGGCCTCGCCGACGACCTGAAAATCCGGATTGTTGCCTAGTGTGGCACGGACAAATCGCCGGATCGGCTCGTAATCGTCGACGATGAAAACCCGGATCGCTGGCGCTTCCAAGTGGCCTCATGTGGAGCTCGTGCGGTCGTTGCCCGAACGCAAGATTCGATTATAGTGCCGTCTGACTCTCCGCATCATCGAAACCGGGCTTGTTGCTATTGTGCTGGTTCTACCCATCCCTTTCTACCCATGGCATGGTGGGGCGCCCGCCCTCCAATTTGTTATCGCGGAGCGGAGCGGAGGGATCTACGGTTTGCGTTGATGGAGGAATGACAGCGGGGCAATTCGTCCACGGCAGATTCGCTGTGCCCGAAGGTGAACCGCAGATCCCGAGCTCCGCTCGGAGGGTGCGAGTTTATTGGTTTTGGTAGTTTTGGTGGCGGGAAAACCCTGAGGAGGATTCGTCAATTAAGCATCGTCGGGGTCCTTCGACTCCGCGCCGTAAGTCCTCTGTTAAGCGATAGGTCTGCGAGGCGCTGCGCTCCCACGGCAAGCCGGGGCAGGCAGGATGACGACCTTCTGGAGGGTTCAAAAAAAGTCTGGCCGAGAGTGCCAAATACGAAAAAATCAAAAAAGTCACGACCTCTCCTAATGACAAACAGGTCGGGGAGGCATCCTAGCCCACTCACGCCAAAGTACGGCTTGAATGGGGCACCCAATGCTTTTGCTGCCGGTGTCATTTCTCGCTTAACTTGCCATAGGCAAGTCGGCTCCTCGGGATGACAAAGGGTACGGTTTCGCCTCCATTAGGAATTGGCTAGTGGGATAAATCGCAGGTCCCCTGGCCTCGCTCTAACGACGAGGAAAGGCGCGTTGAGTGCCGTGGTATCGCACTCAAGCCAAAACCAGGCTTGCCCCCGATTTCCTGCCTCCACGGGAAATCGGGGCAATGGGGCACCCAGCTTTTTGTCGCTCGTGGAGTGAACTCGAACGGAAAGCGGAGTAGCCGGCCTTTCTCGTTTGTTGATTTCTGATCAAATCGCGAGACGGCCGGTAATGCTACACGATTGCGCTGCGGCAATCAATGGCAAGACCTTCGAGTTCCGCTCGAAGCCTTTGCTACGAAAAAGGTAAAGCCTTCCAATATTCAACTACCACGCCCGACCACTACGCTCAGACTCGTTCCGGTACAAACTCAACGGTTCTCGCAAAGGCTGCGCGATGCGAATTAGTCGTATTGCGACGACACGCACGTTCGCCAAATACCGATAACCAACATTGGCCGGGTAAGTGGCGTGATCCGTTGCCACGGCGGAAGCGAGGTAGATAGAAAGATGCTTAAGACGTTGTGTTTTCTGACTCTCGTCGTTTTGCCGGCGCAAGCATGGCGTACCACCAGGCAAACCGTCAACGGGAGTTGCGGTGCAGCCAACAGTACAACTTCAAGCACAACACCGAAAAACCTGTGCAGCAGTGGTACGGCCTCAGCGGTGGCAGGCAGTGGTCCATGGACATGGGTATGCTTGGGAAGCAACGGAGGAACGTCCTCGAGCTGCGCAGCTCAGCCTTCGATTCCAATTGGAGCTTCCGCCTTCGTCGCTTCCCTTGGAGTCAACACGCATCTCAGCTACTCAGGTACCCCGTATTATGGAAACCCGCAGAGCGTGCTCACTGCCTTGCAATATCTCGGCATCAACACTATTCGTGAAACGTCGCCGATATTTGAAGAAGATTCGACGACCATTGCGACGGATGACGCGCTGGCCGCAGCCGGTGTTAAGTTCGATGCCCTTATGCTTGGAGATGGAGTGGTCAACGTTAGCGGAACTCTCTCCAGCCTGACATCGTTCGAGAAATCCTATTCCGGCTCCATATCTTCGATAGAAGCGCCCAACGAGATAAATGCGTGGCCCATTAGTTACGATGGAATTACCAACACGACTTCGGCTGGGATCGCAGTTACAGAAGCTTTGTGGAGTAGCGTTAGAGGGAATCCTCCCGTCTATGCTCCGACGCTGTCCGATGGTGAATCGAATGTGCTGACAGCAGAGACGGCGCTTGGAAATCTAGCTCCATATGTCAGCTATGGGAATGTGCACATCTATGCTTGCTGCTCGAACAATGTGTGGCAGTACGATATGCCTTATTGGCTGCCTATATTGCAGGAGGACACGCTAGGTCGATTGCCGGTCGTCACTGAGACGGGTTATCAGACCGGTCCAAGTAGCGTGGATGATCTCTCAGCCGCAAAGTACACCTTAAATCTGCTTCTTGAAAATGCGCTAAACGGGATTGCCCGGACTTACCTGTTTGAGCTGGCGGATGAATCGTCTAGTTATACCTATGGCCAGTTCAATGTCAATTGGACACCAAAGACTGCAGCCACAGCGATTCATAATTTGACCTCCATCCTACAAGCTGCAGGAAGCGGAAGGCCATCCAGTGCGCCACAATACAGTGTGAGCGGATTACCGGCCACCGGTCACTCACTGATTTTGGGTGGTAGCAAAGAATTCGAACTTGCAGTGTGGATCGACGCTACGGTCTATAACCCGTCAAGCGAAACGGACATCACGGCTCAAGCTTATACCGCAACGGTAAAACTGGGTGCAACGTATCCTACCGTAGAGGTCTTTGATCCGATGATCGGAACAGCGCCGATCGAAACTTACAGTAATGTAAGTTCGATCCAGGTTAGTGTTTCCGATCATCCCCTGATAGTGCAATTCTAAGCAGATTGGCCAGTTCGAGCTAAGCCTTATTCCCAGCGTGTGGAAGGAGGGGCCGTCATCTGAGCGACGAGATCCCATTATGGTGAGCGTAGAGCAGAAGTTCGATACGGTCTGCGAGACCGAGTTTGCGATAGATGGAGGTAAGGTGGTGGGCAACCGTGGCGTCGCTAATGTAGAGCTTGCTGGCAATTTCCTTGTTGCGCAGGCCTTCGCATATGCGGCCGATGATCTGGTTCTCCCGTTCGGTAAGAGATGAGATTCGGGCGAGTTCCGGTGGAAGTTCGGCGTGTTTGCGTCGTACGAAGGTGCTGAGCATGCGGTCGGTCAAAGCGCGGTCAAAGCAGAGGCCGCCCCTGGAGACTTTTCTTATGGTCTTGGCGACCAGGTCCGGCGCGCAGTGTTTCAGCAAGACGCCCTTCACCCCGTTGCGCAACGCCTCTTCGTGAAAATCGAGACTTGGGTTGCCAGTAAACACAATGACCTTCACCGCGGAGTGGCGTTCGGAGATGCTATGCAAATGCTGAGCGAGGTTGTTGCGATTGGTCTCGCACCCAAAGAGGATGATCTCTGGGCGCTTCAAAGCCACTTGAGCGAGCAGGTCGGGCATTCGGGTACACTCGGCGACCACCACAATGTCGTCACATGGGGCCAGAATTTGCCTCATGCCGGCCAACAGCAATGGGTAGTCGTCGGCAATAGCGATATTTATGATCGCTTCCCGCGGGTTCGCAACGGAGCTTTCGGGGGTGGGAGCGGTTGCGTACATTTCGTTGTTTTTCCCTGTTGAACTAAGTCATGGTATGGGGCACGTTGCCTGAGCCTGCACAAGTGTTTCTTTTCGTTAAAAAGTGAAATTGGCCTGCTAACCGTTTAGCAGGCAGCCGCGAAAGCATCTTTTGTTCGTAGGTGATCGATCGGTGGCGCGCGAAAAAATTGGGCCAAACCGCCTGCTTGGTGACCTTCCGGGCTTCGTGCTCCCATTCAGCGGTGGCTGCTTGCATTTCCGTCCAGTGGGCAATCGATCTTCAAGTCAGTCGCAATTCGAAAACGGTTTTCCCGGTACAATCGTCGTCTTGAAAGCTAACTTTAGGCCCGGGTTTTTCTATTTTCAAGTCAAAATTGGTCGATATTAAACATTTATTTCTCGAGATTTGGGAGTGGAGCCCACCAGTTATCTGCGTCAGTAACTCGCCAAGGCGTCCTAGTAACTGGGAAGGTTCGCTGGTAACTCGCGCCATTGGTTACCGACTTTGCTCTCGAGATGCTGAGGTATTCTTCTATGCTTGCGAGCGCATTCAGGGCCGAATTCTCCATCGCCTACTATGAATCGTAATAAGGCGATGAGGAGGATTCTTCACCTCATCTGCAATCCTCATGATTGGCAAGAATGCTGCGATAGGTTGGTTGAGAAATTTGCCGTGACTCCCGCCGGCAGCGGATTACGGTGTTCCAAGTTCTCGCCGATAGCGGACTTCGTTTACCGTCACAGCCCAGACGGAGTCGATTCGGTTCACCCCATCGGGCGCCCACCCATCCCTTTGATAGAAGCGATCCGCGCGCACGTTCCCCGCCAGGACCCATAGAAACGCCTGGCGATATCCGAGTTCTACCAGCCCGGCACGAGCGGCTGAGACCAGGGCGGCGCCCATGCCGCGACCCCACTGCCGGGGATCCACATAGAGCGCGCACAGCTCCCCATGGTCTCCCAGATCCGGGTCGCGCGATGGCGCCGTGGTGGCAAACCCTTGGATCAACCCGTCTTCCACGGCCACAATCGTCCGCGGCTTGAGGGGGTCAAGGCCGGCAAAATCGTAGCTGTGGGCTCGATCTTCGGGGCGAAGTTGATCGAGATAATTATCGGGAAGGAGCGTCCGGTAGGCGGCTTGCCATGACCGGACGTGCACGCCGGCGACGGCCATCGCATCCTGTGGTTCGGCGGGACGTAAAAACATGCCCCAGGATGGCATGAATACGGGGTTGGGAGGCAGGAATCCAGAATTTCGTCCATTTCGGCTAAGCTCAGTGCATGACTAGACCTGTGCCGGTCGTTCGTTCGGGGTACCTTGACGGGCCCCGATGTCGGTGGAAAGGAACCTGCTGCTAGTGGTTGGATCGTCCTTTCTCCGTCGAATTTTCCGTGCGTTTCGCCATCGTGACTTCCGCTTGATGTGGATCGGGGCCTGCGTCTCCACCACGGGCACTTTTGTCCAGCAATTCGCCCAGAGTTGGCTGGTCTACGATCTGACCAAGAATCCCTTTTATCTCGGCCTGGATCTGTTTCTGGGACAGCTGCCCATCATGCTGTTCTCCCTCTTTGGCGGCGTCTTCGCGGATCGCATGGATCGCAGAAAGATGCTGCTGTATTCGCAGTACATCCAAATGACCTGCGCGTTCGTTCTGGCAGGCTTGTTCGCAACCCACACCCTGAAGGGCATGGCCTTTATTGCGGTTATCCTCTCGCTTTCCTTCATCGTTGGCTGCGGGCAGTCTTTTGGGGGACCCGCCTATTCGGCTCTGCTGCCGGCTCTGGTAAAAGGCGAGGACCTCTCCAATGCGATCGCCATGAACTCCATCCAGTTCAACCTGGCACGGGTTCTCGGTCCGGCGCTGGGAGGGCTCGCGTATACGACCCTGGGCGCCACCTGGTGCTTCACCCTGAATGGAATCTCCTATATCGCGGTGATCTTCTCGTTGTTCATGATCCAGGTGAAATTTGTGCCTCCCAGATCGCCTGAGTCCATCCTGAAAAGTATGGGTGAGGGTATCCGGTTCATACGCCAGCGCGAAGGGTTGGGGCCGCTGGTGGTGTTGGCTTTCTTTACCACGCTGCTGGGCTTCTCCATCACCGGGTTTCTGCCCGTCATCGTGCAGACAGTCTTCCACCGGGGCCCGGAAACCTATCAAGCGCTTCTGGTATCTTCAGGCGCGGGATCGGTCACGGGCGGGTTCATCGTGGCCGCCATGGAGCGCTTGAAGGGACAAGGCCACGTGGCGCTGCTGGCCCTTCTCGCCCTCGGAGCCGCGACCGTCGGCTTCGCCCTTTCCCATTGGCTTCCGCTTTCCTGCGTCCTGATATTCGTCGCCGGGGCGGCCATCATGGCGTCGGCATCGCTCATGGTTTCGCTGGTGCAACTGATCGTCTCCGACCAGATGCGCGGCCGGGTGATGAGCGTCTACAATCTCGCCTTCCGTGCCGGAATTCCACTGGGGAGCCTGGCGCTGGGAAAGCTGATCCCCATGGTTGGCATCTCCTGGGCTCTGGCCGGCTCGGGCGGAATACTCATCGCGCTTTCGCTGTATTTCCTTACCGTCATGAGAAAAATCCCCACCTTCCAACCCGTAGCCAAGACGGGACACTGAGGGTCTGGAAATGAACTCGCGAAGTGACGGCGTATTCACGGTCGAGGAGCGAAACCGCATCCGCGACCGCATTCTGGAGATGGCAAAATCCGATGAACGGGTTGTTGCCGGGGCGGTGGTGGGCTCCCTGGCGACCGGCGAAGGCGATCGGTGGTCGGATCTCGATCTGACATTCGGTGTCAGTCCAGAGAACCAAATCCTCGACGTGCTTGACCAGCTAACGACGCCGCTGGTCAGAGAGTTCAGTGCCGTTCCGCTCTTTGATTTGCCTCACCGCGAAAGCATCTTTCGAGTTCTCTTGTTGCAGGGATGTCTTCAGGTCGATCTTTCGGTTACGCCGGCATCCAGTTTCGGTCCCAATGGTCCTAAATTCAAAATACTTTTTGGCGACTTTAAGGAAAACCCGGCTATCCCGGCCCCGCCTGCCGGACAGTTGCTCGGGTACGCCGCCCATCATGCAGCGCGTGCCCGGTTTTGTATCGAACGGGGCCGTTTTTGGCAGGCGGAATATTGGATAAGCGGCGCGCGCGATTACACGCTAAGCCTTGCTTGCCTGCAACGTAACCTTTCCCCCCATTACGGAAGGGGCTTTGATCAACTGCCTGCGGAAATTCAAATACCAGCGCAGCAGGCCCTGGTCAAGTCTTTGGATCGCGCTGAGCTCATGCGCGCTCTGGCGTGCGTAGTCGATGGACTGTTGCATGAAGCCCGCCAAATCACCGGCAATGCAGCCGAAGTTGAACCTCATCTCCTCGTATTGACGGTCCCATGGTCTGAATAAGAGTCGCGACGCTCCCCAGGGAAAGCACGCTTAGCGCCGGAAATCGCATCCTGGGACAGCAGCCGCACCAAACGCGGGAAACCATCTCCCAGCATGGACGATTCCTCCGAGCGCCGGTCTGCCGGAGTGGCTCTGTGCTAGAGTTCGCATTGGAAGGTGTTATATGCGGCATAGCGTCGCAAGGGACTTTGTCCTACAGAAGACTTTCCTCGTCACTGCCGTGTTGGCAACTTCAATATCAGGGTTAGCTCAGGCGGCCAAGCAAGCAAGCAATCAGCCAATCTCACCTGTTCGGTCCCCGGCGTCTCAAGACGTTGCCAGCAATCAGCCGACCTCTCCCGGCCCGAGTGCAGCTCCAACGGCATTTACGAATGCACCCACATATATTGACTATCCTTTGCGCAAGCTGAGCGCGGCGGTTCCCACACTGAAAGGAATGAAGGCGGATCCAAATCAGGATCAACTGGGTGGGATCCTCTCCAAAGTTGGTGAGGCTATTCTTAAGTCATTGTCCACCGTGCCTAATCTATCTTCGCGCGAGGATGTGTACTCCATCGTGCTATCCCAGGACCTGGGATTGACGAATAGCCTCCTGGGAATGGAGAGAGCTCCAACGCTGACGGACCTTGAAACGGAGCTGCTTCGATCCCGGAGCATTGAGTTCAATTACCTTGTTCTCTTTGACCACCGTGCGGATGGTGCAACCTCCATCAAGGAGTTGCGAACCGATTTCAAGAATCGGATGGTCGGCCCATCGATGAACGGGGTTGCTCCGCATAACTTTGGATTCGCCTATCAGTGGCTGCTCTTATCGCCCGCCAATCAATCCGAGTTTCGCTTCCGCTATCTCGGGCAGCAGAGAATGGACAACCATAAGACATTCGTCCTGGGGTTCGTGCAAATCCCGAGTCAGGTCAAGGTACCCGGAACATTCATCTGGTCCGGAAAGGAAGCTCCGTTCTTCTTTCAGGGAATTGTCTGGATCGATCAGTCGACCTTTGATGTGGTTCGGCTGCGCACCGATCTTCTGTCGCCCGTCCCCAGCGTCAATCTACTGCAAATGACCACCGAGCTCCATTTTCATTCCGTGCACATTCACGGTTTTGGCGCGAGCCTTTGGCTGCCTTCTGAGGTGGTCATCCGCACGGCACAAACCGACAACATTGTTGAGGAACTGCACCAGTATTCCGGGTACCGCTTCTTCCACGCCGAGAGCAGGTTGCTCCCGTGAAGACTCACGAATAGATATTGCTGTGAGGCATCGAGAGTGCGAGTTTGTGATAACAATCATTCTTTCCCCCTGCAGGCCTGAGGCCCCGAGAGCCAGGATCACAGGATTAGCAGTAAACTACGGGCGTGAGGAGCACAGCATGGAACGGCGAAAATTTCTACAGCAAGCGGCGGCCACAGCTGCCTTGGCCGGATGGAAAGCAGCCGCAGGCCAAGCCACGGGCCAGAACACAGAATTGACGGGTGCAGCCGCACTTACGCCCTTGCCAGTCGTGAGTACGTCCAATGGGATCGGCAGGCGCAAACTAGGCCGAGCGGATGTCGAGGTCTCCATCATTGGCATCGGCGGCTACCATATTGGCCTCCCCGACGTTACCGAACAGGAAGCGCTGCGGGTCGTCCGCGCCGCCCTGGATCGGGGCATTAATTTTCTCGATAACTGCTGGGACTATAACGACGGCGCCAGCGAAGTGCGCATGGGAAAGGCTCTGGCCGACGGCTACCGCCAGAAAGCCTTCCTGATGACGAAGCTCGACGGACGGACCGGCCCTTCGGCTAAGCAGCAACTGGAGCAGTCACTGACCCGGCTCAAGACGGACCATATCGACCTGGTGCAGATCCATGAGGTGATTCGCATGGGAGACCCGGAGCAGGCTTTTCAACCGGGTAATATTGTCGACGTGCTGCAGCAGGCCAGGAAAGAGGGGAAGATTCGCTATATCGGCTTCACCGGCCACAAGAGCCCCTTCATTCACCTGCACATGATCGAAACGGCAGACAAGCATGGTTTCACCTTCGATACGGTGCAGATGCCCGTGAACGCCCTCGATGAGCACTACCAAAGCTTCTGCCAGAATGTGATTCCGCAGGCGCAAAAACGAGGGATGGCCGTGCTGGGGATGAAGCCCCTGGCCAATGGAGCCATCCTTAAAACCGGCACCATCACCGCGCCGCAGGGCCTGCACTACGCCATGAGTGTGCCTGTGACGGTGACGATTACCGGGTGCCAATCCATGGCGAACCTGGAGCAGGCCCTCAGCGTGGCGCGGAATTTCCAGCCCATGACCCGGGAGCAGAAACTCGCGGTGCTGGAGAAGACGGCGCCGGTCGCGACCAAAGGACAGTTCGAAGCCTACAAGTCGTCGCAAATTTACGACGGCACGACCAACAACCCGCAATGGCTGGGCTGAGAACGCTCGGGTAGATCAGTCCAGCAGATCCGGCTGCTCGCGGACGATCAAGTCCCACAGCGGCTGGTATTGGAACCAGGCCACGCGCGGATTACCTACTTGCTTCTGTGCAACCAGGGCACTCTCATGGGAGATAGGACGTGGCTTGCCGGCAGCTTCCGCCAGAAGTTGGGCCTGGCAGCTGCGGTCCATGGTGATGAACAGCCAGGCCGCTTCGTCTACGGTGTGCCCCACGGTCAGGATCCCGTGATTCTGCAGAATGACTGCCTTCCGGGAGCCCAGCGCCTTGGCGATGCGGTCCCCTTCCGAATTGTCATAGACCACGCCGGTGTAGTCATCGAAGAGACTGTGATCGTCGTAGAAAGCACAGGCGTCCTGGGTTAAGGGATCGAGCAGGCGGCCAAACGAGGACCAGGTCTTACCGTAAAGCGAATGCGCATGCGCAGCGGCCACGACCTCAGGCCTTGCCATATGCAGCCGGGAGTGAATGGCGAAGGCGGACTCGTTTATTTCGCGATTCCCTTCCACGACTACGCCCTGCTCATTCACCAGGACCAGGTCGGAGACGCGAATATGCCCAAAATGCATGCCGAAGGGATTGACCCAGAAATGGTCGTGGAGCTCGGGGTCGCGAGCCGTGATATGCCCCGCCACGCCTTCGCTAAAGCCAAACTTTGCGAACAGCCGAAAAGCGGAGGCCAGGCGCTGCTTGCGGTGCAGACGCTCCTCCGCCACGGTCGCGAAGGAAGGTGGATTCGGAGTTTTTGCGATTTTAACCTCAGTCGGAACAACAGCACCTGGCATAAACAACCTCGCTCATCGGGAAACACTAGCCAATTTTAGCTCTCCGGGACAGAGCAGGACAAAGTAAGCGCCGGCTCCGGCCGTTATACGGCCGCGTTTGCCAGGGTACGCGCGTCCAATTGCGCAGCCGAATCCGCGTCCAGAAAGACCGTGGCATCCGGGTGAGTACGGAGAATGGTCGCCGGGCAGTCGGTGGATATCGGCTCCTCCACAACCCGCCGGATGATCTCGGCTTTGCGGCTACCGGGTACCGACGCAATGATCTTCTGAACCCGGAGGACGGCGGGTACGGTGAGGGTAATGGCCTTCGTCGGCACATCGTCTAAAGTCTTGAACCAGCCCTCGGCTAATTGCTGGTTCCGGGTGACGCTATCCAACAGAGCAACCTTTACATCGAGGGGATCGTTAAAGTCCGCCACGGGTGGATCATTGAACGCCAGATGGCCGTTTTCCCCGATCCCCGCCAGGCACAATTGCGGTTTTGCTAAACGCAGCTTCTCCGCATAGTCCCGGCAGGCAAGCTCCGGGTCAGCTGCGTTGCCGTCGATCCCATAGAACTCTTTCATCGCCACCCGCTGGGTCAGGTTCTGGCGCAGGAAATAGAGGAATGAGGCGGGATGATCTTCCGGCAGATCGACATAACTATCCATGTGAAAGCCGACCACCTGCTTCCAGGAAATATCCGGCATTTCGGTCAGCACACGCAGGGTTTCGATTTGAGAAGCGGCCGCGGCGAAAATGACCGCGACGTCCTTTCCGGCAGCGCCGAACTGACGGAACGCCTGGGCCACCGCCTGGGCCGCAGCTTCGCCCGCCGCTTTACGGGTGGGGTAAATCTCCAATTTCAGCGTTCCCACTTGAAGCCGCGTTACCTCTTTGTTCTGGATGGCCATGGATTACCTTTCAGTTTTTCAATGCCCGGTCTTCACCGGGTCGAGAACTATGTTTCCCGAAATTCGCGATTAGCGCAAATCGGGTCTCTATTTGTTCTTGGCCGTGCCGTCGTTCTTGGCCGTGCCGTCGGCGTCGACCCAGTATGAGTTGCGCGAGCTCAGTTGCAGCTCTGGCCGGTCCTTGAGCTTGAGGTTCAGCGCATGGGGTCCGGGAAGCGGCGATTGTGGGTGGAAGCTCAAGACATAGTAGTTCGGGGCATCGTTCGAAATGGTGATCAGGTGCCGGCTGAGCGTGGTTGCGTCCTTGAAGTTGAAGTACTCGCCCCCGGTCTGTTGCGCCACCGACTCAGGCACGTTGCGCTGCATCCCGTCTCTCGCAGCGAGATAGGCCATCCGCGCCAGGCGCAAGGGTGGAATCAGATCACTGGCGCAGTCCAGGGCTTGAACATTACGCTTGCCACGCGCGTCGGGGTCGGCATCCGGGTCGCGGCTCATGCAACCGCCCTTCTGGTACGGCGTGTCGGAGTATGGAGTTCCGCCCGGCCGGGGTAGCTTCGACCCTTCGTGCTTGACCGCTATTTTCGTGCTGGAAAAGCCGAAGCTGTAAATCGCGGTGTTGGTGTCATCGACGGTGCGTATAGCCTCCTCGAAACTGGTTTGGCTGCCGTCGTCGATGGTCTCACTAAAGAGCAGCACGGCACGGCGATAGTCCGGCGGCTGCTGGCGCAAGAGATTGATGCCGAAGTTCAGGGCGTCGAGAATGGCCGCGCCCGGGTCGCCCTGCTGCAGGCTGCCAATGGTCCGGATCGCCACATCCGTATCGGTGGTGAAGTCCCTCTCCAGGCGGGGCTTGCTATCGAAGCTGACCACGGCAACCCGGTGGGGCACATTGCCCACCACGGCATCCAACACGGCATCGAGGCCGCGGTAGTCACCCAGGTGGGCGGCACCGCCGCCGCCGTTCTGCACGATGATGGCCAGGGCCACGGGCTGCGTATCCGTATCGGGTTCCAGCTGCAGCGACTGCGGAACGCCGTTATCAGTGAGGACGAAATCGGCCGCGGTCAGTTCGAAGACCAGCTCGCCGCTCTTGGTTTTGACCAACGCGGGCACAAGCACCAGGTTGGAGCGTACGGAAAGAGCTGTGACCTGCGAGCTAGCCGATGAAGGGTCACTGGTTTGGCCGCCGGCCGGCACAGCCGAGAGCAAGACCATACCCGAGAGAGCGCTGGCCACTGCGGAAAGCATGCTCAGGAGACGCAGCATGGGGAGACGCCTCGCGAACAGAATACCCCGTATCAGTAATAACCGTGACAGACATTTTTAGAGCGGCGCCCAGTGCCCCAGGTTCACGAAAAGTTAATGTTGGGCACGGAGCAGTCTGCCTAGTTTTGCGGCTGCGGAACGCAGCTCTTCATCGCGAGTCAAACAATCGGGACAGAGGCGGAGCCACTCCCCCCGCGCATCGCAAATAATGCCGTCACGCTGTAACCTCGCGGGAAACTCCATCGCCTTTTTCAGGTGGATGGCTAGAAAAGCTCCGTGATCCTGGTCGCCGCCCCTCACCGTGTTTACGCCGGCCTCGGTGAGATATCCACGCAGGGCGTTGAGCTGCTGGAGGCTGTAGGCGCGAAGTCGCTCAACCCGCATACCCAGGGTGAATTCCAGACCGCTGCGCGCCTGGTACCAGGTGAGCACGGGTGGAGTGGACTCGAGGAAACCATCGCCACCGTATTTGAGTAATGGCAGCTCCGGCCGGTGATATCCAAAGGGATCGGCATTGGCAAACCAGCCCATGTCGAGCGGCCGTAAGCCGGCTTCGAACATTGCAGGCGCAATGTATAGAAAGCACGCTCCCGGTCCTCCCCTCAGGTATTTGTAACTTCCGCCGATTACAAAGTCCGCTCCCAATTGGGCCACGTCCATGGGGATGACGCCAACAGCATGGTAGGAGTCTACAAGCAGCCTGGTTCCGCGCTGATGACAAGCTTGCGCAAGCGTGTCGAGATCGCGCACTACCTGGCCGGTCATGAACATGACTTGAGATATGACCACCAGATCTGCTCCATTGTTCACCGCATCCAACACCGGTTCTATCGTGAAGTCACCGTCCGCATCCGGGTCAACCCACCGCAGCTCTATGCGTTGGAGCGCGGCGTACTGCTTCAGGATCACGTCGATCGAGTCGAACTCTCCGCGGGTGCTGATTACACGCGGCTTTCCTGGCAGTGCGTTCAGCACGGCGCGCAGACCTTGTCCCGCTGAAGTTTTGGGAACCACACAGTCGGCGCTCGCAGCGCCTAGGAGGGTTGCAATCCGTGCGCGAAAGGCCTGCCGCTCCTCAAGCCACGCATCCCATGCATCTCCAAGTTTGCTGTACCAGGCTGCGGTTGATTCAGCGAGGTCATCGGCCATGGCGTCCAGCGGACGTCCAAGGGAGTGATTGGCCAGATAGATGTTGCCGCTCGATAAGACTCGGGAAAAGAGCGGAGCGATGTGTTGCTGAATCAGATCCTGCTGTAATGCACGGTCTCCCAGTCTCGACAGAGCCTGCTGGAGGTTTGCATTCATCGCTGCAATAAGCCTGTTCGCGCGGCGAGTAATTCAGGGAAGAAGGTCAGTTCGAGGGCTTGCTTGAGAAAGCCTACCCCGGATGAGCCGCCGGTCCCGGGGCGAAAACCGATGATTCTTTCTACTGTCTTCATGTGGCGAAAACGCCAAAGCTGAAAATACTCTTCGACGTCTACCAGCTTCTCGCACATTTCATAGGTGTCCCAATGTTTGCGAGGATGTTCGTAAATTTCGCGGATGACGGCGACGACTCCTTCGCTCTTGCGGTAGGGCTCGCTCCATTCGCGTTGCGTGCAGTCCTGGGGAATGGAGAATCCTCGTCTCGCCAGGTACAGCAGAAACTCGTCATACAGGCTGGGTGCTTCGAGGGCGGCTTTCAGTGTGCTGTGGATGGCTGGGTCATGCTCGAAGACGCGCATCGCATCCCGGTTTTTGTTCCCCAGCAGGAATTCGAGTTTGCGGTACTGGAAGGATTGAAAGCCGGAAGCGTTGCCAAGTACGCCACGGAATTCCAGATATTCCGATGGGGTGAGCGTTTCGAGCACCCCCCATTGCTCGAACAGCTGCATCTGAATGAGCTTGGCGCGGGACAGAATCTTGAAGCACGGATCGAGCTCGTCGTGCTGCACGAAGCGAATGGCCGCGGCCAGCTCGTGGATCAGCTGCTTGAGCCATAGTTCGGCGACTTGATGCTGGATGATGAAGAGCATCTCGTCGTGATGAGGCGGTGAAGACAGGGGGCGTTGCTGAGCCAGCAATTCTGGAAGGCAGAGATATCCGGCATAGCTCATCCGATCTGCGAAATCGGTCACGATCCCTGGCTCGAGCGGTCTTTGGTTGTCCTGCATAAGGGTCAACTGTACGACTGATCAGTCAACCGGGCAACAAGGTGCCGGTGGGAGCCCCCTGCTTCAGCAGGGAGAGCGACGCTTCAGCGTCGCGGAAAAAGTCACACTCGATCAATCGGGCTTTAGCCCCGGCTTTCCTTGGCCGGTGAGATAACGACCCCGCGGCTAAAGCCGGAAGAGAGAAGTGCTGCGCGAGCCGCTCGGCTTGAAAGCCGAGCTCCCCCGCATGGATGCGGGGGCGCCGACCGGTGCGCTTCTTCCAGGGCAGTTTCGCTATTGGTGTACACCGGTATGCGTGAAAGGGCTTCAGCCCCTAAGGGTTCTGTTAGAGCACAAACTCCCCCTGGGCTCAGAAAGTAAGTTTCACCGCACCCTGGAATACGCGTGCCCCATAACTATTGAGAGTTGAGGTTATTTGACCAAAGGTTGACGAGACCAACGAGGTGCTCGATCCCAGGTTGCCGCTGCTACCAGGGGCAGCAAAGGCGGGATGATTTAATGCGTTGAAAGCCTCGAGCCGCAAAACCAACGCCAATCTTTCGTGCAGAGGAAATGTCCGGCTCACTTCGCTATCCAGTTGAAAGTAGCCGGGGCCGCGATAGGCAAATCGTCCGGAATCGCCAAAAGTGCCAGTGGGATTTTGCGCGAATGCCGAGGCGTTCACCCACGACCGGTTGCCCCCCTTACTGGCTTGAGTAATCTGTTTATGGGTGTAAATGCCAGTGGAGTTGACCACATTCGGGCGGTCATTGCCGGTATCGGTGAGCGAGTTGTCTACTCCTGAGGTCACGGTAAACGGCGCGCCGTCTTGAATGTGGATCAGTGGCGCCAATAGCCAATTATTGATCGCCTGCGCCTTCCAACCAGTCAGTGGGAAGTTACTCGATACCACCATGGTGCTGTTAAAGATATTGCGGAAGTCAAATCCGCAATTTGATTGATCTCCCTTGATGTTGGCCGGGTTCTGCACCGTGGTTCCGGCGATGTCTCCCGGATTGTCTTCGATGTCAATGCAGTGGGACCAGGTGTAGTTGGCAAGAAAGCTGAAATTAGCCGAGAGGCGATGCTGGATGGAAGCCACCATCCCGTCGTAAAAAGCGTTGGCTCCCGAGGCAATCAGAATCGAACCGCTGCCCCCGCCCGCGTATCCCGGGCCTTGCGCAGGATTCTCTCGCGTCAGATAGAAACGCGAAGTCTGATTACCAGTGGTTGAGCACGCCGTGGTTCCGCAGGTTCCAGGGATGTACACTGCCGGATTCAGAGGATATCCGTATCCGTCGAAGCTGGTCTTCGCTCCAATGTAGTCGATCTGGAATTGCCAGCCGTGATTCAGCTCCTGCTGCACGCTGGCCGTCCACTGCATGGTGTATGGCGGATGGAACTGCTTCGGCAGAACGATAAATTGCGCCTGATGCGCGAAGGTGGTGGAGGCCGGCGGCTTGAACGGCAGCGGGAACGGGTTACTGGGGGTGCTGCCGTTGGACCACGGACTGCTAAAACTCATCGGAACCCCCACAGGGACATTCGAGATGGCTGTGGCGAAGGGCGGATTTTGGTTCACTCGCTGAGCGGTGAAGAAGTTCGGCTCGTCATAAACCAGCGCCGAACCTGCGCGGAATACGGTCTTTCCCTGTCCGGTTGGGTCAAAGGTGATTCCAACGCGCGGAGAAAATTGCCACGGTGAGTTCTCGGTAAATGCATCGGGCACCCCCGCGTCCCCATGGTAGAAGCTACCCGCCGGAGCGTTGGGAAACACCGTGCTGTGCGTGTTGCTGAGGAAAGACGACATATCAAAGATAGATCCGCGGTAGAAGTTATCCACGGGAACATATTCCGGGTCCCAGCGCAGACCTGCAGACAACACTAGTCGCTTGGTTGCGTGGTACGTATCCTGAACGTAGAGACTCGGAATCGGCGCGCGCAGTGCGTTCTGCTGCGCCTTGCTTTGTTGATAGGTATTGAGCGCGCCGGTAAGGAAGTCGAGATTTGCATCCGCACCCGTGCCGCCCGGACTGTTTCCCGCAGGTCCTTTCTGACTGTAGACGCCAGTGATGCCGAAATTCCCATTCGATTCGTAGAGGTTGTTGATGTTCAGTTGAGAACGAACGTACTCCCCACCGAAAGCAAGCTCGTGCTTGCCCAGGACCATGTTCACATCATCCGCAAACGAGAAGGTGTTTACATTAAAGTGAGCCGAGGCACAGGTGCCGCAATAAGTACTCCACTTGTTGGTAACGGTCAGCTCGAGAAAGTTGGTACTCGGCGCGTAGGAGTCGATGCCTAGCGTAGTTGGCCCTATGCCCTCGGCGGCGGCGCCTCGATTGTTACGCCGTCTGGTCGCCGTCGCGTGAAACGAATTGACCGTATGCGCGTTGATGACATAGGTCTCGCCGATAGTAAGACCCTGGGCGCGCTCATAGTTTCCCGGCTGGGTGGTGATTAGGACATTGGTGGGAGAGTAGAAAGCCGGGCTGGTATAGCCGTCGAGGAAGTACCGGCCGTACAAACTATGCTTCTGGTTGATGGTCCAATCGACACGGCCGATGAATTGGTTTTCTACCTGCTCCGAGGGGATGGCATAATTCACTACCCCGCAATCATTCGTGGCCGCCGGCAGGTACTGCATCAATTTGAGAGAACTCGCGTTGAACAACGTGGGGCTAATCTGATTGCCGGGCAGGACCGCCCCGGTAAACGGGTTCAGCAGTTGTATCGCCTTGCCGCTAGCCTGGCAGGCGGCGCTTTCCGTAGCGGAAAAATCACCCTGGAGATTGGCGGGCGTGGGAACGAAGGCCTGCGTCAACGCCTGGCTTTGATCTGCCTTGAGCCGCTGATATCCGCCAAAGAAGAATAACTTGTCACGAATGATTCTTCCGCCGAATGTGCCGCCATACTGGTTTTGGTGCAGCGTGTCTTTTTGGGTCGAGAAAAAATTGGTAGCGTCGATGAAGTTGTTGCGGATGAACTCAAAAGCCGTCCCATGCCACTCATTCGAACCTGACCGCGTGACGACATTCACCAGGCCGCCTGGATGCAGGCCGCTTTGCGCACCCAGGGCAGAGGTTTCCACGCTGAACTGACTGACCGCATCGGGGAACGGAAACGGAAGATTGACGTTGGTCATGTAGTCATTGTGATCGCCGCCATCCAACCGATAATCAGTGGCATTGCCCATGCCGCCGCCAACGGAAACGACGACCGAGCTGTAAAACGTCTTGCTCCCCTGCAGGTCGCTACCCTCGTTAGCGCTTGCAGATCCCCCCGACAGGGTAATCAGTGAGGTTACCTGGCGCCCGTTGAGGGGCAATTCCGTGAGCGTCTTCTGGTCAATGGTCTGCTTGAAGGAAGGGTCTTCCGTCTGCAGGGCAATGCCGTTTGCGTGTACCACCACCTTCTGATCGGTCGTGCCCACGGGCATATTTACGTTGATAGCAATACTGCTGCCTACTTCCAGATCGATGCCGGCCTGGCTGTAATGCTCAAAGCCGGAAGCCGACACATCCAGGGTGTAGACGCCGATGGGAACGTTGGGAAAGCTGTAAAGACCATCGGCCCCGCTGGTTGTTTTGTGTTGTACGGCGGTCGCGGTGTTGATGATGGTGACCGCGGCGTTTTGCAGCACGGCGCCCGTTTGATCGGCAACCGTGCCCTGAATACTCCCAGTGCCGGCAGTCTGGGCGTTTCCTGCCGGTAGGAGAACAGCAGCGAACAACAGAGTCCCTGCTAGGCCCAGTCGAGAGCGGCTGAGCCATTTTCCTGTCAACGGACGAGTTTGCATCTTCAAGCCTCCAAAGTAGGTCTATGCGGTTGCGAGTGCTCTATTGCTGCGTAGCAGCCATCACCGTCATCCAGAACGAATTCTGCCCCCGGACGAAGGCCTCGCTTCCCCGCTCCAGGCGCCGATATTGGTTGGACCTTATATAGCCTTTCTATACCATGAGGTCAGACCACTTTAAGCGCAAACAGTGTCGGAGAGCCACCATCGAACTGTCAAGGGAAAACTCGTTATCTTTTAGTGGCACTGGAAAACAAGGATCCAAACGGAAGTTTTAGCCGGATGTTCCGTCGCTCCGGCGTCAGCGTCCAAAGACGACTTTTCAATTGTGAGGTCCGACCAGTCAAGGGGGTACCCGGGTACTCTGCTCTAGCTGAAGAACTTGAGCCGATGAACGTGGAGTGCTAATCTCGCACCTGTACCGCCTAGGCTTGAAAACGGGGAGGTATCGGGACAGTTATGCCGACCGAAGCAAATGGCGCCGCCGATAAACAGCTGACCATGAGGGTGGTCGGCCATATTCAGAAGCTTATCGAAACCGGTGTCTTGAAGGCCGGGAACAAGATTCCGCCGGAGCGCGAATTTGCCGCCCAGCTGAAGATCAGCCGCGCCAGTTTGCGCGCAGGCATTGGTTATCTGGCTGCAATGGGGGTGTTGAAGGTACGGCATGGAGTGGGCACGTTCGTAGCCGAGGAGGCGCGCGCCGTCGATTCCCTTTCCATGCACCTGCTCAGCGCCTTCAACGGATTCAAGCCCAAGCAGATGTTTGAGGCGCGGTTGGTGCTGGAAGGTGGCCTTGCCTCGATGGCTGCGGAACGAGGTGGCGACTTACACTTCGCGCTGATGGCCGAGGAAGTGACTGAGATGTATGCCACCTTTGACGACCCTCAGGAGTACTTGATTCACGATGTCCGTTTTCACCGTGCGATTGCCGAGGCGGCAGGAAATCCCATCCTTGCGGTATTGATGGAGACCGTGGTGAGCGCGATGTACGACGATCGCCGCCGCACCGTGGAACAATCCTCCGACCTTAGACAGTCGGCAGACATGCATCGCACCATCTATCGCGCCATTCGCGCGCGCGATGCGGTGGCAGCCCGTAAAGCCATGGAGCAGCATTTGCACCTGGCGGAAAGCGCCCAGACAAGTGAGCCGGTGGCCCAGCCTCACCATGGTGTCCGCAGGCGCACAGCAGCCAAGACGCCAACAGCGGCCGCCGCAGAAAGAAAACCCCGCCGGCACTGACTTCTCCGGTTAAGCTGCTATATCTTAGGTTTCCAGCAATGGGCAAACTCTTTTCGCGCATGGCTGGTTCCCATGACGTTGAAGGTGCGGGTCTGCTTCGAATAGATGACCTGTTGAATTCCCCCGTGAATCGAATTTGAGTTGTTGTAATGGCCAATGCCCGTCCCGGTGTATTCCCGGTTCATCCGGATGTAGCTGTGCCATTCCGGGTTCCCTGTTGCCTGAAAGCCCGACGCTTCGAGCAAACCCTCCTTGGGCTGCCAGGTGATGTCTACGATTCCCCCGGTCGGCTCGTGCGTTCCATCATCCCGAATGCGGTAATTCTCGTAGCGGCCAGCCAGTGCGCCGTACTCTTTGGTGAGCGCCCGCAGTTCAAACCACTTGCGTAACCTGATTCCAATCTGCCAATCAGCGATGACTCCCAGAATTGCGCCCAACACAGACCCGATTGCAAGACTTGGCCAATTGATTGTCATTTCCCATCCCCGCTAAGCAGTGACGAAGCTCTTCGCTGGGATGTACGCTAGTTTCCCCTGACCGGTTCCCTTTATTCTCAGTCGCACCGCAAAGCCACGATCGGGTTCACGCTGGTGGCGGATCTGGCGGGGATGAGTGCGGCGACGATTGCTACCAGGACAAGCAGCAGCGTTACCAACCCAAACGTAACCGGATCATGGGGACCGATGCTATACAAAAAGCTCGAAAGCACACGCGTTGCGGCCAACGCGGCGACCAGGCCAACAGCAATTCCCGACACAATCAGCCGCAAACTCCTTTCCATGACCAGCCGGAGGATGTCGCCTTTGTCTGCCCCCAACGCCATGCGGACTCCAATCTCCTGCGTCCGTTGCGCTACCAGGTAAGCGATCACTCCATAGAGCCCAATCATGGCCAACACCAGGCCAGCCGCGGCGAAGAAGCTCACCACGGTGGTCTGGAATCTTGGCTGGTCGGCCAGCTTGGCGACCCGTTGGTGTAGGGTCGCAATGTCGACCGGAAGTGTCGGGTCAAGGGCAGCTACCTGCGAACGAATCCAATGAGATATTTCCTCTGGCGGGAGCGCACTCCGTACGACCACGACTGAAGTCCTGCCCCAGGTACCACCTCGATCCCAATCTTCCGCGCGATTTCGCCGCAGCCCGTAGTATTCAGGCTTCTCTTCACCGGTAAGGCCGCCGTTCTTCACATTCGCCGCAACACCCACCACCGTGTACCAGAAATTGTCCGCATGCGACCCAAAGCGAATCCGCTGACCCACAGCGTTCTCGCCTGGAAACAGCTGCGCAGCCAATAATTTACTGAGAACAATGAAACGTTCACTTGAAGTAAGCTCCTGGTCGCTGAAGCCATTGCCCTGCAGAATCGGAATGTCCAGGGCACGGAAGTAGTTCGGCGAAACGAGACGATAGGTAACGACCGCACCGGTTTCATGGTGAGAAGGTGGTCTGCCAAAAACCTCGATGAGGTCGTAGCGGGTTACGTCGTGCTCAGACGCCGGTGGCAGCGAGTCGGTGGTCGCCACCAGGCTGACTCCAGGACCGAATTGAAGGCGCCGCTGCAATTGCTGGAAGAACGTCATCTGACTCTGCGGCGTGGGGTAGTTGTGTTCTCCCAGGGTGAGGCTGACCGTGATGGTGCTGTCATCGCGCATCCCGAGGTGCTGGTTTTCAAGATTCCGGAAGCTGCGGACCAGAAGCATCGACCCGGCCAGTAAGACCATGCTTGCTGCGATCTGCGCTATTACCAGCAACTGACGTAGCGTGGCATGGGAGACAAGGGCAGAGAGACGCCCGTTCAACACCTCTCTGTTTGGCCTTTGCAAGGCAGGAGCCAAGCCAAAGAATCCGCCACATAGAATCGCAAGCAATACCGCGAAGCCGACGATGCGCAGGTCAAGCCTGGTCTGCACGAGGTATGGAATAGTTGCTGGGGCAATGGCAATGAAAAAACGCAGCAGGCCCTCTGCCAGGGCACATCCGGCGGCCGCTCCGGCTACTGACAGGAGAAGCGCTTCGGTCAGCGTCTGGCGCACCAGGCGGGCTCGGCTGGCCCCCAGTGCAGAGCGGACCGCAAGCTCCCGTTCCCGGGTCGCGCCGCGCGCCATCAACAGGCTCGCTACGTTGGCGCAGGCAATCAGCAGCACGGCAAAGACCGCGCCCAGCAGAACCCACGCTGTGAGGCGCGCATTCTGCATTTGCCGTTCACGCAGGGAGCGAACCTTGAGATGGAAGTCATAACGCACTTCTGATGGAACCGACCTTAGATCGTATTGAAAGAGCGGCTGGAGCTCGGCTAGCGCCTGCTGCACGGTTACGCCAGGCTTGAGGCGGGCGAAGGCCCGTCTTGGGCTTCCATATCCTCCATTGGCCGACCGATCGGCAGCCTCGTTGACAGTCATCGGGCGCAGCACATCGACGGCTTGCAGCCGAGGCATCTCGAAATCACGGGGAAGAACGCCGACCACGCGGACTGGATTGCCATCGATCTCCATCGTCTTATTCAGGATGCCCGGGTCATGGTTGTAATGACTCAGCCATAGGCCATAGGTGATAAGAGCGACAGCGGGCCCGCCGGGACGAGCCTCTTCGGCAAGGAAGTTGCGTCCGAGGATTGGCGACACGCCGAGGACGGAGAGGAAATTGCCCTCCACCGACTCACAGCTCAATCGCGCGGGCTGAGCTGCCGTCAGGTCGCACTCATGCGCCCCGGTCTGCTCTGAGGTCATGGCCTCGAAGGGCTTCTGATGGTCGCGCCAGTCGTAGTAGAAGTTGCCCATGAGGAACTCCTGGGTTTCGACCGAATGCACCATACCGAGCGAGACCAGGCGGTCTGCATGGGCGTAAGGCAGGCTGCGAAAGAGGATGCGGTCGACAATGCTGAACACGGCGGTCGTCGCCCCAATGCCCAGCATCAGCGTAACGAGAATAGTGAAGGTAAAGACCGGGTTGCGGGCGAAGCCGCGAAGGGCGTAGCGGACATCCTGAAGAACGGTTTCGATGTAGAAGCTCGGCCGCTGTTGGTGAGATTCTTCCTTTGCTCTCTCCAGTCCCCCGAATGCAATGGCCGCTTGCCTGCGCGCTTCCTGCGGCGTCATTCCGGCGGCGACGTTCGCATCAGCGTGCTGCTGGAGATGAAATTGCAGCTCCTCGTCTATTTCATGACGAGGCTTGGGAGCCAGCAGGAAACGGAGGCGCATCAGCCATTGCTTCAGCATCCATGTTCTCCTCGACACTCAACAAGAGAATGAAGCCGTCTCCTGTCGAATGTCAAGGGGGGAGATTCAGGTCATGCCTGTTGGTGTCGAGCTGCTGCACGTAGCCGATGCGTTCGGACGATTGCTCCAGCGACCACGATTGCCAGGTAATCAGAGAAATCCCACATCAGCATCGACAGAGGTATACCGTGCCTCACCATCGACGGGAGAGCAACGACAACCATCGCGCCGAAGATAAGAGCCAGCGTTGTCGTGGCCATCATTTCCCTTCCCCGGGCCACGAAGGCAACCATGAAACCAATGAACAGGAATGTTAGGAGGTGTCCGGTGTCGATGCCAGTGGTGGCGAGGAACACATAGGCGCTGAAATGATGCTCGGGAATCTGGTACTTCTCAATCACCGCAAATATCGCTGGCTCGACTAGTCGACCGACAGCCCGGCGCAGGAAAAATCCTCCAACAACGGCTGCGGCCGTCAACCACGGAGCAGTGCGAAAGCCGAGAACTGCAAGCTGCAAGACGGTTTTCAACGTTTGTCGCCAGTACCACCTTCGGGCGTAAGGAGCCCCAGATTTTGATGCAAGAAGAGAGAATTCCTCAAACAGGTCGCCCAGGATGGATTCTGCTTTATCGTCAAAGGCGAAAAGAGTGAGGAGCCAGACGGCAGAGCGCGGTGGTTGCACGAACTGTGATTGCGACGTCATGAGTAGCTCCTGATGAAGCCCAGGCCTTCTGTCATTTTCTCGAGTGCCCGGTGGGTGCGGCTCACAGCCACGAGTCCCTTTGCCGTGACGCGGAAGAAGCGCTTCGCACGGCCACCGCGTTCCGGGGTGGGATCACCGCGGTGGGATTTTACGTATCCCTTGGCTTCCAGACGATCAAGAGTGGCGTAAACGGCACCGATGGACACCTCACGACTGGTGCGGAGTTCAATCTCCTGCCTTACAGTGACTCCGTAGGCTTGATCAGCCAAGCGGAGTAGCGCCAGGACAATGATGTGCTCGAATTCGCCAAGGTAATCGCGATCAGCCATTTGTTATACAAGATAGATCAAATCATCACAGATAGATACTGCGGCAAGAACTTCCCAGCAACAGAGCTAATTAGGAATAGGACGGGTGCCCCACCTAAGGCTCTGCTGCTAATGAAGTTCATGACGAAGTGGAGGGCGGCAATCTACCTTAACGGTGTGGTCTCACCTTGGGGTTTTGCCAAGGCGCCGGGCCATGGTGGCCAACAGCTTCGGACGCGCATTGGGCCGTGTCCATGGGCACTCGGCAATGCAGATGCCACAGGACGCCGCCTCCGCGAAGAATGGGATGCACTTGTCGAAGTCGACGTACCAGCGCTTCACTCCTCGCACCATCTGCTTGTGTTCGCTAATTGCGCCCGGAGGACATGCGTTGGTGCACACCTGGCAGGTAGCGCAGAATTCGTCCGCTCCGAAGCGATCGGGCGCGGTCGCGACCAAGGGCATGTCCGTGGTGACGCCGGCAAGACGCACACCCGAGCCAAAGCGGCGGCTGATCAATGAGCCGTGCTTGCCCAGTTCCCCCAGTCCTGAGGCAATGGCGGGCGGAATCAGCAGCAGCGCATCCGCCGATGGTCCGGGGTATGCACTCGCGTTGTAGCCCAGGGAGCGAATCCAATTCGCCAGCGCATAGGAGGCTCGGGTACCGCGCGCGTATTGATTACCGATATCGGTAACACCGACACCGTTGGTCTCGTCGGAAGGAACTTCCTTAAGCCGCTCATAATTGTGAGCGAGCGCAAGTACGATCACCCAGGGCTCCTCGATCGTATACCCCTCAAAGACGTAGAGCGGATCCATCGGCGCAATCCCTATGGCATCCGCCTCGTGAGAGAGAGCAAAGACAGTTGTCTCGGCAGCGAACTGCTCAGCGGAGCCTGGGTGGCGTGCTGCGGCTACCGGAATGAGCTCGGGATGGTTATAGGCGGCCATAAACGCCGGCCCAGAGCCCGGACATTTGCGCGAACTCTGGCGTGCGACGATTTGCAATTCGCCATAAGGATGTTGATCGGGCGGATGCCAGAAGAACGGCGACGGCCTGCGCTGCTCCGTTTCACCGACTCCGTTGATTGGGTTGCCCGAAACCTTGAGCAGCGCAAGCGTCTCTGCCTTGGGGCGGTAGTGCTCCCGTTTGGGACGTCGCGGATTGGGTTCATCTCGCACAGGCTATCCTCTCACCGCGTGACCAGCGCGGTTGCCGACTCCGTCACCGCCGAATATCCGTGGGCCACGATCTCAGCCGCGTTGGCGCGATACATTTCCGCTTGCTGTGGAGCCCAGGTACCTAGACCATCCACATACCGGTTGGCCATGCAGAAGACCGCGGCAATCAGCACCGTGTCGTGGATCTCCCGATCCGTCGCGCCCTCCGCCCGGGCCGCGGCGACATCCTGCTCGGTTACGTGCTTGCCGCCTTGTTGCACTTTACCGGCGATGTGCAGCAGCGCCTTCATCTTGAGCGAAATGTCGGCGTTGATCCAATCGGTTTTTACTGTCTGCACCAGCTGCTCATTGCCTCCCAGTTGGGCGGCGGCGACGGCTCCGTGGATGGTTTGACAAAAGAAACAGTCGTTACGCCAGGAAACGTGGGTGGCAATCAACTCACGCTCGCCTCGCGTTAGAGTGCTTTCCCCTCTCAGCAACACGTTCACCAACTCATTCAGCGGGGCGGCTGTCTCCGGCCGGAAAGTCATTAATCCGACGATGCCGGGAAACTCCCGGCCCAACTCCGGAGCAACCGGCAAATTGATATAGGCCATGCGTTCGTGCCTCCACCTTCTTAAAATCGCGCAGCTAAGAGCTGCACGGATAACCCTAACCGGCTTCTCCCCGGCTGAACATCCACCGAAAGGTTGGTTACAGGTTCCATCCCTGGTTGCTTGTGAGTACCACGGTGTTCAAGCAAGATGCGTCTGCATGCCCCAATCCCTTCGGCACAAGCTCCCACAGACGATACGACAGCACCTCGAAAGCCGGTTATGACAAGCAAGCACCTTAGCAGTAATTCCGTGATTCTACTGGCCGCCCTGGTCACCTGCGTACTGCTCTCGCAGGCCCCGAGGATGCAGGCGCAACAGCTAGCGACGCTCAGTGTAACTGTCACTGATCCATCCGACAGAGTCGTTCCCGGGGCTCAGGTAACGCTCACCAGCGCGCAGACCAGCGTTATTCGTGTGCAGGCGGGGGATCGCGCAGGCCTGGCTGTTTTAAGCGCGCTCACCCCGGGCGATTACCGCCTGACCGTCAAGGCGGAGGGTTTCAGCGAATATCAACAGCCGCTCACGCTCACCGTGGGCCAGGTCGCGTCCGTGGATGTCCAACTCGGCGTCGCCGCGGTGAAGCAGAGCGTGTCGGTATCGGAGTCCGCGGCGACGGCCCTCGACACCCAGAAGGTGGAATCGAGCCAGGTCATCCCTCCCACCCAGATTGCCGACCTCCCCATTGCAGGCCGTGACTTCATCGATTTTGTGCTGCTCACTCCCACCGCCAACGTCGGGCGCAGCACGGCCACTGCAGCTCAATCTCCTTTTCTCGAAACGGTGCTTCAGCTTAGTTTTGGCGGGCTGCGGGAGACGCATAGCTCGTTCTTCGGTCTTGACGGCACAGACTACTCTGTCAGCCTCTCCGGCGTGCAGCGGGCCAGCCCCTCGCTCGACTGGGTACAGGAGTTTCGTGTCGTCGATGGCCCCTACGCCGGCGACAATGGACGCAACCTGGGTTCAGTAGTGAGCACAATTACCAAGTCGGGTAGCAATGACATGCACGGCTCGGCGTATGAATACCTGCGCAACAACGCTGTGGATGCGGACAACTCCCTCTCCGCTCCCGGCTTCAATACCCTGCGGGTCAACCAATTTGGCGGAAACGTGGGCGGTCCCATCCGTCATGCAAAGACTTTTTATTTCACCGGCTATGAAGGCCAGCGCCGAGCCGCTTCTCCGACCTACTCCACCTTTATCCTGGGCTGTATCGACACACCCAACTGCATGGGTCCGGGTACTCCCAGTATCAACCAGGTGAAAGAGCAGTTCGGCTTGCAGCCGGAGGTGCTGGGCTCCATACTGCAGATCGACAACTACGATAAGGCCATAGGCAAGATCACGCAGGTATTCAATGAGAGGAACATCCTCAACGTTGGCTATCTGTTTAGCGATGACCGTAAAGTGAATGCTCCCACGGCGGCGCCAGGCCAGGGGCTTCCCTCCACCTACCGTGACAATCCCGTGCGCGATCAAACCATCTATGGAAATTATCTCCATCTCTTTAGTCCCCGCTGGACTTCAGAGAGCGTCCTCGCCTATGGCGATCGCGTTTTTCACCTCACTCCCAAGGGAGCGGGCTTTGAACCGACTCTGAATGTTTCCGACACCCTGGTGACCGGCGGGTTTACTGGTAGCGTTTCTTATTACAAAGAGCCTCAGTTTGAATCCCAGGAGAACCTTACTTACGTCCACGGGGCGCATTCGATAAAATTCGGCGGCGGTTTCGAACCGGTGTGGATCTCAGCCGACACTACGTTCTTTAGTCCCGGTGCGGCCATCTTTACGCCGCAGAGCTTCTTCGGAGCCGGCGAGTTTGCCGGGCCGCCTTTCGGTCCGGGGACTCCGGTCCAATTCCTGTTTCTCCAGCCAAGCTCTTACTTCGGTCAGCAGGTCCCCACGCGCCCGCTGCCTTTCGCCGGCTCCCTCTATGCTGGAAGTGCTGCCCCCGCATTTGTCAATGCTACGAGTTTGCATTTCTGGCATCGCCTGGTGAATTTTTACGCACAGGATCAGTGGAAGGTGTCGCCTAATCTCTCCATCACGGCGGGTCTTCGTTACGACTTCGATATCTTTCCCTCGGCTGCCGACGTGCGCGTGACCGGCAAGCTGAACCCTACGAACTACGGCAATGTTCAGCCGCGGTTGGGTCTCGCCTATGCGTTCAATGACAACAAAGAGGTGGTCCGCGCCGGATTTGGTCTCTTCACCGGCCCGTGGGACTACAGCGACCTGATGGTGGGTTGGCAAGGTGCGTCCGCCTTCACCCAGATGAACAATCCGCTGGTTCCCGACTTTGCGAATGGAGGCAGCGGTGTGGTGGGTCTGGGTGTATCCGGGGTAGTCGGCGTATCCGGTCCGTTCCTGGCCTCGCAGGCCTTCCGCGGGTTTACCTCTGGCGGCGTGTATCCGTCACCGCAGATCTTGCAGCAGTTCCCGCTGGGTTACATTCAGCGAAACTTTGCCAACCCCTATGCCGAGCAAGCCAGCCTGGAGCTTGAGAGTTCGCTGGGCATGGGTTGGATTCTGACTACCGGCTACCAGTACGTCCACGGCGCGAAGATGCCGGTCTACTTGAGTGTCAACGGGACGCCCGACGGGACTCTTCCCGATGGGCGCCAGGCATTCACGCCCGCGGATCCGCGTTTCGGATTTGCACTCACCGCTACGCCGTCAGGGTTTTCGATCTACAACGGTGGGACGGTGAGCGTGCGCAGGAATTTTGCCAACCACTACAGCGTGCTGGCGAATTACACCTACTCCAAGTCAATCGACATCGCGACCGACGTGCAGCTTACCAGCACGCCGCAGGATTATCTCGACCCCAACGGCGATCGCTCGGTCGGGGATAACGATATTCGTCATCGGTTTGTGCTTGCGCTTCTTGCCGAGAGTCCGTCAGAGTGGCCGGTCTATCTGCGTAATTTCAAACTGTCGCTGCTCAACACGGTGCAAAGTCCTCGGTACTTCTCGATCCTTGCGGGTTTCGATGTGAATGGCGACGGCTTTCCCTTTTCTGATCGCACCGGAACTGTGGGCCGCAATTCCTATCGTGGCGCTTCTTACTACGATACGGACGTGCGTCTACAGCGCGTGTTTTCACTGGGCGAGCGCCTCAAGGCTACAGCCAGCATGGAAGCCTTCAACCTGCTCAACCACGTCAACGTGCAAAATATCGATCAGGTGTATGGCGCGGCGGATTTCCTTGGGCCAGTGCCCACCCAGTTTGGCGATAACATCGGCAGTCCTGCCAACCCCACTTTTGGGACTCCGAATTATGTCAGCCCGGCCCGCCAACTGCAGGCATCCGTGCGTTTCAGTTTCTAAGAAGAGACCCAATCCGGCAGGAGTCAGCTACCTAACACGACACCTTAGGAAAGGGCCGGGGTTTCGATACGGGCAAGGGATTGGAGGGCTGCCGTAACCCCCCCTGGGTGGTGAGGCACTCCGGCCAAGCGCAGGCCCATTTCGACTCCGCTGAGTGTTCCCGCCAGCATCAGGTCATTGAAGCTGCCCAGATGCCCGATGCGAAAGACTTTGCCTGCCAGCCGGGAGAGACCAGCTCCAAGAGACATGTCAAAATTCTCCAGGATGATGCTGCGCAAACGATCGGCATCGTGGCCTTGCGGCATGAAGACCGCGGTCACCGCGCTGGAGTACTCACGGGGATTTTCGCAGACAATCTCGAGCCCCCAGGTTCGCACCGCGGTGCGCGCCGCTTCCGCGTGACGGTCATGGCGGCGGAATACGTTGTTCAGCCCTTCTTCCTGCAGCATCGCCAGCGCCTCCTTCAAGCCGTAGAGCAAAGTGGTTGCCGGCGTGGTGGGAAAATAACCGCTGCGATTGGGGCCCAGCATCTCCTGCCAATCCCAATAGGAACGCGGTAGTTTTGCGCTCTTGCTGGCCGCCAACGCTTTTTCAGAGATAGCGTTGAAACTCAGGCCGGGCGGCAGCATCAGGCCCTTCTGCGAACCTCCGACGGTTACATCTACTTCCCATTCGTCGTGGCGATAATCGATGGATCCCAGAGATGAGATCGTGTCCACCATCAGCAGCGCTGGATGGCCGGAGCGATTCATCTCCCGCCGAATGTCGGCGATCCGGCTGGTGACACCGGTCGAGGTCTCGTTGTGGACCGCCATCACTGCCTTATAGGTATGGCGATCGTCCGCAGCGAGCCGGGAGGCCACTTCTGCCGCGTCGATGCCGCTCCGCCAGTTGCCCGGCACATAGTCCACTACGATGGCGAAGCGCTCCGCGAGCTGCCGCCAGAGCTGGGAAAAATGGCCGGTCTCAAACATCAGCACCCGGTCACCCGGAGATAGGGTGTTAACAATCGCCGCTTCCCACGCCCCCGTGCCCGAGGAAGGATAGATCACTACCGGACCGGTGGTTTGAAAGATGGGGCGCAGGTTCTCCAGTACTTCGGAGCCCAGCTTGGCAAACTCTGCGCTGCGATGATCAATGACCGCACGATGCATCGCCCGCTGAATTCGATCGGGGACGTTGGTGGGTCCAGGAATTTGAAGGAAATGCCGGCCGGAGTGTATCAAAAGGAACCTACCCAGAACTCTATATCGATTGCGAGCAGCGCTCGCCACCATCTATAGTGTAAGGCCAACCCCATGGCCATGGATCCTTTCACCCGAATGCAGCGACGGGCGTTTCTTAAGCTTACCGGCGCGATGGCGGCCTTGCGTCTCACGCCGCGTGCTCTCGCGCTTCCCAGCCGGCGGATTTCAGTCATCGTCGATGGCAACGATCCCATCGCCTCCAGCGATCCGGTCAAGTCGGCCGCGGGAAGGCTGCGCAATTCGCTGGTGAACAAAGGTTTCCTTTGCGATATCAGCGCCTCACCCGAGCAGGTCAAAGGCTCAACTTTTTTGATCGTGGTGGCGAGTGCGGGCTCCAGCCTGGCGCGGAATTTCCCCCAGGCGGGTGCAGCCGCCAGCAACCCCGAGAGTATCTGTCTCACTCCCGGGCACGTGGCAGAAACCCCGGCAACCCTGGTCTCCGCAAGCGGCCCCAGAGGATTCATCTACGGGCTGCTGGAATTGGCGGAGCGGGTTCAGTTCCAAGCGGACGCGGCAGCCGCATTGCACCTGACCCGGGCGATCGAGGAAGAGCCCGCGAACGAAATCCGAAGCATCGCTCGTGCCTTCTGCAGTGAGGTCGAGGACAAGGCCTGGTATTACGATCAGGATTTTTGGCGAGGGTACCTGGATCTGCTGGTGGCCAGCCGTTTCAATCGTTTCAACTTCACCTTCGGAATAGGCTACGACTTCCCTCGCGGAGTCACCGGCGATTATTTCCACTTCCCTTACCCGTACCTCGTCGATGTTCCTGGTTACGATGTGCGGGTGGTTCGGCTGGGCAGCGAGACGGGAGAACAAAACCTTGCCCCGTTTACCGCGGACGAACGGGCAAAGAATCTTGCGATGTTGCGTTTTATCGCCGCCGAAACGGGCGCGCGGGGACTGCAATTCCAATTGGGACTTTGGACCCACGCTTATGAGTGGACCGATAGCCCGCACGCACATCACCGCATCGAGGGCCTTACGCCCCAGACGCATGCGGCGTATTCCCGCGATGCGTTGGCCATTCTGCTGAAGGAATGCCCGCAGATTCAAGGGCTGACGCTTCGGGTCCATGGGGAAAGCGGGATCCCGGAAGGCAGCTATCCTTTCTGGAAGACGTTGTTTGAAGCTATCTCAGGTTGTGGCCGCACAATTGAGATCGACATGCATGCCAAAGGAGTGGATCAGACCATGATCGACATCGCGACCGCTACCGGCATGCCGGTCAAGCTGGGCGCGAAGTACTCCGCGGAGCACCAGAGCCTGGGCTATAACCAGGCGGACATCCGGCAACTGGAAATACCGGAACCCGACCGCATGGAAACGGGCGTCTTCAGCGTGAGCAATGGAGCCCGCCGGTTCACGCGCTATGGCTATGCTGACTTTCTTCGGCAAGGCAGCCGTTATCAATTGCTCTTTCGCCTATGGCCGGGAACACAGCGGCATCTGCTCTCCGGCGATCCGGAGATGGCGGCGGCTTTCGGCCGCACCTCCAGCTTCTGCGGCGCGGCCGGGCTGGACATATTTGAGCCGCTCACCTTCAAGGGGCGCGAAGGCTCCGGGCTCCCTGGGGGCCGTTGCGCTTACGCGGACGCATCCCTCAATCCCAAGTCGGGCGATTGGGAGAAGTTCGAATACTTCTATCGTGTTTGGGGACGATGCCTCTACGACCCTGACGCTGATCCCGAGAGTTGGCGCCGATACCTTAAGAGCAGTTTTGGAGCCGGCGCGCCCTCGGTCGAAAGCGCTTTGGCCAATGCCAGCCGCGTTCTGGCGTTGGTAACGTCGGCTCATCTGCCTTCGGCTTCGAATCATGCATTCTGGGCCGAGATCTACACCAACATGCCCATCGTGCTGGGGAGCGAGCGTTCGCCCTATAGCGACACGCCTACACCCAAGTGTTTTGGCACGGTAAGCCCGCTCGATCCGCAGCTCTTTTCTACGATTGTCGAGCATGCCGGGGACCTGCTCGCGGGGCGTGCGAATGCAAAATATTCGCCCATCGAAGTTGCGCAATGGCTAGAGGATTACACGGCGGCATCCGCTAAGGCATTGGCGAGCGCGCGCCTGCAGGCAACGTCGCACACCTCGCCCGAGTTTCGGCGGATCGAAGAGGATGTTCTCATTCAGAATGGGTTGGGTAATTTCTTCGCTGCCAAGCTGCGCAGCGGGGTCTTGTTTGAGCTCTACCAACAAACTGGCAATGCGGAGGCAGGCAAACTTGCGCTGGCCCAATACAGGCGAGCACGGGAGGCGTGGGCGACCATGGCTTCTCACGCCAACAGCGTGTATCGACCAGATATCACCTACGGCAGTATTCCAATGCGGCGCGGAAATTGGTCCGACCGCATACCGGGCATCGATAAAGATATCGCAGCCATGGAAAGCAAACTGCAGACTCCGCCCGCTTCGTCCGGGGCTAACGCTGAGCGAGCGATGCGAGCGGCCACGGGCAGACCGAACCGGCCTTCAGTCCATTGCGTCCACACACCGCCGGCGAGCTTTCATCCCGGCCAACCGCTCTCATTGTCGTTGGCTACTCACGAAATACCCAGCACCGTCCATCTTTATTACCGTCATGTGGATCAGGCAGAGCGCTGGTTATCGGTGGAAATGCAACGCGGCGATAACGGTTACAATGCCGCAATTCCAGGGGACTATACAAATTCCGCCTTTCCGTTGCAGTACTACTTTGCATTTCAGCGCGGAACGGATGCGGCGTGGCTCTACCCCGCATTCAACGCGACGCTTTCGAATCAGCCTTACTACGCGATCGCAAAGAGGAGTTAAGCGGTGATTTAAACGGAAGGGCCGGTTCAGGCCGCCGCCCGCGGTTTGATCTTCTTCAGGTCCTTGTTCGCGCGTGCCAGGCGCAAATCGTAATCCGCTTGCAAATTCATCCAGAATTGGGCGGGTAGCCCAAAATACGTGCCGAGACGTAGGGCAGTATCCGCGCTGATGGATCGCCTGCCGTGTACGATGTCATTGATCCGCGGAAGCGTGACGTGGATATCCTTCGCGAGGCGATATCGGGAAAGCCCCAGCGGCTCCAGAAAGTCTTTGAGTAAAATCTCTCCAGGATGAATAGCATGTGCTGACTTGACCTGTGGTGCTGCCTGAGACATGACCTCGACCTTTCAGTGGTAGTCCACGACCTCTACTTCATATGCGTTTCCTGCATTCCAAACGAAACAGATTCGGTATTGATCGTTGACTCGAACTGAGTGTTGCCCCTTCCTGTCGTTTGTTAATTCTTCCGCCCTGTTATTAGGCGGGACGCGTAAGTTATCCAGCTCTAAAGCGGCGTTCAGGATCATCAGTTTGCGCAACGCGACACGTCGAAGATTGGCAGGAACTCTGCGGCTTCTGCCAGTCTCCCACAGCAACTTCGTGTCTGCGTCGTCGAAGCTGACTATCATGAAGCATGGTATCGTGATGCATTAGTACTGTGAAGCGATACTATAAGATTTCCCGGTTTCCGGCCGCGGGCTATAATTGCGGACGATCGGATGGCTTGTGCTGATCGGTTGTTCACTAAAACTCTGGGACCCCAAAGGGATGCTTATGAATTCACGGTTATCGCGTTTCCTCCTTCTAGCTCTAAGCATCACTTTGTCTTTCTCATCGTTATCAGCGCAACAAACGCCCCCAGCACCCCGGCCATGGGGCCAGAACCCCAACGGGATGCACGTGTATCTCCAGGCCGGCCTGAAAACGCACCAGGTTGGCCAGCATGACTATCCACAGTTTCTCGCCGACTGGAGCAAGATCCTCACTGAGCACGGAGCCATCGTCGATGGCTCCTTGCATCAGCCCAGCGCGGCCGAACTTGAGGGTGTTGACGTGCTTGTTATCTATAAAGGTGACGATGGTTACATGAGCGATAGCGCCAGGAGCGCGCTCGAGGCTTTCGTCAAGCGCGGTGGGGGTATCGTAAGTCTCCACGATTCACTGTGCGGTCCGGATCCTGCGTACTTCGCAACCCTGGTGGGTGGAGCGAAAAAGCATGGCGAGGTGAACTATACCCTGGGCGCCGATATCCCCTACACCATCGTGGACAAGTCAAACCCCATCATGGCGGGCATGACCGACATCACCATCTTCGATGAGGCGTTCTACAACATGACCTGGGCCAAGGATCCGGCGATGCATGTGCTCGCGACGGCGGTGATCCCTGGAACCCCCAGCGCCGGCAAGCATAAGGGAGAGGTGGTGCCGCAGATCTGGACTTACGAACACACGCTCCCGGGCGGCCAGCCGGCAAGGGCCTTTGTCTGGATGCAGGGGCATACCTACGCCAATTTCGCCAACCCACAGATTCAGACCATGCTGCTGCGCGGCATCGCATGGGCGGGAAAGAGGCCGGTGAATGAGCTAGTCGATTACAAGCCTCCGGTGCGCAAGACTCCCAGCCCATATGGGGCCGGCCAATAGCATGCTCTTTTGCCGCCTTATTCTGGCCGCGCTGCTGGCAGCCGCGGTGTGCAATGCCCAGACCAGCCAGAGTCCCCACCCATGGCCGGTGGAGAGCGGCACTTATATCATCAAGAATTTTCATTTCGGCACCGGAGAAACGCTGCCCGAGCTCAAACTACACTACCTCACGCTCGGCCAGCCTCACCGCGACGCGGCCGGCCATACCGACAATGCCGTACTTCTGCTGCATGGCACGGGGGGCGACGGCCATTCCCTTCTCAACCCGGTCTTTTCCGACGTTCTCTTCGGGCCCGGACAGCCGCTGGATATCAAGAAGTATTACCTCATCCTTCCCGATGACATCGGGCACGGCGAATCGAGCAAACCGTCGGACGGCCTGCGCATGGGCTTTCCTCACTACGACTATGACGACATGGTTGCCTCTCAACACACCATGCTGGTCGACGGCCTCCATGTCGATCACCTGCGGCTGATTCTCGGCACCTCGATGGGCTGCATGCAATCCTTCGTCTGGGGCGAGACATATCCGCAGTTTTCTGACGCCCTTGCTCCCTTCGCCTGCCTGCCGGTGGAGCTTGCCGGCCGCAACCGCGCGTGGCGATACATGGCTATGCAGATGATTCGCGACGATCCGGCGTGGAAACATGGCGACTACACCTCGGAACCGGTTGAGGGCCTTCGGGGGGCCAGTGACCTGATCATCATCGCCGGCTCCGCGCCACTGTTGATGCAGAAGAGACTCCCCACCCGCGCAATGGCCGAACAGTACGTTGACCGCACGCTGAACGCCCTGATCGCCGGCACCGACGCCAACAACTTTCTCTATTACGTGGACGCTTCGCGCAACTACAACCCGGAGCCAAAGCTCAGCACCATCACCGCACCGGTATTGTGGATTAATTCCGCCGATGACTTTATTAATCCGCCCGAACTCGGTATTGCGCAAAAGATGGTGACGAGAATGCCGCACGCGAAGTTCATCCTGATCCCCATCTCTGACGCTACCCACGGGCACGGGACCCACACGGAGGCCGCCGTCTGGAAAGATTACCTGGTCGAGTTTCTTGCCGAGACGGAGAAGAAATAGCCGCGATAGCTCCCGGCCCGGTAGAGAGAGATCGGGGGGCCGAAACCGGGATGGCGAAGGTGGTATAAGGGATATTGTTATCTATCGACTGGGCCCCATAAATAACTGCTCTAGGAAAGAGGAAGGTCATGATCAAAACAATCGCCCTGGTAAGCGCCTTGGCGCTGTCAACATCGTTGGGTTTCGCAGCAGATGAAGCTGTCCACGCGGTGGACGGCACGGTAGAGAAAGTCGACACCGGCACCAAGACCGTAGTAGTCAAAACGGCAGACGGCACAGAACACACCTTCCACTATGTCGGCGACGTCACTGTCGACGGCAGCAAGGACGCCGCCAAAGGGACGGTTAAGGGAGTGGACGTGGGCAGCAAAGTTGCCGTGCATTACACCGTCGACGGCTCTAAAGAAACGGCCCACGAATTCGACAACATCGGACACGATGGACTCAAGGCAACCGACGGCACGGTTGAGCATGTGGATAAGGGAGCAAAGACCATAACCGTCAAGACCGCGGATGGCACGGTAGATACCTTCCACTTTTCCGAGCGCGCCGCAAAGGATACCGGCGAGGGTATCGGCAAGGGCACCGAGAAGTCCGCCAAGGTCACGGTCTACTACACCGACAAGGCGGGCGTCAAAACGGCTCATTTCGTGAAACAAATATTCTAAGCAGCCTTCTGCCGGAGGCGTCCTAACCACGCTCCTCCGGTTTCCCGGGGGATATGGTGGTTCGCCTCCCGTCCAGCCGGTCCTGGTGGTGTTGCGCGTGTGCGATTCCTTATCCTGAGGCGGAACCGGAGAATGGTATGAGACTGCTGCTACCGTTGTTGTTGACCGCGAGCATAGCCTTCGCCCAGGAAACCCGGCGGACGAGCATCATTCCTCGTCCTGCTGAGGATGCAAGGGCGAATAGTGACAAGGTTCCCGACGCCTACGCCATCACCGGCCACTTCGATCGCATTGTTGTGCTGCGCATGAAGTACAAGACAGACCTGCTTGCGGGCCTGCAAAAGATGGTAAAGCAGGAGCACATTCAAAACGGGGTTATTCTCTCGGCGATTGGATCGGTGCGCGGCTACCAGGTCCACCAGGTTTCCAACCGAACCCTTCCCACTGCGGACACCTTCGAAAAGAATCCCACCCAACCCGCCGATGTGGTGAGCATGAACGGCTATGTGATCGACGGCAGGCTGCATCCCCACATTACCCTGGCGACGCCGGACAGAGTGATCGCGGGCCATCTCGAACCGGGGACGGAAGTCTTCACCTTCGCCATCGTGACCATTGGGGTGATGAATGACGCGGATCTTCGCCGGGTGGACGACACGAACTATCGCTAGGAGCGCGATGGACCGGGGAAGAGGAGGAGAACCGGATGGGCTACAGACTTGGGCGCATTTCAAATGTTTGGGTGCACGGGTTACTCCTGGGGCTTTTCGCCGCAGCCGCGGGCGTTGTTCCACAGGCCATGGCTGCACCGGGGAAAAGTATGACAACAGCTAGCTCTTATTTCGTTTACGTCGGAACCTATACCGGGCCCACCAGCAAGGGCATTTATGGCTTCCGCTTCGACCCCAAAACAGGTCAGTTCACCTCCACGGGTTTGGTAGCCGAGTTGGCGAATCCATCATGGCTGGTTACCGACCCGCAGCATCGCTTCCTGTATGCGGCGACGGAAATGGGTCCGGAGCCAGGCGCAGATGACTACAAGAAGAACGGCTTCATCAGCAGCTACTCGATCAATCCCAAGACCGGCGCCCTGACCTTTCTCAACAAGGTGGATGCGGGCGGGGGCGGCACATGCCACCTGGCGATGGACAAGACCGGGAAGATACTCTTCGTCGCCAACTACGGCAGCGGAAACGACGCTTCCTTCGCGATCAAGGCCGACGGCAGCATCGGTGAACGGACAGGTTTCGATCAACACAGCGGGTCGAGCATAGACCCTGCCCGGCAAACGGGACCGCATGCTCACGCGGTCGTGCTTTCGCCTGACGATCGCTTCCTCTTCGTGCCCGACCTGGGCCTGGACCAGATCAAGATCTATCGCGTCGATGCCGCCAAAGGAACGTTTACTGCCAACGATCCTCCGTATGCGACGGTGAAAGCGGGATTGGGGCCACGGCATTTTACGTTTGGCCACGGAGCAAAGTTCGCCTACACCCTTTGTGAGATGGGGTCGAGTGTTGCGGTCTTTGCTTACGATCCGGCAAAGGGATCGCTGACACCACTGCAGACGATCTCTACCCTGCCTTCTGACTTTAAAGGGCAAGACGACTCGGCAGAGATCGAAGTGGACCGGTCGGGGCGGTTTTTGTATGCCTCGAACCGGGGGAGCGACACCATCACTGTATTTGCCATCGATCCCGTCAAGGGAACGCTGACCAAGCTTCAGGTTGTACCCACCCAGGGACAGATTCCCAGGAACTTCGCCATCGACCCCACGGGCAAATACCTGGTGGCGGCGAACCAGAAATCCGATCAGATGGTGGTGTTTGATGTGGATCAGAACAGCGGCCAGCTAAAGCCGTCGGGGCAGGTGCTCAGTGTTCCGACGCCGGTCTGCATTTTGTTTGTGCCGGCAGAATAGCGCAACCACAGGATGCAAAGGGACGCTACCCGGCCATCCCTGGTTTAGAATGCTGGACCTTTAGAGTCTGCGCGAGCACCGGACTGCCGGGCCTGCGAGTTGACGCGGCGCCTCGGCCAAGCTATCTTTGACCAATCTGGTGTTCGGGAAGGCGGTGTGAATCCGCCACTACCCCGTAACTGTAAGCGCCGAGAGCTTGAACCAATTAGCTGAAGCCACTGGGATGAAAATTCCGGGAAGGCTGTTCAAGATCAAAGAAGCGTAAGTCAGGAGACCGGCCAGATGCCCTCCAGGGCCGTTTTCAGCTTCGATGGGAGAGCTGAAAAGCAGCCGTTTGCCTGTTAGCACGGACGCTGCCTTTTTTATTTTATCCCGCTTCGCGCCAGGATTTTCCCTGCGCCAGAGGCGATCGCATGCAGTTAATTCGCCGCCATACGGTGACACTCCTGCTGGGAGGTGTGCGCAGCGGCAAAAGCCACTACGCGCAGCAGCTGGGCGAGCGTGCAGGCCGAGTGGTCTTTGTGGCCACTGCCAAGGCAGGCGATGACGCCGAAATGCAGCGTAAGGTCGAGCGCCACCAGAGCAGCCGCCCGTCCCATTGGCGGACGGTCGAAGAACCCCTGCGGTTGGCGGAGACCATCGCCCGCTTCGGCCCAACCTGCGACCTGATGATCATTGATTGCCTGACTTTCTTCGCCGCCAATTTGCTCGACGCCCAGGGTGACGAACAAAGTCCGATCGAGGCGCTCTGCATGGCCCTCCAATCGCCTCCCTGCCCGGTCGTGCTGGTGTCGAACGAGGTGGGTAGTGGCGTCGTCCCGGCCTATCCATCGGGCCGGCGCTTCCGTGATCTGCTGGGCGAAATGAACCAGAGCGTCGCCCGCGTGGCGTCCAATGTGCTTCTGCTGGTTGCCGGGCTTCCGTTGGTCCTCAAAGGCAATGCCGAGGTTCCCCAATGATCGGCCTTCTGGTTGGGGGCACCGCCAGCGGCGTGGGCAAGACCACGGTCGCCCTGGCCATCATTGCCTGTTTGCGCCGACGCGGGTACGTGGTCCAGCCCTTCAAGGGAGGACCTGACTTCCTCGACACTACCCATCACACACGCATCGCTGGACGAGGAGCACGCAATCTCGATACCTGGATGCTCATGCCGGAGGCGAATCGCGATGTGCTGCGGCGCGCGGCCTTTGGCGCAGACGCCGTCGTAGTGGAAGGAATGATGGGGCTCTTCGACGGCAAGAACGGAATCACGGAAACCGGCAGTAGTGCCGAAATTGCCAAGCTGCTCAAGCTCCCCGTGATTCTGGTCCTGGACTGCGCCAAAAGTGCTCGTAGCGCGGCCGCGGTGGCACTTGGCTTTGAGTCATTCGATTCCGATTTGCCGCTGGCCGGTCTCATCCTTAACCGGGTTGCCGGCGAGAACCATTACCGGCTGCTTGAATCCGCCATTGAAGCCCGCTGCAAGACGCCGATTCTAGGTTGGCTGCCGCGCGAGCCAGCCATCGCCATCCCCGAGCGGCACCTTGGGTTACATGCGGCCGCGGAGACCGCATCCTTGCTCGACGCGGAACGCCTTGAGCGACAGATCGAAACGCTCGCGAGCCTGGCGGAAAAGCACTTTAAGGTCGACGCCCTTCTGCGACTCGACTGCCCACTCGATATCGCTATCCCAACCACGATGCCAAGGGATCAGCCTGCACCCTTGCGCATCGGCGTGGCCCGGGACCGCGCTTTTTCGTTTTACTACGAAGACAACCTGGATCTGCTGCGCGAGCAGGGCGCGGAGATTGTCCCCTTTAGCCCCATCGCCGACCAGGCCCTGCCGGCAGGGCTGGATGCGCTTTACTTTGGCGGGGGATATCCCGAGCTTTACGCCCGGGAGCTTAGCGAAAACACTGCGATGCTGGAACAGGTCCGTGCCTTCGTGCGCTCGGGAGGCCACGTCTATGCGGAGTGCGGAGGCCTGCTCTATCTGTCGCAACAGCTTCGTACCAGCAATGGAAGTGTGTACCCTCTGTTGGGGATCGTGCCGCTGGCCATGGAGATGACCAGCCAACTGGTGGACTTCGGTTATGTCACCGTCACGTTTACACAAAACTGCCTGCTCGGTCCGGCAGGCACCTCCATCCGCGGCCATAGCTTTCATTATTCCCGCATTTGCTCATCCGACGAGATGGCGACCAGCTACCAGGTGGAATTCTCTCTTTCCGGCAGACAGCAACCAGAGGGATTCACCTGCGGCCCCGTGCTGGCCAGCTATATACACCTGCACTTTCGTGCCAACCCCGCAGTCGCGCGACACTTTTCCGCCGCGCTTCGCCGCGCGCGGCAACCTGAGGTGGCAACGGCATGAGACGCACCCTGTTTGTGTTCGCCATGCTGGCAGTGTGGGTTGGCTGGATTTTTCCGGCGCACGCGAGCCGCGTCCTAACGGATGAAAGCGGCCGCAAAGTCACGGTGCCTGACCATCCGCATCGCGTGATCTGCCTGTTGCCCAGTGTCACCGACACCGTCTTCGCGCTGGGATCGGGCGATGATGTGGTTGCGGTCAGTGACTACACAACTTATCCTCCCGCAGCGCTGAAGAAACCGAGTATAGGCAGCCTGGTCAAGCCTTCGATCGAGACCATCCTCTCCTTCCATCCTGACCTGGTGCTGGGGACCGAGATACCAGGATCGGCGGAAACCGCAACCCAGCTGGAGGCCGTTGGGATACCGGTCTATCTGGTCGACCCGCGCGGGATTGCGGGCATCCTGCACTCGGTCGAAAGCATTGGGCAAGCGCTCAATCGCGGGCAGCAGGCAGTTGCTCTCAACGCCAGCCTGGAAAGGCGTATCGAAGCCGTGAGGGCGCGCACCGCAGGTAAACCGGCTCCACGAGTCCTGGTTCCCATTTGGTATGACCCCATCATCACTATTGGCAAGCACGCGTTTATCACAGAGATCATCGAGGCCGCCGGAGCTAAGTCCGTAACGGACGACCTGACCCCTGACTGGCCACAGATAAGTTTGGAGGCGGTGATCACCCGGGCTCCGGACTCCCTGTTGCTGATTCGCGGGGGAAAGATCGACATCGGTGTGTTGCAGAAGCGGCCCGGATGGAGCAGCCTTTCTGCGATTCAGAGAGGCAAGGTCTATTACGTCGACAGCGGCATACAGGAGCCGAGCCCAGTCGCCATCAACGCATTGGAGGAATTGGCTAAGGAATTTCACCCGTAGAAGCAGGAACGGACTGGTTCCGTTTTTAACCACAACCGCGGCAAGGTAACGAGAAGGCGGTGCGAATCCGCCACTACCCCGTAACTGTAAGCGCAGAGAACCCGGCGAGGACGAGCAAAGCCACTGGGATGTGTCCTGGGAAGGCAGCCAGGTTTGTTGACGCGTAAGTCAGGAGAACGGCCTTGCTTCACCCACCCGAGGGGGTACGCACGTGTTTGATCGCTCGAGTTTGCGAAGGATTTTCTTTTTGTCTTTACTGTTGGCGCCGCTCACCACCTTTGCCGCCGACAGCGGCACTTTGCGCGGAACGGTAACCGACCCGCTGGGCGCGGTCATTGTCTCAGCGACGGTGGAGTTACTCGACGGGGCAACTGTCGCGGAAAAAACAACCACCGACGCCACCGGCACCTATCTATTCCATTTACAAAAAGCCGCTCGCTACCAGGTGCGCGCGATTGCTCCCACCTTCCAGTCCACTACCAGCAATGAAGTCTTCGTGGGCTCCTCCGGCAGAGCGCAGGTAGATATCACCCTGGCCACGCAGACGCTAACGCAACAGGTCACCGTCACGGCGACCGGAACGCCCACGCCCGAGGCCCAGGTGGGCGCAGCGGTCAGCGTGCTGAATGCGGATCAATACCGTTACTCGACCGAGGTACAGGATCCAATACGCCTGGTTCCCGGTGCGCAAATCACGCAGACGGGGCAGACCGGCGGCACCACGGGCCTGTCGATACGAGGGGGCAACACCAATGCCAACAAGGTGCTCATCGACGGGGTTCCTGCCGACGATATAGGAGGACTGGTTGAGTTCGCCAACATCGATAGTGTCGGCATCGCGAAAATCGAAGTATTGCGAGAGCCAAATAGCGCACTCTACGGCTCCGACGCGCTGGCTGGTGTGGTGAGCCTCACCACGGCTCGCGGCAACACCCTCCTTCCCTTATTCACTTACTCCGGGGATGGTGGCAACTTCAATAGCTTCCGCCAGGTGGGTACGCTGAGCGGCGCCTATCGTCACTTCGACTATTACTCTGCTTTGGCCGTCACGCAGACGCAAAACAGTTTCCCCAACAGCGATTTTCACAATGCGACGTACGCGGGGAACTTTGGCTGGACGCCGAACACCGCCAATGATCTGCGTTTCACTGTACGGCATCTCACGGTCTCTGCCGATCAGCCGAATGCCATCCTGCTTTACGGCATTCCCGATGATGCCGGTGCGAAGGAACATGACGACTACTACAGCGGTGCCTGGAACAACCAGACCACCGAGAAGTGGCACAACCAGATACGCTACGGCGGCTTGCGTTTGAACTACAACTACACCGACTTTGCTGCGACTGGAATCTATGATCCGGCCGAAGATGTGTACCTTGGCGCTCCAGTCAACATAAAGGGCTCGAATGGCTATAGCGTAAGCGGCCAGGCGATCTTTCAGTACGGCGCCAGCTACGGCGAAACCTATCCCAATAACTATCTCGCCCCCAGCAAGCGGGATTTTGTGTATGCCCAGTCCGATTACCGCATCAATGCCCATATCGTGGCCCTGGGGGCGTTCAAATACGAGGCCGAGCGCGGCTCGACGTTTACCTCCGGAGGAGCGCTCACGGCTATCTCGCGGGGCAACTACAGCTACACTGTTCAACTCGCAGGTGACATCCGCAACCGCCTCTATTACACAGTGGGCAGCGGCCTGGAAGACAACGGGCTCTTCGGCTTTGCGGCTACGCCGCGCGCTTCCCTTGCATACTATCTCTTCCGTCCCACCAACGCTCATTGGCTCAATGGCACCAAGCTCAACTTCAGCTTCGGCAAGGGCATCAAAGAGCCGAGCATCTACTACCAGAGCATCTCGCTCTACGACATTTTCGCCGCATTGCCCAATGGCGCTGAGCTGATCAAGCAATATCATGTCTCTCCCATCGGGCCGGAGACCTCTCGCGATTACGACGGTGGCGTCGATCAACAACTCTGGAACGGACGCGCCCGCATCACCCTGACCTATTTTCACAATGAATTTACCAACGGCGTCGAATTCGTGCCCCAGTCGGCCTTGCTTGCGCTTGGATTGCCCGCAGCCAGTGACCCCGCCGTTCAATATGGAGCGGCCGTCAACTCGCAGGCCTTCCGAGCACAGGGGGCGGAGATCGCCACCGAGTACCAGATTGGCAGCCACCTCTTTGCCCGCGGCGGCTATACCTATCTGGATGCCGTGGTCCAGCAGTCCTTCTCCAGCGAATCACTTCCTAGCTATAACCCGAGCTTCCCAACCATTCCGATTGGAGCCTTTTCGCCCCTGGTCGGGGCACGACCATTCCGTCGCGCGCCCCACTCGGGCTACTTCGGGCTTACCTATAACCGTTCCAAGTGGTACGGCTCCTTTACCGGGACGCTGGTCGGTCACCGCGACGATAGCGACTTTCTTACCGACTCGAATTTCGGCAACACCTTGCTGCTGCCTAACCGCAATTTGCTTGGGGCTTACCAACGCCTCGAGTTGGGCGGCGGCTACCAGTTCACGCGAAGCCTTACGGCTTACACTGATATGCAGAATCTCTTGAGCGAGCATTACAGCGAAGCTTTTGGTTTCCCGGCGCTTCCCTTTACGTTTCGCGCTGGAGTAAAGATCAGCTTTGGAGGCGAATCTTGGCAATGGAAGTAGTCACGGTTTCGACCTCACCCCAAGCTGCATCGTCCCCCGGACGCCAAGGCGGAGGGCCCAGGGGCGGAAGAAGCAGGATCGGTCCATGGCCACTCATCGTCCTGCTGACGGTGGCGCTGGTGGTGGTTACCCTGCTCTCGCTCGCCACCGGCGCCGTATCGATTTCGCCCCGCATCATCTTTGCCGCCATACTCAGAGGACATCCGCTGACCGAGACCCAGCGGCTGATCCTGTTTCACATTCGGCTTCCGCGGGTGCTGGCTTCGGGGTTGGTAGGTGCGGCGCTGGCGTTGGCTGGTCTTCTCTTTCAGGGACTCTTTCGCAATCCCATCGCCGATCCCTACGTCATCGGATCTTCGGGAGGCGCTATTTTTGGCGCTTGCATCGGCATCGTTTTCTTTTCCCAGTGGTCGGTCTTCGGCTTCAGCGCCACCGCATTGCTGGCCTTCGCGGGATCGGCGGTCACGATGGCGCTGGTGTACTCTCTGGCGCGATCTGCAGGCAAGACCAACGTTGTCACCCTTCTGCTGGCCGGTTTTGCCATCAGCACTATGTTTACCAATACAACCTATTTCTTTGACCTGTTTGACAGGACGGGCATGGGAAACCGCATTTTGATTTCCTGGCTGCACGGTGTGATCGGCATACCGGCCTGGACAGAATTGGCGATCAGTGGCGCTCTCCTCGGCTTGGCATCGTTGGCTGCGCTGCCATTGATGCGGACACTGAACACCCTCGCATTGGGTGATGAATACGCGCAGCAACTCGGGGTCCCGGTCGAGGCCGCGCGGGTGTGCATCATTCTGATTGGCTCGCTGCTCACGGCCGTGGCGGTTTCGCTGGGCGGCATGATCAGCTTCGCCGGGCTGATCGTGCCCCACGTCGGACGGCTCCTGTTAGGTCCCGACCACGTGCGCCTGTTGCCGGTAACTGCGCTGGCCGGGGCAATCTTCCTCATGCTTGCCGATACCCTGGCGCGAACGCTCTTTGCCCCCTCGGAGGTTCCAGTGGGGATCCTGATGGCCTTTATTGGCGGACCCTTCTTCCTGTACCTGCTGCGCAAGATGAAACGGAGCTATACGGTATGAGCTGCCTGTTGCGCTTGCGCGGAGTGCACTTTGATTACCAGGGCCGCAGCGTCCTGCGCCAGTCAACCTTCGATCTCGAAGAGGGGAGCTGCAGCGCGCTGATCGGCACCAACGGCGTAGGGAAAACTACATTGTTGCGTATTGCCGCCGGGGCTCTGCGCCCGGCATCAGGCGACGTGATTCTGCGCGGCCGGCCGATGGAGACAATCCCCTTGAAAGAGATCGCGCGCACGATCGCCCTGGTGCCGCAACAACTCGAGCTTCCCTTTGAGTTCACGGTGCAGCAGGTGGTAGAGCAGGGGCGCACCCCCTACATCGGCATGTTGCGGGGACCGGGCCGCAGCGACCGCTTCGCCGTCGACCGGGCGCTCGACCTGGCGGATGTGTCCAGCCTGCGCCATCGCATCTTCAACGAGCTCAGCGGAGGAGAACGCCAGCGGGTAAAGATAGCGCTCGGACTGGCGCAGGAACCGCGGCTGCTGCTGCTCGATGAGCCCACCCAGAACCTGGACATCGGAAGACAGGTGGAGCTGATCGACCTGCTGCACTTTCTGCGTGATGAGGGCATAACCATCCTGGCCTCGATGCACGATCTCCACCTGGTGGATAAGAATTTCTCTACCGTGCTGCTGCTAAGCCCGGGAGAGCCCTTAGCCAGCGGGAGCCCGGAGCAGATGCTGAAGCCCTCGATCCTGGAGCACGCCTTTCAATGCCCGCCGGACCGTCATCCGTTATTGATTGAGCGCGCCGAATTCTACCGGAGAGAAGCCCGATGAACACTGAGCTGCTACCCAACATCGAGGAAGTGATCGGAGCCATCGTCGCCCCACCGGAAACTTACCTGGCCCAGGCGAAGACTCGTCTTGATTCACTTACCAAACCCCTGGGGAGTTTGGGACGGCTGGAAGACCTTGCGGCGCAATGGTTCGCTATCCGCCAGGGAAATATGGCCGGCCCGGTGAGCAAGGCGGTTTACGTCTTCGCCGCGGATCATGGCGTCACTGCGGAAGGAGTGAGCGCCTACCCGGCCAAGGTGACGCAGCAGATGGTGCTCAACTTCCTTTCTGGAGGAGCGGCCATCAATGTGCTGGCCCGGCTCAACCAGGTGGAGGTGACGGTGGTGGATGTAGGTGTGGACGCGGACCTGTTTGGCTATGCAGGGTTGACGGATGGCAAGGTGCGCCGGGGCAGCAGGAATATGCTGCGGGAACCGGCGATGAGCCCGGAAGAGGTAGCAGCGGCGCTCACCGTCGGCCTCACCATGGCGGAGGCCGCCTACGCTAAGGGAAACAACCTGATCGCGGTGGGCGAAATGGGCATTGGCAACACCACCGCTGCGAGCGTCATGACGGCGGCGCTTACCGGCATGCGGGCTACGCTGGTCACGGGCAAAGGGACTGGGCTCGATGAGGAGGGATACGCGCGCAAATGCCGCACAGTGGAAGCGGTTCTCAAGCTTCACTTCGCTCAACCCGCCGGCCCGCGCAAAATTCTTCGCTGCGCGGGTGGCCTGGAAATCGCCGCCATGACAGGCATGATTCTGGGGGCAGCGCGGCGGCAGATGGCCATTGTCCTGGATGGCTTTATCTCGACCGCGGCCGCGGCCATCGCGTGCGGCCTCTCTCCCGCGGTGCGGCCCTACCTGTTCGCTGGACATCAGTCGCAGGAGCCCGGCCATCGGGTACTGCTGGCTCACCTGGATCTCGAGCCCATCCTTGACCTGCATATGCGCCTGGGTGAAGGCACGGGCGCGGTTCTGGCTATGCCGGTTCTCGAAGCTGCCATGCATCTTCATCAGGAGATGGCCACGTTTGCTTCGGCCGGGATCAGCGGAGCCACTGCATGAGCTTGCGCGCTCCGCGATTTGCGGTGGATATAGCGGTAGCGTTTCAATTTCTTACCCGCCTGCCGGTTCCCCAGGTGCCGTTCGCGCCCGACGGCCTGGCGCGCGCTGTGAAGTTTTTTCCTTTGGTGGGCCTGGTGATTGGGGCAGGGGCTGCGCTGTTGCAAAAAGTGCTGTCGCCTCATCTTGGTAGGCCCGCTGCCGCAGTCGTCGTGCTGGTTTATCTAGTACTTATCACGGGGTGCCTGCATGAGGATGGTCTGGCCGATGTAGCGGATAGCCTGGGCGGTTGGAATCGCGAACAGCGATTGGCTATTCTCCATGACAGCCGCATCGGCAGTTATGGCGCCGCAGCCCTGTCGCTTTCGTTGCTGAGCCGCGGGATGCTGCTGGCTGAGCTGCCGCTGGAGCACTTCACCGCCTACCTGGTGTCGGCCCATGTGCTGTGCCGCTGGTCGGCTCTGCCCCTCAGCTACTACCTTCCGCCCGCTCGCGAGACGGAAGGCCAGGGCGCCCGGATCGCTCGGTTGACGTCGACTTTCTCGCTGATTGCAGGATCGGTCTTTACTATCGTCACCGTGGTGGTTGTTTTGCGCAGAGCTGCTATTGCCCCGGTGCTGGCGGCGACTGGTTGTTTCGCTGCTCGGTGGAATGCTTTACCTGCGCAAATTTGGCGGCGTAACCGGCGATTGCTTTGGCGCCACCACCCAGATTACCGAGATCGCTGTGTATCTCTGCGGGGTATGGAAGCCATGAGCCGCGCGTTATTTATTCGCCATGCGGAGACGGAGATGGCGGGACGATTTTGCGGCCACTCCGACCCGGAGTTGAACGCCCGAGGACGCATGCAGCTCACCTCGTTGGCACGCCAGCTCTCCTCAGAGCCTATCGATACCGTCTATAGCAGCGACCTGCGCCGTGCCAGCGCTACTGCGCAAGCGATCGCGGCTGTTCGAGAGATACCGCAGGTGATACGGCCCGCACTGCGGGAGATTGATTTCGGGCAATGGGAAGGTTTGCGCTGGGAGCAGATTGAAGCACTGGACCCGGAATACGCGCGCAAGTGGGTGGCACGGTATCCGCATGTTCCAGCGCCTTCGGGAGAGAGCTTCCAGGCCTTCGAGGCACGCGTCCTGGAAGAGGTGAATCATCTTCTCGACGATAACCGCGGACCGATCGTGGTGGTCACGCATGGGGGTGTATTGCGCGTGGTCTTGCGGCATCTGTGCGGTTGCTCTGACCAGGAAGCATGGCAACAAACGCAGGCGTACTGTTGCATCGTGCGCTATTCGAAAGGAGAAAAGGGATGAGTATTGCAACCAAACATGGTGATAAAGGACAAACCGGGCTGGCCGGTGGGATTCGCATTTCGAAGGCCGATTTGCGGGTAGAGGCTTATGGCACCGTGGATGAGCTGAACACCGTGCTGGGTTTCGCCCGCAGTATTTGTAAGAACGAGGAAATCGCCGGCTGGACGGAACAGATTCAAAAGACGCTCTTCCGGCTTGGGTCGGCGCTCGCAACGGCGCCGGAGAGTCGCAAGCCGCCACCGCACATTTCCGAAGAGGACGTCGATTTCCTGACCCAGCTGGTGTACCAGATCGAAGCCACGGAAGGGATCCTTGCTGATTGGTCATTGCCCGGCGCACATACCGAGTCGGCTGCGTATGAAGTGGCGCGAACGGTTTGCCGGCGCGCGGAACGCGCGGCGGTTCGATTAGCGGAGAGCGGACAAGAGGTTAAGCCGGAGGTGTTGGCTTATCTTAATCGCCTCTCTGATTTGGTGTGGCTATTCGGCAGGTTGATTGAACTGAACGCGGGCATCGATGCGCGTCTTCGTGACGGAACCAAGCCTGGCCCGAAGTGGTCGAGGGCATGGTAGTCGGGTTACCTCGGGAGGTGTTCGGGGAAGGGCGCACTGCAGGTCCCTCGGCTACCTCCGGATTTCCAGGCAAGCCACCCTTAGGAGGGTCATGAGTCAAGCGCGCGCCATCATGGTTCTGGGCACCAGCTCCCATGTTGGCAAATCGTTGTTGACCGCGGCACTTTGCCGCATCTTTGCGCAACGAGGCTACAGCGTCGCTCCTTTCAAATCACAGAATATGTCGCTAAACTCAGCCGCAACCATCGAGGGCCTGGAAATCGGCCGCGCCCAGGCGCTGCAGGCCGAAGCGGCCGGCATTGCGGCGGCGGTCCATATGAATCCGATCCTCATCAAGCCGTCGGGTGATTGCTCATCGCAGGTGGTGGTGCGGGGCAAGATCTGGGGGCAAATCTCCGCGGCCGACTATCATCAGCGGCGGGTGGAAGAATTGATGCCCGCGGTGCGCGAAAGCTATCAAACACTCGCGTCCAGCTTCCAGGTAATCATTCTGGAAGGAGCCGGCTCTCCGGCTGAGATCAACTTGAAGCAACATGACATCGCCAACATGCGCATGGCAGAAATGGCGGATGCAGCTTGCCTCCTGGTAGGTGACATCGATCGCGGCGGAGTCTTCGCTTCCCTGCTGGGCACAGTCGAGCTACTCGATCCGGCGGAGCGCGATCGTATTCGCGGTTTCTGCATCAACAAATTTCGCGGAGACCTCAGGCTGCTCGAACCCGGCGTCCGCATGATGGAAGAGCGCCTCGGTAAACCCTGCCTGGGCGTGGTTCCCTATCTGCCAGCCCTCGCACTGGAAGAAGAAGATAGCGTTGGCCTGCCACCCGTGATGCGCACAGGCTGGTCCATCAGCAACAACAGCCCAGACCATCCGCTGCGCATCGCGGTCATCGCGTTGCCGTCGTTCTCCAACTTTACCGACTTCGACTCGCTGCGAGCCGAGCCCGCAGTTGATTTGCTCTTCTGCCGCTCGGCTGATCCTCTGGCGAACGCGGATGTGGTGATCCTGCCCGGCAGCAAACAGACCATGAGTGACCTGGAGTGGTTGCACCAGGTTGGCCTCGACCGGGCAGTTCGCGACCACGCCCGGTCCCGTCTGGTGATAGGTATCTGCGGCGGTATGCAAATGCTTGGCCAGGAGCTCTCCGACCCACTCGGGATCGAGCAGCACGGGATCGAGCAGCACCGTTCGATGCCGGGACTCGGGCTGCTTCCCATCACCACTACGATGCAGGCACACAAGGTGACGCGCAATTGCTCCGGCACTATCGATGGCGCCTCTCTCTTCGGCCAACCGCTGCCTGAAAATCGTATTGCCGGCTATGAGATTCATGTTGGTAAGACCCTCTATCTCGATAACGCAGTTCCCTTCGCTACCCTTACCTCAGGAGAGTTGGACGGGTGCGTCAGTGCCGACCGGAAGATACTCGGCAGCTACCTGCACGGAATCTTCGACGAGGACAGCTTCCGTCATGCATTCCTGACCGCCGCGCGCAGCTTCTGCTCACTGGACCCTCCCTCTGCGCTCAACCCGTGGAAGGCGCAACGCGAAGAATCTCTCGATCGTCTTGCTTGCCAGGTGAGCCAGTCGCTGGATATGCAGAGCATCTTTAGTTGGGTCGGGATGAAATACGAGTGACTCGCGCTCAGGCCATCGCCGCAGCCTGCCTGCTGGACTGGATCGCTGGTGATCCGGAGTGGTTTCCGCACCCCGTTCGATGGATGGGACGCTGCACGCAACTTGCAGAATCGCTGCTACGCCGGCCCGGGCAAAGCGCAAACGATGAACTGATGGCGGGTGCAGCGCTCACTGTCGGGCTGTTGGGCGCCTCCTACCTGGGCACGGCGAAGGCGATCGAAATGGCCTATCGCATAGGCAGAGTCACGGGCATGGCAACGGAGATCCTGTTGGGATGGACCTGCCTTGCGTCGCGCAACCTGGTCGATGAAAGCCTTGCCGTGATCCAAGCGCTTGAACAGGAGGACATCGTTCACGCCAGGCAGAGGCTGTCGCGGATTGTCGGCCGGGACACGCAGTCTCTGAGTGAGACCGAGATCAACCGCGCGGTCATCGAGACGCTGGCCGAGAGTGCGTGCGATGGCATCGTGGCGCCCTTAAGTTATATGGCTATCGGGGGCGTCCCCATGGCCATGGCTTACAAGGCCGTGAATACACTGGACTCCATGATCGGCCACGCCGACCAACGATATTTCTACTTTGGCAAGGTGGCCGCTCGGCTGGACGACGTGGCCAACTACCTTCCCTCACGCCTGACGGCCCTGGCTCTGGTGGCAGCGGCAGGGACAAGTGGCACATCAGCCCTCCGCGTTTGGCGGCGTGATGGCGGAAAGCACAAGAGCCCGAATGCAGGGCAACCGGAAAGTGCGATGGCGGGCGCCCTGCAGGTCCGGCTGGGCGGCGAGAATACGTATGCCGGGGAGCGCATCGCGACCCCCTTGCTTGGCGCGGAGTTCGAGCGGCCTATGCGCCGTCACGCGGCCCGGGCTCTCCGCCTGGTCGCGGCCGTCTCACTCTTAAGTGCTGTGGTCGCCGTCCTGGCGCGAAGCAAAAAGTATCGATGAGTGTTCAGTTTCGAACAATCATTTCGCTTGTGGACAACAGCCGGGATCACACCAGTGCCCTAACCATTTGTTTTCGGCGATTTAGGAATGGCCTGCAGCATGCACTTAGAGATGCAACATGCTGAATGATCTAAAGTTCGCCTTGCGGCAACTGCGAAAATCGCCCGGATTCACCCTCACGGCCGTACTGACGCTGGCACTGGGTATCGGAGCCAACACGGCGATCTTCTCCCTGGTGGAATCCATCATGCTGCGCCCGTTGCCCTTTCCCCAACAGGATCGGCTGGCACTGATCTCCAGTACCGACGAGTCAAGTTTTCCCAAGGGCTGGATCCGCGCATTAGGCGACCATTCTCAATCCTTCAGCGCCATCAGTGGCTTCGGCGCGGATGCGGAATCGAATGTTGCCACGGCGGACACTTCGGAGCGGGTGTTTTCCGCTGCAGTGATGGCGAACGCTCTCGATACGCTGGGCGTTCGTCCGGCACTGGGCAGCTTCTTCACGCCCAATGAGTCGATCGCCGGACGCGACCTTGTGGTGGTGCTGAGTTACGGCTATTGGCAGCAGCGTTTTGGGCAAAGCCCGGAGGTAATCGGCCAAACCATCCGTGTCGACGGCATATCGCGGCGGATCATCGGGGTAATGCCTGCCGGAGTGCGCTTCCCTTACGCGGATACGCAATTTGTCATTCCGGTGTCGTTTAAGGGCGGGGACCCTATCGATCCCTGGCGGGACTTCGACTTGCATGCCTTCGGACGCCTGAGGGACGGAGTAACCCCGGCGCAGGCACAAGCAGAAATGCGGAGATTGCGCGCTGTCTTATTGCCGCTTTTTCCCTGGCGGATGCCGGATACCTGGGCCGCAAATACAACCGTAGTATCGCTGCTCGAATCGGAGGTAGGCGCCACTCGGCCCCGCCTGTTGTTGCTGTTCGCCGCGGTGGGATTGATCCTGCTGATTGCCTGCGCCAATGTGGCCAACCTGATGCTGGCCCGCGCTGCCGGCCGCCAGAGTGAGATGGCGATTCGCGGAGCGCTGGGTGCTTCTTCACATAGGTTGATCAGGCAATTGCTTTCGGAAAGCTTGATTTTGGGCGCCATCGCCGGGATTGCCGGGCTGCTCGTGGCCGCCGCGAGTTTGCGTGGCCTGGTGCGGTTGCTGCCGGCAGATACGCCCCGGTTGAGCGAGATCTCCCTGCACTGGCCAGTCTTTCTGTTTGCCGCGGCCGTATCGCTGCTGACCGGATTTTTGTTTGGGCTCTTCCCGGCGATGAAAATGGCTTCGCCCAACCTGCAAGGCATGCTGCGCTCAGGCGGCCGGGGCGTGGCCGGGAGAGCGTCGCAGTTCCGGCTGTCGATGGCACTGGTGGTGGGGCAGATCGGATTATCGGTCGTAGTGATTACTGCCGCCGGTCTCACGCTGCATAGTCTTTACAGCTTGTTAAAGGTCGATCCTGGCTTTCAAACGGAGCGCGTAATCACCGCGGAAGTCTCGCTCGACGCAGCGGCATGCCGGCAAAAGGGAAGGTGTAGTGAGTTCTTTGCCACGCTGTTGAACCAGGCCCACGGCATGGTGGGCACGGAGGGCATAGCCCTCACCGATTCATTACCTTTGAGCGGGCGGGATGACAACTACGCATTCGACGCGGAGGGCCATCCCAGGGATGCGCGGCAACCCGCCTTTGAGGCGACAGAAAGAACGGTGTCGTCTGACTACTTCGCAACCTTGGGGATGCAGTTGAAACGCGGGCGGCTATTGACGGACCAGGATAGGTCCGGGGCAAGCCATGCGGCGATCATCAACCAGAGCATGGCAGACCATCTGTGGCCACATCAGGATCCATTAGGAAAGCGCATTCTGGATCTAAGGGATGAACAGGCGCCAGGAGTGTGGAATGGGAACGCGGCTTCTATGGTCGTGGGCGTGGTGGGAAACACCCACGAAAACGGCCTGGCGGGAGGGTATCAGGATGAAGTCTATCTGCCGATAACCACCGCTCATGAGCAGCCCGTCATGTATGTCGTGATGCGTACGCGAGCCAGCGCCGCTGACGCGGCAGCTGAGTTGCGCAGTGCGGTGGAGAAGCTCGATCCGCTGGTGCCGGTGACGCGCGTACGCAGCCTCAACGAGGTTGTCGCAGCATCGGTGTCGGCGCCGCGGTCGCTCGCGATTCTCCTGCTGTCGTTCGGCGCGCTGGCATTGTTGATCGGCGCAGTGGGGGTCTACAGCCTCATGGCCTATGTTGTGAGCTGGCGCACACGGGAAATCGGCATTCGCCTGGCGCTGGGTGCTATGCGCTGGGAAATCGTGCGTGACGTGGTTAAGCAGAGCCTGTTTCTCGCCGCGGCAGGATCGGTCGCTGGTTTAATCACGGCAGCTTTGCTGACGCGATTTTTGCGTAGCTTTTTGTTCGGAATCAGCGCGCTCGACCCGCTGACCTTCTGTACGGTTCCGGTAATGACCTTGTTGTTGGCAATGTTCGCAGCATTGATTCCAGCGCGGCGTGCAGCCAGCATCGATCCCATGGAGACGTTGAGGAACCAATAGCAGCGGGACCACTCAGGCGGGCCTGAATTTCTCACAGACCTGCCTGTCTCTACCGGTAACAAATGATGGGTGACCCATTCAAGCCCGGTTTTGGCTTGAGTGGGATTCCACGGCGCTGGACCGGCTGCTGCGCAGGTCCATGATCATCTACACCCCGTACGGTCAGCGGTCGATGTCCGTGGAATCCCACTCAAGCCAAAACCGGGCTTGAATGGGGCACCCATCATTTGTTACCGGTCTGTGTGAAATGCGCTTACTGCTTGGCGCTCATTTTGCGGATCGTGTTGGTGGTGCTAGCTCCGTCCACGGTGGGTACGATTTCTACCCGGCCGCCCCAGGTGACCACATCGTCTGCCCCCACGATGGTTGAGGTGGTGTAGTCTCCGCCTTTGACCAGCACATCGGGCCGCAGGTAGCGGATGAGCTCGAGTGGGGTGGGCTCATCGAAAATGATGACCGCGTCGGTTGAGCCCAGGGCAGCCAGAATGCGGGCTCGTTCTTTTTCGCCCACCACCGGACGTGTGGGACCTTTCAGCCGCTTTACGGAAGCGTCGCTGTTCACACCGATCACGATCTTGTCGCCAAACTCGCGGCATTGCTCGAGCAGCGTGATGTGGCCTACATGCAGAATGTCAAAACAACCATTGGTGAAGACAATGCGATCACCGTTAGCACGCCACTCCGCCAAACGAACCAGCAGATGTTGCAAATCAAGAATCTTGTCCGGACCTTTCATCTGCGTAGATGCGGTGAACTCGGCCACCAACTCGTTGCGCGAGATAGGCGCGGTTCCGGTCTTGGCGACCACAATGCCGGCAGCAATATTGGCCAGGTTTACGGCAGTCTCCGCATCCAGCCCCCCGGCCAGCGAGGCGGCCAGGGTGGCGATGACGGTATCGCCGGCGCCGGTAACATCGAAGACTTCTCGCGCCCGGGTGGGAGAATGAAAAACGGAATCAGGATAGAGAACGCGAATGCCCTTCTCGCTCATCGTAACCGTCATGTAATCGATGCCCAGCCGAGAGACCAGCTGCTGCGCCGCGGCAAGCAATTCCGCCAGGTTGTGGCGGTCAATCCCTGTGGCGAGACCCAGCTCCTGCAGATTAGGACAAATCGTCGTGGCGCCGGCGTATTTGCTGAAGTCCCGATCCTTAGGGTCGACCAATACCGGGATGCTTCGCTCCCGGGCCAGGGCGATCACCGCCTGGCAGAGCTGTGGACTCAACGCGCCCTTGGCGTAATCCGAGAGAATGACTGCATCGGCGGTGCGCACCAACTGCAGGCATCGCTGCAGCAATGCCTGATGCTCGTCCGCGGGCCGGGCATCGGCACTCTCCACATCGAGCCGCAGCAACTGCTGGTTACGGGAGACGATCCGGGTCTTCGAAATGGTGGAATGGCGGGAAGGGGTCATACCGGAGAAATCCACGCCGGCCGTGGTAAGCAATGCGCTCAGTTCACGCATTTCCACATCGTCGCCCCAGAAGCCTGCCTGCGCAGTCTTGACCCCCAGGCCGACCAGGTTCATGGCCACATTGGCCGCCCCGCCGGGCGCGGTTGTGGTGCGCACCGAGCGAAGCACCGGGACCGGCGCCTCGGGCGAAATGCGGTCCACATCCCCCCAGATGGATCGGTCCAGCATCACGTCGCCGATGACCAGGATGCGAAGCGCAGCAAATCCACTTTCGATGAGAGAAAGAAGACGGGATTGTTCTTTCACCAGCACTTCCCCAAGGCCCGGTACAGCTCAAAAACGCGTTCCTGCAGCATCCGTGATTGCCCCTGTTTCTATCATCGCAAATAATGAGCTTCTATTGCGATTGGCCTATACTACGGGGGAGCCCGGCGTTTCTTTTCTTACAACGGTGTATGGCGATCAACTTACCGAAATCCAGTGTTCTCAGGGCCCAGGTGAAGCGGATACTACGTCCCACCGGCAAATGGGCCCGCATCACCGTCTGGCTGGGTGGATTATCTCTCCTGCTGTGGCTGGTCGATCTGGCGCCGGGGGCGAGGCTGGGCGGATGGGCGACGTTTGTCACCTTCTTCTTCCTGGTCTTTGCCCTGGTCCTGCTTTGCCGCTGGGGTTACCGCCCTCTGCTCTGGCGCCTGCGCAATCGATTGATCGTCACCTACCTCTTTATCGGCGTCATGCCGATCCTGCTGCTCTTGCTCATGTTCGGCGTGGCAGGCTATCTATTTGCCGGCCAGTTCGCCAACTACGTGGCCATCTCTGACTTGCATTCGGAGTTGCTGCACCTGCAGGCGGCCAATGATGCGCTCGCGGCGCAGTTGTTTCCACTGGAGACGTCCGGGAAATTCAATGAACAGATTGCTGAAGAGCTCACCAGAGCGTCCGATGAGCGGTTTCCTGGGCGTACCGTTAGCGTGTCGCGAGGCGGGAAGGGCTTCGTCCTCTCCACCCAGGGAGCGCAGCTAACAACGCAGCCAGGGCTGCTTCCCGATTTTATCAACGGAGACTTCACCGCTTTCGTAGTCGATCAAGATGCTCTGCATCTGCGCGCGATCAGGCTTTCCCCAGATCGTCGCATGGCTTTGATCTCCGACATCCCGGTCACGCCAAACCTGCTCTCGCCGACCGCCGAACGCCTGGGCTCGGTCAACTTGTATGCCTTTCCGATCAAACGGAAAGACAACGTCGAGGTGGACCGCAAACCTGTGAAGGCCGGGCAGGTACCTCCTCGCACCCATTGGTTCGACATAACCCTCTACTTCCCCACAGCCTTCGATGTTGTGGACTGGCAGAACGGGGAAAGGGCGGCAACTGGGTATATCTACGTGGCCACGCGGCCCTCGATGCTGTATGCGACCTTGTTTGCCACCTTGGGAGACAAGGCGTTGATCTGGCGAGATCTGCTGTTGGCCATCGCGATCTTCTTCGGGGTGATTGAGTTGGCTGCTCTTTATATCGGCATGCGCCTGTCGCAGAGCATGACCTCCTCGGTAGCAGAGCTCTACCGGGCAACCGAGCATGTGAACCGGGGGGATCTAACCCACCGCATCCAGATCAACGGCCATGACCAGATGGCGGCGCTCGAAGGGTCATTCAACTCCATGACCGGATCGCTGGCCAAACTGATCGACGAGCAGAAAGAGAAGCAGCGGCTGGAGAACGAGCTCAGCATCGCCTACGAGGTGCAGGAGCTACTCTTCCCGGGCGAAGTAACGAACCTGCCCTCGCTTGAAGTTCATGGGGTCTGCATCCCGGCGCGCACAGTCAGTGGAGATTACTACGACTTCATTCCGCTCGGCACTGACCGGATGGTGCTGGCCGTCGGCGACATCAGCGGGAAAGGAATTTCCGCGGCACTCTTGATGGCCACGGTGCATGCCTTTGTTCGCGCCTATTCGCTGGAGCCTGAGATGGTCCTGGTACCGGCGGCTTTGCAGTATGAAGCCGAGTCTCATGGAGATTCCCGCATGTACTACCGCGGAGATGGCAGCTCCGAATCGCAGCTGGCTCCCGCCATGCTGATGACCACCTTGAACTATCAGCTCTACCGCAGCACGCCGGCGGCGAAGTACGCCACTATGTTCCTGGGCTGCTATGACCCCAACGCGCGCGTGTTGCGGTACTGCAATGCCGGCCACTTGCCGCCCATCATCGTGCGGGCAGCCGGCGAAGCCTTTTCCCTGGACATCAATGGCACCGTCGTCGGTCTCTTCGACGGCGTTACTTATGAGGAATCTACCGTCGTGATGCAGCCTGGCGATATCTTTGTCGCCTACAGCGATGGAGTCACTGAACCGGAAAATGAATTCGGGGAATTTGGCGAGGACCGCCTGATCGCGTTAATCAAGGAGCATCGGCGCAAGCCGCTGCCGCGCATTGCCGAAATCGTCACTGGCGCAGTCGCGGACTGGATCGGCGCCGCTGAACAGCCCGATGATGTAACCATCGTTCTTGCCCGTTGCATTCCGAACTAGACGGGATTTCGTTTGTTACCATCGGGCTATGAACTATCGCACGCTCGGCCGTACCGGTTGGAAGGTCTCAGAGATCAGTTTTGGCGCATGGGCTATTGGCGGCGCATGGGGATTGGTAAGTGACGACGAGTCGCTTGCCGCGCTCAACCAGGCCATCGACTCCGGCATTAATTTTCTCGATACCGCGGATGTCTATGGGAGCGGCCGCAGCCACCACCTCATTTCGCGGCTCAAGAAGTCTCGCAAAGAAGAGATCATCGTGGCCACCAAGGTGGGCCGGCGTTTAGCCAAGCAGACGGTCGAGGGCTACAGCCGCGCCAACCTCACCTCCTGGGTCGAAGACAATCTTCGCGACCTGGAGACAGAGACGCTGGACTTAGTACAGCTCCACTGCCCACCCACGGATGCCTATTATCGCCCTGAGATTTTCGGCATGCTCGACGACCTGGTGAGTGCCGGCAAGATCCGTTTCTACGGGGTCAGCGTCGAGCGCGTGGAAGAGGCGCTGAAGGCGATCGAATATCCCAATGTGCAGAGCGTCCAGATCATCTTCAACTGCTTTCGACAGCGACCGGCGGAGCTCTTCTTCGCCCAGGCCAAGCTCAAGCAGGTCGGCATCCTGGCGCGCGTTCCCCTGGCCAGCGGTCTGCTTACGGGCAAATTCAAAGCTGATACGAAGTTTGCCGACGACGATCACCGCAACTTCAACCGCCAGGGGCAGCGCTTCGATGTCGGCGAAACCTTCTCAGGGGTCGACTACGAGGTAGCGCTCGAGGCGGTGGAAGAGTTGCGTGCCCTGGTGCCGGAGGGCGTGAGCATGAGCCAGTTTGCCTTACGCTGGATCCTCATGTTCGATGCCGTCACCTGTGCCATCCCGGGAGGAAAACGACCCAGCCAAGTGGCGGACAACGCACTGGCCTCGACGCTGCCGCCGCTCAGCCCGGAAGTGATGGCCAGCGTGCGCGAGATCTACGACGCGAAGATACGTCCCCTGGTCCACCAGCTCTGGTAAGCGCTCCCGCAGAAACTTAACGCTAGATCAGCAAGTTGCAGGCATTAGTGAAAGTTCAGCAAGAAGAATAAAAAATAGGTATCTGTGTGAGAAATACTCTCTCCAAATTGAGTCCCGGAGGGACGGCTGAGAATGCCCAGGATGCAATCCTGGGTGTCTCTATCCCCTAAATTGAGTGTTCGCGATTCGGTGCAGCGAAACCCAGGACTTACGTCCTGGGCTATTCTCAGCCGTCCCTGCGGGACTGGAATCTGATGCGGTCGGTTCTTGGGCAGACACGAAAGTTGGAAGCGGCCAACTCTCCACGCTCTCCGGTCGCGCCCGCATTCGTGCTCTTCGTATAAACACCTTCGCCCTTGATCTTCTCTTTTTATTCTCCTATATTGGTGGCTATGCGCACTCTCCCTTTCCCCAAGTGCTGCGTCGTTTGCTGCAAGAAGTGCGGGCACGACGTGTTAAGCGGAACGGACGGCTTCCCTGCCAGCTCGATCTTCGTGGTGTGCTCGATGTGCGGAGAGAAACGCCGTTACCTGCCCTCAGAAGTAATCCATGGCAGGCCGCATTTGGTCGTCCGGCGAAAACGTGGTCCGGTTCCCGCGCACCTCGCTCCTCTCCGCGCGGAGAGAGTGGCTGTCGGCCGGGGCCGCTGATTATTTAGGCAAAGGCGGCAGTTTGATCGTTCTCCCTTCGCGCGCGGACTGCCTGGCCGCATCCAGTATCTGCATCACGACGACATTGGTCTCGAGCGAGGTCAGGTCGCCGTCGGGCTGCAGGCTTCCGTTAAGCACCGCGGCAAGGTAATGCAGCGATCCATCGTTGGGCGGCGTTAGGGGCGGAGCGGTGCTCTCGCTTTCCTGGGCCTGCCCCTTGGTCCTGATGCGCACCTCGTCCGGCCCCACGGTGATCAGATACCCGGTCGCCCCGTACACCTCCATATCCTTTCGGGCAAATGGCCAGTTCCATGAACCCATCAACACCGCTTGAGCTTTGGGATAGCGCAGGATGATGGTGGATTCATCCGCCACCCGGGGATAGATCTGGGGCTTATCCGTCTGGGTCACGGCGGTCACGCTTATCGGAGACTCGCCGTGCATCAGCCAGGTAACCAGGTCGGCGCCGTAGCAACCAAAATCGTATAAGGCGCCATCGCCGTTCTGCTCCGGATCCTCGAGCCACTTCAGGAATTCCGGCGGCACGCCGATCTCCTTGGGGCCTTCATGTCCATCGTGCACCACGATTCTGCGCAGATCGCCGAGCGATCCCTTGGCCACCTCGTCATAGGCGGCGCGGTTGCTTGCGTACCAGGTGGTCTCGTAGTTCACCAGCACCTGGATGTGGTGCTCCCTGGCCGCATGGCGAATCGCCAGGGCGTCGTCCAGCGACATGGTCAAGGGCTTTTCCACCATCACGCTGAGCCCGTGCTGGGCCGCGGCTTCGATGACCTGACGGTGCTTACCCACCGAGGTGTAGACCAGAAGGGCCTGCGGATGGCGGGCTGCAATCATCGCGTCCAGCTGCGGATAAAAAAGGCTGGGGTCGAGATGATACTGCTCTGCGTAGCGATGGGAGAGCGTCGTATCCGCGTCCACGATGCCCACCAACTCCACCTCATGCTGTTTGGGGAACTGCTTCAGGAAGCCGGCGACATGCCCATGCTCCAGGCCAACGATCGCAACCCTGAGAGGTTGTGATGAATTCTGAGCAAGTACGTTGCCCCCACCCAGGCCCGCAACCATGCAGACAAGGTAAACCAACATCCAGAAAGTACGCCGCATATTTCCTCCGAAACGCTTAAGTCTGTGCGGGCGCTTTGCCGGATCGGCGAACCCAAGTCCCGTTTTGTTTTTCAAGATAGACCCACTCCGACTGCGAACAAAGATTACCGCACCAATCGAGGATGTAGACCAGTGCAGCCGTTTGCGCAACATTGAAATAGACTTCGCTGAAGTAGGTGATGCCCAGGTAGTTGCCATACGCAGACTGCATGGCCGAGCTGGCGGTCATTGAGGTGTGCGTGGCCCGGAGCTGGGCGGTATCCGCCGGCCCCATCAGCACGTAGGGCCGGCTCAGCTGGAAACGGCGCGTCAGTGCAAGCCGCTCCTTCTTGCGCTGGTTGTAGTCCATGACTGCTTCGTGAAAGGCGCGAGGATTGTCATCCGGCGGTTGGAGGGTAGCCTCCGGCGCCAGCTTGGGGTTCATGTCATCCTCGTTCACCGTGGTGTCACTGATGGCCCAGGGCTGGCCTGAGTCCATATCGGTAAAGACCTGACCCGGCATGAGCAGCGAATAAATCTGATACGAGTCGGGCAGGCGATCTGGAGCAATGGGAGCGGGCTTGGTTTGGGCCCATGCGAGCGATGTTGAGACCACGCAGAGCAGCCCCAGGCGCTTGCCCATCCGCCTGGCTGTTGCGTACATGGCGGCAAGGGTGGATGCGAATCGGTGATGGATCGCCATGCGCAATAACTCCTGGGTGGTCACCTTCTTAATGATGACACACGCAATACTGGACGCCGCCGGCCCAACCCAGGCTTACGATACCGGTAGTATTCTCTGTGAATACACACAGGGGAAACGTGCCATTGACGAAAGCAAACCGCGCCAAAGCCACCAAGCTGGGAGAGGTGGAGCGCGTCTACCGCATCCTGCGCGATTGGTTGATCACAGCCAAGCTGCCTCCCGGCGAGTTCCTCTCCGAAGCGGATCTTGCCGAGCGATGCGGAACCAGCCGAACCCCGGTGCGGGAAGCCTGCACGCGCCTTATGCAGGACCATTGGCTGACCCGGATTCGCAGGAAGGGCTTCATGGTCACGCCCATATCGGTACGGGATATTGTGGATTTGTACGACTATCGCAAGCTGCTGGAATGCTACTCGGCGGAAAAGCTGGCACAGACCGCGAGTCACGAGCAGATCAGGGAGCTAGCTGCGATTGTCGCGCCGGAAAAAGACCCGGAAGCCAGCCTGGAACAGATCCTCGCCGCCAACCAGATTTTCCATCAGCGCTTGGCTGAGCTGGCGGGCAATCAGAGGGTGGTGGGTCAACTCAACCTGACGCTGGGCTATGTGGCACGCCTGGACACGCTCTGTACCCAGACTGTCCCAGGCTGGATCGGCCACGCCGAAATTCTACGAGCCATCGAAAGGCGGGAGCCAGCCGAGGCGCGCCACGCGATGCAGGTGCACGTGGATGCGTCGCGGGACAAGATGGTGAAACTCTTCAGTGCCTAGTGAGTCGTCCCCTGGCCGCGCAGGGGGCGTCCAGCCGTGGCCTCCGTCAACCGGCCTTTTTCCCACTCCAGTTGCCCATTCACCAGAACATACTGCACGCCTTTCGCGACCTGGTTGGGATCAGCATAGGTTGCAGTGTCGATGATGGCCGCTGGATCGAAGATGGTCACATCGGCGTAGAAGCCACTTTTCAGCAATCCCCGGCCGGCGAGATGTTCGCGCTGCGCGGGCAAAGACGTGATCTTGCGAATCGCCTGCGCCAGGTCAAGCAATTGCAAATCACGGGAGTAGTGACCAAGAAAACGCGGCATCGCGCCCCAGGCGCGGGGATGGGTGTGCGGCTCAAAAAGCGGCCCGTCGAGCGAGGTCTCACCGGCATCGAGGCCGATGCTGGTCCACGGCTGCTTCAGGCCGTACTGCAGATCGTCCTCACTCGCCATGAAGTAGAGCGCTGACGTTTGTCCCTTGTCGGCGAGGATGAAATCGAAGAAAGCATCCATCTCTGGTTTGTTCTCGGCCTTCGCCATCTCGGCGACCGTCTTGCCTTCATACTGCTTCAGCGCCGGATTCACCACCGACGAGATCATGACCCCACTGCCACCCCCACTATCCAGGTAAAGATTCTCCCAATCGCTGTGGTCTTCTGCCATATCGGCCACGATGCGCTTGCGGGTCGCGGGGTCTTGCAGACGCTGCAGTAGCTGGTTCATGCCGCCATCGGCCATCCACGGAGGCAGAGCAGAAGCCAGCGCTGTTCCGCCGGCGACGTAGGGATACATATCGGCGGCGATGTCCAGCCCGGAATCCCGCGCCGCCTGAATCTTCGCCACCACCTGCTTCATCCCGCCCCAGCGCGTCTTACCGCTCACCTTGAGGTGAAAGATCTCGACCGGCAGATGCGCTTCGCGTCCGATGCGCATGGCCTCATCGATGGCCGCCATTTCGCTCTGCCCTTCGCTGCGCATGTGGGAGGCATACAGGCCGCCGTATTGCGACGCGACCCTGGCCAGGGCAATCAGCTCCTCTGTAGTTGCGTAATGCCCTGGGGGATAGATGAGCGCCGTAGATACGCCCAGTGCGCCTTGCTGCATGGCCGCGGCCACCAGCGATTCCATCTGCTGCAACTCCGCCGGAGTGGGCGCACGAGCCACGTCGCCCAATACCGCTTCACGAACCTGCGCTGCTCCTACGTAGGTCCCCAGGTTGATCGGTGTGCCGGATGTCTCCAGGCGGTGGAAGTAGCCGGCGAGATCCTGCCAATCAATCTTGAGGTGGTAGTGCTCCAGCAGGATTTTTTGCGGCGCAATCGTGAGCTCATTTTGCGGCGCAATGGAGCCGCCCTCGCCAGTGATTTCGCTGGTGATGCCTTGCGACAGCTTGCTCATGGAGCGGTTGTCGATCAGCAAGGACTCTTCCGATTGTCCCAGCATATCGATGAATCCAGGGCTGACCACGAGTCCCGACGCATCGATGACGCGTTTGGCTTTGGCGCCCTCCAGTGTCCCTATGGCGGCAATGCGATCGCCGCGGATCGCAACATCCCCGGCATACCAAGGATTTCCTGTGCCATCGAGAATGTGGCCATGGCGAATGAGCACGTCGTAGGGAGCTTCAGGGATGCTCTGTTGCCTGCAGGCTACGATGGATGGCGCCAGCGCCACCCACAAACAGAGGCCACTCAGCCTGCGGATGTTTCTATTTGGATTCATGTCTGCGAGACCAACATCTAGATCGCCACCTGATCGGCGCCCTTCAAGCAGAGCCTCTTTCTTGCTTCATCCGGGGTTGCGATCTCAAAAGAAAGCTCTTCTAAAATCACGCGGATCTTTTTCACCTGTTCGGCGCTGGACGTCGCCAGCACACCCTTGCGCAGATAGAGACTGTCTTCGAGGCCAACTCGGACGTTGCCGCCCAGAAGCGCCGCCAGGGTGGCGATGCGCATCTGGTGGCGTCCGGCGCCGAGTGAGGACCAGTGGTAGTTTTCCCGTCCGAAGAGCCGGTCCGCAGTTGCCTTGACATAGCCGAGCAGCTCAGCGTCGGTCCCCATTCCTCCAAGAATGCCGAAGACGGTCTGCAGAAAGAGCGGCGGCTCGACCAACTTCTCGTCCAGAAGATAAGCCAGGTTGTAGAGATGGCCCAAATCGTAGCACTCGTATTCAAACCGGGTGCCGCATCCTTCTCCCAGCTCCTTCAGCACCCGCTTCATATCCACAAACGTATTGCGGAAGATATGGTCCTCGGTCGCGGCCAGGTATGGCTCCTCCCACTCGTATTTCCACTGGCTATATCGCCGAGTCAGGCGGTGGATGGCGAAGTTGATGGAGCCCATGTTGAACGACGCCAGCTCCGGCTTGACGCGCAGCGCCGGCGCCAGCCGCTGATCGAGGCTCATGGCCATGCCGCCGCCGGTAGTGATGTTGATGACTGCGTTGGTGGCCGCTTTGATCGCGGGCAGAAACTGCAGATAGACGGCTGGGTCGCCGCTCGGTTTGCCCGTCTTCGGATCACGCGCGTGCAGATGCAGAATGGCAGCGCCGGCTTCCGCTGCCTCGATCGCCTGACGCGCAATATCTTCGGGCGCGAACGGAAGGTAAGGAGACATGGTCGGGGTATGGATCGCCCCCGTGATGGCGCAGCTGATGATGACCTGGTTTTCCATGAACGCTCTTTTTCTGGATTGAGCGCCAATTATACGGTTTCCCGTGGATGGATGAGGAATAGCATGGCCTATTCCTTCACAAAGACGATCCTGTTTCCATCCGGATCCTGGACGGTCAGCATGGACCCCAGCCTCTCGACTGGCAGACCGAGGGTGTGGAGCCGGGCCGCCGTGTCTCGCAGGTTGGAAACCGGGAAGTAGATTTCGAATGCGCCCTCCGGCGCGAGCTGCACCACCTGGAGCGATTGGCCGGGCAGCTGAAGTGCAATGCGCACCATTGCGCCGAAACGCTGCAAAGGGCGGAAGCCCAGCTTCTGGGTGTAGAACGCCTCTGCCGCGTTCGGATCCTTTAAGGTAATACTCACAGCAACGATCTGCTTCGAAATGCGGCTTGCACCCAGGTGCTTCCCTTGGTCGTTGGAATGCAAAGAGCCGGGCATGTACTGGGTGTATTCGATATTTTGCTTCTCTGGACCTTCCATGGTGAAGAGCAAATTGCCTGCGCCGGCGCGCCTTACCGGAGTAGGAGAAAGGCCGCGCGCCAGGTACGCGTGATTGAGCGCTTCGAGATCCGCACCCTCGAAGCAGATGTGCATAAAGCCTATTGATTGCGAAGGCTGCTGCTGTGGATACATCTCAATAAACTGCTGGTCATTCACCTTGAGGAACGATTCGGTGACGACTCCATCCTTGGTTAATGTAAACGCCTGCTCAAAACCCAGCTTCTGGTAGAAGTCACGAGATCGGTTTAAATCGGAGACGCGGATGGCAACATGCGCGATGCCGGCGAGCACAAGTTTATCTGTCTGCCCTTGGGCAGCAACGCCGACGAGGGCCAGCACAATTGATAGCAGAGACAGGATCTTGTTCATAACGCCTATGATGGACGATGAACTGGTTCACCAGGACGCCTCCCTGGCCGAAAGATTCCAGCGAGAAGGATCTATGGAGCCATCGCCATGCCGCATGGCTAGAATAGAGTTTTCGGGCGAGGTACTGCTTCCATGGCCAAGCAATTCACTTGTATCGAACCGCAGCACCGCGATTTTATTCTGCAACAGCGCATATTCTTCACTGCCTCCGCCGCTGCCCAGGGGCGAGTGAATGTTTCTCCGAAAGACGGAGCGGCCTTGCGTATCCTCAGCCCAAACAGCGTTGCTTACCTCGATCAAACCGGCAGTGGTAATGAAACGGCGGCCCATCTGCGTGCCAACGGACGCTTGACCATCATGTTCTGTGCCTTCGCCGGGGCGCCTCTGATTCTCCGTCTCTATGGTCAGGGCAGGGTTCTCTCTCGAGGGAGCTTCGCCTACTCCGACCTGCTCGGTTCCGCGTTTGAGAATGAAGAACGGCCAGGATCGCGCCAGATCGTGGTGCTCACGATTGATTTGGTCCAGACTTCCTGCGGATATGGCGTTCCGCTGTTTGAATACGTCGACGAGCGCAGAACACTCACGCGGTGGGCGGAGGCGAAGGGTGAAGCCGGAATGGAAGAGTATAGGCGGTCGAAAAATGTGATCAGTATCGACGGATACCCGACTGGGATGTTCGAGCCCTCTTGAGGCCTTCCCGGTTCAACCACGATGAGTAAGTCTCCCGATACCGAGGTCCTAATCGTAGGCGCAGGACCAACAGGCCTGGTGTTGGCCCTGTGGCTGACGCGGATGGGCGTGCGAGTGAGGATCGTTGACAAGACGGCTGAGCCAGGAACGACATCTCGCGCGCTGGCTGTTCAAGCGCGAACGCTCGAGTTTTACAACCAGATTGGCCTTGCGGATGCGGTGGTGGAACAGGGACGGAAGACCATGGCCGCGAATCTCTGGGTGGCCGGCAAACGAGCAGCCCATGCCGTACTGGGTGAAATGGGCGCCGGGCTCAGTCCTTTTCCTTTCGCGCTCATCTTTCCTCAAGACGAGCACGAACGGCTGTTGGTGGAGCGCCTGAGCCGAGGCCGGCGTGCAGGTCGAACGCCGCACCGAGCTCATAAAGTTCGAAGACTGCCGCGGGTCGCGTTATCGCTTATATGAACGGGCCGGATGGAGAGCAGGAGACGTGCGAGGCGGCCTATATCGCCGGCTGCGATGGAGCACATTCCACGGTCCGCGAGGCGTTGCAGATCGGCTTTCCCGGCGGGGTGTACGAACATCTCTTCTACGTCGCCGACGTGGAGGCCAGCGGAGCGAGCGTAAACGGCGAACTGAATATCGCTCTGGACAAAACTGACTTTCTGATCGTGTTCCCGTTGAAGGGCGAAGGACGCGCGAGGCTCATCGGCACCGTGCGCGAGGCGTCCGAACAGCAGCGGGATGAGCTGTCGTGGAACGATGTGAGCCGGCGCGTCCTGGAGTGGATGCCTATAAACGTTGAGCGCGTGAACTGGTTCTCGACTTACCGCGTGCACCATCGCGTGGCTGGGCATTTCTGCGTGGGCCGCGCATATCTGCTCGGAGATGCCGCCCACATCCATAGCCCCGTAGGCGGACAAGGGATGAACACCGGCATTGGCGACGCGGTGAACCTGGCATGGAAACTGGCTGCCGTCCTGCATGGGCAGGCCGAAGCATCGCTTGCTCGACAGTTATGAGCCGGAACGAATCGCCTTTGCCCGCCGCCTGGTGGCGACGACGGATCGCGCGTTCACTGCTGTAACCAGCTCCGGGCGTGTTGGCGCGCCTCATCCGATTGCACATTGTGCCCCTCTTGCTCGCGCCCATTTACCGGTCGACGGCGGCGCGCCGTCTGATGTTCCGCACCGTTTCACAAACAGCGGTGAATTACCGTGAAAGCAGCTTGAGCGAGGGGCGTGCCGGAGAGGTGCACGGTGGCGACCGTCTTCCCTGGGTGAAATCGGCGCTGAACGGGAGCGACAATTTTGCGGTCCTCAGCTCGATGGCATGGCAGGTACACATCTACGGGGAAGCTAATGCCGCGATGCGAAGACTGTGTGATGACCGCGGATTGCCGCTGCACGTTTTTCCCTGGCATCCGGAGGTGGGCCGGACCGGCTTGCGGCGGAATGCTGCCTATCTGCTGCGGCCTGATGGCTACGTGGCCCTGGCGGAAACCCAAGGCGGCGCGGCGGCGATCACATCCTATCTGGACACACGGAAGCTCACATTGCGCTCCTGACTGCTTGGCTATATGCCATTCGTGCGTTTTCGGAGAGTCCTGAATCACCTCGTTGCGTTCCCAACTCCGCAAAGCTTTTCGAAAAAAGAATGCACTTGGTGAGAGAAAAGAGAGATAAGCCCCCCGGCCGGCGCTTTCCTGCGGGAAAAAGATTGAGCGAAAAGCGAGATAAGCGAGAAAAAACCTACTTATCCGCGGTTTGCTAGTGTTGGATGGCCAGCCAGAGGGTAGAGCTTCGACCGCTCGTTTGCTCTGTGTAAGCGGCGAGAGCGCCGAAGGCGGCAAGTTGTTCGAGCGCAGCATCGATGCGTTGGCTATTGACGTGGCCATAGAAGAGACGGCTGATCTGATTCCTTGAGAGTCCGTTGGGAGAGGCTTCGACGGCCTCGCGAATGCGGTCGGTGATGGGGTCTCCGGTGGCCAGGCCGAAGAGGCGGACGGCGCTTCGGTAGCAGTAGGTCCATACTGCGTAGGCTGCTTCGAGGTGGGGGAGGCAGACCATCTCACTACAGTCGAGCGCGGCATAGAGGGCGCTGAGGCGCAGGACCTGGGCCTCGCCACGGCTTGTGGCTGCGCCGCGCAGGCCGGGATCACGATAGCTGAGCGACTCATAACAATCTGCCCAAAGCTCCTGAGCCTCCTGGTCGCGGCGAAAGAGGATTTCGGGCCGCGCGGTGGCCCAGGCAACGGCGCTCCGCAGTGTCTCGGCGATGGCGGATAGTTCATCCGCGGGTGCGCTGCCGCCGCCGGGGAGGCAGTTGGCGCGCTCGACCCATGTCCAAAGGCAGCGGTTGGCGAAGCCGTTATGGGCCTGGTGACCGTGGAATGTTTGGGTGAGCTCCCGCTGGGTGATATGCGCGATCAGGCTGAGGTGGGTGCCGGTAGCGCGCAGTTGGTGGTGCATGTCGAGGGTGGGGAGATTGCCATTGTCCCAGGCGCAACGGAGCAGAGGCGAGAGGTGACCGTTGCCGCGCTTGAGGGAGTGGACGACGGTGGCGAACTCCTCTGAGAGGGCGAGGAGACGGCGGTCGGTGGGCGGCTGCTGATCGCGGAGGGCCCGTACGAGGCCGTTGGCGGTCAGGCGCGCGTTGTTGACGCGTGTGGAGAGCCAGGAGGGGTCGACGCCGGCGAAGAGGTTGGCGATGAGGTTCCAGCTGGTGCCTTTGCGGGCTTTGCTGGAATCGCCGACGAGGATGACGAAGAGATTGAGGGCGTGGCGGGTGGATTCGACCATGCAGTGGGGGCCGGGGCCGATGAGATTGCCGAAGGCGGCGAGGAATTGGAGGAGGAGTGCGGCGGGATGCGCTTCGGTGTGGGGAGCGAGGGTGTTGACGATGCGTCCGGTGGGTCCGTGGAGGGCGGCTTCTTCGAGCTCTAGATGGGTGGGTGGTTGAGGCGAGGCTGCGCGTGGAGGCTCTGGCTGCTCGGGAGTGGGTGGCGGGTTTGGGTTTGGCTGTGGTGGGTAGCTTTGCAGTTGGGTCAGGAGGTGTTCTAGTTCGGCGTCGATGGAAGCGTAGGGGGACGGGGTGACGAGGTCTTCGGCGGTTTGGGTTGGATTGGTTGCCATGAAAGGTCACTCCTTTGGCTGCTTATTGTTTTAGATTCCGTGGTGGTTACGAACTCCTCAGTTGGTTGCTGGGTTAACGATCCCACGGGTTGGTGGGGGGCACAAGGAGCTTTGAAAATAAACATGAGGAGGAAGGGGGAGTTAACTGGAAGTTACCCCCCGCGGGTGTTGGCTTAAGCGACGCTGAGCGAGTGCACGAACCTGGTTGGTACCTCTTCCTCCGCTGGCGCCGAAGTAGCTGAGCACCGCGTTTGCAGCCAGAACGTATTCTTTCATCCTCTGTTCTCTCGCTTCTGCTCCGCTTTTCTTTCCTTAGCCAGATCCTGCTTCGAGCAGAAAGCCCGCAAGCCTCCCTGCAGTGCATAGATCGCCGCGTATTTGCCGGGCTCCAGTACCAGGCGGCCACCGTCTTCCTGAAACAGTACGGTCGCGCCTTCCTTTAGCCCGTAGCGCTTGAGCAAAAATAGGGCAAACTGGAATATTCATATTGCCTGCGATATCATTAGCGGCGCTCTCTGGGAATGCGGATCTGCTGGTCACCTTCAACCCCAGGGATTTCGAGGCGATTGGCTCTGCCTGGGGCGTGGCTGTCGCGTCCCCCCAGCGAGCATTGGAACAACTCAGGAGGAATGATGAAAAACAGTAATTTCGCGCTTAGGCTTCAACCCTCCCTTCTCGAAGAGGCCCGCAAGACTGCTGAAGAGGAGGGCGTAGCCCTGAACCAACTGATTAATGTCGCGGTTGCGGAGAAGCTATCCGCCATGCGAACCGAAGCGTTCTTCCGCGCCCGTGGGCGTCATGCCAATATTCCCGAAGCCATCGGGGTTTTGAAGAATCTCGGGAAGGGAAATCCACCCATAACCGGAGACGAACTGCCGGCGCCCCAGCGGCCTGTTCCTTCGAGAAACGCATCCAAGAGGAACAAGAAAACATCCGCCGCTCGAGTGAAATGAGTGACGAACATTCACCTATGCAGAAAACGCGCGTAAAGCTGGCCAGACGGGGGAAAACCACGACCATCGGCATAGGGGTGTGCAGCGTTTTGAAAGCACCACCGCATGGTGACGGAATTGTCGAGTACAAAGGCCGTCAAGCCCTGCCTTCATGAATGAGGTCTTGAATGGTCACGCCCGCCGGAAGTATGTTGCCTTGGCGCAATTCCAATATGCGGGCAACGGCCTGTTGTCCTTGGGTGTTCCGGGGATGGGCGGCTATGGGGGTGACTTCCAGATCAAGACCGCGCAGGAGAACCTCACGCGCAAGCTCGTCGCGCCTTTGCCTTCCCGGGCGGCAATCTGTGAAAGCTGGGCTTCCTGCTCTGCCGTGAGATTAATTTCCATGCTCTCAAGGCTAGAAACCGGCGAGGCTTTGTTTCAATGGATTTCCCCAATTCTGGATGACTCCCTGGGTGTCATGTGGGTGCCGGTTGGTGGGATGATAGGCCGAGCACAATAGCGCACGAGTGAAAGGGTCATTTCCGTCTGGCCACAAATCTCTGACCACAAATCTCACCACAAATCTCCGAATCTCTGGCCACGAATCTCGGCCACGAATCTCTTCATAATTTTCGATTCTTTCTCAACTTCCTGACCACAAATCCCCTGACCACAATCCCCGGCCGCGGAAATGAGATAATTGTGCAGCATGGACGTGCAACTCCAAATCCCGGACGATGTCGCACGCGTGATCCAGAACCAGCAGCCAGACCTCTCTCGCGCCGCTCTTGAAGCCTTAGCGCTGGAGGGATACCGCAGCGAACGCCTGTCGGAAGGACAGGTTCGCCGTTTGCTGGGTTTCAGAACCAGGATGCAGGTTCACACCTTCCTCAAGGCCCACAACGTCTATCTCAATTACTCCATCCGTGAACTTGAGAATGATCTAGCCTCGCTCAAGCATTTTGAAGAGACCTTGACAGAATAGGGCAAGCGCTTAGCTGCATGATCGTCGTCGCAGACACTTCGCCCCTCAACTATCTGGTGCTCCTCGGACATATTGATATCCTGGCGAAGATATACGCCGAGGTTCTCGTACCGCAAACCGTGCTCGATGAGCTTCAGGATAGCGACGCGCCCGCAGAGGTTCGCGCGTGGGCTGCGGCTCCCCCGCGCTGGCTTCAAATCAGCACGCTCATCTTCCGATTAGACCCCCTCCTGGAGCGGCTGGACCGGGGGGAGCAGGATGCAATTCTGCTGGCAGAATCATTCAAGGCTGAGCGGCTGATTATCGATGACCTGGAGGGCAGACGCGAAGCTGCAAATCGCGGACTCCCTGTGATTGGTACCCTCGGCATTCTCGCGGAAGCAGCTCGTCGCAATCTCCTGGACCTGCCGCAGGCACTGGCCGCTTTACAAGTAACCAACTTTCATGTTGCCCCGGACCTTATCGAGTTGTTGCTCGCGAACGACGCCAAGAGACGGAAGCCGCTCCCCCCAGCGGTGGATTAACTCTTTGGACCCCCTTTGGGACAAAAGGGGAGAATGGGGGATGGCCTGAATCTGCGCGATTTGCCTATACCCAAAGCAAATAAACCACCAGATCAGGCTATCCCTCTTTTCCTCGCATCTTCTTTTGGGGGTTATTTCGGTCGTCCCGGATCTCCCGGATCTCAGAAAAGGGTCGGCACCCGGATTGTATGTTTTCGGAGCTCAATAATCCCGCCAGCCAGCCCTCTGTCTACGCTTCGCTATGATCCCTCGCGAGATCACAGGCAAGACTCGAGGCCGGAAGGATCGCTTCTCCTTTTGAATAGGGCTCTTTCATCCCCTACAATGTGCCGGTTTATCCCGGCGCTCTCCGTCCCGCATCTCCCACACCCGCAATGCTGGTGTCCCGCGAGGCGGCGTGCGAACCTGACGGGGGTCTCCTCGATTCACCCTGCCAGGACCATTCATTCGGTGATCCACCTCGTTCCTAGAGGAGCAGGTTAGACTGCCGTTATGCCCTACTTTCAGCATCCTGAGCTTACAACGCCGTCTCCTGACACCGTCATTTGGAGGTATATGGACGTCCTACAGTTCCTGACGATGTTGGAGCAGCATGCACTTTACTTTGCTCTCCTCCGGGAAGTAGATGATGCCTGGGAAGCAGAACTGTCGAAGCGCCTAGCCGCTACTCTGGTCCGGTCGGCGCCCGACTTGACTGCTCGATACGAGGTGTTTCGAAAGACGTTCGCAATCAACTGCTGGCATGAGAATCGGTCTGAGTCGGTAGCCATGTGGAGTCTGTACACCAGTGAGCGCAACGGCATCGTCATCCAGAGTACTGTTGGTCGTCTCATGGAGAGCTTCAGGAGCAATGCGCTTGCTGTCAACGTGGGCAGAGTGTTCTATGAGGACCACGATAGGGACTACGACGAACCATATCGAGACTCTGGTCTCAATATGCTCAAACCGGCGTTCCAGAAGCGGGAGTGCTACAGGCATGAATCTGAATTGCGAGCGATTATCCACGTCATCGATCAGTTGCCTCCCGACGCAGTTCCAGGGTGCAAGATACCGCCGCCTGCCCACGGAGCCTCTATAGACGTTGATCTCAACCTGCTGATACAGAGAGTTGTCGTCTCTCCTTCCTTTCCGAGGTGGGGTCATGACGTGCTGAAGGCAGCGATGAAGAAGGCGGGACTGTCTTTAGACATTGAAGACTCAGCGATGTTGCAGCAGCCTTCGATGAGTATTGAGTGACCGAACAGTCCCTCAGCATCAACATTGTTCCCGTCTGATTACTTAATCCGAAGAATCTGACGGTCTAGAGGTGGCGTCGGCTTTCCGGTGACCTGCGTAAAAAGTCTGATCGCCGGAAAACTCCCCTCAGCCCGGCGGCCAGTAGTTGGGCCGAGAGTTTCGGGGAAGTGTCCACGAAACTTATCCCTCCTCGGTCCCAAGCCGCACAGGAGCGGCTATCGTGGACACGGGTTCCGGAAGTTTCTTGGAGGTTTCGTGAGCAGAATTTCCCTGGGCAGACGGAGTTGCCACTTTCACGAAATCCAATTGCTATGAAACTTAGTGTAGTTCTGTATTCCCAAAGTACCAGGTCCGTCCACGAAACGCCCGCCTGCCTCTGATCAATCATTCTGAGATACAATCGCAGGGCTAAGCTGAGATGGCGAACGAAATAAAAGATGCAAGGCATATCGTTTGGAAGCGCTCTCGTCTGGGTTTGAATGAAGGGATGCTTGTCTTATTCAAGTTCGGCCAGGAAGAGCACCTTACTTCGTTCCGCAACCAAGGACAGATGCACATGCGCACTATGCGCTACTTCGCTGGCGAGGAAAGCGAGAATCTTGCTCGCGGCGATCGATTTGAGGGGGCAGCCCGTTTATTCCAGCCGGCTGATCTGCGGATGACCATCAGTCATCCTCTCGTTGGTACGCATGAAGTGGATCCCAAGGATCTAGTCGGACCGGTTGTCATGTCTTACAACAGCGAGGCGGATCAGAACATCTTCTGCATGTTCTCCTTGACGGAGCCGATGTCGAAGCCTCTCCTGCATGAGAACCATCTACGCCTTGGTACTCACTTCCTGCTGGTTCTGAACTGTATAGAGTTTTTCAGGCGTGTTCACAAAGCACTGGTTAACCTGGGGCTGAGAGGGACACGTGGACTTGTTGAGTATTACGACGACACCAGCTATACCGGAAATATCGGGCCGTTTCGCAAATCCAATCGCTTTGCATACCAGAAGGAATATCGCGTAGTAGTCCAACCGGGGATACCGCCTTTTCGTAACCTTATGATTGGCAATATCTCCGACATCACTACACCGGTCTTGCCATTGAGTGATCTGGATAAGCTTGTCGATTTCTCAGAGGAAGCTGCTGCGATTGACGGATGGGTGAAAACCGAGTTGCTACACCCTAGACATCGCGACTCGTAACCCCCCGTTCTAGGAGTGGACGGGGGGCGTTTCGACCACCGGCCGCACTGCGATGGACGCTGCTGGTGGGGAAGGCGTCCCCGAAAAGGCCCCCGCAATGTAGTGGACCTGAGGCAGCTAGGATGAGGGGCAAATTGCGTCGGAGGAAAAATCGGCGATCGGTATTGCTGTCCCTTTATCTCCCATGCCAGGAAGCGATATCAGGAATCATTTCGGCACACCGCGCCTTCTATAAAAGGTGACAGAGCCGTTAGTGCTTTGCCTGCGATTCGGAGTGCAATAACCACTGAAAAATGGTGGCCGGTTTACCACTGCCAACAAAGTTTCACTCCCGGACCACAAATTCCGGCCACAAATCTCCGCGTCGGCGCTGCCTGCCTAGAGCGCTGCGGGTATAGGACCCATGGTGGCGCTCCGCAACGAGTGAGAGATGGATGACTTTTTGGACGAATTAAGAAAAGTTAATACTTGTCGCCTGATCCCGGCGGCGGGGTATAGACTTCGATCACCCGAGCGTTAGACCTGCAAGGTGGGTCGTTTCTTTACCGCTTCCAGCAAAGTTCCCGTCCCGTCTGACCGCAAGACTCTCGGTTAATTTTTCTTGAGACATGATATGGCGATGCTTGAACGATTTCTGTGTTTTCTCCACGGCAACGTTGCGCTTTTTGGCGGTATCGGGGGAGCCGTAACAACGCTTGTACTTCTCGGGATCGGAAAATTTCTCACGCGGCCTCGGCTCGTGCTTTCCTTCGACGAGGGTAGTGATGCATATATGTCCTCATCCACGCACTCTGAAGGCGACCCGCCGGTCAAGGTCACCAGAAAGTACCTGCGCGTGAGCTTGAGGGCGTCAGGGCTGATTGGAAATCTTTTTGGATCATCGGGGGCGGCAAAATGCTTGATCTACGTCACAGCAATCCAGCCAGTCGAAGATGACGATGACGATCAGCTCCGTGACGCAAGGATTGTTTCATGGCCCCCCAATAACGACTTCGCTCCCAGGTATATTCCTCGGGGAATCACGATGTTTGCGAATGTGGTGGCCATGAAAGTGGGAACTTTAAGCTGGAAATTTCACATCCCAAAAGAATACGGCCTGCATTCCGTTCGCCACCATCCGGGTATTTTGCTTCTTCGGGTCACCGCGACCGCCGAAAACGCCAAACCGGTTTCCATCGAGATCGAGGCATCCATCAAGGCCGACTTGTCCGGATTTCAGGCGCGTAAGCGATAATTACCTGAGTACCCCAAAACCGCGATCTTCATACCGCAATCGGCTACACCTGCCCAATAGCGTTTCAGTCTTGGGGTCATCTGGGCAACCGTACAAGGCTATAAACTAACTTCGAAAACTTTGTGGTCAGACGGGATCTGAGCGATTTTCCTCTACTTCAACGCGTAAATCACGCAGTTCGGCCGTCCCCATTCTTGCCCCGTTCTTGCCCCGGCAACAACGCAGCCGAGCCTGAGCCGATTAGCGGACATGGCGCTTCAAAGTCGACCCAAATAGCGTTAGCATTAAGGCGTGGACTCGAGCTACAACCCGAGGTTCTTCGATTGTGGGATTAAGATCTTCAACTGCGAGCTCTTGCGTCCAATTTCTGTTCGTGACCTCACCGACCAGGTGGACGGCGTTCTGGTGTCCACAGATAAGTTCACCGGCGAAACCAGTGTGAGCGCCCTTGAGTGCAAATTTTTCCCCACCTTCGCGAACCCTCTTACTGTAAGTGGCCAACAGTTCGCGGAGATGGACCACACTCGCATTTCACTCGAGGAGCTAGCGAAAAGCCAGCAAATAACCCTGGAGTTTGCCCTCAACCAGTATCACTTGGTTGCCCAGGAACTCCGCAAAGATCTGGACCGCTTTGCCCAGCTTCGCGAGCTACGTGGGAAGATCGTTGCGCAGTTCAATGCTTACCTGCGCACGCTTTTTGCCCTGCACCGAGTGGCTCACTGCCTCAGCGGCATCCGTAAGGTCTTTTTCGTCGCATACCGGCCTTTCCGAAGCTTCGATTGGTCCAGGCGAGCGTGGTCTCTCCTGCACGGATCGCACCCCCCGAAGGCGTCCGCCCAAACGGCCGTCCTGGGATGTGCATAAAAAAAACGTCTTCCGCTCACATCCCTCCTGCCCACCTAAACCGGGAGGACTAAATGGCAAGCCATCCTACTGCCGGCGTGCGTATGCCCGCTGGTTGCACCTGTGTCCGTCGCGCTGCGGAGCAACTTAAATGCACTGAGCGCCACGTTCGCCGCTATATCCGTGACGGGAAGCTTCACGCTCAGCGCATTGGTCGCCGCTACTGGGCGGTCGACCGCGCCGCTATCGAAACCCTTGCTTTGCGGAGGGCCAGATGATCGAGCTCGGCATTTTCCTCAAATCCGCCAACCTGTCGACGGCGGTCTCGATGAGGCTTGATTCCGCCTTCATCTTCACCATCGCGACCATCGCTTACCGGCTACTTTTAAAGTGAACTCAACCTGGGCGCAGCCATCGACTCCGGCGGCCGCGCCCATTCAATTCACTCCCGCACAACCTTGCGTCGCGTCCTTTTCCTCTCGCAGGCCTACGAACTTGCTGTGCCTCAGATGGGTTGTCACTGGTCCACTCAACGGAGGCTCTCGAGAATTCCAGTGACGGACGGGAAGTTGACCGCACTTCTGCGACTTGGATGGGGTAACGTCCCGTCTGGAAGCTGTGAAAAAATTGAAAGGTGCATCCGGGAAGGGACTATTGCGGATGTGAGGGACGGGCTAGACTGCAGGCGTGAATAGACCGTCATCTGTTCCTCGCTTGGCGCCGATTGACCGTTCGCAGTTGCTGTTGCATACGGTGGATGTGGAGACTCTGATTGAAGAGGACCACAGCGCGCGTGCCATTTGGCAATTGATCGGTGAGCTGGACCTGAGTCTGTATTACGCGAAGATCGCTGCGGTTGAAGGCCAAGCCGGGCGTAACCACACGGCGCCACAATTATTAATTAGCTTGTGGCTATATGCGTACAGTCAGGGAATCAGTTCAGCACGTGAGATTGCTCGTCGTTGTGTCTTCGAGCCTGGCTTCGCTTGGCTAAGCGGCCTGCAGCCTATCAGCCATAGGACGCTGTCCGGTTTTCGGTCCGACCATCAGGAGGCGTTGGAAAACCTCTTCGTGCAGGTCGTGGGCATGTTGAGTGCCGAAGGGCTGATCACCATGCAGCGAATAACACTGGACGGCACAAAGATCAAAGCCAACGCTGGCGGCAATACCCTCCGTCGCAAGGAGAAGATCGAAGCCCATCTTGCGCTTGCGCGGGAGCAGGTGCAGAAGATGAATGAACAAGCCGCCGAAGAAGAGAAGACGGCGAAGCGACGAGCTGCAGCAAAACGGCGCGCTTCGAGGCAACGCGCAAGTCGCCTCGAAGCTGCGTTACGTGAGGTGGAGCGACTGCAGCAAATTAAGAAACACGACCAGGCGAGCTACACGGCACGAGCCTCCACCACAGACCCGGAGGCTCATGTAATGCGAAATGGAGAAGGCGGTACGGTACCCAGCTACAACGTGCAACTGCTGACGGATACGACTCACGGGCTGGTGGTGAATGTAGAAGCGACCACCGACGCTATCGATTACCGCCAACTGAACGCGGCTCTGGAGCGCTGTCAGACAAAGCTGGGAGTGCTGCCAGAACAAATCGTAGCCGATGGCGACTATACCAATCACGCGTCTGTGCAAGCCGCTGCGAGTTGCAAGGTCAATTTTTACGGCTCCTGGCAAGATAGCTGGAAGCCGACTGAGTACGACGCGCAAGGCCGTACGGGCGAGTTCATAGGAAATGCGTTTCCCTACGACGCGGAACATGATGTGTACCTCTGCCCGGCCGGACAACGACTCACCCACCATGCTGTGCTGAACCGGGAACATGGCGTGCGCACGCATGTCTATCGAGCACCCAAGGCAGCCTGCCCGCGCTGCGCACACCGTGATCAATGCGCCTCGAAGAAGGCGCCGCCCGACTGGAGACGGTCCATCACACGCTTGGAGGAACCGGCCGAGACAGCTGCCTTCAAGGCCAAGATGGAAACCGATGAGGCGAAGCAAATCTACAAGCAGCGATCCCAGATCGCGGAGTTCCCGCATGCCTGGATCAAGGAACGTTGTGGGCTGCGGCAATTTCGATGTCGAGGACGACTAAAAGCTTCCATGGAAGCTACCTGGGCTTGCCTCAGTTACAACCTCATCCGCTGGTTCAGCATACGTCGCAAGTTGAATACTGCCAATGCAGCCGCCTAACACGCAGCGACGAGACTAATTAGACCCTATGGGACAAGCATGATCGGCATCCCAGCCCCCTAATCCTGCCCATCCAGAAGGCCATGCCCGCAGCCCAGCCTGTGCCCGAGCCGGAGCCGAAGATAACTCCCCAAGCGACCCTTCAGGCGATCGAAGCGATTTTTTCACACCTTCCTGGTCCCGCCTCAGTCTCCGAGTTTGGTCGTCCGGGGTTTAGTCGTCGAATTTAGTCGTCAGCTGACGGGACTGGTGCTTTGGCAGTGGCACCGCAAAAGTAACAGTTCCGTCCGATCACAAAACCCCGACCACAAAACCCCGACCACAAAACCCCGACTGCCACATCCCTCTACCGGTCGAAAGGCTCCGCAACAATCTGGAAATGATCAACCGCGAGGTGCATGCCGTTTACAAGTTCGCGCCGAATACGTCAGAGGAAGCCTTCGGCAAAGCCGAGGCGGCCATCAAGAAGGGCCACTTTTCGCTTTCGGACGGTGAGATCGACGCGCTGCTTCCGGAATCTTTGCGGAAGAGGAGGCCACAAGCAGGTAACTTTACTCGTCAGATGGGAGTCTAACTTTTAGAAAGGAGTTTCCGAAAGTACCAGTCCCGTCTGGAAGATGTGAAAAAATCGATTTGCTCGAGTTTTCGCGATTTTATATATGATCCCAAATGCTTGCCGACACCCCAGCGGTCGCTTATACGGCATTCTAGAGCGATTTTTTTAACGCCGAGTTCGCTGCAAATTCTAGAATCGATTCTTTCACATCTTCCTGATGATCAAATTAACCCTACAGTGACATGGTAAAGGGTGGCCTATCTTTTCACCCAGAATGTTTTCCCCTTGTCAAGCTGGGGCGTGCCTCCGTAGGGCCGCCTACTAACGAATGGGCTTAGCCTTTGGGCTCTATGTAATTAGTCTTTTTTAAATCGGATACCCGCTTCTAACGAGCTCCCTAGGCCTTCCCCCACCGATTGATAGGTGCCGGACACATATATTGTGCTCACGTTTGGCTTAGGACCGAACAGCGGATCGGCGGGGGTTGATATAGGACTACCGTCTGGCGCTAATGGCAAATGGGCCACTGCTAGCACCACTTCAAATCGGCTATTCTTTGGGAGCCTGTCACACATCACCCTGTAATGATACGAAAAGGTAGAAAGCTGATCTTTGGGCGCTATTCTCTTCTTACCTGTAGCTTTGTCGGTAAGGATCCCAGTTACTACATTAGGCCCTCGTTGCGTATTGAAGACGACAATTCCGGGCATATTGGTTGTCTGCGCACCATCTGCAATGTATGCGTTGTCCGCAGACAGAATCATATCAATGTTCCTGTATTCGTTTGAGGTGTTGTTCTCGAAAACAACCCGCACATCCGCAAACTCGTTCCGCCAAGATATACCGCCAATTGTGGTGCCGGTGTCATATTCTCCCGTGTTCTCCGTGGCGCTGCTGTTAAAGGGTCTGAAGCGGACACTATATAGAAATGAAACCACACACCCGCTACCACAACGAGGAGCACGCATACTGTGCGTAAGTATTTTCGCCTACCAATGGCAGGTTCGAACGCGGCCTCACACAGTAGAAGTATCAGAACTAAATATCCGGTTGCTGCGCTATACCAAAATCCGAATATGGGCAGTATGCGCCCCATAGATAGCAGCAGCCCGACAACGGTTCCCCGATTAAAAACAAGTAAGGACGGTATGTTCTTCTTCTCCTGTTCCATGGTCGGAATCCTCTCATCGGACACCACTCTGTGCGCCGTGGAGCCCCGATGAAAAAGCGGAGCTCAAGAAGCCTTCAGACACAAATTCGTGGGTAAGTCACCAATTAATCAACCTTCGGCGTGTCTCAACCGAAGGGTCCACTCCATTGTGTCACCTGGTCTTTGTCTTGGCGGGACGTCCTCTCACAGCCGCGCATGAACGCGGAAAGTCCATCACCAGCTTTCCGTCACCAGCTTTCCGGGTTCCACACAATAGGATGGTTTTCCTCCTTCGTCCCAGCGCTAGACTGCTTCTATGAACAGTAACCTTGTGTGGCTGCTGCTAAGCGGCCTGGTAAGCGCCGCTATATCTGCGCTATGGAACCATTTAAGTAAGCGCTCGCTCCAGAGAGACGAAGCCGAGACGAAAGTGGCGCTCGCGAAGCTCGAAGACAAGTTCGAACGCTCACAGCGACTTGGGCAGGCCGCAATCGACCGCTCCGTGTTCGTCACGCGTGCGCACTTCGAAACGGAGTTCGAGGCCATGAAACAAGTGTTCACCCACCTCTCGCAGTTACAAATTGGGTTGAATGGTCTTCGACCAATCCTTGCTGTTGAGTCTCCCGATGAAAGCGAAACGCAAAAAGTCGCACGACTATTTGCTCGTCTCGAACAGGTTTTCTCTTCTTACAACAGCCTGCTTGCCGAGTCCGAGGCGAAAGCTCCTTTCTACCCGGCGGAGCTCTACTCCGCGGTGGAAGAGTGCGAACGTGCGGCGTCGATGGAGATCAACTCGGTAAGAACCTCCGGTGAAGATATGTTCGGGCCAACTTGGTATGAGGAGGGTGAACGAAACCTTGGCAGGTTCTCGAAAGGTTACCGCAAGGCAGCAGATACCATCCGCGAACGCATATCCAGGCTAGCGATTCTACCGAGCCAGTAGACCCCACTCTAAACCTTGGTGCCCTGGGCTGCTACAGTCTTTTAGGTCGAATGCTCATTTACCTTTACCGCAAATGCCATCGGCGCTATCCTCAAGAAAGATGATGCGCGCGCAGGTCGAGCTACTGGTCTCTTTCACTAACTTGCGCAGGCTATGAGCTGTGCCCATAGCAGAATCATACGTGGCCCGAAAACCCCGCGCCGGGCATCGTTATCACCTTGGAAGGATCCTTATCGTCTCTGAGCCTGACAAATTTGGTATGCCTCAGATGATCAGCCCCGGTCCATTCCAGAAACTGAATCTCCGCGACCACCTCCGGTCGTACCCAAACGCACTCCTCCATGTTCTCCGCAGTAAGCCCCTGACCCCAGCGGCCAGCCGCCGCTTCAGGGAGATTGACGAACGGGCACCTCGTGGTCTTTCCGATGCTTCAGCTTCTCGAAGAGCTCACGGCGGGTAGCAGGCACTAGTCCAGCTCGTACCCGAGCCGCATAGATGAGATCCTTCCCCCGGTAGACGCCCACCACCAGCGAATCAATGCCCAAGCTGCTTGGGACGTAGCCACCCACCACGAATTCCTGGCGAAGATCGATCCGGTACTTGCTCCGGAGCCCCGTTCGCTGACCAGGCTGGTATGCGCTGTCAGAGCGTTGCGCGACCACCCCTTCCAGCCCGTGGTGTTTTACGAACTGCAGCATTTCCGCCGCCGGCCGGTCAGACACTTGAGACAGCGCGACGTGCTCCCCGGGTTTCCACCACGTTGATCAGGATAGCTCGGCGCTCCAGGAGTGGAAGCTCGGTAAGACGGCGCCCCTCATGCATCAGGATGTCGAAGGCGTAGTAGATCATGCGCGATTGCGCGGAGCGAAGGTTTTGCAGGAGATGGAAGTCCGGCCGGCCGTCGGGGCCGAGGGCTACCAGTTCTCCGTCAATCACCGTGTCCTTGGGAAGATGGCGCAATGCCGTCGCGATGTAAGGGAACCTTTGGTTGAGCACATTCTCCCGGCGAGAATAGAGCGTAGTTGCACGGCTCGTCCGTACCACCTCAAGCCGATAGCCGTCGAGTTTGATTTCATAAGTCCACTGCGGTCCATCCGGCAGTTTGGCGACCGGAAGGCAATCCATCGTCTCGATGAAAGTCGCCGCTTGATTAGGCAATGCGCGCTTGTTTGGCACGGGAGCCAGTGTATGCCATGCGGGAAGAGCCGCCGTACTGATGTGCTTAAGGCGGAGCAATACCATTCGAACGGTTCATGTGAGCGGCGAGGCAATCGTGAATGCTCCGTCGGTCCTGCGTTTCCTGTGGAGAGGCATAACTCTTCGTCGCGGCTCTGCAGTCGATCACTCTGTTGCTCCCCCAAATTAGTTAACCATACGAAATATTCCGCGCCCGTTTACCAATCCGGCGCTCATTCCGCGACAACAGGGCAATGCGCTCATCCTCATTTGCTCGATGAGTGATTCGGCGATGATGCGTCGAATGAAGCGAAATTCCGGAACTTCGGCCCTATTCCGTCCGCAAGGCCTGCATCGGATCAAGGCGCGAAGCGCGCCAGGCGGGAAAGATGCAGGCAAACAAAGCGATCGAAAGGAGAGTGAGAATCACGGTGACAATCACAGCCGGATCATACGGCTTGGTTCCGTAAAGCATCGACCGGATGAGTTGCGTTGCGCCTGCGCTGGCTGTCAGGCCGAGAATCAGCCCGAGGAGCGCCGGCCGCAGCCCGTCGAACAGGATAAGACGCAATATTTGTTCCCGCTGCGCGCCGAGGGCGATGCGGATGCCGATTTCCGACACTCGCTGCGTGACCAAGTAGGAGAGCACTCCATACAGGCCTACTGCGGCCAGGAGAAGCGACAAGGCGGCGAAGGCCAGTACCAGATTTGCCGCGAAACCCTGAGTGGCCGTGGTCTTGCCGAGAATCTGATCCATGGTCAGCGCGTTGTAGACAGGCAGCTCCGGTTCGAGCGCCGAGATTTGCCGCTGGATCGGTATCGACATGGCCAGCGGATCGCCGGAGGTCCAGGCCACGATGGTAGCCTCGCTGGTGCGGTCGGGAATGCCGGAGAGGATCGGGAAGTACATGGCGGCATCGACTGGCTTGGTGACGTCGTAGATCGTGTCGCCAACTTCGCCGAGGATCTCGTAGTTTCTCCACATGCTATCCCAGTCGACGCGGACGTGTTTGCCAATGGGGTCTGTCGCCCGAGAAAAACTGATCTACGAATTGCTTGCTGACGACGATGTAATGGTCGTTGCCGAGGCGCTCGTGTTCGGTGAAGACCCGGCCGCGCAGCAGCGGAATCTGCATGACGCTGAAGTACTGCGGGTCGGCGGTAAGGGTCGTCGCGTCGTACTGAATGGCTGTAACTGGGTGCGGGCTTCTCGAGGATCGTGAAAACTCTGTCGGCCTTGAGGCCCTGTTCCAGGCGCAGCTGGAGACGAGCGCCGCGCCGCGCACGCCGGGCAGGCGGCGCACGCGCTCAAGCAGCGACTGATGGAAGCGCACCACCTTTTCGGGTGTGTCGTATTGGATTTCGGGCAGGCCGAATCTTCATGGTGATTACGTGATCGATGCGGCAGCCCAGATCCGCCATGCGCAGGTGCAGAAAGCTCTTGAAAAGCAGCCCGGCCGAGACCAGCAGCATGACCGTGAGCGCGATCTCGAGGTAAGCATCGTCTTGCGCAACCGCGCTCGCGAGGCGCTGCCGCTGGCCGATCGTGAAGATTCCTGCAGCGCCGTGAGCAGCCCTTTGCCTGTGGAAGTATCGCCGGCACAAGACCAGCCAGCAATCCTGTCACCACCACCAGGCCTGCGGCAAAAGTGAAAACCCATCCATCGACATGCACTGAGTCGGCCCGGGGCAGATTGCGCCAGTTGGCAGCGAGCCAGTGCGTCGAAGCCAGCGACAGCAGCAGTCCGAGCCCGCCGCCGGCCACGCAGATCAGCAGGCTTTCCGTCATCTGCTCGCGAATTAAAGCAAGCCGGCTGCCGCCCAGTGATCCACGGATGGCAACCTCCTTGCGACGCGCTGCAGCCCGCGCCACCAGCAGGTTCGAGAGATTGAGGCAGGCGATCAGCAGCATGCAGCCAACCGCGCACAGCAGTACCAGCAGCTGCGTTCGCACACCCTTCACCAGGTCGTCGATCATCGGCCGCGACCAGACATCTTCAGCGACGGGCTTGGAGGCATTGGCGAGATGTATCCGGTACTGCACCGCGCTCACCTCGTGCGTCGCCGCTTCTGCGCTCACATCCGGCTTCAGCCGCGCAACCACCTCGCTCTGGTGGCCGTCGTGCATGCCGTAGTCACTCTCTGAAAAAGTCTGCGCGTAGGGCAGCCAGTATTGGATGCGCGCATCCGGATAGGTAAACCAGCTGGGCAGTACGCCAACGACGGTAGTCGGGATCGTGTCCAGATGAATCTGTTTGCCGATGATGGAAGGATCTCCGGCAAAGCGGCGCTGAAACAGGCTCCAGGTAAGCAGGACCACTGGCTCGCCTTTTGGCTGATCTTCGGCCTCAGTGAAGTTGCGGCCGAAGGCGGGAGCTACGCCGAGCAGTGGAAAGAGATTGGCCGAGCCGCCTGCGCTCTGCGCGACTTCGGGCAGTTCGGAATGCACGCCGGAGAGGATGCCTCCGTAGCCGCGCATCGCCGCCATGTCTTCAAAGCCGTGGGTCTGGCTGCGCCAGTCGCGATAATCGCCTGGCGCAACCGCATTGAATCCGTCGCCGCCTCTCGTTCTGGCGATAATGCTCATAGAGCATGACCAGTTTGCCGGAATCGCGAAACGGCAGCGGCCGCAACAGCACGGCGCGCACCATGGTGAAGAGCGATGTAGTCGCGCCGATGCCCAACGCCATCACCAGCACGGAGACGATTGCGAACTCGGGCGAGCGCAGTAGCGTGCGCGTGCCGTACTTCATGTCGCGCGACCAGCCGCTCCAGCCAGCCCCAGCTCCAGGCAGCGCGTGTCTGCTCGCGAATCAGCGTCATGTTGCCGAAGGCGCGCCGTGCTGCAGAACGAGCTTCTTCTGCAGACAGCCCACGCTCCCGCTGCTCTTCCTCTTCCAATTCCAGATCGGAAAGAAGCTCCCGCTCAAGGTCGGCATCCCGTTTCGCAGTTCCTTTCCAGCCCCGCCACCATCGCATCTCAGCTCTCCTCAGCGGCAGGCCACATCACGCGCGCCACAGCTTCCGCCATCTGCTTCCATTGCGATTCTTCGACCACAAGCTGTTTTCTGCCGATTTCCGTAAGCCGGTAATACTTGAACTCCCGGTTGCGATCCGGAGCCATCTCCCACTTCGAGGTGACCCAGCCTCTCTCCTCAAGGCGATGCAGTGCCGGATAGAGAGAACCATGCTGCATCTGCAGGAAATCGTTCGTGGTCCGCTGAATGTGTTTGCCAATCTGATGGCCATGTGCCGGCCCATAAAGAAGCGTTCGCAAGACGAGCATGTCCAGCGTCCCCTGCAGCAAATTCGCTCGTTGTTGCGCCTGCTTTTTAGCCATGGAAGACGTTCGACCCTCGATGGGAAACGATGGTAGACATTCGACTCTCGATTGTCAAGGGCGCAAAGTCGATCCGATCATCGAATAGTGACTTCAGGCCAAAGCGCTCATCGAGTGCGTACGGGCGAGGGTTTCCTGTGCGGCATCCAGCCGAAGAGTGACCGCGTGCAAGACTCCGCTTTCCTGTGACCACCGAGCTGCGGTCTAAAGCGCGGAGGGTAGTTGTATTTTGCTCTATGACCCACCAAGCTTAACCCGTCAAGCCTGAAGAGCTGTATCATGTCCGCGGTTGTTCGCAGCGAGAACGCAGCCCTCAGCGGCTAAACAGGCTGCGGAAAAAACCAGTGACTTGCGTCTGGGTTTGCTAGCAGTCGATTCGCCGGTCATTGTTTTACCACCAAAGCCGTTTTTTGGCCGTTTTCTGACGCTGCAGCGGGAGAATTCCCGACTGCAGAGACACCTCTGCCCCAGCGTTACGCCGCGATTGGCATGAGCCTCCTCATGCGTACCAAGTTATAAGCCGTGATGGTCAAGCGGTAGAACCAATCTACACGCCTCAGTCCCCGAAGCTTGACCTGACGGAGCGGCCGGTCGAGCTTAGGCCAACCAAACACACGCTCGATCAGCTTCCGCTTCCGTTGGCTAATCGAGCGGCGCTCGTCAGCTCTTTCCGCCTCCGTTAGACTATTTTTGCGCTGGTTGATGCCGCTCTCATACTCGGCGACATGCGGAGCCACGTGGCGCTGGCGTAGGCCGACAACGAAATGCGAATCTTGATACTGTTTGTCGGCTCCCAACGTATACTCGCGCTCCGCATCGTTCAGCCGGTCGTGGCGCAACTGCTCATCAATCATCTTCAGCGCTACTTCACGCTCCGCGCTGGTGGCTGATTGGCTCGCCTCCGCTGCTACCACCAACCCGTTGCGGTTCTCCATCAAAGCGTGGCCAAGATAGCTGGGAACGCTCTTATCAGCGGTCGCTTTCTTGTACAGTCGGGAGTCTGGGTCCGTCTCCGACTTCACCTTATCGCGCAGCAACACTTCCCCTCCAGATCCTGTACCCTGCCCAGGCTTTGGTACATCGTCCTTGGGTTTAAAACTGCGTGCCGCAGCCCAGGCTTGAATCAACGTTCCATCCACCGTAAAGTGCTCTTCGCTGAGCAAATTGTGCTCCCGGGCTTGCTCCAGTACCGCTCCCAACAGACGCTGGCTTACCTCACCATCAATCAGCCGCTCCCGGTTCTTGGTGAACACCGTCACGTCCCATACCCGATCGTCCATCTCCAAACCCACAAACCAGCGGAACAACAGGTTGTAATCCAACTGCTCCATCAGCTGGCGCTCCGACCGGACCGAGTACAGGATCTGCAGTAAAAGGCTCCGCAGCAGACGCTCCGGCGCGATCGACGGACGACCCTTGCGCGAGTACATCAACTCAAATTCCCCGTCCAAACGCTCCAGCGCTCGATCAAACATCGGTCGGATCTTGCGCAACGGGTGCTCCGCTGGTACCCGCTGCTCTAATGTCACATAGCTGTACAAACCACGCTGTTTCTTGTCGTCTCCACGCATGCCAACTTATTACCAACCTCAACTCTCAACGAAAAGTACCAAGCATGGGTCCTTTTTTCCGCAGCCTGTAAAGCCCTATTGGTTCCACAGTTGTTATGTACGGGCTGAAGCCCGTACCCTTCAAAGACGGCGCTCTGTTGTTTCTGCAGTTGTGGTCGATCGGTTCGCAGTTTTTCTGTTCACCAGTGCGGGATGGAGATTACGGCTCAGGAAAAGCGATGCCCCGGACTCATCCTCGGATATTTTCAGCTGCTCCCTTCAACAAGCTCCCACGGCACGCCGGGGCAGGCAGGATGACGATTCTGTGGGAGAGCTAACGACACCCAGACCTTTGTGTGGGAGCCGGGGCGCACAGCAGGTCCCTCCACTTCGCTACGCTCCGGTCGGGATGACAAAGTGGAGGGTGGTGCATCCATGGGGAATTGGCTAGTGGCTGAAAGAATCATTAGGTGAGTGCTGTGGTATCCCACTCAAGCCAAAGTAAAGGATGTCATGGAACTGAACACCAAAGTACGGCTTGAATGGGGCACCCAACCTTTGTTGCTGGGCCGCGAGACGACTCCCCTAAACGGAATCAACGAACGTAGCGGGCTGAACGATCTCTTCCGGAGCCCAGGTGACGGGTTCCACCCGGCCAACCCCAAAGACCCAGGCAGCGCCTCCGGTTAATGCGATGACAGACGTGATGAGAAACGGGGTGCGAAAATTTCCCGAGCGGTTCACGATAAACCCGGTTAGCGCCGGCGCGATCACACCCGCGAAATTCGCAAAGCCACCCTGAAAGCCGGTCCAGGTTCCCGCCGCTTTTGGCCCGGCAAGGATCTGGCAAAACGCGTAGATGCCGGAGGCTGCGGTTCCGCATCCCGCACCCGCAACTAGTAACCATGGCAGATAGGTGTGTGGTCCGGCGAGAGCGCAAGCCGCCATGCCGATCGCGCCGGTCATATGGCCGACCGCCATGACGGATTTTCTGACCAGGGTCGTGGTGTAACCGCGGCGTATGAACAAATCCGAAAGCGCTCCCGCGGTCATGGCCGAGGTAGCATCCACCAGGAAGTACAGCCCAGCGACTTTCGCCATCGCGTTCATCGAAAGATGACGCTCGCGCACCAGGTAGAACGGCAGCCAGGTGACCATCACATATAACAAGTAGTTCCCGCAAAAGTGGCCGGCAGAGGCGCCCCAGAACGAGCGCTTGCGAAACATGGTGGTGATGGTAGCCAGTCCCCTGAAGCTGGAGCCGCCAACAATATGGCCGCGGGGCATCCACTTCTTCCACGCCGGCAGCCACAGCAGGCTAACCAGGCCGATCCCGATAAACACCGGGCGCCAACCGTATTTCGCCATCAGCAGTCCGGCGCCAAACATGCCGACCGCGGGACCGCACCGAATTCCCGTGATGATCGCGCCGTTGGCAAAGCCGCGGCGCTCTTCAGAGACGTGGAGCGCAAGAATCTTCGAGCACGACGGAAAGGCGACCGACTCGCCGATGCCGAGGACTAAACGCGTCACCAGCAGCAGGGCGAATCCAGGCACCAGGCCGGTGGTCACCGTGGCCAGCGACCAAATCAGGAACCCGGTGGCAATCACCACATTCACTTCAAATCGATCTACCAGCCAGCCGACAACGAAGAGCAAGACGGTATAAGTCCAGAAAAATGCGGAGAGCAGAATCCCCAGTTGCCAGGGATTGAGGTGCAGCTCATCTTTGAGCAAGGGCGCGGCAATGGAGAGATTTCCCCGATCGACGTAATTGATCAGAACAGAAATCGCCAGCAGAGCCAGCCAGGGAGCGATGGTGGAGAGTTTCTGCGGAGTCACTTTCAAGCGACGCGCTCTCCCTGGGCGAAGACCATCGCCGGCCGCTGAGTACCCAGGAAATACGGAATCTCTCTGTAGTCGCTCGCCTCGTGAACCACAAAGTCGGCGGACTTGCCCTGCTCCAGCGAGCCCACCTGGGCGGCAAGGTTGAGGCTCCACGCCGCGTTGATGGTCGCCGCGGTGAGGGCTTCCGCTGGACTCATCTTCATCTGTGTACAGGCCAGGGACATGACAACGGGCATGGACGCGATGGGCGACGAGCCGGGGTTGAAGTCGGTGGCCAACACCACGGCAAGCCCGGCTTCGATCATGGCGCGCGCGGGTGCGTAATGCCTGGAGCCAATGGAGTACACGGAACCGGGCAGCAAGACCGGCTGCACCTTCGCTGCGGCCAGAGCGGCGATCGAAGCGGCGTCGGTATGCTCCAGGTGATCGGCGCTGGCAGCGCCCAGGCGTGCCGCCAGCATGGCCCCGCCGGAGCAGCTGAACTGGTCGCCATGGACGCGCAAGCCAAAGCCCAAGCGGCGCGCGGCTTCGAGAATGCGCCCGGCGGAGTGCTGGTCAAAGATGTGCGGCTCGCAGAAGACATCGCAAAAGCTTGCCAGCTGGTGCAAACGCACCAGGGGAAGCATCTCCTCGATCACCAGCTCGACATAAGCGCCAGTGTGGCCAACGAACTCGTCCGGCACTTCATGCGCGCCGAGAAAGGTTGGCACGCAGCGCAAGGGAGTGGTCTGCTCTGTTTCGCGCACCACGCGCAGGATTTTCATCTCTGCTTCCACGGTCAGGCCGTAGCCGGATTTCGCTTCGATCGTGGTGGTGCCGCCGCGCAGAAACCACGAGGCGTGCTTTTGTGCGACGGATAATAGTTCGCTTTCGGTCGCATCCCGGGTGCGGCGGACAGTGGAGCGAATGCCCCCGCCCTGGCGAGCTATTTCCTGGTAGGTGATCCCGGAGCAGCGCATTTCAAATTCATCGGCACGGTTGCCGGCGAAGACCAGGTGGGTATGCGCATCCACGAAGCCGGGAGTGACTACTCGTCCTCCGGCGTCGATGATCTGCGTGTCACTGTTGAGAAGGCCTTCGATCTGGCTGCGCGCGCCGACGGCTTCCACTTTGCCGTCGCGGATCAGCATAGCTCCGTCATGAATGATCGCGAGTTCCCGCATCTCTGTTCCCACGCGGGGACGGTTCGCACCAGAGAGGGTGACCAGTTGCGAACAGCCAACCAGTGCGTAGAGCGGCCGGTCTTCTAAGGACGGTTGTTTATTCTCACGCACTCAATGAGAGTACCGCAGAGCCACGTTTTTTGAAGGAAAAGACGAGACTGCGAGTCAGCCCCGATTTTTTGCTGGGCGGCTGTAGAGCGCCTGCAGCGAACCTGTGGCGAGGATGTGTCCCCGCATCGCCGCCTCGACTTCCCCTTGGGTGGCGCCGGGAGGCAGATTCAAGACGACGTCAAGCGCGTAAAGCCGGAAGATGTAGCGGCCGCGAGATCCAAAGAAGGGGCAAGGCCCGTAGTAGCCGATATGGCCCACATCGTTCTGCCCCTGTTGGGCGCCACTGGGCAAGCGCTTCTCCTCAGGAATAGCCTCAGCGAGCTGGCGAGTTCCAGAAGGCAAATCGTAGAGCACCCAATGTGAAAACGATCCGACTAACGGGTGGGGATCGCTGAAGGTCAACACCAGGCTCTGCGTTTCTCGCGGCGGTAAACTCCACGAGAGAGTTGGCGAAACATTTTCGCGGTCACAGGTAAACTTCTGCGGTATCTCTTGCCCGTCGGACCAACTAGGACTGCTTAGCTGTAATGAGGGGCGCGATGTTCCAAGAACCGTGGACTCTTTGCATCCAAGTGGCGCCAGAATCAGGACTATGGCAGCAAATGCGAGCCGGTTCACTTGCCTCCGCAAGATCATTCCACCCCCGGTACGGCCCGCGGAAAGCGATCCCGTCCTGATAGGGTAGCCGCTCACTAAAAAATCAACAAGAAGTTATCACTGTGGCATTCATACGGTCGTAATCTTGCGAATGTCTCACACCGGCAGCCTCACTTTTCTTCCATGGGCAGGCGTAAACCGGCATCGTGTGCGAAGCTACGGGCAGCAGGATAACCAGCGTCCGCATGCCGCAGCACGCCCATTCCCGGATCGGTAGTGAGAACGCGCTGCAGGCGCAACGCGGCTTCGGCGGTGCCGTCGGCCACCACCACCATGCCCGCGTGCTGGGAATAACCAATGCCCACACCTCCGCCATTGTGGATGCTGACCCACGATGCCCCCGCCGCGGTGTTCACCAATGCGTTTAGCAGCGGCCAATCGGCCACTGCATCGGAGCCGTCGAGCATGCCCTCCGTCTCGCGGTAAGGAGAGGCGACCGATCCGGTGTCCAGATGATCGCGGCCAATCACGATGGGCGCCGTGATCTCTCCCGAACGCACCAATTCATTCATCGCCAGCCCCAGCTTGGCCCTTTGCCCGTAGCCCAGCCAACAGATGCGGGCGGGCAAACCCTGGAATTGTATGCGCTCGCCAGCCAGCTTGATCCAGCGCATCAGGCCTTCGTCTCCAGGAAAAAGCGAGAGCACCAGCTTGTCGGTCTTGCGAATGTCTTCCGGATCACCGGAGAGCGCGACCCAGCGGAACGGCCCCTTGCCTTCGCAGAACAACGGCCGGATGTATTCGGGCACGAAGCCGGGAATATCAAAGGCATCTTCCACCCCAGCCAACCTGGCGTTGGTGCGAAGATTGTTTCCGTAATCGAAGACCACCGAACCGCGGCGCTTCAACTCGAGCATCGCCTTTACATGCTTGCCCATGGCCGCCATGGAAAGGGCGACATATTGCTCACTGTCCTTTTGGCGCAACGCTACCGCAGCTTCAAAGCTCAAGCCGTTGGGCACGTATCCATTCAAAGGATCATGCGCGCTGGTCTGGTCTGTAACAATCTCAGGAATTACATTGCGCCGCAGCAGCTCGGGTAAAACATCCGCAGCATTGCCTACCAAACCAACCGAGCGAGCGGCGCCTTCTCCTCTTGCTTCCTCAAGCAACTGCAGTGCTTCATCGACCGTGGTCGCCATGCGATCGCAGTAGCCGCTTTCTACACGCTTCTGAATGCGCTTCGGATCGACGTCGATGCCCAGAAAACACGCACCCGTCATGGTGGCGGCCAGTGGCTGCGCTCCGCCCATGCCTCCCATGCCGCCGGAGACAATCAGTTTGCCTTCCAGGCTGCCGCCGAAGTGCTTGCGGCCGGCCGCGGCGAAGGTTTCGTAGGTACCCTGCACGATGCCCTGGCTTCCGATGTAGATCCAGGACCCGGCGGTCATCTGGCCATACATCATGAGCCCCTTTTGTTCGAGCTCGCGAAAGACCTCCCAGTTGGACCATTTGCCCACCAGGTTGGCGTTTGCGATCAGCACCCGGGGCGCCATGCTGTGGGTACGCAGAATGCCCACCGGCTTGCCCGATTGGATGAGCAGCGTTTCGTCGTTCTCCAGGCTCTCGAGCGCGCGCACAATGGCGTGGAATGAGGGCCAGTCGCGCGCGGCCTTTCCAGTGCCGCCGTAGACCACCAGCTCGTCCGGAGCCTCGGCCACTTCAGGATCGAGATTGTTCATCAGCATGCGCAGGGCAGCTTCCTGCTGCCAGCCCTTGGTGCGCAGGCGGGTTCCTCGCGGCGCACGAATGACTTCTTTACGCGGACCAGCTATCAAAGTCTCCATCGCGAATCCCCTTTGCCAAGCGTTCGATATCTCCTGCAATGACCCGGTCTTCGTCCAGCCGGGGGACAAGCGTGCGCACAAACTGGCGTGCGCGCTCGATCTCGGTTGCGGCCTTGAGCGGCCGGCGGTACTCCAGTCCCTGTGCTGCGGTCATCAGCTCAATGGCCAGGACCTTCTCCGCATTATCGACAATTTGCTTCAGCTTGAGCGCGGCGGTCATGCCCATGGATACATGATCTTCCTTGCCGCCGGACGTGGGCAAACTATCCACGCTCGCCGGATGGGCCAGCACCTTGGCTTCATTCAACAGCGCAGCCGCGGCCACGTGAGCAATCATAAGCCCGGAGGAGAGGCCCGGCGTTTGCGCCAGAAAGGCAGGCAGGCCCTCGTTGACGTCGGGGTTGATGAGGCGGTCGATTCGGCGTTCGCTGATGCTCATCAGGTCGGTCACCGCGATGGCTGCATAGTCCAGCGCCAGGCCCAACGGGGCGCCATGGAAATTTCCTCCGGAGAGCACTTCGCCGGCGCCGGGCTCGCAGAAGATCAAAGGATTGTCGGTGGCCGATCCGGTTTCAATCTCGATCACCTCGCGCACATGCTGCAGTGCACCGCGCGCCGCTCCGTGTACCTGCGGCATGCAGCGGAGGCAATAGGCATCCTGCACCCGAGGATCATTCACGCGGTGAGACTCGCGAATCTCGCTATCGCGCAGGAGCGCCCGCAGGTGTGCGGCTGCCTGCATCTGGCCGCGGATGCGGCCGCGCCTGGTGAATGCGCTCGTCGAAGGCCACCGGTGTGCCGCGCAAGGCCTCCAACGCCATGGCGCCGGCCAGATCGAAGAGCTGGTTCACGCGTACCGCGCGCAGCAGGGCCAGACCACCCACCGCGGCCATGGCCTGGGTCCCGTTGAGCAGTGCAAGGCCCTCCTTGGCTTCGAGCACCAGGGGAGTGAGACCGGCTTTGGCCAGCGCCGCCTGGGCAGGCATCCGCGCGCCCTGAAAAAAAACTTCGCCTTCCCCGATGAGCACCAGGGCGAGGTGCGCCAGGGGCGCGAGATCTCCGCTGGCGCCGACGGAGCCTTTACTGGGGATGACCGGATGTACGCGGCTGTTGAGCAGGGCGATGAGCAGCTCGATCAGCTGGTAGCGGACGCCGCTCAATCCTTTGGTAAGGACATTCGCGCGCAGCAGCAGCATGGCGCGCACCTCGGCCTCTTCCAGAGGCTCGCCCAGCCCGCAGGCATGGCTGCGCACCAGGTTGCGTTGCAATTGCTGGAGGTCTTCGATGCCTATGCGCACATCGGACAATTTGCCGAAGCCGGTGTTGATGCCATAGGCCGTTTCATTGCTGGTGACAATGCGGTTGACCACGGCCTGGGCAGCGGCTATTCGCTGATGGGCGCCGGGCGCAATGGCTACGTTCATCGATCCGGTGGCTACCTGGCTGACCTGGTCGAGCGAGAGTGGCTGTCCATCCAGTTCGAGGAGGCCGAGGGTGGGACCCGTTGTCATGGTGACCATGGTATGAGCTTTGGGCGGAACTAGGCCAGCGCTGTGGTGATCCGGATTAAGAAGCTGCGACGATCGTGCTCGGGACTACCGACCCGGAACAGCAGGTCTCTCCACTGCGCTACGCTCCGGTCGAAAAATACATGCAGGAGCGCCGTCGGTGGGGAAAGAGAAAATTCCTCGGCATCGCTCCGTAGGCCAAGAAAAGACTCGTCAGTGCTGTGGTATCCCACTCAAGCCGAAAGCGGGCTTGAATGGGGCACCCAGCAGTGGAGGATCCCTCAGCATCCCTCCGAATATGCTAGTGACTTCGAAGGCGGGCCCGCTGCCGAGCAGCGTAGGCCAGAACAGCCCGAATATCCTCGGGCTTTAGGTCGAAGTTGTATGCGATCTCATCCACTGGCGACCCCGTCTCGTAGTTCTCAACGACAGAGTCAGCCTTCACGCGGGTACCCTTCAAGACCGGTACTCCGTTCCCCTTGCCGGGAACGACCTCGACGATGGGGCAATCGGACCAGTCCACCGGGATACGCATCAAGGCAGATTATATCGGCGGGCGTTGAGCATCCCCGCAATTTCCATCGCCGCTTGGTTTGGCGTGCGGAGACTGGTATCGATCGAGAGGCGGGGCTCCGGCATGTGCGATGCATCGAAAACTCCGTCCGCGTGCAATTGCTCAAATAGGGAGACGGAGGAGAGCTTCTGGTATGCAAGCCTTGACGGGCTGTCCATACGCCGTTTCAGCTCCGCGAGCGGGCACACCAGCTCCACAAAATCGATTTCGCCGCCTTCCCTTGCAAGCGTGCTCTTTACTTCACGGATGAATCCGGGCCGAACGGTCCCCTCTGGGGTAAACGTGAATATCAATCCCGGCAGCTTGCTCCGGCAAGCCTGCTCAAACACCGACAGCCAGATATCTTCCCGCAACTCGACAAACGGCGGGCTGCCGAAGTCGAACACCGACAGCAGAAGATCCACCACCAGGTGATTGTGGAAGAGTTTGTAGCCTGTGATCGCCGCCAGTTCAATGGCAACCGTGAGCTTGCCGGCCGCAGGCAAACCATAAATGAAGATCAACTTCATGAGACCTCAACAAGCAATTGAGGCTTCCGCCTCAGGTGTTTTGCAGCAAGGCACTTATTCTTTTCACCAAAGGCAGCAACGGGTTCTATCCGGCTCTCATCTGACTTGAGTGACGAAAGTAACCCAAGGCCGAATTTCCTGATGAATGCAGCCCTGATGGCCCTGCCAATCCGATACTCCCCAACCAAGCTGGTGCTTCTGTGACGGAATTCATCATTATCCGTGTTTTCCCTGTTGCGTTTCGCGCCTTTCCGTCAGAAACTGCGAGAAAGCGCTGAAACGGGGATTTGGTGACGTATGCATCCAACGGCTCTGGAGAAGACTGGGTTCACGACAACTCTGAACATGGCCTTAAGCTCCACCGCTCCCGAGCGGTCCGCCGAAACCTTTCACCGCAAGCAGCTCGCCCGTTTCGGTAAGTGGCTGTATCGATTGGGTTTCGTGCCCGGCACGGCGGGCAATCTCTCGGTGCGCCTGAGCCATGACCGCATTCTCGCCACACCCACCGGCATGAGTAAGTTCCTGATCAAGGCGGCGGATATGGTGGTGGTCGACATGGAAGGCCGTCGCGTCTGCGAAAGCCGCAACGTGACCAGCGAAATTGGCATGCACCTGGCGATCTACCGCCAACGGCCGGACGTGCAGGCGGTGGTCCATGCGCATCCGCCGATCGCCACCGGCTTTGCTTCCTGCGGCCTGGCCCTGGAAGAGCCCTTGTGCTCGGAGATTGTCATGGCCCTGGGATCCATCCCGCTGGCGCCGTACGCGACCACGGGCACGGCCGACGTGGCTTCCAGCATCCAGCCCCTGATCGTCGATCATGATGCGGTCCTGCTCGCCAACCATGGTGTCGTGACCGCCGGCGATACGCTGCAAGATGCCTTCATGCGCATGGAAACGGTCGAGCACTTTGCCCACATTTGCCTGGTAGCTCGCCAGCTCGGCTGCCCCCAGCCGCTCTCCTCTGATCATCTGCAACAGTTATCCGAAGCTCGTTCCCGCTACCAGAGAAACGCCCTTCCCGGTTGTTGACCGGCAGTTCCCCACGCTCACCCCGCCACTCGCAGTAGCATAGCTAGAGGAGATCCTCAGGCAACCGGCATGACTACGCAGATCATTGCGCCCAAGCCAGGCACCCGACCAGCAGGGGCCCGGCCTGGTGGAAGAGAAAACACTGTTTCGGGTGCTCATCGCTGTCGGTCTTGGCCATCTGCTGAACGACTCGATGCAGGCCCTGCTGCCTTCCATCTATCCCATTCTGAAGACCTCATTCCACCTGGACTTCGGCCAGATCGGTCTGCTGACGCTGACTTATCAGATGACGGCTTCGATCCTGCAGCCCTTTATCGGGCAATACACCGACCGCAAGCCCCTGCCGTACTCTCTACCCGCCGGCATGGTGTTTACCCTGCTGGGTCTGCTTTTACTGGCCGTCGCGCCCAGCCTCACATTGCTGTTGCTGGCCGCGTCGTTGATTGGCATGGGCTCGGCGGTCTTCCATCCCGAGTCATCGCGCGTGGCGCGCATGGCCTCCGGCGGCCAGCACGGCATGGCGCAGTCGATTTTTCAGGTGGGCGGAAACACTGGATCGGCCATCGGGCCTCTGCTGGCAGCTTTTATCGTTCTTCCCCACGGGCAGCGAGGGGCGGCATGGTTCTCCATCCTGGCTCTGCTGGGATTTGTGGTTCTGCTGCGGGTAAGCCGCTGGTACAAAGGCCGCCTGCAGCATCTGCAAACCCGGCCCGCAAAGCATGCCGAAGAGGCGCATGGTTTGCCGCCCAAAAAAGTGGTCGTAGGCATCACGATTTTGATCGCTCTCGTTTTCTCCAAGTTTTTTTACCTGGCCAGCATCACCAGTTACTACACCTTCTACCTGATGGCCCGCTTTCATATCGGGGTGCGGAGCGCGCAGCTTCACCTCTTTGCTTTTCTGGCAGCCGTCGCCGCCGGAACCCTGATTGGAGGACCGATTGGCGATCGCGTTGGCCGCAAGGCAGTGATCTGGTGGTCGATTCTTGGAGTCTTGCCGCTCACCTTGCTGCTGCCTTACGCGAACTTCCTCTGGACCGGCGTGTTAAGCGTGTTGGTAGGCTTGATGCTGGCTTCCGCCTTCCCCGCAATCGTCGTCTACGCGCAGGAACTCGTGCCCGGGCGGGTGGGCATGATCTCCGGACTCTTCTTTGGCTTTGCCTTCGGCATGGGCGGCATTGGGGCAGCCGTACTGGGCAGGATCGCCGACGCGACCAGCATCTTTACCGTGTACAAGATATGCGCGTATCTTCCAGCGATTGGATTACTGGCCGGCTTTTTGCCTGCCAAGCCGCGCGAGGCTGCGGCTAAGTAGAAACGCGACGAGCGTGTTCATCGCTCGCCTGTCTTGTTAAGCGCAGTCGTGGCTAACATGCCGCCAAGACCCATGGTTTCCACGGCGGATGAGGGCACAATCACCATCGAGCCGCGCTCCTTGATCGCTTCATAGAGCATGTTCATGGCCCGCAGGTGCAAGGCGCCGGGCTTGTCAGCATACACCTCGGATGCTTCGGCAAATTTGGTGGCCACCTGCAATTCCGCGTCGCCGAGGATGATGCGGGCGTGCCGTTCGCGTTCCGCCTGCGCCTGCTGCGACATAGCGTTCTCCAGGGGCTGCGGAATACGCACATCGCGTATCTCCACCGACTGGACGGTTATTCCCCATGGGTTTGTCTTGGCATCGAGAATTTTTTGCAGTTCCTGGCCAAGCGCGTCACGATCGGTAATCAACTTCGCCAGGTCATGACGCCCAATCGATTCGCGTAGTGCTGTTTGTGCGCTCATGGCAATCGCGTCCTCAAAATTCGCTACTTCCAGAATTGATTTTTCGGCATTCCACACCAGCCAGAAAACAATCGCGTCCACATTCACAGGAACGGTATCCCGGGTCAGCGTCGACTCCGCGGTGACGGTGCCGATGCGTACCCGCTGATCGACAAAGCTGCTGAGCGTGTCTACGACCGGGGTCAGCATGAATACCCCTGGTCCCTGGAGCCTTTGGAAGCGTCCGAAACGAAGCACTGCGACCTTTTCCCATTGGCGCACGACCTTGATCGAAAACAAGAAGAAAAAGCCGGTGAGGATTCCGAAAACCAGTGGCAGGTTATTTCGCGTCAGGAATGTTCCGGCTAATCCGGCTCCCATGCAAGCCACCATGACCGTTATTGCAGGCGCGCTGATCTCGATACGCTGGCTCATTCTGCTATCTCCTCTTGGTGCTTTGCTCATTGCCGTGTTCCTTCAAAGCGTCTATCAACTCGGTAAGGCTAAAACCATTCGCGCCTGCCCTGGCGATCACTTCGGCTGCAAACTGTTGCATCTGCCGAGTACGGGCGCGGCTATCGGTCGCCACCGGCTGCTCGGCGATAAACGTTCCAGTTCCCTGCTGGGTTTCCAGAAGACCTCGAATTTCCATCTCGCGATAGGCACGGGTCACGGTATTCGGATTAATCGCAAGATCGACGGCGACCTGGCGAATCGTCGGCAGCTGATCGCCGGCCTTGAGGCGTCCAGCCGCGAGTGCGCCTTGCACCTGGTCCATCAGCTGCCTGTACACGGGAACGCCACTATGCACATTGAGCTGAAAGCTGAACGTGGCGTCTGCGCTCTGTGTTCGATTCTTCATTCGTTGACTAGTGTACTAGTTATATAGTACATGTCAAGCGGAAAATGAAAATTTACAGCTCTTGTTCAACTTGGTGGGAGCCCCCGCATTAGCGAGGAGCGCTTTTTGCGCTGGCACTGCTAGAAGCCACGGTCACACGCTATGGTCACTAGCCGCCCTCGACGGAACGACCGCCTACTCTGTTCGCAATGCCGCCATGGGCTCGATAGACGCGGCACGCCGAGCTGGAAACCAACACGCCATAAGCGCAATGACAGCCAGGAATGGCGGCACAACCGCGAAGGTCAGCACGTCATGCGGCTGGATGCCGTAAAGGAAGCTGGCCGCCAGTTTGGATAACATCCACGCCGCCGGCCAACCGAGCACCATGGCGATGAGAGTGAGCACCAGGCCTTGGCGCAGAACGAGGCGCTCGACCGTGCCCGGTTGCGCGCCCATCGCCATGCGAATGCCGATCTCGCGCGTGCGCCGGCTGACCGCGTAACTCATCACGCCATACAGACCCACTGTGGCCAGCACCAGTCCGATACCGCCGAAGACGCCGAACAGCATGGCCGCCAGGCGAGGCAGGAAGAAGGCAGTATGAACGTGTTCCTCCATAGTCTCTTCGTTGAATACGGCCATGCTGCGATCGAGTGCGTGGACCTGCCGCCGCACCGCTTCCACCATTGCTGCAGGATGGTCCCGCTGTGTGGACCACCAGCGTATAGCCCAGCAAGTTAGGGTCGATTCCGACGTTTTGCTCGAGCGAGCGGTAAAGCACCGGCTTGAGATCCTCGCCCAGCGTGGTGGTTTTGACGTTGGCTACCACACCGACGATCTGGTAGGTCACACCGCCGCCAGTCACCTGCTGTCCGATGGGATTTTCGCCTCCGAAGAACCGCTCAACGAAGGCGCGGTTGACAACAGCGGTCTTTGCACCGCTCGTCGTTTCCCCTCCGAAGTCGCGGCCCGCAACGCGCGGAATGCCCATGGTCTCGAAGTAGCCCGGCGTCACCCTGGTGAGATTGGCCACGGGGTCATCTTTGCCGGAGCTTGGTCCGCCGCCAACATGGAACCTGAGCGCATCGCCAGCCATGGAGAGCGGCGGAAAGTCTGTGCACGCCGCCGAGACCGCACCCGGCAGAGCTGCGACGCGCTCCCGCAACTGATCGAGAAATTCGATCGTCCGCTCCGGCGTGTAGCCGTGAAGCCGTGGATCGACCGATACACTCAGCAGGTTCTGCGGGCGAAAGCCAATGTCGATGTTGGCCGCGGTCTCGAGACTGCGCAGGAAGAGCCCGGTCATTGAAAGCAGAATCACCGACATTGCAATCTGCGCGACCGTCAGCAGATTACGCAGACTCCAACGGCGGCCGGGACGAGCCAGCGCATCCTCCCCTTTGAGTGCGCTGCCTATCAGCGGACGTGCTGCAGCCCATGCCGGGGCCACTCCCAGCAGCAATCCGCTAAGGATGCTCAAAGCAAAGGTGAAGACCAGCACACGCCAATCGACGCCAATGCGCATGTCGACAGGAACTGGTATGGGCAGTTGAATGGCGGAAAGTGTCTGCGTGGCCCATAAAGACAGTAGAACACCCAGCACTCCCCCGCCCAATCCCAACAACACACTTTCCACCAGCATCTGTCGCTGTAACCGGGCGTGGGTAGCTCCCAACGCCAGGCGGACGGCCATCTCACGTTGGCGGCCGGAAGCTTGCGCGAAAAGAAGGTTAGCTACATTGGCGCCCGCAATTGCCAGTACGAGTAGGGCCACCAAAGAGAGCGCCGTCAGAAAAACCTGCAATGCGTTTTGCTCGCCCGGCGGCATTAGACCCGTATGCACAAAGAGAAAGGGCTTGTCCTTGTCGGTGTCTGGATGGCTTCGAGCCAAACGTTCGGCCAGCGCATTCAGTTCGGCCGCAGCCTGCGTACGCGTCGCGCCAGGTCGCAGCCGGCCAACAACGAATATCCAGTTTTTGCTGCGGTCAGGGCCTTCGGGCAGGTTAGGAAATAATAGCTCGGCGCTTCCCAGCGGCACCCAGAACTCGGGAGCGAACGTCTGGTCAATGCCCTGGAAACCTACCGGCGCGACGCCCAGCACCGTAAACATGTGTCCTGAGAGCGTGACCGTCTGGCCCACCATCGCGCGATCATCGTGGAAGCGGCGATGCCAGAGGCCGGCGCCCAGCACGACCACAGGCTGCTTGTCTTCGCTGTTCGCGAAAGCGCGCCCGCGCATCATGGGAACTTCAATGACATCGAAGAAATCTGCACTAGCTGCCTGGCCGTATACGCGTTCCGGTTCTCCGCGGCCACCGAGGGAGGCAGGCAGCAGGGGAAAATAGCCCGCAACACCGGAAAAGGATTTCACCTGTTCGCGAAGATCGTTGAAGAGTGGCCACGAAAGCGCATTCTCGCCCCGTCTCTGCACCGCCAACAGGGTTGATGGATCGCCGACCGGCGCGGAACGCAGAACAAACCGGCTGACCATGGAGAAGATGGTGGCGTTAGCCCCCAAGCCCAGGCCGATTGAGAGCACGGCAATGGCTGTAACCGCGGGGTGTTTGGCGAGCCGGCGCAGACTGTAGCCAAGATCGCGCACCAGCGTCTCCAGCCACGGCAGCCCCCGCCGCTCGCGATAAGCCTGCCGGGTTTGCTCCACGCCACCGAGGCGAATCAGCGCCTGGCGGCGCGCTTCCTCGGGACTGAGACCGGCGCGGATGCCGTCCTCGATGTGCATCGCCAGGTGACTGGCGAGTTCAGCCTCCAGGTCATCGTCGCCTTCCGCCTTGCGCAGCAAGCGGGAGAGGCGCATCCAGAACGCTCTGAGTTTCGGCAACGTGTCGCTCACTGTTTCCTCTTGGTTACCCATAGAAAGTTTGCCACCCTCTCTATGGGAATGCAATAGGAAGCTGTCCAAAAAACAAAGAGCCGAATCAGGCAGCACTCATTCGATGTCTGTCTTCAGTAAGACATATTGCGCCGCGAACGGAAAAAGCAGGATGATCGTGATGCGGAGTGCTACAGAAACGCCGATATGGTTTGAAATACCGGTAACGAGCCGATTCGACTGGATAAATTCCTGCAACACAAGGTTGGGCAGATGGATGCCGGACCAATAGTGGGGCACGATTTGCTCAAGGAACATGTAGCCCACGAGAAACCCTGCTCCATAGATAAGACCCTTGGCATGCTTCGCCAGCACCGTAGAGAAGTATGTCAAGCTATAGACCAAGCCAGCCAGAAGGAATGCGGCGCTGAAATTTAACCAGACGATAAAAGTCACGGTGACGGGGCTGCCTGCGATAAGAACGCTGCCATGCAACGGATCTCCCACGGCGACGAGGATCCGTTGCAAAAGAACTCCAACCACCAGATTCAGCAGCGCCACAATCGGCAGCAGTTGCGCCATGCCTACACTCCAGTCACACCAGACAAAATACGCGCGGGATCTCGGTCTGGTAAATAGGTACGATCCGCTCCGTTCCCCCAGATTCCTGCCAACCCCGAAGCTGCCCAGGAGCCAGGCGATAAAACTAATTGGAAAAGCCTGGATGGTGAGGGCAAAGGGAAGAATGTTCGAGAGATTCTCGAAGGGTGCGTGGCCGTCGATCACAATATCCTTGCTTACGATGGAGACAAACAAAATACCGATGCATAACAGACTGGCCACTAGAACGATGCGTGTATCACGCCAACACTTCCATAAATACATTGGCTTCCCCCTTCCCTACCACTTCCAGAAAGATCTCGTGCAGGTTCATGGCTTCGACATCCAGCACCGTCGCCCCCTGGTTTCTCAGGCTTGCGGTAAAGCTCTCTGCGTTGGCCCGTAAGACGTACTCCGTTGTGCCCTCGACGGTGCGTGTATGCAAGATCTCGTGGCCTACCGGGATACGCAGGTTGTCCCCCACGACGAGCACGCGGCGGAAGTTGGCCCGCACATCATCGAGCTGCGCCTCCAGCAGCAGCTTGCCGTGGTCAATGATGCCGATCCAGTCGGCCACCCGCTCTACTTCCGAAAGATGATGCGAGGAGAGCAGCAGAGTCCGGCCTTCGCCCGCGAAATCGTCGATGATGATGTGCAACAGCTGATCCGTGACGATGGGATCCAGCCCGGCCGTTGGTTCGTCGAGTACCACAAGCTCGGCTCCCTGGGAGAGCGCCAGCAGCAGGCAAAGCTTGGTTTGGTTTCCGCCAGAGAGTTGGCGGAACTTCTGTTTCATGGGAATCTCGAGCGCATCGGCGTATTTGCGAGCCAGAGTGTCTGACCAGCGAGGAAAGAATCCACGGTTGAAACGCACCAGATCATTGCCGGTCATCGAAGGCAGGAGCATCTTATCGATGACGAAACTCGTGCGCTCAAGGACTGGGATGCGGTCGGGTTTGCGGATCCAGATCGAGGACCCGTGCGTGACCGCCAGTGGGTTGAATCAGTCCGGCAAGCAAACGAATGGTCGTAGTTTTTCCCGCGCCGTTGCGGCCGAGAAATCCGTAAACAGAGCCCCGGGGCACATGCATCTCCAGCCCATCGACGGCATGCGTACTGCCGTACTGTTTATGCAAAGAATGCGTTTCGATAACGAGATCGCTCATGGCGCCTCTCCGAGTTCGTCATACGAGTTTTCGAGCAATTGCAACAACTCTTCCCGCGCCAGGCGGAGCTGTTTGGCTTCTACAGCAAGTTGTGTGGCCAGCGGCCTTAGGCGGCGTAGCTTTTCTGATTTCAGCAGGCCTGGACTTTGGCCGTTCACATAACAACCGCCTCCAGGGACGGTACGCAGAATGCCGTCGCGCTCCAGGTTTTGATAAGCGCGCGCCACGGTATTGGGATTGATGCGCAACTCAGCCGCCAGCTTGCGTACGGGAGGCAGTGCATCGTCGCGCTTCAGAGCGCCGGCGGCAATGGCGTGCTTCAACTGGGATTCGATCTGGAGATAGATCGCCGTACCCAATCCGGGCTGCACGCGGATAATCATTTGTATTAATACAATAATACGGTTGGGAAGTTTGTCAATGGTAATTTGGGGGGCCAGGATTTTCGTCGGTCCTTCCACAGAATCGTCGTCCTGAGCGAAGCGCCTCGCAGATCGATCGCGTCACATAGCGCTTGTGGCGCGGAGTCGAAGGACCTCGGCGGTGCCTATTTACCTATGCTGCTCCAAGGTTTTCAACCACCGAGCCTCCACTGGACTGGCCCGCTTCGGTTGCTTATCTCGGGCCGAGAACCAAGAACTTGCTGGCGTCGCAGCAGATCCTGTTGTCAGGCTTCGTGGTCGAAAAACTCTGAGCAGCATAGGTAAAATAGGCACCGCCGAGGTCCTTCGACTCCGCGCCACAAGCGCTGTGTGACGCGATCAATCTGTTAGGCGCTTCGCTCAGGATGACGAGTCTGTGGGAGAACTAACGGAACGGAGACCTTTGTGTGGGAGCCGGGGCGCACCGCAGGTCCCTCCACTTCGCTTCGCTTCGGTCAAGATGACAAAGTGGAGGGTGGTGCATCCATGGGGAATTGGCTAGTGGCTGAAAGAATCGTTAGGTGAGTGCCGCGGTATCCCACTCAAGCCCAAAACCGGGCTTGAATGGGGCACCCAACGGTTGTTGATGATGAAGCAATCAAAAAAGTCACAGCCTCTCAGGATGACGATTCTGTGGGAGAGCTAACGGAACGGAGACCTTTGTGCGGGAGCCGGGGCGCACTGCAGGTCGGCTGCGCTCCCACGGCGCGCCGGGGCAGGCGGGATGACAAGTGGAGGGTGGTGACTTTTATTAGGGGCAGTTAGATCGGATGGACAGAAAGAAACAGCAGGTCTCTTCCTACGCTCCGGTCGGATGACGATTAGGATAATGTCCGTTGTCAAGCGAGCGGTCACGCAAGGGCGCTTATGGTTTCGGCGATGATTGGAACAGCAACGGTGCGAAGTGAATGAGGTTGTCGCGCCAGACGAGCCAGGTATGCAGACCGGGAATCTCGATCTGTGTAACGGGCATGTTCTTTTCCTTGAGGAACGCGACCAGTCTGCGATTCGGGGTAATCAGTCCGTCTTCCGTTCCGCAGGCGATCCATAGCAGGCGCAGATTGGAGGTTTTGGGGTCGAGGGTGGCGAACTGTTTGCTAAAGTCGAGCTTCTGCACCGCCGCGCTGAGACCGATGACGGAGGCGAAGTAGTCCGTATGGGCAAGGCCGATGGTCACGGCTTCGAGGCCGCCCATGGAAAGACCGGCGATGGCGTGGTCGTTGCGGTCTTTGGAGATGTTGTAGGCGGATTCAACCTGGGGCATGATCTCGGTCAGGAAGGCCCTGGTGTACAGCTCAGTGTTGTGGTCGATGCTGGGCGGGTCCTTCCAGACGTCGATGGGGCTATGGATGAAGGCGAGGTCGCCGTAGCCGAGGGGCATGACGACGATCAGTGGCTTCACTTTGCCCTGGGCGATAAGGTTGTCGAGAATAAAGTTCGCGCGGCCGTTGTAGAGCCAGCCCCGGGCGGAGTCAGTCCACCCATGGAGAAGATATAGGACGGGATAGTGCTTGCCGTGAGGGTCGTAATTGGGCGGCGTGTAGACATAATAGCTGCTCTGGTTGTCGGGCAGGCCACGGACAACAGCGGTGGTGTAGGTGTGGTGATGGACTGCGCCATGCGGCACAGCCGTCTCATCCCACAGCTGTGGCCCGTCCCCTGGAACGGTGACCATGCTAGCGGGGCGCATCAAGGAGTTGGAGATGACCGGGTTGGCAGGGTCGAGAAAAGAGATGCCGTTGATCTCGAAGTGATAACGGTAGATACCGGCCGGCAGCGGAGCGGAGGCGACGGTCCAGATGCCCTCGGCATCCTTGTGCATAGGAAGCGGCTTGGCGACGTTTTCTACGGAACAGAGGACGGCTGTCGCGCCGGGGTCGCGATAACGGAAGGTGATGCTGTGGTCGGAATTGATCTTAGTAGAAGCGAAGCTGGGCAGTACCTGTGCGCCGACAGGAGCTAAGAACGTTGTTATAAGAACGACGAGATTCGATGCGCAGTGAGCGATCTTCCCCTTCATACCCTTCCGTGTCCTCATTAAAATCCGAGATCTTCAAACCGGACGTTCTGTATCGGATACTGTTTCCAATCCTTGTAGTCAAAGTGCCACCACTCATCGGGATTGACCACGAAGCCCTGCTTTTCCATCGCTTGGCGCAGCAGCGCCCGGCGAGCCCGCTCGTCGGGTGTGCCGCCGGGATAATCGGCAAACGCCCGCTTGGTCATTTCGTCGTACCCGCTGGGCATCTTTACTTCCTTGCCGGTCTTTAAATCGTATAAGGACAGGTCCACAGCGCATCCGCGATTATGCCTGGAGCCCTCTTTCGGGTTAGCCACGAAAATCTTTTTGTCGTCGGGGGTCGCCTCCCAGAATATTTCGGTCACGTACCAGGGCCGGTAGCCGTCGTGGATGATCAAGCCATATCCCTGGGCCTTGAGCTCATGATTAGCGCGGACCAGCGCTTCCGCCGCCGGGCGTTGAAGAAATGCCCGCGCCTGGGTATACAGGGGAGTTCCTAAAAAATTATTCGTCGTCGCGTAACGCACGTCGAGCTTGATCGTGGGATCGAGCTTGATCAGCTCCACCAGCTCAGGCTTGCGGAAACTTCCCTGCTCCCGCGGCGGCTGCTCTTTGATCGCCTGGGCGCGCAACTCATCGATCGGGTGCAGAGGCTGGATACGGAAGCTAACCTCTTGAGCGAAGCCGAACTGCAGCAAAACGAACAGGCAACAAAAAGAAGCGGCGCGTAACCGGGACACGTTTCCTCCCCAAGGCGTTAATATTTACGAGCCCCGATGAGCGTATGCTGGGGCCGAGGCTGAGTGTAAATTATGGCGATCGCACGGCAGGTTATCACATCCATTCTCCCTGATGGGACGGACATGCTCGGAACCAAGAGCCTGGCCGTCAAGATTGCAGACGACAGCATCGTTTCCGGTTCGCTGCTCACGGTCGAGAGTAATCACTTCTGCGTATTGAAATCGCGCGGCGCGGTATTGAACATTTACGAGACGGGGCAATACGCCCTTACCACCCCCGACAAACCCATCTTCGGTTCGATTGCCCAAGGATTCTTCGGCGGCTCCTCTCCATGGGTCTATGAGGTCATTTACGTCAACCGATCCAAACTCTTGATTCGCAGCGAGGGCGTAGCCACCAGCGAGGAGATGGCCGAAATGGCCTACCAGGTGGATTACTACATCCACGTCGACACCAAGGATGCAGCGCTCCAACTGATTACCCATTTACCGTTCAATGGCCATGTGATCGACACCCGGGAAGTCTCCGATTACGCAGGCCCGGCGATTGAACAGGCCATCAACCAGATCGTCCAGGTGACGAAGATGGAAGACATCAACGAGCACATCAACGAAGTGCGCGAGTTGGTGAAGACCCATCTTTCCGACTTCCTGAAAACCTATGGCATTACGCTCAACGATCTGAAGATCCTCATCATGCCCAAAGACGAGCGCATGCGGCGAGTTGATCTCGCTGCAGGCGATCGGTCTTACCCCCATCGAAGCGGTGCGCTATTACCTTGCGTTGCAAATGGCTGAGAAGGGCCTGGTCTCCGCACCCAACGCCGCGGCCGGCTTACCCTTCAACATCGGCGCTCCAGTGGGCGGATTCTTTCCCGCAGGCGCCGCGACTGGACTGCCTGGAGAAAAATAGTGTCGAGCTACGGATTTTATGATGCCGGCGCGCTGAGACAAATCGCCACCAACCTGTTTTATGGCTGGGGCTACAACTTCTACCGCGTCGAGAACCAGTTGCGCGCAGACGATCAGCTGGTTCGCAGCAAAGCCGCATCGCTGCTGGGTATCGCGATGGCCAGCGTGGAGACGGCGGAGAGCGCATACCGGCGCGAGTTCCTCCCCGCACCCTCGCGATGCAAGCCATTTCCCGACGCCGCCGCAGTCGCAGGCGGCCCAGCGGCTGGAGAGGCTAGCCCGAGGGATCGGCGCTCTGGAAGCCTTGATTCAACAGCAGCCGGTTCCCGAGAACGATCGCATGACGCAACGCTATCGGCAGGAGGCAGCCACCCTCAAGGTCTTGATGGAGCACGATGAGCGGCTGGTAGGTCAATGCGACCTGCTGCGCTCCATGGTGGAGCACCAGGACGGCGCCAAGGTCCTGGAAAACCTTCCCGCCCTTGAGGTGGGACTGGAGGCCATTCAAACTACCCTGCACGATCGAGAAGCAGTGCTGCTCGATCGTGCACGATAGAAGCGAGAATAAGGGCGAAGAGGCATATGGCTGACATCTTTGAAATTACGCGGAGAGAGTTTATTCGTAACTCGGCTTTGCTCTCTGCCGGCACGGCTTTGGGTCAGGCAGCGGTACTGCCCCAGGGCTCTCCTCACGGCGGGGCCGCTAAACCTGCCTATGTGCCTGGGCCGGTGTTTCCCTACGGCGCCGTCTACTTCCGCAAAACCAACCCGCCGGAAGAGGACTGGGCGCGGGACCATGAGACCGCGGCGCGGGTCGGAATGAATATTTTCCGCCACTGGTTCATGTGGTCGGCAATCGAAGTGGCTCCGGGAAAATATGACTGGTCCGATTACGACCGGATGATGGACCTCGCAGCTAAAAACGGAATCAAGGTTGTCCTGGAAGAGCTGGTGGGATGTGCTCCCGAGTGGGCCTTCCGCAAATACCCGCATGCTCGATACCTGGGCAGCGACGGTTTTGTTGTGGACAGCACCGTATCGGAGAGCAGTGCGACGGGCGGTTTTCCTGGACTGTGCCTGGACAATCCGGAGGTGCAGGCCCTGGCCCAGACTTTCCTGGTGGCGCTGGTGGAGCATTATCGCGACCATCCCGCGTTGTTCGGCTACGACATATGGAACGAGGGCACATCCTTCGGCGGAAATCCGAGAAGGATGTACTGCTATTGCGAGGGCAGCAAGCGCAAGATGCGGGAGTGGCTTCAGCTCCGCTACGGATCGCTGGAGAAAACGGCGAAGGCATGGCACCGTTACAGTTACCAAACCTGGGATGACGTGGAACCTCCGCGCTCTTTCTCAGGATATCCCGACAGCCTTGATTGGCTGCAGTTTCGCATCGACAATGCCTACAGCCTGTTCGATTGGCGAATCAAGTTATTTCGCAAGCTCGATCCCAAGCACCGCATCACCGCGCACGGAGTTTCGGGAACCCTCATTAGCTTGCCTTCCGCCTCCCATAATGAATGGCGCTCGGCTGCGGAAGTCGACATCTGGGGCCTGACCTGGATCGCGGCCAGACAGGGCGACGAGCACTGGAAGCAGTACCAGGCGGTCGACCTGGTGCGCGGCGGAGCACGGGGCAAACCGTTCTGGCATGCGGAAGCAGAAGGCGGCCCGCTCTGGATGCAACCTCAGGTGATTGGCCGCCCGAGAGAGGATGGGCGCATTCCCGACCCTGAGGACCTGCGCATCTGGAATCTCGTCTCCTGTGCGGCTGGGGCCAAGGGCATTCTCTATTGCCGCTGGCGGCCGCTCCTGGACGGCCCTTTGTTTGGGGCGTTTGCGCCCTTCGCCATGGATGGCTCGGTCACGCCGCGAGCGGAGATGGCGGGCCGCATCGCTCGATGGGCAAATGAACACCCGCAGCTCTGGCAATCAAACCCCATCAAGGGCGACGTAGGACTGGTATTCATCCCCGAATCTGAGATCTTCAACTATGTGCAGCAGGGAGACACCGATTTCTATTCTCAGTCGGTACGCGGGGCTTATCAGGCTTTCTTCGATTCCAACATACAACCTGACTTCGTCGCGCTCGACAATATCGGCGAATACAAAATCATCTACCTGCCCTACCCGGTTATGTTGAAGCAGGAAAGTGTGGCCAAGTTGCGCAGTTATGTCGAGCAGGGCGGCACGCTGGTAAGTGAAGGTCTGCCTGCATACTTCGGCGACCATGGCCACGTGGGAACAGTGCAACCCAACTATGGTTTCGATGAGGTATTCGGGGCGCGCGAGAATTACGTCGAGTTTACCCCCGATATCTCCAACGATCTAATGCTGGAAGTCAAAGGCTCGAAAATCTACGGGCGCTATTTCCGGCAGGATTATGAATTACACGGCGGCGAGGCCGTGGGCCATTACTCCAATGGCGCGATCGCAGCAGTTGAGCACAAATACGGACAAGGCCGTACTTTACTGATTGGCTCTTTTCCCGGCGGGGGCTACTTTTTACATCACGCTGCCGCGACCAAAGATCTTTTCGCGAGCTTCCTGGAATTCGCGGGAGTGGTTCCCCAGGTGAAGATCGACGATACGAGTGTGCAGGCCCGGCTTCACCAGGGAGCGGGCGGCACTCATCTATGGGTAACCAACCCCACCCGGGAGTCCCGGCAGGTCAAGATAGGGCTCGTGTCAGGTAGTTTCAAGTCCGGAGAGGATCTCTGGGGGAAGCAGAGCGTCGCGCTTGAGGGCCAGCAAGTCACGGTAAGTGTTGGCGGACGAGACGCCGCAGTCATCGCCCTGCTCTAAAAGCAGGGCGATGACCACCGCCCCGGCTAGTCGTAGTATTCCAGCCCCAGGTGGGTGATCAGGGACTCACCCTGGATGTGGCGCAGCGTGTTCTTGAGCTTCATCAACTGAATAAAGAGATCGTGTTCCGGATACAGGCCGGGAGCCGTCATGGGTGACTTCCAGTAAAAGCTCAACCACTCCTGAATGCCCAGGTCTTTCAGTTCGGGCGTGCGCGCCGCCAGGTCCAGGAAGAGCACCAGGTCGAGTGCGATGGGCGCGGCCAGGATCGAATCCCGGCACAGGAAATCGACCTTGATCTGCATTGGATAGCCGAGCCATCCGAAGATGTCGATGTTGTCCCAACCCTCTTTATTATCACCACGCGGCGGGTAATAGTTAATCCTCACCTTGTGGTAAATATCCTTGTACAGGTCGGGATAGAGATCGGGTTGGAGGATGAAGTCGAGCACGCTCAGCTTCGACTCCTCCTTGGTTTTGAACGACTCCGGATCGTCCAGCACTTCGCCATCCCGATTGCCCAGGATGTTGGTTGAGTACCAGCCGCTCACGCCCAGCATGCGCGCTTTGAAGGCCGGCGCCAGCACCGTCTTCATGAACGTCTGTCCGGTCTTAAAGTCCTTACCGGTAATGGGCGCACTGTTCTTGCGGGAAAGCTCCTGCATCACCGGCAGGTCGACGGTGAGATTCGGCGCTCCCATGGCGAACGGAACGCCTTCCTGCAGCGCCGCATAGGCGTAGATCATCGAGGGCGCGATGTTGATGTCGTTCTCTTCCAGACCCTTTTCAAACGCGGCCAGGGACTGGTGAACCGCGGTCGGGGTGAGAAAGATCTCGGTCGAGCCGCACCAGATCATCACCTGACGCGCAGTGACTTTTTTATAGGCCTGAATGTCGGCCCGAAGCTGCTCGGCCAGATCGCGCTTGTTCTTGCCCTTCTTAACGTGGGTGCCCTGCAGACGCTTGACGTAGTACTGGTCGAAAACCGCGGGCATGGGCCGGATGCCTTCGAGGAAGGGCCGGACGGTCTCCAATTGATCGCGATCGAGCACATGCGCGGTTCTGGCTGCTTCGAACATATTTTCGGGAAAAATATCCCAGCCCGTGAAGCAGAGATTATCGAGCTTGGCCAGGGGGACGAAGTCCCTGATCAGAGGGCTGTTCCCTTCCGTGCGCTTGCCCAGGCGGATGGTTGCCATTTGGGTAAGGGAGCCGATAGGCTTGGCGATTCCCTTGCGGACGGCTTCCACGCCGGCCACCAGGGTGGTTGCAACCGATCCCATTCCGGGGATCATGATTCCTAGTTTTCCATTGGCTGGCTGAATCGGCGAACTGTCAGCGGGCGCTTGGCCGCTGCTCTTAGGGGTAGACATTTTCTTGCAGGTCCGTCCTCTCGGGGCGTTTTTTATGATCGCTCTGCTGGCTGGCTTGCACGCCGGCCGGAGCAACAGTGAACCACCATTTCAGTCTCAGCTTTCATTTCCCCTTTGGCAAATGGGAGCCGCCCAAAGGAGAGAAAGCACGGCTTAACGGTAGCCGAGCGTGCCTTAGGAGCGACCTGCGGTTTCTTTTCGTCCCCTCACGCGGACGCAGCAACCCGCTGCTTCCAGTGCGACCACACAAACCAGATAATAGCCGCCAAGAGAACAACCTCCACGCCGAGATGGAAGCGGTGAAAAACCTCCTTGAAGCGCGGATCCGTATCCCATGAATGGCCAAGCCGCATGCCGACGTAGGCCAGCACAAAGCACCACGGCCAGGACCCCAGGAAGGTATAGATGTGGAAGCGCCACAGCGGCATGCGGGCGATTCCGGCGGGCAGGGCGATGAAGGTGCGGACCACCGGGAGCAGACGCGCCAGGAAAACCGTGATCGATCCGTATTTGAGAAAGAATTGCGTGGTGCGGTCCAGATCGTGCCGGCTGAGCAGAACGTACTTGCCAAAGCGCTCCACCAGCGGACGGCCCCCGTGCGCTCCAACCCAATAAGCCACCGCTGAGCCCAGGTTGCAGCCTATGGCGCCGGCGGTGGCCACCCACAAAAGCTGGAACCTGCCGGTGTGGACCAGGTACCCGGAGAACGGCATGATGATTTCAGACGGCAGCGGAATGCAGGCGGACTCGATGCCCATCAGCAGCGCTATGCCCAGGTACCCCGAGGCGGAAATGACGCCGATGATGAAGTTGGCGAGGACAGCTAAAATTTTCTCGGTCATTCGCAGGCAGTATAGCCTGACGACCGCAAAATGACCGCCCGACTGCTTTGTTACCATGGAGTTGGCAAAGGATCACACCATGGCAAAAGCCCTTCTCAGATGCTGGCACGGCTTGGTTAGGCGCGGATGAAGGCCGCGGCAAAGAAGGCGCCCGCCACGAAGGCCGCCGGGAAAAAGCCGGCGGCGAAGAAAACTGTGAAGAAGGGGCCGCGGCGCAATCCCCTGGCTCCCGAGCGCATTGCCGCCCTGTTGGAACGATTGGCAAAGGCCTATCCCGGCGCCGAGTGCGCATTGCACCACAGCAACGCGTGGGAGTTGCTGGTGGCCACCATCCTCTCCGCGCAATGTACGGACGCGCGCGTCAATATGGTCACCCCGGGGCTGTTCAAAAAATTCCCCACCCCCACTGACTTTGCCCATGCGCCCTTGGTGGAAATCGAAGAGCAGATCCGCTCCACCGGCTTTTATCACAACAAAGCCAAGTCCTTGAATGGCGCCGCGCGCAAACTCACCGCTGAATTCGACGGCAAAGTCCCACAAACCATGGAAGAGTTGTTGACCCTACCCGGAGTGGCGCGCAAAACGGCCAACGTGGTGCTGGGTGTGGCCTTCGGAAAAGCCGTGGGCGTAGTAGTGGATACCCACGTGCTCCGGCTATCGCGACGTCTCGAACTTACCCAGGCTACCGAGCCGATCCAGGTGGAGAAGGATCTGATGAAGATCATTCCTCAGGATCACTGGATTGCTTTCTCCCATGAAATGATCCACCACGGACGCCAGGTTTGCATCGCCCGCAAACCGCGCTGTGCCGATTGCACGCTGGAGCCGCTGTGTTACTCCACTGATAAAACATGGAGCAGCCACTAAGCCGCTTACCTTTAGGGAGTAATTTGGCCAATAGATATAGCCATTAGATAGCCTGTGTGTGGGCGTAGTGGCAGGGCTCCTATCGCATTCTTCTCGATATACTTAGGCCACTGGTGGTTGTTACGCACCAGTGTACGAAAATCAAGAATTGCGAAATGAGTTGGCGGTAGGATGATCGAACAAACTCTGGGGACGTCTCTGCGTTATCTACGGGAACAACATGGCATGTCACTCCGGGCTCTCGCCGAACGAGTGGACTTCTCCGCCAGCTTTCTCTCGCAAATTGAGAATGGGCAGTGTTCGCCCTCGATCTCTTCGATGGAGAAGATAGCTAACGCGCTGGGCGTGACGCTGGGACAGTTTTTTCTCTCAGCCAATCAGCAGGTCAATATCGTGCGCGCCAGTGACCGCTCCCACATGGCCCTGGATTGGTCGCGGGCCGAGATAGCATCGCTCGGAGCGCTTTCCAATGCATCGCAATTCCGCGCATCCATGCTCATCGTCAAGCCCAGCGGCCTCACGGGAAACCACGCCACGCCTTCCATCTCTGATGAATTCGCCATGGTGTTTGAAGGCAAAGTGATCCTGAAACTGCAGGAAAGCGAGCAGACTCTCGAGCGCGGTGATTCCGTCACCATCGTTGCTGGAACCAGCCGCCAATGGCGTAACGAATCAGACGCTTTAGCTGAGATTCTGGTCATCTCCCTGGGTCCTTATCGCTGAGCTGCTGCAGTCTTGCTCACTTTCCCTTTGCTGCTGGGTCTGGCGACGGCATACATCTCATCGGCCATCCGATCGAAAAGCGCGTATGCATCGTCGCCCTCCCGATACAGGTCGAAGTGTGTTCGCCCGGGGACAAAGGTGAACTGCGCCTGACCTTGCAAGCGATCCAATAAGGCTTGCAGCCGGTGGGCCGCACCGTCCAGGTAAAAGGTATCGTCGGTCCCCACAAAGAGATGGATTTTGCCGCGAAGATCGGGCGCGAGCGTGGTCCAGTGGGTCTCAATCTTGTGGGCGATATCGTAGTGTTCCCCCCAATATTCAACAACCTTTGGATCGACTGCCCCAGTGGCGCGATTAAACATCTCCAGAGGGCGGCCATCCGGACCTCGCGGCGAGAAGACCCACTCGAAGGAAGACAGCTGCCCGCCATAGTCTCCCAGCACAACCTCCAGATGCGCCATCTGCTCCATGGTGGCCAGCACCTTGGCATGCGCGCGAACGATGGGTTGCGCAGAGCCATCCGCGCGGTGATACATATTTGCCTTCGGCGCGTATAAATCAACAGTGCTGAATGCGTGGAAGTCGCTGGGATCGGGCGACGTAGACCATGTTCCGCCAAAGATTTTCGGGTATGCGGTTTGCAGCCACAGCGTGGCCCAACCCCCGGAGGAGTGACCTTGCAAAAATCTTCCGTTGGCGCGGGCATCCATGCGGTAATGGGCTTCCAGATAAGGAATCAGCTCAGTGGTGAGCGCCGTGCCCCAGGGGCCATTGTTTACGCCGTCGGCAAATTCATGGGTGCCGGTAAGGCTGCTCTCATCGAGCAGCACCCATATCATCTGCGGCATTTTGCCGTTTTGCATCCGTTGATAAAGTGGCGGAGCGTAACGGCTGCGTAAGGAAGCCAGTGTGTCGCCAAAGCCGTGGGTGAAGTAAACCGTCGGATAGTGTTGCGCTGGATGTGTGCGATACCCGGGCGGCAACAGTACCCAGGCCTTCATGTGTATGTCCCGGCCCCAAAAGCGGCTGAGCATTGGACTGCGAAAGTCGACCTGCTCGAGGGCGGCAAGCACCTCCGGCTCATTGGTGAGCGGATCGGGAGGTTCGGGTACGGTCGTGGTCAGCGTCAACGCGGGCGGCGGTTGTTGCTGGGGGTTCCAGGCCGGCAGGGCAGCGACGTCACTCTCCAGGTCGCCTGGCGCGCGCCCGGAATAATTGTAGGTATGCCCGACGTCGAGCACCGCTTGCACTTCGTAATCCCCCGAGGGCGCATTCGACAGGGGTGCAGGAAAGACGATGTCGTCGGCATCCACGCTCACCGTCTGTCCAGGTGCGAAATAGGGGACCTCTTTAGCCGCAACATAGGTTTTCGTGAGCGCCATCAGGTCGCTGTCGACTACCTTGTCGCCGTGTCCTTTTGAAACAAAGAGCAGCAGCCGGCCGGACACTGCGGACGAGAACTGCGGCCCCAGGGTAACGCGAAAGAAAAGATGTTGAGGAAAGCTCTGCTGTTGGGCCGTTGCCGTAAAGGCTGCCAGGCAACAGAAGACGGCTAAAAGATAACGACGCATTACCAAATGTAACCTCTCGACGCCATGAGTTCCTGCGTTCTTTTAACCATAGTTATTTCTTCGATGTTAAAGCGGTGCGGCTAGTGTTTTTCGTCAACCTCCCACAGAATCGTCATCCTGAGCGGAGCGCCTCACAGATTCATCACGTGAAACAGCGCTTGTGCGCGGAGTCGAAGGACCTCGGCCGTGCTTATCTTACCCATGCTGCGCAGAACTTTTCGACCACCGAGCAGACGTGGGGATGGAAGATGATTACAGTGCATCAAAAAATGTACCTGTGACCATGAAGTGTGTATCGCAGCATATATCCCGAGTCGGCCTTCGGTGGTCGAAAGGCTCCGAGCAGCATGGGCAAGATAAGCACGGCCGAGGTCCTTCGACTCCGCGCACAAGCGCTGTTTCACGTGATGAATCTGTGAGGCGCTCCGCTCAGGATGACGATTCTGTGGGAGGTTGATGAAAAACATCCTAAACAAGTTAGCGCTTAAGGATGTCGTGCCGGGTTGGGTACCCCGAATTGTCCTTTAAGCATCTATCGCTGAGGCGTATTCAGCTTATCGATAGCGCGCTTCAACTCTTCAAGCTTTTGCCCCGCCTCGCCCAACTTGCCTTCCGCAGTCAGCCTTTGATAGTCGGCCAGATCTTTGGCCGCTTCGGCGATAGTTGGCTTCAGCTCCACTGCGGGCTGGGGCGCAGGGGCGCCCGCGGATTGGGGAGCAGCTCTCTGCTGCGGTTCCGCAGACGTGAGCGATGAACCTCCACCTGCAAACAGTGCGGTGAGCGCCGCCTCAAAGGTCGACCCGTAGGCCAGCCGGTCTTGCAGCGCCAACACCACCAGGCGCAGCTCCGGCATCGGGCTACGTTCCGCCTGCAGATAGATCGGCTCCGCATATAGCAGCGCGCGCCCGGTGGGAATCACCAGCAAAGTGCCGCGTCGCACGTGCGAGCCCTGCTGATTCCACAACGTCAATTGCCCGGAGAGTTGCGCATTCTGATCGATGCGCGCCTCAATCTGCAGCGGTCCGTCCACCAGCTTGTTCTTGGGAAAGTTGTAGACCACCGCTGTGCCGTAGTGCTCGCCATCGCTGCGCCCTCCGATCCAGCCAATAAGGTTGTTACGGTTGGCAGGCGTGAACGGCAGAATCTCTACGAACTCCATGCCGGTTTCATCCGGCAGCTTCATCAATACGAAATTCGGCTGCATCGGCTGCGTGGTTTGGCCGCCCCCCTCGCTCATGCCGAGTTCCGTGGCCACTGTCCACAGATCATCGCGATTGTAGAACACCGCAGGATCCGTCATGTGATACAGCCCGTAGACGTCTCCCTGCATTTTGAGCAACAGCTCGGGATAACGCATATGCTTGCGCAGTCCGGAGGGCATCGCCGACCCATCTTTGAACAGCCTGGGGAAAATATTTCGGTAGGCGGCGAGGATCGGGTCCTGATTATCAAAAACGTAAAACGTAGTGGATCCGTCGTAGGCGTCGATCACCACTTTGACGCTATTACGCATGTAGTTAATGAAATCGTCGCCCAGCCGGTAATGGGTCGAATACGGATACTGATCCGAAGTGGTAAACGCATCCATCACCCACGACAGCCTGCCATCCTCGCCCACCACCATATAGGGGTCGGGATCGTAGGTGAGAAACGGTGCCAGGGCCTCTACGCGATCGCGTACGTTACGCCGCATCAGCAACCGGCTCTGCGCGTTCACGTCATCGCTGAAGGGCAACTTTCCCAGATCGCCGCGGTCGATGGCGAGCAAAATACGGCGGAAAAAGCCACCCAGCTCAATGCCGCCAGTACCCTGATAGGAGGTAAGACTGTTGCTTTGCCCCTGGGGGTAATTGAACTCCTGTTGCCGTGTTTTGACGTAGACGTCGGTATTCGTCAGCTCGCCAAAATAGATCTCCGGACGGGTCACGGTCAGGCCGGGTACGGTGCTCTGGACCGGCATGTTGCTCAGGTATAGGGTTGGCAGCCCTTCCGCCGTAAACCCATTCACAGGGTTCATGGTGATGCCATAACCGTGGGTGTAGATGAGCTTCTCATTGATCCAGTTGCGGCTGCTCTCGGGCAGTTTCTCGACGTTCAGTTCGCGGGTAGCGACCATTACCTGGCGCAAGGTGCCATCGATTACATAGCGATCGATGTCGATATCGGGAAAGTCATAGTAGGTGCGAATTTCCTGAATTTGACGCAATGTGTCCTGCAGCGCCTGCCAATCCCACAAGCGGATGTTCTGCAACGTCGGTTGATTATTCGCCGGATCGGCCGCGCCAACGGTCGTCTCCGCGGGAAACTCACGCTGCACGAACTTGTCCAAGCCGTAAGCCTGGCGCGTCATCAGGATGTTGTGGGCGATGTAGGGTTGCTCGCGGACCAGTTCATTCGGCTTGACGATAAAGCTGCTCATCCACCAACCGGCCACGCGAACGCCCACAAAACACAGCGCAGCAGGAAGAATGGCGGCCACCAGCCAGCGTCCCCGGGCCACCGTCATGGCGTTGGCGACAGCGGCTACGGCCCCGGCAACCAGTGCCACGCAGACCAGAAGCAAGCCGGCCAGCGTGATGTGTGCGTCGGTATAGGTAACCCCAGCGAAGACCGTATGATCGTCGAGCAACAGATCGTACCGGCCGAGGTACACACGTACCGCGAGGATCAGCAGAAGGAAAGCAAAGGTGATGGAAAGTCCGCGCCACGGCAGGATGAGATAGCTGCGGCGCTTGGCCAGGGCCCCGGCTCCGCCGGTGATGACGATGAAGAAAACAGCCACCACACAGGTAATGATGGCGAGCGTGAGCAGCCAGCCGGAGATGAGTTGCCAGGCAGGCAGAGTAAAGAGAAAGAAGTTCAGCGGCTTGCCAAAGATGGGGTCGACAACGCTGCCCATGGTCCGCGGTGCGTAGAGAAAGAGCGCCAGCGTTGGCCACTCCGCCATCATGCCCGCACCCGTGACCAGGGCTATCACCAGCGATCCGCCGAAGGCCAGCAGTTGCATCACCGGTTCGACCGGGAGCCTCACCGGCTGTCCACCGAAGAAGATGGTATGGCTGCTGGGCAAATCGGGCAGATGCGCCCGTTTCAAGGCGGCGAAGGTTGCGTACAGGATGAAGAAGGTGGCGGCTGCAAAGAGCGCGAAAATGCTCCATTGCAGAACCAGCGTTTTTGAGAATACGCTCCCATAACCGAGCGATCGGAACCACAGCAGGTCAACAAAATACGAGACCGCGGTGCGGCCACCGAAGACGATCAGGGCAACGACCCCGAGCAGGATAAGGAAGCGGCGGCGGCGGCGCTGCGGATTTTTCAGCGGCCAATCAAGAGAAGTGGGCATTGCTCCACTCATTCTACCGGCATTCCCGTTCTCAAAGTTGCGGGTGATGTTGTATACCTTGCACAACATTTGGATTCCACTCGTAACTTCCTTGGAAACGTATAGCGGACTATGATGGTGCGGACTTTGGAGAACTCCCCATGGCTGCCAAAACTTCCTCCTCGCGCTTCTCTTCCCAGCAACGCGTAGTCCTGGCCGGTAGTGAAAAGGCTTCCCTTTCCGCGGCAACCGGCGAAAAGCCGGCCCGGCCCAGCAGTGTCCTCACTGTTTCTGTCATGGTCCGGCGCAAGAATCCGCTCAATACCACTCGCCTGGGCAAAGACCGCCTCACGCGAGCGCAGTATCGCCAGCAACACGGCGCGGATCCGGCAGCGATCACACTGGTGCGGGCTTTCGCAAAAGAGTTCGGATTGACCGTCGAAAAGGGCACCCCAAAGCCCGAGCGCCGCATCATCAAGCTCACCGGAACGGTCACTGCTATGCAGAAGGCCTTTGGCGTCACCCTGACGCAAAAGGTTCTTGACGGCAACACCTATCGCGTTCGTGAAGGCAGCATCCTTTTGCCCACCGAACTGGCCGGCGCGGTGGAGGCGGTCCTGGGGCTCGATAATCGTCCCCAGGCCCGACCTCACTTTCGAGTCCTGGGTTCCACCATCAACGCCAACGTTGGGGGCACGGGAGGCTTCGCCCGCGCCCATGCCAGCGCAGCCGGCAGCTCGTACACGCCCGTGCAGGTGGGCCAGCTCTACCGGTTTCCCGAGGGTGCGAAGGCCGCCGGGCAGACCATCGGCATCATCGAGCTGGGTGGCGGCTATCGCGCCGCGGACCTGACTGCGTACTTCAAAAAGCTGGGCCTGCCGGCGCCCAAGGTAACTGCTGTCTCCGTCGACAAGGGAAAGAACTCTCCGGGCAATGCGAATGGGTCGGATGGCGAGGTCATGCTCGATATTGAAGTCTCGGCTGCTGTCGCTCCGGGGGCAAAGATTGTTGTCTACTTCGCGCCCAACACCGACCAGGGCTTCATCGATGCCGTCGGCAGCGCTGTGCACGACACCACCAACAAGCCAAGCGTGATTTCGATCAGCTGGGGTGGGCCGGAATCCAGTTGGACTAAACAGGCCATGACCGCACTCGACGCCGCCTGCCAGTCCGCCGCGGCGCTCGGCATCACGATAACGGTCGCCGCGGGCGACGACGGCGCAAGCGACGGAGCTTCCGGCAATAACGTCGATTTCCCTGCCTCCAGCCCGCACGTGCTCGCCTGTGGTGGAACCAAGCTCGTGGGCACCGGCAGCACCATCACATCCGAAGTAGTGTGGAACGAACTGGCCAGCAATGAGGGCGCGACTGGAGGCGGAGTGAGCAACGTCTTCGCCCTGCCTTCCTGGCAAGCGAACGCCAAGGTGCCGGCGCCGTCGGGAAAAACCGGCGGTCGAGGTGTCCCTGACGTTTGCGGAGACGCCGACCCTGTGACCGGTTACCAGGTACGCGTCGATGGTCAAAGCATGGTCATTGGCGGCACCAGCGCCGTCGCCCCACTTTGGGCAGGACTGATCGCACTTAATAATCAGCAGAACGGAAAAAGCGCAGGCTTTATCCAGCCCCAAATTTATGCTGCGAAGGCTGCGTCTGCGTTCCGCGATATTGTCTCGGGAAACAACGGCGCATTTTCCGCCGGCCCTGGTTGGGACGCTTGCAGCGGCCTGGGCTCTCCCATCGGTTCCAAGCTCATCGCGCTTCTGGCTGCTTCCGCAGTGACCACGAAAAAGGGTGGCGGGAAGAAACCGGTCCGCACGCGGCCAGCCAAGAAAAAGCGAGTAAAGGCCAAGTAGTTGACCAGCTTGCCTCACCAGCAACAAAGGCTCGGGATGACAAACAGGTCGGGGAGGCATCCTAGCCCACTCAAGCCAAAGTACGGCTTGAATGGGGCACCCAATGCTTTTGCTGCCGGTGTCATTTCTCGCTTAACTTGCCATAGGCAAGTCGGCTCCTCGGGATGACAAAGTGGAGGGCGGCGCTTCCATGCAACGTTGGTGCTGGTGGATGGGTAGATCGCAAATCCTCCGGCAACCTGATTTCGTACGCTCCCACTCGTCTTAATCTTCTCAGCAACATACACGCGAAAAAAACCGTACCTTCCCCTAACTTGGACAGCTCTGATGTCATTCAAAAGAAGCAGACCGATCTGCCGTTGCCTAACTCGTAACTACAACTTTGGCGTACAGTCCTGTATCGATACACTCTTCACCTGTTACAAATTCCTGGTTTAGCATCGGAATGGGCTAAACCATGCGTAAACCGGGATGGCGTCTGATCGTTGGGACGACGGTACTTCTCGCTGGATGCAGTCCGGGCAGCCAGACCCCGGCAAGCCCGTCCCAACCCAGCACCCTGACGCTCACCACGACTTCCCTTCCGGCAGGAACAGTGGGCTCCGCGTATAGCAGTCCGGTCGCAGCGTCCGGCGGCACCACTCCCTACACTTACAGCGCGGCCAGCCTGCCCAGTGGCTTGTCCATCAATAGCGCAACCGGAGCGATTACAGGTACACCCGCGCAAAGCTCCATTGGGACCGCCTCAGTAACCATCAAGGTGACGGATTCAACACAGCCTTCGGCGCAGTCAGCCGCGTCTAATCTAAGCCTCACGATCAGCCCGGCCACGCTCGCCGTGACCACAACGTCCCTGCCCGCGGGAGCTGCCACGTCGCCCTATCCATCGACCACTCTGCAAGCCTCCGGAGGCGTCAGTCCTTATACCTGGACATTAGCATCAGGCAGCAGCTTGCCTGCTGGATTGAATTTTTCACCCGGTGGAGTCCTCTCCGGCACCCCAGCCGCCGGATCCGGCGGCCCCTACTCGTTGACCTTTGTGGTCACGGATTCCTTTACTCCTCCCGAAACCGCCCAGGCTACGCTCACGCTGACCATATCCGGCGGCCCGGCGCTCACCCTGACCACGACCACACTACCCAACGCAACCTTGAATACCGCCTATTCAGCAACACTGGGAGCGACCGGTGGAGTCACCCCATATACCTTCACCCTGGCCAACAGCACTTCCCTGCCTGCAGGATTAACCCTCTCCTCCACGGGCATCATCAGCGGTACACCCACCAAGGCAGGAAGCACGGCCTTCTCCGTCCAGGTGGTGGATTCGAGTACGCCTACTCCCCTTTCGCAGACGGGTAACCTGAGCATCACGGTCAACTCATCAGCCGGTCCGTCCTGCGGCAACATGAGCACGGGCAACGGAGCGAGTCTTAACGGCTACGTGCCCTTCCCCACCTCAAACCTCTGGAACACGAACATCGCCTCCGCCGCGATCGATCCCAACTCGGCAGCCATCATCACCGCGCTCACGGGAAGCAACCTGCACCCGGACTTCTCCAACGTTGTGGATGGAAACTACGGGATACCCTACGTTGTCGTGGACTCTAACACCACTCCGGGCGTGCCCGTGACGATGACGACTTATCCCAGCGAGAGCGACATCACGCTCTACCCGATCCCCAGCACCGCTCCGATCGAGGGCTTTCCGCCCGCCTGCAGCACCACGGGAGACAATCACCTGATCGTGATCGATAAGACACAGTGTTGGATCTATGAGACCTGGCAAACACAGCAGTGCAACGGCGCCTGGAGCGCCGCCAACGGGGCCATCTGGGACCTGACCAGCACCGAGCGCCGTCCCTATGGATGGACCTCGGCAGATGCCGCTGGCTTGCCCATCTTTCCCGGGTTGGTGCGCTACGACGAAGTAGCGGCGGGCGCCATCAATCACGCCATCCGCGTGACTGTGGCGCAAACCAAAAGCGATGCCAATGGAGGATTATTTGTCGCCCCGGCCACTCACGCGGCGGGCAATAGTTCCAGCACCAACAACATCATGGGGATGCGCCTCCGGCTCAAGGCGAGCTTCGACATCTCCAGCTTCAGCGCCGCCAACCAGGTGATCCTCAAAGCCATGCAGAACTACGGCCTGATTGTCGCCGATAACGGCAGCAACATGTTCTTCCAGGGAGCGCCTGATGCGCGCTGGGACGACAACGACCTGGACGCATTGAAAGCCATCGATGCGTCAAGCTTTGATGTGGTGCAAATGGGAACCCAATACGATGATGCCACCGCCCCCACCGGCGCCGTGCCCACCATCAGCAGCTTCACCGCCTCGCAAACCACGGTAAAGGCCGGTACGCCGGTGATCTTAAGCTGGACGGTCACCAATGACTCTTACGATTTCATTGATGTCGTCGGCCCGGTCCGCGGCGGAACGCAAACGGTGACCCCCGCTGCCACCACCACGTACACCTTGAACTCCACCAATCAGTATGGGCGTTCGACCATGGCCGTTACGGTGACCGTGCAGTAGCCTATTCCCTCTTTACATTGCCTGGCAGAACCTCATAAGAATTGGACGGGCGCCCCAGGTTCGCCATTAGTCGCATACAGCCGGCAGATTTGGGTCACGAGCAAATCGGAAGAGCGTTAACAACTGTGACTCCGTCACCCGGTCGGTGGAAAGCGCAAGAGACGACAACTGCTCCGCCCGGAACCACCCAGCGCCCGTTGTCTCCGCGGTTTCCTGTGCTAACTCGCCGCCTTCGATCTCACATTTCACAAAAGCTTTGTAAACATACCAGGGCTGGGGCGGATGCGGGTGCTTGCGCTTGTCATAAAGCGCCAGCAGACGCACCGCCCGAACGCGCAATCCCGTTTCCTCTTCCGCCTCCTTCATGGCCACCTCAAACGGTGAATAGCCAACGTCGGCCCAACCGCCAGGCAGCGTCCACCTTCCCTGGTCGTTCTTTTCCTTCACCAGCAGAATTTCGTTGTCTCCGCGAAATAACACCGACCGCACATCCACCTTCGGCGTCTGGTATCCGGACTCGGAGGCGAAGGTGCGAATGATCTTCTCCCGCGGCTCATCGGTCAGTTCCTCAAGCAAGTCGACACTGATACCTCGGATTTCTTCAAAGCGTTCCAGGTCATATTCATTGGTTGTGTAAGCTATCCCAGCCTGCGCAATGGCCTGGAGCCGCTGGGCGTGCATCAGTAATCTATTTGACTCCATCCGTCACCAATCCTGCATTGCAATACTTCGGTCCGGGTCCATTCTAAAGGCTGCAGCGGAGGCGAAAGCGCGGGCGAGCGGGTATATTAGAGCGGAGTAACGCAAGATCGCTGACCCGCCCCAGCGTGCGTCCAGCTGTAAGTTCCGTGAACGAGGTCCTCGGGTATGTGCCGGAATATCAAAATGCTATTCAACTTCGATCCACCCGTGACTGCTGAAGAGGTGCGTGCCGCCTCGCTGCAGTACGTGAGAAAGATAAGCGGGTTCAGTAAGCCCTCGAAGGCGAACGAAGCTGCCTTCCTGGCGGCGGTGGACGACGTGGCCGCCATCTCGAGCCGGCTTCTCTATTCGCTGGAAACGAATGCGGCCCCAAAGAGCCGCGAAGAGGAGGCGGCAAAAGCCAAGGCTCGCAGCGCGGAGAGATTCCGCGCCTAAACCAGCCAAAGTTAAAGTTTGATGGACCTTCGTCCGTTTGGCCCTTATGCCTGTATCCTTGCACTGCATGACTGACCAGGTTGCCGGCGGCAAGCCACACCGCACCACCCGCGCCCTTGCCACCATCGGGGTGGGGGCCACCTTCTTCTTTGCGGCCAGATTTTTGTTGAACTACTTCGGCCCGGCGATTCCCTATTCCATGCCGGACGAAAACAAGGCCGCTCTCGACTCCTACGAGTTCCTTCAGTTTCTTAGCATCGTGACCGATGGCACTCTGCGCCACTCGCGCATCTCGCGGCTCAGGAACGGAGTCGAGTTCTACCCCGCACAACTCGAAGCCATCCGCCGGGCGAAACAAGCCATCAACCTGGAATTCTACGAATTCACACCAGGACAAGTTGCCGACGAGATGTTGGCTTCGCTCACCGAGCGAGCCGCGGCCGGAGTCGAGGTGCGGGTCATTATCGATGCCCTCGGCAGCTTTGGCACCCCCGACTCCTACTTCAACGGTTTGCGCGCGGCGGGCGGCCAGATGCGTTGGTACCACCCCTTGCGCTGGAACACCTGGCCGAACGCAAATAATCGGACCCATCGCAAGCTATTGATCGTGGATGGGGAGACAGGTTTCATCGGTGGTGCGGGCGTGGGCGATCATTGGTTAGTCGAAACCTCGGTTCCCGCCTGGCGCGATACCGTATTTTGCGTCGAAGGCGAGGCGGTAGCCGGTCTCATATCTGCCTTCTGCGAAAACTGGCTTGAAGCCTCCGGGGAGATTCTTTCCGGCGCAAAACAATTTGCTTTCCGCGCTACCGCCGACGGCGCTGAAAGCTTCGTGGTCACCAGCACGCCCCGCGGCGGCGGCACCTCGGCACGCATTCTCTTTCAAGCCTTGATCAACAGCGCGCGCGAGACTATACGCATCACCACTCCGTACTTCCTGCCCGATAGAAGCGCGCGCCAGGCATTAATCGAGGCCATTCGGAAACGGGGGGTCGCAGTGCAGATCTTGACCGCCGGCCCGCGCATCGACCATCCCACGATCAGAAGGCTAAGCCATCGTAGCGTGCGTCATCTCCTGGAGGCGGGTGCGGAAATCTACGAATATGAGCCCTCCATGATCCATGCCAAGTTGATGACCGTGGATGGCCTATGGAGCGTAGTGGGATCGACCAACTTCGATCACCGATCCTTCGCCCTCAACGACGAAGTAAACCTCGCGGTCCTCGATCGGCAATTGGCGGCCACCATCGAAGCAGATTTCTTTGACGATCTCAAGCAAAGCTGCCCGCTGAGCGTCGCCCAGCTTCAGCAGAGCGCTCTTCTGGGCGCTGACGAGTCCTGGGTCGACGACATCATGAGAGGGGAGAGCTGAGCGCTGGTTTATGCGCCTTGGGTTCGCCTCCGATCACCAGGCGCTTGGGTACCTTTCCCACCTTGACTCGAGCCAGTGCGCGGTGTTCCCGTGCGTCGAAGATGGAAACGTCGTCGCTGTCCGTGTTGCTGACGCAGCCATATTTACCATCGGGAGAAAACACGATCCAGTTCGGGCCATCTCCAGTATCCAGCCGGCCGGTGAACTTCTTCGCTTGCAGGTCATATATGTAAATGCAGTCATCGAGCAAACTAGTGACCCACAGTTCCTTGCCATCAGGGGTAAGTGCGAGACCATGGGTCAAGGTGTCGGGGGTTTCAAACTTGCGCGGGCGAGGGGGTCCGGTGTGTTGGGCCGGCATCTCCACCCGCTCAAGAACCTTCTTATCCGCGATATTCACTATGTCGAATCCGTGCAGATAGGAGACGGCAACGTACATCGTCGTGCCGTCAGATGAAATCACATACGGCCTTGGTCTTCCGCCCGCCGGGATAACGGCGGAGAAGGACATGGTCTTGAGGTCAATTACATTGACTGCGTTCGATCCCATGGAACTCACAAAGAGGTAGCGATTGCTGGCGGTGCTGACCGCATTGTGGGGCTCCTTGATGGGCAACGTCTTGACTACTTTCCTCTCCTTCACGTCGACGATGTCGACGCTATCCCCATCGCGAATGGGCACAGCCACGTAGTGGCCGTCCGGCGTCACTGCGCACTCATTGGGCCGGCCGCTGAGCTTGATGGTGGCCATGATCTGGTTGGTTCGGGTATCCACTAACCGCAGCGTATGGTCTGACTCAACGGTGACGAAAAGTAGATTGCCGTCGGGGGTCAAGGCCAGGCCGTGGATGAGGGAAGCGCCGATACTTATATCGTCGACAACCTTCAGCGAGTTCAGGTCGATCACCGATACGTCTTCGCCGGTGCTGTTATCGACATACAGCCTCCAGTTCTGAGCCTGCAGAGAAAGGGGCAGAGCGAGGGCAAGAGCGAAGATCCACGATTTCATGAGGACGCTCCCGGGATCTGGAATAGCGCCAAGGAGTGTACTTACACGCTCGCTGAGGAGTCAACAGGAAACAAGTTAGTGCTTTGCTGCCGCAGAAAACTCCTCGCTCAAGTGAAGTATCGCGCCGTGCTGGTGCAACTTCTGCTGCAAATCGGGGATAGCAACGTCCTGAACCGGCGTGTGAGTCCGAATGGCGAGCGCGGCAGCCACGCCCGCAGCCTGCCCGATGATCATGTACTGCGGCTCCATGCGCACGGAAGAGTACGCAGCATGGCTGGCCGAAAGGCACACCGGCACCAGCAGGTTCTCTGCTTCCGATCGCTTGGGCGTGATGCTGCGATAGGCAATCTCATAGGGTTCCACCGGAACCTGAACATCTCCCTCGTTCTTCACCGTGCCATCCGGCATGGCGACGCGCTGAATATTGTGCGAATCGCTGTTGTACGATCCCATCCCGATGGAGTCGGGCTTGGTGCGCCCGGTCTGTAAATCCGACTGACGCATCACATACTCTCCCACCATGCGGCGGCCTTCACGAATGTAGAGTTGATTGGGCCAGTGATCGGTGTCTGCGAACTCATCCTTCGGCAAACCCCATTGGTTTACCTCAGCCCGTAGACTGGCCGGCACCTTGGCATCCTGAGAAAGAAAATAGAAGAAGGATTTTGTGTACAGCAGGTGATCCTGCCACAGTTCTGCTTTAACGGCGTAGCTGGCTTCCGGATACTTCCAACTGTGACCAATGTAGTCTGTGGAAACGGGACCATTGTTGTTGAAGTCCGCCTTGTGGTTAGGGATCATCACCGGATTCGTAACATCCCGAAAGCCCGGCGCGCGGCCCATGTGTTGCTGGAATTCATTGAGGTAGCGTTCCAGCAATGCAAAGCGAGCACGGTCGTATCCCTGGGGGCGAGGAAAAGGAAGCCGGTTGGCGGGATCGTTCGTAAGGATGAGGCGGAAATTATAAGCTTGAACTTTCTTGTCCCCGGAGCCCGGCGCAGCCAGGGGTCCAGGGTCAATCTCCGGCAGAAGACGGTGATGTTCGTCGTAGGCGGAGAGCGGCCAGAGGAATTGGTGTTTGGGTGTGTTTTCACGCACGCCGGCAAGGTCTTCGCCGTACTCAGACGCTGCTTCCCTACCCCAGGTATAGCTGACCTTAGCCTGCGCCATCAGGTCACCTTCATAACTGCAGTCGGCAAATACCTTTGCCGGCCAGTGGGTTCCGTCCGCAGTAGTAATGGAGATTAGATGGTTGCCCTGGAGCTCCACGCCGGCCTGCTCGCGTATCCGCTCGTGAAAGTGAACCTCGACCCCAGCCCCTTTCAGCATGGCGCGAAAGATCTCTTCATCCACATGCGGTTCGGAGAGCCAGTTAGCGGGACGGTTCAGATCGAGCACACCATAATGAGCCGCAGCCTGCATATAGAAGTCGCGCGCATACCCGCCAATGATCGTGTAGTGACCTAGATCCGTAGCCGAGAGTCCGCCGGTGACCATGCCCCCTAAATGAATACCCGGTTCCAGCAGTACCACCCGCAGTCCCTCGCGTGCTGCTGAATACGCGGTCATAACCCCTGACGCCGTGCCCCCATAGACCAGAAGGTCCGGAGCGGGAGTGGGGTCTAGCGCATGGAGTGTCGTCGTGAAGACGCTTCCTGCAAAGAGGGCGGCTATGCCTAAGCAACGGGTATTCATCGTGGCAACATTCTGCGGCTCACACGGCCAACCTAGCAAGCCTTTTCGACGGCCCAACTTGCTCGATATGTTAAAGAGAACGCGAGCAAACGAAACCGAGTTGGTTGCTTTTGTGCCGCTCCACTCATGCCGAAGTGGGCCGCCACCCTCCAATTTGTGATCCTGACCGGAGGCTGTGACTTTATTGTTTGTTTGTAGTTGTGGTGGCCAGAAAGCCCTGAAGAGCATAGGCCAACAAGCATCCTCGAGGTCCTTCGACTGCGCGCCGTAAGTACTCTATTAAGTGATATGTCTGCGAGGCGCTTCGCTCCCACGGCAAGCCGGGGCAGGCAGGATGACGGCGTTGTGGGAGAACTAACGGAACGGAGACCTTTGTGTGGGGCCGAGGCGCACAGCAGATCCCTCGGCTGCGCTCGGGATGACAAGTGGAGGGTGGTGCATCCATGGGGAATTGACTAGTGGCTGAAAGAATCGTTAGGTGAGTGCCATGGTATCCCACTCAAGCCAAAACCGGGCTTGAATGGGGCACCCAGCGGTTGTTGACGATCAAGCAATCCAAAAAAGTCATAACCTCGGGATGACAAAATGGAGGGCGGTGGGCCAACGCGGCATGAGTGGAGCGGGATGGACAGAATGGTGCTCTCCCCAGCTCTGCGGGCCGGCTTTAACTCGTGAGTACAGCAGAATAGAGCGTGAAGTGCTCATCTGGGCCCGAGCGACTCACTGCAGCATCTTCTGAGGACAAAGCGTGCATGGATTCAGATATCTCCTGCAAAAATGGAAATCTCCCCAGTACATGTGTAAATCCCGGATTGCACGCATAGAGCACATAGGTGGTGCGCGGTGACTTACGGAGTTGCATCTCCAAATTCGCGAGCACGCGGCGGAGTACCGGTGCGAGGAAGGGATTAAACATAAAAATGAGTAACGGACCCTCCGGGTAGGTCACAGAGGCCGCGTCTTCGTGGATGATGGTGGACCGGTTTGCCCACTCGGGCCTGAGCGCGAGGTTAGCCCGGGCAATTTCGCAGAGTTCCGGAGAGATGTCCACTCCCCATAAACGGTGAAAGGGAAATTGGGCAGCAACCATGATCGCCCGGCCTTTGCCGCAACCCACATCGGCGAAGGTGAACTCGTTATAGTTAATACTCAAGTCCGAGAGCGCGCTGGCGAGCGCAGACGGTGGAATGCCGTAGTAAGGCGTGGTGTAAAAGCTCGACAGGGTCTTTCCATGCAGGTCTTCGCTGAAATAGTAACCTCCGGTATCGGTGCCGTTCTGCAAATCAAAAGGATGTGTCAACTCTGGCGCCGGTTCACCGGCTACCGTGGGGGCCTTGATGAACGCGCGGCTCAAGGTACCTTGTAAGCCATGGTTCTTGAGCGATCGGAAGAGGCGTCGCCCCGAGTGGACCATAGCCCCGCGCACTCCGTTGGCATCGATCGAACGAGCTAATCGGCGGAGAAGCTTTAAAAGCGGACTAGGACGATATTTCACGGGTCTTTTCTATCCAAGCAAATCTACACAGGCCGCCACAACCCCGGGGATATCGTAGCGAGAAGCTTCGCCGGCCGGCTCCCACGCATGCTGACGTAAGGTGCGTGTCGTCACGGGCCCAATCGAGACCGCCCGTAACCCGGGCGGCTTCTCCATTTTCGCCGCGGCGAGAAGCGCGAAAAAATTGCTCACTGTCGAGGAGCTTGTGAACGTCACCGCGTCAGGCAGCGGCTTCCCTTCTGCGAACAACTCGCGAAGCCGCTCGATGGAATCACTGGGAATCACGGTGCGGTAGGCTTCCACCACGTGGATATCCGCTCCACATTGCCGCAGTTGCTCGGGGATAACGTCACGAGCCACCGCCGCGCGCGCCAGCAGGACACGACACCCCACAACCTTCTCCTTGAGCATGGCCACCACCGCCTCGGCCACATACTCGTCCGGCATGGCAGACACTTTCAGCCCAATGCGGCCCACGGCTACGGCAGTCGCAGGACCAATCGCGGCCACCTGCAAATGCTGCAACCGCTCCACGGGAATTCCCAAAAATTGCATGCGGTCGGCCAGGGCCGCGGCTCCATTGGCGCTGGTCACGATCAGCCAATCGAAGCCGCTGATCACCTCCAGCACCGCATCCAGGTGAGCGTAGGTTTCCGGCGGGACGATCTCAATGGTAGGGCAGGCGCAGCACCTCGGCGCCCAAAGCCTCCAGCGCTTCCGCCAGCTTTCCGGCCTGGTGACGGGCGCGGGTGACGAGGATCCGCTTCCCCGCCAGTGGTGGGCAGCGCTCACGCCTGCCGCTCCTCCAGGCCCAGGATGCCGCCCGCGCCCTGCGACAGCAATTGCTGTGCCAACTGCTCGCCCAATACTGCCCCATCGGCGTGCCGCTTTTCGGCGCAGATCATCTGCCGGCCGTCGGGCGAGGCAACCACGGCGCGCAATGACAACTCGTCTCCGTCACGGTGGCAATAGGCGCCGATGGGCACCAGGCAGCCGCCCCCCAGAGCAGCCAGGCATCTGCGTTCGGCAGTGATGGCCATGCGTGTGTCGCGGTCCTCGAGCGGCTGCAAGGCCGCGTGTATGTGCCCCATCGCCTGCCCTGCACTCGATGGCCAGCGCTCCCTGGCCCGGCGAGGGGCATAGCACCTCGGGCGCAAACCGTTCCCGGATGACGGTGGTTTTCTGCAAGCGTTCGAGCCCGGCGGCAGCCAGGATAATCGCATCGGCCTTGCCCTGCCCGAGCTTGGCCAGCCGGGTGTCTACATTGCCGCGAAATTCAATGTATTCCAGATCCGGTCGCCGCGCGCGCAACTGGGCCTGGCGGCGCAGGCTGCTGGTGCCCACCACCGCTCCCGCCGGCAGCGCGTCGAATCCGCCGAAGCGCTCTGAGACCAATACGTCGCGCGGGTCCTCGCGCTGAGGAATCGCCGCCAGCGTAAACGCCTCGTCCAGCTCCGTGGGCAGATCCTTCAGGCTATGCACTGCCAGGTCGATGCTCCCTGCCAGCAAAGCATCTTCGATCTCCTTGGTGAACATGCCTTTCGCGCCCACCGAGGCGAAGGCCATGTTCTGCATGCGGTCGCCGGTGGTGCGGATGATCTCGATGGAAACGTCATGCCCTAGACCGCGTAGCGCGTCTGCGATGTGATTGGCTTGCCACAGCGCCAGCTGCGATCCCCGGGAACCGATGCGGATCAATGCTTGCGTTCCTGGTCTTCAAGTTCCGCCAGGTCCGCGAAGAAATCTTCCTCGTCTGCGGCAGGCCCCGGCCCGCTTACCCCAAAGGCTTCGCGGATGGCATCCACCGCAACCACATTTCCTTCGCTCGCTGCGGCCTTGATGGCCTGCACCGGCTGATGGAGAAACTTGTTCACCAGGCCGCGGGTCAGCGCCTCCACGGCGGCCTGCTGCTCGGGGGAAAGGGTCTGCAGGCGGCTCGCCACGCGGCGCAGCTCCGCTTGGCGAATCTGCTCCGCGGATTGCTGCAACTGCATAATCTGGGGCGCCACGTTCAGCGCGTGCAGCCGGCGCTGATACTTGGTCACCTCGGCCAGGATCATCGCCTCCGCCAGCTCCGCCTCTTTGCCGCGCTCTTTCAGGTGAGATCCGGCCACCGACTGCAGGTCGTCGATGTCGTAGAGAAAGATGCCGTCCAGCTTGTTGACTTCAGGATCGACGTCGCGCGGCACCGCGATATCGATGAAGAACATGGGCCGCCCCCGCCGCTGCTGCAAAAAGTGCTGCGCGTGCTCGCGGCGAAAGACCGGCCGCGGCGAGCCGGTCGAAGTGATGATGATATCGGCCTGGTCTGCGCTCGCGTACAGGTCGTCAAAGCGGATGGCCCTGCCCCCGAAGCGCTGGGCCAACTGCTCGGCGCGCTCGTGGGTGCGGTTGGCTACCAGCACGGTCTCCGGCGCCCTGGTTCATCAGGTGGCGAGCCGCCTGCTCGCTCATCTTGCCTGCGCCGACGATCAGGACCTTCTTGTCTTCGCAGCGAGCCAAATATCTTCCGCGCCAGCTCCACCGCCACCGAGGCAATCGATACCGATGAGTTACCGATCTGGGTCTCGGTACGCACCCGCTTGGCGACCACAAAGGCGCGTTGCAGCACCTTGTCCAGGTGGCCGCGGATCGCCCCCGCGGAGCGCGCCGCCAGGTAACTGCTCTTAACCTGGCCCAGGATCTGGGGCTCGCCAATGACCATGGAGTCCAGACTGCAGGCCACGCGGAAGAGATGGCGCACGGCGTTCTCCTGCCGGTACTCGTAAATGTGCGGCGTCAGCAGCTCGGGCTCGATACTGAAATAGTTGCCGACAAAGTCCATCAGGTGGGGTGCGTCCGGCGTCCAGGCTGGTGAGCAGCTCCACCCGGTTGCAGGTGGAGAGAATCATGCCCTCCAGCACCCCCGGCGACTGCATCAGCGAGCGCGTCGCCTCCTCCAGTTGCTGCGGCCCAATGGCCAGCCGCTCGCGCAACTCGATGGGCGCGGTCTTGTGGTTCAACCCCAACAGGACAATATTCATGGCGCGGTGAACCTATGTACGGAGCTGAGCTGGTTGGCCGCCCAGACGCTGATCACGACCAGAAACACCAGGCTGGAGAGGTAGACAGCTCGCCTTCCCCGAAGACCGACCTGGCGGCGCACAAAAAGCATTACTAGATAGAGTGCCCACATGGCAAAAGAGAGCAAGACTTTTGGATCTTTAAAATAAACCGGCCCGACGCTCTCCTGGGCGATCAACGACCCCGCCAGCAGACCGAGGGTCATGAAAGGGAACCCGATCAGCAGCATACCGGAGGCGATGCGCTCCATAGTCTCGAGCGGCGGCAGCCAGGCCAGGAAACCAACATTGCTCTTGCTCTTGAGGCGGCGCTCCTGCACCAGGTAGAGGAAGTTGGCGATCAGGCTGAAGATGAGGGCGGCATAGGCGGCCAGCAGGGCGACGATGTGCAGCGAGAGCCATCCGCTGCGGATCCCGGGAGATTGAAAGGTCCAGTGGTCCGGGCCCATGGCCGGCCCCAGAACCAGCAGCAGCGACAGGGGCAGAGCGAAAATGCCGAAGGAGACGGTCCGGTAGAGCAAGGCGACCAGCAGGAAGGCGGCACAAATCAGCAACGCCAGCAGTGACTGCACCTCGTGCATCCCCACTGGCAGGGAGTGGTGCGAGGCGGCAAGCATCTCGATAAGCGAAACAAAATGGAAGAAAAAGCCGCCAACGGCCGCCGGGACGCAGAGCTTCTTCCACCCGGGCTTGTCATAAAGCACCGCCGGCAGTGCAGAAATGCTCGCAACGGCGTACAGCACCGCAGCAACTCTTAACCACAATAGAAACATACCGATTCCCGCAATCATTCAGTATAACTGTCCGGGAATGGGCCTGTCCCGGACGCTCGCCATGCTAGAGACCCAAAAAGGCGCGTCGAGTGCTGTGGTATCCCACTCAAGCCAAAACCGGGCTTGAATGGGGCACCCAGCTTTGTTTTCCCCTTTGTCACCCCGAACGAAGGGTGGGTGCCCCATTCAAGCCGTTTTTTTGGCTTGAGTGGGATACCACAGCACTCGACGCGCCTTTTTGGACCTCCAACCACCGTTCCCCAGCCCACGCAAAAACCCAGCCTTAATTTGACCCTGTTCAACTTCGGGAATTTCACCCGCGATCGCCCCCCTGGAGCGTGCATCCTTTTCACCCGCCTTACCCTCCCAGCCGATAAGAGGTATTTTGATCCGCTTCTTGCGGCGGCCAGAGTCCCCCATCTGCTTCACCGTCTTTGAGACAGGAGATTTAACTATGGATTATCGCGTACGCGCCGGAGAGATACCGGAAGATCAAACCACCGCCCTGATGGAGAGCTACTCCGCCAAGCTGCCCACCAGCTTCTTCCTGGGTGCAGCCCTTACCTCAATCGTGGGTTCCCTCATCCTTAAAACCACTGGCAAGGACCACCATGCCCTATTTATCGGGCAGTGGGCTGCTCCGTTCCTCCTGCTCGGCATTTACAACAAGATGGTCAAGCAGCACGGCTCCGACGCCCATGTGAACCACGAACCCCGGATCGTCGCCTGAGGTAATCGGCCCCTCCCCGGCTTATCGTTAAACGCCAGCACGTCATTCACGATATGCTGGCGTTTTCCGTGTCTACTCTTCCTCCAGCTCCGACGACCGATGTAACCGACGCGGCCACCACGCCCCTCATGCGGCAGTACGCGGCCGCCAAGCGCCAAAATCCTGATGCCCTGCTGTTTTTCCGCATGGGCGACTTCTACGAGCTCTTCTTTGAAGATGCGCAGATCGCCGCCCGGGAGTTGCAAATCACGCTGACCGCACGGGATAAAGAGCGCTCCGTCCCCATGTGCGGAGTTCCCTACCACGCCGCCGACACCTACCTCTCCCGGCTGCTGCGCAAGGGCTACCGGGTCGCCATCTGCGAACAGATGGAGGACCCCAAGCTCACCAAGAAAATCGTCCGCCGCGAAGTGACCCGGGTGCTCACCCCCGGCACCGCCATCGACCCGACCCTGGCCTCGGAGCGCAACAACTACCTCGCCGCGCTCCACCTGGCCGGTCCGGTGGCGGCGCTGGCCCTGCTCGATCTCTCCACCGGCGACTTCCGCACCACGGAGTTCACCGGCCCCGGAAGCCTGGGCTTCTGTATCGACGAACTGATCAAGGCCCAGCCCAGCGAAGTCCTGCTTTCGTCCGGACTGCCCCCGCTCGACCCGCAAATGGAAGCCGAGATCGACAAGATCGGCACCAAAACCCGCCTGGAGGAGTGGGTCTACACCGCGGACTACGCCATCCCTCTCCTGGAAAGGCAGTTGGGAGCGAACTCGCTCGAAGGCTTTGGCTTGGCGAGCGCCCGGTCGGCCGCCATCGCCGCCGGCGCGATCGTCCATTACGCCCGCGCCACCCAGCAGATCGAGTTGCAGCACATTAACAACATCCGCTACTACGAGCGGGCGGAGAACCTGCAGCTGGATGCCGTCACCGTGCGCAACCTGGAGCTGATCGAACCCCTCTGGTCCGGCGGGACCAATGAAGCGACCCTCTACGCCAACCTGGACTGCTGCATGACCCCCATGGGCAAGCGGCTCTTGCGGGCATCGCTGGTGCGCCCCCTGATCGACCGGGTGGAGATCGAGTCGCGCCTGGAAGCAGTCGCAGTGGCAGAAAGCAACCTGATCGATCGCGAGCAATTACGCAAGACGCTGAGCGCGATCCAGGATATGGAGCGCATGCTCTCCCGCATCTCGCTCGACAGCGCCGGGCCCCGCGATGCCGCCAGCCTGGGAGCATCGCTCGCCCGCCTCCCCGACCTGCATGCCGGCTTAGAGAGGCTCAAAGCCCCGCGCTGGCAGGCGTGCGCGCAGCGGCTCGATCTGCTGCAAGATCTGCGCGAACGGCTGGAGCGGACGCTCCTGCCCGAGCCTCCGGTGAACCTGGCCGACGGCGGCGCCATCGCGGCCGGCGTCGATGCGGAGCTGGATGAGCTGCGCTCCCTGGGCGCCAACGCGCGCCAATCCATCACCACCATCGAAGAGCGGGAGCGCAAGCGCACCGGCATCCATTCCTTAAAGGTTCGCTTTAACAATGTCTTCGGATATTCCATTGAAGTAACGCGCGCCAACCTGGCCGCCGTGCCCCCGGACTACGAACGCAAGCAGACCCTGGCCAACGCCGAGCGCTTCACCACCCCGGAGCTGAAGCAGTATGAGATCAGCGTCCTCACCGCCCATGAGCGGTCGATCGAGATTGAGAAACGCATCTTCGCCGAGCTCCGCCAGACCATCCTGCAAGTCTGCCGGCCGCATTCGCGTCACCAGCGGAGTGATTGCCGAGATCGACCTGCTGGCCAACTTCGCCCACCTGGCCGCGCTGCGCAGCTACGTGCGCCCGCAGACTGGTTAAGTCCGCGGTGCTGGAAACCGTAGCCGCCCGCCATCCCGTGGTGGAGTGCCTGCTGGAAGCGGTGGGACAGACCAAATTCGTCCCCAACGACCTCTATGTCGAGACCGGCGGCCCCAGCCTGCTGCTTATCACCGGGCCGAACATGGGTGGCAAGTCGACGTATCTGCGCCAGGCGGCGCTGCTGGTCATCATGGCGCAGATGGGCTGTTTCGTTCCCGCCAAGAGTATGCGGCTGGGCATTGTGGACCGCATCTACACCCGCATCGGCGCCAGCGACAACGTGGCCCGCGGGCGCTCCACCTTTATGGTGGAAATGACCGAGACCGCGACCATTCTCAACACCGCCACAGCGCAATCGCTCATCCTGCTGGACGAAATGGGCCGCGGAACCGCAACCTTCGATGGCCTCTCGCTAGCCTGGGCCACGCTCGAATACCTGCACGCGCAGGTTGGCGCCAGAACGCTGTTCGCAACCCACTATCACGAGCTCACTCTGCTGGCTGAGCAGTTGCCAGGATTGAAGAATCTGCGCGTCGCCGTCAAAGAGACGCCAAAAGGCATTGTCTTCCTGCACGCCATCGAGCCGGGCGCAGCGAACAAAAGCTACGGCATTGAAGTGGCTCGCCTGGCCGGCCTCCCGCTATCGGTCATTGAGCGCGCGCGCCAGGTGCTGGTGCAGCACGAGCAGTCGGAGAAGAGGAATGTGGCCCAGGAAACGGATGCGCCGCTGCAGCTAACCATGTTCACTCCGCTCTCGCAGCGGATTCTCGATCGCCTGGAGCAGACCGACACCAACAGCCTGACCCCGCTGCAGGCTCTGAATCTGCTCGAAGAGCTAAAGAATGAGATTCGCGGCCGGGGGAATTCGTGAGCGCGATGAGCTTGAGACAAGCAGCCGGCCAGGTGCTGGTGGTGGGCCTGGAAGGCGCCCAACTCAGCGCGATGGAAGCAGCGTGGCTACGCCTGCTGCGGCCCGGCGGAGTGATCCTCTTTCGCCGCAATATCGAAGACGCCGCGCAAACCCACTGCCCTGCTCCACTCCACCCAGCAGGCGGTGGAATCGCCCATGCTGCGTTGCATCGATGTCGAAGGCGGCACCGTAGACCGGCTGCGCGATTTGATTGCGCCCGATGCCGTCGCCCTTCGCGGTTGCCGCCACCAATAAGCCGGCGCTGTTCAAGAAGCATGGCAGCCTCATCGGTCAGGAGGCGCATCTGCTGGGCCTGAACACCACTTTCGCGCCCGTGCTCGATCTGCGCACCGATGCCTCTGCCGATGTGATGACCACGCGGGTCGTCTCTGGCGATCCGGCTCAGGTCATCCGCTACGCCAGGCACTTTCTTGAGGGACTGGCGCAACAAGATGTGCTGGGTTGCGGAAAGCACTTCCCCGGCCTGGGCAGCGGGCAGGTGGACTCGCACCATGCCACTCCCTCGATCACCAAACCTCTCAGCCTGCTGTGGAAAGAGGACCTGCTGCCCTACCGGCAGCTAGCCACGCAACTGCCCATGGTGATGGTCTCGCACGCATCCTATACCGCGGCAGTGCCTGAACCTGCCTCCGTCTCCGGCTATTGGATAAAAGAGGTCCTGGTACGAGAGATCGGCTACCGCGGTCTGATCGTCTCCGACGATATGGAGATGGGCGGCATCCTCAATTACATGGGCATCGCCGATGCAGCGATTCGTTCGCTCGCGGCCGGCATGCACGTGGTGGAGATTTGCCGCGACCCGGTGCTGGTATTTGCCGCCTACGAGGCCCTGCTGCACGAGGCTGAGACTTCCCCGGCCTTTGCCCGCGTGCTTCGCCGGGCAGCTGCGCGTGCCCAGTCATTTCACACCATGCACCTGAAGAGGGACGCGCTGCCGCCAGCGCCCACCGCGGCCGCAATCAACAAAATGCGCGGTGCGGTAGAAAAGTTTACCGAGCAGGTCGCCCGGGCATGAGTGAACTGACACCGTTGACGGTAGCCGGCATCATGAGCGGCACCTCAGCCGATGGAATCGACGTAGCCTTTACCCGCATAACACCGGACGCAAAGGACGCGGCCTTCCCAAAATTAAAACTGCTTGCCCACGCCGGCTTCCCTTTCGCGCCCGCACTGCGCCGTGCCGTGCTGGCGGCGATGAATGCCGAAGCGATTGCGACCGCTGAGTTGGCGCGGTTGCATTGGCGACTGGGGCAGGCCTACTCCGAAGCGGTTACCGAAGCCCTGAAGCGCCATCCCTGCCGGCTGGATCTGATCGGCTGCCACGGCCAAACCATCTACCACCAGGCCACACCGACGCGCTATCTGGGACGCGAGGCCGCCTGCACCTGGCAGATTGGCGAGATGGCAATGCTGGCCCGAGCAAAGCGGCGTGCCCGTGGTTTCGAACTTTCGTCCCGCAGACATGGTCGTTGGAGGCCAGGGTGCACCCTTGGTTCCCCTGCTCGATTACGTGCTCTTTCGCCACCCAACGCGGGGCCGCGTGTTGCAGAATCTGGGAGGCATTGGCAACCTGACGGCGCTGCCCGCCAACGCGCGGCCGTCGCAGCTCGTCGCCTTCGATACCGGCCCCGCCAATATGGTGATCGATCAACTGATGCAGCAACTTTTCAACAAACCCTTCGACCGCGGTGGGAAGGCGGCGGCGCGAGGCGCGGTGATTGAGTCCGTGGTCAGTGCGCGGCTGCGCGAGCCCTTTTTCGCCGCACGGCCGCCCAAAAGCGCCGGCCGGGAGCAGTTCGGCAGCGACTACGCGGCGCGTTTTCTCGAGCAGTGCCGCAAGGCCGGAGGCAGCCGGGAAGATACGGTGGCCACTGCTACAGCGCTGACTGCGCGCAGTGTGGGCCTGGCTTACTCCAGCTTCCTGTTCAAGAAGATGCGTCACACGCCGGTGGACTTTATCGTCTCCGGCGGCGGAGCGCGCAATGGGACGCTGATGCGGATGCTGGGCGAGCAGTTGGAGCCGCAGGGGTGCACGGTGCAATCCAGCGACGATCTCGGCCTGCCGGCCGAAGCCAAAGAGGCGGCCGCCTTCGCCTTGCTGGCTTATGAGACATGGCATCGCCGTCCGGGAAATATTCCGGCGGCAACGGGTGCGTCGCGCCCCGTGATCCTGGGTGAGATCACCTATGTTTGAACGCTGTCTTGTATTGGCGGTCCTCTTATCGCTGGCTGGATGCAGCGCCACCCATCCCTCGCCGCAAACCGTAACCATGCTGATTGAGAGCAGCCCCACGAGTCTGGATCCCCGCATCGGCGTCGACGCTCAGTCGGAACACATCAACAGCCTGATCTTCGACAGCCTGGTACACAAGAACGCTCACTTCAACCTCGATCCCTGGCTGGCCACCAGCTGGGAAACGCCAGATGCGCTCACCTATCGCTTTCATCTGCGAACCGATGTGCATTTTCATAATGGAAAGCCGCTGACGGCAACGGATGTGAAGTACACTCTCGACTCCATGCGCAATGGCACCGTGATCACCGCCAAAGCGGGCGCGCTGGCGCATATCGATCACGTCGACGCACCGGATGCAGCGACCGTGGTCATCCACCTGAAGCAGCCGGATGCCGCCTTGCTTTGGAACCTTTCGGATGGCGCCATCGGGATCGTTCCTGCAGGAAGCGGCCCCGATTTCGCCTTCCACCCGGTCGGTAGTGGCCCGTTTCGCTTTGTCAGCCAGATGCAGGATGACGAAGTGATTATCGAACGGAATGAAAGTTCCTGGCAGCCGCGGCCGGCGATTGCGCGCATTCGTTTCGCTGTGGTGCCCGATGCGATTACGCGAGCGCTCGAACTGGAAAAAGGCTCAGCGGATGTGTGCATCAACTGCCTTACAGCGGACATGGTCTCTGCCCTGGCCAAGCGTCCCAATCTCCAGGTGCAGAGCGGTCCCGGCACCAATCTGAATTACATCTCGTTCAACACCCGGGATAGTTTGTTGGGCGACGTCCGCGTGCGCCAGGCCATTGCCTACGCGATGAACCGGCCGCTGATTATCAGTTCCTTGTGGCGAGGCCGCGCGCAACTGGCGGAGAGCCTGCTACCGCCGGAGCACTGGGCCTGGACAGGCGACGTGCAGCAATATCCTTATGATCCGGCGAAGGCCAACGCTCTTCTGGACGCCGGCGGATGGAAGCGAGGCAACGATGGTGTTCGCTTTCATCTGACGATGAAGACCTCCACGGATGAGACCAGCCGGCTGTTAGCCATGATTCTGCAACAGCAATTGCGCGGCGTAGGGATTGCCCTGGAGGTCAGGAGTTTCGAGTTTGCGACGTTCTATGCCGACATCAGCAAGGGAGCCTTCCAGATGTACACCCTACGCTGGCTGGGAGGAAACGAAGATCCGGACATTTTCGGCTACGCCTACGATAGCCACAGGTTTCCGCCCCGCGGGGCCAACCGCGGCCGCTATGTAAACGCAGCATTGGATGAACTGATCAAGGAAGGGTCGACATCGAGCGACCAGGCTGTGCGCCGCGCCGACTACGTGAAAGTGCAGCAAATCTTAGCTGCTGAGTTGCCGTCGATCAATCTGTGGTATCTGGACGCAGTGCTGGTACACACCCGGCGCCTGCAGAACATCCATATTTCCAGCTCCGGCAACTTCGACTTCCTGCGTACCGCAACGGTGAAACCATAACTTATCATCCTCTACGGTTCCCTCAACGCACCAGGTAAAGCATCGCCGCATGCGGAGCCAGCGAAGTCTTAAGCGACGCCGCCGTGCCCAAGTCCTTGCGCGCCCAAAGATCACGCACTCCGTGCCCGCCCTCAGGCAAACCAAGATCCTTCCACCCGTACCTCACGTCCTGTGCAGCATCGCCTGAATTAAAGACCGCTACATACCAACCGCCCCCAGACTCGGGAACAGCCGTCCACACCACCACCGAACCATTCCGCGACAGTTCACGATTTTCCCGCGAGTGCTGATCGACTGCGATCACCTCCGGGTTGGTATAGAGTGCCTCCGTAGCCGCATCCATCCGGGTGAGGTTCGTACCTGCGACCAGCGGAGAACGCGCCATCGACCACAACGTCATCAGCGTCCTCGATTCATCCGCCGTCAGCCGCGACACGCGCGCCTCGCCCCAACCCGGCCTGGGGCCTAGATAGCCAAGCGGCAGCATATCCGCATCGGGCCAGTGCCCAACCTCGATATGGGGAGCCCACTGCGCAGTGCGATCGAATTGCCGCACCAGCCCCGCGGGAAATGTCTCCCCGGCAGGAGCGGTCCACGTATCCCACATATCGTCTGAGATCCGCCACTGTTGCGCATATTTGCGGACATCGTCCGCTTCCTCAATTGGAGTCGGTCCGGGAGAAAGGCTCAATACGATCGGCCGCCCTGCCTTCCCAATCGCGGCGCTCATCATGTGAATTTCGTCGGCCCGGTAGGGTCTGGAAATGCAGTCGACCTTGATGAAGTCGACTCCCCATCCCGCATAGAGCTTGATGATGGAATCATAATAGGCCTGCGACGCGGCATTCGCCTTAAGCCCATAGTTATCCGAATTCCATCTGCAGGTATCCGCGGTATTCGCCGCATCCACTGCATGAAACCCAGATCCAGCAATGGGCAGATTCTTCTCCACCGCCTCGCGGGGAATGCCACGAATGATGTGAAGGCCGAACTTGAGCCCCAGCGAATGGACCCAATCGGCAAGCGGCTTGAACCCGGCCCCACCCGCAGCCGAGGGAAATCGATTATCCGCCACCGAGTAGCGCCCGTTGGCATCCATCACAAACCCCTGCGCCGCGCCCTTCTGCCCCGGCTGGCGCAGATACCACCCTTCATCGACCACGACATACTGCCATCCCAGATTCTGCAAGTGCTGGTGCAACCACTGGACATTGGCTTTGTACTCAGCCTCGGTGACAGTCAGCCCATACGAATCCCAGCTGTTCCACCCCATCGGAGGAGTGGGCGCGAGCTCCGTCGCGGCAAGGCAATGCAACCCGCTCAAGGCAATCACTACAGCCAGGATTCGGCAAATCATTGGTAAGGTTCCTCCAGAAATGGCGCGCTAGCCAGTCTAGAGGAATTTCCCTACCAAGTCTTCCTGATCAGCGTCGTGGACCCATTGTGGATCGAGGTAGTCGAAGTCTGTGGCCCAGTCAATTACCGGCTTGCTCGAACTCATATCTATTTCCCCACTGAGAGAGGAAACACGCGAGCCGGCAATCTATTCCGGTTGCCGTGAAGCTTTACTCATACCGCAGAGCAACCATGGGATCGACCCGCGCCGCTCGCCTGGCAGGAATATAGCAAGCCGCAAGAGCAACGATTACGAACACCATCGCAACCCCAGCGAACGTAAGCGGGTCATGGGGCGTGACGCCGAAGAGCTGGCTGCTCATCAAACGCGTAAGGCCAAGCGCGAGAAAAATGCCAGGCAGCACGCCGAGGAGGGCCATCCTTGCTCCCTGCCCGAGGATCAGACGCAGCACATCGCTACGCTGCGCACCCAAAGCCATCCGGACGCCGATTTCGCGCGTGCGTTCCCCTACCAGATAGGAAATAACTCCGTAGATGCCGACACAGGAGAGCGCGAGAGCAAGTACAGCAAAGGCGGCCAGCAGAATCATCGAGAGGCGGCGAGCGGCCATAGAGCTGGAGATCACCTCGTTCATGGTTTCGACGGCATACACGACGGCTCCTGGATCGAACTCTGAGACGTTACGGCGCACCACTCCCATGATCGCATCTGGATCTTCATGGGTGCGCAGCACAACGGCGACTCCGTCGGCGACCAACTTCATAAGGTTCGGAGGAAGCTGCATGAACGGGTAGTAGAACTGCGCTTCAATGGCGCTTTTCGGGTCGTTCCCTGGACCCCACTGCCGAATGTGTCCGACCACACCGACGATCTCCGCTTCCACATCAAATCCGGCGATATGGATGTGCTGACCGACCGGGTCCTGGTTGGGAAAGTAGCTGCGTGCAAACACGTCGTCAATGTCGACCACGGTGGGCGCATTCTCGTTATCCTGCTCAGTGACGAAGCGGCCGCGTTCCAGCGTGACACCCATGGCCTGCTTGAATCCGGATTCAACCAGGTAGAACAGCGACTGATGCATATCGTTGAAGCTGGCCGGTTTGGGTTCCCCCTCGACCCAGAAGGGCAATTCGGAATCATGGATCATCGGGCGCGAGCCGAGGGTGGCGGAGACGGCTTCAACCCCGGGGATGGCCCGCATATCAGCGTCGAGACGGCGCAGGCGCGCGCGGGTTTCCGCCGGGGTGGTTGCGGAATTCGAGGGCAAGGACAGCGAGAAGGTGATGGCGTGTTCCGGCTGGTAGCCGGGATTCACGCGCCAGAGAGCCGCGAGTGTGCGCAGCATCAGTCCCGCACCAATGAGGAGCACGAAAGCCATGGCCACCTCAACGGCGACAAAGAGCCCTTGCAGGCGATGGCGCGCGTCGCCCGCTCCGCGACTAGTCTGCCGGAGCACCTGCTGCAGATTGGCACGCGAGGACCTAAGCGCGGGTGCGAGGCCGAAGATGATTCCGCCCAACAAAGAAACGCCGAGGGTAAACAGCAGCACGCGGGCGTCCATGGAAACTTCACCGGCACGCGGAAGTGAACCGGGCAGGAGGCGAATGACGGCCTTGGTACCGAAGAGCGCGAGCAGAAATCCTAATATCCCTCCCAGGCCCGCGAGCAGCAAGCTCTCCGTGAGCAACTGGCGGATGATGCGGCTGCGGCTGGCTCCAAGGCTGGCGCGCAACGCAAACTCCCCCGAGCGGCTCATCGAACGCGCGAGAAGCAGACTGGCCACGTTGGCGCAGGAGATGAGCAGCAGGAAGGCGACCGCGGCGAGCAGCACCAGGAGGACAGGCTGAACGTCGCCCACCATGTCCTCCTTCATAGACAGGAGGGAGATGCCGACGCCCTTGTCAGCTTCGGGATAGGCCAGGGCGAGATGGTGCGCAATGGCGTCCATGTCGGCGCGGGCCTGGGCAAGGGTGACGCCAGGTTTGAGCCGCCCCACCGCATGGGAACTTACATCGACGCGGCGATCGAGGAAAGAAGGGTCGTTCCACTGGCCGACGGGGGTATAGATATCGCGCTGGATGCCATAAAACGAAAATTCCGGCGGCAGGACACCCATAACGGTGTAGTCCGTACCGTTCAGGTCGATGGAGCTGCCGACGATGTTCGGTGAAGCGCCAAAGTGGCTATGCCAAAAACCATTGCTGAGCATAACCACCGGAGCAGCCCCGATGCGATCGTCCTCGGAGCGGAAGTCTCGACCGAGGATGGGATGGACGCCGAGCGTGGGAAAGAAGCTGGCGGAGACCATTAGGCCGTTCACACGTTCGGGGTGTCCGCGGCCAGTGAGGTTGTAGTCCTCATGGCGATAGATAGCCAGCGAGGAAAACGTCTGTGTGGCGCGCTGCCAATCGAGAAAATTGAGGTAGCTGATGGGAGCCCGATCCATCCCCGCGTTCTTCTCGTACAGCGCGACGAGCTGGGTAGAGTGTGGATAGGGCAGCGGGCTGAGGAGCACGCCATTGACGACCGAAAACAGCGCGGTGTTCACGCCAATCCCGAGGGCGAGGGTAACAATAACGACAGCGGTGAACGCTGGATACTTGAGCAGCATGCGAAGGGCGTAGCGGATGTCTTGCAGCAGAGTGGTCAAGACCTCACCTCTTATCGCAGATATATTGGACTATCCTAGCCGACTAGCTGTTCTTCTCGATCACTGCTGCCGGATGAGCGCCGTATTCAGCCCATGATCCGTCATACAGGCTCACCTGCCTTGCGCCGGCAATTTCGAGGCCCAGCGCGATAACAGCCGCAGTAACTCCGGAGCCACAGGTGGTAGTAATGGGCCGTTTCAAATCCACGCCTTTCTCCGCAAAGATGTGGCGGAGTTCTTCAACACGCTTCAACCGCCCGTCTTCGACCAGTTCCGTGAAAGGAATGCTGACAGCTCCCGGCATATGTCCGGAGCTTATGCCGGGCCGCGGCTCCGGTAAAGTACCGGCGAAGCGGCCGGCTGAGCGGGCATCCAGAATTTGCCCCTGCGCCGTGATCATCTGCTTTATCTGTGAGAAGTCTTTCACTGCATCCGGGTAGAGTGTGGCGTGAAAGCTAGCCGGTTCGCGGTGCACGCCGCCAGACTCCGTAGGGAAACCGGCTGTGATCCATCCGCGGAGCCCGCCATCGAGAAGGTAAACATTTCTGGCTCCGAAACTCTTGAGCATCCACCACGCTCGCGGCGCGGAGAAGACCCCCTCCTGCTCATAGATAATGATGTCCATCTCATCGCCGATCCCGAGAAGCGAAAGGCTCCGTGAAAACTCCTCGGGCGCCGGCAACATGTGGGGCAGCGGGCTGGAGCGGTCAGAGATCTCCTCAATATCAAAGAACACCGCGCCTGGAATATGCTGCGCGAGGTAGCGCGCTCGGGTATCTACTGGCGGGGTGACACCGACCGGAGGGAGCGTGGCATCAAGGATGACGACATTTGGATCGTGCAGACGGCCCGCTAGCCAAGCTGGGGCGACGAGAGGGTTCATGGAAACAGCTTACTCAAACAGCAATCATAAGTAGTATCGAAAGCGGCCCGGATTACGCACCGAATTTCCACTTTCTGTAACCCATTTCCACAGCAGAAAATTATCAGAGCCACTAGCATTCCGATGGTTCGAGAGTACTATTGGTTTCAGCGGAAGAGTGATCTTCCAGAAGGAGAAAGCGGACTAACAGTCATCTTCGAGAATCGGCAACGAGGCTCGGTCCGGGTAACTGGAGAAGGATGGCGGAAGGAAAGCTTTTGTGGCGAGTGTAGTCACGGAAGAGTGAGGTAAAAGTACGGGCTGTAGCTCGTGGGTGCCGAGCAATTCTGGGATAGCAATCGTTGTGATCTGGAACCCGAACCGGATCTCTGAAAATCGGAAGAGAGGGCGAGATCTCGCAAGAGAAATCGCCCTCTCGCTTTTGCCTGCCCCCCGATTTCCCCCTAACTAGCCGGAACTGCGATAATAAGCACTGTTTGGGGCCGATTTCTTCTCTCCACCCCCATTCGTTAGCGCCTTGCAGCAAGCCGCTGAAGTTGTATGGCTTGCCGGCGAGGCGGCGCTTTAGTGTTCTCTCATGGCGAAAATCCAGGAGAACACCTACGACAAGGAGGAGTTCGCAATGGCTGGCCTGGTAGAAAATGATACATGTGAGTAGCGCCCCGCAAGTTGTATTGCCGGCGCCGGCGACATACCCATTGCAGAAAGCCCACAGGTCCGGGCGTGCTGACAGGCCACAAAATATGTCGCCCATCTCGAACAGATAGCCGCGTGGGCTGCAGGAAAGAACAGACATGGCACTACGGGTTCTAGATCAAATTTCCTCTGACAAAATTGAGTTGTCTGCTTCGGTTTGTATCGTTGGCGCCGGATTTGCGGGACTGATTGCAGCCACTCGCCTGGCCCGGGACAAGCAACTCCGTATTATTGTCGTGGAAAGCGGGCTGCAATCCATTGACCCCAGCATAGCTACGCTCAACGAGGTCGACAATGCCGGCGCTAAATACGATGGCGCTCTGTTAGGCAGATCCAGGGCCTTGGGCGGTACCTCGTTGATGTGGTCCGGAAAACTTCTTCCCCTCGCCCCGAGCGATACGCTGCCCCGCCCTTATCTGGACCTGGAGGGGTGGCCCCTGGATACTGCCGACCTGGAGCCCCACCGGCAGGAAATCGAGGCGCTCATGGAAATCGGCAGTGAGCCTTACGAGGGCGCTATTTCGGAAGACCTCGAGCCCCAGGCTTTCCTTCCCAGAGACGACGTCGATTTTTGTCTAAGATGGCCCAAACGGCCAACGCGTAAGAACCATAATCTGGCCTATGTCTTGCGCAAAGAAATCGAGAGTCTCGAGAACCTGGAAATCTGGCTGGGAGCGACAGCTGCACATTTTGATTTCGATTCGGATTCCAAGAGGGTCACGGCCTTAAGCTGCATCAACCACGCTGGAAAAACCCTGCGCGTGGTGGCAAACGAATACCTCTTAGCTACCGGAACCCTGGAAACAACTCGTTTGCTCCTGCTGGCGGACCGGCAATCAAACAATTGCATTTCGCGTGATTGCGACGCGCTGGGCCGATATTTCAATGATCACCTGGGAGTGAACGCAGCAGCCATGCACCCCCGGGATCACGCATTGACGAATCGCATATTGAATGACCGCATCCGGCCCCACTCGGTGCGGCATTTGCATTTTGAGTTGCGTCCTGAAGTGCAGAGAGAGCATGGAGTCGGCAGCGCTTATTTTGAAATCGGAGCGGAATTTCCCGACTCCTCCGCTTTGATGAAAGCCAAAGAGGTAGTGCAACGCCTTAAGCGCGGCCGGATGAGTAGTTACCAGGACCTACGGGCGATTCTTGAAGACGCGCCCTCCTTATTCCGGGCAACCCAATGGAAATTGCTGCGAAAGCAATATTACTGGCCTCCGAATGTAGGCCTGCACGTATTTATCCGCATCGAACAACTGCCACAATGGCACAACCGCATTACCCTTTCCGATCAGAAAGACGCCCTGCAGCTCCCCAAGCTAAGGCTTGAGTGGCACAGAACCGATGCGGATGAGCGTCTTTTCAGGGTGATGGTTGAAAAAATCGATCGCTATTGGAAGGCCAACCTCTCCCAAGTTTGCGATCTGCAGTGGAGACCCGAGGTGCTGAATTCAGAGGTTGGGATGGCGGGTATGGCGATGGATCTCGCCCATCCTGCGGGCTCAACCCGCATGGGAACGAGCCCTTTTGATTCCGTGGTTGATCCCGATTTGAGGGTGCATCGAATCCCCAATCTAAGTGTCGCCAGTGCTTCCGTTTTTCCATCCGCGGGAAGTGCCAACCCCACTTTGACCGTTATGCACCTGGCCATGCGCGCTGCCGACGCCGTTGCCAGGCAGGCGCAGAACTCATCCGTTAACCACTACGCCCAGCAAACGAGCTGAATTCTGGTTGTAAACCTTGTGCAGAATTCCATCGGTCAGATCGACCCCCGATATCTTCCAGCGTCCTTGGGGAGGTGTCGGCGCGGGAGCGTAATCGAAGTATTCATCATCCGTCTCTAAAAATCGGAAGTAGATTTCGTACAGCTTATCGTTGAATACCTGCTGCGGAAATTGATCTCCATGCGGCGTAGCATCTGTTCCAAAAACAATGCGGTCCTGGTACTTGTCAAAGAACTTGCGTGCTGCCCTCGGCTGCCGCCCCAGCTCATTCAGGCGGGCGGCAATGTCTACGTACATATTGGGGAAGCGGTCGAGGTTCTGGGAAACATTGTCCAGGTTTTCGGCGAAGTTGCCTACATGTAAGGCGACAAAGTTTGTCCTGGGGTGGCGCGCAAACACCCGATTACGTGCTTCCAGAATGTCGGCGTTGGAAGGAAATCCAGGTTTGAAGTAAGACCAATCAGGATGATTATTGAGTTCCTCGTAACGCTCGTTGAAGCGATCCGTGGGCGTGAAAAATGCCAGCGGATCGGATACGTGAATGGCGACCGGCATGCGCAGACCAGCACAAGCCTCCCACATCGGGTCAAATCGGGGATCATCCACTTTAACCAGGTCGCCAGTCGTCGTTTGTTCCCGCAAAGAAAGGCCGAGGGTCTTCAGGATCTTCAGGCCACGGGCCCCTGACTGGTGGGCAGCGAGAATAGCGTCGGCTTGCAGTTGTGGATACTTGGGTTGTTGAAACAGGTTATACGAGGGTTCGGTGAAGGTATAAAAGTGCGCCGGAAAGCGCTTGTCGTATTGGGCGACCGTACTCTCCAGACCACCTGCAAAACCGCCGGTGAGGTTGGTCAAGGCCAGGATATTTCTGCGCTCCATAACCGGCAGCAGTTCCTCCGGCCGACCCACGATCCTGCGTTCCGCTCCCAGGGAAACACCATTCACTACGTGTGCCGAGAAGGTCAGATGGGTATGGAAATCGATGACCGGATATTTGGCTCGCGGCACCTGCGTTTCTTTCAGGTGGAGCATACTTACCGGCTGGTACTGCGCCAGGGCAAGCGGCTCCTTCTGGCTCCCGGCCGGCGTGGTGTCTGCCGCAGAATCGCTGCGTGATTCGACACCCAAAACCCGGCGGAGACCGCCGGACAAGATGCCCATTCCGGTCGTAGCCAATAAGCTCCGACGACTGATCCGGCCCATTCTGACCAACCTCGCTACCATGGATTTTGAAGTTCAAGGATATACCTGCGTCGCGTGGAACGCTGGTTGCTGGTTTCCTTTGCCAGCGTTCTCTTCGACGCGTTCAGCAAGTTCCGCCGTCTGAGTTCCTGCGTCTCACGCAGACTCTTTCGTTAGGAGCGCGCCATCAACTTGCGGATGTACGCCAGATTCCTCCGCATGTCCGGCTCCAATTGCTTCGAAGGCGCATCCGTCTCCAGGTTGGCATAGCCTGAGAAACCGATATCCCGAATCGCTTGCATGATGGGCCCGAACTGAATGCTTCCGTCACCAAGGTAGTGCGGATTGTCCTTAAGATGGAATTGGCAAATCCGCTCTCTTCCCAGCCAGCGGATCTCCTTCACAGGATCGAATCCGGCCTGTGTCGAGTTACCCACGTCGTAATACACCATTACGCTCGCGGAGCGCGACCTCTCCATGATGCGCACGTTATCTTCAGCGGAGATAGTATCCTCCAGGCCCAGGATGACTCCCGCTTTGGTTGCTTCCGGCGCCAGCTCGTGCAGCGCATCCCCCACATAATCCATTTCCGCCTTCGTCTGGAGAGCCCAGCGGGAGAAGAAGGGCAACAGAAGTACCTTCGTGTGCAGTGCCTTCGTCAGCCGGATAGAGTCCAGCACCCACTTCCTGGCCAACGGGTCACTCTTCAGACCATTGTCGTGGAGTTTATCGACGCAGGTTCCATCGATCGGAATCTTATATTGCTGGGAAAGGCTGAGGTAGCGGGCAATCACCTCCGGATTGTCAACCGGCATCTTGTCACCCACGAGCTTTCGCCCGAAAGATATCTGCACTCCCTCAAATCCCAATTTCGCGGCCAGCGGCACAGCCTCGGGGTTTGCTCCCAGTTCCAGATTCCAGTCGGTGACCCCGATGCGCAGTGTCTGCTCTTTGGCGATGGCCCACCGGGAGCATACGCCCGCGGCTACAGCCGAACCGAGAAATTTACGGCGGCTAATCATGAGCACCAGAAATCTCTTGAAGAACGTTCATTCGTTACGCCTCCCCAGGCCCCTGGACTTTCGCAGCACGCGGGGACAAATATAATGCTCAAGAACGAACCATGTCACTCAATCGTTGCCTGAGCTCGCGCTCGAATAAGGCGCTATGGGGACCTGAGAAGTAGAAGGAGCGGAAACTGTGGCGCCTTACGAAAGAACCGTCATGCCCACCGGAAATCTAAGCCGGCGTGCTTTACTCGGATCCGCAACTGCAGCAGCTTTACTGGCAGCCTTGCCTAAAGCCGGAGCCCGCCCGAAAGAGTGGAAGCCGCGTCTTGGCATTTTAGCCAAATACACCGAAGCCAACGTCGACTTCGCCCTGCAGGAAGGATTCAACAACATGATCCTCAACGCGGGAGCAGGGGTGCCCGGGTTGGATACGAACAAGCTTACCGACGAGGAAATTGGGAGCATCAAGAATCATCTGTCGTCGAAACCCATGCACGTTTCGGCTCTTCAAGTGGGTGGAAATCACATCGCCCCAGATCCCGCGCAGCGTGAGCGGGAAAACAGCAACTTCGTGAAAACCATCGAGCTGGCGGGCAAGCTAGGCGTTCCCTATATAGGGACTCAGTCCGGGAAAGATGCCTCCAAACCATTTGCAGCGCAAGTGGACGAGATTGTGCGCGTCTACAACGAAAAATATTTCGCCGCTTGCCAGCAGTACAAGGTGCGCATTTTATGGGAGCCCTGGCAGGGCGGCCCCAATATTGCCACCAGCCCGGTGGGGTTCGAAGCGCTGTTCACGGCATTCAAAGATTCCCCCTATGTCGGTCTGCAATACGATCCCTCGCATCTGGTGTGGCAGATGATGGATCCCATTCAAACCGCCAAAGACTTCCTGGACAAAATCTATGACGTCCACTTGAAGGACACTCGGATTCACTGGGACATCGTGCGCCGGGGCGGAATCGTGCCTGTAGACCAGGCCAGGTGGTGGCAATTCCGCATTCCCGGTATGGGCAGTATCAACTGGCCAGAGTTCTTCGGCGTTCTGCAGAGCGCCGGTTATGACGGTGCGATGAGCATCGAGCACGAGGACGAGCTCTACGGCGCAGCCGACAATCCGGGTCCGGATTTTAGCGAACCCTACAAGGTCGGTTTCCGCATGGCCAAGCGCTACCTTAACGAATATGTGCCGGTCTAGGGCCGGCTGGGGAAGGAGCGCTTTAGCACCGCCGCAAAGGTATCATGTCGTACGGGGGGCGACCCGCATTTCCCTTGCATCCATTCCGCGGTTACAGGGATCGAATAGTTGGCCGTAATAAGGATCGCATCAACCAGGAGGTCTCATGGCCCAATACACAAAAACCACCGACGCCGTCTCTCGTCTCTCCCGTGAACAATTTCGGGTAACCCAACAGGGCGCCACCGAACGTCCCTTTGAGAACGCCTATTGGGATCACGATGCTCCAGGCATCTACGTCGACATCGTTTCCGGCGAACCGCTCTTCTCTTCCCTCGACAAATTTGACAGCGGCTGTGGCTGGCCGAGCTTCACCAAACCTGTGGAACCCGAAAACGTCGAGGAGCTGTCCGACGACAGTCTCGGAATGATCCGGACTGAGGTGCGGTCGACCCACGCTGACAGCCACCTGGGTCATGTATTTGATGACGGTCCCAGGGCTGCCGGGGGATTGCGTTACTGCATCAATTCGGCCTCCCTTCGCTTCATTCCTCTGGAAGAGATGGAAAGCGAAGGCTACGGTGAATATCTCAAGCTATTTGAGTCCAAGAAGGAGAAATAGAACATGTCATCTTCCCACGAAACCGCGATACTAGCCGGTGGCTGCTTTTGGGGTATGCAGGACTTGTTGCGCCGCTACCCGGGTGTGATCTCGACGCGCGTCGGATACAGCGGCGGTGATGTTCCCAACGCCACTTATCGTAATCATGGCACCCATGCCGAGGCCATCGAGATCGTTTTTGACCCGCAGAAGCTGAGTTACCGCAAGCTGCTGGAGTTCTTCTTTCAGATTCATGATCCAACCACATTGAATCGGCAAGGAAACGACCGCGGCACCAGCTATCGCTCCGCGATCTTCTATACCACCGACGAGCAGAAACGCATTGCAGAAGACACCATCGCTGACGTCAATGCCTCCGGCATTTGGCCGGGAAAAGTGGTGACGCAAGTAGAGCCGGCAGGTCCTTTCTGGCAAGCGGAGCCCGAACATCAGGACTACCTGGAACGCTATCCAAACGGCTACACCTGCCACTACATCCGTCCTGATTGGACTCTTCCCCATCGGGCGGCTTAACCGGCTGCGGAGAAACTCATTTTGCTGAAGGGCACCGGCTTCGGTGTCTGCTTGAGAACTGGACTCTCAATATAGAGTCCGTAGGGACGGCTGAGAGTTAGACTTGTCCAAATTGGGTGATAGGGAGCCCTCGCATTCATGCGGGGGAGCTCGGCTTTCAAGCCGAGCGGTTCGCGTACGACTATTCCCCTCCGGCTTTAGCCGCGGGGCTTAGGTCGGAATTCCTGGGGGGATCGAGGTGAAGAACGTGCGAGTTCTTTCAGGGCCGACCGTTATGACACTGGCCAAGGGAAGCCGGGGCTAAAGCCCGATCGATGTGCGACTCATTCCGCGACGCTGAAGCGTCGCTCCCCCTGCTGAAGCAGGGGGCTCCCACCATCAACTCTATCCTGGGATTCTCCCAGTCGATGGAACCTTCCTGCGCTCGATAGCGTAATAGACCTCACAGGGGAGTCAACCGCTCGCCGGTTGCTCCGGAGGTTTATGCATGGCAATGCTCGCTGACCATCTCAAGCAGGTCCTACGCAGGCTGGGCCGGTCTCCCCTGTTTACCTCCATTACGCTTATTACTCTCGCCGTCGGTGTGGGCGCAAACACGGTGATTTTCAGCGTGGTGGAGGGCGTGCTCCTGAAGCCCCTTCCCTACCCTCATGCCGAGCAATTGATCGGCGTATGGCATTCCGCGCCGGGCATCGGCTTCGCGGAACTGAATATGTCGCCCTCCATCTACTTTATCGATCGTGAGCAGAACACGACGCTCCAGGATATCGGCGCCTACGACGGCGATTCGCTGGACGTGACCGGCGATGGAAAACCGGAACACGTGCCAGGGCTTGATGTTACCGATGGCACCCTGCCGATCCTGAGGGTGGCTCCCGTGCTGGGGCGGCTGTTTAACCGCAAAGACGATTCCGCGGGCGCGCCGCAAACCGTCGTGCTCTCCTATGGGTATTGGCAGCGGAAGTTTGGCGGCGCACCTTCTGTCATTGGGCGCTCCCTCACCGTAGGCGGAAAGCCGAGAGAGATCATCGGCGTACTGCCCCAGGGATTCCACTTTCTCGATCAACCGGATGTCGCGCTATTCCTGCCCTTCCAATGGGATCGCAATAAAATCAAACTCGGCGACTTCAGTGAGCGCGCACTCGCCCGCCTCAAGCCCGGAGTCACCATGGCCCAGGCCAGCACAGATTTGGCGCGGCTCCTTCCCGTGGTCTTGCGCAGCTTCCCGGCGCCGGACGGATTCAGCGTCAGCATTTTTGAAAAAGTGCGGCTCGCGCCCAATCTCCGTCCGCTCAAGCAAGATGTTGTCGGGAATGTGGGCAACGTCTTGTGGGTTCTGATGGGCTCCATCGTCCTGGTTCTGCTGGTCGCTTGCGCAAACGTTGCCAATCTGTTGCTGGTCCGGGTTGAAGGGCGCCGTCAGGAGCTGGCGATTCGCTCTGCTCTGGGTGCCGGCTGGGGACGCATCGCCGCCGAGCTGCTCCTGGAGAGCTTCGTCCTGGGCGTTGCCGGCAGCCTGATCGGGCTGGCATTGGCTTACGGTGCATTGCGCCTTCTGGTGTCCATGGCGCCCACCGGCCTCCCCCGCATTCATGAAATTGGCATCGATATTCCGGTGCTGCTCTTCACCCTTGGGCTCAGCCTCTTTACCAGCCTGCTCATCGGTCTCATCCCCGTTCTCAAGTATGCGGGCGCAAATGCCAACAGCGGTCTCCGCGAGGGTGGCCGTGCGCTAAGCCAAAGCCGCGAGCGGCATCGCGCCCGTCAGACCCTGGTTGTGGTGCAGGTCGCGCTTGCCCTGGTCCTGCTCATCTGCTCCGGGCTCATGATCCGCACCTTTCGCGCCTTGATGCATGTGGATCCGGGCTTCGTCGCCCCGGATGCCGTACAAACATTCCGCTTTTACATTCCGGAAGCGCAGATCCCAGACGATCAAGCCGAACGCGTCGTACGCATGGACCAGGAGATTGTGAACAAGCTCGCGGCCATTCCAGGAGTAACCTCCGTCAGTTTCTCCACCGCGGTCCCCATGGATGGACGCAGCTCCAACGATGTTCTTTTCGCCCAGGACCATGTGTATGGCGAGGGCGAACTACCGCCGATACGCCGCTTCAAGTTCATCTCACCCGGCTTTTTCGCAACGCTGGGCACGAGGCTCCTGGCTGGGCGCGATCTCACCTGGACTGACACCTACCAGAAAAGGCCGGTGGTCATCATCTCGGAAAATTTTGCCCGCCAGTATTGGCATGACCCCAATGGCGCGATCGGCAAGAGGGTTCGCGTGGCCAATACCGATGACTGGCGGGAGATCATCGGAGTGGTGCAGGACATGCATGACGACGGCGTGGACAAGGTCGCGCCCAGTTCCGCCTACTGGCCTGTGATGCTGGACCGCTACGAGGGTCAGAAACAGACACTGCGGCGTAATCTTGCCTTCACCGTGCGTAGTCCACGCGCCGGCTCTCGCGCTTTCATAAACGAGGTTCAGGAGAAGGTCTGGTCGGTCGATCCGGACGTGCCCCTGGCGGATGTCTCCACACTCGGCACGCTTTACACCAAATCCATGGCGCGTACCTCCTTTACCCTGGTGATGCTCTGCGTCGCGGGAAGCATGGCTCTCCTACTCGGGATCGTGGGCATCTACGGAGTCATCTCGTATTCAGTATCGCAACGCACCCGCGAGATCGGCATCCGCATGGCGCTGGGTGCTCAGCGGGAGACGTTGACGGCCATGTTTGTTCGCCAGGGCCTGCGGCTCACCCTCATTGGCGCGGCGTGTGGACTGGTCACAGCCTTTGTTACCATGCGCCTGATGTCGTCGATCCTTTTCAATGTAAGTCCGGTAGATCCGCTCACCTACGCCACCATCACTATCGGCGTGGTGGCCGTCGCGTACCTTGCCTGCTATCTGCCCTCCCGTCGCGCCGCGACCGTCGAGCCTATGCACGCACTCAGAGCCGAGTAGCCAGGTATTTCCTTTCCAGGCCAACAGCCATCACTGCTACGGTTACGTATCGTTTCACATCGCTGGCGTCCAGAGCCTGTGGCGCAATACGCAGATGCGAACCGCTCCGGGCCATTCCAACGCTGTGCGCGCGCCGGCTCCAAAGGAGCCGGCATTCTTCGCTCTTGGTGATCCCGGTCACAGACAAGCAGACCTGTTTTGCCACACAATTGATGTGGATTCTCGATCGTTCGGCATGCTTCAGATGACGCTGGGCCCATGATTTCACTACGCTCTGCGTGCGTCGTGATTGACCTCCTGGGCTGTCAAAAACTCAACGAGGGTCCACCTACCGCCGATGCGATCGATACTCGTGCGGGTTAACCAAACAAAAACACCAAGGGAGAACCTATGTCTACAGCCATTGCAACCAAACCCAATATGTCCAGCAAAACCACAATCCAATTTCCGCAAACCATGAACTTTCTCGACGAGCTTGACGCACTGAGCCAGGAAACAGCCCGCCGCGCCTTCAGCCTTTTTCAACAACGCGGCCGCGGTGACGGCTGGGACTTAGATGACTGGTTCCGTGCCGAGGCAGAGCTCCTACGTCCCGTCCCTATCGAAATGAGCGAATCAGACGAAAGCTACACCATCCGCGCCGAGGTGCCCGGCTTCGATGCGAAGAATCTCAGTATTCAGGCAGACTCCGGGGCAGTCTACATTCGCGGTAAAAATGAGCAGAAAAGAGAAGAGAAAAAAGGTAGTGATCTCAAATACAGCGAATTATCTGCCACGGAATTGTGCCGTCGCATCGCTTTGCCGAGCTCCATTAATCCGGAGAAGATTATGGCCCGGCTAGCGAACGGGGTGCTGGAGATCACGCTGCCCAAAGCCGCGCCACCGAAGACCATCGAAGTTAAGGCGGCTTGAAATGTCACGGTCGCCGGCTCGAGAAGATGCAAGCACTGCCCGAGCCGGCGCATCCTGCGGGTTTCAAATCGCGCCTCGGCGCAAAAGGCAGGGGCTATTGTGCAAGCTTATCGAGCCGGGTGGGGTCTAGAATGGCCAACGACGCGCCCTGCCGCTCGACTATGTGATTGCGCTCAAACCGATTGAGCAACCGCGTCACCGTCTCGCGCGAGGTCCCTACGATATTGGCCAGCTCCTCATGCGTGAACACCATCATGAATCTGGGCGAGAGCATACTGTCGGTAGCAGGCGCCGCCCAATCCAGCAGCAAGCGCGCCAGCCGGCCAGAGGCCGAACCGGAGAGCGCGAGTCGCCGCGTATCCAGGTACAGTTCACGATATTGGTTGGCCAGCACCTGCGCGGCCTTTCGGCCGACTTCGGGAAATGTTTCCAGCAGCCGGAGAAGATCCCCTCGTAGCACGCCTATAAGTTGCGCAGGTTCCAGCGTCTGCGCAGTCACCTCGTAAGGCAAATCATTGAGGGCCGCGTTCAGGCCCAGGATATCTCCCGGCCCGGCAACTCTGATGATCATCTTGCGGCCTTCTCTGGAGGTGCTGAAAAGCTTTACTCGTCCCCCACGGATAACAAACACCTGATTGGAACATTGGCTCTCTTCGAAAATCATGGCCCGGCCCGGAAGGGCGAGCCGCGTACCCATTTCATCGAAGCGGCGCAAGGCGTTCTCACTGGACTTATAAGACGCCCCGAGCGATGGCTGCTCGCGAGCATGAGACTCCATAGACTATCTCCGGATAGAGATAACAGAACTTACAGGAGCCTCCAAGGCGAGCAAACAATATTTCGCGTCGGTTCCCTGCTGCAACGAACGACGCTGCGGGGGCTTCCTCTCTTCGGCGGCTGCTGGTGAAGCGGCCACACTTACCCCGCACGGTGCTCCTTAAGTCAGCGAGCTCCGGTATAAAGCGGGCGGATCTTCCGCCTCGACTCATCCCTTTTTACCATACATCCAACTAAGGCGTGGCAAAACCGGCAGTCACATGCCTAATTTTCGCTGCCACCTGAGAGTCTTGAGAGTTATAATTTTGGCGCTCCAGAAAGGGGGGCAATCTATGCTGAGAGCACTCTCTCAAGCGTGTTGGCTAGTAGGATTGTGTTCTTTATCTGCCCTTGCTGCAAATGCTCAACAGGTCGTTCATGCCTTGGCAGGGACCGTTACGAACATCAACCCAACCAATAAAACCATCATCATCAACACCGACGACGGCTCGGAAGGACTCTTCAAAGAGACGACGGTGTCGAACGGAGCGCTCGACTTCGCCAAGGACCTCAGAGCGGAGGCGATTCCTGCAGAAGCCTTCTCCAAAAAAGGGACTCACGTGATCGTCTACTATTGCGGCGAAGGCGACGAGCGAACGGCCATCGCATTGCAGGATCTCGGCGGGGGGCCGCTTCAGAAGATCAGCGGCTCGGTTACCAAGTTCAACAGGCACCAGCATCTGCTCACCATCAAAGACTCCACAGGCGTTACCGAGTCCTTCCATATTGATCCAAAGACAGTGGCCGAGACTGCCGTCGGAGCGGTGGAAGGGGAAAGATTCGATCCTGAGAAGGGCGACCAAGTGCGGGTGACCGCCACCCTCGCGGGCGGCAACCCAGAGGCTCTGTTCATCCGTACCAACTAGGATGAAGCAGCAGTGAACGCGCACCGCAGCCCCGGGCGGCTATCCGCCACCCGGGGAACGCTCCCGGGGGACGCCACAACATTAACCCGCGAGTCTGTGCTCGTTCTCTGTCGTCCAGTAAGGCGTGTAGCCGTAGTGTTGATGCAGGCGCAATTCATATTCCCGGCTAACCGGCGAATCGGGGTTCCATTCAGGACTGCTCTGAATCAACTCGCGGGTTACGCGCGCATGAATCTGCCGCTTGGCCCAATGCACGCTCTTGATCCATTGTGGCCTGAGCAACACCCTCTTGCCCGGCCACCAATTCTTCGTGTCTACGACCAGATACCGAATTTCCCAGGTCTCGTCGTCAAACAAAAAGTCTTCAAGGTGTCCAATTTCCCCGTCTTTCGCCTTCATATGGTAGCCGGAGACTTCGTGCGTACTCCGCAGATGTGGATCAGGCGACCGCTCTTTCGTTGCCGTCTTCGACGCCATTTTTGGAGCATCCCTGAGTGCCTGCGGCGTTGGCCAGGATCCCCACACACCTGTTCCCTCCCAGTAGTAGGGCCACCCAAAATGTCGATGGTGCTCAGCCTCGTGCTGGCGGGAAACGGGCCGATGGAGATCAATGCTGGGGCTGTTCTGCACCTGTTCCCGGGTCAGGTTCACATAGAGGTGCAGCGGGCTCCAGGCTGGATGGAGCAAAGCCAGAGGCGAGATTAAGACCTTGCGTCCGGAGAAGATTATGCCGGTGGAAACCGCGATATAGCGGATGGTCCACTGCTGATCGTCGAAGTATAAATCGCAGACCGATCCGATATCTGTGTCGATCGCTCCGATCGTGTAGCCGTCGAGATCCTTGGTCCTGCGCAGCCGCATTTTTCTTGTTCAGCCCGAATATTAGTGAGTTATTCGAACTAGACCATTCTACTCCTCATGGAATCCAATGGATGTGAGGCCAGCGCCCCAATGCGCCGTCTTTTGCCCGCAGGTCGCGCTCGGTATTGTCTGTCGGTGCGTTAAAGGGGTGGTCCAAAGTTCGTGAAAACCGGAGACAAGCCGCGGCTCCTTTTAGATTCACTTGTGCTCGGCATGATTGGCGGCCTGAGCGCCCAGTTATTTATTTGGACGTTGCGCTTCTGTGCCAGGATTTTCCTGTTCGCGATCGCCGGTTATCACCCTCCGGGACTTCAGGAAGAAGGCGGAGTTCTTCGCCAGGTCGTCGGTCCTCATGGATTGTGGCTTATACCGCTCTCCACGACCATCGGGGGCCTGCTCTCGGGAGCCCTTGTATACGGCCTCGCACCCGAGACTGAGGGCCACGGCACGGATACCGTGGTCAAGGCCCTGCACTGGACTGGAGGAGCCATCAGGGCGCGGGTGGCTCCGGTAAAGATGATTGCCTCCGCAATCACCATCGGTTCCGGTGGATCCGCAGGACGCGAAGGCCCTACAGCGCTGATCACCGCTGGCTTTGGCTCAATCTACGCAAAGCTGCTCCACCGTTCCGAGTACGAACGGCGGTTAGTGGTCCTAATGGGCATGGCTGCCGGGCTTTCCGCCATCTTCCGTTCCCCGATCGGCACCGCCATCTTCGCCGTCGAGGTTCTTTACGGCGGTATGGACTTCGAGGCCGGCGCTCTTCTTTACTGCATGTTGGCTGCGATCGTCGCTTACGCCGTCAATGGTTGGTTCGTCGGGTGGCATTCCCTTTTTCAGGTCCCCACCCCCCTGCATGCCGCCGGCCTGGCAGACTACGGTTGGTACATTGCTCTCGGGGCTGCGAGTGGCATCCTCGCTTCCATCCTGCCGGAAGTGTTCTATCGTTTTCGCGATCTATTTGCAGCCTTGCCTATACCCGCGTGGACCAAGCCCGGCGTCGGCGGCCTGCTTCTGGGCTTAATGGCTCTCCGTTTGCCCCAGGTACTGGGCGGTGGATACGGTTGGATTCAGGAAGCGATTGACGGGCGGCTGGCCTTGGGGCTGCTCCTTGTTCTTGTCGTCGCCAAGATGCTGGCGTTGTCCTTTACTGTCTCCTCGGGCGGGTCGGGCGGCATTTTTGCTCCCAGTCTGTTCGTCGGCTCGATGCTGGGTGGTGTCTTTGCGGCGGTTGCACACGTTCCTCCGGCGGGTTTGGTGATCGTTGGCATGGCGGCGGTGTTCGCCGGTGCAGCCCGGGTTCCCATCGCGACCTTGCTGATGGTGGTCGAGATGACTGGCGGTTATCAGCTTCTTGTTCCCGCGGGACTCGCTGTCATGCTGAGCTTTGTGATTCAAATCAATCTTTCGTCGTTCTTCAAATACGGCAGTCTCTATGAAGCCCAGGTAGACGGGCGCTCCGACTCCCCCGCGCATATTGCCGAGCACGTTCAAATTGCGCTGCGGCTGCTGGAGCAAGGCAAGATTTTTCTGCCCCAACCAATTACCCATCTTCACCTCGCAACGCTGTTGCGATCGGGGGTGGCGCTGGACCTGCCCGATGGTTCCCAGCTGATGATTGGAGCGCTTCGGCCCGAGAGTCCCTGGGTGGGTAAGCAACTGCAATCGCGCGTTCTTGGCGGCTCAATCGTAGATTCGAAAGTGGCCGCCATACTGCGCGGCAAGACGGTTTTGCGAGCCCGGCCCGACACTGTCTTACAGCCCGGCGACCGGCTCTTGATGATCGCGCCGGCGCAAGCCCAGGCGGAGTTATTAACCCACCTTGCACCGCCCTCCGGTTCGCTCGGCCAAACGAATGCAGCCGCTTGAAGGTGTTCGCGCAGTTAATTGTCTATGAGCGTAGAATCCCCCGAATCCCGGCAATGAGGTAGGTGGCCTGCCAAGCAACAAGACCTGGTATGCGGCCCTCGGAAAGAAGGACGAGGCCCGCACCGCATACCAGGCTGCGGCATCGCCACGCAAAAGCTGGATCCGCAGCGCCAGGCAGAATTTACCAGGACAATAGAGGCCAGTATAAAGAAGCTTTCGCTGGATCCTACGGCGAGTCAAACCACCGGCTAGCCTTACAAGAGACTGTCTACACTGAATCGCCCTGGACCCGTAAACACGAGTGTCGCAAAGACGATAATGTAGATTGCGACCAGTTCGACATGACCGTCGGAAAAGAACGCGGCATGATGAACGAAGAGGAACGCTACCAGCAAATTGGTGAGGATGACTGCTGAGGCAGGACGCGTTGCCAGCCCAATGAGGACAAGCACGGAACAGATGCCATCGCTGAGCAACGCAAAGGCCAATCCGGCATGCGCTCCTACGTGAATCGGGTCAGGAAAATGCTGAACCATCCGTGAGTACCCGGTGAGCTTTTCCAACCCGTGCTTCAGAAATAAGCTCAGGCCAGCGAGGCGCAGCACTAGCAGGCCCGCGCTTGTGCTTGCAGAACCGGTATTGGTTGCGAAAAGTGCTTTGGCAGACACGCAAAACCTCCTGGGCCGCTATGCTTCAGCGCCGGGTACAACCCGGCGCTGCATGTGTACCGTGCATCTAGGGGTTTTTGATAATAAAGCTCGTATCCTTCACCGTGAACCCTTCGACCACCTGGGTGTTGCCAACCCGATGCTCCAGAACCTGATCCTGGCCGACACCCGGGGTGGCTGTTGCCGGAACTGAAATCTCATGACCGTTGCCGGAAAGCGTGACCTGAACCTCGCTCGAACCCGCTTGCCACCGAACCTTATACGTTCCTGCAGGCAGGTTGTTTGCACCCACGCGAACAGTATTCGGAAAACTCACTGATCCGGACTCATGATTGGCGCCATAGCTCATGGATCCGAATGCGAATAAAAATAGCGAACACATGCTTAGAATTCTTTTCACCGCGGTCTCCTTCTTTTGTTGGGGTTTGTACGCATGTGGGCATTACATGCGCAGCCGCAAAACCCCACAAGGTACTTGCGGTATCGCTCGTGGAGCGGTGAGCCAAAGATCCTGCAATGTGGAGTTTGTCTGAAACGGTAACTTCGGTATCGAGAGGTATGATACTTGGACCGGGCGCGGAGGCCTTTACCAGGAAGTCGTGGCAAGCACCGTTGGCGGTCCCGGTTTTCCCTGGATCACCTCGGTTCCGATCACAATTTGCATATTGCCTTTATCGGGTTTGAAGCCAGTTCGCTTGCAGAAGGCCTGCATATACTGCGGATCGGTGAGGAACCGTCCAGCCGCCAGAGTTCCATAACCCCAAAGTCCGGCCACCGTAACTGTGATAAATCCCGTTCTCGGGTTGGCGACTCGCGAGATGATGGCATAGTCCTGCTTGAGTGCCAGGTTTCCTTGCGCGTCGGTTTGCGTCAGGTCGTTCTTCCATCCCTGGAACGCGGGCCGGTCGCGATCCGCGATCCATTGAACCCCTTCGCTCCGCTGGAAGGTATACCGCATGCGCGACATCAACTCCAACGTCCACTGATCGTTGTAAGCGCCGATCAAAACCGCGGGCCTCTGCTGAAAATCGCTGAAGGTCGCCTGGTCTTCCCGGAAGAAGGAGAGCGATGCACCCTTCGATTGCACCAGCCCTGCCAACCGAGCCAGCGTTTCCGCATCCCACCACGCCACAGCGACCTGGTGCGGATCGACCGGATGCCAGGAACCAGGCGGCGGATCCGCGGCCCGGAAGTTGCTGCGTCCCAGGCAGAGCATGACGGAGTGTGTCTGCTGGATCACCGGACGCCAAAATAGATCGAGCGCAGTGGGCCTGCTCGCGATGTAGGCCCAGGTCAATCCCGCCAGCACAGCGAATAACGCCACGACGCCAGCCGCTACAACGCTGCGCTTCCTTATACGTATAGATTCGTTCCCCGCAGGCGAAGCTACCGGTATCGGCAACACGGAAGCAACCGGCTGTGCGGCTACGGCGGCTACAAATTCCGGCCGATACGACCCAACTGGCAGCTCGATGCGCAACTGGTCCGGATCAGCAAATTCCTGGTAGTACTGCGCCAGCCGCTTGCGAACTTCCCCAGCCGATATGCGCACCACCGGATCAACGGCCGGATCGTAATACGGGTCCTTGCCGAACACCTCGATTGCGATGGTGCGCTCCTTCAACTCCGAGGACGCACCGTTCAACTCCTGTTCCACCACGTAGCGCAGGAACGCCGGATACCGCTTGCTGTTGCGAAAAGGGGCACTGAGAAGAATTCGTTCCAATTGAGCGCGCACCGCCGCCCCATCCACAGGGGACAATTGTTGCTCACCAGGATCCTTGCTTTCCTTTTCGGACGTCCTCAATCTCTTCCCCCCGCTGCTGAGGCAAGACCATGATACTCCGCCCTCCTGCACCGGCAACGAAAGCTTGGTGCCCTATTCAAGCCTGATTTTGGCTTGAGTGGGATGCCACAGCACCTCGACGTTGATTCCTGCTAATCCCACTCAAGCCCAAAAACGGGGCTTGAATGGGGCACCCAATGTTTGTTGCCGGTGAGGTATCATACCTCTCGCTACAGAACGTCTGATTACCGCATAAGCCACACATTCGAGGAACATTGCAGACGCCGGCGACGACGATACCGCAAGTAACTTGTGGCCCGATGGTCCGGAGGGTCTAATCCCCCCATCGACAAGAGGTCGATCCCGTTTGAGCCATCTGTCCGTTCTGCAACGCCGCCTGCTGCTGTTCCTCGTATGTTTTTTAGCTGCCACAGCGATGGCGGATAACCTCCGCGTGGGCGCTGCTCGCATCGACATCACACCGCCGGCGGACCCGGCCCACCCGCCCAGCGGCAAGTACGCGCATGAGCATTTGTATGTGCGAGCCATCGTTCTCGACAATGGCTCGGCGCGCGCCGCCTTGATCGGCGCCGATCAGGCCGGGCTTCCCGAGATCGTGTGGACCACGGCATCGAAGCAGATCGCCAAAGAACTGGATTGCCCCATCCCCAACATCATCATGTCGGCCACGCACACCCATAGCGGCTGGGGACCAGGCGGACCCGGGCCGGGCATGTTCCACCCTGACCCAAATGCTCCGCCGCCGCCGATCGTAAACCAAATCCTCGACGCCGTGAGGCAGGCCAAGGCGAAGTTGCAGCCGGCGGCTATGGGCTTCGGCACCGGCTTCTCCTACCTCAACGTGAACCGCGATGTCATCGATCCCACCACCCACTTGTGGACGCAGGGCCCAAACCTCAATGGATCCTCCGACAAGACCGTGGCCGTCATAAAGTTCGAAACTCCTGAAGGCCAGCCCATCGCGGCCTATATCGATTACGCCATGCACCCGGTGAACGGATATCTCGCCGGCTTTACCAGCGCCGATTTCGCCGGAGCCACCTCACGCCACGTCGAACAGGCCTACGGCGACAAAATGGTCGCAGTCTTCGCCCAGGGTGCATCGGGCGATCAGAACCCTCTCTATTTGCGCGCCGCGACCAATGCCCTGGCCTCGCGCAGTGGGGTGCCGATCACCGGCAACGTACTCACACGTGAAAAAGTGGAGGCTCCTCTGCGCGACGGCAAAGTCACCGAACACCCCCTTGACCCAGCCGTACGCGACGAGCTCGAACTCGTCATGCAAAGCGAAGGCGTGCTGCTCGGGGAAGAGGTGATTCGAGTGATGACCAACACTACCCGGATGGACCCCAACCCGGTCATCTCCGCCGGCCAGGACATGACCACGTGCCCTGGACGTCACCGCCTCGACAACGTGCGTGAAGGCACTCCCGGCAGTTATGAAGATGGTGATCCGGTGAACATCCGCCTGGGCGTACTCCGGATAGGGGACGTGGCCCTAGCCTCAGTCGACGCAGAGATCTACAGCCCCATCGGCAAGCGCCTGAAGGAACAATCGCCCATGGCCAATACCGTAATGGTGACGCTGGCCAATGGAATGGCGAACTCCGGTTATATTCCCGATGATGCTTCCTTCGGGGCCTACACCTTCCAGGTACTAAGCTCGCATTTGAAGCCGGGGTGCGCCGAGACCGCCATCGACGGCGGACTCCTGAATCTGATCCTGGCCAACGACAAGTAACTAAAACTAATGCGAGCGCGCATTCGTCTCTGGTCAGGCAGCATATACTCGCTCGTGGGTTAACCGGCAAAGGAGCGTTGTAATGGGAATCAATCGCAGAAGTTTTCTTACCTCCATGGTAGCGGTGGCGGCGGCACGCGTAGTCAAGGCTCAACTGCCCGCGGACACAGCAAACCTGTGGGGTAGCCCGGTGATCGACTGTCACTTTCATCCCCGGCCTACGATAGAGGCGAACCTTGCCCATCTGAACGGATCGGGCTGTCAGGCCGCCTATTTATTGGCACGGCTTACCGCGGCCGACGACTGCAAGCGCTTCATGGCCCAGCAGCCAACACGCTTTGCCGGTTACTCCGTGAGCACCAACGTCTCCGCGCCCGACGCGGTAAAGCTGTTGACCGAGGCGGTAAAGGCCGGAGCTCACGGCTTCGGCGAGGTGAAATATCACGTCGAAGCCGATGGGCCGGAGATGAAGCGGCTTTATGCGGCCGCCGCCGAGCTCGATGTGCCCGTGACCATCCACTTTCAGGAAGTACCGCACACCCCAACCGAAGGCGTATTCAACACCGGCTTCAAGCGTTTCGATGCGGTTTTGAAGGAGTTTCCAAAGACCACCTTCGTAGGACACTGTGACGCGTTTTGGGCCAATATCAGCGCGGATTACGCCAACGATAAGGACTACCCCAGAACGCCCATTGTGCGCGGCGGCATTACCGATAAGTGGCTCTCCGATTATCCCAACCTCTTCGCTGACCTTTCGGCGAACTCCGGCAACAATGCGCTTACCCGCGATCCTGGCTTCACCGCCGACTTTCTCAAGCGCCACAAAGACAAGTTGTTCTTTGGCAGCGACTGCTCCTGCACGGACGGGCACGGAGCAGGCATCTCCCAGGGAGGCAATCCAGGCGCCGCCAGGCTGGCGGGCAAGTGCGTAGCCCGCGAGACGCTCACCGTGTTGAAGGCCAATACAACACCCAAGCTCTTCCATACTTTGGTTTGGGAAAACGGGCACCGTGTATACAAGTTAAAAACAACAGCGTAATCGGGCCGCTATCTTTTGGAGGACAACATTGTTCCGTCGACTGGTGCTGATAACCTTTCTCTGCATCACCCCTTTGCTGCACGCGCAATTTGGGCCACCCGAGCCGCAAGGCTCCGGGCCCAAGCTAGACCCACCGACCGTATTTCCTGATCCGGGCACCTATCCCACCACGGAATCCGTCACTTTGATGGATGCTGATCCGCAGGCCACGATCCATTACACCTGGGACGGCAGCAATCCCACGTCAAAGAGTCCGGTATACGACCCCGCTCAACTGCTATTTATCGGTGGCATCTACGAGGGCAATCACGGCCTCAAGGCCGGGTATACCATACGCGCCGTTGCCATGCATGAGGGGCACACCAACAGCGCCATCGCAAATTTCCAATTCGTCGTCGATCGGCGGGACTACACCGCCTACGTCTCGGAAGAGATTCTCCCCGGCGTACGCATGATCCGCGATTCTGACAACGACAAAATGTTTCTGGTGAAAGGCGAGAAAGCCTTCGCGCTCATCGATAGCGGCCAGGGGCGTGGTCCACTGCGGCAATATCTCTCCCAGTACACCGGCGGCCTGCCCATCGTCCCCATCTTCACCCACAGCCACGGCGACCACATCGGACAGGCAGACCAGTTCATTGCAGACACGGTAGAACGCATCGGTGCAGCAGATCGGCCGGCAACAGAGCGTCTACTTAAGAGCCGCGGCATCGCCGACGACGTGATTGCGAAGAATCTTCTGTCCGTGCACAACGGAGACCGGGTCGATCTCGGCGACCGTTCGCTCGTAATCTACGATGCTCCTGGGCACACCCCCGGATCGATCGTGATCTTTGACGAGAAGACCGGCAATCTCTTCACCGGCGACTCCTACGGAAGCAACTCTCCCACTATTCCCGACGCGCTCTGGCTTCAATTCAGCCAGGCTCCGGTGGACACGTATCTGGCCACAGTGAAGACGTCGAGGGAGAACTTCCGCGGCAAAGTCACGCATATGATGACCGGTCACAACGATCATCCATTGACCGGCGAAAAGTACCTCGATAACCTTCAATCGGCCTTGCAATCATTGATGGACAAGGGTGACGCGGTACTTGTGCCATCGTACCGGCCCGTCGGCTTTCTGCAGGTCACCATCGGCGATCGCATGCATGATCCGGACTGGGTCGCGATCAATGTCAACAAAGCCCATTATCTTCCAGCGCCGATTGACAAGATTGCCGGCCTAACCTTGCTCAGTTTCGACAGCGCAGTGCTGAAACCGGCGTTCACCCCCAACGTGAAAAACTACACTGCGACGCTGCTCAAGAACAGCTCCACCACATCCATGTTGGTTGAGCCGACCTCCTCGCGGTCGAGCCTGCTTACCGTCAATGGAAAATCCGTCAAGTCCGGCCAACCTAACGTTGTCTCACTCTCCGGGAAGTCAACCCCGGTCACGGTCCATGTAGCTTCGCCCGACGGCTCACAGACGGCAGACTACTTGGTGACGGTGGTGAAACCGTGAAGCATGGCGACTCTTGCTTGACGGAAGCCGGCTCTTTTTATAAGTTTGCATAATTACTAGCCTGAGCGCACGCGACCGGGAACTCGGAATGGGCCGGACAATTACCCGGCGCGATTTCATGAATGGGGCCGCCATGATGGTGGGCTCCTCCATGCTTTCGGGTAGCGGCATGGCCAACGCGGGCCAGACGCCCGAGCCGCAAAACCGTCCCGGATACGATCCACCCCTATCGACGGGCTTGCGCGGAAGCCACCCCGGATCCTTCGAAACCGCGCACAGCTTGCGTGATGGCACATTCTGGAGCAAAGCCGGGAAGCCCATCGAACTGCGCGAGAAATACGACCTGGTCGTGGTGGGTGGCGGAATCAGCGGCCTGGCCGCGGCCCATTTCTTTCGGGAGCGTGTTGGGACCTCGGCTCGCATTCTCATTCTTGAGAATCACGACGACTTCGGGGGCCACGCGAAGCGAAACGAATTTCATCTCGACGGGCGGCTCGCACTGCTCAACGGCGGAACGCTTGAGATCGATAGCCCCACCCCTTATAGCCCCGAAGCCGCAGGGTTGATCCGGAAGCTCGGCATCGATCCGCCGGCTTTTGAGAAAAAGTACAGCGATCAAAGCATCTATCAGTCGCTGGAGCTCTCTGAAGGTATTTTCTTCGACCAGGAAACATTTGGCGCCGATAAGCTGGTGGTCGGCGTGCCCAGGCACAAACACAGCGCCCACCAATCCAAGTCATGGGCGGAGTTTCTTGCCCTGGCGCCTCTGTCCCCCGCGGTGCAACGCGATGTAGCCCGCATTCAGGAAGCCAAAATTGACTACATGGCCGGCTTAACCTCCGCACAAAAGAAGGACCGGCTCTCGCGCATAAGCTACAAGGATTTTCTGCTGAACGTGGCCAAGGTCGATCCCGGCGTCGTTCCGTTCTATCAAAAGCGCACGCACGGCGAATGGGGTGTTGGCATCGATGCCGAACCGGCGCTCGATTGTTGGGCCCTGGGGCTACCGGGGTTTCAGGGGATGAACCTCCAGCCTGGAGCCGCTCCGCGAATGAGCTATACGGCCGCTGGATACGCGAATGGCGGATCGTACCAATTCCATTTTCCTGATGGCAATGCGTCGATCGCGCGTTTGCTGGTACGCGATCTCATTCCGCAAGCGGTGCCGGGAAGTACCGCGGAAGATGTGGTCACGGCAGAGGTCGCTTACAGCCAGCTTGATCGCGATGGATCTCCGCTTCGCATTCGCCTCAACAGCACCGTGGTGCGCGTGCAGAATCTGGGCAACCCGTCAGCCGCTCAAGAAGTGGAAGTCTCCTATGCAAGTGGGGGCCAGGTCTTCAGCGTTCGCGCCGGCCATTGCGTTCTTGCCTGCTGGAATATGGTGATTCCTTACCTGTGCCCCGCGTTGCCCGCAAAACAGAAAGAAGCGCTGCATTACCTGGTGAAGGTTCCTTTGATTTACACCAGCGTTGCCATCCGCAACTGGACCTCGTTACAGAAGCTTGGCGTGCATAGGGTCTCTGCCCCGGGAGCCTATTGGCTGGGAGCCAGTCTCAACTGGCCGATGAGGATGGGCGCGTACAACAGTTCGGTCCGGCCGCAGGAGCCGGTGCTGCTACGTCTTTCGCGGACTCCGTGCAAGCCAGGACTGCCGGTGCGAGAGCAACAAATCGCCGGGCGGCAGGAGATTCAAGCGACCGCCTTCGAGACCTACGAGCGAACCCTTCGCGACCAACTGCAGCGTACCTTCCACCAGGGTGGCTTTGATCCCGCCAGAGATATAGAAGCCATCACGGTCAACCGGTGGCCCCATGGCTACGGGTACGAATACAACCCGCTGTTTGATCCTGAGTGGCCTGAAGGAGAGCAGCCACACATCGTGGGCCGCAAGCAATTTGGACGCATCGCGATTGCCAATACAGATTCCGGCGCAACGGCGTACACCGATGTTGCGATCAACCAGGCCTTTCGCGCCGTAAATGAGCTGCTGGCGGATGGTGGAAGCTCCCGCATTTATGCGGGGGGAGGAGCGTTTTAGCGCTCCGAAAGAGTCCAACTCTCATCACGCGCTTTCGCGCTGGTGCCAAAGCCTCACTAGGACCCTCCTGGCCCCGGCTAAAGCCGTGTTCTGATACAAAACAATTACCAGAAAATCTAACGCCACTGAAAAGGATGACTTGATGGGCCACGACGATCACAGCAAGGCTCACGATAAAGACTTAGGCATGCATTGCCCAATCTCACGCCGCGACTTCCTGAATGGTGTAGCCATTGGAGTCGGTGGCGCGGTCGCGGGCTCTCTTGTGCCCGGGTTACCGTGGACCGCCGAAGCCGCGACCCAGTTATCGCAGGATTCTCCCGGGTACGATCCGCCGGCACTCACCGGCATGCGCGGCAGCCATCCTGGCTCCTTTGAAGTGGCGCATTCCGTGCGCGACGGAAGCTTCTTCGCCCACGCCGGGCAAATCTCTCAGACCGGCGAAACCTACGACCTGGTGGTGGTGGGCGCCGGCATCAGTGGGCTCGCCGCCGCCTATTTCTACCGTAAGGTCGCAGGCAATGGTGCCCGCATCCTGATCCTCGACAATCACGATGACTTTGGAGGACACGCCAAGCGGAACGAATTCCGCCCCGGCGGCCGCTTGCTTCTTGCCAACGGCGGCACCCTCTCGATCGAGTCGCCGTTCCCCTACAGCCCTGTTGCCCACCAATTGCTCACGGATCTTGGGATTGATCCGCCGGCGCTGGAAGCGAAGTGCGTGGATCGCCAAGTCTATCACGGCCTGCAGCCGGCGGTATTCTTCGATAAAGAGACATTCGGCGTCGATCGCCTGGTGGTGGGGAGACCGCGAGGTAGTGGACAGTCACCGGACGCCTGGGCTGCATTCCTGCACAAGACGCCGCTTTCCCCAGAGGCGCAGGGCGACATCGTCAAGATCCAGACGGCAGCTATCGACTACATGCCCGGTCTCTCGCAAAGCGAGAAGAAGGACCGGCTTTCGCGGATGAGCTACAAAGACTTTCTGCTGAATGTCGTCAAAGCTCATCCGGCGACCATTCACTACTATCAAACCGACACCCACGGCTTATACGGTGTTGGCATAGACGCGGTGCCGGCACTCGATTGCTGGGCAATCGACTTCCCTGGGTTCCAGGGAATGCGGTTGGATCGAACGCCCTCGGGTGGGCGATTGAGCTTTACCGCCCTGGGCGCCGTAACCCCGCAGGACGATTACACCTTTCATTTTCCTGACGGCAACGCCTCCATCGCGCGCATGCTGGTGCGGTCGCTCATTCCTGCGGCCATTCCGGGGCACACCGCCGAAGACATCGTGACCGCGAGCACCGACTACAGCAAGCTCGACAGCAACAGCTCATCCATCAAAATTCGCCTGAGCAGCACCGCAGTGCGGGTTCGGCATCTGGGCGATCCCGCCTCCGCAAAAGAAGTGGAGATTACTTACTCCACCCCGCAGGGACAACTCTCCTCAGTAAAAGGCAAAGCAGTGGTCATGGCATGCTGGAACATGGTCACCGCCTTCATCTGTCCAGAGTTGCCGGAGAAACAAAAAGAGGCCTTGAAGTACGGCGCAAAGGTACCACTGGTTTACACCGTAGTGGCGGTACGCAACTGGTCCTCATTCTCCAGGCTGGGGATGCAGCGAGTCGCCACGCCGGGGATGTACCATACCTCGATCGGGCTCGATCAACCGGTCAGCATTGGGAGCTATGAATGCCCCAAGAAGCCTGAGGATCCAATGCTGTTGCGCATGCTGCGCACGCCATGCAAACCTGGCCTGGATGCGCGACAGCAGCAACGGGCCGGACGTTACGATTTGCAGAACACCTCGTTCGAAACCTTCGAAAGAAATATTCGCGATCAGCTACAGCGCGTTCTGGGGCCGGGGGGCTTCGATGCGGCACGCGACATCGATGCCATCACGGTGAATCGCTGGCCCCATGGATACGCTTACGAGTACAACCCGTTGTGGGATCCTGACTGGCCCGCGGGGCAATCGCCCTGCGAGCTCGGCCGCAAGCAGTTCGGGCGCATCACCATTGCCAATTCTGATGCTGCGGCCGCAGCCTACACCGACCAGGCCATCGATCAGGGATACCGCGCCATCACAGAGATATCCAAGGCATAGAGGAGATAACGATGGTCGCAATCACCCGGCGGGCATGGCTGCAGGGAGCTGCTGCCCTGGCGCTTACCTCGCACACCTGGGCGGAGAATGCCCCGCTGCCCCATGCGCGGCCAGCAGCCGGAGCGCGGCATTTCACCAGTCAAGCGGTCGAGAACGCTATTTCACAGGTACAAAAACAAATTCCCGACCAGGCGCTGGCCACTATCTTCGAGAATTGCTTTCCCAATACCCTGGATACAACCGTCTTCCCCGGCACCCACGATGGCAAGCCGGATACGTATGTCGTGACCGGCGACATCGATGCCATGTGGCTGCGTGATTCCTCTGCGCAGGTAACACCTTACCTCGCGCTGGCAAAGCAGGACGATCGGCTGCGCGAGCTGCTCGAAGGGGTTATTCGCCGCCAGGCGCGCCTCATCCTGATCGACCCCTATGCCAACGCATTCATGCGCGATACTACGGAGCCCCCGCTCAGCTGGGCGGTGAATGACAAAACGAAACACTATCCCGGGGTGGGCGAGCGCAAGTGGGAAGTTGATTCCCTTTGCTATCCCGTCCGCCTGGCATACGGCTACTGGCAGCAAACCGGTGACACGGGACCTTTCGATGCACAGTGGAAAGAGGCCGCGTGGACCATCGTGCGCACCTTCCGCACCCAACAGCGTAAGCACGACCGGGGCCCCTATTCGTTTCAGCGTCTAACGGACACACCGACGGATACGTTAGCACTCAGTGGATTCGGCAGCCCTGCGATCCCCGTGGGTATGATCTTCTCCATGTTTCGCCCCTCGGACGATGCCTGCACTTATCCCTTATTTGTTCCCGCAAATCTCTTCGCCGTGGTGAGTCTCCGCCAGCTGGCGACACTGGCCAACCAGGTTCTCAAGGATGCAAAGCTGGCCCAGGAAGCGCAGGCGCTCGCAGCAGAAGTAGAAGCGGCCCTCCAGCGATATGGCAAGACGCAGCACGCCCAATACGGAGAAATTTGGGCCTACGAAGTCGACGGCTACGGAAACGTGTCAATGATGGACGATGCCAATGCGCCGGGACTGTTGAGTCTGCCCTACCTCGGATGCTGCCGGATCGATGATCCGCTCTATCAGCGTACCCGGCAATTTGTGCAGAGCGCGGCCAATCCCTATTTCTTCCGTGGCACCGCGGCAGAGGGTGTGGGCGGTCCGCACGCGGGACTGAATATGATTTGGCCGATGTCGATCATCATGCGTGCGCTCACCTCCACCGAGGACGCGGAAATTCGTCAGTGCCTTCGCTGGCTGCGCAACACCACAGCCGGCACCGGCTTCATGCACGAATCCTTCCAGAAGGATGATCCCAAGGTATTCACGCGGGCGTGGTTCGCCTGGGCCAATACCCTGTTCGGCGAGTTGACGATGAGGTTAGCCACCGAACGGCCGCGTGTCTTCGCCGGCGATAGCGCCTACTGGAGCACCTAGCGGGACTGCACTTCTACCATTTGCTGGAGTTTGTCGTGGGCGCGGACCTGGAGCGTAATACTCTTCTTCAGGTAAGCGGCAAGCACGTTCGGATCGGCCCAATTCAGTTCCCAGCCGTCATCGATAGCCAGCAGCCGGTAGCGGCCGGGAACGATGTTGGATAACAGGAAGGTGCCGTCGGAATCGCTCTGGTCGCGGCGGAAGAGGATCTGGTTGTCTTTTGCATCCTGGGGCGCGAGCAGGATCATGATTCCGCTCGCCGGATGGCCGGCGCGTTCGGCCATGCCTTCGACCTGCCCGTAGCCGGCGGCCACCACGAGCTCAAGCCTTGCGGCGGTCCCAGCACTTACCTGCAGCATGTGGCCCTTCACCGGCGCATTCGGGGATGAGATGCCGGCAATATACATCTGCGGAATATGGCCGACGACCTGGTATTCACCGGGAACTACCTGCGTGGTGAACTCCCCTGCTTCGTTCACCGGGACGGTATAGTTGCGCTGCGGATGCGAAGCAACCAGGGAGATGCTCGCGGATCGGATCTTGCTGTCAAACGGCGTCACCTTCCCCGACACGGTAACGTCGCCTACACCGCCGTCAGCGCTTAACTGCGTTGCACCGTCGGCAATGTCTGCCGTGAAATGAGTTGACTCCGGCGGAGACTGGCCGTCCGCGTGCGAAACCGCGACCTCGTATCGCCCTGGCAGCACACCGCTGATTTCCACGCCCCCTTCATCGTTCATCTGCACGCTGGGTATCCGCTCCAGTTGACCAAAGACGGTCCGCTCAATGGAGACGCTAGTGCCCCCCTCGTGGCCGGGAGTAAGCGCTAGATGAAGGTGCATGGCGCGCTGAGCAGTGAGCGTCATGTTGGCCTCGATTCGTTCTCCGCCCCTAACTGGAATCGGCATAGCGTCATCGGAGTCGACCGCGTCGGGATAGAAGACCGTGGGGTACGCGACATCGAGAGCGGAGTCATTGGACTGCATCGGCCCACGCACACCGTTCGTCCCAGCGGCATACCAGGGCTGAGCCGATACGCTGAGGAAATAGTTGCCCGGGGCGACGTTGGGTATCTCATACATGCCGCGGTCGTCGGTGCTGAACGCCTGTCGCTGCTGCGTGGACCTGATCCCATCGATGTCTCGATCCTCATAAAGGTGCACTTGCGCTCTGCGGATCGGCTCACCGGTTTCATCGCTCACCGTGCCATAGAAGATCGCCTGGGGCATGACATTAAGAATCAGGTCGTCGGATTTTAGTTCCGGGCCAACAGCAATCGCGGTGGAGAAACCTTCATGCTCCTGGTACGACTGTGTGAGATAGCCGCGTTTGGCGGCGTTTAGCTCATACTTACCGAACCGCACGCCGGCGAAGTCGAACCGGCCATCGTCGCCGGTTTCAAGCGAGAGAGACTGGCTGCGATTGTCGGTTGGGTTGATTTCAACCACACAGCGGGCCAGGGCCTGGCCGCTGCGCGCATCAATGACTCTGCCGCTGATGTGCCACGTCTGGGCTGCGGCGGCAGGCGATGCATCCGGCTGCTGCGCTACCCCAGCAGCGGGATGGAACGCAAGCAGCAAGGCAAGTATCGGCGGGACCCATTTCCACGAGCGGAACATTCTACGGTTCTCCCGTCACTATCTTGAGCTCAATTTCCGATTTGTCACCGCGAGTGAGCGTGATCTCCTGGCCCAGAGAGAGATACCGTTGCAGCGCCTCATGATCGCGGTAAGGCAACTCCTGCTGCTGTCTCAGCGCCAGCACCAGGTAGCGGCCGGGCGCAAGCCCCTTGAATCCTCCCTCTGCGGGGAAATCCGGCGACGGCTTATGACCGGAGAAGACGCTGAAGGCGGGGAAGAACTGCGCCGCCGGTTGGGTCAAATTATCCAGCGGAATGGCGGCTACGTATACCTGGTCGTTGCTGCCGTTGTCACCTTCCCCCGCGGAGGCCGACCAATTCAGCGAAGCCGAATCATCCCGGTACACCATGCGCACCGTGCAGGCAGGCGTGCCGGCTGCGATCACCAGCGGATCGCGCGTGAGATCGACGTTGCCGCACGAAGCCGACGCTAAATACCATGGCGGCTGCGGCGGGCTTTGCAGCACATATTGGCCCGGTTCGATATCCCTGAACGCCATGGGGGCATTGGGCTCCAAGGGTTGTGCCCGGCCCGGCTGTCTGAGAGGTTGCGCGGGAAAGCTACGCCCCGGACCTCGAGGATCCTCGTCCTCTAACAAGACATTCAAATAGGGCGGCGGGGCCGAGGGTGCATTTGGCGAGCCGGTGCTCACGGCCTGGTACTCCACTTCGATGGGTAAGGTGGCCGCCGGTTCGAGCGTCATCGAGATCCCTTCGAGCGGAGCCTCGCCGACAGAAATGTCGCGTGCGGCCTTCAGCTGCTGGCCGCCTTCCACAGCAGACTGCACCTTGAGGCGATAGGAGCCGCTGGGTAACCTCAAATGGAAGGCGCCGCTGGGGTTTAGGTGGATGGGTTCTTCGAGGATTTCACCGTCCTGGGTTTCGACGAATCCTCCACCAATGCCGGCCATTCGGTGGATGATGCCAGAGACCGGATAGAGCTTCTCCATGGCTGGGCTCGCGTTTGCTTCGACGTGATCGCCGGGCGCCAGCGTAAGGGAGCCGCGGATTCCGTCTCCTGTCAGCGGAGGAAAGCTAACGGGCATGAACGCGACTGAGGATGCTGCGTCCGCCAGGCCTTCGATGCGAAAGACCGTGGCCAGCGAGTATTGGCCCGCCTGCAGCTCGGCAAAGCGAAACTGGCCCTCTACGCCGGTGCTGGTAACCTGCACCGTCTGCCAACGCCTGACCCAGTTGCGCACCTGGAGCATGGATAACTGGACTCTTAGATCCTGGATCGGCTGGCCGTTTTGATCGGTAATGGTTCCGAAAATAATGGCCTCAGGGATAAGCTGCAGAGTGATGGGCTGGCCTTGCGCGAGCACTCCCCTATCATCTGCAAAGTAGCCCGGCTTGGAAGCAAACGCGTAGGCGGAGTCTTCACTGAAGCTGTCAAACTCGAAGCGGCCATCATGATCAGTCAGCGCTGCCTGCTTCGTGCCCACCTGCACCCGCGCACGCGCGATGGGCTCGCCGGTAACGCTGTTGACGACCTGTCCGCTGACCACGTGGGATGCTGTCTGCGGTCCTTCACCGACCTGGCTGACGCAGATGGCCGCGGTCATCGTAAGCACCAACGACGGAAGCAGCCGGATAATCCGGTTGATGGTGGTCATGCACGCCAGCCCTGATACGCTAAACAGGGTAGCACTGATGACCTAAGTTTTTAGGCCTGACTCGGATGACGGACCCATTGCCGTCCCGAAACCAACCCCATGGCGAGAAAGATGGAGCCGAGCACCAGATGGAAGATATCGTCCCCGGTGTGCAGAAGCATGGGGCCAAAATACCACGCCCTATGCATGGCCTGGTTTCCGATCGTAAGCCCAAGAGTCGCCAGCGTCAGATAGAAGACGCCGGATGCAATGCAGAAGCGTCTCGCTGCCGTTGTTCCAAGGAAGCTGACGCCCAAAGCTAACGCGCCCCACAGCAGATGCATCAGGTTGTGGTATTTGTCGCCGATGCCGCCCGCACCTACCAGGACGCCCATCACAACGAAGATTCCGCCAAAGAAACGGCACGCCATCCTGGCGCTGTCCGTTACGGTCCCCGCACGGCGAAAGTTTTGCACCGTCGCGGCTAATCCTGCGATATCTGTCAGCAGCAAGGAGCCGATCTGCAGCACGCTGCCAATGAAGATGCCGGCGGCGAACTTGCCTACGGCATCAGGATGGTTCAGGCGCAGCATCGCCTGAGGCAGCCGGGCAAACCATCCAGCTGTGACCAGCAGTGCGATGAGCGCGCCGAGAATGGGCGTCCACCACCAGCGCGCCCCGTAGATAACAATGGCCGCGATGACGATAAATATAACCGGCCCAGGAGGAAACTTGGGAAACGCTGGATCACCAGAGAGCCACTGGGTCCACAACGCAATGGCCATCGCTACCAGCCCACCCGCTGTCAGCTTGGTTAGAAACGTCAACCTCGTTTTCATCTCCATACTTCCCTCCCCTCTCGCCTCATAGTCTGCCCAGCCGGTTGTGCCAGCGCCATTGCAACTCATCCGCCTTGGTGCGTTGCCAGGGATTAAGTACTGTCGCGTAGATCTTCGCTTTGAAGTGCTCTTTCTCTACGAGGAACCTGGCTACCGTCGTCCCCTGGCGCGCGGCAATTTCCTGCACTTTGCCCTCGTCGACATTTCCCTTCGCCGTGGCTTCATCCATCTCCTTGCTCTCAGCGGCGAATTCGTGTACCAGCGAAAGCATTGCCGGCCTTTCCGCTTGCCACATCGAGCCAATCTGTTGCCGTTGTTCCCTGCTCAGGTCCAGCTCACGGGACAGGTATCCAAGCGGGCCGCGGTAACCCCATCCTCGACCACCCCACCGATGACATCCCCGGGCACCTGCCGCTGCAATACCCACACACGCAACCAATAGCGCTGCTACGGACGACCAAATGACAATTCGTTTCATAGACCCACTCTTTCTGCCACAATCTGGATTCGAACATTCGGCCGCGGGGCATGCGATAAAGATTGGTTAAGCCACATAAAGTTTTGTAAAGACAGCTGTAGCTCGGAGGCGCTGAACTACCATGGGAGTCGGAGTGAACAACGATGGATCGTGTGCTCATCGTCGATGACGATGTAGAACTGTGCCGCCTACTTGGTGAACGCCTCAGTACAGAGGGCTTCGCGCTCGAAGCGGTTCATGATGGAGTGCGCGGGTTGGAGCGCGTTCTGTCGCGGGAGCATGCACTCGTAATCCTCGACCTCATGTTGCCCGGCATGGGCGGACTCGACGTGCTCCGCCGCGTGCGGGCGCAATCGCCCGTACCAGTGTTGATCCTCACCGCTCGGGGTGAGGACGTGGATCGCATCCTCGGCCTGGAGATCGGCGCGGATGACTACCTGCCCAAGCCTTTCAACCCGCGGGAGTTGATCGCCCGCATCCGCGCGATCCTGCGGCGTACCTCGCCTGCGCTCGAGAGGTCCGCTTCTCTGACGGTGAGTGGTATCCGGCTCGATCCTGCCGCACGCGAAGTGTGGATTGACGGCGAGCCACTGGATCTCACCAGCGTGGAATTCACCCTGCTTGAGACTCTGTTGCGCGATGCAGGCCACGTTGTAACCCGCGAAGCTCTCACCGAGACAGTGCTCGGCCGCACCCTTGGGCCATTCGATCGAGTCATCGACGTACATATCAGCAATCTGCGAAAGAAGCTCAGCGTTGTCCACACCGACGACCGGATCAAAGCGGTGCGCGGCGCCGGGTACTTATTCGCGCTGCGTTCAGAGACCGCGAAATGATCCTGAACACGCGCAGCCTGTTTCTCAAGATATTCCTGTGGTTCTGGATCACGGTCATCGCGACCGGAGTCGCGCTGGTTACGACGTGGATCATCCTTCAGCCTAAGAACGTACAGTCACAGATACAGACCGTCCTGGATGGCGCCGCGTGGGCTTCCGGGACCGGCGCTGTCGATGCATTCGAGCGTCACGGTCCGTCCGCCGCTTCGGCCTACCTGCAAGAGTTCAACCAGAGGTCCCACCTCAAGACCTGTCTCTTCGATACATCCGGACAGGCTATTTCCGGCACTGACTGCGCCATCTTTGACCAGGTGGTTCCACGCACTCCAGCCTCCGGCGGTCCCGTCCTGGTCTCCAGGCACGGCTTCACCCGCGTGGCCGTGAAGCTGCAAGGAAGGAGTGGCGCGCGAGTACATTTATGCCGTGGAAGAAGCCGAACGCCACGGTCCACCCTCAGGCATCAGCCTGTTGGGCGTGGCGCTGCGCTGGAGTGTCACCCTTCTGGTTTCGGGACTCATCTGCTATCTTCTGACCCGGTACCTCACCGCTCCCATCCTGCGGCTGCGAGAGGCTTCGCAGCGGCTGGCGCAGGGCGATCTAAGCACCCGCGCCGCAGCGGGCATGGAGCGCCGCCGCGATGAACTCGGATCACTGGTACAGGACTTCAATGCCATGGCGGCGCGCATCGAAGAGCTTGTCTCCGGACAGCGCCAGCTCATCTATGACATCTCTCACGAGCTTCGATCACCGCTGGCCCGGTTGAATGTAGCGCTTGATCTGGCGCGCGAGCGGAAGGGTAACGATCCGGCCTTTGATCACATGCAGCAGGACCTCGAACGGCTGAACGAGATGATCGGCCGTCTGCTCACGGTGGCAAAGCTGGACTCGTCTGCCATCCCCGTGGCCATGTCGCAAGTGGACCTAACCGAGCTGATATCGCACATTGCCCGCAGCGCTGATTTGGAATTGCGCAAGAGCGATGCTGCCGTGCAGCTCACGTTGCCAGAACAGTTCTTCGTGCTATGGCAATGCGGAGCTGCTGCACAGCGCGATTGAAAACGTGGTCCGCAACGCGATTCGCTATACGGGGATCGGCAACCCTGTGGAAGTGAGCGTAACCACACAGCCCTCGTCCGCCCTCATCGTCGTTCGCGATCATGGGCCCGGCGTTCCCGAATCGGAGCTGGCCAACATCTTTCAGCCTTTTTATCGCATAGCCGATGATCGCGACCGCGAATCGGGAGGAACCGGGCTGGGCCTGGCCATCGCCGGCCGCGTTGTCCGCATTCATGGTGGAACCATCTGCGCCCGAAACGCCCAACCGCACGGCCTCGAAGTCGAAATCGTTCTACCCGCTACCAGGTCTTCTTGATCTGCGCATCCACCGCAATGCCCCCGCTTTGATCGCGGGTGGTGCTGATTGCGAGGCGGGGCGAAACCTGGTATTGCCCCTGGATGGTTTGATTCTGCGTCGAGGCTACGTTGCTGGAAAACGTCACAAAGAGATTTCCCGTGACCCGCTGCTGAATGGTGATAGTTGCGCCCGGGGGTCCCTGGCTGGTTCCGCCCGCCAGCACCGGATTGATGGAAAGCTGGGAGATGCCTGCCACCTTCGAGATCCGGCTGGTCACCTGGCTGCTTACCTGCGACGCCACCAGCGACTCCGCCGCCTGATTTGCCGGAGTCGCAGTCTGCGCTCCGCCTCGGTGGTGGTACCGAAGGCCAGCAGATTGATGATGTCGGCAGCGGGCAGCGAAGGATCGGAAGAGTAGTTGGTGCGCAACTGATCGATGGGCCCGTTGAAGCGCATGGAGATGTTGTATTGCTGGATAGTCGTGTTCAACGACAGGTTGACCACCGGCTGAGTCTCGGAAGGATTGACGAACTCGATGGTCCCCCCGTTGAGGACGAATCTGTCTCCATTGAAAATGATGTCGCCGCCGCTCAGATTCACGCGTCCCAGGATCACCGGTTGTGCCGCGGTGCCCCGCACCCGCAGGTTTGCTGAGCCGTTGATGCTCAGTGTTCTGCTCACCAGGTTGATATTGTTTTCGGAGCTCACGCCCAGGTTCAGTTGAATATTCTGGCTGATTCCCGGAGTCGGCGGCGGAGAAACTCCACCCGAAAACTGGTTGATGAAGCTGTTTAGATCGAAGGCCGGAGTAAAGGAGAGATCGGCGAGATTGACCTGCCCTCCGAGAACCGCATTATCGGTGGTGCCGGCCAGGCGAAGATTGGCGTTTACAGTTTCGCGCACGCCCTCGGGATACAACGCCCGCACACCCTTGGCAGAAAGCCCCAGGTCAAACTGGATCGCGGGGCGATACGCGACTCCACCCTGGGCCGTAAGCGTGCCCCCGCCGACGGTGCCTTGAAATTTTGTGATGTTGAGCCGGTCCTTGGTTAGGGAAAGCACCCCGTTACCGTGCTGCAAGCCGACGGGCAGATCGCCGCTGGCAAAACTTGCATCGACGATATCGACCTCGCCGGCAAAGTTGGGGCTGTTGGTTGCTCCGTTGGTATTGATATTGAATTTCAGTTCTCCGGAGCTTCTGATATCCGGTTCAAATAACTGCGCGATCTGCAGATTAACCGTACCCAACAGCAGCAGGGAGACGGGCGCATTCTTGGCTGTGGACATGGACCCGGAAAACTGCAGATCGGTATCCGTGCCCTTGAGACCCGAGCGCTGCAAAGTAACTACGGTGTCCTTGTAGTCGACCCGGATGGGCGCCGTCTCCGCTAACTGGATGGTGTTGCTATACGCCAGCTTCAGCGTTGGAATCGTGATGTGCGCTTCCAGCAGTTTCTGGTTCTTGAGCGGCCCGTGGAGGGTGCCGTGCACTTCCGTCTGCCCGGTCAGATCCGCGGCCTGGTCGGGAGCATAGATCGCGAAGATGGGCTGTAAAGGAATCGTCTGCGTGTCGAGCGTGGCATCCGTCAGCGTAATCGCCGGTCAGGTTGACCTTCGCGTTAGCCTTGATTTGCGTACCCACCGCCGCGGAAGTCAGGTTGGCATTCGCCAGATGATTGGCTACGTTCATCTGCAGGTTGACATCCGCGATCTTCTGATTCTGTATGTCGATCTGCGGAATCTGCAGCGTGGCGTCGAGTTGCGGGTTGTCGAATGTTCCCGCTCCCTTTGCCTGGATGCTCACCACTCCCTTGGCGTCGATCTTCTGCGCCTGCAAAGCCTGCAATTGATCCAGACGAATGCCCGAGGCCGTAAGTTGGGCGTTGTAACTCTTCTGCCGCGGCCGAATACTCACCTTGCTCTGCACGTCGCCGGCGGGAAGCTGTACCCCAAGGTCGCCGTGCACTTCATCTCCGGTGCCTGCGAAGGTCAACGTCGCAGACTTGATCGGCTGATCGTAAGCAGTGATGTGGGTCAGCGAGAGGTTCCCTTGCCCGATGGGGCTTAATTCCGTGCCATGCATTTGCACGTTCGCGGCCAGCGTACCCGTCACCGGCACTTGCTGCCCGGAGAGCTTCACCAGATCCTGAACATCCAACTGCGAGGCGTTGAGATTGACCTGCAAGGGGCTGCTGTCCGTGAAGGCCCATTTGTGCAGACCGGCGCTGGCATCGAAGGTGATCTTTCCATGCGAGGCCGGTTCCAGATCCGCGTGCTGCAAGCTAGCCAGGGACGGACTCACGTCCACATTGGTTCGCAGCACGCGCCACTCTGTTCCGTTGACTTTGAATTGAGAAGCGGTCAACTGTCCGGTCAAATGAGGTGCGCTCATAGACCCGCGCACATTGCCCTGAAACAACGCCGTACCGGCAAGCCCCAGCGGCTGCGTGGAGGTGGTGAAGAGATCCGCAATGGTCTCCAGCTCGCTCAGATTGTTGGATTGAAATTTCACATCCAGGCTCGACCGCCGGCTAACCACCCCATTCATGGTTAACGTGCTTTGCGGGGTTCGCAGATAGCTCTGCTTCAGGGCAAGTTCCTGATTGGCGCCGGTATACGTGCCATGAATTGCACTCTCCACGGGAACCTGGGAGGTAGCTTTCGATACCGACGCGTGCACGGATGCGTCGGCGTGGGCGACCACATCGTCAAAGGTCTTTCCCCAGGCGGCGTTCGCGTCGGCGTTCAGCACGCCCGCCAGGGCAATGTTTTTGGGCACCGCCGAGGACTTCATCGCGCGGTTGACATCCGCCAGGCGGATGCCGCGCAACGAGGCATTGAACTTGGAATGCGGGTCGCCGCCGATGTTGCTCATCTTGCCCGTGCTGGTGACCACGCCACCGAGAAGACTGGCGCGAAAATCCGTGAGCGTTGCGTCGCCGTTATCGAGCGTGTAGTGGGCAGCGATATCTCTGATCTGGGAGCGAACGTCCGGCGTTTGCACGTCCAGCTGCTTGCTGTTCAGATCACCCTTCACCACCACCGTGTCCAGCAAGGAACGATTGGCGATCTCCTGGTAGTCGACGGTTCCGCTGGCGCGAATCAAACCCACCGGCACGGAAGGATTCTCCAGGATTTTCTTAAACTGGCCGGCATCGAGGGTCGCATCATAATGCGCCTGCACCCGGGGATGGCTATAGTCCTGCAAGGTCGCGGTCAGGACGAGCTGCGACGTATCGCTGGTCAACCTGGCCTGCGTCAGGTGGAAGGTGCGTGGGTGTGGCATCGAACTCGGCATCCAGGTTATGCGGAATCGGCTTGAACGATCCTGACTGCAGGTGGCCATCCGTGTAGCTCAGCTTCCCGGAGTATTTTTGCAGCAGGCTATCGAAGGAGGCGCGGAAGTCTACATTGTGCAAGTCTGCCGAGAGCGCACTCTGGCGATTGTTGTAGTAGACCGCGCCCTGGTCGAGCACCGCGTGGCGAATGCCCAAATCGAAGAGGTTGGTATTGCTACTGCTGGAGCCGCTGCTCTTGATGACCGGGATGTTGGTCACGCCATGGGCATCGGTGAACACCTTCACCACCGGGCGGTCGACTACGAAACTATCCAGATACCACTTCCGATGCAGGACGGAAACAATGCGCACGCCCACCTCGGCATGGGCCACCTGCAACAGCGGCGGATTCGGATAGGGAGCGGCGCCATGAACCGTCAGGCCATAAAGATCGAGGCTGAGGTTGCGATAGATGGAGAGCAAAGTTTTGCAACTGCACCTGGACGCCGAGACTCTCCCTGGCTTTCTTCTGCGCCGTGGCAAGAACATAGTTGTGGAACCGCGCACTATGCAGGAGCACCGTGACGGCAATCCCCACGATCACCAGGAGAGCGACCAGACCGAGGGCAATCCATGCCGCGACCCTGCGCAACCGGGTGTGCTTCGGCGTAAGCTTGGGATCAGACGATGCCGCAGCGGTGCTCAAGAGATACCCTCCGTCAAAATGCCTGGCCGATGGTAATGAAATATTGCGTGGACTTTACTCCCGGCACCGGGATTGAGGTTATGACCCAGATCGATTCTTACCGGACCGACTGGAGTCGCGTAGCGTAATCCTAAGCCCACGTTGTTGCTGTACAGCGAAGTAAAGTCGTGGAAGCCGACCGTAGGAAAGACATTGCCTCCGTCGTAAAAGACAGCCAGGCCCAGACCTTTCTTAATGGGCAACGGAATGCGCGCCTCGGTGTTAAGAATCAATTGCTCATTTCCTCCGGCAGGCACCTGGATGTAAGAACAGTCGGTGGAAGAGCCTGAGCTGCACACCTGCACCGGCCGCTGCGGGCCGGCGCCATCGAGCGGAAAACCGCGCAAGGTGTTGCCGCCGCCGGTAAAGAACGCCTGGCTCAGCGGGACTGCGCTGTTGGCAAAAGGCTGCGCCAGACCGATGCGAATGCTGTTTGCCCAGACGATATTGTGAAAGATCGTGCGGTAGTAGGCCTCCTGCCCGGTGAGCCTTGCAAAATTGACGCTGGAGCCCAACTTGCTCGCATTGAAGTCGAGCTCGATCGTTTGCAGGGTACCTTTGTGCGCATCCAGAGGGTTGTCGCGGGTATCGTGGGTGATGTTGGCCGCGATGGTGGAGAGGCGAACATGCTGATCCTGGGGCGGCACCAGCTCCGGAATCAAGTATGCGGGTCAAATCAGTCTGACTGAAGCTGTAGCGTAGGAAAAAGACATCCTGCTTCTTCTTATCCAGAAATCTCTGTAACTGGATAGCTGCCGTTTTCCACCTGGGAGGAGTAGACCGGGTTTTCTTCGTCTTTTTCGACCAGAATGGAGGTGGTCGCTCCCCATTTCGACCATCTGAATTGGGGATCGATGTAATAGCCGGCGACCCGCTGATCCAGGCGTCCGGCGAACGCTGTCGCGGAGAGCGATTCACCCTTGCCGCGCACATTGTTGCGGGTGTATTGAAAGCTTCCCCGCGGACCATAGTAGGTGGTCTCGCTGGTGGTGAAATTGGATGGCAACCCCACCGGTGGCAAGCCGGGAAGCGCCACTGTGCCGCTGGGGACGCTGCCGCCGCGATTGACCACTTCGAAACCGAAGCCATAGGTCATGGTGTTTCTTTTGGCCTCGTGAACTTTGACCAGCACATCTTCCGTGGTCTGGGTGGTGATCTGCCGGCGCGGATCCACTTCTGCCCAATCGAAGACTCCGGTGTGGTTATACAGGTTGCTCTCCGCCGTGAGCAGCTGTCCTTCTTCCAAAGGTTGTTTGGGAACAATCGAAGCCACGTCCTGGTTAATCAGCCGCTGCTGTGTCCTCACCCGCCCCAGGGTCAAGACATCCCCGGTATGGACCTGCGGGCCTTCGTAGATGTGATAGACCACGTTGATGTGATGAGGATCGCTCTTGGAGACTACGTTGGCGGTTTCACGAAAGCTGGAGGTGAGATAACCGGCCTGCAGATAATGAGCAATGATGCTGGCGCGATCCGTCTCGACTAATTTCTGCGAGTAGGGCTTGCCTTCCGCCAGCTTCAGACCGCCGGGCGCGAATTTTGACTCCGGGAAGGTATCGGCTCCCTCGATCTTGAGCGAGCTCACGATATCCCTCGGCCCCTCGACTACGTGAAAGGCCACGGTCAGGTTGCCGTCCTTTTTGCTCACCGACGAGGTCACCTTGGCATCGCTGAATCCCTCGGATTGATAGAGCGCGGTGAGGTTCTTGACGCTGGAGCGAACCAGCTTCTCGCTGTAGTCGCCGGGGGAGAAGAAGTGCTTCTTTTTTACCGTGACCAGGTCCATCAGAGCCGGCGTCTTGAGCTGGCTGTTGCCGGCCACACTCACATCGGTCACTTTGTGTTTCTTGCCCTTGGTGATGACATAGACGATGGTGTCCACCGAATCCTCACGGTGGAACTGCGAGTCGACGTCGACGTCAAAGAATCCTTTTTTCTGAAAATAAGAGACCAGCGCCTCGCGGCCTTCCTGCACCAACTCGGGATCAACCCCGACGCCCTGATAAACCGGCAGCAGCGATTTGCGCGTCCAGCTCCAAAGGTGCGCACCCTTCACCTGCACGTTAATGGTAGGGCCCGGCCTTCACATCGAAGTGGATATCGGCGCGGTTGGTCTCCGCGGTGTAGTTTGCCCCCGCGAGTTTCACTTGCGCAGCGAGCTTATTCTTTTTCTCCAGGCCCTTTTGCAGATATTGCTGGGCATTGGTCAGGGTCTTGCGACGGTAGTTCTTTCCCGGCCGGATGGCCGCTCCCCTCACCCGCGCCTTGAACCCTTGCAGGCTCTTGGCCATCTTGGCGGCTTGTTCCGGAGTGGTATTGGCGATCGCCACGGTGCCGAATTTCGCTCTGCGATTGAGACTCACCAGGAATCGTACGTTGGCCACGTTGTGGACGGTGTCCAGATTTACCTGGGGACGGACCTCGGCTTCAAAATACCCTTGCTGCTGAAAAAAGCGCAGCAACGCGTCGGTGTCTTGCTGCACGTCGCCGGCGTTGAAGGGCGCCTGAGGAGGATAATTCGCGATTTGCACCAGCCTGGAATAAGGGAACCTCTCCGCTCCAGGAAACTCGAAGATACCGAACCATATGGCGGGTTCCACGATCAGCAGAATCCGCACACCGTTGGCCTCGGGTTCTACCTGCAGCTGCACTTCACTGAACTTCCCTGCGCTTTTCAACGCAGCAATGCTCGCATCCACTTTCTGCCGCGAGAAGGGCTCGCCCGCGTGCTGCTGAAAGAGCGGCGTCAACTTGCTGCTATCGATGCCCGGACGGCCGGCGATCTCGATGCCGGTGACGTTCTGGCCTTCATAGGAGGATAGGATGCTATCCGTGGCTGGAGCGGTTTTGGGCAGCTGCGCGGGCTGCTCTGAGGGTGTGGCGGTGCTTTGGGCTCGCAATCCAGCGGAAAAAACCAGGAGATAAAGGGCCAGGATCCTGCAGCATCGATTGAGGGGCATTCTTCGTTCATTCACGCTGGACCGGGCCGGCACCTGAAAAAATCCCACAACTAGCTCAATCCACGCCATTTTGCGATGAGATGCAGAAACGGCGGACGGTGGTTTGATCCGCATGCAGGGTGACAAGCATTCTTCCATTTTAGGATGGGGCAATGGAAGGCGAGTTCACGATCTCTGGTTTCAAGATTCCCGCGGCAGCCAGGCTCTTTTCCTTGACCGCAGCCTCAATTTCGCTGTTGATCTCGCCTCCCAGCAGCAGCATCAGCCCGCTCAGATAAAACCAGGTGAGCAGGATGATGACGGTTCCCAGCGACCCATACGTAGCAGAGTAATTGTTGATGTAGTGAACGTATACTCGAAGCCCCAGGGAGGCCACCAGCCAGCCCAGAATGCCGAGGGCGGAGCCAGGCGTGAGCCAATGCCACTGAGATCTTTTAACGTCAGGGGCGAAGTAGTAGATCAGCGCGAACAGCAGAGAAAGAAACGCCGTTGCAACCAGCCATCCCAGGGTTCTCAGGGAGATGGCGGCGGTTGCAGCCAGAACGTGATGATAGATATGAAGGCGAGCGAGCCGGGCAAGAAAGTCAGCCAGCAGCACAGAAGCCAGCATCAGGGTGATGACGATCGAGAGCACAAAGGTGACCCCGATCGCTGACAGCCTAGCCTTCCAATAGGGCCGGGTTTCTTTCACCCGGTAAACCACGTTGAGGCTATCTTGAATGGCGGAAAAACCGACCGAAGCCGACCACAAGGCGGCCACCAGCCCAAAGGTCAGTTTACCGCTGCTGGCGGCAGCCGTGGTTTGATTAAAGGCCTCGAGGACGGTGCCCAGGGCGGAAGGAGGAACCACAATCCAAAGGTACTGCAGAAGATGTTCATAGAAAGTGGCAGCAGAGCGGGCCGCCAGGCCGAGGATGGAGCAGGCGCTCACCAGGGTAGGAAACAGAGCAAAGATGAAATAGAAACCCAGCTCGGCGGAGCGGCCTAAGAGGTTGTCGTCAAACATCGCGTTCCAGGTATTTTTCACGATAACACGCACGGGTATCCCCTGAAGATCCCACAGCGAGCGCAGGGGAGAGCGGGAAACATACCCCCAGACGTATTGGCGAAAGCCGCGCGGATCCCGGGGCGCAGCAACAGAGGCATCATCGAATCCCTGAGACCGGAGAGGGGTAGGCATACTGTGTCTCCCTGAAACGGTCAGATGCAAAAAGTTGTCGAGCGACGACTCGAGCCTCTCCACCGTTTTGCCAAATAAAAGTGCGACATAAGCGACATAAGCGTCATAAGTCCCCTGCTATCCCGGTCAACGACTCGTCTGCATTGTTTTTCTTCCCGCTCCGGAACCGCAGTGGTTGACCAGAGGGTGGAGGGGCGGCCTGCGGTGAGTTCGCTGTGGCACCCGGCTGCGTCGATCAGCATTAGTTGTTGGAGGGCAGCATCGATGCGGCCGCCGTTCACATGGCCGTGGAAGAGGCGAATAACTTGATGCTTCGATAATCCCTCGAGGGGTTATCGAGCGCCTCGCAAATACGATCGGCGATGGGGGTCTGCGGCGCAGGCTCCAAAGAGGAGGGCAGGCCGACAACGGAAGTGGAGTCGAGAACTGAGGCGAAGGACCTGGGCCTCGGCACGGCTTGTGCGGCGTCGTGCAGTCCGAGCCGGAGCTGGCTCAAGGAGGGATAGCGATCCTGCCAAAGCTCGCGTATGACTAATTCGGCGATTGCTGAGTTTTAGCCATACGATCCACCACCGCTCCATTTTGCAAACGAGCGTGTGCCGCTAGAACCGCAGAACGGGCCCCATTGCGGAACTCCAGGTGCTCCTATTTGTGTATTCCTGCTTTGATAGCCAGCTGAGGTACGGTGGACTGCCGATTCCCGCTTCGAATTCCCCCGAAGTGCTGGTGCGAACGATGGTATCTCCGATTGAAAAGCGCATCGAGAGCATAGGGGTGAGCTTGATGTCGTTCGATAGCGCCAGCGTGATTGCGCCATTCTCGACCTTTTCTGGTTGCTTCGAATCGATATAGCTCGTTCCCTCGGGCCGTAGGTTCGGAGCTACTTGTGTGATCAGGAATCCAGGACGTACAGCGAACGAAAGGCTGTTGTGAGGTGTTTCGTATGAAAGCCGCAGCCCCAAGCCGATGCTCATCGTCGATCCGATAAAGGTTGAATTTTTCACTACGGGGTTTGGCTGGTTTTCCAATGCGAAGCTCACACTCACCCATCGCGCGAGGCCGTAATCCAGTGCAATGCCCACCCCCGGATTTTGCACGCAAAGAGTACAGGAGCGGGATGCCGTACCGAAGGGCATGGAACGGAAATAGGGAGCAATCGAAACCCGGCGGAACTCCTGTGCGGCGGCGACTTCCTCATCCGACGGCAGAAAATGCACCCCACGGAATTGTTCCATATCTGCATCCTGCTGCCAATCGCGGTACCAGGGAGCTTTGAAGCGCACCGCGTTGGCCATGGTCCTGCTTGGGTTCAGCGCACCGCGTATGATTTTTGGCACCAGCCGGGCGCGGTTGTCACCCTGGATGCGGTCGCTGACAAATCGATCCAGGGTATCTTCCGCAAGCATCCATAGGGTTCCAGCCGTGGGCGTGACAATGAAATCGACCCATCCAGTGTTGTTCGTGTAATGCTTGTAAGTGCCGGGTTCTGTGCAACGAGTCTTGCAGTGGATCGGGTAGGTCCACCCCCCCTCATTGCCAATGCCTGCTTCTCCCAGAGGACTGATCTCTGAATGGGTGCTGTAAACCGTGGCCCATAAGAATGCCTTGAATCGACTCTCCCAGTATTGACGGTTTGCGCTGATCTCGAGCTCGCGGCCCCTGGGATCGTTCTGTATCTCGATAAATCCGCTTACTGCGCCCTGCATCGGGTGCCCGGTGTAGTTCACGAGAAAATCATCGCCGTCATTCCATCGCCTCATATTAAACTGCCGTAGCGAGGCAGCGTAGTCGTGCCAAAACGGCTTGTTGGCCAGCAGGTTGCGAATCTGATCGTCGCTTGCGGCGCGGAAGCCATTCTCAATGACGTTAAAAAACAGCGATTGTGCTAATAGTCCTCCCCAGTGGTAGTGTTCCGATTTCGCATAATCGTCCGTGCCGGAGTCAACGGCAAGCACTTCACTCCTTTCCGATCCCTGCCGATGCGGCGCAAGACGCCCAAACATTGCCCAGGCGGCTCCGACATTCACGCCTTCGACTTTCAACCCGCCACGGGAAACCTGCGTTCCATCCGGCGCATTGTCTTGCTCTGACTTGAACAGATCGAAATCAATCGATTCATGATCCGGATCTGGAGGTTGTGTTCCGATGAGCGGCTGCTTTGGAAAGACTGCTCTCTGGTGAGACGTGGCTTTATGTGATAAATCCAGGGCCGCGGTTTTAATTGCGGTAGCTGGCGCAAGCGTCGCAGTACCGGAGCCCTGCTCTCCAGGCTCGTTTACTGTCAAACAAGAGATGTTCTCCATTCCAGGTTCGCTAGAGGAAGGGCCCGCGCATGCTTCGCCGTCGTGCCGGAAAGCAGGGACTCCCGCTTGCATGTCTATGATCGCTATTTCACCCCTGGAGGCGGAAGGCGTTCCGATATCCCCTGGCCAGGCATGCGCGGAACTTGCAGGCAGAGTAGTCAGAACAAGCGCAAGTAGCAGTCCCTGCGGACGAAGTCGGTTCATGGATGATTTTCCTCAAATGCTCCCCGTTGAATCGGGAACAGTTTTGCTCGCGTTGCTGAGAAGCGGCGCTTTCGCCGTTCATAGCGTATCTACCGGGGAAAAAGTGCTTCTGTGCCTTCAGAGAGCAATGACATCAGAAGCGTGGGGCGCTTTCACGGCTTGCGAGTGAGGCAGAACGGGGACGCTCCATCAGGACCGGCGAAGAGGATACCCATCGTTTTCATTGTCGTCTCTCCAATTCGTACGTGTTTGAAGCCGTTGCAGCTATGATGTGCACCCAAGTGCGCATAGTTGTAATGGCCGAGCGCCTAAAGATGGAACCGATTTCAGGTTCCACTTACCATAGTCGACCGCGAAGGAGGGATGTTGGAGAACTGTCACTTGCGACAGGTACGACGGTTTTAGCAGATACTCATGGGCGCCCGCGCCGATGACGCGAGATCCGATTCATCCGATAACAACTGGCACGATGGAAAACAATCAACCAATGTTTCTCCGAGAAATATGACGACGTCGATCTTACGATTGGCGTATTGAGATCGAATCTCAGCGAGCCTGTGTTCCGTGTCCTCAGGAAATCGAGCCGAATCCAATTGTTCGCGATAAAACTCAAGATTTGGACCCACGCCGGCACGGAGATCGCGTATCAAGCTCTGCTCAAATACCCCTCGTTCTGGTACAGGAGAAGGACCCGCTTGGGCGATACAGTCTGCGCGAATGCCGTGCATCCAATTAAGACTGACAACAGAGAGGTGATGGCAGCGGGCTCAGAAAGACATGCATCCTGACGGATTGAGTCATAGCAAATCTGCACCCAACCTTCCTATGGAATAGACTAGCCCAGCGCGTCACCCATCGATCGCGGCTAGTCCCTTTTTAGGGGATTTCTAGTCCCTTTAGGGGGTGGCATCCCGTTATTTCTCATCTTTCGATGGAACGGAATTCTCGTATTTTGACCAGTGTTCGATGATTTCGTGCGCGATGGGAACACCGACCCGGTAATTGGCCTCAAACGCGACCATTTGGCCGGGGCCTTCATCACCGACGCTCTGCGTATTTAGAACTCCCGGGGGTGGCATCGATGGATTGCTCGCTGTCCGCAAAACCATCACGCGGTTGAAGTCCACCAGTCCCTGCTTAGACAGTGTCCACATAGCGCCTGTCAGTGTCTGGCTTTCCATGTTGGTCATTACGAAGGTTCCTTTACCACCGGTCCAGAGCCTCACCCAATCTTCGGCCCACTGGGTGCGTTTTACCCCATGCCAATAACGCCAGGAGCCTAAGGTTTCACCCATCATCACAAACGGCGGCCGCTGTGCGTTCGGGTAGCCTCTCCAAAGACTGCGTTCTTTCTGTAGAGAAGGAGAGTCGGGGATGTGCACGTTTTTCGTTTTTTCGAAGGCCCAACGGGCAAGGCCCTGGTTAAGCTCAATGGCTGACCCAAGTGCCCCTACACCAGTCATGCCGGCGTAACTATGGGGATCGTTGGGCAATTCATTCGGCCGGTTGGCGCCGATCGCAAATAGACCATAAGGCCAGCCTGTTGGAATCTCACGATCATCGAACTCGCGCATTGCATCCCCTCCGACAACCCACCGTGCCCACGCGGCCGAGCCTACCGAGGCGGCGTTCGGATCGACACCGGAGATGCCGGTGAACAGCCAATACGTCTTAGAAAAGTCGAAACGAGGATCAAGGACCAGGGCTGTCAGACCGACGACCTCATCTTCGGCGACAAAATTGCCAGAACTACCCCAGCGGATTCCGTAGAGGCCCTCCTTATTGCGGCGTAGTGGATGAAGGGCGCCCTTGATCGCGATCGTTTCGTCCAGGTGCTCCCGTTCCGCCCACAACTGGAACTCGCCCGGCGCGTCACCGGTGTCTTCGCCCGGTTCGAAGTTAGCCACGACGACGAATTTGACCTGGATACGCCCGACGGCCGGCGATGGGAGCGGCGGCACAGGTGGCTGCTGTGCGTTGCAGGATGGAACTTGCATCAGCGCAAATAAAACTGTCAAGACCACTAAACCGGCATCTCGTAAACTCGCGTGGAGCTTCATTGTTTACCCAATTCCTTCAATTTTTAGCTCGAACCGCCAACCACACTGAAGTAGGAAAACACATCTCGCTGGTTCTACCTACGATGACTTTGCAGCAACTGACGTTTCAGGGGACGACGTACGTAATCCCAATGAGAATGCCGCGCATCTAAAGGGGCTGGACGAAGTGGACTTCCCGTCTGTTTCCGAAAACGCCTGTTTTACATTCAGCGGAAGCGTGCTCTGAGATAATGGCGGCATGTGCCCGAGATGCGAGGCCTTTGCGGAGAGGCAAAGGTTCGATACTCCTAGAGATTATGTCGCGTTCGTGCGCACACTGATTGGCGAAACGAGCAAAGAACGCCTCGACCTTATATACGGGAATTGTGCGTTGGATGATTTGAAAGACGCCCCTCCCTGGCCGACGGGGGATATCATTTACCACGAGTTCCAGTGCTCTACCTGTGGGCAGTACTTTGCACTTACCGTGAATGTCTGGAATGGCCGCAACTCGTGGGAGGCTCAAAGCCTGGAGGAATGGGCGAGAGCCAAGCCTGAATAAAAACGGGCACAGGAAGATGTCTAGCTCCCGAGAAGGGTTATAGGTAAGTTCCCCTGCCCCTCCAGTAAGGTTTATCGGTATTGAAGCTTCGGAACCGGCAAAGGTATTGAGAGCGTAAGGGTCATCGTTTTCTGGTCAGATGGGAGTGGAACTTTCCAAAAGTCCCGCTCCCGTCTGACGCATAAACCTCGCTCCCGTCTGACGCATAAACCTTCGTCTGACGCATCAACCTTGACGCATAAACCTTTTTCACTAACGATCTCCCCGCGACCTTTCACTCATGCCTGCCTAACGTGTCCGCACAGCTTCGCAATTCGAAAATCCGCGTTTCAGTACTTCCCCCAAGGTTTTCCGGGAAGAATAGTCGACGGCGTCATTAATATCGATTTCGCTCCGGAAAACCTTACCGGGTAGAGAGTCGCTACAGCAGCTTTGGCCATTTCAAGATCCCTGTTACGACTCCGAAAGAGCCAAGCGCAATCAAGACTGAGCTATACGGGAGGCTGATCATTAACGTCTGCCTCACGCTGTCCTGGTCTGGAAAGTGCCTCACGTAAATCATGAATACACGTTGGAACAACATCCCAAGCGGAAAGTAACATCCAGCGAAGATGAGCCACAGACCAGCAGGAATGCGCTTCCACAACGCCAAGACGCACGCAGGCAAGGGAGTTGCAAACGCAAGCGTAATTGCCAGGATCCCTGGGAAGCTGTCGTTCTCGCCTGCAACAAACATGGCGAAGGCGTAGCGAGAACAACCCCAAAGGCCGCCCAGGATACCGAGGCCAAATACAGCAAAACTGATTACCCTTTTCACCCCATCTTTATTCACATCGCTCACTTTACCGCAAAGGGCCCGTGAACCAGCCTTTGTGAATCAAGCTGCCCGAAAAGTCGGATTCGGCAACTTCCCCCGACGTGCAGGGCACTGGGCATGTTCGCCGCACAGCATCCGGTTGTATCGGCTGGCAAGCCCTTTAAAAATCGCCGCTAGCGCCTCCGCCTCTCGATTCTCCCCCGCCAAAGCGAAAGTCTGGATTGGTTGGTTGCGGGGTTGGCGTTGTGGATTGAGGTGTGATTAGGCCGAGTACGGCAGAGCCGACGCTCATAGCGTGTTTGTCCTTCCCCGACAGACGCACGGCCGTAAAGCCGTGGTGACCTCCGCCGGGACCCAGAGCGAGCCAGCGTCGAAGGAATAATGCCACGCCAGTCAGTGCTATACCGAGAAGTATCGCGCCAGCGGCTTCGTTCAAGCGGGGTTTTCGTGCCAGCTCAGTCTGTTTGAATGTTCCGGGTTATCGTCTCGCCGGAACTCTCCATGGCCCAACTATGCGCCCACGACGCCATCCATCCATAGTTTGCATCCAGTTCGGTAGAACATCTAACTTGACCTGCCAAGCTTCTCCCGACCATGGCGCCACCTCTCAAAAACGCAGTATTCTTTGGTCTTGGAAGGCAAAATGTGCAGGAAAAGAGGAGAGTGCGGACGCGGCGGTTGATTCTGCTGGTGCTTTTGGCATCGCTGGCGTCTACCGCAGGAGCATCAAAGCGCGTGACCGTTGCGCAACTGGAGCAGGCGCTGATGACTGCCCACGCCGCGCACAAGCCCGACGCGGAAATTGCACGCCAAATCCGCGGCTTCGAGCTTTCCGAAAGGCTGACTGAGGCTACGCTCGACCGACTCACGGCATATCTGGATGCGGGCTCCCAGGCCGCGCTGGCTCTGCAATTGCTCGCCGATCAGTCGGCTTTTCTGGATCCGCCGGCGAACGAGCTGCCGTCCACCGCGGCTCCCGACGCGGCTACGCAGCAGCGCATGATCGTGGCCGCCCGCAACTATGTAGCGAAAACCCTGCTGCAGCTCCCTAACCTTTTTGCCATGCGGACCACGAACCGCTACGACGACAGTCCTTATGAGGTCAAGAAAGGCAGCTGGCCAGTTCGCGCTGGGCTGCACCTGGTAAGTACTTCTCGCCGGGAAAGCTCCATCTTTCACGAGCGGCCCAATCCGTCCACTAATGCGTCTGCTGCCAACCTGCAGGAACAGTCAGGTTTGGATACCGGGGGAGAGTTCGGGTCCATGCTGAGTATGATCCTGACCGACGCTGTCAAAGGCAAGGTGAACTGGAGCCACTGGGAACAGACCACCGCGGGGACAGTCGCAGTTTTCCACTATTCAGTTCCAAGCTCCGCCTCGCACTTCGAGCTCATCAACTCGCTTCAGCGGCAGGCGTCGCTTGGGGGGACGTCAACGCCCAAGGTGGGCTCCCGCCAGGTCACCAGGCCGGGCTATCACGGTGCGCTTTGGGTGGATCCGCTCACCGGGACGATCCTACGCGAGACCATCGAGGCCGACACGAAGGGAAGCGTTCAGTTCAAGAAGGCCGCGATCATGGTGCAGTATGGTCTGGTTCAGATCGGCGAGAGCGAGTTCATTTGCCCGGTGCGGAGCCTGGCTCTCTCCATCGCGGCGGGCGCCAATCTCGATCCGCTCACCGGCATGCCGGGAGACGCGCCGACCGTATGGCTGAACGAGAGCCTGTTCACGGGGTATCATCGGTTCGGCACCACGACGAGGATCGTCAAGGGCATAGCGGCGCAGCCGCAGCCACAAGATTTAGGGGCACAACCGGGCCGCTTGCAGGAAGTTTCTCCGTCAGGAGAAACCACCGTCATTGCGAAGCAGAAGGAGGAAATGCCGGATGAATACAAGCAGGCGAAAGTCCCCGATCTGACTGCTCTGTTGCCTGAGTCGCCCGATTTGCCTGCTGTGTTGGCTGGCGTTCCTCCCGTGCACGAGCTCGTTGAACTAGCGCAGGATGCTCAGGAGACACCTGCAAAGATCGTAGTGAACGTGAACCGCGTGGTGGTGCCGGTTGTGGTCCGCGATAAGCAAGGCCACGCAGTGGGCGACCTTAAAAAAGAAGATTTCCAGGTCTTTGACGATGGCAAGCAGCGAGTCATCTCTGGATTCACAGTTGAGAAGCGCGAGGTAACTGAGGGAGCGCCGGCGAGCGCCACCTTGGTGAGTACACCGAATGCTCCACCGCAGGTGACGGCCCTGCCAGAGCGAAGCACCGTGTACCTTTTCGATGACTTGCATTTGAGCGCCGCGGACCTGGCAAATCTCAAGAAAATTGATGCGAAAGCGCTGGACGGGGCATTGGTTGATTCCGATATGGCCGCCGTGGTTTCGACCTCGGGAAAAGTCAACAGTGGTCTGACGCGTGATCGCACAAAATTGCAGGACGCGATCATGAGCCTGCAGCCGCGAATCCTCTTCACGTCAAGTGCGGGAGAATGTCCAAAAATCGACTACTACCACGCCGTCCTGATCGAGAACAACCGCGATTACGCCGCCTTGGCAAATGCAATAGCGCAAGTATTCGCTTGCGACCCTGCCCTGAACCCGCAGCGCGACCTCGAGGTGGCTCAGGGAATGGTGGAATCCGCCGCCACGCGAGTTCAGATGGTTGGCGATCAGGACGTTCGGGTAACCCTTGCCGCGATCAAAGTGCTTGTGCGCACAATGGCCAAACTGCCGGGCCAACGCACCCTGATCCTCGTGTCGCCCGGCTTCGTGTCCATTGGGCCGGAGGCTTTGAGCCTGGAATCGCAGATTATGGATCTGGCGGCCCAATCCGATGTAACCATCAATGTCCTAGATGCGCGCGGGCTGTACACGGGCGTAATGGATACCGGTGAGAGAGGCGCGGGGCACATCATCGATCCAACCCGCCTAGCCGCTATGACGCGCGCCGAGGGCGTGATGTCAGAACTCGCCGACGGGACTGGTGGAGCTTTCTTTCACAACAGCAATGACCTGGGGGCGGGATTCAAGCGTCTGACCGGTGGGCCGGAGGTTGTTTACGTTCTTGAACTTTCGCTGGACGGCGTGAAGCCGGATGGTTCCTATCATCGCGTTCAAGTGAAAGTGGATCGAAAAGGCATGCAGATACAGGCACGCCGGGGTTACTCTGCACCCAAACAAGAGAAGAACAAGAAATAGAGGTGCTCTGCCTGCACCGTTTTTCGGGAACTACGCGCCGGCGCGGGCCGATCCACGGGCGAGCCAGGATTCTTGAGCTATTTCAGTGTATTTCCACTCTAATGCGCGCTCGAGGACTGTAAGTAGTCGACGAGAATGTAGGTCATTGCACGCATTCCGAGCGGAATCGACGAATCGTTAGGCCGGGAGTGATATTGACGCGCACGCCGCTGTGAATCGTCGACACGCTTAATACCGCGACATCGCTCGGCGCAACGTTTCGGGTGCGAATGGTTTGGAGTTCCATCACCGCTACAGCCGCCATCACGACCGGGTCGATCGACTCCCGTGGGAAGGCGGCATGAGCCTGTTTGCCGTGAAATGTAATTTGGAAGTTGCTGTCCGACGCGGCAAATGCGCGCTGCGCATAGTGAATCTCGCCAACGTGACTTACCCTCTGTCGCTCCAAAGTAGTCCACCCCAAGCACCAATCGTCTGACCAGGAATTCCCGTTACCAGGTTTTCAGCAACTGCAAAACACGGCGCTTGATCTCGTCGCGCGTCTGCCGAACCGATTCGATTCCTTGCCCTTTGGGATCTGGAAGCGGCCAGTCGTCACGGCGCAGACCAGGGACATAAGGGCAATCATCTCCACAGCCCATGGTGATGAGCATCTCTGCATCTCGAGCCAGTTCCAAAGTGAGCTTTTGCGGTTTCGCGTGCCTGAGGTCAATCCCCACCTCGAGCATGGCTTCAATCACCACGGGATGAACATGTTCCGCAGGCTGAGTCCCCGCAGAGATAGCAAGGGCGAGTTCAGGATTAGCAAACTGGTTGAAGAAAGCCGCCGACATCTGCGAACGTCCGGCATTGTGTACGCACGCGAAGATTACTTTTTGCATGATGCCTCTATCTTTTCTGAGCCTGTGGCAGCCGCCCAATGCTGGGCGGCCATCTGGACTGGATCCCAGGGACTGCTGAGGGGGGTATAACGCAAGTCGAGGTCACTCAGCTCTTCAACTCTCATGTCTGAGTAGAGTGCCGCCGCGAAGATGTTAATTCGTTTTGAAATCTCTGTCCCCCACGAGCCAAGGAGCTAAGCCCCGAGCAAACGCCCTGTTTTCTTGTCGCCAGTCACTCGGACGCGCAGTTGTTTGGCGCCTGGATAATATGCCTTGTGATCAAAGCTTTTGCTCTCTGTAGTAGTCAGCAGCAAAACCCTCCTGCATACGAGGTCTCCCTTTCACACCGATGAACAGCAGGTTGGCCCGCAGCAAGGTTGGACGGTGGCGTCCGCCGGCTTAACCGCATAGACCTTGACACTGGCAGCGACCGCATTGATGTCATGACTGGACAGAAGAGTTGCCAGGTCATGATGGAGACTCGCCGGCTTGTCCGTCGAGCAGCAAGACTCCCCAAGTACCGGTAGGCTGTTCGACTCGTCCATGGAAGGAGAGCAGCAGGCGGATTGGTTTTCAACTTTGGCATAGGCATTGAGGTCCGCCCCGCTGTCGACAACTTCCACGTGTTCAAAACCAGCCCCGAGCAAGCCTTCGCGATAGGCATCGGCGTGAATCGCTCCCGCGATACATCCGACATACGCAGCCAGGCTTTGCGCCACAGCAAGAGGTAACTCGCCCTTGAGAGCGATGTCGCTCACAGCCAAGCGTCCCCCGGGTTTCAGAATCCGAGCAATCTCGCGGAAGACTGCGGGTTTATCGGGAGCCAGATTGATAACACAATTGCTGATCACGCAATCAACCGATTCATCGGCGAGAGGAATCTTATCGATGGTGGCCAGATGGAACTCCACGTTCTGGTAACCACCCGCTGCCGCATTCGCTTGTGCGCGTTCGATCATGGCGGGCGTCATGTCAATGCCAATCGCTCGGCCATTCGGCCCCACGAGCCGGGACGCCAGGAATACATCCAGGCCGCCACCGGAGCCAAGATCGACAATTACTTCCCCAGGTCGAATGGAAGCAATCGCCGTTGGATTCCCACAAGAAAGTCCCATGTTCGCTTCGGCAGGTATGGAAGAGAGTTCTTCCGAGCTATACCCAAAAGCCTCGGCCACCGCTTTGACACCCGCGTCTTTATTCGAGAGCGGGCTATTGGCCACGGCTGCGTACTTTGACTGCACTGATTCAATCAACTGTTCGGTCATTGCCCCTCCTGTGGATACATATTCGCTAAAGCGACTATATTTGCCCTCAACACATTCGTCAATACGGATATAATTAATTCATGAAGGCGAAGGATAAGGGTTTCAACATCGAGCGTTTCTTTCAGGCTCTCGGTGACAATACGCGGCTTCGGCTCCTGAATCTAATGGGAGACCAGGAAATCTGCGTCTGCTATTTCGTTGAGATTCTGGATCAACCTCAGCCCAAGATATCGCGGCATCTGGCCTACTTGCGCAGCGCCGGGATCGTGGCAGCCCGCCGTGAGGGCAAATGGATGCACTATCGGATAGTGATGCCCCCCAATGTAGGTGCGGCCCAGGTTCTTCAGCAGACGCTTGCGTGGCTCAGAGAGGAACGTGCTATGCAGGCCGATCGAGCCCGGCTCTCGAAGGCGTGTTGCAGTCCGGGCAAGTTTGCGACTCTGCAAGGCGCACCTCTGCCCAACTCAATCGACCCAATCACCGCTGCTGCATCGAGGTAGTTATGTCCAGTGTCCCCTTTACTCGGGGCCAGGTGTGCGCACCGGCGCCACGCAAGAAACTGTCCTTTTTGGATCGCTTTCTCACCCTCTGGATCTTCTTGGCGATGGCTATCGGAGTAGGGATTGGACACTTTGTGCCATCGTCTGCGGCTTTTGTGAACAGCTTCCAGGTCGGCACAACCAATATCCCGATCGCGATCGGGCTCATCATCATGATGTATCCGCCTCTGGCCAAGGTGCGTTACGAAAAGCTTGGTGAGGTTTTCCGCAATCGGCGCGTTCTCGGTTTGTCCTTAGCTCAAAACTGGTTGATCGGCCCGATGTTGATGTTTTTCCTTGCCATCCTCTTTCTCCGTGGGGAGCCCGCCTACATGCGGGGCCTGATACTCATAGGGATCGCTCGCTGCATCGCGATGGTGCTCGTCTGGAATGAACTTGCGGGCGGTGACACAGATTATGTTGCTGGGCTGGTCGCGTTGAATAGCGTCTTCCAGGTCGCGTTCTACAGCCTCTACGCCTGGGTCTTCATCACCATTCTTCCCACATGGTTCGGGTTGAAGGGGGCGGACGTGAACGTCGGCATTGGGCAAATTGCTAAGAGCGTGTTTGTTTACCTGGGCATTCCTTTTCTGGCCGGAATGCTGACCCGGTTTGCGCTCGTCCGCGCCAAGGGGGAAGAGTGGTATCGGACGCAGTTTATCCCCCGTATCAGTCCCCTCACGCTTTTCGCTCTTTTGTTCACGATCCTGGTCATGTTCAGTCTCAAGGGCGGTCTGATCGTCAACCTTCCACTGGACGTCCTTCGCATCGCAGTACCGTTGCTGATCTATTTCGTCGTGATGTTCCTGGTCAGCTTCTGGTTGGGCCGCAAGCTGGGCGCTGACTATTCACAGACGGCGACGCTTTCCTTCACGGCGGCAGGAAACAACTTTGAGCTGGCGATAGCAGTGTCAGTGGCGGTCTTTGGATTGAATTCAGGCGAGGCGTTTGTAGGGGTGATTGGTCCCCTCATCGAGGTACCGGCGCTGATCGGCTTGGTCAACGTGGCCTTTTGGCTTCGCCAACGCTATTTTCTGCAGGGGACAGGCCTCGCTAACCAAGCACCCATCAAAACATAGCCGGGGCTGTCCGCGCGGATCTAGCAGTTGAGCAACGCTTAAACTGCGTTTCGATGAATTCTGCTCCCGGCTCTAGGGTGAACGTTCCTAAGGGGACGGAGGAAGCTCCACGGCGGTAACGATGGAGTTCGAGAGGCTGCGGTCACTCTCGCGGCGGCCTTCTACCAGAAACACATGGAAATCTGTGGCCAGAGGCTCAGCATTGAGCTGCCGCATCATCAGTGCGATTTGACCTCGATGGTAGGTGGAATGGTTCGCCAGATGTTGCATCAAGTGCGCCAATCTGACTTGTGTTTGGCGAAAAGGCAGCATTGTTTCCAAGGATTCGGTTGTCATACGATTCACGAACTCGGTTTGTTCTTCCTCGACCTCCGCCCACTTTAACTGCACCGCCGCGACGTTGGGAAATGCCTCCGGTTCGAACAGGGCAGCCCGTCTTGTTCTCAAATCAGTCAAGAATGCGGGACCAGGGGACGGCTCCTTCCAATACGCAAGCCAAATCCACGCGCCTCCGATGATGTGCAGCAGCGTGTCTCGCACGGAACGGAAGCTGCCTCCCAGATCGCGCGTGAACTGCTCAGCGGTGAGCACGGAGACCGCTTGCAAGACCCTGCTATTGGCCCAGCGGTCGTATTCGTAGAGCAAATGAATGTCATCTCTGGTCATGGTGGCGGCAGGTGGCCGAGCCTTCTCCAGGGAAATCCTACGTTACCCCGGGTGTTCTGCAAAATCGGAGACGAAGGCACTTCTCGCGCCTGGCGAGTCAACCCAAGTCATAACCAGGACTTTTATTAGGGGCCGTTCGATCGGATGGGCAAAAGGAAACCGCAGGTCCCTACGCTACCCTCCGGTCCCACGGCACGCCGGGGCAAGTGGGATGACAATTTCGTTTAAACCTCGAAGACTTCGCTAAAAAGTCGACAAAGTCACAGCCTCTCCCACGGCACTCCGGGGCAGGCAGGATGGCGGCCTTATTGGAGGGTTCAAAGAAAGTCTGGCCGAGAGTGTCAAAATAAGAAAAAATTAAAAAAATCACAACCTCTCGCGATGACAAAGGGTCGGGCAGCGCTATCTCGGCAACGATTACCGAGGGATGGACAGGGGTGCCTTAGCCGGCACTTGCCCGAGAGGATGGATAGGATAGCTAAGGGACCAGAAGACGTGAAAAAATCCATTAGGGCCGCGGATGAACTGCACCGACTGGGTTCGCGCTGGGAGGGACTACGAGATGCAGAAAGGGCTTACGCGACTACCACGACGGGACGAGTCCGCGACGCCAGGCAAGAACTACATAACCCGGGGCGGGCTGCAGCGCCTTAAAGATGAGCACCGGTTTCTGCTTACCAGGGAGCGCCCGGCCGCGGCGGAGGTAGTGACGTGGGCTGCCGGCAACGGAGATCGCAGTGAAAACGCCGACTATCAGTACGGCAAGCGGCGGCTGCGGCAGATCGATGGCCGGATTCGCTTTCTCACGAAGCGAATCGAAGCCGCGGAAGTGGTGGACCCGGAAGCTCCGAGAGCGGGGCGGGGGGAGACGAGGGCATTCTTCGGGGCGACCGTGCGCTATGCCAATGCCGCAGGAGCGGAGCGGGTGGTGAGCATCGTAGGCACGGACGAGGTTGATCTCAACCGCAACCACATCAGTTGGGTGTCACCTCTGGGGCGCGCGTTGATGAAATCGGCAGCGGGTGAAAGCGTAGTTCTCGAAGCGCCGGGCGGGACAGAACACCTGACAGTACTGGAAGTGCGTTACGAGCGCATTGCTGTGGAACCGTTCCGTGAACCACCTGGATCTGAGGCCTCGGCAAAGGGATTCCCTCGCCCTCCCTCACCTGACGAAGAAGAGACGATACGGCAGAGGTCGTGAAAGAGCGACGACGGTAATAGAACGCTATCTGGCTTTGGCAGGCGACAGTCGGCAAACGATCGGATGGGCTCGAACCGGATCCGCCGGGATAGTGGTAGATGCCACCTCACTGGCCGGCATTTGAAGATCTATCCGCTCCGCGTTCGCTGAGTGCCCAGGCAATTTGGCGGCGTGTGATTCTCTACGGTCAGGCGCGCAGAATGGCAGCTCCGAAGGGAGCACCCGTTAGTCCGCCATCCACCATCAGCTCGACCGCGTTGATATACGACGAATCGTCGGAGGCAAGAAAAAGCACAGCCTTGGCTACATCTTCTGCCTCGCCCCAACGGCCAAGTGGAACCGTGGAAGAGAAGAAGTCGGAAAGTTTTTGAGATTCTTCTTGAGTTGCATGGACGCGCCCGCGCTTCCAGATGGGCGTCTTCGTCGCCCCTGGGGCAACTACGTTCACGCGAATCTTGCGCGGCGCAAGGTCTGCGGCGACGGATCGCGCCATCGAGACGAGTCCACCCTTCGTGGCAGCGTAGGCAGCCACGCCCGGTTGACCGAGATAATTGTGCACCGATCCGTTGAAGATGAAACTGCCGTTGTCGTTCATGAGCGGAGCGGCTGCGTTGACGGTGAAGAAAGCAGCGTTGAGGTTGGTGTGTATTACCTTCTCGAAGATGGCTTCGTCGGTCATGCCAGTCGGCGTCCTGCCAGAAATGCCTGCATTGGCGAAGACGATGTCAAGTTTGCCAAAGTCTTTGGCGAGTTCAGCGAAAAGCCTCCTGCGGTCCTCCGCGGCTGTAATGTCGGCGCGATAGCCGTGCGCTTTCGATCCCAGTTCGGCGACCGCTTCATCCAGTGTCTGTTGATCGCGGCCTGTAATTGCCACTTCGGCACCTTCAGAGACGAAAAGGCGGGCTGTGGCCAGGCCAATGCCGCTGTTGCCGCCGGTGATGAGAGCCTTCTTGCCTGTGAGTTTCATGATTCCTCCTTGTTACTGGCCCATCCACGATGAAGCCAGGCCGTGGCTCATTGCGGCAGCACTTTGCCGGACTGCTCTGCAACGATGTAAGCGGCGTACCAGTCGGGCCAGTTCGCGTCGCGCTGCCCGATGCGTTTTTCGTGCTCACCGTGGGCGGCTTCCGCACGCCGAAGCGCGCTCGCCAGGTCGCTTGCGGAGTCAAAGGAAGTCGCGCCGGCTCCGAAGCGCCCGGGAAGCCGAGTCGGGGCGTCCTGCAGCTGCCAGCCGTTGCCGTCGGGATCACTGAATAAGGCGCGTGAGCGATAGCTGAGACGCTGGGGATGCAATCCGCTGCCCCGCCCTTCCGGGCCGTCGTGGAAGAATTCGCCAACCTCGACTCCGGCGGCGACCAACTGGTTCCGGGCGGCGACGATGTCGGGAACGACCAGGAATGCTTTGGCCGAACCGGGAGCGGCAGAGGTGACGTTCTTGCCGAAATGGACCGAGCAACTGGAGCCCGGCGGCGTGAACTGAAGCAAGCGAAAATCATCGCCGGCGGAGCGGTCAATGTCGAGCCGCCACCCGATTCTCTGGTAAAACTCCTTTGCGCGATCGACATTCGAGATGGGAATGACGACCACCTCGAGCATCATATTGACATTTGTGGCGCTCCCACTTCCTGGCGCATCGTTTTTAATTACTCCGTGGGCGCTCATGACTATCTCCGTAGTTGGTATCCACGGCAACCAGCAGGATAGAGGTCCGTTTCATCAGGTACCCCCTTCCAAATCCTTGGCCCCGTTCCTCAATGCTCGGGATTAAACCAAAACTACAGGGGCGATTCAATTGGACGAAGGTATTGATCCTGCAGTGGAAAAGGAATGGTTTCAGACCACTCGAAGGACCAGGGGTCTTCTTGTTGGTTAGAGATTGAGTACGGCCAGAGCCGTTCGGCTGGATACCATGGCAGTCTTCGAAGCAGGCGGTACAGAGCTCCGATCTTCCGAAGCGGAGCTCTCCTCATTGAGGCGTTGAAAACCGACCGACATCAGGAACGACAACGCAGCGAAGAGTTGCTGTGCCGTTCTGCTTACTTGACCAGCTTCTGTGCGAAGGCCTCGATGGTCGTCGGCCCATGGAACTTCTCTGTTCCCGAATTACCGAAGTGGATCCAGCCCGAGTTGAAGCTCTTCACCATTTCGATATAGAGCCCGGTTCGATCAGCCGGCATACCCATCGCTTCCAAAACGTTCTGCCAGGCAGGCTCAGGTAATTGCACGGCCTTCACCTCACGGCCCAGCGCCTTACCGAACGCGGCCGCGGTTTGGTGCAAATCAGTTCCACCCTCAGGCCCGTCTACCTCCAGCACACGCTCGCCCGTCCAGTTCTCCTGCAACACCCTGGCGCCCGCCAGGCCGATGTCTCGCGTGGCGACCAGCGGGAATTTGCGATCAAGCGGCCCATAGAAAAACGGCATCTCACCCGTCGCACGGATGTGGTCCAATGCTCCCAGCCAGTTCTCCATGAAACTACCCGCGCGCAGATACGCCACAGGAATCGGCAGCGAGCGCGTAGCCTCTTCCAGCAGGTGGGTCGACGTGATCAGCCCTAGCCCGCTGGGTTGCTCCGAACCGATGGATGAAAGAAACACAGCCTTGCCAGGATTCGCGTGCTCAAGCGCCTCACGGATCGCCGCAATCGTACGCTTCTGGTCCGGCAGCCCGGGAGCCGGCGCAAAATCCGATGGTATCATCGCGAACACTCCCTCTGCCCCCGAAAACGCCTTTGCGAGCCCCGCCGCGTCGTCATATGCGGATTGCACCAGATCCACACCACGATCCGCCCAGGCTTTCGCCTTGCTCGAATCGCGCACCACGCCCCTCACTGTTTTACCCGCAGCCAGCAGATTCTCCGCCACTGCTCCGCCAACGTTGCCCGTAATTCCCATCACTGTAAACATGCCGTTCGCCTCCTATACAAGTAGATACTTATAGTATAAGAAGGACGCAAGTTTTTACTTGTATGCTTCTTTTCTGCGAGAATCCTCCCGTGACCGTCTTTGACCCAAACCGCAAGCGCAACGCGCGCGGCGAGCAGCGCCGGCAGGCTCTCCTCCGCGCCGCTGCCGCAGTGTTCGGCCGCCTTGGTTACCACGAGACCACCACAAACGCGATCGCCACGGAAGCGGGCGTATCTCCGGCTACCCTTTACCAGTTTTTCCCCAATAAAGAAGCCATCGCCAGCGCACTTGCCTCGATGTACGCGCGCGAAATGGCCGAGGCAGAACGCGCAATCGACTCAGAAGGCGTATTGAGCTTCACAGAGGCCGTCGGCGAACTGATCGATGTGTGCATGAGTTTCAACCGGAAGCGTCCCGAGTTTCACACCCTGGTGGTCGATGCACCCCTTTCACCTTCTGCCCGCGAAGACAAGCGGGTTCTTGGGCAGGTTTTCGTCGACTTCATCGCGGGCCGCCTGCGGCGCGAGCTACCCACTCTCTCTCGCTCCGAAGCGGCCCATCATGGGCAGGTGGCCCTTATGATCTTCCGCGGAATACTCGACGAGCTGACCGTCGCCTCGCCACGCGCCCGTCCACGCCTGCAGCAGGCGATGCGCAATGCAGTTCTCCGCTATCTGACCCCTGTACTCGCGGAATCGAAAGCGGGGCGCGGAGTTCGAGCGGATAAATGATGAGAAGGCGGTTCATCAACTGGCGATTTGGCACTTATCGGAATGCACTCTCATCGGAATTTGCTCGAAGCACGTGGCGGGTCGAGTGCTGTGGTATCCCACTCAAGCCAAAACCGGGCTTGAATGGGGCACCCAGCCTTCGTGGGCGTCAAAGATCCTCGCCTGTGCACCAGCTTCGAGCGAACCGTGTGGCTTAGATCTCCCAGAATTGGACTGCCTCATAAAGGGCTTGTGTTGCTCTATCCTGTCTCCGAGGATTCAGATGAAGCACTTGCTATTTGCTATTTGCGCTGCGCTTGGAATTTGCAGTCTTAGCGCACAGCAGCCAGTGTGGCAGCCATCGCCGGGACATACGCAGATACCGATTTGGCCGGGAGCAGCTCCAGATCCGCAGCCTGTACGCGGGCCGGAAAATATGGAGACGTCGGGAAAGGATTTTCTTCCTGGGGGCCGGCCGGCAATCGGAGTGAACAACGTGACACGGCCGACGATCACGGTCTATTCGCCACCGGGCAAAAATACCGGCGTCGCGGTGGTCGTGTTTCCGGGCGGGGGCTATCAGACGCTAGCCATTGATCTTGAAGGCTCCGAAGTTTGCGACTGGCTGACGCCGAGAGGAATTACGTGCGTGCTGTTGAAGTACCGCGTGACGGATGTGGGTCCGTATCCTAAATCGGGGCCGTATCCGGAATCGCCTATGGCATTGGAAGATGCACAGAGGGCTATCGGGCTGGTGCGGTTTCACGCGGTGGAGTGGCACATCGATCCGCACAAGATTGGCGTGCTTGGATTTTCTTCAGGCGGGCATTTGGCGGCGGCAATCAGTACGCACTACAGCAAGCGTTTGTATCCTGCGGTCGATGCGGCCGACAAAGAGAGCTGCCGGCCGGACTTTGCCGTGCCTATTTATCCCGGGCATCTATCGTTGGCTGCAGCTCAATGGGACGCTAACCAGGGCAGCAAAAAGTTCGCGGTCCCTCATGCTGCGAACGCCGACAGAGAGCTTTCGCTCAATCCAGAAATCCCTGTGACTCCCCGGACGCCGCCAACATTTCTGCTGCAGAACGAGGATGACCACGTAGACAATGTAGACGACGCGCTTGCTTACTACATTGCGCTGAAGAATGCCGGTGTTCCCGTGGAGATGCATTTGTATGCTCAGGGAGGGCACGCATTCGGATTGCGGCGAACGAAATTTCCAGCGACGGCATGGCCTGACCTGGTGGAAACATGGCTCAGGACGATTGGGATGGTTTCAGAGTAGCCGCGATTTGGCGCGCAAGTAAGCCGGCATCGCTGTGGGGGTCGACGAACGAAATATAAGCTCACCGGATGCCGATAAGCAGGCCAGCAGACATGCCGATCGACTGCTGATGACCGCCAGCGAAACTGTAATCATAGGCTGGCTCCAGGTACCAGCCAAACCTGTGCCTTCCCGTTGGCCAGAACATGAAGTCGCCGGCCAACTCTCCGGAGAAAGAGTCTGTTGTTTTGCTGTTCTGTTTCAGGTGTACCCATTGCGGACCGACGCCGAGCATGAACTCGGCCTTCCCGGAGAGTGTCCATGGCTTTTTGAGGAGAAAATCCGTATCCCATTCCGTCGAGTTTCGAGTGTAAAAGGGCGATACACCCGCCTCCAGTTCAAGCCAGTTTTCGATGGGGGTACACTCGACTGCAAGGTTTGGCGCGAAGGTAGCAGCGCCTCCGCTGAAGTTCCAATTAGTGGCCGCTCCCACTTCCAGTATGGCGATCGTATCGTCCGTATCCGGGGAAGCCTTGGTCGGGTGAATGGAAGGATTGCTCTGCGTCGTCTGCCCAAGGGCGGATAGACAGCACCATAGTAGAACGTACGCTCCGGCGAGCGTGAACGCGCGTATAAGCATCAGGAAGTCTCCAGGTTTCAATGCTGATTCGACCCGCCCAAGGGCGGAGGGCAGTGAGCTAGGAGGCGACGATGCGTGGCGGCCGGAAGATCGTGGAGCGTGGTGCGAAAGCGGGACGGGGCGCTTGGGGCGCGATACCTGCGAGTTCGAGGTTCACGGGGATGAGAGCCAGCCCGACATTCGGGAGGCCGTGGAACCCGCAACAAGAGCAGATACCGTTACAGTTATCGGGCGCGACTGGATGAGAGTGCTTGACGACGGACTGGTGCGCCGACGCAACAGTGAAGGAAATGCCGTCACACAGATCGCAGTGTGGAGGACTGGCCGTCAGCCAGAACAGCAAGGCGCTGAGTAGCCACGCCCATACGCGATACCGGTTCTTGCTGTTCATACTGCTAAGGATAAATGATCGGGTCCTCCTCAGACAGAATGGGACAACAAGTTTGAAGTCCCTGCTAGTTAGTTCCCGGATGAGCACTGGCGGCAAGCGCCTTCGTCCTCGCCGCAGCCTTCGCCGCGTTCTGCTTATCAATCTCAGCCGACTTGGCACGTTGCTCCGGAGTCATCCATTGCGGGTCGACCGTGTTCGCTGTACCTGGCTGCATCGTCTCCAACAGATTCGCCGGCAGCGTGTAAGGCCGCCAATCATGTTGCAAAGGCTGGCCCGGGCGAGGCTTCCAGTGGGACTCACCAAAGCCCTGGGTCTTCAGTGTGGTCCAGCGCTTCGCCTCCTTATCGGCAAGCGTGGGCGGCTCGTTCCACGGATTGCCCGACATGGCATTCAGGTCGTAGACGAACTTCCCGTCCTTGATGGTTAACTCGCACACCATCTTCTTATCGCTCTCCACCCTTGCGTTGTACGAATCACCAAAGCCAAAGTGCCCGTGCGCAATGCTGATGACCGCAACATCCGCAATCGCTCCTTCGGAGAGATTGCCCAACTGGTCCTGCTTGACCTCATGCGCGGGATGCCACGTCATCGCCGCGATCACATCCTTCATCGGCCAGCCGATCGCCAGGAACTTGTCCCCAATGTTCAGCATGTCTTTCATCCCCGCGTTCATGCTGTCCACGTGCAGATCGGTGGAGATGGAATCGGGGGGAAACCCATCGAGCAAGAGTGGAATCACCACCGACCAGGCAAAGCTCGCCTGCCCGTGGCCAACATCGAAATAAATTCCCTTAGCGCGAGCCTCCCGCAGCCCGCGCCCAACCCCGCCGGTCACGTTGTCCTGCTCGCCGCGCTCACCCGAAAAAGCGTGCGTATAAATATCCCCAGGCCGCAGATAGTCTGCAAAGAGCTTGTAGATAGGCCGCTCGGTCCGCCGTGCCCCGAAGTCAATCATCACTGGGATATTGGCCATCTTGCCGGCGATCTCGGCTTGTTCATAGGGCTTCCACTCCGGGCCGGTAAAGTGCGCGCTCTTGATGCCGACAATCACGCCCGGATACTTCAGCGCCATCTCGCCCGTCTTCTGCCCGTCCATGTCGGCTGTATTTTGTTCGATCCCGTTGGGCCGCATGCCGGCACCGACGATATTCAGCATCGCCAGCACGCGCGTCTTCGAGATATCAATCACCCGGCTCTTGAAATCGGGAAAGCTCCGCCAGCCCGACGATCCTGCATCCACTACGGTCGTCACTCCGCTGCGAAACGTAAACCCATCCGGATACACGCTTAGATCGCCGGCATAGGAGTTCTTCTCGCCCGTACCGGCATACGCATGGACGTGAATGTCCACCAAGCCTGGCACCACGTACATGCCGGTTACATTCACGGTCTTGATCGCCGTGCGAGCGGGGATGGTCCGAGCCACCTTGGCGATCTTGCCATCTCGAATCGCAACGTCCATCAGCGCATCGATGTTGTTCTTGGCGTCGATTACATGGCCGCCCTTGAGCAGCAGGTCATATTCCGGCGGGGCCCCGGCAGCAGCTTGTGCGCGCGCATAAGGCGTGACCGTCAGCGCCGCCAGAAGCAAAGTGGCGCAGAGAGTCATGAGGCGGAGTTCCATGCTCCCGGAATTCCCCTGAGGCTGAATGAATGTCGCTGAGAAAAACATGGCCCATGCTAATAGATCGTAATCGGGGGTGTCGATACGCTACTTGCGAGTCTTGAAAGAGCGGCCAAGAAAGCCAAACAGCAAGTGAAGTACAGCGAGTGATAATGCTCCAAGAAAGGCCGCTTTGAAGCTGGTGACGGCGAAACCTGGGACAAAGCGGCTGGAGAACCAGAGAATGACGGCGTTGATAACGAGGAAAAAGATTCCGAATGTCAGGATGCCGAGCGGCAGCGTGATGATCTTGAGCAAAAGCCCGAGGGTTGCGTTGAAGAGTCCGATTACGATGACAGCAATCAAGGCGGAAACGACGCTGCCGATCTGAAAGCCGGCCACGAAATGCGACACAATCAGCAGAGCCACAGCATTTAAAACCCAGTGCAGAAGCAAACGAAGCATATCCGCTACCTTTCAGCCTGAGAGGCTAAACCCGTGGTTTTTTGTGTACCACACAAGCATAGCTGATATCCGTAGACTGGCGTTTAGATTGCTCAGCATGTCGTTGGTTCATTGGGGTGGGCGGGGGGTGCGGAAGCTGACGGGATACGGAGCTGACTGGGTTATATACGGGAGCCAAAAGTGCCGTACCTATGCGCTCGGATCTCTTCCGAGTCTGGGTGAGCTATAACTTCCGGATATGCTCGTGGGCTGTAATTTTATTAATTTTGTAGTTTTCGTGGCCGGAAAGCCCTGGAGAGCTACGTCGATTTAGCATCGTCGGGGTTCCTTCGGCTACGCTCAGGACAGGCTCTTCGACTCCGCGCCGCAAGTCCTCTATTAAGCGATAGGTCTGCGAGGCGCTTCGCTCCCACGGCAAGCCGGGGCAGGCAGGATGACGATTCTGTGGGAGAACTGATGGAACGGAGACGTTTGTGAGGGAGCCGGGGCGCACCGCAGGTCCCTCGGCTGCGCTCGGGATGACAAAGGGGAGGGTGGTGCATCCATGGGGAATTGGCTAGCGGCGGAAAGAATCGTTAGGTGAGTGTCGTGGTATCCCACTCAAGCCAACACCGGGCTTGAATGGGGCACCCAGCGGTTGTTGACGATCAAGCAATTAAAAAAGTCACAGCTCCTCGGGATGACAAAGGGGAGGGTGGTGCATCCATGGGGAATTGGCTAGTGGCTGAAAGAATCGTTAGGTCAGTGCCGTGGTATCCCACTCAAGCCCCACGGCGTGCCGGGGCAGGCAAAACCGGGCTTGAATGGGGCACCCAGCGGTGGTTGACGCGTTTGCTAGGATTGATGACTTGGGGTATCGGGGTTTTCATCCGTTATAACCGATCCCATGGTCGTTGCCGCGTCCAATAGCATCGGGGCGAATTTACGCAAGATCTCTTCCAACTCGGCGTTTCGGCTCTGCAGTGCCTGGTTCTCGGTTTTGCGGCGGGATAAAGTCTCGCGTAATTCCCGGTTCTGGCTGAAAATGTCCCGGGCTGCGTCCAAGCGCTCAAATATCGCGGCCAATTCCTCTTCGGTGACCGGCTGCGCGGCGGCCGGGTCAGCGGTCTTGAGTGGTCCAGTAGCGGCGAGTTCTTTCCACATAGATTCCTAGAGCCGTATCCTTCGAAGTTGGTTTCTCGTAGGATGAACGATCCACGTCGACTGGTTGCCAGCCCCGGATCCCTCAACTGTTTGCTGCAAAAGAAAAGCCCGCGTTAACCTTTTGGCAGCACATCTCTGCTACAGTAACCGAAAACATGACGCTCAAATCGGTAGTCCATCGCCCCAAGAAGGATGTAGTTCTCGTGGAACTCGACGGTCGATTGGTACAGGGCGACGAGTTGCAGACATTGAAGTCACAGCTGGCGTCGCTGGCCGGCGAACGGGGAGTGACCGTGATTCTCGATCTATCGCAAGTTGCATACGCCGATAGCGCGGGACTCGGCGTAATGCTTTACGTGGATGGGCTCGCGCAACAGGTTGAGTCAACACTTCGGCTCGCGGGCGCCACTCAACGCGTCCTTGAAATCCTCAAGATGACTCATACCGATAAAGTTCTAACGGTTGATGCCGACGTGGCCAGCAGCTTGCTCTGCTCCTCTGCAAGATCAAATGATAGGACGCCTCGCTCGTGACGTCCCGTGTGTTCCCTTCCCTTCAACCCCAATAGGTTTCGCCCGGGGCCAGGTTCTTCTTGAGAAAATCCGGGTTGAGGTCGACGGCGAGACCGACACCTTTGGGTAGTGTCATCTCGCCCTTGCTCACCTGGGGCGGATTGGATGCTGCCATCGCCTCCACGTAGCGGCCGGGATGGGCCAGAGCGCTTTCACACTTGAAGAAGTTCTGGATGGATACCGCAAACTGCGCGTTGGCATAAGTCATGACCAACCCGCCTACGTTGTGCAACGCCAGGGGTGTGCGGGAGAGTGCGGCGTAGTCCGCGAGTTTTTTGGTGCCGGTAATGCCCCCGGAGAAACATAGATCGGGGTGGATCACGTCTACGGCTCCGTTGTCGAGGAAGGGGCGGAAGCCGCGGACCAGTTCGAGCTTCTCGCCGGTCAGCAAACGGAGATTGGTGGAACGGCGCAGTTCCATCCAGCCTTCGGAGAAAACCGGATTCAGAGGGTCCTCAATCCATAGAGGGTTCATAGGCTCTACGGCCTTGGCCACGGCGATAGCGCTGGGTGTATCGAGTTCTCCGTGACAGTGCACGGCTATATCGATATCGTCGCCGACGGCCTCACGCACATTCTCATAGCCGATGCGCACGTCGCGCAGTTGGGCAGTGGTGAGGGTGTGGGCAAAGACTCCCGAGGGCACATGGAGAATTTCATGAATGTTGTTCTTGTAGACGGTGAAGCCTTCGGGCAGTTGTTTGATTCTGGCGGCCCACTCGCGGCAGGAGGCTTTGTCTAACATGTCGAGGCCTATGCCGTGAGAGTACATCGAGATGGTTTCGCGAAAGCGGCCGCCGAGCAGCGTGCTGACGGGAAGATTTGTGATCTTTCCCGCCAGGTCCCATAGTGCGATATCAATGCCGCTCACGGTGGGAATGTGAGCCACGTAGTTGTACATTAGTGAGCTCATCTGCTGGAAGTACACTTCAATGTCAAGCGGGTCTTTGCCGATCAATAGCGGCTTCATGGTTTCGATACGAGCCCGCGCGATGGGACCGGTTGCCCCGGCCTCGCCGTAGCCAGTGAGGCCGCTGTCGGTGTCGATCCGGATAAGACAGTTCCCAGCTATGTGGTCCAGGCCCATGGCCTTGATGTCGACGATTTTCACCTTGCCGGCGTGCGGCTGGGCGAAGAGTTTCAGGTTGGACAGAAAGGCTCCTGCCGGTAACGCAATGGCAAGACGCATAAGATCGCGGCGGGTCCAAGTGGGCGGGTGCTGGATTGCTGTGTGCTGGGACATGGGCCTGGTTCCTCGAGGTAAAATGTGCGCCCAGCCAGCTTAGTCCAATTCGAGCGCCAAATTGATGGAAATCACCTGGCAGTCACCTCCCGGGAAGCCGCATTTCAGAAACTTCCCCAGCGGGGGGGGGACCAGCCGGTCCGGCCACGAGCCGCTGATTTGCTGGAACGAGATTTTGTGGATGTTTGCGACAATACCCCCATGGGCGAAGCAAACATCTCCCACTACCGCGGATTAGAGAAGATCGGCGGCGGTGGCATGGGCGTGGTCTACAAGGCACAAGACACTGTGCTTGGACGGTTTGTCGCGCTCAAGTTTCTGCCCGATCACTTTGCCAATGACAGTGCGGTTCTGGAGCGCTTCCGGCGCGAGGCGCGTGCCGCTTCCGCTCTGAACCATCCCAACATCTGCACAATTTACGAAATCGCCGAAGAGGGCGGCCGTACGTTCATCGCCATGGAGTTCCTCGAGGGCGAAACACTGAAGCACTTGATCCAGGCGGGTCCGCTATCTGGCGATCGAGTGATCGCCATCGCCATCGACATCACCGACGCCCTCGAAGCAGCGCACGAGAAGGGCATCATCCATCGCGACATCAAACCGGCAAACATCTTCATCACCAAACGCGGGAATGCCAAGATTCTGGATTTTGGCCTGGCCAAGATTGCGCCGGTCAAGGAACTGGCAGCCGCCGGAGCGGACATCGATCAGCAGCAGTTGACCGATGGGCTTGGCGCCGCGCTGGGAACGGCCGCGTACATGTCGCCCGAGCAGGCATTGGGCAAGCCCCTCGACCAGCGTACCGATCTTTTTTCTTTCGGCATCGTACTCTACGAGATGTGCACCGGGCGGTCGCCCTTCTCCGGAGACACTACCGGAGAGCTTCTGATCTCGATCGTGCAGCAGGTTCCGGCCACGCCAACGCAGCTCAATCCTGATATTCCGGCCGCCCTGGCCGGGATCATCGACCTGTGTCTGGAGAAAAACCCCGAGTACCGTTATCAGCACGCCGCGGAAATTCGCGCCGATCTGAAGCGTCTGCAACACAACCCGTCGATGGAGCCTCCCGCCCACGCTGTAGCACGTCAAACCGGGACCTCGGTGGGCGACCTCTCAAGGTCGAGGATAAGCAGCCCGCCGGAATCCACGAGATCCATTCTGCGCCGGCGCTGGCCGGTGACTTTCGCAGCAGTGATTGTGCTATTTACTTGCGGTTTCGTCTACTTCTGGTCGCGTCCCCTGCTAACGCCGAAAGTCTCGAATTATGTCCAGCTGACCCGGGACGGTGAGCCGAAGATTCTGGAGGCAACTGACGGGCTGCGGCTTTATCTCGGCATGAGAACCCTGTCCAACCGGGAGATCGCGGAAATTTCCGTCTCGGGTGGCGATCCGATTCCGATCCCCATCCCCTCTGACGGCCTGACGCCGCTCAGTGTTTCTCCCGATGGATCTAACCTTCTCGCCATCGACTTGTCGGGGGTCCTGTGGAGTCTGCCGACACTCGGTGGCGCGCCTCATCGCGTGCCGACTCGTTTTTCGTTGATCGCGTCTGAAACGGCTGCCTGGTCTGCAGATGGAAAGATGCTGGCTTACTGCCAGGGGAACGACTTGTTTCTGGCAAGAAGCGATGGCGCCGAAGCCCGCAAGCTGGTCACCGTCCCGGGTATACCTTACGACCCCCAATTTTCGCCCGACGAGACGAAGCTAAGATTCAGCCTAAGGAATCCACAGTCGGGCGACCGGGCCATCTGGGAGATCTCCGCACGAGGAACAAACCTGCACCCGCTGCTTCCAGGTCTGCATACCCCGGCGGACGAGGAACACGGCAAGTGGACCCCGGACGGAAAGTACTTCGTCTTCCAGTCAGAGGGACAGATTTGGGTTCTTCCGGAAAAGACAGGTTTTTTTCGCAGCTCCATTGGGACGGCCGTCCAATTGACTGAGAGCCCGCTCAGCCTCGATTCGCCGCTCCCCGGCAAGGACGGCAAGAAACTCTTCCTGGTGGGCCACCGGCTGTTGGGCGAACTGGTGCGTTATGACGCGAGGTCTGCAGAGTTCCTGCCCTTTCTTGCCGGAATCTCGGCGGAATTCGTTTCATTCTCGAAGGATGGCCAATGGGTGGCCTACGTCACCTATCCCGACGGAGTCCTCTGGCGAAGCAAGGTGGATGGGAGCGAGCGTCAAGCCCTCAGCAAGGCTGAGATGTATGCAAGGCTGCCGCGTTGGTCACCGGACGGCAAGCGCATCGTCTTCTACGGCTGGGACCTTGAAGGCAAACTACTAGTCGACAATCGGACCAGCTTCTCAGGACAACCCTATAAGGTGTACACAGTTTCTCGCGACGGTGGGGTTCCGGAGCCATTGATTCCCAATGATCCTGATCCTCAAAGCGACCCCGACTGGTCGCCCGACGGCAGCAAGATGGTTTTCGCCGGCCGCGTGGATACCGAGTCCTCAACGATCCGTGTGCTCGATTTGACAAGCCACGAAATCTCCAGCCTTCCAGGGTCCCAGGGATATTACTCTCCACGCTGGTCACCCGACGGACGATACATTGCGGCGATGTCGGCAAAGACCGACGGAATATTTCTCTTCGATCTCCGGACACGAAAGTGGTCAGAGCTGACACAATTGACCGCCGGCTTTCCTAACTGGTCAGCGGATGGACGATATGTATATTTTGTGGGCCGCGCACCTTTGGTCGGCCGAGAAACGAACCGGGCCGTGCTCAGGGTTGGCCTTCTCGACCGGAAAGTGGAAGTCGTGGCCGATCTCAAGGACTTGCCGACTACCGGGTATTGGACCGTCTCCCTGGCCCTGACTCCCGACGACTCCCCGCTGCTGCTCCGCAACAACGGCACCCAGGATATCTATTCCCTCGATTGGGAAACTGCCAGGTGAATTCCTGGTTGGGACTTCGGCCTCGGAATATTTGAAGGGTTAGTGGATGTCCACCGGGGCTATTGAATTTCGACAGCTATTCGCAACCGTAATGCTTCCGAGCGACCACACAGAGCGTCCTGACGCCCAGATAGTCAATTACCTAAATTCCTGTTTCCAGGGACGTTCATCTGCTCTTGAGCCGGGCCCTTAACTCACGAGGGATGGTGGAGCCCGTGAGGTAGAGGAACCCTCCAGCGACGACAAGCCAAACGGCAGTTCCTGCTACAAGAACGATGACATCAGCGATGCGGCTGGTGGACGGCAGCAGATAGCGCAAACCGTAGAGAGCCACCAAGCTTGCTACCGTGGCGAGCAGTGCACGGCCGAGTTCCGCACGTTCCAGTCCGGAGAGGCGAACCATCCTGCGCCTATGGAGCAAGAGCGCGAGCACCGCAGTCTGTAAGAGGATCGCGACGTCTGAAGCCAAGGAGAGACCAATGGCTCCGGCGGAGTGGTAGAGCAGCCAGTAGACGGGTAGCGAGATTAAGATGACGATCACCCCCGCCGCCATTGGAGTGAGAGTGTCTCCGGCGGCGTAAAAGGCTCGCGCATAGATGGCCTGCCCGGTCCAAAGAAAAAGCGACACAGCAAAGATGGCGAAATAGTGGGCGGTCTCAACCGAATCGCCGTGGTGGAAAGATCCGCCACGGAAGATGAAGTCTACTGCAGGGTAGGCTAAACCGATCATCCAGGCAGAGAGAAGGAACGAAAAGATCAGAGTGCGCGAAACTGAGCCATTCACTGCCGAGGCGAAGTCGGCCCGGCGACCTTGGTTGAAGAGTGACGCGAAGAAGGGCAACGAAGCAGCGCCAGCCGCTTGTCCGAGAACCGCCATCGGCGCAGTGAAGAGACTCTTGGCATAGGTCAAACGCGAGATCTGTCCGTGGATACCGGACGCGAAGTAGTTGAGGATCCATCTGTCGGCGGTGACCACGGTGACGCCCAGCATGAGAGGAAGGGAAAGCCGAATCCATTCGCGAAGTCCCGGATGGGCCAAGTCGAAACTGATGCGAAAACGCACTCCGATGCGGTACGCTCCCCAGAGGTTCAGCAGCAGGTAGCCCAGGAAGGCTCCAGCTACCACACCCACCGCCAGAGAAGAAACGCCCATCGACCTGGCCAGCAGGACTCCGCCGAGAATGATGGCTACGTTATAGATGAGGGGAGAAACCGCCTGGAAGGCGAACACTTTGCGAACCAGGAGAACTGAACCGAAGACGCCCCCGACGAAGAAGAATATTGGCTGTGGAAGCATAATACGCGTCATTTGCGTGCAGAGCGCAGCCTCCTCCCGCGTGAACCTGGGCATGAAGATCCGCACGTAAAGCGGAGCGAACATGGCCCCAAGCACAGTCGCCACAAGGAGAACGCAAACCATCACCGTCAGGATGACGGACAAGGCGCGCTCCCCTTCGACTTCATCGCCGCTTTCAAGATATCGGCTGAGGATTGCGATAAACGTAATAGACGCTGTGCCACCGACTAGAAAGTAAGCGATCATATCCGGCAACTGAAAGGCGGCGTTGTAAGCATCGGTTGCAACGCTAGCACCGAACAGATAGGCAATGTACTTGGAGCGTACCAATCCCATGACGCCGGAGAGGAAGGTTGAGGCCATCAGCAGGACGGTTGCCGACAAGACAGAATGCCGATGCCGGGGCCGCAGCAACCCAGCAGCACGTCTCCATAGAGACGCTGGGCGTGGGATCGCATGTGCGGCTATGGACTTCCGCGAATCTTCCATCTTGTCCTGATTCTAGTTGACTGAGCCATCGGCAACTTGACGAGCGAGGTTGTTGCGGAAGCGACTCGTCCACAGGATGACAACACGAATTGATTCGGCGTGAGCTTTGCCCTGGATCGCGGCTGGCTGGAGTGCCGGCGAAGTCGCCCGGTGACTTCCCCCGCTCGGCAATCGACTATATGACATCGCTAATTGGAGCTATCGATCCGTCGAGTGGCGCGGTTCTCCGCCTCCCCGTCCAGTCAGATCTGCAGGATTTTCTGCCGGTAGACCGATCGGAGATGGTCATTGACTATGGCCCGGTTACGATTGGCGGAAGAAGTTATATTCTTCCGCTGCACAGCGTGAATGTAGGAAGCCAGCGGTCCCTTATGCAGCTTGAAAATAACTGGTACGAGAGCTTTTGGACGTGGGGCCCATACACGACGCAGATAAACGTGTTTGACTTCGATGACTACCACACGTCTCGCGGGAGTGCGCGAATGCTGCCAGGCTTTCACTCGGAGGAAAGTCCGCCGCGATAACCGGGCCGGCGTGACTAGCGCCATTGCGGCCGAGTCATTTCGAACGACGCTCTGGCTACGATCGTGAAATGCTAGCCAAAGCCTTCCGGTGGGTTCCGAATTCCCTACCGCGTGATAGCAAGTTGGATTGCGAGGTTTACTTCGCCAACAAACCGTGGTTGTGCTCGTAGCTGATCGCACGAGTCACTTTCCATTCGCCAGCCTTGTTTTGCCATATGGTTATAAATTTCGCGTCTCCCATGCCTTCTTCGGGATGCCCTGGATGGCGGAAGCGATGGATTCCAATCTCTATAGCGCCGTATCCATTTAAGGGGTAGACCTCCAGAGTGTCTGGTAGAAGCTCCCGTTCCACTTTCCCGCAGATGTTCTGCTTAACCGCAGCCAGGAACGTTGCTTTTCCCACTGAAAGTCCAGTCTGGTCGTGATAGAACTCCAGGTCGTCGGAAACCATCGAACCCAGGGTGGTCAGATCGCAGTGGTTATACGCATCGAACAGCCTGGTATCCAAACCCTGCACTGTTTTGAAAAGACTGCCAGGCTGGCCGATGGATTGCGACCTGGCCCCTGGACCGGACATCACCAGCAGGACGATCAGTGACAGATAGCCTTTCATTCTTTGTTCCTCCGACAGCAACGTAGGTGGACGCTCACTTTCAGCGTTGCAGAAGAGGTACGGAATGACGAGGATTTTGGTTCCATCCGGGTGACCAAATACTGAGCGGAGGGCTTCGCAGATTGATCCGGATTTACTGTACGCTGCCCTGGACCCTTGAGCGGGGGCGCTGCAGATCCCTCGGATGCGCTTGATTTCCTGTAAAAACCGTTGTTCGGTGACGGCGTGATTAGGAAATCCGGGTAACGCTCCTAATTGCACAGGGAGCGGGCCGAGATTTAATGCCGCGCCTAACGGCGCTCATACCTTACTCGGAATTTGATCCTCAACCCGTTCAGAGTCTGTGCGAGGGCTAGCAAGACACAGATCTTTGTGCGAGAGCCCAGGCGCACAGCAGGTCCCTCGGCTGCGCTCGATGGCGACGGAACGGGCAGGAGGGTGGAGGCGGTGACCTTATGCGGGGCCCTCAAGGCGCGAAGCTCTATGAAAGCACGAGAGATTGGAGGCGCCGAGACGCGACGCTGCTGTACAGTTGTGTCGAGCCTCCTCAAAAAGGAAAACTAGAGTGTCAAAACATTGCCCCCACCTAGACAAAATTCTCGGTCTCAATCAGCCGATTTCCCGGCGTGACTTTCTGGAAGGGGCACTCGTGGCCTCAACTGGTTTGGCCGTGACCTCGTCTCCCCTCGAACTCCTTGCGCAAGCAAATGCGCCGGCTAGCGAAGCCTGGACCGGGTACACAGGCGAGGGCGACTACAAACTCTCCGCGGGCAATAGCGACCAGGTCATGCACAATGCTCACGCGGTTCGTGACGGCGCATATGATCAGGTTCCTTCTCAAATCACGGATACCGGCGAGATCTACGATTGTGCCGTTGTCGGAGGAGGTCTTTCCGGGGTGTCTGCGGCCCTACTTTTCCATCAGAGAACAGGGGCCAAGCGCAACTGTATCGTGCTCGATAACGCGGCCATCTTCGGTGGTGTGGCGAAACGGAACGAGTTCGAAGTCGACGGGCATCGTCTCTATGCAGCCCAGGGATCCGTTCACTTTCAGCCCCCTTACCCAAACAGTTTCTTAAGCACCGTCTACGAATCGATGGGGTTGGATTGGAACGCCTTCCGCTCCTACCAGGATTGGCAAGGGCCTTCTCCAAAGATGTCTTTATCCAGGAGCATATACGGCGAAGGGGCGATCGACGGCAAACCTGCTTACGGCTTCTTCTTTGGCGCAAAGTTCGGCCATCGCCCGGGTATTTGGGTCAAGGATCCCTGGGAAAGAAATCTGGAGGGCACCCCATTCCCGGAAAAGACACGCCAGGAATTGCTCGCCTTGCACAACAACCGGTTTATCGCGCCGCCCCTGGTTTACGACTATCCCGGCGACGCGGTCTCCCGCCAGCTAGACAGCATGACAATCGAAGACTACCTGGTGCGCACCTACGGCGTGAGCCGGGAGACCATACGCCTGGACCGGAGTGAGGTCGCCGATGGATTCGGTCTCGGCCCTGACGTGTTGTCGGCCTTTCTGATTTACGAATGGGAGAAAACTGTTCCGACGGTCGATAACAGTATGGCGACGGGTATCCAGATGTTTCCTGGGGGAAACTCCGGCATGATGCGACTGATGGTGAAAACGCTCATCCCGGGAGCCTTCGACGGTCCACGGACCATGGAGGCGGTTTGGAAGAATCCAATCAACTTCGGCGCCCTGGACGTAGCTGGGCAGAGTGTCCGGTTGCGGCTCAACTCCACGGTGGTGCGGGTCGAGCATATGGGTGAGCCAAGTAAGTCGGAGTTTGTTTCGATCATTTACGTGAAGGATGGCCGCCCGCAACGAATCAAGGCCAGGACGGTAGTGATGGCCGGCGGGGGATGGATGACCAAACACGTGGTGCGCAATCTGGATGAAACACGGCGTAACGCGTATGCACAGTTTCATTATTCGCCCTACCTCCTTGCCAACGTGGCGGTTCGCAACTGGCGCTTCCTCTATGATCTTGGCCTTGCCGGCGGGCGCTGGTTCGAGGGGTTCGGCAACTATGTCAATGTAGCTAAAGGTGCGAAGTTTGGTGTGGATACGCCCGTCGTTGGCCCCGATCTTCCCACGGTGCTTAACCTCGAGGTGGGCTTTGCAAAACCGGGGCTTCCGCTGGCCAACCAGGGTAGCTTGGGCCGTGCGGAATTGCTGTCGACCTCTTTCATGGAATACGAAAAGCAAATTCGCGAGCAGCTGACGGAGATGTTCGGCGCTTCGGGCTTCGACGCCAAGCGGGATATTGCGGGCATCGTTCTAAACCGGTGGGGACATGCGTTTATTAATCCCCAGCCGGGGTTTTTCTTCGGACTGAACGGAAATCCTGCTCCTCGCCAAGCCCTGCGCGATGGGCCGTTTGGAAGAATCGCGTTCGCGCACTCGGATCTTTCCGGCGCCATGGACCATCGCAATGCATTCATCGAAAGCAACCGGGCGGTCAACCAATTGTTAGACCGGGTGCTGGTTTAGATTGCGGGAGTGATCAAGAGATGGGCCCGCAACATCTTGCCGGCTCACTCGTTTCCGGCAGAACCCTGCACGACGACCTGCGCGGAATGCACGGCTCCGCTGCTGCTGGATGCCTGGATCGTCATCACATGATCTACCGGCGACGTGGACGCAACAGATGCGCCGCAGCCGGAGAGCCCAAGCGCCAAGCTGGTCAGCAAAAGACCTGCAGACCAGCGGCGCCGCCTCATCCCGGCAAGAAAGGCAATACCAGGGAGGACCAACAACGAAACTGTGCTAACGCTCAGCGTCGGCTGGAGCGAGACCGAGAACGATCCCGGTCCAGTCATACCGGCAGGAGAGAAGCTGCAAGCGTAGCCCTGGGGCACTCCTGAAGTACAACGTAGCGATACGGGTTGGTTCCAGGTACCGAGCGCAGAAATCGTCATTTGCACTGAGCTTCCTGCGTGGGTCGACAAAGCCTCGGCCGGCGATACTCGGAGCGTGAAATCCGGACCGGCGCCATAGCCGGTGGTCACCAAGGCCGGCGACACGCTCGGCGCGGTGTGGCTGTCTCCGCTGTAGCTGGCGTATACGGTGTGAGATCCTGCGGGCAACTGCAAATTTAATACGAGGCTGCCGCCGGCCGGGAGCGCGGCACTTGCTGCGACCCCTCCATCGACCAAAAGCGATACCTGGCCTGTGGGCGCGATTCCCTCCCCTTGAAGGCCGGTCACCTGGATAGCGGCCTGACTCGCGTTCGCGCCTGTTAGTGGGGTGATTCCGTTGAGCAGGGTGGCTGTCGGACGCTGGGCAGCGGCTGCGGCATTCACCGTCACCACCGCCGGCGCGCTGGTACTCGAAGCAAATATGCCGTTCGCGCTGAAAAGAGCTGTAAGCGAGTGCTGCCCATTGGCCAGAGACGCGGTGCTGAACGTAGACGATGCGTTTGCATCGAGCGATACGGTTCCCAACGCGGTCGCGCCGTCGTAGAACGTAACGTCGCCAATAGGTTTGCCGGCGGCACTTGCCACCGTGGCTGTTAGCGTGACCACCGTTCCCGCTGTGGCCGCAGACGACGAGGGGGAGAGCGAGGCCGTGGTGGCTACGGTATTGACCGTCAGCGGAACCGTAGACGACTGACTGGCACTAAACGAACCCGTCCCCTCGAATGAGTTTCCCGGTATATAGCCCAGATACTGCGCTGAAAGTTGATGCGGCCCTGGACCCAGCAGATTGGTGCTGAATGTCTGGCCGACCTGCTCCTGGCCCAACACCGTCGATCCATCGTAAAACGCGACCATGCCCCGGGTTACCGGCTGCGCCGAACTCACCTGGGCGGTGAAGGTCACAAAGCTTGCGGCCTGGATCGAGGAGATCGGGATGCCCCCGGCGGTGAGCTGTAAAACCGTCGTGGTTGCATACACCGGGTTAAGAACCTGCAGGCTGGCGGCAAAGTCTGACGATGCATAGTAACTGTCCCCGGAATAGCCGGCGGTGATAAGCAGATACCCCGGGGGCAAAGTCTGGGTGACGGACGCCGGTACCTGCAGCGTGGCCACCCCATTCTGCAACGGCGCGCTGCCAAACTCTATCCCATAATCGGAAAAATCCACCACGCCCGTTGCCGCCGGCGCACCTGGGGAAGAGGCAGCGAGGGTGGCCGTCAGGGTGAAGGCCTGGTTTAACTGAACGCTGGCGGGATTGGCGGTTACGGTCCCATTTACCTCGCCCGTGCCACTGCCGGTTCCCGCAGGTTGATTAAGCAACACAGTAAAGCCATTCGTGCCGCCGGGGGGAAAGGTGGTTGCACTGGCGCGCATGGCAAGAATGTCGCTGTATCCATCGCCGTTAAAGTCGGCGATGCCGACACCACTGAGCGAGCCGGCGGTGTAGAACGTTTCCTGGGAGTAAGTGCGGGCTCCCAGGCTACGCATGACACCGATCAAGCTACCGTCGCTGACCACAATGCCGAGATATCCACTGGTATCGAGCCTGGCCAGCGCGACGCTGCTGTATGCGTGGGTTAGCGGCAGCACCTGCATAGCGGCAAAGCCGCCCTTACCATCGCCGTATTCAATTACCACGACATACTCGGGTCCCAGTGTCGTATCCGTGGCCACGCGGTTCGCGAGTATGACCGCGTCCGCATTGCCATCGCCGTCCAGATCCCCTACGGCGCCCACGAGTGAGGATGGGCCGGTCGGCAGGGTGATCCCGTTCTGCACGATATTGACGCTGCTGTATTCCTGGAAGGCGCCGTCGCCTTTGCCCAGCCACACTTCTATTGCCGGTTCTGTGGGGTCGTTCACCACCGCATCGACGATGCCGTCGCCGTTCATGTCCGCCACTCCAAGCACGACGGGAACCGATCCGATGGCCGTCGCATAGTGCGGCGAAAAGCTCGTCGTCACCTGGGTGAACGTCCGATCGGACTGGCCCAGGAGCGAAACCAATTCATAGTTCTCGGTAAAGGTCACCGGCGATTGTGGCCCGAGGGTGATGTAAACGTCGTCGCTTCTTCCATCGTTGTTGAGGTCAGCAACCACACCGCCGGGAGTGTAGGGTCCGGGAGCGGCGGTAAAGGTGCCGTCACCGCTGCCGAAGAGAACGCTACCCGGGGTCTGCTGGTTGGAACCGGTGGCGCTCAGTAGAATGTCGAGCCTGCCATCTCCGTCGAAATCTCCGGTCAGATTGCCGGCGTAGCCCTCATTATTCAACCCGGAAGCGCTCTGTACCGGGGCCTGGAACCCGGCGTCGTGCGTACCCAGGTAGGTTTGCAAATTTCCATTGTTGTCGATCGCTGCCACGTCAGCAACGCCGTCTCGATTGAAATCGCCACTGAACAGAAACGTCAGCGGCACGGCCGCCGGATGGAACGTGCTGTCGGGGAAACTACCCTGACGGTTGCCCGGGAAAAACTGAATGCCGCCGCTGACACCTTCGGCGAGATCTGCGACGCCGTCCTGGTTGAAGTCAGCGGCCGCCGGAGTCATCATAAAAACGCCGGACGTGCGCATCTGTACCGCGCCATACACGAGCTTGCTTTTCGCAATCACCGTGGCAAAACCAGAAGGGTCAGAGACGATGAGATCGGGAAGCCCATCTCCATTGAGGTCGATGTTGCTCAGGACTCGCCCTGCCGGGGCGACCCCGCTGCCGACTGTTTGCGGGCTATTGAAGGTTCCACCCGCGTTGCCGGTCTCGACCTTGAGCGTTCCCTGCCAGTCAGTCCCGACGATATCGACATTTCCGTCCCCGTCCAGGTCGGTAACGATGTTCCCAAAGAAGGGGGTGGGAGGATTTTGATATCGCTTGGAGTTGGTGAAGCCAAGATTCCCATTGCCCAACCAGATGTCGGCCTCCGCCCCGAATCCTCCCTGGATATCCAGCACGACCAGGTCAGGCAGGCCATCGTGGTTAAGGTCGGCGGCATATATCACCCCCGGCTCATTGGGATCTGACAATTTCACGGCCAGAGCAAAGTGGCCCTGGCCGTCCCCTGAGTAGATCGCGATGGAGTCGGTGGAGTCATCGGCAAGAGCGAGGTCCAGGGTTCCGTTGCCATCAAAATCGGCGACTGCATTGCTGGGCGAGACGGGAAAGAGTCCATTGCCGTTGGGAACGGAAGAGAGGATAGGAGCACCGAACAGGCCGCCGCCCAAACCGGGCAACACCATGAGTCCGCTGTCAGTGATGGTCGAATAGCCCATCAACAAGTCCGTTTTGCCGTCGCCGTTAAAGTCGGCGGCAACCACTCTGCAAACCTGGTTCTCGAACGAGCAGCTCCCTGGAGGCAGCTGGAGAGAAGCACCCTCGCTGAATGTTCCCTTGCCGCTGCCAAACAGAACGTGCAGCGTGGGCGAGGGGGACTCCTCTATGTAGATCAAATCCTGGTGGCCGTCGCCATTCCAGTCGCCGGTAATCAGCGCCGCGGGATCGAGCGCGGTTGTCAGCAAGGATGGATTCTGGAACTGCTGCGTCTGCCCGGATAAGGATGCTGTCGTAACTGTTATTGCGACATACACCAGCAGGCGCATGGCTGCGCTGCCCGGCGCGATGGCGGCCGCGTGACCTCTCATCCATTTCAGCATTTGCATAAGACGGCTAGTGGAAATGGAAAGATGGTATCACTCACTGATTTAATTTGAGTGTCCTTTTTTTCGCGGAGCGGGAAATCGCTGTGGCATAATTAAGCGCTCATGTTTGCCCTGCGGCCACTTCGATACGCTCGCATCCCCAGATGGTACCCGCAGCCGGCGTTACCAATGATTCTTCTCGCCGCGGCCGCTCAGCTGATCGCCTGCGGCGGGGGTGGAAGCGGATCGAACCCCTCTTCGAGCCCCTCCTCAACCCCGCCGGCAACGGCAAGTTATACGGTTGCGTTGTCACCCGCGCTCATAACGCTCAACACTGGAGAGAGTCAGAATCTAATAGTAACTACGCAAGCGACAAATGGGTTCAGCGGGGTGGTTACCTTTGATTTTTCCGGCCTGCCCACCGGGGTTACGGCGACGCCGTCCACCTTTACCGTCAACGGTGCGGGATCGCAGACCGTCGCCATCGCCATGACTACGTCCGCAGCCGCCGGCTCCTCTGTGGTCACGGTAGGCGGGGCCAGCGGAAGCCTGCAGCAAAAAGCCACCTTCACGCTCACTTTGCATGTGCCGCCTGCAGCGCCGCCACCCCCACCACCCCCACCACCACCTTCTGCTGCGTTTGCCGACGCCATCGTTCCCACCAATGCCAGCTCGCCCTATAGCAGCTTCCCCGCGCCGAACTGGCTTGTCTATCACGCGGCCAGCAAGCGTTTCTTCTCCACCGACCCTTATCTAAACCGGCTCAACGTGGTTGATAGCGCCTCGCGCACGCTGATCGCGACGCTTACCATCCCCGGCGCATTCGGGCTTGACCAGGCTCCCGATGGGAGCGTGCTTTACGTGGGCACTATGATCGGCGATCTCTACCTGGTAGACCCAGTCTCTCTCACCATTGAGCGCCGCTATCCAACGGCCTCCATCAGCCCCTATGGCTTTGCGGCCAACGCGGTCTACGCGCTGGCGGATGGCAAGCTGCTGCTGGAGACCTATCTTCTGCTTCCCGGATATTCTTACGTGGATGGCAACGGTCCTCTGGCGCTCTGGAATCCAGTGGACAACTCCATCGTTGAGTTCACGGCCGAGACTGGGACGGACGTGCCCTCCGCCCCTACCTGTTTACCGAAATTTCAAAATGTCCTGCTCACCAACCAGCGCACTCGGGTATTGCTGTCCCCGGTGCAGACCAGTGATGGCAGCTCGTTTCTGTGTTCGCTGGACCCCGAAGCCGATACCTGGAATTGGTCGCAACAACTTGCCGGCGGAGTGCAAAGCACATTCAGCGCTTTCGCGCTAAGCTCCGACGGAGCCACCCTGTACGCCTACGACGGGTTCAATGTCTATACCCTCGACGCCGCAACGTTCGCGCTCAAGAGCTCGTTCGCCGTGGCTACCGGCCAATCGCTGCTTTCATATCCAAACATGTTTCTCAGCCAGGATGACAAGACCCTGTTTCTAACCGATGCCAACGGCGCCGATGTTCTCGACGGATACGACCTCTCAACAGGAAAGCTGTCTACATGGATTTCTGATCCGGTGGTCAATTCCGCCACGAACCTCAGTGGCGTGCAGCCCATCTACCAGGCAGTCGCCTCCAATGGTCTTGCTGCGGGCGTGATCGAGGGCGCCGGCGTGGGCCTGGTGGATACGACCGCCGCCAAGCCGTTGCCCGTCGGTTCCCACTTCTCGCAGACGGAATTGAATACGCCTTATGGTCCAGCGGCCGGCGGAACTTCCGTTAGTTGGTTGCCGTCGTCTGTAGGCGTGCCGGCGACCACTTTGAGCAGCGTTTATTTTGGCTCCAACACGGCCACCGATGCGGCCGAAAGCAGCAGCGGCGACATCATGATCTCTGCCGTCACTCCGGCAGGCAGCCCCGGACCGGTGGATGTGCGCACCTTCGCTGCCGACGGCGGCTCACAGCTTATCCCTGCCGGCTTTTCTTATGGACCCTGGGTGCTCGAGTCCCCCACGGACTATGCGACAGCGGAGGGTGGCGGCCCCGGCAGTCTTTATGGCTACGGCTTTGGACCGCAGCAATCGACGGGGGGAGCGGCTTCCCCACCGTCCGACTTGAGCGTAACTGTGGGCGGGGCTTCCGCCAAGCTCAGCAGCTTTAATCCGAATCCCTACTCTAACCTCTCTGCCGCGGTCCAGCCTTCCAACAGTGTGGTCTACACTGTACCTGCGGGGCCGGCGGGAAGTTCTGCATCCATTGTAGTTACCAATTCAGCCGGCGTCACCACGGCCGCGGCTGGACTTACTTATCTGCCGGCTATGCAGCAGTATCCAGTCGCCGGCCAGCTGGCCGATGGAATCTACGATCCTGGCCGCGACGTCTACTACTTCAGCGATACGAACCAGGTTCGCGTCTTCTCCCTGACCCAGGGGGCCTGGCTGCCGTCGATCCCCATCCCTGCGCCGAAGGGCGCCTACGGCACGCAACGCCTGTTGGGACTGGCTCTCTCGCTTGACGGCACGAAGCTTGCCATATCCGACCCGGGGGCTATCGCTATCTACATCGTGAACCCGGACCAGCCATCGTCGATCCAAAGTTTCCCCTACGCCTCGCAGATTTTCGATCCGGTCACGGAATCGCCCTCCGGGATTGCCATACTCAACAATGGCACGGTTTACTTCACGACCTTCGACCTGAACGGAGACGGCAGCTACTATCTCTATAGCCTCAATCCCTCGACGGGCAAGGTGACCTATTCGGGTGGAGTCCTGTCGTATTTGACCACTGAAGGCCCCGATCCGGACGGGCGCCTTGCCATTTCTGCTGACGGCTCCCGCATCTACTTCAACGATGCCGCCGCCGTCGGATTTATTGACACGGCATCCGGACAACCGCTGATCGTGGACACCAGCCTGGGTCAACTCATCTCCGACGAAGGGGCGGGCAACTACGAACTCGCACTCTGTGCCAACCAGACCCGTATCTTTACCGACGGCTTCATGACCGATAGCAACATGAATATTCTCGGAATCCAGGCGTTGGATCTTGCCCAGTCGCTCGATGCCGACTATGTCTATGGCGCCGCTCTGTCGACCGACGGCAAGCTTGTCTTCCAGCCAGGGACGCAATTTATCGATGTATTCGATGGCAATACGGGAGCATTTCGCGACCGCGTCTCGCTGCCCACACCTCTCTCGCCGAACTACCGTGCGCTCGTCTCCAATGGGCGGGATAGCAAGCTGGTGGCTATTACTGGGGCGACCGGCAACGGTATAGCGGTCATCAACCTCAATTCGTTGCCGGAGCCAACTCCTCTGCCCTACCTCTCGGATCGGCCGGGTACTGTCGCTGCCCGCGTTTCGCCGTCATCCACCGGGCGGGCTTTGAGCAAGACAAAGGGATTGACCGCTTCGCCGATGTCGCCGCGCATTCGCCGTGAACGGAGTCCGCTGATCGAAGCCCTGCGTGCACGGCGGGCCGCCATCTCCAACGTTGAAAACCAGGACAGTCGTGGTTTTTCCATGAATTTTTGACCACTCTGCCTTGGTTAGCGCCTGGACGAAAAATATGGGGGCAAAGCCCCCGCCAAAGTTTTTATATCGATACCGAGTTTCGGTTACCACTCGAGTGAAAGCATTCGAAAAAACCATTTTCAGCCCACGTACGCTGGTGCGAACGTGGGGCACCCGTCCAGGTCACTCACGGTTGCTTGAGGAATGAAGTCGTAGGTTTGCCAGATCCGATAGTGTCCACCGACGCGCGGTTTTCAGTCCTCCCGGGGCCAACCAGAGTCGAAGGATGGCAAGTTTGCTATCTTCAGTTGGGAGCGACTATGTCCATTCCATGCTATTTGAAGAACACTTTCAGGGCCGTTCTCTGCCACGCGGATATCCGCGGCCACCTCAAAATCGGTCGATTTGACTTATAGTCCCGGCAAGTGTGGAGCTAAATCAGGTAAGAACTAAGTGAAACAGAAAATACTGGAGAAGCGCATGAATCGACGTACGTTCTTAGGGCTCGCTGGAGCCGCAGCCGTTGCCCAGCCCCTTGCTCTTGCAAGTGAGGCTAAGAAAACGATGAAGATCACCGGCATGGAAACGGATGTGCTGCGTTTTCCTCCGGGCAAAATCTACTACGACGCGATTCACGAATTTGGAGCGGAGGGTGGCGCCGTCGCACTGCGCTTGCAGACCGATGCAGGCATTACCGGTTGGGCGGAAAGCACATTCGGAACCATGACCGGCGCACCGGAGGTGTTGCAGACAATCCTGCAGAAGGAGCTCAAACCGATCCTTATCGGGCAGGATCCTGCATTCCCCCGGCGGCTGCGGTCCGATATGTGGAAGGCGCTGGAGTACGCCGGCGTGCAGGGTATGAACACGTTCGCCATCTCGGCGGTGGAAATTGCGACCTGGGATATCCTGGCAAAAGCTTTCGGCGTGCCGGGATACAGGATCCTGGGCGCCTATCAGGATACCTGCCCCGCCTACTCGATGTGCGGCTGGTACTACCCCAACGATGACGATCTGTCGCAGTACAAAAAGGCAGTGGAGGACGCCTTCGAGGAAGGCTTCACCGCGGCAAAAATCAAGGTTGGCCGCTCCTCGCTGCAGGATGACGAACGGCGCATCAAGCTGGCAATGGAGATCGCAGGCCCGAGCCGCCGGATCATGGTGGACGCGAATCAGAAGTTTCTCGTGCCGGAAGCGATTCAACGCGGAAAGGTCTACCAGGAGATGGGCGTTTACTGGTATGAGGAGCCCATCGTTCCTTATGATCATGCCGGCTACGCGCAAGTAGCGGAAGAACTGGAGGTCAGGATTGCAGGCGGGGAAAATGAATACACCAAGTACGCCTTCGCGGACCTGATTCAACGCCGCTGCGTGGATGTGGTGCAGCCGGATGCCCGGCGAGCCGGTGGCATCTCAGAGTGGATGGAAATCGCAGCCATCGCGGATGCTGCAAAGCTCCCTGTGGCGAGCCACGGTGGCGGACCCGTGGATCTGCAAATGCTGCTGTGTATGCCGAATGCAATCTACATGGAGTCAGGCAGCTTCAAGGGAACGGGATCGACACTGGAACGGCTCCGCATGGTGAACAGCGCTGTTCTCGCACCCGAAAGACCGGGCATGGGAAGTGAATTGCGGCCGGAGTATCTGCAGAAATTCAAGGTGTGACTCCTATAGGCTGAGGGGTACCGCTTAGCCCGATGGCTCGAGGCTCTCTATGGAATCTGTTTACAGAGATTTCTCCTACGGTTTGAAGTCCTTCTCACGTAATCCGCTCTTCGCAGGTGTCTTTGTGATCGCCCTCGCGATCGGCATCGGAGCAACGATTTCCGTCTTCACCGTAATCGATGCGCTAGTGCTTCGTCCTCTGCCGGTTCCGCATCCCGAGCAATTGGTGGACCTCACTGCAAATTATCGTGGTCATTCAAGAATCCCGATCTCGTACCCCATGTTTGCCGAACTGGAGCGTCGACAGCGGGCCTTCACAAACATTTGCGGCTGGACGGCAGGAGAGGCCTTCAGCGTGGACATTCATGGGACCGTGTCCCTTTCGGATGTCCGCTCTGTCACGGGAAATTACTACTCCGTGCTGGGCGCCCATGCGCTTCTTGGCCGCCTGATAAATCCTGGCGATGCGCAGATTAGCCAGGCAGCGCCGGTAGCTGTCATCGGCTACGAACTTTGGAAGGAGCGCTTCGCCGGCGATCCTTCGGTCATCGGCCAATCGGTTGGCATCGATGGAAAGGTCTTTACCGTCATTGGAGTGACACAGAAGTGGTTTACTGGAATGACCATCGGCGCGCCGCCTGAAATCACAGTCCCCGCGGGTGCGCTCCGCGGATACGATCTGCAAAGCCGCGGCTTACTGTGGCTCTATGTCACTGGCAGGCTCGCCGGCGGCGACACGATGGAACATGCTTCAGCTCAACTTCATTCGTTTTGGCCCCGGCTTCTTGAGGCCACGGTACCGACCGAAAGTGCAGGCGAGCGCAGGCAATCCTTTCTCTCCATGGGTCTTCAGCTCGATCAGGTTGCCACCGGGGCTAAGTTGGAAGGGGTGGATCTCAGCACGAGGGTCCAGCGACCGCTTGACTTGCTTCTCGGCATCACTGCTCTGATTCTGTTGGTCATCTGCGTAAATCTAGCGAGCCTCACACTGGCGAGAGCCCTCCGCCGTCGTCAGGAGATCGGCACCCGCATCGCTTTAGGAGCCAGTCCATGGCAAGCGGTTCGCCAGTTCATCGCCGAAACGCTCGTTCTTTCCTCCACCGGAGCGTTGCTTGCACTCCCCCTTTCCTATGGGGGCAGCCAGCTTCTCATTACCCTCATGACCCGAGGCCAGACTGTTCCAGCCCTGCTCGATGCGAGACCTGACTGGCGCATCTTGACCTGTGCCGCCCTGGCGGCGATCTTCACCGGACTCCTGACGGGTTTGGTCCCCGCCTGGCAGCTTTCCCGCCAGCATCCGGGTTTCATGCTGCAGCAGAGCGCGCGCACGTTAGGCCGAGGCACCGGGAGTCTGGGCAAAGCGCTCATTATCTCCCAGGTTGCCATCTCGTTGATCCTCTTACAGACCGCTGGGCTTTTCCTGCGAACGCTGCAACGGCTCAAGTCGTTCAATCCTGGATTTGATAAAGCAAGCGTGACTGAGCTCGATCTCACTCCAGTTCCCGGGGGCTACCAGGGAGCAGACAAAGACAGCTACCGTAAACAGCTTCTCGAAGCGATTGCCGGTCTTCCTTCGGTTCGGTCCGTCGCCTTCTCAGAGATTCCAATCCTCGCAGGCGGCTTCGGCGGGAAAGACACTGTCTCCAGCGAACCCGCTTCGAACCCAGCTGACGTTGTCGCAGCCACATTCATCATCGTTTCGCCGGGTTTTTTCCGAACACTTGGTATTCCATTGGTCGCCGGCCGCGACTTCAACTGGTCTGATGACAAAAGCCATCCCCACGCAGCAATCATCGACAAGCGGCTGGCCATGCAATTATTTCCATCAGAGGATGCTATCGGCAAACATATCCGCTTTGGAGTACTGCCGGACTACCAGCATCTGGAGGTCGTAGGCGTCTCCAACCCGGCAAGGCTGGTCAATATACGCGACGCCAACGGCATGTTCATGTTTCTGCCGTCAACGCAGTTTGGCGAGTCCAACGAAGGAGGAACTCTGCTGGTCCGTGGAATGGTTGGCCCTGGGTTCGAGAAAACTGTCGAACGGGAGGTGGAATCTTTCGGCCGTGAATATGCAACCCGAACATCCACAGTAGCGCAAAGGAGCGAGGGTTCTATGGTCAATGAGGAGATGACGGCGACTCTGTCAAGTTTCTTCGCGGCGGTCGCGCTTGTGGTGGCGGGATTTGGTCTGTTCGGTCTTCTGACGTACTCGATAACCCTGCGCACTCGGGAGATTGGGATACGAATGGCGATGGGCTCACAACGCGCCGGCATTCTCAGCCTGATTCTTCAGGAAGCCTTTTACTTGACGCTCATTGGCATTGGTATAGGCCTTCCATTGGCAATTGCCGCATCGCGCATCTTCGCGAAGATGCTCTTCGCACTTTCCTTTGCCGATCCCATGACTCTGGCCGTCGCCTCGCTGATGCTGATTCTCACCGGCGTTCTGGCTGGATTGCTTCCCGCGATCCGAGCTATGAAACTGGAGCCCATGGCCGCTCTCAGGCACGAATAGCACAAAGCTCAAGGCGTTATCCCCGGCACGCCGGCTCCTAGACACAGGTCTTCGCGGTGACTGAATTTGTTGTAGAAATTAAATCAATAACCAACAGGGTCGATAAGCCAATATGAGAGAGAAACAAATCGAAATTGCAGCCAGTGCGGCAGATTCATCCCCAATCCCCGCAACGATGGAGCCGAACTTTCTCTTGACCCGGCGTGAAATGCTGGGAACAAGCGCTATGGCCGGTTTGGCCGCTTTGACCGGGATCGCGCCCAATGCTTTTGCGCAAACAGCCCAGACTCCGCAAAGGCGGCCTCGTATCGCCTGTCTGGTCAGCTATTGGGGTCTTCCGACGTCCCATGCTGACTGGATTGTGAATAAGCTGCTGGACGGTTATTGGTGGCACGGCGCCTACACTCCTTCGCAAGTCGATGTGGTGTCCGTTTACATCAATCAGTTCGACACCAGCTTACTGGGCCAGAAAGTATGCAAAGCAAAAAATATTCCCATCTATAAGACCGTCGGCGAGGCGGTAACACTTGGGGGCAGCGAGCTTGCTGTGGATGGTGTGGTCATCGTCTGTGAACATGGGAATTATCCAACCGATCTCAAGGGGCACTGGCTCTTGCCGCGCTGGTGGATTTATCAGCAGGTGATCCGGGTCTTCGAGCAGAGCAAACGCTCGGTGCCCGTGTTTAACGACAAACACCTCTCCTACAATTGGGACGACGCCAAGTGGATGTTCGACAAATCCCGTGAACTGAACTTCCCCCTCAGCGGGGGGTCCTCCATACCGACCTACTTCCGCAAGCCCGAGATAGAACTCGCGATCGATACGCCCATCAAGAGTTCTCTTGTGATTGGAGACGCCGCAGATGAAGGAGCGATCTTCCATTGCGTTGATGTGCTGCAGGCTTTTGTCGATCGCCGCAAGGGCGGTGAGACAGGGGTCAAGTCAGTGCAATCCATTCGCGGGCCTGAAACATGGCAGTGGGTCGAACGCACTCCCTGGGCCGGCAACCTGCTGGAAGCGGTGCGAAAAAATTTTGATCTGAAGCCGGGATATTTTCAGGAGGGCCGGCAATCAAACGCCTGCATCGTGGAGTATAACGATGGGACTCATGGAGCCGTGATTTCAGGCAAGGGTGTGGGCTGGACCTACGCCGGCGAAATCGAAGGGCAGAAAGATCCGGCGATCATCTCCATGCTTGGGTGGCCCGGCCCCATCTCGCAGTACCACGCTGCGAACGGCCACGAGCATTGGATCATCGAGATGATGCTGACCCGGAAGGAACCGTTCAATGCGGAGCGGCTGCTTCTATCCACCGGGATTGTGAACTACTACATGGATTCGAACTGGGAAGATGGCCGTTACTCCGCCGTAGGGCGCCGCATCGAGACACCGTACATGAACATGACCTATCACTCTACACACGGACCTCTCTTTGAAACGGGGCCGCGGCCGCCGAACACCCCCTACATGCGGGGATTCACATCCTAAGTTCTGCGCGGACCTTGTGACGGAAGAAGGATTTGTAAGGGAGTGCCGGGGTCTTACGGTGGTCGCGGACCTTTGCCGGGATGGAGTAACTATAACGCCAGCTACTGGGTTGAGGGGTGGGCGACGATCCGCCGGAACTTAAAAAAAAGAAGTTGAGAACCGCAACAACGATCAAGCGCACCGTTCCGAAGTACCCTACTCTGGACTGGCATGAACGTCACGGTCAAGGCACTCTGGTACATCGAAAGCCATCTCGGAAGCGACCTCTCGCTTGAAGCGATTGGCCAGGATGTGGGGGTTTCCCGATACCACCTGTCGCGGGCATTTAGCACCAGTACAGGTTACGGGCTCGCACTCTACATCCGTGGCCGACGGCTGAGCAAGGCCGCTAAAGCCCTGATCGACGGTGCTCCAGATATTTTGTCCGTAGCGCTCAATGCCGGTTATGGTTCGCATGAAGCCTTCACTCGCGCCTTCAAACAGCATTTCGGCTTCACGCCAGAGCAGGCTCGTGCGCAGCATATAACCAATCTCAAACTTCAGGAGCCAATGAAAATGCCCAACACCGCCGCTGCTCACATCGCGCCTGCTCGCATTGACAAGCGAGACGCCCTGCTGGTTTTCGGATTAAACCAACAGTACACCCCCCAAACCATGAGCGAAATTCCATCGCAGTGGGAGCAATTTCTGCCCCACTTCGGTCACATCCCTTCTCAGGTAGACAAAATCGCTTACGGAGTTATTCACAACGCAGACGACGCCGGTCATTGCGACTACCTCTGCGGCATTGAAGTCAGCGAGTTCCCCACTGAGCCGCGCGAATTTACGCGCCTGCGAATTCCACCTCAGACCTACGCGGTGTTCCTGCACGCGGATCACATCTCTACGGTTGGCGCCACCTGCAGCGCGATCTGGAATCAGGGTCTTCCGGATTCCGGCTACAAAGCCACTGATGGCCCCTGGTTCGAGCGCTATGGCGAGGAGTTCAGCGGACGTACTGGTTTGGGTGGACTGGAAATCTGGATTCCGATTGTGCCCTGAATTTCCCGGTGCGAAGCGCCACACACATCTATCTGGCTTTGTCTGCATTTACAAGCGGTGCGTGAGGATTTCGATCCAACGGTTCCGTCTTGCCGGCGACAAGCTAACCTTTGAGCAATTCCGGAACGCCCGTTGACGTTTCATGTCGACCGAGTGGTAGCTTACAGGGTGGGGCGATTAGATGCTGATTCGCTACATTGATGATGACCGCGGTACGCCCCATCGCAAATTCCAGGGAACATACCATTCTCCCGAGCCCAATAGACTATGTGCGGCGAAGTCCGGGGCCGGCGGTAGAAAGCTTCCAGAGGCCTCGGCCGAACCCTCCTGAATTGCGGACAGATCGTACAGAATGCGTTCCCCTGGAACCGACCATCGGCACGCGAGACCGTCTCCTCCTACTTGCCACGAGGTTTTCATCCGATCACCTTCTCTGGTTAGAGTTCACAACCGCTTCAACGCCCTCTTTTGCTAGCGAACCGAAATTCTGGTTCAGGACACAAGGTTCAAACCGAATCCTTAATTCTCCGAAGGCTTTTCGACTTTATCAATCACCAGAACGTCGACTTGCGCCTTGGTTGACTCCAGCTTCAGTCCCAACTGCTGCTGAATGGCTGTAAAGAGATCCGGTAACGAGTTGGCCCGCTCGGGAGGCTTGGGTGGTTCGCCCGGCCGGCCAGGTGAGGCGGACGGAGTCTCATCAGGTGTCCATTGCAGTTGGAAATCCAACCGTCCCTTCAGCCCGGTTTGATCCACCACCGGACGATCCAAGTGGGCTTGCATGACGCCTGCGAATTCCTCCATAGTGGCGTTACGCACTGGCCAATTACCGGCCCTGAAAATGAGGTTAGGGATAGGACTGGTGGCCTCACTCACGGTTAGCTGCTTGGGTCCGTTATTTCCCACCTTCAAGGCGTACACCATCAGCTGCTTCTTATCACGATGGAGTCTGAGCTGAAACCGATCTGCTAGTAGTTTCTGAAGCATCGTTTTAAATTGATTTGGGTTGGGCTCTCCCTCGCCCTCGGGCTTCCCGGTGATATCGAACTTGGCCGACTCAACCCAGGCGGGCGCGCCGCTGATCTGCGCCGCATGAACGCCATAGGCGAAGGCGATCAGGTCGCTTACGGTTGTGTAAACCGCGGTCAACTCGGTACCCCGGATAGAAAACAGCCTCCGCCCCGGAAGGTTCGGGTCGCAGAGTTTGATGGTGGCTACTTCAAATACCGGGTCGGCGTCCGCAGCCATCATTCTCGGTGCAGGCGGTGGCTTGGGAATTTCCCATGCAGCGTCGTCTTTCACATGCGCCAGGGTTAGAGGCCTCGCCGTTCCATCGGTCGCGCTCCACTTGCCCGTCAGGGTAATCGCGTCTGCATCCAGTTTGCCTTCGTACGTGCCCCCGATTGCCGGAACCGTTATAGTTACGTTTGGGCCTTGACTCGCGACCACGGCAGGTAAGCCCGGGACGGGCCGGTCAATCATGTAGAACGTCGCTTTAAGAGCGCCTTCGTCAGCCTTTAATATCTTGAAGACAATTCGTATTTCTCCATTAGGCGCCTGCGGTACCCTCAATTTGCCCTGCCAGGTGCCCGGCATATTCCCTTTCGGGATTGATTGAGCCTGCGCCCGCAGTCCAGGCGCGTTGGTGATGCCAAGAATCACAGGAATTGCGATCGCCAGGACTGCCGCGAGCACCAGTGCGACCTTCTTTGGCACACTCAGGTTTCGCATGGGCCGGTTTGCCATGATCGCCTCGATTCTTTTCTTGAGATTCGCGCCGGTCACCCCCGCTACGCATTTGAGCGGCGATTGCAGGTACAGTTCGCAAACCTTGAGGATTCCCTCCGCGTAGGCTTCCGCTTCACTTCCCATCCGCAGCACCTCTTCGTCGCAGGCCCGCTCGCGCTCGTCCATCAAGCGGGCCCCCAGCCACCAGACCAGCGGATGAAACCAGAAGACAGCCTCGACAACCATGTGCATCCACGTCGCCAGATTGTCGCGGCGGCGAACGTGACACAACTCGTGAGCGAGAATTGCCTGAAGTTCCGCGGGCGCGAGGCGATCTCCAATCCCGTCCGGCAACAGCAACACCGGACGGAATACGCCGAATACGCCAGGCTCAAGAATCGATGCCGAAGACAGGGCAGGAATACCGATCCCCAAAGGCACCGGCGACGCCATGTGTAGGGCTACCTGCATTCGACGCCATCGCATCCACCACGAGAGCACCAAAGCGCCGCAGCCAATCGCCCAAAACGCAACCAGCGCCGGAACAATAAGAGCTGATTTCGACGCGTGCGGTATCGCTGCCGCTCCTGACGGACCTCCGGCCACAAAAGGCTCATTCACCTGCTCCACGAGAACTGGCACGCGCGCCGGCGCAGGCAAGACCACCGAATGCCGTCCCACCAGCCCACCCACGAGCATCAGTAACGAAAAAGGGACCAGGAACTTCGCCGAGGCCGCCAGCCAAAGACGATACCTCGCATGCGCGCGGTTTTTTCTCAAGAGCAGAGTCAGGAGACCTGCGATCCCGGCAAACACCGTGGATTGCCACATGTGGTTTGCGATGGGTAAGAGGCTGTCCGGAATCATTCCGGCTTCTCCCGTTTCGTCGCCTTTCGCAGCGCGGCGCGAGCCTCGCGCAGTTCCTCCGGAGTCAGTTTTCCCGATTCGATCAGGTGCGTGACGATCGGCGATCGCCTGCCGCCGAACAGCGCGACCAGATCGTCGATCATTCGATGCTGCGCGGAATCCCGTGAAACCACCGCCTCAAAGATATGCGCGTTGCCGAACTTGGCCGTGCGCCGGATTGCCTTCTTGGCTTCGAGCCTGTAGACCACCGTCTGAACGGTTGTGTAGGCCAGCCGTTCGTCCTTGGGGAACGCCTCCAGCAACTCGCGAATGGAGCACGGCCCTTTGCTCCAGAGTGTCCCCATGATTTGGAGCTCTAACCTGGTCAGCTTCGGCAGGGGCATGGCAGGATTAATCTACTACACCATACGGTAGATTGGAAGCATTTCCCCAATGAAATTTGAGCGATGCCTCTGGAAACGATCCGCCGCATTCATTCGTGTTGATGGAGAGATGATATCTGGCTAGACCACTGCCGGGCTTTGAACTCGGAAGGCTGAAACGGTCCTGTTTTGTCCTCCAGGATCGTATTGACAAACCATCCGTGCGGTTGGCGGTGTTGAAGGACGCTGATTGAGTGCTCGCTCAGATTTGGATCGGCGGAGAAACGGGCGTCATAAGATTTTATGGATCGGGGACCGCAGGGACGCCTGCCCGTAAACCCGGATTAGATATGAACCAGCTGAGAGCACTCGGCCCGGTGGATGCAATCAACTGGATTTGCATCAATACCGTTTTGTGCACGAGAAATGGCAAACTCGGGAACACAGCAAAACACCGCATGATCCGCTTCACGAGTGAGGATCACGGCACGCTCGATGAAGTCCTCCAGTTCGCGAACGTTTCCAGGCCAGTCCCAGGCGGTCAAGCCTTTCATAAGTGCAGCCGGAATTGTCTCAATCCGTTTGCATTGGTTTAGCGAACATCTGCACGAGCATTTCGGATAAGATCGCAGAACATTCAGTTCAAGGGAAAGAGGTAATCTGGTGACCTCATCCAGTGATCGGCCGGCTTTCGACCGGCGCCAATTCCTCACGCGGGGTGGCATGGCGATGGCAGCGACAGCGGGAGCCGCATCGTTGGCGCGGCGCGGTTTTGCAGGCATCCGTGAACACGCAGAACATGCGGAGGTCAACACCGCGTACGGCCGTGTGCGTGGTCTTCGGGAGCCTGACCTGCTTACCTTCCTGGGTGTTCCGTACGGTGGTGCCGTGGCTGGAGCGAATCGATTCCGCGCGGCGCCGCCACTGCAACCATGGACAGGCGTAAGGGACGCGCTGCAACTGGGCGCTCCTTCGCCTCAGCAGGGAAAGGGCTATTACGGCATCAACGAGCCGGCGCCGGCCGAAAACTGCCTTTTCCTGAATATCTGGACACCGGCAGCGGACGGCCGTAAGCGTCCCGTCATGGTGTACAGCCACGGTGGCGGATTCTTCAAGGGCTCCGGCGGGGCCCACTACCAGGATGGGGGCAACCTGGCTCGCATCTATGACGTCGTGGTGGTCGCGACAAACCACCGCCTGGGCCTGATGGGTTACCTCTTTTTGGGAGAATTGGGCGGCGAAGCCTACGCAACCTCCGGCAACCAGGGACTGCTCGACATTAAGGACGCGCTCAAGTGGGTGCATGAAAATATTTCGGTCTTTGGAGGCGACGCCGGCAACGTCATGATCTTTGGTGAATCTGGCGGCGGCCTCAAGACTTCTGCTCTCTACGGCCTGCCCTCCGCCGCTCCGTATTTCAACAAAGCTTCGATCGAGAGTGGTCCTGGCGTTTTCATGATGCCGCGTGACGTAGCAGCGGCCAGCACACAGATGACCTTGCAACAGTTGGGGCTGACCAAGGGCGATTGGCGCAAACTGCTCGAGATTCCGCTCGACCAGTTGATCGCAGCGCAGGTCGCCATCGCGGCAAAGCGCCCCCCCGTGGGCGATATGGCTTCGCTGCGCAAAGGCAATGGCTGGAGGTGGAACGGAGGCTTTGCGCCCGTTGTGGATGGAACCATTCTGCCCCACGATCCCTTCCATCCTGATTCCCCGGCGTTTTCGAAGAACAAACCGTTGATGGTTGGCAGCAATCGGGACGAAACGAATTTCATCTGGTTCCAGGCCAAGATGAACAATATCTTCGAGCTGACCGACCACACCCTTAAGGCGACCCTGCACCAGCAGTTGGGAGCCGAAGCGGATACAGTGTTGGCGACGTATCGCAAGACTCGTCCGGAAGCCTCTGCGCCCGACCTTTACACTGCCATCACCACGGGAGCGTTCTTCTGGCTCGGCGGCATAAGGATTGCGGAACGTAAGGCTGCGCAGCAGGGAGCGCCAGTTTACATGTACATGTTCACCCACCAGTCGAACTACGTGATTCCCGGCTCCACGCACACGATCGGCGCGGCGCATGCACTGGAGATTCCCTATAAGTTCAACAATATTCATCCTGTGGGTCAGGAGAGTCATGCGGATACACAGCAGCCGGGCTCGAACATCAGCATCGATGACTTGGTCGGTACCGATCCCGATCGCGAGAAAGTCGCTCGTGCCATGAGTGAGATGTGGACGACCTACGCGCGGACAGGTCACCCTGGGGCGAAAGGCCAACCCGCGTGGCCAGCCTACGACAGCGAGACTCGCGCAACCATGCTGATTGACGCCCCATGCACGGTGGTCGACGACCCCTTCGGAGAAGAACGAAAAATGTGGGAGCAGCTGGATGCCTGATCCGATAGCGAGCGCATAGACCCTTACTTTCCCTGATGGCACGTCAGGAAGCGACAGAGAAACCAGGTCCCCCTTCGTGAACTCGCGGGGTCCGTTAGGTTGCCGACATGCCACCGTCTACTTCGAATATCGTGCCGGAGATGTATGAGGCTTCGGGGGACGAAATGAACACAATAGCGTTAGCGAGTTCCTCAGGGGTTCCCCTTCGACGCAGCGGCACCGTCCCTACCAGCGCATCGTTGACTTCCGCGGTACCCGTGAAGCGATCGAGCATGGCCGTGTCCGTCGGGCCTGGCGCAACCGCGTTCACTCGGATACCTGAATTCCCCTGCTCCAGCGCAACCGACTTGGTCATGCCTTCGACTGCGTACTTGCTGCTGACGTAGGCTGTCGCACCAGCCGCCGCCTTGTGACCGTAGGTCGAGGTGATGTTGACGATGCTGCCGCTGTTTTGGCCTGCCATCCCCCGCAGTTCGTGCTTCATGCTGAGGAATACGCCGAGGACGTTGGTGTCGTGGACGGCCTTGAAATTCTCCAGGGTTGCGTTCTGGATGAGGCCGAGTTCGCCTTCGAAGCCAGCGTTGTTGACGGCAACGTCGAGGCGGCCGAACCGCGCAATGGTCTTATCGACAAGAGCACTGATGTCCTCTTCCTTGCGAACGTCGGCGTGGACGAACTCCGCATCCGTGTTGAGTGCTCGCAATTCACTGACCAGGGCCTGCCCCTTGTCGTCGTTGCGGCCGGACACGACGACCTTGGCGCCTTTCCTGGCGAATGCCACAGCGGTCGCGCGACCGATACCGGTGAGGGCGCCCGTAATAAGAACAACTTGATCAGCCATTTTCATTCCTTCTTAACACTACGGTTGCAGATAGTGATTAGCGGCGGAAGTCAGGCTGTAAATCTTTGATTTCAACAGCAGATTTGCCTGGCCCGCATTGATGACGCGCGGCCCTGAACCAGTTTGTCAGGGTAATCTTAGACCCGTAGTGCGAATGGCTTGCAAAGAATCGTCAGAAACGATCAATTCGTTAAGGAAAACAGAGGTCAGGCCGTAGCTGTTGTACTGGGCCAGCAGAATGGTTGATGGCGCCGTGCTTCCGGGGGCCGCCGCCACCCAAAGGGAGGGTCAGCCGGCGATCATGCCTCCGTCCACTGCCAGGGACGCGCCGATGATGTAAGAAGCCTTGTCTGAACCGATGAAGACAATGGCGTCTGCAATCTCGTCAGGTGTGCCGATGCGCTTGTTCGGAACCTGTGCGTTTATGAAGGCTGCTTTGTTTTCCTTCGTTACCGCGAAACGATTGAACATTCCCGTTTCAATCGGCCCGGGACCGACGATGTTAACGCGAACACCAGTGCCTGCAAGTTCGATGGCCGCCGACTTCGTGATGCCTTCGACCGCATGCTTGCTGCCCACATAGATCGCCGCGCTGGGACCGCCAACCTTGCCATACGCAGACGAGATATTGACGATGCTGCCCTTGCCCTGCGGAAGCATAGCCCGGATCTCGTACTTCATGCTTAGCAGCACGCCAAGCACATTGGTGTCGAAGATCGACTTATAGTTCTCAACGGTTACGTCGGCAGCCGAGCCGACAACACCTTCTGTTCCAGCGTTGTTCACAGCGATATCGAGGCGGCCGAAACGAGCGACGGTCTTTTCGACGAGATTCTGGACGTCCTCTTCGTGACGAACATCGGCACGAACAAATTGCGCTTCCGCTCCGGTGGCGCGCAGTTCGCGTGCGAGCTCGGCACCGACTTCTTCGTTGCGCCCTGAAACTACGACGCGCGCACCCTCTTTCGCGTATGCAAATGCGGTTGCACGCCCAATTCCTGTAAGCGCACCGGTAATCAAAACAACTGAATTCGACATGTGAGTCTCCTTTTTCTTCCCTTCCTCAATTTCTGTAACAAGCGCCATTTAGACATATGTAACATTCGTTATAGATGTGAAGGAAGTGCATCGGATTCAAGAATGTAGTCTCTAATTAGGGAGACGGGCAGGATAGGATTATGACGCGAACCGATAGACCGGCGAAGAAGATGGGAAGGCCAAGGGGCTTCGACGAGACAGAGGCGCTCCATGCCGCAATGAAGCTCTTCTGGGAGAGGGGCTACGAAGGCACTTCGATGGCGGACCTGACCAAGGCGATGAACCTCAGTGCTCCCAGCATTTATGCTGCATTTGGCGATAAGAGATCTCTATTTGGATTGGCCGCCACACGCTACGCTGAGGGCCCGGGCCAATATCAAGCGAGAGCGTTGCGCGAACCAACTCTCCGGCAGGTTGTTCGAGCGCTTTTCCGAAACACGGTCGATTTCTTAACGCAACCGGGGCACCCGTCCGGCTGTATGACACTCACAGGGGCCATGGCGTGCAGCGTGAAAGCCAACTCAGCCAAAGATTTGATGACCGAGATCCGAAAACAAAATGAGGCCGCTCTGAAGGTCCGCCTACAGCAGGCCCGCAAGAGTGGCGAGTTGCCTGCCGAGCTCAATGTGGACGACTACTCCCGCTACCTCTCAACCCTTCTTGGAGGTCTCGCCATTCAAGCAGCGAACGGCGTCTCAAAAGCGGAGATGAAGCGAATTGCGGATATGGCGTTGCGACATTTGGGCTACGGGTAGATCGCGTACTCGAAACGACTGAGAATACACTGATTGAGCGTTGCTCTCGAATCACCGCCTATTGGAAGTTACCCCAAAACCGGTGTCTTGTCGGGGTTGGCGACCATCCGCTCGGAACTAGCCAATGAGCGCATTGGCTGTTGTCGCCCGCCGACCCTCTACACACCTCTGGATAGGTCGCGCCAGAAGGTCCGGTTTGAGAACATGAATCGCCTCTACTCTGTTCGCAATGCGTGCATGGGGTCGATAGACGCGGCACGCCGCGCTGGAATCCAACACGCCACGAGGGCGATTGCAATCAGAATTGGCGGCACCACCGCGAAGGTCAGCGCGTCATGCGGTTGAATGCCATAAAGGAAGCTGGCCGCCAGCTTGGATAACATCCATGCGGCTGGCCAACCGAGCGCCACGGCGATCATCGTGAGCACAAGGCCTTGACGCAGAACCAGGCGCTCGACCGTGCCCGGTTGCGCGCCCATTGCCATGCGAATGCCGATCTCGCGCGTGCGCCGGCTGACCGCGTAACTCATCACCCCATAGAGACCCACCGTGGCCAGCACCAATCCGATGCCGCCGAAGACTCCAAACAGCACGGCCGCCAGGCGAGGCAGGAAGAAGGCAGAATGGACGTGTTCCTCCATGGTCTCTTCGTTGAAAACGGCCATGCTGCGATCAAGCGCGTGGACCTGCCTCCGCACTGCTTCCTTCAATGCCGCAGGGTTCCCCGCCGTGTGCACCACCAGCGTATAGCCCACGAAGGAGGGGTCGACTGCGATGATTTGCGAGAGTGAGCGATAGAGCACCGGTTTAAGTTCCTCGCCGAGGGTGCTGGTTTTTGCGTTGCCTACCACGCCGATGATCTGATACGTCACGCCGCCACCGGTCACGTGTTGTCCGATGGGATTTCCGCCGCCCAAGACGCGCTGCGCAAAGGCCCGGTTGACGATCGCGGTCTTTGGACCGGTCGCCGTTTCCCCGCCGAAATCGCTGCCTACGATGCGTGGAATGCCCATGGTGTCGAAGTAGCGCGGCGTCACCATGATGAGATAGGCTTCGGGATCGCTTTTGCCGTTGTTCGGGCTATCGCCCACGTGGAATGTGTCGTCTTTCTCAGTCATGGAGAGCGGCGTATAGTCCGTGCACACCGCTGAAACGACACCCGGCAGAGCCGCCACGCGCTCCCGCAACTGGCTGAGAAACTCGACTGTCCGCTCCGGCGTGTAACCGTCTAGGCGTGGGTCGACAGACATAATCAGCAGGTTCTGCGGGCGAAAGCCGATATCGATGCTGGCCGCGTTTTCCAGACTGCGTAGGAAGAGACCGGTCATCGAAAGCAGAATCACTGACATGGCGATCTGCGCGACCGTCAGGAGATTTCGCAGAGACCAGCGGTGCCCGGGACGGGCCAACGCGTCCTCGCCTTTGAGCGCGTTGGCAAAGAGGGGGCGCGCGGCTGCCCACGCCGGAGCCATGCCCAGCAGCAGCCCGCTGAGGATGCTTAAAGCGAATGTGAAGAGGAGAACGCGCCAGTCCACACCAATGCCCACGTCGAGAGGAATCGGCACCGGTAGTTGGAATGCGGAGAGCGCCTTCGTGGCCCATAAAGACAGGAGTACACCCAGCACTCCGCCCCCCAAACCAAGCAAGGCGCTCTCTATGAGCATCTGCCGCTGCAACCGGCCGCGCGTGGCTCCCAGAGCCAGGCGCACAGCCATCTCGCGTTGACGGCCGGATGCTTGGGCAAATAGCAGGTTGGCCACATTCGCCCCGGCAATTGCCAGTACCAGCAGCACCACCACGGAAAGCGCGGTCAGGAAGATCAGAACCCCGCTTTGCAACTGGGCGGGCAGGGAGCCTGCCTGCTCGAAGACAAAGGCGTCATCCTTGTCGGTCGTTGGATAGCTAAGTGCGAAACGCCTGGCAAGCGTGTTCAGCTCGGTTGCAGCCTGGGTACGCGTTACGCCCGGTCGCAGACGCCCGACGACCAACAGCCAGGGGTCATTGCGATCCGTCTCAGCCTTGTGGGAAAGACCTGGGACCAGTTGGAGTTGGGCAGCGCTACCGAGCGGCACCCAAAACTGGGCATCGAGAAACAGCTCAATGCCATGGAAGGTGGCCGGAGCGACGCCCACGACGGTAAAGGTGCGGCCCGAGAGAGCTACTGTCTTTCCCACAATCGCCGGATCCCCGTGGAAGTATCGTTGCCAGAGGCCAGCACCCAGCACGACCACAGGCTGGTTCTCATCGCTCTTCACGAAGCCGCGTCCGCACGTCATGCGCAAGTCAGTAACATCGAAGAAATTTGCGGTGACCGCCTGCCCCCAGACGCGCTCCGGTTCGCCGCCACCGCCGATGGAGCCGGGCACCAGCGGAAAGTATGCTGCAACACCGGAGAAAGATTTCGCCTGGTCGCGAAGATCGTTGTAGAGCGGCCACGAAAATTCGGTCTTTTCGCGCCCCGGGTGGAGGGCCAATAGAGTGGATGGATCACCGACCGGCGCGGGACGCAGAACAAACCGGCTGACCATGGAGAATGTAGTGGCGTTGGCACCGATGCCCAGGCCGATCGAAAGCACGGCGATGACCGTAACTGCGCGGTGTTTGACGAGCCTGCGCAGGCTGTAGACAAGCTCGAACATCACCGTCTCCAGCCACGGGAGTCCACGCCGCTCGCGATAAGCCTGTCGAGTTTGCTCCGCGCCGCCGAGGTAAATGAGCGCCTGGCGGCGGGCTTCCTCGGGAGTGAGTCCGGCGCGAATGCCGTCTTCGATGTGCATCGCCACATGGCTGGCAAGTTCGTCCTCGAAATCACGGTCGCCTTGCGGCTTGCGCAGTAGACCACAAAAGCGCATCCATAGTGCTATGACCTTGCGCATCATCCCTCCTCGGCTGGTACCAGAAAGCGCGCAATAATTGCGGTGGTTTCTTCCCACTCGGCCGCGGCCTCCTGCACTTGGCGCTGGCCGGTCTTGGTCAACTCGTAGAACTTCGCGTGGTGATTGTTCTTCGAAGTACCCCAGCGTGAGGGAATGAATCCCTCCTGCTCCAGCTTGAGCAGCGCCGAATAGAGCGTACCGTAGTTTAACTGCAACAGGTCACCGCCGGTCTGCTCGATGCTCCGGGCCAAACCGTACCCGTGAAACGGTCCCAGCGCCTCCAGAGTGCGCAGCACTATCAGTGCCAGAGTATCCTGCAAAATATCGGCCTTTTCGCCCATTTCTGCCTTCTATTGGAAAACAATAGGGCAAGTGTACCGCGCATTCCTATGGGAATACTAGAGGAGAATCTGGAATGGGAGTAGAACAACCATTCGGGGTTGAGCCATTATTTCTTGGTTGGTTGTTGCAAATCGCCGATACTTCCTCAGTGTCGTGGGGCGACAAGACGGAATGGGTCACCTCGCTGAGCGCATGCAAGTTGAACGGATCAGTCATGTGAAGACGGCAAGGCGGCAGGCATTCTGAAGGCACGACCCCAGGACGGATTACCCGATTCCAACGCGTTTGCTTATCTCCGCTGCTTCAGCCAGTCTCCCAAGGCAAACGTTCGGGCAATCTGAATCGAGAAGCGGCCTTCCGCGGCCAGCGATGCGAGAAGGTGAATATCTTGCTCAGGGTTGCAGACTACCCAGCAAATATGAGAGCAAACACACCAGCCAGGCTTCTGGAGCACCGCCATCCTCTAAATGGACTGGAAATACCCTGAAAAGGGACTATCCTCGATAGATGGGCGACACGCTGGGCTAGTCTATCCGTTAAGAGGGGGTGCAAATCTCCGATGACTCAATTCACCAGCATGCATTTCCCTCTGAAACGGCTGACCATTACTGCTCTGGTGATAGGCGTAATTGGATGCGCTGCGTTGGCGCAGTCTACTTCTCCCAAACGCGTCCTTCTTATATACGAGAATCATGGTTCTATTCCAGGAATTCTTATATTTGAGCAAAGCCTGGTGCACGATCTGAGTGCTGCGATAGGTGCGAATCTGGAGCTTTATCGCGAACAACTGGAGTCGACTCGATTCCCTGAGAACACGCAACACAGGCTCGCTGAGATTCGATCTCAATACGCCAATCGTAAGATCGACGTCGTCATATTTCTAGGAAACCCGTTACTTACTTTCTTTCCCAACGTGCCCATCGTCCAGGTAGGTAATACAAGACCCGATCAGGCGGATTCCCCTCGGCATCCAAACCGAGTGGATGTTTTATTCAACATCGATCCCCTTAAGTGCCTGGATGTTATTCACAGTTTGCAGCCGCGAACACGCAGGGTTCTTCTGATCAGCGGCGCAACGTCATCCGATCTTCTCATCGGCCGGCAGTTTGAGAAACGCCTCAGAGAAGACCCCCGGGTAGAAATCCAGGCCGTCGAGAATGCTTCGGTAGATGAACTTGTCTCTATTGTGTCGAAGCTGCCATCGGACACGGTCGTCCTGCCGATTTCCTACACCCGTGACCCGGCCGGCAATACCTACTTCTCAAGGGACGTTGTGGCTAAAATAGCTGCCGCCTCATCGGTTCCCGTCTATGCGGTATCGGATACGTATGTTGGACTGGGGACCGTGGGCGGCTTTGCTGTGAGTTGGTCAAAGACAGGAGAACTGACAGCGGATGCAGTGATCCAGATACTCCGGGGTAAAGATCCATCAGATGTTGTACTGAAAGCACCAGGGTCCGGCATATATTTGTTCGACTGGCGGCAGCTCAAAAGATGGGGGCTTTCGGAAAGCAACTTGCCACCTGGAAGTGAAGTCGAATACCGAACACCCAGCGCATGGGAGCAATATCGCGGAAGAATCCTTGCCATCATCGCGGTGTTGATTACCCAATTCCTACTGATCATTGCGTTACTCATCCATCGTAGGAGAAGGTGGCAAGCCGAGAGTTCTTTGCGCGAGGTGGCTGGCCGGCTTCTACATTCTCAAGATGAAGAGCGACGGCGCATTGCTCGCGATCTGCACGATGGCACCGCCCAGCATCTTTCCGGCATGGCGCTTACCATAGGACAGGTCCTCGCTGATTTTCCTTCAGGCCACGACCAGTTGCGCAAGCTCCTGCAGGATTCTCATGTCGCAAGTCGCGAGGCTCTCAACGAGGTTCGCACGGTTTCGTACGTGCTACACCCTCCTATCCTCGATGGTCTTGGACTGGTGCCGGCCTTGCGGTGGTATCTGGATGGACTGCAAAAGCGTAGCCCTCTGATCGTGAATTTTGAAGCACCCGCCAAGATGGAAGGTATGAGCCCAGACGAGGACCGGGCTCTCTTTCGGATTGTGCAGGAGAGTGTCAACAATGTTCTACGTCACTCTGGCGGAACGGCGATTACGGTCACCTTAACCACCAACAGACGAGATGTGACCCTTGAAATCGCGGATAATGGTCGCGGCATGACCGCGGAAGAGCTTCAGCAGGCCGAAGGCGCAGCATCGCTTGGGGTGGGCATCTCCGGAATGCGCGAGCGGGTGCGTCAACTCAATGGAACGTTTAGGATGAGCTCAAGTTCTCGTGGTACCCAGGTGTTTGTCTCCTTGCCTAAAATTGAGGAGCACCATGCTAAGAATTCTTCTCGCCGATGATCACGATTTGACCAGGGCAGGTCTTCGTTACCTGCTCGAAAAGCAGAAGGACTGGAGTGTGTGCGCCGAAGCTTCCAATGGGAGGAAAGCTCTGGAATTAGCGGAGGCGCTCCATCCGGACGTCGCCATTCTCGATATGAGCATGCCGGAGATGAATGGGCTTGACGTCACCCGGCATATTTCGAAGAGTCAACCTCACACCAAGGTACTGATCTATACCATGCTCGAAACCGAGAGCATCATTCTCGATGCCCTGGAAGCTGGTGCCCAAGGCATCGTCCTCAAATCGGATGCAGGGGAAAACATGGTTACGGCCGTAGAGACCATCGCCAGGGGACGCAGGTTTTTTACCTCCCGCGTCGCCGAAACCGTCGTTGAGGCATATCTCTCCAAAAAGTCCGGTGCACAGCCGGCTCATCACAGCCAGGTTATACTGACGGCACGAGAGAGGGCCGTGGTTCAACTGCTCGCCGAAGGGAAGAGCAACAAGGAAGTCGCTGATCGTCTTGGCATCTCGGCTCGTACAGCCGAAGGACACCGCGCGGAAATTATGAGAAAGCTCAGGCTTGAATCCCTCGCCCAACTCGTCCGCTATGCGATTCGCAACTCGATCGTGCAGCCCTGACGTTGATTAGAGATTCATGGGCGCATCCATATTCGTCGTCAACACGACATAGCTATAGCCCAACAGTACTGCCAGAGCAGGCCGGGATTCACGGATGATTGCCAGGATGGCGGAGTGTCCTGGCCGCAATAAAGCGGCCGCATCGCGGAGAAAGTTCACATCAGGGAAGCCACTTTTCAACCACGCGTCACTGTAGGTATGGATGGTACGGGTTTCAGCGATCGCGCTGGGAGAACTCGATTCTCCCGGGTGAGGCATTGGGACGATCCAACTCAGAATGGCTTTCCACTGCAGCGTATTGGAGCTGGATGCAGGATCCGACATTTGGCTGTGGTGCAGGCACAGACGGCCATCCGTTTCGACTTCAACCGCGATGGCATTTTGCAGGTCAGCACACCAATCAAATTGCAAACGCTGGAGTTGTGGCAAAACCTCAATAGCTCGATGTTTGTCGGCGAACCCGATCATCACGAGTTCATGCATAATCCAGCCTCTTCGCGAGCAGACACTTAGATCAGCATAGAGTCAGCAGGTAATCGCGTAAACGCGTAAAACTACGCCTTTTTTGTCCGGGGATTTACTCGTTTGAGCGGCCAGCCATTGAGGATGCGCATCTGCATATTGAAATCTCCTGTCTCTTCCCATTCGCGGGAAGCCCTCGTCATTTTCAGTAACCGCAGTGAGACAGCGACTCTAAATTTCCCCCGTACATTCCGGTGCAAAATCACGTATTTCTTCGTGTTCCCATCGCGCTAGATATTTCCTACGATTGGGCTACGTGGTTGATCACCAGCCATGTGACCGCGAAGCGTTGAAGGACACGGCCCCCCTCAAAGCACTTTGAGCGTCGTGGCTCTGGCATCCGAACATTGGCAATCGGACAATTCGATGTGCGAGCGAATCATAGGGCTTCAATCGCGCAGTTTGTCGTTATGAACGATACGAATTCCAGCAAACGAAAACCGGAGTTATTCCGCTAGGACGAAAACACGAATAGGACCAGTTATCTCGATTACGTCAACGAAATCAAGTTTGTGTCCGGAGGGATGTATGTCTACTACTATGAGCGCCGCTGCACAAGAGATATCAACGGTCGAAGCAAAAGCTATCGCTGCCGACGCATATCTTTATGCCTACCCCATGCTTTTCAACTATAAAACGCTTTTCCAGCAGACGATGGATCCGTCGTTCCCCGGCTATATTGGTGGATTCGGCCGTTATCGTCATTATGCGCGCGGCTTCACACCTGCAGATAAGGACATCGTGACGCCGAGCAATGACACGCCTTATTCATGGGCCTGGCTCGATCTGCGTGCGGAGCCAATGGTTGTGTCCGTTCCGGCATCTCCCGATCGTTATTACGTGTTGCAATGGTTCGATCTCTACACCCACAACTTCGCATATATCGGTTCTCGGGCCACCGGTACGGAGGCCGGTGACTACCTCTTCGCGGGCCCCGGATGGAACGGAGAAGCGCCCAAAGGAATCAAGCACATCTTTAACTCGGAAACACAGTTCATCGGCACACTCACGCCCACTTCATGGACCGGGCCGGAGGATCGCGATGGTCGGTAGCCATGCAGCGTCAGTACCGGATCAGGCCGCTGAGCGAGTACACGGGAGCTAAGCCGCCGGAACCCGCGTCCTCCTATCAATTTCCCGCATGGGACGAGGCGCACGCCAATTCCATCGGCTTCATCGATTACCTGAATTTCCTTCTCCTCTTTTGTCCGGCTGTTCCAAGCGAAAACGAGACGCTCGACCGTTTCGCCAAAATCGGAGTCGGCCCCGGCCGTGCATTCGATCCGGCGGTAGTTGAGCCTCAAATCCGGCAGGCGATCGAAGAGGGTATCAAAGAAGGAGGCGATCGGCTCCAGGCTGCAATCGCCAAGACAACAACTTCGGTCGACCTGTTTGGCACTCGCGAGTTCCTCGGTAAGGACTACGTCATGAAGCGCGCCGTCGGCGCGGCCATGGGCATCTACGGCAACTCGAAGGAAGAAGCCTACTACACGGCCTACGTCGTCGATAACGATAGGAACCCCCTGGATGGCAGTAAGAACTACGTCCTCCACTTCTCCAAAGATCAGGTGCCGCCGGTCAAGTTCTTCTGGTCAATGACCATGTATAACCTACCCCAACGCCTGCTTGTCCAAAACCAGATCAATCGATATGCAATCGGCAGTAGAACACGGGGATTGCAGACGAATCCGGACGGCTCGGTTGATATTTATCTCCAAAGCAAATCGCCTGGTTCGCAAAAGGAATCCAACTGGCTGCCCTCGCCGCCAACTGGACCGTACTACATGATACTGCGCATGTACGGTCCACAAGGAACATTGTTGAGCGGAAACTGGGTGGCACCGCAACCGGCGCTTCAAAAATGACCGAATCACAGGGGCGAGCAAAATGCCCGTGAAACTCGAAATTGGCCTGCATCCATCTTTCTACTCACAGGAGTGTGGTCTATGAAAACGGAACTCGTCATGTCTCAGCAGGTGGCTCTCGATGAAGCGACCCTTCAAGGCGACGAACTCATTGAGACGCCGATCGGAAACATTGAATTGGTTCATAACTACTTCAACAGCGATATGTCGAAGAAGCTGTACGACGAACTGGACTACCAGCGCGCGGCACAGTCCTACATTTGGAGCACCCCCCTGGTCAGCATGACCACCTGGCGCAATCGCGAGGCCGAGGCCTATGGTGCGTCACGAGCCAACGATTTTGTGGTGCTGCGATCGTTGAGGGAAAAAAGGGGCATCGTGACTGGCAATCTCACTACCCCCTACATTTTCAACTTCAGTAGTTTGAAAGAAGGCCCCCTGGTCGTGGAGTATCCTGCCGGTAAGACCGCCGGAGGAACGCTCGATTTTTGGCAGCGTCCCATTGCCGATCTCGGACTTACCGGACCGGACCAAGGCAGGGGCGCTCGCTACATCTTTGTGGGGCCGGAGGATGATCCGAAGAAATACCAGCAGCCCGATGCCTTTGTCTTCCAGAGTGCCACCAACAATGTTGGCGTTCTGCTGCGCATTCTGGATCCGGACCCCGCCTATTATGCGACCTTCAAATCCACAATCAAGATGGGCCGCTACGGCAAGCAGCTCGAGAGTTGCCGGTTTATCGAAGACAAGAACGTGGAGTGGAGTGCGACGGCCCCTCGAGGCCTGGACTATTGGAAGACTCTGTCGGACATCATCAATGAGGAACCGGTCCGGGAGATCGACAAACCCTGGACTGCGATGTTACAGCCACTCGGGATCGAAAAAGGCAAACCCTTCAGCCCCTCCGAGCGCCAAAAGTCCATCCTCCTGAAAGGTGGCGCGATGGGCGAACTCATGGCTCGCAACCTCCAGGTGAATCCGCGATTTGCTGAACCCTACTGGAAGGGTACGAGCTGGTACAAGAGCTTCGATTTCGGCGTTGAGCAGGAGACCAGCACTCAGCTCCAGCTGGACGAACGCACCACGTGGTTCTACGAGGCGGTCGCCAGCAGTAAGGGCATGGTGAATCCGACCGTCGGTGCCGGCCAGGTGTATATGACCACCAAGCGCGATAGCAAAGGCGTTCTGTTGCGTGCGGACAAGACTTACAAGCTGCATGTTCCGAAAGACGTTCCAGTGGGTCAGTTCTGGTCTCTCACTCTATACAGCGAGAATACCCGAAGAGCCTACGACAACGGCGGAACAGACATCCGCAGCGTCAGCCTCGATAGCAAGATGAAAGACCTCAAATACAACGGCGATGGCAGTATCGATCTCTACATCGGCGCTAAGACTCCGGCTGGTTACGAGTGCAACTACATGAAGACGGTGGGAAAGGACGGCTGGTTTGTATATTTCCGCCTGTACGCACCTCTCCAGCCATTCTTCGACAAGACATTCACACTCCCTGACTTCGAGGTTGTGCAATAACAGGGAACACCGGCGAACGGAAGCTGGGTAGCGTCGCAACCGGCCCTCCTGTCGCGGCAGGTACTTACCGCAGACCGCCGCCGCACCAACATGGAGGGGATCGTGGATCCAAACACCAATCTTGTTTCCCGGCCGTTCTTGCTCATGGAGGGCGGCCCCCTCTTTCATCTTCAGAAGCGGATCGGACTCATAAAACAGACTGCTCCTTTCCAAAAAAGAATGGCGTTGCTTGCCGCCCTGATCACATGGGTGCCGCTTCTGGTGTTGTCACAAATGCAGGGGTTGGCCTTTGGACACGCCATTCCCGTTCCATTTTTGAGTGACTTCGGCGTCTATACCCGCTTCCTTCTTGCTATTCCTCTGCTTTTGCTGGCCGAAAATGTCCTCGGCCCTCGTATCGCAGAGGCCGCTGCACATTTCGTTACCTCAGGAGTTCTTCTGGAAAAGGACTATCGACAATTTGACGAATTTGTCGAACTAGGCCTGCGTTCCCGCGACTCTGTAGTTGCGGAGGTTGTCATTGCAGTGCTGGCCTACATTTTCTCGATCATCGCGTTTTTAGCTATGCCGAATCAGCTCTCAACGTGGTATCGAATTATCGCAGAACGCGGAGCGTCCCTCACCTGGGCTGGCTACTGGTTGATAGGCTTTTGTCTACCCTTATTTTGGTTCCTCCTCATGCGTTGGTTCTGGAGGTTCTTTCTCTGGTTTCAGTTTCTCGGCAGAGTGCGCAACCTGGACATGCAGCTTTTCCCCACCCATCCAGACGAGGCTGGAGGATTAGGTTTTGTAGGAGAGGCGCAGCGTTTTTTGGGAATCATTCTCTTCGCATTTTCGCTTGCAAGTGTAGGAGTGTTGGCCCGCGCAATCGTCTATGACCATATCCCACTAGCCAGGTACGCCCCTGCAATTGCCACCTATGTAGTGGTTGCCGTGGTCACCGTAGTCGGCCCGCTCACGGTGTTTGCAGGGGTTCTTCTGCAGACAAAACGCACCGGGCTCCATCAATATGGAACCTTGGCGACAGCCTATACCGGATCCTTCCACCAGAAGTGGATCAAAGATCAGAATCCGCAGAGTGAACCGTTGTTGGGTTCCTCAGACATTCAGTCGCTTGCCGATCTCGGCAACAGCTATGGGTACATCGAAAAGATGAAACCCCTTCCGGTTGATCTCCGTACTCTGCTGCACCTCGTGGTCGCAAGTCTACTTCCGCTGACGCCTCTGCTGCTGACCGTGATGCCGCTCAAAGATATTGTGAAACTCGTTCTCAAGGGCCTCGCGTAACCGCAAACAGGAGTAATTACTAGTTGGGCAACAAGACGGAATGGGTCACCTCGCTGAGCGCATGCAAGTTGAACGGATCAGTCATGTGAAGCCGGCAACGCGGCAGGAATTCTGAAGGCCACTCAGCCATGGCGTGTCGGCATGGTCCAACGACGGTTCGATTGATTTGGGTGAGCATATCGTCAGAGCCTTTCAGGAGGCGCGGGATCTCTCCTCGTCGCATATAGCCATCGGTAAAAGGAAACGAAAAACCCAACGCCTTCGGAATGTGGCTCTGGATCTGTTCTCCGTCACCTATTGAGAGGTGATCGGCAACGACAGGTCGAAACGCCCCATTTGGTGAAGACCAACTTGCTACGTCACCGCCCGCCACAACATCCACGTTGCAGGTTGACCTAGCAGTCCGGGCCGCCCCTGGAAACTGTCACTTGTGACAGGTTCGTCGTGCGCGCTGCGCATATAAAGTTGCTGCGGGTGTGTACCCCTGCCGTTTACGGTCTCGACGCCACGGTGCCCTGAGGAATCCGCCAATGAACCCTGTCCTGCGCAATAGCACTGCTTCTGTTTTAACCGTTGTGTTCTCATTCGTGAGCACCCTGTCCGGCTGCAAGTCGGCTCCAGCACCCGCACCTCAGGACCAGGCTGCTGCCCCGGCGCAGGCTGCACCCGCAGTTCCGCCTGCGGCGCCAATCAGCCTCGATGATCTGGTTGCGCCCATCGCTCTCTACCCGGATCAACTGCTAGCACAAATTCTTACCGCATCTACCAACGCCCAGGAAGTGCTCGACGGCGGAAACTGGCTATTGCAAAACCAGAACCTCAAAGGCGATGCCCTCACCGAAGCCGCCAAACAGGCCGGCTTCAGCCCCCCCATGCAGTACCTGATGAGCTTTCCCCAGGTTGTGGACAACATGTGCCAGCAGATCGATTGGACACGTCAGCTCGGACAGGACTTTCAAGCAAACCAGAAAGGCGTGATGGAAGCCGTACAGCGCAAGCGGGTACAGGCGCAGCAGACGGGCAATCTTAAATCCAGTCCGCAGATGACAGTCGAAACCAAGAAGGCGGAGAACGGCCAGCCATACGTGGAGATCCAGCCTGCAAACCCACAGGTGGTCTATGTTCCGCAGTACAATCCTGTCACCATCTACAACACACCGGCTCCGGCGACCGTAGTGGTTACTCAGCCTGCACCCACGTCGACCGGAGTCAGCACTGGCACCGCGGTCGCAATCGGACTGCTCTCATTCGGCGTTGGCATGGCGGTCGGCGCGGCGATCAACCGCAACAATTACTACCCCTACCCTGCGTGGGGCTACGGCGGCGTTTATTATGGCGGCCGCCCCTACTATCCGCCGCCGTATCGGCCCGTCTACCCCGGATACCGCCCAGCCTACGGCTATCACCCACCCCCGAACTACCACTGGAATCAGTACAACCGCAACGTCAACGTGAATGTCAACAATAACTACTACAACAAGTTCAACAACAACACTTACAACCGAAATAACAACGTAAACAACAACCTCACCACGAACAACCGTCCCCCTCTTGGGGCAGGCAACCAAGCCGGTCAGCCGAACTGGAAAGGTCAATCCACCTACCAGGGAGCTCGTCCGAACACGCCTAACCAAAAGCCCGGTGGCTCCATGGCCAGCGTCAATCCTGCGAATCGCCCGAATACCGCTAACAACCTCGGTACCGCGAACCGTCCTAATGGAGGCTACCGGGGGGCTCAAGGCAATCGCCCGAACATGGGTAACAACGTCGGTTCGGCAAATCGCCCCAACAACGCAACCAACCTGGCCGCCGCGAATCGCCCCAACCCAGCGAATGCCGGCGCAATGAATCGACCCAATACCGCTAACCCGGGCACGATGAACAGGGCCTCTGCCCCTTCGAATATGAATCGAGGTGGCGATCGTGGCTACAGCAGTGCCGCTGCTCGTCCTGCCGCAGGCGGCGGCCCGGCGGCACGCCCGGCGACTCAGGCCCAGAACCGCGGTGGCGGCAACAGCGCGTTTAGCAACAGCGGTAGTGCCAGATCGGAGCGGATAGCCAGCAATCGCGGGCAGGCCAGTATGGGTGGCGGCGGCCGTGGCCGCACTCACTAGCAAGCAGGCCGGAAATTACAACCAGCAATTGAGGTTCGAGACCATGAAACGAATTGCCAGGATGGCAACTTATCTTTTTCTTTCCGCCGCATCTCTGGCGGCCTTAGTCACTGACTCCCACGCGCAGGGCAACGCTCAGAAGACATTTTCGTCCTCAAAAGAAGCCCTTACCGCTTTTATCGCGGCGGTGCGCGACGGCGACCCTGCCGAGCTGGGAGCGATCCTTGGCCCAGGCAGCGAGCAGATTGTCTCTTCCAGCGATTCCGTGGCTGACAAAGCCGATCGGGAAAAATTCTTGAAGTGGTATGACGAAGGGCACTCCTTTGTACCCGCGCAAAAGGGCGAGCTCACACTTCAGGTCGGGAAGGATAACTGGCCGCTGCCCATCCCGCTCGCCCACAAGGGAAACCAGTGGTATTGGGATGGGCAAGCCGGCACAGAGGAGATTCTTTACCGGCGCATCGGCCACAATGAGCTGGCGGCCATCAATGTGTGCAAAGGTATCGTCTCCGCCCAGCGCGATTACGCGGCCTCCGCCCACGACGGAAAACCGGCGGGCTCTTATGCGGTCCGGCTGGTTAGCCAACCAGGCACACAGAATGGTCTTTATTGGGAAGCGAAAGAAGGCGAGCCTGAGAGCCCGGCCGGCCCTATGCTTGCCCAGGCCGCCAGCGAAGGTTACGACACCTCGGGCAATCGCACGCCCTATCACGGTTACTACTACCGCATGCTCCCAGCCAAGAGTGGCTTCGGTTTTGTCGCCTATCCTGCCGATTATCGCTCCAGCGGTGTCATGACTTTTCTCGTCTCTCAAAAGGGCGTGATCTATCAGAAAGATCTTGGCGATAAGACCACCGACCTCGCGCAACAGATGTCCAGCTATGCCCCGGATAAGACCTGGAGCGTCGTCAAGTAGCGGCTCCAACGCGATGGCGCAGTCCAGGGGAGGATGACTTGCCATCGAAGAGCGTGGAGGGGTTACTCGTATCGGAGCGCGACGACCGGATCAACCCTCATGGCGCGCCGGGATGGCAGGTAGGTCGCGAACAAGGCGATAACGAGAAACAAGAACGAGACGCCGATGAACGAGACGCTGTCGATGATGTTGACCCCATAGAGAACGCCGCGTAGCAGATAAGACGCTCCGACAGAGAGAATCACGCCGACGAGCAATCCAGCGAGCACGGGCCGCGTGCTCTCGCCCAGCATGAGTCCGAGGATCTCTCGTTTCTTTGCGCCAAGCGCGATGCGGATACCGACCTCGCGTGTGCGAAGGACGACGATATAACTGACGGTGCCGAAGATGCCCATCGACGCAAGAAGGAGCCCGAACATACCGATGATCGAAGCGATCGCGGCCGCAAGACTGGAGATGAGAAAGGGCGGCGTTTGATGAAGCATCTGGTCTAGCGTGGAGGGTGTTGCCACGAGGTTGGGATCGAGGGAGGCGATGACCGGACCGATTGCATCCATGAGGTGCGACGGGTCTGACCGAGTCCGGATGAGGATCGGGTAGTCCTGAATGCGGCCTTGGGGCAAGGGTACATAAATCTGGCGGGCGTCACTGCCATCCAGCTCAACGCCGCGTGTATCGCGGGCGACGCCGATGACCTGATAGGCGGGTCCATCGGGAACAAGATCGCTCTTGCGGTGGAACTGATTGTCTGTACCCAAACGCAGGCTGCGGCCGATCGGGTTCTGATTGGGCCAGAGCTGACTCGCGGCCGATTGGCTGAGGATGACGAAGGATTCAGGCTGGCCAGCTTGCGAATGAAAGCCGCGGCCAGAGACCAGGGGAATGCCGAGGGTTGCGAAATAGTCAGGCTGCACGAAGGTGTAAAAGAGGATGGCTTGCGCGTTGTGAGACGAGGGTTTTTCTCCGTTGAGCGATACGGCGGCGGTTCGAACGCCCGGGCCGTCGGGCGGCCGAGCGCTGGTGATTGCCGTGACTTCCGGCAAGCCGGCGAGGCGATTGCGCAACTCGCGGACGAGGGCGTGGCGGCTGTCCGGGTTGTATTTCGGACCTTCGGGAAACTGTAGGTCGAGATCGACGACGTGTTTGGTGTCGTATCCGGTGTCCATCCTGAGTGCGTGAATGGCGCTTCGGATCAACATGCTTCCAGCGATTAAGAGCACAAGGGAGACTGCGACCTGAGCGGCGATGAGCATGTCGCGCAGCCGGCGGCGTTGTATGGGCGAAGACGCGGCGCTGGTATTCATGGCAGAGGAGAGCGCGGAGCGGGAGCTTTCCAGCGCGGGGGCGAGGCCGAAGAGAACGCCGGCGATGAGTGAGATGGCGAAGACGTAAGCAAAGATCTCGGGGTCGGGGGTGACGTGCAAGACCAGGGAGCCATATTGGGCGGGAATGGCTTCTGCCGCCATCGTCACCGACACTTTGAGCAAGGCCCAGGTGAAGAGGAGTGCCACAACGCCGGCGATGAGGCCCAATAGGGCGCTTTCGGTCAACAATTGACGGACAAGACGGCGGCGGCCGGCACCAAGAGAGAGGCGCAGGCAGAGTTCACTCTGGCGGGAGGCAGCACGGGCGAGTTGCAGGCTGGCAACGTTTGCGCAGGCGATGACCAGCACCATCCCGACGGCAACCATGATGAAGAGAATGGAGAGCTTCAATCCGCTGGCCAAGGTGCGGGGGAACGGAGAGCCCGGCCAGAGGAGCGCGGAAACGGGTTTCAACTCAGAGTGAGGGTCGTGCAGGGTGCGTAGATGGTTGGCAAGGAGGGTCATCTCCGCCTGCGCCTGGCCCATGGTGACGCCAGGAGCCAGACGAGCAAAGAGCCGGCAGCACTGGTTTTCGCGATCACGGAGCCAGTTGCCGTCGGGGTGAACCAGAGGCACAAGGCTGAGGGGAAACCAGAAATCCGGGGTCGAGGCGTTGGCGCCTACGAAGTCGTGCGGCGTGATGCCGATGATGGTGAAGGGGGCGCCATTGAGCCGGATAACCTTGCCAAGTATCGAAGGATCTCCGTCGAAGCGCCTTTGCCAGTAGTTTTCGCTGATGAGTACGGAGGGCGAAGCGGCGAGTTCCGCAGCACTCATGGCGTCGAAGGTGCGGCCGCGCAGGGCGTTGACTCCAAGAACCGAGAAATAGTTTTCCGAGACCTCGATCGTGGAGGCGAACTCTGCGTCGATGGGGCTGGGTGGAAGCAGTCCCAATTTTCCCAACAAAGAGCCGGCGGAGGAACTGCGGTGGGCGCCGCCCATTCCGGAGACGATCAGACCGTCCGTGCTGTGCGCGATCAGGCCGCTGAAGGAATGAAGATTGTTTCGATAAGCCTGGTAGTCGGGATAGCTGAAATCGTATTCGGTGTCGCCGGATTGTGGAACAAGGGAGATATCGATCATGCTGCCGGGATCGCGAGCGTCGAGCGAGCGGGCAAACATCGCTTTGTAACAGGTGAAGGCAGTGGTGTTGACCCCGATGCCGATGGCCAGGGCGAGAATCGCGACGGTGGTGAACCCGGCATTGCGGAGGAGCGTGCGGGCTCCGTAGCGCAGGTCCTGCAGGATGGTCTGGGGTAGGATCATGAGGTCGATCTCGCTCATGCGTTCCCGCCATAGCGAGGGATTGCCGAAGCGGCGGCGGGCGTCGTGATGTGCTTCCGCACGCGGCATGCCCTGCTCGACATTCCACTGCTCACGCATGGAGAGGTGGAATGCGAGTTCCTCGTCCAGCTCTCGAGCGAGTTTGTCCCTGCGAAAGAGTGCGCGAAGACGAGAGATCCATGCCATGAAGGGCTCCTGAGCTTATACGGGTTTGAAATCCAACACCAGAGCGACTGCTTGCGTGACCTTCTGCCAGTTCTCGCGCTCGGCTCGTAGCTGCCGACGGCCCAGGGTGGTGAGCCGATAGAAGCGCGCGCGACGATTATTTTCGCTAAGGCCCCACTCGGAGGCGATCCAACCCTCCTGTTCCATGCGATGGAGCGCGGGATAGAGCGAGCCTTCTTCCACGCGGAGGACTGCGTTGGAGATGTGCTGGATGTGCAGCGTAATTCCCCAACCATGCATGGGGCCTGGCTCCAGGCTCTTGAGGACCAGCAGAGCCAGGGTTCCCTGCAGATTGTCAGTTTTCGTTTTAGTCATCGCCGGCCGTTCCTATAGATGTCTATAGAAGACTGCCGCGTTTTCGTTGTTGTGTCAAGGTACCTATTCAGTGCTTCAACATCGACCCACACCATCCACAGAGAGCGGTTTTAGGCCGACACGCTAGGATTTTTGCTAGTTTCTCGTCCCTCGCCCATCCCGTAATCTATGGCTGACCTTCCGCCACAACAAGTCTTATTTATCCAGCCAATCGGGTGAGGCTGATCACGCAGCGCACGCAATCGAAAGGTTAAACAATTGAAGATGATCGGCCTATCAAGGTTGGCACGCACTGAGAGCTGCTCCACGGCTCGCGCTCGCAGGGCTGGAGTCGCCACACTCCTAGCCCTCACTCTCTGCAACGGCATTTCGGCTAAGGCCTGCACGCGTGCTGTCTATTTAGGCACTGACGATGTGGTCATCACTGGCCGGTCGATGGACTGGGCGGAAGATGTTTATTCCAACGCCTGGGTCTTTCCCCGTGGCATGGCACGCGACGGCGCCACCGGAGCCACGAGTATCAAATGGACCTCTAAATACGGTAGCCTTGTCGTCTCCGGCTACGACGCCGGAACCGCCGACGGTATGAACGAGCAGGGCCTCGTAGCCAACGTACTTTATCTTGCCGAATCCGATTACGGCGCACCGCAGGCCGGCAAGCCAACCATCTCCATCATGGCATGGGGGCAGTATGCTCTCGACAACTATGGTACCGTCGCCGAGGCCGTGGACGCTTTGCGTGCCGAGCCGTTCGTGGTTATTGCTCCGACATTACCCAACGGCAAGGGCGCGCAGTTGCACCTCGCCTTATCCGACCCCAGCGGCGACTCGGCCATCTTCGAATACCTCGGCGGTAAGCTCGTCATTCACCACGACCGGAAGTACCAGGTGATGACTAACTCGCCCAGCTTTGATCAGCAGCTCGCCATCATGACCTACTGGAGCGGCATCAACCCGCTGGTCTTCCTGCCCGGCTCGATCAGCGCCGCCGACCGCTTCGTTCGCACCTCATTCCTTATCAACGCCATCCCGAAGCAGCTTGACCCGCACACCATCAAGGCTGTGCCCGGGGGCACATACGAGAATCAGGCAGTAGCGTCTGTACTCGGCGTCATGCGCTCTGTCAGCACACCGCTCGGCATTTCGCAACCCGACAAGCCCAACCTGGCCTCAACCCTGTGGCGCACCGCCTATGATCAGAAGAACAAGGTCTTTTACTTTGACTCTGCAACCAGTCCGAATACCTTCTGGGTCCCCTTCTCAGACCTCGATTTCACAAAGGGCGCGCCGGTGAAGAAGCTCACGATGGCGGGCGGCAAGATCTACTCAGGGAATGCCTCAAGCAAGTTTGAGACGGCCGCAGCATTCACGTTCGCATCGGCCCACTAGAGACCACGGATTTGTCCTGAACGCGTGATTCTCGCGGTGGTACGCCGGTGCGTGCCGCCCCTCACATCTTAAAGGAATGAAGCTACGAAACTCACTGAACGCCCAACGGTGGAGGGAGCAGGCCAGCAAGGCGGGGGAGTTCGTCCACGCGTAAACCAGCCACCGGACTGTTTCATTTCGGCCACGCGAACGCCAGGGAATCTGTGCCTATTGCTGTGTCGATGATCGGATTTGCGACGTTCAGCGCATCCTGGCCATTTTTCGAGCATCACGACGCCTGACTTTCTTGCTGGGCCGGCCATCGCAAAAGCTTTGAAGACGCCGTTATCGCCCCAATGCCAGAGCATCACGCTGTCCGAACCCATGCAGCCAGATTTAATGACGCCCCATGCGTGAGCCACGAACTGAAATACTCGCCTTCTTAACAGATGAGAACGCCGCTAGGGGCCGGCAGTCCGGTGCTCCTGCATGACCAGGTGTGGCCAAAATCGTCCGAGACGTACAAGTTGCCAACTCTGTCGGCAACCGCGATGGACGATCCGTTTGCGGCGATGCAACCGGTGTCAACGATACCGCCGGTCCACGCCGGCATTCCGCCTTCGACGGCTACCAGGGATCCACCTGGCGCGATCGGCCGACGATGAATTCTTCCCTGGGACGCGAAGTGATCTGTCGAGGCGGAGACAAGGATGTTATTACCCGAGAACGCTACCGCAGAGCAGTACGATGCGTGTAGCCCGTCCCTTTCTATGGTCCACGTTGCGCCTGCGTCGGTGCTCATGCAAAGGCCGATAGCGGACGCCGCAATGACAACATCAGGATTTTCCGAGTGCGCGCGCACCTCATGAACATCACTGTTGATAGCTATCGTGGGCTGCCAGGTTCTTCCGCCATCCAGGGAACGCGGAATGCCGCCCACGTGAACATTGGCGAACAGTACGCTCCCGTTCGCGTTGGCCGCGACCGAGCGAACACCTAAGGGCGGCCCGAGACGCTGCCCATTCACAATTGCTGAACCAGCGAACCAGGCATCCCGCCCCTCGACGTGGTCGAAACTATCGATGAGATCGAGCATGCCGCTCCCATCGCTCAGCCGCAGCATGCGTGCATCGTCCGTTCCGACGTATATGCTGTCTCGAACGGCCATGCAGCACGATAGCTCGAACTCGCTGGTAGCGACGGTTACCCATTCTCCGCCTGGTGCACGCCCGCGCAGCGAGTGCCGGCCGACAATGGCGAGCGCACCACCGAGTCCATCCGGTGCGATCCCTCTGACCGGCTGGTTCGCAATCTCTTGCGTGCGCGCATCGCCAGTGACAGCAAACAACCCATCGTCCCAAGTTGCCACAAGTATTGCCGGTTTTGTCACGGATTACCTTCCTTTGTCGGCTATCGCAGGTTATCAGCCTTACTGCACAAGGCCATGCGTTCTGTTCCGGAACCACTCAATGCGTGCCGCCAAACATGCACACCTATCCATGATTTCTCAAGTTCGTCCAAGCGTAAACCAGAGGTCATTTCTGCACACATAGAGCAATTTCTTGCAATCGATCGCGCAGCTTCAGCGACTAAGTGATGTTGGCAGCTGGTTCCATGCGAACGACTAGACCCAGCTGGACTTAAAGCTTATTTCTCGAATAAGCGCTGCCACGTTGTAATGAATCTCAGGGTCAAAAATAAAGGTGGGCTAATCGTCACAGGGCTGGATTTATCAATGGTCCAGAATCACGGCCGACAGGTTCAAGCGAAAAGTCGCGCCACGCCTGGGGCATGACATCAAAAGACTGCGGAGAAATCTATTGGACGATGGGGTTGGCCGAGACGAAAGTATCGACCGATACTTTCGTCCAATTGCTTCGCCTGTGTGCTTCAGGCTTAATCAGAGCAGTGAATGCGGGTCTGATCCAGATAAACGGGAACAACCAGATTCATGCCTATCGTGATTCCAGTTGTACATCGGAAAGGCCTTCCCTATTTCTGCTGGCGCGGGACCTCCTGGTCAAGATGCGCTCATTCCTGAAATCTATGGCAACCCAAAACCACCCACTGAAGCAAACACAAAATAGGAGGATTTATGGCAACCGCAGTCGCCGCAACGATCATGAAAGCTGCTCAGGTGGCGGGGCCCGGAGCCGGTCTCAGAATCGTTGAGCTGGAAATTCCCGAACCAGGCCCGGGACAGGTGCGCATCCGAGTCAAGGCATGCGGCGTGTGCCACAGCGATGCGATCATCGTCGAGGGCCGCCGGCCAGGGATCCCCTATCCACGCGTTCCGGGCCACGAAGTGGCCGGCGTCGTGGATGCCCTCGGAACTGGAGTGACTGCATGGCGAAAAGGCCAGCGTGTTGGCGTTGGCTGGCATGGCGGCCACGACGGCACGTGCCCCGAGTGCCAACGCGGAGATTTTCGACTCTGCCGCAATGAGAAGAATCCCGGTCTCAGTTATGACGGCGGCTATCAGGAGTACATGTTGGCTCCGGTCGAGGCATTAGTTTCGATTCCGGACATTCTCAGCGATATCGATGCAGCACCGCTGCTGTGCGCTGGAAGTAACACCTACAACGCCCTACGGCATGCGGGTGCACTGCCAGGCGATCTGGTCGCGGTGCAAGGCATCGGTGGACTCGGCCACCTCGGAATTCAATTCGCCAACAAGTTTGGCTACAAGGTGGCCGCGGTGGGGCGCGGCTCTCACATTGAATCGCTTGCCATGAGACTCGGTGCGGACGTGTATATCGACAGTAAAGTGAAGAACGCAGCGGAGGAACTACAAAAATTAGGCGGCGCAAGAGTCATTATCGCGACCGCGCCGGACTCCAAGGCCATGACCGAACTGATTGGCGGTTTGGGTCCGAATGGCAAGCTTATCATCATCGGCGTAGCTTCCGATCCTATCGAGGTGCCCCCGGTTCAACTCATCAAAGGCGGCAAGACCATTGAAGGATGGGCAGGGGTAACGCCGGCGGATTCCGATGACACGCTTCGCTTTGCCCAACTGCGGGGAGTACGCGCCATGATCGAGACGTATCCTCTGGAGAAGGCCGCCGAAGCGTACGAACGCATGATGAGCGGCAAGGCAGAGTTTCGCGTTGTGTTGACGGTGTGAACGAAGCACCCTGATTCAATCATCCTCAGTTCGCCGCCCCTGGGGCCCTTCAGGGCTCCAGCACCTTTTGGGGTGATCACCGCGCCCCATTCCGACAACCGCGATCTGCAGCTGGCCTTGAAAAATATTTTCCAGGAGGGCGGGCAAAAATAGAAACACAAGAATGGTGGCGATGACTGCGTTACCATTGCATCGTTCAGGAGGAACATTGAATGCAGCGATTTGGCTCGGACGAATTGAATCGCCGGGGATTTTTAGGCGGCCTCGGCTTTCTGGCCGCTTCACTCTTTGGCGGACAGCGGTTATGGGGAGCACGTGGAGCAAGCTCGAATAAGCCAGAGGCCTGGACAGGAAAGATCACAGGGCTGGGTGAAACCGGGAACGTGTATCAAGAGCTTGGCTTAACCACAGTCATCAATGGCCAGGGAACAGAGACGGTTCTTGGCGGTTCGCTCATCCGTCCGGAAGTAAAAGCGGTGATGGATCTGGCAGCTCAGCATTTCGTCGTCATCATGGACCTGGAAGCAGCGGTAGGGAGACGGATTGCAGAGATGCTGAAGTTGCCGCAAGGGTATAGCGCAATTGTGACTTCAGGTGCGGCCTCGGCAATCCAGAACGGATACTCAGGAATTCTTACCGGCAGCAATGCAGCGTATATAAAGCAGATTCCGGATTTAACCGGGATGAAATCAGAGGTGATTATCCAGCGGGCACATCTCAGCGGCTGGGATCATCAGATTCGAACGACTGGGGCAAAGCTGGTTGAAGTTGAGACGGTGGAAGACGTTCACAAGGCGGTGAGCGAGCGCACGGCTGCCATGCACTTTTTGAACTTAAGCGATCCGGATGGAAAGATTAAGCGAGCCGATTGGGTAAAGCTGGCGCACGCGGCAAATGTGCCGGCGTTTCTTGATGCCGCAGCGGACACGCCGCCGAAATCCCGTTTATCGGACTACGCCAATATGGGGTTTGATTTGATCGCCTTCAGTGGAGGCAAGGCAATCAGGGGTCCACAGTGTACGGGTCTGCTGATTGGACGCCAGGAGATGGTGCACAATGCGTTGCTGAACATGAGTCCGAATGAGGACACCATCGGGCGGCCTACTAAGGTAGGTAAGGAAGAGATTGTGGGCGTGCTGAAGGCGCTGGAGCTTTACCTGGCGGAAGACCAGGAGGCTCTCGACAAAGATCAGTGGCGGCAACTCGATACCGTAGCGACCAAAGTATCGAAGATAGCTGGAATAACGGTGACCCGAGATGTGCCGGAAATCGCCAATCACTTTCCCGCGCTTCAGATCCATCTCGACCCGGCCCGCTTCTCCGCCAGCCCTCATGAGATTACAGAGCAGCTTGCCAGGATGAAACCTTCCATTGTTCTCACAGAAGGTCCAAGCACAATTGAAATGACCGCTATCGACCTGCAACCGGGCGAAGACAGGATCATCGCGGACGCGTTAGCAAGTGCTCTCAGGGCGCATTCGGTGAACGGATAGGTGCCCAGCTTGATGCGCATATTCAACATCCCTAGCGGGTTATTTACCCGGTGAACATGGAGGCCATTACTTATTTATTTGGTGAAGTTATTATTCGAAACGCTGCCAGAAGAATCGCTGTCGAGGGCCGGTTGCCCGACTAGCGCCTATTCTCGTGGGCACCGGCCTGCATCTCACTAGGGCAGAGGTGCTATATGGACAAGGAACATGTAAAAGGCGCAACAGATAAAGCTGTGGGCAAGACCAAGGAAGTTGCGGGCCACATCACCGGCGACCATAAGCTGGAAACCGAAGGCAAGGTCGACCAGGCAAAAGGCACGATTCACAATAAAGTAGGCGATGCGAAGGACGCCGGCAGAGACGCTATTGATAGCGTAAGGAACGCGCCCAGTAAGCACTGACCCCGCACAGAGCCGCTTCTATTGGATAGGGAGCGGCTTCTTTGTCTAACCCCATTCTTTACTCTTAAGCTGCCCGACGGATCGAACATCGCTTGCTTAAATTCATTGGACCCGTACTCGCCTTTTTGCTGCATCTCGGTTATTTTGGCCCCGTGCTGATGGGGGTTCTCGACTCCTCTTTCCTCTTTCTTCCTTTCGGCAATGATCTGCTGGTGGTTACTCTCGTGGCACGCGATCATCAGCAATGGTGGTTGTATGTGCTGGCTGCGGCCTTTGGCTCGACCATCGGCGTCCTTGCCCTGGCTCTGGTCGCACACAAGCTTGGGGAAGAAGGCATCAAGCGGATGGCAGGAGAAAAAAGATTTTCCAGACTGCATAAGATGATCGAGACCCATGGCAGCAAGGCGGTCTTCCTGGCTTGCGTTGCCCCGCCACCCTTTCCCTACACCATGGTGATTGCTGCCGCGGCCGCGCTGGATTTATCGCGACTCCGCATCTGTGCCGTAAACTTCGTTGCCCGTGGAATACGTTTCGCCGTTCTTAGCTTGCTCGCCATCAAGTACGGGAAACATATTCTGGAAGTGGCAAACTCCACCCCGTTCCGGTGGACCATGGTTGGATTTATCTTGCTATGCCTCGCGGGCAGCGCATTCTCTATCTATACATGGATCAAAAACGTGCGTTCCGGGAGAAAGCCGCGCGCGAGCAGCCTCGCTTGATGGTTGAAACGGGCTCCTCTAGCTACGCAGAAGCTAACGGTGGACTGCATTCCTGCATCCCATGTGAGGTAGCAACAAACCCGCTGAAATGAGGACTCGTATGGCTGATGTTAAGAAATGTTCCCATCCGTCGTGTAGTTGCACCCTGGAAAAAGGTCAGAGCTATTGCAGTGCTCGCTGCGAAGCGGCCAAGGGAACCACAGAGCTGATGTGCGAATGCGGTCATCCAGGCTGCAAGGGTGAGGCGCTGAAGGCCTAGCATCCTTCTCGATGGGGGACGCTACCAAAGGCCAAGGAACCCTTGGCCGTCCCCCCTGTATCCGGCTCGTGACTGCTGGAAAAAGGTGAATTCATGAACCTGGACGAACAAGTAATCGCCCACCGGCAGGCGGAACTCACAGCGTGGCTTTCGGAAGAGGCTGCCCAGTTTCCCGGTTGCAGCATAGAGCATTACACCGAAGGCGGTAAATACGGATACGCCTGGAAGGTCTACCTGAAGGGTGTCCAGATGGGGATGATCATTCTCACGACCGAGATGACTCTCCCTGAAGACAAGATCAGGGGCAACTTTCGGGTTGAGCTTAGGAAGACACTCGGTCAGCCAGCTTAAAACCGTCGTATGCCAATGGAAGAACAGTCCGCTATTTAAATCCGGTGTCCCCTGCCAAAGAGCAGAAACAGGATGTTGCAGACCTATCGCTAAACAGAGGACTTACGGCGCGGAGTCGAAGGACCCCGCGGCTGCTTGTTGACCGCCGCTCTTCACAGCTTACCGGCCACCAAAACCTGGAAATCAGAAAAGTCACAACCTCCGAGCGAAGCCGAGGGACCTGCGGTGCGCCCCGGCTCCCGCACAAAGGCTTGGGTTTTGCTAGTTCTTACACAGACCCGGAAGGGCTGGGAATCAAAATTCCGAGTATGGTGTGAGCGCCGAGGCGCGGCGCTAAATCTGGGCTCGGTCAACGAAGCACAGACCGGCGGCAACGCCTTTCGTCTCCTCCGCCGGCTGGCTAACGGGCTACAGTATCAAGCGACGCCAGGGCAATTGGCTTCGCGGCCGGCCATTCCCCGTTCACTTTGAGTGCTTCTGCGCGCAAACCCACCCTATCGAAACGGTTGGCACCCGCTGCTCGGGAATCCGACCGCCCCCGACCCGGACAAACCAGTTACCATTTCCGCGTGAAGGTCACGCATTGCGGGCCAATCGTTTCGCCCACCCTGGTCGCCGCCTTGGTTATGTTTTGGGGAGAATTGTTGAGTTTCAGACCGGTGAAACTCAAGCCGGAATTAATCGTTGACATCCATAAAAAAGCCCTTTAAACTCGCCCCTTGCGAAAACTCGAGGCCCGGAGTGGCGACAGCTGCCATTCCTGAAGACGCCCGGACCAGCGCCTGGATATAATCGCTGGTCAGTTTTCGGATACGAATAGCTTCACCTTCAGGCCCCCCCCATCCTGGATTTTGCATTGATTTAACTCTTGCCACTACCTATGAAGAAAGTACAGACCAGCAAGCTGCATAATAAGTTGAACAAGCAATCTTTGCATCCGACGCTAAAAACGTCGTTTAAGGGGAAGAAGAAAATGGCTGCAAAAGCTGAATTAGCTCCGACCATCACTGCGCAGACGATCAAGGCTGCACAGGAAGCACTCAACAATGCCCCGTCAATGAGCGACGCACCGGGAGTCGACAAAATCCGCGAGTTGCTTTTCGGTAACCAGATGCAGGACTACGATCGCCGTTTTTCCGTCATGGAAGAGCGCTTTCTACAAAAGATGCGCGATATGGAAGCCGAGTCTACTCGCGCCATCCAGAGCATGGAGTCCTCGACGAAGAAACAGCTGGAATCGCTTGCCAGCCAGATTCGCCAGGAGCAGGATCATCGCGGGGAGGCGGACAAGGAGTTGGGCCGCGGCCTTCGGGAACAGATCCAGGGACTGGAAAAGCACCTCAGCAAGGTCGCCGACCAGCTGGCCAGCCAGGACCGGGACTTCACCGAGAGATTGAGCCACGAGTCGCAGACGCTGCGCGAAGAGGGGCGGCGACGGACCGATGACACGCGCGCGGCCATAGAGCGGATGCTTGCTGAACTGATGCATGTCAAAACCGACCGCAGTCTGCTGGCCGGGCTGTTCGTTGAAATTGCTCGATGCCTGAATCAGGACACGACGGCGAAGGCGAACGGAGGCGGCGGGCAGAGATCCTGAACCTGGCAATCGGCCCCCATATCGGTTTTGAAAGGAAGAAGCGATCGGAGACACCGTGATTTCCAGTGTTTCCCTGCTCGACAGGGACAGTTCGGATCCCCCGTTCTTACAGCCCGATGATGCCCGCGCCAAACGGCTCGCCGTGCTGCTATTTGAGGTAGCGCGCAGCCTGGATCACGAGTTGGCGACGGCGCTCCCCAAGCTCGAAGGGGATCCGAAACTGGAGGCGCTGCGCAGCTTGATTCTCGAGCAGGATCGAGTTGCGATCGCCAAACTGCAGCAGAAATTTGATGATCCACGGCAGTTTGCTGAAGCCGTAAGCTCCGTCCTGGCCGACGCCTTCACCCTCGCCGGAGCGAGAGACGAACAACTGGCAAAGGCGATGGCGCCGATCCTGGAGCTGGCGGTCCAGGCATCGATCCGTAAAAATCCAGGCACCCTGGTTGGCATCCTCTACCCCCTGATGGGATCGGTGGTCCGTAAATCCATCGCGGAATCACTTGACGGTACGCTGCAGCGCCTGAACCAGGCGTTCAAGCACAGCTTCTCATTGCAGGGAGTGAAGTGGCGCCTGGAGGCGCTGCGCAGCGGAAGCAGCTTCGCCGACGTGGTGCTCAAACACACGGTGCAGTTCCGCGTGGAGCACGTCTTCTTAATTCACCGTAAGACCGGCCTTCTCATCGAGCACGTAGCGGCGCCGGAGGTTACCTCACAGGATCCCCAGCTGGTGTCCGGCATGCTATCGGCCATCCAGGACTTCGTGCGCGACTCGTTTGAGGGAACCGATAAGAGCGGGGGAGGCGGCATCGACACCCTGCGGCTTGGCGACGTGCTGCTATGGTGCGAAGAGGGACCCTTCGCGTTCCTTGCCGCCGTCATTCGAGGCAATCCGCCCGAATCGCTGCATGCGGCACTGCGCGAAACACTGACCAACATCCACGAGCAATACCGGAGTCAGTTGGAAGAATTCCAGGGTGACTCCGCAAATCTGGGGGACCTGGTCACGCCACTGCAACGTGACCTGCAGCAACAGGAACGGCCGCGCGAAAAGCAGTTGTCCCCCTGGCTCTGGATCACGCCCCTGGTGTTGTTGCTTCTGGTCGGCGGGTGGGTGGTTCAGCGGACAATCGTCCGGCTTCGTGTGGACGCGTATGTCCAGCGGCTGCGTGGGGAGCCAGGCATCGTGGTGGCCAACGCCGAATTGCGCAGCGGAAAATGGCAAATTTCCGGTTTGCGTGATCCCCTGGCCGTCGATCCCGCGACTTTGCTGTCGCAGTCGCATCTCAATTCCAAACGTGTCGCCTTTCACTGGGAGTCGTACCAGGCGCTGAACCCGGCGATCGTTCTGCGGCGTCTGGCTGCCAGTCTCAATCCTCCGCCCTCCGTCTCTTTGTCACTGAAGGGCGACACGGTAGAAGTCACGGGAAGCGTTCCGGAGTACTGGGTCGAACGGGCGAGAACGCTGGTCGCGGCGCTGCCCGCGGGTTCTCCCAAGGTCGATCTCAGCACCCTCCGCGACGTTCAGGATCCGGAGTTTATCCACCTGCGCGATGCTATCCAGGGGCATATTATTGCCTTCGATTCCAATGCAGACCGTCCTGCGCGGGGCCAGGACGCCACACTGGATGCGGTGGCCGACGAATTCCGTCAACTGATGCACGTAACCAGGCGTCTTGGTTTCTCTGCCCGCATGATGATTTCCGGCCACGCGGATGCCGTCGGCAACGAAACGGCGAACCTCTCCCTCAGCGCGGCTCGAGCCGAGGTTGTTCGCTCGATGCTTAAAGCGCGGGGCATCGCTCCGGAACTGCTGACTGTGCGCAGTGCCGGCCCACTCGAACCCTTGTTGGCTCCCAACGGCAAAGCAAACGCCGCGATGAATCGGAGAGTGACATTCACCGTGATTGCCAGCGAGTAGAGATCTTCATGCTGCAAAAAAAAGTTTGTCTGTTGGGGGGCTTTGGCGTCGGCAAGACCAGCCTCGTTCGGCGCTATGTGCAAAGCATCTTTTCCGACGCATACTTGACCACCGTCGGGGTCAAGATCGAGAAGAAGATGGTGAGCGTTGGCGCAGCGGAGGTCGCTCTTATCCTCTGGGATATCGCCGGCGAGGACGACGTGACCACCATACGCACTAGCTATCTTCGCGGTTCTGCGGGGTATCTCCTGGTGGTCGATGTCACGCGGGGTGAAACCCTCGAAGTTGCCAAGTCGATACAGGCTCGAGTCACTGCGGAAATAGGTTCGGTCCCTTTTCTGTTCCTTTTCAACAAGACGGATCTGAAGGAGGACTGGGACATCCCGGAACAGTCTATCGAAGACCTGAAGGCCGCGGGACACGTAGTTCTCCGGACCAGCGCCAAGACCGGTGAAGGAGTGGAAGAAGCATTTCTGGCGCTCGCGCAGCGCATGGTGCCGTGACCATGCTGGATATGCCGGACCGCATATCAGAATGGCTGCTGCTGCTGGTTAAGTCCCAGCGTTCCATAGCCCATCTTCTCATCGACAACGAACTCATCCTGATCCATGCAGGCGGAGAACTCGAACACCACGGACTGGCCGATCTAAAGCACCAACATTCCGCGTCCGATCAATTGCCATTCCTCGAAGGTCTGCTGCCCTTAGCGGAAACACCCTTTCTTTTAGAGTCCGTGGGCATGCCTGGCGGAAGTGTGGCGGACGTTCATCTTTTTGCCGAAGAAGACAGGACGTGGATTGTGTTCCTCGACGTGACCGTGGAACATGACCATGCCAGGAAAATGCAGCAGAAGGCGTACGACATGACGCTGTTAAGCCAGCGCGAGGCACGCCTGATTGCAAAGCTCGAAGCCGCGCACAAGGAACTGACGCTGGCCCACCACGACCTGGCCCAATCCCGTGATGAGCTTCTACGGGTCCACAACCGGCTGCGGCAGGAATTGCACGCTGCCCAACACTATGTTCTTGCCATCTTGCCGGCGCCGGTTGCAGGACCTATCGCGGTTGAGTGGCTCTTCGTTCCTTCCACGGAACTGGGAGGAGATTCCTTTGGTTATCAATGGATCGATGGTGACCACTATGCCCTTTATCTGCTCGACGTTTGCGGACACGGCGTCGGTTCGGCATTGCTGTCAATCACGGTAGCGAACACGCTCCGGTCCGGCGCCTTGCAGAACACCGATTTCCGTAAGCCAGAAGCGGTGCTGGGCTCGTTGAACCGGGCTTTCCAGATGGAAAATCAAAACGGTCTCTATTTCACCATCTGGTACGGCGTATACCATCGCCCTACCGGAACGCTACGCTATGCCAGCGCGGGGCATCCACCCCCCATTGTGGTGAGCGGAGCAAGCGATCAGCGCGGCAAAGCGGAGCCGCTGCCGGCCGTTGGTTGTCCCGTGGGCATCCTGCCCGACTTCGCTTACGAGTGCAAGGAGTGTACTCTTGCCGGCCCCGCGCGTCTGTTCCTTTTCAGCGATGGCGCTTACGAAATCATGCGGCCGGACGGGGACATAGTGGAATTCGAAGAATTCGAAGAAGTCCTCACGCGCCCAGTCCCGGAAGGCTCCTCGGAACTGGAAGAACTCCTCCGGTTCGTTCGAGACACCCACGGCTCGGAAGAGCTGGACGATGACTTTTCAATCATAAAGATGACCATCTGACCGGCCGGCCGGGTCTAGCTATGGTTTCGCGTTGGGGTGGGACTTCAAGAAAGCGCTGAGGGCGTCGGGCATGAAGGCTGCGGTGCTGAATGCGTAAGGAAGCGCAGATTCGAACGTGGTGACTTTATATTTGCCCTGCCCGTCGGTAAGTATAAGGAGGATAGGCGGCTTCCCTTCCGCATGATTGAAGGTGCTGACCTCGTAGCCGTATTGGCGGTCGCGGTAACTGACGGCAGGCCATTGACCCGGTTCGCCGGCGACCACGATTGCGCGCATCAGGTAGTCGCTTTCTGTGGCGGCCTGTTGCAGGAGCCCACCGATGGGATAGCGGTAGTGAAATGCCGCGTCATCGGCTCCGGCGGCGCGATAGGTTTTTCCCGACCAGGATAGTCCAGCGGCGCCGGTATTGTGGCCGGGAGTAAACAGAGTAATGCCGGCGCTGCGCGCCTCTTCCGCGGACTTTACCAGGGTCGTTAGTTGCTTTGCGTTGAGGGGAAGTTTCGCCGCATCCACGACCGGGAAGTCTCGTTCGCAGACGAGTTGGTCCATAAAGCGGTGCACGCGCACGGTGTGGTCGGATGCCTGGCCGCAGGCGACCAGCAAATGTTCGTAATCGGTAGTGGCGATCTGGTAGTCCCGGCAATCGCCGCAGCTGCCCGTGCCGCCGCACGTTTTACCATAAAAGGCCACGAAGCGAACAGCGTGGTGCGTTGCTTCGGAGCCGTATAGCACCATCACGTGATTCAGCAACGACGTTTCGCCGTGGATTCCCTCAGGACGCCCATATTCCGTGTTTCCGCCAAGCACCACCTCTTCCTTGCCATTCACTTCGAGCACGGTAGCGGCGCGTACCTGGAAATGGGAGATGAATGTGTCCGTGTGGACTTTTTCCGCCGCGTCGAGCGCCTTGAATATCTGGCTGCGGAGTTTGGCATCCGGCACAACCGCTTCGGACTCGCGGGTCAGTGTCCATTTGGGGGCGGTGTGGGACTCCCCGGATCCGCACCCCGCGGCCATGCCGCACAGCAACAGAAGAACAGCGCCGTTGAGCTTCAATCTAGCGGTCTCCCTTCCCTGGAGGCGATTATAGCCACGAGTGATTGCGGTTACAGCCGGGCTGTGGAGTCTGCGTGAGAACCGGAAGAGAAGCAGCAGCTCCCTCCACTGCCCTTCTTTGGGGGCATTTCCCTCGCAACTGACGTCGGCGCGCCGACTGAATTCAAGCCAAGCCAAATGTTTTTCAAAGATTTAAGAAGCTCATGCACAATCTTCGGTATCAGAGTGAGCAGGTAGATTCGGCTTTAACCGGACTACCGCCGCAAAACTTCGCGCAACCCCAAAAGGGTTTACAAAGAGGAACATCCATGACAGATACAAATGCAGTGATCGCCGTATATGACACCCACTCGTCAGCAGACGAGGCGGTGAAGGAACTTCAAAAAGCCGGCTTCGACATGAAAAAATTGTCCGTCGTCGGCAAAGACTATCACACCGAAGAACACGTCGTAGGCTACTATAACGCGGGCGACCGCATGAAGCATTGGGGCAAGCTCGGAGCCTTTTGGGGTGGCTTGTGGGGTCTATTGTTCGGCGCCGCATTCTTCTGGGTACCCGGTATAGGCCCGGTACTGGTTGGCGGCCCCCTAGTGGCCTGGATTGTTGCCGCCCTGGAAGGCGCGGTGTTCGTCGGCGGGTTGAGTGCTATCGGGGCCGGTCTCTATAGTTTGGGCATCCCGAAGGACAGCATCGTGGAGTACGAATCAGCCGTAAAGGCCGGCAACTATGTCGTCGTCGCTCATGGAACTGCCGATGAGGTCGCCAAAGCCAAGAGCATCCTGAGCACCTGGAAACCAAGCAGCCTGAACGATCATGTCCTCGAGCCTGTCGGGGCAGCGGCAAGTTGACGATTTGTTGATAAACCCTCATTGAGGGTGCAGCCCTGGTTTTGATCTTTCGGACAGCGCGCAAGTGGTGCGAGCCGTTCTCTCCTGCTTGCGCGCGCCTTTGCCATCCTGTTCTTTCCCGCCATTTCTGCTGTCTCGAGGGGATTGACATACTGTACGGGTCCCCCCTATCCTCAGCCAGCTTGGCTTCTTCTTCCCCTGTATATTTCGCCTCACAGCCTAGCAGATGTCGTTCCATCGACGAATGGAGAAGACCATGGTAAGCGAAGCCGTCCTTAGGCCTGCACCCGGCCACCAGCCCAGATATCGATCAATCAATCGAACGGTTGAACGGATCTTCTATAGCGGCATGGCGATCCTGCTCTGCGTCTGTGTCTACATAGGCTTCTCGCCAACGTACTTCCAGGCAGGCGTGCTGCGCGCGCCGCTTCCCAGCCCCATTCTTCACGTCCACGGTGCAGTATTCACCCTCTGGATGCTGCTGTTCGCCGTGCAGGCGGCGCTCATTTCCGCTCGCCGCGTCCAATGGCATCGTTCGTTCGGCACCGTCGCCTTCTGCTTTCCCCCGGTCATGATCGTGCTCGGGGTGATGGCCGCCATCGACGCGCTTCATCGTGGAGTCAGGATCGGCCCGCTCGACCCTGCTGTCTCCGCCGCCTTCCCACTTATCGGCATCGCCGCCTTTGCCATCGTCATCTACTGCTCCTGGCGCGCCCGGCGGAGGCCCGACGCACACAAGCGTCTTATTCTGATCGCCACCATGGGCCTGGTTGGCGCCGCCTTCGGCCGCTTTCCCTGGTCTCGTATTGGACTACCCCCCGCCGCAGGCCCCGCGACCGGTGTCGGCAGCGTGCTTCTCATCCTCATCGTCTACGAGCTCATCACTATCCGCCGCATCCACCGCTCTACCCTGTGGGCAGCGCCGTTGATATTCGCGTCCGTCGCCCTCGCCGTCCCTATTGGAATGACTTCCGCCTGGCACGCCTTCGCCGCCTTTCTCAACCGAACCATCGGATCGTACATCTAGCCCGATCCCCGCTTGCCGCCTTGAACGGGAAACCCAAGGCGACGTTCGTTATCATTGCAATTGGGGGTTTCCGGGTGGCCACTGTAAAGCTCTGGACGGATGACGAGGTAGCAGCCGTCCCAGCAGTGAAGGCAGTTTTCGACGATATACGCGCCACCCGCAAGTCAGACTTTGTAAACAATTTCTGGCGTGCTCTGGCAAGTCAGCCCAGCCTTCTTGAGCGCACGTGGGCCAGCGTCAAACAGGTGATGATTGAGCCCGGAGTGCTCGATCCGCTTACCAAAGAGCTGGTCTATATAGCCATATCCACGGCCAACAGCTGCAGCTACTGTATCCACTCGCACACAGCCGCGGCCCGCGCCAAAGGCCTCTCCGATGAACAATACGCCGAGTTCCTGGCGGTCATCGGCATGGCCGCGGAAACAAATACCCTGGCCAACTCGATGCAAATTCCCGTGGATCAGGAGTTCCTCTTCAAATAGTCCTGCCAGGGCGAAGGCCCGCGGGTACGAATGCTGCGTCCGCAGCGTCTTATGATCATCTAGGTAGTTGTGAGGTATGTATGTCCAACACCGTGAAGATCGTTCGCTTCCATAAGACGGGCCCCGCCGAAGTGCTCCAGTTTGATGAATTGCCACTTCCGAAGCCAGGCCCAGGTGAAATCCGCCTTCGCGTCAAAGCTCTCGGACTCAACCGCGCTGAGATCATGTTCCGCAATGGCCAGTACCTGGAGACGCCAGTCCCTCCATCCAAGAACGGCTACGAGGCCGCCGGGGTCATCGAAGCTGTAGGACCGGGGGTCGATCCAATCTGGATTGGGAAGACTGTCAGCACCCTTCCCGGCACCTTCAAACTCAACGACCACGGAGTTTATGGGGAGGTCGCGGTTGTTCCCCTTCACGGAGTCGCGGAATATCCCTCAAACCTTTCCTACGAACAGGGCGCATCCATCTGGATGCAGTACCTTACCGCCTACGGTGCGCTCCTCTGGCTTGGCCAGCTGAGCCAGGGAGACGTTGTCGTCGTGACCGCGGCCAGCAGCAGCGTAGGCATAGCTGCGATCGAGATGATCAAAGTCGAGGGCGGCATCAGCATCGCCGTGACCCGCACTGCAGCCAAGAAAGCCCATCTCCTGAAAGCAGGCGCCGATCACGTGATCGTTACCGATGAGGAGGACCTGGTGGCCCGGGTCAACGAGATCACCGCGGGTAAAGGCGCGCGCATTGTCTTCGATCCCATCGGGGGCAAGCTCCTCGAATCGCTCGCTGCCGCGACGGCGCGCAAGGGCATCATCTTCGAATACGGAGCCTTGGCGCCCGAACTGACTCCCTATCCACTCTTCACGGCACTCGCCAAGGGTCTCACCATCCGTGCCTACACGCTCTTTGAGCTGACACCCGATCCAGTATTCCCGGACGCAAAACAATACATCTTCGACCATCTTGCTTCCGGTGCTTTCAAGCCCGCGATTGATAAGACATTTCCTTTCGCTGAACTCGTCCAAGCCCACCGCTATATGGAGTCGAACGCGCAAATCGGTAAGATCGTTGTCACCCTCTGAACCGCATGAGGCGCTTTTAGCTGAGATATTGGTCCCTTTGCGAGGCCCGCGGAAGCACCTCCGCCGACCCCGGTGACCAATATTTCACCACCCTCTATAGCGTTATACTTGCCGCTGAGGTGGTTTGGGATGAAGAGCAACAGCGATTGGCAGAACCGCTTGGGAACAATCAGAGCCGCAGCGCTGGGCATCATGGTGGTAATCATCGGCGTTATCTGGTACGTCCGCCACTAAGCCCTGGTTAGCCTCTACCTTGGGTTGCCTTGCATCCCGCTGACCACCTGCGGGCAATCGAATCGATTCCTCGTTGTCAACCAACCCGGAAAGATACAGAAGTAATGCGTCAAAAGTGCTAAAGCCCAGCTGGTCTCCGGCAATGTAGAACTGGCAGGAGACTTCGACGTGAAAACTCTGCTCGTCACGCTCATCCTCTGCTCGGTAGCGTCGGCCAAAGACAGGTCCGGCCCCAAATATCAAGACGCCATTTTCCAAGAAACTCACGCGGAAGCTGTCCGCGTGAACTGCAATGGGACCGGGTACGGTAGCAGCATGACGACCTGTCATGACGCGGAAATGCTCGTCTACACCGTGAAAGCCGGGGAAACCGTCTACACGCTGACACCTTACGGGACGGCGCCTCATCGCGAATCCCTCTGGAAGCAACCGGCGAGCGCCGCTGTGGCCGTCTGGAACGATGGGAAGCATGTGCATGTCCGGACCGGCGCGAAAGAATCCCAGTACGACATCGTTGGCGAGAGTGCCCAGGACGCGACCCGATGATGGACTACCCAGCGCGATGAGGTAGTGGCAAGCAGCGTTCCCCCCTTCCAGGCGGACCATCCCCCGTCGAAAGCGTCCGGCCATATTTGGTCACGATGCGAAGATCCCGCATCCGCGGTAGACTCATTGCGACACATTTATGAGACAAACTGGACTCATCAGAACCACATGTATTTGTGCCGGAGCTGCTGTGCTGCTCGCGGCGGGTATCGCGAACTTACGGGCGCAGGGACCAGAGGGCGGGCGAACGGCGCAGGCGTTGTTCAGTTCCCTCGATACCGACAACGATGGGACGCTAACACGGCCCGAGCTGGAGGCTGGCTTCAACTCCTGGTTTAGCGCTTGGAATAGCACTCATAGCGGGACCTTGAACCAGGATCAGATTGCGGCCGGACTCAGCAAAGTGCTGCCCCCGCCACCCGTGGTCAAGCCCGGGCAATCCGGCACCTTCAACCCGGTGGGTAATTCGACACCCTTCCCCGCAGCGCAAGCGTCTGTGGACGCCATGATGGCAGCCTTACCCACCACCCCCGGGGCGAAGCCATTGCACCCGCGCAGGGTGCTGGTCATGGCGCATACGGGCGCGGGAGGGTTCGTGCATTCCTCCATTCCGCTGGCTGCCAAGACGGTGGAAGCCCTGGGAAACCAGGGCGGATTATGGGCCACGACTGTCAGTTACGACGCGGCGGATATCAACACTGAAAACCTCAAGAAATACGACGCCATTTTCCTGGACAGCACAACCGCGTGTTTCCTTGACGATCCCGATCCCTCAGTGACGGCCGCGCGGCGAGCGGCGTTCCTGAGTTTCGTGAGAAGCGGAAAAGGTATCGCGGGCATTCACGCGGCGACCGACTCATATCACACCGATTGCCTGGCGAGTGAGGCCGCGATCAAGAGCGGCAGTCCCGGACCGAATCGAACGGCGCTGGTTTTAGCTGCCCGGTTCATCGAGGCAGGGGACAAGGATAGTGATGACACCGTCAACCGGCAGGAGTGGAAAGCCGTTGCCGACGATTGGTTTAAAAAGTTGGATACAGGCAATACGGGGAAGGTGACCCGCGCCGATTTTGTGGCCCACTTCAACTCGCTGTTGCCGCCACCCGACATGCATCGTGCGGGACTGGAATCGAAGCCGGTGCAGCAATGGCCGGAGTTCAACAAGCTGATCGGCGGTTACTTCAAATTTCACTGGCCCGATCCGCAACTGATCTATGTCAAGATCGATGATCCCAACAGTCCTTTGACGGCCATGTTCCATGGCAAAGACTTCGAGATCCACGACGAGACCTATACATTTGTGGAGGAATCCTTTTCGCGCCGGAACGTGCATGTTTTGACGAGTATTGACTACGCCAGAATGAGCGCTGCGGATAAGGCGAAGGAAGTGAATCCGCGAAGCGACGGCGATTATGCCTTGAGCTATATTCGCCGGGAGGGCAAGGGGCGGGTGTTCTACGAAGGGCACGGCCACAGTGATCGGGTCTATGCCATGACGCCGATGCTGGAACACCTTCGAGCTGGGATTCAGTACGCCCTGGGCGATCTAAAAGCGGATGACAGCCCCTCAATGAAATAACTGAAGCTTATGCGATCGCCTCTCTCTCCCGGTGACAACGGGCGGGTGCTCCAAGTACTGTTGGGTTTAGACTTGGTCGCCTTTTCAACAAAACCGCGTTCCAAAAATGTATCTTCCCGCTAATTTCGACGCCCCTTGCGAGCTAATTCCAGATTTCGCGATAGAGCTGTTCAATTTCAGCGGCAGATGGAATCCGCGGATTGTTTTGCGGTGAGCCGGAAGCCAGCGCCTGTGCGGTCATTGCCGGGATGACCTCCATGTATCGTGCCTCGGGAATTCCAAAGCTCTTGGGCGACGGTACCTCCAGCTCCTCATTGCGGCGAAACAAGCCTTCGAGCAGTTTATTCACCGCGACAGGGTCCGAATCTTCCTCGGTGGCAATCCCCATGGTGCGAGCGCAAACGGCATAACGCTCGGGCGCGGAGCCCGCCGAGAAGCGTGCGACTGCAGGCAGCAACATCGCATTGGAGAGGCCATGAGGGACATGGAAGAAGACCCCAATGGGCCGGCTCATGCCGTGAACCAGGGCCACGCTCGCATTGGAAAAAGCAATCCCCGCAAGGGTGGCCGCCAGCATCATGCCTTCACGCGCAGCGCGATCCTCAGGCCGGTGAAATGCGGCCGGCAGCTCCGCCCAGATAGTCTTCATCGCTGCGAGTGCGAAGGTATCGGTAAAAGGATTGGCTTTGCGGCTGACATATGCCTCAATCGCATGGGTGAGAGAGTCCGTGCCCGTATCGGCGGTCAGCCGTCGGGGCATGGTCATGGTTAGTTCGTAGTCGACAACAGCAGCTGAGGGCATCAGCGAGGCGCCGGCGATCAACATCTTTTCCTGGTCGATAGAGTCGGAGATGACCGCAAAGCGGGTTACCTCTGAACCTGTCCCTGCGGTGGTGGGGATGGCGATGTGCGGAGGCCCCGCCTTGGGAATTGGGTTAGGAACTTTGTAGTCCCTGAGGCGGCCTCCATTTGTCGCAAGGAGGCCAATTGCCTTGGCCGTATCCATCGGACTCCCGCCCCCAAGACTCACCAGGCTATCGTGCCCGCCTGCAAGAAAAGCACTCACTCCCTGATCAACCGCATCCGTCGTTGGATCGGGGACCGTGCCGGAGAAAACCTCGCACGGGATCCCGGCTTGGACGATCTGATCCTGCAACTTTTTTGCCAGGCCGCAACTCACGAGAAAAGCATCCGTCACAATCAAAGGACGGCTGCACTTCAGGCGGCTAAGAATGAGTGCCGCCTCAGAAAACGTCCCCGCCCCAATCTTCATGAGCGATGGAAATTGAATCTCCGCCATATATTTTGAGAACTCCCAAACTAGAATCTCATTCCCAGGAGATTCTCGGGTTGGAAGACCGAAGGCGCTGGATTTTTAAGGGGACGATTGCCCCACCGCTGCGGTCCCCAATCGTGTGAACAGGGCTAGTTTACGCTTACGCCGGTGCTTGCCGCCTGCTTGTGGATGCCCTGTTCAAGAGAGACCCGCCGCGAAGCGTCCTCTTTTGCCGAACAGAGGCCAGAAGAGGAAATGAAGCCGTTGCAGAAATGTGCGAACTAAGCGAATTAGCGAACTAAGTCTGCTCGATATTGCATCTCCATTTCTGCCGGCTGCTATAGTAAATATCGTTTACTTTATCCTTAAAGTAGCGGAGTCGCAGCTGGCCACGGGTCGCAGGATTTTCCCGTCAGGAGTGCAGTTGATCGCAACCGGCTGGCTGCCGCCGATGCGTACGTCGAGGTCAGATTTGCGGGGTTCTTATGCAAAGCTTTAGGTCGTCTGGCCCCACCTTCACTTCCAGAGGGAGCGAGATACATGCAGCGCAGAGATTTCTGTAAGCTCATAGCGGCGGCCGTGGCAGCCAAAGCTGCACCAGCAATCGGCCAATCAAATGATGTGGCGCCGGGTTTCAATCGCTACCGGCAAGACTACGCGGCCTTCTGTGCTACCCCACCCCAAGACCGCGTTTTCTACCGCGTGAGCGAGGGGAAAATTGTCGAAGCCAAACTGGACGAAGCGACCTGGCAACCACCCGCGTGGAACTATAACCCGACGCCGCTTGCGCTGGCCGGTGGATTGTGGGACAACGTGCCGATGGAATCACCAATTCCCGATCTTGCCGGAGAAGGTCCGTACAAGCCCACCTGGGACTCCTTGTTGCAGTACGAGGCTCCGGATTGGTACCGTGATGCAAAGTTCGGCATCTGGGCTCACTGGAGCCCGCAATGCGTGCCCGAAGCCGGTGATTGGTACGCGCGCAATATGTATGTCGAAGGGCAGCGGCAATACAAGTATCATCTTGAACATTATGGGCCGCAGTCGCGCTTCGGATACAAGGAGCTTTGCGCACAGTGGACGCTGCTGAACTGGGACCCCGACGACCTGATCGCGCGTTATAAAAAGGCGGGCGCCAAACTCTTCATTTCCCTCGCCAATCATCATGACAGCTTTGACGCCTGGGACTCCAAGCACCAGCCTTGGAATGCCACGGCGATTGGTCCGCATCGGGATGTCATTGGCGGTTGGGCCGCGGCAGCGCGGAAGCAAGGATTGCGTTTCGGGGTTACCGTGCACCAGGCGCGTAACTGGTGGTGGTTCCAACCCTCCCATGGCGCGGACCAGTCAGGTCCACTGCCCGGCGTCCCTTACGACGGTGATCTTATCGCGGCCGAGGGCAAGAATGAGTGGTGGCAAGGCCTCGATCCGCAGCGTCTCTACGGCGTGAAGCATCCATCCGATGCACTGCCCGACACTTCCTACGTGAAGAACTTCTACGACCGGACGCGCGACCTTATCGACCAGCATAGCCCTGACCTTCTTTATTTTGACGATTCTCTGCTGCCTCTGGGCTGGGGCGGGATGAATATCGGTGCGTACCTCTACAACAACAACCTTAAAACCCATGGCGGCAGGTTGGAAGCCGTTTTGAACACCAAGGACGTCCCCGATCATCTTGCCAAGGCCGTTGTAGCTGACTATGAGCGCGGGCTTACGAGTGAAATCATGAAGTACCCCTGGCAGTCAGAGACGTGCATTGGAGAGTGGCACTATGCCCGCCGGTTGTACGAGAAACCTGGCGAATATGGCGGCTATCTACCGCCGCGCGATGTCATCCACTGGATGATCGATACCGTCAGCAAGAACGGCACCTTCATTCTGAATATTCCGGGCAAGCCTGACGGCACCATCGACAGCAAGGAGATTGCGGTACTCGATGGCATCACTTCGTGGATGCAGTCCAACGGTGAGGCCATCTACGAGACTCGGCCGTGGAAGATCTATGGCGAGGGGCCTAACTACGTGAAGGCTGGGTATTTCCAGGGAAACAGCATCAGCAAACTAGGCTCCCAAGATATACGATTCACCAGGAACAAGGCGAACACGGTGATCTATGCACTCGTCCTTGGTTGGCCGGCGGAGCCGATCCTGGTGAAGGCGCTTGGAACATCGGCGCCCACGAATCCCGGGAAAATTGCGCGGGTGGAACTGATCGGGACCGGGGAGAAGGTTAACTGGAAACAGTCTGCTGCAAATCTCCATGTCGATTTGCCAAAGCAGTATCGCCCTGCTGTCGATTACGCCGCGGCACTCAAGGTCACGCTTGCCTGAGCCTTGCCAAGCCACTCAGTGCGACTGGTCCGGTTGCAGGTGACTCATTGACGCAGCCGGTCGCTACCGGGGCCGCCACACAAACAGTGTTAGGCGGTTTTACCAATAGTAGGTAGCGATCACATCTGGTTGATTGGGCGAACCGTTGATCACCGTCGCATGCAGAACTATCTGCATATTTCTCTTTTCCCAACCTTTAGGCGCCCCGAGCAGGACAGAGTTAATCGCCTGCGGACTGGTGAGGAAATCCCCGGCCGCACGAGTACCCGCCTGACCAATTCCGGCGGCGGCGATCAGTATTTCTCCGGTCTTGGAGTTGAGAATCCTGGACACAATGGCATAGTCTTCCGTGAAAGACGGATCGGCCTTCCAGCTTTTTCGCCTGTCAAAACGATCTTGAATCTGATACTGGTACGCAAAAACGTAGCGAAGGTTATCCGTCATTTCGAGTGTCCAGGAATTATTGAACCCTCCAATGAGAATTGCCGGACGCTCGCGGAGATCGCCCACTGAGATGTCCCCTCCAAAGCGCATGTCGTATTGCTTCTTGCGCAGGGATAGGAACGAGGCGATTTTTGCCGTAGCGGCTGCGTCTCCGACGGTGACGTAGGTATCCTTTATTGGGACCAGATCATTGCCATGGATGATGTCGTTCGGCCCCACCGGGACGAGAAATTCCCGACCCATGGTTTCAACTTTGTCCAGGTGATGTTCCTGGCGATACTTTTCGAGGAACGCTTGCGATAGGGAATAAACCGCGTTGCTGCCGACGTACACCAAACCATGGTTGGGGTTCTTGAGAACCGGCGACCAGAAGCGTTCGAAAGCGGTTTCACGCGTCGACTGCAGCATTCCATAAACTATGGGAATCAAAAGCACGGCCAGGACCGCCAACACGGTCAATGGCTGTTGCTTGATCCATACTCGGATCCATCCCCGGATGGTTTTCCTGGATTCAGCAGGAGAAGTTGTCACCGGTAGGGGGCCCATCAACTGCGGATCTATCAGATGACTTTCGACAGGCTCACCAACAACTACTTCCGGAGAAGGCCGATTGGGCAGATGTTCTCTTTCCCTACGGCCGGTGAGCTCAAAAGAGGCTTTATAGGAGCCCGAAGGAATCCCGATCTTGATGTTGCGCCCGGCTTCCTCGTCCGCCTCGTAATACAGGGCGATGCGCTTTCGCACGTCGGCGGCGCGTATGCGAACCACTGGATCTGCAGCCTGATCATAGTCGGGGCGCCGGCCAAAGACTTCGACTCCGATGATCCGTTCTCGAAGTGATTCTTCTCCTCCGCTCAGGCTGTGCAAAACGATGTAACGGAGCAAATCTTGACATTGGCGGCTGGTCCGAAAGGGGGCACTCGTTACCATGTCGTCGAGGGCCTTCTTAACCTGCAGCTTGGTCTCTTCAGATAGTTCGCCAGGTTGCGTCAAGAGCGCACTTTTGGCTTCACCCCTCATGATGATCTCCGTAGGCAGGTTCCCGCCTGAGGCACGCAACAGGTATTTTACCCCTCCATTACATCATTGAAAACAAATAACTTCTTGAACTTTGAGCAGCAGCCTACTGTAACCAACCTTGCCAATCGTAACCCCGACGGGCTCTCGTACGATGCGTTGGACGATCGCAGACAAAAAACGTACGAAGGCATTCGTTAAACACTTCTGGAGGCGTTAGATGGTCCGAACAACGTTGTTATGGCCACGACTTTTGCGAGCGGTGTTGGTTACAGTGGCGCTGCTCTATGGCGCTGATCCCGCAATTCTCTGCCAGACCCAGGCATCGAGCGCTTCATTTTCCGGGACCATTGCGGATCCCGCCGGCGCGCGTATCCCGAATGCAAAGGTCACGTTGGCTAGCCCGGACAAGGGCATCTCCCGCGTCTTCACAACCGATGGCGGCGGCAACTTCTCATTCCGCATCGTGCCGCCCGGTAACTATGATTTGACCGTGGAAGCCGGAGGGTTCAAGACCTATCACCAACAGAGCTTCACGCTTGAAGTCGGTCAGGATGCGACGCAGAATATTGTGCTCGAAGTGGGCACCGCCCAGGAGCAAGTCACGGTGTCCGGGGAAGCCCCGATCCTTAACACCGACAACGCGAACGTAGCAGCCGAGATCAGTGGAAAGCAGGTCGTCGAGCTGCCGCTCAATCTGCGCAATGTCTTCGGCCTGGTAACGCTGAACTCTTCGGTCAACAACGGTACGCAGGGCCAGGTGTTGAATGGCGGGGGCGAGCAAGGCACAGCGGATCAGGACATTTCATTCTTCAACTTCGGCGGAGGGTTCTTCGGTTCGAGCGCCTTTCTGCTGGACGGCGCCTGGGATACAGCAGATGGCTGGGGCGGTGTGGTGTATGTGCCCTCGGTCGATGCGGTGCAAGAATTCAAGATCCAGACCAATTCGTTCACCGCCCAATATGGTTGGAGCACAGGCAACGTAATCAACGTTGTCACGAAGAGCGGCACCAGCTCCCTGCACGGAGACGCCTACGAATTTTTCCGCAACGACGCTTTGGATGCCAACGGCTACTTCAATAACTATAGCGGTCTGCCCAGAGCCGCTCTGCACAGAAACCAATTCGGGGCCAGCCTGGGTGGGCCAGTATATCTGCCTCACGTCTACCGGCAAAGGGACAAGACTTTCTTTTTCGTGCTGTATGAGGGTCTGCGGCAAAGCAATCCAGCAACGGCGCTGGACACCGTGCCGACAGCCGCCTTTCGCACCGGCGATCTCTCTGCCTTGCTAGGCCCGCAGATTGGAACCGACGCCCTGGGGCGTCCCATCCTGAGCGGCCAAATCTACAATCCCTTCAGCACCAGGCAGATCGGTACAAGCGCCTCGGGAACCCCTATTTACATCCGCGATCCGATTCCCGGAAACAATCTGTCGGGGCTGATCGATCCGGTCGCCAAGGCAATGCTTGCCTATTGGCCTAACCCAACCAACAGCTTGCTGGCAAACAACTACGCAGCATCGGCCTCGGCGCCCACAAACTCAAACGAGTTCACGGTTCGTATCGATCACAATCTGACCGACGCAGCCCGGCTCTACGGACGATTCTCTATCAAGCACGAAGAAAAACAGGTTTCGGCTCCGTTGTACGGCGCCAACAACCCAGCGGGGCCCGGTCAGGTAAATCCCGACAATCGATATGACGTCGCTCTTGGATACAGTCAAGTCTTGTCACCGACCCTGACCGGCAGCGCAAATTTCGGATTTGCGCGCTGGGTTGAGGGAAATGACGTGCAGAGCGCCGGGTTCCAACCAAGCTCGCTGGGATTACCGGCCGCCATCGATCCCAACTCCGCCCAATTCCCCGTCGTCGGCGTCACGGGAGAGTCTGGATTGGGCCCACAAAGCGGGGCCGGCCAAGGAGTGTTCCCCAACAACGTTGGAAGCTTCTCCGTGGATCTTACCAAGACGCATGGAAACCACACCTTTTCCGTCGGCTATATGGGCGTTCTGTCCCAGGAACTGGGCGGACGAATTGCCCCCACGATCTTCAATTTCGATACCGGCTTCACTTCCGGTCCCGACCCCAACAACCCGTCCATGTCCACTGGATTCGGGTTCGGATCTTTCCTTCTGGGAACATCCGCCGCCAGCGGCGCCGCGGGGACGAGCAGCACGGGAATCGTTACCTTCCCAGCGACCACCAAGTATTACAACGGGGTTTACCTGCAGGACGACTGGAAAGCAATTCCAAAACTTACCCTGAATCTCGGCATCCGTTACGAGATTCAGGGCGCACCCACCGAGCGGCACAACGAGCAAGCCTACTTCGATTTCAATGCAGTCAATCCCATCAGCAGCGCTGTTGGGGGCACCTATAAGGGTCAATTCGTCTATAACGGGGATGGGCACGGACGCGGACTCTACAACACCTCGTACGCCAACGTTGCGCCTCGCATCGGGTTCGCCTATCAATCGCTTCCCAACTTCGTTTGGCGTGGAGGCTTCGGCATCTTCTATCCGACCACCTTCTACTCCAACGGGCCGAATCCCGGCTACTCCCAAACTACTACTTTTGTTTCTTCACTGAATGGAGGTCTTAATCCTTCCTCAACCTTGAGCAATCCATATCCTGCAGGCATTCTCCCGGTAACTGGCAACAGCCTGGGCGGGTTGACTGACGTGGGTCAATCGATCACCGTGGTCGATAATCACCGGCCTTCGCCGTATGTCGAGCAGTGGATGTTCGGAATACAGTACTCGCCCACGCCGAGCGATGTCATCGACATCACGTATGTTGGAAACCATGGTCTGAAAATGATTCTGAGCGGTGACAACCGAAACCAGTTGCCGCCGCAATACCTGTCGCAGACTACTCAATTGAACAATCCGGTCGCCAACCCGTTCTATGGCCACGTCTCGGGCAGTGGCTGCGGTCTCAGTAACCCGACCGTGTCCAGCTTTCAACTCCTGCTCCCCAACGCTCAATACTGCGACAGCATTTCCAATACCCAGGCCCCCGTAGGGTTCTCGAACTACAACGCCCTGCAGGCAACCTATACCCATCGGTTCACCGCCGGCCTGAATGTTCTCGCGTCGTATACGTTCTCCAAGTTCATCGACAATGTCGAGGGCACCACGGATTGGTCCTTATCCGGCTCAGACGCTATTCGGAACTATTACAATCTGGCGGCAGAGCGCTCGGTCGATGCCAGCGACACGCCCCAGAGCGTGGTGCTCAGCTATATCTACGAGTTGCCCGTGGGCACCGGCAAAAAGTTCGGTTCGCACCTGAACCGGGCCGCGGATGCGGCGATTGGAGGATGGCAAGTATCAGGCATTAGCACGTTCAAGAGCGGCTTCCCTCTATCAATCAGCGCCAACAACTATTCCAGTTCGTTGTACGGCGGAAATCAGCATGCGAATGTCGTCGGAAACCCTAACAACCTTACAAACCGGAATATTCACGCGTGGTTCAACACGGCGGCTTTTCAGCAAGCAGCTCCGTATACCTTCGGCGACGCCCCGCGCTACTTCTCCAATCTGCGAGCTCCGGGTTATGACAACTGGGATTTAGGAATTCAGAAATGGTTCAACCTTACGGAACGATTCCGGCTGCAATTCCGTGGAGAGATGTTCAACGCCTTCAACCATGCCAATTTCTATGCTCCCAACGAAACTCTAGGAGCTGGAAATTTTGGCACAATCACGGAGGCGTATCCGCCTCGTGATGTTCAGTTCGCCCTCAAGCTCTATTGGTAACTCCATGAAGCACCTGGCCGCACTTCTACTCGCCTTATTGACTGTGCCGGTTTCACCGGCACAGCAACCGGACGAGAGCGGCCCCTTGGGCAACTTTCTTGCCCAGGCCCGCGTCGCGCAATCAAATGGGGATTTCGTGACGGCTGAGCACGCCTATCAGCAGGCAGTCCGCATACGGCCTGACATTCCCGAACTTTGGGCCAATCTCGGACTCATGCAACATGAGACGGGGGGAAAAACGAGCGCCATGCTGAGCTTTCGTAAGGCACTCGCGCTCAACAGCAAGTTATTCGTTCCCAATCTCTTTTTGGGAATTGACCTGACGGACGCGGGTGCGCCGAGAGAGGCAATTCTCTACTTGCGTGCAGCCCAAACGCTGAGCCCCGCGGACGTGCAGGCGCCCCTTGCTTTAGCCAGAGCCTACGCTGCTTCGCAGCGAACCCTGGAAGCCAGCGATGAGTACGCCCGCGCTCTATCGATCCATCCCAGCAATTCGGATGCCTGGTTTGGGCTGGGAATGATGTCCCTGCGGCAGGTGGAGGCAGACACGCGGCGGCTCATCAGTGAAAGCCCCAAATCTGCCTATCTGGTTTCTCTCCAGGCCCTCGTCTTTTCGGAAGAAGGCAAACTGCCTCAAGCAACCGAGCAATACAAAGCGCTCCTCGGTTCGCCCGGCGCGCCCTACTGTAGTCAGGTCGAGTACACGTTGGTATTGGCGCGCCAGCAAACATCCGTGGACCAGCTCCCTAACGACAGTCACTGTGCGATTGCCCCTTTGGCCCGGATCAACAAAGCCCTCCGTACAGGCGCATACAACGATGCCTGGAACGATCTGTTGACCCTTGACCAGCTGAGTCGCGAAGTATTGAGAGCCAACATGGACCTTCTTTGGACCGGCCTCTCTCCTCAGCAACTCCAACAGGTTGCCGAATCGCTTGGCAGCGCCAATTCTCAACTTCCCGCAGATGTGCTGCCGGCCTTGAGATCGAGCCTCCAACGGACGACGCCCGAAGTCGCCCTCTTCGCATCAAAGTCGTGCGGCACAGAGCAAGCGAATGGGCCTTCAGTCGCTTCGAGCGCCGCCACTCTGTCTGCCGTGGAGTGCGCCTACTACACCGGAGACTATCGAAAGGCTTCCCGGGAGGCGAGACGCCTCACTGCCGTGGCGGCCACTCACACCTCCGGCTTATATTGGGAGATTAGAGCAGATCAGCGGCTGGCGACCGCCGCACTCGCACAAGCAGAAGAGACGGCCACGCAAAACTCCTCCAGGATCGCGGTCCTGATTGGGGATCTTTACCGGCAGAAGCAACAGTATGATGCAGCGCTCTCCGAATATCAGAAAGCGCTGCGCCTGAATTCCAGCGATTCAGGGGCCATGCTGGGCCTGGCGACAACTTACTTCCTGGAAAACAAAAATGATGAAGCTCTCACCTGGGCCCAGACGGCCCTGGCGTCCGACCCAACCCAGCCTCGCCTGAACCTGTTGGTCGGAGAAATTCTGACCACTCGAGGCGATTACCCCGGCGCAGAACTCGCCTTGAAGAAAAGTCTGAAGGCTGAGCCGGAATTGCTTCCCCGCGTCCACGAGCTCCTCGGGCGCTGCTACGCTTCGACTGACAAGGTGAATGACGCAATCCGGGAATTTACTCTCGCGCTCCCCGGCGATGAGGACGGAAGCATTCATTATGAGTTGGCCCGGCTGTATAGAAAAAACGGAGATATGCCTGCTATGAAGTCGGCGCTGGAAGTCTCGGAACGGTTACATAAAGAGCGTCTGGATCGGGCCCATGTCGCGATGGCGACCATTCAGCAGGCCTCCTCTTCCCCCAAACCGACATTTTGAAACTGCGACTCAGTTGTCTCCGATCACGAGACCAACAAGGACAATGTCCAACGACTCGACCAGGTATATGTGCCCCTCGCATTATGTGGACTCTACTGTTTGTGACTTTACAAAAGCCCAGGAATGCCAAGGAGCATGAACATGCATCGCCGGACAGATAAGATTTCTCGCCGTTGGTTTTCTCTTGGCCTGGCCGCTGCACCGATCACCACGGCCCTTGGGGTTGGCAGCCTGATCCCGCAGGCGCAGGCAGATAAACCGGCTGAATCCTCAAAGGACGTAGCAGGCGCCCCCTTTGGCTTGACTGAGACCTTTCATCGCAACGTGCTCGCCACCCCAATCGCTCCGTTTGGCATGGAAGAAGTACAGCTGCACGACGGCCCGTTGAAACAGTCCCTGGAATGGAATCGCAACTATATGATGCGCCTCTCCGTCGATCGGCTCCTTTACAACTTTCGCGTGACCGCCAGACTGCCGACATCAGCACAACCACTCGGCGGATGGGAGTCGCCCAAACGCGAGCTCCGCGGCCATTTTGTAGGACACTACTTGTCGGCTTGCGCTCTGATGTATGCCTCGACCGGCGATGAGGAGATCAAGGCGAAGGGCGATCAGATTGTCAGCGGGCTGGCGGCTTGCCAAAAAAGCCTTGGGTCATCCGGTTATGTCAGCGCGTTTCCCGTGGAGTTGTTCGATCGTCTGGACACTCTCAAAAAAGTGTGGGCGCCTTTTTACACGTTTCACAAAATCATGGCTGGGTTACTCGACATGCATACTCTTGCCAATAATCAAGAGTCCCTGCAAGTTGTACTGGGAATGGCGAGGTGGGTCGACGCATGGACGCGGTCGAAAACACCGGAACACATGCAGGAAATTCTCAACAATGAATTCGGTGGCATGAATCACGTGCTCTATAACCTCGCCGTCGTCACCGGCGACGACCGATGGGCGTTGGCGGGCGACCGTTTTACAAAAATAAAATTTTTCAATCCTCTTGCCCTCAGGAAGGATGAGCTGTGCGGGCTCCACGCGAATACGCACATGCCGGAGGTCGTCGGAGCAGCCAGGCGTTATGAGATATCCCAGGACCCCCGCTATCGCTACGTAGCAGAGTTTTTCTGGGAAACGGTGGTTGAATCGCGCACCTACGTCACCGGTGGCTCCGGTAACAAAGAATACTGGCAGACACAACCCAACCACCTCGGCGTGGAACTGCAGCAGGCGAGCCACCATCAGGAGTGCTGCTGCGCCTACAACATGATGAAGCTAAGCCGTCACCTCTACACGTGGACCGGGCAGCCGAAATATATCGACTATTACGAGCGCAATCTCTTCAACCATCGCCTGGGAACGATCCAACCCGAAACCGGATTGACCTCGTACTTCCTATCCATGACACCAGGCGCCTGGAAGACCATCGCAACCGAAGACGACACCTTTTGGTGCTGCAATGGGACCGCGCTCGAAGAGTTTTCCAAATTGAACGACTCGATCTACTTTCACGACGACCATGGCGTCTACGTAAATCTATACGCAGCCTCCGGCCTTCACTGGGAGGATCGAGGCATTGGCCTGACGCAGACCACGAACTTTCCTCTCGAGCCGCGGACCACCATCGTTGTGGAACAGTCGATTTCACAACCGTGGTTTCTAAATATGAGGGTCCCTTCCTGGACCACCCGCGATGTCACCATCTCCATCAATGGCAAGACCGTTGAAGGAATCGCTGCCCCGGGCAGCTACTTTAGCGTGAAACGCCTCTGGAAACGCGGCGACCGCGTCGAGATGCAGCTGCCCATGGCATTGCGGCTTGAGGCAGTATCCGATAATCCCTCATGGAAGGCCTTTACCTATGGACCTCTCGTTCTTGCCGGACAGTTTCCGGCGACCGGACTGGATGACAAGCTTCTGCACCAGAACCAGGGACCAGAAGTCGACCAGAGCCCGATAACTGTGCCGATCATTGAGGGTGACAATGCGGTCCTGCTGGCCAAGATCAAGCCGGTCGCGCCGCTTACCTTCTCGCTCGATACTGCCGGACAAACCGTAACTCTGAAACCTTTGTATCAAAGCTGGGAGCGATTTGCAGTTTACTGGAAGACCACGTGAATCTTCCTTTTGATTGTCAGGGAGACGTGACGCGGAAAATCATCTCGGAGACGCAGGCATATTCATGAAACAGGACAGCGTGATTCTTCGACGAGAATTGCTCGTGTTGTTAGGTCCAGCGATTCTCGCTGGCGTTTTCCTCTGCCCGGCAGCTGCTGACGTCTTCGCTCCCGGCGGATCGAGCGGCGTCATCAGGCAGACCCCATCCGGTGTGGAGATAGAGACGGAGGCCTGCCTACTTGCCATACGTCCCATCACTGCAAGCGCGATGCGTGTTCGCTGTACGAAAGGTGCGCCGGACGAGAGTCCTAGTATCGTCCTGCTCAAGCAACCGTCGGCGCCGGCGTTCAAGGTGTCGCAGGATACCACCAGCGTGGTGGTTGCGACATCGAAGATGCAAGCAATTTTCGATCGTCAGAGCGGAGCTCTCCGCTTTACCGATGAAGCGGGGAAAACGTTCTTATCCGAAATTCCTGGTACGCGCCGGCTGACCCCGGCAACCGTACAGGGCGAGCCAACTTTTGCGGCGGAACAGGACTTTCTCTCCCCACCCGGCGAACACTTGTTTGGAAGCGGAGAGTTTCAGGACGGTTTCCTTGACATTCGAGACCTTCCCCGGCGCCTGACTCAGGTCAATAGCCAGATCGCGATTCCCTTCCTGCTGTCGAGCAGGGGTTATGGAATTCTTTGGCACAACTACGGATTGACCGATTTGAACCCCGCGGATGAACGTGTGGTGCTGACGCCATCGTCAACCGGCAAGGAAACGACCGCGGATGTAACCACCAGCGAAGGCACGAAGCGAGAAGTCAGGCGCCAGGGCAACTTCGCCGGCACTATGGAGATTCCTCGCAGCGGGCGATACGCCTTCATGCTGGATGTGGGACAAAAAATGGCCCGCCGGTGGCACGTTGAGATCGATGGCAAAGTAGTCATCGACTTCTCCAACTTCTGGCTCCCTCCTACAACCAGCTGGTTTAGCGACGTCTCTGCCGGCCACCACACCATCCGCGTCATCGGCGAGCAGGACGACCAGCCGGTCCTGTTCTGGAGGCCCATCGAAGACCGCACGGTATTGCGATCTCCAGTCGCGGACGCGATCGATTACGTTGTGTTCGCTGGACCAACCCCCGATGATGTGATTGCGACTTATAGGCAGTTGACCGGGCCCGCACCATTAATGCCCCTGTGGGCCTATGGCTATATTCACTGCCGGGAAAGGTTCCACTCCAGCCAGGAGATTCTGGACACGGCGGCCGAGTTCAGAAAGCGTGATTTGCCGCTCGATGTCCTGGTGCAGGATTGGCAGTACTGGGGCAAGTACGGTTGGAATGCAATGAAATGGGATGAGCGGTACTATCCGGACCCCGCGGGTATGATCGACCACCTTCATGCTATGAACGTGAAGCTCATGGTTTCGGTGTGGGCCAGGATCGATCCCGAGACCGAGGTTGGAAAGCAATTCACGGAGAAGGGCTATTATCTGCCAGGAACACAATGGGTCGACTTCTTCAATCCCGCCGCGGCAGCGCTTTATTGGAAGAACTTTAGCGAGCGCATGTTATCGCTCGGCATCGATGCCTGGTGGCAGGACGCGACCGAGCCGGAAAACGATGATCTGGACGGGAGAACCACGTTTGCCGGCCCAGGTGACAAAGTCCGTCTCCTCTATCCGCTGTATGTGAATAAAACGGTTTACCAGGGCCAACGAAAAGATGCGCCCACCAAGCGGGTCTTTATCTTGAGCCGCAGCGCATTCTTAGGCCAACAGCGCTATGCCTCCGCGACCTGGTCTGGTGACATCGGCAGCAGCTGGGAATCCCTTAAAAGGCAAATCACAGCCGGACTCGGTTACGTCGCGAGCGGATTACCCTACTGGACTACGGACGCTGGGGGGTTTTTCCGCCCGGGCCCAGGTCAATATACCGATCCTGGGTATCACGAGCGATTCCTCAGGTGGTTCCAGTTTTCAACCTTTTCTCCATTGCAGCGTGTCCACGGATTCCAAACAGACACAGAGCCGTGGCGATATGGTGACCAGGTAGAGACAGAGGTACGTAGCTACCTGGACCTTCGTCAGCAGTTATTGCCCTACATCTATTCTCAGGCAGCCGCCGTCACCTTTCAGGGATCGACGCTAATGCGTCCCCTGGTGATGGACTTCGCCCATGACGACCAGGCCCTTGCCCAGAAATACGAGTACATGTTCGGTCCTGCCTTCCTGGTCTCGCCAGTGCTGGAAGGGGGAGTAGAACGATGGCCGGTCTACGCACCCGCGACCGTTGGAGGATGGTACAACTTCTGGACAGGATCCCGGGTCGCGCCAGGAACCACCACCGACATCGACGCGCCGCTTGCGCGCATCCCGCTCCTGATCAGAGCAGGAAGCATTGTTCCAATCGGACCCGTCGAGCAATACGCCGGTCAGAAGCCGCCCAGCGATTTGGAGATCCGTGTCTACCCCGGCGCCGATGGAGACTTCACTCTCTATGAGGATGAGGGCACCAACTACAACTACGAAAAGGGGCTGAGAAGCACGATACACTTCCACTGGAATGACAAAGGCAGAGAGCTCTCGATTGAACAGAGGAGCGGACAGTTCTCCGGGATGCTGCAGTCCAGGCAATTCAAGCTGGTGGCTGTGGATTCAAGCTCAGTGCGTCAGGTTCTATATCACGGCAAGAAGATAACCCTGGGATTGTCTAAGTAGCCGGATTTTCGAATCGCACCATGCTCCGGCAGCAGAGAGATGGAGAAAGTCCATGCGTCTTCAAAACACGTTCGGGTTGATTCTGGTGGCGGCAGCCGCATTGTCGACGAGCGCCTGGGCGGCCGATAACGGCCCCACCCTGCTGTACGACAGACCCGCGGCAAAGTGGACCGAGGCATTACCAATCGGCAACGGGCGAATCGGCGCCATGGTATTCGGTGGAACCGAAGATGAGCGTCTGCAAGTCAATGAGGACACCCTCTGGGGCGGAGGACCCCACGACTATACGAACCCTGAAGCATACTCACATCTGGAAGAGATTCGACGGCTGATTTTTGCCGGCAAGGTGGACGAGGCCGAGACTCTCTCGGCAACGATGATGGGTAAGCCCAAGCTGCTGATGCCGTATCAGCCATTTTGCGATATACAGCTGCACTTCCCGGGTCACGGCCAAACAACGCAGTATCACCGCGAACTCCATCTGAGCGACGCAATCGCAGAAACAGACTATCAAGTCGGCTCGATCGACTTCCGGCGTGAGGCGTTTATTTCCTATCCCGACCAGGTTCTGGTCGTTCGCCTCACCGCAAGTCAACCAGGCCAACTTACCTTGAGTGCGTCACTGAATTCTCCCCAACCCGGCGCCAATACTGAGAGCACTGCCAACGATACGCTCCAGCTGACAGGGCAAATCCAACCGCGGGAGAGTCCAGCTCGAGCATGGACTGGCTCCTGGAGCGAACCGGGTGAGCGCTTCGCCGCTGTCTTGAAAGTGCTGACGGAGGGAGGCTCAGTCCGCGAGGAAGCAGGCCGTCTGGAAATATCCGGTGCTGACGCGGTCACCATCCTGTTCAGCAACGCAACCAGCTTCAAGAACTACCAGGACATAAGCGGGGACGCGTTGGCAGCTGTGCAAGGCTACATGCAGCGCGCTGCGCAGCGATCGTACGAGCAATTGCGGCAAAGGCACCTGGACGATTTTCGCCCCTTGTTTTCGCGGGTCGCGTTGCGTCTCGGAGAGGAAAGTGCGAGCCAGACCACGGACCGGCGATTACAGGATTTTGCCCAGACCGATGACCCCAGCCTGCTCGCGCTTTATTTTGAGTTCGGCCGCTACCTGCTGATCTCGTCTTCCCGGCCTGGCGGCCAACCCGCCAACCTTCAGGGAATCTGGAACCAGGATATGGCGCCCGCCTGGGGTAGCAAATGGACCACAAACATCAACCTGGAGATGAATTATTGGCAGGCCGACTCTGGAGATCTTTGGCAGACCGAAGAGCCACTGTGGAGCCTAATCCGCGACCTCCGCGCAGCCGGGGCTGAAACCGCGCGCGTGCATAACCACAGCAACGGTTGGGTTCTGCACCACAACACCGATCTTTGGCGGGCCACCACCCCCGTCGACGGCTCCTGGGGAATTTGGCCGATGGGCGAGGCATGGCTGGCAAACCAGATGTGGGATCACTTTGAGTTCAGTGAAGACCGGGAGTTTTTACGACGGGATGCTTATCCCGCGATGAAGGAAGCTGCGGAGTTCGTACTCGGTATCCTGGTCGAAGCTCCGCCGGGAACGCCCTTCGCAGGAAGGCTGGTTACCAATCCCTCCACTTCTCCGGAGAACGAATACTTCTTGAATGGCAAGGCCGAGCATCTCACGTACGCGCCGACGATGGACATTGAACTTACCCGGGAGCTGTTCGAAAACTGTCGACGTGCTGCGGCCATCCTCGGAACTGACAGTGAACTCCAAGACAAACTGGCGAGGACCGAAAAGCGTCTGCCCCCGCTGCAAATCGGCGGGCGTGGGCAGCTGCAGGAATGGATCGAAGATTTTGCCGAAGTGGAACCTGCACATCGACATGTATCGCACCTCTACTCGCTTTATCCAGGTCACGACATCAGCCTCGAGGCGACTCCGGAATTTGCGGGAGCCGCGAAAAAGACCCTTGAGCTTCGCGGTGATGGAGGGACCGGCTGGTCGGAAGTCTGGAGAGTAGCCCTGTGGGCACGGCTGCAAAACTCCGAGCGGGCCTATACCAACCTGAAGCTACTGATCACAAAAAACACACTGCCCAACATGTTTGATCTCTGTCCGCCTTTTCAAATCGACGGCAACCTGGGTGGCCCGGCCGCCATGACTGAGATGCTGGTTCAGAGCACCGCGAATGAAATCATGGTGTTGCCCGCGCTGCCTCACCAATGGACGAGCGGCAGCCTGACGGGAGTACGAGTGCGGGCAGGCGGTAAGCTGGACATCGAGTGGAAGGATGGCCGTCTTACCATGCTCAGGATGCAGGCCGATCATCCGCAACAATATCGTGTGGTATATGGCAGCCGCACGGCGGAGGTAAACCTGCAGCCCGGCAAGCCGGTCACCATGGATGGGATGCTTCATGGCGTCGGGCGATGATCTCGTTCAGGCATCTACGTTCCGAGCTATGCAGATTAGCTTAATGTCGAACTTCAAGCGATTCTTATACGTGGGGGCAGGATCGATCGCGATTGCCTCTTCAGCGCTCGCGCAGGTTTCGGCCACCGTGCCTCCGCATGGCAAGCTCGTCCCTCTTTTCGACGGGAAAGACTTCCACGGTTTCGATACCTTGCTCGAAAAACACGGAATCAACAATGATCCGGAAAAAGTTTTTCAGGTTGAGAAGGGAATGTTACATATCTCAGGTCAGGAGTTCGGTGGCCTTGTAACCCAAAGGGAGTACGGAAACTACTATCTGCGCGCGGAATTCAAGTGGGGCGAGAAGGTGTATCCGCCGCGCCTGGGCAAAGCCCGGGACAGCGGTATTCAATACAACATCACCGGGCCACTCAAGGTTTGGTCGCGAATGATGGAATTCCAGATTAACGAAGGGGGCACAGGCGACATTTGGGTCGTCAATGGCACGGGCATGACTATAGGCGGGAAGATTTATCAAAGCACCGCTTCGCCCGGGCCTGATCAATATATCCGGATTCCTCATATTGGGCGGGGCCCATTGGTGAATGTCACTGGATACCGCGATCCTGTAGACGATTTAGAAAAGCCCCATGGGCAATGGAATGTGTTGGAACTGGTTGTCGATCACGACCGGATCCTGTATTTCGTGAATGGGAAGCTTGCCAATGAGGGAACGAACGCGAATCCGACCCAAGGCAAGATTCTGTTTCAATGCGAAGGCGCAGAAGTGTTCTTTCGGAAGATGAAGATCGCGAATTTGAAATAACGGATCAAGGAAGGACCGTCCCCGCTGGTCTTTACTTATCCTGGGTTTCCAATGAGGCACGCCTGATTAGTGAGCCATATGAGCAAGCGAATAACTCGGCGGGAACTTCTCAGAGACGCAGCCGCGGCTGGTGCGACGAGTCTACTCGCTGTTGGTTCCTTGCATGGGGAGCTGCTTGCCGATGGGCCTACCCAAGCCGCCGAAAGTGGGCAGCCATCCGCTCACTCATTGCCGCAGGCGCCCCCTGGGGAACAATCAGCTCCTCTTGCTGCGCACGTTCCCAGAGGCCTCAAGGAAGGCGACCTGGTTGAACTGACCGCAGGCGACATGATCGTTGCTTTTGACCGAAGGTACGGGTCCATCTCCTCGATCACCAGGAAGCACGACCTTCTCGCTACGAACTTCATGGGGAACGAATACAACACCCCGGGAGTTGATCTTTCCAATTCCCGTTGGACCGGAGATCTCGTCACCGCTGTCTGGGATGTCACCGACACCAATCCGGCGCACCGCAGTTGGTCGCCACGCTCTAACTTTGTCTTAAAAGGCAAGTGGAGGCGGGAACTGACTGGAAGGTCCGGCGATATTCGCCGGGTTAGCTTCGACGGCAAAACGTTCTCAGTTAACTACCAGGGCGCTTCAAAGAACGAGAACGGTATCCGTAGTTTCAGCCTCGCCATGAAGTATAGAATTGGGGAAGACAGTTCCCTGCTGTGGGACATCGAACTCCGCAACGTCACGGATCACATTCTGGAGCTGGGCGAAGTTGGATTTCCCTTGATGGTGAACGACGATCAGGGCGAATATTACCGGGACCCGCAGACCGGCCGGCCTTTTCCTCCCGACGAAACAGAGGCCCCGCTCAGAGACCCCGCCGATTCCTTCTCTGTTATTCGCCAGCAATATCCGCGAATCCAGAAGCTGTATCACGAACAGAAAGCGATTGCTCACCACTACATAGGTGGGCACAGCTCCTACGTGCTCATCCAGCGCCCTCTGGGCGATGCCCCCTTTCTCCTCCTCCATACAATGCAGGACACAGCATTTGAGTGCGTCTACCGCGACGGCAGTTCCTTCAACGAGGAGGTGTACTGGTGGGATGGACCAAACATCCTGGCCATCCACTCCTGGGCCACAAAAAACTTACGGGGATGGGAGAAGAATCCCTGGATCAATGGGCACACCTCGCTGGTCTTACAACCTGGAGAGGTGAGGTCCTGGCAACTGCGCTTCGCGTTGGTGGAAAGTTACGACGCTATCCGGAACGAGCTTTACCAAGCCGGTAACCTTGGTATTCGGGTTCTGCCCGCTATGGTCCTGCAGGAGAATACCGTTGCCTACGTCGAACTCAAGTCGAGATCGGACATAGACAAGATCGACTTCCTTTCCGACAACATTACGGTACGGGAAAACAAGCGGGTCGACGGGAAGACTCTTCTAACGCTTTCGTTCAAGGGCCGGGGCCAGAAGAGCCTGAAACTGCGCTATGGCGGCCGCTGGACCAATCTGCACTTTTACTGCATTGAAGACATCGCGCAACTGCTCAAGATCCGTGGGCAGTTTATTGTAGAGCGGGAATTCTACGAGAACCCCGAGGATCCCTATCATCGCAATCACATGTTCCTGCCATTTGACCATCGTATTGGCAGCACCTTCCTTGACTCGGATGAAGTATCGGAGGTGGGCGGAAGTGACGCCGAGTTTGGATTTTCTGAGCCTTTGTTCCTGGCCGAGAAGAATGTTTATTATCCATCTCCGAAGGAAGTTGCGGCTCTCGAGACCTACATCGCCGATTGCCTGTTTAAGTACATTCAGAATCCCGAGACGTACCTGGTCCGTGCCTCGCTGTATTGGAAGTTACGGTACCCATCAAGCCCCTGGAGTCATTGGACGGTGGAACGGGCCGAGGCTACTTATCGAGCGTATAACTACGCTCACGTGATGAACATTTACCACGCCATGTATCGCATCGGCAGGCGCTACGGACTACTCACACGCAGGAGCCCGGAGGAATACCTCAGGATGTCGTATCGCACCTGCGTGCAAATGTTTCAGACAAACCCCTGGGGACATGTAGGGGTGATGGGCGGCAGCAATGCTTTGAACATTCTCGACGACATGGAAAAAGAAGGCTGGCATGAGGAACACAGCGACTTGCTGGAGCAAATCAGGCAATGCAACGAGGTCTTCCTTAACGACCCCTATCCGTATGCTTCAGAGTACTCTGCAGACACGACCGCGCAGGAACAGGTCTATTTCTTCACCCGGTACTTCGGCGATACCGAAAAGAACCTTAAGACGGTGCAAATCATCAAAGCACTTCGGGGCGGGAACCAGCCTGTCTGGTTCCAATGCGGCAACGACAACAAGGGTGACCTGACTTGCTGGTACACCGAGTCGACCAACGGCTGGGCCCTGCTGCGCGCATTTGAGGAGACCGGTGACCTGGACACCTTCATCAAGGGATACGCGGGGGTGATGAGCGTGGAAGTCGACCTGCTTAAAGACGGCATGTGTTTTGCGCATTTTATTTCGACGCCTGGCGTATTTGACTTCACTCCTCCAAGGACACTCGATGGTGGGATCGCGCAGTTCGGTTTTCTCAAGGCCGCAAAGTCTTATGTCCTACAAGATGAATCCTTTGGCCTCATCGGTTGCGGCTGCCGTGTGGAATCGTCCGCGCAGGAGATCCGCGTCTTTCCCCACGATGGCCTGAAGAAGCGGCTGATGTTCGTGCCGGAGAAGATTCATCTGGAGGCTGTGCGGGGAGAGATCGACCGGGTGGTCATCAGCGATGCCGGCAACCGGATGGAAGTCCGCCTCAGTGACTCAACGGGAGTCGTGAAAGAGGCTGAGATACAACTGAAAGGAATTGGGAACGGCCGCTACCTGGTTCGCTATGGGAGCGTAGAGAACCAGGTAACGGTTTCCGATGTTTTGAGATTCTCTCTACCGATTGCCGACGCAGAGCGGATCAGAATCGATAGGGTATAAGCAACCGCTAAAGAATGCCGTGCGTGGAGGGATGGCGCTCGACAATACCAAGGCCTTCGCGACCACGCGTTACTGAATCACGCAACCACGGAATCGGGGCGTGACATGGTGACATTCTCCGCGTGACCGAGTCTTCTTCGATCTGCCCGGCTTGCTAGAAACTCGGCGAATATCAAGCATGCCCCTATCGCAGTCAGATTGTATACGGCGGCACCCCATGTCCCCTGATTGTGCAGCCGGATAAAAATAGGAGGAATTTCGACAAGACCTTCAAACAGCAACAGCATGAGCGCGAGAAGCCTGGCGGCCAGAACATCCATGATTCCCGAGCAAATTGCACTTCCTGCCAGGATGAAGGCGATTCCGGTCAACACCGCCCAAAAATATCCAAACCGCATCCATTGCGGGACGATGCTCGCGAAGACGCGAATGCTGGTGAGGTGGAATAAGCCGAAGATGACAGGAGGCAATCCGAGCATCCAACGCGCGGCGATCACTGCTCTCTTTTGCCACAGGGAATCCGGTGAGGCGGTGGCGACGTAAACGATTGCTGCCGGAGCGACCAGCATTAACTGTTGAGCGAGCCCGAAAGAGACGCCTATGAAGACGGCGATTCGCCAGCCATAGGTATGAATTCCGGCATAGTACCGAGGTAGCCAAAACGCCGCAAAAATCAAGTAGGCGATGGCGGATGCCGCGGCGCCAATCCTTGCGCTGCGCCGCCACAAAATTGCAAGACCCGCTGCGACCAGCCAGACGCCCGCGACGTAGGCCAGTAGGTGTTGACCAGGAAGATTCTTGCCCAGAGATTGGATGGGCTGATGAGAGGCATCGAATGCACCCCAGGCGATATCCAGAATGCCGGTGAGAGCAGTGCCCAGGCCATAGAACCAAACTCCAACTTTCATCGGTTGATCTCCCATGAGTCACTGAGCGAGAAGCCAGAACCCAATGACGATCCGTGGGTTCTCGATTTCAGAACTGATAGTATGGCCGCAGTGGTACATCGAAAAGAGCCATTTTCTTAAAATTCATTGGACCATTTGAGATGCCCAAAGCCGTTAGCTCGTTCGAGCTCACTCTCAAAAGCCGGTCGCGCCATCAGACCCTGACCAATTGGCTGTATGGCGAACTGCGCTCTGCCATTCTGGAAGGCCGGCTCGCGCCGGGCGCCAGACTGCCGGCATCCAGAGATTTTGCCCGCCAGTATGAACTCTCCCGGGGTACAGTCGTCAGCGTTCTGGAGCGTTTACAAGCCGAGGGGTATATCACCTCCCGCGTCGGATTCGGTACGTGGGTCAATCGTGTGGAGGCGCCTCGTCCGGCCCGCCAGGCAACCACGACACCGGCATACATTCGTCGCGTCATTTCGACATATAAACGGCCTCAACCCTGGGTCGACCTGGCTTTTGTTGACGGGATCCGCCCCTTTCGGATCGGGGTTCCAGCCATCAACGAATTCCCATCCGAGGTTTGGGGACGTATTGCCGCAGACCGAGCACGTAATTTCAGATCATGGTTAAAGAAAGAGGCTGATCGGCGCGGGTATCGGCCATTGCGCGATGCAATCGCCGAGTATTTGCGCACGTCCCGCGGGGTGCGATGCACTGCGGAACAAATCGTCCTCGTTTCCGGAATACAACAGGCGCTCGACCTGTTGGCACGGCTGCTCTTGAAAAAGAGCGATCCGATATGGATGGAGGATCCTGGATATTTCGGAGCCAGAATCGCGTTCGACAATGTCGGAGCCAGGATGATTGCTGTACCAGTGAATGAGGAAGGGCTATCTGTTTCCGCCGGAATCAAGATCTGTCCGGATGCGAAGGGCGCGTACGTAACGCCGGCTCACCAATTCCCGCTGGGGGTAACGATGTCGCTGGAGCGGCGGATGGCCCTTCTTAGCTGGGCCTCACGCGCCGGCGCTTTTGTTATTGAAGACGACTATGACAGCGAGTACAGGTTTGAGGGACCGCCGGTGCCTGCCCTGCAAAGTCTCGACAATCACTCAAGCGTTATCTTCATCGGATCGTTCAGCAAGACGCTATTCCCAGCCTTACGCGTGGGCTACGTGGTATTGCCTGCGCCGTTAATAGACTTCTTCCTGGGTTTCCGTTACCGAACCGATTTCCGGAATTCATCCTTTGACCAGGCGGTGCTTTGCGACTTCATCGTCGATGGGCATTTGGCACGTCATCTGCGGAGGATGCGGAATCTGTATGCGGAGCGCCTCGCAACACTCATGGAAGGAGCCAAGCAACATCTGGGTGGGTTGCTTGAGATCTCTAACGTCAGGGCAGGCCTCTACACGATCGGGTATCTCAAGAATGGGATGACTTCACGACAGGCGGAAAAGTTGGCGGCGGCCCAGGGAATTGAGGTTCTTGCCGTCGATCGATGCACCCTGAGACGTCCTGATCCGAATGCGTTGCTCCTCGGCTTTGGCGGATTTGACGAGCTTGCGATACGGCAGGGACTCATTCGACTCGCAAGGGCATTGAGCCAGTCAGACCTCAGAGAAGAGGCTAAATTGGGCAGGCGTGGGTAGATTTAACTACTTAGTGTCGTGCGTGAAGGGATGGCGCTCGACAATACCTCGGCCTTCGCGAACCACGATCCACTGATTGGCATCCACACCCGGGATCGTCTCCAGTTTGCTCAAGGCGCCGTCAGGCCAGCGGATCGTCAGATCGGCTTTGGTAGCGTGGCCCATACCGAAGTGCACCCGGAAATCTCCCTGGGAGATGTGGTATCCGCCACTGCGGACCTCGTCGATCTCTTTCCGTTCGCCAACCTTAAGCGTTAATCGCGCACCAACGGCATCCCTACCAGAAGCAGTAAGGGCGCGGACGAGCAGCGCGTTGCCCCTGGGCCCGAAGTTTTTTAGCAGCGACGGAGGCTCGAAGAGGTTGACGACAACGATCTCCTGCGAGCCGTCGTTGTCCAGGTCACCGACCGCGATGCCGCGGGAGGCGTGTTTTGCCGTAATGCCGGGGCCACCCGTCGAGGACATATCGAAGAACTGGCCATCACCGCGATTCCAGAACAATTGGCTGGGCTGCTTGAACTCTTCTCCAAGGTTGTACTGCTCGACGAATGGGTACACGTGGCCGTCGGCAATGAACAGGTCGGGCCATCCGTCATTGTCGAAGTCAAGAAAGGCGGTGCCCCATTTCACATACTGGGTGTGCACCGCGAGACCGGTGGCGCTGGTGACATCATCAAAGGTGTTATTGCCCATGTTGCGATAGAGCGTATTGGTATCGCTGGAGAAATTGGTCTTGAAAATATCCAGGCGTCCGTCACCGTCGTAGTCCGCGGTGGTGGCCCCCATGCCGGCCTGCTGCCGGCCGTCCTCGTTCACCGCAAGTCCGCTGTCAAGACCCATCTCTTCAAAGGTCCCGTCGCGTTTGTTGTGAAAGTACAGACTGGGTGTGGAGTCGCAGGTGATATAGAGATCGGGCCAACCGTCGTTATCGAAATCGCCGGTCAGGACAGTGAATCCGTAGTACTCATGCGGAGTCTCAATGCCGGCCTTCCTGGTCACGTCGACGAAATGACCGTGCCCGTCGTTGTGATAAAGGTTCATCGTCTCGCCCTTGAGGCCCCGCGGACCGCAGGGGACAGGCATGCCTCTCCAGTTGCAGCCGCTCCTGGTGCGCGGCGGCGGCGAATCCTGCGCTTTGAAGTCGACATAGTTGGCCACCGCAAGATCGAGATGGCCATCCCGGTCGTAATCCACAAATGCGCAGCCGGTGCTCCATCGCGATTCCGGGCGGTCAAGGCCACGCTCCTTGGTCTCATCGCGGAAGGTACCGTTGCCGAGGTTGTGCAGGAAGACGTTATGCCCCCACTGAGTGAGGAAGAGATCGACGTGACCGTCGTTGTCCGCGTCGCCGGCGCAGACTCCCTGCCCCCAGCCGAGATGGCCGATACCGGCTTTGGCGGTTACGTCTTCGAAGTGAAGGCCGCCCAAGTTGTGATAAAGATGCGGCGTGAGCGGCGGGCCCGTATTGTGCAGCCGGTCGGCCTGCACCAGGAAGATATCCGGAAGGCCGTCGTTGTCGTAATCGAATATCGCAACGCCAGTGCCGGTGTTTTCGACGATGTACGTCTGATCCAGCTCGCCGGAGATCACCTTTGCGGTGAGCCCGGCCTGCGCGGCCAGGTCGCGGAAATCGGCAATGGGCGCCTTCATGCCGGGAGGAAGAGGACGCACTGGTTGATCGGTCGCAGTTCCGGAAGCCATTTGGGAAAGCAGCTTTACTCCGATGAGCAGCGGAACAATCACCGCGAGAGTGACGGCAAGCGGACGAAGACGCCGCACTAATTGGCCTTCCCTGCCGCGGAGCCGGCATGCTGGCTGCGCGCCTCGGCGATGAGTTGCAGCGCGCTCTGGATTTCCAGATCCGTCGGCTTGAGGGCTTTCGCGGCTAGCAGTTCCTTTTCCCCGTCATTGAGGTTGCCGGCCTGGCAATTGATCAGGCCGAGTTTCTTGAAAAGATCGGCTTTCATTACGCAGTCACCGCACTCCGCAATGGCCGCTTTCAACTGGCGGGTGGCTTCGGGCCAGTCATGGGCGGAGGCGGAGACGACACCGTTGTTTGCGAGCGTGCTGGCGTTATCCAGGATTTGCCGCTGCTTCTGTATCTCGACATAACGGGCCATGAACTTGTCTGACTCGGGGCGATCGGTCGCCCGCAAGGCGTGCGCCAGGGCAAAGAGCGCCTGGCTGAAGTGGGGATCGATCGCGATGGCCTGCTGCCAGGCCGCAACGGCTTTCTCGGTCTCGGACTGTTGCTCCAGGCACTGGCCGAGCAAATACCAGGCCATCACGTTGCGCGGCTGCAGCTTGACGGTCTCTCCAAGCAGGGCGGCGGCCTGCGGAAACTTGCCCTCCTGCTTGTAGACCAGGGCGAGGAAATAGCGTGGCTCGGGCATCTGTGGAACCAGTTGGCTTGCGGTCTCGAACTCAGGCTGTGCTTCGGTGGTGCGGCCCAGGTCGTACAAAACCCGGCCACGATAGAAATGGGCGACTCCGGATTGCGGAGCAAGGCGGACCGCCTCGGTGGCTTCCACCAGGGCCCCGGGCAAATCGTAACTGTCAGCGAGCGCAAGCGCGAGGTCCAGATGGGCCGCAGCCAGATCGGGTCTCAATGCCACCACCTTGCGAAGCAGGGCGACGCCTTCGCTCATCTTGCCCATCCGCGCCTTGGCTTTTCCAACCGTGGAGAGAGTGTTGGGATCCTGAGCGCCCAGCGCGACGGCTTTATCGAGTTCCTGCTCGGCGCCGGCTATTTTGCCCTGCTGGGCAAGAATCAGACCGAGGTTCAGGTGACCTTCCTTGTATTGCGGATCGTCTTCGAGGGCCTGGCGAAGCAGCTTCTCGGCGGTCGTGAGGTCCCCCTTTCTGGCGTAGATCATGGCCAGATTTCCGCGGGCGTCGACCAGCTGAGGCTCGAGGTCAAGCGCGGACTGGAGCCAGTGTTGGGCGGACTCCATGTCGCCGTCTTTCAATTCGAGCTGGCCCAATTCGGCGCGAAGTTTGGGCAGCTTGGGGTCAATGTCGATCCCGCTGCGAAGCGTGTCTTCAGCGCCCTTGGTATCGTGCATGGCTTCCAGAGCCAGCGCGAGGTTGTAAGCCGTCCAGGCGCTGTGCGGGTTCTCTTCCAGCATGTGGCGATAAATCTGCGCTGCTTCTGCCGGCTGGCCCGCCTGCAACAGATCGTTCGCCTTGATGCCATCGGAGGTGAGCTGGCTGTTGCGGAACTCGGTATCGGTTGTCTTGCGGAACTGTTCGACGATCTTGTTGGCCTCCTGACTCTGGCCGAGGGTGCGCAGCACGGCCGCTAGCTGGAACTGGGCCGACTTATCTGTGGGATTCAGCGCGACCGCTTTGCGGAGCTGGGGCAGTGCCTCGTCGGGTTTTCCCAGCTTAGCCAAAACGAACCCGAGTTGATAGTGAGCCTCAAAGTCCTCGGGCTCTTTAGAGACTCCTAGCTCAAGTTCAGGCTCTGCCTTCGCGTAGTCGCCCAGGCCCTTGTACACCATACCGAGCAGGACGTGTCCCGAAGGATCGTCCGGTTTGAGACGCACGTAATCGCGGGCGGGTGCAAAGGCATCGGTATATGCGGTTACGTCCACCAGCGCCTTGACCTCAGCGGCCAGCGCGGCGATATTGGTTGGATCCTGACGAACGACCACGCGGTATTCATCGGCGGCCTCGCGAAAGCGCTGTTCGTTGGCAAAGATGTTGGCCAGGGTGAAATGCGCAGCCGTGTTGTCTGGATGTTTGCTGAGCAGATCGGTGAACAGGTGAATCGCGTCAGCCACTCCTGCGCCATCGACTGGCGGCAGCCCATCCGCCTGCCTGGCCTTAGCAGCCTTATAGGTTGCGGTCGCCAAAGCGAGTTGAAGATCCTCAGCGTCCGGTTGGATGCGGACGGCCTGGCGCCAGGCATCCAGGGCGGCGTCGTATCGTCCTCCGTTCAACAGCACCTGGGCCAGCCCATCCAGGGCGCAGACAAGTTGCGGGTTGGCTGCGAGCGCCTTGCGAAACTCGGCCTCTGCAACGGCCGGGTCCGGCAGCACCGAGCCGAGGGCACAGCGTGCCTGCAGCAGCCCTGGATCATACTGCAGAGCCAGCCGGAACTCACGGATCGCGGCGTCGGTCTGGTCCTGACGTTGCCGCACCAGCCCCAGATCAAAATGCGCCTCGGCCGAGCGCGGCTCCAGCCGCAAGGCCTGTTCGAAGGCCGCGACGGAACATTTGAGATTGTCGTTTTGGGCGAACCAGACGCCGATCGCGTCATACACCTTGGAGGGGGACGTGCCCGCCGGCGCATGGGCGGCCGATTCCGGGGCTTTGCAAGTGGGCGGCAGTTGCTGCGCCAGGCCTGTTGCAGCGAGCAATAGTAAGAGCAGAAGAGCGCTAGCCCGCATTTCTCAACGCCCCCCTGGTAAAGATCTCGATCCGTAACCAATGATTGGTGCCCATTCAAGCCTTGTTTTGGCTTGAGTGGGATTCCACGGCTGTCCACCGCTCACTCTCCACTGGCAACAGGTCTTGATGTCCATGGTCATCTACACCCCTTACACTCAGGGGCTGAGTTTTGTGGAATCCCACTCAAGCCAAAACCGGGCTTGAATGGGGCACCCACCATTCGTTACGGAACCAGCCGTGAAAAATTTGGCCACATTATTGCTGATTCCCACCAGCTGGTTCGGTGACTAGCACCACGCGATCGCCGGTCACGTTGTGCAGCAACTGGCGCGTACCCGATGGCCAGCGAATCTCGATTTCACGAATGACGCGCGAATCACCCAGGCCGAAGTGAACGCGTGGATCGCTTGAGGCAGCATAGCCGGTGCTGGTCGTTACCTCATTGTAGAGTCTCCTGCCGTCGTCAGTGGTGATGCGAATCTGCGCGCCGATGCCCATGCTGTTGCTTTTGCTTCCTACCAGTTTGAGCAGGATCCAGTGATGGTGCGTTTCGGTGATGTTGTGGAGCACGCTGACCGGGGCGCCGAGAGCAGTGACCACGAGATCCATGCGCCCGTCGTTGTCGAGGTCTCCATAGGCGAGTCCGCGGTGTGGGGCAAGCCGGGTGAAATCGGCCCCAGCCGTGGCGCTCACATCTTCAAACTGGCCGTTACCCAGATTGCGAAAGACCGAGTCCGGTTCGGCATAGTGAAAATGGCGGGAGATTTGCTCGATGTTGTCCAACACATTGCTACGGGCCACCACCAGGTCCTTCCAGCCGTCATTGTCGAGATCTACGATGCCGTTTGACCAGCCTGACATTGGCCTGGTGAGATTCGGGAGCCGGCTCTGCTGGCCGGAGTTCACAAAGGATCCTTCTCCCTTGTTCAGGTACAGGGGAAAGGTCTCGTTTTCGATGGCGGTGTGCCAGATATCCGGAAGGCCATCATTGTTTACATCCCGGAAATCGACGCCCATTCCGGCGAGGACGTTGCCTTCTTCGTTATAAGCCACGCCTGCCTGAAGGCCAACCTCTTCAAATCGCTTTCCACCAAGGTTATGGAAGAGAAGGTTCGGGCTGTTGTCGTTGGCCACAAAGACATCGGGCCAGCCGTCGTTATCATAGTCGGCAAAGGCGACGCCCATTCCCCTACCCTCGAGCTTCGAAATGCCGGTTTCCGCCGAGACATCGGTGAACGTGCCATCGCCGTTATTGCGGTAAAGAGTGTTGGTCAGTGGAGCGAAGCTGCCCGGGTGGCAGTAACCGCGGCCGTTGATACCCATGCAGCTGGGTTCGTAGCGGGGATCCCAATCGCAGTAATTCACCACGAACAAATCCAGCAGTCCGTCGCGGTTGTAGTCGAACCAGCCGGCCGCGATGGACCACATCTTGCGCCCGTGGTGCAGCGCGCCGCTGAGACCGGCCTTCACCGTAACGTCGGTAAAGGTACCGTCGCCATTGTTGTGAAATAGCTGATTCCCGTTGACGTTGGCCACAAACAGGTCGGGACGGCCGTCGTTGTCGTAATCGCCCACGCCCACGCCCATTCCGTAACCTGCCCCGGCAACCCTGGCGTGCTCAGTGACGTCGGTGAAGGTTCCGTTGCCGTTGTTGTGGAACAAGCGGTTGTAATACCTGGGGCCGGTTTTCACCAGCGATGGCATCTCGGCGCCGTTGACCAGATAAATATCGAGCAGGCCATCCCCGTCGTAGTCGAACAGCGCAACACCTGCAGGCATGGTCTCGGGCTGGTGTTTTTCCGGGGTGGGAGAATTTTCCACTACAAAGTGTACGCCGGCTCGTTCAGCGATCTCCTCGAACCTGATGGGTGGCGCCACGATGCCCTGAGCGAACACAAACAGACAGAGTACCGCGGCGAAAAGCAGTATGGTCAGCGCCGAACGCATTCCTCACTCGTGAATCTGCAGCTTGCATCCATTGAAGCATAGAAGGCAAAAGGCATCACTGCCGCAGCGCGTGGCAGTGATGCCTTTGGTTAACCCCGGCCTAGTAGATGAACTTCAGGGCCAGCTGCAACTGACGCGGTTGGTTTTGTTGGCCTCCGTTGTTGCTCGAGCCCGTGACCGCGCCGAAATTCGCGCCCCCGAGGGCCGAATTAGGTATGGAGAACATAACCCGGTTGAAAAGGTTGAATGATTCGGCGCGGAATTCAAAGTATCTCGATTCTCCAAGTCCTACGTGGAACGTTCGGAACAGGGACAGGTCGAGATTCTTCGTCCCGTCCGAAGTCAACGGGTTCACCTTTTCATTGCCGTACGTGTATGGCGCCTGAATTGCAAAGGCATTCACATTAAACCAGTGCGCCGGAGTTTTGAGACCGGACCCACTGTTCGGATTGCCGACCACGTCCACACGTTCCTGGCTGATGGAGCCAATGTTCTCCGGATCGCCGCTGTTGGTTATGGTGTAAGGCCACCCCGAAGCGATCTGAGCGATGCCATTGAGCGCCCATCCGCCGGCCAGACTAGAGACCCATTTGTTGGAATTGCTGGTGAACGGCGACTGCAGGGTAAATGCTGCCGAAAACGCGTTCTCCTGGTTTGTGTCTGAGGTGCCGTAGTCGACCCTCCGGTTGTACGGATTCGTCGAGTTACAGTTTGCACCTAACCCGCAGCCGTCGTCGTTCGAATGGGACAGCGTGTATGCGACCAGGAAGGTAACGCCATGGCTGGTGCGCTTGTTGAGAGTGACCTGCAGAGCATTGTAGCGGCTGTCTCCCACGCTCTGGTCGAACCATTGCTGCAACATGTAGGGGTATGGCCGCCGGGCCTGGACATCGCCAGGTCCCGGAGGTGGGGTGTTCATGATCGGACCCCAATCCAGATGCCTGCCGACGGAACCGACGTAGTTGACGTCGAGAACAGAGTTCGCTGGTAACTCCCGCTCGATGCCGACATTCCACTGGTCCATGTACGGAGTTCTGAAGTTCGGATCCACCATCCACTGGCTCACCTGGCTGAAGTCATTGATGGGATAAATAATCGCTCCGCCGCTGCCAAGTCCCAGCGGATCGCTGGCAGGCGCCGTGGGAACATTGACGTTCAGCCCGGCGTTGTCGATGGTGTTCACGGCCGGCCAGTTGCCGCCGAAATTCTGCGACAGCTGGACCGTTGTAGCCCACGCGTCGTAGAAGCGGCTATAGCTGGAACGGATGACCATCTTGTCCCCGAGGCGATAGGCGACGCCGAGCCGGCCAGCCCAGTCGAACAGCGAGTTCTTGATCACGCGATGATCTGAGGCCGGGTTGACGTAGGCGTTCGGGGGAAGTCCGCCCGGAGCCGGCGTGGTGGACGCCGTGTAGATGCCGGTCGGAATGCAAGGCGCCCCCTGCGTTGCCGAGCAGTTGGGCGGAAGCGCGTTGAGCTCGTACTGGCCGGTGAGCGGGTTAGCATTACCGGTATAGAAATTGGCGCCGTTGCCCGTACCGTAGATCGGTGTCCACACGAAGTCGTTGCGGAATCCGACATTGACGGTAAGACGGCTGGTTGCTTTGAACTGATCTTGAGCGAATATGCCATCAATCCAGCCGCCGCCGGCCACCTCGAGGATGTTTCGATAGCTCGCCTCACGGGGAACACCAAGCAACAGGGATGCCCAGGCGTTTCCTCCCTGGCCCTGGTCTGCCCCGAGGCCCGCGGTCTGCGCGGTCCCGAAAGCCGCTGAGGAGTAGGCGATCGGTGAACGGAAGTTGTTGCTCTGGAAATCTCCCCCGGCCTTAATCGTATGCTTGCCGATGATCTTGGTAAACGCCCCGCCCCACTGCCAGTTATCCGCCAAGCCGGTCTGTTGCAGCTGCGAGCCGGACAGCGAGAGATAGTTATCGGCGGTCCACTGGGGTGCGTACAGTTTGTTGTTCAGAGTCATCCAGGACGTCGACATCCCGAGTGTCTGCAACTCACTAAGAAACGCCGGAGTTTCCCCGGGAAACTCGGTGCCGGTGGTGGTTACGCCGAAGTTCCTGCCGAAATATACATCCGAAAAGGTGGTCGGACTAAAGGTGTGAGTCCAGTGCCCAACGTAGTTGTGGCCGTAAACGTAGATCGTGTTCAGCCCGACGACGTTGGAGGTGTTGGCCACGTTTTGGCCGAAATCGCTGAAGCGAAACGAGAGCTGGTTATTGTTGCCGAAATTCTGATCGCCACGAGCCGTTCCCGAATTTTGGCTGGTCGAGGCTGGACCGGACGAGTAGACGTTGTTGCCGTTAACCAACGGACCAGCCTGCGGGATGAGAGTCTGGAAAAGCGCCGAGATGGGACTGATCCGGTTGGCCGGGATGATGTTGCCAGGGAACGCGGTGCGCGAGTAGGTGCCGGTTGCCGGGTTGAGAGTGGTCGTCGCCGGATCGTAGATGGGTACGCCCAAGCCGCTGAAATCGCCGCTACGTTCCGCAGCCGTCGGTGCAAGGGCTCCGGTGGTTATCGCGGAACGGATCTGGAAACCTTCAAAGGCCGCGTAAAAGAAGGTTTTATTCTTGCCGTTATACACCTTCGGAATCCAGACTGGACCGCCCACGGAAGCGCCATATTGATTCTGTTTGAGCGGCGGCAGGGTTGATTCGAAGTAGCCGCGCGCATCCATATCCGCGTTGCGCAGGAACTCCCAGAGAGCGCCGTGGAACTGGTTGGTCCCGGACTTGGTGACCACGCTCACGATGCCTCCGGCGGCGCCGCCGTACTCGGCAAGGTCGTTGTGGCCCTGGGTTTTAAATTCCTGAATGGCGTCCACGATGGGGGCATAGTTGTACATCCCGAGCATCGTGTTCAGGTCGTTTGCCCCGTCCAAAATAAAGTAATTGCTGCGGTTGCGGGCGCCGTTCACTGCCGGAAAGGTGAAGCTTCCCAGTGAATTACCAGCCCATCCGCTTCCTCCGCTTGCGCTCTGGTCGCGATTGATGTTCGCCACACCCGCCGTGACGGTCAGTAGCTGGGTGAAGTTGCGGCCGTTCAGAGGCAGGTCGGTGACCTCTTTGGTGTTAACGACTGTGCCCAGCTCCGAGGTCGCAGTTTCGAGCGTTGCCCCCTCCGCTGCGTTCACGGTAACGTTCTGCTGCGCAGTACCGACCGTCAGTTGAAAATCGAAGGTCGCGGTCTGGCCCACTTCCAGGGTGGACTCGTGCTGTGTCACCGTAGAGAAACCTGTGGCCGAGGCCTGCATGGTATACACGCCGGGGACGACGCTGGGGAAGGCATAGGCTCCGTCGCTGTTGGTGCTGGTTGACCTCACGACTGAGGTTCCGACGTTGATAAGCTCAACCCGCGCATTTGGGATTGCGGCACCGGTCGGATCCTTGACCACGCCGTTGATGGTTGCGGTTCCCTGCTGCGCCATGGCGGCGGGGGACATCCACCCTGCAAGACTCAAAAGCAGGAAAGACACCGCGAGAAACCAGAACCTTCTGATCGCTCCACCCATAACTGCCTCCTAAAGAACATCAATCGCTCGACCGGCATCAGCACGACGGTGACGAGCTTAAAGCCCCTGTGTTGGCGGCAACAACCTGGATTGAAACCCCGGAGTCGAAGTCCGCGTAGCTATTCTGCGGGTACTTTAACGTTAACGTGAGGGATGCTACTCGTGGGCTTATAGAGGTGTCAAGGGCTTTCCGCAAAGAGAGTTTTGGTTTGCCGCCCCAAGGGAAATCGCCCTGTATGCCATCAAACCGGCCGCGCCTTCAGGTAGGCTGGAATTTGGCGCAGAAAGCAGCCATTCTTTGTAATTGGCGGTCTGAAGGGTCTGCGTGGGACCTGAAGAGAAACCGTAGGTCGCTGCACCTGCGCTACCCCACCCCCGATAGGCAACCACCTCTCTCGCGGGTCTAGCTCTTCTTTCTATCGGCCTTTCTCGGGGCTGCCACGCGCTTTCTGGAATTTGCTTTCAAGTGGGATGGAATATCAGTGCCCATAGGCTGCAGTTTTCTCAGTGTGGAGGAACGGACCACCAATGAGGGATCAAGAATAACGCTTTCAGGCCGGGGACGAACCTTTGACTCAATCATATTAAGGAGGATTTTCGCGGCGTGTTCCCCGATCATCTGGCTACGCTGGTCAACACTGGAAAGCGGAACCCGCAACGCGCTGTCGTAATGCAGATTGCCGCAGCCGATGATGGCGATATCCTCCGGAATACGAAGCCCTGCTTCCAGGATCGCCGTCATGGCGCCAATCGCCAAGGGATCGTTATAACAGAAGACGCCGTCGGGTCTCGACCGTTGCTTGAGCAAGAACCGCATGGCCTCCGCACCGTGGCGGGTGCTGTCGATATCAACGGTCGGCCGTTCCACGACATTTGCATCAGAGTACTTCACGCCGCGGCGCTGGAGCGCTTGTTTATAACCTTCAAATCTGCTTATCCCCGTGCTGTTATTTTTTCCCCGGATATGGGCGATAGCCCGGCAACCCTGATCGACAAGGTGTTCTGTTGCTATCCGTCCAGCGGCCTCGTCATCGATTCCCACAAAGTTTGCGACTAAACCTGGAACTCCTCTATCGATTAAGACGTACGGCTGGCCCTGGAGATTCATCCTTTCGAAAGCCTCTGCTTCATTGCTGCAGGAGGCAATGACCACGGCGTCCAACTGCCGTGCGACCATCTGGCGTATCTCGCGCGCCTCCAGTTCCGGATCTTCCTCTGAGGAAGAGATGATCACCGAATATCCGCGCTCGCCTACAACTGCTAATAAGGCCTTGGCCACCTCCGCAAAAAAAGGATGTAGTAGGTCGGGGACGACCAGACCAATGAGGTAGCTCCGGCCCGTAACCAGGCTGCGAGCCAGGACATTTGGCTGATAGTCAAGTTCTCTTACTCGCTTGAGAACCCGTTGCCGTGTCTCCTCTCCGATGTCCGGATGCTGTCGAAGGACCTTGGAAACGGTCACAACGGAGAGTCCTAATTCCTTTGCGATGTCTTTCAAGCGCACCGTCATAAACCGCAATATACGCCGATGTGGCTCAATTGAAATGGTTTCTCTTCGGGCATCGCAAATTGGGCAAGCCGGGTTTCGTTATTTGCGATCGCCAAACCCCACGCCACTCGCTCACGGCCTGGTGATAAAGAACGCCACGAAGATCCGTTCGCGGCTGGAAAACTCCTTGTCGCGAACGGTTCGAGTGTGAGCGGCGGCTTCTGTGTTCGATGAGCACTTCCAGAGCGCAAAAGATCGGCGAAAATATCTTTTGTCCTGGGGCGGAGAACATCTTAACCGCGATCAGGCGAGGGCTGCTACATTGATTTTGTGGGCCATCGGCGACGGCTATTTCTCATCCAGACGGCACCGCTCCTCACTGCCCTACTGCTCGCGCAGATTGGTTCGACGCGAGCTGCCGCTTCTCCGCCGCAATCCGAGCTCCCAACCATCCATGTCGACACGCAATTCGTTCTCCTCGACGCTTTGGTGGAAAACAAAAAGTCCGGAGCTCCCCTTGATACGCTGTCGGCTGAAGATTTTCAGCTCTCTGAAGATGGCGTCCCCCAGACCATCAGCTATTTCAGCCACGATCAACTTTCCCTTTCCGTGGTGTTTCTCTTTGACATGACCGAGACGGTGCATGCCGCGCTCGCCCCTTTGGCGCAAGCGGCCCTGCAGGTCCTCGGGCACCTGAAGCGCGAAGACGAAGTGGCCGTGATGACCTTTTCCTCTCGCGCCGACCTGATGCAGGGCTTTACTCCCAATCGTAAGTTGGCAGCCGACGCGGTCAGGACTGCCTCCTGGATGGCCGACGTTGAGGGCACTTTCCTCGATGAAGATATGTTTGAAGCCGTGGAACAAGTGATGAAAGCAAAGCAGGGCAACCGCCGCGTCCTGGTTTGGCTCACCGACGGCACAGCAAATCAGGAGAATGCTTTTAACCGGGCGACAATCGGTCAGCATGCTCCTTCGCATCTCCATTCGCAAGCGGAAGCCATGACCAGGCTGCTTCAATCCGGAGCGGTGGTTTCGGTTCTCATCGACAGAACCGCAGAGACCTACCGTGCCATCACGGCGTCGGGCTCAGGAGGAACGCGACTGGGAGACATTGATGAATATGCCCGGGCTACTGGCGGTCCCGTCCTCAGCACCGGGACGAAGGAGGTTCCAGAGAATCTTGCTCTGCTCATCGATCAGGTCCGCGCCCGTTACACACTCGGATACAAGCCCACCGCTGCAGCGTCCCAGGGGAAATTTTGCAAGCTGAGCCTTCGACTTAGTCCGGAGTTTCTCGCCAGGCATCCTGAAGTGCGCAAGCAAAACCTCGTTGTTATGACCAGGTCGGGCTATTATCGCTAGGCCCAACGCCGTACCCTTGGGCTTTCCCGTAAAGAGTCTGCGTGAGCACTAGCCGGCGCATCTATATGGGGGAGGACGAACCAATTTCTTCCATCCCCGTATGCTGAAGGAGACAGTATGAAGAAAGGTTATTGGGTCGTTGCATATCGATCGATCTCGGATGAATCGGCACTGAAGCCTTATGCGGCGTTAGCACGGCCCGCGGTTGAGTCATTCGGCGGGCGCTTCTTAACCACGTCCACGAGCCAGATTCAGGCCCACGAAGCCGGATTGCAGCAGCGGACGATCCTGGTTGAATTCGACAGCTTTGAGATCGCCGTGGCGGCTCACCAAAGCGAGGCTTACGGAAAGGCGCTTCAGGCACTGGGCTCGGGCGCAGAGCGCGACTTCCGCATCATCGAAGGCGCGTGAGCGCCGGCAAGACCGCACGCCGTTTGTGATCGGAGTTGTTAGTTGCTTAGCGCGCCCAGGCGGTGAGACCGCCATCAACAATCATGGACAGTCCTGTCACATACGAGGCAGCATCGCTGCACAGCCATAGCGCAGCTTGCGCCGCCTCTTCGGGTCTGCCTATGCGACCAGCAGGGACCATTCCAGCGAAACCCTTTAATCTGGCGTCGATCTTTGCAGCATCACCGCCTACAGCTTGGCTCACGGCGTTATGCAACATCTCAGTATCGAATCCGCCCGCAACCAATGCGTTCACTCGAATCCCATCCGCCGCGTATTCTTGTGCCGCTGATTTGGTCAAACCTAAAATGCCAGCCTTGGCCATGGAATACAAAGATCCACCCTGTGCGCCCCCAAGCCCGTTTATCGAGGAAGTGTTTACAATCACGCCTCCCCGCGGATCCTGGCTCTGCATTTGCAGCAATTCGTATTTCATGCAGAGCCATACACTCTTCAGATTTAGGGCCACCTCGGCATCGAAATCATCCTCGCTGAAATCGGCTGTGCGCGTGATCTTAGTCAAGACAGCGGCGTTATTAAAAGCGCAATCGAGGCGCCCAAATCGTTCGACGGTTAAGGCAATCAGAGCTCGGACCTGTTCGGACTGAGATACGTCCGCCTGCAGGAAGTGGACATCCAAACCCACCCGTCGCAACTCCCGCTCAACTAGCTGACCACGTTCGGCTCCGCGCGCGGCGAACACGACGATCGCTCCAGCTTCAGCAAACACCCTCGCACCAGCCTTGCCGATTCCCGCACTGCCGCCGGTGATTAAAACCACCTTGCCGCCTAACGTCGTCATGGCGCCATCAGCCTATCACGCTCGCCTATCCTGAAAGTCTCATTTGCATTCCTCCGCAGAGCTCTGGAGTGCAGCCTCTCCATAGCTATCCGGATTCGATAAGCGAAGGATTTTCCCTTGCATCGATCATTGTCACAAGCCCTTACTTGGATCGGTGTTCCACATATTCATCTCCTTTACAGTGCCTCACTCGCTACTTCAGATGAGAGCCTATCGTGGGAGATAGGACTTATTCGCTATAACAATAAATTGAGGACCGCAGGGAGCACGCCTTCACCTTCTCCGCCTACAAACTGCGCAGGCCGCCCGATGGAGGTACATCCGATTGGCGGCGGCGTTCCTGCTGATCAATGCTTCTTCTCGGAGCCGGGCTGAGGCCGGGTCCTGCTTGAAAGGACGGACCGGCGGCTGCAACTGCTTCCTCCACTCCTCGAGAGTGGAGTCGTACTGCTGTTTCAACTGCTCGCCCTCGGCGCATTGGGCTATGTCTCTCAGTCCCGCAGTTGTGACACGGGCGCAGGAGGTCTTCTTCTGCGAAAGCTTGATCTGCTCGAAGTTGATTTCTGGAGCGTCGTTCATTCCGTTCATCTCTTAAGGCCTCCTGGGCCCCAAACTAAGCTCCAGGATTAACCCATCGGATCCGATCGAACAACTAGCACTGTTGCTAGTACACCAACCACAAAATGAGGAGCGGCCGCCTCGCTCTGCATCTGCCGGCTGGAAATTCCACGGCTTTCGGCTGGCCAGTCCGATTTCAACAGAATTTCACTTTTAGACCGGAAGATAGCTCCACTTTTGCAGCAGAAAATGCTAGGGTGAGGACACTTTCTGGAGTCGTCATGTCCTCAATCGCATTGCCGGCACAGGCTAAAGAGCTTTTCCAATATCTTTTTGAGCAAGCGTCCCTGGGAATCGCGGTGGAGGATCTCGAGGGAAGAGTTTTGCTTGCCAACCCGGCGCTTTGCTCCATGCTGGGATATGGGGAGAACGAATTGTGCGGCATGAATTGTTGCCAATTTGCTGATCCGGAAGATTCCCAGGACGATTGGGCTCTGTTTCAACGGCTTCGGGCAGGTGTCATCGATCAATATTCACTCGAAAAACACTACGTAAGGAAAGATGGGGATCAGTTCTGGGGACGTTTGCATGTCTCTCTTTTGAAAAATATCGATGGAGAGTCCCCGCTGGTCTTTGCCTTTTTGGAGAACATCACGGAACGAAGGCGGACGGAAGATGCGTTGCGAGAAAGCGAGCAGCGCTTCCGTTTAGCTGCATATGCCGGAAAGATGTTCTCGTATGAGTGGGATGCGGCCACCGACGTCATGATCCGTTCGGGAGAGTATGCGGAGATGCTGTGCACTGACAAGGAGGCCGACCTCACCACCGGCCAACAGACCTTAGCCAAGGTTCACCCGGATGACCGGGAAAAGGTTTTGGCCGCGGATGCTGCGCTTAGCGCTGAAAGACCGGACCTTCGAGTCAGCCACCGCATGGCACGTCCCGACGGGAGTGTGATTTGGGTGGAGAGAACGGGTCGCGCACACTTTAACGAGCAGGGCAAGTTGGTGCGGATTGTAGGCATGGTCGCGGACATCACGGAGAGCAAACAAGCGGAAGCAGCGCTCGCCGACGTGAGCCGCAGGTTGATTGATGCGCAGGAGCAGGAGCGTAGACGTATTGCCAGAGAGCTTCACGATGACCTTGGTCAACGTCTCGCACTGTTAGCCGTCAAGCTGGAACAACTCCACCGAGACCCTCCCGGCCTGCCCGAAATCCGCATCCGCATGGGCGAATTACAGGTGCAGATGAGCGAGATAGCAACCGATGTTCAAACCTTGTCGCACGAGTTGCATTCGACGAAACTCGAATATCTGGGCGTGGTTGCCGCCATGAGAGGCCACTGTCAGGAGCTCGGTGAGCAGACCAGGGTGAAGGTTGACTTCAAAAGCCACGATCTGCCCAGTCCGCTGCCGCCGGACATTTCTCTTTGCCTCTTCCGGGTCCTGCAGGAGGCTCTCCGCAACGCGGTAAAACACAGTGGAGCACGGAAAGTAGAAGTGGGTTTGTGGGGAACGCCGGATGAGGTTCATCTTTCCGTGAGTGACCGTGGGGTAGGCTTTGATGGCGAAGCTGCAAAGAGGGGTCGAGGGCTGGGCCTGGTCAGCATGGAAGAGCGGCTGAAACTACACAAGGGAACGCTTTCCATCGAATCGCAGCCAAAGCACGGCACAACCATCCACGCAAGAGTGCCTCTCAGTTCGGCAAGCGGTTTCAGTGACCGGTCAAACGGCGCGTTCTGAGCAATTCCCCTCCCTTTACTTTGGTATCGCCGATACTATTGGCCAATAAATTTTTCTCGGGATTTCGGGCGTAATTCAAACGGTCGGACCTGCGATTGAAATTAGCCCGGACGAAGGATGGATTTTCCATTTATTTCTTCAGCCCGATGCATGATCTCCAGCGTCAAATCTCCAGTGTCAGTTCATGGACCAAAAACAGCTCCGAGCGGCGGCGGCCGTCGCTGATGCGTAAATCCGGGATTCCAGAGAGGTGTAGCGATGAGTCTTTCAGATCCAGCGTTTTGGAGCCGATTTCAATTCGGCTTTACGCTCATCTATCACTACCTGTTTCCTCAGCTCACCATGGGACTGGCTTGGTTTCTTGTGTACTGGAAATGGCGCGCTCTTAAGACGGGAGATGAAAAATACAATCTAGCCGTGCGCTTTTGGGCCAAAATTTTTGGGCTCAATTTCGCCATTGGCGTCGTGACCGGCATCCCCATGGAATTTCAGTTCGGAACCAACTGGGCAGGCTTTTCCCGTTACGCCGGCGGCACGATCGGACAGACATTGGCCATGGAAGGGATGTTCGCATTCTTTCTGGAAAGCGCCTTCGTGGGCGCGCTCATCTGGGGCGAAAAGAGGTTGGGTCCTCGCCTTCACTTCCTGGCAGCGGTTGCGGTGGCGGTGGGAAGTTGGCTGTCAGGCTACTTCATTTTGGTCACCAATGCCTTCATGCAGCATCCGGTGGGCTATCAGGTCGATTCGCGAGGGTCCCTCGGCATCGGGAGTTTTAGTGCCTACCTGCTGAATCCGTGGGCCTTGATCCAGTTCTCACACAATCAAATAGCGGCTCTGGTAACAGGCTCGTTCGTAGTTACAGCGGTTGGGGCGTTGTATGCGTTGCGGCAACTGCATCCGATCCAGGCTCAGCTTTATCTACGCGCGGGAACGTGGACGGGGCTCATCGCGTCCCTTCTGGTTGCCTTTCCGACCGGCGACCAGCAGGCCAAGATGGTTGGAAGGCACCAACCGGTAACGCTCGCCGCAATGGAAGGCAAGTTCGTTGGCGGACCCGATGCGGGTGTCGCGGTAATCGGTCAACCCAATGTTGCGGCGCGGCGCCTGGACAATCCTATCGAGCTGCCTGGCGCACTGAGTTTTCTGGCCTATGGTCACTTTGGAAGTTATGTACACGGGCTGGACGAATTTCCTGCGAATACCTGGCCTGACAACATCGAGATTCTCTACTATTCATTTCACTTAATGATCACTCTGGGCACGGCTTTCATCGTGCTTATGGCCTATGCCAGGTTCGAAGCCTGGCGGGGTGGAATCGAATCCAACACCCTGCTGCTGTGGGTTTTGATGCTGGCGCTTCCCTTCCCCTACATTGCCAACACCCTGGGATGGATGACGGCAGAACTGGGACGGCAACCGTGGTTGATCTATGGCCTCTTTCGCACCAACGAAGGCTATAGCAAAGTGGTGAGCGGGGGGGACACCCTGTTCACGTTGATCGGCTTCGCCGGCCTTTACTTTGTATTCGGCCTGCTCTTTTTATACCTGGTTGGCCGCGAGATCGCCCTTGGTCCGGACCACGAACCAATGGCTAATCCATCGGGGCAGCGCGAAGAAGCGGTCCTGGGCTAAAGAGAGGGAGGTTTGCCATGATCGCGATGTGGTATGCCATCGTTAGCTTGATGCTCATCATCTATGTGGTTTTGGATGGGCGCAACTTCGGCGCTGGGATGCTTCACTGGTTTGTCGCCAGAACCCCGGAAGAGCGGCGGCAGGTGATTGCCGCGATCGGGCCGCTTTGGTCGTGGCATGAAGTGTGGCTTGTCGGTTTTGGGGGCACATTGCTGGCGGTATTTCCCCGTCTCCTGGCTTCAGCTTTCGCAGGCTACTACCTCGCGCTTTTTCTAATTCTCTGGAACCTGATTCTGCGCGGTATTTCTATCGAAGTTGGTGGGCATATCGACGATCGCTTGTGGCAAGGGTTCTGGGATTTCGTTTTCGTATTTTCCAATTGTCTGCTAGCCATCCTTTTTGGTGCTGCCGCAGGCAACGTTGCACGGGGGGTGCCGGTCGATGCCGATGGCAATTTCTCCATGGCATTTTTCACAAATTTCCGCGTGCGCGGACAGGTCGGGCTGCTCGACTGGTACACGATATCCATCGCCATCTTCGCAGCTACCATCCTCGCTGCTCACGGCGCGACCTATCTCACGCTGAAAACGGAAGGCCCGGTACATGATCGTAGTTCCAAATATGCAACTTATCTGTGGGCTGCAGCTGTTCCGCTCTTTCTGGTGATCACGATCGAGTCCTGGGCGGTTCGTCACGACGTTATTGGACGCGCAATTCACAATCCGTTTTGCTGGCTGGGAGTGTTCGTAATCCTGATCGCGACCGGCACAATGATTTCTGGCCTCAGTGCCCGCCATGAAATGAGGGCGTTTCTGGGGTCGAATTTTATTTTGGTAGGGTTATTGACCACGGGGGGCGCCGCTATTTTCCCGGTGATGCTGTATTCCACTCTGGCGCCAGCGAATTCCATGACCGCCTATTCTGCCGCTGCGGGCGAGCAATCGTTGCGCCTCGCCTCTTTTTGGTGGCCCGTGGGGTTCGCTTTGTCGGTAATCTATTTCATCTTTATTTCGCGGCGCTATGCGGGAAAAGTCAGCGTAAGACGCGACACCCAGGGGTACTACTAAGGACAGCATGAGCAACAGTAGACCAGCCTGTTTCACCACCAACAAAGGCTGGGTGCCCCATTCAAGCCCGGTTTCTGGGGCTTGAATGGGATACCACGGCTCGAGACCCGCACCCTTTCAGCCGCTAGCCAATTCCCGGTTTATTGGAACAGGCTGAGGTCGATGGAATCAGCCATAGCAGAATAGCCGGCGTCTTTGGGGTGGAGGTGGTCCCCGCTGTCGTACTGCGATGCGAAGACGAGGGGATGGTTGGGGTCGCGGGTGGCCTTATCGAAGTCGACCGTTCCGTCGAACACGCCGCTGGTAAGAATCCACGTATTGACAGCCTCGCGAATCTGCTCGCCCTTTTCTGTAAAGTAACCGGCTCCCTGGTAAGGAGTGATGGTGGCTCCGAAAACTTTGATACCGTGCTCGTGGGCACGGGCCACAAGTTGGCCGAGGCCTTGTTCAAGATCCTCAGCGGTGAGGTGGTAGTCCGGCTGGTTCACGTTGTGGAGGCTGCCAATGTCGTTGATACTTTCGAGCACGATAACGTAGCGGACGCCAGCCTGCGCAATGACATCGCGATCAAACCGCGCCAGCGCATTGGGGCCGGTGCAAGTGATCAGCACACAGTTGCCGCCGATACCTTGATTCAGGACAGAAAGATTCGCCGTCGCCGGATTGTTGTGTAGCCGGACCGCCAGGTAATCGGGCCAGCGGTGGTTCTCATTCTCGGTAGCATGTGCGCCGTCGGTAATAGAGTCGCCGAAGGCCACGACCGCAGCGGACTGAGGCACGACCGGCAGAACGTCTACGCCTTTAAGGAAAAACCAGGAGGGAGTGGTGGTGGGCGCTGACAGCCGGGGGGCACCGACTTCGTTGCCGCTTTGGATGTAGTTGGTCTGCTGGGCGCCGGAGTGCCCAGAGACGTTACTGATTCGCTGCAGAGGCAGAAAGAGGCTAACGACCAAGTCAGCGAAGTTTGGTGTCGACAGGTCGACCGAATCGCTCAGGGCTTGGGCGCCTGGGGGGATGGTGATGGAGGGCCGGCCGCCGAAGGTTAGGGAGCGAATTGAGCCAGGCTGAATGGCAGAGTCGCCGGCGCTGATTGCAACGCTGGCGGCGTCGATGCGCAGCGGCTCAGTACCGAATTCGTTCGTGAAGTGAACGCGCAAAGCCCGGCCGGCAACAGAGGTATGAACGATCTGACGCAAGGTTGAGTCAACCAGGGTGGGAACATGATGCCAGGGATCGCCGCTGAAAGGCGCCGCAGCCCAGGTGCCAACCCAGGATGCCTGAGGCGTGGCGACTGGAGCAGAGCGGGCTCGGGCCGGCGCTACGGCGAGGCAGAGTGCGCAGGCTAAGGCGCAAAATGAAATGCGGAGATGCGTTGCAGTAGGGCGCGGGTGGTACATAAAGCGTGTTTCCTCCAACGAAGACGGCGTTGAGAGCCTCAGCGTGCTACCAGGCACACTGCAGCACTCGGAGACCAAACCTGGGTATTTTGAGCGTAACCTGGTGGCTGTTTCTGGCGACTGAGTGAACCTCGAGCTTTCCGGTAACACGTCCATCTAGTTCAACAATTTCGATGCGAAGCGGCCGCTCACTAAAAGTTACGACCTGTTCTGCCTGATCGCTCTCTGCATTGAACAAGCGAACCAGCAGCAGCCCTTTCTCAATCAACATCGTGGACACCTGTATTCCAGGGTCTTTCAGGCTCAATAGGGAAAAGGTGTCATCGGCTCCCGAGCGGCGGCCATCCACTAATTGGGTCACGAAGGGCTCGTTGTAACGGCTGGATTCCTGCGCGATCGAAGCTTGATCCCAGCGTCCAGGATGGGGAACGATGGCGTAGCTCATCTCCTGCTCGCCCCTCAGCGGATGCTTGCCCCACCAAAAGCCGCCTTCCCACGCCCAGCCCAGGACGAGCGCCAAAGGATGCGTGGGTCCGTGGGTATAGGCGGTGGTGTGATCGGAGATAAGCGCGATACCGTGGCTTTCTTCCGCATCGACAAGGTCTACCCAATTGACGATGATGTTGTGCTTGATCTCGTCCCAACGCTGGAAAAACGTGTCCACATTTTGGCTGCGGCAGACGTCGAAGGCTGCGTTCTTGTAGAGATGCGTTTGATCGAAGGATACGGGGAAAAAAGCTTGTAGCTTCCAACGGCCGTCGTTCTGCGAACGCCTCTGTTCGGTCCTTCGCTCCTCCGGTTTGATATCCCAGGGGTCGCCGATCCAGGTATCTTTTTCGAAGAGGAAGCGCACGTGGAAATCGATTCTGCGTTGACCTTCCACCAGGGTGATGCGGGTCCTGTAGGGTACGCCTCCGACTTGACCGTCGATCTCAGCGACTGCGCGCACCGGACCATTCTCTACGATTTTGATCTGAGCAGGGTTCTCCGTACTGCTGCGCCAGGCCTGCTGCTCAATAAAATAGCCCCGGTACTCATTGAAGAGACGCTCGGAGTCCGGTGAACAGAATTCCTTTCCCAGTTGCTGGGCAAACAAGCTGGTGACGGCGCCTCCCTTCTTGGGATCGAGTTGGAGGCGATACAAGTCGCTTTGCAACAGGACGGTTCCGTCCGGTGCAGAGGTCGCGGAAACCTTGCTCGGCGAACTCTCTCTCTTTTCCTGGGAAGGGGTCAGCAGATAGCTGGCATAACCCATGGCCGGCGCATGCGCTCGAAACAAGACGATGGCGTTGTTGATGCCGGCGGAGGCAACGGGCGCGGCGCTTTTTTCCGGAGCGATCGTGCGGGTGCGGCTTAAACCTCTCAGCGAGTCCAGGGGCAGATATTCGCGAGTGATGACAAGTTGGCCAGGGACGGGATTGCCGGCGCCATCGGTGATTTGAATACTCGAGGTACCTGGATCGGTTGCCAGTTCTACCTGGGCCAAGTCGTCTCGTTGAAACCCCAGCGGATTGATGACCCGGACCCATTGGCCGCCCAGAGGGATCTGTGGCTTGCTCGCCGTGCCTGTACTCAGGGCCGACGCTGCAACGGCGATGATCTCGTCCGCGGTCTGTTGCGCGTTCAGAGTGTTGGAAGCAACTCTGAATGCCCAGGCATCACGGCCTTGCCGAGTGGTGGCCGTGATCCATGCATCATGCGCTTGGCTGAGCAGCACGTCATCCCAGGCGTCGCGAAAGTCCTGCTCCGGCCAGACCGTCTTCTCCTTGATGAAGGCCATGGCAGCCATCTTCTCTGCGGTTACCAGGCGATTCTCTGCGGAACGAACCTGCTGCGCTACTTTCTGCAGCGTGGGGTCGCCCCAGGGGAGGGTGACGAGTATGTCTTCGATGCCAAAGCGCCAGCTCTTGGTTGGTGGAGTGGCGATGGTGTGAATGTACTCACGGTAGGTGGCAAAACGAATGTAGGATCCCTGGACCCTGGGTTTGGCCGCCCATCCCAGATCCTGGAAGCACATTCCCGCGGGATGAGCAATGCCATGGGCGACGCATTTCTGGCTGAACTCCGGCGTCGCATCGACGGATTCCGTCTCCCAGGTTTCTTCCAGTTTTTCAACCGCATATCGAGGCACGGTGGTGATCTCTGTGCCATCCGGGCCGATCCAATGGAAGACATCCGCATCGAAGCCGGCCGCGTAGCCGCCCCAAGCCGTACTCGCGTTCTTGAGCGACGCTCCATCGAAGCGCAAAGAGCGCAGAATCTGCGGCAGGCACGAAGCCCAGCAGGGTTCCTGCACGGCGTACGTGACCACGCGGATTTCGCGAAACTGCTCCTGTATCACCTGCAAGCCGCGCTGCAACTGGCGAATGTTACTCTCGCCGCTGATCGCCCACCCATAGGGCTGGGCGAAGGTCGCAGCCACCATCTCGACCCTGGAATTGAGGGAATTATCTTTAAGGTAGAGAGCTAGCTCCTCATAGGCTTGAGGATCCTCACGACGGAGTACTTCCCACGAGGAAGCTTCGACGTCCAGGCTTAACTTCCACTCTGGGAACTCACGCATCGCGCTCAGAATGTCGCGCCAGCACCCTGCGGGCATGTGTCCCCTGACGCCGCCGTGGTAGCCATCCATGTAGTAGAGCGTCGGGATAGGGCCGTTGCCATCGAGTGCTAGCGCTGCTGTCCGGAGGTTTGCCGAGGCCGCAATGGCCAGCCCCTGAATGAATTCTCGTCGATTGAACATGGATAAAGGGCTAACCCTCCGGGACTGCCTCGCGGATCGAGCCTGCAATTATGGTAACGGTTCCACAGCCGCAATTTGGAATCTATTATCTGGAAACACGACTGTCAAGATGACATGAGCCTTCAGAGTGGATGCAAGGTAGTATCTGGATTACGGGGTTGTCATGGATCGGCCCAGCCGCAATCAGCTCGTTCCATTCTTGCTTTTGTGTTTTCTCTGCCCGGGTCTTTTAAGTTGCCGAGTGAACGCGCAGCACACAACGGGGTCTGTACCAGCTGCCCCGGCCCCAAGGTTTACCGACATTACTCAGGCGAGCGGAGTGACCTTTGAGCACCGGGCTTCGCACACCTCGAAGAAATACCTTCTGGAGACAATGGGTTCGGGCGTTGCGCTGTTCGACTACGATAATGACGGCCGCCTGGACCTTTTCCTGGTAAACGGCGCCAAGCTCAATGACCCCGAAGCGTTGCACGATCTGCCAAAGAAGGCCGGCCCCAGCTACTTTAACCGGCTTTACCATCAGCGCCCGGATGGAAGTTTCGAAGATGTCACCTCGAAAGCAGGGGTGGCGGGCAGCGGCTACGATATGGGCGCTGCTGTGGGCGACTACGACAACGACGGATACGAAGATCTCTATGTTACCGGTTATGGACACAACACCCTCTATCACAACAACGGTAACGGAAGCTTTACCGATGTAACCGCGCAAGCGGGGGTGGGCGCGAGCGGCTGGTCGTCTTCAGCCATCTGGTTTGATTTTGATAACGATGGAAAACTGGACCTGGTAGTAGGCCGCTACCTTGACTGGGATTTTAACGATATCTGGTGCGGCCAGCACCTGCCTGGATACCGCGGCTACTGTCACCCCGACACATTCAAGCCGATTACGCTCATCGCTTACCACAACGATGGTAATGGCCATTTTAGTGACTGGACCGGTAAAGCTGGCCTCGACAAGCCTGGCCGCGCTCTTGGGCTAGCCATTGCCGATTACGATCATGACGGCAGAACCGACCTCTTCGTAGCCAACGACTCGATGCTGGAGTTTCTCTACCATAACCAGGGAAACGGCAAATTCAAAGAGGATGGACTCGATGCAGGTGTCTCCATCGATGGCGATGGAAACACCTATGCAGGCATGGGAGTAGATTTTCAGGATTACAACAATGACGGTTGGCCCGACCTGATCGTCACATCGCTTGCCGGCCAGCAGTATGCTCTCTACAACAATCACCACGATGGAACGTTCACTTATGCCAGCGAATCGACTGGCATCGGACGCATCACCGCACCCCATTCCGGCATGGGGATTCTTTTCGTCGACTATGACAATGATGGCTGGAAAGACCTGGTCGCCACCCAGGGCCACGTGCTCGATAACATCCAGCTAACCCACCCTGACCAACGCTATTTAGAGCCTCTTCTGCTGGCACGCAATGACTCGAAGCAGTTCATCGACGTAAGCAAGAACGCCGGAGCCATCTTCCAGAAGCCGCTCGCAGGGCGCGGACTGGCGAGCGGTGACATCAACAACGACGGCAAAGTGGACCTGGCGGTTACAACGAACGATGGGCCCGCATACTTATTACGGAACGACACACCTAGCCTGAATCATTGGATTCTTCTCGACCTGGTGGGGCATACCAGCAATCGCGATGGTATCGGTGCCGTAGTGAAACTGACCACCAGCGGCGGAACGCAGTGCCGAACGGTAACTACGGGATCGAGTTATTTATCCTCCAGCGATAAGCGCGTTCACTTTGGCATGGGCACGGATGCGGTGGCACAAAGGGTCGAAATAGATTGGCCCAGCGGGATTGTCCAGTCGTTGCGAGACGTCCGGGCAGATCAGATCCTGCGTGTGGAGGAGCCTGCAAGCTCAGCCCACGGGCACCAACAGTAAAGCGGCACTTGCCCAAATTGGTGGCGGGAGCCCCCGCATTCGTGCGGGAGAAAGCGCGGTCTAGCGCCCTATGAAAGAGTCTCGATTCCGATCGCGCATTAGTGCTGTCAATGCTAATGCCTGATTAGTCCCTGCGTGAGAAAACCGCAAAGGAGAAAGCATCCACAAAACGTAAGCCCAGGCCGGAAAACCTTTGTGCGCGAGCCGGGGCGCACTGAACGCTGTAGGCGCGGCCTAAGGGGATCTCGATTCAGCCTGGGGCGGCCAATTGACGCCGCCCCGCTGGTTTAGGAATAGCAGTTTCTCAGAAAATGAACTTTGCTGAAAACTGCGTTTGTCGTGCTGTACCGTTGCCAAGATTACTGCCGATCGTGGAGGTACTTTGGCCAAACCCAGCCCCTCCCAGCGTTGCTCCAGGATTGGAAAAATTGGGATGGTTGATGATGTTAAAGAACTCACCTCTGAATTCAAAGCTGAGACGATCGGTGATGTTGGTCAGTTTTACAAGCCCAACGTCTGGTTGCACAAAGACCGGACCTCGGGCCACGTTACGTTGGCAGTTTCCGAAGACGCCCACGGGCGGGACGGAAAAGGCCGCCGGGTTCAACTGATTCAACGGTGCGCTGTAGTTGATTGCGCGGTTACTGCTTAGAACGCAATCTGGGCGATAGGTGTTGGCATTCAGATATCCGGGAAGCGTTACCGAGAAAGGCAGGCCGGAGCGCACTTGCGTCACCGATGTAATCTCCCATCCCTTGCCTACTGCCTTTGGCACCTCAGGGACGATGGGCAAGTCGTAAGTCATACCGAGAGAGAAGGCGTTGCGCACATCGGTATCGCCGTCCGCCCATTCCTGATGCAGGTTGTTCACATTCTGGTAGCTTTCGAACAACTGCAGTTCATCGTCACGCTCATGGGCCCAGGTGTAGCTGGTGTTTACAGTGAGGCCATGGCTTGACGAGCGCTGAAGGTTGAGCTGCATGGCGTTGTATTTCGAGCCAGCCAGATACCCGGTCAGGTTCAGACTTCCGAAATCATTTGAGATGGCCCTGTCGTTGGTCACCGGGCTTTGCGCATTGAGGTTCAGACCGGTTGATATGTGCAGGCCATGGTTGCCGACATAGGCCATGGTGAACACGGTATTCCTGGCGATCTGTTGCTGCAGGCTCAGGCTATAGTGCTCCGAATACGAATCCCGCGTCTGCGGCGACACAAAGCTGATGTTTGATGGAGCAGCCGGAGTACACGTCGGGAAAGTTGGGGGAAGCGGATACGAGATATTGAGGGTAGGGTTACACGTGAGATTTTGGTAGATGTTCACGGAGATATTCTGATTTGTATTGGTGGCGAGATTCAGAAGGTCGCCGGGCGCAATGGGCAGGAAGAAAATACCGTAGCCGCCCTTGATGGAAGTTCGGCCTGATCCGTAGGGATCCCAATTAAAGCCCACGCGGGGGGAAAAGTCGAGCCAGTTGGGATTGTAGAAAGATTTGGTTCCGGGTTCCAACGATAGCGAAGCCAGGTTGAAGTTCTCCACCTTGTGGGTGGGATCATGGATCACGGTGTTGTAATCGTAACGCAAGCCCACGTTCACAGAGAGACGGTGGGTGGCGCGCCAGTTGTCATTCACGAAGAAGGAATAGTACGAGTTCCAGACTCCGGTCATGGGATAACCGGTCACGCTCAAGCCCACACCTTGATTGGCAAGGAAACCCTCCGGGCCACCGGAAGGAATGCCGTCGGCAGGGTTAACGGCCGCCGCCGGTACCGGTGGGCCGGCCGCAAAAGTAATCGTGCTCTGAGGAGTCAGCTCCCGATTTACCTGGTTCTTCTGCAAGTTGATGCCGAAGCTCAGGGTGTGATTGCCGATGATTTTAGTTGCCGTGTCGATCAACTGGATGGAATCGTCCGGCACGACGGCTTCAAACTGGGGAGTCGGCACCAGCTCCAGACCAACGCTGCATCCGTTGCAGTTTAGATAGGGATTGGCTACGCCCGGTGACTGTTTGGACACCACACGGTTTACCGCGATGCCTGCGGCATTGATGAAATTCTCGGTGGTGTAATTCCAGGTGAACTTGCCTAGTTGTACGTTCTCGGGCGCACTGGCTGTTTCGCCAATGGCTAGTCCATACGCCCCGGAGGTCTCAGCATCGTTGGCGTTATAACGGAACGAGAAGTTGTTTTTCTGACTAAGAATGTAGTCCAGCTTGACGGCGCCCGTATCCTCTTGCAGGGTTTGCGTGGTTTCGCCGTTGTAGCGGTCAAACCAGTAACCAAAGTTGGTGTTCCCAATAATGGGGGCCGGTCCGGCATTGCCCCGAGGTATGAGGGCGATGAGCGGCTGGATGGCGGGAACGGCAGTTGCTCGAAGGTTCTGGTTGAGAACGTAGGCAAAGGTGGCATTGTCAACCGCCTGCCGGATGCCCTCGTAATTTATAAAATAAAACAGCTTGTCCGTGATGATCTTTCCCCCGAGGTTACCTCCGAATTGGTTCATTCTGAAGGCAAAGCCCACACCGGGAGTGGCAAAATAGTTCTTCGCATCGAGGGCATTGTTGCGGAAATAATCGTAGAACTCGCCGTGCGTGCTGTTGGTGCCTGATTTGGAGATCACGTTGATGATGTCTCCAATGGAACGCCCGCTTTCAGCCGAGTAATCGGAGGAGAGTACGCGCACCTCCTGGATGTCATCGATGCTTGAGCGTGTGAGGCGTGCATCGCCGTTACCGAAAGTGGTGAACACGCAGTTGCAGTCGATACGGGTGGCGTCGGTACCATCTACCAGCACATTGGCGCCGATGGTAGCAGTGGAGAAGCCGTCCATGCTGTTCTGGCTGCCTTGCTGGCCTGCGGAGTTAATGGAACCTGGGATAAGGGACAGCAGGTCGGTAAAATCGCGCCCGTTGAGAGGCAGTTGCTTTACCTGTTTGGTCGAGATCACAGCGCCGAGCTCGGAGGTTTCCAGGTTCATGCCAACCTCACTTCCTGACACCGTCACGCTTTGCGTAGCCGTGCCAACCGTAAGCGATACTCGCTGCGAAGTAGTGTCATTGGCATTCAGGACGACACCGGTCAGCGTCGCGGTGTTAAAGCCCGGGGCGGTTACGTCCAGCTGGTACTGGCCGGCCGGAAGGTAGGGAAAGGTGTACTGGCCGTTGGCGGAGCCATGATGTTGATATTTTTGAGCGGTAGCCGTATCCGTCACGGTAACGACGGCATTGGGGACAACAGCGCCGGTATTGTCGGCCACGATGACCTGGATGGTTCCTCTATCGAGCTGGGCCAGTGAATATTGACACGAGACCGCGAGCAGCAGAGCCAGGGTGAAGTGCCAAAGCTTCACCGGAAAGTGTTTGATTGCGAACCGCATGTTTGGGGCCTCCCGAGGTCGTAGGCAGCGAGTGCTGCTGGTACCGGTACCATTTCCAATCGGCTATGGTACCGATTCCACGCCGCTGATGATTCAAACGGATGCACTACAGCTCTGTCAAGTGGAAAAACCTGGCGACCATCGCGCAGTTTCCTACTGGGTGTTTGAGCGGATCGCCATAACATCGTTAGCGTGCTGCGTCGCTTTTTCTGTCACTCTTTGCTGAAGCTCTCCGTAACGCTGTATCTCGGCTTTCGCCTCGGAGGCGTTGCCCTGATTCCGGTAAACGGTCGACAACAGAAAATGGATCGCGGGATCATCAGGGCTGGCCGCCTCTGCAATCTTCAGATCAGGCAGTGCCTCGCCGAAATGTCCCAATTTAACCAGCGCACGGGCGCGATCAAGATGCGCTTGAACCAGCTCAGGGCACTGCTTCAACGCCTGGTTGAGTTCCACCAGCGCTGGGTCGGCCGCTTCCTTGGCTTCCAGCATCGAATCAGCCATCTTCCACCGCGCTGCACAGCTAGTCGGATCATTCTCCAGTTCAGCCGCAAACTCCTTCTGCGCCTGGGGCCACTTTCCGATAATCCAAAACGCATTCGCGAGATGAAAATGCGTTCCTGGCTGGTGAGGATCAAGATCTACAGCTTTTTTGTATTCGACCAGCGCGCCATCGAAGTCGTTGATGTTTTCGAACTCTTCCCCCTTGATTTCATGAGCCAGAACCGAATCCGGATCATGCTGAATTACCTTCGATAACGTCTCTTTGGAGAGCTGAAGGTATGCCTTTCCGAGAAGGTACTGCGCCTGCCAGTCGTCGGGGTTTTGCGTCAGGATATGTCTCAGGCGGGCCGCGCCTGCCTCGTAATCATTGAGGTTCATCAGGGTGCTTGCCAACAGCATCTCTGCGTGAAGATCGCCCGGGTTCTTCGCCAGCGCGGATTCGAGCGGCGCCTTCGCCTTTTTATAATCCCCGCTTTGCGAATACGATGCCCCAAGAATGACGTAGGCGGGATACATCCCTGGATCGATGGCGAGCCCTTTTTCCAGTACTTTGATGGCCGCAGGATAATTGCCCTGGTTGAAGTAAAGCCGCCCCAGGTTGTTATACGCGCGCGCCAAGCCAGGCGAAAGCTTGATGATGTCCTGGTACTTCTGAATCGCTGTGGCATGATCGCCATTCTTTTCAGCTGCGGTCGCCTCTGAGTAAAGCGTCTGCACCTGCGGGGTGACGGTCGCCGGGTTTGCGTCCTGCGCGAAAGAAACACAGGATACACTCACTGTGATGAGGAGAGCAGCCATAAGGTTGCGGCCTGCTTTGCGGCAAAGTTCGATTCTCCCGGTGGTTATTCTCATGGGCAAGCCTCACGCTATTACTGCGTCAAACCCCAGTCAAGCGGCGACAAGGCGTTGCTCTCGGGAGGACAGCCGCAGGACTCTCGAGCCACGAGGCGGGATCTGATCTCGACGTGCTGGTTTGCAACTCGCCGCCCCGAAAGCTGATCAAACAAGAGCACTGCAGCCGTTCTGCCCATTTCCCCTACTGGCTGTTGGATGACGCTTATGGCCGGCTGCAGTGAGGTGGCAAGAGGAAAATCGTCAAACCCAAGAAGGCGAATTTTGCCCGGCACCTTGACATTGGTTCTTCGCAGGACTTCAAAGACGTTAACGGTACAAGGACTTTTGAGGGTGAAGATGGCGTCGATTCCACCCTTTTGTTTCATGTGCTCAGTGACAATTCGGCCGGTTGCTTCGTAGGAAGAGGCATTCAAACTCCACAAGGCTGAAAGGCGGGCTTCTTCAACAGCGCTCACGTATCCGCGCACTCGCTCCTTGAGGGTAAATAGCCGGGAATCGTCTCCCAGGCAGAGAATGCGCTTGCTGCCGTGGCCGATAAGATGATCCACAGCCATTTTCGCAGAGAGGTAGTTATCGCAAACCACGCTTGAGACCTCAGGGCTGCCCATCGGCCGGTCAATGGAAACCACCGGTATATCAATCTTGTTGAGATACTCCCAGACCGAGCTGATGTTCGACCGCGGCGGCACCATGATGAGTCCGTCGATGCGATGGCGCTCGAAGGTCTGAAGATCGTCCATTTCGAACCGGACATCATCATCCGAAGTAAGCAGAATGAGAGCGTATTTATTGCGCCGTGCGACTCCTTGTGCGGCAGTCGCCAGGGCCGCAAAAAAGGGGTCGGTGATGGTTGGCACAATCAGTCCTATGGTCCTGGTGGAGCTCCCCTTGAGCGATCGTGCCGCCTGGCTTGGTTGATAGCCAAGCTGCTTCATCACCTCCTGAACCCGCTGCAGTGTTTTGGGATCGACCCGTTGGCCGCCGTTGATTACACGTGAAACGGTTGCAGTGCCCACACCTGCTTGTTTTGCGACGTCGTAGAGAGTCGGCCGTTCCATCTTTTTAGGTGGCAAATAAGTCTTACCTGGCGACTGTCTAACTCTTTTCCATAAGCAATGCTGCCTGTAGCATCGCTTTCGCGTACGCTACGTCGTAGAGGTCACCAGCGTAGCCGCCGCCGCCAGGGTAACCGCGGATGGGTCCACGGGCGCGATCGTAATCGAACGCGCGCGGATGCTCGGGGTATATTTCGCGCGTGTACTTGACCTTCAATAACTCCCGCATGACAGCCAGCATATTGACGTCGCCCTCATCAATGAAACCCTCATCGTACTTGACGTAAGGTTTCATCACGTGGGGATTGCGATAGTGCACGTGGTTGATGCGGTCTCTGCTGCCGAAGTAGCGGCATACGGTGACGGGATCTTCGCCCATCTCGCGGGTGACACCGCAGTCGAACGTAATACTGTTCGCTGGGCTATTGACTATCTCGATCAGGTGCTTCCAGCCGGCAACCGTGCCCATAATTTGTTGCGAGCCACGGCTCAACGGAAAAGGTGGATCGTTGGGATGCAGTGCAAGGCGCACATTCGACTTCTCAGCAACTGGAACCACGGCCTTTAGAAAGTAGGTGATGTTGGCCCACATCTCGGCGAGGGTATGCGTGCCTTCTTGAGGCAGCGGGGGCAGGTCTTTCATGCGATCATAGTCCGCGCCCGTTAACCCAGCGCCTCCACGGCCCGTCTGCTCGAAGTAGCCTTCCGTCGCGCGATGGGCATAAAAGTTGTACTCCACCACCGGGATGCCGGCCTTACCGGCAGCTTCAAGCGATTGCTTAATCTTCTCAATCTCTTCATCGCGCTCAGGCCGCCCGTAGGTTGTATTGGGGAATCCGCCGAGAAAGAGGTTGCCCAGGGTCAAACCGCCGGCTTTGAGCTGCTCGATGGTCGACTGAAGTTCGTTCGCTTGCCAGGGCAGAGCGGGGCCATTGGCGAGCACGTGGTGGACGCCCATCTGCACAATGCTGCGCATGCTCTCGTCGGTGACGCCATGCCGCAGATCGATTTGGCAGGCAATCTTAGGCGTGCCGCGGCTCTCCTGGGGCATACCATTGCCGAGCCACCAGGGCTTGTCTCCAGGCGTTGACTCCTGTGCAGATAAAACCGCAGGTGTCAAAGCAGCGGTTATCATTCCCCGGAGAAGAACTCTTCGAGAGAAGTCGGATTTCATAGTCATCCTGCTCCTGTGAACTCCCTTTGGCAAACTTGTTCAATCATGGTTGCACTCCCCGGCAGGGCGGGCGTTTGGCCGGAGAGGGGATGGATGGTAACGGTTCCACGCTTGCAAGCTACTATAGTCATCGCTTGGAACGCGTGTCAAGATGACTCGCCAAGGGTGATTGCACGCACGGGTGGATCGAAAATGGCTACAGCTTGATTTGTTTTATGGGGTTCCGGGCGTGGTTCTTACAGCCGCATGACTCACGCAGCACCAGCGTGGACGCTATCTCGATCCGTCTCGACGGAGAGTTTGCGCCGTTCATTTGATCGAACAGGAGCTGCGTGGCAGTGCGGCCGATCTCCTCGACAGGCTGCTGCATGACGGTAATAGACGGCCGAAGGGTAGAGGCCAACGCGAAGTCGTCAAAGCCGATGAGTGCTATCCGCTCAGGAATGGGAATTCCGCGATTCTGCAAAACTTCATAAGCCTCGATCGTGGCCAGGTTATAGAGTCCCAAAATTCCGTTGATCCCACCGCTCTTGGTCATATGTGCGCTGATCGCGCGTTCTGCCGAACCATAATCGTAAACGTTCACCTCCACCATCCCCGGCAAGCCGGCTGCCTTCATGGCGTCACTGTATCCTTTGGAACGCTCGCGCATGGTATGGAGTCCTGGATCCCCACTCAGACAAAGAATGCGGTTCCGCCCGTGCTCGATCAAGTGTTTTGTAGCTCGGGCGGCGGCATCGTAATTGTCACAGAGCACACTCGAAAAGCTGGGATCGATCAGGGGGCGATCCACCGCAACCGCCGGCACGGAAAGTTGAAGAAGGTCTGTGATCAAAGCTTTTGACTGTATGCGCGGGGGTACAATGAGCAACCCATCAACCCGATGACGGTGAAAGATGCGCAGGTCCTGCAGCCCCTGTTCGGGGTTATCCTGTGAGGTGAGAAGGATGAGTACGTAGTCATTTCTTCGCGCGATGCTTTGGGCGACGCCGGCGAGTTGGGCAAAGAACGGGTCGGTGATCGAAGGAACGATAAGACCGATGGTGCAGGTGCGTCCGTTGCCAAGTTTTATCGAGCGGGCAGCCTGGTCGGGCTGGTAGTTCAGCTCCCGGATCACGGCCTCGATCCGGGTAAGCATTTCTGGAGCGACGCGGAAGCCGCCGTTGATGACGCGAGAAACCGTGGTCGTACCAACCCCGGCTGCCTTCGCCACATCCCGTAACGTGGCTCGACGCTTCTTAGCTTGCTTCATCTTGCGGGCTTCCAATTGTTGGACAAAATCATAACAGGCCATTCCCCCTTTGGCTGAATTGCCGGACGGAAAGAGTCTGCGTGACATGCGTTGCTTGGGCGACAAATCTGTCGCAAGCCGGACAAGCGGTGGGCGAATTTGACAGCCAACCGACGAACAGAGCTAAAGGATGAACAGAGAAACAGCAGATCCCTTTCTGTTCTCCAAAACCAAGCTTGCGTCCTTACAGCTTCGGCATCGGCCGGGTCACAACGACGGGGTGGTAAAGGTCCATATTCTTGAAAATTTCTTCTTCCACCATGGAGTTGCAGGCGTAAGTAAAGACCAGTGATCCGGATGTCTCAAATTCCGGATGTTCCTTGGCGGCGTAGCAAAATACGTTTGGAGTCTCGTCAGGGTTACCTTTCTTCATTTCCGGGTACTGCAGCAAAGTTTGAGGCGCGCTCCATGGACCGTCAAGGGCAGGCGCCATGCTATATACCGCACGCCCTTCGGTGAGTATTGTTGAGGGTGCGACTGCCACCCATCGCGCCTGGTCAGGGTGATAGCGCACCGTAAATTCCGTATATCCGTAGTTCAGGACCGTCTTCGCGTCAGCAGGAAGCACGCCGGGGCTGGTCCATGGCAGCCATCGGTCGCTCGCGGAGAGATACTGCCACGAGCCAGCGCCTTGCGCTGCCCGGGAAAGATTCGCGACCGGCAGGCGTGTCAAAGCAATGACAGATCGCTTACCCATTTTCCGCAGGGTGAAGAAATACACCCAGGCCGCACCGTTGGGATCCTTGGGATATGGATCGACGTTTGACTGCCCGGCAACCACCGAAACACCTGGAACGGCCAAGTCCCCGGAGAGGATCTTTTGATAGTTGATCTTCCACCGCGTTGGCGGTTCATGAAAATTGGGGATGGTTGCCAGTATCACAGCGCTGTTGCCGAAACCAAATGCCCCGGTCCCTACGGCGTGCATCTCTTCCAGCACAACGTGGAGTGACCCCTGGGCGATGAATCCGTCGAGTGGCCAAAACCAGTCGGCGCCTGCAAAATCAAAGAAAGCTCGAGGATGTGGCTGGTACATCCGGTTCCAATAGTAGTGCATGGTGCAGTGCTGATTGTCACATTGAGAGATACCAATCGAGTTCCTCGGCATGCCGGTTCGTTGTGCGCGCGTTCTTGCCGCGCGGGCGCCCACAAAAGTATCGCCAAATAGCCAAAGCGACTTCCCGCTGCCCAGCGGAATGGAATATGCGGCGTCCGCACCCAGCCAACCGCTCTCGTAGGGAAATGATGGTAGCGCCTCCTGGCTGCGCGCGCTTGCCCCCAGCAGGCAAAACACCGCGACGCCTAGCGCAATGCGTACCCAGAATTGCATCCCGACCCGCTTCATCCTTGATTCTCGCCTAGATTGATGTTGGCTGGTTTTTCATGCTGTCGGGTGGCAGAACCGAGGCAGAACTACCCCACTGCAGGTTTGGCTCAGCACCCATCTCAAACTCTAACGTGCCTCCGGCGGCAATCTCTTCGTGTTTCAACCACGAGCGGTGCAATGCTTTGCCATTCAATTTCGCCGACTGCACATAGAAGTTAGTTGCCGAATTGCCTCTTGCCACTACCGTGAATGTCTTGCCGGCGTGCCACCGCGCATCGAGCTGAATGGTCGCCTTGGTAAATAGCGGAGAGCCGATCACATAAACATTCGTACCCGGACATACCGGATAGAATCCCAGGGCGCTCATCACGTACCACGCAGACATCTGGCCAACATCGTCATTGCCGCAAATGCCATTCACTTCGGCATGGTAGGCACCCTCGAGAATGCGGCGAACCCACTTTTGCGTTAGCCACGGCTTTCCCGCATAAACAAAGAGGTACGCAACATGGTGTACCGGCTCATTGGAGTGGTTGTAATAAGGATTCCACCCGAAAGAACCAGGAGTCTTCTCAAAAAACTCCTCCAGACCCGATAGGAAATACTGCTTGCCCATGATCTCGATCAGGCCGTAAACATCGTGCGGCACAAACCACGACTGCTGCAGTGGATTGCTTTCCGTGCACCCCTGACCAAAGGCCGTGGCGCCCTTCCATGCCATCCAGGTCTGGTCGCGCAGACGAGCCCTCATGCTTTTCAATTGGGGATCATAGATTTTCTTGTAATTGAGAGCCCGCTGTGAGAAAAGCTGGGCATCTTCCGTTTTTCCCAGATCACTGGCGAGTTGGCCCACGCACCAGTCGAAGTAGGCATTATCCAGTGTCCACGAAACCTGGTCCGGCACGTAACCATGCTGAAGATAGAAATCGTTGTCGGGCCGGTTGGTATGGCTGCCCAGACCCGCCGCGGTTTGTCTGCAGGCCGCATAGGCTTGTTCGGCATCAAATTTACGAATGCCCTTTCGATACCCATCCAGAATGACTGAGAGTGCGGGATCCCCGTCCATGCATCCGCTATATGCGTTCATGATCTCCCAGCGCTCGAGGTAACCCTTGCCGCTCAGCCGGGCAATCTCCAGCAGCGAATTGATTGAGTCATTTATCAACTCGGGCTCCAGAATGGTCATCAAGGGAAACTCCGTCCTGAAGACATCCCAGCCGCTGAAGATGGTGCGCGGCGTGAAATCGGCTGGCTGATGTACTTTGTTGTCCGCCGCTTTATAGCGCCCATCGATATCGGATATTTTTCGCGGATCGAGCATTGCATGATAGAGGGCGGTGGCGAAGATTTTGCGTTGGATTTCCGAGGCGCCTTCGATTTCAATTTTGCTGGTCGCGTCGCTCCACAAAGCTCGCGCAGTGCGCCGTGTCGCATCAAAGTCCCAGCCGGGAAGATCGTGGGCCAGATTCCTTCGCGCTCCTTCGATATCGACAAACGAAATGCCCGATTTGATCAATACCGGGTCGTTCGCCTGGGTTGTGAAAACCGCGAAGAAGCCAATGTGTGTCCCTTCCTGCTCCTTCGCCCCCTCGAAGACTTTGGCTTGCTTCACCTTCTCGTAATACGCATCCGTGTGGAACTGATCGGCGATAAGGCCTTTGGCTGGATCCAGAAAATCTTCCGGAATATCGATACTCCAGGTCCCAACCCTGGATAAGGGCTTGGAAAACTCCATCCTGAAGTAGAGCGTGTAATTGACATGGCCCGCGCCATTCCCCCAGCCACCTCCCTTGTCAGGGCATTCGACCCAGCCTTCGATGGCGTGGTCGTCTACTACCTTTACGTATTGTCGCGTGGACGTACCACCAATCCGCCGCGCCAGGTCGATGTGTATTCTGGACTCCGTCGAATTTGGAAAACTGCATCGCAGGATGCCCGCATGGGGCGCAGCCGTGAGTTCCACGCGGATGCCATAATCCGAAAGAGTGACGGCATAATAACCGCACTCAGCCGTCTCGCTGCTGTGATCGTAATGCGAACGCCAACCCTCGCCTGGATGGTCAGGCCGCCCGCATGCCGCTTTGAATTCGCCCACCATCGGCATGGTCAGCAGGTTTCCGAAATCTCCGTACCAGCCGACACCGCTCATGCGCGTATAACTGAATCCCTCAATCGAGGTGTGTTCATAGGAGTAGCCCGGCGCGTTGTCACCTCCGGTCACGGTATCCGGACCCAGCTGTACCATGCCGAACGGGGTGGCGGGCCCAGGAAAGGTCTTCCCTTCACCCAGGTCTACGCTAGTACTTGCCCCGATGAGTGGATTGATCCAATCGGCGTTGTTCCTGGTTCCGAGGGAGGCGCGGCTAAATTTTGCCACCGCCATGCTGGCTAACGACAACCGGTTAAATTCGCGTCGAGTGATTTTCATGAACGATGATCTCGTTCATTTTATGGTATCGGTACCACATAAACACAGCGATTTTTTGCGGGTGGAGCAGCTCCACCGAGCCCCGCCCAATTTATGTCAGAGATGCCGCCGATTGCATCGCGCCTTCGCTGAAGCCGGCGCGTTAGGGAGCAGCATCAAGGTGCATAGTGAGTAAAGACAAAGTCGGTCGCACTGGCTTTTTGGTGGCACGGGAAGCAGCTCTTCATAAACGCCGCGTCGCCAGGTTTGCCCCCTGCGAAGTGACCGAACCCCCAGCCGCCGGTTGCGGCGTACTTTTTTGAGTCCTTGACCATAAACTGAATGTTTGTGGGGGTACCGGGGACGAAAGATTGGGCTTGGCCGAAGACTTTGTTGTTTTCATCAGACGGCACGTAACGGTAATGCAAAGCAGCAATGATCGTGCCGTCCGGGAACGGAAGCTTCCCCTCCCGATAGGCCTTGAACGCTACCTCGTTCCCCAGGACGGCGCCAATACTGTTGAGATTGCCTGCTTCATGGGCCGAGGAGATCCATTTCCATTCGCGATACCCATGAGGGATTTCCGTAACGAAGGGCGAAGCGGATTCCCCACTCGCCTCTCCTGGTGCAGGGGCAATGAGGGCCACAAGGGCGGCCATTATTACAACGGCAACCAGGGAGAATGTGATGTGTTTCATAAGGCGTCCTCCATCAAATATCCTTATATATGCCTGGATGAACTGGCTGGTCGCATCCCTCAAGGGCGAAACTAAGGCGAAGACTTACCAGCCGAAGGGCACACCTGGACGATACCGTCGGTTGCCGGGCTCGATTCGGCCCTACATTTAGCATTGGAATGTAGCTAAAATTCCTTCGGGTCGAGCTGACTATCGAATGCACGAACGCTTTCAGGTATCGGGAGCCGATAGATTGATTACCGGCTCGAGCGAGATGGCAGTGCGCATCCGCGAACATGACTGGTCACGGACCCCGCTGGGTCCGCTTGAGCAATGGTCCGAGACCCTGCTCGCCACAGCGAACCTGATGCTGCATTCGCCATTTCCGACCATCCTCTGCTGGGGGCCGCAGATGGTGTTTCTGTATAACGACGCGGCCATCTCTACGCTGTCCGACAAGCATCCCAGCGCCCTTGGGGGTCTCTACCCCGACGTCTTCCGCGAGGCTTGGAACCTTGTGGGCGCTGATCTCGAAACCTGCTTCTACCGGGGTGAGACGGCGGTACGGGACAACATATTCATCCCGATTCTGTTGAGTGGGGTGATGGTCGATCACTATTGGAGCTACTCCCTTATCCCTGTCTACGAAAACGGAAAAATCAGCGGCGTCTACGACGCTTTCCGCAACATGACCGAGACAGTCGTTGGGGCGCAAAAACTTCGCGAAGGCGAAGCCCGGCTAAAATTAGCGACTGAGGCTGCCCAACTGGGGGTCTTTGCCTGGGATACCGAGAAAGACCTGGCAAGCTGGGAAAATGATCGTGTTTATGAGATATTTCGCCGGGCCCCCGAAGACGGGCCAGTGCACGGAGGGGAGTTCCTGCAGAAGTTCCTTCATCCGGATTTCCATCAGGCCTTTCGAGAAGCGGTGGAACGTACCATCCAGCAAGGTGCGCCGTTCCGCTTTGAAGGTCTTATATACCGCACCGACAGGACCCTCCGCCGGATCGAATTGAGAGGCGACCTTCAGCCAGAAATCAGCGGCTCGAAAGGAAAAATCCTGGGCACGATTCGGGATGTGACCGAGCTTCGAAAGGCGGAAGAGACGCTCCGCGACAGTGCCAAGCGCCTGGGTGAACTGGCAGCCATCGTTGCCTCCTCAGAGGATGTAATCATCGGCAAGGATCTGAATGGAATCATCACTAGTTGGAACAATTCCGCCGCAAGGCTTTTCGGCTACACGGCCGAGGAGATGATCGGGACTCCCATCCTCAGGCTCATCCCGGAACATCTGCACTCCGACGAGAAAACTATCATCGAAAGCATACGTGCCGGCCGGTCTGTAGAGCACTTTGAAACGGTTCGACTCACCAAGGATGGGCGGCTCATTGACGTCTCCCTCACCGTATCCCCGATCAAGGATGGCAATGGTCAGATCATCGGCGCCTCAAAGATCCTGCGCGATGTTTCCAGTCGGAAACGGTTAGAGCAATCTCTGCTCCAGGCAGAGAAGATTGCCGCCACGGGTCGTATGGCCGCAACCATTGCCCACGAGGTCAATAATCCCCTGGAAGCGGTGATCAATCTGCTTTTCCTGCTTCGCTCGAAGGTCACTGACCAGGAAGGCATCCAATATCTCGCCACAGCGGAGAACGAACTCGGGCGTGTTGCCCACATAGCTAAGCAGACACTTGGATATTACCGGGAGCACGCTTCAGCGAGTCTAACTTCTCTTGAAAAGATCGCGGAGCACGTCCTCATGATCTACGAACCCCGCTGCACGGCGGCAGGTATAACGATCAAGCGGCTTCTTCCAACGTCGCGAAAGGTTCTGCTCCGCCGCGGCGAGATGATGCAGGTAATTTCCAACCTGGTGGTTAACGCTATTTATGCCATGCCCACTGGGGGTACGCTTTCGGTTTCAGTTTGCAATACCGAGACTCCGGCAGAGGGCGTGGCACTCACTGTTACAGACACCGGCGTAGGAATCGAATCGGAGGTTTTGCCGAAGGTATTCGACGCCTTCTTTACGACGCGGGCGACGGTCGGCACGGGAATCGGGCTATTTGTCGCGAAGCAGTTTGTCGAAGGGCATGGCGGGCAAATCAGTATTGATAGCGTTGTCGAGCCGGAGAGACGCGGAACGCTGGTTCGCGTTTTCTTGCCTGCTCGCACTCAGTACGAGGGTCCGCGGACCTGATGATGCTGTACGTCCAGCCTCGCCGGCTCATGCTGCCTCCCTTCCTTCTGGTCGATCGCTTGGAACTGACCGCTGAACATCTTCACGATCGGGTGGACTCAGCGCCTTGAACGCGCCCGCCGCCGCCGCGCCGCCGGCAAACTCAGCCAGTAGGTAAATCCAGATATTCGGCCAGGACGACAGCCCCATGACAGAGATTCCCACCGCGACCGCCGGGTTGAAGGCTCCACCGGAAATGTTGCCGACCGAAAACGCCCCCACCAGCACCGTGAACCCGATCGCCACGCCGTAAAAAGAATTGCCCGAAGTGTCCTTGGCCGTAGCGACATTCAGTACGACGTAAACCAGCGCAAAGGTGAAAAGAAATTCCGCCAATAGTGCGGGTACCGTCGCCGGATGCAGCGGCGTAACAGCGCCCCCTCCCTTGAGGAATTTGACGACCAGGGCTGCCAGCACACCGCCCATGATCTGAAAAATCATGTACGGCGCTACATCCCTGGTCTCGCACTTCCCACGCAACCAGACCCCCAGCGTAACGGCCGGATTAAAATGTCCTCCGGAAATATGACCGCCCGCAAAAATCATCACCATAAGCGCAGAACCGATTGCCAGAGGGGCGAACGCTCCGGCGCCGTGGCCGATGACCGTGCACCCAATGGTCAAAACCAGGAAAAAGGTCCCAATGCATTCAGCGAGGCACTTGTTCATGAACTACCTCGTTTCGACTCCCGTTTGAGCCGTTCGTGGCTGACAGCGAACTGTAGCTTTGTTGCTGGAGCGCTGCAATGGCTTTGGCAACACCCTCTCCGTATGCCGGGTCAGCCTTCGAGCAGTTCGCAACATGCCGCTCCAGGACCTCCTGTGATGCGCCATCGATCGCGCGAGCCGTGTTGTCGAAGAGCAATTGCTTTTGCTCTGGGGTCATGTTCCGGAAGAGATTTCCCGGCTGCTCCCAGTGATCCTCCTCCAGGCGGTGGTCATAGTGGTCCGCATCGCCTTCGAGCGCGAGGGGTAGGTCAGCGTATTCCGGTTGATTGTCCCACAGTCCCTGGCTATTTGGGTTATAACTCGTGGTTTCGTCCAGGTTTCCATCTGTGCGCATCTGGCCGTCGCGGTGATAGGACTGGAATGGGCACCTTGGCGCATTCACAGGTATGTGATTGAAATTGATACCGAGGCGGTATCGCTGGGTATCTCCATAAGAAAACAGGCGCCCCTGGAGCATCTTGTCAGGAGACCAGCTGATTCCCGGAACCACATTCGCCGGAGAGAAAGCCGCTTGCTCTACCTCTGCGAAGTAATTTTTTGGATAACGATTGAGCTCGACTACGCCCACCTCGATCAATGGGTAGTCCGCTTTGGGCCAGACCTTGGTCAGGTCAAAAGGATTGTGTTTGTGCGTCTTCGCCTGTTCCTCTGTCATTAGCTGGATAAAGAGAGTCCAACGTGGATAATCCCCACGTCCGATAGCCTGCAATAGATCCCGGCCATTGCTCTCCCTGTCCTTTGCCACAACCGCGGCGGCCTCCTGGTCGGTGAGATTCTGAATACCTTGCTGTGAGCGGAAATGGAATTTCACCCAGGTGCGCTTGTTTTCGGCGTTGATCATTGAGAAGGTGTGACTTCCGAAGAGATGCATATGCCGGAAGGACTTGGGAATTCCGCGGTCGGACATAACAATCGTGACCTGGTGGAGTGCCTCGGGAAGAAGCGTCCAGAAATCCCAGTTATTTTGAGCGCTGCGAAGACCGGTGCGGGGATCCCGCTTGATCGCGTGGTTGAGGTCAGAGAAGCGTAAAGGATCGCGGAAGAAAAAGACTGGAGTATTGTTTCCAACAATGTCCCAATTTCCATCCTCAGTGTAGAACTTGAGAGCATTGCCGCGGATATCTCGCTCCGCATCGGCTGCTCCGCGTTCCCCGGCAACCGTGGAAAAGCGGACGAACATCGGCGTCTGCTTTCCGATCTCAGAGAAAATCGCTGCCTTGGTGTACTTGGTGATGTCGTGAGTCGTGGTGAACGTTCCATACGCCCCCCAGCCTTTGGCGTGCATCCTGCGCTCAGGAATGACTTCGCGATCAAAATGTGCGAGCTTCTCGATCAGCCAGATGTCCTGTAGCAGCGCGGGCCCGCGACGACCGGCGGTCAGAATATTCGTGTTGTCCGGTACGGGAGCGCCGGTTGCATTGGTAAAGCGTTTGGGATTTGACATCTTCTATTCTCACTTTCCGGAGTTGCGAATCATGAAGGTTGATAGCCTGAAGGACGGACATTCCACTGAACGCCGGGCGAGAGTTCTTAGCCCTTCCACTGCGAACCGCGAATGATTTTGCAAAAGTTCATGCGCTGGAACTTTTCATCCTTATCCGCTAGTACATCGGCCTTTACATTGCCGAATGTCGTTTCAGGCTTGTGCTTGATGCCCTGGTAAAAGTTTTCGATAATGTCTTCCTTAAAGTGTTCGGTGCGCGGATAAGCGGCGACGATCGCTTCGCGTTCAGCATCGGAGAATTCCGAGTAGGCGATACCGAGAACATCCATCTCTACTCCGTTGGTCAATAGCGCAACCACTGGATGCATGTATTGAGGGATACCCGGCGTGGTGTGAAGGGCAATCGCAGTCCAGACCGTGTCGATGTCTTGTTGGGGGATCTTGTGCTGACGAAGAAATTCGCGAGCAGTATTGGCGCCGTCTACCTCAAAACGGTCGTTAGCGCTGCTGTGTTTCGGAGTCAGGCCCATATCATGGAACATTGCACTCACGTACAACAGCTCAGGGTCGAAGGTGAGGCCTTTCCGTTTGCCGGCTGCAGCGGCGAAGTAGAAGACGCGGCTTGAATGGTTGAACAGTAAGGAGTTCTCTGTGTCGCGAACCAATTCCGTGGTTTCACGAGCTATTTTGCTGTCGGGGATGGCCACACCAGACGCAAGAGTGAGTGCCTGTGATTGAAGGATTGACGTTTTAGGCATGGCAGTTTCTCCTGGACTTCTCTTCTCCGGCCGATGGCCTCTCATCTGTCTTGCAGGTTGACAAGCGTTGATGATTTGTTCGATCCGGCGGCAAATGCAACTCGAAATGTTACGAGTGAAGGGACGAAAAGGGTCGTCATCGCCCACGCGATGTACCCTTAAGAGAGCACGAGGTGAGCCAAAGTCATTGCCGTGCTTTCTCCGTCACAAGTCACTGAAAAATCAGGCGGTCTTGCGTGCCGGTACCTGTTGTACACGTGCGGAGTGTCGGAAATTCGACTCTGCGGAGTGACGGAAACTCGACTGTTCGACACCCAAACGTCGGCGGGTCGTCAGTGAGAATGGGTTAGCCTGGGATGGGCACGGTTCGAGGTAGCGAAGAGACACGTCGAGTGCTGTGGTATCCCACTCAAGCCCAAAGACAGGCTTGAATGGGGCACCCAGCCGTGGATAGCGAAGGAGGACTGCAGATTATCTTGTGCCGTGGCTCATTGGGCGAACGGGTTCCCCTGCATACCACGCCATTCCACTGAGAGTTTCTGCAGTACATCGGTCGGCGGGGGTCCATCATGGACCACCACCCGATAACGCAGAACCAGCGGCGCATCGGGATGAATCGTGGTCGTCCCGAATGTGGTGATGCAGGGATTGAGCATCCACACTGTGTTCTGCCACCGGGTGGGGGGATTCAGCGGATGATCGAGAACAGCAACACCTACCGTTTTTCCATCGCTTTTCAGGCGAATGGTGTAGTCATACCAGGGCTCGGAGGGCCAGTTTGAATCAGGATAGGAATAGGTGGGAGGGGGAAGAGTGACTTTGCCGTAGGCGGCGGAGTAATACCAGTCACCATACTTCTGGGCCTGTACCGCGAAGCCCCCGAAGGATTGCTGAGGAAGCACGTAATCCACGACGGGGGTGAGGCGGTAGGCGAGATCGATCACGTAAACGCCATCCCGCTCAGTCACCGTAACCTCATCGGTTTCTTCGGCCATTTTCTTGTTTTCGAGTAACCAGTCGTTATGAATCTCCAACTGCGCGTGGTTGGCGTCGGCGCTTACCAGCTTCACATCACGGTTTTGAATCACACGGCCCTCGCGTGGTGCATACAAGCCCCACGACCAGAAATCAGCGCGTTGCACGCTAAATGCCCGTACCGGATGATTGCCGGTGGCTTTCGAAAAGTCCACGGGGGTGTGAAACTCCGAGTCCAAAAACGCAAACCACACTCCGCGGTGATGCGGATGGTCATTGGGGGCAACATTGGTGACGCGCTCCCCCGAAGGCGTGTTGACAGGGTCGAAGAAGGCGGCGCTGGGCGACGTGAGGCCAATATTTTCCGGCTTCCTGGTTACGTAGTTGAAGATCACATGCCCATCGGGTCCTTTAAGCTGCATGCCAGATTCAACCGGAGTCAAGGTGTATACCGAAGAGCCTTGAGCCATAGCAGCAGGAAAAATAGCGTATGGAACAGAGACGCCTGAACCAACTGCGAAAAGAAGTGCGGCAATTTTCTTAAAGCATGACATTAATAAAATCCCTCCAGGCTCTACGTATCACTCGGGCAAGGCGAAGGCGAACAGTGCGCCTTTGGCGGCAACGGCAACGTATTGGTGGCCATTCACTGAGTAGGTGATCGGGCCGCTGGCAACGGTCCCGCCCAGCCCAACCTTCCACAGGCATCGCCCATCACGCGCGTCCAGGGCGAAGAAGTTTCCTTCCATCCCGCCGGAGAACACCAAGTCCGAGGCCGTGCTAAGCACCCCACTCTCGGTGTAGTTCACCATTTTGAAGTCCCACTTCTTCTCGCCGGTTTGCGGATCGACGGCTCGCACCGCCCCGTATCCCTCCTCCTCCGTGCGGAAGATGGGGGACACACCGCGCTTTCTTTGCGCGGTCGCCGTGGAACTATTCGCTCCCATGTATCGCTTGTTCTGCACCCAGGGACCGGGGTCGCTCTTAGGCGAATAATTTGAGTAGTTTTCCCAGGTAGAGATATAGAAAAATCCTGTGCGCGGGCTGAACGAGGGCGAATACCAATTCGTACCACCTTGTGTTCCAGGCCGGACAAAAGCAGCGCCCTCTGGTTTCGGAGCCAGGCCGGGCGCCATGATGGGCCTGCCCTTGGCATCGAAACCCAGGTTCCAATTCTGTTTTACAAACGCTTTGCCCATCAAAAATTGGCCATTCGTGCGGTCAAACACATAGAAGAATCCGTTCCGGTTGGCCCAGAGCATCACTTTACGGGGTTCGCCCCTCCACTGGATATCGGCCAGCACCGGCACCTGCACGGAATCCAAATCGAATTCGTCGTGCGGCATGAACTGGTAATGCCACTTCAACTTGCCCGTATCCGCATCCAGTGCGAGCACCGAGTCACTGTAAAGGTTATCTCCTGGGCGGGAGTCCCCATTCCAACCCGGGTTCGGATCTCCCGTTCCCCAAAATGTAAGGTTCGTTTCCGGATCATACGATCCAGTCACCCAAATGGGCGCGCCTCCATATTTGTAGGAATCGCCGCCCCACGTCTTGGCAATGGCTTCGGTGGGTGAGTTCGGCGCCGTCCAAAAGCGCCACAACTCCTTGCCCGTTTTTACGTCGTAGGCGCCCACCCAGCAATTCGCACCGCGCTCATTGTCCGCCGCGCCCAACACCACCATATTCTTGATGATCAGCGGAGCGACATTGAGCTGGTAGCCCTGGCGCCAATCCACCAGGGTCTTGTTCCAGATCGCCTTACCGCTAGTCGCATCGATGGCTATCAGGTGTCCGTCGTAGGTCGCCCAGAAGACCGTGTTTCCTGAGATGGCCAGCCCTTTACACACCAACACGTAGGCATTCGACTCAGGCGGAATCTCGTAGGTGAAGGTCCAGAATATCCTTCCGCTGGCGGCATCCAGGGCAACCACATCGTTTCCCTGCACGGTATACATGATCCCGTTCACCACCAGGGGCGTCGCCTCCATCTTGTCGTTGGGGCCACCTTCCGGTCCCACCGAGGCCAGCGGAGGCGGGCGATAGACCCACTTCAACTGCAGATCCTTGACGTTATCCCGGTTGATCTTGTCCAGCAGGCTGTAACGCTGGCTCGCGTAACCGCCGGAGTAGGTTAGCCAGTTCTGCGGCTCACGGCTCGCATTCAGAATATTGTCCGAGGTTACCTGCGCTTGAACGGAGCCGGCCAACAGCAGCAACGTCAATAAGGCGCCATATCTCATTAGTTGCCACTACCCTTCAGCGAGCTGAGATAGTGAACCAGGTCGGTGAGGTCTTGCGCACTCATCTTGTCCGCATAAGAGGGCATTGGGTTCGTAGTAACAATCGTGAACTCACGCAGACTGGCCTTCTGAAACGATCGCAGTTGGCTTGAGGAATCGATGATCTGGACGCTGAACCCATCCTGATTCAGAATCCTGCCAGTCACCGTCTTGCCGTCCTTGGTCACTAGCCGCACCGAGCGGTTCTCAGGACGGACATCCTTGGCCGGCGATACCAGCGCGGCCTGGATATCCGCCGCCGAGCGGCTTGCTCCGATATCGCTCAGGTCCGGACCGACATAGGAGCCCATGTTGCCCACCCGGTGGCACGACAAACATCCATTCGCCTTGATCAGCCCGGTTGCCTTGGCGATCTCGGCTTCGCTCAGGGGGGATGCCGATGGGACCGCCGCCGGTGCAGGCGCCGGCGGCGTCGGGGCCGCTGTTGCGGGGGCAGCCGTTGGGGGCGCATCTTTGCCGTAATTCGCCGTCAGGTAAGCGATGATATTGTCGAAATCCTGCTGCGTGCCTTGCGCTCCCTTCGACACCATGTCGTTGACCACGCCGGTCCATTGCGCCTGGTCCATCCGCTGGCTCGTCGCCATGCTTACGCCATGGCAATTGCTACAAATTCGCTGGAACTCGGCCTTTCCCTTCCCTGGTGGCAAGGTTTGCGCATGACCCATGAGGGCACAACTTGCGCAGATAATTAGCCACATGCTTCCAATGCTCTTCGATCTATGTTTTTGATTCATTCGCCCTCATTGCACGACCTACTCTTGCAAGCCGAAAACATAAAGTGAGTTAGCCGCACACACGGCTACAAATTGATGGCCGTCGATGGAGTAGGTCATAGGACCACTGGCCACGGTTCCGCCCAGACCCACCTTCCAGAGAGCCTCGCCCGTGCGCGCATCCAGAGCAAAGAAGTTGCCTTCTCTTCCTCCGGAAAAGAGCACGTCCGACGCGGTGGTGAGGACCCCGCTCTCGGTGTAGTCCTTCATTTTAAATTCCCACTTCTTTTCGCCGGTTTGTGGTTCGATGGCGATGATCGCTCCGTATCCCTCGTCATCCGTCTTGAAAACGGCGGAGTTTCCATACCCTCCGGTCCTCAGGCCGCCGCCGTGCTTAGGACGCACCGGGGCAGCGGCGCCCGTAGGATGGCCCACGCCCGTATATCTCTCGCCCTCGGTCCAGGTAACAGCAGCTTTCGCCGAAATCCCGGAGCTGTTCTGCCATGAGGGAACATAGAACAGTCCGGTGCGCGGGCTGTAGGAAGGCGAATACCAATTGGTTCCGCCCTGGACCCCAGGCATGATAAAGGTGCCTTCGGTAGTTGCTTTAAACTTTGGATCCTTGATCGGGCGACCTGCGTCAGTAAACCCGATATTCCAATTCTGCTTAACGAAGGCTTTGCCTAGCAGGAATTTCCCCGTGGTCCGGTCCAGCACATAGAAGAAACCGTTGCGGTTGGCCCACAATATTACCTTCCGCGGCTTCCCTTCCCAACTGATATCGGCGAGCACTGGAACTTCCACCGCATCCCAATCGAATTCATCATTGGGGGTGAACTGGTAATACCACTTGAGCTTGCCGGTGTCGGTGTCGAGCGCGAGCACCGAATCGGTATAAAGGTTGTCTCCCGGGCTACGTGGATCTCCGTTCCAGCCGGGATTCGGATTGCCGGTTCCCCAAAAGGTGAGATTTGTTTCCGGATCGTAGGAGCCGGTGACCCAGATCGAGCCGCCTCCGTGCTTCCACGACTCCCCGGGCCAGGTTTCGTTGCCGGGTTCACCAGGCGATGGAGTGGCGTTGAAGCGCCAAAGCTCATTGCCGGTCTTAACGTCGTAAGCGGCCACCCAGCAGTTGGCGCCTTCCTCATTCGTTGCCGGGCCTAGAATTACCTTGTCTTTCACCACCAGCGGGGCGACGTTGAGCTGATACCCCTTCTGCCACACGGCTATGACCTTATCCCAGATGGGGCGTCCGTTCTTGACGTCGACCGCGATCAGATGCCCGTCCAGCGTTGCCCAGAACAATCTATCCCCGGAGACCGCGACCGCTTTCATCATGGGTAGGACAAACACGCCTCTGGGATCGACGATGTGATTCAGAGTCCAAAAGGCTCGACCCGTCACTGGATCGATGGCTGAGATTTGATTTGTGTCTCCGGTATACATCACACCATCCACGACGAGTGGCGTGTTCTCTATCTTGTTTTGGGTGTCGAATACATGAACCCATTTGAGTTGCAGCTTGCCTACATTTTGCCGGTCGATCTGGGTCAACAGGCTGTAGCGCTGGCTGGCATAACTCCCGGAGTAAGTTAGCCAGTTCTGCGGCTCCTGGCTGGCATGGAGCATTCGGTTGTAGGTAACCTGCGCTGACAAGGAGGAAACGGCGAACGCGAGCAAGGCTACGGATCCAATTTTCAACGGGAACGCCCTGTTAGTTCCGATTTGAACTAAACATCTTATGCGGGGTAAACCCCTATATTTGATCACGCGATAAGTAGATACACTTGCAAAATGAGGCCTGTCAAGGAATTTAGGGGGTCGGGGGTTCCGTAATGAACTAAATCCCTCAGACCCGCAAGCCGTGGAGATATACGTAACTCTGGCGGAGCTGGTCGATGGAATCCGTAGGCCACGCATTTGCAGGAACTCCATGAAGCGTCCCGGCGCCGTATGCCGCGACCTCAGCATAATAGTTCTCGATCGGCGTCTTCTTCGCTGCTTTGAAAATCTCTTTCCACTTCAGCACGCCTTGGCCGACGGGCACACTGGTCTTTCCCGGCAAATAGTCTTTGGCATGCATGGAGAAGTAGCGAGTGGGATATTTGTGGAGGTAACCCAGCGCATCGGCGCCCGCGAAAGTAAGATTGCCAACATCGATTTGAAAGCTGACCAGCTTGGGATCCGTCCCCTCCATGAGCAGGTCGTACGGAATCACTCCGTCGATGGGCATAAACTCCTGATCGTGATTGTGGTAACCCAGGCGAAACCCAGCCTGTTTGACTTTCGCGCCCAGGTCATTCAACTGGGCGGCCTGCCACTTCCAGTCATCTATGGTTTTCATCCGGGTTGGGTCCGGCGCACAAATAATATTCTTGAGCCTTAGCTCGTGCGAAAAGTCCATCTTCTCTTCAAATGACTGGTGGAGCTCCGCATAGTAGAACTGACAGTTGTCACACAACATGCCGATGGAGTCGAGCTTCTGGCGAATCTGGGTGGCCGGCATATCCGCAAGCGGAGACTTTTCGTATCCGTACCCTTTAAAGGAGACCAGATCTACCGATTGGAAGCCGATGTTGCGCATCGTTGCCCAACCTTGATCCCAATCCTTGATGAGCAGGAATCTCGCGTCGTAGCCCTGAAACCCAATGGGCATGCCCAGAGGGTTAGCGGATGCTGTGACCGCCGACTGGCCGGCTAAGGTGACCCCAGCGGCCGTGATGCCAATACGTCGTAGAAATTCTCTTCTCGAAACCACTGGCAGCTCACCATCCAATCCAAAATGAATTGCAGCGTGCGGTTCTGTCCATCCCGCTCCACCCATGCCAAGGTGGGTCGTCGCGATAGAGGTTCAAGATGTTTTTCGTCAATACCCCAACAGAACTGTCATCCTGAGAGGCTGTGACTTTTTTGAGTTTTCGTGTGTTGGCACGTCCGGCTGCCTTTCTTGAACCCTCCAACAACGCCGTCATCCTGAGCGAAGCGCCTCACCGATAGATCGCGTGACACAGCACTTGTGGCGCGGAGTCGAAGAGCCTGTCCTGAGCGTAGCCGAAGGAACCTCGGCGATGCCTATTTTACCCATGCTGCTTCGAGCTTTTTGACCACCGAAGCCGGACAATAGGATCTGCTGCGACACCCATCTGATGGTCACGGGTACATCTTTTCATGCACTGTAATCATCTTCCATCCCCACGTCTGTGCAAGGTCTTTGAACTCGGGATTGGTCGTGCCAATGAGATTGAGCTTCTTTGCGCGCCGCCAGCCTTTGAGTTGTTTTTCCCTGGCGATGGCTGTGCGAATATTTTCTTAGTGTTCAAAGTAGAGCAAGTGCTTGCAGCCATAGGTCTCAGTGAAACCTTCCCACGTACCCTCCTTATGTTGCTTGACACGGAGATACAGGTTGCTGGTGACGCCAATGTAAAGCGTGCCTCTATGGCTGCCGAGAATGTAGATGTAGGCGCCGGACATAGCAAGATGCTAGCAAGTTCTTGGTCCTCGGCCCCAGAGAAAAAACCCGCGGCGACCCTCGGTGTTGAAAGGCTCCGAACAACATCGGTAAATTAGGCATGGCCGAGGTCCTTCGACTCCGCGCCGTAAGTCCTCTATTAAGCCATATGTCTGCGAGGCGCTTCGCTCAGGATGACGAGTCTGTTTGAGTATGGACAAAAACATCTCATACAAGTAGCGCTTATGAGGTCTGAAACATCCCGCTTCTTTGCGCTTGGGCTCACTCATTGCTTCTTCGGCTGACCCCAGAATATGTAGAGCCCACGCTTGGTCGCAGTGACGATATCGATGATTCCATCTCCGTTCAAATCTGTGGCCAGCACATCCGATCCTGCGCCCGAGCTATTGTGGACCAATTCCGGCACTAGCTTCGCACCCCCTGGAGCCCTGGGATCGCGAACCGTCTTATACCAATAAAGATAGGGTGGACCATAAACATCAGGGTCCAGGAAATCATCGTTGTGCGACCATTGCCTTTTGCCCACGATGAAATCCGGAATACCATCGCCATCGACATCCGCAATCGCCGAGCCATGCAACTCGGAGAAGGTCACGCCGCCCGCATTTTGGGTGTTGTAGTCATCCATCACCATGTGCTTGACGAAGGAGATTTCCCCACTAGTGGAGCGCTTTTGCTCAAACCATGCCAGCCCGAAGGCATGCGCTTCAAGACTGGTCACGACATCATTGAGGCCATCTCCATTTACGTCATAAACCCCGATGGTGGCGCCGCCGGGTGAGATCCTCGTCCAACGGCCAAAGGCCTCCGGATGATATTTCCACGGCTGCGGGTTGCTGCCGGAGGCCGGCTGTTCCCACCATCCGTCGGCGCCAAGAATGTCCATCCGCCCATCGCCATTGATGTCTCCCACCCCAATACCGTGAGCTGGCCACGGACCTTTCTCCGAAACTGATATGAACCACCCACATCCCGGTGGGATTCGCAGGATCAGGCTTGGCGTATCGCATGTATCCGTCGGCGACATAGACCAGCTCCGGCTTGCCGTCGCCATCCACATCAACCAGCAGCGAGTCTTCACTCTGCATGGAGGGGATTACTTTATAGCGGTCCCACCGCCTGGCCTCCGTGCCCGGGTTCACAAACAAGTACGCGCCGCCACTCTCGCCCAGATTCGTGGCCACGATATCGGGCCAGCCATCGCCGGTAAAGTCATAGGCGTGCTGCACCCAGGTAGCGTACTCATTCGAAGGATTGAATGTTTTGGCAGGATAGATCTCTCTGAATTTCGTGAAGTCCGGACCGTAATAGACGTAGGGCCCGGAAAGCACATCCAGCTTGCCATCATGATTGAAGTCTGCCGCCACCGCGGACCAGTTGTAGTAGAAGGGACTGAGACGCTGCATGCGAAAGCGGCTGCCTACCTGCTCCGCCGGCTGCACGCGGATGGCGAGGTCCTTATACGAAACATCTTTGAAGCGTACTTCACTGCCCTTACCGACATACAGCGCAATCGAACCATAAGAATCGATGTCCTCGGTGGCCACACTCAACGTACGATCGCTGTTGTTCAGGTAACCGCGCAGGATGTCGGCATCGAGCAGCGCCTCCATCTCATTCCAGCCGTCCGGGCGTAGTGGGGCCTGCGAATGCGTGATAGCGAGTGCCGGCACAGAAGGGGTAAAGATCCGGACCGGCGGAGGCAGCGTCGTGGGGTCGATGCGCGGCGGGGCAAAGCGAATCATGCCCGCTGCATCCCTCAGCTTGGTTCGCTCCACCACTCCGCCTGTAGAGTCGAGCGTCAGACTCTCCCCCGCAAACAGCTCACCCTTCAGCGAGAGGTAGGTTCCCTGCAACCCGTTTGCTGTTTTCGCCATGCGGAGCAGGACACCGGTATCGCAAACGCCGCTACAGCGGAACGCGGCATAGAACCCTGTATCCTGATACCCGCGATCGAGCACCAGCCAACCGCTGCCTGCTGTTCCCTTCCCGATGATCTCCCCGTTTTCCGCCGACCACTCGGCGTGACCCAACGTATGCCATCCCGCCAGGTGGGATCCGGTGAACTTAATATCCGGAACGAAGCTGGGGCCAGACAAATCTGAATTGCCTGGCGTCAATGATCCGGATTGCGCTCGAGCGATGCCGGCTAAGAACAATCCGGAAAAGAGGGAGCAGATGGCCACTCGCCTCAGCACTGCATCGACCCTCATTTAGCTGCCTTTGCCGTGTTGGGCTTGCCCCAGTAGATGTAGAGCCCGCGCTTGGTCGCAGCCACGATATCCATCGCACCATCGCCATTCAGATCCACCGCCAGCAGGTTGTCCCCAGCGCCGCTGTCATCGTCGATCATTTCGGGAACGAGCCTGGCGCCTCCAGGAGCCTTCGGGTCGCGCACCGTCTTGTACCAATAAAGATAAGGAGGACTGTAGGCATCCGGATCCAACAAATCGTCCTTGTGAGAAAACTGCCGCTTACCGGCGATGAAGTCCGGAATGCCATCTCCATCGACATCAGCTATGGCGGTGCCATGAATCTCCGCGAACGTGACCCCGCCGGCATTTTCGGTATTGTAGTTATCCATCACCATGTGCTCGACGAACGATATGTCACCGTTACTGGCTTTCTTTTGCTCGAACCAGGCCAGACCGAATCCATGCGCATCAAGCGAAGTAACTACGTCGTTCAATCCATCGCCGTTCACATCGTAGATTCCGATTTCTCCGCCGCCATACGAGACCGGCCCCCATCGACCGAAGGCCTGCGGATGATACTTCCACAATTGATCTCCGCTGCCCTGAGGGGGCGCCTCCCACCATCCATAGGCATTCACAATATCAACCCGCCCGTCGCCGTTGATGTCGCCCACTCCGATGCCGTGGGCCGACCACGGACCTCTTTCCGAAATCGTGTGCACGATCCACGGTTTCGTTGGATCGGCGGGATCCGGTTTGGCATAGCGCACATATCCGTCGGCGATATACACCAGCTCCGGCTTGCCGTCACCATCCACATCTTTCAGGATGGAGTACTCGCTCTGCATGGTTGGCAGAACCCGGTACTGTTTCCAACGCCGCGACTCCCCTGCGGGGTTCACATAAAGCACCGCGCCGACACCCAGGTACGTAGCGACCACATCATCCCAACCATCGCCGGTGAAGTCGTAGCTGTGTTGATCCCAGGTTGAGTACTCGGTGGAAGGATTGAAGGTACGTGCCGGATAAATCTCTCGCGACCTGGTGAAATCGGGACCGAAGTAAAGGTAGGCTCCGGAAATTAGATCCACCTTTCCGTCGTGATTGAAATCCGAAGCAACCGCTGTCCAGTTGTAATAAAAGGGCGTGAGCGACTGTCTGCGAAAGCGGCTGCCTACCTTTTCCAGGGGTTGTACTCTGAGCGCCAGATCCTTATAAGACACATCTTTAAAACGTACTTCGCTACCTTTGCCGACATAGAGCGCAATTGGCCCATACCCGTTCATATCGTCATTGGCAGTTGCGACGCTTACCCCCGGACCCGTGTCATTCAGGCGGCCGCGCATGATATCCGCGTCCAGCAGGATCTCTACCTCGTTCCACGCTCCATCGCGTATGCCGGGATGCGGCCGCGTAACCGGCAGCGTTAGACCCGGAGCCGCGTCCTGGGCGCCCACTCTGACCGCAGCCGGCAAAGCAGTAGGATCCGTTTCAGGAGGAGCGAAGCGCACTTGCCCCACCGCATCTCTCAACTTCTCCCGCTCGACAATGCCGCCATCGGCGTCCAGCGTTACATTTTCCGCATGCAATGCGTGACCCTTCACCGAGAGGTAGGTGCCCGTCATGCCATTCGCAGACTTCGTCATGCGGAGAAGTACGCCGGTATCGCAATCACCGGTGCAGCGAAAGGCTGCATAGAAGCCCGTGTCCTGGTAGGAGTGATCGAGAATCAACCAACCACTGCCTGCTGTTCCTTTACCGACAAGTTCGCCGTTTTCCGCCTGCCAGCCGGCTTGGCCTAAGGTGTGCCATCCACTCAAGGCGGACCCAGCAAACTTTGCATCGGGAATAAAGCTCGGGCCATTGAGCGGCGACCCAGGAGTTCCGGATTGCGCGAAAGCGATTACGCCCAGGAAAAGCCATGTGGAGAGAGAACACATGGCGACTGCAGCACATTGACGTCTGACCATCTCATCAACCTTAATCCGGGCAGCTTATAGTTCGCTAATGAACTTGAACCCTTGGCCTTGTAATCGGCCCATTGGCTGTACAGGACCCATAGATAGATATACTTCTGGAGAAACGAGTGTCAAGGAGTTGTTTCGCCTTAGTTCCATGATGAACTCCGGAGGGGAGATCTGCACATGCCACGGCCTCCGTTGGCCAAAGCCGACGGAGGCCGTCCTTGTACAAACTAACAAGCTGTGTATGACGTCGTTGGTTAGAACGTGAAGCGCACCCCGAAGCGGAAGTATCTTGCATCGGTGAGACGACCGAGAGGGGTCACGTTTGTGATCTGGCTGAATGAATTCAGGTTGGTTATGTTTCCATTCGAGAAGGAAGCGCTTGAAATATTGGAATTCGGAACAGCGAAATGCGGTGTGTTGGTGACGTTGAGCCCCTCAGCACGGAATTGCATACTCAGCCTCTCCCATATTTGGAAATCACGGAAGACACCGGCATCAAAATCCGTCGACCCGGGTCCACGGAGAGAATTGAAGCTGCTGTTTCCGAACGCGGCCGTACTAACTGGGGCGAAGGCCGTCGGATCGAACCATGTGTTGCTATCGCCCGCCGTGTGAGGAACACTGCCCTTGGCGACGTGTGGCTTGACCTTGTTAGCCAACTGGGTGCTGATCGCGTTGGGGCAATTGCATGAGGAGTTGGAGGCGCTGACATAGAACGGCAACCCCGAGAGATGGTAGAAAACGCCCTGAAAACTCCATCCACCAAGAACCGCAGCGCCGATTCCACTCGTGACGAAACGTTTATCTTTGCCGAAGGGCAGTTGATACAAGGAGCTGACAATAAAGTTATTCGTCCGATCCACCGGGGTTACCGAGGTGTTGCGGTAATAGTATTGGGGAATCTCAATCCCTGCGCCTCCGGAAGGCAGTGCGGCGGTGGCACCTCCTTGCATATCCTTCGAATAGGTGTAGGCAATATTGATGGAGAGGCCGTTGGTCAACCTTCTGGCTAGAGTGGCCTGCAGCGAGTTGTATATATCCCAGTTGGCGGGTTCAAACGCAGTAATTGCGCCGGTGATCCCGTAACGATTCAAAGGTAGGCTTGCCGTGCCGCCCCCCAACGTGGCGTAGTTAAAGTTGACGGTTCCATTCTGGTGAACCACGTGGGTCCCGACATAACCGACTTGCGCGACGAACCCGCCGAAGCTCCGCTGCACATTCAGGTTCCACGACTGGATGTAGCCGCGAATGAAGTTCTTCGCAACGGTGTTGACGTTGCCTGCTCCGAACGGAATGGCAACATTCCCATGACTATCCGGCACCGGGTTGGGAATGGTGGGAAAACCGGTCGCCAGCGTGGTGCTGGCGGGCAAATAAGAATTGGTCCCGTTATAGACACCTTCGACCGTGGCCGGGTAAGCCTGGGTTCCCGAGTTGCCCATCTCCACCTGGGTTGGAGACAGAGCATAGCCTGCGCGCACAACGGTGTTGTCGTCCACGCGGTAAGCAATACCGATGCTGGGCGCAAAGAGCTTTTTAGAAACCGTGATGCCGCAATCGCCCGGATTGCCGCCGACTCCGCAGAGCTCCATGGTTGGGTTGTTGATGTCGGTAAATAGATTGTCGTACTGAATGCCGCGGGTGGCTGTCGTCGGCACGGGAAAGTACTCCCAACGCAGGCCGTAATTAATGGTCAGTTTATGACTTGCCTGCCACTGATCGCGCGCGTAGATAGAGAAGTCGTACTCGCGAAGAGTAATGTAAGGCTGCTGGGGCTGGAACCAGACGTTGGTGGTTTGCGGCAGGCCTAGCAGGTAATCTGCCACGCCATTATAGGGATTTGGCGAAGCTCCGCCGGGAGTGCTGGTGACGCCGCCGGTGAACTGAAAGACGGTGTTGCGCACTTCCTTATGATTCATGTGCAGGCGAACGATGTCTTCGCCGAATCGAATGTTATGCGAGCCCTTGATCTTGGTTACGTTCGCGGCGTACTCGAAGACTGGATCCTTATATTCAAGCGGTGGATACGAATAACCGAACGTCGTGCCGGTCGAGGATGGGTAGCCCTGGATGTCAAAGTTCGGCATGCCACCCGACCAGGGAAGAGCGCCAATGTTTGTGCCGGGAATGCCTAGTACGTCCAGGCCAACCTTCTCGTTTGTCAGGGTCGGGAAAAGCAATTGATGCGGTTGCGTAACTCCAAACGTACCGTCGATGATCAGGGTCGGACTAAATAGGTAGGTCACCGATCCCGATACAGCGAGCGTGGCGCCGTTCTGCAAATAGTTGCCTGCGCCATTGGCGCTGAACGCCGGCCAGGCGCCGCTGGAGCCGCCAAGAAACTGACCAAAAAAGGGGTCTTGTTGATTGAAATAAGGCTGATACCCGTAGCGTCCCGACACCCTCAGCTTGGGGGTGATCTGGTAGTCAATTTTGGTATCAATCTTGTGCAGGTTGTAGGTGGTCTTCTGGACCACGGCGAAGTTACTCTGAATTCCGCTAAGGTTCGTATTCGGCGGCGGAACATACGGAATCATGATCTTGGCGACTGAGCTGATCCGGCTTTCGGGTATTTTGTTCCCCGGAAATGGCGTCCTGCCCGTACCGTTTGCATTGCCGGTGGCCGGATCGTAGATGGGGGTGGGAGATCCTGACAAATCGCCGGAGAGCATCTGTGGGGTCGGCACTGAAATGGTTCCGGTATATCCCTGGTTAATGAAGTCGCCTTCATAGCCGGCAAAATAGAAAAGTTTGTCCCGGATGATAGGACCGCTTACCCAGCCGCCGGTGTCGTTGTCGACTAGATGCGGCGCCTTTTGGGTCACCGGCTGGAAGAAGGTGCGCGATTCAGTCGCATTGTTGATGTTGTATTCGTAGAAAGCTCCGTGGATTCCATTCGATCCACTACGGAGCTGCACCGTGACCGAAGGGCCGCCGGAGAGCCCCTGTTCGGCATCGGGGCTGTTCGTGACCACGTTGATGCTTTGAATTGATTCCACCGAGGGCACGAAGCTGGTGTATTGCTGAACCCACGGATTGGTGGCGCTGACACCTTCAATGCGAACATTCGGACCCTGGACACCTGTTCCGTTGGCGGCAAACTGCATGGACTTGGACGGGTTGTTGGTGCCGCCGGAAAGCTGACCGCCGGGAGGCACCATGCCAGGGACCTGGTTGAGGATTCCCTGGTAGCTCCTGGTGGCCTGGGGCGTGGTTTCGAGTGCATGCGACGAAATCTCGGTATGCACGTCAGCCGTATCGGTTTGCAGCTGAGCCGCGACCGCGCTCTGCACCTCGACGGTTTGCGAGACGGTCCCTACCTGAAGTTGAGCATCGACGCGCACTACGTTATTCGCCGTGACATCAATACCTTTGGTCTTGTAGCCCTCGAAACCCTGCTTGGTGATCACCACCTGGTAGTTGCCTGGCGGGACGGTGGAGATGGTATAGACGCCGCCATTGTCGGTGACCACCGTACGCGCGTCGTTGGTTTGGGTTTCGGTGACCACGACGGTCGCTCCCGGCACCGCTGCGCCGGTGTTATCTGTAACCGTGCCGACGACCGAACCGTACAGGGTCTGTGCCTTCGCCTGGATAGAAGAGAATACCGGTATACAAGAGGAGAGGGCGCACGCCCACACCAGCGATTTGAATCTGCTAGATGGTCGTTTTATTGCCGACAGACGTTTAGATTCCAGTTCATGTAATTGCACTTGCGTTCACCTCGCCTCTAGGAGTTCCACAATGAACTATCTTGCGATTAAGTCTGTTTTGTTGAAGGTTTGACCTTGGGCTAAGTAGATATACTTGGCAATTAAGAGATGTCAAGGGGTATTTACAGGCTAGTTCCGTAATGAACTATCAAGCACCTACATAAGAAATCTCCCAATTTTAGGCGGTCAAACGCACGTGGAACGGCATCGCCACCAAACCGCGGGCAAATGCGTGTCCCCTCGACAAGCGCCTGCATTTCCGAAGATGGTTGTAGGAAACGATCATCCGGAAGGATGATCTTAGGACCCAGTTTAGTGTTTCTCCATACGCTCAAGCGCTTGCGCTGCACGCTGCGCGACGTCCGGATCCTTACCCTGTGCGGCCTTGCGCAGGTGCTCAGTGGCGCCGGCCAGGTCGCCTTGCGCGGCTAACACCAAACCCAGGTCCAGTTGTGCCCTGCTGAAATCAGGCTGGATCTCTACCGCTCGCTGATACTCGCTCGCAGCTTGTGCCAATTCCGATTTTCGTGCCAGCAGACTGCCCAGCAGTTCGTGCCCGGCTGCGAAATCCGGATCGCTCTGAACCGCTGCCTCTGCAGGTTGCTGCGCTTCGTCGAGGCGATTTAGACGAACCAGCATCAATGCGTAATCGTAGTGGTACGGTCCGTAACCGGGACGAAGCCGCGCTGCTTTAGCGAAGTCATAAAGCGCCTCCGGTGTTTGGCCCTTACCGGCCAGTACGCGGCCTGCTGCGTTGTAAGCCGCCGCGTCATAAGGATCGACCGTGAGTGCGCTGCGCACCGCAGCCTCCGCGGGATCGAGCTGTCCTGTAGCCAATAGCAGACCAGCGAGGCTGGTATACGCTTCCGGCAGATCAGGATTCAGCGCCACCGCTTTCTGCACCTTCTCAATCGCGGTTCCAGTTCGACCGGCGCCGGCGTCCAACATGCCGTATTGAAACCAGACACTCGCGTCCGAAGGCGCGATGTGCAGTGCGCGTTTCAACGTTTCTTCACTACGCTGGATCTCTCCCGATGCCTTGTAGGCTCCCGCCAGGGACTGCAGGGCAGTGACAGAATCCGGGCTTCGCAGCACTGCCTGTTGAAATGCAGCAGCCGCCTGTTTGGCATCTCCGCTGTTACGGTACGCATCGCCAAGCGTGGTGTAAAACTCCATCTCACGGGGAGGCTGCCGCCTCATTTCGCGGCTGAGATTCTCCAAGCCCTGCTGCAGGTTATTTTGCAACGCGACCTGCGCCACCGCCTGGTAGAGTGGGTTCTCGCCGGTTTGCGGCAGGGGCGATGGATAGTACGGCACCACTTCTCCGTGGTAGTCCTCCGCGTCCGTTAGATGACGTTCAGGAAGTTCGGCGAGCAGATCGCGGGTGGGAATCTGGCGCTGGATAAAGTGGTCTGTGATGACGGCATGGACCACATCCTCCGTTCGTCGCTTAGGCATGTGGCACCCAAGACAATTGGAGTCATTCGTATGCTTGCCGGCGGCGACCAGTGCGCCGAGTGCGGGTTGGTGGCAGCCTAGGCACTTGGAGGAGAAGTACGTGGCCCCCGCTTCCCCAGTCGGGAGGCTCTGGTGGGGGTCGTGGCAGGTCAGGCACGTAAGCGCGCCTTTGCTCTCCACAAAGCAGCGGGATTTCCGCAGGCGATAAGCGGCGCTGGCAATTTCAAACTTATCATCGTGACCCTTGCCGGCCGGATAGTCAAAGTAGAGGATAAAGTCCTCCAACGGCTGACCAGGAATATAAGAATAGGGCGCCCGGTTGAATCGCCGAATCAAGGAAGGAATGCGGCCACTGGTTGGCTCCAGATGGCATTGCATGCAGGCTTCCATCTGCAGTTTGGGGTTCAGCCGAGCCGGGTTCACGATGCTGGCGCTGATTTCGGCGGCCTTGGCGCCTGGAGTTTGCGCGGTGCGCACGTGAAGCGCACCCGGACCATGACAACGCTGGCAGTCAATACCCTGCGGCAGCTCACGGGAAAAGACAGGCTCCGGACTACGCGCCTGGTTCGCCGTCGGATTTTGTGGATAGCCGTTGTGGCAGAACATGCACTCATACGAGACCAACCGCCGGGTCTGCGGGTGATGCGAATCGAAACCCGGACTCATGGCCCAGTAGCCGCCGCGTTCGGAATACCATCCCAGGGGAAGCTCGATCAGCGTTCCAAGATCCGTGCGATGCAGGTAGGATCGCGCATGGTCGCCGGCCCCGATGACATAATCGATCTTCATCTCTTCGATGTTGGTGTCGGCTCCATCGAAGCCGGTTTGCCAACGCCGCTGGTAGTAGGCTCCGTCACGAATAATCATGGAATAGTGGGTGTCGGAGGGAGCGTGATAGAAGGTGCGCTTGTCTTTATAGTCTTCGACGGTATTGGCAGGCGTGGGCGCGAACAGGGATTGACCCATGCTGGTGCGGCGATAGCTTTCGTAAATGCGGCTATGGCACCCCGCACACGCACGGGAATCGATGTACTGGTTCTTTTGAGGCGCTTCGGGTGGCCGTGCGGACGCGAGAATGACAGCGACTGTCCAAAACAGCGTACTGAGAATGAACCCAATCCTCACCCGGAAAAACTCCCCAGGATCAACATACATGGTCCTTCCAATTATTTGTGTGCGCTTGAGACCTTTAGCAAAACTACGCCATGCGCCGGAACGGGCGCACGGTAACTGTCGCCAGTCACAGGCACAGCCTCGTGCTTCCACAGGTCGCGGACCTTAAGCGTTTTTTCCGGCAGCTTTAAGCTTTGCCAGGACAAGGTGCCATCGGCGGGGGTATCGCCACGATTGAAGATCCCGACCGCCACCGACCCATCCTGCAAAGGCCGCTCGAGAATTTCTACCTTGCCCTGCTCGGCCAACGTTCGCACCGGCTTCACCGCTGTGTCCTGGTCGATGGCGATGACGTCCGCGTTCATCAGAATGGCTTTGGTATCATCGCTCATATTGCGCAGATCGTTTCCGGCAATCAGAGGCGCGGCGAGCAGCGACCATAGGCTCATGTGGGTGCGGTATTCTTCCGTATTCATGCCACCGTTCCCTACCTCAAGCATATCCGGGTCGTTCCACTGCCCCGGATGGGCGTAGGGAGCAATAGCAATCTGGCTAAAGCCAATACGCTCCATCGACGCCCATTCGTCGCGAATATCTCCCGTGGTGCGCCATAGGTTGCCGCCCGTCTTTACGCCCCACTTCCACACATCGGCCTCGCCATACTCGCAAAGGCTGTAGACGATGGGGCGATGCGTGTTTTGGAGAGCCTCGCCCATCTTCTGGTAAAGCCCTTGAAGGTCGTCCTGGGTGGAGTCGTAGATATTTCGCGCACTGCACAGATCGTACTTTATATAGTCAATTCCCCAGGACGCGAAGGTATTGGCGTCCTGGGCCTCATGTCCAAAGCTGCCATCGTATCCGGCGCAGGTCTTGGGTCCGGGTGAAGAATAGATTCCAATCTTCAGTCCCTTTGCATGCACATAGTCCGCCAGGGCCTTCATATCGGGGAACTTACGATTGGCGATGATGTTGCCGGAGGCATCCCGTCCGCCTTGCCAGGTGTCATCAATATTGATGTAGAGATAACCCATCTTGCTCATGCCGCTTGAGACCATGGCGTCGGCCATCGAACGCACCCCGGCATCATCGACTTTTCCGGCGAATTTATTCCAGCTGCTCCACCCCATGGGTGGTGTTTTCGCCAGGCCGTTGCCGGGAAGATCGCGCAAGGCGGGCAGCGGCAGCCTGGCCGGAGGCAGAGTGGCTTCACGGGTGGTTTTGTCAGCGATACCGTGAAGCGTCTCATGACGGAAATTTTGCGTTTGCAAGGACAACTTCCCTTCCTGATAGACGCCCTCATACGAAATGGACCGGGGTACGTAACCCGGTGGCGCCGTAGGCGGCGGAGGTGGGGGCACTGTCTTGAATTTCAGCTCGCCATCTTTGAACGTTCCTGTGATCGGCGTTCCACGCGAACCGCGCCCGAAAAGGGTTCCGGTAATCGATTCGCCGTCCTGGTTCAATTCAAAAAAGGTATCGCGTACGGTACCATCCCCGTTGTCCACGTGGAGCACCCAATAACCAGCAAGATCAGTCTGGGCGCAGGCATGCGGAGCAGACGAAATGAGCACGCAGCAAAAAACAACCATCAAGGAACGGACGATCAGGGAGCGGAACAGGGGTCCCCGCCAATACCTGCGTTTGCACGCTTCCATGAACAAACTCCTCCGGGCGAGTTGCTTGATGTCGCGCTCACAGTGCGAGCCGGGACCTGGTGCACAGACCAGAAGCACTGTAGCCAATTAATGAGGATCCGGCAAGGAAGCGGCACGAGCAGCATTGGGCCGCCAAAGACTCAGGGCAGCTGCCACACCCACAAGACGGACGATTTGGAACCTCTCACGGCGCCGTTCTCAGGCGCGGCGTACAACGCGCTGTTGCCCAGCAGCCCGGGGTTCCCGACCGGCATGGCGATGTCCTGCTTGCACGCAGATATAGGTGCAACAGTGCTCGGGAAGTACTGGAGCCGTTTAATTCGGATACTCTTTTGCCCGGCAAAGACATCTCCTCTGGAGCCTCGCAATTGAATTCTTTACAAACTTGCGTAATGCATCCTGGGTGTCATTGCCGCACCCCGGCAGGTACGCGAAGGTAACACCCAAGTAAAACAAAACTTGTCACCGGCGGCGCAACGTGTCTCAACGACGCGAACGGCCGTTCACGCCCTCGCTGTTGCCTTGTCCCCGGGGCGCGATGCTTCGAAATGAACGAGGTAAAGTATGTGCGTTCCCCCAATACTATTCCTGCGCTTTGCGCTGCTAAGTGGTCTGTTTCTTCTATTAACAGCATGCGGGAATCCCTCCTCACAGTCGAGCCTGAATTCGCTGTCGGTTAAAGTCACGCCAGCAACGGTAACTGTGGGCGGGGCGGCAACTCTGCAGGCCAGCGCCCATCTAAGCGATGGTACGACACAGGATGTAACTTCAAGCACGCAATGGACAATCTCCAATAACTCGTTAGCGACGTTGAGCAATGGGGTACTTACCAGCAAAGCACCCGGCAATCTGACCGTGCAGGCGGCGTACATCATGGCCGCCACGGCTGGCCAATCCTCATGGAGTAGTGCACCGCAGACTTTGAATTCTTCGGCACAGCTCACGATCACGGCCTCGGGGGCGGCTGCGGCCACTCCATCCATCACCTGGAGTACCCCACAGGCGATTCCATACGGTACAACACTGGGCAGTGCTTCTTTGGATGCAACAGCGAGCGTGCCGGGCAGCTTTACCTACACGCCGGCCGCGGGGACGGTGCTGAAGGCGGGAACCCAGACGCTGACCGCCACCTTCACTCCGTCGGACACGGCCACTTACGCCGTATCGACCGCCATGGTGCAGCTTACTGTCACCCCAGCCAGCCCGCTGATCACCTGGACTCCACCATCTCCCGTTCAGCAGGGCACAGCAATCAGCGCCACGCAGCTGAATGCGGTGGCCAACGTGCCCGGCTCCTTCTCCTACAGCCCGGCTGCGGGCACCGTGGTCGTAGCGGGCACACAACCCCTTACCGCCGCGTTTACTCCCAACGATGCCACCGACTATATGCCTGCCACCGCGCACACTTCGCTCACCGTCAATGCGTCGCAAACGGGCAAGAGCACACCACTCGTCACCTGGCCAACTCCGGTCGCGATTGAATACGGTACAGCCCTGAACAGCGTTCAGTTGGACGCGACAGCGAGCGTACCGGGAAGCTTTGCCTACACACCGGCCGCCGGGACGGTGCTTAAGGCAGGAACCCAGACGCTCACCGCGATCTTCACCCCGTCGGAGGCCACCACCTACTCGACAACGACAGCCACGGTGCAGCTCACCGTGAATCAAGCCACTGCGGCTATCTCCTGGAAACCCCTGGCGGCTGTCACGCGAGCTACAGCTCTTACCGCGGCGCAGTTGGACGCAACTGCGAACGTCCCTGGTAAGTTCTCCTACAATCCTGGCGCGGGCTACGTTCCTCCGAGCGGTACTCTGCAATTGGCAGTCACGTTTACTCCCACCGACACCACCGATTACAATTCAGCCACGGCACACAATTCGCTCACGATCGGTTCAGCGAACACGGCCAAGAGCACCCCATCCGTCAGCTGGAGTGCGCCCGCCGCCATCTCCTATGGCACGGCATTGAGCAGCATACAGTTGAACGCCACGGCTAACGCTCCGGGAAGCTTTGCCTACACACCGGCCGCCGGCTCCGTGCTCAAAGCTGGGACCCAGACGCTCTCCGCAACCCTTACTCCGTCGAATACCACAACTTACTCGTCGACGACAGTCACGGTGCAGCTCACCGTAAATCACGTCGCTCCGGCAATTACGTGGGCTCCGGCTGCAGCCATAACCCAAGGTGCAGCCCTCACCGCAACGCAGCTGGACGCGAAGGCGAACGTGCCCGGTACCTTTTCGTACAGCCCTGGCGCGGGCAACATACCCACAGCCGGCACTCTGCAAATGACAGCCGCATTTACTCCCACCGACACAACCGATTACACCTCTGCGACAGCCCACAATAGCCTCGTCGTGGTTGCCACCGGCAACCCCATTCCTCCGGCCAATCCACCTCCGGCCAATCCACCCACCGGCTGTGGAGGTCCAACCATTAACCTGAACAGCGGCATGAGCCAGAGCACGCTGAGCAGCACAATTTCGAGTGCTCCAAACTGCGCTTTGATTCTCTTTGCCGCAGGCGTCTATAACCTCTCCGCCACCATCAATGTACCCTGCAGCGTGTCTCTCGCCGGGCCCACAGTTCCCTTAGCAATTTACAAGGGTAGTGACGGCTTTATCCGAATGGGATACACGCCAACGGCGACGGTCAACTGGAGTGGTTCTAATAGCGCGGCGGCCTTTAGTTGGGGAGCCTGCGCAACTGCCCACTTGTTCGAGTATTTGGAAGTCAACATGAATAACCCGTCACCGGATGGCGGGCAGGCGTTGTACTTCAACCCGGGCCAGAGCAACGTTACGGTTGAGTACAACTATTTTCACGGCAATCAAGGTTCAACAACGAGCACGAACCTTTACGACGGGTTGGTTTTGTTTGATGGGAGTGCGAGCTCGACAGTCGACACCAACATCGTTGTCGAGTGGAATCGCTTCGGAGCAAGCACCGACTGCTCAAACATCATGAGCAATACTTCCTATTCTGGCTACACGGGCAATGGAGGCTTTTGCGTAGGCCTCGGCAACCATAACGGAATGAATGGCTATACCGTCAAAAATAACGACTTCTACCACATGGAACAGGGCATGAAGACTTTTGAGGCAGAAGGAGTCTGCCTTAGCTGCCTTATCGCGTACAACGACTACTCGAATATCCATCGCATCAATTACGAAACCCAGTCGAATATTTACCCCGGCAACACAGTTTCGATGACCGTCGAATATAACTCCATCCACGACCCGGTCTATGCAGGTGCCGGAACCATGGGTTTCAGCGTCGCGAACGGCTGCAGCAACAACAATCCCTCGTCCGCCGGCTGCGTTACGCAAACAAACTACAATGTCATCATCCAGAACGTCACCCCTCAATCGCCATTCAGCGGACTCGGTATCGAGCAGTGGGGCAGCACAGGCTCTGGGGCCAATTACAACCTGGTGCAGGGTGAGTGGTCCAATTCCATCATGATCGCGCAGGATGGAGCTGTGTCTGATTCCAATAACCACATCCAGAGCTCCTACGGGGCAGGTGGCAGCAACACTCCGGCCGATTGCGCCCCAGGCAATGCTGGTGGATCCGGGGGCTATGGCTGGTGGAACGTAGAAGATAGCCCGGCGAACACCCCCTCAGGAAGTGGCAATCAATGCGACTTCTTGGATGGCTCGGCCCAGGCGAGCGCAATGCCCACGATTTCTCCAGCCACTGGGAGTTTTACCGGCAGTCAGGTGATCACCTTCACAAACACGGGGGCCAACCGCGATGCCAACACGGGCATCTGGTACACGACGGACGGCACCACCCCGGTGCCCGGCTCAGGCACAGCACAGTACATAGCGAGCGGCGGCGCGATGACTGCCACCGCGACCACTACCGTCAAAGCTGTTGGCATGTGGGGCGCGCAGAATCAGCCTACCTCGTATGCCTCTGGCTATGGTTACGCACCCAGCGCGGTTGCCAGTGCAACCTATACCGCCCTTGCCGCGGCGGTCAAGGGCCCTGTCGCCAATCTCCGCTCTGCCGTGGGCGCCACGGATACGATCGCAGCAGCTCAGATCACAACCCCAGGCAGCGGAGCCGTAGCAGAGTTGTCTTCCGTAGCCATCGTTCCTGCGCAGCCCACGGTTGACATCGGCAGCACCATCCAGTTGAAGGCCGTCGCCACCTTCAGCGATGGTTCAACCAGGGACGTCACGACAGACTTTGCCTGGAGTTCGTCTGACACCCGCACCATCACCGCAGCTTCTTCCGGGCTGCTCTCAGGACTGGCCACCGGGAATGCAACCATCACTGGTAGCTACCAGGGACAGCAGGCCTCGGTGCCCGCACTCAGCAACATAGGCGAAATAAACTGGAGCGGCCCCATTGTCATCACCGAAGCCGGCACCTACTCTGGAAACTGGCAAAGCACAGATAGCAGGACGCCGGCCGTCACCGTGGCCACAACCGCTCCTGTGGTCATCGAGAACGCGCACATCAGCAGTGTCGCGGGTCTGATCAAGACCAGCGTTGCCGGCGCTGATGTAACCGTCCGCAACAGTGTCGCTCTGGCCGTGAACTCGGCCGTGAAGGGCCAGGCCAACGGCGTGTTCCTCGACGCCTCCTCCCCGGCGCGGCTCGATATAGAGAACAACTACGTCGAGAATGCAGGAGGCGGCGTGCTGGTGCACGGCTACTCCGGCAATCGGGACGGACAACAGACCGTCGTGATCCGTGCCAACCGGGCGCGTAACCTGAATGGCCTGCTCAGCGATGGCAACGGCGCTTACTTGCCCGGAGTAGGCTCCAACCGCAGCGTGTCGAACTTCATCGAACTGGATAAGGTGCAAGCTGTGCCCGGCATCGACGTGGGCTGGAATGAAGTGATCAACTATCCCGGCCGCAGCCTTGTCGCCGATAACATCGCCGTCAAGAGCTCCAGCGGAACACCCAACCAACCACTCGAGATCCACGACTCCTACATTCAGGGTGCCTATCCTTATACTGCAGCACAGGCTGATTATGACGGCGGCGGAATCAAGACCGAGGGCAGCCCCAACGACAACGCTCAGCAGGCGCCTGCCTTCAATAGCATCCACGACAACCAGGTGGTCGGCACCGCGAACTACGGCATCGAGTTCACCGCCGGACATGACAACATCGCCACTAAGAATCGTGTCATCTCCAGCGGAATGCTGGCCGATGGCGCCAGGATCGCGGCGCAACAGGTAGGCATGGCGAACGGCGACATCAACGGCGCCAACGCCAACCTCTACAACAACAGCATGCAAGACAACCTGATCGGCTGGGCCTGCTGGGCTTCCTCCTGCTCTCTATCGGGTTATCGCCGGGATCAATCCTTCCCTGCTGCCCCCGGCGATTATTCCGCCAACACCATCGTGGCCCAACCCATCACACTCGCCATGGAAGACAATGAGTACCAAATCTGGCTGGACAAGACCGCCACTGCCGGTATCGCGGTGGGCCCGGCGTTCTAGACCACACGTCCTGGCGAACCTCCGCTCATTAACGTTACTCGGAAAACCGTCGATAGGTGATGTAAACCAGTTCGCACGAATTCGACAGTGTCTGGGCCCTATGGAGGCTATTACCCGCCATGAATACCGTTGTGCGTGTGACTTCGAGGCAAGACGAGCATGTACCGGATGAATATCTTTGGCCTGAGAACGTGCCGCTGGTCTTGCCTAGGGTGGGCGACGAAATCCTGATCCGTCGCTTTGGTCTGCGTACAGTCGTCAGACGCCATTTCGCCTATGGAACTACGGCAACCGGTGCTAAAGTTGTCACGGATCTGATTGTTGATGTCATCTGCGAATGATCACCTCAGACGGGCACTCCTCGGCGCCGGGCGAGATCTTGGATTACCCAAGCGACAATCGAATCGTTGGAGACGTTGAAACTTCCCTTTGCGCCGGAAGAGCAGACATACCTGCAGGCTCAACCCCACACACTAGCCATTCGGGATCCTCAGACGCGATAAGCATTGCCAGAACAGCTGACTTGGCCCTGAGATAGTAGCGCTTCGTCCGCGGACAAAGGCAGTTCAAGGAGTGCTGAGGCCGAAGGACCACACAATAAGTGCGCACGGGTTCTCCTGGTGGTTTTTGAGATGGCGTGCCTCGACTGTGTCACCCTGGGCGCGAGCTGCGATAGAGAAGGAAAGCATTCCATCCGGATCAGCCATGGTCGCGCTCTCATGGGGGTGCTCTAACCTCGTAGTCCGCCCCATCAAAGGAGCGGTGATAGGCGCCGGGTTCCGTCTTGGCTATGAGGGACAATCGCGTTTCCCGGCTGCCGTCGGGGTGCATGATTCCCTCCGGTATGACCAGCAACAGCTTTTGTCCCCGTTGGGTCCGCACGTAGGCGTCGCGCCAGTTGTCTGCCGTCTTCGACCGAACCCTCACAATGTCGCCCGCCCGTCGACCAGTGCCGCGGATGCTCTTCATTCTGAAGCGTGGTGTTTTCCACGGTGACTCCCCGATTGACAACGCCCTGTGCGCACCATGGCTTTCAAGTCGCACGCAACAAACACTATTGGAAAAGTCTAAAAAGCTCGGCATACGGGCCATTAAAAAACTTTTAGGCATGGTCGCGCAGCAGAGCTCGCAGCTGACGTCAGTAACCTGGAAGATGATGGGAGCCTTCACACCTCAAGCATCCGTAACTGACGTGGACGGGTGCCCCACGTTCGCAACAGCGTACCTGGGCCGAATTTCTTTATCGAATGCTTTCATCCGAGGGGCAACAGAACCTCGACACGATTTCAAAAGCTTGTGACCTTCAAAGAGTAGAGTCACAGGGGTGGTCACTGGATAGGAAATGACTTGCTCTATTGCACGCACGACAAAGACTCTCTCAACCAACCTGCATCACACGTAAACAGTCCCTACGCCTGCGAGGGGCAAATGTCATGGCAAACTTTCGACTCGACTGACGTCCCGGGGTAAGGCGTTCCATCCCTATCTGGCCGGGCTTGAAGGCAATGCGGGCAGGCACAGGCAGTCTCTGCGGCATTATCCGAATGCTGTGCAACCCGAATGAGATTTGCTGGCATCAGTCTCGATATTGCGCGGTAGCTCGTGCGCACCCCTAACACCAGGCCAATCTCGCAGTGTTCAATCTGGAGTAGCAATGAGTTCGCTCGCAATCGAGCAGCGCCTCACTGAGTTGTTGGAGACACCCAAGGCGGTCGTTCAGAGGGTGGTTTGTGACGGTAGACCACAAGGACCTTGTGTTCGTGGCCTTGAAGCACTGTTGATGTGCATCCAGTTGTCCGGACCGGAACAGACTGTTCTTGGTCCGGAGACCTACGATCAGGACTTTTCCATGCACGGCATCACCATGATCTTCTGGTATGCCGCGCCAATCCTGTCCGGCTTTATCAATCTCCCAACAGGATCCAATAGGAACTGGACGGGTGCCCCAGGTTCGCCACGGCGGCAGAAAATGACGGGCGAAGCCCACGAAGGCCTTTGCAATTCGACCAATAAATGCGGCCGAGAAAGGAAAAGTTATTCTCACCATGGCTCGCACTTCCCAAGCTTCTTCGAAGCGTTCATCTCCCCATGTAACTGCGCTGTTCGCATTTTGTCTCGCGGGAGGCTGGGTCTGGCTCGTCGCGGGAACCCACCTGCACGAGATGATGGTGGGAGCCGGGGTGGTGATACTAGCGACGCTTTTCTTGAAGGCCGCCCACGAGTCCTCGCAAACGAACATCCGCCTTAGGTGGAAAGACATCGCCCAAGGCTGGCGGATTCCCTGGTACATGGTGTGCGACACGTGGGTCGTCACCCTCGCTTTCTTCAGAGATCTTTTGCATCTGCGTTCGGCCGGCAACCACTACCGGGCCTGCGGATTCAAATGCAGCAAACGCGTCCCTGCGATCCTGGGCCGCGGGGTTCTGGCCACGATATACATGACAGCGACTCCTAATTCGATTGTCCTCGGCATCGACCCACAATCGAATAAGATGCTGTTTCATCAGCTTGAGCGCGCGAGTGTGCCCAAAATGGTACGCGCCCTCGGAGGCCAGTCGTGAACTTCTGGCTGCTTTCGGGAGCAGTTGTATGCACCACACTTCTTCCGTGTGCAGATATGTGCCTTAGAGGTTCACCCGAACGCCGCCTGGTCGGATTGGAAATGACTAGCCTGATCATCACCATTGCGCTCGTCCTCTTCACCATCGGCTTTGGGCGTATTCCCTTCATTGACCTTCCACTCGCCCTGGCAATCATGTCGTTTGGCGGCGGCCTGGTGTTCGCTCGATTTCTGGAGAAGCATCTTTGACAGTCCATGTGTTGTTGGTATTCGTCATGATCTTCTGCTGGCTTGGCGTACTCGGAATGTGGCGCATGCGGGAGCCGATACAAGCGCTCCACTATCTTGCGTTGCCAGTGTGGGGAGCCACTATTTTCCTCACCTCCGCAGTCTTTCTGCAAACCGGGAACAGCCAGGCGGGATGGAAGACCCTACTGATCTGCCTTGTCCTGCTCGCCATCAACTCGGTAGTCGCTCACGCCACGGCACGTGCCTTTCGCGCACGCGAACTTGGCCACTGGCAACCGCGGGATGGTGATCCAATCGAGTTTGTACGCTCCGGGAGAGACCAGTGATCTGGTGCGGCGCCGGCATTCTGATCTTGCTCGCGATCGCGGGATTTATGGTCGTGCGTACGCAGAACGTGACCGAGCAGGTGGTCGCGTTAAGCTTCTACGGGCTGGTAACCGCCTTGATGTTCTTTTTCTTCCAGGCTCCGGATGTTGCACTCTCGCAAATCACAGTGGGCGCGGTGGCCCTGCCGCTCATGATCATGCTTGCTCTCTCCCGGATGAAGTTTCACAAATTGACCAGGCAAAAGGACGGAGAGCATGACTGACCGGCTTCGCCTTGGCATCTTTCTTGTCGTCGGGCCTGTCTTCCTGGGACTCTACGTCTACGCAGCCCTGAACCTGCCGCCATGGGGCCAATATCGCGGTCCCTATGGAGATATGATCGCAAGACTCGCGGTCTATGAGCGCCATGCCACCGATACAGTCAACGCCATCAACTACGATTACCGCGGCTTCGATACTCTGGGCGAGGAGTTCATCCTATTTACCGCGGCGATAGGAGTCACAATGTTGCTGCGCAGAGAGAAAGATGTGCCTACCTCTCCCGTTGGGAAGGTGGAAGATCGCCCACCGTTGAGCGAAGCAGTGCGAGCTGTCATGTCGCCCGCCTTGCTCATTACTGTAATCTTTGGGTTCTACATCGGTCTGCACGGGCAGCTCACTCCCGGCGGCGGCTTCCAGGGTGGCGTTATCCTCGCCACCGCTTCGGTCCTGGTCTATCTCGCCGCCAACACCGAAGGCTTCAAACGCATCACGTCGCATGTTGCTGTGGAAGTTGTGGAGGCAGCGGGCGCTTCCTCGTATGCCCTTATCGGGGTCATGCCCGTTCTGATTGGACTGCCGCTTCTGACCAACATCCTGCCCCTGGGCACTACGGGAGATGTTTTCTCTTCCGGGAACATCGCGCTCATCAGTGCATGCGTGGGAATTGAAGTAACCGCGGCTTTTCTGCTTGTCATCTATACCTATCTCGAAGAAATTGTCACCGGTGAGATACCAGAGGAGTAGAAAGATGCCTCACATCCTGCACTCGTTGCCGTATTTCGTCGCGGCGTGGCTCTTTTGTTGCGGGCTCTACGGTCTGATCACCAGCCGCCACCTGGTCCATTCTGTGATCTGTCTTGCCATCCTTCAGAGTTCCACCTACGTGCTTTTGCTGGCCATTGGTTATCGCGTCGGGGGTGCCGCGCCGATCTTTGCTGATATTGCTCCGGGTACGCTTACAGTCGATCCGGTCGTGCAGGCTCTGATGCTCACCGACGTAGTTGTCGAGGCGGTGGTCGTAGCCCTCTTGTTGGCGATGGTGGTAAAGGCCTATGAGAAGAGTGGTAGCGTTTCTCCCTCGGAGCTACGCACCATGCGTGGATAACCATGGCCAGTCCTCTGCCGGCGTTGCCCGTCGCCTTACCCCTGCTCGGCGCTGGACTGCTCGCGGCCCTGCGTAAATGGCTTAGCCGCGCAGCGGCAGATAGCCTCTCTATCGTCGTCGCCGCAGGCACACTCGTCTGCTCGCTTCTGCTGCTCGGCCAATCCCTGCAGCATACTCAGGTTTATTGGTTCGGAAATTGGTATCCCCGCGGTTCGGTCGTGCTTGGCCTTACATTCGTTATCGATCCCCTGGCGGCGGGCCTTAGCTCTCTGGCTGGGCTTCTGGTATTGCTCGCGCTGATCTTTTCCTGGCGCTTTGTCGATTCGGGGGCCAACCACTATCACCCGTTGATGCTGGTCTTCCTGGCCGCCATGGATGGCTTCGTGCTCACTGGCGACCTGTTCAATATGTTTGTATTTTTCGAGCTGATGAGCACAGCGGCCTTTGCCCTATGTGGCCTGAAGACGCAGGAGCCTGCGCCTCTCCAGGGTGGCTTCAATTTCGCCGTCACTAACACCATCGCGGCCTTTCTGGGGCTTACTGGGATTGCTCTGCTATATTCCGTGACTGGCGCCCTGAACATGGCCCAGATTGGCGTGGCTCTCGGCGCCCGCCACGATCCTCTCGTTCTCTTCGCCTTTACCCTGTTGACGTGCGGCTTCTTTGTCAAGGCAGCTATTGCTCCGTTCCACTTCTGGCTGCCCGATGCTCATGCGGTCGCACCAACACCGGTGTGCGTCCTCTTCTCCGGCCTCATGGTGGAGCTGGGGCTATACGCAGTCGTTCGGCTCAAGTCAGTCATTTTTCATCAGACCTTCTCGTCTGATGAGACCCATCTGCGCTATATCCTGTTGGCCTTCGGCGGAGTCACGGTCGTGCTCGGGGGTGTCATGTGTTACGCCGAACACCACCTGAAACGTCTGTTGGCCTTCTCCACGGTGTGCCACGCAGGTCTCATGCTGGTGATATTCGCGATCCAGGGCCCGCTGGCCATCGCTGCCCTGCTCGTGTACTTGGTCGCGCATGCCTTCGTTAAGTCTTCGCTGTTTTTCGTGAGCGGCATCATGCTCCATCGCTTGCGGTCGATGAGTGAACGCCGCCTTTTTGGCAAAGGGCGTTCGCTCCGATGGACTGCAGCGCTTTGGTTTCTCGGTGGCGTGGGCCTCGCAGCGGGCCCGTGCTTCAGCACCATGCTTGGGGAGGCGGGCATGTCGACCGCCGCAGAGCAAGCTGGCATCCACGGGCTGTCATGGCTGTTTATGTTTGCCGGGGTGATGACGTGCGCTGCTGTCTTCAGGGTGGGTATGCACACCTTCGCCGGCTGGGGTGACGCGCCCCTCACCGACCACAGTGCGCAGGTGGACGAACTGCCGGAGACTGACGCCGAAGAGCAGAAGGTGTTCTGGTACCATTTTGCTCCCCCTCTTGTCTGTCTTGTTTTCGCGGTGGCCCTCACCTTCCTTCCCAACTGGCAGGATGGGGTCCGCGAGGCGGCCGCGCGCGTGTATAACCAGGCAGCTTACGTCAACACGGTCTATACCGGGCATTCCCTTCCGCTCAGCCCGCCCGTGTCCTGGCGCAATGAAATTCCCGGTGCGGCCCTGCGCGGAACGATGGCGGTGTTCCTGGCGCTCTCCCTGGCCTGCACGTCGGTGTTTCGCAGAAGGATTGTACGATCCTTGCGAATCGGCGCGTTTCTTGAAGGCCCGCTCACCACCCTGCGTGCGCTGCAGAGCGGGCATCCAGGCGATTACGTTTTATGGCTAACAGTCGGACTCGCCGTGTTCGGCTCCGCGACCTTACTCCTTCTCCGTTGAATCGTCACCATGGTCCTAGCATTTTTTCTAGTCGAGACGGCAAGTTCTACCAATAGATTTTGCGACACAATGTCTTTAACCTTCCGTTGTAAAGGGAATATCCCTCCTGCGATTGTTCAGGGCGGACCGGGTCAGCTTTTTCGGCCGAGATACCTTTCGCCACGCGTTGCGTTGGAGTCGCACCCTTGATGTATCGCGTCTTTTCCACAAGCTCAGCTCAGGCGACTTCCTGTGCCTTCATCGCCAAGCAGAGAGATCGCGTTGACGTCAATGCTCAGCGCAAGGAGAGATAATGGAAGCGGACAGAGATGCCATCACCGCCGGACTGAAGGCTCCGCGTGCCGGTGCGATCGCCGGTATCCTTTTCTCGATCCTGTTCATCGTGAGTGTGGTGCTGATCCGCCTTTCCGTGCCCGATAGTCCCGGAGATCCAGGGACGTGGCTTTCTCACAGCCCAAAATCCATCAGTCTTGCCCTGGACCTGCTGCCCTTCGCTGGAATTGCCTTCTTGTGGTTCATGGGTGTACTGCGCGACCGCATGGGAGCAAATGAAGACCGCTTTTTGGCAACCGTTTTCCTGGGCAGCGGACTTCTGTTTCTCGCCATAACGTTTGTCTCTTCGGGCCTTACAGGCGGCGTCATGACGGCCTACGAAGCAAATCCAGAAAAGCTGATGGGTTCGGCTACCTACACATTTGCCCGCGCCCTGACCTACGAGTTGGTCAATGTGTACGGACTAAGGATGGCGGGCGTATTTATGATCTCGACCTGCACGCTCGCCATCCGCATCGGGATCTTCCCGCGCTGGATGGCGTTTCTCGGTTACGTGCTGGCGCTCTTTCTGCTCCTCAGCATCGGACATTTCGGCTGGGCCCCGCTCGTGTTCCCGTTGTGGACGCTGGTGATTAGCGTGTATGTCCTGATTGCAAACTTTTCGAACCCCGGCCTTCAAAACAAACCGCTGGGGGCACCCACACTTTAAATGCCGTGTTGGAGTCGATTGAGAACATGAACCGCTGTTATCCGCGCGGCCTATCCCCAAAACGACTCCGCGCAGCCTCCAAGAGCGTTCTTGCTCTGCTGCTTCTCGGACCCTTATGTGCAGCGCAAGAGCCATCCGCAGATGTGGAAACTCACGCCACTTCGGTCAACACTACCTTGCCCGTGAACTGGGTCTATGGTGCTTACATTCCCAAAGATGCCCCTATCGTGCCCCTAACCGGCCAGGAGCGTTTCAAGCTCTATCTTCGGCAGACCTACACAACTCCCGGAATCTACGTCAAGACCGGATTCTTCGCCATCCACGACCAGGCGAAGGAAACCGAACCGGAGTGGGGAGATGGCTTCTCAGGTTTTGCCAAGCGCGTTGGCTCCCTCCACGCCGGGAACATCATTCAGTACTCGTTAACAGCGCTGGGCAACGCAGCGGTCGGATTCGAACCCCGATACGACCGCTGCCGCTGCGCAGGCGCGTGGCCAAGAATTCGCCACGCTGTAGTGCGCAACTTCATCACCTACGGAGGGGGAGACGATAAGAAGATACGACCTCAGATCATGTCGTATGCGGCAGCGTTTGGCGCCGGCGTGACCGTCGCCTCCTGGGAACCTAACTATCCTAGCGTGCTGCCCAAGGGCTATCAGAGCGTGGTCACTCAGGCCTGGGTAGGTGTGGTGGTCGACGCGCTGGCGGAGTTTGCCCCCGACATCAAGCGGATGCTCCACAAGCATAAGGCAGACGACAAATAGGGCGCCTCGAGAAGGGTCGAACGCGCTCGGTCAAGCCTACTTCTTTGAGTCAGGCGCCGCCCCTTGTACGATCGGCAGATCGACACTGATAGCGGCATGATCTGACAGAGGATCGTTGAATGCCTGATTGGCTTCGTTCATGGTGCGTGCGAAGTGAGGAGCAAAGCGGTATGAGTCAGCCGACTTAGGATCATCTTTCAGATAAGCCTTCACAAATACCCAGTCGAGGCGGAATTTCCCTGCGACGCCGAGCGTCCGCGGTAAAGCGAACGTCGTCATAAATCCCTTACTCCCGCGCTCGTTCGAGTTGCCCAGGGTTCCCTGGCGGCCGAGCACCGAGAATTCGGCGTCCCCTCGATAGTCAAGCCGTGTCTGGTCGTCAAACCGAAACTTATTCAGCTCCTTGAAAAGGCCCTGCTCTGGATTGGCCGCCAGTAACGGGATGCCAGAGGCAGTCGGGTCACTCTGAAACTTCGTTGTCTTGAAGGCAATCCCGGCGATGTCCATGCCGAAACCCACACCAGTCGCGTACTTGACCCCTTTGGTGGCCCAATAAGAAGGAGAATTGAGCTTTTTCAATACCGCCGATTTTATGCTGACCACCGAACCATCGGCCCCGGTCGTGTTCATATCCCCGGCAACGATCACCGGATGGGAAATCGGTTTGATCAAGTCTAGAATTTCATCCATCTGCTTCACCCGGCCCTTGGGTGTCGTACGATTCTCCAGGTGAGCGGCAACGATGGTGACCTGACCACCCGGCAGATCCGGTACATCGATGGTTGCAATCAGGTTGGTGCGGCCCCCGCGGCGCACCTCACGTACGATCTCTTCTCCGAAGAGCAGGCTTGCGCCTTTACGCTTTCCGGCTTCGATCGAACCATACTTTTTCTCGCCGTTGTACCAGTCGTAAGCCTGGTACTGAAACGGCACCAGCTTTACATCCCGAAGTGGATAGCGAGAGAGAATAGCGGTGCCATGCAATCCCAGAAGGCGGCTCTTATCGACGCTGAACAGGTCGTCCAACTCCTTGCGCTCGTCTTCATTCTCCACGTTCGCGAACGACTGGGTACCTAATATCTTGGGATCAACCTCTACAAACTCTACCCCGTAGGCCCAGTTCATCTTCAAAGCATCGGCAAGGTCCTTGACCACCGGCCGGTAGTCGCTTCTCTTCATGCCCCAGTCGACCTCATTCAACACCAGCACGTCTGCGGACTGAAGCACTTCCAACTGGGCGCGTAGCACGTCGTCCTTTGCTTTTTCGGCATTCGTGCTGCTGGCCGCCTCGCTGTGCACCTCGTTGATGAACCCTTGCGTATCCGAGAGTGCCAGCTTGATCTTGTCGAATTCGATTCCCCGCTCGATGTTCCACTCCACCAGGCGCAGCGAGGGCCCCATCCCCTTGAGATCGGGCCGAAGCGGCTTTGTCCCGTTCAGATACGCTTCATTGCTAATGAATGGAGTCGTTAACAAGGTGTGCAGTTTGGCGTCCAGCGGCGGATCAACCTTTTCTTGCCCACCGAGGGTAACAAGTTCCTGATAGTTCAGCAGCGCAGGTTGGGATGTGCGTGTATAGTCGCCACCAGGGCCATCCTGCGCGGCGCCTGCAGAACACAAGATCACTGACACGAGCAAGGCGAGTGGGAGGCCAATGGAACGGATATGATTGCCTTCCGCAAGAGTTCTTGCTTCGAGATCTGCCATGAGCATTCGTTTAAAGTTTGTCACAATTACCAATCAGACTGTCGCGCAAAACTTGCGGCTGACTTTATCCTCAAGCAGACGCCTTTTTGCAGACGGGAGAAGTCTATAAAGTGAGCCAGTTCCCGCATACTAGTAGAACTTACAGTTCCGTGCGGAAATTAGGGGAGCCTCGTAGGATCACACCGATCCTTTGGATCTATCGCAAGATATTGGGGGCCCTGAGATACGTGACGGTCACAATCCGTATTCATGATTTGTTCCGGTGGCTTTTGGTATCTCTCTGCCTCTGTTCGGTGGGGAGTTACACCAGCTATGCGTTCGCATTTTCTCCTCCCGCAACTGATTCAGCACCTCTGATCGATGAGCCCGGAGATACATTGCCGGACGCTCCGTCCACGCAAATTCCGGTGACCGAAAAAGGCCTGCCGCTAGCCATCCTCAAGGATCAGGTCGCGATCTGGACCAGCCCGGTGCGGATCAGGACGCACGATTTGATTTGGCTGCTACCCCTCGGCGCAGCAACAGGTTTGACGCTGGCCACCGACACCGACGCAATGCGCGACCTATCCCGCAACCCGAGCTTCGACAAAGACAGCGTGAACGCTTCCAGTGCCCTGCTTGGCGGTGAGATTGCCATACCGGTAACGTTATATGGGCTTGGCTTGTTCAAGGGGGATGCGCACGCTCGAGAGACAGGCATCTTGAGCGGCGAAGCGCTTGCGGATAGCGTCGTGCTGGACCAGGTTACGAAAATTATCTTCCGCCGTGAACGCCCTCTCTACAACAATGCGGCAGGCGACTTCTTCTCATCGAACCCCGGTAATAATAATTCCTTCCCCTCTTCACACAGTATGTTGGCCTGGACTATAGCCGGGGTCACGGCAGGAGAGTACCCCTCAAAGTGGGTACAGTTGAGTGTGTATTCTCTGGCTACGAGCGTAAGCCTGATGCGGGTCCTCGGACAGGAGCATTTCCCCACAGACGTCCTGGTGGGGGGCGCCGCGGGATGGCTGATTGGGCACTACGTCTTCAAGAAACATTCAGCGCATCCCTTGACAAAAGCGGTTCGCGGGATTTCTCACTCCTTTGCTGTTCCAGCTCACCAGTCAGCGTTCACTGAATGATCGGGATTGCATTGGCAAGCTGCAAATCCACAAGCAAGGTCAAACGGTTGTCAACCTGGATGAATTTCGCCGCCTGCTTGGCGCCGATAGCCGCCTTGAACTTGGGATAGTACTCAGCTCGAAGATCGGCTCTTGCCTTTTCGAACTTCAGCATACGAGCCATCAACCCGTCGGCCTGTGCGTCGGTCAAGGTGTCGTATTGCGCGGAGTAATCCTTAATCGCGCTCACCCGCTGGTCTCCCAGGATCTGCTGCTTGTTGGCATACTCCCGGTATAGCGGCCAGAATGCCTTTGCGTCGGCGTCATTAAACTGCATGGTGTGCGCAATCACATCCGTCTTTTGCGCCTGAACATCCGACCGCAACAAGGCGATATCGGTATCGGTGCCGGATTGGTCCGCGGTTGGGGTTTGGCCTATAGCAGCACCCGAGGCCACTAACAAAGCGGCCGACATCACAATAAGTCTCATTTCCTTCACTGGCGTCATCCTCTTTCCCGATTCATCCTGACATCCGGGACCGGGTGTGTCACCTGCAAGTTTTGCTAGTATCCTTCTGGTCCGGGCAAGATCCCATCGCACCGGCAGTTTCAGGATCATTCACTTGGAATTTTCAAAACCCGGGCGTCCGACTCGAATAAGCGCAGAAAAGTCCGGTGAGTTGTCCGCTGCTTTTGCGTCCGCATTGATGTGCGCGCGGCTCTTTAATTGCGGAAATGGAAGCCCGTCTGTTACCAGCCTGCCGCGGTCGTAGAGCAGTTCGTCCAGGGTACCGTTCACCAGAAATTGGTAGTTCCATGGCTGCGGGTTGGCCACTTCCTTCGAAATTGGCTTATCAAGTGTAGTAGTGCAGTTGCGCGTCAGGGCGTTGTACCATTCGGGGTGATCCTTCAACTGGTTAAGATACCGCACGTAGGTAAGAAAGATGGCGCGCGTGGACTCGGAATCCACCGTGGTGCGATACAGGAAAACCTCTTCGTCCTTCCTGAAGTTGGTGCGGAGACGGATCACGTCACGCTCATCAGCGGCCACAAAAATGAGCTCGTATTGTCGAAAAAATCCAAGGATTGCGGAATACGCCTGGTCGCCTTTGTATCGGGCCTCGATGGAGAACGCAACGTGTTGGTTGTCCCCGAAGTTGAAGCTCACTATCGGATGACCGATCCACGGCACACCCCAGGTCGTGAAAAATAGGTCCGCGCCGCGGAGGTCCGACAGATTCACCGTGCGATCGCTCCAGCAATTGCTGTAGTCGGTCTCGGTCCTATAGTCACAATTCCGCAAATTGTGGATGATCATTCGATCCCCATCCATTTCGACCCATGCCGGCCTATCGACGTCGGCCTGCCAGGCTCCAATATTTGTCGGTTTCAGGCTCAACCACCAGGCAAGCACGAGGCAAAAACATCCCAAACATAGCAGCACAGCTCGCAAGTGAAACTTGTACCTGGCCACAATCACGGCCAGGACCGCTGCGTATAAAACCGTCAGCGGTATCCGCAGGCTCGGTATACGGACATCAATGCACATGGCCGCCATAGCCCAGCAGGAAAGCACCGCGAGAAAAAGCCAGACAAGCGCAACGCCTAATCCAGTCAACCACCTGCCGGCCAGTCCCCGCGTGGGATGTGACCCTGTTACGGTGGTGCTCATGGGCGCCTCTGCATATATTTCATGTTCAGATCGCTGCAGAGCGGACAAAACGTCAGTTCCAGTGACGAGTCACGTTGTTGTAGTCGCATTTCCCTTTCCTTTGGAGCCATCAACTCGTTACCGCATTCGCCGCGGTTGTGCAGACATCTTTTCTATTTCGGCTGAAATGATTAGACCCCCATGCAGGGAACGAAAAGACTGCCAATACTACCAGGGTGCTGATAAAAAACTGACCATGCCGCACCGCCAGGATGTGACAATCTGTCAGCGTTTGCCGGGCGGTGTGGCTCTCTGTCTCGCCTTCACCTGTCAAACGTTTTGTTCTCTCCCTTGTAGTTTTGCCAGTATCGCTTCCGGGGCTGGTGGCTAAGTATCGTAGTGCAGGTAACAAACAACGCACGAGAATGAGGAAGCCAATGAGAATCAAATCCTGGGTGAAATCCGTCTCCACTATACCCGTCACGCTAGTGGCCTTGATCATCCTTGGTGGCAGCCCGGTGATGCAAGGTCAAACTGTCAAAGGAGTCATTAATGGGCGAAGCGGCGCCACCATGACACTACAGACCGTTGACACACCCAAACTCGTGGTCTTACTTACACCGACTACTGAGGTAGGCGAAGTACAAGGCGTCTTGAAGGCGCGAACAAAGCAGATGGCCATGACATGCCTCATCCCAGGCCTTCCAGTGGAGGTACAGGGAACCACAAACGACCAGGGTCAACTGGTGGCGACCACGGTCAAATTTAAGGGCAACGATTTGAAGGCCGCTATGGACGCCCAGGCTGGGCTGCAGCCCACCATGGCAGCCCAGCAGGCGGATCAGCAAAAGATCCAGCAGAATGAGGCGGCTTTGGCGGCACAGCAAGCGGCCTTGGCGGCACAGCAGGCACAGCTGAGCGCAGCAGACCAGAAAATTGCTGCTAATAAGGCGGCCATTGCTGCCGACAACAAGCGATTCGGCGAGTTGGGCGATTACAACATTATGGGAGAAGTCACCGTTCTCTTTGGAAACGGGAAAACCACCATAGAGCCGCAATATAAACCTCAACTATCGAAGCTGGCTGAGCAGGCATTGACGATCACTGGTTATGTAATCCAGGTGAAGGGATATGCGTCGGCAGTGGGCTCCGCGTCGCTAAACCAAAGGTTGAGCGTCGAGAGGGCCAACGCCGTAACCCAATATCTGGAGCAGGACGCCAATGTTCCCCTTACCAACATGCTTGCACCCGGCGCCATGGGAACCGCCGACCAGGTAGCCCCCGACAAGACCTCTGAGGGGCAAGCGCAAAACCGGCGTGTGGTTGTGATGATCTTGCAGAATAAGGGAATAGCTGGTTCATAGACAAATCCCTACTCATGTTGTAAGACTTATCGACAAAGGGGAAAACTATGAACAGACAGCTCGTGCATCGCCCTCTCACGACAACCTTCGCTGCCTTGCTTCTCTTTGCTTCACCCGCCATAGCGCAGAGCCCTGATCTGCAGGCTAAGCTCGCGCAGATCAAGGTGGCATCTGCGGCCAACAAGCAAGCCCTTTCTCATTACAATTGGCAGGAGTCGGTCACGACCAGCATCAAGGGAGAGGTCAAGAAACAGCAGCTCTTTCTGGTGAGCGTTGGGCCCAATGGCCAGCAGCAGAAGACCCCCATAAATGCCCAGCCGGCCGCTCCGCCGAGTGGAGGACCGCTGAAGCGGCACATCGTCGCCAAGAAAACGGCGGAGTTCAAAGACTACGGTGAGCAGATTGCCGACTTGGCGAGGCAATACACCCAGCCAGACCCCGATCGGCTGCAACAGGCCTACCAGCAAGGAAATATTTCAATGCAGTTGGGCGGCGGAGAAAACACGACCACTCTCATCATTAAGAACTACATCAAGCCTGGCGATTCAGTAACTCTTGTATTTAACAAGCAAAACAAGGCCATAGAGAGAGTACGAGTTGCAAGCTACCTCGACGATCCAAAGGACGCTGTGACCATCGCGGCTCAATTTGCCAAGCTACCGAACGGCATAAACCACGTGACCGGCACGCAGATCAACGGCGCTAGCAAGCAATTGACGGTGGTGACCCAGAATTCCAACTATCAGCCGATTTGACCTGGGATTTTCGATGTCTGCAGGTCCCAAATTCCAGTCCCGGAGGGACGGTTGCAAGTTATCCAGGACCATGCTCTATGAGTGTTAACTTGTTTAGGAGGTTCCCGCGATGTCCCTAATAAAAAGTCACACCCTCCACTTGTCATCCCAAGCGTAGCCGAGGATCTGCGGTGCGCCCGGCTCCCGCACAAAGGTATCCTCTCCGTTCCGCTAGTTCTCCCACAGAATCGTCATCCTGCCTGCCCCGGCTTGCCGTGGGAGTGGAGCGCCTCAGAGATTGATCGCGTGAGACCGCCTTTGTAGCGCGGAGCCTCAGAATATTCGCCCAATCCGAAAGAAGAACCTGCCGCGGCCATAATCACCAATGGCCCCCGCCAATTCCACCGGCCCGAATATCGTGTTCACAATGATCCCCACTGCACCGTCGATGGGAAGATTCGGAGGTTTTGGACCAAGCGCCAGCTTATAGGTCTTCCCTGTCTCGTATAGTCCGATGAGTTCAATGTTAGTACCCACAAGCGGCGGCAGTTTTGCGATCTCACGGATATACCCAAGCTGCCCCAGAAAATACTGATTCGTGTACAATTCGTTCGTTTCCCAGGCAACCAGGCGTTGCGACCCGCCGAGCGAGAAGGCCGGTATCCCGGCTTTGTAACCATAACTGCTTCCTCCCGAAGCGCCGAAAAATACTGAAGACGGTTCGCTTATACGGAAAAAGCTTTGCGACTGCACCTCGGAAAGTGGAAACGCATGCGGAGCCGCCGGATTGGTGTCGTAGCCCTTGGTGTACATGAGAAGACTTTGACCGGAGCGCGGGATCACCGGGTTGTCGAGCGTGTTCAACTGATACTGCAACCTGACGTCCGCGGTTGACCCCGCAATCGTGGGCAGAACCGATGAGTTCCCGATCTGGGGGGATAGCTTTTCATACCCGCCTTCGACTCCCAGTCGCAATTCTCCCGTGATTCCAAATCCGTATCCCACATCCATACCGCCGAGGACTTGCCGATTGCGGTAGGTTGCGATCTGCGTATCGCCGTTGTAGACATACTGCTGTGTGCTATTCGCGCCTCCCCGCGGAGCGATAAACCAGTTGCTGGTGGGGGTAAATGGATGGTAGTACTCGCTATCGACGAGATATTGCGAGCCGATGATCGCATCGCTGCGCAGCTCAGATCGATAGCTGCCGAAATCTAAAAATGTGAATCGTGCTCCAATGCTGAAAAGCACGTTGTTGTAGTCAGAACCGTCGATGAGAAGGATCGGACGCACCACCGGCGGAGCGTACGCCTTCTGTTCCGTTTGAATCTCCAGTCCCTGCGTTCCCTGCTTTTCAACCATCGAGTAACTGACGTTCGCGAAGCGGCCCGCGCCCTGGAGTCTCATCATCTGCGCGTCCACGGTAGTAGTGTCCACTGGTTTGCCGACGTCTACGGCCAGCCTCTTCTGGATCGACTCAGCCAACTCCGGATTCGCACCAGCGACCTGAACAAACTCGGGAATAGGGGTTGTTCTCTTCCGCGCATTCCGGTCCGCGAGATATTTCTCCCACTCCGCCTCACTTACGGAAAAGGCCGAGAGCACCTTCGCCTTCGCAGCCGCCGCATCATACCCCGCCTTGATGATCGCTTCGGCGGCCCCGTAATCCAGGGCGTTGTACTTCTGCAGCGGCACGGTTACAAGCACATCCGCTTGCTCCATGGAGCGAAGTTCGTTGGCAGCGATCATAACCGAGATGGATTGACCCAATACTGCAAAGCTCGAAAGCGGGGTCGACGGACTAAGTGGCTGCGTTTCCAGGTGAATGCCGATGACAATATCGGCCCCCATCTCTTTCGCAACGTCAATCGGAATGTTGTTGAGCAATCCGCCGTCGGCGTAGACATGGTCCCCTGTCCGGACAGGTGTGAAGATGCCGGGGAGAGACATGGTCGATCGCAATGCCAGCGACAGAGGGCCATTATGGAATACGTGAGGCTTACCCGAAACAAGGTCCGTCGCCACACACGCAAACGGTATGGGGAGATCGTTGAAGCTTTTGAGTTCGGAATACGGAAGAGCAACCCGGTCCAGGATTAGAGTGACTTGTTGACCGCTGTTGAAGCCCCCAGGAAATTGCAGGCCTTTGCGCAGTCCAAATTCAAGGCTGTTCGGTACTTCATGAGCGTCTTGCTTACGTCGAAAAGAGAGGTCCTGGAAAGGGGTCTGACCTCTCAATACGTTATCCCAGTTGATCGTGTTCGTAATGTCCTTGACCTCTGCCGGGGTTCTTCCAGTAGCGTAAATCCCTCCGACCAGGCCTCCCATACTGGTGCCGGCAACATAGCTTACCGGGATACGGTTTTCTTCCATCCACTGCAGAACTCCGATATGGGCGAGGCCTAAAGCACCCCCACCCTCGAGAACAATTCCGAGCTTTGGGCGCCCGGCGACGGCCGGCTTTGGCGCTTCTTGGGGGGCGCCAACACTGGTAGACAACAAAATGCAGGATAGAAGCAATGATTTTGCGGCGCGGAGTTTCATGGTTGCCCCTGGACGTGCTGTCATAACCGGCGTATCAGACCTTTGAAGAAACGGGGACTAGACGCCTCCCGCCGACCGGGGAAACTCAAGCCTCACAGTGATTCATGATTACCACCCAGTATTCCGGCAAAACAGGGCAACGGATACTGTCAAATCTAGCAGGTGGGAAATCAAAAGTTGCCAGCGTGTCTATTTGTTCCACGAACCTTCTCTCCGCGACAGCTACTAGCAATGATGCTAGTTGTCCGGCGGGAACAAACTGGATAGCTTAGGCCTTAATTTGTTTCTTCAGGAGTTCTCATGCGCAAGACCGCAGTGCCCTTTGCAGCCGCCGTGTTCATGGTCGCATCCGCATTCAACCTGAAAGCCGCCACCGTGGCGGGGGTGAATCTACCGGACACAACGACTGCCGGCGACAAAACACTGGTCCTGAACGGACTGGGATTGCGCACGGAGTTCATGGTGAAGGTATATGTCGCCGGGCTTTACCTTGAACCTAAGTCAACCGATGCCGGCAGTATCATCAAGGCCGACGCACCCAAGAAAATCGTAATGCAGTTCCTGCACGACGCGAGCAGGAAGCAGATGACGGACGCTTTCGACCAGTCATTTAAGGACAATGCTCCGGACGCCCAAACGACGATCAAGACCGATACCGATAAGTTCCTTGCCGCACTCGAACCGGTCAAGGTAGGGGAACAAATGGTCTTCACCTATGTCCCCGGCACGGGCACGACATTCGCAATCAACGGCAAAGACAAATTAACCATCGCCGGGCCAGCCTTCGGCCAGGCGATCTTCTCGGTGTGGCTCGGCCCCAAGCCCCCTACTTCCAGTCTGAAAAAGGGCATGCTCGGACAGTAGTCGAGAGAATGGGCGGGGATATTCTCCCCGCCATCGCCGAACAAACATGAGCACTAAACTGGCTGATAGTTTGAATTCTGAGTTACCACTGTTAATTGCTTGCTGACACCGTCAATCTGCGTGCCTGTCACATGGTTTGTGCCGTCTGGCAACTTGGCGAACTGTGCCGCGATGGTCACTGCATCCGAAGGGTCGCTGAGGTAACTCGCAACCTTGATGCTCTGAATCGCCTTCTGTTGCCGGCCGAACGTAAGGGTTACCGAATCGCCCGGTTTGATGTAGTTCTTGATCAGCAGCGTGATTTCCCCTTCCCCTCCCCCCGACTGCAGCGATACGTTGCCCGCCTGGTAGGCAGCTTGCAATCTCTCAGGATCGGGCTGCGTATATTGCTTCGCCAGTGCCGCGATCTGCTGACCATAGTCCTGGAACTCTGCCGTCTTCTTTTCGACTATATGCTGCTTGAGCCTGCCCCCACTGGGTGGCGGGGCTTGCGAGCCGCCGATCTGGGTCTTCTGCTGACCATCAGGACCCACGCTCACCTGGAAAACCTGTTGCTTCTTTACATCGCCCTTAATGCTCGTCGTCTGCTGTTCCTGCCAGGTGTAATGAGCGAGCGCCTGCTTGTTGGCCGCCATGGCCGTTTTGATTTCAGCCAGCTTCTGTTGTACTGCCGGGTTCTGCGCATGCACTGGCAATGCGGAAAGAACGAATGCCGCGACGGCGGTGGCTATCGAGCCACGCGTGAGTTGGTTTTTCATATATCTCCTCGTTTTTGAAAACTGTAGCAACATGTTATGGCTGAACAACGGTCCAACTACCATCGGGGTTGAATTCGGTGATTGCCGATGCTGCCTCTGCGGTGCCCTTCCCAAGATCCTTCTGGACCAGCACGCCATCCTGGCTCATCATGAATGTCATCACTCCGGAATTGCCATATTCAGCCGGATAGGCGACGAAGGCGAACCCTCCCACCATCTTGCCGTTGACCATATAGTCCCTCGCGCCACCGGGTGCGTTACTACCTTGCTTGCTCAGCATGCGGAAGTAGTAACCGTGGAAAGGCGCGTGCGCGGCGGGCTTCGAACTATACCCTTCGGCCGTCGCATACGCCACCAGGGGGCCGAGCGGGCTCTTGGGCTGCCCATCCGGCGACTCCCAATACAAACCATCCTGGGTTCCCGGATCACTGATGAATTTCAAAGCGTATTGCTTGGTACCGCCCTGCATCCGCGAATAGTAGTCAGCCTGAGCATCACCGAGCGCGTCAAAAACGTCGATCACCGCCAGTTCGTTCCGGCCAATACGGCGCCGCACAATCTCATCCTTTCCCGCGGCTGTGTCGAAAAACCACTGACCGGCGCTATTCTTTTTCAGCGGGATGGGGAAGGGAAAATTTTGCGCTCCGATCAACAGGATCTGGCTCCCATCAGGCATCTTGCGCCACCGGTGCATTTGCTCATAACCGGCCACAAACGCGCCCGCCGTCGCCTTATCCTGCACTGGATCGCCGGAGGTGATGATGTCTTTGGAGTCAGTGCCGAAAATCGCCAGCACCGCATCGAGACCCCCCGTTTTCACCGCCGTCAACAGCCCATTGCCTGCGTCATCGGGCGAAGCAAACGTTGCTTGCGAAGGTTTCGCGGTCTCATTGCAACCGGCAAACATAACCATCAGGGCTAGCAGCATCAACCAAGAGGTAAAAGAGATTCTGCGGGCCGCTTGTGACATACCTGTTCTCCAAACCTGCGAATTGTCGCATACACCAACACTGTCGCTCACCAAAGTTGCTCTCTCTAGCCCTGCCTCCACCTCGTTCACCTGCGGCCTCCCCAACCACCACCACCGCCCCTGCTCGCTGCGCCACGAGCGCTGGACTCCCTGGACGCCCAGCCTCCGCCGCCGCTATTGAAAGCCGATGATCCACTGCTCTTTTCCTGCCCGCCCCACCCGCTGGAACTGGGCTTGGGGGCGCTTGAGCCCGAATAGCTGGATGTGTTGTATTTCGGAGTGTTCGAGCTTGAGCCCTTCCAGCCATCCCCGGTGTTGGAGTAGGTGTTACCATTCGCAGCCGCATACTTGTTGCCATTCGCCGTCTGACCGTAAGCAGCGCTGTTGCCGTTCGCACCCGACGCGCCATAAGCCTTCGCACCGGTGGAAGAAGTCATCGAGGCTGTGGTTCCGTTAGCGTTCGTATTGTGCTGCGAGTAGGCAGTATTGCCGTTCTTCGAGTACGTCGAGGCCCCCGAACTTCCATAAGCATTCGAATTCTGCACTGTGGATGCCGAAGCCCCGGTTCTATTGTTGTAAGCGCTCCCGGCGCTTGTGGTGCCATAGGCGTTTGAGACCGATCCTCCCTGCGCATATGTCCCGGTCCGCGGGTTGTACGCCTGGCCGGCGCTAGCGCTCCCGTAGCCGTTTGAAACCGTGCCTCCACGTGCATAAGTCCCGGTGGCCGAGTTGTAGCCAGTACTGTAGTGGGCCGAGCCGTAGGGGCCGTACGCAGAGGTAGTGGTGCCGCGCCAGGCAGTATTTCCGTAATACGCCCCGCCGTGATAAACCACCGTGGTACTTCCGTGCCAGCCACAGTTCCAATAGCTGTAACCCCAACCGCAGCACCCGCCGCTCATCATTGCCCCAACCGCGATACCGACCCCGAACGCGACCACTGCGGTGGTCACTACCGCTGCCGTGCTGTATCCAGGAGTCACGTAGGGATAGCCATAAACCACCGCCGGATTGTACTGAGGTACGTAGACTACCTGCGGACTTGCAGACTGAATCACGATCACCTGCGGCGATTGCTGCACCACTTTGATCTGAGAGCCGGACGTCAGATTTCCCGCAGCATATGCTTTCGCCCGCAACACCTGCACCGCCGACATCACTTCAGGGCCCTGCGTGGTATACGCCTCCCCCAACGCAGAAGTCCAACTGAGGTTCTTGGCCATGTTGTCGAGCACCGAGGGAAATTGGGTCATCGCTTTCACCGCGGGATCCCACGGCTGCGGGTCCACGGCGTACATGAGAGGCGAGCCCGATAGACTGCTGTTCTGGTGAAGAAAATTGTTGGCGGCAACAATCTGGTCCGGAAAGCTCGCGGCCCCAAGGACCTGGGCCACCAGGGAGTCCGGGTACAGCGCGATGGGCGCCACCAGCCCCTGCAGTTCTTCCGCAGTCAACGGCGCTCCTTGTCCCGAATACCCCGTTTGCTGGGCCCCCACTTCGAGCGGCGCAGTAGTAATAACCAGGAGGAAAGATAGTGTCGCTGCCAGGAGCTGTTTCAGGAAGGTCGCGGTCATGTTGTTCTCTCCATGCACGAACGGATTAATCCAGGGCGGTGCGGGTGCAGTCCGGTTGTGGGGAGTGAAAATGGTCAGCCGGCCCGGTTAGCCGGTCGCATCTCTCCAGACCAAGAACTCAACCACCGAGGGCGTGCAGGATTATCCCAGTTAAGATAGGCTACCCGGCGTCCCGTTTAGAAGTAACTGTCACTTGTGACAGGTGTGGCGCAGCCAGAAATGCGCGTCCCCGCATTTTGGCGGGCAAAGAACCGCTCTCGCGCTCCGCGAACGAGTGTCGACCCGGATCACGCGCTTTAGCGTCGGCAATGCCAAAGCCTCAAGTTCCTGCCTGCGATTACCCTTCGCAAGGGTCATGTCACAATTCCGCGGCCTCGAAGTGTCGGCGACTCCGGCTGCCCGATGCGACTACGCGGGTGTCATGTGGCGCTTGATTGCGTATTCAAGCAGTTCCGCGTTCGTTTTGACGTTCAACGTCTCCATCATCCGGTACTTGTGAAAGGCAACTGTGCCAGGTTTTATGTCGATAATATTGGCCACTTCTTTCATCGACATTCCTTCCGCCAGTAACTGCAGAATTTCACTTTGCCTTTTCGTGATGTGTTTCTCTTCGCTGAAATTTTCTCCCTGATTCAGCAGGTACATCACCGTTTCCTTGGCGATCAGCGGAGAGAGGTACGATGCCCCCTGGTTGACCTTACGGATAGCCAGCACAAGCTCGTCGCCGGCCGATTGCTTAAGAACGTAGGCGGAGGCGCCTCGCCGGAATGCCTCGGCTGCTACATCGGCCTCCATCGTCATCGTCAGGAAAACCAGCTTTACTCCTGGAAGTTTCTGCTTCACCTGGCTTCCAGCATCAAGGCCATTCAGGTGCGGCATATAGATATCCAGGATGATGATATCTGGCTTGAGTTCAGCAGCGGCGGCGATCAAACGGCGGCCGTCGGTCACCACCCCAACTACTTGAAACTCAGGCTCCAGCAGGCTCTTACAGGCGTCCGCAAGGAGTTGGTGATCATCGGCGATCAAAATGCGTGCTGCGGGTTTCTGTTCTCTCACCGGGGTTCTCCTGAGAATTGATCTTTCTAACTTGGCCCGTGGGAACGAGGGAGAATCTTTGCATGAGATCCCCGCCCTGTTGCTTAATTCCAGTTCTTTGCCCAACCCTTGAGCGGCGAGAATCATCCCACCTCGGAGACTGCTCGGTCAAACAGGTGGTGTGGGCAAGCGCAATATTACGCCATTTTCCACAGCTGCGCGAGGTTTTTTAGTTCTTTAGCCCATTTTAGTTAGGCCTTGCGCCCCATCCACGCAAATGGTGCAGTTTTACAGCCTGGCTGAAGAGTGGTCCATACAGCCAAAAGCCACGGCTTCCTGGCCGACGCTGGGAGACATGCCGTTCTCGACTATCGCGCTTCGTGGACCTCTGCGGAAAGAAGCGCCCGCAGTTCAAAGACAGGCAGGCCCTTTCGACTGCGGACTACCAGCGTTAGCGCCCTCGTGCCTGCAACGGAGTCTAGCACTTCTCCGGTAACGAAACCGTGAATTTTGCCAATTCCTCTCGCATTATCGGGCGACTATGCTCCAACTGTGGGACAATCCTTTGTCTTGCTCCCGGTCCGCGCGCTGTAGCACGAGCGTCTCCGGAAGCACGTAGACTAGTCGGGAACTGAGCCTGCCCGAATTGCCATGCTGCCCCCGGCCCGGGCAAGGGCCCTTGGTTGACGAGATGACGCAGGGGTTAAAAGTAAATGATTCGCCTAACTAACTTTCCGCTCGTTGTCCTGGTTGTGTCCTTCCTTCTCCTCTTCCTGGCAGGGTCCATCGGCACTTCGTTCCGCAAGAAAAAACACTTATCGGATGACGCCGTGGGCGCCGACGCCGGCCTTGTCCTCGGTGCAACGCTGACCATACTTGGGCTGATCATTGGATTCACCTTCTCAATGGCTATCAGCCGATATGAGCAGCGCAAGAACTACGAGGAAGCAGAGGCAAATGCTATCGGGACGGAATATGTCCGGGCTGACCTGCTACCTGCCGCCGATGCGCAGAAAGTGCGTGTCTTGCTGGCGAACTACACCGATCAGCGAATATTGTTTTATAGGACCAGCTATGGGCAACGGCTAAACCGCATAAATGCCGATACTGCTCAACTGCAAACGGAATTGTGGGCCACGGTAGCGAGGTTAGGCAGCGCGCAGCAAACGCCCATCATTGCACTCGTCGTTTCAGGTATGAACGATGTGCTGAATTCTCAGGGGTATACACAAGCCGCCTGGTGGAACCGTATCCCACCCTCAGCGTGGATCCTCATGTTTATGATCGGTATCTGTTGCAACCTGCTGATCGGTTATTGCATTCGTCGCACCGGTATGGAATTCGTCGTGTTTGTGGTTTTGACCCTGGTCGTGGCGATCTCCTTCTTTCTTATAGCCGACATCGACAGCCCGCGAGGAGGCATCATTCGGGTGGAGCCGCAAAATCTTCTGAGCCTCTCTCAGTCGCTCCATCCACAGTAGCCCCACGCTCCATGTAGTTGCGGGTTGCCTTCCCTGGACCTGCCAGTTCCAGGGTCCCTACAATGTGGACCCTAGAGACGCACCACCCTCTGATGGAAAAGATTCAACGCGCGTCTGCTAGTTTTACTAGTATTCAAACTCTCTTGCCTCTTTAAAAATCAGAGGTACCGACGCGGAGAAAAACTCCACTGCTCCTTTTAGGGAGCATGGCCTTCCGCGCCCAATCAATCGACGATCGCGAATAGAAGAAGAGGTCGCCGCAGGTGGCGCCTCTGTCGCCGCCGAAACATGCCCTGCAAAGGAACCGTGTATGAAGAAGACCGCACTCGTCATCGGCTTACTCGCCTGGTGCAATGTACTTGCAATTGCTCAAGACCAGGCCGCAACTCAGCCGTCGGTAATCAATATCAATATCAGCGTCTCTCGAACGGTTCAGGCAGTAAGTTATCCAAACAACACATCCAGCAGCATTAACTTTACCGGCACGCCCTTACTTCCCTTCGCGAAAGGTCAGGCGAAGGTGGAAAATAAGAAAGGCGTCATCTCGATCCAGGCTGAGCTGCAGAAAATGTCGCCGGCCAATACCCTGGGCCCGGAATTTCTGACCTACGTGCTCTGGGCGATTACTCCAGAAGGGCGCGCCCGTAACCTCGGGGAGTTTCAACTGAATGGTGACAAGAGCAAGCTCGCGGTAACCACCCAGCTACCGAATTTTGCCCTGATTGTGACTGCCGAACCCTATTTTGCCGTGTCCTACGCCAGTGAAGAGGTGGTGTTGCAGGGGGTTCCAGGCAGTGACACCAAGGGTCAGATCACTCCAGTAGTGGCCCAGCTTTTGAGTCGTAGCACCTACCACGAAAGCCAGCTGCAGCCTCTCACCATCGACCCCAAAGTTCCGCTCATCGTTTATGAGGCTCAGAACGCTCTGCGCATCGCAAAACTGCAAGGCGCTGAAAAGTATGCCCCGAACGCCTGGGCTAGCGCACAGCAGTCGCAAGCGCAGATGGAAGATTATATTGCCAGAAAGCAGAAAAATCCGATTTTGACCGCTGCCAGAAGTACGACCCAACAGGCAGAAGACGCGCGTTCCATCGCGGTAAAAGCAGAGGCAGAAGAAAAAGTAGCGCAAGCCAAACAGGCCGAGGCAGAAAGAGTTGCGGCCGCCGCTCAACGTGAAGCCGAATTGAAGGCTCAGCAGGCGGCTGAAGCTCAGCGCAGCGCAGAGGCGGAGGCGCTTGCAGCCAAGGAGGCACAGGCCCGGGCTGAGGCCGAGGCAGCCAAGAAGCAAGCCGACGAAGCAGCCCAAAAGTCAGCCGCGGAAGCTGCCCAGGCGATCGAAGCGCAGCGCCAGCTTCGCGCGCAACTCCTCGCCCAATTGAACGCTGTGCTCCAAACCGTGGACACACCGCGTGGGTTGGTGGTCACCATGGCCGATGTACTCTTCGCGTCCGGCAAGTACGAACTCTCGCAACCGGCAACTCTGGCTCTGGCCAAGATGTCCGGCGTGATCCTGGCCCACCCTGGTTTGACCCTGAACATTGCCGGCTACACCGACAGTACCGGCGGCGACCAGTTCAATCTAAAGCTCTCCGGGCAGCGGGCGGACGCGGTTCGTACCTTCCTGGTGCAGCAGGGACTGAATCCCGCCTCAGTCACTTCGATGGGAATGGGGTCCGCCGATCCGGTAGCCAGCAATGATACGGCCGCAGGCAGGCAACAAAACCGAAGGGTTGAGATCGTTGTCTCCGGCGAGGCCATTGGCTCCACTGCTGCCGGGAACTAGACCATAGAAGCGTAAGCCGCATCTACCAGAACTCCCCCATGCACGTTCGCTGACCTCATGTCCCCACATGAGATGTACGGAGTTTGATAAATGCATTTTCGAATTGTTGTTCAAATACGAGTCCTGGCAATCCTCTGCTTCCTTGCGGGTGCCCTCAGCATCGTGCCCGGGCCGGCCTTTGCGTATACTCCCCCTGCTCCACCTGACAAAACTACATCCCCGTCCAGCGCCACAAGCTTGCCGCTCAATTTCGAGCGCCATACCGACGATCTGGACGCAATGGTCAAGCGCGGCACCATTCGCGCGCTTGTCCTCTATAGCCGTTCCGGCTTCTTCTACGTGAATGGCCGTCCACAGGGAATTTATTACGAGGCGCTCAGGGCCTTCGAGCAATCGCTGAACGAGAAGCTCCACACCGGCAAGCATCCGGTGCAGGTTACCTTCATCCCCGTCCGTCCCGATCAGGTCGAGAAGGCCTTGACCCAGGGTGTCGGCGATCTGATCGCCTACGCGCTTACGGTAACTCCTGAGCGCGAGCAGCAGGTTGCGTTCTCTTCCCCGATAGAAACAGACGTAAAACAGATCGTCGTGACTGGAAAAAGCTTCGGCCCGGCCTCCTCCTTGCAGGACCTCAGTGGAAAGAAAATCTTCGTTAACCCACTCACCACTTATCCCGCGAATTTACAAAAAGTAAACGACTCATTAAGGAAGCAGGGAAAGCCACCCATTCTAGTTGAGAGTGCCGACAAGAACCTGTTGGACGAGGATCTGCTGGAAATGGTGAACGCGGGCATTATCCCCGCAACCGTCACCATCACGGATCGCGCAAACCTTTGGGCCGGCGTACTTCCCGACATAACTCCCCAACCCAATCTCGTCATCGCCGATGAAGGGACTTTGGCGTGGGCGATGCGCAAGAACAATCCCAAGCTCAAAGCAGTGGTCGATGAGTTCACCAAGAGCCATATGGCTGGAACGTCGTTCGGCAACACGCTCATGAGGCGGTACTTGCAAAACACGAAGTGGGTGACGAATCCGACTACTAAGGCGCAGCTGGATGCCTTCAAACAGACCGTTGTCTTCTTCAAGAAATACGCATCCCAGTATGACTTCGACTACCTGCTCGTCGTTGCCCAGGGGTACCAGGAATCTATGCTCAACCAGGCGGCCAGACATGGCGGTGCAGTTGGGATTATGCAGGTGAAGCCGGCCATAGCCGCGGCGGCGCCCATTAGTATCCCCGATGTGGCGACTGCCGAAAACAATATCCATGCCGGAGTCAAGCTCTTGCATACCATCTCAGATACCTATTTCAACGACCCGAAGATCGACCCAATGAACCGCCTGTTGCTTACCTTTGCCGCATACAACGCCGGCCCCACTCGCATTGCTGCGCTCCGCAAGCAGGCGCCCGCCAGGGGACTGGATCCTGATAAATGGTTCGGCAATGTCGAACTACTGGTTTCGCAAAGCGTGGGTGAGGTGACCGTGCAATACGTAAATAATATCTACAAATATTACGTCGCCTACAAGCTTGTGCTGGCGCAAGGCGAAACCCTGTAGGCGACGAATGAAACGATCTCCGCATTTGGACCGAATGGATAACACCGAATTACTAGGCTCGTACTATTTGCGAGCACAACTAGTAATTATGCCGGTATAGGCCGCAGGCGGTGATGTAAGACAATGTCTGCTACGAATGGGTTGCGCACCTATGTGCCTGCCGTTTTTTCATCTTCCTCTGTGATGTGGATCACCGGCCCGACCATTACAAATCTTACAGGTGGGAACAAGCCTGCCGCGGAGTAAAAGAATGCCCCAAGGAAAGTCAACTAAGTGGAGGCTAAGGAAATGGGCCCTGGCTCCCTTTCTCTTCCTAGTAGTGCCGTTGATCGCACAAGACACACCGATTGGACCGGAGGGAACTCAAGTAGCCACGGAGCAAACACCGGTCGCGGCGGTCAATACCGACGCGTTGCGAAAAGCGGCGCAAAATCCGGTCGCCAGCCTCATCAGCGTTCCCGTACAGGATAACTTCAACGGTGGGATTACTCCCGGAAACACTACGCAAAATGTCCTGAACATTCAGCCGGTGATCCCAGTGAAGCTTAGCGAGAACTGGAACCTGATCATTCGCTGGATTACTCCGATTATTTACCAGCCGCTTGGGCTTGGAGTTGGGGTCTACGGTCTTGGCGACATGCAGCCCACTTTCTTGCTCTCTCCGAGCAAACCACACAAATTGATTTGGGGCGCGGGCCCAATCTTTCAGGCGCCGACGGCAACCAGTCACTACACGGGACAAGGCAAGTTCGCCATCGGGCCTAACTTCGTAGCTCTTGGTATGCCAAGCCATTTCGTGCTGGGTGTACTGGTCAACAACATCTGGTCGGTCGCCGGCGGTGGTAGCCGCCCGGGCATCAACCAACTGCTGGTGCAGTATTTCATCAACGACAACCTGAAAAAGGGTTATTACCTGACTACACAACCGATCGTCACCGCCAACTGGAACACATCCGCAGCAAGTGGGAGTGTGTGGACGGTGCCATTCGGGGGCGGTGTGGGAAGAATCATGAGACTCGGATTTCAACCGGTAAATATCAACGTTCAGGCTTATGGCAATGCGGTGCATGTCCCTGGAGCTTCGCCCTGGACTGTTCGGGTGCAGTTGGCACTACTGTTTCCCAAGTTAACCAAGGAGCAGGAGAAGATGATGATGCAACAAAAGCTGAAACAGCTGGAACAGGGTCCCCCGCAAAAAAAGTGACTCCAGGCGGCGAGTAGCGAACAGCTCTTCAAGATGCTGCTGAGTCCTGTTACTTCCCAACGCTGCACCACTAGCCAGGATTATCAGCCACTAGCCAATTCCCCATGGATGCAACACCCTCCACTTGTCATCCCGCGGAGCCGACTTGCCTATGGCAAGTTAAGCGAGAAATGACACCGGCAGCAAAAGCATTGGGTGCCCCATTCAAGCCGTACTTTGGCTTGAGTGGGCTAGGATGCCTCCCCGACCTGTTTGTCATTAGGAGCGCACCCGGATTTCCTACTTCACGGCTCTACCAGCGGTAACGTATGCGGCTCTCCGTAAAGAGAGCCGCACGGAATCCACCGAAGCTACGGTTCTTGACAGGAAATCCGGGGGAGGCGAGGGACCTGCGGTGCGCCCCGGCTCCCACACAAAGGTCTCCGTTCCGTTAGTTCTCCCACAGAATCGTCATCCTGCCTGCCCCGGCGTGCCGTGGGAGCGAAGCGCCTCGCAGACATATCGATTAATAGAGGACTTAAGGCGCGGAGTCGAAGAGCCTGTCCTGAGCGTAGCCGAAGGAACCCCGAGGATGCTTAATCAACGCAGCTCTTCAGGGCTTTCCGGCCACCAAAACCTACAAAAGAAATAAAAGTCACAGCCTCCGAGCGTACTCGGATTTCCTACACCGCGGCTCCACCAGCGGCAACGTGTGCGGCTCTCCGCAAAGAGAGGCTCCCGCTCAAAGCTCTGGGTTTGGTCTCACACCCACTCTGAAGCCCTGAGGTACAGTTGGAGTGTTATGCGGAGCTCCGACTCCGCGTATTGACTACCTAACGGCAGAAGGTTTGCTGTTCGCTCTCTGACATCTCGGCCATTAGCCGCACCACAGAAGCCCGCTGATCGACAATTGCAAAGCAAACAATCGTTGTAACGCAAGACGCGATGAAGTACCTGCGAAACAGACATTCTTAGCCGAGAGGATGTGCACTGCGGAGATAATTGGTGAGAGGGCCGGGGCCCAGGAACCAGGCCCGCCCGCATCGACGTGGCAGTGATCTTACTGGAGCGGCGGCTGCTTGCCGTATTTCCAAATAAGGGTGAGCGCGATTCCGCTTTGGTGGAAGTCCAGGACGTTTTGATTGCTGTTCCGGTAATTAACGTCCAGGTACCGATACCCGATACCTACTCCCCACTTCGGCTTTACTTGATAGTTGGCGAAGCTGGCGATCTGGTAGTCGACATTAGCGCCCCCGCCCCCGGCGTCGCCGGTTATAAAGACCGCGATTCTTGGTGAAAGAGGTACTACTATATTCGCTCCCCCAACTACGTCAGCCCACCCTTGCGATGTCCCCACACTGAAATTGGGCGGCGTCGGGGGCTGCAGTTGAAGGTTCTCGCTTACATACCAGCCGCGCACGCCTGCCGTAGCGCGGATCTTCACCATCTTGCCATCCACAACCAGGTAGTTCACCTTCTGAGTAAAGATGCCCTCTTTGACCGTGGCCTTGGCAGAGTAGCCGGGTAACCTGATGATCGACTGGCTATCGGAAAGTTTCGCCCAGACGAAATCGATAGGAAGACTCCACCGTTTGTACTGGGGCTCAAAAGATCCCATGAGCCCGATATTGAAATGCTTCAGCACGTCAGCAGGACTTACAGAGACGCGCTTACTGTAACCCTTGGCCCCCACTGTTCCGGAGATTCCAGGAAACCAAATATACGACAGGCTCGTAAAGTGCCAATTAGGATCGTCAGCAATCGACGGCGCAGAGGTGGCCGAGGTGCCTGGCGCTACAGAGGTTCCGCCGGTCGTTTGATCAGGTGAGCTAGCCACCGCCAGTTGATCCTGCGCCTCTGCAACCGTGCAAAGGCCAAGCGTTACTATCGAACACAACAAGATGCTCTGGCATATTTTCCGGAGATTAGGCATAAGCCCCTTCTTATGACTCGAGATTTAAGATGAGACTAATGGCAGTTCGCTGCACGGTGAACTGTCAGAAGTGACAGGACGTGGTCCACAAAGCATACAATGGCGTACGAAAAATTGGCGACCGCTCCACTCGAAAAAAAAGGCACACCCATCGAATGATGGGTGTGCCTGTGGCAAAGCTGCTAAAGCGGAATTATTGAGACTAGTGCCTTGATCGTTGTTATTCGCCGGTAGCTGCTTGCGACTTGTGCGCAATGATATACAACCGAATGTATCCTGCCGCAGCGCGGAAACTCACCTGCTCTTTCTTATCGTCCATGAGCGGTAATATTTTATCTATCAAAGCCGGATCGTTGTGCATCGAGACCGCATGGACGGCAGCCGCACGAGTCGCCCATTCCTTATCTTGCAGCGCTCCCTCGATCGCAGTCCAAACGGCGGGATCGCTCTTATCTTTAGCGAGTGAGAATATTACCGAAGATGAAGCCATCGAAGCTGGGTCCGCCGACAACCCAACGGCCGATTCCATGCCAGATCCCAGACCCGGCAGCGCAAATTGATTGGCTACGATCCCAAGAAAGGTCGTGGTCGGAGTATGTGTCATTCGCGCCAACGACCGCTTCTCGCTGCTCATGAAACTGGAGGTAGTCTTTTGCTTCCCCTCCAGTGCGGCCAGGAGAAAAGCCTTCCCATCCGGCTGCTTCAGACCAAAGAGCGCCAGCGCGGCTGCCAACTCCACCTCAGGGACCGGATCCTTGAGCGCTTTTTGGAGAGCTGGAACCACTGCCGGATTATTAAAACTGCCCAGCGTCGATATGATGGTTTCCCGCGTCGGAACATCCTTATCTGTCTCCAGCATGGAATACAGCTTGTTCAGTACTTCGGAGCGGTCACCAATAAGACTGGCGGACATAACAGCAAGTTGCCGTGTGTCGGGATTGCCGCTGGCCACGCCCTTCAACAGAATGTCCTTCGCCTTTTGTACATTCGGATCGCTCGATGCGGTCTGGGCGGGGACAGCGGGGACGCAAAGAAATGCAATCGCCAGGCTGGCGACGAGGAGATTCGTTCTAAACCTGTGAGATCCAATCATTGAAATAGCCTCTCTTCAGAAGAAGCCTACCAACTTGCTCGTACGCCGGAAACTAGTAGAAATCGTAGTATTGCCACTGAAATATCTGACCAAGGCTAACTCCGGTGCTGAAAACAGGTCCGATCGCAAAATGATTCGAAGCACGCTGGGAAACCTCTCTTTTCAGTTCCATGCTCTTCCCCTCCTTGCGGCCTAAGTCGAGGTCCCGATTAGGCACTATTTCCGGCTCTCCGCTAGCACATTTGCTACTTACCTCGAAGGCGAAAACCGGGGATACTTCGCCATACGGCCAGTCAGTCGGCCGCAAAACAAAAAAATAGGTGCCTCGCCGATATGACAAGACGCCGTCCCCCAGCAGCATCAGGTTTAGACGAAAGGCTTCTTACGGAAGGCCCACAGTGGCCGCGCGCCTTTCGCACTGGCTGGCTCACTCTGGTGCTTCTCTTGCTCTTTTGCGGGATTGGGAGCGCAGAAAGCACGCAAGAAACGGAATTTCTGCCCGAAGTCGACACGTACCTAAAGCTCAAGCCGGATATACGCGTCAGCTTCCTGGCGAAGGATACAAGAGAAGGGGGCGACTCCACCCAGGCCGCGATAGGCCCCAGTGTGGATTTTTACCTGAAACCTCTCATCAGGCTCAAGAGGATTACCGCTTTCGACCTGGACGATGCCAAATCACGCCCACTGGTCCTGACAGCCGGGTACAATTTTCTTGCAGCTCCGAATTCGCCCTCGACCAATCGCGTGATCATCTCAGTGACATCTCACCTTCCGATAAAGGCCGATCTGCTGTTGACCGACAGAAACCGGGCCGACCTTGACTGGAGCAACGGAGCCTTTACTTGGCGCTATCGCAATAAACCGTCTTTGCAACGCACCTTCGCAATCCACTCGTACCATCTCATGCCCTATGCCAGCGCCGAGTTTTACTACGAAAGCCAGTACACCAAGTTCAGCACCACCGAACTCTACGCTGGCGCCAACCTACCCCTGGGAAAACACCTCCAATTCGATCCTTACTACGAGCACCAGAACAACACCGGCAAGAAACCCGATAAGCAGGTGAATGCTTTGGGCCTGACATTGAATCTCTACTTCTCAAGAGAAGGGCACTGAACCTCCGCACCGAGGCGCCAGGATCATCGGTGTTCAGGGTGTCATCCGGATTAAAGCGTCCCGCAGGGGCAAAGACGAAATCTTCATCACCCCGCTGAACGGGCTATACATGGCCATGATGATGAATACTGCCCCGGACACGGCGATCGCACACACCACCAGGGTCACCAATACTGTATCGTTGCGCGGAGCGAAGAGCCCGAAGCTGATGAAGATGGCCGTCAGCCACGCGACCACGACCACCAGCAGAGGCCGGGAGAGAGAACTTCCCTCCGAACCAAGAAACATCAACCAATAGGTGCGCCGCAGGGCAATGGCTGCGGAAATAGCCGCGGCCTTCACTGCAACCTGAGCCTCTGTCTTTGGTGATAACAACTGTAGTTGGTTATAGAATATTTGGCCGCTGTCGGTCGGCCTTAACTGCGGGTCCTGGGATCCCTGGTTTGGCCAAATGCGCTGCAGACTGGTTTCGGCCAGAGCATGCAACTCTGCACGAGCCGCCTGCGTCTCCGGCCCATAGCTCCCCAACAGGCGGTCAACGCCTACAAAGTCTGATGCCATCTCCGTGAGTTGGTCCTTGCGCTGTTGGTAAGAAGAATTCGCCGTAGAAACTAGCATTCCGAGCACCAGCGCAGTCATCGTTACCAGCAGGCCAACCGCCAGCTGAACGACGGACTTAACCTCCGGCCCGAGTTGATTCGGCGGCAAAACAAGCCGCAGTCTCATGCCTGCAAGCGCTCCACCGAAGACCACCACAAAGACTGCCGAGCTTACCAGGATTGCTTCCATGACCCTCTCTGCCTTCCGATGAATGCGTTGGTAGCGAGTCTAGGCGCGAGAGGGTTAAGGAGTCAGCTAGTAATTTCCCCAGGTAACCGATCGCAAATCTCCATAGACGTGTTGAACGTTGGCCGCCTGGCTGAGTCTCCGCCATCTACTTTCGCGGCAATTAAGCCCGAAATGGTCGATGACGAACACAGGGCGGGTTACTCACAGCCCTGACCACCGAATTTCGAGCGAGAACGCAAGACCGCTGCTTGCTATTTTGCCGGTGACTGATACTTTTGCCAGTTCCTCATAAAGCGCTTGTGATCCATGATGAACCACACCGTCTTAGAAGGCTATGAGCTTGCGGTGACTTATCAACGCATTCGCGATCGGAGAAACAGCTCAATGACGAGGATCATTCTTGGCAGGTGGAAATTCGCTTTCCTGTTCTGCATCGCGCTATCCATCCCTTCATCGCTCATGGCGCAACAGCACGGCCAATATCAGCCTGGCCAATACGGCTTGAACGCCGGCATCATGCCTGATCCTGGTATCACCTACGCGGACTACAACCTCAACTTCAATGCCAAGCAGCTGACTCTTGAAAACGGCACTCCGGTTAAGGCAACGGGTACGTATAACATCTGGGCCGTGGAGAATATCTTCTTTTACGTTCCCAAGTTCAAGATTCTCGGAGCGAAGTTCGCGCCGTTTATCGCTTTCCCCACCATAGGCACCGGCTCGCTCGTGCTACCGTACCTCGGGAATGGCAAGACTCTTGGATCCGGGGGCTTCGCCCTTGCGGATACATGGTTTCAGCTGGCCAATCTAGCATGGCACGCTCCCCGCGCCGACTGGTGGGCGGGATATGCCTTTGTGGCGCCCACCGGCCGCTACACGCCGGGCGCTACAAATAATGTCGGTTCCGGTTACTGGGGTAGCGACTTCACCGCCGGTTCTACCTTTTACATCACCAAGGACCAGGGCACCACGGCAAACATCATGGGCAATTGGGAAACTCACGGATCAAAGACCACCCGGTCCGGCGACATCAGCACGATGTTCGGGACATTGCCCATAAACGTCCAACTGACACCCGGGGCAGCCTGGAGTGATGAGTGGGGAGTAGGTCAGGCAATTCCACTCAACAAGCCGTTTTTGAAGACAAAGAACATAACCAAGGTGGCCCAGATCGGGATTATCGGCTACGACCAGGCGCAGATGTCGCGCAACAGAAGCGACAACACAATCGTGGATGCCTTTGAACGGCTGGTCCCCTTCTATTACATGCATGCCGCAGGTGGGCAGGTCAACTATATCGACCTTAAGCATGATTGGAATGTATTCTTCAAATACGAAAAGGAATATAAGGCGTTGGCCACCACGAAGGGCACCACCATCGTCTTTGGCGTCGTGTACACCTTCCGCATTCCGAAACCCGCGCCAGGGGCTCCCGTGACTCCGTAGCCGGCAAACGCGCCGCGGGAGCGGCACTCTCGCGGACAATGACTACTAGCGGTAGGTGATTTTCGAAGCCCGGCTCCTTTAATACACTAAAGTAGCGCGCGGCCCTATCGGCCGGGCAGGTAGGAAATGAATCATGGTTCCGTCACAATCAGCCTAATTGTCTTCGCCTTCGTTTTCGGAGGTTCACTGTTCGGTATCTATCTTCGCGCTGTGCTGCCCGAATCTCTCCTGACCCAGGAATCGAAGGACCTCTTGAAGTTAGGTATGGGGCTGATGGCGACCATGACTGCTCTGGTTCTCGGCCTGCAACTTGGATCCGCTCAGAGTGCCTTCGAGGCACAAGAAAGAAACCTGATAGAGATCTCCGCTAAGCTCATTCTGCTAGACCGTGCTTTGGCCCATTACGGACCCGAGACCAAGGCTGTACGTGGTCAACTCCGCAGTTCGGCTGTACAAAAATTGGAGCTCATTTGGCCTCAGCATCACACACGGCATTCCCAATGGCAGCCAACGTCCTTGGAGTCCGACGAACTCTATTACAGCATCCAGCAACTCTCACCAGGCAATGACTCGCAGCGCGCAGCTAAAAGTCAGGCCTTGAGCATCCTCTTTGATATCGGCCAGACTCGCTGGCTGTCATTCGAACAGGAGAGCAACTCAGCTTCCATGCCGGTCCTGGTGGTTGTGACTTCCTGGCTTGCCATTACCTTCATCAGCTTCGGGCTCTTTGCTCCTCGCAATGCCGTCGCGATCTTTACTCTCTTCGTCTGCGCGACCGCGGTTTCAGGTGCAATCTTCCTGACCCTGGAATTGTATTCACCCATGAACGGTCTGATACGGATTTCCAACGAACCTCTGCGCAATGCCATTCTGCGCCTCGGGCAGTGACCGAACCAACGCAACTCTGACGTCATTTAGGCCAGCCAAGCCAGGAATACTGCCACCCGATGGAGAGATTTTGATAGTTTCCCCCAAAGCGGATGTAGTCGCCATTGTTATAACTGGCCTTCAGCGATTGGTGTTTGCCTAGGGGAACCGCGGCAGTGATGCCGACACGGGAGCTCGTCTGACGCGTCGCAGGATTCGCGATACCACTCAAGCTCGTAACTCCGCCGAACCAGAAGTTTCCGTCCAACGAGAACCATAGCCTCTGGGTTACGTCGTAGCTCAGGTGGCCCTCAAAGCTTCCGATGGGACTTTCGCTTTGCGGCTTGGGACTTGGTGGCGAATAATACTTCGGGTTGGTGGTATAGAACCACGCTCCGCCGTACGAATCGAGTATCCAATTACCCCAACGTCTGGAGTAGCCAAGTTCCGGTTTGAAGGCCCAGCGGTTGGTCCCCCAATTCACCAGCTTCGTAGGGTCGTATTGGCCCGTCGGAGCCAGCAGCTTCAGGCTGACGCCCAACAACGTCTTTTGCCTCCACTTCACGAAACCTTGTATGGGCATCGCTGGTCCGCCCTTGAGATTTAACGATACTCGTGAAGTAAAATCCACCAGTCCAGAGCGATAAATATGATTAGGTTGGCCGGCAACGTCGCCCTGAAAGTTGCCCACTGCATAGGGGAGAGCAGCGTTCACGTTGGCCGAGCGGCCGAAAATGCTAAAGGAATGGTAGTAGCCCAGGATCGGCACGCTGTACGTTCCCATCGCACCCGTGATCGGAGCCGCGCCGTCGAAATCAACGCTGCCATGGTAGAACGAGTACGTCACGACGACCGCATTGAAATGCAGTGGCGTGATGAGATAAGCGCGGGGAGAGAGGTCTTGCGCACAAACCGGCTTCAGTGAAGATGCGGCAATCGCCATCGAACACGCGAGCATCAGGGCTTGAAGCGGTCTCATAGTTGTTTTTGCTGCTTTGGCCGAGAACATGAGACCCGCTTCCAGCCGCATTTTCAAGAGTCGGAGCGAAACATTTCGCTAACCGGATCGCCCCTACCGTTGGAGCCCGCCTCTAACTCCGTATCGAATTGGACACAAAGGTATGGCCCTTCAGCGCCTCTTGCATCGCAAAGACCAGGTCGGTTGACAGACGGCGCTTGGTGACGTAGCCCGTGGCGCCGGCCGAGAAGGCGGCAGCAATAAAGTCCCGGTCTTCATGAATGGTCAGGAAGATGATCTTCACGTGAGAATTAGCTTTTTGGATACTTCTTGCTGCTTGGAGCCCATTCAGGAGAGGCATCGAAATATCGGTCACAAAAATATCCGGATCGAGCGCGAGGACGGCGCTCACCGCTTGAACCCCATTCATCACTTCTTCGACAACGTCGAAGTCGTCACCCAGAATCCCTCGAATCTTCGCGATCACCTCCCGATGATCATCGGCCAACACGACTCGAATCTTATCCACAGCGATACCTTCGGTGGCCAACATGCTAAACATTTAGATCCCATCATTTCGCCTGGGTCAATCGTTGCCTACTGTCACCTGCGACAGTGTCCGATCGCGCCCTCTCAGGCCGAGATCATTCCGTGCCTCATGGCGTATTTCACCAGGTCTGAATTGGTCGTGATGCCCAATTCCTCCATGATCTGGTACTTGTGAAACCGCACCGTACGATGGGCGATCTCCAAAACATAGGCAATTTCCTTCATGGAACGCCCCTCCGCAAGCATTTGCAGAACTTCCCTCTGGCGCCCCGTGAGCTGCTTCGGCGCCTCGGCACGGGGATCCCGGATAAACATGTTTTCGATCGCCCGCGCAATCTGCGGAGTTACGTAAGAAACGCCTCGCACCGCGTCGCGAACGGCTTGCAACAACTCGGTCGGTCGTGAGGTTTTGAGCAGGTACGCGGTGGCGCCGGCGCGAAACGCTTCGGCCGCGATATAGGAATCGGCTTCCATAGTCAGGAAAATCAGCTTTATGGATGGCGTCCTTTTCTTCAACTCTCTCGCCGCGTCCAGGCCATTCAGCAGGGGCATGCCAATGTCCAGGACCACCACGTCCGGTTTGAGCTGATCGGCCGCCTTCAGCAGTGCACGGCCATCTTCAACGCTGCCTACTACTTCATAATCAGGTTCCAGCAATTTCGCCAGTCCCGCGCAGATCATCGTGTGATCATCGGCCAGCAAGATACGTGTTCGTCCCATCTCATCCTCCATGAAAGCTCATGCGCTTTCAGAAACCGTTGATGTAGCCTTGATTTGTGCGTCAGCCAGAGGCACGCGGACCACGATCCTTGTTCCAGCAGCCTCTGTCGACTCAATGGTGAATGTACCGTGAACCAGATGGGCTCGCTCCTGCATGCTGACGAGTCCCAGTCCCCTATCCAGCTTTGCTCCCTCCACGTCGAAGCCCGTCCCCCGGTCGCTGACCTCCAGCTGGATCACATTGTCCGAGCTCCGCAAACTCACAAAGAATTGTCTTGTACCGCTATGTTTCAGGGCATTCTGCAATGCTTCCTGGGTGACCCGAAAAAGAGAAAGAGAAATATCGCGGGGCAAAAAACTCGGGACATTCTCATCAGCGAACTGGACGCTCACATCATACTGCTGAGAAAATTCGCGGCAGTAACTCCTGATAGCCGGCGCCAAACCAAGATACTCCAGCTTGGAGGAGTGGAGTTTGTGGGACAACGCCTGAACATCCACCGCGATTTCAGCGCAGTGGCGCCGGATCTCATCCAGCTTCAGCGAGCGGCCTGCATTCGACCCCCGATTCGCTTGTTCCAGTTCCATGGAGAGGAGTGCTAGTCGCTGACAGATGTCGTCATGCAGTTCTCTGGCTATACGGCTGCGTTCTTCTTCCTGAGCTTCGATCAGTTTGCCACCGACTTTCTCCAGTGCTTCCTGCGCCAGTTTCTGGTCGGTGATATCAGCCGCCGAACCAACAAAGCCGGCAAACGAGCCATCCTGGTTAAGCCGAGGCGCCGCGATATCCAGCATCCATCGGTACACTCCATCGTGCCGTCGAAGCCGGTATTCCTTTGAGAACTCTTTCTGCTGTTCGAGCGCACGTTTGTTTGCCGCGTGAACACTCTGTACGTCGTCCGGGTGAATGAAGGTCGACCATACGTCTCCAAACCCAGGCGCCAGGTCCCGGCCAGTGAATTCAATGCGCCGGTCATTCAGATAAGTGACCGCGCCTTCGCTGTCGCACATCCAGACCATGGCAGGGGTCGTATCCGCCATCAGCCGGAAGCGTTCTTCGCTTTCTCGCAGCCGAAGATCGGCCTTGCGGTTCCGGGCTCGTTGCCACAGCAAGCCAATGATCAACCCCGCCTGAAGGAGGATCAACAAGAACACGGCGCCAATATATCTTCCGTACCGTGTCCAAAATGTTGGCTGCCGATTCAAGACAAGGGCCCCCGCAGGGAGCGCAGATTCCGCAAGGTTCCAGCGCCTAAGCTGACGCCAGTCCACTTGAACAAGCGCGCGGGGACCTCGCACGACGGGAATGTCCTCCGGACGTTCGCCCGACAGTATCCGCGCCGCTAACTCGCCGGCGTCCTTATCCTGTTCCCCGGAGTCGGGGTACGATCCACCAACCACTCCATGGCCCATACACCGGTTGATGAAGCAATAGGTCGGAAAACGCTGAGCGATGGTGGAGAGGATCTCATAGGCCCCAACTACTGGCTGGGTCTCCTCGTCTGGGATCGCCTGGAAGAAAACGATGGTGCGGGGAGGAAGCGCCGAGACTTGCTTGAGCAGTTGATCCGTCGCCAGCCCCGCTAGATCGATCACGTTCAACTTTGGCTGGCGCTGTCGAATGTCTTGATGGATGACCGTCCCCCAGTACCGGTCCGTTTCTGTGCTTCCCACCACCACTGCCGCGTTCGTGGCATCAGGCTGAAGGCGAAGTGCCAAAGCGATCGTGCCTTCGAGATCCACGTCCATGGTGACCCCGGTGACACCCGGCCCCAGCTTCTGGCCTTCAAGTCTTTGGGGTGCCACAGAGGAGAACGCTATCGGCGTGCCAGGAAATAATTCCTGGCGATGATCCAGGGCAAAACGGAGCGCCGGATAGAAGACGGTGATGACAAGATCCATCTTCTTGCCGCCATAGATGCTAGCCAGCGACTCGGTCACTGCCTTTTCGTACCCGGGAGCGCCGAAACGCGCAGATCCGAGATATTCCACGTGAAAGTCCACAGGCGTATCCACATGAGAGCGGGTCGTCGACTTCAGAATCTCCAAATCATCCTGAGCTCTGCGATCCGTGAAGCTATACAAAACCAGGACATTCTTGGCCGCGGGCGGCTCAGCAGCAGAGCAAACATGGGCGAAAACGGCCAGTGCGCAAATGCAAAGGATCCCAGACCAGCGTGCCACCAGACACTTCGTGCGTGGCCGGTCGCAGTGTTGACTGGCGCTCCTGACTTCGGCCGCTCTCGTTCGCATAAGCCACTCGATAGCAGAACCCTACCGCCGGCCCGGCCATCTACCCCGGAAAGTTCCTGAACGCACCTCCAAGCGTAATCCGCCAATCCAAGCTCGGCATCTAGCATTAATAGCAGTGGACCGAACGAAAATATCGGGGCTCGCACTACGCACTCGTGTATCGATCGCTCGATTCTTCCCCTCCAGTAGCCCGGCCGCACCTTCCTAAAGCTCAGTTATCCAATGCTTTGCACCGTTGCCGGGCAGTGGAAGGGTTAGCCACGCTGATCCCGCGCTGGCACTGTCACAAAAGACAGTATTCCTTAAAGCCAACAAAGACTATGCTGTCCGCATAACACAGAGTGCACTCACAGCCGGGCCAACCATAGCTAGCTTGTACTTCGAGCGAAACTAATTGGCATCGAGGGCGGCGGTTGGCCCGCATTCTTCCATGGAGGGCAAGAAATGAAGCAACCAAGGGTGGCTTGGATCCTGTTTGCAACACTGCTGCTTTGTGCCCCTGGCGTGCGAGCCCAAACCGGCACAGCGCCGGACTCACACTCGCAAAATATCCAGGCATACATCACTCTGCTGCGCTCGAATGTCCGCCAGCAGAAGGCCGAGATGCTGGGTGAGGTGATGCAGTTAAGCGCCGCAGACGCCGCAAAATTCTGGCCTATTTACGAAAAGTACGACGAGGAATTGGCCAAGCTAAATGACCAAAGGGTGGCCAATATTCAAGAGTACGCAAAGAGCTACGACCAGATGACAGACCAAAAGGCGGACGAGCTGATTCAGAAGGCGATGTCTTACCGCAAACAGCGATCTGAACTCCTGGCAAAGTACTATGGGCAGGTCAAAGGGGCATTGGGTGGAATCACCGCAGCGCGCTTTGTACAGGTCGAGGACCAGTTACTCCTGATTATCGACCTGCAAATCGATTCTTCCTTACCGGTAGTTGGGCAAGGCTCGTAAGTTCCAAAGAGGAGACAGGACATGCTAAAGGGAATGAGTCGAGTCGCCGCACTGCTGGTAGGGTTGGCAACTGCAATGGCAGCCACGACCGCCGCCGCGCAGAAGAAGGTCTTGGTGCCGGCAGGAACGCGGATCCTGATTCGAACCGGTGATTCCATCGATTCGAGCAAACAGAAGGCCGGATATCGCTTCACCGCCAGCCTGGAAACAAATCTGCAATCTGACAATGTGGTAGTAGCCCGAAGGGGCACCACTGTCTACGGCGTTCTAGCCACGGCATCCTCTGCAGGAAAAATGAAGGGCAGTTCCGAACTCGGCCTGGAGCTGACCGACATCGTGATCAACGGCACCTCCTATCCTTTGATGACCAGCTTATACGAAATCCAGGGAAAGGGAGAAGGCTCTAACACCGCGAAAAAGGTCGTCGGCGGCGCGGGACTGGGCGCTCTTATCGGTGGGTTAGCAGGAGGAGGCAAGGGGGCCGGCATTGGAGTGCTCGCCGGTGCAGGCGCCGGAACGGCTGTCGCCGCCACCAAGAAAGGCCAGCAGCTCTCGATTCCCAGCGAATCGCTGCTCGAGTTCCGGCTTGCGCAGCCGGTAGAGCTGCCCATAGGAAAGTAGCCGCCATCCCTCGGACGCCTGAGAGGCTGTAACTTTATTGATTTCCTTGGGAGGGGAGACCGCTTGCTTCACCGGCAACAAAGGCTGGGCGCCCCATTCAAGCCTGGTTTTGCTGTTTTGGCTTGAGTGGAATACCACGGCACTCACCTAACGATTCTTTCAGCCACTAGCCAATTCCCCATGGATGCACCACCCTTCACTTTGTCATCCCGCCTGTCCCGGCTTGCCGTGGAACCGAAGCGAACCCGGATTTCCTGCCACGCAGCGCTGGACATATCCGCGTGTGCGGCTTTCCGTGAAGAAAGCCGCATGAAGTTCCCCAACGCCACCAAGTTCGACAGGAAATCCGGGGTAGCGGAGTGGAGGGACCTGCGGTGCGCCCCGGCTCCCACACAAAGGTTTCCCTTCCGTTAGTTCTCCCACAGAATCGTCATCCTGAAGCCTACCCCCCGCTCTCGCACAAAGATCCGGGTTTCGCAGACTCTAAAACCCATAAGCTACGCTTGTCCTTCCGCACCGAAACACCCGCAATGCTAGGTGCCCCGCCAGCGCCTGCCCCCCTCTAACCGCCCATTCCTGACCCTAAACGCAACATTAGCAACGGCTTGAAAACCCCCGCCGGCAACCGGAAAACCTACAACAAATTCACCAGCACCCCTGTCACAATTGACAGTAGGCAAACTTTCGCCTGAAGTGAATGATCCTATTAACCGCCTACGGGAGGTACTCCCTCGAAGAGCCAAGGGAGCGCCGGTGAGACGGCTCCCGCTCCCTTATCTCCGATCTCGCCCGCTGGGGCGCTTTCGCAGATTCGCTCGACCGGTAGTTGCAGGGCCCTCCGCCAAAAGTTTTCCATGTCCGGTGGTTTTGAAAAACCACAACTAGACACGCCGCGAAAACCGCTGAGCCGACTCAGCAAGAGGAAGGGGTACAGAATGATTCAGGATCCAGAAACAGGCCGATTGGAAGAGGCACGCGTCGCCAACACACCCTGGCGGAAGTGGGGACCTTACCTCAGCGAGCGGCAATGGGGAACAGTGCGTGAAGACTATAGCCAGGACGGGAATGCCTGGGACTACTTCACTCATGACATGGCCCGGTCCCGCGCGTACCACTGGGGTGAGGATGGTCTGGCCGGCTTCAGCGACGACAAGCAACTACTGTGCTTTAGCGTGGCCCTCTGGAACGGCAAAGACCCGATCCTGAAAGAACGCGCCTTCGGCCTCACCAACAGCGAGGCCAACCACGGCGAAGACCTCAAGGAATACTACTTCTACCTCGACAGCACGCCCACCCACTCTTACATGAAGTATCTGTACAAATATCCCCAGGCGGAATATCCCTATCTCAATCTGATCCAGACCAACAGAGGCCGCAATCGCTTCGACATGGAGTACGAACTACTGGATACAGGAATCTTCAACGAAGATCGCTACTTCGACGTCTTCGTGGAATATGCCAAGCAAGGCCCGGAGGACGTGCTGATCCAGATTAGCGTGGCCAATCGCGGCCCTGAGGCGGCCGAGTTACATGTGCTCCCAACGCTCTGGTTTCGCAACACCTGGACCTGGTGGCCAGGTGCCCCCAAACCCTCTTTGAGACAGCTCCCTGGCCTGAAAGGCGCTCAGGTAATTGCCGCCTACCAAACCGATCTCGGAGAACGGTATCTCTATTGCGAGGGAGATGTCCCCCTCCTCTTTACAGAGAACGAAACCAACAATGAACGCATCTTCGGCACCCCTAACAATTCTCCTTACGTCAAAGACGCAATCAACAACTACGTAGTAGAGGGCAAAGCGAGCGGGGTCAACCCCGCGCAGGTAGGAACCAAATCTGCCGCCCACTATAAGTTGAATGTCGGCGCAGGAAAGACAGCCACCATCCGTCTGCGCCTGAGCGATGTGCCACCTACCGCAATCGTCGGCAATCCCTTCAACAGCTTTGACTCGGTCATGAAAACCCGCCAGGATGAGGCAGACCAGTTCTATCGCAAGGTCACACCGTCTCATGTAGGCGAGGATGAGGCCCGTGTTCTCCGCCAATCCATGGCCGGTATGCTCTGGTCCAAGCAATTCTTCTTCTTTGACGTAGACAAATGGCTCACCGAGCATGACAACGATCCCATGAAGGGGAACAGGCGCGTTATGCGCAACGTTGAATGGTTCCACATGGTCAATCAGCACATTATCTCCATGCCCGACAAGTGGGAGTACCCCTGGTACGCAGCGTGGGATTTGGCTTTTCACACCATTGCTCTCACTACGGTGGACACGGACTTCGCAAAAGGACAGCTCGATCTAATGTTGCAGGAGTTCTTCCTTCATCCGACCGGTCAAATCCCGGCCTATGAGTGGAACTTTAGCGACGTGAATCCCCCGGTCCACGCCTGGGCCACCATTTTCCTGTACCGCACGGAGCAAGGGGCCACAGGAAAGGGCGATATTGAATTCCTCAAGCGTTCCTTTTCCAAGCTGATGCTGAACTTCAGCTGGTGGGTAAACCGCAAAGACCGCTATGGCAACAATCTCTTTGAAGGCGGCTTTCTTGGGCTGGACAACATCGGCGTCTTCGATCGCAGCTCGCCACTACCCAACGGCGGCCACCTCGAGCAGGCAGACGGCACAGCGTGGGTCAGCATGTTCTGCCAGAACATGTTGGAGATCGCGGTAGAGTTGGCGTCGCACGATAGCTTCTATCAGGACATGGCCGTGAAGTTCATGGATCATCTTCTCTGGATCGGTCGCGCCATGAATCAGACCGGGCCCGAGGGCATGTGGGACGAGGAGGATGGCTTCTACTACGATGTCCTTCGCTTGCCCGACGGTAGCTCGCAGCGGCTTAAGGTTCGCTCCATGGTGGGCCTGCTTCCATTGGCCGCCACGACGGTAATCGAACCCTGGCAGCGCGAAAGGGTGCCCGCCATGCTGAAGGTTTTCCAGGAACGCCTGCGGCGAATGCCGAAGCTGATGGAAAATATTCATCCCACCGGCCCTGGTCATCTCGGTTATGCCGAGCGCGGCATCGCTGCCATCGTACACCCCGACCGGTTGCGCCGAATCTTAACCCGCATGCTCGACGAAAACGAGTTCCTCGGTACCCATGGCATTCGGGCGCTCTCCAAGTATCACGACCAGCATCCCTTTGTTCTCTACGTGAACGGCCAGGAATACAAGGTGAATTACCTCCCGGCCGAGTCGGACACAGGCATGTTCGGCGGGAACTCCAACTGGCGCGGGCCCATTTGGATGCCCGTTAACGCGGTGCTCATTCGTGCTTTGCTGTCGTTTTACCTGTATCACGGAGACAACTTCAAGATTGAGTGCCCCACCGGCTCGGGCAAGCTGATGAACCTTTTCGAGGTAGCACGGGAGATCGCCCGCCGTCTGACCAGCATCTTTCTCCGCGATGAATCCGGCCGGCGCCCGGTTTATGGCGGCACAGAAAAGTTCCAGACCGATCCGCAGTGGAAGGACTACATCCTCTTCTTCGAGTACTTCCACGGTGACAATGGCGCCGGTCTCGGGGCCAGCCATCAGACCGGATGGACCGGCCTGGTCGGAAAACTGATTGAGATGTTCGGCCGCGTGAACGCAGAACAGTTCCTCGAGGCCGGTAAAGCCGGCGGCTTTGCCAAGGAACCAACCGAAGCAGTAGCAGTTGTGGCCCGCTGACCAACTGAGCACCCATTGAGGAATGCAGGCCGCGATGAACAAGATAAACGTTTCCGGTGACCGGCCATGTCCTTGCTAAGACGCTACCGAAAGGGTGTAGGCCGGTTGCTCAAGCGGACTTGTACCCTTAGGTTCTTCTTTGTCATCCTCTTGTTCGGAGGCTGGGCCTTATCTTCACCCGCCCAGCTTCCAAAACTTCCGGCGTCGGAACCCAAAGCTGAACCTGCCCCTCCGCAGGACCCACTCGGACGCCAAACGCCTCGCAGTTCACTCATAAACTTCATGAAATACGAAACCAGCGGGGACTACGCAACCGCCGCTCGTTTCCTGCAGCTCCCTCCGGGTGAGAACCTGCCCGAGCTCGTCAAGGAATTTCGGGCACTGTACCCCAACTTCCAGGGCAGGATTAACCTGATCAGCGACGATCCCAACGGCTCAGTGGAGCCAGGCCTTCCGCCTGGCCAGGAACGCGTTGGTGTGCTGAAAGTGGGTGACGTCACCGCAGACATGACCCTGGTGCGCGTCGACGATCCTCAGGCCGGGAAAATATGGCTGGTTTCGCGGTCTACCCTGACGAGTATCAACAGACTCTACGCGCGGTTGGAACACGAAAAGCCAACAGACGCCAGTCGATTCCGGGCAGCCCTTTTAAGCGGACCTGTATTGCTCGGGATGTCGTCTACGCAATGGCTCGGCTGGCTGGTCTCACTCCCGCTCGCATGGTTCCTAGCCTGGCTGTCCACTTTTTTGTTGAGCGCACCCAGGCGAATTTGGTGCACGCTGCGCAACGTTCCCTTCTCCACAGTTTGGGATACACCGCTTGGCATGCCGCTCAGGTGCATGATTACCCTTCTGCTGAACGGCGTCTTAGTGTACCTGCTGCAGCCGCCCCTTCTATATCGCGTCTACTATATTCGTTTCCTGGTCGCTCTCCTTGCGGGATGTTTCGGGTGGCTCACCAGCCGGCTCTCCGACCAGGGCTTCGACCGGGCCTTGAGCCGAACGAGAAACCACCGCGGAGGTGGGGAATCCATCCTCATCCTGATGCAGCGCTTGAATCACGTCGGGATATTGATCATCGCCCTGCTCGTCGCGCTCGCAGTCCTTGGATTGAACGTAAGTACCGCCCTTGCCGGACTCGGTATCGGGGGTTTGGCGGTGGCGCTGGCCGCACAAAAAACACTGGAAAATTTGATCGGCGGAATCTCCTTGCTGCTCGACAGGGCAATCCAGGTCGGTGACTTCTGCAAAATCGGCGATCGAGTCGGCACGGTTGCCGATATTGGGCTTCGTTCTCTCAAGCTCCGAACCCTCGACCAGAATCTGCTGGTTGTTCCCAATGGCGTGCTCGCGCAAATGCAGTTTGAAAACATGAAGGACCGGCCCAAATTACTTCTCCAGCAAACCTTCGCGCTGCGCATCGAAACCCGGGCGGAACAACTGCGGTTGGTACTGGACGGCGTGGAGAAGATGCTGAACGAAGACCCCATCGTCGAATCCGGAAGCTCAAGATTGCGAATAACCAATTTCGTCGGCGCGGCCTTCGAACTGGAGTTGTTCGCCTTTGTCAAGACCGGCGATATGCGAGAGTTCACCGGCTATCGTCAGGAAATCATACTGAAGATAGCTGGAATCGTTGAGGCTGCCGGCACTCGCTTTGCGGCCCCCACACGACTAACCTACCAGTCCCAGGACCGAGGCCTTGATATCGATAAGGCAAACGGTATTGCGCATGGAGGAACAGAACTGCGACCTGACAACGCGTTCCAATTTCCAGGTGAAGTGCACACTGCTACGACATAATAATGGGCCGCGATGGACGGGGGAGGACTCAAGGGCATCCCTCCAGGAAAAAAGAATCATGCATATCCCGACTGCGGCCTTTCTACGAGACCGGAAGCCACGATTTTTTGAGGGACTCGATGCGCCAGACGTCGCAACCGTTCTGGCCGCCGGAACTCAACAGCGCTTCTCGGCAGATTCAGTGATTCACAACCAAGGATACCCCGCCGGAAGTCTCTATCTGCTATTGACCGGGCGTGTCCGCCGTTTCTTCCTGACCGAAGATGGACAGAAAATTGTCCTCCTTCGGGTGCCCCCAGGAGAGATCTTCGGCGAAGCGGCCCTGTTGGCTAAACCTTTTGAATATCTCGTTAGTAGTGAAGCGATCATCAACACCACCACGCTGGTTTGGAGTCGCCGCACCATCCGCGGCTTATGCGAGCGATATCCGCGGCTCGTCGAAAACGCTTTGTTAATCTCCTTTGATTATCTTGCAGGCTATCGCGCCGTACACGCCTCGTTGATATGCAATTCTGCCCCGCAGCGGCTCGCTCGAGTCCTGGGTAATCTCGCCGCCGGAATCGGCCAGAAGGTTCCAGGAGGCGTGGAACTCGACGTCAGGAATGAGGAGCTTGCTAACGAAGCCAATATTTCCCCATTCACTGCAAGCCGCCTGTTGAGTGCCTGGCAGCGCGAGGGCATCCTCGTCAAGCGCCGGGGAAAGGTCTTGCTTCGCTTTCCCTACCGGTTGTCGGAGAGCGACATTGCCACTTCCGCTGCCTTAGTTACTTAGATAGTCTTGCTTTGATACCCAAAGCCGAAAGACTCGAACAGAGGCTTGCTATATAAACTCGCTCTGGTTGCTCTGGAGCAACGACCCACCCGCTTCTCTCTGCAATGCTTAGGAGTCATGAGCTTATCGAAGATGAAGGGATCCTCTACTGTGACTCCTGAAACGGCAGCACCGATGTACACTTCGACCAAAATGGAGGGCCCGGCAGGGAAAACGGATCGCTTCCCTTCCTCTTCCGGCCAGCTCTTCGACGGTTATTTCTCTCCGGAGAGAAGCTGGAAGTTTGGCAAGAGCGACCTGATCGATGCCCGCGGACGGCGGCTGTTCGAGACCACCGCCCTCGCCTGCAGTGCGGATGCCTATCCTTTCCAGATACCGCTCGAGGCGAGAACCGGCCCCGAAGTGCAGGCAGACGGCCACAAGATGCTGATGTTGTCTTCCTATGACTATTTGGGCCTGATTGGTGACCCGCGCATCGACGCCGCAGCCATTGCAGCCATCAGGAAATACGGAACGGGCACCGGCGGAGCACGCCTGCTTACGGGAACTACCGACCAGCATCAGCAGATGGAGCAGGATCTGGCAGCCTTTCGGGGAACAGAGGCGGCTATCACCTTTAGTTCCGGGTATGCGGCCAACCTCGCTGTCATCGGGGCCCTGTTTGGGCCCGCTGATCGCGTCGTCATGGATGCACTTTGCCATCGTAGCCTGACCGACGCTTGCAGATTCGCGGGCGTTCAGTTGCAGCGATTCCAACACAACGATCTGGAGTCACTGCAGCAGGAGCTTGAAAAAGGACTGCCGGCAAACCGCACACTCATCATTACTGATGGCGTCTTTTCCATGGACGGCGACATTTGTCTCCTTCCGGAGATCATCGAGATCAAAAAACGATTCGGCTGCTTCCTGTTAGTGGATGACGCACACGCCACAGGCGTGCTCGGAGCCCATGGCCGCGGCGTCGATGAACACTTCGGCATTGCCGCAAGTGAAGTCGACATCTGGACCGGCTCGCTAGCCAAGGCAATTCCCTCCACGGGTGGATTTGTTGCGGGCTCGCAAGAACTCGCCATTTTTTTGCAACATGGGGCCTCACCTTATATTTTCTCCGCCGCCTTGAGCCCGGCCTCGGTGGCAGCGATCCGCGAAGGATTGTCTATTCTCGCACTGGAGCCAGAGCGCGTAACAAAAATCGAGCAGAATGCCCGTTTCCTCCGTCGCGGCCTTCAGAACCTGGGCTATGACACCGGCCTCTCCGAGACAGCGGTCATACCCGTCATTCTGAAAGACGAAGTAACCGCTGCGCTCTTCGCCAGGCGACTCCGCGATCACGGCATTTTGGCGGCTCCTGTTCTCTTTCCAGCAGTTCCGCAAGGTTCGGCAAGGCTGCGCCTCTGCGTCACAGCGGCGCACACAACCGCCCACCTCGAATTCGCATTGGAAGTCTTTAGCAGGATGGCTAACGGTTAGTGCCTGGTTGCTCGGGCGCAACGATCGAACAGCGGTCTTTCTCTATCCTCAACATGGTGTTGATTGAGTCGCGCAACGACTCGAAACCCGGCGACACATCGAGTTATGAGACACCAGGTCCGCGCCGCTACGGGCTGAGGAGCCGACTTGCCAAAAATAGATGACTGGATGAAAGGGCCCGTAACACCGATGGACGAATTGCATTGCCCCCTGGGATCGCTGCGTGAGGAGGCGCGAAAGACCGCGGCTATTGGACTCCGCATCGCCTTGGATAATTTACGACTGCGCTGGAGTGAGCGCGGGCAGACGGCTTACGACAATGCGAAGAAGGCTGCAAACGAGACGTTAAGCGCCTGGAACGAGCACATCCGTACTTGTGAGCTCTGCCGCGGCGCAACCTCCGAGCTCCTGCCGCCCAGAAAGCACTCAGGGTTTGTAACCGCTCCTACGATTTTGATCGTCGATGATAATCATGCCTTGTTGGAACATCTCGTTGGCATGTTGGAGCCGGCCTACACGATCGTGGCCGCGCTATCTTGCGGAGCCCCCGTTACAGAACAAGCCATTACTCTCCTCCCCGACCTGATCATCCTGGATATTTCTCTAGGGGATATAAGTGGCTTTGAAGTAGCCAGGCGATTGAAGAGAGCTGGCTGTGCAGCCAAGATTATCTTTCTATCACTCCACGAAGACATGGATTTCGTGGGAGCCGCCTTCGGTTTAGGTGCTTCTGGATTTGTATTTAAGTCTCGCCTCTCAACAGACCTTGAAAATGCCATCGCCGCAGTTCTCAGTGGAGGGCAATTCAGCTCCATCCGTTGACATCCGATCTAAAGGGCCCTAATTAAAGTCACCGCCCTCCACTTGTCATCCTGAGAGGCTGTGACTTTTTTGATCGTGTTTTGGCACGCTTGGCCAGACGTTCTTGAACCCTCCAACAAGGCCGTCATCCCGAGAGGCTGTGACTTTTTTGATGCTTCATCGTCAACAACTGCTGGGTGCCCCATTCAAGCCCGGTTTGGGCTTGAGTGGGATACCACGGCACTCACCTAACAATTCTTTCAGCCACTAGCCAATTCCCCATGGATGTACCACCCTTCACTTGTCATCCCGCCTGCCCCGGCGTGCCGTGGGAGCGCAGCCGATCTGCGGTGCGCCCCGGCTCCCGCTCAAGGTTCTCCTACAAAATCGCCATCCCGCCCTGCCCCGCCTTGCGCCCCAACGGACGGCACCGCCACGGTCTTTCACTGCGGTCGAAAACCAAGCACTACCATCCCACGATGTAAGGCGCCTGCATCTACATTCTCGCCACTCAAACATTTACCGCCAACCGTGAACGGCCCCAGTCCTAGCTGGGCGGCAGAATAATGGCCTCAGCCGTACTTGATCCGCACATTCCCTGTATCTCGCCCGAGATGCAGGCACCCGCCGAATACTTGTAGCACCCGGCCGTCTTGGCGGTCACCGAAATCGGACGCGTCGCCCCTCCCATGATCGCGTCGTCGGAACCGAAGGCAGCAGGAGACCCGAAGTCGACGACGAAACCCGTATTCTTCTGCGTACTCTTCCACACGATGGTGGTGCCTGCCTTGACGCAGAATGTGCTATTCGCCTTTGCCTCGGCGATACTCGGCGTTGCGGAAGCGCCATAGTCGCTGCGCTTCACGTCCACTTCACACGGGCTCGAACTCGATCCACAGGTGTTGCCTGCGTTACATAGCGACTGTGGATCGGGTTCGGTGCAAGCATACTTGTCATTCTGCGCCAGCGCCGCAACGCAGCTCACAAGCAACAGGAGACAGGCCACCGGTCCCGTGCGAATAAAGTATTTCTGCAGAGTTTTCATTGCAACACCTCATTCCTTTCCGGCCGCAGTACCGTCAGTTAGTTGCTCGAGGTTCCCTTCCAGTCGATGAGGTCGGACAACCGCCACGGATTTTGTAGCAGATCCAACTGCAACTCGCCCTGTTTATCCAGGACCAGCTGCGCCGCGGGATACAGAGTCCCGGTACTCTTGCTCTTATCCTGATCATTCAATTCCAGGACCCCCGCAGTGAGGTTGTAGGACATAGAATTACTGTCGGCCCACGCCTCCGCCATGCGAATCTGGCGCGTCGTGGCAAAGACGATCTTGCGGCCGGTGGGCGTAACAAACATCCTGATGTAAGAGCAGTCGTTTCCCAAGGTGCCCGTAATCTCAAGATGTCCTACGGCCTTCATCTTCGAAAGAGCATTGGTCAGCCCTTGATTTTGCCCCTTCTGGTACGCCTGTATCAGGATCTGCTTGTCCGCCGGCGTCGAAAATTGATAGATGTTCAAAGTTACGCCAATGTTCTCGCCCAGTTGGGTCCCTGTTCCAAACGACTGAGCATCGATCGTCTCATAGTTGTCCCGGGCGAACCCCGGGCGACCGGCCGCTGCCAAACTCAGCAGCACAATGCCATTAATCACGAATCTGGAATAGTGTCGTATTTGCATGTCGTTTTCCCTCCATCATCATCTTTTTTTGCGCTGCCTACCACGCCAGTTACTCTCAACGGCGCTCACCGAACCCGGCTGGAACCGCTAAGTCAATGAGGCCAGTTGCGATAGTTCACTACAGCAACTGACCCGCCACAACTGTCATTTGCGACAGGTACACCCGCGCCCGCCGAGAACACCTTCAAGCACGATCAGCAGCCTTTCTAACCGACCTGTCGCTAATGACAGGTGTGTCGCCGCAAGTGGCTTTGTTAGCTTAAGCACCAGATCGGGAAGTCACCGGCTACTAAGCCGGTTGGTTCCGACGAACCCGCCAGGATGTCGATTAACTTGGCTTATAACGCTGGCCATACTTTGGACTTGACGCCGCAAATTATTAAGTGATCTTTGCAATCGCGAGGAGACATCACGTTCCGCCTGGTGATGTTCACGCCTGACTGAGCTTGACTAACATAAACGAATGATAGCGAGGACTCTATGAAATCAGCGAGTGGTACCTTCCGTCCTGTGGGGACGCACAAAATATGCGTCGTCCTGCTTACCGTATTCACGCTAGCCTCCTCTGCCTTCGCCCAAACCTTCAGTGCCGGCGAAAAGGCAAAAGTTAAGGGAACAATTTTGTCCCGAAAAGGCGACCTGATCAAGATTCAAGACGATAAAACCGGTTCCCCGGTGCTGGTCAAGATCACTGACGATACGAAAATTATCCGCGACAAATCCAAAGTCGCCTTTCATCGCCACGAAGACATGGATGTAACGGCCATGGTACCCGGCTTGACCATCAGAGTCGAAGGTGTAGGCAACGCAGACAATCAACTGGACGCGAGCAAGATCAACTTCTCGCCGGATGCGTTCGCCATCGAGGTTGCTCAGCAACAGCAGATCAACGCCAACAAAGCAGCGGCCAGCGGCGCACAGGCTACTGCAAACCAGGGAGTCGCTGCGGCAGGCGCCGCCCAGTCCTCTGCAAATCAGGCGCAGACAACTGCCGACGCGGCCGGTACGGTCGCGACAGCAGCCGGCTCCATTGCGATGATGAATGCAGGCGCAGTTGAGATGGTCAACAAGCGGGTCTCCGACCTCGACGACTACCAGACAGTTGCCGAAGCCGTCATTTACTATCCTACGGGCAAATACGCCCTCGATGCCCCCGCCAAGGCCGACCTCGACAAACTGATCGCTCTCACCTCCCAGACCGATGGTTACCTGATCGAAATCGCAGGGTATGCCTCAAAAACTGGAACCAAAGAGGCCAACCAACAGCTCAGCGAGGATCGTGCGGCCGCAGTGGCCAATTATCTCCGGAACACAGGTAATATTCCAATGCGGCGCATCGTTGCACCGGCAGGTTACGGCGCCACCCATCCTGACGCCGAAAATACAGACCCCCAGGGACGTGAACTCAATCGGCGTGTCGATGTCAAGCTCATCGTGAACAAGGGGCTACAGGGATCCATGTAGTTGCAGTCCCCCAGGATTTTCACGTTAGGAACTTGCAGCAAGGTGTGTGTTGTACCGGGCATCTAACAATGCACGGGCAATGCACACCTTATTTTTCAGCCGGCAAGCGCGCCTGCGAACCCTCTGAATTTTGCGCTGTGAACAATTTAGTATTGAGGGAGAGCGGACCAGAAATTCGGGCCGATTCTCGAACAGTTAGCTTCATCGGAGATCTTATGAGAGTGAAAGAATTCATACTGCTGACAATGTGCGCGATCGCTCTATCCGCGGGTGCCGCCAATGCGCAGGTCGTTATCCATACTGGACCCCCGCCACCGGTGATCGTTGAACGGCCCGGACCGCCTTTGCATGCGGGATGGGTATGGGTAGGTGGATACTATCGCTGGAACGGGGTCCGGTATGTCTGGGTTCCCGGCCGCTGGGTCAACCCACCCCGGCGGGGAGTTGTGTGGGTTCCCGGCCGCTGGGTTCCTCGTGGCGGGGGCTATGTCTGGGTCGCCGGATACTGGCGTTAGCGCCTATCGACCTGCTCTGCTTCTAAACGTTCGAGTCAGGTGAAGCGGTAGAACCCCGCTTCACCTCATATCGCAGAATAACCTTCATGTCTCGAAACTGACCTACGCACACCACCCCTAGGCCGGCAGGCCTCTGTCGTGCAATATCGCTTGGTTATGAATTTAGATACGTTATGAAAGCATACCCCATCAGTGGCAAGCGCCACTGACGGCAACATTCATCCTAGGCGTAATCACGGTCTTCGATTCTGAAGACTAGTTCTTAATGCAGGTTCAACGCGAACCCGGTTGTGAACTGAAAAGAGTTCTTCTTGTATCCGATTTGCGGATTGTTCAAGAAGTTATCGATCGTCGATACTGAAAAAGCAAGCCTCTTGTAGACTGGCCATCTCAGCGAGCTCGTGCCCGAAGCGGAGAAGGCGCTCGCGTCGTTCCAGGCGAGGTCCGCCAGAACCTTTTCATCGAATTGGAGCTTGCCCCACTTCCGTATGTACACCTCCGTCAGTGTCGATGCGATCAGGTGGAGCGAGAGCGCCTCCACGTCAGCGCTTGGGTTTGCCTTGAACTGCTGATTTTCGTAGTGCAGATCCGCCGTGACATCGAGCTCGGCGCCCTTCCTCTTGATCAGAGTCGCGCCGATGCCGCCGCCGTATTTCTGCTGGATTACAAGACCCTGCGAATAGTTGTGGTCCTCCGAAAGCACCTGCAGATAGTAGCCCCGCGGGCTAAAGTACTCGTCTCGTTCCCCGCCCACGTGGTAGATATTGGTAATCGTCGTTTCTGTGCCAGGCTGTGTCGTCTTTCCTGCACTCAGGGTGAAGTCCAATAGCGTGCGGAGCTTCGGGTTCAACCAGCTCACCGTGGGAATCGACCGCTTGAGCGCAGTGTCCACCTGGTAAAGAGAGGTGTTTTGGGTTGAGTACACCATCGAAGTGCCGGTGCTGATGTGCCCGTCCCAACCAGACCTGAAACCTATCTGCTTATTTATCTCTTTCTGGTAGGTAGCATCGTCGACGACAGATGCGATTTTGGAGGTTGGTATCTCTTTTGCGGCGGCGGTTTCCTTGGGGGCGCCCGCCTTCGCCGGGGACTCTGGCGCTGCCGCTCCTGTCTCGGGTTTGTTCGTGGATACAGGAGAGACTACGATTCCCTTTTCACCAATCTCGATCGCTCCCTGGGGCACCTTTGCGCTGTCTCTGGCATCTTTCAAATCTTTGGGAACCACCGCGAAGTCCCGCTTGGACTTCAATTCTTTGACGTTCTCCCACTTCACCGTGACTTCGCCCGCCAGCTCGGTTTTGAATTTGATCTCAGTTCCGGTGGAGTCCAGCAGTTGACCGGTTAATCTGTCACCGTTCTTGAGCGTCAGCTCTTCCTTGATCTCTGGCTCCTTTTTTGTCTCTGGCTCCTTTTTCGTCACCGGGTCCGCCGGCTTCGCACCAGTCTGGCTAAGCCCGGGAAATGCGGTCGACAGCAAAAGAAAAAGAATCGCCGCGTGCGTTTTCTTTCTTCGGCCAATTGGGTGACAGTAGCCATCAGTGAATCGAGCAAAGTGTGGCATAAGGTGTTCTCCCACAGAGCACGCGAATCAGATAAGACGCGTTAGAAAAATTGGGCACAGACCAGGAGCGGCTGCGATGAGAGCGGTCGCCGGCAAATTCACCGCGATGTCATCGAACGCTCTGTGCGTGCAACAGCGGATCATCGTGGGCGGTTGCAAAGATCGAAGCGGCTGATGCGCTAGAGCAGTTTACGGCGGGTCAAATGCGTCCTGTAACTAGCAAAAATGGCAGACGAACACCGAATAAGCTATTTGCCCCCGCGGCAGGCCTGATGGATGAGAGGTCTAATAAGTGAGCACGGCTGTTCCTTGATGACACTTACGCGGAAATCAGCCTAAGCGATGTTTGCCGAGCCGCCACTCTTTCTTTTTCCTGCGGGCCACTAGCACTAATGCTAGTAGGCTGCCTTGACCCGAGCCGATACCCTCATGCTTTAGGTGGGGGAAAGAAAACGATGAGCCAGGACGCAATTTCGCAGGCCGAAAAGGTAGACAAGATCAACAACGTCGGCGTTCCCGGCATCCTCGAGACCAAGGCCATCGCTGAAGAAGGCCTCATCTACGGTCTTCCGTTGGTCATGTATTACACCTCAACCTACGAGTTGTTTGTGGATCCAACCTCGTCCCAATACAAGGCGCCAATCGGCACGCTCACCAACGAAGCCCGGGTGTTTACCTACGAGGACACAGCGGTTATTACCCCCAACAGCGACACGCCATACTCCTTGATGGAAATAGATCTTCGCGCGGAACCGGCGGTGATTTCAGTTCCCGCTGTTCCCAAGCCGCGTTATTATTCCGTGCAGCTGACCGATGCAAATACCTTTAATTACGGGTACATCGGCAGCCGGACTACCGGCGATGAGCCAGGCGACTTCATGGTCGTCGGCCCCGATTGGAAGGGTGAAGTACCCTCGCAAATCAAGCAGGTGTTCCATTCAACGACACCATTCTCAGCTGTGATTCTGCGAACCCAGCTCTTCAACGCGGCGGATATGCCGAACGTGGTCAAGATCCAGGCCGGATACAAGGTGCAGCCGCTCTCGGCTTTTCTCAAGCAGCCTGCTCCTCCCGCTCCACCCGCCATCAACTACCTCAGAACCAATGCGGAGATTGCCAAGAAAGAGTTTTGGGAGATACTCGATTTTGCCTTGCAGTACTCCCCGGCCGGCCCGGAGGAGGTGGGGATCCGCACCAGGCTGGCCAGCATTGGGATCGGTGCAGGCAAACAGTTTGAAATGAAAACCCTATCTCTCGAACACAAAGCCGCTGTTCTGCTGGGGATGAAGCAGGGCATGGATGCGGTCGACAAGTACATTGCCAGCGGAGGTGCGGTCATCAACGGCTGGAACGTGGGCTCATTCTTCGGCGATCGTGCCTTCTACAGCGGAGATTGGCTCAAGCGCGCGGCGGCGGCCAAAGGGGGAATTTTCGGTAACAGCGCCATTGAGGCCATGTACCCTCTCACCCGGATCCTGCCCAACGGAGATAAGCTCGATGGCAGCAAACATAACTACACCTTGACCTTCGCCAAAGGTCAGTTTCCCCCGGTGAACGCATTTTGGTCGGTGACGATGTATGACGGGAAAAGTCAGTTCCTGATAAAAAACCCGCTCGACCGATACCTGATCAACTCTCCGATGTTGCCTGACATGAAAACCAATCCGGATGGTTCGCTGACGCTCTACATCCAAAAAGACTCGCCCGGCAAGGAGAATGTCGCCAATTGGCTGCCCGCCCCTGACGGCCCGATTTACCTCGTAATGCGCTTATATTGGCCGAAAGAAACGCCGCCCTCGATTCTGCCGCCGGGTAAAGGTACCTGGCAGCCTCCAGCTCTGGTTGCAACCTCGTAGATATGTAGATCCACTCGGTCCGCAAAGGAAATCCGCCAGGATGTTGAGTGTCTTTGTTCGTTTATGCCAAGCCGCCGATTAAGACGCTGTTTAAGTAGATGCTCCGCAGCTCGCTCGCTGTGCGCGCAAGCTGGATTCGAATCGAAGTTTCTCGCACCACGAGGGAATCAACATGTCGAAAGAAGTTAGACTGACTACCGGAAGCGACGGATTCGCGCTCCCAATCCTGCCACCGGAGCGCGACGCACGCGTTTGGGCTCGCCTGGTGCGCGTGATGTTCTACCTGCCCGGCTTTATGGGCCTGCTGCTGATCAAGACCGGCGAACCGGCGAGCTTCGGCATCACGGTGGAACTACTAATGCTGTCCAGTGCTGCCGCCATCGTTGGTGGTCTCTATATCGGCACGGAATCGTCGGGTCCCGGCGCGGATGCCTCATCCAAGGTCGGCACCTGGAGCGGATCTCTGGTGCTCGAACTGCTCGCCGTGGTGCCTTTTCTGGCTGCGGTCCCCGGGCTATTCCACGAGCTAGCTCACAGCAACCTGCTCCACTCCCACGCACCGGGCGCGGTTGACGTTGCCCTCGGTGCCTCAGAATTGCTGCCGATGGTAGCGATTCTGCCTTTCATGCTCTACCAACTCGCAGGCTTCGGGACCTTGGACTTCCTCGTCTCCAAGCCCGTCAACTGGATCATCAACATCGGCATTGTTTGCTTGATCGTCTCCAGCTATATTTTCTACCGCGAGGGCGACTATCACATGGAAAAACGCTTGGCCGCCATTCTGGTCGTCGCGATGGCGATCATCGTCCTCTACGGCGTGCTCAAGCTGAAGCGGATGCAGGCGATCTACGACGCACACATCCCACAGAAAGCTCCTAAGTAACGATCAAAGCCCATCCATGGTTGGCCCGAGGTAGTGCTGGACGGAGCAAAGAGCGCTCCGGCATTGAGCGCTTTCTTTGCGCCTGGGCTCATGCTCCACAACGCTGAGCCCAGGGGAGCGAATCCTCCTTGCGCCGCCCTCCCTGTCATATGTGACAGTAGGCAGACCGTCGCTCCAAGACAACAATCGCAGTAAACACGAGTGCCGGCAGCGCTCCTGGAGAAAAGGATAACGACCATGAAGACGAAATATGCATTGTGCGCCATGCTTCTATGCATCGCGTCCGCTGTTGCCGTCGGGCAACAAGTCTCCGTCAATTACAACCGTAGCCAGAGTTTTTCGCAGTATCACACCTATGCCTGGGCTACCGACAATGCCAACCAGATCCAAAACTCGATTCTGGCCCAACAAGCCAAATCGGATATTGACAGTGCCATGCAGGGAAAGGGCCTCCAACTAGTGTCGGAATCGCAGAACCCTGACATAATCCTCACCGCAAGTGGTGGCATGAAACAGCAGACCTCCTACCAGGCGTGGGGCATGCGCGGAATCGGCGGCGGCATGGGCGGAATCACTCCAGAGCAGAACGTGATAGGAACCATGATTGTCGACCTATACGACGCCAAAACCAAATCCCTGGTTTGGCGGGGGATTGCCCAGAATACGCTCAGCAACAACGGCAATAAGAACTCGCAGATGGTATCGAAGGCCGTGCAGAAGATGTTCAAACAATGGCCGGCCTGATAGCCGCCATACCAGCGCAATAAGCCAAGGAGATTCCTTGTGACAAACCAGAGCCACTTTACGCTCGCATTTCCCCTGAAGGCGCCTGCGGATGCAAAAGCGTTGGCGGAGCAGCTTCCAGCCATGATGCCGGGGCTCTTTCAGGCGGAGGATACGATCGGGACAATCCACTATTCTCGCTTTACCGTCCTCAGCGAGAAAACCCTCCTCTTTCTTGGCGACTTCGACGGCGAGTTCAATCAGCTATTTGGCGAACTCGCCAAGCAGGCAGGACCGGTGTTTGATTTTATTTTCCAACATGTAGACAATCCGCCGCCCACTCCGGTCGCGGATCACGCAGACGCGTTCGTCGAATGGGCCGAAAAGCATCTTTTGAACCCGGTAAACCTCTACACTGCCTACCCGGGAGCCACCGCGAAGGAGATCAAGGCCCTCGCCTCCGCAGCCGGTATCAGTGGCGACTGGCGTACTCAACCCATTCCTGGTGATCCTGCCTATTAAATCAGCACTCGCCTTCACCGAGATAAAACTCCTGCTGCGCGCCAGGGGACGCGGAACCACTCACGATCTGGACAAGGTGGGCACGCCTCACTTCGCGCAGTTCGTGCCCCTCGAGGATCACCAGGTTGGTTTCTTTACCGTGTACGACGGTGAATTTGATACATACATCGCCGACTTCACCAAGAACATCGGAGAGGTCTTCGATCTAATATTCAAATTCTGCATAAACCCGCCACCCTCGCCCTGCCGCAAGTACCTCCAGGAGTTCATTGACTTTGCAGCCGGAGCAAACCGAACGCCGATCGGGTTCTACCAGGCGTATCCAGGCTTGGGCGTCCAGGACATTCACGCCCTGATTGCCGATAGCAAAACTGCAGCCACAGCACACTAGCCCACACAGAGGCAAGCGGTGATCAAAGACAAAAGAGCATGGTCCGCAGAGTCGTTTTTTCGCAAACTGGTCCCGCATGGCGAGAAGGAGGAACCGGATACACCCACGCATCCGGAGAAGAGCGTACTCGACCTGGGTGATATTCAGGGATTCATCCTGCGCGGCTACAGGATGCCCCTGGTACGGCACTTCGTCCTTACAGTGGGCGTGGCTGCCAAGGCACGCCAGTTGCTTGGCCGGCTGGTCAGTGGAGACGAGTCGGACGCGCCGCAGATTACCACCGCGGAAGATTGGCGCGTAGGCCTCGCTCCTGGGCCAGGAGACGATCCTGCCGCTCCCCCTCGCCACAAACCTGACTACTGCCTGAACGTGGGCATTACCTGGCCTGGACTCGTCGCGCTCGAGGTCAAGGATCACGTCCCCACGCTCTCGTTCAAGTCGTTTGACGCCTTCGTCGCCGGAGCCGCCGCCCGAGCGAACCTCGTGGGCGACACCGGGGCAAGTGCCCCCCAGAACTGGATCAGCGCCTTCACGTCCACAAACGCTCACCTCATGGTTACGCTACACGCCATAAGCCCAGAGGCAATGACGGCCTATAGCGATCGACTATCTGCCCTGCTGACCGAAGGTGGAGCTTTTGCGGAGATTTGGCGTACGGACGGGAACGCGTGGCTTGAGATGGTCGACGGCAAACCCCAGCCCTGTGCCAAAGTTCCTTTTGGATTCACAGACGGCATCAGCATGACAACCATTCGCGGTGGCCCCGAAAGATATACTCCCGATCACCAGGAGCCCTGCGAGCCCTGGCTATTTGTTTTGCAGGAGGATGCAGAGAATTACTTCGTGCCTGAGCCGCGGGAGCTCGGTCTGAACGGCAGCTTCGCGGTCTTCAAGATGATCGAAACCGACGTGGTTGGATTTGAGAATTTCCTGCAATCGAACAAGGACAAGATAGATCCCGAGCTGCTCGCCGCCAAGATCTGCGGACGATGGCGCAACGGTACTCCCCTGGAACTGTCGCCGGAAACAGACAGCCCGCCGGGCGGCATCGCGCCCGATCAGCTGAACAACTACGGATACGTAAACGCAGACGGGTCGGGCGATCCCAGGGGGCTGCGCTGCCCTGTTGGCGCGCACATGCGGCGTGTCAACCCGCGCGACCAACCCGTCACCGGCCAGGGCAAACCCGGCGGCAGCAATAACACGCATCGTCTGATCCGTCGCGGCCTTCCCTACGGGCCGAACTACGATCCTGCGCAACCCTACGACGGCGTCGAGCGTGGACTTCTCGGTTACTTCATCAACTCGAGTATTGAGAATCAATATGAGTTCGTTCTCGGACATTGGGTAAACGACGCCGAATTCGCCGGCGCGGTCAGGCTGGACCCTAAGGCGAAAGATCCTATGATCGGAACTCAAGACCCGAACGAAAGCATCTTCGTCATTCCCCAGGCGAACGGCGCGCCTCCCATTAAGCTGACAGGGTTCTCCAGCTTCACTACCACCAAAGCTGCCGCCTACTGTTTTTTGCCCAGCATCACCGCAATCAAATTCATCTCCCAATTGGGATGACAGACAGATAGGCATCGAGGAGGGTTCGTCCATGCTTTGGCTCACCAGGTGGTTCGGAGTGACCGCGAGCGACAGTGATCGCAACCTCGCCAGGGAGCCGTCTGACATCGAGGAGATTGTCCGCACAACCCTCCTAGTGCAGGCGGCTGCTGCCGCGCAACAACACCGCCCCCTGGCCCGCGGAACCCACGCCAAAGGTGTCTGTGCCCGGGCCCAGTTCGAAGTCCTTGACCTTACCGCCGGACCGGACCCAAAGCTGGCGGCGCGGTTGGCCAAAGGGATATTTGCCACGCCTGGCGTATATCCCGCTGTCGTGCGCTGGGGAAACGCTGATTCAAAGAAGAACTCGGACTTCAAGCCGGATGTCCGATCCATGTCGTTCTCCGTTGACCTCACTCGGGGTGGCTTGTCTGCTCCTGCCGGAAACAGCGGCCGGCAGGATTTTTCCTTACAAAATGCCCCCCCGCTGCCCATCAACGACTCCCCCGCATTTGCGGCGATCATGAAAGTATTAGCCGCATCGAGTCCGCTCTCAGGTTTGTTGTCGCTGCCGTTTAAGGACAAATTACGCGTAGCGAGAGTCCTGGCCCTGGCAAAATTCCAGGCCGGCCAGAAGATCAGACCGTACCAGCAACTGCGCTATTGGAGCAACGTGCCGTTTCGTCACGGACCCATCGACGTAGTTCAGTATTCGGCTATCCCTTCGGCCGGCAATCTAGCGCGTCCATTGCAAAAGAGTAATCCGAAAGGCCTGCAGGATGAACTGGTCCGGCACCTCAACGAGGATGGCAGGATGAGCAGCTTTGACTTTGCTGTCCAGTTCCTCGATACCGAAAAAATGACCTACTGGGGTAAACGCTACGACGCCAACTTCTGGATTGAAAACGCGAGTGTCAAGTGGAAGGAAACGGAAGCGCCCTTTCATGTGGTCGGGCGGCTCACTCTGTTAGCACAGTCTCAGATTCGTCCGGATGTGGGCGAAACGGTGTATTTCGATGTAACCGGGCACTCCACACCCGACAGCACGCCGCTTGGAAGCATTAATCGCGCCCGTCGCTTTGGAGAAGCCGCCAGCAGAGAAGCTCGCCTGCGTGCCAATAGCAACCCACAAAGCGGAATCGCTCGGGATGTACCCACGACCGCCCCCGTGTCTGAGCGAGTCCCAGCAGCAAACACTCTCGAGTAATCCTGCACTCACCTGTCCCTTTTGACAGTTATATCGTGTGTGCATTGCAGCCAAAATAGGCGAACCGAATGGCCAACGCTCTATCAACCGGGCGTATGGATCTCGCCGCCGCGGCAACCGGTCTGGCGAAAGGGAGCCCGGGTCTGGAAGTCTCCAGATCCCCCGTGGCCGCCGGTGGGATAATTCGCACCGGGCTCCTGCGGGACGTCGTGTCTCATCTCCTCCAGAAACGCTCAACGATATGAAAAGGCGTCATTCACTGAAAGGCTTCTGGTGGTAGACCACTTTGCCGCCCACAAAGGTGTAAAGAACCTTCGTTTCGTGGATCTTGGTCGCAGGAATTTCGAACAGGTTTTGTGAGACTACGATCATGTCCGCCAGCTTGCCTGTCTCGATCGAGCCTTCGCTCTTTTCCCGGAAGCCCGCATACGCTGCTCCCAGCGTGTAACCGTCGATGGCCTGCTTGAGATTGATTCGTTCGCGGGGGATCCAACCACCGGGAGGCGTGCCTTCGAGGGTCTGGCGTGTCAGCAGAGTCTGAATCGCTTTCCACGGATCGAGCGTCACCACCGGCCAATCGCTGCCGAAGGTTAAATGTGCTCCCGTCGCTTCCAGGTCATTCCAGGGCCACGCATTCTGAGCTCGCTTTGGGCCAACATTTCTGGCCCACACATCGAGCACATCCGAGTTTGGATAGGCGTGCAGCGGCTGCATGCTGGCTATGACCTTCAGCTCCCCGAATCTCGGTATATCGGCCGGATCGGGATCTTCGATGTGTTCGATGCGGTCGCGGGCGTCTGGCCGGTTGTTCTTCGCGTTCGACTCGGCGTAAGTATCGAGAGCCATACGAATCGTCCTATCGCCGATGGCATGGGTGAATATCTGGAAGCCGCGGCGGTCGAACTCGAGCACGCCGGCGCGATAAGCATCCGGCGTCCAGTTGGCGTGACCGCTGGTCGTGGGATCGTCGCTGTAGGGGGCCAGCATCGCCGCGGTGTGTGATTCGATCACGCCATCTGCCCAGAACTTTATTGCTCCGCCCGATAACCATTCGTCATGGTAGTTGCGCCGCAGCGTTTCCGCCTTCTCAATGAACTCGGGCGTAACCGTCGGAGGTTGGGCGAAGATGGAGAAGTAGAAGCGGAGGGTAAGCAGGTTGCGTTTGCGGATTTGATCGAAGATCTCGATGCGCTCCCCGTCGCCTCCAGCGCTGTGGACCCGCGTGATGCCGAAGCTATTGGCCAGCTTGATCCCGGCCACTACAGCCGAGATGGTCTCCTCGTCGCTCGGTTGCGGTTCCAACTTAGCCACCAAGCCACCCGCCGACTCCTTCAATGTTCCCGTCGCTTCGCCGGTGTTGGGGTCCCGTACGATCACCCCATTCAGTGGGCTCGGCGTCTGCTTGGTAATCCCGGCCAGTTCGAGCGCTTTGCTGTTGACCCAAGTGGTGTGCTCATCGTAAGAGGAAAGAATTACCGGGCGATCTGAAACAACCTCGTCGAGGTACTTCTTGTTCGGCAGCGCGTCCTTGCCGAAGACCGGATACATCCATCCATATCCGGTAATGACCTTCTTTTCAGGGTGAGCCGCGGTAAACTCCTTGACCCGCTTCTGGATTTCAGCAACTGTCTCTGCGGTATCGAGTGCGACGGTTTCGAGGCTCAGCGAACCGCCGATAAAGTGAACGTGAGAATCGACAAATCCGGGTAATACCAAATGTCCGGCTGCATCGATGACGTGCGTCTCAGGGCCCCGATATTTCGCGATCTCCGCCGTGTTGCCGACGGCCAGAATCTTGCCATCTCTGATCGCGACCGCTTCCGCCCAGGGTTGGGCGGCGTTCTCCGTATAGACCTTGCCATGTACAAGAACTGTGTCGGCAGCTTGCTCTGCCTGCATACTGAGAGACAAGGCCATACAGCAGCCGGCGGACAACGATAGGCATACGCTCAGAGACAGTGCCATAAGCCAGGTACCCTGCAGGCGTTGCGCCCGATTCGGGAGTCGTAAACCTTGCAATATACGAATAGGATGAGTGGTAATTCATCGTGCTGGCTGCGTCTCCTTTTGTCAAGAACATGGATTTTTTCTGTCCATCCGATCTGACGGCTCCTAACAAAAGTCACCGCCCTCCACTTTGTCATCCTGAGAGGCTATGACTTTTTCGATTGCTAGATCGGTCAACAACCGCTGGGTGCCCCATTCAAGCCCGGTTTTGCCTGCCCCGGCGTGCCGTGGGAGAGCCTGTGACTTTATTGAATATTTCGTGCGAAGTCATCGAGTTTCAAATGAAATTGTCATCCCGACCGGAGCGCAGCGTAGTGGAGGGACCTGCTGTTTCCTTTTCCCCGCCACAAAATCGTCATCCTGCCTGCCCCGGCGTGCCGTGGGAGAGGCTGTGGCTTTTTTGACTGCTTGATCGTCAACAACCGCTGGGTGCCCCATTCAAGCCGGGTTTTGGCTTGAGTGGGATACCACGGCACTCACCCAACGATTCTTTCAGCTACTAGTCAACTGCCCATGGATGCACCACCCTCCACTTGTCATCCCGAGCGTACCCCGAGGATACCTAATCGCCGCACGCTCTTGAGGGCTTTCCGGCCACCAAACTACAAAAAATCAAAAAGTCACAACCTCTGAGCGTAGCGCCTCGCAGATCTATCGCTAAACGGAGGACTTACGGCGCGGAGTCGAAGAGCCTGTCCTGAGCGTAGCCGAAGGACCCCGAGGATGCTTGTTGGCCGCTGCTGTTCACAGCTTTCCGGCCACCAAAACTACAAAAAATTAATAAAGTCACAGGCTCCGACCGGAACGTACCCGGATTCCTGCCACGGAGCGCTGGATGCGGCCGCGTGTGCGGCTTTCCGTAAAGAAAGCCGCATGAAGTTCGTCAACGCCACCAACCTCAACAGGAAATCCGGGGTAGCGTAGGGGACCTGCTGTTTCTCTATCTATCCAATCTGACAGCTCCAGTAAAAGTCCGCAGCCACCATCTGCAGATCCGTCTTATCGAAGCGAAGTTGTTCAACCGGGATTGCAGCTGGAGAGACGGGATGACACGACGCTTTCTGCCCGGTGTCCAGGCAAAATGGTGCGGTATTAGTCGACGAATCGCTGCAATCAAGTCGGAGTCGGAGCAAGCCTTGTTCACCTAGTGCCTGCGAAAGCTCTCCCATCACCAAAAACACTGGCGCAAGTGACAGTTGCTGAGGAAGCTAACGGAGTTGAAACTTCATCGTAAAGTGCTCTCGATTTAGCGGCCCTGCACTTGAGAAAGGAGCCGCATGGCTAAGATTCGAGTCGTTCTCGCCGATGACCACATACCCATAATGGTTCAGATTCGCGAGGTTCTTGGGGACCAGTTTGAAGTTCTGGGCTCATTCGTAAATGGCAGGCAAGCTGTTGATGCCACCCTGAGGATGGATCCCGACGCACTCATCCTTGATGTTTCGATGCCCGTGCTCAATGGCATACAGGCTGCCCGACAGCTCCAGGCGGCCAATTGCCGGGCCAAGATCGTCTTCCTGAGCATGCACGATGATCCGGACTTTATCTCAGCAGCGTTCTCGGCCGGAGCGTGTGGGTACGTAATCAAGAGTCGCCTATCAACAGATTTGGTACCCGCCATCCGCGAAGCCGTGAGTGGCCGTCGCCTTGATCCTGCCACATAACATCTCTATTCCAGCCAAATCTGCGTACTCGCGGCTTGTCTTCGCTGATAAGGTCGCCCCACCGAGAGACGGCATACTCACGAATGACCCAAAAGGCTGACGAATCGCAGTGCGGAGTGTTATCGAGCACCTGTCGCAGGTGACAGTTCTCCCATCAGCTGGGATGGAGTGAACTAAAGATCGAGCCTTTGCTTGCGGTGGGCCGGACTCTTGAATGTCATCGCAAGTCCACACCTCGATCTCCAACCGAGCACAGGTCGCCCGAGCCGGCATAGGCCAATCGCGCGATAGATTGTTGCGCGTCTGGAGGCGGCGATCGGCAGCGCCGCAGTCTTATCCCCCAATCGGGTTTTACCGGGCCTATCCAGGCGTGGCAGTGCTGGACATCAAAGCCTTGGTCGCCGACGCTAAGGTAGGAGCTGCTTCCAGTTAATTGCTAAGTCCTCGCGAACCAGCGATTCAGGGTTACGCACCGGAGGTGGAGCATTGGGCGTCCGGTGCCTCTCTTTAAGTCAGACCAATCGGGAAATGAATTGACAGCAGTGATGCTTGGCAAGAAGCAGTACGCGATACTTTCCGCTGGTCTTGTGCGCCAACGATGTTTAGTTGATCGACTGAAAACCGGGTGATTCATCCAAGGCGCTCAAGGATTCGCGACCCACATTCGTACGTAAGGAGAACGACATGGCGTGGAGATCAACTGTTCCGAGACCGATGCTGGCGGCGATCACGATTTCCAACTTGTTTTTTGCAACATGGACTTTTGCTGCCGACATCAAGGGCCAGGTGTTGGGTGCAGGCGCACCCATCACCCAATCAACGGTGACCCTATTGGCAGCCAGCGCAGGCCAGCCCAAACAACTCGCACAGACTAAAACCGGCAACGATGGCCGGTTTGTGATCCATAGCACTGGCATGCCTGACTCCAGCCTCTATCTAGTGGCTATCGGTGGAGTGTCTGCAGCCAATCAGGGAGCCGGCGATAATCCGGCGATTGCGCTGATCACGGTTGTCGGCAGCAAGCTCCCGGCCAAAGTCGTGATCAACGAGATGACAACAGTTGCATCGGTATGGACGAACGCCCAGTTCCTCGACGACACGACGCTCCAGGGCCAGCCACTGAGCCTGCGCATCGCCGCGGGCAACGTGCCCAACTTCATTGACCTGGAAACAGGGCGATGGGGTGATGCAATCCAGAGCCCGTTAAACAGTAGCCAGACACCTACTATGGCTAACTTCGCCACACTTGCCGACCTGCTTTCCGGCTGCGTGACGAGGGTGAAGGCGGATGCTTGCGGGAGTCTGTTCACGGCCGCAACGCCTCCGGGCGGTGGGCCGCCGACCAACACGCTGAACGCAGCCGAATCGATCGCACTTAACCCCTGGCACCAGCCCGACAAAATTTACGACCTGCTCCGCAAGTTTTATCAAGTATCGCCATCCAACCACATGCTTGCCGTTCCATACATGCCATATCTCAACTGGGCGCCCAGCGCTTGGGTCCTGCCGCTCAAGTTCGACGGTGGAGGCTATGTCGCGGGCGGCAAGGCCATGTTCGATAGCGACGGCAACCTTTGGGTAGGCGACAACTTCAGCGTCGGCTGGCAGGGCCAGGATTCATTGTGGCAGGGTAGTGCGACCAAGTTCGCGCCGGACGGCAAGCCTCTCTCGCCGATCACTACAGGCTTCACCGGCGGCGGGATGGAGGGCGGAACCTTCGGCGCCGCAGTCGACGCCAAGGACAACGCGTGGTTCACCACCTACGGCAGCAAATCAATCGCCGTATTCGACAAGAACGGCAAGGCCCTGACGCCACCGGAAGGCATCAACTTTGGCGGCCGGCTCGGCCTGATGCAAGGGATCATCGTCACGCCAAGCGGCGACGTCTGGGTCCTGGGAATCGAGAAGAGGCAGCTCGTGCACTTTCCCAACGGTGATCTGACCAAGGGCGAGATCGTTTGCGAGGGCGACAGCGCAGAGCCGTGCAAGTCGTTTCAGGCGCCATTTCACCTCGGCATCGACCAGCAGAACCGGATCTGGGTCGCCAACAGCGGAGCCGATCACGTAACCCGCTTCCCGGCCACCGATCCGAGCAAGGTCGAGAACTTCAAGACCGGAATCAACAATAGCGGTCTAGGCATCGACAGCCAGGGGAATGTGTGGATCACCAACCGATTCGGCGCTGGGCTGCTGGGCATGGCCCACCTGGTCGACATGGGAATACACCTCAAGACCGGCGGGGTTGAGTCGGCTTCAGACTACTTGACGAAGACCATGTCCACGCAGAAAGGAGGCACCATCACCGGTGGCAGCGTCACCGTGCTGCGGCCGGACGGAACGCCATATCCGGGCTCGCCGTTGAAGAGTGGCGGTCTGCCAGGTCCGTGGGCCGTTGCCGTCGATGGCAACGACAACATCTGGATCTCCAACTTCGCCGGCCCCAGCAGTCCGATTGTGGAGTTGTGTGGTGTGCACACCGAGCACTGTCCGCCCGGCATACATACGGGTGGACAGATCGCGCCTCCAAACGGCTACGTGGGAGGAGGTCTGCAGATGCTGACCGATATTGCTATCGATCCGGCAGGCAATGTCTGGGCGATGAACAACTGGCAGGATATCGACAGTTGTATCGGCACACCGAGTGAGGCGCTCTCCACTCGATGTGGCGGTCAGGGCGTTGTGATTTTCTACGGCATGGCCAAGCCTGTGCACGCACCCCAGATTGGTCCATCTCGTCCGTTCTAAAAGGAGCCGGACGAAAGGTGCGCTACCGAGCTCAGCCCCCGTCGTCTTTGGCGGCTACCGAAAAACACATTCTCCGAAGGGTACGGGCTTCAGCCTGTACGTCAGTCATTCAAAGCAGGAACGGCTTTAGCCGCTGAGGGGAAGGCATCAGCTTTGTCAAAACCACGACCGGCAAGGCTTTGCCCGGGAGAACTGATCGAGATGTCGGCTATGCCTGTCAGGGAACATAGACGAGGAACTCCGGCATGTCCGGAAGGTTATGAATGAACGTACCTTCTTTCTTTCCGTCCGAAGAAAAGCGCCGCACCCGCTGCTTCTTCCGCTCGGCCACGTAAAGATCGCCGTCGGGGCCGACGGCAAAGCCGGAAGGAGTATCGAGCTTTCCGTCGATCACCACACGCGCCTTCAGCTCTCCGCTCGGCGGCGGCGTCAGGTCCAGAGCGAGGATGCTGCCAGTACCCGACGCGCCGATGTAGAGCGTCTCGCCGTGCAGGATCAGGTGCACGGGCGCCTTAAGCATCCCCCCCGTGATGTGGGCCAACAACTCCCCGGACTCCACGTTGAACACCTTCACTGCGTCGCCGGCTTCGTCCGCCACGTACAGATGCTTCCGGTGCACGACGATGCCGCGCACTGAGTGACGTGGCTTGCCGTGCTCGTCAAGCACCACCCTGAGGCCCAGAGGCGGTGGCACATCAAGCGACGTGCGGTCACCGTACTCAGGAAGGCTCCCCTGGCTGGACGCGACCAGCGTGCCGGGCAGAAAATTCCCGTGCGGATAGTGCTTGCGAAGGTGCGCGGCCACCGGTGCGGGGCTGCGGGTCTCCGGCACAAGCGACACCACGGTGTTGGTATCCTGGCTGGAAACGTAGATGCGGCCATCATCCCCCAACTCTACGTCGAAGGGATGAACCATCGCGGCAACCTGCTCCGTCGTCGCCAGCACCTCCTTGAAGCGGAAGGTGTCGCCCTGCCGGTGGTAGAGCGCAATGTGGCTATCCCTACGCCACGCGCTCGCGATGTAGAGGTCGTCGCCCACCAATGCGAAGCCGCGCGCAATGTGCAGCGGCTGCGCATCTGACGATGGATCGAGGAGCAGCGGATGCTTCTTGCGCGGTGAGCCGTCGTCCTCGAAGACGCCAATGTTGTCGACGCCGTGCTTTGATTCCCCGCGATAGCTTACCCACCACACGATTCTGTCCTCCCGAACACTATCGCTGCATCCTCAAACCGGCGCGCGACCCATGCATCTTCAGCCAAAAGGCAAGCCGCAGCGAATATTACGACTCGCGCAACTCGACGGGGCATCCGGGTATTATAAGCTGGTTGGGATTGTTGAGAGCGTTCATCACAGCCGTTTCCGATCATTCGTCGTGACAAACTCCCGGTAACGCTGCCAGGCTACTGTCGCAAGTGACAGTGTTCGGAAATTTCTTTCAGCATAACAATCACTTGGCATCGCATCACGCGGAAGCAGAGGTCAAACAGCAGCCGACCTCTCCCCGCTCATAACTAAATAAACTGATCTTTCACGAAACACCGTGGCAACAGCCTTCAAAGGGGATCCTCATGTCACTCGCGAACAAAGTTGCAATCGTCACTGGCGGCAATAGCGGTATTGGCAAAGCCATCGCTCTCGCGCTCGCGAAGCGCGGTGCAAGTGTCGTTATCGACTACGTCGCTCATCCCGAAGCGACAGAAACACTAGAACAGGAGATCGTCGCTTTAGGTGATCGCGTCCTCGGAGTGGATGCCGATGTCAGCAAGCTGGATGACCTGCAAAAGCTCGTTGGTTCTGCAGTAGAAAAATTTGGACATGTCGACATCATGGTCAACAACGCCGGGGTAGAAACCCGCACCTCCATCCTCGACACCACCGAAGAGCAATACGAGAAGGTACTTGAAATCAATCTAAAGAGTGCGTTTTTTGGCACCCAGCTTGTCGCCCAACAGATGATCAAGCAGGGCGGCGGAGGCCGAATTATCAACATAACTTCCATCCACGAAGACTGGCCGATGCCCGGCAACACGGCCTATTGCCTCTCGAAAGGCGCTATGCGCATGTTGACCCGCACGGCGGCTGTGGAACTCGCTCCGCACAACATCCTGGTTGTGGGCGTGGCCCCGGGCGCAGTCGCGACGCCGATCAATCTCTCCACCATGACCGATCCGGCACTCATGGCTAAATTGAATGCTGCGATCCCACTGGGCCGAATGGCGAAACCGGAAGAAATCGCCAGCGTAGTTGCCTTTTTGGCCGGAGACGGCGCCAGCTACATAACGGCTACGACCATTATCACTGACGGCGGCATGATGCAGAGCAGTCCTGGGCTGTGATGAGATATTTCCCTCGATGGCTACTGGATCCATTCGGTAATCCTGCCATCGACGGTTACAGCTCGCCCGCCCTTCAATTACACGAACCGTTGTCCTGAAATTCGCCGCTGGCCGCCATCCCTGCCAGCGAGCGCGCACAATTCAGGATTTTCTGATCCAAGGGATCCTTTTTCACAATGTCTGGGGTGATGTAGTTCAAGTTCTTACGTGCCGCAAGAATTTTGTCGCCCAGCCGTTGCATGTGGTCTAATTCTTTGGTCAACAACTGAAGTGCATTGCGGTCGGAAGGGGTCGTGGCAGCTATCGATGTCAGGCGGAGGTTTTTGGCTGCTTGTGCACGGTAATCGTCCATCCAGGCATCCTTAATAGGATAGCCGTTATCAATGGCATTCAGGAGCGCGCTCCGCCATTCCCTAATATCGCTCATGGTTTCCAGGACGCCCTTCAGGAAATCCCCGGAGAAGCCCGAATTCGCGGGCCCACTGGCAGGAGCCGCGCCCGTCCCCGGCACGGTCAGTACGATTTGACTTCCCTGATACGCCAGGGAGCCGCTCATCAATCGAGCCAAGGCCTCTACGGCCACGTAGGAGCCACCGTTTATCTGAGTAATCGGCGCTTGCCCGGAATATCCCTTTACCACCAGAGTCCCGGTGGGCTGGCCAGCATCTGACAGAGCCGCTCCCTGCGCGATCACTAATCCAACCACCGCCACCCATAGTGCCATTGCTCGCATAACTCCTCCGTGAAACGTACCGCGTGGCAAGAAGGGCGAGATGCTCACCGATTCGTACGAAAGCTCCGGCAGTTCATTAAGTAACCTGACTTCCCTGCGCGGGTCGTTTCTGTGAGGGCCCGCGTCACGCCTATCTCTTTAAGCTCGGTGCAGCCGACTGGATGATCGCCAGATCGACGTTCATTGCAGCAAGGCCTGCCAGGGTCGACAAGCGCCTGGTTCCCCCGTTCATGGCGCAGGAAAGGTGAAGCGGACGAATGTGTGCAGACGGAAACAGTTTACGAAGTGAACCACTCCCCGACATACTAGTAAAATTGCCAGTTTCATGATTTCCCAGATAGGCCTCTCTGAATCATTGCCAGCGACAATGGACCAATTCGAGCGATCATTGAGGTACTACTGACAAAGGTACAAAAGCTCACTGTACTCACGCTCGCGGTAATGCTTGTCGTCGTAATGGTTCTTTCGGAAAGTTCACCTGGCGTCCCGATCTGGGATGAGATCTTGAAGCTCCGCGGTTTCTGATACCAGTCCAAGAGCTGCTCGATATTCTTGGGTATTTCCCTCTGGTCCTGATCGGAGTAGAGCTGATTGAAACAGGGTAAACCACGCCGAATTCGCGGGGGTAGTCCGGCTAAATCCTAAGCAAAAGATCCTATGATCGGGACTCAAGACCCGAAGGACAGCATCTTCGTCACTCCCCAGGCGAACCTGTCGCTTATGACAGTTATATCGTGTGTGCATTGGAACAATAATAGGCGAACCGCGATCCTGACACGTTTCTATCGATCGTAATGCGGGTGCCGGGTATCGATTGCGGTTTCAGGAGCATGGGAACTTGAGGGAATCTAGCTGGTTCGAATGGCCAACACACGATCAACCGGGCATATTGATCTCGCCGACGCGGCAACCGGTCTGTCGAACGGGGGCCCGAGTCTGGGCGTTTCCAGATTGCTCGTGGCCGCCGGTGAGAGGATTCGCACCGGGCCCCTGCGGATCATTTCGTCTATCCGTTCCATGCTGGAGAAACGCATGACTGTTTCAGCAGCAGAGCATCAAAACGGCGGTCTTACGTTCCCCAGGAATGCGCCGCCTGCTTTCCACGTTTTGATCAAACCGACGGGTGCAATCTGCAACCTAGACTGTACGTACTGTTTCTTTTTGTCCAAGGAAATGTTGTATACCGGAAGCCGTTTTCGGATGGCCGAGGATCTTCTGGCAATCTATCTCAACCAGCTTCTGAAAAGTCATCGAGCTCCCGAAGTGGATGTGGCTTGGCAAGGTGGCGAGCCGACCTTGATGGGGTTGGAATTCTTTGAACGATCCGTCGCACTTGTCAATAGATTGAAACGGCCCGGACAAAAGATCCAATACACGATCCAGACCAACGGCACGCTACTGGATGATAAATGGTGTGCTTTTTTCAAGCAAAACAATTTCCTGGTTGGGTTGAGTGTGGATGGGCCAAAGGAGCTGCACGACGTTTATCGTGTGAACAAAGGCGGTGCCGGCTCGTTTGATCAAGTGATGCGCGGCCTGGAGTTTCTGAAGAAACATAAGGTTGACTTCAACATCCTGTGCACCGTACATGCCGCGAATCAACACCGTCCTTTAGAAATTTACCGTTTCTTCCGCGATGAAATAGGCGCGCAATTTATCCAGTTCATCCCCATCATCGAGCGCACTCAGGCCTCCACGCTGCCGATGGCCAACATCGGCTGGAGCGAGCGTCCGGGGGGCGACCGGCCACTCTACACCAATGTGGGTGATCTGGTCACGGAACGATCTGTCGACGCGGAGTCCTATGGACGCTTCCTCATCGCCATTTTCGACGAGTGGGTGAACACTGATGTGGGGAAGGTGTATGTGCAGCATTTTGACTCCGCCCTGTCCAACTGGTATGGGGCTGCAGGCGCCGTCTGCATATTTTCGGAAACATGCGGCCAGGCGGTAGCGCTGGAACATAACGGCGACCTTTATTCCTGCGACCATTTTGTGGAGCCGAAATACAAGCTGGGCAATATTCGTGAGACTCATTTGATCGAGCTGCTCGCCTCTTCGCAACAGATCAAGTTTGGTCAAGACAAAAGAGATACTCTGCCCCGTTACTGCCGGGAATGCGAAGTACGTTTTGCGTGTCACGGCGAGTGCCCCAAGAATCGCTTCATCAGGACCCCCGATGGTGAGTATGGACTGAACTATCTGTGCGCTGCTTATAAGGCTTTCTTTCATCACATAGACGGGCCGATGAAGATCATGACGCGCCTGTTAAGTGAGGGACGCTTTGCCGACGAAATCATGCAGATGCCGGCAAGTGAAAAAGCCGCATTCGCGCAAGTGAGAGTAAAGGGTAGTCAGTACGCGCCACTGTGAACATCTGGTCGAAAGTTTGAGGCGCTAAGCGCGTCGCACATTTCCTATGTACAGCAACAAAAGCCGGGTGCCCATGCCAAGCCGTATTTTGGCTTAAATCGGAGACCACAACACACGAAATTACACAAGAGTCAGAGCACAAGGAGAATAAGTGGAAGACCAAAACGGAAACGCTCCTGGTTCGCCCAGCGCCACGACCTCACTCGACGGAAAGCAACTTCCGCCATTGCCCCCAACGTTCGGGGGCGTGATCAAGAACAGCGCCAAGGATTCGACTCCCTGGTGGGCGCCGCGCGTCGTACCGCCCAAGGGTGCGCCAAACGTTCTCCTCATCATGACCGACGATCAGGGCTTCGGCGTTTCCAGCACCTTTGGCGGCGTCATCCCCACGCCCGCGATGGACCGCATCGCTCAGGCAGGTTTGCGCTATAACCACTTCCACTCCACCGCACTCTGCTCACCGACGCGCGCAGCGCTCATCACCGGCCGCAACCATCACTCGGTAGGCTACGGCGTGATCGGCGAACTATCCACCGGTTACCCCGGCTACGATTCCGTCATCAGCCCGGAGAAAGCCACCGTCGGCACCATCCTCCGCGACAACGGCTACGCCACTTCGTGGTTTGGCAAGAACCACAACACACCCACCTTCCAATACAGCCTTGCCGGGCCCTACGACCAATGGCCGTCGGGGATGGGCTTCGATTATTTTTATGGCTTCATGGGCGGAGAAACCGACCAATGGACGCCTTATCTGTTCAAGGACCACACCCAAATCTCTCCGTGGATCGGGCGTGAAGATTACAACCTCACCACTGACCTGGCGGACGAGGCGGTGAAATACCTTGGCGATCTGAACGCGCAAGCGCCCGACAAGCCGTTCTTCCTCTATTACGTGCCCGGCGGCTCACACTCCCCGCACCAGCCTAAAAAAGAATGGATTGAGAAGTTCAAAGGCAAGTTTGATATGGGCTATGAAAAGCTGCGCGAGGAGATCTTCGCCAATCAAAAGCGGCTTGGCGTAATTCCAGCGGATAGTGAACTCACACCCTGGCCGGACGGAGGGCCCGAGTTTGGTGGGGCCAAGCTACCCAGGTGGGATTCGCTCTCGCTGATCGAAAAGAAGTTGTATGCACGCCAGGCTGAGGTCTTTGCCGCTTATACGGCTTATACCGACCACGAGATTGGCCGCGTGATTCAGCAGGTCGAGGATATGGGGAAGCTTGACAACACGCTCATTATTTACATCTGCGGCGACAACGGCAACAGCCCCGAAGGCACGGAGTATGGCACCTTCAACCAGATGACTGCCTACAACGGCCTGATTGCCGGCAAGGCGGTCAAGCCCGTCGAGGTGCTGAATGCATTCCATTACGAGAATTGGGGTTCGGAGAAGACTTATCCCCACATGGCGGTGCAATGGGCCTGGGCCTTTGACACGCCGTTCAAGTGGACCAAGCAGGTGGCCTCACATTTCGGCGGAACGCGCCAGGGCATGGTTATATCGTGGCCTGGCCACATTGAAGACAAGGGCGCCCTCCGCTCGCAGTTCCATCACATCATCGATATCGTGCCCACCATTCTCGCAGCCGCCGGCATCCAGGCCCCGGAGATAGTCAAGGGCGTCCCACAGAAGCCCATCGAAGGCGTGAGCATGGATTACACGTTTGGCAAGCCGAACAGCGACGCCCCATCGACCCGCACCACACAGTATTTCGAGATGGCCTGCAACCGAGGTATTTATCACGAGGGTTGGTATGCCTGCACCACTCCTTTTGCCGCACCCTGGCTTTTGGCGACCGGTACGCTGCCCGATGTGGATGATTACGCGTGGGAGCTCTACGACGTGACGAAGGACTATTCACAAAACAACAACCTCGCACAGAAAAATCCGGAGAAGCTCAAGGAACTGCAGGCGTTGTTTGTGACGGAGGCCACAAAATACCAGGTGTTCCCACTGGACAATAGAGCCTTCGTGCGCCTTTTGACGCCGCGGCCAAGCGCTACTGAGGGAAAGACGGTCTTCACCTACACGGGTGTTAAGACCGGCATTCCCGTCGGTAATGCACCCAGCATCCTCAACCGGGATTACACCATCACAGCCCAGATCACCGTACCCGAAGGCGGAGCGGAAGGCATGATCGTGACCATTGGAGGCCGCTTTGGCGGGTATGGCCTCTTCCTGCAAGATGGCAAGCCGGTCTTCGTCTACAACCTTCTCGACCTGGAGCGGTTCCGCTGGGAGGGCGGTGTTGGCGGCATCGTCGGGAAGGACCTTTTTGGCCGAGCGCTCAAGCCTGGTCAACACACCATCGTCTTTGATTTCAAATACGACGGGCCGGGGCCCGGCAAGGGAGGCACCGGCGTGCTCTCGGTGGATGGCAAGGAATTGGACAAGAAGTCCATCAAGCACACGATTCCGCTGTTGATGTCCATCGATGAGACCTTCGACGTTGGGCTCGATACCCGTACGGGTGTCGATAACAGCTACCAGTTGCCCTTCAAGTTCACCGGCACGATCGACAAGCTGATCTTCGAACTTGGGCCTTCACAGTTGTCCGAGGTGGAAGAAAAGGTTGCAGCGCACGCGCTGGCGACAGCTCATGACTAGCCGGCAGGGCGAACCGCTCTGCCAAGGAGCGGACGCTTCTCAACAAACAGTTATATAGGAGGCTAAGACCGGGGGATTCAGTAGTGTCCCCCTCAGGCAGACTGAGGCGGTTCCGGGTACGTTGGCTGTATTCGATTGAGAGGGAGAATGAGCGAAGAACGTGAAAAGCTCAACAAGGCTTTCAACCGAAGCCGCTCTCGACTTGCTTACGTGAACATCGGTCTTGCCGTTATCCTGATGCTCGCAGCAGTCATTCAGATCTGTTTCATGCTCCTGGGCTATTAACCCCAGTGACACCTAAGCGGTTGCGGGCAGGGTTCCCGGCGCAAGCAGAGAAGTAGTTGGCCTCACTCCGATCGCGAGACGCGTTAAGGTCGATACGGTGATGTCGTCTTCCTGTGCGTAAACCTCTGGCCTTGCAGTGCCGTATGCTGGACCACGTCGTACATCTCCACGGCGAAGGCGGCACCCGCGACGAACCATCGCGGCGGATCCAGCTTCTGCTTGAATGCGTCGCCGATTATTACAAATGGAAAGAGCTGGACAAGCGAGAAGCCGGCAGTGAATAGAACGTCGATTATCTGAAACTCTTTGGTATGAGCATTGCTCCATGTCAGTGTGGCGAAACCCGAAGAAATCGCCAGCGTGGTTGCCTTTTTGACCGGAGACGGCGTCTGCTACATAAGGGCTACGGCCATTATCACTGACGGCGGCATGATGCAGAGCAGTCCTGGGCTGTGATGAGATATTTCCCCTCAGTCGCTACTTGCTCAATTCGGTATAGAGTACGTCGAACTCCACGGCAGCTCGTATCGGATTTGGAGAATTTAAAGCGCCCGGCCTACCTGACACTATTGCCAGTAGGCGCCGCAGTTTTGCCGTCCTAGCATTGAGTGTGGCGGGAACTCATCCACCGCCTGGCAAACCATCTCCCATCATCGCAAGTCGATAAGTTGGGCCGGTGGGTGGGGCTTAGAGAGTTATCAATGCATCTTCAAAAGGCCAACCGAAGCATCACTATATTGGTTGCATCGCTTTCGTTAGCATCCGTGGCCTGCGTTCTCGTGTCGGGCTATTTTAGGCATCGCCAGGTGACTGCACTGAACGCCAGGACGCAGTCGCTGCTGCTCAGCAACCAACTCGCCGCCGCCACTGACAAGCTCACCGCGGCGGTGCGGGGATTCGCTGTCGCCGGGGATCCTCACTACCGCGAAGTGTTCCTGCGGGAGATACATGTCGAGCGCAACCGCGACCGCGCTGTGGAGGGCTTGCGAGGGCTCGGCCTCACCCGCGATGAGAGCGATCTGGTCTCCCAGGCCAAGCGAAGTTCCGACGCTCTCATTGCCCAGGAAGAGAAGTCGTTCGAGGCCGCCGAGCGCAAGGATTTCACCACCGCGATGGGCTATGTGTACGGCGAGGAATACCTCAAGGCCAAAGCCTTGATCATGGATCCCCTCGATGAATTCCGCCGCCGGCTCGACCAGCGCCTCGCTACCCAAGCCCTCTCTGAAGAGCGCGCCGCTCAGCGGACAGTCAACCTCGCAATCGTTGCCGCAATCCTCAATGCCTTGGCTATCGGGGGAGCGCTCATCTTTTACCGTACAAAGGTGGTGGCCCCTCTGGTTGCCCTGGGGCGTAGCCTGAGCGACCTTCTCGCCCAAAAACCGGGCATCGAGATCGGGTCTCAGGACGATCGCTCCGAGATTGGCGACATCGCACGATCGCTGGAGTCCTACAAGGGACTGCAGGAGGAACGAAACCGTATCACCCGGCAAATGCAATTGCTCCTCGAATTTGCCGGACAGGGCATCTACGGGATCGATCTGCAGGGAAACTGCACCTTCATCAATCGCGCTACCTGTGAATTGATCGGATACCGTGCCGAGGAGGTCCTCGGCCGGAAAACGCACGATCTGATGCATCACCACAAACCGGACGGCTCCATTTACCCCATAGATGAATGCCCCGTCTACCGCGCATGCTTGAAGGGAGAAGGCTGCAGCACAAACGACGAAGTGATCTGGCAGCGCGATGGCGCCCCGGTCCCGGTTGAATATTCCTCGTTTCCTATTCTGGAGGGCGGAAATGTCACCGGAGCTGTCGTCACCGTGGTGGATATCACTGAGCGAAAGCGGGCAGAAGAAAAGCTGAGGGAGAGTGAGCAGCTTTTCCGTTCGGTTTTTGAAAATGCGCAGATCGGGATCGGCTTATACAAGATCGACAGCCGGGAACATGTCTCCAACCATGCACTCCACGATATGTTGGGCCATAGCGCAGAAGAGCTAAGCAGTGTAGAGAAATGGGACGAAATTGTTGTCCCCGAGGAACGCGTGCCAAGCGCACAGCGATACGCGGAACTCATCCAGGGAAATCGAGAAACGGACGAGTACGAACAACACTTCATTCATTCTGACGGACGCATCGTTGCTTGCAATGGGAGGTTTCAGCTGCTTCGGGACGCTGTAGGCAAGCCACAATACCTGGTCGATCTGAAGGAAGATATCACAGAACGCAAGCGTGCCGAGGAAGCCATGCGGGAGAGCGAGCAGCTCTTCCGTTCGATCTTTGAGAATGCTCCCGTCGGCATCGGTCTTCACAACGTCCGTAAGTCAGAATATTTCACCAATCAGGCTTTACACGACATGCTCGGGTGCACTCATGAAGACTTAACCTCTGTGGAGAAATGGGACCAGGTAGTCCACCCCGACCAACGGGCGTGGAGCGCAAAACGTTACGCGGAACTCCTCGCAGGCAAATACGACTACGACGAGTGGGAGCAACATTTCATTCGCCGCGATGGACGCACCGTCATCGCAGACGGCACCTTCTCGGTCATCAGGGACCCTGCCGGAAATCCGCAGTATCTCCTCAACACCACCAAGGACATCACCGATCGCAAGCAGGCCGAAGCGGATCTCCTCGCTGCCAAAGAAGAAGCCGTCGCCGCCACCAAGGCCAAGTCTGACTTCCTCGCCAACATGAGCCACGAGATTCGCACCCCCATGAACGCGATCCTCGGATTGACCCACCTTGCCTTGAAGACTGAGTTGACACCAAAGCAGCGTGACTACCTGACAAAGGTAAAGGTGGCGGCTCAGGCCCTCCTTGGGATCATCAACGACATCCTTGATTTCTCAAAGATCGAAGCCGGCAAGCTGGAAGTTGAGAATACTGAGTTCCGCCTGGAGCAGGTGCTCGAAGACCTATCCTCTGTGGTCGGCCAAAAGGTTCAAGATAAAAATTTGGAATTTTTGATCTCCTCGGCACACGATCTGCCGCCGACTCTCACCGGCGACCCTTTGCGCTTGGGCCAAATCCTGATCAACCTCCTCAACAACGCGGTCAAATTCACCGATCGCGGCGAGGTGGTAGTGAGCGTTATAGCGGAGGAGAAGTCAAGAGGCCGCCTGAAGCTAAGGTTTTCCGTCCGCGATACTGGCATTGGGATGACACCGGAGCAGGCCGCTCGTCTGTTTCAGGCATTCAGCCAGGCCGACAGCTCGACCACCCGCAAATACGGCGGCACCGGCCTCGGCCTCTCCATCTCCAAACGGCTGGTCGAGCTCATGGGAGGTGAAATCTGGGCCGAGAGCACCTACGGCGTGGGGAGCACCTTCTTCTTCACCGCTTGGTTTGGGATCGGTTCAAGCGAACCCGAGCGACGGCGTTTGGTCCCCGACCTCTCAGGCATCCGCGCCCTGATCGTCGATGACAACCCGCTTGCCTGCGAAATTACCATGGAACGGCTGAAGGCGTTCGCCATGAGCGTCAACTCCGTCTCCTCCGGAGAGGAAGCAATCCGCGAACTCTCCGATTCCGACACCCACAATCCCTATCAATTAGTCGTGATCGACTGGCATATGCCCGGCCTGGACGGCCTTGAGGCCAGCCGCGTCATCAAGCAGGGCGGCCTGCTGAGGCACATTCCCAAGGTCATTATGGTCACCGGCTTTGGGCGGGAAGACATCCGCAAACAGGCCGAGCAGATAGGGATCGAAGGCTTTCTGTTGAAACCGGTAAGCCCCTCGCTGATCTACGACACTCTTGTGGACTTGTTCGGGGTTGGCGGAATCGAGGGCCAACGTTTCGCTGAAAGCAAGGAGAACGCCGCCCTTCCGGATGCCCGTGGAATCCGTGTCCTGCTGGTTGAAGACAACGAGATGAATCAGCAGGTCGCGACTGAGCTGCTGGAGAGCGCCGGAGCCATCGTCGTGGTCGCCAACAATGGTGGTGAAGCCGTAAAAATCCTGACTGGCGGAGACCAGGGTCCAGCGTTCGACGTAGTGTTTATGGACTTGCAGATGCCTGAGATGGATGGCTTCACGACCACCAGGCTGCTAAGGAGAGCGCCAGGTTTACACAAGTTACCGATTATTGCCATGACGGCGCACGCGCTCGTCGAAGAAAGACAGCGCTGCCTCGACGCAGGCATGAATGACCATGTATCCAAGCCGATTGACCCCGATCACCTATTGTCGACCCTGCTGCGATGGGCGAAGCCCCGCCCCGAGCAGGCACACGATTCCCACCAGCCGCTCGCCACGAAAAAAGCGTCCAGCGATATGATCCTGCCGGAAATCGCAGGCATCAATCTTGCCGATGGCCTGAGGCGCGTTGGCAAAAACAGGCGGCTCTACCGTGACCTGCTGCTCCAGTTCGCCGCCACACAAGCCAACGCAGCCGCTGAGATTTCCACCGCGCTTGAAACTGGCGATATCAAACTGGCTGAGCGGATCGCCCATACTGTGAAGGGCGTTGCCGGCAATATTGGAATCACCGAAGTGCACTCGTTAGCTCAAAAGCTGGAAACTGCACTCCATGACGGTGACAGAAAGATCTTGTCGCTGCTGGTTGAGTTCGCAAGCTTGCTGAGCGCTCAAGTTCGTGCCATTGAAGACGCACTTTGCGGCTCGCCAGCCGAGCAACAGCGGACTTCGCCTTACAACGAAGAGGTGGCGGCCGAAGCGATTGCCCGGCTCAGAACCTTGCTCGAGGCCAGTGACGGCGATGCCGAAGAGTCGTTCCGCAGTCTGCACGAAGCCGTCGCAGGCGCTGTCGAAAAGCCGCATCTGGACAGTCTGAGCGAATCGATCAACAACTTCAATTTCGACCGGGCCCTGGTGGCACTGGACCAGATCGCCGCTTGTTGCCGGCAAATAGGGGGACATCATGAACCAGGCTGATCAGAAGAAGGTTGTCCTGGTGGTGGATGATGCGCCCGCTAACATTCAAATCGTGAAGTCGATCCTCAAAGATCTATACAAAATCCGCGTCGCCACCAACGGCGCAAAAGCATTGGAGTTGGCGAAAGTCGCACCTCCGCCAGACTTGATCCTGATGGACGTTATGATGCCGGAAATCGATGGGTACGAGGTGTGTAAGCTTTTGAAACTGGACCCCGAAACGCGGGATATACCAGTCATATTTCTTACCGGACAGACGCATGTCGATGAGGAGACGAAGGGATTCGATGTAGGGGCAGTGGACTATATTCACAAACCGTTCTCCCCCGCGGTGGTAAAAGCGCGGGTGCACACTCACCTCATGCTTCGCGGAATCCGCGAACAGCTCGCACAGCAGTTGCTCTCAATCCAAAAAGAATTGGAAACGGCGCGGCAGATCCAATTATCAATTCTCCCATCTGAGATCCCGAAGATAGAAGGTCTGGATATTGCCGCACGCTACCTCCCCATGACCGCGGTTGCCGGCGATTTCTACGACTTCCTGGTGGTGGATGAGAAGCGCATTGGGATTCTGGTGGCCGATGTCTCCGGACACGGAATGCCTGCCGCGCTGATCGCCTCGATGCTGAAGATTGCACTCTCCGCCCAGGCTGCACACGCGGCCGATCCGGCGCAAGTGCTGTTGGGCCTGAATCAAGCGCTGTGCGGAAAGTTCCAGCATCACTACGTCACCGCCGCCTACCTGTTCGTGGATATGCATAAGCGAACCCTGACCTACGCTGGCGCGGGCCACCCACCCTTGCTTTTGCGGGACGGGTCATCCAAACAGGTGCGGGATGTGGCTGAGAACGGTTTGTTTCTGGGAAGATTTCCGTTTGCTACCTACTCGTCGGTGGAGTTGCCGCTCAGTGCGGGTGATCGAGCGCTGCTCTACACCGATGGAATCCCGGAAACGACGAATCCCGCGGGAGTCGAATTTGGCAACGGCTGTCTGAAGCAGTTTCTGGCGGTGGAACAAAGCTCCTCGGCAGATCATTTTGCCGGCCAACTACTTGGGGAGTTGTCCCGTTGGTCTGCTCGGCGTTGTGCTGACGAGTTGGATGACGATATCACGATGGTGGCAATCCAGGTAAAAAGCAATTGAGGATCGTGAGGAGGGTGGTGCCGGCGTGTGGAAGAAGACGATGGCTTTTGCCCTGAAAAGATCAAGCGTCCCCGTGGCCGGGTTCCATCCCGCCCCCTATCCTGATGATTTGACCAGGCTCGACGGCCTCGACCTGACGGCCCGCTTTCGCGCCGGCCGGCGCGGGGGAAACTTCTTCGATGGACTGGCGGTCGGCCAACGAGTAGTCTTCCTCTTGACTGACATCGCCGGGGCCCGTGCCGAATCCCGAGCCCTGGCGGCCGACGTGCAAACCGCCTTCCGCCAGTACGCACCCCAGCTCTTTGGGCCCTCCGGGGCCAATGAATCGGAGGCCATCGCCACCCTGGCGTATGAGCTCAACCGCTCCCTGATTGAGGCTGCCCGCGGCGTACACTTTGCCCCCGCCTTTCTGGGTTGTTTTAGCCTCGCACTGGGTGTCCTCACCTACCACAATGCGGGTCTTCTCTCCGTATTTCACGATGCGGAGGGAGCACGAACCCTTCAGTCCGGCGGCATGCCGCTGGGCCTCTTCACCCACAACACCTATGAGCCGGCGGTTCTGGCATTCGAGCATGGAGCCAGGCTGCTTCTTGTAACCAAGGCGGTCATAGAGAGCCCACGGGGAGCATGCGAGTTTGGCCCAAAACGCGTCGAGCGGCTGCTGGCAAACCTCGAGGCAGACTCGGCGTCGCAAATCTGTGAAACCGTGCTGCAGCAGGCCTACGCCTTCGGCAACCGTCCCGGGACCCGCTTCTATGACCGGCTGCATTACAGGAAACATCTCGGCAACGACGACTTGACGGCAGTGGCGTTGGTGCGCGTGTAGAGATTGTTCAGACGCCTACCAGATTTTTAAGCATCTCCCGGGTACTTTTACTAGTGTCCCCTGCAGGCGCAAGCGTCTAGCCTGAACCTAAGCCGTCCCCCGCTCCCGGACTATCCACCGCGTCCTCCGACGATGCCGCGAGACTTTTCCATGTCTATTTCAGTCGTTCCGGTCTTTATCTCAATAACCCCAGTTTCAGAACGGAGAAAACAAATGATGAGGCTGAATTACGCAGGCAAGTTGGTTCTATTAGTTTCCCCACTAGCGCTGACCCTGGCAACAGGAACGTACGCTCAAGATCAGTATCCGATTCTTGACAAGGTCGCTGCCAAAGTCGTGCAGAAATACACCAGCACCCCCTGCGAACAATTGTGGCAAAAGAAACAAGCACCACCCCAGCCGCCTTCGCAACAAGAACAAAAGGCAATACAGTTTCTGAAGAGCGATCCGCAGATGCGCGCCGTGTTCATCAACAAAGTGGCGCCGCCGATCGCCAACAAAATGTTCGAATGCGGATTGATTCCCTGAGTCCCTCCGACATGGGTCGCAATCCCCGACCTGTCGCAAGTGACAGTTTCCAATCGGCTGCAATCGGAGTCAACTGACAACGAAGGATGAGACCGCTATCTCACCATATTCCCGTTGCAGAGAGACATAAGCGGAAGACCATGGATGCCTTTCACACCGTGATCGATATTGGGGCCTCGGCCGTAGAAGCGTTGGGAGTTCTCGTTATCCTTTGCGCATTTCTCTGGGCGTCGGTCAGCTTTGTGATCCATGGGCGCGAGCAAGTCGGAAACCGGTATGAGCATTACAAGCTGGCTTTAGGCAGAGCCCTCTCGCTTGGTTTGGAGTTTCTTGTCGCCGCGGACGTGATCAAGACAGTGACCACGGCTCCGACCTTTACCAATATTGGAGTCCTGGCGGCGGTGATTGTGACCCGGACCTTCCTGAGCTGGTCTCTCGCGGTAGAGATGGAAGGCCGCTGGCCGTGGCAACCGGCCCGCGTGACCGGCCCCGAAGTGACGCTCTGAGAGGAGAGAGACGGCCATGGATCATCTTATAACCCGCATCACGGACGACCTGATCGCACGAGTGACTGGTCCAATGAAGTTCCGTCTTGTCCTGCAACCGTGCATGGCCACCTTCTTCGCTATCCGCGATGGATTGAAAGATGCCCGAGAGGGCAAGCCGGCTTATTTCTGGGCTCTCTTCACCGACAAGGGAGAAAGAGAGGCGGCGATGAAAGATGGTTGGAAGGGCGTCGGAAAGGTGTTTATTCTCGCGGTCGTTCTTGATGTGGTCTACCAGCTCATCGAGCACCGGTGGACGGTCTATCCCGGCGAGGCAATATTGGTCGCGATCATTCTAGCGATCATCCCCTACCTGCTGTTCCGCGGTCCTATTAATCGAATCGCGCGCCGGCGGCACGGGGTGATAAAGGAACGGCTCGCTGGAGACTAGAGCGCACATGGTCACCAACTACCAAGCCGCACCGATGGTCAGTGGGCACGACCCACCGACCTAGCTCTCGAGAAGCTTCAACGTTCCACCCGGCCAAGGCCGACAACTTCAGCGAAGAAAATCAACCTAAAAAGGAACAAAACCATGGCTAAACAACCAAATATCCTGATCCTCTGGGGCGATGACATCGGCACTTGGAACATCAGTCACTTCAGCCGAGGCATGATGGGCTACACCACCCCGAATATCGACCGCGTCGCCAAAGAAGGCGTAACCTTCACTGACTACTACGGCCAGCAGAGCTGTACCGCTGGACGCGCGGCTTTCATTTGCGGCCAGAACCCGCTCCGCACTGGCTTGACCAAGGTAGGCATGCCTGGCGCCACGGTCGGACTTCAGCCCGAGGATCCGACTATCGCTGAAATGCTGAAGCCGCTCGGCTATGCCACCGGCCAGTTCGGCAAGAACCATCTCGGAGATCGGAATGAGTACCTGCCCACCGTGCACGGATTCGACGAGTTCTTTGGCAATCTTTATCACCTGAATGCCGAAGAAGAACCGGAACTGCCCGACTATCCCAAGGACCCGGCATTCAAAGCCAGGTTCGGCCCCAGAGGCGTTCTTCATTGCTTTGCCACTGACAAAGATGACCCAACGACTGACCCACGCTGGGGCAGAGTGGGCAAGCAGACCATTGAAGATACAGGCCCCCTCACCAAGAAGCGCATGGAAACCATCGATGAGGAGATTACGGCAGGCGCCATCGGTTGGATGGAAAAGCAGGTCAAAGCGGACAAGCCCTTCTTCCTCTGGTACAACTCAACCGCCATGCACTTCAGGACGCACCTTGCCGACAAGAATCGCGGCAAGAGCGGCCAGGACGACTACAGCGATCGCATGGTCACCCACGACGAACAGATCGGTGAGATCCTCAACAAGGTCGATGAACTGGGCATTGGCGACAACACCATCGTCATGTATTCCACCGACAACGGCCCGGAGAACGATACCTGGCCGGATGGCGCCAATACGCCGTTCCGCAGCCAGAAGGACACCAACTGGGAAGGCGCATGGCGCGTTCCGTGCTTTATGCGCTGGCCGGGCAAGATCCCCGCGGGCTCGGTGCTGAACGGCATCGTTTCCCACCAGGATATGCTGCCCACATTGGTGGCCGCCGCAGGTGATCCAGACGTAAGCAAGAAGCTTCTCACCGGTTACAAAGCCGGGGACAAGACGTTCACTGTACATATCGACGGCTTCAATATGCTGGACTATCTCACTGGCAAGGTGAAGGAAAGCCCAAGAGAGTACTTCTTCTACGTTAGCGATGACGGTGGCGTCATGGCGGTCCGCACGGGTGATTGGAAGTTGGTATTTGAAGTCCAGCGTGCAACCTCAACGGCGGTTTGGCAAGAGCCTATGGTGAAGCTACGCCTTCCGAATATCTATAGCTTGCGTCGCGATCCGTTCGAGCGGGCCGATTTTAACTCCAACGTCTACTTCGATTGGATGATCGATCACGTTCCCCAACTCTACCAATGCCAGGCAATCGTGGCGGCCCAGATCGAAAACTACGTGAAGTATCCGCCTCGGCAAAAGGCAGCTTCCTTCAACCTCGACGCGGTCATGGCCTCGTTGCATCAGACGCAGGCCGCCGTGGCAGGGCATAAATAAGCAACCACTCACTCCATTTACCACTTGTTCCAGGGAGGTCAACAAGACCTCCCTGGAACAGGGCTTGATAGACGGCATCCCCCGGTAGACAATGATCTGACGGAGAATGCTTTCCTGTGTCATTTACTATGAGCCAACCAGCCGAATGCACTCCGCCATTCCTTGATGTAGCAGAGCAGGTCCAGGACTTCTATGACCGTTATCCCTACCCTCCCCCGGTCGAAAGTCTGGATCAATATCGCCGCGCATGGCAGGACCCGCAAAAGCGCCGGGCTGACTATCACCTCTTTTGGCCTGCCAAGCCCTACCAGGAAAACCATTCCGTTCTTATCGCCGGCTGTGGAACATCCCAGGCGGCCAAGCATGCGCTTCGCTGGCCGGCAGCTCAGGTCACGGGCGTCGACATCAGCACTACGAGCGTGCAATGGACGAAGACGCTCAAGCGCAAATATAGCTTGACCAATCTTCAGGTCCATCAACTTCCCATCGATCGTGTGGCGGAGTTGGGGACGACGTTCGACCAGATTGTCTGCACCGGAGTTCTCCACCATCTCGCCGACCCCGACGCCGGACTCGCAGCCCTGCGAGGCGTGCTCAAACCGGGCGGAGCCATGCATCTGATGGTGTACGCGCCCTACGGACGGACCGGTATTTATATGCTGCAGGAATTCTGCCGACGGGTGGGCATCCGTGCCACCGATGAGGGAATAGGGGATCTCATCGCGGCGCTGCGGGCATTGCCAAAGGGCCATCCGCTGGAAGCCTTGCTGCGCGAGGCCCCGGATTTCCAGCACGAGGCGGCACTGGCCGATGCGCTGCTGCATCCCCAGGACCGCGCGTATTCTGTGCCGCAATTATTCGATTTTATCCAGCGAGCAGAATTGACTTTCGGCCGGTGGGTAAAACAAGCGCCCTACTCCGCTCGATGCGGTGTGATGGCACGTCTGCCTCAATCCGTGCGGATAGCGGAGCTCTGCCCGGAAGAGCAGTTCGCAGCGGTTGAGCTTTTTCGCGGAACGATGGTTCGCCACAGCGTTATCGTCCATCGGGACGATAGCCCCAGCCCTATTCCGCCAATCAGCTTTGCCGGCGACTCATGGATGAGCTATGTGCCGATTCGCATGTCAGAAACGATCTGTGTTGAAGACCGGCTACCTGCGGCCGTCTTGATTAACCAAAGCCACACCTACACGGATCTCCTTATGACCATCGACGCAACAGAAAAACGGATGTTCGATGCCATTGACGGGACCCGCAGCATTGGCGAGATCCTGGAAACAACTCCAGCGTCTTCGCAGGGACAACGGGAAGTGGGCGCACGCACTTTCTTCGAACGGCTCTGGTGGCATGACCAGGTGGTATTCGACACAACACGATCCTGACCCTTGAAGTGCCGATGAGACTGCACTCGATTAATTTTCTACGGCCGCACCCTGCCCGCGGAATTCCGGGTATATCTGTTGTGCGGCACGGTAGGCCGCTCGCACCAGGATCCCGGCATACGTGGGAAACGAGAGCGGAATCCTGGCCATGTAGTCCACCCCCAGACCTCCAGCAATGGCAATGGCTACCACCTGGACAATCTCAACCGCGCGTTCCCCCACTACGTGACAACCCAGGATTCTGCCGGTCGCACGGTTGACTATCAGCTTGCAGAACCCGGTCGTGCGACCGTCGATGATCGTGCGCGCCGTTTCGTCGAAGCGTACGATCGACACGACCACGCCGTTCGTCTCACGAGCCTTCGCTTCCGTTACCCCTACCTGCGCGTATTCCGGCTCAGTGAAGCTGCCAATCGGACTTACCTGGTCTCCGATGGTCATGGTGGGGCCTTGCACGGCATTGGTGGCAGCCACAAAGCCATCATGGACGCCCTGGGGCACAAGCATGAGGCGGCCGGTGATGTCGCCCGCCGCAAAGATATGAGGTGCAGAGGTCTGGAGGTACTCGTCGACCTGCACATAGCCCCGAGCATTGGTCTGGACACCTGCCGCCGATAGGTTCAGGCCGGCCGTGTCCGCCACCCAGCCGATGGCCACGACCACAAGAGCGGCCTCTGCGCTGTCACGAGTTCCCTCCTTGGTGAAGGTCATACGCACACCGCTCGGGGTCTTCTCGAACGACTCGATCATTCCGAAGTTCTCGCGCACGATCATGCCAGATTCACGGAAGGCATTTGCGACTACGGTGGAGACGTCCTTGTCCTCCGTCGGCAAGATGCAGGGGCCGGCTTCAAACAGCTGGACCCGTGAGCCTAAGGCCTGGAAAATGGACGCCACCTGCACGCCCGTAGCTCCCGCTCCAACGACAATCATCGAGGGTGGAACTGCAGTCAGCCTCCACGCGTCGCTGTGTGTAGAGGTTAATTCGAAACCAGGAATGGGCAGCCGCCGGCTCGTTCCGCCAGCGCTCACGATGACTTTGTCTGTTCGGAGCCGCAGCCCGCGCCCAGTCTCGATCGTGTGGGCGTCGACGAAGAGCGCGGTGCCGGAATTGTCGTAAATCGTGACCCCCACCCTTTCGAGCTGCTCGCGCCGGGCAACATGTTCGCGCACGTCATGGACGACCTCGCGGGTGCGCGCGAGCAGTCGAGGATAATCCAGGATTGGCTCGCTCACAGAAATACCATACTTGCCGAGCTGTTTCGCCTCTCGAAGCAACCGCGCCGCCTGAGCAAGTACCCGGACGGGGATGGGGCCGTCATTGGCCGCCATACCACCTATTTCCCCGCGGGTGATGAGAACTGTTTTTGCACCCAACTCTGCAGACCGGAGCGCAGCAACCATGCCGGTCGGGCCGGCGCCAATAACTACGACATCCATCAGGGGTCCCCCCTCCAAAAGCAACGCTCGTTGCCTGGAAAAGAAGTCTATAAATAACGCGCTGGGCATTCCATTAGCAAAACTTCTAGTGCGCGTGACATATTGATGAACCCTTTTTAAGAATCGCTCTACCTGTCTTAAGTGACAGTTTTCGGTACCGTCGCACATTGTTTAACTGGCTATCACTTATGACTTCTGTCACGCTTGTTCCGTGGAGATCCGTTTGGCTATGGAGCATACCCCTCATTGTTGTAACGATCGTCTTCCACTCTTTTGCTCTTGGGCTGCTCAGCCGGGGATTGCGTACCCTCCTTGAAGAGGAGAAGAACAAACGTCTTACCCACACCCTGTCTATCTTTGTGGTGGGGGGATCTTCCCTTTGCACCATATGCCTGCATGGTCTTGAAGCGTGGATGTGGTCCATCGCTTACCATCTGCTTGGCACATTGGGCGGCGACCGCAAGGACGCTATGCTCTACTCGATCAGCGTCATGACCACTGTAGGGGGTACTCCTCTCCACCTGGAGCCGAGCTGGGCGATCATGGGACCGCTCGAGGCATTAGACGGGTGGATTTTGTTCGGGCTTACTGCCGCTTTCCTATTCGCCCTCATCCAAAAAGTCTGGTCGCTGGAGCACCCGTAGCCAGTTCGCACCCGTTGGATAGAAGAAAATAGGCGCTAAAACGGTCCGGCCTTCAGAAGGACCCCGTAAAACGTGACGATTCCGATTACGATAACAACCATCGCTACAACGATGGAGATGGAGATCGTATGCTTCTTCTCTGATGTCCCAAGTGATTTCAAAAACTGGCGGTGCTGCCAGGCTGCGCCCGCTAATGCCAGGGTCCCGACAGTAATGAAGGTCAACCCCAGATTCCGCGGTGCGTTGGGACGCTGGATCCTACCGGAAGCAATTTCGTCAGCCTGGTATTGAAAGAACTTGAAAATCGTGAACCCGAAACCGATCATCGATAGAGCGGTTCGGATCCACGCCATGAGCGTTCTTTCCGCTGCAATGATCGTGCGTTGGTAGGCCAGATCAGTTCGCTCTTCGGCAAGAACTGTTCCCCGGTCCTTTGCTGGTTCCACAGTGCTCATGCGAAGCCTCCCTCAGACCTACGGCAGAGAGTAGCAGAAGGCAGACTTCGAACGCCATCAGCGCGGACCTTGTTCATCCGGCCGGTCCTTCACCGGGCGCGACAAGCGGTACAAAGGACCCCCAGTGATCCCGGACAGCAAGCACGCGGAAGACAAACGAAACCAGCACTGCGACCAGTGTGACGGGAAAGAAGGTAGTGCTGTCCTTCTCGTAGACCGCGATCAGGGTGTAGACAGTGCTGGCCAGAAGAGCTGCGGTCACAAGTTGCTGTGCCGGCCTCACGATCTCAGGCGTGACCCCGGAGAAGAGGTCGATGAATACCCCGCCAGCGGTGGTGGCGATGAGCCCGATCACGATCGCGGCAAAGATGCCCAGGTTGTGATCGAGCGCCTTGTGCGCACCAAGGATTGCGAACCAGGGTAAAGTGAATGATTTGAAGTAGGCCAGAACTCTGGTGCGAAACTGTTCTTCCCTCGACTCGGCGTAGCGATAAATGGCCAGCCCCAGCAGACCCATCAGGGGACACACGATAAGATAATCCGGTCCCTGGAGCGGCCCGGGGATGTCATTCAACAGCAGATCCCGCGACACGCCGCCCCCGATCCCGCCAAAGTAAGCCATGATCAACAATCCCGCGACCGTGTAGCCGCGGTTGTGCGAAGGATTGCGGGCGATCAGCACTCCGTTCAGGGCGTTGATGCCGGCGGAAAACAAGTCGACTTCAGGAAAGCTTGGCAGGTTCATTTCGGTTTCTTCCTCGCAGCGGCACAGGCAACCGCAAAGGCGCTCCGGGCCGTGTACTCCTCACCGCGGCAGCACCGGGGACCTCCACTCATGAGGAGAGTAGAGGGCCGGGGTCCAGGGCTTCAACTGTCACATCTGACAGGGTGGCTGGAGATCATTGATCCGCCGGCCCCTGCGCATTCTCTCGCCTGATAACTGGCTAATCTGACAGTACCCAATCGCATCGCAATGGGCAAAGATAGGCAACGGACCCCAGAAGTTTAACCGGACTTGGGCCTGGAAATTGAAATGGAGGTTACGAACATCCCATGAAATACCGTCTTGTTTTCGTCGTGATCGCAATGTTCTTTTTGACCAGTATCGAAACATTTGCACAACAAGGTACTTCAGCAGCTTCCACGGATGTTGCCTTTTCAGAAGCCCCGGCGGATGTTGCCTTTTGGGTTGCTTACTGGGGAAAACCAAGAGTGGTTCTCTTTGGTCCCGAGCAGGAAGCCTTCAACCAAAACGTGCACGAGGTCCTGTTCCCCTGGAATGACTATGACTCCCCTTCGAACCCGAACACCCTGGACGACAATGTCCAATGGTTAAAAGATCATGCGAATGATCGCCTTTACATTGAGGGCTATGCCTCTTCACGAGGCGAGCTGGGCTACAATCTCACGCTCTCAAAGCGAAGAGCGGATTGGGTCAAGCAAACGTTGATAAGCAAGGGCATTGCGGAGAATCGAATCGTGGTGGCGACGGGATGGGGGCAGTTGTATCCAGCTTGTCCCGAACTCAACGATGAATGCTGGAGTAAGAACCGGGTTGTCCGGTTTGTTTACTCTCCAAATTGACAGCCACAATGAAATGCAAGCTTGATGGTGGATCTGCGCCTGCGGAATTCGGCAGGTTCTCCACTGTTAGAACTGACAGTCGTTTTTTTCGGCATAGTGTGAAATTCTAGGAATTCACGCCGCCGCGGATCCTTCATACGCGGCAGCGACAAACTAGCCCGACGACCCATCCGATGAGGAGGATGACGGACATTTCCTCGAGCAACGGCTTACTCCGGTAGCACCACCCACAGAGGAAACTCGCATGGCATCAAAACCCCACTTGCAGATCGTACCTACGCCGGCAGAGGCCAGAGCAATTGCCCGGGATGCATACATTTATGGTTACCCAATGGTGCAGGCTTACCTCACGATGTACGCTTTCTCAATCGACAAACACAATCCCCAGTACAAAGGGCCATTCAACGCACCGCTCAGCTTTGCCCGCGTATTCACTCCTGACGATAGCGCCTTCGTCACGCCCAACTCCGATACCCCTTACACATTCCTAAGCCTCGATTTGCGCGCCGAACCCATGGTCCTCACCGTCCCTGCAGTCGAGAAGAACCGCTACTGGGTCTTTCAGATGATGGACCTCTATACCTTTAATTTCGACTACCTGGGCACCCGCACTACCGGGAATAGTGGAGGTACTTTTCTTGTCGCCGGTCCGCGATGGAAAGGTGCAGTCCCCTCCGGCATCACTAAAGTTCTCCGTCCAGAGACCGAGTTTATCAACGTAGTTGGCCGGACCCAACTCTTTAACTCCGCTGACCTCGACAATGTCAAGAAGATACAATCCGGGTACAAAGCGCAGCCTCTTTCTGCGTTCCTCGGGCAACCGGCTCCGCCTGCTACGCCCACGATCCCGTGGATTGCGCCCGTCCCCCCAACCCAGATGAAGACCTCACTGCAGTTCTTTAATGTGATGAGCTTTTTGCTACAGTTCTGTCCCGTTGAACCCAGTGAGGCGGTTCTGCGCACCGGCTTCGCCGGTATCGGCGTCGGCCCGGGCGAAACCATCGATGTCGATTCGCTCTCGCAGGAGATGAAGGCTGCCCTTGAAGGCGGCATGGCCGATGGACAGAAGGAGATCGACGATCGCCGCATGTCGAGCGGCGGAGACATCAGTAATTTCTTTGGAACGCGCGCCTTCCTTCACAACGACTACGTCGCCCGCGCCACGGGAGCCCAGATGGGTATCGGCGCCAACTCCAAGGAAGAAGCACTCTATCCCCTGTACGAGAAGGACTCCAGCGGTAGCCCTCTCGATGGCAGTAAGGCGCGCTATACGCTTCACTTCAGCAAAGGAGAGTTTCCGCCGGTTGACGCCTTCTGGTCGCTCACTATGTATAACCTGCCGCAGCAGCTTCTGGTCAAAAACCCAATCAACCGCTACCTCATCAACTCGCCTATGCTGCCTAACCTGAAGCTGGATTCCGAAGGCGGACTCACGATCTATATCCAATCCGAATCGCCAGGAAATGACAAAGAGGCAAACTGGCTTCCCTGCCCCAAAGCATCCTTTATGCTCGCCATGCGGTATTACCTGCCCAAACCAGAGCTCATCCAAGGCGCGTGGAAGTCTCCACCGGTTGTTCGAGCAACCTAGGTTAAATCCACAGGAGGATTTATGCAGATTCAGCACGAATACGAAAAGCCTGGTGACGCCTCTACCTCCAATAGCCTCACCCCACAAGAGGCACGCTCCCTTGCCAAGGAAGCTTACATCTATGCCTTTCCCATGGCGGCCAATTATCAGACGATGTACAAGCAGGCGATCGATCAAAACAGCCGCGATTATCGGGGCGTCTTCAACAGCCTCAACAGTTCAAAATCAGTTGCCACGCCTGAGGACAAGTTTGTCGTTACTCCCAATTCCGACACTCCCTATTCCTACCTTTGGATGGATCTTCGGGCGGAGCCAATCGTCATCACCATGCCGAAGATCGAGCCAGATCGCTACTACACGACGCAGCTCGTCGATCTCTATACCTATAACTTCGGGTATCTCGGCACCCGCGCCTACGGGAACGACGGCGGGATCTTCATGATCGCCGGTCCTGGCTGGAATGGCGCTACTCCAACTGGGATTAAGGCCGTCATCCACAACGAGACGCAATTCGGCTACGCTCTCTTCCGCACCCAACTCTTCAACATGGCCGACTTGCCCAACGTCAGCAAAATCCAGTCCAGTTACCACGTGGAACCCCTGAGCTCATTCCTTCAGCGGCCCGCGCCGCCTTCGCCTCCGGCGGTCAAGTGGCCCCAGCCCGCCGACATCATGGCACCTTCGCCGGACGTTTTTCCGGTCGCCAATTTTCTTTTTCAGTTCTGCCCACCCAACCCATCCGAGAAAGATCTGCTCGCCGGCTTCGCAAAGCTGAACATCGGTCCTGGCCAGAGCTTCGACCTCAGCAGGTTTTCACCGGAGATCCAACAAGCTATCCATGACGGCATCGCGGACTCAAACGCCGACCTCGCTGTGGTTATGAAAAAGATCAATACAGACGAGATTTCCAGCGGAGATCTCTTCGGCACCCGGGCCTTCCTTAAGGATAACTATCTGTATCGTTACGTCGGGGCCAAGCTGGGGCTCTACGGAAACTCGAAACAGGACGCAATCTACTTCGGCTACTTCGTCGACGCCGGCCATCAGCCGCTGAATGCTTTGAAAGCCCGCTATGAGCTTCACTTCGCCCAAGGCGCCCTTCCGCCGAACAAGGCTTTCTGGTCGCTGACCATGTACGACGGCAAGACCCAACTCCTGGTAGCGAATCCGCTCAAGCGCTACCTGCTGAATTCCACTACGCTTCAGTCCTATAAGTATGGCCCCGATGGTTCGCTCACGTTCTATATCCAGAGGGACTCACCGGGCAAGGATAAGGAATCGAATTGGCTACCCGCCCCAGATGGCCCGTTCTACGCGATCTACCGCGTTTATATGCCGGGAGAGACGGTCATCAACAGTACCTGGAAGAAACCGCAGATGCAGGCTGTTGCAGTGGAGTGAAAGGGACAGATTCCCCCTTGCTTCCCCCGGATTTTGTATATAAGTCACAAGGCTTCACAGGAATCGGGGCACTGGGGCACCCAGCCTTTGCGTGAGGGAGAGGCGCACAGCAGGTCCCTCGGCTACTTTTGAGATTGTACTGAGGTTGCGGATCTCCAGGTTCCGAATAAAAGTGCGAAATAAGCGTACTAAGCGAAATAAGCGTGATAAGCGAAATAAGCGTACTAAGCGAAATAAGCGTGATAAGCGAAATAAGCAATAAGCGAAATAAGCGAAATAAGCGCGGTAAGTTGGTTCAGGCGCCGGTCCGTATGATCTAGCCTGGTCTTTCCAACTTGATCCCAGCCCTTCCGAGTCTGTGTGAGAACTAGCGAAACCCAGACCTTTGTTCGGGAGCCGGGGCGCGCCGCAGGTCCCTCGGCTACGCTCCCCCGGATTTCCTGTGGAGGGTGACACTTCCATAGATGATGGCTGCCAAACCGACGCTGACGAAAACATGGAAGCGCGGCTCTCTTTTGTCATCCCGGAGCGCAGCCGAGGGATCTGCGGTGCGCCCCGGCTCCCGCACAAAAGTCTAGCTTTGCTAATTCACACACACTCCTCCGGGCTGGGCTCACGTTTTGACGACCCGCCCCCCCGGGCCTCGTATCCATCGCGACCTTGTTAGTGCCATTTCCAGGCGGGATGACACAGCGCTCACCTCAGCAGCGGTTACTTCCGAGATTGTATTGAGGTTGTGGATCTCCAGGTTTCAAACAAAAGTGCGCGATAAGCGTGATAAGTCCACTGGGGCGCCGGTCCGTGCCATCTGGCCTGATGTTTTCCAAGTTGTCAAAACTGCTTAATCAAGAGGACGCACTGAGCGCACCCTGCCTAAAGCACTTCCGATGTCAGATTTCCGTTTGCTAGCCGGACTCATCCCGCCGACAGGCGGTCATGCTTTTCCCGGTGGTTGGCGGCCGTTGCACGAGTAGAAGTCGCCGGTGCAAGACCATACAGGGCCGTCAAGGGAAGACGGCGCTGACGTGTGGGTACTTACTTCCACAATAGTACGGTTTTCGGGCACGCGTCCAGAACTTTTTGATAACCATGGCGGCGCTCTGTTATCAGCCCATTTGTCGGATTCTTTCTCACCGTGGCAGGCTGTACTCGTTCCTATGGGCGAGCCGTCGCTTCTGCGGAGATGGTGCGCAAAGGACTGGTAATTTTTCTCGTTACGGAGCAGAGGATGAGGACTCGGTTGTTCATAACGGGTCCTATCTCCATGAGGGTCTAGTCCGGCGTACCACGCCCTCATCCTACGTGATCATCGAGCCAGCGGATTCTCTAAATGCGGAACGTGTGACGCTTTAAGCGGCACGCTAGTAATTCTTCCCATGGACCTTCTCGTTTGCGTGGTCCACTCTTTGTTGCGGAGTCGGGGTCACTGCGGCGAAGCAGCCGTCGACCATTTCACGACCCGTGCCCCGCTGAGATAGATGCCCGCAGACCACGAAGCTTGGGGCAAGGGTGGTGTCCATGAGACAAAGGCCGGTCAACTCGTAATTTTGCTAGTTCCCGCATGTTCGGCGCCCGGATACGCTCAGGAGGAGTATGTGGACGGGTCGGGTGAGATAACCTCCAATGGCTCCAGGAGCCCGGTCGTCGACATGACGTGGCCACGGGCCCCGGGGCTGAGGCCGCACTGTGGAGGTTATCGGTGACTTCGGGATCTCGCTCGAGGTTTGGCCCTCCCCAGCCTAACCTCGCAGAGCTCAAACTATTGACCGATGACCAGTTAATGGTCCAGCTCCAGGCCGGCGTCAACGACGCTCTTGCGGTCCTGTTTGAGCGCTACCATCGTCTCGTCTTCAGTATTGCGCTCAAAATCGTTCGCGACCGTGGCGAGGCCGAAGACGTGACCCAGAACGTCTTCCTCGAAATTTACAGCTCGGTGGCACAATTCGACCCCCGGAAAGGCACACTCAAAGTGTGGTTACTGCAATATGCGTATCATCGCGCTTTCAATTGGAAGAGCTACCTGAAGAGAAGGAACTTTTACAACCAGGAGGGCATAGAAGATCAGGATCCCGCGTTTAGTGGCGAGTTTTTCAGCGGAGGGAAATACGCGCCCGGAGAACTGCAAAGATTGATGCAGCAGGGGTTGGCCTCCCTGGGCGCACCTCAAAAGCGCGTGATTGAGTTAGCCAGCTACGAAGGGCTCTCCATGAAGGAGATTGCTAACAAGACTGGAGATTCTCTATCGAACGTGCGCCACCACTATTATCGAGGGCTGGAGAAATTGCATTCGTTTATCACTCAGCCGCGGGGGGCAGTCAAGATTTCAAGCTGATGAGTGACCATTCACAATATGAGGAATTAGCTGCACTGGCAGCCGGCGGGTACCTCGACGGCGACGAACTAGTGGACTTCCAAAGGCATTGGGAGAGCTGCGGCCAATGCAAGAATGCGGTCGTAGAGTTCGGTGAACTCGTCCATTTCGGTCTACCGCTAGACCAGAGTCGCCTCCGGCGAAGCGTCGGCATGATCACCAACCGTCCCAAATTCGGCGCCACAGAACGGTTTCTCAAAAGGGCCGCGGCCGAAGGCGTTGAGTTCTCGCCAGATGTCCAGAAACTGGAATCGTCGCCCAAATGGAATCTAAGTTTAGCTGGCGCCGTGATATTTGCTGCCGTACTCGTTGCCATTGTTTACGTTGCGCGTACTACCTTTCCTTCCCCTTCCCAACGTGATCAACAAAGTGTCATGCAGGCACAACAGCAGCTGGAGCAGCTCACCCGGCAGAATGCTACTCTGGACGCGACCGTTTCGCGGCTGCAGCGCACCCTCGCCGACCAGCAGACCGAAACGGAAGGTCTGCGCGCTCAACTCGCAGCGCTCCATGTGGCATCCACCAGCGCCCGGCACGATAACGAACAGGCACTCTCAGCGGCAACACTATCAGCCTCCCACAACGCTCAATCGCTCGAGCAGGCCGAGGCACAACGAAAGCAGCTGGAAAAGCAGTTGGCCGACGCCGGAGCGGAACTCGCGCAATTGAATCAGGCACGGGCTTCCGATCAGGCAGAGATGGTGGCGGATCAGGTGCACATAAACGAGCTGTCGCAGCAGCTAAAGACGGCCACCACGAATATCGATATGGAGCGTCAACTCGCAACCGCAGGCAAAGACGTTCGCGATCTAATGGGCGCTCGTCAGTTGCATGTGGTGGATGTTCGCGATACCGATCCTAATGGAAAGGCCGGGAAAGCTTTCGGCCGTGTCTTCCTGACAGAAGGCAAGTCGCTTATCTTTTATGCGTTCGATCTGACGGACGCAAGAAAGATTAACGCGAAACAAACCTTTCAGGTGTGGGGACAGCAGGAAGGCAAAGCGAGTTCCCTGCGCAGCCTGGGCTTCTTATATGTTGACGACAAGACACAACGGCGTTGGGCGCTCAAGACTGACGATCCCGCGGCCGTAAAGGAAATTGACTCGGTGTTTGTCACAGTGGAACCGGAGGGAGGCGCCAAACAGCCCAGCAATCAACGGCTTCTTTACGCCTACCTTGGCGAGGCCAATCACCCGTAACCGCTGCCTCGGTTATCGTTAACGGAGAATCCTTCCAGACCAGGAGCATGACGGCCATGGTCCGCCTCGTCGCTTACCTTCTGCTCGTTCTATGCCTTGAGCCCGCTCTCGTGCTGGCACAGAGCGACACCGCGACCGTTTCGGGGCTGGTAACAGACAGTAAAGGCGCGGTGCTGGTGGGAGCGCAAGTGCGTGCGGTCAATGTGGAATCAGGCACTCGCTTCAACGTACTCACCAACCAGAACGGTGTGTATGTACTCCGCAATCTTCGTCCGGGACAGTATCGGCTCATCGTCGACAATCAAGGATTCCAGCAGATTGTGCTGGTGGGTTTGGTGCTTAGCGCGCAGGATGCGGTGGGCCGTAACTTTATCATGCAGATCGGGTCAATCATCGAGTCGCTGACCATCACTTCGAGCGGCCAGGCGGTGGATATATCTCCTGCGGTTGGCACTGTTGTGAACCCGCAGTTCGTCGAGAATCTGCCGCTCAACGGCCGCAGCTTCCAGTCGTTGATCGGGCTTACGCCTGGCGTTAACTTCGTTTCTTCAAGTGGAGGAGGAGGAGGAGGCAGCTACGGTGAGTTCAGCGTGAACGGTCAGCGCACGAACTCCACCTACTTCACTGTGGATGGCGTTAGCGCCAACTCGGCTTCGTCATTTCTTTTTGACCCAGGACAAACCCTGGGCGGTACCCTGCCCTCACTCACCGTCAGCGGAGGTACCAATGGCCTGCTCTCGGTGGATGCGATGCAGGAGTTCCGCGTCCAAACCTCGACCTTTGCGCCCGAGTATGGGCGCAGCCCCGCGCAGATCTCCATCGTCACCCGCTCCGGCACCGGCCAGTTTCATGGCACGGTTTACGACTACCTGCGAAACAACGCGCTGGATGCCCGCAACTACTTCGACCGGCCCCCGAACCCTGTTCCACCACTCCGTCAGAACGACTTTGGCAGCACGCTCGGTGGCCCCCTCATCAGAAACCGTACTTTCTTCTTCTTTTCCTATGAGGGCTTGCGGCTCTTGCTGCCGCAGACGGCCACCGGCAACTTCTATACAGCGGCAGCGCGCGAGAAGGTCGCACCTTCCTACCAGCCATTGATGGCTTCCCTACCGCTGCCGGACGGACCCCTCAATTCCGACGGCCTCACTGCCCCTCTCACCGTGGGATACTCCGACCCTACATCCCTTGACGCCTACAGTCTGCGCGTCGACCACACCATCAATCAGCATCTGCGTCTTTTTGGGCGCTACAATCAGGCCCCCTCCACGGAGTGGACGCGCTTCTGGTCCGAAGACGATAGCTTCACCGCCAATTCCAACTCGGCCACTCTCGGGGCAACGTACGCCTCCCCTTCAGGCCTGGTGAATGACTTCAGAGGAAACTGGAGCCGGGACACAGGCGGCCATATTGTTGTTATGGACAGCTTCCATGGCGCCGTGCCGCCGCCCGATTCAGCGATGTTCCCACCCGGCTACGGCAGTGGAACGAGCCAGTTTGGATTCTCCCCTCCCGGTACAAGCGGCGAGATCGAGAAGGGCCGGGAGGTGGGGAACGTCCAGAAGCAGCTTAACTTCATCGATAACTTCTCTGTCACGGCCAGGGCGCACCAGCTTAAGTTCGGAGCTGACTTTAGACACCTCAATCCAGCCACCGACAACGATAACTATCGATTCTCCATTGCGGCGAATAATTACGCCAGTCTGCAGACAGGAATTGTGGACTCGGTTTACAACATAGGCGGAGCCTCCATCACCGCTGCGATTGACAACTACTCCTTCTTCGCCCAGGACATCTGGAAAGTCTCGCCGCGCCTTACGCTGACCTATGGCCTGCGCTGGGAGATCAACACTCCCATGCGCTCCGTCACCCCCGGAAAGCCTCTCTATGCGGTGACGGGAATCTTCGATTCGGCCTCCTTCGGGCTTGCTCCCGCGGGCACGCCGCTCTGGCATACGCGATTCGACAATTTCGCGCCGCGCGCCGGTGCTGCCTTTCAGTTCACTCCACAGACTGTGCTGCGGGGCGGTTTTGGACGGTATTATGACCTGGGCTACGGCGGGGGACTCTCCGGGACGATGATCTGGTTTCCCTATTACACTGCGGACAGTGTCTCCGGCCCGATACCGTTCAATTTGACCAACCCCGCCTTCCAGCCCCCTGGCTTTACGCTCACGCCCCGTATCGGCACTGCATATATCGATGCGGTCGATCCCCATTTGAAGGTCCCTTCCACCTACGAGTGGAATGTTGCCGTCCAGCGCGGTTTAGGAGCGAATCAGTCGGTGTCGGCGACCTACGTCGGCGCGCATGGAGATAATCTTCTCCGCGAAGACACAATCATCTCGACCGCCGGCTACGATACCTTTGCCACTCACAACGGCGATTGGTCCAACTACAACGCATTGCAGCTCCAGTTTCAGCGCCGCATGGCGCGCGGCTTTCAGGCCCTCGCATCCTACACCCTCGCAAAATCCACCGACACCGCCTCGGACGATACCGACGGGGGAATTTGGACAACCAGTTTGAGCAACGTGAAGGTCGCGTCAGATCTTGGACCGTCACGGTTCGACGTGCGGAATTCGTTCTCTGCGGCGGTTTCCTGGCAGATACCCTCGCCACACTGGAGCGGGCCGAGCGACGCCCTCCTGCGGAACTGGCACATCGACAGCATCGTGCTAATAAGTTCAGCGACGCCCTATGGTGTCAGAGCGAATGTTAACTCTCCCATCTTTTACGAAACACGTGCCGATATCGTACCTGGCGTGCCCTTCTACCTCGCCGCCCCGGGACAGCCGGGCGGTAGAACTCTGAACCCAGCGGCTTTTACGGCGCCCCCCGCAGGACAATACGGCGACCTGCCGCGCAATTACTTCCGCGGATTCCCCATCGACCAAACCGACCTTTCACTCCGCCGGGAGTTTCATCTCACCGAGCGCGCGAGCTTGTTTCTTGGCGCGGAGTACTTCAACGTCTTCAATCACCCGATGTTCGCCGCATCTTTGAATAATACGGTTCTCGGGTATCCCAGCTTTGGCCAGATAACACAAACCCTCAACGAGGAACTGGGCGTATTGAATCCCCTCTATCAAATCGGTGGCCCGCGGTCCGGCCAGCTCACCATCAAGATCCTGTTCTAGCCATTACGTCGCACGCCGCGCCTCCTCCCTTCGCGCCGTTCGGCCATGCCGGCATCAGATGGGCCTCCGGATTATGGACCACAATGAATCAGTCCAATGTTTGTTTTCCATGAATACTCATTCACTTGGAGTAGAGTTTTGACCGTCGGTGGCTCAGAAGAAAAAGTTTCATCGCCTGGCACAATTCAGCTTTTCACCTGGCATACCTAATCAGAAGACATCCGTTCGCCCCATTGCCCGTAGTCTGGGCTGGCCCTCCATAAAGAGTTGGGCCGCGCAAGGTTTACACCGCCCGTTGTGGATTGGTCTGGGCGATCACCCAATGTATTTGCTCTCCGGCTGCTTGGAAGATCAAGCAATCTGACCCAAGTGGTTGCATATTCCCGAGAGGATTAACAGATGGCTACGCTCGCAACGGTGGATGCACACGAAATGGACCATCATCTTCATCAGGCTCGGGAGAATTTCGCGACCATATTCCACGCGAGCCCGGCCATCCTTTGCATCATTCAGTTGAATAGCCTTCGGTACTGCGACGTCAATCGTGCCTACGAACAGTGCACAGGCTACCGCCGTGCCGAGGTTCTAGGCAAGGCCAGCCTGAAGCTGGGCCTGTGGAACACGGTAGCGGATCGCGATCGCATGTTTCACACCTTGCTTAAGCACGGCCGCGTTCCGCAAAGCGAGCAAGTCTTCCAAACGAAGGGGGGCGAACCTCTCATCACACTTCTGTCCGCGGAGCTCATACGGTTTGACGGGAGGCCGTGTGCATTGGTGACTGCAGAGGACATTACCGTGCGCAAGCAAGCGGAGGAGGCTCGGTTGGTTTTGGCCCAGCGCTTGATCAACGCTCAGGAGGCAGAGTCCAGAAGGGTCGGCCAGGAGCTTCACGACAGCATCAACCATTCCCTGGCACTGCTTATCATGGATCTTGAAAGAACCAGGATGTCCCTGACGGACTCCTCGCGCGAAACCGTTGCGCGATTAGAACGTCTCTCCGGCAAGCTCAAGGAAGTCAGCCAGGATGTCTCGAATCTGTCGCATCGCCTTCACTCATCGAAGCTGGACTTGCTTGGTCTTGAAATCGCGGTCCGTGCCTTAAGCCGGGAATTCTCAGAGCAATATCAGATCGAGGCGCGCTGCGAGTGCTCCGGCGTTCCAGAAGACTTATCGCTTGAGGTGTCTCTCTGTTTCTTTCGCGTCATGCAGGAGGCGTTGCACAACATCGCGAAGCACAGCCACGCGACCGAGATCGATATTCGATTGAATGGGACTTGCGATTCCCTCTATCTCACTATCTCTGACAATGGGGTGGGCTTCGTTCACAACGCTGCAAAAGCGAGACTTGGACTCGGATTGATTAGTATGTGTGAAAGACTCCACTTGGTTGGTGGGAAATTTACTATCACCACGAAACCTGGCTCTGGCACGCGTATCGAAGCGACCCTCCCGATGACGAACGCGACGGCTAAGACCGTGGACGACAATCATCTATTTTTGCTCGACCCTTACCAGCCAGAGCGTGGCGTGTAGCAGGTTGCAGGTCGAACTTACATTACGACGGAGTGTTCCTGGTTCGCTTTCGAGACGGGCGGCGGGTACGCACCGCCCGGCTGACTGTCGATGATCTAGTCCGTACGCTTCTCACGGAGGATAGGAGAGACAAATATGACTGACGAGTGGCTCTTGGATTTGGACCTGGGTGAGGCGCTCCACGAGAATGAGATCGAAATAGCGCAACAGATAGCGGAGACGATCGCGAACACGGTGCGCCAACGATACGCAGAACAAGGTGCCCCCGCACGCCGGGATGCGCACCCTAAAGCGCATGGCTGTGTCAGCGCTGAATTTCGCGTTGAAGACATTCTGCCACCCCATCTCGCCCAAGGTGTCTTTGTGCCAGGCAAGCGCTATCCAGCCTGGATTCGATTTTCCAACGCCGATGGGGACGCTCACCGCTCCGACGCCAAAGGGGACGTCCGCGGCATGGCGATAAAGCTTCTTGAAGTCCCCGGCGAAAAGATTCTTGAGGAAGATCGCTTCGCCCCGACCCAGGATTTCATGATGATCAATGATCCGGTGTTCCTAACCGACCACGCGGAGAATTATCTGAAGCTCGTGGAACGCATCAACAGTTCCAATCCTCTGGTCAAACTATCGGCTGGGCTGGCCCTTGGATTGAAAGGCGCAGAGCGCGCTCTAGCGGCGCAATCGTCGCGCATTGCCAATCCGCTCGCTACCCGCTATTGGTCGCCGGTACCATACCGGCTCGGTGACCCGCCCTACAAGCAGGCGATCAAGTTTTCCGCAGTGCCATGCAACGGGATAGAAAAGGAGCTTCCACATCACCCGGACACGAACTTCCTTCGTCAGGCCATGATCGACCAGTTGCAAGACGGAGACGCCAAATTCGACTTTCTGGTCCAACCGCGCACCTCTGACACAATGAGCGTCGAAGATTCCCATGACCAATGGACGGAAGCCCAAGCCCCCTTTTATAAGGTGGCGACAATCACGATCCCACAGCAAGTCTTCGCCACCCCGGAACGTGATGCGCTGGCCGAGAATCTCTCCTTCAATCCCTGGCATGCCTTACCGCAGCATCGCCCGCTTGGCAGCATCAATCGCATTCGCCGTGTCGTCTACCAAACGATCTCGAGCTTGCGACGGGAGCTAAACAACGTTTCGCTGAAGGAGCCGACCGCGTGGGTGGACCCGCAGCAGCAAGAACTACATGCCGTAGGCCAGGAACGCAGATAAGAGGAAGGCCCGATTCTGCACCAAGGGTCTCGCACCTGTCGCGGGAGACAGTTTTTCGATCAGCTGCAGCAGAGTGAACTGAAATATCGAACGTGTGATTTCCGGCGTGATTGTATCTTGCATAGATCGCGACGTCGGGTGACTGCTAACAAACGAACGGGCCACGTGAATTCAATTGAATGTATCAACCCTTAACCCAGAGCACAGCGACTGACGATATGAGTATCGCTTTGCTTTGACTAACCTGAAAGGAGCACTGTATGAGTGCAATTCAAAGTCATCTGACGATTGCGTTTCCGATGAAATCAGTCGCAGATGCAAAGGCGATTGCAGACGAACTGCCCCCGTTGATGGCCGATTTCGCGAAGGCGCAGGATGCCATCGGGTCTGTTCATTATTCCCGTTTTCTAGCCTGGGGCGATAAATCGCTCTTATTCCTCGCCGACATTGACGGCGACGCTGAAAAACTTTACGGAGATTTCGCGAAGTCTGCCGGCACAGTCTTTGACGCCATCTTCCAACACGTGGAGGACCCTCCTCCCACGCCAGTCGCTAACAACTCGGATGCATTCGTCCAATGGATGAAGCACCATACCAGCCAGCCTCTCGTAGGATATGAAGCCTTCCAGAACAGTTCCGTCGGAGATATCAAGTCCTGTGCCGGCGCGGCGGGTTTCGCGGGTAGTGCCGAGCAGCATCCCTTGCTACTTCCTCTGCACCTGAAGTCGAGCCTGGGAGCCTTTACCTTGGAGCATATCGTTGTAGAGGCCACGCTGGGCAGGGTGACGAAGGGGGCAGATGCCATCGGTACGTTGCATTTCGCCCACTTTGTCGCCCTCCCGGGCAACTACCTGGGCTTCTTTACGATTTACGATGGGAGCTTCGATAAGTATATGCAGGACTTCACAGAGAAAATTGGACCGATCTTCGACGTTCTTTATAGATTCGTCGAGGATCACCCGCCGATCCCCGTGGCGCAGAACGCCGAAGCGTTCGCGAAGTATACGGCAACAAATAATTATCCCCCAATCGGGTTTTACAGGGCCTATCCAGGCTTGGCGGTGCAAGACATCAAAGCCCTGTTCGCCGACGCTAAGGTAGGAGCTGCTTCGAATTGATCGCCAGGTCTGGCGAACCAACGATTCAAGGTTAGGCACCGGAGGATGAGCATGGGCCTCCGGTGCTTTTCTGTCAGGAACAAACGGGGAGTAGTTCCGGAAATTGCGTTCCTTTAAGCCTTTCGCCTGAGGAGAATCCAGGCTCCAATTCCTAATAAGAGATCGATAATCGCGAATGCCACCAGCAAATGGGGGTCCACTCCAGCGAACGCCAAGGGGAAAAATATCAGCGGAACGAATACCAAGCGGTCGACAACAGAAGCGGCGACGGCTTGACGCGCCCCGGAACGGCCGCCGAAAAAATAGAACCAACCCACGACCACAAGCAGTAGGCCAACGACCCGGAAGAGTCCACCCTCGTCCCCAACGAAAGGTGCGTCCCTGAAAAGCGTCTGCACCACACCAGGCCAGGCAATGATGAGCACTCCGGTTCCGATATACAGAACGCCGTTCATGACCGTGTACTTAGAGGCGGTGGATAGGTTCGTTGGCTTTTCCAAAAGATCCGTGATGAGCGACATATTGCGTTACCTCCGTCGGTAGTATTCGTTACGTCCGAGCCTCGCTGATGACCTCAGGAAATTTCGATTGATCTGGGATCCGGCCAACGACAGCAGCCGTTAACTTAGTCTTCGCAAGATCACCCGAAGGTGAGCATGGGCCTCCGGTGCGTGCCTGTCAGTCAAACCAGTCCGGCAATGAATTTGAGAGCGGTGATGCTGGGCAAGAAACAGTACGCCGCGGCTTTCGTCCTAAGAAAGCTTGAGAACCCGGTGATCTCGATCGGCGGAGCGCCATTCGCCTGGGGGATTACAAAAATACTTTCCGCTGGGTCTTGTGTGCCCACGATAGGATCTTTTGATTTCGGGTTTAGCCGGACCGCCCCGGCGAACTCGCCGTCATTGACCCAGTTATGCAATACAAACTCAAATTGGTTCTCGATGCTTGCGTTGATGAAGTAACCAAGAAGCCCGCGCTCGATACCGTCATAGGGTTGAGTCGGATCATAGACTGGCCCGTATGGCATACCACGACGGATCAAGCGATGACCATTGTTGCTCCCGCCTGGTTCGCCTTGTCCTGCGACTGGCTCCCCCCGCGGATTTACGCGGCGTATGTGGGCACCAACGGGGCAACGCAATCCCCTTGGGTCGCCTGACCCATCAGCATTTACATATTCGAAGTTGTTTAGCTGGTCGGGCGAAATCCCGCCGGGGGGGCTGTCAGTCTCTGGTGACAACGCCAGAGGAACGCCGTTGCGCCACCGTCCGCAGATCTTGGCGGCAAGCAGTTCCGGGTCAATCTTGTCCTTGTTCTTTTGCAGATTATTTTCGAATCCGACAACATCGGTCACGATCATCTTGAAGACAGCGAAACTGCCGTTAAGGCCGAGTTCCCGGGGCTCGGGCACGACGTAATTCTCAGCCCCGTCCTGCAAAACAAACAGCCACGGTTCGCAGGGCTGCTGATGATCTGGCTTGTATTTCAGTGGGCCGCCTCGAATAGTGGTCATGCTGATGCCGTCGGTGTAGCCGAAATGGAGCCTGGAGGTGTAGGTGGGCTTGCCGTCAATCGTCTCCGTCAGGGCCATCCCGTCGGCGCGAAAGATCTCCCGAAAAGCATCGCCCTCAGCAAACAGAGCAGAGAGTCGGTCGCTGTAGCTAGTCATTGCCTCCGGACTGATGGCGTAAAGCGTCGCCAGGATGTGGTCGGACCCCGTCCCGAACCCGCCGACCCAGTTCTTTGGCGCACCTGCTCCGGTGTCCCCTACAAAAGTCGCTCGTTCCGCGGCTCCCGCGGTGAATGAGCCGAATGACTTGAAGGAGAGCGTAGGGACTCGATCTTTGATTTCCAAGGCAAGGAGTCCCGGCCAGGTGATACCGAGATTAAGGCAGTAGTCGGGTTTGTGGGATGGGGGTTCAGCGGGATTGTCTCCCGGGCCTGGTGCAAGACCCACCTGCCACTCTTCTGCAGTGGTGATCTGCGGCGCGTCCGACTCGTCGCCGCTGACAAGTCGTCCCAATATCTTCCGTGCCTCCGCCGGGACGCCCACCGTCAGCAGGAAGTGCCGTACTATAGGCATCCTGTAACCGCGCAGAATGATCCCTTGAATATCTGTAAGGTCGAGCTCGGATCCCGGAGTTGATCCAGAGGGCGCGCCGGGATTCGAGGCCCACTCGAATAGTCGGTGTAAAAGTCCGCCGCCTTCCTTTTCCTTTTGCTCGTGAGTTTTGGTGCCCTGACTCATCACTTCCTCCTCCTCGAACTCTTCGACTACATCCAGTAGCCATCGCACTGAATGCTGTCAGGCAAAGCCGGTCATTTTGCCGGCACGGAACCCTACCTGTTCCACGCCGTCTTTTGTGCGGGCTTTAGTGAATATGGCAAACACGAGTAACTGGTAAACGTATTGGCTTGCGCTGAGCGCAGATGAAAGACCAGGTCATAGTGGGTATTCATCAATCGCTCCTTTGCAAGGGGAATATCTCACTAGAGGGCACTCCTACTATCGGCGTTTCAAGGATGGCCATCACTCTAGGCGTTCTGGTTGCGAGAGGGCATTAGGGAATCACAAGTGATTATTCTTCTCAAAGGGATTTTCGAACACTGTCACTTGCGACAGTAGCCAACGCCTTTCGAGGGGATGGATCACCCCTACGCTTTCATGGGTAGTCATCTTGACTCTTTAGTAGCTCGGAAGAAAAAGTTTCTTTACTTGGCACAATCTGGCTTTCCACCTGGCATACGTAACCAGAAGACGCCCTTTCGCCTCGCGGGCGTGTTTCCCTATTTGGCGGTAGCACGGGGGAGTTCTCGAACAGATGCTGACACTAGGTGCGAGGGGTTCTTATCTCTCGCGAGGCTTAAACTAATGAACAACAGCTTCCCAAATTCACTTCTAGACGTGACGCTCTCTTCCGGCGAGAAGATCACGAACAATTCGGATTACGCAAAACCTGTAGAGCGGCAGCGCGAATTCTTCTTGTCCGGCGCCACTCGCCCTCAGTCGTGGCGTAGAACGCAACTTGAAGCGGTGAGAGCGTTGTTCAGGCAAAATCACGATGATCTATGCCACGCACTCTGGAAAGATCTGCGTCGCAACGTGATCGACGCGGATCTGATGGATGTCGAATACTGCGCCAAAGAAGCCGAATATGCTCTTCGGCATCTTGCCACGTGGATGGAACCGCAGCGTTTTCCGGTTCCACTTGTATTTAAACCAGGTCGCATCCGCGTTCGCCGCGATCCCTTGGGAGTGACACTGATCATAGGCGCGTGGAACGAGCCTTTCATGTTGACGTTCGGGCCATTGACGGCCGCGCTGGCCGGTGGAAATACCGCTGTGATCAAGCCATCAGAACTTGCCGAGTCATGCGCCGCGGCAGCGGCAAGCCTGGTTCCCAAATACTTCGATCCCCGCGCAGTCGCAGTGATCCAAGGGGCTGTTCCGGAGACAACGGCGCTACTGGACCAGAAATGGGACTTCATCTTCTTTACCGGCAGTTCTCAGGTAGGCAAGATCGTCCATCAAGCGGCGGCGAAGCACCTCACGCCCTGCGTACTGGAACTGGGCGGGAGCAATCCCACAATCGTTCATCCGTCTGCGAAGCTGAAGGTGGCAGCCCGGCGCATCGCCAATGGCCGCTTTATGAACTCCGGCCACATCTGCACCGCGCCGGATCATGTGCTGGTGTGGCCCGAGGTTAAGAACGAGTTCATCAAATATCTGCAGGAGGCGATTCGCGATTTCTATGGCGATGATCCGCAGAGGAGTCCGGATTACGGGCGAGTGATCAACCGCCGAAACTTCGATCGGCTCGTAGCACTTCTCGGCAGCGGTAAGATCGCTACCGGCGGCCAGACCGACGCATCTGAACTTTATATTGCTCCAACGGTGCTGGTAGACGTCTCCCCGGATTCACCCATCATGCAGGAGGAGGTGTTTGGCCCGATTCTTCCGGTACTCGAGATCGAATCGGTCGAGGCGGCAATCCAGTGGGTTAACGCCCGGCCCAGCCCGCTTGGCGTTTATGTATTCTCCGAGGACCTCACGGTGGCAGAGCGCATTTTCGACGCAACTTCCTCGGGCGACGCTGAGGTGAATGACTGTGCCATTCACCCCTTATTTTCAAACATCCCGTTCGGAGGAGTGGGCAACTCCGGAATGGGTCAATACCACGGGAGGTGGGGCTTTGATGCCTTCACGAACGCGCGCGGAGTGCTGTATCGCAGCGCCAAATTTGATCCCGCAGTACGCTACCCGCCGTACTCCAGTCACACCGGGCAACGCAGGATCTTTAGCAAACTCATCTAGCGCACAAGCTAATTTACGGGGAGGATGTCACCTTTGGCGCCGGAGCGATCGGCGTGTCACCGGCGACAGGTGGGCAGCCGAGATGAAATGAATTAGCAACTGGATGTTAGTGGAGCTAGCTATCTGCGCCAACTGCGACATTGCTTGTGGGGCTAACGTTAAGGCATCCGGCAAGCTCGACTTAATAGAGTAGAACTAACAGAGGTGGCGAAATATGTCGCTTGTTAGGCGATCTTTTAGAAAGCCACCTAACCTATCCACGTCGGCCAAGTATAAGGTCTTGACCGGCGTTCTGTATCTCGAGTGCTGTTCATGGCGTGGGCCTGGTAAGTCCAGGCGTTTTTGAGAGATACAGACTCAATCTCCAAGGTTACTCCCCGTCCTGCGACCGCCGGCTGTGCCGCCTGTCACAAGTGCCAGTTCTCAGGCGAGTTTAAATTCGATTAAATGATGGACGGAAGACCAACGACCCATCCACAGCGCTCAACCATTCGCAGGTCATCTTCGTGTGCAAGGAGAACGATATGAATTCGAGGTCAGCTCTTAGAAAAGTGATACTGGCGGCGATCGTGGCTTCTAACTTGTTTTTTGCAACATCGACTTTTGCGGCCGACATTAAGGGCCAAGTGCTGGGGGGAGGAGTCCCCATCACCCAATCGACGGTGACCCTCTTGGCGGCGAGCCCAGGGCCGCCCAAACAACTCGCACAGACTAAGACCGGCAACGATGGCCGATTCGTGATCCATAGCACTGGCACGCCTGACTGCAGCCTCTATCTGGTGGCTACTGGTGGCGTATCTGCGGCCAATCAAGGAGGCGGTGATAATCCGGCGATTGCGCTGATCACGGTTGTCGGCAGCAAGCTACCGGCCAAAGTCGTGATCAACGAGATGACCACAGTGGCATCGGTATGGACGAACGCCCAGTTCCTGGACGACACGACGCTCCAAGGCCAGCCACTGGGCTTGCGCATCGCCTCGGGCAACGTGCCCAACTTCGTTGACCTGGAAACAGGTGGATGGGGTGATGCAATCCAGAATTCGCTCAACAGCGGGCAGACACCTACTATGGCCAACTTCGCGACTTTGGCCGACCTGCTTTCCGGCTGCGTGATGCGGGTAAAGGCGGATGCCTGCAACAGCCTGTTCGCGGCGGCTGCGCCTCCGGGTGGTGGTCCCGCGACCAATACGCTGAATGCAGCCGAATCCATCGCCCTTAACCCGTGGCACCAGCCGGGAAAAATCTACGATCTGCTCCGCCAGTTCTATCAAGTATCGCCGTCCACTCACATGCTCGCCGTTCCGTACATGCCATACCTTAGCTGGGCGCCCAGCGCATGGGTTTTGCCGCTCAAGTTCGATGGCGGCGGATATGACGCAGGCGGAAAGGCCATGTTCGACAGCGAGGGCAACCTCTGGGTAGGCGACAACTTCAGCATCGGCTGGCAAGGGCAGGATTCATTATGGCAGGGTCACGCGACCAAGTTCGCACCGAACGGCAAACCTCTATCGCCAATCACTACAGGCTTCACCGGCGGTGGGATGGAGGGGGGAACCTTCGGCGCTGCGGTAGACGCTAAGGACAACGCGTGGCTCACCAACTACGGTAGTAAATCGATTTCCGTATTCGACAAGAACGGCAAGCCACTGACGCCGCCGGAGGGAATCAACTTTGGCGGCCGGCTCGGTCTGATGCAAGGAATCATCGTCACGCCGAGCGGCGACGTCTGGGTGCTGGGTATCGAGAAGAGACAGCTCGTGCATTTTCCCAAGGGCGATCTGACCAAGGGCGAGATCGTTTGCGAGGGCGACAGCGCAGAGCCGTGCAAGTCGTTTCTAGCGCCGTTTCACCTCGGCATCGACCAGCAGGACCGGATCTGGGTCGCTAATAGTGGAGTCGACCATGTCACGCGCTTTCCGGCCTCCGATCCGAGCAAGGTGGAGAACTTCAAGACCGGAATCAACAATAGCGGTTTAGGCATCGACAGCCAGGGGAATGTGTGGATCACCAACCGTTTCGGCACTGGCCTGCTGGGGATGGCCCACCTGGTTGACATGGGATTACACCTCAAGGCCGCGGGGGTCGAGTCGGCCTCTGACTACCTGACGAAGACCATGTCCACGCAGAAAGGGGGCACTCTCGACGGAGGCAGTGTCACCGTGCTGCGGCCGGACGGAACGCCATATCCGGGTTCGCCGATCAAGAGTGGTGGTCTGCCAGGCCCGTGGGCCGTTGCCGTGGATGGCAACGACAACATCTGGATCTCCAATTTCGCCGGGCCCAGCAGTCCCATTGTGGAGTTGTGTGGCGTGCGCACCGAGCACTGTCCGCCCGGCGTGCATACGGGCGGACAGATCGCGCCTCCAAACGGCTACGTGGGAGGGGGCCTGCAGATGATCACCGATATTGCTATCGACCCGGCAGGCAATGTCTGGGCGATGAACAATTGGCAGAATATCGATAGCTGCATTGGAACCCCCAGCGAGGCGCTCTCGACACGCTGCGGGGGGCAAGGGGTTGTGGTTTTCTACGGCATGGCGAAGCCGGTGCACGCGCCGCAAATTGGCCCAGCGCGCCAGCCCTAAACAATTGATGTTGGCTGGCGACGCGGAACTAGTAAAGTAAGTGGGCCAAACCAAGATCCGTCTAGACGGAGGGTAGATGAAACGCTTTTTCGATATTACGTTCAAACCGTTCTTTGTCATTACGGGCATTGGGACAGCTGCCGCGATTGTTTACGCCTTTTGGCCCCGGTGGGCAGCGGAGACTGCCGGGAAAATCCCGTTCATCCCGGACTACACGATCCTCACCCAGCACTGGGGCATCATGGTGGCCCTGATGGGCGTCTTCATGATTGCCATCGCGTTCAAAGCCGAATGGCGAAAGCCGATTCTCCTCTACAGCTTATTCGAAAAAGCCTTCATGGTTTATCTGGTTCTGGCAAACGGAAGCCACTCCTACTCACAGGGTTTCAAGCCGGGCGCAGCGATGGATGCAACCGTGGTTCTGTACACGATCGTATATTTCGCGGTATTCGGATTTGCCAATAGTTAGCAGAAATCCGAGAACTTACACCGGTTTACTCGCGCAAAGCGACCCGGAGGTGGACCTCTACTTAGACGACCTGAATAGGCCAGGTAGCCTTTACAAAAGATCGGCCAGGAGCGATCTATTTTGTCACTACCTCTGCGACCTACCGACCCGCTTGGAATATTAGGGTTACAAACTATAGGTTTTGCCAGTGGCACTGCGGCTACGAGTTTTCTTAACCTTTCGTTGTATGGTAAGTGTCGGATGCGCATCGTAAACAAAGGGCTTCAGAGCGGCATGTAATCGTCTTAATGCGGCCAACTGATGTAACGATTTCTGGCAAGATGCCTGGCATCGGATATCGACCAATCCCGAGCAATGCATCTTGCCGTTGTCGCTGGAGATGCCGAATGAGCACGCGGCGGTTAGCCCAACGTTGTCTCCACAAACACCGATTGGGGCTTGCGATGTGGCACGGTGTGAAGCCGGACACCGAAAGATGACGGTTTGTCGATGCTCACCATTCCCTCCATGAGGGTTTCGACTCCGGCGTAACAGGCCATATCCTACCTAATCCATCGAGGATAACCTCTCTGTTTCATCGGGCGAAGCGCTGGTATTTTTGCTAGTTGCCGCGAGTTCGGCACGCCGGATAGGCTAGGCCACAGTTTAGGTGCAGTGAACCAAGGTCCAAGGCGGGTTTGCATCCAGCACCACGAGCCCGGTCTTCGTCATGGCGTGGCCGCTGGTGCGGGCAGGAATGACCTTGCTTTGAGCTTTGAAATGGTAGGCCGAAGGCCTCGTGAGGGCGGTCGAATTGATGAACTTTGGACGAAGGTTAAGGACCAATTTCGGGGCCGTGTCCCTCAATGCGCGCCTCGCCGCCGCCGTATTCACAGGACAGCTCTTACTGCTGCTGATGGTGACCTTGGGCTCACCGGCGTCAGCCCAGAATGCTCAGGGAGGCGAGTATACGCGCAGTTCACAGCCTCCGCTGTTGAGCTACCAGGAGCTTGTGACTCTTGGTAAAGAGGAAACGATCGATCCCGCTCTGGCCGCCAAAGTGCAAACGTTGCTGACAACTCCGTTCGTGAACAACGAAGCGTATTTGAGCGGAACAAAACCCCTTCGCCCCGATGTGAAAGGGATGGGTCCTTCCTTGCGACTGGTGGAGTGGAACATCGAGCGAGGCGTGGAACTCGACGACATCACGCTCGCGATGACTGATAAACAAGCCTTCCTCGCCAAAGTGCACAGCGAGGCTGCCGGCAGTACGGACAAGGTAAAGATCACAGACCAGGAACTCATTGCACAGATGGACGCGCTTCAATCGGCCGATGTGCTAGTGCTGAATGAGCTCGATTGGGGCATGAAACGAAGTGACTACCAGGCCGTGGTCAAGGTTCTTGCCGATGCGCTGAGGATGAATTGGGCTTATGGAGTCGAATTTATCGAGGTGGATCCGAAAGTGTTGGGTCTACAATCCTTCGCCAATGTAGAGAATGCAAACGAGCGGAAGGAGTTGGAGGAGCTGTTCAGCGTCGACAAGGACCGCGTTGTGGGGTTGCACGGCACCGCGATTCTTTCTCGCTATCCCCTTCGGGATGTGAAGCTCGCACCTTTTAAATATCAGGCCTATGATTGGTACAACGAGGAGAAGAAGTACGGAACAGTTGAGGCTGGGAAACGCAAGAGCGCGAGCCTGATTTTCGGCGAAGAAATTGTGCGCGAGGTGCGCCGCGGAGGGCGCACCAACCTGATCGCAACCCTGGATATTCCTGAGCTTCCCGAGAAGCAGGTCACGATTGTTGCGACTCACCTGGAGAACCGCACGACACCGAAAGGGCGAGTCAAACAGTTGGATGAGCTGCTGGAGATGGTTGGGCCGATTCACAATCCTGTAGTCATCGCCGGGGATATGAATACGACGGGAACGGACGGCTCGGTTACCACCATAAGATCTGCGGCACTCAAGAAGCTCAATAGTCCCTCATTCTGGGCATCACAAGGTATCAAGTATGCGACAGGAGTGGGTCTGGCCATGGACGTCGCTACTTTTGGCTTTAAGACAACGAAGTTCCAAGGGGATCCAACTGCCTCAGGCGTTCCTCTACTGGCGTCTAATCCTGAACAGGGGTTCTTTAAGGAGCTGGATAAGTATCGTTTCGATGACGGTACTCGGATCGATTTTCGCGGGGACGCCGAACTGTCCCTGAGCGGCCGCGATGGGACGTTGGGCAATTCGAACGAGCGAGCCAGCAAGGGATTTGTGACAACTTTTTCCCTGCCCCGAACTCTGGGAGCGAAAGGAAAATTCAGGCTTGATTGGATATTTGTCAAAGCGTACCTCAAAGACGATGCTAAGACGGCCGACTCCTATCGCTTTGCGCCAGGCTTCGCGCGGACCATGGACGATACAAACGAGGCACTGAATGAGCCACTCTCGGACCATGCTGCGATCAGTGTAGATTTACCGATTGTGCGGCCTTCGCTGGTTCCAACGAAATGAGGCGATGAACCTTGCACAGGGCCTATCCTCTCCTCGATTGTGTGTCTCGATTGTTTCGGTAGGATTTAGTACGTTCATTTTCTGACTCACTGCATCGGCTTTTCTGTGAGAATTGGAACTTGAGAATACCGCTGTGAGGATCCGGACGGAATGTGGAAGAACATCTTCAGGTTCAGAACTCTCCTCGTCCTCTCGATCATGGTGCTCTATTGTGTAGTTCTTCTTCGAAACCTGGATGAAGGCAAGCGGCGCTCGCTACAACTGCGGGACGATACGGATTCCACCGACCATGTGGTCATGTCGGTGCTGGTTACGGGAGTAAACCCGGCGACGCAAGAGTTAACGGCGCAGATAGGGCTCCGGCCGCAAGGAAAGCTAGCTCAAGACGAGGTGACCCCGGCGGTTGATCTGAAGCTGCTGACCAACAACGTAAGAAGCCAACAGGAGTTCGACTTTCCCAAGGGCAAGCGGATGAATCGAGTCGAAGCGGTATTTCCTCTGAACGGGCAGCTGAACAGATATCCGCTGGATCACTACGGCACGACCTTATGGCTGTTGATGACGACGCCCGCACCCAAGCAGCGACCAAAGGCCGGGCAAATTCCGCAAAGTCCTGAGGCTTTGGAAAGCAGCGAAGGAAAAGCGTCCGAAGGCGATCATCTGGCGGTCGGCGCGACTGCCTTGCAGCAGAACACCAGTGTTCCGCTCACGATCGTATTGTCAGCATCTACTCCAGGAATCAAATTCAGTGGAAACGTGTCTCGTGAAAACAGCCTGAAGGTCACTGGCATAGAACTGCAAATCAGACGGGCGGACAACGTCATTACCGTCTCTATTCTTCTGATGATCCTGATGAGCGGTCTGGCCATGAGCCTGCTGGGGATGGTGTTCAAGGCGACCCATGGTTCTAAAGTCGACCTGGTTCCGTTATCTATATCCATCTCGCTGATTTTTGGTTTGCCCGCGCTGCGAAACGTCCAGCCTGGTGTCCCTCCCGTGGGGGCATTTGGGGACTACCTCTCCTTCATCTGGGCAGAGATTATCGTGGGGTTGTCAGCCATCATTCTGATATGGACCTGGTTGCTGCGCTCACGGGAGCATCAGCCGTAGGCTCATTCGATTCCCTTGTTCTGCAGAACCCGGCGCTTTTATGCGGCAATCGCTTTTTGCTACTTCATCGAGTCGCGCACCTGCAGCAAAGTCTCGTCGGTGTTGGTGAGGCGGATGAGGCCTTTAGATGGGTACTCGATCTCCAGCGTGGCATAGATAGTCAATGTGACCGCAAACGCAAAGGCGATGGTATATAGCCAGCTTCGCGTAGTGGTAGTCATACCGTAGCCTGCGAGAAAGGCGGCACCTCCGCTTAGGACGAAGAGGAGAAGGAAGATAATGGCAGGGGGATGCATGTGGAACGAGTTCTGGCGTGTGGCCGTGATGTCGATCATCTGATTCAGGGCCGGAAGCAACAGTTTGCCGGCATCGGAGTTTGCCCCAGGTGCGGCAACTTGAGCGACAGACTGTTGCCATATCTCTCGCTGTAGCTGTTCCGTGGCTGGCAGAACCTCGCCGGGTGTGTGTTCATAAAGGTGGAGGCGGGAGTCGACGTAGTCGCGGAAGAGCTGGCGCAGCAGGGGTTGACTCGCAGGCGCCAGCAGGTCGAGACGGAGGTACGCCGTTTCAATAGCGTTGCGCTCGTCTGCTACTAGCTCGCGGTGTGCATCGTAGCGTGCCACGGCCCCGGAAAAGGTGAAAGCCAGCAGCAGTCCAAACAGGGCGAAGACCGCGCCTTCGACGGCAGTGCTTTGTGGGGCAGTTTGTCTACGCAGACGAAGCCCGTGTCCGAGCTGCTGCAGGACGATCATGACCGGAAGCAAAAAGAAGGCGTCAAACGGGGTAAACGTCATACGATGAGGAACGCGTTCAGATTTTGACCTATGTCTTTGCGGGTGACGCTCTTCTTGAATCTACTTGGGAGGCGTGCAACCCGCATTGTTGTAGCCTTTCGCGCACGTAGTGCCATTCGGGCCCTGGGCGACGCCCTTTCCATTCCTGGTCTTGCTTTTGCCACCGCCAGTCGTTTGCGTGGTGGTTACTCCGTTCTGGTTTTTGTTAGCGGTAGCTCCTTTGCCTGTATTCGGGTTGTAGGCAGCAGCAGATTGACCGTCGCTGCAGACGGTCTTACCACGCGCATTCTTGACACAATCTGCCTGGCATAAACTCGCAGAAAGAAGCACACAGGCCGTCATCAGTAAAGCTTTCATCGCCATCTCCTAAGCCGTTGACTTTGAACCGCGTTGATATTGTTGAACAGGTAGCACTCAGCATGGCACCCGCAGCCCGGGTGACATAACTGCAGAATTGCTAGGGTCCTGATGTAAAACACTGCGCCTCCACGGCCAGACACTGATTCGCTCCAGTAGCTTTGAAGCTTTTTACTTTTTTTCGAACTGGATATCGTGTTGGTTAGGGAGGATCTTCATGTTAGGGAGCGCTCGCAGTCTACGGTTCGTTGTCTGGTTGACGATTGCAATTCCAACGCTATCGGTTGCTGCGCAGGATACTCCGGTTGGCCAAACGACAAAAGCACCTGCACCCGCAGCACAACCAGCTGCAATGACACGGCCGCGTTAGCCAAGGCGACTCAGAACCCGGTGGCCAGCCTGATCAGTGTCCCGCTGCAGAACAACAGCAATTTTGGCATCGGGCCGTACAACCGAACCGGGATATCTTCAACATTCAGCCGGTCATTCCGATGAAACTCAGCGATAAGCTCATGCTGATCACCCGGCTCATTCAGCCGCTTGTGTGGCAGCCTTATCCGTCTCAACCGACTGGGGCCAAGCCGAATTGGGGATATGAATCCGACGTTCTTCCTGTCCCCGGCGAAGCCTGGAAAGCTCATCTACGGAGCGGGGCCGGCATTCATTTTGCCAACCGCGACGAGCACGCAAACGGGTCAGGGCAAGTTCAGCATTGGGCCTTCGGTGGTAGCACTGATGCAGCCGGGGCATTGGACGGTCGGGGTCCTGATCAACAACGTGTTTTCTGTCTCCGGTTCTTCTCATCGCCCTTATGTGAACCAGATGCTGTTGCAGTATTTTGTCAACTACAACTTGAACAAAGGCTATTACCTGACAAGTGGATCCATCGTGACGGCGAACTGGCAAGCGACGGGCTCGATCGACGCGGCGACGGGGAACGATGTTCCCGGGGGCACCTGGACGGTGCCGTTCGGCGGAGGGATAGGTCAGATCAGGCGGCTGGGGTTCCAGCCAATCAACTGGACTCTGCAGTTTTACGGGAACGCAGTCCATCCGCCGGGTGCTTCGCCATGGAGTTTTAAATTTCAGATTGCTCTGCTCTATCCGAAGATACCCAAGAAGACGTAGCCGACCGTCATCGATTGCCGAAGGTCCAGCTAAGCCCTGAGCTGGTGCCGTAGTCGCTCTTGGGGAGTGTAACGGGAGGGCGACTGTCCCAGCTTCCGTAGAAGGAAAAGTTCCAGGAGAGGTCCTGGATGATTTTGACATAGTAGGTCGCATTGGTATTGAAATGGACACGTCCAGCATCCGAGATCGATGGAAGCAGAGAGGCCGAGACATCGAGGTTGGTCTTTTTGAATTTGAAAAATTTGACTTCGCTGGCGAGGAAGCCGACTGAATTGTTTTGTGTTCCCGGATCAGCGGTACTGTCTCCATAGCTGGCATTTTGCCACCCTAGTCCGCCAAGCACGTAGACGCTCGACCGATTGGTGTTTTTCAAGTAGCGCCCGATGCCTCCTCCGAGTGTCGTTTGCAGATTGATGTCCTGCACCGAGCTTTGCAGAAAAGAGACGGTGCCTGCATAGAACCAGTTGTTCCAGTGCAAAAGCCGCAAGGTATTCAGGTCGACCTGGTTCCGGGTGGTGAGGTTGGCGCCGCTGTTGGAAGCGAACGAGGAGTTGAAGAGGACCTCACTTGACCAGCGTTCCCTGTTATACGCCACCTGGGAACCGATGTTGTACTGTACCGATTCATTGCCTTTTGAATAAAGCAGCCCAGTGTTGACAGCGCCATTGAATCGACGCCAGAACCCCTCAGAAGTCTGGGTCAGTTGGATGATCTGAGGCTGTGCGACCTCCACTTCCTTTACGGGAGCTTCGGCGATTTCGATTTTTACCGGGGGATCGTTGGAGGCCCCGGTCGTGGTGATTTTTCCAGTGTATACCTCGCCGCTTTCCGTCTGCACGAGGAACAACCCATTGCTTTCCAGGTGGGCGACCTGCGACCACTGTATACCGATGGTGCCGTCCACGTAATTCAGTTTGACGGAGAGCACGCCGGCGCTTAGGCCTTTGATTTCGCAGGTAAAGCGGTCCCCATTTTTCATTACGATCACGTCAGTCTTTTCCCGCGCGAGGAGCGGCAGGGAAAAAAGCAGGGCGGAGAGGAGAACGATGGCTCGGGTGATCATAGCGCGTCTTGTCTCAATGCCGGCTTCACCTCTGTTATGCCAGACGACATCGCCCGGGACACCCCCTAGATGCAGAAAACGAACAGTAGGCCACGGAACGGCCTTTCTGATCTTCCATGGGGTTCTGGGCCAGCTAGGGGTAAGATTACTACGAGCCGGCGATTCCCTCGTTCTGGAGTACCCTGACGACGACTCGCCGGACTTGTTTGCTGCCCCTCAGTGGTCTTGTTACTCCCTACCTGCCTGCTTTTCCGAGAGCCAGCATATATTCCATAAGTGTCTCGGAGCAGGCCCTGAACACATTAGCTGATTTCAGCCTCGCGGACGTGAGCCGTTGGGCCGTGCAGAGCCATACTACACAGCATGGTCTGCGGAAACTTCTAGCAGATTTGCTAGCCCGGCGCGCCAAACTTTACATGACACGCATTCAGGCTTCCTCAATCAAGCGCAAGATCATGAAAATACGCCGTCGTTCGGGTCAGTCGTTCCACGCTTTATGGGGCCAGGTGCAATGGTCATTTTTGGGAGTGGCTAACTAGCAGTTTTCTCAGTAGACGTGGTCCCGGCGGCAGTTCATTCTTGGTTACATGTTCAGGCGGGCCATGCGTTCTCACCATGGTCTTTCGTTGATGCATGCAACGACGCGTTTCCCCACCGCATATAGCGGTGCGATGACGCCGATCTCTTCATCGGTATGAGCGGAGGGTTTCAGAGATGTCCCGTAATTTTCGCTTGAGAGAAGAATCTGCAGTTAGAAAGATCATTGCTTATCTTCTCCTGTTTTGGTCGATTCCCACTCTCCTGTTTGCTGAAGACATTGGCTGGCCACGCGAGAAGACACAAAACGGCGCTCGGATTGTTTACTACCAGCCACAGATAGACAGCTGGCAGGACTACCGCACCCTGAACGCCCGGATGGCGATCCAGGTGACGCCCGCTGGAGGAAAAGCCACACCAGGGGTGGTTTCCATGCAGGCACGTACTGATGCCAATAAAGAGAATCGCACCGTTTTGATCAGCAATATCAAGTTGACTGACACGCGATTTCCCTCGGCGGATCCAGCGAGCGCCCAACAATTAGGTAGTTTAGTACGCGCGTTTTTCACTCCGGAAGACACCATGACGATTTCACTCGACCGTTTGACCGCCGAAGTGGAGGAGGGCAAAGTGTCGGGGCCGGCGGTAAAGGTCGACAATAAGCCTCCAAAGATATTTGTCAGCAAAGGGCCTGCCGTTTTGCTGTTGGTGGATAACAAGGAGGTCCGCGCGCCCATCGAGAAGACGACACTCGAGTTTGTCGTGAACGCCAACTGGACGGTTTTGTTCGATACTGTGGGCAAAAAATATTACCTGCTTAACGGAAAACAATGGTTGACGGCAGCCAAACTTGAAGGACCATGGACGGCCGCGGCGCAACTCCCGAAAGAGATGAGTAATCTGCCCGCCGACCAGAACTGGGATGAGGTGAAGAAAGCGATCCCGCCGCAAGGGCCGGCCGGCGCCGCTCCCTCAGTCTTTTTCAGTAGCGTTCCGGCAGAGGTGATCGAGTTCAAGGGCGCTCCCGTCTATGCGAAGATTCCCGGCACCCAATTGACATACGCAACGAATACGGAGAGCGATCTGTTCGTCCAAACAAACGAACAGAAATACTACTTCCTGGTTGCAGGACGATGGTTCCGTTCCGCCTCTCTGGACGGTCCATGGAGCTACGCGAGTGCGGATCTGCCGGCGGACTTTGCAAAGATTCCACCGACTAGTCCTGCTTCTGATGTACTGGCGTCGGTGCCGGGAACCCAGCAGGCGCAGGATGCCGTCCTGCTGGCGCAGATTCCGACCACGGCCGTCGTTAACATAAAGGAGGCAGAGGCCCAGGTAAAAGTGCAGTACGATGGCGCACCTCAGTTCAAGCCGATTGAAACGACACAACTATCGTACGCGACCAATACACAGGACAAGGTCATCAAGGTCGGGGATATGTACTACCTGTGCTTTCAGGCAGTGTGGTTTATGTCCACCGCCCCGACTGGTCCGTGGAAGGTTGCGAGCTCTGTTCCAAAGGAGATTTACACCATTCCGCCAAGCGCGCCGGTGTATAACGTGACTTACGTGACGCAAGTCCAGACGTCTCCCACTACGGTGGAGTGCGATCACACTGCAGGCTATCTTGGCATGTTCCTGATAGGAACCGCAGTCGGCCTGACCATCGCATACGGAACGGGCTATTACTATCCACCTTATTACTACCACCCGCCGTACGGGTACCCGATCTATCGGCCTTACCCGGTTACTTATGGAGTGGGCGCTTTCTACAGTCCTTACTCCGGCACTTACGGTGTTGCGCGAGGCGCTTATGGACCGTATGGAGGTGTGACCGGAGCTGCGTGGTACAACCCATCGACAGGCCGGTACGGGAGGTCGGTTTCAGCCTACGGCCCTTATGGCAGCGCGACCGCTGCGCGCAGCTACAACCCTTATACCGGTGTGTATGGCGCGACACGCCAAGGTTCGAACGCTTACGGCAACTGGGGAAGCTCCGTCGCGGTACGGGGTGACCAATGGGCGCAGACCGCGCACAGAACAAACTCGCAAGGGACCGCGGCAGGCTTTAGAACTTCTGAGGGAGCGCGCGGCGCCGGTTATAGTGGAGCGAATGGAAATAGCGGCTTCGTCGCACAGGGTAAAAACGACAATCTGTATGCGGGCAAGAATGGCAACGTCTATCGCAAAGACTCGAGCGGGGGTTGGCAGCAGTATGAGAATGGTGGCTGGACGGATACAGCTCCTAAGCCTACCCCACATGCCCAGAATGCGTCGTTGACCAACGGAACCCAAGGCCGGCCTGCCGCAGCACAACAGCCGGCAATTTCTTCGGGCACAGTGCAACAGCTCGATCGAGACGCGCAGGCACGGCAAGCAGGAACGCAGCGGACGCGGCAATACCAACAAGCGGAGCGCGCGAGCCGGCAACAGGGTGGTGGGCGCACGAGGGGCCGGCGATCTCAGTGAATTTTGAGTAAGTAGCGGGCGGCGGGCGCTCCAAGCAGCGATTACCTCGGCCCGCCTACTGCGAGTTTTGCTAGTTGTTTGGCTAAAGCGGAAGTCCTAGTGTTTTGACAGAGAAGCGACGCGTGGCGCTGTTCTCTCATGGTCGCGCGTGTGTCTAAACTTCTACCCAAAAAGGAAACCCTACCGATGAGTGACCAGGATAATATCCAACGCGAAGTACTTCCAATCCCGGCTAAACCGCGCACAGGCCTAGTTCTTTATGACGCTAAGGACCCCGAGAACAAGTACCCGCCGATCACCCCGTTGCGGCCACCGGCAGGCGCGCCCAACGTTTTGCTGGTCTTGATTGACGATGCGGGCTTTGGCTCCTCCAGTGCCTTTGGCGGCCCATGCAATACGCCCACCGCGGAACTGCTGGCGGCTGGAGGTCTGAAATACAATCGATTTCATACCACGGCACTGTGCTCCCCGACGCGACAGGCTCTGCTGACCGGACGCAACCACCACACGGTCGGTATGGGTGGGATTACCGAAATCGCAACCGGGTCTCCGGGCTATAACTCCATTTTGCCGAATACCTGCGCGCCGCTCGCGCGAACCCTCAAGCTGAACGGGTACGCAACGGCGCAGTTCGGCAAGTGCCATGAAGTGCCGGTGTGGGAGACGAGTCCGGCCGGTCCCTTCGATGCATGGCCTACGGGGGGAGGAGGATTCGAATATTTCTACGGATTCATCGGCGGTGAGGCGCACCAATGGTACCCATCGCTTTATGAGGGCACCACGCCGGTGGAGGTCAAGAAGACACCCGAAGAGGGCTACCACTTGATGGCAGACATGACCGATAAGGCCATTAATTGGATTGGGCAACAGAAGGCACTTATTCCTGATAAGCCCTTCTTCGTTTACTTCGCACCGGGTGCGACGCATGCCCCGCACCACGTCCCCAAGGAGTGGGCCGATAAGTACAAAGGGAAGTTCGACCAGGGATGGGACAAGCTGCGCGAGGAGATCTATGCCCGGCAGAAGAAGTTGGGCGTCATTCCGCAAGAGTGTGAACTCACGCCAAGGCCCAAAGAGATCCCATCATGGGATGAGATGCCGGCCGCGCTCAAGCCTGTGCTCATCCGGCAGATGGAGGTTTACGCCGGGTTCCTGGAGTATACGGATCATCATATTGGCCGGTTGGTGGATACGCTGAAAAAACTCAATGTGCTGGATGACACGCTGATCTACTTGATCATCGGCGATAACGGCGCATCTGCAGAGGGGACGCTGAACGGGACATACAACGAAATGATCAACTTCAACGGTGCGGCCGCACTGGAGACACCCGAGTTCCTGATGGAAAGGCTGGACAAGCTCGGCGGTCCAGAGTCTTACAACCACTACGCAGTGGGCTGGGCACACTCTCTAGATACACCCTACCAGTGGACCAAGCAGGTCGCCTCTCATTGGGGGGGCACGCGTAACGGGACGATCGTGCACTGGCCCAAAGGAGTCAAGGGGACAGGCCAACTCCGGACTCAATTTCATCACGTGATCGACGTCGCGCCAACAATCCTTGAATTGGCGGGCGTGCCCCAGCCGACCTTCGTCAACGGGGTGCAACAGCATCCGATCGAAGGCGTCAGTATGGCGTACAGCTTCAACGATGCCAAGGCTGCTGAACGGCATGAGACGCAGTATTTCGAGATGTTCGGCAACCGCGGCATCTATCACAAAGGCTGGACCGCGGTCACGCGACACAAGACGCCGTGGATACTCCAAGGTGAGAAAACCCCGGCATTCGACGACGACGTCTGGGAGCTGTATGACACCAATAAAGACTGGAGCCAGGCAAACAACCTGGCCAAGCAGATGCCAGACAAACTGCATGAACTGCAGCGTCTGTGGCTCATCGAGGCGGTGCGAAACAACGTACTCCCCCTCGATGACAACATCGGTGCGCGGATGAACTCAGATCTAGCGGGTCGGCCGGTGCTGATCAAGGGCAACTCTCAGATTCTCTTTGGCAGCATGGGGCGTCTCTCGGAGAACTCGGTCCTCAATATGAAGAACAAGTCCCACTCGGTGACCGCGGAGATCGTCGTGCCCCCGACGGGGGCAGAGGGCGTGATCGTAGCCCAGGGGGGCAACATTGGCGGCTGGAGTCTCTACGCTAAGGGCGGTAAGCTCAAATACTGTTACAACCTGCTCGGCATTCAGCAGTTTTATGCTGAATCAAAGGACGCGCTATCTCCGGGCGATCACCAGGTACGCATGGAGTTTGCCTACGCTGGTGGTGGCATGGGCAAGGGTGGCACCGCGTCGTTGTACGTGGATGGCAAAAAGGTAGGCGAGGGCAAGGTGGGCGCGACGGCGGCCGTAGTTTTCTCTGCGGATGACGGTTGCGACGTGGGGGTGGACACGGGATCGCCTGTCTCACCGGATTATGGGGCGCGCGGGAACGAGTTTTCAGGTCACATCAAGGGCGTCCAACTCGCCATTGCTGAGGACGCTGAAAGTGTCGATCACCTCGTCGACCCAGAGGAAGCTCTCCGGGTCGCAATGGCACGGCAGTAGTGATTCTCAGGGGCCGGCAGTCCCAATCGACTGCCGGCCCCTGGGATGGAAAGCTTATTGCTGCCTCGACTGCGAGGGGCGTTCTCTTTCGCATGGACAAAATTGCGCGATGCAGGGTGCTTCTCAGTCCGCAATTCGGCTCACCTTATTTTCTGCTCTGAACTGTTAGTTCTACGAGTATGCCGAGTGGATAAGGTACTTGTAGAGTCTTTCTTACTCACTGCCGGGTGCCTCCAGGTACTCGGCGAAAGGGTCCAACAATGAATGCCAGGACAACGGTAGCTGCCGCTCAAGAACAATCCGTGCCGAAGATGAAGATGACCACGGACATTCCACCTGAGATCACGACCCCGGACTCGGTCGAAACGCGGCTCGGCACTCTCAATTTTTTCGATGGCTTTCCGGACGATGCCACGGTGGAGAAGGTCATGGACAATCTCGACTTCTCGCGTGGCGTGCAGGCGTTTCTCAGCGGCATGCCCGGTGCATCGCTGGTTGGTATGCGCACAGGCTTCCAAAAGCTGGGCGCTATCAACGGAAGCATTCTAATTTTCGAGAACCTTTTGGACTCTAAATCGCTTTTTCTTACGGGGAACACCGACTCCGTGTATTTCAGCACCTGGCTAAATTTGAAAGAAGGCCCAGTGGTGCTTGAAACGCCTCCCAAGGTACTTGCGTTCCTCGACGACTTTTGGTTTCAGTATGTCATCGATATCGGCAACGCTGGACCTGACAAGGGCCAAGGCGGAAAATATCTCGTGGTTCCGCCGGGCTACAAAGGCGAAGTACCGGAAGGTTACTTTGTCGCCCGCTCGCGCACCTACAATCTCTGGCTGATGGGCCGGGGATTCAAAGTAGATGGCGACCTCAGACCCGGCGTGGAGAGCATCAAGGAAAACCTCCGCATCTATCCGCTGGCGCGAGCGAAGAACCCGCCCGAAACGAGGTTCATTAATGCCTCCGGAGTCGAGCTCAACACGGTTCACTCGAATGACTTTAGCTACTTTGAAGAGCTGAACCAAGTGGTGCAGGAGGAGCCCAGCGAGGCGCTGGATCCCGAAAGGTTGGGGTTGTTCGCCTCGATTGGCATCGAGAAGGGCAAGCCCTTTACCCCCGATGCGCGGATGAAAAAGATTCTGACCGAGGCGGCGGCGGTGGGGAACGCCACCTCCCGGGCCATCCTCTTCCGCAGCAGAATGAAGGAGGCCTACTTCTATTCAAACAGCGCCTGGGTTACAACCTTCGCGGGCGGGTACGAGTTTTTTCTCCAGCCCGGCGTGCGCAATCTCGACGCACGGACTATGTTTCATTACTATGCCACGGGCATCACCCCGGCCATGGCATTGAAGATGGTCGGCATCGGCTCGCAATATGCCGCGGCGTTCGTCGACTCCGAGGGCAAGCCGCTGGATGGCAGTAAGACCTACAAAATTCATCTGCCTCCGCATATCCCGGCCAAAGACTTCTGGTCGTTCGTCGTTTATGACAGTCAAACCCGCTCGATGCTGCAGACTGATCAGCAGTTCCCAAGCATCGGCAGCCAGAAAGAGGGCGTTGTTGTGAATCCCGACACATCGGTGGATGTCTGGTTTGGCCCCACCGCGCCGAGATATCACGAGGCCAACTGGGTGCAGACGGTTCCGGGCAAAGGTTGGAACGTACTCTTCCGCCTTTATGGTCCGCTGCAGCCGTGGTTTGACAAGACATGGAAGCCGGGTGAATTTGAACTGGTTCAGTAGGACAACGGTGCAGTTAACAGCCGGTCGCAATGGGTTCAACAGTTTCGACAAAGGCCTGGTGACCAACCCGGATGGCTCGACAGATGTCTGGTTTGGCCCGAAGCTGTCAGACGGAGCACCGGAGGCGAACTGGGGGCAGACCATTCCCGGTAAAGGTGGAACATGCCTTTCCGCCTCTACGGCCGCTCGAACCCTGGTTCGACAAGACGTGGCGTGTGGGTGAGGTTGAGTTGGTGAAGTGAAGGCGAGCCTCTTAATAACCATTAGCGAAAGAGTACGGAGGAAAATGTGAAGATCCTATCTAAACGACTGAAGATGAGTATTGCCATGGCGGCGATCTTAGCCACGTCCGCTGTCTCAGGATTCGCCCGTGATACCACTGAGACGATCGACGCCCAAGCGCGTGGCACGAGCACCCAGTTAGGAAAGAACTTCACGGTCAGGCTTATGGTCTACCAGTATTCCACTCCCGAAGACCGGAAGATTCTGATCGAGTCCTTTCAACATGGTCAGAACGACGGTTTGGCAAACGCCCTCGAAAAGATGCAGGCAGTGGGTCATATCACGATACCGGGCACCCTGGGATTCGACGTCAGCTACATTCATGAAATCAAAACTCCCACAGGACGATCGATCCGTTTCGTTACTAATCGCAGGATTGCTTTCGGAGAATCCTACTGGAGTACGCAATCGAAGTCGTTCAATCTGACGGCGGGTGAAATAAGAATCAACGATCAGGACAAGAATAAGAGCGACGGCGTCCTCTATCCGGCGACCCAACTCACCATCAACAAGGATGGTGACCCACAGTGGGATCTGCGCATGAACCCGTGGACGCTCAACAACATCATCGTCTGGCCAAGTAAAAATAAGGAGAAGTAGCTCCGCTCGGCTGATGTCTTGCATTGAAAAAGGGCCGTTCACAATTCCTGCGAGGTATTGACCATGAGAATGCAAATGCGCTCGTGCAGTGTGGTTCTGGTGACGGCTGCCATGATAATGGGCAGCACGCTAGCCAATGCGAAGAGCAAGTACGTCTGCGATGAACCGAAGCCGGCGGACAACTGCAACACCGGCAACACGTGCGGATCCGCATCCACAACGTGCACCATCAACATTCAGAAATCCGGGGCTAGCGCAAGCGTCAAGCCGGGGATTCCGGATGCGAAGGGCAATCAGTTCTTCTGTATAAGAGCAGGTACTTCGGTCGTATGGATGACTTCGAACAAGAACACCGGCTTCTCGATTTCATTTGGGACAGATTCGCCGTTCACTCCTGATGGCGCCATTATTGGCGGCGGAAGCAAGCCGATAACCGTGAAGGCACAGACCCCCGGTTGCTACAAATATGATGCGGGAGCATTCTACCCTGGGGCTGTCTTCGGTATGGGTGGCGGCAGCAAGCCCGAGTTGGTAATTCTGCCCTAACTGCTCTTGAGAAAAGGCCCCTTCTCACGCACTCGACGACATGAACAGCCTGGCCATTGAACTCGCGGCAATTTCCCTGCTTGCCTGCACCTTTATTTTTGGTAGGTATCTGCGAGGTCCGTTTGCGGATGCGCCCCGGCGGGTGTTATCCGCAGCGGCAGGCGTTTCAGTAGCTTATGTTTTCATCCGGGCTCTGCCAGAGATGAGTGAGGCGCAGGATGTTTTCACACGGGTAACTCTCAATCGAGGATTGCCATTCCCGGAACGTCGCGTTTACACGGCCGCCCTGCTCGGGTTTCTGCTTTTCTATGGCCTGGAGAATATGGTTTCGCAATCTGCCGCACGGTGCAGAGAACAAGGAGAACCGGCTGCTGGATTGACTTACAAATTGCAATTGGGCGGATTTGCAGCCTATTGCGGGCTGGTCGGTTACTTGATGGTTCATCAACGCAGCTTGCCCACTCTTCTCTATCTGATCGCGATGACGTTGCACTTTCTTGCCGTGAACCACTCCTTTGAACGTGAGTCCGGCTCCCCTTACGACCGTGGGGGAAGATGGATTCTGGCAGCGGGGGTAGTGGTTGGGGGAGCTGCGGGAATCTTCACTTCCATATCGGCGGAGATGCTGGCGACACTGCTCGGATTCAACTCCGGGGGCGTGGTCATCAACAGCATGGTTATGGAATTGCCGACGGAGAAAGAGGGACGCTTCTGGTGGTTCACCCTGGGGGCGGTCGGGTATTCGCTTCTTCTGCTGCTGATCTAGAAGATTGACGCCGTGAAATGGTCAGTCATTTTGGACATTTTCAGTCTTCCGCGTGATCCATTCGTTCGCCGCCGTCAGAGCCTCACGCAACGGACCTCCGAGGCTTGAGGATGACGCGAAGATGTTTTCCTCTCCGAGTAAACTCGTGACCCCGGTGCGGTCAAACTCGCGCCGCACGCGCGGTTCGACTCCAAACAGGATAAGTTTGTTGTCCTCCGCCTGGAGCTTGCGAGCATATCGTTCCAACATGACGATGCCACTCGTGGTGATCGATTCCCTTCCCCGCAAGCCAAAGAGGACAACAGCGTTCCTAGCCCCATCGACGGCGGGGAGAAGGGCTTCAAGGCGAGCGACTGCTGCAAAGAATGCGTTCCCATGTGCGTGCAGAGCCGTCGCCTCACCGTCAGGCAGCCGAGCCGGTGCAGCTTGCTCTTCAAATCCGCCATCTGCCATAGGCACGATCCTTACCAGCCGCACCTCGCTAGAGGATGAGTAAAGGTACAGAAGCAGGGTTAATGCGACACCGGCGACAATTGCCCAGTGCAAGGGAATCAACAAAGTCAGGGCGAAGGTGGCCACCATGGCGGCGCGCTCTGCTGCATACGTGTTCCAAACCCTGGCAATGCGATGAGGGCGTATCACACTGAAGCCGATGTAAACGAGCAATCCGGCGAGGGCCGCCATGGGGATGCTCTCCGCCACCCGGCCGATGGTCAGCAGGAAAAACGCCAGAGTGAGTCCGGCGAAAATGTTTGCCCATCGGGTCTTCGCACCCGCGGAGACGCTGGTGGCCGTGCGGGATATCGAACCTCCGCACGGCATGCCCTGGAAGAACCCTCCCACCACATTGGCCGCGCCCTGCGCGATGAAGTCGCGGGAGGCGTCCGGTATGCTGCCGTCTGATTCCGGATAGGCCTGGGAAACGCCGGACGCGATGCTCAACCCCAGGATTGCCAGCGAGAGCGCATCCAGAAGTAGTCGCGGCGCCAGGCGAAGGTCCGGCAGGAGCGGGGTGGGCAATCCACGTGGGATGGTGGAAATTGCCCCTACAAGTTGCACCGAGTTCCAATGCAATAGTGGAACGAGAACGGTTACGATCACAAGTGCCAGGACGAATGCCATAGCCTTCCATCTGGTTCGCTGGAACACAAGGATAGCGGCGATCGTCGACAGCCCCACAAGGGTTGTTCGCCAGTCGATGCGATTCAAGTGAAGGAGCCAATCCCAGGTCTTCACGAAGACATTGCCGGACGACCCTCCGACGTAACCGGTGAGCTTCTGTAACTGGCCGAAGACTAGTAGAATCGCGACTCCGCTGATAAAGCCGGTCATTACGCAGTTCGAAATAAAGCGGGTCAGGCTTCCCAGTTTCAGCAGGCCCAAGACGAGCTGAATCAGGCCGATGAGCAGGGTTAGAGTAAACAAAGCCCGCGTGGAGACTTGCGGCCCCAGACCGGCGAGGATACCGGCGGTGGGCACGGCAAGCTCGTTGGTCACGGTGATGACCATGAGAGAAGAACCTGCCAGAAGCGTACCGATGAGGGGCGCGAAAACACCGGTATAGAGCCCGTATGCGGGGCTGACTCCTGCCACGACGGCGTATCCCATTCCCTGCGGAACGTAGGATAGAGCGCAGGTTATGCCCGCGAGGAGATCCGGGAGTGCGGTTTGACGCGTAATTTTCAGGCTCTTCTGCATGATGCTCCGCGATAAAGGTGGTCACAGACCCCATCAAGACTGCCCGCTATTGCAGGACGGGATGACTGCGAGAAGCTCACTAGATTTCCAGATTGCACCCGAATGATACCGCCACGCGGGCTCTCGTTGTCTGGTCAACTCATTTTCGGCTATCGGGGTCGGCCAAGCCACGAATACTGCCAGGCCACGGAGACGTTTCGATAGGCCCCACCGAAGCGTGTGTATATGTCGTCGGAATAGCTGACTTTTACCGACTGGTGCTTACTGAGAGGCACCGACGCTGTAACGCCAAGGCGCGAGCTCGTTTGGCGAGTCGATGGATTGTCTACACCTTTCAGGCTGGCTTCACCCCCGATCCAGAAATTACCATCGAGTGAGAACCAAAGCCGTGGCTTGAGGTCGTAGCTTAGATGGCTCTCGAAGGAGCCGATAGGATTTTGCGTCTGGGGTTGAGGCCCGGTGGGAGTATAGGCTTGTGGATTCCTGGTGAAAAGCCAGAGTCCCGCGTAGCCATCTAATACCATGTGTTTGCGGCGCCGAGAGTAGCCAAACTCGGGTTTGAAGGACCAACGGTTGGAACCCCAGTTGATCAACCGGTTCGGATCGTATTGGCCCGTTGGGGGCACCACCTTTACACTGACGCCCATCAGGCTCTTCTCGACCCACTTGCTCATTTCGCTTACCTGCATTGCCGGGCCGCCCTTCAGGTTTACCGATAGACGAAAGGTCATATCCAGAAGACCGGAGCGGTAGATCTGCGTGTCTGAGCCAACGACCTCGCCTTCGAAGGTTCCTATGGCATAGGGAATGGATGCGCTGATGTTGGCAGAACGGCCTAACAAGCCGAAGGAGTGATAGTAAGTGAAGACCGGAACGCTGTAGGTTCCGATGGTGTCGTTCAGGGGCACCACGCCATTGAATAAGAGACTCCCGCTATAGAATCCATAGGTCAGGGTGACCGCATTGGAATGCAAGGGCGTAATTACGTAAGCCCGCGGGGCAAGATCCTGGGCCCTCAGCAGAACCATAGAAGACGCGAGGAACACCGCCATCCATATGCTTCTCAGAGCTCGCCGCATTCTTCACTCCTGAGGATCGTGCCATGCTTTCGGCCTGCTTGCGATGAATCGCGATGAGTTTTTTCGCAGCATCCACGCGCCGCTTGTAGACTGGTTCCAGCATGGTGCGGCCGGCGATGCTCGCCGACCGGGTAGGTGGAAAAGGAAGGGAGTCCTGCTTGATCCATTTGTTATCCGCACCCATGCCTTCTCTTACTCCTCAAAGGCCCCAGACTATAAGCGCCGTGCCCTTCGGTAAACTGATAAAACTACCAGTCGTGCATGGGAATTGTTTTGTGCCTGGATCACGGTAAGCCGGCAGCTATTCTGGAGCGCGTGATAATGCATTCTTGTTTTTTTGAAGGTGTAGTCTTACAGGTTGACATGTAGTAACCGCTACGAAAGTGAACGATCCACTATGGCTACGCCCGCACCACTGCAAGAACCTCCCGATTTCTCTGTGGTTCTTGGCGGCCCGCTGTATCGAATGCTTCGCCGGTCACCCCTGGCAGCTTCAAGGCAGCAGCTGCTGCGTCGTCTGGCCGCAATATCGATTGCCATCTGTTGGGTGCCGCTGGCCCTGTTGTCGCTGGCGCAAGGTCACTTCCTGGGAGGGGTAAAACTTTCCTTCCTTCACGATATCGAGACACACGGGCGGTTTTTAGTTTCCCTTCCGGTGCTGATCCTGACAGAGTTGATTGTTCGTGACCGCATCTGGCCTGTACTCAGGAACTTTGTCGAACGGCAGGTGGTCACTGCGAAAGAGTTGCCGAAGTTTTACGCCGCGGTAAACACCGCCACGCGTGTTCACAACTCGGCCATTGCCGACATAGCGCTTTTCGTCCTGGTGTTTACCGCAGGCACGTGGTTCTGGCGGCTTCAAATTGCACCGGATATCGCCAGTTGGTATGCCTACTCTGAAGGGGGCCAGGTGCACTTGACGATGGCTGGATATTGGCTTGCCTTTGTGAGCGTACCGCTCTTCCAGTTCATCCTGTTGCGTTGGTATGTACGGTACCTGATTTGGTTCTGGCTGGTGCTTCGGATTTCGCGTCTCAAACTGCACTTGCCGGCCTTACACCCGGATGGGGCAGGCGGGCTCGGCTTTCTGGGTGAAAGCAGCCTGGCTTTCGGCCCGTTGTTGTTCGCACATAGCGCATTGCTTGCGGGGCAAATCGCAAGCCGCATCTTGTACAACGGAGGAACCCTGCGTGCTTCGGAGCTGACGATTGTTGGCTATGCCGTCTTCTCCATTGTGGCGGTGGTAGCTCCGCTATTTTTGTTCACAACAAAACTTATACGAGCCAAGCTCCGGGGTCTGGAGAAATATGGCGCTTTTGCTTCCTCGTATGTGGTGGACTTCGATCAAAAATGGCTGCAAAGCAAAGTCAATGACGAACCAGCGCTGGGGAGCGGCGACATTCAGTCGCTGGCTGATCTGGGGAATAGTTTTTCGGCTGCTCGTGCAATGCGCATGGTGCCCATCGCGACCGATGAGATCATTCTGCTGGTGGTGGTAACGATTGTCCCCTTCCTCCCGTTATTGCTGACGATCATGCCGCTCGACGAACTGCTGACGCGGGTTTTCAAATTTGTCTTCTGATTGTCTGGCAGCTACTCCTCCGTCGACTTAGGTTTCAGGGTCACGGTGATGGGCGCAGACGAAACAAAACTGACGACCGATTCCGCCGGTATGTCGACTCCCTTGTTCCCGGTGACTGCGGCGCCTACGGTACCTGCGCCTGCACCTACCAGGCCGCCGATCAATGCGCCCTTGCCTCCGCCCGCAATGCCGCCAATCAGTGCGCCTCCACCAGCTCCGCCGCCAACCATCGCGCCCGTCCGCTTGCCCTTGCCTTTGACGGTCTGTTCGTATTCTTGCGTGCTTACCCCGTAGGAACCGACACGGTTGAGCTCTATCCCAAGGTCTCCCGCCCCTTTGAATCTGCCTTGTTTATGCGCTGCGATGACGGTGCCGCTTACCGGTACGCCGGCTCTGAGTACGGTGACTCCCTCGACACGGATGGATTGCGCGAGCGTTCCACTGAAAGGGTCGCCTACGTTACTGGTTTTTGAACTGAGGTCCTGGGAGATTCGGACCGTAAGCGTTGTACCGCTGGGAACGGTGTAGACCTTGGGTGGCGGCGGAGGCGGAGGCGGCGGGGGAGCCGCGGCTTGCGTGGGCGCTGGTGCTGGTGCTGGCGCGGCCGGTGCACTCGCCGGCGGCGGCGATGCCTGGTCTGGCGCGGGTGCGGCTGCTGGAGGCGTAGATGAGGCGCTGTTCTCCGCGGGGGGCGTCTTATTGCATCCGCAGATCAGGAAAAGGCCTAACAAGCTAAGCAGCACAATGTAACGGATACGGATCGGACCCCCGCCAAAAAAGCTGGTACTCTTCAGGTTTCTTCCTCCCGGGCTTTTCATGTTCTTCCTCCTCGGAAAGTCTCCTGCTTCGACATCCAGGTATGAACTCCATCCAAATCAGCGGTGTGCAGACGACTTCGAAGAGTAGGGTTTCACAACCAATCGAGCGCGGCTACTGTTAGTTCTGACAGTAGAGAACCATTAACTCTCCAGGTAGACTGAGCTCCGGCAAGAAGGTTCGCACTTCGGCGACAGCTTTACCCGGACGTTCTCGATTGGTGATACCGCCCAGGCCGTCCGCTGCCCCTCCGAAAAAACTATGAGTGCCGGCACTCACACATTGTGGGCACTACCACGCCAGACATGATCAACGACCGTAGCTATCGAATTCAGCCAGCAGAGGAAAACAAAATGCCTGAACAAGTGAAAGAAGCTGCAAAGAAGCCGAACATCCTGGTCATTTGGGGTGATGACATTGGTATTTCAAATCTCAGTTGTTACAGCCATGGGCTTATGGGCTACGAGACACCCAACATCGATCGTCTGGCCAAAGAAGGCATGATGTTTATCGATTCCTATGGTGAGCAGAGTTGCACCGCCGGCCGGTCGTCCTTTATCACCGGCCAGAGCGTCTACCGTACCGGTTTGTCGAAAGTGGGAATTCCCGGCGCGCCCATCGGCATGAATGAGCAGCTGGTAACGATCGCAGGATGCCTCAAGGCCCAGGGGTACGCGACGGGTCAGTTCGGCAAGAATCATTTGGGCGACCTGAACAAACACCTACCCACGAATCACGGCTTCGACGAGTTCTTTGGCAACCTCTACCACCTGAACGCCGAGGAGGAGCCGGAGATGTACGATTACTTTCCGGAAGAGGAGTTCAAAGATCTCAGAAAGACTATCTCGCCACGCGGGGTGCTTAAATGCTGGGCGACCGACAAAGACGACCCGACGGTCCAGGAGCGCTGGGGCCGCGTTGGCAAACAAAGGATCGAGGACACCGGCCCGCTCACCAAGAAGCGTATGGAGACCTGCGACGACGAGTTTGCTGCAGCTGCCAAGGATTTCATCAAACGGCAGACCGACGCCGACAAGCCGTTCTTTATATGGCTCAATTTCACCCATATGCACCTATTCACGCACACTAAGCCGTCGAGCCTGGGGCAGGCGGGCCGGTGGCAGTCGCCCTACCATGACACGATGATCGATCACGACAAGAACGTCGGCGAAATGCTGGACTATCTGGACGAGTTGGGGATCGCAAAGAATACCTTTGTTATGTACTCAACCGACAACGGACCGCACAGAAACTCCTGGCCCGATGGGGGCATGACGCCTTTCCGCAGCGAGAAGGACACCAACTGGGAAGGCGCCTTCCGCATTCCGCTGGTGGCTCGCTGGCCGGGCAAGATCAAGGCGGGCAGCATATCGAAGGAAATCGTCCAGCACCACGACTGGTTGCCGACCTTCGCGGCCATGGCCGGCGATCCGGATGTGGTGGAGAAGCTGAAGAAGGGCTATGACACCATCGGTAGGACCTACAAGAATCACATCGATGGCTACAACCTGGTGCCCTACCTGACCGGGGAGGCCAAGCAGAGCCCGCGCAAGCTGTTCGTCTATTTGAGCGATGACGGTGACGTGCTGGGGCTTCGCTATGACAATTGGAAGGTCATGTTCATGGAGCAGCGCTGCCGAGGCACGCTGCAGGTATGGGCCGAGCCTTTCACCAAGCTGCGTCTACCGAAGGTCTTCAATCTTCGCACCGATCCCTACGAATTCGCTGACGTCACGTCGAACAGCTACTACGATTGGTTTTTATACCATGACTACATTCTGTACGGCGCCTATGCGATCGCGGATAAGTGGGCGGCGACCTTCAAGGAATTCCCGCCTGTCCAGAAGCCGAACAGCTTCACCATCGATGATGCGCTCAAGATGATTAGCGCAGCTTCTGTTGGGAGGTAAGACAAATGCCGCATGTGGAGCGGCGAGCAGCTAAGCCGCCGCTCCCCTTCGAACTTTCGCTCGACAACGTGAAGCCCGACGTCACCTTTCACCCCTTGAAGGTAAAAGTAAATCGGGACGGCTTGCAGTTACAGGCGCGCCGCGGTTATCTCATGCCCAAGCCGGAGAAAGCCAAGGACTGACGGTTCAGCCTCGCACGCTGTGAGTGAAGCGTTGCCGGGGCCGGATGTAACCGGCGCTTGCGGAAAAAATTGCTTGGTGGGGGGGAATGGGTCCCTCAGTGGCTAAAGCCGGATTTATTGCAAAGCATTTACGTACGGCCTGAAGGCCGTACCCTTCGGGAACATGCGTTTCTCTGCATTTATGCCAAGGCCTGAAGGCCTTACCCTTCGGGAACATGCGTTTTTCCGCAGGCTGGCTCAGATGGCAATCGTCTCCTTACATAACAGTATCGAAGAGGCGTTTGAGTATGTCGTTCAGCGGCATAATCGTGAGCAGTAGCGGCGACATGGGAACAAGCGATGCGAGTGCCAGATGAACAGGTACACGCGACCCTATCGGAAGGAGTCTCATTTTCTCGACGAACGCAAAGCTATTCCCCAGGTCGGCTAGTGACTGGAGGTCAGCTGTTCCAAGCAACGGCTCTCCCCCGGCGCGATGCTCCACGATCCATTTTTGATGGAAGGCTTTTGTGTAGTCATACGCCAAAATTCCGTACGCAGCCATACCCGACGTCTTGTCTCCCAGAGGATGGGAATGAAGACACACAAGGGGGCCAAGATGAAAAAGGACGGCGCAGACCGCATAAGCTGCTATCTCCCCGGCAAATTGAGGCAGCGGCAGTTTATCGTAGAGTACTGTATTAGCTAGAACACCGGCTACAACCAATGAGTAGGCGACGACGATGATGCCGAAATAACGTTGGGCTTCGCCTACGAATGCAAGTCCCCCAGCCTCGTCCGGGTGTATGGGCACGAGCTGGAGATTCACCGAGGCGCGGCCCCACAATATTTTCAACTAGCAGCAAAAGAGGCACGGCTAAGATGAAGCGTGTATGGACAGCGATGTCTCGAAGGAACGGTACAGGTACACGGTGACCGACGGCAAACCCCTGGAATGCAGCGAGAGCAAAAAGGACTACCCATGTGAGACAGACAGAAATGAATGCCCTTCGAACGACGCGGGGGGAATTCTCCCTGATGAGCGCGCGGCGTTTCTCAATCCGGTCGGTTGGACGACCCTCCGTCGGCGGCAGTTCACGACTGGCGGTTTGTTCCGGTACGGTCATCTAGCCTCCCTCTGGCATGCTTGGGGCCCGCCAATAGGCGTTCGCGTAGCTGTCAGTTTTACAGTGCAGAGGTCTGAGCTTTGGTTGGCTCATAGCACTCGCGGATCTGGTTCCATGTCATGAAAATAGCCTCCCTTTGGGCTTCCGCCCGTAATCCCTTGCAGCACTGTCTATTCGTTAGATTGCTATAAAAAGTAACAATTTCCGGCGCTGAACCGATGCAAAATGCTGTTAAACTAACTGGGCAATTCGTACAGGCCCCGATCAACATTTGCTCATAACGTCAGACGGGAAAGCTGCTGGTTATGACAGTTTCCTGCCGTCTGAAGGCACCATTCACTGTCCAACAATATAGACCCTCCCGAATGGAGCGTGACGAATGAGGAAGCCGCGTATATTTCTAGCCGATGACCACGCCATGGTGGTGGACGCATTTCGGAGACTGCTGGAGCAAGAATTTAACATCGTGGGTACCGCCTCCGATGGCCTCGAACTGCTCAGCGCTGCGCCGAATCTGCAGCCGGACCTGGTAGTAGTGGATCTTGGCTTGCCCCTGTTGAATGGCGTTGAAGCCGGCCGCCAGCTCAAAAAGCTCCTGCCGCAAACGAAAATCCTGGTGGTCACGGTCAACGAGGATCCGGCTGTGGCAGAGGCCGTATTAGACGAATGGGCATCCGGATACCTGTTGAAGAAATGCAGCGGATCGGAATTAGTCACGGCACTCCGAGAGCTCCTGATGGGCCGGTCTTATGTAACCACGATGATACCCGGGAGATCCGCTAATAACCTGCTTCTCTCTCCGGGAGCTCACGGCCGGAGACCACTTACGCCGCGTCAACGGCAAGTTTTGCAATTGCTGGCTGAGGGCAGGTCCATGAAGGAGGCTGCCTACTTGCTGAATCTCACTACGAGAACGGTGGCTTTCCACAAGTACAAGATCATGGCGAGTCTGGGTATGCACAGTAATTACGAGCTCCTGAAACTAGCCATGCGAGAACACCTGGTCCCCATGGCTTAACAACGTCATGCGTCGACTTCGATGCTTTGTGGCGATGGAACAGCGACCTACGCTCTCTATCATTCGCCGTTCCGGGTTTCACTTCGCAACGGTATCGGCGCCTCCGCAATAACGAGCGTTCCTACGCCCGGTTCCGATTCGACGGACAATCGCCCGCTCAGGGTGGCTAGTCGCTCTTGCATGGCCGACAATCCGAGCCCGACCGCGGCATCAGCAACGTTAAACCCGACGCCCAAGTCACGAATCTGCATCCGGAGTAGTCCTGGCTTCTGATTGAGCATCAACTCAGCCGTGTCTGATTTGCTGTGCTTGACGACGTTATTCAAAGCTTCTTGAGCAACCCTGTAAAAGCAAAGGGAAACATCCTGAGCTAAGCCCACTGGAGCGGCATCGACCTGCAAATCGATTTCTAAACCATAAGAGCGCGCGATCTGCCGACATAGTTCTGTGATCGCACCCTTGAGGCCGATGTGCTCCAGTTGGGCGAAGTGCAAGCGATGAGATAAATTGTGGACATCCGAGACCAGTGAACGGAGGTTTTGGATCGAACTATCCAGGTCGGTACGATTCTTCACCGCGTCCACTGGTAGTTGAGCCCCAAACAGATCAAGCTGAATTACGGCAAGAGAAAGCCGCTGGCCGATGTCGTCGTGCAACTCGCGCGCAAGGCGCCGGCTCTCATTTTCATTAGCGTCGATGAGCCGCCTGGTAAGCTGCCTGACCACTTCTTCTGAGCGCTTGCGACGCCGCACTTGAATCACCAATAAAGCAATGAGAACCGATTGGAGTAAGAGAATTGCGGCTGTAGCCAATATCAACTGCTTATGAACTTCCCAGGCGGACGGTTGACGATACATGATGACCGATCCCGGCGGCAGTCGATCCTGTGGGATGCCCCAGCGTTGCAACTGCCGCCAATCCACGATAACCCGATTAGGCGGCCCCGCCTCAACCGGGAGATCGACGACGCGCTCGCCGCGCAAGATCTTCAGCGCCAATATGGCCGCCTGCCGAGCAGACGCTTCGGCTTGATATAGGCTACCGCCGACCGTACCGCACCCAAAAAGCGTGTCAAGTATCGTGTACACGGGCGCACTGGAAGACGCCGTAATCGCAGGGCACAAGTTGGCTGTGAGGTAACTTTGCCCGCTCGGGTCCCTCAGGAGCGGGGTATACAAAACGACGCTATGACTGGGAAGTTGACCGATACGATCGAGCAGTTCCGGGAACGGCAGATCGTTCCAATAGGTAAAAGCCGTCCTGCCCGTATAGGGCTTGAATTCGCGCTCTGCTTCCGCTCGAAGCATCAGCTCCGCTGGACTAGAGCCGCCGATGTAAAAGACTTCACGCGTGTCCGGTTGCACCCTTAGGATGAGATCGATGGTACGAGACAAGTCAAAGGAACCGCTCACACCTGTTGTGTTGGGCGGGAGCTTTGGAGGATAGTACCTCAGGTCCACTTCTGAGAAGACAACCGGCACTGATGGAAAGAGCTTCTCTCCATATTGCCGCATGAACGTGAAGGGCCGCGGACCGACGGTCATGACCAGATCAATTTTTTGTCCTGCATACTTCTGTCGAATTCTCTCGGCAAGTGTGGGAAAGTCGGTTTCCAGCCGCGTCTCCTCGATATATTCGTCAAAAATCTGATATCGCCAATCCTGGCCGATTATCTCCTGAATGACTTTGGTGGCCACGATGTTTCCAGGCAGGCGAGGGTTTTCCCGATAAAGGACGAGCAGGTTTTTGGTCTTTTGGCATGGCGAGGTTAAAGGCAAGACAATCGCCGCCAGCATCGCCGCCACTCGGAGACATTTCATGAGCTATAGACCACGGGGCCGTGTCCTTGCCTTCGAGAAATAGCGGAGGACACGATGCAGGATTATAACCCCCTGTTCAGCCAGCTAACGGCTCGAATTGGTAAGAGATCAGCGGAGCGCAAATAAGAGTCATTTAGGTTCGTGAGAGTCACTATGCAAGCTAGTACTCCCGGAGAGATCTCTCCCTAGCTGAATGGCCGGCACGTCGGCTGCCACAATCTTCAGCTTAGGCTCCATGTCGATTGCGCTCAGAATCTCACGTGTGAGGCGGTCATCCATTTCCTCGACGAGTCTCAGCTCGACCGGAAAGCGGAGAATGACTTCAAGTCCAATCGTCGTCAGCCTGAAGCGGAGTCTTGGCGTCAATGGGCCCACGGGTATCGAGCTCAGGCTCCAAACTTCTCTTGTGACAATGATATCGGGAGCCGACGTCCGTGCCCAGCGCGATGCATGCAAGAAGAGCGGGAGCCGTGTACCCATATACCTTGGCGAAAAACATGGCTACCTGTTACTTCTGACAGCTTTCGACTCTCTTCCAATCAACCTATCTTAAAGGCTACGCCAAGCAGGCAAGCAAGGGCCTGATGCTGCAAGGGCGGGTGACCGACGGTGCATTGCACCGCCTGTTCCCCTTCCTTGTTTTCTAAAGGTGAACCGGGAACTCTATTCGGTGGCGAAATGGAAATGAATCGGCCACGCATCTTGTTGGCTGGGATTCCTATGTCGCTCCTGGCTGCTTATCACAAACCTCTTCGCGAAGAGTTTGAGATCATTGGCACCTCCGCTGATGGCCGCGCTCTTATGGCTACAGCGATACAACTACAACCGAGTGTCATTGTGGTTGACCTTGAAGTCCGGTCGTTGACTGAAGCCGGTACCCGACTGGAGCTGAAGAAGTTAATACCGCAAACAAGGTTTCTCGTGATCACCGAGAAGGAGGATCTTGACGTCTCATTGCAAGCCCTCAGTGAGTGGGCTTCCGGGGTCGTGCTGAGAAAGTCCGCAAGAAAGGAACTTCTTTGCGCTCTAAGAAAGTTGATGGCAGACGAAGTATACCTACCGGCATCCATTGTGCAAGACCCCCAAGGGTTGAAGAAACCGAGTTTGCCCACGCAGCACCATAAGGCTCTGACCCGCCGGCAACGCGAAGTACTGAAACTGCTGGCTGAAGGCCGGACCATGAAAGATATCGCGGATATTTTACGACTAAGTACGAGCACGGTAGCTTTTCATAAGTACAAAATCAAGCGCAGTTTTGGACTTCGCAGCAATGTAGAACTGCTTCGACTTGCCATCCGTGAAAACTTGACCTCCGCGGAGTAGTGGCGTTCACCTGATTTTTAGGAGGGTGAGATGAGCAAAGTAGATTTGCACCTTCCCATGAGGAGAACGGATGATGAACATATTCAGGAGATCCAACGCGACCATTCTGGCCATATGGTTGCGTAGCTCCATCGCTATCCTGAGCGGTTCCCTGCTGTGTGGATCTCTCAAAGCACAGGATCGTCCGGCGAATTCGCCACCGGTCTTGCCTGCGGGATCAGCCGGTCCAAGCTTGCTGGCTAAAGGACCCTTCGAGCCGTTCTCAGAAATCAACCCTAACCACTCAGACCGGCACACTATGGCCGCGTCCGCCGGTCTGCCTGCCGCGAATACGGATGCAACCATTGCTTCCAGAACTCCACGCCGTATCACGCTCGAGGAGGCGCAACAGCAGGCCGCTGCCGCGAACCCCATGGCGCATCTGGCACAGCTTCAAGTGGAGGCGGCCAAGGAAAACAGACTTGGCGCGGAATCGGACTACTTTCCGAAACTTAGCTCTACTTTTGCGAACGATCACTTCAACAAATTCATGGGGCAGGAGGTCACCATACGGCGCCCCATAGCAGGGGGAACAATCACAACCGGCTTACCGTTGGTCGGCAAGGACCTGACCCTGGTTGCCCTTACAGCAGCGCAACCAATAACACCTCTGTTCAAGCTTCACGAGGTCGTGAACATCGCCCGGGCGGATGAGCGCGTGGCGATGGCTAAAGCCGGCATGCCGGTTGAAACTGCCGGCAATGTGGAGAAGAGTTATTACGCATTGCTGGTCGCTCAGCGTCAGCTCGAAGTCTCGAAGGCTAATGCCGCAGCCCTTCGCAACAAGCAGTTGCTGGCGAGCAATGCCGCGATGCTGCCGAATCATGACGAGGATAACTCTGAAGCGGCCAAAGCGTTGGTGATCGCCAGCAGCAAGGTCAAGGAATTGACGGCATCTCTCAACCTGCTTCTGGGGTATCCGTTAGAGGGAGAGTTAGAGCTGGTAGTCCCGGTCACGCGGATGGAAGAGATATCGCTGAAAGAGGCAGCAGACAAGGCGATGGCATCCAATGCGGAGGTAGTCGAAGCGGAGCAGACGGTGGCGAAGGCACGCGCTGCGTCCAAGCTATCCAAATTGGACTATGTTCCCGACGTGGCCGTGTTGGGTGGTTATGTATACAACGGCAACGCCGCTCCGCTTCTGCCGAGAGATTTCTCTTACATCGGCATCATGGCCTCTTACACCCTGTTCGATTTCGGCAAGCGGGAACACACGGTCAAAGAGCGCACCGCGCAGGTCTCCATGGCTGAAACGGCTCTGGAGCTGACGAAAGCCAAGGTCGCCGCAGCGGTCAAAAGCAGCTACTTCGAGATGGACCGGTCGCGGCAGTTGAGTGAACTGGCTCGCAGGCTTTCCGATGCCATTCCGGTGGAAAAGGTCAGCTACGGCAAGGGTGACTCCGAGCTTGCTATAGCGCGGGCAAAGGTGGAGATCGAAATGCTCCAGGCCGATCTCGATTATCGCCAGGCGGTTGAGCAGTTGAAGGCTTTGATGGGAGAACAGTGAGAAGGATGTCGGATCAACACTCAGACGACAGGCCTGCTAAAAACCGGCGGTGACCTCGACTCTCATGCGGTTGGGCCGAGCGGCCAGAAGATTGACCTTGGAGCTGAATTGGATGGTCTGCCCATCATCCAAAACATTGTCAGTCGTAACGTCCGCCCAGACCTGAAAGGATTTCAGGGTGCGAAGGTAGACTCCCATCTTGTCGAGTGCTTCCATGGCACCAGGATCGATCGCGGTTAGGCCAGTTGAGTTGGCCTGATACCTCCTGGCGCGGACGGGTGCTGCGATCGAGATACAAAGGAGGCCTCCTGCGATCACAAATGCTGAAGCAAGATGCAGGATGCCCCTGGCGGACATCCATTGTGCTGCGGTTTTGGTGGTGGATGGAGGGAGTCTGGAGATCCCGGTGCGTAGGAGGTTTCTCGGGCAGCTTCATCTTTATGCCCTCGCGGGTGCGTGTGCCCTGCTTTGGCTTATAGGGTTTGATGACAGCCGGTCTAGTCTCGCATCAGCGCCGCCTGCATGTGCCGTTCGACATCCACATAAGCATCGTCCGCAACGTCGAACACAACCTTTTTGATCGTCCCGCCAGTGAACTGAGACTTTGACCCATACTCGGCGCTTACGGGATCGCTGCTGTCGTAGCCGACACACAATCCCTCGCCGCAGAGTGAGAAATGCCCAGTCATGGTGCGAATCTCACCTTCGGCTACCACCTTGTCGTCCACGTACAGTTTGAGCGGCCCATGCGATTCGTTGTATTTCCCCATCCGTTCCTTGGTGAACTCGACGCCGACAATGTGCTTGCCGGGAGAGGGTGCGTTGGCGCTGACACGTTGTTCCGGCGGGATACCGAGGAAGTTGTAACAGTAGGTGATTTTTCCGTCCTTAAGGAACAGCGCGTGCCCGCCGAAGCGTGAGCCGTTAGCGAAAATGACACCATACGCGTCTTTGGTCACGTCGATCTCCGCCATCACCTTGTACGAGACGCCATGCGTGTTGGCAACCGATCGTTCCGGGACCGGAAGCGTCCCTGGATAATACGTGTATTTTCCGCCGGGTGTGACCGGGATGTGGTATTCGAGCGCGAGGATCTTCTGGATATCCTTTTCGATCGAGTAATCGATTAAAGGAAACACGTTATACCTTCTCGCCTCCTCGAACCACAAAGCGACCAGCTCTCTTACTTTTTCGGGGTACTGATCCGCGAGGTCATGCGCTTCAGACCGGTCCACATCCGTGTGGAAGAGTAACCAGCGGTCCTGGTCGAAGTTGCCCAGGCCGCTGAACGGTCCGTGGTCAGTGACTGCCTTCCATCCGTTGTGCCAGATGCCGCGACTACCCAGCATCTCGTAGTACTGGGTAGTCCGCTTGGTCTTCGCTTGTGCGTCATCGAAGGTGTAGCGCATCGACGTACCCACCAGCGGCGTCTGCTCGACGCCATCCACAGTCTTGGGCATGTTCACGCCGCAGCAATCGAGGATAGTTGGGACGATGTCGGTGACGTGATGATATTGGTCGCGAACTTCACCCCGCGCCTTGATCCCTTTGGGCCAAGAGATGACGAGTGGATCGCAAAGTCCACCGTTGTACGTATAGCGTTTGAACATGCGGAACGGAGTGGAAAAGGCTACCGCCCAGCCGGTTGGGTAATGCCCGTAGGTATCCGGGCTACCCAGCTTGTCAAGCATCGCCATGTTTTCTTTGATCTCATCGGGATAACCGTTGAAAAACTTTCCTTCATTAACCGATCCGTTCGGGCTTCCTTCGCCGGATGCGCCGTTGTCGGCACAATAGAAGATCAGTGTGTTGTCGATCTCCCCGGATTCCTCGAGGTGCTCGATAATCCGGCCGACCTGTGCATCCGTGTACTCGGAAAACCCGGCATATACCTCCGCCATGCGACAGAACAATTTTTTCTCGTCGGCAGAAAGAAAGTCCCAAGGGCGAACGGCGTCAGCCGGAGTGAATCGGCCTTCCGGCATTGGATTAATCGGCGTCAACTCAGTTCCCTGCGGAAGGATGCCCTTCGCGATCATGCGCGGCAGCACCCAAGTGCGATAGGCTTCGTAGCCGTCGTCAAATTTGCCTTTGTACTTGTCGATGTATTCCTTGGGCGCGTGATGGGGAGCATGGTTCGCGCCAGGATTGAACCACATATACCAGGGCTTGTCCGGCTCTGACTGCTTCGCGTCGCGAATATAAGCGAGGGCCTTGTCGGTCAGATCCTTGGAGAGGTGATAGCCGTCCTGAGGACCATATGGCTGGTCGACAAAATGGTTATCTTCGATCAGATCGGGAAACCAGTTGTTGGTCTCACCGCCCATGAACCCATAAAAGCGATCGTAGCCCTGCCCAAGGGGCCAGTTTTTCTTGGACGCGCCCATGGTGAACTCGTCAATCGGTGTGGTGTGGCACTTGCCGATCCAGAACGTGCTCCAGCCCGAGTCGCGCAACACCTTGGCCATGGGTGCGCACTCCAGTGGAAGATGCGAGCTGTAGGCGGGAAAGCCGCTGGCATTTTCGGAAATCGAGGCAAATCCGTTCTGATGGTGATTACGACCAGTGAGGAAGCAGGAACGCGACGGCGAGCACAGTGCGGTGGTATGCCACTGGGAATACATCAAACCGTTGTCGGCGATTCGCTGCAGCGTGGGCATATTAATCCGGCCGCCGAACGGCGACCACGCGGCAAGACCGGTGTCATCGTAGAGAATGACCAGCACGTTGGGTGCGTCTTTTGCCGCTTTGCCGGCCAGGAATGCCGACCAGTCGGGTTTAGAGTCGCGGATGTCGAGATTGATGGCGCCTTTGAACGGTTGCGTCATTTGCATCCTCCCTGACTATCTCTGCCGTCGGTCCGACTGCATAGAGCGACCGAAATGCCGCCCATTTATTCGGCTGGAGTTTACCGGGAAGTGAGCGGTCGCTCTACTGTCAGAATTAACATGGTGCGTGCGGTGAACGCCATTGCCGTCCAAAGGCAGAGGTCTCTATGGAAATTGTTTTCGTCAACCGGGCGGCGTTCGCGGTGCAAACAATTCCGTCAGCAGTATTGAACAGACTGTTATTTCTGACAGTCGATGGTCCCGCAATTCAGGCCTATAGTATCTGGCATCCCGTGGGGTGTCCGATGTATGCGAGGCACTACTTCTACACATCGAAGAGCTGGTTCGGCCCCGACATCTGAGGGAGACAATGGCCACGAGCGATTCCATCCAACGCGCCAATAATTCCAATTCCAGACCTCTTGCGGCGGCCACTTTAGAGGGCGTTTCCTCCGCTGATCTTGCCCGGCGCACGTTGCTGCGACGTGCCGTCGAGGCTGTCATCTGGGGGACCCCGGCGGTCAACTTCGACCGCATGTACCAGGCGATGATCCATGACACTAAGGCAGGCGAGGGTAGTAACAGGATCGTCTACTGGTCGCGTCTCTTTGACTGGAAGAACCAGACCCTCACCCCGAACCCCGACTCGATTTACCTCATGGCGTTCTTCAACACGAAAGACGCCGGACCAGTAGTGCTCGAAATTCCACCGGCGGATCACCTAACGCTCCCAACATTGGGAATCATGTCTACAAAGGCGATCGAAGATGCTCGCAAAGGAGATCGATATGCAGACCCAGACAGTAGCCCCTCAACCCGAAAGTACAACCGCATCCGCCAACAGCGAGTACACGTTCAACAACGGATATCCCTCGGGAGACACCGCCCAGAGAGCGTATGACGAGGCCGACCTCAATCGCGCCATCGATGCTTATAAGTTCTTCTATCCGTCTGTATCTATTCTCGCCACATGGAAGGGCAACGAGGCAGCCGGCATGGTTTCCAACAAGTCCTTCCTGATCCTGGAGGGAAGCCCGCAGCAGTTAGTGTTTACACCTAACTCCGACACACCTTACGCTGGAGCCAACATCGATCTGTCATCCGGTCCGATGGTGGTGCAGTTGCCGCCCGGTCCGCTTATGTGCGTCGTCAACGACATGAACCAGCGCTACGTTATGGATATGGGACTGCCCGGTCCTGACGCCGGCAAGGGCGGCAAACACCTCATCTTTCCTCCCAGCTATAAGGGCGCGGTACCTGCTGGCTACTTCACCGGAACCGCGACCACCAACCACGTCTTGCTGCTTATCCGGGCCATTCCTCCGGGCGGTGATGTGCAGGCCGCCATTGCGATGCTGAAGACCGCCAAGCTGTATCGTTTCGATAACCCCGCCGCCGCCTCTCAGGTCACATGGTTAGAGATAGGCGACAAGCACGTCGACTTCACCCCGGTGCGGTGGGAGAAAAAACTGGACTACTGGAGTGAACTCGCGGAGGTCATTCACCAGGAGCCGCCATACGAGGCCTATCGCATGGAGTACGGTCTGCTCGCGTCCCTTGGTATCGAGAAGGGCAAACCATTCAACCCTGACTCCCGCATGCAGGGCATCCTGGTCAAAGCCGCCCAGATCGCCAATGACCAGATGCGCGTGCAGTCCTTCGCCGACCGCCGCCCCGACCGCATGGCTTGGCCCGATCGCAAGTGGGAGTGGGCCACGCTACGTCCCGAAAACGGTACCTTCGACCTGCCCTCCTACAAAGATCTGGATGCGCGCACCAAATGGTTCTATCAAGCCCAGATCGAATCGCCCGCCATGTTTCGCCGCACCGCCGCCGCAGGCTCGCTTTACTGGCTCGGCACACGCGACTCATCTGGCGCCTTCCTCGATGGGGGCAAGAGCTACAAGCTCACTGTCCCCCAGCCCGTCCCTGCAAAACTCTTCTGGTCTCTCACCATCTACGACCCCGACACGCGCAGCGAGATCGTTACCGACCAGGGCAAGGCTGCCCTCCGCTCCTTGTTCGAACTCAAAGGCAAGACCGGTAACAGCTCCATCGATCTCTACTTTGGGCCGACTGCACCTTCCGGCCACGAAAGTGAGTGGATCAAGACTAGCCCCCGGAAAGGCTGGTTCACTTACTTTCGGATCTACGGTCCTGACGCGCCTGCGTTCAACGGAGGCTGGAAGCCTGGTGACTTTGAAGAGATCAAGTGATACAGCAATCCGTACCCAAGCCTACTCCACCCATGTTGTGGTGGTGTTTTGACGCGCGCTCAACGTCCATGCTTTTCAAGGCTCGTTCCAATCGAGGGAATAGATATCCTGGACTCCTATATCTCTAAGCACAAGCGGAGAATCGTCCGGAGCGAGGCCTAGCCACGGTCCGACGTTGCCGACAGTCGGAAGATTCGTCAGATCGGAAACCTGCTCCACCTCGCGGTCGCTCACCCGAACTCTCAGTACGGCCGAGTTATCCAGCCACCGTAGGAAGTAAACATATTGTCCGTCTCTTGACCAGTTCGGGAATGCAGCCCTTACCTTCGCGAGTTCCGACCACTTCTGCGTTTGGAAGTCGAACAGCACCAAGCTCAGCGAGTCCGACGGCATGGCCACGATGTATCTGCCGTCCGGCGACCAACGTGGGGAGAATAGTCCGCGGGAACCGGGCAGCGTGGAGACCTGGTGGGAGTTCAGATCGAACACACGCAAGGCCGAATTAGGGTTAGCCGGTACGCTACCAAAGATAATCTTGTTCCCGCTGGGCGACCAATCCGGATCCTGTTTAGGCTCGGGATCTTCGGGTAGTAGTTGCTGGGGGGCGCCGCCGTCTGCTGAAACAAGATAGATCCTTCCCGGCTTGCCGACTGAGTAGTTATAGAATGCAATTTGTTTGCCGTCGGACGACCATCGCGGCAACGCCGCAAATAGCGGCGCGGAGCTGAGCTGTACTTTATCGCTGCCATCCGGCTTGCAGCGCCATAGGATACCTTCGGGATAGGAGACGTAGGCGACCCACTGGCCGTCTTTGGAAAACGCGACATCTTCGGCGGAGATGCCGGAAAGGAAGGGTAGGAACCTGCCGGACCTTGGCTCGCCGCGCTCCAGTTCGCCACGGTAACTCCGGCCTACTACAAAAAGTTTCTTGCCATCTTTGCTGGGCAGCGGGGTGAATAAACTGAGCGGGCTAGAGGTCAACTGAATGGGTTTGTCCGAGGATGGGTGAAGAAGGCTTCCCTTTTCCGAGAGTGCCCAGATTTGCCCGTGAGATTCGAAAACGAAGTACTTTCCATCCGCAGTCCATTTGCCACAGCATTCATCTGGAGGATTGTGCCATCCGGCGAACAATGGGTGCAGATTCTTTCCCTGCGCCGAAACTTCCCAGAGTGAATTCCCGCGCGTCTTGTTATCGATCACGGTGAACCTCAATTTCTTACCCGTGAGCGACCACGCCGGGTAGAAGCCCTGGCCGGGCAGCGAAATTAACTTTTTGGATTCCGTCCCATCGCTCCTCGCCAGAAATAGGTCGCTTCCATCGGCATACACCAGCATGGCGCCATCTGGAGACCAAGCCGCGTCCTGTCCAACAAGAGAATCCAAACGGGAGGGCGTACCCCCGAGTATTGGAAGTCTCCAAAGCTGTCCCGTGTAATCCGTGCCCTGGTTATCTTTGACTAGAAGTTCAGCCCCATCGCGCGAGACACTAAGCGGGAGAATGGCTCTGGAGGCCGCCGGAATCTGGACCGGTTCGCCCCCCGAGGCAGACATCTCCATGATGCCGATGGTGGCGTTGTAGGTGATGGTTCTGGCAAAACCGAGATAGAGCCGCGAACCATCGGTACCCACCAGGGCCTTCGGCCGGCCGTCGTGTGTGAGCTGAAGGTAATTGGAGACCTTCGGCACGGGCAGGCGGCGCGTCATAAGAACGGCCAGCAAAGCGGCACACCCTATCGCCAGCCCGGAAAGAGTCCAGAGCCATCGCCGTAGCGCTGCAGACTTGGTGCGGCCAAGTGCTGGGACAACGGAAGGTGTCTGCGGCGATGATTCTCTTTGCCTCTCAGAGGTGGGCGCCGCCATTACTTCCGCCGAGTTGCTCTGCAGTCTCTTCAAGTCAGCGCGGATCTCAGCCGCGTGCTGGTAACGGAGTTCGCGGTCTTTTTCCAGGCATCGATCGATGATGCTCGCTAATCCCTTGGGAACATCAGGATTGAACTGCGCCGGAGTGACCTGGATCTGCTGAACGATGGAAATGAGAAGCTCGCCGGTTGTATCGCCCGAGAAGGGCGAATGGCTGGTGCACATTTCATAGAGGAGGATGCCAAAAGAGAAGAGATCTGTACGGGTATCGAGTTGGTGGCCGAGGGCCTGCTCCGGTGACATGTACGCCGCCGTCCCCAGCGCGGCTCCCAGCCCGTCGGTAAGCTGCTGTTGTTCGCGAAAGGATTCCGCCCCGGCTCCGGCAAGTTCCCTGGCAGGTATCCTCTTTGCCAGGCCGAAGTCCAAAACCTTGGCGCTGCCCCGTTTGGTTACGAAGACGTTCGCCGGTTTTATGTCACGGTGGATAATGCCCTTTTCGTGTGCCGCTTCGAGTGCGTCCGCTATGTCGATGGCGATTTCGATCACCCGCTCGATGGAAAGCGAACTTGCCTGAATCAAGTGCTTCAGCGTTTCACCCTCCATGAACTCCATGGCGATGAACATACGCCCGCCTTCCTCGCCGATTTCATAGATGGTGCAAATATTAGGATGATTCAGCGCGGAAGCCGCCTGCGCCTCACGCCGGAAGCGCTCCAATGCAGCGCTGTCGTTGGCGACGCTGTCGGGGAGGAACTTGAGCGCCACCGACCGGTGAAGGAGCGTGTCTTGGGCCTTGTAGACCACGCCCATACCGCCGCCGCCGATCTTCTCTAATCCACGGTAATGGGAGATGCTTGTATCGGTCATCGTTAGGCACCCGCAAACGACCGAATCGGGCCTACACAATCGCGCTGTCTAAATCATAACAGCCATGGATTGTTGTACCTGGCTCGCAGAAGCGCCTAAAGTGATTGTTTTACGATCGGGGCGCGGGCGGTAATCGTCGTGCCCTGCCCGGGGCTGGAAAGGATTTGGAATTCGCCGCTAATCAGATTGATTCGCTCACGCATGCTGATCAGTCCCAGCCCTGCAGCGAGCCTCGCGGCCTCCACATCGAAGCCAACGCCGTCATCGCGTATTTCCAGGCCGAGATCGCCGTCGGAACGCGTCAGCCGAACCGTGATGCTTTTGGCGCCGCTGTGCTTCACGATATTATGCAAACCTTCCTGCAATACCCTGAGGAAGGCCAACGCGATCATGCCGTCCAATTTCTCCTCAAGATGATCGCAGGAACAATGGACCGGAATACCCAGTTGCTCCGAGCATTCGCGGCAATGGCCCTTGACTGCGACAGCCAGGCCGAGCAACTCCAACTCCGAGGAGTGCAGGTTGTGAGAGAGGCGGCTTACCTTGTTGATGATCTTTTCCAGCTTGACAGAAAGATCTCTCAAGCTGGCGTGCATCATCTCAGGGTGGCCGGAGACAGGCTGGCCCGCGCGGAGCATCTGAATTTTCAAGACCGCCAGCGACTGCCCAATATCATCGTGAAGCTCTCTCGCAATGTTGGTGCGGTCCGCCTCTTGTGCATTCATCATTCTGCGGCTCAGCTCATCGCGCGCCGCTTCGGCGCTGCGCAGATCCTGCTCGGCCTGCTTGAGAAAGGTGATATCTTTGGCCACCGCAGTCAAGCTCCGAGGAGCATTCGTAACATCGTCGCGTACCAACGCAAAGACCATGTTTACCCAGACTGCTTGTCCGGCTGCCCTAACACTCATGTTGCTGGAGTAATGCTGTATCTCACCGGCGATCAGCCGGCGCAAGCCATCCTTGCACTCGACCCATGATTCCTCTGGTAAAAAAAACTCATTGAGGCTTTTCTCCAGGAGTTTATCCTCTGGCTGCCCAATAATTTCCGCCATTTGCGTATTGGCGCTCAGTAACCTGGCATCCAGTGTCAGTTGGGCAACAGCAATCGCAAGACATGCAAAAGCTTCGCTCCAAGTGTGCTGTTGCACGTAGAGACTTCGCTCCTGGTGAGAATCTCGCTTGAGCATGCTTCCATCCCTGGCAGATCAACACTATGGAGTCAAAGGCTCCTTAGGAAGTATCTCGCAGCAGTATATCCCGTGAATCGGATGTAAGTATGCGAGTTGATACGGCTTTTCCTGGGCCGGACCTAGTAGTTTTGCTAGTGTTCCATCGCTTCCTCGCCTATTAGCCTTTTAGAAACTCTGCCAGGAGAATTCACGCAGAACAGCAATCCACTCAAGATAAGGCGGGCTAGAGTGAAAAGGCTCCTGTGTATTGATGACAGCCCGGAAATGCTCGAGGTCCTAGCGGATTTCCTTCAGTGGGAGTTCCAGGTCGTTGGAACCCTCTCTTCCGGTTCTTTGGCGCTTGAACAAGCGGTGAACTTCAAGCCAGACGTCATTCTCCTGGATGTCGATCTGGGTGATATCAGCGGGTTCCGTGTCGCGGAGCAGCTGAGAAGCTCTGGTTGCGCTGCCAGGATCGTCTTTCTCTCGGTTCACGAGAACATCGACTTCATTCGAGCCGCTCAGGATTTGGGAGCGGCCGGCTACGTCTTCAAATCGCAAATCACGCGTGATCTCGTGAAGACGCTTCACGCCGCCTTTTAACCGCGATACAGCCTCGGCCCGGTCGCCATGTGATCGCAATCAGGTCCTTTGAAACGCGACTCGACCGGTACGTAACCCCCTAAGGAGGAACAGACACCTATGATCCACGGATTCTGCAAGACTTCCAGGCTCGATTCTCAATGGTTCAGGTCTTGCTAGAGTACCTAGCCTCGCTCAAAAGGGAGCTGCCCATGGGTCCGCAAACGGAGTAATCGAGTCAGTGCGACGATGAAGCCAGCATCGAGCAGTCCCAACGCCGCAGAAGAGCTACAATTCCTTGACAAGCTTTGGGCCCTCCCTTGCGACACTCGATGGAGTCGTGCGGACTCGACCCCGCTCCACCATAGCTACGAACGGCGAGTGATCGAAATGTGCACGAGACAAGTGACCGGACGATCGTTCAGCGCCTCCCCACGAACACATATTCACGCGTCCCAGAGCACTCAAAAACAAAGCCTACGTGCTGGCTGTTGCCGTGATTGCGCCGGCATGCTTTCTGCATATGGGTGGTTAGCAGTTCTTGGCATCCTTTTGTGCGCCCTGATGGGTCCGGCTGCGGCCGCGGAGCCGGCTGTGAAGAACGTACTCGTGCTGCATAACTGGGCCAATCTCCCTCAGGCCTGGGCCTTGATGGAATCGACCGTGCGCGCTCGGGTTCCCGGGGAAACCAACTTCTACAACACGTCGGTGGAAAACCCACGATTCGATCAGGCGGTTTATCGGGAAAGCCTGGCAGAGACGCTCCGCCGTGGGTACGCTGGGGTCAAGCTGGACGTCGTGGTTGCAGCTAGTTATCCGGTGCTTCAATTCGCGGTGCAGTACCGTGACAAGATGTTTCCGGGGGTGCCAATCGTCTTTACGGATGTGGGCCGCCCCGAGGTGCAGAAGATGTGGCCCGGCGTTACAGGCGTGATCAGCCCTATCGGCATGCGGGAAACGATCGATCTTGCGCTTCATCTTCATCCAAATACGAGGGCGATCGCTGTCATCACAGGGATAACGGAGTGGGATAAGTACTGGTTGGCAGTTGCACACTCTGAACTTCTTCGTCATCAGGGTAAGGTGAGAGAGATCGACATCATCGGACCTTCAGGCCATCAGATTCTTGAGAAGGTCGCTGAACTTCCTACTTCTACCCTGGTGTTGTTTCAGCTTAGGCCAGATGACTTGACGCAACCGGCGCTGGACCCGCTTGGCGTCCTATCTGACGTCGCACAGCGCTTGCCAACCTATTCCGCCTGGCAAGGACTTGCGTTAAATCGCGGGGGGATTGGTGGAGCGTACCGTAACCCTTGGAAAGACGCTGTGTTAAATGGAGAGATAGTGGCCCGGGTGTTGTCAGGGGAGCGGCCCGAGAATATCCCCATTGCGCACGACTCCGATCTTCAGGTCGAAGTGGATTGGCGGGCGCTCCAGCGCTGGCACATCTCAGAATCGGCGTTGCCGCCGGGCACCGTAGTCGAGTACCGGCAGCTAACCTTTTGGCAGCGAGACCGGAAATACATCGTGATCGCTATCGCCCTGATTGTGGCTCAAGCCTTGTTGATTGCGGGCTTACTGTTGCAGCGGTCGCGCAAACGGAAGGCAGAAGCGGTTCTGCTCGAGAGCGAAGAGCGATTCCGGGTTATGGCAGACACCACCCCATCGCTCGTCTGGATGTGCGACTCACGAGGCCGGATTAACTACTTGAATGGGCGTCGACTCGCGTTTACGGGGAGGGACGCGAACGCAGATGACGGTGACAACTGGATCACATACGTCCATCGCGACGATGTAGAGCATGTGTTAGGCGCTCTGTATGAGGCGTTGAAGACTAAGCAATCATTCTCACAAGAATACCGTTTACGTCGAAATGATGGAGCCTACCGTTGGATGTTCGACGTAGCGTCTCCACGGGTGAACGGTGATGGATCGTTCGGAGGGTTTATCGGCTCGGCGATTGACACCACCGACCAGAAGCTTGCCCAGCAGGCGTTGGAAAAAGTAAGTGGCCAACTGATCGCAGCCCAGGAGCAGGAACGTAGCCGAATCGCCAGAGAACTTCATGACGACATCTGCCAGAGACTTGCGCTCCTCTCGATGGAACTGGAACAGGCGAATCGGTCGTTGAATAATTCAAGCGCCCAGAGAAATCCCAAGATCGATACGATCAGGCAACACTGTGTAGAAATCACGGGAGCTGTTCAGGCGTTGTCGCACAAACTCCACTCCTCCAAGCTGGAGTATCTCGGTATCGTAGCCGCCGTCAGGAGCTTTTGCCGCGAATTCTCCGAGCAGAACGAGGTGAGCGTCGAATTCTCCCATGAGAATGTTCCCGACTTTGTACCTGCTGATATCTCTCTGTCCTTATTTCGGGTAACGCAGGAAGCATTGCAGAACGCCCTGAAATACAGTGGCGTCAGCGACTTTTCGGTGAGCCTGCGAGGCGTGGCAGGCGAGATTCAGCTGGAGATTAGTGACCGGGGCGCGGGGTTCGACGTTGAGCAAGCAAAGTGGCAAAAAGGATTAGGGCTGGTAAGCATGCAGGAGCGAGTCCATCTTGTGCATGGCATCTTCGCCATCGAGTCCAAGGTGGGTTCCGGGACGACGGTCTTTATTCGTGTCCCCTATGTCGAAGAAATACTGATTCCGGAAAATGGTGCAGAAACGCCTCAACATCGGCTGGTGTAGCGCCAGCGTAACATTTCGGATTTTGGAGCGTGATTCCCCTCGCAACCTACCGGATGCAAGCGATCGACTCAGGGGGTGCTCATCTCGATCCGCAATCAGATCAGTTGACAACTGCGGCGGCAAATTTGCACGTTCGAGCCCCTCCCCGCCCCAAGTCTCGCTGTGAAATTTCAGGGTCCGCAGGGCTCGTTCTGTGGGCACTGTCACTTGTGCCAGTAGCGTGGCCCACGTAATGCTCATAGGCTTCCGTTTTGTGGCCACCCCGCGAACGCGAGAGGCGCAGTTTATCGCGACGAGTTCATCCCCCGCGGCAACATCCTCTTGGGCCTTGGTTACAAATTGTCCCTGTGCTCCCAAAGGAGCACACAACAGAGGAAACTCAACCAAAACCAAGATGAAAGATGCTGGAGGAGAAAATGACGCCAATCGATAGCCTAGGCCAAGAGACCCCGGCAACGCCGGGTTCACCGAGTGCCACCGTCACCATTGACGGTAAACAACTTCCACCACCGCCCATGAAATTTGGCGGCGTGATCCAGGAGAATGCCAAGAATTCGAAGGCTTACTGGCCAGCCCAGGTGGTGCCGCGCAAAGGCGCGCCCAACGTGCTCCTGATCATGACCGACGATCAGGGCTACGGTGTGACGAGTACGTTCGGCGGTGTGATCCCGACCCCGGCCATGGACCGTGTCGCCGAGGCTGGATTGCGCTACACGCAGTTTCACTCCACCGCACTCTGCTCACCGACGCGCGCTGCACTCATCACGGGCCGCAATCACCACTCGGTGGGCTTCGGCGTTATCGGTGAAATGTCCACCGGGTTCCCCGGTTATGACTCCATCATCGGTGCGGAAAATGCCACTGTCGGCAGGATTTTGCAACAAAACGGATTTGCCACGTCTTGGTTCGGCAAGGAGCACAATACTCCCGCATTTCAATACAGTTTGGCCGGGCCTTTCGATCAATGGCCGAGCGGCATGGGCTTCGACTATTTCTACGGATTCATGGGTGGCGAGACCGATCAGTGGACGCCTTATCTTTTTCGCGATCACACGCAGGTCTTTCCGTGGATCGGCAAGCCCGGCTACAACCTGACTACCGACCTGGCGGACGATGCCATCAAGTACATGAGTGGCTTGAACGCGGCGGCGCCGGACAAGCCGTTCTTTCTCTATTATGTGCCCGGCGGCACGCACTCGCCGCACCAGCCCAAGAAGGAATGGATTGAGAAGTTCCACGGCAAATTCGACATGGGTTGGGAGAAGCTGCGCGAGGAGATTTTTGCCAACCAGAAGCGACTCGGCGTGATTCCTCCAAACACCCAGCTCACGCCTTGGCCGGATGTGTTGCCGAAATGGGATTCGCTATCACTCATCCAGAAGAAGCTCTATGCGCGTGAGGCCGAAGTGTTTGCGGCTTACGCTGCGTACACCGACCATGAAATTGGCCGCGTGATCCAGGCGGTTGAAGACATGGGCAAACTCGATAACACGTTGATCATTTATATCAGCGGCGACAATGGCAACAGCGCCGAGGGCACTCTGGAGGGAACGCCAAACCAGATGACGGCGTATAACGGCATTCTCAAGCTCCCGGAAGTTGAACTGATGCGGTATTACGAATCCTGGGGTTCGGATAAGACCTACCCGCATATGTCGGTTGCGTGGTCGTGGGCATTTGATACACCATTCAAGTGGACCAAGCAGGTGGCATCGCATTTCGGCGGAACTCGGCAAGGCGTGGCCATTTCGTGGCCGGGGCACATCAATGATGTAGGCGGCATCCGTTCCCAGTTCCATCACATGATCGACATCGTGCCCACCATTCTTGAAGCTACGGGGGTGAACGAGCCGACCACGGTTGATGGCATCGCGCAAAGGCCAATTGAAGGTGTGAGCATGGCTTATACCTTTGATAAAGCCAATGCCAATGCACCCTCGAAGCGCGAGACGCAGTACTTCGAAATGTTCGCCAACCGCGCCATCTATCACCAAGGTTGGGTCGCAGCCACGACGCCGCCGGCCCCACCGTGGGAACTGGGAACCAGCAAGCTGCCTGAGATCAACGAGTACAAGTGGGAGCTCTACAACATCACCGAGGACTTCTCTCAATACAACGATCTTGCAGCCACGAATCCAGACAAGCTGAAAGAGCTGCAGGCGTTGTTCCTCTCCGAGGCCGCGAAATATAACGTGCTGCCAATCGATAACTCGATCCTACCGCGTATCATCACGCCGCGGCCGAGCGCAACCGCTGGACGCACGGTATTTACTTATGCTGGTGAGAACGCCGGCATTCCTGTGGGCAATGCGCCAAGCCTTCTGAACAAGGATTACACCATCACCGCGGAAGTGACCATTCCGAAAGGCGGTGCGGAAGGGATGATCGTCACCATGGGCGGTGTCTTCGGCGGATATGGTCTGTACCTGCTCAAAGGCAAGCCGGTCTTCGTATACAACCTGCTCAATCTAAAGCGAACCCGCTGGGAGGGCGGGGTGGGCAGTGCGGACCTGATGGGTAAGGCACTCGCGCCTGGTAAGCACACGATTGTGTTCGATTTCAAGTACGATGGTCCAGGCCCGGGCAAGGGTGGTAGTGGCGTGCTCTCGGTGGACGGCAAGGAGCTGTCTCGGAAGACGATGGAGCACTCGATCCCGTTTCTGATGGCCATTGACGAGACCTTTGATATCGGCTGCGATACCCGCACGCCGGTGGACGATAGCTACGAGCTACCCTTCCACTTCACCGGCAACATCGACAAGCTCACGTTCAAACTCGGACCGGAGCAGTTAATGGAGGCGGACCACGCCGCGAAGGCCGAGGCACTCGCCAGTGTGCACAGCTAGGTAAGGCAGCGATTCGATGGCGAAGAACCTGTGGGGCTTCTTCCGGCAGCAGCACCAACGAGCAACCACTCGTTGATGCTGCCTGCTTGAGGAAGAACCGTCGATGACTCCATTCAGGCTCCAGGTGGGAGAGATACCCCACCGGGCAGAAGTGGCTTGTCCCCAGGGGTAAGTCGCTGCTAAGGTCGAGACATGATGGCAGCCAAGACGACAAGCGGTGAGATGGTCGCGATCCAGGGTGGCGAGTTCCTTATGGGATCGAATGACTTTTATCCGGAGGAGCGTCCCGCCCGGCGCGTCCACGTCGAGTCGTTCGCTATCGATTGCTGTCCGGTCACGAATGCAGAGTTTGCAAGCTTCGTAGACGCGACGGGCTACGTAACCGTGGCCGAGCGTCCCATTGATCCGGCCTTGTATCCCGGCGCCAGCCCCGAACTCTGTGTTCCGGGTTCCGCTGTTTTTCGCCGGGCACGGGGACCGGTGAATCTTGCCGACTGGTCACAGTGGTGGGCGTGGACGCCGGGTGCTTTTTGGCGCCGCCCGCTCGGTCCCCAATCCACGATCACAGGCTTGATGGATCATCCTGTCGTGCACGTCGCCTACGAGGATGCCGAAGCCTATGCGCTTTGGGCAGGCAAACAACTTCCCACCGAGGTCGAGTGGGAGTATGCCTCGCGCGGTGGACTCGACGGCGCGATCTTTACATGGGGCAACGAGATGATGCCTGGCGGCAAGGCTATGGCCAATACGTGGCAGGGTGAGTTTCCCTGGCAAAATCTTTTGCTCGACGGTTATGACCGAACATCACCAGTTGGTTCCTTCCCGCCTAATGGATACGGCCTTTACGATATGGCAGGAAATGTTTGGGAATGGACCAGCGCTTGGTATTCGGATCATCGAATGGCCGGCCAGACGAAGCCCTGTTGTGGTGATTCGCTGAGGCACGAGGCCACCCTCGAAGACAGCTTCGATCCGACGCAACCGCAGATCAAAATCCCGCGCAAGGTGATCAAGGGAGGGTCGCATCTCTGCGCCCCCAACTACTGCCTGCGGTTCCGCCCCGCGGCCCGCTCACCGCAGATGCTGGATACTTCGATGAGTCATCTCGGTTTTCGCTGTGTCATGCACACGCCTGGTGAGCGCGAACAAACCTGAGCCCGCGCTCACTTACGGGTATTACCGTCTCGGTTCCGCGTGCATTGCAGGAAACAAGGAAAGTAAATCACGCCGCTAGCACGCGCAGCTAACCTCCGGGTTGACGGTCTGCGTGAGATACGTGAGATAAATGATCAATAGGTAGATGGCGTGATTGCTTGTGAACGCGGGAGCGGATCCGTTATTGAGTTCAGCGTTATTTTGGATTTGCGAAGTTTGTGCGACTTGCTCTCACACTCATCGAGCACACTTTGCGGAACACATCGCCTGAGATATTTGATTCCCAGGGTGACCACCAGCACGTCGTCCATCTGGCCGATGAGCGGGATGAAGTTCGGGATGATCTGGATCGGACTGCAAATATAGAGAACCGCACACCCGGCGACCGCTTTCGCGTGCCATGGCACATCAGGGTGTATAAGAGCCCGCCGGATGATCCGGAACTGTTGGAACACTCCCTTTATCGAATTCTTCATCTTATGTACGGATGACTGTTCCGTTTTCTCCTGGGAGGCCTTCAGGGAAACTTCCACCTGGTGCGGCGGCGCCTCGGCTGCTCGCAGGATGCAGCGAAAACCGATATGGCTCATGCCGGTGTCGATCATCTGCGGTTGGCGTGCCGCGGGGCGGTAACGCAGGCAGTAGTTAGGCGCGCACAGGTGCGAACCACCCTTTACGACTTTGCGGGGAATACGAATCTGCGGCTGCCTTGGGTCGTAGCTCTTCTGCGCAGAGGCAATACGCGGGTTGACCGCCGGCCCACAGCATGCGTGGCCAATTTCGTTGGCATGGTTGTGGACATACCAATCTGAGGTCCACTCCCACACATTTCCTGCCATGTCGAGTAACCCGTAGCCGTTGGGTGGAAAGGAGCCCACGGGAGAAGTTCCCGCGAATCCGTCGACCAGCAGATTCTGCCAGGGGAATTCGCCCTGCCATGAGTTCGCCATGGCCTTGCCGTCGGGAAAATGTTCATCACCCCAGGTAAATTTCTTGCCCTCCAGGCCGCCCCGGGCGGCTCGCTCCCATTCGGCTTCCGTGGGCAGTTCTTTCCCCGCCCAGCGCGCGTAGGCTTCGGCGTCCTCGTAGGCGACGTGCACTACCGGGTGCTGCTCAATACCGGTAATTGTGCTCCGAGGCCCAAGGGGATGGCGCCAACTGGTGCCCGGTGTCCAGGCCCACCAGTTTCTGTAATCCTTCAGATCCACGGGACCCTGCGATTTTTGGAACACCAACGCCCCTGGAACGAGATTCTCGGGGGAGGCTCCAGGGTAATCGGCCGGATTCAGCTCGCGTTCCGCGACCGTGATATAGCCCGTCGCTTTGACGAAGCGCGCGAACTCCTGGTTGGTGACGGTGTGCCGATCCATCCAAAAGCCATCGACACTTACCTCGTGGACAGGGCCCTCCTCAGGGTAGAAGTCGTCCGAACCCATGAGGAACGTCCCTCCGGGAATCCACAACATATCGGGCGGCGCTTGAGTCTGCGTGATTTCCTGAGACGCCATGCTGCTCATTTTATTCCTCCAACGCGTCATCCATTTGCGCCATTACATTGCTTGAAGTTGCACCGCCGCCAATAGAATACGGCTGCTTCCCTTCCCCTACGCCTTGCCATAGGGAATGGATTACCAGTCGACCTTCTTAGAAGAACATCTTGATGGCCCCCTGCGCGACTACAGCGAAGGGTACAGAACCGATAACGACGGGAATTGCCGGCACGGTAGCCGCCGCGAACAGGCCAAGAAGGTCGACCCTGCCAACCGGCAACACTCTGACATCGTTGACGTTCCTCACGACACCATAGAGGTCATTTAAAGCGGAAAAATCGGCCACCATCAGCACATCCTGATTAATGCTTTCGGGATGCTCGAGCCATTTCTTCTCAAAGTGCTCGCCGGCTGTTCGTGCAAAAGCGCCATACTTCACCAGGCCACTGCGCCTCATCTGCATGAGCAGAGGAGTAAACGTCAAATAGGGCGCAACACAAATAAGCAGCACGGCTCCTACGAGAACCGCCGCAACCTCACCAAACGAAGTCAACTTTTGCCCGTGATGGAACATGCGATTGGCTACGGCGCCAGCCAAGGCGACGCCCAAGCAGAAGCTGAAGGGCTGTTGCCCGCGTAGAGCAGACTCGACAAACCCAATACCTCCCACACCATCGGGATGGGCGGCGATGAGGCGAAGGTCCAAGCGGGCCGCGGTCCACATGAATCGTGTCCAAACCATTTGTCTCCACAGCCAAAGCAGGGTGAAGTAGGCCGCCGTCGGATAGCTGACAAAGAGGGCCCAGGTACCAGCCGGCGAGAACCACCCAAAGCCGCCGGGGCCCTTCCACCAGTCCACAATCTCTGCCCCTTGAGGGCTCAAATATTGAGCCAGCCACACCACAAGTGCGTAAATCAGCGACACCATGCCGACTTTGGCGATGGTGGAGTTACGGAGTCTCTCGAACGAGGCCCAACCAGCGTTAAAAGTGGAGAACTGGCCCTCCGGGACAAACTCTTCGAAATGATGCGCCACCCTGGCCAGACGGTTATGCAGATTAGGCGCCGCCAAGATCAACACCGGAAGAATGATGAGGAAACGCGATTGAGAGGCATAATCGGTGAGGAACGAAACGAATGTAGAACCCCCACGAAGGGCAGATAGTAGTGCCAGAGGGACCCAGGTGACGCTAACCGCAAGGGCAGTAAGTACAATCAGGTGTTCACTAGCGCCGCGCAGCAGATCCAGAAATCTCCAGGGATGGTCGAGGGGGGATGAGTTGACGCGCTTCAAGCCGCTCTGCAAAAGCTGTGTCATGGTGTGCGCCAACCTACTGTCTCCCACTCGGAAATGCTACTCCCAGGACCAGGGACCCGCACCTGTCACAACTGACAGTCCACTGGCGGCCGGGGGCGGAGGACTAGTCATCTGCTAGTGCAGTGGGCAAGTTCAGCGCCGCTGCAGGAGGTCAATCATGGGCTGCTGGCTTACACGAATATAGCCAGAACGGGGCCGGTCAAGATCGACAATCACGGCAAGAACCAGGGTGATGGATACCGCCAGCATGAACATGGAAAAGATATTCCGGCGTCCATTCACGCCGAACGAATAGCCGACCAGCATAGCTGACAGCAAACCTACGGCGGCGTTTATATAGATCACGCTCTCCGGGACATGGTTTTGGAATGCCATCCAGCGAGCTTCTGCCAGATCGATGGCCTGATTCAACGATTGCAAGAGTAGGCCGACCCTTACCGGATTAGGGTCTTGTTGCGCATAAACCGCCGTTCTGGCCCAGAATTCCGTCTGCAGGCGCGAGGTCTGTCTATTCAGATCTTCGAGCCGTGCGAGATCATTTCCAGCAGTGCCGTATTGCAACCGGACATTGACATACTGGCGAAGCAGACTCTCGATCTCAGGGCCAGCCGGCGGGGGCAGAAGTTGCGCACGAAGGGACGATGTGCCGATGGCGTCGGCTTCTTCCAGCACCAGTTGTTTGCGGATCTCAAACCGGGACACCGCCATCGAAATGGTGAAGCCCAGCAGAAGCGCAAGGATTCCAAGTATGGCAGCCTCGACAGTCGAAATCTGCGATTTAACGCTTTCGGGAGTTCGAGCTTCAAACCTCCGTCCCAACCGGAAGCCTAACTCGGTGGCGATTAGCATGAACGCAAAAAAGAGCCAATCAATGACCACTTCGTTGGTTCTGTAAAGTAGGCTTTCGCTCACAACCGCTCCTGCAACCACGGCCCGCTGTCTTGCCGGACTACGCTCGCGGCAGGGTAAGTATGTGGTAAACGGGAAAGCAAAGCAGGAAAGCGGCGATCAGCAGTAGTCCAACCCGCACGGTACGAGTCTTAAAACGCTGGCTGATCGCAATGAGCAGCAGCACGGTTGCCAGCGTGACCGTTGCTCGCACATATTGGTCGGCAAACTCACGGCCCTTGGTTCCCCGGTCAAAGGCATCGGTGGCCTGATCATTCAACCGGGCAGCGATCTCGGTCTTGGAGCTTCGGTATTCCGGCATGAACTGAGGGCCCGCCGGAGCATTGGGGTTATTGAGAGGGTCAGTCTTCTTCCATGCTTCAAAGGCGGGACGAAACTCGGGCAGGAAGCGCCTTTCGAAAATGTCGGTGAGCTTCTTGTCGTTATGGGCCTCGGCCTTCAGCCATTCGACCACGGTCGAAGCGTTGTACAAGCGCTCCTGGTTAGCGTATGTGGCAGCTCCCTCGGCCTGAACACGCAATTTGCTCGCCTGACCGTATAGTTCTGACTGGTGTCCAGTCCAGAGCGCTGCCTGATAGCCGCTCCAGGCGGTGGCAATAGCGACTATGGCGAGCACAAGGGCCTCGACGATCTCCAATATCGCCTGCCCCACAGATTCCTCTCCCGCCTTGTGCTCGCTGAGGTGTTTGGCGATTTCAATATTGGCGCCGCCCGCTTCGGACATTAAAGACTACCTCCTAAGTCATCAGGGCCAACCCCTGATCGCTGCAAACTGGCCTGCTTTGGAACTACCGTAAAGTGGGTCGCCATTGGCGTGATCTATCCTACCTTATTGACCGGCGGTGGACTCCACTTGCCCGTTAGCGCGCCGGCCTTTGGGGGGAACGGAGATTCGCCTTTGCAAAGTTGCGCTCATGCTGCTTCCACTCTTTCCTGTCTCACGGCTGTTCTGCGTCGCCCACTCCGTCTGCCGAATCAGCATCGCAGGTTCAGTGGCTGCCGGGAACTAGCAGAAGTGATAGGGGAGGCTGGTTACACTTGACGGTTTCGCGGGGCCAACCGCGACTTCGGCATTCATTCCCCAACGGTCTGCTCAGGGCCGATATTCGATCGATAGGGCACACTGGCGTGGACCGTTGTACCGCGCTGGGGTTGCGATTCGATGTCGAGGGTACCATTCAGGAGTTTCAGACGCTCCTGCATACTGATGAGGCCAAGCCCCCGCTTGGCCCAGGTCGCTTCGACATCAAAGCCCACGCCCGAATCGCTGACCGTGAGATGAATCTCATCCGGCGTTCCCCACAATCGCACTTCGAAGTACCGTACTCCACTGTGCTTGGCGGCATTATGAAGAGCTTCTTGCAGCACACGGAAGAAGCAAAGTGAAATGTCAGGCGACAGTGACGCCGGCAGATCCTGTGTTTTGCAGTCAACTTCCACCTTCTGCTGTTCACTGAATTCGTGGCAGAAGCCCTTCAGCGCCACCGCCAGCCCCAGGTATTGCAGCCTTGATGAGTGCAGCTCGTGAGACAAGGATTGAATATCGGCCGCTATCTCGGAGGTCTGCTGCTGTATTTTGGCGATGTGTCCGGGGAACTTAGACGGGTTGGAGGAGCTCTGCTGGAGCTGTGCCAGCTCGATGGACAAGAGCGCCAGACGCTGACCGATATCGTCGTGAAGCTCTCTGGCGATGCGGCGACGTTCCTGCTCCTGCGCCTCAATCAGCTTGCCGCTCACGCTGGCGAGAGCCGAATCCGCCAGTTTGCGAGCCGTTATGTCGAAAAACGCGACGACGGTACCGACCACCTCTTGCCCTTTCCACTGCGGATAGCACCAGAACTCAGCCGGGAAATTCGTTCCGTTCGCCCGCCACAACACCTCGTCGTCTGCATGCGCGCCTTGCCCACTGCGGGTCGTGCGAAATATTGGACACTCCTCGACCGGCAAGGGTGTCCCGTCCGGGCGAGTGTGATGCATCAGACGGTGCATATCCTTGCCGAGGAGATCGTCCGCCCGTTCGTACCCTAAAAGGCGAAGGCAAGCAGGGTTACAAAAGGTGCAGCGGCCTTCGCGGTCGCTGCCGTAAATGGCCTCGGCGGTCGATTCGAGAATTAGCCGGAGTTTTTCCTCGCTCGCTCGCAGTGCTTCGTCTGCTCGCTTGCGCTCGGTAATGTCTTGCGCTGTGCCCCGGAGCCCGATGATTCTACCTTCCATGTCGCGCAGCGGTTCGCCACGGGAGGTCATCCATTTTGTTGGGCCCGCGCCGATAAACTCCAGGTCAAGCTCGTAAGGTGTTCCGTTTTGTAATGTGCTTTGGACCGCATCCTGAAGCCGGCTCCAACTTTCGGCAGTGAAGAGGCTGGCGTGTTGCTTATGGGAGGGCAGAGGCAAGTGAGGATCCATGCCGTAAACGCGGTAAAGTTCCTCCGACCAGGTCATGGTGTCCGTCCGTGCATCCCAACGCCAACTTCCTAATCTGGCCAAACGTTGGGCTTCCTCAAATTCTTCGCTTTTTCCGCGGAATGCCTCCTCCACCCGTTTACGTTCGGTAATATCACGGACCACGGTGACGTTGTAGACGCGGCCCAGGTCGACACGTTTGATACTAATTTCCACCGGAAAAGTCGATCCGTCTTTCCGCCGGTGCGCGCTCTCAAAGGTGGTAAAGCCTGATTGAGCGAGCTCATTCGCGACTGTCGCCAGGCAGGATTCACCCACACCCGGATCGATATCGGAAATCTTGAGCGATAGAAGTTCCTCTCGGGTGTAGCCGAGGTCACGGCAAGCGCTTTCGTTCACATCCAGGAGGCGTAATGTTTCCGGGTCGACTACCTCAATCGCGTCGTTGGATTGGTCGATGAGCTGCCGGAACAGATGGAGCTCTTCTTGAACCTGCTTTCGTTCCGTGATGTCGACCGCGATACCCAGCATGCGCTGCGTATCGCCATGGCTCCCGTAATAGAATTGCCCCGTGCCCGCGATCCAGCGCAGTAGGCCATCAGCTCGGACGACGCGAAACTCGGCCGCGTATGGTTTTCGGTTTTGTCTCGCATCCTCGACTGCTTTGGCCACCAACTCGTGGTCTTCCGGGTGCACATAACGATAAAGATCTTCCCTCGCCCCGACGTATGTATCCGATGGAATACCAAACATGTTCTGCAGATCCCCAAACCAGGACAGCCCTCCGGTTTTAAGGTCCCATTCCCATCCCACGGACTTGCCGGCTTCGACTGCCAGACGAAGGCGATCGTTCGCTAGACTGAGTTGTGCAATCAGTTCGCTCTTGGCGAAATGCTCCTTTATATAGGCAACGATAGCCAGACACATGATTGCGGCGATCGCGACCAGCAGGCGAAACCTGCGTGTAGCAGCTGTCTCATCTTTCTGGAACAGCTCCCAAATCAAGGGAACCGAGATCATCACAACCACCAGCATCGACCACGCCGACGCTGCTGAGCCTTGGCCGGAATCAAATCGGGCTGCTCTTACTTCTGCTTTTGTGATCTGCTGCGCCCGAACCGGTATCCACACAAACCAGCAGGCGGATGCAGTCAGGCCCAAGCCATACATCTTTCCGTAGACATAGCCTCCTGAGTCAATCGCTATGTTGGCGACCGCGGAGCTAAGGGCGTACAGGGCTGACGCGCCTAACAGATGGAGGCAGATCATCTTCCAGGGGTACTGCACGCGCAGGCTCAAAATTCCCACAAGCGCAACCAGCGTCAAATTTTCGATCAGGTAAAGGATGTCAAATCGGAGAGCGTATCCAGTGGTGCTGGAGAACAAGTACTGATACGGAAAGACCGCGTAGAAATAAAGAAATCCCCAGAAAAAGAGAAAGAGAAGAAAGTTCGAAAACACTCGATAAAGCCTGGGGCCGGATAAGTGAAGGGTGGGCAGGGTTGCCACCGCCGCCATGAATGGCACTATGTGCAGAAACAATACGCGGATCAGCGATCGAATTGTCGGGCACGTCGGTGTGCAGGACAAATTCGTGATAAACAAAAATCGACTGGTCCAGCACCCACAAGCCATAGCCAATTCCAACCAACAGCCAGAATGGCCTACCTCCCAGGGTATCCTGGATTCCATTGCGGACGGCGAACCCGGTGGCCAAGAGCAGTAGAAGAAAATAGCTAAGACCGCCGTAAGCCAACAGAGAAGAATCTGGTTTTGCAGCAAACGAGACGACCGCTCTCAGGACCAAAATGGCACATAGGGCATACGGCCAGAAAAGAGTTCCTCGCCGAATGCCAAGTTTTTTCGAGAGTCGTTCCATTATGGATCCCACAGACCCAATCCCTCACCGATATTGCACGCAAAATGGCCGAAACTCGAGCTCATCCGGCGAGAAACATCGCAGCCTCAGCACCGCAAGGTATATACATCACTGAGGTTAAATGGCTCTTGCCGGGTGGGCAACGTGAAAACCTGCAGCCATCGGGGACCTGGAACAGCCTTCACAGAAAACAGCAATCCCGAGGTTTCAGCCGATTACGTAATAAAAGGAGCGAAATCCTGAGGTCAAGAAGGTGGGAACCCTGATTTCAACGTAGTTGAAACCAGAGTATATTAACTTCTGAATATCGCTTGTCGCGACGCCTTTTCGCGGGATCAAACCGGTTTTTGGCGTTCAAGGAGCCGCGTTGGTCAAAGAGTTCCCTCAGCCTGAGAAATCGTTTACGGAACCAAATCATCTTGAGGGCGACCGAAGCGGTTCACTGATCCGGGTTCTCGTGGTAGATGATAACGAACCGTTTCGGCGATTCGTTCGGACGACTCTGAGTACCAGGCCGGAATTAGAGATCATAGGCGAAGCATCTGACGGCTTAGAAGCGGTTCAGAAAGCCCTGGAACTGCAGCCCACTTTAATCGTGCTCGATATTGGGCTGCCGGGCCTGAACGGAATTGAAGCGGCGCGACGCATCCGCAAGCTTTCTCCCAAGTCCGCGATACTGTTTCTGAGCCAGGAATCCTCACCGGAAATCGTACAAGAGGCCCTCTGCCTGGGCGCCCTGGGCTACGTAATCAAAGGACACGCCGCCAGAGATCTGCTCATTGGCGTGGAGGCTGTTCTTCAAAATAAGCAGTTTGTCAGCAGCGCTTTGAAGGCTGTTAACACCCAAGGCTGACCCTCCCGGGTTGGTCTCACGTTCCGTCCATAATTCTCCTCCGCATCTAGCTGCTCCCTTATCGCCCGGGCGTCCGAATTCACTAAAGTTCCACTTTTGCGCCGGAAAATGCTAGTGTGAGGACACTTTCTGGAGTCGTCATGTCCTCACTCGCATTGCCGGCACAGGCTAAAGAGCTTTTCCAGTATCTTTTTGAGCAAGCGTCACTCGGAATCGCGGTGGAGGATCTCGAGGGAAAAGTCTTGCTTGCCAACCCGGCGCTTTGCGCCATGCTGGGATATGGGGAGAACGAATTGTGCGGCATGAATTGTTGCCAATTTGCTGATCCGGAAGATTCCCAGGACGATTGGGCTCTGTTTCAACAGCTTCGCGCAGGCGTCATCGATCAATATTCACTCGAAAAACACTACCTGAGGAAAGATGGGGCTCAGTTCTGGGGACGTTTGCATGTCTCTCTTTTGAAAAATATCGATGGAGAGTCCCCGCTGGTCTTTGCCTTTTTGGAGAACATCACGGAACGAAGGCGGACGGAAGATGCGTTGCGAGAAAGCGAGCAGCGCTTTCGTTTAGCTGCCTATGCCGGAAAGATGTTCTCTTATGAGTGGGATGCGGCCACCGACGTAATGATCCGTTCCGGAGAGTATGCGGAGATGCTGTGCACTGACAAGGAGGCCGACCTTACTACGGGTCAACAGACCTTAGCGAAGGTTCACCCAGATGACCGGGAAAAGGTTTTGGCCGCGGATGCTGCGCTTAGCGCTGAAAGACCGGACCTTCGAGTCAGCCATCGCATGGCACGTCCCGACGGGAGTGTGATTTGGGTGGAGAGAACGGGTCGCGCACACTTTAACGAGCGGGGCAAGATGGTGCGGATTGTAGGCATGGTCGCGGACATCACGGAGAGCAAGCAGGTGGAAGCGGCGCTCGCTGACGTGAGCCGCAGATTGATTAATGCGCAGGAGCAGGAGCGTAGACGTATTGCCAGAGAGCTTCACGATGACATTGGCCAACGTCTCGCACTACTGACCGTCAAGTTGGAACAACTCCATTTGGACCCTCTCGATCTGCCTGAAATCCGCATCCGTATCGGCGAATTACAGTTGCAGGCGAGCGAGATAGCAACTGATGTTCAAACGTTGTCGCACGAGTTGCACTCCACGAAACTCGAATATCTGGGCGTGGTTGCCGCCATGAGAGGCCACTGCCAGGAGTTCGCTGAGCAGACCAAGTTGAAGGTTGCCTTCAAAAGCCACGGTTTGCCCAGACCCTTGCCGCCGGACATTTCTCTTTGCCTCTTCCGGGTGATGCAGGAGGCTCTCCGCAACGCGCTTAAACACAGTGGGTCACGGAACGTCGAAGTAGGTTTGTGGGGAACCACGGATGAAGTTCATCTCTCGGTGAGTGACCGCGGTGTTGGCTTTGACAGCGAAGTCGCAAAGAGAGGTCGAGGGCTGGGTCTGGTCAGCATGGAGGAGCGGCTGAAACTCCACAAGGGAGTTCTTTCCATCGAATCGCAGCCAACGCTGGGCACAACGATTCACGCGAGAGTGCCTCTCAGTTCGGGGAACGGTTTCGTTCGGGGTTAGGTTGCGGGTTCCACGAGAACGTTTCGCGGCAATCCACGTTGCCAGTCACCGCTTGTTAGTCGGCGAGGTGTTCGACATGAATCGCCGTCTCGGTTGTTTGCCTTGCGCCCATAACTTAGGTGCAAATTCATCACAAGCTGCACATGTCTGACCGAAAGAGTAAGCAGCAGCATTGGCGAAAAGTGTACCCACCCCGCCATATCCAGGGCGAAGGCACCATGCGTCCCATCTGGAACGACAAAGTCGGGCAAGCCAGAACCGTGGGTACGATGGCTCTTGAAATAATGATTCATCCCCTGCCGTTTCGGTTTGGTCTGCCATACCCCTCTTATCGATGTTTACGTGTAGCGGAGTTGCCAGGTCTACCCGAATTCCGTCCAGCGAAAGTCAGAAATTCGCCAGACAAGACCAGTCGTTGCTGGATTTGAGCTGAGGAGCTTGGCGCTCAGCGCATCAGCCAGTTGCCTTCACGTGAAACTCTTGACAGCCCTGCCTGATCCACCGGTCTTTAGTCTCATCGCTGCACTCGCAAGCCTGCTCCGGCCCGTAGCCACAGCCACCGTCCACTTGGAAGCAACGCCAGACTGCTGGATTCGGCTTGAAGAGCCCTATGATGAACTTGAAGATGTAAATCGTGGCTGCTATGCCGACAAGCGCATCGACCATTGAATCGCCTCCTCAGTAGCCCATCACGGACCGGCACGATCGTCCGATCAAAAGCGCGATGGCGCATCCCTTATTAGTTTAGGCGAATGTTGTGCGACGCTATTCCCCTAGAACATTTGCCTTGCCTTGGCTCCACAGCTTTCACGGGTAAAATGATCGATTGGCATCCGCTCCGGTACAGCTTGGCAACAAGAGCGTTGGGGTTGGCCAATGGGCGGACCGAAGAATTCGCATTTTTGACGCACAGTCTGCCAACCGAGCCTCGCTCGTAGCGGCGGCAGGCGCATTCGAAAGCTGCGCCCCCGCCTACGTCACACGTGAGTCGCACCCGGGTGACGGCTGCTCAGACCTTGTTCATTTTGGACCGAATTACGATTTTCAACTTCCACTCAGAGGGAAGGACGATCGAAATCATGGCTGACTGTCCAGAATTTTACCGATCTCTTCTCTAAAAGCATTCATAACCTGTTGGCCAGGAGCTCTTCCGTGGGCGCGCCATCTAATTCTGCCGGCTGAATCAACCAGAAGTATGTAGGCGTCATCCGGGTCGAAAAACCCCGCCAACTTTTTCCAGACATCCTCGTCCTGATAGAGGACAACGAATGTGTCCCGTTCATTTTGGGGAATGCTTCCTAGCATAGCGTGCCGGATCATTCCGCGAAACATCTTGGGAGCACCCTCCAATTCCGCCACGTTATAAATTTGCATGTTGCTGTCTGCCGTAAACTCTTGCCTCAACTGTTTGTCCCATCGACCGGAGGAGTTACCGCCTGCACGACTGAATCCGACTATGAAGACTGCGGGACGCCCAGCGGATGCCGCCGGCAACACGATCTTCTTGCTGGACAGTGTCTCAGCTTCGGTGTGGGGAATGACTTGGGCAGAGAGGCTCGTGCCGATCAACAGCATCATCAGGAACGCAAGATAACTCTTCAAGAAAACTCCCCCTCTCTCGGTGAAAATCGGCTACGACCACTGAAATGGAGGCTGGGACCAACGGAACGGACGGGAGTATTATATGTCGTAGTAAGTCCCCTTACGCCTGTGTTCCGCAGGTTCGATCGTCTCAATATCCAGTGGGTCGAATCGGCGACTAACTCTGCCTCAGCTTCTGATGCGTTTCAGTTAAGATCAGTGGATCACTTGAGCCTTCGCGAGCACAATCGCGCTGTCCCCGGCGGTACCCTCAAAATACTTCACCAGTACCGCGCACGGCAAGGCGCGCTTGGAGCGTGCTGCGCCGAGTCGGCGGCGTACAAAGGGTTATTGTGCCTGAGCCCACTGAACGACTTGGGCCGTTGTGACAACATCCGTCCGTTTAGCGAGCAGGCGATCGAGAAGACAGGCGTGCAATTCAGGGTCGCTGTCCGCGCAAGCGTCACGGACAATCAGAACGCGGTAGTCTTGGTCCATCGCCTCCAGTGCCGTCGAGAGCACAACGCCGCTGGTGATGATCCCGAACAGAACGAGCGTGTCTATGCCTTTCGACCTGAGCAAAACCTCCAAATCAGTGCCTTCAAAAGCACTGATGCGGGACTTTGCGACGACTGGTTCTTCGAGGCGCACCCCCAAGGCGGGATGCAGATTAAACAACTCGGTGTTCAGCATTTTGGCGTAATCGGGATTTTTGGCGAGAGACGAAAAGAGACGGTTCCTCTCGCTGACCTCCGGAAAACCCGGCCGGAAGCCGACTTTGACGTGAATTACCGTTGCATTCAGGTTACGCGCGCAGGCCAGGAGGGACCTAACCGCACCTAGAAAGTCCTCTTTGGCGTAAAAGCCGACCAGAGCGGTCTGAACGTCGAGAGTGAGGAATGCGGTTCTGCGCGGATCCAACGTCGAAAGTAGTTCGCTCATTATGCCTCAGCATTCTATGGGTTTCGACTCCGAATTGTCAGCGATACGGAAGTTTCAACTGTTATTTCCGTATACCCGGTATTTCGCCCCGAACTCCGAAAGTGAAGGAATTCTTCGCTTGTAGTGCATTTGGCGCTCGCGGACGATCGAGCAAGAGTTCATCGCTTCCGACACACACACGGATCCGCGCCAGGCCCTTCAGATCGGCGTAGCGGGTAAACAGACCGCACAGACGAAACGGGACCCTAATTGAAACCGAACGGTCGTGATGCTTAAATCGGGTGTGTTTTGTTGGATGCCCCGGAACTACTTGTCCCGGAACTCCTGATCCTAATCTTTGGGAGTGAGGTTGGCCGGTTCGTGAGGTGCAGGGACTTGTCCTGAACGGCCTTTAAGCACCTTTACGAGAAGAGGAAGAGAAGCAGCAGGTCCCTCCACTACGCTGCGCTCCGGTCGGGATGACGACTCTCTTGGCTCATTAGCAGCCATTTGTCCGACCGCTTTTGGGGCCGCGAAAGTACGAACCGAAAGGAGCCGCGAGAGAGGCGGAGCCGCTTCGCTATGCGGCAAGCGGGTCAGGCTCTCGCAAGAGAAGCTGACCCGCAGCCCATGGGAAGATACCTGGTGATGATGCGCTCGTTGACGCGCGGTGCGAGATGGAAGCGGCGTTTCTCGTTCTTCCTTGTGGATGTTCCCGCCAGTTACCAAACCCAATCATCGTCGCGATTGTCGATTTGACGGGAACTTCTCCTGCCTTCATCCTCTCATCTGCTTCGCTAATGACAGGCATAGATCCTATCGTTGTTTTTGATCTGAAGTTCCATGGGCCAGTTGCTCAATCCACCGCCATCGATTTCTTCGGCTCGCCCATCGCCGCATTCGACACGTCCTCCCATGCTTCCCACGTCTCCAGCCGCTCCGCATATGCGGCGCGGGCCCGGGGCAGAATAGAAGTGCCCAGCCCCAATCGCAGCGGCGGATTTTCCGCGTCCACAAGCTTCAGGATGGCTTCTGCCGTCGCCTCCGGATCGCCGCGTTCCACATTCGCCAGTTGCGTCAGGAACTGCTTCCGGAATTCCGCGTATGGTTCCAGCGCATCCGCGATCTGTGAGGATTTTCCGAAGTCGGTTGCGTAGGCTCCGGGTTCGACAAGTGTCACCTTCAACCCGAACGCCTTCACCTCCTGCGCGAGGGATTCATGGAGCGCTTCGACCGCCCATTTCGTAGCGCAATAGAAGCCGATGAGCGGCAATGCCGTTATCCCCAGCCCGCTCGAGACACCGAGAATGTGACCGCTCCCTTGTTTCCGCAACAAAGGCAGAGCCGCTCGGAGCACTCGGACCATGCCGAAGTAGTTGGCATCGAAGAGGCCGCGGATCTGCTCATCGCTCGCTTCCTCTGTAGCCGCGAACAGGCTCGCGCCGGCATTGTTGACAAGGACGTCCAGCCGGCCGAAGTGCGCGTATGCCTGATGAACTGCCTGCTGCACCTGCGCGGAGTCGGTGACGTCGAGGGCGAGGGGCAGCACCGTGTCGCCAAAACGTTCCGCGAGATCGGCTACGTCTGCCAGTTTGCGGGCGGTCGCTGTAACCCGATCACCGCGTTTAAGAGCAGCCTCAGCCCAGATGCGGCCGAACCCGCGCGAGGCGCCGGTGATGAACCATGTCTTTTGCATTTCGATTCCTCCGTGATTGTGGGGTTAAGTTCAGACCTCGGAATAGCGCATGTTCCCGAGATCGGTGAGAAGGGAGGGGCCTGTGGGGTTCCATCCGAGCTTTGCACGGGTCTGCGCACTGGAGGTCAGAGGATCCCTCCCCGCGAAGAACCCGAGGAAGCCGAAATGTTCCTGGGCATGTTCCTGCGAAATGGAAAGGACGGGCACGTTCAGGCCGCGGCCGATAGCGGTGGCGATGTCTTTGAGCCGTACACCCTCTTCGGCGACGGCGTGGTATCGAGCTCCCGCTGTGCCCTTCTCCAGGGCAAGCCGGTAGAGCCGGGCGACATCCGTTACATGCGCGGCAGGCCAGCGGTTTTGCCCCTCGCCGACGTACGCTGAGACTCCCTTAGCGCGAGCCACCGCAATCAGCGGCGTGACCAGGCCCTGCTTTACGGTGTCGTGAACCTGCGGCAGGCGCATCACCGAGGCGTGAACTCCACGCTCCATCAGCGCGACAGCAGTCACCTCTGATACCCGAGGAAGGGATGGAGAAGAAGGAAACGGTGGATCGTCCTCGGTCGCGGCGCGGCCTTGAGCCACTCCGACTCCGGAACTGACGATGAACGGACGGCTGGAGCCCTGGAGCACGGCGCCGATGGCCTCGATGGCGCGCTTGTCCAATGCGCAGCTCTCTGCAAACCTCGACCAGTCGTGCCGGAAGGCGGTGTGGATTACCGCATCAGACGCGACTGCTCCGCTGCGCAGGCTCTCCAGGTCCTCCAGATCGCCTCGATGCGCCTGAGCGCCGGCGGCTTCAAGCGAGTTTGCGCCCGCATCCGACCGCGCCATGCCGAGCACCTGGTAGCCCGCACCGATGAGTTCTTTCACGACAGCGGAACCGATGAATCCGGTAGCGCCGGTAACGAATACGCGCATATGTTTCTCCCTGACCGCATTCGAGCTAGGATGGACGAAAGGATGCGGCCTCAACTAAAACGGAGGCATCCTCCGTATCAGTAGATAATCGGAGGCTGCCTCCGGTTGCAAGAATTTTGGAGATGACGAAAAAACGTTCGACGACCGTCCGGAAAACGCGCTCAGACGCGCTGCGCAACCGCGAGCGCATTCTTGAGGTTGCGAAGGGAGTCTTTACCCGACAAGGCGCCAATGCCAGCCTGGAGGAGATCGCGAAGCAGGCGGGTGTTGGAGCAGGTACGCTTTATCGCCATTTTCCTACGCGGGATGAGCTGATCGAAGGTGTTTACCGCAACGAAGTGGAGAAACTCGCGGGGGCCGCAGCCCGTTTCGCCGAGACCATGTCCCCGCTCGGAGCGCTTCGAGCCTGGATGCTGCTGCTGATCGACTACATTGCGGCAAAGCATATCATTGCGCCCGCTCTCAATACCATTGCCGGAGGCCCGTCCAGGCTTCATGAAGGTTCACGCACCATGATCCATGCCGCGATCGATGGGCTGGTGAAGCGGGCTAAGAGGAGTGGCGATCTGCGAAGAGATCTGGATGCATACGACCTGCTTCGAGCGCTGATCGGCGTCTCGCATGTGGGCTCCGGCGCTGACTGGCAGCAAAGCGCCAGGAGACTGGTAGACATACTCATCGCTGGCTCACGCCCGCACAAATAAACTGCGTCTCGCAGCACACCATCTCTGGCAGTGAACGACCGCAACTACTTGAAGCCATGCTTAGTCGAAAAAGCCCCGATCCTCGTCTGCCAGGTGGGTCTTCGCGGCTTTGACGTCGAAGGTGACACCCAGGCCCGGTGTGTCCCAGACTTGGATGAAGCCGTTTTTGACGATGGGGTCGGGCAGGCCCACCACGATGTCGTACCACCAGGCTGGCTGGCCCTTTGCGTATTCGAAGGCGATGTAGTTCTGCGGGCAGGCCGCCCCGAGATGGACCTGCGCGGCGATGCCAAAGAGACCGTCGAAGATTCCGTGCGGCGCTAGCAGGATGCCGTGCAGATCGGCGTACTCAGCGATCCACTTCAATTCGGCAATACCGCCCACATCTTCGGGATCGGGCCCGAGCACGTTCACGGCCTGGGTCTCGATCAGTTCCATGCAGTTCTCCCGCAGATAAAGCTCTTCGCCTGTGTGGATGGGTGTCGCGGTGCTTTCGGTGAGTTGTTTGTAGAACTGAGCCTTGGGATTGGGCGAGTAGTCGCCGGTGAGAACGTCTTCGAGCCACGCCAGGTGGTAGGGCTCGACGGCCCGGGCAAACTGGATCGCGTCCTTGAGCACCCAGCCGGGGCCGCAGTCGAACGCCAGACCGATGTTTTCTCCGAGCACTTTTTTCGCGCCTTCGACGCAGGCAATACAGTTCTCCAGGCCACGCTCGGTCATGGGCCCGCGGTTCATGTACGGCGCGGCCGGTCCGGTGCCCGTCCAGTTTTGGCCGTACCAGGTGTTGGGGATGGCGCTCATCATCGGTCCGTTGTGGAAGCCGATGGGCATCTTGACCAGAGTGTAGCCTTCCTTGGCCTCTTTCATGCGGGCGGCAAACTCGCCGTAGCTCTGCGGATTGAGGGGAAAGGCCATTTTGTCACCGAAATTGTTTTCAACGTTTCCGTAGGGACGAACACGGTCGCGGATCTTGCCCCCCAGCAACTGATGGACCGGCATGCCGGCAGCGTGGCCGGCTACGTCCCACAGAGCGATCTCGATGGCGCTGACTCCCGCGCCCCAGGGCTTGGAGGCGCCGAGGCGCCGGATCTTCAGCATGATCCGCGCGACGTTGGTGGGGTCTTCGCCGATGAGATACGGCTTGTAGTAGGCGATCATCGCCTTGACGTTGCGCTTTCCGTTTTCCGCCTGCCCATAGCCCGAGATGCCCTGATCGGTCATGATCCGCACGGTGGGATTGCTGCCAATGACCGCACAGCGAACATCGGTGATCTTGATGCGCGGCCGGCCTGCCTTGTTTTGTGGCGTATCGGCCGTCTGCCCCTGCGCGCCTCCGGCGAATGCGGCCGCCGCCGCGGCGGAAAGTGAACCCATGAAATTTCTACGCGTCCATTTACTCATCGAATCTTTTCTCCTCGTTGGTGCGAACAGGCTGCTCAAAAACCACCAAGCTTTTGCTTTACCAGAATATAGGGAGGCAAGACCTGTAACCGAAATACAGCATCCAGCACCTCGCTTGTGCTTCGTCGCGTTTTTCGGCCAGCAGACGGGCGTGGGGGGGGTTGATCCATGGTCAGTTTGAGGTCTCACTTGTATCGAGCCGGGAAATCGCAGGACACGTGAAACTTGCCTAACCCGATTGATTACGACGGGGAACGTTCTTTGTTACTGGGAATTCAATTGTTAGGGTCGCCAGCATAATGTTGTATCGGTCCTTCAACTTTGCGCTTATAGTTGGCGTACTTTCCTTACTGACTAGTTCCTAGAGAACCTATGACGACCGTTGCCACGATTCCGGAGAGCAACGCGGTCGGCCGCTTGGCGCTGCGCAAAGCGAACCTCAGGATTCTCCCGCTGCTTGGTTTGGGCTACGGGGCCGCCATCCTCGATCGCAACAACATCGGCTTCGCCGCGCTGCAGATGAACCACGATCTGCACTTTAGCGCCTCTATGTATGGCTTTGGCGCTGGGCTATTTTTCATCGGGTACGCGGCATGCGAAATCCCTTCTAACCTGCTTCTCTACCGTTTTGGTGCTCGACGGTGGATCGCACGCATTCTGTTTACCTGGGGCTTGTTGGCCGTGGGCATGATGCTGGTCAGAACGCCCATACAGTTTTATTGCATGCGGTTTCTGTTGGGGATTGCGGAGGCGGGTTTCTTTCCGGGAGTGGTGTTCTACCTGATGCATTGGTTCCCAGACTCGATGCGCGCCCGTGCGATCAGCCGCTTTTATGTTGCAGCTGCATTAGCCGGAGTCGTGAACGGTCTACTTGCCGGGCCTCTTCTCAGCTTGCAGGGCAAGCTCGGACTTGCCGGTTGGCAATGGCTTTTCCTGCTGGAAGGGCTGCTTCCAATAGGGCTAAGCGTTCTTTACCTGATGTACTTGCCGGATCATCCCAGAGAGGCGAAATGGCTTACGGAAGAGGAGCGGAACTGGCTGATCCATAGTATTGACGAGAATATGGCAGGTGTAACCGGTCATGGCGGTGTAATGAAGGCTCTTCGCGATCCGCGTATTTGGCAATTCGGCATGGTTTCGTTTTGCATGATGGCTTGCATATTCTCCTATGCCTTCTCGGGGCCTGCGGTACTTCAAAAATCTACTGTCTTGAGCGTGGGCAAAATCGGGTTGGTCATTGCCATCATCGGTGCGCTTGGCGCCATCGCATTGGTATATAACGCGAAGCACTCGGACCAGGCAGGTGAACGTTATTGGCACATGGCTGCACCCATGCTGCTGATGGCTGTTGGCTTTGCGATGAGCGGTTTAGTGTCTGGTAATGCGGTTGTGCCGGCGCTGGCGACGGGCGCCATATGTTTCTATGCCACGCAAGGGATATTTTTTGCGATGCCGGCTACCTTCATGAAGGGCAAACCTGCGGCGGTGGGGATTGCGGCGATCAACAGCATCGCGCTGCTCGGCGGATTCGTTGGCCCATTCTGGATGGGCCTGATGAGAGATTGGACGGGCAGCTATCGCATCGGGCTAATAACACTCGCGATCCTAAGCCTGATTGCGGCAGGGATGACTCTATACCTTCGGTCTAACGCCCTGGCGCGCGGCCGAGGCGCGACCCCGCAGGTAACAGCGACAGAACAGGGGTAAATACGTAGGGTCGCCCACCGGGACCGCGACGGCTTTCCGCCCTGGAGCCCGGCGGGCAATCGGCCTGCCAAGCCGACGTTCTAGCTCGGTTACGAAGTCGGCCATGCCTAGCGAGCGCCGATGCCCTCCTCCTCTCTTCTTAATGAGACGAACTCTCCTTCCTAAACCTTTCGTAACAAGATCGGACGGATTCAAGCGCAGAGCTGTTTCCGATAATCTGCTCGAATGCGCGCTCGGTCTGGTCCCGCCGAGGGTATGCAATTGCTTCGGAACTCTTCACACACGGATTCAGAAGGCAGCAGCCCTACTGGCCGGACAATCTAATGAAGAGGCAGACCGGCGGTACGCAAAGCCGGTATTCACGAGAACATCGATTGGCACACTCTCCGCTACACCTTCGGCACCTTGCTGAAGGATAACGATGAGGACGTCAAGACCGTTCAGGAGGTTTTGCGACATGCGAATAATCGAATCACGCTGGACGTTTATAGGCAGGCAGTGGGCGCGACGAAGCGCGCAGAGCAAGGTTGTCAGGATGATGGTGCCCGATCTGGGCACAAAGGAAATTGAGGGAAACATTGAATCGGCATAAATCGGAGCTTATTGTGCCCAGATTCTGCCTAGATTTTGATGTCGATCGGTTGCCAATCACTCCTTAAGTTCTTTGGAGTGAATGGCGGGGACGACGGGGCTCGAACCCGCGACCTCTGCCGTGACAGGGCAGCGCTCTAACCAACTGAGCTACGTCCCCAGACGTAGTCCTAATCCTAACACTATGTCACGTAGAATGAACAGCTTGGGATAGGTCCCTAATCGTTCACTTCCACCTTTTGCGCTGCTCAGCTTTGGCTTGGGCGGACCGCACACCAACCAGACTGCGTTACAACAACAGCCCTGAGTTTATCAGAAGATTGAGGCTCATTGTTGAGCAAACCCATCCTCCTTCTTGCTCTGCCGCATCTCTCGACACAACAACGTGCATTTGCAGATTTGCATTCCTGCGCCTTGGAACAACACAGACATTGACGCTGGTTTCCTCCCGAGCGACCGGCACGCCATCTCCCGCCCGCTATCCACGTACGCGGTCGGCGCATTGAGTGCTGCGTGTCCCACTCAAGCCCAAAAGCGGGGCTTGAATGGGGCACCCAACGTTTGTTGGCGGTGATGGGGTCTCCGGGAGACGGAATGACAAAGTTTAAGATTGCTGCATACACCAACGATCAGTGGGGTCGCCTTTTCCGCAGCCTGTTTGTTTGGGCTTTCCTATTTGTGTCTGGCCAACGGCCCACAGGCACTATCAGGACCCATCCATCTGAAAATCTCGGTGTGGTTTCGGTCACGTCGCAGGTACCCGAGAGCACCAGCTCGAACGCAATCCTCCGCCGAAGACTAAACTGAGGATCAACCATGAACACGGTCTGCTCAGAGTGCAACGCCGTAATGACCTGCGAACCAGGGGGCTCCTGCTGGTGCTCCGATCTCCCCCACGCGCTGCCTGTTCCCGACCAGGTCACGACCGGGTGCCTTTGTCGGGAATGTCTGATGACGAAGCTGGACCCGCAAGCGACTCTTGCCAGCGACATCAAAGTGTGAGAGCACGTCCTGATGTTGCGGGCGCGATCAAGAAAAACCTCCGGCCATGAAGCTCCACACAATCATTGCCGCCGCCGCGGCCGAGCTGGGCTCGCTTTCCAGGCCGCTCACCGCCCGCGAGCGTTAGGACCGGAAACCCGCTAACCTAAGCCCGCTGCATGACCACAAGCAACTCGAACTGTTTTAAAATCTGTGGATTATTTTCGCCTTTTGTTCGCCTATACTGGCCTCATGTTCGCCCAACCACAAAGCCCAAAGGTGGTCGTGATTCAGTGCAAGAACTGCCGCGAGAACATCCCGGCGCCGGTGGAATCGATGCCGGCGCAGCCCATCGCCGCAAAGTGTCCGCTTTGCCTTGAGCAAAGACGCTATCTGCCGTCGGAGGTGTTCCTCGGCCGGCTCTCGCACCTCATGATCCGGAAGCCGGTGCGGACGGCGGATGGGCGGATTGGATAATGACGCCGCGGTTCAAAGGAAAGCCCAACTTCGTCTTCTCTGTGCCCTGCCCGCTCTGCAGTTACCAGATTCAGCCAAACGAACTGACGCGCCTGGCATCGCACATCATCAAGTGCCCGAAGTGCGACGGTGTGTTCGACGAAATGGATGGCAGGAAACCCATCAGCACCTCCTGAACCCGCGAGATAGCGGATACTGTGGGCGCGGCAATACCGGGACTGTGCTCACCTCTCTTGCGATCGGTCGGCCCAACCAAGCTGGAGAAACATGATGCCGGTGCTCACACTTGTCAGCAGGCTCGCTTGGGCGATCGCATGCGCCGAATCGATGCGCATCGGGCTCCAAGTTAATAGCTTCGGGAGTAGTTAACGATCATGAAACCTTCCCATTGTTCCACCCCGGTGAAATGGGCGCTGCGCTGGGTGCGGCATTGCCCTCGCGTGGATTTCGCGTGCTATGGGCCTTACAGGGCCGAAGCACATCAACAGTCAATCGCACCAAAGATGTGGGCCTTGTAGACGCCTGCACCATCGAGCAAGCCGTAAAAGCCGCTGAAGTTGTAGTCTCCGTGTGCCCGCCCAGTGCCGCGCTCGAACTGGCACGCGAAGTTTCTGCTGGTGGTTTTGGCGGGATCTACGTTGACGCGAATGCCATATCGCCAGCCTTGGCCCGAGAGATCGGCGCAGCGATCGAGGCAGGCGGCGGAACATTCGTCGATGGTGGCATTATCGGCCTTCCTCCCACGCCCCGCAACTGACTACCATCTCGATACCTGACTTGTGAGAAATGTGCCATGCAAAAAGTGGGATGTTAGCCGACACCCCGCGCCGCAACAAGCTGACAGCGACTGGAGCGTGTTCCTGAGTGCCGCAGGGACTGGAAAGAAGTAGTCCGCCCACTCCCGCTCTCAGACGCCCGCCTCCCTTGCCTTCAAATGCCGCCCCTCAGCGTGCTGACATTTTGGACATTCCAACTGCTCGAGTGGCACGATGCGTTCTGGGCTTACCGGTGGTTGTTCATCTATGGCGGGAGTAGCGTTTGGGACAATCCGCTTTCTCATCGGCGATCCACAAGCCGGGCAAGGCTGCAGATCGCTCGTCTCTTCGCGTAAATTCTCACTGTTAACAGTTGAGCCAAGCTTTGTTTTCATGAGGTCACGCCCCCCTTGCCTTTGGCTTCGCGGAGTCATTAAAGCGCCGCCACCGGAGTAATGCGTCTAGCGGTTGCTCTGAGCCGGGCTTCGTTGCTGAACCTGCGGCCCTTTGGCGGGTGCATAGTAGAGGACGTAACCGCTGAACAGGAACACCGCGAGCAGTGCCATGGCTAGAAGGCACCAGACTGCCATTCGTTTCGAGCAATCAGGATCTCTATGTGCCAAGACTGAACCTCTGAGCTTTCCGGTTAGCGTGGCGCAGTTGAGGTGCGGAGTGGCGTTCGGATCGATACCTGCAGCTCACATCCTTACTTTCTATGAAGCAGAAACCCCGTTCCAGGAAGGCTGTGGAACCAGAAAAGTTTATAGCAAGGATCCAAACAGGTCCTGGTTGGGCGAGAGATGGCCGGGGCGCGAAGAGGCTTACTTCACCAATTCGTCGGCGTAACGGATGGGAACCGCCAGGTTGGAGCCGCCGAAATTGTTCAGGATAGCGAAATTTACGCCAATCACTTTGCCGTCGCGATTGAAGAGCGGTCCCCCCGAGCCCCCCGAGGTGGTCGCCGCATCGTAAACAATTTTGTCCTTTAACACATCTCCGATGTGGCCCTGGGTGGTGGTTGGTCGAATGAGGCGTTGCGCAGCCAAGCGCGAAACAACCTGGGTTATTTGGTGGGCGTTTGCCGTCACTTTCTCCGTGGTGTCGTCTCCCGCGCGAGCGAGGATGCCTTCGATCCCTGTAGGGTAGCCAATGAGAACGACAGGATCGCCGGCTACGCTGGCTGTACTCCGATCGTCGAGTTCCAGCCTTGAGGTGTGCGGCGGCGCAGGAGCCTCTAACTTGAGGGTAGCCAGGTCGGCACGCGACGAAATGCGGTCGAGCCGAACGGTGATGCCTTGAAACGTTCCCGGAAAATACGCGGTGTAGGAAGCGACAAACGGGGACGCACCCTGGTCCAAAAGCTGCTTCAATTCATCACTGCCCCACCAGGGCTCGGCTACGTGATGATTGGTCAGAAGACGTCCGTCTCCGACCAGGAATCCGGTGCCAAATACATCAAGCTGCAGGGGCGGCCCGCTCCCTCCTGTCTCAACCGACATCATCCCGGCGTCATCCGTCTGCGTCTTGCCGGCAGAGTCGGGTGAAATGCGAATAAGCTCGCCGGAATCATGGTCGTGAAACTCCACCACCACATGTAACAAGCAGATGCTGGACCCATAGGTCTGAACAATTGTTTCCGCGACTCGAGCCTCAGTCTCAAGCCGGCTCAAGCGAACCTGCGTTTCCTGAAGCTGCTTCTTAAGGGCTGGGCCATCCGAATCGCCGCCATCCGCTATTTTCTGACGAAGCTCTTGGCTTTGCGCCTTCAAGGCCTCGCGCGTCTTGGCCGCTTCGCTGGCGTCCAGGGAGGCACGTGCCTGCTCGGCACGCCGCAGTAGTTCTCCTTGTTGCACGATGCCGCCGTTCAGCCGTGCCACCTCCGCCTGCAGTTGGAGCGTGTCCCTGCGTCTGTGCCGATTCGAAAGCACGGTGGTGAGCGTGGCCAGAACCACTGCCACGCTGAGACCCAGGATCGCCGGCATCACCCAGGCACGGCGTTTGGCGCCAAAGCCACCACTCAGCGCTTCCACGGCAGTCTCCGCCAGGCGCTCTTTCTCGAGCGCCTGGTGAAGCTTTGCTTCCAGTTCCACTTCCGGCTGCCTCTCCCGAAACTGCGTACGAATCCTGGCTGCAAATTCCGACGGCTCAAAGGGAAAAGAGATGACGTCATCGGCGCCTAAATCCAGCGCGCGGGCTCGTTCCAGCGCACCCCCATGAACGATCATGACAATCTTGAGCGTTCGCGAACCAGGGTCAGCCTTGATCTGGCTGATCAAGCCGCAGCAGCTGAGGTCGGAGGGCGTTGCTTCGGTAATGAGAACTTCAGGGGAAAGAGCGAGCGTTTCGTCTACTGAAAGGCCGCTGCGCGTTGTGATTTCATAGCCCTGACCTGATAAGGCTTGTGCCACCTCCCGGGTGGACCCCTCATCCAGATTGAGCAGAAGAATCCGCATCGCTGCTACCTTACTCCCGGCCTGCTAAAAATTCCCGTCTACCCTTTGATTCCGCGAGGGCAAAGATCGGCGCACGCATTTCCGAGCCTCGACCGGCGATTGCATCCAAGCTGGCCCGATGGCATCCAAGCCCGTATAAGTGAACGCAGCGACCAGTCAGAAATTGTTGTACTCCAGTTACTCTCCTGCGCGACTCCTTATGCTCCTGGAACATCTCCTTGTGGCGCTTCTTCTTTTGGTCCCATCCGCGTTTCCTGAGAGCCAACTGGACCAGAATCTCTCGGCGAACGAGTTGGTGCGCCGCGTGATTGCCAACGAGCTACGCATGCAAGACCAGGACAATAGCCACTGGATGTATGAGCAAAAAACCGTCCAGGCACGCGTGAGTGAGACCAAGGAGGTAGCGGGAACGAAGGATGGCGCGGTCACTTTGCTGGTCGAGCGTAACGGCCAGCCCCTCACGGAGGATGAACTGAAAAAGCAGGAAGAACAGATGAACGTGTTCCTCCACAACCGCAACGAGCAGGAGAAGCAAAAGCGAGGTGCGGAGGAGGATGCGGCTAAAACCAGGCGGCTCCTTTCCATGCTTCCGGACGCCTTCCATTTCAGCTATGCGCAGGGCAGCGGAGATACGGATGACACGGTCCGGCTAAATTTTCAACCCAACCCGCGGTTTCACGCTTCCTCGCGTGAGGCGCAGGTCTTCCATGAAATGGAGGGCACCCTCACTGTGAACAGCAAACAACAACGGCTGGTGGAGATCAGCGGCAAGCTGATGCACGAGGTGAAATTCTTTGGTGGAATGCTGGGCCATTTGGACCAGGGAGGCACGTTTGATGTCCGCCAGGTCGAGGTGGGTGCAAATCACTGGGAAATCGAACGGCTCATCGTAGACATGAAAGGAAAGGCTCTGTTTTTCAAGACCATCGGCGTCCAACAAGACGAAACGCACAGTCATTTCCAGCAGCTGCCGGATAATATAACGCTGTCTGAAGCAGCGGATATGCTGGTGAAACAAGCTCCTCATCCCTGACCTGGCCGGGCTCGGTCAGACCGGCAAGGTTCTGACAAGCGTGAGGACTTTCAAAATCCGAAAGCTATCACCACGATTCCGGGTAGGCGGAGTCTGCTGTGAGCCCTTCGCTCTAAGCCAACCCTCGTAAGATAGCTGTCGCAACCTCTACCGCATCCAGCCACCTTAAAGCCCGGTTTACAACTTCGCACTCGCTCCTAAGCCGTTATGACCGCGCTGCGGCCACGCATGGTTGAGGATCAGCCAGGTTTACAATAGCGAAGTCTCACAGCCATGCCGGAGAAGCCTCACTGCCATGACTAGAGTTCGCGTGGGCAGAGAATTGCTGACCTGGAGGCGACTGAATTGCTCCTCACCCAAGCCACCAGGAAAACGTCGACGCTTGCTTCTGAGTCTTCTTCTGCTTTGGTCGCCTCTCTTACTATTTCTGAGACATCCTCTTTCGATAGCCGCCGCAGCCGATTTGCCGAGCCCTGTCGGCGACCCTCTCCCGCTCAAGATAACTGTGACCGCCGGAAACGACATACGGTTCCGAAAGCTCTCAGGAAGCGCGGGTATATCGCAGACCAGAGTAGCTTCTGTTGTGCAAGACGGCCTTGGCTTCCTGTGGTTTGGCACGCAGTACGGATTGAATCGCTACGATGGCTACAGATCAAAAGCATTCAAGCACGAACCGGGTCATCCAGATAGTCTGGGCTGCGTCTATATACGCAGCCTCTTTGTGGACCACTCCGGAACGCTGTGGATTGGCTGTGATCAATCTCTCGATAAATACAATTCGATCAACGAGACTTTCACCCATTACCACGTCGTACCGGAGTCTCCAGGGAGCTTGCCCGCTCCTGTTGCGCAGTTTAGCGAGGATCGCAACGGAATGCTCTGGTTGGCGACTGCCCGGGGGCTCTACAGATTTGACCCTCTGAGCGGTCAATCGACCCGATATGCGCACGATCCAGGAGATCCAACAACCATCGCCGGGAACGACGTAAAGTCCACCGGAGAGGATAGAAGCGGACAGTTCTGGGTAGCAGACAACGGCGGCCTGGAAGCGTTTGATCGCGAGACGGGAAAAGTCACGAGACATATCCCCTTCAATTCAGAGATCGGAGAATTCCATCAGGATCGGTCCGGAGTTTTCTGGATCACGAGTACTTCTCTGTCCTGCCCGTTAGCCACTCTCGATCCCAAGAGCGAACGCATCACCTGTCATGCGATCAACTATATGTCACACGGCCATCTGCTGCCGGTGAAGATCTACACCATGATGGAATCGCAGGATGGCACAATGTGGCTTGCCTCGATGCAGGCAGGAATTCTAAAGATCGACCGCAATCTTAGAGCGCTTATCAGTTACGGCAACCATTCCGAAGATAGCGAGAGCTTGGGATCAAACGACGCGATTTCCCTCTATCAGGACAAGGAGGGAGACATCTGGGTGTGCCTGCAAGAGACCGATCCGAACTATTTTTCTGAGAGGCTGCAGGCGTTCGAGAGTTTCACCTATCAGCGTGGCAGCCTGGTCAACCCGTTGGTCACGTCCATCTATGAAGATCGGGACGGCATCTTGTGGATTGGCTCGATGGGGGGATTGAACCGAATTGATCGTCGCTCGGGAAAAAACACCACACCCCCTGGATCGGGCCCGGGAAACGAGATGATGGCGATCATTCAAGATCGCTCAGGAGGGCTGCTCGCCGGAACCTTCCAGGGACTTCATCGATTAGACGAGAAGACAGGCCGGCTCAGCCCCTACCTAGGCCATGATAGGCGTACGCCGCCGCAGAAGATTTCTATCTTGCGCATGCTCTTTGATCGTGACGGTACGCTATGGGCGGCAACATACGGTGGCGTTGGCCGTCTCGATCCTGCAACCGGAACCTTTGCCGTCTATACGCCCGATAAGCAAAACACCACTGACTATGTGGGGATAACGGAGGACGGTCAGGAAAATCTTTGGCTTGGAACTGCGCAATCGGGTCTTCACCGCTTTGATCCCCGTACCCGGGAATTTAGCATCTACGCGCACAACCCAGATGATGCCAGATCCCTAAGCGACGATCGAGTGAATTCGATTTACTTTGACCACTCTGGCGTCATGTGGGTTGGAACCCAGAATGGCTTAGACCGATTCGAGAGCAACACCCGAAGTTTCAAGACTTATTACGAGCAGGACGGGCTTGCGGGGAACGTGGTGAGCTGCATCCTGGAGGATAGTTCAGGGAATCTCTGGATGGGCACCAACGGCGGACTTTCCAGCTTCAACCCTCGAGAACAAACGTTCCGGAACTTCAGCGCCGCAGACGGGCTTCCGGGATCGGACCTGAGCGGTTGGGGTACATGCTACAAGAGCCCAAGTGGAGAGATGTTCTTTGGCGGATTCAGTGGCGCCACCGCGTTCTATCCGAGCAAGATGGTGGACACTTCCTTTATCCCGACGACCGTATTGACAGACTTTCGGATATCGGGAAGACCGGCTCCTATTGGGCCCCATTCCCCACTCCGCAGATCGATTACCTATACCAACAGGATCACGCTCTCCCATTCGCAGAACATATTCTCGATTGAGTTTTCAGCCCTCAGCTATTTCAACGCAGAGACGAATCGCTACCGCTATCGGCTGGACGGGTTGGATCGCCAGTGGAACGAGGTGGGCAGCGACCAGCGGGTCGCAAGCTACACCACACTTCCCGCGGGCACCTATGTATTTCACGTGCAGGGTGCAGTGAGCCGCGGGCGATGGAGTGAGCCTGGAGCATCACTCGAAATTGAGGTATTGCCTGCCTGGTGGAACAGCTGGTGGTTTCGCATGTTCTACGGCACATTGCTCCTACTCACAGCATCCGCCATTTGGATGTACCGGATTGGCCAGAGGAAGCGCGCCGCAGAAGAAGATGAGAGGCTGCGCCAGGCGCAGGCGGATCTTGTCCGCGCGAGCAGGATTAGCACCATGGGGGAGCTGATCGCCTCCCTGGCGCACGAAATCAGACAGCCAATCGCCGCCGCGAGGACCGATGTGCAAACATGCATGCGATGGCTCGCACGGGATGTACCCGACCTGGGAGAAGCTCGGGAGGCGGCGTCGAGGGCAATCAAGGATGTAGTTTGGGCTTCAGAAATCATCAATCGCATCGGCCGTCACTTTAAGAAGGGAAACCTACAGCGGGAACCGCTCGATGTGAACGAGGTCGTCCGGGAGATGGTCGTGCTATTAGACACCGAGATGAGTCGACACACGATTGCCGTTCAAACAACGCTCGCGGAAGATCTGCCGCGGGTTATTGCCGACCAGGTGGAATTGCAACAGGTCTTGATGAACCTGATGCTGAATGGCATGGAGTCGATGAAAGAGATGGAAAACCCGGGGACGCTTCGGATTGAGACCCAACATGCGGAGAAGGGTTTCATACTGATCTCAGTCAGCGATACCGGCAAGGGAATAAAACCGGAACAGGCGGAGCACATCTTCGACGCGTTCTTCACAACCAAGAAGGAGGGTACCGGCATGGGCCTGGCGATCAGCCGCTCTATTATTGAATCGCATGGCGGGCGTTTGTGGTTCACATCGAATGCCGGGCCCGGCGCTACGTTTTATTTCACTCTGCCGCTTGATGCGAGTGCCAGTCAGGCAGAGCGACTATCACAATTCAAAGGATGAGAGCTCCTCCCCCGCATAAATGCGGGGACTCCCACCAGTTGCCGCAAAAACGCTCGCACAACGCTGCGTACCTGCTGCGCCTTTTGGCCGCAGGTACGCAGGTGCCAATAGGCGCCGGCATTTCAGGCGTGCAACAGCTCAGCCCCTTCCGCATCCACCGCCGGGCTTATGCCGAATGCCCGTTCTATCACCCCGGCAGCCAAATCCAGGCCGCGAGTTTGTGCTATCACCTTCTGCAGGTGACGGGCCTTGTCGTGGTAGCTTTGATTGCTCCGGACTTGCTGAATCAATTGCGACAGGCGCTCTACAGTCAGATCTTCCAGTTGCAGCAATTCACCCACCCCATGGTATGCAATCCTGGCAGCGACGCCCGGCTGATCATACCCGATGGGGATCGCAACCATTGGTACTCCATGCGCCAGTGACTCGAGGGTCGTATTTAGCCCGGCGTGAGTGATACAAAGCGTGGACCGCTTCAGCAGCTCAATTTGGGGAGCTGAGCTCACCACGAGGGTATTGGGCGGAATCGGCCCCAGATCGTCGAGGTCGACATTACGACCCACTGAGAGCACAACCTGGATTCCGGACTGGCTCCTGACCGCGTCGAGGATGGTGCGATATACATACTCCAGGCCATTCACGAGTGTTCCCAGGGACGCGAAGACAAGAGGCTCGCGCGTCAACTTGTCCCATGAAAATGGCGCCTTCTCTCTGCCTCCATTGTCGTGAAAGGGACCCGCATAGTGAAACTGTGCAGGCCATTGAATATTGGGATAATCAAATTCTTTGGGCGTCTGGGTGATCACGGCCAGCTTCGACATAGTCGCTGCCGGATCGTTCCAATCGATCTGTAATCCGGCTTTCTCCGCGTAAGGTTTCGCAATCTCCGCCATGGGCGCCAGGATCTCGCCGGCTATCTTCAGGCCCTCAACATTCCTCACCATAGCTTCCGGGGTCGTCTCATGCGGCCAGCTGAAAATACTGGCCGGTGTGGATCCTGAGAAGTCAAGATGGAGCACATTCCAAATGTGCACGTAGGGTATGCCCAAGTGCATCGCCACAAGTTCGATATAGAAGTACGTCTTGTCCAGCACCAGTGCATCGACGCCGGCCTCCGCTATTTTTTCCGGCAGATGCTCCAGAGCAGCCTTAGAGAGACCGGGCACCAACTCACGCGCCGAGTGCCGCAATACTTCTTCCCCGTGCAGCTTTGCAACCGAAGACCATTCTTGAGCGATGGAACCGGCTGGGTACTCTTGTTCGCAAAAGGGCACGAACTTCAGCTTGGCTGCACGCAGCACTGGTTCAGCATCCGGAACGGAAATAAATACCACATCGTTGCCACGTGCTTGCAGCTTGCGCGCAAGCGTAGTCATGGGATTTAAGTGCCCAGAAAGCGGTAGGCTCAGAAAACCGATTCTCATAGTTGATCCTTCTCTCCGTTTAACCTTTTCCCGAATCGCCGGCTCGAGACTAGTGGTCCCTCACGCTCACCAGGATGACGGTCATGCAAGCTACAACAAGGTGGAAGTTGGCTTTATTCCGGAGGCGCACCGGGCGCGGCATGGGAGAGTCTCACCACGGATGGAATAAAACGGCGCCGAATGTGTTTAAAGGCCAGTGCGGTGAGAACCATTGCCTGCAGCCCAATGTGCCGGAGGGGACAGCGCTTAGGATTTTCCTGCACATATGTGAGGGTTCACCAGGCGTTGCGTTTGCCGGACGTGCGCGCTGCTGCATTCTGTAGTTTTTATCTGCACTCCGGGTATGCATCAGCCTCCTGGCAGCGTGACTGCGAGTTGAACCAACAAAACTGGCTTCGACGTGAGAGTGGGGAGTGAGGCTACGCAGACTGATGGATGACAGGGACTTGCTGCACTTTGTCGATGGACTCTACGGCTACGCAATGGCTATAACCCGGAACCCAACCGAGGCCGAGGACCTGGTACAGGAAACCTACCTGCGTGCCATACCGCGGATGAGAAGCCTGCGGCCACAGAGTAATCTGAAGAGCTGGCTTTTCACTATTCTGAGAAACATCCATCTGAATCAGCTTCGAAAACAGCGGGTTGCACCCAAGGTGCTGGAAATTGATGGGGACGAAAATACTGCAGACATCGTGGCCGAAACATCCAAGGACCCACTGGCACGGTATGTGAGTAAGGCTGAGCGGGACTCGGTCCTGGAAGCGATCCAACAACTTCCCTCGATGTTTCGCCAGATCGTCGTACTAAGGGAATACGAGGATTTATCGTATCAGGAAATTGCCGGTATTTTGGACTGCCCTGTCGGTACAGTCATGTCCCGCTTGGCAAGAGCCCGTTCTAAACTGCGAACTTTGCTTTGCCCGGAAAGACGCAAAGCACTACGCAACGGTCTCTCCGCATGCAGTTCCAGAGCCATCCGCGACCGCCAAAGACCGAAATGAGGGGAAAAGAGCACAAAGTTTGAGCCTGACGCCACATGTACGGAATATTTTCCATCGTCGCGTGTTGCACAGAGTAGGCCCTTGCCCGATCGAGAGATTCATCTGGCATTGGCTGAAAGTCAGTACCCGGTGGCTGGTCGATTCACCTGTGAACACGATGGAAGAGGCCTTCGAAATGGATTCCTGCTCCGATCATAGCCTGGACGTTCTGCGCTATCTCGACAATCAACTCAGTGATAGCGAACTGGAGGCCTTTAGCGCCCACTTGAAGGCTTGCAAAGAATGCACGATGCAGATGGAGGCGGAGCAGGCGTTATCCCGTGTTCTGCGGGACTCCGGTCCCTTATATACGGCTCCTTTGACGTTGCGTGCCCGGGTTTCCGCCGTGCTCGAACAGACGCCGGCGCGAAGCCGGATCCCTCAGAGGTTCCCCGGCAACGTGCTACCCGCTATGAGGGACGTATGGCGAGGTTTGGCGCGTTGGGCGCCGAGTTGGAGCCTGGCGGTACCGGCGCTTCTCGTGATCATTGCTGCTCTTATCTTCATTCCCGGTGTCAGCCGGCAGGTCAGTGCCGCCAGCTATGTTTCTGCGGCTGCTGCTGCCCACCGGGGATACCTGAACGGCAATCTTCCGATGGAGATCCAGTCGGCATCACCTGAAGTCGTCACCGCGTGGTTTTCCGGCAAGCTTCCGTTTACCTTTCGCCTCCCATCCTCACAGCGGGGCTTGACCGGTCAGTCTATCTACACGCTCACCGGGGGGAGACTGGTGGACTATAAGGGCAGCCAGGCCGCTTTTGTAAGTTATACTTCGGCGCGAAACCAACCCGTAAGCCTGCTTGTTGCTTCTACTAAATTTGCCGCGGTAGCAGGCGGCGATGAAGTGCGTGCCGGCACTCTAACATTTCACTATCACACCGGCGACGGTTTCAAGGTGGTCACCTGGGTCAGCGATGGCATGGCCTACGCACTGGTCTCCGATGTTTCGGGTTCAGCGCGGGCCTGCCTGGTCTGCCACCAAAGTATGGCCGACCGTGATTCCTTCAGGACCGGCCCTTGAGCTACCCCTAATAAAAGTCCCGCTCCTCCCTTTGTCATCCTGAGAGCCTGCGACTTTATTGAATATTTCGTGCAAAGTCATCGAGTTTCAAACGAAATTGTCATCCCGACCGGGGCGCAGCGTAGTGGAGGGACCTGCTGTTTCCTTTTCCCCGCCAGAAAATCGTCATCCTGCCTGCCCCGGCGTGCCGTGGGAGAGGCTGTGGCTTTTTGACTGCTTCATCGTCAACAACCGCTGGGTGCCCCATTCAAGCCCGGTTTTGCCTGCCCCGGCGTGCCGTGGGGCTTGAGTGGGATACCACGGCACTCACCCAACGATTCTTTCAGCCACTAGCCAATTCCCCATGGATGCACCACCCTCCACTTGTCATCCCGAGGAGCCGACTTGCCTGCGGCAAGTTAAGAGTGAAATGAACGCTGGAAATCGAGGTTGATTCTATTGGCTTTATTTTTTGTTCATTAGGAGCGTACCCCGAGGATGTCTAATCGCCGCACGCTCTTGAGGGCTTTCCGGCCACCAAACTACAAAAAATCAAAAAGTCACAACCTCTGAGCAAAGCCGAGGGATGACAAGGGCGGGCGGGCAGAGGGGATGAGCAGAGAGAGCGGCAGCTTCCCTGCCGGTTCTCACGCATACTCCGATGCTCCTTTTCAAAGCCTGATCCAGGCGCAGATCTGCGCCGGGCCAACCACCTGGAAGTGAGATGCCTGCACATCGGCTGCAATGTTGGCCTTCAGAACTTCCATGGTGATCTCTTCCGTAACCGCTCCCGACTTGATGAGCTGCGGCAATACGGTTTCCAGCGTGTCTACCACCCAGTCCGAAAGGACGGAGTTCGATCCACCGCCCACAGGTAGCTCACAAAACATCTTTGGTTGGGGCAATCGCGCTGCGCTAAATTGTTCGACCATTCGCCTGCCAACGTCATAGTGCGGCACCCCTGACTGAAACGTCCGGAGGACCCATTTTGCTGCCTGTCTCAGAAGAGGACTTTCAGCACAGGATGCAATCCATTCTTCAAAGTAGCCGATCTCGTGCAGGGCTAATATGCTCCCGGGCCGCGCATGAGCTGCTGCAGCGCGGAGGAAGGCGACTGGATCAGTCTGGTGAAGTAGTACGTACCTGCCGACCACAGCATCGAAGGGGATAAGGTTAGAGAGTGACTCCACCGGGGCCTCCTTGAATTCAATCTGTTTGAGTCTGGCCTCGCGGCTTCTCTCCCTTGCGACACTTAGAACTTCAGGGTTGCGATCAATCCCCATGACCACTCCCTTTGGCCCAACCAGTTCGGCGGCCAATATGGATACATCGCCGGCGCCGCAACCGAGATCGAGCACGCGCATGCCCGGTCTCAGTCCAATCTCGCGGAAGAGCCGCTCGGTGGTTGGCCGTATAATTGCGGCCTGGTGAATCAATCTTTGGATTTCTCTTTCCGAATGACCAAGTAGATATTCTGTCTGAGGCATGCTCTTAATTCCCTTTCCGTTGGAAGATTGATACCGTTGCAAACCCGGCGACAAAAGGCGGAGAGAATCACGTTGAAGCGGATCCGATCTGGCCTTGTGCGTGGTTTCGCCTTCTGGATACATTCTTCAGCTTCATTGGATGGATGCAGCAGTGCAGCCGCCATCTCCGGTCCTATGATCGGAAACATGAACACCTCTTTCCTACGCGGCTAGATCCTCCTCTACGCCGAGGTGCGCCAGCCTGTTGTCTTCGAGTTGTTCAAATAACACCGGGGACGTGCGCCCTATTCCTCTTGCCAATCTCTCGTCTAAGCCGCCAGCAGAAATGGCAGAGGACCGGAATAAACAGGACGTCACCGTGTTTCATAACTGGGCACACGAGCTGTGCCGTAGTAACTACGGGACAATCTGCGCGGGAAGAAATGGAGAGGCGATATGAAGACATTCCACATTTTGAGGAGTTCGTTGATAGCCCTGGCACTATTGCCAATACCCAACGTGTTTGCGGCTAATCGAGGGCCACTGCACGTGAGTTCGCCAGAAGACGTCGCGGGACAAACATTGAACGCCGGCGATTACATAGTTCTATGGGAGGGTGAGGGCCCGGACGTCGCATTAAAGATTATGCAAGGCAAAAAAGTAGTGGCCACTGCGACCGCTCATACGGTGCAACTGCAGAACAGCTCGATCAACGATTCCGCGGTGATTAACGTGAATGGGGCAACGCGGAGCCTGGCTATGATCTACTTCCAGGGCAAGACAGTCGCGCTTGAACTCCGAGGGCCATCGGCCGGCGTGAATGTTAGCAGCCGATAGTCCTTTCGCCTGTCAACCATCCATATCACACCATCTTAGGGGTTATTCCCTCAGGAGATTACAACTATGCGTCCCAAAATAATGATGCTTGCTCTTGCTCTCTTACTTTGCGTAAAGGGTGCGTCCGCAGCCGAAACCGCAGCCGTTAACATTCCATTCAGTTTCGTGAGCCAGGGTAGGTTGTTTCCAGCGAGCCAATACGTAGTAAAGCTTGGTATTGATCGCAGTTACATAACCCTGATCAGCCGGGAGGAGCCGGACAAGAGGATGTTCTTGCTGGTAGGCCCGGCTGAGGTCAGCCCGAATGCTTCCACCGTAAATATTCGGTTCGCGGTGGTTGGCGGCTCGCATGTCTTGCAGTCTCTGCGCCTGGGGTCCTATCAGTACATGCGATGATTGCGTTCCGGCCTCAGAGTAAACAACCATGGTTGTCGCGGGTAAGCAGCAGCGTAATAGACTTGGCCAGGCTCACACTTTGTCATGGAGTGTGGGCCTGTGCTCGTTTTCTGATACTATCCCTTTGCGACTCAATCGCCTGCTGAGAGGCCCGTTGGCTGTTGCCTGCGATTGTTCTGTGGCGCAGCCGTTGGGAGGATCCGCTGAAACTGGCGTCAATGAGGGAGAAAAAAGCTATATGAAGGGATGCGGAGATTATCGCGAGAATATCCGACGCTTTCTCGACCAAGAACTGTGCCCTCATGAGCTTGTCCAATTTCGCACTCACCTGGCGGAGTGTGCTGCGTGCAGGCAGGAGCTTGAGGCAGAAGAGGAATTATCCGGTCTTTTAGCCCGATCGCGACCCCTCTTTTCCGCTCCGGATTCACTACGCAATCGCATCCTGCGTGCTATCGAAGAACCAGTGCCGGAGTCTCTGCCTGATCCGCGACCGAAATCCGGTAGAGGGTAGCCACTGGCGGTGTCTTTGAACAAAGTTTCGGGAGCTGGTATTTTCCCAGCTCCCGGGCCTTGATTCCAAATGATGGATGCTGTCAAGCTGGGACGGTTTGCCCCTCAGCGACCAATGTTCCCAGCAAGTACCTTATTTCTCTGGCAGCGTTGTAACTTCTGAACTCCAAAGCCATCTTCTGGGCAGAAGCACGATACTTGGGTTCAGATAGGATGTACTCGACCGCGCTGCGCACCAGGGGGATGGACGGATTATCAGTGCGGAGATAGAGGCCGCTTCCGGTCCAGGCAACGCGAGCGCCGTTCTCCGGCTTGTCCTCACTCTGCCCCGCTAGCACCATGGGCACTCCAAAATGGAGCGCCTGGGTTACAGTTCCGTAGCCTCCGAATGTCACCAGCACGTCAACATAGGGAAGCACTTTGGAGAAATTAAGGTACTGCGAAGCAATCGTGTTAGCAGGCAGCGCGCACGGAATCGCTTCGATCGGCCTGCCACCCGTCGTGACCAGGATCAACACGTCGCTGCGATCGCCGAATGCCTGGATGACGGGAGCCACAAGCTGCCCGAGATCACCGTTGCCGACGGTCCCCTGGCTGACCAGAATGACGGTTCGTCCTGCTTCTCTCGCCTCTCTTAGTTGCGGCGGCTCATCTCCCGATCCCTGGGGCAGGAGCGCTCCGATGTAGTGCAGGTTCTGCGCCGCCGGCTTGCGCAGCGGGAACTCAAAACCCGGCACAGACGGTTGAAGGATCACGTCCGCGAGCGTGGCCATGGACTCGAGCAGCGGCGCTGTCAAACCCGGTAGACCCAGATGGCTAAGAAGCCGATTGGCATGCTCACGCACCGGGTTGGATACGGCATGCGCCATATTTCGAGCGATCTCTCGGTATTGTTCTCGTTGCGCCGCGTCCTTGGCCGGGGGCAAACCCGGACCGAAGGGCAAGCCATCTTCGCGCGGCAGTTGCAGTGTCGTGATGCCAAGATGCGCGCTCCAGGGCCGCGACGAGCGATGGCCCAACAAAAGCGGGAGCACCCCGCAGAAGGTAGTCTCATGCACCACGAGGTCTGCGGGAAACTCTCGCAGCGTCCTTTGGAGTCCCTTGAACTGAGAGGGCATGGTATCGAGGAAGATCTTCTTCATGTCGAAGAGCAGTTTCTCCGGTCCAGGCGCATATTGCTTGCGTTCCGGAAAAGCGGCATCCATATTTAGCGCGTCGTAATCGACATCCGCCGGTAACGGAAAGAACTGCAGTCTCGCAGACTCGATCTTCTGGCGGAAGTGCGTACCGGTATAGAGAGCCGTTTCGTGCCCTGCATTCTGCAGGATGCGTGCGGCAACAAGCAATGGATTAACGTGGCCAACAGCTGGCGTGGCTGCAAACAGGACTTTCATTTATTTTCCTTTCAGTGGCTCGAGGTAGCAAATACGCAGAGTTGCTGCGGAAGGAGACGGGCACGACGGCGCGCTGCCCTATGCGCGGCAGGACTTAGCTGCCTGTCTTTCATTCTTACCGGATAAACACTCGGGGGGACGACGATATTCCTTTGACGAACGGGTGGGGGGCCAATCTTCCACTGGGCCCACGCCGTGAAACACGGGAGGGGTATCCTTCAGTGATCTATTCAAGCTGCCCGCGGTCCGCCGGCGTTGAGGAGAGTAGCGCGCGAAGCTTCGAGCGTGCCCTGGCGAGGCGCGACATCACAGTTCCCGGTGGGCAATCCAGAAGGTTCGCGATCTCCTGGTACGACAACTCTTCAAACTCTCGCAGCAAAATAACCTCGCGGAATTCCAAAGGCAGTTGCTCAATTGCGGCGCGTACCCTCCGGGCCTCCAGCTTTCCCGCATAGATCTCGTAGGAATCTTTCCCGGGATTGACCAGATTGTCTATGACGCTGCTCTCCATATCGGGCTGAACCATTTGGGGAGCGCTGCGCCTCTTCCTGAGTTGGTTGAACCAGATGTTCCGCAGGATGGTGAACAGCCATGCTTTTACGTTGCTTTCGGGTCTAAGGCGGCCTATCGCAGGAATGGCACGGACGTACGTCTCCTGCACCAGGTCCTCTGCTTCCGCATGATTGTGGGTCAGAACCAACGCGTAGCTGTATAGCCCATCGATGTGTTCACTGCCTAAAGTTTCCGTTCCAGCAGCAGCTTTTGGCTCGCACAACATAGAATTTTCCCCACTACACTCACAAGTTAGCTTTGACAGAACCTAAGGCAGCCGCATGTCTCTTAGCCTTTTGGCGCGGTTAGAAAGACAAAGCGATAAGGTGAATCAGGACTACCAGAAAGGCCCAACCATAAGATTTGCTTGCCGAAGTGGACTGAGGGACTGAATTCATCATTTTTTCTTTTCCTCTACCCTAGAATGCGCAGAACCCCCCGGGAATCGATCATGGGGTTTTGCTTACGGGCGCTTTTGTTCGTGGGGAATTTGGCTGACAGGGCTCAGACTGGCGCCGGGGTACTCGCCTGGAGGCGAGAGGGGCGTCTCAAAGGGCAGGCCGCAAGCCTGCAATCCTTCGATCCCGTCGATCAGGATACCGATATCTGAGGCGTGATCCCGAAGCAATAAACTGGCCGCGGTAGAGGCGCGATATCCTTCGCGACAGTACACCAGGCTCGGCCTGGAGAAATCGATGGATGCTGCTTCGGAATGAAGCTCAAGCAACGGCAGGGAGATCGCTCCAGGGAGATGGCCCTGCAGCCATTCAGCCGAGCTGCGAACGTCAATAAGCTGGAGCGAGCCCCCTTCGAGCAGATGACGGCACACATCCCTACACCAATGGATGGGCAGGCTGACGAGGGTGAGCCCGCGGTTTTGCCAGTGCTTCTTATCTGCGACGATAAACCCGAGCACATGATTAAGACCAACCCTGGCTAAACGGCTTGTCGCTTCTTCCGCTGCGGACACTCCCTCGGCAACCAGGATAAGTTCCCTTGTTGGTTCAATAAGTATGGCTGCCCAGCTCGCGAATGGTCCCATGAGACCCAGCTGCATGGATCCGGGGATATGGAATGAGGCAAATTGCCCGGCGGGTCGAGTGTCCAAAACCAGGACGCCCCGGCGCTGCTCCTGCGCGATTTGCTCTGCCGTGAACTGCTGAAGATTTGGCGATCCTGACAAATGAATCAACCCCTCTTCCTAGATATGCGCGGCAGATCAGGAATTTCGATCGTGCATGGTCATTATTTTGGGTTGTTTTGTCCGCACCGGCTGCAGGCTCGTATCTGGCTCCTTAAGCGCATGTTCTACCTTCCGCCGTTCGCGTTCACTTTCCGGGGTCGCCGCATTGCGCGTAATCCAGGTAGTCCACACATCCTCACTTTTCCGATACCAGGTGCGTGACTCCGCTTCCGCAGCAAGCCGCTCAGGGGGAGGATAGAGACGATCGGTCGCCAGGCGGTGGTACAACTCCCCTTCGCTTTCAAAGCAGAAGCCCAGGTCGCGCAGAACCAGCAAGCTGGGCGAGGTCACCGCGAACCCATCCATGTAGGGTAACGCGGCGTCCGCATATTGCCGGGCCTTTGCGATATTTGCGACGGCAAGCTCAGCATCACTCAATTTGCAATAGGATCGCATCAGGTGAAGGCGGCCATGTGGACTCGTTTCTGCCAATTCGCTGCGAATCAGATTTGCTTCCAGGAGGAGCCGCAACCGCTCTTGCGCTTGCTCTTTTTTGCTCAGGACCTCGGCCAGGGCCTCATCCATGATTGCGAGCGAATGTCTTGACCCTGCCCCGTACCGGGGACCTAGTTGTTTGTTAAGACTGATCCCCTTTCGATACCATGCACCGGCCATTTCGAAATTGGTCAGGCGGAATGAGTCTCCCATTTCTGTATAGGCAATCGCCAAATCGTATTGGGCCTGGAAATTTCCACTGTCGAGGCCGACCAGCGCCTGGGCGATGGCAAGCGCCTTGCGAGCATAGACCTGTGCCTGAACGGAATCCCCTACATTCAGGGCGTCCCTTCCCGAGAGAGGCAGAACGGTCCTCTGGTAGGCTTCAAACAGCGATCGACGTGCTTGCACAGAAGATGGATACTTTCGCACGAGTCCTTCGGCGAGAGTCACTGCCTTTCGATCATCATCGAGGGCTTGTGACTGCCTACCCAGTTCGTTGAACGTGCTTGCACGATCAAGATAGAGGCCGATCAGCATTCTGTCGTGGTCTTCGTCGCCAATGGGATTGTCTCCGAAGATGTGGAATGCCGCAGCAAAGCTTTTTAGCGCCCGATCCGGACTTAGATCTGCCAGATCAACATCTCCCATCCCGGCATAATTTCTGGCCAAAAGGCGTTTGCGCGCCGGATCTTCAGGCTTCTCCTGCCAGAAGGCTTGCGCCCAGGAGAGCGCCTGTTGATAGTTGTCGCGGGCCTCATGCAGGTTGCCAAGGAACGTTTCGATGCCACCCAGACGCTGATCGGCTTCGATCAGTGCTGCTGTGCTGTCGTCCCCAGGCATGCGCGCATGCGCTTCGCTGGCGGCGTGCCAGGCCTTCTGATAACTGGCGACGGCCGTTCCCGAGTTGCCCAGGTTGGCGGCAAAGGGTGAGCCCTCAAGGTCGCCGACGCGTACATAAGCTCGGGAAAGCTCAATCAATAAGCGGGGATCGTTTCCCGTGCTTTGCCGAAGCTCGTCCAGATAGGTGAGGGCGCTGTGAAACAAGGCCGCCTGGGTCTTGGTGGAGGCTGAAGAGTGTTGCAGCCTATCTGTCAAATCTGAAATCGCCGAACCGGCAAGTGTGCGCACCTGGGTTACCCGGCGATCAGCCTTGCGCGACTGAATCGAATTGATCAGGAAGGAGGCAGTGAGCAGAACCATGGTCGCGACCGCCGTCAAGATAACGGTCTTATTCCGCTGCACCAGCTTTCCCAATGCGTAGATGGGGGAAGCATTTCTGGCCGCGATCGGTTTTCCTTGCAGATAGCGAAGCAGATCCTCTTCAAGATGCAGGACCGACCGGTAGCGTTTGGCCGGGTCATGATTCATCGCCGTCATGACAATTGTGTCCAGGTCGCCGGCTAACTCTTTTTTCCTCCGGGCAGAAAGATCTGGAGCCGAACTCGGTTTTCGGCCGTCCGGAGTCAGAAGCAATCTCTCTGCCGCGGCCGGTGAAAGGCCACGAAGAGTGTAGGGACGTGAGCCAGTCAAAAGCTCGAACAGCAAGACTCCGAGAGAATACACATCGGTTGCCGTGGTGAGCTGCTTTCCCTGAAGTTGCTCCGGGCTTGCGTAGTCCGGAGTCATCATTCTGAAACCGGTCTCCGTCGGGGTGTCGTCCTTAAGTACCAGTTGCGGTTCGAGAGGCTTTGAGGTCCCGAAGTCAATGAGCTTGATCACCCCTTCGGGGGTCACCATGACGTTGCTTGGCTTTATGTCGCGATGGATGATCTGTTTCTGATGCGCGTAGTGGACGGCGGAGCATAGTGAGCGAAAGATCTCAATGCGTTGTGGGATGGATAAGCCGCTTGCTTCGCAAGCGAGCGTGATCGGCTGACCTTCCACATACTCCATGACAATGAATGGACGGCCATCTTTGGTCTCTCCTCCATCGAGAATGGCGCCGATATTGGGGTGATTCAGCGTGGCAAGAATCTGACGCTCGACGCGAAACCGCTGCACCAGTTCTGCGGAATCGAGGCCCTTGCGAATCATCTTGATGGCCACTATTTGGAAATATTGATCGTCGGAGCGGACGGCAAGGTAAACGACACCCATGCCTCCGCTGTCCAGTTCGCGCACTAAGAGATAAGGGCCGATTTGCGAACCAAGGTCCGCGGATAACGAACTCCTGGTCATCTCCGTGAGATCTTCTGCCACCAGCGAGCGAAGCGCGTTCTCAGCGTCGTGATCGTTTTCGAGAAGTGACTCTATTTCGGAAAGCAGCTCCGGATCATCTCCGCAGGCGTCAGCCAGGTATTGCTTGCGTTCCGCAATTGGCCGTTCCAGCGCGCCCTGAAAGACGTCTTCGATCAGGCTCCAACGATTAGTTTGCATCTTCAGAATTTGACGTATGGCGCAACATTTCGCGACGGATCCACGCTTGCCCGAGTCTGAGCTCGCGGCCAACCGTGGCCACGGAAATCCCCAGGACTTGACCAATTTCCTCCGTGCTCAGGCCGCCAAAAAACTTAAGTTCAATAGCTTGGCTCTTCCTCGCATCGATTTCTGACAATTTTGAAAGCGCTTCATCCAGCACGACAACATCCGGGGTGCGATCTTCAGCGACATTCATTCCTGTATGTAAAGTGATCCGAAGTCCGCCGTCTCGCTTCTGTGCTGATCGTTTTCTGGCATGCTCGATCAGCACGCGTCTCATGGTATTTGCTGCGATCGCATAGAAATGCATACGATTTTCAGCGCGCAGCTGCTTTTGGTCGGCCAGCCGGAGATAGGCTTCGTGCACCAATGCGGTTGGTTCCAGGGTGCAATCGGCGGGTTCACGCCTCAATCGCACCCGGGCCACGCGGAGCAAGTCTCCATAAATAATCGGCGTGAGTTGTTCCAGGGCAGAACGATCCCCCTGGCTCCAGCGAACGAGCAGGTGGGTTACATCGCCCGAATCTTCTGACACCGCTCCGACAGGCACATCATTTGACACCCCGAGCTTCCCCTTTCCGCTGTAGCCAACACTATTCAGGAGATTTAGGTCGTCAGCCGGTAGCCGAGAGACTTACTGTTCCTGCAGCAAGTTCCGAAGAATCCGATGCTGGCTTCTCAACCAGGGCATCGGTCGGCCGTTCCATTCATTTCCATATACGGGAGCACGGGTCGAGTGATCCATGAGACAGATGCCCCCTGGTGGCAATGAGTCGCCAAAAAAATCTCTGCATGCGTGGCTCTATACCTTCCTGATGTACAAGGCGCGGGATTGGATACTTAATTGACAACCGGTAGCACACCATCGTCATTCACGGTCCGGGACGATTTTTCATCCCAAGCACAGCATTAGCCATCGTCTTGGGACTGAAACATCGATCAACGTGGGTTTCATTCTTTGCCGATAAAACACCTGGAGCCCGGAAAAATTCCCGTCAACCGCATGAAAATCGATATTTTCATGCGCGATCGATATGACTCGCTTGTGACGGGGAGCAGGGTGTTCAAAACCCGTAAGCGCGGCGGGGAACCTTCCAACTGGTCGAAACCGCTCAGCTGTACCTTCATCGATTTTCGGGCGAAGTCACTGAGTTTTAAACGAATCTGTCATCCCGCCTGCCCCGGCGTGCCGTCGGCAGGCAGGACGACGATTCTGTGGGAGTTTGATGAAAAACACCCTAGACCAGTTAGCGCTTATGGGGTGCTCCTGACCTCGCTAATCCTGGAGAACCCGGGCAAAAACATCGTGGTCGACGTTGCCACCGGTCGCCACCAGCCCTATGCGTTTTCCCCGGACGAGCTCCCGCTCTTTGAGCGCTGCGGCCAGGCCGGCCGCACCTGCTCCCTCCACCACATTGTGGGTGTCTGTAAAGTAGAACCTCATGGCCATACGAATTTCTTCCTCACTCACGCGCACGATGCGGTCCACATTGCCGAGTATCACTTCAAGCGCAGCATCGTCGGGCACGCGGCACGCCATTCCGTCGGCAAGAAACGTAGTCACAGGAGCGGCGATCTTGCGCCCTGCTTCGAACGAGAGCGCATAAGCGGGCGCGCCTTCGACAACAACACCCACAATTTTCGTCTTCAGGTTTAGCCCGTTGCGAACCGCACAGCAGGAGCAGATACCCGAACCCTGCCCGATGGGCACATAAACCACCTGCAGATCGGCCACTGCGGAAAAGAACTCCAGCCAATAGGTGGCGACTCCCGTGATGATGTCGCGATGATAGTTAGGAACGAAGTGCCAGCCATGCTGCTGGGCGAGGCTTTGGGCATGCTCTTTGGACTCCTGGAAGTCCTCGCCGAATTCTATGAGTTCGGCGCCCTGCGCCCGCATCGCTGCATTCTTTTCCGCACTGTTTCCCTTGGGCACGACTATATGTGCCGGCACCTTGAACCTGCTTGCCGCCAGCGCGACTGCCTGGCCATGATTGCCGCGCGTGGCCGTGACCAGTCCCGGCACACGTTGCCTGTCACGAAAGAGCTGTGCCGTATAGACAACTGCTGTGCGCGCCTTGAACGCCCCGATCGGGGTGTGGTTCTCGTGTTTGACCCACACTTCGCCACCCAGGCGCTCACAGAGCAAGGGCCAGACGAACTGCGCAGTGGGAGGCATAACCTCATACACCAACTGCTGCGCCTGTTTAATTTCATCGATCGTTGGCAAACCCGTTTCTTGAAGGATCTCTGTGGTCATAGAAGTCCTATTCCAGCCTCCACACTCTTCCCATGTTGAAAAGTGTTTCACATATGGTGGTCAAGCGCCGGCGTTGCCTCGGCAGGGACCGGCATGGGGATGAGAAAGCTGCTGGCGAGAAGATAGTCGAACAGGTGGCCCAGAGGGGGCGCACGCCGCAGTTGGGCGGCGGAAACCCATCCGTTGTTTTCATTCCATTCCCAACCGGCCATGGAAACGCTGTTTAGCCATTCGCGCAGATCCCCGTCCGTCATGGGATAAGCGTAAATGCGGACGTTCTGGGCGAAGAGGCGCCCGAGGGCCTCGAGCCGGCTGCCTTCGAGGTGGCCGTAAAGGTCTTCAAACGCTCGAATGACCAGGGAAAGACCGGAGACGAAACGCACCGGCGCCTTGGTGTAGCGGTTTACCAGTGGGGTCATTTGGTAGAGCTCGGCTTGGCGAAAAAGGAGCACGTCGCCGCCTGCCGCGAGGAGGGCATCGATGCGGCGAATCAAGTCAGGTATCTGCGGAGGGGGTTCGTTGGACATGAACGAACTGGCTGTTAGGCAAAAAAAGCCGGCAGGCACCGCGTGTGTTTCGCCCAGCTCATTTTGAAGCTGCTGAACACCCGAAGCCAACAGCCGCGCGTGCACTTGCTCGTGATCGGCATCCACGTGGCCAAAGTATCCGGGGGCGAGGACCACAGCTTTCTTGTACAGAGCCTCGGTAGGGGGAACCTCGGGGCCCTTGGATGGGAAATATACCGCTTCAGCGAATCCCGCAGACGCCAGGTAGACCAGGAGGCTACGACGGTCCCAAGTCTCGAAGGCGGGCCCGTGAACATCGATGTAGTCGATTTCGATGCGATCCTTGACAACGTCCTCTGCCACGCCTTGGAGAAAGGATTCCCTGGTTTGCAATTCGTGGAACGCGGCGTAGATGAGATTGACGCCGAGAATACCGATGGCTTCCTGCTCCGGGACATTAGCGGGATCGAGCATGTTGATGTGCAATAGGACATCATTCGGAGGGCCGCCAGGCTGCACCTGAAAACGGAGACCAACCCAGCCATGGGGTTCGTTGGTCCCGGCGAAGTTGCGCGCGGAGATGGTATCGACAAAAGAAAAGAAGCGGGTGTTCGGCCCACGAGTTTTGCTGAGCTGCGTGAGGAGCTGATTCCATTCGCTGTCCAGCATGGCTTCCAGGCGCTGTTTGGAGACATAGCGCGAACCGGAGCCGTAGAGATCGTCGCTCACTTCCTTATCGTAGGCGGAAATGGTTTTGGCGACGGTGCCGGAGGCGCCTCCTGCGACCAGGAACCAGCGGGCGACTTCCTGTCCAGCGCCGATCTCGGCGAATGAACCGAACTTGGACTGATCCAGATTGAGGGTCAGTGCTTTACGGTGTGTGTCGAGTTTTTGAGCGGACGGCATTAGGCAGGCTCCAGTCGGGCGACCTTATTATAAGAAGGCGCGAAGGCTCCATGAAGAGAGTTGGCGCAGATCACGATTTACCAGGAGAGCGATACCGCAAATGAGCGTTAATCCTCCAAGAATTGGGAGTACGAAGTTGGTCTTATGCGGTTCGGCGGCGTGAACCAGCAGGAGTACTGGCGATACACAGTATACAAGCGAAGCGATCCCCAGGATGACCAATGTGAACCCGACAATCGTTGCGACTTTCATCAATATCCAATCGTTACATTGCCCTCCAAAACAATCGCGACAGGCGGATGTTGAGCAGTTCTTCATGCCCGTCTAGAGTCGTTAAGCCCGTCTCGATCTTTATCCGAGCAATTGAGTCTCCCCACACCGGGTACTTGGACTATCTGACGCTGCACAGAGTCTCTTGTCGCATGTGAATTTTTGTAGATCCGTCATTCATTCACCGGGCCGATTTCGTTTCCCTCGGGGTCGTGCAGGGTCAGGTGAACGATTTTTGTTGCGCACTTCGATCGCCACATCGGTTCCTTGTGCAACCAGGTATTCATAAACCGCCTTCAGGTGGGGCGTGTTGAACCATGCCCTGGGGCGGGTAGGATCACTTTTCCTGGCGAAAAAAAGGGTGGCCGGAAATCCCTTCGGGCTAATCTTGAATCCAAAAATTTGGAGGACCGGTATGAAAGTCCTAGAGCTGGTAGGAACTCGCGTGTGGATAAGGTGCGACCAGTTTCGCAGGGTTTCCGGCGTCATCTCCAGCGTGCTGAGGCCGGCAAGCGGCGATGATCTTCAGTCTTCGATTGCCGAGAGTCTATTCGACATTGTCCTACCTTCTGGGAAGGTCGTTCAGTTGCTCGGAGCAGCAATTTGCAAGGTCGATCACGTCTCAGAACAGCGTGTTTTGCGTTGACACTAGTTAACACTCAGCGACCATTCCTTTGTGTGCCCACTAGGTAGGCGGATAGAGGCCACCGGGGAACTACAGCCCGCCGCGCCTAATCGGTTGGCGTCTCCGAGTATCAGAACGAGCTCTTCCGGTTTCCGTTTGTAGTCGTTACTTCGGCAGTCTTCCGAAATAGCGTTCATGATCACCTTCGGCGGTATGAATGCTTCCCCCCTCACTCGCTTTCATCCCTCAATCAGTCCCCAAGAGTCTCACCGGCGAAGGCCAGCATCGAAGGGGCATGGCCATGCTTACCGCGCCGGCGCCTTACGTCCCGCCGGAAACGCGAGAAGGGAAACCATGACACGCACTCTGCTGCGAAGAGTCTCGAAGCGGCTGATCAGGCGGAACTGCGTGACCGGCGGATTTTTATTACTGCTCGTAGTGGTAACCTCCCTCATGTTTCCACCCCTGAACGCGGCCCCGCTGCCGCAGGTTCCGGGTCTATACGATCCCTCGCCCGATCCACACGCTGTAGTGATTTTTGGCCATGCGCGCTTTACCGTTTTGACTTCTCAGCTGGTGCGCATGGAGTGGTCCGCGGACGGCAAATTTGAAGACCATGCTTCGCTCGTTTTCCTGAATCGAAAGCTTCCCGTCCCACACTTTACCCAGGCGTCTTCGCATACCAGGGACGGGGAACAGTTGCTGATTGAGACTTCGCAGCTCAAGCTCACCTACTCCCCCCGAACCGGCACCGACGGCAAATTCGATGGGGGAAATCTGCAAGTTCAAGTCGCATTCCATGGCGCCTCTGTCACCTGGAAGCCGGGCGACGCCGAGACCGGAAACCTGTTGGGAACAGCGCGCACGCTCGACGGTTCGCACGGTGGCACCCTCTCCCCGGCTTCCCCGATGGAGCCTGGACTCATCTCCCGTAATGGCTGGGTGGTGGTCGATGATTCCAGCCGGCCGCTCTTCGATGCTGCGAATTTCAGCTTTACCCAAGGCGAGCAGTCGGAATGGCCCTGGGTAATGCTCCGGCCCACCGGAGACCACCAGGACTGGTACTTCTTCGGCTATGGGCACGATTACAAGCAGGCGCTCGCCGACTACGTTAAAGTTGCAGGCCGCATCCCCTTGCCGCCGCGCTTCGCGTTTGGTACGTGGTGGTCGCGTTACTGGGCCTATACCGACCAGGAACTGGATGCGCTAGTCACCGGCTTCCACCACAACGATGTACCTCTTAATGTGCTGGTGATCGACATGGATTGGCACCCTACCTTTCCTGCCGAGCAGGGACACAAAGATAAGTCCGGACAGCCCATTGGCTGGACGGGCTATACATGGAATCCGCTTCTCTTCCCTTCTCCGGAGCTTTTTCTTAACCATATTCATCGCCAGAACCTCGCCGTGACGCTCAATCTGCATCCCGCTTCCGGCGTGCAGCCGTGGGAGGCTGCTTATCCTGCCATGGCGCGCGCCATGGGGATCGACCCCGCCACCAAAAGGGACGTGCCCTTCGATCTGACGAATAAGCATTTTGCCGCCAGCTACATGGATATCGTGTTGCATCCACTCGAAAGACAAGGGGTAAATTTCTGGTGGCTCGATTGGCAGCAGCAACTGCCCACCAACATTCCCGGATTGAATAATGTATGGTGGTTGAGCTATTTGTTTTTCACCGATCAGGCGCGCGAGCACAAACGGCCGATCATGATGAATCGCTGGGGAGGTCTGGGCGCCCATCGCTACCAGATCGGATTTTCTGGCGACACCATTTCTTCCTGGCCCGCGCTGGCCTTCCAGACATGGTTTACCGCGACCGCAGCCAATGTAGGCTTCGCCTACTGGAGCCATGACATCGGCGGCCATGCCCCAGGGCCGGTCCCGCCGGAACTCTTCACGCGCTGGGTACAGTTTGGGGTATTCAGTCCGATCCTGCGCACCCACACCACCAAAAATCCGGATGCTGAGCGCCGCATCTGGGCCTATCCCGAGCCTTACTCCGATATCATGCGCCGCGACTTCGACCAGCGCCACGCTTTAATGCCGTACATCTACACCGAGGCTCGACGCACCTATGACACCGGACTGGCTTTTGTGCGGCCTCTTTACTACGACTGGCCGGACTTCGATCAGGTATATGACGCCAGAGACGAGTACAGCTTTGGCGACTCCTTGATTGCCGCTCCTGTTGTCACACCTGTCGACCAGACTACCGATCTTGCTCATGAAAGCCTCTGGGTACCGCCCGGGGAATGGATAGACTGGCAGCGGGGAGTGCATCTGCATGGGCCGGCGACGATCGGCGCGAACTACTCCATCAGCCAGATACCTTTGCTGGTGCGCGCAGGCGCCATTATCCCCATGAGTGCGGGTATCCCTTCCACCAGCCAGGAGCCGGCTGCACCTATGGCCGTGGTCGTCTTTCCTCTGTCGCCCGGAGAACACTCCGTTTATCGTCTTTATGAAGACGCGAGCAATTCCCGAGCCTATCAGTCCAACGTGGCGGCTCAGGCCTTTGCCTGGACGAACATTTCGGCGAACGAGAAGGCGAGCGACTTGAGTATTGAGATCGCTCCCATTGACGGCAGCTACTCTGGAATGGCTACTAGCCGCGCGTACGAGGTCCGCCTGCCTGGGGATTGGCCGCCGGATTCAGTGAGCGTGGACGGTCATTCGCTGCAATACAGCCCGGCCAGGGGCGCCACCGGCTGGCGCTATGAAGGCAATACCCTCACGACCGTGATCGATATCCCGCAGCGTTCGGTTCACGAGCGAACGATCGTTCGCATCCACCGCGCCCCGGTGCTCTTCACACGCCGCCCCGAACTCGACGGGTTCGCAGGAGCGATGACCCGGCTGCAAGAAGCATACGATGCTCTGAACCATACCTGGCCGGCAGGCTGGGCGCCCGATGATCTGATAGATGCCATGCAAACTGGAGACCGTATCAGTTACAAACCGTCGACGGCCCCTTCCGAGATTGCGCATTTCCATCAGCAATTGCCTCGGGCGATCGGCCAAGTGTTAGCCCTTCGGCCCTGGACTGCCCAGGAGCAGCAGGAGTATGCGGCGCGATATCATTGGCCCCCCTCCACCGCCCAAGAGCAGGCGGAGACGTATAAGCAGCTCATCTTGAAGGCCCAGGCCGCAGTTCAGGATATGCAGGCGGTGCTCGCTCAGGGCACGGCGGCAAGAGGCCTGTGAATGAGCAGTACTCAGGAAGAGAGCCGGCGGTGCATCCCACTCACGCCGTGTAGGTTTGATGCCATGGGGCTTCTTTTCCTGATGCGCGGAATCAAGTATCTTCTGGTTACCTGCCTGGCACTGTGCGCGATGGGGCTACCCGCGCAGTCAGGCACCTACGCAAGCTCGGCAGAGTACCAGGGAATGCTCGAAGAACTGCATGCGCCCGCGCCCTCCCCGATCTTCATCGCCACCGGAACAAGACCGCTCCCCGAGCAGGGTCTGAAAGTACAGGTGCATGACAAGCGCGGCCGCCTGGAGATCAAAACGCAATCGCTGCAGATCACCATCGACCGTCCGGCCGCCACGCTTACTGTCGTCAATCTCGAAACACGAGCGTCAATCCACCCCTCCTGGGTACTTTCCTTTGCGCAGCCAGCCGCGGCCACACCAACCCAGGTCCCCACCGCCACCGTCCCTCCTGTCTTCACCCAGCTCACCCGGCAACGAAACACCTGGTCCTTCTCTTCCCCATCTCCAGCCGGAGACACAACCGTCACCCTGGAACTCCTACACGCAGGCATGGCGACACTCACTATCGCACGCCCTAACTCCGCCGCCCCTGTCACCGCCGCCCCTGTCACCGTTCATATTGCGGGAGCCGACCCCTGCTTCGGCTTGGGCGAACGCTTCTCCCAGGCGGCCCTTTCCAAGATCCACTTCGACGTTCGTCCCGCCGACCGCTCCGGAGAACCGGGACACAACTGGAGCTACGTAGCCATCCCCCTGGTTTACACCCCCACCGGCCTCGGCCTCTATGCCGACACAGTGTTTGATACCAATTTCAAATTCAACCCTGCTGGTTCAGCCTTCGATCTCCGCGTCGCCAACACCCCGGTGACCTTTTACATTCTCTCTGCCCCCAATCCCAAAGCCATCCTGGAGCAGTACACCGCGCTCACCGGACGGCCCGAAAACCCGCCCTTATGGACCTTCGGACCCTGGATCACCGCCCTCCAGGGAAGAGATGCGGTATTGCAGGAGGCCCAGAGAATTCGCGCCGAAGGCATTCCCGCCAGCGCCCTCTGGATTTTCGATGAGCTCGATGAACCCGACAACCTGGGCTGGCCTTTCTGGTTTGCCAGCTACTACGGCGACCCGCGCGCCTTCAACGACACTCTCCACGACCTGGGCTTCAAGGTCCTCGGGTATGTGCATCCTTATCTACGCGAGCGCATGCTTCCCTATCCCACCCTGAGCCCCACGTGGCAAAGAGGAGTAGCTGAGAAACTTCTGGTCACTGGTATCGACGGCCTTCCCCACGGTCCGCTGTTTGAGCCCGTGCGCACCGGTAATCTGGACTTCACCAATCCCCGCACTGTCGATTGGTGGCAAGACATGCTCACCCACGCCGCGCGCGACCAGGCCTGGGACGGATGGATGGAAGACTTCGGGGAATACGTCGACGACAGCGATCACCTGGCCGCAGGCGACGGAGCCCGTCTCTCCGAAGTGTATCCACTGCTGTATCACAAAATCACCACCCGCATCGTGCAGGCCCTCAACCCCAACATCGTCTCCTTCTCCCGCTCCGGCTTCGTCGGCACCCAGCGATGGAGCCCCATGCTCTGGGGCGGCGATCAGCAGCACAACTGGACCCGCGACCTCGGCCTCCCCTCCGTGGTCACCGCCGGCATCACCGCGGGCATGTCCGGTTACTCCACCTGGGGACCCGACATCATCAGCGACGGACCAGACCGCGAACTGTGGATGCGCTGGGCTGAGTTCGGAGCCCTCACCCCCGTCATGCGGGATCACCCCTGGTCCAGGCCCAGGTTCTCCATAGACCTCTGGCACGACCCCGGAACCATAGCCCTCTTTCGCCGTTACGCCATTCTGCACACTTCCCTCCTTCCCTACTTCGCCACCTATGCCGCAGAGGCCCACCGCACCGGAGTGCCCATCCTTCGCCACCTGGTGCTCCAGTATCCAGACGATCCCCGCGCTGCGACAGCCGAGTATCAATACCTGCTAGGCGAGAGCCTGCTGGTAGCCCCGGTCATCGAACAGGGAGCCGTCAACCGCAAGCTCTATCTGCCAAAAGGCGTATGGGTGAACTACTGGACCGGAGACCATCTCACCGGCGGCACGGACGTCACGATCCCGGCCCCACTCGAACAAATCCCCATCTTTGTGCGCGCCGGTTCCATCCTGCCCTTCAAACCGGAACAGCAAGCCGCCACCCTGAACTGGAGCGACCCGAATCTGTTAGCCGGCTCCCTGGTCTGGAAAGCCTATCCGAGCAACGACGGCAGCGCCTCCAGCTTCACCTTGCCGGATGGCACCAGCGCAACCCTGCAAACCACCCCGGCCGGATTGCGCATTGTAGGCGCCTCGCCGACCGTTCGTTCCTATGAGGTCGTAACTGCTATGGATACCGAGCCAGCCGCCCTTCTACTCGACAACCAACCCCTGGCGCGGCAAGCCTGGCGCTACGACGCCACCGCCCACCAGGTGCACGCAACCTTCGCCGCTGCCGGCTTTACGCTGCTCATTCAGCAAAACCCGTAAACTGGACGCGTTTACACTGGACTTATGAATGTTCCCATGAGCTGGAACGAATAGAGGGAGACGGAACTGAGCTCGCACAAACGTGATTTGTTCGCACTTCTGGCTTTCCTGGTTCTGCTCGCCGGGACGGCCCAATCGCTCCCCCGCCTCCCCAGGCCACGCCCTTCCAGCCCTCGTTCAAGCAGCCAGCAACTGTTGATCGCCTCCGACCTCCACTTCAATCCCTTTGCCGATCCTACTCTGGCCGCCGGGCTGGCCAAGGCATCGGTCCACAAATGGGAGGCGATTCTCAGCCGGAGTTCCTCCACTGCCTACAGTCCCTACGGACAGGACACCAACTGGTGGCTGCTGCGATCCGCTCTGGATGCCATGCGCAAGGCTGAGCCCAATCCCACCCTGGTGATGATTACCGGCGACTTGCTCGCCCATGGATTTCCAGAGAAGTACGCAAAAGCCATCCCCGACACCAACCGCGATCATTACCGCGCCTTCGTATCAAAGACGGTGTCGTTTATCTCTCTTGAGCTGCACCAACGCTACAGCAAGTCGCAAATCGTCCTGACCCCAGGCAACAACGACGATGATTGTGGCGACTACAACATTGAGGCTGGAGGACCCTTCCTTAGCGATACGGCCTGGACGGCTCGTGGACTTGTCCGGGAAGGCGGTCGCTTCATGGGGGAATGGAAGTCGCTCGGCAGTTACACCCTCAATCCGCGGCATATCAAAGGGCTGCGAATCGTCTCCGTGAACTCTGTTTTTTTCTCTAACAAGTATCAGTCAGTAAGTTTTCCCGATGGCTGCAAAGCAGCCCCGTCGGATGGCCCCGCGCGCACCTTCAGCTGGCTCGAGTCCACGCTGAGCCGGGCCGCGCAGAATCACGAAAAAGTCTGGATCATGATGCACATCCCTCCGGGAATCGACGGCTATTCCACCATGGTCCGCTATCGGTCCTTGTCCCAGGCCGCTTCCTCCCCGCCTCCGGATCTGTGCAGCCAGGCAATCGTGCCCATGTGGAAGCCATTCTGGACCGATCTCTTTGATCGCCTGGTTGCCCAATACCCAACCACGATCACCGCCATCTTCGCCGGTCACAACCACACCGACGATTTCCGCGTCATCGATGCCGGCCAAGCCGGCCGGCAATTCGTCCTCATTGATCCGCCGATTTCCCCCATCTACGGGCAGAACCCTGCGTTTCGCATCGTCACCTTTGCCGCCGGCGGCGGTCTGACCGATCAAACCACCTGGTACCTGACCAATCTGGAGGCAGCCCGGAGTACGGTTCCGGGAACCTGGATGCCGGAGTACACCTTCGACACCGAATGGCATAGTCCACGTCTGGACGCAGCCAGCCTCAACTCCATCTACGACCAAGTCCGCAGCAATCCTGACGCGGGCCAAAGATGGCTCACGCTTTTGAATGTCTCCAGTACCGACCAGCCCGTGCCCGCCGATGGAGTGCGTACCCTGGAGTGCGCCATCGCCGCCCTGGCCCCCGCAGCCTACCAGGCTTGCTACTGTCCCGCTCCCTGAATCCGCCTAGCTGATTTCTTTAACCGTGATTTGATATTTAAAGTTATCCGGATCGAGCGGATCGACCTGTCCTTCTGAGGTTTGGGCCTGGGGATACATGAAAAACACCAGCGGTTGGCCGGCGGATCCCGGTAGATCCACATCATTCGCGTAGTTGTATGCCATCCAATTCATTTCCCATGAACCGAACAAAGAATCGCGCGCCCGCGATACGGTTTCGTCGCTCAATGGACGATTCCCGGGAGGTTCTTCCAAAACTACTTTACGGACATCTGCTGGGTCCACAGGCACCCATCCCAGCTCGCGCAGATAAACTTCCACGCGACAGTGCTGTGCCTTGGTTGCTACATCGGTGGACAGTCCAAGGCTCTTGTAGCCCAGCTCTGATTTTGCGATTCGCACTCCATAGACATGCCGCGCGGGCAAGCCGACCGAGCGGGCGAGGCCAACATACAGAGAGTTCAAGTCGGCACATTTGCCGCCCATATCGCCTGACTCCAACATGAATCGAATGTCGCCCCGGCCACAGCCACGGACTTTCGGATCGCGGAACGTATTTTCCACCACCCACTCATAAATAGCGTGCGCCTTCTCGGTGTCGGTGGCCGCGCCGGCGGTAGCCTTCAGCGCAGTCTGTTTCACAATCCCATCTGTCGGCACATATCGGCTGGGCCGAAGGAAGTAGTCCAGATCAGCCTGCGAAGCGGGTGGCGCTGTTGCCCGGGAGGACAAATCGACTGCGTAGTTTTTCAGCGCGACGCGGCTGGTCAGACTCAACACCGGCTTCGCGTTTGCAGGGTACGTGGCTGACACGATCCCGAGGGCGCTTTGCTTGTCCTTGCTCAGCTTGGCCGTTCCCCCCTCCGCCGTAAACTGGGCCGAAATGGTGTTTTGATAAGGCGTATTGCGAATCAGCGGCGCCGGTAACCAGATTCGACTGATCCCGTCAGGCTTCAGCAACTCGACCTCGGTGACCACCTCAAACGTTCGCCATCCGCCTGCCGATGGGGTATCCGCCAGGGCCTGCACTGTCCTGGAGAGAGCCCAACCCGCGCAGAGTGAACTATTCACTCGCAAGAAATCTCGCCGATTCATCATTCACCTCGAGAGTCATCACTAACGACAATTGCGTGGAGACCAGGCCCAATGCAGATGAAACAACTCTAGCTCAAAGTGTGGGATAGATGCTCGACCCTGTCACTGTCGGTGCAAGGAACAGAATGCCAGCATGTCGTTGCGCCCGCCTCCACCCGCTGGATGAAGCCGAGGCACACCGAAAGTTGGGGACTCGCGGCCCAAGCGACAGCCGGCTCAAGGCCTATAGCCTTCGCCCGGAGCTACAATGAAAAGTGGAATTCGAACCCGGATCCCAGCCCTGCAGCAAGTACGTCCTGCCCCGGAGTGACGACCCTGGGGCGAAACAAGACTCATGGCTGACAAGCACGCTCTATATCTGTCTCGTTCTCCTGACACTGACCTATGCGTTTTTGGCTGGACTAAAGACGGTCGTCGACTTCGACCTCGGTTGGCAGATGGCTGGGGCCCGCTATCTTGTAGCCCATCACACCATTCCGCGAACTGAGCTCTTCTCCTACACCGCGCACGGTAGTGAATGGATCTATCCGGTCTTATCCGGCCTTGTCTTTTACCTTCTGCATCAGATGGGAGGCTACGCAGCGATCTCCTGGTTCTGCACACTGGCCTGCGTTGCCACGGCTGCGGTGCTGATCTATAAGCGCAATCTTTGGGCGGTTGCTCTGGCGCTGCTGGCGGTGCCTGTTCTCGCCTCGGAGATCATGCCGCGAGCCAGCCTCTTCACCATTTTTTTCTTCACATGTTTTGCCAGGATTTTGGTGGATCACTTCGAAGGGCGCCGGTCTCCGCTTTGGCTGCTGCCGCTACTTATGGTGTTTTGGGTCAATCTCCACACCGGCTTTGTTGCGGGTTGTGCCCTGGCCGGCGCATACCTGATTGTGGAAGCTCTCGAGCTCCCATTTCACGCCCGGCGCACGGCGGCGATTTCCCGGCTCAGACGGGCGTCTCCGTGGTTGATTGCCGCCGTCGTGGTTACAGTCATCAATCCCTGGGGTGTTCGCATCTTTGCTGCAATCAGCAGACAGGAGTCGGTTGTGCGTTGGCAGAGCGCTTCGCTTGAAGAGTGGGAGCCTGTACAGGCGGCAAGTGCGCTTCAGGAACTCGGCTGGAGAACGCCCGATAGCGCACGCTGGTGGCTGCTTGGCTTTGGAATCATCCTCGCGGCTCTATGCTTGTTGAGCCGTCGTATCGGCCCGGCGCTTGTACTCCTGGTGGCGGTCTTCGCCTTTCTCAAACATCAACGCCTGGAAGCGCCATGCATCCTCCTCATATGTCTTATCGGCGGCTCTGTGCTTACCCACGCTGCTGCCCGCAATCGATTTTCCCGGCACAAAGCGAGCTTGGCTTTCGTAATTGTCTCGCTGCTTGGGGCTTTGGTTGCCGTTCGCTGCTTCGACCTGGTCACCAATCGAACTTATCTCTCTTCAGGAGATCTCACCCTCTTCGGCACTGGTCCTTCCTGGTGGTTGCCGGAAAGGGCAACCGGCTTCATTCTGCAAAATCATCCGCCGGCAAATCTCTTCTCCAGCTTCAATCTCGGGAGTTATCTTGTGTGGCGGTTGGGAGATCGATACCCTGATTTCGCCGACGGCCGGTATATCCCGTTCGGACCGCAGCTCTTCGATCAGCAGCGCATGCTGACTAGTCTGCCCCTGGATTCCATGGAGTGGACACAAGCGGTCGCCACCTATCACATCCACACCGTCATTTTTCCCCTCTCGCGGATCTTCGCCCTGGGCGAGTTTCCCCTCCTGGCCGACTGCGAGAGCACCCGTTGGACGCCGGTCTACATGGATGTCTCCGCCCTCATTTTTCAACGCAGGGATGCAGAAACCATCTCAGGCGAGTCATCGGTAGACTGCCACACGCAGAAGTTGCTGTCATCTGAGGAGCTTCCCCTCAACAGCAGCCGTCAACGCGCCGAACGATATGAGCAGCTTGCCAACGCCAGTGCGATCTACGCGCAGTTAGGGCGTCTTTCAGAAGCACGTGAAGCGGCGGCACGCGCGGAGGCTATCTTCTCCAACGACATGACCCTTCATTTCATCAAAGCGCAGATTGCCAGCAATGAACAGCAACCGGAGGAGGCAGAACAAGAGCTTCTCAAGGCCCTCGCGATAAAGCAGACGGATGCTGGATGGTACAACCTCGGATTGCTCTACATCGGAGAGCGCCGTTTTCCGGAGGCGGTGGAAGCCCTGCGGCACTCCGTCCGTCTCTCTCATCAAGACTCTGATCGTTATCTATTGATCGCGCGGATTTACCTTCTGCAACAGCAGCCGCAACAAGCCTTGCATGTACTCGCGCAAGTTGCGGACAGCGACACCGCTGGGGCCGCTGAGTTCCGCGCCGAGCTCGCTGAAGAGCAGGCCGCCGCCTTCATGCAGCTTCAACAAGCGCAAAAAGCGATCGAATTACAGCTCTTCGCAGTTCGGCAAACCCCCGGGAATCTCAGGCGCAAGCGCATGCTCGTGCAATACTGCCAATCGGCTCAGGTCGCATGTCCGCTTCCGTAGCGTGGAAGGGAGAGAAAGCTTCCTCCCCTGAAGTGACGGAAAGCCGGTTCCTGAGTCGAACCAGGTCAAAACGAGCTTCAAGCCCAATGTCTGCATGAGAACTCAACCCGCAAAGAGTCGGTCTACTAACAGAACCCTTGGGAACTGGACGGGTGCCCCACGTTCGCCACAGCGTACGTGGGCCGAATCAGACGGGCGAAGCCCTCCACAGCACTAGCCGATGTGAGGTTTTGCTTCGTAGGCCAAGCCTCTGACTGCAAGCTGCGTTTCACGAATCATCAGGAGACAGCCGCAGACCAGCGCGATGACCGCGGATGCTCCACACGCGACACCAATTCCAGCGGCTATCCGGAATGCCGACGGCCAGCCATAATACACCACGATAGAACCGGCAATCGAAATGAGCGCCGAACTGGCGAACAGTCCGAGGCCCAAGTAGAAGCAACGAAGCGCTCGCAACAGTAGTTGAGCGCGCGTTTGGAGCGCGGCGAGTTCGGCAGTCCAGACCCCATAATCCCTGGCGCCTGGTTCAAGCTTCGCTAATTGCGCGGTCACGGCGTGAGAACGATCGGCGACGCGTGCAAGACGATTGTTCGTGCCCAGTGCCAACACGGAGGACGCATTGGTGAGCACTGCTGGGGCTACCACGACGGTGAGGATCGAAAACGGATCGCCGGCGACCGAAGTATATTCCATCATTCCGTCCTCAATGAGCCGTGAGTTCGCTGGGAGCATTCTACCCCGCGAAGTTGAAGCACTGACCGGCGGCAAGTTGTGATAGCGTGGAGCGCATGCTACAGAGCGGCTTGATCCTCGAGCTTTTCAAGTTCGTCGTCGTAGCGGCGCTGTTGTTATTCTTCTGGCGTAACTTCAGGGGTGGCCGTCCTCCGAATCCGATGCATCCCTCTCCGGCAGATGACTCTGCCCTACTGCGGAAACGGCGGAACAAGCAAGCGGCCTGAAGGAAAGCCCGTGACGAGGTTCAGAAGGATGATTTCCTGCTCTGCTGCTGAAATCGCTGGACCCGGCTCAGCCATCGGATGAAGATTGCTTCCACTTGACCTTTGGTGTGATCGGCGATCAGGAAGTGATACTTCTCTCCCGAATCAAGAACCACGCCATCTTTATGGGCTTTCACAATGGAATCGACTGGAATGTTCAGGTCCGGCTCATTCGGGCATTTGAAATGAAGTCCGACACTCGTAAGTTCGAGTTGGCCCGTGCAACCGCCAAACACCTTCTTATGTGTAGCCTCATATCTGATCGGATGGTAATGGGGAGCCGAGATGCCAGGTACGGTCGACATCGCATTGAGAGCCTTTCCTGGCATAATCGGCCCCTCAGCCCGCGCTGTAATGTCCGAAGGGTTTGGAGATGGCTTTGATGTCGCGGCCGGCTGGAGTTGTTTATCTGACTTTAGACTTGCGGCAGTGGACTTCTTATAATTTATGGCCGTATTCAGCCCAAATAAAATGGCGATCACCAGCAGGAATATGGGGCCTGCGCCTGCCAAACTCCGCGGCCAGAATCCCGGCCATGGGGCTGCGCTCTTTGGTCTAATTGAATCGATCGGCTGGAAATCGATTCTGCCCCTGCGCGCAGAATCGAAAGGAATTACACCCCGCCTGGCAGGTCGCTGTCCGTTTTTGGCTTGGTGATTGGAATGTAAATCGAAATCGTTCGCCACGCTGAACCTCCTTTGGAGCCCAACTTATTTTAAGGCTTTCAGAGTGCAGAGATGGTGGACATTAGTTTACGATAGCCGTTCAGAAAACCGTGGATTGGGTGGGATCTTCCGGGTGGTGGGTAACACAAAAAATGTGACTCCTGGAGCCTCGTTTCTCCCTGTGGGCCGCTCGCCAGCGGGCCACATACGCTTCGAAATCTGAGCAATTTCACGCATGGAACCAGTGCGAACGCCAATGCGATTTCTGCTGAACGCTCTTTGTCTGCTGCTATCTATCCACTGCGCCCACTCGCAGGAGACCATCGTTGCCATCCGTCACGCCGAGAAACCCGCGGCAAGCCTCGGGCAGCTTACCTGCAAAGGCCTGAACCGTGCGCTGGCGCTGCCTAAGGTGCTCATTCCACGCTATGGGAAGCCAGATCGGATTTATGCCCCCGATCCCGGTACGCGGATCGGGCAACTGGGCAATCTGAACTATTCCTATGTGCGGCCGCTCATGACAATTGAGCCAACAGCCATCCAGCTTGAAATGCCGGTGAACGCGCTGATTGGCTTCAAAAACGTCGGCCAACTCAGAAGAGAGCTGGTGGACCCGGAAAATGCAAATTCGGTCGTTTATCTGGCCTGGGAGCACGCGTATCTGAATCAGTTTGCGAAGCGGCTACTCAAGGCTTATGGGAAGGATCCAGCGCTTGTTCCGGACTGGCCCAATAATGAGTATGACCGGATTTACGTCTTCCGGATCAAGGACGTAGACGGAAAGAAGGATTTGACGTTTAGCGTCGAGCAGCAGGGGCTGACCAGCTCGCTGAGTGACAAGTGCCCGGCGCAGTGAAGGGGTCACCCGTGTGGCATCACACGGGGAATCGTGTCGTGGCCCCTACAGGAACAAAGGCTTTGCGCAGCTAACTTCAAGGGATGTGACCGCCTAACAAGAAGGAGATTCAGTATGCATCCAGCGACTCTGCAAGCCACCACCCTCGATGATGCGCCCGCCTATTGGTTTCTTAACACGCTCCATATCCTTCTGACCAAAAGCCAATCAGCAGGAGGCGCCTATTCCCTCATTCATCTCAGCGCGACTCCGGGCTTCGAGTCGCCTTACCACCTTCACCACATGGAAGATGAGGCGTTCTATGTCTTGGATGGAGAATTCACGTTCTTCTGCGGTGAAGAGAAGACGGTCCTGGGATCGGGTGGATACATCTTCCTTCCGCGCGGAGTACCCCACGGGCTTCGATGCAGCAGCAAAAAGGACTCTCGCCTGCTCATACACGTAATTCCGGGCGCGGACGTTGGGTTTGTTGGAATGATGCTGGAGATGGCCGTGCCGGCCACCGAACGTATCTTGAGAGAACCCACAACGCCCGATCTCCAACGCCTTAAGGCCCTGTGCGAGAAAAACAAGATTGACATTCTTGGATCACTGCCGGAATGATCTCCGAATCCGGCACGGAAGGCACAGGCTCCACTGCACCTAAGCTGCGGACGCGGTTAGTATCCCATCCCGGCCATTGACAAAGAGCCTCAGCAGCCGGGAAATTTCGGGTCAGTGCCGCGATTTCAACCAAGGGGGAGCTACTCAATACGGCGTCACAGAATATTGATTAGAAAATTCTGTCGGACGCTGAGCTTATTTTCAGGCCTCGTGCCGGCCACCGTTCATTTCATTCTTTGCCGCCAATCCCATAGTGGTTGCGATGTTCAAGAGCGTCGGCGCGAATTGGCGCATGATCTCCTCTAACTCGGCGTTGCGGGTACGCAGCGCCTGGGCCTCCCCTTCGCGGCGGGACAAAACACTCCGCAATTCACGGTTCTCGCGGAAAACGTCCCGGGTTGATTCCAACCGGTCCAATATCGAGCGCAGTTCGTCTTCGGTGACCGGTTTCGCGGTGGCGGCCGGCGCAGTCGTCTTCGGTGGTTCAGTAGCGGTCGTTTCTTTCCACATAGATCCTCTCCAATATCGCGTACGGTTCATTTTGCGTTGCCTGCGGCCCATCCTGTCCTAGAAGATGTATGACCCGAAGTTGGTTGCTCGCAGGATGACGAATGTGTGCGGATCGAGAGCTTGAGCGGTGGGGCTTCAGTTCAACGCATCGCATTTTTATCCGGCAGATACACGGAGACACGGCATCCGTGCGTCTCACCCATCTTATGTTACCAAAGGCATGATGTGGACCATTTTTCATGGCGGTCTCCAAAAAATGGGTGGCCTGTCCCAAAAGCGGCGGATCGCTGCTCTCCCATCCTCGCTGCCCAGTCCTGGTGTGATGCCGCAAACACGGCAAGAAAGTGGCGGTTCAGGGCAAATTTTTCGAGGTCTCCATTTGGACTATCGAAGCCCTTTGGGGGATGGGGCGAGAGCAGCGAAGATCGGGAGGAGATCTTCCACTGCATTGCATGTGTGGTCGGGACGAGCCGATGCGAGTTCCTCGGAGGTGCCGTAGCCGTAGGTGACTGCGATCGAAGTTACTCCGTTCGCGCGGGCTGCTTCGATATCGAACTTGCGGTCGCCCACCATGAACGTGGCGGCGGGATCGAGGGACTGCTCTTCGAGTAGACGACGGAGCAACGCGGTCTTGGTGTGATGGAGCGATCCGGCCGTGTCCGCGTACACGGCGAGAAAGTAGGAACTCAGGGCAAATTTTTCAAGGATCCGCACGGTAAAATCTTCACGCTTAGAGGTGCAGAGGAAGAGTTGCCAGCCCGAAGCCCGGAGGCTCTGCAACATCGCATGGACGCCGGGGTAGACGGAGTTCTCCTGCCACCCGGTGTCGGCGTAACACAAGCGGTAGTCGTGCAGGAGGGCGGCACGGCGAGGCTCGTCGGCATCCGGCATGAGGCGGCGTATGGAATAGTCGGCGGGAGGGCCGATGAACCAGTCGAGAGGCCCACTCCAGGCGATGCCATGCGCAACAAGGGTGTTGGTGAGGCATCCCAGAATACCTGGTTTCGAGTCAGTGAGCGTGCCGTCAAGATCGAATATGGCAGACCTGCGCATCATCATGTGATTAGTATCGCCTGCGGCCAGGCCCCCGGTATCCGGGGACTCGTCGGGAGTGGCCGCGAGGAGAGCAGCGGGCGGTTGGTGCGGGGATAGGGCCTCACGGACCCGTCTGTCCTCGCGCAATTAGATTCCTAAATGGAATTGGGGATACCACCCCGCTGGGACGGGTAGGGAAAGACACCGGAAGCCGAGTCTCGCTGGAATTCGCCAACCGGGAGATCGAACTCGAGCACTGCTCGTTGTGCGATTCGAGCGCGGCCGATCTCACTCTCCGGCCATTGCAGAATGAAGGGTGAGAGCGTGAGAGTGCCCCATCCACCGGCTTCGCCCTCAGAGCCCGCGTTGATATGGGCGGGAACCGCCACCGCTTCCACTCCATACCATCCCCCGAGAAGGCGACGGTTGCCCAGCCACGCAATGTGGGTTAATCCGCTCACCGCATTCACCGCCCGTGCGCCCGCTATACTCTGCCCGGTCCTATCCACTGTTTTGCCGCTATGACTCCCATCGCCGATCTCCTCCAGCAGCAGGCCCGGCCCTCCGAGGCCATCAAGAAAACTGGTATCGCCAAGATTTATCGAAGGTTCCGGAGGGTGAGCCAGGGCCCCAGCGGCGCAGAGTAATAGAGGAAAAAACTTCGTGGAAACCGGCACCTTCTCCATTCCGTCGCCGTCGGGGGAAGCGACGGTTCACAACTAATCGGGCCGAATGCCCGCCAGTGGAAAGTGAACATGTTCGATCGTCTTGCGGTTCCACGTGTAAGTGATCTCCAGGTCGCCGCTAGCCGTCTGGATAATCGCCGGGTACGAGTATTCTCCCGGCGACTCTTCCAGGGTGTAGAACATCTTGAAGTGCTCGCCGTCGCTGGACACTGCCAGGTTCAGCGGCGTTCGTCCACTCGTCGTGTTGTTGTAGATCAATACCACTCGCCCATCTCTCAGGGCCACGGCATCAATCCCCGAGTTCGGATTGGGCAGCTCCAGTGGGCGAGCTTGTGTCCAAGTCACGCCATCGTCATACGAATCCGCCACACAAATCCGCAGCGTCTTCGCCGTCGAGCGCGCATAAAGCCGTAGATGCTTTTTGCCTAATGGCACCACGGACGGCTGAATGATTCCGTCTGTATATTTCGACTCCGGGGATCCCGGCGCCTGCAGAGCAATCGCCGCGTGAGCGTCCCCAGTTCCCTGCTTATCCGGTCCCACCGGGGGGACGATAGGCCCAATCTTGGCCCACGTCTTGCCCTCATCCGTGCTGCGCTCAATCCACACCGACCAGGAGCGATAGGCTTCGATCGACGACCCACTCACGATTGCGCCATCATTCAGCACCAGTGGCTTGGCCCGAATCGGCCCCAGCAGCCCGGCAGGCAGATGCTCGGCCGGGCTCCAGGTCTTGCCTTCATCCTTGCTCCACTTGCGCGCGCCTCTCCAGGTCTCCGGGCTGGGACCAAACTTGTAGTACATCCAGAGCTTGCCGTCCCTGGTGTGGAACAGCACCGGATTCCAGCATGGCACCTCCGGCTCCCGTGCCAGTTCCAGCGGAGCGCTCCATCCGGCCCTGGTTCTGATCGACCCCCAGATCGCCACGTCCGGCTTGCCCTCTGCTGTTCCTCCGAACCACGCCGACATCAGGTCGCCGTTCTTCAGTTCCACCACGGTGGATGCGTGGCTCGCCGCAAAGGGCGCGGAGCCCGGCGCGAAGATGGCTTCCTTCACCGGTTCCGTAGCGGCCTTGCCGGCTAGCGAACTCGCCATCACACCTCCCGCCAGCAACAACGCCGTCGCTAATTTGAATCGCAACCTCAACACGGTGACATGATACCTATTCTCCCACCCTAATTTTCTGGAGGGTAGATTAAGATAATCGACGGCTCACCGTCGGCAGATTTGCTATGGAGCGGGCCTGCTTTTAGAATCCGGGCAAATTATGAGCGCCGCGCAGACAGAACTCGACGGTGGTAATCGCCCGAAACTCGCCCGCGTATGGCTGAAGCTGGTTGCCGCGCATGATCTAATTTTCTCCGCGGCCAACAAGAGCGCACTCGAGCACCTGGTCATTAAGTTGAGCATCGCCGGCTTCGTGATCCACCTGGCGCTGATATTTCTCTCTCGATCACTTCCCCATCCGCCGCCGCTCATCGCGGGCGCCGGTGAAAATTACCTGACTGCCATCTACACCCCGTTCAGCTTCATCCTGTTCTATGAGGTGTTCATTCTGATCGCGGCTCTGCCGGCATCGACCACCCGCTCCATTGTCAATCAGTTTGAAATCGTCTCTCTGATCTTCATTCGCGATGTGTTCAAAGAGATCGCCAACGCCGCCGAACTGTTCACCGGTCACCGGTTCACCCACGAAGCGCTCCCCGTTTTTCTCGATATGTGGGCCGCTCTTCTGATGTTTCTGCTGGTCGCGGTCTTTCAATATGTCTCGCTCCGGCGAGTGCGGCTGCCGGCAACACCGGAGCAGTTGCCGGCATTGGAACGGTTCATCGCCCAAAAGAAGGTAGTTACCCTTGGTTTAGGCACGCTGTTATTGGTTATGGCCGCCTACGACCTCGCCCAATTTCTCTTTCAGACCCACCTGCTTCTTGTAACAGGCCACGGTTTGCAGCCTACAACCACGTTCTATAACGACCTGTTCACGGTAATGATTTTTACCGATGTTCTGGTTCTGATACTGTCGCTGATTGTATCTGGGCGGTATGAGATGGTCTTTCGTAACGCAGCTTTCGTGGCGTCGATTATTCTGATTCGCCTCTCCCTGACAGAACCCAATCCCTATGGCGAGCTGCTCACATTGTTTGCCATGCTCTTTGGAATCGTGACCGTCCTCGTCTTCAACTTCCATATGCGCATTCAAAGCGCGAGCAACAAAGAATCGTGATATTTGCCGGCCGGTTTACCCCTAATCATCTTGAGCGGAGCCTGGGCATTGTTCCGCGCCGGAGCTAACTCCGCCCCAGCCGTTATTTTGGTTTCACTTCAACAAAAGTGACGCGACTACTCGACGATCGAAGTCAACGTCTGCGTTGCCTTGCCACTTCCAGCTGTCGCGGTGACCACCAGTTGATAAGTGCCCGGCGCCACATTCTGAGTCGACGGAGTCTCGGTCGAGGAACCTCCACTGCATCCTGCGATGGGAAGTATTGCGAGCAGAGCAGCCAGCATTACTCAGCACGTCTTGCCTGGGGCTGAAGGTTCCATCACCATTCCCCAGTAGGATGGTGACGTAGCTTCCACAGGAGTCGACCACGGCCAGGTCGAGATTGCCGTCTCCACTTACGTCCGCAATGGCAAAGAAATAGGGCTGGACTCCCGTCTCAAACACTTGAACAGGCTGATCCACCTCCGCCACCCATCCCAAAGACTCCAGCGTCGTTGACTGCACCGGTAAGACTGTCATCCCCGGCCTGATCAGCGCCCACTCGCATCTCGGCGTACTGCAGGACAATGCCACTCCATCTCCGACCGCCTACAATCTCCCTAACGTCACCGCCGCCCTCAACCAGTTCGAGCGCTACGGCGTCACCACCATCGTCTCGCTGGGCGTCAACAAGGACTTGGTCTACGCCCTGCGCTCGCAGCAACGCGCCGGCGACCTCGGCGGCGCGACAATCCTCACCGCCGGCCGCGGCATCGGCGTACCCGGCGGAGCCCCGCCCTTCGATCTTCCGTTAGACCAAGTCGATCGCCCCAAAACCGCCGCCGAAGCCCGAGCCGACTTCGACCGTTTCGCCGACCTCCACACCGACATCGTCAAAACCCGCCGCCGCAAGATTAGCCAGGACCAGATGACGTGCATACGCTTGCGTCCTCAGCCCCCTTCCTACGAGAATGGGCCAGAAAGGACCCCATTCTCCATGAGTCTTCGCTCTCGCTATCTGAAGATCGGCAGCATCCTTCTTTTTTGCGTTTGCACGGCAATTGCCAATGGGCAAGCCAAGCACATTCCTGCCCACGGCCCAGCCATCTTTGTCTTCGACGGAAAGGATCTGAATCAGTTCGATACATTCCTGCGCAGCGATGGCCTGAACTCCGATCCCAACCATGTCTTCACTGTGGAGCATGGCGTTGTCCATGTCTCCGGAACTGAATTCGGCTACTTCATCACTAAACAGGAGTACAAAAATTACTATCTGCGCGCCGAATTCAAATGGGGCGAGGGAACCTTTCCTCCGCGGCAGGGCCAGGCACGCGACAGCGGCATTCTCTACAACATTCAGGGTCCCAATAAGGTGTGGCCGCGCTCAGTCGAGTTTCAAATCAACGAAGGCTGCACGGGCGATTTCTGGATGACCGATGGCGCCGCTCTGACTGGTATTGGTTCAGACGGAAAGCCAGGCGCACGCGTCACCGGACCCGAAGGCAAAGCGTCCAGGATCGACCGCTTCAACAAGGGCGAAGTCAAAAACGTGACTGGCTTTCGCGACCCGGCCAATGAACTGGAAAAACCGCACGGAGAGTGGAATGTGGTTGAACTTGTGAACCGCGACGGACACGTGTGGCAATACGTGAACGGCAAGCTGGCCAACGAAGGAACCGACGCATTCCCCGCAAGCGGAAAAATCCTTTTCCAGTCTGAAGGCGCTGAAGTCTTCTTCCGCAAGATGAAGATCTATCCGCTGAAATAACCCCGATAGTGGAACTGGATGAGAAACCGCGGAATGCCCAGCCTTTCCTTAGGATCTAGTCCACCTTAACAGTAACTGTGGTTGTGCGCGAAAGATGTGCCGAGCTCGCGGTCAGTGTAATGTTGTAACTCTGCGCGCCCTGTTGGCCCCGCTGCTCCCTTGAGCGCCTCCGCAGCCCGGCAGGCTGCCACACCGTCATCCTGAGAGGTTGTGACTTTTTTGATTTTTCGTGTTTTGGTACGCCCGGCCAGCCTTTCTTGAACCCTCCAGCAAGGCCGTCATCCTGCCTGCCCCGGCTTGCCGTGGGAGCGAAGCGCCTCGCAGATCTATCGTTTAGCAGAGGACTTACGCTGCGGAGCCGAAGAGCCTGTCCTGAGCGTAGCCGAAGGAACCCCGAAGATGCTTAGTCGACTCCTCCTCGGGGTTTTCCGGCCACCAAAACTACGATAACCAATAAAATCACAGCCTCTGAGCGGAGCGCAGCGTAGTGGACCAGCTGTTCCTTTCTGTCCATCCCATCCGGCGGCTCCCAATAAAAATCACCACCCCCTTTTGTCATCCCGCCTGCCCCGGTGCCCCGGCTCCCGCACAAAGCCCTGGGTTTTGCTGGTTCTCACACAGAATCTTAGGTTCTGGACCACTCCAAGCCGTCTCTGCGGACTCATTTGGAGAGAGTACTTCACACAGGCTCGTGGAGAGAGTACTTCACACAGGCTCGTGGAGAGAGTACTTCACACAGGCTCGCAGAACGCGAAAGCGCTCTCTCCCCATATAAATGCCGGACCGCCCTTAAAAAAGTTTTGCATCAATGGCCCTTTTCTTCAGTGAATTGCGCTTAACAGATTGAAGGCGATCAGAGGTCGACGCCTCATGAAAAGGAGAAAAGGTCATGAAACAGCTCACTGCAATCGCACTCCTCGCCATCGCAAGTTTTGCCATGGCCGGCAACTCATTCGCGCAGTCCAACGGCGTCAGGGCGAACATCCCCTTCGACTTTACCGTCGCCAACAAGCTGCTTCCGGCGGGTACCTACACCCTGCACAGAACGTCAACCGAACTCATCGAGATCCGGAATCACGATAAACCGATTGCGGTGCTCACCATTGGCAATCAGGACGGCAACACGAGCCCTAACGGTGGCAAGCTGGTCTTCCACAAGTACGGCGACCAGTACTTCCTGAGCGAGATTCTCTCTGACTGGGCGACTATGAACGTCAGCGTCCCTCGTTCCAAGGCCGAGACAAAGGTTCAGTTACAACAGGCAGTGATCCACCGGACCAGCGAGGTGTTCATTGCTCTTCGCTAACGGAGTCATTGGACATAGGAAGGCCCGGGACCCAAAAAGAGACTCGGGTCTTCCCATAGAATTCCAAAGCGTGGCGCAGTGGTCTAAGCTACCGTCGCAGTCACAAACCCACTTCTTGCCGCAAGCGGAGAAGTTTGTGCTGTATCCGCCTTACCGCCCCTTGGCGGGCCGCAGGCCATATAAGCTTGGCGTATTCCTCGCGCCGGAAACGGGCAAGGGCACGGTCGAGTTCGCCGGGCGCAAGCGAGCCACGATTGTGCAGCATAGAGGAGACGTAACGCCGCCGGTCGAGCACCGGGTGTAAGAAAGTATCGCGCTCGCTTGGCCGCAAATCTTCTTCCATCGTGGGCGGGAACCAGTCGCAGTGCGACACGTCGCCAAATTCAGCCAGCGACAGCCATGTCATGCCTGCCCGACCGACCTCGCTGGGCACAAACACTTCACTGCTCGGCCATGAGCGCATGGAGGGATCCGCGTGCATCGCGAGCCGCCGCTGATGCAACATCTTCAGCGCGGGAGCAGAGAACAAACAGACATTCAGCAGAGCCAGCTTAACCTCGGCCGCAGAATAAACGTCGCGCTGATAGGGCATCCAATGCCATTTGTTAAAGGGCCGCGCGATGGGTAGAGCAACGAAGTCGGCCCCTTTTGAGGCGGCGCGGGCAACAAACTCCTCCAGCGAGCATTGCACGACGCAGTCGTACTCGACGAACAGGTACCAGTCGTAATCGGGATATTGCGAAAGAAACTGATAGTGAGCGTAGTCCGGATTCCACCATAGCACCCCACCCACCGAGTAGCGCATCGGCAGACCCGAGACGGCGAGGGTGGCGCAGGTGAAACGGGTGACCCGCTCGAAAGGTATCGGCCCGATGGAGCCGTTGGTCTCATCGACCGAGACATAAAAATCCAGAGCGCCGGCCGCTTCTGCCAAGCGACGCGCCTGACGTTCCACGAAATCATCCCAGGCGTACGTTTTGAAGACAACCGCGCAGCGGGGAGTAGTGGGGGTCATATCCGTCCCTCCCGAAAAATGGGTTGCGGCGCGAGGCGCGCTTCGCCACGAGCCCGCGTAAGCCGATGACCCAGGTTCGCGCTCGGCGCCGTGACCAATCGGTCGAAAATGTCAGCCAGCGCAATGGATACTGGCACCACAATCAAAATGAGCAAGGGCAAGGATAGCGCCCCACGGGTAAGGATTGTCAACGTCAGAATGACCGGGACATGCACTAAGTAAAGGCTGAACGAGAGCTTGCCGAGATAGCGCGGGAACCTCATCAATAACATCTTCTCCACTCTGCCTGGAGCGAGGGCTGCCCCCAAAATTAGAACAGAGCCAACCGCCACCATGAACTCCTGCACCGCGTGCCACTGCGACCAGTGGCCCTGAAACACCAGCAAACCAACGCCCAGGAGCACAAAGCCCAACCAGGATCCAGACCGCGAAAAAAATTGGCGGATCTCACGGAGCCGGGCAGCGAGAACACTCCCAAAGACAAAGAAACAGGCGTAGTAGGCACTCCACTGTAGCTCAATGGCCAATTTGAGGACGAGACCCTGATGTTTGGCCTGAATCAGTAGGTTACCCAGTGCGTTGATGTCGCCAAAGCCCAATTGCAGGGCCACGATAACGGTCACGAGACACGCCAGAACAGCAAGCGCTCCACGCAAACCCCAGCGCATAATGGGCACAATGATCAGGGGGAAAATAAGCGATACCCTTATCTCCCAAATCAAGGTGTGGGTGACGCCGTTGATGGTAGCGTGATGCCCAATAATCGCGAAGTGATCGAACAGGACGAAGGGCGTGACCGGATTGGTCCAGGTCATGGAATTCACCCACTGGCTTGCTCCGCTGACGTACGCATGCTGCAGCAACGCAACGTTGAGCACGCCGGCGGCTACAATGCCAACCACGTAGGGAATGTAGAGCCGGCACAGCCGTCGTATGGCGTACTTCCTGTATTCGGGGGGCCGTTCCTCGACCCAGGGCAAAGCCAGCACAAGTCCGCTAAGCACGTAGAACAGCGTCACTGCCTCGTAGCCCGCCCAGACGATACGCGCCGGGGTATAAAGGAAGATCCACGAGACCAGGGAGTTGGCGGGTGTCTTCCACTGGGTGAAGAAGAAATTGCTGTAGACGGCCCGGGTCAAAAAGCAGTGATGGATAACCACGATAAACGCGGCAATTCCTCGCACCGAGTCTAACGCCGCGATTCTACCGATCTTATTCAACGGCAACTTCCCCTGTGGTTCGGGCCATCCGCCCAAAGACCTGCGGCACGTGCCGCTCATTGCGGGATGGCTTTAGACGCCGCCTGTCCTGCTCCGCGGCGATCACTTCATGCAGGCATGCAACCACCTGATCGACTTCATCGTTAGACATAGTGTCGAAGAGCGGCAGGCTCATCATTCGCGCGGATACGTCGTCGCAGACCGGCATCGGACCCCCCACGCAAACCCTTTGGAAATATGGCTGCTCCATCAAATGTGGACTAAAGTAATGGCCGGTCGCTATCCCACGAATGGCTAATTCTTCACGGATAGCCGACCTGCGGCCTCCCAGTCCCGCTGGTAGCAAAGCCGGCACAAACTGATGCGCCTGGGTGCCTGGCGCTCGCACTTGAAACTGCCACTCCGGGAGTGCATCGCGGTAGCGATTGAAGAGCGCGCCCCGGTGTGCCAAAATGGCGTCGTAATCGGCCAACCGTAAGCGACCGATCAACGCGGTCACTTCGCTGAGTTTGCCATTCAGACCGGCCATGGTCGCTGTCCGCGGCTCGCCAAAGCCGAAGCTGCTCATGGTACGAAGCCTGGCTATCCGATCCGGGTCTCCGCTGTACATCAATCCGGCTTCTCCCACGGCAAACGACTTGGTGGCGTGCATGGAAAAAACCACGCTTCCAGCGAAGCCGGTGCCGAAGCCACGTCCGTGTTCGTCAAAGGTGCCCAATGAGGCCGCACCATCGACCACCACGGGCACGCCTAGCTCGGCGGCGAGTTTGGTGTAGCGGGTCAAATCAATAGGGTAACCGAAGGTCGCGTAGGGCATCACGACAGCGATCTGGCCGGCATAGCGGGTGAGCATCTCCGCCTCAGCTCCATTATCGGCGGCCCAAGTGGCCGGATCAATGTCGCACAATAGCGGGGTCAGTCCACACCAAAGGGCGGCGTGCGCTGCAGCCGCAAAGGTGAAGCTCGGCATCAAGGCAAACTTTCCCGAAGGCTGCTCGCCAACCGCATCCTTAATGGCCAGCATAAGGCCGATGGTGGCATTGCAAATAGTAGTACAGGCGCCCTGGCCGCCAAAGAAGCGGTCCAGCATCTCCTCTTCAAAGCGTGTATTGACGGGACCAAAGTTGCTAAAAATCCCACTCTCCTCGAGCGCACGCAGTTCGGCGGCAGCGAGGGACAGCTGTGGCGGGGCGGGACGAACCAGCGGTATCTTCATACCTCGAGCTCCTGAGTAGCGTTGATGCTTTTCATTCCCGCAAGCGCGGGCGATTCAAGTGCGTAGTCTTCTCCCAGGCCGGGAGATAAAATGGCATCGGCAATCATCGCGCCGACATCGTTCTGCCACAGCCACAGACCATTTGCCTGGCCCCGGAAACTCTTCTCCCCACCCAGCTTTCCGTAGGGCACAAAGCCCGCGGCCAAGCCGATGGCAAACAACTGAGGCAGTGGGTTGCCGCCGGCGTCCATCACCCGGCAGTAGTTATCCACCAGCCGCGCCTGCGGACTTGTTTCGGAATGAAGGGTCACTGCTCTTCCCTCCTGATCAAAGACGGGTAGAGCACGAGGCCGGTAACCCAATGCGGCGATCACCAGGTCCGCGTTGTCGAGCACCGCAAGAGAAGCTGCGTCATCCACACCCAGGCGATGCAGCTGCAAGCGGGGCTCAGCCGGACGCCCTCCGATGCCGCGCGCACGCATGATTAATTCCCGCGAGTCCAGGCGGAAGCCACTCAAACGAAAGACACGTTTGCTGACGGGACAGATGTCATCGGGCCCAAACTCCGTGTATCCGTCAGCCAGAGCCGCCTCCACATTAGGGTAGAAGATACGCAGTTCGCGCCGGTGCATGATGGTAAGGCCGCCCGGACCAAAGGTAACTTCGGGCATACGATTCAGCAAAGCGAAGGCAACGGCAGCCGCGCTGGTGGAGCCGCCAATGATGGCTACTCGCGGAGGCCGGCCAAGGCCGGCAAGCCGGGCAGCAACCGCGGCAAAACCTGCGTTGCTCACGACGTCGCCGGATTGCAACAGCCGTTCGCCACACCGGTCGACGAGGTTGACGCCAGCCACTCTCTCACTACGCAGGCGTTCGATCGGCTGGGAAGCCCCGGTAGCCAGGATTACGTTGCGGGAATCGATGGTATGCTCTCGACCAGTATCAAGGTCTTTGATGAGGGTGAGCCAGCCGGTGGTTGTGCGCTGAGTCGAAACTGCCTGGTATCCCTTAAGTACACGCCCGCTGGGTGAGGCTTCAATCACCTCATCGATCGCCTGCCCAACCAGGCCCAGGAACTCGCCTGCGCGGCGCAAGGGTACGGTGCCGTCGCCTAATTCCACGAACTCTTTGGTGAGGGGATGATTTCGTAGTTCTGCGAGTTCGCTATCGGGTGGACCGGCAAGGCAGTCGGCAAAGGTGAAGGCCGTGCTGTCGGAATTGATAGCCCAGCGGCCGATAGTTCCTTCCCCGACGGCCCCCGACTGCTCGACCACCGTGACGCCCTCTTTTAATAGCTCCGCCAAGCGCCCACGTCTATGCGCCGCGAGCAGAGGCGCCAATCCCGCTGGGCCTCCGCCGATGATAGTTACACCCGTGCGACCAAATTCCAAAGTCACCTGCTTCGGCGCGGCGCAAATTGGCGCACTACGCCATCAAGATTTTCGGGGGGATAGGTTGGGAAGGACAGTTTCGGGTCTGCTGCGACTCGGAGTCACTCAAAGCGACGCCCCGACAAGTCTCCCAGGGAGCAGATTACGATAGACGGTGCCTAAAAGCAAAATATCTCCCGCTTAAAAAAATAGGCCTAAGCCGGTCAAAGCCAAAGGTTTTAGTCTGGTCGAAATCGTTGCCCATAACGAAGCATACGAGCCCGAATACGGTTTGTAACTCGTTACTTGGTAACATTTGCGGTGACTCTGGTAACTATAGGACCGGTTACCATGCAAAAATTGCCGAATGTTCAGTGCCCCTTATCAATAGTAAGTTTTTCCTACAACTAAACAAGCAAGGAGACTTAAGTATTCCCATTCATATGACGAGGGGGTGCTATTGCGCTGCTCGCCCAACTATCGAAAGAATGGTTCGCAATACCTCCTGAAGCTTCTATTAGGAGTTCAAGAGATCAAGCCACCGGGCACTGTTTTTTCATCTTCATCAGAAATTACGATCCGGGGGAAATGTCCGCTATGGTGACACAGCCCGTCACTCAACCGTCCTCACTCAGCCGGACCTTTGCGTCCCGCTTTCCGCCCGGAATCACTTTCGATACCGTGGCGCTTGGCTTCATTACCCTTCTGTGCATCGCGCTGAGGGTTTACCACATCGGGGCGGCCTCGCTTTGGAGTGACGAGATCTTTTCGCGGTATTACGCCGATATTTTTGGACTGCACTACCTTCTAACCGATGGGCTCTCGAGCGAGCCGACCCCTCCAACCTACTATCTCCTGCTGCGCGGTTGGATGGCCTTGTGGGGCGACAGTGAAGCAGCGCTGCGCTCCTTGTCCGCAGTAGCCTCCACGCTTTGCATCCCAGTGACCTATTTCCTTGGCCGTGAGTTGTTGGGGAAGTTACAGGGCGTGCTAGGCGCTCTTCTGTTCGCGCTTTGCCCCCTGAGCTTGTATTTTGCTCAGGAGGCAAGGGTGTATACGCTCTTGATGTTGGCAGCCACGATCGCACTCTGGTCCGCTGCTGTATTTCAACGGGACCCGCGCTCAGTGAGAGCAACGGCGTTCTATGCTTTGTTCGCTACCCTCTGTCTCTATCTGCACGCAACCGGAGTTCTATTCGTGGCAGCGTGCGGGGGGGCGGTATGGTTGTTTTTCCTCCTGCAAGGCCTTGGCGGACGCCAGGCATTGTTGAAGTGGACGGCATTGAACGCGTTGGTTCTGCTGCTCGGGGTGCCGTATTTTGTCCACACTCTTGCGGCGAGCCACGGGGGTGGACTCGATTGGATGCCCAAAATGAGCGTCCGCACGCTGGTCTACACTACTTCGGTCGTGGTGAGTGGTGAATTGACTCCCTATCCGTGGCCGGCTTTCGTATTGGCCGCGGCGGTCTTCGGAACCCTGGTCATCTCGCTGCTTTTGCACCGTTTCCCGATTCGAGCAAGCGTCACCCTGATTGGCGTGCCTGGCCTTTTTCTTGCGCTGGTCAGCGTGCTAAGCATTGCTCGCCCGATAATGTTGCCGCGCGTTCTGGTTTGGACGGTGGTGCCGTTGTGCTTAATCGCGGCGAGCCGCCTTTTGGTGCCTGGACGTGCCCGTTATGCGGTCCTGCTTAGCCTCCTGGCCGCGTTCGGAACCGGCTTGTTCTTCCAAATGACAAACCCCGGTTGCGACAAGGAGCCCTGGCGAGAAGCGATGCATGCAGTCGGACCCGAATTGGGACGAGCAGATCTGGTCGTGCTGAGCCCTCTTTCCGATCCCATGGTGCTGACCTACTATGCTCCGCGGGTGACCAATGTTCGTCTGTGGGATGCCTCGCTGCGCCCCACGATTATGAACGCGGCGGCGGAAAGACTGCATGTCCCCTACATCACAGAAGCGGAGATTTTACAGGCCATCGCGGCGAAACAGTCCGTCTGGGTACTCTCCAACGGGCTCGACCTCAGCCGGGTCGATGATCTTCGAACCCGCGTACCGGCTACGGTGTTTCGGGAATGGTTCTGCGGTAAAAATCCGTGCATCGGCGCGGCCGGTTGGCAGCCTCGGTATTAAAGCGCGTGATCAGAATCGAACGGTTCCCCGGACCTTAAACGCTCTTACCCCCCGCTGGATTGCGAGGCGCCCAACCGCAATAGGGTAATGTTTTTTGGTGTAAAAAAAATCTAGCTGTGATTCCAAAAGTAATGTAATATCGCGCCATTACCAGTTCAGGGCGGGCTTGTCGGTCCCTTGATAGCCGTTGGATGGCCCCGAAGAGATAGCCACTACGGCCATGATTTGGGCTAATAAAAGTTTTAAAACGACAAAGCGCATACATGGGGGAGTGAGCCCCGGGACCGCGAAGTAATTAGTTGAAGCTCTACTCCTGCCACGCTTGATTATCCCCCAGCACGTACATTGCGGTACGAGGGTCTCGCATTGGGTCTCGCATTGCGGGAGGAAGCCGATGAGTTCAGGCGGGTTGGCTAATACCACCGCTCCACGGTGGAGCGAAAGCACCACCTTAAGAGGCGATGCCCTCGCCTTTCCAATCTTTAGCGACTACGCAAGAGACTTGGAATTGGTCATCGGCGACCGGGAACTGCACTCCTGCCTGGCCGAGATTCGCGAGCTGCGGCGCCGCTGTGGCCAGGAAGATGATCTCACCACCGAGCCGGAATACTTCATCGCTGCGAATACCCTGGCAAACCGTAGATGTGCGGCGGCACTGATTCGGCACGCTGGACAGCTCGAAGCGTGTGTCCTGTTCTTTGAACATACCCGCTTGGGGGTTGGGCTGGGATTGTTCCGCGGAGGGGACTCCATGGGGGAAAGCCTGGTGGTAGCCCCCGAAGCACTGCGTGTGCACTACGTGCACTTGGCAACCCGGGCGCTCTTGAAAAGATGGCGAACCCATGGTGTGAGCCTGACCGTCAAGGCTCCTATTGATACTTGCATTCAGGTGATGGGTGCGCAAACTAACTGCAGAAAACTCTGTGCTGCAGAGATCAAGCACACGCTTCCTCTGGCGCAGACCTACGAGGAAATGCTGGCGGCCTTGGGACCACGCACCCGGCGCAGCCTGGCCGGAAAGCGCAACCAATTAGAAAGGATCGCGAACGTCAAGTTTGTGCCGGCGTTGGACCCGGATCAGGCACTGGAAGCGATGCTGGCGCTGGATGGGAAGTCGATAAGGCAGCGAATAAGCAAGTTCTATCATGCGCGATATCGCCTGCTGCGCGTGAACTCGGACTTTTTTTCCATGGGCCTGCGTCTGCCCAATGGCGCCTGGTTGAGCATTCTGACTGGCTGGCGCTCCCATGGCGTGACCTACGTGGACTTGCAGATGAACGACCTGACCTACAAAAGGGAATCTATTTCGGCGGTGATGCGGGCCTTCATGTTAGAGCATGAGATTGCTCGCAAGCAGGAACTCGTTAACTTCGTGAACGGATGCTCTTTGCTGCTGGCAAGATACTGCGAACCCATGGAGCCCGGTACACACGTTTTTACCTACAAGCCCGGTCCCCGTGCCAGGTTGTTCGAGATGGCCGCGACGCGTCTGCAATCGGGAAGCGTCTATGAGCGTTTGAAGTTGGAACCTGAGGTGTAGCTTTCCCGCGCCTGCAGTCGATCGATTACGGCTTGAGTACTTTATTGTTACTTTTGTTTGCAATACAAATGAGCAAGCCCGCACGTATGCTTCTTCCTCGGCATCGATTCTCCACTGGGAGGAATTTGAGGAAGTAGAACGTGAAGAATCGTAGCTTGCATTCACAATGACGTTGCGATGGGCGCGGAACCCAAAAAGAAAAGGGAAGGGTCTGCAAAGCCTTATTTGATGGTTCAATTCCATCCCGCGCCTCCACCCCCTTCATATCCCTCGACAATAATTCCACATCCCCCTTGTATTCGCGGCCCGTTCAGCTACACTTAACGCCATCCCCCCTGGCTTCAAATCCACCTAAGAAGGCAAACCATTGGCTATTCATTTTTCAGCAGGTCGTCGTTCGTTCTTGCTCGCACTGTTAGCTCTATCGCTGTTTCCGCTTTGCGCTTCAGGTGAGAATGCTCCGTGTCCTCGCTATCATGCGGGCAGCACTGTCATTGAGCCCGCCAATCTTTTCAGCGCCGAGGGCAAGCTGCAGGTCACTTTTACCTACCAGACGCGGGTCGATCAGTTTGGCAATACGCTCTATTGCTTCACTACCGAAGGCGGCGTGGAGTCGCCTACTCTGCATGTCCACCCCGGCGATCAATTGGTCATCCACCTGAAGAATTTGCTCCCGAAGTCCAGTTCTTCCGCGGCGATGCCTGGCATGACGGTCACCGGGCCGAGAGATTGCACAAGCAAGGCGATGGATGACACGTCGGTGAACATTCACTATCACGGCACCAACACACCACCCACCTGCCATCAGGATGAGGTGATCACGACCGTGGTTAACTCCGGAGATAGCTACGATTACGACCTCCACTTTCCAACGGATGAACCGCCGGGGCTTTACTGGTATCACCCTCATATTCACGGCATCTCAGAGGCCGCGGTGCTGGGCGGAGCTTCCGGCGCTATCGTGGTGGATGGGATCGAGAATGTAACCCCGGAGGTGGCCGGCCTGCCGGCGCGCACGCTGATCATTCGCGACAACCTGGTCCCGGGAAATCCGACGCCGGGGGGCGCGGTCCCTTCCTGGGATATCTCATTGAATTACATTCCAGTTCCCTACCCGAGTTTTACCCCCGCGGTGGTAGCCATGAAGCCACAGCAGAAGGAGCTGTGGCGGGTTTTGAACGCCTCCGCGGATACAATCATCGATTTACAACTGCAGTATGACCATGTGCGCCAGCCTCTCACCGTAGTGGCGCTTGACGGGGTGCCGACCGGATCCCAGGATGGGTTGCGGATGGGTCAGCCGGTGGTCACGAAGGATATATTGCTGCCTCCTGCCTCGCGGGCGGAGTTCATCGTCACCGGGCCGTCCCTGAAGGTCAAGAGCGCGGTGCTGTCTACGCTGAATGTGGATACCGGCCCCGACGGTGACAACGATCCAACGCGTCCCATCCTAGCCATCAAGGCGAGCAACGGAGCGGCCGAGCCGGCGCTGCGGATCGCAAACAGCTCATCTCTCCCGCCTTCCGAGCGCTTCTTTGGGCTTGGCAATATGCGGCCGACGACCCACCGAAAGCTCTATTTCTCTGAGGTGCTGAGCGACCCGAGTGATCCTAACAGTCCTACGAACTTCTTCATTACGGTGGATGGACAGACACCCGTTCTTTTCGACCCATCCAATCCTCCGTCAATCATCACCACGCAAGGCGCTGTCGAAGACTGGACGATAGAAAACCGGGCCCTGGAAAACCACGAATTCCATATTCACCAGATCCACTTCCTGGTTCTGGAACAAAATGGCAGGTCAGTGGACGCGGGACAGTATTTAGATACAGTACAGGTTCCGTATTGGAGTGGAACCGGTCCTTACCCCAGCGTCAAGGTCCGTATGGATTTCCGCGGGCCGGTGGTTGGGGATTTTGTTTATCACTGCCACATTCTCGGCCATGAGGATTCTGGAATGATGGCCATCATTCGGGTGCTCCCGGCAAAGTAGGTCCTCGTCGTAGTTTTATATATTGTCCGGAACAATAAGAATGCCAAGGAGCAAAGTTAACTCCTTGGCATTATCTTTCTGGTTATACTCCGCTATTAAATCCGCAGCCTGACTTGCCGGTTTAATCATCCAATCCCGTACCGTAATCGCGAAGTCCGAAGCGCACCTGTACGATGAGCCGGTCGACGCTCTCGGGATCCAGGCCTTTATGGAAACCGAAGATATCTTCAGCGAACCCGGATCCAGCAGGTCCACACAAGAGCACCTGATTCTCAGGTCCATAGGTTTGGTCGATTTCCGCGTCCGTTCGTCCCTTATACATGGAAACCAGATGTCTCCACGACTTCTTCAGATGAGTTCCGCGCACGTAAACATGGGGCCCAGCCGCTCGGCCCACGTCGGTAAGATAAAAGAAGAATGCAATGCCCCGATATCCGTCAATATCGTAATGAAAACTCTGGCCTGCTTCTTTCTTTTGTTCGATGTCGGCCTCACCGGCCAGGCTCCACCACATGCGGGCGCCGATTAAAACTGGTTCGGTGCGGAGATACTTGCGGGCAATTGCGAGTAACTGCGCATCGGACGCCAGGGCCCTGAGAGCATGAGAGGCACTGAGTGCATGGTTATATCTGCCCAGCCTGAACCGCCGCCCAGCCCGGCGTTGGGCCTCCTGCCGGTCACGATAGTGGAAAGGAAAGTCTTCCTTCCCATCGCCGTAACAGGTGGCCAACGAAGAAAAGGTCAGCAACTGGTCTACAACTTCCTGGCGTAGATTCAGACCCGGACAGTAGCCATCCTGACAAATCCTGCGAACTACGTCATCCACGTCCGCAGTGGTTACGAGACTCGTACCTGAGGCTAAGGCTGGGTTAGTTGTCCTCTGGCTATATCGCCAGACCATCAGCGAGCGGACCGCACGAAAGCGGCCGAAGATGTACATCACAAGATGTCGCGAGCCATGATCCAGATAGCGTCGTGATCGGCGATAGTACGTTGGTAGCGCGAGTAGATCCACGGTGGTCCCAACCTCCTAAAATCACCGCGATTGTGCCATTTCGCAACTTCCGGCCCAGCGGAATTGACGAACGGGTCAAGTTAGGGGGTTCGCAGTTGTGGAAAGCTTAAACCAAGCGCTTACCACTATCTACTGTTAGTAGCCCCGGTATGAATCGATAGTCATCATAGCCCAGGTAACCGCTCGATAGTACCTCTAACCAGTAACAAAGTACAAGAGGTACTTCCTTTAAATTTTCCGTTAGTGGGTCAAGCCTGGGTAAATGGATAATGAGCGCAGACCAGGATGTAACTTCACCACTCCGCTCGACATTGCAAGCTAAGGCGTTTTTGTGTCGTATCTGCCTTACCGTGCCGCAGAGGTTTCTACGCCCAGCAGACCCCAGAAGGAGCTGGACGGTGGCCCGGGTAATCGCCGGCGCAACTTGTGAAGGCGTCTAAGACAAGGCGGGCAAACGAAACTGGGTTGATTGCCGGTGGTCTGGTTCTGTCCATCCCCTACACCTTGCATGATGGATAAGGATGCACAGAACCAACCAACGGGTTCCCGCGCTGAACACTTACTGACTCGATCAATTGCCGGCCGGACATCTACTTCGGACAGGTACGGCCCTCAGCCGTTCCGGCGGGACTCACTCTGGAGAAAGTAGTTCGCACTGCGACGATCAGGCCCCCACCAGGTGAACGTGCCGCTCGCTGCGCGGCTTTGGGCGCTTTCTGCCCTGCGCACTCACGCCCATCAAGGTGTTGAGGCATTCAGCCACGTAATCCACTTCAGTGTGAGTCATGGTATCGAATAGAGGAAGACTGATCATCCTTGCGGAAACATCGTCGCAGACCGATAGGGGGCCGGCCACACAAGTTCTTTGGAAGTAGGGCTGCTCCATCAAGTGGGGGCTGAAGTAAGCTCCAGTCGTGATCCCCTGGGCGGCTAGCTGGGCACGGATCGCCGCCTTCTCTGTTTTCAATGCAGAGGGTAAGAGGGCGGGCACAAACTGATGTGCCTGCGTGCCTGGCGCTCTCAATTGGAGCTGCAGATCCGGCAGCGCATTGCGATAGCGATCGAGCAGCGCGGCCCGGTGAGCCAAAATGCTGTCGTAATCAGCCAGCCGTAAGCGGCCGAGCAACGCGGTCACTTCGCTGACTTTGGCGTTCAAGCCAGGCATGGTAGCCGTACGTGGCTCACCAAAGCCGAAGCTGCTCATGGTGCGAAGCCTGGCTATGCGATCCGGATCCGCACTGTACATCAATCCCGCCTCTCCCACGGCAAATGACTTGGTCGCGTGCATGGAAAAAACAACGCTCCCGGCAAAGCCAGTTCCGAACCCGCGTCCGTGCTCGTCAAATGTGCCCAACGAGGCTGCGCCATCCACCACGACGGGCACGCCCAGCTGAGCCGCGAGTTTCGTGTAGTGGTCTAAGTCGATGGGATAGCCGAAGGTCGCATAGGGCATGATCACAGCGATCTGGCCGGCATAGCGGGAAAGCATTTCCGCTTCAGCCGCAGGATCGGCCGCCCAGGTGGCAGGATCGATGTCGCAGAGGAGCGGGGTCAGTCCGCACCAAAGGGCGGCGTGCGCTGCAGCCGCGAAGGTGAAACTCGGCATCAGGGCAAACTTTCCAGAAGGCTGCTCGCCGACCGCATCCTTGATGGCCAGCATGAGGCCAATGGTCGCATTGCAAACCGTCACGCAAGCGCCTTCTCCAGCGAAGAAGCGGGCCATCATCTCCTGCTCAAAGCGCGTATTGACGGGGCCGAAATTGCTGAAAACGCCGCTCTCTTCAAGCGCTTTCAACTCCGCAACTGCAAGCGAAAGCTGGGGTGGTGCAGGACGAACTAACGGGATATTCATACCTCGAGCTCCTGAACAGCGTGGATTTGTTCCAAACCCGCAAGCGCGGGCGGTTCGAGTGCGTAGTCTTCCCCCAGGCCGGGAGACAAAATGGCGTCGGCAATCATCGCGCCGACATCGTTCTGCCACAGCCACAGACCATTTGCCTGGCCCCGGAAACTCTTCTCCCCACCCAGCTTTCCGTAGGGCACAAAGCCCGCGGCCAAGCCGATGGCAAACAACTGAGGCAGTGGGTTGCCGCCGGCGTCCATCACCCGGCAGTAGTTATCCACCAGCCGCGCCTGCGGACTTGTTTCGGAATGAAGGGTCACTGCTCTTCCCTCCTGATCAAAGACGGGTAGAGCGCGAGGCCGGTAACCTAACGCAGCGATCACCAGGTCCGCATCGTCAAGCACCGCAAGGGAAGCTGCGTCATCGACACCGAGGCGATGCAGCTGCAACCGAGGCTCAGCCGGACGCCCTCCGATGCCGCGGGCACGCATGATTAATTCACGCGAGTCCAGGCGGAAGCCGCTCAGACGAAAGACACGCTCGCTGACCGGACAGATGTCATCGGGCCCAAACTCCGTGTATCCCTCGGCCAGGGCTGCTTCCACGCTGGGGTAGAAAATACGCAGCTCACGGCGGTGCAGGATGCTGAGTCCAGCGGGACCGAAAGTGACCTCGGGCATGCGATTCAACATGGCGTAGGCAATCGCAGCCGCGCTGGTGGAACCGCCAATAATGGCGACCCGCGGAGGCCGCCCAAGGCCGGCAAGACGGGCAGCAACCGCGGCAAAGCCTGCGGTACTCACCACGTCGCCTGATTGCAACAACCTTTCGCCACATCGCTCGACGAGGTTGACGCCAGCCACTCTCTCGCGGCGCAGGCGTTCGATCGGCTGGGAAGCTCCGGTGGCCAGGACTACGTTGCGGGAATCGATAGTGCGCTCGCGTCCCGTCTCAATATCCCGGATAAGCGTGAGCCAACCGGTTTGGGTGCGCTGGGTCGAAACTGCCTGGTATCCCTTAAGCACACGGCTGTTGGGTGAGGCTTCAATTACCTCGTTTAGCGCTTGCCCGACCAGGCCCAGAAATTCGCCTGCACGGCGCAAGGGTACAGTTCCCTCTCCTAACTCCACGAACTCTTTGGTGAGGGGATGATTACGCAGTTCTGCGAGCTCGCCGTCAGGAGGCCCGGCAAGGCAGTCGGCAAAGGTGAAAGCAGTACTGTCCGAATTAATAGCCCAGCGGCCGATGGTTCCTTCCCCAACCGAACCCGACTGCTCCACCACCGTGACACCCTCTTCTAATACGTCAGCGAGACGTCCACGTCGATGCGCCGCGAGCAGAGGCGCCAGTCCAGCTGGGCCTCCGCCGATAATGACTACTCCTGTGCGACCAAAGCTCAAAGTCACCTGCTTCGGCGTGGCCCAAACAGCGGGCGGCGCCATCAAGATTTAGGGGGGATAGATAGACCGCGGCTGCCATGGGGGATGGGTTTTTGCGCCGCTACTTATGAAAGGAGAATACATGGCGATGAACGATTTTTACTCAATCCTGAGTAACCTCAGGGTTGTATGTGGTACTCAAGGAGCTGCAGGTAGGGCTTGACAAGGCTCTCCGAAATTGTCCTCAGTGCGTAGTTGGCCGGCCAAGCGGTTTTAACCGCCCGAAATTGAAACCAAAGAGGACAACCGAAGTTACTTTTGGTGCGGGCTTGTAGCTGCTGCCTCAGTGCTCGAATTTACTATGGCGCAAAACCTCATAGCGGACGGGATGCCGCGGACGGGAGCAGGCGCTCCATCTCGACCGTCCATTCGGCGACCCAGGCGCGCTTGGTGGTGTCGTCGAGCCAGGAGGCGCGAAGGCCGTTGAGAGCCACTTCCGATAATTGCTTGGGGGTGCAGCCCATATGCCGGGCGACCAGTAAATATTCGCGATTAAGGTCGGTGCGGAAGAGAGCAGGGTCGTCGGTATTGATCACCAGGTTGAGGCCGGCTTCGAACATGCGGTGGATGGCATGGCCGGGCGAAGCCAGATCGCGGAAGGTCGTAGTGTAGGTGGTCGTGGTGGGGCAGACCGTGAAGAAGACCCCACGCTCGCGGCATGCTGCTACCAGGGCTGGATCGTCAACCACGTGGTAGCCATGATCGATACGATCGCAGGCCAGCACCTCAAGGGAAGCGCCGACGTGCTCAGAGGGGCCATTCTCTCCCGCATGGGCGGTCACGCGCAGCCCCCTATTCCTGGCCCGCCGGTAAACATCCGCATAGAGAGCCGGCGGATGGCCGACCTCGTTGTAATCAAGTCCGATGCCGATGACTTCCGGTCGCCGGTGCGCCAGCACGAGATCGAGGAATTGCATGCTGATTTCCGGGCCCAGCTCGCGGTTGAGTGCCGGGATCAAGCGTGACTCCACGCCGTGGTCGTGGGCGGCATCGCGCATCGCGGCGACGATGCCGTCAAGCATGGTGGCGTAAGCCACATCATGATGGGCCTGCGGGCTGAAGAAGAATTCAACGTAGCGCGCGCCATTGCCGGCGCAGCGCGCAAGCATCTCGTAAGTCACACGATGAAAGTCCGCGGCATCAACGATCGAGTTGCAGATGATGTCGTAGGCCTTGAGAAATGCTTCCAGATCCGGGAAGTCGAAGAGCTTCGAAGCATCTTCATCCTCACGCACTGCCAGACCGTGTTTTCTTGCCAACTCGATGGCCGTCGGTGCGGCCACCGCTCCCTCGAGATGCAAATGCAGCTCGGCTTTGGGCAGTGATCTAACAAAGTTCTCAATATCCACGGTGATCCTTGTTCCTCAGCGTGTGTTGCCCGGTTACAATTTGACCCTACGGTGGTGCTGATGATATCAGCCTTGCACCCAGTGGAGCGGATAAACGATGACTGAGCTTCCGGTGATCGACGTTTGGGGCCTGACCTCCGAGGAACTCTCCACCCGGACACGTGTGGCAGCCCAATTGGGCCACGCCTGCCGGGAGATCGGCTTCTTCTATGTGGTGAATCATGGTATCGCCGAGACCACGCGCGCAGCCATGTTTGCCGCCGCGCGTGCATTCTTTGCCCTGCCGCTGGCGGCCAAGGAGGAATATTCGATCAAGCGTTCGCCGCATAACCGCGGCTATGTCGCGCTCGAAGGGGAGCGTCTCGATGAGGCCGCCGCCCGGGCCGACTACAAGGAGGCTTTCAATATCGGGCTGGAGCTGGCTGCCGACCATCCCGACGTGATGGCGGGTAAGCCGTTTCGTGGCGTCAACCTGTGGCCGGCACTTCCTCATTGGCGAGAGACGGTGCTTGCCTACTACGATGCTTGCTGGGCGCTGGGTCGCCGGCTTCACCACGGATTCGCGCTCGATCTGGGCATTGCGGAGGATTTCTTTGAGGACAAACTCGACGCGCCCCTGGCGGTTCTGCGCATGCTGCACTACCCGCCCCAGCCGCAGAGCCAGGATCGGGCTCCCGACAGCGGGGCCGGCATGCACACTGACTACGGCAACCTCACCATTCTGGCCACGGATGGAATCGCCGGGCTGCAGGTTCGCACTCGCAGCGGCGCATGGCTCGATGCACCCCACATCACAGGCGCATTCGTTTGCAATATCGGTGACTGCTTAATGCGTTGGACCAACGATGTTTATATTTCGACACCACACCGGGTCGCGATCCCGGTTCAGGACCGGTATTCGGTGGCCTTCTTTCTGGATCCCAATCCCGACGCCCGCGTGGAGGTACTGCGGGGTTGCATCGCACCCGGCGCTGCGTCGAAGTATCAGCCCACAACCGGGGCAGATTATCTGCGTGAACGGCTGACGGCTACCTACGACCATCTGAAGACCCTGGCCTGAGTGGGAATTGAATTCAATAGGAACTGGACGGAGATAGACTCCTGCAGGCTTGGTTCTAACGCAGACTCTTTAGTAGGCTGTCCTTTCGACCTATGCGAATTTCTCTGGCGTCTTCCACGGTTGTTTTCCTTGCAGGCTCGCTCGCCCTTGCCCAAGCACCCTCTTCCGCCCAGACTTCCCTGGCGCTCATGCCCGTGCCCAGCTCGATCACGCGCGGCGAAGGCAGCATTTACGGTCACGCCCGCCGGGGGCGGCCCTTCCACTTTCACCTACAACTACGGGCAGACACATGATGCGCGGCTCGAGGCTGCCGTCAGAAGGGACCTGATCCGGCTTGGCCGCACCTGCGGCGGAGAAGTGCTGCGCTCCACCATCGATCATCCTTCTCCTGCGCAGTGCCTCGCTGCTCATCAACGTAGCCGGACCCGGTGAGCCGGTGCAGACGATCGACGAAGACGAGAGCTATCAACTCAGCGTCACTACGCAAGGAGCCACGCTCACCGCAGCAAACGATCTGGGCGCCATGCACGGGCTCGAGACCCTGTTGCAGCTCGCTACCATGGAGCACGGCGCTTGCGTGTTGCCGGCCGTGACCATCAACGATGTGCCGCGTTTCCGCTGGCGCGGCTTCATGCTCGATGTGAGCCGCCATTTTGAACCGGTAGGCGCGGTGGAACGCACGCTCGATGGCATGGCCGCCGCCAAGCTCAATGTCTTTCACTGGCATCTCAGCGACGATCAGAGCTTCCGCGCCGAAAGCAAGAAATTTCCCAAGCTGACCGAGGTCGCGTCCGAAGGCGAATACTACACCCAGGATCAGCTGCGCGAAGTGGTCGCCTATGCGCGGGCTCGCGGCATCCGCGTAGTGCCGGAATTCGATATGCCCGGCCATGGCTCCAGCTGGATCATGGCTTATCCCGAGCTGGCGCCGGGGGCGCCCATCAAAACGCTGCCCGTGGTCTACGGCATGCCCACCGCCGTGCTCGATCCAACCCGCAAAAGCACCTACAAGTTCATCGACACACTGGTGGACGAGATGGGGCGCATCTTCCCGGATGCTTATTTCCACATCGGCGGGGACGAGGTGAACGGGAAGGCGTGGCTTGCCGATCCGCAGATCGCCGCTTTTATGAAGAAAAAGGGCTACACCAAGGCGGCTGAACTGCAGGCCTCGTTCAACCAGCAATTGGAAGAGATCCTCAAGAAGCACAACAAGAAGATGATCGGATGGGATGAGATTCTCGATCCTGCTTTGCCCAAAACGATTCTCATCCAGAGCTGGCGAGGAGAGGCTTCCCTGGCCGAAGGCGCTCGACAGGGATATCAGGGGATCCTCTCCGCCCCGTACTATCTCGATGGGCAGAAGACTTCGGCACAGATGTATCTTGCTGACCCGATCCCCGCAGACACCACGCTGACGGCTGACCAGCAGAAGCTGATCCTGGGCGGCGAGGTGTGCATGTGGGCCGAGCAACTCAATACGGAAACCCTGGACTCGCGGGTCTGGCCGCGCACTATGGCGGTTGCGGAACGCTTCTGGTCTCCGCAGAGCGACCGCGATGTTTCCGATATGTATCGCCGTCTGCGCATCAACTCGCTCAAGCTGGAGGATGTAGGACTGCGCCACATCAGCGGTCCTGAGACGGTGCGCCGAAATCTCCTGCTCGAACGTGACCCTGAGGCCCTCGATGTTTTGGCCTCGGTACTGGAGCCGGTCGATTTCCATGAGCGCTCGGGGTTGCAGCACACCAATGGGTGGACAGCACTCGATCGGCTGGTGGATGCCGTGGTCGCCGATCCGCCGTCGCGGCAGCAGGTCGCCGGAGAGGTGGATGCCATCGCAGGTCAGGTGACAGTGCCTCCGCCCTCTGATCCAAAGCTGCAGCTCGACCTCAGCGGCGATGTGCCGCAGGGCCCAATTCCCTCCCCTGAGGCCGCCTTTCGCCGGCTACGCTCGCGGTTCCTCTCCTGGCAGGCAGCGGAGACGCGCCTGCTGGAGGACGTGCAACAGACCCCGAGACTCAGCGATGCCACCGTGCGCGCCGGACAACTGGGCGATCTTGCCGCGGTCGGGCTCTCGTCGTTGGCCTATTTAGAAAGCCGCACAGCGCCCCCGGCAGGATGGCAGGCGCAGCAGATGAGTGTTCTTGGATGCGGCTGCGCAGCCTGCAGCGCTGGTGCGCTTTACGGTGCTCTACTCCATGCGCAAGCTGGTGCTGGCCGCGGCACAGGCGGAGCCGGCACACGCGCCATAGGACACTCGTCGCAGACGGGCAACCCGAGAAGCTGAGTTGTGGCGCTACATCGCGGACGACCGCTTCATCGATTTGATCACGGAGATGTCAGAGACGTGTTCGATGAAAGTGTCAGCCACAACGTTTCCCTCTCCTGGCTGGCTTCATCCCGGCCCTACACGCGTTCGTTCGTAACCAACGTGATTGCCTTTTCTGGACAAGCCACCACACAGAGCCCGCACGCCTGACAGAGATCCTCTTTCGGCGTATAGGCGGTGAGCCTGCCGTGAGCGCGGCTCTTCAGCTTTCCCAGGAAAGAGAGACGCGAGAAGTCTTCATCGTCGATCTGTCTCACTTCAAAAACGTCATAGGGACAAACCTCCACGCAATCACGTTTTCCTTCGCAGGCATTGCGATCGACCACGGGGCGATAGGCGCCGGCTTCCGCCCCACACTTCTCTCCGGGTCTGTCTGGGAGTTTCGCCGCCCACCGGGCTTTCTCCGAATTCAATCGTGGATGCTCCTCTGCAGGGCCGGTCATGACTGCTTGCTCCGGATTTCGTCGATTGCCCGGCGTAGGATCGCAAAGACTCGCTTTCTCTCCTCGGGTGAAGCGTCGAGCTTCTCGTGCAGTGCCGCCTTGAGGTCATTGCGAAGATCCCGGAATTCCGACTTCATTTGCCGCCAGTCGCTTCTGATCCCGCGCCGTGCATCCGCCCCAGCGTCGTCGTCCTCTTCGTTCTCCTCGGTGAACTGCTTTTGAAATTGCGAGACCTTGCGGCCGAAGCGAGCTAGTTGCTCCAGGGTTTCTTCAACACTGACTCGGTTTTCATTCAGATGGGCAGTACCCGCCTCGGTGATTCGATAGAGTTTCTTGGTGCCCTCCAACTCAGAGGCGGTGTATCCCAACTCCTCGAGGTAAGTGAGCGCCGGGTAAACCATTCCCGGACTTGGCGAGTAGATGCCGCTGGAGTGCTCTTCGATGGATTTGATGATTTCGTAGCCGTAGCCTGGCTTTTCGCTCAGCAGAGCCAGGATGATGAGCCTCAGATCCCCCGAGGCAAGCATTTTTGCTGCCCGCATTCCAGGGCCCATGAAGCCCCCACCCATACGGTCAAATGGTCTTCCCTTTCCTCCAAAACGACCGTGGCGGCCGCGTTCTTCGAAAAATGAGAATTCTTGATGATGTCGATGCATATTTATCCCTTTCGTAAAATACATCATAAGATATATCACAAGATGTATTTTTAAGACAAACATGCAGTTCTTCGGCTCAACTTGACTCGATATACTATTCTGGAACTAGTATACTGGGACCACCTGGAGAGATATGACCAAAAAAACCGAGCACCGTGACCTTTTTCCTGGGGCACTGGAAATGATGATTCTGCAAACACTGAGCAGAAGGCCAATGCACGGCTACGCGCTGGCGCAGCAAATCAAGAGCACCTCCGACGATCTGCTGCAGATTGAGGAGGGTTCGCTGTATCCGGCATTGCAGCGCATGCTGAAGAACGGATGGCTCGAATCTGAAATGGGTCTGTCGCCGAAAGGCCGCCCGGTGCGAATTTTCAAAGTAACAGAGGCGGGTACAAATCACCTGGAACAGGAAATATCGAGTTTTGAACAGATGTTCGCCGGCATTCGCCGTGTACTCGCGATCGCAGAACCTTAGGAGTCTCCATGCGCTGGTTCAAACAGCTCTTCTCGCGCCGCCGCCGTTACCACGAACTGCATGAGTCGATACAAGAGCACCTCGAAGAAAAGATTGAGGACCTGGTCGAAGATGGAATGTCGCGGGAAAACGCAGAGCAAACCGCGCGCCGCCAGTTTGGAAATGTGACCCTTATAGAAGAGCGCAGCCGCGAGATTTGGCAATGGCCGCGGTGGGAATCATTCCTGGCAGATTTGAAATTTGCCGTGCGCCAGTTGTTTCGCAATCCCGGTTTCACCGTGACCGTGATCTTCACCCTGGCGCTTTCCATCGGCGCCAACACCGCGATTTTCTCGATCGTGAACGCTCTCATGCTGAAGAGCCTGCCCTATCCGCACCCCGAGCGCATGGGCACCATCTACACCCGGGTCACCGGAGTGAGGCCCTGGGATGCCCGGCACAAACTGATGTACGAGCAATGGCAACTCTTGCGCGACAACGTTCCCGCCCTGCTATCGGCAGTCTCGGGTCCGCGTACTTCAGGCGTCAATCTCGAGGCCGGGTCTCATGTGCAATATCTCCAGGCGGGACGTATTTCGGCCCACTATCTCGATGTGCTGGGCATTCAACCCGCCCTGGGGCGTAACTTCACCGATTTGGAGGACCGCCCCCACGGGCCAGACGCAGTCATATTGAGCTACAGTTTGTGGCGAAATACCTTCGCGTCTAATCCTAATATTCTGGGGCAAGCTGTGCTGCTGAAAGGCGCACCCTACACCGTCATTGGTGTCCTCTCCGAGGGAGCGATCACCCCCTTGAATGCCGACATCTATACCGCACTCCAGCTTGGTCCTGAAGGTGAGGGGGGCGGAACAAACGTTGAGGCGATCACCCGGCTGCGCGATGGCGCCACCTGGCAGGAGGCGGATGCCGAACTCAACCGCGCCTGGTCCCACCGCGCCCACCGCTATGAGTTAAACGACGACCCGAACGCGCAAGTAACCTACCACTCGGTGCCGCTGCAAACAGGTGTGACTGCTACGCTGCGCCCGCAGGCCTTGGCTCTGATGCTGGCAACAGGATTCATCCTGCTGATTGCCAGCGCCAATCTTGCCGGGCTGACGCTGGTTCGCGTGTTGCGGCGGTCCCCTGAATTTGCCACCAGGCTCGCGCTGGGAGCTTCCCGCTGGCAGATTCAAAAACAACTCTGGGTGGAAAATCTCCTGCTGGCGCTCCTGGGTGGCGCGGCCGGCGTGGCAGTCGGTTTCATCGCTTTGCGTGGCTTGCTTCAGCTTCTCCCGCCGCATTATCTCCCAGTGGCTAAAGTATCCCTTGACGGCCAGGTACTGGCTTTCACTCTGCTCATCTCCCTCTTGACCAGCGTGCTTTTTGGTATGTTTCCCGCCCTGGCCATGCGCAAGTTCCGCCTGCGCTCGGCCATCGCCAGTTATTCCGCTACCGGAAGCGACCCATTGCGTTTGCGCCAGGCTCTCATCGCGGGCGAGGTGGCTCTCACCGTATTGCTGTTGGCCGCTTCGGGCCTGCTCATTCGTACGCTCATCCACCTGCAAACCTTGCCTGCTGGTTTCGACGCCACTGGAGTGATCACCGCCAGGGCATCCCTGGACGATGTGCGTTATCACGATGCTGCATCCTTTCGCAAGCTCCTGAGTGAAAGCACCACGGCCATGCGGCAGATACCGGGCGTGCAGGCTGTCGCTGTCGGGCAGAGTTTGCCCTACGAGCGCGCGTTGCTCAATGGATTTACGATCAGCGACGGCAAAGACGCAGGACAGCAGGGGATGACCGATCAGGTCTACATCACCCCCGATTATTTCCAGACACTGCAGATTCCTCTACTCGCGGGACGATCTTTCACCGGCTCAGACGGACCGGATACGCAGCACGTGGCCATCGTTAACCAGACATTCGCGCGCAAGTACTTCCATGGGACGAGTCCCGTCGGCCACTACGTGAATAAGAATACGAGAATCGTCGGAGTGGTAGAGGACGTGCCCATCGCACCGGGGCTCGATGCCGCTGCTCCTCTCACTGGTGAAGAAACCATGTACATCCCAGCAGCGCAAACCGATCCCCCGTTGCTCGCGATGCTCCACGTCTTCTTCCAGCCAAGCTGGATTGTGCGCACCGCCGGTCCAGTAGAAGGATTGACGGCGCAGATGCAGCACGCCCTGGCCAGCGCCGATCCTGATCTGCCTTTCTCCGGCTTCTACAATATGCGCGACCTGATGGCGAAGGCGCTGGCGACGCAGCGTGTCGAAGTCGCGTTGCTGAGCGCGATGGCGGCTCTGGCGCTGCTGCTGAGCACGATCGGCATCTTTGCGTTGGTGGCGAATTTAGTTGCCCAGAAGACGCGCGAGATTGGGATTCGTATTGCCCTGGGCTCGACGGTTCGCCAAGCCATGTTCCATATCGGAGCTCCGGGCGTTTGGGCGTCGACACTTGGACTCATCCTGGGCCTGGTCTTGTGTGCAGGAGCATTGCGCGCTTTGCGCAGCGAACTCTATGGAGTAAGCGTCTACGATGTGCCCACCATGCTCATCGTCGTTTTGACGCTGGAAGCGGTAACGCTGGTTGCTACCACGGCGCCGGCTCTGCGCATCGCAGGCATCGATCCCGCCAGGACGCTGCGCGACGAATAGGTCAAAAACACTACTAAAGTCACAACGTGTAGCGCCGATGATAAGCATGGGGACGAGAGCCTAAAGCCCTGGTCACCCACGATTACGATGCAGTGCCTACTCGTTAAGACGAAGAGGCGCCGGCAGGTCCGTTTTGAAACTGCTCAACCGTCCCACTCCGGGAGGCGTCGTATCCCGGTCTGCTGCCTGTGGAGGCGGCACACGATGACCCAGCGGTACAAAGTAACACTTGCCCTGTTAGGGGCTCTTCTTTCTGTCTTCGGTTCGAGTACTGCCACTGCTGCCGCCCCTCCCCCGAAGGTGGTCTTCCTGGGAGACTACCTTACCTATAACTGGACCAGTGGATTTGCCGCCAACAAGAATTGGATCAATGCGTCGCGTCCGGGAATGAATTATCCCGGGGAGCTGTCGGCGGACGCGGCAGCGCGCTTTCAGGCCGACGTAGTGAACCTCCATCCGGCTGTCGTGCACATCCTGGTTGGGGCAGTCGATGCGGCCATTGCAGACGATGAGAGCGCGCCCATCGTGGTCGCGAACTTTATCGCCAATATCAAGAACATGCTAGCGCAGGCGAAGGCGGCCGACATCAAGGTGATCCTGGCGACTACCCCGGCGGGCGCCCCAAACAATTTCGGGATCATCCAAATGAACGCTTTCCTGGAGAGCTACGGGGCGACCAACGGCATTCCGGTGATCAACTACGACGATATGCTGTGCGGTTGTGTCAGCTCGGTCGGAGGCTCCGGCATAGGAAACATCTACGATCCAGAGTCCGCGTTCGATAAGTCCTACGCTCCGGAGTATGTGGGCCCCACACCACTGATGGGGCCGTCGCAAATCCCCACGGCTGCAGGATACGCCAGGATGACCGCGATGGCGGAAGCAACCATAGCCTCATTCTCCGGTGCGAGGCTGACCTCCGGCTGGCTCGGCAATGTAGAACCGGCAAATGCCGACATCGGAGTAAGTTACAACACGGCTGGCGTCAATCGGATATTCACCAGCGCTACCCTCCAGTTCACGCCCACGGGCGCGTACAGCGACGGAATCGCGAGAGCCTTGTATAACACTACTTTTGCCGGTTCCAGCGGAACCTGGACCTCAAGCGATCCTTATGTCATGTACATAAGCCAGACGGGATTGGCGTGGGCGATGTCAGCAGGAACTGCGACGATTAAGTACATCTCCCCTACCGGCATTCGCTTCGCGGAATGGAACATGACCGTAGTTGAGGGCGAGTAAGTTGACGCGCGGCCCTGGGTAACTTCCGGGCCCGCAGGCTAAACATCCCCTAAGCGATAAAGGATACCTCAGCGTACAGCAGGGCCGGCTAAGCCTAGCTGGCGAAGCCAGTCGAGTACAGCTCCAGCCACCGCATCGCTGTTGTTATCGGCCATCAAGGCATGGCTGTTCCCAACTATCCCGAGAGACGGCAGTTCAATCCAGGTAACATCACAGCCGGCAGAGCTAAGGCTATCTCGCCAGCGTTCCACCGCCGCCCGCGAGTGAACCCAGAAGCTGTGCTTTTCGAGAAAGTCGCCCCAGACGAAAAGATGAGGCACACCCCTAAGTCTCGCGGCATCGTAAAGGCAAGGGTCGGGAGCGCCCGAAGGTTCCAAAGACACCACAGCGCGAACGCCATCAGGACGGTTGACTGCAGCGGTCAGTCCAAAATTGCCTCCCTGGCTGTGGGTTAACAGGATGACGCCAGTGTCCATCCGCTGGACCAGGGAATCGTAGGCTTGTTGGGTGAGCACATCGTTGCAGTCCCAACGGGGTACGCTCTGGCACAAGAAGGCGTCAAAATGCTCGATGGGAAAGCGCAGGCCGGGATGAGTGCGGCGCAGCGCGGTGTCGGGATGCCACGAGCCCGGCGGGCCGAAGCGGTAGGCTTCCTCCCAAGCCTCTTTCGCCGTGCGGAAATAAGGCTGCGCGTCATAGATCTGTGGGTAGGGCGCCCAGGATGCACGGCCGCGCTCAACGGCGTCTGATACGTAGGTGTCGAATCCAGAGCGGAGGAAGAACATCTGCCAGCCCGGGCGTCCGTCCGGGGTGGTTTCCCAATTCACTCCGGTCATGCCCCCGCCGTGCCACATCAATAGCGGGGCCGCCGCACCCGGCTTGGCAAGCCGTACGAATTGAACATACATCTGCCCCGCCATGACTTCGCCGTTGGGATCAATGAAATGCACCGGGCCGCCAGGGGTGCTGATGCGCTCCCGTTTGGCCAGGCCCTCGAGCGTGTGTATGCGGCCGCCGGCAAAAAAACTGCCGATCTCGGCAACAGAGAGAGCTGACGGGATTTCAGGCATGCTGCTTCCTAACGTTCTACGCTGCAGGCGCCGGACGCTCGATATCCGCTGAAGACGGTTCCGAGGCAGCCGGCTTGGCTTGCACGGGAAAGAGAAATTGCAACGGTGACGAGATCATTTGCTTGAACACATAACGCAGGAACGATGAGCGCTCTTTATGCCCCACATCGTAAGCGCGAAGCGCCACGAAGGAAGCAATGGAAAAGCTGACACCCAGGTTCAACACGAACATGATCGCAATGCCGACCATCGCAGAGTAAAGCCATACCTGCCTGAACGCGGACGGGCCGAAGCGAGCAGCCGCAAAGGCGAACATGCCGGTGTTGAGGGTAACGTGACGAACGTCCAGGGGTAGGCCAAAGAACTCAAAAAAGACCGGCGTAAACCCCATGAGGTAACCGAGCGAGATGCTGGTGCTCCAGGAGCTGGTGTTGCGGTCAACCCAGTCCGCAAGCTTCTGCATTCTGCGGACACCGAGGGTGTGGCCGAGCCGGTGTTGCGCAATGGACGCGGGAATTCGATGGTAGACGGCAAAGTTCTCGCACCACCCTCCAATGAGCCCGGCAAGCCATAGCAAAACGCCGGTGAGCGCAGCGTCAATGGCCGTTGCCGAGGCCAGGGGACGCAGTGATAAATAAACCTTTTGCGCCTGTTCAGCGGGCACATAGGGGGTATGAAAGTTCTTGAGCCAAAGAAGATTGAAGATCACCGCGCCGGTGCTCACGGCCAGAATATTACCCAGAGCCGCGGCCAGCTGGGTGCGGCTAATGGATGCGCCGTATTTGGTGATCTGGTCGCGACGGGACTCGCCTCGGTTGCGGCGGATGATGTCCGCCAGCCTGGCTCCGGTCAAGGCAGGCTGTTTAGTGGCTAGAGCCAAACCAAAGGTCTGCATCAACAGAAAGCTGATCGCGTAGTTGGTGCCGATCAACAGCGCTTCCATAAAGGGTGCCCAGTGCCGGCCAATGACATGAAGCTTGATGGCCGCGGTAAAGACAGTCAGAAATCCGCCACCGATGGCGGCGCCCCACATCTGCCAGTATTCCCTGCGGCTGTGAGCGATATAGTGTTCGCCACCGTGGCCGGTACGTTCCACCGTCTTGCGCGCCAGCAGGTTAAAGTTCTGCCGGATGAGCGAGGAAATGCGCATATCCTCGAGCAGCCCGCTTAGCAGCGTATTCAGCAGCAGACGCACCGCAGCCGAAAGCCTGGCGGCCGGCTCCACCAGGACGGCGGCCAGCATTTCCATGCGGTCCAGCGCCGCGTCCATCGCGCCAAGATCGAAGACCAGCGGAGAATTCACACCGGTGTCTTCCATGTTGATGCGCACAATCGCGAGCTCTCCCCTGCAGGCGTAGACGGCATTGAGCCAGTTCTCCCTACACTCATCCTGGCGATCACCCGAGGTTGCGGAGTGTTCGCACTCGATGAATTTTTCGGTAGCAAAGACCAGTGCGTAGGGAGGAGATTGCTCCACCGAACTCTCGTCGCTGCGCTGGCGGACGGCGCGGCTGGTGCCACGCGCAGAGACGCGTGCGGCCAATAAGCGGAGTGCTTCATGCAGGTCCTGGTGCACCTGGGGATAGGCCGCGAAGCCTTCCACGCCCCAGAGGTTCTCCACCAGCCGGGCATGGAGCGCGGCATCCATATCCAAAAAGCGCTGCACCGAGCGAGACGTGCGAAAGACCCCGGCGAAGAGTCGACCGGTGTCGTCGTCCTTGCGCGGCGGAGGCAGCCAGCGCTCAAAAAGGCGGCTGGTAATTTCCCGAAACAGAGCATGCTGGGCAGGAATACCGGCTTCCGCGAAGAAGGACACAGAATCGAGGGCGCCCAGCATCGACTTCCATCCCTGTTGAAAGCGGGAGCGCAAGTCGTGGTCTTGCTCCAGCATGCCTAACCAGCCGGCCAGGCGGGATTGGTAGGCGCGCTCCGAACGCTGCTGCCAGATGCCGGAAAAAAGCTCGATGAGGCAATCGGTTTGGCTGACCAGGGCGGTCGCAGCGCAGAACGCCTCCGTCTGTACGCGCAAGGCTGCCACCGTCCGGGAGGACGCCTGGGTTTCCGGCTGCCAGAGACTTCGAAGATCGGAGATTAGGGCCATTTGCCCTTAAATCATAGCTTGAACTTCTACGGTTCTCACGCAGGGATTCATGAGACTTTAGCATTTCCAATGCTAAAGCGCGTGATCAAGGTCGAGACGCTTGGACTGGGAGCTTTAGAGTTTGCGTGAGAACTCAACTTACAATTTCAGTCCCGGAGGAACGGCTGAAAGTAGCTCTTCGGTTGGTGATAGGAGGCAATCTGGGCAAGCGTGGGACGCTGGTTGTTTGACTCTGCCCATCCCCCTTCACCGCTGCCAAGGTGGGCCACCGCCCTCCACTTTTGTCATCCCGAAGCGCAGCCGAGCGACCTGCGGTGCGCCCCGGCTCCCGCACAAAGATCTCCGTTCCGTTAGTTCTCCCGCAGAATCGTCATGCTGCCTGCCCCGGCTTGCCGTGGGAGCGAAGCGCTTCGCAGATCTTGGCTAACAGAGGTCTTACTGGCGCGGATTCGAAGAGCCTGTCCTGAGCGTAGCCGAAGGAACCCCGAGGACGCTTAATCGACGCATGCTCTTCAAGGCTTTCCGGCCACCACAACTACAAAAATTAATAAAATCACAGCCTCTGAGCGAAGCGCTGTCTAACGCGATGAATCGATGAGGCGCTCCGCTCAACGGCAGCGCACCCGGATTTCCTCCCACTCGGCACTCACCAGCGCCACGTGTGCGGCTTTCAGTAAGGAAAGCCGCATGAGGTTCTCCAACGCCACCAACCTCAACGGGAAATCCGGGGGAGCGTAGGGGACGGTGGTGGCCCACCTTGGCATGGGTGGCGAGGGATGGACCGAGTCAGCACAGCAGCAACCAACCCGGTTTCCTTTGCATGCTCTCGAAACCCTGCGCCAGGTGTATCGTCGAGATCCTTTTCCACTCCCTGTGAGCTAACGCCACTGCTTACTGTAAACACGAGTCTCAATCAACCCTGAGTCTGTACCGATGGCTCGAAGCTGCGCCCCGTCGTCGTCGATGACAAAATCCGCATGCACCACAGAATCAAACGGAGATACATTGAGCGTCATAGAGCCCGTGCAGTCCGAATTCACGGTATAAGTGCCTTCAATCGTCACCGGGGCGATGTTACCGTTTGAGCTCGTGGTCGCCTTTGCGCTCGTGTTCCCCTTTCCGTCGAAAGTTTGCCTGCCGACCTCGCCGAACGGGCCGGCATAAGGCGCTGGAACATAGGAATCAAGGAGAGTCCCTATGCTGGAGTATCCGAAGCTACCCGATAGGATCGCCTTTGAGCATTCTTTAGCCTTGCTGGTAGCCTGTTCCTCTGCGACCACGCTTTGCGCAGAGAACATGGAAACTGCCACAAGTAGGGCTACCTGAGAACGAAGCAGAACTGTTTTCATCACGAATCTCCTTTTCGTCTTGGTCTTGCCGGTCCCATCCGGCTCACTGCCACAAATAAGGAATCGTGGGGCTCCAGGTTACAGCGCCCGCGGTAAAAAGCATTAAAATTGCTGCGATCTCGGTCGAGGCGACGGTTCAGATGCCAAACTGCACCCACTGCGAAGCGGAGTTGGGTTCCGGTGATCCTGCGGGATTGTGCCCGAATTGCCTGATCCGTGGCGCCTTTGACAGTGCAATTGATTCGGTTGAATCCAGAACCGAGACCCTCGATACAGCAACAGCCCCAACCCGCGATGACGACTTCGGCCGCTATCAGATCGTTCGGCCTTTGGGCGAAGGGGGTATGGGCACCGTGTACCTCGCCGAGCAGCGCGAACCGATTCGCCGGCGTGTCGCCCTCAAAGTCGTAAAACTGGGGATGGACACCAGCCAGGTACTCGCGCGTTTCGCCAAGGAGCGCCAGGCGCTGGCGATGATGGACCATCCGAATATAGCGCGGATCTTCGACGCAGGGGCCACGCCCAAGGGCCGGCCTTACTTTGTAATGGAGTACATCGAGGGCGTGCCCATCACGCAGTACTGCGACGCCAAGCAGATGACCATCGGGCAACGGCTGGAAGTGTTTCTCTCAGTATGCCGGGCCGTTGAACACGCCCACCAGAAAGGCGTGATCCACCGCGACCTGAAACCCTCGAATGTGCTGGTAACGGAACAAGAGGGCACGCCGCTGGCAAAAGTGATCGATTTCGGCATCGCCAAAGCCACTGACCAGTGGGCCATAGAGAACACGCTGATCACTCAATTCGGCGAGATGGTGGGCACGCCGGAGTACGCGAGTCCTGAGCAGGCCGCGGTGATGACCGCAGACATTGATGAGACCTCCGACGTGTATTCGCTAGGGGTGCTGTTGTACGAGCTGCTGATCGGCTCTGTCCCCTTCGACGCAACCAGAATGCGGCAGGCTGGCTTAGCCGGGATGCTCCGCATCATTCGTGAAGAAGAAGCTCCGCCACTGTCGCGGAAGCTGAGCAGCATGAGTGCGACAGCAACCGTCATCGCTGCGCACCGCCAGACCGACCCGAAGTCCCTGCGCCGCGTGGTGGATGGCGATCTCAACTGGATCACGATGAAGGCTTTGGAAAAAACGCGCGAACGAAGATACGCTTCGGTCGCTGCATTGGCGGCCGACATCCAAAGACATATTGAGGACCGGCCAGTTCTCGCGTCGCCGCCGAGCAGATTGTACCGGGCCGGCAAGTTTCTCCGTAGGCATAGGCTGGTTTCTCTCGGCGCAACCGCCGCGCTCGCATTCATCCTGCTAAGCGGGCTGACGCTTTGGTTGCTGGTGCACCGTCCCGCTCTGCCGCGACGTAGCTTAAGCGAAAAGAAAACCATCGTCCTCGCGGATTTCGCCAACGCCACGGGGGATCCCGTCTTCGACGGAACGCTGGGCCGAACCCTGGCAGGGCGACTAGGGAATTCACCGAATCTAGCCCTGCTTTCCGACGCGCGTGTGAGCCAGACGCTTCGCCTGATGGAGCGGCCGGCGGATGCCAGGCTCACAGCGGCCGTTGCCGCCGAGGTCTGCGAGCGAACAGCCAGCGCAGCGATCGTGGAGGGTTCGATCACAAGCCTGGGAAACGAGTACGTGCTGAGCTTACGCGCAAGGAATTGCCGCACCGGTGATGTCCTGGACGAAGAACAGGCGCCGGCCTCCACCAAAGACGAAGTTGTCAAGACACTTGGCCAAATGGCAAGCCGGTTCCAGACCCGGGCGGCTGAATCGCTTTCAGGCGTAGAGAAAGAGCCGAGTCTACCGGCCGAGGCAACCACATCTTCACTCGAGGCCTGGAGATCCTACAGCGCGGCCATGAAGGCACACCAGAGTAGAGCACAGGCGCCGGAAGTCATCCCGCTCCTGCGGCGAGCGGTCGAGATTGATCCTCAATTTGCCATGGCTTATGCCTACCTGGGCCGGCAATACGCCTCCCTGGGAGAGACCGAACTTGGCGGGCAGAACATAGCCAAGGCCTATGAACTACGCAATCGGGTCAGCGATCAGGAGAACTATTTCATCACCTTCAACTACCACCGGGACGTAACAAGAAACCTGGAACAAGCACGGCAGACGCTTGAATCGTGGGTCCAGGCGTATCCCCGGGATCTGGAGCCCCACGGATTCCTGGCGGCTTTCACGACGCAGGGGTCGGGTCGTTACGAGAAAGCCGTCGAAGAGGGTCTAAAGGCGCTCAAAATCGATCCTGATTACTCCATCGGTTACACAAATGTGGCCTTTGCCTACATCTACCTGAACCGGCCGTCAGAAGCCGAGGCACTGCTCCGTAAGGCTTCGGAACGTAAGATCGAGTCCGTTGACTTCTCGCTGTGCCGATACTTTATCGCATTTTTGCGGGGCGACCAGGCCGCAATGGATAAAGAAATGACCCGGCGTCAGGCGAAGTTGGAATCCGCCGGATTCTTCGAGCACCAGGAAGCTCTCACCTCGGCGTACCAGGCACGCCTGAAAGAAGCAGCCCGGTTATCGGACCGCGCGGTCCTCTTATCTCGCCAGGCAGGTTTGCCCGAGCGGGCCGCCCAGTTTGAAGGCGCTCATGCGGTATGGAGCGCGCTGTTCGGGAATCGCGAGGAGGGACAAAGAAACGCGGCTGCAGCGTTGGCGCTCCACCGAAGCCGGGATGCCGACTACGGACCTGCCTTGGCGCTCGCGGTTCTGCACCAGTCCTCACAAGCTCACAAGATCATAGTCGACCTCGAAACGCGTTACCCGGAAGACACCTGTGTCCAGTTCAGTTACCTGCCTACGCTGCGGGCACTCGAAGCTCTCAACCAGGGCGACGCAGCGAAAGCGCTCGAGTTAACACAAGTGGCAGCGCCGTACGACCTCGCTGTTCCGGGCACAGCATTCTATGTGGGCTCCTTCTTTGGAGCTATGTATCCGGTTTATGTGCGCGGCCTGGCTTATTCCCGGCTGGGCCGTCATCGCGAGGCGGCAGGAGAATTTCAGAAAATTCTTGATCATCCAGGTATCGTGCTGAACGATCCGGTCGGACCCATGTCGCGTCTCCAACTCGCCAGAGCGTTGTCCGCTTCCGGAAATCACGCGAAATCAGCCGCTGTTTACAAAGACCTGCTCGCTCTCTGGAAGGGTGCGGACAGCGATATTCCGCTGGTCCAGGAAACCATCGCTGAGTCAGCCAAACAATTGGAATGAGTGTAACTTTCTCCGTCTGGATTCCTTAACCTATTCAAGGTAGTTTCGCGTGAGGTTAGGACCATGACGAACGGCCAGACCATGCACACGCTACCCGGATCATCGCAGTTTCCGACCACCCGATGGAGCCTGGTGGTCGCTGCCGGCGACCCACAGCGGAAGGACGCTCAGTCCGCTCTGGTTTCTCTCTGTGAAAAGTACTGGTATCCGCTGTATGCGTACCTGCGCCGGCGCGGTTATCCGTCCCATCAGGCGCAGGATCTCACGCAGGAGTTCTTCATCCGGGTGTTAGAAGGCCGATATCTCGATCGCGCTGACCCGGCAAAGGGCCGGTTCCGGTCCTTTATTCTGACCTCGTTGAAGTTCTTTGTCGCCGACGAAGAAGACCGGCATCGCGCGCACAAACGCGGTGGCGGAATGGTGGTGGCGCTTGAATTCTCGTCCGGCGAAGAGCGGTACCAACGCGAGCCTGCGCACGATGAGACGCCGGAGCGGATCTTCGAACGGCGTTGGGCGCTTTCGCTGATCGATCGAGTGGTTGAGAAATTGCGAGAGGAGTTCGTGCATCACGGCCGCCCGGAGCATTTCGAGCGATTGAAGGTGTTTCTTCTCGGGCACTCCGATGCGCCGTATGCCGCGCTGGCTCAAGAAATGAACACCTCGGAAGGAGCTCTCAAGGTCGCCATTCACAGGCTTCGCAAGCGATATCGCGACCTCTTTCGCCAGGAAATCGCCGACACGGTGGCCGATCCCGCAGACGTCGAGTCCGAACTTCGGTTCCTCGCGGCCGTGCTGGCGAGGAAGTAGCGGCGACGCCGGTCCCGCGAACTAGGGTTTCACCACCGTTCCATCGATGGTGCGGTCGGTTGGATAGGCTCCGCCGCCCTTGATGGGGCCGAGCGGATTCTTGGCCGCCAACTCCTCATTGATGTCCAGGCCGAGACCCGGCTTGCCGCTGCCGTAGAGATAGCCTCTGCGGATCTCGCCCATGCCGGGGAACATCTCGTGCACGATGGGAGGAAAGTGGTTCTCTTCCTGGATCCCGAAGGCGCTGCTGGAAATGTCGACATGGTAGCTGGCTATCTGGTTCACGGGGTCGTTTTCGCCGCCCTCCTGGAAGGCTGTCCTGACGCCAAAAATCTCGCACAGCGTGGTGAGCTTCTTGATCGGAGTGATGCCGCCGGTCGCAGCCACCCGGCAACGAATAAAGTCGATCACGCGTTCGGTGACCAGAGGCACCACCTCAAAAGGATGGGAAAAAACCTCGCCCACTGCTTGAGGAGTGGTACATATCTCACGGATATTGCGGTAGTAAGCAACCTGTTCCGGGGGAAGAATGTCTTCGACGTAAAACATCTGGTAAGGCTGCAGCCGCCGCGCCAGTTCTACCGCGTTCATCCCGCTTAAGTGCGAGTGCACGTCGTGGATCAGCTTGGGACCAAAACCTGCCTTGTCACGCAGGTACTCGAAAAGAGGAGGAATCGTGTCGACCAGCTGCTGCTCATCAAATGCGATGCCCTGGTACCCACCCTCCGGGCGGTTGCCCTCACCCGCCGGAGTGAATCCGCCCCCACCGTAGCCGCCAAGTTGGATCCGCACATGGGTGAATCCGTTGGCCAGCGATTTCTGCAGGGCGTCGAGGCACTCTTCCTTCGTCTTGCCTCCTTGATGGTCGTAGACCGGGACGCCGTCGCGTGCCTTGCCGCCCAGCATTTCGTACACCGGCATGTTGGCGCGCTTGCCCTTGATGTCCCACAGGGCCATATCCATGGCTGAGAGCACGTTGTTGTTCACCGGGCCGTTGCGCCAGTAGGTGCGCATCTGCGCCGACTGCCACAGGTCTTCGATCCGGTCCGGATCCTTGCCAATCAGCCATGGTTTTAGATGATCTTCGAGTGCCGCCACCACCGCCATGGTCTCGTAGTTATTGTTGGCCGAACCAATGCCATAGAGACCGGGTTCACTGGTGATGATCTTGAGGAAGATCCATCGATAATGACTTCCCCCGTTGGTGGTGATGACCTTGACATCCTTGATGGTCAGCGGCGGTAGGCCGTTGGTGTTCTTGGCGATCTCCTGCGCGCGGGCGACAGAAATAAGAGGAAGCGAGACAATAGCCGATTGGATCAGTTCTCTGCGATTCATCATTCTCTTTCGGGTCTAGTAAACCAACCGCAGCGCGAATTGGAATATGCGCGGCTGGTTGGTCTGGCCGCTCACCACACCGTAGGAAGCATTGGTATCGCTGCAGCAGACGGTGTTGGGATACGCGAACTGAACACGATTAAAGAGGTTAAAAACCTCCGCACGAAACTGCAAGTTAAATCGCTCGTTGATCGCCGTTCCTTTGAAAGCAGCGATATCTGAATTCGCCACACCGCTGGCACGGAGCTGTGAGTCAACCCGGTTCTCGTTGCCAAACCCAAAGTTCGAGGGTTGGGTGAAACAAGCGGTATTGAACCAGCCACTAAGCCTCGCCACCGATCCACCCGGTACGCTCTTGGAGCAGTTCGGGACCACGTTCGGCCTGGGTGCTCCAGCGCCAAAGTTGGAGCTTATGTAGGTAGGCTGCGCAGTCATCACCAGGGGAAAGCCACTCTGCAGGGTCGTGATTCCATCCAGGCCCCATCCGGAGATGGCTTTGTCGACGATTCCGTTGGTATGCGCGAGGTACCGCTTGCCGTTACCAACCGGCAAATCGAGCACGTAGCTCAAAACGAAGCGATGGGGAACGTTGTAACTGAGCTGCGAGTACTCAGCGCCGATATTGTCCCAATCCTGAAACTGCCCCTCCTGCACGCCCCCTTCAAGAAAGCCGGTCTGGGTATCGGCGGTGCCTATATTCTTTGCCCAGGTGTAATCCGCCAGCAGCATGCCACCCTGGTTGAATCGCTTCTCCACCTTCACCTGCATGGCATTGTAGGTAGAACCGGCCACGGTATTGGCAGGGTTGTTCAGGTTGTAATACTGGGGATAAGGCCGTAAGAGCTGCCCCGCGGGAATCGTCGGGCCTGAGAGGTTCCCCGAAGAGATCAACCCGTAGAACGGATTGGGTACCTGGTTCAACAGCGCCGAACCCAGATAGAGGTCGCTGTCCGGGATCTGATCCAGACCAAAGCCATTGTCATTCACGCCTGCCGGAGCCTGCTGATGAACTCCGTGGTTGGCCACGTACGCCACATCGAGTAGGGTCTGATGTCCGAGGTCCTTCTGCACATCAAGATTCCATTGCTCCACGTAGGTCGCCGCTTCATTGGGAATGGAAGTGACCACGGATTGCCCTTGAACTACGCTTTGGTAGTTGGCGCTCCTGCCCACCGGCTGTAGAACGCCACCCGCGAACGGATTGCTGAGCGAATTGACCGGCTCGGTGCTGGTGTTGATCTGGGTGAATGCGAGGTTGAGCGGAGACTGATAGGGCTGCGCATTCTGCTGAATCGCGGCTGTCGGCGCAAACAGAATGGCGAATCCGCTACGCACCACCAAACTGTCGTTCAGTCGATAAGCCAAACCTAACCGGGGCGAGAAAAGATCATAGTGAGGCAGAACATTGGTGCGGTGAGGATACGCCGGAGTATTCACCAGCTCTACATTGCCGGGGAGCGACAAACCGGTTTCTGCAGCCAGGGGATTCGTCTCGTTGGGGAGGAAGACCGTTTGCCGGTCATGCCGTTCGGTCCAGTATCCCGGGTACTCCCACCTTATGCCGGCGTTGACGGTCAGGCGGTTGTTAGCCTGCCATGTGTCGCCGAAGTACAGACCACCGTAATACGCTCGTGCGGCCACCAAATTGATGTTCTCCGTGATTGTGCTTTGTGGGAGCCCTAAGAGGTAGGAGGCGAACGGATTGCCGGTAAAGGCATTATTGAAGTTGAAGGTCTCGACATCGGCTGAATTTGTCTGGCCGTAGTTGTTGGGCACCCGCCGGAATTCGCCGCCGAAGCGCAGCGTGTGGGGCCCCATGATCTTGGTCACGCTGCCTGAGATGGCGTCGTTGTCTTCCACTGCGGTGATGTACTGGCCGCCTCCCCCGTTCCCTGAAAACCCGGAGACCTGGATGTTCGGGATGACGGGATTATTCAGCTGGGCGATCTGTTCCGCCGGCCACCCTGTGAACCCAATGTCGAAGGGGATACCCGTATTGCCGCTGAGAAACGTGTACCGCAGGTAAGACAGACGAAAATCCAGAACGGTGCTGGAGTTCAGTGTGTAGCTATCTCCCAGTACTGCCTGGTGTGTGGCCACCGACGTCCGCGACGGATTGTCGATGTAGCCATAAGGAAGCGCTGAGGGGCTGTAACCGGTCCAATACGTGTAGCGGCCAAAGATGCGCTGCTTCTCGCTGGCATTCCAATCGAGCCGGGCCACGTACTGGTCCCCGTGCGGATGGGTGGTGTAGTTGTCGGTGTAGTTGTTCGTCGTGCCTGGACCATTGGGCAAAGGCCAGTAGGCGAGTAATGCCTGGGCAGTCGGATCGATGCGACCAGCGGGGATGATGTTGCCGGCAAAGGTTGTGCCCGGAGCACTGGGGACGAAGCTACCACCGCTGTTGAATTGCCCGGGGTCGGTGATGGCCGCAGAGCCGGCAAAATTCCCTGCCCGCTCCTCAGCTGTCGGCACCGTCGACGTGGCGGTGGTACCGATGGCAGCACGCACGCCTTCATAGCTGCCAAAGAAAAAGAACTTGTCCTTCTTGATCGGCCCACCCAGCGTTGCACCGAACTGATTTTGGATGAAGGCAGGCCGTGCCAAACCCGCTCGATTGGAGAAAAACGGATTAGCGTTCAGAACCGTATTGCGCAGGAAGTCATACGCAGAACCGTGAAACGCATTGCCTCCGCTCTTGGTCGCCATGGTGATGACCCCGTCAGTGGTGCCGCCGTATTCGGGTCCGATGTTGTTTGCTTCCACTCGGAACTCCTGCACCGAATCCTGCGTGGGCACCAACGCAATCGAATTGATATAGCCGGAGTTGACCGGAGCGCCATCGATGAAGGTGGCTCCGGTGTTGGGAATTCCTCCCGAGATCTGGTAGTTCCCCCAGGCGAATGTAGAGAGGCCGCTGGTGACCGGATTACCATTCAAGGCCTGCCCCTGGGGCACGACACCAGGAGCGAGAGCGAGCAAGTTGTACACGTCGCGGCCGTTCAGGGGAAGCTCGGTAACCGCCCTGCCGGCGACCGCCTGGCCCACCGTAGCCTGTTGCGTTTCCAACAGTGGCGCCTGCGAGCTTACCTCGACGGTCTGGTTCACGTCGCCCAACTCGAGGGTGGCATCGACTCGCGTGGATCCCTGTACCAATACCACAACGTTGGTGCGTGTGAAGTGCTTGAAACCCGTAGCTGCCACATCGACCTTGTAATTGCCGGGGGGAAGATTCACAAATTGGTAGTCACCACTCGCGTTGGTTGTGGCTGTCCTTTTGTCCCCGGTGTCGATGTTGGTCAAAGTGACGGCCGCTCCCCCGATCACAGCGCCGGAGTTGTCGGTGATCGTTCCCACGCTCGATCCGTAGGAATTTTGCGCCTTAAGCGTCCCACATAGTAGTACGGAGAAACAGACCAACCCCGCTAGCCGGCAGATGAGTGTGCGTATGTTTTTGCTTGTTTGTCGCTGTATGCAGTGCAATGCTTTGCCCCCCAAATCCCTCGAGCGTCGCTCGAATTGAATCAAAGCGAATACTAGGGACCAACAGCAGACACGAAAACGTAAGGAACGTGAACGCAATGAAGGGGCGGCAGGTTAAAAGCCATCCGGCTCCAACCTTTTTGAAGCGAGACGGTTACGAATTGTTTTGTGACAGACGCGAAAACGTTAGAGCGGGCCTAACGTTGACCGTTAAGAGGTTTGAAGTTTATAAAGGTTAACCGGGAGAGCGATGTTGGCCGGGCGAATCGATAATGCGGCGCATGATGTCGCCGTAGCCAAGGTGTCCGAGGTCGTCTCGTACGAAAAAGAGATTCGGTTACATCTGACAGAGATCATCGCGAGCGATGCATTCCGTGGCAGCCGTCGCTGTCAGGAATTCTTGACTCACGTGGTAGAGCACGCCCTGATAGGGGACTTTGACGGAATCAAGGAGCGTATCCTTGGCATCCGTATTTTTGGGCGAGAGGCTAGCTACGACACCAATGGCGACTCCATCGTCCGCGTAACGGCGAGCGACGTACGCAAGCGCCTGCTTCGCTTTTACAAGACCTCGGCTCCGTCAGCACTGCGCATTCAACTACCATCCGGCTCCTACATTCCAGAATTTCATTATGTAGTCGACGAGTCCTCCTACTCTCCTATACCCATCGCGGAGGCCAGCCAGAGTAGCGCCTCCCTGTCGGTCGTATCTCCGCCCCCTGCGCCCTCGCCTGAACATGACGAGGGCGAGGTTCCGCCTGAGCACTCACTGCCTCGCACTGGTGCGCAGGATAAGCGATTGCCGCGAATCCTTATGAGCGGTTTGCTTTGCCTGGCATTTCTTTTCGTGGGTTGGAAATTCGGCACACTGCATGCAACCGCTACGCCCCGCCACGACTTTTCCGTAGACGCCCGGTATGCGTTCTATGACGAATTGCTGGGCCCGATCGCGACCGATCCGCAGCAAGAGACAAAGATTGTTCTCAGTAATCCTGCGCTTTTCCTTTTTCGTGGAAGCGCCTCGCCCACTCCGCCGCCCACCGCGGATCGGGGAGAGAAGAAGATACCAGTTCCCCAGTCTCTCGCTCCTCACTTGACAGGCGGTGCGGATGACCCGAGTTCTGAGTTCCCTTACCACTATCTTGCCCTGGACACGACGGATTACACGGGTCTGGGCGAAGCTGAATCAGCCTTCAATCTTGAGAAACTGTTGACCGTGCTGCACCGCCCCGCGCAACTGACGGAAGGGCGGTTTCTCAATTGGGATGAGGCTCGCGAACAACACCTGATCCTGCTCGGGGCACGGCACATGACGCCGTGGACGCAGAGCAATCTCACCAGCGCCAATTTCAGATGGGAACACAACGTCATCTACAACAGCCGGCCGAAGTCCGGAGAACAACCTGTCTACATGCAGAAGTTCGACGGCAGAGTGTTGGTGGACTACGGACTCATCTGGATGTCGCAGTCGCCCTCGGGGCCACGCATGCTGGTGCTGGCAGGGCTTACCAGCACAGGAACAGCCGGTGTCGGCGACTTTTTCGTCGATCCGAATCAGATGAAGCCTGTCTTCGACAAACTCAAGACCGCGTCTCCCCATGGGTCCATTCCGGCGAACTGGCAAGTTCTGGTCCGAATCACAGCCCGGGATGACGTGCCGCTCAATGTATCGTTTGTGACTCTACGCGTGGCGAACCAGTAGAAACTGCTTCTGCACCTGAACCCGGAAAAGATGAGGGCCACGACTCGACGTTGAGTCCTGGCCCTCAGGAGTGTTGGTTTGCGTGTACGTCTTATTTGAACTTGGCTGCCGCAAACGATTTCCTTCGCTTATTGCTGGTCGGGATCGTTTGCGGAACAACCTTTAGATTGGCTTTCACCAGAGGGCCGGCGCCAGTACCGGTTCCAGTTAAGGTGATGATCGGGGTACCACTGTTATAAGCGTTGCTGATGATCTTCGCCTGCTCGCTTTGAGCTCCTGAGAACTTCGACGTCGGTTCAAACTCCACGGCGAAGAGGCACGACGTCAACGAGGTATAGATATCGCCGTTGGCGCAGGTGGTGGTCGTCCCAAGACCGAATCCGGGAATTGGGTTGGGGTTGTAGTAACTGTTGTAGCTGAGCGTCATTGGTTGATTGCCGATATTGGCCACGGTCGCCGTTTGCGATGCGCTGACGGAATTGTTCGCCTGGCTGCCAAAGGCAAACGTCACACTGTTGCCGTTGAGAAAAACCAGGTTGTTGGCGGTACCGCCGCCCAGGTTCGCTACCACGAAACTTTGCGACCCTGCGGAACTCGCCAGCGCGCTGGGATAAGAGAGAGAAGCAGGATTGGCTATGGCCAACACTGCACTGGTTTGATTGGTGTACAGTTCCGTAATCGTATCCAATCCACCGTCAAGAATGTACAGGTTGCCGGCGGCATCGAAGCTGAGGCCGGTTGGATCGGTGGGTGCTGCCAGAGCCGGTGTTCCCGGAGCCGGATTGGTAACCGAAAGCACGCTAGCCGCGCCGGCCGGAGTGATCTGCACAATCTGGCCGTCGTTGTTGCCGTCGCCTCCGTCTCCGATCAACAAATTACCGTTGATGCTATTGATCGCGAGGGCCTGGGGAAAGACGATCGAGACGCCATTGATTGGTACCTGGAAGGCCGGAGCATTGTAAGGCACCTCGACCACGAAACCAGGTGCGGCGCTGGTCGCGAAGTCACCATCTGCTCCTGCATCTCCGATGTACAAGTCCCCTAGCTCATCGAGCGCCAGGGAAATCGGATGCTGGAGTTGCACGCTCCCGGTTTTGAGCACGTATGGAGCAATCCCGGTCGTGGTAGGCACCACGATGATCTCGCCCAGGTTGAAGTCGGCGATGTACAAATCTCCTTCGCCGTTCACGGCGACAGCACTTGGCGCACTGAGAGCCGTGGCGCTACCCGGGGCGCCGGTGAAGACGGGGTTCATCGGTGATCCATTCAATCCATTGATGGAATAGACCTTGCCGGAGGCCAGGTCAGCTATGTAGACCTTGTTATTAAAGCCCGATATGGCGACTCCCTGGGGCTGGACCAATCCTAGCTGGGTCATCGACACGTCCAACGGATAAGCTATCTGCGCCGCCGCTTCGCCCAACTCATAGACCGGCGACGAATCGAGAATTGACGAACCGGAGCCCTGGACCTGGATCGCCGAGACGCGAGTACCCGGATACTGTGGTGTCGCCTCAAACGTCTGGTAGCAGGTGTATGGCTCGTATGCTGTCAGGCCAGTGAGTCGGCCGAATTGGCAGTTGCCGGTTTGAGGTCCGAAGCGTTGGTTTGGAACTTGGATGACGTCGCTGTTGTTCCCCGAATCGCCGCCAGTCACCGCAGTAAAGCCTGAGAAGGTAGTGGAATTGTTGAACTCGAAATTGAACACCACTCCGACGCCATTATTGCCGAAGACTTTCACTGCTCCCAGGTATACGGGGTTGAGGAAGTCCAATTGCGTGACCAGGCCAGTGTTAGGCTGGACGCCGAAAAATCCATTCGTGCCTACTTCGGCTACATCGAGATTGCCGCTTGGATCCAGCGCCATGCCGCCGCCGGCTTCGAGATTCAGCGTCGGAATAATATACGGGGTTGACTGGATGGTAGGAGAAGCGCCGGGCACCTCGATCACCTGCTCGCCATTCGGCGCGTTAAAGCCCGATAGCTGCGTAAGGATAAAAAGATCTCCTGAAGCATCGAGCGCCAGCCCCTGGGGCTGGTTGAGGTTAAAGTTTCCGGTGCGTATGGACTGCGCGGTACCTCCGCCGCCTGCAGGCGCTACGTAGACGGCTCCGTTGTTGACGCTGTTGGCAATATAAAGATTGCCCTGCAAATCCAGTTCCAACGCCGACGGGGTAAACGTCTGAGGCAGGCTCTTGATGGAGACTGCTACGGGCGTGGGTGTCTTGCTGGTCAGATTGATGGAGTAAATTGCTCCGCGGCCGAAGTTTTGGCTGTCTCCAACGAAAAGAGTATTCGCGAATGTGGTATTGGCGCTGTTGATGGTCAGCGATATGGGATCGTTCAGCGTGTTGCCCGAGTAAATGGTCTTGACTGTACTGGTCAACACTCCGCCACTAGCCACCACTTCGAGAATCCGCGGATTTGGGTTTGGGGTATCAGCGATAAAGAGGTCGCCGGCAGCGTCCACGGCGAGCCCTTGCGGCGAAAAAAGCTTTCCCGTCGGCACAACCGCTGAGGCCGAATTCCCCGGCAGATTGGGGGTGAGCATCACAATCTGATTGTTCAGTGTATCGGCAACGTACACCGTGCCATTCGGTGCGACCGCGATCCCCTGTGGCGAGTTAAAACCACTTCCTATGGTCTGTTGCGCATCGGTTACCACCGCAGGTACCGCGGCAAAGGCTTGGGAAGCACAAAAAAGGGTTGAGATTGCGGCAAGGCTGGAGAGCCTTCGGGCAGATTTTGACGACGATGCCGCCAAGGCAGTTTTCAAGGACTGCATTTAAATTCCTCTACGATTTCTCAGGGGAGAGTTCAGTGACAATGCGCAACCATCATCCTGGGAACAGCGCTCTACAGGGTGAGGAGTTCGTGCAATGACTAGAAGCTAACTCGTCCTTTCCTGTCATGCCCACTTACCTAAGTTGCATTCGGCTTCCGGAAGTGCTAGTTGCTGGTTACTCGATGAGGTGACGACAGAAAGAATCAGAGATCTATATGCGTTGCCCACGGTACCTGCGTCTACACTTAAGTTCCCGGCAATTTTGTAGAGAGCTGCAGATTCCAGCTGGGATTCGTCCTGTCAGGAGAATTCTGCGGACGTGGGCACGCGCTGAGTTAGAGCGACGGCAAACGCGAAGGGCGCGGCAGGAAACCGCACATCCCTGTGGGCGAAGCTAACGGCTATTCCAACTATCAGAGACAAAGTTGCGGCTGCCTGAAGGCGTTTCGATGATGACCTGGACGAGGCCATCCTTGACTATGGGCTTCAATTTGTCGGCAAGAGATTTCATTCGCGGACTGTGCCAACGGGATCTGTCTTTATGTACGCCGCATCATCCTTCTCCATATAGTCCACTCCCTGGGAGCTTTCCCCGGCAGACGCTATGTCATCTGCCCCGGTGGCCTTAAGGATATCCTTTGCCCGGGAGACCTCTGGAGAGGAATCGCAATGCACGGAGACGAGAACTCCGCCTTCCTTGACCCGGCCCTCGTACTGTTGGGCCTCATACTCCGGAATACCCATTCCGACCAAAGCACCCACCAGACCGCCCACAGTGCCCCCAACGCCGATACCCGCCAGCGCACTCATGATCGGACCGGCTGCGATGAGAGGACTAACTCCCGGAATCGCCAGCGCCCCAAAACCGGCGAGCAATCCCAGGGTTCCGCCGACAATACCCCCGACACCGGCGCCAGTTGCGGTTCCTTCAGGCGCTTTTGTGCGCTTTTCCGCTGCGAAGTCCCTCGATCCTGCGATGTCGGACATGAGGACCGAAACATCCTCATTGGAAAAGCCTCCCCGAATAAGCTGGTCCACCGCGATCTCTACGGTCGCATGGTTGGAATAAATCCCATATGCCGCTGCATTTTTGCTTGCCATTCGATCTCCTTCTCTTGCACTGGAGAGTGCGCCGGACACTGCTTATAACTACCTCTCGGGCTCATAAGAGGCCTCCAACCGCGAAGGGGTTGCTACGCTTTTTTTTCATCCAGCTCTTTTGGTACTCGCGGGGCGGTTTTCCTTCGTTTCCGCTCAGGCGGCAGCTCTCTCGGCCGGAGAGGAAGGCTGCTCAGAAAGCTCTTCCAGGCTCTTCCCCTTGGTCTCGGGGAGCATGAATATGGTGACCACCAGCCCCAGGCAGCTCACGATAGCCGCCGCTCCTTCGGCAGCCGGTAGGCCGTGCCAATGCATGAAGAAGGGGAAGGTGAAGACGCCGACAAAGCCACCGATTTTGCCCATAGCGGCGGCTATTCCATGAGCAGTGGTACGGACTTTTACGGGGAAGATCTCGGAGGGATACACGAAGGTGGTGGCATTGGGCCCGAACTCTGTGAAGAAGTAGCTAAACCCGTAGATGAGCACAAAGGGCCAGACCAGTTTCTCTACGTTGGGAATCAGGGCGAGCAGCCCGAAGGTGACGGCCATCATGCCGAAGCCCAGGTTCTGAATTGTTTTGCGGCCGAGCTTGTCCATGGTGAGGGCCGCGACAGCGTAACCGGGCGCCGCGAAGGCGGCAAAAATACCCAGCTGGGTAAGAGTTTTTTGTAACAATGAGTGATTGCTTCCCAAAGCGGAGAGGACAAGAGGGCTCGATACCGTGTTGCCGTAGTAAGCGAAGTCCATGAGGAACCAGGCTCCACTGGCGCCGAGGAGACGGACGAGCACGAGTTTGTTGTCGACCAGGCGATGGTAACCATCCCAAAAAGAGACGGAGTGGGTCCTGGGGTCGTAGTGACCTGCCTTCTTCAATTTCCCCGATTCGTCCTCTTCCTGGCCCACCGCCTTGAGGAACCGCGGCGACTCCTTGAGGTGACGGCGGGCACCAAAGACGGCCAAGGCAGGAATGGCGCCAAAGGCGACGAGAATGCGCCAGATAATGTTTTGCGAAATGTGGGTCGACAGCATGGCAGCGGCGAGCAAAGGGCCGACGATGAGGCCCGCGGCCTGCATGGCGAACACGAGCGTGACCAGCAGACCGCGATGGGCTTTGCCGGCGTACTCGCTCATGATGGTGGCAGAAACCGGGTAATCCCCGCCAATACCGACGCCGAGTATGAAGCGGAATCCGATGAGCCACCAGATGTTAGGTGAGAAGGCGCAGGCGATTGCTCCGGCCGCGAGAACCAGGACTTCGACGCCATAGATGCGCTTGCGCCCGACCATGTCGGCGACACGGCCAAAGAGTAGGGCGCCAATGGCAGCCGCGAGTAGAGCGGTAGATTCAACCAGACCCTCTTCGACCTTGCCCACATGCCACATGGGCTTGAGCAGGGCCATGACGACGCCGATGATGAAGAGATCGTAGGCGTCGGTGAAGAAGCCCATGCCGGAAATGAACATGATCTTCCAATGCTCTTTCGAGATGCCCGCATTGTCCATCTCGGAGAAGTCACTTTGCCAGGTACCGCTCGATACCACCATGCATGTCACCTCCCTAAGGTGGATGCCCGGCGATAGGAACGCGGTGGTATGAATGCAGTGTGAAAATACGAGTGATGGGGCCTATGCAAGCGATGATTGAAAGCGAAATAAGTGCCGAGAGCCGGGAAGGTCTATACTTCTCGGACTGGACATTTGTCCATGGAAGGAGGGCTTTGCAATGGTCAAGCCAATTCCCGAAGGCTATACCTCTATCACTCCCTATCTCATTTTCGAGGATGCCAACTCCGCGATTAATTTCTACGAGAAGGCATTCGGCGCACAGGAACTGTTCCGTATGCCCATGGGAAACCGGATCGGACATGCTGAGATTCAGATCGGAAATTCTCGGATCATGCTGGCCGACGAGGCGCCGCAAATGGATGCGTACGGACCCAAACACCATAACGGCTCACCTGTCAGTCTGATGCTTTATGTCGATGACGTCGACAGTTTCTCCAAGAAGGCGGTCGCCGCAGGAGCCAAAGTCCTGCGCCCGGTGAAAGATCAGTTCTACGGCGATCGTTCAGGAACTTTTCTGGATCCGTTCGGCTATAAGTGGACGATCGGCACCCACGTCGAAGACGTCTCGCCAGAGGAAATGGAGACGCGCATGGCGGCCGTGACTGCGGGCTAGAGTCGTGCACTCTCAAAAAGAATGAACACCCGGGCCCCGACGCCGGTGGTTACGTCGTCGGGGCTCTTCATCTGAAAATCAGGCCTTCGCTGCAGCGAAGGTTTTGGTTAGTTTTGGGTAATCTGGCGGCACTGCAGCATGAATTCGCCGATGGCAAGCAGGAGCAGGAAGATAAGAATGGGGTTGAGCTTGGTGGCGAAGAATCGGTGGATCATGAGCAGCTCTTCGCTGAATGAGCATACCGAGCCGACGAGCGATTAATAGAGTTCTTGCGTAACGTGCCGGTACATTGTGGTAATGCTGAATAGTAATAGTCTCCACCCACTTAGGGCCGGCGTTCCCCAGGGATCTTCAGGAAGTATGCCGCTTTCCATACTGAACGCCGCCCACGTAGGTGCTGGCGGTTTCTCCGTATCGCCGTGTAATGAGCATACTGAGGCTGCAGGCGATTTATATAGTTCTTGCGTAACTCGTTGGAACATTGTGGTAATGCCTAATAGTAATGGTCTCAATCCAGGTGGGGTCACCTGCCCCAGGAATCCGCCATGGAAGGATGCGGTTTTCCTTGCTGAAAGCCGCGCACGTGGCTGCTGGTGAGTGCCGCGTAGCAGGAAATCCGGCTGCGTTCCGGTCGGCTCGTCCGTTAACTTCTGCTTCCGCGTGCCGTGCGGAGGAAACGTTCCCATCGTGATCCGCCCACGGCACTTCGGTAGGCCAGTGCGCCGGGCACTCGCAGTTCCACTTCGGTTCCTGCGCCAGGGCGGCTGAAAATCGTCAGATGAGAGCCAATCTTCTGGGCACGTTCGCGCATCCCGCGAATCCCCCAATGCCCCTTCTTGCCATCTCCTTCGAGGAATCTCTTTTCAATACCGCGTCCGTCATCACGCAGGCGGAGCCGCATTTCATCTCGGCGATAAGCGATGTCAATTTCCACGTGCTTTGCCTCCGCGTGGTGGAAGGCATTCGCGAGGGCTTCCCTGCCAATGGAGAGAACCTCGTTCTGGACGATGGGATGCAGAGCTTGCGGATTGCCATCCACTGCGACTGTGAAATCTATACCGGTATCGTTGTCAAGAACGAGCTCCCTTCCAGAGCGAGCCAAAGCCTGCGATAAGTCTGTTGAAAGATCAGACAACACGCGGAGGTCGTTTACACAATCTCTCCCCTCGACGAGAACCTCATCCGCGCGCTCAAGGGCTCTCTCCAACATTTTACGCGTTGGCTCGGAGCTCGGTATTTTCACCGCCGCGGCGTGAAAGCGCAGAATCAGGCCCTGGAATCCCTGGAGCAGCGTGTCATGCAGTTCTCGCGCAATCCTCTCGCGCTCGCTCATCCGTTCTTCGAGCCGAGTGCGCACCTCTCGAACGATCTGCCGAACGCGAAGGAAATAAATACCGGCCAAGAGGAGTACAAGACCAGTCGCCGCTATAAGTGTGAACCACATCGTCTGATAGAAATAAGGTTGCTGAGTGACCTGGTATGTGAGACCAACACGATCCCACACTCCATCCGTGTCTGTGCCGCGAACATGGAGAGCGTGGGTGCCCATCGGGATGCTGGTATAGATTGCGGCACGAGTCGAGTCACCATCGAGCCATTCCTTATCGACGCCATCCATTCGGTACTGCAGGCGAACCTTCTCCGGCGACATAAGATCCACCGCGTCGAAATGAAACTCCACGTGATGAGTACCAGGGAGCAGTGACAGCGTGGGACCCGACAGTTGGCCTTTTCCATCTATGGAGACGGTTCCAATGAAGATATCAGGCCTTCGCCTCGTCCTGAACGGTTGGTCAATGTCCAGCATAGCTAGACCCTTTATCGTTGCAACCCAGAGCTTCCGCCCCTGTGTTATCGCCATATTGGGTTGGCCCCCACTGCATTCTGAGGTATTCAAGCCGTCTTCGCTGTCGAATGTTATGTAATCGAGGGGCGACTCGCGGTCATGTTCGGCGCGTTGCAAGTCGTTTGCTGCAATCCGCGAGATGCCGTGCTTCCCACTAAACCACAAGTTTTGTCCGTCGGATTCGACCATACCTAACGGGGCGATCCCTTGCCAGACGTTGATGATTCGATTGCCTTCGATGCGGTTAATTCCGTTCATTAATGAAAGCGCATAGAGGGCTCCGGATGAGCCCTCCGTGAAATTGTCATAGGGGAGATTGGCAGATTCCGGGCCGGCCTGAAGCGGCTCAAAATGATCACCTACAAGGTGATCGATGCCGGTGCTTGTTCCAACCCAGATTCCACCGGTGTGGTCCTGGTAAACGGTGATGATGCGGTCGCTGGATAAGCCGTCGGCGGTGGTGTAGTTCCGGAAACGGCCGTTTTGCATATGGCTTAAACCCGCCGACGTTGCGATCCACAATGATCCGTCGCGTGCAGCCACAAGGGATAGGGCAACGTCGCTGGGCAGGCCCTGCGGGATCGAATAGTTGGTGAAGCGGCCATCGTGAAGGCGGCTGATTCCACCACCCCAGGTCCCAACCCAAATGTCGTTGTTTTTATCCTCCGCCAGAGACCACACGCAGGAACTTGGCAATCCAGCGACCTCTTTGTAAGTCCTGAAGCGCTGCCCGTCGAATCGGGAGAGCCCGCCACAGTTGCTACCCACCCACAATGTGCCGTCGTGACTGGACAGCACAGTCATAGTGACGCTGCCAGGGAGCCCATCGGCAGTCGTGTACATGCGTAGGACACGCTTCTTAAGGCGAATGAGTCCTTCGTTGTTAGTCGAGAACCATAAATCACCGTCCCGATCAAAATAGATCGCCTTTGGGGCATCTTGACGGCGCACGACGGGCTGTAAGCTGCTGTCGCCGGCGCGAAAAAGTCCTGCTTGCGCTGCAACCCACATATTGCCTTTAGGATCCTCATAAAGACGGTACGCAGTATAGGTTTGCGATTGCGAATGAACATAAGGTGCAAGTTTCTGGATGGATCCGTTGACGCGACGTGCAACGCCCGACATCGTGGAAAACCATCGGACGCCGTGACTGTCTTCTACCACATGAAAGATTCCGTCGACGTTGACATCGAGTTGCCGCGCCGTTTCAGGATGATCTACGATCCGCGTTCCGTTCCATTCGACAAATCCGTGTCCGGTAATAATGAGCAGGTGGCCATCCGAAGCTCCTTCAATTCTGGAAATTGATTCTCCTGCCATTACTGGGGCAAAACGTCCCTGATTCATCGAGTACAAACCGCGGTTGGTTCCTAGCCACAGGACGCCATCCTGGCTCATATGAATGCACATGATCTGGTCGCTCAGACCGATGCCGAGGTGATATATCTTGACCATTGAGCGATCGAAGTGATCCAGCGCCGCTTTCGGTAATTGTGCAAGGCCGGCGTCCGTCCCAACCCACAGATCGCCGTTCGGCGCCTCCAAAAGCGACTGCACGGGACTTTCGTTTGCCACCTCGCCACGGAGATGGACGGCCGTAAAGCGATGCCCGTCGAACCTTGCCAATCCTCCGTCTGTTCCGAGCCAAAGGAATCCATTTGCCGTCTGGACGATGGCATTTACTACGTTGTCAGGAAGTCCGTCTTCCGTTGTAAACACAGTGCGGAGATAGGGGCTTGCCGGCTGGCCTGAGTCGAGCGCCCTTCCCGAACCCGAAGCGACGATCTGGAACAATAAAAACAGGGCCGCAAAACCGCAAATGCGCAGCTTGTGGAGCGCACTATTCCCAGTAAATGGAACGCTCTTCCGTTCGATGACCCGGCGCAAACGGGTCCTCTGGAGATTCCGCAAGATCCGACGTGGTGCCGCCGCTCCGTGAGTCACCGCTTTCAGTGCCTCTCTCGCAACATCCTTTTTAAGCCCTCAATCGCACGATGCGACTCCCCAAAAAGGATTAAGCAAGCATCCCTCTCTTGGTATTTCAGATGATGGAGGCACTCCGTCAGACGCTCTGCGTTACCACTTTATGTAACCGCCACGCGACATGGCAGGCCGAATGCAGCCGATTTTGGACGGGTAGGCATCCCTCTTTCCAGGTTCATTCCCCATCGGCATGAGCCGGGAACATGCACTCCACGCGCAGTTCCTGCGCAGTGATGCACTGCGGCGTGCCGACCGTGGTGATCAGCGAGAAGTAAGAGAAGCGCTCATCGCCTCGCCGAAAGGTGATGGGCAGCACCGGACTCTGGGGCGCCGGCGGGCGCTTCATTCCTGCGACGCCCGGATACCTCCGCAGCCGTTGCAGTAGTTCCGCAAGCCTCGCATCCACCACTTGCCCCACCGCTTCCCGCCGAACTCTTTGCAGCAGACCACCGGCGACGTTCTCCCACTCCTCAACAAAAGGCCGCATCCCCGCGGGATCAAACATCAGGTCGAGAAGGTTACGCGGCTTTGGTCTCGCCTCCAGATCGACAAACGACCCAAAGAAACGCGGCGCGGCCTGATTGGTTCGAATCACATTCCAGTAGCGATCCAATACCAGCGCGGGATGCGGCTCATGTTGCTGCAGCATGCGGTCAACTACCCTCGTCACAATCGCCATTTGCTCCCCCTCCATGTTCAGCTCGCTATAGATCGGAGCGTAGCCTGAGGCAAGCAGCAGAACATTCCGCTCGCGGAGGGGAATGTTCAAGGCATCGGAGACGATGGAAAGGAAATCCCGGCTGGGAGCGCTCCGCCCGCTCTCCACAAAACTCAGATGACGTTGCGAGATGCCTGTGTCGAGCGAGAGTTCGAGCTGGCTTTTGCCGCGCTCATGTCTCCAGTAGCGCAACATCTCTCCGAGCTGAGGAACCGTGGAAGCGGATTGCGTTGCCATTTGGATCTCCCTCTCGTCTAAACTAATTTCGATACCAGGGCCTGGGTACTTCGTTGCTATCCTCGCCAGGCGAGTTGCTGAAACTGGTCTTCCAGCGGAGGATTGGCGATGCTTCCAGCATAGTTGGTGATGGTCGACGCCGCGACTACGGCGATGACCTCCAGGATCTGCTCCTTGGTGAAGCCCGCCGCCAGGAATGCATCGAGCTCCCGCTCGCTCAGGTGCCCCCGCTTCTCGATGAGCGTCTTTGCCAGGATGGAAAGTGCGCCAAATCGCCCGTCCCTGGGCGCCAGCCGCGCACGGATCGCGTCGGTCTCTTCAGAACCCACTCCTTGTTTGAGAGCTAACGCGGTGTGAAACGCCACGGCATAGGCACAGGAGTTCGCGACTGCGTCGGTCAGAAGAACGATTTGAATCTCCTGTTCGGTAAGGCTGCTGCTGTGTACCTGCTGAAACACGGTGGCAAAGGCGGTGAGCAACTTGGGCGAATTTGAGATTGCGGCGGCGAGGTTAGGAATAAAGCCAAACGCCTGCTGCAACTGTTCGAGTACTGGCTTGGACTTCTCTGGCGCAGATGCGATGGTATGAGTCTGATAGGTCGGCATGCGATTTCTCCTATGTGTGATCTGCAGATGGCCAGGCGATCCTGAACATCTACCTTTTCAATATCGAATGGATCGCGAGGCGCGGCAATTACCTCGCAGGTAATCGCCTGGCGGGACACACCCGCCTTGGTAGGACCGACCAACCGCTAACACCCTGCGGAAAATTCATATTTCTGAGGGTTCTCGCCTAGCTCGCCGCAGCGAGCATTAGGCCATACGTAAATGCTTCGCAATGAACCGGCTTTGGCCGCTGAGCGAACGATTCCCTTCGAAGCAGCTTTTTCGGCAAACTGTGAGGCTGCGCATGCGGGAAAGAATTTCCCGATCGTAGAACTTGTTTACCAAGGCTGCCGTCTATTTATCGAGGGGGGTTGGGGGCATCGGGAGGATCTTGTTCACTGCATCACCCCCTGCGTTCCCTGCAAAGATATGGAGCACTGAGCTCCAACCTGCCAATGTAGTAAGGAAGACACGAAGCTGGCAGAAGTTTGATATGTGGAGCACAACATGATCTGGGCGCCTCACGCCGGTTCCTTGAGCACGCTGAACGTTGACTACGTCCTGCGTTCCATGCAATCGTTTCTGGCACGACTTGGTCTCGGGCAATCGAGTCACGCTGCTTCCCTTTGGGTGTTCTTTGCGGCATGCGGAGTCACCGAACTCGCGATCAGCTTTCTAATCTGTACGCCTCTCGAACGATTCTGGCCGCTGACCGGCTGGCCGAAACGCAATTCCATCGCCGCCGATGTAACGTATGCGTTTTTCGTCCGCATCGTCCTGTTCCCGCTCATAGCGTACTTTGAATTCAATTGGTTGCGGCAGAGCCTGGATGGATTTCTGCGTGCTCACGCCATCACGCCGCCGTCGCTTCCAGTGCTGATCCCTGTACTAGCCTCGTGGCCCGCGCTCGGCTTCATCGCCAATTTCGCCATCCTGGACCTCGCCGACTATTGGCGTCACCGTGTCTCTCACAGGATTGGCTGGTGGTATGGGATCCACTCTTTGCATCATGCCGAAGAGCAGTTGACCTTCTGGTCTGATGACCGTTCGCATGTTCTCGAAGACGCCATCACATATATATGGCTGATCGCTGTGGGGTTGGTCATTGGGGTGCCGTCGATGCAGTTTCCCTTCCTCATTCTTTGCTTCCGGCTTCTGGGCAGCATCTCCCATGCGAACACCCGCGTAGGGTATGGATGGCTCGGCGAGCACATATTCATCTCTCCGCAATTCCATCGCACGCATCACGCGTTGCGTGCCGCAGGGCGTCGCAGCTGTAACTTCGGAACTACCTTGTCCTTGTGGGACATTTCATTCGGAACCGCCAGGTTCCGTGACAACACCGTCGAGACAGGCGACGCCGGAGCCGAACCGGCTTTAGTCAACGGCTCCTGGGGCGAACAGCAGCTCGCCGGGTTTCGCCGCATGGTCCGCCTGGCGCGGCGAGGGAAAAAGGCGCCCGCCATGAGGACAGCATGACCACTGCCGTTCTTCAAGGCTGGATGGGCCGTGTTCTGGAGCAACGCAGGCTGGGGTCCCCCGTCAACGACCGATGGAAGCTGGAGGCATACGAACAATATCGAGCCAGGCTTGGCACGCCCTCATATCCATGCTTCTTCGGTCAAAGTGGCGAGGCGCGCGGTGAGATGCTCTACACGTTTATTGCCCAGAGCAATCTTCAGGAATTGCTGACAAACATGCGGCAATTTGCCACTGTTACCGGTACACCTGGCCACGAACGCTCGAGCCTGGTCGCATTCTTCGAGCCTGATCCGTCGATGACGGATCACCTATCCTTTGTCACACATTTCTGGAAGGTCCTGCAGTTTCTTCATCAGCACGACCGCCACCCGGCCACCCACAGGACACCGGATGATCCCCTTTGGGAGTTCGCCTTTGAAGGTTGCGAGATGTTCGTCGTGGGAGCGTCACCCACCTACCAGCTCCGTCGCAGCAGAAATCTCGGTCCAGGAATGGTGCTCATCTTCCAGCCCAGGTTTCTTTTCATCGATCCAGCCACCTCGCAGCCGATCGCAGCGTCCGTCCGGCAACGCATTCACAAGCGCATGCTGGCCTATGATGGAATGACCGTACATCCCGACATAGGATTCTACGGAGACCGTCGCAACCGCGAATGGAAGCAGTATGCGCTTCCCGATGACAACGAACCTGAGATGAGCGCCTGCCCATTCCATACACGCTCTCTCGGCGGGATGTAAACAACTCGCTGTCCATCCCGTTTCGCATGGAGAAATCATCCCGCAATGGTTGAAGCCGAGTTCGTTTCAAAACATTGGAGAAGGCGGTCCCTGGGCTCTACTTCTTCGCGCCGACACTGACCAGGCTGACCCCGTTAAATGTAGTCTTACCGGAATTTTGCGGTGGCGTACTGCTGAGGGCAATGATGCCGGTATTCTTGGGCTCAAGATGGTAGTGCAGTTGCAGATAGGTCTGGACCAGGGTCGCTCTTCTGCGTGATTGCACCAGTTCATCCGAAGGCGATCCGGAAGAAGCGTAACCCTCGATGATGAGAGGTTTATCGTAGATCTCTTTCAACTGGCCCACAGCCTGATCGATATTCTGCCTGCCATTCGGCGACAGCACTTCTTCCCCGCTCTGGTTCGTAGTGAAAAGAGACCCGGCGTCGATCCATTCGCGCGTCTCAGGCAACGACTTGAAAATCTGCCCGGAACGATACTGCTCGGCCGGTAGATCGTCAAGGTTGTCGTAACCGCGGTGTTTGAAGAAGCCTTTAAAGAAGAATTCGTGCTTCAACGCTTCTGTGTCGTCGGTCAGATTTCCTGAGGCCTGGTTGAGATTGGTAAGGGATTGCTGCAGGTTGGTGCCTGCGTCTTCGCCATACTGATCCTGGGCAAATGCGCTCTTCAGCGTGGTATTGATTTGCTCCGACGTCTGGTTGAGGTTCTGGGTTGCTGCCTTGGCACTGGTCAGGGTGTCGTCGATCTTGGGGATCAGCTGCCTCGTCTGCACGTCCGCCAGGAGGTTGTCGGCGCGTGTGGAGGTGTCGTTGAGCTTCTCAGTTGTCTGGCGAACGTTCGCGATGGACTGCCTTACATCCGCCGCGGTTGCTTTGTCCTCGAGCAGAAGCCCAGCGGTGCCCTTCCCGTTTCGCACGTCGAGCACCACTCCGTCTACGTTTCTTATGGTGCCGTTTGCGGTTCTCAGGGTGCCGGTTGCGGTGTCGAGAGTGGTGTCAAGGCGCCCGCTTACGTCTTTCATGGTGCCTTGAAGGGCGGTGAGGGTGGTGCCCGCCTGGGTGATGACACCCTGGGCCTGCTCCAGCATCTTGGTTAAGTCGAAGGCCTCTTTGCTGGCCAGAGTGCTATCCGGCGGGGCTTCCGGGAAACGATCAGTGCCGGAATGGATGAGCACGAATTTATCTCCCACCAGGCCCTCGGTCTCGACGGTCACGAACGAATCTTCGCGGATCAAACCATGCAGTCGATCCTCTACGTTCAACTTCAGGCGGAATTTTTGGGCCGGGCTGCCGGGGATCTGGATATTTACCACCTGGCCCGCATCCATGCCATTCACTCGGACTGTCGCCCCCTTGGGAAGGCCATCCACACTCTGAAAATTGGTGTAGAAAACGACGTGACGGTTAAACGCTCTGTGTTGATTGCCAATCAGAAAGAGGCAGGCGCCGAACAACACGATGGCGACGGTAACGAAAACCCCGACGACTACATTGTGGTTTTTCATGCGACGATGCAGTGCTCCGCTATGAATTGTTGCAACCGCTTGTCATCCCTGCGGTCTAGTTCCTCCGGCGTGCCGAACGCCAGGAGCCGGCTTTGATCCAACACCGCAAACTTGTCCGCGATCTTGCGTGCCCCTTGAATGTCGTGCGTCACAATCACCATGGTGGTGTGACGCTCGGCTTTGACTTTCATGAGAAGGGCATCAATCTCAGAGGCGGTGATCCTGTCCAATCCGCTGGCGGGCTCATCCACCAGCAGAATTTCCGGCTCAAGCACCAGCGCCCGCGCAAGCCCGGCTCGCTTCTGCATACCACCGGAGAGTGCCGAAGGCATTTTGTTGCCATCCCTTTCCAGGCCGACTTCTTTCAAAACCTCTTGGACCGTGCTCTTGATCTCCTCCAGAGATTTGTTGCGGTACAGGCGATGAAGGGGCAGGCCGATGTTTTCATTCAGAGTGAAGGAATCAAGCAGCGCGGCGCTCTGAAAGAGATAACCCATTTTGCGGCGGATCTTCACTAACCCGTCTTCATCCAGAGACGACATATCCTGTCCGGTCACCAGGACTCTTCCAGCATCGGCCGTCATCAGGCCAATCATGAGTTTTAAGGTCACGCTTTTGCCGGTCCCGCTTCGGCCCAGGATGCACACTGCCTCTCCCGGGGCAACGGTAAACGACACCTTATCCAGAACTTTCCTGTCGTCAAAACCTTTTTCTACTTCTTCGAACGCGATCATGACATCGCTGGCTTGCGCCTCAGTCATATGGCCTGCTCCGGAAAGAGAAAGAAGATGCACTTGACCAGAATCACGTCGGCCAGGATGACCACCAGCGAAGAGACGACAACGCTGTTGGTAGCTGCTTTGCGCACGCCGTCGGAGCCCTCGTTGGTGGTGTAGCCATAAAAGCAGGAGATGACGGCGATGAGATAGCCAAAGACCGCGGTCTTGAGCGTGGGGGGAAGGAAATCGGCGAGTGCGACTCCGTCGAAGGCACGCTGCATGTAGAGCGTCCAGCTTAGATGGGACGAGAAATGCTCGGAGAGGAAGCCACCGACGATACCCGCTGCATCCATAAAGATGGTCAGCAGCGGAAGCATGACGGTGCAGGCGATGACCCTGGTGACTACCAGCAAATTGAAGGAATTGATGGAAAGGGTTTCAAGAGCGTCGATCTGCTCCGTGGCGCGCATGTTCGCGAGCTGTGCTCCAATGCCGGCGCCTACGCGCCCAGCCATCAGCAGGGCGGCGACCAGGGGGCCAATCTCATTGAAGAAGGCAAGTGACTGGAAGACGGGAATTTCCGCGGTCGCGCCAAACTGCACCAGGGTACTTCGGGTGTGCAAGGTAATCACCACGCCGAGCGCCAGGCCGGACGCCACGACCAGGAAGAAGGAGCCTACGCCAATCTCATAGAGCTGCATGAGCAGGTATTCGCCTTCAAACGGAGGCATCCAAGCATCGCGCAAGGCCTTTGCGCCAAATAACGCCACCTGTCCGATGGAGTCAAAAAGTGATCTCAGCAAATTGACCTTCCCTCGCCGTCTGGACCTTTGATGCGCTTCACAGTTTTAGGTAGCACAGTTTTTTGCTGCCAAATTTATGACTGCTGGGGGGTTAGGCGTCAGCCCGAGATTGTCAAGACTCCCACAGAATCGTCATCCCGCCTGCCCCGGCTTGCCGTGGGACCGAAGCGAAGCGAACTGGAGGGACCTGCTGTTTCTTTTCTGTCCATCCAAGCTGATGGTCCCTAATAAAAGTCATCGCCCTCCAATTTGTCATCCTGAGAGGCTGTGACTTTTTTGATGCTTCATCGTAAACAACCGCTGGGTGCCCCATTCAAGCCCGGTTTTGGCTTGAGTGGGATACCACGGCACTCACCTAACGATTCTTTCAGCCACTAGCCAATTCCCCATGGATGCACCATCCTCCACTTGTCATCCCGCCTGCCCCGGCGTGCCGTGGGAGCGCACCCGGATTCCCTACTTCACGGCTCTACCAGGGGCGACGTATGGAATCCACCGAAGCTACGGTTCTTGACAGGAAATCCGGGGAAGCCGAGGGACCTGCTGTGCGCCCCGGCTCCCAAACAAAGGTCTCCGTTCCGTTAGTTCTCCCACAGAATCGTCATCCTGCCTGCCCCGGCGTGCCGTGGGAGCGAAGCGCCTCGCAGACATATCACTCAATAGAGGACTTACGGCGCGGAGTCGAAGAGCCTGTCCTGAGCGTAGCCGAAGGAACCCCGACGATGCTTAATCAACGCACCTCTTCAGGGCTTTCCGGCCACCAAAACTACAAACTCAATAAAGTCACAGCCTCTCAAGATGGCGATTCTGTGAGTTTAACGAAAACATTCTAAAAACCATTTTTACCCCTTGACAGTCTAGGAGAGTCTGCGGCACTCTCTCCTAGATAACCAAGGAGAGCTCTAGAATGCCCAAGCAGGTCGACCTGATGCAGGGAACTTTGGAGATGCTGATTCTCAAGGCGGTCTCGTTGGGTAAGCTGCATGGCTACGGCGTCCTCCTGCGGATTCAGCAGATTAGCGGAGAGCAGTTGGTGATCCAACAAGGCTCCCTGTACCCCGCACTCTATCGTCTGGAGCACGAAGGCGCGATCAAGAGCGAGTGGGGCGAAAGCGAAAACAACCGGCGCGCCAAGTATTACAGTCTCACAGCCGCAGGCCGCAAGCAGCTTGCCGACGAAACGGAGAAATGGAACCGCATGGCCGGCATCATCGGCTCGATTCTGCTGCTCACCGCCGCGGAGAGTAAGTCATGAAATCTCCCTGGCCACGACTGAAGTCCTGGATACGCTCCGCGTTGAGGGGGAGAGGCCTGGAAGCCGACATGGAGGTTGAAATCCGGTTCCATCTGGAGGCGCGCGCGGCAGACCTGGTGCGCGAAGGTCTGGGTCCGAGCGAGGCGATGCGGCAGGCTCGGCTGGAATTCGGCGCGGTCGCAGCACACAAAGACGCCATGCGAAGTTCACTAGGCTTGCGCTGGTGGGACGAGTTGAGCGAAGACCTTCGCTACGGTTTGAGAATCCTGCGCAAGAGCCCTGGCTTCACGTCCATCGCTGTAGCCTCGCTCGCGCTCGCCATCGGCGCCAATACCACCATCTTTTCTGTGGCCAACGAGATGTTGCTGGAGCATCTCGGTGTACCCCATCCGGGCCAACTGCGGCTGCTGACCATGAGCGGGGATGCAAAAGTCGTAATTCACATGATCTGGGGGGATGCGGATGAGCTTCCCGATCCTAAGCAACAGAACCAACTCGTACGATATGACGGATTTACTTACCCGATCTATCAGCAGCTCCGCGCCAATAACCATGCGCTCGAAGATCTTTTTGCATTCAAGAGCCTCGACCGCGTAAACGTAACCGTCAATGGTGCTGCACAACCAGCCGATGCCCAGCTCGTCTCCGGGAACTTCTATCAGCAGATGCAAGTGCAGCCGGCTCTGGGCCGGTCGATCCTTCCCTCGGATGATGGCGCACCCGGAACCGGAACCGTAGCCGTGATCAGCGACGGTTTCTGGAGCCGGGCTTTCGGCCGGTCGCCCGCTGTTTTGGGCAAGGTGATCGACGTCGATATGACGCCAGTCACTATAGTCGGTGTCAACTCCCGGAGCTTCTCGGGAGCAGAGAGCGTCCAGCAATCGCCCGATCTCTTCATGCCGCTTTCGACCATGCCGTTATTTCGAGCACCCTTCGGAGATTCGAAACCAGTCCTGGCCAGCACTCAGCTTTACTGGTTGCAAGTCATGGCTCGCGCCCGGCCCGGTGTCTCTGATGAGCAGGCGCGCGCCTCGCTCGATGTAGCCCTGGGTGCAGCCGTACGGGCCACCACGGCCATCAAGAAAGGTGACACGCTGCCGCACATCCGAGTCGAGAATGGCAGCAAGGGTCTAAATTACATTGCGCACCAATATGCCAAGCCTCTTTATGTACTGCTGACGATGGTCGGCGCGGTGCTGTTGATGGCGTGCGCCAACATCGCCAACCTGATGCTTGCCCGCTCCGCGGCGAGACAGCGGGAGATGAGTGTGCGGCTGGCGCTCGGCGCCGGCCGGTCGCGCGTTCTGCGCCAGGTGTTGACCGAGAGTCTATTGCTTTCATTCATAGGGGGAGTACTAGGACTGGCCCTCGGCTATCTATGCCGGAGCGCATTGCCGCACCTTATCGCCAAGGCGTGGGATTATTCCAGGATGGAAGTCCCCTTCCATTGGAAGGTATTTGCCTTCACCGCGACCATTACCATCGGTACCGGGATGCTGTTCGGCATTTTGCCCGCCTGGGCGGCGACGCGCGCCGAACCAGGCGCCGCCCTCAAGCAGAGTGCGCAGACGGCAAGCCGCCGTCGCCGCGCCTGGAGCGGCAAAGGAATCGTTGCCTTTCAGATCGCGGTATCGACCGTTCTGGTCATCGCGGCCTGGCTCTTCCTGCGAACGCTCATGAATCTCAACAGCATCGATCCCGGCTTCGCGGTCGATCATCTAGTCCTTTTCGAGATCGACGCGCCCAGCCTGCGCTATCCGGCTCCAAAAGATGTAGCCCTGCACGCCCGGCTGGAAGAGGCATTATCCACGGTCCCCGGGGTTGAGGGCGTGACCGCGTCAGACGCTCCCCTGCTGGTGGGCATGCAGATGATCACAGGCTTCCATATCGAGGGAACGCCTGAGGATGAAATCTCGCCCACGCCGGAAGAGATGAGCAAGCTTCCCAGGGCGGCCGACGTGGGAACGGATTTTATTTCTGTGATGAAAATTCCAATGGTGGCCGGGAGAGCCTTCACCAGGCAGGATACCGGGACTTCTCCCAAAGTGGCGATCATCAATCAAGCGCTGGCAAACCGCTTCTTTCCTCATCAAAATCCCATAGGCAAACGCTTCCGCGCGGGACCGAAAGGAAAAGACGAAAAGTGGATAGAGATTATCGGCGTTTGCGCCGACACACGTTACGACGCACTGCGCGACAATCCTCCGCCCATGCATTTCGGTCTGTACCGTCAGCAGCCTGAGATGGGTGGTCTAACCTACATCGTCCGCACGCCGATGAAGGCAAACGCGATTGTGCCCTCCCTGCGAGCGGCGGTACAGCACATCGATCCAAATCTGCCGTTGTTGGATATCCGTACCCAGCGCCAGCAAATTGACGCCGACCTGCAGCAGGAACGAATATTTGCCAGTCTGAGCATGGGCTTCGGGCTGCTTGCACTCACCCTTGCCTGCGTCGGGATCTACGGCATTATGGCGTATACCGTGGCCCAAAGGACCAATGAGATTGGCATTCGCCTGGCCTTGGGCGCGAGGCGCGGCCAGGTGCGTGGCATGGTCTTGCGCGAGTCCGGCTGGCTCGCTGTAGCCGGCGTTGCCATTGGAATTTTGGTTGCCCTGGGTTTAGGACACCTGGTCGAGTCACTCCTTTACCGAGTGAAGACCACCGACCCGCTATCCATCCTTGGCGCGGCGCTCTTATTGCTTGCAGTCGCTCTTAGCTCCGGATGGATACCCGCACGCCGCGCCTCTCGCCTGGAACCCATGGATGCCTTACGCCACGAGTGAGTTGTGGCAGTCATTTTCCAGCCCCCTAATCCGCACGGAGAGCTTCCACCGGATTGACCGACGCAGCACGACGCGCCGGGATGTAGCTGGCTGACAATGCAGAGACGGCTAGCACTGTGGCAACGGTAGCCAGTGTAGGCACGTCCCAGGGCTGTGTACCAAAGAGCAGCTTGCGCATCAGCGTCGCCGCTGCGACTGCGCAAATCAGGCCTGCCACCAGGCCGAAGGCTGTGAGCCGGCCTGCCTCTCCCAAAACGAGTTGATAGACCGAGCTGCGTTGCGCGCCCAGTGCCATGCGTACACCAATCTCGCGCGTTCGTTGGCTCACAGAGTAAGCCACTACCCCATATAGGCCGACCATACCCAGAAACAGCGCCGCAACCGCAAAGCCGCCCACCACCCACGCCGAGGAGCGATGCAAATAAGCTGACTGCGAGTGATTTATCCTCTCCACCATCGTCTCTCCACCGAAGGTCATAATGCCCGGATCGATCTGATGAATGGTCCCTGCCAGCGTGGCCAGCAAAGCTCGCGGTTCTTGCAACGTGCGTACGACAACAAAAAACGTATCGTGCGGCTCCTGACTGAACGGGACATACAGCGCGGGGTCGGTAGTTGCGTCCAGCGGGCCCTCCTTGATGTCATCCACCACACCGACAATCTGGATCGCTGGTTCCGACTCGTCATAACGAATCTGCTTGCCGATGGGATCTTCACCGGCAAAATACTTTCGCGCGAATGCCTGATTAACGACCATCACTTGGGGCTTCGACGCATCTTCCCCCTCGTTGAAATACCGCCCCTGCAATAACCGCGCTCGTACCGTGCCAAAGTAACCAGCGCTCACCTGCCTGCTATTTGCCTCATACCCCTTTTCATGGCTGGGCCGCCCTAAAATTTGGAAGCTCGTGTTTCCTCCTCCTCCACCGACAGGCAATTGGTGAGAGACCGCCACCGACTGTACTCCAGGCAAACGTGCAATCACGCCCATAACGTGTTGCGCCAACGCAACCACCTGCTCGTCCTTCGGATAGCCTGAATGCGTCGCTGTCAACCGCAACATAGCCAGGTGATCGGGCTGGAATCCGATATCGGTATGCAGCAAATGATAAAAGCTCTTGCCCAGCAGTCCGGCCCCTACCAGCAATATCATCGCCGTACATAACTCCAGCACCACAAGGTTCGCGCCCAGTCGCCGCCACAGGGTCCCGGCCACAGCCGTGGCCACCGTCCGCCAATCCATTATGCAGATCGGATAGCGAAAAGCGCAGGACTGGTGTCAGCGAAAACAGCAGCCACGATAGGCACGCGATTGCAGTTGCAAAACACATCACATGTGCATTTAACCCGAGCCCGCGCAGATAGGGCATATTCGACAGCATGTTGGCGGGAATGAGCCGGGTCAACAGCAGCATCGCGCCATTAGCAGCGCACACGCCGAGGGTGCTTCCGGCCGCTACCAGTATTAAACCTTCCGTCACAAACTGCCGGACGAGTCTCATGCGCGATGCGCCCAGTGCCCCGCGAACGGCAATCTCTCGTCTCCTGCTTTCGGTGCGCACCAGCAACAAGCTGGACACATTGACGCCTGCGATCAACAGCAGCAATGCAGCCCCACCCAAAAGCAATAGCAGAATCGGACGGATATTCCCGACAATTAACTCCGTCAACACCATGACGGTCGCGCCCCGTCCTTCATCCGAATCCGGATACTGTTTTGCCAGCCGCCGTGCAATTGAGCTCATGTTCGCCGATGCGGTGGCTACAGAGACTCCGTCCTTGAGCCGCGCAATTGCCGAAAGTCCATGTTCCCCACGATCAACAGGATTGGAGGATGCATGTAATGCCGTCCAGAACTCCGCCGGGCCTGCGGGAATAAAATAAAATCCTGGTGGCAGGACACCGATGATGATGTTGGAGGCGCCGTCCAGGGTAATCGTCTGCCCCAAAACATCGTGCCGGCCTCCATATCGATTCTTCCACGTAGCGTAGCTCAGCATCACCGTGCGAGGTGCGCTCGCCAAATCTTCATCAGCCCGAAAATCGCGCCCTAACACTGGCGCTATCCCAAGAGTGCGGAAGAACCCGCCGCTCACGGTAGCGCCGTCTATCTGCTGCACCCCGGTAGCCGTACTCAGCGCAAAATTAATGTTGTCGTATGCCTCGACTGAGCTGAAAACATTATTCAGCCTTCTCCAATCGAGGTAATCGAGATAAGAGAGATGGAACGTCGGTCCCAATGGTGTGCTTTCAAACAAGGCCACCAGGCGCGACGGGTTGGCATAGGGCAACGGCTTGATCAGCGCTGCATCCACAAAGGCGAAGATGGCTACGGTAGCGCTGATGCCCAGGGCCAGCACCAAAACTGCGGTGCAGGCGAATCCCGGATTCTTCGATAATTGGCGGTACGCATACTGGATATCGGAGCAGAGGCTATCGAGCGTAAGTATGGCATCCGCGCCGGCTACCCTTTCTTTCGTGCTCGTTGGGTTTCCAAAGCGGAGCAACGCATCCCGCCGGGCACCCTCGGAGGACATCCCAGCGGCGATGTTGTCCTCAATTCGCATCTCAATGTGTGACTTGAGTTCCGCCTCGATCTCCATGTCAACTTTCGATCGGAAGAGAAGGTTCGATATTCGACGAATAAGCGCCATAGAAGGTCCAATCTCACGCGTAGCGCACAATAGCGCCTGAAGCCCTTCACCAGGTGTTTGCAATCTTTCTCTGCAACCCGCCACCCAGTACAAGGAATGTACACATAGATGTATAGGTATGTAAAGTTCTAAAAGGAGTCTTGCATCCAAGCACATTCATGTTTGTCGCCGTGACCTAACAATTGGGTGGGGAAAACGGGGGAAAGGGGAATTTCTCTTCGAACACACTATCAATATGCGATAGCGACGATTATGCGTTCTCTCCAGCAGTCTTGCCGGATGCAGTCTCACTCGGATAGTTGAAGAAGAGCTGATTGCCATCGAGATCGTCGACCACCAGAAGCCGGTAGCCCCACGAACCATCCTTGACCGGAACGCCCTTGGCCTCGAATTCTGCGCGCAGCGCATCCAGCGCGCCGACCGCGGCCTCGCGCGTCGCTGGCTCGACATTCAGTGAAATGAACATCAGCCCCTTGCCAATCTTATCCGGCCACGTGTCGGCCAGGATAAGCGCGCACCCCTGCCGGTCGACCTGCGCCACATGCGCTCTGCCGTCCTCGTCGTAACGCCAGGCGCTCGTGAAGCCGAGCAGGTTAACATAAAAGCTAACTGAGGCCTCGACGTCCTTGACGTGCAGAACGGGGCGTGCGAACCAGTCTGTCATCGACTATGTGTCCTCGAGGCCTGCGGTAGGAGTACCCGCCCGCCATCCCATTGCTTGCTTCGATGAGCTTCCAGCCTACACGGAGTAGGGGGACACCTGTTTTTTCCCTCCTATCTTCAAGATAAATGGTTATTGAAGTGAATAGTGCTGGGCGTGGCCCTTCAGCAGCACACCCAGCGAGGCAAAGGGAAAGCAGCGGGAGCCGCAGTAAATCGGCTATCCGCTGCAAACTCAACGTCCTGTTAACGTGAACAGTAGGGCGTTCTTGCGGAACCCGTCGAAGTCTGTGCCTGGTGTGAAGAAAACGCCGCGTAGTTACCTCACCAAATTTAGCGCCGGTGACCTCGATAAATGGTGTGCTTGCAGCCAGTGAAGAATCGGTGTTTGCAGCCCTATCCACCACCACAACAAGACGGTCCGGGTCGGCTCCGGTATCGCCGTTCCCGCTTACAGTAGAGGTGATCCCCAGATGGCTACCAGGCCGTCGGGACGATTGAGCCCGGTGATGTTGCGCAAACCGTCCGTCGCCGGCGCCCAGGGTATGTTAGTCCCAGGATTGTTACCAGTCGGGTAGTTGGCCACAGAATAGGGCACCCCGATCCCGAGCTGGTACTTGGGGAAAAAGGTCAGAGCAGCTGAAAAGGACAAGCCACCCCAATGCCTAATTCCTCTTAGGAGGGATTAGATGGAAGCTTGCAGGGTGGATCACTTAACTGGCCAGCAATTTATATAAATCCGGCAAGTAAGCACGGGCATCGAAGGGACATCATGAGGCTCAAGCCGAGATACAGATTCCTTTTTGCCCTGACTCTGGTAGCGTCGATGGCGTTGGCCGATACGTTGGAGTTGAAGAACGGCAGTCTGATCAAGGGCAAGTTCCTGGGGGGCACCGAGAACGACATCAGCTTCCAGGTCGGCTCGACGGTCCAGAAATATAACGTCGCTGACGTCGTTTCGCTCAAGTTCGATTCGGGAGGCGCAACAGGTGCCCCCGCGCCGCAGCCGCAAAGTGCGCTTCCCGACGATCCGGCGACCGTAGCGCATGTCGAAATGAACCCGGCCTATGTAACTATCCCGGCCGGGACACGAATTTCTGTGCGCACCATGGATGCCATCGATTCCACCTATAACGTCGCGGGAGACCGCTTCCAGGCTTCGCTCGAAGAACCCCTGAGGTTGGAGGGCAATGTGCTAATCCCTGCAGATGCCCTCGTCTATGGCCGGCTGACACAATCGAAGGAGTCAGGAGAGTTCAGCGGCAGATCGCAGCTCCGCCTGGAGTTGACCGGGATTGTGGTGAATGGAAAGTTGGTGCCCGTGGTGACGGGAGAATACGAGGTGACCGGCAAGTCGCGGGGCGCGAGCACCGTCAGGAGAACGGTCGGCGGAGCAGCTCTTGGAGCGCTCATCGGTGGCGTTGCCGACGGCGGCCAGGGAGCAGCGGTCGGCGCGGGCATCGGTGCAGGTGCTGGCGCAGGCTCGGAAATCATCACCAGGGGCGACCAGGTAAGGGTCCCGAGTGAGACCCTGCTCGCTTTCACGCTGCAGCAAGATGTGTCGATACCCACGCCCCAAAGCTGATTGCTGGCATAGTCACGAGAGAAGCGCACTTACATCTGTCCCTGGCTGGCGTGTTTTTCGCTGCTGGGGGGGACGATGCCTTTTATTCGTAAGTAGGTGACCATGTTCCCGTAGTGCTCATCGGTGTGGGCCGTATTGACGGACAATACAGTAAGCCTTGCCACATCGTAGTTCATCAGTTTCACGGTCTGGCTGCCCTGCGCGTCAGTCATACCGGCGTATGCCTTATTGCAGTAAGCAACGGCGTCCTTCAGGGCGGTCACGAGATCGGCCTTTGAGGTCTTCGTTTTTTCGATGGCCTTCATGGGATTCGGTTCGCCCGTTGCCTCCGAACAAAAACTGTACTGAGCGTCGGCCACGTGGCCCACCAGTTGCCCGAAACTGCGAACTTCCGGGGTTGGCCTGAACGCGTAGTTTTGCTCCGGCATCTTCTCGGCGGCAGCGATGACTTCGCCGCTCACCAGTGTGTAAAGGCCTTTCTCGCTGGCGGAGATCGGATTGGAGGGTGCGACCGGCGGCTCTTGCGACTGCAAAACAACCGGAGCTGTAGCCAATGCGATGAGCATGAAACAAAGTCTCTTATTCACGTGGAACTCCATCGGAAACGATTTGGCACGTCATTGAGCGAGAATAAGCGTACAGGCTCAACACTGTGTCACAACCAGGCAATAAATTGCAAAGAGTTGTGAACTGAGAAGATCACGTCCTGTTCACCACTTCCGGTTTGCTCGTCAACCGCCGTCCGCTTCTCCGCCTTAAACAAGTCTACTGTTCGGAATTGCGTTATTCTGTGCGCGGCCGCGATGGACGTGCAGACCCATCGCCGCGCCTGAAAGGAGCCGTCGAATGGCCCGGATCATGACCATCGGGGAGATCCTGGTAGAGATCATGGCGACCGAGCGCGGCCAAAGCTTTCGCGCGCCGGGCACTCTGGTGGGCCCTTTCCCGAGTGGCGCTCCCGCCATCTTCATCGACCAGGTGGGCCGGCTCGGACGCGCGCCAGGGATCATCGGCTGCGTAGGCGACGACGATTTCGGCTGGCTGAACATCGACCGCCTCCGGCGGGACGGTGTCGACACGAGTGCCATCGCTTTGCTCCCCGACGCAGTCACCGGAAGCGCATTTGTCACCTACACGGAGACGGGCGAGCGTCACTTCATCTTCAACATTGCCAATAGCGCTTCCGGCCGCCTCTCAGTGTCGTCGATCACCGAGTCTGTGCTCGCGGATTGCACGTGGTTTCACGTCATGGGTTCATCCCTGTTCTCTCCGGGAATCACCGCAGCCGTCCGCAAGGCGATCGGCATGGTGAAACGCCGAGGTGGCGTGATCTCCTTCGACCCTAACATCCGGCCGGAGATACTCAGAAGCGCGGGCATTCGGCAAGCACTGCGATCGATCCTCGAACAAACCGACGTGTTCCTGCCCAGCGGCGACGAGGTGACCCTTCTGGTGGATGCGCAAACGGAAGCCGAGGCCATCAAGCCGTTACTCGCCCTCGGAATTCGAGAGATCGTGGTGAAGCACGGCAGCGCCGGCTGCACCTATTACGACCGGTCGTGCCGGCTCGACGTACCGGCGTTCGTGGTCCGCGAGGTCGACCCCACCGGCGCCGGCGACTGCTTCTGCGCCACGTACGTTGCGTGCCGCGAAGAAGGCAAAGCGGTCGACCACTCGCTGCGCTACGCCTGCGCCAGTGGCGCGATTGCCGTGACCCGCAAAGGTCCCATGGAGGGCACTGCGACCTTTGCGGAATTGGACACGCTCATAGGAACCCTCTTAGACACCGAACTGTCGTAAATGATGGTCAACGTGTTTGTACATGAGAATGGCCCACTGCTGCGGTTTGAGCGGACCAAAGAAAGGATGTGGGTGCCGGGAGCAGCAGGCTGCGCCCTTGGTGACGAAGCTATCGATAGCTGTGATGAGATGGGCGCGTTCGCCCTCTAAGTCGCGCTGTGTGGGATCCGCCGAGAAAAGTTCCGGCGAGGACGGTGAATTTCGGCGCATCGGCTTGTCGTTCCCGAAGACCAGCGGCTTGATGAGCTGGCCGATGACAATGGCAGGAAAGGGTGCACGTTTGGGGTTGATGACGCCCGTCGCCATCTGTATGCCAGACGTACAATGCGCCAGGGTCTGGGCAAGGCTCATGTTGCCCCACTGCCGCTCACTCTCCGGATCGAGGCGCATGATTCGCTGCTTTATGTCTTCTGCCAGGGTAGGGTCAAAGAGATCTTTCATCGTACGTACTCTCCGTCTCGGCGGTTTGTCGCGAACGGCCCCAACAACCTTTCATTATGCAGGGGAGAACTTGCTTTTGAAAATTGGTTCAGGTGCTGAGCTTACAGACCATTCGGCTGGTGCCCAGGACGGCAGGTGTAGCGCCGTCACAATGATCCTTCACTTCAGGCCCAAGGGGACTTACCGCACACCAGACTTTGCACGCAGTTCGCAGGATGGCGGAAACAGAGGCTATCACCGATGCTGTACCGTCTATCGAGCATGCTGCGCAAGCCACCGGCTAAGCTCCTGGAGAACTGGAACATCGGCGAGTTCAAAAATCTGGAAATGGCGCCAACCGCTATTGCTAATGAGGGGTTTCTTCGTCCCCGGACCTTATAGCGATTCAGAGTTTGGCAGGGGCGAGCGCAAGCCGTGTCTGCAACACGTATATGGTGCCACTCACACCAATCACGGCCAACACGCCCAGTATCTCCGCGCGTGAGCCCATGGCAAAGAAAATCACCATGCTCGTGGTAGCCACGACCATAGCAGCGGTGAGCCCGCGAAAGTTGAGAGGCACGCCGTTCTGAGCCACCCCATCTCGTGCCAGGCGCCACGCTGCGACGCTCCCGGCCCCATAAAGAACGGTGACGGCAAGCGTTGCCAGCACCGCCAGCTCAACGAAACTGCCGGTCAACGCCAGCCCCATCGCCAGCGCCGCATAGCACAGGATCGCCACATGGGGTGCATGGGTGCGCGGATGTACGCGTCCCAGTGCCTGGGGAAGCAGTCCATCGCGCCCGAAGGCAAACAGGATCCGCGGGCTGCTGAGAAGATCGCTGGCAATCCACCCCATCATCGAAACGCTTGCGCCGGCAATCATCACCATCCTTAGCACCGGGCTAATGTGTGCCATCGCATCCGCCAGTGGGACCGCGGATTGCGCCAGAGAAGCACCCATCATCCCTTGAGCCACGACCTGGATCGCAATGTATAGGAAGGTGACGAAGAAGAGCGTGATGGCCAAGGCACGTGGAATGGTGCGCGAAGGCCGCTCCACCTCACCACTCGCGCTGAGCGAGACTTCCATGCCGGTGAGCAGGAACAACACCAGGATCAGGGCGCGCCCCAGGCCCTGAGCGCCAGAGGGCACGCCGGCGGCAAAATTGGCACGATGCATCGCGGTAACGCCCACGACGAGAAAGAGGAACAGGGGAATTATCTTGATCGCCGTCACCCAATCGACGAGCCGCACCCCGCGCTTGACCCCGCCGAGGTTCACCACCACCACGGCTCCAATCACGCTGATGATCACCACCATGTGTATGGGGACCTTGAACGGCTGCGGCACCACGCTTACCACCACATCGCCCAGCGCCGCGGCTATCCCACCGCACGTGAGTGCGTCGCTCAACCACAAAAGCGTGCCGGCAATGTAGCCGGCTAGTGGTCCAAACGCAGCTTCAATCACTCCATAAGCTCCGCCGCTGGTGGCGACACGGCTGCCGCCCTCGGCAAAGCATATGGTGACCGCACCCATAGCGATAGCGCACAAGACGAATGCGATCGGCGCCGACCGTCCCATACAGGCAGCAAGCGCCCCGGGTGTTACGAAAATGCCGGCGCCGACCATGGCATTAATTGTGCTGGTCGTCAGGCCCCGAACCCCGATGGCACGGACCAGGCCGGCGTCGCGTCGACTCTCAAGCATGGGCAGACTGTAGCACCCGGTGCAAAACAATCAAACAAGAAATGCGTCCCGCGTGAGAACCGGCAAGACCCAGACCTTTGTGCAGGAGCCGGGGCAGACCGGCTGCGATCCTGCGGCACGCCGGGGCAGCGGGATGACAAAGGGGAGGGTGAAACTTCCACATAGGGTGGACGTTAAATAGCCGCTGACCAGAAAGCTTTAGCCCAGCCATCGAATTTTCATCCCGACAGGTTGTGACTTTTTTGATTTTTTCTTGTTTGGCACTCTCGGCCAGACTTTTGTCGAACCCTCCCCAAAGTCCGTCATCCTGAGAGGCTGTGACTTTACTGATTTTTCACGCGAAGTCTTCGAGTTTGACCGAAATTGTCATCCCGCCTGTCCCGGCCTGCCGCGGAACCGGAGCGCAGCGTAGTGGAGGGATCTGCGTTCTCTGCCCTCCGGGTCGACGCTCCTAACAAGAGCCACCACCCTCCCCTTTGTCATCCTGAGAGGTTGTGATTTTTTGGATTGCTTCATCGTCAACAACCGCTGGGTGCCCCATTCAAGCCGCTTTTGGGCTTGAGTGGGATAACACAGCACTCGACTCACCGTTTTTGTCATCCTGCCTGCCCCGGCTTGCCGTGGGAGCGAAGCGCCTCGCAGACCTATCGCTTAACAGAGAACTTACGGCGCGGAGTCGAAGAGCCTGTCCTGAGCGTAGCCGAAGGAACCCCGAGCATGCTTAATCGACGCATGCTCTTCAGGGCTTTCCGGCCACCAAAACTACCAAAAACCAATGAAGTCACAGCCTCCGTGCGTACCCAGATTTCCTACTTCGCGGCTCTATCAGCGGCAACGTATGCGGCTCTCCGTAGAGAGAGCCGCAAGAAATTCACCGAAGCTACGGTTTTTGACAGGAAATCTGGGGTAGCCGCGCCCCGGCTCCCGAACAAAGGTCTGGGTTTTGCTAGTTCTCGCACCGACTCTAACGCGCTGGACGCCCAGCAGGCGGGGCGGTGCTGCAGAGTCTGCGTGAGAACCCGGAAACAGCAAGTCCCTCCACTGCGCTCCCACATAAATACGGGATCTCCCACCCGGTCCGCGGCGAAGAGTTTACCGTTTTGATACTCGTCTCGCAATGGTCCCTTCGTTATATTTCGAATGCGAATTTCGATCCCAGGCAATGTCCTCTGAAGTATGCTTCGGTTACATACCCGTCACTCTCGTGGCGTTCGATCCCCCTGCCTCATCCCAGAATTCTCCAGGGCCAGATACGTTCTGCTGCGATAAAAAATGGCGGCCAGAATGTCATGGGTTGCCGGAGGAATTCTCTTCGGCTTAGTAGGGGGCCTTATTTCGCAGGGTAATTTGTTTGCTCGTTTCTCGCCGTTAAGCCAATCGTTAAGCCACCGGAAACACCAAACGAGGACTGTGGCTGTTACCAGTCTCTTGTTGTTGCTTCTGCTTGTCCTCTTGCCGGCTGCAAGGCTACAGGCGCAGGCTCCCAACGTGCTTACCTGGCGGTATGACAATACCCACCAGGGCCAGAACACGCAGGAAACCATTCTTACGCCGACCAATGTCAACACCAATACATTCGGCAAGCTTTTCAGCCAGAGTGTGGATGGCGAGGTGTACGCGCAACCGCTCTACGTCGGCAACCTGACCATCAACGGAGCCACGCACAACGTCCTTTTTATTGCGGATGAGCACGATTCCGTCTACGCGTTCGACGCGGATAGCAATGGCGGAGCGAATGGCGGCCCCTTGTGGCAGCAGAGCATGATCAGCACCGCCCATGGAGCCGCCTCGGGCGCCACCACGGTGCCGTCGTCCGATGTGCAGAGCGGTACCGGAGATATCAATCCGGAGATTGGCATCACCAGCACCCCGGTGATCGACGCCACCACGCAGACCATCTTTCTGGTCGCCAAGAGCAAAGAGAACGGCAACTACGTACAACGCCTGCATGCGCTGAATATCCTGAACGGCAGCGAGCGCCCGGGCAGCCCGGTGGTGCTCACGGCTTCGGTGCCGGGCAACGGCAACGGCAGTTCCGGAGGCACGCTCAGCTTCAGCTCCTTGTGGGAGAACAACCGTCCCGCTCTCGGGCTGTTCAACGGGAATGTCTACATTGGGTTTGCAGCTCACGGTGACGACGGCCCGTGGCACGGCTGGGTTCTGGTCTATAACGAAACCACACTGAATCAAACAGCGGCGGTGTGCACCTCGCCCAACGGCGATGGGGACGGAGTCTGGAGTTCCGGCGCAGGGTTTCCTATCGATACGGTAAGCGCGAATGGCAGGCTGTTTCTGGTCACGGGCAATGGCGATTTGAGCTCGTATCCGCCACTGAGTAACAATGTGGACTTTGGCGAGAGCATTCTCCGCTACGATCTCTCTAATAACGGTTTGGCCATCACGGATGCCTTTACCTCCTTCAATCAGGCGGCTTTGTCGGGGTCCGATCTCGATCAGGGCGGCGGGGGCGTTCTAATACTGCCCGATCAGCCGGGGACCTATCCCCACTTGCTGGTCCAGGTGGGCAAGGAGGGCCGGATCCTGGTGCTCAACCGCGATAACCTCAATGGCTATGCCGGGCCAAATGCCGGCTCCAATACCAATGCCGTGCAGGATATTACCGGCGCCCTGTCCGGAGGGTTATGGAGCACCCCTGCCTACTGGAACGGAAATGTCTACGTGTGGGCGTCGGGCGACGCGCTGAAGATGTTTCCCCTCACCAACGGTGTACTGGCGACCCGATCCTCGGCACAGTCCTCTGCGACCTCGGGCTTTCCCGGAGCCAGCCCGGTGGTCTCTTCCAACGGCGCCCAGAACGGCATCGTCTGGGCGCTGCGAACAGACGAATACAATTCCAACGGGCCCACAATCCTCTACGCGTTCAACGCCACCAACCCGGCGCAGGAATATTACGACAGCGGTCAAAATCCCACCCGCGACGACGCCGGCCAGGCAATCAAGTTCCAGGTTCCGGTGGTGACGAATGGGAAAGTCTACGTTGGCGCCGGCACCCAGGTCGACGTATACGGGTTGCTGAACCAGGAACAACAAACGCCGGCACCGGTCATTGCACCCTCCGGCGGGAGCTATAGCGCAGCGCAACAAATCACCATTACGGATAGCGTGCCGGGCGCCGCCATCTACTACACCACCGACGGATCGACTCCGACCACGGCTTCGACGGAATACAGCAGCGGCGGCTTCCAGCTCGCGACAGGCGTCACGGTACAGGCGATTGCCAGCGCCACCGGATATCTGCAAAGCGCAGTGACCAGCGCGACCTATTCCTTCAGTACACAAACCCCCGCCCCGCAGTTTTCCCCCGCGCCGGGTTCGTACACCGGCACCCAATCCGTCACCTTGACCGATACCAACCCGAACGCAACCATCTACTACACCACCGATGGATCGGCCCCGACCACCAACTCGACAAAATATTCCGGGGCGATCACCGTCAGCAGCGCCACGGTGATCAACGCGATCGCGACCTACGGCGGATTAACCAATAGTACTGTGGCAACCGGGTCTTACCTGGTAGTGGTGCCGGGTACGGAGATTAACTACGCCACCGGCTTCTCCAGCGTTGCCGGGCTTACCTTGAACGGCAGCGCCACCAACGTGGATGATAGCCGCCTGCAGTTAACCTCGGGGCTGGCCAACCAAACGTCGAGCGTTTTCTATAACACGCCAACCAACATCCAGGCATTTACCACCGACTTTACCTTCCAGCTCTCGGATGCTCTCGCCGACGGGTTTACCTTCACCATCCAAAACGTTGGCCCCACCGCAATGGGCGGAGGAGGGGGCGGCCTTGGATATGGACCGGACCCCAATGGCGGGGTCGGCGGCAGCATCGCCAGGAGCGTCGCCGTCAAATTCGACTTCTTTAACAACTCCGGCGAAGGCAGCGATTCCACTGGCCTTTATCTCGATGGCGCGACGCCCACTGTTCCGTCGGTGGATATGACCTCCTCAGGTGTTCTGCTGAATAGCGGCGACACGATGGATGCGCATATCACGTATGACGGCACAAACCTCGTATTGACGGTCACCGACATTGTGGTGAATAAAATCTTCACCCACACCTTTCCCGTCAATATTCCTTCGACCATTGGCAGCAACCTGGCCTACATCGGCTTCACCGGCGCGTCGGGCGGCGAGATCGCCAGCCAGAAGATCCTTAACTGGACCGTGAGCTCGACGGCGGTATCGACCCCACAGACGCCGGCGCCCACCTTCTCGCCGGCCACCGGAACCTACACCTCGGCACAGTCCGTAAGCCTCAGCGATCCTGGGGCGACCATCTACTACACCACCGATGGCTCCACGCCGACCACTTCGTCAACAGTCTACGGCGCGCCCATCACGGTGGCCGGCAACACCACCGTGCAGGCTATCGCGGTAACTCCCGGCAGCACGCCGAGCGCCGTCGCCAGTGCAACGTACGTCATTCAGTCCGGCGCTCCCAGCAGCATCAACTTCTCCGCCGGATTTTCCAGTGCAACCGGGCTGCAGATGAACGGCAGTGCCAAGGTGAACTCCGGGAATCTTGAACTCACCGATGGGGGAGGCTACGAGGCGGGGAGCGCCTTCTGGACGACTCCGGTCAACATCCAGGCCTTCACCACCAACTTTACCTTCCAGCTCACCAGCGCCGTCGCCGATGGTTTTACCTTCACCATTCAAAATGCCGGCACAACTGCGCTCGGAGCCTATGGCGGAGGGCTGGGCTACGGAATCAACCCTAACGGGGGAACAACCGGCGGTATCGGCAAGAGTGTCGCGGTCAAGTTCGATATCTTTAGCAACGCCGGTGAGGGCAACGATTCCACTGGAGTCTTCACCGATGGCGCTTCCCCGGCGAACCCCGCGGTCAACCTCACCTCTTCCGGAATCGTACTGTCAAGCGGCGACACCATCGCGGCCCAGTTGGTCTACAACGGCGCCACCTTGACACTCAATCTTACCGACACGGTCACGGGTGATACCTTCAGCCAGGCGTTCACCATTAATATCCCTTCGACCGTAGGCGCGAACACTGCTTACGTCGGCTTCACCGGCGGTACGGGCGGATCGACCGCCATTCAGAACATCAAGAACTGGAGCTTCAGTTCGGGTACTACGCAAACTGCGGCCGACCCAGTTTTCAGTCCCCTCCCGGGCGCGTATACAACGGCACAAAACGTTACCCTGACCAGCGCCACCCCGGGCGCGACCATCTACTACACGGTGGATGGATCGACGCCCACGACTTCGTCTCCCGTCTACAGTTCCCCCATCGTGGTGAATGGGGTTTCCCTCACCATTCGCGCCTTCGCAGCGGCGGCCGGCTATCAGAGCAGTCCGGTCGTCGTGGGCGCCTATCAGATCCAGGCGCCTTCGCCCACCATTAGCCCAAGCAGCGGCGCCACCTTCTCATCCACGCTGACCGTATCCATAACGGATGCGAACGCGAACGCGATCATTTACTACACCACCGATGGATCCATCCCCACCACCAACTCGACAAAATATGGCGGACCGTTCAGCATCAACAGCAGCGCGGTGATCAACGCGATCGCAACCTACAGTGGCTTGACCAACAGCAGTGTCGCGACCGCGTCTTACACCCTGGCGGTCCCGGCCGCGACAGCAATTAGTTACGGCAGCGGATTCCCCAGCGCGACCGGTCTGCAGGTGAACGGCAGTGCCAAGGGGAACTCCGGGAGCCTGGAACTCACCGATGGGGGAGGCTACAAGGCAGGGAGCGCCTTCTGGACGACTCCGATGAACATCCAGGCCTTTACCACCAACTTTAGCTTCCAGCTCACCAGCGCAGTTGCCGACGGGTTTACCTTCACCATCCAAAACGCCGGCGTGACCGCATTGGGGAGCCTTGGCGGAGGCCTGGGTTACGGGGTCAACCCCAACGGAGGCACGGGCGCCAGTATCGGTAAGAGTGTCGCGGTCAAGTTCGATATCTATAGCAACGCCGGCGAGGGCAACGATTCCACTGGAGTCTTCACCAATGGCGCGGCTCCAACCAACCCGGCGATCGATCTCACCTCTTCTGGGATCGTGCTGTCGAGCGGCGACACCATCGCGGCCCAGTTGGTCTACAACGGCGCCACCTTGACGCTGAATCTTACCGACACGGTTACCAATAAGACTTTCAGCCAGGCGTTCACCATCAACATTCCCTCGACGGTAGGCGGCAACACCGCTTATGTCGGCTTCACCGGGGGTACCGGGGGAGCAGCCGCCATTCAGAACATCAAGACCTGGACCTTTACCTCGGGTACGCCGTAGAGCGCGCCAGTTCTGAAGAAGAATTCGCGCCGGCGATCGCATACCGTCGTCTTAGGTATGTGGCCTTACTCATTACGCAAAGCGTGCATGGGATCAATCGACGCGGCACGATGCGCCGGCACGATAGTCGCCAGCACGGCGACAGCGGTAAGAACACAGATGGCGAACCCGAGAGCCCACAGGTCCATCGTTCCAGCGCCGTATAAAAGTTTTCGCGCCAGGTAGCCGGCGCCCAACGACAGCGCTGCCCCTGGAATCATGCCGGCAACTAGAATCATTAGCGTCTGGCGAACAAATACCCCACGCACCTGGGTACGCGTTGCTCCCAATGCCATGCGAATCCCTATTTCGGAGGTTCTTCGCGCAACACGAAACGACAACAAGCCATAGAACCCCAGTGCCGCGACCGCCAGGGTCAATGCACCAAAGACGCCGGTCAGCCGCGCCAGCAAGTCTTCCGTGGAAAGGCCATCGTTAAAATCCACATCGAGCGGCACAATCTCTGTTACCGGCAAAGCCGGAGCCAAGGCGCGCAGGCTCTCGCGAATTTCGGCCGGGAGTGCCTGCAGTGCACCCCGAGACCTGACAGCGATCGTCTGAATAGGCTGCGGGCTCTGATTGATGGGCCTATATACCATCGGGGGTGCAGGCGAACGCAGGCCGTCGACCAGCGCATCCGCAACCTCGCCCACGATGAGAAACTGGTGGTCATCCGTGTACCCGATCCAATGGCCAAGCGGGCTCGCATTCCCGAAAAGCTTCCGTGCGTAGGCGCGATTCAGAATGGCTACCTTTTGCGAGTGCTGGTTATCGGCGGTGGTGAAATCCCTTCCCTGCAGAAGTGGAATTCCAACAGTTTTGAAATACCCCAAACCCACATGATCTTCCTCACCATGCAGCTGCGCTTCCGCCAGGTCTGGATTTCCATAAACATGAAGCACGGTGTTCCAGCCGCAGTCAGGAATTGAGCACATCTGCACTGCAGCGTCGCGCACCCCCGGCAAAGCTTTGAGCCGCTCAATTAACTGCGCATAAAACTCTGCCAGGTTTTTCTGCTGAAGCGCGAATCCGGTGCTTCTCATATCCAGGCTCACGGAAAGAAGATGCTCACGATCCATCCCGGCATCAATGTGGGAAAGATTGCGAAGGGTTTGGGCGAAAAGCACTGCGGCCGAAACCAGCAGCAACGATAAGCTCACCTGGCCCGCCAGCAGTAAGTTCGACCATCGTTGGCTCGCCTTGCCCTGGCTTGGCACACTGCCTACCCTGGACTTGACGGCCGTGGAAAAGCTTCTGCTGGTATGCAACCATGCAGGCAAAAGCCCGAAAAACACTAGCGTTCCGAGCAAAGCCGCAATACCCACCAGGTAAGCCGCAGTTCCCAGGTGCAGATCAATTGAAATATCGCGCCCTCGCCCCGAGGCCCAATGCAAGAGCAGCGCGCTCGAGACGCGAGCCGTTGCGAAAGCCAACGGTCCACCCATGGCCGCCAACACCACTGATTCCGTGGCAACCTGGCAGAGCACTCTCGCCCGGCTCGCGCCCAAGGCGATCCGTATGGCGATTTCCCGCTCCCGATGCAGCAGGCGCGCCATCTGCAGGTTCGCCAGGTTCAGGCACCCTACCAGGAGAATTACACCCGCCATTGCCATCAATATTTTTAGCGGCAATGAGTAGTGCTTGCTCAGCGTACCTTCACCGTTCTCAGCCGAGACGAGTTCCACACGAGAGGCCAGTACCTTCGCGCGCACTTGCGCATCTTTTGACGCTGCTGCCATCAACGAAACGTCAGGCGCCAGGGATGACATCCACTGCGCCGATAACCTGGGTCCGGCGCCGGCGGGCACGCGCGCCAAAGCCCACAGCCAGAAGAGCCCGGATTGGTTCAGATACGGCTTGTCGAGGTCGCGGTAACCTGGCCCCAGTGAATCAAACCAGGTGCCAAACCGTCCTGTCGTTTGCGCGGCCAGTGGAAGCCAAACATCCGGAGCATCTCCTTGCACCACACCGTTGAATCGGTCGGGGGCCACACCAATCACGATAATCGGCACCCCATTGAGCTTAGCCCGCTGTCCAATCGCTGCTGTGCCGTCGCCGAAGTCTTGCTTGAAGAACCCGTAGCGAAGAATCACCGGCCACTCTGATTCCTGCCGGAAATCTTCTCCGTTCTGGAAAAATCGCCCCGACGCTGGGGATAGCCCAAGCGTGTCGAAAAAATTGTCAGACACCATTTGAAAATTAATTCGGCTGTCAGACCCATCCGGCTGCTGAAGCACCCCGTCACCGATCCCCGATCGCGCGAACACCGGTGCATTGCCCAGTGTTGCCTGGCGCAGCCTGCGATAAGCCGGGTAGGAAAAAAAATACTGTCCATCATAGGGCGATTGGAGCGCATGGATGGAATCGATCTGCGCCGGCTGCCGCACCGGCAAATGCGCGAACATCACTCCGTAAAGCAATTGAAACACCGCAAGATTGGCGCCTATTCCAAGCGCCATGGTTAGAACCGCGGTGGCGGCGAAGCCGGGTGATTTGTAAAGCTGGCGAAATGAATACTGTATGTCGGCCCAAATGCTGTCGAAGGCCAATGCAGCATCTGCGGAAGCAACACGCTCCTTAGTGGCTGACGGATTGCCAAATTTAAGAAGCGCATCCCGTCGCGCATCCTGGTGCGACATTCCGAGGGCAAGGTTATCTTCCGTTCGCATGTCTACATGCGATTTCAGTTCCGCCTCGATCTCTCGATCCAGGCTGGATCGGAAGAACAAGTTCGATATACGGCGAAGAATAGACATCCGTTCCCTCATGCTCCTTGCAAGTCATTCTTTGCCAACTTCAATACCCCTATACAACTGGGTATATGAACTCTATATCGAGACACCCTCATATTTCAAGGCGAGCTGTCCCCATTGTCCGTGCTCATGGGCCAGTTAAGCTGCGGGCCCACTTTCGCGCCTATCCATCTGACTAGGTGTAGAAGTTCGCGCAAACGTGACGCTCGGCGAGGATTGATCTGCTGCAATCTTCAGGATTGCCGCCACACTGCGAATCACGTCGAGGTCCGTCGTTGCCCAGGACGACACGCTGATTCGCATTGCTTTGCGGCCTTTCCAAACGGTGCCGCCACACCAACAGGTTCCATCTGCTTGCACCGCATCGATCACCCGAGTGTTGATTTCGTCGTCTCCGAATGAGACCAGCACTTGATTCAATACAACGTCGTTAAGAATTTCACAGCCTCCGGCGCGAAGGGCATCTGCAAATGCTTCAGCATGTTGGCAGCATCGGTCGATGAGGTCGGCCACCCCTTGTTTTCCAAGGGAACGCAGTGCCGCCCAAATCTCGACTGCTCGAGCGCGACGCGAAGATTCAGGCCCGAATTGCATTGGCTGCCGTTTCGCGTCAGCGTCCGGAGGATAATAAGAGGCTGCGATCGACATCGAGCGACCCAGGGCTTCTGCATCCTTTACGATTGCGATTCCGCTATCCTGAGGCACGTTGAGCCATTTATGCGCATCGGTTGCCCAGGAATCGGCCCGAGCGAAACCCTCCAGCAAATGCTTTCGATCATCGCTGACGGCGGCCCAGAGACCGAAGGCGCCATCGATATGCACCCACGCGCCCATTTCGTGTGCGATGTCGCAGATCTCACCGACTGGATCGCAGGCGCCAGTATTCACGTTACCCGCCTGGACACAAACGATCACCGGCCCGGATACGCAAGGCAGAAGCGATGGTTTCATGCGCCCCTGCCCGTCCGCCGGAACGATATGCACCCGGCCTTTGCCGAAACCAAGCAGCGCCAGGGCTTTGAGCATCGTCGCGTGAACCTCCTCGCCGACGATCACCGTGACCGGCGGGGCTGAAAATAGCCCGTCCCGTTCGACATCCCACCCCACCTTTCGCAGGACGCTGCTCCGCGCCGCGGCCAGAGCGGTCACATCAGCCATCTGTGTGCCGGTTACAAATGCTCCGGCACAGTTGGCCGGCAGGCCGAGCAAATCGAGAATCCAGGAAAGAACGACGTCTTCGAGATGGGCTGCGACCGGCGAAATGTCGTACAGGCAGGCGTTTTGATCCCAGGCATCTGCGAGCCAGTGAGCCGCAACGCTGACCGGCAAAGCGCCGCCGATGACTCCCCCGAAAAAGCGCCCACCCATGCTCGCTACCGTCGCCGGTGAACCGGCATCGTCGAGCAATTTCAGAATTGCCAGTGGATTCTCTCCCCCGGCGGGCAACGGACCGCCGAGCGCACTCAAGCCCTTGATCGCTTCGGGTGGCGCCCCGGCATGGCGCTCTCGAATGGTTCGCAAATAGCGCCGAGCTTGTACCGCGGCCTGGGTAAGAACCTCTTCATACAACTCGTTTGAGTCCACTCTTCCTCCTGGCTGCTTTCACTTTTTTCATAACCATCTTGACCGTATTTTGATGGTTATAATAGATTGACCTTAGGATTGCCAGCGCTAAAGCGCTCCTTCCCCCGCATAAATGCGGCGGTTCCCACGAACGTATGGCAGGCGAATTTCAGCTCGTTGCCGGTCATTTGGCGCTCGATTTCGCCAATACGCTGGACTATCGCTACGATCCTGATCGCCTGATCGATCTTCTCCCCAGCTATGAGCGTTTCCTTGCCTTCTGCCGTCAGTCAGGAATTATTTCGGCCGCGCAGATGCGCAAACTTCTGGACGGTTGGAGTGAGTTTGACTGCCAACGCGTTCTCAAAGAGGTCCTCGAGTTTCGCGAAACCCTCTACTTCTTAATTCTGTCTGCCGTGCACGATAGACGTCCCGACGAATCGCATGTGCGATCCCTCAACGCGTTTCTCTCGCAAGCCCGCGCAGTAGACGAGATTGTTTGGCATAAACGCAGGTTTGTCCGCAGCGTGCGTGACGTTACGGAGCGACCCGATGGGCCTCTTCGGGTGGTGGTAGACGCCGCAGTGGCTCTGATTACCTCATCGGACATTTACAACATTCGTGAATGCAGCGAGAAAACCTGCCGATGGTTCTTCCTCGATCGAAGCAGGAATCACTCGCGACGATGGTGCGACATGCAACTCTGCGGCAATCGCTCCAAAGCTAAGCGATTCTATGCTCGATCGCGCAACGATGTTTAGCAGCTCATCAAGTTGATCGTGCCGGGTCGGAATTTGAGTAATGCAAAGCTAGCCAAACAGTACTTTGCTTCCCGTCTGTCCATTCCACCCTATGCCGTGTGTGCGCAGGGATGTTAACGAAATCTCCGGGATGCAATACTCGTAGACTTTCTTCTCCTTCGAAACGCAGGCCCGCTGCGCCCGATAACAAGACTACCCATTCATGCTGCTCCTGGTCATACCACTGCCCGGCTGGTGTTGCCTGACCGAAAGAGATGATTCGCTCCAATCTAAATCTTTCCCCGCGGATTATTTCCTGAAAGACTTCGTCCGCGAGTGATTGGGGCAGTTGGGCAAAAATATTGCCGCCGGCATCAGACGTCATCGGTCAGTCTGCCACGCCGATTTGATGGAGATGATGGCGCAGATGGGTAAGATAGTCGGACGCCAGGAAGCCAAGAGTGACGAGTTCTCCGGCTCCGATCCGACAGGGCTTGCCTTGTTGAGAAGGCGGGATGTGCGCGATGACATGGGCAAGATAGCGGTTATAGGCTGCCCATAGCGAGATGAGCAACCCCCATTCAGCCTCCTGTACGGCTTGCACGCGTATGTTCCCTGCCTGGTCGTAACCGGGGAAATCCAACGACGGCTGCTGCATCGCCCGCACAAAGCGCTGATGGTTGTTGGAGGCCGAATCGATGAGATGCCCAAGGACCTGCTTGCGGGACCAACCGCCAGGCAACGCGGCCTGCATGCTCTCTGATTCAGGGATTCGTCGCAGCAACGGCTCTGCGGCTTCCACCAGCCCTCGCAGCTGCTCGCTTAGCTCTCTCATCTGCCTGGCGCAAGTCTATCAAAGCGGCTAACCGGCCGCGATTCAAGAGGTAAACGGGTCAATGGTTCGAATCGAGCCGTCCGCTTCGAAGTGCAGCTCTGTCACCTTGACGTTGCGCAGGTGGTTCTTGTTTGAGAGCTGCGTATCTGCATAGAAGAGCCACCACTTACCATCCCATTCCACGATGGAGTGATGCGTGGTCCAGCCCTGCACGGGAAGCAGGAAATGACCTCTGTAGTGGAAGGGTCCTTTCGGCGAGCGTCCCGTAGCGTACGCGAGAAAGTGAGTGTCGCCGGTCGAATACGTAAAGTAGTAGAGGCCGTTGCGTTGGAACATCCAGGAGGCTTCAAAGAAGCGCCGATCATGGTCGCCACCAAGCAGTGGTTTCCCGTCTTTGCCCAGGATGACTACGTCGCCAGGCGGTTCCGCAAAGTGCTTCATGTCAGGGGTCAACCTTGCCACCTTCGCCATCAGCGCAGGTTTGTCATCCTGGTGTAAATCTGTGGTCGATCCGGCAACGAAATGTCCGCTGGTCCAGTTTTCGAGCTGCCCTCCCCAGATCCCACCGAAATACATGTAGCTCTGGCCATCCTTATCTGTGAACACCGCGGGATCAATGCTGAAGCTGCCTGGGATCGGTTCCCGCTCAGCTTTGAAGGGCCCCAGGGGATTGCTCGAGGTCGCGACTCCGATGCGGAAGACTCCTTGCTTGTCGCGGGCGGGAAAATATAGGTAGTAGATTCCGTTACGGTATGCCGCGTCAGGCGCCCACATTTGTTTGGATGCCCAGGGCACGTCCTTTACGTCGAGCGCGACCGGGCCTACCTTCACTGGGCCGCCGATACGGTCCATTACGAGCACGCGATAATCATGCATCGCGTATTCGCTGCCGAGATCATCGTCTGGGATATCCGTCGGGACATCATGAGAAGGATAGACGTAGATCTTGCCATCAAAAACATGGGCAGACGGGTCCGCGGTGTAGATGGATGTGACCAGCGGCTGAGATAGATACTGACGGCCGTTCGGCGCTTTGGGCCCGTCTGCCCGAGCAGTGGTCAGCGACAGCGCACCCAGAAGCACACAACAGTGAGTCCACCTCACGCGATCACCTCCGAATGCCCTGATCTCGGGGATCATGATACCAAGCAATCCGTTACCCTGCTTATTTGCGGAAAGATAGCCGTTCATGCGGGCAGAGTATGTGAAAATGGGGGCTCATCATGAAGACCTGGGAGCTAATCAGCATCGTTCTTTCGGCTCTTACGGTTGGAATGTTCCATGGACCGTGGATTGCCTTGAGCCGGTCGATGAAGACCTTTGCGCCTGAAGTTTTTCTCGAGATCGTCGATCGGATGAACCGTAACATGGCGCCCGTGATGACCGTGCTGATGCCGGGCACCATGTTGTCGATCATCCCGCTTCTGCTGCTCTCTTATCGCCGGCAGCCGACGGTTTTCTATCTGAGTATGGCCGCACTTTTGCTCTTTCTCCTTGCGCTGCTGGTCACGGTGTTGATTGAAGTGCCCATCGTTCAACAAATCGTCACCTGGACGCCCTCGACACTACCGGAAAACTGGCGGCAGCTCCGGGATCGTTGGATGAGGTTCCATGTGATTCGAGTAATTGCCGGGGTTGCGAGTCTTATCCTTCTGATCGTCGCGGCGCTCTTCTGAGTCACCGGAGATTCAACTGGACGTCAGCGAAGACAGAATGGGAGCCTCGATGGATTTGCCGAGCGCCCTCTGCAAGGCGCTCTGTATGGCTTCCGCGGCAACATCGAGGCCGCGGCCCCGGGCGATGATGTTCTTGAAGCGCTGCGCGTTCTCGCGATAGACGGGAGTGCTAAGGACCTTCTGAATAAGGCCGTCGAGGCGATCGCCGGTGAGATCGTCCACTTCGATGAATTCTCCGACTTGATGGTGAGCGATACGAGCGGCCACACCGGGCTGATCGAATCCGATGGGAATAGCGACCATGGGAACGCCATGCGCCAAGGATTCAAGAGTGGTGTTGAGGCCAGCGTGGGTAATGCAGAGTGTAGCCCGCTTGAGCAGCTCGATCTGAGGGGCCTTCTCAACAACGATGACATTGGATGGAATCGGGCCGAGACCGGCAACGTGAATGTTCTTTCCGATCGAGAGGACCGCTTGAAGTTCGGTCCGTTTGCCCAATGCGGACAGGATGGTTTTGTAGATGCTCTCGATGCCGTTGACGAGGGTTCCCAGTGAGGCGTAGACCAGGGGCCTGCTGTCGAGCTTTTCCCAGGGAAATGGAACCGGCGCCCGTGCGGCATCGTCGAAGAAGGGGCCTGCGTAGTGGAACTGCGGAGGCCAGGGGATCGCCGGGAAGTCGAACTCCTTCGGCACTTGCGCGACAATTGCGAACTTGGAAGCAGTTGCCGTCGGATTGGTCCAATCGATGTGCAGGCCATGCCGGGCCGCGTAGTCAACCGCAGCTTCCCGTAGTTCTTGATACGACGAGCCGATCACTTTCACGTCTTCGAGATTCTGAGCGCGCGCCTCGGGGGTGTCTTCGTAGGGCCGCGATAAAAGACACGGCGGAGTGGTCCCTGATCCGTCGATGGGCTGGATATTCCAGACCTGCACATAGGGCATGCCAAGCGAAAGAGGCACGAGTTCGAGAAAGCGGTGAGACATGTCGAGCACGAGAGCCTCGATTTCGCTCTCGACGAGGACGTCGGGAAGATTGGCGGATGCGGCCTTAAAATACGGCGCGCTCAGGTGTTTGAGGAACCAGAGCGTCGCTTCGAGACCGTGGATCTTCGAAACAGGAGCGTGATCGGCAGCCATCGATCCTATCGGAAACTCCTTGCCGCAATAGGACACGAAGTCTAAGCCGGCGGCGCGGACGGAGGGACCAACATCCGGAACTCCGATAAACGTGATTTCGTGGCCCGATGATTGCATTTTGCGGGCTAGAGCAATCATCGGGTTGACGTGGCCCATAAACGGCAAGCTGACAAATCCAATCCTCATCGTGACACTCACTCCTCGTAGTTTGTCTCGGCATCTGGCGAACCAACTGCTCGACAGGGCATGCCTCTCCATACGAGAGAACCCATGAGGATGAGATTTATTCCAGGCAGGAGGTGACCACGGTGTTCGGTGAGATTATTCGCCGGCTGAACCGGCTCTCCATAGACGCGAAAGCCTATAATGAAGCGCATGCGGATCACTGTCGAGGAAACCGGTCTTGAGGTTCTCGATCTGAGGGCCGATAGTGCGTTTGCCAGACGGAATCTACACTCGCGAGATATCGGTACCCAGATGACCGGGCTGCAGAGGCTCTCCCGTGCACTGGTAGAGCAGCCGGAGACCATTCTGCAGGAGTTGGTCAATGCCGCCGTCGACCTCTGCGGGGCCGACAGCGCTGGGATCAGCATCGAGAGAGAAGATGGAAGCGATCAGGAGTTTTACCATTGGATCGCGACTGCGGGAGATTACTCGGGCTTTCTCAACGCTATTTTGCCCCGTTATCCCAGTGCCTGCGGTCTATGCCTGGAACGTGGACACCCGCAGCACTTCACCGTCTCCAAGAAGTTTTTTGACATCCTCGGTGTCGAAGCGCCTCTGGTAACAGATGGCATCTTGCTTCCATGGAAAGCTGCGGAAACGCGGGGCACGATTTTTGTCATGGCCCACGGCCGAGCCGAAGCTTTCGACGCAAATGATGCGCGATTGATGACGATGCTGGCTGATTTCGCGGCCATGGGTTATCGACAACAAAAACAACAAGCAAAGATCATTGCTCAGGAGCGCGCCGTGGGCGCTGCCCAGATGGCGCATAAACTCGCGCACGAGATAAATAACCCTCTGCAGAGCATGACGAACATTGCGTATCTGGTCGAGCAAGGCGGTCCACAACCGGATGCTAAGATGCTGGGCCGCGAACTTTCAAAAGATATCGATCGCCTCTCAGGGCTGGTTCGAGAGATATTGTCGCTGCCCTTTGAGGGGGGAGGACCCGACCCTAGAGGCGCCAACCACATGTAAGCTGTGGTCGGCGCCTGCCAAGCCTGCCGGCGTTATTGGCCGGGTCAGGCTTGCGTATAGTCCATGGCGTCGAGGTCTTCAATCAGGCTTGGTCCCGTTGGCTTCCAGTTCAGCTTTTGTTGCGTGAGCGCGCTCGAGGCCGGCATATCATGTCCGGCGAACCGGGCAAGCCAGCCGAAGTGTTCCTCAGCCTCTTGGAGCTTAATGCTGACCACCGGCACCTTCAGCCCGCGGCCGTGCGCCTCGACCACGGCTTTCATCGTTACCCCCTCCTCGTCGACCGCATGGTAGATCGAGCCCGGCTCCGCTTTCTCAAACGCTAGGCGGTATAGCCGAGCCACGGCAGAAATGTGCGCCGCCGGCCAGCGATTGCTGCCGTCGCCAATGTACGCCGAGACGCCCTTCTGGCGCGCCACGGCGAGCAGGTAGGGGACCAGTCCCTGCTTGCGTGTGTCGTGAACCTGCGGCAGCCGCACCACTGAAGTGTTCACGCCCCGCGCCGTCCACTCCTTCACCGCCGCTTCGGAAGCTGCGCGCGGGTTCCATGAACTTGTCGGGCTATCCTCCGTCGATGGCTTGCCGTCCACATTGGCCGCGATCGCCGTGCCCGAGGTGACAACGAACGGCCGGTTCGAGCCCAGCAACACCTCGCCAATTGCGCCGATCGCCTTGCGGTCGTCATCACAGTTTTTCTGGAACTGCGAGAAGTCGTGGTTGAAGGCTAGATGGATGACGCCGTCCGATTTCGCCGCTCCGTCGCGCAGACTGTCGAGGTCTTCGAGGTTGCCATGTTTGACATCGGCTCCGGCTGCCCGCAAAGCTACGGCGCCGCCCTCCGATCGTGTTAACCCGAGCACGTGATGCCCTGCCTGGATCAGCTCCGGAACAAGCGCCGAACCGATGAAACCCGTCGCCCCAGTCACAAAGATACGCATGATGATGTCTCCCAAGTCGCTTGAATACGCGGCCGTTCTGCGCCGTCGATCACTAGATGAGTCTCGGCCAGCGGACGATCTATTTCGAGAGTCCGAATAATCGGTCCAATCGTCCTGCCGGATAGGTTGTTTGGGGGGCGTCGAAGCTCCTAAAGAATCGTCACCCTGCCTGCCCCGGCGTGCCGCGGGAGCGAAGCGCCTCACGAATTGATCGCGTGACACAGCGTTTGGCGCGCGGAGTCGAAGGACCTCGGCGGCACCTAACTTACCCATGCTGCTCGGGGCTTTTCGATCACCCAAGTCCGACAACAGGATTCGCTGCGATTTCACGCACTGTAATCTTCCTTCCCCAGCTCTGTGCAAGTTCCTTTGAAACTTGGGATTGATCGTACGCATGAGGTAGAGCTTCTTTGCGCACCACCAGCCTTCTCAGGATGACGAGTCTGTGGGAGAACTGACGGAACGGTCGCAATGATCCCTAAAGCACCGTCGTTTTCGATCGAGCAGAACGCGCTGAACTCGAAAATCTTCGCGGCGAGGATAAGATCGGCCCCAACACCTACCTGGGTTTACAGGAACAACTCGACTGGAATGAACTGACTCTGCTGCGCGATTCGCAACACCAAATCGAAGAGATCTAAACAAAATTCGATCTCCTTCAGAGTGTGGCAGTAGACAATCTACTGCGCATGGGAGTAGATTGCCTACATCTATGGCCACGAGCAGGGAAAAGCGCAATCCATATCAGAACCGGGTCGAGTTGCTTCAGGGTACGCTGGACATGTTGATTCTGCAGACACTGCAGTGGGGCCCGCAGCACGGATACGGCATCAGCCAGGCCATTCGCATTCGATCAGGCGAAGTTCTGCAAGTGGAGACCGGGTCACTCTATCCCGCACTGCACCGGCTGGAGCGGCAGACGTGGGTGCGGTCGGAGTGGAAGCTGACGGAGAGCAACCAGCGGGCGAAGTTCTACCGCATTACCGCGGCCGGAAAGAAGCAGCTCTCGTCCGATCACGGCCGCTGGCAGCAGATGGTTGAGGCGATTGGCGCCATTATGAGCGGCGAGCCGGAAGGGGGTGAGCCATGAGCGGGTGGCGGTTCTTGACCCGGCGTAAGCGCGATCTTCATGAGGAGATTGAGGCTCATCTGCAAATGGCTGTGCGCGACCGCGTGGAGCGGGGCGAGACCCCAGTAGAGGCTCGCGCCGCGGCGGCCAGGGAGTTCGGCAATGTGCCGCTGGTAAAGGACGTGACGCGCGAGACCTGGGGCTGGAACTGGATGGAGAGCGTAGCGCAGGATCTGAAATACGCTTTGCGGCGGCTGGTGAAGTCTCCGGCGTTCACGATTGCGGCAATTGCGACGCTAGCGCTCGGCATCGGTGCGAACACGGCCATCTTCGAGCTTCTGGATGCCGTGCTGCTGCAATCGCTACCGGTGGCAAATCCGCAGGAACTGGCCGAGGTGCGGATTGTCGATATGGATAAAGCGCGCGGCAGCTTTTCCAGCGCATATCCGGTGGTAAACAACCCGATCTGGGAAAAACTGCGCGAGGACCACCAGGGTTTCTCGGCAATCGCCGCCTGGACGAATACCCTTTTCAGCCGCGACTCGGGCGGCGACGCGCGCTTTGCCAAGGGACTGTGGGTGAGTGGGGACTTCTTTCGCGTGCTCGCAGTTAGGCCAATCCAGGGACGGGTGTTTACCGCGGAGGACGACCGCCGCGGATGCGGGTTGCCGGGCGCGGTGATCAGCTATGGCTTCTGGCAGCAGGAGTATGGCGGCGGCCCCGCGCTGGGTCGCAAGCTCATGCTCAACGACAAGCCGGTGGAAGTAATCGGCGTGACCCCGGCGAACTTCTTCGGCGTGGATGTGGGGCAGAGTTTCGACGTGGCAGTGCCGGTGTGCTCCCAGCCCTTTCTGGAAACAAGAAACAGGCTGGATTCGAGTACGCACTGGTGGCTCTCGGTAATCGGCAGACGCGATCCTTCGTGGCCGGTGGAACGAGTGGCAGCGCATCTTGCAGCGGTCTCGCCCGCAATTTTTGCAGAAACGCTGCGGCCAGGTTATCCGGTGGAGAGCATAAAGGACTACCTGGCGATGAAGCTGACCGCCGCACCTTCGGCGGCCGGTGTCTCCATCCTGCGTGAGACCTATTCCGATCCGCTGCGGATTTTGCTCGGCATCTCCGGCCTGGTGCTGCTGATTACCTGCGCAAACCTGGCCAGCCTGATGCTGGCGCGGACCAGCGCTCGTGAGCGGGAAATGGCGGTGCGGTTGGCGATCGGCGCGGGGCGATCGAGGTTGATCCGGCAGGTGTTGTCGGAGAGCCTGCTGCTCTCGCTGGCGGGCGCGGTGGCGGGCGCAGTGCTGGCACGCACGCTGAGCCGGGGATTGGTAGCATTTCTGAACACCGCGAACAATCCGATCTCTCTGGACTTCAAACAGGATTGGCGGCTATTCGCGTTTCTGCTTACGGTATCGCTGCTGACGTGCATGCTGTTCGGGCTTGCTCCAGCGCTGCGTGCATCGCGCACCGCGCCCGGCGCAGCGATGAAGACAGGCGGGCACGGAATGACGGCGAGCCGCGGGCGGCTGGGATTTCGCGGCGCCCTCGTGGTGTCACAGGTGGCGCTGTCCCTGGTGCTGCTGTTCGCTGCGCTGTTGTTCACCGAGAGCCTGCGGAATCTGCTGACGGATGATCCGGGGTTTCAGGCCAAGGGTGTGCTGATCGCCGGGTTGGACTTTGCGCGTCTGCAGATTCCGCTGGACCGGCGCGCAGCGTTCCAGCGGGAGTTGCTCGACAGGATACGCGCCATTCCCGGCGTGGATGCGGCCGCAGAAACGAATATCGTTCCCCTTGGCGGTGAAGGCTGGGGCAACACGGTATGGGTTGACGGCCACGGGGAGCAACGGCAAGATTCGAATTTCAGCTCCATCAGTCCGCAGTATTTCAAAACGCTACGCATTCCAATGTTGGCCGGACGCGACTTCAATGAAAGTGACAGAATCCAGTCGCCGCGGGCGGCGATTGTCAATGAGGCGTTCGCGCGCCTGCTGGGACTGGGTGAGAATCCAATCGGCAAGAGGTTCCGCCGGGAGGCGACTCCAACCAGTCCGGAAGAAGTGAACGAGATTGTCGGCCTGGTGAAGGACACAAAGTACCATCGTATCCGGCGCCCTGCTGGGGCGATTGCGTATCTTGACAACGCGCAGGACAAAGACACGGATAACTCAATGCGGGTGCTGGTACGTTCGGAGCTGCCGATGGACACGATCGAGGCAGCAATCCGGCGAACGATGCGGGAGGAGAGCTCAGGAATCACCTTCGACTTCGCAGGGCTACAGGATCAGATCCGGCAATCGTTGCTGGCCGACCGGTTGCTGGCGACGCTTTCGGGATTTTTCGGCGCGCTGGCGGTGGTGCTGGCGATGATCGGCCTATACGGGGTGATGTCGTACACGGTAGCGGAGCGGACGAGCGAGATCGGCATCCGCATGGCGCTGGGTGCGCGGCGCACGGATGTGACCGCGATGATTCTGCGCAAGGCAGCGATGTTGCTGGTGGCAGGTTTGGCGGTGGGCGCGGGGCTATCACTGGCTGCTGCCAGCGCCGCGAGTGCGCTCCTGTTCGGGTTGAAGCCACGTGACCCAATCACTCTGGCGATGGCAGCCGCGGTTTTGGCAGCGGTCGCACTGGGGGCGAGCTATGTGCCGGCTCGGCGAGCCGCTGCTCTAGACCCGATAGCGTCTCTCAGGGAGGAATAATCGTCGAATTGATCGGACCTGGGTAGGGTTATCCGCCGAGATCAGTCCCGAAGGGACGACTGAGAATCAATCTTGTCCAAATTAACTTTTTCAATGCCTCCGATTTGTGGCGCACTCGCTGAAAACAAATCAGCTCTCCTGGCTTATCGCAATCAGTCCCGCAGGGACGGCTGAGAGTAGCCCAGGACGGACCCGGATTTCCTGTGTGGTTTGGTGGAGTCACTGAGCCTCGTGCGGCTTTCCGTAAAGAAAGCCGCATACGCAGATATGTCCAGAGCAGCGTACAGGAAATCCGGGGTAGTCCTGGGTAGGGTTAACCACCGCGATCAGTCCCGAAGGGACGACTGAGAATGACCCAGGATGCAATCCTGGGTGAACTGGAACACACGTGAATGCTATTGGCGATCATCCAAGTTGATCAGCGGGCGGTAAGACGTCGAGGTAATGGGCGACGAGGCCCAGGATGAAGCACCAGAGCATGATGTCCAGAATGTAAGCGGTGCCCAGGCGGGCGAGGATGCTGAACGTCTGGCCTGCCAGACCTGCAGAGGGTGTCCAGCCGGCGAGGGCCCAGGTGACTGCGGAGGCACCCAGGCCGGCCACCAGGACGCACAACCAGTAGAGCCAGTGGCGATAGGCTCGAGCGGCACGACCGAGCCAACCTGCCTTCAGTCCGCAGGCACAGGTCTCCATGGCCAGCGGAAGCAACAGCCCACCCAAGCAACCATTGCGCACAGTCATAGAGACGTTCCTGCCAGGCCACTAAAGCCGAGTAGCCGAGATGATGCGCGCAGCCACGGCGGCGATTGCGAATTCCAATAGCCCGCATACAGCCCTCGTGCGCGCGGCCGCGCGGCAATCGGCTGCAATAGCAACCACCACAGTGCTACGAAGACCGCCAGCAGAATCCAGCTGAGCCAGAGGGGCGGCCGCGCAGCGCAGGGTAGCAGATGGCGGAAGGTTGCGGTATAGAGCCAGAGAAAGGCGATGACCAGCAGCACCCCGGATAGCATCGAGAACGCGAACTGCCAGGCATGCGAGTCGGGAATTTGCAGCCAGCCCGCGGCCAATAACATGAGCAGGAAATTTCCCAGCAATTGGGCAAGGATAAGACGGCCCCTGAACCTGGCGACGGCGCCTCGGAATGCCTGCATCATTTCTTGTCCTCCACGGGCGACGGCGCCGGATCTACTTGCAGGTGCAATAAGTCGCTGGTGGCCTGAATGCCCGGCTGGTACATCGGCTGCACGTTGGCCGGGCTGATGGCAAAGCTTCCCGGGTTGACCACCTTGAGCAGATAGAAGGATTCATGGCGGCCACTCGACTCGGTGGCGAAAATGGCCGCGCGGTCATCGAAAAACTCGCGCCGCGTATACCAATACTCCCAGTTCAGCCGGCTTGTGCCCAGGATGTTATAGCTATCCTCGTTCTGTACGAATTCTGTTCCCGCCGGAATTGGATCCTCGATGAGCAGATACTTCGCCGGGGAGCCGTTCACCGCCAGGTGGACGGCAAGCGTGTCGCCGGGCACCACGGGGCCCTTCAGCGGGTTGAGCGGTATACGATCTTGCCCTCCTTGGTGGTAGGCACCAGCTTGAAGTAGTCGCGGGTCAGGTTGAGCGAGAGCGTGCCCTGCTGGTAGAACTTCTGCTCGGTGGAATAGTACTTGCCCTGCACCGTCCAGTAGGCGCGCCCATTTCCCTGCTTGGTCACCACCACCGCATTGCTCCCAGGATGCAGCTGCGCAGGCGTTACATCGAGGGTGAGGTCTACTCCCGAGGCCGCATCGGCCGCGGTGAAATGGCGCTTGCCGATGGAGGCGCCGTTGAGCTGCACGTCCACATCGAAATCCGCGTTCAGCTCCTGCGAGGCGGCGAGATAATCCACCAGGCCAAAGAGCACCATGGCTGTTTGCTCGGTCGAGTTCCACCAGTATCCACCGTTGCGATTGAGCACCAGCCACTGCGCCGCGCCTTCGAGCAAGGGGCTCTTGGCATCGGCGTGGGTGAGGAAGCGCAGGGCGAAGGCGGTGCTCTCGGCGCTGTTGTCGTCGCTCAGCTCGAGCAGCGGGTTGTAGGTCGATGGCCAGGAGACGAGCGTTCCGGTGTGCTTGGCTTTCGCTTCCAGCAATTGGGCGATCTGCGCTGCCCTGCTGTCGCCGGTGCGCAGCATCACCATGCCGGTAAGGGCCAGGCCTTCCGCGGAGAGGTCGTTGCGCCGCGACCACAAGGTCTCGACGGATGAACCCAGGTCCTTCGCGCCGGCCTCGCTGAGGGCGTAGAGCACGTAGGCGCGCAGTTCAGGGATCATGCGCGGATGCTGGGCCAGCTGCTTCTGCAGATAGCTCACTCCCCCGCCCAGGTTGGCGTCGGCTTTGGCATAGCCCGCAGTCTTGGCCTCCGCCAGGCCGGAGACAACGTAGGCGGTGATGAAGACGCGGCTGGCATCCTCTTTCCACCAGCCCCAGCCGCCGTCGTCGTGCTTGAGGTCGTTCAGGCGATCGAGGCCGGCGTCGATCTTGGCTTGCAGATCGGCCGGGCTCACCAGGCCGGAGAGGTTGAGCTTCTTCAGCGTATCGGCGACGACCAGGTTGGGCAGGAAGCTGGACATGGTCTGCTCGGTGCAGCCGTAGGGATAGCTGGTGAGATAGCCGAGCGCGGAGAAGAGGCTGCCGGCAATCGACGGCGCGATCTCGAGATGCAGCGTGTGCGCGGCGGCATCGGTGTTTCCAGGGAAGTCGATGGTGGTGGAGGCCTGTCCGTTGTCCGCGATGACTCCGGAGTTGTTGATGGTGCGCGGAACGCCGATCGGCTCCACCGGGAAGGTCAGCTCGAGCGCGTCTGATTCCTCGTTAGTAAGCGCCTTGGCCAGCAGGCGTGCAGTGCCGATCTTCGATGCCTTGACTCGCCACAGTGCGGTGCCTTCGCCCTTGCTGGGCACAGTGACTGTTTGCGGCGCGCCGGAGACGGGGTCGAGGCCGTTGATGTCGAGCGAGAGCTGCACCTGCTTCGCGGTGTCGAGGTAGTTGTGCACGATCACCGGGATGGTGACTTCATCCCCCTGGCGCAGGAAGCGCGGCGTGCCCATGCGCACGATGATGTTCTTGCGCACCAGCACGCGGTTGATCGCGGAGCCCGCCCTGGAGTCGAGGGTGATGGCGTGCACCGTGCTCCGCCAGGTGGTGAGCGAATCGGGGAAAGTGAGGGTGACGTGAGCGTGGCCGGTGGCGTCGGTATGGATGGACGGCGACCAGTAGGCGGTATCTGGAAAAGCCTTGCGCACACGCGGCTGCACCACATCGTTGCCCGGCTTCACCTGCGCCAGCTGCGGACGGTAACGTGACTGCCCGTTCGGCAAGCTGCGGAGATTTGAGCCCGGCCTTGCCGCTGAAGTAGTACTGCAGCGACGAATCGACGGCGGCGTAGACGTAGCGGTCGGGGTAAAGCTTCTTGACCATGTCGCCGCTGCTATCGGGATAGAGCGAGTAGATGGCCTCGTCGACCACTCCAAAGCTGAAGTCGGCGCTGACCGGCTTGCCCTGGTAGTCGCGGGCAAAGACGTCGTAGGAGGCGGTCTGCTGCGGCTGAAAGACCTCCTTGGCCGGGGTGATGTCGATTTGTAACTGCTGCTGTACCGGCGGAACCTTGATGCTGAGGTTGGCCTGGTAGAGCTGATCGTTGCGGATGAAGGCAGCGGTTACCTCGAGGTTGGGCTGCGCATCCGCGGTGATGGGCAGGTCGAAGGTCAACGACTTGCCGGGAGAGAACATGACCTTGCGGAACTCGACTGTATTCCCGGTGGCGATCACCAGGGGGTGGAAGTTGTCGACATTGGAGAGGATGCTGAGGTGGGCCGTGTCTCCGGGGGCATAGCTCTTCTTGTCGGCGATCATCTGGACGGCGCGCGATTCCCCGCCCCATCCTTCTTCGTTGCTGCCCATTACCCAGAGATAGCTGGAGTCGAAGACGACGCGATTTTCCGGAGTGGTCGCGCTCGCCTCTACTTCGGTGCTGCCGGCCTGATTCACGCGGATGGATCCCTGGGCCTTTCCATGTGGCGTCGGTGGTCACATCGGTGGCGGCTCCGCGGGTGGTCTCGGTTTTTCCGTTGGCATACGTATGCGTAACCAGCTGGAGGTGGACTCGGGTTTGTACCGGGTGGTTATCGTAGTCCACCGCGGTTACGTTAAAGAGCGCGGTGTCGCCGGCGCGGATGGCGTAGCTCACCGGCTCCACGCGGATGCGGAAGGTGCCGCGGGTGGCGAGGAAGCGTCCGCGGCCGGTGATCTCCCGGTTGGCCTGGTCGGTGACGGCGGCCTCCACGGTGTAGTCCTGGTCCATCGGATGGGCTGCGTCGGCTACGTACTGCGTGGGGACGTTGATGGTGAGCTTGCCGTTGGCGTCGAGCTTGCCGGTCTGCTCGGATTGCTGCGCGGCGTCGTAGCCCAGCGAGGCGTTGTCATCCGCCGGCTCCCATGTCCGCCCTGTCATCGCCGCTGCCTTCGTCATCCCACCAGTAATGCGGCGAATGGTAGACGCGGTACTTGACCGCGGCATTGGACACGGGCTCGCCGAAGAAGTAGCGGGCATCGATCACCACCGGCATGGTCTCGCCCTGCAGCAGGCGGGGTTTGGCGGGGCTCACGCGCACCTGGTACTCGGGTTTGCGGTAGTCCTCCACGCGGAACGTGCCGGTGCCGGCGTCGTTGTCGGCATCGTCGGAGGCGGGCCCGTTGCGCAGACGGATGGTGTAGTAGCCCAGGGTCGCGGTCGCCGGCAGGGTCAGATCGCCGTACACAGCACCAGCGGAGAGCGGCATGTCCTTGTCGAGCAGGGCGTGGTCGTCCTGGTCGGCGATGGTCACGTGGATGGTGGCGAGCTTGGGCAGCTCCAGGTGATTCTCCACCTTGGCGCGCAGAATCCCCTTCCAATGCACGACGTGGCCAGGACGATAGACGGGGCGGTCGGTGTAGATGTAGGAAGACCAGCGGCCGCCCTGAAATCCGCTGAGGGCGTAGCTTCCGGGAGTGACGGCGGCTACGTCATCGCCGGTTGGTGGCCAGCACCCAGAAGTTGTCCTGCTGCACCTTGGGCGCGGTCAGATGCAGGTCGGCGAGTCCGTCGGCGTCGGTGCTGCCGCTGGCTTGCTGCTGCTGGCCGAAGCCGGCGTTCACCTGCACCCCTGCGATGCCCGCCCCGGAGACGCGGTCGACGCAATAGGCCAGCACACTGCCGTTGCCGGTGCGCGTGACCATGGCCATGCGGCTCACCATCAGCAGGGTGTAGGCCTTGTAGTGGCCGTCGGTGGCCTCGATCAGGTAGAGGCCTGAGGGCAGTGGATCGATGGGCAGTTCCTGCGAATCGGAGACGTAGGTTGGGGGCAGTTCCTGGCGCCAGCGCGCGACCAGCTGGTGGTCGTTCAGTAATGGGATCTGGGCAAACTGGGCCACGCCGACGATGCGGCTGCGGCGGGCCAGGTTCGCTTGCTGGGCGCGCAGACGGTCGCGGTTCTCCATGGTGAACTGGCTGCGGAAGAAGCGGCGGATCAGAAACCAGAGATGATGCTTCCAGTCGTGGAACTTCTCCAGCCAGGTGCGCTCGTCGATGTGCTCTTTGGGGCCGAACGGGGTTCCGTTGTCGAAGCTGTGCAGGTCGGGGAGGCCGGCGAGGAATTTTGCCGGATTCTGCACGCGGTAAATGCGGAACTCCAGCTCATCGACATTCTGCGCGTAGAGATGGATGGTGGGTTTCTCGGTGGGCGCGAAGCTGCGGTTGGTGCTTAGGTTGAAGGAGACCGGGCGGGCAGCGTGCAGATGCGCAGGGAGCAAAAGCCCGAGCAGGAACAGGAACCCGACACTCAATCGCCTTCGCGCAGAATGTTCCAACGGTAGACTCCGAGAAAATTTGCGTTTTCCTTGACCGGACGCCAGCGCGCGTCCGGGTGGTGCAACAGATCACTCAAGAGCAGGCGGCGCATTTCGCCTTTGCCGTGTTGAATGGGCCCGGTGTGATAGACAACGCCCTCGTTCTCCACAAAAAATCATGGAGTGAAACGGAGAGTGATAACGGGGAGTGCCCGGGACATCATACGGTGAGTCCTGGTCCAACTGGCGATAAAAAATGAGGTCGCCGGGGCGGGCCAGGCGAAGGTCGCGTCCCACCAGGTAAGTGTTGTGTTGCATCAGGGTTTGCGCGTCGGCAAATTGGGCGAAGCTGCCGTTGTTCAGGTCTGCAGGAAGGAAAGGGCCGGGGCGGATGCGGAAGAGGTTAGCTCCCAAGGGGGTCTGCGGGTAGGCGTACTGGCGGATCGAGGGCGCGGCGGACTGGAGAGTGTGGCTGCTTAGCCAGGTTTCGTCGTGGGCGTGGAGGGCTTCGCGATAGGAGTAGCGGAGGAGGGCGGCGCAGTCGTTGATCTCGGGGGGCAGTTGGGCGGGCTGGTCTGCCTGGTGCTCAGCGATGGTCGTGAACCAGGCGCGGAAGGCTTGGCGGTCCTGGGTGGTGTGGAGGCGGAGGAAGTCGGGGGTTCCGTCGGAGTAGCTGTCGCTGGGGTCGAAGACGAAGGTTACGGGGATGCGAAGGAGGCGGTGGCGCCAGTGTAGATGGAGTTGGGCCTGGCCTGGATTGACCGGAGATTGCAGCATGGCTTCGATGACGCCGTTGTTGGATGCGAGCAGCCGTAGGTTTGGGGCTTGGTTGAGTCTCCTGGGTGACGGTGCCGCCGGGCCAAGGCAGCCGGATGCGGAAGGCGGGGTGTTCGGCTCCGTCGGCTGGTAGTGTGACTTGCTGGGGGTCGATGCTTAGGCGCTGGCGGCTGTAGATGATGGCTATGCAAGCGCATCAGGGCGATGACGGCCGCGTATGCCAACCACTTACCTTCATCGCTTCAGACCCGGCGGCATCTTTTCCTCCACTGCATGGTGGAAGCCCCCGCATTGATGCGGAGGCTAGGAGCGTTTCGACTCTCAACACGCGCTTTAGCGCATGGCCATGCTGGAGCTGGCACCATTCAAGCCCCGTTTTTGGGCTTGAGTGGGATAACGGCACTCAACGCTCAATGTCATTACGACCGCGCCGTAAGCGCGAGTGACATTGCACTTCACTTCTTGGGAGGCGGCGCTTTCATCAGGCCGACGAATTTGCTGGTGAACTTCGGCAGATCCAGGTCCATCTGCGCGTGCACCAGCTGCACGTCGGTCTCGGGCTTAAGAGGCGCAGTCCAGGTGAGCGTGTTGCCGTAGCTTGGACCGTGGCTCATATCCACATCCATATAAAGCAGCCGCTCCGTGGTGATGATGGACGGGTCCAGCAGGGTGCTGGCCGCCAGCTCGTCCCACAAGTAGTAGCGATCCTTGGAAAAACGCGACAATATACTGCGCCGCCGGGTGTCGACGATTGCGCAATCTCGTCCACCATCTTCTGGGTGAATGTTTCCCTTGATGGAGACGTCCACCGTGGTCACATCAATGCGCGGCCAGTGGGCACGCAGAACAATGTGCGCGGCTTCAGGATCGAACCAGAAGTTGAACTCATGGCGCGGGCTGGACGAGAATTCCGGATCGGTGGTCTGCGGATCAAGGCTCCCACCCATGAGATAAATTCCCTGCGTCAACTCGGCGAAATGCGGATCGATGGATAACGCAAGAGCAATGTTGGTGAGCGGGCCCAGAGCGCAGATGGTCACCTGGTGAGGATGCGCATGCACCTGGGAGATCAGAAAGTGGGCAGCGTCCTGGTCCAAAGGGAGTGTATGCGGCGAGCCCTCAGGCATCGGAGGCACGAAGTAGGGATCATGGCTGCGCGATGGGTCGCCTTCGTGGCCGGCCTGCTGGTCAAGGCTGGATGGTCCGCCTCCCCATGCGCCCAGCCAAGTCACTTTGCCGTAAAGCTGGGCAGCGAGTTGCGTCTCCTTCTGCGTGCGCACCAGGGGAAAAACAGCGCCGGGAACCACGGGCACGTCGGTTCTTCCAATGAGCTCGAGCATGCGCAGCGTGTGCTGCACTTCCTCATCACGCCAGGCGTCACCGGTCACTATAGTGATGCCCAGGACTTGAACATCCGGTGATTGCAGCAGGACCATCAACGACATCTGATCCGATCCCCCGGGACCGAGCGCGTCCTGGTCGACCAGGACCAGGCGCTTCTGCGCTGAGGCTAGAGGAGAGACGGCCAGGAGGAGCAGGGCCAGCAGGAGAGGTTTCATTCTGGAGGTGGGCATTTTGTCCCAAATATAAACCACCGGGCAAACATTACCGCTCTACGAGGCAGGGACGCTTGGGATGAAACGTCCAGCCCGGCACCAGGTACTGCATCGGCGTTCGATCGTCGCGGTCTCCCAGGCCCAGCTTCTCATAGAGGGTATGGGCAGCCTCGACCCGCTCCAGGTCGATCTCGATGCCCAGGCCGGAGCGGTCGGGCAACTCGATCTCTCCGTTGACGATGGGGAACGGTTCCCGGGTCAGGCGCTGGCCGTCCTGCCAGATCCAATGCGTATCGATGGCGGTTACCTTTCCCGGAGCAGCGGCGGCCACATGGGTAAACATCGCCAGCGAGATGTCGAAGTGATTGTTGGAGTGCGATCCCCAGGTAAGGCCCCAGTCGCGGCAGAACTGCGCCACCCGCACCGAGCCCTGCATGGTCCAGAAATGAGGATCGGCCAGGGGAATGTCGACCGCGTCCAATTGCACCGCATGCTTGAGCTCTCGCCAGTCGGTGGCGATCATGTTGGTGGCCGTGGGCAGGCCGGTGGCGCGGCGGAATTCCGCCATGATCTCCCGGCCGGAGTAGCCCTGCTCCGCCCCGCAGGGGTCTTCCGCATAGGCCAATACATGTTGTTGGCCGCGGCAAAGAGCCTACCGCCTCCTCTAAGGACCAGGCGCCGTTGGGTCGAGGGTGATGCGGGCCTGGGGAAACCGCTCCGCCAGCGCAGTCACGGTTTCCATCTCCTGCGCACCGGCAAGCACTCCGCCTTTGAGCTTGAAGTCGTGAAAGCCGTAGCGGGCTTGCGCAGCCTCAGCCAGGCGCAGCACCGCCGCGGTGGTCAGCGCCTCTTCATGGCGCAGGCGCAACCACTCGTCGGCAGCATCGGGTTCGCTGGCGTAGGGCAGCCGGGTCTTCCGCCGGTCGCCGACGAAGAACAAGTAGCCGAGCACCGGTACACTCGTCCGCTGCCGTCCCTCACCCAGCAACGCGGCGACCGGCAGGCCGACCCACTGACCCAGCAAATCGAGAAGCGCAGACTCAACCGCGGTAACCGCATGCACCGTGGTGCGCATATCGAAGGTCTGCAGACCACGTCCACCGGCATCGCGATCGGCGAAGCGTTGCCCCATCGCTGCAAGAATCTCGCGATAGGCAGCGATCGCGCAGCCAACGATATAGGGACGGCTTCTTCGAGAACGCGCCGTATCTTCTCCCCACCGGGAACCTCGCCCGCCCCGGTGTGGCCGCTCTCGTCGGTAATCACAACCACGTTGCGGGTAAAGAAGGGCGCGTGAGCCCCACTCAGGTTCAGCAACATGCTGTCGTTGCCGGCAACCGGAAACACCCTCATGCTGGTGACACGAGGAGAGGAATGGCCAGCCTGGAGAGAGAAATCCTGATTAAGCACCAACGAGAGTATCGCAGAGCTCGCGCGAGCTTAACAGTCTACTCATTCTCCTGAAGGGTACGGGCTTCAGCCCGTACGCACAATCTTTTGCATTTTAGTCGGGCCGCACGTATCCCACCGCTAAGGAGTCTTACAGGCTGCAGAAAAACTCATGTTTTGTGTCAGGGCACGACTTTAGTCGGGCCGCAAAGGGAGCAAAAATGAGGGCTTTAGCCCCTGAGGATTGCTTTCTGCCCGGCGCAAAAAATGGTTCTTCCGCAGCCTGGCTGAACCCATGTACGGCGAGAGTTTTACGCGGGCTCGAAGGTTGGGAGAAAGAGAAGTTATCTGCTCGCGTATTCCGCCAGGGAGTGTTGGGTGGTTGCTCCACCCAGCACTCGCCCGAAGGAGTTCATGAGGAGCGAAGAAGCAGACTCCGGACTCAATGGCCGGGAAAGAAAAAATCCCTGCATCAGTTCGCACCCCAGCTGGCCTAGTTGGACTAAATGCTGCTCCGACTCCACTCCCTCAGCCACGGTTTTCAGGCCCAGCTGATGTGCCAGCCCGGTGATGGCCCGTACTGTCGACAGCTTGGCAGCCGAGCCGTCGAGATCATGGACGAAGGAGCGATCAATTTTGAGGGTGTCTAGCGGCAGGGCCTGAAGGTAAGTGAAGCTCGAGTGGCCCGTGCCAAAGTCATCGATGGCGATTCCAATACCCAAATCACGGAGTTTCTGCAGCTTGGCGGCTGCGGCACTGAGGTCGGAGATGACCCAGCTCTCAGTAATTTCCAGCTCCAGGCGTTGGGGCGGAAGGCCGCTATGCTCGAGGGTCTGGGCGATTTTGGAACCGAACTTGGGACTTGCCAATTGCACACCCGAGATATTGGCGAAGATCTTGACCGAAGGTAGAGCGGGAACGTTCCAAGCCATCGCTTGGCGGCATACCTCTTCAATGACCCAATCACCGATCGGAACGATCAGCCCCGTTCTTTCTGCTATGGGAATGAACTCCTGGGGGGCGACCGCTCCCAGGGTGGGATGCTCCCAGCGCAATAATGCCTCGAAGCCTGCGATCTCCCGCCCCCTGGTGTAGATGGGCTGGTAAGCCATGTGCAACTGATGCTGGCGAATCGCCGCGGCCAAAGCATCCTCCATCTCCGCTGCCCGCCGGTTGTGGCGGCGCAAACGCGGAGAATAGACCTGCACCTGTCCTCGGCCAGTGCGTTTGGCCTCCGCCAGCGCCATACCCGCATTGCGCAACAATAAGTCCGAGCTCTCCCCGTGATCGGGAAAGATGCTAATGCCGATGGTAGCGGTGAGCGTCAGGGCATGGCCATCCAGCAGCATCGGTGCGCTTAAGTCCTTTAGCAGACGCTTGCAAATCGGAGCCGCATCCGATATCGCCGCCAGGTCAGTCAAGGCGAGAATGAATTCATCGCCAACGTTGCGGACAAGGATGTCCCCCTCACGAACCATAGCCTGCAGCCTCTGGCTGACTACTTTGAAGCAGGCATCTCCCAGCGCATGTCCCAGGTTGTCGTTGATTTGCTTGAAGTGATCCAGATCGATGCAACACACGGCAATGAGCTTGCCCTGGCGCCGGGCGCTGATCGTTGCCTGGTGCAAGCGACCCTCCAGATAGATCCGATTGGGCAGCCCGGTCAGGCGGTCATAATGCGAAGCTTGTACCACCTGGTCACAAAGCTGTCGATGCTCAATAGCCATGCGGCCCAGATCGCAAAGGCTGAGGATGGTTTGGCGGGTGGCGTCGTCCAACAGAGCCTGGTGAGCGTCGAATACGGTGACCAGACCGTTCGCTTCTCCAGAACCGGAGACCAGGGGCCACGCCAGGCAGAGCTTGACCCCGGCTTCCAGAATGTCCTGGAACGCGGGGCAGCTATGATCCGCAACATCCCGCAATGCTGAAAGTGGGCTCACACCCTCATTCCCCAAGGCTTCCTGGGTAAGCAGAGCCGGCGACGCTGGAGGAACGGGCCGGGAGGGTAATCCCGCCTCGGCTTCGATGTGGAACTCATTCCCGGCACGCACGAAGATGGCGATCGATTTAGGCGGATGCAGAGCCACGAAGGCGTCGGCCATCAACTGCAGGGTCGAGGAAAGTGAATGGTGGGCGCCGATAGAGGAGGATATGACCTTCTTGCTCAGTTCCCAGCGTTGCTGGCGCCTGCTGACGGAGATGTCCCGAAAGGTGGTTACGGTTCCCAGGAGCTTGCCATGATGCAGGACCGACGTGCCAGTAGAAGCGGCGGGAAAACTGCTGCCGTCTTTGCACCAAAAGATCGAATTGTCCTCCCTTAAAACGGGAGCGAGTTGGGTGGCCGCGGGAAGGAAGTGGTTCACAAATGTTTGTTCCGGTTTGCCGAGAAGATCCTCCGCAGTCCAGCCTGTCATCTCCATGGCTGCGGGATTGATAGAGGTCGTTCGTCCATTTGCGTCCGTAGCGTATATGCCGTCAGGCGCTGACGCCGGGAGCGGGTGGTTCATTTCATTTGCGCGGAGCGAGGACTCATACGCGTGCAGCATGATCGCGGCTTCTTCGACGGCCTCTGCGAGCTCAAGCGGGTTCCCTACGGAACCCGCGACCGAGGGAGTAGCGTGCGCGCTGTCCATAGTGCCTTCATCGTCACCACGGAATGAGGACTTTAACGATGGCTGCTGATTGAGTGAGCGGTCGTAATCGGAAGTGGGTCGCTTAACCGGCAACGAAGGCTGGGTGCCCCATTCAAGCCGCACTTTGGCTTGAGTGGGATACCACGGCACTCACCTAACGATTCCTTCAGCCACTAGCCAATTCCCCATGGATGCACCACCCTCCACTTGTCATCCCGCCTGTCCCGGCGTGCCGTGGAACCGCAGCGAAGCCGGATTTCCTGCCACGCAGCGCTGGACATATCCGCATGTGCGGCTTTCCGTAAAGAAAGCCGCATGAACTTCCCCAACGCCACCAGTTCGACAGGAAATCCGGGGTAGCGTAGTGGAGGGACCTGCTGTGCGCCCCGGCTCCCACACAAAGGTCTCCGTTCCCTTAGTTCTCCCACAGAATCGTCCTCCCGAGAGGCTGTGAGTTTTTTGAGTTTTCGTGTTTTGGCACGTCCGGCCAGCCTTTCTTGAACCCTCCAGCAAGGCCGTCATCCTGAAGTGGAGGGACCTGCAGCGCGCCTCGGCCCCCACACAAAGGTCTGGGTTCTCACACTCTCATAACTCCACGGCACCCCGGGGCAGGCTAAGGCCGGGCTTGACGCCGACCCTCCTGCCACGCTGTGTTAGAGAGCGCCAACCTTCGTTGCCGGTGACGCGATAAGACCCGCTGACTCTTAGCGGTGCTTTTTAGCCGGAACGGCCTTCTTGGGCGGGGGCAGTTTCTTCGCCGGCTCCTGCTTCTTCTGCGCTTTACCGTGGGATTTCACAGGAGCCGCCTTTTTCGCCGGAGCGGCATGCTTGGCCACCGGCACCGCTTTCGTAGGAACGCGCTTGACATCCTTGTGCGGCACTGTCTTGGAAACAATCGCCTTGGCTGGGACCGCTTTGACGGCAGCGGCCTTTACCGGCAGTGCCTTCTTGGCGGCCGGAACCGGCGCCGCTGGTTTGGCCGCCGCCTTGGCCATCACATGGACCTTAGCCGGTTTACTCGGAGCCACTACGTGGAGAGTGGCGGTTGGCTCTGCCTTCCCTGCAGCCGGGCTTACCTTAGCTGCGGGGGCCTCGGGCTTTGGGGCAGCTTGCGCCTTCGCTCCATTGCCCGACTCACTTGCCGGGAGAGTTTTCTTGGTTGCCGGCGCGCTCTTCTTCGCTACTGGCGGAAAGCTATCCTCGGCTTCGGCTTCAGATTCGGGTTCCTCATCCTCTACGTCTACTTCCTCGATCGCTTCCGCTTCCTCATCGTCCAGGTCCAAGGGCTCACCGTCAAAGCCGGCATCTTCCACCGGGATCTTGGCCTTGGCTTCCCCGGATTTCTTAGAACCTCGCGTGCGGCGCACAGTCACCGGTGGAGGAGGCGCCGGCGGCGAATAAGGCTCCAGGAAGGCACGCAGCTGCTCGTCCGTTTCCAGCTTGCCGTCAATAACGCCGAGAAATAGCCCCGACATCATCTCGTCATAGCCCGGAACCTCCGGCGTAATGCGCAACTCCTGGAACAAAGCATGAGGAATCTTCTGCCGCGCTTCCGGCCAGACAGTGAAGAAGTTCTTATATTTGGCCTGGATCGCCGGCGTCTTGGAGGTTAACCCCAACCATAAGACTGCCTGCGGGTCGGCCGTGGTAAACAGCTTCCAGGTGGCCGAAGGAGTGGCTGCTTCTTTGCCACTGAGCTGTTTGTTGAATTCCCGGGCGGCATGGTCGAGATTGTCCCATTCCTCGACAAAGCCGGGACGAACAAACATTGCCTTCAGCGCAGACAGGTCTTTAGGTGAAAGCTTCGCCGTAAGAAAGTGCATCGAGGCTGCAGAAATATCAGGACTTACACCCTGCATCTGCAACTGGGTGACGAGCTTGCGCATTTCCTCCAGCCCAGCCGCATCGGCCGAGGCCGTGCTCCAGGCAGGAAACAGATGCTGCATCCACCCTTGTGACTCCAGGGCGGTAAGCACCCGCAAGCCGTCTTCTTCATGACCAATTTCTTCTAACTCATAGCCCCGGTGGTAGGGGGAGAGAGCCTCGATGGCATTCTCTTCCTTGGCGTTCTGGAATCGTGTCTGGGTGCGCTCATCCATCTCCCATCCCAAACGCGCCACCAGGCGGGTCGCCCGTAGGAGGCGGGAGGGTTCTTCCAGAAAGCCATAGTTGCTTACCAGGCGAAGCTGCCGGGCTTCAATGTCAGCGACGCCATTCAGCGGATCCATCAACAAGCCATAAGAATGCTCGTTCAGCGACAAAGCCATGGCGTTGGCGGTGAAGTCGCGGCGGCGGAGATCTTCCAGAATAGTGTCCCAGTGGTAGATAGGCTTACCCGGCTTGGGGTACTCTTCACGCCGGGCGCTGGATATCTCCACCGTGACGCCGACCGGAAAACGAAAGAAGAGCGTGCGCGACGGCTCGTGCTCGCCCCACAACTTACCTCCCGATTTCTCCAGCGATTTCTTTAACTTAAGAGCATTTCCCTGAACAGTTACATCAAGATCGAAGACAGGGGAGCCGCTGGTGAGGTCGCGCACTGCGCCGCCGACCAGGAAAACGGTCATTCCGGCTTCGCGAGCTGCCTCACGGATGTGCTGGAGGGCGTTCTGCTGGTGTGAGGAGAGTCGGTTCTTGAGAAGATAGATATAGTCGGGCATGCCTGACGTTCAGCTCCGCCCGCCACTGAGATTGCGGCTAACATTCGCCATGTGAACACCTTAGCGGCAAACTCACGCTACGAACGAATACTTAAGTTACCATACTGTGAAGGACCTTGGCTACAGGCTTGCACAGTTTTCGCTGCTCCCATTTGCACGATTCCCGGTGCGCTTGTGGAACGTGCGACAATCCAGCTGGGCGATTTTCCGCTGGGCTGTAACAAGCCGCCCCAGGGCGCCAAGCGTCTGGGCCGCCGGAGGCCCGATCCCATGCCAGTCGGCCGCAAGAAGGTTATCGTACGAAAGTTGAGCCGGGACTGGCTTTCCGGGTACCTGCCCCCATCGGCGTTCGTCGCTCACGAGCAAGTACAGGTGCTCGACCTGGCCGGCAAGCTGGTTTCGGTACACATGCCGGAAGTGAAATGGATCTGCTTCGTGCGCGACTTTCAGTCCGGCGACGCCAACCAGCCAGAGCGTTTGCTACGCAAGACCTTTGTCACCCGCCCCCGCAGTCAGGGACTGTGGATTCGGGTACGGCTTAAAGACAATGACTTGATCGAGGGGCTGGCGCAGAACGACCTGACTCTGCTCGATGGCGAGGGGCTGTTCCTCATTCCTCCGGACACCCGCTCGAACACCCAGCGGATTTTTTTGCCCCGCCAGGCAATCGCAGAGTTGGATGTGCTGGCGGTAATCAAGACGGGAGCCCGCAGGGGTCCGTCCGAGGCGGTACAGGAGAGCCTGTTCAAGCCACAGAATTCACTCTGAGCGTTGAGCAGCTGCACAAAAGCCTGCACCGCGTAGAAATCCAATCCCTCAGGCCGGAAAAGTCGCTGCACAAAGGCCACGGCTTCAGCCGTGCCACACAATGGCCCTCCTATGAGGGCTTTAGCCCCTGAGGTACGTCTTTGGGGAAACAAGAGATTCGCCGCGAATCATTGAGAACCGTACCTCAGGAGCTGAAGCGCTCTCTGATCGCATACGGAGAGCGGCACCAACCGGGCATCATGAATCGGCTCTAAGGACTCCGGTACAATCCCCTGCATGAAGCTTGCCGAACTCGCCCGCGTCCTTGGGGCCATCTGCCAGGGCGACCAGGATCAGGAGATTACCGGGGTCGAGGGGATTGAAAGAGCTGGTCCCGGCCAGCTGACCTTTGTGGCCAACCCGAAATACACTCCCTTTGCCCGCACGACCAAGGCGGGAGCTGTCCTGGTGACGGAGGACTTTCCCCAGATCGAAGCGGCCACCCTACGGACACCGAACCCCTACCTGGCCTTCGCCCACGCCATCGACATCTTCCGTCCCGCCCCGCATTACCCTCCAGGAATCCACCCTACCGCCGTCATTGACCCCACCGCCACCATTGGCGAGGGGGCACATATCGGGGCCTATGTCGTGGTCGGAGCGGGAGTGGTGGTAGGACCCGGCGCCACTCTGTTGCCCCATGTCGTCATTTACCCCAAGGCCCACATAGGAAAGAATTTCTTCGCCCACGCCCATGCCGTGGTGCGGGAGGAATGCCGCTTGGGCGACGGCGTCATCCTGCAAAACGGAGCAGTAGTGGGCTCGGACGGATTTGGATTCGCCAAGGAGGCCTGCAGGCGCCTGGCATAAAATCACCCAAAGCGGCGCGGTGGTCGTCGGCGACCAGGTGGAAATTCAGGCGAATTCCTGCATAGACCGGGCCAGTGTCGGAAACACGGAGATCGCCAGCGGCGTCAAAATAGACAACCTGGTGCAAGTGGGGCACGGATCGACGGTAGGCGAGAATACGCTGGTTTGTTCCCAGGTAGGCTTGGCGGGATCATCCGGTGTGGGAAAGAACGTGGTGCTGGCAGGGCAGGTAGGGGTAGTGGGCCACAGTTTCATCGGCGATGGGGTGGTAGTCACAGCCCAATCCGGGGTTCCCGGCGATGTCGCCCCGGGCAGCGTGATCAGCGGTTCGCCGGCATTCGAACACCGGGCCTGGATGCGCAGCGTAGCCGCCTTCAGACGCCTGCCAGAGCTCGTCAAACAGGTGCACAAGAAGCCGTAAGATTTTGTAAAATCATACTTTAGTGGTTTCGGAATGGGTTCGCCTCCTCCTGCTTGCCTGGCCGCGAGCAACCTGATTTGGGCGGCAGCGCGTTTCCCAAAATTGGCATCCTATTTCAGTCGCAACAGCCGGCAGGGCAAACCTATCGGGGAAACGGGAAGGCAGAGTTTGCATCTGGTCGAAAATCCTGTCCGCGTATTGCTGCTTGACGATGATCCTGAGAACCTCTTGCTGCGCGCCGCCATCCTGCGCAAGCACGGTTACCTGGCCGATACAGCGGGCACCATCGGCGAAGCCGAGAAACTGCTGAACGAAATCGATATCGCTGTCCTCGACTACCACCTGGGAGCGGGCCAGTTCGGCACGGAAGTCGCCAGCATCCTTCGCCGGCGCCGGCCGGAGGTGCCCATCATCATTCTTTCCTCTACCCTGGAGCGGCGTTTTGGTGGGGTAGAAGACATGCACCTGCTCAAGGGTTACAGCTCGGTCGATGACCTGATCGCCGCCTTGCGTTCATTTGAAGCCAAGCACCGGGGAAGGCCGGTAGTGGTCGATGCGCGGGATTTCTTTTATTCCCGTATCGGCATGGCGATCGGCGAGGACGTGGTACTCGAGATCCTGAATCGCGACGGAGAATGGATGTACGTGAACGAGTCCTGCGCCCGCTTGCTGGAGCGGCCGCGCGATTGGTTTCCGGGCAAGAACATGTTCGCCGAGATGCCCGATCTGGCAGCTGACTGGAGAGACATTCTGCGCACCGTCGCGGAAAAGCGCGAAACCTACATCGATCGAACCTATCGCGGATTGTTGAATCTACCCCGTAAGGGCGAAGAATGGGTATGGAATGTCCTCGCCTTTCCGCTCACGCTGCATAACGACGAGACAGGAGTGGTGTTAACCGCGCGCATCCTGGAACGGAAGACACTGTTGTGAACGAGTAACGAATAGACGCGGTAAGAAACTCAGTCTTCCATAGGATACTGTCTGCCAAACCCTCCCTAACCAAATTAAGTCCCGTAGGGACGGCTGAGAGTAGCCCAGGACGTTAGTCCTGGGTTAGCCATGTTCCAACGAGCAGTCCCGCAGGGACGGCTGAAAATGTCCCAGGATGTAATCCTGGGGTACTTCTACCTCACACGGACCATTCGCGATTCGCGGCGGCCACCCAGGACTGACGTCCTGGGCGACTCAGCCGTCCCTACGGGACTCAATTTGTAGAGCGGATTTCTCACGCAGACACTTGAAGCCCGTACCTTCCGTCCATTGCGTATGCTTGAGTGAGCATGCCAACAGAGAGAGGTTTGATTGCAGCAAGCTGAGTTTTTTGTAAAGCTCCGCACCGTGTTTCTACTAACCTTGTGTGTCGCCGGGCTGGCAGGGTGCCGGTCGCGTTTCGTGGAGGTCACGATTGTGAACCAGGGCCCCACTCTGCATGTGATGGAATTTGACTACCCCAGCGCCAGCTTTGGCGCAAATGTGCTGGCTGCCGGCGCCAAATTCCATTACCGCTTCAAGATTCAGGGATCCGGACCGCTATCGCTGCAGTACGAGGATGGGGAAGGCCACTCCCACACCGCCGCAGGTCCAAATGTGGACCTCGGCGATCAGGGTTCATTACTGGTAACCATCAGCCCCACGGGCGCTGTCACATGGAGCCCGAACCTGACCAATCCGAAATAACGCTACTTGACGACGGATTGGAAAAGACTCGACTGCAGAAGGCTGGAAAACTGGCTGTCTGAAGACGCGAAGCGCACGTCCAGGGTGCCGCCGCTCGAGTTGATGGTGGTGTTGTCGATGGCTTCCTTCTCCGCTGGAGTACCACTGACCTTCTTGTACAGCGCCGCAGCATTCAGCAGCGACGCCATGGTCGCAGCAGAAATCGTGTCCGGAGTAATCACATCGAGCGAGAACTTCACCCCGTTGTCGAAGTTCATCGAATACCGGGAACTCAGGAGCCGCTTCTTCACCGTGTCATAGTCAGTCAACTGGGAAGCGTCTCCCAGCACCGAGCGCATCATGGTCTGCGTGCCTTCCTGATCGAGTACGCTCCAAACAGCATCCGTGTCGACAGAAGCCATCTGGCTCAGCATGGCGCTGTTAGTCAGAAAGCTGGGCGACATACCATCCCGTGCATCGAGCGCTGCTTTGAGCGATTCGGTCTGCCCAAACACCATGGTCGTCGGATTCAGGAAAACCACCTGCATACCCGATTGGCCCATGGGATATACCTTGTTGTCGCGGTAGGCAATGGGCTTCACCTTGCGCTTTTTGAAGTTAGCCATGATGTCGTCCAGCGAGAACTGGCCTTGCGCCAAACCTACAATGCGCGTGTCTTGTCCTTTTTTGAACGAAGCAAAAGCCAGCTCTTCAATGTCATGGTTCTCATCGAGGCCTGAGGTGCGGAGGGCCTGCTCCAGCTGCTTCAGCTCAGGCGGAAGCACACGCGCCTTGAGATCCATGGCAGCTTGCGAGTTCTGCATGGCGTGGTAATCAACAACAATCAGCTGCTGAACATCCTTGGGTATTGCGGCGCGCGCATCCTGGCCGAGCTGAGCGGCAGTGGCGGGTAGCGCCAGCGCAAGTGCGAGCCCGGCAATGGAACTCGTTTGCATCTTCTTCGTGAATTGCTTCAATGGGTCTTCCTTCCCTGGGGGGACTACATTTTCTTACGCTGTACGCAGAGTTTTAGAGCGATTCCACGATGATCTTGCCCGTCCGGACTCAGCGATGCGGGGCGTTTCCTGGTGAATAGCCCCGTGACAGGCAATTCACCGGATAAATTCTCGTTAAATCACTCTAACCCAGCTTGCTCTATCTTATGCTTTGCTGGCGCCGGAGACCGGCCAATCGAGCGGCTGTTTGAGCCGCCGTTCTAGAATTCTCTCCTCTGGCGTAAACCCACTAATTAGACGCACCCACTCACTATCACGCTCAAACGCCTCTTCCGGAAGTAGACCGATGAGTTCCGCGTCTACAACCTTGGTGCCATGATGGCCCGCCAGGCGGTTCACCGCGGCAAAAGCATGGCCCACCGGGGTAAGGCGGAAATCGGTGATGTTGAGGGAAATCTGGGCTCTCCCCTGCACCAGCACACCCATGGCCTTGACTCCTTCCAGGCCGCCATTCGAGGCGCGCAATGCTTTGGCGATGGCTCGAGCCGCAGTGACGTTTGGCCGGTCCAGGTATAGGTTGTAGGCAATAAGGAACTTACGCGCTCCCACCGCACTTGCCCCGGCAGTGGGATGAAGTTCAGGACCTCCCAAATCGGGGCGCCGCGCGGCATCGCGCGAAACCAGCTCACGCAGACCCTCGAATTGCCCCTGCCGCACCTGCTCCAGCAGCGCCCGGTCGGGGCGGGAAGCGGCGGCCTCGTAAAAGTAAATTGGGATGTTGTAACGGCTCCAGATCTCGACGCCTGCTTGCCGGGCCAGGATGGCGCATTGGGCAAGCGAGATTCCCGATACGGGAACGAAGGGGATGACGTCGGTGGCGCCGATCCGGGGGTGCACCCCCCGCTGGACGGTCAGATCGATGAGTTCCGCTGCCCTGCCGGCGGCGCGAACGGCAGCCTCCACCACCGCCTGAGGCTGCCCCGCAATCGTCACGACCGAGCGATTGTGGTCGCTGTCCATGGACCAGTCGAGCAGGGAGACGCCATCCACGCGCATGGCGTCCACGATGGCATGCACCTTTTTAAGATCGGTGCCCTCGGAGAAATTGGGCACGCACTCAATGACGATCTCGTCCATAAGACTTCCGGCCTCGGGGCCGGTTACTTCCACCAGGTATAGCCAATGGAAAACTGTACGCTCGCGTTCACGCCAGGATTGGCATCTCCCATGCTGGCGTTCGAAATATGCACCGCATTGGCAGATAGGGAGATCGATTGCTTTGGCGTTACGAAGTAATGGACGCCCAAACCGAATTGCGGAGTGTAGTTGAAAACACTGGTGCCCAGATGATTGGGTACGGGGTAGGGCCCGATAGGCGGGAATTTGTGATTGGTCCAGATAAGACCGCCGGCACCCTGAATCCAGGGCAGGAAGCGGCCTCTACTACGGAAGTTCCAGCGCAAGATAGCCGGCGTGATGCTCAAGCCGGTATAAGTCCCGCCGGTGGGGAACAGGTTGCTGCAACTCAACGGTATGCCAGGTTCCTCGTAGCAGTTGGCGCGCAGATATTTAGGCGTATAGGCCTGCCATAGGGGCATGAATTCAGCAGCCAGTTCAAACTGGCCATTCAGTATGCCCTTACCGGCCGGGTTCGTCAGCACCTTGCCCGCATGCACACCAACCCATAGAAATTTGTAAGACTCACGGTTGCCGGTACCGAAGCCGCCGTTCACAAAGGGCCCAAACTCCCACGGCTTGCCGGCCAGGAGATTTTCTGCCGGACGCACATTGGGGTCGCCGGATACTGACTGTGCAACGGCGACCGCGGTCGAGAGAAGGGCAAACGCAACCATAAGCACGGCAGCAGTTCGATGTCTGGGCATTGCCATTGTGATACTCGTCTTCCCTTCTTTCAAATCGCTATCCGTCTGGAGACCGGTTCGCCCGGGTGGGCAAACCGGCAAACGGCACTGTCTTGGGCATGGATACAGTTACAGGGCGAGCGGAGACTGGGATGCGATCGGGGTGATCAGCCAGCGACTTCTTCGTACTGCGTGGCGTCCAGGTCAAAGTTCGAGTAGACGTTCTGCACATCGTCCAGGTCTTCCAGCGCTTCGAGCAGCCGGATCATCTGGGCCGCAACCGCGCCCTCGAGCTTGGTGTACGTGGACGCAATCATGGTGATCTCAGAGACCGAGGGCTCGACCTTGGCTGCCTTGACCGCGTTGGCGACCGCCTCATAGGCGGAAGGGTCGGTCAGTATCTCCCAGGTATCGCCTTCGTCGTTCAGATCTTCTCCGCCGGCATCGAGAACGATGTTCATCAACTTGTCCTCATCGGCAGCGGTCTTGGGAATAGCGATCAGGCCTTTCTTGGCAAACATGAAGCGAACGGAATTTGGCTCGCCCAGGTTGCCGCCGTTCTTGGAGAAGGCATGACGCACTTCGCTGACGGTGCGGTTGCGGTTGTCCGTGGTCACTTCGACGATGAGCGCAACCCCTCCAGGACCGTAGCCCTCAAAGGAGATTTCCTCATAGATCGAACCGGGCAATTCACCGGTGCCGCGCTGGATGGCGCGCTTGATGTTGTCTTGCGGCATGTTCTCCGCCTTGGCAGCCGCAACCGCGCCGCGCAGCCGGGGATTGGCATCCACATCTCCCCCGCCCTGGCGGGCAGCCATGGTGATTTCCCTGATCAGACGGGTGAAGATCTTGCCGCGCTTGGCATCAAGTGCGCCCTTTTTGTGCTTGATTGTGGCCCATTTGGAGTGGCCGGACATAGCAACCTCTACTGCCTTGGAGAAGGCGGGACTTGCCGCGAAGTGAACCGAGAAGTCGCGACGAAAGGCGAGTATAGCATGCAGCCTCGGGCCCTGGTTGTGCGCGGCTAACCCTCAGGCCAACCTGAATTTCTCACAGACCTGCCTACCGGCAACGAAGGCTGGGTGCCCCATTCAAGCCCGGTTTTGGCTTGAGTGGGACTCGCGGACCTCGACCGCTGACTGGACACGGTGTAGATGGTCATGGACCTTGAAACCTGTTGCATAGAGAAGCTGCCGATCGAGCGCGGCAGATCCCACTCAAGCCAAAACCGGGCTTGAATGGGGCACCCAGCCTTCGTTGCCGGTAGAGAGAGGGCAGGTTTGTGAGAAATTCAGGCTAGGGCAGCGAACGTGCCCGCGGACGGCGGAAAGCATAGACGACCGCGAGCAACGGCGGCGCCAGCAAAATGCCCCAAAACGGAATCACGATGCCGAGCACAATGGGCACCAGGATCGAAGCCCACACCGGGACACGGGTGACACGCTTCATGATGAGCGGCTGCAACAGCAACTGATCGATCACCACGATGACCGCGTACATGCCCAACAGGAAACACAGACGGTACATATCAGGCTTGCTGACCAGGATGGAGAAAGCCGGCCCCAGAAGAGCGATCACCCCGCCAATATTGGGCACCATGGTCATGAGGCCTGCGATCAGCGCCCAAAGCGGGGCCAGGGGCACCTTCAGCAGCAGCAGCCCGATCAGCCACAGTATTGCGACGCAGAGGCCTTCAATAGTGACAGCGCGCCACCAGTTGATCAGCGCGGTGCCGGCGGTTCGCAGGTGAAGCGCACTCTTGGCTGAAAAATTGCTTGGGACGGGCGCACCAGGACTGAGCACAACGGGCGCCGGCGCCGCAGGCGGGCCGTCTGGGAGCGCCGCGAGCGGGTCGTTTGGGATTTGCCCCCCGGAGTTGGCGTCCTGGTCCGTCATGGCCATTACCCCCGACAATACTCCTGCCGGCAGGCCAAATGCCACATCCGCGATTTCACTCCCCCAGGTAGCGCGCCCGGCGCCGCGAGGCGGTAGCCGTGCAGACACTCCTCCGATCGGCCAAAACTGCTAGCCTAGATGTATGAAATTCGGTGTCCTTGTCTTCCCTGGTTCCAATTGCGACCACGATGCGTACCATGTCCTGCGAGAGATCGCTGAACAACCGGTGACTTTCCTATGGCATGAGTCAGAGGATCTGGAGCACTGCGATGCCATCCTGGTGCCCGGCGGATTCGCCTATGGGGACTACCTGAGAACGGGAGCGATCGCCCGTTTTTCGCCCGTGATGCAGTCGGTCAAGAAGTTCGCCGCCGGGGGCGGCCTGGTGCTGGGGATCTGTAACGGCTTCCAGATTCTGTGCGAAAGCGGTATGTTGCCCGGGGCGTTGCTGAGAAATGCCGGGCTGCGCTATATCTGCAAGCAGGTTTATGTGCGCACCGAGACGACCCGCAGCCCCTTCACCCAGGCGCTTAGCCCGGGCCAGGTATTGAAGATTCCCATCGGGCATATGGAGGGAAACTACTTCTGCGACGCTGACACCCTCGCGGAGCTGGAACGTAGCCAGCGCATCGCCTTCCGCTATTGCACCCAGTCTGGGGAGGTTACCAAGTCCGCCAACCCCAATGGGTCCATTAGTTGCATTGCGGGGGTATTGAGCGAGGGCCACAATGTGCTGGGTATGATGCCTCATCCGGATCGCTCGAGCGAAGCAATACTAGGCTCGTCGGACGGCTTTCAGTTGTTTGCCTCCGCGGTCAATGCGATGGCCAGGTAGATTTTAATGATTGATATACACCACCATTTGTTGTTCGGCCTGGATGACGGACCTACAGATATCGAAATCTCAGTGGCCATGGCCGAAATGTCGGTGCAGAACGGGGTCACGCACATTGTGTGCACCCCTCATTCCAGCGAGCATTTCAAATTCGACCCGGCGTTGAACCTGGAACGCATCGAGATGGTCCGCCAACGGCTGGGCAATCGCGTCTCGCTCGCTCTTGGCTGTGACTTTCACCTCATGTTCGACAACATCGAGGACGCCATTGCCAACCCTTCAAAGTATTCGATAAATGGCAAGCAGTACCTGCTGGTGGAGTTCCCTGACCACGGCATCTCCCAGAACATGAAGGAGATTTTCTTCCGTCTGGGCATGGCTGGGCTGACCTCGATCATCACCCATCCGGAGCGCAATCCGCTGCTGGCACGCCACCCGGAACGCATGACGGAATGGCTCCGCGCCGGCTGCCTGGTGCAGATCACCGCTGCTTCCCTGACCGGCCGTTTCGGCAAGGTAGCGCAGCGCGTCTCCCACGAGTTGCTGCGCCGGAACTGGGTGAACTTCATCGCCACCGACGCGCATGACCTCACCTCGCGGCCACCGATGCTGCGCGACGCCTACCAGCTGGTATCTGACAAATACGGGGTCGAGACGGCAGACCGGTTGTGCCTGCACAATCCCCGCGCGGCCTATTTCGGCGAGAGCCTGCCGCCCCAGCCGGAACCGGAAGGCCTGCATCCGGAGCTGGACCCGAAGCACTCCTCCGGGCTGCTAAACAAGATGTTTGGTTGGTAGAAGAGGCGTCGCCCCCCCAAGTTGAGTCCCGCAGGGACGGCTGAGAATAGCCCAGGACGTCAGTCCTGGGTAGGATTACCCGCCGAGATCAGTCCCGAAGGGACGACTGAGAATGCCCCAGGACGTCAGTCCTGGGTGAGCTGGACCACACGTCAATGATAAAGGCGATCATCCGAGGCCAACCCGGTTCTCTCTGAGACCACCAATGGCAAACAATCCACGGACTTCCTGTCGCGTGAGGCTTTACGGCACGGCTGAAGCCGTGCCTTGTAGAGACTTCTTCCGCAGTCTCTGAAGTCCGGTGCTTGGCGCAGAAAGGGGCATGGTCACCAGCCTGTGCCCCCCTACGCTTCAGTTCCGTTCATCCTGCTGTTTCTGCTTTACAACCCCAGCCCACCGTCAACACCCAGAATCTGACCCGTAATGAAGTGCGGTCCACGAGCGAAGAATAGAACCGCCTCCGCCACATCGTTGGGAGTGCCATTGCGCTGCATCGGCGTTTTGTTGGCGAAATGCTCGTAGGCCGGGTCCACTTCCCCATTGACCACCATGCCCGGAGCCACACAATTCACGCTGATCTCCGGCGCGAAGGCCTTGGCCATGGTCTGCGTAAGCATGTGCAGGGCAGCTTTCGAGGTGCAGTAGTGGGCATGCGTGGGCCAGGGATGCATGCCCCCCAGAGAGCCGATATTGATAATCCGGCCCCGCGCTTCGCGCAAGTGAGGATAAGCCGCCTGAGCCACCAGGAAAGGCCCGCGGGTGTTGGTTTCGAACATCTTGTCCCATTGCGCCAGGGTGATCGATTGCAAGGCCGCAGTCTCAAAGGTCCCCGCATTGTTGACCAGGATGTCCAGCCCGCCAAACTGCTCAACCACCGCAGCCACTGCCGCCTGAACACTGTCGATGTTGCGCACATCGCAGGCCACGGCCATGGCCCTCACATTGAGCTGCTGCAGAGCTCCCACCGTCTCCTGCGCTTCTGCCTGGGAACCGTTGTAAGTGATCGCGACATCCGCGCCCGCAGCCGCGAGGCCTAACGCCAGGCTCCTGCCGATGCGCTTGGCAGCGCCGGTCACCAGCGCTCTTTTGTGATGCAGGTTTTCCATAGAAATCGATCTTGCCTCTGACAAGCAGGCCGATCTATTGCGGTAGGGGGGTTTGCTGGGAGGGTTTGGCGCTATTGGACTCGCCCTTGGGAGTGGTCGTGCTGGGTGCAGTCCCATGCCCGTCGCCATAAAGCGAGTACTGCGATCCCGGCCGCTTCATCTTGACCAGGATCTCTTTGCTGTCGGTATCAATCTTGTAGTCCTCGCCGTAGGTCTGCCAGCCATCGGCAATCACCTGCAGACGCACGGTGTCGCCAATCGGGAATCACATCGATGGTGACCTTGCCGTCTTCGTCGCTTTTCAGCTCCAGAGCGCCCTTATCCTTATCCCCTTCCATGGGGTGAAAGACCACAGCCGCATTGGGGATCGGTTTGCCGTTGGTGGACCTGATCACCGTGACTTTGATGGTGGCGGTAGCCGGCGGAGGGGTGTATTTGCGCCCGCTATGCTGGTCAGCTAACGCGGCGGCACAGAAAACCGGCAGCACAGCCAGTGGCAGCAAAACTCTCAAAACCCAGCGGCGAAACGGTACACCCATGGCAGAAAGTATAGATGATTTTCAAAGCATTTACGCAAGCGTAATATTTGAGCGTGTTCCACTCATATTTCAAGTTTGCGCCTTGACAAGGATCAGAACGGTGGCTATCTTAGCAATTGAAGGGCGAGAGTGCTAAACGCCTGTATCGAAATCAGCGGATCGCTCTGAATTCTAAACCAACACAGCTTTAGTCGTAATCACCGCGAGGCAAACCCTCGTGCGAAGGAGAAGTAACGCAATGGCACCTGCAACAGCATCCGTAGCTACCAGCTTCACGCCACTTCACGACCGCATTCTTGTACGGCGCGTGGAAGAGGGCGAATCGATCCGGGGCGGCATCATCATCCCTGACACGGCCAAGGAAAAGCCGCAAGAGGGTGAGGTTATCTCCGTCGGCAAAGGCAAGTCGAACGACGAAGGCAAGGTTTTCCCCCTGGATGTAAAGGCCGGCGACAGCATCCTGTTCGGCAAGTATTCAGGAACCGAGATCAAGATCGATGGCGAGGAATTCCTCATTATGCGTGAGGAAGAAGTACTCGGCATTCTCAAGAAGAAATAAGCGCATCCCGGCTGCACCGGATGCGCATTTTTATTGCTATATCGAACGGCCGGTGATGCCGGCCTGCTTGAAGGAGAAAAAGGAATGGCAAAGCAAATTCTGCACGGAGAAGATTCGCGTCAGGCAATTCTGCGCGGCGTAAACACGCTGGCCGACGCGGTTAAGGTGACGCTCGGGCCCAAGGGCCGGAACGTGGTCATCGAAAAGAAGTTCGGCTCCCCCACCATCACCAAGGACGGTGTCACGGTGGCCAAGGAGATCGAACTGAAAGACTCGCTCGAGAACATGGGCGCGCAGATGGTTCGTGAAGTAGCCTCGAAGACCTCGGACGTGGCCGGTGACGGCACCACGACGGCGACGGTTCTGGCGCAGGCGATCTATCGCGAGGGTGTCAAGACCGTGGCTGCCGGCGCCAACCCGATGGCTCTGAAGCGCGGCATCGACAAGGCAGTTGAGGCCGTTGTCGGCAAGCGCGACGAGCACGGTGTGGTGATTGGCGGAGCACTGGCCAAGTTTTCCAAGCCGGTGACCGGCGAAATGATTGCCCAGGTGGGCACCATTTCGGCCAACAGCGACTCCACCATCGGCAACATCATTGCCGAGGCCATGAAGAAGGTTGGCAAGGACGGCGTGATCACGGTTGAGGAGTCGAAGACTCTGGAGACCCAGCTGGAAGTGGTCGAGGGCATGCAGTTTGACCGCGGCTACCTGAGCCCCTATTTCGTGACCGATCCGGATCGCATGGAAGTCTCGCTCGAAGAGCCTTACATCCTGATCCACGAAAAGAAGATCAGCTCCATGAAGGATCTTCTGCCCCTGCTCGAGCAGGTTGCCCGCAACGGCAAGCCGCTGGTGATCATCGCTGAGGACGTAGACGGCGAAGCGCTGGCGACTCTGGTGGTCAACAAGCTGCGTGGCACGTTGAACGTAGCGGCAGTAAAGGCTCCTGGCTTCGGCGATCGCCGCAAGGCAATGCTCGAAGACATCGCCAAGCTGACCGGTGGCAACGCGATCACGGAAGATCTCGGCATCAAGCTCGAGAACGTCAAGATCGAAGATCTTGGCCGTGCCAAGCGTGTGACCATTGACAAGGACAACACCACGATCGTCGAGGGCCGCGGCGACGCGAAGGCCATCGAAGGCCGGGTGAAGGAAATCCGCAACCAGGTAGAGAAGACGACCTCCGACTACGACCGCGAGAAGCTGCAAGAGCGCCTCGCCAAGCTGGTTGGCGGCGTGGCCGTCATCAAGGTCGGTGCTGCCACCGAGACCGAGATGAAGGAGAAGAAGGCTCGGGTTGAGGATGCCATGCACGCTACCCGCGCTGCAGTAGAAGAAGGCATTGTCCCGGGTGGTGGTGTAGCCCTGCTGCGCTCCGGCAAGGACGTGGACGAGCTCATCAAGAAGCTCGAGGGTGACGAGAAGATCGGTGCAACGATCGTCCGTCGCGCGCTCGAAGAGCCTCTTCGCCAGATCGTCGGCAATGCCGGTGAAGAAGGTGCTGTGATCGTGGGCAAGATCAGCGAGAACAACAATCCTCACTTCGGCTACAACGCCGGAACCAATCAGTACGAGGACCTGGTCGCGGCCGGTGTCATCGACCCCACCAAGGTAACTCGCACCGCGTTGCAGAACGCAGCCTCGATCGCCGGCCTCATGCTGACGACCGAAGCGATGGTGGCCGATATCCCTGAGCCGAAGCAGAGCTGCTCCGGCCGGTGGCGGTCACGGCGGCGGTATGGGCGACATGTACTAAATCACACGCAGTTTGTGACAACAGAGGCCACCCGCAAGGGTGGCCTCTTTGTTTGTGGTGCAGTTCCCTGCTCTCAGTCGCTGGCTTGTCGTACCGCAGCGCCGATTTACCTGAACAAAGACCTGCGCTTTAAAGCTTGAGGAAAAAGCCGCTCAATAAGCGGAACGGCATTACAGGCTGCGGAAAAGCTCAAGCTTTGTGTCAGGCACGACTTTAGCCGGGCCGCAAACGATTGAGAAAAGGATGGGCTTTAGAATCTGCGGAGAACGCACTTACAACTATCAGTCCCGAAGGGACGGCTGAGAGTAGCCCAGGACGCAGTCCTGGGTAGACGTAAAAGCCAGGAATAGTCCCGTCAGGGACGGCTGAGAATATCCCAGGATGCAGTCCTGGGCATCCCTTTCCAATTCCGCGAGATTCAGCAAACTTGGGGACAATCAGCTTTCGGCCCGGCTTTAGCCGGGCCGCAAACGATTGAGAAAAGGATGTGCTTTAGCCCCTGAGCTATTGCTTTGCTACTCCGTGGCAGACCTTTTCCGCAAGCTGTTTAGTCAGCCCATAAACGCCCAACTACTGTGGCTATCGCTCTTTTCCCAACCCGAAGATTGTGCGGAGATGTGTGACAGGAAGCTGTGAACAATTCATATACCCAAAACAGATCAACCCTGAGTTTCGGGACGAACTACCCCCCACCTCTGCGGTTGGCAGACGGTGAAATCGCGCGATGATGAAGTAACAAAGCGCTACCATGGTTACCAAAGAATTTCTTCCGTTTTTGAAAACGCCCAAAAACCCGTACTACGATGGAAATAGGAAATCCACACGTCTTTGATCATCTTGAGCATCTTCGTGAAACAAAGGACTTATTTGGCAACCTTGCCAAATGGGTCGCGTCTCTGGATGCTTCGTTCGCTTCGTTCGCTTTGTTCGCACATTTCTGCGCAAGCCAAACAAGCCGCTCCGGGGGGGCACGACGCGAGAGAAGGTCCGATCCGCAAAGGACTGGCGAGCCCAATCGTACGTCAATGAGGTGACTGTCGCACGATCTGCCAGGGCCTGGACCCATTCCAACCCCCGGTACCTAAGTAATTATCACTGATTGCTACTTAATGTCACAATAACGGAACGCTTTTCGTTGTGAGATGCATCCTCTAGTTCCAATGGAAGATACCCCAGAACGGCTCACCGGCGGAAGCAGGAACAAGGCTAAGACATTCCGATTATGACAATTGAGTGGGCAAGAGTCGTGTTTCTATACGAGGATGGCTCCTTCACAGCGTTTGAAGTTGTACCGAGTCTGCGAATAACATTTGCGCCCGAAACGAGCCCTCCGGACAAAGTGGTCATTCTAGAACTTCGTGACCTTTCGGACGCTGACAGATCACGTCTCATGAAGTGCGCCGCACCCATGAAAATATCGGTGGATTGGATTTGGGGTCAATTCATTCTTGAGCCTGAGCAGTTGCTCGCCACAATTACACCATGTGGCGGATTCATCTTCATTCAAGGCGTATTCAAAGCAGATGGTTTCAAAAAGCTTGACGCTGGCTTTCAGGTTCCCGTCCTGGTGAAGGGTCCCTGCACTGTAACGCTGGAAGTTTCGTTGCGTTCGCCGATGCTGAAAATCGACCACAGTGCCCATCCGGAATCTGCCTGATTCTGAGAACGAATCGGGACCGCTCGTAACGTCCATGGGGTGACTGGCGGGAGATACACCTCCGCAAATGATCTAGCTGTTTACGAAACCGAGAGTATTACGAAGCGCACGTCATGAGTAGTCTCGCGATCAGGAAGCCAGTAACGCGCTAAGTGCTTTTTTAGGACGCCACTCCTGGCCACTCCGGCGAAACGACGACACATCCGCATCGACAAGTCCGATAAGTACTTCAGCTACGATCCGGCCACCCACCGGGCCAACACGATGACCGCCCTCGCAGACGTCGGCCTCGCGCAGGATGTAATACCACAGCGGTGTATCGCCCCGCCAGCCCGTGGAAGCGATGCCCACCTCGTCTGCGCTGAGGGGATCTATCCCCAAGTGACGCGCCACGGCCTCACCAGATGGTAACCCGACACCTTGCCCTCGTTGCAGGTCACGAACAGCGAGAGAATGATAGGCCTCGATTTCGGTTTCACCGGTAACCGCTACTGGCAGCTCGATCAGGGCCCTTACAAGCTTTCCATCAATCTTCTTGGCTCGCTGCGCAGGCTCAGCTCCCGGCGCGTCGAAGAAAAATTTCCAGTCAACCACGTGTTGGCGCGGTACTGCACGGAATCCCAGGAGGTCAGGAAAGAGCGGAACCGGATCACTCTGGCCGTTCAGTCGGTAGCAGTGACGAATCTGAGAGTGGCCGTATCGATAGGCCGCATCGGCAAATTCGAGCGGTACGAATACGTCATGGCCGGGGCGGAAATATCGCGGACCTTCTCTGAGCACTTGATCTGCAAGGGCCGGTCCGACGAGCGTAGGTAGAAACTCGTTGAGAACGATCCATTGATAGTGCCATCGCAACTGCCGGGCGGCCTCGTCAAAGACCTGATCGCTCGATACTCCAGCCAGTCGGGCGTCATCAACGAACGCATTATGAGCTTTCAACACGGCGAGATGCAATTGAGAGATCAGCATATGCGAGTCATTACGCGGGTCGCCTATCACCGCGGTACCCTCTGCGTTCCGCTGTATGTCAGCGGGACCAAGCAGGAACTTCGCCGGATCGTCGCGTTGGTAGAGGAATGGATGGCCGGTCGGTCCGTCGCCGTACAGAGTTTCGAGGTTGAGTTTCGGACTGCGGGCATTGCGTAATTCTGCCGTATTGGCATGAACTCGCAGCGTGGATCGATCCGCGGTTATGTCGTGAGCCACAAATTGACCAAAAATAGGCCATCCAGCCGCAACGTCAGCCAGGGAATCAGGAGTGTCCTCGACGTCTCCGCAATCGCAGAGACCGCCTGCGCGTCCGAGCGCGTACAAAAATTCCTCATCGGCCTGAAAGGACGGCAGTTCAGGAAACATCCGCGCATAAGGGGTTGTGCCAAGAGGTGCATCGATGGCCAGCTTGGCTCGTCCAGGCGCCAGACAGTGACTTCGGACCGATGCGGTCGGCTGATTCAAGGTTGACCTCTCCTCGGGTGAGAATGATTACTCGCTGAGGTAGATGGTATGCGATCGCGGCCATCAATAGCACTATCCCATAAAGCGCGGTGGGCACCGCCGTGAGATGGTTTTCTCCCATCCACCCTGCGGCTACTTGGAATGCCCAATGGTGAACCGCAAACCGGCCCTGAAAGTAAACGGCAGCGATGGATACCCAATAGGGGCAATCCTCTTATTGCCCGTAAGATTGTCGAGCTGAGCATACGCCGCAACCCACGACAACAGCTGGTAACTTCCACCAAGATCGAGCTTGGCATAACTAGCATCGAGATTCCGATTGGGTAGGAGCAGCGAGTTCCCTTCCACCAGATCACGGCCACCCAGAAAAGTAGAATCGTCACTCCGGCTGGCAAACGCGCCCGTGAAGGCTACAGCATATTGTTCGCCGCTGTAAGTCACCCCGACAAAGCCCGTGTGCGGCGGCCGTTCAAAGGGACGCGCGCCCCGCAACGGGTCAAAGGCGCCGATGGGCACATTGGAGAAGGACGGCGCAGGTTGTCCAGGCAGGCCGGTGTTAAACGACGGCCCAAGCGCACTGGAAGTAAAGGACCGCTGCACCACCGCATCCAGATAGGTATAGCCCCCACGCAAAAACAACGTCCTGAAGACGCTGTATTGCACTTCGCTTTCTACACCCAGGGCGCGAAAGGCCTGCGAGTTCAGATCAAGCGGGCCGGAGCTGCTTATCAGGCCCTCCAGCGACTGCTGGTCACTGGGACTCAATTGCGGCAGCAACGCCGGTACTTCGGCGGCAGGGACAGGCTCAATCTGCCGGCGGTACTGGTTATGGAAAAAGCCGGCGCGCAGCAACCCGCGCTCACTCAGGAAGCTTTGCGCCACGCCACCCTCGTAGGTGCGCGACTGCTCCTCCTCTATGGGCGAAATATGGTACTGATCAATGGCCTCTGGCCCACCCTGCTGGCCCTGAAGAAAGTCATACAGGGACGCGAACTCCTCGGCGAGAGATGGCTCCTGGTACCCCTCGGCGAAGTTGAACCATATCTTTGTCCCGTGGAAGACCCCGCTGCCCGGCCGGACCGGATAATACGCCAACCCGAGACGAGGCGTCCCCACTGTCCCGAAGAGCTGGTTCTTCTCCACCCCACCACCCAGCGAATAGAAGACCCGGCTGCGGAAGTCCCCTTGAACCTGCCCGGTGTAGTCATAGTTGGCGCGCTCGATCGTCTGATTGAGCCCGTAGGCGACGGACTTCTTCGCCCCCCGCTCATCGGCGTAACGGAAGGTGAATAAGCCCTGGATGTGCTGGGTGAACGGGTAGTCGCTCTGAAAGTAGACCCCATCGCGATTATTGACCTGCTCCACCGTATTGGGATACGTGCCGGGGAAATTAAGGATGGCCTGTCCGGCTACCGAGTATCCGTTGGCCCCTTCGATCCCGGTATTGTAACCGTAATAGTTGTTAGAGGAGGCGAGCTGAATGCCCGCAGGGTAAAAGTTGATGTCCTCTTCGCGCTTGCGCGTCAGGTCATAGCGCACCAGGTTGTGCCAGTTGCCATAGGTCCGGTGTTCGAGCGATGCTCCAAGATAAATGTCCTGATTGGATTGTTTGCCCGCGTTGGCAATGCCATAGAAGTTGATAGGCCCGGGGGTTCCGGTAGCCGCATCGCTGTTGCTGGCGGTTACCCGGAGCTGAGTAGCCGAGCTGAAGGCGTAGCCCAGGTTCACGATCCCCGTGTCGTCGTGAAACTCATCCATCTTGATGGAGTTGTCACTCTGGAAGGCGTCAAAGCCGCCGTAGTAATCGAACTTCTTGTGGGTCCCCCCCACCTGCAACCGGTTGCGAAAGGTGGTGAAGGTTCCGGCATCCCCCTCATAAAACAGAGAGGGAAAGTCGGTGCTGCCGCGCGAGGTCCTGACATTCACGGCTCCGGAGGCAGCATCAGAACCGTAGAGCACGCTGTTGGGACCACGATAGACCTCGAGGTCTCCAATACCGGTGGCCGACAAGTTGCTATAGTCGAAGGCGCCCCCGATATCGCCAATAGGAACTCCATCCTCATTCACTTGGTTCGAATCGGGATTCCCGCCACGAATAAACAAGGAAGCCGGGGCGCCGTACTCTCCCTGACGCACGACAAAATCTCCCGGCACCTGGCGCAGCGGATCGATCAGGTCGGTGCGATTGGGGAAGGTTACGCTGCGCTGCGCCGTGACCGCAGAGCTGACTTGGGCCTCCGCGGTGGGGAGTCCGGTGGCAGAAACTACAATCTCCTGGCGCGCGTTGGACGACTCCAGCACCACGTCTTCCTGGTGGCTGTCAGCGGTACCGGCGTAGAAGCTTTGGGTGGTGATCTGTTTGAAATTACTTGCCGAGACCAGCACGTAGAAGCGTCCCGAGACACTGCTGCTGATCTGGTAGGTGCCATCCGAACGGGTCACCGCGATCGCCACAATCTGGCCCTTTTGCAGCAACACGACGTTGGCGTGGACGACGGCTTTCCCCAAGGAGTTGGTCACGGTTCCGCGCACGATCGCGGCCCGGATGGGGAGCACCGCGGACAGTATGAGGAAGAGACAGAGACTAAATGGCAGAAGGTACTTGCGCCGCGATCGAACCGGCATGAAAATCCTTTTTTCTCCCGGAACGAGGGCCCTTACTTCAATAGACGCCGCGCAGCGATCCGGCGCGCAGACTTTGGAAAGAGAATGGTGACCCCGGGAAGACTCGAACTTCCGACAAACAGTTTAGGAAACTGCTGCTCTATCCACCTGAGCTACGGGGCCCTTGTCTTGACTGACTGCTACGGCTTCAGTTTAGAGCATTTTTGGCGTGAGGCCACCCAGGAACGGTTCGGACAGCTGTTTTATAGCCATCCTTCGTCGCCTGCAAGCGTAGCTCATACCTCTCGGCTTGCCGCGGCAGATAGACCAGGGCAGGACGAAAGCAGGCCAGGCATGTGCCGCCTTTGTGGCGCACGCTGGGATAAAGGATTCCGTTCGACTGTTGGCTCAGAAGCTGTCGCGCCAGCTGCTGCGACGGCTGGTAGCATTCCGGCACCGGTTCTGCCTGGAGGCAATCCGCGTACTCTCCCCTTGGTTCCAGAATATGAAACGGGGCCTGAAATTCGGCCTGCCAATCGTCGTAGGTGGAGACTTCTTCGTTCGGCCGTTCGTAGGGCAAGCCGGGAACCACCATTTCTGAAAGCCGCTTCGACTTGTGATAGGCAACTTCCGCAATCGAGGTCTCCACCTTTTTTGCCGCGTACCAGGCGCCTCGAGTGGTGTCGTTGAACCGAGAGCCAAAAGGACCGGGATGAAGATATGCGGCGCGAATGATATGAGCGTTGGGGATTCCGTATACCAGTTCGAAAGGACTGATTCCGCTCAGACCATTGTGTTCGCCGTGGATGCGTTCATTGGTTGCGGCATCCAGCCGGGTGGCATCTGCCAGCATCGCCTCATTGCCTGCGACCTCCTCTAAAACGGTTCCGCTTTCGCTGAATCGTGAAGGGATCAGCCGATGCATCCCCTTGAGATGGAATTCCCCGACCGGAGGCGTCAGACTCGTCACCGACCGCCCCGCCAGGCGTCCAGCATTCGGCGGACCTCCGCCATGCCCGGCTGGCCGTGGCGGATCATGTATTCGATGGGAGCCTGGCCAGCGAACAGCGGACCGCGGTTTTTGAGCGTGATCCATCGATCCGCCCAGGGCTTACCGAAGTAGATGTTTAGCGCCTTGTAGATTCCGATGACCAGGGAAATTCGCGTCAGAGTGTCCTGGTCGAGCTGTTTGCCCTTGGGTTTGGTTTTCCAGGAATGAAAGGTGGAGGAGGCTACTCCGCCCAGCAGCGCTCGCGCCTGGGCTTCGTTCAAATCCCATTTCTGAGCGATGTTCACGAACACCTTAATGGCGTTCTCGCTCAGTTTCTTTCGCTCCTGAGCATCTGTGAGGTCAGGAGCCTGGTCGAAGGAGTATCCCGCCACATTCGGAGCGGCCAGTGCGGTTGCCATTCGGCAGTCTCGCCTCCGAGATATATTATTCTCGATTTCGAGAGGATAGGCAAGGCGAGGCAGGGGCGCGCCTCTCATGGGCGCGCCCAGCTACCAGCAGTTGATCCGTTCGCAGACGGGGCCGGGGGAGGGCATGCAGGCATCTTGGGCGCACATGCCTTAGCGAACAATCACTCGTTCGTGCTATGGCGAATTGGTGGGAGCAGTACCCACCCAGGTACTCCCCCTAAGCTCCCAGGCTTTTCAAGCGGAAGAGCGCCGCGATCAAGGCATCGATATCTTCGAAGCTGTTGTAAAGCGCCAGGGACGGACGTACCGTGGTCTCGACCCCGAATCGGCGCAGCGTGGGCTGGGCACAGTGGTGGCCGGAACGCACAGCGATTCCCTCCCGGTTGAGGGCGGCGCCCACCTCTTCGGTGCGAAAGCCGGCAAGCACAAAGGAGAGCACGCCCGCCTTCTCCTTGGCTGTGCCGATGATGCGCAGACCCGGAACCCGCAAGAGCCCCTGGGTGGCGTAGACCAGAAGTTCATGCTCGTAGCGAGCAATGTTGGGCATGCCGATGTGGTCCAGGTAATCGATGGCCGCGCCGAGTCCCACGGCATCCGCAATGTTGCCGGTGCCGGCTTCGAAACGGCCGGGCGGTGGCTGATAAGTCGTCTTCTCAAAGGTGACGTCGACGATCATGTTGCCGCCTCCCTGCCAGGGAGGCGTCTCAGCCAACACCTCGGGCTTGCCGTAGAGCACGCCGATGCCGGTGGGCGCGAAGACTTTGTGTCCGGAGAAGACATAGAAATCGCAGTCGAGAGACTGCACATCGACCGGCATGTGCGAGACCGCTTGCGCTCCATCGAGTAAAACGCGGGCGCCGTAGCGGTGAGCCATTTGCACCATCTGATGCGCCGGGGTCATGGTGCCCAGGGCGTTGGAAACCTGGGTAAAGGAGACCAGGCGGGTCTTGGGATTGAGGAGCTTCTCGTACTCATCGAGCAAAACCTGGCCATCATCGTCGACCGGCGCGACCCGCAGGCACGCACCCTTCTCGGCACACAACATCTGCCAGGGAACGATGTTGGCGTGGTGCTCAATCCAGCTGATGACGATCTCATCGCCCTTGTTGATGTGACGCCTTCCCCATGACTGGGCGACCAGGTTGATGGCCTCGGTCGCGCCACGGACGAATACGATTTCCTTGGAGGAAGAGGCATTGAGAAAGTGCGCCACCTTGGTGCGCGCATCCTCGTAGGCATCGGTCGCGCGGGCCGCCAGGTCATGCGCGGCACGATGAATATTGGAGTTCTCGTGTTCGTAGAAATACGAAATCCGGTCGATGACGCTCTGCGGCTTCTGCGTGGTGGCGGCGTTGTCCAGCCAGATCAACGGACGGCCGTGGACGCGTTCGTTCAAGATCGGGAAATCGCGGCGCACCGAGCCGATGTCAAATTGGTTCCGCGGAAGCTTTAGATCGCCGACCGCCGCGGGATGCGACATGGCAGTCGTGGGCTCGGGAACAGATGCCTTCTTCGCAGCCTTGTCGGATGCGGTCAGCAGGCCGCCGTCGTCGAGAAAGTAGAGCGAAGAGGGCCCTGTCAGAACAGCCTTGGCATCGTTTTCGTTCAGTAACGGAGGCAGAGGCGGAAGCGTAGGCACTCCGGCAGCGAAGGAGGGAAACAATGCGCGGTCAAACTCCGGCATGGGTAGCGAAAAGGGCGAGGTCGCGGGAATGGAAGCAACCGCAGGTCGCTCCACTGCCACGCAGTCGGGACGGGCGGGATGACAATTCTGTGGGCGCCGTGCTGATTCCGTTGAGGGCGCCGGCACCATCCAGAAAGTAGAAGGGAGACGCTGTAGTCAACGCTGATTTAGCATCGTCCTCCGTCCGCAGTGGGGGAAGGGGCGGGAGCCCGGGCACACCGGCAGCAACCTGTCCCGGCGCGCCGTGGAAGGACGGAAACAACGCATCGTCAAGCTCGGGCAGCGGAAGCGAGAAGGGAGATGACGGAAACGCTGCCGTCGCACTTCGGGGGTCATACTGCAGCGGTCCTTGCGGGACGGGAGCGGCGGCGGGCGGAGCAACCGCGGTTGACCTGGTCCCGGAGCCGTGAAAGGTGACAACTCCGTCCCGGCCATATCCGGCGCGGCGGGGAATTTGCCGGCCGATGGGATAGCCGGCACCGAGGGCAAGCGGCATACCCAATTGCGGCAGCCTGGTTTCAAAGGCCGAGCCGGCATAGGAAGTATCGGGCATGGAGGGCGCAACGCCAGCCGGGAAAGCCGGCGCCGGCTGCGCGCGGAAGAACTCGTTGGCCATGCGAGCCAACATGGCCACATCGGGAAGCGAAGCCGCTTGGCCGATGCTGTTCTCCTCCACCGGCAGCCTTTCGCGTTAATCCGCGCAGCGAAATCTTCAGCGTTGTTCTGATCACTTGTACTCATGGTACTGTCCGACTTCTACATTCTCGAGCACACCCAGGGCGTCCTCGACCAGCACCGCGGCGGAGCAATACAGCGACACCAGGTAGGAGGCAATGGAGTTGCGGTCAATACCCATGAAACGGATGGAAAGGCCGGGAGTCTGTTCGCCCGCCAGTCCGGGCTGAAAGAGTCCTACGACGCCCTGCTTTCTCTCGCCGGTGCGGAGCAACAGGATATTGGTCTTGCCCTGCCGCATCTATATCCATCTTGTCGGTGGGAATCAGCGGAATGCCTCGCCAGGTCAGGAATGGCGAGCCGAAGATGGTCGCCGTGGGCGGAGGAACACCGCGAAATGTACACTCACGGCCAAAGGCGGCGATGGTGCGGGGATGAGCCAGGAAGAAGGCCGGTTCCTTCCAGATGCGAGAGAGCAATTCATCCAGATCGTCGGGCGTGGGCGCAGCCTGGCGGGCCTGAATCTTGAACGCGGGATCTACATTGTTCAGCAGGCCATAGTCGGCGTTGTTGATCAGCTCGCTTTCCTGGCGCTCTTTCACCTTTTCCACGGTCAGGCGCAACTGCTCCCGGATCTGATCGTGCGGATGGCTAAACAGATCGGAGACACGGGTGTGAATATCCACCACGGTGGTGATCGCGCTCAGCGTATATTCGCGCGGAGTCTCCACGTAATCGACAAAGGTCTCGGGCAATTCACGTTCATCGCGCGATCCGCAAACGACCTCGATATCCGAATCGTTCTTAACCTTGTTCACTCTGTAGGTACCGGATTCGACCGGCACCCAACTGAGCAACTGCACCAGCCAGCGCGGAGTAATGGCCGTAAGCTGCGGCGGCGTTTTCGTTGTGTTTGCTAACTGCCTTGCTGCTACATCCCCTAACGCCCTTGCCATAACCATTGCTCCTTATTGCGTGAACCTTGCGACAGTTGAATCATAGAGAAAGGCCTCACCCGCGGGAATCGCGGAAATATGGAAAATCTAGCGATTCACGTCATAAAGAATCGACAAGCCGCCCTCGGACCTCATAATTTAAGGACACGGGCGAATAGGAGGTACTAACTTACTTATGACTGGATTGGTTCATCCATCGCTTGACGACATCGATTGCGAAATTCTGGCAGAGCTCCAGGCCAACGCGCGCATTGCGTTCGCGGAGCTGGGCCGCAGAGTCGGACTGTCCACGCCGGCGGTCATTGAAAGGGTCCACCGCCTGGAGGAGAGCCATGTGATTCTCGGCTATCGCACGCTGATCGATCCGGCCCAGGTGGGACTCCCAGTGCGCGCGTTTGTTCATGTCACGGTCGCGGGAGATAAGCTGGCAAAATTTGCTGCCGTGGTGCGCAACCTGCCCGAGGTTCTGGAGTGTCATCGGGTAACGGGCGCTGAATCCTTTATCGTCCAGGTCGCAGTGCGCGACGTGAGACATATGGAAGAAGTGATTGACTCGATGATGCCCTATGTCTCCACCAACACATCCATGGTTCTGGCTTCTCCCGTGCCCTGGAACAGCATCCTGCCGGCGTCGCGTTACGGGAAAAAGCCCCGGCAGCCTAAGCCCGAGAAGTGACGTCGTGGCAAACGGGAGAGTGGCATATCGAGAGCCGCTATCCCACTCAAGCCCAAAAACAGGGCTTGAATGGGGCACCCAGCATTTGTTTCCGGTGTGGCTCCTCCCACCACCCTATTTGCGGATGGCGCGAATCAGGTCGGTGATCACCGGCGGGGTAATCGCGCGGATTGCTTTCTTGATCCGAATCGTCGCTTTCACGCTGTTCATGCCTGGGCGTTCTTGAAATGCAACCTCGTGCCGGTGCGTGAGTTCCGGATCTTCTTCCGGGCGGCCATTCGAATAGTAGTAAGTCGCAATGGACTTCCGATTGCGATCGGGCGGGCACGCCAGCGGATGGGGATGGCCGTGGAACGAAATACTGGTGGTGCTGAAGATAGCACAGCGATTGAAGACAGGAAGAATCTTCTTCTCTGCTCGCTTGACGTCGCGATCCCACAGCTCGAAGTGTCCCCCGTACTCCTCTTTCCAGTCCTTATTCAGATAAACCAGAACGTTGATGCGGCGGTCCAGGCGGAGCCCTTTGTGGTAGCTGAAGTCGGCGTGCACTTCCAACAAGCCCCCGGGCCGGATCTGGTGCAGACCTCCGCCGGTATAGTACGGATCGGGCAGCACCCCCTGGATCCCGGTCAGCGTTTCAAGAAACTTCAGCATGGGCCGGCTGTTGAGAAAGTAGAGAACATCGCGAATCGATGGGGGCAGCTTCTCCACTGTATCGAAGGACAGTTTCTTGCGCTGGTTCACATCGGTGGAGCGTACCAGTCCGCTTCTTTGGGCTCCGGGAAATCGCGCAGCGCGGCCTCGGCTACCTCGAGGGGCAGGAAATTATCGAAATAGATATGGGGATAAGGAGTATTTGCCTTGTACTCCTCCGCCTTGGCTTGGGCCAGAGCCTCGAGTTTGGCGGTAAATTGATCGCCCAGCAATGCGTTCATCACTCTGGTATCGCTAAGCGTTTCTAGCTGTTCGGGCATCGCCGGCCTCCATTGATCGATGATCTGTTGCCTGTCCAAGGTGCCAAACCTCTGGATTCAAACCTATTGATCGCTAAAGAGGCATGTCAAGGCGACAGGGCGCGCCGGGTTGTAAACTAATAGCGAGGGATTTATGGCACAGCTGGAACGTAGGAAGTCGACGACGGTCAAAGTGGGAAATGTGCGCGTGGGCTCTTCCGCGCCGGTAGTGGTGCAGTCCATGACCAATACCGATACCGCCGATGTGCAGGGCACGGTCCAGCAGGTTGCCGCGCTGGCCAACGCAGGATCGGAGCTGGTGCGGGTGACGGTAAACAACGACGCCGCAGCGGCGGCGCTGCCCGCGATTGTCGAGGGCCTGGCCAAACTGGGAATCGACGTGCCTATTGTTGGCGACTTCCACTACAACGGCCACCTGCTGCTGAAGAAGTATCCGGAGTGCGCTCGCGCGCTGGCCAAGTACCGCATCAACCCCGGGAATGTTTCGATCGGCCGCAAGGATGACGACAACTTCCGCACCATGATTGAGTGCGCGGTGGAGAACCAGAAGCCGGTGCGCATCGGCGTGAACTGGGGTTCGCTCGACCAGGCCCTGTTGACGAAGATGATGGACGAGAACTCCAAACGCGCCCAGCCGGCAGAGGCGCGGGATGTGATGATCGAAGCCATGCTGGTCAGCGCGATCGAGTCCGCGCGGGCAGCGGAACGCTACGGGCTGCGCCACGACCAGATCATTCTCAGCGCCAAGGTCAGCGGGGTCCGCGACCTGATCGAAGTCTATGAGTTGATGGCTGCCCGCTGCGATTATGCTCTGCACCTGGGTCTCACCGAAGCGGGCATGAGCATGAAGGGCATTGTCGCCTCCACGGCTGGCCTGGCGCCGCTGCTGCTTAAGGGCATTGGCGATACCATACGCGTCTCCCTGACGCCCAAACCCGGGGGCGATCGCACGGAGGAAGTACAGGTGGCGCAACAGATCCTGCAATCTCTGGGGATCCGCAGTTTTGCTCCCCAGGTGACGGCCTGCCCGGGATGCGGACGCACCAGCAGCACCTATTTTCAGGAGTTGACCCAGGATATTCAGGCTTACGTACGCGACAGTATGCCGGTGTGGCGCGAGCGCTATCCCGGGGTCGAAGAGCTGAAACTGGCGGTGATGGGGTGCGTGGTAAACGGACCGGGCGAGTCCAAGCACGCCAACATCGGTATTTCGCTTCCCGGCACCTTTGAAGATCCCAAGGCGCCGGTGTACGTGGACGGACGACTGATGACCACGCTTCGCGGGGACGACATCGTTAACGACTTCAAGAAGATTCTGGACGAATATGTCGCGGCGCGCTACGGATCGGGTTCTCGCGAAGAACAGCTGATAGAAGTACGGTAGAAGGCGGGTCTCTAAAAGGCAAGAACAGCCTCTTTGTCGGCCATCGAGCGAACACTCTGCTTCATTGTCTCGGCAGGCGTGAGGTCCACCTTGACCTGAAGAAGTTCGGACAGGCGGTTCTCAAGACCAGCCATGTCCAGCAATGTCAATTTCCTTTTGTGGTCAAATTCCGCGATCAGATCGACATCGGACGAATCGTTCGCTTCTCCTCGGGCCACAGAACCGAACACCCGCAGATGGAGGATACCGGCGGCGGTCAGTTCGTCCTGGTGTTCGCGCAGCTTCGAGATGACGTGGCGCTTATCCATGACACCCTATTTTGTCCTATATAGACCCAACCTGACTAAAAAAGTGGATTCGCAGGGTTTCCTCTTCGGCTAGTAGCCGTTCTCGGGGTGGTTTCGCAGATAGGACGATAGGCGTGATCCAGCATGCGGGGGCAAAGACTTGATGCGACGACTCGTTCGGGGACGCGTCTTATATACTGACCTTCGGGCGCGACTGAATGGCAGAAGAAAGACGAAAAAGAATCAGCAGCAGTGTGCTCTGGATTGCTGCCGCCATCGCTCTCGTGGTCATTTTCTTCGGCGTCCGCCGGATGACACGCGAAAAATTGCCGTTGCGGGTGGCCGAGAGCCAGGTGCAGGATCTGATTAAGCCCAGCAGCACCAATGGCCGGGTGGAACCGCAACTAACGTTTGAGGCCCACGCTCCCGAAGCATCGATCGTCAAGGATGTGTTCGTCCACGTGGGCGACCGGGTGCACGCAGGGCAACTGCTGGTGACCCTGGATGACAGCAATGCGCGCGCCAAGCTGGCGGCAGCCACGCGGCATTGCGCGCCGCCCAGGCCGGATACCAGACGGTGGAGGCCGGCGGCAGCCATCAGGAACAGCTTGCACTGGCCAGCAACATCGCCAAAGCACAGATCGATCGCGACCAGGCCGCCCGGGACCTCGACGCGATCCAGAAGCTGGCGGCCAAAGGAGCTGCGGCGCCCAGCGAGGTGGTCCAGGCGCAAACTCGTTTAGAGATCGCACAGGCATCTCTGCACTCGCTCGAGGAACAGAAGAAAAAGCCCTTCGCGCCAGTCGAACTTACCCGGGCCCAATCGAGCGTCGAGGAAGCGGAGGCAGCCCGCGCCGCAGCAAACCAGGTCATCGAGCAATCCAATGTGCACGCGCCCTTCGCCGGCACTGTTTTTTCCCTGCCCGTGACACGGTATTCCTATATCGAGCCCGGGGCGGAGATATTGCAGCTGGCCGACCTCTCCAAGCTCCAGGTACACGCCTACTTCGACGAACCGGAAATCGGTGACCTGCAACTCAACAACCCGGTCACGATCGTGTGGGATGCCAAGCCGAATTTGAAATTCCACGGACACATCATCCGCCTGCCCTCGTCCATTATCGACTACGGAACCCGGAGGGTCGGAGAGGTCCTGATCAGCATCGATGACTCGAACGGGGTGCTGTTGCCCAATATAAGTGTCGTAGTCACCGTCGTTACCCAGGAAGTGCGCAATGCACTCACGGTTCCTCGTGAGGCTCTCCACATCGAGGGTGGGCGCGATTATGTTTACGTGGTCTCGGGTGACACCCTGCGTCGCGCCCTGGTGTCGGTGGGCGCTCTTAACCTCACGTCGGTGCAGATTCTCAGCGGCCTGAAGGAGCATACGGTGGTCGCGCTGGGCACGACCAATGGGGCGCCGATCTCTGAAGGTGTTCCCATTCGCATCGTCGATTAAGACCTTGCTGACCAATCTGTAAAATGATTGCGGAAATTCGAGGATCGACCATATCGGTGAGGCGCGCCTGCCAGTTCGTGTTGTTGGGTATCTTTACGCTGATTGCGCAGAGTGGAGCGCTGGCCCAGGTTTCCTTTTATACAGCGATCGATCTGGCCCTGCGTAACAGTACCCCGGTGCGCATTGGCGCGGCCCAGGTGCAGCACGCCGAGGCCGCGGTCAGGCTGAGCATCGACGCCTATATGCCCAGCTTTGTGGTTGGTTCCAGCCTGGGATACTCGTACGGCTTCCCTGTGGGCCAGCCTTCGGTCTACAGCGTCAGCGCAAGCTCGGTGGCCTTCTCCTTCTCCCAGCCGGACTACATCCGCTCTGCTCGCGCGGCGCTGCTGGCGGCGCAATTGCAACTGAAAGATACCCGGCAACAGGTCATCATGGAGACCGCGGTCGACTACATTCAGCTGACCACCGTTGGGCAGGAGATCACGGCGCTCGATCAGCAGACCGGCTTCGTGCTCAGACTGGTGGAGATCGAGACCGACCGCGTCAATGCCGGAGTCGACAGCAAGGTGGAATTGACCAAGGCGCGGCTGACCGGAGCCCAGATTGCGCTCAGGCGTCTCCATCTTGTGAACCAGGCCGATATGCTGCGCGTCCGGCTCGCTCACTTGACGGGTTTGAGCGCGGCTGACATGGTCTCCGAACCGCAAACCGTTCCGAAAGCACCGGAAATTTCGCCGGAGGGCTCTCCGGAAAGCCTGGTTATGGATAGCAATAACGGCGTGAAGGCGGCTTATGCTTCGGCCCACTCGAAGCTCTACACAGCTTTCGGGGATGCGCGGCAGAATAACCGCCCCACCTTCGGCTTTGGGGGGCAATACAACCGGTACGCCAAGTTCAACAACTACAACGAGTACTATCTGCGTTTTCAGCACAACAACTTCAATGTAGGAATCGAGATCACTTTGCCGCTCTTCGACGCGACGCGCAAGGAAAAGGCTAAAAGCTCGAGTGCCGAGGCGGTGCAGGCAACAGCCGAAGCGGATCAACTACGCAACCAGGCTGGGGAGCAAATCCTGCAATTGCAGAAGAGCGTGGCCGAGCTTACGGCCCAGGAGCAGGTGGCAGAGTTGCAAAATGAATTGGCCCAGGATCAACTGGACGCGATCACCACCCAGCTTCACTCGGGCAGCGGCATTCCCGGAGCAGCCGCGCCATTACCCAAGGATGAGCAGGGGGCTCACATCCTGGAGCGCAGCCGCTTCGTGGACATGCTCGAAACCCGCTTTCAAGTGACGCAGGCCCGTCTTTCCCTGCTGCGTTCCATGGGCAGGATTGAAGACTGGGCTAAGGAGACGCCTGCGCCTCGGCCCTGACGGCTTCTGGATGATAAAAGAGGCGGGTCGAGTGCTGTGGCATCCCACGCAAGCCAAAACCGGGCTTGAATGGGGCACCCAGCTCCGGTCGGGAGGACAAAGGGGAGGGTTGCTAAATTAAGGTGGGGTGCCCCATTCAAGCCGTATTTTGGCTTGAGTGGGATGCCACAGCACTCGACCCGCCTCTTTTATTCCTCTCCAAACAAGCTGGCCAAAGAGTAATCCCTGAACCCTCTTGACAGGGCTGGCGTCTAATGGTTCGTGGGTGCTCTTAAGTAGCCTGTTTTCACCCTCGGCGCCGGTAGTGCTGTTAGACTGTAAGTTGAGCCTATGCCACTAAAAACGTTACTGTTAAACCCCCCATCGTTTGAGAATTTTGACGGCGGAGCCAGCTCGCGTTGGCCGGCTACGCGTGAGATCGAGTCCTACTGGTACCCAGTGTGGCTCGCGTACCCGGCTGGGATGCTGGAAGGCTCCCGGATGCTGGACGCCCCTCCGCACCACATCTCCGCGACGGAAACCATCGAAATTAGCAAGAGCTACGAATTCCTGGTTTTGTTTACCAGCACACCCGGCTGGACCGGCGACCAGAAGCTGGCCGAAGCCATCAAACAAGCCAATCCCCAGATCAAGATCGCTTTCGTCGGACCGCCGGTCACGACTTCTCCCGACAAAGCGTTGAAAGAATGTGCGGCGATCGATTTCGTCTGCCGGCGCGAGTTTGACTTCTCGGTGGTGGAATTTGCCAATGGCAAGCCCCTGGACGAGATTCTGGGCATCAGCTACCTGAAGAACGGCGTGGTCACGCACAATCCCGACCGCCCACAGGTAGATAACCTGGACCAAATGCCGTGGGTCACCGATGTCTATAAACGCGACATCGACGTAACGAAATACAACGTCCCGTTCCTGCTTTACCCCTATGTGTCCCTGTATTCGACGCGAGGCTGCCCGGCGCAGTGCACCTTCTGCCTGTGGCCACAGACTCTGAGCGGACACGCCTGGCGCAAGCGCTCGACCGACGACGTCGCAGCAGAGATGGCGCACGCCAAGGAACTGTTTCCCGACGTAAAAGAGTTTTTCTTCGACGACGATACCTTCAACATCCAGAAAGCGCGCACGGTGGAACTCTGCGCCAAGCTCAAGCCACTGAAGCTGACGTGGTCCTGCACTTCGCGCGTGACCACCGACCGGGAGACGCTGAAGGCGATGCGCGAAGCCGGTTGCCGGCTGCTGATCGTGGGCTTCGAGTCGGGCGATCCGCAGATTCTCAAGAACATCAAGAAGGGCGCTACCGTGGAGCGCGCACGCGACTTCGCCCGCGATTGCCACGAACTGGGGCTGACCATTCACGGTGACTTCATTCTCGGCCTGCCGGGCGAAACCAAGGAATCCATTCGCAACACCATCAACTTTGCCAAAGCACTCGACGTGGAGACCATCCAGGTCTCGATTGCGCATGCCTATCCGGGTACGGAGTTCTATGACTTCGCCGCGGAGAACGGTTTCATCATTAACAACGGAGCCATGGTCGATGAAGGCGGACACCAACTCGCCCATATCGAGTACCCCGGATTGCCCAAGGACTACGTGTTGGAGATGGTGCACCGCTTCTACGACGAGTACTACTTCCGTCCCAAGGCGGCGTGGCGCATCGTCAGCAAGGCCATCGTGAATCGCGATCTCAAGCGACTCTATATCGAGTCCAAGTCGTTCCTGAAACTCCGTGCTGCCCGAAATAAGGTAGTGGCGGACGGTAAGGTGAAGGCAGCCAATACTCCTGGGCCCGCCGTGAACGCTGGAGCCTGAGCCGGTTGCACCGCATCTAAATTCCATGAATGCCTCCACCATGACACTCAGGCGCTACCTGATTCTTGGCTTGGTGGCGCTCACCTCGGCCTTTGGCGATACATTGCTCGCGGTGGGGATGAAGCGCGTCGGACCGGTATCCTTGACCCATCCCGATGCGCTTATCTCTGCGTTACGAACTCCCTGGGTGTTGGGTGGAGTGCTGCTGCTGGTGGTCTTCTTTGCTTCCTACCTCACGGCGCTCTCCTGGGCAGACTTGACCTTCGTGCTGCCCGCCACCTCGCTGGCCTACGTCGCGGTTGCGTTCCTCTCCAGGTTCTGGCTGCATGAACAGATCTCGCCCGAGCGCTGGCTGGGCATAGCCCTGATCACGGCTGGAGTGGGTTTCGTAACCCAGGGGCCGGCCTGCACTCCACGTAGCTCCGACGATACATCCCCCGAGCGGGGATTTACCGGCTCACTGCAGGAAAGCAAATGAATATGAGCTCCGGCCCGGCGATCGCAGCCATGATTGGCGCAATCGTATTGACCGCCACTGCGGGGGATGTATTTGTCGCCTCCGCCATGCGCAGTGTCGGCGACCTGGATGACATCAAGGCTGCGCGAGGTTTCGAGGGCGCGGTCTGGGCGGTGATCAGTGAAGGCCGATTTCTGGCCGGATTCACCTGTATGGCACTCAGCTTCTTCTCCCTCCTCTTTGCGCTCAGCCATGCCGACGTGAGCCTGGTTGCCCCCGCAGCGGGTTCCCTCACCTTTGTGAGCAATGCGGTGGCGGCGAAGTGGGTGCTGCACGAAAATGTCGACCGCAGGCGCTGGCTGGCGGCGGTATTCGTGTGCTGCGGCGTTATCCTGCTCAAGCGCTAGGGCTGCCGAGTCAGTTATACGCTGATCGACCCTTTGGCCAGGATTCCCCCGTCACAAACCAGGTGCGAACCGGTCATGTAGGCAGTCTCCTCGGAGAGCAGCCAGGCAACGATGCGCGCTGGATCCTCCGCTTGCGCCAGCCGGCCCAATGGAATCTCGCGGCACAGCTGGGCCCGCATGGGTTCGACCGCATCAGCACTTACATTCGCCCACATCAAGCTGGTCTCCGTGGCTCCAGGAACAATGGCATTCACCCGTATGCCATATTTGGCGTAGTCGATGGCCATGCACCGCACCAGGGAAGAGATGGCTCCCTTGGTCGCGCTGTAGGCGCCGCTACCCCCTGCAGCCAAAGCAATGAATCCGGTGGGCGAAGAGGTGCAGACGATTGATCCCGCGATCTGCGCTGCCAGCATCTGTTGCAGACCATGTTTGCAGGTAAGGAAGATGCCGGTCAGATTGGTGTCCAAGACACGCTTCCAGAGTTCCAGTGGCATCTCATGGATCAGGCCGCCGATATCGATGCCCGCGTTGGCGAAGATGCCATAAGGCGCACCGAATTGCTGATGGATCAGGCCAAAGGCCTGGGCTACCTGGGTTTCGTCGGTGACGTCACAGGCCAGGCCGACCGCGCCGCTCGCACCTTCGGCGATGGCCTCGGCGGCAGCTTGTTTTGCGCTCTCGCCGTTCTTATCCAGAATGGCGACGCGGTCACCTCGCCGCGCGCATAGAAGGGCGGTGGCACGGCCAATGCCGCCTCCACCGCCGGTGATAACGATAAGTCGATTGTGTGCCATTGGGGAAATGATCCGTTTCTAGGCGGGTAGCGGCCGGTAGGCGATGCAATCGATCTCTACTTTCATTCCCAGGGCTACCATACCCGCTGCGACCGTAGTGCGGGCGGGCTTGTCGGCGCCGAAGACTTCGGCATACACCTCATTCATGGCGCCAAAGTCTTGCACGTCGCTCAGAAAGACGGAGCATTTGACCACATCCTGCAGATCCGCGCCGCAGCCGCGGAGGATGGTCTGCACGTGCTGCAGCACCAGCCTGGTTTGCTCCTGCACGCTAAGCTCCGACTGCATCTCGCCGGTCGCCGCATCCACCGGGCCCTGACCGGAAATAAAAAGAAAATCGCCAGCGCGCACTGCGCTTGAATAAGGACCCTGAGGCTTAGGCGCCCCATCGACCAGTAAACGTTCCAGCATTACGTTCTTCCTCCAGGCCTTACAATAAACGGACCAGTCCTCTCCCCGGCCTTGTTTCCAAGATAATTTATGAAGCCTTCGTCTCCACAGACCGACGGCCTGCGAGCAAACGCCCTTTCCTTCTCTGCGGTGCTTACGCAAGGCATCACGCACATCGCACCCGCGATGGGGCTGGTGGTCGCGGTGCAATTCGTTACCACGATGGCGGGTACTGCCTCTCCTCTGGCGTACTTGATCGCATTCCTGATCGTGCTGGTGCTGGGGGTCTGCCTCTCCCAACTGGCGCTTCATCTGCCTTCGGCTGGTGGCTATTACACCTACGTCAGCAGATCGCTCAATCCCAAGGCCGGATTCCTCGCGGCCTGGATGTTCTTTTTGTACGAGCCTCTCACCGCCGCAGTGAACCTGGCGTATCTGGGCTTTCTGCTGCAGACTACCCTGAAGTTTGAAGCCCACCTTAACTGTCCTTGGTATGTGCTGTACGTTATCTTCGCGCTGCTGATCTCACTGCTCATTTATCGCGGCATCGAGATCTCGGCCGCCTTCGTGGTGTGGCTGACCATCGTCGAAGTGGTGATCATGATCGCGCTGTCAATTGCCGGCCTGATGCATCCGGGCGATGGACGAATTCAGCTGCAGGATTTTGTTTCCGTACACGCCTTCGGCAAGAAGGGGTTTTATCTCGCCATCGTTTTCTCTATCTTCACCTACACCGGCTTTGAGGCGATTGCTCCCCTGGCGGAAGAAACACGAAACCCGCGACGGTCTCTTCCCCGCGCCGTACTTCTTTCGATTACGCTGATGGGTTTTTTCTTTGTGTTTACCACGCTGGCCATACTGACCGGCTGGGGCACGAGCCATGTCGATACATTCGCCGGGTCAATAGAGAATCCGGTCATTTTGCTGGCCAAGCGCCTGTGGGGCAGGGCCTGGATATTTGTGATGGTGGCGGTGATCAACTCCATCCTGGGCGCGGCGATCGCCGGCACCAATGCCGCGGTCCGTGTTTTCTACGCCATGGGTAGAGCACGTTCCCTGCCCGCTGCGCTGGAATATATCCATCCTCGATTCCGCACCCCGGTCAATGCCATTGCGCTGCAAACCTTCATCACCATGACGATTGGCATGGCCATTGGCTTCTGGATCGGTCCGGATCAGGAATACTACTTTCTCGGCGTCACCACCACGCTGGTCCTCATCTTCATCTATTCCGCGGGCAACATCGGCGTGTACTTTCTATACCGGCGTCAACGCCCCTCGGAGTTCAACCCGGTGCTGCACTTTCTCTTCCCCGTGCTTTCGACACTTTCGCTGCTTTGGGTGGCTTATCATTCGGTCGTGCCGCTGCCCGATGCGCCCCTGCGCTACGCTCCCATTCTGGTCGGAGGCTGGATGGTTGCCGGAGTGGTGTTGCTGTTGACAGTGCGGCGGACTTCTAACATGCCACTGTTGCCTGTGGAAGTGGCGGAGGCTGCAGAGAGGCCAATTTCCAGCAACAGCATACAGGTATGAGAGGCTCCAGGTTCCCATGAAACCTCCTCCTTCACCAAGCGATGGCGCGCGGGTTCTGCGGGCGAATGCCCTCTCCTTCCCATCGGTGCTGATGCAGAGCATCACCCACATCGCGCCTGCGGTCGGGTTGGTTTTCGTACTGCAGTTCATCACTACCATGGCCGGCATCGCTGCCCCGTTGGCCTTTTTGCTGGCATTCTTCATTGTGCTGGCGATCGCGGTCTGCCTGGTGCAACTCGCATTGCATCTTCCATCGGCCGGAGGGTATTACACCTATGTGAGCCGCGCGCTGAATCCCAAGGCCGGCTTTCTGGCGGGGTGGATGTTCTTCTTATACGAACCGCCCACGGCGGCGGTGAACCTGGCATTTCTGAGCTTTATGCTGCACAACATCTTTAAGATGGAAGCAGGAATCAGTTCCCCCTGGTGGATGTTTTTTCTGGCCGCGGTGTGCCTGATCACGGTGCTGATCTATCGCGGCATCGAAATCTCCGCTACCTGCGTGATGTGGTTGACGGCGATTGAGATACTGATTGTCGCTTGCCTGGCGATCGCAGGCTTCATGCATCCCGGCGATGGACAAGTTCATCTGCAACCCTTTGCCTCCTGGCATAGCTTCGGGCAAAAGGGCTTCTATGTCGCGGTGGTCTTCTCCATCCTGGTTTTTACCGGCTTTGAGTCGGTCGCACCGCTGGCCGAGGAAACACGCAATCCCAAACGCACGCTCCCCCGCGCCATCCTGCTCTCGACCAGTCTGATGGGTCTTCTCTTCGTCGTCGGTTCCATGGCCATACTCACCGGCTGGGGCAATAGCCACATCGCCACCTTCGCGGCATCCACTGAGGCGCCCGTGATCCTGTTGGCTAAGAGGCTTTGGGGCGCAGCATGGGTTCTGGTTCTGATAGCGGTTACTAATTCCATTCTCGCGATGGCCATCGCAGGTAATAATGCTGCCACCCGCGTCTTCTTCGCCATGAGCAGAGCGCGGTCGCTCCCGGCGGTTCTCGACCGTGTGCACCCGCGATTTCAAACGCCGCGAAATGCCATCCTTTTTCAAACCTTCCTCACCCTTGCGATCGGCCTCGGAGTCGGTTTCTGGATTGGTCCCGATCAGGAGTACTACGTGGTTGCCGTGGCCATGTCCTTTGGGCTGATGTTCATTTACTGTGCCGGCAACATCGGGGTCTTCTTTTATTACCGCCGCGAGCGTCCGGCAGAGTTTCGTTTCTTTCTCCACTTTCTCCTTCCCTTGCTGTCGACGATTTCCCTGCTTTGGGTGGCATATAAAACCGTTGTGCCCTTACCGGAACCGCCGGTTCGGTATGCGCCGATGCTGGCAGGCGTCTGGCTGTTTGCTGGGGTAGTGGTGATGCTGACGGTGCGCGGCGCTGCGGGCGCACCTCTGCTCCCATTGGACTCTGTAAGTATCCCGGCCGTAGCCTTGGAAGGCAATGTGCAAGAGGGATAAGCGCCTAAGGCTTAAAAGCATCAAATCGAATCTGCTTTAGAGTTTCGGCTTGTGTGCCTAATTCGCTTTTTCCGGATGGAAACTTGTCGAAGCTCAACACGTAGGCCAGAATGTCTGCGTCCTGTTGCCGGCTTAGTCGTCCTGGTCTGTCGGCGGGCATCGAAACGCGAATTCTTTCAAACAGATCGTTTACGCTGAGGGTGTTCCAGTTGGAAAGGAACTGTCCGCCGGTGAGTGGCGGCACCTCGTCGCCTCCTGTAAGATCCGCTCCGTGGCAGCGGGCACACTGATCGACGTACACGGCCGACCCCCGCGTTGCCTGCTCGTCGGTGTACACGCCGTCCCAAAGCGAACTCTGAGTTTGCGCTGCAAGGCGCCATGCGCCCGTCAGCGCCGCGCAAGCAAATATCGCAAGAGCGCTGGCCCTACAAACGCTAATCGGACGGTAAGGTAAACGCAAGATACTCTCCCGAGTAAGCACCGCCGCTCACCGCAACGACGATGTATTGTTTGCCGCCAAGCATGTAAGTCATCGGAGATCCACTCTGCGGCGCCGGTAGGGAAACCGCTCCCACCTCTTTCCCAGATACTTTGTCATAGGCATGTAATCTCGCGCCATGCGATCCGGACGGCGACACGCCCACTGCTCCATCGCCGATGATGAGTAGCGTTTTTGTAACCAGGGTTCCTACGCTGAGTCCGCCCTCGCCGGTTGGCGGGATCTGGATACCCTTGAGCGCAGAACTGTAATGGACGGCATCCGGCGTTGGACCAAATGGAATCTGCCACTTGATTTCGCCTCGGTCCAAATCGATGGCCGTAAGTCTTCCGTAGGGCGGTTTGATCAGCGGCAGGCCTTCGACTGTCAGTGGAATGCGCGGACTGCGTCCTGCCGGAATTCCTGATGCGCCGTGTGCTTTTGCCGTGAGCGCGTCGGCGCCTTCCCCGGCGCCTGTTCCTGCTTTTCGCGCGACGGGTGGTTGTCCCGCTGTCCCGGCCAGATAGCCCATATCGGAAACGTCCTTTGGCGCGGCAACCAGGCCCATCGGTATCAAGCAGGAAGAGCAGGACGATACGAATAGAAGATGATTCTCGGGATCATAGGATCCCCCGGCCCAGTTGGTCCCACCGAGGTTTGTGCCTAACGTAAGCAACGCCAGGGGGCCGTCAGCCTTGCTCAATATGGGTGGTGAGAAGACGGGGCCAAGCTTGTATTTTTGAACCAATCGGAGCGCTTCTTCACGCATTTGCGGAGTGAAATCGATTAGGTCATCGATGGAGACACCATTGCGATCATAGGCAGGCGGTTTTGTCGGAAAGGGTTGGGTCGGCGAATACCATTCCCCGGGCACGTCACCTTTCGGAACCGGCCGCTCTTCTATCGGCCACACCGGTTCGCCGGTCACGCGATCGAAAACATAGAGCATTGATTGCTTCGTCGGTTGTGCCACCGCTTTGATCGCCCGGCCGTCGACCACGATGTCTGCAAGGATCGGTGGGGAGGAAATATCCATATCCCACATTCCATGATGCACCAGCTGGTAGTGCCATTTCCGTTTGCCCGTCTTCAGATCTACACAGACCAGGGTTTCTCCGAAGAGCGCGTTTCCAGGGCGATTGCCGCCATAATAGTCTCCGGTAGGCAACTCTACAGGAAGATAGGCCAGCCCGAGTTCCTCGTCCACGCTCATCTGTGTCCACACGGCTGTGTTGCCCGTGTACTCTGCAGAACCGTTCAGCCACGTGCTGTAGCCGAACTCCCCCTTCCTGGGCACGGTGTGAAAGATCCAGAGCCGTTTTCCGGTACGAACGTCAAAAGCTCGGACATACCCTTTGTATCCAATCTTGCTAGCGATCGCTCCGCCATCAAGAAATGCCGCCCCAATGAGAATCTCGTTCTGGGCCACGATGGGAGCGGACTGTATGCCGATTTGCCCGTAAGTCAAATCTATCGTCTGATCATCATCGAGCTTGAGATCTACGACTCCGCGCTCTCCGAATCCTCGGGCATACGCGCCGGTTTTCGCATCCAGGGCGATCAGCCGATAACCCGGGGTCGTATAGAGAATTCGCTCTTCTTTGCCATCGGTCCAATACGCTAACCCACGACCCGATAAGCCACGTGGCGCGTTTGCTCCTCGCTCCCCCTCCCGTTCGCCATGTACCCACAGCAGTTCGCCCGTGACAGCGTCAAGGGCTACGACCGCCCGTCGTGTGCCGGCCGTGGCATAAAGAACACCGTTGGCCATAAGAGGCGTTCCTTCCAGCTTGTATTCCGGCCGGTTGCCGAGGTTGTCAGTTTTGAATCTCCATGCGATCTCAATTTGGTTGAAGTTTGATGCGTTGATTTGATCGAATGGCCGGTACCTGTTGTTCTTAAGGTCTCCACCATACGTGAGCCACGGGCTATCACTGTGAATGGATTGAGCGAAGGCACCAGAGCCCGTCAGGGACAGAGCCGCAACCAGCCCCAGCAATGTGCGCAGCGGGAGAATCTTCGGGCGAGTATGCGCCAAAGTCATGGTTCGCTCGGCTCTCGGGCATTCGTTTCCAGGGCGTTTACAGCTTGCGCAGTATGAGAAGGCATTTACTCACGCCTGTCAATTGCCCCACGTCGAAATCTTCGCAAGCTGCCCTTTACCTCACTGGTTACACCCCCAGGGCCTCGAGTGAATCGTGGTTGCGGTTAGGGCAGCAGGCGCATCAGGCCGGTGGGTGCCAGCTCGGGTTGTAAAAAGTGGCAGGCCCTTCCGGCGGCCCGGCTCACGGCTTCCGCAGCCAGGTAACCACTGCGAACGGCGCCCTCCATGGTGGCCGGCCAGCCCGTGGCTACCCAGTCGCCCGCCAAAAAGACGCGCGACCACGGACTTGAGGCTGTCGGTCGCAGCAAATCGAGCTGAGGACGAATGGAGTAAGTGGCACGCACCTCTTTTACTACCGCCGCCTTCACCAGCTTCGCCTGCGCTACCAGGGGGAAGAATTCAGCCAGCTCCCGCAACGCCAGATCGATGATCTCCTGGCGTTGCATTTCCACCATAGAATTTGAGGCGCTCACCACCAGCTCGACATAACTGCCCGGAGCACCACGACGCTTCTCCGCCTGCAAGCGCGATTTATGAAACAACCATTGAATGGTTGCATCCAGCAGGATCGCATGCTCCAGATCGGTGATCTCCCGATCAAACCATAGGTGAATGCCGGTAATCGGCGAATGCCCAAAATGTCCTAGGTCGGTCGCGAGTTGCTCGGCCTCGGGATTGCGCGGCATCGATGGCAGCAACTTGCTCAATCCTTCAAACGCCAGCGCCAACACCACGGCATCGCTGGTGAAGCTTTGGTCGTGAGTAGTCACCGTCCATTGCTGGGTTTCCTCTGACCACGCAAATGACTCCGGCGCCGCGCTCAGATTCACTTGCCCCCCACGACTTTCGATGTACTCGATGGCACGGCTATACAGATCGCTCAAAGGAATGGTGGGAACGCCCATCCGCCCCGCTCCCGGCGAGAGCAAAAGCGACTTACGGATGACCTGACCGGCATAGTGTACCGACATGCGATCCGGATCCTCGTTTAATGCACTGATCAAGACCGGCTTCCAGAAGCGGTTGATTGCTCCAGTCGTCTGCCCGTGGCGCGCCAGCCAGTGGGCGAAGTTCTCTTCGGAATCTTCAGGGATACCGGCCACGAAAGCGCTCATGCCGCGCCCGATGGCCAGCTTGTCGGCCCAGGAAAACGCCCGCGCGCGCAGAAAGGCAGGCATGTCGTGCAAGGGCGCGGGCAGAAACGAAGGCTCGAGGATGCTTCTCCGTCCACCCGGCTCGACGAAGGTAAGGCGATCAAACCAGCGGATGGCCTCGCTCACACCCAACCGCTGATAGAGATCGATGAGGTTGACACAGTTGCCCAGCAGCACGTGCTGGCAGTTGTCGATCACCTCTCCGGTTCCGGGATGCTCGTACGAGGAGGCGCGGCCACCCAGGTAGCGCCGCTTCTCCAACAAGCGGACCTGGTAGCCTGCATCAGCCAGAGAACAGGCGGCCGAGAGTCCTGCCAGTCCACCGCCGACCACGATGACCGAACGTATCAGGCCCACACACCCTGCGCCAGCGTCTTGAATAGGCCGCATCCCAATATGCTCAGCTTCTCATACGCTGGAACGCCGATGCGGGCGGAAAACACGTCGAAGTTGCGCTGTTCGATGTGGCGCAACAAACGATGGTAAATGGTAACCAGCACCCACATCGCAGCCCGGCTGTCAGGCGAGATCAAGGGCAACAGCGCTTCCGCGGATTTATAAAACTGCCCGGCGCGCTCCGCCTGGATGGCCAGCACCTGGCGTTGCGACGGCGTTAACTGCTTGCCGCTGGAAATTGCCGTCATGGAGCTGGCGGTCACACCGTAGCGTTCCAAATCTTCCAGAGGAAGATAGAGGCGGCCGCGCTCCGCATCCTCGCGTACGTCGCGGAGGATGTTGGTCAACTGAAAAGCAATGCCGGTCTCTTCCGCAAGCTTCTCCGCCCGCGGGTCGAGGTATCCGAAGATGCGGATGCAGACCAGCCCGACCACCGACGCCACCAGGTAGCAGTATCGATAGAGATCAGCGAAGGTTGCATATGCGGCGAACCTGGGTTCGAGATCGGTCGCAGTGCCTTGCACCAGCTGATCGAGCAGCTCCGAAGGGATGGCAAAACGGCGTTGCGCATCCAGAAGAGCGACGAAAACAGGATCGCTGGTGAGCGCGCCAGCCAGCGCCTGATGCCAAGTGGACAACCAGGCGTCGAGCGCAACCCGGCGATCGGCGATGGAATGCGATTCATCGTCGGAGAGATCGTCGGCCTGGCGCATGAAGGCGTAGACCGCGCAAATCGCGTCTCGCTTGCTCGCCGGCAGGGCAACAAAGGCGTAGTAGAAATTTTTTGCCTTCTTGCGCGCAATTGCCCGGCAGGCCGCGTACGCTGCCTGGACCTCAGGGGTCACGCCGCCCGCCTTCCCCGCGAAATTCCAGGCAAGAGTTTGCCGCACAGCGCACGCGCCAGCAGGCCCAGTTTTCTGGGCTTTGAGATCACAGGCCGCAGGGTGAGCACGTCGTACTGCCGGCGCTCGACCGCGCGCAGTATCTCCAGGCCGCCGCGGCTGAATAGATCGAGATCAAGCGCGAGTTCGCGATCGACCAAGTCGATCAGGGGCAAGCCTTTGGTGAATAGTTCGCGGGTGTAGTCGACCTCATACCGCAGCAGCTCACGAAAGGCCGCGGTGGGCTCACGCCGCGCAATCATTGCCTCGTCCACTGCATAGCGATGCATATCGTCGAGGGGTAGATAGATGCGGCCGCGGTCATAATCGGAACTTACATCCTGCCAGAAGTTGGCCAGTTGCAAGGCGGTGCAGGTGTAGTCGGAGAGCTGAAACATCTCCGGAGTGCGATAGCCGCAGGCATAGAGGACGAGCCGTCCAACCGGATTGGCAGAGTTGCTGCAGTAACCCAGCACGCCATCCATGGTCTGGTACCGAGGCACTGTCTGGTCCTGACGAAAGGCCACCAGCAGGTCAGCAAAAGGCTTCTGAGGGATGTCGCAAATGCGGATGGTCTCGGCGAGCGCGACGAAAACGGGATGGCGCGCCTCACCGCGGTAACAGGCGTCGAGCTCGCGGCCCCATAGATCGAGCAGCGCCAGGGACTGCTCGCGATTCCCGACCTCATCGCCCAGGTCATCCGCGATGCGGCAGTAGGCATAGATGCTGTGGAAGTGAGGGCGCAGCCGGGCGGGCAGAAACCACGAGGCCACATGAAAGTTCTCGTAGTGGGTGGTGGCCAGCCGTTGGCAGTAGGCGCGCGCCTCTTCCAGGGTCGGGCGCTGCTCGGGGATGCGGTATTCCGCCGGCAGCGCGGCCCAACCGCGCTCTATGAGTTCCCTATCGTCCTGTGCACTCCCGACTGTCATCCTTCCAGTTATCCCCTAGATCGCCTCAGGTGTCTCGTGCAAACTCTCTCGACGAAGGGCACGGCTTGAGCCGGGCCGCATCGAGCCACACGAGCAAGGGCTTTAGCCCCTGAGCTTTTTTCAAAAAGATATTCGCGGCAAATCATTGGAACACCGTACCTCAGGAGCTAAAGCCCTCATAGCTGCGCCTTTTACGGCCCGACTAAAGTCGTGCCCTGACACAAAACAGCGACTTTTTCCGCAACCTGTAAAGCGGTGCCCCTCATACATTCTTCCCGCCTATGGAATGATAGCTGTCTTGATGTCGTTGGAGCGATCCTTCAGGCGGCGAAAGACTGTTTCCAATTCCGACAACTGGGCTCTGCCGGTGATGTATTCGCTGCACTTGAAACGCCCGCTGGCCAGCAGATCGAAGGCCCTGCGGCAGGCGGCGGGCGTGTGGTGAAAGCTCGCCTTGAGCGTGATGTCGTTGTAGTGCAGCCGGTTGGTATCGATCTCTACCTTGGTGCCGGCGGCGCAGCCCCCGAAGAAGTTTACCGTCCCGCCGCGGCGAACCATGTCCACCGCCCACTGCCAGGTCAAAGGTGTGGCCACTGCTTCAATGGCCACATCCACACCCCGATGATCGGGGGTCAGAGCGCGCACCGCAGCCACGGCATCGACAACGGAAGCGGTATGCACGACATGGGTTGCGCCGAAGGTGGTCGCCGAGGCAATCTGCTCATCGCGTTTAACCACCGCAATCACCTTCATTCCCGATAGCTGCGCCACGTGCATGAACATCAGGCCGATCGGGCCGGCCCCGATCACCACCACGGTGTCGCCGTGCTTGGCTCCCGTCTCCTCTAAACCACGCACGACGCAGGCGAGCGGCTCGGTCAACGCCGCGTGCTCCAGGGGTAAGCTCTGGGGCACGATGAGTGTGTTCTTCGACACGATGCGGGCGGGGATGCGGATGTACTCGGCGTAAGCGCCGTTGTTGAAGAGCAGGTCCTCGCAAAGATTTTCCTGTTTGCGAACGCACCAGTAGCAGATGCCGCAAGGCGCCGAATTGAGCGCCACCACGCGCATGCCTGGTTTAAAGCTGCGCACGCCGGCGCCGGTCTCGTGGACGACACCTGCCATCTCGTGCCCGAAGAGCGCGGGCGGCGCGATCATCCGGGCATGGTAGCCGCGGCGGAAGACTTTCAGGTCGGTGCCGCAAGTGAGAGCGGCGTGAACGCGGATCACAATCTCCCCCTTACCGGCGGCGGGAATGGGAACCCGTTCAATCCTGACGTCTTCTTTGCCGTAGAGCACGGCAGCGTTCATCTCACTTAACATGCATTCCTATTCTATGTGTCTTCTTCGATCATGATCTTCATCGATGTTGCCCTGGGCTCGGAGGCGACGGCCAAGGCGGCCACTGCCTCGGTCAAGGGAAAACGATGCGAGACCAGCCGGGTCAGGTCAAATCCCTGGCCGTAGCCCTCGAAAACCAGGCGCAGCGCCTCGTCCTGGACGTCTACGGAGGCGCTATAGGAGCCCATGAGCGTCTTCTCGTCCACGCAGACTGCGGCGGGATCGATCGTTGCTTCTCCGTGCTGAGTTTGCGCGAATAGCAGGATACGGCCTCCGGGACGCGCAGCGTCCATCGCGGTGCGGATCAGCGCATTGCCGCCCACGGCCAGGATGACGGCATCGGCTCCCCGGCCCTCGGTGGCCGCGCGGACTACCCCAACTACGTCTTCGCGCGAGGCATCGATGGGCGAATCGAGCCCGAAGGTGGCGGCGATGGCATGCCGCTCGGGGTAGAGATCCGACGTCAACACTCTGGCGGCCGCCCGCCTCGCCAGCGCTGCCAGCATGATCCCGATGGGACCCTGCCCAATCACCAGCACGGTCTCATCCGGCGACAGATTCAGGCTGCGCACGCCCTTGAGGCATGTATTTAGCGGTTCCATAAAGACCGCCTGGGTAAAAGGGACATGATCGGGAATCTTGACCAGCCCGCGCTTGACGATCCAGTCCATAACCCGCACATAGCCGGCAAAGCCCCCGCCGGAAGGCTCGAACCCGGCGGTACAGCCTACTTGTTTGTAAACCGGACATTGGGCAAAAGTTTTCTTGCGGCAGTAGTAGCAATCGCCGCAGGGGATGTGGTGGAAGACAGCTACCCGGTCACCCACGGCGAAGGGCGCAACTCCCGTCCCCACGGCGGCAATCGTGCCCACCGTTTCATGACCGAAGATGCGCGGCGCGGAATGCGATCCGGTGTGGATCTTCTTCAGGTCGGTGCCGCAGATGCCGCAACTGTGCACCCGTATGAGCACTTCTCCCGGGCCGATCGCGGGCACGGGAACCGTCTCCACCCGGACATCGTTCACGCCGCGATAGACAGCGGCGTGCATGGTCGCCGGGACAGCGAGGGGGCGCTGCATCTCTTGAACACCAGGTGCGATCTGCATATTACGCATTCCCTATGAGTGGACGCAGCGCACCGGCTACCGCCCGGGCGCCGCTCTTCGCGTTCTGGCCCATGCGCAGCATGGCGGGCCAGTACTTTGGCCGCACGGCCACATGGCCCAACAGAGGTGCCATGCGCAGGTGGCCATCGGAGTTGGTGTAACGCCCGAAGTCCGGCAATATGTCAGCGATCTCGTCCGATATGGCCTTGAGGCAGTAAAACGGAATGTTTTTACTGAGTGCAAAGCGGGCCACGGTCGCAGCCTCCATATCCACCATCACGGCCTGGTAAAGTCCCGCGAACTTGCGCTTTTCCGCATACTGGACGATATGGTCGGTGGTTACCAGCCTGAGGGGCACGCCGCTTCCTTCGGGCAAGGGGAAGTTGGTGGTGAAATACTCCCCGGTGAGGGCGTCTATCACCTGGTTCACGGCGTACGCATTCCCGGGGTGAATACCGCAGGACGTGGCTCCAGCCCATCCTACCGAGACGATTGCATCCAGGGCGCCGCCCTGAGCGGATATCGCGCAGGCTTGGGCCGCAGCCTCGCTTCCGACGCCGCCGCAGACCGCAACGCAATCTACGTCGTCCACGCGTGAAGACCATGCCGCCTGCCCTTTACGCGCACCGGGCAAGGCTAACGGCTTCCATCCCTGCACCAGCGGCTTCAATTCGCCGGGCAAGGCCGCGATAATACCGACCCGGCTCATGCGGAGGGCGCGTACCCATGCGCCCGAAACCAGTCGATCGCCGCGCGCAGAGCGGCATACACGGGAACCACGCGGAATCCCAACTCGCGCTCGGCTTTGGCAGAGGAGACAAACATCTTTTTCTTCCCCATGCGTACGGCCTCCACGGTAGCACGCGGCTCACGCCCGCGCAGCTTGCCGGTAATGGTCTGATCCCATAGGGCGAAGATCATGGCCACACTGTGGGGCACGCGCATGGTGGGTGAGGGCAGGCCGGTGATGGCCGACATTTTATCCAGAATCTGCTTCAAGGTCAGGTTTTCCCCGCCCAGGATGTAGCGTTCGCCGGACCGGCCGGCCTCCAGGGCATCGGCGTGGGTTCTCGCTACTTCGTTCACATCCACCAGGTTCAGGCCCGTGTCCATATATGCGGGAAATCTCCGGTTGAGGAAATCCACTACGATGCGGCCGGTCGGCGTAGGTTTGATGTCGTTCGATCCGATCGGTGTCGTGGGATTGAGAATAATCACCTGCTGGCCGGTCGCGCGCGGCTGCCACGGCTTCCTGCTCGGCCTGGTACTTGGATCGCTTATAGTCCCCGATCATTTCGTCGATAGAAACCGGAGTCGCCTCATCCGCCGGGCATGCGGTGGAGAGAAAGCCCATGGTGGCTACGCTCGAAGTGTAGACCACGCGGCCGACGCCCTCTTCGCGGGCAACGCGCAGCAATTCCCGGGTACCGGTCACGTTGGTGGCGTACATGGTTTTTGGATCGGTCACCCAAAGCCGGTAATCGGCGGCTACGTGCATGACCGCATCACAACCGGCAATGGCGCTGCGCAATGCGTCCACCCGCAACAAATCACCCTGGACTGTTTCTGCGGCGAGCCCGGCTAGATTCTCGAGCTTGCTGGTAGGGCGAACGAGAATGCGTAAGTCAGCGCCGCGACGGGACAGCTCTTGCGCCACGTGGCTCCCGATGAACCCCGTAGCTCCTGTGAGGAAAATTTTCAGACCTATAACCCCTGTACCAGGAGACAGTACAACAGCAGATCCACCTTTGGCCCTGAGGGTGCTCCGATCCGGTGAAGTCCCTGGGTAAGGGCATCGACTGCCTGTGTCGGGATGGCTCGTAACCTTCACACTAGTCCAGCGCTTCCGGATGAAGGCCAAAGCCCTTTTCGCCGGCCGCTTTCTTTTCGTTCCACTTCTTCACCCAAGCTTCCCAGCTTGCGCCGGCGGCGCGGTCTTTGCCGCTGAAGGTCAGTCCCGCGATGTCGCTGTAAGCGATCGACCGCTTCTCCGGCGAATCCTTGGGAAAAAGGCGGACCCAGGACTGGTCGAGCGTAGCTCCTGTCTTGCGGTCGAAGATGTAACCCTCAACCACGGACCCATCCTTGCAGTTGATGGTGACGTCTCCGCGATAGTCGAAGGCCTTCTCCAATGCATCGAGCACTTCGGCGTCGCTGCCCAGGTTCGGAGCCCAGCCCTCCAGATTCTCGTGCTTCGTTCCCGGCGCCAGCTCCAGCGTGTCCGGATCGACGTTGCCTGCAGCCTTGCCGGTCATGCGCGCGTCTCTTCCATCTGCGGCTTGCTCTCGCTCGATATCTGCACCAGCGACGGCGACGAATGCCCGTTAAGCTGCGGAGAGGTCAGCAGATCGCGTGCCCCCTGATCCTCGTACCTATCGAAGAGAGTGGCACGAACCGCAGAGAAGAATCCGCCGCCAGGTGCCAAACATGTCGTTGACCGAAGACGGCTCATAACCGCAGCTGACCATGCAGTTAGCGCATTTTGGATTGCCGGAAGCGGTGCCGTAGTTTTCCCACTCCGTCTCCGCGATCAACTCCTTGAAGGTGGAAGCGTAGCCATCCTGCAGCAGGTAGCAGGGTTTCTGCCAGCCGAAGATGTTGTAAGCCGGATTGCCCCAGGGCGTGCATTCGTAGTTCCGCTTGCCCATCAGGAACTCCAGGAATAGCGGAGACATATTGAACTTCCAATGCTTCTCCCGGTTGGACAGAATGGCGCGGAAAAGCCTGCGGGTGCGGGCACGGCCCAGGAAGTGCTTCTGGTCGGGCGCCTTGTCGTAGGAGTAGCCCGGAGAGATGACGATGCCTTCCACGCCCAACGCCATTACTTCGTCAAAGAAAGCGCGCACGCTGTTCGGGTCGGCGCCGTCGAAGAGCGTGGCGTTCGGAGTAACGCGGAAGCCACGCTTGACCGCCTCGCGTATTCCCTCCACCGCCTTGTCGTATCCGCCCTCGCGGCAAACGGAAAAATCGTGGTGCTCGCGCTGGCCATCGAGATGGACCGAGAACGTGAGGTACTTGCTGGGCTTGAAGAGGCCGATCTTTTCCTTGAGCAGCAAAGCGTTGGTGCAGAGATAGATGTACTTCTTCCGCGCCACCAACCCCTCAACAATCTCGCCAATCTGCGGGTGCATCAGCGGTTCGCCGCCGGGAATGGAAACCATCGGCGCGCCGCACTCGTCGACGGCGCGGAAGCACTCCTCGGGCGAGAGCTCCTTCTTGAGGATGTGCGCGGGATATTGAATTTTTCCGCAGCCGGCGCAGGCCAGGTTGCAGCGGAACAGCGGCTCCAGCATAAGCACGAGCGGGTAGCGTTTTTGCCCGCTCAAGCGCTTCTTGAGCACGTAGCTGGCCACGGTCCACATCTGTGAGATCGGCACTGCCATCGTTTCAAATCTCCTCTGAGAGCTCTAAGCTCTTTCCATCGCACGGCGGTAGTCAGTGAGCGCCAGCAGGGGAAAGTAATTCCGGTAAAGATGGTAGGCAAGATAAAAGACACGGGGAAATCCGGTGCCGGTAATCACTGCCTGCCGGGTTGCGCCCTCGCCCATGCTTTCGTCCCACGAACCATCGGGCAACTGCCGCTCGATGAGCCAGCGAACTCCCTTGGCCACCGAGTCGCTGCGCGTGTCCCCAGCCGATAGCAGACCAAAATAGCCCAAGCGGTCTGCGAGGGAGTGCTTGCACCAACTCCGCGGGTGGTGGGTTCGTCGTAGCTGGCGCAGCTCTCACCCCAACCGCCATCCGCGTTCTGCACCATGCGTATCCACTCGGCCGCCTGCTGAATCTGCGGCTCGTGGTTCCATACTCCGATCGCTTCCAGACCCCGTAGCACCAGGAAGGTTCCGTAGAGGTAGTTCACCCCCCAGCGGCCAAACCAGCTTCCATCCGGCTCCTGCTCGCTATAGATGAAGCGGATCGCCTTTTCGACGCGGCGATCCTTTTGCGTGTAGCCGTAGGTGGCCAGCATCTCCAGGATGCGCCCGGTGATGTCGACGGTGGGCGGATCGAGCATGGCGTTATGGTCAGCGAAGGGAATATTTTCGAAGACCATCTTGGTGTTGTCTTTATCAAAGCTGGCCCAGCCGCCATTTTTGCATTGCATGGCGAAGATCCAGGAAATCGCGCGCTGGCAAACATCGTATTGATAGCGTTCCCGGGCATGGTTGTCGACCTTGTTCAGGGCCAGAAGCACCTGGGCGGAGTCGTCGGTGTCGGGATAGAACTCGTTGTTGAACTCGAAATACCAGCCGCCTGGCTGCGCATTCCGTACCTTCACCGCCCAGTCGCCCTTGTGGCGCACTTCCTTGGCCAGCATCCAGTCTGCCGCCTTCAGCAGGCGCGGGTCGGTGCGCGGAACTCCAGACTGCCCCAGCGCATAGACCGCATAGGCGGTATCCCACACCGGAGACATGCACGGCTGCATGCGGAAGGTCGGCTCCAGAAAGTCGGGAATGCCTTCATCTTCAATGCCCAGCTTCTCAAACTCATCCATGGCCCGGATGGTCTGCGGATCGTCGATGGAGTAGCCCAGGCAGCGCAAGGCGAGGATGGCATTGAGCATGGCGGGATAGATGGCGCCCAGCCCGTCGCTCATTTCCAGGCGCTCCAGGATCCACTTCTCCGCTTTCTTGAGCGCCATCTTGCGCAGTGGCCGGATGTGCACGCGCTCAGCCCAATGAAAGAGCCGGTCCACTATCAGGAAGAAGTTACGCCAGCCCAATACCTTCTTGCGATCCCAGCGCAGGTGAAGTTCGGCATGGCTCTTACCGCCAACGAAGAGCTCGTCAATTCCATTTTCCGGGGCCAGCTTCTTGAAGGGCTTCTTGGCGTAGGCGATGGAAAGCGGCACCAGGATGGCGCGCGACCAGGACGAGATCTCGTAGATGTTGAAGTAGCACCAGTTGGGAAAGAGGACGAGTTCGGGTGGGATGGCGGGGACTGCGTCGTATTCGTATTGGCCGAAGAAACAGAGATAGATCTTGGTGAAGGTATTACATTCCACCACTCCGCCATGATCGCAGAATCCACTGCCGGGCGTGGACCATGACCGGGTGGTCGGGAAGCCAGCCCATCAGCTTGAAGGCGAAATAGGCTTTGACCGATGCACTGATATTGGAGGGGCCGCCGGCGTAGATGCTCCAGCCACCATCTTCATTTTGCTTGCGCAGAATCTCTGAGACCGCGCGCTTCATCTTGCGCTCGTCGCCGGTACCCAGCAACGTATGCACCATGATGTAGTCGGACTCGAGGGTGGTGTCGGCTTCCAGTTCCCCGCACCAGTAGCCATCTGGATGTTGCTGGGAAAAGAGGAAGTCCCGGGCTCGCGCGACGGCGGATTCTACCTGATCTAACCCGGCATCGATGCGGCCAAACCGGGGAACAGCGGGCTGTCCACTTTCAAAGGATGTGCTCATGCTTGACCCTGAAGTTCTCTTTCCAAAAACAGCTACCGTACGCTGTCAAAGGTTGGCCCCTAGACCGGAACAGGCCGGATAGCCTGAACGATCTCGGGAGGCAACCCAAAGCGGACATTTTCCGGCATGACTTCCACTTCTTCCACGTCGGAAAAGCCGCGTCCGCGCAAATAAGCCACTACTTCGGCAACCAGAACTTCGGGCGCGGATGCCCCTGCTGTGACCGCGACCGTGGTCGCGTCCTCCAGCCATTCGGGATTGATAGCTCCCGAATCTTCGATCAGAAATGCGTTGGTGCTCAAATTACGGGAAACTTCTACCAGGCGGTTGGAGTTGGAGCTGTTGGTCGATCCAACCACCAAGACCAGGTCCGCCTGATGGGCCACGTTTTTAACCGCTACCTGGCGGTTTTCCGTGGCGTAGCAGATGTCCTGGGTGTGCGGTCCGACGATGTTGGGGAATTTGGCCTTGAGGGCGTGGATAATGTCCCGCGCTTCGTCGAGGCTCAGGGTGGTTTGGGTCAGATAAGCAACCCGCTCAGGATCAGAGACTTCGAGAGCAGCCACTTCCTCCACGGTCGAGACCACCTGGGTCACTTCGGGAGCTTCGCCCAGGGTTCCTTCGATCTCGTCGTGGTCCCGATGGCCAATCAGCACCAGGGAGTAGCCCTGCTTGGCAAACTTGACCGCCTCTACGTGGACTTTTGTCACCAGCGGGCAGGTGGCGTCAATCACCTTTAGTTTGCGCGACTTGCTGCGCGCGCGGACGGCCGGGGAAACGCCATGAGCGCTGTAAATAACGCGCATTCCCTCGGGCACGTCGTCGATATCGTCAACGAAAATCGCGCCTTTTTCGGCCAGCTCGTTGACGACAAACCGGTTGTGCACGATCTCTTTGCGGACATAGATGGGAGCGCCAAAGGTGTCGAGGGCAATGTTAACGACATCGATGGCGCGCACCACGCCAGCACAGAAACCGCGCGGCTTGAGAAGAAGGACCCTCTTGGGTACGTTTTCGGAGCGGCGACCGCTCTCGGGCGAGGATAATCGGGGGCTCGTCACATCAATCAGTATACCGCGCCGGCCCTTAAATGTCTGATGGATATAGAGTCTTGGCCATCATCGAACCTGGCACCGGGGTGTTGTTCCTAAGATGCGCAAGCGGGCTTCCAGTCGCATAATTTGAGCCGAAAGGAATGGTTGCGTGGACGGCAGCCCCCTGCTTCAGCAGGGGGAACGACGTTTCAGCGTCGCGGAAAGAGGGGCTTCCATCAATCGGGCTTTACGGGCTGCGGAAAAACTCGATGTGGGGTAGGAAAGCCGCACCTCAGGGGCCCAACGTATTTTGAGTCATGTGCGGCACGACTAAAGTCGTGCCCTGATACAAAACATGAGTTTTTCCGCAGCCTGTTTAGCCCCGGTTCCCGTGGCCGGTTTGGACAAGGGTGCCGTGCCTGCGGAGCCTGTGTCATAGCAAGGTCGGAAAGAATGGGACGGGTGCCCCAGGTCACACCAGCGCTAAAGCGCGCGATCAGGGTCGAGAGTCTTTCACGGAGCGCTAAAGCGCTCCTTCCCCCGCATAAATGCGGGGGCTCCCACAGTGCCGCGGGGATCTGTGTCGTAGCAGGAGCGGATCGATCGAATGCTTTAGGCTGCGGTTAGGACTTGGTCGTTTTGCGGCTGGTTTTCAATAGCTGCTCTGCGTGCCGCAGGGAGGTTTCGGTCAACTTGGCCCCGCTTAGCATGCGAGCCACTTCTTCGGTTCGCTCCTGGTCCTCGATGAGGCGGACGGAGGTCTTCGTTTTTCCTTGCCGGTCCTGCTTTTCGACCAGGAAGTGCTGGTCGGCAAAGGCGGCAATCTGAGGCAGATGGGTTACGCATAGCACCTGCTGCGCGCGGGAGAGCTCCTTCAATTTTTGGCCGACTGCCTCCGCAGCCCGGCCACCGATGCCGATGTCGATCTCGTCGAAGACCAGGGTGCGGGGTACGGGCGCTTTGCGGCGCGCGGTTCCCTGCCCTCGCGATGCGCCCTCCTCGACACTGACCTTAAGCGCCAGCATGACGCGCGATAACTCGCCGCCGGACGCGATCTGCTCCAACGGCTTCAAGGGCTCCCCGGCATTGGTGGCGATGCGGCAATCAACCAGATCCCAGCCGTGCCGGGTCCAGTGCTGTTCCGCCTCCTGCGCCGTTACGTGGACGGCAAACCGTGCCTTCATCGCCAGGTCATTGATGTGCGCTTCGGCTAACTTCTCCAGCTTGCGGGCCGCGGCCGCGCGCTCCGCGGTTATTTCCGCCGCCGCCAGACGGTAGGCATCCGCTGCCTTGGCCCGGGCGGCGCGTAGCTCGAGCAGCAACTGGTCGCGGTTCTCGACCTCCGCCAACTTGGCGGCCACCTCCTGACCGTGAGCCAGCACGTGCGCCAAGGTCGGACCATATTTCCGCTTTAGGCGATTCAGCGCTTCCAGGCGATCCTCCAGCTCCGCGAGCCGGTCAGGCGAAGCCTGAATTCTGGAGGCATAATCACGCACGGTGGTACTGACATCGTCCACCAGGGCGCGCGCCGACTTCAGTTGCTGCACCGCCTCGGCAAACTGCGGATCGTAACGCTCGAGCTCTTCCAGGTTTTTTAGCGCCGCACGCAAGGCGGCCTCGGCTGACCGGTCGCTCTCATAGAGCAGCTCGTGAGCGCTCATGGCCGCGGCGAGAAGCTTCTCCGCATTGGCCAGGACGCGCCGCTCGATCTCCAACTCCTCGTCTTCTTTCTCCCTGGCGGCCGCACTCTCAATTTCGTTCTTCTGAAAACTCCACAAGTCAGCCTCGCGCAGGCGCGCTTGCTCATCGCCCTCAAGGCGCTCCAACCGTGCACAGGTTTCCGACCACTCGTGAAACGCAGCCCCCACGCGGTCGGTGTTGATACCGGCGCTACGGTCCAGTAACTGGCACTGCTGTGCCTGGTCAAAGCTGCCCATGGTCTCGCTCTGCGCATGCACCAGGGCCAATTCCGGGGCGAGTTGGCGCAGGACGTGGACCGTGGCCGGCTGATTGTTGACGTAGACGCGGCCTTTTCCCCCGGCCTGTATCTCGCGGCGCAGAATGATTTCCGTGCCTTCGGCGTCGATGCCGTTGGCTTCGAGCGTATTCTCCGCTCCCGGGGTGCTTTCAAAAACACAGGCCACGACGGCCCGGTCGGCACCGTGCCGCACTACATCGGAGGAGGCCTTATCCCCCATCAGCAGCGCCAGCGCGTCAACCAAAATGGATTTGCCCGCACCGGTTTCTCCCGTCAGCAGATTGAGGCCGGGACCGAAGACAGCGATCGCATGATCTATGACAGCGTAGTTTTCAGCGCGTAGTTCGAGCAGCATGGGGCAGTTTCGAGAGTCGAGCGCAGCATAGCATGACGGCGCCTACCGCCTGGCCAGCCCGGTTATAGGCCGGGTTACCTTACGGCTGCATCTTATATACCAGTTTGGTTTCGTGCGTGCTTGTCTGCTACCGTGAGAGAGGAAGTGATGATGTCTCCCGTTCATATCGCGGCTTTTCTTATTCTGCAAGCAGACGACGGCTCAGTGCCGGTGCCTCATTCTCCGACTTCGGGGATCAGTGCCGTATTTGACATGGTGCGCAACAGCGGGCCCGTGGCCATTGCTGTGCTGGTCCTGCTGCTGATCGCCAGCCTCTACTCCTGGGCAGTTATTTTGGGTAAAGCTAGCGCCTTTAGCAAGGCCCGGTCGCAAAGCCGCCGCTTCGTGCGCGCCTTCCGCAAGGCCAGCCGGCTGCAGGAGATTGCGGCGGTCAGCGAGCAGTTCAAGCCCAGCCCGCTGGTGAGCGTCTTCGACGAGGTGTATGACACCTATCGCCGCCAGACCGGAGGATTCGGACCTCCCAAGAACATTGTCACTCTGGAACGAGCGGCCCAGGCGGCGTCGAGCGAATCGCTCACGGTTTTGGAACGGCGTCTTACCTGGTTGGCCACTATCGGCGCAGTCGCTCCGTTCGTCGGCCTTTTCGGCACGGTGATGGGCATCGTGGATGCCTTCCATGGCTTGGGCACGGAGGGAGCGGCGACCCTGCGCGCCGTGGCGCCGGGAGTCTCCGAGGCTTTGATCACCACCGCCGCCGGCCTGTTGGTGGCGATTCCGGCTGTTATCGCCTACAACCAGTTCACCGCTTCCCTGCGCGAGTTTGGCTCGCGCATGGACGACTTCTCGCGCGAACTGCTCAACAGCCTGGAAGAGATCGGCCCGCAGCCCAAGCCAGACCCGATGGAGAGGGAGGCCGCAAGTGGCCTTCACCGCTAGTTCCGGCCATACCCGAACCTCGCTCGCGGAAATCAACATCACCCCGCTGGTTGACGTGGTCCTGGTGCTGCTGATCATCTTCATGGTCACGGCGCCGGTGCTGCAGTCAGGCATCGATGTCTCGGTGCCTAAGACGCGCAGCGTGAAAGAGATTACCCAACAGCGGCAAGTGCTCACCATCGACCGCGATCAAAATGTTTTTCTGGGAGATAAGCCGGTCAACCTGGCGCAATTGCCCACGCTTTTGCACAAACCCAATACCGATCCGGCAAGCCAGGTCATTTATCTGCGGGCCGACGAACGAGTTCCTTTTGGCGCCTTCGCTTCGGTCATGGATGCGGTCAAGCAGGCCGGGATCACCAACATCAGCATTGTGACCCAGCCCCTGCAGAAGACGGCTAAGTAGCTCGCTATGGCAGCGTTTTCGAGCCACGACGAAATACTGGACCAGCCGGATGGCATAGGTTCACCCTTTGCCAAATCCACGGTCATGCACGTGCTGGTGTTTGCCGGGCTGATCGGGTATGGATACGTGCACAATCTGCTGCACGGCAACGAGTGGGGCGCGAACAGCTTTCAGCAAGGCGCGATCCAGGCCACCCTGGTTTCGACCGCTGCGTTGCCTTTGCCTCAGGACCATCCGCCCACCGACAACGTGCTGGCCACGGAAACACCCAGCGTAGCTCCGGCATTGGAGGAGCAGAAACAGGAACCCATTCCGCTTCCCGATGCGCTACCCATTCCTGAAAAGGTGGCGCCGAAGAAGAAGCCTGAGCCTAAGCCGCTTCCAAAAGCTCCTCCGCAGCACCAGCCGCCGCCCAAACCGCAGAACAAAGCAAACTACGGGGAGGCAGCGCCGCCGAATACTCCTCGCTCTACGGCGATGAGTAATAGCGCTAATAGCCCCATCGCACAAACGGGAGGAGATTTTGGCACACGCTTTGGTTGGTATGTGGATGTGATCAAGCGCAAGGTGGCGCAGGATTGGTATACGCAGGAAGTTGATCCGAGTACTCCAGCGGGGGCTACGGTATTTGTGCAGTTCACGGTTGCGCGGGACGGCTCGCCAAGCAACATCGCGCTGGCGACCCCGAGTAGCTCTCCATCGCTGAATTCGTCGTGCCTGCATGCGGTGCAGCGGGTGGATACTTTCGGTCCGCTGCCTAGCGGTTATAACGAAAGCAGCTTGAACGTGCTCTATCACTGCACTTACCCCGGACGATAGCGAACTGCGGAAAAATCTGCGACAAGCTGGACCTGCGTGAGAACCACCCTCTCCAAATGCCCAACTTAATGGGCAACCCGCCTTCTGGACGGCGCAACCTGCTGAATGCGTTGAAGAGAACGCTGGCAAAGGAAACCAAATTGGTTGCCGTTGCTTGGTTCTGTCCATCACCTTCACCCTAAGCCGAGGTGGATGGACAGAACCAAGCAACCAGGACCCCACGCTTACCAAGCAAATAGTCCAACATCGTCATCCTGAGCGAAGCGCCTCACAGATTGATCGCTGACACAGCGTTTGTGGCGCGGAGTCGAAGGACCTCGGCGGTCCCAAATTTACCCATGCTGCTCGAAGCTTTTCAACCACCGGGCCCGAGCTTGCCTTTAAAGATAAAGCAAAAACAATTGAGCGTGAGTAAAATGGCATGGCGCATGAAAAAGAAGAACCCTACTCCAAAAGCTACCGATACTGCCACTGTGGAAGAGGCGATTCGGCCTTATGCGATTGCCGATAAGCTGCGCACCCTGCGCTTGCGCCGCAGCATGGGTCTCGCGCAGCTCGCCAACCACTCCGGATTTTCACCAGCTATGTTGTCGCGCCTCGAAAATGGCCGGCTGGTACCGACTTTACCAACACTTACGCGCATTGCATTGGTCTTCGGCGTTGGACTCGACTACTTCTTCACTGATCCGCGGAAGCGTCACGTTGTGGCCATCTCCCGGCGCAATGAGCGCAAGGTATTCCCATCCGATCCGAAATCAACTTCTATTCCGTGGTCCTTCGAAAGCCTGGACTTCCGCGCTAACGAGCGTAAGCTGAATGGCTTCCTGGCCCACTTCCATTCCTTGCCCGAGCAGAAAATCACGCCGCATTATCATCCGGGTGTAGAACTGCTCTACCTCATCGAGGGAGAACTGGAGATCACGATCGGTGTTGAAAAATTCCAGCTCTCTGCTGGCGATTCTATCTACTTCGATTCGATGCAGAAACATGCTTATCGAAGTCTGGTCAAAAAGCCTTGCACCGCAGTCGTGATCACCACCACATCTTCCACCTAGAAGAGCAGCTCCGCGCAGCAAAATTGGGCATGTTTACGAATCGGCAATGAAAGCCGACTTCTTTGCCTGTGAAGCAAATGATTCCATTTTGAGAGCCCAATTCCCGCCGTAACCACACCAGTGGTCCCTATGGTTGGGATATGAGCTTTGATTCAAGCGATAGAAAAAGACACATCGCAATCGTGGGAGCCGGACCTGGCGGACTCGCCACCGCGATGCTTCTGGCGCAGCGGGGCTTCCGGGTTCAAGTCTTCGAAAAGCAGGATGTCATCGGCGGCCGCAATGCAGAACTCCGCCTCGGCGAGTATAGCTTCGACCTGGGGCCAACGTTCCTGATGATGAAGTTTCTGCTCGATGAGCTGTTTATCGAAGGAGGCCGCCGCTCGAACGATTATCTGCAATTCCAACGCCTCGATCCGATGTACTCGCTCAATTTCCCCGACAAGACAATGCTTGCGCGCTCCGATCCGGACGCGATGAAGGCGGAGATTGAAAAGCATTTCCCTGGCGAAAGTGCCGGCTTCGATCGCTTCCTCAAGCGCGAGAGCCTTCGCTTTGAAAAGCTGTATCCTTGTCTGCAGCAACCGTATGGCACGCTCGCCAGCCTGATCAGTCCCACGCTGTTCGCAGCCGCGCCCCATATTGCCGCAGGACGTTCGCTGCACGACGTGCTCGCCGATTATTTTCGCTCCGAAGAGCTCCGCCTTGCGTTTACGTTCCAGTCGAAATATCTCGGGATGTCGCCGTGGGACTGTCCCGGCCTGTTCACCATGATTCCGTACACCGAGCATGCCCATGGCGTGTATCACGTCATGGGCGGACTCTGCCGAATCAGCCAGGCCTTTGCCCAGGTTGCCCGTGAAGAAGGGGCTGAGATTCACACCTCCACACCCATCACCCGCGTACTTCTTGATGGCCGCCGTGCCTGCGGCGTCGAGCTTGCGAGCGGCGAAAAGATCTACTGTGACGATGTCGTCATCAATGCCGACTTCGGTCACGCCATGAGCATGCTCTTCGATGAGAAGGATCTCCGCCGCCATAAACCAGCCAACCTCCGCAAGCGAAAGTTCTCCTGTTCGACGTTCATGATGTATCTCGGCCTCGATCGCGAATATGACGTCGAGCACCACACGATCGTCTTCGCGAACAACTATAAAAAGAACATCGAAGACATCACACAGGGCCGGGCGACCTCGGAAGACATGTCGCTTTATATCCGCAACTCCAGCAAAACAGATCCGTCCAGTGCACCCGCTGGCCACTCCGCGCTCTACATCCTGGCCCCCGTAGCCAACAACACCAGTGGCATCCACTGGCAGCAATACAAGCAGCAGTTTCGCGAGTACGTGCTCCGCATCCTGCGCGAACGGACGCCTTATGGAGATGTGACTCCGCATATTCGCCGCGAGCTGATTATCACGCCGGAGGATTGGGAGAGGCAGCACTCCGTCTTTCTGGGCGCCACCTTCAACATGTCGCATAGCTGGGATCAGATGCTCTACTTGCGCCCTCACAACAAGTTCGAAGAGTTCTCCCATTGTTACCTGGTAGGTGGCGGCACGCATCCCGGCAGCGGACTGCCCACCATCTTTGAGTCAGCCCGTATCTCGGCCAACCTTATCTGCCAGCAATATGAGGTTCCCTATCCCGTTGTAAAACCGCTGGAGCCGGCGCTCGTATGACTGCGCCCACCTCTGACCAGATTCTTGCCCGAGCCCGTGCCGCGCAACCCGCCTGGGCCGCACTGCAAGTCTCACGCCGGTGCGCCGTTCTGCGCGACTTGCGGCGCGAGATTGCCCTTCAGTGCGAATCCATCGCCGACATCATCGCGCGTGAAAGCTCAAAACCACTACTGGACGCGCTTTCCGGCGACGTGCTCGTCACTCTGGAGCATCTCCGCTACTACGAGTCCCATGCCGCGCGCATATTGCGTCCGCGTCGCATCGGCAAGCCCTGTTTCTTTTTTCGTGGCGTGCGCTTCGAGACTTCCTTCGAACCACAGGGTGTGGCTCTGATATTCGCCCCGTCGAATTATCCTTTCCAGCTATCGGTGATTCCGCTCATCACTGCGCTCGCTGCTGGCAATGCAGTGGTGCTCAAGTGTTCAGAGCGCACTCCCAGAACAGCAGCTCTGATCGCGAGCCTCTGCTCAAAGGCGAACCTTCCCGTCGACCTGGTGCAGGTGTTGTATGACAGCCCGGAACAATCCGCAGCCCTCATGGATGCTCGCCCGGACTTCATCTTCTTCACCGGCAGCAGCCGTCACGGGCAGCAGGTCGCAGGCCGCGCCGCAAAGCACCTCATCCCCACCATCCTCGAACTCGGGGGAAAGGATGCAAGCCTCGTCTTTGCGGATTGCCATTTAGATCGAGCCGTGGAAGGTATTACCTACGGCGCCTTTTCCAATGCGGGACGCGTGTGTGTTGCAGTCAAGCGCGTATACGTTGAGGAGTCCATCCATGACGAATTTCTCGCCCGCCTGAAGCATCGCATTTCGAAGCTTCGCGTGGATACTGATCCGGACGCGGACTTCTGCCCGCTGACTGACGACGCGAAAGCTGAACTTCGCGCCCAGGTCGAAGACTCGCTCTCCCGCGGAGCCAAGCTTCACTGGCCGCAAGATCGAGCCGTGGTCGCGTCTGAACCGACCCTCCTCACTGACGTTCCCGCTGAGGCCCGCATCCTTACCGAAGAGTCCTTCGGCCCCGCGCTCTGTGTCGCTTCTTTCCGGGACGAAAGCGAAGCGATTACCCTCGCTAACTCGAGCGCCTTCGCGCTTAGCAGCAGCATCTGGACCCACAATCAAGCGCGTGCCCGTCGAGTCGCTGCCCAGCTCTCTGCTGGAAGCTGCAGCGTCAATGACGTCATCCGTGCCATTGCGAATCCTCATGCCGCATTTGGTGGAAATCGTCTCAGCGGCTACGGCCGCTATCACGGCTCCGAAGGCCTACGCGCTTTCTCGCGCGTGAAAACCATCATGCTCGCTAAAGATCGGCACGCTCGCGAAATAAACTGGTTCCCATTCAATCGCCGCACCAGGCGTCAACTCGCCGGCCTGATCAGATTCCGGAACGGCGCGGCCGGTTTCCTGGGACACCTTAGCCGTCTGCTCCTACCTCTCCTGATCGGTGCAGTACTTCCTGTCACCCTCGCTGCGCAATCCAAAACGGAGACACATCTCACCATTGAGGTCCATCTCACGCAGCGGGCACACGGCGAGTTAGGCTATCTCGTCTTCGCCTCAGCCTCCGGATTTCCCGGTGACCGCAATAAGGCACTCCGCCGCGGGTTTCTTCCCATCCCCCCGAACGCCCAGCACCTCCGCATTGATACCAATCTTCCACCGGGTATCTACGCTGTCAGCGTTTATGAAGACCTCAACAGCAACCGTAAGCTCGATCACAATCTCATTGGCCTTCCACGCGAGCCGGTCGGTGTCTCCAATAACCCTTCTGCCCGTTTCGGCCCCCCGCACTTCGATGAGTGCTCGTTCCACCTTGGAGCCACCGCTCAAACCATCACCATCACTTTGGTGCAAGCATCATGAGCGCTGCCGGAAAGAACAAACGAGTCATTGTCATAGGAGCCGGGCTCGGCGGCATGTCTGCGGCCATCATGCTTGCGAGCAATGGCTTCCAGGTCACCATTCTGGAGAAGAACGCGCAGGTCGGCGGCAAGCTCAATCAATTGCAGAGCAAAGGATTCAGCTTCGATCTTGGACCCTCGATCTTCACCCTCCCTGAGATTTTTCGTCCCATCTTCGAAGGGGATGGCAAGCGGCTTGAAGACTATATAACCCTGCAGCGCGTCGATCCGCAGTGGCGCAATTTCTTTGAAGATGGAGTCGTCGTCGACCTCTGGGAAGACCCCGAAAGAATGCGCACCGAGCTCCAGCGCTTCGGTCCTCAGGTCTTCAGAGAGTACAAGGACTTCCTCGCTTACTCACGCCGCCAATACGAGATCCTTGAACGTGGCTATCTCCGCCATGGACTCGATACGCTGGTACAGTTCTTCCGCTTTTATGGCTGGAAGGAGGCCCGCGACCTCGATTATCTGCGATCGATGTCCGGCAGTATTTATAAGCGTCTGAGCAATCGCTATCTTCGCGATATCTTCGAATACTTCATCAAGTATGTCGGCTCCAGCGCGCTCGCCTCGCCCGCTTTCATGAACCTGATGCCAACCATCCAGATGGAGTTCGGCCTGTGGTATGTTGCCGGCGGTCTGTATGAGTTGGGCCACGCGTTCCGCAGACGTCTTGAAGAGACCGGAGTGACGCTCTGCCTCAGGCATGAGGTTCAGCGCATCGATTACTCCGGCAGCACCGCCACGGGCGTACAGGTACGCAACTCGGATGGCGACCTTCGCACCCTGGCTGCCGATTACGTCGTGTCCAACATGGAAGTTATCCCAGCTATGCAGCGGTTGCTGCAGTCGCCTGCTTCCACCATGAAGAAGCTGCGCCGCTTTGAACCATCCTGCTCCGGTATCATTCTGCACCTTGGGCTGGATCGGGTCTATCCGCAGCTCGCGCATCACAACTTCTTCTACTCTGCCAATCTGCACGAGCACTTCCGCCGCGTCTTTCGCGACCAGAAACTGCCCGACGACCCAACCATCTATGTCGTCGCCCCTACGCGCACCGATCCATCGCAGGCGCCACCCGGCTGCGACAACATCAAGATCCTGCCCCACATTCCATCCATCAACGACCGTAATCCTTACACCCGCGAAGATTACATTGCACTGAAAGAAGTCTGCCTCGACAAGCTTGAGCGTATGGGCCTCAGCGATTTGCGGCAACACATCGTCGTCGAGGACTTCTGGACTCCATTCGACATCGAGACTCGTTACGCCTCCAATCGAGGCTCTATCTACGGAGTAGTCTGCGATCGCCGCCGTAATTTTGCTTTCAAAGCGCCGAAGCAAAGCCCTCAGTTCCACAATCTGTTCTTCGTTGGCGGCAGCGTGAATCCCGGAGCGGGCATGCCCATGGTCACGCTTGGCGGCCAACACGTCGCGCGAATGATTATCGAGCAGGCCGCCGAGGGAAAGCCATGATCGTGCCAGTCCTGCTCTGCGCTGTCGGACTCCCTGCCGGCTTCCTGCTCATCCGGCGCGTTCCCGCGTGCCCGTCCGCTGCGTCTCAGGATGCGACCAGTCTTTCGATTGTCATTCCAGCACGCAACGAGCAAGACAATCTTCCTCGCCTTCTGCAATCGATCGCTGTATCCGCAGTACGGCCAGTAGAGATTATTGTCGTGGACGATGCCTCTACCGATGACACAGCACTTGTTGCACTCAGTCTTGGCGCGACTGTTATCACTTCTCTTCCGTTACCCGCAGGTTGGACGGGCAAGGCGTGGGCGTGTCATCAGGGAGCCCAGCGTGCCATCGGCGACCATCTGCTGTTTCTGGACGCGGACACATTCTTTGTCAACAAAGGACTGGACCGGCTCGTTGTCCGCTGGGTTCGCGAACGCGATCCGAGACTGGTCCTATCGCTGCTGCCGTACCATGCCATGAGCGCCCCATACGAGCAGTTGTCGCTCTTCTTTAATGTCCTCATGGCTGGTGGCGCCGGTGGGTTCGGTTTAGTCTCTGAGCCGCTGCTCTTTGGCCAGTCTCTCCTCATCGCCAGAGAAACCTACTTCGCTGCTGGCGGTCACGCTGCTGTTCGCGGCTTCGTCCTGGAGAATCTCAATCTGGCCCACCTTATCCGCGCCTCGGGGGCACGCATCGTCTGCATGGGCGGGCGCGGCACTCTTCATATGCGTATGTTTCCCGAAGGTCTCGGCCAGATGTCCGATAGCTGGACAAAAGCCTTTATCCACGGAGCCGCAGTCTCGGATGGCTTTGTTCTGGCGTCAGCCGTGGTCTGGATCTCCACTCTCTGGTCCACCGCGCTGCTCCTGATCGTTCCGGGGGACTACGGCCGTCCCGGTGTGGCCGTCGCATATATGCTGCTCAGCCTGCAACTTGTCTGGCTGGCACGTCAGCTTGGCAACTATCGCTTCCTCACCTGCTTGCTGTATCCGCTGCCGCTCGCATACTACTGTGCTGTATTCGGCCGCTCCGCCGCGCGCCGCGTTCTCCGCCGCAAAACTGTCTGGCGGGGGCGTGAAGTATGATCGCGCTGGTGTGGGCGGCGAACGTCGTCGGCTGGCCCATCCTGCACATCGCCATTGCCTTCATCGCTCTCCGCATCCCGCCCCACATCTTCGCAAGCGACACATGGCTCACCGCCCCGCGTTCCTGGGAACGAGATGGGCAGGTGTATCGGGATTGGCTCGCCATTCGGAAATGGAAATACCTGCTTCCCGATGCTGCGCCATGGTTGGGTCATTCTGCGAAGAAGCTCCCGGGGCGCAAGCCCGCCTACCTTACGCAATTTCTCATCGAGACCCGCCGGGCCGAAATCGCCCACTGGTTCATGCTGGGCTGTCTGCCCATTTTCTTTATCTGGAATCCACCGTGGGCGCGCTGGGTGATGGCCGCCTACGCTCTCGCCGCCAACCTGCCCTGCATATGTGCGCAGCGCTATAACCGCCTGGTAGTTAACCGCATCGCTCGCGCTCGCTACCGCACACTGGTCCGGCTATGAACCGGCCTCCAGTGAAACCCAGTCGAGCGCCCCGCAGGCGACGCTATCTGGTCCATTTGTGCTGCGCGCACAATGAAGGCGGTCGTGCCTGCCGCCACGTCGCTCGCATCCAGCTCTGGGCCACCCGCAACAGTGTTCACGCGAAGACCCAGGAGCGTGTCTTCACCGACGAATATGAACTCATTGAAATCATGAACCCCCTGCTCCCACACGGCTCCGATGTTCGCAACGTTATCAGCCACATTGAAAGTCCGGACGGCTTTCTTTATCTCCTCTACCTTAGTTCCGAGGAAGCGGGCAGTCTGGGATGGCGAGAATAAATCGAGATCTTGACAGCGTAGAAATGGGTCCCCAGCGACTAAAAGCGCAGCCCGTTTAGAACTACTTAACCATTCCACTATGGCTGAATGAGTCTGTCTGAGAACCGGAAACGAAGATCGAGATTCGCACGTCGGGCGTCTAAAAAACAGGGGCCAGACGCTCCGGGGCGGTACCCGATAAGGTTACCGGTGTAACGAATAAGAGTTTTTATCGTATAAACTCAAGACTGCGTTAGGCATGAGATCACGAAAACGAAATTCCCTCCCCCGCTCCCGCGCTCTGTTTCTGGTTGTCCTGTTGTCGGCGCTCGCATGTTGGAAGGCGAGTGCGCAGGATTGGGTGCGCACGGGCACCAACCTCGGAGCAGCCCGCATCCGCCTGGCAGCTGCCGACTTCAATCCCTCTTCGACTGATGCCCAAACCCCGGCACTGAAAACCACCTTCGATAACACGCTCTACAACGACCTCAATAACGCCGGCATCTTTGACATGGTTTCGAAGAGCATGGCACCGCCACTCATGCCCGCCTCTCCGCAACAGATGAACCTGGCGCCATGGGCGGCAGCTCCGTCGAACGCTGCTTTTGTGGCCTTCGGATCTATTTCCGCTGCCGGAGACCGTCTGGCGGTTTACGGTTGGCTCTTCGACGCCAAGAACCCCGCATCGCCGCAGATCCTGGGCAAGCAGTACAACGAAGCTGCGAGCCAGGATAATGCTCGCCTGATCGCACACCGTTTTGCAGACGAGATCATTACCCGGCTGGGTGGCGGAATCCCGGGTATCGCCGAGACCCACATCTACTACATCGCTGCCCGGGGCGGAAACAAAGAAGTGTGGCAGATGGATTACGACGGGCAAGGCGCGCACCAGATCACCCACCTGGGCACCATCTCGCTTTCGCCGCGCGTCTCCCCGGATAACGATCGCGTGGCATTCGCATCCCTTGGCCGTCAAGGATGGTCCATCCGGATGTATTCGCTGGTGCTGGGCCGCATGGTCAGCTTCCCTTCCCTGGTGGGCAATACGCTCTCCCCGGCCTGGTCGAGCGATGGCGCCAAACTGGCTTTCTCCGCCTCGCGCTCCGGCGATCCAGAAATTTTCACCTCCGATGCAGGCGGGGGCAACATAAAGCAAATTACGACCTTCCGTGGGCCCGATGTTTCACCCACCTGGAATCCCAAGACCAACTCCCAGATTGCGTGGTGCAGCGGCCGTACCGGCCTGCCGCAGATTTACATCATGGGGTCGGATGGAACTGGCGTGCAGCGCATGACCGACGGCGGATATGCCACCTCGCCTTCCTGGTCACCGAGCGGGCAGTTTCTGGCGTTTGCCTGGAACCGCAAGTACGGTCCGGGCGCTCCCGGAGGGCAGGACATCTACGTCATGGACATTGCCAGCAAACGCTGGACCCAGCTCACGCATGACGCGGGGCGGCAGGATTTTCCGTCGTGGTCTCCCGATGGACGGCACATCGTCTTCCAACGCGAGAACGGTGGCGGATCTGAAATATGGACGATGCTTTCCGATGGCACCGAACAGCATCGCCTGAGCCACAGCAGCGGAGATTCAATGCCCAATTGGAGTTGGAAGTAGCCGGTCTGTATCACTGTCCGTCCCAATCGTTGATTGGGAAAGCCTTGGGGAACGAACAACGTTAGGAGAACATCGTGAAGAGTCCAAATCACAGGCAGTTCGCAGCGCTGGTCGCTGTCGCCACCCTCACCTTAGCAGCGGGTTGCCATAAGAAAGCGGTACCGCCTCCACCGCCACCACCACCAGCAGCTACGTCGCCGGCGCCCACGGCCACGATTACGGTGACGCCCAGCACCATCAATCCGGGCGGAAGCGCAGTGCTGGCCTGGCGCACTACCGATGCGACGGAAGTCTCGATCGATGGTTTGGGCAATGAGAATACCTACGGTACTCTGAACGTCCTGCCCAGCCAAACGACGACCTACCATTTGGTCGCGCGGGGCCCCGGCGGTTCCACGGATGCGAGTGCAACCCTGACGGTGAATGCTGCGCCCGCGCCGGCACCAGTTGCCGAGACCATGAACGAGCAGATCTTCGAGCAGAATGTAAAGCCTGCCTTCTTCGACTATGACAGCTATGAGATCCGTCCCGATGCTCAGACAGTCCTGGCTCAGGACGCGAGTTTCCTGGCCGCGCATCCCACGCTCAAGGTCGTTGTCGGGGGATATTGCGATGACCGCGGATCGGCTGAGTACAATTTGGCGCTGGGCGAAAACCGCGCCAATGCGGCCAAGCAGGCGCTGGTCAACGGGGGCGTGAGCCCGGACCGCGTCCGCACCGTGAGCTATGGCAAGGAGAAGCAATTCTGCACCACGAACGATGAGGCTTGCTGGCAGCAAAATCGCCGTGCCGGCTTCTCGCTGGATCAGTAATTGCGCAGGAAAAAGGCGCCACGGCGGCTGCGCAAGCAAGCCGCCGTGGCGCTTGCCGCATCTGACCGGTTTGCTGGACTAAACTAAAGAAGCGGGCGGCTCATACCGCTCCAGTAGAGCGTCATGGGGAGCATCATGCGAAAACACATCATCCGGCTCACCGCCGTTGCCCTCTTTGCTTTGCCCGGCGGACTTCCGCACGCATTCGCCGTCTCCAAGGAGATGGTCCAACTGCAAACACAGGTCCAGCAATTACAGGACATGTTGCAGCACTTGCAAACGACAAACGACGAACGCATGGGCGTGCTGGTCAACCTGGTGCAGCAAAATACCGACAACATGAACCGGATGATGGCCACGGTCAACGCGCTGCAGACTACGTTGAAAACGGAAAATGAGCAGCGAGGTTCGAGCAACACTCAGCTCTCGACTCAGATCCAGGCGCTCAACGACTCGGTCGATGAGCTCAAGACACGCATCGCTAACTTGAGTACGCAGCTGCAGGGCATCCAGAGCCAGATGCAGAACGTGAATGGAATGCCGGCGCAGCCCGGTGGCGGAGCACCGCCGGCAAATCAGGGTCCGGGAGGCCAGGCGGGGATGCAGATGCCCATGCCGCAGACCCCCCAGGCGCCTCCGGTGGATCAGCTTTATCAAGGCGGGCTGCGCGATTACAACTCGGCCAAGTACACCATTGCGGCCTCTGAATTCGCCGACGTGATCCACTATTATCCGCAGGATCCGCTGGCGGGGAACGCCCAGTTTTATCTGGGTGAGATCGCTTACCGGCAAGGCAAGTTTTCCGCGGCGATCAAAAACTACGACGCGGTGTTGGAACAGTATTCGGGCAATCCCCTGGCCCCTTCTGCTGAATTACGAAAAGGGCAATCGCTGATTCAAATGGGCCAAAAGGAAGCCGGGGTGCGCGAATTGCGGACCCTCATTCAGCGCTATCCGCAAACGCCCGAAGCCCAGCAGGGGCGAAGTGCATTGAATGGTATGGGCGTGCGCATCTACGCCTCGAAGCCTAGCGCCTATCCGGCAGGACCTCCGGCCCCGCAATAATTACCTGTCTGGATCTAAATTGCATTTCCCTCCCCCCGCTTTGTCTCTGGAAATTTCCTACGAAAAGTTTTGTCCTTGCTGCGGAACCATGGGTGCCGTAGGTCTCGGCCTTTTGCAAGGCGCAACTTGCTGAATGCGTTGAATAGGAAACCCGATTGCTGGTTGCTTGACTCTGTCCATCCACTGGACTGCCGTTCTGCGCCGGTGCTATCGTTCCTTCGGCGTTAGAAGTCGGCAGCGTCCCCCTCTCAATTTCCTGCCGATCGCGCCGGAGGCATTTGATGGCAACCATCCCTGTTGATTCCCGTATTGGCTCCAAAACCGCTGAATTCTTCTCGCGCCAACACCGCATGTTGATCGATGGACGCTTTGTCCTGGCCGCATCCGGCAAAACCTTCCCGGTCTACAATCCGGCCACCGGCGAAGTCGTCGCGCGCGTACCGGAAGCCGAAGAGGAAGATGTGAATCGCGCTGTGTCCGCTGCGCGCCGCGCCTTCGATGAGGGCCCATGGAGCAAAAAGCTGTCCCCCTCGGAACGCGGACAGATGCTCTGGAAACTCGCCGACCTGCTGCAAGCGAACCTGGACGAATTCGCTGAGATTGAGTCCCTCGACAACGGCAAGCCGTTGTCGGTCGCGCGGGTTGCCGACGTTCCTCTGGCCGTTGACATGTTTCGCTATATGGCGGGCTGGGCGACCAAGATCGGCGGCTCCACGCTTTCGTTCTCAACGCCGGGCGCTTTCCATTCCTACACCCTGCGCGAGCCGGTGGGAGTCGTGGGGCAAATCATACCCTGGAATTTTCCCCTCCTGATGGCCGCATGGAAGCTCGCGCCGGCACTCGCTGCCGGCTGTTGCGTGGTGCTCAAAATCGCCGAGCAGACCCCGATGTCGGGCCTCCGCCTGGCAGAGCTCTTCGATCAGGCAGGATTTCCTCCCGGCGTGGTCAATGTGCTCACCGGCTACGGTGAGGGCGCGGGCGCGCCGTTGGCTGCGCATCCATTGGTCGACAAGGTGGCCTTCACCGGCTCCACGGAAGTGGGCAAGCTGATTGTGAAAGCCTCCGCCGGCAACCTCAAGAAGGTCAGCCTGGAACTGGGTGGCAAGAGCCCGGCCATCGTGTTTCCCGATGCCGACCTGGACCGCGCGATCGCCGGCACCGCCAGCGCCATATTTTTCAACCACGGACAGTGCTGCTGCGCCGGCTCCCGCCTCTACGTGCACGAAACCATCTATGACAAGGTCGTGCAGGGTGTCAGCGACATCGCCAGTGGGATTAATATGGGTCACGGCCTCGACCCGCAGACAGCCATGGGACCGTTGGTCAGCGAAGAGCAGTTCGACCGGGTGACCAGCTTCATCGACTCCGGAGTACAAGAAGGCGCAAAGGTAGCAGCCGGAGGCAAACGGCACGGCGATCGCGGATATTTTGTTCAGCCCACCGTGCTGACCAATACCAAACCGAGCATGAAGGTAGTGCGGGAGGAGATTTTTGGGCCGGTGGTTTGCGCGGAATCGTTCTCCGATGCCGACCTGGACCGCGTCGCCCGCGACGCCAACAACTCCATCTACGGCTTGGCCGCCAGTGTTTGGACTCGCGACCTGAGCACCGCACACAAGATGGCGCGGCTTATCCGTTCGGGAACGGTCTGGATCAATTGCCATAACGTCTTCGACGCATCCCTGCCCTTCGGCGGATATAAGCAATCCGGCTGGGGCCGCGAGATGGGCGAAGAAGTGCTCCATAACTATACGGAAATAAAGGCCGTGACCGCGGCCCTATAGCCCAAATGGCTGGGGGCCGGAGCTGATCCGGCCCCCAGGCTTCCGCCGTACAACGCCGTAGGCAAAACCCTCATCCTTTAAGGAACGATGCCAAAACAAGAGCACCCTGACAGCGATTTCCACAAGGGAGCGGTGGAAGAAGAAACCAGCGCGCCCTCCACGAATGGGGACCCGAATCTTCAAGGTCAATTAGGCCACCGCGATCAGGATGAAATGCTTAAGGATTCCGATAGCGATTTTCCCGAGCCGGGCTCAAGTCCGGAGCACAGCGGAGAACATCGCTAAAGGATTGCTGCTGGGTGCCTGTTTTCTCAGCTTGCTCCCCGGCGCCGGTGCAGCGGCCTCCTCCTCATTCCACGTACGTCTCTCGCCTGGACCACGCCTGGTCGGGACCCGCGCCGATCGTTCGGGCAGCGGGTCGGTGACGGCCACGCTTCAGGGCAACACGCTCACGCTGCAGGGATCGTTCAGCGGGCTGCTCGCGGTCCCCACTGGCGCTCACCTTCACATGGGCTCGCTGCCAGGCGTGCGCGGCCCGGTCATTGCTGATCTCACCATCTCTGCGGACACGAGTGGCACGGTAAACGGCACGGTCCAGCTCAACAGCCAGCAGCTTGCGGCCCTGCGCAAGGGCGGCCTGTATGTGGAGATTGATAGTGACAAGGCGCCCGAAGGCGACCTTTGGGGCTGGATCATGCCGTAATTCGCTATGAATGCGTTACCCTAGGCAGCGGGAGAAAACGTCCATGCGAGGCCGGGGTATTGCATTGGTGGCGTCTGCCTTAGCCTGCTGGAGCGCAATGGCCCAGCAGGATACCGGTCCTTTCACCTCGGGCCAGGCCTCGCAGGGCCACAAAGACTACTCCTCCGCTTGCGCCTCCTGTCATCACGAGAATTTATCCGGTGGCGGCGAAGCGCCTTCACTCGCAGGCGGCAACTTCCTCAAGTCCTGGGGTGGCCGTTCGACGCAGGAGCTCTATGCCTATATTCAGTCGGCCATGCCTCTGGGCAAAGGCGGCAGCCTGAGTGTCCAAACCTATGAGAACATCGTGGCCTTCCTGCTCGAGGCCAATGGCGCAACTCCGGGGGGCAAACCGTTTACCGCGGATACCGATGTAAAAATCGGCAATGTCACCAATGGCCAGATGCCGCCTGGAATCGCCCATGCGGGCGAAGCGGCGCCCCCCATTCGCAGCGGCCTGACCATCGCGGGTCAACTACCCCACTACACGCCGGTCACCGACGCGATGCTCACTCATCCCGCAGATGGCGACTGGCTGATGTTCCGCCGCAACTATCAAGGGTTGGAGCTTCAGCCCCCTCCAGCAGATCAACGTGAACAACGTCAAAAATCTGCAGTTGAAATGGGCCTGGGCGATGAATGAGGGCGGCGCCAATGAAGTGACGCCGATCGTGCATGACGGAATCCTCTTCCTTTCCAACACCGACAACATCGTGCAGGCGCTCGATGCCAAAACCGGCAAGCTGATCTGGGAGAACCGCATCGGGCCCAAATCCCCCGTGCTCTATGGCGGTAATCGCAGCCTCGCGCTTTACCAGGACAGAGTATTTGTAGCCACCACGGATGCGCACCTGGTTGCGCTCGACGCGCGCACCGGCAAGGTCGCCTGGAATGTGCCCATCGCCGGCAAAGGCCATAACCAGACCGGCGGCGTCATGGTCATCCACGGCAAGGTACTGACCGGCCTCACCGGCTGCAGCGCTTATGGCAGTGAAAAGTGCGCCATCACGGCGTTCGACGCCAATACCGGCGCGCAGGACTGGCGCTTCTCGACCATCGCCCTCACCCGGACCCCGGGCGGCGATACCTGGAATGGACTGGACGATCTCTACCGCGCGGGGGGCGAAACCTGGATCGCAGGCACGTACGATCCCGATCTCAATCTCACTTACTGGGGCGTAGCCCAGGCCAAGCCCTGGATGCGGGCCAGCCGCGGAACCGGCAATGGCGCGGCGCTCTATACCAGCAGCACGGTTGCACTCGATCCTGACACCGGCAAGCTGCGCTGGTATCACAGCCACTCGCCGGGTGAGTCGCTCGACCTGGACGAGGTGTTCGAGCGCGTCCTTATTGACCATGGTGAGCAGAAGACTCTCATGACCATCGGCAAGGCGGGCATCCTGTGGAAGCTGGACCGCAGCAACGGCAAGTTCCTCGGTTACAAGGAGACAGTGCTGCAAAACGTCTTTGTGCACATTGATCCCAGGACCGGCGAGCCGACGTATCGCGATGACATCATCAACGCGAAGACCGGCGAATGGATTCAGTCCTGTCCCAGCGAAGAGGGCGGCCACAACTGGACGGCGACCAGCTACTACCCGCCGGGCGATTTGCTGATTATCCCCATCTCCCAGAGCTGCAATGAGCTGAATGGACATGATGTCGACCGCAAGGTGGGTTCAGGAGGCGTGGCCGCGGCCGTGCGGGTCTATGAGATGCCGGGCAGCAACGGCAATATGGGCAAGCTTGCCGCCTACGACACCAGGACCATGAAGGAGGTGTGGTCTTTTCAGCAGCGCGCACCCTTCCTCACCGCGGTGCTCTCAACCGCCGGAGGTGTCGCCTTTGTGGGAGACTACGACCGCGCCTTCAAAGCGGTCGATGTCAGCAGCGGCAAAATTCTGTGGGAGACGCAGCTGGGCACCACGGTACAGGGGTATCCGGTCTCGTTTAGCATCGACGGCAAACAATATATCGCGGTGACCACCGGCCTGGGGGGCGGCAGCCCGGAGAACATGCCTAACGTGATTCTCACTGAGGTACATCGCCCCGACCACGGGCAGGCGCTTTATGTGTTCGCTCTGCCGGATGGAGGACCTTGATGAACATAAGCAAAAGGGATTTTCTGATCTCGAGTCTCAGCCTGGGGGCCGGTCTGGTGACCAAACAGGCATGGGCTCAGGGGCAGCAACTGGGCGCGGCTCCGCCGCCGCCGAAACGGGAGCTGCCGCATCGCAAGGTGAAAACCACTCCCCTGTTCAAGGCGCCGCCGGGTTATCCCAACGCGGTCGCGATTGCGCCGGAAGGTCTCTGGGTGGCGGAGCAAAAGGCGCAGAATTACGGCCCGGGCGCCAAGACCGCACGCGAAGCCTGCTGGCTGCTGGATTGGAAGGGCAAGTTGCTCAAGACGGTGCTCACCGACTCCTGCAACACCAGCGGCATGGCCTATGGCGATGGCTTCATCTGGATGGGCGCGAATGGCGGTCCGGAAGGCATCTACCAGACCGACATGAGCTCAAAGACTGTTTCCCACCGCCAGATCCCGTTGGGTCCACCCAACGATGGCGGCGGCTGTCACGGCTTGATGTGGCACGAGGGCAAATTGTGGATCGTAGCCAATCGCCTGCGCGCCATTCTGCGGGTCGATCCCAAGACGTGGGAGCCGGAGTTCATCATTCCGATCACCACGGCTCGGTGGCACGGCATTGCCTGGGACGATGGGGCGGTCTGGATGGTGACGGGCAGCTCAGATGTGGATCGATTTATTGAGCAGGACGGCAAGCTCGTCCACACCACCACGCCGGGTCTGGTCAAGTACGACGCGGCGACAGGGAGACCACTGGAAACGGCAGAGTTTATTGAGGGATCCGCCGATCCTCATGGCTTGGCGATGTACAACGGGAAGCTGATCAGTTGCGATGCCGGTGTGGGCCCCCCGGGGTTCGAACTCACGCATAGCCCGAACAGCGGGTATATCTTCCAGATTGATTTCATCTAGGAGAACGAGAGAACCGCAGATCCCTCCACTACGGTTCTCTATCGCCCCGAAATGCTTTAGCCGATTTTGGTCAGTTGGCCCTGGTTCAGTTCCTTCCAGTTCCGTCCGTTGTCTTCGCTGAATTCGGTACGAAAGTGCATAACCTTGTCGGAAAGAAATTCGTCATTGGTCAGGAACATGATGGTCTTGTCCTGATTCCTGACCTCAGTGCCAAAGCTCCAGATGTTGCCCTTAACCTGCATTGGTACTTCCCGCGGAGAATCGTCTTTGTCCACCCCGAAGAACTTGTAGGTCTTGTTGGTCTCATCGTAGGTATACACAGACAAGCTGTTGCTGACACCGTTGACGCCGTTCATCAGGTGGTCACATAGGATAAAGCCATGGTGCGGCGACCAGGTGCATGTCATTTCAGAGGTTACGGAAGCAGCTTCACTGTAAGGGGTGGTCATTACCTGGGTCTGGGATTCCCAAGTACCGACCCAGACATCCATTTTGGTTAACTCCGGCGCAATCGTGGGTGTTGCTAAATGATCACTAGCGAGGGCCAGCGTACTGGCCGCAACAACCGCAAAATAAAATCCTCGTAGGAAATTCTTACGCATCCGATCCCCTTGCTCTGCTGGAAGAAACGAGCTGATGATACAACTTTTAGGGGATGGTTGAACATTATTCGGGCAGGTCAATGGTACCCACTGCATCAAAAGTGCTTGCGCTAGAGTAACGTAACGTAACAAATACCCGGTCTGACTACTGGTGTTTCTGCATAATCTGCTCCAAAACCTGGCGTGAGGGACGTGTCCGCGACTCGGGGAGGGTCGCCAGAGGCTCGTCCACCAGATTCAGCATGTCCGTAAAGCTGGGTTTTGTGGTATCGACGTAAAAAACACCGGTCAGGACCTCTCCCTTCTCGTGGGCTTCCATCAAGGCGGTGACCGCGCCGATGCGGCTGGTCGGGTTGTACTCCGGATGCAGCTTGCGCAGCCTCAGGTGGGACCCGTCGTGCATTTCCACGTCGTAGGTGGTTCCCGGGTCGTAATCCACCGAGATCTCTTCGAAGGAGGGGACGAAGCCAACCTCGTTCACCGCCTCTTCGTGCTCCTGGACGTACTTGTAGCTCTTGGTCGATCCCTCGTGGTCGTTGAAGGTGACGCAGGGCGAGATCACGTCGAGCATGACCGTGCCACGGTGGGCGATTGCCGCCTTGAGCATGGCCGACAGTTGCTTCTTATCCCCGGAGAAAGACCGCCCGACAAAGGTGGCGCCCAACTCGATCGCCATCACGCAGGTGTCGATCGGGGGCAGGTCATTCACCACCCCGGTTTTGAGCTTGGAGCCGACGTCGGCAGTAGCCGAGAACTGCCCCTTGGTCAAGCCATAAACGCCATTGTCCTCAATAATATAGATGAGGGGAAGGTTGCGCCGCATGAGGTGGGCGAACTGGCCAAAGCCGATGGAAGCTGTGTCTCCGTCGCCACTGACACCGAGACCCATCATGGTGTGGTTGGCCATGAGTGCGCCGGTGGCCACAGAGGGCATGCGCCCGTGTACGCTGTTGAAGCTGTGGGCGCGGCTCATGAAATAAGCCGGGGTCTTGGAGGAGCAGCCAATGCCCGAGAGCTTCATCACCCGCTCTGGCGCGACGCCCATCTCATACATGGCATCGACAATGCGCTCGGAAATGGCATTGTGCCCGCATCCGGCGCAGAGGGTCGTCTTGCCCCCGCGATAGTCCAGCACCTGCAGACCCAGGCGGTTTTTCTTGGGACCGGGAGCCACCGGTGGATTTAACGTCGTCGCCATTAGATTTCCTCCTGAAGAACCAGCTTGTCGGTCACGGTGCGCGCGTCGAGCGGCAAGCCGTCGAAGTGGCGAATACTTCTCAGTTTGGTGATCTCGGCAGCAGGAAGATCCAGCTTGAGCAAACTGAGCATTTGCCCATCGCGATTCTGCTCGATCACGTAGATCCTGCTGTGAGCGGCGACAAAGGCATGCACCTCGGGGGAAAAGGGGAAGGCCCGGAGCCGCAGATAGTCGGTTTCCAGCCCGTATTCCTTCTTCAGCTGATCGCGGCTCTCGCGCACCGCAAAATCAGAGCTGCCGAAGGCAATCAGTCCAATCTTGGACTTGCCGTGTCTGCACCACTTCCGGTGCAGGCACCAGGGTCCGCGCCGTCTGGAACTTCCGGTCCAGCCGCTCCATCAGGTTCTGGTAATCGTCCGGCCGCTCGGTATAGAGCGCCTTCTCGTTGTGGCCGCTGCCACGGGTGAAATAGGCAGCCTTGGGATGGTCGGTTCCAGGCAGCGTCCGGTAAGGAATGCGCATCGCCATCCACGTCTTTATAGCGCTCGAAACCACCCAGCCGGTCCAGATCTTCTTTGGAAAGAACCTTGCCCCGCTTCAAAGGCTTCTCGGGGTAGACGAACGGATCAGACATCCAGTTGTTCATGCCGATATCGAGGTCGGAGAGAACGAAGACGGGCGTCTGCAGTTGTTCGGTGAGGTCGAAGGCCTCCATCGCGAATTGATAGCATTCGGTGACCGAAGCGGGGAGCAACATGACGTGCTTGGTGTCACCGTGCGAAAGGTAGGCAATCGACAGCAGGTCGCCCTGCATGGTGCGCGTCGGCATACCGGTGGAAGGGCCAACCCGCTGAATATCGAAGATGACCCCGGGGATCTCGGCAAAATAGCCCAGCCCGGCAAACTCCGCCATCAGGGAAATGCCAGGACCTGAGGTGGAGGTCATGGAACGCGCCCCGGCCCAGCCTGCGCCCAGCACCATGCCGATCGCGGCCAGTTCGTCTTCCGCCTGCACGATGGCGAAACTTGCTTTGCCATCCGGTTCCACGCGGTACTTCTTCATGAAGTCGATGAGACTTTCGACCACTGAAGACGAGGGCGTGATGGGATACCAGGTGACCACCGTGACCCCGGCGAACATGGCGCCCAGAGCAGCCGCCGCGTTGCCGTCGATGATGATCTTGCCCTCGGTGGCGTGCATGGGCTCGAGCGCCAGGGGATCCTGCTTGGTCAGGGACTTTGGGCAAACTCGTAGCCCGGCTTTGATCGCTCCCCAGTTCAGATCGGCGGCCTTCTGCTTTTTGGCGAACTGGCGCCGTACGGCGTCTTCGACTGCGACCATATCCATGGCGAGCAGCTGCGCCACGACGCCCACATAGATCATGTTCCGGACCAGCTTGCGCAGTTTGGCTTCGGGACAAACGGCAGCTGTCAGCTTGTCGAATGGGACCGGATAGCAGACCACGTCGTCGCGATACTGCTTGAGGTTCAAGGCCTCGTCGTAGATGGCGGCGGCGCCGGTGGGCAGCGAAAGGATGTCTTCCTTGGCAGTCTCAGCATTCATCGCCACCAGGAGTTCGATCTCCCGCTTGCGTGCGACGTAGCCTTGTTTGCTGGCGCGAATGGTATACCAGGTGGGCAAGCCTGCGATGTTGGAATGGAAAGAGATTCTTTCCGCTTACCGGGATGCCCATCCCGAATATGCTCTTGAGCAGCACCAGATTGGCAGACTGCGACCCGGACCCGTTAACGGTCGCTACCTGGATGCTGAAGTCGTTTACGATCCGCTTGGATGTTGGCGTTTGCAGAACCGCTGAGCTACCCGCTCCGGGTGCTCCCACGGCAACGTCTCCTGTCGCCATTTGGCCGGATTCCTTCCCCGATGAATTCAGCGGCACCATTGCCGGCCAGGCTTTTTTGACTGCGCCTGAATCAAGAAGGACCCTGATCTCCGCTCAGAACATTATAGTTCAGCGCTTTCCCCTGCTTTTGCCTGTGGCGCTTAATGGCTCTAATTAGCCACTGGGCAGAAGTAACTCATGTGTCAACGGCGATGGGCTCTCTGGTAACGCAGGCTAGTCCCGTTCTGGTACGTATTGGCCGGTGTGGGAAACAAGGAAATGTCATTTTTAACTGCCACCCAACCGGCTGGCTGATTCCCGGCTAAGTCGGAACTACAATCATGGAATGCTGCTTGAAGGAATCTTTGCCGCGGTAACGACCTGTTTTTATCCAGATGGCCGGCCTTATTGGCGGAAGCTGGAACAGAATGTTGATCGCTACTCCCGCACGCCGCATGAGCGGGATGGTGTTGCTGGGCTCGACGGGTGAGGCCGTGATGCTGAGCGACGAGGAGTCGCGCGAGGCATTGCGGGTGGCCCGGGACGCGACTGCGCCCGACAAGGTATTACTCGCCGGAGTAGGCCGGGAAAGCGTATTTGAGACCCTGCGCCATGGCGGATTATGCCGCGGCGCTCGATTATGATGCGGTCCTGGTCCGCACGCCCCACTACTATCGGAAGCAGCTGCGAAACCGCGAGATGCTGACGTATTACCAGGCGGTGGCTGACCGTTCCCCCCTGCCGGTGCTTCTTTACAGCGTGCCGGGATGCACGGCCTACGACCTGCCGATCGAGGTGGTCGCTGAACTGGCGATGCACCCGAATATTGTGGGCATGAAGGACTCCAGCGGCAACGTGGACCGGATCGCGCAGCTGGTCCATGCCACGAGTTCCTTCAAAAAGCGTAGTGTCCCGGTAACCACTGTATTTTCCGCCGTCACTTCCCGCATGTTGCGATCTTCCGAACAGGAGGCCGAGAGCCCTGCCACTTTTGTGGCTGCTGACCAGCTTGGTTCGGGTATGACGGCCCTGGCGGTGAAGCCGCCCAAGCCGGCGCTCAAGACCCGGACCCGGGAAGTTGGATTTCAGCTGCTCTGCGGCTCTGCCCAAACCCTCTACCCTTCGCTCGAGGCGGGAGCCACTGGCGGTGTGCTGGCCTTGGCGACCTTTGCCCCGCAAGCCTGCCAGGAGGTCTACACCGCATGGAAGGAGAACGACGCGGTGCTGGCGGCGGACAAGCAGCGGCGCATTGTGCGGGCGGGCATTGAGGTCTGCGGCAAGATGGGGATTCCGGGCGTCAAGTACGCGCTGGACCTAAACGGATATTACGGAGGGCGGCCGAGAATGCCCTTGCTGCCCCTGGTCGCGGAAGAGCAGCGGCTGGTCGAAGAACTAACCTTCGATATCCGCAACTAAACTCTCCAAACTGAGTCCGAATCGCGAAAAGTCCAGTTTAGGAGATAGAAACACCCAGGATTGCATCCTGGGGCATTTTCAGCCGTCCCTACGGGACTGGTAATTCGCTTCACCTAAACCCAGGACTGCGTCCTGGGCTACTCTCAGCCGTCCCTGACGGGACTCAATTTGGAAAGGGTTTCCCACGCATCCCGTTCAGCCCGCACGACACGTGCGGCTTTAGCTGAGGGATTCTTTTCATCCCCCCGGCTTCCGCAATCTGCTAGTGCGCCACGACCGGTTCTCGGCGCAGTTCCTGTAGTGCGTTGACGGTGATCTGGCGCCGCTGGGTGGCGGCGATCCCCTCCGCCGCGGCTCGGGCTGCGGCAATGGTCGTGATGGTGGAGATTCTCTGGGTTACCGCCGCCCGGCGAATGGCCCTCTCGTCAAAGAACGTGTCCTGGCCGTGCGGCGTGTTGATGATCAACTGAATCCGCTCACCCTTGATCAGATCCACTACGTTCGGCCGGCCCTCTTTGACCTTGTAGACGTGCTCAACCACCATACCGGCGCGCTCCAACACATTCGCCGTACCCTGGGTGGCCACCAGGTGAAAACCCAGTTCCACATACTGCCGGGCAAGATCCACAATCACAGCCTTGTCGCGGTCATTCACGCTGAAAAAGACTGTTCCCTTCACCGGCAATACCTGTCCCGCAGAGAGCTGCGCTTTGGCGAAGGCCTCACCGAAATTATCCGCCACACCCATCACTTCCCCGGTGGACTTCATCTCCGGTCCCAGCACCGTATCCACACCGGGAAACTTGTTCCACGGAAAGACCGGCGACTTGACGAAAAAGTGACTGCCCGTAGCCAGATCCGTGCGCTCGGCAACCTGCTCCGGCATCAGCTCGCGCAAAGTGCGCCCAGTCATCAGGCGCGCAGCCATCTTGGCCAACGGCACTCCGGTCGCCTTGGAGACATAGGGCACGGTGCGGGAAGCACGCGGATTTACTTCGATGACGAAGACCTTATCCTGTTCCCCGGACTTGCGCTGAATCGCGAACTGCAGGTTAACCAGGCCCACCACGTTCAGAGCCAGTGCCAGCTTGCGCGTGTAAGTGCGAATCGTTTCCAGGGTAGAGGGCGCCAGATCGGCCGCAGGCAACACGCAGGAAGAGTCACCGGAATGAATGCCCGCTTCCTCAATATGCTGCATGATCCCGGCAATCACCACGTCTCTGCCGTCACACAACGCGTCCACGTCAACTTCCACTGCATCCTCGAGAAAGTGGTCGACCAGCACCGGGCGTTCCCGTGAGTACTCCACCGCTTCCTTCATATAGCGGCTCACCGCATCGGCGTCATAAGCGATCACCATCGCCCGGCCGCCCAGCACGTAGGAGGGCCGCACCAGCACCGGGTAGCCGACGCGCTCCGCGCCCGCTACCGCCTCTTCGATGGTGGTGACCATTGCGCCCGGTGGCTGAGGAATATTCAAGTCCTCCAACAGCCGCCCAAAGCGCTTGCGGTCTTCGGCCAGGTCGATGGATTCGGGAGAAGTGCCCAGGATCTTTATGCCCGCAGCTTTCAGCGGGAGGGCGAGATTCAACGGAGTCTGCCCGCCGAATTGCACGATCATCCCAATGTCGGCGCCTGAGGAGGCCTCGTGCTCGTACACGGCCAACACATCTTCGAGGGTGAGCGGTTCGAAGTACAACCGGTCGCTGGTGTCGTAATCGGTCGACACCGTCTCCGGATTGCAGTTGACCATGATGGTTTCGTAATCGTCGTCGCGGAGCGCAAACGCTGCATGGCAGCAGCAGTAATCGAACTCGATGCCCTGCCCGATGCGGTTCGGCCCGCTGCCGAGAATAATCACTTTGCGTCTCGCTGTCGGCGGGGCCTCATCTTCCTCTTCGTAGGTGGAGTAGAGATAAGGCGTGTCGCTGTCGAACTCAGCCGCGCAGGTATCCACTTTCTTGAACACCGGCGTGACACCGTGGCGCCGCCGCAGGTCCCTGACCGGACCCGCTCCATCCAGGCCATCAAGCTTCCATTCTTCGGCGATCCTGGCATCCGATATACCCATCCGCTTAACCTTGCGCAGCAAATCCGCCGGCATGGTTTCCAGCGAATAATCGGCAAGTTTCTGGATGGTCTCCGTCACTTCCTTGATCTGGTAGAGGAACCACGGATCCATGGAAGTCATGCGGGCGACTTCCCGCACCGAGAGCCCAGTGCGCAAGGCATAGCGGATGTAGTTCAGCCGCTCCGGTTGTGGAGTCACCAGGCGCTGCGTCAGCCGCCGCGGCTCAATCACCTCCGACCGTATGCTCTTGCCCGTGTCCAGCGAACGGAGCGCTTTCATCAGCGCTTCTTTGAAGGTGCGGCCCAGGGCCATCACTTCGCCTACCGACTTCATCTGCGGTCCCAGGTTCTCGTCGGCCCCGGGAAACTTCTCGAATTGCCACTTGGGAATCTTGACCACCACGTAATCGATGGAGGGCTCAAAGCAAGACGGCGTCTTTTGCGTGATGTCGTTGGGAATCTCATCGAGCGTATAGCCGACAGCCAGCTTGGCCGCGATTTTCGCGATGGGAAAGCCGGTCGCTTTCGAAGCCAGCGCGGAGGATCGCGATACCCGCGGATTCATCTCGATCACGGTCATCCGGCCGGTGGCAGGGTTTATGGCGAACTGCACATTGGACCCGCCGGTTTCGACGCCGATTTCGCGCATCACGCGGATCGCCGCATCGCGCATCGATTGGTACTCACGATCGGTCAGGGTCTGAGCCGGCGCTACGGTGATCGAATCGCCGGTGTGCACGCCCATGGGGTCCATGTTCTCGATGGAGCAAATAATGATTACGTTGTCGGCGAGATCGCGCATCACTTCGAGTTCGTACTCTTTCCAGCCCAGCACCGACTCTTCGATCAGACATTCGTGCACCGGAGAAAGATCGAGCCCGCGAGCCAGGATATCCATCAGCTCTTCGCGGTTGTAGGCCAGGCCGCCGCCTGAGCCGCCCAGGGTGAAGGACGGCCGGATGATGACCGGGAAGCCGATCTTGGCGGCGAATTCCGCGCCATCGCGAATGTTGTTCACCAGCGCAGAGCGCGGGACATCGAGCCCGATGCGCGTCATGGCGTCCTTGAACAGGAGCCGGTCTTCGGCCTTCTTGATGGCTTCGAGGCGGGCGCCGATCATCTCCACGTCGTATTTGTCGAGAGTGCCGGAGTCAGCAAGATCGACAGCCAGATTGAGAGCTGTCTGGCCACCCACCGTAGGCAGCAGGGCAAATTTGCCTATGCGCTGGCCATTGGCGTCGACCATCCGCTCGCATTCCTTGCGGATAATCTCTTCCACGTACTCCCGGGTCAAGGGCTCGATATACGTGCGGTCGGCAAGTTCGGGATCGGTCATGATGGTGGCGGGATTGGAATTCACCAGCACCACCTCGTAGCCTTCCGCCTTGAGCGCCTTGCAGGCCTGGGTGCCGGAGTAATCGAACTCTGCCGACTGCCCAATCACGATCGGACCCGACCCGATCACTAGAATTTTGGTTATATCGTTCCTGCGTGGCATTTTATTTTTCCATTCGATTCGCGCCTGGAGAAGACACGGCCGCGGCCTTTTTTTTCTGGTCTTGGAGCAGGACGGTTTCCTGGCTCTGAAGGGGCGGGGCTTCAGCCCCGCCGTTAGATCCAATTAGTAGAATGAACGGCTTTAGCCGCTGAGGGATCGGGTCCAGATTCACCGCAAGGTATCGGTAATCCTCGGAGGTTGAGCAAAGCTTGCTCTTGACCGGATTGCGACGGATATAGTCGACATGACGATCCCAATCCTCAGCATCTCGAATCCGATGATCGGAAAACCCCGCCTGCCAGATATTGTGCTTCCAATCAAAAGCCCTCCTCGCGCGGAATGAAAAGCCCCCCTTGATACTCTGCATCGCCTTCTCAATGCTGTCTTGGGGCGAGAGGATCGCATGGAAGTGGTCAGGCATGACGACATAGGCGTGAAGCTTGATAAGAATTGCCTCGATAGTGCTGCACAACTTCCTGCATCAATACTGCCCACCGCTCGTGGCGAAAGAATGGCTGCCGATCAACAGTCTGCGAGCTGACAAAGTATGTCTGTCCGCTTCTCATGACTGTCTCTCTGGCCGGTCGCATATTTCCCTCAGTGGCTAAAGCCACTCAATTTGATACCGTAACGGACGGGCTAAAGCCCGTCCCCTTCAACAACACCAGGTCCCGCACATCTTTCTCCTCACTCAAGCCACTCAATTTCATTCTGTAACCGACGGGAAACCTTTGCCAAGCTCCGACCACACCAGGTCCAACTCCACTGAAGGGGCGGGGCTTCAGCCCCGCCGTAAGACCTGCCCCCTATGAGCGGATTTAGCCGCTGAGGGAACAGAAGCGACCGAAAGCATGTTCACCCCTTCCACTCTTCCATCATTTTTCGGAAGTCTTTGAAGAGATAGTTGGAGTCGTGGGGGCCCGGGCTGGCCTCGGGATGGTATTGCACGCTGAAGAGTGGCAGCGTGCGATGACGCAGGCCCTCCAGCGTGTTGTCGTTCAGATCGACGTGCGTAAGCTCGACCTCGCTCTGGTTGATCGAATCCGGATCCACGGCAAAATTATGGTTGTGCGCGGTAATTTCTACTTTGCCCGTTTGGGTCTGCTGTACAGGGTGGTTGCCGCCGTGATGGCCAAATTTAAGCTTGTACGTCTTGCCACCAAGGGCCAGACCGATCAATTGATGTCCCAGACAGATGCCAAACATCGGCCTGCGTCCGACCAGCTTGCGGATATTCTCCTGAGCATAGGTGACCGGCTCCGGATCGCCCGGCCCGTTGGAGAGAAAAATCCCGTCGGGCTTCAGAGCGAGCACATCCTCAGCCGACGTTTCCGCCGGCACCACCGTCACCCGGCAGGCTTCACGCGCCAGCATGCGCAGGATATTGTGCTTGATGCCAAAGTCATAAGCGACTACATGCAGATCCGGTGGAGGTAACTTGAGGCTCTCGTCCCCCTGCATGCAGGGGATCGCCGTTGAAGTTTCGCCGGTCGTTACAGTCCCACTCGTAAGCCGCCTTGGTGCTCACTACCTTGGCTAGATCGGTGCCATCCATCTTGCGGATGCCCCGCGCCTTGAGGATGAGCTTTTCGGGATCTGTCTCCAGCGAAGAAATGACTCCGCGCAGCGCACCATGGGTGCGCAGATGACGAACCACAGCGCGCGTGTCAATTTCCGCGATCACAGGAACGTCAAAGCGCTCCAGGTATTCTTCGGTCACTTGCTGCGAGCGCCAATTGGAGCTTATGGGCGAGAACTCGCGCGTGACCAAACCCTCAATGTATGGGCGGCTGGCCTCGTTGTCGGCAGCATTGGTTCCGTAGTTTCCGATTTGCGGATTGGTCAGGACAACAATCTGTCCTGCATAGGAGGGATCGGTGAAGATTTCCTGATAGCCGGTCAGGGCGGTATTGAAAACCACCTCGCCAAAACATTCGCGTCTGGCGCCATAGCTCTCACCGCGGAAGATGCGCCCGTCTTCGAGGGCGAGGATTGCCTGCATCGCTTCTCCGTAGAGTGGATTCAGTCAAGTTTAACAGGTATGGAGGGCTCGGTGTGGGGTGCTTAGTGGATAACGCCCATGTCCTCCGCCGGCCAATAAACAAACGACGCTTTGCCGTAGATCAGATCGCGCGGCACCGGTCCAAAGTCGCGGCTGTCACTGGAAATCGACCGATGATCGCCCATGACGAAATACTGGTCGGGCTGAATCACCATCGCATCCTGCGACCGGCTGTCGTGGAACCTTCTGGGCACATAAGGCTCGGGTAACAGCCTGCCGTTGATGTAAGTGCGGCCATCATCGATGCGCAGCTCATCGCCCGGCACTGCAATGACGCGCTTGATGTAGCTTTTCTGCGGATCACGCGGATAGTGGAAAACCACCACATCGCCGCGATGGATTTCCTCGAAGTGGTAGACGAACTTGTTGATGAAGAGCCGGTCCTGATCTCCCAGGCGAGGCAACATACTGGTGCCCTCCACCCGTACCGGCTGATAGAGAAAAGTGATGATGAAAAAAGAGACGGCGAGGGAGAACAGCATGTCGCGTCCCCATAGCCAAAAACTGCGTCCCGGCAACTCTACCGGTGCCTGGGGCAACGACTCTTGCGGTCCGGCGGGCTCTGGCCCGCTCTTATCTTCTTCCGGGTTCATCGATCGTCCCACTCACTTCTATAGGGTTCAGTTGCAGCCCGGGCTGCCGAAGGGACACAGAATTCGCTGCTTCCGCATGGGTTGCTGTTGGCTGGCGGGAACCATTTGCGCCTGCCCGTTGGCCTGATTGTTACCGGCGAGTTGCGATTGCTGCAAAACCAGCGGCCGCTGCAAAACCATCTCCACCGATGTTCCTGAAGGAATCACAATATCATTGCCGCGCGTGAAGAGGGTGTAGAGGGTGCCTGCAGCCGCGCCCGCGAGCGAACCGTAGCCGACATTTTTTGCCACATCTCCCGTCTCGGCGCCGCCGAAGACGCCGGCTCCCGCACCGATGGCCGCGCCCTTGGCAATATTGCCTAGGTCACGCCCTTTGTTCCCCGCCTGCTCCACCGTGCCCTCACTGTCCTTCACCTTGGGTCCGTCGGATCCAGGAAGGCTATTCAGGACGCCAGGAACTTCGACGACCGATCCATTAGGGAAAATCATGGTGGTAAAGTGCAGGTCGATCTGCGCCCGCCCCTTCACCCGGCCCGGCCGCACCACATGGTCCACAACACCCTGCACGTACACCCCGACCGGGATCATAACCCGCGAACCGCCCACCACAGGGAAAGAGGAAACGAGGTAGACGCCATCTCCCTGCTGCGCGGTCTTGGTATTAATCCCGCTCTTGAGGGAGAGCAGCACTTTGGTTCCCGCAGGAACCGTGAATGTCTGGGATGATGTTTCGGCGGCAGGTGGGGGCTTCGCAACCGTCGTTTGCCCGAAGCCCTGGACGGCTGCCATGCCAGCCAATAGCCCGAGCACGACGAACTTCCCGTGAACGTCCATCCCGTCAGCCTCAGGTTATAAGTATAGACGGCTGGGGACAGCGTTCGGGAGCAGTTGCCTGGGATTTGTCGCGAATTAGGGCGTCAGGAGTGTGCAGGTCAGCTAACATGCTTGATTACCAGCGCACGATTGAGCGATAGGGAACGTCTGTGCCTTACGCTTAAGTTCATCCAGATTCACAAACGTATGGCTTAGATACGCAAACCTATGTCTCCACCCCAAGTCATAGTTCCCTCCTCGGCTTCCGCGCAGCGCCAACAATTCGCTGCCGCCTACTCCGTCCTCGAGCAGGGGGTTTCGCAACAGGCTTTTCCCGGGGCGTGCTTTGGCGTGCTGTTGCAGGGCGAGCTGCTGGCGCTGGATGGAATCGGCGGCTTCACCTACGGGCAACCCATCGAGGCGGTGAACGCTTCCACGATATATGACTTGGCCAGCGTCACCAAGGTGATGGCGACCACTTCCATGGCCATGCTGCTGTATCAGAAAGGACAGCTCTCGCTCGACCAGCATTTGGTGCAAATTTTTCCCGCCTTCGGCGAAGAAGAAACCGCCGGCGGCGCGCGGCACCAGGTGACACTGCGCATGTTGCTGGCGCACAGCTCGGGGTTGCCCGGCTACGCCCGCCTCTTCGAAGTTGCGCGCGACCGCGAGGCGTTGCTCCACGCCTGCCTCCGCCTGCCTCTTGAAGCGGCGCCAGGCTGCCGTGCGGAGTACTCCGACCCCGGCTTCATCTTGCTCGGGCGCGCGCTCGAAATCATTGCCGGGGAGAGCGTGGAAAACTTTTGTTCGCGGGAGGTTTTCTCTCCCCTGGGTATGACCAGCACCTGCTTTCGGCCGCCGGAGGAATGGCGATCCGCCATCCCTCCCACCGAAGAGGACTTGACCTTTCGCCACCGCATCCTACGAGGGGAGGTCCAGGATGAGAATTGCTTCATACTTGGGGGAGCAGCCGGCCACGCCGGTCTTTTCTCTAATGCACTGGATCCGCTGCTTTATGCGCAATCCCTGTTCGATGAGCAGCTCTTCACGGCGGAGACGATTCGACTCTTCACCACTCGCGCCCTACCGGCGGACAGCTCCCGGGCGCTGGGCTGGGATACACCTTCCCAGCCTTCCTCCTCGGGGAGATTCTTCAGTCGCCACTCGGCCGGCCATCTCGGCTACGCGGGAACTTCCCTGTGGATTGACTTCGAACGCCGACTCGCGGTCGTGCTGCTCACCAATCGTACCTGGCCACACCGCCAGAGCCAGGCCATTCGTACTATCCGTCCTGCCTTCCATGACGCCGTTCTGCAAAACATTGGGCGGGACTAAATGCCATAACCCAAAAGTGTTTGCGTGGATGGCACGTTATGCCCTAATTTCAGAGCCAGGGATGGTCAGTTAGAGATAAAATCATATAGTTGAGTGGGAGCTGAATAAACCAACATGGCCACGACAAGTACCCTTCACACGGAGACAGGCGCCGGCAACGAGACAAGTAACGAACAGCCGCAAGACCTGCACGATCTGACGACAGAAAGTTCTAACGAAGCCTCGATGGGCTTCGACACTAAATCTGCCCTCGAAATTGCACGCATCATCAACCACGAAGACTCAAAGATCGCCGCCGCAGTGAAAAAGTCGTTGCCCGAGATCGCTCTGGTCATCGACATGGTGGCGCGCAGCCTGCGCGACGGAGGACGCCTGATCTACGTGGGCGCCGGCTCCAGCGGCCGCATCGCCGGGCTGGACTCTTCCGAATGTCCGCCGACCTTTTCTACCCCTCCGCAAAGCGTTCAGTACATCATGGCGGGCGGCCCTAAGGCTCTGGCGTCGGCAGTGGAAGTGAATGAAGATTCAACCGAGCTGGGACAGCGCGATATCGCCCGCCGCCGCCCGACGCGCAAAGACGTGGTCATCGGGCTCTCTTCGAGCGGCCGCACGCCTTACGTGGTAGCCGCGGTGGAGTATGCCCGTGCCCGTGGCGCCAAGACCGCCGCCGTCACCTGCAATCACAACACGCCGCTCTCCTCCGCCGCAGACATTTGCATCGTTGCTGAAGTAGGGCCAGAGGTCGTTTCCGGCTCGACCCGCATGAAGGCCGCCACGGCGCAGAAGATGGTGCTCAACATGATCACCACCGGCGCCATGACCCGGCTTGGCTACGTCTACGACAACCTCATGGTCAATGTGCACATGCAGAACACCAAGCTGGTGGAGCGTGGCATCAGTATCCTGATGCGTGCCTGCAATATCGACCGCGAGCAGGCCGTGCTCACCATCAAGTCCGCCGGACGCAGCGTGCCCGTCGCCCTGGTGATGCTCAAGGCGGGAGTCGACAAGCCCGAAGCAGTGCGTCGCCTGGCTAAGTCGGACGGTAATGTACGGCTGGCGATCGAAGATACAACGCTCGAGTTATAGCAACACCACTTAAGAGTTAGTCAGCGCAAGTTACAGGCAAGGAGTCCCCCACCGGGCCATCATGGATAAGTTTGTAATTCGCGGCGGTAACCCGCTGCTGGGAACGATTCGGGTGAGCGGAGCCAAAAACTCCGCCCTACCCTGCATGGCCGCCGCAATTCTCACCGAAGATGAAGTGATCCTGGAGAACATCCCCCAGGTCCGCGACATCGAGACGGAGCGGAGACTGCTTACCTCGATGGGCGCCGAGGTCGAACTCGGCTATGGCCGCGCGCAACACCGCACCACGATCAGTTGCCGCGTTCTCTCTGACCCCACTGCCAAGTACGAGATCGTCAAGACCATGCGTGCGTCTTCGCTGGTGTTGGGTCCGCTGGTCGCGCGCTGCGGGCTCGCCCGCGTAGCCCAGCCTGGCGGTTGCGCCATTGGCGATCGCCCCATCGATATGCATCTCAAAGGCCTGGAAGCGATGGGGGCACTCATCGTGCAGGAGCACGGCTATCTGGAAGCGCGCGCCGAACGGTTGCGTGGCGCACATATAGTTTTCGACAAGATCACCGTCACCGGCACCGAAGACCTGCTCATGGCTGCGGTTCTGGCTGAGGGCGAGACGCTGATGGAGAATTGCGCGCGCGAGCCCGAGGTGACCGACCTGGCCGCTCTGCTGGTGGCCATGGGCGCGAACATCCAGGGCGCGGGCACGGCGACCATCCGGGTGCAGGGCGTCAACAAGCTGCACGGCGCGAAACACCGCATCAATCCCGATCGCATCGAAGCTGGAACTTTTCTGGTGGCGGGCGCTATCAGTGGCGGCGACCTGGTGGTGGCCAATTGCCAGCCGGCGCATCTCTCCGCCCTGGTTGGCAAGCTCGAAGCCTGTGGCGTACGCGTCACGCCGATGGGTTCCGATTCGTTGCGCGTGCGCAGCGAAGGCAATCTTCAGGCGAACGATATCTCCACCGAAGAGTATCCTGGCTTCCCCACCGACATGCAGGCGCAATACATGGCCTTGTCTACCCAGGCCGAAGGCACCACCACGGTGGTTGAGAACATTTTTGAGAATCGCTTCATGCACGTAGGCGAATTGGTGCGCATGGGCGCGAATATCAAGGTGGATGGGCGGACAGCGACGGTGCGGGGAAAAACACCGCTCTCCTCGGCGGTGGTTATGTGCTCCGATCTGCGAGCCTCTGCTTCGCTGGTGCTGGCCGCACTGGTGGCTGACGGCGAATCTATTCTCGACCGCGTCTACCATATCGACCGCGGATACGAGCGGATTGAGGAGAAGCTGCGCGGCGTTGGCGCGCAGATTCGTCGCATGGGCGACCTCTTCCCCGATGGCAAGCGCGAGGCCGCGCTGGCGGCTCAGGTCTCGTAAACCTTTCCTGCGTCTTTGTCTGGCATTCCTGCATCCGATTCACTATGCCAGACAAAGACGCTGCACTTCGTGATCACCTTGTAGAACTCCTCCGCGGCGGCAGTGCGCACGTCGACACGCTGACTGCATTAAAGGGCTTTCCCGCGAAGCTCCACGGCGCAAAGCCGGAGAATGCGCCCCACTCCGGGTGGGAGCTTCTGGAACACATGCGTTTCACGCTGCATGACTTGTTGGATTATTCCACCAACGACAAGTACGTGGAGAAGAAGTGGCCTGAGGATTACTGGCCCGCATCCGCTGAGCCCCCATCCAAGGAAGCGTGGAACGAGTCAGTAAGGGCACTCGAGGAAGACCTGACAGCTTTTGAAAAGCTGGTGAAGGATCCACACAGCAATCTGTATGCGCAAATTCCCTGGGGCGAAAAGGAGCACACGCTGTTGCGGGAAGTGCTGCTAGCCGCCGACCACAACAGCTATCACATCGGCGAGCTGGTATTCCTCCGCCGCCTGCTGGGCGCCTGGAAGGGTTGAGGTGGACGGGTGCACCAGGACCGGGACGAAATCCCTGCAATCGCTAGCTGTTTCGGGTGTTTTCGGCAAAACCCCACAGAACCGTCATCCTGAGCGAAGCGCCTCACAGATTGATCACGTGATACAGAGCTTGTGGCGCGGAGTCGAAGGACCCCGGCGGTGCTTGTCTTACTCATGCCGTTCGGAGCTTTTCAACCACCGAGCCCGCACCGTGCGCTGGGGCGCGCAAAGAAGCTCAACCTCATTCGCATAATCGATTCCAAGTTCAAAGACCTTGCACAGACGTGAGGTTGAGAGATGATTGGAGTGCATCGGAACGATGTACCCGTGACCATCTTAGTGCGTATCGCAGCAGATCCTCTTGGCCGGCTCTCCGGTTGAAAAGCTCCGAACAGCATGGGTAAGATAAGCACCGCCGGGGTCCTTCGACTCCGCGCCACAAGCTCTGTATCACGCGATCAATCTGTGAGGCGCTTCGCTCAGGATGACGGTTCTGTGGGAGTTTTGCCGAAAAACAGCCTAAGCAAGTTAGCGCTTATTGGGCGTAGTCCGTCAAGCTTAAAGTCCTAAGTCTGCAGTTGAGCCATCCCGCTGAAAGCATTGGGAAAATATCATTTTCGTCCAGGTACGCTGAGGCGAACCTGGGGCACCGGTCAAGTGTCCGTCACCCGTCCGGTTCAATTACATTCGTTTGAGGGATAATGCACGAGGCGGCTACTTCCAGCTGACGGCCAGCTGCCAGCGCATTTGGCGTTGTGCTGTCTTGCGCAGGACACGCTCAAACTCTTCCATCTCGCGTAGAACGGCCGGCGTCTCTGTGCCGAGCGCGGTCGGTGACGCCTTCAAATGATCGAGCAGGGTGCACACGGTAATCAGACCGTCCTCAGGAGAAAACCACTGCGGAGGAGGTAACGTCTTCGCCCACTCCGGATCGCCCGCGCCTTCTTCCAGCAACAAGGCCATGGAGTTTTCATCGGCGGAGAAGAACTCCAACAACGGCTTGACCCCAATGCGCTGCGCCATCTTCTCCAGAGCGTCCTCGTTGCGAGCGAGCGCCCTGCCATTCACGAAGATGTCGAAGCCAGGGTCCTCGCCTTCGACGACGATGTATAAAGTAGCGCCCATCGCCTGCAGTTTATCCCATCCTTATGCGAGATTAGGCTTCCTTGCGCGATCAATTACCAAGAAGGGAAACAGTATCGTCATCTTCGGCTCGCGCGCGCATCACCAGCCACAGGCACAGCAAAGCAACCAGCGAACCGGCGATCATGTTGAACGACAGGCCAAGGCGCAGAATCAGGGCACTCTCGAGTATCGCGACCAGAGGCTCAATCCATTGTACCGTCCCAACCTGGTACGCCTCCAGGCGCTGCAGCAACCAGAAATAGGTCGCATACGCCGGAGCACCGGCCACGCCCGCCAGAAAAAGTATCGCACCCACGGCGCTGCGGTTCCATTGCACCGGCTGCCCATACTCCAGCGCCAGACTGGCCAAAAATAGCAGCAGCCCAGCCACGCCCAGCAGCAACGCAGTCACTACGATGGGATGCACGCTACCGAGTTCGCGGCGGGCAATAATCGCAGAGGCGCCAATGGAGGCCACAGCGAGCAGCACGAGCGCAGCGCCGCCGGCCTGAGCCACGGAGAACGTCGCGCCCAGAGCCAGGGCCATTGCACCCAAGCCTACGATCGAGGCTTGCATGGCAATGCGCGGCACTTCCCTGCCGGCAAGAGCAGGAGTCAGGAATATTACCAGCAGCGGCATAGCGGAAAATGATACCGCCACGGTTGCTGATGAAACCCGGGACTCGGCCCACAGGAGAAGCACGGACGGAAGCGCGATCAGGCTGACGGAAAGAAGAAGTACGACGCCCAGAGCGCGGCCATGAGGCCATTTCAGCCGCTTCCACAAAATCACCGGAAGCCACAGCAGCGCGGCCAGCAGAAAGCGGACAGCCGCTCCACGCAAGGGCGGAACGTACTCGCCCAGAGTTTGCGCAGCCACCCACGTGGTGCCCCAGACAATGCCCAGCGCGGCAAGAGCCAGCCAGTGCTTCGGTCTCGCATCCATCCTGTACACCGCAAAAGAAAAGGGCTGCGCGCAAACGCAACCCCTCGCTTACTCAAGCTTTCAGCCCGGTTACTGCGGTCCGCGGCCTCCGCCACCACCGGAGCCACCGCCGGGACCCCGGCCACGGCTGCGATGCCGCCGGCGCCGCTGCCCTCCGGGACCACCTGGACCACCGCCTGATGCCGGCCTGCGAACCTCTGCGGTTACAGGATCGGGCGCACCATCCGCGCGATTGAAGTTGGGCTCGTCTCCGCCCTCGACGAAGGGCTCATCGTCATCGAAGTCTTCCCCGCCCTCGATCGTAATGGTACTGGCGTTCGAAGCCGGCTGCCGTTCCACCGGCGATTGCGATTGTGCCCGCGGAGCGCGCGGAGCCGGCGCCTCGCCGCCACCGTTGTCTCCCGACCCACCCCGTGATGGCTCTGGAAGCCCGAGCTTCTCGCGCTGTTCTTTGAGCAGTGCCTTACGCGACAGCTTGATGCGATTGCCCTCGATGCCGAGAACCTTAACCAGCACCTGGTCCCCTTCGCGCAATTCGTCCTTCACGTCTTTCACGCGATGCTCGGCAATCTCGCTGATGTGCAGCAAGCCATCCGTGCCGGGGAAGATCTCGACAAAGGCGCCAAACTCAGCCAGGCGAACCACCTTGCCCAGGTAGGTCTTGCCCACTTCAGGCACGGCGGTCAGGTCGCTGATCATAGCCAGCGCCTTCTTCAGACCTTCTTCATCGCTCGAGGCAACGTTGACACGACCCGTGTCGTCGACATCGATCTTGACGCCGGTGGCTTCGATGATGCCGCGAATCGTCTTGCCTCCCGGTCCGATCAGGTCCCGAATCTTATCGGTCGGAATCTGCAGGGTGTGAATCTGGGGGGCAAACTTCGACTTCTCGACATTCGAAGTGGACTGTACCTCGTCCATCTTGTCCAGCAGGAACAGCCGTCCACGGCGGGCCTGTTCGAGCGCCTCGCGCATGATCTGCCCGGTGACGCCGCTGATCTTGATGTCCATCTGCAGCGCGGTGATGCCTTCGCGCGTGCCGGCTACCTTAAAGTCCATATCGCCGTAGTGGTCTTCTGCACCGGCGATGTCCGTCAGGATGGCGTAGTCATCGCCTTCCTTGACCAGTCCCATGGCCACACCAGCGACTGCTCCCTTGAGAGGAATGCCGGCATTCATCAGGGCCAGACTTGCGCCGCAGACGCTGGCCATCGAGGAAGAACCATTCGATTCCAGAATGTCGGAGACCACACGCATGGTGTAGGGAGACTCGTCCTCTCCAGGCAACACTGCGGAAACTGCACGCTCCGCCAGTGCGCCGTGGCCGATCTCACGCCGCCCCACGCCGGTCATGCGACCCACTTCGCCCACGGAGAACGGGGGGAAGTTGTAGTGCAGCATGAAACGCTTGCGTTGCTCACCCTGGAAGGTTTCCAGGCGTTGCTGATCATCCGTGGTCCCCAGGGTTACGGTAACCAATGCCTGGGTCTCGCCGCGGGTAAAGAGCGCGGAGCCGTGGACACGCGGCAACACACCGACTTCAATCGTGATCTCGCGAATCTGATCGAAGCTGCGGCGATCCGGCCGTATGCGCTCTTTGGTGACCTGCTCGCGGAAAATTCTCTCGCGCATGATCTCGTAATATTTCGCCAGCTTCTTCTTGGCGTCCGCGTCCCCTTCGGGCAGTTCCTTCGCCAGCTCGTCCTTGATTTGCCTTGACCAGCGCGTAGCTCTCCGCTTTGGGATGGGTCTTGGTGTCGAGCGCATCCTTCAGCCGGTCGCCCACCTTGGCCTGCAGCTCCGCCAGGTATTGGTCATCGAATTCGACTGGAGGTACGACACGCTTGGGCTTGCCAGCCTTGGCAACCAGCTCGTCGATCACGGCGCAAATCTTCTTGATCTCGGCGTGGCCAAATTCAATGGCATCGACGACCGTATCTTCACTCACCCCAGTGGCGCCGCTCTCGATCATCACCACGCCATCTTTGGTGGCCACGACGGTGATGTTCAACGTGCTCTCGAGCCGCTCGGCATAGGTGGGATTGACGACGAACTCACCCTTCACCTGACCCACGCGCACGGCGCCGATGGGACCGCCGAAAGGGATGTCGGAAAGCGCCAGGGCCGCTCCCGCGGCATTGATGCCGATCACGTCGGGATCGTTTTCTTTGTCCGCGGACATGACCAGGGCAATCACCTGGGTCTCATTGCGGAAATTTTTGGGGAACATGGGGCGAATGGGGCGGTCGATCTGGCGGCAGGTAAGAACCTCACGCTCGCTGGGACGGCCCTCACGCTTGATAAAACCGCCGGGAATGCGTCCGCCGGCATAGGTGTACTCGCGGTAATCCACGGTCAAGGGGAAAAAATCGAGGCCTTCTTTGGGATCCGGTGCGGCTACGGCGGTGGCCAGAACTACGTTGTCACCCTGGGTCACGAGCACGGCGCCGGAGGCCTGCTTGGCCATACGGCCTGTTTCAAAAGTCAATCGCTTGCCACCGGCAAGCTCGACAGTCACTTCCTGCTTCATAAAATCCTCATTTCGTATGTGCACATAGGGCGGGGCGCGAGGCGATATCTCTGAGCGAATTATCGGCGCGGCAATGGGTGGGAATCACACCAGCGCGCAAAGGCAAAGGACAAGGGTCTGACTCGAAGACAGCTGACGTGCGCTTTCCATCTGGTGCTACCAAGTGTGCACCAGCCGCCTCAGCGTTCAGTCCGATCCAGTTTCTTCGCCTAATTGTGGGGTACAAGTTGCTCGCTTGTTACTTGCGGATACCCAGCTTACCGATCACATCACGGTAGCGGTCAGAATTATTCGTCTTGAGATAATCCAGTAGACGGCGGCGCTTGCTCACCAGCATCAACAGACCGCGCCTTGAGGCGTGATCTTTCTTGTGAAGCTTGAAGTGCTCAGTCAGCTCGCCAATTCGTTCACTGAGAATCGCAATCTGCACTTCCGGGCTACCCGTGTCACTGTCATGGGTGCGAAAGCGCGTAATAACTTCGGTCTTCTTTGCAGTTGCCAGCACGGCAGCGCTTTACTCCTCTACGTTTAAATCGAGTCCACTCTCTAAGTGTCTGACTAAGAATAACATGCCTTCGATTGCGCGTCCATGCGAGCGTCTGCGCTCCGGGGCCGCCAGACTGCCTTAATTCGGCCCCATTTGGAATGGACCAAAGGGGGACTTCCTGGACGAAGGACACGCCTTCACTGGCTGCAAATGCCTCAGAACAAGCCGGGCTTTCGCAGTTTTTGCCACACCGGCAACAAATGCTGGGTGCCCCATTCAAGCCGTCCTTTGGCTTGAATGGGATAACGGCCCTCGATACCCAGTTCCCTTTTCCACGTTTGCCTCTAGGGGAAAGGTCCACCTTTATCCCACTCAAGCCAAAGGACGGCTTGAATGGGGCACCCAGCATTTGTTGCCGGTGTGGCAAAAACCAATTCTGCGATAGCCCTCATTCCATCATCACCGGCCCGCCGCCCGGCTGGTTGCGCCTGAGCAGAAAGGCGGCGGGCACCATCAGGATGGCAGCAACCGTCAGCACATAATACACATCGACGTAAGCCAGGGCTTGCGTCTGGGACTGAAGCTGGCTGTACAACTGCCCCTGCGCCAGATGCAATCCGTTGGCTTTACCCGCACTCATGTCAAAAACGCCTCGCAATCCGTCGATTTGCTGCTGATAGCTTCGACCGGCAGGCGTGGTCTTCGCGGAAAGCACGTCCTGATGCCACTGCGTCCGCTGTGTCACCAGAGCGTTGGTGAGCGAGATCAGAATGCTGCCGCCGATATTGCGGACAAAATTGATCAGTCCCGAAACCTGGTTGTTCTTCTCCGGGGGAATACCGAAATAAGCAGCCGTGGTCACGGAAATGAATACAAAAGGAATCGCGACAATTTGAAAGACACGCAGCCATGATGCGAACGCGAAGCTGATCAGCAGGCTGATATGCGTCGCCGTATAAAAATACGATAAGGCGAAGAGGACAAATCCCATGGCAATCAGATTGCGCGCCGGGAATCGGCTTACCGCTTGACCCGCCATCGGCATCACGACCAGCAGAGCCAGCCCTCCGCCGGAAAGCGACAGTCCGGCGCTCAACGCCGTATAGCCGAGTTCCTGTTGCAAAAACTGCGGCTGCAGCACCGTAGTTGCATTGAGAAGTCCGCCAGTCAGCAACATGAGAAAGGCGCATACGGCGAAATTTCTGAACTTGAACAGCCGCAGGTCCATCAGCGGCCTCTTGGCATGAAACTCCCAAACGATCAGGGCGATGAAGGAAATGATGAAGGCTAACCCAAACCCGACGATAAAGTGCGATCCGAGCCAGTCCTTCTCCTCACCCTTATCGAGCGTGATTTGCAGTGCGCCCATGGCGACCACGAGCAGACCGACACCGATGTAGTCGATGCGGTAAAGATTGGCGCGGTCAGACTTTTGGAAAGGCGGATCTTCCACCAGCCGATTGGTGAGGAAGAGCGCCAATATACCTACAGGAATGTTGATGTAGAAGATCCAGTGCCAGGAATAACTATCGGTGATCCAGCCGCCGAGAGTTGGCCCGATGGACGGCGCCAACACCGCAACCACCCCATAAAGTGAAAATGCAAGACCCCGCTTCGCGGGCTCGAAGGAGTCGGCCATGATGGCCTGTGCCATCGGCTGCAAGCCACCCCCGCCGACGCCCTGAAATACCCGGAAGAGCAGCAAAAGGCCCAGCGTGGGCGCAATTCCGCATAAAAATGAACTGACGGTGAAGATGATAATGGAGAGCATGAAGAAATTCTTCCGCCCAATCACGCTCGCGGCCCACGCGCCCATCGGCAAAACGATTGCGTTAGCTACCAGGTACGAGGTCAGGACCCACGTGCTCTGATCGAAACTGGCGCCCAGACTCCCTGCTATATGAGGGAGCGCCACATTCGCAATCGAGGTATCCAACACCTCCATGAACGCCGCAAGAGCAACGCTGGCGGCGATGAGCCAGGGATTTGCTTTGGGCCTCCACGCGTACATTGCCTCGTTACCGGCAGAAGCGTTGGCAGTGGTGGTCGCCATCCCTCTCCTTGAATCAGTCAGATAGATGCACGGTTCAACCCGATCGACGGCATTTCTGCGATTCTCATCGGCGGCCCATCAAAGATGCTTATTGAAAAACTCCAGCGTCCTCGCCAAGGCCTCCTTCGCTGCCTTTTCGTTGTAGCTGCCGCGCATGTCGCAATTGAATCCATGCCCGGCGTCATACCAATAGATCTCGACATCCGGATGGGCCTCCTGCACCTTGGCGACATCGGTCGCCGGAATATGATCGTCCTGTTTCCCGAAATGAAGCATGACAGGAACGCGCGGATTTTCTTGAGCGAAGCTCGCGATGTGGCCCCCGTAGTAGCCCACAACAGCGGCCGGCGCCAGCCGGGTCGCGCTCAACCAGGCCAGCGTTCCTCCGTAGCAGTAGCCCACCACCCCGGCGGTTTCCCCGTCTCTTTGGCGGCATATTGCAACGCCGCATCCACATCCTTCAGCGAGTTGTCGATGCCTGATTTTCTGCACGATGGCCATCCCCTTCCTGGCGCTCTCGCCGTCATAGCCCCAGTCGACGTTTCTTTCCACGCGATCAAAGAGCGCCGGGGCCACCGCGAAAAAGCCTTCACGCGCGAATCGATCCGCTACCGAACGGATATGCTTGTTGACGCCAAAAATCTCCTGCACCACGGCCAGTCCCGCCCGAGGCTTTCCCTCGGGTTGGGCCACGTAGGCGTCCAGTTCGTGACCGTCACTGGCCCGCAACTTTACTACTTTGCTCATACTTCTCCTCCGCCTTGATTCTTTGTCGTTCGATGCTCAAAAACGAATGATTAGGCATCCAGCGACACTTCTGTAGGGTACATGCGCTCGAGCGTTCGATCATGACGTTGCCATGAGATCAGGTTCGTGGCGCGGAAAGAACCCTACGCCGCTTTTATGGGTAAAGATTTAAGGAGTGGCGGACGTCGCCTGCTTTTCCAGCGCCCAATAGGAACTCCTGGCCACCACCCTGGCCCCCAGGTCGCGGGTGAGTCGAACCTGCAGCACGTGCAGTCCCGGAGTGCTATCTGTAGGCCGAAAACTCAACAGATAGCGATTGCGGGCATGCTTGGCAACCTCTTGCACCCGGGCTTCAAAGCCGCGCTCGGTGGTAAAGGGCGCATATTCCCCACCACTCATCACGGCGATCTGCCGCGCAACGTTGGTGCGTACCGCCTGGATGGCCATCATCAGAGGCGTCAGCAGATCTCCTAGCCCGGCGCTCTGCCCGCCGTCCTTTAGATCGTGCAGCAACAGAGCTTTAGAAGGAGAGAAGGCGACGCTCAGCACCAGCGTGTTGCTGATGCCGATCTGTTCCACCACCCGCCGTGCGTCCACATCCCGGCTGCCATGGTCGCGGGTCTCGCTGATCAACAGCAGCACCCGGCGGTAGTCCTTCGGCCTGTCTTCCAGCAGCTTTACCGAAAAGCCGATGGTATCGAGAATGGCGGCTCCGCCGTCGCCCGGCTCCATGCGCTTCAACTCATGACCGAGACGGTCACCGTCTTTGGTGAACGGCACCACCAGTTGCGGCTTGGAATCGAAACTCACGAACGCCGCTTCGCTCGACCCATCTCCCAGAAAAAGATCGATCAAGGGCGCCAGTCGATTGATCTTTTCGAATTCCAGCGCCGCCATGCGGCCTTTCTCGACCGCCACCACTACGGAGACGGGTTCATTGTCCAGGTCATCGTCGACGTGGAGTTGCTGCGGCACGCCGTTGTCGGTCAATTGAAAATCGGTCGGGCCCAGGCCATAGACGATCTCCCCCGAGGGCATCTCGACCAGCGTCGGCACCAGCACCTCCGAAGTTTGCACGCGAATCGTAGTTTCGGGTGAGGGTGAGGGCGATTGCTGGCCGTGCGCTTGCGCGGCAAAGAGGAGCAGGCAGGCAATCAGCGGGCGAAAGCGGGGGGCAAGGCGATGATCGAGGAAGCAAAGACTCAAGAGGGTTGCCGGCGCCGTGTGCCAAAATTCCGCGTCCAGCCGAGGAAACGCATCAATTGCGCCCTCTCCTTCCAGAGAAAAAACCAGAAGAAAGTTGCGTCGATGGTGTCAGCTTTGCGGCCGGAGTAGGTTTCGATACGCCACTTGAGGTATTCGCTCCGCCACGGCATGAGCCGATGGCCTCGTGTCGCATTCCACAAAAAGCGAAACGGCATACCAAGGGGCCCCTTAACCAGAGTATATCGAGCGGCTTTATTCTTTGGGTTCAGCATGTGCGCGATCAGCTTGTCGGCGACTTCTTCGGCACTGACGTTATAGGTTCCGTCCGCCACAGCCTGCCTCAGCTTTTCGATCTTTGCCCGCCGCGCCTCGTCGATTGGCGGCTCGCTGTCGCTGGGCTGCTTTGCGGGGGGATCTTCGCTAGGCCGCTCGCCCTTCCGCGGGTTGTCGAAGGGGTCCATGGTTGAGCTTCAGCCTAGCAGGATCAGCAGCAGATAAAAAGGGAGTAGTAGTAGCGAGCCACGGGTGAACTGCAAGTCAAAGGTGCTCTACAGGCTGCGGAAAGACTGTTGATGAGGGGACGGTCTGTGGCAGTCCGGGTAAGTATGGGGACCCTCGTTGTGCCGTTCTTTCCATCCACCTCCACCCATGCAAAGGTGGGCCACCGCCCTCAACGTTGTCATGGATGGAGGTGGATGGAAAGAACAGCACAACAGCAACCAACCCAGTTTCGGTTAGGAAGCGTTCTCCTTCCACGCATTCAGCAAGTTCCGCCTTCCCGTTAGCCGCGGTCCTGGGAGATCGCAGGCCGCCCGGAACAGGGTTCCTGCCGGGCCGGGGCGAATTACTGGTTCCCGGCGAGCGCCGAAATCAGCCAGGCGAGCGCGAAGATGCAAGACAGCAGATGCATGAATTTGCGAGATCCGGGATTCCACGACGCCAAGGATGAGCCCAATCTCCTTCATGGTCGTTTCTTCGTAGTAGTAAAGGGTCATGACCAGACGCTCACGTTCGGGCAGGCCGCTGATTGCGCTCGTCAACCGCTCCCGCATTTCCGCGTGGAGATAACGAAAGAGCGGATCGTCCTCGGGCCGGTTCGGAAGATAGACCAACTCCTCTTCACCCGAATCCTCTGAACGCTCGGAATGCAAGGTGCCGATCTCCAGGCCCTTCAGTTCCCCCAGCAACTGCTGATAGGCCGCCAGTTCGATGTGCAGTTGATGAGCGATCTCAATGTCGGTCGGGGACCGGCCAAACTGCGCGGTCAAAGTCTGGATTGCCTGCTCAATGGCTCGCCCCTTACGGCGCAACTCCCGCGGGCTCCAGTCCAGGGTGCGCAGGCTGTCCAGAATCGCGCCGCGAATGCGAAATTGTGCGTAACTACTGAACTGAACCTGCTTGGACGGGTCGAACTTGCCGAAAGCATCCAGCAGGCCAACCACGCCGGCGCTGTACAGGTCCTCGATCGGCACATGTTGTGGCAGCCGCTCATGGATGCGTCGGGCAATGAAACGCACGATGGGTAGATGCTCGACCATTCGCAGTTCCTGTTCCGCGGTGAGCAGATCGCCTGTTCGGGGTCCCAACGCTTTTGCAGGCGCGGCGGCCGGTGCTTCCTTTTGCGCATCCTTGGAGGATGCCCCGCTCGCTGCGCTCACCTCTGGTGTGGGTGCTCCATTTCGCCGCGGACGCCTCGGACCTTTTCCTGCTTCCTGCATAGTCACCATTCTGATAAACCGGAGTTCTGTTGAAGACCCGTGAAGCGCCACCGAAATACCACTGATTTGTTAAGGAGGGACCCAGTTTCTTTGACCAATCTCGTTCGGCCGATGACGAAATCTTTGTGGTGATATCGGCTTCCCTAATGCAAACTCGACCTGCAACCCGTTTACTCTCCAGTGACCGTTGCTCCAAGAAACGCCGCGGGACTGGCGGCTCAACAACTGCTGCTTTTCCGGGCGCATCTCTACGGTGCATCCGATTGACTCCTACAACAAGCACCGCATCGACATAAGTTGCTGTGCATTCTCATAACGGGATAGCCCCCGCCGATATAGGGCCTAAAATGAGACACCCCGAAGCCGCTCGTAATCGAGTGTCCAGATCGTCTACGGCGGAAAAAGGAAAACTTTTTTCCTAATTCGCTTTTTGTTCGCTATAATCCGGAAATGTCGGTTACTCGCAGACAGAAAGAAGTGCTGGACTTCATCAGCAACTTTGTGCAGCGCAACGGATACTCCCCTTCCTTTGAGGAGATTGCTCGCGGCCTGAGTCTCAAGTCGCTGGCCACTGTGCACAAACACATTACAAATCTGCAGAAGAAGGGCCTGCTGCAGCGTGCGCACAACCGCAGCCGCTCCATCGACGTCTTGCCGCCGCGCAGCAAGACCAGGCGTTCCGATCGGCTTCCGCTGTTGGGGCGGATCGCTGCCGGGCAACCGGTCGAAGCTCCGGAGACCAGCGAAAGCATTTCGCTGGGTGACGTGATTGGAAATCGGGAGGTGTTTGCGCTCCAAGTGCGAGGAGACTCCATGCGCGATGAGCACATCGTGGACGGCGACTATGTCCTGGTCGAGCACACCAGCACTGCGCGCCAGGGGGAAATCATCGTGGCCCTTGTCCGCGGGAGTGAGACCACGTTAAAGCGGTACTACATTGAAGGCAGCATGGTCCGGTTGCAGCCCTCAAATACAGAGATGGAACCGATCTACGTTCCGCTCTCGCAAATTGCGATACAAGGACGGGTACTTGGCGTGCTGCGCCGATATGCTTAGAGCATAAAAAGAACCCCGGCGTTTCCGCCGGGGCTCTGGGCTCTCTCATCTTATGCGCGGATCAAGCGCTTACACTGCGATCAGCCGGCTGACCGATCAGCTTGCTGATGCTCTTATCGATCTGATCTTTGGGAACAAACCCGACAATCTGCTCCGCTACCTTGCCTCCCTTGAAGAGAAGCAGGGCCGGAATGCCGCGGATGCCATAACGCATCGGCGTGGCCGAGTTCCGATCCACATCCATCTTCATCACCTTGAGCTTGCCGCTGTACTGCACCGCTACCTCGTCCACGACGGGCGCCAATGCTCTGCACGGCCCGCACCAGGCAGCCCAAAAATCGACCAGAACCGGCTGCTCCGACTGGAGCACCTCCTGTTCAAATGTCGCGTCATTTACTTCAAAGACCCCTGGTCCTGCCATGTTCCTCCTTCGCTTCCTGCCTGAGGATAACATCCACGCTACACCCCAGCCCTTCTATTGATGCGGCTGGGTGGCAAAAGGTGCAGAGGCCCCAGAAACCAAAAGCGCCTGGACCTCACGGCCACAGGCGCTAGAGCAGCCCTCCCCCAGAACTGCCCACGGCGCAAAAATAGGGCTTAGCCACAGTCTTGTAAACAAAACTTAGGTAACACTAAAGTAACAGGCGAGAAAATAGAGGGTTACCCTTTGATTATGGTTGGGGTTTGCTCCCCAACGCTTATCTCAGCACTCCCGCGGCATAGTTGAGTCGTCAGAATTTCGACCGGACACACCGGCCGTGCCAGCTTGAGAATTGCTTCCTTCAGGTCGTCCTGCAGCGTTTCCGGCTCTTCCGTCAGGAGCAATACCGCCGGCCCCGCTCCGCTCAGGGTAACGGACATCACTCCATGGTTCCCCGCCAGGGGCAGCAACGCCGGCAGCAACGGGCACAGCTGCAAACGATAGGGCTGATGCAGGCGGTCTTGCGTGGCCAGCTGCATCAAATCCGCTTTGCCTAAGGCGAAGGCGGCGGTGAGCAAGGCGGCGCATTGCAGGTTCGCGACCACGTCTTGCCGCCCGTAGCTCTGGGGCAGCATCCCGCGTGCCTTGGCGGTGGCCACCGGAGTCTCGGGCAGAACCAGGACAGCGCGCCAGTGGGGGGGCGGCGGAATAGAGACGATGGCGAGTTCCTGGGCATTGGCTGCGATGGTCAGGCCGCCATGCCAACAAGCCGCCACGTTGTCGGGATGGCCTTCGATGCGCACCGCCTGGTCGACGATCTTCGCGCCGTCCCAATCAAGGTCCCCAAACGCCGAAGCTAAGGCGACTGCGGCCAATCGCACCGCCGCCGACGATCCGCAACCCATACCCACGGGAATGCCGTTGCGCATGTGAATTTCCAGCGGCACCACCGGGCGCAGCTGAGCACTCAGCACCGACTCATAAGTCTGAATCAGCAGGTTTCTGGTCAGTCCGGCGCAAATATTCTGATTGCGGCCGGTAGCGGTGATGGAGAACTGGGGTCCGGGCGTGGCCTCGATCTCCAGGAACAACTCCAGGGCGAGAGCCATGGCGTCAAAGCCAGGGCCCAGGTTGGCCGAGGTTGCAGGAAGTCGCAGTCGCACCGTCTTCATGCTTGAATAGCCGCCTCGAGCACCCGCAGCACAGCATCGGAAGAGGCCTCGAGGGAGAGGGTCGCCCGGCGCTTCTCGGCCAGTTCCCGTTCCAACCCCGCACTTTCCTCCGCGGTCAACAGCTTCTCGCGATGAAAATCGATGGTGTATTCCGAGTCCTTGAGCGTGTGGCCGGTGAGCAGGAGCACGACTGTTTCGCCGCTAGTGATCTTGCCTTGCCGTACCAGCTTTTTCAGGCCGCCCAAGGTTACGGCCGATGCCGGCTCGCAACCGATACCTTCCTGGCCGATCTGGGCCTTGGCGAGAGCGATCTCGCCTTCGCTGACCTGCTCGCAGTAACCGCCGGTCTGGCGAATGATGCGGGCTGCCTTGCGCCAGGAAGCCGGATTTCCGATGCGGATGGCGGTGGCCCGCGTGTTGGCCTGCACCGGCTGAATCTCACATCCATCATGGTTGAGCAGGCTCAGGTACAGCGGGTTCGCTCCCTCGGCTTGCACCACGGTAATTTTCGGCACCTTGTTGGTGAGTCCTAAATGCATCATTTCCACAAACCCCTTGCCCAGCGCGGAACCGTTCGCCAGATTCCCTCCCGGGACAATCACGTGGTCAGGAACCTGCCAGTCGAACTCCTCGGCGATCTCAAGTGCGGGGGTCTTTTGCCCCTCCAGGCGGTAGGGGTTGACTGAATTCAGCAGGTACACCGGGGCGCGCCGCACCACTTCCGCCAGCACCCGTACACAGCCGTCGAAGTCGGTATTCAGCTGGCAGGTAACGGCGCCGTAGTCCATTGCCTGGGAGAGCTTGGACCAGGAGATTTTGCCTTCGGGCAGCAAAACCAGGCTGTTCATGCGCGCCCGCGCGGCGTAGGCTGCCATCGCGGCCGAGGTGTTGCCGGTAGAGGCGCATGCCACCCACTGAAAACCGCGCTCGCGGGCCTGCGAGAGCGCCGCCGTCATGCCCGTGTCCTTGAAGGAGCCGGTTGGATTCATGCCCTGGTGTTTGGCGTAAAGATTTTCCAGGCCCAGCTCTTCTGCGCTTTGCAACAGACGGTAGAGTGGCGTGTTGCCTTCACGCAGCGTGACCGCCTGCTCAGGATGGATCAGAATCGGCAGCAGTTCGCGAAAGCGCCACACCCCGCTCTGATCGATGGGCACTCTGGATTGGAGTCTCTCCTGCCACAGCCAGCGCAGGGCGCCCGGATTGGGCATACGGCGTGGGCTGGCAAAAGGCGCGCCGGCCTCGCTCCACGAGGGGTATTCCACCTCGAGAAGCTCAGCACAGTCGACGCAACGGAAGTCTTTTTCTACGGTGTCCGGGAGGATCACGGCGCCGCATCCGACGCAGCGCAGTTGATGAGAAGCTTCGTGCATGGTCTAAACCTAGCCTAGCATCGCAATTCCCGAATCCGCGAATGCTGGGGCCAGGACTCATGATGGATCGATCCAAATCTGCGCGTTTTCCGGTATTCGCGGCACGAACTCTGTCTGTCCACCACCCCTGGTCGACTGCTGTTGTATCCCACTCAAGCCAAAATCGGCTTGAATGGGGCACCCATCGTTGGTGAGGGAACCGGGGTTAACGGCCTGGTTAGTATTTGCCCAGCTCTGCCATGGCTCGGAACAGGTCTTCGGGCTGGGGCAGAATGGCGTCTTCCAGTTTGGGCTGGTAGGCGACAAAGGTGTCCATGGCGGCTACCCGTTTTACGGGGGCGTCCAGGTAGTCGAAGAGCTCGTCGGCGATGCGGGCTACGATTTCGGCTCCGTATCCCCAGCTCAACATATCTTCGTGGGCTACGATCACCCGGCCCGTCTTCTCGACCGAGGTGGCAATTGCCTCCCAGTCGTAAGGATTAAGCGTGCGCAAATCAAGCAGGTCCACCTCCAAACCCAGTTCGCTGCTCGCCTGCTGGGCTGCGCGCAACGCCCGGGGGACGACGGCTCCGTAGGTGATGACGGTGAGGTCCTTGCCCTGCCGCAACAGGTTGGCTTTGCCGAAGGGAATGGCGAATTCCGGTCCGGGATACGCGGCCCGGCCGAAGGTCTCGCGATAGAGGCGCTTGTGCTCGAAGAAGAGCACCGGATCATCACAGCGTATCGCGGTGCGCAACAGGCCGTTGGCGTCCAGGGCGTTGGAGGGAAAGACCACCCGGATACCGGGGGTATGGGTGAAGATGCTTTCGCTGCATTGGGAGTGGTAGACCGAACCGCCGGTGAGGTATCCCCCGATGGCTACCCGGACCACCGCCGGCGATGAATAGGTCCCATTGGAGCGCCAGCGCAACAGGCTGAGCTCGTTGCGCAATTGATGCATGGCGGGCCAGATGTAGTCGAAAAACTGGATCTCGACCACGGGCTTGAGCCCGCGGGTAGCCATGCCGATGGCGCGGCCGACAATATCGGCTTCGGCCAGGCGAGCGTTGTAGACGCGGTCCGGCCCGAATTCCCGCTGCAACCCGGCCGTGAGCTTGAAGACACCGCCCTTGCCCTTCACCAGGCCTTGGCGCAGCTCCTGGTCGTGGCTGGTATCGGCCACATCCTGGCCAAAGAGCACGATGCGCGGATCCCGCTGCATCTCGTCCTTGAGGCAGCAGTTGATCAGGTCGGCCATGGTGCGCTCCTGCACATCCGAGGTCTTGACCGCCGGCCGGGCCAAGTCCGGGCGCGTGGGGTCGAGGTCTTCGGAATAGACATGGCGCTGGATGGAGGAGACCTCGGGGAGGGGGGCGCGCAGTACCTTCTCGGCCGCGCTGCGCACCTCTTCATCGACCTCCTGTTCCAGCCGGTTGATGGCAGCTGGATCGAGAATGCCATCGCGCAGCAGTCGCATCTGCAGCTTGGGCAGAGGATCGAGAGCAGCTTCCCGCTTACGCTCTGCTTCCGAGCGGTAGAGGGGTTCGTCGTCAGAGAAGGAATGGGCGTATTGCCGGATCACGTGCCCGTGAACAAAGGCCGGCCCCTTGCCGGAACGGCAGTGCTTCACTGCCTGGGTAAACGCGGCATAGCTTGCGACCGGGTCGGTGCCATCGACTTCGGCAAAAAAGAAATTGGGGAAATTGGCTACCAGGCGCGAGATATTCCCGCCGGGGACGTTCACGTCCACTGGAACCGAGATGGCGTAGCCGTTATCTTCGACCACGAATAGCACCGGCAGGCAGAGAGCCGACGCCGAACTGATTGCCTCCCAGAACTCCCCTTCGCTGGTCGCGCCTTCCCCCAGGGAGACGTAAACCACCTCGTCCCCGTGAAAGTGGGTGGGCTTGAATGCGCTATAGTCCCCTTGCCGTTGCTCGGCGGCTGCCGGGTGGGTGGCAAGGTATCGGCCCGCCTCTGCGCAACCGACAGCCTGCAGGCACTGGGTGGTGACCGAAGAAGACAGGCTGACGATGTTGAGCCGGGGGTTGCTCCAATGGGAGGGCATCTGCCGTCCGCCGCTAGCCGGATCGGCCGCCGCGCCCACGGACTGCAGCAGCATCTCCTCCACCGTGCTCCCCAAGGTGAGGCACAATGCGCGATCGCGATAATAAGGGTAAAACCAGTCGTAGCCGGGCTTGAGAGCCATGCCCGCCGCCACCAGCAGCGCCTCATGGCCGGCCCCGGAGATCTGGAAAAAGATTTTTTGCTGACGTTTGAGCAGGATCTCGCGATCGTCGGTACGGCGCGAGAGGTACATCAACCGGTAGATCCTAATTAATTGTTCCGGTTCCAACCCAGCATACGACGCGGCGTTGGACTGCTCAGTGCTGGCCGTAACCGCCTTCGCCATGCACACCTCATAATGACCACACAGTTAAGGATAAATAGCCAACCCGGATTTCCTGTACGCTGCGGAGGAAACACAGCGTGTGCGGTTTTCATCAAGGAAAGCCGCGTGAACTTCGCCAACGCCACGAACCTCGGCAGGAAATCCCGGGAATGCCAAGGCAGATTGTAGTCCTTCGTTGTTGCTCTTGCCAGAAGACCGGCTAACGATTCTCCCCTGGATTGCCGGTTAAGCGGCATCCAACTTTGGGCGTGTTTACCACCCTGCCGTATGATGACGGTTGCGGCGTTGACCAACTTTTTCCCATCGTGCTCTAATCAGCCGGTTTGCAGGTGTTCGCGCCCGCGGCAGGCGGAGCGACCGGTAACCCCAGTAGCAAGTACCTCTGGAGGCGTTTGAATGGTTTTCTCTTCTCTATCGGCCACTGTTCTAGGACAGGGCTTGACCGCGGCCACCGACACCGGCGGCAGCACATTCCTGTGGATCGCAATGCTGGCCGGCCTGCTGGGCCTGGTGTTTGCTTTTTTCTGGCCCGGTCTGTCCTAGCGTTTGATACCGGGACGGCGGAGATGCGGCTGATTTCAAACGCCATCCGCGAAGGTGCGGAAGCGTTCATGTCGCGCCAATACACGACCATCGCCGCGCTGGCCGTGGTGCTGGCCATTGCCCTCTTTGTGGGCTACAAGTTTTCTGACTTTACGGCTCCGTTGGCGGGCAAGGTGGTGATCAGCTTCCTGATCGGCGCCATCTGCTCCGGTTTTGCCGGCTACACGGGCATGTTCGTCTCCATTCGTACTAATATTCGCGCCGCCAGTGCTGCCCGTTCCAGCCTGGGCAAGGCTTTGAAGATCGCGCTGCACGGCGGTGCGGTCACCGGCATGGTGGTGATCAGCCTATCGCTGCTCGGAGTGGGCAGCCTCTTCTTCTTTTTTGGCGGATTGGCGGACCCGCAACACGTTCCTTACCAGTTGGTCGGCTTTGGCTTTGGCGCTTCGCTGGTGGCGCTCTTCGCCCAACTGGGCGGTGGCATCTACACCAAGGCTGCCGACGTAGGCGCGGACCTGGTGGGTAAGGTGGAGGCCGGAATCCCGGAAGACGATCCGCGCAATCCAGCGGTGATTGCGGACCTGGTGGGCGACAACGTGGGCGATTGCGCCGGCCGTGGCGCGGACATCTTTGAGTCGACGGCGGCGGAAAACGTTGGCGCCATGATTCTGGGCACTGCGCTTTATCCGGTCTTCGGGATCAAGGGCATCCTCTTTCCTCTGATGGTGCACGCCATCAACCTGGTGGCCAGCTTTGTGGGCGTGCTGGTGGTACATAGCCGCGAAGATCAGGATCCGATGGATGCGCTGAATCGCGGTTATTACGTGACCACGCTGCTGGCCCTGGCGGGCTTTGCTGCGGCTGTGTATTACATGCTGCAGGGCCGTTGGTGGCTACTGGGCTGCGGGGTGGTGGGCATGGTGACCTCGTTTCTGTTTGTCCGCATCACGGAGTACTACACCGAGACCCGCTACCGGCCGGTGCAGTCGATCGCCAACGCTTCACTGACCGGGCCCGCAACCAACATCATCAGCGGCCTCGCGGTGGGCATGGAGACACCGGCCATGCCGGTGGTGGTGATCAGCGCTGCCCTGCTGCTCAGTTACTACTTTGGCGTGCGTGGGCTGGCCGATTCGTCTATCACTGACTACGCCAAGGGCATTTACGGCACCGCCATTGCTACCATGGGCATGCTCTCGTCCGCGGCCTACATTCTGGCCATGGATACCTTTGGGCCGATCACCGACAATGCCGGCGGAATCATCGAAATGTCGGATCAGCCGGAGTCGGTGCGGGAAAAGACCGACAAGCTGGACGCGGCCGGCAATACCACCAAGGCGCTGACAAAGGGCTATGCCATTGGCTCTGCAGCGCTGGCTGCGTTTCTGTTGTTTTCCGCTTACCTGGAGACAGTCCACGGCATCGTAGCCCAACGCTTCGCCGACGCCGGCCAGGTGGTTAATTCCACCTGGAGCTTTACCAACATCAACCTGGCCAGCGTGCCCGTTTTTGTTGGGGCGCTGCTGGGCGCGATGCTGATCTTCCTCTTCTCCTCGTTCGCGATCAAAGCGGTGGGACGCACAGCGCAATACATCATTGAAGATGTGCGCGCACAATTCCGGGAGAACCCGGGCATCATGGCGGGCACATCCAAACCGGATTACGGCCGCTGTGTCCGCATCGTTACCGGCGCGGCGCTCAAGCAGATGATCCTGCCCGGTGCGCTCGCAGTTCTTAGCCCTTTAGCGGTGGGACTTGTCTTCAAGCATCTGAGTGGGAGCTTTCACATCCATACCTCCCAAGAGTATCGGCCTGTACTCAACGGACACACGATAGAGCTTGCCGGGGCTGAGGCGGTCGCCGGCTTGTTGATGGTCGGCACCATCACCGGCATCCTGATGGCTATGCTGATGAACAACAGCGGCGGGGCTTGGGATAACGCCAAGAAATATATTGAGACGGGCGCCCATGGGGGCAAACGTTCGGAGGCTCACAAGGCGGCAGTGGTCGGTGATACCGTGGGGGATCCATTCAAAGACACGGCGGGTCCGTCCTTGCACGTGCTGATCAAGCTGCTGGCGACGGTTACGCTGGTGTTGGCTCCGTTGTTTCTGTAGGCGTAAGGGTTCCGTTTATCCATCACGCAAACCGCGGGTCCCTCCACGCCGCTACCCCGGATTTCCTGCTACGCGGCGCTGACCGCAACCGCGTGTGCGGCTTTCAGTAAGGAAAGCCGCATGCAGTTCGCCAACGCCACCAACCTCAACAGGAAATCCGGGGTAGCGGAGTGGAGGGACCTGCGGTTAACGCGCTTTGTCAGGAGTGACCCTGATTCACAGCGTGACCGATGTTTGGCGCGGACGCCAAATCGGGTCACCGCACGGGGCAAACGACGCGCGAGTACCCTTCGCCAGCGGGCTATCATCAAGCATGCGTTTTCGGTTATGGCTGGCGGCGGTTGCCGCTTTTTTTTTGCTGTTGCAGCATCCCCAGGCATGGGCTTGGGGAAGTGAGGGTCACAGGATCATTGCTGATATCGCCTGGGACCACTTGAACGAGGTCACGATTGAAAAGTTGCGGCAATTCCTGGGGGATAACGACCTGGCGTCCATATCCACCTGGGCGGACGACATTCGCAGCGGCCGGCCGGAAACTGGCCCCTGGCACTATGTAGATATTCCTCCGGACTCCGGCGGATATGAGGCGAAAGACTGCCCCGACGAGAACTGCGTCGTCGCCCGAATTAATCAGTTTGCCCGGATCCTGGGAGACCCGAAGCAGTCGTTCGCGGCGCGCAGCGAGGCACTCAAGTTTCTGGTGCACTTTGTCGGAGACCTAAGCCAGCCGTTCCACGCCATAGCAGACGCGCGTGGGGGCAACGACATTCCTGTTACGGTGTTTGGCGCAGCCAAGTGCGGCGATTATCCCTGCAATTTGCATGGCGTTTGGGATACAGAATTGATCCTGCATACCGGCTTGCGCGAACACCGCTATGCGCGCGAACTGGAGGAGATGATTGCCGCCGATCATTTGCAGGCGGGTTCTGCGGATCCGGTGTCGTGGGCGAACGACTCGCTTGCATTAGCCAAGCAGGCCTGGGTGCAGCCGCAGACAAACATCGATGAGGCCTATTACCTGCGGGAACGGCCTGTGGTCGACCGCCAGCTTGCCCTGGCGGGGTTGCGCCTGGCACGGCTGTTGAATGAGGAACTCGGTGGTAGCGCGAAATCGTGAAGTCTACAGAAAGAAGCCGAACATATCGAGGACTTCGTCGCTGACCTCAACGTCGCTTAGATTGGCTTCTTCAATGAGCCTTAATTTCTGACGGAACCGGTCCAGAAGGCCGGAGTTGATATCGGTCTTCTGGTCCAGGGTCCACATCAGTTCGGCGGCAGTGGTGCGATGTTCACAACGAGCAGCCAGGCCGTGTGCCGTTTCAATCGTCAGCACAAGGGGCAGACTGTGAAACTCCTGATACAGATGCATGGGGATACGGGCTTTGAGGTTGACTCGCATCGTAGGAAGAGAATGCCACGCCCAGACGGAGTCGACCATACTACCTTGGTAGAGAGTAACCAGCCGAGGGTTGCAGCTTTGCGAATGGAAATGGCTGCGCGGACTTGGGGAGCGAGGAAATCGGGCGCGGGCACGGCACCTCCCATGTCCTGCTACAACCCTCGCGCCCACCGGATCTAACCCGTAGTTGCCTGCACCTGGCGGTGGAGTCTGGGCTCTCTCTCTTATGCAGAAGCCTTAGTTATAAGCGCGCAGCCCAATTGCGCATAGAAGGCTTTTTCTCTCCGCTGGTACAAGACTTCCTGCATTGCCTCATTGTTCCAGGACGTCCAGGCGAAGGTTTCCTGGAGAAATAGCATGCGTTTCCAGGCAACAGAAACAATGGGCTGCAGCTTGGCTTCCGTGTCGGCACTCTTCCGGCGTCATCCGGGATGACGGTCGTTGTAGCCCTTGCTGCCCCGACGCAGTGCCGGGGGCGGCAGATGAAAACCACATGGATCTGCGATCGTCAATCCCCAGAGAGGCTAATAATTGCTTTCGTTGTTTTGCCGCTAAAGAAATCAAGCTTCCTTTCCTATCGACGGTGCGCGTGTTCGTTGGTCGAACCGCGAAAGGGTGCGTATTCGTGATTTTCTCAAAGATTTTCCGGCATTCATCCTGGTTGCACTGCGACGAAAACGGAAGGGACTCCAAATGAAGAACCCTCTGAAGACACTAGTGACGCTGGCGCTGGTCTCGGCGCTGTCTGCCGGGCTGGCGCAGACAACAGCGTCCGGTACCCTGAGTAGCTCTTCGACAACCCACAAAACAAAACCGACCCGCAAGCCTGCGCCCCCTAAGAAGCCATCCGTGGAGAGCCAGATTCAATCGCTACGGGAAGAAATGGAGACACAGATTCAGCAGTTGAGGCAACAGCTGAATGATCGTGACCAGGAGCTGCAGCAGGCCCAGCAGGCGGCTGCCTCAGCCCGGGCAGCGGCAGTTCAGGCCCAACAACAAGCTGCCCAGCAATCAGCGACGCTCACTGAGAACACGCAGGCGGTCAGCAATCTGCAGGGCGCAGTCACCGACCTGAAGACAAACAATGTTTCCTTGGCCTCCGTCGTAGAAGCCGAAGAGAAAAAGGTACAAAAGCAGATTACGAATCCGGAGGCAATCCACTTCAAGGGCATCACGATCTCACCTGCCGGAAGCTTCCTGGCGGGTGAAACGGTGTATCGCACCCACGCTACCGGCGGCGACATTCCCACCGCCTTCAACGCCCTGCCGTACGAGCATGCCGATGCCTACGCCCTGAGCGAGTTCTACGGCACCTCACGCCAGTCGCGCGTCGCCCTGATGGCCGAAGGCAAACCCGGCTGGGGAACCCTCCGCGGCTACTATGAAGCGGATTGGCTGGGTGCAGGCGTTTCCTCAAACAATAACGAGAGCAACAGCTATGTTTTCCGGCAGCGCGTGATCTGGGCGCAAGCAGCGCTCAACAACGGGTGGGCCTTCACCGCTGGCCAGCTTTGGTCCCTGGCGACGGAAGACAGGAGGGATATTTCCAATCTCTCCGGCGACATTCTCCTTCCTTTGACCATAGATCCGAACTACGTGCCAGGCTTCGTCTGGGAACGCCAGTACGGCTTCCGCGTGACCAAGACCTTCGAGCACACAGCCTTCGGCGTTGCAGCTGAGAATCCGCAGCTGCTTTACAGCGCCACGCTGGCCGGCAACACTCCCTACGCCGTCCTGGGCAGCAACGGTGCGAACGGTGGCAACTACAACTCCTCCATCAGCGCCTGCTCGCCCTCAACCAGCATCGTGAACTACACAAACCAGGTGAATGGCGGAGTGGATACCTATTTGCCGGTCTACAAAACGGTCAACTCCTGCGCCAACATCAGCAACTACTCCTTCAACGTCATGCCTGACATCATAGTGAAAGCGACCTTCGATCCCGGCATTGGCCACTACGAAGTCTTCGGCATCGGACGCTACGCCCATGAAACCGTCTATCCCAGCGAAACCACTAACGGCAACCTCTACGGTGGCTTGAAAGACATCGTCACCGGGGCCACCGTCGCCCCGGCCCTCACTACGGCCGGCAGCTACAACAACAGCATCGCTCTGGGCGGCCTGGGCGCAAGCGGCCGCGTTTACCTGATCGACAAGAAGCTGACACTGGGGCTCAAAGGTCTCTACGGACCCGGCGTTGGCCGCTATGGGGCCTCCACCCTCTCCGACGTTACCTCCGCGTCCAGCGGCGAATTCTCGCCCCTGCACAACCTTTCCGCACTGAGCACAGTTGAGACTGCCGTCACTCCCCGGCTGACCTTGTATGCCAACTATGGTGGGGACTACGCCGGTCGCAGCTCCTGGTCCGGCACTACGCTCGGCGCGCCCACGGCAACCAAGAACTCCACAACCGGCGTATGGGGCGGCCACTGGGCTGCACCAGCCGTCGCGGCAGTCGGCTACGGCTCTTATTACCTCAGCAACTCCGCCTGCCTCACCAGTGCGGCGCCCGGCTACAACGGGAGTTCCACCGGCTACTATCCTGGCGGAAGCTGCGGCGCCCAAACCAAAGACGTCCAGGAACTCACCGGCGGCTACTGGTACGACTTCTACAGGGGCGAATATGGGCGCTTGCGCCAGAGCATCCAATACGGCTATGCCGTGCGCGAAAGCTGGACAGGAGCGGCGGTTGCCGGTAACGGCCCCGACGGCGTCGGCGCCAAAGGAATAGACAACATGATCTTCACCAGCTTCCGCTATTACCTGCCTTAGATGACAACAATTGAGCAGCGGAAACTTTCCCCACACTAACCGCGGGGATCGAGGTTTTCTGCATTTCGCTGCGTGGAGTGCTGTTCACCCTTCGCGGATTTCCACCATAGGACAACTGCCGCAAGAGCAGGCACGGCGAAAACGAGGAAAAATACTGGCAGCTCATCGGCGGATGAGTAACCTGCGCTGATCCAAATAAACATATTGGTGGCAGCAATAATTAGCCAGAACGGAAGAAAAGCGGCCGTTGCGATAGAGATGCCCCGTGGAGTGGTTGCCGATCGGGCGAGAACCATGAAAACCATCAGAAGCACCAAGCCCGGACCTATCATCTTCATCGCGTGCAATCGATACCCCAGAACAGGTTGATTTCGATTCGTTTAGTATATCTTTACAATCCTTAAGATTCTCTTAAGATGAATTGGTTTTCGGACTTTGAGAGGATGACGCGGAGCTGCAGCCGGTGGGGGGGCTTGATGGACGCTCGCAACCAGACCCGGCTCGAGTTTATGTCATAATTCATGTCATAGGTGACTGAAACCGACGGAAGCCTAGGCTGCAAGTAGTTGAAAATACAATGCGGAGAGATGGCAGAGCGGTTGAATGCACCTGACTCGAAATCAGGCATACCTTCACGGGTATCGGGGGTTCAAATCCCTCTCTCTCCGCCATACCGCCCGGGTTACCCAGGTACTTGGCTGCCGCTACGGGGCCGTGGCCGATTCATTGATGGTAACGATCTTCCATTGGCCTGGGGCCTGCTCGACGAACCACACCTCGCCGTTGCCTACCATCGCCCCCGAAGAATTGCCAAAGAGACATTGGGCAGTCTGATGCAGAATGGCGTCGCGAACCGGATCCGTAAAGATGAGGCTGTAGTTGGACAGGAAGGCCTGCTTCTTCGCTATACGGGTTCTCTTCACTGAACTCAGGACCAACAGCGGGTAACCGATCATCTCCGCAATCTGTTCCTTGTTGTTCGCCTGCACGGCGGTCTGCAGCTGAGCCAGAAAAGCTCTGGCGCCGGCTGCTGTTTTTTCGCCCAGGGCATCGACTGTGGTGCTGCCCCCGCAGGCCTGCGTGCCGCCGTCAACCTCTCCTTCAAGCTGAAGCGGCGCGGAGCAGAGCATGACCACTAACACGGTGAGAATCAGACCTCGCCTGAACGAATGAAATCTTGACTCAAAACTTCGACGGTTGGGGGTTGAGCATTCCATCACCCGGGCATTGGGACTGGGGAGGCGGATATCCATACGGTTCCGTTTTCGATAGAATCTGCCTTTTGACCAGGACCTGCTTTTCATCAAGAGAGAAACCCCCTATGGCAATGACGAAATATTTGTTGGAAAGTACTATCGTTGGGGCTCTAGGCGGGCTTCTATTCGGTTTTGACACGGCGGTCATCGCAGGCACGACGCAGCAATTGACGGTGGTCTATCACCTGACGCCCTTTACTCTCGGCCTGACGGTTTTTATCGGGCTGGTGGGTACGGTGATCGGCGCTATGACGGCCGGGGTTCTTGGTCAGCGGATCGGCGGCCGTGAGGCTCTGCGCGTCATGGCCGTCCTGTACACCATCTCGGCCCTGGGATGCGCCTTCGCCTGGAATTGGCCGTCGCTGATGGTCTTTCGCTTGATTGGCGGGCTGGGCATCGGCGGCTCGTCGGTTCTGGGGCCGGTCTACATCGCGGAACTGGCGCCGGCCAAGTGGCGGGGCAGAATGGTAGGCCTGTTTCAAATCAACGTGGTTATGGGTATCCTGCTTGCCTACCTCTCCAATTATTTGATCTCTCTGCTCAACCTGGGGCTACTGCAGTGGCGCTGGCAGCTCGGAGTGGCAGCCATTCCTTCCCTCATTTTTCTCATCATGTTGTTCCGCATCCCGCGCAGCTCACGTTGGCTGGTGACCAGGAACAGAACCGACGAGGCCCTTGCTATTCTCAAGATGATGGGGTCCCCGGACTCTGAGGCAGAGCTGCGGGACATTATGGATTCCATCCACATGGAGCGCGGGATGGCGGCCGAGCCGCTGTTCAAGCGCGAGTACCGGCTGCCGATTTTTCTCGCCGTTAGCATCGGACTGTTTAATCAGCTGGCGGGGATCAATGCGATCCTCTACTACTCCAACTACATCTTTGCCTCGGCCGGTTTCAGCCAGTTGTCGAGTTCGCTGCAGACAGTGTTGGTGGGGCTGATGAATTTGTTCGCGACCTTGTTGGGCATGTCGCTCATCGATAAGCTGGGACGAAAGACGCTGCTTCTTATCGGCAGCGTCGGCGACACCCTTTGCCTGGCCGGCGTCGCGGCCGTCTTCTTCACCCACAGCCACGCGGAGACTCTGGTATGGCTGCTGGTGGGTTATATCGGGTTCTTCTCTGTCTCCCAAGGCGCGGTGATCTGGGTGTATATCGCGGAGGTGTTTCCCAACCGCGTCCGCTCCAAAGGCCAGAGCCTGGGGTCATCCGCGCACTGGATTATGAACGCGATCATCTCGCTGCTGTTTCCTGTGCTGGCGAAATATTCGGGTGGGCTGCCTTTCGCGTTCTTTGCCGCGATGACGACGCTGCAGTTCTTTGTTGTGTTGTTCGTGTATCCGGAAACGAAAGGGATTTCGCTCGAGCAACTGCAGCGTAAGCTTGGCATTGCTTAGAGTTGTGCCGGGGTTCCCCGTACTCCACTTGATTTACGGGTTACACGTCGATCATGCGGGAGAATTCGTTATGAATGGAGCTGATGGAGCGCGGATTCCACATGGGTGGGCTCATACCGTCCGTCGAGATGAATTGCATGAACGGTAAGCCTTCCTCGCCACGAATGTTTTAATAGATTCTTTCCAAAAGAAGAAGCAGCCTTTTGAGGCACTCTGCCGCAAAGGAAAAATTCTTCCACAGCTGTAACCTCCGAAACGAAATCCACTCTAACGGGCGGACGCCCCTGGCAAGGCTGGGACGTACCTTCATTTTTTTTCGGAGACCAAACATGCGAAAAAAACTGCTCGTTTTCAGCGCCGCAGCGACCTTTGCCGCCGGCTCATGTGGCATGGTTCGTGCAAGTGACACGAGCCAATTTGTCTACGTCGAAAGCAATCTGCCCGGAGCCAATGCCAATTCCGTCTATGCCTTCCATCGCGGGAGCGATGGCAACCTGAAGCCAGTACCAGGGTCACCTTTTCTCACTGGAGGCGCGGGAGTACAGTACAGCGGTCCCAATCTTGGCCCACTTGACTCAGACCAGGAGGTCATCACCAATCCGCAACAGACCCTGCTGTTCGCAGTGAATGCCGGAAGCGACAGCATAGCCGTCTTCGACATCTCCGACGATGGCACGCTTAAACCCGTCAACGGATCCCCCTTCCCTTCCGGGGGCAACGATCCGGTTAGCCTGGCGCTTGATGGCAACATTCTCTTCGTCGCCAACCAGAGTGGTGACTTTGCGCGGCCTTCGACCATTCTTCCCAACTACACCATGATGCGGGTTGGGGGGAACGGGGTGCTCACTCCGATTAGTGATGAGACCAATGACACCTCGCGTCCCTTCCAGGCAACGGTTAGCGTCGCTGCCGGCACTTCACCTTCACAGGCATACTTCCCTTCCGGCACCAATCTCTTATTCGGAGCCGACTTCCTGGGTGGACTCCTCCAGCATTTTCGGCTCGATGGGTCTGGCCAACTGCACGCGCTGCCGCCGATTGCGATGCCGGCCTCTGAGTTCGGTGCAACCACGCCGCGCCTGCCACTCGGTTTGTGGAGCAACTCCAAACAGCCCATCCTCTATGTCGGCTATGTCACGGCGAACAAAATGGGTGTTTACCGGTTCAGTGAAGAAGGCGCATTGACTTTTCTGCGCGCTGTTCCCAATGCCGGCCAGGGTATCTGCTGGATTCGCGTGAATAAGAGCGGTAACCGGATCTATACCACAGATACCGCCACCAACCAGGTAAGCGTTTATGACGCCAGCGATCCGGAAGTGCCGGTGGAGATACAAACATTCACACTGGAGGGAGTTGGCAATGCTTTCCAGGTTTCATTGTCGGGCGACGGTGGGTCGCTGTTCGTGCTTTCTCAGCGAACCTCCGCGTCGCTCCCTGCCGGCCAGGGAAACGTTCTGCACACACTCACCATCAAGAGCGATGGCACAGTGGCGGAAACCGGAACACCGATTGTGTTTAATCTGCCCAGCGGGGTCCGGCCCCAGGGGGTAGCCGTGGTCGATCTGTACTGACGCAAGGAATTGGCGCTCCGATCGCAGCGGCCCAGGCTGCGATCGGAGCTTGATTGCAAGTGGAGAGGGGGTTCGTCTTAGAAGAAAAATCCGTGAATTACTTTGTGGGCAATTAGTTCTGCGACCACGAGAAGCACCGTCAACACGCTGATGATCCATTGCCACTGTTCCATGCGCTTCTTGTGCGGGGAGAGCGGGCGGAGACGCCACTGCGCCGAAGGACGGCGACGCAACCGCCGCACCTGCCAGAGAACGCCGAGGTTAATGCCCGCACCGGCCAGGGCGAAGATAAGCATTGGTAACCGTATTAGATCGCGATGAAGGCCTTGCGCAGGTGCGGACGTAGCGATCGATGTGATGAACGCTGCCAGCCCGATGGCGAAACGCATGCCGCTGGCTGCGATCACAACCGTACAGACGCTTTGCAGAAATGCGAAAGCCAGAGCGGACCAGGCAAACGCGCTGCTACGCGCCTCAAGACGCTCTGCTTTCTGAAGTTCATCGACGGCTTCTTGTTTCATGACTTATCCCTGTTCAACGAGAATGGAGGTTCCGCACAAGTCTTATCGAAACATAGGGGACGCGATGACAAACCGTCAAGCGATGGCCACTTGCTGCTTCGCCGTGCGGGTGATAGATACTACGGTGATGTCGTCTTCCTGGCCAAACTTTTGTGCTGCCGCCGCCAGTGCAGCCGCGGTGGATGACTTTCGCAGCATGGCCTGGATTCGTTCGAATCCGAAGAGTTGACCGCGCTCGTCCTGCGCTTCCGCAATGCCGTCTGACATGAGCACAAGTGTGTCGCCAGGATGGAGTTGAAAGTGCATCACAGAGAATTCGGCTCCTGCGATCGTGCCTAGCGGGAGCGCGCCCTCCATGGGCAGTTCTTTTCCGTTCAGATACGGTGGCAGATGACCGGCATTGGCGAGAGTCCCACCTCCCTCGGGATCGATGCGAAGGGCAAGGCAGGTCGCATGGGCCTGGCCACGCCCGCAGAGCCTTTGGTTCAACTCGTTCAATACCGCTAATGGATCAGCATCGTAGCCCACTGCGGTGCGGATGGAGCTACGATCAGGGCCACGAGCATACCGGCCTGCAGGCCTTTGCCGGTTACGTCACCGGCCACAATCAGGGCGCTGCCGTCGCTCGGGTGAGGGAGGATCTGAAAGAAATCACCACCCACCTCGCGTGCCGGGCGGTACTCGCTCTCGATGGTGAGCCCTGGAATATACGGCAGTTTCTCGGGGATCAGAACCTGCTGCACTTCCTGCGCCTGCCAGACATCCTGCACCATCGCCTGCTGTCGCCGCTGCGAACTGCGGAAGCGGCCGAAGAGGACGACAGAAAAGCACAACAGCATGGCGAACTCCCCGGCCGAGGAGAGATTTAACACGATTCCGAAGGGGAACCAGACCGTCGGGACGTGCAGCCGATGCAGTACCGATTCCCATGCGGGAAAGGCGAAGAAAAAGATTGCCAGAAAGAGCGCTGGGCCTTCCCGCTGCGACCGCCGCCAGCCAAGATACACAATCGAAATCAGCAGTATGACAAAGGCCGAGCCTACGGAAATCAAGTCCGCGGTGTGGGCGGCAAAAACGACGGGTGGCACGTTTCCGCCGTAGAGCAGAATTTGAAGGGGCATTTCCGTCGCCAGCACCCAAAGCACCCAAATGCCGATCGCATTGGCTATCCACCTCTTCTGCTGGAGGCCGCAGTAGCTCCACCAGGTCATCAGCCAGAGACCTAGAAAGATCGACGCTAAGACGATCGAAAGCACGTTTTCCTGTAACCCAGTCGCCACGTATGTAGTGTTGCCAAGAAAAGCAAATCCATACCACGCCGCGGTGGCGAGGCTGGCGCCCAAAGGCCAAAGCAGAAGGCGCTCGGTGCGGTCGAACAGGTGGAGCATCAAGACCAGGAACGCGAAGGCGAGGAACAGAATGGTTGCCAACAAGGCAGAGGAAGACGAGCGATAGATATCCTGCCAGGCAACGCGGTAGACGGGCACGATGGAGCCGGCGAGCCCAATGACCGGCGGTGTGTGCATACCGCCACTCTGAGGAGATAACAAGCTAAATGGCGCCATATAGAAGCGCAGCGCGAGTATCATCGTTCCGCCGCGAGCGGGCAGCGCCAACATGAGCGGATGGCTGTTATAGACGGCGGGAAGCGGCCGGGCAAAGTTTCCAAACGAGCCGATCAAACGGCCGTCGGCGAAGAACTGATATGCATCATCGACGGCCGAGGGCGCCAACAGAGCCAGCGGCCCTGGGGCGCCCATGATATCTATCCGGATGCGATACCACGCATATCCGGCGTATCCCGAATGTCCCCTGGCAGTCCACCCGGGAGAAAATCCTGCAGCTCCGGTCTCGGGGTTGATCGAGCCGGCCTCCGGCGCCAGGTTAACGGTTTCCCACTGAGAGTCGTCGAAATCCGGATTGGCCCACTGGAGGTTGTCGCCGATGTGGAACTTCCATGGACCATTGAGGGCGACGATCGATTGGCCGAGCGTGATCTGGGTGACGGGAGCCACAAGTGCCTGCGCATGAAACGAGAGGCTCCCGACCAAGAGCAACAGCAGAGACACGATTGTTTTGTTCATGCGCGCCGCTTTCATCGTTACCGCGCTTGCTCTCTTATGTGATGGGAGCGGGGTTGAACAGAGCAAACTCATTGTGCAGACCCCAGTGGTCGGCCCAGGTTTGTTTGCGGCCGCTGGCCACATCAAGAATACGTTGGAAGATCTGTTCACCCACCTGCTGAATGGTCGCCTCACCGGTGGCGATGCGCCCGGCATCTATATCGATCAGGTCGGACCACCTGTCTGCGAGCGCGCGGCGGGACGCAACCTTGATTACCGGAGCCATGGCCAGGCCGTAGGGAGTTCCCCGCCCCGTCGTGAAGACATGCATGTTCATCCCCGCGGCGAGCTGCAGGGTTCCGCAAACAAAGTCGCTTGCGGGTGTGGCGGCAAAGATGAGCCCTTTGCTGGTGACGCGTTCGCCGGGACCGAAGACGCCGGCCAGCGCGCTGGTGCCTGCTTTTGCAGCCGAGCCCAGCGCCTTCTCAACAATATTAGTCAGGCCCCCGGTCTTGTTTCCCGGAGTTGGGTTGGCGCTGCGATCGGCCCCACCGCGCGCGAGGTACGCGTCATACCAGGCCATTTCGCGAATCAACCCGCGCGCTACCTCCTGATTGGCTGCGCGTGCTGTGAGTAGATGAATCACGTCGCGAACCTCAGTCACTTCGGAAAACATCACGGTTGCGCCCGCGCGCACCAGAAGGTCAGCGGCGTAGCCAACAGCAGGATTGGCGGTCACACCGGAGAAGGCATCGCTCCCCCCACATTGCAGCCCAACCACAAGCTCGGCTGCCGGCCGGGAAACACGTGCGCGTGCATTCAGTTGGGCCAGGCGCTGTTCGGCCATCTCCATAATGGCCGTGACCATGTCGCCGAAGCTGCGGTGCTGCTCGTCCTGCAGGCGAATAATGTAGGGTGTACGGGATAGCATCGGGAGGCTGTTCTGGGGCAGCATCTGCACCGGCTGCATTTTTTCGCAACCCAGGCTGACCACCATCGGAGCCCGGCCAAGATTTGGGTTCAGGCTTAGATTGCGCAGCGTACGAATGGGGATCTCGGAGCCGGGAGCATCGATTGCAATTCCGCACCCGTAGGGATGGGTGATGGCAATCACATCGTCGACATTGGGGTAGCGGGGCAGGATCTCTGAGCGGATACGCCTGACGGCGAATTCTACCGTGGCCGCGACACACTGAACCGTGGTGGCGATGCCGAGAATATTCTTCGTTCCGACCGAGCCATCGTCGTTGAGAAAGCCGTCGAAGGTGTAACCCTCCAACGGCGGCTCTGGATGGGGCACGGCGGTCGAGAGAGGTAGTTGATCGAGCGGTGGGGGCGCGGGCAGGCTCATGAGCCCCTCATGCACCCAGCTGCCTTTCCTGATAGGCGCTTCTGCATATCCAATGACGACTCCATAGCGCACGATAGGAGCGCCTTGCGGGATGTCAGTCAATGCGACCTTGTGGGCTTCAGGAATTGCTTCCAAGAGGGTCAGGCCGAAATCGAATTCGGCGCCGGAGGGGAGACCTCCTTCATTGACGACAATCGCCACATTGTCTTGCGCATGGACCTGGATACAGAGGGGATGACCGTTTTTCACTACTTCTCCTTGACCTGCGCGCGTTCCAGCATGATGAAAGGCGCTCCCGTGGCGGCGTGGACGGTAAAGTCGCGGGCAGCGACGGTTGCATTGCTGATCGTCATTCCCTTCTCGGCGGCGATGTGCACATTGCTCAGCGTGATCGATGTGATCGGACTTTCCGGGAGGCCTACGATGAATCCGGCAGTGTTCGCGCCGGTCGCATTCAGATTGGTGATGCTGATGTCGTGAAAATGAGGAGTGAGCCGGGTCAGTGGCTGGGCGGAATCCCGTTCGGGAATGCGCGGGTAGTACTCGGTGATGAGGATGGGTGTGGCCACATCTTCCATAGTCACATCACGAAAATCCAGGGGGCCGATGGAGCCGCCGCGGTCACGATTAGATTTTACGCGCACTCCATTGGCGGTGCCTTTGAAGTGCACCCCGGTTACATGAACGTTTTCGACGCCACCAGAGATTTCGCTGCCGATCGACATGCCATGCCCGTGAAGAAAGGTGCAGTCTGTGATTGAAATGTCGGTGCTGGGATCGTCGGGCCCCGCGGAACCAGGCTGGCCCGACTTGATGGCTACGTTGTCGTCACCGACGTCAATGGTCATGTGTGAGATGGTGACGTGGTGAGAGGAGAAAGGATCAACGCCATCGGTGTTTGGGGAATGCTCCGGGGCAAGGATTCTCGCATTCCTCAGGGTCACGCCGTCGGAGTAGTACAGGGTCACCTGCCAGGAGGCGGAGTTCTGGATGGTGACTCCCTCGATCACAATATGTTTGCAGTGGTCGAAGAAGATGAGCCGCGGACGCTTGGCCGCCACATAGTCAGGAGAGTCTTTATGGGCGTATACCTCTGCCCACCAAGGCTGACCTGCGCCGTCGATGGTGCCTTCGCCGCGGATAGCAATATCCCCGGCGTTGATGGCGCTGATGAATGGCTGTATGGCGTCCTCGCGCATCTCGCGCATGGGGGGATAATCGCGCTTGTCCTGGCTTGCCAGCAGAGTTGCTCCTGCATCGATTTGGAGGGTGATGTGACTCTTCAACATGATGGGTCCGCTGAGGTAGGCGCCCCGGGCCAGATGTACCACCCCACCGCCCTTGCGGGCGCAGTCATCGATCGCTCTCTGCAGTGGGAGGGTGTCTTTCGTCGCTCCGTCTGCCTTTGCACCGTGGGATCTGGCATCGCAGATGGCCGTTGCATGCGCTACGGCTCCGCAGCACTGGGCCAGCGCAAGGAGAAGAAGTGCCTTTCCGCTTTTTTCTTTGCCGCGCACCGTCATGATTTCCCAGCCCACGGAGGGAGAATGGAGTCGTTCCAGGTTCGCTGGTGAGCATATCACTCGCAGGCGGGTTCTGGGTGTGCAGCCACCCGGGCTAAAGAGTTCGTGTGAGAACCAGCAAACTCAGACTTTTGTGCAGCAGGCGGGGCGCACCGCAGATCGCTCGGCTGCGCTCGGAGGCTGTGACTTTTTTGAGTTTTCATGTTTTGGCACGTCCGCCCGGCCTTTCTTGAACCCTCCTCAAGGCCGTCATCCTGAGAGGCTATGACTTTTTTGATTGCTTCATCGTCAACAACGCTGGGTGCCCCATTCAAGCCCGGTGTTGGCTTGAGTGGGATACCATGGCACTCACCTAACAATTCTTTCAGCCATTAGCCAATTCCCCATGGATGCACCCACCCCCCACTTCAAGAAATCCACCGAAGCTACGGTTTTTGGCAGGAAATCTGGGGCAGCCGAGGGACTTGCGGTGCGCCACGGCTCCCACACAAAGGTCTCCGCTCCGTTAGTTCTCCCACAGAATCGTCATCCTGAGAGGCTGTGACTTTTTTGATTTTTTCGTGTTTTGGCACGTCCGGCCGGCCTGTCTTGACCCCTCCAACAACGCCGTCATCCTGAGCGGAGCGCCTCGCAGATTCATCGCGTCACACAGCGCTTGTGGCGCGGAGTCGAAGGACCTCGGCGGTGCTTAATTTACCTAGGCTGCTCGGAGCTTTTCAACCACCGGGCTCGCCCCGGATAACACCTTGCGCAAACCTGGAATGGAAAATGATTACAGTGCCCAAAAAAGATAACCGTGACCATCAAGTGCGTATCGAGCCGGATACTTTTGCCGGGCTTCGGTGGTTGAAAAGCTCCGAGCAGCATAGGTAAATCAAGCATCGCCGGGGTCCTTCGACTCCGCGCCATAAGTCCTCTGTTTAGCGATAGGTCTGCAAGGCGCTTCGCTCAGGATGACGGCCTTGTTGGAGGATTCAAGAACGTCTGGCCAAGCGTGCCAAAACACGAAAAAATCAAAAAAGTCACAGCCTCTCAGGATGACGATCCTTTGGGAGAACTAACGGGACGGAGACCTTTGTTGAGGGAGCCGGAGGCGCACCGCAGGTCCCTTCACTTCGCTACCCCGGATTTCCTGTCGAACTTGATGGCGTTGGGGAGCTTCATGCGGCTTTCTTTACGGAAAGCCGCACACGCGGATATGTCCAGCGCTGCGTGGCAGGAAATCCGGGTTCGCTTCGGTTCCACGGCAAGCCGGGACAGGCGGGATGACAAAGTGGGGGTGGTGCATCCATGGGAAATTGGCTAGTGGCTGAAAGAATCGTTAGGTGAGTGCCGTGGTATCCCACTCAAGCCAAAACCGGGCTTGAATGGGGCACCCAGCGGTTTTTAACGATGAAGCAATCAAAAAAGTCACACCCTCTCAGGATGACAAAGGGGAGGGTGACACTTCCATGCGAAGCTAATAAACAGACGGGGGCCAGAGATGAGGGCGGCTTTTTTGTCAGCACCTATTTAGCGATCACCGTCCATGGAAGTGTCACCCTCCCCTCCGTCATCCCGAGCGCAGCCAAGGGATCTTCGGTGCGCCCCGGCTCCCGCTCAAAAGTCTGATTTCGCTAGTTCTCACACAGACTCTTAGCACTCAATTGATAGACCGGAGCGCTTTCGCAGGTTTGAAAGTCCGGGCCTGGCAAAGCTTAAATCGTCTCCGAGGGTAGATCGGAAGTTCGTAATGCCGGGGCAGGCAAACACAGCGCTTGAATGGGACACCCAACGTTCGTTGCCCAACTCGCGCCCAGCCGGTGAATGAAAAAATCATAGGGCGAGCAGTGTGACAAAGTGTAAGAGTATTGAGAGAGGTAAATGAAGATCAAGATGACGCGTCGTGACGCTCTCAAGCTGGGAACAGGTACAGCGCTTTCGGCTGCTATCGGACATTCCGCCACCACCACTCCCAGTTCCGGGGACGAAATCTGTTTCATGCGCGCGGTCGATATGGTGGATGCAATCCGCACTAAGAAGATCTCTGCGCGCGAAGTCATGCAGGCGCACCTGCAACAGATCCAGCGTGTGAATGCACAGGTCAATGCCATGGTGACGATGGTTCCGGAAGAACAGCTTATGGCACAAGCCGCAGCGGCAGACGAAGCGCTCGCCCACGGCAAGTGGCTCGGTCCTTTGCATGGCCTGCCGGTTGCTGTCAAAGACCTGCACGAAACTGCCGGCATTCGCACTACGTATGGGTCTCCATTGCATAAGAACAATGTGCCTGATTTCGATTGCCGAGTGGTGCAGCGGGAGAAAGAGGCGGGAGCGATCGTGCTGGGCAAGACGAACGTGCCCGAGTTCGGCCTTGGCTCGCAAACTTTCAACCCAGTCTTCGGGCCTACTCACAATCCTTACGACATTACCAAGACGTGCGGCGGAAGTACCGGCGGAGGAGCGGTCGCAGTTGCATGCGGAATGGCTCCCCTGGCCGACGGCAGCGACATGGGAGGTTCTCTACGCAATCCTCCCAACTTCTGCAACGTGGTGGGCATCCGTACCTCGCCTGGACGAGTGTCGAATGTGCCTACCAACTTAGGTTGGTTCACCCTGTCGGTTTCCGGACCCGTCGCTCGTAATGTCACCGACTGCGCCTATTTCCTGAGCGTGCTGGCCGGGTACGATCAAGAGTCCCCAATCTCGATTGAACAACCAGGGGCGCAGTTCGCCCAACCACTGGGAAGGCGAAGCTTCAAAGGCGTACGCGTGGCCATGTTTAAGGACATGGGTTTGCCCTGGGAGCCGGAAGTGAAGAGCGCAGTGCAGGCGCAGCGCAAGGTCTTCGAATCGCTGGGATGCATTGTCGAAGAAGCTGAACCTGATTTTTCCGATGCCAATGAGGCCTTTCTGGCGTGGCGGCATTGGTCGATCGAACTCGGCTTTGGGGATTTGCTGGCTACACACGGCGATCAACTCAACGAATACATCCATTGGCACGTGGAGGAGGGACGGAAGCTTACCGGCCCTCAGCTATCTCGTATCGAAGTGAAACGTACTGCGCTATACCAGCGGTTGTGCGCATTCAAAGGAGAGTACGAGTTTTTTATTTTGCCCGTGAACCAGGTGCTTCCCTTTGCTGTGAACACACACTATCCAACGGAAATTGCCGGGGTGAAGATGGAAAACTACCTGGCGTGGATGAAATCCGCATATTACATTTCGGCGGCGGGAAATCCCGCGATGTCAGTTCCCTGCGCGTTTTCTTCGAGCGGCCTTCCGATCGGGATTCAGATCGTTGGCCGGCATCACGACGACTGGGGCGTGCTGCAACTTGGCTACGCATTCGAACAGGCCACTCACATCGGGCAGCGTCGTCCAGCTATGGTTTAGACATGTAACCTATCACCAACGGCGGGGTATCCAAGAGCATCGGGGGCATGTACAATCCCGCGATGACTTCTCAGCCTCCTTCTCCGATGCTCGTGTTCGAAACGCTGCAGGCACATCAGCGAACCAGTGCACTGCGAGCCGGCATTGAACTGAAGCTATTTACCGCCATCGCCGCCGGCGCGCGTACTCCAGAGGCGCTTGCGCCCGTGTGCGCCGCCTCCGCCAAGGGGCTTCGCGTCCTGTGTGACTTTCTCACCATCATTGGGTTCCTCACCAAGGACGGAGCCGGTTACGGGTTGACTCCGGATTCGGAACTCTTCCTGGTCGAAGGTTCACCCGCTTACATGGGCGGTATGGCGTCATTCCTCTTTCATCCGTTCATGGAGAAAGGCCTGGGCAGCATGACCGGCGCGGTGCGCAAGGGTGGAACGATTCTGCCGGCCGAAGGCTCGGTAAGCGACGACAACCCGGTGTGGGTCGAGTTTGCGCGTGGGATGGCGGCCATGACGGTGCCATCTTCCGAGGTGGTGGCGCAGCACACGGCCGGCTCGGGTCCGCTGAAGGTGCTGGATATCGCCGCCGGACATGGGATGTACGGGCTTACCATCGCGCGACGCAATCCGGCAGCGAAGATCCACGCCCTGGATTGGAAGAATGTGCTCGCGGTCGCACATGAGAACGCCGTCAAGTTCGGGACCGCGGACCGCTGGCATGCAATCGAGGGAAGCGCATTCACTACCGACTATGGCTCCGGCTATGATGCGGTGCTGGTCACCAACTTCATCCACCATTTCGATATCCCGACGAACACTGGCTTGTTCAAGAAGATTCACGCCGCGATGAAGCCGGGAGGGAAAATGGCGATTGTGGAAATGGCCGTCAACGACGATCGCATCACCCCGCCGGGCGCCGGCATGTTCGCTATGACCATGCTCACCTCTACCGCTATGGGCGACGCCTATTCGCAGCGCGAGATCGAGTCCATGTGCACGGATGCCGGCTTCCACGACGTGGCCCATCACGCTGTGCCAAACACCCCGCAGACGGTGACGATTGCTTTGAGTTGAGCGAGCTAAGGCACGGTCGGGATCGCCGCCGACGCGGGCTTATCGATGGCGAAGTCAGCATTCGAACAGGAGCGTGGTGCGTTGACCGGATTGCAGCGGGCGACGGCGCCGTCGGGAAGGCTGACCGAATACGCCGTCCACGAGGAGGGTTCTGCTGATGGGTAGTCTGTGCTTAGCAGCTGTGCCCCACTAGCCAGCGCAACCTCCCGGCGAGATGTGTCATTGGTACGCGCCTGTTTTGTATCTTCGTCGGTGCGGGTGCGCACCAGATAGCCTTTGCGAACCAGGCCGCGATCACTTCCCCGCTTCCGTCGTTTTGCTCGGTGAAGGCGCAATCGGGTTGACCCGGTTCGGCATTGGTGAAGATGACGCGTCCGCGAAGGGACGGGTGGCCTTCAAGGTAAACCGGACCAACCGGCCGCTGGTCCATGAGAAATACTACTTTGCCTCGCGCGGCCGCGAGCGTTGGCCAATTGTTATGCAGGACTGCCTCCTCCAACGTCTTGTGGTCTCCACGCACCTCGTCCGGTGTAATCATTTCGTTCGCTCGAAACACGGAACGAATCTCCGCATCCAGGGCGTCGAAGGTAGACGAGGTAAATTTCTCCGGAGTGGTTGCGTGATATTGAGGCGGCAGGTCGGTCTGCTTGGTTTCCAGAAGAATAAAGATAGGCAGGTGTTGCGGATGCGCCCGGGACCATTTGCGGATGATAGTGAGACAAGCGGTGAGAGGCTGACAAGTGCTGCGCTGGTCAAAGTCCTGAACGTGCATTACTTTGAACCCGGGCTTGCTCATGATTCCTGCAGGGTCGAAGTCGGGGTCTTTGGGCAGGCCTGCAGCGGCCACCGCGTCCACCCCTGCGGGGTGAGCATAGCGGCCGCCCTGGCTATCGGCAAAGATGTCCAGTTCGATCTGGCGTATCCCTGAACTGAACTGCTGATCCAGGGGACGGTGATGATATTCCAACGCTTGATACTGCTTGGGATTTCTGGCCATCATGAGCTTCGCTTCACTGGGGGCAAGCCCCGCGTGATAGCTGTTATGGGTGCCGATTACTTGTATCTGATTCATCCTTACAGAATCATTGTTGGCGGTTTGGCCCAGGGCAAACGACGGAACAGCGACGGATAGCACAGCGATACACACAGCAACGGAGGGGTTCGTGACCAATGCAATGATCTCCTGAAATGAGTCTCTTAAGAGGACCGTTCTAAAAAGACAAGCGTAAGGCTACCTGCACTTCACGAGCAGGATAAGCATTCGCGGCCGTATACGTACCGAAGCTTGCGCCATCGGTGACTGCCGTATCCGGGTACTGAAAGTTAGTGGAGTTCAAGACATTGAAAGCCTCCATGCGGAACTCCAGGTTGCTATCCTCCCACCGCAAGGGCACGGTCTTATGTACCGCGAGTGTGAGCTGGGCAAATGCCGGGCCGTGCAGGTCGTTGCGTCCCGCGTTGCCGAAGTACTGGCTAGGTGTGGGAATGCTCACCTGGCTGGAGAGGAGTGTACCGCTGAGAGCGCTCTTGGTTTTCACATAGTTTGACTTAGGCGCATACACCGCCTTCGCCGTGCTGGCCAGGTTGGGGCGGACGGAGTAGACCTCGCTCGTACTCGACACCACATATTGAGCTGAGGGAGTGTAGGTAAGGTTGATGGGCAAACCGCTGGTGACGGAATTGATGCCGGTAACCACCCAGCCTCCCAGGATTGCCTGCTGCCATGCTGGAGCGCCGTCTCCGAACACCCTTCCTTTTCCAAAGGGCAGGGCGGCGATGAAGGACAAGGTGTCGTTCAGCGGCTGGTTGTAGCTGGAAGGGCCGCGGTCCCCCTCCGAATTGTAGAGGTTGACCAGGGCCCCATCGCCACCGTAGGTTTCCAGATCTGCCGAAGCATTGTTGATTGCCTGCGACCAGGTAAAGGAGTTGATCAGGTAGATGCCGTTGCTGTATCGCCGCTCCAGCTTGGTCTGCAAGGAGTTGTAGATGAGGAAGCCTTTGGGAAACACGGTCAGGATGTTGGTGAAGTTGGAGATGGGCCGCCGCTGCTGCTGGGTAAGGCATCCAATGCCAACGTTGCAGCTCACGGGTTCGGTCGCCGCCTGGTTGAAGTCGGTCAGGACAGGGATGCGCACTCCATGGTCACCGACATAGGAGACCTCGAGCGTGGTGTTCTTGACCAGCTCGCGCTGCACGGTCAGGTGAAATGCCTGCACGTAGGCTGCGGGAAAGTTGCGTGGGATATATCTCGTCTGTGCAGCCAGGGTGGAGAAGTTTTGCGCGGTGGCGAAGTTGGTCTCATAGCCCGACTGCGTGGTGCGGAAACAGGTTGCCGGATTCTCAGTGAGCGATGAGCATAGCGGCTGCGTGGCGCCACTGGCCTGGTTGGGCGGAGTCTGGTTGATGGTCGCGTCCACGATGTAGGGGCCGTTGTAGCCCAGCGTGCTCTCGCCCCCAAAGCGGAAGTAGTGCATGTAGCCGATTCCGTAGCCGCCTCGAATAACCGTCTTGGGATCCATCTGGAAGGCAAAGCCAAGGCGAGGCGCGAAATCCTTCTTATCCAGATTGACCAGCGACCGGTTGTACAACGACCCGCCGGATGCCTGTAGAAGTGTGTTGGTGGTGGGATCGAAGTTCGCCAGGTGGTTGTTCTGCTCCCAGTTCGGGGTCACCAGTTCATAGCGCAGGCCCATATTGAAGGTGAGCCGGTTGCTGAACTTGTAGTCATCCTGAAAGTAGCCCATGTACCAACGGCGCTCGTATTGGATGGTCGCCAGATTGTTCAACTGGTAGCTGTTGCGCGCCCCAACCAGGAAGTCGGCCAGGTTGTACGCCTGGATATGTACGGCGTCCGTCGCCTGGGTCTTGACGGTGCGGCTGAACTGCCCGCCGTAGAAATCCTCGCCGAACTGGGGGTGGAAGTCGGAGATAGCCATATTGAAATAGCCGTATTCGCCTCCCATCTTGAAGCTGTTGGGGCCTTTCACAATGCTGTAGTTGACCTTGGGATTTGCGTCGTAGGGGTTGGTGAATTGGGGATTGGTGGTCTGCCGGCCAAATTGTGAATAGCCGGTGACGGCCTGGCTGTTCAGGCCGCCGGTGATGGTGGGATTCGTCGGGATGTTGGGAATGTTGTACTCGGCGAGCAGATTGGTGGCGCCGATATTGACCGGCGCTTTGCCGCTCCTGGTCCAGGTAAGGCCCAGGCGAAGCTGCAGAATGGAGTTCGGCGTAGGGGTGAAGTTATAGCCGCCGGCGATTTGCTTGGTATACGCATACAACGTGCCGTTGCTGTTGCCTCCAGCCAACCCGGGAATGTTGGGGGCCAGAAAATAAACCCACGAGGCCTGGCTGTAGCGTGCAAAGGCTGTCGACCGCGGGCTGATGTAGGCGTCCATGCGGCCATCGCCCTTGTTCACGGTCACGGTGTTGGCAGGGGTGGAGACGAAGTTGCTTCCACCCGCCGCGACGTTTTGGTTGGGGGCCGCATCCGCCTGCAGGATGCTCAATACGTTGGCCGCGAACGGACTCTGGTCGGAGACCGGGATCTCGCCATTCGGGGTACTGCGCGCCGGTAATCGGATTCTGCAGGGGGATCGGATTCCCTTGCGCATCGGTAAAGATGCCCTGGGCTTGCGCAGCGGTCGGCACCACCGCCGTCTGAATGGCGCGATTCACGTTGCGTAAACCTTCATAGTCGCCGAAGAAGAAGAGCTTGTCGCGCTTGACCGGACCGCCCAACGTGCCGCCGAACTGGTTCTGCACCAGGGTTGGTTTTACGCCGGTGCCGATAAATGGTCCATACGCGTTCAGCACCGTGTTGCGCAGATAGTCGTAGGCGACGCCGTGAAACTGGTTGGTGCCGCTGCGGATGGTGGCGTTGATGATGGCGCCGCCGGCCCGTCCGTACTCGGCGCTGTAGTTGTCGGTCTCCACCTTGAATTCCTGGATGGCGTCGGGCGATGGAACGATGGCCTCATTGGAATAGCCCTGGTTCGCGCTCTGGTACGCGTTGTTGTCGATGCCGTCCAGTTGAAAGTTGTTGACCATCGAGTTGAGGCCGTTGACGTTATAGGAGGCGTCGCGGCTCGGCAGTGAGAGCACTTCGAGCAGCGACTCGCGCACGCCCGGGACCAACGTCGAAAGATCAGCGTAGGCGCGTCCGTTCAGGGGCAGGTTGACGGCCTCCTGGGTGCCTACCGTTTCGCCGCGATCGCTGGTGTCGGTCTCGAGCAGGCTCGCCGCTCCGGATACCTGGACGGTCTGGGCGTCGGTGCCGATCCGCAGGGTGAGTTCGACCCGCTGCCTGGCGCCCACGGTGACGGTGAACTGACCGGTGTCTTCTTTTTCAAAATTCGCGGCCGTGACCGAGATCGAATATTCCCCAGGTTGCACGTTGGTGAATTCGTAATTGCCGTTGGCGTCTGTCTGTCGAGTGACACTCACTCCCTTTGCCGGGCTCAGTAACGTAACCGATGCCGAGGCAATTCCTGCTCCGCTCGGATCTTTGATGGTTCCGAGCACGCTTGCGGTATCAAACTGCGCCTGGGCGCAGGGAGCTGCGAGCAGGATCAGCGCGATCAAGGTGAGCAGCGCGGTGGCTGCACCGCCAACGATCTTCCGGATAGATGAAGTCGAAGCCTCAGGCTTCTTTCCGCGGACAGTCATGGTACGCATGCGATTGGCTCCTTCAAATTTCTGCAGTTTGTGTGTAGGAAATCCCGCTGAATGTCCGAACACTAACAATGTGCGGAGCGGAAGCGCAGTCAATTCGCAGCAACACCGGGGTTAAAGCTGTAGGTGTCCTGTTTTCAGCGCCTTTTATAGGACGTGAGTCATCGCATTTAACAGTGAAAAGAGGGCGAAAGAGCGGGTAGCCGTTTACGGCATTTTCATCTGGCACGTGTGTACTGGATGCAATGCGCGAGAGCACTGCTCAACTCGAAAGGAACGTGGGAATTGCGGGGGATCCCCGTTGGGAGTTGGTAGAGCGCATCGTTGCATCGACCTGCTTTGTGAAATCCCCTCGCCTGTGCAGCTTCCTCATCTATATCTGTGATCTCTTCCTGCGAGGGCGCGCCGATGAGATCAATGAGCTGAATATTGGCGAGGCGCTCTTCGACCGGCCGGCCAACTACGATCCTTCTGCCGACGGGATTGTGCGTTCTCATGCCAGCCGCCTGCGACAACGGCTGGACCAGTACTTTAGTGAAGAGGGCGCGCAGGAGCCGATTCGTCTGCTGATTCCAAAGGGTGGCTACATGCCGGTCTTCGAACCGCACACCCTGGCAATGCCTCAGCCGGAGACCATCGTTTTTCCGCCTGGCGCAGATCCTATCGGCTTGCCCACGAAGCATGATCCGCTGACTCCAACCGGCACCCACTTCCGTTCCCTCTGGATTCTGAGCGTGGCGCTGGCGGTGGCCTGCGTGGCCATCGTCTATCTCCTGGTTCCACGGGGGAGTGCCGGGACGCAGGTGGCTGCAATCCATCATCCGCTGTGGGGAAAACTTTTCGGTCAGGATCATCCCACGGTGATCGTTGCATCGGATACCGGTTTGACTAGTTTCCAAACGCTCACGGGCAAGAAGGTATCGCTGGCAGAATATTTGAACGGCGATTATCGGACCCATGTCAATGCTCCTGCCGGCACAACGGTGGATGCAGTGAGCGCCCTAGGATCGCGGCGTTACACATCGATCGTCGATCTTGAAATTGTTACCAAGCTCTACCAGATTCCAGGGATATCCTTGAGCCGGACACAGGTTCGCTACGCCAGAGACCTCCGGCTAAACGACCTGAAGGGCGGCCCGGTTATTTTGTTGGGCGGGCAGGAAGGCACGCCGTGGGTCGAATTATTTGAGCGTCAAATGAACTTTGTCCTACTCCATGATCGACAGCGGCACACCTTTGAAGTGTTCAATCGATCGCCACGCAGGACTGAACTTTCCCGATATGAGGCGAACACGGTGGATCCGCAGCAGAAGGTGTATGGATTGATTGCGCTGCGGCCGAATCTGGAGGGTTTCGGAGACATACTCATCCTGGAGGGAACTTCCATGGCCGGGACTGAGTCGGCGGCGGATTTTGTTTTCGACGATACGCGTCTTCTGCCCTTCCTGGAGCAGATCAAGAGCCGGAATGGCTCCCTGCCTTACTTTGAGCTACTGCTGCAGTCGAACAGCATGAACGGAAGTGCCTCTCAGTCGGAAGTTGTGGCATATCGCACTTCCGCAAATTGACGGGTTCCGGCTTCGTTCCTGACTGAGGCGTTTGTTTTCGAGCCGTGACGGCGAATTGTGTTGCCTCGGCCTGTCCCTACACTTATACTCCGCCCATTCCTCCTTTGTACGGAACTTCCCTGGGAACACTGTGTCTCCCGGCCACTTGAGTTCTTCAGGCCCTGTCTCTTTGCGTGCACCCCGGTACTTCTCTCGCCAGTCGCCTGTCGAGTTTTGCCGGTCTGTTCAACCGTTCCTGCTTCTCTCACCATTCAAGCTTCAGGAGAAAGACTTATGAAGTTTCGATACCACTGTAGTTCCACGTTGCCCCTGCTTATTTCGCTTTCGTTGGGCGCTCCTTTTGCGGTGTTTGCCCAGGATATTCTTCCCTCCCCGAAGGTACTGGTTATCTCTCGCGAGTACACCAAACTCGGCAAGGAAGGCGCTCCTCATCAGGCGGTGGAAGGGGCTTATCCCCGCGCCCTGGCTGCAGGCAAGGTTCCGAATCACTACTATGCGGCGGTATCGTTGTCAGGACCGTCGCGAGCTCTGTTCTTTCATGGCTACTCCTCCTTTGCCGACATGGCGGCGGAGCAGAAGGCCGCCACGAGCGACTCGCCCCTTTCTGCCACACTCGACCGCACTAATTCGGCGGATGCTGATCTGCTCTCGTCCAAGGATTACAGCGTGTGGGTAAATCGGGGCGATTTAAGTCTCAACCCTGGTTTTCGTGTCGGCTCCCGCTATGAGGAGATCACCCAGTTCGTCGTTCGTCCTGGACACCACGAACAATGGGAAGAGTTGGTCAAGATGGTGATCGACGGCTACAAGAAGGGTGTTCCGGACGCCCACTGGGGAACCTACGAGGAAGTTTTCGGTACAACCGGCGGTGTCTACCTGGTGATCACCACGATCAAGGCTGCGACCGAACTCGACGCGGAAGAAGCGCAAGATAAGCAGTTTGTAGAGGCCATGGGAACAGAGGGCATGAAGAAGATGCAGGAACTCGAGGCCGCCTGCGTGCAATCGAGACAGACGAACCTATTCGTCATCGACCCCAAGATGAGCTACCCGCCGGAAGCCTGGGTGAAAGCGGATCCTGACTTCTGGACGGCAGGAAAAAAGTAGGCGGAGCAACCGAAACCAATTGGAACTGGACGGGTGCCCCAGGTTCGCCAAAGCGTACCTGGGCTGAATAAGACGGGCGAAGCCCACCATAGCTTTTTGCGAATCAATCAGCTAAAAGCAATCGAAACATATCATTTTCGGCCCAGGTACGCTTTGGCGAACCTGGGGCACCCGTCCAGTTTCTGATGGGCTTTGTTGGGAGACTGGCTTCTGCCGGCTTGTGGCTTTCACCTGAGCAGGTAATAAGACACACCTACGGTTGCCAGTAAGAAGAGCGAGATGATGCGCGGGTCACTCAGCGCTGTGACCGGCCCCTGGAGAAATGCCAACGGGTGGTCCCAACAGACTTTTGAGATCTCAGCCTCATCCATTGCGGGCGTCAGCAGGCTGGTTACGACGTAGATGGCCACGCAGCCCACGGCTATGATCGGGCCGGCGAGCATGAAGGGAATGCCTAAACCCTGCACTGGATCGGTGACGAAGCCGCCGAAGTCCGTAAGACGGCTGGCGGGCAGAAACCACCGTCCAGTGCTGGGCAAATCGACTAGAAAATAAATGACGCCGATGAGGGTGCCGAAATAAAGGGTGGCCATCGCTGCCTGCCTCGTCCCTCGCTTCCACAACACGCCGAGTACAAAGACCGTGGTCACCGCAGGCGCGAAGGTCATGGGAATCTTGTTGACCGCCTCGAAGATGGTGCCGAACTGGTCGCCCTGCGTGGACCACAACATCGCCAGCACCATGATCACGCCGGTGGTGATTCGCCCTACCCGCACTACACGAGCGTCGGTGGCTTGCGGGTGGAGCCGCTTGACCACGTCGATCGAAATAAGTGTGGCACAGCTGTTGAGCGCTGCCGCCATGCAACTCATCAGCGCGGCGGCAAGGCTGGCGACGATTAATCCACGCACGCCGACAGGGATGAGGTACAGGATCAGTTGCGACAGCATGGTGTTGTAATCCGGATGAGCAGTTCCGGGCACATTGGCTAGATGGATCGCGCCTCTCTGCCAGAGCACGTAACCGATCACGCCGGGAAACACCATGAGAAAGACGGGGGTGATTTTCAGGAAGCCGGCAAAGAGCGCGCCGTTTTGCCCCTCTTTCAAACTATGCGCGCCCAGCACGCGCTGCACGTGGGTTTGATCCGCACACCAATACCAGATACCGAGAATGGGATAGCCCAGCACCACGCCGAGCCAGGAATACTCATTGAGATGCCCGTGGACGTCGATGACCGGCTGCAGCATGTGGAGTTGGCCGGGCGCGACAGCGTGTTGGAAGCTCGCGAGATCGTGCACGCCCACAGCGGGCAGGGCGCGCACCCCAAGGATGGTGATCAGGGTCGCGCCGCCCAGCAGCAGCACGACCTGGATACTTTCCGTCATCACTACCGCCTTGAGTCCGCCAAGAGCCGCGTAGGTGACGGTGAACAGTGAGAGTACAACGATGGTGGCAAACATGGGCACGCCGAGCAGACTCTCGAACACCTTGGCTGCGGCGAAGAGGCTGATGCCGATGTGTATCAGCAACGCGCCGAGGATTCCGATGACGGCAAGGAAGGTGCGCGCCTCAGGGCAGTAGCGGCGTTCCATGAATTCCGGCAGCGTGGCCACGCCGGAGTTGATGTAGAAGGGGGCGAACATCAGCGCCAGCAAGATGAGGATGAAACAAGCCATCCATTCGAAATTGCCGAGGACCAGGCCGTCTCTCGCTCCGCCCGCCGCATAGCCAACCAGATGGATGGTTGAAATATTGGAAGTGAAGACGGCTGCACCGACGGTGAACCAGCCGAGCGATTTGTTGGCGAGAAAATATTGCTGGGAAGAGGCGTTTCGCCGGTAGCCCATCTTGATGCCGAAGGCGGTGATACCTACCAGGTAAACGACGATGACGACGACATCAATTGGAGAAATGGCCATGGATGAACGGCTATGGCCGGAGGCCTCGCTTGTGGGCGCCGATGCGGTAGAAGCGAGCGCAATTCTCGCCCAGAATAGCGGCTTGGGTTTCTGCCGGGAATTGCTTCAGCAATCAATCACGATGTTCATCACCGGCTCGTATTCGCCCGCGAGTGTGCACACCGGCCAATCGGAGCCGATCATGAGACGGCTCCAGCCAAATGCCGCGTAGGCGATATCCAGGTAGCGGTGGAAGTCTTCAGGGCGCCACTGATTCCACTTGGCCTCGGTCACCATGGCAGAAAGCTTGCAGGTAACGTTGGGCAATTTCGCCAGTTGGTGCAGATCCTCTTGCCAGGGTGTGAACAGTTGCTCGGCGATTTTTGGCTTGGCGAGGTGATCGAGGACGAAGGGCTGCTCGGGGAACTCCTCTACCAGCTTTACCGCGATTTTAAGGTGCCGGGGAAAGAGCAACAGGTCATAGGTGAGGTCGAATTCCTTCAGCTGCGCGATGCCACGGCGAAAGTCCGGCCGCAACATGAAATTGTCGTCGGGTTCGTCGTGGACTATGTGGCGCACGCCAACGAGCTTGGGATGCGGGGCAAAGCGCTCTAGTTGGGGCCGTAGTTCTTCTGAACAGAGGTCCACCCAGCCGACCACTCCCTTGATGAAGTCATATTGGTCTGCGAGTTCGAGCAACCATCGCGTTTCCTCCAGATTCTGTCTTGCCTGCACGCTGACGCAGCCGTCGAAGCGAATGGCGGCTAGCAATGGCTGCAGATCCTGGGGAAGAAAAGCACGTTTGAGGATTGCCATCTGATCGGTCATCCAGGTGTGCTCGGTGGGGCTGTAATGCCAGAAGTGTTGGTGGGAATCGAGGCGCATGGGTTGTGAAATGATGAACCACTGCATCCGGAGTTGGCAAGGTCTACGCCGATCGTTCTCCCATGGAAGCCCGGTGGGAGCCCCCTGCTTCAGCAGGTGGGAGCGACGCTTTAGCTTTGCGGAAACGGCCAATGCCATCAATCGGCCTTTACCCCGGTTTCGCTATGCGAGCCGCTCGGCTTGAAAGCCCAGTTCCCCCGCATGAATGCGGGGGCTCCCACAATTACGCTCTTTCCAAGCCACGGTTCCAAACAAGCTGCGAAGTTCCGCGCTGCCCGGCTTGGTTGAGCCATTCCGCTTCCCTTCTCTCCATGCAATCATGGGTGCGCTACTCAAAGGGAGGTAAGGATGAAGAGGATTGTTTTTGCCGCATTGCTTGCCGGGGCTGCGATCGGACTCTACAGCCATGGCCAACAGAGCCAGCCGGTGCGGACGGGGATGCTGATCGGCATCAAGCCCGATCGGATTGCGGCCTACGAGGCATTGCACGCGGCGTCCAACCCGGGCGTCCGCGATCTATTGGACAAATACCATATGCACAACTTTTCGATTTATATCCAGAAAATGGATGATAGCCACTACTACCTGTTTGCCTACTACGAATACACCGGCAGCAACCCCAAAGGGGACGCCGAGGCAATGGCGAAGGAACCTCGGAATATCAAGTGGCTCAGTGTGACGGATAGTATGCAGATTCCTCTGCCCGGCGCGACCGGTTGGACCAAGATGCAAGAGGTTTATCACAACCCGTAGCTCAGGGTTTTTTGGTGAGCAGGGAGCGCGCATCGAGGATGTGATCGCGCATCGCAACGCGCGCAGCCTCTGCATCGCGAGCACGGATCGCGCCGTAGATCTTGCGGTGGAATTTGAGCGGTTGCTCGACCGAAACACGTTCCGACAGCTGGTTCATGCTGGTGAGCACGGTGCGGTGTATTCCCTTGAAGAGCAACTGGCAGATGCGGTTTCCACTGGCCCGGAAAATCGCGTTGTGGAATGCCATGTCGGCCTCGAGGCGGTCACGCATGACTTTGCTGCGCTCCAGAGCAAGAACGGCATTGCGCAGGGTAGAGATGTCTTCGACAGTGGCGCGCTCGGCGGCCCGGGCGGCAAGTTCCGGCTCTACGATGAGCCGGGTTTCAAAGAGCTCGTGGTGGGAAAGGTCGTCCAACAGCACGAGAAAATCAATGGGTTCGTTGAGTATGGTCTCCGCGCTCTCTGAGAGATAGGTTCCATCGCCCACCTTCTGGGAAAGAACACCCATCATCTCCAGGACTTTGAGCGCCTGGCGGACGGAGGCGCGATTGGCTCCGAATTCCTTCGCCATCTCGCGCTCCGGGGGGAATTTGGAACCGGGCGCGACGGAGCCATCGGCGATGAGCCGCTTGATGCGCGCGATCAACCTGGCGGTTACGCGGGGATCCTGCTGTTCCTTGGCGGCGATGGCTGCGCTTGGCATAGGCGTCCTGATGCCCGACAAGTGTATAGCAGTTTGCCGGGAGCCGATAGTGCAATGGTCCAGCATTCGCAAGGGGATTGACAATCGGCGCCCGCCAGCTTATGTAAAATAAGTGTGCTGGGGTGAAGGAGTTCACCTTTAGCGGTTGTGAAACCGCTTTAACCGCTGTTCGGCCTTCGGCTCGACAGATGATGACTCCTGACGGGACAACCGTCGCGGAGTCATGTCCTCGATGTTGCCCTTCCCGTGCGAATTGAGTTTTCCAACCGTGGGGAGCCGTCTGCTCCGCTGGTGGATGCATTTTGCGGAGGTTGCATTTGCAGAAATACCTTCTTATCGCATTCGGGGGCGCGCTGGGCTCCCTGGCTCGCTACTTGGTGGGTTCGGCAGTCGCCAGCCGGATGGGCACGCGATTTTTCTATGGCACGTTTGTGGTCAACATGACGGCTTGCCTGATCATTGGCTTTTCTCTGACGTGGCTCGGTCGACACACAGAGATCAGTCCGGCGTGGCGGTTCCTGATTCCGATCGGCTTCGTCGGGGCGTACAGTACCTTCTCCACTTTCGAATGGGAGACGTTTACCGCGCTGCAAACAAGCGCATTCCTGATGGCCGCCCTCTATGTAACGCTCAGCATCCTGCTGGGACTGGTGGCGCTGTGGGTAGGAGTATTGCTAGCTCGGATCTGATCTCAATTGTCGATCTCAAACGACCGGTTCCAGGTGTCGATCACCCGGGTCTCCCGCTCGAAGCCTAACGTGCTCACCGAGCCTGTTCCCAGCGCCAGCAGGCTGCCATCGCGCGGAGGAAGAGCAAGCCAAGTGGCGGCAAGAATCCTGAGGACATGGGCATGAGCGAACAAGGCGACGTCGCCGCCAGCCTTCACCGCCCGGTCGATAACTTGCTGGGTCCGGGCAGCGACGTGCTCGACGGGCTCGCCTTGAGGAATAGGAGAGTCCCAAATGGACCAGTCGGGACGCTCCTTGCGGATCTCTGCCGTGGTACGTCCTTCGAAGATGCCGTAATCCCATTCACGCAGGTTTTCGTCGACTTGCGCGACATCCGCATAGCCGGCGACTCGACAGGTTTCCCGGGCACGCTGCAGCGGGCTGGTCAGGACCAGGCTGAACTTGCGATGGTTGAGATAGTCACGAATCCTGGCGGCGCGTTCCTCTCCGCGCGCGGTGAGCGGGATATCGGTTCTGCTGGTATGGGCGCCGGAGAGACTCCACTCCGTTTCTCCATGACGAATCAACCACAGTTGCAGATTCAACGCAGTCTTCCTTTCATCGCGCCTGGGCAGGGTTTTCCAGGCCGCCTTGCAGAGTAAAGTTTTCGAGCGCAATGGCGTTCTGCCACGTGCGATCAAGGGAGTCGATGTAATGCACCTCAAGCTCGAAGAGAGTGCGCTGGGACACGATGACCTGAGGATACGCCTGGGCCATACTTTGATACTTCTCGAGATAAAGCTGATAGGCGCTGCCGGGCGCGGGGCAGCAGATCATTACGATAGCGCTCCGCTTCGACTTTGGCGGATAGATAGTTCTGCGCCAGCACCTCGGCTTGTTGCCGCAGGGATAACTGGGTCCGCGTCACCTCCTGCCGGGCCTGTTCCAGCTCCGCTTCCGCCGCGCGTGTGTTGCCCTGGTTGCGGTTCCACAGCGGCAGCTCGATGCCTGCGCTGGCGAAACTTTGCGCTCCTGTCTTTTTGCCGGGAGCTTCCGGCAGCTGCTCCAGGTTGGCTTGCTCCCCTGCCCGTAATTGCAGGTCGGGCACCACTTCACGCTTGGCATCCTTCAGCCGCGCTTCGGCAATCACCACCTGCTGTTGCGCCTGCTTGACCGACGGGCTTTGCTGCACGGTGGTGTCCACGAGGTGAGATGGATCGATCTCCGGCGGGGCGTCGAACGCCGCGTCGAGGGGAGCGATCTCTGCGGTTGGATTGCCCGCCAGCCCAGAGAGACTCTTGAATTTTTGAATAAACATCCTCTGCGCCAGGAGGTAGTCGATTTGAGCCTGTTCCGCCTCGACTTCGGCTTGCAGCACGTCGGGTGCATCCGCCTGGCCCACGTTGGCCAAGCGGTGCGCGGTTTGGACGGCCTCCTGGGCCAAGGCTGTGAGGCGGCCACGCACCTCCACCGTGCGCTGAGCGCTGAGGGTGCTGTAGAACATCTGCGTGACATCGTTGTGCACGCGCACAAGCTGGGCCTGGGCGGCTATGGTATCGGATTGCTTTTGCTGCTCGTAGATGTTGCGGCGAAGACCGAGCTTGCCGCCCAACACGATGGTTTGCGCGACAAAGCCGCCTTGTTCTCCACCACCGTACGAGCCGCCGCGAATCTGGTCGCCTTCGTAGCCGACGGTGGGATTGGGGTAGAGGGCAGCCTGTCTGGCTTGCGCTTCCGAGCGGCGGATGAGGGCCGCCGCTTGTCGCAAGGTGGGATTGTTTTGGTCCGCCATGGCCAGAAAGGCTTCCAGCTTGAGCGGTGCGCGACCGGCGATACCCTGCAGCAGCTGCGGGGCCGGCGCCGGGGACTGTGGCGGCGACGAATGATCCATTTGCATGCCCGGCATCGAGGGCTGCTGAGCAAAAAGCGGGGCGGTGGCCAACCACAACAGGGGCGCAAGTCTCTTCATGGTGTTCTCCGGAAAAGGTTAGGAGCGCTCGAGTAGCGATCGGTAGGGATCGTTGGGCCTTTGCGCCTGCTTCATGCGGGATATCACCTGGTCGTATTTCTCCGGCGGCAGCACCCTGACGAAGTTCATCATGCCCATCATGAAACCGCTCCAGCCGGGGCGGAGCAGGTAGTTCTCAGGCTTCTCCACCATGGAGTCCATGGCCATGGCGGGGCCTTCCATATAGGCATCCTGAGGAAAGCCGGGGACGGAGTCTGCGTTGTCCGCGATATCGCCGGGCGCGGCCATGCCGGGCATCGCCTTCTGGGAGAGCGGTCCGTTGATGGTCTCAGTGTCTGAAGTGTTTCCCATGCGGTTCATGCCGCCCACATTCGACGACATCTGGTTCATCATGTGGTGCGGCAAGTGGCAGTGCAGCATCCAGTCGCCGGGGCGTTCCGCGGTGAACTCCACGTCGCGCGCCTGGGCTACGCCTACCAGGACTGTGTTCCCGGGCCACCAGGCGGTTTCGGGAATGCGGCCGCCTTCGGTTCCGGTGACCTGGAAGGTGTATCCGTGGAGATGCATGGGGTGATGGTCCATGCCCAGGTTGACAAAGCGGATGCGTACGCGATCTCCCTGACGCACGATCAACGGCGTGGCTGCCGGACCCGCCTTGCCATTGAGCAGGAGCCAGTTGTATTCCATGTTCATGGTGTTGGGCACGGTGTTGCTGGGCAACACCTGGTACTCCTGCAGGTGAAGGAGAAAATCCTTATCGCAGTGGGGATGGTTGGGTGTGCGGGGATGCATGATGAAGCCGCCCAGCATGCCTATCATTTCCTGCATGGCCATGTGGGAGTGATAGAAGTAGGTCCCTGCCTGGTGGATGTCGAATTCATAGACGAAGCGGGCGCCCGGCTTCACCGGTTCCTGGCTGATGCCCGGCATGCCGTCGTAGCCCACCGCGTCTTCAAAGCCGTGCCAGTGGATGGAGCTTGGCTCGGGCAAATGGTTGTCAAAGATGACCCGGACGTGATCGCCCTGGTTGACCTGGATGGTGGGGCCGGGCGCGCTGCCGTTGAATCCCCAGGCGTCGATGGTTTTATCGGGATGGATTTTTTGCTTTAGTACTTCGGCGACGAGATGGAAGACCTTGGTGTTGCCGTCCAGGGTATAGGGGAGGTCGCCGACGTCCGTGGTTACGACTGGGACGGTGTCTTTGGTTTGCCTGGGGGGGTGGATGGATTGGGTTTGGGGCTGGGGTGCGGGGGTATCCGGCGTTGCCGGCATGGGCATAGGCATTTTCATGGTTTGCGCCGATAGGCCGCGGACCGCGAAGAGACCGGCGCCGGAGGCGAGGGCGCGATGGAGAAAGGTGCGTCGGTTACTCATATTGACTCCGGAGAGGATCAACTGTGGGAAGACGAAGGGATGAGTACGGACGCGACTCTCCCTGTACCTGGAAAGGCAGTGTCTAGACGCGCAGAGCAGTGATCAGGGGCGAGGAGCTAGTGCTACTTCGCAGCAGGTGGGATGTGGTGATGAAGTGGGGGATGCTCTGGCCCTGGAGAAGGACGTCTGGATGGACATCCGCTTGGAGTACGGGCGGGCCGGCGGTCCTTTCCTGAGTGTTCGCCTGCAGATCAACCACGCAGATGGCGTGGGCGCCGATTGGGCAGGTTTGCAGAATGGGATTGTTGGATTCAGGCTGCTGCATCGCGTGGCAATGTGCCGTCAGGTGAGCAGAGGGATTCGGGAGTTGGTGTTGCACGCACTGCGCCCCGCACACGGTGGACGCAGCCTGGGTCATGAGCATCACTAGCAATAGCAACGGCAGTATGATTTTGCTTCCGACGCGCGATGATGAAGAGAAGTTCACGACAGGTTTAGCATACGCCGGTCCGGGTTAGCGTCGCCAGCAGGTGGTTAACGGTAACTTGCCGGCTGAACTCATCACCTACAAATCACTGCCGGGTGCCCCATATCTCGCTCGTTTTTCGCGAGATGTGGGATTCCACTGCTCTTTCCCTCTGACTCTCGATTCAACCGACGCACTTGGCGGTCAACATTGGTGGAATCCCACATCTCGCGAAAAACAAGCGAGATATGGGGCACCCGGCATTGGTTGTAGGTAAACGGTTAGAAAGGGGACCATCGGGGTTGCACATGGGGCACATCCCGGCAAAGAAGCCTGGTCCCTCTGGGATAATGCAAATACCAGCCTTTTATTCCCCATGACGACCCTGAAGACAGATCAATTGCAGACGGAAGGCAAGCTGAACGGCTTTGAGCCGCTTTCCGTGCCCCTTTTTCGCGATCTGTGGCTGGCCTCCATTGTGTCCAACCTCGGGGGATGGATGCAGGATACGGCCGGCACCTGGCTGATGACGGTGCTCACCCCGTCCCCCTTGCTCATTGCCCTGATGCAGACTGCGGCCAGCTTGCCGGTGGTCATCCTGGGCTTGCTGGCGGGGGCAACGGCGGATATTTTTGATCGCCGCCGGTTGCTCATCTTCTGGCAGGCGTGGATGCTCACGGCAGTCGCCATCCTGAGCGTGCTGACGTTCTTCGACATCATCTCGCCCTGGATCTTGCTGATTCTTACCTTCCTGCTGAATATCGGGACGGCCATGAACAGCCCTGCGTGGCAGGCTATTGTGCCGGAGGTGATTCCCCGCGCTCAGCTGCCGGATGCCATCTCGCTCAACAGCGCCGGATTCAACCTGGCCCGCGCCCTGGGACCCGCCATGGGTGGCTTGGCAATCGCGCTGTTCGTTCATGCCACCACCGGCGCCGCCTCGGTGTTTCTGCTCAATTCCCTTTCCTTTGTGGGCGTGATCGTGGTTTTGTACCGCTGGCAGCGTAACCCACTGTTCAAGAGCGCACTGCCGTCAGAACGTATCCACGGTTCCATGCGGGCGGGCATCCGTTATATTCGCTACGCTCCGATGCTGCAGGCCGCCTTTGTGCGCACGCTCATCTTCACCCTCTTTGTGAGCGCCGTGTGGGCCCTGCTGGCCGTGGTGGCCCGTAACGATCTGCACCAGGGGGCTATGGGATACGGCATTTTGAATGGCAGCATGGGCTTCGGAGCAGTGATTGGGGCCACGAATTTACCCCGGGTCCGCAGAGTGCTCTCGGCAGACGCCATTATTGCCTCGTCCACCGGCGTCTTCGTAGCTACGCTGGCGGTTCTCGCACTGGTGAAGGTGCCTCTGATCATTATTCTCATGCTGATTGCCGGTGGGTTTGCCTGGACCAGCGCTATGTCTACGCTGAACCTGGCGGTGCAGATGTCGGTTCCGGCGTGGGTGCAGGCGCGGGCGCTGGGCGCCTACCAGATGATCTTTGCCGGGGGCATGGCGCTGGGCGGAGTGATTTGGGGCTACATCGCGGAGCACGTTTCCACTTCAAAATCGCTGATGTGTGCGGCTGTAGGGCTGGCGGTCACGCTTCCCTGGTCGCTGCGCTTCCACGTGCTGCGCGGGGTGCAGCCCGATTTCAGTCCCCACAGCTATGCACTGCCGGCGCCGCAGCTGGGATCGGAACGGGAGGACAGCGACGGACCGGTCCGGGTGTCGATCGAATACCATATCGACCCCAGGGACTATGCCGCCTTTGCCCACGCCATTCATCAACTGCGGGATGTGCGTCTGCGCGATGGCGCTATCCGCTGGGGCGTCTTCCAGGACGCGTCGGACCCCAGTCATCTCAACGAGACGTTTGTCACCGAATCATGGCTCGAGTACCTGCGGCAACGGGAGCGCTTCACGGCCTCGGATCTGGCGATCCGGGATCGGGTTTGGAGCTTCCACCGGGGCAGCGAACCGCCCCGAATTTCGCATATGTTTTACGCCAAAGAGGTCAGCGACTCCAGTCGAACTAAAGGCCAATCAGCAGTTTAGGCCGGCCTTGCTCAGGGTTTCCTTTAATCCTTTCATGCTGACGCGGGTCGAGGCTTCGGCAGTGCCTGCCCCGCGCCAATGCGTTTCCAGGCTTACGGCGTAGTGATAACCATCCTTGGCCAGGGCGCGAAATTGACCGACCCAATCCACCACGCCTGCCCCCACCGGCGCCCACTCGTATTTTTTGCCGGGCTCGCGGACTACATCCTTCGCATGGCAATGGCCGATGCGGTCATGGGGTAAGAGGCGGTATCCATCGGGGTAGGGCGTGCTTCCCAGGGCGGCTGCATTTCCCGGGTCCCAGTTGAGCATGAAGTTCCGGTTGGGGATGGCTTTCAGAACCGCGGCCGCTTCTTCTCCCGTGGCGGTATTGCAGGCCATCTCGTTCTCGAGCAGCAGGATCAGGTTGCTCTTGGCACAGGTCTCCGCGGCGGTACGCAGCTTGTCGTTGATAGCCGCACGGTAGGGCGCCTGATCGTCCAGGCGCCAAAAATCGAAGCAGCGGATACGGTCGGTTTGGAATTGCTTCGCCAGCTCAATACAGTGCTCCAACAAGGGCTCCTGTTGCTTGAAGTCGAAGCCGGCGTGGAACTCGTCGTGCTTGGGACTGCTCTTGGAGAGGGGCGCTCCCGGCCAGTCCACCTTGAAGAGCGGGCTGGCGATGTCGGTCACCCGAAGTTGGTATTTTTCCAGAATGCGCCTGGATTCGGCGATTTCTTTGGCATCGAGGTCGGTGACGTTCTTGTTCCACATGGAGCGGAGTTCAATCCAGTGGAGACCGAAGTCCTTGGTGGCAATCTCGCAGGCTCGGCCGAAGTCTGGTGTTATTTCGTCGTTGATCACGGAGAGGTGAAAGGGGCAGGTTGAGGAGAAGGCTTGCGCGGCTCGGCGCCATGGCGCCATTGCGCCTATAGCGGCGAGCGAGGTCAGGAACTGACGGCGTGATGTAGACATGTGAGTGGGCCCTTTCACCGGATGACACCACGATAACGAGGAGCAGCTAATGGTTGCAAGGTGAGGGTTCCTCCAGGACGCTCCGCTCCTGATGACTAAACAAGGCGGTCGAGTGCTGTGGTATCCCACTCAAGCCCAAAAAAACGGCTTGAATGGGGCACCCAGCTTTGGTTGCTGGCTGAACAAATTGATCCCGTCGCGATCCGGCAACGACACAGCACTCGACCCGCACTCTTTAGGGGAGGTTGATTTCCTCATGGAGGGGTAAGTCTCTGGATGAGCCCCCCACCATGATGGTGTAACGACCCGGCAGCTCTTTCCAGGCGTCGGTGCTCTCGTCGTAAATCGATAACTCCCGGGGGTTGATCGATAGGCTGAGTTCCTTGCTCTCTCCGGGATTCAGGAGCACCTTGCTCCAGGCGGCCAGCCGCTTGGGGGGTTCCTTGGCGCTGGCCGGCAAGGCTACATAGACTTCGGCCACTTCGGCCCCGGCGCGAGGACCGGCGTTCCTTACCGTGAACCGAACCGTGGGCTCCTTACCCTTCGCGACCTTCAGATCGGAGTACTGATAGGTGGTGTAAGAGAGGCCGTATCCGAAGGGGAATAGAACCGGCTTCTTCTCCGCGTCGTACCACTTGTAGCCCACCTTCAAGCCTTCGTCGTAATGCACGGTGAAGGTCGGCTTTGCGTCTTCGGACTTCAATACCGCGCCCGCGCCTGCGTTGTGCCCCGGAGGCGGTTTCACCAGATCCGGATGGGGCAGATCGGCCACGCTGAGAGGAAAGGTGATGGGTAGCTTGGCGCTGGGATTCACGTTGCCATAGAGTACGTTGGCTACCGCATCGGCTCCCTTGCTGCCGGCGTACCAGGCCTCGATCACCCCGGCGACCTTGTCGATCCATGGCATCACCACGGCGGTGCCGCTCTCGAGCACGACGATGGTTCTGGGATTTGCGTCCGCCACTTGCTCGATGAGCGCATCCTGGTTGCCGGGCGAGCGAGAGGTTGGGTAGATCGTTTCCTTCGCTCATCCAGCGATAGACAAAGACAATGGCCACATCCGCTTTCCGGGCTACGGCCGCAGCCGCAGCAGGATCGGCGCCGGAATCAAACGTTACCTTGGCCGCTGGATCTGCGGCGCTCACGGCTTTCAAAGGCGAGGTGGGAAACCACACCTGCGACTGCCAGGGGGCGGCCGGTTGTCCCGGCGGATCCACCTGCGCCGATCCGCCGCCGGAGATCATGCCGGTGTCGGCGTGCGGCCCAATCACGGCAATGGAGTGCACGGCGGCCCGATCGATGGGCAGCACACTACCCTTGTTCTTGAGCAAAACGATGCTCTGCTCCGCGATGCGCCGCGAGGTGGCAAAGCCGCCCTCTACATCCACCACGCTCTTCTGCGTTGGGAAGTCGAAGAGGCCGGCCTGAAACATGGAACGCAGGATGCGGTGCACGTGGTCATCCAGTTGCGCCATGGGGACGGTGCCCGCTTCCACCGCCTGCTTGAGCTTTTCGCCGTAGAAGTCGTCCATCGGCTGCTCGTTGTCGAGGCCGGCTGCCGAGGCTTTGACCGTGCTGTGGGTTCCGCCCCAGTCAGAGACCACGAAGCCCTTGAAGCCCCAGTCTTTCTTGAGCACATCCGTGAGGGTGTATTTGTTCTGGCAGGCATAGTCACCGTTGATGGCGTTGTAGGAGCACATCACCGCGCCTGGCTGTCCGATATCGATCCCAATATGGAAGGCCAGCAAATCGGTCTCTTGCATGGCCCGCTTGCTGATGATCACGTCGACCTCGTCACGGCCGCTCTCCTGGTCGTTCATGACGTAGTGCTTGATATCGCCGATGACATGCTGGGCCTGCTCACATTTGATCCTGTTGCCTACCAGCGTGCCGGCCAACAGCGGATCTTCGCCCTGGTACTCAAAGGTTCTGCCATTGCGCGGCTCGCGAGTCAGGTTGACGCCGCCGCCGAGCGTCATGTTGTAGCCCTGGGCGCGCAGCTCGCGGCCAATCAGTGCGCCATAGTCACAGGCCGCTTCAGGATCCCAACTGGCCGCCGCGGCTATGTTGGACGGCAGCGCGGTGGAGTAACGCCCGTTCTGGGCACTCATCCGAACCCCGTAGGCGGCGTCGCTCATCTCGATCTGGGGAATGCCCAGGCGCGGGATGCCGAGCACGAAACCGGCGCCCTGGTTGCCGAGATAGGTCCTGGGCATCGGGCGGCTCCAGCCCGGCATGCCCTGGCCGTGCATGAGGAGGATTTTCTCGTCCAGCGTCATTTCCTTGAGCACCAGGTCGGCGCGGTCGTCGGGCGAGAGGCTGGTGTTCATCCATGGATGTTGTGCTAGGGCAGGCGCGGTCAGCGCAACGGTCAGCGTTGCCACGGAGAAACAGTTTCCCAGGGTTAATTTCAACTTGCCACCATCCGTTCCCGATCTTACTTGCCGCCACTGAGCAGGGTCACGTAGCGATAGTAGAACTCTACCCCGTGGTAATACGAATCTACGGCCACCCGCTCATCTTTGCCGTGCATGCGTACATCATCGATATCGATCGCGATCCCGTTGATGCCGTAGGTTGGCAGGCCGGCTTCACTGGTGATTTTGCCGTCCGATGCGCCCGTTTCCATCACGGGAATCACCGGGACGCCCGGCCACATCTGGGCAACTACCTTCTGCAGCGGCTGCATCACTTCCGGCTGCAGGGTGGTGGGTTGGAATCCCTTTGGATTCTTCGGCAGTGTCCATCACTTCCCCGGTATCGCTGACGTAACGAACCGTGACCTTGGGATCGTCGATGATCTTGATAAGCTGCCGGCGAATCTCCTCCAGCGAATGACCGGGAAGAATCCGGCAATTGACGATGGCTTGCGCAGTTTGCGGCAAGGCGTTATTGGCCACGCCTCCCGACAGGCGAGTGGCGACGCAGGTGGTGCGCATGGTGGCGTTGTACTTGGGGACCAGGGACAGACGCGCGATGGCCTCCGCCGCGGGCGGGTCCTGCACGATCGCAGCCATATCCGCGGCAATCTGGCCGGACTCCAGCTTGCTCAAGTCAGTGAAGTAGGCACGGGTCACTGGGTTGAGTTCAAAGGGAAAGGTGTAGGCCTGCAAGCGCGTGAGGGAGCCGGCGATATGGTAGATGGCGTTGTCGGGCACGGGGAGAGAGCTGTGGCCGCCAGGGTTGACGGCGGTGAGCTGATAATCGCCATAGAGCTTCTCGCTCGCCTGCACGTTAAAGGTGATGGCTTTGCCGTGTTCCAGGTCGACGCCCCCGGCATCGGAGTTGAGAACGAACGCTGCTTCGATCAGATCGCGATGGTTCTTCAACAGCCAGTCGACGCCGTTTGACTTACCGCTTTCCTCGTCAGCGGTGAGCGCCAGGATGAGGTCGCGGTCGGGCTGGTAACCCTCCTTCTTCAAGCGAATAAAAGTGGTGACCAGGATGGCGACGCTTTCCTTCATGTCCTGGGCGCCACGCCCGTAGAAGTAACCATCCTTTTCGACCAATTGAAAGGGATCGGTGGTCCAATCGGAGCGCAATGCCTCGACCACGTCGAGGTGACCGATAAAGAGAATCGGCTTGGCTCGACCCGTACCGTGCAAGCGCGCCACCAGGTTGCCCTTACGATCGTTCGGTCCGAGGACGAGCACGTCTTCCTTGGCGAAGCCGGCGTCGAGCAAGCGCTGCGCCATAGCATTTGCGGCGAGGGTTGTACTGCCCACGGAATCGGTGGTGTTGATTTCAATGAGCTGTTGGAAAATGTCGCGCGAGAGCTTTCGGGTTTGTGGGTCAAGCTGCGCCAGGGCGGGAATGGTGGTGGCAGATAGAAGAAAGCAACAGGTGAAGAGGCGGAGCCAGCCCGCTCCAGCGACAACCAACGGCATCCGGTACTCCTTTTAAGATTGTTTAGTATAGAGCTTCTGATCCAAGACCCCGATTCTGCCGCAGTGAGAAAAAAAAGCACAAGAAAGGACAACAATTGCCGGGAAGTTCTCGCGCTGCCTTATTTCTTGCCGGAAGTTTGCTGGGATGCCTGTCACTGGCCGGGGCACAATCCAAAAGCTTAATCACGCTGGACGAGTTCATGAACGCCACCGACGTTCATGAGGCGAAACTGTCTCCGGATGGTTCAGCGGCGGTCATCGCCACGGTCGACTCGGATTGGCAGCATAACCGCTTCCGTAGCGATCTGTGGATCTGGAAAGAGAAGACGGGCCAGACGGCGCCGCTGACGCGGTCGGGACACGCACGCGCTCCACAATGGTCTCCCGACGGCAGATATATCGCGTTTCTTTCTGATCTTCCTCTGCCTGACAACGATGAGGGCAAGGACGGACCGGAACGGGTGTGGCTGATCGCCGCAGATTCCGGAGAATCGTTTGCTCTTTACAAGGAGAAGCTGGAGGCCCATGCCTTTGCCTGGTCAGCCGACGGATCGCAGATCTTTTTTTCCTGCACCGCGCCGCTTTCAAAAAGCGCCGAGGAGGCGCAGAAGGCGCAATGGAAAGACGTGATTCGCTGGCGGGAGCAAGAGCGGGGCGATCTGCTACTTGCCCTGCCGGCCGGGAAAGCGATTGCCGCTGCCCAGCAGAACCCGCCGGCTCATGCGGCGGCCGTGGCCGACGAGGCGCTCCCTCTGCCCGCTTTGGCCAGGAAGGTCACTGCCATTACTGACGAAATCAACGAGATTGCCCCCGGCCCCAAGGGCGCGGAGATTGCGTTCACCACCGATTCAGTCTCGCATCGCCTGGAAGATCCAAAACACAACGAGATTTATCTGGTAAGTAACTCCGGCGGGGAGGCACGGCGTCTGACCAACAATCAGGCCCGGGAGTCTGACCTGCGGTGGAGTGCTGACGGCAGCCGGATCTTCTTCCAGGTGGGAGCCGATGAAGGAGATGTCGAAACATTCCGCTCGATCCAGGGGCGGTTGTATGTAGTCGACGGTGCGAGCGGGAAGGTGAAACGGTTGGGCGGCGAATTCGAAGGTTCGTTCGCGGGCTTCACCCTGATGGACGATGGCCGCCTGATCGCTACCGGATTGAAAGGCACGCAAACCCAGCTCTACAGGATCGACGGGGAGCATGCTACGCCTTTGCCTGGACTGCCTGGCACCTACGCGGGAGTGGACGCAGGAGTGCACTCGTCACGGTTGCTGGTGCGGTATTCCACGCTTGCTCAACCCACACAAGTCTTCGTTGCAGCCAATGCGGCTCGGCCCGATGAGGCGAAGGCGATCAGCAGCTTCAATCCCGTCTTCGCGGAACGCGCGCAGCCGGAGTGGAAAACCTACCAATGGAAGGCGGACGACGGCACGACGGTCGAGGGCATACTCATCTATCCGCCGCACAGGATGGGGGAGAAGAATCTGCGCATGCTGACGCTGATTCACGGCGGGCCGGCGGAGGCGAACGGAGATTACTTTGCAGCCGACTGGTACGAATGGGCCAACCTGGCCGCGGCCAATGGATGGCTGGTGTTCCGGCCGAACTATCGCGGATCGATCGGGTATGGCGACAAGTTCGTGCTGCAGGTTGCTCCTCATCTGGTCTCCAGGCCGGGCAAGGACATTCTGGAGGGAGTGGACGCCGTGGTGAAGGACGGCATCGCCGATCCACAGCATCTTGCGATTGGCGGATATAGTTACGGCGGATACATGACCAATTGGCTCATCACGCAGACTACCGAGTTCAAGGCGGCGGTGACCGGCGCGGGCGCAGTCGAGCACGCGGCGAACTGGGGAAATGACGATACAACGTACGACGATACGTGGTATATGGGTGGTGCGCTGCCCTGGCAGAATCCAGCGATCTATCAGAGCGAAGCGGCACTCTTTCAGATGGACAAGGTCAGGACGCCCACGCACATTGTCGCCGGCAACGCCGATGTGCGAGTCAGTTACCTGGAAGATCTGCTGCTGGAGCGTGCGCTCCAGCAGTTGCAGGTGCCGCACCGTTTGTTGGTCTTTCCCGATGAAGGGCATTCCCTGGAGAAGGATCCATGGCACGGCTACATCAAAGTGAGGGAAGAACTGGAGTGGCTGGAAAAATACGGCGGTCAAGCGGGTGTTGTTCGATAAATGGGAAGTGGAGCTCACACGGTGGGGCTATAGAGTCTGTGTGAGAACTAGCTAAGCCCATACCTTTGAGCGGGAGCCGGGGCGCACTGCAGATCCCTCGGCTGCGCTGCTAATGACAAACAGGTCGGGGAGGCATCCTAGCCCACTCAAGCCAAAGTACGGCTTGAATGGGGCACCCAATGCTTTTGCTGCCGGTGTCATTTCTCGCTTAACGTGCCGCAGGCAAGTAGAGGTGCTCCTAATGAACAAAAAATAAAGCCAATAGAATCAACCTCGATTTCCAGCGTTCATTTCACTCTTAACTTGCCGCAGGCAAGTCGGCTCCTCGGGATGACAATGGGGAAGGGCGGCGTTTCCATAGATGGTGGTTGCTAACTAGGCGCCGAAGCAAACGCCGCACTTTCCTCTGCCATCCCGAGAGGCTGTGACTTTTTGATGCTTCATCGTCAACAACCGCTGGGTGCCCCATTCAAGCCCGGTTTTGGCTTGAGTGGGATACCACGGCACTCACCTAACGATTCTTTCAGCCACTAGCCAATCCCCCATGGATGCACCACCCTCCACTTGTCAGCCCGCCTGCCCCGGCGTGCCGTGGGAGCGTACCCGGATTTCCTACTTCGCGGCTCTACCAGCGGCAACGTATGTGGCTCTCCGTAAGGAGAGCCGCAAGAAATCCACCGAAGCTATGGTTTTTGACAGGAAATCAGGGGCAGCCGCGGGATCTGCGGTGCGCCCCGGCTCCCGCACAAAGGCCTTCGGCCCGCAATCGTTTACGGCCCGATTAAAGTCGGGCCATTATAAAAAGATGACGCTGATTGGGAGGTGGCGTCACTTCCCCACTGAGGCGAAGCGGGTGAGGGTTACATCAGACCTCGTCACTTCTTTAACGTCCAGCTCCCCATTGTGGTTTTTATCGAACAAGTCAAACTCCGCTTCCATAAACTTCATGTACTCCTGCTTGGAGATCTTGCCGTTTTTGTTGGCATCCATAAGAAGCAGCAAATGCTTGAACTCATCCTCTGCGATGATCAGTTTGTTCTGAGGCTTTGGCACGGATGCTTTGGTTTGTGCGACCGCAGTCCTTGGTACAACCCCGGGGGCGATCGACACTGAGAAAAGCAAACACACGATGTTTTTTGGCTTTAGCATAGGTCACCTCCGAAGAAATTGTACCTCCCGCCTCACCTGCGTTTATAGAGCTTTTATTTTTCCTTTATGAGTTCCTTAGAAGCTTGCGCACCTAATAGAAGATGCGACCGAAGCCTCGCGTGATTTTCTTCTCTGCACTTAAATCCAGGGGTACGGCAGAGGAATCCAAGGTTACGGCAAACCGAGGAGCAAAATCTTACATTGCAGATGAGAGGCGCTTATGAACAGCAAGGTTCGCAAAGTGGGCACGCTATTGGTTGCGTTCGGTTGTGCTTCGATATGTCCGGCATGCGTCGCACAGGCGTCCTGGAGGAGCGCAGAAACAACGGATACAGAGTATGCCTCTACCACGGCGGCCGATGGCAGCGAGAACAGCGCTGAGCCAGCAACTCCAGCAGCAACGGCTGCGGTCACCACAGAGATAGCTCCTACTGTACCGGGCGTGGAGCTCAGGTCAGCGATCGTAAAAGAGCTGGAGGCGATGAAGCAGCGTATCGCGGAATTGGAAGCGGAACTGGCCGCCGGCAGCGCAGCGAACACGTCGGACGCAGCCAAAGCTCTGCAAGGGGAGAAGGAAAAGCTGCAGGCGAATACAGCGCCTCCAGCTTTGCTGCGAAGTGCGGTGCCCACAGCGGCAGTCCCCCAGGCAGATTCCCTACAACCTGTGACCCCACCGCCGCCCGTTCCCGAGAAGACAGCGCCCTTTTCGGATGCCGATTGGACCTGGCTGAACGGCAATCCGCGCAACAAAGACACGGCCTATGACTCCAGGTTCTTTACCCCTGAGATCCGAGCGGACATCACGTATAACTACGACTTCAATAAGCCAATCGACAACTCCATGGGCGGGTCGAGCGAACTCTTTCGGGCCAACGAAATTCAGCTCGAGCAACTGGGGATCGGTGGCGACTTTCACTTTGAGAATGTTCGCGCCAGGTTTATGACCCAGTTCGGCACCTACTCAACCTCCACGGTACGCAACGATCCCAGCTATGCCAAGGGGCAGTGGACTCTTAATGAAGCGGATCGCCAGCTGGCGGAAGCGTACGGCGGCTACCATATCGATGCATTGCACGGAATCAACATCGATGCCGGCATTTTCTTGTCTTACATTGGCCTCTTCAGCTACTACAACTTCGATAACTGGGCGTATCAGCCGTCGTATGTCTCCTCGAATACACCGTGGTTCTTCGAGGGTCTTCGGGTTCAGATATTTCCGACAGCCCATTTGAAGATTGAGCCGTGGATCATCAATGGCTGGCAATCGTACGCTTCCGCGAACTCGCGAAAAGGCCTGGGTGGCCAGGTTAAGTACACTCCGAAACCGTGGGTGAACATCATCTCGAATAACTATGGATTGGGCCACGATGATCTGTATCTACCAAATCGCGGGCGCCTGCACACCGACGACAGCGTCGAAATCAAGTACTATGACCAGCCCGAGAAAATGCTCGACAAGATGGCTTTTTCGTTCACGGGTGACGTGGGATGCGAATTCGGCAACGGTGTTAGCTGCTATGGGGACAAAGCGGGCGGTCCGAAACAGAGCTTTCTCGGCTTCATGCTCTATGACCGGACCTGGTTCAAAAGGGACTTGTATGGGCTGACGCTCGGAGGCGGCAAAATCAACAATCCAGGCCGTTACCTGGTGCTGCTGCCGCCTATCAATGGGGAGACGGCGGCCAGCGCGGCGATCAATTCACCTTACTTCACGGAGAATCCGGGAGATCCGTTCAAGGCGTGGGATAGCTCCATCACCTTTGACTACATGCCCAAGCAATGGATCACATTCCGCTGGGAGTATGACTACCGCCATGCGAACGTGCCCTACTGGAGCGGCCATGGGGGCATAACCCCACCAGCATTTCTGGGTAGCGCCGTGGGCACGAACAACGGCTTCCCCACGCAATATGCTTGCTTCGACGGCACCCCCTCGGCAACGATCACCGGCTGCGGTAAGGATGGTGGAACCTGGTTCCCTGACTTGAGAAGAGACGAGTCCTTTATTGACCTCGATCTTATGGTGAAGTTCTAGACCGAGGAGTGCCGCCGGTAGATGGCTCGGAGCAAGGATGGGATGCTGCCTGCGTCGTAGATAATCAGGATCCCGAGTGCGATCAGCACCAACGGGGCCAAAATGTGGCCGTAGCGCCGCAAAGGCGCGCCAAGTCCTGGGTGATTTACCATCCCATGCGCGAGCAGGCACAACAGCGCGGTCATAGCGACGAATGCCACGGCGATGACCGCGATCTGGCTGGCCGAGTGGACGGCAAAGGCAGGGATATAAACACCAATGTTGTCGCCTCCGTTGGCAATGGTCACGAGCGCAACGATGGCGATGTTTCCCTGACTGCCGCTTGTCACGGTTTTAGTCGGGTCTCCCTCCACGCGATCATGGCGCAACTCCAGTAGTTTTTTGATGCCCACCAAGATAGGGAAAATCCCAAGCAGACCTAAATACGCTTCGGGGATCACCAGGGAGAGGAGAGCCCCGGCCGCACTCACGACAAATAAGACGGCCGTTCCCGCATACTGGCCGGCCACAACGTCTCGCGCCCGGAACCTGGAATTCGCGAAGAAGGCGATCAGCACGACAAGATCATCCACATTGGTCGAAAGAAACAAAACGACGGCCAAGCCGAGCAACGCTGCGAGAGATTTCATTGATTAGCGATGAGCGCATCCCCTTGATGCCGCGACAGTGCTTGCGGTGTCGCGGAAGCCGGACACGACGGCGATTCGTAAAGAATTCATAAAGATCATTCCATTATGCTAGCTGTCCGGTTCGATCTTTACGCATTCTTTATGGTCTGCAATCTACTAATGATCAAAGGTTGGTAGACGAAGAGGCCCCTGTTGCAACAACACGTCCGGCAGTGCTTTGGAATATATTTTCTTCTTTCACTTTTTGCGTTGGGTGGGATCTCCATCACGGGCCATGCGGAAGATGCTCCCGATTCTCCGCAGGCAGCAACTCCTGTAGCAGCGGCTGCGCCGGTTCCTGCGCAGCGGGTTTTTTTTACCCGCTTAGGGCATGCGTACGTGGACGATTGGATTGGAACCTCTAACGGTTCTCCTGACGCTCCTGCGCCCGCGCGGCGGGGAACGCCGCCGCCCCTGAACTCGCCACCTTTTCCTTCGGGCGACTGGCCGATTGGTGGAACGGTTCAGATTGGGGCGCCCGACTATGGCACTTACCCCTTGATGCAGGCGATCAACGGGAACACGGGCCGTATAAAGATTTACGGCTGGTTCGATATTGGGGGAAATGCCAGCACGTCGAACAAGGGCCGGTATGCCAACAACGAAACCGCCTACGATGTGATTCCCAACTCCATCCAACTTGACCAGGTCGCTCTTTATTTCGAGCGTTTGCCGAATACGGTCCAGACCGATCACTTCGATTGGGGATTTCGCCTTACCAACCTCTACGGCCTGGATTATCGCTATACGACGGCCAAAGGCATCTTCAGCCAGCAACTGCTGAAGAACAACGACACCTACGGTTACGACCCGGTGATGTACTATCTGGACTTCTATGTCCCTCATGTGGCCGAGGGCTTGGATATCCGGGTGGGACGCTATATCTCCCTGCCCGATATCGAAGCGCAGTTAGCGCCGAATAACTATACTTATAGCCACTCCATCCTCTATACCTATGACTGCTACACCCAGCAGGGAGTCAACACCACAACCAAGCTGAGCGATCATTGGACGGTGCAGGCGGGCGTCTCCGGCGGTTGTGAGACGGCTCCCTGGATCTCCAACGCCAAACTCACGGGAAACGTGTGCGCAGCGTACAGCTGGAAAGACGGAGGCGATACTCTCTATGCCTGCGCTAACTCCATCAATTCAGGAAAATATGCGTATAACAACCTGTCCGCCTATTACCTGACCTGGTATCACAAGATCAATCCTACCTGGCACACGGATACGGAAGCCTGGTACCAGTACGAAAGAGATGTTCCGAACTTATGTTACGGGCTCAATCCGTGTATCAGCTATGGCTCGAATGCGAATATCGGCGCCAATTCCGGCGAGATTACCGGGCCTTCGCTCATCACCGGCGCCAACGGGGCGCAGTGCAACCCCCTGGATACTCACTGCTTCGCGCCGGACTACGCCGTCGTCAACTACATCGAACACGAATTCAATAACCACCACGCCTCACTGAACATCCGCAACGAGTTCTTTGACGACCTCAGGGGCCAACGCACCGGCAACAGAACCAGCTATAGCGAGCACCTGGTGGGGTTCGATTTCTGGCTGGGCAGTACGGTGACTTTCCGGCCCGAGCTGCGCTTTGAACACTCCTACGGTGTGCCGGCCTATGACTCTCCCTCGGTCAATGGCGTCAGCGGCGCTCCAACCAAGACGACCCAGCTCACCCTGGCCGGCGATGTGATCTACCATTTTTAGACCCACCCTCCTGGATTCGGCCGGGGTGCGAGCTGAAAGATAGGGAGCCCTGGAGATGTTTGCTGTTGGGCTGCGGGGATGTCTTGTGTAAAGTAAGCAAAACAGGGACATAAATTTGTTGTTACTGGGTGGAATCGGTTCTCTTGCAGCGCTGAACTGGAGGATGGGAGATTGATCAGGAGATTTGCTTGGATTTCTGTGCTGGTTCGCACGGTTGCGCTGGTGCTCATGGTATGGGTCGGCGGGAGCCTTGCCACGGCGCAGACACCGGGAGCAGCCGCTCCGGGGTCGGAGACGGATCGGCTGGCGGCACTGGAAAAGAGTTCCGCGGAGCAGACGGCGGCGATTGCCGCGGCGCAGTCGGCAGGGGATAACAGCTGGATGCTGGTGAGCTCGGCGCTCGTTCTGATGATGAGCGGGCCGGGGCTGGCATTGTTTTACGGCGGCCTGGTGCGCCGGAAAAACGTTCTGGGCACCATGATGCAGACCTTCGCCATGATGGCAGTCATCACCGTGCTCTGGGCCCTGTTGACCTACTCTCTGGCGTTCGGTGAGGGGAATGCGTTTATTGGCGGGCTGCACAACGTCTTTCTCCATGGTGTGGGGCTGGCGCCGGATCCCAAATATGCGGCCACGATACCGCTGCAGACCTTTATGGTCTTCCAGCTGATGTTTGCCATCATTACGCCGGCACTGATTACCGGCGCGTTCGCGGAGCGGATGAAGTTTTCGGCCATGCTGACGTTCATGGTGCTATGGGCGATTTTTGTGTATAGCCCGATGGCGCATATGGTCTGGGGCAAGGGAGGCTTGCTGAATGCTTCCCTGGGGGGACGGTTTCCCTGCCTGGATTTCGCCGGCGGTACGGTGGTGCACATCACCTCGGGCGTGTCTGCGCTGATCACCGCGCTATACCTGGGCAAGCGGCTAGGGTACCCGCGGGAGCCGATGCCTCCGCATTCTGTGGTACTGAGCTTTATCGGGGCCTGTTTGTTGTGGGTAGGGTGGTTCGGATTCAACGCCGGCTCAGCTCTGGGCGCGGGCACATTAGCCACGTCGGCGTTCGTGGCCACGCACTTTGGCGCGGCGGCAGCAGCCATCGGCTGGAGCGTAGCGGAGTGGATTCGCAGCGGCCGGCCTACGGCGCTGGGTGCTATCTCGGGCGCAGTGGCAGGACTGGTGGCCATTACGCCGGCTTCCGGTTTCGTAACCCCCATGTCGGCTTTGTGGATCGGCCTGATCGCGGGCGTATTTTGCTACCTGATGGTGGTGAAGGTTAAGTCGGTGTTTGGGTACGACGACTCCCTGGATGCGTTCGGTGTGCACGGGGCCGGGGGGACGATCGGGGCACTGTTAACCGGGATTTTTGCCAACAGCGCAATCAACCCGCTTCTGGGCCCAGGAAAGGCCACAGGCTTCCTGGAGGGGAACAAGGGACAGATCCTGAACCAGGCGATCGGGGTAGCGATTGCGTGGAGTTTGTCTATCGTGGGAACCCTGGTGATCCTATTCGTGGTGGATAAGGTCGTAGGACTCAGGGTGAACGAAGAAGACGAGCGTACCGGACTGGATCTGTCGCAACACGGCGAAGAAGGGTACGACTTCGCGAACTAGAGCGTCTTTATGCACAGAAGTCCCGCGGCGTATTTCTGCGTCGCGGGACTTCTGTGATTGCTCCAGATCGCGTGTTTGAGGGACGACGGAAGGACTGAGGGCGATGCAGAAGATAGAAGCAGTGATACAGCCATCCAAGCTGGACGCTGTGAAGGATGCACTGGTGGAGATTGGTATTTCGGGGATGACGATTTCCGACGTCCGCGGGCATGGCCGCCAAAAAGGCCATACCGAACTCTACCGCGGACGCGAGTATTCGGTGGATTTGCTGCCGAAGATCAAGTTGGAGTTGGTGGTCCTGGACGAGGTGCTCGACAAGGTAGTGAGAACCATCGTCAAGGCGGCACAGACGGGCAAAATTGGCGACGGAAAGATTTTTGTGACGCGGGTTGACGAGGCGGTCCGGATACGCAACGATGAACGCGGGGACATCGTGCTCTGAGCGGAGCCTGGCTTCGGTGGTGAAGGAGTAGCATCTCCTGAAAAATCTTCTCGATACTTTGGCGTCCCATCGTTTGGGGGCCATTTCGTTGTTGGCTCTGGCAGCTTTTTTCGAGGCTTTCGGAGATTCTTTAATTCAGAGCGGCATGCATCGCTCTGTGGGCACGGTGCGCGGAGTTTTCCTGGTCTCGGGCGCGGTTGTCCTGGCTATTTACGGGTTCACGGTGAATATTCCCCATTGGGATTTTGGCAAATTGCTGGGGATTTATGTGGTGTTGTTTTTCCTGGTGGCGCAGGTCCTGGCCAAGGTCCGGTTCAACCAGGCTCCCACCGCGCCTATCTACGTAGGCGGGGCTCTGATCACGGTGGGCGGTATGATCATTGCATTCTGGCGAGCTTAAACCCCTGTTTTGACGCTTTTTTGCGGTACAAACGATTTGCCGGGAAGACGATTCCCTGAGGAGACGCATGTCAGACGCACTTCGCAACTTCATTGAGATGCCCTACGCCGAACTGGAAGAGCGCAACCTGGCGGCGAAGGATCAACGCAAGCGCCACGTGCCGGCGGAGCAAATCCGCGAAGAACGGCTGAAGTACCTCACCGACGAAAAACACATCAAGGCGGTCACGGTGGTCTTTAGCGACCTCGAAGGCCGGCTGCACATGCTGGACTACGACAAGAAGTTCATCGTCAAGAGCGACGATAACCTGACGTTTGATGGCAGCTCGATTCGCGGGTTTACCGCACAGAGAGAGAGCGATCTTCGCCTGGGCATCGACTGGGGATCTTTCTATTGGGTGCCCTCCGACGTGTTCGGCGCGGGCAAGACGTTGGTCTTTGGCAACGTGATCGCGAAGGATGGAACGGCGTTCCCTGCCGATATTCGCGGTGTGCTCAAGAACTACGCCGACGGGCTCTACCAGCAGAAGGGCTACACCCTGAACGCGGCCAACGAAATTGAAGGATTTCTCTTCAAGGGCATCGACGCCGAGCGGCACTATCCCGAGACGCAGAGCTTCGAGTACGTGAACACCGGCGGCTACTACCACTCGCTGCCCGGTGATCCGCTGCGCACCTTCATCGATACCAGCGCTGAGGTACAGCGAGCCATGGGATTCGAGAATGAGAAGGACCACCCGGAAGTTGCGCCCTCGCAGTTTGAGATTAACTACAGTTACAGCGATGTGGTGACGGCTGCCGACCAGATCCAGCTCTATAAGCTCATCTGCCGGCAGGTGGCTACGAAATTGGGCTTCACGGCCTCGTTTCTGCCCAAACCAGTGGTCGGCGTGAATGGCAGCGGCATGCACACCAATGTTTCCATCAGCGAGAAAGGTAAAAACCTTTTTTGGGATGAGCAGGGTGAAGAGAAGCTGAGCAAGATGGGCTGGGAGTTTGTCGATCGCATTCTCACCCATGGGAATGATATCTGCGCGCTGCTGAATGCGAGCGTCAATGCCTATCGCCGGCTCGATCCTCACTTTGAAGCGCCTAACCAGCTGATTGCTTCGGCCATCGATCGCGGGGCGATGGTGCGCATACCGATCGGCAACGCCAGGAGCATGCGGGTGGAAGTGCGTTCGGTGAGCCCGGATGCCAATCCTTACCTGGTGCTTTATTCGGTGTTCAGAACAGGGATCGAGGGGCAGACCGCGAAGATCGAGAATCTGCGCAAGGCCAAGCGGTTTCTGCCGGACAATATCTATACTGCCCTGGAGAATTTCCAGGCGGCGGAGTGGAACGATACTCTGCTGGGGGCGGATGTGAAAGAGCGGTACGCTGAGCTTAAGAAGGCTTCCGCAGACCGCTGCCCCCGGTTGTTGGGGACGTTGGTAAAGGCGCAGGAAGTGCAGTATCACCACGATGTTTATAACCAGTACCTTTGGAATAAGTTCTAGGGCGGTGGTATCCCACTCAAGCCAAAGTACGGCTTGAATGGGGCATCCAGCCTTCGTTGCTCATGCAGAGAACCGCAGGTCCCTCCACTACGCTAGGCTCCGGTCGGGATGGCAAATTGGTTTGAGTGCTAGGTTGCGGGTACCCAAACAGACTTGTCATCCCGACCGGAGCGTACCCGGATTTCCTGCTACGCGGCACTGACCGCAACCGCGTGTGCGGCTTTCAGTAAGGAAAGCCGCATGCAGTTCTCCAACACCACCAACCTCAACAGGAAATCCGGGGTAGCGGAGTGGAGGGATCTGCGGTCTCTTTACCTTCACGTGGTTTTCACGTCGAGGCGCTTGATTTCGCCTACGATCGGGCCGTAGCTCACAACGGCGCATAGGGCGGTCATCCCTACAAAGATGAGCACGTCGTCGAAGGAGCCGGTCTTCTTGACCAGATAGCCGATGATGATCGGCGTCGTGATGCCGGCCAGGTTGCCGATGAGGTTGAAGAGCGCTCCGTTCAGGCCGACCATGCCCTTGGGCGAGGTGTCGGAGATCACCGTCCAACCTAAAGAGCCGAAGCCCTTTGCCGAAAAAGGATAAAGACATCAAGAGCAACATCACCGCCTGGGCCGCGGCATAGTTGCAGCCGATCATGGTTACCGATAACAACATGCCGGCGATAATCGGCGTCTTACGCGAAAAACTCAGGGAATACCCTGCGCGCAACAGCCGGTCGGAAACGACCCCACCGAGAATCCCGCCGGTTCCTCCGCATAGCGCAGGCAATGCCGCCGCAAAGCCAACCTTCATGATCGAAAGATGCCGCGCCTGGGATAGATATACGGGAAACCAGGTCAGGAAAAACCAGGTCAACGTGGTGATGCAGTATTGGCCGAGGTAGATACCGACCAACATGCGATGGCTCAACAACTGCTTGATCGCAGCCCAGGTGAGCAGACTTCCCTTCCCCGTGCCGGCACTCACCAAACCGCCGCCCCGCTCGATGACTTCAATCTCCGCAGCAGAGATACGGGGATGGTCTTTGACATCGTAGATGTTTTTGACCCAGATCAGAGCAAAGACGAAGCCCAGTACACCCATGAACCAGAAGCCGCTCCTCCAGCCGGCGGAGTGGATGATCCAGCCCAGGATAGGGGCGAAGATCATCAACGCGAAATACTGCGAGGCATTGAAGATCGCGGAAGCCCGGCCACGCTCGTTGGCGGGAAACCAGGAGGCTACGATGCGGCCATTTCCAGGAAAGACAGGGGCCTGGGCGAATCCAGCTACCAGCCGCAAAAGAAAGATCGCGGTGAAGGCGGTAGCCGCGGCAAGATAGCCGGCAAAGCCCGTGAGCAGAGCGCAGATGGACCAGATCACGATGCCGGTGCCGTAGACCAGCTTGGAGCCGAAACGGTCGAGCAACGCTCCTGAGGGCAGCTGCCCGAGCACGTAGGCCCAACTGAATCCGGAGAAGAGATAGCCCATCTTCACCGGGTCGAGGGAAATGTCCTTGGCCATCGCGGTTCCCGCGATAGAAAGCGCCACCCGGTCTCCATAGCTGAAGCAGCTAACGGCGAAGAGAATGGCAGATGATCAGGTAGCGGACGCGGGTCTTTTGGCTGCGAGTCAAGACCGTCCTGCGATGAGTTTGGTCAAGTCCCGTAGTTCGGCTTCTGTCAGGTCGGTGAGCGGCGGGCGCACCGGGCCGGCCGGACGGCCTACGGCCTTCATCCCTGCTTTGACAATGGAGACGGCATAGCCTTTGCGGCGATTTCGGATCTCGATATAAGGCAGCACAAACTCGCGCAAGCCCGTGAATACTGTTACGTGGTCGCGCTTGCGTACGGCCGCGTAAAACTCGAGCGCGAAGTTGGGCAGGAAGTTGAAGATGGCCGAGGAGTACGTGGTAACGCCCATCTCCAGATACGGCAGGGCGAAGGTCTCGGCTGTCGGCAGGCCGCCGATGTAGGTGAGGCGGTCGCCCATTCTGGCGTAGATCCTGGTCATGCGCTCGATGTCGCCGACACCATCTTTGAAGCCAACGAGATTCGGGCAGCGATCACACAGTCCTGCGAGGGTTACGTCGTCGAGAACAGCGTTGTCGCGGTTGTACATGATCACGCCGAGTTTGGTCGACGCGCAGACCGCCTCCACGTGGGCAGCCAGACCTGACTGCTCCGCGCCCACCAGGTAGGGCGGTAAGAGCAGGATTCCGTCGGCGCCCGCTTTCTCCGCGGCCTGGGCGAATTCTTTGGCCATCGCAGTGCCGTAACCGCAGCCGGCAATGACCGGCGCCTGGTGCGCAGTTTGCGCAACTCCGGCGCGCACCACGCTAGAAAACTCAGCGGGCGTGAGGGAGAAGAACTCGCCCGTGCCACCGGCGACGAACAATCCGGCGGGCTTGTGCGATAGCAGCCAGGCGATGTGCTCCTGGTACGGCTTGGTCTGGAAATCGAGCTGATCGCTGAAATGCGTGACCGGAAACGAGAGCAGACCCGCTCCCACCTGTTTTGCCATTTCCCCGGGTGTCATCATTTTGGAGACGCCTTCTTCATAAATGCTTCGAGCAGAGTGTTGAACCGGTCGGCATCATCGACGAAAAGACAATGGCCGGCATCTTCGAATACTTCTCCCTGCCCGCCGGGCACGGTCGTGGCAATCAGCTCCGCCGCGGCGCGATTGTTGCTAGTCATGACGGCGAGCACGGGGATGTTGAGCTTAGGGAGCACAGGACGTTCGTCATACTTGAGGGCGAGCTCGCTGATCAGGGCGATCCCGGTGCTGGTGGGGGTTTTGAGCGATGCTTCGATTACGCTCTCGAGGTACTCCTCCGATTGCGGCTTGTGATACATGCCGCGCACGAAGGTGTCTGTGTATTTCCGCCGGCTGGATTGAAAGGTGTGAAACTGTTCGTAACGGTGGTTGAGTTCCTCCGGGGTCGACATGGTGTAGATGCTCAAATCCACTAAGACCAACCCGCTCAACTTGTAAGTTCCAAACATCTGCACGTAGGTCAGCGACTCCTGGACGCCGAGCGACCAACCGACCATGACTACCGGCGAACCGCCCACGTGATCGATCAGCTCTTTGTAATCCTGCGCGCGCCTGCCGGGATAGTTTCCATCGGGAGTTTTTTCGGAGTCGCCCTGAGACCTTGGGTCGATGGCAACCACGTGATAGTTGCGGCTGAAATAGTCGATCTGGGGCTGCCAGATATTTGCCGGCATCGTCCATCCGGGGACGAAGAGGATAGTAGGCCCGGCGCCGCTCTCCAGGTAGTGCAGCTTGACACCATCGCTGGTGGTGAAGAATTCACTCTTCACCGTAGCCCCGCGGAGCACCGGTTGCAGAACCAGGAGCGACAGTAGAAGCAGGGCGTAACCGGTCTTGCGCAAAGTGTGCCTCCCTACCTGATTTCATGCGGTAACCGGGCACATGGAGTCCACGGACTGAATGAGCGCGCGAATGTAGCCATAGCAGAAAGCAAACGACTGCAGTCCGTTGGGGTCATTGGGCGCTTGTGGAACATGGTCCGGCATCAGCATATAGGGATAACCGACTTCTTTGTATACCTGAATCGCTTTTACGAAGTTAACGTCCCCCTCATCGGGATAAACCTCCAGAAAATCATTGCGATGGCCACGGATGTTACGGAAGTGTACGTTGAAAATCTTGTTGCGGGTGCCGAAGTAGCGGATGACGTCGTAGATTTCCTTGCCTGGATCGGCCAACATTTCAGAGACGGTTCCCTGGCAGAAATTCAGCCCGTGATAGGGGCTCTCTTGAATGGTAATGAATTTTTTCAGGCCATCGACGGTGCCCAGCACCCGATTGACTCCCTGATAACCCTCGGGCGGCATGCCGGGGTCGTGGGGATGACAGGCCATACGGATCTTGTACTCATTGGCCACGGGAATGACGCGGTCGAGGAAGTAGGTGATCCGTTCCCAGAACTGATCCGCATTCACGGGCCCGGCTTTGGTGAGCGGGGTTGCAGGGTGCGTTTCAGAAAGCTTCCAGGTGCTGTACATCGCATCGCCGCGTCCGGGCGTGCGTGTGGAGGAGCGGACCACACCCAGAATGCTCATGTTGTATTTAATGGAAGGAATGCCTGCCTGGGCGCAGTTCTTGATCATGGTCTGGAGCGATTCAATGTCGCGGTCGCGCTCCGGACTTTGCGCCAACATGATGGCCGGATGCTTTTCTTTATCGATGTAACTCGACGCCAGAAAGGGGGGCGTGGTGCAGTCGACGCTGATGCCGCACTTGGAGGCTAGGTCGACCATGCGGTTCAGCTCTTCTACGGTAGCGTAGATGCGGTCGCCCTCGATCTCGGGGTAGCCGCAAATATTGCGTACGCTGTACCGGGCGAGATATTTGAGGTGGGTCTCGTTGGTGGGTGCGGTCTGGTCCCCAAGCTTCATGAGCGCGGGTTTGACGGGAGTCTTCGCCGCCGCTGCAGCAGTGTTGAAGCCGTTGGCAGCCAGTAGGCCTGCAGCGCCGGTAGCCGTGATAAATTTCCTTCGATTCATGGGTGTTCCTTCCTTGCTCCGACGACAGCTCGAATCATACCGTCGCTCTTGCTCAAGATGTAGAGTTCACCTTCTCGATCCATGCAGAAGCGGATATCCGACCGGCCTCCCGAGATAACTGCGCGGCCTGGCAGGCCGGGCACCGTCCCACCCCGGGCATGATACGCGGCCTCAGTGATCGGCGCCATGGTACTGTACAGTTCCTTTCCGCCTCCAGGTTTGTCCCACACGACTTGCACCTCGTGGATCTCAGCCATCGTGCTGGGGTTTCCGTCGTCCGCTGCGAGCATATCGCTGTAGTTGGCATACCAGATCCGGCCGGTGGTTATATCGCCGAAGATGTACTTTCCGCGGAGTGCGGCTATCCTGCCTTGATACACATAACCGCTGGTGATGGCGTCGCCGCCACTTTTTACATGCCCGTATTGCACCACCGGATAAGCCGGTGCGACCGTTCCCACGGTGGTGGTTGCGTTCACCCTGATGGGTATCTCATCGACCTCGGGAAGTTTGCTGGTGTGGTTGTCTGCATTCAGTTGCTGGTTCCCTTCGCGCCAGGAGTAACCGTAGTTGGCCCCCTTATGAACAATGTCAATCATCTCCCAGGTATGCAAACCGACCACGGTCGCGAACAAAGTATTCCTGCTGGGATGGGCCGGATCGTAATACCAACTCAGGCGATTCGGATTTCGAAAACCGTAAGCCCATATTTCCCTGCGGGCTCCGGGCACGGATACAAAGGGATTGTCGTTTGGTATGCGGTAGCGGCCGTTATCGCTGAGCGAGCTGGCGTCTTTATGTTCGTTGAGATCGGGGATGATGCGCAGAATCTTACCTTCCAACGTATCCAGACGCTGGGGATTTTGTCTTACGGCGGGATTCGATAATTCACCCGACCTGCCGTCTCCGCACGCAATGTACATTACTCGCCAATCGGGTGTCCCAGGTTTTGCGGCTGGGTCGAAAATGAATTCCCCCATGGGATGCGATTCGGTGTTGAGCTGCAGGCGCAGCACTTCGCGAGCGGTGCCCTCGAACTTCGTATCCGACGGGTTGGTATCGGTCCACTCAATCAGGACAGCCTCGCGTTGCGTCGGCCCAGGGGTCTCAATGGCCGCCGTTGTCGTATACCCTTCGGTATGAAACCCAGGGAAATTCGCATTGTCGGGAAGAGGAGAGCCCGGCAAAGAAGGATCCTCGATATGGATGGTATAAAACTTGCCGTTGTGTGCGTAGTCCGGGTCGAAGATGAAATTGATGAATCCGTTGGCGTAGCCTCGCTCGGTCGTTAATTTGTGAAACAAGCCTGGATGGCTGTTATACCCGTTGAAATTCAAATAGGTGGTGAAGGTCTTGGCCTTTTTGTCGAGGATGTATAAAGGCCCGTTCAAGTCGTTGACGAAAAGTCTATGCCGGTTTACGCCGGGTTCTTCACGGAGAAAATTCACCCTTGAGAGATACGGAGCATTCACGCTTTTGCCGCCAGGCACAGCCGTAATCGGCATCGCTGCGTAGTCTTTCACCTGGATCGTGAACTGGGCTGCTGCAGCACATACCGAGGCGTGGAGAGCCAGAAGCAAATAAGGCACCCATCGCCGGGAAGATTGCCCTATAACGGAATACCCATTGACAATGGTTCGACATTGCCGCATCGTTTGCCCCCAATCATCCGGCCGAAACAGAGTTTAGATTAATTGATACGGTAGCGCATCCATGTACCCGCGCTGCCGGCTTCTTGCGATTTGGTACGATCAGCGTCGGCGACTGACTCTTTGAGGTGAACGATGATTTCCCGGCGAGATTGGCTAATTGGGACAATGGCAGTGGCTCATGCATGGGCCGCTCGATCACAGGGATTGAGCATGATGACGATGGGGACGGACTCTGTGCGACCCGCGGGGGTGCTGATCGAATCGCATATCCACTTGTTCGCGGACGACCCGGCTCGGTTTCCCTACAACAGCGCATCCTATAAGCCACAGCGGGAGCCGGTGGAGGATTATGTCCGGTTTGTCCGCGAGGCGCGGATGAATCATGCGGTCATCGTTCATCCGGAGCCTTACCAGGATGACCATCGCTACCTGGAGTATTGCCTTGCTCATGAGCCTTCCCCGGGCTTCTTTAAGGCCACTTGCCTGTTCGATCCCATTGCCCCGGAAACGCCGAAACGGATGCAGGCGCTGGTCAAAAGAAATCCGGGACGGATTGTGGCGCTGAGAATCCACGAGGTTCACGCGGCGGGAACTCCTTCGACGACCACTGGGTTGATTAGAGATCGGGATTTGCTGAGTCCGCAAATGGCTGTGACCTGGCAGGCTGCGCACGATCTGGGATTGGATATTCAGATCCATTGCATTCCGCACTATGCTGTGCAGATCGGCGAACTGGCGGCGAAGTTTCACCAGACGCCGGTTATTCTGGATCACCTGGCGCGCCCGGGACAAGGCACACCGGCGGAGTACGATCAGGTGCTCCAGCTGGCCAAGCTACCGCAGGTGTATATGAAGTACTCGTCGACCGGAGTAGAGACCGTATCGAAGGAGCCGTATCCTCACGCGGACGCGAAGCCGCTGGTTAAACGGGTGTACGAAGCGTTTGGCGCTGACCGGATGATCTGGGGTGGACTCGGTACGAATATGACGGAGTTCGCACGGGAAGTGAAGTTGTTCGACCTGATGTTCGACTTCGCGCCTGAGGCCGAACGGGCAAAGATACGCGGGCTTACGGCGCAAAAGTTATTCAAGTTCTCGTGAGACGATTGCGTCGGAAAGTCAACGCGCCATCGCTGCGCTGAATGCCTCGCTCACGATGGATTGGGCCTCGGACTGGATCTGCTCCAGGTGCTTTTGGTCGCGAAAGCTTTCGGCGTAGATCTTGTAGATCTCTTCGGTGCCGGATGGGCGCGCCGCGAACCAACCACTCTCGGCAATTACTTTGACGCCGCCTATTGCCTGGCCGTCCCCGGGCGCGTGAGTGAGTATCGACTGGATCTTCTCTCCAGCCAGGGTCGAACTCTGGATGCTTTCTTTGCTCATCTTCGCCAACATGGCCTTCTGCTGGGTGGTCGCTGGGGCATCCGTCCGGTCGTATAGCGGGTCGCCAAATTGCTTCGTGAGTTCGTGGTAAATATCGCCTGGGTCCTTATGCATGGTGGCCGTGATCTCGACCGCCAGCAAGGCGGCGATGATGCCGTCCTTATCCGTCGTCCATACGCTACCGTCGCGGCGCAGAAAAGAGGCGCCGGCGCTCTCTTCGCCCACAAACCCGAGCTTGCCGTCGAGCAGTCCATCAACAAAATACTTGAAGCCTACCGGAACCTCGAAAAGCTCTCTGCCTAGCCCGGCGGTGACGCGATCAATCATGCTGCTGCTTACCGCCGTCTTGCCCACCGCGACCTGCTTTCCCCACTGGGGACGGTGGCCGAAGAGATAGTGGATGCACACCGCGAGATAGTGATTGGGAGGCAGCAATCCCCTGCTCCGGGTCACGACGCCGTGGCGGTCGTGGTCGGTGTCGCAGGCGACGGCCACATCGAACTTGTCCTTCATTGCGATCAGTGACTGCATCGCATACTTTGAGGAGGGATCCATACGGATCTTGCCATCCCAGTCGAGGGTCATGAAACGGAAGGTGGGATCGACCATATTATTGACCAGGGTCAGATTCAGCCCGTACCGCTCAGCGATCGGCTCCCAGTAATGCACGCCCGCCCCGCCCAGAGGATTCACCCCGAAGTTGATCCCCGAGCTGCGGATGGCCTCCATGTCGATGATGTTGCCGAGATCCTCGACGTAAGCGGACACGTAGTCGTGGCGATGCGTGGTCGAGGCCTTGAGGGCCGCATCCAGAGATACACGCTGCACGCCGTCGAGCTTGGCAGCGAGAAACTCGTTGGCCTTGGATTGAATCCAGGAGGTGGCCTCGGACGATGCCGGGCCGCCATGGGTGGGGTTGTACTTGAAGCCGCCGGAGTCAGGGGGATTGTGCGAGGGCGTGACTACAATGCCATCGGCCAGGCCGGTCGTGCGGCCGCGATTGTAGGTGAGAATGGCATGAGAAATGGCCGGGGTGGGCGTGTACTCATCGTCTTTCGCCAGCATGACATCCACCCGGTTGGCGGCGAGCACCTCGAGCGCACTGGCCAGGGCCGGCTCGGAGAGTGGATGGGTGTCGATGCCCAGGAAGAGCGGCCCGTCGGTTTTTTGCTGAGCGCGATAGAGACAAATGGCCTGGGTGATGGCCAGAATGTGCCATTCGTTAAAGGAGCGCTCAAAGGAGGAACCGCGGTGACCCGAGGTGCCAAAGGTAACCCGCTGCTCGGGAACGCGAGGGTCGGGGCGTTCCTCATAATAAGCGGTGATTAGTTTTGGCACGTTGACCAAGTCACTGGCCTGGGCAAGTTTGCCGGCTCTGGGATCAATGGTATTCAAGGCTGTGCACCTCTAAGCTCACAATATCCAAGATTCGAACAGGTAATTGTCTCGCAAGAGACGTCGGCGGGTCAGTAAGTTCTCGAAAATATTCGATGAAGGCTGGGCTGGCAGGTTCACAGAGCATAGGCGATTACAGGAATGCATGTGCCACATTGAAACTGACTGGGGTGGGCTCAAGATAAAGACCAGAATTGCACATATTTGAGAGGAAACAACGTAGGAGCCGGCTCAACACCCCCAAATGGATGCGCTGCGAGAGGTGCAAGATGCCCAAAGCCATACGCCAAGCAAAGACTTTTGGGGAAATGGCACGGCTGTGCATGGAATGCCGGTGGAGGACTAACCTATCTCCAGGAGAGTCTGACCATGCCACAAAGCACGCACGATCGAGTCGCCGAGCTCCATAACCTTGCCGCCCATGCCCACCTGGCAGCGGCAACCGCCCACGGTAAAGGAGATCATCTCACTGCCCACGAGCTGTCCAAGCAGGCGCACGAGCATTCCATCAACGCCCGCAAGCTTAGCGAAGAACTCGCGCTGAAGGCGGGGAAGGCTTAGGAGGACCCCATGAAAGCCGCCGTTCTTATTGCCGGCCATACGGCGCCTGGGTCCTTGCTACAGATCGAGGAGTTTCCCCGTCCGGAAGCGCAGGCGGGCTACGTGCTGCTGCGCGTGTTGGCGTGCGGGGTTTGCCGCACTGACCTGCATATCGCGGAGGGGGACCTGCCGGCGCTTCATCCCAAGCTGATCCCGGGCCACCAGATTGTGGGCGAGGTGGCGGGCGGCGCGACGGCCGAACTGCCGCTGGGCAGCCGGGCCGGGGTCTCCTGGATCGGCGGCGTCGATGGAGAGTGCTGGTACTGCCGTCACGGGATGGAGAATCTGTGCGATCAGCCTACGTTTACCGGATACACGGTCAACGGTGGTTATGCCGAGTATGCCCTGGCGCGGGCGGATTTCTGCTTTCCGCTGCCGGCCGGCCTGGATGACGTCCATGTGGCTCCGTTGTTGTGCGCCGGGATTATCGGCTTCCGCAGCCTGCGGGTGGCCGGCGTGGCGCAGGGGGAGCGGGTGGGACTTTTCGGCTTTGGCAGCTCGGCTGGTTTGGCCATCACTATTCTGCAATTCTGGAAGTGCCAGGTTTATGTAGTGACGAGGGGAGAGAACCATCGCCAGAGAGCGGCCGCGCTAGGCGCGACCTGGGTGGGTAACGAGAATGAGAAGCCGCCGGTGGAGTTGGACCGGGCAATCACCTTCGCTCCCAGTGGCAAGGTGGTGGTCAGTGCCCTGGCGTCGCTGCGCAAAGGTGGAGTGGTCGCGATCAATGCCATCCACCTCGACCAGATGCCTGCGTTTGACTATGACAAGCTGCTCTGGGGCGAGCGGCAGATTCGCAGTGTGGCGAACATGACGCGTCAGGATGCGCGCGATTTTCTGGCGCTGTCGAGAGAGCTGAATATTCGTCCGCAAGCAGTGGTGTTTCCCTTGCAGGATGCTAATAAAGCACTGCTCGCGGTGAAGAATGAGACCCAGGACGGATCAGCTGTGATTGTTCCTTGAGGTTGGCACATTTACCAGTCCAATGACGGGTTACTTGTTGACTGGCCTAATCGCAACGCTCCTTGACAGACGTGGCGCCCGATAGGTCAGTGTGGCATGCTGGGGACTCGGGTTCCGCACCTTGGACACACGTCCACTGGCGCGCATCCGTTGATCTGCTTCCGTCCAGGTGGGCAGGGCAGCCTCCGCCTGTTCCCAATGGACAACGGAAGCCTCGTCACACCAGTCCAGAAGCCGCGGCATAGCTGCGCTATGAGAGCCTGTCGTCATGAAGCGCCGCATACTCTCCTGATTTTCCCAAGCGGTCATCGTCCAGAAGGTCCAGCTTCGGTCCGCCAACAGGCCGCCACATTGAAACCCGGGCGACGTCTTGACCTGGCGCACGGAGCGGTAAGCATAGCGCACGAAGAAGGGCAGGAAGCGAATCGATCGAACTCTCAGGCGCGTGATACTGACAAAGGGCATACAACACTCACTCCGGGTTCTTCGTTGCTCCACCCGGGCCACTGGTTCCCCCTGGTGGTAGTTCTCCCTTTTGTCGTGAGTGCTGTAGGATCTGCGGCGCTTCTAAGCCGGCTGGTTGGAAAATGGCCCGCTTATCCGAAGCCGCTCATGGGCGGTCGTGGTGATCAACACCACAATGCGCCGAACGGCGGCGCCGGTCCCGATCCTGCACAGCAAGAGGCCGAAGCAAGATAATCACTGACTGGGCGACCCAATCGATCCAATTGATCCTGGTCGATCTTTTGCTGAGTCTCCGGCAAGATCAGAGCCGGTCTATGCGTTTATCTCGCTCATCTTTTTACCAACTGCACCGGGTCCGAAATTGATATGAGCGTCCTTAATGGAAAGTCCGACGACTTCGATACGCTTCAGGTTCCGTGTTCCGATCCCGGCTTCTTCCGCAAGACGCAGCGAGTTGTCGCCGCGGATGAACGGAGAAGTGCCACGCTCCGCATACGGATCGTAGCCCATCACTGCCATCCCGACAGCGTCCACGTTTACGGCGTTGCGGCCGGCAATGATCACGCCCGGGCTCATCTTTTCCAGCCCAGGAAGCCACGGACCTTCCCCTCCCCGCACCGTCTCGACACCATCAATGATCGCGATATCAATGGGCCGAATACCGTTCTGATCCACGAGAATACGCGGAACCCGATAGCCCGGATCGCGCGGCGAATCAGGATGCAACTCGGCATCTACCACAGAGGGCGCAGGCGTGGTTCCGTTGTGCAGCACATCTCCGCGCTCTTTCGTCGGCCGCTCGTTCCCGTTAGGACCGCAGTCCCCGCCATAGAGCGAGCAGGGCGTGTTGCCGAAGTTGTTCTTCATGGTCATGGTCACGCCCGCGATCCAATGGTTCTTCAACTTCGCCATCGAAGCGTATACGTCACACTGATAGAACGCCGGGTTCAGATGGTATGCCGGATAGGCGTAGCCGCCCCAGGGCACCTTCATGCGCACATATTGCTTGTAGTTGCCCAGGTTCTGCACGTTTTCCCAAACCACCGGCAAACCCATGTTGTTAATCGCTTTTACGTCCAGGCCGTAGCGTGCCCACAGCGAGAGATCCTGGTCGGCGGGGAAAAAGCTTTCGATCATGACCACGCGGCGCGCGCCGGCCCGGGCAAACAGATGCACGGTCGCCGCCACCGTCTGCGCATTCGTGCGATAAGGAAGGTCGGGCGTCAGTGGCCAGTTTTTCGGATTCCCGGTGAGGTTGAGCTTGAGGCCAACGGTCTTGCCGCGCACCAACTTATCAAGGCCGCCAATCTTATCGAACGCGCTCGAGAGTTGCTGCCCATACTGCGCGTAATCGCGGCAACGCACGATCGCTACCTGGCTCGCTGGAGCCTCGGCGTGCATCAGCTTCGGCATGACAAGTGCCCCAAGCGTCGCAGCACCGGTGGTGGTCAACATCTCTCGTCTGTTCATGTCGTCCCTCTCCTCGACACCATGCTACTCGGGTATCATCGATTGCGCATGTCTAATTTGATATCCAGAAGATCATTTGGTAAGCTGCTTGCCGCGTCCACGCTGGCCAGAGCTTTCGCCCCCCTCGCCCGAGCGTCCTCCGAAGACCGCAACATGTTCCTCGCGCTGAACAGCGTCCTGTTGCAAGGCCGTGTTCACTGGCCTGACTTCGCCCGCCTGGCCGCGCAAACTGGCTTTCCCGGCACGGACATTATGCTGCGCCCGGCGATGGAAGCCGGCGCCAGCGCGACCAACGACCTGCTTGCCGGCCTTAAGATCAGGCCGGCCATCATCGAGTTCCCAGTTGAATTCCGGAAGGACGACGCAACCTTCAAGGCCTCTCTGACCCAACTCGAACCAGCCGCCCAGTTCGCTGCCGCGATCCACTGCCCGCGCATGATGACGTACATCATGCCGTCGAGCGACACGCCCAAAGACGAACTGCGGCAAACCTATAAGCAGCGGTTTACAGAGAGTGCTCGCATTTTGGCGCGCTCTAACGTTCGCCTTGGCCTGGAGTTTCTGGGCCCGCTCGAACTGCGCAAAGCGCACAAATACGAATTCATCTGGCGCATGAACGATATGCTCGCGTTCGCCAAGGAATGCGGTCCCAACGTCGGACTGCTGCTCGATTCCTGGCACTGGCACCACGCCGGAGCCACCACGGAGGACATCATCGCCGCCGGCCGCGATCGCATCGTGCACGTCCATTTCAATGACTCGCCGAACCTGCCTCCAGAGCAGATCCACGATAATCAGCGTCTGCTGCCCGGCGAAGGTGTCATCAACCTGACCGGCTTCCTGCAGGCGCTGCACACCATTCACTACAACGATGCGCTCAGCGTAGAAGTCTTCGGGCGAACGAAAGACATGACACCGGAAGCGGCCGCGAAAGCCGGCCTGGATAGCGCCCTCGCTGTCTTTCGCAAGGCCGGAGTTCCCCAAGGCTGAGGAGACGGCGGTCATTGCTGGTCGCTGCTGCAGAATGCTAGACTTTGCGCGTCGGATGTAGAGTCCATGCTCAGCCCCGGGATTGGCATCGCCCGATGCCTTGCGATCGTAACCCTGTTGGCCGCCCTTGTATTTCCCGTTAAGCCGGCGAGAGCCCGAGCCCAGACAGACACCAACGCGAGCAACCTGCCGCCAACCCGGTTAAAGGTAACCAGTAACTTGGTGGTTGTGCGGGTGGTCGTGCGTGACGCGCAGGGTAAGCCGGTGAAGGGCCTTCGGAAGGAGGACTTCAAGCTCTTCGATTCCGGCAAGGAGCAGCCGATCGTGCAATTTGAGGCGGAGGCTGGGGATGAGCCGGCTTCGCCTCCGGCGGTAGGTCATGGGCCAGAAAAAGCGGGTGCAGCGATTTCTCCCGCATTGCCCGGACGGTTTCTAGCTCTCTACTTCGACGACCTGTACACCTCGGATACCGACATCATCCAGGTACGCAAGGCTGCCGATGACTACCTTGCTGCGAATTTCCAACCGGCGGACCGTGTAGCCATTTTTACTTCCGGGGCGATGCTCTCCGACTTTACCTCTGACCCGAAGCAGATCCATGAAGCCCTGTCGAGGCTTCGGGCCAGTGGACGCGCGCCCGCCCGCGGGCATGATTGCCCGGATCTCTCCGACTACCAGGCGCTCGAAATGACGAGAACCGTGGGCAGAGTCGATCTTGAAAATCCCTGGAGGACAGGAGATGCCTGGGGATTAGCGTTCCAGGAGGCAGCGCAGCGCGACTGCTTGCCGTCAAGGGATCCCATTGCAAATAAGAATTTCCTTCTCGATCGAGCGTCCACGGTTGTGGGCCAGGCGGAGATACTCACGCGCTCCGACCTGCAGGAACTTGAACAAGTTGTGAAGTATACGGCGCAGATGCCGGGTCAGCGAACCGTCATTTTTGGTTCCCCTGGCTTTCTGTTGGAGGATGACCAGTTTCGTTTAGAGCGGATCATCGACCAGGCGTTGCGTTTACAGGTGGTTATCAGTGCGCTCGACCCAAGAGGGTTGGCGGTCCTGGAGCGCCAGGTGGACGCGTCCCTGATGTACATTCCGTCAGGAGGAGCGGCACCAGGAGCGATGCACCGCCTGGACCAAAACAGGGAGGTAGTCGCAGGGGCTGTATTGGCACAGGTTGCGGAAGAAACCGGCGGCGAGTTCTTTCATAACAACAACGATCTGAAGGCCGGGTTGGGGCGGTTGGCAGGACCTCCCGGAGCGTACATACTGGCCTTCGCTCCCAAAGACCTTAAACCGGACGGCAAACTTCACGAGTTGAAGGTGACGCTGGCCGAGAAGCAGCCGGGGTATAGCATCCAGGCTCGCCGCAGCTATTTCGCGCCCAGGAATGAAGCGGAGGCAAAGGCGGAGGCCAAAGAAGTAGAAGCGTCCGGTGCCGCCGATCAAGGGCAGGAGCAGATTCGGGAAGCGCTCCTTTCGAAAACGGAAATCGGACAGTTTCCAGTTAATCTGGATGCAAACGTCTCAGCGTGGCAGGGAGAAACACAGGAGCTGTTCTTGTCATCCCGCGTGGACGCCAAATCACTCCATCTGCAAAAGACAGGGGATCATAACCTCGACACGTTGACCTTTGTTTTTGGGGTCTTCGATCAAAAAGGAAACCTGGTGATTGCCCAGCAGCGGCACGCAAACGTAAATGTTGCAGATGGACAGTTGCCGGAGTTTCTCAAGGCTGGGATTCGTGTCGACATGGCCTTTCAACTAAAACCTGGCAGCTATCGGATACGCGAGGTGGTGACCGATTCTGAGCAGCGCCAGACAGCCTTGTCCCGCAACGTAGATATCCCAACAATCGTTCCTGCGACGCTGCCTCCTCCGCCACAAGCTCCGATCCCGCCGCCGGCGGCGCAGGCGAGTTCCCTTCCGCCGTCCCTGCCATCGCAAGCTTCGCCACGGGCTCCCCCATTACCATCACCAATGCAGCAACCGGTGACGCGGCCGGTTTCCGATCCGGCCACCAGCGAGCTTCTCCTGCATGTATGGGAAAACTATGCCGCATACTTATCTACCATCCCTAACATCTTCGCCGATGAGCATGTGGTCTCCAGCCTAACCACCACGTCGTACAACTCTCCTTTGAAGCAGGGTGTCCACGATAGCGAGGTGAGTTCCACCTTCGATTCCACCACCGACTCCATCTTTCGACTCAAACGTGTCAGCGCCGATGGTAAAACCGCCGACCTGATCGAGTCCCGCGAAGTCAAATATGTCAACGGTCATACGGCCGCCAAAGATCAGTCCCTGACCGGACCCGCCCTTTTAGTCGGGGGTTTTAGCCGCGCTCCCAATATTCTCTCGCCAGAGTTGAAAGACTGCTATGACTACCGGCTGCTCCCCAAGTTGCGCCACAAACCCGGCGAGTCCCTCTTGTTTCTCCACGATGTGCTTGTTCTCGAATACGCCCTCAAGTCACCTCTCCCCACCGGCGCCCAATGTCCCGTCAGTGAACAGACCGTCGGCCGTGCCTTCATCGATCCATCCTCGATGCAGATCGTCCGTCTGGAGCAGCAACGACCTCATCACGATGAGGGTTCAGGGCACCCGGTCGCCTGGTCCTGGTCCATCGACTATGCGCGAGTCACGATGGACGGCAAGCATTTCTGGCTGCCCAGGACCATCTCCTCGAAGTCATCGTCACTCGATGGGGGGCGTTACAAGTGGAGCTTCCTCGCGACTTACGGCAACTACCACCTGATGACCGTCACCTCAACCATCCTGCCCGCCTCGAACAGCTCGCAGCACTAATCCCAAAAGCGAAATTTGCTCTAACCTTGTTTTATGGCAAATCGGACACCGTATGTGGCAATCACGCGAGGAATAGCAGTAACCGTTGAGCCCACTTATCTTGAGGCGAATTCATCGCCTGGTAATTCGCAGTATTTATGGGCCTATCGGGTGACCATCGAAAATCAGGGACGGGATACAGTTCAACTGCGAAGCCGGCACTGGATGATCACCAATGCGCGCGGCGAATTCACCGAGGTCAAGGGGCCGGGTGTGATTGGAGAGCAACCACTCCTCAAGCCCGGCGAGAGCTATTCCTACACCAGTGGTACCCAGCTCGACACGCCATCGGGGATGATGGGCGGAAGTTACCAGATGGAGAGCGATAGGGACGAGCTGTTTGATATTGAAATACCGACCTTCTCACTGGATTCGCCGAATCAGAATGTATTGCCGAATTAGAGATCAAAGAGTCGGAAGGCCGCCGTTCGGGAGCTTAGTTCAAACGAGCCGCCTACCGCCACCGGCCCGCCGAGACTTTGGCCGGAAATGGTACGTCAGGATGAGTGTCGTGCGCGGTCCCCGGGGGTTCCGATGAGGGTTCTGGTGACGACGGGAGTTTGGCTGCTGATCGGAACCACGCCGGTATTGGCCTGGGGACAGACAGCCGGCTCACCGGGCTCTTCGAATCAGGCGCCGTATACGCTGCAGGTCAACTCGCGGGTCGTGCTCACCGATGTAACCGTGACCGACAAGCAGGGCAATCCCATAACAGGCTTGACCCAAAACGATTTCCGGCTCCTCGACAACGGAAAATCGCAGAAGCTCGCTTCGTTCGAAGAACACCGCCAGCAGGCGCCGCGGCTAATGGAAGCCTCGGCTGCGCCGGGCCACTTCAGCAACGACTACCTGCGGCATCCCCCGGCCCAGGTAAATGTTCTGCTCTTCGACACGACCACCATCGGGATCGTAGACCAGATGTCCCTGTTCCAGCAGATGAAGCAGTTTGTGAACAACCTGCCGGCGGGGGAACCGGTGGCCGTATTCACCCGCGCCGGCCCCGTAACCGTCGAGCTGGCAAGTTTCACCGATGATCATGCAACGCTGCTGGCTGCCATCCAAAAAGCGATTCCAAGGTTGCAGCAGCCAGGAGCGTGGATGGCCAGCGACCTGGACACGCTGCAGCAGGTCGCCGTGTATATGTATCAGGTTCCAGGGAGAAAGAACCTGCTGTGGTTCACCAGCGGATCAAATATGCTCCTGGGTCCTGACCCGATGTCGGTCATCATCGATCCCGCTGCGCGGCGTGAGATTTACGACCTGCTGGAGTCGGAGCGGATCGCGATCTACCCCATCGATGCCCGCGGGCTGATGACTGTTTTCGGCCGCGCAGCCATAGCGATTGCCAGGCAGCATATGCAGATGCGGCAGGATGCCGCAGCAACCGGCGGTACCGCGTATGTCAATACAAACGGCCTGGCGCAGGCGACGCAGCGCATCCTGGCAACGGATGGGAACTATTACACCCTGAGCTACACGCCAAATAACCTGAAGAGCAACAGCAAGTGGCATCGGGTCGAGGTGAAGCTGGCGGACCCGCACTACGAGCTGAGCTACCGGCACGGGTATTTCGACGATGGCTCAAATCGGCCACCACCGAGGATGGAACCGGCAAGGGAAATAAAGACCAGGACGGTGCTGCGGGCAGGAGGGAGCAAAGTCGAGGTGAAGGTACCGGACGATCAAAGCGAGCCGCTGGTCTTCAGCGTTCGGATCACGCCGGCGCCTCCCGCAGCAGCTCCTCTGCCGGAGGATTCTCCGCTGAAAAAAGGCGAGACGCGTTATGTCGTGGAGTACTCCGTGCCGGCAAAGGACGTGTATGCGGCCTACGTCCAGGGCAACATGGGCACCGAGGAGCTAGGTGCGGCGGTGTTTGTCTACGATCGCAACGGCGAGCTGGTGTCGCGCAAGGCCTTGAAGTTTGCGCTTGACGTAGATCAACAAAAGGCGAGAAGCCTACCGGACGCGAAGCTGACTTTCGCCCAGAGCGTGAACCTGCCACCGGGGAGCAACTACTTGTATCTGGGCGTGTGGGACATGACGACCGGCCGGGCGGGAACCGTGAATGCGACCGTGGACGTCAAGAAGCCTACCGGGTAGCCGGTAGCGTAAGGACCGTGAGAGGCGTGTTCTCAGGCTCCAGGCTTAGGGCTAAACCGGATTTCTGCTCGCGGTCAAGAGTGAGACCGAGGATGGCTCGTCTGTGATTGTTCCTTGCGGCTCGCAGCCGCATCCCCGGAAACTTTGACAAGACTGTGACAACTCGGACGGCCACGCGGCATAGGATTCCTCACTGGCTAGGTTCTCCCCAGTCATTGGGTGTGAATAGGAACCCCAATGAAGGCCGCCGTGCCAATCAAGAAAGCAAGTCCCACTCGAGAGGGCACCGCTGCTGGCGGCTGCCTGGACCGGGGAAAGCGCAGCTTTGGCGGGGAGGCAGGCTCAAACAATAAATTGCGGCCCCTAAAAGGAGAAGCTATATGAAATTCGCCGCCCCAATCTTGAGGCCACTACTGGTTCCCGCCTTCGCCCTATCGCTGTTTCCTACCCTTGCGCTGGCGCAACACTATCAACAGACGAATCTAGTATCCAATGTGCCGGTGACTCCCGCAGCCTCAGTCACTGATCCCAACCTTCTGAACGCATGGGGACTGGTCCATGGGCCGACCACCCCTTGGTGGATTTCAAACAATGCCGGCGGCACGTCTACGCTATACAACACTTCTGGTTTGAATCCTGCTAATCCCTCAGTACAGACACCGCCACCCGTGCTGGTGCCAGTGACAATCGTCGCGCTCAACGCCCCTGGGGGCATGCCGGGAAATGGGGTCAAGATTCCGAACGCCCCAGGCCAACCTGCTCCCGGATCTCCCACCGCGGTAATGTACAACGGCAGCACAACTGATTTTCTTCTTGCCCCGGGCAAGCCGGCGGTCTTCTTGTTTGCCACAGAGGATGGGACGATCCAAGGCTGGAACTCGGGGGTTAATGCAACCACTGCGGTCATTGAGGTGGACAATTCACAAGTCCCCAACAAAAACTATGGAGCAGTCTACAAGGGAGCGACCATCGCGGAGATTGGCGGCAGCGAATACATTTTAGCTGCCAACTTCCGCAGCGGCCGGATTGACGTTTTCGATTCCAACTTCAAACCAGTCAGCGTCCCCGAGGAGGCCTTTCACTATGACGGGATCCCGCCCGGCTTTGCGCCCTTCAACGTGCAGGGCGTCGGACCTGACATTTATGTAACCTTTGCCCAGCAAGACTCGGCAAAACACGATCCGGTTGGGGGCGCGGGCTTAGGTTATGTTGTGGTCTTCGATGGCCATGGCAAAAACCTTGCACACCTTGAGCATGGGGACTGGTTGAATGCTCCATGGGGAATAGTGCTGGCTCCGGCAGACTTCGGCGAGTTCAGCCATGCCTTACTGGTTGGCAATTTCCGTGGCGGTACGGTTGCGGCATTCAATCCACGGACCGGCCGGTTCATGGGAAACGTCCTGAATGCCGGCGGCTCGACGGTGAACATTGACGGGGTGTGGGCACTCGCATTCGGCAATGGCGGCGCTTCCGGTCCGGGCAGTACTTTGTTCTTTACCGCGGGCCCTGACAATGAGACCAATGGCTTGTTTGGAACCCTCACGCCGGTTACCAGCGAACTGCAGGAGGACGACGAGCAATAGTTGCAGGGTCTTCAGTCCGGTTCTGCTGGAGCCGCTTCCCTTCCGCGATCCGGAGCGGCTGGCGGGAAATGACTGAGGCCGAAGAGTTCCACCGCCGGTTAGTAGATGAGCTTGAGGGAGAATTGGATTTGGCGGGAGGTGCCGGCGGTGCGGCTGATCTCGCCGAAGCCGGAACCCAATAGCGTGTTGGCCGGCAGGCCCATGTTGACGATGTTGAAGAGGTTGAAAAATTCGGCGCGAAATTGCAGATCCATTCGCTCGATGCCGCTCGGGCGATGGCCAATCGGCGTGCTCTTGATGAGGGCAAAGTCGTAATCGTAATAAGCCGGTCCGCGAAAGGTGTTGCGCCCCAGAGTGCCAAAGCGTCCGCGGTTTGGGCCAGTGCCACCCGGCACATTGATGGGAATGGAGAAATACGAGGCGTTGTTCGCTCCCAGCCCGAAATAGTCCTGGCGGACTTTGCGGGCGGTCGATAAGTGCGGAATGCCTACCTGGTCCGGACGATCTACACCGTTGGTTCCGGCATCCGTCTGCTGCACGCCGGAATAGACAGTGAAGGGCGATCCGCTGTTGATGCTGGAGATGCTGAGCAACTCCCAGCCTGCAGTCACGGCTCTCCCTAGCGGCTGCAGGAACGCAATGTCTTCTCCATGGAGATCTTGCGCCAGGCTCAGGGTAAACACATGAGCCACATCGAAGGTCGACGGCCCTTTTTCCGGATGGGTGTTTAAGGGATCCTGAGGAGCGGTTTGCGAGATGGCGCCGGAACCTCCGGTGATGAATCCCCCAATGACGGAACTGACGTCGTCGAGCGATTTTGACCACGTGTAGCTGGCCTGCAAGCCAGGCCCGCCATGGGGCACAGTTCCCTGCAGCGAGGTCTGCAAGGCGTTGTAAGAAGAATGGGAGGTGTTGGTGATAACGTTCTCGGTGCCGAAGCCGCCCACGATGTTCCCCGCCTGGTCAAACTGGGTATACGGAGCGAAGGCCGGCCCCGCGCCCGCATAGCCGTTGAAAAAGCTCATCCGCGGCAGCTTGGCGGCGGCCGTGCCGATGTAGGTCGCATCGCCTACCAGGTTGCCGAAATGGCGTTCCAGGCCGAGAGTCCAGGTTTGCAGGTAGGCGTTGCCGAATTTTGGATCGATGCAATTGATGGTCAGCGGAGTAATCAGGTGGGCGGGCGAGAGCGCGGCCAGATCCCGCTGGTAGCGGTTTAGATCCATAACGGTGTTGGCATGGACGGCCTTGGTGCCATTGGCAAAAATGTTCTGCCCCTGGGGCGTGTAGGCGAGCGGCAACTCGTTCGAGGTGATCTGGAAGCCGTACGGGATAGGCGCCGCGGCCGCGGAGGTGAGGCGGGGATCCACGGCAAATGGGATGGACCCGGTGGCCGAATTGTCCTGGAAAAGATTGGGCGGGATGGTGGTGATTGCGCCGGCGGCCCGGACGTGGATCTGCGCGCCGGCCAGCCAATCGAGCTGCACCCGCGGCCCCAGGCCGTCGAGATTGAAGCGATAGACAGGCTGAGGGTTGACGACGAATGTCTGCTCGACACCCGTGGGGGTGTTGGCAAAGGCGAGGCCGGAGGTTCTTTTGGCGCGCTCGGAGAGGGGCGCGTAGAGCTCGTAGCGCAGGCCGTAGTCCAGCACCAGGCGAGGCGAAATCTTCCACGTGTCCTGGGCAAAAAAGGCAAAGGCATTGCGGTTGATGGCCGCAGCCCCGATGTGCTGGCCGCCGGAGAAGTAAGGGGGCGCGACAGCGACGGTATAGACGAAGGGGCTTCCGCTGAGCAGGCCGGTGAGCGTGTCAGGCAGCGGATCTCCAGCACGGATGTTGTGCAGGCCGCTTTGCGAAGGAATGTTGATGGGGGAATAGGCAGTGCCTCCGCCAAAGTCATATTCGCCATCGGGGCTGATACCAAAGTAAGTGGTGTCGCGGTTCAGCCGCATCTCAGCGCCTGCCTTGAAGGCGTGGCTGGCGGTGGTAAAGGAAAGATTCTGGCGCAACTGGAAGAGATTGCCGTAGATGCTGATGACCGTTCCCGCAGGCTGGTTGAAGGGTTCGTAGGAGCCGTCGTTGAACTTGACCGCGGGGTCGGTAAGGTCGGTGGTGGGAAAAGAGGGCGTGGCCCGGGTGACGCTGGCTGAAGATTCCAGAACCAGCCGCGGGGAGACGGTGCGGGTAAAGGTGAAGACCAGGTTGCGCTGGTGGTCGATGTAACGAATGCCGAAGGCGGGATCGATCGTGGTTTGATCGGGGTTGGTGGTGGGCCCATCCAAGTTGTTGAAATTGAAGCGGGCGAAGAACTGGGATCGCGCGGAGACCTGGTGGTCGAGGCGCAGGGAGAATTGGTTCGCATTGGTCACCACCGGCGAGGAACTGGCGTAGGTGTGGTCTCCATAGGGACCCAGCGGGTCGTTGGGCAACGGATAACGGGCCAGGACACGGGCTATACCCGGATCGACCGGCACCAGCAGCGTGTCGCCGGGAAAGGCCGTGGTGTCCTGGCCGGCGCGTTCCTGGGCGGTGGGAACGGGAAATACCTGGGTGGTGCCCAGGTCCTGACGAAAGCCCTGGTACTGCCCAAAATAGAAGGTCTTGCCGGCGCCGTTGTAGATATGCGGAAGGATGACGGGTCCGCCGTTGGTAAAGCCGAACTCGTTGCGCCGGAAGGGCGGGAGACGGCCGGGGTTGGCGATCGAGGAGTAGTCAAAGTAGTTTCTGGCGTCCAGGGCTGAATTGCGCAGGAACTCAAAGAAGGAGCCGTGGAAGCCGCTACTTCCGGACCGGGTGACGATGTTAGTAAGGCCGGAGGCTCCGCGGCCTATCTCGGCCGGCATCCAGCCGGATTGGGACTGAATCTCCTGGACCGCGTCCACGTTGAAGTTGCTGAAGGTAGAGCCGCCCATTTCAGGGTCGCTGATATCTGCGCCATCCATGGCGAAGGTGGCTTCGACGCCGCGCTGGCCGTTGATGGCGAACTGCTGGGTGAAGTTAGTAGCTCCGTTGGCGTCGGTCATGGTGCCGGCGGCCAGGAGTAATAACTGGCTGAAGTCCCGCTTGTTCAAGGGAAGCCCGCTGACCGCCTGGCTGGAAAGCGCAACGCCCCCACTGGTTTCCGGTTCCTCCACCACTGCTTGCAGCGATAGGGCTCCCTGGTCGGTGAGGGTGAGGATGACGTCGCTTGCTTCCAGCGTTACAGGCTGCGGATAGGCGATGTGATGGCCGTCCACGGTGACCGAGAGAGTAAAAAGACCGGGCGGGAGCCGGCTGAAGAGGAAGGCGCCATCGGGCTGCGTGGCTGATACGTATTTGTGCCCTGAGGGCCCGATAAGTTCTATCGTTGCCCCGCTTAGCGGTTTGCCGGCCGGGTCGCGTAGTACTCCTTTCCAACCGGCGGCTCCGGGGAGCGATTGCTGGGCGCATAGCGGGAGCCCAAGAGTTATCCAGACAATTAGTACGGGGACTAACTTATTTCCGAGGGTCTTTTTTCCGAAGGTCAAAAATGGTTACTCACTTATTTTAGAAAGTACTTGGAAGACTTTACTGGTTGCGAGACAATCTAGCGGTCAAAAAAAGGACACGGCCAGGGGAATGCTATCGTGCTTCGGCCCGAAAGCGATCCCCTGTCCTAATATTCCAGGCTCAGAGCACTTAGAAGGGTACAGGGGGTGCGAACCGCCCTCGCCACGAGCTAGTGCATAGACATTAGAGACAGTGTCTCTGCCATCGTGTACACTGCATCCCCAAGGCAACAAGGACGTGCCGGCAACCCCCTGCCGCAGGCGGCAGCCGCGAGGTTGCCGGTGAGCTGCGCGATCCATCGGCCTGCTAATAGAACTGTCAAGGAGAGAAGACTATGAGCTTTTGCCAAACGTGTGGAACCAGCTTACCCGACGGGAGTCCGACCTGCACTGCGTGCGGGGCCACCCAAGGCGCGGCCGCTGCCGGTGCGCCGGGGCCGATCCCTGGTGCAATCCCCGGTCCTATTCCAGGAACGATACCCGCCGCCGCTCCCATGCCCGCTGCCGGAGCCGGCCTTACCCCAAATGTCGCCGGAGCGCTGGCTTACCTGGTCGGGGCCATCACGGGAATACTGTTCCTGGTGATCGATCCTTTCAAGAACGACCGCTTTGTGCGCTTTCACGCATTTCAGTCGATCTTCTTTAACCTGGCCTGGATAGGATTCTGGATCCTCTGGACCATCGTTGGACTGATGCTGGGCGCGGTCTCCCATGGGTTGTTTTTCATTATCCAGCTACCGATCAATTTGCTGATCACGGTTGGTGGATTTTGCCTGTGGGCCTACCTGATGTATTCCGCCTACCAGGGCAAGACCTTCCAGATACCGGTGATTGGCGCGCTGGCGGCGAGCCAGGCCGGCATCGCGCCGGTCACCGGGCAGCGGCTGTAGCTCTCCTGGCGGCCCAGCAAACGTTGGGTGCCCCATTCAAGGCTTGAGTGGGATGCCACAGCGCCTAATGACAAGAGGGAAACCGGTTAAGTGCTGCATGTCCCACTCAAGCCCGAAAAGCCGGGCTTGAATGGGGCACCCAACGTTTGTTGGCGGATGACAAATTGGGGGGCGGTGTTTAAGCCGGAACAACCAATCCTTGCAGAACCCCATAGGAACTGGACGGGGATCTCTCTCGCTTTGTGAGGAAACCCAGCATCTTGGATATACTGTGCTTGGTGTATATCCAAGACAAAAGGCGGCCCGGTGCAAGTATCTAAATGGGGAAACAGCCTGGCCATCCGTCTGCCCGCTGCAGTGGTCGAGGCTCTGGAATTGAAGGAAGGCGACCAGATTGAAGTGAGGATCGCCGGTCCTCGCGAGTTCGAGATCACCCGTGACCGCAGCCGGGACGCTGCACTCGAGCGACTGCGGCAACTTCGGCGTCGACTACCCCCCGGCTTTACCTTCGACCGGGTAGAGGCGAATGAGCGGTAAATCCTTTTTCGACACCAGCATTTTGATCTACCTAATTTCGCAGGGGGACGCGCGCGCGGCCAAGGCAGAAGAGCTTCTGGCGGACGGCGGCTATATCAGCGTGCAGGTCTTGAATGAGTTCGTGGCCGTTGCTTACCGCAAGCTGAAGATGCCATGGCACGAAGTGCGTGATGCGTTGTCTGCCATCCGGACTTTGTGCGAGGCTCCTACTCCTCTCTCAGTCGCAACTCATGAAGCTGCACTCGAGATTGCTGAGCAATATGGCTATCACATCTATGATGCATTGATTCTCGCCGCCGCTCTCGATGCGAACTGCGACACCCTTTACACAGAAGATATGCAGAATGGTCAAAGAGTCGGAGCGATCACCATCCGCAATCCGTTTTTGATCGGGTGAAGGATACCGATCAGGCCACCGAGACGGACACGGAGCCGGGCTGCTTATCGAACCTGCGACCCTGTGGTCTTGCCCCTACAGGAGCCCGGACGTTAGATTACATTTGGCGGCTTCGGACTTTTTCGCAGGCACCAGAGACAACCCGATGAACACGTCGACAAAGCACCTACCCGGGAAGACCGACCGGATTACCCGTGCCATTTTTGAACATGCGTCACTGATCAGCCGCGAGCAGCAACTGAAAGAGCTGGTACGGCTGAACGCCGAGTTTGCGCGCGATCTGGCCCAGGCACAGCATTGCAGCCTGTGGCTGGTGGACGAGCGCAAAGCGCAACTGTGGACCGAGGTGGCCCGCGAAACCGCGCCGATCCGGATCCCATTGGGCGCAGGAGCCGTGGGAAGGTGTGTGGGCGAAGACAAAGTGCTGCTGATGAAGGATGCCCTGGATGGGGATGTGAGCAGTCCCCATTGGATCACCGGGTTCGCCACCCAGCAGATGTTGCGCGTGCCGCTAAAGAGCTTGCCTGCTGCGCTCTGCGCACACCTCGACGCGTGGACCGCGGGCGCGGAACAGTATGACGACATCACGGTGGTCGGGCTGCGGGTCCGCGGTTGATTGGTTTGCGATACGGGCTCAGAGCGGCGGTGGTGCTGCTGGCATTTGCGGCCGTGCTGGCCGGCGCGCGGGGACAAACGCGAGCTGACCTTCTGCGCGGGGGCTATGGACCCTATCGCGCCAATAACGACCTGTTGTTTTATCACCTCGATGTGCGGGTCGACCCGGAGACGAAGTTCCTGCGGGGCAAGAACACCATCCGCTTCAGGATGCTCAAGGACGGCAGACGCATCCAGCTCGATCTGCACCGCGCGCTGCATGTCGACAAGATCGTTCTGGGTGGGGTTCGGCTCAAGTACACGCGCGAGGAAGGAGCCGTCTTCGTAGACTTTCCCCAGACCCTGTTGGCCGGACGCGTTTACTCCATCGACTTCTACTACTCCGGGCATCCGGTGGAGACGGGCAGATTCGGCTCCATCACCTTTCGCAAAGACCCGGCCGGCCATCCCTGGATCAACACCGCCTGCGAAGAGACGGGCGCCAGCGTGTGGTGGCCCAACAAGGACCAGTGGCGCGACGAGGTGGAGAGCATGGAGATCAGCGTGTCCATTCCCAATGGCCTGGTCGACGTCTCGAATGGAAAGTTCATGGGCAAGACGGATCTGGGCGACGGGTACACGCGTTGGGATTGGATGGTGCACTACCCCATTAACAACTATGACGTCTCGCTGAATATCGGCAATTATGTGCACTTCGGGGAACAGCTGGGCGAGTTGCCACTCGATTTCTATGTGCTGCCGGATGACCAGCCCCAGGCGGAAAAGCAGTTTAGCCAGGCCAAAGGGATGCTGGAGATATTTGAACACTACTTCGGTGACTATCCCTTTCCGCAAGACGGCTACAAGCTGATTGAAGCGCCCTACTCCGGAATGGAGCACCAGAGCGCTGTGACCTACGGCAACCACTTCACCAATGGATACCTTGGACGTGACTGGGTAGGCGGCGGCCTCAGCCTGCGATTCGACTTCATCATCATCCACGAAAGCGCGCACGAGTGGTTCGGCAACAGCATCAGCGCCGCGGATCGATCGGATATGTGGATTCACGAGGGCTGGGCAACTTACCTCGAGAGCCTGTACGTGGAATCGCGGTGGGGACGAGCGGATGCGCTCGAGTACTTGAATTTATTGAAGACCAAGGTGAAGAACCTGCAACCGATCATCTCTGCACGAGGGGTGAACAGCACGCCTCCGGAAGACCAGTACTTCAAGGGCGCGCTTTTTATCAATACCCTGCGCAGCGTGGTGAACGATGACGCGCGCTGGTGGGCGCTGCTGCATGACTTCTATCAGCACTTCAAGTATCAGACCATCATGACGGAGGATGTGGTCGCGTACTTCAATCAGCAAACGGGGATGAATCTGACACCGGTCTTCAATCAATACCTGCATCACGCGGCGCTGCCGGTTCTGGATTTGCAGTGGTACCCGGGCAGCGTGCGCTACCGCTGGGAGGCCGATGAGCCGGGTTTTGCCATGCCGGTGATGGTCGGCAGCAAGGACCACTGGCAGATGATTCATCCCACGACAACATGGCAGACGATGCCAACGGACCAAGCGAAGGACAGCTTTGACGTCGCCACCGATCTTTTCTACATCACGGTGAACAAGCAATGACTGGTGGGAGCCCCGCATTCATGCGGGGGAGGAGCGCTTAAGCGCTCCGTGAAAAAGTCTCGACTCTAATCACGCGCTTTAGCCGGATTGTTTCTTCAAACAGGCGGAGCCCTCCTGCTGTAGAACTGATAATCGCCTGGTAAACAAATGAAGTTACTGAAACCCCATTTCATGGGAACGCGCCCGGCTTGAGGCTGCAGCGCACAGTTCTTCGCTGTTTGACACGTCCGCACCAGACGGATTGGGTCTTGAGCCTTTGTCGGCTTGAACTGGCGCGCCAACCTCCCGAAACGCGGGGCTCGTGGACCCCAAGACGGGTGTGTTCCGCTGATAACTTTGTTCCTGGACGGATTTGGGTGCGAGATCGCTGTTCTCGCTATCGATCCTTGATAACCGGTGGAATTTAAGCAAGTTCCGGTCTGATTTCGGGGTTATCATTACACCGAGAGGAACGAAGTATGGCAACACTTCGGTTGCCTTCGCTTACGCTTGCCTTGCTGCTCGCGATTGGTTCGCTGAGCCCTGCCTCAGGAGGCGTTCGCCTCGGAACAATTTCGGTTAGCGCTGGGTACGGCTATTATTCTGGTCCGGTTTGGCTCGGATACTACCCGCCGTTCTTTTACGATCCCTGGATCGGCTATTCGTACTTCGCTTCTCCAGTCTATTTGGTTCCCCAGCCTGACAAGGGGCAAGTCAGCCTGCAGAGCTCCTACAAAGATGCAGAAGTTTACCTTGACAATGCATACGCAGGAACCGCTGGCACGTTGAAGAAGTTCTGGGTGGCTCCGGGCGTTTATGATCTTGAAGTTCGTCCGAAGGATCAACCCCCGAAGAAAAAACGCATTTATGTTCTGACCGGCAAGACTCTGAAGGTCAGCCTGGAGTAGAACGTCATGACTCACTTCGGCAAGAGTGTACTCATCGTTGGGTTGCTGAATTGTTGCCTGGCCGTCGGGCAAAATCCCCCGGCGCCACGGACGTCGGCCTCTGCGTACCCTGTGTCCAAGGTTCAGCCGGTATATTCCATCGGCGCAAAGCAACTCTCCAAGACAGAAGTTCGCAACTCCTTCGCCACGCCTTTGGCAGACCGGTACATCGTGGTAGAGATTGGCTTCTACCCCGCAGACAGTAAGACCATCAGCCTGAATCAGTCTGATTTTGTGCTGCAAACCTCCGATGGCAAGGACCTGGTGAGTCCGGCGAGCCCTGCAACCATTGCTTCCATCTGCCAGAAGCGGCCGGCGCGTAGCAGTGATGTAACTCTCTATCCGACCGCCAATGTCGGCTATGTGAGCTATCCCAGCTATGACGGCAGCGGTCGCCGCGTAAGTGGTCCGGTTTACGGGGTAGGCATGGGGGTTGGAGTCGACAAGAGTCCATCGGCCGCAACGACCGACTCTGATCGACAGACCATGGAGACAGAACTGCTCGACAAGGAATTGAAAGACGCAGAAGTCTCCAAGCCTGTCGCTGGTTATCTCTACTTTCCCATCGCGACCAAGCAGAAAGTTGAGTATCAGTTGGAATACCACGGAACGGACGCGGTGAGCAGTTTGCCGCTGAAGACCCGATGACCCTGATTCCTTCTTGTTATGAGGTCGACTCCGGCTCCTTCTCGCTACCTAAGACCTTCTCTTTGATAAGCAGATCCAGGACTCGCGCGCGACAACCTGGCAGACGATGCCAACCGACCAAGCGAAGGACAGCTTTGACGTCGCCACCGATCTTTTCTACATCACGGTGAATAAGCAATAACTATTTACTGCGTTCGTAGATAGGTTCTCGACCCAGTCAGAGCGAAGGAGAGACCCTTCATACTCAAAACGATTTAGAGGCGAGAGACGGGTGCCGCATCCCCTCTTCGGCGTTAGGCGTTACTGCATCAGCTTGAAGGAATGGAGTTGTTTCGCCGCCGTTCCGAAGTTGCCGAACTGGTACGCGGACATTCCGACGGCAGAAAACGTGAACGTGGGAAACGGTGCGGCGAGCAGGGCGTTCAGATAATCGATCGTGCCGACACCGATGGTGACGTGTGGACTGTAGTGCTCTCCTCTATGCTGGGAAAAGTATGTTGCCACAGCCTCGATGGTGGCCTGGTTAATCTCTGGGTCCCGCGGTGTCGTCTTGAAGGCGGCAGCCGTGCCGGAACGGGAAGGCGCCCAAAATTTGCTGATCGCCTCGAATAACTCCTCCTGCAACCTGATGAGGTCTGCGGTGGGCTCAACCAGGATTCCCCCCAGACCGATTTCCTTCAAAGGTATGTAATAGTACTTGAACGCTTTCAACTTCCAGCTCGTCACCTTCTCGTTGGCCAATACTTTGCTTGCAACAGCAAACAACTCGTCCAGGTTTGCTGTGTAGAAATAGCCCCCTATGACCGAAATGTGCGGCGCGTGTTCGTCGCCCAGCGCGTAGCCTTTGGGGAAATTCTTAAGTAGTTCTGCGTTGGCAGCCTGCGCGTGCTGGATCATCGTCGCGTCCGGCTCCAGAACGATGTCGACTGCCGTGATTGGGTGTGGTTCTACGCTCGATCCCTCTGCCCTTTCCGGCGTGCTCGATGTATCGCTCGACATGCAGTCCCCCTGCAACAACCTTTGCAATCCAGGGCGTTGTTTACGCTTCAAACGCGAAGATTCGGTTCCAGTCGTTCTTCATATCCGCGACAACCCAGCCCCGGGATGCGGCTTCAGTCAGAGCCACCTCTAGCTTGCCCATGCTTGACGCTTCGTAGGCATACTCGCGGATGCCATCGGTGTGGTGTACGAGTAGCCCCAATCGAGAACCGGCAGCGACGGTAGTCCACTGGAGCATCTGTAGATCCCCGTCGGAGTTCCCGAATGCAGCGATAGGCTTCCGTCCGATGTGCATGTTGATGGCCACCGGCTTGCCCACATTATCGTCCATAAAATTGAGCTGCGGCAGCCTCATGAGCACCGGCACGCCTGCGACCATCTCGAACTTTGTTACGATGCTGCTGCCTATCACCTGTTCGGGTGGAATCCCGTAGACCTTCTCCACCCAGACGCGCATAAACTCAATTCCCCCGCCCGAGACGATAAACGTTTTGAAGCCGTTGGCCCGCAAATACGCAAGCACCTCCAACATCGGCTGGTAAATGATGTCCGTGTAAAGACGATCGAATTTGGGATGCCGGGCACTTGTGATCCACTCCTCCGCAATCTTTGCAAACTCGTCGGTGGTCATGCCGGCATGAGTAACGGTCGCCAATTCCAGCAGTGCCTTTAGGCCCCCTGCGGCGATCGCTTTCATATCATTATTCAGGGCCGCTACATAGAGCGGGTTGTTTTTCCATTCGGGATGTTGCGGAGCCATCGCCTTCATGCGATCGAGAGCGAAGGCAACCTGAAAATAGAACGGCTGCTCGCTCCAAAGGGTTCCGTCGTTATCGAAGACCGCGATCCGATCTTCGACTTTCACGAAGTGAGGGCCGCCGGCCGTCGTCACCCCGCGAACAAAGTCGAGGATTCTTTGTTTAGTCAAACCCTCGTTCCAGGAAGGAAGTGGATCGCTGCTAGCCATAAATGGGTGTACCCATTACAAACGATTTCTTGAGCCAAACCAGACTATCCAATAACCATGCGCGAAGACACTGCCAGATTTACGAGTAGTAAATAGATTATTAGCTAGTTATCCGACCTCCTAAGCCGCCGGTTCCGAACTACGGAGCCTCATTTAGGCCTCGGATACCCGGCAAACTCCTCGCCAGGCTTGATGTTTGGGTACTGAGCGATGCTCTTCTCGTACCCGGCAACGAAGGGCAGGATAAGTTCGAACATCCACCCGTTGTCCATCTTATCGGCGAACAGGGCGTTCTTTTCGCCGGGATCGCTACCGAGGTCGAAGATCATCGGAAACTGCGGGGCGACGATCGGCTTTTCGATGCTCTCGCTATAGCGAAGCCATATTTTGATGTTGTGCCACTTGACCGACATCAAAGAGCCGTCCGGACCGAAGAACAGCAGCGCGTCCCGGCCGGTGTGTTGGCTGTCACCGACCATAAACTTGGAGGCATCCACACCGTCCATAGGACGATCGGTGGGCACCTTATCCGAAGCGGACGCGAAAGCCGCCAGCGTCTTGTACCAGTCGTGCGCCGAGAGCATCTCCTCAGAGATGACACCAGCCGGCACTTTGCCCGGCCAGCGGATCATCGCCGGAACCCGCATCGAGCCCTCCGTCGGCGGGGTGAAGAAGTCGCCACGCCAGGGTCCGTTCGAACCGCCAAATCCAGCCGAAGGAACACACAGAGCCGCGTTATCGCTGGAGAAGATGAGGATCGTGTTGTCCGCAATCCCTGCCTGCTGCACGCAATCAACCATCTGTCCGACCCTATGGTCCATCTCCGCGATCAGGTCGGCGTATATTCCCAGGCGCGTAGGATCGGTCTGGTCGAAGGCCGGGTGTGCCTTCTCCGGCGGGTGGATATGGGAGAGCGCCACGTAGGTGAAGAAGGGCTTGTCGCTTTGAGCGGCTCGCTGGATGAAGTCGTTCGCCTTTTCAACAATAAGCTCGTCCAACAGGGGACGCACCTCCAAATCCAGTTCGCGCACCGCAGTGGGCTTCTGGCCTTTCTTACCCTCCCAGATCTTAGGTGTCTCGATCCCCTTCGCCTTGACGATCTCCCTGAACGCTGCATAGGACGAATAACCGGCCTCGTCGACGCTATTACGATAGCCCCACCACTCGTCGAAGCCCTGGTCGCTTGGCAAGCGCCCATCGGTGTCTCCAAGATGCCACTTGCCCCACATCGATGTCGCGTACCCGGCATCTGAGAGGAGCTCGGCGATGGTGTACTCCCACGGCGTCAACCCGAGTTTCCCCTGGCCGGGAACCCCTTCTGCACGAAGTGATTCCCCATCTACTTGGAAAGTCTAGGAGCCGGCCCCAGTGTGTCCATTCCTAGTGGCCTGGTCGGTGTCTCGGATGGGAAGTTCATGGGTGTGGTCAGATCGAAAGGCGCATCCTCGGTGGTGGGGCCAAAGCAGGCCGGAATACCGCGCA
>CAVRHZ010000001.1:0-1606534 GCA_963721125.1 uncultured Acidobacteriaceae bacterium | reverse complement strand
AATATTGCAGCAATCCTCTCTTTAGCCCGTTGTATCGCCTTTGCCGCTGCTGCATAACTGACACCCAAGACCGCCGCAACACTCGCCGGGCTCGTCATGTCCTGCTGAAGCAAAACAAGGATGTGCCTGTCACGCTCACTCAGCTTCGTTTTCAATTGGTCGAACAGGACGGCTCGGTAGATGACGCGCTGTGTGGAACGATCAATGCCGGCCCACAGCTCCAGCTCCCGTGCTGTTCCAACCAAAACCTCCTTGGAAGCATTGCTTCGGAACCACTCCCTGACCTTGCCATGCAATGCGGCAAACGCGTAGCGATACGGAGGCCGAATCTCATCGAGACGGGTGCCCATTGCTTGGCCAACGTCTTCTGCCCATCCCGCAACTACGGCTTCGTCCAAATGGGGATATTCCCACCTGACCCAACGGTGCGCGGCCTCAACTGCTAGCCGGATAGCCACCGGGAGAGTCTGACCTCGCTGGTCCACGAGATGCAGAAGTGTCTGGCCCATAGCCCCCATTTCCCAGACCCAAAAAAAAAAATTACCGTGATGTGTCAAAAAAAGCCATCTCAGCGCAGCTTAGGTAGTAGAAGCACTTCAGCGGTGCAATCGTTTAAAAAACGCTGACTTGAACCAATCTGTTGCTTATCCCCAGGCCGACCTAACGGATCGTATGCGTCCATACATGCAATTGCTTGTATATCCTACTACGATTACAGGAGAATGCTCATGGGGGTCTTGCTGGAACGCAAAACGCAGGTAATCTTTGTCACCGCTTCTTCGGTGGAACAGAACGGTAAGGCTCGTGAGGTTATCGTTGAGAGCCGGCCACATTATGCCGTCGTTCAGCTCAATGGGTCCAAGGAGAAATATCCATCGCCTGGGAAATGATCTACGAGCTCGCCAAAGAGTGGCACACGGAGAATCTCCGCCTGGAAGCCCAAGCTCAGAGGCAACCTGGACGGATTCGGCCCAAGAAAAATCTGAAATGACAGGGGCTGCGCTATTTGTTTTTCGGCGATTTCTTTGCCGCACGCTTTGAAGGTTTTGCGGAGGAACTTGTCGCAGGGACAACCTCTGCGGCCCTCTTCTTGGCCCATCGCGCTCCTACTATTTTGCGCGCCTGGGCGCTCCGCTCCTCGGGAGTCAGCTTTGCCCAGCGGGCTTTACCTCCGTCTGATTGGATCATCTTCAAGTGTTCGCGAACCGTCAGATCTTTCTTGTTTTTTGAGCATTTCCTTTACCGCAGGCAGGGAATGTCGCAAATATACCCGAATCAGATTTCAAGCATCGAGAAATAATGGCCAGACGCTAGCGGAGACCAGCTCTTATCGCGTGATCTTCTTGCTGAGCCTAGGCGCTTGATCCAGACGCACGACGAGGTCTTCAGCACGCAAATGTGTGTAGCGCTTCAACATTTGCATGCTCTTGTGGCCGCTGATTGCGGAAACCTCTTGATCAGAGAACCCTGCCTCAACAAATCGACTCACGGCCTCATGTCGCAGATCGTGAAAGCGAAAATCCTTCAGACCTTGCTTTCCTTGATTGCCTGCCACATCCGATCGAACTGGTAAGGTCTCCGAACACCATCTCGACCAGGTGCTCCGAAGAAGATCAGATCTGTATCTTTAGGCCGCGTCGGGATTCGCAATCGCCTTGCTGAACACTTCTACAGCGCGAAGAGTCAGGGGCACTGTGCGTGGTTGAGTATTCTTTGTCTTTAGCAGTCGGACAATGCGGCGTTTGAGATCCACCTGTGATTTGCGGAGACTCAATATTTCTGACCATCGCATACCAGTTTCAAGAGCGATTCGAACGATCCAACCCATCATCGGATTCGAGTGCTGATCGACGGCAGTCAGCAGGCGAGATTCCTCATCCGGCGATAGTCTACGATTTCGTCCAGCCCCAGGTGCAGGACGCCTGATATTTGTGACCGGATTGGACTGGCAAGTTGACGCCCCACTCTCTGATCGCAATAGTCAACATGTGACCAAGAAGCGCCAGATCCAGACGAACGGTACTGTTGGATCTGGGAGCGCGTTTCCGTTCGCATCCTTACGATCTTCCCCGCCAAACGCATATCCCGGAATTGAGCAATGATCTCTGGCGTCAGGGAGGTCAGGGAATATCTTCCCAGATGCTTCACGATTATTCTTGGACGCTTTCGATCAGCCACCTGTGTCGTGGGCCGCTTTGTAGGCACCACATCGGCCAGATAGCGCTTCATCGCGACCGCCACCGTCATTCGATCGCCAGGAGCCCGCTGGATGAATGCCCCCCGGACCATTTCGTCTTCCGTACGCACGCGCCCAGTCTCCGGCGTCTCGCTGGGTCCGAAACGTCTTCACCGTCATCGGCCAACCGGCCCTCCGGATGATCGCCTTCCACTTGCCAGATGGGGTTTTTACGAGAGTAGCCATTGGGATCTCCAGAGAGTGCGTTTGTAGCTTGTTTGTACCCGCACTGTACCTGAAATTGTACCCGAACAGCAATGTACTACTCAATAATCGAAATTACCGAGACCCAGCCCAATCCGAGAATTGACATCTACTTTACTCATTTTATTAGGTTTATTTTTGGTATTTTATATGGTGCCGGGAGGGGGGGTCGAACCCCCACGAGGTTGCCCTCGGCGGATTTTGAGTCCGCTGCGTCTGCCAGTTCCGCCATCCCGGCTCGGAGGCTGCAGTTAGTTTAACCCGGACGCCCCGTGCCTGGAAGGACCCCGACTACAGCTTTAACTGCGCCCGCGATCGAATCGCCTTGTACGGGTACTTGCGTTCGAATTCCGCGAAATTGACTTTGATCCCCAGACCTGGCGCATTGGGCAATTTAACCCGGCCACCCTTCTGCGTTGGATAGGTGCCCTCGGTCATCTCAACAAACAGATCGTTATCCGCACCTTCACATTCGTGGATCAGGAAATTCCGGCAGACCGACATGGTGGACATCGAAGCCAGGTGCGCAATCGGCCCGCTGCATTGATGCGGCGCCACTTCGACTCCATACGCCTCCGCCATGTTGGCGATCTTGCGCAACTCCGTCACCCCGCCCGCATGCATGACATCGGGCTGGATAATCGCCGCTCCCTTTACGTCGAGCAGTTGCTTGAATTCGAAGCGCGAGAAGAGCCCCTCGCCGGTGGCAATGGGGACCGGACTCTTCGCCGCCACCTCACCCAGCCCTGCGGGATTCTCGCGGAGGGTCGGCTCTTCCATAAACAGCGGATGATAGGGCGCAATCGCATTGGCAAACTGAATTGCGGAACGCACGGTAAATGTCTCCGCACACTCGAGCGCAATATCCACCTGCGTGCCGAAGACCTTGCGAATTGCGGCCAATTCGGCGACGTCCTGGTCGATGCGCTCGAGTTCAGTAGCGGCCGGGGGCAGCGTGTACTTGACCGCGGTCCAGCCTTGCTCGCGGGTGCGCGCAGCCAATTCCGTAACTGCTGCGATGTCGCGCTTCCCGGAAGGGATCGACGCATCCCAGTGGGTGAAGTAAACGCGCAGATTGTCCTGGATGGGGCCGCCGAGCAGCGCGTAGAGGGGCACTCCCAAACGCTTGGCTTCGATATCCCAAAGCGCCATGTCGATGGCCGAGAGGCCGGTCATCAGCGCCGGTCCGTTGCGCCAGCGTGTGGCCACATAGTAAACGCGATCCCAGTGCGCTTCCGGACCGGCGGGATCGAGCCCCACATACTCCGGCTCCAGCCATCGGAGCACGGACTCTGCTATGTCGGTGCGGCTCTCAAGCGTCGCTTCGCCCAGCCCGGTGATACCCGCGTCGGTGTGGACCTCGACAAACATCAGGTCACGCCAGCGCACAGAGACTTTGTGAATCGCAAAGCCGGTGATTTTTACCTTGCCCAAGGGGGCCACCGATTGGAACGCTGAGGCCAAAGGAACAGCGGCGAGACTCTTGATCAGGGATCTTCTGTTCACAGTCCGGAATCATAACGGCTCCCTCAGTCACGTGGAAACGCGTTATCTTGGAAAGGCTTCGATCGTTTCTCCGGAGGAACAGCGAATGGGACACAGATATGCCAATATCCTCGAGACCGTCGGCCATACACCCGTGGTCAGGATTAATAAGCTGGCTCCGGCCGGCGTGAACCTGTTTGTCAAAATCGAGGCTTTCAACCCGTTGGGCTCGGTCAAGGATCGTCTTGCCCTGGGCGTGATTGAGGATGCGGAAAAGACCGGGAAGCTCAAGCCGGGCCAGACAGTGATCGAGGCGACGAGCGGGAATACAGGCATCGGTCTGGCCATGGTGTGCGCCCAGAAAGGATATCCGCTAGTGGTTACGATGGCGGAGACGTTCAGCATCGAGCGGCGCAAGCTGATGCGATTCCTGGGGGCCAAGGTGGTGATTACGCCCGCGGCCGGGCGAGGCTTCGGCATGGTCGCCAAGGCGGTCGAACTAGCAAAAGCGCATGGCTGGTTTCTCACACGGCAGTTCGAAAATGAAGCCAACGCCGACATGCACTCCCGAACCACAGCTCAAGAGATATTGGATGATTTCCAAGGCGAGCGGCTGGACTACTGGGTGACGGGCTTTGGCACCGGCGGCACGCTGAAGGGGGTTTCGCGGGTGCTCGCCAAAGAGCGGCCGGAGACCAAGATCGTGGTCTGCGAACCGGACGACGCGGCCATGCTCTCCAGCGGTATTGCGCAGGAACGAAACCCCGACGGGTCGCCGTCGGTTCCCCACCCCGCTTGGAAACCACATCCGCAGCAAGGCTGGAGCCCGGATTTTATCCCCAAGCTGACCGGGGATGCCGTCGATATGAAGATGATCAGCCAGATCCTGCGTATCCCAAACGCAGAGGCAATGCGTTGGAGTAAGGAACTGGCCACCAAGGAAGGGATCTTTGTGGGGATTTCTTCAGGCGCGACCTTTTCGGGAGCGCTCAAAGTCTGCGCGGAGGCGCCTAAGGGATCAACGATTCTGTGTATGTTGCCGGATACGGGAGAACGTTACCTGAGCACTCCGCTGTTCGCTGACGTTTCCGTCGACATGACGCCGGAAGAGGTGGAGATTGCGCACTCCACACCCAGCGCCTGGCTGCAGCCGGCGTAACAAGACCAAACCGGAGATGGCATGAGCAAGGAAAAGCGAAGCGTTACCAGGAACCGATTCGAGCTTGAGGAAATGGGCGAGACGGCGTACCTCGAGTTTGACCTGGACAGCGCGGGATGGATCACGCTGTTGCATACCGAGGTGCCCGATGCCCTTCGGGGGCGGGGAATTGCAGGCGAACTGGCGAAGACCGGACTGGAATATGCACGCGACAACCAATTGAAAGTGGATGTCGTGTGTCCACTGGTTGCGAACTACATATCTAAGCATCCGGAGTTTCAGCCTTTGGTGGGCCGATAGCTGACGGATTTACCAAAGGCGGCGAACACCGAACAAGTCCAGTTTCGAATCCTTGCTGAGGATCGGTATGTCGTTCGCTAACGCCTGGGCAGCGAGCATGCGATCGAAAGGATCGCGATGAGGTGCGGTAAAGCGCGCGGCACGAAGCGCGTTCGCGACATCGATCGGCAGCAGCGTGTATCCGGACTGCTCCATTATTTCGAGAAAGTCTCTTTCGAGTCTCTCTAGTCCAGGGAGTTTCCCCAGACGCACTTTGGAGGCTATCTCCCACGCAGATGCCGCTGATACAAAAACTACATTCAGCGGTCGTGCCATAATTTCGGCAGCCTGACGGCCTACTTTTTCAGGGGACATCTTCGCCCATAGCAAGGTGTGAGTGTCGAGTAAGACTCTCACTCACCCTCGCCTTCCCAAAGTCTCAGCTCTTCTTCCGGAAGGTCTTCCCAGAACGCGTCAGTCAAAACAAAGTTCGGATCTTCCAGGCCGCCGAGACGTTGCTTCGGGGTGGGGTGGATTGCCTCCAGCTTCGCAACTGGCGTTTTATCGCGACCAGAGGTGATGATTACGGTCTCTCCGGCCTGAGCTTTCTTCAGGAGTTCAGAGAGGTTCGTCTTTGCCTCGAAGATGGTGGCTGTAATCATAGTTGCCTACTTGAATGCTAAGCTATCTTAGCTAAGCTAGGCATAGCCGTCAAGCTTCACGGAATAACCAGATATTGTTCCAGCTTTCCGTCGGGCATCTCGTAGGTGGTCACCTTGAGCTCCCGTTCGGGAAAGGTGACGGCGAAGACGCGGAAGATCATGCCGCCTCGCGCTTCCACTTTCGTCTGTTTGAAGCTTAGCGGCGGCCCCAGGGGCTTGAGGCTGGCGGCAAAGTCTTCGATGGTCTGCTGGTTGAAGTACGCGTTGCAATAGTTGGTGAACAGCTTGCGGTCGATTTGCCCATCCGCGAGCCCGTTGAAGATGGCCAGCGCTTGAGCCTCTTCTTGGGTCGGTACGGAGGCTGCAATACCCAGGATCATCGGGGCCACTCGATCGGCAATCATGCTCGCGGCCTGGGTGGCCATTTCATTGGTGAGCACTACGATGGCCGCGCGGTCGCCCGGGAACACTACGTTTTCTGAGACGAACCCCGATACTTCACCCGAGTGCTCTATCACTGTGCGGCCATCACGCTTCTTCACGTTGACACCCAGGCCGTAACCGGTGTTGTCGCCGTTTTTAAGCAGGACTGGCGTGAACATCTGGGTGTAAGAAGCTGGGGAAAGCAGCGATCGATCGATCAGGCTGATGTCCCACAGTGCCAGGTCGTGGGCCGGCATAGCGAGCTCACCGGCGGCAAACATCCAATTGGCGCCGGTCTGCGGCGATGGCCGCGGTGGGCCCAAGGCGTGGCGCTCGTAGCCGGTGGGGTCGGTTGCCGGCAGCCGGCTGGCATCCGAGTCGTAGACGTTCACCATGCCTAACGGCAGGAAGATACGCTTCTCCAGGAGGTCGATCAGGGGCATGCCGCTGACCTGCTCCACAATGCGGCCCGCGATGACGTAGTTGGTGTTGGAATATTGCCATTCTGTGCCGGGGTCGAAATCAAGCGGCCTTTTCCCCCATTCGTCCAGAATGTGTTGTGCGGTTGTGGGCACCATCATGGAGGTCATCACGTAATCCTCGGGCCAGTAGTCCTGATAGCCGGAGGTGTGGGATAGCAGCATGCGAATGGTCACTTCATGGGCACGCGTGAGCTCGGGCAGGTACTTCGAGACCGGATCGTTTAAGTTCAGCTTGCCGTCCTGGGCTAGAAACAGGACAGCGGCGGCGGTGAATTGCTTGCTGATGGAACCGATGGAGTATTGCATCGGCGGGGTGGCGTCCATCGGCGGAGAGAGCCTGGCCTGGCCGTAGGCCTGGAGATAGGCGATGTGGCCATCCTTCACGATGGCAATGGAGGCGCTGGGCACTTTGGTCGATGACAAGATCTGGTTGGCGACAGCATCGATTTTTGATTTCAGGTCTTCCGGGAGCGCCGCAGTTGAGGGAGTGGATTGTGCTCGTAGTACGGGGCTGATCGTCGGGGCAAGGGCGAGCAACACAAGGATGAGCAGTGATTTCGGCATGCTGGCTCGATTGTAAGAGACACCGTGGCCGGCCAGTCTGGTATGGTTGCCCTTCGCGTCTTTCGTTTGGGGAAACGCGTCTAGAATATCTTCGCAACCGTCCATGGAGGATCCGTTCATGCTTACCCGCAGAGAGTTCAATCGGCTGGCCATAGCCGGCGCCGCCTCACAAGTAGTTTCGCCCCTGCTGGCGCAAAGCGGCGGCGATCGCAAGATCGGCTATTGCATGATCGGCCTAGGCCGCATTTCCATGGGTCACTTCATGCCCGGACTGCTGGACTGCAAGAACTCACGCCTTACCGGACTGGTGAGTGGGCATCGCGACAAGGCACTGGCCCAGGCGGCTAAGTATGGGGTTCCGGAGAGCTCCATCTATAGCTACGAGAACATGGATCAGATCAAGAACAACCCGGCTATCGACGCGGTCTACGTGGCCCTGCCCAACAGCATGCATGCGGAGTACACGATTCGCTCTGCGAAAGCGGGTAAGCATGTGCTGTGCGAGAAGCCGATGGCGACTACGGTTGCGGATTCGCTGGCGATGATCAAGGCATGTAAGGACGCGAACAAGAAGCTGATGATCGCCTATCGCTGCCACTACGAACCGACCAATCTCCGCGCCATGCAGCTTATTCGCGACGGCAAGCTGGGGAAGATCCAGGCGATCGAGAGCGCCAACGGATTTAATGAAAGGGCGGGCGAGTGGAGGCTCGACCGCAAGCTGGCCGGGGGCGGGCCGTTGATGGACATGGGCGTGTACTCACTCAACGCTTGCCGTTATCTCACAGGGGAAGAGCCGACCGAGTTGAAGGCATTTTCGTCAGTGATCGATCACGATGGGCGATTCGATACGGTGGAGGAGAACGTGTCGTGGACGATGAAGTTCCCTTCCGGAGTGGTGGCCAGCTGCAACACAACCTACGGCGCTCCCATGAACGGTTTCTACCGGGTGCATGGGTCGTTGGGCTGGCTGTACGCGGAGCCGGCGTTCCCTTACCAGGGGCTCCATCTTACGGCTCAGTTTGCTGATCCTGCGGGCGGCAAGCCGACCATGCTCGACGAGCCGAACCCGAATAAGGATCCGTCGCAGTTCACCGCGCAGGCCGAGTATTTCTCCGATTGCATTCTTACGGATAAGACTCCGAAGACGGCGGGTGAGGAAGGCTTGCTTGACATGCAATACATGTCGAAGATTTATCAGTCTTGCGGGTTGCCGGCGCTGTAAGACAGGCTTCGGGTCGAGTGCTGTGGCATCCCACTCAAGCCAAAAAACGGCTTGAATGGGGCACCCAACTGTAACAGAGGAATAAGAAACCGCAGGTCCCTCCACTGCGCTTCGCTCCGGTTCCACGGCAGGCCGGGACAGGCGGGATGACAACTCTGTTTGAACGCAACATCCCGTTTCCAAATAGAGTTGTCATCCCGACCGAGTTTGCCGTTCTAGAAGGACCCGCCGGCGATTGAGGGGATTACCAGGACTTCGTCTCCGTCCTTGAAGGCGTACTCATCGTTGCCTAGAAAGCGAATGTCTTCTTCGTTGACGTAGAAGTTGATGAAGCGCCGCAGCTTGCCATCGTTGTCGCGCAGGTGGGGCTTCAGAGCGGGAAAGCTGGTTTCGATTTCGGTGATCAGTTGGGGCAGATTGGCTGCCGAGGATTGAATCTCCCGGGTACCGTTGGTGTGTTTTTGAAAGGCATTCGGCAGCACTACTTTAACGGACATACACTTCCTCTCCCGCGTTCTTCTCTTCCAGATCCTGCTCGACCATGGCCTCAAAATCAGCCATGCGGGGGCGAATCGCTTGCTTCTGTTCATACTTGCCCTGCAACACGTCCAGGGTCTTCAGACCGTTGCCGGTGATCGCGACCACGGTAAGATCGTCCGGGGCAATGCGGCCATGGGCGTAAAGGCGCGCGGTTACGGCAGTGGTCACTCCGCCTGCCGTTTCTGTAAAGACACCTTCGGTCTCGGCCAATTCCTGGATGGCGGAAACGATCTCCACGTCAGAAACGTCTTCCGCCCAGCCGCCGCTTCCGCGAATGGCGCGGATGGCGTACGGCCCGTCCGCCGGATTGCCGATGGCCAGCGAGCGGGCGATAGTGTTCGGCCGCTGTGGCTCATGATGCGACAGCCCATTCTTTACCGCGTGGGCAATGGGGGAGCAGCCAGTGGCCTGGGCGCCGAAAAAGCGCACAGGCTTGTCCTCCACCAGGCCAAGTTCGATCAGCTCGCCAAAGGCCTTGTGGATCTTGGAAATCAGCGCCCCGCCCGCCATGGGAACGACCACGTTGTCAGGCAGCCTCCAGCCCAGTTGCTCGGCGATCTCGTAGCCCACGGTTTTGGAGCCCTCGGCGTAATAAGGACGTAGATTGACGTTCACAAAACCCCAGTTGTAGCGCTCGGCAATCTGCGTGCTGAGGCGGTTCACCTGGTCGTAGTTGCCATCGATGCGCACCAGATTGGCGCCGTAGACCTGGGTGTTCAAGATCTTGGCCGGCTCCAGGTCAGTTGGCACCAGGATGTAAGTTTTCAGTCCCAAGCGGGCGGCGTGGGCGGCCACGGCGTTGGCCAGGTTTCCAGTGGAGGAGCAACCTACGGTGTCGAAGCCGAAGATTTTGGCCCGGGCCAAGGCGACCGAGACCACGCGATCTTTAAAGCTCAGAGTTGGCAAGCAAACGGCATCGTTCTTGATGTAGAGGTTGGTGGCGCCGATGCGCTTAGCCAGGCGCGGAGCCGCCATCAGCGGAGTCATGCCAGTAGGGGTGGCGGCGACGTAGTCGTCGGGCAGGGGCAGCAGCGCCTGGTAGCGCCACATGCTTTGCGGCCCCCGGGCAATGGCCTCCCGGGTAAAGGTCTTCTTGGCCGCAGCCATGTCATAGGCTACTTCGAGCGAGGAAAAACATTCGTCGCAACTGGAAAGCGGCTGATTCGGAAACCGCTTGCCACATTCCCTACAGCGCAATTCGTAAGATGATGCCATCATGCCCTCAAATCGAGAGCGACAGATGCACGGGCACTACGTGACGAACTCTGAACTGCCGTACTGCATGGAATTAGCGAGATGCGCAAACTTTGCACCCCGAATCTCATGTTCCCCAATTCTTTTCAGAACCTAGGAGAGAGTTGACACCATACTCCTGGTTTGCCCAGGCAGGTTGTCGTGGCGTCACAGGGCCCGTCCCTCAGCCACTCTTCATGAAATTCAGGCTCGCTCACAAGGAGCAAACTTGAATATTCGATTTCTAGCACAGTCGCCTGCCGACCGCAAGTGCAGTCTTCAGCCAACAAGGGGCGCGGGAACTGCATCTGATTGGTAACATTAGATAGGAAGCAATTACCGAGCCCGCGGAGGGTCTGGTCCGCCCAAAAGAATCGGAAATCATGACGGAAGCCAGTCCACAATCCTCCCGCAACGCGTGGCGCGAGCGGGTGCAAGCGCTCAAGAACGTGCCGCCGGTGCTCGGCATTTTGTGGCAATCAGGTCCGGCTGTGGTGGTTTGGGGCCTTTTGCTGCGGATCCTGGTGGCTGCCCTGCCGGCCGCGATTGCCGGCGTTGCGGCTAAGATCATTAACGGTGTGCAGCACGTTTTCAGCCACCAGGGGCTCCTCCCTCACTTTTGGTGGCTGGTGGGCCTGGAGGCCGGTCTTAACGTACTTTCTGGCCTATTGACGCGCGGCGTCGATTACAGCGATAGTCTGCTGGCCGACCGCTATACTCACTTCGTCAGCGTCCGGGTCATGCGCCAGGCAGCGGCGCTGGATCTGACCACGTATGAAGACCCCGTCTTCTACGACCGCCTGGAACGGGCGAGGGTCCAGGCTACCGATCGCCTGGCGATGATCCAGCAAATGGGCCGGCTGTTCCAGCAGGCCCTCACCACGTTGATCTGGACCGGTATCCTCCTGTGGTATTCGCCCTGGCTGGTGCTTTTGCTGGCACTCGGGGTGCTGCCTACATTCGTAGGAGAGACCCACTTTGCCTTCCTGGGATATGCGAAGAACTTTCGTCAAACCCCGGCCAAACGGCAGATGGACTATTTGCGCCAGGTTGCCGGCAGCCGCGAAGGGGCCAAAGAGCTCAAACTGTTCAATTTGAGCGACTACCTGACCAACCGCTTCACGCGACTCTCGCAGAATATCTACGAGGAGAATGTTGCCCTCTCGCGCAAGAAACTGGTGGCCGGCGGCTTGCTTGGGGTCATCGCGACCCTTGGCTACTATGGCGCCTATGCCTTCGTGATCTGGCGTGCCGTCACCGGGGGCTTTGACAACATTGGCGAGTTTTACTACCTGACCAATGCCATCATCCAGGCCTCCAGCAATCTGCAGCAGGTGTTTTCTACCGCGTCGGGCATAGCGGACCAGGCTCTCTTCCTCACCGATCTGCTGGCGTTCTTCGAGATGAAGCCCACGGTCGATGCCAACCCCAATGGGGCGTTGATCCCGCGCCCAATCCGCCGTGGCTTTGAGTTTCGCAATGTCAGCTTTGCCTATCCGGGCACCACGCGGCGGGTGCTGAGCGACTTCAACTTCACCCTTGCGCCGGGCGAACGGATCGCGTTGATCGGAGAAAACGGCCAAGGCAAGACGACGGTGGTCAAGCTGATAACCCGGCTGTATGACCCGACCGAAGGGCAGATTCTGCTCGATGGCATTGACCTGCGCGATTACAAGCTGGAAGATCTACACCACGAAATCGGGGTCATCTTTCAGGACTTCATGCGGTACGAGATGACGGCGCGGGAAAACATCAGCGTGGGTCGGGTGGAAAGCGAGCACTCGGAGGAAGAGATCGAGGCGGCAGCGCACAAGAGCCTGGCAGAGAGCGTGATCGCCAAACTGCCCAATGGATACGACCAGATGCTGGGCCGACGCTTCGAGGATGGAGTGGAGCTGTCGGGCGGAGAATGGCAACGGGTCGCGCTGGCTCGGGCGTACCTGCGAGACGCCCAGTTGCTGGTGTTGGATGAACCGACGGCCGCGCTCGACGCGCGCAGTGAGTTGGAAGTCTTCGAACGCTTCGCCGAGCTCACCACGGGGAAGATGGCGCTGCTGATCTCGCATCGCTTTTCGACCGTTCGCATGGCCGACCGCATCGTAGTGCTTGAGGGAGGAAGGTTGGTGGAAGAAGGAACGCATCCCCAACTGATCGCGCTCGGCGGGCGCTACGCAAGCATGTTCGAGATGCAAGCGGCAAGCTATCGTTGATTTTCAACTGACCCCAAGCCCGAAAGAGAACTTATGACCGACACGATACAAAGCTCGGGCCAGCCCCTTAACACCAACCCGGAGTCGCATTCTACCTACACCGCCGATTCGCTGCGGGCCTATGCGGATAAGGTCGCCCCCACATGGCACGTCGCGCACAAGCCTGAGGGCGCGGGCAGCTTTGGCCGCCGCATAGATGCGACGGCCCAGTCGCTCGACCAGCTTTACGTGATCCTCGATGCCCGGCCGGTGCCCACTTACCTTCCGGGAGAAAAGCTGGACCCGCTGCTGGAGTTGCGGCAAAATCCGCGGCTGCTGCGCTCTGTAGTTACCGAGACCCATACCATACGCAAGAAATTAGGCCGCCTGCCGCGCACGATTCGCGAGCAGGGCAACGACGAGCCACGAATCGTAACCGTAGTGGACGCCTATTTACAGGCTACCGGCTCGGAGTATCACCCGCACGCGATCAAGATTTTTATTGACCAGGTGCAGAAGTACGATGCGCTGGAGCTCAACGAATTGTGGGCGCTGGCCCCGGTGCTCAAGTTCCTGGTGCTGGAAGAAATCATCATGCAAGCCAATGGTGTGCTGCAGGATGAGGAGGCGCACACCGAGGAAGGCGCCGAACTGCTGAAGACGCGCATGAGAACCTTGCGCGACGTTGGCTATGCCGATTGGTTCACCTTGATCGAGCCATTGGTCGTCTATGACCCCGTGCTGCAGCAGGACCCGGCCAATGCCTACAAGTTCATGGACTTCGACAGCCGGGAGGCCTACCGCAAACGCGTGGCCGAAATTGCGCGTCATTCCGATTGCTCCGAGCTGGAGGTGGCGCAGGCGGCGCTTACACTGGCTTTGGAATCGCGGGAAAAGCACCGGGTGGAGGACCCGCGGCTGCGGCTGCGCCGGGCACACATCGGCTACTACCTGATCGATCGCGGCTTTCCCCTGCTTGCCTCACGGGTCGGCTACCGCCCCCGGTTCATCGACCGCATACGTCTCTCGATGCGCAACCACGCGGATGACTTCTACATTGGCGGCATTCAGATCATCACCGTGGTGCTCATAGGCCTGATCCTGGCACCCTTGGTGCCCACCTATCCGATCTTCGGCGGCCTTACGCTGGCCTTTCTGCTTTTGCTGCTCCCCGCCACCCAGGGTGCGGTCGACCTGGTAAACAACACCATCACCGCGGTCTTCAAGGCCTATGCGCTGCCCAAGCTTGACTTCTCGAAGGGTGTGCCGCAGCAGTTCACCACTTTAGTCGTGGTGCCCACACTGCTGATGAAAGAGAAGCAGGTACGCGAGCTGTTCGACGAACTCGAGGTCCGGTACCTGGCCAACCAGGACCAAAACATCCACTTCGGCCTGCTCACGGATCTTCCCGACTCGGTCACGCGTCCGCGGCAGAACGATACGGACCCGCTGGTCGATTTAGCTATCCAGCTTACCGACGAGTTGAACGAGCGGTATGCCTCGGCTGGAGCGGGATCGTTTTTTCTGCTCCACCGGCACCGCATCTTTAACGCGCGCCAGGGCGTTTGGATGGGCTGGGAGCGCAAGCGCGGCAAGCTGCTGGATCTCAACAAGCTGCTCAAGGGCCAGTTTGATCCGTTTCCGGTCAAGGCGGGCAACCTGGGCGCGCTGGCGCACGCGCAATACGTGATCACGCTGGACTCAGATACGCAGCTTCCGCGAGGTACGGCGCACAGCATGATTGGCGCCATGGCTCATCCGCTCAACCGCGCTGTCATTGATCCCGATCTGCGCATCGTGACCGAGGGATACGGCATTCTGCAGCCCCGGGTCGGGGTCAGCGTGCAATCGGCATCGCGCTCCCGGCTGGCCTCGATCTACTCCGGGCAAACAGGCTTTGACATTTACACCCGCGCCATCTCAGACGCCTACCAGGACCTCTACGGGGAAGGCATGTTTACCGGCAAGGGGATTTACGAGATCAATACGCTGCATGCGGTTCTGGATCGACGCTTTCCGCGCAATTCCCTGCTCAGCCACGACTTGATCGAGGGATCGTATGCGCGTGTCGGTTTGACCACGGATATCGAGGTCATCGACGATTATCCATCGCACTATAGCGCCTACACCCGGCGTAAACACCGTTGGGTGCGGGGCGACTGGCAGATTTCCCAATGGCTCTTTTCCAAGGTCCCGGATGAATCGGGACGGTATGTCCGCAATCCCATCGCCACCATCTCGCGCTGGAAGATCTTCGACAATCTTCGCCGGTCGCTGGTGGATGTGCTTACCTTTGCGTTGCTGCTCGCCGGCTGGCTTGGATTGCCGGGCAGCGCGCTTTATTGGACCGCGGTTACCCTTTTCCTGATGTTTGTGCCGTCGCTGGTCCAGTTCGTCTTCAGCGTGGGCCGTGCCTATTTCACCAAGCTGCCGGGCGCCATGCGCGACGCGGTGAGCGGCTTTGGACAAGGCACGTTTATCAGCCTGCTCACCCTGGTTTTCCTACCCCACCAGACACTGCTTGCCCTGGACGCGATCATCCGCTCGCTGGTGCGCAGCTTTATCACTGGTCAGCGTCTTCTGGAATGGGAGACTGCAGCTGAGGCTGAGGCTACGGCGAGCCACCGCACGCCGGTCGATCGCTACCTTGCGTTGACTCCGGTGCTCACCCTGGTGATCGCCGTGCTGATCTTACTGCGCCATCCGGCATCCATGCTGGTGGCGCTCCCCATTCTTATCCTGTGGGGCTTTGAGGGGGTCATCACCGCGTGGCTTAACAGCTCGCCGCAGCACACCAAGCTGAAGCTCACAGCGGAAGAAGATACGTTCCTGCGCCAACTGGCACTGCGCACCTGGCGCTACTTTTACCAGTTTGGAGGAGCGAGCCATAACTACCTGATCCCGGATAATGTCGAGGAAGACGGCCTATTTGAGGCGGCCCGCGTCTCACCCACCAACTTTGGCCTGTTGCTGAATGCCCGTCAGGCGGCAAACACCTTCGGGTATCTCACCGTTCCGGAATTCATTGCCCTGACCGAGAGCAGTCTCGTTACCTACGAAAAGCTGGAGAAATACCGGGGCCACATCTTCAACTGGTACGACACGCGCACGCTTATCCCAATCCGTCCCATGACCATTTCCTCGGTCGATAGCGGAAACCTGGCAGCCTCGTTCTATACCTTGCGCGCCGGTTGCCGCAGTATGCTGCGCGAGCCGTTGTTGCATCCCGGACTTTTTGGCGGCATTCGCGATCATTGGCAACTGCTTACGGGGTTGCACGATGCACCTGGCGGTTTGGAAGGTCTGGAGCCGCCTGCGGCGGACGCGAATGCGGATACCTGGATCGCCTGGGCTCTGGCCAAAGTGGATGCGCCTGAGTTCTCGGTGGCTGTTCCGGACGGCAGCGAGCCGTCCTGGTGGCTGACTGAAACGCGCCAGCGGATCCATGCCGTAGTCCAACTCGTTCGCGATTACATGCCCTGGCTGCTACCCCAATTCGCGCCCTTGTTCGCATTGCCTCCGTTGCAAGGACTTCGCGAGACTGCCATTGCGGTGCAGACCGGAGCCGCCAGCGGCTTGGCTGCCGATTTGGACGCACGGATCGCCAAGGCCGCAAGCAGCATGGCTGCCAATGCGCCGGAGGCCAAGCTGGCGCAAGAGTTGCGCCGCGCGATCACACCGGCGAGGGAAAGTCTGAAGGCGCTCACCATCGGGCTGCACGATCTGGCCTCGGAGGCGATGCGTTTTGCTACGGAAATGGACTTCGGCTTCCTGATGGATCGTTCGCGCCTGCTGCTTTCCATCGGTTATGAAATTGAGCGGCAGCATCTGCACCAGGCCTGCTATGACCTGCTTTGCAGTGAAGCCCGCATTGCGGCATTCATTACTGTGGCTAAGGGGGAGGCGCCGCAGCAAAGCTGGTTCAAACTAGGACGCATCCACACGATGGCCTATGGACACGCCGTGCTCATCTCCTGGACGGGCACCATGTTCGAGTACCTGATGCCGTCGCTTTGGATGCGTAGTTACCCTGACACGCTGGTTTCGCGCACGCTCAGCGGCGTGGTAGCGATCCAACGTGCTTTTGGGAAAGAGCACGGTATCCCGTGGGGTATCTCTGAATCCGGGTGGGCGGGCATCGACGACCACGGTCACTACCATTACCAGGCCTTCGGGATTCCCCAAATCGCGCTCAAGTGGGACGCGGTGGCGGGCCCCGTGGTCTCACCCTATTCCACCTGCCTGGCGTTGGGCATCGACTCGGTTGAGTCCATGCGTAATCTGAAGCGGATGGCGAAGATGGGCTGGAGCGGGGCTTACGGGTTCTATGAGGCAGCGGATTATCAGGAATCGCTCAAAACGCCCAAGCTGGTCCGGGAGTGGATGGCCCACCACCAGGGCATGTCGCTGTTGGCCGTGCTCAATTTGCTCTATGACAACATTGTGCAGGATTGGTTCCACGGCAATGCGCACCTGGAGGCGACGCAATTGCTGCTGCATGAGAAACCGATGCATAAGGCAGCGCTCAAGGCTGAGTTCCAGGCAGCGCAGCCGCGGAAGAAGGCCAGTTAACGCGGTACCTCAGGGGCTAGTAGTCCGTCGGTTGTTTCAGAGAGCCTTGATGATCGCCAATGGCATTCATGTCACGGTCGAGTTCACCCAGGACTTACATCCTGGGTCATTCTCGGTCGTCCCTTCGGGACTGATCGCGGTGGATAACTTACCCAGGACGTTAGAGTCTGCGTGAGAACCGGAGCCCTCTTCGATCACATGCTCTGCGCACAGCTGAAGCCGTACCCCAGGTGAAAGAGGTTTCGACGGGGAGGCCGTTCTAGGCTATCGGGAGATCGCGGTCTTTATCATGTTCTTCGTTCTTTCCCAGGGCCTGTTGTACGCCACGCACTAGCGCTTCGGGATTGAACTCGGCCCGGATGATCTCGTCCGGGCAGTCGCTTTCGATGGCCACGCGGTAATTGCAGACAAAGGCAACGTGCTGCTGGGGGACAACTTTCTTGATCTGGTCGCAGAGGTCCTGGGCGCTCTGCACCCGGACGTCGGACTCAACATCGATCAATACCAGGTCGTAGTCTGTCTGGGCTACTTCATCCAATGCCCGGCTCGAATAGAGGGTCGACTGCACCTCAAAGCCGTGCATGCGGAGAATTTCGTCACGCAAACCCTTGATGTTTTCCCGGCTGCTGACGTGGAAGATCCGCTGCCGTCCATACTTGCTTGTAGCTTTGGCTTGCATCAACCCGATGCTACCAGCACTGGAGATGATTTCCTAGGTTTGCCCTTACTTAACAGAGTTCGACCTGGCCTCCGTGCTGTGCGGCAAACCGATGGACGGGACCAACATGTCTTCCTTGCGATGAATGAGGGTTGTCGCATTGAGCGAAGCCAGCTCAAAACCATGGCCATGGGTGATGGCATCGGTGGGGCAGGCCTCCACGCAGTATCCGCAGAAGATGCACCGATTGTAGTCAATGTTATAGACCTTGGCATAGCGTTCGGAGCTCGAGATTCTCTGCTCGGCCGTGTTCTCAGCTGCCTCAATATAGATGCAGTTGGCCGGGCATGCCGCCGCGCACAGGAAGCAGGCAACGCATTTCTCCAGACCATTCTCGTCCCGCTGCAGCACATGGGCGCCGCGGAAGCGATCCTGAAAGTGAGCACCCCGGTTGGGCCCCGGTCCGTCGGGGTAGTTTTCCACCTCGGTGGGCTGCAGCATCTCACGAAACGTGATGCTCATTCCCTTGGCCACTCCCGCTATGTTTCGCACAATGGACATAAGCCAAGTATACGATGCCGGCGGGCGTTCCCTTCAACGGTCGAATTTTCGCTGCCAGGTGTTGATCGACGCCAGCAGCATCCGCAGTTCCGGGCATCGCGCTGGCGGAGCGTGGTTAGATCCAGTTCTTCCTGAGCAGCCAAACTTTAATGATTTGCGTCAGGCCCATATAGGCCAGTAGCGTCAACGCCAGAATCGGCCAGTAGAGCCGCGGCAGATGCGCCAGGCCGAGCGAAGAGGCCAACGGGGAGTAGGGCAACCATGCTCCGAAAGCCATGATGCATAACGTTGTGGCAGTGAGCGGCCAGCTCGCCCGACTCTGCAGGAATGGAATCTTGTTGGTCCGGATGACGTGGATGATAAGCGTCTGTGTCATCAGCGACTCGACGAACCAGCCGGTCTGAAATACAGATGCGCGCGATGGGTCCCAACACTTGAAGACCCATAGCATAACGAAGAAAGTGGTGTAGTCGAAGATCGAGCTGACCGGACCGATGAATAGAATGAAGCGCCTGATCTCACCGATCTTCCATGGTCGCGGCTGCGCGACCTGCTCTTCGTCGACTGCATCCGTAGGTATCGGCACTTGAGAGAAATCGTAGAGGAGGTTGTTCGTCAATACCTGGATAGGCGCCATCGGAATATAGGGAAGAAAGGCGCTCGCTCCCAGAACGCTGAACATGTTTCCGAAATTGGAGCTTGCTCCCATGCGAATGTATTTGACGATGTTGGCGAAGACCTTCCGCCCCTCGATCACCCCGCCTTCCAGCACCATCAGATCCTTCTCCAGCAGGATCAGGTCGGCAGACTCCTTGGCGATGTCGGTGGCGGTATCGACGGAGATGCCAATGTCTGCTGCGCGCAGCGCGGGTGCATCATTGATACCGTCGCCCATAAATCCAACCACGTGGCCGGAGACTCGGAGGACGCGGACGATTCGCTGCTTGTGAGCCGGAGAGAGGCGAGCGAAGAGCGTGGTTTTGTCCGCAGCTTCGGATAGTTCCTGGTCGGACATTCTTTCCACATCTGCGCCCAGGAGCATGGGATCGGCAGCGAGACCCACGTCCGCGCACACTTTGCGGCTGATGAGCTGGTTATCACCGGTGAGGATTTTGACGCCGACACCGTGCCTATGAAGTGCCTCGATGGCGTGTGCCGCACTGGCTTTTGGCGGGTCCAGAAAGGCGACATATCCCTTCAGGACGAGGCCGCTCTCGTCATCTCTTGAGCAGGCCTGCTTGGCCGGCAGCTCTTTAGTGGCTACAGCCAAAACCCGGAAGCCGTCGTTGCTGAGGCTCTCATACTCATCCCTAAGCCCTTTCATCAGTTCCGGGACCATAGGCGAAAGCCTACCGTTCAGCTCGAAGTGCGAGCACTGTTGGAAGACCTCTTCTGGAGCGCCTTTGGTGAGGAGGATCGCTTTGCCTTCAGGATTTTCCACCAGGACAGACATCATGCGGCGGGTGAAGTCAAAGGGGATCTCGTCCAGCTTTCTGTACTTTGCGACCAGGGCTTGATCGTGAAAATCGGGGCTATCGAGAATTGCACGATCGAGCAGGTTTTTGAGGCCGGTTTGGAAGTTGCTAATGAGGTAGCCATCCAGAAGCACTTCCTCACTTTCCTCTCCCTCAACGTTGCAATGGCGCTGCAGGACCACGCGGTCTTCGGTGAGCGTGCCGGTCTTGTCGGTGCATAGCACGTCCATGCCTCCGAAGTTCTGGATGGCATTCAGGCGCTTGACGATCACCTTCTTGCGGCTCATGGCGAGCGCTCCCTTGGATAGGCAGACGGAGACGATCATGGGCAGCATCTCGGGGGTGAGGCCCACGGCCACCGCCAGGGCAAAGAAGAATGCGCTCTTCCAATCGTGCTTGGTGAATCCATTGATGAGGAAGACCAGCGGCACCATGATTGCCATGAGCTGAATCATGAGCCAGGTGAAGCGGCTGAGGCCCTGATCGAAACTGGTCGGCGGAGCTTCCCCGGTGATGGAGCCGGCCATGGTGCCGAAATAAGTGTGGAGGCCGGTCACGACAACGACCGCAGTCGCGGTGCCGCTCTGGACACTGGTGCCCATGAAGCAAATGTTCCTGAGCTCAGTCGGTGAGCTTACCGGCTTGGTTTCGGGGTCGTGGAACTTTTCTACGGGAAGCGACTCACCCGTGAGGCTACCCTGGCTGACGAAAAGGTCTTTGGAAGTGATGACACGTACGTCGCCCGGGATCATGTCTCCGGCAGAGAGGTTGATGATGTCCCCGGGCACCAACTCGCGGAGCGGCATTTCTTTCGCCTGACCATCCCGTAGGACGGTGGCGGTCACATGAATCATGGCCTTAAGCTTGGCGGCTGCCGCATCCGCCCGGGCCTCCTGCAGGAAGCGCAGGGTGACACTGAGCAACACCATGGCCGCCATCACTGTTCCGGCACGCGCGTCCCCGGTGGCAAAGGAAATGGAGGATAAGATGGCCAGCAGAATCACCAGCGGATTACGGATGATTTTCAGCAAGCGGATCAGCCAGCCCTGGCGGCGTTCCTGGGTCACCTGGTTCGGACCCGCGGTTCGTAGTCGCTCTTCGGCCTCGGTTTGGGTCAGCCCAGTGGGAGAGGTCCGCAGATAACGAAGCAGCTCTTCGCCGTCCTTGCCCGCGGCGTCGAGAACCGCGGGTGAAACATGGATACCGTGATCCTTCGCCTTGGGCGGAATGGGAGGCGCGTTGGGAGGATCAATCGCCGCAAGAGTATGGTCTTCGGTCCCGCCGGCGGCCAATGGAGACCGTACCTTGTCATCCGTATCGGGCGTTGTCATTGTTACTCTGACCGCCTCGAAGCTACTTTAACTACGCGTGGTCAGGGTTGTCGACGGTGTGTCAAGTGCGGCGATCTGGCCCCTATATTTCATCGACGTAGCCTGAATGCGAGTACGCTCCAGATAATTCCGCAGATTAACTCGAAGCCGGCCAGCATCTGGGTTGTGGGCCGGGCGGCCTGGTGGAAATGCTCAAGAAAGACGAACCCCACCCAAAGAGATACGAGTCCGCCCATGGTAAGCAGGAGCAAGTTGGGGCGGTCTTCACGCAGCTTGATAGCGAGCGCTATCTGAAAGAGTCCCGCACCCAGGGCGTGAATCCCGGCAAGCAAGGCGAGGGATTGGGAGGTCAGCATCAGGGAAATGCCGATGTAAATACCAAGCAGCACTGCGAAGCAGCATTCAGCTAGCGCCAGCCACCAGAGATGCAGACGATGCTCATAGGCGAAACCGGCTGCCACTCCTAAGAGAAGGCCGTTGCTCAACACGAATGAGCCGAGCAGAAGGCTTAGGTAGACGAGGGTCACGGGATCGAAGAAAAAGATACCCAAAAAGCTGCTGGTAAGAAACAGGACGACAGCAAAGACAACGGCCAGGCCTCCGCGAACGGCGAAAATCCACCAACAGAGTGTTAGTGGCTGCACCATTTCGAGATTATTCAGCGCTCGGGAATTCATGCGGCCTTGCCCAAGGCATATTTGGCCGGCCGATCAGGACGGCTTTGACGAAAGAAGAAATAAATGACCACGCTCACCACCGCGGCATAAGCACACCACAGGGAAGTGAATTCGTATCGCTTGAGCAGCATCACGGTGAGGAGACCGATCAAGTTGAGGCCCCCCAAGAGGACCAGGGCACGGAAACCTGAAAAGAACAGCGCCCCACAGGTCGCAGTCACGTAGAGGATTGCGACCACGGTCGTGGTGGTTATCTGGTTGATGTAGACGATGCCGTGGCCGGCTGCGGAGACGTGCAGGGGATAAGCGATCAGCCCCCACAGCAAGTAAAGCGTCAGCCCTGCGCCAAGGAGTGTGAAATCAAGCATGCGCCTCTGCCGTCCCCCGGCTGGCTCTATCAGCAGCACGCTCAGCGGCAACAGAAAGGGGAGCAGGCCCTGGGCATACAAGATGTAGGCGGCGGCAGCGTCGTGGGTCACGATGGGGGGAAGCCGACCATCCAGCCCCAGCCAGACAAACCCCTCGGTGAACTGATGCAGCGCAAAGAGCAGCGGCACGGCGGCAAAGAGCAGTTCGCGCCGATGCTTGACTTCGGTCAGCGTCACCACTCCGATAGCGCCCAGTACGGCACTGCCGATAAAGTTCGCGCTAGCTGAGAAGCACACGAGACCCCTCCACAAACGAATCATACGTTAGCACCTTGGCATCCCTTTCTGCCCTGTGGGGTATCATTTGTTGCGGCCGCTGCTTAGTGCCCGCGACCCAGGAGCAACGACTGAATGCTTGCAGAACACCACACCCGGAAGCGATTTTTCCTCGCATTCCTGCTTTTCCTTCTCAGCGCCATCTCTTTTCTCGACCGTACAAATATTTCCATCGCGGGCCTGCAGATCAGCTCAGAGTACGGCCTGGGCAACCAGCATCTGGGTTGGATCTTCAGTGCGTTTCTCATTGGCTACGCCGGCTTTCAGGTTCCCGCGGGGTGGCTGGCCTCGCGCTTTGGTCCACGGCTGGTGATTGCTCTGGGGGTAGTGTGGTGGGGTGTTGCTACGGCAGTCACCACGCTGATACCCGCCGGCATCTCCCAGGCGGTGGTGCTGCTCATTGCCATCCGATTCACACTGGGCGCCGGCGAAGCGGTGATTTACCCGGCGGCTAACCAGTTCGTCGCCCGCTGGGTACCGGAGCACGAACGCGGGGTTATCAATGGACTCATCTTCGCTGGAGTGGGTGCAGGCAGCGGCCTCACCCCTCCACTGCTGGCATGGTTCATCCTCCATCACGGATGGCGCTCCGCGTTCTGGTTCAGCGCCATCATTGGAGTGGTGGCGGGAGTGGTGTGGTGGTGGTTTGCACGGGACACCCCTGAAGAGGACCCCAAGGTCTCGCCGTCCGAGCTGAAGACCATTCGCGAGGGCATTGCCGATCTTACCCCTGATGAGGACGGTTCCGCTCCGGTGGTCATCTCCTGGTCGGCTATCTTGCGCCGCCGCGATCTGCTGGCACTGATCGTCAGCTACTTCGGTTTCGGTTATACCGCCTGGATCTTCTTCAGCTGGTTCTTCCTCTACATGGCGCAGGTGCGGGGCTTCAATCTCAAGACCAGCGCAATGTTCTCCATGCTTCCCTTTCTGTCCATGACCGTCGGCTGCCTGGGGGGCGGCGTGCTCAGTGACCGCCTTACCCGCGTCTACGGGTTGCGTGTGGGCCGTTGCGGATTGGCTGCGGTCGCGTACCTGTTTACCGCTGTCTTCCTGGTGCTGGGATCGAGAGTGCAGAGTCCGCAGCTTGCCGGGGTCATCCTGGCGGGCGGAGCCGGCGCGTTGTATGTCTCGCAAAGTTCGTTCTGGTCGGTGTCGGCCGACATTGCCGGGCGCAGCTCCGGGGTCTTCTCCAGCATGGTCAACATGGGAGCGCAGATTGGGGGCGCGGTGACCGCATCGCTCACACCCTGGGTGGCGCAGCGTTTCGGTTGGACCACTTCCTTCGCAATCGCTGCCGCACTGGCGGTGGTTGGGGCGGGGCTCTGGATGACGGTGCATCCTGAGCGCCCATTGAGCGCATGATGATGACTCGACTGTTGCAAAGTGCGCTGGTAGGGCTGGTTTTGGCGGCGTCCGCATTGGCCGCGGATGTGCGGACGCCGACGCAGGAAGGCATCGTGTACGGGGTGGCCGACGGCCAGCAGTTGACCATGGACTACTACGCGCCCAAGGGCGCTGGGCCGCATCCGATCGCGATCATCATTCACGGAGGCGGGTACCAACGGGGAAATAGCAAGAGCGGGAGCGAGGCCTACTGCGCGGATTTTCTGGCGCCGGCAGGGTACGCGGTCTTCTCTATCAACTATCGCCTGGCGCCGAAGTATCCCTATCCCTACATGGTGTATGACGTGGAACGGGCGATCCGTTTCCTGCGCCACAATGCGAGCCGTTGGGATGGGCAAGCGAATCGTATCGCCCTGGTCGGTGGGTCGGCGGGTGGTTTTCTTAGCAATATGGTGGGGCTGTTGAATTTGCCCGGTGATCCGTCGGCGGCCGATCCGGTGGATCGCGAGAGCGCCCAAGTGCAGGCCGTGGTGACGCTGTTTGCGCAGAGCAGTTTTGCCACGGTGCCGCTGAATGCGGATGTGCATGCTCTGCTTGACCCGTTGATCAAGGAAAAGGGCGAGGCGGCGGCACTGAAGGAGGCGTCTCCTATCACTTATGTGCACAAAGGGGATCCTCCGTTCCTGCAGATCCTTGGCGATAAGGATGAGTACATCCCTTTTAGTGAGGCGACCAATCTGGATGCGGCGCTGCGTAAGGTTGGGGTATCGAGTGAGATCATTCGTATTCCTGGCGGGATGCATGGAACTGGCGGCTGGAACAAGCTGCCGGGTGTGCCGGATTGGGAGGTGCAAATGACCGAGTGGCTCAACCGTACACTGGGTCATCAGGGTCCGGTGGGTGAAGGGGTTCGCAAGCGGGAACCGACGGTCGTGGCACCACCCGCATAGTTGCTGGTCTAGAGATGTGGAATCCCTTCAGTTGTGGCAAACGGGAAGTGGCACATCGAGAGCCACTATCCCACTCAAGCCAAAGGACGGCTTGAATGGGGCACCCAGCGTTTGTTACCGGGTTTCCTTTGAGCTTTGTTAGACACAGACAACGCTACAAGCCAGGATGACGCATGCGCACGGCGTACAAGGAGTGGTCGCTGAGCAGGTACAGGGTGCGGCGGTCTTTGCCTCCGAAGAGGATGTCGTGCGGACGCTCGGGGACGTCGATGCTGCCCAGCGGCTTACCCGCCGGGGTGTAAGCAAAGATCTGGCCGGCGGCTAGATAGACGTTGCCGTCGGCGTCCTGAGCCAGGCTTTCTCCACCCTGCTCCACAAAGGCGGTGATCTGCGATAACGAGCCATCGGCATTGAGCAGACCGCAATAGGTGCGCTGCTCGGCTTCGTTGGTGGCGTAGAAGGGTTTGCCCTCCGTTCCTTTTACTAAACCATAGGCTTCGAGGACTGGAGCCCATTTGGTGCCGAAGTAGGGCTCGCCCTGCACGATTGGAGCGTTGGTGGGGATGAAGAGACTCCCGTCGGGGGAAACGAACTGATAGGTCGTGCGCGTGCCCAGGCCCTTCTCGAACATCTGTTGCAGAGATGTATACGTATAAGGCTTGGTGGCGGAGAGAGTGTCTGCGAAGTCACCATTGAACCAATAGTCGACCGGCAACGCAGGAGTAAGACCGGGCCGTTCAGCGGCGGGCTCGAGTGGCAGGAGCGTGAGCTTCGCTTCGGGATCCGTGGAGTTCGGATTCAAGGAGTAAGCAGTGAGTTCCTTGCCGCCGGAAGAAACAACGATGAGGTCACCTGCCTTGTCGAAGACCAGATTGACGGGATCGAGCGGAGCATCACTCACCACCACGGCTCGTTGGGACTCCGGCGACCAGCGGTAGATGCGCTGAAAGTGGGCGTCGACAAAGTAGAGCTGCCCAGCTGCATCGATGGCGGCGCCGGAGATATTGAAGAAGCCGGTAGCGAGGCGCTGCACCTGAGCGCCTTTCTCGATCAGGTTGGCATCGTCCGCGCGGGGCGCGGGTATGGGCTTGTCATCGTTGATATCAAGGTAGGCGAACTCGCGATCGCGCACCTGGGTGTGCAACGTCTGATCGACGATGGCGTCCTCAAAGGGCACCTTGTTGGAGCGCACTGCCTGACGGCAGACGCCAGCCGCATCGCAAAAGCCGATGGAGCTGTTGGCATCGACATGCACATTGCGGAAGTGGATGTTGTTGGAATCTGCCACTCGCACCGCGTAGGGGAAAGGCTTCTCCATGTGGGTGACGCGATAGCCGTGATAGTTGGCGATGGTGAGGTTACTGGAGCCGTCGATCTCAAGTGAGGAGGCATTCTGGCTTTCGCCGCTCTCTTCTTCTGTCTGCAATGCGTAGAGCTGCCAGTTGGAAACATTCTTCAACTTGAACTCCGCACGGACATGGTGTTCGCTGGAGATCTCGTACACGAAGCCGGGGATGGTGGTGTTCGAAATTTGCATGCCGGCCTGGGCGAAGGTGTCGGGGGTCCAGATATTGGCGAAGGTCCCGCCGCCACCATCGACCCAGAGGCTGGGGTATTGCGAGTCCCACGGACGATGAGGATTGGGATCGGCACTGTGGGTAGCGTTGTAGGGGTTCATGCGCGTGCCGTCCGGGTTGTTGGTGCCGTGGCCGCCCAGGAAGCGGACGTCGTCCACGCGCGAGTCCTTGCCCGAGCGCCAGAGAAGAGCAGTAGCGCGGGGGTTGAAACCTCCAGTAAAGATGCCGAGGCCGGTGATGATATTGGCTCCGCCGGCAGGCGCAAGCAAGAGCGGCTTGGGCGCGCCGGGGCCTTCAAATCCAGGGGTTTCGTCGGGGAGATCGAATTGCGTGGTGCTGGGGTGCAGGCCGATCAGTACGGTGCCGGGGCGAAGCGTGAGCGTATCGTGCAGCAGGTAGCGCCCGCTGGGGAAATAGAGCACCGGGTGCTCATCGATGGCCTTCTGCAGCGCCAGCGTGTCGTCGGTTTGGTTATCGCCTTTGACGCCGAGAGTGGAGACATTCACCCAGGTGCTGGGGGCAGGCAGCGGACTGATGGCAGGCGGTGTGGGGGGCGGCATAGCGGCGAGTGGTGAGGATTCGTAGCGCGTCTCGAAGGCCGCCTTCGCGCCCGGATACGCCAGCCCGAGGCCATGGGAAAAAACGCTGACGTGATACGTATCCGCAACTTGTTTGAATTCACGGCCGCTCTCGCGCAGCTTCGCGAAGATGGGTACGTGGCTACAGTCAATGTTCTCAAAGTTGATTTCGGTCATGCGGCTGGCATCGTTGCTGATGACAACGGCGGGCCCGGTGATGTTCTCGAAGCGGCTGTCTTTGATCCAAAGCTGATCGGAGTAGTGAGGATCGATGGAGACGGCACTGGGAACGTTGCGGAACTCATCGTGGACCAGGGTGAGGCCGGCTTCGTTCTCGCGGATGGCTGCTTCCCGCTGGCCGTCAAAGGTGGAATCGATGAGCGTGAACTGCCAGGCTGGAGAAGGCTTGCGCGCCATGATGCCGAACTGGCCGCCGTGGAAGTGGAGATCCTCAGCCTCGTTGGCGACTTCATGCAGGCCGGCGAATCCAGAGCCGATGTTGAAATCGATGTGACTGAGAAAGGCGTGCTGCGCGGCGTGGAAGCGAATCGCGACCGCGCCGGCATTGCCGGGACCGATCTCGAAGTCCACGTTGCTGATGGCGGAGTAGAAGGTGCCGGGGTTGGCGTCGGGAACCGCACGGCTGGGCGGCGGCACCACGCCGCGCGGCGTGGGCGGCGGATGGTAGAAGGATCGAGTTCCGGCGGCTTGCGGCCGGGGCCGGGCTCCGGCGAAAAAGAACATGTAGGCGATACCGTCCTGGTATCCAGGCGTGTTTTCGCCCAGCACGAAGACGGGCCGTTCTGCTCCGTACCCAATCAGGCGCACGCCGGGCCAGAGATAGATGGTACGGGTGATGCGGTAGCGTCCTTGAGGAACGAAGACGATGCCTTCCCCTTTGGCGGCCTGCAGTTTGTCGATCGCCGCCTGAATCGGTGCGCTATCGTCAGCCTGGCCATCCGCGTGGACATGGAATTCATCGGCCGTGAGATAGACGGCAGCCGGATCGTCCAGCCGCACTGGATAGGTGGAAGCGGCGAAGCAGGGCGCGGTGCAGAGAAACGACGTGAGCAGCAACAACAAAGGTTTCATGGGTCAGCCTTGGGAACGAATATTGGACTGATGCTATGGTGTGCCAATGCGAGGAAATTAGATAGAAGACTGTTCGACGATGCAACAAGTTTCAAGGGACAGAGTAACAAGAAAGCCCGGTACCGCATTGCGGTATCACCACTTTTCCTTTGACAAGGATGCAATCAGTTATCTATAAAGTTACCCGCTCCCCTTACTAGGTAAAGGACGCTGGTGACGGCAAGGGTTTGTGTCCTAATGAGCCGTAGTGTTAAGCGGCGATCGCATACCGAGATCTCGCTATAATCATGCTCAAGATCACCGAGGGGAAGCGCCTGACGGCGTGCGGAGGAGCAGCACGCGGTCTAACAGGGAAACAACCGAAGGGGGAAACGTAACAATGTCAGATTCCAATGGATGGAAATTTAATCGCCGTGGCGTGCTTAAGTCTTCGATGGCCGTGCTGGGCGGCAGCTTTCTCAGCCGTTACAGTCTGGAAAAGGCCGCGGCTGAACAAGCGCCGGCAATCAAGAATGTGAACCTGAACTCCAGCCCCTCGACGCTGAAGATTACCGACATGCGCTACGCGATCATCGTTAAGCCTGGTCCAAGCCCATGCCCCATCATTCGCATCGACACCAACCAGGGCGTCTATGGTTTGGGTGAAGTGCGCGATGCGGCAGGCTATCAATACGCGATGGTGCTGAAGAGCCGCATTCTCGGAGAGAACCCGTTGAATGTTGATTTTCTCTTTCAGAAGATCCAGCAGTTTGGCGGTATCTCGCGCCAGGCGGGCGGTGTGGCCGCGGTCGAGATGGCTCTGTGGGACATTGCGGGCAAGGTCTACAACTGTCCGGTGTACCAGATGCTTGGCGGGCAGTGGCGCGACAAGATCCGCATCTATGCCGATACGACGGAGTCGGATGATCCGAAGGTGTACGGAGCACGGGCCAAGGAGCGCGTGGCCATGGGTCTTACGTGGATGAAGATGGACCTGGGGATCAATGTGCTCGAGGGGATGCCGGGCATGGTGATGGAGCCTGCGGGCCAGAGCAAGTGGGAGCTGCGCAATCAGCCTCATCCGTTTATGGCTACCGAGGTGACGGATAAGGGCATCGACAGGCTTTGCGAATATGTCGCTGCGGTGCGGGAAAATATCGGCTACGACATGCCGTTGTCCATGGATCACCTGGGCCATATCGGGGTGAAGTCGGTGATCAAGCTGGGCAAGGCGTATGAGAAGTACAACCTGGAGTGGATCGAGGATGTGATTCCGTGGTACTACACGGATCTGCTGAAGGAGATCACCGATGCCAGCCCCACGCCGACGATTACCGGCGAGGACATTTATGAGGTAGCGGACTTCCAGAAGCTCTGCAGCGTGCATGCGGTGGACAAGATTCATCCGGATCTTGCAACGTCGGGCGGCATTCTGCGCACGCATAAGATCGGTGACATGGCGTTTGAGTATGGCGTGCCCATGGCGATGCACTTTGCGGGCACTCCGGTAAGTTGCATGGCGAACGTGCATTGCGCGGCCGCTACCCGCAACTTCCTGGCGCTGGAGAATCATTCGCTGGATGTGCCCTGGTGGCAGGATCTGGTCAATGGGCCGGATAAGCCAATGATCAACAAGGGGTTCATTAAGGTTCCGGAGACTCCGGGGTTGGGGGTTACGCTGAACGATGAGGTTTGCAAGCAACATTTGAAGCCGGGTACAGGGTATTTTGAGCCTACGCCGATGTGGGATGAGTCTCAGTCTCGCGACGACGCTATTTTCAGTTAGGGAGTGCTCGAAGTAAGAGGGCGCGATACCTGTCAGGTATCGCGCCTTTTTTTAAGTGGGACTTCGTTGCGGATCGAGTGGAACTGCAGGTCCCTCCCCTACGCTTATGCTCCGGTCGGGATGACAAAATTTAGGGTGTATCCTCACCTCTAACTCTGTGAATTGGATGGAAAGACTGACAAACGACACATGCCATTTCAACCTGTTCTTCCGTTGCGTAACTACCCGTTTTCGTCCTATTCGTCGGTTACGCAGCCCAGGGCGGCGCTCTTTACGCAGCGGATGTACTTGGCTAATGTGCCTCGCTCCGCTTTGTAGGGCGGCATGGTCCAGGCCTTGCGGCGCGCGGCTAGTTCTTCTTCCGAGAGCTGCACGGAGATCTCGTTCTTGCTGGCATCGATGGTGATGACATCGCCTGTGCGCACCAGCGCGATTGGGCCGCCTTCCTGAGCTTCCGGCGTGACGTGGCCGACGATGAAGCCGTGGGAGCCGCCGGAGAAGCGGCCGTCGGTCATCAAGGCTACGTCTTTGCCTAGACCCGCTCCCATGATGGCCGACGTCGGGGTCAACATCTCGGGCATGCCCGGACCGCCCTTGGGACCTTCGTAGCGAATGACCAGGACCTGGCCCTTGGCAATCTTGCCTTCCTCCAGGGCTTTGACCATCAGCTCTTCGGAATCGAAGACGTTGGCGGGACCGGAAAAACGCAGGCCTTCCTTGCCTGTGATCTTGGCCACCGCGCCTTCAGGGGCCAGGTTGCCTCTGAGTATCTGCAGGTGACTGCTCGCCTTGAGCGGATTGGAAACGGGGCGCACGATCTGCTGACCGGCGCGCAGGCCGGGCAGATCCTTTACATTCTCAGCCAGCGTCTTGCCGGTCACGGTGACACAGTCGCCGTGCAGCATCCCCTCCGCAAGCAGCATCTTCATTACCGCAGGGAGGCCGCCGACGGATTGCAGGTCTTCCATCACGTAAGCACCGCTGGGTTTGAAGTCGGCCAGCAACGGGGTCTTGTCGCTGATCTTCTGGAAATCATCAATGGTGAGGGGGACGTTCACGGAACGCGCCATGGCAATCAGATGCAGCACAGCGTTGGTGGAACCACCCAGGGCTGCCACGATCACCATTGCGTTTTCGAAGGCCTCGCGGGTCATGATGTCGCGGGGCTTCAAATCGAGCTCGAGCAGATTCAGAACGGCGGCGCCGGCGCGGAAACATTCGTCGAGCTTGAGGGGATCTTCCGCGGGCGTCGATGAGCTGTAAGGAAGGCTCATGCCCAGAGTCTCGATGGCGGACGCCATGGTGTTCGCGGTATACATTCCGCCGCACGCGCCAGCTCCGGGACAGGAGTGGCGGACGATTCCCTGGCGCTGCTCCTCGGTGATGGTGTGGGTGATGAATTGGCCGTAACTCTGGAAGGCGGAGATGATGTCCAGCTTCTGGTTGCCGAGATGACCGGCGCGGATGGTGCCGCCGTAGACCATCAGGCTGGGCCGGTTCAGGCGGCCCATGGCGATCAGGCATCCGGGCATGTTTTTGTCGCAACCAGGAATGGAGACGTTGGCGTCGTACCACTGGGCGCCCATCACGGTCTCGATGGAGTCGGCGATCAGGTCGCGGGATTGCAGCGAATAGCTCATGCCGTCGGTGCCCATGGAGATTCCGTCGCTTACCCCGATGGTGTTGAAGCGCAGGCCAACCATGCCGGCGGCGGCAACTCCTTCCTTCACCTTTTCGGCCAGATGCAGAAGATGCATGTTGCAGGGATTGCCCTCATACCAAACGCTGGCAATTCCCACCTGCGGCTTGGCCATATCCTGCTCACGCAGGCCGGTCGCATAAAGCATGGCCTGGGATGCCCCTTGCGACTTGGGCTGTGTAATCTGAGAGCTGTACTTGTTCAGTTTGGTCGGTTTACTCATAACGATCAGTGTATCGTCTGTTTTCCGGTCGCGGGGGCCCCCTGAAATGCAATCAACGGTATGGTGGCAGTACGGCATTCTTTACGAGGTGTATCCGCGGTCCTTCCAGGACGCCAACGGCGATGGTATCGGCGACCTTCGGGGCATCCTGCAGCGGCTGGATTACCTGGCCGGGCTGGGCATTAAGGGGGTTTGGATTGCGCCCTTCTACCCCTCGCCCATGGCTGATTTCGGCTACGACATTTCTGACTACTGCAACGTCGACCCCATCTTCGGGACCCTGGCTGACTTCGACCAATTGCTGCGGGCTATTCATGAACGCGGCCTCAAGCTGATCCTCGATTTCGTGCCTAATCACACCTCCGACCAGCATCCCTGGTTCCTGGAGAGCCGTTCGTCCCTCACCAATGCCAAGCGGGACTGGTATCTTTGGCGCGATCCTGCTCCCGACGGCGGCCCGCCCAACAACTGGCTGAGCAACTTCGGCGGTTCGGCGTGGACCAGGGATGGCAGCCAGTACTACTACCACTCGTTTCTGAAGCAGCAGCCGGATGTGAACTGGCGCAACCCGGAGCTGCGGGAAGCCATGTTCAACGTGCTTCGCTTCTGGCTGGACCGCGGTGTGGATGGATTTCGCGTGGACGTGATGTGGATGCTGATCAAGGACGATCAGTTTCGCGATAACCCGATCAATCCCGCGAGCGCGCCGGATGCACCTGCTTCCCTGCGCCTGCTCCCCGTCTACAACACCAACCGGCCCGAGGTACATACGATCGTGGCGGAGATGAGGGCGGTGCTGGATGCTTATGGGGACCGTTTGCTCATTGGAGAGATTTATCTTCCCTTCGATCAGCTTGCGACCTACTACGGACAGGATCTCGATGGGGCGCAACTCCCGTTCAACTTTCATCTGATCCAGTGCGCGTGGAGCGCGGAGGCAATTGCCAAGGTGATTACGGAGTATGAGGCGGCGTTGCCGGCGGGCGCGTGGCCGAACTGGGTTATGGGGAACCATGACCAATCGCGCATTGCCACGCGGATCGGTAGCGCGCAGGCGCGCATCGCGGCCATGTTGCTGCTTACGCTTCGGGGCACGCCTACGATGTATTACGGCGATGAAATCGGCATGACCGACGCCTTGATTCCCGCGGCAGAAGTACAGGATCCGGCGGAGAAGAATGAGCCGGGGAAGGGCCAAGGCCGGGACCCGGAGCGGACGCCCATGCAGTGGGATAGCTCGCGACTCGCCGGATTCACTACAGGGACTCCTTGGCTTCGGCTGGGGGCCGATCATGCGACTGTCAATGTGGCCACGCTATCCGGCCAGAGCGCGTCGGTGCTGAGCCTGTATCGCACCCTGATTGCGCTGCGCAACGGGAATGCGGCCTTGAATAGCGGCCGGATCGAAGGAGTCGCCAGCAAGGGGCACGTTCTGAGTTACGAGAGAGTGGATGATGGGCAATGTTTTGCGATCCTGCTCAATTTCAATCAGAGCGATCAGGAGGCTGCGGTCGCCGCCGGCCATATCGTCGCCTCGACCCACATGGATCGTGACGGAGAGGTGGTCGAGTCGAAGGTCTCGCTTCGACCGTTCGAAGGAGTGGTCATCAGGCTTGCCGTAAAGGGCGGCGCTTCAGAGTCTGTGTGAGAACCGTGTTCTAGATCAATGGTAAAACGCCTATGCCTGTTCTCAACTCCATCCGCGTCGTCGAACTTACCGAGGCTCTGGCCGGGCCTTACTGCGCCATGATGCTGGGGGACTTCGGCGCCGACGTGATCAAGGTCGAGCGCAGGCAGACCGGAGACCAGTCGCGAAGCTGGGGACCTCCGTTTGTGGGCAGTGAGTCCGCTTATTTTTTGGCTACTAATCGCAATAAGCGCTCGCTCTCGCTTGACTACGATCAGCCGATGGGGGCTGCGATTCTGCATCGGCTGCTGGCTACGGCAGATGTCTTCCTCATCAACCAGCGTAGCGTCGCTTCTCTCGAACGACGCGGCTTTGATGCGGAAACCATTTGCGCACGTTACCCGCGGCTTGTTTACTGCGCCATCTCGGGCTATGGACACTCGGGCCCCAAATCGGGCCTGCCGGGTTACGACATCATCGCGCAGGCCCAGGCGGGCATCATGAGCTTTACCGGGGAGCCGGAGGGTGAGCCGGTTCGCTATCCCATCGCAATCGCGGATATGGTGTGCGGTCTCTACTCCGCTCTAGGTATTCTTGCCGCCTTACTGGCGCGAGAGAAGACCGGGACCGGGCAGGCGCTGGATATGGCGCTCTTCGATTCGCAACTGACATTGCTCATCAATGCGGGCAGCAGCTATCTGAATGCCGGCGAATCTCCACAGCGCTGGGGGAATGCCCATCCCAGCATTGTTCCTTACCAGGTGTTTCGCGGCGGAGATGGGCGCCATTTTGTCGCTGCCATTGGCACCGATGCGCTGTGGCATCGGTTTCTCCGCGTCATCGATGCGACGGAGACGTTGGGCGCTGACCCACGCTTTCGCAACAATGCACTGCGTACGGAACATCGGCTGACGCTGATTCCTGCACTCTGCACGATCTTCGATAAAGCCCCGGCGCAGGAGTGGCTGGGGCGGCTCAGCGCAGAGGATATCCCAGCGTCCGTTATCCATACGGTGGGCGAAGCGTTAAACGATCCGCAGGCGCTGGCGCGAGGATTGATCGTGGAGATCAAGCACCCGACACTCGATGTGGTGCGCAGTATCGCCAACCCGGTGCGGTTTTCGTCCACGCCGGTGTTGTACCGGCTCCCCCCACCACTGCTGGGCGAGCATAGCGTTGAGATTCTGCGCAGTCTCGATTATTCGAGCGAGGAAATTGTCGCCGCGATGCGCGAACAGGCTATCTGAGCAATTCTCGCAGGGCAAAAAATGCGGGTCGAGTGCTGTGGTATCCCACTCAGGCCATCCAGCAGTTTTCACTGCGGTATAGTTTTTAGGAAAATAGCTTATCTCCCATCCTTCGCGTGATCGGGCCCGTCCAGTGGAACCGCAGGTCCCTCCACTACGCTTCGCTCCGGTCGGGATGACAAGGGTAGGGTGGCGCTTCCATGGAGAATCGGTTAATGGCTGAAGCAACCTACAGGTAGGCTTCACGGCGCTGGAGAAAGGACCTGCTGCCGGTAGTGTGTAAGGATCAAAGGTATGGGTATAGAGCTGGTTGACCGCGATGTGCTGCTGGTGATCGACGTACAGAATGACTTCTGTGATGGAGGCGCCCTCGCTGTGCCCGGCGGCCAGGAGGTGGTGCCCGTGATCCATCGCGTGGCGTCGCTTTTTCGCCACTTGATCATGACCCAGGACTGGCATCCGCCGGACCATCATTCCTTTGCTTCGCATCATCCCGGTCGGGCTCCGTTTGAAACCATTGCGACGGCTCACGGCGAACAGGTGCTGTGGCCCGACCATTGCGTGCAAGGAAGCATGGGGGCTGCTTTCCACCCGCACCTGCAACCGGATAATGCGGAGCTGATCCTGCGCAAGGGCTTCCGCGCGGACATCGACTCTTATTCGGCTTTTCGGGAGAACGATCGCATCACCCGCACCGGGCTTACCGGCTATCTGCGGGAACGCGGATTGGGGCGAATCTTTCTCGCCGGCCTGGCCTATGACTACTGTGTGCGTTACTCGGCGATCGATAGCATGCAGGCCGGCTTCGAGACCTACGTGATCGAAGATGCGTGCAGGGCAATCAGCATGGGAGACTCGGTCGCGGCTACCAACCATGTCTTCCATGAAGCCGGCGTGCGCCGCGTTACCAGCGAGATGCTGGGCGCGTGAAGCGCATGCGTTTTACTCTGCGCGCGCTGTTCTTAGCTCAGCTTTCGCTGGGGCTGATTCCGCTGCACGCGCAGGATAGCAAAGTGGTCCCACGAGCGGAGGAAAGCCAACAGATTCCCGGCCCACGCTGCCACTTCGTTCCTGATGAAGATACCGCCCGAGCCCGATTCTGCACCCCGGCCGAGATCGCGGAGTGGTTGGCGGATATCCAGCACTGGCGCGGCGAAGTTCGCTTGCGCATGGGCTACGATGCGAGCCAATATGATCGGCCAGAATTGCTGTGGACGCAGACCAGCTTTATCCAGCCGCAAATGATGATGCATGATCGCTATTTCTACGATCCGGTGGAACACAAATACACCGTCGATCGCTATCTGGATGACGTCAATGCGCGCTATGGGGGAATCGATAGCGTGCTGCTGTGGCATACGTACCCCAACCTGGGCATCGACAATCGCAATCAGTTTGATTTTTTTCGTGACCTCCCGGGCGGTGTTGCCGGCTTGCGGGCAATGATCGATCGCTTTCATCAGCGCGGCGTGCGGGTATTGTTCCCGGTAATGATGTGGGACCAGGGAACACGTGACGAGGGCATCTCCGACCAGGTGGCGATTGCCAAGGAACTGGCTGCGGTGGGCGCAGACGGCATCAATGGAGATACCCTGTTTGGCATCTCCCGCTCCTTCCGTATTGCGGCGGATCAGACCGGCCATGCGCTTGCGCTGGAACCGGAGGAGGGGCCGATCAGCGACGAAATGCTGGTCTACAACAACATGAGCTGGGGGGAGGATTGGAAGGATGAGTTTCTGCCTCCGGTAAGCCGGGACAAATGGCTGGAGACCCGCCACATGGTGAATGTTTGTCATCGTGAAGCGCATGACCGCACCGACGATTTGCAGCAAGCCTTCTTCAACGGGACCGGCTATGTTTCCTGGGAAAACGTCTGGGGGTGGTGGAACGGGGTTGTGCCCCGCGACGGCGAAGCGCTGCGCCGCTGCGCTGCCATCGAAAGGGCGCTGGGGAAGCAGCTCAGCAGCCCGCAGTGGGAGCCCTACAGCAGCACAGAACAATTCGGAGTCTTCGCCAGCAAGTGGCCGTCTGCGCACGCAGTTGCGTGGACCCTGGTCAATCGCAACCATTACCCTGTCTCTGGACGGCAGCTGATCACCACGCCCATGCCCGGCGCGCATTTCTATGACCTGTGGCATGGAATGGAGTTGAGCCCGGAGTCGACGGGCTCAACCGCCGCACTCTCTTTTGCCATCGAGGCTGATGGCTTCGGCGCGGTTCTTGAAACGGACGCTCCGTTGGCAAAGCCGATGCTCGACCTGCTGCAACAAATGCAGCAGGCGAAGCCGCTGGAGAGCTATTCCGCGAGGTGGCAGACGCTACCGCAGACCATGGTGGCGACGGCTCCGGCCCCTGGCACGGGAGCGATGCCGACTACGATGGTTCTGATCCCCGCAGGGGACTATGTTTTTCGCGTAGCCGGCCTGGAGATCGAGGGCAACAACGAGGAAGGGGTCGACGTTCAGTATCCCTGGGAGTCTTCTGCGCGCCGCTTCCATACGCAGCAAATGCATATTGCGCCATTTCGTATCGATCGCTACCCGGTGAGCAATGCGGAGTTCAAGGAATTTATCACGGCTACCTCTTATCATCCGGCGGACGACCATAATTTCCTGCGTGATTGGAAGGACGGCACCTATCCTGCCGGCTGGGCAAAGAAGCCGGTCACCTGGGTCTCGATCGAAGATGCACGCGCTTACGCGAAATGGGCGGGCAAACGCCTGCCCCATGAATGGGAGTGGCAATATGCCGCGCAAGGCCAGGACAGCCGGAGCTATCCGTGGGGTGACGCCTGGAATCCGGCCGTGGTGCCGACAGCCAGTACCGGCCGCGAGATCGATCCGCCCAGCGATTCGGACACACACCCTGCGGGCGCCAGCCCTTTCGGGGTAATGGACTTAGTGGGTAATGTGTGGCAGTGGACGGATGAATACTGCGACGCGCACACCTGTGCGGCCATTCTGAAAGGGGGCAGCCATTATCAGCCTCAGGGGTCGCGCTGGTATTTTCCCCAAGCTTACCGGCTCTCAGAACACGGGAAGTATTTGCTTATGGCGCCTAGTCTGGACCGCTCGGCTACGGTTGGATTCCGGTGCGTGCAGGATGTTCGTTGAGTTCTCAGGCACGAATGTCAGCTAACGTTATAGTGGACTTCTTGCATGAAGCCATCCGTCGTTATTCTTGCCTTTAACTCTGTCGAGACTTTAGGGACAACGCTCGCCCAGGCAAAGCAGATTTCCGACGACCTGCACGTGGTGGACTCCTTCAGCACAGACGAGACGGTCGCAATCAGCCGACAGCATGGGGCCCAGGTGGTGCAGCATGCGTTCGAAAGCTATGGAGCGCAGAGAAATTGGGCGATCGACCATCTGACACTCCGTTACCCGTGGCAGCTGCACCTGGACGCGGACGAGCGGCTCACGCCGGAATTGATCGCGTCGCTGCAGGCGTTGCCGGAGAACCCTGAGCACTCGGGCTTTCTGATTGCTCGCCTGGTGCAGTTTCTGGGGCGGCAGATGCGGCATGGGGGCATGTCGCCCACCTGGCATCTACGGCTCTTCCGCAATGGCGCCGGGCGCTGCGAGGAACGCAACTATGACCAGCACTTCTACCTGACGCAAGGTGCTGCCGGCCAGCTCCAGGGCTACATGATCGATGAGATCCGCATGCCGCTGTCAGAGTGGACAGCCAGGCATAACCGATGGTCCGATGCAGAAGTGCTGGAACAGACGCAGGCGACTGATGCGGTGCGCATCCAGCCACGCCTGTGGGGAAATCCGGTGGAGCGCAAACGCTTTCTCCGCGGTCTCTACAATGGCGCTCCACTCTTCGTTCGCCCCTACGCGCTTTTTTTCTACCGGTATTTTCTGCGCCTGGGTTTCCTCGACGGATGGGAGGGGTTCATCTTCTGGACCCTGCAGACCTTCTGGTTCCGCTTTCTAATCGATGCCAAGCTGTTCGAGCAAAGGAAAAGGAAAACGATTTAGAATGACATGACCCAATGACAGGATCCAAGGAGGAACCATGCTTCAGGTTTGTAGTGTGATCGGTGGAGCGCTTATCGTGTTTGTTGCGCTGATGCTGTGGACAAGCGGCGGGCAGTTCAAGAGCGAGAACGACCACTAGTTGACCTTTCGGGATTGGCGTTCCCCGGATCCCTGCCGAGGTTGGTGGCGTTGACGAACTCTATGCGCCTCTCTTCGCGCAAAGGCGCACACGTGGCTGTCTCCCAGGTCCGCGTACAGGAAATCCGGGCACGCTGCTGTGTCCAGGGCATCGAAGCAGGAAATCCGAGATGGCAGGTGGGCGGGTCAGGAAACGACGGGCAGCTTGACGGTGAATTCAGTTTTTCCGGGTACGGAGTTCAAGAGGATTTCTCCGCCGAATTTGTCCACCACGATATGGCGAACAATGTCGAGGCCTAAACCAGTGCCCTGCCCCGTGGGCTTGGTAGTAAAGAAAGGCTCGAAGATCAGCTTCCTGTTTTCCTCGGGAACGCCGGGACCCGCATCGGCAATGGTGATACCCACGCGGTCGCCTTCTACCCAGGTGCGTATGCTTACGACACCCTTTTGGGGAGATGCGTCGATGGCGTTGTCGAGCAGGTTGGTCCAGACCTGGCTCAGACCGATGCCACAGGTGGAAAGTGGCTGGAAGCGTGGGGGCAAAGAACTTTTCCACCGTCAGCTCTTTTTGGCGAAACTTGTGGCCCAGAATGACAAGCGTGCTTTGAATGCTGTCGTGGACATCGAGCTGATGGCGCTGGGGCTTGTCTTCGTAGGCGTACTTCTTGACCGCTCCGACCAGGTCGGTCACCCGGGAAACGCTCTCTTCAATGGTTCCCACCAGCTGGACGCTGGAGGTGAGTGCTTCCATCCAATTCAGAGGATCGGATAAGGTGTTGCCGGGAAACTCGTGCTGGGCGCATTCCAGAGTCTGGGAGTGAAGCCGATCGCGGAGAGAGTCGCCGCCAGCTTCCAGGAATTTTCAATGCCGTGTGATTCCAGCCAGGACGCCAGCTCATCTTCGGCGTCTGCCTGGTCCATGGAACTCATGGCCGCCGGTTTTTGGGGCTGCAACGCCTGCTCCTGGAGAACGCGCAGGCATTCGGTCTGACCTTTGGTCATGGCTTCGTCGTTTGCGCACATGCGCAGGCTGATCTGCTGCAGCCGGCTCAGGTTCTCTCGCATTTGCGAGGCCGCGCGCCGGGCGGCCGCTCCCGGGTTGTTCAACTCGTGCATCAGGCCTGCGGCCATCGTGCCCAGCGAAATAAGCTTCTCGCGATGCAGCTCCTGGGACTGAAAGACCTGTAGTCTGCGCGCCATGTTCCCCAAAACGCCGATACGCACCTGGGGGCAGGCAAACATCAGATTCCAAAAAAGCTGTTCCTGCAGGTAGACGACGGTGCTGGGCCTGAGCACGGTGACCACCGCTTCGGTGTCCTTACCCATGAGCAAGGGAAGTTCGCCAAAAGTCTCGCCCGCGCCCAGTTGGCCGATGAGCGTGAGTTCTCCATCGGGCTGACGCTTCTGCAGGCGAAGCTCGCCTTCGAGCAGGATCCAGAAGCCGCGGCGGGTGCGGGTGATGTCCATCAGATCAGCACCCGCATCGGCGTGAATCAACTCGACCGACTCAAGGCAGCGAAGCTCCTGCAGCGAGATGCCGGCGAAGACCGGCACCTTCTGCAACTGGGTGAGCGAGGCTGGCTGCCTCGACCTGCTCTACCTTCGAACTTTGCTGAACGTCTGTCATTGGCTTAGAAGCTCGCCAGGTACTGGTGGATAAATTGCACGGAAATCGACCCCTCGCCGACTGCCGACGCGACCCGTTTCACCGAGCCGTGGCGCACATCACCGGCTACAAATATGCCTGGGACACTGGTCTCAAGCAAGTACGGATCCCTGGGCTGGTTCCAACTCTTAGGCATTTTCCCGTCTACTTTCAGGTCAGAACCAGAGAGCAAAAAGCCGTTGGCGTCGCGCATAATCGCGTCCGGAAGCCAATCCGTATTGGGCGCCGCACCGATAAAGATGAACAAACCACTTGCCGGCACGGTTTCCTCGCTGGTCAGGCCCACATACCCGCAAACACGATAAGCGGGTCTCACCCAAGGCTTCCACCACCTGACATCGCGTTTTAACCTCTATATTCGATGTAGCTAGCGATCTGATCGATTAAATATTTCGACATGCTGTTGGTAAGCGAATCGGCTCTTACCAGCATGGTTACCTTTTTGGCGTACTTGGAGAAGTACATCGCTGCCTGGCCGGCCGAGTTCGCCCCCCCGACAATAAAGACATTCTCGTCTTTACAGGCCTGGGCTTCGGTCATCGCCGCCCCGTAATAGACCCCCGCTCCGGTCAGACGCTCCACTCCCGGAGTGGTCAAGCGGCGGTAATAGACGCCCACAGCGATCAGGCAAGCGTGGCACGATACTTCCCGGCCATCGGCCAACTGCACGATGTTGTAGTTGTTATCGATGCGGATGCCGGTCGCTTTCTGGGTCAGCATTTCGGCCCCGAACCGTGTGGCCTGGATCAGTGCCCGCCGGGCCAGGTCTTCACCCCTCACTCCTTCGGGAAAGCCGAGGTAATTCTCGATCCTGGAACTGGAGCCTGCCTGTCCTCCTGGCGCTTCATCTTCGATCACCAAGGTGCGTAGACCTTCCGACGCGCCGTATACGGCCGCTGCCAACCCGGCTAAGCCCGCTCCGACGATTACCAGGTCGTAGAACTCCTTGGTCGCCTGGGTGCGCAACCCGATCTTGGCTGCCAGTTCCATTTGGCCGGGCTGCACCAGGGAGGTGCCATCCCCAAAAAGGACCACCGGCAGCTTGCGGTCATCCAGCTGGAAACGGTTGAGCAGCTCCACAGCTTCGGCGTTCTGCTCGGGATCCAGCCAAACGTAGGGAACCTGGTTGCGGGATAGAAAGTCCCTCACCTGGTGGTCGCGCAGGGTGTAGCGCGGCCCCACCACCCGTAAACCTTCGAAGGGTGGCTTGTAGCCCTCCTTCCAGGTCTCCAGCAGATCGTTCAGGACCGGGTAGAGGCGCTCTTCGGGTGGATCCCAGGGCTTGGTCAGGTAGTAGTTGATCTTGGCCGTGTTGATGGCCTGGATGGCGGCCTCGGTATCGGCGTAGGCAGTGAGGAGGGCACGCTTGGCGTCGGGGAAGTATTCCATCGCCTTACCCAGGAACTCCACCCCGGACATTCCAGGCATTCGCTGGTCAGAGACAAAAAGGGCGACCGTGTCGCCCCGTTTTTTTAGTTGGTCACAAGTGTCGAGTGCCGCCTGGCCGGACGCCGCACGCTGAATGCGATAGTTCGCACCGTATTGGCGGCGCAGATCCTGGACTACCATCTCCAGGACACTTACGTCGTCGTCTACCGCGAGGATCACTGGCTTGCCCATGCTTCTTTAGTGTATTGAATGCGCGTCAGTTCGTCTTGTTTCGCACTGTTTTCGCTACACCCAAATCCAGTCACGACAGCAACTTGAGAGCGCGCCCCTGCCACTTTCGTGGGGTTTCATTTCCTGCCCAAGCCGCTAGGCTTGAGAACACCAGCAACTCAAACTCTCTGCGCTCGGTAGTGGAGAGAGAACGTACTAAAGGCGTCACGAAACGGGACAGTTTAGAACGACTGGCGCCCGGTGGCCGATAGCGTGGGTATGCGGTTGCCTGATTAGCGGGGCAGTTCGCGTCGCACAAGCTGCGGCGGGGTTCAGGCAAGAAGATTGCGAAACGAAGCGACACGAGGCACAAGGCAGCACGATGAATAAAATTATCCTGGCTGACAACCAAGCAATCTTTCGCGCTGGCATTGCAAAGGTCCTGGCGAGCGAAGAGGATTTCCGCGTAGCCGCACAGTGTGCGGACCTGGAACGTCTGCTGCTCTCCGTCGATGCTTATCGCTCCTCGATCGTTCTGTTTGCGTCGGCGTTGAGGCCCGAATATCAGGATTTGATGTCGCACGTGAAGGCCGCAGGGAGCCGCGCGGTGGTGATAGCCGAGAACGGCGAGCCGGCGCAGATTTTCACCGCTCACGATATCCGCGGAGTGGTTTATCGCAATACCACCGGCCAGGCGCTGGTAGAGTGCGTGCATCGGGTGATCAAGGGTTTCTCCTCGATTCAACGGCCGGCTGAGGCTATCGGCTCCGAGGAAGAGGATTCTGTGGGGGCGCGTGTTCGTGACCGGCTTACCCCGAAAGAGATGAAGATCGTGGCCCTGATTGTGCAGGGCTGCAAGAACAAAGAGATTGCGCTGCGACTGGGGACCACCGAACAGGTGATCAAGAACTATCTCCGCAGCGTATACGACAAGACAGGGGTTTCGGATCGCCTGGAGCTTGCCCTGTTTACCATCCATCATCGGATCCTGGCAGCGGCCGCGGCAGAGGCCGGCAACTCGGTCCAGATGCGCACGGCGTAAAGGTCTGCGCCCGGCGTATCCTGAAACGCAGGGGCTAAAGCCCTCATTGATGTGGGTTTGTACGGCACGGCTAAAGCCGTGCCCTGATACAAAACATGAGTTTTTCTGCAGCCTTAGAGTCGGGACCTACCAAACGAGATTCTCTGCAGCCTTAGAGTCGGGGCCTTCCCAACGAGTTTCTCTGCAGCCTTAGAGCCGGGACCTAGCCAACAGCGACATTTTCCGCGCCTGTAAAGCGCTCAGCGGCTCAAGCCGAAGCCATTGCAAGGCACTTACGTACGGGCTGAAGCCCGTACCCTTCAAAGGCCGGTTTTTTCGCAGCCTTTTAAAGCCCTTCCCCTTCGTCAGAGAGTCTCTCGCATCAAAATCCGGCCTGGGCCGCTGTGTTACTGTTGCCTTAGACCATCCCTGGGGTGCCCTCGTTTGGCCCTGGCCTAAGGAAAATGCCGCAACAGTCGAACCTGTTTTCGTCCAGTCCCCAAAACGGCTCGACCGTGCAAGAACGGCAACCCGCGCCTCAACGACCCTCCCGGGTTCCGCTCTGGCTGCGCCGGGTGGAGCTGTATCTTTACGTCGTCATCCGCATCTACATCGGCGTGATTGTGCTTGTGCTTCCCTGGTACGCACCGTTGTGGGCAGACAATCAACTGATTAACTATTTTCCGCATGTGGCCACGTTTCTAATGTACGGCGCTGTGCGGGGGATGATCTCGGGTCTCGGCCTCCTCAACCTTTGGATCGCGGTTATGGAAGCTGTGCACTTCCGCGGATCCCACTCTTGAGAGCATGAAGCATAAGACCGGCAAACCGCCCGACCTCCATCGCGCTCCCCTCTCCTACCAGAACCCTGCGTTTGTTAATAGCCCCGACGGGCGGCTGGTACGCATCATCTCTGAATACTCCGAGCCGCTGGCGCGTTTCCGGCGCGAGCGTATTCAGGACACGATCGTGTTCTTCGGCTCAGCACGCTTCCGCGCACACGAGGACGCGAGCCAGGAGCTCGAGCTAGAACTTCTCGATAAGCCCGGATCCGCGGCGGCAGCGCCAGATGCAGAGCAACCGGCGACCGACGAGGAGATTGCCAAGGGAACAGCGAGCGAGCTGCGCCGCCGCCGAGCAGAAGCAGGCGTGGAAATGGCCCGCTACTACGAAGACGCCCGGCAGCTGGCCTCCCTGGTAACCAAATGGACACAGACACTGAAAGGGCGCCGCCACCGGTTCGTGGTTACCTCGGGAGGCGGCCCTGGCATCATGGAAGCCGCCAACCGCGGCGCTTACGAGGCCGGCGGCAAGTCCATCGGGCTCAACATCCGCTTGCCTTTCGAACAGGCGCCCAACCCCTACATCACGCCTTCCCTGAACTTCGAATTCCACTATTTCTTCATGCGCAAGTACTGGTTTGCGTACCTGGCCAAGGCCCTGGTGGTCTTCCCCGGCGGCTTTGGCACGCTGGACGAGATGTTTGAAGTGCTGACCCTGGTGCAGACGGAAAAGCTGGCGAAGAAGATCAGCATCGTGGTTTATGGTTCGGCGTACTGGAACAGCATCCTGAACCTGGATGTGCTGGTGGACAAAGGCGCAATTTCCGCCCAGGATCGCGCCCTGTTTCAAATGGCCGATACACCGGAAGAGGCCTTTGAGATTCTTAAGGCAGACCTGACCCGTTACCACCTGGAACCGGAAGCGCGCCGCCAGGCGCCGCCGAATGTGGAAGAGGAACCCCTCCTCAATCCCGACATCTCTGGTACCCGTTAAGCAGGGAATCCGGTCACTTTCGAAGCGAAAACAAGTTGTCCAGGCTTGGTTCCGGGCAAATTTCGACATCAATTCGCCTCCCAGTAACTCGCTGTTCATGGATTGCACTACATACTGGGCACATGAGAGCGATCACGCAGTTACTGTGTGGCAGCACGGGCCAGGGTGCGGTTGCTCCAACGTAGGGCAGACGGATGGAGGAAGAGATGACAGGATCCCGTATCTCGTATCTCTGGAACAACGATCGCGCGGCCAAGGGCTTCGCTTCTGGTGTCTCGCTTCACAGTCATACCAACCGCTCCAAAGAAACACTCGACTTCATCGTCAATCTGGCCAACGAGCACCGCATCTTCAGGGGGATCATCGCCCGGGAGGAGAAGCGTTGCCGGCAGAAACATCGCCTGCAGGTGAACTTCGCCGCGAGTTACTGGACGCCACCCCTGACTCCGAGGCTGGCCTTTGATTTGGAGAGCCGGCAGATCGCAGAGCAGCTGCAGGTGCAGCCGCTGGTATCGATCACCGATCACGACGACATTCAGGCGCCGATGCTGCTGCGTACCGTGGCCAGTGCGCGCCACATCCCGGTTTCGGTGGAGTGGACGACGCCCTTCGGCAAGGACCAGGCTTTCCACCTTGGAATCCACAACCTGCCCAGCGCGTCCGGAGCGGAGTGGATGCGGCGATTTGAAGAATTCACCGCGAAACCTTCGGACGCGCGATTGACGGAGATGCTCTCCGCACTGCACGACCTTCCCAATGTACTCATCGTCTTCAATCACCCGCAGTGGGATCTGTACAAGATCGGGCAGGAGTTGCATCAACATCGCATGGAGGAGTTTCTCACCCAGAACAGCGGTTTCATTCACGCGGTGGAGCTGAATGGCCTGCGTAACTGGGAAGAGAATCGATTGGTGAAGCGTCTGGCCGCTCGTTGGAACAAATTGCTGATCTCCGGGGGCGACCGGCATGGACTGGAGCCGAACGCCAATGTGAACCTGACGCAGGCGACCAGCTTCAACGAGTTTGTCTATGAGATTCGCCGCGAGAATCGCAGCCACGTGCTCTTTATGCCGCAGTACGCGGAGCCGTGGAAGCATCGCATCATGCGTTCCACTTTGGATGCCATTCGCGACTACCCCGATTTTCCCGAAGGATCGCGGCGTTGGGATGAGCGGGTATATCACCCGGATGCGCACGGGGTGGATCGCCCACTCACCCAGCTTTGGCCTTACGGGGAGGCGCCGGCTTATATGCGCATGGTGATCCAGTTTGTGCGCATGCTGGGGAGCAACCCGGTCAGCAACAGTCTGCGGCTTGCCTGGGATGAGCCGCACGAGCTGCAATTTGCGCTGGGCGAGCAGGAAGCATTTTAGAGCCGTTGGAAGATCGGTTAAGTCTTCTCGCTTCGGTAGCGCGCGGATACACTCGGCCTATGCGCTCGACGGCCCCCAGGGTGGCGTACTTTCCCGATACGTTTTACGAGATCAACGGGGTGGCCCACACCAGCCGGCACTTTGAAGCCTTTGCGCAACGAAGAAATCTGCCTTTCTTTTGCCTGCATCCGGGCAAGAGGGATAGCGCGATACGCGAGCAACAGGTGGGGGAACTTACAACGCTTGAAATTCCCCGCGGCAGTGCGGTTTCTTTTCGTTTGGAAAAAGATCTCACCTTCGATCCCGCATTCCTGCGCCACAAGAAATTTCTCGAAGAACGGCTGCGTGCATTCCGGCCGGATATTATTCATGTCACCGGGCCGAGCGAGCCGGGGATTCTGGGCGTGTGGCTGGCGAGGAATCTGAAGATTCCGCTGGTCGCGGCGTGGCATACCAATCTCCACGAATACGCGGCGCAGCGATCGGCATGGTTTCTGCACATGCTTCCGCGCAGCAGACGATCAGCCGCGGAAAAAAAGATCGAAGACGCTGCGCTGCTGGCTTGCGCCCGGTTTTATCGGATGGCGGAGGTTCTCTTTGCCCCCAATGTCGACTTATGCCGCCTGCTGGAGCAGTCCACCGGCCTCCACTGCGCCCTGATGCCTCGTGGGGTCGATACGATTGCGTTCTCGCCGGAACATCGCGATCGCAGCGGGACAGGCGAGCCGTTTGTGCTCGGGTTTTGCGGGCGACTGTCGATTGAGAAGAATGTATTTTTGCTGGCGCGCATCCGAACGGAGTTGATCGCTCGCGGCGTGAGTGATTTTCGTTTTCTTATCGTGGGACATGGCAAAGAAGAGGGTTGGCTGCGGCAACACTTGCCGAATGCGGAGTTCACCGGGGTGCTCCGCGGCGCCGAGCTGGCGCGGGCTTATGCCAATATGGACCTCTTCGTGTTCCCTTCGCACACTGATACTTTCGGCAATGTTGTGCTGGAGGCTTTGGCGTCTGGCGTTCCGGCGATCGTCACACCCGATGGTGGACCGCGGTACATTGTGCGGGATGGAGAGACGGGTTCGATTGCTACGGACGACGGATTTTCGGATGAGGTGGCGAAGCTTATTCTCGATCCGGAGCTTCATGCGCGGATGCGACTGGCGGCGCGGAGCTATGCGCTGTCCGCTTCGTGGGATTCGGTGTTCGAGGGCGTTTACAGCACGTATGAAGAGGTGCTTGCCAAACATGGACAGTAGGGCGCAGTGCTGTGATATCCCACTCAAGCCCAAAAACAGGGCTTGAATGGGGCACCCAGCAGTTTGACTGCACGGGCAGTAAAGCTCTGGTGGGGCTTCGCCCGTCTTTCTCGGCCCAGGTACGCTTTGGCGAACCTGGGGCACCCGTCCTGTTCCTATTGGGTTCTGTGGTGAATGTTGGGTTACTGAACTTGGCCGATGTAGACGCCGTAGGGTGGCAGTTTGATCGATGCCACCGAGTCGGGCTCGGTGCTTTCGGGGGTTATCAGGAGGGTCTTTAGCTGCTTGCCGGTCACTCCCTGCGGCGATAGATCGAATGTTGCGGTTTGCGGGCGCGGGGTAAAGTTGCATACGACCAGGACGGATTGTCCGTCCGCTGTTTTACGTAACCATGACAGGATGTTGTTGTCATCCACGTTCAACATGGTCAAGGTTCCATCGTGCAGCGCCGGGTTTTCGCGGCGTAACTGTATCAGCCGCTGGTACCAGCTCAATAATGAATCGTCCTCACGGGATTCGATGGCGACATTTACCGTTTTGGACGACGGAGGCACCGGTAGCCAGGGAGTGGCCGATGCCAGCGGTAAAGCCAGCGTTGGGGGATCCATCCCATTGCATCGGCGTACGCTCACCGTCACGGCCTTTTTCTGCCGGCCAACCGATCTTGCCGATGGGATCCTTCACATCCTCGACGCGCGTCGGTGGCGTGGTTGTCATGCCCAGCTCCTCGCCGTAATACATCATGGACGTGGATCGCGTAGCCAACAAGAGCGTTGCAATCACCCGCGCGATGTCCAGGTTGTGCTTTCCGTCGCCGTAACGATTCCAACTGCGGACGTTGTCGTGGTTGTCGAAGACAAAGAGCGGCTGGTCGTCATCGATATCGTGCTCGGCCTGGTCAATGCGGGTGCGGAAGACCCCCGCGTCCATTTTGTTGAGGAAGCCCACTTGCATGTCCATGGGCAATTGCAGTTCATCGTGGTCTGCGCCGTACCACTTGCGCAACTCCTCGATGTTCGGCAAATAGGTTTCGCCGATCAGAACACGGTCGCCCGGATAACTGTTCGTTACCTTGCGCAGGTCACGCATTACCTGGTGGACCTGAGGCAAGTTGCTGGTCATCGCGTCGTCAAGATTCGGGTCGCCATATGCATTGGTGCCAGGCAACACCTTCTCGTCCCGCAGTTGCTCGTCTTCAAATAACGTGGGCACGGCGTCCAGGCGGAAGCCGGACACTCCCTTGTTCAGCCAGAAGCGAAAGGCTCCAAAGACAGCCCGCTCGACCGCCGGGTTTCTCCAGTTCAGATCGGGTTGCTGGGCATAAAACTTGTGATAGTACCACTGCGACGTTTTGGGATCGAACTTCCACGCAGAATGGCCGAAAACCGATTGCCAGTTATTGGGGGGTTCTCCGGGACCCTTGCCGTCCCGCCATATATACCAGTCGCGCTTGGGGTTGGTCCTGGAGCTCTCAGACTCGATGAACCAGGGATGTTTGTCCGATGTGTGGTTCATCACCATGTCCATGATGATGCGGATCTTCCGTTTTTTGGCTTCGGCCACAAGGCGGTCGAAATCCGCCATGGTGCCGTATTGGGGATCGATCGCTTCGTAGTTGGAGACGTCGTAACCGAAATCTACCTGGGGCGAGGGATAGATGGGCGACAGCCAGATGGCGTCGACTCCCAGGCTCTGCAGATAATCGAGCCGCTGGGTGATTCCGTTGAGGTCGCCGACACCGTCGCCGTTCGAATCCTGGAAGCTGCGGGGATAGATCTCGTAGATGACCGCATGTTTCCACCAAGGTTCATGGGTTGCCGGCGTTTGCGCCGGGGCGCCGGCAAGGCTCAAGAAGAGTCCGGCAAAAACCGCCAAATGAATTGCTATTTTGCGCACAGGCCAATTTACGCCTTATTTCTTTTTAAGGCGATCGAAGTCCAATCCGAAATGAGGGTCTGACTTTGTTCCATCGATCTTGAACGGCACCTCGGTGCCGGCCCCGTTTTTCTGGAAGTATTTATCGACGGACATCAACAATAGGCCTTTCCAACCCCCAACCATCCGCGAGACCGTGGCTTGCATGTCCGCGGTTCCGGTGAAGTTGAATCTGGCGCCATCCAGGCTATAGACGCCGGCGAGCTTGATGCTTGCGCCGGGAATATCGTAATGCACGTTGGATAAATTCAGGCTCGCATCCACGAGATTGAAGTCGCCCCGCATCTGGGAGCGCACCAGCTGCATCTTCCCGTCCCTGGCTTCCTGGGTGGCCAACTCTACCTGACCCTGGCTCCTCAGGCTGAGTTCGTCAATGCGATTCTGGATTTTTTCGCTGCTGAAGCGCCCGTTGGCGATGGCAAAGTTGCCTTGCAGCCGTAGCCTGTGGGCGACGTCTTGCGGTCCGGGGGGCAGGTCCACCTTGGTGTGCAGCTTGACCTGGCCCTGCATGACCGGCGGATCGGTGCGCACCGCAAGCCGTAGCAGGTCTTCGATCCTGGCCTGGTCCATGTCTACATCGAGGTAGACGTGGCGCCCCGGCTCTGACTGGTCGCGCACCACGTATCCCCGCGCGGTCAGGAAGGAATGGAGAAACTGCGCCTTGACCGGCTGCAGGTAGGTATTGCCGTCCGTGCCGTCCACAATGGCATGGAACTCGGTGTGCAACGGGACCTTGTGTCCGCTGATCTTCACTTGAAAGTCCGGGGTGTCGGTCTTGCCATCGACCACGATCTTGTCCAGGGTGCCCTGATATTTTCCCTTTGAGGAGAGGATCCCGCCGATGCCCTTGAGGGTACCCAGGTCGGCATGCTGGAAGGAGTAGGTGCCGCCTAGAGCGGTCTCTCCCGGCTGCGCTGCGTTCCAGGGGCCGAAATAGCCCTGGCTCTCGATCTGGCCCACGGGCTTGGGGTTGGTCAACCTGGCCGCGAAATCCATCGGCTGACCGGCGCCTATCGTGCGCAGCTTCAGGCTCTGGATGACAAATCGCTGCGGGAGCTTGCCCGGCTTGTCTGTGCCCAGAGAGAGCACGGTGTCTGTGCAGTCGATCTCGCCGACAAGGATGCTTACGTTGCTGCCTTTGCCCTGGCCGGTGTTCAGCTGGGGTAGCGCTTTGCGCTGGCTTTTGGGCGGCAGATTGATGCGCAGCCCCTCTACCTCAACGTGACTGATGTGCATGGGGGAACGCACCAGGCTGCGATAACCGGTACGGAAGGCGAAGCGGCGCACGGAGAACGTCGGGGTGGCGGAGTCGATGTTGTAGGGATAGATGGCGAGGTCTTTGCCCGAGACCTCGAAGCCGCGCAGGAGCGAAACGTCGAAGGCTCCCATTTCCACACGGCTGTGGAAGCGGGCGGAAAGGCTTTGTAACAAACGCGCCCGCAGGATTGGCTCCGCCCGGGAAAGAAGGATTTCGAACGTGGCTGCCGCGCACCACGACTATTACCAGGGCGCCAATCCCCAGCCAAAAGAGTGCCCTATGTCTTCGAGCCACCACGACCTCGCCTTTCATCTTAGAGCGGCATGTAACATCGCACCGAGGAGGGAAGTTTGCGATGACCGTCCGGATTCTTGCCCTCTTGATGCTCCAGTTTGCTGGTCAGCAGATTTGGGCTCAGGCACTCCCCTCATCTTCGCTACCCATCGATGCCTACATTCACCAGGGATGGGATAGCCTCTCCCGCTCCATGTCTGAGTGCAAGATCCCTGGTCGACCCCAAGGTCACGACTCCGCCGGTGCTTTATCTTCCCTTCGGCGCGGCCACGCCGCCGGAACTGCTGCGGCTGAGCATCGCAATGCAAAATCCAGATTGCCCACCTGCCCCATCGCATCGAGCACCTGGGCGATGTAAAGGAATCGGAGATTCCGCAGCCTGGGTTGCTGTACCTGCCAAACCGCTACGTGGTACCGGGGGGACGGTTCAACGAGATGTTCGGCTGGGACAGCTACTTCATCATCTTAGGCCTGCTGCACGACGGCCGGGTGGATCTGGCCCGCGGTATGGTCGAGAACTTCTTCTACGAGATTGAGAATTATGGAGCGGTGCTCAACGCCAACCGCACCTACTTCCTCACCCGCTCGCAGCCGCCGTTGCTGAGCTCGATGATTCGCGCCGTCTACGACGCGGCGTGTGCGCGCGACCGGTCGCCGGCCAATCTTGCGAAGCAAAAGCAGTGGTTGGTCCAGGCCTATCCCTATGCCCGCCGCGATCACGATTTCTGGCTGAGTAGCATCCACCGCGCCGGGAATACCGGGTTGGCCCGGTATTTCGATATCGGCGAGGGGCCGGTGCCCGATATCGCTGACCACAGCAGCTACTACATCGACGTGATCAACTGGCTGGTCGCTCATCCCGAGGTCCACACCAGCTACCTGATCGCGGCGCCGCAAAACCCGTCCCCGGCTGAGCAAGCGGAGCTCGACAAAACCAGTTGCGACGCAACCCATTCTGTTGTCTGCGGGCTGGCGTGGGCCCATGGCTACCGCCTTACCCGCGACTTCTACAAGGGCGACCGCTCGGTGCGCGAGTCTGGTTTCGATATTTCGTTCCGGTTTGGCCCGTTCAGTGGTTCCACACACCATTACGCTGCCGTCGGATCTGAACAGCCTGCTCTACCACTACGAACGGGACCTGGCCAACTTTGCCGAAATGGTCGGCCAGGGGGCGCAGCGCGGGCAGTGGTTGAAAATGGCCGAAGCCCGCCAGCAGGCGATCAACAAGTATCTGTGGAACCCCGGCAAAGGGATGTTTTTCGATTACGACTTCACCACTGGGACAACAGTCCAGCTACGTGTACGCGACGATCTTCTATCCTCTTTGGGCAGGCCTGGCTACGAAGGAACAAGCGGCGGCCGTGGACAAAAATCTTGCCGCTGCTCGACCGGCCCGGATGGCTTGGCCAGCAGCACTTACGAGAGCGGTCTGCAGTGGGATTTGCCCTTTGGCTGGGCTCCCCTGAACTGGTTCGCGGCCGACGGCCTGTGGACGAATGGGTACATCAACGATGCTCGCCGGATTGCGGAAGAGTTCACCCACACTGTCCGCACCAGTTTCGAGAAGGAAGGGACGATCCACGAGAAATACAATGTCGAGACCGGATCGTCGAATGTCGACGTGATCGCCGGTTATCAAAACGTGATCGGTTTCGGCTGGACGAATGCGGTCTATGTTGAGATTGGAGCACCTGTTAGAATCGACCACCGCAGGAAAGAAAAGGAATGACCCTTAATCACGCACTTCCTCCTCCGGAGCGCCGCGCCTTTGGACAGTCCCGGCGCAAGCAGGTGCGCCGCCAGGAGCAGAAACGGTGGAACGCATCCGACCGGCAGACCGATCCCATTGACGCGCTGGCCGCTTCCTCCGTTGGGCGGGTGCCGGCGCTACTGGCCATCAAGTGGGAGCGTATGGCGGCTTCTCCCTTCGGATTCTTTCGCGGCGCTGTTCCGGTCGATGGCCGCAGACCTGGCGGTGCTGCCCCATACCGGCATCTTTACCCAGCTATGCGGGGACGCTCATGTACGCAACCTGGGCGCCTTCGCCGCGCCCGATGGCCGGCTGGTCTTCGACATCAATGACTTCGACGAAACCATCCGCGGCCCGTTTGAGTGGGACGTGAAGCGTATGGCCACCAGTATCATCCTGGCGGGCCGCGAAGCCGGTAGCAAGAGCAGTGCCTGTGGTGAGGCGGCCGGCATTTTGCTGCGAGGCTATCGCCGATCGATGCACGCCTTCGCGCGCATGCCGGTAATGGATGTAGCTCGCTTCCAGGTCCATCGGCTGCAGCGCGATCGCACCGCTTTCGCAGGTGCTGCGCAAGGCCGAACGGGCAACGCCGCTGTACAACCAGGCGCACCTTACCGAACTGCCGCAAGACGCCCGCCAAAGGCGCAAAGAACGCGCCGCCACCTCACCGCATCTTCGTCGAGCAAAAGCCTCTGCAATTCCGTCTAAAGGGTGCGAAGGCGGACCTCGTTCTCGATTCGCTCAGCTTATACCGCGAGAGTCTGTTGCCTGAGCGTCAGCACTTCTTCGATCTGTACCGCCCGCTCGACGTTGCCTTCCGGGTGGTGGGCACAGGCAGCGTTGGGTTGCGCGATTATGTGGTCTATATGGAAGGCAACGGGGGTGACGATCCGCTCTTCCTGCAGATCAAGGAGGAGCCGAACTCCGCTTACGCCCCGTACCTGGGAGAAATGGGAGCTCCGCAACACCAGGGCCACCGCGTGGTCCAGGGCCAGCGTTCGATGCAGTTTCAATCCGACCTCCTTCTCGGCTGGACCACGATCAATAGTCGCCAATACCTGGTAAGGCAGTTGAATGACCACAAGGGGTCGGTCGCGATCGAAGAACTCAAGGGCGAGGCCCTGAACCAATACGCTGAGATTTGCGGCGAATTGTTGGCGCGCGGTCACGCACGCTCGGGCGATGCGATTGCGCTCTCCGGCTACATCGGTACTTCGGATCGATTTATCGATGCCATCGCGGAGTTTGCGGTGGATTATGCCGACCAGACGGAGGCCGATTACAAGGAGTTTATGCGTTCCCGCTTCGCTCCACGTGGTGCGAGCAGGAAGGCTCCAGCGAACAAGGCGGTCAAGCGCAAGCCCGGGCGTAAGAAGGCGCCGTTAATCACGGAATCAGTTCCTCCGGCTTAGTGCTGCGCCTAACGGCGCTCACGTCATCTTGAGATTGATCCCCAGCCCTTCCGAGTCTGTGTGAGAACTAAAAAACGCAGACCTTTGTTCGGGAGCCGGGGCGCACCGCAGGTCCCTCGGCTGCACTCCTAATGACAAACAGGTCGGGGAGGCATCCTAGCCCACTCAAGCCAAAGTACGGCTTGAATGGGGCACCCAATGCTTTTGCTGCCGGTGTCATTTCACTCTTAACTTGCCGCAGGCAAGTTAAGAGTGAAATGAACGCTGGAAATCGAGGTTGATTCTATTGGCTTTATTTTTTGTTCATTAGGAGCGCAGCCGAGGGATCTGCGGTGCGCCCCGGCTCCCGCACGAAGGTCTAAGTTTTGTTAGTTCTCACACAGATTCTTCCGGGCTGGGCTCACGTTTTGCCGACCGGCCTCGCATCCACGGCGATTTCGCAGTGTCGCAGGAGAGTCCTTTTGACTCCCATCCAGTCTTCGTTACTGATGGCGTAGGGCGCGGACTGGATCCACTCGCGATGCGCGCCTTGCTGGGCCAAACGCTGCCAGCAGCGCGATGAGGAGCAGTAACGCAGCGGCGCCGGCCAGGGTGAGCGGGTCGGAGGGCTTCAGTCCGTAGAGCATTGCGGTCAGAAAGCGCGCCAGCATCAGGGAGCTACATACTCCCAATGCGATCCCTGCCACAGCCATCCACGATGCCTCGCGCAGCACCATGCGAAGCACCTGCTCCGCTTGCGCTCCAAGGGCCATGCGAATGCCGATTTCGCCTGTGCGCCGCGCCACCGTGTAAGCCATGACGCCGTAGATTCCAATGCAGGCCAACACCAGGGCTAGCAGGCCGAAGCCACTCGTCAATTGGGCAAAGATGCGTTCGCCTGACATCGTCGTCTTGATCTGTTCCGCCATGGTGCGCACATCTATCAATGGCAAGTCCCGGTCCAGCGACGCGACCACCGTGCGCGCCTGGCTCAATATGCTCCCCGGCTCCGCTTGGGTATGGATCTCGACTACCATGCGGCCCGACCCAAGCGCTTGCGAGTACGGCAGGAAGAAAGTGGGTGGGGTCTCACTGCGCAGATCCGCATATCGTGTGTCGGCGGCAATACCCACAATCTCGACCGGCGCGTTTGCTTCATCCGCATCGGCTTCAAAGGTTTGGCCTATGGGGTTTTGGTTGGGAAAGAACTGCCGCGCCAGGGCGCGATTCACCACGGCGACCTTGGGCGAGGCGGCCGTATCGTGAACGTCGAAGCCGCGTCCCTGCAGAATTGGGATGCCCATCGTCTGAAAGAAATTCGCTCCCACGTGGTTGGTTTGTACGCGCACAGCTTCCGTCTCCACTGGCCTGCCGGAGACGTGAAAGGTTGAGCCAGAATGGCCATCGCCAATGATTGCGATGTTGCTCATGCTGACCGAGCGGACGCCAGGAATCGCCGCCAGCTTCTCCTCCAGTTGCTGGTAGAACACCATCATGTGCGCATCGCTGTATCGGGTACGCGGCGGGTTCAGGCGAAAAAGAAGGATGTGGTCGGCGCGGAATCCGAGCGGGGTGTGATTTAGATTGGCCAGTGTGCGCACGAAAAGACCGGCGCCAATGAGCAGGATGGTGGAAAGCGCGATCTGAAAAATTACCAGCGCTTTGCCAAACCACATTCCTTGTTTACCTGCGGTGGCGCGATCTGCATCGTTGAGTGCGGTGTTTCCATCGGAGTGCATCGCCTGGCACGCGGGAACCATGCCGAAGAGGAGACCGGCCGCCAGCGAAAGCCCGGCGGTAAACGCCAGCACCCGCCAGTCAAAATCGACCTGCGTCATGGCTGGTTGCGATTGAGATGCGAGCAGGTGCGGAATCACATTTCGCCCCAGGTAGCCCAGCACCAGCCCGGCCAGGCCGCCCATGCTGGAAAGCAGCAGGCTCTCGGTGAGTACCTGTCTTAGGATGTGCATCCTTCGCGCTCCCAGCGCGAGCCGCGTGCTCATCTCGCGCTGCCGGGTGGCCGCGCGCGCAAGCAACAGATTCGCCAGATTCACGCAGGCTAGTAATAGGACAAGACCGGCGAGCGCAAACAAGACATACAGCGATTTCGCGAACTGGCTTCTCAGATAATCCAGTCCTCTGTCCCCGGGTTCCAGCCGAAGATGAAACTGGTCCATCCCTTTGGCCCGCGGCAAGTCAGCCATCGCTTTCTGGCGCAAAACGAGGTCGAGCGCCGCTTGAGCGCGCGCCTCAGGCACATCGGGACGCAAACGCGCCAGGATCAGCACCCACCAGGACTGGGGATTATTCAGCAGAGACGCACTGCCTGATTCGGTCATTTGTTCACGAGGCACGAGCAGCGGCTGCATGGTCAAGGGCACGAAAATCCGTGTCTCCTGTCCCATCTGCAGGCCGGTAAATCTCGCTGGGCTTACCCCGACGACAGTGATGGGGACTCCATTGACGAAGATGGTTTTGCCCAGCACCGAGGTTGACCGCCCGAAGCGTTGCGCCCAATAGCCCTCGCTGATTACGGCTACCGGGCCCTTACCCGGAGCTGTATCGTCGGCTGGCATGAGGGGGCGGCCAAGAAGTGGCTCCACGCCCAATCCGCTGAAGGCGTTGCCGCTCACCATCTCGCCGTCAATCAGCTCCGGGTTTCCGTCGACGGTGACCGTCAGCGCAATCGGTTTGAAGGCGATGAGATCGGCGAAAACCTCGGTCCTTTTCCGCAGCTCTTCGAGTACCGGGTAGGAGAACGCGGTGCTGCGCATGCCGCCTTCCTCCGTTGCCCCAACATCGCCCCACACGGGAGGTACCGGCTGCTGGTGGCCGCTCACCCAAGTGAGCAGCCGCAGGTCCTGCGGGTTCTTCACCGGCAAGCTGTCGAGCAGCACTTTCTTGGCGATGGTGAAGATGGCGGTGTTGGCGCCGATGCCGAGCGCCAGCGAGACGACAGCGATGGTTGCCAAGGAGGGGCTGCGGCGGAGCTGGCGTGCGGCGAAGCGCAGGTCTCGTCCTAAATCGGCGAGCGACATAATCGACCTCATTTCTCGCTGGCTTTGCTGCAGCAGGGGAATATTGCCAAATTGGCGGCGTGCCGCGGCACGAGCTTCTTCCGGGCTCAGGCCCCGGCGAATGCCTTGCTCGGTGAGCAAGTAGAGGTGCATTCGCATCTCCTCGTCGAAATCGAGGTCAGCCTTTCGCCGGCCGAAGAAGCCGCCCAGCCTGGCCGCAAAAACACGCATCCTCATCTTTGGCCTTCCTGGCCCAGTACACGGCCGATGACCCCCGAGATACGCTCCCAGTTTTCCGTCTCCACCGCCAACTGCTTCAACCCCCGCTTGGTGATGGAGTAGAACCTGGCTTTGCGGTTGTTCTCTGAGGCGCCCCATTCGGAAGCGATCCATCCTTGTTGTTGCAGCCGCAGCAAGGAGGTATAGACGGTGCCTTCGTTCAACTTGAGCACCTCCTCGCTCAACTGCTCCAGGCGGCGGGCAATCCCGAATCCGTGCAGAGGGCCCAGCACATGGAGGGTCTTCAGGATCATCAGATCCAGCGTGCCTTGTAAGACTTCTGACCTTTCGACGGCCACGACAGCTCCTTTGGATATTGCAAAGAAGATAGCATCGCTCCCTTGGAATGTCCATAGGAGTAACTTCCGGCTTTTGCTGGGAGCAGTTCCGCAATGCGACAATGGGAGCAGCGCTTAGGCGCTGCTTTCTTATGCTCCAACTTTCTGCTGCCGGAAAACGATTTGGCCCCCGCGTCTTGTTCGAGGATGCGAACTGGCTCATCACGCCCAATGAACGCACGGCCCTGGTGGGCGCCAACGGCACCGGGAAATCCACTCTGCTTAAGGTGCTGGCAGGCACCGAATCGCTCGACTACGGCACTCTGCAGCGCACGCGGGGCATGACCATCGGCTATCTTCCGCAGGAAGGTCTCGAACTCCGCGGGCGAAGCGTTTTTGAGGAATGCCTTTCAGTATTCGCCGAGCTGCGCGACATGGAGCAGGAACTCGAGACCCTTTCGACGCGCCTGGCCGAGTTCGACCCGGCAACGCCCGAATACGCCGCGGCCGCCGATCGCTTTTCTCATCTCGACTCCCACTTTCGCGCTCATAACGGTTACGCACTCGACGCGCAGGTGGGCTCGGTACTGAGCGGCCTGGGCTTCAGCAAGCATGACTGGTCACGGCAGACGGAGGAGTTTTCCGGCGGATGGCAGATGCGCATCGCGCTGGCCAAGCTGTTGCTGCAGAAGCCCAGCCTGTTGCTGCTCGACGAGCCGACCAATCACCTGGACCTCGAAACCCGCAATTGGCTGGAGGACTACCTCCACAGCTATCCCAATGGCTACATCCTCATCTCCCACGATCGCTATTTTCTCGACGTCACGGTCGATAAGACGATTGAGATTTGGAACAAAGGACTGCACGTTTACCACGGCAACTACGAAAAGTACCTGGTACAGAAAGACGAGCGGCGAGCGCAGCTGGCCGCGGCTTACAAAAACCAGCGCGAGCACATTGAGCATCTTGAAGCCTTCATCAGCCGCTTTCGCTATCAGGCCACCAAGGCCAAACAAGTGCAAAGCCGCATCAAGGAGCTGGACAAGATCGTACGCATCGAGATCCCGGTGGAAGAGCAGGCGATCCATTTCAGTTTTCCCCAGCCGCAGCCTTCCGGCCGCACGGTCGTGGAAGTCTCGGACCTGGCCAAGAACTATGGCCCGAAACAGGTGCTCGAGGACGTGAGCTTTACCATCGATCGCGGCGACCGCATCGCGCTGGTGGGCGTGAACGGCGCAGGCAAGTCGACCCTCATCCGCATGCTTTCGGGTATGGAGCCGCCGTCGAGCGGCACGCTGCGCCTGGGCCACAATGTCACTGCTGAATACTTTGCCCAGGATCAGTACAAGGTGCTGGACGGCAATGCCCGCATGCTGGACGACATCAGCAACACCGCGCCGCGAGTATCGACCACCGAGCTGCGCAGCCTGCTGGGCTGCTTCCTCTTCTCCGGGGACGATGTTTTCAAACCGCTGGGCGTGCTCTCAGGAGGAGAGCGCAACCGCTATGCCCTGGCCCGCATCCTGGTAAGCCCGGCAAACTTTCTGCTGCTGGACGAGCCCACCAACCACCTCGACCTGCGGGCCAAGGATGTGCTGCTCGAGGCCATCGCGGCATTCAACGGAACCGTGGTCATGGTCTCGCATGATCGCTACTTCATCGATCGCCTGGCGACTCGCATCTTTGAAGTGGAGGGTGGACATGTGCACGTCTATCCCGGCAACTACGAAGATTATCTGCACCGGAAGCAGATGGCGGAGACAGAGGGGAGCGCGTCGAACGGCGCCACGGCGGTGGAAGCACCAGCAGGAGACAGTTAAAGTCGACGCGGCGGCTAAGGGTCGACGGCTTAACCCGATCAAGCTGCGCCAAATGCAGGAGCGCTGCAGCTTTGTCGAAGCAAGAGATTCCGCGGGTGGAGAGCTCCATCGCCAGTGCGGAGGAATCGCTCGGGGTTTATGAGAGCGCAGAAGAAACGCAGCGCGTGACCCAACTATTGGAAAATTTGCGCGAACAGCACGCCTCGCTCACCGCTGAATGGGAAGAGTTGGTCACTCAACTGGAGCAGCAGGCGTAGTGTAGCGTTACAAACTGGTTCCTGTTGCCATGGAAGTTGCAGGGGAACACCGACCAGATGCATTAGAGTAAAGCCAGCATCCATACCAGTCGATGACAGGCTTGAGTACACCCACCCAACGTAAAGGCTTCGCTTCCCGCTCATCCGCATTTACCGTCAGCGCGGGTATTTTGCTGAGCCGGCTCCTGGGGCTGGTACGCGACCGGGTATTTGCTCATTACTTCGGCAACTCAAACGCTGCGGATGCTTTTCGCGGCGCTTTCCGCATTCCCAACTTTCTGCAAACCCTGTTTGGCGAGGGCGTGCTCTCCGCTTCATTCATCCCCGTGTATGCCCGCCTGCGGGCGGAAGAGCGGCACGAGGAAGCCTCGCAGCTGGCCGAAGCGATCTTTGCCATTCTCTTTCTGATCGGTTCGCTGATCACGTTGGCCGGCGTCTTCGCTGCCCCCTGGCTGATCGACGCAATTGTGCCCGGCTTCCGCGGCGAGACTCGCCTGCTCGCCATCCAACTGGTGCAGATCCTGTTTCCCGGAGCCGCGCTGCTGGTTCTTTCGGCATGGTGCCTGGGGATTCTGAACAGTCACCGGAAATTCTTTCTCTCCTATACCGCGCCGGTGATCTGGAACGTGGCTATGATCGCCGCCCTGTTATGGAAGGGTGGCCATGTAGGGGAGTCGCGGCTCGCGATTATTATTTCTGTCGCTTCGGTCATCGGCAGCGGCCTGCAGTTTGCAGTGCAGTTGCCGACGGTGATGCGGTTTCTGCGACCCTTGAATCTGCGGTTCACATTCGGCACCGAGCATGTGCGGACCGTGGTGCGAAACTTTTTTCCGGTGTTCCTGAGCCGCGGAGTGGTGCAGGTTAGCGCGTATGTCGACTCGTTTCTTGGCCAGCTATTTGCCAGTGGGCGCGGTATCTGCCCTGGCTTACGCGCAGACCCTGAATACGCTGCCGGTGAGCTTGTTCGGCATGGCGGTTTCTGCTGCCGAGCTGCCGGCTATGTCGAGTGCGTTGGGAACGCAGGAGGAGATAGGAGCTGTACTGCGACGGCGGTTGGAGCTGGGGCTGCAGAACATTGCCTTTTTTGTGGTTCCATCCGCGGTGGCGTTTCTGGTGCTTGGCGACGTGGTTGTTGCCACCATATACCGAGGCGGTCACTTCACTGCCCACGATGTGACCTTCGTGTGGAGTGTGCTGGCGGGGTCGGCTGTCGGGCTTCTGGCTTCGACTTCAGGGAGGCTGTATTCCTCTGCGTTCTATGCGCTGCGGGACACACGCACGCCATTGAACTTCGCGATTATTCGTGTGGTGTTGACCGTGGTCATGGGTTATCTGTTCGCGTTGCCGCTCCCGAGGTTGCTGGGCATTGATCCCAGCTGGGGCGTCGCGGGGCTCACGCTGTCGGCAGGGCTCGCTGGATGGGTGGAGTTTTCCTTGCTGCGACGTGCTCTTCAGGCACGCATCGGCGCCGTGGTGCTGCCGCCTTATCGCGTCGCGCGGCTTTGGATTGGCGCGCTGGTAGCAGCTGCTGTTGCGTATGGGGTCAAGTTGGTGCAGCCATTCCATTATCCGCCGCTGATTGGATTGTGCGTGCTTTCGACGTTTGGGGTGGGATATTTGTTGTTCACCAGGATGGTGGGGGTTGCAGCCCCGGGTAGTTTGCGTCGATTGCTCGGCAGAGGATAGGGGCTTCCATCCCGGATTGAGTGCTGCGTGTCCCACTCAAGCCCAAAAACAGGGCTTGAATGGGGCACCCAACCTTTTCTGAAGGTGGGGAGAACCGCGGTTCCCTTTTAACCGATGCCTAGCTTGTGCATGTAGTCGGCGTCGATTTTCAGGCCTTCCATGGGCGGTACGTTGTAGCCTTCCTGCTCGACGAAACAGTGCTTCACGACTCCGGCCTTTGCTGCTTCTTCGAAGATAGGACGGTAGTCGATCGAGCCCTGCCCTAGCTCAACGATCGTGGGCACATTCGTGACCGAGGAATCGGCGGTGATCCCCTTGAAATCCTTTACATGCAGCATGCTGATGCGGGTGGGATATTTGCGCAGATAATCGATCGGGTTCGCCCCACCGACAACGACCCAGCCGCAATCCATCTCCATGGTGACGTGGGCGGGATCGGTCAGACGCAACAGCTCATCGTAAGGCACCACGCCGTCTATTGCGTGGAACGCCATGGTGTGGTTGTGATAGCCGAACTGCATGCCGGCGGCACTTACTTTTGCCCCGATGGCATTGAATTGCTCCGCATTCCAGCGCCAATCTTCAAGGGTGAAAGCGTTGGTCCTGTCCTTCGCACTAAGACTCTTCACGCGCGAAGGGTCTTTGAAGCCAGGGAAAGAACAGATGATGTAATGAACACCTACCTCTTTGCTGAAGGACAGAATTTCATCGAGCTGCTGATGCAAATTGTCTGAGGAGTAATGCGCGCTCACCAGGTGCAGGCCGGCGTTGCTCATGGCCTGTTTCACTTCCGCAGCGCTGTGATTGTAGTAACCGGCCGACTCTACCTCGCGAAAGCCTAGAGAGCCGATCTGCTTGAGCGTGCCGTCGTAATCCTTTGGCAAAAGCTCGCGGACCGAATAGAGCTGAAGCCCCAATGGCACATGCAATGTCTTGGCGTAAGACTTGCTGCTGTGCAGAAGCGCAGAACCATAGATGAGGGAAGCGGAACCGGCTTTAACAAAATCTCTCCGTGACTGTTTCACAATGACACCCTTTTCCTTTCGCTCTGCACCTAGTTCGGCAGGCCGAATGCAATGATATTCGATCCCATGGTCGACAGCGACATATTGCTCATGGTCGAACATGTAGGTCATCGGCGAAGAATGCGGGGACTGGCTGGTCTGGAAGCTCCAGAGTGGCTTACCGGTCTTGGCGTCTGCGGCGGCAAACGAACCGTCGTCCGCTCCGTACAGAACCACCCCCCCGGCGGTGCTGAGCACGCCTCCCATGCTCTCCGCGGAACCAGTCTGGGGAAGCTCCCACACGGCTTTGCCGGTTTGGATGTCGAAGGCGCGCAGGACCCGCCGGCCCGGGTCGGAGGGGTCGGCGCCGAAAGAGCCGCCCATGTAGCCGTGCCCCAGCTGAAACGGCATGTCGGTGCGGGTGAAGATGCCGCACTTGTCATTAGTCTGCACGTAGTAGAGCGAGGTCAGTGGATTCCAGGAGGCCGAATACCAGTTGGAAGCGCCATTCAGCCAGGGGCAGACGCGGCGTGCCCTCATGGGTTGGTTCCTGGCCCGGAGCGACGATGGGCCGGCCTTCGGGGGTCAGGCCGGTTGCCCAGGTAAGCTTGGTGGTATATTGCCGGCCGAGCAGAAACTTGCCATTGGTGCGGTCGAGCACATAGAAGAAGCCGTTGCGGTTTGCCTGCACCATCAGCTTGCGTGGCTTACCGTCCCACATGGCATCGATCAGCGACGGCGGAGCCATGGCGTCATAGTCATGCACGTCGTGGGGTGTGAACTGGAAATACCACTTCAGCTTGCCCGTACTTGGGATCCAGCGCGACCACCGAGTCGGTGTAGAGATTGTCGCCCGGCCGAGCGTCTCCAATCAGGTCGTCGCCGGGATTGCCGACAGGCCAGTACAGGGTGTCAAGATCCTTGTCGTAGGTTCCGGTCATCCAGGTGCCTCCGGACGGGTGATCGATCCCCGGTCCCTGCCAGGTCTCCGAGCCAGGCTCGCCACGCTTAGGCACGGTCCAAAAGCGCCACAGCTCCTTGCCTGACGACTGGTCGAATGCAGCCACAAAGCCGCGCGCGCCTTCGTCTCCACCGGAGGTTCCGGAGATCACCATGGAGCCGACCGACCAGCGGGGCGCCGGTCGCGTTGTAGTTCTTATGCCAGTCAGCTAACGTCGCCTCCCAGGCCAGCGCACCGGTGATCCGGTTGAGCGCTATCAGGTGGGCGTTGTCAGTGACCATGAACACCCTGTCGCCGGCGACCGCCACGCCACGGTTGGCGCCGGAAACGGCGTTGCCGACGAGTCCCTGAGTGCGGGAGCGCTGGTAATGCCATATCTGGCGTCCACTGCCCGCGTCGAGCGCATAGCATTCGTTGACATAGGTCACGTACATGACCCCACCCACAACAATGGGAGTGGCCTGCACGCTGCGGGTATTAGGCAGGGTAAAGATCCATTTTGGCTGTAATCGCGAAGCATTGGCGCTGGTGATCTGCGTGAGGTCGCTGTAACGGCTGCCGGTCGTCTGGCCGTTGTAACTCGGCCAATCGGCCTGCGATGTCACTACCCTGTACTCCCCGGAATCCGTCTTGCGCAGAAGATAGAGCTGATGGTCGTCGCCCAGCAGCTGCATATCGCTTGCCGAGCGGTTCAACGCAGTACCCTGAACGTTTTTCCGTCTTCCAGGGTGACCGAGGCGCGCGCTGTGGCCGTACCCCAAAAGGGCTTTAGGGTGCGCAAGAAGCTGATTAGGTTTGCCCGGTCCGGATCGACGACATCGGGAAACGCCGGCATGCCAGAAGATGGAAGGCCATTGTGCAATAGCCTTATAAGTTCTTCATCGGTGCGCAGCGGTACCCGCTCCACAATCGATGGCGCAAATTCGCCCCCCATGCCGTTGGTGCCATGGCAGGGGGCACACCGGGTAGCAAAGACCTGTTGACCTGCCGCCTGGGGGGTGCCCGGCGGCAGCTTGGGAGGAGGAGGAAACTGTGCCCGGGCGCCACCTGTCGATATAACCGTTAAAAGGCCGCTCAGGATCACCGTTCTTACCGTTATCTGCACCCGCCGCTTTGCGATCCCACTCCGCATCGATCCCGTCCCCCGCTTGTTGACTCTCTAGATTAATTTGTCTTCGCGAACCGCATGACAAATGTCAGCCTTTCTTTTTGACAAAAGACACTACTGCCGCGATCCGAGCGACGAGACGATGTGACTGGAAGCAAAGGAGGGGCTATGGCCGCGAGCATCGTTCTTGAACCTTGCCACAACCCAACCATCGGCCATCCGGAGGCTTTCGTGATCGCCTCGCTGCGTAGCGTAAGCAAGAAATTTGGCCAGCAGATCGCACTGGATCGTCTGTCGCTCGAGCTTCGGCGGGGAGAAGTGGTCGCCCTGCTGGGGCCGAATGGCGCCGGCAAGACCACCGCCGTGCGCCTCCTGCTGGGCTTGAGCCAGGCTACTTCGGGAGAGGTGCGCATCTTTGGCGGAACCCGAGAGATCGGGCGAACCGCTTGCGGCTGGGCGCGATGCTGCAGGTGGGCCGCATGCCAGAGACGCTGCGAGTGCGCGAGCATCTGCAGCTCTTCAGCAGCTATTACGCAAACCCGCGGCCGCTTGAGGAGCTGCTGGCAGGTTGCCGGACTGGAAGGCCTGGAGGACAAGCTTTTTGGCACGCTTTCCGGCGGACAAAAGCAGCGCATGCTCTTCGCTCTCGCTCTCTGCGGCGATCCTGATCTTATCTGTCTCGATGAACCGACCACTCGGTATGGATGTCGAGGCCCGGAGAGCGATGTGGGAACAGGTACGTAAGCTGGCGGCGAGGGGGAAGACCATTTTGCTCACCACTCATTACCTGGAAGAGGCGGATGCGCTGGCGAGCAGAATCGTGGTCATCCAAAAAGGCAAAGTGATTGCGGAAGGGACGCCGCAGGAGCTCAAGACGGCGGATGGTTCGCGGTTTATCCGCTGCACGACATCGCTCCCAGCTTCATTCGTGTCTGCCTTACCGGGAGTGACCGGCATAGAGCAGGATGGCACCGCCATGGTGGTGCGCACGCAAACTCCTGAAGCGGTGCTGCGCACCATGCTCGCGCACGACTCTGGGCTGAGCGGGCTGGAAGTGCGGACCGCAGCCCTGGAAGATGCTTTTCTCGCGCTCACCAACAACATCACCGCCGCTGTGCACTAGGAGGAGCCATGGCCACGACAATTGCTCTCAACATGCCGCGCACGCAGCCATCCCTGGCGCGTACCTACTTCAACGAGGTGCGCTTTGAGCTGCTCAGGCTATCGCGCAATCGAGCCTACCTTTGCTCCATGATTGGCTTTCCGGTGATCTTCTATCTGCTGTTCGCTGTCACCAATAAAAATTCGGTCTTACAGGGCCACACCGTGGCCCGTTATCTTCTGGCGGGCTATTCATGTTTTGGCGCCATGGGTTCTTCGCTCTTCGGCATTGGCGCGGTACTGGCGCTGGAGCGGGGCCACGGATGGCTGGAAATGAAACGCGCCAGCCCCATGCCGGCCGCTGCCTACTTGCTAGCGAAATTGTGCGTCAGCATCCTCTTCGCCGTTGGCATCACGATTCTGTTGATGATTCTGGGAAGCGCCATGGCCGGCGCCCATATCACGTTCATAGAAGCGTTACAGTTGTTGTCGGTGATTGCCGCCGGTGTTGTGCCCTTCGCCAGCCTGGGTTTAGTGATTGGCCTGCTGATGCCGTCCAACGCGGCCGCGGGGGTAATCAACCTGATCTATCTGCCACTGTCGTTTTGCGGCGGACTTTGGATGCCGATTGAGACGCTGCCCCATTGGCTGCAGGAGATCGCGCATGGGTTACCATCGTTCTGGTTCGCTCGCCTGGCGCTCGGGTCGCTCGGTTACAGCGATAGTTCTGCTTTGTTGGCCTGGGCGCTGCTGGGGTTCTATACGGTAGTATTTTTGCTAGCCGCGGCGTTCATCTTCCGCAGGCAGGAGGCCCAGGCCTAATCATGACGCCACACTCGCCCGAGCGTCGGAACCTTGCCGCGTGGTTTAGCAGTTGGCTCAACAGTGATTGCCCGGACCCTGCGAATCAACTCCCCCTGAGCAACTGGCGGCGTTGGATTAATTATGACCACACCATCTGGTTGGTCTTCCTGGGTTTCTGGTGTATCGAGCCTTACATGGAGCACGCTTCGCGGGTAGATGGCTCGGGTTGATTCTCGCTGTGGTTCTCTTCACAGCGAGTTATATGTTCGCGCATAGCGGTCCGCGCAGGTTTCGTTGGGTGGGCGTGCTTGCCATGTTCCTCATAGGCCTGGTGTACACGCCGTTCAACCAGAGCGCGTGGGGATCCTTTATCTATGTAGCGGTTTCGATCCCGGAACTGACCGAATCGACAACTACGGTAATCAACCTTTTCCTTTTGCAATGCGGAGCGATCGCCATAGAGAGCTGGCTATTGAATTTCTCTGCATGGGCATGGAGTTTGGGCCTCTCTATGCCGTTGCTGTTTGGAATGAATCACCTGCGAATGAAGCAAAAGTGGCGCGCGGACGCTAAGTTGCGCGTGGCGCAGGAGGAGATCGAACGCCTGGCCAAGACCGCCGAACGGGAGCGCATCGCTCGCGATATGCACGATATTCTCGGCCACTCTCTCTCGTTGATTGTGCTCAAGAGCGAGTTAGCAGGGCGCCTGGTTGCCAGCCAACCTGCGCGGGCGGCGATTGAGATAGCGGAGGTTGAAACCGCCGCAAGGAAAGCTCTGGCTGAGGTGCGCAAGACAATTACCGGCTACCGCTCCGAGGGCTTTGCCTCGGAGCTCATCCGCGCAGCCGAGATACTGGAAACAGCGGGGGTGCGATTAAACAAGCCGGCGAAACCACCTTACCTGACACCGCGACATGAGGCCACCCTTTCATTGGTACTGCGCGAGGCGGTAACCAATATTGTGCGCCACGCGGGCGCGAGTGAGTGCTCGATAGAAGTATCTACGGCGGAAGACCGCACGCAACTGGTGATCGCCGATGACGGGCGGGGCGACATTCGCCAGGAAGGGAATGGGTTGCGCGGCATGCGGGAGCGGGTGCTGGAACTCGGCGGCAGCCTGTCGCTGGACTCGAATCGTGGCACTCGCCTGCAAATCGAACTGCCCCAATTTAACGGGAATGCCGAGGTCATTCAGCCGTGAGCAAACAGATTCGCGTCGTCCTGGCCGAGGACCAGGCGATGGTGCTGGGCGCACTGGCGGCTTTGCTTGAGATTGAGAAGGATATCGCCGTAGTGGCGCGGGCGCGCAATGGGCGCGAGGCCATGACGCTGGTGGCGCAGCACTCACCCGATGTGCTGGTGACCGATATTGAAATGCCCGAGATGAGCGGGCTGACGCTCGCGGCGGAAGTGCATAGCCGGTATCCGCGGGTGCACATCGTGATTCTTACTACCTTTGCCCGCGCGGGTTATTTGCGCCGCGCGATGGATGCGGGCGCCCAGGGATACATGCTCAAGGACCGCCCCGCGGCGGAACTGGCGGACTGCGTCCGGCGCGTGTGTAAGGGGCTGCGGGTGGTGGATCCTGAACTTGCGGCGGAGGCGTGGACGCAGGAGCCCGACCCGTTGAGCGAACGGGAGCGACAGATCTTGTGGCGGGCGGGTGAGGGCAAGTCTGGGGCGGAGATTGCGGTGGATCTCCATTTGTCCGAAGGCACGGTGCGCAATTATTTGTCCGAGGCGATTAATAAGCTTGGCGCCGCTAATCGCATCGAGGCTGCTCGGTTGGCGAGGAGTAAGGGGTGGTTGTGATGCTCCCGCGGGCTAGTGCAGGTTCTTAGGACTACGTTCCATAAGCGCCCACCGGTTTATCTTCATAGCCCTCGGCCCAGGGAGAGACGGCGGTGGGGCCGCCCGGTGCGGGCTCGGCGGTTGAAAAGCTCCAGACGGCATGGGTGAGATAAGCACCGCCGGGGTCCTTCGACTCCGCGCACCGAAGCTGTATCACGCAATAAATCTGTTTGGCGCTTCGCTCAGGATGACGGAGTTTGACGGGGTTTGCCTCGGGATTTGGTATTGGTTGGGAGAACTGCAGGTCCCTCCTCTACGCTACCCGGATTTCCTGTGGAGGTTGGTGGCTTTCACGAGCTGCATGCGGCTTTCTTTACGGAAAGCCGCATACGTGGCCATGTCCAGCGCCGCGTGAAAGGAAATCCGGGTTCGCTCCGGCCGGGATGACAAAAGTGGAGGGCGGCGCTGCACCTTGGCAGTGGTGAAATTGGATGGATAGAGCTGACTATTCAGAGACGATGACAGTTGTCATCTGATTCTTGTGACAAGGTGCACTGTTTTGCTCTTATGCCGGATGCGATTCTCGGCGTATGAATCGCTGGACTCGCATCTTCCTCTTTGCAGTACTGAGCATCGGCGGAGATTTGCTCGCGCAAAACTGCGGCAACCTCGGCGGCACAGTGCTCGATCCCTCCGGCGCCGCGGTCGTTGGCGCAGAGGTCCATCTACAGGCAGCTACTCCACAGGACACAATCACGGGGCCGCACGGCAGCTTCGTCCTGCATTGCGTTGGCAATGAGCCCTACCAGATAACCGTCAACGCCAACGGTTTTGCGGAGAGCCAGGTGAACGGCCGCGGCTTGGCGAACATTACTGTTCAGCTGCGCATCGCGGATGTCCATACGGAGGTCGAGGTAGGGGAAAACAATGGTGTGTCGGTCGATACGGACCACGGCGCGGGAACGCACACGCTGACGGCCAAAGACCTCCAGGGCATGGCCGATGATCCGGATGACTTCAAACGCCAGCTACAGGTGCTCGCCGCCAGCAGTGGAGGGGCTCCCGGGCAGGCCATCATTACCGTCGATGGATTCCAGAACAGCAGCTCCCTGCCCCCGAAATCGTCCATCGCTTCGATACGCGTAAACCCGGACATGTTCTCGTCGGAATACGATCGTCCGCCGTACCAGGGGGGCCGGGTCGAGATCTTCACCAAACCAGGCCGGGATTCGCTGCACGGCGCCCTCTTCTTTACCGACAGCGAGTCTGGACTGAATGCGACCGACCCCTTGGCGGTGAGCGCTACACCGGCGAGCAAGCGGCGTTATGGATTTGAATTCGGCGGTCCCATTCGCAAACAGAAGAGCGATTTCTTTCTCGCCCTGGAGAGACGCGACATTAACGAGTTCAACGTGGTGAACGCGGTTGTACTCAATAGCCAAGGCGAGGAAACATCGCTGAGCGAAAATGTTCCGGCACCGCAGCGTCTGTGGATCGGTAGCGCGCGCACCGATTGGCAGTTGAACGCCAAGAATATGCTGGCGGCCACGTACTCCGCCAACATAAACAACTCCGATAACGTGGGCAGCGGCGGCCTGGTGCTGGAGGAGGCAGGCTACGGCAGCACGGTGAGCGAGCAGGATCTGCGGCTGACCGATATCTTCACCCTCAGCCCAACCCTTCTGCACGAGACCCACATCGGCTTTACCTGGAAGAACAGTACCGATGTACCGCTCTCGACCGCGCCCAGCCTGCAGGTAGCCGGCGCTTTTATAGGCGGGGGCGCCACGGCCGGCCATCTGCAGAATCGCGAGCGCGATCTGGAAATCGATGACGACATCCTGTGGACCCATCACAAACACTCGGTGAAGATTGGCGTTGCCTCGCTCGGCATCATGGTGCACGACGTTGATCCGGATACGTTCAACGGCGCCTTCGTCTTCGGAGGCGGGCTGGCCCCGGCTCTTGGCGCTTCGCAGCAGACTGCGATCTCCGGATTGGAACAGTACCGGCGAACTCTGCTGGGCTTGCCGGGCGGTGTTCCCACCACCTACAACGTTACCCAGGGCACGGCGCTGGTTCCTTTTACACAGTGGCGTGTGGCAGGTTACGCGCAGGATCAATGGACGCTCAGGCCAAACCTGTCGCTTGCGCTGGGATTGCGCTATGCCCTGCAGACCTCGCCCGGCAGTTTTGGAAACCTGGTTCCCAGGGTTGGCATCGCGTGGTCGCCCGACCACAAGCAGCGCTGGGTGATTCATGCACGGGGCGGCTTGTTTTCGAGCGCGGTTACGCCGGACGTGACCACCGAGGCCTACCGGCTAAATGGTGTACGCCAAATGCAAACGCTGCTCTACTCGCCATCGTTCACGCAACCACTCGTGCCGACGCCTTCTACGATCGCCGTGGCAACGACTCGGCAATTCGCGCCCGGGCTGGGGCAAACTTGGTCGTTCCAGTCTCAACTTGGCGTTGAGCATGAACTGCCGCAGCACTGGCACGCGCAGGCGAACCTGTTTGATGCGCAAGCCTGGAGCACGCTTCGTTCGCGCAATATCAATGCGCCTTTGGTCGATGACGCTACGACCAATCCCCTGCTTGCTCCACGTCCCTTTGCACCGGGCAAGAACATCTTCCAGTTTGAGGAGTCCGGGCACCTCCATGGCCAGGTGGTGTTTGTGGGAGTGGATCAGCACAGCTACAAGCGCTTTGGCATCTTTATCGGTTACTTATATTTCAACCTGAAGACGGATGCGGATTCGGCCACCATGTTTCCCCAGTCCAGCTACTCGGAGCAGGGAGAAACGGCGCGCGCCGCCTGGGAATCGACGCAGCGGCTGTTCGCCATCGGGCAGCTGAATCTCCCGGCAAAACTCTCGCTTACCAGCCAATTCGATGCCTCCTCCGGAGACCCTTACAACGTGATCACCGGCATGGATAACAACGGAGACGGCGTCTTTAACGACCGCCCCTCGCTTACTGCACAACCGGGCACGGGCACCTATCAAACGCCCTTCGGCTTGCTGAATACGACGGCTCTGAATGGATCGTTGGGACGCAATGTAGGAACCATGCCTGCGCTCATTCATCTGGACAGCAACCTGAGCCGCACCTTTGAGCTTCATTCCCGCGGCCTGGCTGCCGATCGGCATCAGAGCGTCACGCTGAATGTGCGTTCGGCTAACCTTCTCAACCACACCAATGTGACCACCGTGGGCAACGTAGTCGGCTCGCCTACGTTCACTCAACCATTAGCCGCGGAAGCCGCGCGACGAGTGGAGTTCGGTATCCGTTACACCTTCTGAAAGGAAAAATGCTATGTCGAGATTCCTTACCGTTTCTCTTCTTCTCTGCAGTGCGGTTGCGTTGGCCGCGCAAACCGCAAACCCTGTGCTTCCACCTCCGGTGGCTCCGGAGCAGATCATCTACCGGCACTGGCCGGAGCAGTTCGTACAATGGATCGGCCCGGAGCTGCCCTACACGATGATTGAACTCTATGTCGACCCGGGCAGCGGCGCGACGCCGCTCTACGAAGCGGTACTCACCGAGCGGGCCACGGGCAAGCGGGTGCACTACTCGAACCAACAGCAGATGGTAGATGTGGACAAGCGGTCGGGCGCGGACGCCTACCTTACGAATATGCAGCTCGACCGCCCGGCCAATGCGGGCACTGGCGCTACCTATTTGTTCCGGTTTGTCGATCACGCGGGCCAGCCGGTGTCGTGGCAGTGGATTCAAGGTTCTGACATGAGTGAGCGCGGCGGGGGCAGCTCACCTGCCGGCGTGGAGCCGCCTGTGCTGATGTATCGCGGACGCTCGGCGGTCGCTGGTGAAGGCTCAGCGATCAAGATCGGGAACACAGTCAGCACTGCCGACGTGTGGACGGAAATCAGCCAGCCGCCCTACTTTGTTGCCTATCATGGCGCGTCCTCTGAGAACGTCGACTTCGCTGTCTTTGCAGGATCTGGACAGCAATGGACGACGATCAGTGGGCCCAAAACTCTGGCCGCCGGCGCGGAGTGGAAATTGAAGTCGCAGGACGGACTGGGCTGCAGCTTGCGGGTGCAGGCGATGAATGGTGATCATGCCACGATTCTCGAGACGGACGATCACCTACCGGGCAGAACAATTGCCATGGAAGCGGCCTGGACGAACGGGGCATGGTCGATTGAAAAGATGCACTACTCTGCAGTGGGAGCGGATGCGAGTCAAGGGTTGACGATCTCGTTTGCTCCGGGCGCGACTGCCGGCGGAGCGCAGTCGAAATTCGAGGTCATCGTGGGACGCAAGACCCGCATCGCAAGCGGGACCGTGCACGGGGATTCGACCCAGCCGCGCGTGGGATGGGAGTTCAAAGATCCTGATTGGCTGCGGGGCAAGACTGCATGGGTGAATAGCTCCGTAGTAAGCCCGGGACCAGCAGCCGCAGAAACCGCTTCCAAGTGATCACTTTTTCCGCGACTCTGCTTCGGCCAGCCATCCCCGGCGCAAGAGGTCCGGGGGAACACTGGTCAGATAGGGCTTGATGTCGAGAATGGGCGTTCCGTCGAGCATATCGACACCGCGAACATGCAGCCATGCGCTCTCTCTGCGAATCAACTCCACGACGGTTAGACCAATGGGGTTGGGACGACGGGGAGATCGGGTGGCAAAGACCCCGTGAGGCCGATCGTCGAAGGGCGGCGTGCCGACCAGATCGAAGTCGCCGGAGCGGTGAAACTCCCAAAGGACAAAGAGGTGAGAGAATCCCTCGATGTCGACGAGCCCCGGCTCGAATTCGGGCAGGATCTTGAGTACCCCCTCGGCTTCGTGTTTCGCATGCAGACCCTTGGGAATTTCACTGGTTTGGTGGTACGGGCTGCTCACGAATCCAATAGGCTGGGGAACAAACATACAGGCTCCTGTCTTCCCTACCCATCATAGCTGCGCGCGATTTGCTTGATGCCGTTCACGGATCATGAGACGGTGATAGTGATGAAGATCGCCAGCTGGAATGTAAATTCGATACGTGCCCGGCTTAATCACGTCACAACGTGGCTGAAGGCGCACACTCCGGATGTGCTGCTGATGCAGGAGCTGAAGAGCGCCGAGTTTCCGTCAGAAGTATTCAAAGAGCTGGGCTATGAGAGCGCCGCCGTGACGCAGAAAGCTTATAACGGGGTGGCGATTTTGTCCCGCTCTCCGATGCAGACGCTCAATACGACCTTGGCCGGCGACGAGCTGGATAGCCATGCACGTTATCTGGAGACGACGATCGACGGCATCCGCGTGGTCAATATTTATCTGCCCAACGGCAACCCCGTGGGAAGCGATAAGTTCGCCTACAAGCTGGCCTGGATGGACAGGTTAGCGAAGGAGATGAGGGCCTGGCGGAAGGAGGATATGCCGGTGTTGATTGGTGGCGACTTTAATGTGATTCCAGAAGATATCGATTGCCACAAGCCTGCCTCGTGGATCCATGACGCGCTGTTTCAGCCGGAGCCGCGGGCACGGTACCGGGCCCTGCTCGGTCTTGGCTATACGGACGCGTTCCGTGCGCTGCATCCTGACGAGAGCGGCCAGTTCACCTTCTGGGATTATTGGCGGCAGGCGTTTGAACATAATCGCGGCATCCGGATCGACCATTTCCTGCTGTCGCCAAAGGTAGCCGACCGTTTGCAAAGCTGCGAGATTGATCGCGGGCCGCGGGCTCAGCCGCAACCGTCTGACCATACGCCCATCATGGTGGAGCTGCGATAGTCGATTACCGGCCTTCCGGTCAAACCGGGTCGGTTTCCACGAACGACTTCAACCTCGCCAGGGCGCTATCCCACTGCTAAAAGCAGTCGTGCACAACATGCAACCGATAAGTTGCATATAAATTTTGATCCGTTTACCGGTCGAAGATAAGCATATGGGTCGCGTCAGGGCTTTCGACGGGCACAAAGCCGATCCTCTCGTAAAGGTGCGCCGCATGCGCGTTGTCCGCGCGCAGGCGTACACAGCGGAAGTGGGTGCGGGCTTGCTCGACGAGAGTGGTCACCAGTGTGCGGCCAACACCTTTGTTCCTCCACGCAGGCCTTACGTAAATCTTCCGTATTCGGCCTATTTCCGTAGTGCCGGCAAAGGGGTCGATGTTAAGAGCTCCTACGGCAACCAACAGGCCCTGGTCCAGATGGCCACACAGGACCTCTCCCGGAGCATCGAAGCGGTTCTCGGCGCTGTCCCATTGCTCCACCAGGGTTTGGATGAAGCAGTAGCCCTCGGCAAGCGCCTCCGAGAGCAGGTTCTCCATCCCTGGGAGGGGCAACTCAATTTTCTGGATCGTGATCATCGCTTCAAATGATAAAGATACCGGCTGTTTTGGTATGCGCCATGCTTAGGATGACGATTCTGTGGGAGAACTAACGGAACGGAAAGCTTTGTGCGGGGGCCGGGGCGCACCGCAGATCCTTCGGCTCCTAATGACAAACAGGTCGGGGAGGCATCCTAGCCCACTCAAGCCAAAGTACGGCTTGAATGGGGCACCCAATGCTTTTGCTGCCGGTGTCATTTCTCTCTTAACTTGCCGCAGGCAAGTCGGCTCCTCAGGATGACAAAGGGGAGAGTAGTGACGTTTATTAGGCGCCGTCAGATTGGATGGACGGGAAAGAAACGCAGGTCCCTCCATCTCGCTTCGCTTCGGTCGAGATGACCATCACGTGAAAATCAATAAAATCACAGCCTCTTAGGTTTGAGTCCGTTTTTGGGGTGATTCATCTAATGGCCATGGGTAAGGGATTAGCCGTTTCGGTACTGGATCTTGTGGGCATGCGGCCGGGCGAGCCGGCAGGCAGCGCAATTGGCCGCTCGGTGGATTTGGCGCGGCATGTAGAAGAGTGGGGCTATCAGCGTTACTGGCTGGCGGAACATCACTCCATCGCCGGCCTCGCCTGTTCGGCCACGTCGGTGCTGATCGGGCATATGGCGGGCGCAACCAAGACGATTCGCGTGGGTAGCGGTGGCGTGATGCTGCCCAACCACGCGCCGCTGGTGGTGGCGGAACAATTTGGAACGCTCGAGGCGCTGTATCCGGGGCGCATCGACCTGGGGCTGGGACGGGCTCCGGGCGGCGACTTTGCGACCATGCGGGCGCTGCGACGGGATTTGCACCAGGGCGGAGACGATTTTCCGGCGCTGCTGGAAGAGCTACGGACTTACCTGGGGCCGGAGAAACCGGGGCAGGTAGTCAAAGCGATTCCCGGGCAGGGGAGCAATGTGCCGATCACGCTGTTGGGGTCGAGTGGATTCAGCGCTCAACTGGCGGCGATGTTAGGGCTGCCGTTTGCTTTTGCTGCTCACTTCGCGCCTGACTATCTGTATGCGGCAGCGCAGATGTACCGCGAGCGGTTCCAGCCCAGCGCAGTGCTGCGCCGGCCCCACTTGATGGTGGGCGTGCAGGTGATCGCCGCGGAGACTGATGCGGCCGCCCGGCGATTGTTCACTACTCCGCAGCAGCGCTTTCTGCAATTGATCCGTAATCGACCAGTGGAGTTGTTGCCTCCGGTGGATTCCATGGAGCCGCTGTGGCAGGAGTTTGAGCGGGAGGCAGTCGAGTCCAAACTACGCGCGGCCATCGTGGGATCGGACGCAACGGTGAAGGCAGGGATCGAACGGTTGATCCGGGATACAGGCGCCGACGAGCTCATCGTGGTGACGGATACCTACGAACATGCGGATCGGCTGCAGTCTTATCAACGCCTGGCCGCCATTGCCAACACGATCGAGATAGAGCCCCCCGTGCATGCACGTGCTTAAACGTGCTGGCTCCCAATCCGCCGTTGGCTGCGCTGCCAACGGCGGAGGCGATCGAAGGACAAGGCAATCCCGGTAATCGATAGAATGGCGGCCCCGCAGGCCGTCACCAAGGCAAGGGTCTCTCCCCACCAACCGCCGGCTTCGCCGGTATGCGCGAAGCGAACCCAGCTGCGCCATTGCTGGCCGCGGCTCAAGGCGGCGAATGGTTCGCGACGCAGCACCTTTAGAGTTTTTGGATCAATCAAGACCTGCTCGCGCTGGTCCGGGTGGCCGCCATCACTGCGGTCCACGATGAAGCTCAACCCGGGTGTACCTGGCACCAGGCGCAGGGTTGCATTTCGCCAACCGTTCACGTCGCTAGTCGCCTGGGTAAAGGCCTGGTCGAGATGCGCGGGCAGGGCATGTTTCGCAGCGTCTCTACCGCGCGGAGCTGCGTTCCCGCCGCGGGCCGGCAGTGGGCTGCGCGCCAGACGGAAGAGCAGTGCATTGGCCGACGGGTAAGCCATGATTACACCGGTTATGACCACAATCGCCAGTGGCAGACCAAACCAGAAACCGGTGACCTTGTGCCAGTTGTAATTACGTGCGCGGCCCTGCGCGCGGAGACGAGGCACCGTGCCCACGCGCAATGCGGTGCTGTTCCAGCGATGCGGCAGCCAAAGGAAGGCGCCGGAGACAAGCTGAAAGAGCAACAGCACGGCGACCGCGCCCTTCACGGCGATTGCGGCCGCGTGATGCGCGTTGCTCAACCCGAACCAGCGGTGCAACGCTGTAACCCGGGTAAAGAATGCGTGGAGGCGCGGCGATTCAGGACCCTGTACTCGGCCCGAGCGGGGGTCTACGAAATACACGTGGCGGGTCGCGGTCTCTATTTCCACGGGGGCTTGCACGTCCTGGTAGATGGTCACTGAGTCCACAGGAGCGGGGAGTGCCGCGGCAGCTCGGGCGAGCAGCTCGTCGAGTGGAATGGGTACGGCATTCGGTAGGACCGGCTCTGCGGTGTAGGAACGCCGGTCAGCCGCATGCAAGATCGGCCGCTCATAGGCCAGCAACGCGCCAGTGACGGAGAAATAGACAATGAGGGCGCCGGCCACCACGCCCGCGCCAAGATGCATCCAGAAAAGTATTCGCCGCACCTGCTCTACACCTCGGCCCACTGCCGCAACAAGTTGTGGTAGATGCCTGTGAGTTGCACGGCCGCGGGGTTTGCCGGAAGGTCGCGGTTCACACGCTGGGTGGCGTTGTCGAGGTCGAAGAGCAGGGTGCGCTGAGCGTCGCTGCGCACCATACTCTGGATCCAGAAAAACGATGAGATGCGCCGGCCGCGGGTGACCGGCTCTACCCGGTGGAGACTCGACGATGGATAGACCACCATGTGTCCCAGCGGCAGCTTGGCCTTGTGAATGCCATAGGTGTCCTCGATGATCAGGTCGCCGCCATCGTAGTCTTCGGGCGGCGTGAGGAAGAGGGTGGCGGAAAGATCGCTGCGCACCCGGTGCGAGCTTCCTTTCACGTGGCGGATCGCATTGTCTACGTGGGTTCCGAAAGACTGCCCTCCGCCATAACTGTTGAAGAGCGGGGGAAAGACCTTCATGGGCAAAGCGGCCGAGATAAAGAGCGGATTCTGCCCCAGAGCGGTCAGGATCATGTCGCCAATCTCCAATGCGGCGGGGTGTCCTTCAGCGATTTGCAGATTGTCTTTGGCCTGGGCCGACTGATGGCCTGCCGTCACGCGGCCATCCACCCACTCGGCTGACGATAAGGTTCGCCGCGCGTGCTCTATCTGCGCGGCGGTCAAGACATCGGGAATTGTAATTAACATGAGTACTTTTACCTTTGCTTAGAACTTGAAGTTGAGACCAAAGAGACCGGAGGTGCCGGCGCCGGGCACGATGTGGGCGGGATGTATTTCGTCGATGTAGTTGCGGTTGGCGACGTTGAAAACGTTGGCCTGCAGTGACATATTGTCGGTCAGGGTGTAGCGCGCCATCGCGTTGAGCACGACGTAGCCGGGTACTTGCTTGATCAGGCCGGTGGTGGGATCGAGCGGGACCGTCGAGCTGGCGGTGCGGCTATCCACATAATTGCCACCGCCGCCAATCATCAGGCGAGGAATGGGTTGGTAGGTGGTCCACAAGTTGAAGAGATTGTCGGGCACGTTCGCCAGCCGGTAGCCCACCGAAAGTGGATAATATTGCGACTTCACCACTTCACTGTGCATAAAGGTGTAGCTGGAGAGGAGCTGCCAGCGAGTGGTAATGCGGCCGTTCAGCACCAGCTCAGCGCCATCGACGCGTTGTGTGCCGGCCAGCACATAGACCAGTGAGTTGGTAGGCGAGGCTTCGCGTGCGTTCTCTTTTGTGGTGCGAAAGAGGTCGGCACGCAAAGAGAAGCGTGCGTTGTTCAGGTCCCATTTAGTGCCAACTTCATAGGAACGGTTGAATTCCGGCGCCAGGTTGGCGGTACCGCTGCCGGCGGGCCCCACGGTGAGTGAGAGAGCTTCGGCCGATGGATTGAACGATGTGCCGTAGTCGAAGTAGATGCTGCCGAAGCTGGTGGGCTTGAAGACCGCGGCGGCGCGCCAGCTCGGCTTGCGGTCCAGGCGGGTGGGGTAAGTGATGGTGGGCGGCCCCTGGACGATCGGTCCTCCCGCTACCGCCATCTTCGGCGTGGGATAGGCGATGCTCTTTTCGTCGGTGAGGAAGCGGTCGAAACGGGCACCCCCAATCAGCTCCCAGTGGCTACCGAACTGCATGGTGTCGAGTAGATAGAGGCCATAACTGGTGGAGGTTACATGAACATTGGATGAGGGCGCGGACGTACCGCTGAAGCTCTGGCTCTCATTGGGAGCCAACAGATTGGTGGTGGGAACGGTATTGATGGTTTGGCCGGCCGGGTTGACGTAGTTGAAGGTCGGGCGCACTGGATCAGAGGTTTCGCGTCCACCTTCGGCTCCGATGACCACGACGTGGCGAATGCCGAACGTCTTCAAGTGAGCGGTGGCGTCGAGTTGATCCCAGAGCAAGCCTTCGTTGCTGAAGGTGGCAATCTGATTGCGGTTCACCGCAATCTGGGGGAGCGGCGTCGCGGGCGTAATAGAGCCCGAGGTGGCGGTGTTTAACTGCGGCTCGGTGATGCGGGCATCGCGCTGATTGTTCGCAAAGCGTATGCGGTTGCGCAGTATCGCCCAATCGGAGATGTCGTGCTCGAGTTTGAGCGTAACCATGTCCACGTCTGTGCGCAGGTAGTTACCGTCGCGAAAGCCGTAGTAGTTGTGGCGCGGGACCGGCGCTGCGCGATTGAAGTACCAGGGAATGCCGTAGTCGGGAATATCATTTTCGTTGAAATGGAAATAGCTCGCGGTGAGCCGGTTCGCCGTGCCCATTCCGAGAGCGAGCGTAGGCGCCACACCAAAACGGCGATTCTCCGTGACGTCGCGTTCGGCCACATTGGCTTCATTGCCCATCAGGTTGAGTCGAAATGCGTCGCCGTGATCGGGATTTCCAAACGGCTGGTTGATGTCAGCGGTGAAGCGCCGGGTGAGGTCGGTACCGAAGTCGCCCTCGACGTCGATGAATCGACCGCTTACTGGTGACTTGCTTTCCTGGTTGATCACGCCGCCGGTCGATCCGCGCCCAAAGGTCACGGACGATGGCCCCTCCAGCACTTCCACCTCCCGATAGTTGAAGGAGTCGCGGTAGTAGCTTCCGAAGTCGCGCATGCCGTCGAGAAATATGTCATTGCGGGCAGTGAAACCACGCAGGGTAAGGTTGTCGCCCTGCGATCCTCCCTCGCCGGCTGCCAGGCTGATGCCCGGAGCATTCCGCAGGGTATCGCGTAAGGTGGTCGCGGCCTGCTGCTGGATGGTCGCCTGGGAGATGGTGGTGATTGACTGTGGTGTATCCAGCAACGGCACCGGGTATCGGTCCAGGCTCAATTGCGGAGAAGAATCCTGAACGATGACCGAATCGCTGGCTCTCACGGAGATGCTCACGCGGCCGGTATCGTCGGTCTGATAGGAGAGACCAGTGCCTGCCAGCAAGGAGCGCAGGGCCTGATCTTCGGTATATAGCCCGATCACCCCGGGTGATTTGAAACCGGCAACGGTCCCTGGCGGCAGTGAAAGCGTGACCTCTACTCCGGTTACGCGCTGGTAGGCGCTGATGGCTGCATCGAGAGGTCCGGCAGGGATATCCCAGCGTCTCACTGTCAGGCTTTGTTCCTTAGAGTTCGCTGGAGCTGCATGGATGTCTTGCGCACGGGCCGGCATGGCCCTGGTGATCGAGACGGCAGCATAGGCGGCTACTGTGCCTGCGGTGAGCCAGGCCTTCCGTCTGGTTGTGCGTCCGCGATTCTTTGCCGTTGGAGGAGTGGGGCGGGAGCGGCCGTTCATACTGCTGGTCTCCTTCATGCGACTGGTTCGCAAGAGCGTTCGCGGGAACGCCTGCCACCAGCTTGAAAGCGGCGTCAGCAGAGACCTATAGTAGGAGCACTGCGGCTGCCAAGTCGTAGGTTCCCCGGGTCCTCGCATCTCTCGGCCAAGAGTTGAATGCGGGGACTTGGGTCAGGTAGGTTAAGTAGAGCTTTACAATGTCCGACCAAATCGGTCTGGTTTAATATACGATCCATTCGGTCGGCATTTCAAGTTGTTGGCCAAATCTTGACATTCCTGAGTAAAAAAACCTCGCTGTGAGAGCGAGCCAGCCACCGCAAAGATGATGGGATTGGGAGCTAGATTGCGAGCGACTATCGTGCGTGAGAACCGGAAGAGAAACAGCAGGTCCCTCCACTGCGCTGCGCTCCGGTCGGGATGACAATTCTGTGGGACCATGAGCAGCCATTCGTCTGACCGCTTTTGGACTATTCCCTTCAACAGAATTGTCATCCCGACCGGAGCGCAACGCAGTGGAGGGACCTGCTGTTTCTCTTCCGGTTCTAAGTCGTGCCCTGACTTTTACCTTTATTGCCCTGGATGACGATGACCACTTTTCCGTATCCGAGCTTGCCTAGGACGGCTCCGCTGTAGGCGTCTGATGCCTCTTCGAAGGGAACCACGGCGTTGACGTAAGTTTGAGTGTTCCGGAGTCAAGCAGCTTGGCCACTTCCAGCAGTTGTTTCTGACTCGGCTCGACGATGAAGAAGGCATCCTTCACACGCTGCGCTGCGTTATCGGGCAGGCCGGAGACGATGGTGACCAGGCGGCCCGAAGCTTTCAGCACGCCCCAGGATCTGTCGAGTGCGTCCCCTCCCGCGGTATCGAAGACGACATCGACTTTACCGCTGCGATCCTCGAAGCGCGACGCCTTGTAGTCGATGACTTCATCAGCGCCGAACTCAGCAACCAGTTGCAGATTTTGTTGAGAGGCGGTGGCGATCACATGCGCACCATGCAGGTGAGCGAGTTGCACGGCAAATAAACCGACCGCGCCCGCTCCGCCGTGTACCAGTACCCGCTCGCCGGGCTGCAGCTTTGCGCGTTCGAACAGACCCTGCCATGCGGTTAAGGCTCCGATGGGTACGGTAGCGGCGGCCTCGTGGGTCAGCTTCACTGGTTTGAGCGCGATGCTCTGCGGTTGGGTCACGCAAAACTCGGCGGTTGCACCGTCAACAAACCAGTCGTTCATGCCGTAAATTTCCTGACCCACTTCGAAGCCTTTGGTGTTTTTCCCGACTGCGGCGATCACACCAGAGAATTCATGCCCAGGTACAGCACGTTTGCGCGGGGTTCCGTCCTTCGCATGCGTGGTCGGGTACCAATCCAATTCAGTGGGCGTTACGCCCACAGCATGGACGCTGATCAGCAACTCGCCGTCCCCCGGCTCCGGTTGGGGCAACTCGGTTGCGATGAGCAGCGGCCCCTGCGTTGAATGGTTTACCTGCATTGCTTTCATGGTTAATAAACAGATGATTGGAGATGCGCATGAAGTCGCAGATATTCTTGCGTTCGTCGCTTCCTGCATAATCAAAGCAATGACTTTGCTTTGGAAACCGGAGAACTGGTCCCTTCGTCTGGCTGAACTGGAAGCCCGAACGGGCGACATCAAAGAGGCGCCGCTGCGGCGCGACGTCCGATCGTTGGGCATGCTTTTGGGCCAAGTCCTGCGCGAGCAAGCGGGCGAGCAACTATTCGGAGAAGTGGAAGAATTGCGGCAGATCGCCATTCGCCGCCGCGAAGCCCAGAATGGCGAGGACGGACAGCCATTCTCGAGCGCACTGGGCAGCGTCCAGTCGCTGGACACGGTGCAGGCCTATCGCCTGGCGCGCGCCTTCGCCTTTTACTTCGAGCTCATCAACCTGGCCGAGACCAACCATCGCAAGCGGCGGCGGCTCTCGCTGCAACTATCCGGCGACACGCAGCGCGGATCCCTGCGGGGAACGCTGCGCGCCATGCGCGCTGCTGGTATTGCCGGCGAAGCGGCGCTGGATTGGCTGCGCTCGATCTCCATCATCCCCGTCTTTACTGCGCACCCCACCGAAATAGCGCGGCGGGTGGTGATGTTCAAACGGCGCCGCATCGCTGACTTGCTGGAACAGCTGGATCGCATCCCGCTCTCCGACGAGCAACTGGAGCAATACGAGGAAAGCCTCACCGCGGAAATTACCGCGCTGTGGGAGACCGATGAGGTTCGAACCCGCCGCCCCACTGTGCGTGACGAGGTGAAGATGGGCCTCGACTACTACGATGCCTCCATTTATGCCACGCTGCCGGGTCTCTATACCGAAGTGGCCGCGGCCTTCGAAGCGGAGTACGGCATCTGCCTGAACCTGGCCGATATGCCGGTGCTGCTTTCCTTCGGATCATGGATCGGCGGTGACCGCGACGGCAATCCCTACGTGACGCCGCAGGTCACGCGGGAAGCGATGCAGATGGCGCGTGAGCATCTGCTGGCGCATTATCAACAGGAGCTGCAGCTGATCCTCGATCTGCTCACCAGCTCCGCGCAGCAGGCGCCGATCAGCGTCGAGCTGGAGCAGCGGCTGCAGAATTATCTCGATGCAGTCAACACCACCGGCCAACAGGCCTTCGGAGAACGGTACGAGTACGAATCGTACCGGCGCTTCCTGAGCTGCGTCCGGGTGCGGCTGGCCGGGGTTGGCAATTCCCTGTCCGATGGATACCCGCCGGTCATTCTGGATGCGACGCTGGCTGGTCTACCGCCTTACAAGTCAGCCCAGGAGTTCCTCGATGACTTGCAGATTGTGCATGCGAGCCTGGTGGAGAACCGCGGCCCACGATTGGCCCAGGCGCTGATTGATCCGTTGCTGCTGGAGGTTCGTACCTACGGCCTGCATCTGCAGACACTGGATATCCGCCAGCATGCGCGGCTGCATACCGCTGCTCTGGAAGAAGCCTCGGCGTGGAAGTGTGACCCGGCGCGCGCCTCGTCGGTGCCTGGGCCGCTGACCCCGGCCTCGGCTGACGTGATCGAGACCTTCCGAACGATTGCCGAGTTAAAGGCATCGTGCGCGCCTGAGGCCATTCGTCATTATGTGATCAGCGGCGCTGCGAGCAGCGAGGATGTGCTCAATGTGATCTGGCTGGCTCGGCTGGGCGGGGTGCGGGTGGAAGGCAGTGGCGCAGGTTCGGGCGACCCGGGGCTGATGCCGGTTCCCCTGTTCGAATCGATTGAGGATCTGCGCAATGCGCCGGCTATCTGCCGCGAGTTGTGGCAGTCGCCCAGCTACCGCCAGCTGCTGGAGTCCTGGAACAACACGCAGGAGATCATGCTGGGGTATTCCGACTCCAACAAAGATGGCGGCATGCTCACCAGCACCTGGGAGATTTTTCGTGCCCACCGGGCCCTGCACCAGGTGGCAAGCGAATGCGGCGTGCGCCTGCGCCTGTTTCACGGGCGAGGCGGTACGGTGGGGCGTGGCGGTGGGCCCACGCACCGGTCCATTTATGCTCAACCGGCCGGAGCTTTTACGGGGCAGATCCGCATTACCGAACAAGGCGAAGTGTTGAACTGGAAGTACTCCGATGTGATTCTTGCGGAACGCAATCTGGAGTTGATGATCGCGGCATCGCTCGATGCGCTGGCGCGGCCGAATGCGCGTGACCCGCAAGGGCATTTCACCGGCGTTCTGGAGCCGGAGTGGGAGGCTGCCTTTGCGGAGTTGTCGGACGTGGCCTTTGCCTACTACCGCGAACATATTCTGGAAGACCCGGAAGTGCTGCAGTATTTCGAAGAGGCCACGCCGGTCGCCGAACTGGAGCATGCCAAGATCGGTTCCCGCCCATCGCGACGGGGTGGCCGCCGGAGTCTCGCCGACCTGCGCGCGATTCCCTGGGTGTTTGGCTGGACTCAGAGCCGGCAACTGGTTCCGGCATGGTTTGCTGTTGGCTACGCGCTTGAATCCTACGGTCAGAAACCAGGCGGGGCAGCCGTACTGGCGACCATGGCGCGGGAGTTCCCGCTGTTTATCGACCTCATCCGCAATGTGGAGATGGCGTTGGCTAAATCCGATTTCGGCATTGCTCAGCTGTACGCGTCGCTGGTGGACGATGCCGGGCTTCGGGATCGCGTGTTTAACAAGTTGGAAGCGGAGTTCCATCGCACGCGGCGAAGCATCCTGGCGATTACCGGGCAGACGGAATTGCTGGAGAACAACCAGGTGCTCGCGCGCTCGATTCGCTTGCGGAATCCTTATGTTGATCCGATTAGTTTGATCCAGGTCGACTTGCTAAAGCGTAAGCGGGCTGGAGACGATTCAGATGCTATGAACCGGGCTATCTCGGCAACGATCAATGGGATTTCTGCCGGTTTGCGCAATACGGGGTGAGCAGGAAGAGTTGCGGACGGAGATTAAGCCTTTGCCTGTACCAGGAATCTCAAAGGCCTAATCTCTTCAGTGGTTTCCCAGCATCAGCTTGGCGATGGTGGCCAGCTGCATATTCGATGTGCCTTCGTAGATCTTGCCGATTTTGGCGTCGCGGTAGTACTTCTCCACCGGGTAGTCCTTGACAAAGCCGTAGCCGCCAAAGACCTCGACAGCCTGGCTGGCAACGCGTTCGGCCACCTGAGAGGAAAAGTACTTGCACATGGCCGCTTCCTTCAGGAAACCGAGACCGTTGTCCTTGAGGCGGGCGCAGTTGTAGACCAGAAGCCGGGTGGCTTCAATCTCGGTGGCCATTTCCGCGAGCGCGAACTGGACCGCCTGAAATTCCCCGATGGCCTTGCCGAATTGCTTGCGCTCGAAGGCGTAACGGGCAGCATGGGACCAAGCGCCCTGGGCCAGACCAAGCATCTGCGCTCCGATTCCGATGCGACCCTCGTTGAGTGTTTCGATGGCGATCTTATAGCCCTTGCCGGGCTCGCCCAGCACGTTCGCCGCCGGCACCTTGCAGTCTTCGAGGATGATTTCGCAGGTCGAGGAAGCGCGAATGCCGAGCTTGTCTTCTTTTTTGCCGATGGAAAATCCGGGCGCTCGCTTGTCCACCAGGAAGGCGGTGATGCCTTTGTATCCAGCAGCCGGATCCAGAGTGGCGAAGACGATGAAGAGGCCCGCCTCGCGGGCATTGGTGATCCACAGCTTCTGCCCATTGAGCAGGTAGTGGTCGCCCCGCTTTTCTGCTCGCATCTGCAACGCGAAGGCATCGGACCCGGAGCCCGCCTCGCTCAACGCGTATGCACCGACAGTGTCCGTCGCAAGCCGGGGAAGAAAGAGCTTCTTTTGCTCCGGCGTGGCCCAGCGCAATAGGGCATTGATGCAAAGTGTGTTCTGTACGTCGATCAGGACGCCCACCGATGGGTCGACTGCGGAGATCTCCTCTACGGCGAGAATGGCCTCGAAAAAAGTTCCCCCGGAACCACCGTACTCGACGGGAATTTCGATGCCCATCAGGCCGAGGTTGAAGAGTTGGGGAATCAACTCGGGGTGAAAGTGCTGCTGTTCGTCCATGGTACGAACCAGGGGAGCGATATTTTCCTGGGCAAACTGGCGTACGGTGGAGCGAAAGAGCTGTTCATCTTCCGAAAGCAGGGTAAGGGGGGAAGCGGGTTGCGAAGCAAGAACAGAATCTGCCACGGGAATAAAGCTATCCGCTGAAATGCCTGCCTGTCCAGCTAACCCGAGAGCATTTTTGTTTCCGGCAGTTAGTGGGAGTGAACTGCTTACATCGGTAGTTGCGGCTTGGCAATGGAGAGCAGCGAAGGCACACTGCGTGCCCGCCTGGAGTGGAACTCGTGCCGGGCAGAGGAACCGTGGTGCACGATGGATAGCTTTTCCCGCTCGAGAATCTTGCGCGCTTGCATGCGGGCGTGGTTCGACCAGGGGCCGATGGGATCAAGCTTGATGTAGTTGGTCCAGTGACGCAGGGCGGCGCGCCGCTCGCCGGTTCGTTCGTAGGCCAGGGCCACGTTGTAGTGGGCATCGCCGTAGTGGGGCGCCAGGCGAATGGCGGTGCAGTAGGCCGCGATGGCTTCAGGAAGACGCTGCAGCTCGTCCAGCACGTTTCCCAGGTCGAAGAAGGCCAGCGCATAGTTCGGGTCCGCTGCGGTGGCCCGGCGGTAGAGTTTCTCCGCTTCGATGAACTGCCGCTGGTTGTATTGAATCGTGCCCAGATTGATGCAGGCCGGCGCGTGATGTGGGTCGAGCGCAAGAATGGCCTCATAGTGGGCCACAGCCTCTTGTGTCTTGCCCCGCTCTTCCATGCGCACCGCCTCGAAGAAGAGGCCTTGCACGCGAGATTCGCGCGCCGCCTGATGGCTGGCGGCAGAACTCACTTCGGCGAGCTGGCTGTGTTGGGGAGAGTCGAAGTCGAAGACGAACTGGCGGGCGATGGGCTCCATCATGGCGCCGCTGAGACGAAAGGCGAGCCGGGTTCCGTTGCGCACGGTGCTGGCCTCGAGCAAGGGGTTGGCTACTCCCGAGACCTGGCGCATGGCATGAATCGAGGCGCGAATATTTGCTACTGAAAGGCGGGTGGCACGAAGGTCGCGCAGCTTGCGCAACTGGACCAGATCCTGGAAGGAATAAACTTCGCTTTGGCTGATGAGCCCGGAACGTTCCCAGGAGGAAAGCTGTTTGAGACGAATGCGCAAAATGCGGAGTACATCTTGCCGGCTGTATTGGGTAACAGTGATGTGCTCGTTGGAGGCCGTCACCCTCACACCTCAGCTTCTTAGGCGATTATGCTGAGGGGTCGACTTGATCGCAAGCGATTGGAAAAAATAACAGTGGATAAGAAGGTACGAAACTCGGTGCAGGAACAAGGAAAGGAAACGTTTCGAAGATGAGGGTCCGAATGGAGCCGACGATCGGACTTGAACCGATGACCTGCTGATTACGAATCAGCTGCTCTACCAACTGAGCTACGTCGGCGCGCTCCTGTTACGCGTACCCTTTCGGATTGTAACTAGGTCATGGCTACGCGTAAAGAAGGGGTCTATGAGGAGCTGGATCGGCGATTGCGCGGAAACGAAAAGGCCACCCGGCAACAGGGCGGCCTTTCCTCTAGGGAGAATAGTTCCAACGGAGGCAAAGCCATCAGAACTTTCTGGCGAAATCTTATGGTTGGCTTCCGAGGGTGTCAAGGCAAAATCAATACGCCCTTAAGTTGTTTTTAATGAATCGCTTAACGGAATGATTGTTTGGATACGATGCAACCATGGGGCGGCTTGCTGCAGGCCTAAAACGACCCCAAGCCGCTGGAATCTGACCACTTAGTGAGCCTGGCTGCACCGCAGCTGGTTCATTTTATAGAGGGAAATTCTCTACCGAAAGGGTAACCCCCCCGGGGATTGGTTGAACCGCTTAGTCCTCCAGGTGGAGACTGATGAACTCAGTTTCTTCCTGAAACGCGGAAGCGGGCTTGCCACGAAGAACCCGGAAAATTGCACGGCCACCACCGAGAAAGAGCCCGAGCAGGATGGCGGCGCCACCCAGGATTCCGGTCAGGGCGAAGATACCCAGGATCAGCCGAGCGACCTTAGAGCCATCGCTGATGTAGCCCTGGGGGTTGTTCCAGACGATGTCGGCCTGGTAGTTGACCTGGTTGATGAGCTTGTGCGCCACGGTCTCCGGGAGCGACCCGCTGATGACCGCGACGATGGGACCGCTGCGCCGGGTGAGGATGGAGCCAGGACGGCTCTCTGCCAGCGGCTGCGGCCAGGTGTTCTGGGTGTTGCCAGCCTTCAGGAAGGCGTCAATGTCGCGCAGGCGGGCCGCTGCAAGCTGCGGGGTGGGGTATATAAGCAGGGTTACCTGTCCGTCGCCGGCGCGGTCGGAGTAGAGGGCGGTGACCGCCTCCGCGCTGGAAGCAAAGCCCACCAGGGATACAGGTAGCACCCCCCCAGTGCGGGCATAGGCTTCTGGCCCGAGAGAGTAGTGGGTGAGTCCAAGTTCGAGGCCCTGACGGGGGAGATAGCCGGGCAAAGGCGGAGCCACATTTGCCGAGCCTGGAGGCTGGGGCAGAGCCTTGGCCAGCTCGCGCAGCTCTGAGGCGGTCATAGGGGTCACCTTATCGAGGGTGGCATCGACCAGGGTGGCGCCATTCCAGAACAAGGCGTGCGTGCCATCCCAGGCAGCACTGCGGCCGATCTGCTCCGCGATGCTACCGGGCCGCCGGTAAAAAGTGAACGCGCCATAGGCGCCGCTTGCATCCTGAAAACGGATGGCGCGGACGTTGAGCTTGTTATCCCCGTTGACGTAGTGGGCGGACACGAACTGCTGGAATCCGTATTCCTTGAGGACAGCCGCGTTGGCAGGCATCGGCACTTTCGGGCGTGTTGCTTTGCTGGGCAGGTGCGCTCAGGCTCCAGCCGGCAAAGTCGGTAGGCAGCAAAGGTGCAGCGGCGTTTGGAGCCTTGGCAGACGGTTGGGCGAACGCGGGCAACGCCAGCGCAGACAGTAAAAGAACCGAGGCCGGGAACACACGAAGGATGGGGGAAATCAACGGACTGCGCAGGGCACGGAGCATACGCACCTGTTGAGAGACTAGAGCATTTCTCCCGCGGGTGTCGAATGGGTGTTCAGTTGCCGTTAGGACGGCCGGAGGTCTGAGCGATGCGAACACCACTCAGGCCGCTGATGTATCTCGACACGCCGCGATAGAGCGACTCCGCGATCCGCTGGCGGTAGGCGGGCTGTTGCAGCTCGCGCGCATCGTCGGAGTTGGTGAGGAAGGATATCTCGGCCAAAATGGACGGCATGTTGGCGCCGATCAGTACTACAAACGGAGCCTTTTTGATGCCGCGGTCGCGCAGTCCCGGGTTGCCCTCTTCCAGGTTCTCGTAGAGAGACTTCTGCACGTCGGCAGCGAATTCGCGAGATTCGTCGATTTTGTCCTTGAGGGTTATTTTCTTTACCAGGTCAGAGAGCTCGTGGATGGATTCGTCGGAGACAGCGTTTTCACGAGCGGCCACTTCCAGCGCATCGGGCGAGGTAGTGAAGTTGAGGTAATAGGTTTCCACTCCGCGCGCAGAGGAGTCGGGGCTGGAGTTGGCATGGATGGAAAGAAAGAGGTCGGCTTGCGCCTTGTTGGCGATTGCCGTACGGGTCTCCAGAGGTATGAAGGTATCGTCATCGCGAGTGTAGATGACGTCGGCGCCCAGGCGCTGCCTAAGCAGCTTGCCGAGACGCAATGCGACGTCGAGCACCACCTGCTTTTCTTCAATGCCACCCGGCCCGACGGTGCCGGAGTCGTGCCCTCCGTGGCCGGCATCGATGACGATGCGGCCGATCTTGAGGCCAAGGGTGCGCACCAGGGTGCGTTCGCCGGCGGCGCTGGGCTCGGCCTCGTGCGTGGGCGGAGAGAGAGAGTCATCGTTTTCCGCCAGGCTAGGGGATGCGGGATGTAAGGGGCTCGGCTTCCTGCGGGTGGTGGGCCGCGGCGGAGTGGTGGAGGCAAGGGACCCGTCGTCTGCCTGCGGCGCGGGGACGGTTCCGGCCACCGAGGCTGCAATGGGCCGGGTGGTGGGATGATCCGTGGCCTGGACGCGATTGGGCTGTTGGCCAAGCGATGCGATGTCCTGGGTGGCGGTACGGTGCGCTACCGACGGGTTTGTCGGAACAGAGGTCTGTTGCGGGTTGGCAATAGGGGGTTGGGCTGGTGGAGAGCTCGGGCTTGATCTGGGTGCCGCTGCCGCAAGGGGCAGGCTGGCCAAATTGGTGGTTGGGACGGTACCCGGCTTGAGACCATGAATGTCGATGATGAGACGCCATGGATTGGGAAGCAGGAAGGCGGAATAGTCGGAGACGGAGCTTACATCGAGCACAATCCGGGTTACGTTGTTGGAGAACTGCGCGGCGCGGATGCGTTTGAGAAAGCCATCGTCGATCACTTCCACCGATCTGCCGCTCAACCCCGGTTCCAGGCGCGCGCCATAAAGATCAAAGTAGATCCGGTCGGGGTTGGGTACGCGGGCCGCCTGATAAGACACTTGATCTTGCAGATCGATGGCAATGCGGGTGTAGACGGGCGTGGACCAGTGGCGAATTCCGCTCACCAGAGAGACCTGCCCGGGGTGCAGTGCCGAGAATGTGGCGGGTTGGACTTCCTCCGGGATAGAGGCTTGCTGCGCCGGCTGGATGGCCGGCGACGTCACGGCTGGAGGGGGACGCGACGACAGCGGTGCCTGCTGCGACTGGATAGCCGGCGTGGTCACGGCGGGCGCGCTATGCGGCTGCCGCTGCGACTCGACGGCGGCAGCATACACCGCGTTCTTTCCCGCAGTGTGACGGGCCTGACGAGTCGGATGTTCCTCCCTATGGATGTCGTTCAGCTCGAGCTTGGCTTGCTGTGCCAACGGGTTCTGAGGGTAGTCCTTGAGGAACTGCTGAAATGTTTTCTTGGCCTCCTCGCGATCGACCAAGTCACGGCGGTAGATCTGCCCCTCGGCGAAGAGGGCGGTGAAGCGGTAGCCGCTGGCGGGGTATTGCGTGCGGAGGAATTCGTATTGGCCGATAGCCTCGCGAAGCAGCCTTTGATCTGAAAAGTGACGTCCTTCTTCGGTGAGAAGCTCGGCCACGGCGAGCACACTTGCATCGGCTTTGGGCGAGGCGGGATTGCCATGGTAGATCGCGCGATAGGCGTCGAGAACCCGGTTGTAGGCAGCCTGGGTGCGTTGCGACTCAGGACGGGCTTCCAGGGCAGCACGGAGGCGCTGAGCATGGTCAAAAGGGCTGGAGGAACTGGCGTGTGCGGAAAGACACCCGAGAAGGATGGTGGAGAGGACACGCGCCTGCCAGGCCGGCTTCATGCGGCTTCGAGAGCAGAACGCACGGAGCAAGCGCGCGGCAGGGAGCATAGTTGCGGAAGCGGATGAACCGTTCCTCCGCCAGAGCTAACCCGATTATAGGTCGGCTAGTTGCGAGCGGCAATGAAGGATGCCTCCTAGGTAACCCCGGTAGGTAGGCGTAGGGAAAAGAGAAAGCGTCGAGATTTCCGCTCTGTCGAAACCCAGTTTCATGAGGGTTGCGGGCGAGAAGAACGACTGCGTTGAGTGCTGTTTATCCCACTCAAGCCAAAAGCGGCTTGAATGGGGCACCCAGCGTTTGTGAGTGCTGGGGGAAAGAAACAGCAGGTCCCTCCACTACGCTGCGCTCCGGTCGGGATGACAATTCTGTTGTGCCTGCAAAAGCTATGGCGAGAAGTACTTGGCCCTGCAACAGAATTGTCATCCCGACCGGAGCGCAGCGTAGTGGAGGGACCTGCTGTTTCTTTCCCCGTCTTCACACCCTGTTTAGGCGCTAAGGGCTGTTCCGCCAAGGAGATCGCGTACTATTTCTGGGGCGCTGGCCAAAGCGGCGGGGAGCGCGGAGACGTCTTTGCCACCAGCCTCGGCCATGTCGGGGCGGCCACCGCCGGAGCCGCCTACCTTTTGCGCCAGCGGTCCGATGATTTTTCCGGCGGAGAGGCGGCTGGTGAGGTCGCGGGTAACTCCGACTATGAGAGCTACCTTGCCGTCCTCCTGCGCTGAGCCCAGAATCACTACTCCCGAGCCGAGCTTGTTGCGTAGATTGTCGACCAAGGTACGCAACTGCCCGCGGTCCAGCGAGTCCACCCGATCCGCGAGCACCGGAATTCCGTCGACCACGACCGCCTTGCTCGTAGCCGATGCGACCGAAGTAGAAGCCGACTTCATCCGTACCTGGTCGAGCTCGCGACGCAGCTTCTTGATCTCTTCCTCCTGCGAAGAGAGCTTGCTGCGCAACTCCTCCGCCCGCTGCTCGCGGCGGAACTCACCGAGTGAGCCGAGGCCGGTTACCGCCTCCACACGACGAACGCCGGAGGATACACCGCCTTCGCTGAGCAGCTTGACCAGTCCGATTTCCCCGCTGGCTCCGGTGTGGGTGCCGCCACAGAGTTCAGTGGAGAAGTCGCCGATTCTTACCACCCGGACCTTCTCGCCGTACTTCTCACCGAACAAGGCCATGGCGTGGTATTCGTTCACTGCGACGTCGATGGGCACGTCCTCCAGGGTCTCCACTTTGTTGTTGGCGAGCACCTGGCGGTTGATCAGCTCTTCGATGTCGGCGAGCTCTTCCTCGGCGACCCCAGTGAAGTGTGAAAAATCGAAGCGCAGATGTTCGGGATCGACCCGCGAGCCGGCCTGCTTGACGTGCTTGCCCAGAACCTCACGCAGGGCAGCATGCAAGAGATGAGTGCCGGTATGGTTGCGGCGAATGGCGGAACGGGTTTCTGTATCCACCACGGTATCTACGTAGTTCCCCAGCTCGATGGTTTGGCGCAAATAGACCTTGTGCGCACGAACGCCCTGCACCGGCTGCACACAACCCAGAACATCGCCAACCACCACGTTGTGGTCGTCGGAATAAAGCCAACCGGTATCCCCCACCTGGCCGCCGGAGTCGGCATAAAACGAGGTGTGATCGAGCACGATCTCTACGCTCTCGCCGGCATTGGCCTGGGGCACGCCTACGCCATCCCTGACGATGGCAAGCACTTCGCAATGCTGCGAGGTGAGCTGACGGTAGCCTTCGAAGATAGTCTTAGGCAGCGAGCGGAAGGCCGGGCTGGCCGAGGCCTTCGCGCCTCCCTTCCAGGAAGCACGTGCACGCGTCTGTTCTTCGCTGCGAGCCAGTTCAAAGCCCGTCAAGTCGAAGTGGATGCCCTGGTCGCGGGCCGCGTCGACCATGAAGTCGAGCGGCAGCCCATAGGTTTCATAAAGATGGAAGGCGGTCACGCCGGGCAAGGTTCCATCTTTGCGGATCTGCTCGATGGCGGCATCCAGCTGCTTTGATCCCAGGGCGAGCGTCCTGCCAAAACGCTCTTCCTCGGCGCGGACAACCCGGGCGACGCGGTCTGCGCTCTCAGCCAGCTCGGGATAGGCATCCCGCATCTCGTCGCGCACCGCTTCGACCATGCGGTACATGAAGGGATCTTCCTGGCCCAGCATTCGTCCGTGGCGGATGCCGCGGCGCAGAATTTTGCGCAGGACATAGCCGCGGCCTTCGTTGGCAGGCAGGACTCCGTCGGAGATGAGAAAGGTCGCGGCGCGGGAATGGTCGGCGATGATGCGCAGCGATGCGTCCGTAGGGGCCAGGCCATCCTGGTACCGGGTATGGGTCAGTTCGCCGGCGCGGGCGATCAGCGGGGTAAAGAGATCGGTTTCAAAATTGGAAATCTTGCCCTGGAGCACCGCAGCCAGCCGCTCCAGGCCCGCTCCGGTGTCAATGGAGGGCCGGGGCAACAGGTGGAGCTCCCCTTGCTGGTCGCGATCGAATTGCATGAAGACCAGGTTCCAGATCTCCACGTAGCGCGCGTCGTCCTGGCCAAAAGGCTTGTCCTCCCCGGTCTCGGACGCCGCCAGGCCCATGTCGTAGAAAATCTCCGAGCACGGACCGCACGGGCCGGTGTCGCCCATGGCCCAGAAGTTGTCCTTCATGCCCAGCTCGTGGATGCGCTCCGGAGGCAGACCCTGGCCGCGCCAAAGCTCGTAGGCCTCTTCGTCCCGTGGAATGCCCTCTTCCCCTTTGAAGATGGTGACGTAGAGCTTGTCTTTGGGAATTCCGAGCCACTCCGGCGAGGTGACCAGCTCCCAGGCGAAGGCAATGGCCTCGCGCTTGAAGTAGTCCCCAAAGCTGAAGTTGCCCAGCATCTCGAAGAAGGTATGGTGGCGGCGGGTGAAGCCGACGTTCTCCAGATCGTTATGCTTGCCGCCGGCACGGACACACTTCTGTGAAGTGGTGGCGCGGTTGTAGTCGCGGCGCTCCGCTCCGAGGAATACGTCTTTGAACTGGTTCATGCCCGCATTGGTGAACAGCAATGTGGGATCATTCGCCGGGACCAGCGAGGAGGAGTGCACACGGCGGTGCTGCTTCGAGGCGAAAAAGCGCAGGAAGGTTTCCCGTATCTCAGAACCAGAGCGGTAATGCATACCCTAAGTCTAGAGCATTTCTTCTGTTCATTGGCCTGTAACGGGCGTGTCCGTGGCCCGGTAGACGACTTGGCCGTTGTAAATCGTCATCTCGCACTTCAGGTCGCGCAGTTCAGCGGAGGGGATGGTGTACAGGTCTTTATCCCAAACGGCGATGTCCGCCTCTTTGCCGGGTTCGATGGTGCCTATCTTGTTTTCCAGGAACAATTGCTGGGCGGCCCAGGCGGTGTAGGAGCGGAGCGCGGTGTGCACGTCGACGGCCTCAGCGGTTCCGAAGGGCTGTTTTCCGTAAACGCCCTTGGCGGTCTCGCGCTCCACTGACGCCCAGAGCCCGAAGCGGGCCGCTATAGGGGTCACAGCGTAATCCGAGCCCGCTGCCCAGAGAATCGCGTGGGACTCGTAGGTGTGGTAGGGATTCAAGCGAAGTGCGCGTTGGGGTCCAAAGTTGCCGGCGTAGGTATCGCCGATCCACCAGGTGAAGCCCGGCTGCGTCTCCGGGAAGCCTGCGTCATACTTTTTCTGCAGGAAGGCTATGGTCTCGATGGCATGATCCGTCGGTATGTTGGCATGAATGATGCTGTGCCGTAGCCCGGAGGTGGGCTTTTCTTTCAGCACCTGTGCGTAGGTATCCACTACCCAATCGATCGCATGATCGCCGATGGCGTGTGTTCCGACGGAAACACCAGCCTGATGGAAGAGGCGGACCATCTGACGGTAGACTTCGGGATCGATTAAGGGGTAACCGTAATTGCCCGGGTCGATGCCGGTGGAGTTCTTGTTCCACTCTTTGTAGACCCAGGCGGTTCTGGCGCCTCCGCTTCCATCCATGTACAACTTGGCCCCGCACGAGACGAGGTTGCCGTCGCCTAATGAATCCGGCGGGCGGGGGAGAGCCTGGATGCGAGCAAGCGCGGCCTGGGCAGATTCGAGGGTGGTGCCGCCGTGCCAGAGCACGCAGACGTGCAGGGTTAGTTTCTTTTCTTCCAACAGTTGACGATAGGCGTCCCAGATCGGCGGTTGAATGTCAGGGTCTTTCACCGCAGTCATTCCTTCGCGGTGCATGATTTCGACCATGTGGAGAATTCCATTGCGCCACTGCTCCGGCGTTGGCGGTGGAATGAGCGCAACCACGGCTGCCATGGCCGACTCCTTCAAGACACCCGTGGGTACGCCCTGCGCATCGCGGTCAATGGTCCCGGCTGGAGGATTGGCGGTTGCTGCGGTAATGTGCGCCAGTTGCAATGCCTGGTGATTGGCGACTCCGTAGTGACCTGTGGTGTGCATGAGCCAGACGGGGTTGTTGGGCGCGACCTCGTCCAGGTCAGACGCGACGATGTAGCGGCGCTCCGCCAGCTTGCCTTCATCCCAGCCGGCGCCGGTTAGCCATTCGCCTGCTTTTAGCTTGACGGCCGCTGCCTGCACCCGGTGTTTTACTTCGTCTACGGTTGCGGCATCGCTCAAGCTCACAGAGTAGAGCTCGTCGACTCCTCCAGTGGCGATGTGAGCATGGCTGTCGATTAATCCTGGGGTTGCGGTTCTGCCATGCAGATCGATCACCCTTGCTTTGGATCCGGCGAGTTGCAGAATTTTTTTGTTGGAGCCGACGGCGATGATTTTTCCTTGTCGAATGGCAACCGCCTGGGCTATCGAGTCCTTGGCGTCTACGGTCAGGATTTTTCCGTGGATGAGGATCAGGTCGGGTGCCTGCGCGGATGCGGAAAGGCCCGACAGGAGGCAGGCTAGGGCTATGGTTCTGCGCATGAGAGAGTGTAGATCACTCTAACAAACGTAGAGGTCACGCCCGGCGCAGCCGGATTGCACCCTTTGCGCGAGATGGGTCGACTACACTTCCCTGCTGAGTGATGACGATTACCCCCTCGGCAACGAGACGCGTGGCGGCGGCTCGGGATCTATCCATGAGCTCCTCCCATGCGATGGGGTCTACCATGCGGGCTGCTTCGGACGGACAAATGGTTTTGCCTGCCGCACGGCGGGAAAGCAGCTCGATGATGGCTGACTCTAGCGCCCGATCCGTATTCGTGAGCTGGTTATGCCGGCCCTTGTCTGCAGGTTGCATTTTTCAACCGTCCTTACGCCTTCGCTTTCGTCCTATTCATATCTAGCTTCGATGCCGTCAGCATTTCGTCGATGCGGATTCCAGATGGCGCCTTCCAGGCGCGCGGCGGGATGGCAGTCCTGGGTCAGCGTGTTTAGATGCGGGGCATGTTCGACCATTCCCAGCAGCGAGCAAAGTGCATCGAATGCATCCTCAGAGGCAGCTGCTTTGGCCAAAACATCGCTGGGCAATCGGATGTAACGTGGCTGCTGTAGATGGGCGAGACGGGCGTCGCGGCTACTCTTGACCGCCGCTCCGGTAAAGAGGCGGGGATAAATTTCCAGCACCAACGGCAGCTCCGCTGCCTGAAAAGGCCAGAGACGAAAGCCTGCCTGATGCAGACGCGCCAGCATGGGCATGCCCCGAATCGAGCCCGTACCCACCGACCCAGCGCCGCCTATCTGGAAGGGCGACTTGGCGCTGAGAGCCTGATCGGTGTGGCGGAAGCCACGCCAGCGCGGCGCGTGATGATGACGAGGGCGCGGTTGACCGGGGCGGCCCCAGAATGGCTCGCAGCACTCACGGAGCCAGCGCTCTCCGTCCTTCGCAGCCAGCTGCCATAAGGCGTATGCATCGGCGCAGCTTCGTTCGCGCAGCCACCATGCAGGAAAGGAAAAGGCGAAGTCGAGGCCTACCACCAGGTCTGGCATCTGTGCAGCTGCCGCCAGCAGCAGAGCACAGACTTCTTCTCGGGTGTATCCACATTCGAGGGTAACGACACCTCCGTGCCAGCAGGCAACGAAGATGTGACGGCGCTGACCAGCAGCAGTCGCACGTCCGGACCAGTCGATGGCAAGAAACTGCTTAGGACTCTTCAGGCGCGCTGTCCTCGGGCAAAACCAGATCAAGCTTCCAGCTCTTCAGCAGGGTGGAGATGATGGCAAAAGAAAAGCCCGCGCCTACCAGGCGGCGAACCAGGCGCGCCGTCTCCTTCTCGTCTTGCGGCTTTTTGATCCGCTTGCGGGCAACATAACGCCGCACCAGCTCTTCTTCGCTGACCTGGGCGTAGGCGGTCTCGAGCGTGCTGGCGACCAGCTCGGGTTGCACACCCTTGCGGGTCAGCTCCTGTTGCACCCGGCGCTTGCCGAAGCTCTGGTTCTCCTGGCGTAGACGGGTATAGGTGGAGGCGAAGGCGCGATCGTCGAGATAGTGCTGATCGGCAAGGCGCGCGACCACGGCCGCCATCTTGCTCTCGCCCGCTTCCCCCTGCTCGACGCGCCGGCTCATCAGGCGTTTGAGTTCAGCCACTGTACGCATCTGGCGGGCGAGCGCTGCGACAGCGTATTGGTAGAGAGCAGCCTCGTCGAGCGGCTCTGGCCTACTGCGCGAGCGGAAAGGCATAGCAGCTCAAAGGCCGAGCAGCTTCCGATTGGTTTCACGGTCCGCCTGGCCGCGTGCGAAGTCATCGAAGGTGTGCTCGGTGACGCGGATGATGTGGTCGCGGATGAAGGGCGCTCCTTCGCGTGCTCCATCTTCAGGATGCTTCAGAGCGCACTCCCACTCCATGACCGCCCAGCCAGGATAGTCGTACTGCGCCAGCTTGCTGAAGATGCCACCGAAGTCGACCTGGCCATCCCCGAGAGAGCGAAAGCGCCCGGGGCGGTCGATCCAGTCCTGATACCCGCCGTAGACACCTGACCGGCCAGTGGGATTGAACTCGGCATCCTTCACATGAAAGGCACGGATGCGCTCGTGGTAGATATCGATGAAGGCCAGGTAGTCCAGCTGCTGCAGGACGAAGTGGCTTGGATCGTAAAGGATGTTGGCGCGCGGATGATCGCCGACAGCCGCCAGGAAACGTTCGAAGGTGATCCCGTCGTGCAGATCTTCGCCGGGGTGGATTTCGAAGCACAGGTCGACCCCGTGCTCGTCAAAGACATCGAGAATCGGCTTCCACCGGCGGGCCAGCTCGGAGAAGGCCTCGTCGACCAACCCTGCGGGGCGCTGGGGCCAGGGATAAACGTACGGCCATGCCAGCGCTCCGGAGAAAGTGGCGTGCGCCTTGAGCTTGAGATTGCGGCTGGCTTTGGCCCCGAACAATACCTGTTGGGTCGCCCACTCTTGACGGGCCTTCGGGTTGCCTGCCACCTCCGGCGGAGCGAAGCCGTCGAACTGCAGGTCATAGGCTGGATGGACCGCGACCAGTTGCCCCTGCAGATGGGTGGAAAGCTCGGTTAACTGCAGCCCCAGGCCGTGCAGCATGCCCAGCAGGTCGTCGCAATACGCCGGGCTCTCGGCGGCCTGCTTCAGGTCGAAGAGACGCTTATCCCAACTTGGAATCTGGATGCCCTTGAAGCCCAGACCCGCGGCCCATTTGGCGATGTCTTCGAGCTTGTTGAAGGGTTTCTGATCGGCGGCAAATTGGGCCAGGAAGATTGCCGGGCCTTTAACGGTTTTCATAAGCTCACCCATCCGGCGCGCGTCCGGCTGCTGGTTACTGCTCGCTCGACAAAGGTCATACTGCGCAGTCCCTCATGGATTCCGGGGACCAGGTCGCTCAGTTGCGCAGCAGGATCGCTGAAGCGAGCGCGCACCGCGTTCGCAAAGTCGCGATAGATATTAGCAAATGCTTCCAGCAGTCCCTCAGGATGCCCCATGGGCAGGCGAAAATCGCCCCGCACCGAAGGCGAAAGATAGTCCCCGGCGGCGTGCAAGGTTTGACTGGGCTGATCTATCCAGCTCACGTCAAGGTAATTGGGGTTTTCCTGCTGCCAATGGAGGCCGCCTTTTTCCCCATAGAGGTGGAGCTGCAGGTCGTTGCGATCGCCGGCCGCGATCTGGGATACAAACAGAACGCCTGGGGCTCCGTTGTCGAGCTTGAGCAGTACGTTGCAGTCATCGTCGAGCGAGCGGCCGGCTACGACGTGGTTGAGATCCGCGCAGATTTCGGTTACTTCGCGTCCGCTTACGTACTCCAGCAGATTGAATGCATGGACTCCGATATCGCCGATCGCTCCGCCTAAACCCGATCGCGCGGGGTCGGATCGCCACGCCGCCTGCTTGTGGCCCGTGGTCTCGAGCGAGGTGCTCAGCCAGCCTTGCGAGTACTGCACCACCGCTTTGCGGATCTTGCCCAATTTACCGCTGCGCGCCATGAGACGCGCCTCGCGCACCAGCGGATATCCGGTATAGGTGAAGGTCAAGCCATAAAGAAGCCCGGTGCGGCGAACGATGGCCGCCAACGTCTGCGCCTCTTCAAGGGTGGCCGTGGCTGGCTTGTCGCTCATCACGTGGAAACCGTGCTCCAGGGCAGCGGCCGCGATGGGCAGGTGGAGATGATTCGGCGTAACGATGCAGACAAAGTCGATGGCATCTTCCCGTTTCCTCTCCTGCTCCATCATCTCTTCAAAATTCGTGTAGGCACGGTCTGGGCTGATGCCGTAGGTCACGCCGGCCTGCCGCGATCGTGCCGCATCCTGGCTGAAAGCTCCGGCCACCAGTTCGATGGTTCCATCCAACTCGGCCGCCATGCGATGTACGGGGCCGATAAAGGAGCCCGCGCCACCACCCACCATCCCCATACGGAGACGTCTTCCCGTCTGATCCATCTTTACCTTTCGCCTCTTTCCCAGGACTCACGTCCTGGGACATTCTCAGCCGTCCCTACGGGACTTTTCCGTTTGTTCGTGTTTACCCAGGATTGCATCCTGGGCTACTCTCAGCCGTCCCTTCGGGACTGGGTGCTCTTCTGCCGCGTCATCGGGATGCGTGCGTGCTGACGCGCGCGAGTTCTCTCATTACCGCCGGGGTCCATGCTAAAGCATTTGTCAGGGTTGAATAAAACCGCGTTGAGCGACGGCGATGTTGCCCCGGGAGGAATTCTTCACCAGGTACATCATCTGGTCGGCGGCACCGATGATTTCCTGGATGGTGGTGCCGTCCTCCGGGTAACTGGCTATGCCGAAGCTGGCCATCATGCGCACCTCGAGTCCCTCGGCCAGCAGATACCGGGTATCGCGCAAGGCGTGCAAGAGGCGCTGGGTAACCTCAAGAGCCGCATCTTTTCCGGTCTGAGGCAGCAAAACGATGAACTCGTCTCCCCCATAGCGAAAGGCAGAATCGATTCCCCGAACACTGTGCTTGATGGTCCGGGCAATCTCGGCCAGCAAGCGGCTGCCGGTCAGGTGCCCGTGGAGGTCGTTGACGCGCTTGAAGTGGTCCAGGTCGATGAAGATCAGGCTGAAGGGGAGACTGAAGCGGCGAGAGCGCTCGAGCTCGATCTCGGTGATGGAAAACAGGTGCCGAGAGTTGAAGAGGCCGGTGCAGTCATCGGTGATAGTCAATTCCTGAATGCGCTCCACGGCACGCACATTCTGAATGGCGATCGCCGCGTAGTCGCACAACACCTGGAGAAAGGCCATGGTTTCCCCGGTCAAAGTGGCCACGCGATAGTTAAGCAGTTCGATCACGCCCAGAGTGCGATCCCGCCAGCGCAGCGGTATGCAGATTGCGGATCGTACCGGGGAGAGCGGCGACGGCTCACCGTCCACCGTGAAACGAGGATCGTTGCCGGGCTCCGATACGATCACCGGTTCGCCATGCTGAGCGACCCAGCCGGCGATTCCCTCACCCATGCCGACGCGCAGGTTTCGATCACCAGATGACTTGCCGGCCGCGACCGCATAGTAGAGATTCTGCTGTTCCTCGTCGACGATGAGCAGGGACCATGATTCGGGCTCGAAAAACTGCTCCATCTGAAGCATGATGGCGCCCAAAATCGAATCCAGGTCCAGGGAGGAGGTCAAAGCGCGCGCAACGTCGTGAAAGACCATCAGGTCTTTGGGGAGTGTCTGACGTTCTGGGAAGGATCGATCGACCATTCCAGCGGCTAGCCTCCGATATGAACCATGCTGCGAGACGGCTTCAGAAAGCCGGGCTCGCCAATATGGTGGCGCGCCTCCTTGGTTTCGACCGTCTTCTGAATGAACTCTGCGAGATCGTCATCAGAGCCGCCGCGTGCCAGCACACCGTAGAGATCGTGGTCGAAGTGGGAGAAGAGACAGGTGCGAATTTTGCCATCGGAGGTGAGGCGGATGCGGCTGCAGGCTCCGCAAAAGGCCTGGGATACGGGAGCGATGACGCCGATTTCACCGATGCCGTCGTCGAAGGTATAGCGGCGCGCAGTTTCACCAGGGCTGTTGGCAGGCAGAGGAACCAGTGGGCGAAAGCTGTTGAGCTTGCTCACCACCTCGTCGAGCGGAACGACTACCTCGTGGGTCCACAAGCGGTCTTCTTCCAGCGGCATGAACTCGATAAAGCGAACGATCACGCCCTCGTCGCGCGAGAAGCGGGCAAAGGGGACGATCTGATCCTCGTTGAAGCCGCGTAACAGCACACAGTTCACCTTGACGGGACCCAGGCCAGCCTGGCGGGCGGCGCGCACTCCTGCCAGCACCTTGTCGAAGCTGCCGGGAATTCGCGTGATGCGCTCGAAGGTCGGCGCGTCGACGGCGTCCATGCTGACCGTGATCCGGCTCAGGCCGGCCCGCGCCAGAGGATCGGCCATCTCGGCCAGAAGGTGTCCATTGGTCGTGATGGCAAGGTCCAGCGGCTCGCCGGCCGCCTGGGTGCGCAATTGTGCGAGTTCCGTCAACAAGGGTACGAGGCCCTTGCGCAGAAGCGGCTCGCCTCCGGTCAGGCGGATTTTTTCGATGCCCAGGGAGACGAAGACGCGGATGATCCGCAGGTAGTCGTCCATGGCCAGTTCGGCAAATTGAGCACCCTGGGAGCCGGTGCGGCAATAAACACACTTGTAGTTGCAGCGATCGGTAATGGATACGCGCAGGTCTGAGATGGTGCGTCCGAATTTGTCAATGAGTCGAACTGCGGGCATTCGAGCCAACGAGGCATCCCGGGCACCCGCGGGCGGGTTGAGGAGAGCGGCCGGACTGTGCGGACCATTCCAAGACATAGTGAAGGATCTCAAACGTACACCCTCAAGCTGGTTGGATGCACGCGCTGACTCCGGTCCAGGCAGCGAGGGGCTCGGCCGGGCAGGCGGAATATCTCTACACAATTAGAGCATTTTTGCTTCTCTACGCTCGCTTTTCCATTAAGAAACTAGTACTTAACCCACCGCGGGGAGGATCGGGAGGGGGAAAGAAAAAGCTCTAAACCGTGCCGGGACAGCAACTCCGGGCTTCCCAATGCCCCAATCCTGCACTATAGTCAGTTAAATCAATGGATACTCCGACAGAGACGAAATCACAAGTTCGCCAGGGAACAGTAGGATTTCCTTCTTCTTCCGGCAAGTCTTTCAACGGATATTTCTCCGCGGACAAGCGTTGGAATTTCCGCAAAAACGACCTCATCGACGCGCGCGCGCGGCGTCTCTTCGAGACGACCGCGCTTGCCTGCAACCACGATGCCTATCCTTTCCAGATTCCGCTGGAAGGAAGGACCGGCCCGCAAGTGCGGGCGGACGGGCATTCGATGCTGATGTTGTCGTCCTACGACTACCTTGGCTTGATCGGCGACCCGCGGATCGACGCTGCGGCGATCGAGGCGATCCGGAAGTACGGCACTGGTACCGGCGGCGCTCGCCTGCTCACCGGAACCACGGACCAGCATATCCTGATGGAGCGTGACATCGCCGCCTACAAGGGCACCGAAGCGGCTATCACCTTCAGCTCAGGCTACTTAGCGAATGTTGCCGTGCTCGGTGCGCTGCTCGGACCAGCTGATCGCGTGATCATGGATTCGCTCTGCCATCGCAGCCTGACGGATGCCTGCCGCTTCGCCGGGGTGCAGTTGCAGCGTTTCCGGCATAACGACGCCTCATCCTTGCGCCAGGAGCTGCAAAACGGATCCCAGGCCAACCGCACGCTGGTTATCTCGGACGGTGTTTTTTCCATGGACGGCGACGTTTGCCATCTGCCCGAGATTCTTGAAGTAAAAGAAGAATTCGGTTTCTTCCTGCTGGTCGATGAATCGCATGCTTCGGGTGTGCTCGGGGCTTGTGGGCGCGGCACCGATGAGCACTTTGGCATTCCCACCGATGCGGTCGACATCTGGACCGGTTCCCTGGCCAAATCGATTCCTTCCACCGGTGGCTTTGCGGCCGTATCGCAGGAACTTGCGATCTATCTCCAACACGGGGCTTCCCCATTCATTTTTTCCGCGGCGCTGAGCCCGGCGGCGGTGGCGGCTATCCGTGAGGGATTCGCGATTCTGAAGAGCGAACCGGAGCGGGTGGCGAAGATCAAGCACAACGCGGACTTTTTGCGCAGCGGCCTGTGCTCGCTGGGCTATGACACTGGGCTGTCGGAGACGGCGGTCATTCCGGTCATTCTCAACGACGAGACAACCACCGGCCTGTTCGCCCGGCGGCTGCGCGACCATGGCGTTCTGGCAACGCCGGTGCTGTTTCCAGCTGTTCCTCAGGATTCAGCGCGGCTGCGGCTCTGCGTAACCGCCGCGCATACACAGAGCGACCTGGAATACGCGCTCGATGTCTTCGAGAAGATGGCTCGCAACTAAGTCCGGGTAGTCAACCTTCAGCGGGTGTTCATCGTTCAATTACGTACGGGCTAATGTTCGCTTGGGCGAGCTAGCCCGTGCCCTTCAGACAAAAACGAGCCCATGGGCCTGAAGTGTCGCGTGAGAACCGGAAAGAGACACGGCAGACATCTAGAGCCCAAGTTTCCTTCAGTCCCTCGCGCCCCGACTAAAGAGGCTGCGAAAAAGGCACTACTTCCCACGGCCGGCGGGGTAGGCCGAAAGTACCCTCAGCGGCTAACGCCGGATTCATTGCAAAGCATTTACGTACGGACTGAAGGCCGTACCCTTCAAAACATGAGTTTTTCCGCAACCTGCGAAGCCGTGCCTGATTGAAAGCCAAAACCGACTTTTCTCAGGGCCAGGCGCGAAAGGCCAGCACCGCGTTCAAGCCGCCAAAAGCGAAGGATTGCGACAGGGCAACCTCTACGCTTGCGATACGGGCTTGGTTAGGAATTACGTCCAGCGCACATTCCGGGTCCGGCTCGGTGAAATTGGCGGTGGGGGGCAGCAGGCCCTTGCCCAGAGCCAGCACCGTAGCGACCGCTTCGATCGCTCCCGCCGCGCCCAGCGTGTGCCCGTGCATGGATTTGGTGGAACTGACCGGGAGCGTGTTGGCGTGGTCACCAAAGACGGCATGGATTGCCGCTGCCTCCATACGGTCATTGGCCTCAGTCGCGGTTCCGTGCGCATTGATGTAGCCCACCTGCTCAGGAGCTAACCCACCATCGCGCAGCGCGGCACGAATTGCGCGAGCGGCGCCTTCGGCGGAGGGCTGGGTGACGTGGCAGGCGTCTGCCGACATGCCGAAGCCCACAATCTCAGCCAGTGGCTTGGCGCCGCGGGCCAGCGCGCGCTCCAGCGGCTCCAGAACCATCATGGCCGCGCCTTCCCCCAAAATCATTCCGGAGCGGTTCGCAGAGAAGGGGCGGCAGGTGTCGGGGCTGACCACGCGCATTGCCTCCCACGCCTTCAATCCGCCCAGGAAAAGTGGCGCTTCACTCCCCCCGGCAATGGCCAGGGGCGCAGCTCCGGAACGCACCATCCAGAGTGCGTTGCCGATGGCATGAGCCGATGAGGAACAGGCGGTTGAGAAGGTATACGCGGGCCCGTGCAGGCCGTATTCCATGGAGATATGGCTCGCACCGGCGTTACTCATTCCCAGCGGGATGGTCAGTGGGTGGACGCGATGCCTGCCATGGTGGAAGAGTTCCCAATAGCCAATTTCGTCGGTAAATCTGCCGCCCATGCAGGAACCGGTGATGACCGCCGCGCTCTCGCGCAGCTCCTCGGTCCATTCGATTCCGGCCATGGTCACCGCCTCGCGGGCAGCGATGACAGAAAACTGCGCGAAGCGATCCATGAAGCTGAGGGTTTTGCGGGCAAAGTACGTTTCGGCGTCGTAACCGAGCACCGCGGCGCCATTCTTGAAACGGACCTGGCTCATGCCCATCTCGGGGACGGGCCCAACGTTTTCTGGTATCGGTCCAATTCCGGATTGACCGCTGGCAAGTGACTGCCAGAACCCTTCCCGGTCAAGCCCCAGAGCGCTGATTACGCCCATTCCTGATATGACAACTCGCATTTACACCGTTTTCATGAAGGATTGTGCTGGACCGAGGGTAACAAACTCCGCTTCTCACCGATAGCGGTGACCTTATTCGGTTGCAGCCTGAGCAGAGGGGTTTTGCTTGGAATCCACCAGGTAGGTGACGCCATCGATCATTTCGCGGATGGTCTGGATCTTCTTCGCGTCTTCGTCTTTGATCTCGATGTCGAATTCACTTTCGAGGTCGAAGAGGATATTGATGCTGTCCATCGAATCGATGCCCAGCTCTTCGAAGGTGCTGTCAGGCTTGACCTTCTCCAGAGGAATCCGCTGGGTGGTAGCAATCACTCGGAGAACGCGTGCTTGGATCGTCTCAGACATAAGGGCCTTCGTAGAACCGCAGTACTGCCCCCAAGTCATGCCTTCGGGGCGAGGAAGTTAACTGTTTCAGTAACGTTAAACCGGCAGCCAAGTGCTGGCAATAGTTTGACATTGAACGCGAATTTTTCAAATCCTTGCTACCTGGGAAAGTCTTAATTAGCCTCGGCGACGGCGAGACGCCGGGCGGTGCGCCAGGCGTAATGCAAGGCGGAGATGATGGTCAAGGCAGCGGTGGCATAAAGGGCCAAGGTGCGCAGCATGATTAATGGTACAGGAGCATAGATCTGGCAGAGCAGGACTGCCAGCAAGGCCAGGATCTGGGCACAGGTACTTGCCTTGCCGTAGATGCTGGGACGGAAATCGCGCATGCCGAGACTGATATAGAGGAGCGTGGCGACGATGAGAATGCCGAGGTCGCGGCTGAAAACCAGGACAGTGACCCGCCGCGGCACGAGTTGCTGGTGCATGAGGACCAGGAACAGCGTGCTGAGCAGGAGCTTGTCGGTCACGGGATCGAGGTACTGGCCGATTTGGGTTTGCTGCTTGAGCAGTCGGGCGGCCAGGCCGTCGAGGCCGTCGCTGAGTCCGGCGACGACGAACAGGCAAAGCGCGGTCTTGTAGTGGGACTCAAGCACCGCGATAACAAGAAAAGGTATGAGGCAAAGGCGCAGAAAAGTAAGCAGGTTAGGCGCTGCGCGCAGTTCTTTCAGCAAGGGTTTCCGATCTTCCTGGGTATAAGCCTAAAACCTTGATGGTACATGAGCTTTTGGTATGATAGCGAGATGCACTGCAGGCGCGTAGCTCAATTGGTTAGAGCGTCCCGGCAAGCCGGGAAGGTCGGTCGTTTGAGTGCAGTAGGCAACATGCAGGCGCGTAGCTCAGTTGGTTAGAGCGTCCCGGCAAGCCGGGAAGGTCAGTCGTTTGAGTGCAGTAGGCAACATGAAGGCGCGTAGCTCAGTTGGTTAGAGCGTCCCGGCAAGCCGGGAAGGTCAGTCGTTTGAGTGCAGTAGGCAACATGAAGGCGCGTAGCTCAGTTGGTTAGAGCGTCCCGGCAAGCCGGGAAGGTCAGTCGTTTGAGTGCAGTGGGCAACATGCAGGCGCGTAGCTCAGTTGGTTAGAGCGTCCCGGCAAGCCGGGAAGGTCGTTTGAGTGCAGTAGGCAACATGCAGGCGCGTAGCTCAGTTGGTTAGAGCGTCCCGGCAAGCCGGGAAGGTCAGTCGTTTGAGTGCAGTAGGCAACATGCAGGCGCGTAGCTCAGTTGGTTAGAGCGTCCCGGCAAGCCGGGACGGTCGTTTGAGTGCAGTAGGCAACATGCAGGCGCGTAGCTCAGTTGGTTAGAGCGCTACCTTGACACGGTAGAGGTCAGGAGTTCGAGTCTCCTCGTGCCTACCATATTTCGAGTAAAAGCAGATATCGAGCGTCCCGGCGCGCCGGGAAGGTCAGGAGTTTGAGTCTCCTCGTGCCTACCACATTTCCGGAAATGCCCGCCACTTACATTCTCAAGAGCCAGTCTACGGGGAAATTCTATATTGGCTCTGCGCTGCATCTGGATCAGCGGCTCGCGGAACACCAGCGTGGCCATAGTCCGTATACCAGGGACCGTGGGCCATGGGCTTTGGCCTATTGCGAACATTACGCAACACTGCCAGAAGCTCGTCGGCGAGAACGCCAAATGAAGTCTTGGAAATCCAGCCGTTCCGTGCAGCAGTTGATCGACGCAGCTTGCGGATAGAGCGTCTCGTTACACCTTACTATGGTGCTTCGGGCGCGAATTCACCTGTCACCCTCTCCAGCATACAGCCGATGCAAACAACACGGCTGTAAAGCGTCTCTCGCTACGTCTCTTGGATACAGATCGACTTCCAGTAATGGAAACGAGAATGCCCGGAAAGAGAAAATCACATGGCTGTGACCGATTCGCAAACCCTCCAACGGCTTAGACGCGAAGAAGGCCTGGCAGAGCAGCAAGGCAGGCAAGCGTCGAACATCGCGATGATACTCAAGAATCATCCGCAGTATGATGCCGCTCGGCAGAAGGCTGAGGCTCTTCTGGCCAAGGCCTCAGCGCTGCGGGAACAGATTGTCAAGATCGAAACCACATGACCCGAGAAGAACGAGGGCCCTTGATGCGTTACTGCAGCCTTCAAGGGATACCAGTGCTACATCCCTTCATGAAGTTCTAATGTTTGGTCGATAATCCCAGAAGTGCGCGCCTCCCACGCCAAACGAGCCGGTGGGAAGACCTCTTTTCTGGTACGGGCGCAAACCAGATCATGACCGCTGGTGCTCCGATCTGCCGTATGCGCTGCCAGATGTCTGCGATTCGCTGTGGTCTTATCTATCTCGCTTGTCTGTTTTGCCCCGCACTATGTCTGAGCCAGCATCCCAAACCAGACTGCAACCACCTAACCACGTACCATTTTGTCTACTTCGAGGTCCCCGGGGCCGCCGTCACGAACCCCTCCAGCATCAACGACTCTCTCGTGATCACCGGCTCTTATGGCTCCGCAGATGGGCTCCTCACAGGTGGCTTTGTGCGGACAGCCTACGGACAACTCACCACGTTTGACGTGGGTAAGGTCTACACCGGCGATCTGCAGATCAATGCTGTTGGGGAAATTGCCGGCATCTACCAGGATGTTCCAGGTGAGAGTCGAGGGTTTATACGATCTGCCAAAGGCTCGATCATCAAATTTAACCCTGGCGGGACCGCCGGTTTCACGGAGGTCAGAGGCATCAACAATAGCGGGACCGTCGTCGGCGTCTATTCGACCACGAATTCGACTCCTCCGGCGCAGGCTTATGTACGAGCAAGCGATGGAGCCCTCACCACATTCACCATCCCCGGGAGCGACTACGTGTTCCCGTGGGGCATTAACGATTTAGGAGAAGTCACAGGAGCCTACTACTACGATGGCGACACCCAGGTGGGCGGGTTCGTGCGGTCGCCCGGCGGCTTGATTACCACCTTCAAATACGCCACAGGCATTGTTCCATTAGCCATCAATCGGGCCGGAACCATCATTGGCTGGTATAGCCCACCGGCCGGAGCCTTTCAGGGATTTGTGCGGCGACCAGACGGAACGATCATTCCCTTCAGTATGCCGGGAGCGGGAGTGCTCGATACATTATTCATGGGCCTTAATGACGGGGGCTTCATCACCGGCTCCTATACGACCACCGCAACCGGACCCCCAGGCCCAGGTCCGGAGGAATACATGTACGGCTTTGTGCGATCTCCTCAAGGCGCTGTCTCGGGCTTCGCGGTTCCCGGAGCCGACAGTACGACCTCGGTCGCCATCAACAATTTCAATGTGGTTACGGGTTGGTCGGATAGCGAGAAAAACCCAGGCGGGTTTCTCCGCATACCGGATGTTCTCTGAAGGGGCTGTGACCAGTGATTTTGGCAGTTCAGATAAGCCGTAAGTTGTTGAATTAGCATCCCGCCTAACGGCCGAAAAAGAGCGTTGAGTGCTGCGGTATCCCACTCAAGCCCCACGGCACGCCGGGGCAGGCAAAACAACAGCTTGAATGGGCCACCCAGCCTTCGCTGCCGGATCACGGCTCATGCGGCAGTTCTGGCAGACCTTGTTTTGCCCTTAGTGGCAGTTTTTTTCTTCTCATCCTTGGCAACCGCAATTCGCTCATGAAGAAGATGCTTGGCATGTTCGAGCACTTTCAGCCGCTCCGACGGCAGGTTTTTGCCGGCGCGATTGATGTAGAACGTCAGCATCCGCATACCGGACGAAGGTCCCTTGGGAGATACCTTCTTTGACGCGAGCTCGCGTGCGATGGTCTTCGCGTCCCGGTTAAACAAACCGGAATGAGGATGGGTGGAATCTGTGTCCACCGACGCCGACCACTTGACTTTTCCCCTGGAATTGCCGTGAGACCCACTTTTGCTGGAAATTTTTGCGGCCATTCGACGCCCCCTTAATTCCTGGGATGCCGTCCAAAGCATTGAGGAGTGGGTGACACCGGTTTTTCTGCCGAACCGTTCGGCAGAGCTCAGGCATCAAAAGCCCAAACGTTCACCGACAAAGGCTGCCAAAAAATGGGCAAAGGAAAAGCGCACTGTTTCTGGGTTGGGATATTCGCGCTCGGGTTCTCTGCGGCACAGGCTCAGACCCCGCAACAGATCATCCAACAGGCAGTTAACGCTGAGCGGACAGCAGACCAGAACGACCACTCCAATTGGATCTACCTGGAAGAGAGCGATAAACCGAAAGAACATGTTCTGCAGTGGGTGGCGGCCACCCAACGAGGCAACGTCGAAAGGGTTCTGGAAAGAGACGCACGACAGCTGCCGGAGAGCGAACAACGGGAACTCATTCAAAAATATCTGCACGACAGCCGAGCCCAGAAGAAGCAAATCGAGGAGAACAATCACGATAATAAGCAGATCGATGACCTGCTCAAGCTTCTGCCCGAGGCTTTTATCTGGACACAAACAGGAGCAACCGCGACTACTACGTCACTGCACTTTGACCCCGCGCCGAACTTCCATCCGCCGACGCGCGAGGCTCGCGTCTTCAGCAGCATGACCGGTGACCTGGTGGTCGATAACCAGCAGCATCGCATCTGCAAAGTCAAAGGCCACCTCATGCACGATGTCACCTTCGGAGGAGGGCTGCTGGGGCGCCTGAAGGAACGAAGCTCTTTTGCCCTGGAACAGCAACAGGTCGGGCCATCGGTTTGGGAACTGACGGCAATCCATGTCCATCTCGAAGGCAATGCCCTGCTGTTCAAAAGCGTATCGCTTCAACAAGACGACAAACGTTCCAAGTTTCATCCCCAAGCGGGCGATGCAACCCTGGAGCAGGCGGCCACTTCGGTCATGAACGAACCGAAGTTATTCGCCTGCAGCGACTCCCTCAATAGCGGACCAGCGACTGAGGAACAGGGTGGGTGTGTCGAAAAACTCACTGTCAGCACAGGGCTGAAACATTAGCCGTAGTCGCTACTTCTGTACAGACTCCGCCTCCAGGTCAGCGTTCTGGGCCGCAGAGTGGACCTGTTGCAGACGGTATCCTGCACGGGTCCGCACGTGGTACTTCTGCATGTCCTTTCCAACCAGCTTGACGGTGATGGCCCGCCAGCCGGTGCTGGGATTGGGTTGGGGATAGTAGCTGAGGGCGTAGAGGTGTGCCAGGTCCTCCTGGATAAAGGCGAAGGCCTTCTTCTCATCGTTCCAGCTGCGGGCGAAATATGCCTTGCCACCCGTAGCCTTGCTCATGCGCTCGAAGACGGCGGTCGAGATCGGCTCCAACTGCGCCTCCCGGGTGCTGATCATGTAGATGATCGTGCCCGTGGATTGGGCGAGTTCCGCTACATCTTCCGGGGGCACCAGGCTGGCGTTGTCAGGACCATTAGAGAAGACCACGACCACTTTCCGTCCGGTATAGCGGGCGGCGTCCTCCACGGTCAACAACAGGCAGTTATAGAGCGCGGCATCGTCGCCGGCAACTGTGCTGCGCACCCCGCGCAGTACCTGCGCCCGATCGGAAGTAAGGGCGGAATTACGCGAGAGGTCGCGGCTGTATGAATAAAAGGCCACCTTGTTCGCGGATTCCAGGGAGCGGACAAAATCGGTGATGGCATCCTGAGCGAAGACAAAGCCCCGGTACATGTAGTTGCTGGTATCGAAAAGAACAAAGACGTTGGCGCCTGCGACCCGGGAGGGCAAGGTCGCAGGATCCTCGCCGACTCCAGCGGCATGGACTTTTTCCGGCGACGCCGCAGCCGCCGAGGCCGGTTTGGCTTTCGCGGCTGTTGGCTGGCTGGGAGTGCCCGGCTTGCCGGGAGCCGCATTCGGCGGCGGCTGAAGTACTTGCCGAGCAGGCTCGTTGCCTTCTTCAAAGGTGGCGATTCTCTCCGGGATCTTGTCTTCGGTGATGGCAAAGTTCTCCGGACCCAGGCCCGAAATGTAGTTGCCTTTGCTGTCAGTCACGGCGACGTTTAACTGCACCAGGTCCACATTTACCCGGATGTTGGTGGTGTCATCCTGGGCGCCGGTTACACGGCCGCCAAGGAACAAGAAACCGACTGCGATGGGAAGGAGAAGAAGAAATCGCTTTGCCATTGTGTGTCCTGTATCCCGTTTATTGGTGTCCGGCCGTGGCCGAGTTTGCTGGAAACTGTTCTTGGTGCGGGCCCATTTCCTGGTTGGAAGAGGCAGCGGCTTCCGTCGGTTGAGGTAAAACGATCTTGCCCTGACGGAACTCTTCGCCGGTCTGCTCCATGGCGCGCGTCAGCGCCAGCCAGTCCTCAATGTCGGTGGCGAAAATATTTGCCACCATGTGGCGGGTCAACTCAGGGACCAGGCGATTGAGCATGACCGGTGGGTAACCCTTCTCATCCGCGAGCCGCGCCCAATAGAGATTGGTTGAATCCCATGACTCCCCCAACAAGCGGCTGGAACTGCCGCCGAAGGCGGGGAACGGGGGCACATTCAGGAGCTCGCAAGCAAAGTTCTGGGCCAGCACCGGATGGGGAGTACCAAAGTCCCGGGAGATCCGCTGCAAGGTGACATCGGCCGGAGATTGCTGGCTAAGCGTATCCAGTTCTGCACCCGCCTTTCCCCAGGTTGCAGTCTCCTGGGGAAAATTGTGGCGAAATTCAGCGGCCAGATGAAAAGTATCCGCTGGGGTGACGCGAGCGAGGCTGGCGCTGGCGTCTCCGGCTGCGAGGGCCTGCTCAAATTGCCCCAGCCGCTGCGGCGGTAGACGTTCAGAGAGAATGCCTGTCACTTTGCCGCGCAATTCCGGGTTGGCCGCCGCAGCAGTGACAAGCTCTTCCCCGGAGCGTTGATAGAGAGCAACGGCATGGAGTTCGTTGCTCGACACATTCCACCAGCGCGGCAGAGTCGCGCTGACCAGCAGGTCCGCCGTTACCTCTTTCCAGATCAGGGCCTGGACATTTTTGGGAGCAATGAAGTCCTCCTCGCTGGTCGCCAGTACATAGGGCAACTCGGCCAGCGAGCCCACCAGATAGGCGCCACCACCGGCGGGCGATCCCTGGTTAAATAGTTCAGAAGCCTGCCACAGCTGGGTCACGCCCATGATGGTTTCTCCGGAAAAGTCGTGAGAACGCACAAAGAGCGGATTGTTATGCAGCAGCTGAGCGCCGGGCGGCTCGTAGTAGGCGTAATTCAGACCGACCAGAGAGTCTCGTAGAAACGGGGTAAGTTGACCGCGGGCGGCTTCTAGTTGAGAACGCGAACCAGGTGTCTTTATTACTTTGGTAAGGTCAACATGCACCTGCAGCTCGCTGTGACGATTGGCGTAGACTCCGGGCGCCCATTCCGTTTTCTCACTCTCGGTAAAGATGGGACGGGGCAACTCGAATTCCTTGAGTTCGTTGGCCAAGGGGATTAAGTTGGATCCCGCGGGCGCTCCCTGCGCCATGTGGCTCAGTCCATCACCAAGTGTGAATAATGTGTCCAGCGACACCAGGCGCTGATCGTCGAGCACCGCCCGTATTCTGCCTGCCAGTTCCTCGCGGATGCGTTGGCCTTCGGGAGACTGCTGGGGCGGACCTGCCAGCAGCTCAACGAATTCGTCCTGAGAGAGGCTGGATTTGCCGCTGGCCGCCAGCATCAGGGTTCCCAGTGAGGCGTGGCCGGCATCGAAGAGCTGGGCGGAAGAGTTAATGGTCGTGAAGGGTGCAATCGCCTGCTGCCAGGATTGGTTCAGGTCCGCGTCCCGAAATTCCCCTTGGCGAGCCAGGATCTGCCAGAGTCCCAGGTTGGCCTGGAAGACGCCCATGGCATTTCCGCGCAGGCTGTGGTCGTGAATGCCGTCGATGGCGTCGGCCACCTTTACGAACTGCGTGATCGAGACATCGTTCAAGTCGGAAAATTCAGAAAATACCAGGTACCAGTCGCTCAGCTCAGAGAACTTGGTGGCCAGCAGAAGCACCGTATCCGGGCTCAGGCGCTTATCGGCCGCACGCCGCCGGTCCACTTCATTCAACATGAGATAGATCTGCAGCGGACCCTGGTCGGTATCGACGCGAGACAGTGCAGCCATGGCTTCGAGCAGTTGCTCAGGATGCTTGAACGAACGTCCGCGTTTGCCCTCCTCACGAGCGACTTTTGAGTCCGTTTTCTGGGCCAGGATCTGCTTCCAGACCTCGAGGTTCCCGGGGATGCGGGGCTCCCCGTCCGGTCCCACTTGCAGGCGCGTGAACAGCATCAGCAGCGCGGGAGCCTTACGAAAAACTGCCCTGGCGGGGTAAGCATTCGGTTCCGGCTCGCGAAACGCCTCATAGAGATGTTTCAGTCGCGGAGATGCCGTCAAGTAGGCCTGCTGGGATGCGTTGACCCGCGACAGGGTATCAAAATAGACAGCCAACCACCCGTTATCCGTACCGACCAAACCGAGGACAAAGTCCCCCGGCGACCTGGGACTGGCGCCGGCCAGCTCCCGCCAGCCGGCTTCGGCGGAGGGGCCTCCGGGGACGACTACCCGGCCACCGCGGATGCAGATCTGGGTGCCGTAGAAGTCTAGAACTGGGCCATAGGGCAGAAGCCTCGCCAAGCCAGGGGAGCGCGCGAGCGCATTTCTGGTCTGCACATCGCTACTGGCAAGCGCCCAGTACAGGCGATCAATGGCCGGCTCGTGCAGCAGGATGTCCACCAACGATTGCGCGCCCCTGCTCTTAGCACTGCTGAGCGCCCTCCACTCGTTTTCACTAAAGAGCACGGGAACGCGGGAACTCGGAAAAGCGTAGGTAAACGTCGTCCCTTTCGCGAGTGCCTCTTCCAGTGCGGTCAGAGGAAAACCCGAATCCGTGGTGAGGAAGGCACGTTCCGGATCCGCAGTCATCAGGATGGAGTCCTTTTGCCCGCAACCCGGTCGCGCATGGTAGCCGAGGATGCTCAACAACGGCTCCGCTTCCGCGCAGTTGCTAACCCGGATCATGCCGCTTGATCCGGCCAGCATCTCAAGCTCCCGCGCCTGGTGAAGATAGCGGTCAACCAGGCGCAAATACTCCGTCGGCACGCCGTTCAGATAGCCAGTGGCGTAGGCATTGCGGGCGAGCAGGGGTAATACATCCTCGCTCGATATCTGCTGGCTGATACCGGCCATGCGCAAGAAAGACCGCAGGGGGCCGGGAATGACAACGGTGGTCTGTTGGGGAGACGCGTGCGCTGCCGGGTGTGCAGGCCTGGCGGCCGAGGATTGCGCGTGGGCAGGAGTGGAATGACCCGCGCTGTTCACCTGCGCCCAGGAGACTGAGCACTGGCAGAAAATGCCGACGGAAAGAAGAGCGGACAAACAGGTTGCAGACTTCACGGCATACGCCTCTCGGGGAAACTTCGAGACTTGGGGGCAACCACGATTTAAAACAAAACCAATCTTGAACATGGCCCGTGCGAGCGTTAGAACCCCGAGATTTGTCACAACGTTCCGGTTAGGTCATTCCCTGTTTGCGACGTCCCCCTGGTCCACTGCTTTCGTGTGAGAAAAGATACACCACCTGCGGAGGCAAGGTGTGAATATCTATTCGGGGCATCAAAAGGCATGCCCGAAATCGGGATTGCTACCAGAATGGTGCAAGCCTGACGGTTCCAAAGGTAACCGGACAGCAATCAGCGCACGCACAAAGGTTGTCAAAATGATTATCGAAATGCGGACGTACAAAACTACGCCGGGCATGCGATCCCGCTTTCTGGAGATATTTCACTCCAAAAGCATTCCGGCGCACAGAGAAATCGGAATGAAAATATTGGGTCCCTTTAATTCCATCGAAGATCCCGACACTTTTTTCTTCATGCGGGGCTTTCCTGACCTGCCGTCGCGCGAGCCTATGAAAGCAAAGTTCTATGAAAGCGCGCTGTGGAAAGAGGAACTGGAACACGTCCTGCTGCCCATGTTGGAAAAGTATGAGGTGGTGGTGGTGGAAGACAGCCAGCATCTCATTGATTGGTAGTGGTTTGCCCAGGCTGTCGCCATCCGGCGCGGCGCTGTATCAATCTTTCGTGAATCGTATGTCAGTCCCATTGACGGCGCGCATACGCTGCCATAGATTCACTGCACATGGAAGACATAAATTTCGACCAACTTCTGAGCGATTACCGGCGGGCTATCGACAACTGGGTAAACGCGCTTCGCGCCGAGGAGGCCTTGGCCAACGACGACCACTCCATGGTTGAGATGGAAAAATGGGACGCGGCCGGTTTTACCGCGCATGACGCCGAAGCTGTGGCAAAAAAGGCGCGTGACCGGTACAAGAATGCGCTACGGAAGAAGAACTACGGCTTCTGACGGGTCTTTACAAATCCCTAACAACTCCACATCGCAATCCTTATGAAAAAAGTCCTCTGATAGAAACATTGGCTGTTATAGCCAATGGAGGACTTGATGAGTACATTCCGTACCCTTCGACCGCTCGTCGTGGATGCTACGCAGTGCGAACAAGGCAAAACGATCGCCACCGACACCGGCTTCTGCAATGTGTCAAAAGGCGACTGGATCGTGAAGGGCGAGAACGGCGAAACCTACGTAGTCGACGACGCCTTCTTCCAACGAACCTTTACGCCCCTGCAGACCTACCCGTGGGAGTCGCCAACAGAAGAGGGCCGTCATTACGGCGCCTGAGTTCCACCTGAAAGGCCTGCTTCGTTTCGTTGCCGAAAATATCGATCGCTCGTACGAGGATGGTGTAATTCCCCGCTTCTTCGTACGAGTGCACGCCGGAGACGAGTGGGAGCGTTCTCTCTTTTCGTGTTCGGTAGGCCGCCCAACCCTGCATAAAGACAGCTTCCTGAAAGTCCCAGTCCACCGCCCAGTAGTCAATATAGTCGGACCACCTCTTCACTCTGCTGCGCACGTCTTCTGGGAGTCGTTCGGGATGCAGAATCACAAAGTCGCTGAGCGCCACTTGCACGGCGAGATGGTGGGGCTGCTTGATTTCCGCTTCTATATAGGCCAGGGGGAAAAAGCGCACATCTCCTTTGCCGGCCGCCTGCTGCTCCATCACCTCTCGCGGGATCTGCAAGAGGAGAAGATTGATTCCCTTTTTACGGGCGCTCTCGACGATCAGGTCGCATCGCCCGGTTTCCCATTCCCAGGCGAGTACGTGCAATTCCCGCTGCTGCAACATTGCGCATTCGTCCACGGCGGCGTCGATGGCGGAAGTGGTCAGCGGTATATCCACAGATCCAACGTGCACCAGTGCCTCGCTTTTACGCCCGTGAATGTGCGCTCGGCCTGCCATCGGCTGGGCGCCGTAGATCTGTAACAGGAAGGCGGTGTACGCGCTCTGCTCACCGAAGGTGGCTCCCTGCCAGTATCGGCGCTCATCTCCGCCCAGGCTGAGGATCTCGAAGGGCCTGCATTCCTTGATGCCGAGGAGGCGCTTTCTGCTGGCATGAATACCCCAGCGGCCGAGGTCGCAGCCAATCCAACGGCGGTTGAGCTTTTCGGCGACCGAAAGCATGGTGCCGGAGCCGCAGAAAAAATCGGCTACGAGATCGCCCTCGCTGGACGCGGCTTGTACGATGCGCTGCAGCAGGGCCTCGGGCTTCTGGGTGGGGAACCCGCAGTTCTCCGTACGGTCAGCGGGCTGCAGCATGGAGATTCGCCACACATCGTCCACGGTGCGCTCATCGGTTTCGCGGTACATCACCCTGCCATCTACGCCCTTGGCGTTGACGATTGCTCCCTTCTCCTTGTCCCATTGGCGAGCCAGCTGCCTTATTTTTCCTTCCGCCCGTTTCTCGAGTTGTGGCTTGAATTGGTAGGACGTCCCCTTGCGATACCAGAACACTACATCGTGATTGGAGGCGAAGCGTTTTACATTGCCTTGAAATTTGTTGTAGTAGTACCAGACGATCTCGTTGAGGAAGTTTTCCGCGCCGAAGACTTCGTCGGCGGTTGCGCGCAGCAGGTGACCCACGTGCCAGTCGCAGTGAAGGAAGAGGCTCCCGCTGGGAGAAAGCAGATCCCGGATCAGTCGCAGACGTTCTGCCATCATGGTCAGATAGGAGCCCACACCGATCTTCCATGTGTCCCTATATGCAGTCTCGTCCGCAGCCCGATTGCCCGGTTATTTGTTGTTCGCCAACTTGCGCAGTGAAGGAGAAATCTGTACCGGTGGCAAACGGCGGATCGATGTAGATAAGGTCGACCTTACCGGCAAACTTTTCCAGCAACGACCCCATTACGAGCAGGTTGTCACCCCAGATGAGCTTGTTCCGCCATTCGGTCTCGCGCAGTCGGGTTTGGTTGAAGACCTCGGCCACCTGAAGGGGCAGGTTGACCCGCGGCAGTTGAGTCAACGTGCCGTCCTCGTTGTACTTGCCGGGCCATACCAATTCCGTTTTGGTGATTTGAATTCTAGCCATTGCTCGGCGCCTTGCTACGGGGATTTTAGGTCGAGTGCTGTGGTATCCCACTCAAGCCAAAGTACTCGACGCGCCTTTTTTATCATTAGGAGGAAGCGGAACGATCTTGACTAGTCGGAGTCAATCACCTTAGCGGCTGGTCCGTGCGCACGCTTTGCGTTCACTTCCGCGCGGTCTTCTGCAACCCAGGACGCGTGAGCATGCAAGAGCGAAACGGCGTGTTCGATCGACTGGTAGCCACGCTCAATGTCGTGCCTTACCAGCTCCTCAATTTCAGGACGACTTTGCATATCCATGGTCATAGGCTACCTCACTTTCAACCCCCCTTGACCCGTAACTGGAGGGCGTACCGCCTTGACAAATGGCCGGATCCAGACTCACATCAATCAACAGGGACGCAGCTCCTAGAAAATACTCGGCTTAACTCGTAATCATGGTGGAGACATATATGCACTTGCGGTGGATGAAAGTGCTCTACGGCTTGTTGTTGTGTGCCATTTCTTTGCACGCCATGGGTCAAGCGAACATCCAGAACAGCCAGGTAAGGATTTACCTTTCCTGCGGAACAGGCTGTCTTTGGCAGTATGAGCAGCAAGGTTCGGCTTACCACTTTTCTCCGCCAACTTTTTCCATCGATGGAAAGCAGATATCTGCGGCGGTTCGCCGTTTCACTCCGGTGGGAACTCCAAGCCATCTCGACAATGGCGCAACGGAATATATCTTTGCGGGCACGCTGGTGCAGGACTCTCACCTTCAGCTGCGAATTCAGTTCCAGGTCAATGACAGAACTCCGGTGATTCGTTTTCGTTACACGCTTGCAGCGGATCAACCGCGAACGCTCAGCGGTGCGAACAAGCTCACCTACCTGCAAACTTCCCTCAAACAACTACCGCAGGCGGAAGAGGTTACGCTCTCGAACTTTGCGCAATTGACCCATAGTTACACGCTCTACGAGCAGCCGATCGGAGATCGATACTTTTCGGATAGCGGCGCCTTTATGGGGCCTATCCTTGCGGCCAGCGATGGCCATCGCAGTTTCCTGCTCGCGTACGAGCACGGTTCTCAGGTTCCAGATGCATTTCTGCGCTACCAGCTAAGCCCTGATCGAGGCGTTTCCCTGGCTGCCGTCAAGGGCAACTATGTTTCCGGTCAAAGGGTAGATGGCGAGCATCCCTTTAAAACCATTTGGATCGAGACCGCGGCGACGCAGGGCGGTATCGATCAACTCGCTTCCACCTATCGCCAGTTTGTGCTCAAGTTCATGACGCAGAACTCAGCGACGCGGAAACCCTACATTTTCTATAACACCTGGAACTTTCAGGAACGCAACAAGTGGTGGAATGGCAAGCCCTACCTGGAATCGATGAATGAAGAGCGCATCCTCAAAGAGATTGACGTGGCACATCGCATGGGGGTGGATGTATTTGTCCTGGATACAGGCTGGTACGAGAAGACCGGGGACTGGACCGTCAGCAGCAAGCGCTTCCCGGACGGTCTGCGAACCGTCAAGCGAAAGCTGGATGGCTACGGCATGAAACTCGGGTTATGGTTTGGCCCGACGACCGCGGCTGCATCCAGCCGTGTGGTGCGCGAGCATCCTGAATGGCGCAGATCCTGGAATGGACAAGTCGCCCCGCCCCAGGAGGTATGGGAGACAGAGAAGAGCTACAAGATGTGCATGGTCAGCGGATACGCCGACACCTTCGCAGACGAGCTGATCCGCCTGGCCAAAGAGGTCGGCGTCACTTATTTCAAGTGGGATGCGATTGCTCAGTATGGATGCAACGATCCTCATCACAATCACGGTGACGAAAGCAACACTCCGCAAGAGCGGTCGGACTCCTATGCATTCCAACTCGTGCAGTACATGAGCCGGGTGGCAGATAAAGTTGCAGCTGCTGTTCCCGGAGCGATTGTGGACTTCGACGTCACGGAGGGTGGCCGTGCTATGGGGCTGGCGTTTCTTTCTTCCGGGAAATACTTCCTGATCAACAATGGACCTTATTATCAAAACTACGACATCCCTATCGACCTGGAGCGAACGAACTCAAACCTGTTTTTCCACCAGGGACCGGCGCGCACCTGGATCGCGCGCTCACCATTGACGTTCGATAAATGGATCCCATCCACTTTGTTTCTCACCCACTATTTTCCTGATGATCCGCAGCAATGGCAGGAGGTGGACGTTGCGTCGCTCATTTTGGGGCAAAACGGAATATGGGGTGATCTGCTGAATGTTTCAGACTCCGGAGTTGCCTTTATTGGCAGCACACTCGCCAGGTATAAGCAGGTCCGCGACGATATAACGGAAAGCGATCCTGTGGTGAGCGGTATTGTTTCCGCTAGCCCCGAGATTCATGAAAAGATCTCCGCGGCTACGGGCCGGGGAGCGGTGGTGATCTTTGCTACGGAGCGCGGCACATACCAGTACATCACCAACCATAGAGTGGCCGGCGAGCATTGGGTAAGCGACGGAGTTACGGTTACACAAGACACGGCCGGCCGCGCGAAGATCGAGGCAACATTCGAGAAGCCGGGGGCGAAGATACTCTTCTTTGGGGTTCGTTAGCTGCATTGAGCGAGGCATCCGGGGTACAGATGCCTCGCTAGTCCCATTATGGCCTTACGATCGTGCCGTCGAGCATACGGTCGTTTCCCCGGCTCTCAAAATCGGTCTTGTAAGGATATTTTGCAGCAGCCTTCTCGTCGATGTCGATGCCAAACCCCGGCTGATCGTTGGAGTACATGTAACCCTTGCGGATCTCCGGCGTTCCGGGAAATACTTCGCGCGTCGCATCGTCGAAGAAGGTCTCTTCCTGAATCCCGAAGTTTGGCGTGGCAAGATCGAGATGCAAATTGTAACAGTGACCGACTGGGTCGACGTTATTCGGCCCATGCCACGCCGTGCGTACATCGAAGAACTCGCAGCAGTGGGCTACTTTTCTGCACATGTTGAGGCCGCCTACCGCGGATTGGTGGATGCGAATGAAATCAATCCAGCGGTTCGCCACCAGGGGCAGCCACTCGTTGCGGTTGGTGAAAAGTTCCCCCATGGCCAGCGGCGCCGAGGTCTCCTGGCGGAAGATCTGGAACCAGCCCACATCCTCAGGCGAGAGCGGATCTTCCATGTAAAACGGCCGGTATTGTTGCACGGCCCGGCATAGCTCGATGGATTGATTGGGAGCGGGACGCTCATGCACGTCATGAACCAGGCCAATGTCGTAACCGAACTTCGCGCGGACCGCTTCGAACATGTTGATGGTGGTGGTGACATAGCGGCCGGCGTCAAATACAGGCGAAGGCGCCACGCCATCCGGCCGCAACGCCTGCACAGCGGCCGAGGTCTTGGCGCCGCCCACCCCGTAACCGGACCATCCGGGCACGGCCAATTGGATGCGCACGACCTGATAACCCTTCTCGATGTAGGCCTGCACCTGGTCGTTCAGTTCGCTTTGCGTCAAGGCAGCAGCGTGACCGTAGAGCGGCACTGCCGCACGCACTTTGCCACCAAGGAGTTGATACACGGGAACACCAAGACGCTTGCCCAGGATATCCCACAGCGCGCCATCGATTCCGCTGAGCGCGTCGTTCCCTTCAGGCCCTGAGCGAAAATATTCCTGTACGTAAGCAGATTGCCAAATGTCGTCGATCTCATCGCAGTTCTTACCGATCACAAACGGCTTCAGGCGTTTCTCGATATAGGCCTGGGCAGCCTGGGGAATTTCCTGGTGGGTCGCCGCTCCCAGGCCATAGAGCCCGGGCTCGCTGGTCTGCACCTTCACGATGGTCCAGTTGGAGTTGGAAGGGGCAGTCGCAATGACTTTCACGTCAGTAATTTTTAACGGAGGCATGCCCTTGCGGGCCGCGTCTCTGGCTTGTGCAAGCGGGCCACCGTGGCCCATGGCCTTTACAACACCGCCGGCGGCCTCGGCAGATAGCATGCGCCCGCCTCCAAGGTTCGTGACCGCTCCGACAGCGGCAGCGGCAGAGAGGGTCTTCAGTAAACTACGACGTTCCATGGATTTCTCCTTATTCGGTTGAACTCATAACGACAGAGCACGCGCGGCGACGTCTTCCGCAGGAATGTATTTAATAGACGACCACCTTGCCGGTGGTGCCGGGCGATGTGCAGTCGTTGTAGAAATACTCACCCGGCCGGGTGAAGGTGAAAGTAAATGATTGGCCAGGCTGCAAGGGGCCGGAATTGAAGAGTCCCTCGTAAAACTGGGTTGCACAGTGCACGGTTGTGTTTCCAGATGGATTCAGGAAGGTGACCGTCGTTCCCACCGGAACGCGCATGTTTTGCGGCGCCATGGAGTTGGGGTAGAGAGATTCAGCGTCGCCCGGCTTTCCCTGCCACCAGGAGCGCGCGAGGTACACGGTGTTCCTGGCGGCCGCTCCTTCGACCGCTGCCGCATCGATGGGTTGTCTCAAAGACGGCGGGGTAGGCGTCGCGGCCTGTGCAACCCGCCCGCCCAGCTTGAATGCCCACAAGTTGTCTCCCCGCGGTGAGTTGTACGGGATACGGCTGCCGCCGGCAAAAACGGCGATGTATTGTTCTCCGTCGATTTCATAACTGATGGGGCTGCTGTGAACGCCCGCCCCGGTTTGAAACCGCCACAGTTCGTGCCCATCCTTGATATCGAGGCCGAGGAGAAAACCATCCGGCTGGCCAACAAACATAACGTCGCCCGCAGTGGTGAGTACCCCATTACCGTGGGCGAGAGCCCATTGCATCTCTCTCTGCCAGACGATCTTGTGAGTAGCCGGGTTGAAGGCGACGATCTTCCCACTCCGCTGTTCACCCAAGGGCCGGAAGAACGTTCCTTTGTACGCCAGCGTATGGGCGGCGTTTACAATGCCGGCCCCGGTATAAATCAGCTGCGTACGCGGGTCGTAGGAGATTGCGCTCCAATCGGCTCCCCCTCCGGTTCCCGGCGATTGAACGACCAGTTGGTAAAGGTGTGGTGTGAACAAGCAACCGGATTTGAAGTTGGGAGGAGGCTGACCCGCGCCGGTGGCGGTAGGACACGTAGGAACCAGCGTATCGCCCTCCGGGAAGGGCTGCGTCGGCCACGTCTTCTGCAAAGGCTCCTGGGGCACGGGCCGCTCGTCGATCCGGCCCAGGGGCTTGCCATTGGTGCGATCGAGTATGTAGTACATGCCGGTCTTGCTACCGTAGACCACTGCCTTGCGCGGTTTGCCATCGATTTTTAAATCGATCAGCACCGGCGCCATCACGTTATCCATGTCCCAGATGTCGTGGTGCACCGACTGAAAGTACCAAACGCGGCGGCCTGTTTTTGCGTCGAAGGCAATGATCGAATCGGCAAACAGGTTCTGCCCGGGACGCTTCGATCCATCTACGGCGCCCCCACCGCGCGCGTTGCCAAACGTCCAATAGAGCAGCCCCAGGTCCGGATCGATGGCGGGATGCATCCAGGGCGCAGCACCGCCCGTTTGCCAGGCATCGCCGTCTCCCCACGTATCGTGGCCAAACTCGCCGGGCGCAGGAGCTGCGTGGAACTTCCACACGATGTTGCCGGTATTGGCGTCCATAGCGATACCAACGTCGCGCGCGCCGTCACAAGTGCCGAAATAGACCATGCCATCGTAGTAGGTGACGGCGCTGCGCAAGGTACCGATCGGCCCTTCGTCGACGAGTTGCTTTTCCCAGATCAATTTACCCGTGGCCTGATCCAGTGCAACCACCCGGTGGTCCGCCATATTGGTGAAGACCTTCCCTCCGCCCACCGCCACTCCGCGACGAAGTTGGGTGCCGTAGCCGGGATGGAAGGTCCACTTGATCTCGCCAGTCTTTCCGTCGACGGCGAAGACCTTGCCCTGGGTTGTCTCTATGTAGAGAACGCCACTTACGGCCACGGCCGTGGCCTGTTGGAACTCTTTTGTCGATCCACCCTCGAGGTTGTCGTGCCACGCGCCGCCGAGTGCGGCGATGTTGCCCTTATTCACCTGGGCGAGGGACGAATAATTCTGGTTGCCAAGATTGCCTCCGACCTTTGGGAAGTCTTTCACCGTTGGCTCGCAGCAGGATTGGGCGTAAGTTTGCGGGACTAGCGAAAGAGCCGATGCCAGCAACATTGGAACCAGAACCCTGTTCATTACGTCTCCTAGCGAAGGCTTACACCAGTTATAGAAAATGAAGACAGATCAGTGTACTGTGGCCGAGTTGATATTCAACCTGCCATCGAAAGGTTCGAAAACACCATGACGCGACGCGAGGTAATCGGATCAGCAATCCTTTGCATCGGTGGCGGGCGGAGCTTTCGTGGCCTAACGGAAGCCTTCGCGGCTACGTCCGGAAAGCCGCCGGCGCCACCTCCGGTAACAAGCTACGTGGCCGACTTCATCACCAACACACGTTACCCGGATCTTCCACCCGAGGTTATCGAGTTGGCCAAGAAGTCGATTCTCGATGGCATGGGGCTAGCACTGTGCGGATCGGTCGCGCAGACGGGTGAGATCGTACGGACCTACCTCAAGTCCAATGGCTTTGTATCGGGCACGGGGCATGGAGCGACTGTGATTGGCTCATCGCTGAGGGCTCCCGTGCGCTTTGCGGCCTTTGCCAATGCTGTCGGTATCCACGCTGACGATTACGACGATACTCAGCTTGCCGTGGCGGAGGATCGGGTTTATGGGCTGTTGACTCACCCCACAGCACCGGTGCTGCCCGCGGCCCTGGCGGCTGGCGAGGTCAAATCGATCACGGGAAAAGATCTCCTGCTCGCCTATAACGTCGGCGTGGAGGTTGAATGCAAGATCGCAGAAGCGATTGCCCCGCGGCACTACGAAGACGGATTCCATAGCACCGGGACCATTGGCACCCTCGGCGCCACGGCAGCAACGGTCAAGGTGTATGGATTGGAGCGGCCGCGCGTTCTGATGGCGCTCGGCATCGGCGCCAGCGAAGCAGCCGGACTGCGCGAAAACTTCGGCACCATGACCAAGCCGCTGCATGCAGGACGGGCTGCCGAGAGTGGAGTCGTTGCCGCGGACCTTGCGGCGCTGGGGTGGACCGCCGCAAGCCAGATCCTGGAAGCCCCCCGGGGATTCTTCCAGGCGGAAGGCGGCGGGTTCGATTCCGCGGCCATCATGAATAAGCTCGGCAAGCCCTGGACGTTGGTTTCGCCCGGCGTTTCCATTAAGCCCTTCCCCTCTGGATCGCTTACCCATCCCGGTATGACGGAGATGCTTCTTCTCATTCAGCAACACCACATCGTAGCCGCCCAGGTGGAACGGGTTCGGGTAGGCGCCAATCGAAACTTCCCCAACGCGCTCATTCACCACCGCCCCAAAGATAGCCTGGCCGCTAAATTCAGCATGGAATTCTGCATGGCCGTACTTCTGCTCTATGGGAAGGCTGGCTTGACCGAATTTACCGACGAGGTGGTTAACCATCCGGAGGTTCAGGAGATGATTCGCCGGGTGGACTTCGGCGTGGATCCGGTTGCGGAGGCCGCCGGATACAACAAGATGACGACCATCATCGAGATAAAGCTCAAAGACGGTAGCGTAATTTCCGGTCGTGCCGATGTGGCCAAGGGAAACCCGGCGAACCCAATGTCCTACGATGAGGTGGCGGCCAAGTTCCTCGATTGTGCTGCTTATGCGAAATGGCCGGCTGCCAAGGGCAAAGCCATCGTGGAGATGGTGCGTAGTCTGGAAGATATGCATTCTGTGGGCGCACTGACCGCGCTCTGCGCGAGCTGAGGTGCCTGGTGCGCCCTCCGCGGTTGGGCCAGAAGAAGAAACCGCAGATCCCTCCACTCCGCTTCGCTCCGGCCGGGATGACAATTCATTGGGATAACGAGAAGGCTTCCTGCAATAAATTTGTCATCCCGACCGGAGCGAAGCGGAGTGGAGGGATCTGCGGTTTCTTCTTCTGGCGCCCGACTATTGTTGCCGCGGCTGATACAAGTGGTTGCCATTCGGGTAGGGTGTCATGGCAAGACGGCAGGACATCCCCTCCCCTGCGGCCTCGATAAGATGCCATCTCTTTGCCGGGGCATAAACGATATCGCCTTCTGATGCTACGAATGGCTTGAGCCCTTCAATAGAAAAACTTTGCTGGCCACGCAGGATGGTCCAGATCTCGGCGAAATCTGTGTGGTAGTGCCCCAAATCGCCTGCTACGTGTTTAACATCCGCAGCGTACCCGCAAATGATATTCGCGTGGGCACGGTTTTTGCGAACCGCAAGGTCGCTCCAGGATCGATGCACTGGATGTTCTTTCTGCAATGCATCGATGTTGAAAAATAGGCGAGCGGGCTTGCCGTCGTTGGGCACGTCGTCGGGGTTGTTGCCGGTAAAGAGGGTTACCGGAACATATTCCATGCCCTTCTCGGCGTGTTCCGGTTTGGTTTCGTAGATGGCCGACGTATCCGGCAGCGTGACCGCAAGGCGGATAGCCGGTTCTAGGCCAATCACCTCGAGCGAAAAGAGGTGCCGCTCGGGCGCGAGGACCAGGTCTCCCTTGCCGGCCTCAAAAGTTTGGAACTTTCCGGGTGGATCTTCCACCTCAAACCGAATCCTCCCCTCCAGCACCACCCAATACTCCGGTGCATCAGAGTGCAACTGCCGTGGAAGCTTCGACCCTGGACCGGCTGAAGTTACCTCGGCGCGGTTGTTCTTGTCATAGACCACCAACTCGGTCCAATTCACCTCTCCCTTATGTTTCTGCTTTAAATCGGCAAGGTGCACCAAGGGCTTCATGGGCGCGACATAGGGCGCCGGCTGAATGGGCTTGGCGACATAGAAGATCTTGGCCGACGGCTTCTGTTCGGCTGACGTATTCGCTGATGTCTGAGCGTGCGTTGCCACGATAGAAGAAACGATGATTGCAGCGAGGCAAAGCGGCTTCCATTGCTTTCGAGTTGTGCTTCTCCACGGGCCTTCTGTTTTCACGTTATCCAGAATACTCATCTCGTCGGATTTGCGGTTTGGATAAAAGCTCTTCGGAGCTGCAAGCGTCGGCATCCTCGTTGCGTGCCTCTGTCCATCCACCTACACCCATGCCGAGGTCGGCGATGGACAGAACCCAACAACAACCGCTCATGGGCGAGGCGGGAAGTTCTTCGCCAAATAATCAACTATTCTCCTGAAATCATCGTCCGTTCCGATTGCACCTTTATCCTTCATATCCTCCACTTCATCTTCCCAACCCGTGCGACTCATGCGAAGCGTCGAGAAGTTCGTTGGCCCGTGGCATTTCGTGCATACCGAGAGGACAATAGCCTTTCCTTCCCCTTCCGGCAAAGCCGCTGCGGTACTCGATGAGGCAGTGGTCGCGGAGATAACTGCCTTTGCAGTGGCTTCACCGGAACTATTGGAAATACTTTGGCTCAATCCGCTAGCGGGCGCGGTGGGCAAGGCAAAGGCAATAAGAGCGTCTGAATTCTTGTCCGCAGTGTTGGCGATCATCCTCAGGCGGTTCGTACCGCCGGCGGCAACTACGACATATTGCTTCCCATCACGGCCCAGATAGGTCATCGGCACAGTGGTGCCGCTGGCGTCGAGCTTAGTCACCCAGAGCTCAGCGCCGGTTTTTGAATCGAATGCGCGGAACTTGGAGTCAGTCGTCGCAGCAATAAATACCAGGCCACCGGCGGTCACAATGGAACCACCGATATTCGTTGCGCCAGTATTCTTCATGCCCTGCGCTTCCAGCTCGTCATAGCTGCCAAGTGGTTTTCGCCAAACGATGTCGCCGGTATTGGCGTTCACCGCGATGAGTTCGCCCCAGGGCGGCTGTTGGCACGGGTATCCCTCCTGGTCAATAAAACGAGTGTAACCGCTCAGGTTGCGATAGGGCAGAGCTGACCCGGCCGCCGTGGGCTCCATTTGCCCGACAGTGCCCAGGCTGCTGGTGTTCACAAAGATGTAGCCCAGGTCCGGATCGAAGGAGACTCCGCCCCAGTTCCCCCCTCCCATCGTTCCCGGCATGGATAAGGAGGCAGTAGAGCCGAAGGGCGTATAGGCTCCCTGAGAGCGCAAGCGGCTCAACCACTCACCACAAAACTTCTCCGCCTGGGGTGTACGTTTTGAGATGTCATCCATGGTCATGGTCATCCGGGACAACGGGGGCGGCTTAAGAGGAAACGGCTCGGTTGGTGAATACCATTCACCGGGAATGTCACCCTTCGGCACGGGGCGCTCTTCAACACCATAGATTGGTTTGCCGGTCCTTCGATCGAGAATAAACAATAGGCCCATCTTGTTCGTTTCTGCGACGGCGGGAATGACTTCACCGTTGTGTTTGACATCGATCAACGCAGGCGGCGCGTTCATATCGTAGTCCCACAGATCGTGGTGGACCATTTGGTAATACCAGCGCAGCTTGCCGGTGAGCGCGTCGAGAGCAACGACACTATTCGCGTACAGGTTCGGCCCCTCGCGGTCCCCGCCAAAAAAGCTGTCGGCGGCATTGCCTATCGGCAAGAACACCAGGCCGCGTTCGGTATCGACAGTATCCAAACCCCACTGGCTTGGGCCGGCACGATCTTTCCAACCGTTCTTCCCCCAGGTATCGTTGCCCGGTTCCCCGGGTCGGGGTACCGTGTGAAAGCTCCACAAGAGCTTTCCGGTGCGCACATCGAAACCCCGTGGATTTCCGACAGGCCCTACGCTGCCTGCCTCCTGTGTCGATGGGCCAACGATGACGACGTCGCGATAGATGACCGGCGGTGAGCTGATGGAAAAGTGCGCATTGGGATATTTGTCCGCGACGCCAGCTCTCAGATCGATGGCGCCATCCGTGCCGAACGTCGCCACGGGTGCGCCGGTCTTCGCGTCCAGTTCCAACAGTCGCCCGTCGCCGGTGCCAAAGAGTATCCGCGGTGGATTCGATTTGTCGCCGGGCCAGTAAGCAACTCCCCGGCTCTCGGCGCCCGTCGGCTTGGGATTGGTGTATTTCCAAATCTCTTTGCCGGTTTCCGGATCCAGGGCTACGATGTTTTGATTTTGCGTCGAAAAATAGAGGACGTTGTCGACGAAGATCGGCGTCGCCTCAAACGACCGGCCTTTTTCGCCGGTGTGATAAGTCCAGGCGCGCTGCAGATGACTTACGTTGTTGGTGTTGATCTGTGTCAGCGGCGAATGGCGGGTCCCTGCTGGATCGCGGCCATACGCCGGCCAGTCCACGGTGTTAGGAGTGGTCTGCGAGAATGCGAATGCAGAAGCGGCGATGACGATTGCCAAAAGTATGCGCATCTAGCGGTAACCCGCCTATTTCAGATTGACCGGATTATCCCAGGCGCCGCTTCCCGTCGAGTCCCATACGGAAAGTCGAATCCACTTCTTGCCGGTGGCATCGAAGGGAATCTTGAACTCCCTGGTGCCGAAAGGCATCGTGTCTCTCAGGTCGATGAATTTGTGCTCGATCCTGTTGCCGTCGCCCCACACCAGGTCAGCGAACTCGAGCGGGAAGGTGTATTCGATGCTTGCTGTATAGACACTCTTAGCGCCACTGCCCTGAACTCCCCAATTGTGGAATAACACTTCACCATTGGTCCCGTAAAAATCCCCGCGCCGAATCGCCTCCAGAACCGGAGACCAGCTTTCGTTGTACAGGGGAACTTTATCCAGCTTGAGATAGTTGATGGCCAGTTGGGGATAGGTTTCATCGTCCGGCCACTTGGTATATGTATCGCCTTCGGTAATCATGAATTTCGCCTTGGGCGCCCAGTTGCTCATGTCGTCTTCGACCCCGAAGCAGCGGACTTCGCACTCTTCCTTTTCTGACAAGTCAACCGGAAGAGATTCCCATGAGGCGCCGATAAACCGGTCGCTGAGGAAGAACGGTTTGTCTTTATAAGCTCTCGGATAGCCTTCCGAGTTCTTGGTTTCCGGGTGCGTAGTCCACATGATGGCATTCTCTTTGTTGACAAAGTTCAGAATGTCTTCTGCAGAGCCCAGATGATAGACATGGCCATACCCTGGAAGATCCTCTTCGAATGGCTGGCCCTCTGGCCGGCTATTGCCTGTACTCGGCCCAGCCTTGGGTTCATGCGGGCCCAAAGCGTGGGTGTAGTAAACCGGCTTTGGAGTCATCAGGTACCAATGGCCGCCAATGTAGGCATCGGGCTCTTCAGCCGGAATGACTAAAAAGTCTTTGTCGGAGACACGCTGTGAGCCTTCAAAATAGACTTTCTGCTCCGCCAGGCGGATAGGTCCAGGATCGCTGGGATGCGAGTCGTCGTGGAAATCTGCCAGGTAGAGAATGTTGACTCCGAGGGCGCGGAAGACTGCGACCCAGGGTGGCTGATAATCCAGCGTCTTGCGATCGCGCAGTTGTTCGTTGAAGTCAGTGTGGAAGTGGCCGGTCATGACCTTGTAGCCGGGCACGGGCTTGAAAACGTCATTATGCGTATAAGCGAGCACTGACTCACGTGTGGACCGATCGTCCCCGGCGTTCAGGTAGTAGTAGACCGCCATGCGCTGCTCCGTCCCGGCAGGAGCGTTGTAGAGGGCGTAATTGTCCGCATGACCTCGCGAGGTTTCGGTGCGCCGCTTCCATTCGGCATCGGTCGCGCCCCAGGGATGATAGCCCTCGCCCAGGTCGGGCCACATGACACCCAGAGAGAAGGAGGAGCCGGTGTCTTTGCGGTAGTAAACGAAGCCGAGGTTTACTTCGTCCTCGCGGGCAAAGAAGAACTTGTGGGGCGACGGAAACACGGCCAGAGACCCTGGGCCCACATCCAGAATCTCCATGCGGTTGCGCGCCCGTAACGAGACCGGTTCTGTATTAGGCGCTCCTCCAAAGTATTCGGTTTGCGTGTGCTCCGCGGTGTCACGCCATATCAGCCTGGTATCGGGCGTAATGGGAAATCCCTTTAGCCCGGCCTTGTAGATGTAGGCGACCGAAGGCTCCTGCGTCTTGGCGACCGCTTCCTGGCGGAGCAGGTTTGTTCCCTTGTAGGCGATGAACCGCAGATCGCCGGCAAAGATGCCCAGCTTCAATCCATCAAAGGTGATGCTCAGTTGGTTTCCCGCGGTAGCCACCTTGCAAGTGCTGGACTGGTAGCTAACAGATGCATGGGTAATTTCGGCTTCGGTGCGCGGCAAATCTGTGGTGTCGCCTCGACCCGGAATCACCAGGGGCGCGTCCCAAAAGGTGTTCCACTTTCGCCTACTCTCCTCTTCGGGTGTATCCAGATTCAGGGCCTGCAACTGTGTGCGTTGGGCCTGCGAGATGCGCCGTTTTCCGGTCGATACCTGAAAATCCGGGACTAGATCTTTCCCCAGCACGGTCCATGTGCCGGAACCTGCCCGGGCAGCCAGTTCCTGAACGAACGGCTGCCCATCGCGAATGCCGAATGATGCCCGAAGCTCCTGGGCCCCTTCGCCTTGCCAACTCATCGTCACTACGCCGCCGCTGGTGGTCGCTTTCAGCCCGTCCATGGCTTTGTAGCCTTGAAGATCACAGTTCAGTGATTGCGCGCCCGCAACGCCGGTCAACATCGCTAAACTCATCAGCCACCCGCGAAAGCTCATTTACCTTCCCCCTGCACTCTATCCAGGTTCAAGCCGCGAAGATTTCGCGAACATCACCGCAGTACCTGCTGTTTGACGTAAGACAGAAATAATTTGGCGATCGAGGGCTCACTATAGCGGAATTTCCTTGGCCTTGAATAGCGATATAGGTGACAAACCTGTTGCTGACCGGTTACAAGGAGAGTGGCTCAAGCCGCCGCGGCTTGCCCACTGGCCCTGTAAGAGGAGGAACACCGTAGCATGCCCGATCAGTCAACGCCTCTCTTTCAGCACATCACGGCCAGCCCTGGGCTATTGCTTACGCTGCTTCCGGCCAAAACCCAGCTGATTCATCTGTCTGCAGTGGATGTGCTGATTATCGCGGTTTATTTCGCGATGGTGCTCTTCATCGGCTTCTACGTAAAGAGCGGCACCAGGACTAGCAAAGAGTTCTTTATGGCTGGGCGGGAGATGACGGCGTGGATCGCGGGATTAAGCTTTGTATCCGCGAACCTCGGCTCGCTGGAGCTGATGGGCTGGGCCGGATCCACCTATCAGTACGGCATACTCGCGCTGCACGCGTACTGGGTCGCGGCCATACCAGCCATGTTGTTTCTGGGCCTGGTGATGATGCCGTTCTACTACATTTCGAAGGTCTACTCGGTTCCCGGATATCTGCATCTGCGCTACGGTAATCCAACGCGGGCATTCTCTGCCATCAGCTTTGCCTTCATGACCATCCTGATGAGCGGCATCAACATGTACTCCATGGCCCTGGTAATGAAGGTCGTTCTGGGATGGAATCTTAACTTCAGCATCTGGCTATCTTCCCTGGTGGTCGCGATCTACGTAGCTCTGGGGGGCTTACGGTCCGCAATCTTCAATGAGATTTTGCAGTTCGTCCTGATCTGGGCGGGGGCTCTACTGGTTCCCATTCTCGGCATGATTGAAGTGGGCGGCTGGAGAAATCTTACGCATCGGATCCAAACCAATTTAGGGCGGTCGGACTACACCCACCTCTGGAGCACGATGGGCCATTTCAAGGACAATCCCATGGGGATCCACTGGACCGGACTTGTTCTGGGCTGGGGATTCGTATTGTCGTTTGGCTACTGGACCACTGATTTTCTGGTGGTGCAACGCGTGCTGGCGGCCAATAGCCTACGCTCTGCCCGGCTGGCGCCCATCATCGGTGCGGCTTTCAAGATGATGGTGCCCCTCATTGTCATCCTTCCTGGACTGCTGGCGTTAGCCGTTTTGCCGATTCATTTGGTGCCCGAAGGGGTGGCCGTGGCCACCAACGGGCACAGCTACAATGAGGTGCTGCCCCTGATGCTGGTGCGCTATTGCGGCCCTGGGCTTATCGGGCTCGGCGTCACTGCGCTGATCGCCGGCTTTATGTCGGGAATGGCGGGCAACGTGAGCGCATTCTCGACCGTGTGGACCTATGACATTTATGGGGCGTTCCTCAACAAGAAGGCCGCAGACGCACATTATGTGGCGATGGGTCGTTGGTGCACGCTGGTCGGCGTGCTCGTATCCGTAGCGACTGCTTACCTGGTGCAGCATTCCGCCAGCATCATGGACTATGCGATGCAACTCTTCAGTTTCTTCATCGCCCCACTTTTTGGAACTGTGATCCTGGGTATGTTGTGGAAGCGCGCAACCAACCAGGGTGGCTTCTGGGGTCTGCTCGCCGGCACGGTAACTTCGATCGGACTTTGGGTTTGGGTGGTAAAGGATCCCTCGGCCTTACGTTATGTTGCGCTCTCCCCAGACGCAAAAGACATGGCCGAGAATTTGTACCGCGCCTTGTGGGCCTGGCTGGTTTGTGTGGGCGTTACCGTCCTGGTGAGCCTGGCTACAAAGCCGCGGAACTTGCACGAACTGGAAGGACTGGTCATGGGTATCACGAAGTTGCCGGCGAAGGACAAATGCCATTGGTACCAGGAACCAATATTCTGGGGAGGCGTTGTCGCTGTGGTTTTTGTGGTTCTGAATATTGCGCTCTGGTAGGAGAACCTGGCGCCCGCCATCGATCAGCGCTCGAGCAAAGCCAATTCGAAACAGAGATGCGTATCCCACTCAAGCCAAAACCGGGCTTGAGTGGGATACGCAAGCTTTGTTTGTAATTGGTTTTGGTAGCACATAGGCGTCCCAGGCTTCATGCACCTGCCGCAATGGCGGCAGGCGCGCAAAGGCTGTAGAAATACTTATCGGAGGATGGATGGTTAAGCCCTGGCTGAAAACCTGGATGTGCCTTCTGCTGCTTTTGCCGGCCAGCTTTGTATGGGCCGCGGAAAACCCCGCCTGGACGACACCAATCGCGCCATTCCAGATAGCGGACAACCTGTATTACGTAGGCAGCAAGGATCTGGCGTCATACCTGGTCGTGACTCCCAAAGGCGACATCCTGATCAATTCAAGCCTGGAAAGTTCGCCTCCGCTCATTCAAAAAAGCGTGGAGCAGCTTGGGTTTCATTTCAACGACATCAAGATCCTGCTGATCAGCCATTCGCATGCTGACCATGACGCGGGCAGCGCAGAGGTCAAGCGCCTGACAGGCGCGAAGTACATGGTGATGGATGGCGATGTGCCGGTGGTGGAGAGCGGCGGCGCCAAGGACTTCTACTACACCAAAGATCTTTATCCGGCGGTGAAGGTGGATCGTGTGTTGCACGATGGCGACGAGGTGCGGCTGGGTGGTGTAGTGCTGGTGGCACATAAGACCGCGGGCCACACCCGGGGCTGCACTACCTGGACGATGCGGGCGCCGGTGGGCGGCCAGCTTCGCGATGTGGTGATTGTGGGAAGCTGGAATGTGAACCCCGGATTCCGCTTGGTCGACCAGCCGGGGCGACCCGCTTCTTATCCTGGTATTGCTGCGGATTACCAACGAACCTTTGCTACCCTGAAGAGCCTGCCTTGCGATATTTTCCTCGGGGCGCATGGTGCTTACTTTGGAATGCTCGAAAAACTGCAGCGAGCGCAGGCCGGAGCCGGCGAGAAGGTGTGGATTGACCCAGAGGGTTACCGGGCAGCCGTGGCCGAACGCCAACAGGCATTTGAGACGGAGTGGAAGCGCCAGCAGGGCGGCGGCTAGCTCTCCTCATGCGGCGGCAGTCGGTCGATCGTGGCCTGATCTGGTTTTCCGTTGAAGTATTTGGCCAAGGCATCGGCAAAGACATGGTTTCCCAGCCGTTGCAATGGGGGGCCATGCGCGACTACCCACGCGAACAGCGTGACCGAAGAGTGAAACTTGAGATCGTCGGGGTAGCCGAAGATGTCTCGAACAGAGCGCCCGTTCACTGCGTTGACCAAAGCGGTGCAGTCGCGAAGCCGGTCGCCGAGAACGGGGTGAATGAGGTAACTATGGGCCTCGCCGGGACCGGAGATAGCAAAGCGCTGCGCCATCGGACTCGAACCGAGACCTGTTATCTGGGGAAAGACGAACCACATCCAGTGGGATTGCTTCTGTCCGGCTATCAGCTCTGACCGTACTTGTGCGAAGCACGAGGCTTGGGCGTCGACAAAACGCTGAAGATGATACGGATCGTTGGCTTCCCCATTCGTCTCAGTCATCATTACGATGGGATGCTTATCTATAGATAAAGGTCGCGTGCAAAACAGTTTTTGCAGCGCACAGCAGCCCGCAACAGTCTGATAAGGATGGGAATGCTCGGAAAGGCGTTACGTAAGGACAAGCTGTATATGAATCCGGTGCCCACTTCGGTGGGTGGGTGGGCAACCTTTTTCTACGTGTTGTGGGCCTATTTGACTAACCGGGAGGAGCGCACGCCAAAGCGAAGTCTCGGGCCGTTCCGCACCGATCCGCGGGTCTATGAAAATCCACCCGCGACCGGATTGCGGGTGACGTGGATGGGGCACTCGTCCACGCTGCTGGAGATGGATGGGCTACGGGTGCTCATCGATCCCGTGTGGGAACAGCGGACGGCGCCGTATGAGTGGGCAGGGCCAAAGCGCTTCTTCGCCCCCCCATTGCCCCTCAAGGAGATGCCGCGAATCGATGTGGTGCTCCTCTCGCACGACCACTACGACCATCTTGGGGCGCACACCATCGCTCACCTGGCGCAGAGCGAAGCAACCGCCGGAGCGCAGTGGGTGGCGCCGCTTGGCGTGGGCGACATCCTCAGGAAACTGGGGGTGAAAGAGGTGCGCGAGTTGGACTGGACGGAGAGCCTGCGGGTGGGAGAGTTAGAGGTGACCGCGCTGCCGTCGCGCCACTTTTCAGGACGTAGCCTCTTGACCCGATTCGAAACGCTGTGGGCATCGTTTGTTCTCGCCGGCCCCAGGCACCGTGTCTATTACGGGGCCGATTCAGGGGAATGGGAGGGATTCAAAGAGATTGGCCAGGCGTATGGGCCTTTCGATCTGACCATGCTGGAGATTGGCGCCTTCAACCCGCTGTGGGCGGATATTCATATGGGGCCGGACGGAGCGGTGAGAACCTTTCGGGCGATGGGCGCCACGGGGTTGATGATGCCCATTCACTGGGGACTGTTCTCGCTTGCGTTGCATGCCTGGCGGCAGCCGATCGAGCGGGTATTTGCCGCCGAGGATCTGAAGATCTGGGCGCCCGAGCCCGGAATGCCGACGGAAGTAGTTCCGGGAACTGAGTTACGGTCGGAGTGGTGGCGGCTTTAGGGCAGTTTCGCAATGGATGTACACCGAACCTGGGTTTCCTGTGGAACTTTCTGGAGCCACTGCATGCGGCTTTCCGCAAAGAAAGCCGCACATCGCTTCTCTCCACTAGTGCCGCGCTGCAGGAAATCCTGGAAGCGACAGGCCATTTCGTGGTTTTCTCCCAAGGAAAACCACACCTCGCGATTTTTGTCAGTCCACCGTAATTGCGAAACTGCCTAAAGTCCGCTGGCTTATGGTTAACTATCAACGCATGTTAGCCAAACCTTTTTTGATCGCTCTGGCCCTTTGGGTCTCCATCCCAGTCCACGCTTGCGCTCAGGCGACTGCCGGTTCCTATAACACCTGGGGAGTCTACGGCGGCCCGGATAACATTCATTACTCGAGCCTCGACCAGGTCAACCGCGATAACGTGCATTCGTTACAGGTTGCCTGGACCTTCGATAGCGGAGACCAGCATCCGAAATCGGAGATGGAGTGCAATCCCATCGTGGTGGATGGAGTTTTGTATGCAACGACCCCCGGCGGGGACGTAGTCGCATTGGATGCAGCGACAGGCACACTGCACTGGCGTTTCGATGCCAAGCTAGGTCTAGAAAATGTCGGCAAAGTGCGCAACCGGGGCGTGACCTATTGGGCCGACGGAAACGATCGACGCATCTTCGTCGGCGTGCGCCAGTATCTTATGGCATTGGACGCTCAAACCGGAAAGCCGGTGACCGCGTTTGGAAAATCAGGACGCATCGATCTGCGTGAGGGCCTGGGCCGTGAGCCCTTGAACTGGGTCAGCATGACCAGCCCCGCGGTGGTTTACAAAGATCTGGTCATCGTCGGCGGCCTGATGAGTGAGGTGCTCCCCGCCTCTCCGGGAGACATTCGCGCCTTCGATGCGCACAGCGGTCAGTTGCGTTGGTCTTTCCATACCATTCCTCATCCGGGCGAGCTGGGCTACAACACATGGCCAAAGACCGCGTGGACGTACAGTGGGTCCGCCAACAATTGGTCCGGCATGACGGTCGACGCCAAACGCGGAGTTGTGTATGTTCCCACCGGGTCGGCAGCCTCGGACTTTTATGGCGCCAATCGAGTCGGCGACGATTTGTTCGCCAACTGCCTCATCGCTCTCAACGCCGAAACCGGAAAAAGAATTTGGCATTACCAGTTGGTCCATCACGACATCTGGGATCGCGATCTGCCGGCGCCGCCCTCCCTGGTGACGGTGAAGCACAACGGGAAAGATGTAGATGCGTTGGCTCAGACCACCAAGCAGGGGTGGGTTTTTCTCTTTGATCGAGAGACGGGCAAGCCGCTGTTTCCCATGGAGACCCGGAGCTATCCGCCGTCGGATGTTGAGGGTGAGGTCGCCGCCAAAAAGCAGACGTTACCCGTGCTGCCTGCTCCTTACGCGCGGCAAAAGCTGACCGCGGATATGATCACGACGCGGACGCCCGAGGCTCACCAGGAAGCACTCGAGCGTTTCATGAAATTGCGCAGTAACGGGCAGTTCATTCCCGCGAGCACGCAGGGCACCATCATCTTCCCCGGCTTCGATGGAGGTGCGGAGTGGGGCGGAGGCGCCTTTGACCCAACCACCGGCCTGCTCTATGTGAATGCCAATGAGATGGCCTGGATTTTGCGCCTGGTACCGCAAAAACCGCGCACGGCAGAGGCCAATGGGCGAGACATTTTTCTGCGCAACTGTTCCGCTTGCCACCGTGCCGATTTGAAGGGAGCGCCTCCGGAGTTTCCTTCCTTGATTGGCGTCGCCGATCGCTACGATGACGGGACGGTGAAGCAGTTGATCTCGCAAGGGGCCGGCCGCATGCCCGGATTCGCTAGCCTGGGTAAAGATCAACTGGAGGCGGTATTTGAATACGTCTACTACGGCAAGGAAAAGGTGGTGAAGGATAACGGCCCGTCGCCACTTGATCCGAAATACATCAGCGATGGCTACAATAAATTCCTTGACATAGACGGCTATCCGGCGATTCAGCCGCCTTGGGGCACCTTAACTGCAATCGATCTGAATAGCGGCAAGACGGTGTGGAAGATTCCCCTCGGCGAGTATCCCGCACTGGCCGCCAAGGGTCTCACCGGCACAGGCAGCGAGAACTACGGCGGCCCGGTGGTGACTGCCGGTGGCCTGCTGTTTATCGGCGCCACCGTCTACGACAAGGTCTTTCGCGCCCTGGACAAGACCACGGGCAAGGTCTTGTGGCAAACCACTCTTCCCGCGGCTGGAAATGCTACCCCTTGCACGTATGAAGTGAATGGGCGGCAGTACATTGTAATCGCCGCCGGCGGAGGAAAGTCTCCCGCGCCCTCCGGCGGCAGCCTGGTGGCCTTTGCGCTGCCCAAATAGCCTCGTCTGCGAGTGCCGTGCGCAAGGGTAGGCTTCTCTGCTACCATGCAGCGCATGCTCACTCGCAGGACACTCGTAGGCATGACCGCGGCATCTCTAGCCGGCCGCGCACTGGCTCCCCTCGCCGCACAGACGGTGGCCGATCCTGGCCAGGCAAGCACGCAATTTTCCGTCATGATCTGGACGTTAAAGAAATTCGGCACCTTCGAAGAAAATCTGGACCGCGTTGCGATGGCCGGTTACCACCACGTGGAATTGGTCGGGGAATTCAAACAGTGGTCAGAGGACGACTATCGCCGCATTATCGCGCGCATGGAGACATTGAAGATCTCTGTGGATGCGACCTCTGGCGTGAGCCCAGGCTTCGCGGATCCCTCCGGAGGGGATGCATTCCTCTCCGCGCTGAAGGGTCTCATCCCAGCCGCCAAGCGATTGGAGTGCAAGCAGATCATTCTGCTGTCCGGGAAGCTCATCGACGGGGCTCCCGCCGGCAGCCAGCACGCGGCATCCATCGAGGCGCTTAAACGCGCCGCAGATGTGCTTAGCAGCGCCGGCCTGGTGGCAGTGATCGAGCCCATCGACCGCATTGAAAACCCAACCATCTACCTGGATGGCGTAACGGAAGCGTTTGAGATCGTGAAGGCTGTGGGCAGCCCCAACGTGAAGGTGCTGTACGACGTCTATCACGAGCAGCGGCAGTTCGGAAATCTGATCGAGAAGTTCGATGCCCACATCGATCAGGTGGGTCTGATTCACATTGCCGACGTTCCCGGACGTCACGAACCCGGCACCGGAGAAATCAACTACCTCAACATCTATCGCAAGCTGGCGCAGTTGGGCTACAAAGGGACAATTGCCATGGAGTTTTACCCCACTGGCAATATCGTGGAAACTCTGCGGCGCGCGCGGGACCAGGCACGGTTGCTGGTTTCCTGAGCGGAGCGTAGCGGAGGGACCCGAGGTTTCCTCTTTAGCAAAAATCAGTTTCGATTCATTGGTCCAACGATCGGTGCAATAGGCACATCCACCGTGGCTATGAACCGCGAGCCTTCGGGACCGTAGATGGCTCGCGGCTCAGGAAATACCTTGAGACACACTGGATAGAGCAGCGTAGGCAATACCAGCGCAGCCAGCAAGGATACATCGAGGCCTCCGGCCAGATTGCCCAGCCAACCCACGAAGTGATCGGGGATATTCACCGCCAGCAGCGCAATCACTGAAGAAACGATCCAGGCGGACATACCGGCCACATTCCATCCGCCCATGAACCAGTACGGTCCGCCGGTTTGCCCGCGATTGAAAATTTGCATGGCGTCCGGAATATAAAATCCCCGGCGCACTACGTACCCAATCATCATAATGACCATCCATGGCGTAGTGGTTACGATGATCAGCGATACGAAGGTCGAAATAGATCCAAACAGACTGAAATAGAACCGGCCGGCAAAGATGAGCACACAAGCCAGCGTACCGATCAGCAGAGTAGCCCGCGGCCGGCTGAGACGGGGAAATACACTGGAGAAGTCGAGCCCCGTTCCATACAGAGACGTAGTACCCGTGGACATGCCACTCAGCACCGCGAGCAAGAGCAAAGGCGCCAGAAAATAAACCGGGGCTACCGTCAAAAGGCCGCCCGTGTAATCGGCCCGTGCGAGATAGTCCGGGGCGCGCCTGGCAACGACCGAAGCGGTGATCACTCCAAATAGAAAGGGCAGCAAGGTCAGCCATTGGGCAACGATCGTGGCCGTGATGAGCTTGGGCTTGCTGGTGCTGCGCGGCAGGTAGCGCGTCCAATCCCCTAGAAATGCGCCAAAAGAAATAGGATTCGATAACACGATCAGCGCTGAGCTGATGAAGATCGGCCAGAAGCCGTGGGCGCCCCAGCGTAGGCCAGACCCGGCATAGCCCGGGTCAAACAGATTCCAAAAGGCTGCCAAACCTAAAACGAACAAGGCAGTGCTGGCAACGACCGCGATCTTATTGACCAGCAGCATCATGCGAAAACCGTAAATGCAAACGATAAGCACGCTCAGCGCAAAGACTGCATACACCAGCGCAACTTGAAAATCAGAACCGCGGATATGAAATACCAGGCGTGCCGCGCCAACCACCGCGTCGCCGCTTGACCAGACGCTAATGGCAAAAAAGGCGATGGCGGTCAAAAGACTCAGAAAGGAACCGACTATCCGGCCGACAACACCGAAGTGCGCGCTGGACGAAACCGCATTGTTGGTCCCATTGATAGGACCAAAGATCGACATGGGCGCCAGGATGAGCGAACCGAGGACCACACCCAAAACCGCTGCGGCAGTGGCCTGCCAGAAGGAAAGCCCAAACATGATGGGGAACGCGCCCAGCACCGCGGTAGCAAGGGAGTTGGCTCCTCCCCAACACAACCGCATGAAGTCAAAAACCGTTGAGTCGCGGTCCTGGTCGGGGATGGACTCGACCCCATGCTGCTCCACCGTGGTGACTGATGCGTCAGTCACTGATTGCGTCCAACTGAATTTCGACTAGCCATTCCGGATCCACCAGCCTGCTCACTTCGACCAGAGTCGATGCCGGAGGCTTCTCGCCAAAGGCAGCCTTGGCGATGGGTTTCTCGTATTTCATGTACTCGTCCATATCTGTGGTGAACGTATAAATGTGAATCACGTTCGCCCAGGTGAGGTTCACGGCATGGAGCGCTCGTGTGGCCATGTCGTAAACGACCTTGAGCTGTTCCTGCATGTTGCCCCTGCCGAGGTTCTCACATTGCAGTCCAATGGCGACCTGGCCACCGATTCGGTAGAGATAGCGTCCCTGCGCTCGCACAACATGCGTGTACAGGTTGTCTATCGGCTGGTGGAGGGTATCTGGATTGATCAGGTCGATCTGCATATTCATCCTTAACTAACAAAAGAGACAGAGTTGTTCGAATAGAAGGTTGGCCGCCAGCAGCGATGTAATGTCGGCACTATCGAACTGCGGCGACACTTCGACCAGGTCTGAGCCGACAAACTCCAGGCCCCGCAACGCGCGCACCAGGTTAAGGATCTGAACACTGGAGAGACCTCCAACTTGGGGTGTGCCGGTTCCCGGCGCAAATGCAGGATCCACCACATCAATGTCGAGACTGAGATAGGTTTTGATGCCCTTGAATGCTTTCAGCTTTTCGCGGATGAGGGGGAGCCCGTGCTCATGAAACTCTTCCGCCGTAACCATCGCGACCTTCTGCTCACGGGCATAGTCCAGATCGTTGGCATCATAGAGTTGACCACGCAAGCCGATCTGTAGAATGTTTGGCTCAGCTAACAGGCCCTCCTCGATGGCGCGGCGCACGGGTGTTCCGTGCGAATACTTCATGCCCCAATATTGATCCCAGGTGTCGGAGTGGGCATCCAGTTGGATGAGACCAACGGGACCGTGAGCAGCGTGAATGGCCCGCAGAATCGGTAGAAGAATGGAGTGGTCGCCCCCAACGCACATGGGCACGGTGCCGGCGTCGAGAATCGGGGCTAGACCTGCGGTGATTTTCTGAAAAGTATCCTCGATTGAGATCGGGTTGACCGGCAGATCCCCGTAGTCGGCAACACGCAGGCACTCAAAAGGGCTTAGGTCCAGCACCGGATGATAGGGCCTGATGATCGCCGACTGCTCACGAATGCGGCGGGGGCCAAACCGGGGACCGGTTCGGTAGGTCGTACCGCCGTCATAGGGCACGCCAATGAGCGCTACATCTAACCGGCTCGCATCCGGGATATGCGGAAGCCGCATGAACGTGGCTATCCCGGCGAAGCGCGGATAATCGAGCGCATTCATGGGCATGGGGTGAGGTTCTGTGAGCTGTTTAAGTTTGTGGCGAGTTGCCATTACTTTGGCCATATCGGTTGGCTCCATTCGATTTGAGCAGGGGCATGTGCCGAAACAACCAGGCCCGTTAGGCCCAGCACACTTTCTTGCTGTCGTTCGTGAGTAGTTATCTTAGTTGTTATGTGGGGCGACCGGTCTATTTCATGCGCACTGCGCCTGGATTAGTGGCCTCAGCAGAAGTAAGAATCGGATGGAGCGGCAGCGCAGCGGTATCAATGATGCTTCCCTCCTTCATGACCAGTGACATCTTGCGTATGTTCTCAATATCTTCCAGAGGGTCAGCGTCGAGAACTACCAGGTCGGCCATCTTGCCGGGATCGAGCGTTCCGATCTGATCCAGTTTATGATAGGCCGCCGCAATGTTCTTGGTTGCCCCCTGCAGAATCGCCATGTTGGTCATGCCTCGCTGGTGCATCGCCCGCATATCCAGAAATTCGCCTTCCCCCAGCGGAGTGCCCACAAAGCCTCCAGCGGCGGTGATATCGGGATCGAGGACACTGGCGTCGGTAGATACCAAAAGGGGTACTCCTGCCTTAATAAGACGGACCTCGTTCTCCAGGTTGTAACTTACATGCTCCTTGCCGTTGTCCGCATCGGATCCGCGAAATTTGTTGTCGCGCACCTGTTCCTTCTCTGCGTCCGTGAGCAGCCTCCACTGGGTTCCGCAGGAGAACTTCTTATCGAGCATGCGCTGAATGGTGGCATCATCAATACGCGAAGCGTGGGTAATCGAGCAGTGTTGCGCCATGTCCACGCCCGCGTCCAACACGGATTTAAGACCCTCAGCCGATTCCTGGTGGGTTTGGATGATCTTGCCTGCGGCGTGAACCGCCTCCACCATTGCTCGCTGTTGTTCCGGGGTGAAGCGCAAGACGTTCTCTTCTCCGGTTGAACTGTTGATCGGCCTGCCATCCCCGTTGGCGCCGTACTTCACGAAGTCGACACCCAGCGCAACATACTTAGTCATCTCCTCACGAACCTGGTCGGGCGTTTTCCAGGAGAGGTCCGGGCCGCCGTTCTTCTCGAACATGGCATTGATGCGCTTCTGGAATGCCGGGGTGGCTGCTTCCATCGACGCGGAGGTGGTGAAGACGGCACGAAAGCCCACGATGTCTCCAGCTATAAACATGCGGCTGCCTGGGATCTCGCCGCGATTGATCCGATCGCGCACGCGCATGAGGGGATCCATCGGGCCCATCGAGTCGAAGACGGTGGTAAAGCCATATTTCAAGGCGACCTGCGCTGCTTCTTCCACCAGTCCATCGAAGTTGTTTTCGTAGCGGGCCAGAAACTCTATGTGTTCCCAGCCCGGCCAGGAGACAAAGTGAACATTCGCATCCATCAATCCGGGAACGATGTATTTGCCGCCCAGCTTCACCTCGCGCGCGCCGGCCGGCACTGAGACGGAAGATCGTGGGCCCACGGCAGTGATTCGCTTGCCCTGGATGACAATTACTCCATCATGGATCGGAGCGCCACCGTTGCCATCGATGATGGTCGCACCGGTAAGAGCCAGAGTCTGCGCCCTGCCTGTCTGTGCAAAGCCGAGACACAACAGAATCAAGATGAAGAGTTCTCTCATAGACCGCATGGGTATCCTTTTTCTCAGAACTCGTAGCGAAGTGCAAACTGCATCACACGCGGGTTGGTGAGTAGCCCCGTATAGGTGCCGAAATTCGTAGAGTTTGTCAGAGAGGGCTGATTTGAGTTGACGTTGAAGCGAGTGAAGTTGCCTACGTTGAACACTTCCCAGCGAAATTGCAGCGACTGCCCGTCGCTCCACGGCATGGTCCACCGCTTACTCAAAGCAGAGTCCCAGCCCAGGAATCCGTCGCCGCGGACGGTGTTGCGGCTCCCTGATTGGCCAGGATAAGTAAATTCATAAGCGTTGAAGGCAGCGGTTGGGTTCTTGAACATGAGCACCTGGCCATTGCTTGCCTTGGTATCCTTGCCCGCCTGGATCGGTGCTATCTGGGTCCCATAGCCGGCGTTGGCGCCGTTGGTGGGTAGATTGATGCCGTTGCTGACGGAGAAGGGGAGCCCGCTGGTGAGCCGGTAGATTCCAGAAAGCTGCCAACCGCCGACCACCGCATCGACCCAGCCGGGAGAGTCGGCGGCGAATCGTTTCCCATGCCCAAACGGCAATTGCGCCACCCAGTTGGCGTTGAACTGGTGAGTCATATCGAAATCGGAGACGCCATACATCTGGCTGGGGGAGAACGCGTTGATAATATTGGCGGGCACCAGCCCATTGGTCGGGTTTACGCGCGCCGCCGCGGAGGTCAAGTCGAGCGACCTGGAGAAGCTGTAGTTCAGATCAAAGGAGACTCCGTGTGCCGGCCGTTTGCGAAAGGTCACTTGCAACGCGTTGTAGTTCGCGCCGCCCACGGATTGCCAGCCGTTCAGAGAATAGAATTGCGGGTCATAGTAGGTATAAGGCCCCAATGAGCTACAGCCATTGGGACAAATGAAGCCCGGAATATCGAGAAAATACGGGATGAAGGTTTCGTTATAGAGGTAGATCTGTTCCATCGAGTAGATGGCTTGCAGAGCCGAACACTGTCCTGGACCACAGGCAGCGGTGGGACTGGACTGCGTGATGGGTTGGAATAGATCCTCCCAGTAAGCGGAAGTTCGCCCGACGGTGGCCGGGGATATCTGCGATAGGGGCACACCCTGGCGGGCGAGGGTGGAGAGTTGGGACATGGCGGTGAAATAGTCGACGCCCGATTGTGGATCGACCAGGTTCATAGGCTGGGCAAAGTCGTTGATCGACGCCAGGCTATGGGCCAGGCGGCCGAGGTAGGTAACCTCCAGAGATGAGCTCGACGATAGCTCCCGGGCTACAGAGAAATTCAGCATGTAAACGTAAGGGGTCTTAAGGTTTTGATCCAGGCTGAATCCGCCGGAGAATCCTCCGGCGGCAAACCCGATCGGGGGCGTCTGAGGAAACCCACCCGGCGGCGCGGGCAGCATGATCAATCCGTTGTTTACATTGGGACAGCCATTCACGGGAATTTCCGTCAAGCCAGTCACGCGAGGAGCGCAGGTGACGTCTTGCGAGCCGAGCGGAGTCTGCAAGGTGGTTGAAAGGCCAAACGAACCGTACTGCCCAAAGCTATTGATCAGCTCCGCACCGAAGTGATCGTAGGCCATGGCAAACCCCGCGCGCACGGAGGTCTTGGGAGTTGGCGAGTAGGCGATCGAGACCCGCGGCGCTATGTTCTTGTAGCTCCAGTTGTAAAACGGAGGGCCGTTATTCTTCGATCCTCCCAGAACATACTCGATGGCCGGATCGGCATTCGACGGGATACCTTTGGCCATATTCGCTTCCCTGAGCCGCGCCCACTGACCTAGCGGCATGGTGGACGACACCTGTAGCCCATTGATCTCGGTCGGCGGAGATTCAAGCTGGTAGCGCAAACCAAAGTTGATAGTGAGATTCGACTTTACCCGGAAAGAGTCCTGCAGGAAGAAGTCATATTGCGTCATCGAATAGTTACGTTTGACCGGAGCACCCTGGGGCTGCACGCTGCCACTCTTGGTGTAGTTGTAGTTGGCGGTCACATCGGTGATGATTCCGAGCGCATCAAAAGCTGCTTGATCGTAGGAGTAAGTAAAATTCGGGCTCACGGCCGGAAATCCATTGGCTGCGGGATCAAAGGGACTGCCCGTTCCTGCGAAGCCGCCGGTATCGATGTACGTCGTGGCCAGGCTGGCCTGGCTGAAGGAGTTGTTCTGGCTCACGGTGTTATCGCGGATGTACTCAAAGTTGCCGCCAAACTGAATGGTGTGCGCTCCTTTCGTCCAGGAGACGCTATCGTTGATGTCGTAAACCGGCAAGGTCACAGAGTTGGAACGGGTAATACCACCGGTGATGTTATTAATTCCGAGAAAGGGCGACTGGCTGTCTCCGCGGTTGCCAACACTGGCGCGGGTCAACCCGAAGCGAAGGTCATTGACCAGCGTTGGCTTGAGAGCCGCGGTATAACCAATCGCGAAGCCCTTGCTGCGATCTTCGGTGACTGTTTCCGGCAGCGAGCCGGGCAAGTAAGGAGGCGCATTGACATAGTCATTCTGCATGCTGCCCCGCGCGAACAGCGTGTGGTTCCCCTGGGCATCAACCTTGTAATCAAAGCGTGCGATGTACACGTCATAGGTGCCGGGGGCTGAACCGGCAAAGCGGTAGCCGGAGAAGTTTAACCCGTCACCCACCGAATTATCGTTGGGAAGAGGGAAGGTATTGAAGTACTGCAGCATGGCGGCGTTGGGACCGATGCCGAGGGGGTCCCAGCTTTGCAGATTCTGGGCCGTTGCCGTGGTCACACCGCCGGTGCTGTTGGTATACAGGACCGAGCCCGCGCGGAGCGTTGCTGTGGGCACCGTGGTGACCACGCTTTCCTTCTGGGCATCCCGCCGTCCCTCGTAGTTAGCGAAGAAGAAGAGCTTGTCTTTCTTGATGGGTCCGCCGGCGGCGACACCGAAGAGGTTGCGGTTGAGCTGCGGGGCCTTGTTCGGCAACCCGCTATTGACTTGGGATTGCTTCACGAAATAATCGTTCGCGCTGGTCGCTGTGTTGCGCAGGTATTCGTAGAAGGCGCCGTGAAATGCGTTGCCTCCGCTCTTGGTCAGCAGCGCCACCTGCGCGCCGGATGAATTGCCATCGGCAGCGGTGGGGTTGGAGGTGGTAACACGAAATTCTTCAAGAGCGTCGGGCGTGGTGCGCAGGACCGAAGTAAACGCGTAGCCATTTGCCTGGTCGGTTACATCAACCCCATCCAGGGTAACGATCGTCTGGTCGCTGCGTGCCCCATTCACCGCTCCGCTCCGCGTGTCTTCGTTCAGGTTGATATCGGTGCGGTTCCCAAGGTAGCTGACGCCCGGCTGCAGGCTCAGCAGATCGACGACGTTCCTCGACTCAATCGGCAGTTGCTGGATCTGCTGTGCCTCAAAGGCGTTGCCCACCGTCGCATCTTCCGTATTGAGCGTCTGTGCCTGCCCTGTCACTGTGACGGTATTGACCTGGGTGCCGATATGCAAGGCAATGTCGGCAGTCGCAGGGGTATTGACGAGCAGGTGCAAATTATCCAGTTTCGAAGCCTCAAAGCCCTGAGCATTCACCGTAAGCGAATAGGTTCCCGGAGGCACGTTAGGAAATTGATACACACCATCCGCCGCCGAATGGGTTGTGCGGCTGAAACTGGTTTGGGTATTGGAAAGTTCGACCGAGGCGCCCGGAACCACGCTCCCTGACTGCTCGGTAACTGTGCCCCGCAGCGAGGAGGCCGATTGCGCAAGGGCAACTGAATCCCATAAGAGCAAAGCTAGAGCCAGGAATAATGCAGTACGCAAGATGCGCGCCATGTCGACACCCTCCCCTGCAGGCAGCGGCTTCTCGCATGACCCATGATGCGCGACAGGGACACGACGAGCAGCTCGCCGAAATCAACAGCGACAAACGACCTTCTGGATTTGCCACGACATGGTGGGCGCTTCAAGGAAATGGAACCCGGGGGTTATCACGACCGCCGGTCGCGTCAACCCATACGATAGATCGATCTATCTCAATGAACGGGAGCCGTAATTGCGTTGAACTTGGTGCGAGTGTAGCAATACGGCGTGGCCGTACCATCACAAGCAGTCAACATTCACATTGATCGGGATCAATGTATTTGCTAGCATCTGCCCACTCCCATGCGTGCTAAAGTCTCCGACCTCGATCTACGTCTTCTCCGCATCTTCCTGGCTGTGGTCGATGCAAAGGGGCTTTCCGAGGCGCAGGCAGCCTTGAACATCGGCCAACCCACCATAAGCACCCATCTGGCGACACTGGAAGCGCGGGTGGGATTCCGTCTGTGCGAGCGTGGGCGGAGCGGCTTTCATCTCACGCCCAAAGGGGAGAAGTTTGTTTCAGCTGCCCGGGCTTTGCTCAACACGGTCACCGACTTCGGAGTGTCCGTACGCAACATGGATAAGACCCTGGTCGGCAATCTACGGCTCGGCTTGATCGATCATGCGCCCACTCGTCTGCTGCAACAGGTGAGCACCAGCATCGCCGCGTTCCGCAGGAGGAGCGAAGCGGTGAGGTTTTCGATCGCCGTGCGCCCTCCACGCGATCTCGAAGAACAGCTCATCCAAGGCGAGCTTGATCTGGTTTTCAGCTATTTTTGGCGCGATCTGCCGAGCATGGAATACAAAAACCTTTTCAAAGAACGGCAGATTGCCTGCTGTGGCCACGGACACCCTTTGTTTGCCAAGGCAGGTGTGGTTTCCACCGAGGAAGCCGCGGACCATGAGTGGACATGGCGCAGTTACCCGTTGCCCAACGCGATCGTTTTACGTCCCCACGAATCGGTAACCGCGGTTGCTGACGACATGGAGGCGGTAGCGATTCTGATCATGTCAGGGAGATACCTGGGGTACCTTCCTGAGCAGTTTGCCGAGCCGTATATAAGAGAGAAGCTGCTGGCCCCCTTGAATCCGAAGCTGCTTACCTACGATGTGAAGTTTGAGATGGTTTATCGCCGTCCGTCGGGAAAAGACGATGTATTACTGGCATTTCTACAGGATCTAAAGGGCGCCCATGAGCGGGTTGGATCACGGGGTAAGGGTGGACATTAGGTTCGGCTTTCTTGTTCATCCATGGCTGTGCGAGTGTGAGTGGCTATGCTTGCCCATGGCCAATTCACCTGGTTCGGACCGCGTGCCCAACCTGCGCCGGTCGGCAAGCTCCACGCGCGCGCTTAGCCATTCCAAAACGCGGTCCAGGCCGACGCTGTGCTTGAGGTCAGTGAAGAGGAAAGGCTTTTGCCCACGCATCTTCTTGGAGTCGCGGTCCATAACCTCGAGCGAGGCTCCTACCTGCTCGGCAAGATCGATTTTGTTGATCACCAGCAACGAAGAGCGGGTGACACCAGGACCTCCCTTTCTTGGGACCTTGTCGCCGCCGGCAACGTCAATGACATAAATCCATTCGTCCACCAACTCAGGACTGAAGGCCGCGGATAGATTGTCTCCGCCGCTTTCCACCAGAACCAGCTCCAGCCCGGGATGCGCCTTCTCGAGATCATCAATGGCCTCGAGGTTCATCGAAGCATCTTCCCGTATCGCCGCGTGCGGACAACCACCCGTCTCCACGCCTCGAATGCGGTTGGCATCAAGCGACCCCTGGCGCACCAGGAACTCAGCATCCTCTGTGGTGTAGATGTCGTTGGTCACCACGGCCAGGCTCATCTTCGTCGAAAGTGCGCGGCACAAACAATCCACCAAAGCCGTTTTGCCGGAGCCAACCGGTCCTGCGATGCCAATGCGAAATGCGCGTGTCTGATGTGTCGACAAAGCTTGCTTCTCCGTTAAAACAAAAAATATCGCTGGGCAAGAGGCAGTTCACCCGCGGGCTCGCAGGTAAGCAGCTCGCCGTCTGCTCGAACCTCGTATGTTTCCGGGTCGACCTCGATTTGCGGTGTGGCGCTGTTGTGCACCATATCGCTCTTGCCAATCGACCGGCAGTCCTGCACGGCAACAGCCGGCGTGCGCAGATTGAGCCGGTCAAGGCTTCCGCTCTCCAACGCCGCCTTAGACGTGAAGAGGAGACTGGTGGAAGAGGGAACGCTGCCAAAACTGCCGAACATTCCGCGGTACAAGACTGGCTGCGGGGTTGGAATGGAGGCGTTGGCGTCGCCCATCACGCTCCATGCAATGAAGCCGCCCTTGAGAATCATCTCCGGCTTGGCCCCAAAAAATGCAGGCTTCCACAAAACCAGGTCGGCGAGCTTGCCCGGTTCAATCGAACCCACATGAGCGCTGATACCGTGCGTGATCGCAGGATTGATGGTGTACTTGGCGACGTAGCGCTTGATGCGTTGGTTGTCGTTGCGGCTTGAATCTTCGCGCAGCGCGCCGCGTTGCACCTTCATCTTATGCGCGGTCTGCCAGGTGCGCATGACCACTTCACCGATGCGCCCCATTGCCTGGCTATCACTGGCGATCATGCTGAAGACACCCAGATCATGCAGGATGTCTTCGGCGGCAATCGTTTCCGGCCGGATGCGGCTCTCAGCGAAAGCGACGTCCTCAGGTACATTCTGATTGAGGTGGTGACAGACCATCAGCATATCGAGATGTTCGGCGATGGTATTGACCGTGTAAGGTCGGGTGGGATTAGTCGATGAGGGCAAGACATTGGGCAGCGATGCGATGCGAATAATGTCCGGTGCATGTCCCCCGCCTGCGCCCTCGGTATGGTAGGTGTGGATGGCGCGGCCGTGGATGGCGCGGATGCTATCTTCCACGAACCCCGCTTCGTTCAGGGTGTCGGTGTGAATGGCTACCTGAACATCGACGGCGTCTGCGACCCGCAAGCAACAGTCAATCGCTGCCGGGGTGGTTCCCCAATCTTCGTGGAGCTTCAGCCCACACGCTCCGGCGCGGACTTGTTCTTCGAGCGGGCCTGGTGTGCCTGCATTCCCCTTCCCCAAAAATCCGAAGTTCATCGGCCACGCTTCCGCAGCCTGGAACATACGCGCCAGGTTCCAGGCGCCCGGGGTGCAGGTGGTGGCGCAGGTCCCGGTCGCGGGTCCTGTTCCACCGCCGATCATGGTCGTGATCCCCCCGCATAGCGCCTCGTAGACTTGCTGCGGGGTGATGAAATGGACGTGGCTATCGATGGCTCCCGCAGTAACGATCAGGTTTTCTCCCGCAATCACTTCCGTCGCCGCACCCACGAACAACTCAGGATCCACCCCCTCCATGGTGTCGGGATTGCCGGCTTTGCCGACCTTGACGATGCGGCCATCGCGCACCCCAATATCCCCTTTGACGATGCCCCAGTGGTCAATGATGAGTGCGTTGGTAATCACCAGGTCGAGCGCGCCAGGCCAAGATTCGCGAAGCGCCCGGGCACTCTGTCCCATGCCGTCGCGAATGGTCTTTCCGCCACCGAAGGTTATTTCGTCGCCGTAGACGGTGAAGTCCCGCTCCACCTCCAGCACCAGATCCGTATCCGCGAGACGAACCCTATCCCGTGTGGTTGGGCCATATAGATCCGCGTAGATGCGGCGCGAGATGCTTCGGCTCATGGATGCTCCTTCAGCTCACCGTCCACAGCGCCGCGGTGACCCCACACATTACGAGAGCCGGCAAAGGCGACGAGTGAGACTGTTCTCTCATCGCCCGGCTCGAAGCGCGCGGCTGCGCCTGAAGGGATATCGAGGCGCATGCCGTAAGCAGCCGCGCGATCGAACTGGAGCGCGGGATTGACCTCGAAAAAGTGGTAGTGGCTGCCTACCTGAACGGGACGGTCTCCGGTGTGCCGTACCACTACGGTGGCCACCGCGCGGCCACTGTTGATCACGATCTCATCCTCAGCCAACAGATACTCACCGGGTTGCATCCTTCGCCTCCTGGCTCTACTGAATAGGATCGTGCAGGGTGACGAGTTTCGTTCCGTCGGGGAAGGTCGCCTCGGCCTGCACTTCGTGGATCATGCCGGGCACACCTTCCATCACTTCATTCCGGGTGAGGATTGTGGCCCCTAATGACATGATCTCCGCCACCGATTTGCCGTCACGCGCCAACTCGAGGATCTCCGCCGTGAGAATGGCCACGGCTTCAGGGTAATTCAACTTCAACCCGCGCTGCTTTCGTCTGCGGGCTACGTCGGCGGCCACGTGGATCAATAGCCGTTCCTGTTCTCGTGGAGTCAAGTGCACAGCGGTTCTCCTTCAGTAGGTTCTGCGCGGCGGCGAGGCGGCGCGTCCGCATAGGTACTTCTTGGCTGAGGTCCAAAAACAAAAGAGATCTTCCATGATCTGCAAAGCCGAGTGGGAAAGTCCGCGGACCAGCAGGCCGTCCGCAGTGAGCGCCGTGGCACCCCACAGGGTGCTCGCGTTGCTGCGCTGTTGTGCGATCTCTCTCAGCATTTGTTCCAGGGTGATCCAGGTATTCGCATCTTCGCTGCTACGGCAGATCATAAACGATGTGAGGTAGCGGAAGCTGCCGAAGCGCGCAAGAGACGACAGCTTTGCCTGCTGGGGACGGAAACTCATCCGATCTATATAGATTGGCCGGCCCTGGCTGCAGATGCTGGTGTTGATGCGCAGAGATGCATAGGCAAACGATTCGCCACTGGCCACTCTTCCGGGCGCAACGATCTCCCACCAGAATAAAGTCGCGCCGGGCGCGAGGTGTACATCGGTGCGCTGTTCGAATCGAGAATCCCGAAACGGGATGACGGAGTCCGGCAGGTATTCGAGGAACGCACCTTGGCCGAGATGGATTTCGCTTACCTGCAACGCCTCGGCTGTCTTTTCACGAGGACGGTAGATGCGGGTAGAACCGGTCGTGGTGATTTGCGCAGCGGCTCCGGGCTCCAGTTTGATCTGCAAGCTCAAGCGATCGCCGCCAAAGACACCGCCGGAGACGTTGTTGAGATGCACCAGGCTTTCCCCGGCTGGATTAGGAAAGGCGCGTACCACTTTCCAGGGCGGATCCTGCTGCAGGCAACGCAGCTGGGTTTCCCCGGCCGCAGCCGAGAACAGCAGGCGCAACTGCGCGTGCATCATCAGCTGATGAATAACCGGGTGGGCAACCCGGGATGACGGCTGGATGCCACATCCAGCAAGGGCTGGGAGAGACATACGTCGTCCACTTGAGTTTCCCGGGCGACCGCCAATGCTTCCAGGATGACCGGCTTGAGTTGCCAGAGGAGCGTGGCTGCGCCGGATTGACCGAGAGGCAGAAGGCGCTGGCAAGCCGAGACCAGTCCCGACAACGATTGATGGAGATAGGCCGCCACGACCTCGTCTGGAGAGGAGCCGATGCGACGGCCAACGTACCCGAACATTATGGGGAAATGAGAGGGACCCGTAGTGTATTGAAGTGGTATGGCAAACGCCTCGGCAGCCAGCCCGGCAAGGCGTTTGCCTAAACGAAGGCTTGCTTCACGGCTTTCGCGTGCCGGTTTCATGGCGCTCAGGCGTTGGTTCAGGTGTTGCCACTGCTCCGTTGATGAAGCGTCGTAGCCCGCATAAACAAATACAGCTTCCAGACAACCCCCCTCCTGCAGGTACCCCTGAAAAAAGTCCCGCAGATCAGCTACCTCTAGATCATTCTCAGCGACCAGGCCCTCCAGCCCGAAGCTATGCGCCGCCGTGCCTATAGGCAACGCACTATCTGCAAGATGGAGCAGTTGTAACAACTGCAGTGCGATCATGTGCCCGATCTCCGCTTGGTGAGGTGCTATCGAGGTTTGGGTTTCTTGCTCTTTGCGGCTGCCTTAGGCACTGTCGACGTATGCTTCGTCTTTCCAGACTTGCCGTTCTTCTCTAGCCGCAATTTCCACGCGGTGTGCAGTGCACCAGCGAGTACATCCTCATTGGCCGCTGCCAGGCGGATGTGGGTGGTTCCCATTCTGCCCCATCCACCGGCAACCGGCAAAAACACTTCGGGCTGCTCTTCAACAAACGCTGCTTGCTGTTCCGGCGACAACATCAGGTTGCCATAACCCTGCTGCTGGTGGGCGAGCGTAGCGAAAATTCTGCCCCCGACCCGGAAGTCGGGCGAGCCCATGTGCGAACCTTCCTCCGCGCCATCCAATTGCAGCGCAACACGTCGAAAATCGGCAGCGTTCATCGCGATAGTTCGTCAACGAACCAGGGTTAGATAGAGGGCCATAGCGATACCCATTGCGGCGAGCACCAGTCCCAGGATGACAGCATCGGTGGAGACTCGCCCCGGTCTCCATGTTCCCGAACGTAATTCGCGAACCAGTTGAAAATGCCGCACCACTGCGGAAAGAGTTACGATAACGCCCAACGCAACCAACAACACTCCCGACCAGACGGAGAGGCCAGTGGTTTGGGCGGGGAGATGGGACGTGCCGGCCCTAAACTCGCGCAGAAACAGCCCGAAACGGCTAACTGCGAAGCCAACGGCCATCAAACCCAGCCCGGTACGAATCCAGGCGAGAAAGGTTCGCTCGGCGGCGAAGTACACCCTCGGGTCCTGTTCTGCGGGCTTATCCATGAGGGGAATTGTAGCTGCAGGATCGACCCAAGGTAACTCAGTTCTTACGGCCCTGCTCCAACTTCTGGACGCGATCCCGCAGTTGTGCAGCATCGAACGGCGCCCGGACCTTGCTATCGTTGTCGAAATAGACAAAGACATCGCGACGCTTTCGTGTGGGTGCGTCGTGTTTACTCGCTCTTTTGCCGTCGTATACCTCGCCACCCCACGCCCAGGTCACGATGCGGCGAGCCCAGATCTCAAGCGTCTCAGAGTCATAGCCGCTAGCGTAAAGCTCCTGGCTGCCATGAAGACGGCAATAAACAAAGCTGGAAGTCAAGTCCATCAACAGGGGCCACTCCACCGTATCCGCGACCACCAGCCCCACGCCGTGGCGTCTGAGCAGCTTGATAAACTCCTCGTTGACAAAACTCTCATGACGAATCTCAATGGCGTGTCGCAAGGGAGCATCCTGGCGGACTTGAAACCACGACCTGTCCTGCAGACGCTCATCGTGGTTGCGGGCCAGTTCGGCTGCCTGCTTTCGTGTCCTGGGTAGCATGGCAAAGAAGAGCTCGAGCCGCTCCGGCTCGAATTGGAAGTTAGCCGGGAATTGCCAGAGAATGGGCCCGAGTTTGGCCCCAAAATGCAGCAGCCCCTGGGCGAAAAAGTTGGCCAGCGGGCCTTCGACATTCCGCAGTCGAAGCATGTGGGTTATATAGCGGGAGCCCTTGATGGCAAAAGTAAAATTCGGCGGCGTCTCGGCGTGCCACCGGCAAAAACTCTCAGGCCGTTGCAGCGAGTAAAACGATCCATTTAGCTCGATGGTATCGAATTGCCGGGAGGCGTACTCCAACTCTCGCCGCTGGGCCAGTTTTTCCGGGTAAAAGACACCACGCCAGCCTTGATATCTCCATCCCGAAATGCCGATATGTATCCTGCCCGGAGATCCCCCGGATTTTCCGTCGGGCCTTTTACCGCGGAGCAACGTGGCTCCGTGCCCGGTGGCGGTCCTGAGCGCTTGCCCGAATTTTTTCGTAAGTTTTGGCTAGCTCATCGAGCTCCAGGTCAGACAAGCTCTCCACATCGATCATCTGGTTCTTCGCTTTGTCTACCGCGTGAATCAGCTCGTTCAGCTTCAAATGAATGGCTCTTGCATCGCGGTTCTGGGTGTTCTGGATGAGGAACACCATGAGAAATGTGACAATCGTTGTTCCTGTATTGATAATCAGCTGCCAGGTATCAGAGTAGTGAAAAATTGGGCCGGTGAGGGCCCAGGCAACGATGACCCCAATCGCGACCACAAATGCCCAACGGGAGCCGAGGTAGTGCGAACTTCGGGCAGCAAATTTCCCGAACCGCTCAGAGCCGGTTGCGATCACCGTTGCAGTCTCGGCTGGAGTCGCTCCGGCCGGTTCTTTTGTGACTTTTACGGTAACTTTGGCAGCCTTCACAAGATCCTCCGTTGCTATGCACAACTCTAGATCACCTCTGCGGTTTCCTGTCTGATTCAATCAACAGTGGTCGCCTTCCTGGTCACTCCACTGATTCACCGCCGAAGCTGCGCCACGTATTCCGCGGCAGATTTGAGATCTGAGACCAGACCGGCAATCTCCGCTTCCTTCGCGGCCGGCTCAGGCATGCGGAGGATCGCGGAAGGATGAATGGTAGCGGTTACCGGGCCATTCGATGTCGGAAATACTTCTCCACGGTGCTTTGTAAGTCGAAATTGCGAACCCAAAAGATCCTGGGCCGCTGTCGCACCAAGGCAAACGATGATCTGGGGCCGAACAGCCGCGATCTCCTTCTCGAGCCAGGGGCGACAGGCAGCGATTTCGAGTGAGTTGGGCTTCTTATGCAGCCGGATTTTGCCCCGCGGTTCCCATTTAAAGTGCTTGACCGCATTTGTGACGTACACCATGGATCGATCGATAGCGGCCATCTCCAGGCATTTATCAAGCAACTGACCGGCCGGCCCTACAAAAGGCCTTCCTAGTTGATCTTCACGGTCGCCCGGTTGTTCGCCCACAAGAAAAATTGCGGCAGGTGTTCGTCCTTCGCCAAATACTACTTGCGTCGCGTGTTGATACAGATCGCATCCATGGCAATGCCTGGCCGCCTCCCTCAAGCTTGCGAGATCATGGCGCGAAGGCAAGAACTCCAAGGCGGACTTAGGGCCCGGATCAAAGAGGTTCATAGCTCATGTTTGATGCAAAATATGCGACGGACGCAAGGCGAGGGCCGAATCTTATTCGGCCCTCGATAGAAGCAATGTTACGGAGGGAGTACTCAAGTTAGTCAGGGATAACTTCGCAGTGGTTTACTTCGTCTTCTTTTTGGGCACTTTCGCCCCCTTCTTACGTGCTTCAGAAAGCCCGATGGCGATGGCTTGCTTCTTGCTCTTCACCGTGCCGCCCTTACCGCCTTTGCCAGACTTGAGGGCGCCGCTTTTTTCGCGATGCATTGCGCTTTTGACGCTCTTACCTGCGGCGCTTCCGAACTTTGCCATGATTTTTTCCTTTGCGAAGCCTGCGCCATAGAAAGACAGGCCGACAGGCCTACGCGGCAGCCTGGAAATTGACTCGCTCGGCTATCTCACTCAACAGCTCATCTGCGTTGACTTCCTGCGCTTCAATGGCTTCCAGAACCATGGCATCGTCCGGCAGGCCCAAAATCTCGGCCCACCGCCGCAGAGTTCCATACACTGCGATCTCATGGTGCTCGACCTGCTGGGCGGCGCCGATAATCGCGATGTCCCTGATCGAAGAATCGGTGACGTCCTTGATCGTGTCCGAAGCTTCGGTGGTGAGCCCATTGATTACCTTGCACGTTTCGGTCTTGCTCTCGCCGATATTGCGCTGTAAGAGACTCTCCACCATGGAGGCATGTCCCTTGGTTTCTTCAAGATGGTTTTGAAAGGCGGTAAGCAGTTCGGGGTCATTGGACTTTTCGATAAGGTCAGGCAGAGCCTTGGTAATTTTCTGCTCCATGTCGAGCGCTTTCTTCAAGTTGCTCACGTAGAGGGTGCGTAGATCCTGGATGTTGGCTGAAAATACTTTCATCAAGAACTCCTTGGTAAAACTAGGGTGGGATGTGCTGCGGTGTACCACTGGGGAGAAGCGTGAAAGCATCTCCATTATCAGCACTGGTAGGTAGGATGCGTCACAGGAATGCGGGTTGCCGTGAGGCGTAGTTACTGCCAGTGAACCTTGGCGGATGTTCGTTAATCGGTGCTTTCACTATTTCCAGAAGACGCTGGGATAGATTCAGTGGCCTCATTTTCAGCATCGCTGCCACCTTCTCCTAAGTTCACCCTCAGTAGAAAGTCCCTCAGAATTCTTGCATTGGATTCGGTGTCAGTGGCGCGCTCCAGGTATAGGCGTGCCGGGAGCACGTGATGTGAAGTCTCCGCGCGGCCAGCCATTCGTCGCTAAAGCGAGGCGCTTTCTTCCAGCGCCCGCAGTGCCTCCCAGAGCGTACAGCCTGCCTTTGTTGTAGCCCGAGGTGCTGGGGGGTATAAGCGTGGCCCACCCGGCAACGGAAGCGAAGAAATCCATTCTGCTCAATTTCCCAAAGCACACCACCACAGTCCGGACACGCGAAGGGCGACGGTTGACCCAGGCGATCCTCGCTTGAAATCTCATCCATTTTGAGCTCTGCGATGCGTGTTTCCTTGGCCGCACTAAGAGAGGAGACTTGCTCCACGGAGAATGGCTCGGCCTGCTCTGTCACAGAAGGCAGCTCCTGCCCAATGAGTTGCAACAGCAAGGCCGCGATCTGGCCCAGAGGCAGTACATGCGCATTCGCCACTTGGTCCAGGGCGCTTCTCGGCATGGAGGGAAAGAAAGCGCTTTGCGGATCCTGAACGATGGCTTCGCCCCCATGGGCGCTGACCACCATCAGCCCTGCGGTGCCGTCGCCAAGCATGCCGGTCAGAATCACGCCAATCACCCGTCGGCCATAGGCGGCAGCCGCGGAGCGAAACAGGGGGTCGATGGCCGGCCGGTGCAGATTTTCGCGCGGCCCCTGCAGCACGCGTAAGAAGCCCTCCTCCACGATCATGTGGAAACCGGGGGGTGCTATATAAACCCGCCCGCGCTCTATCAGGTCCCCGTCGCGGGGATGGGAAACCGGCATGTTGCTCTTGCGTTGCAGAATATGGGCAAGCATGCTGCCCGAGTGGTCCGCAGTATGGAGAACGACCAGGAGTGCAGCCTCCACATCGCGCGGCATTGCGCTCAGTATCTGTTGTAAAGCCTGCAACCCGCCCGCCGAGGCCCCCATCACGACGATATCTCGATGAGCCACTGGTTCCAGCTACCCCTTTGTGCTCAGATGTCGAGTTAGTTCATACAGATACTTGACAGTGTCACTTTTAGAGGGCCAGGATCGTCTACCTGATCACGCAGTGATTACTCTGCAAGCGGATTGCAGTAACCTCTGCCAAGAGCCCGCTAGGGGGACTATAATCGCGTAATCGCGAGGAAAGATCAGATGAACCTCCCGGAAGAGTCCGCAGTACTGTCGTCGTGGAAAGATATCGCCAGGTACATGGGCAAGGGCGTCCGCACAGTACAACGCTGGGAACGTCACCTTGGACTTCCGGTTCGCCGTCCCAACGGTGTTTCGCATAAGAGCGCCGTGTTGCTCGATCGCAGTGACTTGGATACCTGGTTGGCAACGCGTTTCTCGGCTCGCTGCACGGTGAAGGACCTGGCGGCGAAGGGGTCCGAACCCACGGAGTCCGCGCGCAACAGCCTCAGAGAAAACATCCGGACCGCACGTGCCCTGCGGGACGCCAATCACGCGCTGACGCAACAGCTTTGCGAATCCGTCCGCCTGCTTACCGAGCGATGCGATCGGCTGAGCAACCATGCTCTGGAGGTTCCCTGGTCCCTTCCAGCTTCGCTTCCCCCGGAACCGCCGGCGAGCTCATTGGCAAGGGAATCCAAACGGATCGCCTGAGACAGTTGGTTCGCGTGTCCTCCATCTGAGGCCGGCTCTTAACCCCGGCTCCGTCCTATGAGGTGCGCAGACATAGCTCTGGGATGAGGAGGAGTATCCTCTCTGCAAGAGAATCCCATCAGGCATTCGTGATCTAAATTTCCTGCCTTATGAAAGCCGTGAAGAGCAAGCCCAAAACGCCGGACCCCACACGGCTCCTTCCCAACGCAGAGGAAGGCGCCTTAGAGGCCGGTGCCGGCCCGGAGCGCTCTCATCGATTCCCGATCGTCGGGATTGGAGCGTCGGCCGGAGGTCTCGAAGCAGCCACGACCATGTTCAAGGAGCTCTCCCCGGCCCTGGGGATGGCTTATGTCCTGGTGCTTCACCTGGACCCCGCCCGGGAAAGCGCCGTAACCGAAATATTGGCCCGCGCTACCCGGATGCCGGTGGTGCAGGTGACAGAGGGCATGCGGGTTGTCCCTGATCATGTCTATGTGATCCCACCCAATTGCGAAATGACGATCGCAGATTGGGTTCTACATCTGGGGAGCCGTCAAGAGCGAAGGTCCTCTAATACAACGATCGATACTTTCCTGCGGTCGCTGGCCATGGCGCACGGAAGCGACGCCATCGGCGTGATCCTTTCCGGAACCGCATCAGACGGCACTCATGGCCTTGCGGCTATCAAGGGGGAAGCCGGAATCACCTTCGCCCAGGAGCCAACTTCAGCCAAGTACGACGGCATGCCGGTGAGCGCAATCGCGTCCGGTTGTGTCGATTTCGTGATGACGCCCGCAGGCATAGCGCGGGAGATCGCTCGCATTCGCCATCATCCGTATATTGCCGACGGGCACAAGCAGGAACCGGCGCAGTTAGGCGGCGACGACGGCGATATGGATCAGATTTTTCGCTTGCTGCGGAGGAAGACCAGGGTCGATTTTTCGGGGTACAAATCGCCTACGATCGCGCGCCGTATTCAACGGCGCATGGCGCTGCAAAAGATCGAGAAACTCAAGGATTACGCCGCTTTCCTGCAGCGCGAACCCCAGGAAGCAACTGCTCTCTATCACGATCTTCTGATCAATGTGACCAGTTTCTTCCGCAATCCGGAGGCATTCGAGGCTCTGCACCATGTGGTATATCCGGCCATTCTGCAGGCGAGGACCTCCGCCGCGGCGCCGATCCGCATCTGGGTTCCCGGCTGTTCGACTGGCGAAGAAACTTACTCGCACGCCATTTCTCTCGTGGAGTACCTGGGGGAAGAACGAGCCGACATTCCGATCCAGATTTTTGGCACGGACCTGAGCGAGAACGCGATCCAGCGCGCCCGGGCTGCTGTATACAAAGAAAACATCGAGGCGGACGTGACTCCGCTGCGGCTGCGCCGGTTCTTTAACAAAACCGAGGGCGGCTACCAAATTCGCAAGCGAATCCGGGATCTCTGCATTTTTTCCACGCAAAACGTATTCAACGACCCTCCCTTCTCCCGCATGGATCTGCTCAGCTGCCGCAACGTGATGATTTACTTGAGTCAGTCCCTGCAGAGGCGGGTTATACCGATTTTTCATTACGCATTGAATCCCACCGGGTTCCTTATGCTGGGAAGCACCGAGGGGCTACTGGGGGCGGGTTCGGAGCTTTTCGAAATGACCGACAAGAAGCAAAAAATTTTCCGTAAGAGATTAGTATCGACGCCGCTGGCCCCTGGCTTTTCTGTCGGCAGGCCTGAACCGGAACCGATTGCGGGACAAACAACCCCCTCATCGTCGAAGCCCTCGGAAGCGCATAAGGTCCCAATGGAGTTGCAGCGAGAGGCTGACCGCCTGCTCCTGTCGAGGTATGTGCCGCCGGCGGTCCTGATTAATCATCAGCTGGAGATTCTCCAGACCAGGGGGCATACGGCCTCGTTTCTGGAACTCCCCGCGGGAAGGGCCAGCCTCAACCTCCTGAAAATGGCCCGGCCCGGATTGCTCTTCGAGCTGCGCAACGCGATAGATGAAGCACGGGAGAAGGGCTTTGAAGCCCTACGGCAGGAAGTCCGTGTAGAAGAGGATGGGAAGGGCAAGGCGGTCACCGTACGAGTGATTCCTTTCAAGGTTCCCAGTCAGCAGGAGAACAGCTTCCTGATTATTTTTGAAGACACGTCGTCTGCGGATCATCGGTTGCCGGCCCCCGCGACTTCGAATATACCGGCAAGCTCCCTGGTCCTGAACCCGATCGGAACCGAGGAACAGTCTGCGCTGAGCAGGCAGATCGTCCGTTTGGGGCAGGAATTAGCCGCAACCCGAGAGTATCTGCAGTCGATTATCGAGTCGCAGGAGGGCACCAACGAGGAACTGCAATCGGCCAACGAAGAGATTCAGTCGGGCAACGAAGAACTGCAGAGCACGAATGAGGAGCTACAGACTTCGAAAGAGGAATTGGAGTCGGCCAATGAGGAACTGCATACGGTCAATGAGGAAATGCAGCATCGCAACGAACTGCTCACCCAACTGAACAATGACCTCACCAACCTGCTGTATAGCGTAAATCTTCCCATCGTTATGCTGAGCGCCGACCTGAGTGTTCGCCGCTTCACTCCCCAGGCGGCCGCGGCGCTCGGCCTTAACTCCAACGATATCGGCCGCCCCATGCCCAGGCTTAGGCTCAAAATCGACATGGGCGATCTGGAACAGAACCTGCTCGAGGTCATCCAGCAGGTCCAATCCAAACAATTCAGTGTTCAGGACAATGATGGCAAATGGTGCATCCTGCGCATCGTTCCCTATCGAACCATGGATAACCGCATTGATGGCGTCGTACTCAGTGTGGTCGGCGAATTGGGAAATTCCTCCAGCCAAACGGATGGAGACGGGCGGACAGCAGCCAACGCTCCGGGAACGATAAAGAAGGGCCGGGGCAAAACTTCTAAAGGTTCACGTAAGTAACGTTTGCGCAGCCGCTTTCTGGTAACAACCTTTTCCCCGCGGTCGGCAACCCCCTACTCTTTGTGGCCCTCTACCTAAGCATGCTGCATCGGCGAGGAGTCCTTATGAAGGAGATAAGTCCAGCCACCCCCCAGCGCGACCCGCCCGGTGACGAGCGCACAATTCGCCTGGAAATCGCCTTACGCCGCTCGGAGAAGCTCGCCATGGCCGGCCGGCTTGCAGCTTCGGTGATGCACGAGATCAATAATCCTTCGCAGGCGATCGCCGACCTTGTGTACCTCCTGGGGAAAGAGGCGGACCATCCGGAACTAGTCCGCGCCCGCGCCGCACAGATTGAAGAACAACTGGTTCGGATTCAGTACATTGCCCGGCAAACCCTTTCTTTTTTTAGAGATACGCCGCAGATCCAGACCAAGGATCTGGTTCCCCTGGTGGAGACCGCGTTGCGCTACCACGCTGTTGTGCTGCAGGAGAAGCGGATCCAGGTGCGGAAGGAGTTGCCGGACATGCTGATCGCCTCGGTGTATCCGGGCGACTTTCTTCAGCTGGTTTCCAACCTGGTGCGCAATTCGGCCGAAGCACTTCCCGTCGGGGGCACGCTCCGCCTTCGCTTGCGGGCATCGGCGACAATTGGCCGTTTGACGATCGCAGACAACGGACGAGGCATTCCGCAACGTGTCCGGGCGCGGCTGTTCGAAGCCTTTCAAAGCGACAAGGCGGAGGCAGGCAATGGGCTAGGTCTGTGGATTTCCAAGACCATCGTGGAGAAACACGGCGGACAGATTCGTTGGCGCAGCTCGACGGAGGGTAAGACTCGGGGAACGGCTTTTTCGGTGACCCTACCTTTAGATGGTCCGATCCACCAGGTTAGCCAACTCGCTCCTGTTTACGCCGCCAGGTAACCGGGCTGGCTACGGCTTGGCCAGATCAGCAATCATCCGGAGCAGATCATCCACGCCCTTCACCGGCTCCAGCAAGTCATCAAAGAGCCCAGGCACCTGCCGGATATCGTTGAGACCGCTCAGCCGAAGCAGCTTATCGGCCGGCCGTTCCTTGCGGATGGCGAGGGCCAGAAGTGCCAGTTCATAAAACTCGAGCGTGTGACAAAAGACCCAGACCCGAACCTCCCGGACCTTTTTGAGTTCTCCGGTTGCCTCGTCCGGGGTCATGGAGTGGACGGTATATCCCGCCGCACTTAGGACCATTGCCCGCAGCCGCAAAAGCTCTTCATCCCGGCCGATCTGGACTACGATATTCGGCTGGTCCGAAGCGGGGCAGGGTGGATCGATAGGAGCTGCAAACGGGATGACTCTTGCTAGTGGCATGGGCCACTCATTTCTTGCTAGCGCTCTGCGCGCCCGGGTAGAAAGCGAAGGTTGTCTGTCAGGCCCTCTGAAACAGCCGGTTTTTGCCGCTTGAGAATCGATGCCTACAAGGCCGAGCGTACCGGAGGGCCTCGGGCTATAAAAGCGTCAAATGACGCCACCTGCTGTCGCCTCAGAAGGGCGGGTCTGGGATTCAGCTAAGAGCGGGAAACCACAAAGGCGACATTTGCTTGCCGCCTGCTATCGCCCACGAAGGCAGGCGGCGAAACTCCAATGGCGATGCATCTATTTGCGTGTGAGTTCAATCATCCCTCTCCGCAACTTTGGCAAGACAGACGTGAAGATATCCTCGCTGGGCCTTGGCGGCCATCACCTTGGCGCAGCCAAGGACGAGGCGACTGCAGTCGAAATCGTCCATCGCGCACTCGATGGCGGCATCACTTTCTACGATTGCTGCTGGGAATATAACCGGGGCAAGTCAGAAGATTGGCTCGGCAAAGGGCTGCGTGGCGCCCGTGATCGGGCATTCCTCATGACCAAGGTCTGCACCCACGGCCGGGACGCGTCGCTGGCCATGCAGATGCTGGAGCAGTCGCTGCGACGGCTGCAAACAGACCACCTCGACCTTTGGCAGATTCACGGAGTCTCCTTCCAGAATGATCCCCGGGAATTTATCCGGCAGAACGGCGCGGCCGAAGCGCTGCACAAGGCCAAGGAGCAAGGTAAAGTGCGCTTTGTAGGCTTCAGTGGGCATAAGGATCCGGATATCCATCTCGCCATGCTGGAGACGGGGTTCCCCTTCGATGCTGTACAAATGCCGCTGAATCCCTTCGACGCCAATTTCTTTTCCTTCGAACAGAAGGTGCTCCCCGTACTGAATCGTCGCGGCATCGCAGCGCTGGGCATGAAGCCGATTGGAGGCCATGGGGAGCCGGTTCAAAAGGGCGTCTTCACGGCCAAGGAGCTGCTCCAATATGCCATGAGCCTGCCGGTGGCGACCACTATCTCGGGTGTCTCGGAGATGCCTATCCTGGAACAAAATTTGGGCATCGCTCAAGGTTTTACCCCGCTCTCAGCATCGGAGATGCAAGCTCTGCGCGAGCGTGCAAAGCCATATGCAGGCGATGGCCGCTTTGAGCTTTATAAAACCTCTATCAAGTTTGACAACCCTGAAGCGCGCATAGCCCACCAATTTCCGCTCGATATGGAGCAGGTTGAGGTAAAGCAAATGGTTTATGCAACGCAAAACACGGGCAGGCCGTTCCCGCAGGTTTCCGGCTGACTTCCAAACATAGCTGTAAAGGGCTCACAATTTGAAGACCAATGCTAAAGGCTGGGAAAGCCGTCGAACGTTTTTGAAAGGTGTCGCTATGACCGGTGCTGTTTCCATGATCTCCGCGGCGTCCGCCAAGGGGCAGAGCAACGCGCCACAGGGACAACCGAATCCCGTGGTGCCCAACGCACAGGGTGAGAGTGGGGGCGCGGTTGCAGAGTTCCAGGCGCCGCACCGCCCCATGGGGAAAACCGGGCTCCAGGTTTCCATTCTCGGCATGGGTGGTTACCACCTCGGCACTGTGGCTGGACAACCGGAAGTCAACAATATGGTTGCGAAGGCCCTGGACCACGGAATCAACTTCTTCGACAACGCCTGGGAGTACTACAAGGGCGCCAGCGAAGAGCGCCTGGGCACTGCGCTCAAGGGTAAGCGCGATAAGGCAATCGTGATGACCAAGGTCTGCACCCACGGCCGCAAGAAGGATGTCGCCATGCAGATGCTGGAGGAGTCGCTCACTCGCTTGCAGACGGATCACCTGGATGTATGGCAGGTGCATGAAGTGGTGTACTACAACGATCCTGAAAAATGCTATGCCGCGGATGGCGTTCTAGAGGCACTCACAGCAGCCAAGCAGCAGGGTAAGGTTCGCTTCGTTGGTTTCACCGGCCACAAGAATCCTTCCATTCACCTGGCCATGCTCAACGGTGGTTTTCCCTTCGACACCATCCAGATGCCATTAAATCCCTTCGATTACAGCTATCGCAGCTTTCAACAGGAGGTCTTGCCGGTGGCCGCGCAGCGCGGCCTGGCTGTCTTCGGGATGAAGAGCATGGGCGGTTCGGGGGAAATGATCTCGCAGGGAGCCTTGACCCCTACGGAGGCGCTCACGTTTGCCATGAGCCTGCCGGGCGTGTCGACCACCATCAGCGGCATGGATTCGATGGGCGTTCTGGACCAGAATCTGGAGATTCTGCGCAATTTCAAGCCGCTCTCCGAGCAGCAGATCAGCGAGTTGCGGTCGTATGCGAAGCAATTCGATGATGGGCGCTATGAGCTTTTCAAGAGCAGTGTCAAATACGACGGCGATCTGGGTCGCCAGCAGCACGACTTTCCCAGTGCGGCCGAGCTTCCTGCCTAGGGGATTCGGCTAGGTCTCGAAACTCTATCCACCTCCGCCACTGTCAAGGTGAGCGACCTGCAGTTTTTCTGTCCATCCGATCTGACAACCCCTAAAAAAGTTCACCACCCTGACTGTAGCGAAAGTGGATGGACAACCGGCTCTATCCGCTCCCGATTTGACCGGCAGTTCGCACGCCCTACTTCGCACTTTGCAGAGGTGACGAAATCGTCTCGAGCGACTTGCCCGCAGCTTCTACTCCGATGAAATATTCGCAGACTGCACCTGCCAGCATGAGCAATCCACCCAATAGATATCCCAAACCGACGTGTACCCGGGAACCACTGGCGATGAGAAAACCAAAGAGCAGCGGCGCTCCAACTCCCCCAACCAAGGTGCCCATGGAATAAAAGACGGCAATGGCAAAGGCGCGTATTTCAAGTGGGAAAATTTCGCTCACCGTCAGGTAAGCGGCGCTGGCTGCGGAGGAAGCAATGAAGAAAATCACGGTGAAACAAATACCCATTCCGCGGGCGCCGACAGATCCATGAACGAAGGGATAAATCGTGCCCAGCAGGAGAAGTCCAGCAGTCCCATAGGTCGCGGTGATCATCGGCTTCCGCCCGATTCTGTCAAACAGCGGGCCGAGCACCATGGGCCCGAGGAAACTACCAATTGCAAAAGGCAACAGGTATCGCGGCAGGTCGTCATTGCTTACGTGAAAGAACTTCTTCACTACCAACGCATAGGTGAAAAAGACGGCATTGAAGAAGAAGGCCTGACCCACCATGAGCGTCAACGCAAGAAACGATCTCTGACGATTGTCGCCTAGCATGTTGCGAAAAATCTCTTTGAGAGGGGTGTGGTCGCGGACGATAATTTTGAGCTTCTTTCCCTCTGGCGCGGGCAAGCTGCGCGGATCGCCTTTCGATACCTTGTCTTCGATCTCCTTGACTACCTTGTTCGCTCGTTCTTCATAACCACGCAGCATCAACCAGCGAGGACTTTCTGGAACGTAAAGCCGGAGGACCAGCACCGCTGCGCCCAGAGTGCCCCCGACCCCGAATGCATAGCGCCAGCTGGTTGCGGCTGGAAGCCCATGGCCATGGAGCAGGAACATGGCTGCGAGTGAGCCCATAGTAGCCCCGACCCAAAACGTTCCATTGACTACCAGGTCTACAGTGCCGCGCACCTTGCCGGGAATAAGCTCGTCCACCGCCGAGTTGATGGCGGAGTATTCTCCTCCAATGCCACAACCCGTGAGGAAGCGGAAAATGGCAAAGCTCAGAAAATTCCAGGAGAATGCACTGGCGATGGTGGCGAGTGAATACGTGGCCAGGGTAACCAGAAAGAGCTTCTTGCGCCCCAGCCGGTCTGTGAGATAGCCGAAGAGAATGGCGCCCATAACGGCCCCGGCAAGATAAAAGGTAGCTGCCGAGGTAACCTGCGGATCGGTGAGCGAGAGCCCGTTCTTACTTTCCAGAACGCCGGAAAGCGAGCCCACCAGGGTCACCTCCAGACCATCCAGTAGCCAGGACGTTCCCAGCGCAACGATGATGCGTGTATGCCAGCGGCTCCAGGGAAGGCGATCCAGGCGAGCAGGTACATCTGACTCGACGGTTTGGTTCTCGGCGGTTCGAGGTGCTTCTTTCGTACTTACTTTTGCCATGGGCACATCCCGCAACGCCGATCAGAGGTTGCAGCGGCGAAACTACTTCTCGTTTTTTATGATGCTGATGGCCCCATTGCGTTCCAGGATCGCGTAGGCAACATCGTGGATGGAGCTGACTCCCTTGGTACGGGCGGCCGCCATGACATCCTCACGATCAATGCGCATGCCCTTCATAACCTCTAACTGCCACTCGTCCTTCTTCAGCAAGATGAGTGGGGTGCCGTCGACGATGGCTCCGAAGCGCGGATACTTGCCTTTGATGCTGGATACGAGAAAATGCATGAGGCCGACGGTGAGAATCGCAGTGGCGCAATTTGTGACCGAACGGTCTTTCCCGACCGTGCTCAGGATGATCACTCCACCTATCAGGAAGACGATGACGAACTCGAAGAGTGTCAATTGGCCGCCGGGGCGCCGGCTAAGCAAACGCACAATGAGAAGCAGGAAAAGATATCCAAAAACCGCGTGGAGGATAGTGGACATTTAAAGCCTCACGGAACGACGAAAATCTTCGCGTGTACCGGTTGAGCGCCAACGACGTTGACGGTGAAGTCATAAATGCCCGGGCCGGATGGCTGCAGCGCAAGATCGACACTGGCCGGCGGCTTCGTAGCGGGAAAGGTATAAGTGAGTCCTGCTTCACCGATGACGGTGGCTTGCGGCGCAGGGATAACCCGCTGCGTTCCCAGCGGTTTGACCAGGCTATTGCTGACGTACAGTTGGATCTTGCCGTCTTGAATCGCCGATGGTCCAAACTCGATCGTCATGATGGATGGAGAGTCGGTGCGTTCTATGCGTTCATACTTCACGTCGATGGTGCCATCCGCGGTCCGGCGCTCGGCCTTGGCGATAGGGCCTCGCCCGAATAGGCCGGCTAAGTCGAGAATGATGATCAGAGTGAAGAAGATCCACGCAGCATTCTCGAATCGCCACCACTTTCTCTGAAAGTCAAGGTTTTCACCGACCGCGACCTCATCATTGACCTTGGCGACCGAGTCCTGGACCGGCTTGGTAACGGGTTTTGTGGCCATCACTACTCTCTGTATCCTGCGGTTGGGATTTACGAGCCTGGTTGCAACTGGGAAACGCTGATTTCGCCATTGCGCTCAAGAACCGCGCAGTCAATTTCTTGCAGCGTTTTGATTCCCGAGTCGCGCGCTGAAGCAATCACGTCGTCGTCTTTGATACGCATATGCCTCAATGTCTCCGCGCGCCAGGTTTGGTTTTCGAGAAGAATGAGCGGAGTTCCGTCCACCAGCCTGGCAAAGCGCGACGACTTGGATCGAGCCCAGGCAATGCTGTAGTGTCCAAGACCTACCGTAATGATCTGACAGAGGGCATTAGTAAAGGAGACTTCATCGCCTACGATCGCTGTCAGCGCAAGCCCACCAATGAAGAAGATAAGCACAAATTCAAAAGGCGTCATCTGTTTGCCGGGGCGCCGCCCTACGATGCGAACAACCATGACAAGAAAGAGGTACCCGAAGAATGCCCGCACAACTGCCGCCATCGAAAAAACCTCGGAGAATACCATTCGAATCGCAGACAAACGAAAGGAAAGGGCCGGCTCTTGCCGGCCTCTGTTTTCCCCACCCCTCCACAATTCGAGGGGTCAACGTCAATATGGATTCGCTGGTCTAGAAGATCCTGAAATGTAGCGGGAAGAGTCCGTCGGTTGCTGCGATTCTCCTTGGCCGAACGGCAAGCGGAGGAAATCGCGAAAACCCGCTCCCCTCCCCAGCTGTATATAGAGATGCTGCCCGATACGCAGTGGTGGCCTCAGCCCCGGAAGTTCCCCGCCTGACGCATAATGGAAGAACTGCCGGCATGAACAGCATCAACGATGAAACTTCCTCGGCACTCACTCACGCGTCCTGCGCATGGGAAAGCTTTCTTGATCGCGCCGCCGCTGGCTCTCGATCGGGCACGGGCGGCAGCTTCACTGCAGGGCAAGCGGATTCTGATCACTGGAGCCGGCGGCTGGATCGGCTCTGCCCTGACCCGCGGCATCGCTGAGTTTGCACCCAAGCAGTTGGTGTTGCTGGAAGCTGCGGAGCGGAACCTTTATGAAATCGACACGGCTCTGCGGCAAATGCCCTGCCCGATCGAACACGCGTCCGGTGCTAGGCAGCGTCTCTCATGCCTGCCCTACTGGCTGAAGATCTTCCAGTCGTTACCGTCCCCAGATCGTTTATCACGCAGCCGCTTTCAAGCATGTTCCCCTGATGGAGCAGAATCCCTTTGCTGCAATCGAGAACAATGCGATCGGCACTCACCTGCTGGTGCAGGCTGCCCTCGCCAACGACTGAGACTGAACAGTTGATTCTGCTATCTACCGACAAGGCGGTTGACCCGGCCAGCATCATGGGGGCTTCGAAGAGGATAGCCGAGCTGGGTATGCTGGCGCCGCGCACTGCGGCCGCCCGGATGAAGGCGGTTCGCCTGGGCAATGTGCTCGGTTCGGAAGGCAGTATCGTTCCTCTCTTCTTAAAGCAAATACTCTCCGGGCAACCGGTGACAGTTACGCATCGCGAGGTCCGGCGCTACTTCCTCACCACTGCGGACGCGGTAAACCTGCTGCTGCACGCGGCTTCAGCGGAGACTCCGCACGGCATACTGGTGCCGGAGTTGGGGGAGCCCATACAGGTGGAAGCGCTGGCGCAGCATCTGATGCACGGCTCTGGCCAGGTGCCCATTATCTTTACCCAGCTGCGCCCGGGCGACAAGATGTGTGAAGCGCTGCTCTCTGACCGCGAATCGTACGTTTCCGGTGCAGATGTAAGTCAGCCGCTGCGGGCGGTCAAAAGCCCTTGTCTGCCGGCGACGGTTCTGGATGAGATTTTGCAACAACTCCAGCACGCCTGCCGGGAACGTTCCCTGGAACAATTATTGGCAGCGGTTTTGCGCGCCGTGCCCGAGTATCAGCCGAGCGCGCTTATGCTGGCGGCGGCCGGGGAAACGGTATGAAGCGAACGATTGCGGTAGTGACCAGTTCCCGCGCCGACTATAGCCACCTTTATTGGCCCCTGCACGACCTGGCGCGGCACGAAGACGTCGACCTGAAACTGATCGTGCTGGGCGCACATCTCTCACCCCAGTTCGGGGAGACGGTGAAAGAGATCGAGAAAGATGGTTTCCCCATTGCCGCCCGGCTCGAGTGTCTGCTCAGCTCGGATACCGATGTGGGCATGGCAAAGACACTGGGAGTGGCTGTGCTTTCCCTGGCCGATCTGCTGGGCCAAATGCGGCCTGATCTGCTGCTCCTGATCGCCGACCGCTATGAGATGCTTGCCCCCGCGGCCGTGGCGCTCACGCTGCGTATTCCCATCGCACATATTGAAGGCGGCGAAATCAGCGAGGGCGCCATCGACGATGCGGTGAGAAACGCGCTCACCAAGATGAGCCACATTCACTTCACTTCGACTGAAGGGGCGCGCGCTCGGGTGATCGCGATGGGTGAGGAGCCATGGAGGGTCCACCGCGCCGGCGCTCCTTCGCTTGACCATCTTCGCCGCAGCCGATTGCCTGGCATGCAAGAACTTGAGCAGCAGCTTACGCTCGATCTCCAACGTCCTACGGTCGTGGTCGCGTATCATCCGGTGACCATTGTGCGCGATACAACGCAGGAGGCCGATTCCCTCTTTGCTGCGCTGCGAGAAGTAGACGCGCAAATACTCTTCTGCTATCCCAATGCCGATGCGGGCAGCCACGCGCTGCTGGAGCGGACGCGAGCCTTCCTCTCCACCCGCAGCGACGCCAGGGTCTTCGTCAATCTGGACTCGGTGACTTACTGGAGCCTGCTTCGCCAGGTCGCCGCGCTCATCGGTAACTCCAGCAGTGGCATTATGGAAGCTGCATCGTTTGCCCTGCCGGTGGTGAACGTGGGTTTCCGGCAAAAGGGCCGCGAACGGGCCCGCAACGTGCTCGATGCCGAGCCGGAGACCAATGCCATCCTCACAAAAATTGGCCAGGCCATGAGCCTTGAGTTTCGCGAGTCGCTCGCGGGCATGACCAATCCTTATGGGGAAGGACGTGCATCGGAGAAGATCGTTCAGGTGCTCACGACTGTTCCTCTCTCCGAAGAGTTGCTGGTGAAGCACGCGGACACCCCTCCATGAAGATACCCTTGTCCGCGCCCGATATAACTGAGGCTGAGATCGAAGCCGTGGTTGCGGTGCTCCGCACTCCGCGGCTCAGCCTCGGCCCGGTCAGCGCACAATTTGAGGCGGCGGTGGCCAAATACGTTTCCATGCCCCACGCAGTGGCGGTCAGCTCCGGAACAGCGGGGCTGCATCTTTGCTTCCGCGCGCTGGGCATCGGGGAGGGGGACGAGGTTATCGTTCCCTCATTCGCCTTCATCGCGGCCGCGAACGCCATCCGTTATGAACGTGCAAGCCCGGTCTTTGCCGATATTGACCCGGCCACGCTGAATATCGACCCGCAGAGGATCGAAGAAGCCGTCACGCCCAGGACGCGAGCTATCCTGGTGGTCCATAATTTTGGGGTTCCCGCGGATATTTCGACCATTCTCGAGATCGCTGAAAGGCACGGGCTGGTGGTGATTGAGGATGCCTGCGAGGCGATTGGGGCAGAGCACCGCGGCCAGAAGGCGGGCTCCATGGGGCATGCCGGGGTCTTCGCCTTTTACCCCAACAAGCAAATCACCACCGGCGAGGGTGGAATGGTGGTGACGCGCGATGAGTCGCTGGCCCGGCGCATCCGGGCGCTGCGCAACCAGGGCCGGTATGAAACCGACGACTGGTTTCAACATACCGAGCTGGGCTATAACTATCGCATTTCCGAGATCAATTGCGCCTTAGGGCTGGCGCAGATGTCGCGGCTGGAAGAGATCCTGCAGAAGCGCGAGGCCATTGCCTCGGCGTATGACCAGAGGCTTAGCCGGTATCAGGAACTTACGCTTCCGCCTCTTTCATGTCCCCAACGGCCGTGTCAGTTGGTTCGTCTACGTCGTGCGCCTGAACAACAGCGCCCACATTGAACGGGATGCAGTGATGCGGGGATTGGCCGCCGCCGGCATCGCCTCCGGCCGGTACTTCGCTCCCATTCACTTGCAGCCCAGCTATGCCGCATGGCGAAATTCCGCAAATCTGCCCGTCACTGAGGCCGAGGCTTCACGTACCATCGCACTCCCTTTCTTCAATAACCTCGAGGCCGGAGCAATCGATACGGTTTGTGACACCCTGGGCTGTCTCCTCTCACCGCATCAATCTCCTTGAGCTGATTTGCAACTCCGTTAAAGCGACTTGAATCCGCCATTTCCAACCCCAACGCCGTGTTCTATAGTCGAGGGTGGATTCTTTAATGCAATTTTGCCAATACCGTGGTTCCGGGGGAATCAGTTATGTGCGGCCATTCTTTGGCGGAATGGCCGCCTTGAGTTCGGTTTCCTGGTCTATACCATTGGCAAAAAATGCTTAGCGATAGTGATCGCAGCCGGAGCAGAATGCGTCTCCCAACCTTAGCTTCATCGTCCCCCAGAGCCCGGTCGGGCCTGGTACTCTTGGCCTCACTTCTTATTGCCGCAACCGCCGGTAGCGCCGACGTTACCCCGTCCAAGCAGGCGGAGGCAGCGAAGATAAACAATTTTGGCACTGCCCTGATGAATCAGCAGCTGCTGGATAAGGCGCAAGCGAAATTCGCGGATGCCTACCAGCTTGACCCCTCGCTGGTCCACGCCGAAGTGAACCGTGGCATCGCGCTGATCTACCTGCAGAGAATGCCGGAAGCCAAGCAAGCGCTCGAACAAGCCGCGGCCCAGGACCCCAAGGATCCTCACATCTGGTATGCGCTGGGCATTATGTACCGCATTGAAGCTGAGTATCCGCAGTCCCTGGAAAGTTTCCAAAAGGCAGCGGCTCTTGATCCGGACGACGCGGACACTCACTACTTCCTGGGTTCAGTCCTGCTCGAGCTGCATCAACCGGAGCAGGCTCTGACCGAATTCCAAACTGCTTTGCGGCTGAGACCCGACTCATGCATCGGCTCAATTTGGCCTGGCCAAAGCGTTACAACGCCTGGGCCGGCGAGACGAGGCGACCACTGCTTTCAAGCGCTTCGAAACACTGAACCAGGAGAAGATCGGATCTCCCCTCGCACACACCTATGGCGATGAGGGCCACTACTCGCTGGTACAAGATGCGCTGACCGTGAACCCGCAAGTGGGTGCGATGATTCCGGTCACCTTCACAGAGCAGACCATCGACCACATGGCTGCTGCGGCAGCTAAACCAGGCGATCGCCCCCAGGGCGGAGCTTGCCTGGTTGCGCCCGTGGGCGAACAGTCGTACCTCCTGGTGATGGCATCCGGCCAGGATGCCATCCGGACGTATGCTAAATCCGGGAGCGGGAGCTTCACCCTGGTGCCCAGCGCGCAGACCGGCCTGGTAGCCAGCGGTACCGGCGTGGCCTGCACTGTCGGCGACTTCGACAACGATGGCCTGCCGGATGTCGCCGTGGCCATGAGCGATCGCGTGCTGCTGTTCAAGAACCATGGCGGTGGCAAATTCACCGATGTGACCGCGGCCACCGGTGTGCAACCGGCCAACCAGCCGGCGGGCATCACCTTTGTCGATTACGACCACGACGGCGACCTGGACCTTTTTGTGACCGGCCAACCGTCCGCGGCGGGAACGAAGCCCAACGTTCTATGGCGCAACAACGGCAACGGCACCTTTACCAACTGGACGGAGCAAACGGGCCTTGGAGGCGAAGGCACAACCGTGGCCGCAACCCTGTCTGACCTCAACAACGATCGCGCGGTCGATCTGCTGGTCACCGGTTCCGGCTCAGGCGCCCACATTCTTTGCCAACCCTCGCGAGGGCCAGTTCAAGTCTTCTCCGCTCTTTGCCGAGACCGGCCTTTCCCCGACCGTGGGAGCCGTAGTGCTCGACTTCAACAAGGATGGGTGGATGGATGTAGCCCTCACCCACTCCGGCAGCCCGGGCATTTCGCTGTGGCGCAATGTGCAGGGCAAGCGCTTTGAACGCGTCCCTTTACCGGTACAGAATGTAACCGCGGGCTGGGGCCTGACCGCGATCGACCTGGACAACGATGGTTGGCTCGACCTGGTGGCCGCGGTGGAAACAGCACCATGGGCCAGAGTTGCGCGCGTTGCGGAATCTGGGGCCGGCGGGCTTTGAGGATGTGACCGCGCAAGTGAAGCTGGACCAGGTGAAGCTGGTTCAACCGCGGGCCCTGATCGCCGCCGATGTGGACGGCGACGGCGCTGCCGACCTGATCGTCACCCAGCCCAATGGGGACCCGCTGCTCCTGCACAACCAGGGCGGCAACCGAAATCACTCTGTGCTGATTTCGATGAAGGGCGTTGCCGACAACAAATCGGCGATCGGCGCCAAGGTGGAGGTCTTTGCCGATGGCGTGTGGCAGAAGTTCGAGATCACTGGCGCCTCCGGTTATCTCAGCCAGGGAGCGCAGCAGCTTCTTGCCGGCATCGGCAGTGCTGAACACGCGGACATGGTGCGGATTCTCTGGCCCACCGGGGTTCCTCAGGACGAAACAGAGCTGGCCACAAAGACCTCTCTCTCCATCACCGAACTGGACCGCCGGGGCAGCTCCTGCCCTACCCTGTTTGCCTGGAATGGAACGAAGTACGAATTCATCTCCGACGTGATCGGCGCGGCAGTGGTTGGCCACTGGGTTTCGCCGACGGCGAAGAACAATGCCGATCCGGATGAGTGGATCAAGGTCGAAGGTTCGCAGCTTCGCCCGCGCGGAGGATATCTCAGCCTGCGCTTTGGTGAGCCGATGGAAGAGGTCAACTATCTTGACCAGGTTCGCCTGGTAGCCGTCGATCATCCTGCGGCCACCGAGGTGTATCCCAACGAGCGCTTTCTCAACGAACCTCCTTTTGCCGACGGCCGCGCGGTGTTGAGCGCCGACGCGCATCCGGTTGCCGGAGCATGGGACGACAAAGGCCGCGATGTGAGCGCACTGCTGCGCACCCGCGACCACCAGTACGTGCGCGACTTTACCAACCTGCCCTTCGCCGGCTTTGCCAACCAGCACACGCTCACGCTCGATCTGGGTGAGTGGACGGCCGCCAATCCGCTGCGGTTGTTGCTGCACGGCTTCATCGAGTATTTTTCGGCCAGCTCCATGTACGCCGCGTGGCAGTCGAACCTGAAGCCTATGCCACCCTACGTAGAAGCACAGTTGCCGGACGGCAGCTGGAAGCGGGTCATCGACGAGATGGGCTTTCCTGCGGGACTGCCGCGCACCATCGTAGTGGATCTCACGGGCAAACTTCCGCCGGGCACGCGCCGCATCCGGCTCACCACCAATTTGCAGATCTACTGGGACCAGGCATTGATCGACAACGGCCCGGAGGCGCCACAACACGTGCGCCAGACAGAGCTGCCCCTGGCTCCGCGCAGCTTGCCTTTCGCGGCTACCCGGAACAGATCGATGGCAAGACGCCGGGCGATCTGACGTACAACTATCAGCACATCAGCCAGACCGGGCCCTTTACCCGCTCTCGCGGCAGCTATACGCGCTACGGAGAAGTCACGCCCTTGCTCAAGTCAGTCGACGAATCCTTCGTGATCTTCGGCAGCGGCGAAGATATTGACGTGGAATTCAGCACCGCTTCCCTGCCTCCGCTGGCGCCGGGCTGGAAGCGTGACTACTTCTTTCTATGCCAACGGCTTCGTCAAGGATATGGACTTCTACGAGGCGAGTCCCTTCACCGTTGCCGACATGCCGTTCCACGGCATGAGCACTTATCCCTATCCCGCGAGCGAGCATTATCCGCAGGACGAACAGCGCATGCAGTATGAGATGGAGTGGAACGACCGCTTCGACTCCGGCCGCGGGGTGCAGCAATTTGCATTTCACTACGAGCCGCGCGTGATGCTGCCGCCGGTAGTAAAACCGGCGCAGTGAACGGCCTAACGGTAATGCCCGCGGTCGAATTATTGTCCATGCTCAGGCGGGGCCAAATCTCTCCGCTGGAATTGGCCGGTGAATATATCCAGCAGATCGAACGCTTGAATCCTCAGCTGCGCGCGCTGGTCGATTTTGACGCCGATCGGGCACGGGCACAGGCTCGCGCGCTGGAAAACTTCAGCAGCTCTCGCGGCCCGCTCTTCGGGTTGCCGATGACCATCAAGTCTTCGATCGCCACCGCCGGATACCGCTGCGAGACCGGCAGCGTCCTGCACCGTGGCCATGTTCCCCATGAAAATGCAACCGTGGTGGATCGCATGAAGCAGGCCGGTGCGGTGATTCTCGGAACCACCAACTGCCCTGAGTTCCTGATGGCTTACGAGAGCGACAACCGGCTGTACGGTGCGACAGCGAATCCCTGGGATGTGGAGCGAAGCGCCGGGGGATCGAGCGGCGGCGAATCGGCGGCCATTGCCGCCGGCCTTTCCGCGGCTGGCCTGGGCAGCGACAGCGGAGGCTCGGTGCGCGAGCCGGCTCACTTTACCGGAATATGCTCGCTCAAACCTACGCCAGGCCGCATTCCCGCACGTGGTCATCTGCCGGCATGCGATGGACCCTTTGCCAATCTGGGCGCAGTCGGCCCCATGGCACGCACCATCCGCGATGTCACCCTGCTCTTCATCACGCTCTCCGGACAGGACCCTCTGGATCCGGTGAGTCCGCCGGTCGGCCTCAGGAATGAATCGCTGGAGGATTTGCGGCGCATTCCCATCGCCTTCTTTGAAGACGATGGCCTTATCCCGGTTACGCCGGAGACTCGACAGGCGGTGCGGGATGCGGCGCGGACGCTCGAAACTCAGGGCTTCACCGTGCGCCCGTTTCGCCCCGAGGCGCTGGAGGAGGCGCGGCAATTGTGGTGGAAGTTTTTTGTCCGCGGCGGCGCTATGCTTCTCGATCCGCTGGTACAGCACCGGCATGCGGAGCTGAGCCCAACGTTTCTTGACTTCCTGTCGATCGCGCACAGCGAGCCCCCGCTGTCCGCGCAGGAACTGCTTACCGCGTGGATGGATTGCGATCATGTACGCCGTAAGCTGCTGGCGGAGATGGAGAGCTTTCCCATTCTCCTGTGTCCCGTCTGCGCGATTCCCGCTTTTCGCCATGGGGAGCGTGTCTGGGAAGTGGAAGGACAGCAAGTGAAGTACCTCGATGCCATGCGCTACACGCAGTGGTTCAACTTGCTGGGCTCACCCGCCGCCGTTGTGCCGGTAGGTCGGTCACCCGAGGGACTGCCGATTGGTGTGCAGATTGCAGGCCGTCCCTTCGAAGACGAACGGGTGCTCGGCATCGCGGCCGCGATAGAGGCAAACTACGGGTATAAGCCGCCGCCGCTGAGTATTGGCTAACAGACAATCCCAGAAATTGGGATAGGAGCAGGTACATTACTTTGTCCCGGCTGCGGACGCAGTCTCGGTCGTACGCTTTCTCATGGAACAGCAGGGCGTCGCAGAGCGCGGATCGGAGAGCGCCATTTCGATCTTTCTGTCTGGGCGACGGAAGCTCACCCTGGATCAAGTGCGGAAATTCAGTGTCCGGTTCAAGCTTCCATCTGACGTTTTCATTGCCGGGGAATAGAGCGATCCTTTATTACGTTAAGCTCCGCGGCGGCTCGGCCAGCATGTTAGAAGCCTCTCGTGTGCAAGTAGAAGACGACTCCTGACGCTAGAACACAGTACATCCCAAACAAATACCACCGGCCACTCTCAAGCCAACTGCTTAGCCATTTGAGGGCGATCAGGCCCGCCAGAAAAGAAAACACCATCCCAAGCATGCTGAAAAGTAGCGAACCTTTCAGATCAATCGGCGACCCGGCAAGCAGAGCAGCGTGCCCTGCTTTTTGCAGCCGAATCGCCTCCAGGCCCACGACTGCCGGTGTGAGCACCACGGCCATAGCGAAGCTGAATCTTTCTGCGCGCTGCTTCGTCGCGCCAACCAACATGGCAGTCGAAATCGTAGACCCGGAACGAGAAAATCCTCGAAATGGCAGCGCCAGGCCCTGCACAACGCCCATCCAACCGGCCTGCTGAAAGGTCACGTTAGGACTTGCATCCACCGTGCCCGAGACACCTCCGTTCAGTTGACGTCTCTCCAGTAGGCCGGCGATGAGAATCAGCACTCCTGCAGCGGCAAGCGCAGGCGCGATCAACTCAAGATGGCTAAACAGTTGTTCGATCTCCGCTTTCTCTGCGCCCCGAAATAAGGTCTTCTCTATAACCTTCTTGATCGCTTCTCCGACAATGCCCGTTAGCAGCGTCGCCCACAGCACGCGGAACGCGAATTGTTTAAATGCTTCCAAACTGGCGAAGTACTCCTTCTTCCACGTGTTCCAGAAGAAGGCGATGACCGCAAACATAGTGCCAGTGTGCAGCAGGACAAGAAGCAGCGTCATCTGGGGAGAAGACGGATCGAGCCCCATAAGCTTCTCGGCTACGACGACATGGGCAGAGCTTGAAACCGGAAGGAGCTCAGCAAGACCCTGCACTACAGCAAGGACAATTACTTTCAACAGGGACATTGGGCCAGCCTAAGGGAAAAGTGAAGTGCTTCCGCGAATACAAAACCGCCGCCAAGCGATGCTGGCGTCACGTGCTTCGGTCAGCCCCTTAGGTGCTCAAGTGGTGTCGAACGTCGGCGCCACGGACCCAGAAGATGACGTCTTCTGCGATGTTGGTCGCATGATCCGCAACCCGCTCCAGGTTGCGGGCAATCATCAGCGCGTGCAGCGCCTGCGGAGTGTAGTGGGGCTGCTCTTTGATCAGATTGGAAAGAGCGAAGAAGGCAGCGTCGTTGATCTTGTCCACGTTATCGTCCATGGTCAGCACAGATGTGGCCAATTCCGCATCGGCCTCGATGAAAGCCTGCAGCGCTTTACGCACCATGGCCGACGCGAGCGACGCCATGCGCGGAATGTCGACCGGCAAATCCACTACCGGGAAAGCCTGAAGGTCGCGCACCCGGTCGCTGATGCTCACCGCCTGGTCACCCACTCGTTCCAGATCTGCGTTGATCTTGATGACTGCCAGAATGAAGCGCAGGTCGATCGCCATGGGCTGCTCCATGGCAAGCAAGTCGAGCGCCATCTGGTCGATCTCGCGCTCGAAACTGTTGATCGAAATCTCGCTGCGGACCACCAGGTCGCAAAGGGATAGGTCGCGCACCCGGTAGGCCTCAATGGCCCGCTGGATCGCCTGCTCCGCCATACCCGCCATCACCAGCAGCCGCTCTTTCAGATCGTCAAGTTTCCGATGAAACCGGATTCGCATCATCCAAACCTACCTGTAATGTAATCCTCAGTCCGTTTATCGGTAGGATTGGTAAAGATCTTGTGGGTTGCGTCGAATTCCACCAGCTTGCCATTGAGGAAGAAACCAGTGTTCTCCGCGACCCGAGCCGCTTGTTGCATGTTGTGGGTCACGATCACGATAGTGTACTGCGACTTGAGCTGAAAGATAAGATCTTCGATCTTCGCTGTGGAGACCGGATCCAGCGCCGAGGCCGGCTCGTCCATCAGCATTACCTCAGGATCCACCGCCAAAGCCCGCGCGATGCAGAGGCGCTGCTGCTGACCACCGGAAAGGCTGGCGCCAGACTTCTTCTTGAGATCGTTCTTCACTTCGTCCCAAAGAGCGGCCTGCTGCAGTGAGCGCTCCACTACTTCGTCGAGGATCTTGCGGTTGCGGAATCCATTGAGGCGGAGACCTGACGCTACGTTGTCGTAGATCGACATGGTGGGAAACGGGTTCGGCCGCTGAAAGACCATCCCGATCCGGCGGCGAATCTCAACCGGTGAGGCCTGCGCATAGATATCGACTGGACCGACGCGCACCGTCCCGGTGACACGGCCAATCGGGTTGGTCTCGTGCATACGATTGAGGCAGCGCACGAATGTAGACTTACCGCAACCGGATGGGCCGATAAGAGCCGTGGCGTGGTTCGCCGGAATCCGCAGGCTGATGCTCTGAAGGGTGTGGTTGGTGCCGTACCATGCGTTCAGATCAGACACTTCGATTGCTACGCCCACTAACTTGCCCCTTTCAGAACTCCGCGGCCTGCCACATACCGGACGAGGGCGACGGACAAAACAATCAGTACGATCAAGACCAGCGCACCCGCCCACGCAAGACGATGCCATTCGTCGTAGGGGGAGATCGCATAGACAAAAATCTGTAGGGGAAGCGCGGCGATCGGTTGATCGAGGCTCACGCTCCAAAACTGGTTTCCGAAAGCGGTAAATAGCAATGGCGCCGTCTCCCCCGCCACCCGGGCGAAGGCCAGCATGCAACCGGTAATGACACCCGGCGAGGCAGTGCGCAGAGTAATGGAAAGAACCGAACGCCAGTTCGGGACGCCTAACCCGAGGGCGGCCTCGCGCACATTGAGCGGCACCATCAGCAGCATCTCTTCGGTGGTGCGGGTAATGGTCGGAATCATCATGATGCCCAGCGCCACCCCGCCCGATAGCGCGGAGAAACCCTTTTGCGGTAAGACGATCAGGGTGAAAACGGCGATGCCCATGACGATCGACGGCACGCCGTTGAGTACGTCGGCGGTAAAACGGACCATGTTGGCCAACCGCTTGTCGCGGCCAAACTCGGCGATGTAAATGCCTCCGGCAATGCCGATAGGCACGCCCATGAGGCTGGCAATCGCCAATAAGACACCCGACCCAACAATGGCATTCGCCATCCCGCCGCCAACCTCGCCCACAGGTTTGGGTATCTGGGTAAAGAAAGCAACATTAAGGGAACTGGCGCCTTTATAGATGAGGTAGAAAAATATGGCGATCAGCGGCGCCATCACCAGGATAGTGGCGCCCACTGCGGCAACGGTGGCCAGGTGATTGGCAAAGACCCGCCACAAGCGGTTGGCGGTTCGAGCGCGTAGCAGCGGCGTGACGACATTGGAAGCCATTTGCTAAGTACCCCTGACTGGCGCGCCGCGAGTGACCGCCCAAACCAGCACCCGGGCCAGTGCATTCACAATGATGGTGACGATAAACAGCGCCAACCCGATTTCAATCAACGCACTTCGGGAAAGGTCGTCGGCGGCTTCGCTGAACTCATTGGCGATAACGCTGGCCATGCTGTAGGCCGGGGCCAACAAAGAGCGCGCGATCTCCGGCCGGTTGCCGATGACCATGGTGACCGCCATGGTTTCACCCAGCGCGCGGCCCAGGCCCAGAATGATAGCTCCCACAATCCCGATGCGGGCATTGCGCAGCACGCCCATGCGGATCATCTCCCAGCGCGTCGCTCCCAGGGCCAACACCGCTTCCCGCTGTGCATGGGGAACGGCCGACATGACTTCGCGAGTAAGCGAGGAGATGATGGGCAGAATCATGATGGCGAGAATCACGCCGGCTGAGAACATCCCGTAACCGTAGTTAGGGCCGGCAAAGATCCCCGTCCATCCCAAGGTCTTGATGAGCAAGGGATACAAATACTGGCGCAGCAGGGGGACCATGACAAAAACCGCCCACAGGCCATAAACCACACTGGGAATAGCGGCCAGCAACTCCGTAAAGAAGGCCAGGAAGCCGCGCAGGAAGGCGGGACACATCTCGGTGAGGAAGATGGCTACGCCCACCGCGAGCGGCACGGCGATGATGAGCGACAGGATCGAAGAAACCACGGTGCCGTAAATAAACGGCCACGCGCCGAAGTTGCCATTGACCGGATCCCAGGCGGACCCAAAGAAAAACGGTATGCCGAATTTTTGAATGGTCAGCTTCGAGCCGGAAATAAGCTCGACCAGGATCAACAACACGATGGCGAAGATGCTGAGTGCACACACCAGCATGAGCGTGCTAAACACGCGGTCGGCGATCGACGAACTGCCGCAATTCAGAAGATATTGGCGGACGGGTGAGGTCGACGGCTCAGCGCCGGGTGACGAACCGCTTTCTGATCGCTGGGTCACGTCAGCCTGGCCAGCCACTCGCGGCACCTGAGTCTCTGATTTCACCACTCATACCGTAGCGGGCTTTAGTGAATTTCAGGTTAAACCACCCACGCCCAAACCTTTTGAAATGAAAAAGATTATGCGCGCGGAGCAAGGGAAAAGATCACTGTCGGGCCAGAATAACATCAGGCAGACAAACCACTCTGCCTGATGTTATCCCATGATTTATTTGAGGTTGTTGATGGTGGCGCTCACCTTCTGCGCGACCGAAGCAGGAAGCGGAGCGTAGTAAAGCGCGCTAGCCTCGTTTTGATGCTGCAGCATCCACTTGAGAAAATCGATCAGGACCTTGCCGTTGGCGGGATCCTTGGGTGGTTGCGGAATCAGAAGCCAGGTGAAGCTGGAAATTGGGTAGGCATTCCCCGGGGCATTCGTGATCGAGACGCGATAGTCGGCGGGCATATTCTTGACGCTCGCGGCCGCTTCCGAAACTCCCTCGATGGAGGCCTTGACCCAGGTTCCGCCTGCGGTTTTTACGTAGGCGAAAGGGATCTTGTTCTGCATGGCGTAGATTAGTTCGACGTAGCCGATCGAACCCGGCGATTGGCGAACAAAGCCGGCAACGCCTTCGTTGCCCTTGGCGCCGATTCCCCTCGGCCAAGCCGGAGAAGGGCCCTTCCCAGGGCCGCTCGCCCATTCCTTGCTGACCTTGGACAAATAGTCGGTGAAGATAAAAGTGGTGCCGCTTCCGTCAGAACGGTGGACGACAAAAATATCTTGCGAGGGTAACTTGACCCCCGGATTGTCCTTGGCTATGCGTGCATCGTCCCACTTTGAGATCTTGCCTAAATAGATATCGGCCATCACGTCCGGCCCAATGCGCAGGTCATTCACGCCCTGCAAGTTGAAGATCGGTACCACCGCCCCAAGCACGGTGGGAATGGCCTGAATCTTGACCTTGGAGGCAGCTAGCTGTTCATCCGTCATGGTGGTGTCGCTGGCGCCGAAATCGACCGTGCCGGCCGTAACCTGGCGGATACCGCCGCCGCTCCCGATCGACTGGTAATTGATCGAGACTCCGGGATGGGAGGCCATGTATTCACTAAACCACTTGGAATAAATAGGATAAGGAAAGGTCGCTCCCGCTCCATTTAGCTTTTGCGCGTGGCCCACGCAAACCGTTGCACTCATGGCAGCGGCCAACAACCAGATTGTCTTTCTCACGGTCCACCTCAGGAAAATTATCCTGATTCTCGGTTGTGTCTGTGAACGAGTCTTTACAGGACCATGAATTTGACAAGAAAAGCCTGACTTAACAAGACCGCAAGCATTTATTTTTCAATAGTTTGCGTTGCAGCCTGCGGGCTAGGCGCGACGCCGGGCACGGGCGTTGCGCCGGTGGCTCCAACTGCCGGCAGCCGAAAGAGAAAGGTCGCGCCAAACCCCAGTTCGCTCTCCACGCGAATGTGCCCGCCATGGGCCTGGACAATGTGCTTGGCAATTGATAGCCCCAACCCAGTCCCGCCGGATTCGCGCGAGCGGGCTTTGTCGACACGGTAGAAGCGCTCGAAGATACGCGGCAGGTGCTCATACGCGATCCCAGGGCCGAAGTCCTGCACGTAGAATTCGACCATTGCCTCCTGCTTGCGAGCGCCCACCCGTACGCGACCTCCTGCTTTGCCGTATTTCATCGCATTCTCGACCAGGTTTCCGAAGACCTGACTCAGCGCGTCGAGATCGGCCATCACGGGTTCATCCGTAGTCTCGCCTACTTCGAGAATGGCCGCAGAATCAAGCACCAGCCCAGCCAATGAGCCGACGGCCTCTTGCACCAGCCTGGAGGCCTGGATCTTTTGCAGACGCAGTTTGTAGTCGCCGGACTCCACACTGGCCAGGGCCAGCAGGTCTTCCGTCAGACGGTTCATGCGGGCCGCATTCTTGAGAATGATCTGCAGGAACTCGCGCGCCTGATTGCTGAGGGCTACGTCATCGAGCAGCGTCTCCACGTATCCCGTGATGCAGGTAAGCGGAGTGCGCAATTCGTGGGACACATTGGCCACGAAGTCCCTGCGGGTGGTCTCAGAACGCTCGATCTCAGAGACGTCATGCAATACTGCGACCGCGCCCCCGCCGGGCATGGGAGCCGCATTGACCTCAAAGATCTTGCCCGGAGAAACGGACGTGGCGCGCCGCCGGCTGGCTTGGCGGAGGGTGAGAGCCGAGCCCACCGCGGAGAGGACCTCGGGATCGCGAATGGAATGCACCAGGGTGCGGCCCTCCTGCACCGGGCTCAAGGAGATCCGCTGCATGACCGCATTGCACCAGCTCACCTGTCCCTGCGGGTTGATGGCGATGACCGCCTCCTGCATGCTGTCCAGCAGCGCCGCCAGCTCGCTGCGGCTGCTCTCCAGAGCATGGAAGCTGTGCTCCAGCCGGCTGGCGGTGACGTCGAGAGCATGGGCGACGGCGGAGATCTCATCCAGATTGCCCTCTTCCACCCGGGCCGAGAGGTCGCCGGCGGCGATGCGGTTAGCAAAGACCACGATGCGGGCCAAGCGCTTGGCAGCCAGCTGCGCCAGCCATGCCGCCAATAATGTTGCTACCACCAGCGAGAGCAGCGAAGCCAGCACAATACCCCGGCGCAGCACGTGCACCGCTGCCGGAACACTGGTAGAGGAGTAGGCCAGGCGCACCACCAGCGGGCCGGCGGGAACAGCAACGTACAGCGTTTGCCCGCGCCGGGCGCGGCCAAGGGACTGGTGTTGATCAACCACCGCGGCGACCTCGGGATCCACCGCCTGGGTGACCGTGACCGCATTGTCCTGGGAGGAGGAGGTAACCAGCCGGCCCTGGCCGTCGAAGATGGCTACTTCTGCACCAATGGCGGCTGCATCCAGGCGGGCGATCCGTTGCAAAGATTGAGCGTCGAGGGACGCAGGATCGGCTGCGTTTATATGCGCTGCCAGCAGGCGGGTTTCACCCACCAGGAAATCCTCTGTCTGCGCGCGCAGCGACTGCTCCATGACCTGGCGCAGGGAGAAGTCGAGCACCACCATACCCAGGAAAAGCACCACCACGAAAGAGAAGAACAGCTTGGTGAAGACCCTGCCCGTCACGAGCCTATCCTCTTTCCGATCCGGAGGTTAAAGCAGTTTCGCAATGGACCTCGCGATCTTCGTCAGGCCACAGTCATTGCGCAACTGTTCTAGGAAGCTGACTTGCGCGGCTCCTCCACCACCCTGGGAATCTCGAAACGGTAGCCCGCGCCGCGAACGGTCTTGAGGTAACGTGGGCTCTCGGGATCGGTTTCGATTTTCTCACGGATGCGCCGCACATAGACGTCCACGGACCGGGGGGTGACAAAGCGGGCATCCCCCCAAACGGCGTCGAGCAGGTGATCGCGGCTGAAGACTCGTCCCGGGTGCCGGGCCAGGTAGTCCAGGAGTCGAAATTCCGTCGCAGTGGTCGTGGTGAGCTCTCCGCGCACCTTCAATTGCATGGCGCCGGCGTCGATCAGTACTTCTTCGAAGCTGATAATGGAGGGCGCAGTGGGCCGCTCAAAGCGGCGCAGCACCGCTTTGACCCTGGCGATCAGCTCGCGGGTGGCGAAGGGTTTGGTGATGTAGTCGTCAGCGCCCAATTCCAGGCCCAGGACACGATCATTCTCGCCCGCCCGGGCGGTGAGAAAGATGATCGGTATGGTGCTGAGAGCGGGATTGCTGCGCAGGCGGCGGCACACATCGAGGCCGTCTCCGCCGGGAACCATGATGTCCAACAGGAAAAGCACGGGCGCCTGGCGCTCGGCGTCGGGGACGAGGTTTGCCGGGGTGCTGTAGACACGTACACCAAAACCGGCGGCTTCCAGATGATGCTGTACCAGGCGGGATATATCCGGATCATCTTCGAGGACGCATACGGTTTGACTCAACTCGATCTCCCTCAGTTCGTGCCACACAGGATACGGCCACTTAAGTGGCACGACAGAACACTCTGCGCGGATGCGTTTAGCGTAACCTAATTGGGTAGGGGGAATGCAAAACTACCGTGAATCCTTGGCTATTTGGCAAAAATCCCGTATCCCCCGGATTTCCTGTCAATAGCAAGTTCCATATATGGCACTGACCGGCGGCCATGTGGCAGTTATAGAGTAGATCTTTGCCGAGGACGGTAACCCGTGTCGCGTCCAGTCATCTTGTGTATCGACGATGAAGATCTCGGCCTTGAGATCCGGAAGATGGTTCTGGAGCGCGAGGGCTTCTCCGTGCTGACGGCCAAAGACGGGGTGTCCGGTTTATCCCTCTTCGATACCGAGCAGCAGATTGACGCGGTGGTGGTGGATTACGCTATGCCGGGAATGGACGGGGGCCAGGTAGCCGCCATCCTGCGCAAGCGAAAGCCCGACATTCCGATCCTGATGCTTTCGGCGTATGTGGCCCTCCCCGAAGAGGTGATGCGGGTTGTGAGCGTCTCTGCTACCAAAGGGGATGGCGCCTTCACCCTGGTCGAAAAGCTGAAGGAACTGCTGCAGACGAATGCTCCCGATGGACGAGGCGGCTCCCGGTGAATCTTCATCAGTTCCGGCAAATCCTGGTCACGACGGTGCTCCTGCCGTTGGTCCTGCTTTTGCTGCTGGCCGTGGTCCTGGCCTGGCAATTCCAACGCACGCTGCGGGAGCAGCGGCGCATTGACCACACCGACCGCGTCACTGCCCTGATGAACGAGCTGGAACGGCTGGTAGTCGATCAGGAAACCGGCCTCAGGGATTACCAGCTCACCCGCGATCCGACTACCCTCGAACCCTACCAGAATGCTGAAGGCCAGTTGCACGCAACCCTGGACCGCCTGCTCTACCTGGTCCGGGACGATCCTGACCAGCTCATGCGGCTGCGTCAGATACGAGACAGTCACGAGCTCTGGATGGGATTTGCAGGTAAAGCGCTGGACAATCTGCGCGCAGGGAAGTTATTCGGGGACACGGCGCTCGATCTGAACGGCGGCCAACTGATGGCTACCTTACGAACCCGGATCGGCGCCATGACCCAGATTGAGGTCAAACGGCGCGACGAGGAGGTAGAGTCCACCAACTCGCAGGTGCGGACGCTGATGGCGGTTCTGCTTTTGTCTTCCATAGGAACAGGCATCGTTCTGGGCATCTACACCCAGCGAAATATGAGGAAAGTCTCAGGGGCGTTCGGAGCATCGTTGGAAGAAGCGCACCAGCGAGCGGATGAGCTCATTGAGAGCCGGCAATGGCTGCAGACCACTCTGGAATCGGTGGGCGATGCCTTGATTGCCTGCAATCACCACCGCCGTGTCGAGCTTATGAATCCGGTGGCTCAGCACCTGACTGGCTGGACGTTGGAAGACGCAAAAGGAAGGCGCCTCGAAACCGTTTTCCGCACCATCGATGAAGAGACGCGCGAGCCGGTAAAGAACCCCGGTGCGTGGGCGGAGACCAAAGATCCCGCAGCAACGAGTCATTCACTGCTGCTCTCCAAGGACGGCACGGAGTACCTGATTGATCAAAGCGCCGCCCCGATTCGCGATGCCAAGGGGGATGTGGCAGGTGTGGTGCTCGTCTTCCGCGATATCACCGACCTAAGGCGCAGGGATGAAGCGTTGATGGCTCACGAGAAGCTGGCCGTTGCCGGGCGCCTTTCCGCAAGCATCGCCCATGAGATTCATAATCCGCTGGACTCCGTCGCCAACCTTCATTACCTGATGGCGAACGAGACCGATCCCACTCTGCAGCAGCGCTATCTTGCCATGGCCCAGCAGGAACTGAACCGTACCCTGCAGATCAGCCGGGCCATGCTCGGGCTTTATCGCGAGCCCAAGGCGCCGGTGGAAGTGGATCTGCGCGAGCTGCTCGAAAGCGTATTGCTGCTGCTGGCCCGGCAGTTGAAAGACCAATCCATCGCCATCGACCGGCGGTTGGGCGATGGGGTTGCCATCCAGGGGTTTCCGGGGGAATTGCGGCAGGTATTCACCAATCTGATCACCAACGGGGCCGAGGCATCGGGGCGGGGCGGACGGGTACAGGTCATGGTCGAGTCGTCATACCCAGCCGATAGCCGTCCCGGCGCGTTGGTGACAATTACTGACAGTGGCCCCGGGATTGAGGACGCTCATCTCGCCAAAATCTTCAAGCCCTTCTTTACCACCAAGGGAGAACAGGGAACCGGGCTCGGCTTGTGGGTAAGCCGGGGAATCGTGGAGAAACACGGCGGCAAGATCGAGCTGACCAACAGCACCGACCCCATTTTTCCTGGAGCCGCGGTACGGGTCTACCTTCCCGCGCTGGGACCGGCAGCGGCCATGGCAGGCGCCGGCAACTATCGCGCTCAGCAGCCGCTCTCGTAAGGCACTGCCGGTTCCCTAACCAAGACTGGGTGCCCCATATCTCGCTCGTTTTTCGCGAGATGTGGGATACCACCAACGTTGACCGCCAAGTGCGTCGGATGAATCGAGAGTCAGAGAGAAATAGCATCGGATTCCCACATCTCGCGAAAACGAGCGAGATATGGGCACCCGTCCTTGGTTAGGGAACCAGAGCCTAGAAGGCTGGGTTCGTAGTCCGCTAGGGCCGGCGGGCTACAAAGCGCAGGCGCACGTAGTCGGCAGTCCAGTTCCCATCGTGATCGCATAGAGCAGGCTTCAGGAGGCCGACTATCTGGTCAACGGCGACCGGCCGCTCGGAGGCGGGCAGTTGCTCGAGGACGCTGTTACGGAAGGTCTGGAGCCAGTCGGCCATGCCCGACGGGAGCGGAGTGAGGCGTGGCGTCAGCGTGATCTCCTCCACCAGGAAGCCATGGCTCTCCAAGCGGGCACGATACTCAGCGCTACTAAAGAAGTGATTGTTCTCGATGCGCTCCGCCGGTATGCCAAGACGTGTCAGCACCGCCAGCAGCGCTACGCGAATGGCAGCAATGTTTCCCTGGCCACCACATTCGGCCACAAAACGGCCCCCTGGTTTCAGCGCCCGGTAGACGCCCCGGAGAACGGCATCATGATCGCTCATCCAGTGCAGCGCCGCGTTGGAAAAGACGGCGTCGAATTCCCCGTCGAAGGGCAGCGCTTCCCCACTGGCATAACGCGCGTCCACTCCCCGCTCCTGGGCGGCGGCGATCATCTGCGGCGAAGAGTCGACGCCCACCATCGTCGCACCTGATTCGGCAAGCCGCTGGGTTAGGAAGCCGTCGCCACATCCCAGGTCCAGAATGCGTTCGCCTGCCTTCGGCTCCAGAGCCTCCACCAGCGAGCCGGCGAGCAGGGCCACGAAACGGCCATTGCCGGCATAAAGAGATGCATCCCAAGTCTGTTGCATAGCTCCATTCTAGAGTTTTTAGATCGAAGAGACCGGGAGCAGCGTGAGATCGTCGACCAAGCCCACTTCCTTCTGCACAAAGGGCTCTGCATAGCGAACCCCGCCCAGCAGGCCGTAGTGGCGGGCCAGGGAGAAGGTGCGTTCACGGATCTCATCATGAGGGACGAATAGACCCCCGCCGGTGGGTTGATCGGCATATTGGGATTGATAAGCCAGCAAGGCGCGGAAGCGTTCCTCTATGAAGGGCGTGATGTCGACAACAAAGCTGGGCCGTACGTCGGCATAGAGACTGGCATAGACGACCTTGAAGGGTCTGAAGGGCGGATCGCCGGTCTCGATTTTGGCCAGGCCGGCAAGGAAACAAGCCTCATACCCCAGCGCCGAGCTGTTGTAATGATCAGGATGCCGCCCCTGCCAGTAAGGCAGAATCACTACCCGGGGCCGCAACTGGCGCAGTTTACGAACAATCTTGATGCGGTTGTCCCAGGTGTTTTCCACCCGGCCATCCGGAATGTCCAGCGCTTCCCGCCAGGCCACGCAGAGGATGCGGGCTGCCTCCTCTGCCTCCCTGGCCCTGTCCTCCGCTGACCCACGGGTGCCGGCTTCGCCCTGGGTCAGATCGAGAATGGCGGTACGCAGGTGCAGCGAGTGCATGCGCAATAGCGTGCCCCCGCAGGTTTGTTCCACATCGTCGCGGTGGGCGGCGATGGCCAGAATGTCGACCGGGCCAGGGTCGCTCATGGCGTCGCAGATTTAATACGTGGTGTTGTTGTCATCGCTCGGTGAGTCCATGTAGGCGACATCGTAAGCCGTGCCCACGACGGTCACCTGAGAATTGTCCATCGCCGAGCCCGTGGCGGTGTTGTAGATGTACACCTGCCCGCCCTCGGCGGTGTAGATCTTATTCAGACCGATCACTGCAGCGATGCCGGTGGCGTCGCCCTTGTACGAATCGATCATGGTCACCGAGTTGCTCGAAGTATTGAACATGGTGAGACAACCGAGGTTCGTGGTGGCGCCTTGGTGGTAGCGTTCGCCCTGGGTGCAGAGCAGCGACCCGATCCAGAGCGTGTTGTTGTCGGCGAATAGCATCTTCAGATGCGTTCCGTCGCTAATAGAGTACGTACCCGTCACCTGCTTGGCGTTGGTGTCGAGTATGGAGAGGAAGCCGGCGAAGTAGCCATCGGGTTGCAATTGCTGGCCAGAAAGGTACAAGAGATTTGCGTTCTCGATAGCATCGGTGTCGCCGCCGGGAATGGGCACGGTTGCGGTCACAGTGGTGGGAGCACCCGGCGGTATCGGAGCACCGCTCTGGATGATGATCCCGGCGACCGGCAGGAAGCTGACGCTGGCCTGAACGCCGCCGCACTCCGGTCCGCAGTTGAGCACGTACGCCGTGGTGCCATCCGCGGAAAAGATCGCCTTGGTGGGCCGGTCAAACGTACCGGGCACTGGCAGCAGACAATACACTGGCAGGTTTTGCGGTTCGCAATCCTCGGCATTTGCCGGCGCCTGTTGATTCGTCTGTAATTTATAGACGCTGTAGACCAAGTTGCTATTCTGCACAAAAGCCAGGGCAGCGGTACCACTCGGGTTGATGGAGACCCGGTAGACGTTGGGCAAATTCAATCCATAGCTGGTGCCGAGCGTCCGGTCCTGCACGGTAAGCGTGTGCGCTGCCTGGTTGGCGGCAAACACATACCGCTGGTCGCGGGAGATGAAGATGCTGGAAGATGCCCCGTTCACGCTTACGGTGGTGGTTTGCTTCTCTGTGGCGTAATTGATCAGGGCATAGCTGCCGTCTCCGGCGCCGTAGACCGCCCCGACTTGCTCTTCGGGCATATTCTGGATGGTCTGGGGGTCCGCCCCCGAGTATCCCGCGATACTGAAGGACGGAACCTTGTTGTTGAAGCTGTGGCGGATGTCGTAGTAGGCATCGACGATCTCGAGCGTGCCCTTGGTCAAGGCGCCGGGGTTCTGGACCGCAATCAACACGCGGTTGAGGATCCCGCTGGGGGGAAGAGCCCGGCCGCCAAAGTAATAGCTCTGGCCGCATCCGGCCAGAAGTATGCAGACAAAGCAGGTTAGCGTAGGAAAGACACACAAAGACCGGAGACTTCTTTTGTTCAACTAAGACCTCACCAGAATCACCACGCGGCGGACATGCGGGAAAGGCCAAGTATAACAAAGGGCCAGTTGGCTTTCGCATCTCGGGTGGCTTAGCATAGTTAGACTTACCCTATGGAGAATCGGCTCAGAGAGATCTTCGGAACGCGAACCGTGCTGTGCGATGGCGCGATGGGGACCAGTCTGTACGCTCGGGGCATCTTCATCAACCGCTGTTACGACGAGTTAAATCTCTCCCAGCCGGAAATAGTGCGAACCGTCCACGAGGAGTACCTGCAGGCGGGGGCGGAGATCATCGAGACCAATACGTTTGGCGCCAACGCCCTGCGGCTGCAGCGCTATGGCCTGGCGGACAAGGTGATCGAGATCAACCGGGCCGGGGTGGAAATAGCGCGCAAGGCAGTGAACCAGCGAGCCGACAAGCAAAGCGGGAAGGTCTGGATTGCGGGCGCAGTGGGGCCCCTGGGAGCCCGGCTGGAACCGCTGGGAAAGATCGGCCTGGGTGAGGCGCAGGCGGCTTTTGCAGAGCAGATTCGCGGCCTGGCGGAAGGTGGGGCCGATCTGCTGCTGATCGAGACCGTTTCCGCCTTGAATGAGGCGGAGCAGGCCATTCTTGCGGCAAAATCCACGGCTCCATCGCTGCCGATTTTGGTGATGGTGACGGTCGACGAGGACGCAAACTGCCTGGATGGCTCTTCCCCGGAGACGGCCGCCGCCCGATTAACCGAGTGGGGTGCGGATGCCATCGGTTGCAACTGCAGCGTGGGTCCGGCAACAGTGCTGACGGCAATTGAGCGTATGGCTGCGGTGACCGACCTGCCCCTGGTCGCCATGCCCAACGCCGGTATGCCGCGCGCCGTGGAGGGGCGAAACATTTACCTCTGCTCGCCAGAATACATGGCGAGCTTCGCTCGCAAGCTTGTCAAGGCTGGGGTGCAGTTTGTCGGCGGCTGCTGCGGCACCACCCCGAGTCATATCCGGTCGATGAAATCCTCTCTGCGGGCGATGGACGCGATGGATGTCACCCATCACGCCGTCAAGGAGGCGCCGGTTGCGTCCGAGATTGTGCCTGCGCCGATGGCCGAGCGATCGGGCCTGGGCGGCCTGATTGCCGGCGGCACCTTTGTCACCATGGTGGAGATGGTGCCCCCCAAGGGGATCAACTGCGAGCGGGAGCTCGCCGCGGCCCGGATGTTGCGGCAAAACGGGGTCCACATTATCAACGTCCCCGACCTGTCTCGAGCGGCGCCGCGCATGAGTTCGCAGAGCCTTTGTATCCAGATTCAGCAGACCGGCATGGAGACGTTGCTGCACTACACCTGTCGCGATCGAAACCTGCTGAGCATCCAATCCGACCTGCTGGGGGCGTCTTCGATCGGATTGAAGAATATTCTTTGCCTCACGGGTGATCCGCCCAAGCTGGGAAATTACCCGGATGCCACGGCGGTTTTCGATGTGGATGCCATTGGGCTGGTCAACATCGTCCGGCGTTTGAACCACGGATTGGATTTGGGCAGCAATCCCGTCGGTGTCTCGAGCGGCTTGACCATCGGCGTGGCCGCCAATCCCGGCTTGCCGGATATGGACAACGAGATTCGGCGTTTCGCGTACAAGGTAGAAGCAGGAGCCGAATATGCGATTACCCAGCCGGTATTTGACCTGAAGCTGCTGGAGGCTTTCCTCAAACGCATTGAGGGCTTTCGCATCCCGGTCATTGCCGGGATCTGGCCGCTGAGCAGCCTGCGCAACGCCGAATTCATGAAGAATGATCTGCGGGTTTCCATGCCCGACGAGATCATGGTCCGCATGCAAAAAGCGGCCACTCCTGAGCATGCGCGCGCGGAAGGTGTTCTCATCGCGCGGGAGATGCTGGCTGCGGCGCGCCCGATGATCCAAGGGGTGCAGGTGAGCGCGCCGTTTGGCCGCTACCCCTGCGCGGTAGAGATTCTAGAGGTTGTACTACCCCGGGAGGGGGCTGTCGTTGGCAACGTTTGAGGAGTCCCTGAAGCAGTTGGAGACTATCGTCACGCAACTGGAGCGCGGTGACCTGCCGCTCGAAGACTCGATCAAGATGTTCGAGGAGGGCATGCGCCTCTCGGCGCAATGCAAGCAGGAGCTGGATAGCGCGGAGAGCAAAGTACAGATCTTGCTCAAGCAACGGGACGGCTCCATCAAGGCTGAGCCTTTCCCGCTGAAATAAAACTGTGCGAATTAACGAACTAAGCGAACTAAGTCCCGAAGGGACGGCTGAGAATAGCCCAGGACGTCAGTCCTGGGTGAACTAGACCACACGTGAATGTTTGGCATCATCCAAGGCCAACTCGATTCTCTCTGAGACGGTCGATGGGAATCGAGTTCGCCTTTGATTATCGCCAATCAGCATTCGCGTCCGATTCAGGTTCCCCAGGACTGACGTCCTGGAGCATTCTCAGCCGTCCCTGCGGGACTGGTCTTGGTGGAAATGTAGACCCAGGACTGACGTCCTGGGCTACTCTCAGCCGTCCCTGGGGACTGATCGCGATCTGCCCGCATACTCCCCGCTTGCTCCTTCAGTAGGGAGGAAGCACCGTATTTTCAGTCACTTTTGCCGCCAGCCTCTGCTCCACGAAGGCGACTAGATCGTCTCCGATCAAATCCGGCGGCGTGATCAAAAAGCGCGGCTTGCCTGCCAGCAGGCGCAAAGATACCTGGCTCCACTGCGGTATGAGTTCCTGTCCTGAAGAACGCAACAGCACGGCATCGGCGCGGTCCAGGAACAGCCGCGCGGAGTCTTTGAAGTCCGCTGTGGCATGATCCAGGACCGTGAGGTACAGATCAGGACGCAGAAACTGCAGCAGGCTGTTGGACTCGAAAATCATGTTCTCAGCCGCGTCGATCTCCTGGCGAATACGTGGCATAGCGTCAGCCAGGCGGCCGATGCGGGTGCGGACCCAGAGCGATCGCCGGGCCCCTGCAGCTAGAAAGCGACCGCTGTCGGTGCCCGTATTAGGATCGCGCTCTGCGCTGATGGCGATGGTGTGCTCATCCGTCTGGCAATCGCAGGGCTCGCCATTGGCGCTGCAAAAACCGTGACCGAATTGGGTGATCTTGCACGCGGTCCAGTTGCGCTCGGGCAGCCGGGCGATCAAAGCGGCCACCACTGACGTCTTTCCCACGCTGCGCGAGTGCCCGCCCACGACCACAATAGCCAACTATTTTTCCCCAGTTCTGGAGACTAGCCGGGCCAGGGTCGCCAATTCCTTCAGGTATTGCCTGACCGGCTTGGCCGGGGTTCCCCAAAAGACGATTCCTGGTCCGAGCAGCTTCTTCTTGGGCAGGATGCCGCCCTGTCCCCCGACGATGACGCCTGGGCCGATGAGAGCATGATCGCCCATGCCCACCTGGCCGCCCAGGACAGCGCCGTCGCCCACCGTACTCGAACCTGAGATGCCGGTCTGGGCCGCAATGACGACATTGCGGCCCAGGTTGCAGTTGTGACCAATGTGAATCAGGTTGTCGAGCTTGGTCCCGCGGCCGATCCGGGTTTCCTCCAGAGCACCGCGGTCAATGGTGGTGTTGGCCCCCACCTCCACATCGTCCTCGATGAGGAGCGTTCCCTGCTGGGGGAACTGGATGTACTCACCACTGACCCGATCGCGGACATAGCCGAAGCCATCCGCGCCCAGCACCGCCCCAGCGTGAATCACGACCCGATCGCCCAGGGTGACGCCAGGGTAGATAACGACCCGGGGGTAGATGCGGCAATGGCTCCCGATGGAGACGCCGGCGCCGATCACGGCTCCGCTGCCGATGGTGGTAGCTGGGCCGATGCTGGCTCCGTCTTCGATGACGGCATGGGGGCCAATGGAGACGTCCTCCGCAACTCGCGCCCCAAGCGCAACCACAGCCGTAGAGTGGATGGACGGAGAGGGCGGCGTGCTGCGCAGCAACACGGCTGCCTGGGCGAAGGCCAGCCGCGGCTGGGGAACGCGTAGAACCGGCTTGCTACCGCTATGGGGCCCTACCTGCTCAGAGACCAGAACCGCAGCCGCAGACGATGCGAGCGCGGCCGTGAAGGAGACTTCTTCTTCGGCGAAGACCAGGCATCCCGGCTCCGCCGCCTCTATGCTGGAGACCCGGGTGATGAGCGGATCCGGCAAGCCGGGATTGACCTGCGCTCCGAGGCTCACCGCCAGTTGACTCAGTGTCATGGTCGCAGCCAAGCTGTCGCTCCTGGACTCAAGTGTAGATCGCAGCCTCACCCTGCGGCCGGGTCTTCCAGCGGCGGTGCAGCCAAAGCCATTGGTCGGGATATTCGCGAATGTAGTCCTCAATCACCTTGGTGAACAAGGCGGTGTGGGCGACAGCGTCCGCTTCCACATCTCCGCTGCTTGCCAGGTTGAGGGGCGCCCCGAAGCGCAGCACATACTGCTTGGTTGACTCTTCCCAGAGCAGAAAGCCGGGCAAGACCTGGGCTCCGGTCTTCATGGCGACCCGCGCCATGCCTGATCCGGTGCAGGCGGGGTGGCCAAAGAAATCGACGAACGCCCCCTGGGGCGGCGTCATGTTGGTATCCATCAGGATGCCCACTGTCTCTCCGCGGCGCATGGAGGCCAGCAGGCCGCGGGCAAAGTCATCCTTGTGCAGCACTTGATTGCCGTGAAGGCAACGGATCTGGTTGACCAGGTGGTCGACCAGCGGGTTATCCAGGCGGCGAATGACAATGCTCATGGGATACCCCATTAGCGAGTGATAAAAGCTGGATAATTCCCACGCGCCCAAATGGCCGGTGAGGATGAGAACCCCTTTGCCCTGCTCGCGCGCCGCCAGGTAGTGCTCCAGCCCCTCATAGCGGATGAAGCTGTTGGTCATTCCCGGTGTGTAACGCGGCATCTGGCAGAACTCGGCCAATAACCAGCCCAGATTGCGGTAGAGTTTGCGCAGGATCTGCTGTCGCTCGGCTGCAGTCTTCTGCGGGAAAGCCAGGGCCAGATTACGATGGCCGGCGCGGCGCAGACGCGGAGTCAGGACCAGGGCGACTCGGCCTACCAGTGCTCCCACCCCCCGGGCGACACCCCTCGGGGGTAAGCCAAGAAGCTTCACCAGGGTCCACACCAGCATGAATTCCAATCGTCTTCGCATCCGCTTCCACAGCTGTCCCCCGAGCCCGGTGTCACACCGTCTTATACAGCAGCCTCTTCAGTTTAAACGGGGTGGCCCAAAAAACTGCCCGGGAGGCCGAGCAGTTTCAAGGAGAAAGCGAAAAGGGAGAGGGGAAAAAGGCTATTTCCTTACTTCGGAGAAGTACTTGGCCACGGTGCGCACAAACGGCTTGGCATCGTCCGGGACAGCTACCTCGCCCTTCAGAATCTGGGCGCTAGGGTGAGGTACGCCATAGAACGTCCGCGTGGCGTCGTTATTCTGGTTTACTACGGCTCCGGTGAGGTCGATGCCGGCAAAAAGTCCTCTGGCGCGGGAATAGGTCAGCAACTCGGCGGTAAGTTTCCAGTCAGTCGCAGCCTGGGAGTCGCGGCCTACGGGACCGGCAGCAGCCGAGGCGTCGCCGCCGATCTTGAACTTGCTCTTCAACAGGTCCTGAAACCCCTTATCGTTGACCGCAACCAGAATCAGGTCAGTGGATTGGCCGCCGATTTGAAAGCCGAAGCTGCCCCCGGCGATCATGATGAAGGCCGGAGCGCTCCAGCCATGCCCAGTGCGGCAGGTGACCACGCCCTGACCGTACTCTGCACCCACCACGAAGGCCCCCTTCTTTACGCTGGGCACGACGCCAACGCATGTGGCCTGGGACATGATCTGATTCGGAATCGCCTTGTCCGGCGTCGCCATGATTTCGTCCAGGACGTCTTTGGCGCTGGCGATGCGCGCCTCGATAGTCGCCTTATCGTCGGCTGCAGAGGCAGACAGGCTGGTGAGCGCCATGCCAAGCGCACAAAAGATCGCAAAAATCTGTTTCATGGTCTTTCAAATCTCCAGTGGGACATTGATCCGCACGTTGCCAAATTCGCTGCTGTGACGCGGCTTTTCTCCAGAAAAGCCACTCTAATTCCATGAGGAAGAGGAAGCTATCCCTCAGTCTTTTGACGGAGAGAGAGCACCTGAGGCAAGCTTAGCCGTTGGGATGCGGAAATGGCAGCGGCAGTTGAGTAATTGCAGGGAAAAGCAGTGGCGAGGCAGGCTCGCAGAGCAAAAAATGGGGGCTGGTGATTGCAAGGTTCGCCATCAGAAGCCCCGTCCCCAGATCTGCGTTGTTTCTAAAGTAACTGTCTTCCAAGACGGGTAACCGGGCAATGTCACTAAGGTACCCTGACCTAAAGTACCGCTACGAATGGCGACGAAGCTATTCCGGGGTGGGAGTGACGATGGAGTTGGTAACCGCATATATGGAGAGGGCGATGCGGTTTTCCACACCCACCTTACGCATCAGCTTGGCCACATGCGCTTTTACCGTCCGCTCTTCGATGCCCAGCGTCCTGGCGATCTCGCGGTTGGATCGAGCGGCAACCAGGAGCTTGAGCACCTCTGTTTCCCGAGCAGTGAACTGAGCCGAGGCCGGCGCCGCAGAGCGGGAAGGCCGGGTCGCGCGGTCGACGAAAATGGATAACACCCGGCGCGGGGCCCAGATGGATCCCTGGCTGACGATCTCGATCGCCTGTTCTACCTGCTGGGGCGTGGCATTGGCTTCGAGATACGCCTTGGCCCCGGAGGTGATGGCCTGCAAGATGACTTCATCATTGGCTTCCGGGCCCATGACGACGAGACGAACATCGGGCCGCAGACCGTGGATGGTGCCCACCAAGGGCAGCGGGAGCTTGTCCCCGTGGAGGCCGACCAAGGCCAGCTTGAATTCCTGATCAGCCAGAAACTGGGCCAGCTCAAAGACCACAAATTCGATGCGGGGATGATCCTGAAAGAGGGTCACAAAACCCTGCACGCGGATGGGCTCGGGTTCAAGCAGCGCGACCCGCAAGCGGGAAGGTGATTTCGTTGGCTCGGCCATCACAACTTAGGCAGTACGCAGAGATTGGCACTGACGGTGACGAAGGACTTCTGGCGAATCCAAGGGCGGGACTGAATCGGCATGCAACTCCTTAAGAGAAAGCCGGCCCGGCAGAGCCGCAGCGCGGTGAAAGGGTATAAGGGGCCTGATGCTGGAAACTGCATCTTACGGCAGGCCGGGGTCGTTGACAATCATTTGCAGTGCCCAGGCCGCCTGACCCGGATTTCCTGTACGCTGCACGGGACACAACCGCGTGTGCGGTTTTCTTTAAGGAAAACCGCATGAAGCACTCCGAAGCCGCAAGCCCCACAGGAAACCCGGGGGAAGCCGCTGGACCATAGAGGAAACACGCTATACGATGAGGACGTAGCTCCGGCATTGCAGTTACCTACACCTCCCTCGGGGTAAAGGCATTGATTAAACAGGACATCATTCATCAAGTAATCGCCAAGACCGGACTACCGCGCAACAAGGCGGAAGCTGCTGTCGACACGGTTTTCGAAAGCCTGAAAAAGGCTCTCGCTTCGGGCGACCGGATTGAGCTCCGAGGTTTCGGGGTCTTCAACGTGCGCCCCCGCAAGACAGGGATTGGCCGCAATCCGCGGACCGGCGCGGAAGTCACCATCACTCCAGGCAAGGCTGTTCGCTTCAAGCCAGGCAAGGAACTTCACCTGCTGGATTCGTAAACCCCGGCCCATGGCAACACCGACTACTGCGGATAATCCGCTCCTCCCGCGTCCTCAAGAGCACCCGGATTATCCTCAGGAGTCACACCGCTCCATCGCCTGGCTACCGCTATGCCTGCTGCTGGTGAGTGTCTTCACCACCGCCAGCACGGGTGCGCTGCTCATGCACAACTTTCGCATGGACCAACCGCCGTTGGCCAACGAGGGTGATCTTTTCCCGCTGCACTGGATCTGGAATCACCCCTCGGCACTGGCTAGCGGCTGGTCTTTCTCGCTGGCGCTCTTAGGGATCTTGCTGGCCCACGAGGCGGGGCACTACTTTCTCTGCCGGCGTCACGGGATTAACGCTTCGTGGCCTTATGTGTTGCCCGCGCCTACGCTGAGTGGAACAGCCGGGGCGGTTATCCGGATTCGCTCCCCTATTCCTTCTCGCCGGGCGCTGATCGAAGTGGGGATCGCGGGGCCGATTGCCGGGTATGTGGTCGCGCTTCCCACCACGATCCTAGGCATCCTGCTCTCCCGGCCGGTCGACGCTGGAACGGCTCCGGCGGTGGTCCAGTTTCATCAGCCGTTGACGGTCGCGCTCCTGGACCGGATCCTCGCGGCCTGGGTTCCCGGTGTGCCCTCCCTGGGCAACCTGCTTCCCCACCCCATCCTCATTGCAAGTTGGGTTGGTCTCTTTGTCACCTCGCTCAACCTCATCCCGGCGGGGCAGTTGGATGGCGGGCATATTTTGTATGCGGTTTCACCCCGATGGCATCGCCGGCTGACGTTCGTCGTTCCTCTGTTGTTGCTGGGGATGGGGGTGACTTTGTGGACCGGATGGGTGCTGTGGGGAGCGATTCTTTTGCTGCCGGCAATGCGTCATCCACATGTTCCGTATTACCCGCGCCTGCATGGGAAGCATCGTTGGCTTTGCCTGCTGGCGCTCGCGCTTCTGTTGCTGACGTTCTTGCCCGCTCCGTTTGTCGGGACCAGCATTCTCGACTTGTTCCGCTAGAGGAAAACAGGTTCAGTGCCGCGCCTACGGCGCTCCCACGGCAGGCCGTGGGACCGGAGCGTAGCGTAGTGGAGGGATCTGCGGTTTTTCGATTCAGCCGCTTTACATCAGGTTTACGGCGTCGACGTCGACGATGAGGTTGCGGCGGGGAATGCCCAGGTCCTCTGCCTGCGCCAGGCCTGCCCGCAGCGTTCGCGCCAAGGCCTGCCGGTGGGCGGCCTTGAGCAGGAGATGAAAACGGTAGATGCGCTTGATGCGCACGATGGGCGCGCTTGCGGGTCCCAGCACCCGCACGTGCTCCAGCTGCATCGCGGCGAAGCATTTGCCCAGGGTGGTCGCCCAGCCGGCGGCCTCCTCCAGGCGTGGGCTCTGGATGATTATGTTGGCCAATACCGCGTGGGGCGGGTAGTGCATCCACTTGCGGTATTGCATCTCCCGTTTTGCAAAGGCCCCGAAGTCGTGCGCGGCCGCACACTGGATGGCGTAGTGCTCGGGGTAATAGCTCTGCACCAGGACGTTGCCCGGCAGATCTCCGCGGCCGGCACGGCCGGAGACCTGGGTGAGCAACTGGAAGACCCGCTCGGCAGCGCGGAAGTCCGGCAGGCCGAGCGCATGGTCCGCTCCCACCACCCCGACGAAGGTGACCCCGTGAATGTCGTGGCCCTTGGCGATCATCTGCGTGCCCACCAGCAGGTTGATATGCCCGCTGTGCAGCCGATCGAGCAGGTGTTCCATGTCGAAGCGGTTGCGGATGGTGTCGCGATCCATGCGGCCGATGCGGGCCTGGGGAAAGAGTTCCTGCAGGCGCTCTTCCCCCTGCTGGGAACCGGCGCCCAGATAAAACAGGTGTTCGCTCTCGCATTTCGGGCAGCGCTTGGGGACGGTTTTCACGTATCCGCAATAGTGGCATTTGAGCCGCTGACCCGAGGGACTGGCAACGGTTTCTCCGGGGATGATGGGCTTGTGATGAGTGAGAGCGATGGCGCAGTTCTCACACTGCAGCTTCTCCCCACAAGCCCGGCATAACACGGCAAAGGAATAGCCGCGCCGGTTGAGCAGGATGATGGCCTGCTCTCCGCGATCCAGGGCGGCCTTGGCCCGCTCCAACAGGACGCGGGAAAAGATACTCTCCTGGCCCGTCTCCTGGAACTCCTGCCGCATGTCCACCAGGTCAACCACCGGCAGCGGCCGATGATTGACTCGCTCCTTCATCTCGATCAACGCGTACTTCCCCATCTCCGCATTGCGCCAGGACTCGAGCGAGGGAGTGGCTGAGCCCAGAACGACAGTGGCACGGCTGATCTTGGCCCGCATCACGGCGACATCGCGGGCGTGGTAACGGGGGATCTCCTCCTGCTTGTAAGAGGTGTCATGCTCTTCGTCAACGATGATGAGACCCAGGTTCGCGGCCGGTGCGAAAACGGCGGAGCGGGTACCGACCACGATGCGCGCTTCTCCGCGCCGGATGCGATACCACTGCTCGGCGCGCTCGTCAGGCGTGAGCGCGGAATGTAAGAGGGCCACGCTGGAGCCAAAGGAGGCATGCAGTTGAGCCGCCATCGCTGGGGTAAGACCGATCTCCGGGACCAAGAGAACAGCGGAGCGGCCGGCGTGCAGGACGCGCTGCATGGCGGCCAGATAGACGGCCGTCTTGCCTGAACCGGTCACGCCGTGCATCAGGCAAGCACTGAAGACTTCACTATCGAGCGCGGTCGCGATCTGCTGCAGCGCCGCTTGCTGGGCGTGATTGAGCACGTGTTGGCTTGGCGGCACTGCCCGGGCCAGATGAAATGCCTCCGGCCGCTCTTCGATGGTCACCAAACCCCGCTTCACCAGGGTCTGCAAAGTCGTCGCAGGCAGGTCCAGACGGCGTAAGGCAGGAACCGGCAATTCGCCGCCCGCGCCGGCAAGTTCGGCCAGAATCGTAAGTTGATTGGTATTCAGCTTGGGTGGCCGCGCATCCGCCACCAGCACTGCATAGCGCAGCATGCGGCGCGCATCGCGGGGTGCGGCTTCGGTTTCGCGCAGCAGCCACTTCTTGCGCAGCATGCTGGTTAATAGCTCGGCCGTGGCTCCGGTGGCATGGCGCAGAGTTCCACTCCTGGCCGGTTGCCCGTCGGAGAGGTAGTTCAGCACGGTGTATTCGAGGTTCTGTTCGTCGGGGGTGCGGCGCGAGCGGCGCGAAGAACCCTGCTGGGCGCCATCGAACAGGATGACCTGGCCGGTTTCGCTGATGCGGTAGCTGGTGGTTCGGCGCACCTCTGCCATGAGCGGAAGCATGCTGCGCAGCACCTCACCCAGCGGCACGAGGTAGTATTGCGCAATCCAGGCGGCCAGCTCCATCAGCTCGGGGTTGAGGATCGGCTCCTGGTCGAGCACGGCTTCGATGGGCCGCGCCTCCACCGGCGGAGCTTCATCGTGCAGCCGGGTGACCACCCCAATCAGTTTTTCGTTGCGGAAGGGTACTACCACGCGGCCACCAACGGGTGGGTCGTCTTCCGCCTTTAACTTGTAGGTGAAGGCACGGTCGAGCGGCACCGGCAGTACGACGTCACAGAAGATGGACATCAAGTATTTTCACTTCTGTTGTATACAAGGCAACCGCTCCTAACGCGGCTTTTCCTCAAGAAAAGACGCACTTCGCTGAACCCATTGTCGCAGCGTAGAAGTGAAAATGCTCTAACGGGAAGGAACGGCCAATCCCAGTTCGGCCATGGCCAACTTGAGGTCCTGCCACGCTTCTTTTTTCTGGCGCGGATCACGCAACAGAAACGCCGGGTGATAGGTCACGACCAGTTTGGTTCCCCGGCAGGCGTGTATGCGCCCGCGCAGACCGCTGAGCGAGGATTTGACGCCGAGCAAGTAAGTTGCCGCGGTGGAACCCAGGGCCACCAGGACTTCCGGCCGGATCACATCAATCTGCTGGAAGAGAAATGGCGAACAGGTGTTGGCCTCATCCGGCTCCGGTACGCGGTTCTGGGGTGGCCGGCACTTGACTATGTTGGCGATGTAGACCTGCTCCCGCTTTAGTCCCGTGGCAGCGATCATGTTGTTGAGCAGTTGCCCGGCTTTGCCGACAAATGGCAGCCCCTGCGCGTCTTCGTCTGCTCCGGGTCCCTCGCCTACGAACATGAGGCGGGCGTTGGGGTCGCCGTCGCCAAAGACGATCTTGTTGCGGCCGCGGCTTAGAGCGCAACGGGTACAGTCGCCAATTTCGAATTGGATCGCGCGCAGTGCTTCAGCACGGCTCGGCGGAGCAACAAATGAGCCGACGGCTGGCTGCGGAGGTACGGGCTTGCGTGGGGGAATGACGGGCTCCTGTGGGGCGAGTGAGATTGCGACGGCTTCGTCGTCCGCCTTCTCATCTGCAAACTGCGGACCGCTGCGACGATAAAAATCGTAGATACCAAGGTCGCGCAGGTACTGCATGTGCGCGGCGATGGCTTGTTGCAACTGAGGATCGAACGGCATGGTGAACCGGATTTCCTATAGGTTACATCCGCAGAGAGAAACCGCAGATCCCTCGGCTTTGCTCCTAATGAACAAAAAATAAAGCCAATACAATCAACCTCGATTTCCAGCGTTCATTTCACTCTTAACTTGCCGCAGGCAAGTCGGCTCCTCGGGATGACAAAAAAGCGCGTCGAGTATTGTGGTATCCCACTCAAGCCCAAAAACGGCTTGAATGGGGCACCCAACCTTTGTTGGCCGTGAAACAAGCACGGATCGGAGGGCGGAACACACCTCAGCCCTTATTCCTGCAGCTTGGAGTTGCTCGACACCAGGCCGGTTTCGGCGACCAGCGATGCTGGGCGGCGTAAAGCGATCACTTCGTCCAGAATGCGATTGGCTAGTTCGTGCTTGGTCATCTCCGGCAGTTCGATGGCGGTTTTGGGGGTTAGAAAGGTGGCGGCATTGCGATCGGAATCAAATCCCAGCCCGGGTCGTGAGACGTCATTCAATACAATCGCATCCGCTCCCTTACGCAAGAGCTTGTCGCGGCCATGCACCAGGAGATTTTCTGTTTCCGCGGCAAAGCCAATCACCAGCGTACCGGGCCGCTTGCTGAGCACCACTTCGCGCAGAATGTCCTCGGTAGGCTCGAACTCCAGAGTGATTGGGCCGGTCCGCTTCATCTTTTGCTCCGCCAATACCCGCGGCCGGTAATCGGCAACTGCAGCGGCCTTGATGACGATCGTGGCCTGATCGAGGCGGCTGAGAACGGCACGGCGCATCTCCTCCGCGCTGACGACAGAAAGCAGCTCGCAATTGGCCGGCGGACGGAGCGGCGAGGGGCCGCTCACCAAGACCACGCGCGCGCCCCTATGCTGCGCCTCTTCGGCCACGGCATAGCCCATCTTGCCGCTGGAACGGTTCCCCAGAAAACGCACGGGATCGATGGCTTCGCGGGTCCCAGCAGCGGTTACCAAAACCGTCTCTCCCACCAGATCGTTGCGATGGTGAAGCTGGCCCAGCACGGCTTCGACAATCGCTTCCGGCTCGGCCAATCGGCCGCTGCCGGTCATGCCACAGGCCAGCGGGCCCTTTTCGGGCGGCACTACCCTTACCCCGCGGGCTGCAAGGATCTCCATGTTGGCCTGGGTGGCAGGATGCTCCCACATATTTACGTTCATCGCCGGAGCCACGATCACGGGTGCATGAGTGGCGAGAAAGAGGGTGGTCAGGAAGTCGTCGGCCAGCCCATGAGCGAATTTCGCCAGTATGTTGGCGGTCGCCGGGGCTACCACCAGGGCTTCAGTCGACTGCGCTTCGCCAATATGCTCAATGGAGGAGTCGAGATCGGCTTCCCCACTTCCCGGCGACGGCCATAGCCCGGTGATCACTTTATGGCCGGTGAGCGAGGCGAAAGTAAGCGGGGTGATGAACTTCTGGGCCGCTTGCGTCATTACCACGTGCACATCCAGCGCCTGGCGTTGTAAGGCTCGCACCAGTTCAGCCGCCTTGTAAGCGGCAATGCCTCCGGAGACACCGACCGTGACCTTCATAGCGATGATTGTACGACGGGGGGTGGGGCTCAGCGGCGCTCTCTTCGCCTGCGTGGAGAAAAGCTATCCGGAGGCACAGCAGATTCCTCCGAACGCCAACTAAGACCCGGGAGGGCCCTAGCGATGAGAGGGACCTGATGCGCTAAAGACCGCTGGCTGCAGCCGGTTAGGAGTCCAGGTCGTGCGGCTCGTGGGGCTCTACCATTTCTTCCAGCAGTTCCGCCCGGGGCGGCGCCGCTGTGACCTTGCCGGCGGCGATCTCTTCCTGGGCCACGCGGCAGGCCTTGTTGGAGCGGGAGTCGATCAATGGCTGGGAGCCGTTCTGAAGTTGCCGGGCACGGCGCGCTGCCATGACCACATAACGAAAGTTGCTATCAAGTCCATGCTCTGACGTCATCTTGGCTCCTGTCGAGGGTTTGCAGGGTTTATCGCCGGCAGTCAGGCGCGGGTGGCGTGCATGTCGATCAGCCCGAACGAGGCTAGTACAGGTTCCAAGCGTTCGGTGGCGTTCGCCTGCCGGCATTTATCGGCGAGCTGCATCATATGAGCAGTCTCAGGGTCTGGTTGCGCTCCCTGGCGCATAGCCCTTTCCGCAATCACGATGGCTTTCAACGACTCAACTGCATAATCAAGCTTATCGTTTACCAGGATATAACGGTACTGGCGGTAGGCCTCGATTTCCCCTCTTGCTTTGGCTAACCGCCGGGCAATCTCCTGCTCGTCAAGACTGCCTTCTTCAATGCTCCGATTGCGCAGCCGAGCAGCCAGTTCCTCCGGGTTGGGCGGAAGAACAAAGATACTGACCGCATCCGGGATCTTCTCCCGTACCTGTCCGGCTCCCTGCACGTCGATGTCGAGGAGCAGATCTTTTCCTGCTGCCTGGGCGTCGGTGAGCGAGCGCCGAGCGGTACCGTAATAGTTGCCGAAGACTAAAGCCCACTCCAGAAACTCATCCCGCTGAATCATCTCTTCAAATTTGGCCGGCGACGTGTAGTTATATTCGCGTCCTGGCTGCTCGGTACGACGGGCGGCACGCGTGGTGTAAGAGACGGAGAACTCGATATTGCTCACCAGCGAACGCAGGTGGTTCACCAACGTCGATTTACCAGAACCGGAGGGAGCCGAAATGATGAACAGAATGCCTGCCAAGGTGTTCCCCTGATAATACCGCGGTTCGCTATGAGCGCCGTCCCGCACAAGTGTTACTCAAGATTTTGAACCTGTTCGCGGGCTTTTTCGATCTCCGATTTCATTCCCAGGCCCAAATCAGTAATTCGCTGGCCATTCCCGCTTACGCCGCCAGTCTTGGAAAGCAGGGTGTTGGCCTCACGGTTCATCTCCTGCAACAGAAAATCAAGCTTTTTGCCCACCTCGCCTCCAGCCTCCAGCAGGGAATGAAAGTGCCGGATGTGGGTGCGCAGGCGGGTGACTTCCTCTTCCACGTCGCTGCGCTCCGCGAGCATGGCGGCCTCCTGCAAGACGCGGTCGCGGTCGACCCCTGCGTGGCCGTTCAACAGACCGGCGATACGTTGGCTAATGCGCTCAAAGTAGGCCCTTTGCACCTCCTGCCGCATGTGCGCGACCTGGGATACGGCGCTGTCCAGACGCTCCATGGTGGCGGCCAGTTCCCGGGCCAACGATGCGCCTTCCTGGCCGCGCATGTGGTTTAAAGCCTCCACCAGCCGGCCGGTTTGCGCAACCACATCTTCTTCCAGTGCCTGTACCTCTTCTTCGCTGAAGCGGGCTTCGCCGGTCAAGACCCCAGGCAGGCGAAAGATGGCATTCAGGTCCGGCTGCTGCTCGAGTGCGCTTTCGCTCGCAGCGGCGCGGAAGGCAGCGATGTACCCCTGCAACAGGTCCCGGTCAAAGTGAGCACTGGGGCGAAGGCCTCGTTCCACGCTCAAGGTAACTTCGAGGTGGCCGCGCAGCACCTTTTCCTTGAGCAGCCGGCGCAGACGCATCTCCAGTGGTTCGGCGCCGGCCGGCAGGCGCATGTGCAGATCGAGAAACCGGTGGTTGACGCTCTTCAGGCTGAGGTTCCAGGACAAAACGTCGTTGACCCGGCCGCTTACCCGGGCAAAGCCAGTCATGGAATATATCGGGGGCGGTTTGGTGGGGGATGCGCTCAACGCTCGACCTCGGCGCTCAAAACAGGCTCAAGATGACCGGGAACAACATTCCCCGGAAACTCGGCGGGATCCATGAATTGCAATTGGTAAAGACGCTGATAGGTGGCAGAGACGCGAAGCAGCTCCTCGTGAGGACCGATGGCGGTAATGCGGCCATCTTCGATGACGGCGATGCGCGAAGCGCGGCGCACAGTCGACAGGCGATGGGCGATGACGAAGACGGTGCGGCCGGCAATCAGATTGGAAAGGGCGGCCTGTACCAGCGATTCGCTCTCCGAGTCCAGGGACGAAGTGGCTTCGTCGAGAATGAGAATGGGCGCATTCTTGAGCAATGCCCGGGCAATGGCGATACGCTGGCGTTCTCCACCCGAGAGGCGGAAGCCCTTTTCGCCGATCACGGTGTCGTATTTTTCCGGCAGGCGCTCGATAAAATCGTGCGCCAAGGCAGCCTGGGCAGATGCGATCACCCGGCTCATGGAAATCCCAGCCTCGCCGTAGGCGATGTTGTTGCGCACGGTGTCGTTGAAGAGGATCGTTTCCTGGGTCACATTGCCTATCTGCGAACGGAGAGACGCCAGGCTCACATCTCGCAGGTCATGGCCGTCAATGCGGATGCTGCCCGCAGTCACGTCAAAGAAGCGCGGGATCAGGTTCACCAGGGTGGACTTGCCGGCGCCGCTGGGGCCGACCAGCGCCACCACCTCACCCCTGGGGACAACCAGGTTGATGTCCCGGAGAACCTGGCGTTCGCCTTCTTCATTGCGATAGTCGAAGCAGACGCTTTCGATCCGGATCTCCTGTTTGAACTCCTTGAGTACGTGAGCGCCGGCCTTCTCCCTTACCTCATCCTGGGTATCCATGAAGCGAAAGATCTCCGAGGATGCGCCCAACGCCTGTTGAAAGTTGTTATAGAAGAGAGCGAATTTGCGCACCGGATCATACAGCTTGAAAACCGCGATGATAAACGCCAAGAAGGTTCCGGCGGTGAACACGTGGGCCCTGATTTCGTTGCGGCCAACCAGCAGCAACAAGGCGATGGCCACGGCGCCAATCGAATCCATGAGCGGCGAACTGATGGCCTGTGCCCGCACCGAACGGAGGTTGGCATGGAAGAGCCGGCGGGCTGCCTGCTGGAACCGCGTCATCTCCCAAAGCTCCATGTTGAAGGCTTTGACAATGCGATTCCCGGTAATGGTCTCGTGCAGGATGTTCTGTATCTCCGCCAGCTTGTCTTGTCCCCGGCGCGTGGTCTGACGCACAGTGCGCCCGATCCTGCGCGCTGAGGCCAAAACGACGGGAACAAAGAGCAGCAGAACCCAGGCCAGCTTGCCGCCCAAAACCACCACCACGCAGGCGGTGAAGATCAAGGTGAAAAACTGCTGCAAAAGCTCCGCCAGCACCGAGGACATGGCAAATTGCACCCGCTCAATGTCGTTGATCAGGGTGGAGACGATAGTGCCGGTGGCATGCTGTTGAAAAAAGGAGACGGAGCGGCGCAGGATGGCGTTGTAGAGATCGTCTCGCAGATCGGTGATCATACCGAAGCCGGCATAGTTCACCAGGTAGGTTCCGCAATAATCGAAGATCCCCTTGAGCAGAGTAGAAGCGACCAGGGCGAAAGCGACGATCGTCCATTCATTGTGGAAGTGCGCCGGCACAATCTGTTGCAGGCTTATGCTGGAGTGGAGACCGAAGAGGGGAATCCTCTGGTCGGGCGCATTGGGGTTGAGCACGCGTTCGAAAATGGGGCCGACCAGCAAGAGGCGAAAGGCGTCCAGGAGACCCACGCCGGCCATCAGGATGACCGAGGAAAATGCCTGCAGCCAATACGGCTGCACATAACCCATCAGGCGCAGCAACTTCCTCACGCGGAAACCCCGGAAGCGCGGCGCTGCTTGGAACGCATCTGGCTATTGTAATCGCCCGGGCGAATGGCGGTCTTCCCCATTCTGACCACGAAAACAGGACTGCAGGTTCCCAGAGCAAGGACGCCGCCTCAGTGCGGCATGTCGCGGTGGACGGCCTTGACCCGGTAGCCCTCCTTGGCTAACCGCTTGCGCACTTCTTCCGCGATCATTACCGAACGGTGCTGGCCTCCGGTACAGCCAAAGGCTACCGTCAGATAGCTCTTACCCTCTTCAATGTAATGAGGCAGCAGAAAGAGCAGCAGCTGGGTGATCCGGTCCAGGAACTCAGCCGTTTGGGGGAAATCACGAATGTATTTGGCTACCTTGGGATGGCGTCCGGTCAGGTGCCGAAACTCGGCCACAAAGTGCGGATTGGGCAAAAACCTGACATCAAAGACCAGATCCGCCTCCAAAGGCACGCCGTTCTTGTAGCCAAAACTGATGGAGGAGACCAACAGGTTCTTGTCCGTGTCGCCCCGCTCAAACTTCTGCAGAATGTAGGCGCGCAGCTCATGGACGTTGTAGCTGGAAGTGTCGACACTGATATCCGCCAGGTTGCGGATGGGATCAAGCAGCTTTCGCTCGGCATGAATCGCGCGCACCACGGTTTCCGTCCGGCCCAGCGGGTGAGGACGCCGGGTTTCGGAAAATCGCCGCACCAACGAAGGGTCGGAGGCATCGAGAAAGACTACCGTGGTCGAGAGTACCTTCCTGACCTGGCGAAGGATGGCCGGAAAACGGTCGAGGTGCTGGCCCTCACGCACATCAACCACCAGCGCCGCCCGGTTAATCTCCGCCGATTGCCGGACCAGATCGGCAAATGCCGGGATCAACTCCAGCGGCATGTTGTCGACCGCATAGAAACCCAAATCCTCAAATGCCTTGAGCGCGGAAGCCTTGCCGGAACCAGAGAGGCCAGTGAGGATCACCAGCTCAGAAGCCACGGCCGGGACGACCGCTGCGGCCTTCTTGATAGTTTTACGAGGGCCGGGTCTGGTGGCTTTCTCTGGGGAGGCGCGTCTGCGGGGCATGGGGCAATCGTAGCATTCAGCAGAGGCCTGCGCTGGCTAATCCAGATTCGACACAGGTCCTTAAATGGACCAGCGGCCGTTCTGCAGCAGCTGCTTCGCCTTTTCTGTCGTCACCGGCGCGGAAAACAGATGTCCCTGGCCCAATTCGCAGCCGTACTTCAGGAGCGCATCCAACTGGTCCCTGCGTTCGACGCCCTCGGCCAGCATACTTACCTCAAGCGCGCGCCCGAGGTCGAAGATGGTTTGCAAAATCGCCGCCTGCTTACCCGGAACCGGCAGGTAGGCGATCAGACGACGGTCAACCTTCACCATATCGATGGGCAAGCGGATGAAGTGGTTCATGGAGGCAAGACCAGCGCCGAAGTTATCCAGGGCGGCGCTTATTTTCAGATCAGCCAGGCCCTGAAAAACCGCCAGCGCTCCCTCCGGGTCCTGATTCACCGCAGCCTCGGTCACTTCGAGGCGCAACTGTCCCGGGGCAAATTTCCATTTGGCCAGCAACTCAGCGAGGTGGCTGAGCAATTGAGGATCCCTGAACTGGCGCAACGACAGATTTACATCGATGCTCGGTTTGGCATCCGGCAGCGTTTCTGCCCAGGAGCTCAGTTGCCGGCAGACCTCTTCCAGGACAAACAGGCCGATGGGAATAATGGTTCCCGTCTCCTCGGCCGTGGGCAGGAAATCCTGCAGGGGCACAAACTCGCCGTCAGACCGGCGCCACCGCAGGAGCGCCTCAAAGCCCTCGATTTCCCCCTTGGCCAGCCGGTAGATGGGCTGATACCAGACCTCGAACTCCTTGTTTTCCAGGGCCTCCTTCAGGTCCTGTTCCCTTTTCATCTGGGCAGCTACATGCACATGCATGGAGCCGTCAAAGACCTCGTGCCTCGCGTTGCCGTTGGACTTGGCCTGATACATGGCGTAGTCGGCATCGCGCAAGACCTGTTCCGCACTGGTGTGGTCCAGGGTACCGAAGGCGATACCGATGCTGGCGGAAACGAAGACCTCCTGACCGTTCAACGCGACCGGCAAGCGAATGTCATGCTGGGCTCGTTCGGCGATGGCGGTGACATCGGAAACATTGGTGACGTCCTCGAGCAGGACGGCGAATTCATCGCCTGCGAAACGCGCCACCGTATCTTGGGGGCGAAAGCAGGCCCGCAGGCGAGCCGCCATCTGCACCAGCAATTCGTCGCCACTGGCATGACCCAGGTTATCGTTCACTGCCTTGAAGCGATCCAGATCAAGAAACATCACCGCAAAATTGAGCCGGGAATGGCGCTGCTGCCGAGCCATCGTGAGCTGCAGGCGGTCGAGAAACAACGCCCGGTTGGCTAAACCGGTGAGAGGATCATGCAGCGCGTCAAGCTGCAGGCGGGCGTCGGTCTGCTTCTTCTCGCGGATGTCACGGTAGCTGACAAAATTGCCCACTTCCACCCCCGCCATGCTGATAGGAGCCACCAGGATCGACACATCAATGAGCTCGCCTGATTTATGCAGGCGCACCGTCTCCATCGACGCCCGGCCGTGAAGCTGCATGGTGTGTTCGAGCATGTCGAACTCATGCCGGCGCGTTTCTGGAATGAGAATATCGTACGTATTCTGGCCCAGCGCTTCATCGGAACTGAACCCGAAGAGGGTCTCAAACTCGCGATTGATATGCAGGATCTTGGAGCCGCGCGTGATCATGATCGCTTCCGGAGCGGCGTTCAAGAGTTGCTCCAGGAAGTTCGACGGCGAGCCGTGTTCCGAAGCCTGCCCTGGATCCTTTTCCAGTGCGCGCGGAGAACGCAGGGCGACGATCAGCAGCTCCGGTTCCGGTTCCACGCGCAACATGCGGAAGCTGCCGCGCACCGGCACCGATGAGTCCAGTGGAGTGCGCATCTGGCAATTGAAATCAGAGGAATAGGATTGGCTTCCGGAGCCGAAGACATGGGTCGACCCACGCAACGGCGTTCCCGGATGAGCATAAGCAAAACCTGGGAACTGCCCACGAAAGAGGTCATCCACCGCAATCACAGCGCCTTCTTCCAGGTGCAGAATTTCGCGGGCGACACGATTGGCGTAGACCACGCTGCTGCCGCGCTGCACGAAAACGTAGCAGGGCAAAGCTTCGAGGAGTGACTTTTGCTGGGCCGTGAGCACGGCAACATCAGCTTCTGAATTCATCATTTGGATCGCCGCAGCGGAGAGCCCCCAGGGTTGAGTATCAAGGCCGCTTTCCAAGCAGGAGTATCCCCTGAAAGAAGTACCGGCAAACTCCGAGGTCGCAGTTACCTAAGGTCCTGAAAATCCGCAAGTGTACTATGCCTGCCGGGCATCGCTTGCGCTGTGGAAGGACGACTGTGGTTAGAGGAATTGAGCACTGCGTTTGCGACGAATGGGTTAGGGAGCTTCGATCAATTCCATCTTGCCATCACGCTTCCGATGTAGGACTTTCACGTTACCTTCGTTATCCCGAAAAACAAAAACGTCCCGGTCGCGAAACTCTGCTTCTTTGACCGCCTCTTCCAGCGTCATGGGCCGCAGCGCTACCGAGTCGAGCGAGCGAACGATGTGGGGCTCGGTGATGGGCACGCGTGCCGGAAATGAATGTACGGTGACGGGAATCGGGGGCTGGGCGTGGCTCTTGCCGTTGGTGGTTCCGTTGGTGTGTCCGGCCTTGGCGGCCTTGCTCTCGGGCACACTTCCCCGGCCGCTGCGCGCGACAGCGGTCTCCTCCACCTGTTTTTCCTGCTTGGGCTGGCGCTTGCGCGTGCGCTGCCTGTCTTTATAGCGCGTTGCCTGGGATTCGGCTTTCACCAGCGCGTCGCGCAGCGCAGTTTCCATGCTGGCGCTGGATTCGCAGAGGGCGACCAGCGTGCAGGCCCGGGTCTTGACCGTAACTTCGGCGATCTGCCGGTACTTCTCCGCAGTCAAAACCACATGGGCGCTGGTGATCTTACCGAGAATCCTGGCGATGCGCTCGATTCCCTCTTCTGCTAATGTGCGCAATGGCTGGGTGATTGCCACCTGCCTGCCCGTGCATTCAACCGGCATGCTGAGACTCCTAACGCAGTTTCGCAATACTGTGGCCTCGTAAAGATCGCGAGGTGTGGTTTTCCTTGGGAGAAAACCACGTAAAGGCCAATCGCTTCGGTACACACCCATTGCGAACTGCTCTAGAGGGATTCCTTGGCCCGCAAGATTCCCGATTCTATAGCATTTTTTGGAATCGCGGTGTTGTTGAGAGGTTCGCCAAGTGCAGCCCTTCTTGTTTAAGACGCCGCATACATCTCAGTGTACTCGCGTACAGCAGAGTAAAAATGTTTAACTCAATCCCGAACTCGGCGTTGGTGGGTGCTGGGTATGCGTAAATCTTCGCGGTACTTGGCTACCGTGCGGCGGGTGACGTCAATACCCTGAGCCTCCAGCATACTGGCTATCAAATCATCGGTGAGGGGCTTGCGCGGATCTTCTTCATCGATCAACTTCTTGACTTTGCGTTTAAGCAACATCAGTGGAGTGCTGCCGCCCTCGGGCCCATGAACGCCTTCGGAGAAAAAGAAACGCAGCTCAAAAACGCCCTGCGAAGTGTGCACATACTTGCTTGAAACGGCGCGGCTGACAGTCGACGGATGGACGCCGATCTCTTCCGCCACTTCCTTGATCATCATCGGTTTCAGGGCGTCCACGCCACGCTCCAGGAATTCGCCCTGGCGGCGCACAATGGCTTCGCAGGTTCTGAGGATGGTGTTCTTGCGCTGCTCGATGTTGCGCATCAGTTGCAGAGCCGAGCGGTAACGCTCTTTGACGTATTCCTTTACGTCTCTCTCTGTGCCTTCCTGGGACAGCAACTTGCGATAGCCATGATTGAGGCGCAGGGTGGGCAGATCTTCCTCATTCATGACCACGACAAACTCGCCGCCGCGCTTGACAAAGGCCACGTCAGGCTCGATCAGCCGCGCATCGGAGCGGTTAAATCGCTGCCCGGGCGGGGATCGAGACTGCGAATAAAGTCGATGGCGTGCTGGATCAATTCCGGCGGCGTGCCCAGTACTTTGGTCATCTCGCGCAAATCGCGCTTCTGCAACAGCGACAAATGCTGATCCACAATACGCGCCGCAAGCGCGAACACGGGCAATTTGTCTTCGTGCACGCCGCACGCGGGGGCAGCTTCGACTTCTCCGCCGCCATTGACCGCTTCCGGCGCAGCGGACTCCGCCGGTGGTGGAGCGGTGACGCGCCAGCGCGAGCTGAAATTCACGGCGTTGCGCCTCTATCTGCACCAGCAGGCACTCGCGCAAGCTGCGCGTGGCTACGCCCACGGGATCGAGGTTCTGCACCAGTTGCACGGCCTCAGCCAGCAGCTCGGAGGGGGCGATAGGCACGGCAGCCGGGAGCGGGTTCATACTCACGCACAAACCCGGCTAACAGCTCCTCGTCCTCGGCCAACAAATAGCCGTCCTGGTCCAGGTTGCCAACCACATATTCGGCGGCGGCGCGCAGGTCGCCGCTGAGGTTCAGGGAACCCAGTTGCCAGAAGAGGTGATCGGTGAGGGTGCTGGGCTGGGAAAGAAAATTTTCAAACGATGGCTTGTCGGTTTGTTCAAAACCGTTAGGCGTGCGGAAGCCCGGATCCAGATAATCCTGGAAGTAGGATCCAAAATCGATCTCATCGAAAGGATCACGCTTGTCGCGTTCGGCCTGAGCTGCAACCTCTTCGACACTGCGGTCCCGTTCGGCTTCCCGGAGAGCGATGTCATCGATGAGGGGAACGCTCTCTTCCAACTCTTCCAGCACCGGATTCTCAACAATCTCGGTGTTGATCAACTCTTTCAGCTCCAGCTTGTTGAGCGCCAGCACACTGACCATCTGCATCAGGCCAGGCGTCAATATCTGACGCTGCGCAACTTTCAAGCTTAGCTTTGGTTGTAGAAGAGCCATGCCGTTCACCGCTAAAGTGCTTGCGGCCTTAGTTTACCTTTTCTGAGCCCCTGTGGAGGAATGCTTTTCTGTTGGCCGGCCCAAAGTGACCTGAGCCGGCTCCGGAAGGATTGCGGAAAATTGACTGAACGAAGGACACGGGCTTCATGGGCTCCGGAAAAAGTGCTGTTGGGAGCCGAAGGCATCCCCAGCAGCTAAGAGGGTGTGTAAGAACCGCCGGTTCGTGCCTCTGGCTCCCTCACAAAGGACGGGTGCCCCACATCTCGCTCGTTTTTCGCGAGATGTGGGATTCCACTGATTTTGACCGCTAAGCGCGTCGGATGAATTGAGAGTCAGAGGGAGGGAGCAGTGCAATCCCACATCTCGCGAAAAACGAGCGAGATGTGGGGCACCCGTCCTTTGTGAGGGAACCAGGGGCACGAACCACATAAGTTTTTCCGCAGCTAGTTCAGGGAAAAACCCTCACCGAGGTAAACCCGGCGTACTTCCGGATCTTTGCCCAACTGTTCCGGGCTGCCGGTGCGGAAGATACGCCCTTCGTTGATGATGTAAGCACGGTCGGTCACGGAGAGGGTTTCACGGACGTTGTGATCCGTGATCAATACCCCGATTCCGCTTGCTTTCAGGTCGAAGATGATCTCCTGCAAATCCAGGACGGCGATCGGATCGATGCCGGAAAATGGCTCATCCAGCAGGATGAAGGAAGGCTGGATGCAAAGGCAGCGGGCGATCTCTACCCGGCGCCGCTCACCGCCGGAAAGAGCGTAGCCGCGGGTCTTGCGTATGTGGCCCAGATTCAACTGATCCAGTAACTTTTCTGTCCGGGCGCGACGCACTTCGAGCGAAAGCGACTGCACCTCGAGCACGGCGAGGATGTTCTCTTCTACCGTCAGCTTGCGAAACACGGAAGGTTCCTGAGGCAAATAGCTGATGCCGTATTGGCGCGCCCGCAGATACATGGGAACACGCGTGATATCGATGTCGTCGACGAAAACCTGTCCCGTATCGGGAGCGATGAGACCCACAATCATGTAAAAGCTGGTGGTCTTGCCGGCGCCATTCGGGCCCAGCAGCCCAACCACCTCGCCCTGGCAGACTTCAAGGTTTACCCCCCGAACGACCTGCCGGCCCTTGTAAGACTTGCCGATTTCGTCTGTACTAAGCTTTTGCATTTACTTCGCAACACGGGTCTGGGTCACTGCTTTGGAAGCACCGCTACTTACCATGACGCTATCATCGCGATCATTGAAAATCAACGCAGCCCCAGTTACTGTGCCGCGTACCTGATCGGTGAGGCGCGGAGGCGTAGCACTCGTTCCCGTGAGCACAAATTTGCCGTCCTCCGCGGTGTAGGTGAGGTCCTCGCCAGTGCCCTTGCGGCCGGGCTGCTGAAGTTCCACGGCGCCGCGGGCGACGATCTTCGAGACCTGGCTGCCCTGCTGGTCTGGCGTCTTGCCGGGGGACGGCGACTGGGCCCATGAGCGCCCGCGGCGCGGCGCTGGGGTGAAGTAGACATCCATGAAATTGGAATGCAAAACGCCAGAGACCGTCTGCGCCACCACCCCGCCACTGAAAACCGCCTTGTGATCAGCATCGGCGTAGAAGAGAGTTCGACTCTGGAGGCGCACCACGGAGGTTTGAGCGGTGTGGGCAGGCGGAGCCCGGCTGTCGCCGCAGTGTTGCTGGGGGCACTGGTGAATACGGCGTTGACCGCCGCGGCATCGCCGCCCGGACCATGCGCGGCCAAGGTTGCCCGCACCCGGGAGAGCTCCAGCACCGGTGCGGAAACAGAATCGCTTCCCTGCCAGAGGCGGGCCAGTTCACCGGACTTTCCGTAAAAAGTGGTGAGGTCTGTGGCGTGATCGAGATGAGCGTGGTCGGCGACCACATGCACCGGTCCGGTTCCCGTAAAGGGCTGCTGCTTCTGACCGCTCGACTGACGATAGGTCGCCTTGACGCCACCCGTGGCATTGGCATTGCCGGTGGTGCGTTCCATTTCAATAGAATGCCGCGCTCAATTCTCCGTTGGCATCCCGGATGCGCGGGTCTCCTGACAACTGCATCACCTGGCTGGCAGCGTCATAGGCCGCTCGTTGGGCGACGGCGGTGGTGACATCAGGAACTGCAGCGCCAGGCTGCGCAGTCGCATCGGCTGGCTTGGCCGGTGTTTCCTGGGTCAGGGTCACGTTTCCCATCTGCACCGCGGATTGCAACTGGGCGGCCGGCTGCGGGAGCAGGAGGCGAGGGTTTTCCTTTGCCCGTCTTCGGGGCCGGCTTCGTGGAAGGCGGAGCGAAGGTGAGCAACAGATTGTCACCGGTGCTGCTCTGCTTCACGCCGCTAGGGCTGACCGTGACCAGGCTGGTGTGGCCGGTGCCGCGCAGACTGGAGAGAACCTCTCCGTCCACAAGCGTGGCAAAGAGTTGATCGCCTTGTACAGTCGTGTCCTCGGGCGGTGTTTTGGCGTAGATGGTGTGCACGTTCAGCCGCGCGCTCCCTACGGCGAGAATGTGGTCGGCCATGGGCCGGCGGTCTGGTCCGGAAGTGAAGTCGACATCCACCTTGGAACCTCCCACCTGACGGGTGGTCGACTCAGGCGGGTTCTGGCGGATCTTGCCCGGCGCGCTCGAAACCGGCGGCAACTTCTCCTCATCGACCACGGAAACAGCGTCGCGCAACTGCGCGTGCTTGACGGTGGATTGGGGGCCGAACAAGAGCGTTCCTGATGAGGCCGACCCATGCAGCAGGCGCGCGTCGTTATTGGCGACATAGAGCAGGCCGCCATCTAAAACCGCCTGCTGCGGTTCGCTCCTGGGGCCCAGGTCGATATGCGCCTTGCGGGTGTTGATCTGCTGGCCATCACTGGAGGTGAGAATCACATTGCCTTCCGCTTCAATCTGATACGCCGATCCATCGGCGCGGAAGGAGACCGTCGCCTGGTCTGAGGAGCTGTGACTGTCGGCATAGTCGGTTACGTCCTGCAGCAGATAAAGCAGCCGGCTGGCGCGATCGAACTGTGCATGGTGAGCACGGACGGTTAGCGGGCTTCCTCCCACGCTGGAGTTGAAAGCCACGTCCGCGGCCAGGATCACGACTCCTGTTTGGGAGTCGAAGCTGGCGCCGGTGGCGCTGCCGGCAGCGGAGGCGAGGCGGAACTCAATCCGCTCCGTGGTACTGGCGAGGCCCGTTTGTTTGTTGAAGACCAGGCCCGAGGTCTTGACGTGCACGGTATTCTTGTCTTCGCCTTCATCCTCCGAGGTCTTGCCGGCTTGCGCGCCAGGACCGGTGGAGCCCTGAATATCGATTTGGACTTCACCCGTGGCGCGAGCAATGCCGTTGACCGGATCCCAATCGAATTCACTGCCATAGATGTGGTTGGAGGGTGCTCCCTTGGCGCCGTAGAGGGTGATGCTCACGTCGTGCAGTTCGGCATGGTCGCCATTCTTGAACTGCACGGCTTTGGAGGCGTGCAGGGTGTATATCGTGTGTCCGCCCCGTGACTCGGAGTAGGTGAATCCATTGGTGGACTGCTGGATAGACCGTTCCCAATCCATACGGCACGTCGTGGCCGAGGCGACGGCCCTGCCAGCGGCCATATACAAAAAATCCTGCGATAGCGGCGACCAGCAGCCCAGCGACTACGGCGATCCACTTGCGCAAGCCAGCTGGCGTAAGCCCCATCATCTTTAATTTTCTCATCGGCCGTTTCTCTCCGCCGGGCAGGTCTCGGGAAAGCTTAAAATGGTGTGATGGCTGATCGGCTGTACCTGAGTCTATGGTTTCCTAATTTTCGCCTTCCGGCCCTCGCTCCGGCGATCGTCTCGGTGCTGAAGCAGTTCTCCGGCGTAGAGCACCCCCTGCGGGTGCATGCCGCCGCCGCTTATCCCATCTCCTGGAATGAGGCCCCCTTTTACCAGCGGATTTACGAGGAAGACGAAGTGAAGGAGTCTGTACCGGAGCAAGCGGTGGCCGAAGCCACAGAGATCCTGCATGACGACTTTGCCTACGAGTTCGAACTCCATTGGAATCTGTGGGTACCGGAGAGCGTCGGCGGACTGGATCCGGTCTGGAAACAGGAACCCGCGACGGTGCGTGTGGTTGGTTTCGGGCCGCACTTCGACGAAGGCGCCTACGAGGAGAACGGGCAAGTCCGGGTGGATTTCGGCCTGGACACGCCCTTCCTGCTGGAAGATGTGGAGCTGGACCTGGTCGGCGCCGAGCACGTGAAGCGCAACGTGCAGAAGCTGGTAGAAGTTACCAACGCCATCCAGAAGAACTGTGGGATCAGCAGCCGCCTGTTGTGGTCCGACTCAGGGGAGAACCTGGCACAAAAACTAATTGCCAGGTTGCAGCGCGTGAACTGATCGCGTTTGCATCACGTTTCCGTGGCGCACATCTGCTCCGCACACCCAGAAGATGACGTCTTCGGCCATGTTGGTGGCGTGGTCGGCGATGCGCTCCAGGCTGCGGGAAATGAACAGCAGGTTGACGGCGGATCGGGCGGCGCTGGAATCCCGCGCGATGCAATCAAGCAGCACGGCCTTGGCCCGCCGGTTCATCTCATCCACCGCGTCATCCATGGCCAGCACGCTGGTCGCCAACTCGGCGTCGCGCTCGGCGAGCGCCTGCAGCGCCTTCCGGACCATGGTCATCGATAACTCCGCCATCTGCGGAATGTCGATTGGAAACTCGCATGCCTGGCTGCCCGCGAGTTCTTCAGCCAGCAAGGCAATGGTCATCGACTGGTCGCCCACCCGCTCCAGATCGGAATTGATCTTGATGGCGGCGAGAACAAAGCGCAGATCCTGGGCCATGGGTTGTTCCATCGCCAACAAATCCAGCGCCATCTGATCGATTTCTCTCTCCGAGCGATTGATGATGACCTCGTTCAAGCGCACCCTGGAACAGGCCGAAAGGTCACCGCGGCAGTGCGCGTCGAGGGCAAAAGTGAGGGTCTGTTCTGCTACACCGGCCATTTGAAGGAGGCGTTCACGAAGGGTATCCAATTTCTGATGAAACGATATCCGGGTCACTGACTATGCCTCCTGAATAAATTTCTCCCTTTTGCCGTATGTCAGGTACGCGTCCTGTTGTTCAACGAGAGGAGGGTTCGCATCGCAGGCTGTACCTGGGGGTTCAAAAGCCTGTTATGCGTTGAGTTAATATACGCAATTTAACATTCTATTAACATATCTATTTTGGTGCCGTTTGCTTCCACGCAAGTTGTAGCGATGGAGCTTTCCCAATACGGGTCTGATTACCCGGGGACGATTTCGGAGAAGTCCGCGATGCGGGAGAAATCGCTCAACACGGAGGCAATCAGGGCCAGGCGGTTTCCGCGTAGATGAGGCTCGGGCGCCATGACCATGACATGGTCGAAGAAGCCGTCGATCGAGGGGCGCAACGTAGCAATGCACTCCAACGCCTCTGGATATTGCTGCCGGGCACGGAGAGCTTCCACTTGGGGTGCGACTCTGACCGACTCTGCGTACAGGTGCTGCTCGGCCGGCTCGGTCAGATGGTCGATCGCGACTGAGCCGCCGTATTGGTCTTGTTTCTCCGCTGCCTGGCGGAGGATGTTTTTGATCCGCTTGAAGGCTGTGGAGATGGCTACGAGATCCTCAGAACCGCGGACCTGGGTAAGAGCCTGGGCTCGCGCGATGGCGTCAGTTACCGTAGTGAGCCCGGTTGAGAGCACGGCGTTGACCACGTCATAGGCGTAGCCGCGCACCTCACGCAGGTAAAAGTCCAGGCGTTCTTTGAGAAACGGCGCCAGCGCACCAGAGCTCTCCCCGGAGCGGGCCCGGGGCAAAGATTCCAATGCCATCGCCGCGAGTGCCGGCAAGGTAAGGGGCAGAGCCGATTCGGCAAGGATTTTGATGACTCCATTGGCGGCGCGGCGCAGGCGCAAAGGGATCTTTGGACCCGCTGGGCTCAAGGCCTATGGCAAACATCTCCGCAATGGTTGCCATACGGTCTGCCAGACCCAGGATCTGCCCTTCCACTGTTTCCGGGATGGAATCGTCCGTCGAAGCCGGTACGTATTGCGAGTAAATGGCTTGGGCTACGGTTTCGCCCAGCCCCTGGGCCCGCGCGTAGAGTCCCCCGACGATGCCCTGTAGCTCGGTGAATTCCTTCACCAGCTCGGTGGTGAGATCGGTCTTGGCCAGCAGGACTGCCTGTTCCAGTGCCGCATGGTCGAGAGGGATGGACTGGGCAGCGAGCGCGGCGGCCACGGCTTTCGCCATGAGCAGGTTGCTTTCGGTCTTGCTGAAGTAGCTGCCAAGATCCCTCTGAAAGGTGACGGTCTTGAGTTTTTCCAGCCGCTCGGTGAGAGGAATCTTCTGGTCGTAATTCCAGAAGAACCGCGCATCGTTGAAGCGGGCGCGGAGCACTCGCTCGTTGCCATGGCGGATGATTGCCGTGCCTGCGGCATCCACTTCAGTATTCAACACGGTGAGAAAATGAGGCGCCAGCGCGTGCTGCTGGTCTTCGACAGCGAAGTATTTCTGATGGCCGCGCATCACCGTGACCAGGACTTCTTCCGGCAATGACAGGTATTCGGACTGGAAGTCTCCCGCCAGCACGGTTGGCCACTCCGTAAGATGGGTAACCTCGTCCACCAGGGCCTCGTCTTCGCGCCAACGAGCATCAGGGAAGGTCCGGGTAGCGGCGTCGAGCGCCTTGCGGATGCGATGGCGGCGCGCGGCAACATCGGCCACGACAAAGGCTGTCTCGAGCGCCGCCAGGTAGTCGGCAGGGCGCGCAATGGGGACGGGATGATCTCCGTGGAGGACGCGATGACCGTAGCTGAAATTGGCGGCGCGGATACCGGCGAACTCCAGCGGAACCACGCTTCCGTCGAGCAAACAAAGCAGCCAGCGGAGCGGGCGGACGAAGCGTTCCGGCTTGTTGGGCCGCCAATACATGGTTTTGGGCCAGGCGAGGGCGCCTATTTCCTGGGGTAGTGAGTCCCCCAGAACTTTTTCAGCGCTCTGCCCCGGCCGATGCACGGTGGCGGCAGCGTATTCACCTTTGGGCGTAGTGATTTTTTCCAGCGCCGTGACGGCGACGCCGGCTTTTTTGGCGAAGGCCTGGGCTGCCGGGCCCGGCTGTCCATTGGGAAATGCTGCTTTCCAGGAAGGGCCGGTAAGCTGTTCCTGCATGTCCAGCTGGTGGGCGAGCACGCCTTCGACGCGCACCGCTAGCCGGCGTGGAGTGGAGTAGCTGGTAACGACAGCGGCAGCGTCCAGTAAGCGGGAACGCGTCAGCACTCCCTCGACGCGGCGCGCCAGTTCGGCCTCCGCCGCTGCGATCATGCGCGCCGGGATCTCTTCCAGGCCTATTTCCAGTAACAGCTCAGGCATACGAGTCCAATCGATCTTTTAGCCGCGCAATCATGCGCGAGAGGTAGTCTGCGCAATCATGCGCGAGTAGGCCTTGGCGATGCCGACGGCGAGGACCCGGATGCGGGCGATGATGCCGACGCGCTCGGTGACCGAGATCGCGCCCCGGGCATCGAGCAGATTGAAGAGATGCGAGCACTTGAGGCAGAGGTCGTACGCTGCCAGCACGGGAAAGCGGCGCTGCTCGGCTGGGGTAAGCTCCTCCGGCTGCTGCGCGGCCCGGCTTAGCAGATGCTGGCACTCTGCCTCGTAGAGGCGGAGATGCTCCCAGAGCTTCTCCACATCGGCCTCCTCGAAGTTGTAAACCGAGAACTGCACCTCCTCCAGATGACGGACCTCCCCGTAGGTGACGGGATGAGGAGTGCGGGCCCAGACCACGTCATAAAGGGAGTCGACATCTTGCAGAAAGGCGGCGATGCGCTCCAGTCCGTAGGTGATTTCAGCCGAGATGGGATCGAGATCCAGGCCGCCACACTGCTGGAAGTAGGTAAATTGGGTGATCTCCAGGCCATCCAACATGACCTGCCAGCCGATTCCCCAGGCCCCCAGAGTGGGCGCTTCCCAGTTGTCTTCTTCAAACTTCAGGTCGTGCTGGCGCAGGTCAACGCCGATGGCGGTGAGGGATTCCAGGTAGATCTCCTGCACATTGACCGGTGGAGGCTTGAGCACCACTTGAAACTGTGTGTGTTTGAAAAGGCGGTTGGGATTCTCGCCGTAGCGGCCGTCGGCGGGACGGCGGGATGGCTGGGCATAGGCAACAGAGAAAGGCCGCGGGTCAAGCACGCGCAGAAAGGTCTCCGGCGACATGGTGCCGGCGCCTACCTCCACGTCATAAGGCTGTTGTAATACGCATCCACGCTCGGCCCAAAAGGTTTGCAGACGAAAGAGGAGTTCCTGGAAGGTAAGGGGACTGGTTACTTGCAGAGCCACGGTTGGATTCTAAATCAAACTCCAGCCCTGCCTTAGCGGAGCCGTTCCAGCGGGAGCATTTCCCTTCTAAGTCGGCAAACCGGGGCCGTGGCTTTTCTGCAAGAAAAGACGCACCTCGCCGCACTTGCCTGTGCAGCATAGGAGGGAAAATGCTCTAAACTGGTTGCCCCATCGAATCAAGGAGGAGTCTGCCATGCAAAGCCGTATTGTCGGCACCACCCTGCCGGTTCTCGAGTTCACCCTGGAGCCGAACGAATCCGTGATCTCAGAAGCCGGAGAGCTCTCTTGGATGAGCAGCTCGATCCAAATGCAGACCCACACCCAGTTTGGCGGGGGAGGGGGGTTCTTCGGCGCTTTGAAAAGAGTGGCAGGCGGAGGAAGCCTGTTCATGACTGAATATCGCGCCATGGGCGCTCGGGGTGAGATTGCCTTTGCCACCCGTGTCCCTGGGCACATCCAGCCGGTCCAGGTCGGTCCCGGAATGGAGTATCTGATCCACCGCCACGGCTTTCTCTGCGCCACCTCTCAGGTCCAGCTCGGAGTTGGCTTTCAGCAATCCCTGGGCGCCGGGGTCTTCGGCGGGGACGGTTTCCTGCTGCAGAAGGTAACCGGGCAAGGCGCTTGCTGGATCGAGCTGTCAGGGGAACTGATAGTCAAGGATCTGGCCGCGGGAGAGACGCTGCGGGTACATCCGGGGCACGTGGGAGCCTTCCAATCCAGCGTTGCTTTTCAGATCACGAGAATCGCGGGTATCAAGAACATGATCTTTGGTGGAGACGGCATCTTTCTCGCCGCCTTGACCGGTCCGGGCCGGGTCTGGCTGCAAACGCTGCCGATTTCTAAACTGGCTCACCAGCTGATGCAGTACATGCCTTCACCCGCCAGAGAACGGACCGAGGGCGGAGTTGTCGGTGGAATCGTCGGCTCGCTTTTAAGTGGGTCTTGAAGTGAAAACCGCCGGCCCCTTCACCTGGATAGGTCCGGGGTTTAGGGCCTGCGTGAAACTGAACCCCCAAATTGAGTCCCGGAGGGACGGCTGAGAGTAGCCCAGGACGTAGTCCTGGGTAGGGTTATCGATCGCGATTAGTCCACTTCAGAGGTAGAGGGACCCCAGGTTTGCATCCTGGGGCATTTTCAGCCGTCCCTGCGGGACTACTCATTGGCGCAAACTAACCCAGGACTACGTCCTGGGCTACTCTCAGCCGTCCCTGCGGGACTCAATTTGGAGGGTTCGGTTTTCACTCAGACACTAATTAATGCCCGGACCTACCAACAAGAACTTTTTCCGCAGACAGCTGAGTGATAGTCGCCTCTACGAACCAGCCAGGCGTGACAACGCCGCGGCGGTGGTGAGTTTTCGCTCCAGGTGGCGCTCCAGGCTTTGGATGGCAAAGCGGCGCAGATCGGCGCCGCGGCTGCGAGGCCAGGATTCGGCTGCAAAGGCGGACGCGGGAGAGCGGAAGATACGCACCGCCAGCACCTGAGAATCGGGCGTCAGCGTGGCGCCGTGAGCACTGTTGTCTCCCATCTGTTTGTGCTCCACACAGACCAGGCCGTCGGAGAAAAAATGAAAATAGGCCGGCTGGCCGGCCAGCGAAGCGCCGCAAAAAAGACAGCGGCTTAGGTCCGGGAGCCAACCCATCAGACGCGTGGTCCAAAGGGCAAAGTAGGTGATCGGCATCCAGATGTGATCGACGCGGGTCTGTTCCAGCACCGAGAGCAGCAGGCGGAAAACTACATCGTGCGGATCGTGGTCGGGGAGGGTCTGCTCCAGGACCTCGGAGAAAAAAGCGAGGGCGGTGGCCCGTGCGTAATCGACCGGCTCAGCCAGCGGGGAGTGGAGAATTTCGAAAGAGTCGAGACGCACCAGCTCCTGGCTGGGCTTCTCAGCATAATGGGCGCGCACGTGGGTCATCGGCTCGAGCGCGCCGCCGAAACGACGGCGCGATCTTGCCGCTGACTTGGCAACACCCTTTATCTTTCCAAAATCCCGGGTGAAGAGGGAAACGATCTGGTCAGCTTCATGAACAGGCCAGGTACGGAGGACAACGGCTTCGGCCTGGTGAGCGATCATGGCTGCGCAACAGCGCCGGCCGGCCTAGCGGCCGAAATGGGCAGAGTTCTTGTCAGCAAAGCCCGACCATTTTTCAGGCAGATCGTCGCCGGCGAAAATAGCCGACACCGGGCAGACGGGAACACAGGCACCGCAGTCGATGCACTCCACCGGATCGATGAAGAGCTGATCGGTTTCAGCATACTTCGCTTCATCTTTCTTGGGATGAATGCAGTCTACCGGGCAGGCATCGACGCAGGCTGTGTCTTTGGTTCCAATGCAGGGTTCTGCGATCACGTAAGTCATATGTACCGTTCTCCGGAAGGCGAATAATTGAAACCAAATTGTACAGCAGGAACGGGGATCGCTAACTACGCGCCAAACGTCGTGCGGCAAACTCGGCGGCTGTGGGCACCGGCTCGATCTCACGGCCGGCAAACATGTCGTTGAAAAAGCCCAGGATTTCCCCGGTGAGCAACCCGTTGGTGGCCAGAACCTCTTCGCTATCGAGACGAAAAGGCGCGCCGTCGAAGCGGAGCATGGCGCCACCCGCCTCCAGCACCAGCAACGCGCCGGCCGCTGTATCCCAAGGGTTCAGATTGAATTCCCAATAGCCGTCCACGCGGCCGGCCGCGCAATATGCCAGGTCGAGCGCCGCCGCACCGGCCCGGCGCACGCCGTGGGAACGCAAGGTCAGTTGCTGGTAAAAGTGAATGTTCGGGTTGGCGTGGCGCTTGTGGCTGGGAAAGCCGGTGGAAAGCAGACTCTCCTGCAAATAGCGGACTGGCGAGACATGCAGACGCCGTACATCGCCCGTTGGCCCTTGCAACCAGGCTCCCTTGCCCTTTTCCGCAGCGAAGAGTTCGCCGTGAACAGGATCGTAGACCACGCCCGCTACCAGTTCCCCATCCTGATCGGGCGCCAGCCCCGCCGCGCGATGTTCCAGACCCAGCGAGACATTGAAGAAGGGAAAGCCGTGGGCGAAATTGGTGGTGCCGTCGAGCGGATCCACATACCACCGGTAGGCGCTCTCCAGGCCGGAGCGTGTCCCTTCTTCGCCAAAAACGCCGTGACCGGGAAATTTTTCATTCAGGCGGCTGACGATGAGTTTTTCCGAAGCCCGATCGGCTTCGGTCACCAGGTCTACATCGCCCTTATACTCGGCAGTCACGCCGCGATTGAAATAACCGCGAAGCAATTCACCGGCCTCCAGCGCTATGCTGGCTGCTCCGGCAGCAAAACCAAGATCCAGTTGCGGAGGAAAGTCGCTCAACGTGCGCTTCTCTCCACCAAGCCGTCGTTGCTGCGGTTTCCCTCATCGCGACGGTCTTCGTCGCGGCGGCCGCGTTCGCTGATCGTCCGGATCTGGTGCTTATAGATGAAAAGATTGGGCTGCCCTTCGCGGGTCACGCGAATCATGGTGTCATCAAAATACTCGATCCATCCGGAAATGCTCTCGCCGTCCCGGAGTTTGACCGTTACCCGCACCTGCTTCTCGCTGAGGAACCGCAAGTAAAGGGTCTCTTGGCCGGTTTCACCAAGCGGAGGAGCTTTCTTACCTCGCCGGGATGGATTCTGGGTTGCCATATGGTTCATGATAGCTGCATACAGGGATGCCATCACCGTGCCTTGTGGATGCACTCAAAAGTCCATGTGCGCCCGCACCCCGGGAACCACGACCGGGCCCCGGTCCCGATTGTAGCCCGGATTGTTGATAAACGAGAGTTGCACCCCCATGTAAAGGCCGCTCACCACGTGTACGTTGTAATAAGTCTCGCTCACCTCCTCGCGGCCGTAGTTCAGCCGGCCGTCGCCGAGGATGAACCCCAGGCCTCCAAGGGCCAGGTATTCCCGGTGTTTGGTGCTGATGCCGCCGGTTTCGAAGGCGCTGCCGATCTGGTCTTCTTTTCTGCCCCACGCGTCGCCGGGAAGCTCGAAGCCGAACGACACGGTGCTGTTCATCTCCGTGTAGGCGAACGACTCTTTATGCCCCTCATTCCATCCGGCACGGAAATAGGCGCGGAAATTGGCCGGGAGCGCCTGCTCTACATTGAGACCGAAGCCCTGCTTCAAGGAACCCTGGTGGCGGTACAGGGTGACGTCAGGAACCTTATCGACGCCTTGTTGATAAGCCGCAATGGCCTGTCCATAGTCGCCCATATTGGCATGGTTTAAATAAGCCAGGGGCCGGATGCGGGTTTCCAGCCCCTGAAACCATTGCGGCTTCCATTCCAACTCCAGGTTGTCGGCGCGGGCGGTGCGCAAATCGGCCTCGAGGTCAATGCCATTGGCCACGGTTGGCATCAGTGCTTCCGCATAGCGTGCTTCGAATTTCGGCCCGGCGTAACTGAGCATGGCGGCGACGGTATAGCCACGGGTGTTGGCAGCGTAATCGTAAGCGCCATTGTTATCGATGGCCCAATTCGTGAACTGCAGATGGCTGTCGCTGCCCACGGCGTTCAGGTCGAAGAAGTCCACCATCGACATCTTGCCCATAGTGAATTCGATGCGCCGCCTGGGAATCGAGTCCTGCAGATAGAAAGGATTGGGCTGTTCCTCGACGCGGTCCGCGGTCAAAGGAACGGTGTAGTGGATGAAATAGCGGGCGGCATACACCCCCTGGCTCAGGGATGGGTTGCGCACCACGTCGAGGTTAGGGAAAGCGGCAATTCCAAGAGCGTTGCTCAACCCTTTTCCGCCGGCCTCCTCCGCATCGAAGATAAATTCGGTCCAGCGCGTAAGCTTGATTCCCGTATAGAGGGTAAGCACGCGAGAGAGCGCGGTTGTTTCCACTCGGCTTTGGAAACTGTTTGTCCCGGCGTAGGGCGAGTGAAATGGATTGTGGGCCTGGAAGATGAAGTTAGCCTGGCCAGAAATCCAAATTCGATTGGCGATTAGGTGGTGCAGAAAGACGGCCGGATTCTCCTGGTCGTCGGACTGATCCGCTTCACGCTGGTTGATCTGGGGCAACGATTGCCGGCCGGCAGAGGTGTGCGCTGGCAGCGGACCTTGCTGGCCAGGAGCCTGGGGCTGGGGAGCATCGGGCGGCTCACTCGCGGCCACCGACTGTCCCGTGGCGGCTTCGGCGTGAGGCGCGGGCAAGCACAGCAGCACGGCAGAAAGCAAAAGCCAAAGACGCATCAAAACTCCACGGAGGAATAGGAACCTCGGACGAGGTTAATTGACCAAACCTTAACAAATGTTTCGGGCTCTTGAATTCTTCAGTTTTCAGGGATGTAAAACTACGGCAGTGGGGAAGGATAATACCCGGGCCGGTTGCGAATGACGTAACCCTCTCCGCCAGCCGGGCTGCGCAGCTTGACGGAGATAGTGCGAAAGCCGCTGCCGGTTCGATTCGTTGGATAGTAGCCGAGCAGGTATTGCGTCCGCAGGTCTTCTGATAATTGCGCGAACGTCCTGTCCAGCGAAGAGGAATCTGCGTAGTAGTACTTTCCCCCGGTTTGCTGGGCAAGCGTAATCAGGGCGTGTTCGCCGGCGAGATCGCGGCCGGCGCTGGCGGAGATGGGAACATCGATAATGGGGTAGACCATGACCTCTCCGCGCAGAGCCTGCTCGAGCGCCATGTCATAGGTCGTGCCTTTGACGGTATTGCCTCCGTCCGAAATGATCACCAGCACCTTACGGCCGGATCGTGGCGCCAGGCTCTGCGAAGCAAGATAAACACCGCTATAGAGCGCGGTGGCGGCGCCTCTCCCCATATCGTTCAGCCCGCGGTCGACGCGGCCCGGGTTGTTGGTAAAGAACACTACTTCGCGCACATTGTCGGCAAACTCCATCAGGTCCAGGTGGTCGATCGGACGCAGCAGCGAATGGACAAAGTGTCTTGCCGCCTCCTGCTCCAGGCCAAGGTCCTTGTGCACGCTACCGCTGGTGTCGATGGCCAGGACAATCTCCAGGGGAAGCTCAGACTGGCGCTCAAAAACGGCAATCTTCTGCGGATGGTCATCCTCGGAGAGCAGAAAATCGTCCCTGGTCAGGCCGGGTACAGGAGATCCTTTGTCATCGGTAACATTGACGAAGACATTCACCAGGCGAACATTCACACTAATAGTGGGTGGTTCCGTGGCTGCGGCCTTCACCGCCGATGGCTGCCCTGTCTGCGCCTGGCCGGCGATAGCGCAGAGAATGAGCGCGCAGCAAATCGCCGCACAGGGTAGTGATTTCACGAGCCGGCCGTTCCCTTCTCCAGCAGGCCGGAAGGGAAACGGTTCGCCATCGGCCCAGACCGCTCCATCTTCGAAGTGCTCCTTCTTCCAGATGGGGACTGTTTTCTTCAGCGTATCGATGAGCCAACGGCAGGCTTCGAATGCCTGGGCGCGGTGCGCGGAGGCTACGGCGATAAGAACGCTGGTTTCGCCCACATGGAGCCGGCCCAGGCGGTGCACTATGCTCACCTGGCGGACGCCGTGCGCCGCGATGGCCTCATTGGCGAGGCCACGCATCTGGCTTAAAGCCATCTCCTGGTATGCCTCGTAGACCAGGAAGAGGGTGCGCCGCCCACGGGTGTTGTTGCGGACAATGCCGTCGAAGACCACCACGGCTCCATCCTCCCCCTGCTTGATGGCGGCGACCAAGGATGGGGCGTCGATCGGCTCCGTGACCAGGGCGACCACCGGGGCTCCCGAGCCGCCGCTGACCGGGGGCAGCAGCGCCACTTCATCTCCGTCGCGCAGGGCGCAAGCACGAGCCGCGTAGTTCCTGTTCACAGCAATCGCCAGCGCCGGCCACAACTTTGTCTGCTGCGGGAGCAATTGGCGGTAATGCTCGAGCACCGCCTCGACGGTCGCACCGGAGGGCAGATTGAGCGTCTGGCTCTCGGAGGCCAACAGCTCCTTCAACACGCCAAAGAACAGGACCGTGACCCGCATGGGAAAAGCATATCCGAAGGCCATCTGACATGAAGTTAGACTCGGCCATGGGCAAAATGGCGGTGCCTTAAACCAGGACGGGCGTATTGGCCACTCCCGCGGCGCCGAAGACTCTGCGGTAACGCGCTATTTCCGATTTAAGCCCGGTCGCCTTGGCGTAGTTATCCGAGAGTTTCACCGCCGGGCGGCCATCAGCCTCGGTCATCTTGCAAATCAGGCTGGCGGGATGGAATCCATTGCGGCCACCGGGATGGCAGCCGCGGAAATCGTTGGTCAACAGGGTGCCCCACCCGGCGCTGAAACGGATGCGCCGGCCAGGGGTCCATTTCGCTGGGTCGTTCAGGTCAGCAGCGCTGCGAAAATCCTGAGGGGTAAGGCCTATCGCCATGCTTCCCATAAAGTAGGCGTGGAGGCCCAGGATGTCTTCCACATCCATGGCGTCTGAGGCGATGATCAGCTTCTGCTTGGGGTCCCGACCCCGCTGCTTCAGCCAGGCGATGTATTCGTCACCCGCAATGTAGGGGTCCTTGCTGTCGATGCGTTGGCCGGTCCAATCCGCGGTCCAATCCGGAGCATCGGCCAGGAACTGCGTTGTCCCGTAGGTGTCGGGCAGCATGATACGAATCTCGTGGCCGTAGGTGCTTTGCCACAGCTCGAGAATGCGATACTGCGAACTCTTCAGCTCGGCATCGCTGGTGGCCATGGCGGCCAGCGCCATGGGGAGTTCGTGGGCATTGGTGCCTACCGCTTCGAGGTTATGTTTGTAGGCCAGATAGGTGTTGGAGGTACCGGAAAAATGCTCCCCGAGCGCGGTGTTCATGGCGTTGACCACATATTCCTGCCACAGGAAGCTGTGCCGCCGCCGGGTGCCGAAGTCCGCCACCCTTAGTTCAGCCACGCCGGTCAGCCGCTCAATCTTGCCCCACAGCTTGGCCTTGGCTTGGGCGTAAAGAATGTCCAGCTCGAATTCGCTCATGCCCTTGAACGCGGCGCGCGACTTCAGCTCGTTGAGGATGGAGAGGGCATAGATCTCCCACATCGTGGCCTCGGTCCAGAGGCCGTCGAATTCCAAGTGGAATTCTCCCTCCCTGACCGTGAGGCGGTAGCTGGAGAGCCGGAAGCCATGCCCCAGCCACTCGATAAAGTCCGGCTCGAAGATACCGCGGCGGCCGAAGAAGGTGTTGCCGGCCAGCCAGATCAGCTCCGATTTCAAAAAGCGCAGGCTGCGCACGTGCTCCAGCTGTTGCAATACCTCTTCGCGCGCGATCACATCCGCCAGGCGCAGGGATGAGGACCGGTTGCTCACCGAGAACGACACTTGTGTCGTGGGGAAATGCTTCCAGATGAACTGAAGCATCAGCAGCTTGTAGAAATCCGTATCCAGCAGGGATCGCACCACCGGGTCCAGATCCCAGTTATGGTTATGCGCCCGCTCCGCAAAATCAATGATCATCGATGTCCTTGGAGATAACGCCTCCCCTGAGCCGCTGCACGTTAGATGGTCGAGGGAGGTCTTCGGAGGCTATAAAGCGATACGCATCTCGAACTTTTTGGCCGCTGGCTCGACGATCTGAACCACCCCATGTCCGGGATTGACCTCTTCACGCAGGCGCAGCAGGCCAAGCTTCTTGAGCTTGTTCACATCCCTGGTCACCGAGCCGCGGTTGCGGCCCAGTTCCTCAGCTAACGCTGAAATACTCAGTCGCTTCTTCCGTACTACCTGGCATAGCCGGATACGTTGCACCGTGAGGCATTCGATCATCAGAAGGGGGTCTTCGAAGGTGATGATCCTCTGTGCCTCCAGCCGCTCGCCCTTCTCCCGTCTCCTCGCGCGATCCAGAGAGCGCCGCACGTGACCTTCAAATCCGTCGAAGAAAACCTTAGTCTTCATAACTTTTTCCCACCTTAGGATCGTAGTTCAGGTGATGCATTTGATGCAACAGCTGCGCCTGATCTGGGCGGCCTGGTCCGGAACGAAGGGCGGGTCCACTTCGCCCTGACCTGACTTCTTCGCAGACCTGCCTCTCTCTACCGCTGTTCTCGTCCGGTTCTCCCGCAGACGGAGCTTATCACCCTTAGAGAGTAGGCAGGTCTGTGTAGAACATCTGCACGCTAACCCGTTAATCAAAAGCAAAAGGCCCGCTGGTTGGCGGGCCTTCTCGATGAGTATGAAGCAGCAAGTCTTAGACCTCTGCATGTTCGATGATCGTCTCCCGAACTGCCTCATCCTTCTTCTCTTCGCTGACCGACTTAGGCAGCGCCACCGCCAGCACGTCTTCGATGCGGCTCGCGTAGTGGATGCGCACCCCTTCGATCTGATCTGCCGTCAGGTCCTCGTCGACGTTCTGACGATTTTCCGCGGGGAAAATCACGTCCTGTACGCCGGCGCGCTTGGCGGCGAGAAACTTCTCCTTAACCCCGCCGATCGGAAGTACATTGCCGCTCAGCGTGATCTCACCGGTCATCGCCGTAAGCGGACGCACCGGAGTGTCGGTCATGAGTGAAACTAAGGTGGTTGCCATAGTCACACCGGCCGACGGACCATCCTTGGGGATCGCTCCCGCGGGAACGTGGATGTGAATGTCCAGGTCCTTGGTGAAGTCCTCTTCCAGCCCCAGCGAAGCGGCGTTGGAACGTACCCAGGTAAGCGCAGCCTGCATCGACTCCTGCATGACCTCGCCGATCTGCCCGGTCATCTTAAAGCCGCCTTTGCCCTTCATCCGGTTGGCTTCGATGAACAATACATCGCCGCCGGCCGGAGTCCAGGCCAGACCGACCGCAACGCCGGCACGCCGGGTGCGCTCAGCCAATTCGGTATCGACGCGCACCTTGATGCCGCCCAGGAACTCCTGAATCACTGCCCGGTCGACAACCAGCGTGCCTGTCTTGCCTTCGGCAATGCGGCGCGCCTGTTTACGGCAGACCGTGCCGATCAGCTGTTCCAATTTGCGCACACCCGCTTCCCGTGTGTAGTGGCGCACGATGTAGCGAACGCCTTCTTCAGGGAACTCGATCTCGGGCACTCCGCCTTCTTTGGGCTCGATACCGTTTTCCTTGATCTGCCGCGGGATGAGGTAACGAAACGCGATATGGGTCTTTTCGTCCTCGGTGTAACCCGAGAGGTCAATGATCTCCATACGGTCGCGCAACGGCTCAGGAATCGGATCGAGCATGTTCGCAGTGCAGATAAAGAGCACTTTGGACAAATCGAACGGCACGTCGAGATAGTTATCCCGAAAGGTGTTGTTCTGCTCCGGATCCAGCGTCTCCAACAGAGCTGAGGCGGGGTCGCCACGGAAGTCGCGTCCCAGCTTGTCAATCTCGTCCAGCATAAAGACCGGATCGTTGGTCTCCGCGCGGCGCAGCGCCTGCATGATCTGGCCAGGCAACGCACCGATGTAGGTACGGCGATGACCGCGGATTTCGGCCTCGTCGTGCATGCCGCCGAGCGAGATGCGCTGGAATTTACGTCCGAGAGCGCGCGCAATACTGCGCCCCAGCGAGGTCTTGCCCACGCCTGGAGGTCCGACAAAGCAGAGGATCGGCCCCTTCATATCAGGCTTGAGACGGCGCACGCTCAGGTAGTCGAGGATGCGATCCTTTACCCGCTGCAGATCGTAGTGATCGAGGTCGAGAATCTCCTTCGCCTTGGCGATATCGACTTCGCCGCCGGTGGACTTAGCCCACGGCAGTACCGCCAGCCACTCGACGTAGTTGCGCGTGAGTGAGTAATCCGCTGCCATCGGAGACATCCGCGAGAGCCGGTTGAGCTCCTTGGTAGCTTCTTTCTTCACCTCGGCCGGCATGCCTGCGGCTTCGATCTTCTGCCGCAGCTCCTCGATATCCTTCTGCCCCTCGTCCAGTTCGCCGATTTCCTTCTGGATGGCTTTCAGCTGCTCGCGCAGATAGTAATCGCGCTGCGACTGTTGCACCTGGTCCTGGACCTCGGTCTGGATTTTGTTGCGCAGTTGCTGGACTTCCGCTTCCTTGGCCAGATGCTTGTTGATGCGCTCCATGCGCAACATCACGTCCGGCGTTTCCAGTAGTTCCTGTTTGTCGGTGGTGGCCAGGAACGGCAGTGAAGAAGCAATGAAGTCGACCAGGCGCCCGGGATCTTCGATATTGAGCGCGATGGTCTGCAGCTCGTCAGAAAGAGTAGGCGAGGTGGTGACGATCTGCTGGAATTGGGCAATTACATTCCTCTGCAGCGCCTCCAACTCGGCGCTCTTGCCCGGATCCACTTCCGGCAAATGATCGACCGCGGCCATCATGAATGGCTCGAGTTGAGCAAATTCGCCCAATTTGACGCGCTCGGTGCCCTCGGTAAAGACAAAGAGGCTCTGGTTGGGCATTTTGACGACTTTGTGCACCGTCGCCAGGGTGCCTACGGAATACAAGTCGCTGGGTTGCGGACTATCCATGCGCTCGTCGCGCTGCGCGACGACCACAATGGTCTTTTGCTCTCCCAGAGACTGAATGAGTTGAATCGAGCTCTCCCGGCCGACGGTCAGCGGCAGGACGGCGTGGGGAAACAGAACAGTGCTACGAACGGGCAGAATGGGTAAAACCCTGCCCTGAGAGCCACCCTGCTCCCGCCGACTGGGATCGCTTGGGTTGATGATGCTTAAGAAATCGCTCGCCATGAGTAACCTTCTATCAGATAATCGTATATAGGATGCTACAGATTCCATAAAGTCGCAAAACGCCCGCTGCTGCCCCTAAGATGCCGCATTCCAATTGCTTTCTCCATCCGGGAAAGCCTTTCCCCGCTTGCTCTACTTCATCGGTCCCAACTGGCCGGGTGATAATTGTTGCCCCGCATGCCACCACTTCAGGGAAGCGGCTGAGCTGCCGGATAGTGCCCTAACTCCTTAACCAGAATGCACTTCTGGCGGAGTTGATGGAGAGGGCCGCTGGCCGCGGCCGGATCGGCGACCTGGTAGTCGACGTAGAAGACATATTCCCAGGGCTGGCCCTGTACCGGACGCGATTCTATCTTGCACAGATTCGTGTTGTGATCGGCGAATACCTGGAGCGCCGCCACCAGGGTTCCTGGGCGGTTGGCGACAGTAAAGGCAATGCTGACTTTGTTTGCATCGGCTACGGGCTGAACCTTGGCACCACTCCGAAGCAGGAAGAAACGCGTGTAGTTGGCCGGATTGTCTTCGATGCCGGCGGCCAGCACCTCTCCACCGTAGGCCAGGGCAGCCTGCTCGCTGGCGATGGCGCCGGTCTCCTTCGCGCCCAGGCCGATTATGTGCTTCACGCTGCCCGCGGTGTCGTAGAACGGGGTGGGCGCTATCCTCGGATGCTGGTCGAAAAATCGCCGGCATTGCGCCAGCGCGATGGGGTGGGAGAGTACCTGGCGAAGATCCTCGACCTTACTACCCGGCACGGCAATGAGATTGTGACGGATGCGCAGCAGGGATTCCCGCTCAATTTGTACGTCAGATTGAAACAGAAGGTCGAAGTGCTCGACCACGGAACCGGCGAGAGAGTTTTCGATAGGGATGACTGCGGCGCAAACCTCGTCGTTCTTCAGTCGTCTGAAAACCTCTGCGGAGAGTGCACAGGGAACAATGGTTGCCTGCGGTTCTAACTTAAGTGCGGCTTCGTGGCTAAAAGATCCGAGCTCTCCCTGAATGGCGATCCGCATCTCCGCCCCAAATACTTATTTCGATCATACGGCAACCCGCTTGTATGAGGACGCACCAAAGTACAAGCGTACACTTTTGTAAGGAGAAAACAGACGATGCTTTGGACAATTTTTCTGGTGTTGCTTGTACTTTGGCTGGTCGGCTTTATCGGATTCCACGTGGTTGCGTGGTACATCCATATCCTGCTGATCATTGCGCTGGTGGTTCTGGTCATCCAGCTTGTTGGCGGCAGACGAGCGATTTGAAGTGGCTTGCTTATTTCTGTCCCGGCAGATATGCCGGGACGACTGAGCAAGCATCTCATTCAAGTAGGTGCCTGTGCCATCGCAGGCAAGGAGATAGACCATGAATAAAGATCAAGTGACCGGCAAAGTGGAACAGGCAACAGGGCGCGTGAAGCAGAGTGTGGGTGAGACCTTGGGCAACCAGAAATTGGCCAATCAAGGCGTGGCTGACCAGGTAAAGGGCGTCGCTAAAGAGACCTGGGGCAATGCCAAGGATGCGGCCGCGGTTACTGCGGATCGTCACCACAAGGAAGCGGAGCGCAGAGCAGATGATGCGCGGGCCAGCGTCCGGGCGAAGGTTGACGAAGTGCATGACAGTGTCAACGAGAGGATTGACGCGCACAAGGCGACCGAACGCGAGAAGGCTCGGACGGCATAATCTTGACGGTCTGATCAAACGCACCCGGATTCCAATCCGGGTGCGTTTCCATTTAGTGGCGCAAAAGGAGCGCGGCGGCGATAAAAAAGAAGAAGACCATGGAGATGATCCCATTCATGGTGAAGAAAGCCGCGTTCAAGCGCCGCAAATCGGTAGGAGAAATAATGAGGTGCTCGTAAAGCAGCAGGATAGCGACTGCAGCCACTCCTACCCATGCAATGGCATTCAGGCCGAATAACTGCAGCAGCCAACACAATAGGGCCAGCATGGCCAAATGCATCAGGCGTGCAATCCAAAATGCGGCCTTGATTCCCCAGGTTCCCGGTATGCTCTTCAAGCCGGTCTCCCGGTCGTGCGCCATATCCTGGCAGGCGTAGAGCACATCGAATCCTCCCACCCAGAAAAGAACTGCGGCGGTGAGCACCACGATGCGCGGATCGAGCGATCCGCGGATGGCGATCCAGGCTGCAGCGGGAGCTATTCCCAGCGCCAGGCCGAGCACCAGGTGAGACCAGCGGGTAAACCGCTTGGTGTAGGAGTACAGCAGAAGCACCGCGAGGGCTACGGGCGAGAGAAATAGGGTTTCCCGGTTCAGCTGGGCGGCCGCCAAAATAAAGGCCAGCGACATCACCACGGTAAAGGCGGCGACAAAACGGCGGCTGAGGGTGCCGGCAGGAATGGCGCGCCCGGCAGTGCGCGGATTGGCAGCATCCAGGCGGGCATCGGCCCAGCGATTGAAGGCCATGGCCGCCGACCGCGCAGTGACCATGCAGACCACAATCCAAAAAACCTTGCGCCCTTCCGGCCACCCGGCGGCGGCCAGCATCGCGCCGGCGAGCGCAAAGGGGAGGGCGAAAATGGAATGCTCCCACTTGATCATTTCCAGCGTGGTGCCTACATTGCGCAGCAAAGCCATGTACTCAGTGTAATGGGGCGGGTAGCCACTGCTCTGATGGTTGTTATCAGGTTGCTTGTTGCGCTGGCTCTGTCCATCCCCTTCTACCCATGTCAAGGTGGGCCGCCGACTTCCACTTTGACATGGGTAAAGGGGGATGGACAGAGCCCAGCGGAACAGCAACCAACTTTTAACGCCTGCGCTTTTTCCCTACCATGTAGTCCCGAAAAAACCTGGTTCCATCGTGCGGCTAGAAGTTACTGCTCGTTCGATCCGTTGGCTACCTGAAGGTTGTTGGTCACCTTGAAGACGCCGGGCACGCTATTGGCGCGGATGCCAGCGACGTCTTTGTCCGCCTTGCTGTTCACCACGCCATTCAAAGTAACGTTGCCATTCACGACCGTGATGCGGATGGGTTGCGCTGGGTCAATGGCGTACTTGTTCAGGCTGGGATATCCGTAGATAGCCCGATAGACCGCGAAGCGGGTTTGATTGTCCATGGGCGAGAGGGGATCGACCTGAATGTTGTCGATCACATCCTGCACGCCGGGGAAATGGCTGGCTAAAGAAACCGCGGAGTCAGCGGCCACCGGCCCCAACGCATTGCCGGCCAGAGTGACCACACCATTCTGCACATTGACACTGATGGCATTAAACGCATTGCCATAGCCCACACGGTCGTACTGCAGTTTCTTCACGATGGCCTGCTGCAACTGCGCGTCTGAAACCTCTCCCGCGCCGGCAACCGAAAGCTTGTTGCGAACCGCAACCACGTTCTTCACCCGGTGAGTGACCTTATCGATCGTTTCCTTGGTTGCATAGTCCTTGACCGTGCCTTCCAAATCGACGATTCCGTTCTTCACCGATACCTGGACGTCCTTATATTTCTTGAACTTGTTCTGCAGCTCCGCCTGAATGTTGTTATCGGTCTGCGCGCTCTGCCCTACCGCATACGATGCCCGGGGAAGCAGCACCTGAGAACCCAGGACCAGAACAGTAGCCAGCGCCAAAGTTAAACCATGGAATGCCTTTTTCATTTCTTTCTCCTGTTTGCCCGCTTGCGCGCCTAATAGAGACGACTCAGCTGGCTGATATGAATACACACCATAGCCTCGGGTTGCACCATTTGTTTACTACGAGTGCCGGACACCGTCAACGATAGCGTTTGCGAATCCTGAGCACCATGCTGAAGACTCCCGCTTCGTCACGAACGGCCAAGATAGAAAGGCTTTGCGTGATATCCACCTGAGCCTGAATAAGCTGCTGCGCAGTGGCATTGACGTTGGTGGCGTAAGTGACCTGGACATTCCGCGTGAGATTCTGCTGCACAGTAATTCGCGCACTCGAGCTGCCGAGAGTACCTACATAAGTGGGATCGATCTTAACGCTGCCCCCGCCGAAGAGCTTTTGTACACGGCTGTCGACGGCTGCAGTGAGCGCGCCTCCCAACAGCGCGTTGGTGGTCGAGTTCACCCCCACCGACTGCTCCTGCTGCGAATAGAGAGCCTGTTCTTCCTGCGTGCGGCCCAGCGCCAGCAGGGAAATGACGTCGGCCTGGGGCAGCGGGGGCTCGGAACGGAAGGTCGGTGTGAGCTGGTTGATGTTGCCATGCAGACCGATGGTCACATCGTATTCCTCCACCCGGGTGGTGGCATCGATGTCGATAAAGGGCTCGATTTTAACCGGATTGGTGAAAAAGATTTCGCCGCGCTGCAAACGGTAGGTCGTTCCCGCAAATGTAGCTGTGCCATCGGTGACGTTGATGCGGCCGAGAAGAGCAGGCTGGGCAACCGTTCCGCGGATGCGCAGGTCGACGCTGCCCGCCAACTGCGCGTAGGAGTTCTGAAAATCGAGCTGCGGCGCAGAAAAGATGTGAACATCCAACCGTACATGGCTGGAGGGCGCAGTCGGATCCGGCGGCACGCTCGCCCCCTGAGTCCCGGCGAAGCTGGCAAAATCCACGTTGCGACCGATAATGAAGCGCGTGATCTGTACATTGCCGCTCAGAAGCATGTTGGTCGGTATGCCCTGCAGGTGCAGGGTGGTATCGGCAGTCGCGCTGATGCCTAAGTAGCGAACCCGGATATCTTTTCCGGCCGCGGTAAAGTCTCCATAAAGGCCCTGCTGATAGGCTAGGAAGCCGCCGAACTTGAGCTGGCCGCCCCCGGTCGTGCCCACCAGGTCCTGCACCTGGAGACGGTTCTGGTCAAAGATCAAATTGCCGTTCAATTTGCTGATGCCGTTGGGCAGGTCTTTCAGTGCCAGGGCAACGTTGTTAAGGCGAACACGTCCGGAGAACGACGGTTGCGTGAGCGTTCCACTGGCATCGAGGTTGAAATCCAGATGGCCGGAGGAGGTAATGTCGGGATCGAAAGTCTGTGCCAGCGTCATGTTGATGGCGCCGTTGCCGGTAATCGCCAGCGCCTGGTCGCCCATCAGAGCGGCCGTGCCGGTAACCGACACATTGGTATCCGGGCCGGTGATATGCGCCTGGGTCAGGTGAAGGATCCCGTCATGCAACGATGCCCGCAGCGGCCCAGCCGCCTGTAGCGCAATGCCCTGCAGGGTGACTGAGAACTGGTTGATCTCCGCATCCCCGCTGAATTGCCTGGGCTCCCGTAGTGGACCGGACACATGGATCGTGCCTGCAATCGACGAGTTGCCGGTAACACTCTGCACATGAAAGGCGCGCAAAAAGGGCGCGATGTTGAGGTTGGTCAACAACACATTGGCCTGGGTCTCAAAGTTGCCATGCAGGGCGGTCTGGCCTTTGACCTGCAACCCCGCAGCTGCCAGGCTGTTCTGGGCATTGAAAAATGCCGTGCTTCCCTGGGTGTGCACGATCACTTCCAGGGCGCCGGCGGGCTGGCCTCCCAGCACCAGGTTACGTAGATGAACCCCCGCCAGAATGGAAGGGGCACCAAAGGTTCCTGATGCGTGGGCATCAAACTTCAAAGCACCGGCTACGAATAGCCTTGGATCCTTGGGCTGAGGGAAGTGAGCAAGTTCAAAATTGCTCCCATCCAGATTGCCCAGAAAGTTTTTGGTCTTCAGGTTGTAGGTTCCATTGCCCACGACCGTGCCGCCATCCTGCAGCAGGGTGAGTTTGGTCAGGTTGATGTCTTGCCCGGAAAAGGCCAGGGTGGCGGCCAGACTGTGATAAGGCTGGCCCGCGATAGCCCCGCCCGCAAGGGTAAGATTGGCTCCCCCGTTCAGATCTCCCAGAGTTCCTCCGGCATGAGCCTGGAGGTTCAGCGTGCCGGTCACCGACCGATCCGGGGGCAAATCCTGCCCGGCCATGGCCAGCAAGTCAGTCACCGACGCTTTCTCCACCTGGGCGGTGGCTGTGAGGGGAGATTCGTCATCGAAATCCTGGCGCCGCCGGTTGATGCGATGAGCCTGTATTTGACCGGAGGCGTGAATCACCGTCGCCCCCCGGGTAAGGACGGCATGCTCCACGGAGATCAGGCTGGAAGAGTAGCCTCCGGTGGCATCGAGATGGTCCCAGTCAAGGGTGGCAACAGTGGCCGCGGGCGCCGAGCCGGCACCATCCGGTTCTGAGGCAGGCTGTGGCGTTTCCTGCGGTGTGCCGGCAACAGCAGCCGGCAGGGCGAATACAGTGGCGAACCTGGTTGCAGTCAGGTGACCTTGGAATGCGGGATCGTCCAGAGAGCCGTCCCCCGTGCCGTCAAAGGTCGCCTCTCCGTGCAGCCGGACTGGAACGCCAGAGATGCCCTTCTTGTCGCCGATGCCCAGGTCCAGCACCTTGAGTACGCGATCAAACTCCGCCAGATTGCGAGTGGTCAGATGAACCGACAGGTTGGAAGGCTCATTGAGTGGGTACACACCCAGATATCCGCTGGTAATTAGCGTGGTCGCCAGACTATGCGCCTCCAGCTGATTGATCTGGACTCTGCCTCCGCGCTGGAAGTATTTAGCGTCCACCGTGCCGCTGAGCGGAACCTGGCCCGGGGGGAGCGATGGCGGAGCACTCATGACCAACTTGGCTGCTACGGTGAGGTCGTCGGGGGAGCCCGTCCAATCGACGTTTACCGGGCCTTCACCCAACGTATCGAAGCCATAGTCCCGAAATCCGGGGTCGGCGACGCTCAGCAACACCGTGCTCAGACGCACGCCATGCACGCGGGCGTGTATGCCCATGACCTGCCGCTTGGGGGCCGACGGCGGCAAGTTGTCGGGCGAGCTCCAATTGAGGTAGCGAATATCGGCATTGACGATCCCACCCTGGCGGGGACGGGCCACCAGGCCAGGGAGTGCGATCTCGTCCGGGGTGATGTGCAGGCGAGTAGTGGCGTTGAGCCCATCAATCCTCTGCACGTAAGGGATGGCATAGCTGACGTTGATCAGCTTCGCCGTGCCATCCACGACATATTGACTGGCCCCGCTTCCCTGACCCGTAAGGTCAAGCTCCATGCTTCCGCTCCGCAGGCCGTCGACTGCCCCCAGCGCCGTTATTTCCGCCAGCTCCACGGTTCCGCCCGCGGAGACCTTCCACTGCGGATCGGCGTAATGGACCAGATTGCCGGAACCCTGGAGATTGGTTTTGCCGGTAGTAAAGTGCAGCGACTTGAGATCGACTGCGTCGCGGGCCGCTTCCACGCTGAGGTCCAGTTTGCTGTGAATAACTGCGGCCTTACCTTGTTGGGCGCTGAGATCGGAGCAGGTGATTTGGCCCAGATAGTGACCGCTGGCCGGCGCGTAAGTGATGACCACGCCCAGATCGTTGGCGGCCAGCTGGAAGGGAATGGCGCGTTGATTGAGCAAGGCACTTCCGTCGTGCACTTCCACCCGGTTGGCCTGCAGATCGAAAATCGTGCCGGCTGTCGAGCCGCTGCTGCTGCTCTCCTTCGCCTTAGGCGTGGGTTGGTTCGTTCTGCCGTCGGGATAGATGATGAGATGAACGGACGGGCGGTCGACCTCAAGAAAATCGAGACCAAGCCTGGCGTTCACGAAGGAGAGGATCTTGACCCGTGCGTAGAGCCGGTCCACATGGGCATAGGGCAACTCGCCCGGGCCCTCCAGGCCGTGAATCGTCAGGCCATCCACTTCCACTGCCAGATGGCCCAGGCTCCAGTGCAAAAACCGCAGTTCCACCCGGCCGCCGGTGGCGTCCTGAAGGACGTTGACGACCCGCTGCCGAACGAAGTTGGAGAAATGCGGAGTGGATGCGTAGAAGAGCAAGCCGCCGATAACCAGAAGCAGTAGCAGCAGCAAAGCGCCCCCAACTCTCCAGAAATATCCCCAGACGCCGATTGGCCTGGCTGCTGGGGGCAGACCGGAGGGCGCGGGGGACGGAGGAGGCAGGCCGCTCATCGCTGCCCTCCGGAAGCGGAATCCTCGTCCCCGGAGCCGGTGGTTCCTACCCGCCCGTAGGCGGGATCGAGGATGCTGACGCTGCCTTCACTTTTGAGGCTCTGTAACCATTCCAGCAGCAGCGAGCTAACCCGCTGTTGCAGTAGAACCTCCTCGATCCGGCTGGAGACGGCCGCCAGCGCGGGTGGCTTTATCCCCTTGTCATGCAACTGGGGAACCAGTGTCTTGTTGTAGTAGTCCGCGATCTCGGCCGGGGTGATGCGAACCCCGGAACCGAAGCGCGACTGAATGAACGAAAGAATGAGGATGCGCTGTCTCCAGTGCGCCTCGACCTCCTGCTCCGTCAGGCCGTGCGCCCGCAGAAACGTCTGCCAGCCGGCATCTGTTTCGCAGTGGTAACGGGCGCATTCGGGAATGACAGCGCGCAGTTGGATGATGCGCTGTTGCACCTCCTCTGCAGTGGGAGGGGTAATCGTCTGTCCGGTCTCCATTTGTTGCAGGATAAGATCGCGATCGATCAGGCGCTGCAGAGCCCGTTGGGGCGTGTTGCGTGAGCTATCGAGGCCGAATGGCTGCAAAACGGCGTAGCTCATTTCTTCTGTCACGTCGCTCTGCAGGATAACGCTGCCGTTAATGACCGCGACTACGTGGTCGAGGACCACAGCCCCCTTGGGCACTCGCGGAGGTGGTATGGGGGCGAAGGGCGCTATGCTGGCAGTCGAGGGTGCGGCCGTGCTTTGCTGGGCCGCCGCGGCCGGGGCCATCAGGGCCCACGGCAAGAGGAAAGCCAGCATCAAATTGCCAACCATCTCGATCTGCTTCGGTCGACCGGATTTCCTGTAAAGCTTGTTGGCGCTGACGAAGTTCATGCGGTTTTCCTTATTGAAAGCCGCACACGCGGTCGTGTCCAGCGCATCGTACAGGAAATCCGGGTCATCATCAGAAGCTCTGCCCGATGCTGAAGAAAAAGTTGAAGTGCCCAGCCTGGCCAACGTGCGGGTTGGGAGCCGTGTTTGCCGTGGTGTAGTCGTAAATAACAGGGTAGATGGGCGGATTGAGGTTGTAGCTGAAATCGCCGCGCACCGGCCCGATGGGCGTGTGGTAGCGCAGGCCTAGCCCCACGGCATGGGAGAAGTCGTTGAAATCGCAGGTATCGGGCGTGTTGTAGGTGGTGTAGGGCACAGAAACATTGCGGCAGGTCCAACTATGTGGCTGCTTGTTGCGCAGGGCCGCGGGCCAGACTTGGGAAGATGTCTCAAACGTGTTGCCCATGTCGTGAAAGAGAACAAAACTAAGGTCAGTACCCACCCAACGCAAGTCCGGCGCCGGCATGCGGAGTTCCGTGGTGTTCACAAAAACGCCGTAGCCGCCAACCGGATATCCGGTCTGGGGATCGCGCGGTCCGGCCGCATTGATAGGAAAGCCGCGATGCGAAGTCGCGCCGCCGGCATAGAGCCGCTCGGGTAGCGGAATCAGCTGCGCATCGCCGTTGCCATAGGAACGTTCCTGCCCGTAGCGGGTCTGGCGCGCAATCACCCAATGCTCCCGGCCGATATCGTAGTACGAGGCGTTGCTCACGTCGACGCGGGCGAAGTTGGCTTGCGAGCCGAATACGCCGGCGGACAGAAACACTTCCCCGGTGTTGAAGGTGCCATGGTGGGCATCGAGCGGAGCGTCGCGAGTATCACGAATAAACGTGATTCCCGGCCCCCCCACCCGCACCGGTTGCGCGAGCAAGGGGATCTCCGAGAGGCTGACCTGAAGGGTGTTGGAATTCACAACAACCCGGCGGTACGAAAAGGAATAGATCAGGGTGGTGGGCTTGCTGACGCGCTGCGAAAGGTGAAGTGCCCCGGAAAGTATCGCGGCCTTGTAGGTGCTGATCACGGCGCTGTTGTTATAGCCACCGGTGAGGCTCAGATTCAGAGATGGTTTGTTGAGAACATGGGGATCCTGATAACTGACCAGGGCAATCTGCTCCAGTGATCCGTAGTTGGTGCGCAAAGTAATGGACTGGTCGGTGCCCCCCAGGTTAGTACGGCTTATATTAAACAGAACGCGTTCGCTCGCCCCTGTCACACCGTTGGGATTGCATTTGTAGGTGTTTGAGATCCCCAGCAGCATCTGGTCCGCCTCAGAGAGACAACCTGCGTCGGGCTGCCCCGTCTGCACTTCAAAACCGAAACCATAGCTGATATCCCAGCGTTTGGCCTCGGTCAGATTTAACAGAACGTTCTTGTAGCTCTCCGCGCCGTTTGGATTCTGGATGGCGGTATCGACCTCGTTGAACAGGGCAAGATCATAGAGCTTGCGCTGCATTTGCAGCAGGGCTGTTTCATTGAGCGGGTCGCCCGGATGCAGCAGGACTCGCTGATCCACCAGGGACGGCTTGGTCCGATTCAAGCCCGAGACAACCACCTTGCGCACGAAGGATTGCCTGCCAGGCACCACCTTCATGGTCAAATCAATCCCATCCGGGTGGCCCGGTTCGTTCTGCTGGAACAGGCTTACCTGGGCGTTGTCATAGCCCTTGCTCATGTAGTAGGTCTGGACCAGATCGCGGTCGTCATTGATGTTAACCGCCGAGTACGGTTGCCCGACCTGAGCATTCAAGGCAGGGCGAAAGTCATTCAATTGCTCTGCAGTAGCGCCTTCAATGTCATATTTGGCAATGCGATGCTGGGTTCCTTCATCGATGGCGTAGGTGATCTTGAAGTGGGAGATCTTACTGACTTTCCCTGTCCCTTTGTCGCTGTCCACATACTTCGGAGTAACTGTAACCTCGCTGAAGCCGTTGCTTTGGTAGAGCGCTTTGATGTTGGAGACATCCTGAGCAACCAGTTGCTGGCTGAACGCACCGTAACGGTTCAATAGACTAGCGGGCCGTACGCTGAGGCGCCCAAGAATCAGCTGGGTTCCGAAGTACTTGTTGCCGGTGATGCTGACCGAGTCGACCACGTGCCGTTTACCCAGGTCGACAGTGTAGAGTGCGGTCAGATGCTGGGCATCGGATTGCACCGGCTGGTGGGAGACCGTTACATCGAAGTAGCCCTGGCCCTGGAAGTAGTTGCGCAGATTCTGGGCACCTTCGGTGAGCAGGTCCTGATCCACCGTACCCTCCTCGTAGACAGGCACCAGTTTCTCCATGCGGCCCTGGCTGATTTTCGCGCCTTCGACCTTCACCAATACCAGGGGTCCCTGGTGGGCAAGAAAGGTATAGTTCAAGCGATTTACGGGAGCCACGTACTCTTTAGAAGTAAGGCTTACGGTGGCTGCCAGCCGTTCCCGCTGGTTGTAGTGCTTGCGCAGTTTACCGAGCGCGCGGCTGACCGTGTCGCGATTGACCTTGGAGTTTCGCTTGAGTTTGCCCTGTTTGCGGAACTGGGCTTCGGTAAGACCGCTGTCACCGGTCAACTCCACATCGCCCACGCGAGCCGGGTCGCCGGGAAATACCTCGAAATTCAGGTCCACCAGGGAGTTCGCCCGGTCGATAACCGTGGTCCTCGCGATCTGTCCCCGGTAATAGCCATTATTCTGGAGCGCGGTGTTGACCTCCGGCTCGGCCTTCGCCGCCTTGGTCTCAGAATAAGCGGTTCCTGGCTGAAGCTGGGTGGCGCTCTGCAGCACGGCGGCGAGGCGATCGTCCTTCACCCCGTCCACGTTGACGCGGCCCACAAAGAGGCGTGGGGTGCCGGTGAAGATGATCGATACGTCGTTGCCTGCGCGCACCCCGGCCACTTCGATGGTTTCGTAGAGGCCGGTGGCGTAGAGACTGCGCAGACTAGCGCGGACCTTGACCGGGTCCAGGGGAACGCCGGCCTGCTGGGCAAGCTGAGCGGGCAGCGGTGTCAGCAGAGACTCGTTCACCCCCTCAAAGGTGATGCTTACCACCTGCAAACCGGCCCAATCCAGCAACAGGCCCTGACGGGCATCCTGGGGCGTGGGGGAAACGGCCTTGGATTCTACCGCGGCTGTCGCTGCCTGGGCGCTGCACGGTGGGGGGGAACTACCGCCAAGCCCAGCACCAGCAACCCCAAAAGGGGTAGAAGGGATCGGCTTCGTGTATCGCTATCCACTTTTTGCAGACGGCGCATGGATGGAAGCAATGGGGTCAAAGCCAACAAAGATCCTCTCAAGTAGGCATCGCGCACGTCCACCGACCACTGTACGTGGTACTTCCACGGCTGGGAATTGACGCCGCAGCGCTCGCTGTCTCCGAATCTCTATACTAAGACGTGGTCATGAGGTACGGGAGAACGCTGTGGGACTGATTGAGGAGCGTTACTCGCGTCAGGTGCTCTACCCCGGGATTGGGGAGCGGGGCCAAAGGCAACTGGGCGCCAGCCACGTGGCGGTGGTGGGCTGCGGCGCCACCGGGGCCGCGGCGGCGGCACTGCTGGCGCGTGCCGGGGTGGGTACCCTTACCCTGGTCGACCGCGATTTCGTGGAAGAGAGCAATCTGCAACGGCAAGTCCTTTTCGATGAGGCGGATGCCCGGGAGGCGCTGCCCAAGGCGGAAGCCGCCCGGCGCAAGATTGCTCAATTTAACAGCCGCATTGAGGTTCGGGCGCATGTGGCCGATCTGGTGCCGTCCAATATTCATGCCCTGCTCGATGAAGCGGCGATTGTGCTCGACGCCACGGATAACTTCGAAACGCGCTACCTGCTGAACGATTACGCGGTCGAGCAGCGCCGCCCGTGGATTTATGCGGCCGCCGTTGGAGCGTATGCGGCCACCATGAATATTCTGCCGGAAGAGACCGCCTGCCTGGCCTGCCTGTTTCCCAAGCCGCCCGCGGGCATGGTTGCCACCTGCGACACCGCCGGCATTCTTAACACGGCGGTCAACTTCGCCGCCTCGGTCGAGGTCACCGAGACGCTTAAGTTTCTCGTGGGGGCGCGGGACAAGATGCGCCGTACCCTGCTGGGCCGTGATTTGTGGACCAATGATCAGGCCGAGATCAACGCCGGTACCCCCCGGGCGCGGTGCTCGGTTTGCCAGGTGAGGGAGTTTACCCATCTTCGAGGAGAAGATCGCCCCCAGATTACGCTTTGCGGACGGAATTCGGTACAGATCCACGAACACCATCGCCCAATTGATTTTGCCGAGATGCAGCGCCGCCTGGAACCCCACGGCAAGGTCAACTTCAACCGGCTTTTGTTGCGTTTCGAGCGCGGAGAGTATACGGTCACGGTGTTTGCGGACGGACGGGCGCTGGTGCAAGGTACGACCGACGTGAGCCTGGCCCGCAGCCTCTATGCGCGCTTCATCGGCAGCTAGGTGTGGGGGCCCTCGCAGTTTGACTCCCAACTGCTAAGCTGCGCCTCCGCCTGTGATCCCGAGAGGTTGCGACTTTCAACAACCGCTGGGTGCCCCATTCAAGCCCGGTTTTGGGCTTGAGTGGGATACCACGGCACTCACCTAACGATTCTTTCAGCCACTGGCCAATTCCCTATGGGTGCACCGCCCTCCACTTTGTCATCCCGACTGGAGCGCAGCGTAAGGGAGGGACCTGCAGTTTCCGCTGATTCAGAACCGGAACCCCTGAGGCGATTCGCTGCGCCCGGAAAGCAAAACCCAGGTGTCGCTCCCCTAAGCTGCGCTCCAGTCGGCATGACAAAGTGGAGGGCAGAGGCACACCCTAGCAGTGGTATTGGGGGATGGACAGAGTCGCAGGGATGATGCCATGCGGCACGGTGCCTCCTTCATTCCGTATGGCAAGCAACTTATGACCGGCATTATGCTTCCCAGTGCAAGGACCCCATTTATTCAATATGAGCGTGTTCCATGCTGAAAGCGAACAGCCGCCCGCAAACGTGGGATAGCACCAGTCGAACTTCTCTTTTAGAGGTACCAATGTCTATACCCAGTAAGGATTTGGCTACCACACCCGGACCTACAACACCGGCCAAGGGGCCCAACCAGCATTTGCGCCGCAACCCCCCCATCGAAGGCGAAGCCGACGCCATCCAGAAAGCACAGTCCGGCGACCCGGCATCTTTCGAAATGCTGTACGCCCTGCACAAACGGCGGGTATATTCCCTTTGCCTTCGCATGGTGGGCAATGTGGCCGAGGCCGAGGATCTGACCCAGGAGGCCTTTCTCCAGCTCTATCGCAAGATTGCTACTTTTCGTGGGGACTCGGCATTTTCCACCTGGCTGCACCGGCTGGCGGTCAATGTTGTGCTCATGCATCTGCGCAAGAAGGGCCTGCCCCAGGTGTCACTGGAAGAAACCCTTGAGCCTTCGCAGGAAGATGGCCCACGCAAGGACATTGGAGCTCGCGATCTGACCCTCTCCGGTTCGGTGGATCGCGTGACCCTGGAACGAGCGATCGAAAACCTGCCTCCCGGCTACCGGTTGGTTTTCGTGTTGCACGATGTAGAAGGTTATGAACACAATGAAATCGCAGGGATGCTCGAGTGCTCCATCGGTAATAGCAAATCGCAGTTGCATAAGGCGCGGATGAAGCTGCGTGATCTTCTGAAGTCGGGCCAAAGGAAAGAGGCTGTTCTATGAGCAATGTCCGGAAAGCAGCGAACGGAACCACCGTCGATTGCGCCGTTTTTCAGGACCAGTTGCCCAGCTTATTCGAGTCGGGCGAAGATCTGAATACGCAAGCGCACCTGAAGACCTGCGAGAATTGCAGCGCGCTGGTGCGTGATCTCGAATACATTGCGCAACAAGCCAAGCTGCTGCTGCCTATCCATGATCCCAGCCCTGAAGTCTGGGAGAACATCCAGGTGGCGCTCAAAAAAGAACCCTCTCGCAAGTAGAACCCTTGCTCTGCCCGGCGAATTGTTCCCAACCGCTATAATCCGCAGATGGTATGAGTAAGCAGGCGCAGCGAGGCGCGGCAACCGAACCAGGGGCGCGACAACAGTTGTCCCGGTTGATCCTGACCGGTTTCATGGGCGCCGGTAAATCCACCGTGGGCGCGATCCTGGCCCGGGAAATGGGTTGGCGATTCATTGACCTTGACGACGTGATCGAAGCCGCCAGCCAGCGCACGATCGCGGAGATATTTCGCGACTACGGCGAAGCAGATTTTCGCCGCCGGGAACGGGAGGCGGTGGAGCAGCTGAGCAGCCAGGAGCAGATCGTGCTCGCGCTCGGCGGCGGCGCGATCGAGGACGAGTCTATCCGCTCGCTGTTGATCCACCCACCCGATAACTGCCTGGTCTTCCTGGAGGCTCCACTGCCGGAACTGCTGGCCCGCTGCACCGTGGGAGCAAAGATACGCCCCTTGCTGGCTGAGCCGGACGCTTTAGCGGCCCGTCACACCCGGCGGTTACCGTATTACCGCACAGCCCACGTCACCGTGGCCACTAACGGCCTGGCGCCGCAAGCCGTGGCCGATCGCGTGCTCGAGCATGTATCCATCCAGTGGCTGGTGAATGCGGGAAAGAGGTAGGGGCGCATGGCAAGTCCTGAAGTGGCCGTGGAAGTAGCGACCCCCACCCCCGTCCAGACGGCACGGATGCGCTCCGCACGGGGAAACATTGTCTTCGCCTTTGCCATCGTTTTGGTCCTGGCGCTGGCATACCTGATGCGCGAGATTCTGTTGCTGCTCTACGTCAGCGTTCTCTTCGCGGTGGTGCTCAGCCCGGTGATCCATGGCATTATGCGGCTCCACATCGGGAGATGGCATCCCGGCAAGGGGTTGGCCATCCTTCTCCTGATGGTGAGCGTGGGGGCCGCCGCCACGCTCTTTTTCGCCTTTGCCCTGCCCCCGGTCTTGCATGACGTGCAGGAATTAATCAGCGAATTGCCTACGCGCGGGCCGAAGCTGCTGGATGAGCTGCATCGATTTCCGCTTGCGGCCCACGCCAATTTCTCCGGTATAAGCGCCCGGCTGCAGGGGTTTGCCTCCAACTTCGCTGAATATCTTTTTCTCTCCATCAGCTCCTGGGCCAGCAAGCTGGCCGATGTGGGAGCGGTCATCTTTCTCACCATCTACTTCATGCTGGAGGGAGAAGAGGCCTATCACTGGGTGCTCTCGTTCTTTCCCCAATCTGCCCGGGGACGGTTGAACGCCACCCTCTTACGCGCCGACGTGCGCATGGGGAAGTGGCTTCTGGGTCAAGGCGGCCTGATGCTCATCCTGGGCCTGTGCAGCCTGATCGTCTTCGAGCTGTTGCATATCCGTTATGCTTACGCTCTGGCCGTGCTGATGGGGGTCTTGAACATCATTCCCATCGTGGGGGCGATGGTGTCCATGGCCCTGGTGGTGCTGGCGGCAGCCACCGATTCCTGGGAGAAGGTAGTGGGCGCGTTGATCTTTTATGCCATCTACGCCCAGGTGGAGACTTCCTTCCTGACGCCGCGCATCATGAAGAGCAGCGTAGATCTCGCTCCGTTGGGGGTCCTGGTTGCCCTGCTGATGGGTTCGAAGCTGGCCGGGGTGGTTGGGGCCTTGATCGCGGTGCCGACCGCAGTGCTGGTCTCGGTGCTGGTCCAGGAGTACCTGGTCCAGCGCGATGAGGCCGTTCCCGCCGCGCACGCATCCTAAGCTACGAAGGCGCGCACCGCAGCGGCGGTGATCGCTTGCTATCATGAAGGCAGTAGCAGCCCGCAATCCATGCCAAAGAATCAAATCCATCCCGCCCAGCCGCAAATCAGGACTGCGCTGTGACCCCAACCGTCCATGCCGCGACGGGGTTGGCTAGCCCTGCAGTAGACGACGTGCCCGAGCTGGCGCCGGTGGTCAAGCCCCGGGAGAAGACGCGGCATTCGTGGATCGCCGACTACCAGGAGCTGTTCAAAGTTCGCGTAACCGCCATGGCGGTGCTTACCGCATGGGCGGGTTTTTACCTGGGCTCGATGCGCTCCGGGATCACCAGCATGCATTGGGGTCTGGTCCAATCACTGCTTGGCATTGCACTGGTATCGTGCGGGGCCAGCGTGATGAACCAGGTCATCGAGCGCAAGATCGATGCCCGCATGGTAAGGACAGCCCAACGCCCGCTAGCCGCAGGCCGCTTCAGCCTGCTGCAAGGTCTGGCCCTGGGCCTGGCGTGCTTCGCCGGCGGGGCGCTGGTGCTGGCGTGGTTTACCAACCCGGTCACGGTGGTGCTCACGCTGCTGACTGGGTTTACGTATGTCGCGGTCTACACTCCGCTCAAGCGCTACACCACGCTGGCTACGTTCATCGGCGCATTTCCCGGAGCCATGCCTCCCCTGCTGGGCTGGACCGCCGCCCGGGGAGTGATCGAATGGCCGGCTGTGGCTCTGTTCGCCATTCTTTTCGTCTGGCAGTTTCCCCATTTCATGGCCATCGCCTGGCTGTACCGCGAGGACTATGCCAAGGCCGGCATCTGCATGTTGCCGGTGGTGCAGCCGGATGGCTGGTCGACGGTGTGCGAAGCGCTGATTTATGCCGTGCTGATGATCCCGGTGAGTGCCGTTCCGTATTATCTGCACCTGGCGGGACCCGTTTACCTGGTCGCAGCGGTGTTGCTGGGCCTGGGCTACCTGGCCTATACGATTCGCTTTGCCCGCATCACCCGGGCGGTCACCACGGCCGAGTCACGCGGGTACGCCCGTGACCTGTTGCGCGCCAGCGTTATCTACCTGCCGCTGCTGCTTACCGTGATGATGTTGAACGCAACCGGAAGGAGGTAAGCCATGGCTACGCTGAGCCAACATCCCGCGGCAAAGGTTCCCGCCGGTACGGCGCCGGAGCCGATGCCCATTCAGCTCGACCGCCTCTCCCATAACTATGGAAACCGTCTGGCGCTCGACGACCTGAGCTTTGCCGTGCAGCCGGCGGAGATCTTCGGGTTGCTGGGTCCCAATGGCAGCGGCAAGACAACGCTTTTCCGCATTCTTTCGACACTGATGGTGCCCAGCGGCGGGACGGCGAAGATCCAGGGCTTCGATGTCGCCCGGGAACCGAACCAGGCGCGGCAGCAGACCGGTATCGTCTTTCAGGCGCGGAGCCTGGACCTCAAATTGACGGTGGCCGAGAACCTGAAGCACCAGGGCCACTTGTACGGCCTGCGCGGCGAAACTCTCAAGCGGCGCAGCGAAGAGGTGCTGCGCCGGGTGGGCCTGTCCGACCGCGCGAAGGAGTATGTCGAGACCCTCTCCGGGGGGATGCAGCGACGAGTCGAGCTGGCCAAGGGCCTGATCCACTCCCCGGCGGTGCTGCTGCTGGACGAGCCCTCAACCGGACTCGATCCGGGTGCGCGCCGCGATATGTGGCAGTACCTGCGCTCGCTGCGCGACCAGGAGGGCGTCTCGATCCTGGTGACCACCCACTTGATGGAAGAAGCCGAGCATTGCGACCGGCTGGCCATTCTGAACCAGGGCAACCTGGTCGCGCTGGGTTCTCCGGCGCAGCTGAAATCGGCCATCGGCGGCGATGTGGTGTTGTTCGAAACCGCTAGCCCAGAGGCGGCGCGGTCGCTGGGGGAACGCATGGCTACCCGCTTTGCAGTGCAGCCCAGTCTGCTGGGCAGCACCGTCCGGCTGGAGCGCTCTGAGGGCCATCGCCTGGTAACTGCCGTGGTGGAGGCATTTCCCGGCGAGATCGACGGCATCTCGGTGGCTCGTCCCTCGCTTGAGGATGTGTTCATTCAACGCACGGGCCATCGCTTCTGGGAAGATGCCCCCGCCCTCGAACGGGAGAAGGAGGACTGATGGCAACCCTAGCCGCAACCGCCCCGCGCAGCCGCCAAACCGTGTCCCCCGGAATCTGGCTGCCCGCCTATTCCCTGTGGCTGCGCGAGCTGGTCCGTTTTTATCGCCAGAAGGCACGGGTAGCGGGTGTGATTGCCTCGCCGCTGATCTTCTGGGTGGTGCTGGGCGCTGGCTTCGCCCACAGCTTCCGCGCCGGCGATGGCAGTGGAAGCTCTGCGCATTACCTGGGTTATTTTTTTCCCGGGTCGGTAGCCATGATCGTGCTCTTTACCGCCATCTTCAGCATGATGTCGCTGATCCAGGACCGCAACGAGGGTTTTCTGCTCTCAGTGCTGGCGGCCCCGGTCAGCCGCTCGTCCATTGTTCTGGGCAAAGTGCTGGGCGGCGCAACGCTGGCGGCGGTGCAAGGGATCATCTTCCTCGTCTTCGGGCCTTTGGTTGGGGTGCGCATGACCCCGTCCGCGATCGGGTTGAGTATGCTAGTGATCGTGATGATCAGCTTCGAGCTGACCGCCCTCGGCTTCGCCATCGCCTGGCCGATGGATTCGACCCAGGCTTTTCATGCCGTCGTAAACATACTGCTGATACCCCTGTGGCTGCTCTCCGGCTCGCTGTTTCCGCTGAGCGGGGCGGCCGGCTGGATGCGCTTCTGCATGATGCTCAATCCCCTGACATACGGCGTGGAAGCACTGCGCGGCAGCTTGTTTCCCGATACGCCTACGCTGTTTTCCCTGCCCGTCAATCTGGCCGTGACCGCCGTTTTTTGCCTGCTGACCTTTGTCGCGGCCTGGGCGATCGTGAACCGGCGTACCAATCGCCCGTCAGCTTGACCAAGGAGACAAAGATGTTTGTAGCGGAAACCAACCAGCGCCCTTCGGTGGCGCTTCCGGTGGCCCTGATCGTTGCGGTGAGTGCAGCAGCAGTTTGTTTTTTGCTGTGGCTGCTCTACCTGCACCATCCGCTCGATGCCTCGGTGGCTCGGCTGCGTTTTCTACCGTTGCTCAACGCGGTGCTCAACGGGCTGTGCACTGTGGCTCTCCTTACCGGCTTTTATTTCATTCGCCGGCGGAATATTCCTGCCCATCGCGTGTCGATGATAGTAGCGTTTGTTTTCTCCTCTCTCTTTCTGGTCAGCTACATCACCAATCATGCGTTGCATGGAGAGACGCACTTTCCCAGGCTTTGGCACGGTGAAGACGATTTACATTTCGATTCTGATCAGTCACGTTGTGCTATCGGTGGTGGCACTGCCGATGGTGCTGACTACTTTCTTTTTCTCCCTCAGCGGCCGCTTCCGTCAGCATCGCAAGATCGCGCGCTTTACGCTGCCAATCTGGCTCTACGTCTCCGTGACTGGGGTCGTGGTGTACGCCATGCTCGCTGCATGGCGGTAAGTTGATGCCGGACGACGGCACGCGGCAGCTTCTGCAGGCCGGCATCTGGACTTTGCTGGTCGGCGCCCTGGCGGCGTTACTGACAGCGACGGTTTTTGGCGGCATCGGGGAGCACGGTCCGCACACCAACTCCGGCTGGCTCGCGTTATTGCTGGCCATGATGTGCCTACCCTTCGGCACCATGCTGACGGTGCTGGGAGCGGCCAAGTGGCTGCGCAATCGACGCCTGGCTAGGGTCCAGGATCGACGCAGGATATAAGCGCTCCGTGGCAACGCTGAAGTTTCGATTAAGGTCCTTTCAGAATATCCGCTACAGCAGCACTGCAGAGTGAGTTCTGCTATGCTTCAGCCTTACCCAAAATAGAAGGAACATCATGCCAAAAAGCGTTAATAAAGTCATTCTCCTGGGCAACGTTGGCAAAGACCCGGAAGTCAAGTTTTTGCCCAGCGGTTTGCCGGTCGCCAACCTGACCCTGGCCACCTCGGATCGCTTCAAAGACAAAGCCGGCGAGTGGCAGGACCGGACCGAGTGGCACAATCTGACCGCTTACCAGCGGGTGGCGGAAATCATTCGCGACTACGTGAAGAAGGGCGCCAAGCTATACGTCGAAGGCAGGATTCAGACCCGCTCGTGGGACGACCAGGCATCCGGACAGAAGAAATACCGCACCGAAATCATCGTCAACGATGTGGTCTTGCTGTCGGGCCGCGGCGAGGGAGACAGTGTTGGCGGCAGTCCGCGCTCGAATACCAGCTCGTTCGATCAGCGGGCGCCGGTGCACCACGAGGAATTTGCCGGCACAGAAATCACCGACGACGATATTCCCTTCTGATAGGTCCTCCGCTGCTGAGCGCGCCCCTTTGTTTGCTATTCCCCGAAGGTGCCTGGATTAGACTGGTACCCACGGGATCATAGATGGCAACCTCGACGCGTCTCTCGCTGCTGGAGTACATGAAGACGAGCTACCGGCCCGACCGGGAATATGTTGACGGCGAGCTGCGGGAGCGGAACGTGGGGAAGTGGGAGCATGCGCGGCGTTGAACCTCTTCCCGCATCTGCTGGCTGAGTTCGGGCTCAGCAGAAAGCCCTCAGATGCAACCTCAGAGGCTGAACGGGGCGGGGTTCTTCTCCGCTTCGTGTTCTCCACCGCCGATTCAGGACGTTGTCACCGTCCTCTGGTGAGTCGCCAGTATTCCCAGGCGCCGTTCGATTTCCTTGTGAAATTACAAGCCGGGCTCTGCCCTCTGTCAACCCGCTCGCGGCCGCCAATCCCGGCGGCGCTTACGGATACAGCCTTGTTCTGATCCATTCACCGGATTCGCGGGTATATAAGAACCGGTCATGTAGCCGGTCCTCTCCGTGCAGCCAAAACTCGATCCGCTCTGCGTGCACGCAGAAGCCGCGCCAGTAGAGCGGGCGCGGTACTTCTCCGCAATGCTCCTGGGCGAATCTCCGGAAGCGGGCTTCCAGCTCTTCACGGCTTTCGAGCGGCCGGCTCTGTTGCGAGACGGCGGCGCCGACCTGGCTGTTGCGGGACCGGCTGTGGAAGTAGGCGTCTACATCGTCCGCCTCCATCTGCGTCACCGGTCCCTCTACCCGTACCTGGCGGCGAAGGGTCTTCCAGTGGAAACAAAGCGCCGCCTGGGGATTGGCCTCGAGTTCCGTCCCTTTCCTGCTTTCGGCGTTGGTAAAGAAACAGAAGCCGCGCTCATCCGCGCGTTTGACCAGCACCATGCGGACGCTGGGGCGGCCGGCCAAGGTCGAGGTGGCCAGGGCGGCGGCGTTGGGGTCGTTGGGCTCGCTGCGCTCCGCCTCCTGAAACCACAGACGGAAAAGTTCAAGGGGATCACCATACTCCTGAGGGTTGGGGCCGTTCATATTTCAATGGTAGCCTCGATGATTGTTACCTTGCCCACGAGGATGAGGTTCCATGGTTCTTGATGAAGAACAAGTGCGCGCGGTGCTCGGCTATGAAGAGCTGATCCCGGCGATTCGGCGGGCGCTTATGGATTTCTCCGCCGGCCGGGTGCAACAGCCAGTGCGCGCCATCATCCCGGTCTCATCCTATGGCGGCTGGTTGGGGGTCATGCCGGCGGTGTACGGCGCGGTGATGGGGGCCAAGATGGTTACTTTCTATCCGCGCAATGCGGAGCTGCAGAAGCACACCCATATGGCGATGATCCAGCTCTTCCGCGCCGACACCGGAGAGCCGCTGGCGAGCATGGACGGACGATTGATCACGGAGATGCGAACCGCCGCGGTATCCGCGGTGGCCATTGACCATCTTGCGCATCCCCAGGCCAGGGTGCTGGGCATATTGGGCAGCGGGGTGCAGGCTCGCTCGCACTTCCGAGCGCTGGCTGGGATCCGTTCCTTTACCGAGGTCAGGGTCTGGAGCCGAACGCAGGATCATGCCGAGAAGTTCGCTGCTGAGATCGGCGCACGTGTGACCACGGCGGAAGAAGCGGTGGCGGACGCCGATGTTGTTCTGGCCCTGACCAGTTCACCGCAACCGATTCTCCGCGGAAGCTGGCTGCGCCCGGACGCCATGGTGTGCGCCGTCGGCGCCGCTACTCCGGATCGCCGGGAACTGGATGACGAGACGATGCGCGGTGTGGTGGTGGTCGAGTCCCGGGAGGCTGCGATGCGGGAAGCGGGAGATATAGTTCTCGCACACGCGCAGGTGAGCGCGGAGATTGGCGAGCTGTTGAACGGCGCGCAGCTTGACCGCGGTGATCGGCCGGTGGTCTTCAAGTCGGTTGGCATCGCGGTCGAGGATATCGCCGCGGCAAAACTCGTTTATGACAAATTCACTGCATGATAGGGGCCTCTCACGTGTTCCAGCACGCTATTGTTCGCCTGCCAGGAATTAATTTTGCCCAGGGGCTTACCACGGTTCACCTGGGAGTTCCGCTGTATGACAAAGTACTGCAGCAGCATGCACGCTACTGCGAAGGCCTGCAGGAATGCGGATTGACACTCACTACGCTGGAGGCGGATCTCGATCATCCGGACTCCACGTTTGTAGAGGACACAGCCGTGCTCACTGCACGCAGCGCCGTGCTGACCAGGCCCGGCGCCCGCAGCCGCGAAGGGGAAGTGGCTGCGATGCGGCCGACCCTGCGCAGATTCTTTCCTGCCATGGTGGAGATTGAGCCCCCCGGGACGCTGGACGGCGGTGATATCTGCGAGGCTGACGATTGCTTCTTTCTCGGCCTGTCGCACCGTACCAATGAAGAGGGCGCACGGCAGTTGGCGGCCCACCTGGCCCGGGAGGGCTACAGCTCTGCCCTGATCGATGTGCGTGGGATGAGCAGCATTCTCCACCTCAAGAGCGGTATCTCCTACGCCGGGGACCACACCCTGGTGGTGATGGAAGAGATGGCGGGGCTTCAGCTGTTCAAGGATTACGAATTGATTCGGGTCACGGAAGAGGAGAGCTATGCCGCCAATTGCGTGCGGATCAATGAGCGGGTGCTGGTGGCGGCTGGGTATCCGCTGCTCACAACAGAACTGAGAGCTCGTGGATTCCAGCCATTGGAACTCGACATGTCGGAGTTTCGGAAGATGGACGGCGGCCTTAGTTGTCTTTCTTTGCGGTTTTAGGGGACCTGCAGTGCGCCTTTCCTGCACGCAACCGTCCTCGTGAATCCCTAATCCACTGGCGACTCTTTCTTCCAGTTGAAGTGGCGTCCGAGGATGCCTTTAATGATCCAGTGGTCGGTGCCCGCCGTGGGACCGACGCCCACACCTATGTTGATCTCCCACTTGGGCGAAACGTTCAAGTCAGTGACGGCAAATATCTGCTGCTGCTGGTTATGCAGAGAATAGAAATCTCCTATCCGGCCGTAATCAGCGTAGTATTCGACACCGCCGCTGACCACTTTCGTGAAGTCATAGCTGACCTTCGCCGCGGGGGAAAAACCCATGCCCAGGGCAACGTCGGGACCATGAAAGGTACGTTCGAATGCCGGGTTGAATGCCAGGTACCAGCGGCCGAGGTAGTCGTCGATGATCGGCCGTATCTCCCAGGTCCAGGTATCGCGCGAATAGACCGCCCGCTGATAGCCGACCTCCGTCGACAGGCTGACGCCCACCGGCCAATGCCACGAGTCGGGCACGCGCACCCGGGGACGGATATGGTCCCCCACCCACTGCACGCCATGGCCGTTCTGCTCGCTGGTAAAAACATAAAAGCCGACTTCCGACCAGCTGGTCAGCCCCTGCGTGATCTCGAGCGTTTCGTGCTCCTGGCCATTGGTGGGAAACACGCCGTCGATCAAATACTTTTGCCCATCAGGGGTGTAGTTGGAATGAAGCTCAACCATGGTGCTCTTTGGTTCTACGGTGGCCGCGCCATAGACCTGAATCTCATAGTTGCCCTGCGCACAAGCCGGCAGCGCGCTGCAGAGGAGAGCGAAAATCCAGAAACACCATTTCAGATCAGGCATAGCGAAAGAGCATCATGAAACCGGCGTCCATGTGGTTCTGCTGGTGGCAATGAAACAGCGTCGGCCCGGGATCGTTGGCGGTGAACTCGACATCAACCTGGGTGTTCGCGTCCACCAACACGGTGTCTTTCAGGATGCCGTGGCTTTCCGGCTGACCGGAGAAGCGACGCAGCTCGAAGGTGTGCCGGTGCAAATGGACGGGATGATCGTTGTTGCTGCGGTTAATGAATGACAGACGATAGCGTTGGCCAGCGGTCAGGATCGGGCTCTCCGTATCCGGGTAGGACTTGCCGTTGATAGTCCAATGATCCATGGCCCCGTGTCCTTCGAACTTCGATGCGAAGACCAGGGGAATCGTAACCGTATCGGTTCCTGAAGCAGCTGTTGGACCGGGCGCGGCGAAGCGGAGGTAGTCCCAGGAAAGCTCCTCCGGCTGGTCCCAGCGCGGCTTACCGCTGCTGCCTGCGTACTCCACCGCGATGCCCATGCCCGCCGCCATGATGTGCCTGCGCACTTCGCCCATGACCCAGGCACCGGGATGATTCATCTCCACCAACGCGCTAATGCGCTCCGCGGGGGCCAGGCGAAGCATAGCGACCTGCTGCGGGTGGGCTACACTGTTGCCATCGAGTGCGATCACATTGAATAGATGCCCGGCAAGAGCGATCCAGTGCACTTCCGTGGGACTTGAGTTCAGAATTTGGAAGAGAACCCGCTGGCCGGCCTTTACCCGCAGCGGCTCGCCGAAGCCCAGCACGCGGCCATTAATGGTAGAGAAATTATAGGCTGGGTCCATGGAACCGTCGGCGCTGGCCTCCAGTGCGCCGTCCCAGTCGTGCAGCGCGAGGAAGATTTCCTGGTCATAGCGCCCGGGGTTATCGCGCGGTTCGACGAGCAGAAATCCGTGTTCACCGGTGTATTGGCCGCGATGCAGATCTTTGCCGGCGAAGACATGCGTGTGATACCAGCGAAAGCCCGCAGGACGAGGGGTAAAGATGTAGCGCGCGTGGCCGCCTGCCGGGATCGGCGGCGTACCCTCTTCTATGGCGCCGTCCACCTGCGAGGGTAGAAAGAGGCCGTGCCAATGAACTACCTCGCTGTTGCCGGTGTGGTTCATGACATCAATCGTGACCGGCCTGCCTTCTTTCAGCCGTAGCAGCGGGCCGGGCACCTGGCCGTTATATGCAATCGTCTTGATGCTTTTTCGGGGAGAGACTTCAAGCGCAAGGGCAGCGATGTCGATGGTGTAGTCAGCAGGGACGATTGGCTGAGCGCGTGTGGCCAGCGCCGCGGATGCGGCGGTCATGGCAGACAGCTTGAGCAACTCGCGCCGGGTGACCAAACCTTATCTTAACAAAGTAAGAAGCATTGCCTCTCCGCCTGCAAGGAACAATCGTTGTGCAGAGCAACGGCCGGCGAGTCTGCATCTGAAACAATGGGGGGACGGCTGCGCGATGAGAGGAAGAATGGACAATCGGGCAGCATGGATGAACAGAGGAAAGGGCCGATAGAGAAAAATGGCAGTGAAGGATAAGCGAGATTCACAAAAGATTCACCTGTGGAGTAAGGCAGCCCTGGTTATTTTTAGCGCCGCGCTGCTGACCGTTGCAGGGCTCCGCATGGTTAACGCGCAGAACTTGGGGACATTGCGCGGGGATGCGATTCTCGATCATCTCAATGCAGTCATTGACTGGTACCGGCATGCCATGACGCGGGTGCAGACCGTGGGCCTGCCCAGTGACGCGATGTACCAGTTCAATGCCCAAAGCATGGCGGCCGAGGTGGCGAAACTAGCCTTTCAATCTGCGCAGGCCGAAGCGGCCTTGATCCCGGCCGGGAGTCCGCCCAGCAGCGGCAATGCGAACAGCACGCAACCGAATCTGGCCAAATTGCAAAGCGACGTGAACGCCCGCATCACGGTGCTGGAAGCACAGATCAGCACGCTAAACCAGCAGATTTCGGTGGCGCGCAAAGCGCAATTGCAAGACCTTACGGCGCAGAAAGAGCGAGCGCAAGGAGAATTGGACCTGAACAAGGCCATGCAACAAACCTTCCAGCAGATGTCGCAGTTCATGAACACGAATGGCGCCGGCGGCACGGGTGGGCTGGAAGGCAGCATCAACGAACTGCAGCGTTCCGTCCCCGAACTTACCGCAGGCACCAAGGCGGAGGTCAAGCCGCCCAGCACGCCGGTGGCGGCGCCGGCCTCCACGGGCTTGATAGGCGAAGTCGTGCAGCTGTACGAGCAGCTCAACAGCATGCACCAGATCAGCCTGATGATGGCGGAAACTACACACGTGAAGGACGTGGCATCAAGACTGCATAGCCCGCTTCAGGCCACGCTACGAGCCACCATTCAGCAAGGGCAGCAGCTGGCCAGCCAAAGCGCCGCTCCTGCGCCCCCTGTCCAGCCGGCGCACTCTGGCCAGCCGGCTCAACCTGACCATGCGCAACCGGATCAGGAGCGGCGGCAATTCGATGTGCTGGCGGCGCGCTTCAAGCAAATTGCCGCTGCTGCGGTTCCCTTGAGAGAGGAGAGCATCCTGCTCGATCAGAGCAGCGCCAATTATCTGGAGTGGCGGCAATCCGTGGGCCATGAATCGAATCGTATTTTGCGAAACATTGTGCTTCGGGTGCTGGGCATTGCCCTGGCTATCGGCGTCATCCTTTTGCTTTCCGAAATATGGCGCAGGATCACCTTCCGCTATATCCAGGATGTGCGGCGGCGGCGGCAATTTCTGCTGTTGCGGCGCATCGTGATTGGCTTTTGCATGGGCATCGTGCTCATCCTCGGGTTTGTCAGCGAGTTCAGTTCGTTGGCCACCTTTGCCGGCTTCATCACCGCGGGCCTCGCGGTTGGCTTGCAGACCATTCTCCTGTCTGTCGCGGCCTATTTCTTCCTGGTGGGGCGATGGGGCATACGGGTAGGGGATCGTATCAGCGTCGCTGGAGTGACCGGCGATGTGGTCGACGTGGGGCTGGTGCGTTTGTACCTGATGGAGTTGGCCGGAACGGGCGTGGACCTCTACCCCACCGGGCGCATCGTGGTCTTTTCCAACTCTGTTCTCTTCCAGGCGACGACTCCGCTCTTCAAGCAGTTGCCGGGCGCGGAGTACGCCTGGCACGAGGTGGCGGTGGGGTTAAATCCGGGCGGCAAGTACGACCTGGTGGAGAAGCAACTGATGGAGGCTGTGCGCTCGGTGCACACCACGTATGGCGAGGAACTGCAGCGGCAGTTGGGAACCGCGGAACGGCGCATCGATATTCAAATGGCGGTGCCGGAGCCACATGGGCAGCTGCAGTACACGGATACGGGGCTGGAGTACGTGGTGCGCTATCCGGTGGGTTTGCACCAGGTTGCCGAGGCGGACGAGAAGATCACGCGCAAACTGCTCGAGTTTTTACAACAGCAGCCCGATCTGCAAGCCAGCGTCTCCGGCTTCCCCAAGATTCGCACCGCGGTGAAAGGGTGAATCGGGGCTAATGAAAGGTCGCCGCGTTCAGGAGGGCGACCGCAGCGGGCACTCCCAGGTCGGAGGGAACCGGTTGAAAATCCGACCGCACCTCGCGCTCATCCTTGTTGATGGCTTTGAAGAAGACCACACGTCCTGAGATGTGGACGTCCAGGACCGTGGTCTTCCAGCGGTTTGCGGCGACACGCGCGCGCTCAATCTGAAAAGTCCCCCCCTTCTCGATACGGCCAAACAAGCCGTAGCCGAAATCGATCTCGGTCAGGATATGGGCGTCTATTTTCACTAGCCGCTTCATTTGCGGCTCGATCCAGATCTCCCCTGCCAGGGCGTGATACACGCGGGTCTCGTAGGTCTGGGGAGTGTAAGCGGGATTGGGCTCGAACTTGAGCCGCAGGTTACCGCCGGCCATGCCATCGTAGGTGTAGGAGAAAGCCTCCGGCATGGCGGCCATGAGGCGCTGCAAGCGTTGTTCCTCCGCCTGCGCATCCTGCTTCATCCGCGCCTGCTCGGAGGAATTTCGTTGCAGGTTGTTGAGCCGCTCGGTTTCCTTCTTTTGCGCCGCTGGGTCGAGGGGCTGCCCCTGGCGTGCCAGCACCCGGAAAACGATCCCGGAGCGGGTTTCCACCTCCTGCTCGATCGTTGTTTGGGAGCCCACGCGTTTATCCACCCGGTACTGCCACAGGCTGATCTGGCGGCGTTCCTGCAGCTCGTTGTAAACCACGTCCTTGACGAGGTCGTGCGGGGACTCAACCGGGTTTTGCGCCCGGAGTGTGGAGACGGCACATAACAGCAGGGCCCCAGCCAGGGGGAAAATCGATCTCGTCATGTGCCTTGTTACACTCTACTCATGCTAGATGAGACTACCTTCCGCCGCCACTGCGATGCCGCGATGGATGCCCTCAAGAAGAGCCTCATCGAGGCCGAGGAAGAGGGCGGTTTTGAAGTAGAAGAACAGAATGGCGTGCTCAATATCCTGTTTGATGAGCCGCCGGGCAAGTTCGTTATCACCCCCAATACTCCGCCCCGCCAGGTATGGATTTCTGCGCTTTCCACCAGCTTCAAGCTGGACTGGTCGGATGCGGCGGGGAACTTTGTGCTCCCCAAGACTGGGGAGACACTGCCTGCGGTCGTGGAGAGGGTGATTAAGGAACATCTGGGCTCGCGGCCGATCACACTCCACTGAAAAAGGATTTCCTATTGCGAGAAACCAAGACGATATGCGAGGAGTGGCTTTCTTGACGGAAAGCCACATGAAGTAAAGTGGTCCTGGTGTAGACCTATAGGAAATCCTTTGCCGATAGATGCGTAAGACGCTCTCCGTCGCCATCATTACCCGTAATGAAGAAGCCAACCTCGGACGCACGCTGGGCAGTGTGGCCTGGGCAGACGAGATCGTGGTGGTGGATTCCGGCTCCCACGATCGCACGGAGGAGATTGCTCGCAGCTTTCGCTCCCGGTTTTTCCTGGAGGAGTGGAAGGGATTCGCGGCGCAGAAGAACTCCGCACTCGAAAAGTGCAGTTGCGATTGGATACTCTCGCTCGATGCGGACGAGGTCCTGAGCGACGAGTTGGCGAAAGAGGTCTGGGAGTTGCTGGAGGGTGAGCCGCTATTCGATGGCTATGCGCTTCCGCGGCGAAATCTTTTTCTCGGCCGGTGGATGCGCTTTGGCGGATTCTATCCCGATCCCAAGCTGCGGCTCTTTCGTCGCGGCGCGGCTGAGTTTGAAGCCCGCCCGGTGCATGAAACCATCCACTTTGTGGGGCAAGCCGGCCGGCTCAAGGGGGACATGGTGCACGACGCGTATCCTACCCTGGCTGCTTATATCGAACACATGGATCGCTATAGCACCCTGGCAGCTCAGCAGGCGGTGAGCAGCGGCAAGGCCGGACGCGCGCTGCCGGCGTTTGTGGTTAACGTTGTCCTGAATCCGCTGGCTACGTTTGTTTACAACTATTTTTTCCGGCTTGGCTTTCTCGATGGACGGCAAGGTCTGTTGCTGCACCTGTATCACTCGGTTTACGTGAGCTGGAAGTATGCCAAGGCCTGGGAGCAGGCGCGCAGCGGGTAGCACAACTGCATTTCTCCGGGTATCACTGTTGTGCCGCGTTGCCTCAGTGCACGACCCATTCATCTCTACCTACAGTTGTGGCGGGACAGAGGTATGCTGATGTGTTCGCTTGTGGGTGAGGTGCTCGAATGACGCAGGGGGAGAGCAAGCCGGCGGAAGGCAATGAGGCAATCTCTTCCGATCTCTTCAGCGACCGTCATCCGTCGGCGGCGGAACAGGATTGGGCCGAAACCACCCTCGCCGCCGCACTCCGGACCCATCCGGAGCAGCCCATCGGCGCTCCCGGGGGAGCAACCTCGACGAACACGGCCAGGCGCGCTTTACTAGCGTCTCCGGCGTTCCCGTGCGGCGGCTCTATACCCAGGCCGACTTGCCGCAGGATTGGGAAACCACTCACCTTGGTCTTCCGGGCGAGCCCCCCTATACCCGCGGTATTCACAGTACCGGCTACCGCGGCAAACTGTGGACCATGCGCCAGTTCTCCGGGTTTGCCACCCCCGAGGAAACCAACGCCCGGTACCGCTACCTGCTGGCTAATGGCGGTGGAGGACTCTCCGTCGCCTTCGACCTGCCTACCCTGATGGGTTATGACTCCGACGCTGCGGAGAGCGAAGGCGAGGTGGGCAAGTGCGGGGTGGCTATCGATTCGCTGGAAGACATGGAGACCCTCTTCTCCGGCATCGATCTGGAAAAGACCAGCGTCTCCATGACCATCAACTCGCCCGCTAGTGTGCTCTGGGCTATGTACCTGGTGACCGTCGAAAAACAGGGCGGCGATTGGAAAAAGGTCGCGGGCACGCTTCAGAATGACATTCTCAAGGAATACATTGCGCAGAAGGAGTACATCTTTCCTCCCGCGCCTTCCATGCGGCTGGTAGTCGATACCCTGGAATTCGGATCGCTCTTCACTCCCCGCTTCAACCCAATCTCCATCAGTGGATATCACATTCGCGAGGCCGGTTCGACGGCGCTTCAAGAGTTGGCCTTCACCCTTTATGACGGGGTGGAATATGTGGAGTGGGGCCTACGCCGCGGGCTGAAGGTGGATGATTTCGCTCCCCGCTTGAGCTTTTTCTTCAATGCCCACAACGACTTCTTCGAAGAGATCGGCAAGTTTCGGGCCGCGCGCAAGGTCTGGTATCGGCTGATGACGGAGCGCTTCGGCGCCCGGGATCCGCGCTCGAGTTGGATGCGGTTTCACACCCAGACCGCGGGCGTCTCGCTGACCGCGCAGCAACCCAGGAACAATATCGCGCGGGTGGCCATCCAGGCCCTGGCCGCCGTGCTGGGGGGCACACAAAGCCTGCACACCGACGGCTTCGATGAGGCGCTCGCCCTGCCAACGGAAGATGCGGCCCGCATTGCCTTGCGCACGCAGCAGATCCTGGCTTACGAATCCGGGGTGGCCAATACCGTCGACCCGCTGGGCGGGTCTTATTTTGTGGAACGGCTGACCCTGGATATGGAAAAAGGCGCCTTCGACTACTTCCAAAAGCTGGATGCGATGGGGGGCATGGTGCGGGCCATTGAACGCGGCTTTCCCCAGAAAGAAATTGCCGACGCCAGCTATGCCTATCAACGGGCCGTAGAGAACCGGGAAAAGATTATCGTGGGGGTTAACGACTACGTGGTGGAGGAGGAGCCTCCGGAAATCCTCCATATCGGCGAGTCGGTACGCGATTGGCAGCGGGAGAAACTGGAGCGGCTACGCGCGCGGCGCTCCAACGAAGCGGTTGCGCGCAGCCTCAAGGCGCTCCGCCAGGCACTCAGCGTCGAACCAGCCCCAAGCCGCGGCAGCCTCTCCACCGCCAACACCATGCCCTACCTTCTGGAATGCGTGCGCGCCTACGCCACCCTGGGTGAGATTTGCGATGCAATGCGTGGAGTTTTGGGCACTTACCAGGAAGTAAGCATCTCATAGGCAAATGCATCGTTACTCCGGAACGGGAAAGTGGTGACCCGAATGCGGACTCGTGTACCACTAAAGAGTCATCCATCTACAACTTCTCCTTTCGCCTGAGCCTGGGAACGTGTTTTTCTAGGTCTGTCGAGACCTTCACTCCCTCACAGGAATCCTATGAACGAAAAGGACACTATGTTCTATTCATTGCAGTTGCGCCTCGTGAAGGACCTGCCGGACGATTCCGCCAGCCCCAAGGTTGAGCTGATTGCCCTGCCAGAAGGACCGGGGGAGCCACGCCGGGCCCACTTCGAACATTGGGAGCGGTTGTCGGCCCGCCTATCCGCGGTGGCCAGCAGCACTCCTTTCCACCTGAAAGCCATGTACCGGACCATGAGTGCCGGCCTGACCGCTTCCCTGATCGATCGAGCAACGGGCGCGCGGCAGATCTTTTCGCTTGATCAGTTAAAGGACCTCGGTCTGGCCAGCTAAAAGATTTTCGGTTCTGCTCTCCGCGTGGCTTTCCTCGAGAAAAGTCGCGCTGGGCTGACTTGACGTGAAGCTAGAAGTAAAAATGCTCTCACCGTCTCGTAGATTTCCCCCAAGCCCCCCTGTAAACTCCCTGCAAACCACCGTTTCGCCCGCCGCTCGCACGCAAGCAGCCAAAAGCTGCTTTACGGCGGCTCCCGGACAGATTATGGTGGCACAATTACCTCGGAAGCCTCACAGGAAAGAGCAGATGCCAGAGAATCAGCAAGCAGTGCTGGAGTACGAGGCGGCCGGCGCGTCCGATCAGGGGCGAACCCGGAAATCCAACGAGGATGCTTACGGTCTGAGTCTCCGCAACAGCGAAGCTGTCTGCAATTTTGTGGTTTGCGATGGCATGGGGGGCGCGGCCGCAGGAGAAGTCGCCAGCCGGCTCGCGGTCGACGCCATGCTTCGCGCCATGGACGAGGGCGTCCTCACCCTGGAAACTTTCCAGCATGCCGTGGACGCGGCCAACGATAGCGTGCACCATAGCGCCGCCCAGGATCCATCGCGGGCAGGCATGGGAACGACGTTGGTGGCCATGGCCACCCGCGGCAATCGTGCCTGGGTGGCTCACGTGGGCGACAGCCGCTGCTACCGCTTCCGGAACGGCAAGCTGGAGCGCCTGACCCATGACCATTCTCTGGTCGACGAGCAGGTGCGGCTGGGACAGTTGACCCCGGCGCAAGCCGAGACCTCCCCAATGCGCAACGTGATCACCCGGGCGGTGGGCACGCAGGACGAAGTGGATGCCGACCTGATCGAGTTTGTGGTCATCTCCGGAGACTTGTACCTGCTGGCCTCCGATGGCCTGATGCGGGAAGTGAACGATGAGCGGATTGCAGGGATTTTGTGCACCGCCGGGGACCTGGAAGAGACCCTGGCGCAGCTGATCGGGGCCGCCAATGAGGCGGGCGGTCACGACAATATCACCTGCGTGCTGGTCCGGGCGCGCTAGAGCCGCATGACAAAAAGCTGGAAGAGCAACCAACGTTGGGTGCCCCATTCAAGCCCTGTTTTTGGGCTTGAGTTGGATACCACGGCACTCGACGCGCTTTCGCCTCCCGGAGTCGGCTCCTCCCACGGCGCGCCGGGGCAGGCAGAATGACAAGCATTCAGGTGGTGGGAGTGGTGGGCGCGGGGACCATGGGCAATGGAATTGCCCATGTTTTTGCCCGCAGCGGGTTCCAGGTGCTTCTGTGTGAGGTCGAACAGCGTTTTCTCGATCGCGGCCTGGAAACGATTCGCAGGAATATGGAGCGCGAAACGGCCAAAGGCAAAGCGACCGCGATAGAGACGGAAAAGGCGCTGGGATTGATCCGCGGCACCTTGCAGGGCCAGGACCTGGCGGTATGCGACTTTGTCATCGAGGCGGCGCCGGAGCGGTTCGTCCTGAAACAGGAACTCTTCATGGAGCTGGATGCGGTGCTCAAACCGGAAGCGATCCTGGCTTCCAATACCTCTTCCATTTCCATCACCCGGCTGGCGGCGCAGACCCAGAGGCCTAGCCAGGTCATCGGGATGCACTTTTTCAATCCTGTCCCGGTCATGAAGCTGGTAGAGGTGATCCGGGGACTGGAAACCACCGATGAGACCTTCGCCCGGGTCAAGACTCTGGCCGAAACGCTGGGCAAGTCCCCGGTGGAGGTTCGGGACGCTCCTGGCTTTGTCTCCAACCGGGTCTTGATGCCATTGCTCAACGAGGCAATGTTCGCGGTGATGGAGGGGGTAGCCACACCTGCCGCGGTAGACCAGGTGTTCCAGCTGGGGATGGCCCACCCCATGGGGCCGCTGGCCCTGGCCGACTTTATCGGACTCGATGTCTGCCTGGACATCATGCGGGTGATGGTGGAAGGCCTGGGAGATCCCAAGTACCGGCCTTGCCCGCTGCTCATTCGCATGGTGGATGCGGGCTGGCTGGGACGCAAATCGGGTCGAGGATTCTACCAGTACTGACCCACTCCTTCCCGCAATGTGCCGCGGGGGTGCCGCGGCTGGCACCCCTCACCTGCAACCGCCCTAAAATCAACAGCCAGGGAGCGTATGCTTTTCGCATGATGAGGATGACAGTGCTGGCCTCCGGCTCCAAGGGGAACAGCACACTGGTGGCCAGCAGCCGGACACGCATCCTGGTGGATGCCGGGCTCTCCTGCCGGGAACTGCTCAAACGCCTGCAGATGGCGGATGAAGATCCGGCGGCCATCGATGCCCTGCTGATCACTCACGAACATCAGGACCACGTGCAGGGGGTCGCCGTGCTGGCCCGAAAGCTGGGCGTGCCGGTTTACTTCACCGAGGCCACGCACCGCGCATGGATGCGCTGGATGATGCCGCAAAAGCGGATCACCTACGCAGCCTGGTTGGCGCAGCGGCAAAAGGATTTAGCCCAACAGCAGGCAGCGGTTTTGCCTGCTGGGGAGGGCGCAGAAAATGCTCCGTTTACCCAAACTGCTCCCGAGACGGTTCCAGAGGAGACCAAGGCGGAAGATCCGTGCCGGCTGCCTGGAGTAGAGTACTTTGCGGCGGGCACGGGATTCCTGATTGGCGACATTGCAATTACTCCCTTCACCATTCCCCACGACGCGGCCGACCCGGTCGGTTTTGTTTTTGAAGCGGATGGGGTCCGTATGGCGATTGCCACCGACCTGGGATACATGCCGCCTAACGTGAAGATGGCGATCCGCAACTGTGACGTTCTTATGCTGGAAAGTAACCACGATCTCGAAATGCTGCGCGACGGACCTTATCCCTGGTCGGTTAAGCAACGGGTCATGTCCCGTGTAGGCCACTTATCCAATGAGGCCGCATCCGAGTTTTTAGAGAAGAATTACGATGGAAACGCTTCTTATGTCGTGCTGGCGCATCTATCAGAATGTAACAACCTGCCTGAACTGGCACGAGTTACGGCAGAAAGGGCGCTGAGGGACCGTATGAGCCTGTTGGCCAATAAGTTGATTTTGGCGGAACAGGATATGCCGCTCCAGCCTATTTGTTTATAATCAGATAGGTCCATTGGCAGGCAGAAATTGAGTGGCTGGACCGGCCACTGATGTTACTATGGTTTAAGCAGCTAAATATAACAATGCAAACAGCATGCACAGATCGAGTGGTAGGCGACATACTTTCCAGCTGGAGATATGACATCTCCGGGATTACTCCCGAGATGCGCCGCGATTACGAACAGCACCTGGTCGAATGCGCGCATTGCAGCTCCCGCCAACGGTTGCATCGCACCGTCGATGTGGTTCTCATTGGCTTGAGCACAGTATCGATCGCAGCGTTCTTATTGGGGTTGGCTGTCATTCATCGGATGCAGCCTTTGCAGCACTGGGCGCTGTTGGATCTGCACCTGTGGCAGATGTCGATTGTGTTGAGCCTGCAAGCGGCCGCGATTGCCGGCTTGCTGGTTTCGCTGCTCATCTGGGTTTTGGCTGCGGTGGCCACCCCCGCGCCGGTCTATCTCGCCGAAGTAGCGATGGCCCAAGCCCGGGTCCTGCAGGATCGCATTCCTGAAGAATTGCGCGAACGGCTGATGCGGAACGTCGCTTAAGCTAGGCCGCTCCCTCAGCGGCTGAAGCCGTTATTGCTTTTGTTTGGCTTGCGTACGCGCTGAAGCCCGTACCCTACAATGACCAGAGTCCGCAGTCTTAAGAAAGAAAAAGCCCCCTGGCTCAGGGGGCTTTTTCTTTTGCGGATTTCAGATCACCGGCTTTCTGGTTCACCTGCAGACCTCCAGTCAGATCCGCTACCTTGGCGATGTGATGGCGCGCGCACCAGCGCTCCAGAGATTCCGCGATACGCTGCACGGCGCGGGGATCGGCGTAGCTGGCCGTGCCCACCTGAACCGTGGTGGCGCCCGCCAGCAGGAACTCCACTGCGTCTTCCCCGGTGGTGATCCCGCCCAGACCGCAAATGGGGATGGAGACGGCTTGAGCCGCCTCATAGACCATGCGCACGGCAATGGGCTTAATCGCCGGCCCGGAAAGTCCGCCGGTGTTGTTGGCGATGCGCGGGCGGCGGGTTTCCACGTCGATCGAGAGGGATAAGAAGGTGTTGACCAGCGAAAGCGCGTCGGCGCCTGCGTTCTCGGCACATTTTGCCATTTGGGCGATGGAGGTAACGTTGGGCGAGAGCTTCACGATCAGGGGGCGCCGCGAAACCGCCTTGGCGCGCGTGACCAGTTGGTCGAGAATCCCCGTATCGGTGCCAAAGACCATTCCCCCATGCTGGGTATTGGGGCAAGAGGCGTTCAACTCGTAGGCGGCGATGCCCGGCGCGTTGTTGAGCGCTTCGATTACAGCCACATAGTCGCGTATCTCGTTACCGAAGACATTGGCGATGCAGGCAGTGCCGGAGTGAGGCCGCAGCGCAGGAAGCTTTTTGTCGATGAAGGCCTTGACCCCAATGTTCTGCAGTCCGATGGCATTGATCATGCCCCCAGGAGTCTCGATCAGCCGCGGGGCCTGGTTGCCCGCCATGGGCTCCCGCGAGAGACCCTTGGTAATGAAGCCGCCGATCTTGTTGAGCGAGACAACATCCTCAAATTCAACACCATAGCCGAAGGTTCCGCTGGCGGCAATGACCGGATTGCGGAGCAGAATCCCGGCGAAGCGAACGCTCATATCAGGCTTCACTGGCTGGCCGCGCCCTCCTGTTGGGCCCGATGCCGCGAAGCCGGGACAACGCCTGGAGTGTGGATCGCCTGGGTAAGCACATTCCCCACCGACGCCGATGGTTGGTTCACCCCCAGCAGGGAGGCCAGGGTAGCGGCCAGGTCGACTGGCTGCACCCGGCCGCGATAGATGCCGGGAGTGAAAGGCGCTCCATAAAACGCCAGCGGGACATGACGGTCATAGGACCAGGGGCTGAAGTGGTTGGTGCCGCTCTTACGCATTTCTATCTGGTAGGCGGCCGGAATCACCATGACGTACCAGCCGCCATTGGGGCTGTAACTGTGGGCCAGGAGCAGTCCCCACTCCGAAGGGGGCAGCTGACCAGAAGCCAGCTGATCGCGGGTGTAGGTGTGCACCACGAGCGGGGGGACAGGCAAGCGAACCGGCGGCGGCGCCGGGGGGGCGATGACTGGCTTGGCCTGAGCGCTGAGGCTGGAGCGACTTTTCGCGCGCTGCCTGGCCCCGGAAGAAGACCCGGCCGCCGGGGGCGTGCGGGACAACGGCGGAGGAGTGGACAGAGGGGTGACCGGGGTGCCTGGCGGCGGTGTCGGCGGGGGCGGTGTGGGCGGAAGCGCTTCGACCGCAGCCGGGATTGCCTGCTGAACGGCCTGCTCTGCCTCCTGCTCGTTGATCCCTGCGACCTCAAACGAGGGACGATTGAGCGCCAGGTACGGCAGTTCCTGCTGGGGCAACAGGTACGCGACTTTCTCACCCGGAGAAAACTTGGCATTCATGGCGTCGTTGACGTTGGCAGTGAGCTTGGCCACGTCGATGGTGGCCGCCGGCATGCCCATGGTGAGGGCCTGCGCGGGAACGGGTGCGACTCCATGGTCGGCGGAAAGCGCAATCCACGTGCTGGCCAGGCCGCCGGGGATGTTCTTGTCCAGCCAGGTGAAGAAGCTGTCGAGCTGCTGGTCAAGGCTGTCGACCATTTGCCGTGACTGGGGCGAGTCTGGTCCAAACTGGTGGCCAACGATGTCGTTGGCAGAAAGGCTAACCACCAGCAGGTCGGTCACCGGATGGCTGCCAAGTTGCTCGCCGGTGATGAGAGCGCGCGCGAAGTCGAGCTCATAGGAATTGGCTGCTGGAGTGGATCCCACCTCCTCATAAAAACGGTGAGTGCCTGCTACCCCCGCCTCCTGCTCAGCCTGGGCGATACGGTCCCCGGAGTTAAAGGCGGTAACCCAGTCGGGGAGGGCGTCCATGTAATAGCTGGAGGTGATGAAGGAGCCGGAGGCAGGGTCGATCCAGTAAGCCCCGTTGGCGGAGATAGCCGGCGGGCAGGATGGCGGCGCGATCCTTGAGCGAGATCCCGAAGACTTTAGCTTGGCCGGTCGTGGCCAGGCGCAGCGAATCGCCAATGGTGGAGGCGCGAAGATTCATCGGAGAAGCCCCACCGGTCTTGCTGGGATGGATCTCACCCACTATGCGGTAGCGATCATCTTCGACGGAGGAGACAGGGCGTTGCTTGTTGCGGCTCAGGTCCCACCACTCGTTGGAGGAGATCCCGTGACCGTCGGTGTAGGCCCCGGTGCCTAGCGTAGCGTGGCCGGGGGCGGTCTTGGTGTTGGCGTAGTCGTAATAGCAATCTTCAAAATAGGCGCCGTGCTCGAGAAAAAGGCGAAAGCCCCGGCCTTTCAGATCTGCGCGGTAGCGGTCAAGGTAGTCGGCGCGAAACTGATCGACCACCAGGATGATGACCAGCTTGGGATGCGCATCGTAGGCGCTGGCCCGGGCCAGTGGCGCGCCTGGAATCACCAGCAAGGCGACGAGCAAGCGGCAGATACTGCACTTGAACTTGGACATAAGAACCCTGATTAGTATCGCAAAACATCCGCGCAACGGGAGCCGGTGCTCCCGATTCGATACTGGGGCGAAGGGTGTAAACGGAGGGCGTGCCACTGCAGCGAGACTGTCCCCGGTCACATTTTCTGCAAGGCTACTTTGGGTTTCTTCGCTATTTGTACTCGCCGTTCTGGTAAAAACGCCGTAACCGTATACTTCAACTCATGCTGCGCAACCTCTGCCTGCTGGTAGCCGCATGGCTGCCTGCAATCTCTCCCCTCACGGCTCAAATTACTGTCAGCTTTCCCGCCAGTGTTTCCTCGAAGCCACTGGATGGCCGGATATTGCTGCTGCTCTCGACCGATCCAGCCAAAGAGCCGCGGATGCAGATTGATGACAGCCCTCGTTCGCAGATTGTCTTCGGCACTACGGTCGATGGACTGGCCCCCGATCAGGCGGTCACCATCACCCGCGAGGCCGCCGGTTATCCCATCCGCTCGCTCGACCAGGTGCCCGCAGGCGATTACTACGTGCAGGCCCTGCTCAACATCTACCAGACCTTCCACCGCTCGAACGGCACCACGGTGAAGCTGGCGCCGGACCGCGGCGAAGGCCAGCACTGGAACCTCGCCCCGGGCAATCTTTATTCCAAGGCCGGTAAAGGTCCACATCGACGATCACGCCAAACTTGCCATCCGGCTCACCGAAACCATCCCGCCCATTCCTCCGCAGCCGGACACCAAGTACATTCGCCACATCCGGATCCAGAGTCAGCTGCTGACCAGGTTTTGGGGCACGCCGATGTATCTCTCTGCCATCGTCCTGGTGCCTGAGGGCTTCGACGAACATCCCAACGCTCACTTCCCCATCGCCATCTTTCACGATCACTTTGTGAATGATATGGATTCCTTTCGCACCACCCCACCGGATCCTGACCTCAAGCCGGATTACTCGGAGCGCTTCCACCTGGCGGGTTACAACCGCATCGAGCAAGAGGAGGCGTACAAACAGTACAAGCAGTGGATCAGCCCCGGCTTTCCCCGGATCCTGGTAGTCAAAATCCAGCATGCCAACCCGTTTTATGACGATTCGTATGCAGTGAACTCCGCCAACCTCGGCCCCTACGGCGATGCCATCGAGACCGAGCTCCTGCCTGCTATCGAAAAGCAGTTTCGCGGCTTGACCGGCGGCTGGGCGCACTTCGTCTATGGCGGATCCACGGGCGGATGGGAGTCGCTGGCGGTCCAGATGTTCTACCCCAACGACTACAACGGCGCCTTCGTCGCCTGCCCCGATCCGGTCGACTTTCATGCCTACATGACCACCGACCTCTATCAGCAAGCGAATTTCTTCTACCTGGATGGAGCCCACAAGCAAATCGAGCAGCCCACCATGCGCAACTACCTGGGTCAGACGCTGATGTCGGCGCGCGACAACGCTGCCTACGAGGCTGCCCTGGGCGATCACGGGCGCTCCGGAGAACAGCTGGACATCTGGCAGGCGGTCTATGGCCCGGTGGGCCCGGATGGCTACCCGGCACAGATCTTCGACAAGCAGACCGGGGTCATCGATCACCAGGTGGCTGCCTACTGGCACGACCACTATGATCTGGACGCCATTCTGCAGCGTGATTGGGATAAGCTGGGTCCCCTGCTGCAGGGCAAGCTTCATCTTTACGTCGGCTCCGCCGACACCTACTTTCTCAACGACGCTGTCTACCTCATGCAGGATTTCCTCGACAAAACGGGGAGCCCTGGTTATGGGGTTCCGTACAAGGGCGAAGTGAAATATGGGGAACGGGCCGAACATTGCTGGAATGGCGATCCCAACTTGCCCAACGCGCTGTCGCGCTTGCACTACAACACCATGTACCTGCCAAAGATCATGGAGCGTATCCAGAAGACGGCTCCGGCCGATGCTGATATGAGCTGGAAGTATTAAGTTCCGATAAACTTGAGTCTTATGCTCGATTTGAATTTTGTGCGGGCCAACCTGGAGCTGGTGGAAGAGAAACTCCGTGCCCGAGGGCTGGATCCTGCCCTCCTGTTGGGTGACTTCCGCGAACTCGATAAAGAACGGCGGGCCCGCATCACTCAGGCTGAAAGCCTGCAGGCACAACGCAACAAGCTCAGCCAGGAGGTCGCTCGCAGCCGTAAGGCCGGAGTGGATGCGGCTCAGATAGCGGCCGTCATGGATCAGACCCGGGAGCTGAAGCAGGAAACGGACGAGCAGGAGCGAAGCGCTGCCTTGGCGGAAGAGCAGATGCGCGACCTCCTGGCACGCATTCCCAACCTGACGCAGGACAGCGTGCCTCTGGGGAAGAGCGAAGCAGATAACGTAGAGGTGTCGCGCTGGGGTCAGCAGCCGGCGTTTGATTTTGCTCCCAAGCCGCATTGGGATCTGGGCGAGGGTCTGGGCATCCTGGACTTCACGCGAGCCGCCAAAATTTCGGGCGCGCGCTTTGCCGTCTATTGGGGCCTGGGCGCCCGGCTGGAGCGGGCCCTCGCCAGCTTCATGATCGATGTCCATACCCGGGAGCATGGCTATCTCGAGGTGCTGCCGCCCTTCCTGGCAAACAGCAAATCATTGTTTGGCACTGGGCAGCTGCCCAAGTTTGCCGAGGACCTTTTCAAGTGCGAGGGGACGGACCTCTACCTGATCCCTACCGCCGAGGTGCCGGTGACTAACCTGTATCGCGACGAAGTGCTCGAAGAAGCGCAATTGCCGGTAAGCCTGGTGGCTTACACTCCGTGCTTCCGCTCCGAGGCGGGTTCTTATGGCAAGGATGTGCGTGGGATCATCCGCCAACACCAGTTTCAGAAGGTAGAGTTGGTCAAATTTGCTCGCCCTGATCAATCGAACGAAGAGCACGAGCGGCTTACCAGTAACGCGGAGGCAATCCTGCAACGGCTGGAGCTGCCCTATCGCAAGATGTTGCTCTGCACCGGAGATACCGGGGCGGCGTCGTCCAAGACCTACGACCTCGAGGTTTGGCTGCCTGGGCAGGGGTTGTACCGGGAGATCTCTTCCTGCTCCAATTTTGAGGCTTACCAGGCGCGACGGGCCAATATTCGCTACAAACCTCAAGGCAAAAACAAGACTGAGTTGGTGCACACACTCAACGGCAGTGGCCTGGCAATCGGGCGCACGTGGCTGGCAATCCTGGAGAATTATCAACAAGCCGACGGTTCCGTACGGGTGCCAAGTGTACTGCAGCCGTATATGGGCGGCGAAGAAGTGATCCGGAAGTAACGACTATGCAGCGAATCATAAAAAGCTATTTGTTCTGGACGTATCCGCGAGGCAGTTTTCATTACGACGTGATGGTGACCCTTATCCTGGTTTTCCTGTTCGTCTCGCCGCGGCTGATCAACTACCGCGACCGGCCCCAGGAAACGCTCACTTCCACCAAGGACATCCTGGTGCGAGCCAATGGGCCAAATGCCTTGACCTACCAGATTGGCGCCGACCAATTGGCCGATACCAGCAACGAGGCCAAGCTGCAGGCAGAGTTGCTGCAGCGCATTCAAGCCATATCCGGCAACGTGCAAATCGACCGCTATCGCGAGGAGAAAGACGCCAGCGGCCACGTGACCCAGTTTCGAGTCTGGGCTCATCGCTAAGATTTCGCCCTCCAATGCAAATAAAGAAAACCCGCAGCTGGTTATAGGTCGTCCAACAGCCGGTAAGGAGATCCATGGTTGATGCAAGGAAGAAGATTTGCCTGTTCTGGCTGGGATTGCTGTTTTTGCTGCCGGGCCGCTCGCCGGCGCAAACCGCTTCGCCGGCCAGCAGCGCGGATCTGCAGAAGGTCATCACACAACTGAATACAGCGGCCGCCAAGTTTGTGAGTGCGCAGGCAGATTTCTCCTGGGACCAGTACCAGGCAGTGGTCCAGGAAGACGATGTGCAGACAGGCACCATCTATTTTGAGCGCAAGAAGGGTTCCACCCGGACTGCCGCTTATCTCAAGAAGGACAATGGGACAGAAGCACTCAAGACAGTGGTGTACGACGACGGCGAGGCACAGTTTTATGAACCCAACATCAAGCAGTTGACCATCCTGCGGGCAGGAGCCAATCGTGGCCAGTGGGAGAGCTTTCTCACCCTGGGTTTCGGGGGCAGCGGCACGGAGCTCCAGGCCAACTGGAAGGTGAGCTTGCTGGGCACTGAGTCTATGAACGGAGTTCAGGTCGACAAGCTTGACCTGGTCCCGTTGCAACAGAAAGTCCTGGATATGTTCACCCACGTGACCATCTGGATCGATCCCCTACAGGGCATAAGCTACAAGCAAATCTTCTTTGAGGCCGGTGGAGACAAGCGGACGGCCACCTACAAGAACATTCGCTACAACCAACCCATTCCCAATGATATTTTCACCATCAAGCCGGCGCCCGGCACCAACCGCGTAGTCAAATAGCGTTCCCTTGTTTGCAGGGGATGAAGGGGCCGCGCGATCAGTACCGTAGGGACGGCTGAGAATAGCCCAGGACGTAGTCCTGGGTACGGTTATCCACCGCGATCAGTCCCGTAGGGACGGCTGAGAATGACCCAGGACGTAGTCCTGGGTAGGGTTATCCACCGCGATCAGTCCCGTAGGGACGGCTGAGAATAGCCCAGGACGTAGTCCTGGGTACGGTTATCCACCGCGATCAGTCCCGTAGGGACGGCTGAGAATAGCCCAGGACGTAGTCCTGGGTAGGGTTACCCGCCGCGATCAGTCCCGTAGGGACGGCTGAGAATAGCCCAGGACGTCAGTCCTGGGTAGAGTTCGAGAAACGACCCAGTCCCGCAGGGACGGCTGAAAATGCCCCAGGATGCAATCCTGGGGTGCTTCTACCTTCAAAATCGACCATTGGCGGTTCTGCGCAGCCAGCCCAGGACCATGTTCTGGGACATTCTCAGCCGTCCCTGCGGGACTGATCGCGACATGCCTGGAGAGTTGATTTGTTTTCAGCGAGTACGCTAGAAATCGGGCGCATCAAAAAAGCTAATTTGGACAAGACTGGCTGAGAATAGCCCAGGACGTAGTCCTGGGTAGGGTTACCCACCGCGATCAGTCCCGTAGGGACGGCTGAGAATGACCCAGGATGTCAGTCCTGGGTGAACTCGACCACACATGAATGCGATGGCAATGATCCAAAGCCAACCCGATTCTCTCTCAGACCACCGATTGCACCCAATTCACGGACTACCGGCTCGTTTCTATAACCCCCACCCAGGGTTACTCTCAGCGTCCCTACGGGACTGATTTGGAGCAATTCTCACGCAAAAACCGTACTTCAGCAGCTAAAGCCGTGATTGCTGTGTCTTTTTACGGCACGGCTGACCTGTCCCGGCGTGCCGTGGAAGCCGTGACCTTCGTCCAAATTAGTTTTCCTGCAGCCTGTGAGCCCAACCGCAGCCAGCACCATCAGCAGGGGAAAGCATTCCAGGGTGTAGCGCGGTTCGGGCGCCTCCAGAGTGGCTAGCAATAGGCTGCGCAGGGCGATCAGCCCGACCATGGATCCGGCCAGGCGGGGCCAGCGGAGCGCCCCGCAAAAGGCGGCGAGCAGGTACGCCAGGTTCAGAGCGCCGTAGAAGATAGCCACACGGGTCTCCGCTGGATGCTGGGCATACTGCCACCAGCGCAGAGGAATGTTCAGCGTCTCTACCCGGGGACGCAACCACATGTCCGCCAGGCGCAGCAGAGGCAGGCCCAGGTAATAACGTACGGGATGCGCACGGACGCGCTCGGCGGCCAGCTGGGCGAAACGGGCATCGAGCTCGGGCGTCAGTGTGGTGGTGGCGTTGTACTGCTCGAGGAGGCGCTGCGTCTCCTGGTATTGAGCGGCGCTGTCATAGGCTCGCGCAGGCAGATCGCTGGGATCAATGCGGTCGCTGTTACCGTTCCAGTAGATCTCGTTGGTCGCAGTAAAGTCCGCGGCCAGGCTCCTGACCCAGCGCACAAAGCCAGGGGAGGCGAATTCTCCGGGGTCGTTCGCGTAGCGGGGCGCAAGCGGCTGAAAGACATGGAAGGTGCGTTCGTTGCGCAGCGCCCAGGCGACAAAGGGAAGCACCGCGAGCAGTGCAGCGGCCATCGCCAGACGGAGAGCGGAAGCCGGCCCCAGCGAGCGGCGGCCGTAGACAATGAGCGCTACCCACAAGACGACGGCCAGCAAGGCGCCGTCGGGACGTAGCAGCGCAGCGTAACTCCAGGAAAAAATGAGCAAGGCTGTCCACCCGCGCCGCGGGCCTTCCAGCACCTCCGGCAGGGCGCGGAAGCCCAGCGCGACACAAAAGATGGAGAGTGTTTCGGTCAGCGGGGCGGCGGCGTAAAAGGCGGTGAACGGACAGAGCGCGGCCAGCAGCAGCGCCACCTGGCCGGCACGCGGCCCGCAGATCTTCGCCGCCAGGCCAGCGATGAGCAGGCAAGTGCCCAGGTCGATGATGGCCTGCAGGTAGAGCACGGTGTGATAGTTGGCCACGCCAAAGACCGCAAAACAGAGGGCCAGAAATGCCGGGTAGCCGGGCAGGCGGACCAGTGTGGGCTCAATGGTGGGGGGGCCTGAGGCGTGGCCCACGGTGAGGCCATAAACGCCATGGGTAAGCCAATTGGCGGCAATGTCCCCGTAGATCAGGGAATCTCCCTGGATTTGCGGGTGGGCCTGGATGGCCCAAAGGCGCAAGGCGGCACCGGCTGCCAGCACAATGAGCGGAAACAGCCATCCGCGGGGACCGCGTAAACCCATGCATCAGCATCATACAGTGGGTAGGCTTTTTCCCTTAGAGGACCAAGGGGTACCTCGGGGATGAGTCTCGGCAGTAGGTCCCCAGGAGTTCCTGTAAGCTTTCAGCAGGCATGAATCGCCAGATTTTCTTCGATCCGCAGCGGAAACGCTGGAAACGCCTCCGGCGCATTCTGGACGCGGTTGCGGTCGTGTCGACCGTAATTCTGGTGCTGTTTTTTCTGAACGTGGTGAAGAATCAAAAGCTGCCGGAGCTTTTGCTGCCTACCCCCAAGCGGAACTATCGGGCTATCCAGGAACAGGCCGCCGCGATCAAGGCCAAATACCTGAAGCCGGCGCGGCGCAAGACCAGCCGCAAGCCTTCGGAGATCCCATTCAATTCCGGCGAAGGCCTGCGCGCCGCCTACTACGTGGATGATGATGCCGGCAGCTATGCCTCGTTGAAGAATCACATCCACCAGATCGACATCCTCTTCCCGGTGTGGTTGTACGTGAGCACGGCAGACGGTACGCTGCAGGGCGCCCAGACAGCGGAGGCACCTCTACGCGTCTACAACGTGGTGGACGCGCACGGGGTGCACGGCGTCGACCCGCAGAACAAGGTGCACGACCTGATCGCTGCCGCGCATGAGGACATCGAGATTTTTCCTCTGCTCAAAAATTACAACGTGATCAGCCAGCAGTGGGATCACAGTGTGGTCGCCATGCTGAAGAATCCGGCGGCACGCAGCAACCTGGAACAGCAACTGGGCAAATTTTTCGCCGCCAACCCGGGCTACCGCGGCCTTAGCCTCGATTTCGAGGATCTTCCCGACGATTCGATCCCCGACTACAACACACTGATCGCCGAGCTGTACAGCCAAATGCACCCCAAAAATCTGCGCCTGTTCGTCAACGAGAGCGTGGGCGCGGACGACGCGGAGTTCGCTTTTCTGGCCAAGCAGAGCGATGGCATCCTGCTTGATGAATTACGACCAGCACGAGGAGACGGGCGACCCCGGACCCATCGCGGCGCAGGACTGGTTTGAAGACAATCTCCAGCGCGTGCTCAAGATTGTGCCCAAGGAGAAGGTGATCTGCGCCATTGGCAACTATGGGTACAACTGGACGATGTCGCTCGAAAGCAGGCATCACCCGGCGAAGGTGTTGGATACCGAAGACATCTCGGTGCAGACCGGATGGGGGGCAGCTTCTGACGCCAATGCCGACCTGCGCCTGGCAGGTGATGAGCTGAATCCGCACTTCACCTATGACGATGAAGACAATCATGTGCGGCACCAGGTCTGGATGCTGGATGCGGTGACAGCGTTGAATGAGCTGCGCGCCGCACGGCAGATGGGGCTGCAGACCTTTGCACTATGGTGTCTGGGCGAAGAGGATCCATCGCTATGGGCGATCTGGGACCACCCCAGCAACGTGGGGGCGCCGCAATTGCTCAAGCAGATACCGCCCGGGGACGATGTCGACTACGACGGGGATGGCGATATCCTGCGCATTACGGGAGAACCCCACCCGGGCTCGCGCACCATCGACATGGACTCCTACAACTGGACCGTGACCGATGAGCACATGCTGACCTACCCCTCGCCCTACACCATCGAGTATTACGGGTATAAGCCAGGTGTCGTAGCCCTGAGCTTCGATGACGGACCGGATCCGACGTGGACGCCGAAGATCCTGGACATCCTGAAACAGAAGGGTGTGCACGCGACCTTTATGATGATCGGCGAACAGGCCCAGGACAATGTGAGCCTGATGAAGCGGGTGATGGCCGAAGGACATGAGATCGGGAACCACACCTGGACCCACCCCGACATCAGCGAGATCTCACCTGGCCAGGTGCAGTTACAACTCAACCTGACAGAGCGCTTGTTTGGCAGCAAATTGGGGGTCAAGCCGCTCTTCTTCCGGCCGCCCTACTCCATCGACCAGGAGCCGGATACCAACGACCAGGCAGCGCCCGCATATCTGATTCAAAAGATGGGCTACACCATTGTGGGCAACAGGATCGATACCGGGGACTGGGACGAGCGCGCGCGGAAGACCCCGGAGAGCATCCTGGATGACGTACTGGAACAGTTACAGACCATGAAGACCAAGCCGCAGTTCCGCGGCAGCATCATCCTGATGCACGACGGCGGCGGCAACCGCAGCGTGACGGTGGCCGCGCTGCCGGTGCTGATCGACGGGTTGCGCGCCCATGGCTATGCCTTCGCGCAGGTCTCCGATCTGATGGGGAAAACCCGTGCCGAGGTCATGCCGCCCTTGAATGCCCACGAACGATGGCAGGCGCGGGTGGACTCGGTCGCCTTCTTTGCCTGGGCCTTCTTCAATCACTTTGTGGTCACGTTGTTCTTCGTGGGCGATATTCTGATGAGCGCCCGGCTCATCCTGGTGGGCATTTTCGCCTTGATCGACCGGCTGCGTAAACGCCCTGTGCTGGATGTGGCGGGCGGCTTTCTGCCCCGGGTTGCGGTCTTGATCCCCGCCTATAACGAAGAGAAAGTCATCGTGCGCACCATCCGTTCGGTGTTGAACTCGGACTATCCTCATCTGCGCATCATCGTGATTGATGACGGGTCCTCGGATCGCACCTCGGACGTGGCGCGTGAAGCCTATCCCGAGGAGATCGCAGCGGGCATGCTCACGGTGCTGCGCAAAGCCAACGAGGGCAAGGCGGAGGCGCTCAACTTTGCGGTGTCTGATCTGAGAGAAGAGTTCTATGTGGGCATCGACGCCGATACGGTGATTGCCGCGGATGCAGTGTCCAAGCTGGTCTGCCATTTCGCCGACCCGTTGATCGGCGCGGTGGCAGGCAACGCCAAAGTGGGCAATCGAATTAACCTGTGGACCCGTTGGCAGGCTCTCGAGTACATCACCAGCCAGAACTTTGAGCGCCGGGCTTTGGATCTTTTTGATGTGGTCACGGTGGTTCCCGGCGCCATCGGCGCGTGGCGAACCGAGGCGGTGCGCCAAGGCGGATGCTATCCCGGTCAATACCGTCGCCGAGGATGCCGACCTGACCATGAATCTGCTGGAGCAGGGCTACAAAGTGATCTATGAAGATCGCGCCCTGGCCTTTACCGAGGCTCCGGCTACCGCGCGCGGCCTCATGCGGCAGCGCTTCCGCTGGTCCTTCGGTACCTTGCAAGCGGTGTACAAACACCAGGCCGCCTTTCTCAAGAACAGGGCGATGGGGTTGTTTGCCTTGCCTAACATCCTGGTCTTCCAGATCCTGCTGCCGCTGGTCTCGCCCTTTATCGACCTGATGTTTGTCGCCGGGGTGGTTCACTACCTGCTCGACCTCCACTTCCACCCGGAGACGGCAAACGCCGCCAACTTCGAAAAGCTGCTGACGTTCTTCCTGGCGTTTTTGATTATCGATTTTGTGACTTCCGCCCTGGCCTTCAGCCTGGAGCGGCGGCACGCTGCCAACAAGGGCGATGGCTGGCTGCTCTTCCACATCTGGCTGCAGCGTTTTGCTTACCGTCAACTCTTTTCACTGGTGCTCTTTAAGACGGTAAAGCGGGCGATCGATGGGCGCCCCTTCAACTGGGACAAGCTGGAACGCACAGCCCAACTGTCAGCGCAGACGGAGCGCCTCACCGCCACCCGATAAAGACAAGAGTAAAATTGTCTTTGTTATGCCAACCGCACAGATCAGCACCGTTATTCAGCCAGTCGCCCCGCAGGGGCTGTTTCGCAACGAACCTTTCATCGACTTCGGCGACTCGGCAAACGTGCATGCCATGCAAACCGCGCTGACCAGTGTGGGCGATCATGCTCGGGCATGAGTATGAGCTCATCATCGGTGGGGAGCGATCGCGCACCGCGGAAAAGATCGAGTCGTTGAATCCGGCGCGCCCCGCGCAGGTGGTTGGGGTGCACCAGAAGGCCGGCCTGGAACATGCTGAAAGGGCCATGAAGGCGGCGCTCCAGGCATTCGCGACCTGGCAATACGTGGCCGTAGAGGAGCGCGCGGCCCTGCTGCTGCAGGCGGCTGAGCTGATTCGCAAGCGCAAATTCGAGTTCTGCGCGTGGCTCACTTACGAGGTGGGCAAGAATTGGGTTGAGGCCGATGCGGATGTGGCCGAGACCATCGACTTTCTGGAGTTCTATGCGCGGGAAGCGCTGCGCCTGGCCGGCTCCACGACGCCGATCCAGTTGCCGGGAGAGCGGAATCAACTGTTGTATATTCCGTTGGGCGTCTGCGCGGTGATTCCTCCGTGGAATTTCCCCTTCGCCATAATGGCGGGCATGACGGCTGCGGCCATCGTGGCTGGGAATACCGTGATCCTCAAGCCTTCGAGCGAATCGCCCACCATTGCGGCGCGGTTTCTCGATGTGCTGGAAGAGGCGGGCATGCCTCCCGGAGTGGTGAACTTCTGTCCCGGCTCAGGCAGCACCTTCGGCAACGCAATCGTTGAGCACCCTAAAACGCGTTTGATCGCTTTTACCGGGTCCAAGGACGTGGGGCTCGATATCCACGCGCGCGCCGCGCAGACAAAAAAGGGACAGATCTGGATTAAACGCACCATCCTCGAGATGGGAGGCAAGGATTCCATCATCGTGAGCACGGATTGCGATCTGGATGCTGCGGTCGCGGGCGTGGCCGCATCGGCCTTCGGCTTCAGTGGCCAGAAGTGCTCGGCATGCTCCCGCGCTATTGTGGAAGACTCGGTTTATGACGTTTTTCTGGAACGCTTGCGCGAGCGGGTGGAAACGCTGCGGGTGGGTGATCCGGCGGGAAATGCGAACATGGGGCCGGTGGTAAACCGATCAGCGATGGATACAATTCTCTCCTACATCGAGATCGGCAAGGGTGAGGGACGGCTTCTGACTGGCGGCCACGCGGTGGCGACCCCGGAAGGCGGCTACTATGTGGAACCGACCGTATTCGCAGATGTGGCGCCCACCGCGCGCATCGCGCAGGAAGAGATTTTTGGGCCGGTGCTGGCGGTGATTCGGGCCCCTGACTTCGACCAGGCGCTGGAGATTGCCAACAATACCGAATATGGTTTAACCGGCGCGGTGTATTCCAGTTCGCGGGAAAAGCTGGAGCGGGCGCGGCTCGAGTTCTTTGTGGGCAACCTGTACTTAAACCGCAAGTGTACGGGAGCCATGGTGGGCGCGCATCCCTTTGGCGGCTTCAATATGTCGGGAACGGATTCGAAGGCCGGCGGCCCGGATTATTTGTTGCTTTTCACCCAGGCGAAGTCAGTCGCGGAAAAAGTTTAGCCAGTGTGGGAGAAAACCGCAGATCCCTCCACTGCGCTTCGCTCCGGTTCCACGGCATTCACCTAACGATTCTTTCAGCCACTAGCCAATTCCCCATGGATGCACCACCCTCCACTTGTCATCCCGAGCGCAGCCGAGGGACCTGCTGTGCGCCCCGGCTCCCACACAAAGGTCTCCGTTCCGTTAGTTCTCCCACAGAATCGTCATCCTGAGAAGCTGTGTCTTTATTGATTGCTTCATCGTCAACCACCGCTGGGTGCCCCATTCAAGCCCGGTTTTGGCTTGAGTGGGATACCACGGCACTCACCTAACGATTCTTTCAGCCACTAGCCAACCCCCCATGGATGCACCACCCTCCACTTGTCATCCCGAGCGCAGCCGAGGGATCTGCGGTGCGCCCCCGGTTCCCACACAGAGGTCTCCGTTCCGTTAGTTCTCCCACAAAATTGTCATCCTGAGCGAAGCGCCTCGCAGACATATCGCTTAATAGAAAACTTACCGCGCGGAGTCGAAGGACCCCGAGGATGCTTGTTGGCCGCTGCTGTTCACAGCTTTCCGGCCACCAAAACTATAAAAAATTAATAAAGTCACAGCCTCTACGCTTCGCTCGCTGGAGGAACCTGCTGTTTCTTTCCTTACTTGGCTGGAACGCCGGGCGGCGGCGGAAGGTTGCGATTCTTGATCCACTGTGCGGTGACGCTTTGCGTGGCGGATTGCGGCGGAAGCTGGCTACGATCCGGCATGAAAATTTGCAGTCCGGCTTTAGGCGTTATCCGGGTGTACCCGTTGACCAGCTGTGCCTGGTAGTTCACCAGGTCGAGGTCAAACCAGACATCCTTCGACGCGTCGATCATGATGAGATCGACAGGGTGCATGGTCAGGTTGCCGAAGTTCAACGTACCGCCTTTCAGAGCAAGAAAATTATGCCATTCCTCGGTGCGCGCTTCGTCATTCTGTGCGTCGCCGTACATCACCTCAATATCCGGGTTCACCGCGCGCACGCTGGTGAGTTTGCCATGGATATGTGGAGCCGGAAGTAGCTTTTGGGTATCGAAATAAATGTCGTTTTGCGAGACTTCGACGCCGGCAACGTTGGTCTTTCCCATTAAGTCCGCAATACTGACGTGGAAGTCGCCCAACAGGCCTTTGACCGGAAGCTTCAATACCGACAGCCGATCCACGTGCAAGTGAATCCGCCCATCCGGCGCCGCGGAAATCGTGCCATCCAGCCCGATGGGAAGCGGAATATGCAGTTTGTGAATCGTGCCGTGTACAGAGATCTGGTTTCCGTTGCCGGCGAGCGAAATGTTCTGGAGGGGAGAGCCGGAGACGTTGCCCGCATTGAGATAGTGGCTGATGTCGCCGATATTCGCATGGATGATGCCCCTCTGCACCTCAAGCACGAACGAGTCCGGATCGTCGAAGGAGGGGTTGACGCTCTTTTTCGTCCTTACCATCTGTCCGTTGAGCCAGCGAACGTAGATGCGGAAATCCGGCCCTTTTCTCAGCATGAGGTTGTGGGCGTATATCCGCGTTGGGGATGGCTCGTCCGCTCCACCGGTTGCGGGAACGGTTTGGCTGGGATCAGCGGCGGCTGCTTGCGGCGCCGGCCGGCTATGTCTGACTCCGGCATACCAGGCAAGGCAGGCCACAAGTACCAGAACCACGAACGCACTGCCGGCCATTAGATGAGAACGCTTCACGCCTAACTGAGAAGGCATCAAGCCGGGGTAGGGTTGCGCCGGGGTCTCCGATTAGCTTGCAAAATCTTCTTGCGCAGGCGCAGAGACTTGGGCGTCACCTCGACCATTTCGTCTTCCGCGATGAACTCGATCGCCTGCTCCAGATTCATAGGCTTGAAAGGCACCAGGCGGATGGCGTCGTCGGCGCTCGAGGCGCGCATGTTGGTGAGCTTCTTCTCGCGCACCACATTCACGTCCAGATCGTTGTCGCGTGAGTGCTCGCCAATCACCATGCCTTCGTAGACTTCAAGGCCGGCAGTCACAAAGAGAACTCCGCGATCCTGCAGACCGTTCAGGGCGTAGGCGGTGGTGGTTCCGGTGCGGTCGGCGATCAGCGCTCCGGTGGGCCGCTGGGGTATTTCGCCCTGGTAGGGCATGTAACCGTCAAAGAGCGAATTCATCACGATGGTGCCGCGTGTCTCGGTGAGCATCTCGCTGCGTAGCCCAATTAAGCCGCGGCTGGGAACACGGAATTCCAAACGCACCCGTCCGTAACCGTGATTGTGCATTTTCACCATTTCTCCGCGCCTGGGCCCCAGTCGCTCGATCACCGTCCCGACAAAATTGTCAGGAACATCGATGGTGAGGTGTTCCACCGGCTCCAGCACTTTGCCGTCCACGGTTTTGGTAACAATCTCGGGCCGCCCCACCATCAGCTCAAAGCCTTCGCGGCGCATCATCTCGATCAGGATGGCAAGCTGCAGCTCTCCGCGGCCCAGAACCTTGAAACTGTCTGGGCTGCCGGTCTCTTCCACGCGGATCGAGACGTTGGTCAGCAACTCCTTGTCCAGGCGCTCGCGCAGGTTGCGGGAGGTGACATACTGCCCTTCCCGGCCCGCCATGGGCGAATTGTTGACGGAAAATTGCATGGCGATGGTCGGCTCATCAATCACAATCAGAGGCAAGGGCGCCGGATTTTCGAGACTGGTGATGGTCTCTCCGATGGTGATGCCGGTGACCCCGGCGATGGCGACGATGTCGCCCACCTGGGTTACTTCTGTATCTGTGCGCTTCAGACCGTTGAAGGTGAACAGCTTGGTGATCTTGGTCTTGGACAGCGATCCGTCGCGGCGGGAGATGTTGACCTCTTCGCCGTTGTGCAGGGTACCGTTGAACACCCGGGCAATGGCCAGGCGCCCCAGGTAGTCGGAGTAGTCGAGGTTGGTGACCAGGATCTGCAGCGGCCCGTCAGGGTCTCCGCTGGACGGCGGAATAGTGGAGAGAATGGTTTCAAAGAGCGGCTGCAGGTTCTCCCCGGGCTCGGTCAGGGAGGTGCTGGCCGTGCCCAGCTTGGCGTTGGTGTATAGCACGGGGAAGTCCAACTGATCTTCCGCCGCGTCCAGGTCAATGAACAGGTCGTATACCTCGTCCAGAACCTCTTTGGGGCGGGCGTCGGGACGGTCGATCTTATTGATGACCAGGATAGGCAGCAGCTTGGCTTCGAGCGCCTTGGAGAGCACGTAGCGGGTTTGCGGCAGAGGACCTTCTGAAGCGTCGACCAGCAGCATGACCCCGTCAACCATCTTCAGGGCCCGCTCCACCTCGCCTCCGAAGTCGGCGTGGCCGGGGGTATCGACAATGTTGATCTTGCTGTCGTGGAACTGGATAGCGGTGTTTTTGGCGAGAATGGTAATGCCCCGCTCCTTCTCCAGCTCGTTCGAGTCCATGACCCGTTCAGCGACGGCTTCGTTGGCACGGAAAGTGCCGGCCTGGCGCAACATGGCATCCACGAGTGTCGTCTTGCCATGGTCGACGTGGGCAATGATGGCGATATTTCTGATGGGCGTGCTCACGGGCGAAGAATTCCTATTCTTCCGGGTCGCGGAAAGCGGTTGGTTGAGGTGACTAGCCGTGCGTTGACGTGCTGGCTGGAAATGACAGGCAGGACAACCGGACAATGCCTTGGCTATAGTCTATCAGCCTGTGCCCCGGAGAGGGGCTCTGGGGCCAGAGCAGGCAACTGTGTGAAATTAAGACAACAGCAGGTCCCTCCACTGGAGGGACCTGCTGTTTCTACACCCTACTGAGGAGCCGGGCCCCTCACTACCTGGACGAAATCGTCCAGGCGTAGCTGGCGGGCAAAGGCTTCCTTGATCTGGTCGGCGTTGAGCTCGTAGTACTTCTTGGCGGCAATAATCGGCTCGTCGAGCGGCAGGCCAATCACTGCCCGGCGCAGCAGCCCCTGCGCGACCCCCTCCTCACTCGACTCGCCCAGAGGAATCTGACGCAACAGCAACGCCTTGGCCAGGTGCAGCTCCTCCGGCGTCACGTCCTGGGTACGCATCTGGTCGAGATCGCGCTGGATCAATGCCCTGGCTTTCGAGACCTTGTCCGGATCGCAACCGTAGGTGACCGCATAACTGGCCCGGGTCTTCGATGCCTCCATGCTCACGTCCACGTTGTAAACGTAGCCCGCCACCTGGCGCAGATCGTGGTAGAGCCGGGTGGCATAGAAGCCGCCACCGAGCACATGGTTGCCCAGCTGCAAGGGATAGTAATCGGGATCGAAGCGGTTCAGGTTCAACTGCTGAGCCAGGGTCACCGAGTCCTGCACTGCCTGCGGGTCAGGAACGTTGGCGGCCGAAGCCTTGTTGACCGGAATCGCCGGAAGCGTTGTCTCTGGCTTGGGCCCTTCGGCCTTCCAGGCGCCAAACCACTTGCTGATCACCGCCTTGGCCTCGTCCGGGGTGATATCGCCAATGACTACGATGGTGGTCAGATCAGGACGCATGGTGGCGGCATGATATTGCTTCACGTCATCGAGCGTTATCGTACCCAGCGTCGCCGGGGTCGCCTCACGCAGCACCGGATCCCCGGGTGGCAGCAAGCCTAAATCAAGGGCACGCGAAGTGCGGTAGCCGGGGCTCTTTAAATTGCCGGCAACAAACTGAGTGGTCTGGTCTTTGACAACAGCGAATGCTTCCGCGGGAAACGCGGGATGCAGTTCGTTGTCGGCCAGCAATTCTACTGCGCGGGAAAAGTGCTCCTTCAGCACCTGCACGGAGAAATCGAAGCCCGCGGTCTCATTGGCTGCGATGTCATCCAGCGCCTTCTGAAAAGCCAGGCGGTCGAGCGTCTGCGTGCCGTAGGAATAGAGGCCGTCGAGTATGTCGGAGACTCCTTCCTGCCCCTTGGGTGTTTGCAGATCTCCGTTGTTCTTAACCGTACCTACTACGGTTACGGTTGGGCTGGTTAGATCGGACTTCACGATCAGGCGAAGACCGTTGGGCAGCGTCGAATCGGAGGCGACGATATAGTCGGCAGGCACCTTGAGCTGGTTGAGCGACGCTTGGGCCCAAGCGGGTAAGACAACCGGCTTGGTGGGAGCGGAGGTCATCTTCTCTTCACCGCCAAAGCCCTTGGCGGCAACAGCCTCGCCCGAGGGCGACGGCTTCAGCGTCGCGGTGATGGAGTTGCTGCTCACCAGGTATTGTTTGGCTACGCGGTTGACATCGGCCAGGGTGACCTTGCGGATGGCCTGGAGATCGTCGTCGGGAGAATTGCGGCCTTCGGCGGTTAACGACTCCGACCACACCGATGCCAGGCCGGGGATGGAGTTACGCTCAAATTCAGCAGAGGCAATTTCGGCGCGCTTGGCGGCGTCGAAGAGATCCTGCGGCAGACCCTTCTGGGCATAGTTCTCAATGATCTGCCGCATCTCGTTCATGGGGCCGGTGGCATCGGCGCCGGCGGGCAGCGCGATCTCGGCAAAACCTACGCTGGCCTTGGGATAGCTCTCGGCCACGCCGAAGGAGGCGTACAGGGCTTTGCCCGCGGGCACCATGCCGTAGATGTCGCCGCGCTGGCTAGCCAGTATGTCGGATAGGATTTGGGTCGCCGCGTAATCCTCCGTCGCATCCGTTCCCGGCATACGATAGGCGATGAAGCCCAGCACGTAGGGGAGGTTGCTGTCCAGGGTGAAGGTTTCGGGCTTGACCGGAGTGAGGTTAATGGCAGGGTGCGCGCGGTATCGGGTGGTTGGGAATGTCACCGTACAACTGTTTGATCTTAGCCAGGGTGGCGGCCGGTTCCACGTCGCCGACGATCACCAGGATGGCATTGCCGGGGGTGTACCACTTCTTGTAAAAGTCGTGCAGCATGGCGCCGGTGGTCGCGTCGAAGGAGGGCCTCGTCCCCAGGGGATCATGGGAGTACGGGGTGCCGGCAAACATATCTGTATTCAGGCGATCAATGAATTTGTAGGTGGGATTGGAGAGGTCGCGGGATACCTCCTGCTCGATGGCGCCGCGTTCGTGGGCCCACTCCTGCTCGGAGTCATCTACGCCGCGCAGGCAGGCCGCCTGGGCCTGGAGGGCCACGTCCAGATCTGCGGCAGGAACGGTGGTGAAGTACTGGGTGATATTTTGCTGGGTATCGGCGTTGTCCCGGCCGCCCAGCTGGGCGTATATGGCGGCGGTTTGATCTGCGGTCATGCCGGTGCAGCCGCGAAAGGCCATGTGCTCCTCGGCATGTGCCGACCCGGGGAAGCCGGGCGGCGTTTCGTCCCCACCCACCTTGAAGTTCAGCTCGACCGTGACTACGGGCGCTAGCGCATTGCGCACAATGACTACCTGCAAACCGTTGGACAGCGTGGCGCGGGTGACATTACTGGGGTCCGCGGCGTTCAGACGCGACGCGCAAACGGTTAGCAGGAATAGCAAAGGCAGCAGAGCTTTGAACTTCACTTTCATTTCTCCGATGGGGGATTCTCGCGGGTGGCTTTCGTTTAGACGCCCAGCTTCCAGTTTTGCACGCCGGGGGCGCGCTCGACTACCAGCGCTCAGCTTTTGCGGCAGATGAACAATTCAGGAAAAAGAGTCGTGGAATCCCACTCAAGCCAACAGAAGGCTTGAATGGGGCACCCAGCATTGGTTTGGGGGTTGAGTAGAACAGCAGGGCATTCTGCTTACTCCAGCGGCATGACGTCCACGCCTACTTTCAGGCTGTGTTTTGCGCCGCCTAGCAGAACGCCGCGAATGGGGCTGACGTCGCTGTAGTCCCTGCCCCAGGCCAGGGTGATGTGGCCGTCGGATGGCACGCAGTTGTTGGTCGGGTCGAAGTCTACCCAACCAAAGCTGGGACACCAGGCAGCACACCAGGCGTGCGATGCGTCCGAGCCCACCAGGCGGGGGCGGCCTGGAGGTGGCAGCGTGCGCAAGTAGCCGCTTACGTAGCGTGCGGGGAGGCCGAGCGAACGCATACAGGCGATCTGGAGATGAGAGAAGTCCTGGCAAACCCCACGGCGTTTTTCGAAGAAGGTCTCCACCGGCGTGGTCACCTCGGTGGCCTTGGGGTCAAAGCGGAAGTCCTGATGGATGCGAGCAGTGAGATCGAAGACCGCTTCGAGCAGCGGCCGTCCCGAAACAAAGGAAGCCCGGGCGTAGGCGGCCAGCTCCGGCTTGGCGGAGACGCGGATCGAATCAAATACAAACTGATAAGCGTTCAGCCCCTCCTGGCTGTGATCAGCCGGCACCGTGTCGCGCACCGTCTCCCAGGCTGGAGATTCAGAGAAGCGGGGGTGCTGCACGGCATGCACCTCCAACTCGCTATTCGCTTCCACAGTCATCCGGGTATGCGACTCGGGCAGAGTAAACGAGCTGACAGTGTTGCCGAAGTAGTCGGTGTGGGTCGTCGCGTGGTAAGGCGGCACAGGCCAGACGGATAGTTCACTGGCCCGGCATCTTTGTCCGGGAAGATCGCGGGGCGTAAGGCGAACGACGTGATGGGAGACCGAAACCGGCTTGTACATAGTCGTAGATGGTCTGGTGCCGGACACGGTAAATCACGTGGCACGCTCCATTTCCGCGTGGCTGAAGTAGGTGTTGGCAATGGCTTCCGCGAAGGCGGGCAAAGCAGCGCCCAGCTCTCCGAGCAGGCCATCCAGACGGGTGCGGCTGCTCCCGGTGTGCGCCTCGCAGAGTAGTTCGACATCCGCATCGAGCAGCCGTGCGGCGGTCGCCTCCATCTGCCTCTGCTTTAAGAGCGGCCAACCGCTTCCCGACGGCATGCTGGAGAGCCCCCCGCAATGGCTCGCCAGATCCTTCAGCTGGAAGGCGAGGGAGCGCGGATTGGCTTCGTCATTCATGAGCAGATCGAGGACCGGCGCAGCCTGCAGAACGGTGAAGTAGCGTGAGCGGTAGGTGATGGAACTGTCGGCCACCTCCAACAGCATCTCGAGCGACGGCCAGTTCTCCGGATCAATAGGGACGATGATGGCGCGCAGCAGATCAATCAACTGCAACGAACGCTCGATACGCCGGCCGATATTGAGAAAATGCCAGCCGGGTCCGCGGGTGATGTTGCCCTCCTCAATGCCACGCAGCGCGGCCAGAGTGAGGATGCAGTTGTTGAGCACCGCCAGCGCGTCCGCCGGCGAGACATAGCCCCAGGCGACGCGGTCCGAGGCCCGGGCAAGGCTGCCCATGTGGCTCACGATGCGCAGGAGGTCGGTCGAAAGACGGTCGCGGACCTGGGCTGCGGCGCGCGTCGCCCGGCTGAGATTGGCATTCAGGCTGTCGCTGCGCTGCTCTTCGAAGATGAGCGAGAGTATCTCCTTTTCCAGATCTCCCTGCTGGTCCAGCTTGCCTTGCGGATCGTCCTTGGCCAGACGCGAATAGGGAGATTCCAGACACTCATAGAACTGCATAAGCGATCGCCATCCGGCGGTCTCCGGAGCCCAGGGTTCGCCGGTCATGCGCACCAGGATGCACCGCAGGACGCGGGCCAGGTGCTCACACCGTTCGGCGTAGCGGCCCAACCAGAAAAGATGCTCGGCAGCGCGGCTGGGCAGATCGCTGCTGACCCCGCGATGGAGCTCTACGGGCAAGTCCCGCGGACGGCGCATGGTGAAATGGTCGACCGGATGACGGGAAAGTACCCAGGTGTCCTTGCTGCCACCGCCATGCTGCATGGAGACGATGGGGGAATCGGGCGATGGGGAAACCCGGGTCAATCCTCCGGGCATCACGACCCAACCGTCTCCCGACGGCTGCGATATACACCCGCAATACCACGCGGCGTGGCATCAGGCCGTTGTCGGACCATACCGGAACGCTGGATAGGTTGAGCAATTCTTGCCCGACAAACTCATTGGGGCACTCCTCCAGCCGAGCCAGGATGCGCGCACGCTCCAGGGGATCGAGTCTGCCCCCGAAGACCGGCTCCATGCCCTTGGCCGGGAAAGCCGGTTTGATGACCAGAAAATCCAGGTTCTCGCGCACATATTGCCGCGCCCTGGGCTGGCCGCACCACCACGTAGCCACCGACGGCAGGGCCAGGCGCTCCCCCAGCAGGCTGCGGCTGAGACCGGGGAGAAAGGGAATAAACGCCGAGGTTTCCAGCAAGCCGCTGCCCAAGGCATTGGCAACTGCTACGTTACCGGCGCGCACCGCCTCTACCAGGCCGGGCACTCCAAGATAGGATTCGGAGCGCAACTCAAGGGGATCGCAATAGCCATCGTCCATGCGCCGCAAAACGACGTCCACCGGCCGGAGCCCTTCGAGCGACTTGAGAAAGACCCGGTTCTCGCGCACCGTCAGGTCTCCTCCCTGGACCAGGGTGAAGCCGAGATAGCGGGCCAGGTAGGAATGCTCGAAGTAGGTCTCGTTCAGCGGTCCGGGGGTGAGCAGGACCACCCGCGGGTGACTGCGCGGAGCGGGGGAAAGGCGCAGCAGGGTCTCGCGAAAGGAGCGAAAGAACCCCGCCAGGCGGTGCACCTGGGCTTCGCGAAAGAGGTCGGGAAAGGTCTCCGCCATGACGATGCGGTTTTCCAGCGCATAGCCGGCGCCGGAAGGGGCCTGGGTGCGATCGGAGATCACCCACCATTGGCCATCGGGCGAGCGCGCCAGATCGACGGCCAGCAAATGGAGGTAGGTGGACGCGGGAACTGGAACGCCATGGCACGCACGCCAGAAGGCCGGGTTGCCAAATACCAGCGCGGAAGGAAGATCCCCGTTCAGGAGCAGATTCTGGGGCCCGTAAAGATCGGCAAGGATGGTGTTGAGCAGGCGGGCACGCTGGATCAGGCCCGCTTCCAGATAGCTCCACTCCGCGGCTGGGATGAGCAGCGGAATCGCATCCAGGCTCCACGGGCGGTCGGTGCCCAGGGGGTCACCGTAGACGTTGTAGCTGACCCCGTTTTCCCGGATACGCTGGCGTGCGGTCTGCCAGCGGTGCGCCAGCTCTTTGCCGCCGAGCGAAGACAAGGAAGCGATATAGCGGTCCCAGTGGGGACGAAGCACACCCGGCTCCACGCACATCTCGTCGTAAACGCCAGGAGCCTGGCGGTAGTCGGCGGTCAGTAGCGGGTCGTCCATTGTCTCGGGCATGCAGATCTCACTCAACTCCACTCTCAAACCCAGGTCCCGCAGGGACGGCTGAAAATGTAGTCCTGGGTACTCTCACCCATTCTCCGAGGTCCAGGAAGGCCCAGGACTGTCATCCTGGGCAACTTTCAGCCGTCCCTCCGGGATTGGTTCGTCTCTAAAACTTCTCCCCAGGACTGCGTCCCGGGCTACTCTCAGCCGTCCCTCCGGGACTCAATTTGGAGAGGGTAGTACTAACGCAGACTCTTTAGCCCCTGAGGGTTCTACGGTTTCCGGCGTAAATCCAGGGTCAAGGGAAACTCTACGTTGCGTTCTTGCGGTGGAACAGTGATCGGGCCCGGGGTGTGCCCAAAACTAGTGAACCTGGCCAGACGCCGGCTCTCGGCTTCATACGCGTTCACGGGAAACTGCTCGTTGGCTCTTCCGCCGGGATGGACCACGTGATAGGTGCAGCCCCCGATCGCATGTCCCGACCAGGTGTCCACGATGTCGAAGACCAGCGGACTGTGGACGGGAATGTCGGGATGCAGGCACGAGGCCGGCTGCCAGGCCCGGTAACGGACACCGGCGACGAACTCACCGGCTTCCCCCGTAGGATGCAGGGGCACAGGACGGCGATTGCAAAGCACCGCGTAACGGTCCGCGATCATCCCTGTGACCTTGACCTGCAGGCGCTCCACGGAAGAATCCACACTGCGAGCAGTGCCGCCGCTGGAGGCTTCTTCGCCCAGAACGTTCCAGGGCTCGAGCGCGTGGCGCAGCTCCAATTGAATGCCGCGCGCGCTCACGGAACCGATGAGCGGAAAGCGGAATTCGAAGTGGGGAGCGAACCATTCGCTGCGGAAGCCATATCCGGCCCGGGCAAGATCGCTGACCACGTCTTCCCAATCGAGCTGCACGAAGTACGGCAGCATGAAGCGGTCGTGCAGGCTGGTTCCCCAGGGAATCAACTTTTGCCGGTAAGGCTTGCGCCAGAAGTGGGCGATGAGCGCCCGCACCAGAAGTTGCTGGGTCAGGCTCATGCGGGCGTGGGGCGGCATCTCGAAGGCGCGCAACTCGAGCAGGCCGAGGCGCGTTCCAGCGCCTTCCGGAGGGTCGAGCTTGTCGATGCAGAACTCGGCGCGATGGGTGCTCCCGGTCACGTCGGTAAGTAAATGGCGAAATAAGCGATCGGCCAGCCGCGAGGATACCGGGGTTCCACCTCGTTCGGGAATCTGGTCGAAGGCAATTTCCAACTCATAAAGCGACTCGACGCGGCCCTCGTCGACCCGGGGATGCTGGCTGGTGGGCCCAATGAACAGGCCGGAGAGCAGATAGGAAAGTGAAGGATGGTTTTGCCAGTAGTTGACCATGCTGCGCAGCAGGTCGGGGCGGCGAAGAAAAGCGCTGTCATCGGCCGTGGGGCCGCCGATTACCAGGTGGTTTCCGCCGCCGGTTCCGGTGTGCTGCCCGTCGAGCATGAACTTCTCGGTGCCCAGACGGGTCTCACGTGCCAGCTCATACACCGAGGTGATGTTCTCGACCAGAGCGTCCCAGCTGGCGGCGGGCTGGATGTTGACCTCGATCACGCCGGGATCGGGTGTGACCTTGAAGACCGAGATGCGGGTGTCATTAGGCGGGCTGTAGCCTTCGAAGACGACCGGCATGGAGAGATGCGCAGCGGTGTCTTCGATCGCGGCGACCAGGTCAAGATAGTCCGCGAGGTAATCAACCGGCGGCATAAAGATGAAGAGCTTGCCCTGGCGCGCCTGCACGCAGAGCGCCGGGCGGGTGAGCGTGACCGCTTGCTGGTCATCCTTTTTGGGCTTGGCCTTATCGGCGGCGGCCTCCGGCTCGTCCGCAAACGGTGGATTGAAAAACCGGCCCATCTGACGATCGGGCCGCGGGGGCAGCTTGTCCCGCCGCTGGAAAGGGTCGGTATCGAAGGCGTAGGTCACGTCTTCCGGCTTGGTCCAGGGCAGCGATTCGAGGGGCAGACGATACCCCATAGGCGAATCACCCGGAGTCAGGAACATGCGTTTTGACAGCGGGAACCAGGGCTGGCTGGTCCATCGCGGCGTACCGGCCCGGGTAGGGACCCGCCGCAAGGGGAGCACGAAGCCGATGGGCTGCTCCGCGCCCTGTTCAAAGATGTGCGCCAGCTTGGCGCGTTCGGACGATTCTTTGAGTCTAGGGTCTAGGGGATCGCCGATCTCCGGCAGCCGCCGCTCCTTCCACAGGTGGAAGAAGATGTCTTCATAGGCGGTGATGGTGAAGGCCGAACTCACCTGCAGGCGGAGGGTGAGGGCTTCGAGAAATTTGCGCGCTTCGAGTGCGCCGTAGCCGTAATCTTTGCTGTCTTCGGCGAAAAGACTTTGGTTCTCCCAGATGGGAACGCCATCCTTGCGCCAGTAACAGCCCAGCGCCCAGCGGGGCAGCTCTTCACCGGGGTACCACTTGCCCTGGCCGAAATGGAGCAGCGCGCCGGAAGAAAACCGGTCGCGCATTTTGTACAGCAGCTCCACCGCGAGCTTGCGCTTGGCCGGGCTCATGGCAGTAGTGGACCACTCGCTGCCGTTGCGATCGTCGAGCGAGATGAAGGTGGGCTCGCCGCCCATGGTGAGGCGCACATCGCCCACCTGCAGATCCACATCCACCTGGTGGCCCAGGGCTTCGATCTGCCGCCACTGTTCGTCGGTGTAGGGCTTGGTGACCCGCGGGGATTCGTAGATCCGCTGCACGGTCATGGAGAAGCTGAAGTCCGTCTTGCAAAATTCCAGGGGACCGGAGATGGGGGCGGCACTCCCCACATCGGGCGTGCAGGCGAGCGGGATATGTCCTTCGCCGGCCAGCAGCCCTGAGGTGGGATCAAAGCCCACCCAGCCCGCGCCAGGGAGATAGACCTCGGTCCAGGCATGCAGATCGGTAAAGTCGCTGGAGGCTCCGCCGGGGCCCTCAAGTGGTTTCACGTCGGCGGTGAGTTGGATCAGGTAACCGGAGACAAAACGCGCCGCCAGCCCCAGGTTGCGCAGGATCTGCACCAGCAGCCAGGCAGAGTCGCGGCAGGAGCCAGTGCCCAGGGTGAGCGTCTCCTGGCAGCTCTGCACTCCGTGCTCCAGGCGGATGACGTAGCCGACCTCACGCTGCACCCGTTGATTGAGACTGACGAGAAAGTCCAGAGTGGGCGTGCTGATCCGAGGCACCTGGGTGAGAAACGCCGCCAGCTTGGGGCCCGGCGTCTCGGCTTCCAGGAAAGGGCGCAGCTCACGGGCCAGGGAGCTCTCGTAAACAAAGGGGATTTTCTCCGCGTATGGCTCCAGAAAAAAATCGAAGGGATTGAAGATTGCCATTTCGGCAACCAGATCCACCTCAACCGAGAACTCGGTGGTTTTTTCCGGGAACACCAGGCGAGCGAGATAGTTGGCCTGCGGGTCCTGTTGCCAGTTGATGAAGTGCTTCTGGGGAAGCACTTTGAGCGAGTAGGCCAGGATCGGGGTACGACAATGCGGGGCGGGGCGCAGCCGGATAGTTTGCGGCCCCAGCATGACTGGACGGTCGTAGCGATAGTGGGTCTTGTGATTCAGCGCAATGTGAATTGCCATAGGGCGGAGTTCCTATAGATTACATGTGCCCCTCCCCTTCGCTGTCCTTAGCCGAAAACACCTGCCTGTGTTTTCGCCAGATATGATGTTTTCATGTCACTGACTACGCCCGTTGCCCCCGAGGTTCTTGACCGAGCCAGGAAGATCAAACTGTTCCTCATGGATGTGGACGGTACGCTGACCGACGGCAGCGTCAACCTTATCTCCCTGCCCAACAATGGTGGAGTGGCCGAGATGAAGGGCTTCAACTCTCAGGATGGCGCAGGATTGAAACTTGCACACATCATGGGCATCCGCACCGGCTTCATCACGGGAAGAAAATCGCCCGCGGTTTCCCAACGCGCCCACGAGCTGGAGGTGGAGTTCGTCTACCTTGGCCAGGCGACCAAGATGGCCGCCTTTGACGAGTGTCTACAGAAGGCCAACGTACAGGCAGACGAGGTGGCCTATATGGGCGACGACCTCCCCGATATGCCGGTGGCCAAGCGCGCCGGCCTGGCAGTTGCCGTGGCCAACGCGGCTCCGGAGCTAAAGGCTATCAGCCACTATGTAACCAACAGAGGGGGCGGAGATGGCTCGGCGCGGGAAGTAGTGGAACTTATCCTGAAGGCCCAGGGAAGATGGGAAGAGGCTATTCCCAAGGCGATCGCTTAGTACCTTCTGGCAGTCAAACTAATCCTGTCCTGTGAAAACGAAAATAAGTCATCTAAGCGCGGTGGAATGCGGCGCTTAGGGGTTCTTTTTGATCGTATACCGGGAGCGTTCACCTTCCGGGTAGAGGGTAGGTTATAGTTAGAGCGATGCGCTATAAGCAAGCAAAAGACCACGTGCGGCGGCCCTGGAAGGTCGCTCTCGCTCTTTGCTGCGCTCTACTACTGGTTTTTGGCGCAACGGTTCAGATCTCCCACGTTCATACCGATGCAGGTGCGTCTCACTCCGGGTGCGCTCTTTGTGTAACCGCGCACGTAGTCATTTCTCCAGCAGCCCCGGTGACTGTTCCCCTCCCGGCGAGACAGATGGCGACGCCGGTCGTCGATCTGCAACCGACCTTCGCACGCCGATTACTGGTTTTCTCGCTCTACACCAGGCCCCCTCCCGTCGATCTTGCTTTCTCCTAAGGCAGTTTCAGCAAGCAATGATCAGGATGACCCGGGGGTCGGTATATGTACTCGTTTCCACGACGTTTCTTCTTTGTTTTATTTCCATTTCTTTTGCTGTCGCCGGCGATGTATGTTCAGGCGCAGACGGCCGCCGGCACCATTACAGGAACGGTCACCGACGCTTCGGGAGCGGTGATACCCGGCGCCACGGTCACCATCGAAAACCCGGTGAGCGGGCTTTCCCGAACTGCCAAGACGGATGCCGCGGGACAATATCGTTTCACCAATCTGCCCTTCAACCCCTATCACCTCACCGCGCACGCCGAAGGCTTCTCACCGTTCACTACGGATGTGCCGGTACGTTCCTCCGTCGCCGTCACGCCCATCATCAAATTGCAGGTGGGCGGAGCCTCCACTACGGTTACGGTCACGGGAGACGACTTACTGGAGAATGACACCTCCCTTCACACCGACATCGACCGCAACTTGATCGAGAAACTGCCGCTGGAAAGCTCTTCCTCCTCGGTGAGCTCACTGGTAACGCTCTCGACTCCCGGAGTAGCTGCCGATTCCAATGGCCTCTTCCATGGGCTCGGGGATCATGCCTCCAATTCGTTTTCCGTGGACGGCCAGCCGATCTCCGACCAGCAGAGCAAGGTGTTCTCCAACCAGATTCCGTCCAATTCCATTCAGTCCATTCAAGTCATTGCTGGTGCGCCGCCGGCCGAGTACGGGGACAAGACCAGCCTGATCATTCAGGTAACCACGCGATCCGGCCAAGGGCTTACCAAACCGACGGGCAGTATCAGCTCCTCCTACGGGTCGTTCGGCTCGGCCACGGGTGGCATCGATATTGGCTATGGCTCGCAGACGTGGGGCAACTTCTTCGAACTCGATGGATTGAATACCGGCCGTTTTCTGGATACTCCGGAGTTTGTGGTCTTCCACGACAAAGGAAACGAACAGAATGCCTTCGATCGGCTGGATTATCAATTCACGCCGGTCGATGCGCTGCACCTTAATTTGAACTACAGCCGATCCTGGTTTCAGACCCCCAATAGCTACGACAACCTGAATGTGCTCGATCAATATGGCAACGACGTGGGCGATACCGATCAGAAATCAAAGATCGAGACGTTTGATATCGCGCCCACCTACACCCGGATCATGGGCAAGAATGCGGTCCTTAACTTCGGTCCTTACATCCGGAAAGATAGCTATCAGTATTTTCCCAGCGAGAACCCGCTGGCGGATCTCGGCCCCCCAAATCTGCAAAATCAGACCATCGCTCAGTACCGGACGCTCACCAATGCCGGGGTCCATTCCGATCTGACTTACAACCAGGGCATCCACAGCATCAAGGGCGGAGTGCTTTATAACCAGACGTTTCTCCGCGAGCGTGACAGTCTCAGCATCGTGAATCCAACTTTCAATTCACCCTGCCTGAATGCTGCAGGAGCAGGCGTGGACGGATTCACCAACCCCGCTGAGTGCGCCGCTGCGGGATATCAGCCCAATTCCGCATTCAACCCGGTCTTGCTGCCCTATGACCTCACCCGGGGCGGTGGCGATTACAACTACTTTGGCCACGCGGATATCAAAGAGTTGTCTCTTTATATTGAAGATTCGATCAAGGCCGGTAACTGGCTGTTCAACTTAGGCATCCGCGGCGACATGTACAACGGACTGGCGAGCGCTAGCCAGGCAGAGCCTCGCCTGGGTGTTTCCTATAGCGTGAAACCTACCAACACGGTGCTGCGCATCTCCTATGCCCGGACACTGGAAACGCCGTTCAACGAAAATCTCGTGCTTTCCAGTGAGGGGTGCGCCAACGAGGTGCTTTCCCCACTGCTTCTTTGCACGCCTGGGGTCCAGGGAACGCTGCAGCCTGGTTTTCGCAACGAATTCCACGCCGGACTGCAACAGGCGTTTGGAAAAAATATCGTCTTCAGCGGCGAATACATCTGGAAGTACACGCATAACGCATTCGACTTCAGCGTTTTGGGCAATACCCCCATTACCTTCCCTATCGATTGGCACAATGCCAAGGTCCCCGGATTTGCGCTGCGCACCGATGTGCCGAACTTTCATCACATCTCGGCGTTTGTCGTGATGTCCTCGGTGGCGGCTCGCTTCTTCCCGCCGCAGGTTGCTGGAGCCGGGGCCACGGTCGGACAACCAGGATTGCCGTTCCGGATTGATCATGACGAACGGTTCAACCAAACGACCCACGTGCAATATCAACTGCCCTTTCACTGGAGCCCGTGGGTAGGCTTCAATTGGCGTTACGACAGCGGGCTGGTTGCCGGATCGGCTCCTTGCTACAATCCGCTCTCCAATGATCCCAACAGCGCGTGCGCCAGCACATCGACTACGCTTAACGGGCTGCCGGCAGTCGACCTCAGCGGTTTGACGGCCGACCAGCAGTTTGAAGCGGGTCTCACATGCGGAGGGATCAGGGCGACGCCCACCACGCCATTGCCATCACCGTGCCTGGCGTCCGAGTATGGCTCTACGCTGTTGAAGATTCCGGCCCCGGGGACGGGTGATAACGACCATAATCCGGCCCGCATTGAACAGCGCAATCTCTTTGACGCCTCGATTGGAGAGGACAACCTCTTCAATGGCGATCGCTACAAGTGGAGTCTGCAGTTAACGGGCGTGAATATGGCGAACAAGACTGCGCTTTATAACTTCCTGTCCACGTTTAGCGGTACGCACTATGTCACACCGCGTGCGCTGACGGCAGAACTGGCCTTCCATTTTTAGCAGGCTGCGGCAAACGCCGGGTTGAAAGCCGCCCTCTGAAGCCCAGTCCGTTTCAAAACGGGTCTAAAGTGTCTGCGTGAGAACGACTCCCTTCAGAAAAATGAGTTTTCCGCAGCTGTAAAGCTCGAAGTATTCTTAACCTCACACCCTATATCGTGATCGCATGGTCGCGATCCGCGACTGCCGCCTGATCAGCGGCCAACGCTGCATGATTTCACCCTCGCCTGCCACGTCGCCGGGCGAATAACTTCTCGAGAGGAATGACCAGATGTCTTTGAAAACAGAAGATGTTTCCTTGAATGGAGCCGGTGTCGCGGTCCACCATCCTCTTGATCCGCTCACCGCCGGTGAGATCACCGAGGTCACGCGTGTTCTTGCGGATCATTTCCAATGGGGCAAGGACCTGCGGATCGAGACCATCGACGTCAACGAGCCCGCCAAGGATGTGGTGCGCCACTACGACCCCAAAAATATGCCGCCGCGTATCGCGCGTTTCAATGCCTATCGCCATGGGGTCCTGGGCGTGTGGAAGGGACTGGTGGATCTCGGCAGCGCCAAGGTTATTTCGAAGACCTTTAGAGAAAAGGCACGGCCGATGCTCGCCGTCCAGGAGATCCTGGATATTGAAGCCTTGGTCAAGGCGGATTCCCGTTTTCAAGAAGCGCTGCGGCGCCGTGGTCTGCTCGCCGAACTTGAATATATGTGCGTCGATCCTTGGACAACCGGCGACTTCAACATCCCCATCGAGCAGGGGCGCCGCGTGCTCAACTGCTTCGTCTTCATGAGAACGTTTCCCCTCGACAACTTTTATGCCCACCCGGTCGAGGGACTGCACGCGCTGATCGACGTGAGCACGCTGGAGGTGCTGGATGTCCACGATCATTTCGAGGCCGAAGGAGATTACATTCCTGTTCCACGCACGCCGCTGAATTACGACGCCGAGCTTTTGCAGAAGTTTCGCAAGCCTTCCTCCCGGCTCGATATCGTGCAGCCCGATGGCGCCGGTTTCGTGGTGCACGGCAACCAGGTGACCTGGGAAAACTGGGACTTTCGCGTGGGCTTCAATGGGCGCGAGGGGCTGGTGCTATACACCATCGGCTATACCCAGGACGGCAAACGGCGGCCCATTGTGTATCGCGCCTCCATCGCTGAAATGGTGGTGCCTTACGGCACTCCAGAGAGAAGCCACTACCGCAAGAACGTATTCGATAGCGGCGAACTCGGCTTCGGCCGCATGGCGAACTCGCTCACTCTGGGCTGCGATTGCCTGGGCGTGATCCATTATTTCGACGCCGTGGTATCGGATCTGTTTGGCCATCCGCGCACCATCGAGCGGTGCATCTGCCTGCACGAGGAAGATGCCGGCATGTCATGGAAGCATTTCGATATGCGTACGGAGCGGACCGAGGTACGGCGGGCCAGGAAGCTGGTGATCTCCTCCATTTCGACCATTGGCAATTACGAGTATGCGTCCTATTGGTATCTGCATCAGGATGGGCGCATCGAGTACGAGATGAAGGCGACAGGGATTATCAACACCGCGGGTTGCCGTCCCGGCGAGCCGGGAAAATTTGGCACCGAGGTGGCGCCGGGCATCGTCGGCCACATTCATCAGCATATTTTTTCTGCCCGGCTGGATATGGAGGTGGACGGCCCGAACAATACGGTTACGGAGTGCGACACGATTGCCCTGCCAATGGGGCCCGAGAACCCGTACGGCAATGCCTACTATGTGCAGGAGACGCCGCTGAAAACGGAGGCCGAAGCACAACGCGACTTTGACTTTTCCAGGATGCGGTATTGGAGAATTACCAATCCCAACTCCACCAACTGGGTGGGCAAGCCAACCGCGTATAAGCTCGAGGCCAAGTCAGCAGTGCACCCGTATACCCATCCGGATAGCCCTTCGGGCAAGCGGGGAAGATTCTTGCAACACCAGCTCTGGGTGACACCGTTTGATGAGAACGAGCGCTACCCGGCGGGCGAGTTCGTGAACCAGTCAACCGGGGATGATGGTCTGCCGGCATGGACCGCCAAGGACCGGCCAATCGAGAACACTGACGTGGTGCTGTGGCATAGCTTTGGCGTCCATCATCTGCCGCGTCCGGAGGATCATCCGGTACAGTCCTGCGTGGTCTGCGGATTCACGCTGGCGCCTTCGGGATTTTTTGATCAGAATCCGGTGATCGATCTGCCGCCCATGAAAAACACGGCCAGCTGCTGCGCCCATGCCGCTGACTGAGGGTGGAGTGAACCGCAGGTCGCTCCACTGCGCTTCGCTCCGGTTCCACGGCACGCCGGGACAGGCGGGATGACAATTCTGTTGCTGACGAGTGTTTCTCGTGCAACTTAGGTTTGCTGGAAAAATAGAATTGTCATCCCGAGGAGCCGACTTGCCTATGGCAAGTTAAGCGAGAAATGACACCGGCAGCAAAAGCATTGGGTGCCCCATTCAAGCCGTACTTTGGCTTGAGTGGGCTAGGATGCCTCCCCGACCTGTTTGTCATTAGGAGCGAAGCCGAGGGATCTGCGGTTTTCTTTTCTAACCCACTCCACCAAGCGCTTCTTCCGCTCGCAGCGCCAGGCCGCGGGCAACGGAAATAAACTCGTCGCCGGTTCGTATGCGCTCCTCCCCAAACCGCTCCTTGAAGATGCAACGAACGGCAGGCACCAGCGAACTGCCGCCGGTTAGAAACACCCGGTCGACCTGGCGGCGGCTGACACCTGAACTTTCCAGCAGCGAATCGACACACTGCTCGATAGTGCGCAGCTCGTCGGCAATCCAACCTTCAAACTCCGCGCGCGTGACCGCGATGCGAAGGTCCATGCTGCCGTCGCGAAAATGGAACTCCGCCACCTCGGCGTGGGAAAGCTCGAACTTCACCCGCTGCACGGCCTGGTGAAGGTGGTAACCAAGGTCCTCGTCGATCAGCGTGATCAAAGCTTCGATCTTTTCCGGTTCCAAAGCGCGGAGACGGGCACTCTTCAAAATCTCCACCACATTCGCCGTGCGCAAGAAAGATAAATAATGCCAGCGCTCCAGGTTGGCATAGATCCACGCCGGCACAGCGGGCAAAATCTTGTTGAGCGAACGGGCAAACGATTCCGACCCTAGGGCCGGGGAGACCAGCTTGCGCACAATCCGGGCGTCGAACGCGTCGCCCGCCAGGCCGACACCGCTGTTGCCCAGCAGATCCTGTGGCTTGCGGCCGCGCTTGCGCACTCCAGGACCAACATGCAGCAAGGAGAAGTCACTGGTGCCGCCGCCAAAATCACCGATGAGGATGAGCTCGTCATGATCAAGGGTCGATTCGTAGGCGTAAGCGGCCGCGACCGGCTCCATCTCGAAATCAACCCGCTCGAACCCGGCCTCCGTAAATGCTAGCCGGAGACGGGAGAGAGCAAAGGCCTGGTCCTCTTCCGTCTCCGCGCCGACAAAGCGCACCGGGCGGCCCACCATGGCATAACCAACCGGAGTCTGGAACCTGGCTTCGGCCTGCCGCCGCAGGTCAACGAGGATGCGGGAAATCAGATCCTCGAGCATGTATTGCCGGCCGAATACCGCCGTTCCCGTGAGCGTGCGGTCGGAGAGGTAGGACTTCAAGGACTGAATGAGGCGGCCCTTGTTCTCAGCAGCCAGGTAGTGTTCGATCGCAGACGGACCGGTCCAGGCATGGGTTTGTTTCCGGGCTCCATGTTTGACCTGCTCCAGGTAGAGCACCGAGCGAAAGGAAAACGTCTCGCCGGCTTTGGTGGGAAAGGCGACCAGTTCCACATGCCCGCTGCCGGAGGCGCGCGCAACCGTGCTGTTGGTGGTGCCGAAGTCGATACCGATAGCGGGAACCTGATCTTTTGCCTGCTGCATTCTTTCCATTATTTCGCACTTGAGACCGGGGACTATCATGGTAGGGAGGGGGCGCGCATGAAAGCAGGCCAGTATCGGAAGCTTATCCTGCGGTTATTTTTTTTAGCCGCGGTCAGCCTCGCATCATTTAGCTCCGCGCGCAGCCAGGCGATGCCTCTTCCAGCGGTGGACTCTTCCCTCCACAAAGTAATCGTTGTCGGGTTTGTCGGCGGCTTCGTCAAGCATGACGATGCCAGACATGCCGAGGTGAAATTTGCCGCGCGTCTGCGCAACCGTTATGCCTCGGCTGTCGAGGTGCGGGTGTTTGGCAATCACTCCGGACAAGAGGCGCTCCGTTACGTCCTCCGCCTTCTGGACACCAACCGCGACGGCGTCCTTAATGCGCCCGAAAGAGGCCAGGCGAAGATCATCATCTTTGGCCACAGCTGGGGCGGAACCGAGACCGTCCTGTTAGCCCGCGCGTTGCAGCAGCAACGGATCCCGGTGCTGCTCACCATCCAGGTGGACAGCGTCTCCAAACCGGGCCAGGGTAATATCAACATCCCGGCGAACGTGGCGCATGCGGTCAATTTTTATCAATCCAATGGCCTGCTTCATGGACGCTCGAAAATTGTCGCAATGGATCCGGAACGCACCGACATTATCGGCAACTTTCACATGACCTATAACGATCATCCCATCGATTGCGACAACTTCCCCTGGTACTCCCGGATCTTTACCAAGCCTCACATCGAAATCGAAAATGATCCGCGTGTATGGGCAGAAGCTGCTTCTTTAATTGATGCCGAGCTGTCGGGCACGCAATCGATCGCCCAGGCGCGTTAAACTTCCGCAAATAGAAACATTGTTGGTTGCAAATACCGCCGGTTTGCGGAGCCTCAGGCGACAATGCGAGAATGGCTTAATGCAAAAATCATGGGTAACGAAGATGAACCTGCTGGCTGCCGGCATGGTCCTGCTAGGCAGCGCCGCCGCCCAGCAGACGCCGGCGACCAATACGCAATCCACAACTCCGGCAAAGGCCAGGACCAGCACCACCACTCACAGGAGTACGGTGGCAGCCAAGCCTAAACCATTGGTGGACAGAAAAAGACAAGCAAAGCTACGCCATCGGTCTGAACGTGGGCAAAAGCCTGCACCGGGACTCAGTCGACGTGGAACCTGAGTTTGTGCTCGAGGGATTAAAGGATGCCTTGGCTGATGGCAAGGTCCTCTTAACCGATGACGAGATCAAGACGGTGATGACCGACCTGCAGAACCAGGTGCGGCAACAGCAGGAAGAGAAGAGGCTAGCCGCGGTGGAAACCAACAAAAAGGAAGGCGCAGCATTCCTGGCGGCGAACGCAACCAAACAGGGCGTGGTCACCACTGCCCAGCGGCCTGCAATACAAAGTTCTGGTTGCCGGAACGGGCCCCAAGCCTACCGCCGACGATCAGGTGGTTTGCAACTACCGGGGAACGCTGCTCGACAATACCGAATTTGACAGTTCCTACAAGCGTGGCCAGCCGGCGACTTTTGGCGTTAGCGGAGTCATCAAAGGCTGGACCGAGGCTCTGCAATTGATGCCGGTGGGATCGAAATGGCAGCTGTTCATTCCCTCGGACCTCGCCTATGGCGAGCGCGGTAAGGGCCCCATTGAGCCCAATGCCACGCTCATCTTCGAAGTGGAGTTGCTCTCCATTCAGCCCAAGACCCCAGCGGCCCCTGCTCCCGCGACACCGTAAACGCAGTCCTGGCAATACACTTGGTTCGTCCCTTAAAAGGAGAACCATGCGTCGAGAAAACCTGACCATCGTTTTGTTGTCGATCATCGCGGTTGCATTGGTGGCGATCGCCGTGCAACCGATCTTCGCCCCGCGCCCGGCGGAGGCACAATCCGGGGCCCTCTATCCGCTTTACATCGAGCCCGGCTCTGAGCTGTTACGGGCGCCGGATGGCACCAGCCAGGTCTACGGCAAGGTAATGGTGGATATGCGTACCGGGAAAATCTGGGGCTTTCCAACGCTCGCACCTCAGTCCTATCCCAGCAGCAACCTGCAGAACAAGCCGCCTACCTCCCGCCCCTTCGAGCTGGGCAGGTTCGCGCTGGAAGACACGAACAAGTAAGCCTAGCTCGTGGGCAGCGTGAGCTTGAGCAGCTTAACGGCGTCCACATACATCCCTTGCCAGCGGACTCCCAGGTGGAGATGCGGGCCGGTCACCCGGCCTGTCGCCCCGCTGAGACCGAGGCGTTGTCCTTTGTGGACGCGGTCTCCTACTTTCACCTCTATTTTGGACAGGTGCATGTAGAGGGTCGAGAACTGCTGCCCGTGATCGACCACCACCAGGTTGCCCTCGTAAAACATTCCCTGGGCAATGATCACGACCCCATCGTTGGCGGCCACTACGGGCGTTCCGGAAGGAGCGTGGAAATCGGTTCCGCGATGAATGCTGGCCAACTGGCCGTTGAACATGCGGCGAGTCCCAAAGGAATCGGTTGGGGTGAAGGGCACCGGCGAGCGAAAACTGCCGTTCCATAAGGGCTGGCTGATGGAGTGAGCGAAGGCCGCATCCTTCACCGCTTTATCGGCTGCGATGCGCGCCAGCGTCGCGGCATCCGGCTGCACATACTTTTCCTCTACGTGCAGTGTAGTGGTCTTATAACTACCCGGCAGCACGGTCAGTTGCTGGGTAGCGTGCAGCTCCTGGCCGTTGCCTAGGGTCGCGGTCAGTTCCAGAGGATAAGTCCCCGGCGCCTGCTCCACGTCGATGCCGGCCAGCACGTACCAGCGATTGCCCTGGTGAACCCGGTTGAACACCAGGGGATGATTGAGCCAGGTACCGTGCAGCGAATCCGCGGGCTGGTTAACCTCAATCTGAAAGAGCACGGGCGAACCGCTTTCCAGCCGCTGCGGAGACCAGGTGATGACGCGAAAGCCCGCGCTTTTCTGTGCTCTCGCGGCCGGAAGGGTCAGGAACAACACCAGGAATGCGGCCCAGCGAAGCGGGCGCAGCGACCGAAAATGAGTCATAGGATCGATCTTGTAGGCCTCGGGCAACGGTAGCATACTGGTGCACGAGGATCGACTATGCGACGCAGGACGTTTCTCTCCACTTCCGCTGCAGCAGGGCTAGGCGTTCTTACGTTGGGCGGCCGGACCGCACAGGCCAGGGCGGGAGACATACCGAAGCGTACCTTCGGAAAAACCGGCGAGCGCCTGACGATCGTCGGCCAGGCCGGCGGCCGGTTCCCCTTGTGCAGCTTCGAAGACGCGAAGGCCGTGACCCTGCGCGCCTATGAGTTGGGTATCAACTATTTCGATTGCGCGCGCCTTTACTGGGACGGCAAGTCGGAAGAGGTTTATGGCGCGGTGCTGCCTCCCTTCCGCAAAAATATCTTCCTGACTACGAAGTCCGCGCAGCGTACCCGCAAGGGCGCCGAAGCGGATCTGGAGATGTCTCTGCGTGCGCTCAAGACCGACCACGTCGATCTGTGGCAGATGCACCAGGTAAGTACGCAGGACGAGGTAGAGCAGATCTTCGCACCCGGGGGCGCGATCGAAGCCTTCGAAGCGGCCAAAAAAGCGGGCAAATGCCGCTTCATTGGATTCACCGGCCACCATGATCCCCAGGTCCACCTGGCGATGCTGAAGAAGTACGACCACTACGACACCATCCTGATGCCCCTGCATGCGGCGGATCCTGGTTACCAGAGCTTCGAGAAGAACGTGCTGCCGGTAGCCGTCGCGCGCGGCATGGGAATCCAGGGAATGAAGAGCACCGCCAATGCCAAATTGCTGCAAGCCATCGCGTTGAAGGAGTGCCTCTCCTACGCCCTCAGTCTGCCGGTGCATTGCGTCGCGCTCGGCTGTACCACGATCGGACAGGTGGAAGACGATGTGCGCATTGCGCAGGAGTTTACGCCGTTAAATACGGCCCAGCTCGACCAGATTCGCGAGAAGGTGGCGAAACTGAAAGGGCCGCAACTGGAAGACTGGAAGATCAACACCGAAACCGCCGCTGCGCGCACTTATCGGGATGGCGGCTACGCTTGAGCGTTCAGGCCGCCTGAACTGTTGTAGAAACTATCTGTCACTGTTGCTAAATAAGTTGCCCGGTGGATGTCCGGGCTAAAAGAGGCTTGCGCGGGCGTAAACGCAAATACCTCGTGGGCTAAAGAGTCTGCGTGAGAACTAGCCTCCAAATTGAGTCCCGTAGGGACGGCTGAGAGTAGCCCAGGACGTAGTCCTGGGTAGGGCTAGCCACCGCGATCAGTCCCGAAGGGACGACTGAGAATGTCCCAGGATGCAATCCTGGGTGAACTGGACCACACGCGAATGCTGTTGGCAATCATCCAAGGCCAACCCGATTCTTTCTGAGACTACCGATTGCCTACAATCCACGGACTAGCTGCACTCCAAACCAGATTTGCCCATTAATTTGGACAGCTCTAACTGAGAATGACCCAGGACGTTAGTCCTGGGTGCCCTCAATCAGGGAAAAAAGCCCAGGACTAACGTCCTGGGTCATTCTCAGCCGTCCCTACGGGACTCAATTTGCAGCGGCTAGTTCTCACGCACACTCTAAAGCCCTCATTTTTGCGGTTTGTACGGCACGGCTTAAACCGTGCCATGATACAAAACATGAGTCTTTCCGAGGGCTGTAAAACAAAGACTTACCAACGCAGTCTTATCTACAACCATCGTGGTAGCTGTTCCCTTCCTCGCAGCACTTTCGCAACTTTTACTGTCCTGTTAGGGTCTTCTCGGTTGGCTGCGGCTTCACTGCAGCATGACCAAAGTCACGACTCCCCTAACCGGAAAGAAGGTACGAAATCGTGCGCAAACCAATAACAGGTTTCACCATGTTTCTCGCACTCCTGGGAATGTTGGTTATGATTCCCACAGCAGCTCCCGCCCAGGTTCCGGGGCCTCACCCCGCCTACTTGCACGCGCTCTCCGATTTACGAATGGCGCGCGCGTATCTGGACCAGATTGCATGGCCGCCTGTTCAGAAAGATGAAGAACATGCGATCAAGGAGATCGATGCCGCCATCGGTGAGATCAAGCGGGCCTCGATCGATGATGGCAAGAATCTCGAGGATCACCCTCCAATCGACGTTCGCATGCGTCCCGACGGCCGCTTCCGCAAGGCCCTGGAGCTGTTAGATAAGGCGCATAACGATACCGCACAGGCAGAAGACGTGCCCCAGGCAAGGGGCATGCGGGATCGCGCTGTGCACCACATCGACCAGGCCCACGGCACCGTCGACGATGCCATCCGGCGGACCCATTGGGAAGAATGGCGCGGGATGTAATGCTTCACTCCGCTGGGAGCCAGAGAATAAGCAACGCAGCTTTTCCTGGCTCCTTCCGGTCTATTCCCTATCGCGAATTCCTGCGAAATCTCTGCCCTTCGACAAGCTGGTACATTGATCCTGTTCATGCCGGTTCTTTGACTGGTGTGCACTCAACGGCGATGGAGAAGTGTAGATGAAGAAGCTGGTCTTTTGTTTGGGCGCGACGGTGCTGTTTTGTTTTGCGTCAGCCCAGGCTGCCGATCCACCGGATGTGAAGGAGGGTCTTTGGTCGAGCCAGACGCAAACCGTCGATAACCCCGGAAACAAGAGGAACGGTGGTGCGGTAACCATCTGCCGCAGCCACGCCTATGACCAATACGTGAAGGATCTGGCTGCCAAGATGCCAGGCTGCAAGAAGCTGAGCGAGAGCTATAGTGGCCACACATACACCACTGTGTTGCATTGCACAGTGGGAAATACTGTCATCGATACCACGGAGAAGGCCACTTTCAAAGGCGACACCGCAATTCACTCAGAAACTCATGCCGCCTACTCGCCACCACTGTACGGGGTAAGCGAATCCACCATGATCATGGACCAGGAATACATGGGCAGCTGCCCCGCGGGATCGCAACCCGGGGATATGAAAGGCGCGGACGGGAAAGTCATCAGCACCTGGAAGCACTAAAGCTGTTTCACGATGGGTGTATCCGGCTAAGATGCGTTGCACGGGGCTTTTCCCCAGGAAAAGCCCCACCTCACAGAAGCCCGATGAGGCATCGTAATCGTGAAACCGCTTAAAGCTCGGCGAGAACTACTTAGCTATCGTGAGCACGACCCGAAACCTCGCCTTTCCCGAGATCATGCGTTCATAGGCCTCGCTCGCCTGCTCCAGCGGGTAGCTTTCATTCATGGAACGCACGCCGGAGAGCACACTGAAGGCGAGCGTCTCCTGCGAATCAAGCGACGTTCCGGAATACCAGCCTTTGACCTGCTGCGACTTAAGCAGCAGCTGGAGCGCGGGGACCTCCAATGCAGGCACGGCGCCCACGATCATGAAAGTCCCGGTTGGGGTTAGACCGCCGATCACCGCCTTCATTGCGTCCGCACTGGTCACCGTGGCCAGGATGACCTTGGCCCCTCCAAGCTTTTGCAACTCCGCTGCCGGGTCTTGCACCGCACTATCGACATAGTGCGAGGCGCCAAGTTTCCTGGCGAGTGCCTCTTTGTCCTGGCCGCGTCCGATAGCGACGGTATTGAATCCGCTCTTGGCCGCGAACTGAATGCCCAGATGGCCCAGCCCACCCAAGCCGACCACGGCAACCACGTCGCCGGGGCGAGCGCCGCTGTTGCGCAGGCAATTGAAGGTCGTGACCCCGGCGCACATCAGCGGAGCGGCCTCCACGGACGATAGCTCTTCCGGCACCGCGGCAACAGCCGTGGCGGGCGCAACCATATATTCTGCGTAGCCGCCGTCCCGGGTCAGACCGGTGACCAGGGTGCTGGTCTCGCAGGCAAAAAAGTTTCCCCGCCGGCAGCTATCGCAGTAGCCGCAGTAGCCGCCGTTCCACCCCACGCCAACGCGTTGACCGATTTTCCATCGGGGAACGTTTGCGCCGACGGCGTCGATGATCCCAATCACCTCGTGGCCGGGGATGCGCGGATATTGAATGCCCGGAAACAATCCATCCTTGGTCACGGAATCGCTGTGGCAAACTCCGCATGCCTGTACCTTGATGCGTACAGCGCCGGACTCGGGCTCGGGAATGTCCCGTTCCACCAGCTCCAATGGACCGCCTGCTTTTGGTACTTGCACCGCGCGCATTTTCGGCATGAAAATCTCCTCCAGAATTGGGTGGCTTTGGTAAGCCACTGGTTAAAGTGTTTTTGATTCCTGGTTTTTAGAAAGTGACTCATGCGGTCGCACGTTTTTTCTGTACTACAAACTCAGCCTCATAGGCTCTCATCCCCACACCAATGACGGGTGCCCCACATCTCGCTCGTTTTTCGCGAGATGTGGGATACCACTGCTTTTTCCCTCAGGTTCTCGATTCATCCGACGCTCTTGGCAATCGACATCAATATGGGCGCCGTCATTGGTGTGGGAACCAGATGCCTGCAGAGACAAAGCTCACTTGACCGGTTTGTAGGTACTGGTGATGAAGGCGGCTACCTTGTCGTGGAGCTGCTTGAGCGAGTCTTCATGCAGGTACACCATGTGACCCGACTGATACCAGGAGAATTGGATGTTCTGCCTCAGGCTGGCCGGGATCGGCAAGTGAGACATTTCGTACCTGGCGGCGAAATAAGGTGTCGCAAGATCGAAATATCCTCCGTTCAGCATGACCTTGAGACGCGGGTTGTACTTCATCGCGGTGGCCAGATCCGGCATTACATTTGTGCCCCAGGAGTCGCCCGGAGCGTCGGGGGCCTTGTGCTTGAACTCCCAGGCGTTGTTGACGGCATCCGATTCCGGCAGGTAGGTGAGGCCATCTCCGAATTTGAGCTGGCGACGGGTGTAGTCATTGAAAGCCGCAACATAAGCCGATGAGATGGCGGCGGCCTGGGGGTCGTAAGCAGCTTCCTCAGCCAGCGGGTCGATGGTCGGACCGGAGAAGCGGCTGTCCAGCCGGCCGGTGGTGAGATCGTCATTCCCCTGCAGGTTGTGGTTGAACTGCCCCACGTTGACACGCAAGTCGGCCTTGAGAATGTAGGCCACAGGCAGTCCTGTGTACTGGTGCAGCTTTTCGGCGATCGCCTGGCGAGTGGCCTCGGGCAACTGCGAACCCTGGGCCAGGGCGGACGCGTAGTCGCTGGTGGCGAATTGCTCTACCTCGGCGAGAAAAGGCTCGAGCGCAGCAGGTTGGGTGGGCAGGCGCTTGTGGTAGTAGGCGGTGGCAGCGAAGGTGGGCAACGCGAGCTCGTAGGGAACATCGATGCCAGGGTTCCATTGCGGCTCGTCCGCGCTGTCGTCGAAGTTCAGGATTTGTGAAAGCAGAATGACGCCATTGAGATCGATGTGGCTTTCCGTCTCCAGAATGCCGGCAAGCACCGCGGAGCGCGTGGTGCCGTAGCTCTCTCCGAAGAGATACTTAGGCGAGTTCCAGCGCTGGTACGTGGAAAGGAAGCGGGCGATGAAGCGGGCAAAAGCATGCCCGTCGGGATCGACCCCCCAGAAGGCCTTTTCCTTGTCCTTGCCGAAGAGACGGCCGAAACCGGTGCCGGGTGCGTCGATAAAAACCAGGTCGCTGACGTCGAGCAGACTGTAGGCATTATCGACCAGTTCATAGGGCGCGGGGCTGGTGTGCTGGTCATCGGCGGTAACAATGCGCCGGGGACCGAAGGCGCCCATATGCAGCCACACCGTGGAGCTGCCCGGACCGCCGTTGTAAATAAAGGTCACTGGGCGCGATTCCGCCGGCACATCTTTCTTGAAATAAGCCACATAGAACATGCGCGCGGTGGGCGGGGAATCGGGGGTCTCTTTCCCGGCTGCCGGACTTAGGCCCAGGGCAGCGTCGGCATCGTTGGTTGCCGCCACCAGGATGGTTCCGGCGATGGCCTGGTAATTGATGGAGTGACCGGCAACGGTGACGGAACCCTGGGTGGTGGAGTCCTTGGGAATGGTCGGCTCCGTATCGGCCTTGGCGGCATCTTTGCCGGCGTCTTTTGCTGGCGTGTCCTTGCTGGCTTCTTGCGCAGCGCCGGCGCCAAGGCCAAGGGTGAAGAGAAGCAATAGGAAGCAGCTGGCGAGGATGGCGAAAGGACGGGAGTTCTGCAAGGGCGACGGGTTCCTTTGGGATGAGGTTGTTGCGGCAACAGCTACGAAAAAGTTGCGCTCTCCGTGCCGCACTTCCGGGGTAGATCCCTACAAGTTAAGGTACCAAAGATAGGACAACTCGCTCTCCTACGCTGTGTCTATCTGGAGCGAGCGGCAAGAATTTGGTCTCAAGCAGCAGCCGCCAGAAAGAGGAGACTTCCATGAAATTTGTCACGGCTGTGCTTGCATCTACTCTGGTCATCGCGCCCGCGGCGATGATTGCCCAAACACCGACTCCTGGCGCACACGACTATAACATCAACCAGCGCAAGGTCGATCAGCAGGATCGTATCGGCAACGGCGTCAAGAACGGGAAGCTGACCGCAGGCCAGACCGCGCGCCTGGAACACCAGGAAGCCGGCATCAATAAGGAAGAGCGCGGTATGCGCGCGCAGGATAACGGTCACCTGACAAAACAGGATCGCCAAACCATCCATGCGCAGCAGAACCAGGAATCGCGCCGCATCTACCGCGACAAGCACGACGGACGTTAACCAAACGAGTGGCCGTTCCGCCATGGAACGGCCACTGCCTCGCCTGAACAAACCCCTCGAGTCATTTCACACCTCAGCGTTACCTGAGTCCGCTTTCACTTCCCCAGCATCCAGATGACAGGACCAAGGCTTTGGCGTAGACTCAAGCCCACTGCGCCATAAAGCGCCATATTTGAGTCTCGTCGATGCGCCGGGCATCACCGCTGACCCCCCGGCTAGTGTTTTGTCTTGTTGTACTATGGGCCCCCCTGTACCTTTGGCATCAAGGATGACTCGACCTTGTGCCATGCTTGTGACCCATTGAGAAAGGGGCGCCATGCCCTCCATACCAGATCCTCGACTCAACGTTCTGCCCACCCAGCCGCAAGCGACATCGTCGCTTCCGGTCTCCGCCTCTGAACCCAAGCTGTCCGATGAGGCAACCGGCGCTTCCTTCCCACCTCTGGGGCCGAACATAAAGGTCTTGATGGTTTGGCCCAGTTTCCCGCCGTCGTTCTGGGGCTTTGAGGGCGTGCTGGAGATGATTCCCGAGCAGGCCATGACGCCGCCGCTGGGCCTGGTCACCGTCGCGGCTCTTTGTCCGGCGACTTGGGAGCTCCGCTTGAAGGATCACGCCTTCGAAGAGTTGCTGGATGAGGATTTCGCCTGGGCTGACCTGGTGATGGTAAGCGCCATGCACGCGCAACGTGCCGACGCATTGACCACCCTGGCCCGCGCTCGCGCCATGGGGAAGCGCACGTTCGTGGGTGGCCCCTGGGCGAGTACACAGCCCGAGGTTGTGTTGCAGGTGGCCGATCACGTGTTGGTCGGTGAGGCGGACGAGGTCTTTCCTGGAATCGCCACCGCACTTGAACAAGGGACAGCGCACGCGCTCTACCACGTTATCGACAAACCCGACATGACGCGCAGCCCGGTGCCCCGCTTCGACCTGCTGCGCCGCAACAAATACACCTCCATGCCCATCCAGTTTTCTCGCGGATGCCCCTTCCAGTGTGAATTCTGCGACATCATCACCATTTACGGTCGCCGGCCCCGCGCGAAAACGCCCAAGCAAGTCATTCGCGAGCTGGAAACATTGCTCAACCTGGGCTGGCGCAACGAGGTGTTCATTGTCGATGACAACTTCATCGGCAACAGTCATCAAGCGATGGCGCTTTCGCTGGAACTCGTCGAGTGGCAAAAGCAGCACGATTACCCATTCGCGTTCAGTACCGAGGCGTCGATCGACCTGGCATCGAAGACAGAACTTCTGGATACCATGGTCGCCGCGAATTTCATGATGGTCTTCATCGGCATCGAGACACCCTCTGCCGAAGCGCTGAAAGAGACGCACAAGTTTCAGAATCTGCGCAAAAACAATGTCGATCAGGTACGCATCATCCAGGAGAAGGGTTTGTGGGTGCTGGCCGGTTTCATTGTCGGTTTCGACTCCGACGACGAGACCATCTTTGCCCGGCAGCTGGAGTTTATCGACCGGACAGCGATCCCCTGGGCTATGGCCGGTATATTGATGGCGCCGCCGACCACCGCCCTATTCGATCGCATGAAACGGGAAGGGCGGCTGATCGAGGACAGCCAATCCATCACCCAGTTTGGCCTGCCGAATTTCCGCACCGTGCTGCCGCTGCCCATCCTGCTGCGCGGCCTCTGCACCCTGCTCACCGGCCTGTACAAACCAGATGCCTTTTTTGAGCGTGCTTATAACTCCTTGAAGGTGTGGAATCCCATAGCGACGCAGAAGCCGCCTTCCCTGGGCATGGTCTACAACGTGCGTTGCCTCTCCGCCTCTATATGGCGGCAGGGCATCCGCTCCAATTACCGCAGCAGCTATTGGAAATTCCTCTTCCGGACGGTCACCTCCTATTGGCGCTCCCCGGCGAAACTGTGGGTGGGCTTCTCGCTGTTGCTCTCCGCCCAGCATTTCGTTCTTTACTCCAAGGTGGTGATCGACCACCTCGAGGAAGAGGCCGAGAAGGTGGAACGCAAAGAACGCGACGCCGCTAAGAGCGCGGTGAGCGATTTCGTTGGAGTCGAAGCGGTCAGCTAAGGTCGAGCGCTATCACTTCATGCACTCCGATGGAAGGCACCGTCAACCGGATCGACCCACCATCCTTACGGTAATGCGGATTTCCGCCCGCTACCAGTAAGCGCACCGCGCTGACGCTCCGGCCCCCCGGTATCATGATGCTGACTTCCTGGTTGGGAAGCGGGATCACCTCCCGCAGCGGCCCCTTCATCATCATGGGGTTGGTGAGGTTGACCAGGTGTACGGTCATGGAATTCTTCTGACTCCAGACGGAGATATCCAAAATCCCCTTGCCCTCCACCGTCACCGGAGCGGGCTCGTTGGTGGCCCAGAGGACTGCGTTGCGCAGCAGCTTGGCGTGGTCCACATCCAGCACCTCCCAGAAAGTACGATCGATATCCGCAGGGGAAATAAACCACGCGGCTGCGGCCGATCTCGCGCAGCAAAACGCCAGGCTCCCGCATCTTTGCCGGCTGGGTAAATACCTCCTCCATGGGCAGATCAGGATAGGGCGGGACCAGGAGCAGTGGCGAGTACGCGCCGCCGGCCAGCGGCGTGACGGAGACGGAATGAGTGCCGTTGATAATCCGCGTCGCATCGTCAAAACCAGCCAGCAACGGGGAGAATTGACCGGTTGCCGGATCTTTTTCCAGTGTCAGATACGAATTGAGCAGCGGCCCCTCTTCCTTGCCGGTGAACGACGTGCCGAAGAGCGACGCCAGGCCGAAGTCGTTGCGCCGGACTCCCCACTCGTCGTAGAGCGAGGTCTCATAGGTGGCGACGATGCTTCCCCCCTGCTCCACATAGGCACGAATCTGATCGCACTGTTGTGTGGAGAGCGCGGCGATGTTGGGCAGGATCAGAGTCTTGTAGCGGTTGATATGCTCGGGGTCGAGCAAATGGTCGTGGACCATTTCAAAGGGAATGCGAGCTTCAACCAGCGCCTGGTAAAAGCCCAGCGCGGGATCTTCCACTTTTGCGCGGGCATCCTCTCCGCCGTAGAATGACGCCGTCTGCTGGGAGTAGACCATGGCCACGCGCGCGAACGATTTCTCATTCCGCAGATAGCCCTGGTTGGCATAGTGCCATTGATAGATCTCCTCGACCACCGGCAGCCAGCGGCGGTCGATCGGCTTGGCGTTGAACTTGACGAACCAGGGCCGAAGATCCTGGGCCATTCCATCCGCCACCCAGAGGCGGATCTCGTCGCCATTCTGCACTGAGTCTTTCCAGCGATACTTGTCTTCCAGGCCCACGCTGAAGATGCCGGCGATGGCCTTTTGCCCCAGGGTGGCGCGATACTCCTTGCCGTTTTTTCCGTTGGCCCACGGGGGCATCAGGCCGCTTCTCGCCTGGCGATCGGCGAAGAGCGTCGGGGCCAGCTCGCCGATGGTTTTCATATCCAGCTCGCTGAGCGCTCCGCCGCCGGCGTTCGCCAGGTAGCTGGCGTTGGGATTGATGGCCTGGATCTTTTCATTCCACAGCCGCCAAAGTTCGAAGAGCCGCTGCTGGTGCCACACGATGTATTGCCGCCGCGCCGGGTCCTGAGGATTGAGCGTGCGGGGCAAGCTCAGGCCGGAGAAAGCATGAAAATTCTCCTGGCAGTGCTCGCAATAGCACATGCCGGACCCTGCCCAGCGGTTGGTAAAGATACCGTCGGGCGTGTACCTGGTCATGATCTCCACATGGACCTGGGTCATGAAATCGAAGTTGTAAGGGCCTAAGGCGCAGGTGATCCAGAAGTCCGGATCGGAGGGATGGCGGCGCTTGTTGCCCTGGGCGTCGACGGCGATCCAATCGGGGTGCGCGTCATAGACGTCCTGCCGTGCGGCATGGGCATCGGTGCGGGCCACGACGTTCATGCCCTGCTTGCGGCAGCCCTTCATGATGTCTCCGAAGGCGTCGCGTGTTGCCCAGCCACTTGCTGCGGTAATGCAGAGGAATCTCTGTGGGGTAAAAGGCGACGCTGCCGCCGGCGCTGAGGCAGGCCGCATCGGCGTGGATCTTCTGGAAATAATCGAGCCAAAAGGCGAGGTCGTAATTTCCCGGGTCATCTTCGACAAAGGCCAGTTGCGCCCAGCGCATCGGACGGTCGTACCAGCCCGGGTTGCCGACCACGGCGCCCGAAGGCTGGGACGCCAAAAAAATGAGCGGCGGTTACACCCGCCGCCTGCTTAAGAAAAGTTCTTCTGCTATTTGCCATTTTTCCCTGCAACAAAAGCTTTGGGTTCAAGCCGTACTTTGGCTTGAGTGGGCTGGGATGCCTCCCCGACCAGCTTTGTGGTATCCCACTCAAGCCAAAGTACGGCTTGAATGGGGCACCCAACATTGGTTTGGGGTTCAGTTCAAGCCTTGCCCGCTGTTTCCTTGACCGCGCTCACTTCGGTTCCCGCCAGGTCTTCCAGCACACGAATCGAACCGCAAATATCTTCCTCCCCATAACCCTTAGCCATCGCAGCCCGGAAAAGCTGCTGCGTCAGCCCAGTAAGCATCAACGGCACCCCAATCTCGCCACCCAGATCGATGGCCAAGCCGATATCCTTCTCCAACCATTTGACAGAGAAATTGGTGGAAAAGTCCCGCTTGAAGACCATCGGCGCTTTGACGGAAATCAACCCCGAGCGCGCAGCGCTGTTGTTCAGAATGTCGAGCATGAGCTCGGGATCAACACCCGCCTTGGTGCTCAATACCAGGCCCTCGTTGAATGCCTGCAAGAGATTCCCCAGGATCAGATTCTGGGTCAGCTTGGCGCGCAAACCCATGCCCGACTTGCCGCAATAGTAGAGACTCTTGCCCATGGCCTCGAAGAAGGGTTTGACGTGGGTAAAGACCTCTTGCTTGCCGCCCACCATGAAGGTCAAGGTTCCTCCCTCCGCGCCGGCTTTCGAGCCGGTACAGGGAGCATCCAGAAATTCGATGCCCAACGCGGCAAGTTCCTCCGCCATGCGGCTGCTCTCGAGGGGGGAGACAGTGCTGCAATCAACGACGACGTAGCCTTTTTTCGCCCCTTTGACCAGCCCCTTCTCGCCCAGGATGACTCCCCGGGACATGGCCGTATCGCCCACACAGAGAAAAGCACATTCACTGTTCTGAGCCACCTCCGCGGGCGTGGCGCAGAACAGTGCGCCGGCGGAATCAGCGAGGGCCTTCGCCTTTTTCTGGTTGTTGGACCAGACCGCTACGTCGTGACCGCCGGTAACTAGATGACGGGCCATGGGACCGCCCATGATGCCGAGTCCTAAAAATCCTAACTTTGCCATGTGACTACTCCTGGTAGGGTTTGCTAACGAGCATGGAAGAGGTAGGCATACAGCATGACTTCTACGCCGATGGCTGTTGCCATTACGATGCTATGTCTCAGAGTAAATCGAAAGAGCTTGGCCTGGTCGGCGACCGACATCGCGGTAGCCGCTGCCGCGACCGCGATGTTCTGCACGCTGATCATCTTGCCCACGACGCCGCCGGCGGAGTTGGCAGCCGCCATGAGCGTGGGCTCAAAGCCCAGACGGCCGGCCGTCACCACCTGCAGGTTGCCGAAGAGCGCGTTGGCCGACGTATCCGACCCGGTGAGGAAGACGCCCAGCCAGCCCAGTAACGGGCTGAAGAAGGGAAAGAGCCTGCCCGATGCAGCAAATGCCAACCCCAGCGTGGCGGTTGCGCCGCAATAGTTCATCACGAAGGCCATGGCGAGCACGGCGGTGACTGTCAGGGTAGGCAAGAAAAGCTGGCGGCATACCGCAAGCAAGAGGCGCGCGAAGGCCGCCAAAGGCATGCGCAACAGCAGAACCGATAGCAGGGCCGCGAACATGCAAGCAGTGCCGGCGGCGGAAAGAAAGTTGAGCTGGTAGACCGCCTTGTACAGGGTTGGCTTGGCAACCACAGGCGGCATCATCATGACGTGATTGTGCAAGAGCGGCCAGCCGACGCTGAGCGTGACCGAGTTCAGCACCGCCTGGAAGGGCTTGAACCCCCAAAGCAGGACCAGGATCACCAGCAGACCGTAGGGCATCCAGGCGCCCAAAAGCTCTCCCGTCCCATGCTTTCGATCGCCTGATCCAGGAGCTAAGGGTGAGAATTTATGCTCCGCAGGATTGTAGGGGGGCGGAAACTCCATCATGCCGGCAGTGGGTTCTGCTGCTTTCGGGTCGACCGGCTCCAATTCCCGGTCCCACATAGCCGCCGGGCGCCAAAAACGCAGCAGCACCAGCAACCCGCAGAGGGCCGAAAGCGAGCTCATGATGTCGGTGAGTTGCGGACCCACGAAATTCGACATGAAGAACTGGACCGAGGCGAAGACGCCGCCCACCACCACTACGGCCGGCCATACCTCCAGCATGCCGCGCCACCCCACCATGATGCAGACCAGGTAAGTGGGAACGAATAAGGACAGCGGAGCACAAAGGCGGCCCACTGCGCCGCTGAGTTTATCCAGCGGCAAGCCGGTAATCCCGGCCAGGGTGACCACGGGAATGCCAATCGAGCCGAATGCGACCGGGGCGGTATTGGCCACCAGGCAAAGCGCCGAAGCGTAAAAGGGAGAGAAGCCGAGGCCGACCAACATGGCCGCAGCGACCGCCACCGGGGTGCCGAAGCCGGCTGCGCCTTCAACAAATGCTCCAAAGGCAAAGGCGATCAGGAGCGCTTGCAGACGGGCGTCGCTGGTCAGGTTGCCCATCGACGACTTGATGATTTCGAATTTTCCCGTTTCCACCGTGACCCGGTAGAGGGTGATGGCCCAAAACACGATCCAGGAGATGGGAAATAATCCAAAGCCGGCGCCATAGGCGGCGGAGCTCACGGTAAGCGTGGGCGGTAATTTGTAGGCAAAGAGCGCGACCACCAGCGCCACCGCCAACGCGCAAAGGGCGGCGAACCAGGCCGGCTTGCGCCGCACACCGAGCAGGAAAAGCAGGGTGAGTATCGGTAAAGAAGCAATGACCGAGGAGAATGCGAGGCCACGCCCGAAGAGGGTGTAGCTTTGGGACCACGCTGGGCTCATCTGGGCGGGCTCTCTCTTGGAGTCAGGTGTACGAATTCTACTTGCGGATGCCGGTGTCAGTCTACGCGAACCCTCGCCCGTAAGGATGAAACGGCTTAGGATAGTAGCTGCATGCTCTCCGCCGCTATCCTCGCCGAGTTACGCGATGCCGTGGGCGCCGACGGCCTGATCATTGAGCGCAACCAGCTCCAGACCTACGAGTGCGATGCCCTTGCCGTGCTGCGCAGCCTGCCGGGTGCCGTGATTCTGCCCCGCTCCACCGCGCAACTGCAGAAGGTAGTGGGCATTTGTGCCCGGCATCACATACCCTTTGTGGGCCGCGGCGCCGGCACCGGCCTCTCGGGCGGAGCGATGCCCGATGACCGGGGCATCGTGATCAGCTTTGCCCGCATGACCAAATTTCTTGCCACCGACATTCCCAACCAGCGCATTACTGTCGAAGCCGGCGTGATCAATGCCCACGTTACCCAACGCGTGGCCCCCACGGGTCACTTTTATGCGCCGGATCCCTCTTCGCAAACCGTGTGCACGATCGGAGGCAATGTCGCGGAAAACTCCGGCGGAGCGCATTGCCTCAAGTATGGTTTCACCACCACCCACGTGCTGGCCCTCGAAGTGGTTCTACCGACTGGCGAATTGGTTCACCTCGGCTCACCCACGCTCGACCCGCCCGGCTACGACCTGGCCGGGGTCTTCGTCGGCTCTGAGGGAACACTCGGGGTCGCCAGTTCCATGACGCTGCGCATTGTGCGCCGCCCCGAGACCGTTCAGGTTTTGTTGGCGGCCTTCGATTCGATCTCGGCAGCGGGACAGACCGTCTCGGATATCATAGCGGCCTGCATTCTGCCCGCGGCTATGGAGATCATGGACCGTCTCGCCATCCAGGCCGCTGAAGCCGCCGTGCATCCGCATTATCCCGAATGCGATGCGCTGTTGCTGGTGGAGCTGGACGGCCCTTCCGCTGAGGTCGACCTGCAGATGCAAAGGGTCCGTGAGCTGTGCAAAGCCAACGGCGCATGGGAGGATCGGTTGGCGCAGAGCGAGCAGGAGCGGATGCTGGTGTGGAAAGGCCGCAAGGCAGCCTTTGCCGCCGCAGGCCGTCTTTCCCCCGACTACATCGTGCAGGATGGAGTGATTCCGCGCACCAAGCTACCCATGGTGTTGGCAAAGATTGCAGAAATGGCGGCGGAAACCGGGCTGCGGGTCTCGAATGTCTTCCACGCAGGCGACGGGAACCTGCATCCCCTGGTGCTTTTTGACGGCTCGATCCCCGGCCAGGAGGAGAAGGCCGTCGAGTTGTCGACGCGCATATTGCACCTGTGCGTCGACCAGGGGGGCTCGATCACCGGTGAACACGGAGTGGGCCGGGACAAGCAGCAGGCGATGGGCTATATGTTTTCCGAGCCCGACCTGGACACAATGCAACGGGTGCGCTGCAGCTTCGACCCGGAGAATATCGCCAACCCTGATAAGGTCTTCCCTCGCCCCCGGCTGTGCGGCGAGAAAACCGGCAAGTATACCCCTCATCCACTGGAGACAGCAGGCGTCGCAGAGTACTTTTGATCTGCCTCTGAGACAGTTTCTTATTCCGCCATCATGAATGCGGCCTCTACCAATTCGCAAACTATCGTTGCTTCTTTGGCGGCCATTACCGGACCCGACCACCTGCTGGCCATGGACAACGCGACCGCCGTCGCTCCGGGCAACAGCGAAGAGGTCGCGGCCATCCTTCGCTTCGCGCACGAAAACCGGCTCGCGGTGGTTCCCTGGGGCGGCGGCACGAAGCAAGGCTGGGGTTATCCCGTGACGCCGGCGGTGTTAATGGAGACACATCGCCTGAATGCAATCCGGGAACATACCTGGCAGGACATGACCTGCACCGTCGAAGCCGGCTGTACGTGGGCGTCGTTGCAATCGGCCCTGGCGAAACATGGCCAGTGGGTTGCGCTCGATCCCCTTTGGCCCGAGAGAGCGACGGTGGGCGGCATCGTCGCCACCAACGATTCAGGCGCGCTCCGGCTGCGCTACGGGAGCCTCCGCGACCTGATCATCGGGATGACGATTGTGCTGGGCGATGGGACTGTTGCCCACACCGGCGGGAAAGTGGTTAAAAACGTCGCCGGATATGACCTGCATAAGTTGATGACCGGCGCCTTCGGCACCCTCGGTGTCGTTACCTCGGTGAACTTTCGTTTGCATTCGATCCCACAGTGTACGCAGAGCTTTACGTTCTCTGCGCCGGCCGCTAAACCGCTGGGTGCGTGGCTGCTCAAATTGCTCCACGAGCAGCTCAGCACGCTGTCGATCCAACTCCGGGGGGCGACGGAGGGATTCCATCTCGATATCCAACTCGCCTCTCTGCCCGAGGTTCTGCAGACCCAAGCCGATTTACTGGAGTCGCTGGGGCGAGTGGAAGGCCTTGCTATGGAGAGCGCGACCGCGGCGGTCTGGGATGCCCGCCAACTACAGTTCTCGCATCTCAATGATCTGGTTTGCAAAGCAACCATGCTTCCCACGGAAATTGCGCCGTTCGCGGAACGGGTTCGTAGCCTGGGTGGCGAGTCCGTGAGCCAGGCGACTGGGATTATGACAGCGAGCTTCCCGGCTGCGGCTGCTGAGCACTTACCGCAACTGCGGCGTGAATTGGAAGCCGCCAGCGGGTCGCTGATGGTCCTCAAGCAGCCAGCGGAGCGGAAGGTCGATTGCTGGGGAACGCTGCCCGACAGCCTTCCCTTGATGCGGGAGATCAAACGTCAGGTTCGATCCGGAGGGAGTTCTTAATCCCGGTCACTTCTTAGGTGGCATATAGACGCGATGAAAAAGATACGCGAACCTAACCGAAACCTCACTGCATTGAATCTAATTACATAGGGGACTCCGTAACCGGGCAGAGGCAGGATCGAAAAAAGGCAAGAAGCTCAATAATTAATTACTTGATCATCTTGATCATCTTGGCAAAACAAAGGACTTATTTGATCATCTTGGCAAAACAGAGGACTTTTTGATCACCTTGCTAAAGCGAAGGAGTTATCTGCCGAACAGAACCGTGCCAGCCCCGGACTCCAGAGGCCGCGGAAAAATTCGCTGTTGGGTAGACCCGGACTCCAGTCGAACCGTGCCAGTCCCGGACTACCTCGCAGCGAGCATCATTCCGGGGAAGCGGGTTTTCAAACCCACGAGAACGCTTTATCTTGCAAAGACATTTAGAGCCTGTGTAAGAACTGGCCTCGCCAAATCGAGTCCCGCAGGAACGGCTGAGAGTCAATCTAGCGCCCGATTCGTAGCGCACTCGCTGAAAACAAATCAGCTCTCCTGGCTTATCGCAATCACTCCCGCAGGGACGGCTGAGAGTCAATCTAGCGCCCGATTCGTAGCGCACCCGCTGAAAACAAATCAGCTCTCCTGGCTTATCGCAATCAGTCCCGCAGGGACGGCTGAGAGTAGCCCAGGACGTAGTCCTGGGTATAGGTCCGAGAAACGACCCAGTCCCGCAGGGACGGCTGAAAATGCCCCAGGATGAAATCCTGGGGTACCTCCAACTCTAAAATGGACCAATCGAGATTCGGGGCAGCCAACCCAGGACGATGTCCTGGGTACATTCAGCCGTCCTCGCGGGACTCGATTTGGCGAGGCCGGTTCTCACACAGGCTCTTTAGCCCCCGCGTGCCAGGGCTGAAAACGAGCTACGGGCCATGTAATCTACACAGAAATAACTTATGGCCCAACTAACGCAGCTCGAACCCGCAAAACCCTCCAACTTCGATACCCACAAGCCGCCGGAAACCGCGCTGATCGAGGACTGCGTACATTGCGGCTTCTGCCTCCCCGCCTGCCCCACGTACGTGCTCTGGGGCGAGGAGATGGATTCGCCGCGCGGCCGTATCTACATGATGAAGAAGTCCTCCCAGGGCGACGCTCCGCTCGACCAGCGCTTCCGCCTGCATATGGACAATTGCCTGGGCTGCATGGCCTGCATGACCGCCTGCCCCTCGGGCGTGCAGTACAACAAGCTGATCGAAGACACGCGCGCCCAGGTAGAGCGCAATATCCCGCGCACCCCCACGGATAGCCTCTTCCGCAAGCTTCTCTTCGCCACCTTCCCTTACGTGAAACGCCTGCGCCTGCTGGCTCTGCCCATGCTGATCTACCAACGCTCCGGCCTGCAGAAGCTGGTGCGCGCTACCGGCCTGCTGCGGCTGCTGCCCAAACGCTGGCGCAAATGGAAGCCTTGCTCCCCCGCGTCCCCACACACTTTATGCAAGGCCTGCCCGCTAAGGTCTCACCCAGCTCAGAGCCGCGGCGCCGGGTGGGCATGCTCTCCGGTTGCGTGCAGCAGGTCTTCTTCCAGCACGTGAACGAGGCTACCGCCCGAGTGCTCGCCGCGGAAGGCTGCGAGGTGGTCATCCCCCAGGCGCAGCAATGCTGCGGCGCCCTCATGCTGCATTCGGGTCTCGATGAACAAGCCTCCGCGCTCGCGCGCAAGATGATCGCCGCCTTCGAAGCGGCCAACGTGGACACCATCGTGATCAACGCCGCCGGCTGCGGCTCGACCATGAAGGAATACGGCCACCTGCTGCGCGACGATCCTGCCTGGGCCGCGCGCGCCGCTGCCTTCAGCGCCAAATGCAAAGACATCTCAGAGATCCTGTGCGAACTGCCGCCGCGTTCGCCGCGCCACCCTCTTCCCATGCGCGTGGCCTACCACGATGCTTGCCACCTGCGGCACGCACAGGCCATCCACGCCGAGCCGCGGCGTCTGCTGGCCACCATTCCGGAGCTCGAGATTGCGGAGATCGAGGAAGCTTCGCTATGCTGCGGCTCAGCCGGCGTTTACAACCTGCTCAACCCCGAGCCGGCCAATCAGCTGGGCGACCGCAAGGTAGAAAACCTGCTCGCCACCAAGGCTGACGCGGTGATCTCCGCAAATCCCGGCTGCCTGCTGCAACTGATGAGCTCATTGCGCCGCCGAGGGCTCGCGGACATGCCCGCCTTCCACATGGTTGAGCTGCTCGACGCATCGATTCGAAACGTTCCCCTGGCCAGCGTAAAATAGCGCTCGCGGAGATATCATGACAAACTCGACAGTAACGGCTCCCTCGGTAACGATTGCAGGTTCACAAGGTGCAGCAGAAGCGGAAATTCTAACCCCGAAGGCGCTTGAGTTCCTGGGCGCACTGGCAAGCAACTTCGAGCCCGAGCGGCAAAGCCTGTTGGCAGCACGCGTAGCCAGAGCAGAGGCGCTGCGCACTGGAAAACTCTACGACTTTCTTCCGGAGACAGCCTCCGTGCGCCAGGGTGACTGGCGCGTCGCGCCCATCCCCGCCGACCTTGAGGACCGCCGCACGGAGATTACCGGCCCCGTCGATCGCAAGATGGTAATCAACGCCCTCAATTCCGGCGCGAAAGTCTTCATGGCTGATTTTGAGGATTCCACCTCGCCCACCTGGCGCAACGTGATCGATGGCCAGGTGAACCTGCGGGACGCGATACGGCGCGAGATCACCTTCGCCAGCCCCGAAGGCAAGCAATACAAACTCAACGAGAAGACGGCTACGCTTTTCGTGCGCCCACGCGGATGGCACTTGCCGGAGAAACACCTCCTGGTCCAAGGGCAGCCCATCTCCGGTTCGCTCTTCGATTTTGGCTTGTACTTCTTTCACAACGTCGCCGCCCTCACCGCGCGTGGCACGGCTCCTTACTTTTATCTGCCCAAACTGGAGAGCCATCGTGAAGCGCGCTTGTGGAACAGCGTCTTCAACTTTGCGCAAGATGCGCTGGGCGTTCCCCGCGGGACCATCCGCGCCACCGTGCTCATCGAGACTCTGCCCGCGGCCTTCGAGATGGATGAGATTCTCTTCGAACTGAAGGACCACTCCGCAGGCCTGAACTGTGGCCGCTGGGATTACATCTTCAGCTTCATCAAGAAATTCAGCTATCGCGAGGACCTGGCTCTTCCCGACCGCTCCACCATCACCATGGATCGGCACTTCCTCAAGTCCTACGTCGAGCTGCTGATTGAAACTTGTCACCGCCGCGGTATCCATGCCATGGGCGGCATGGCTGCGCAAATCCCCATCAAGCGGGATGCCGAGGCCAACGACCGCGCCATGGAGCGCGTGCGTCAGGATAAGCTGCGCGAGGTAAAGGCCGGACACGATGGAACCTGGGTGGCGCATCCCGGGCTGGTGCCGGTGGCCAAGGCGGTCTTTGACGAGTACATGCCCGGACCCAACCAGATCGCGCGCCGCAATCCCGGCATCCATATCCAGGCCTCGGACTTGCTGGCTGTACCCGAAGGCGAGATCACGCGCAAAGGTCTGGAGATGAACATCGACATCGGCTTGCGGTATCTCGCCGCCTGGCTCGATGGACTGGGGTGCGTGCCCATCTACGACCTGATGGAAGACGCGGCCACGGCGGAGATTTCTCGGGCACAACTTTGGCAATGGGCGCACCATGGCGGACACATGAACGATGGCGTCACGCTCGATGTGCCCATAGTGCTGTCAACCATCCCGGTAGTTCTGGACCGCATCCAGCAGGAACTTGGAAAGGAGCGGTTTGCCGCCAGCAAGTTTACTGCAGCCGCCAAACTCTTCGAGCAGATGATCGCGGCCAAAGAGCTTCCCGAATTTCTGACCTCGGTTGCTTACGATTCGATCGATTGATGCTGCACGCGTTCAGGATGCTCGCCCGCTACAACCGCATCGCAAACGAGCGGCTATATGAGGCGTGCGGGCGACTGGACCCGGTAGAATATCGACTGGAGCGCAAGGGCTCCTTTGGCAGCATTCACGGCCTGCTGAATCATTTGTTGCTGGGGGATCGCATCTGGATGTCGCGGTTTGCCGGAAAGGGCAATACGACACCACCACTGAACTCTATCCTGTTTGATGCCTTTGCTGAGCTTCGCGCCGCGCGCGCAGCGCAGGACGAGGAAATCGAAGCCTTCTTTGCCAAGACTGATACTGATTTTCTGCAAAGGCAACTTCCCTACACCAACAACCAGGGCAAGGATTACCTGGAGACAGTGCCGGTCGCTGTGCTTCATTTCTTCAACCACCAGACGCATCACCGCGGCCAGGTGCATGTGATGATCAGCCAGACAAACGTCAAGCCGCCATCGCTTGATATGCATCGCATTCTCAATCCCTAATGAAAAAATCGACCCTGCTCGCCCTGCTTCTGATTCTCGGCTTCAGCCTGGCTGCCGGCGCGCAGGAGAACCCACTGGCCGGCGTGATCGATATCCACGTGCACTGCGCCCCAGACAGCACTCCACGCTCGATCGATGCCATCGACCTTGCACGCCTGGCGAAGAAGCGCGGTATGGCCGGCCTGGTGCTCAAGAACCACTACGAGCCGACTGCCTCGCTCGCCTATGTCGTACGCAAAGAGGTCCCCGGAATCGAAGTGTTTGGCGGCGTGGATCTCAATCTCTCGGTCGGCGGCATGAACCCCTCAGCGGTCGAACATATGGCGGCGACCACCGGCGGCTACGGCCGCTTTGTCTGGATGAGCACCTTCGACTCCGAGCAGCAGGTGCGCTACTCCAAGCAAAACCGGCCTTTTGTGCAGATCTCGCGCGATGGTCAGCTGCTGCCCGAGGTGAAGCAGGTGATCGCGGTCATCGCCAAGCGCAACCTGGTGATGGCAACCGGCCACCCGAGCCCGGAAGAGGCTCTCATGATGGTCCGCGAAGCACGCGCCCAGGGTGTGAAGCACATGGTGGTGACCCATGCCATGATCGCGCCCATTCACATGTCGGACAAGCAAATGCTCGAAGCCGCGCAGATGGGCGCGTATATCGAGTTTGTCTATAACGGGCTCATCGGCTCGGGGAAAGAGTTCACCTTTAGAGACTATGCCCGGGCGATTCACTACGTGGGAGTCGAACACTGCATTCTTTCGAGCGACATGGGACAGGTTGGCAATCCTTTACACCCCGATGGCCTGGCCGCGATGTTCAATGGCCTCAAGAAAGAAGGGATCACCGATGCCGAGATCAATCGCATGGCCAAGGAAAACCCTGCTCGCCTGCTGGGCCTGGAATAAGCTACTCGGCCCGGAGAGCCTTCGCAGGATCAATGGAGGCCGCCCGGCGCGCAGGAATGAAACTGGCCAGCAGCGCTGACGCAGCGAGCACGCACACCACGGAGATCGCAGTGCCCGTATCCCGTGGACTGACACCAAAGAGCATGCTGCGGAGAAGGCTGGCGGCGGCGAACGAGCAGAAAATGCCGCCCATGATGCCCAACGCCACCAGCCAGCACGCCTCGCGCAGAATGAGCCGATAGACCGATGCGCGTTGTGCGCCCAGGGCCATGCGCACGCCAATCTCGCGCGTGCGCTGGCCGACGGAATACGAGATGACGCCGTAGAGCCCAACCGTGCCCAGCAGGAGCGCGAGCGCGGCAAAGCCGGCGACCAGCGCCGCGGCGGAACGATGGAGATAGGCCGATTGGGAGTTATCGATGTGCTCCGACATCGTCTCTTCCTCATCCGCGATCAGCCCACGATCGATCTGATGGACCGCCTGGACCATGGAAGGAAGGACGCTGGCCGCAGACTGACTGGTGCGCACCGTCACATAGAAATCGCTCAAGGGATTCTGATTGAACGGCTGGTAAACGCCCGCGATGGGCTTCATATCCAGTGGCCCTTCCTTGATGTCATCTACGACGCCGATGATCTCGAGGGGGTGATCTTTGTCGTATTCGTCGATTAACCGCTTTCCCAGCGGATCTTCCCCAGGAAACATCTGCTTCGCCATGGTCCGATTGATGATGGCCACATGAGGCCGGGAGGCATCATCCGACTCGGTGAAGTATCGACCTTGGAGAAGCCGTGCTCGCAGAGTTTCAAAGTAGCCAACGCTCGCGCTGCGATCGATCGCCTCGTCACCCTCACCAACATAGGGTCTGCCGACAACCCGAAAATGCTTGAACATGGCCATGAAGGATTCTCCGCCGCCAATGGCGAGCTGCTGCGATACGCCTACCGAAGTGACTCCAGGCAGGCCCGACATGCGGGCAATGACTTGCCGCTCCAATGCGATACTTTCCGGGTCAGTCGTGCCGAGCCCATCTTAGCAACATGTGCAATACCGCCAGATGATCGGCCGAGATGCCGATGTCTTCATGCAATAGGCGGTAGAAGCTCTTGGCCAATAAACCGGCGCTTACCAGCAGGACCACCGTGATCGCCAACTCAACCACCACCAGGCTTGCGCCCACTCTGCGCCAGCTCCTGCCTGCAGCCGTGCGGCCGCCCTCCATCAGCCCCTCTTGCATATCAGATAGAAAGAGCTGCAATGCCGGACCAGCGGAAAAGAGAAGGCCACCGAAGATCGAAAGGCTCCAGGCAAACACCAGGAGATGCAGATTGAAATGGAGACCTTCGAGGTAGGGCATATTCTCGAGCAAGGCCGCTGGAATCGGCCCGGGCAGGACCCTGATCGCACACCAGGCCAGCACCAAGCCGAGGAAGCATCCGGAGCCCGCGAGCAAGAAGCCTTCCACCGCGAACTGGAGAACGAGCCGGGCGCGTCCGGCTCCCAGCGCTCCGCGAACGGCAATCTCTCGCCTGCGGCTCTCTGCTCTCACCAGCAGCAGACTCGAAACATTGACGAAGCCGATCAGCGACAGTAGTCCCGCTCCAGCCAGCAGTGCGATCAGGGTCGGCCGGATATCTCCCAGGATCGCATCCACAAGAGGAATCACCATCGCGCTTCGATCACGGTTGGAATGGGGATACTGCACCGCGATCTGCGCTGCAATGGACGCCAAGTCCACACCGGCGGCCGCAGCAGAAACGCCTTCGTTCAGCCGCCCCACGCCATAAAGGGCATGGCAATCATGAGGGATATCCACACAGATGAACCCGTGCAACGTAGTCCAAAACTCTGCCGGCTCTACCGGCGCAAAATGAAACCCACGGGGCAAGACCCCCACCACAATCAACGGAACCCCATCCAGCGTGACGGCTTGGCCCAATACGTTCTTGCTGGCTGCAAAGCGCTTCTGCCATGTTTCGTAGCTCAGGATCACGACCGGCTGGGCGCTTTTCCCATCTTCTCCCGGCCGGAAGTCGCGGCCGAGAAACGGGACCACGCCCAGGGTGCGGAAGAAGCCGTCGCTTACCCGTGCCCCTGAAACCGCTTCTAGATTGTTCACTGTGCTGAGGGCGAAGCTCTCTGGCCGATACGCATCGAGCGAGGACAAACTGCGATTCAGCCGCTTCCATTCCAGGTAGTCAAAGTCAGAGAGGTGGTAGCGATCGCCGACCGGAATACGCTCATAGAGGGCTACCAGCCGCGACGGATCGCGATAAGGCAGCGGCTTGACCAGGGCAGCATCGACAAAGGCGAAGATCGCGGTGCTGGCGCCAATACCCAACGCGAAGATGACCACCGCGGTAAAGGTGAAGCCCGGATTCTTGCGCAGCTGGCGGACCGCGAAACGAAGATCCTGCAGGATAGTCCCCATGGCAAGAGCTTCCCACGGCTTCGCGCTATTTCGCCTCCAGCGAATTGTCGGCGCGATCATCATCCGGCAACACGTGATCGGGATCCACCTTCACCGAGGCCACGGGCTTATCTCCCGGCCACACCACCTCGCTCTTCGATTCCCAGGTCTCGACCGGAAGGCGGAAGCGCGTGGTCGTTCCGTCCGTATAGCGCACTTCTACAGTTGCCGGCAGCACCAATTGGCCTTTGTTCACGAAGGTGACCTGGTCGCCGTCGATCTTGGTGACCGCCAGGTTGAAGCGCCAGTTGTTCATGTACCAGCCGCGCCAGAACCAATCCAGATCTTCGCCGCCCTCGCTGCTCATCTCGCGGAAGAAGTCCGAAGGAGCGGGATGCTTGAATGCCCAGTCTCGTATGTACTTGCGAAAGGCCCAGTCGAAGCGCTGCTTGCCCAGAATCTGTTCGCGCAGCAACACCATTCCGTACGCTCCCTTGAAGTAGCTCACCGGATGCGTGATCGGCCAGGTGTAGGCGTCCGCCGGCATCAGCAGCACTGGGGCAGCCGGATCATCGAGCACTTTCAGGATGGTGTCGGGCGGCTCCCCTCCGGCTGAGTACTCCGAGTCGCGCTTCGGTCCATAGATGCCGCCCTGAAACTCGGCCGACTCGCCGATGTCGATGAAGGTGTTGAAACCCTCATCCATGAAGGCATTCCGGCGCTCGTTCGAGCCCACGATCATGGGGAACCAGGTATGCCCAATCTCGTGCGCGGAAATCCAGAAGAGCGTCTTGCCCTTGTCGTCGATGCCGTCGAAGATGATGCCCGGATACTCCATGCCTTCCGAGAAGCCGGCTACGTTGATGGCTGCAGGGTACGGGTAGGGGAACCACTGCCGCGAAAAGCGCTCCACGGTGTCCTTCACATATTCCGTCGATCGCCCCCACGCCCCATCGCCGCCGCTCTCCGGCGGGTACACGCTCTCCGCCAGGCTCTTCTTTCCCTCGGGCAGATTGATGCGCGCCGCGTCCCACACAAATGCCGGGCTCGCGCTCCAGACCGCATCCCGGGTGTGATCCATGCGGAAGTGCCAGGTGAGCGTGCCGCCCACTTTTGGCCTGCTCGCAGGATCGCTTACCTCCGCCGCGGTGCGGATGAACACAGTCTTGTCGCTATTGCGGGCCTCTGCGAGCCGCGCGATCTGCGTGCTGGTAAGCACATCCTTTTCGTTGACCAGCTCACCCGAGCCGGCCACGATCATTTCGCTGGGCACGGTTACGTAATAGTCAAAGTGACCATACTCCAGATAAAACTCGCTGCCGATGTAGGGAAGCGTGTCCCAACCGCGAAGATCGTCATAGACGCACATCCGCGGATACCATTGCGCGATGTCGTAGATATCTCCCTGTTTCGACGAGCCCCACGAGGTGCGGCCGCCCCAGACGCCCGGAATCTGATAGTGATACTTGATGTGGATCTTCAGCACGCTGCCCTTGGGCGCCATGGGCTGGGGCAGGCGGATCTGCATCCGCGTATCCTCCACCAGGTAGTCGGCCTTCAGCGATTCCTTGCCGTGCTCGATGGTGACCGACTCCAGCACAAAGCCTTCGGTTGTGCGCCCGTTGGGATTGTCCTCGGTATCGGCTACGGGTTTTCCTGGCCGCGGTCCGCTGTTGACGATCTGCGCGCGCGCGTCTTTGCGATAGGTGTTCTGCTCCATGTGGATCCAAAGGCTGGTCAGCGAGTCGGGGCTGTTGTTGGTATAGGTAATGACCTCGTCGTTTTGCAGTACCTTGGCGGATGGATCGAGCGTCGCGTGCATCTCGTAGTCCGCTTCGTTCTGCCAGTACGCTGGCCCCGGAGCACCATTGCTCGAGCGATAGGCATTCACTGGATCGGGCAGCGTTAGCGGCGCAAAGGTCAGCCGGGGGTCATAGGGAGCTGTCTGCGACCAGAGCGACGGCCCCAACGGCAAGAAAACAGAGAAAGCCGTCAGCAGACAGAGAAAGCGCATTGATTCAAAACTCCTGGCCACGCAAATTGCCACAGTGGTTCTTTCAGCATACTCATAGATCCGGGTAACGTCAGGTCTGGGCTATCGCCGTCACCAGCTAAAGCCGCCAGAGGGAGGTGGCCATGCTCCACAGAGCTGGCGAAGCAGGACGATGCGTCCGAAGTGATAAGCGTTGTGAGCGGCCAGACTCTCCAGCTGTTCGCGGACTGACATGATGCGGACGGGATTGCCCGGCCGCGACGGACACCGGACTGACTGCTCGAGTCTCTTCTCGTCACGCGCCAGGGCGGCGGCTTGCTGATTCCCTGTAAAAAAGCGTTGCCGTACCTGGTCCCAAGGCTCGCGCTCATCCGCGGGAAACCCAGCGGACGGAGAAGATGGAAAGGGCGTCTCGACACCGTTCACCCAGTCCAGAGTGACCTGCTGCCAAAATGCGATATGCCAGAGCTCCTGATAGATCGAGTGCGGAGCACCTTCGATCACTCGGTGAGCGAGTTCGCTTTCGATCCCTTCAAGGATGTGGGCCGGCGGTGCTGCTGCGCTGTCGCCGATAAGGGTCTGCTCTAGCTCATTCATTACCTCTCCCAATCACGGATGTATTTTCTGGTGTTTTTCCAGCATGGCGACGAATTCGCTGATCTTTCGCGCGCGCGTCTCGGCTTTCTTTACCGTTTGAATGCGGAACAGGATTGCGTAGCGATTTCGGCTTTCCAGAGTGGCAAAGAATGCCTTTGCCCTCGCACTCTTGTCCAGCGCAGCTTGAAAATCCTCCGGCACAGCCGCGTTGCGCGGCGAGTCATAGGCCCGCTCCCAGCGTCCATCTTTCTTAGCACGCAGTATCTCCTGGTGCCCGCTGTCTCTCATCCGGCCGCATTCGATCAACGCCATTGCCTTCTGACGATTGAGCTTTGACCAGATGCTTCGCTTGCCGCGCGGAGTAAATCGCTCCAACCATGCGCCGGTGCTTTCCGGCTTCTTCTGTGCGTCGATCCATCCAAAACAGAGGGCGGAGTCCAACGCTTCAGCGTGGGTCAAGGAGCGAGTCTTTGATCCCTTCTTCGCCATCCGCAACCACGCGCCGCTTGCCTCGCGATGGTTCTGCGACAACCAGTCCTCCCACGCTTGCTGGTGCTCGAAGAAGAAAATCGGAGGTTCTTCATCTCTAACGGGTTTTAACTTTAGGCGATCCAACCTAGCCAGATTAGAACGGATCAATCAAATCTCAAAGGAGGGGGCCATCGCCTCTGATTTGCATGAAGGTGGACCAGCAGCATTGCGCCTACTCGTAGCGCAACGCGATCTGCGGATCAATCCTGGTTGCGCGCCACGCTGGAACCCAGCACGCTAGCAACGCAACCGCAGCGAGAAATAGAGGCACCACGGTGAAGGTCAGGGCGTCGTGGGGGCGAATGCCATAGAGGAAACCACTTAATAGGCCCGCGACTGCAAAGGCGGCGGGCACACCTAGCGCCATGGCGACGATAGTGAGCACCATACCCTGGCGAAGGATGAGTCGATGAACCGCGCTGAGTTGCGCCCCTAACGCGATACGGATGCCAATCTCGCGGGTGCGCCGGCTGACCGAGTAGCTCATGACGCCATATAGTCCAATGGCAGCCAACACCAACCCAATGAATCCAAAGATCCCGAAGAGAGTGCCCGCCAGCCGGGGCAGAAAAAGCGCCTGGCGCAGATGTTCCCGCATGGTTTCGACGTTGTATACGGCCATCGTGGAATCGAGATCGTGGATCTGACCGCGCACGGCAGTTGCAATGGCCGTCGCATTACCCGCGAAGTGAACTACCAGTTCATATCCCAGGAAGGAGGGATCGCTCGCCGTGCTTTGTGCAAGGGATCGAAAGAGGACATAGCGAGTGTCCTCCCCAAGAGTACGCGCCTTGATGTTTTGCACGACGCCGATAATCTCGTAGGAAACTCCTCCCCCGGTGACTCGTTGGCCGATGGCATTCTTCCCTGGGAAGAATCGTTCCGCAAAGGCTCGATTAACAATGGCAACCTTGGGAGCGTTAGCCGCTTCGTTGGCAAAGTCGCGACCCGCTAACCGTGTGATCCCCATCGTCTCGAAATAAGCCGGCGTTGCCATAAACAGCTCCACGCTTGGATCGGGGCCGGCGGACTTCGATGCGGCGTTCAGCTGGAAACCATCGCTCCGGTGTCCTCCGGAGAGCGGGACGCTGTCAGTAACGGCCACCGAGAGGACGCCTGGAATCGCTGCGACACGGCTCCGCAGTTGATCGAGAAATTGCGCGGTGCGCTCCGGCGTATAGCCGTGGACCCGGGGATCCACAGACAACATCAGGAGATCGCGCGAGCGGAAGCCGATGTCGATACCAACCGCTTGTTCGAGACTGCGCAGGAATAGTCCAGTGGCGCAGAGCAGAACGACCGACATGACAATCTGGGCCACGACCAGGACATTGCGCAGACTCAGCCGGCGGCCGGGACGAACAAGACCATCTTCGCCCTTCAGTGCACTGGCCAGAATGGGCCGCGATGCGATCCATGCCGGCGGCAAGCCAAAGAGCAGCCCGGTTCCGACACTGAGGACGAAGGTGTACAGCAGAACCCGCCAATCGACATGGAGGGTCACGTCAAGGGGCACGGGCGCGGGAATCCGAAATGCGGAAAGGGCCGAGGTAGCCCACAAGGTCAAGACTGTGCCCAACAATCCGCCGCCCAGGGCGAGCAGGAAGCTCTCCAACAGGAGCTGGCGCACCAATTGAGCGTGGGTGGCTCCGACCGCAATGCGAACCGCCATTTCGCGTTGACGGCTGGCCGATTGGGCAAGCAGGAGATTGGCCACATTGGCGCAGGCAATCCCCAGGACGAGCAACACGACGATCGACAGGGTTGCGATAAACAGCAGCACGGCTGATTTGTCTCGCGGGGGCAGAGAGCCAGCCTGTTCGAAGCGGAAGCCCCCGCCTTTGTCTGTATCGGGATACTGCCTGGCGAAGCGTTGAGCGAGGGTGGCAAGCTCGGCAGCAGCCTGAGACTGGGTCACGCCTGGTTTGAGGCGTCCGACGACCGCAAGCCAATGGTAGCCGCGTGCGCTTCGACCGGGAACGCTTGAGGCAAGTTGCTCTACATTGCCGAGCGGCACCCAGAATTCAGGATCGAGTATCAGGTCCAAACCGCGAAAGCCTGGAGGCGCGACTCCGACAACCGTGAATGGATGGCCGGAGAGAGGGATGGACTTACCGAGGATGGCAGGATCGGAAGCAAAGCGCCGCTGCCAGAGACGATGGCTAAGCACGATCACGGGGACCCGCTCTTCGCCAGGCAGAAAGCCTCGGCCGAGGCTCATGCGAATCTGCGACACAGAAAAGAAGTTGGACGTGGCGGACTGGCCCCAGACGCGTTCTGGCTCGCCATAGCCCCCGATGGACGCGGGCAACAGCTCATAGTACGCCGCGACTCCGGAGAAGGAGCCGGCTTGGTCGCGCAGGTCAGTGTACAGCGGCCACGAAAAGCTATTGCAGCAGCGATCGCCGTCATGCGTCGTATGGAGTGCCATAAGCGTCGCCGGCTCGCCCACCGGCGCGGGCCAGAGCACAAAGCGACTGACCATGGAGAAGATGGTGGAGTTGGCGGCGATGCCGAGTCCGATGGAGAGGATGACTGCGAGCACCACTCCAGGAGATCTGGAGAGACGCCGGAAGCTATAAGTCAAATCTTGCCGTAGAGCCGCCATGGTGCTTTCTCCAGGTTGGGCGGATTTGCTCTCATCGCTTACTTACGGCACAACGGGTGTAGCGGTTCCCCGGTTTGGGGAGAAATTACCAAAGCAGCTGCTACGCGAGTAGGTCCAGCTCGGAGATACGGCGGCGGAGATAGCGAAGCTCGACTGCATTGGTGGTGAGAGCGAGCCCGCGGTGGTAACTCTCGCGTGCTTCCCGGTTGCGGCCCATACGACGCAGCAGGTCGGCACGCGCAGCATGGTAAAGATGATACGCATCGAGTTCGCCGCAGGAGCCCAGACCATCCATCAACGCTAAGCCCCGCTCCAGGCTCTCACTCATGGCAATGGCTACCGCGTGGTTCAGCGAGACGATGGGTGAGGGTTGAGTTGTGCTGAGGATCGAGTAGAGCGCAGCGATTTGTTTCCAGTCGGTTTCGCCGGCGGTGGCAGCCTCGGCGTGAACGGCGGCGATGGCTGCCTGAAGCTGATAGGGGCCGACGTTACGGCGGCCTAACGCCCGCTCGACCAACCGGATACCTTCGGCAATCTGATCCCGTCGCCAGAGAGAGCGATCCTGCTCCTCAAGAGGCACCAGTTGCCCATCTGGACTGGAGCGTGCGTCGCGGCGGGAGTCCTGCAGGAGCATGAGGGCCAGCAGCGCCATGCTCTCCGGGTTGTCGGGCATGAGTTCGACCAGCGTACGCGCGAGGCGGATGGCTTCGGCACAGAGCTCGCGGCGTATGAGATTGTCTCCGGAGCTGGCTGAGTAACCCTCATTGAAGATGAGATAGAGAACTGCTTGCACCGCAGCCAGACGCTCAGGCAGAGAAGCCGGGCTGGGAACCTGGTAAGGAATACGCGCTTGCTGGATCTTGCGCTGGGCGCGCACCAGGCGTTGCGCAAGCGTGGGCTCGGGGACCAGAAAGGCACGGGCTATCTCAGGAGTGGTGAGGCCGCCGAGGGTGCGTAGTGTGAGCGCGACTTGCGCTTGCAGGTTGAGCGCGGGGTGGCAACAGGTAAAGATGAGGCTTAGCCGGTCGTCTTCAAAAGGGCGGCTCATTTCCTCGTCGATCACGTTGCTGCGCGACTCGTACTCATACAGCAGCTGACCCTCGTTGTTGCGGCGTGTCTGTTCCCGGCGGGCGTAGTCGATAAGCTTGCGGCGAGCCGTGGTTGCGATCCACGCTGCGGGATTGCAGGGGATACCGTCAGTCCGCCAGCTTACGACCGCAGCGGCGAAGGCGTCTTGCATGGCCTCCTCAGCCAGGTCGAAAGAGTGAGAGATGCGAATAAGGCCGGCGATAATACGCCCTGACTCGCTTCGGAAAACTGATTCGACGGTGGCGAGATGGTCATCCATTCACGGGTGCACGCTCGAGCATCTCGCTTCTACCGGGAAACTCGCGGAGGGGACGGACCTCAACGCACCCGGTCCTACCGGCGCAGGCAGTAGGTATCCTGGCAGCCCAGGCGAGCGCTTCATCGAGATCCTCGCAGTCGAGGATATAGTATCCGGCTAACTGCTCTTTGGTTTCGGCAAATGGACCGTCGGTGACCATGGTCCCGCCGTCGTGCACGCGCACGGTGGTGGCGGTGGCGCTGGCCTGAAGAGGATCGGCGGCGCGGAAGACACCGCGTTGCCGAGCCTCTTCCATGACCGCGCGGTGGGCCGCGGCGACTGCGCTCAGGTCATCGTGCGTTACGGACTCATCTTCCTGGGAGTAAATCAACATCATGTAGCGCATGGCGAGCCCTCAGTGCGATGGTGAACCCGGGAAATCGAAATCCGCTTTGATCTCGCGGATCTGGTCGGTGTGCCTTGCGGTATGCGATCCGGTGGCTAACAGCCACTGATAACCGTCCCATGGTCCGAAGAGAGGATGGGGCCGGACGCGGCCACGAAGCAGAGGGGCGGCCAGAAGCTGCATTGTCCGCTCGCGGCTGGTGAGGAAACATTGCAGTGCTTCCTCCCCGCTCAAGCGTCCTCTCGGGCAGACTGGTTCCGGAGCTTTTACCTTGGTAGAACGTTTTGGAACCTCGTTCAAAATGACCTCATCCATTTCGATCTGCTTGCTGGTCGATTCCGCTTCGGGAGCACTGCTCATATTGCCGATGATGACATGGATGCGGCCTTCCATGAGGGCCAGGTGTTCGAGGATTTCCGCAGTGGACCAACTGTCGTAGTTGGGCCGGAAGCCCCACTGTAAAGGCGAGAGCCCAGTCACTGATTCGACCAGAGCGTCCCGTGTGGCCGCGAGATGGCGGGTCGCTTTGGCAATCTGGTCTGCTGTCAATGCAAGCTCTGAGGTTGAAGACGAAGTTGTATCGATCATGTTGCCTCCCTATCCGAAGACCATGATGGGCCGGACTTCGATGGAGCCATAGCGGGCAGCCGGGATGCCGGATGCAATCGAAGCTGCTTCATCGATGTTCGCCGCTTCCAGCAGGTAGTAACCACCGAGTTGCTCTTTGGTTTCCGCGAACGGTCCGTCAGTGGTTAAGGCTTTGCCGTCCCGCACGCGTACTGTCTTGGCGGTTGCAGTGGGCTGCAACGCCTGGCCGGCCTTGATTGCGCCGGCGTACTTTTTGCCGAAGGCACCATACTCGGCGAACTCCGATTCGGGATATCCGTTGGCAAAACGCTTCTCGGCCTCGTAGACCAGGACTAGATATTGCATAGTTTTCTTCCTCCTGCCAGTACGACGGCTGAGTTGTACGAAATCGACAGATGGGGAAAATAATTTTGCTGATCTGGAGGCAGTCATGGGTTGGTTGGGCGACAAATGTCTCGCCTCCTCACAAGCCTTGAAACCAGGTGGACGAAAGGACAGCTAAAGTCGTTCACTCCTCTCGACGCGCCTCAGGCGGTCTGGAGCTTCTTCATCAGCGCCTGAAGGTCCATGTAGTTCCAGCCTTCGACGATCTGGTTGCCTTTGACGATGGCGAAGGTTGAGCCTGCCATTGTTTCCTTCTTGCGGCTGGCGGGAAAGCCGAGATGATCGCCCAGGTGGGTCATGGAGACTCGCCAGCGAACGGCGACGTGATCGCCCTCGGTGACTATATCCTCCACGTCGACATGCACGTCGGGGAAAGCGCCGCAGAAGGTACGGTGTACGGCCTTGAAAGCTTCGGGTCCAACAAGGACCGCATCCGCGTCAGGAAAGCCATGAGACTTGCCTTGCGGGCTAAACATTTCGTCAATGGCTGCCTCGCTCTTCTGGTTCCAGACCTGCTCAAACCAGCGCTTCACTAGGAGTTTGTTCGCCTCAGACATACCCGCCCCTCCGTTTCGCGGAGAAGCTTAGTGCATTTCTGCCCCGGATGTATACATCCTCTTGTTACAAACGACGGCCAGCGTTTCGTAGGGAAAGGTCACCTCGGCTTTTCCGGCGAGATCCGGTGAGTTGGCGATGACATCACGGAGCTCATCCTTGACACGCTCCTGTTGGTCAAGCGGGAGGGCCGCCATGAAACTGACCGATAAGATACGGTCGACAATCACCCGCTCGGGATTGCCGGTGTGCAGGTTGGGAAATCGCGTTTCGCGGAGGGGCCCAAACCCTTCCGCAGGAAACTGGGCTCGCCATTTCTGGCTGTGGTAGCGGGGCGCATCGCCCTCATAACGCTTCATGATCCGGGTAAGGGCTGCGACCCATGCAACGTTGTTATCGCGGACGTTCCAGACCAGACCAAGAGCGCTGCCCGGCTTGAGCACGCGATGGATTTCATGAAGCGCTTCGGGCGTAGCAAACCAATGAAAGCACTGCGCACAAACAACTGCATCCACCGATGCATCGGCCAACGGAATAGCTTCGGCTGTGCCGCTCCTGGGCTCAACTTCGGGGTACTGGCGCACCAACTGTTCCAACATCGCCGGTACGGGTTCCACGGCGATAACCTTCGCTCCCGTGGCCAGAAGACTACGCGAGAACTTCCCCGTGCCTGCGCCTAAATCGAGAACGGTTTTGCGGCTGTCGAGCCCCAGTTCCTCGTTCAGCCATGTTTCGATTTCAGGCGGATATTCCGGACGGCCGGCAACGTAGCTGGCCGCACCCGCCGCAAAGCCCTGGGCCGCTGCGTGATGAATCTTTGCCATGGGTTCTCGCTTTTCCAGCTCGGCACAACGTTTGTTCATTTGCCGGTATAGAAGCTGTATTTTGCAGTATACGGAACCCGTTCTTCGCCGCTATCGCACGCTTTAGCGGGAGCAGCACCCCCGTGGGTTTCGGTCCGGCGAATGTAAAGCACGTTCGCCAGTTTGCCGCTGGCGCTCCCGGGAACGGCTTGTACCAGCAACCAAGGCACGGAGGAAGCATCTCCCGCAGCCCGGCTCGCAATCGCTTTGCCCTTTATTTCGCTTCCATCCGTGAGCTTCCAGGTTGGACCGGCAAAGTGAGTGCCGATTTCCTGTCCCTGTTGGTCGAGGAGTTTAGCGTCTGGAGCCTTGAGTAACCAATGTCCATCGGTGCAGGTATAGACCTGAGAGCCCTGTCCCGTGGCGTCGAACAGCAACGCTGTTCCGGCTGGAGCCTCCACCGATGAGGATGGTTGTTTCCCCTGGAGCAATAGAATCGAGTAAGCAATAAGACTGAGAGCAAAGACTCTTCGCAGCATCTTCCATACCTCTTACTTCATCCGCCTATTCGGGAAAAGACGTAAAGCGCTCGCCTGTCTAGAGAGCACGCAGGTGACCAAAGCCTGGACGCGCATCCATGTGCGTTTCTGCAACTTACAAGGCATTCGGCTTGCGAACTGTCCACAAACCCAGTTCGATGTCCATCAGCGGACACTTCGCCTAGGGCACATGAGGAGTGGCGGGGGGAACGGCCTGGGCTGGGGAGGCGGCGGGCGGAGGTTGGCTCAGATAAAAGGCGATGTCCCTGGCTGCCTTGGTTTCCACGTCGGGCTTTTGCAGAAAACCGAGATCGCGAAACCAGTCGATGAAGCGGAATTGCCAGGTGCCAAAGGGTATTCCGTTGCGGTCTGTCAGACCGCCGGTCATGTGGCTGCCGTCACGCAACAGGTCGCCGGGATGGCGGCCATTGGCGTAAATATGCATCTCGAGGTTGGGTACGCGGAGGGCCAGCATGGCGGCGAAGTATTCGTCGGCCCAGATGGCGTGTACCTGGTCATCGGAGCCGGCAGAGGCGATGAACGAGGGCGGCATGTTACGCGGGATCGGCGGAGCAACGCGATTGCGCGCGAAGGGGGTGGGCCCGGGATAGATGACGCCCACAAAGTCAGGGCGCGAAGAGACCCCGGCCAGAGGGTCGCCGGGGTCGCTGTTCTTCTTGTCAAAGTCGTCGTAGAGCACCGCCGCGGCGGTGGCCAATTCCGCGCCTGCGGAAAAGCCCATGATGCCGATCTTGTGGGGATCGATATTCCATTCCTTGGCGTGTGCGCGCACCAGGCGAATGGACTGCTGGGCGTCGTACACCTCATCGGTCCGGGGGTTGTAGCCGTCGCGGCGCAGGCGACTCCGCAGAATGATGGTGTTGACCCCGTAGTTATAGAAGAAGGGAACGAAATCCGCTCCCTCTGAACCCACGTTCAAGGTGTTGTGGCCGCCACCCGGCACCAGGATCACGGCGGCGCCGGTATTCAGTCCCCGGTCGACGGTGTGCACTTCGATGGAGGGGTTGTGGATGTTGACGATGCTGTTGATTCGCCCCGGCACGGATGGGCTCATGTTGTATTGCTCCGCCTCGCGCACGCGGTCCTTATTGAGGAAGGGGGAGCCGGGGGGATACAGAGTGAGCACGACGCCGCCGGGCAGGATAGGTTGCGGAGCGTAAGGAGCATCTGTGGATGGTCCAGGCTTGGGCACTCCCACAGGAGCTGGAGTGTTTTGTGCGAGGCTAACCGCCAGAAGCGATAAGAACGCAGGGAGTAGCAAAGCGGATTTTTTCATGGTTCTCAGATGCTCATTTGACCGGGTTACTGGAGGCGTCGGAATCGGACAAAATGTGAATGGTGTGTAGCCATATTTCTGCAGTCTGAGGCCATGTGGTCACGGGGAGTGCGGTCCGGCGCAGGCCGTACCCGTGGCCGCCCTGGGCGTAAATGTGAAGCTCCGCGGGCACCTTGGCATTCTTAAGGGCAAGGAAATAGACGACGGCGTTTTCTACATGGACTGGATCGTCCTCCGCTTGCACCAGGAAGGTGGGCGGAGTTTGAGCGGTGGGATGGATTTCGGGATTCGGCGCGTAGTTCTGATCTGCGAGCGCAAGATAGCCGGGGTAGATGATGGCCGCAAAGTCGGGCCGGCAGCTAAGCTTGTCTGCCGCGTCCAGCGGATCGTAAAGTCTCTGGTCGAAGTGTGTGCTCAAGGCGGCGGCAAGATGCGCCCCAGCGGAGAAACCCAGGACTCCGATGCGGTTTGGATCAATATGCCACTCGGCGGCGTGAGCACGTACGATGCCAAGGGCGCGCTGAGCATCTTGTAGCGGCGCCGACGACTTGGGATATGGACCGGGCTCGGGCACACGGTACTTAACCAGAATGCAGCTGATGCCGTCCGAATTGAGCCAGTCGCATACTTCGGTTCCTTCGAGGTCAATGGCCAGGATGCGGTATCCGCCCCCTGGAAATACAACTACCGCGGCCCCGGTGTTCTTTCCTTTCGGCGTGTAGAGCGTGAGCGTGGGATTGGAAACATTGCCGATACGGATGACTGGCTTGCCGCCTGGGGTGCCATCTTTGGCGGTCGTCATGTCGCCCTCAGGCCCCGCACTCGGCTGCGCGCCCGGCGCCCCGTTGGGCCATAGAGGCATGGTCAGATGATCGGGAGAAGGTGGCCAGGCGGGTGCTTGTGCGAAAAGAGCGGTGGAGGCTGCCGCGAGTGCGGCGAGGATCAGGAGACGCTTGAGCATTAAAGGGGCCTTTCGAACCGCAGCCATGATCGCAGCCACTAGGGTTGTGGCGCAAGACTGCCGTTGTCTTAGTAAGGGCGTGCGGGAGAACCAGCCAACAGCGAGTTTTCTGCAGCCCGTTAAGCGTGCAACGGCGGGCTTAGCAGATTTTCGATGCGCACCGGCAGTTTGCGCACGCGCACACCCGTGGCGTGATAAACGGCGTTGGTGATGGCTGCCGCAATGCCGGCCAGGCCGATCTCTCCTACCCCGCGCGCGCCCAGAGGATTCAATATCAGGTCGGGGTAGTCAAGGAAGGTCACGTCGATGTGCGGGGAGTCGGCGTTGGTGGCCACAATGTAGTCAGCCAGGTTGTTGTTGATGGGAGCACCGAAGCGCGGGTCATAGACCGTTTCTTCGAAGAGCGCCATGCCGACACCCATCACGACCGCCCCCTCAATCTGGTTGCGGGCGGGTTTGGGATTAATAATGCGGCCGGCATCGATCACCGTTACCACCCGAGAGACACGAAGGCGCGCAGTCTCAGGCTGCCAGGTCACCTCGGCGAACTGCGCTCCGAAAGAGTGCTTGGAGTGTCTGCTATTTGGATCGTCAAGGGTGCCCTCGGACTTTCCCTGGCCGGAAGCACCGCGGATGTTGCCAGACGTAAGGATCTGCTCATACCTCACCCCGGTGTCCGGTGAATTGTCCTTGAGATGGATGCATCCGTTGGTGAAAGCCATCAACTCGGGTTTCTGCCCGGCTAGTCCCGGTTCTTTGCTTTGACTGGCGATCAGAAACAGAAGCTGTTGCGCTTTCTCAATCGCATCGACGACCGCAGGGATAACCGATGCAGTAGCCCAGGAGCCGCCGGAGATGGGCCCGGGCGGCAGATCCGAGTCGCCGAGAACGACCTCGATCTTATCGTGGGGAATGCCGGCCCTTTCGGAAACGATTTGCGAGAGGACGGTGTAAGTGCCGGTGCCAATATCCTGAGTAGCGCAGGAGACGCGGGCGGTTCCATCGGCATGGAGGTCCACGGTGGCTGCGGTAGCCATGCGCTCGGCGATCCAGGAGCAGCCGGCGACACCCCAGCCGAGAGTCAAGCCGTCCTTCTTCATCGAACCAACCTGCGGCGTGCGCTGCGACCAACCGAATTTTTCCGCGCCAACGTTGAGACACTCGACAAAGTGACGTGAAGAGAAGGGTAGCTTCTTGCCCTCGTCGATTTGCGGCTCGTTCAACAGGCGGAGCTTGACCGGGTCCATGTTGAGCTTAATGGCCAGCTCATCCACCGCCGACTCGAGCGCAAAAAGACCAGGCACAGCGCCAGGACCACGCATGGAGGTGGGGGTGCCAACGTTGCGGCGGACCAAGCCCGAAGCGGCGCGAAGATTAGGAGTGCTGTAGCTGTAACCGGTGGCCTCGCTGCACCCCTCGGAATAGTCGTCGAGTATGGAGGTGTGATTGAGCGACTCATGTATCAGGGAGACAAGTTTACCGTCAGGCGTGGCGCCGAGACGAACTCGCTGCTGGGTAAGCGGGCGATGGCCCACGGTCTGAAACATCATGTCGCGGGTTACTACCAGCTTGACCGGGCGATTCAAATTGCGGGCCGCAGAGGCAGCGATCAGGCAGTGTGTCCAGGGCCAAAGCTTGCCTCCGAAACCGGAGCCAAGAAAGCGGGAGATGACACGGACGTTCTCCGGCGCTACCCCGAGCATCTGGGCCAACACATCGCGATGGTTCATGACCGCCTGTGTGGTCTCGTAGAGGGTAAAGTTTTGTCCGTCCCAGGTGGCAACGCTGGCGTGCAGCTCGATCGGATTGTGGGTTTCGGTCGGGGTGACGTAGGTTTCATCCACCTTGACGGGTGCGGATTGAAAGGCCTCGTCCGGATTGCCGCGATGGCTGTCGACGTTGAGCTTGTCACCCGTTTCGAGATGATCGCGCACGTCAGGCTTGTCTGTCTTATAGGTCACCTTGACGGCATTGGCCGCGGCAATAGCCTGTTCGTAGGTGAGCGCGACCACTGCGGCGACGTATTGGCCGTAGTAGCGGACGACGTCGTCGTCGAATGGCGGACGGCGCTCGTCGAGATAGCCCGACAAGCCATCCGGAGAAGGCGCAGACCGGAAGAGCTTGCCCAGGTTCTGGCGCGTATACACGGCCTTGACTCCCGGCATCCTCTGCGCGCCGCTGGTGTCGATGGCTGTGACGGTTCCATTGGCGATGGTGGCGCACACCGGCACGGCGTAAAGCATGCCGGGCAGATTGTGGTCGGACGTATACCTGGCGACGCCGCTGACTTTGAGCGGACCATCGACGCGGGGCAGCCCGGCGTTGGTACGGGGAGGAAGGTTGAGTGTCGATGCCATGAGTTCTTTCTCCTCTGGTCGGTCTTACGCCGGTTGGGTTGCGAGGGTGAGAGCGTGAGTGATGCAGCGCTTGGCGAGTTCGACCTTGAATCCGTTTTGGCTTTGCGGCTGCGCACCGTGCAGAGCCGCCTCCGCTGCCTGGCGGAATGTTTTTTCCTCTACGGCCTTGCCATGCAGCGCTCTCTCTGCCTCAAGTGAGCGCCAAGGCTTGGTGCCCACACCTCCCAGGGCAACGCGGACAAAGGTCAGCTTGCCGCCGCTAACCTCGACGACGATTGCGGCCGAAGAAAGGGCAAACTCGTAAGAGGCGCGGTCGCGGAGTTTCAGGTAGACCTGCTTGTTATTGGGCTTGGGCGCGGGCAGGGTGACGAAGGTGATGAGGTCGCCCGGCTCAAGCACGTTTTCCCGCTGCGGTGTGTTACCGGGAACCAGGAAGAACTCGCCGATAGGTACCTCGCGCTCGCCCTTCGCCCCCTGGATATGAATGGTCGCCTCCAGAGCAGTGAGGGCGACGTTCATGTCGGAGGGGTTAGTCGCGATGCAGTCTTTGCTGGTGCCCAGGATGGCAAGGGTACGATTGTCGCCTTCGATAGCGGAACAGCCTGAGCCGGGCTCGCGTTTATTGCAGGCCATAGCATCGTTTCTGAAGTACATGCACCGAGTGCGTTGCAGAAGATTGCCGCCCGTGGTCGCCATATTGCGAAGCTGCGCCGAGGCCCCGGCGAGCAAGGCCTGGGAGAGAACGGAGTAGTCACTTGAAACCGTGGGGTCATGAGCCAAATCGGAGTTGCGAACCAGGGCGCCGATTTTCAGACGGCCGTCGGGAAGCTTTTCGACCTTGTCGAGCGGCAGGCGATTGATGTCTACGACCTGGGTGGGCCGCTCGACATTCAACTTCATGAGATCGAGCAAGGTTGTTCCGCCGGCGATGAACCGGACCTGCGCGCCCTGTTGCGCGGTGCTGGATTGGGCCGCAGCCTGAATGGCCTGCGGTATGCCGGCAGCCTGGGTGTACTTGAACATCTCCATGACGCGATCTCCTATGCCTGCTGGCGGACGTCTTGTATGGCAGCGACGATGTTGGGATAGGCTCCGCAGCGGCAGATGTTGCCGCTCATGAGCTCCTTGACGTCAGCGTCGGAGGGGCCGCACTTCTCCTTGAGCAGAGCCACGGCGGACATAATCTGGCCCGAGGTACAGTAACCGCATTGGTAGCCGTCGTGCTTGACGAAGGATGCCTGCATTGGGTGCAGATCACCGGGCTGGCCGAGTCCTTCGATAGTAGTGATCTCGTCCCCCTGGTGCATGGCTGCCAGGGTTAGACAGGAGTTGATGCGGCGGCCATTCACGTGCACAGTGCAGGCTCCGCACTGGCCGTGATCGCAGCCTTTCTTAGTGCCGGTGAGGCTGATGGTCTCGCGCAGGCAGTCGAGGAGCGTAGTACGGGGATCGATTTGGAGGTCAAGCTGCTTGCCGTTGACCCGCAGGCTGACAGGGATTGCGCTCTCGATGGTTTCAGCGGCGGTGGTTTCCGCCGGCGCGCTGGGTGCCGTTTGTGCCCCGGCTGCTATGGGGACGGCGGTCGCTGCAACCCCGACGGCGCCGAGCGAGGAGAGGAATGAACGGCGGCTAACGGGGCCCGTTAGGAGGGTTTGTGTCGCCCGAAGGTGCGGTCTTTTCTTCTCGCTCATGATGCGGGTCTCCACTTACTCTAAGATTCCATTTCCATGATAACGTTCTCGGACCGAACCTTGCTTGTACTGTTCAGCATAATCAAACATGGTGTGAGGCCACAAAGATGCGCAGTTACAACCTCGTCTTCAGCGCGGCCGTCGTGCTCGCAGCCTTGGGTTCTTACGCAGCCGATGTGCAGCAGCCAACTACCGAGTCGATCGACCTGAACGCGTACAACGCCATCCGCGAGGAGGGACTGCAGCACTCGCATGTGATGGACTACGCAGGAGGTCTGATCGACGGCATCGGACCCCGGCTGACCGGTTCGCCCAATATGGCCAAGGCCAATGCGTGGACACGGGATCAGCTCACGAAGATGGGCTGCCTCCACGCGCACCTGGAAGACTGGGGCGAGTTTGGCATGGGCTGGCAGCAGCTCAACACCTGGGTTCGTATGACAGAGCCGGATACGTCCGTCTTCGTGGCCCAGGCCACGCCGTGGTCGCCCTCCACCAAGGGGCCAGTGACCGCGCAGGCGGTCTCGGTCGTGGTGAACGACAGCAGCGACATGGCCAAATACAAAGGGAAGCTGTCGGGCAAGATAGTTTTGCTCGGCGCGATGCGCGATGTTCCGGTTCCCGACAAGCCATTTTTTGAGCGCTACAGCGACAAAGACCTCAAGGAGCTGGAAGCGCTTCCGCTCGAAAGCGAGCAGGTGGCGATGCAGGCGCGCAACGAACGCGCCATCAAACGATACAAGCTTCTTAATGAGGTGGTTCCATTCCTGGCCGCGGAGAAGGTTGTCGCGGTAATTGTACCCAGCCGCGACGGGCACGACGGCGGAGGCACCGGGATCATCTTTGACGACAACGGCGCCGCTCTCAGCCGCACACCCTACCGCAGAGATACGGCAGTCCCATTTCCTGTAGTGGTGGCGCAGATTGAGAGCTACGGCCGGGTGTTTCGGTTGCTCGAGAACCACGTACCGGTGTCGATCGAGATGGACGTCGAAACCAGGTTCACTGGGGACCATGAGCATGGGTTCGACACGGTTGCAGAAATTCCGGGGACCGATCCCGCGCTCAAAGACGAGGTGGTGATGGTCGGTGGCCATCTGGATAGCTGGATCTCCGGTACTGGCGCCACGGATAATGGGGCGGGCTCCGTTGTCGCGATGGAGGTGATGCGCATTCTAAATGCGCTGAAAGTAAAGCCACGGCGAACTATCCGTATCGCTCTATGGTCTGGCGAAGAGCAGGTGGTGTACGGCAGCAAGGGGTACGTTGACCAACATTTCGGTAGCTTCCCTCGTTCTACCAGTCCAGAGCAAATGGAGTTGCCGGAATTTTTGAGGAAGCCGGCGGGGCCGCTCATGCTAAAACCCGAGCAAAAACTTATCTCCGCTTATTTCAACGTGGACAACGGAACAGGCAGGATTCGCGGCATCTACACTCAGGGTAACGCCGCGGTGGATTCGATCTTTGCGCAGTGGATGGCTCCGCTGAAGGATTTGGGGGTAACGACAATCAGCAACCGAAACACCGGCGGCACAGACCATCTATCGTTTGATGCGGTCGGTATCCCTGCCTTCCAGTTCATCCAGGATCCCATGGACTACGAGACACGCACCCACCATTCCAACATGGACACCTATGAGCACCTGCAGCCCACGGACCTGAAGCAGATCGCTGTTGTGGAGGCCATCTTCGTTTATAACGCCGCTATGCGCGAACAGATGATCCCACGCAAGCCTTTGCCTCATCCGGAACTGCTTGAGCAACAGATGAAGCCGCTTACGGACCTTTACCCAGGGGCTGTTCCTCCGGAGTGAGGCGTCTGTGAGGCCGGGGAACGCACTTTGGTGCGGGGGAAGGAAAAGATGATTAAATACGTGCGTGCACTCAAGGTTCGAAAGGCGTGTCTCAATGTCTTCCATCTCTCGTCGCAAGATGCTTAAAAGCACCATCGCCGGCACCGCAGTCGCTGCCGGTTCCTCTATGTCCTGGGCCCAGGAAAAAGCCGCGGCTCCTGCCGAATCTCCAACGCAAAGGAAGGGCAACATCCGGCAGTCTGTCAGCCGCTGGTGCTATCCCAAGATGAGCCTGGATGAATTGTGCGCCTATTCGGCGCAAATCGGATTGAAGGGGGTCGACCTTCTGGAACCGGCGGATTTTGAAACACCCAAGAAGTATGGACTGATCTGCACCATGGGCTACGTCGACGCGGGAACGATTCCTGATGCCCTCAACGTGGTTGCCAATCACGACAAGATCGAGGCTGGAATGCGGAAGAACGTGCCACTGGCTGCCAAGGCTGGCGTGCCGAATGTCATTACCTTTTCCGGAAACCGCCGCGGAATGTCCGATGAAGAAGGGGCCAAAAATGTAATTCTGGGGTTGAACCGGGTAAAGAAGATTGCGGAAGACAATAACGTGGTCCTTTGCCTGGAGCTCTTGAATAGCAAGGTCAACCATAAGGACTACATGGCGGACCACACCGCCTGGGGCGTGGCGGTGATGCAGGAAGTAAATTCCCCACATGTGAAGCTGCTCTACGACATCTATCACATGCAGATTATGGAAGGGGACTTGATTGCAACCATCCAGGCAAACATTCAATGGCTGGGTCACTTTCACACTGGCGGTGTTCCCGGGCGCCACGAGTTGAACGATAAGCAGGAGGTGCAGTGGGATGGCGTGATGCGGGGTATTGTTGAATCCGGCTATAAAGGATACGTCGCGCACGAGTTTGTCCCCACCGGCGATCCCAAAGCCTCACTTCTGCAGGCCGTCGACCTTTGCGACGTTTAGTGACCAGCGATTCAAAGGGGTCCTGTATTATGCGGATATATTAGGAGGAGCCTGTGCGCAAGTTAGCCCTTATTGTCACGTTGCTGGCCGCCGGGATCTGCATGGCCATACCGGCGAAGAGTGTTTACAGCTTTACCTTGAAGTCCATCGATGGCCAGCCGGTCAGCCTGGGTAGTTACCGGGGTAAGGTGCTTTTGCTGGTGAATGTGGCCAGCAAATGCGGCTACACTCCGCAGTACGCCGGGCTGGAAGCGCTTTATAAGAAGTACCAGGACCGCGGGCTGGTGATCGTCGGCATTCCGGCTAATAACTTCGCTTCGCAGGAGCCGGGCACCAACGCAGAGATCAAAACATTCTGCCGGAACAAGTACGATGTTACTTTTCCCATGATGGCCAAGGTCAGTGTGCTGGGTGAAGATAAGGCTCCGCTCTACAGCTTCTTGACGGATAAGTCAGTGAACCCGCAGATTGGCGGCGATATCAAGTGGAACTTTACCAAGTTTTTATTCGACCGCAACGGCAAGCCGGTGGAACGCTTTGAACCGGCCGTCACTCCCGACTCGCCCCAGGTGATAGCGGCCATCGAGGCCGCGCTGGGAAAATAAACGTTGAATAAGGGCTATAGCGGTGTGGGGCCGCGCTTGCTGTAGAGCAGCCCAATATCGCGCCAAGTCCTAGCCAATTTTTCCCGGATGTCCCACCTTTTCGCATTGGATCTGCCTTTGCTCTGGACGGGCATATCGACGATCGGGCGAAAATCCGGCAATGACTTGTGCGGATATGTTTTCAGCCCTTCGATCCAACGCGCGTCCGCTGCATACTCGAGAATATTCGGCCAACGGGCAATCTCTCTTCGCACAACCACATTGGCCGTATCGGTCACCTTCAGGCCAGGTGGATCATGGAAGAACAGCTTTCCACGGCGGAGGATGGGAAAGAGTGCCCAATGCGGACGATCTTCGAGATTCGCCGCTATATCCTCAAGGATCCTGTCATCGGCTAAGAAATTGTCATCGTCGAGCATCAGACAATAGTCCCCTGTAGCCAGTTCCCACGCATTATGCCGGCAGGTATTGCCGTAGTTGTGATGAGGTACCGGGCATTGGATGACAGAGCGTTGCGGGTGCTGAATCCCGGCTAACAATGCGTGATCCAGCCTGGCTCGATCGACCATGACAATGTGTTGCCAAGCAGAAAGGGACTGGCGGTCGACCGAGTTGCATGCCCTAAGCAGGCTGCTTCTCTGGAGCGTGGGGGTGATGATGGTAAATCTCATGATTCCCTTCCTCACCTTCTCTATCGACAGCGCTGGGTTCTCGCTTAATTCAAAAATCAACGCAGCGATCAGGCAGCAGTTAGCCTGAATTTCTCATCGACCTGCCTCTCTCTACGCGTAACAAATCATGGGTGCCCCATTCAAGCCGTACTTTTCCACCGCGCTGGACCGGCAGCTTTCTCTACTGCAACAGATCTCCAGGTCCAAGATCATCTACACCCTGTACAGTCAGCGGTCGAAGCCCGTGGAATCCCACTCAAGCCAAAGTACGGCTTGAATGGGGCACCCATGATTTGTTACGCGTAGAGAGAGGCAGGTCGGCGCGTTCAATCAGCGAGCCCGGGGGGGGTGACCCGCAGACGCAGCCACTCCTGCTTGAGGCCCACGCAGGCGATGACAAAGATCATCGAACCAAGATGCTTGGGTTCAAAGAGAAAGCTTTCATCCAGGTTGTAGATGAGTGTAAGCATGACGATGGCGAGATACCATTCCACCGCCCGAAGCTGCGTGTGCTCGCGAGACCGCAGGAGACAAACCACTCCATCGCGGAAGGCGAAGCCGAAGATCAGCACTACGATTGCCAGCCCTGCCGCACCCATTTCGAGCATGACGTCAAGAAAGCCGTTCTGTGCCTGTGCGAGAACCCACGAAACAGCCAGGATTACGCGGTAGGACTCGCCTTCCAGCGCAAGCCAGAATGCCTGGTAGCCGTACCCGAGCAGAGGGCGCTTGGCGATCGAATCGATGACTGAGCTCCATATCGCGGTGCGCCCGGTCAAGCTCGAATCTTTCCCCAGCAGGTTGAACAGCAGATCCGGCGTAGTGACGATCATCACTGCAGCGACGGAAAGAGTTCCAAGCAGGAGGATACATAGGACAAAGTAGTCCTTCTTGCGAAAGCGGTGGAGCGCGTTCATGGCCACGAAATAGACAATGTAGATTGCGGTCAGCAGGTACGCCGTGGCTGCCCTTGAAAAGGCGATCGCAATCAGGCAAAAGACGATCTGCGAAACGCGGAGGGAACGCAAAAATAAGGTGCGTCCGCGGTAGGACACCGCTATGGTCAGAAAAAAGAGCGCCATGTTGCCGAGGCAATTTTTTGCACTGAAAATTCCCTTCCATGCCCCGGTATGCCCACCCATCAGATCGAGGCCATACTGCGGAAGGGCCAGGGCAAACACGATACTGGCAACGATCGTCCCTGTGCCCAGAATAAGAAACAACTCCAGTAGTTCATCGAACGCGTAGCGGGACATGATGTAGTACATGAGCAGAATGCCGCCCAGGAGCAAGGCGCCGGAGCTGATGGTGCGGGTTGCCATCTGCGAGACCGGGCAGAGCACAATCGCGAGGATAGGGAAACTGGTCACCAGCTTCATCTGCATACTTAGGCGGCGAACGGCCTGGTGCCGCTGAACGACGAAGAGCATGCAAAGCACAAACATCAATAGCTTGCCGAAGCGTTCCCCGAGAACTCCACCCTCGGAAACGGTGCCAACCGCGCGCAGGGCGGTCGGGGAATTAAGAAACGGCGAGACGCCATCGAGGGCAAAATAGAGCAGCGGCAGAAGCAGGGCCCAGGTTGAAGCGCGGCTCCAGATACTTGCTGACTCTGCGGCCGGGCTGTGCACTCTTCTCCGGTCATCTCTGACCGTGATTTCACCGAACGGTTGGGCACTTGCCAAGACAGACACCCGATGAGGAAGACGGATCGAATCCATCAGTGGAGGTATATGGCAGCGGACGTAGCGGAAGCGAGAATCCCCTGGCTATTCACTCCCAGGTTGCGTACGAAGCTGAAGGGGACATAGACCACATCGTCGGGCAGCAAGGCGACATCCGGCTTCTTGCCCTTCTGCATCGCACCCACGGGCAAATTAATTTCCTGCACTCCGTTGCCGGTCTCGCGCACCAGCCTCGACTTGCCGACGGCAGCCGTGTGATTCGCGTAGCCGGCCAGCGCGATGGCCTGCAACACGGTCATTTTCGAGTTGTTGGTGGTTATCGGATAGCCGCCCGGCTTCAAAACATCGCCGAGCACATACACCACCGCGACCCTGGACACGACCACCGAATCGCCGGGGTAGACCATGGGATCGGTAGATAAAGCCGTTCCGCCCGCATTGGAATAGTAGTATTCGACCTTTTCCTTGGCAGGGCCAGAGCGTTGAATGACAATGTGGCGATCCGCCATATAGGTCAGTCCGCCGGCCAGCGCGAGGACGTCTACTACTTTGCGCGGGGTGTCAATCTCGTAAGTCCCGGGTTTCTGCACTTCTCCCATCACGGACGCGTTCTGAGTTGCGTAGGCCTCTACGGTCACCGAGACCTGGGGGTGGAGCATGATACCGGCGGCCTGGAGTCTATGGTCGATGAGCGCAGCTGCCTGCTCCGGAGTCAAGCCGGCTACGTTGACATTGCCCAGAAAGTTGAAGGGAATGTTCCCGGTATCGGTTACCCGGGCGTGTTGTTCCATCTCCGGCGTGTCGTAGACCAGAAGGTGCAGCAGGTCGCCGGGTCCGATCAGCAGGCTGTCCTTCTGCGCCCGTGAGGCGGGCGCAAAACAAGAGAGAAGCAGTAAGAGGCTGCAGAACCTCGGGATATGTTTCATAAGGCTTTCGCAGCCTCCCTTTCACGTTGTGGATACAGAACGAATCCTTCAGTCGGCTGCTCTTTGACGCCGTTGACGACAATATTGATCTTGCGTCCATTGGTGGATTGCACGTCTTCGAGCATGCGGTAGCCCTTTTCCAGTGCCGGCAAAGGCGTCTTGCCATGGCGGGCGAGGAGCAGCACCGAGTTGACCAAGGAGCTGAGTACAACCGAGTCGGTGAACTGCAGCAGGGGCGGTCCGTCGAGCAGAACGAGATCGTATTGCGATTCCCAAACTTTCAACAGATCCGCCATCTGACTGGACGCCAGCAACTCCGCAGGATACGGAGGGAGTGGTCCCGCGGGTATGAGATATAACCCGGGGACCTCGTGCACCGGAATCACCACGGATGCGCCGCGGTCGGGTGAAAGACCGGCGAGCACCGTACTTAGCCCGGTGCCCGGGTCAACCTCCAGGTTGCGGTGAAGAAATGGATGACGAAGGTTGGCATCGCACAACAAGACCCGCTTTCCCTGCTGGGCAAAAAGAATGGCCAGGTTCCAGCTGAGAAAGCTCTTTCCTTCTCCTGCCAGGGAACTGGTGACCAGCACCGAACGGGGGGGCGCTCCACTGCGCGACAGCAGCAGAGACGTGCGTAGTGAGCGCAGCGATTCGACAAACAGGGAATGGGGGCGGTCTAACGCGGGCAAGGGCGACCTATCGATCCGGCTCACTTCACCAGACAAGGTAGGCAGCTCCTTGTGATAGGGCAGCACACACAGCGGCAAGGGGCCCAGCTCACGGGAGATCTCCCGCGGATCGTGAATTTTGGTATCAGTCACATCGCGCAGCAGTGCGGCCACGACACCGAAGAGCAAACCGGCGAGCAGCGATCCCACGACATACAACAACACCACCGGCTTGGCCGGACTGTCGCTGGCCCTGGCCCAGTCGACGATGGAGATGTTGGTGGAGTGCAGGCCGGCTAAGAGTCCCGACTCTTTCAGGTGGCGCAGCATATCGTCATAGAGCGAACGGGTCTGGTCCGCCTCCTGGCGAACCATCTGGTATTCAATGGTCTTGTTATTGAGTGCTTCCGCCTCGCTTTTGTCGGCGTTAAAATCGCGCCGGGTTTTTTCCTCTGTCTGCTCGGCCACCATGAAGTCGTTGTGGGCTCGCCCGGCTACACGTTCCACCTCAGCTTGAATGGCCGCCTGAACCGCAGTCACGTTGCCGCGCAGCTCCGCGAGTTTAGGATAGGCTGGACCGAACTTGGCGGAGAGCGCCTGCAGCTGCCCCTGCTGGGTCGCCTCCTGCAAACGCAGGTTTTGAATCAAGCTGAGAGAAGTGGCGACGGAGGAGGAAGCACTGCCGCTCATCGCGCTTCCGCCCAGCCCGGAAATCAGCTCCGCGTTGCCACTCTTCACTACATCGTTGATCGCGCCCTTGAGGATGCGGTTGGACTGCGCCTGGGCTTCGGCCTGGGTTGCCATCTGCAGCTTTTCGAGGGTTGGGCTATACACCTGGTCGCGGCCCTCGCGATCCACTTCGCCCAGGGCGAAGACACCCGATTCCTGCTGCAGCTTCACCACCCTGGCCTGTAACTCCTGGGTCTTGGCACGCAGCTCTTCCAGCTGCCCACTCAACCACGAAGACGCCTGCATGGTCGCGTCGTAGCGCGCCTGATAACCCTTCTCAATCAAGCCTTGCAGCAGGTGGTTGACTACCGTTGCCGCCAGCTGCGGATCGGGACTTAAATAGGCCACGTCGATCAGGCGCGTTCCGGCCACCGGCTTCACCGTCAGCCGGCGATGAAAGATCTTCAGCACCCGCATGCGCCGGTGGGGTGAGTTCTCAAGCGTTGCGCCGGGTGAATCGGCCACTCCGCGCGGCGCCAGCAAGGCGAACAACCAACCAACCGGCGACCATTTCGGCCGATAATCCTCGGTTTGCTCAAGTTGGAGATCTTCGATCACGTGCAGGGCGAGCGAATCGGACTGCAGGATCTGCGCCTGGGTTTGGATAATCATGTTTACTTCGAGCGCGTCGGACGGAGTATCCGCGCTATCCGTCTGGATGCCCAGAGCACTGGTCGACTCTTTCTGAACCTCGATCTCTCCCATCGACCGATATCGGCGGGTAGACATGGTGAGAGCCAGGATCGCGAGCAGAAAGAAGGCTCCGAGGCTGACGTAGATGATGGCGCGCCTGCGGGCCAGCATAATGCCAACCTCGCGCAGCGTGAGCTCGTGAGGCGGCGAGGGCGCCGCAATGACGACGTGCGAGGGTTGAAACGCTATCTTATCGAGAATAGGAAACCTCCATCCGACACAGGGGAGAAATTCGCCGGCTGCCGGAACCTGCCCGAACACAAAGAACTGCGTGTGATCTCATAGCCATCAAACGGGCCGGCTAAGCACAGTGGCAAAACGATCTTTCCACCGCAGGAAGGGCGACTCGACCCAGCGATACGATGCCCACGCCAACAGGACTGTCAGCACCAGTCCCAGCGCCTTGGTAGCCAGCAGTGTCCATACCCGGCGTGGATGGACCAGATCGAGCACGATGAGAAGTCCGATGAAATGCAGCATGTAAAGCCCATAACTGATCTTGCCCAGGCGCACCACCCAGTCGCTCCTCACCAACTGGGAGCGGCAACCCAGGCACGCGTACAGAATCGCTACCGCGCCTACGGAGATCACCAGGCGTTCTCCCACCAGGATCCCCAGGCGTCCCGGCACGGTGCGCATATCGAACGGCCCCGGCTGATCGCTAAGCCACGCCGAGGCGGCGATCCACCCCGTGAGCCCCGCTGCCAGAAGCAGCCCACGCATGCCTCGAGTCAGCCCGGGCAAGCGATCCGCGAACAGCGCCAGTAAGATACCCAGCGCCAGCGAGCCACTTCGCGAGAAGCTGCCGTAATAGATATAGCCCGGGCTCAAGTCGGCCAGCACGACGCCGATTTGGCTAAGGATGGCGAGCAGGAAGGCAACCACGGCGGCAATGATCATGCCGCGCCGATGCAAAATCTTCATCAGCAGCGGCCATACCAGATAGAACTGCTCCTCGATCGAGACCGTCCACAAAGGAGCGCAGACTGAAAATGGATGACCGAAGGCTACATTTATCCAGTTGCCGACAAACAGCAGGTAGCCGGCAACGTAGTACCAGGGAAGTCTTTGGCTTGGAATGGTATGGGCCAGCACGACCGCCACCGCGAGCACGGCGAAGTAGAGCGGCCAGATACGCAGAATACGCCGGATGTAGAACAAGCGGAGCGAGATGCCGCCGGTCTGCCGTCGTTCGCGCAGCAACAGCGCGGTGATCAGGAAAGCGCTCAGCGCGAAGAACAAATCGACCCCGGAGGCACCCGACTTGACAGCCGCCGCCCACAGCGACGGCAGCGGTAAGTGTAAGCCGCGGTAGAAGGCCGGCCGATCGGGTAACGTGTGATAAGCGAATACGGCCAGGAAGGCGTAGAACCGCAACCCGTCAAGCTCCGGCCGATAAAACCGTCGCGGCGCATGCGCGATCGGGGGGAAAGCTCGCCAAGCATCTGAGCCAATTGCGCCATCCGTTACCTTCCTTCCAGCAATTGGGAAAACACGTTTTCCAGGCGCTCCGTTTGCCGCAGCAGATTGAACTGAGCTACCACCCGCGTCCTGCCGGCGGCGCTGTAGCGCTGCCACAATTCGTCGTTTTCCAGCAGCACCAGCAGTGCCGCCGCCAGCCCCACGGGATCGCGCTCAGTCACCAGCAAACCCGTCTCTCCATGCTTCACTGCTTCCGGGATTCCTCCGCTCAGGGTGCTGACCACCGGCAGGCCCATGGCCTGGGCCTCGATGAACACCATGCCAAAGCCCTCGGTATCGCCCGACGCGGCCACCACGCTGGGCACGCAGAACACGCTTGCGCGCGCCATCCATTCCCGCACCGTGGAGGGCGACTGGGTGCCTAAGAACCGGCAGTGCACCCTTAGCTCGGCGGCCCGCGCCTCGTACTTCGCGTGCAATGGGCCGCCACCGATCACCACCAGCTCCACCGCCGGGATGCGCTGCTGCACCTGGGCCATGGCCTCAAGCAGACTGGCGCAGCCCTTCTTTTCCACCAGGCGCCCGACAAACAAGACCATCTTGCCCCGCTGCCGAACCAGGGGCGGCTTAAAGCGCTCGATATCGACGCCGATGGAATGCACGATGGTGCGATCGGCTGGATATCCCATCTCCAGCCCTCGCCGGCGAACATAAGCCGAGCAGCTCACGAAGAGCGCGCCCTTTTTTTGCAGCGCAGCTCGTCCGCGCACATACTCCCGACCCAACCGGGTTTCGCCCAGGGCTTGATCGCTCATGGTCACGTCAAATCCGTGCAAGGCGGTCACCAGCGGCACACCGAGTTGCTCGGCCAACTGCATGGCCGCGTAGCCGTCGGGCGCGAAGTGCGCATAGACCAGACGCGGCGCGCGCGCCCGCAGCCGCGCCAACTGTTCGCGCGTGGGGCCCATATAGCGAAAGCGAAGCTCGCGCAGCTTTCCCCGCAGGCCTCCGCCATCGACCGTCCAGCTCGCCTCATCCGGCAACGCGAGCCCGGCCGTTCTGCGCCAGCCGACGAAAAACGGCGAGAACCGCCGCATGGCTGCAGCCTGGGCAACGATGAAGGTCTCGGAGGGGGCCAGGAGTTGGATACGGAAGACCACAATTGTCCCTTGGTTTATCGCGGTTGAACTCATGACAGTGGCGCCGGTGAATGTTTTTGCGCGCCTAGAACCTCGCGGTAGAGTTGCTCATACCGGGGTGCGATATGACCCCAGGAAAAGCGCTTGGTCGCGGCGCGCGCCGCTTCCCCCATCTCCGCCAACTTTTCCTGCGACATTCTTAGAACGCGATCCATGGCAGGTGCGAGTCCAATCGCATCCTGGTCGATCAGCCAGCCACTCACGCCATTTCGAACTACGTCGGGATGCGCGCCCACCGCGGTGACTACGACTACCGTCGCCGCGCTCATGGCCTCGATGGTCGACAACCCAAAGCCCTCGTAACTGGAAGCGGAGACGAACAGATGCGCCCGCTGCAACAGACGGCGTAACTCTTCGCCACCGACGGCGCCATGGAAACGCACCCGGCCCTCCAGACCAAGCTCGACGACGCGGCGCTCGAGCGTGGTGCGCAGGCGTCCGAAATCGGCTCCGGCCCACTCCAGCCGCAGCTGCGGATAGCGCACCTTCAGCACCGCCATCGCCTGCAGCACTTTGTCTATCCGCTTGTTTTCGGCCAGCCGCGAGATACCCAACACCAGGCCGGGCTCCAGGTTTTTCTTCAGGCTCCAGAAACACTCGAGGTTGGCTCCGTTCTCAATCACCCGGATACGTTCCGGAGGCACAATCGCGGCAAACACCTCGCGATCGTGCTGGCTTACACACACCACTGCCCCCACCCCGCCCAAAGACTGCCGGGTAACGGTCTTGAAATACCATTCTTTGAACGCCCGGGCGCGCTGGGTATGGAAAAAGCCGCCGTGCGTGCTGACCACCAGGGGGATGCGATGCACTCCGCGCAGCAGGCTCAGGTAATCGACAAAGAAATCGATGGCATGGATGTGGACCAGGTCGTAACCGCGGATGGCCCGCAATGCGGACGGCGCCACCGGATAGCGGCGGGGACCCCAGTGACGCATGCGGCGCACCGGAACCCCGGCTTCGAGGGACTGCGCCGGCGCGACAGCACCGCTCGAAAAGAGCAGACGCAGGGTTGCCACCTGGACCGTGTGCCCGCTGTGCTGCAGGGCGACGCTTAAACCTTCGACGACACTCTCCATGCCCCCCAGGGCAGGAAGAAACTGCCGCGTGAGCTGCAGAATCCTCATAGCGAATGCACCAGGGCATGGAGTGCGGGGCGGCGCGCCATCCAATCGCGCAAGCGGCGGCGGCGGCGGCGAGGCAGCAGCCAGATGGCCAGAAAGATGGCATAAGCGCGCGGGGTGCTGCTGCCATGGCGCAGGGCTTCCTTCAGCAGCAGGGGGAAGGCGCGCCATTGGCCCTGGTCAGAGGCCTCAGAGGCAATTTGGTACAGCACAAAACCGGACAAAGCGCGGGGCGTGAACAAGTGCCGGTCGCGCTGGACCCAGGCCAGCGAGTATTGCCAGTTGGACTGGCCGCTTACGGTGACCCGCTCCTCTTCTATGTTATGAATGGCCAGCACCTGCTCGGCAAATACCACCTGGGTCCCGGGCACGCGGCCCATGCGTAGCACCCACTCGGTATCCTGATGTTTCAACTGGCCACTCTTGAATGGCTGCGCCAGCATTAACGAGCGGCGCACAAAGAAAGTCGACGTCTGGATGTACCCCTCACCCCGCGTCAGCGATCGCCGGGCGAGTAGATACTCGCCAATCTGTTCATCCCCGGCGGGAATGCGGCGGGGCCAAACATAATCTCTGCCCGGGGTTCGCGCGATCATTCTGCAGGTCCCAATCAACGCTGGCGCGGTCGAAGCGCACACCGCATCGAGCTGCGCCTGGAGCTTTTCGGGAAGCCATTCATCGTCGTCATCCAGAAATGCAATCCACTCTCCAGTCGCGGCATCCACGCCCCGGTTACGGGCGTCGGATCCACCCACGCTGGACGGCAGCGCAAGCACGCGCACTCGTCCGTCCTGCTGCACCAACTCTTGCAGGGCGCCATCGGTCACTGGGTCCGGGCCATCGATGACCACCACCACCTCAATGTCGCGCAGAGTCTGCGCCAGGGCGCTGTGCACTGCGCGGCGCAGCAGTTCAGGCCGTCCTCGAGTGGGAATCACGGCAGAAACAGTAACCATGGTTGACTCCTTCATCGTCAGACCAAACAAATGGCTCGAGTGAGATGCTTACAAATCTGCATGCTGTATCTGGCCCATGAAACCAAAATGGATTCACGGATGGGGTGGTCGCCGGTTCGCGTTGGTGGTCAACCTCTGCGCGGCGCGGACTGCAGTGATTCCGCGATGGCGTAATACGCGGCTTTCGGTTGGTAGTTGGCGTCGAAAGGAAGCGGGCGAACCGGCAGCCCATCCGGACGCGGGCGGTATCCTGCAATCCAGGTGAAGCGATCCGCCAGACCCCAGGTGACAACCCCCCGGACCGCGGGCTGGCGCAGGGTCGGGGTCAGAAACTTCCTATAGACAGCAGCGACGGCCTGATCGCGCGCTCCAGCATCCGGGGGTAAGGTTACATCCTGCACATCCAGCTCAGTGATAAAGATTTTCATTCCACGCCGCGCCAACTGGGCCAGAAACGCCTCATAGCTGCTGTCGCCCAGGACCGCTGCCTGCTCCGCCCGCAGATGGGCCTCAAGACCAATTCCCCGGATGGGAACGCCGCGCGATAGCATGCGGTCCAGCATGGCTAGCATGGCGGTGCGCTTGTTCTGTCCAAAACCATTCGATACTTCGAGGTAAGTCTCGTTCCACACCAGAAGCGCCTTGGGGTCAGCAGCGGCTGCGCTGCGGAAGGCCAGCTCCAGGTAATCGTCGCCGCAACTGCGCAGCCAGGGTGTCTCTCGCAGGCCATCGGGACGCAGACTTGCCGGGTCGAGTACCTCATTGACCACGTCCCAGGAATACAACTTGCCGGCAAAGTGTCCGGCCACCTTGGCAATGTGGTCTGTCATTATCTTGCGGCCGTTTGCTGCAGCGAGTTGCGGCGCCACCCACGCGGGCAATGCTTCATGCCAGATGAGCGTGTGGCCCCGCACCTGGAGCCGATTGAGAGCGCAGAAGTAAACGAATCTATCTGCGGCAACAAAATCGTATATACCGGGTTGGCTGCTCAACGAACTCCACTTCATATTCACTTCCGGAGTGGCCATGCCGCATTGCGCCAGAAACAGTTGCTGATACTCAGGGGCCTGCACGCAATACTTCAACGCCAGGCAGGAGCCGAACAGCAGACCTTTTTCCCCGGCCAGCTGCTGCAGTGACCGGATTGCCGGCTGGGCTTTTGCTGGAGCCTGGAGCCACTGTGCCAAGCCCAGGCTGCCGAGGGCCGCGATAAAGCCTCTGCGATGCATAAGCGCCCCGATTAACTGAGTCCCTGCGCGTCGGTTCTAAGCTTGCCCGCGTTGCGGTGGCGCGGATAATCCATCAGCAACAGCAGCAGAATGTACCAGGGCTCGAGGAAGTACCGCTTGAAGAGCCGGGTCGGATCATGGGCCATGCGGAAAAGCCATTCCAGTCCGATCTGGCCCGACCAGCGTGGCGGCGTCGGTACCACACCGGCAACGTAATCGAACGCAGCGCCGATCGACGACAGGATCACGGGCGCCTTTAGCCGGGCACAATTTTCCTGGGTCCAAAACTCCTGCCGTGGCATCCCCATCCCTACCATCAACAGATCGGGTGCATAGGTATTGATACGCTGCACCAGGGCCTCATTGTCGGAACTACCGTAGCGCGCGTCAAAATACCCTTCGCTCACTTCTATCTGCAGCGTGGGGTAGAGTTTGCGCAAGCGCGCGGCCCCCTTCTCCGCGGAGCCTTTGGACGACCCAACATGGAAGACCCGCCAACCTTTGCGAGCGGCGAGCTCCATCAAGGGATAGGTCCAATCCACTAACGTCACGCGGTGGCGGCGTTCCAGATGATAGCCATAGAGCCGACCAAGCGCAACCAGGGGCATGCCGTCGATATGGGTCCAGCGAACCTGGGCATAGAATTCGCGCAGCTTGGGGTGGCGATGAAAAAGGTACAGACTATGGAGGTTATGATTGGCGATGATCCAGTTGCGCTGCTCGCTAATCCCTTGCTCCACCAGCATATTCATTTCCGGCAACGAGCGGGGCTGTAGCGTAAGCCCGAGGAACGCAACTGTATCAGTGACGTGTTTGCGGTGCGTACTTAGGCCGTTCATGCGGGGGAGTTCTCCTAGTCAAGATGCGGCTGTTCGATGGATCCGTCTAACTTCACAAAGCTCGGAAGCCAACACAGGAGATAATGCGAAAGACAATAGTGCTATCGGGTGATTACGTTCGTTCTTTAATCTAGGCAGAAGATGACAGAACGATGAGTGGAAAGCAACCGTGGTCTTTAACAAAAACGGTACCGACCATGAAACACGTTTCAAGTTGGGACTGTAGCGTCACTGTTTGCACACATCTGATTACCACTGAGGCCGCCAGGCGATGATTACCCTGGGTGCACTAGACAAGGCAGCTGCTTTTTTCTCGCTAATCGCTTCGCGGTGTTAGCCGAGCCACTGACGTTTGCTGTGCCAAAGTCGAACAGCACGAACGCCTGCATCGTAAAACTGCTCAACCTGCGACGGTGTTTGCCGAAGAACGTAGCACTCACGGTCATCATGGGTCATAGGAACTGTTCGAGACTAAGCCGGCGCCGCTTCCTTGAGGGAGCCGCGTCGTGCGCTGCCTTGGTCCTTGTTCAGGGTTGCGGCTACACTTCGAACTACATCTACCATCCACCCATCGGCAATCCGCTGCCGGTGGTTTCCGGTCCTGTCGCCCAGGCTTCGCTCACGGTAACGGCAACTCCCTGCGGGACAATTCCGCCGCGGTTCATAGGTTTGAGTTATGAGAAGTCGGCGATGACTTATTCCTATTTTCATCCGTCCAATCGCCACATGATTGCGCTCTTTCGGCTCCTGGGCGACGGTGTTCTTCGCATTGGGGGCGGCTCGGTCGACCAGGTAATGTGGACGACAGCCGCTGCGGGAACCCACTTACAGGTCACGCCGGTGGAGATTAAAGCTCTGGCCGGGTTTTTGGAAGCGACCGGTTGGCCGTGCATCTACGGGGTCAATTTCGCTACCTCCACTCCCGCTCAGGCTGCCGAGGAAGTAGCTTATGCGGCATCGGTTCTCGGTTCCAATCTTCTCGGCATCGAAATCGGCAATGAGCCTGATGAGTACGGCATACCGGGTAATTTCTTTGCCGGTAACTGGAGCTTCGAGGACTATCTTGCGCGCTGGGATGTGTTTCGCTCCGCGATCCTTCAATCTGCGCCCAAGGTGGCCATCACCGGCCCTGCAGTCGCTGGAGGGAACCACATCAACAGCTGGACCTTGCCTTTCGGCCAGGAAACTACGGCAGCAGAAATCACATTGCTGACCCAGCACTACTATCGCGACTTTTATAGCAACGGTGGGAGCCCGACTGCCGCCTTCCTGGTAAGCCCCGACAGCCAACTCACCGGCGAGCTGGCCATACTGAATGCGGGAGCCCAGCAGCTGGACATACCTTACCGGATAGACGAATGCAACTCCTTTGACAACGGAGGGGTTCCCGGCGTCAGCAACAGTTACGCTTCCTCTCTGTGGGTGATCGATTATCTTTTCGACGTGGCATTGGGCAGGGCGGCCGGCGTTAACTTGCACGGGGGCGGCCGCTCTCCCGGCTATACCCCGATCGCCGATGACGACGGCGGGGTGGTCGAAGCCCGCCCGGAATACTACGGTCTGCTGCTCTTTGCCCTCGCTGGTCAAGGGACTTTGCTCGAAACGCAGCTTTCGGCGGGCACTGTCGATGCCACGGCTTATGCAGTGAGAACCGCGAGCGGAGGCCTGAACCTGGTTGTGGTGAACAAAGACACGCTACAGAATATGATCCTTACCATAGAAACCAACCAAAACATTCAGTTAGCGACGCTGCAAACGATGACCGGGGCGAGTCTGGCGGCGACTTCCGGAGTTACCATCCAGGGCGCCACGGTGAACCCGGACGGCAGCTTCTTTCCTCACAGTCCCGGCACACTTACCCCGGCGGGTACGCAAACGACTTGCTTCATCCCGGCACTGACCGCGGCGCTGATCAGCATTAGCTGATCCGGCTCCAGGTACGCATGAAGCAGTCGTGTCTTTTTGGGACTTCAACGTTGTGTTCGCCCGCAAATTATCTGGACACTGCGTGTTGCGTCTCCTAGATTTGTCTGGGAGGAGTTGTCCCATCTCGCTCCAATGGCATGAAGCGCGCGCGACATATGCGGCGCTACATTGCTGCCTTTCAAATTGCCGGCCATCTCAACGCGCACGAAAGCACGGTATGCAAAGTCATAGTTCTCTCAAGGCCACTTCACTTTTCCGCGCACTATCGACGTCGCTGTCAGACTCCGCCGGAGTTGGCTCCGGGCAACGGTCTGCGGCCAAGCAGCCCAGCCCAACCAGGCACATCCTGTTGATGACCGCGACCATCGCACCTAACAATGCGCGAAACCTGGCGCGCACCGATCCCGTTGCACGGTTACAGGACTACCGGGAAGCGCTCGACTTCTATCTCGGTTTGATTGATCGTCCACTGCACGGGATCATCTTCGTCGAAAATTCTGACAGCGACGTAACTACTCTGCGGGAGTTGGTTGCCTCCCGTGGGTTAGGCGGACGGGTTGAGTTCCTGTGCAACTACGGGGTTCATCTTTATTCGGAAAAGGGCCGAGCCCACGGTGAGTTCAAGCTACTGGATTACGCCATGACCGCGTCGATCATGCTGATCGACGCGGGGGCGAACCATGTAGTCTGGAAGATCACCGGGCGATACACGGTGAAGAATCTGGCCGCGATGATTGCCAGTGCCCCGCGGGGATTCGACGCGTATGTGGACATGAAGGACCACCCCAGGCGCTGGATGGACATGCGTCTGATGGCCTGGACTTCAACCGGGTACGACCGCATCTTCCGCGGTGTTGCCGACGATCTTGGCTCCAAGACACACGAGATGCATATGCGAGATTATTTGCCTAAGCGGGGCCAGGGCGCGCGGCTGGTTCCGCGTTTCTTAAAAGAACCGTTCATCGACGGCGTCCGCGGCTGGGACAACAACAACTACTCCAAGGGCAGCGAACTTCTCAAGTGTTATGTGCGCAGTGTAGGCCGCGTGCTTGCTCCTTGGTATTGGATGTGAAGGCGGTTTCTTGGGCGTCAACAAGCGAGGGCGGGTGGTGGTACTACTTGTAGGTCCGCCGGGTTTAACGAAACGGCTTTAGAGCCTGTGCGAGAACCGCAACAGAAACCGCAGGTGCCTCCACTGCGCTGCGCTGCGGTCGGGATGGCAATTCTGCGGGATCATTTGCTGCCATTCGTCTGACTACCCTTGGGGGCGTTTCCATGCAACAAAATTGTCATCCCGACCAGAGCGTACCCGGATTTCCAGCTACGCAGCCCTGACCAACGCCGCCCGCGTATGTTCGCCAACGCCGCCAACCTCCGCAGGAAATCCGGAGCGCAGCACATTGGAAGGACCTGCGGTTTCTCTTGCGGTTCTCACGCGGGCTTTAGAGACCTTTCATGGAGAAGAACAAGGTGTGGAGAAGAATGGCGAAATCAAGAAAGCTGCCGCGGTTCTCGATATAGTACAAATCGTACTCAAGCGCCTCGTGGATGGTGAACTTGCGGTCGCCGCTGAGTTGCCACAAGCCGGTCAAACCCTGAGGTACGGAGAGCCTGCGGCGCTCGAGTGGCGTATAGGTGTCTGTTATAAATGGCATCTCTGGACGAGGGCCGACCAAAGACATGTCGCCCCTGAGAACGTTCAGCAGCTGCGGGAGCTCATCCAGGCTGGTTCTCCTTAGAAACCTTCCTGCGGGCGTAATTCGCTTGTCGGTCGCGCTTTCGGGAGAGCGCCCGTAGGTGGGCGCATCTATATACATGCTGCGGAATTTAAGCATGACAAATCGCCTGCCGGATTGACCTGTCCGCTCCTGATGAAAGAAGACCGGTCCTCGGGAAGTGGCTTTCACCATGATGGCGGCAACCAGCCACATGGGGAGCGTGAGCAGAATGAGCAGAGAAGACAAGAGCAGGTCAAGCACGCGCTTGATAAAGATGTAAGGGAGCGGATGATTACCTTCGCCGTCAAACGTTGTGACCATGAGACCGTCAATCATCTGCACCGAAGTACAGCGCTCGGCAAAGTTGGGGTGGCCTGCGCCCACCAGCGAGACTCTAACCCCGGCAGCGGCCGCTAAAGCCAGCAGTTCGTGCATGCGTGGCTGGGAAACGGTTTGGGCCACGAAGATTTCTTGAACGTCCAGCGAGCGCAGCAGAGATTGTGAGAGCGGTTCGGAAATGACCGGTGCGTGGTGTTTTAGATTGTAATCGTGACTGTAGATGACCCGGCGGCTATCGAAACCGCTTTCGTCCAGAAACCCAACCGGGATCTGGCCCAGGTGGGGAGAGTGCAGCAGGTAGGAGAAGAGGCGGCGTGTCTCGCGATTTGTGCCGCAGATGAGTACCCGGCGCTGGTGGGCCGCCAGCGAAGTAAAATCGCGAATGATTCTGCTGGTCGAGTACTTCTGCATGACCAGCAAGAGCGTGGACAACGCCCAGAAATAGGCTAGGAGCAAGCGCGGCATATCGGCCTTGGTAAAGTAATTGCCGACCGAGAGAAGGGTCAGACCGTAGACGGAAACCCTCAGGACGCGCGCAGTGTCTGCCACCTGGAGCAGGGTCGCGCGCTGCGCATAGAGGTGATGGGCCTGGGCAAGAATAACAAACGCCACACCATACTTGAGCGAAAGCTCTACCCACAGCAGCCATGCGCCACGTCCGCCCAACGGCCTATGCAGCTCATAAAGTAAGATGCCTGCGATGCAGGCGAGAGCAATGCAAAGGAAATCCAGCAACGCGGGAATCGCCACGCCCATGGCGCCGCGCAGGATCATGGAAGGTTGCGTTGCGAATGGTAGAGGACGGAACCCCATCTGCTCTGCAGCGGGGAGAGGAAAATCGGTCGCCATGCACTACCACCTGTGGTTTCAATAGACTTCGATCAACTGCCTGCCGCTGCGTGAGTCCGTAGCAAAGCCAAACGGTGACAGAATGTGCGGTGGAAATCAACTCTAGTTTGATTGAAGTAATAGGCCGCCGAGAAGTAATGTCTTATCCTGAAGCACTGTTGTCTCATTAAGAGACGAAGTTGTTACCGCATGCAGTCATACTGGCATTTGTTTGCCGAATCAACTCACGTCACATTCGCTGTGGCGAAGGCAGAACTGCAGATCTCTCGGCTTCCTCCGGATTTCCTGTCGGGCTTGGTGGGGTCGCTAAGCCGCCAGCGTGGGCGTTGAATGAGGTTGGCGCACAATCGATTTTCAGCCGATGGAGGTATATATCCGGATACAAAGCAGGGCTTGATGCGCGATCTAATGCGAAGCCGGCTGGCCAAGAACGCCAGCTGGATGTTTCTTGGCCAGGGCCTCAACTTCGCAATGCAGGCATGTTACTTCATCTTGCTTGCCCGCTTGCTCGGCGCGAACCAATATGGAATTCTCGTGGGCGCCACCGCCGCCGTTGCGCTGTTGAGCCAGTACAGCATGCTTGGCTCAGGGTTGGTTATGCTCCGCCAGGTGAGTCGCCATCGAAGCGAATTTCCGCAATATTGGGGCAACGTGCTCATCACCATTCTGAGCGTTGGTTTCCTTGTCATCCTGGCCTTGGCATATTTCGGCAAGTGGATGGTCGGGCCGGCGAGCGCATCGATCATCGTTCTTGTGGCCGTGGGCGAGTGCACCTGCGCCCGCATCGCGGAGGGTGGCGGCCAGGCTTTCCAGGCCGTTGAACAGTTCAAGCTCATGGCCGTGCTCACGTCGCTCGCAAACCTCACGCGCCTGGCGACCGCTGCCGGCATGGTGCTCGTTCTGCACCGTGTCACGGTACGTCAGTGGGCGATTGCTTCGCTCTTTGTCTCTTGTCTCTCTGGCGTGATAGCTCTCGCCCTGGTGACCGCCCGCCTCGGCTGGCCCAAAGTCGACTTTCGCCTGCTTCGGGATCGAGCCCTGGAGGGCCTGGGCTTTGCCGTCGCTACCAGCACTACTTCGATTTACAACGATATCGATAAGGCCATGCTCAGCCGCTACGGCATGCTGGCTGCGGATGGAATCTACAGCATGGCCTATCGGGTCATTGATATCAGCTGCACTCCCATGCGCGCGCTGCATTCAGCAGCCTTCCCGCGTTTTTGCCAGATGGGAAGGAACGGCGCACGGGGCTCCATTGCATTCACCGGCAAACTGCTAGGCAAGACCTTGCCCTTTGCGCTGCTGGCTGCTGCCGTCATGTTTCTGGCCGCCCCCATTATTCCTCACGTGGTCGGCCCCAGCTTTGCCCATAGCGTCTCCGCGCTGCGATGGCTGTGCCTGCTGCCGGTATTCCGCAGCCTCCACGTGGGAGCCGCAGATACGCTTACGGGCGCCGGATACCAGCGCTACCGCACCGCCTCGCAGCTGAGCGCGGCCGCGCTCAACTTCGGCCTCAACCTCTGGCTTATCCCCGCTTACTCCTGGCACGGGGCGGCTTGGTCAAGTCTGGCGACGGATGGCAGCTTGGCCGCCGCCAACTGGATCCTTCTCGGCCTGCTGCTTCGCCGGGAGAGCCACCCCTGCCTCGAGCCTCAAGCTGCCACAGTCTAACCGCCGGCAATCGCCGATCAGTATTATATGGAGATGTTCTCTGGATGCTTCTCAGGAGAGGTTGCATAGTATGCGCACGTGCTTGGTCATGGCGGCACTTTTAGTGAGCGTTTTTGCCTCCGGGCAGACGGTACAACAGAAAGCGGCCGAAAAGACTTTGGCCCGCAAGGCGCAAGCCGATTGCGATGCGCAAACCGCCAGGGTGGGCAGAACGTTTACCGCGGTGGTAAAAGAAACCCGCGTTTATTCCGTTTTCTATTCGCCCAGGTATACAAAATGCCTGGCGGCCGTCTACCTTCCGCTCAATAAGGATCTGATCGCGGCCAGCGTTATTAACCTGGATAGTGCAGCGGGAACGCAGCATATCGTTTGGGAAAATCTGTTTGCAAAACCATTTGACGCGATCTCCGAACTGGATCGGCAGATTGACAAACTAAGCAAATGAGACGGGGGCCGGCGACGTGTTCCCCTTGAAAAGGCTCGGCGTACTCGCGCTCCAGACCGGCTGCCTGGGCGCGCTGGTTTTGGGTGTTGTCTGGAACGTGCGCTTTGCGGTAGCTGACCTTGCGGCACGCCGTAATCTGGCGGAGAGTACCCGTTTGGCCATGCGGTGGATGCCTGAGAACGGGGCGTATCCGGCGCAACTGGCGGATGAGATCTATGCTGTCGATCCAGTGACGGCGAAATCGCTGCTGCAGCGGGCGGTGCAACTCAATCGCTATAACGCGGCCAGCTGGATCCAACTGGGACTTTTATCCGAGGCTGGAAACGATCTTCCCGGGGCCGAAGAGGCTCTGTCGCAAGCGGCGAGCGTGGATGCCACGTTTCTTCCCAGCTGGTCACTGGCCAACTTTTATTTTCGCCGGGAGAACACTGCCCGTTTCTGGTACTGGGCGGAGAAGGCGGCGCAGATGGATCCGGACGACGCTGCACCCTTATTTCGGCTGGCCTGGTACGTGAGCCCCAATGCTGGGGAGATTGCCGGCCGCTTGCAAGTAGGAAGGCCGCTGCTCGCAGTCCAATTCGTAAATTTTCTTATGGCTCAGGGCGCCGATCCGCAGGCCGTGGCCGAGACGGCCTCGCACCTGCTGGCAGCAAAGACCGATGGCAACACGCAAGGCCTGCTGGGGGTATGCGATTGGCTAATCGCCAACAAGCGTCCCGATCTGGCGTTAGGACTGTGGAACGGTCTTGCGGCACGGGGTCAGATAGCTTATTCCCCGCTTAGGGAGGACTCCATAGACGTAATCACCAATGGCGGATTTGGCCAATCGCCGATTTCCCGAGGCTTCGACTGGCATCTCAAGACGGTTGAGGGAGTCAGTTCCTTTTTGAATGTGAGCCCGAATGCGCTTGGCTTCGAGTTTTCCGGCGACGAGCCGGACGGTTTTCTGCTTATGGACCAGATCGCTCCGGTAGAAGTGGGTAAAAAATATGCCTTGGCCGTTCATTACCAGACGACCGGCATTGCTCCGGGCAGCGGAGTGCAATGGTCAGTGACGGACGATCGATCGGGCGCCGTGCTGGCCAGAACGGGGAGCTTTTCCGCGGAGCAAGGCGGAGAAGCATACGCTTGCTTTGCCGCACCGGATGCACCTGCCTTTGTACGTTTATCTTTGCTTTACCAACGGCAACCGGGCACGGTGCGGGTGGAGGGAAAGCTTGTGCTGAAAGAAGTCAGGCTCACGAGCGCTACGGCAGAGCGTTGCCCGGAGCAGAAAATCTCCACTTCCGGGGCTGCTTCTCCTGGGTTGGGAGACTACACTCAAGAAGCAGCAAATGGAGGGTGATCGAACGTCTACCTGGCAGACGGACCGAGAGATGACATTCGGGACCGTGAAGCGTATAACTGCGGCAACCGGTACCGGCAACTTGCCAGCGGCCCGCCAGAAACTGGTATTAGACGTTCCTCCGCATCCGTCATGACGCAGCTCACAATTGCCGCAATCCAATTTGGGTTTCTGCAAGCGGTCCCACTCCGTTTTAGCCGCATTGCGGCCCGCGCAGGTGTGTGCCTGGCCGCTGTATGCTGTTTTTCGCTCGCTGGAACCATCTACGCCCAACAGCCGGAACGAGCTAGTTCTCCTAATTTTGATTATGCGTACTCCAACTTGCCCACCCAGCCGGTTGGGCCAGACGATCTGCTGGCGCTTTCCGTCTACGATTCTCCGGAACTGACGCGCACCGTGCGGGTAGATGCGGACGGCAATATCCGCCTGCCGATGCTCAAAGACCCTATCCAGGTGCGGGGTATGGTTCCCTCCCAGTTGGAGTCGGCGATTGCCAAGGCGCTGACCAAGGGGAATGTGCTGGTCGATCCCATCGTGACCGTGACGATCGTCGAATACCAGAGCCGGCCGGTGAACGTGGTCGGGGCGGTCAAGAATCCGCTGGTCTTTCAGGCGACGCGGCCCATTCCGCTGCTGGATGCCATCGCGCGGGCAGGGGGGATGAGAGAAGACGCCGGCTCCGATATTGTCGTCAGCAAGGAAGTGACTCGGGATGGGAAGTCGGTCCGGATCACGCAGACCATACCGGTGCGGAAACTGATTGACGATGCTGATCCCACGCTCAACGTACTGCTGCATGGCGGGGAGGAAGTGCTGGTTCCCGAGGCGCTCAAGATTTACGTGGTCGGCAACGTCAAGAAACCCGGAGCGTACCCGGTAAAAAACGATGAAGAGACCACTATTTTGCAGCTGCTGGCCCTATCCGAAGGCCTGACCCCCTACTCCGCCAAGGTGGCGTATGTGTATCGCAGGTCGCCAGGCGGCAGCAAGACGGAAGTGCCCGTGCCGCTGGCAAAAATCATGAAGCGCCAATCGCCAGATGTGCCCCTGCAGGCGAATGACATCCTTTACATCCCGGACAACAACGGAAAACGTCTCACCGCAGAAACCTTGGACCGGATCGCCGGGTTAGGAACGGCTACCGCTACCGACTACATTATCTGGCATTGAGACTGGCGCTATGCGTAAAGAAGAGATCGCGATCCCAAATGAGAGAGCAGATGAGAGCGCAAACGGTTTGGAGCGCAGACCGGTCTCGCCGCGTTTAATTCTACCCTCGATCGAAAGGGAGGCGCCGCTCCATGGGCCGTCGCTTTCGCAGTATCTGTGGGTAGTGAAGCGGCACCGCTGGAAGCTGGTTGGTTTCGTTGCTTTTTCTGTGATTGCCACAGTCATTGTTTCCAAGCGATTGACCCCGCTTTACGAGTCTACAGCGGTTATTGATATCGACCGTCAGACGCCGGCCGCGGTTCTGGGCGCTGAGAGTACGACCGCGGCCAACTCGGCGGATGTGGAGAACTATCTCACCACGCAGGAGCAGATCGTGCAATCGGACGCGGTTCTGCGTCCCGTGGTCGAGAAGTTTCATCTCATGACCCCGGCGGTTCAACAGCTGGCTAAGGATAAGCTGCTCTCCTCTCGGCTCAAAGATGCTCCGGTTAAGCTGCCGGCCTTGAAAGTCACGCGCCCGCTGCACACCTTTCTCCTTTTGATCAGTTACCGGTCTCCGGATCCCCAGCTCTCTGCAGACGTGGTCAACGAAATTGCCCGCAGCTACATTCGTCATACCTACGACATTCGCTATCAGGCTGCCTCGCAGATGACGGGCTATATGGAAAAGCAGCTGGAAGAGTTGAAAGCCCAAATGGAGCGCTCCGCTGGGGCGCTGGCCAAACTCGAAAAAGATTTGGACGTGATCAACCCTGAGGAAAAGACGAATGTTTTCTCCGCCCGGCTGCTGCACCTCGATAACGACCTCACGGCAGCGGAGGTCGACCGGGCAGGGAAAGAAGCTGCATACAACGCGGTGAAGGGCGGCTCGTTGCCGGCAGAAGAAGCGTCCGACCAGGGGGAGCAGTTGCGTACGCTGGAGGCCAAGCTGAACGAGGCTACAGAGAAGTTCGCGGAGATTCAGACACAATTCGGCTCATCCCATCCCATCTACAAGAAGGCGGCCAGCCAGGTAAGTGAATTGCAGTGGGAGATCGACGTTCTGCGTCGGCGAATCGTGCAAAGGGTGGGTATCGATTACCAGCAGGCAGTGAACCGGGAAAATCTTTTGCGCCAGGATATGACCCAGGCCAAGGCCGAATTCGACCAGATGAATGCGCGGTCCTTTGAATACAAGTCCCTTAAGCAGGAAGCGGATACCGACAAGGCGCTGTACGAGGAGTTGATCCGGAAGATTCGCGAAGCCGGGATAAACGCCAGCTTTGAGGGCAGTTCGATCCGGCTGGCAGATGTCGCGCGTCCCGCCCTCTATCCATCATTTCCCAGGACGGCCCTTAACACTTTACTGGCGTTACTGGGCTCTACCGTCATCGGCCTGAGTATCATTTTTCTCATAGACGCCCTGGATACGACGGTCGTGGACAGCGAACATCTGCGGCGTGAACTGCGCGCTCCATTGCTTCCTTCGCTTCCCGTGGGCAAGTTTTCGATGGGAACTTTGCCTATGCAGGATTTGCTTACGGATCCGGACGCCAATTTCAACGGAATCTCTGCCAAGGAGACGCTGGCGACGCCGAACGCAGCCTTCGATGAAGCCATTCGTACTTTGCGCAGCTCTGTTTTGCTCTCGGCCGGCCTGGAGCACCACCCCAGGAGCATCCTGGTGACCTCAGCATCGCCTGCTGAAGGAAAGTCGACGATCGCGCTCTACCTGGCCGCGGCCCACAGCCAGCAGCAACGCAGGACGCTTCTGATTGACGGTGACATGCGCCGGCCGGTGATCAAACTGGGCGTCTCCAACGACCGTGGCCTTTCCGATGTGGTCAATGGCACCATGCACTGGAAAGAAGCCGTTCAGACGCCCTACGCGTATCCGGATCTGGACGTTTTGTCGGCGGGTCCGTCCTCGCGACGAGTGGCCGACCGGATCGGGACTGTGCTGCGGTCGATTCTAGATGAGGCCGAGCGGGAGTACGATCTGGTAATCATTGATTCGCCTCCGCTGCTTGGCTTTGCTGAACCCCTGGAGATTGCCGCACTGGCGGACGGCGTTATTATTGTAGCTCGCGCGGGACGCACCAATCGTAGCGCAGTGGCCAGCGTAGTAGAGCAACTGCAGAGGGTGCGCGCCAATATCATCGGCATTGTTCTCAATGGAGTCCGGGCAGACATGGGTTCACAGTATTACTACTACAGCCCGCGCTATTACAGTCACTACACTACCCGCGATCGCTAGGGTCGTGAGTCTGAAAGTCTATGCCGATGGGCGAACCGGTCTGACACGACCTACGTTGAAATGGCGGTTTCTCTCCCAGAATGAGCTCGCACTTTTGTCGCCCACTAGCACAATCTGCAAGATGCAAAGCGATATCGATGGCAAAGCGTAATGTTATTTATCTTTGTGTCTGGTCGGGAGACACGGACCGAGCCCGCGACCTGGTCAGCAACCACTATCCCGGAATCGAGATCGTAGAATTCCCATATCGCAGACTGCGTGCAAGCAGCTTCTCGGAGCGGATTCGTCTGCTTCACGGCTTTCGTGGATGGGCTCTTGTCTTCTACTTTGAATCCTTCAACGAGTTGAAGCACAGACAGATTCTCGAATGCATCCATTTTCTGCATCGGTGCCGGGAGACTGTACTTTGCGATAGCGGCGCCCGGTGGGAAAGGATGCGAACCATCGATATCCTGTGGTCGGCTCCCAGAGTCTTGCTCAGCATCCTGCGTGATCTGAAGACGCTAATATTTTGGCGGTGTTATCTCAAAATCCTGCTAATGCAGACCACCGTGGCCCCTACCGGCATAGGCAGCGGCAAACCGGAGATCGCATATCTCATTCCTAGCTCAGAAAGCATGGGATCAAGCGGCGGGGCAATTAGCCACATTCGCGGTTTCTTGTTCGGCCTCAAGAGCACCGGCCGAACCTGCCGCGTTTTTACCGGCACTGCCTTAGCCCAGGATGCCTTCGAAAACGAGCTGGTCGCTCCGCAAAGCGCCCCTTACTTTTTCTGGGAAACTACCTTGCTTGGCTACAACCTTGTCTTTGCCCGAGGGGTGCAAAAAATGCTTTTATCGGAGACTCCGACGGCTTTCTATCAACGGCATTGTCGTTTCGCGATTGCGGGAGCGCTACTCTCGAGACGTTTACGGGTTCCGTTGATTCTTGAATACAACGGCCCGCAAGGGTGGATCGCAGATCACTGGGATCCTACCCCTTTCAAGGGTTTGATCAGGATGTGCGAAGAAGTGGCGTTGCGCTGCGCGGCCAGGATCATCGTAGTTTCCGAGCCCCTGCGGGTGGAGTTGGAAGCGAGAGGTATTGAGGCAGATCGCATTCGGGTGAATCCTAATGCTGTGGATCCGAATTACTTTTTTCCTGGGCGAGGGAGAGAAGCAGGACGCAGGGAGCTTGAGGTGAAACACGATGAGGTACTGGTCGGCTTCGCTGGGTCGTTCAGCCTATGGCACGGAATAGGGGTACTGCAGCAGGCCATCATCAGCCTGTTAAGCCTTCCTCGACGTTGCCGACTACGTTTTGTTTTGATGGGCACTGGTTTGCTCCACGGAGAAATGCGTTCCGCCCTGGCAGCATACGAGAAGACGGGAGCCGTGATATTTACCGGATCGCTCCCCAGCGACAAGGTTGCCGAGTATCTTGACGCCTCGGACATCCTGGTTTCACCGCATATTCCGATGCCGGACGGAAGCAGATTCTTCGGGTCGCCGACAAAGCTCTTTGAATACATGGCGATGGGCAAGAGCATTGTCGCCAGCCGACTGGAGCAACTGGCCGAAGTTCTGGAGCATGACCGGACCGCGTGGCTGGTTACGCCGGGCGACGTTGGCGAACTGGCAGGATCGATTCTTCGTCTTGCCCAGGATCCGGCAAAGCGTGAAGAGCTTGGCGCCGCCGCTCGGCGTGCCGCGATCGACCGCCACAGCTGGACCCGGAACGTCTCCCTGGCGTTGAGCGACCTGCCCCGCGAACAGGCGACGGCCTTGAGCGCAGGAGCTGTTCGATGAACACATCACGCTCGACGGGAAATCCGGGGTGAAGCTGCGTAACCTCGCGAGCGCCTTGCGTAACGAGCCCCTCGCGGCCCTGATCGGGGAAGCAGGATGGCGGGGCATCCGGTCCATACGCAGATCGATTTTCAAGCTTGTCGCTTGGAATGGCGATTGCCCGGTTATTTTCCGTCCCATCGGCTATTACCGGGTGCAGAGGGGTTTTGTCTCTGAGCACGCCCGCAAGGCTGTTCTCGCTTATGCTGACGCGATCCTGCGCGGCGAGTATCCGCTCATGGGGTACGGCGCGCCCCATCTTGGTGCGAACCCGGACTGGCATTGCGACTGGGTTTCTGGAAAGAGCTGGCCGATCGAAGATTCCGAACGGCTTCAAATCGTGCGTCACGACGGATCGGATGTGAAAGCCCCCTGGGAGCTTTCGCGCTTGCAATTCGCCCCCGTCGTGGCTAAGGCCTACGTGCTGACTGGCGATCGAACATACCGTAAGGTACTTCGTTCTTTACTTACAGACTGGATCGAGCGCAATCCGATAGGAAGGGGAATTAATTGGACGGTCGCGATGGAAGCAGCATTACGGGGAATCAGCCTCTGCCTCACGATGGATCTGTTATGGCCGTTTAGCGGCGAAGAAAAGCCCTGGCTCGACCAAATGACCGCTTCGCTGTGGCAGCATCTTCGCTTTATCGAGACGCACAGTGAATTCTCTTTTCTAGTACACAGCAATCATTACTTAAGCAACATCGTTGGATTGACGACCTTGTCCGCATATCTTCGCGGACCTGGAATGCGACGGCGACTGCAAAAGTACGCGCAAGCGGTCAACGGCGAAATTTTGCTTCAAACGTATCCAGATGGAGGCGATTGCGAAGCGTCCACCGGTTATCACGTTCTGGTCGCGCAGATGTTTCTGCATTCCTTGGTAGTACAGCAACGACGCGAATGCACGATCGCGCCGGAGTTCGAGACTCGCCTGAGATTGATGTTCGAATGGATCGCCTTTTTGGCCGATGACGCCTGGAAGCTGCCGCACCTGGGGGATTGCGATAATGGCAGGGTCGAGCTGCTTTGCGACGATATTGTGCAGATGTCGCTTCCGGCCGCCGAAAGGCACTCCCTACGCGTCGGGTCCTTCTGTGGACTGGCCTCTTATCTGCTCCAGATTCCGATGGGGAGCGAAGGGGAGGACGCGGTATGGTTTGGGCTTACGACCGGCGCCCACGCCGGCAAACCCGACCAGAAGCCCGTCTCGCTCATGCCGAATTCTGGAATTGCCGTGCTCCGCTCAGGGAAAGCTTCGGTAGTCTTTTGCGCGATGCCGAATGGGCTTCGCGGGAAAGGTAGCCATACCCATTGCGACAAATTGTCCATCGTTTTCCGCCTTGGCACTGAGGAAGTTTTCTGCGATAGCGGCAGCCGATGCTACACGCGTTCAGCGGAGCTGAGGAACCTCGATCGCTCTACCAGGGCGCACAATACCCTGATGGTTGATGGCGCGGACCAGAATATCGTGCCCAGCGATCCGCGATTGCTTTTTCAGTGCGGCAATGAAGCGATTGTGTCGCGGATTGCGTTACCGGAAAATGACGAGATGGCGGTGCGAGCATCGCACCAGGGTTATTCCAGGATTGGCATCGAGCACCACAGGACGGTTCAATTAACCCAGCGCTTATTGTTGGTGCTCGATGAACTGAGCGGGGCGGAGAAGCATTTGCTGGAGCTGCGATACATCCTGGGCCCCGAATGGCGTGTCTTTTCTGATGAGATGAGTGGAAAAAGGGTCGGGTGCGTTATCGAAGGACCGCGCCGGCTTTCCCTGGAGTGTGAGGCCGACTCGCGCGCTGTCGCTAAGCATCGTGCCTGCTGAAATCTCGCGGGAGTACGGCGCAGTTTTACCTGCGAGCTGTATTCTGATCCAGACTGCCGTGATCCTGCCGGCTAAAGTGCAGACCAGGGTGCAATGGGACTGATGGTGGAAACCCCAGATAAGAACGCGCTCGAAGGTGAGAGCATCGTCTGCTTCGCGGGCGAAGATTGGTGGTATCACCATCCTCACTCTAAGAATCATCTACTCAAGCGCTATGCGCTGCGGAACAAGGTGCTCTTCGTTAATTCGATCAGCATGGGCCTGCCTTCCATGGCAAACCCGGATTTTTTTCTCAAGATCAAGAGGAAACTCAGGAGCTACACGCGCTGGCTGCGCAAAGTTCCTGAGGGTCTGTGGGTGATGACTCCGGTGAACCTCCCGCTTTACGGATCGCGGGCCGGCCGATGGCTCAACCGCATCCTGCTGGTCGTGCAACTACGTCTGGCCATGTTGCTGCTCCAAATATCGCGACCGATTCTCTGGGTGGCGATTCCTACGGCGGCGGAAATTGCAGGCCGGCTAGGGGAGAAGCTGCTTCTTTACCAGGTATCGGACAAGTACGACGCCAACGAAGACAGCGCACTATCAGCGCAGGTTATTCGCAGATACGACCGGCAACTGAAAGATGCGGCCGATGTGGTGTTGTACTCGGGCCGCAAGCTATTTCGCGAGGCGACCGAACCGCATCGATTTTTTCTCGAGCAGGCTGTCGATTTTGAACATTTCTCCAATCTAGAGATGGAGCCGGCTCCGGAGCTTGATGGCATCCCACATCCGATCCTGGGTTACTTCGGTTCAATGGATTACGTGATGGACACCGAGCTGATGGCCGAGGTCGCCCGCTTGCGCCCTGGCTGGCACTGGGTGCTGCTCGGCCTCAAGTCGAACCTGGTGCGGGTCTCAGCTCCTAACATCCATTTCCTGGGGTCGAAACCTTATAACAACTTGCCCCACTACATCCGTCAGTTCGACGTGTGCGTCCTGCCCTGGCGCGAGACCAACACCTTCACCAGCTACGGGAGCGCGATCAAGGTGCGCGAATACCTGGCTACGGGAAAGCCAGTGGTGATGGCCCCGCTTTACGAATACCTGCAGACGCCGGGCCTGCGTTTTTACCGCGGTGCACAGGAGTTCATTGCGCAGGTCGAAGGCGCTCTGCGGGACGACTCCCCGGCACTTGCGGCACAACGACAGGCAGTGGTGAAAGATGGCACCTGGGATGCAAGAGCGAGCCAGCTTGCAGCACTCATCCAATCGCTCCTGCGCGGCCAGCAGTATTCGTATCCCTCGGCGGAGTTCCATCCGCTCATGGAAGGGCATTGATGCGCGCTTTGCTGGAAGATATGAAATCGGGGCGAGTCGCTGCTTACGATGTGCCGGCTCCCGAGCTGCAGGCAGGAGGGATCCTGGTGCGCACGGCTTTTTCCGCGATCAGCGCGGGCACGGAGAAGGCAACGGTGGAGGCGGGCCGCAAATCCATCCTTGGAAAGGCGATGGCTCGTCCCGATCTGGTGAAGCAGGTGCTCGCATATGCGCAATCGAATGGCGTCAAGGCGGCCCGTCAGAAGGTGCAGGCGCGACTGGAGACGCTCTCAGCCCTGGGCTACTCCTGCTCCGGTTTTGTGCTCAAGGCGGGCGCGGGCGTGAATGAGTTTCAACCTGGCGACCGGGTCGCTTGCGCCGGAAGCGGCTATGCCAGCCATTGCGAGATCAATTTTGTGCCCGCAAACCTGGCCGTTCGCGTTCCCGATAATGTGGACCTGGAGGCTGCGTCGCTGACGACATTAGGGGCCATCGCGGTGCAGGGTGTACGCCAGGCGAACGTTACCTTCGGGGAGACGGTGGCGGTGATCGGTGTGGGTCTGGTCGGCGTTTTGGCGATTCAGGTCTTGCGTGCCGCCGGCTGCCGGGTGGTGGCCATCGATCTGTCGCGTGAGCGTGCCGCAAAAGCTTTATCGCTGGGGGCGCAACTCGGGCTGTGCACCGGCGATCCGGGACTGGAAAGTGCGATTGCGAGCTTCTCGCGCTATGGAGTGGATGCGGCGCTGATCACCGCGGCTACCAAATCGGCCGACCCACTGGAGTTGGCGGCAAAGCTCTTGAGGGACCGCGGCCGCATTTCCGTTATCGGAGATGTCGGCATGGGGGTGTCTCGAGCGAACATGTACAGCAAAGAGATCACCTTGGCGATGTCTCGCTCCTACGGTCCCGGCCGCTACGACCCGCGTTATGAAGAAGGTGGGCAAGATTATCCGATTGGCTTTGTTCGCTGGACGGAGAAGCGGAATATGGAGGCATTCCTGGATCTCTTGTCCTCTGACGCGCTTCAGGTAAAGCCGCTGCTTGCGCATCATTTTCCGGTCGAAGAAGGCGAGAAGGCATATGCCGCCGTGGAAGCCGGCGCCTACACCGGGATCATCGACTACCATGCGCCTGGTGACCGGCGGCCTATTGTTAAGCCGTCTTTGCCGGTACATGCCGTGCAGCCGAGGCCGACAGACAAACTGCGTGTGGGATGCATTGGCGCGGGAGGGTTTGCGCGGGGGATCATCTTCCCCCTTCTCCGCTCCTCGACAGGGCTCCTGATGGAGTCTGTTGCCAGCAGCACGGGCGCGGTCGCGTCCTCAGCTCGCACAGGATTTGGTTTCACCATCGCTGAGTCTCCGTCCGAACTGCTCACCAACCCCAACCTGGACGCGGTCTTCATCCTTACCCGCCACAACAGCCATGCCGCCTATGTGGAGAGTGCACTGAAGCGAGATAAATGCGTCTTTGTCGAAAAGCCACTGGCAATCAATCGCGAGCAACTGGAGATGGTAAGAACGGCGTACGCAGCAGCCTTGTCGGAAAACCGATCGCCTTTTCTCATGGTGGGGTTCAATCGCCGATTCTCGCCTTTTACCGAAAGGCTGAAGGGATTCTTCGCCGGCCGCGCGGAGCCCATGTTGGTACACATCCGCTGCAACGCCGGGTTCATTCCTCGAAGCAGTTGGATCCAGGACCCGGAGAATGGAGGCAGGATCGTTGGCGAGCTATGCCATTTCGTCGATTGGGCGCGAGCGGTCGTCGGCTGCCCCATACAGACGATTACCGCCGCGGCATTGCCGGATGCCGGCCGCTACAGCCGCGACAACGTCACGGTCATCCTCTGCTTTGAGGACGGTTCTGTGGCCAATTTACTGTACGCTGCCAATGGGGATAGAGCGGTTGCGAAGGAGTATTTCGAGGTATTCTGCGGAAGCAGTATCGCGCGCATCGATGACTTCAAAGCTCTCTACCTCTCCCGCAATGGCAAGACCGAGACATTGAAAGGCGGACGAGACAAGGGCCATCGTCGGGAAGTGGAGCTGACCATCGAGGCCATAGGGCAGGGCAAAGATTCGCCTATTCCGTTCGAAGATCTGGTTGAGGTGACAGAGGCTACCTTCGCTATCGAGGAAGCGATCAGGACAAAAAGAATCGTGTCGTTGGGTTCCTGAGCAGCCGTCCCGACAAGGCCTTTTTGATCTCCACCCAGCGCTTGGTCAACGGTCATTCTTTCTTAGGAACGTTGTTATCTATGGAATTGTCTGGAAACGCCGGAGCAGCGGATATCGGACCGCTACGCACGATGCGTCCACTGTACTGGATACTCGTGGTGCTTTCTTTGGTGCCGCTTGTGATCGTGATCCCGATGGCTTCCACGAAAGTGGCTATCGCCACCATCCTGGCGTGGACGGCGCTGATCTGGATCGCGATCAGCTTCGCCCGTGGCCAATTTCATTACATCGTTCTCACCTGGCTAGCCGTCTACCCCTATTGTTACTACTTCTTCTCGTACCCAGTCGAGCGGTCCATCTTCACTATCGACCGCGCGTTCATCATACTGTTGGTGATTGAGCTGCTTGTCGTGTCGCGACAGGGCATCGCGGTACCGATTCGCGACGTTCGTGTCGCAGCGTATCTCTGGATGGCCTATCTTGCCGTTTGTCTCCTTTCCGTTTGGGGCCATCCGGTCCTCGATGTTTTGGGCTCTTATCGGCTCCTTGTGGACGGGATGATGTTGCCGGCACTCCTCGGTCTGTATGCGATCAGATTTTTTCCTATAGCCCGGAATTTGAAAAAGCTGCATGCATGCGTCTGTATTCTGGTGCTGGGTATCGCTGCCGTTGCCGGAACCGAACTCTTTACCGGCACAAATCTTCTTCCATGGACCGGGGCGGTCGAGGAGTGGGTTCACACAGCCGATTTCAAAATCATTCGCGTAGATGGTCCTTTCGAGAACTCGGGCGTTCTCTGTCTTGTCGGAACTTTGGGATTTTTTCTTATCATTTATCTTCGGCGTCTGATCGGCGCGTCGCTTACGAAGAGTCAGCGTCTTTTACACTCAATAAGTGTCTCGGCTTCATTGGCGGTTGCACTCATGCCGATGAACCGGGGCCTGGTCATCGCCCTTCTCGTATGTGCGTGTATGGATTACTTCGCCGAACAATCGTTAATCTCCCGTCGAACCTGGAACTATATTCTTGCCGGGCTGTTGTTTCTTGCCGCGACCGGTAAGCTGCTTTATCCCGCTGTCTACGAAGATCGGGTGAGCCGTCCCGACAATGTGTATCAGCGGATCGCACAGGATCAGCAAACGCTGGAAGTCGTCCGCGACCATCCTCTCATGGGCGTCGGTTTCAACCTCTATCGCGACACAGTTTTTGGAGATGCAAAATATAGTGTTCGATTTAAAGGTTTTGAAGCCATGGACTTCCCGCACAATTCCCTCTTTGCTGTTCTGGCAGAAGAAGGCTGCATCGGGTTCTCACTCTATATCGCGGCCCAAGTATTCTTTGTTCGAGCGATGTGGAGGCTACGCAATGTAAATGGACTTGGATGGCGGGTATTTCTTTATTGCATCCTCGTCTACACGATATACGGACTTGATGTCGGCATGGCATACTACTCCGATCTAAACCTGTTTTATATGTTTGTGTTGGGAATCCTTCTACAAATCCAATTAAACATGCTTTCCCAGAAACCGCAGTCCGATGACTTCTACCATGGTTAGGGCACTGTGCTTTGCTTTTTCCATCTCCTTCGCCATCGGCGTCGGGGAAGCCAGTTGCCGGGCTCAGCCGATCATGCTGAATGGTGGCCGGCCTGACATACCGCAGCTGCCAAAGCTGTGCATGCCCGTAAGCTATCGGCAGGCTTCTTCAACTGCACCCATCAACACCAGGATCGCAATGATGGGCGATCGATTCAATGAACTAAACGAGGCGCAGTTGGGATGGAATGAAACAGGTATACCTCTCGTCGGCCGACTTAATGGGCGATGGGAGCCTGTACCGTGTGGAGATGACACCGGCCTCTTCTATCTCGTTCCTCTGCTAGCGCGGGAGACGGGTTGGAGCGTAGCTAGATCTCTGAACCTGTTTCTGTTTGGTGTGCTGGCTGTTTCAGCAGCTACTGGGCTAGCGGGCTTGTGGTTAAGAGTGTCTGGAATCCGGCAACGAATCATTGCATTTGTTCCGATCTTCGTTGGGGCTTTCCTTTCCTATAGGATGGGCGACGTTTACGTTATTCAGGGATCAGTTGTGCTGATGCTAATTCCCTGGATTGTTTTTAGCCTGAACATAGGTGTGAGGCCCTGGCACCGCTTTCTGATCGTATTTCTGTCCGGCACCATCCTAGGTCTTGCTCAATGGATAAGAACGCAGTCTGCATCTCCAATCCTGGTGTTTTTCGCGGTGCTTGTTTGTTTCACCCCCCTTCAACGATCGATGAGGATTCTTCTGTCGTTTACGTTGCTGGTTGGTATAAGCCTGCCATTACTCTATGCGCAGTTTCCACTGCATGATCGAGACCGATTTTTGGTCATGCATCAACCCGGCTATCGACGCTCCCTCAACCATCACCTCTTCTGGCACACGGCGTATCTGGGGCTGGGTTATTTGACAAATAAGTATGTTCCGTCATGGCAGGATTCCGTGGCAGTAGAATATGTGCAAGCTATCGAGCCGGGTGCGATCTATGGTGGAGAGGCATACGAAGCGGTTCTGCGGTCGCGAGTGGAGGAAATTGTTCATCGGCACCCCAGGTTGGTCTTCTATACCGTAGCTGCAAAATCCGGCGTGCTGGCGTGCATGTTGCTGCTATGTACAAATATCGGGCTCGCGGCAGCCATCTCGAAGCCAAAGCCGCTGGGTACGGAAATGGCCTTTGGGTTCGCCATCGTAGCTGCTGCGTTACCAGGCATCATTGCTATCCCGGAGCCGCCGTATGTTCTCGGCATGATTACATTGGCTCTGTATTACTGGTACTACAGTTTAGCCTTTCATATGGAGTTTGGTTCAGCCACACATGCGACAACAAAAGCGCTCGCCGGGACTCATCTCGCGGCCCCACCTCCGCACCAGCCCGAACTAATGGACCGGCGACCGCAAACGGAAGCACTGTTATCAACCTACCCACGATCACGGCCTGAGTTGCCGCCTAAGCAACAAGCAGGTTATGTGGAACACTACCGAACCAACCGCGCAGGAAAGAAAGGGTTGTCAAAAATCGTGGCGACTCTCGAATCCTGGATGCACCGTCGCGTCTCGGAGGGGGTCGCCGGCGGAAATCTTCTGGAAATCGGCGCGGGCAACCTGAATCACGTTCCGTATCTCCCAGGGGCCTGTGTCTACGACGCCATCGAACCGTTTCAGGAGCTTTGGGAGGCTAGCCCATATCAGTCGCGTGTTCGCCATATCTATTCCGATCTCCGAGGAGTTCCGCAGACCCGGCGTTACGACTGCATCTTTTCCGTAGCCGTTCTGGAGCATTTGACCGACCTTCCGTTCATCCTGGCTCGTGCCGGGCTTTTGCTGAGTGAGGGTGGAACCTTCCGGGCTGGTTTTCCCAGCGAAGGCGGCCTGCTCTGGGGACTCGCTTGGCGTCTCACCACTGGTATCGAATACCGCCTGAGGCGCGGACTCGACTATAGCCCCATCATGCGCCACGAACACCTAAATAGTGCGAGCGAGATTCTAATGCTGCTCGGCCACTTTTACGAACATGTTGAAGTCTCACGCTTCCCGATGCCGCTCGATCATCTCAGTTTTTACACAACGGCAATTGCTTGTCACCCACGTCTCGATCACTGCCGGAGCTTCTGTGGATTAAGGTCTGTGCCGGACGTTGTTACCCATGAATAGCAACGGCCCGGCCGCGGACGACAAGCGGCGTGTCAGCGTGGTGATTCCCGCCTATAACGAGGAAAAAAACATTGCCGCTGTTTTCGAAGCGATCCGATTGTCTGTTGCAGAGCCTGAGGTCTGCGAGATTATTTTCGTCGACGACGGTTCCAGTGACGCGACCGCAGAACGAGTTCGGAGCTTGCGTGCGCGGGATTCATCGGTGCGATTGATTCGCTTCGGCCGTAATTTTGGCCAGCAGTCGGCGCTCCTGGCGGGACTGGAAGCCGCTCGCGGAGCAGCCGTAGTCACCCTTGATTGTGATTTGCAGCACCCGCCCGAGTTGCTCCCAAATATGGTTCAGGCCTGGCGTAATGGAGCCAAGGTCGTGCAAATGGTCCGCACGCAAACAGCAGGCGTTGGATTGTTCAAGATCCATACATCGCGTATCTTCTATTGGTTGGTTAACCTGTTGAGCGAAACTCCGGTGGTAAGTGGTGCCGCTGATTACCAGCTCTTAGATCGTGTGGTGGTAGATGCTGTCTTGCAGTTCAAGGATCGTTACCCGTTTGTTCGAGGCCTTGTGGGATGGCTCGGCTTCCCCACAACCAAAATCGAATACGAGGCGCCCAAACGCCAGACAGGAGCGACCGGGTACACCCCGCGTAAGATGCTCCGCCTTTCCCTTCAAGCGATTATGGGCCTTTCCTCCAAGCCGCTCCGATTCTCCTTCTACTTCGGTCTTTTGACCGCAGCGTTCTGCGTATCGTACGCGGCATTCGCGATCGTTGCGTTGGTCGCCGGCAAGACAGTGCCTGGCTGGACGTCGGTGATCGTAATGGTAACTTTCTTAGGCGCTATACAACTTGTCTCTATCGGGATTGTCGGTGAATATCTTGCTCGCGTCTACGATCAGAGCCGCGGCATTCCCCGGTACGTAATCGTGGAGAGTGATGAGGCTTCCACACCACGCAATGTTCACCACGCGGAAGGTTGAGACACCGGACCGGAGCAAACCACGGTTTGCAGATAGTTTTTCGACAGAACGGAACCAGCGACGAACACGGCTCCGAGTCCGACTCTGAACACGGCATCTGCCGTCCGGCTGCGGACAGGCAAATCCACAGCCTTCAGGGGTGCATTGTGCATTATGTGCTGGGACACTTTCAGGCCGCACGTTTCCACCAGGCGGCAAAGAGATGCCCGGGTGAAATGGTGAACGTGGTGACGCGAGTACAAACGATCGAAGGCTATCGGGACACCCAGTACCCGGCCGATTCGCGCCAGGCCGTAGAGGATACTCGATTCGTTGAGCGTCATCACTACCAGAGTGCCGCCAGGTTTGCTCAACTCCTGCATACGCTTGGCAAATGCGACACAGTCCGGTACATGTTCAATGACGGCAAGTGAAACAACAACGTCGAACCGGTCGCGTATATTTAGTGTTAAGGCGTCGCCTTGCAAGAAACGGACGGCTTCATCCTGATTCGCAGAATAATCGATCCCGGTCAGTTGCACGTCAGGACGCTTTCTGTGAACATGACGGAGAAAATCGCCCCGGCCGCAGCCTAAATCGAGAACCGATCCGCCACGCGGGATGAGGGTCGTTATGCGGTTGAAGAGTGCCGTGTTTGGGTGCTCGAACCAGCGGCGATGGGTATCGTCGTAATAGTCTGCGTCGTACCTTTCCTGCTTTGGCATCGAAGCAGGATCGCTGAAGGCGTGGGTGCAACACTCGCAACGGTAGATGTTCGCCTCGGGATGTGTTGCCATAAAGCGAGCGGTGGTCTGGCAGATCGGGCAAGCAATCGACATTTGCGTCTCACAGGAAACATTGAATTCTCGCCACACCGGATGTGCCGTTGCCAACTATTGAACCGAGGGCGTAGACGTCGCGCATCGAGCAACGCACGGCATGCGACTCGATCCTTAGAAAGTGGGAGCTGTTGGGGTCATGAGGACACGTCCTTCTCTGCAGTCATTTGCCATATTCTCTGGCGATGGGGGCGTGAAGCGAATAACCGAGGGCGCTGAAGCAAATTAATTTGACCCCGGACCCACATACAGCTTAACAAACAACGCGGAAGACGAAGGAGCCGCGAGGAAACAGAGCCCTACCGCTGGCATGTTAGCGATAAAAGGCCTGTGCGGGCGGAAACGTTTATAATCGCGTCGGGTCGAGGAACCACAGTCGGCAGGGTTCGGATATAGGTGAGCCGGCAGCCTAAGATTCGCTCGCCTCCGCCGAATTGCTCAATGGATCTACTTTCTTTCCACTATGCGGCCTACGTTCTCGTAACCGCCGCCCTATTTCAGGTCTGTCCCGGAAGGCTTAGGCCATTTCTTCTCAGCTTCGCGTCTTTGCTACTCTACGGGTTTTACAGTCCCGTGTCCGCGGTCATACTCCTCCTAGCGTCGGCTCTTGTCTTCTATGGGGCGCGGGCGCTCGATGGAGATGGACGGAGGATCGTTGGACGGCGGATCGTTCTCGCCGCAAATATTGTCCCTCTACTCTCCTACCTGTTGTTTATCAAAATCCTGCCGATTGTTGATCGGGGTCGGGCTTCTTCAACGGGACATCTCCTCCTCACCCTGGGAGTTTCCTACTACACCTTCAAGCTGATGGGATATCTGATCGACGTGTATTGGCATAAATATCCGGCTTGGGACGATCCGGCGCGATTTGTTGCGTTCGCCACATTCTTCCCGCAATTGCCGGCAGGCCCTATTCAACGGGCGAATGAATTCGAGCTTCCAGACGATGACCAGAAGGCGGCTGAACTGATGCGGGTGGGGCTGCGAAGGATTTTGCTGGGGGTGGTGAAGAAAACGGTGATCGCCGATCAGCTTGGCACCATGGTTGCCTACATCGATGGGCTGCAGCCTCAGTACTCCAATATGAATTGGATTGCAGCCTGTCTCTTTGCTTTGCAGATATATTTTGACTTTGCCTCGCTGACGGACGTTGCCATCGGTACCGCGGCAATCTTCGGGATCCGATCGCCGGAGAACTTCGCATACCCGTTTTTCGCTCCGAGCATCAGCCAGTTCTGGCGCCGCTGGCATATGACTCTGACGACTTGGTTGACCGACTATGTGTTTACGCCGTTGCGCATGGCGACGCGCAATCTAGGAAAGTGGGGACTGGTATTGAGCATTATCGTCACTATGGTGCTTATAGGCCTCTGGCATGGACTAGGGATCGGCTTTCTGTTTTTTGGATTGGTTCATAGTGTTTATCTCATTGCTGACAGTCTGAGTTTGTCCCTTCGCCGACGCTTCTATCGTAAATATCCCATCGCGAACTCCTTCACTAGTGCGGTCGGGCCGCTTTTTGTTTTTGGGATGTTCGCCTTCTCGCTAGTCTTCTTTCGAGCCGTAACGCTACCTGCAACCGTGTACCAGATAAAGCATATAGCGGATGGTCTCGCATCCCCTATAGCATCTCTCCAAGCGTTCTATTATGGTTTCAGCAGACTCCGATGTGTTCAAGTTTTCCTTGCAACGAGTGTAGTAGCTGCGTTCGAGTTAGGCGGCTATTTTCGTAGTCAACACAGGAACAGCATGACCAAACTTCCTCAGTTTTCCGATCTGCCACTTCCAGTTCGGTGGGCGACGTATTATGCCGGAATTGCCATAGCAGCGACAGTTCATAGGCAAAGCGTTCACTTCATCTACGTCCAATTCTGATTATGTCCCGAGTCAACCCCCAACCAGTCAAGTCATCTATAGCACCTCAGCCGTCCCTGCTGTCCGAGTGTAGAGGCCGGTATCTCGGTCGGATATGGCTCCGCCTGGTTCTGTTTTTTGTCCCGATCTTCGTTCTTGTCGTTCCCCCGGTTTACTATGTGGATCCTTTCGGGATGTTTGTCAAACCCTCAGTAATCCCTGACCCCATCCGTTCCAAATATGCCCAGCAGGTGAATCAGGTATTGTGGAAATTACCGGCCTATAACCGAGATCCAGTAGCAAATGTACTGCTTGGAGATTCAGAGATGGCGCGGTTGCCGGTTCAGGTTCTGCAGACCGTCACCAGCCAGCGATACTCGAACCTCGCGTATGGTGGCGGAACCCTCCGAGAGTCGGTGTCCACGTTCTGGTTTGCGTCCCGCAGAATCAAGCTCCAGAAAGTTCTTTTCGGGATAAGCTTCATGGAGTACAACCCCTATCCCCTGGACCGCGTTACACAAGCAGAAGAAATCAAACGTCATCCCGCTTTGTACTTCTTAAATTCGGACGTTCTGGAGACCACGGTATATGACATTGCCGACGCTATCCTCAATGTCCCTACCAATCTGTTGCCGCAGGTGAGCAAGGATGAGTTTTGGGTGAGCCAATTGCAGTACCTCAGTACGCGCTACAAGAGAAAAGCATCTCCCCAAAACCTTAAAGATGAAATTCGGGAGATTGTCGAGTATTGCCATGCGCGTAACATCTCGATCATCTTTGTCATCCCACCTCAACATATAGATGCCCAGCGCCGGATCCGGGAACTCGGTGTCGAGGATGACTATCAACAATTTAAGAGCGATCTGGTATCAATGGCGCCAGTGTATGACTGTGATATTGACAGCGACCTGACACGTGATAAAAGCAATTATGGCGATCCTTTTCATTTAACCGACAGAGCGGCCGTGAGTTTTACTGAAGAAATAGGGTCAGGAAACCCAAAGTGGTGCAGAATGCGGGGCGTGAATTAATCAGCAGCGCTTGACCGAGGAGCTTCATGCAACTCGGCATAAAACGAAGACACGCAGATTCTATTTGTTGCACCAGCAACCTGGAAATCGGGAGCGAGATCATGGATTCTTCGACGCTGGCGAGCAGGAGATTCAATCGCGCTGACCAGGAACGATTCGCCAATGTTTCTGGCGACTACAACCCCATGCACCTGGACGCAGTCCTAGCCAGGCGAACGCAGGCGGGGGCACCTGTTGTACACGGCGTACATCTCTTGCTTTGGGCTCTCGATGCATTTGCTGGGAACCACCCCGGCCTGCCACGCTTGCGCAGCTTGCGGGTACGATTCAATAAGTTCGTGTATGTGGAAGATTTGGCGAAAGCGGTGCTGGCGCACCGCGGGTTGGAGAGCGGGCGGTTGAACGTGTGTGTCGCCGGTGCGCCGACGATACTAGTCGCAGTTCATTTCGGCGATCCCAGGCCCGCTCCAGATGAATTAGTTACTTCCGCCGAACTTATCTCGCCCCTAGCGACAGCGCTTGACTTAAATTTCGAGCAGATGTCGAACCGGTCGGGTCGTTTCGCCTTTGCGACACCTCCGGAGGTCGTGGCCGCAATGTTCCCGGCCGGTGCAAGATGGCTCGGCCCTCGGCGCGTTGCGGCACTCGCCGCCTGCTCCAACCTGGTGGGTATGATCTGTCCCGGCCGGCATTCCATTTTCAGAGGGCTTTCGATAGAAACCTGTGCTGAAACCAATCCGCAAGATGTAGTTGCGTTCCGAGTTACCGAAACTGATCCACGCTTTCGTCGGGTCCGGCAGGAGATAGCCGGAGGCGGCCTGGCCGGTAGTCTGGAATGTTTCGCTCGTACGCCGCCGGTATCGCAGCGCACCATGCGGTCGCTGGCAGGGCTGGTCAATGCGACCGAGTTCGCTGGGGCTGTAGCACTCGTCGTCGGTGGCTCACGCGGACTCGGCGAACTGACATCGAAGATCGTGGCCACCGGCGGCGGACGCGTGATCATCACCTATCAGGTTGGGAGGGTTGATGCCGAGAGGGTTGCCCGGGAGATTCTTGAAGCGGGCGGCACCGCGGAGGCTATCGCCTACGACGCCCGCAGGCCCGCCGAGGAGCAACTCGCTAGCCTGGCAACTGCGCCGACCCATCTATACTATTTCGCGACACCGATGATCTCCCAGCGTCAATCGGAGGTCTTCGTCCCCGTCCGGTTCGATGACTTCAACGCCGTGTACATTCATGGATTCTGGAAACTAGCGGTAACCCTACGAGCGCGCGAACCTCGGCTGTCAATCTTCTATCCATCCTCAGCCTTCGTATCTGAGCGACCGCGGAGCATGACCGAATATGCAATGGCTAAATCGGCTGGGGAGGCACTATGTGCCGACATGAACCTAGGCTTGGCGCCATTGCATGTTACGGTGAGCCGTCTACCACCCTTACCGACCGATCAGACCGCTTCGATCACCGCTGTGGAAACCGCGTCTGCGGTCGAGACACTGCTACCGATCGTACGTGAGGTCCAATCCTGGCCACGGTAAAATTAGTTGCGCATCGCCCGATGGCGGATACAGCTACGGTATGCGATGTATAGTGATTTTGATTTGGCTCGGGGGATTGAACCTTGTTGGGCAATAGGCTGCCGGATCTCGACTATCGCCATCTGCTTGCAGCGAGCAGGAAACTCTCCGCTGCGTCGGAAAAGCCTGCAATAAGGCTGGCGCTTTTGAGCGATGCAGCTACGCAACAATTCGTCCCTGTTCTCAGAGTCATTCTGGACAGATGCGGTTTTTCTGCGGATATCTATGAGGGCGCGTTCGATGCTGTAGAACTGGAGGCTTACGACGTTCAATCGCAACTATATGTATCTGACCCTGATGCTATTGTCATTCTGAACGCGACGCAAGCATTACACGCGTCCTTCGCCAAGCGGAGGACCACCGGAAGCGTCTTTATCGACGAAACCCTCGAGAGAATTACCGCGGTTTGGAGCGCAGTCCAGTCGAACAGCCGGGCAACGGTCATTCAGAGCACCTTTGCACTGCCGCGAGAACGATATTTTGGCAGCTACGATCTCAAGGTTCCTGAATCATTTTATTCTGTCGCGCTCTCTCTAAACGCCGGTATTGCTAAGTGCGCGCGAGAACGCAAGGGAGTGCTCCTGCACGACGTGGACGGGGTGGCTTCGCTGGTAGGCAGGATGCGCTTTTTCGATGACCGGTTTTGGGATCTATCCAGGACATTCTGCTCGCTTGAGTTTCTGCCCCATGTCGCCCAATCTCTGGCTGATGTTCTGGTAGCGATGCAAGGGCGAGGAGTAAAGTGTGTGATCCTGGACCTGGATAACACCCTTTGGGGAGGAACCATCGGGGACGACGGCCTTGTTGGGATCGCACTGAATGAGCACGGCGATGGTGAAGGATTTTACCGCCTTCAGCTCTTTCTGCGGGAACTCCTGAGGAGAGGAATCATTCTTGCTGTCTGCAGCAAGAATGACGAAAGAAATGCTGTGCTGCCGTTCGAATCACACCCCGCAATGGTTCTTCGGCGCGAAGACATCACGGTCTTCGTCGCGAACTGGACGGACAAGGCGGAAAATATAAAAACTATTCGGCAAAACTTGAATATCGGTTTCGACTCGATGGTCTTTCTCGACGATGATCCGTTCGAACGCAACCTTGTGAGAGAACTTCTGCCGGATGTTATTGTCCCTGAGCTTCCGGACGATCCATCGGAATACGTTCGGTTCCTCTCGGAGTTGAACCTCTTTGAGACCACGACCGTCTCGGACGAAGATTCGCGCCGCGTTGAGCTTTACAATCTGGAGGCCGAGCGCCGTGTTACTGCTGCCAACTATGCCTCGATTGACGAGTTTCTCCAGTCGCTTGAAATGCGGATCGTTGTCTCCAGATTCGATCCTTTTCATCTTCCTCGAATAGCACAGCTGACTCAAAGGAGCAATCAGTTCAATCTCACGACTCGGCGCTACAGTGAGGCAGAATGCGCGCGAATGATGGAGGATCCTTCCATACTTCCCCTTTATGTGAAGTTGTCCGACAAAATCGGCGATCATGGGCTGATTTCCGTCGTCATCCTGCAAGTTCAAGGTAATGACCTGTGCATTAGAGACTGGTTGATGAGTTGCCGCGTATTATCAAGAGGTGTAGAGCGGCATGTCATGAATGAGATTTTTGTATATGCTGCAAAGGTAGGCGCGACGCAGGTCATCGGCCTCTATAGTCCAACACCAAAGAATGACATCGTGAGAGATTTCTACCGTCAGTTTGGGTTTACTCCGTTTGTCGAGGAGAAAGTTTCGACAAAGTGGTCTTTGTCCGTTCAGGCATATCAGCCCTCGAGGGTGTACATTAAGGCCGTTGCACCAGAATCGGCAGCAGTTGCTCCTTAGCTTGACCGGGCGATTTCCCAGCAGGCGTAAGGCGGAAGAAGTGTGTTTTTGCATCTCCTCTGCCAGGACAGGCTGCATTGGACTAGCCAAGAAAGGATATATCCATAGGGAGATACTCTCATGGTCGCGACAAATGATTTGCATGTGCGCCTGACGGGCATTTTCCGCGACGTTTTTGACGACGCTGACCTCATCCTGCGTGACGACATGACGGCGGATAACGTTGAAAGCTGGGACTCTCTCACTCATGTGGATCTGATTGTGGCGATCGAAAAGGAGTTTAAGATCAGGCTCACCACGGGCGAGATCTCGGGCCTGAAAAGTGTGGGGCAATTAACCGCGCTGGTGCTAAGGAAGGCAAGCTTGTAGGGGCGATTGCGATACGCTATGGCTAGAGAAAGAGAACTAGAACCGGGTAAATACCGAAGTCGGATATGAAGCGTTTCCATTTGCCTCGGCGGCGTTCCCTAAGCTTTGCCACCGCCCGGGCTCTCACACATCACGGAACGGCGGCAATGTGCGCAACCACTGAAACCAAGTTTACGGCAGCCGACAACTCCGCGATCAGGCAATGGACCAATCGTCCATGCGGAGCACTGGATGACCTCGATGAACTCAGTCTTGCCTACTTTGAGGCTGTCGAGCGCAACCGTTATGAAAACTACGCTCCCTGGATGCGCGAGTTCGCCAGCTTCAGCTCGTATGCAGGGAAGAGGGTGTTGGAGGTGGGCGTCGGACAAGGCACCGACCTGGTGCAGTTCGCCAAGGGAGGTGCGCAGGTCTTCGGCATTGACATCACCCAGCGTCATGTTGAGATCGCCGCGCAGAATTTCCAGGTGCGCGGGATGCGCGCTAGCTTGCAGTGCGCCACCGCCGCCGCCATTCCATTTGGGAACGACTTGTTCGATGCTGTCTACAGCTTCGGCGTCCTGCACCACACCGACAACACAGTAGGTTGTATCTCGGAGTGCCACCGCGTCCTAAGGCCCGGCGGTGAGTTCATTCTTGGCCTCTACCATACATTCAGCTTCTTTCATGCCTACACGCTTCTCGTCAACGGTATCGCTCGCGGAAAACTTCGGCGCCTTGGATATCAGGGCCTGATGTCACAGATTGAGTCTGGAGCAGATGGCATAAATTACATGCCCCTGGTAAAGACTTATTCGAGAGGTCAGATGCGAATTATATTGGAGGACTTCCGCGACGTTAGATTCTACGTCCGGCATCTGATGCCAAACGACTTCGGCAGATTACGACACCTGGTTCCTGCGTCCTGGGCTGAGCGCGCGGGAAAGCATGTCGGCTGGTACCTCTTGGCCCGTGCCGTCAAATAGCCTCCCAGCCAATCAGGGCGTGAATACCGTTGCGAACCCCTCGTCCCGGAGGATAAACTTGTCCGAGTTGGAGCCGGTTTTTTCCCCGAGGCACAAATGCTCGTCAAGCTACAGTCCGCCATTGCGCTGTTCACTTCCAGCTGCCTGGTTAGCGTAGCTGCCTCGCCCTCGAGTGTAGGTTTTGTCGTAACCAACGGACAGGCACAGGTCGACGGGGCGATCGTGCGAGGCAACTCTACCCTGTTTCAAGGGAATGTCGTCCAGGCAGGCAATGTAGCGTCGGATCTGATGTTCCCCGGAGGCTCCAATCTCCTCCTCCGACCAGACTCCGCAGTCAAGGTCTACCGCGAATATGCCGTTCTGCAGCGTGGAGGAGCCATCCAGCGTGGCGCCCACACACTGGTTGCGGATGGGCTGAAGGTATCTTCCTTATCTCCGCAAGGTGCGGTCCTTGTAGACGTGCAAGACAGGTCTCACCTTAAGGTAGCGGCACAAGGCGGAGCGGCTGAGGTTCGCAACTCGGCGGGAAGACTCGTGGCTCGACTGGAGCCGGGCAAAGCGCTCAGTTTTGTTGTCCAGGTTTCGCCGCAGGACTCGACCGCAACGCCACCGCAGCAAAATTCAACCCCGACAACCGCGGGGCAAACCACACCGCCATCATCAGGGGCGCAACTGACGCTGCATGGCGTTCTACGTAAGGACCATCCGGGACGTTATGGGCATTTTCTGCTGACCGACGTAGCAACGAACGTTACTTACGAACTACAAGGGACGGATCTCGACGATCTGGTTGGAGCATCGGTAGAGGTTACAGGCAGCATTTTCGATACAGCGGCCGCGGCGGGAGCTTCCAAGGTGATGTCGGTCTCAGATATTCACCAGATGCCGATGAGCGAGATGCGCGGAAACACTCCAACAGCGAACACTCCCGCAGCGGCCCCACCCTCACCTTCCGGTGAATCCCTTCCTGCCAATGGTGCGGGACCAGAAGTCGGCGCCAACCCAGAAGCAACAGCCCCTCCGGAGGCGAACAACGCCCCCACACCTCCGCCACTTCCTCAGCACAGTGATACCACGAAGATCATAGTCATCGTTGCGATCGCGGCTGGTGCCGTAGTTGGGGTGGCTCTAGGTTTGGGCGGTGGAAAGTCCTCGACCGTTAGCCCTGAATAAGCCGAGGTTCCTCTCTGTGTTGGGCCGCCACAGCCATAGACAGAATCAGGATAGGCCACGCGCCGACTGCCGGACGCGAAAATGGGTAGTCGAACGCGGCATGGACCAGGATGGCTATCACGCCGATTCCCCAGAGGGAGCGAAGCGCTGGCCGTATTGCCCAAAGAGCGAGAGAAAGCATAGCGAGGCCGACTGGCACCCCCCCTTCGGCGGTCCACTGCAACCAGTCGCAATGTGCCTGGTTGACGATGGCTCCGGGGTCTAACGTTGCGAAGGCGGGATATACGGCCGGCCAACACCCCAGCCCCCAGCCAATCCAGGGACGCGCTGCGATCATGTGCAGCGTGGAGATGGCGAACTGTAGACGGCCCGCGGTCAGGGGCTCCGAATAGAACCGTGCCGATGCAGTTGCCAACCCCACAATCAACGCCAGAATGGCTGTAAAGCCCACCAGCGAAAGAGCAATCACACCGATCCTGCGCCCAGTTCCGCGTTTCTGGAGGTGGAAAAGGACCAATACGGCGGACGCCTCGACGCAGACGATCACCAACCCTCCGCGTGAAGCACTGACGACAACAGCCGTAAGCAGCACCGCCGAAACGAGGAGAAAAGCATTCGACCTGCTGCCTTCGCTAAGTGCCAGGAACAACGCAATGGGGAGAATGGCCTCGATGAAGGCGGCGAAATGCGTGTGATAGACGATGGGCCCCATGACAAAGTCGTGATAGCCGGTCGGAAACAGACCAAATACTTTCCCGGGGGATAGATATGCCTGGAGGATCGCCTCAACCGCCACTGCGAAGGCGAACCAGACAATACCGGTACGAATACGTTTGGCCAGGATTTCCTCTTTCCAGAGAGAAATCCCCACATAATAGACAGCGGCCCAGGTCATCCACTGCAAAGTTGCACGCTCTGTCGCAAAACGATTGACGGTCCGACCGGTGAGCAGTTGGAAGCATCCCCAGAGAACAATAAAGCTCAATGCGAACAAGGGGTAGGCAGCGTCGTCCTTAGGTAGTTTCCCAAAGAAGGCGGTTATGCCAGCAATCAGGAAAACGGATATCTCGAAGAGCGCGACGGGCCAGAATGCCGGAATCCAAAGTGTGAGCGTTGCCAGGCACAAAGTGATTACGAGCAACAGTGCAAGTGACGCATTCCGCATAGAGGTTCCATTGGCTTATTGAAACGAGTGGGTAGAAGCCAGCGTTTCCGTTGGCCGCTTCAGGGAGGGACTCTCGTCCTGGATGAATTCCTTCCACCAGAGGGCAAAGTTCAATAAAAACCAGGCATCGCGTCCCCGTCCGGTCTGGATCAGTTTCATCACCGCAGGACGGTCCAAGAAATCCGTCTTGTCACAGAAGTCCGATAGTTCACGCCGGGCGACCTCTCCCGTTTGCCCCAAGAACCATTCCTGGATAGGTACGCCAAACCCCTGCTTGCGCCGATCAATAATGTCATCGGGAATGACTCCCCTGACTGCCTTCTTCAAGATGTGCTTTGATTCGTTTTCCCGGGTGACCACATGCTCCGGAATGCTCATCGCAAGCTGCACGAATTTATGGTCAAGAAAGGGAACGCGGGTTTCCAGGCTTGCACCCATCCCCATTTTGTCCAGCCTCATGAGCAGCAGTTCCGGCAGGCGCAGATTGAGATCGAGGTAGGTCATCCACTTGACCGGGGTTTTCTCCCAAGAATTTTGCATGAACCGTTCATGGACGGGGCGTATCGCCTGCCAGGAAGTCTCGCTTCGGAAACGGCGCCGCAGGCGGGGGGCAAGTATATCCAGCTTGGCGCGGTGCGAGAAGGCATAGGCTCCGCCCCAGAAAACCGGCAGCCCGGCGCTTGCACGCCATAGTAGTTCGTACGCCAAGCTATGAGACTTGCCGAGCGCATTTAGTGCAAGAAGACCAATCTTCTTGGCCACGCGCGGAACCGGATAGCCATTCCAGCGAATCAAATTCAGGATTTGTCTCCAGTGCTCATAGCCCCAAAAGAGCTCGTCTGATCCTTCCCCAGCCTGGGCGACAACAACGCCGTTGTCGCGCGCCAACTGGGAAAGGAAATAAACCGGCATGCAGACGGGATCGGCAATAGGCTCGTCCTGGAGATAAACCATGCGCGGCAGGAAGTTGAGAAAGTCCTGCTGCGTGAGGACTTGCTCATGATGAGCCGCGCCGATGCGAGCTGCCATTTCACTGGCCAACGGCAACTCACTTTTGCAGCCGGGATAGTTCTTGTCGTACCCAACCGAAAACGTCTTTACCTTCTCTGTGGCGTGCTCCGAAAACAGCGCCGCGTTGGTGCTGGAGTCGATTCCACCGGATAGAAAAACTCCCACCGGAACGTCACTCACCTTGCGTAGTGCCACGCTGGTGCGCAATTCCGCGAGCAGCCGCTCAGCAATCTCATCCTCTGAGACGGCGATCAGTGGCGTGGTGTGTTCAAGAACATCCCAATATCGCTCCTGGCGGCTTTGGCCATCCGCGTCGATGGTCAGGAACGAGCCCGCAGGCAGTTTATGAATCCCTGCAAAGAGCGTGTCAGGCGCAGGCGTCGTTACAAAGGACAGATAGTGAAAGAGAGCTTCCTCGTTCACGGCACGAACCTGGCCGGGATCCTGAAGCAGAGCTTTGATTTCCGATGCGAAGGTGATCCGCCCGTGATGAATGCTGTAGTAAAGCGGCTTGACGCCTATCCGGTCGCGAATAAGCCAAAGGCGGCGTGCCGTAGCGTCCCAAAGGGCAATGGCAAACATGCCGCGAAATTTCTGCAGACATGCGATGCCCCATTGTTCAAAAGCGTGCAGGATGACCTCGGTGTCGGAATGATCCGTCTTCCAGCTTCGGTGTCCGTTTTCCTCCAGCTCGCTCCTGATCTCCGCGTGGTTATAGATCTCACCGTTGAAAACAATTTGCAGCGATCCATCGCCATTGCTCATGGGCTGAGACGCGGAATCGGAAAGGTCAATGATGGAAAGCCGCCGGTGTGCCAGACCCACGTGGCGATCCGGCGAAATCCATAAACCAGCGCCATCCGGGCCACGATGGATCATCGTCTCGCGCATGCGGACGAGGAATTCCGTCGTCACCTCAAAGTTGCTGTTCTTGAATGCCAGTACGCCGGAAATTCCGCACATTTGCCAATACCAAGTGGGATTATTAGAACAGATCAGAGTCAGGATGCCGGTGCTATATCCTTGGCCAAGGGCGTAAAGCAAAAAGGGCAGGATGGGCAACAACCGCTTGAGAATCATGAGCATCGTCGGCGCCAGGCCGAACATGATGAAAATCGCCCCGCTGCTCGCCGAGTTGCGCCTGGATAAAGAAATCGAGCCGGTTCTGGTGCATACCGGCCAGCATTATGACTACAGCATGTCGCAGGTTTTCTTCGATCAATTACGCCTGCCGCAGCCTGATTACAACCTGGAAGTGGGCCCCGGCGAGCATTTCAAGCAGACCGCGGATATTATGCGCAGGTTTGGCGAGCTTCTCCAGCGGGATCGCCCCGACATGGTGGTGGTCGCCGGCGACGTAAACTCGACCGTCGCATGCGCGTTGGTAGCCGCAAAGGAAAGAATTCCGGTTGCGCATGTCGAAGCGGGATTGCGCAGCTTTGACCGCACTATGCCGGAGGAGATCAACCGCATCCTGACCGATGCGCTGTCAGACCTTCTTTTCACTACAGAAGAAAGCGCCAACCGGAATCTTTCCAACGAGGGAGTCGACCCCGGCCGGGTCTTCTTCGTCGGTAACCTGATGATTGATTCCCTCATCCGGGCCGTAGAACAGTCGCAAGCATCCTCGTTGCGCTCGGAGTTGGGTCTGGCAGCACAGGGCTACGTTGTCCTCACGCTCCATCGCCCTTCCAATGTGGACAACGAAGATCAGTTGACGCGCACGCTCGACGTCATCGCCCAGTTTGCACAGCGCATTCCCGTAGTTTTCCCGGCACATCCAAGAACGGCACGGAACATTGAAGCGGCACGCAGGACGATTGGGCTTAAAGCGGTGAGGACTTGGGAGGGTGGAGAACTCCCCGGGCCCGGTCTATGGATGATGCCACCGGCTTCCTACCTGGATTTTCTTGACCTCATCCGGCATGCCGCCATGGTCATTACGGATTCTGGGGGAGTGCAGGAGGAGACCACCTTCCTCGGGGTGCCATGCCTGACCTATCGCGATAGCACGGAACGGCCCGTGACCGTATCCATGGGCACAAACAGAGTGGTTGGAAGCGAGCCCCGGGGCTTACTGGACAGCGCTGTCGAATTGTTTGAAAACCGCTTCCAAGACGGATTATCGCCTGAGCGCCCGCCTTTTTGGGACGGCCAGACTGCTCCAAGAATTGTGCGCATCCTCAAACAAGCTTGGCAGCACCGTCTGGCGGGCGCCGAGGAGCCTGTGCCTCTGTGACGGAGCGCGCCCTGAGCGAGTCTTCCAGCCTGACTCAAACGGTTGAAACGCTGCGCATTTGGATGGAAAGCAGGCAATTCGCGGGTTACGAGCCCTTTGACTTGCTCAACTCTCCGTATCTAAGCGGAGCTTGGGCGCGGAAAGCGCTGCCCGCGGTTCTCCTCATCCAGGCGGGCAAGCGTTTCGCGGGCCTGCGACTGCGCCAGGCCTTGAAAATCCCCCCAAGTCGCAACCCCAAGGCTCTGGGTCTTTGCCTTTCGGCATATTGCGATCTGGCGCAAGCCGGTTACGACGTCTCCGCAGAAGCCGCCTGGCTGAAGAACGAGCTGGTCGGGCTGCGGTCGCCCCTTGAAGCGGACTACTGCTGGGGCTACGACTGGGACTATGTCTCGCTCCGCGGTCCACGCTTGCCGGTGTTTGCCCCTAACTGTATCGCGTCTTATTTTTGCGGGACGGCAATGATGGAGATGCACCGGGTTTTTGCTGACTCTGAGGCTTTAAAGATTGCCGAGTCTGTGGCCCACTTTTTGGCTACCCGCTTGAATCGCTCCTTTGAATCCCAGGAGGAACTCTGTTTCAGCTATACGCCCGGGGACAACACGCAGATCTACAACAGCAGCGCACTGGCCGCCGTTTTTCTGGCGCGCGTAGGCTGCTTGCGCGGAGACCAGGAGTATCTTTCCCTGGCCCGCAAAGCCATGGTCTTTCTGCAAAGGGGTCAGCTGGAAAGCGGTGGATGGTATTACGGACAGCTTCGCCGGCAGCGGTGGATCGACGGTTTCCACACCTCATACAACGTCTGCGCCCTGCTGGACTACCAGCGGACCACAGGCGATCACACCTTCAAAGACAGCATGCTCCTGGGGCATCGCTACTACAAGGCGACCTTCTTCACCGATGAAGGAGCCCCGAAGTATTTCCATGACCGTACATTTCCCATTGATATTCACTCATGTTCCCAGGCCATCCTGCACTTGATCGCATTCTCTTTCATCGACCCGGAAACCCTCGAACTCGCCTGGAAGACCTTCCACTGGACGATGAGCAACATGGTGGGTCCCGAGGGTGCGTTTTACTATCAGCGACACCGTCTTTGGACCAACCGCGCGCTCTACATGCGGTGGGGACAAGCCTGGATGCTGCATGCACTCGCCAAATTACTGCTGGCGAGCGCTTGATCGGATCCAATCCGCATCGCCACGGAGTGAGCTTTGTCAACCGGGTTGGATTATGATTCTCCCGGGAAGCAAAATGCGCATCTGGATCGACCTCGATAACTCGCCCCACGCCCAATTCTTTCCCCCTCTCATCGAGAGGCTCGAAGGGGCCGGCTACGAGGTTCTGCTAACCGCCAGGCGCTTCGGCCAGGTGGAAGAGATTGCGGAATCGCATGGTCTGAACTACGTAGTAATCGGCCGGCACCGCACGCCTCACTTTTTTGTAACTCGTGCCTTGGCCACAGTAGTCCGGGGTTTGCGCCTAGCCTGGTACGGGAGCAAGAACCGTCCCGACATGGCGGTGAACCACGGCTCGCGGGCCCAGGTGCTGGCCGCGTGGCTCTTGCGCATTCCGGTCATGACTATTTACGACTACGAGTTCGTTTACTCGGAACTCTTTTCAAGAATGGCGACCAAGCTCCTCCTGCCGGAGACCATTCCCTCCCTTACCCTGGAGCGCCAGCACGTAAATATGAAGAAGGTCATCCGCTATCCGGGTTTCAAGGAAAACGTCTATCTGAGCGGCTGGCGCAACTCATCCGCGGTGATGGACGAGCTGAACCTGGACCCCGGCCGGCTGATTATCACCGTCCGCCCTCCCGCCACCTGGGCTCATTACCAGGATCCTTTTTCCGAAGTTCTTTTCCGGGCTTTGGTGGAACGTCTGCGCGGATATAAGGACGCGCAAGTCATCGTGCTGCCCCGGACCCATGAACAGGGAGAAAGGCTTAAGAGTTCCTACGGAATGCGCTCTGCCCCCTTCCTCGTTTCCGACCGGTCTGTGGACGCGCTCAGCTTGATGGCACATTCCGACGCTGTTTTGAGCGGAGGCGGGACCATGGCGCGCGAGGCCGCCATCCTCGGGACCCCAGCCTATAGCCTGTTTGCCGGGAAGCCCGGCGCGGTCGATGCGGCTCTCGAGCGTGCCGGAAGGCTCACCATCCTGCGAAAAATCGAAGAGGTAAAGAATCTTCGCTTCGAGAAGAGCACCCGCGCCTTCCGCTTCAACAGCGCAGATGCCCGGACGGGAGAGGTCATCCTGCAGCACATAATTGCCCTGGGAAGCTGACCGCACGGTAAGATTTTGACAGATAAGCGTCTGAAGCCGATTCTCTCCTTCGAGGAGATCGCTGAGTAAACGGGCGCTGTGCGGGGTTTTTCAGAATGAGGAAATTATCGTGAGGCGATTCATCGGGTTGGTGTTTCTGGCAACGAGTCTTTCGCTCGTGGCTCAAGATCAGAACGGTACGTGGCAACCGGATCTGACTCGCCAGCAGACCTACACTTCGCACCGGGCTTCGAGCTCAGATCCAACCGGCGCCAATGCAGATGCCCGCAGGATTGAGCCCGGCTCCACGCTGACCGTGTTGGATACGGACGGCCCAGGCAGAATCTCCCATCTTTGGTTCACCATCGCGAGCGATGAGCCCTACCATCTCAAACGCATTGTGTTGCGTATCTATTGGGATGGCGAGACCTCCCCGAGTGTGGAAGCGCCCATCGGTGACTTCTTCGGGTTGGGCTTGGGAGACTACTACTCCTGGCAGTCTGAGCTGCTGTCGGTGGGCAGCGAAAACAGCCTCAACTGTTTTTTCCCCATGCCCTTCCAGAAGCATGCCAAGGTCACAATTACGAATGAGGGCAAGCAGCCCATCGGCAGCTTCTACTACAACATTGATTACCAGACAGACTCCCATCCACTGCCCATCGGCACCCTATACTTTCACGCAGAATATCGTCAGGCCCAGCCCAACCATGGATGGACAAACAACTGGACGAGCAACGGCGATCCGCTGGTGGATGACAAGCGGAATCTTAATGGACAAGACAATTATGTGTGGATGCAGGCCAAGGGCAGCGGCCAGTTCGTAGGTGTCACCATGTCGGTTTTGCAAAACCAGGATGGCTGGTGGGGCGAAGGGGATGACATGTTCTTTGTCGATGATGACGCGACCCCGGCGATTTCAGGCACCGGTTCGGAGGATTATTTCCTGGGCGCGTGGGATTTCGGAGGCAAACCTTTCTCTTATCAGCTTTACGGGGCGCCGGTGGTAGGCCCGGAACTGGCAGGCAGCCGATCGAGCGTCTACCGTTTTCATCTTGACGCCCCCATCCCCTTCCGGCGGTCTTTCAAGGCGACGATCGAGCACGGCAACGCCAATCATCGTTCCGACAACTACTACTCTGTTGCGTATTGGTACCAGGCAGAGCCGCATGCTCCCTTTCCTCCTCTGCCGCCGGTCGACCAAAGGCTGCCCGTGGTGCAACAGGTGGGGGGACCAGGCAACGCCAACGCGGTTAGCAATCCCGCAGGCACACCTGTGAGGCCGGCTGCGGCACCTCCAGCTCCCCCTAGGTAGCGCCGGTGCTGCGCGATGAGGACCGGGTTCTTAGACTGCTTGATGGTGAATTGTCCATCGTACGGCTTCCCGCGGATACAGCGATTCCTGCGTGGTTAAGCTTTCTGCCTGAACCGCTGGTCTCTGTCACTCGTACCGCGCACGAGTTGTCGATTGTTTGTCCGTCGGCTATGGTTCCCCCGACCGTCGCATGTGAGGCCGGCTGGCGCGCGTTTACGGTCGAAGCGAAGCTGGAGTTTTCTGCGGTCGGCGTTCTTTCGGCCATCCTCAGTCCTCTGGTGGAGGCCGGCATCAGCATCTTTTCGCTCTCTACGTTCGATACAGATTACGTGCTTGTTCGCGCCGCCGTGCTGGAGACAGCGAAGACCGCGCTCCGCCAGAATTTTGCGTTAATCGAATGAGGATCGGTGCGATGGGCGGGCCGGATTTTGGGCGGTTGACAGGTGCGAGTAAATGTTTTCTCGTATTGCCCACTACGACGTGAGGCCTCTTCGAGGGCAACATGCAGCGACGCAATTTTCTGAAGACCAGCGCGTTGGCCGGCTCCGCTTTCTTCTTTTCCCGCGCCCTGGTTGCCCTACGCGGCGGAGCCAGCGCAACAGCGGCCGGAGCGGACGTGCTGGGGGGTGAGGACGTGCACGCCCACAATACCTTTGAGCAGCCGAATGCAGTCGTAACCAGGAAGGTGACGGCAACCGTTTCGGGGAAGGTGGTGCAGTGCACGCTGCCACCATCTTCCGTGACCCGACTCACCATTACGTTGGCTTAGCCCCGTAATGTGGGCGAGGACGGCAGTTTAAGATAGTGATGCCGTCCTGGTGGAGAGCCGTCATGACTGAGAAACAAACCTTCCAACGCTTCCGTCCGCATGAGATCGCCCGATCCTTTCCGGAGACCGCGGAGACTCTGTTGCTGGATACGTACCTTACGGACGAAGAGGCTGCCAGCGCTCGAGTTTTTCGGGTCTATCGGGAGACACCGCCACATTACCATGAAGGCTCCGATGAGTATCTTTACGTTCTCTCGGGCAGAGGTAACTTCTGGATGGGAGAGGCCTCGAACGGAGCCGAGTTTGGTCCTGGCGACTTACTGTTCTTCAAGCGCCGTATCGTTCATGCCCTGCCCGCCATCCTTGAGGGGCCGGTCGTCTTTCTTGCCATCGACACGCCGAGACGCGACCCTAAGGACATCATCTTTGTAAATCCTGCAGACGGCACGCCGGAGAGCTTCATTCGTAAGCGCTGACCGATTGGCTGCCAATTCGTCCTCCGATCTCACGGCCCTTAATACGAGTCGCCACCCTTCACTTTGTCATCCCGGAGCGTAGCCGACCTGCAGTTTCATCTTCGGGCAAAGCGAACGTGCCGTGGGTGGGCAAACTACATTTAGTAATAGTTAGTTATTATGTAAATCTCTTTTTTGGGAAATTGGCGAGATTTTTCCCATATCAGCAATAAGAAGACGCCCTGGACCCCAGTTGGCGGCCCGACCTTCGGCTTCCCTTTCTGCCCCACCCCGAAGCAACAAAGAACACAGCTGTTTTGAAAAGTCTGCAAAAAAGTAGTTGCATTACGTTGGATCTTCCTACATCCTTATGGAACTTTACAAAGTAATCCGCAGCCGCGAAAGCGTGCCTGCCGGCCCCGGACTCCTGTGACTTTGCGAGGCTAGACATGCAATTTCTCCGAGAGCTGAAGAAGTTATTCTTTGTTCCTTCCTCCGCGGCGCTGGTTGGCCGTTCCCTTTGTCTTTGTTCGGCCTTACTGGCCATCACCGTTCCCCTGCGGGCAGACGTCACCGGATCCATTCTTGGTTACGTCCGTGACAGTTCTGGGGGCGTACTTCCGAACGCGACCTTGACCGTAACCCAGACTTCCACCGGCTATACCCGCACGGCGACTACGGATGGATCAGGCCAGTACACCATTCTGGCACTGCCTCCTGGAACTTACCGCCTGACTGCTTCCGACGCCGGTTTCGAGAATGGAGTGGTTGAGAATATCAATCTCAACGTCAATGATGCTTTGAAATTCGACTTCACTCTCAAGATAGGTAACGTAAGCCAAACCGTATCTGTGGACGCGAGTGCGGTGCAGGTCGATACGACCACTACCTCGATGGGTACTACGATCACGTCTTCGCAGATTCTGGCCATGCCGCTCAACGGGCGTTCGTACCTCGACCTGCTCGCACTTCAGCCCGGTGTTGCTCCCTCGAATACGGTCAGCACCTATAACGATCGCGCGCCCGCCTCCGGCCTTTACGGATCGTCGGGCAATGTCTCCACCGATGGCCAGCCTGAGTGGGCCAATGCCTTCCTGGTAAACGGTGCTGAGGTCAATGAGACCAAGAATATGGGCGCCGGCTTGATTCCAGACGCGGACTCTGTGGCTGAGTTTCGCCTGATCACCAACAGTTTCAGCGCTGAGTATGGCAAGTTCACCGGCTCCGTCATGAACACGGTGACTAAGTCCGGAACCAACAGCTTTCACGGAACTCTCTTCGAGTTCTACCGCAACCAGAAGATGGATGCGATCAACTACTTCGACACCACCAAGGCGGAGCTGAAGCGCCACCAGTACGGTGGCGTCTTCGGTGGTCCGATCTTGAAGGATAAGTTGTTTACCTTTACCGACTTTCAGCAAACGCGTCAGAACGCGGGAGCCAGCACGGGGCTGGTACAGGTTCTCAGCAACGATGAGCGTAACGGGATCTTTTCCGATGCCATCCTGGATACCCCGGTTCAGGGGGACGCCTGGGCCGCAACCCTGCAGGCTCGTGGCGGCGGAGTCGTCAACGGCGCAGGAGGAGTCTGCCAGCCGCCGACCTGCACCCCTACGCTCTATAACCAACTCGGCACGCCGGTGATGACAACCGACAACAACGGGAATGCCGTGCCCGGCCGCAATATTTCCGCGTATATGGACCCTGTGTCCAAGTTGACATTGCCACTCATTCCAGCGGCCAATCAACCGGGCGGTTTCAACTACGAGGACTCAAGCCATGTGGGTACGATTGTCGATACCAACATGGCCGAGCGCATCGATTTCGTAAATCAAAAGACCGGGGACTGGTCGTTCTACTATCACTACGACGACGCGACAGCGGTCAACCCCGTCTATCCCCAGGCCACGACTAACCCGGGGCTTCCGACTCTACCCGGCTTTCCAGTCACTGAGCCGTCGCGCAACCAGTTGTTCGTGATGAGCAATACGAAAACCATCGGGGCGAGCACGGTCAACGTTGCCCGCATTCAATTCTTCCGTAGCGCGGTTCACACGGCACAGCCTTCCAGCTCGTCGACGATTAGCTCCTACTCTCAGTACGGCATCAATACCAATGGCGCGACCGGTGGCTTGGTCAACTCCGGGCCGCCAGGATACCCGTCGTCGGTGCCGACCCTTTATTTCAATAGCTTTGCCATCGGCAACAACTGGCTGAATCTCTATCAGCCTGAAACCAACTACGGTGTTGGCGACAATGTCAGCAAGACGATCCGCAACCACTCGCTCAGCTTTGGCGGCGACTTCCGCTACTACCAGCTGAATGCTCGCAACACCTGCGGGCCGAACGGCTATTTCAACTTTAACGGCGTCGAGACGGGGGCTGACGTCTCCGATTACTTTATCGGTGCTCCGGCCTCTTTCATCCAATGCTCCATTCAGTTGCTGGACAACCGTACCCGTTACGGCGGTCTCTTCATTGAGGATTCCTGGAAGGCGGCGCCCAATCTCACCATCAACGCCGGTTTCCGCTGGGACGTCGCCCGGCCCTGGAGCGATGTCTATGGCCGCTTGACGACTCCGGTCCCGGGAGAACAATCTGTCAAGTTTCCCCTCTCGCCCCCCGGCAACCTGGTTCCGGGTGATCCGGGAGTTCCAAGCACCATCTCTCCCACCCGGTGGAGCAACTTTGGACCGCGCCTTGGGATCGCCTACGCGCCTTCCGGCGGCCTGTGGGGCGCTGCGGGCAAGACCAGCATTCGCGCGGCCTTCGGTCTCTACTACCTGGGCGTCGCGGATAATGGCAACTTCGGTATTCTCGGCGATGCTCCCTGGGGCCTTTACTGGGATTCCCCACAACCGGTGGAGTTCGGAAGTCCGTACATCACCCGGCCGACTGGTGTCTCTCAGGGTCAGCACTTTCCCTTTACCTTCCCATCGGGTCCGGGACCGTTTCCCAACTTCCAGTTTGGAAACCTCATGCCTCTCTACGTGCCCGGCTACTACAACCACAACAAGACCGACACCGCCCAGCACTTCAACCTCTCTATCCAGCGGCAACTGGACAAGTCGACGGTGCTGACGGTGGCCTACGTGGGCACGCTAGCGCATCACATTGAGCATGCCGTGCCGATACTCTACGGTGATGCTTCGCTGTGCATGGCACTGGCGGGTTGCGGACCGTATGCCGAAGCCGGTGTCTACACGCAGAATGGGCAGAATGTTTATGGCTCGCTGGTGGGGGCGATCGACAACCAGACCATCAGCCCCAACTACCACAACTCCAGCGGAGGCCCGGTGGTGGCCTTTGCCGAATCAGAGTACGTGCAGAACTCAGGAAACTCCAACTACAACTCACTGCAAGTTTCGGCGGAGCGCCGTGCTCGCGACGTCACGTACCTGCTTTCCTATACCTACGCCAAGTCGCTGGATGACGTGGGCGCGCTCTGGGACCCTCGAGATCCCCTCCGTAACTATGGCCAATCGTCTTGGGACATGCGCCATAACTTCGTAGCCAGTTACACCTGGAACCTTCCCTTTGCCCATTTCCTGGGGTCCCACCGGTACAGCGACGGTTGGGAGATCACAGGCATCAGCCGCTTCAACACCGGCTTCCCAGTCAGCCTGGCCAGCAGCGGGGATGCCGCTCTGACCAACATTGGTCTCGACTATCCGAACCAGGTGGCTCCCCTGCAGAAGTTGAATCCGCGCGCTCTTGGACATGCCTACTTCAATACCTCGGCCTTCGCCAGTGGCCTCAGCTGCGGCTTTGAAGTTTGTGGCGTGACTGGCAGTGCGAAGCAGTATCTCTTCCACGGGCCGGGAACGATCAACACGGATATGGGTGTGGAGAAGGACACCAAGATTACCGAGAGAACAGCCCTCAATCTGCGCATCGAGATGTTCAACGTCTTCAACCACGCTAACTTCATTGACGTAATTGGCAATGCGAATAGCAGCCAGTTCGGTCAGGCCACCAACACCGCATCCGCCCGCATCGGTCAGATAAGCGGCAAGTTCATCTTCTGATCCGCGCATTTGCAAGGATGTGTCAGCAGATCACGCAGGCTTCCGGCCACCACCGGGAGCCTGCGCATTCTTTTTGTGAAAGACTGTTTTTTATGAAAATGACTCGTTGGGCCTCGTTTATCGCTATTGTGTTCGTGTGCAACCTGGCTGTTGGGCAGCCACCCGCTAAGAAGCACCTGCTTGTCCTGGGTGAAGAAAAGGGATATCGCCATGAGTCGGTCTCTCATGCCATGGCGGTTATCGAGCATCTCGGCGAGCAGACCGGCCTATGGGATACGACCATCCGCACCGACACGGAAGTGCTGACCAAGAAGAAACTCGAATACAACGCCAAGAATCTGAATGACTTTGACGCGATCCTGATGTTTACCGGCGGCGACCTGGAGATGGATGCGCAGCAGAAGGCGGACTTCCTCTCCTTTGTTCATGACGACGGAAAAGGGTTAATCGGGGTGCATAGCGCGGCGATCACCTGGGTCAAGTGGCCTGAGTTTGTCGACATGCTGGGCGGGGATTTCGATGAGCACCCCTGGCTAACCTTCGATGCGCCCATTATTGTCGAAGACCCCGCGTTTCCCGGCATGCAGCAATGGCCACATGAGTTCGTCCTTCACGACGAGATCTACCAGATGAAGGACTTTTCTCGCGATAAGGTGCGCGTGCTGATGCGCCTGGATCCTTGCAAGCTGGATCTTAAGAACCCGAAGGTGCATCGGCAGGATCATGATTTTGCGGTTACCTGGGCAAAGTCTTACGGTAAGGGCCGCGTGTACTACTCGACCCTGGGGCATCCGAAGGACAATTGGGACGATCCCCGGCTGCAGAAGATGTACACCGAGGCCATCAAGTGGGCGATGGGATTGGAATCCGCCGACATCACTCCGCAGCCCGCGCCTGCCGCCAATATGGCCTGCAAGTAGCGCTAAACTAATCTGAGAACACCGAGGTAGACAACCATGTGGAAGTTGCTTGCGGTTTTATTGATAACGCTGGGCGCTGCTTCAGCAGAGCAAGTTCATCCGACTCTTGCGCTTGGCGCTTCCGCTCCCGACTTTTCGCTTCCCGGGGTGGATGGCCAGATACACAAGCTGAGCGATTATGCGTCCAGCCCCGTCCTGGTGGTCGTTTTTACCTGCAATCATTGTCCCATCGCGCAGATGTACGAGAAGCGCATCCAGCAGCTGGCGAACGACTACAAGGACAAGGGTGTAGCGGTAGTCGCGATCCAGGGGAACGATCCCCAAGCTATCCGCATCGACGAACTGGACTCGTCGGACGTGAGTGACACTCTGCCCGAGATGAAGATTCGCGTGCAGTACAAGCACCTTACGTATCCGTACCTGTATGACGGCGACACGCAAAAAGTGACGCGGGCCTACGGACCGCAGGCGACGCCGCATGCGTTCATCTTCGATCAGCAAAGACATCTTCGATATGAAGGCCGTATCGATAACAGTTACCGAACGGAGTTGGTCAAGACCCAGGATGCGCGCAACGCGATCGATGCGCTGCTTGCCCACAAGGAAGTGGCGGTGAAGCACACCGGTGTCTTCGGGTGTTCGACCAAATGGAGCGAGAAATCGGCCGGGAGGGAGGCGGCGCTGGAAAAGATTAACGAGGAACCCGTTACTGTCCAAACGATTTCAAAGTCGGAGCTGAGCAAACTGCGCACCAACCCTAGCCATCAGATGATGTTGGTCGACTTCTGGGCAACCTGGTGTGGCTCGTGCATTGTGGAGTTTGCCGATTTGCAGGATACCCTGCGCATGTATGGGGCGCGTGATTATTCCGTAGTGACGGTGTCGGCGAATATGCCGGACGAGCAGCCGAGCGTATTGCGTTTCCTCCAGAAAAAGCATGCTACCAGCAAGAATTATCTATTTGATTCGCAGGATACCGCCAGCTTGCAGACCGCGTTTGATCCCAAGTGGGATTCCGCCGTGCCTTATACCATTCTCCTGTCAGGAGATGGGAAAGTGCTGTATAAGCAGTTGGGGTCTGTAGACCTGCTTGAACTTAAGCGCACGATTTTGGCCAACCTGCCGTCTGACTATAAGGGCTTCAATCAGTACTGGAAAAACAACTAGGCGGCATCTGCGGCTTGGACGGTGGAACCGCAGATCCCTCCACTACGCTACCCCGGATTTCCTGTTGATGTTGGTGGCGTTGGCAAACTTCATGCGGCTTTCCTTACTGAAAGCCGCACACGTGGCTGCTGGTGAGTGCCGCGTGGCAGGAAATCCGGGTACGCTCCGGTCGGATGACAATTCTGTTTGTGGGGTAGAATCTCGTACCAAACGGAATTGTCATCCCGACCGGGGGTAGCGTAGTGGAGGGATCTGCGGTTATTGTTCAGCTTGACAGCACACGCGATAACGCCGCATCAATCGCCAGGTGAATGGCTCCGTTTACCTGCGCGTCTGGCCCAAGTGTGCTGCGTAACAACTCGGGCTGCACTCGCTTGTCCCTATGGGTGAGAATCTCCTGCGTTAGCTTCCATAAGGCGGGATGCATACCCACGCTGCCGCCTAATACAAACAACGGGCAGTTGAGGACAACAGCCAGGTTGTAAATCGCGTAGGCGAGCGTTTGCGCGGACTTTTGGAGAACCGTCTGCGCTAAAGCTTCACCGGCAAGGGCGTGGTCGAATATCTGGGTCGCGACCAGATCCCTGGGAAGCTCGGTACGGTCTTCGCGCCACAGGCTCTGCCACTGCGCCTTTATGCCCTCGCCTCCGACAATACCCTCGAGGGCTCCCGGTTCCCCCGTTTCCACCGGAGTCACCGAAGTTCCGGGGACCAGCATGTAACCGATCTCGCCCGCGGACCAGTTCATACCGTGAAAGAGCCTTCCGTTGAGCACGATGCCGGCGCCGATACCTGTGCCGACGGCGAGAAAGACAAAGTCCCGTATTCCTTGCCCGGCGCCGATCTTACTTTCCGCAATGGCGGCCGTGTTCACATCGTTCTCTACCGCCGCCGGTACACCGAGACTAGCCTCCAGCAACGCGCGCAACGGAACATCGCGCCAGCCCATGAGATAGGACGTAGCAAGCACGACACCCGCGTCCACATCCGTGACGCCGGGCGCCCCAGCCGCAACCGCGCGCAGCGAGCTGCGCGATAAAAACTTTTGCTGTAGCAGATCATCCACGCCTTCGCGAATCAGGCGCACGACCACCTCCGGGTCACGAATACCCGCAGTCGATACCTTCCACTTAGCCAGGACTTCGCCATCCATGCCTGCGAGCGCAAGACGCAGGCTAGTGCCTCCAATATCGGCGCCTACGACATAGCCGGTCTCCGGCGCCGTTAGTATCTCCTGCGGACTCCCATTGGCGCTGGAGGGTTCTTGTTGCTGCATCGACTCAATAACCTCGGGTACGAATGAATGCACTGCTGGGCCTACCTTAAATGTGTTACGGCGCGACTACAGACTGCCGCGCGCTGATACTCTCTAGCTCACGCCCTGCCGTCTCCGGTATAACGAAGCGCACAAAGACCAGGGTCAGGACGCAGAAGACCCCGAAGATGACAAAGGTCAGCGAATTGCCCGCGGCTTTAATGAGCGACAGGAACGTAAGCGAAACAAGAAAATTTGATGTGCCAAAACTCAGTGTGGCGGCAGCAACCCCCCGGCCACGTAGGCGCAAGGGAAATACCTCGGAGACAAGAATCCATGCGATGGGCCCGATACTAAACGCGTAGCAGGCGATGAAAGACATCAGGCATGCGGTGGCTATGATGCCCAACGACTTGCCCAGCGCTGCCTGATCGTGAAAACAAATAGCCAGAACAAAGAGCGCGGTCGTCATGCCGCCAATGCCCGCATAGAGAAGAGGCTTCCGGCCCAGACGGTCCACCAGCACCAGGGCGATCACCGTCGCGAGCACATTGGTAATGGCAACCAGAAGCGTAGCGAAGATTGCATTTTTATCAGAACTGATGCCTGCGAGCGAGAATATCTGGGGACCGTAGTAGAGGACGGCGTTGATACCGGTCGCGGGCGTCAGGAGCATAAAGCCGACGGCGATGAAGAGCGAGCCGCGCACTGCCGGACTCCAGAGCGCGCTCCAGCGACGCTCCATTTTCGTCAGCAAGCTGACGCGAATGTCTTCCAACAGCAGTCTTGCGCCCGCGTCATCTGTATACGACATGAGCACGGATTCGGCTTCAGCCAACCTGTTCTGCGCATACAGCCAGCGAGGACTCTCAGGCACGGTAAGAACCATGAAGAGAAAGAGCAGCGCGGGGAGGAGCCCGAAAGCAAACATCAGCCGCCATCCGTGCGGTCCGGCAAACCAGTAACCCACCAGATCGGCCACTGCGATTCCTGAGGTGAGGGCAAACTGGTATAAGCCGATGAGCATCCCGCGCGTTTTCGGGGGAGCCAGCTCGGAGACATATACGGGCGCCGTAACGGATGTAAAGCCCACAGCCACTCCAAGCAGCGCGCGCGCAATGAACAGTACGTATACGTTGGGGGATAACGGCGCCAGGATAGACCCGGCGATGAAAAGGACTGCCCCCCAGATCAGCGTCTTGCGTCTGCCGATGCGGTCGGCGACCGTGCCGCCTACCAGTGCGCCGATCATCACGCCGACGAGCACCGAAATGACCAGGACTTCCTGCATCATGGTCGAAAGATGGAACTGAGTCGCGCACGAAGATCAAGGCGCCGGCGATGACACCCATGTCAAAGCCGTAAAGAATACCCCCCAATCCAGCGATGAAAGAGACCCTCCGGATGAAGGCCTGGTTCACGTACGGCTGGCTAATGGATGGGTCGTTCAATAGGTTTCACCTATGCCGAATGATAACCTTTAACCACGGGTATTGGCCCCTCTTTTTAACGAATCTTTTCTAACAAAGTAGGGGTTTTCCTGTCCGAGGAAGGTGCCATGGCAGAAAACAAAACGGAAGCGCCGCGCTGGATAGCCGGCATTGAGCCGGCTAAGGAATTGCTCACCGCAACGGGAACCCAAATCCTGGAAATCGAGTGCCGGGAACAGCCGGAACAGCTTCGCCGGCTACTCGAGGCATACGCGGGCGATTCTACCATTCAGGCTGAGCTCAAGAAGTTTCGTGAATTGGCTGCGAAAAAGGGTCCAGTGCTGTTTATCGGCATGGGCGCTTCTTATTGTTCTTCTATCAGCGGATCGGTTCTGTTGCAGTCGCACGGGCGACCGGCGTTCTCAGTCGATGCTGGAGAATGGCTGCATTATGCGTCCTCGGTATGGGATGACGCGGCGCTTTCTATCCTGCTTACCACCTCCGGGGAGAGTGCGGAACTGGTGGAACTCTTCAAGCGAGGGGGGAACCGGGCGCTGGGCCTTATCTGTAACAATCCTGCGAGCACCTGTTGGCACCTGGCAAAAAACAAGCTCCCCATCCTGGCGGGACCGGAGTATGGCAACGCTACCAAGACCTACACCAACGCTACGGCGGCGGCCATCATCCTGGCCTCTGAGATCGTAGGCCGGCCATGGCAGCAGGAGGCCGAGCAGGCGGCCGAGGTCTTTTCCGCTCATCTGGGTCCCATCTTCGCTATGCGCGGCGATCTGGAGAGATTCTGCAGAGGCGCGGCGAACACCGAAATCATCGGCCGAGGCGCGGCTTATGGCGGCGCCTTCATGAGCGCACTCTGCATCCGCGAAATGAGCGGCCATCGCGCCGCTGCGCACACCGGCGCCGGCTTTAAACACGGGCCCAATCTAGACGTGGACGCGTCGCATGTCGCCATCATCTTTGCCCTTGGCCGGGCCGCCGAGCTAGGCGTCAAGCTAGCGCAGGAATGTAACCGTCGTGGCGGCAAGGTGGTGCTGGTTTCGAGCGAGGAGCACAAAACCACGGAGAAGTTGTTTCCGGTGAGGATCGAAGCTGTTCCGGAACCCTGGGAGGGCATCACCTCCCTGCTGGTCCCGCAGGCACTGACGCTGGCGATGGTCGAGCGGACGGGGTGCCGGCTCACCCCGCGCTTCCAGTACGGCGTTATGGAACAGTAGCTCTGCGGTGTATCGACGCTTAGAAATGAAAGAGAAAACCGCAGATCCCTCCACTCCGCTGCGCTCCGGTCGGGATGACAATTCTATTGCACAACCGCCGTTATCATGCCGGTCATCGAGTTGAAACAAAAATTGTCATCCCGACCGGAGCGCAGCGGAGTGGAGGGATCTGCGGTTTTCTCCGCCGTCCTATGGCTGGTGTGGCAGGGTGAGGACCGGGTTCTGATCAAAAAAGTTGACCGGGCGAATCAGGAAATCGTGCCAGAGCGTCGGCATGACCGGCCAGTCTTCCAGTCGAACAACGTGGTGGAAGCCCAGCGTGTACCAACCGACAATATCTGTGTTCTCAATGGAACGATTCGCCTTGGTCCATTCGGGCAGCCCGCGAAGCCCGTCGTTATTGGTGACATAAGTGCCCGCGGCATAGCGTTCGTCCGGGCGGTAAGGGGTAACCCACAACTGGTGCCCTGAAAAAGCTCCTACGCGCTGCGCCGGGTCGTCGAGCGGGATGCTCGAGACCGCCGTAGCGCCGGGCATGATCTCCCATCCGGTAGGGTATCCACGTGCATCATGCTGGGTCGGATTGATGAAGTGCCACATGGCCGGATGACGCAAATCAAGGTCAAGAATGGCGTCCTTTTCCGTATGGATGATGGAGGACTGGGCCGCCCAGATGACCTTGCGCGAATGCCCGGAAAGTGGCTCCTGCACCAGGCGGTCGACCATAAAGCTGTTGTTTGGGCCATCGACGTCAAGATCGAGCCGGTAGGAGAAATAGTGATCGTGATTGACCGCCAGCAAGTTGGGCGCAACCAATGTGCCGTGTTCGAGCTTGCCGGGTTCCTCGCCCATGGAGTGCGCGACCGTCTCCTCCTTCACTCCTTTGGTCTCGACGATGCCAGTCGCACCCACCGCAACCCGGATGGTTCCATCCTGCTGGAATATCCAATCGAGCAGGTAATCATAGTTTCCGGCAACCGCAGCGGTGCGCAGCACCAGCTCACGGCTGGGCCGGGCGCTGATCACATCTCCTTCGAGATGCCTCCAGGCCGGGTTGTCGCTGGCATGTTCGAAGAGGCATGCCAGTTGTGGCTTCAGAACTGGAGCGCCCGCATCCGAAGGCACCAGGCCGGTAAAGTACTGCGCATGGGCGGGGCAATCGTCCGGACCCACAGGCTTAATCAGGCCGCCAAGAAGAAACTCTCCGGCGTCGACAAAGGCGCGCGAGTCCCAGCCCGCATCGGAGTCCATGTAAGGCACATACATCTCCGAGAGTGAGCCCTCGTACATCACGGAACGCAGCCGGTCTCCATCCTGGTAGCGCACGAGGTTGATGACGGGGCCGACACGAGGATCCAGGCGAAAGCGAAAATGCCAGTTCTGCCAGACGACTTCGCCTTTGTCGATCGTATAGCTGGGGCCAAGCGGCTGGGTCACAAGCAGGGGCTTGGTACCTGGGCGCGGCGTTGCTTCGCCTTCCTCGTAGTTGATATCTCCCGATGACATAGGAACGGGATCGTTGTCGATTACCTTGAGGACCTTCTCGCTGGTAAGGTCAGCGAGGATATAGACCCCTTCGATGGCGCGGCCCCAGGGATGGTAGACGCCGTGAGAATCGGTGCAATCGCCAAAGCCGATACGGCCATTTGCCTGCTCGGGAAAGATCATCCATGTGATCGGGATGGGCTCACAGCGCACGCCCGATAAGTCGGTGATCCCGTGATGCTTGAGCGCCGCGATCACGCGCGGGTCCTTCTTGACCACCTCATTCATGGTGTCCAGCTCTGTCTCGGTAATGGGGGCCTGCACCCCGGGTACCAGATTCCAGGACTCAAGCTTGTGTCCCGGGATGTCGACCCGGGCCTCGATGGTCTTGCCCTGATCCTCGAGGATGACATCGGCCTCGCGAGGAATGGGGTCGCCCTGCTTCCACGCCAGTACTTTCTCTTTGTCCGGCTCGTGCAGCAGTACGCTGGAGAAGAGGGTCTTGCCGGTCAGATGGCCGCTCTGCTGGAGCACATCGTGAATGGTCCAGTATTCTTCTGTGGTGAGAGCATCCAGCGGATGGTGCGGCGCGCGGGTTTGGGCGCAGACCGAAGCCGTCGTAACCAGAAGGGCGGCTAGAAGGGCGGCGGAAAATGCAAGCATGCCGCAGAGAGAAGTCTTGACGCTCATCATCAGTGGTTATGTCCTCGCAGGGTAGGGTGCGCGGCCGAGAATCCAAATCGTAGCATACTTCATAATCTTTAGTTACAATCATCGGCAAGAAGGTGGCAGCTTCTGATTTTGTCAGGTATAAAGGGGTGTTAAGTTTTGGGGCAACAGAGGTCGCTTGCCTGCTTTGTAATCCTGGATTCACAACGCCGTAAACTTCTCCCGTATTTCTAAGTCGGTTTTTTCTTTGAAGAACGAAAGTATTCCGGTCGGCAGGCCCTCACTTCTTCGCCATACCAACGCGCTTCGGGTCCTGAAGCTCCTGCGCGAGAGTGGTTCCTGTTCGAAAGCGGACTTGGTGCGCGCTTCCGGCCTGAGCGCTCCTACGATCACCAATGTGGTGGGTGATCTGTTGGCGGCCGACCTGATCAAACCTCTGGGCGAGGGTGAGTCCAACGGAGGCCGGCCTCCGGACATAATTTCGTTCAAGGCAGAGCGCGGTTGCGTGCTCGCCGTGAAGATTACCGCCGAAAGCCTCTCGTTCCTGCTTACAGACCTGAATGGGCGGGAACTGGACACCCAAACAATCCCGCTGGCCGACCGGAAAACCACCCCGGACGCGATTTGTATCTATATCGGGGAAGAGGTGCGGCGGCTGCTGCGCAAGCATCGCAAGAAACGGGAGCAGTTGCTGGCGCTGGTCGTGGGTGTGCCGGCCATCACCAATGTGGATGAAGGCGTTGTGATGTCCATCAGTACGCTGGAAAATTGGCGTTCCGTACCGTTGCGCGCCAAGCTGAACAGAATCGTAGAATGCCTGGTCATTATTGAAAACGATACCAACCTGGCCGCCCAGGGTGAGCGATACTGCGGCGCCGCGCAGGCAGAAGAGACATTCATCCTGATTCACATCGGCCCGAATGTTGGCGCGGGGATCGTCCTGGGGGGTCAGATCTACCACGGATCGCAGTGGTCCGCGGGCGAAATCGCCTACCTCCGTTTACCCAATACCTCGCGCAAACGCCCCACCCTTTATGAGTTCGGTGAACTCGACACGTTGCTCACCAGCTCGGGGATTCTCGAGAGCTGGCAAGAGCTACGAAAGAAGCCCGGCCAGGATGCTGCGGACCTTGAGAAGATGGACGTCCTGGGCGTGCTCGACCTGGCGCAAGCCGGGGATGCTCGCGCCGATAAGATCGTCCAGCACCGCGCCAGCATCGTGGCTGACATCATCGTGAACCTCTCGCTCATTTTGAACCCTGGCCTTATTTTGTTGGAGGGAGAAGTGGGCAGCCATCCCGCGCTCATCAGCGCGGTGCAAAAGCAGCTTCAGGAGAGCGAGTTCGCCGTCACCAAGATTGGCGCAGGTAAGCTTGGGAACACATCCGTTCTTTGGGGAGCAATTGCCGATCGCACTGGAGATGATTCCCTCGGTACTGCTTCCCCAGCCATCGAGCTGATGAATTTCAAGGCAAAGTAAAGGCGATATAGGTGCTGCCGGAAGGGGCCTTTGGATCTTTGCCCCCACCGCTCGCGATCACCACATACTGCTTGCCGTCGATCATGTAGGTGGCAGGGGTCGCGGTCCCGGCAAAGGGCAAGACTGTTTCCCAAAGCAGCTTGCCGTTCCTGCTGTCGAAGGCTCTGAATTTCTTGTCGTAGACCGTTGCAGCGATAAACAACAAGATCCCCTGCGGTGATGATCGGGCCGCCATAGTTCTCTGAACCGGTGTTGGTCATGCCCTTGGCGGCGAGCGCCGGATATTCCCCCAGTGGAATCTTCCACAGGTAGCGGCCCGTGTTCAGGTCGATCGCATTGAGTGTGCCCCAGGGCGGAGTAATCGCCGGGTAGCCTTCCGCATCGACAAAATCTCGCGATCCCGTGACTTCGTACTTCATGGTGGTGCCGTCGGCGGCGCTGGAGTAGATCGCTCCCTTGTCCGGATCGGCTGCGGTCCCTTGCGGAGTCTGTTTGGTCAGGAACTGGATGAGCGCCCGCAAGTGCTCGTCGCGAAGGTTGGGAAAGGACGGCATACGGCCGCCGCCCTGGGAGATCCTGGCTTCAATCTGCGCGGGCGAAAGACGCTTGCCGACGTCGACCAGGGAGGGATAGTTCGGAGGCGAACCGGTCAGGTCCTTGCCGTGACAGAGACTGCATTGGTTATGGTAGATTCTCTCGCCCGTACTGGCAGTGGGATGATTTTCCGTCAGGCCCAGAACACACGCTGCCTCGTTTGCGTTCACATAGATCACGCCGCGGATGCGATCCACGGCCGGCCCTCCCCATTCGGCGCCGCCGAGAAAACAAGGAAAGACGACGGTCTCCTGGTCCAGGCCGATGGGTAGAAACTGGCCGCCACTGCGGAATGTGGCAAACTCCTTGACTGCCTTCTCGTGCGCTTCCGGGGTACGCGTAGTCAGTAAATCCTCGGTAAGCATCTGCCGGGTGAAGGGCGCCGGCGCAATGGGTGATGGCTGGGTAGGCGCAGTAACCTCCCCTGGAACCTGGCTCGCAGGGTAAGCCCGTTCCTCAATGGGAAAGAGCGGCTTGCCGGTGGTGCGATCGAAGAGATAGAGAAATCCCTGCTTGGTTGTTTGTGCGACCGCATCGACGCAACTGCCATTGTGTCTTACCGAAAGCAGCGCCGGGGGCGACGGAAAGTCGCGATCCCAGATGTCATGATGCACCCCTTGAAAATGCCAAAGGCGTTTACCGGTCTTTGCATCGAGTGCAAGCAGAGTATCTGCAAACAGGTCATCGCCCACGCGATCGGCTCCGTAGAAATCGAAGACCGCCGACCCGGTGGGAACGTAGACGATGCCGCGCTTTTCGTCGAGCGCCATACCGGCCCAGTTGTTGGCGGAGCCGGCGGTCTTCCAGGCATTTGGAGGCCATGTATCGTAACCGAATTCATCGGGATGAGGGATGGTGTGAAAGCTCCAGCGAAGCTCGCCCGTGCGCACATCGAAGGCGCGAATATCGCCGGGAGGAGATGGATAGGTCTCGGGATTCCGGCCGCCAACGATGATCAAATCCTGGTAAACCATGCCGGGGCTGGTGAGGTCGACGGACTGAGTAAGATAATCTCCGCGCAGTCCCTTGCGCAGATCGATCCTTCCCTGCTCGCCAAACGATGGGAATGACTTTGCCCGTTTGTGCATCGAGCGCATAGAGATAGTGGGTTACGCCGGCAAGGACTCGGCCATGCCGGCCGTCCGTCCAGTAGGCCAGACCGCGGGACGGTTGCTTGCTCGGCAGCCCGGAATCAAATTTCCAGAGAAGTTTGCCGGTCGAGGCTTCGAGCGCAATCACTTTTTGCGAGGCGGTATAGGCGAAGAGGGTCCTCCCGATGATGATCGGGCTTGTTTCCAGACCGCCCTCTTCGGCCGCATCGAACTTCCACGCCTCTTTTAGCCTTTGTACGTTGTCTCGATTGATTTGTGACAGAGGGGAGTAGTGATCGCCTTCTGGCTGGCCGCCATAGACGGGCCAGTCGGATTGGCGCGGCAATGGATTGCTCTTGCATGCCTCAGCATGCAGGATGGCTGACGATCCGAAGAGTAGGACGAGAAAAAGCAACGGCAAATGGCGAATGGAATAGAAGGGCTTCCTCCGGATTTCCTGTGGAGTTTGGAGGCGTTGGCGCACCCCATGCGGCTTTCCTTGCCGAAAGCCGCACACGTGGGCGTTGGTGAGTACCGCGTAGCAGGAAATCCGGGCCGCCCATTTTTTTCGGCCCAGGTACGCTCCCACGGCAAGCCGGGGCAGGTTGGCGAACCTGGGGCACCCGTCCGGTTCCCTGAAGGCTTTCAGTGGAGCGAGCTTGGTCTCAGTTCTTGCCCAGCAGCCATGTAGTTGCATTTTCAATGAGCTTGTTCTGCACCGGGCTGGTGAAGATCTTATCGCCATGGCCCATATTCATGTAAAGCATCTTGTACTGCGTGTTGGTCCACACGACCGGAATATCTCCGTCCGTCAAAAGGCTCTTGATTCCCAGTGGGTAGTTTGCAGGGTCAAGCGTTACTAGTACATGGATATGGCTGTCGAGGCGAGGGCTTGGCTTCCAGCGATACCACTCATTCGTGGGCGAGAGAAATGTTTCCGGCAGATTGCGGGTGACGGGACTTGTGCGGTCGTCCACGATCAGCTTCGCCGGCAAGGGCGGCCAGCTGTTGTTGTCAAAGACGCCTCCGCCGATGAACGTCATAAACCAGGGCCACTTCGTAGTCTTGTCGTTGTATGCGGATACGTGAAAGCCAAGCCAGGCGCCGCCTCCCGTCATGTATCTCTCAAATGCCTCTCGCTCCGCCTGGTTATGGGGAAATTCGTTGAGCCACACAACCAGTTGGTAGGACTTCAGATTCGCATCGTTCAGATCTTCCCAGTTGGTCGTTGCCTCCAGCACGAAGTTGTCTTTCTGGGCCAGCGCAGCAAAGAACCGCAGCGCATCCAGCGCGAAGAGAACGTGATCGTTCTCCACGTTCGAGGGAATACAGAATCAATACCTTAGGCTGTGAGGCTTTGGCCTCCTGTGCGCTGCCGCCTGCAGAGACGAACGCAACGCACAAGATCAGCGCGAGGAAATACTTTTTCACTGGCCCGCACCCCAGAAGATGGCGTTCCTGAAAAGCTGGGTGAAGTCGTTGTTCTGGAACAATTCCGGGTGATGGCCCATGAAGATGTAGATGTTCCTGGCCTTAACGTGTTCGTTGGTCCAAACCACAGGATGGTCTCCCATGGTGATCATGCTCTTGGGGTCGTAGGTCGACTCGTCAACACTGGCCAGAACATGAACCGTCGAACGGTTGGACTTGCTCCAGGTGTACCACTCCTCCTGCTGCACGACGAACGAGGAAGGCAGCCCCTTGGTCGCCGGATGATTGGGATCATCCACTTTTACCGTCGCCGTGGCGAACTGCGCGATGTAGCTGGTGTACCGGATATCCCCCATGAAATGCGACCACCATGGCCACATCTTGTATCCATCAAAATCACCCAGCAGCATGGCATGGTGAAAGCCGATCCAGCCGCCGGTGCCGCGCGTGATGTAGCGTTCGAAGGCTTTCTTGGCTACCGGGGTCCAGCGATAAGGCGGATAGTTGAGCTGAATAAACAGCTTGTACTTGGCCAGAAAGGCATCGTTGATCGGATCGGTGTTGGTAATGTAATCGATGGCAAAGTCATTCTCGTCGGCCAATTGCTGCAGCCACACTTTGGCGGCGGCTACGAACTCGTTGTGCGGGGTATTCCCCGACTCTGCGATCGCCACCACCCGAAACTTGACCGGGTGACCGGGAGTATCCAAAGCATGCGCCGTGACCGCCGCAACCAAAACCACGAGAAGCACGAGCAACTTCAAAGAGAAATTTCTTAATCCGATCATCGCGTAGCCCCACCTCGCTTGCCCGCAGGCAACAAAATCACCGTAACGTTGTTGCTGCTGAAATTGGCGACATACGCCAGATGAGCCGGCGCATCGATACCGATAGCATATGGAATTGTGCCCACATCGACCTTCTTGACGGGGAGATTGGTCTTGCCGTCGATCACGGTCACGCTGGCCGTGCGCTGATTCCCCACGTAGATCTGATCGCTTTGCTCATCGATCGCGAGAGCCTGCGGATGCGTCCCCAAACTGACCGTCTTGCTAATGGCATCGGTAGTCTCGTCGATCACCGTCATGGTGTCGTTGCCATAGCTCAAAACGTACGCCTTCTTTGTCGCGGGATTTACCTCCACCGCAAAGGGAATAGGGCCCACGTCCACGGTAGTCGTGGCGTTGGTTGCTCCTTGAATGATGGTGACGCTGGCGCTGTCCTCGTTCACTGCATAGATTTTGTCTAACCTGGGGTCCACCGCGATTGCCCAGGGGTGCTTTCCGGCCTGTACTCTAGTGGTAGCCCCAGTCGCCGCATCAATGACGGTTACATCCTGGCTGCCGTAATTGACCGTATACACCTTGTTAGTTGCGGGATTGAGAACGATGCCACGGGGTCCCTGCCCTACCTGGATGGTTGTGGTCGCGTTGGTGGCCCCATCGATGACCGTCACGCTATGACCGAAATTATTGGCCACGTAGATCTTATTGGTGGCTGTATTGACCGCGAGCGCCTGCGGATAGCTTCCCACGTGCACGGTTGCGCTGACGGTATTGGTGACTCCATCAATTACCGAGACCGAATCCGCACCCGCATTTGTTACGTAGACCTTGTTGGTTACAGGGTTGACCACGACGGCCTCGGGTCGATTTTCCACGGCTACGGTGGAGGTTGCGTGTGTCGCCCCATCGATGATGGTCACCGAGTCGCTGCCGTGGTTCACCACGTAAGTCTTGTGCGTTACCGGATTCGCCGCGACGCCTATTGGCGTATTGCCTACGGGCACCGTCGCTATCGTTGTCTGCGCCGGCGACATCAGGGGAGCAATGGTGATGGCGAAGATGGCTATCCCTGTAAAGAAAAAAGACCTCATTTTTGCAGCCAGTAATTGTTTAGCCCAATATAGGCCGAGGGCAGATTGGCAAGGATCGTGCGACGGAGCCGAAGCGTGTCGACCGGCCGTCAGTTTGATATAGGACGTTGCCGTCGGCGTCCAGCAAAATCGTGTACGGAACCTCAGGGCCGGACCCCCACTTGGGATCGAATGCCTTCTGCAATGCGGCGGTGTCGTCCGAGTCGAAGAGCAGGTTGCGGCTGGTGGCGTGCGTCTTGTTCAACCACTGCGTAACCGCCGGCTTTTCACCAGGCTTGTTCATCGATACGACCACCAGTTCGAAGTTGCGATCGCTGTACATCCGGTAGATGTCCTGGATACCCGCGAACTCCTGCAGGCAGGCACTGCATTTTGTCGACCAGAACTGAATGAGCCGAACATTGCCATCCGCGTTTGTGTGCAGAGACTTCAGAGCATTCGCAGAGACCATCTCAAGCGAGATAGGTTGCGCATTCAGCTTCTCCATGAAGGCCACATTGGCCGCTTCTTTATCGCTCCACTTGGTGGAGCAACCGAAAGCTCCCGTGTGTTTGACCGCGACCTCCTTGTCCGCCAGCAGCGCATCGATCGCATCCAGCGCATAGTGCCTCTTGACGAACTCAATGCGGTAGCTGTCGTCGATGGCACCTTCATAGCGCAGCTTGCGCTGCTGGTCAAAGATGAAGATGTGCGGAGAGGCTTGCGGTCCGTAGGCCTGAGAGACCCTCTCGGTCTCGCCGTCGTAAAGGTAGGGATACGGTAGATGCTTATAAGCCACCCTGATCTTCATCTCCTCCAGGGTATCGCTCACGTCCGAGGAATCGAGTTCGTCGATGCGGATGGCCTTGGGATCGTTGGGACTGATGGCTACGACAGCCACACCTTTGTCTTTGTAATCGTTATAGAGCTGGGTGACCCGGCCCTCGTACATCTGCGCGTTGGGACAGTGATCGCAGGTAAATACCACGACCAGAAGCTTGCTGGACGCGTAGTCGCTCAGCTTGTGGATCTTTCCATCGACGCCGGGCAAGGCAAAGTCCGGTGCGGACGAACCTAACGGCAGGATCGGATGCTCCGCGGCTAAAGCGGCGAGAGGCAACATCATCAAAACAAGCAGACTCCAGATCGCTTTTTGCTTAAACATTCCTCACTCCTCTACTAGGCTCCGGAGAAGCCATATTGCCAGGCGAACGCGACGTTGGTACGCATGTCGTCCCTCACATCGTCGTCCCCTTCCTTCTCGTACTCGATGGCGACCAGGCGGCGAAAATTCTGCCGGTGCAGTTCGGCTTCCACTTCGGGGATTTTGGCGATCCCGCTTCCCAGCAGCACGTTTTCCCCGCTGTGCACCGCCTTGACGTCTTTAAGATGAACCAGGTTCAAGCGCGGGGCAAGCTTGCGCACCGCGTCCACCGGATCGTATCCGCAGGCTGCGAAGTGGCCCGTATCGGCCGTGGCGCCGCAGTTCGCCGACAGGGGTGCGAGCGCAGTGAGCACGTCTTCCGGGCTTTCATAGGGAAACTTTACGCCGGGGAAGAAGTGGTTGTGGATGGAAAAGGTGAGTCCGGCCTCAGTGACGCTGTGGTCGATGTGCTTGAGCAGGGCATCGCCCGTTGCGTCGCCGGTGATGTTGTGCGCCCCCAGCAATTGCGCAATGCGCACTGCACTGGCTACGTCCTGCTCATTTTTGAGTGTGGCCGCGTAGTAGGAGACACAGCGTATGCGTGCCTTGTCGAGCTTCTCTCGCGACGTTCGCACCAGCTCGTCAGTGGGATGGCTCATCACCATGAACTCGCCCCGCGACATCTCGATCTGTTGGTTGTGCAGACCATTGGTGGGCAGCAGAATCTCCAACTGCGCCATCATGTCGTCGAAGGAGAGCGCGTGGTAGCTGAAGGTGCCGATGCCAATGGTCAAAGGCGCTAAGGCGTACAGTGGCAATGCGTTCGCCGCAAGACATACAGCCGTGGTCTTAACGAAGGTTCTGCGCGTGATCATAGGCGGGAAGTGTCTTTTACCGGGTACGTGAAGCTGTTTCATTTGTGGGAAGCGGCAGCAGATCTTTGGCCGGCGTGGCGGCCGGAAAGGCTACGTTGAAAAAGCAAACCATCATCTCATCGGTGCTTTGCTGGCCCCACGTGACTGTCTTGGCAGGATCAGGGTTTTCCGGGTTGTTCGCCGAGTTGTCGTAGTGCGCCGTGCACTCGATCCTGGTGCCCGCGGGCAGCACAATCGGTTTTGCCAGGTTGTACCACAGCTGCCAGCGCCAGTTATAGTGCGGCACGTTGAGGATGGCGCGCGTCTCGCCGTTGGGAAATACCAGCCGGTACGACATATCCTTGCCGCGCATATGCATGTGGGGATGCATACCCAACAGCGTCACCTCACGGCGCACCGTAAAGGAGGCATCCACGCGGTAGTTGGGATCTCCCGGAGGAATCTTGAATTTCTCATTGCCCGTGGACAACGTCATGACACGATCCTTCGGGGGCTCTTTCGCCAGCACCAGGCCTACGTTCGCCCGGTCTGTCGTGGCTTTGCCTTCGGGCATGTAGTGCACTTCGAGCACAATGTCTGAGCCGGCCGGAATCAGTTTTGCCTGGCCGGGCGCAAACATGTCCGGCGGCTGGCCCGGAGCGTAGCCGACCAGCCAGTCATTAGGCACGTCATCCTGGGGAGCCTTCTCTCCGGTCTTGGCCGGCGGAGCCTCAAAGAATTGTTCTTCCGGTTGTCCCTTGAAATAGTTCGATCCCGGTTTACGAACATAGGCGACGATATGGTGCACCACGGAGCGATCGGTCGGCGCGGCCTCGACATCCTGAACCCAGGTGTCCTTGGTAAAGCCGGTGGGCAAAATCACGTACTGGTATTCCAGGATCCCGGTGGCTGGAATGGAGAACGGCCGGGGCAGTTGGAAGACCTTGTCCGGCTTTGGAATGGTCCATCCGGTGACGAAGTCGAGCGGCGGCGGCAGATCTTTGGGGTCGCCCTGGGGCGCGCCCGCATCCGCCCAGGCGGCAATGGTATCGATCTGCGCCTGGGTCAGCGAGCGGTTATTCTCAAACTTCTCGGTGTGCCCATCCTCAAACCATGGCGGCATGGCCCGGGTGACCACCATCTGCTTCATCGCCAGCGCCCAGGGGCGCGCATCTTCATAGGTCATCATGGAGAAGGGCGTGCCTTCCCCGGGGCGATGACAGCCCTGGCAGTGCTGCTGCACAATAGGTGCAACATCCTTGGAGAAGGTCACATTCGATGGATGGGTAACAGGAATCTTTGCAGCCGGGTCTGGCGGGTGGCTCGCCATGCCGGCCATTTGCCCCAGCAGGCATGCCGCGGTTGAAAGCTGCAATGCTCCTATTGCCAGTGCCCGCTTCATGCCCACTCCACTCGTTTGATTAATTAGGAACGATTCATTAGTATGTGCCATCAAGTATGGACCGGGTGCAATCCGCCAGGCAATCTTTTTTTGATTGAAGGGTAAATCGGAATGAAGCTCTTGCGCTATCTCACTGTTTTTTGCGCGCTGGCAGGCACTGCCCATGGGGAAATGCCCGCCTTCTACAAGTCGGTAAACAGCGTGACCTGGCTGGTGCAGAATGTCGACCTGGCCAAACAGGGTTGGGTCGCGCTTGGCTTGTCTGACATTCACGAATACCCGGATGTTGTGCTGTCCGGAAAAGACCACGGCAAGCCTGTGAAGATGTGGGCTTGGGAGATCACCGGCCAGTTGGGAAATCTGACCGTGAACATGATTCAGCCGGCGGAAGGCCAGTTGAATTCCTGGAACGAGTTTCTGGGCAAGCACGGCGACGGCATCTTTTCCATCGTGCACGAGGTAAAGTCCCAGGCGGAGATGGACAAGGAAATCAAACGCATGCATGGTCTCGGCGTTGGAGTGCTGCAGCAATTGAGCCTCGACCGGGACGGCAAGCGGGTCACCTACACCTACTTCGACACCGAGCCCCAGGGCAAATTTGTCCTGGGGCTCGTTTACTGGCCCGGGGGCGCGCCCGCTCCAGGGCCGCCGGGAAAGGTTTCTCATCTCGGGCTGGTAGTCCCCGACTTACAGCCCGTCTCGGCCTACTGGCAAAAGCTGGGCTTTCCCGCTTTCCGCATGGAGCATGCGACTCCGCGGCAGGATTCTACCTACCGGGACAAACCGCTGTGGTTTGCGTTTGAGGTCGGCTACCAGAATTACGACCAGTTCAGTTACGAATGGATCTCCGCGCCCGCAACGCCCCCGAACATCTATGCCGATTACCTCAAAAAGCACATCGCGGGCGTTCAGCATCTCGGTTTCCCGGTGGACGACTTGAAGCAGGCAGTGGCCGAGTACGAGAAGCTCGGCTATCACGTATGGCAATCAGGAGCATGGGGAGACGTAGGCAAGAAGGACTCCGGCCAGTACGACTACATGGATACCGACTCCATTGGCGGGGTGAGCGTGGAGTTGATCCACGCCTATAAGTAGGCTAAGGTTTCGCTGGAGGCTGGGCCATCTCCATCGCCCAAACACCAGCTGGCCGCATGTACATCGAGGCGCGAAAATTTCCCGTCTTGTCCCACGCCTCGGGCGTGCGAAACCAGTAGCCTTTGCTCTCGTAAATTACGTGATAAAGCCCCCAAGCCGTCTTATAGGCCTGGTCGTTCATCCCTTCGCTCAACAGCAAGGCCGCAAAGCCTAACGTGGTTCCCGCCCACACTTCTTTTGCTTGTACGTTGTCGATGATCGAACCATCCGCAGCCATGCCGTTTGCGGCGCCCATCTGGCCACCGGCAAACTTCATGACGTTCAAGTCAAATATCTTCTTCGCTGCAGACAGCTGCATCTGGTGCGGGACCAGGTCTCCCAGGCCAAGCATATTGGCATACCACTGACCGGCGAGCTGGTCTGCCTGAATGGCGTTCTGGTTTTCACTTTCCGTGTCGTAGCGGAAATACTCCCCATTCCAGAGCTTGCTGATGTAGGTCTGCTGGGCCTTCTGAAAAAGCTGGCGATACTCGTCCGCGGTGGCCTTATCTCCCAGAATCAGAGCGGTCTCTTCGCCGGCGCGCAGGGCTGCGAGCCACAGGCCACCGGAGTAGGCGCTCACCCCACGCACCACCCATGAGTCGTAGGTCTGATCAGGGTAGCCGCTGTTCTCGGGTATTCCCCCACCGTGGTCGAACTGGCGCAGATACGTGATCGCTTCTTTCACGGCCGGCCAGGTCTCGCGCAGAAATGCCGTGTCCTTGCGCCCGGTAAAGACGTAGTCACGGTAGATCATCAGGACAAATTTTGAGTTGAGGTCCTTCCAGTCGTTTGTATCTTGCCAGCCGGGCTGATTGACAGCAACAAAGGGATCGCCTTCGGGCACGCCAAGATCGTGAGGCACCGCGCCCTTCTTTTTCCGCTTATGCAGAACTGGTTCGCCCGTCTGCTCGGTTTTCCAAACCCACAGGCCCTTCTCCGGCCACTCCTGCGGCACCGTGTCAGCGAACTCCCGCAGCACCTGCTTGTCTATGTCCGGCCAGAATTTCAGCATCGGCAGCGAAGCATAAAAGCGAACATCCAAGGTGGCGTAATAGGCGTAATCGAAACACTCCAGCAAGGCAAACGATGCGGGGAGCTTCTTGTCCGTGCCCACCTTCCTTCCCCAGAAGGTGCCGCCATCGGCCAGGGTGTAGAGCTCGTTAAAGAGCATCCCCCGATACCAGAGTGGCTTGCTTTCGTCATTTATATAGGGCGCTTGCCAGGCATCGATGGCGTCACTCCATTTGGCCGCATTCAGCAAACCGTCGCGCGCAATCGCCCATGCATGGGTGCCCGTCGTGCCGTAAAAATCCGTGTAGCGCCGGTTCCACTTGCGTCCCTGGCCGAATTGCACCACGGGGAGGTCCCACGAGATCACCATGGGTATGATCTTTTTCTCTCCCGGCTGCAGGGTAAAGCGCAGCGCAATCGCGCCTGCCAGTTTTTCGCTGTCGCTGACCCAGGATGTATCGCTGTTGGCGAGCCGGCCATCTTTGGCAAAAGGCGTCCAGACGGCCTTGCCGTCTCCCTGGGCGAGAAAAGTTGTCTGGTAGGTGACCTCAACGCCTGGAGTTTCGAGGGCTGCAATGGCAAACTGGCCGTCCCACTCGTTCAGCTCCTTGTCGTCACGGCCACGGTCGAAGACGATGCCCTTCATGATGCCGGCCGATCCTACTGCTTCACTAGCAAACTGGTTGTAGTTGCCCTGGTTCGGCGTGCCGTTGAAGTCATGGGTAAAGGTGCGAAACCATCCGCCCATATTTGCCCAGGAAAGAAGCACAGAGACGGTTACCGCATGGTCGGTCGGATTGTCCGCATGCCAACGGTAGACCGCTACCGGATAGCTGGATTCGCGGTAGTTGTTGGGGATCACGGGAGAGAACTGCTCCAGCACTACATGAGCAGGAAACTTCTTCCACTGATAGGCGTACCAGGACTTTGGATACAGGGCGGAGTATTCTCCTGCTCCCACGGGATAGTCCCATGCCCAGCTTGCCAATTCGCCCTTATTCGGATGGCCGGTCATCAGGACCTGCGCGACCCCCTGCGTATCGCCCTCCGACCTCTGATACATCGCGAATTGATTTACATAAACGGGTTCATACTTGTGTACGCCCGCCTTGATATGCCAGCGGGCGAAGTCGCCGCGGTAGGTACGGGAGAAGGTGCCTGCACCCATTCCGCCGACCGGCGCGCCTTGCCAATAGCCGTCGTCAATATCGGTGCCATTTTTCGCTACGCCCGGGTTCTCAAGCGGAAGTCCGAGGGGGCGGCTCCATGCGGCCTTCGGTATCTCGTTGGCAGCGAATGCAACCGGTGACCAAACGACCAGGAAGAAACACACGACCGCCTGTAGCCACGATTTCTTGGTCAAGACTCCTCCCGATTAGACCGCATTTCTCACAGATCCCCCCTGGGAAAGCGATGGTCCATTAGTGAGATCTCTATCCGTAACGAATGGCGGGTGCCCCATTCAAGCCCGGTTTTGGCTTGAGGGGGATTCCATGGCTGTCCAAGCTCACTCTCCACTGGCAACAGGCCTTGATAATCCATGGCCATCTACACCCTTTACACTCAGGGGCCGAGGTTTGTGGAATCCCACTCAAGCCAAAACCGGGCTTGAATGGGGCACCCATCATTCGTTGCGGACCCGGCGGTGAGAAATTCGGGTTAGACCGGTTCCCAAATGAGCTTGGCGTTGGTAAGCTCCCGAGCGCCGAGCGCACCCAATTCCCGGCCAACGCCCGAGCCCTTGACTCCGCCGAAGGGTGCTCGCGGATCCGAACGGACAAAGTCGTTGATGAACACCGCGCCGGCCTCAATTTGCGCAGCGACGGCATTGGCATGGGCCGCATCTTTGCTGAACACGGCCGCGCCCAAGCCGAACTGCGTGTCATTAGCTAACCGGATCGCCTCTTCATCGGTCTTGAAAGTAAAGAAGAGCGCGACCGGCCCGAAGAACTCTTCCCGCGCCACCGGTGCGTCATGGGGCAAATCGACCAGTACCGTAGGAGGGTAGAAAAACCCGGGTCCATCGAGAGACTTCCCGCCGGTGAGTACACGCGCACCAGCTGCCTTTGCGTCGGAGACCTGGCGCTCCGTGGTCGCACGCAGGTCTTCGCGAGCCTGGGGGCCTAGTTTGGTGTCCGGCAAGAGCGGGTCGCCAACCTTGAGCGCCGATGCCTGCTCAATAAAGGCTTTTGTGAAAGCCTCCGCGACCGGCTCGGCAATGAAAAAGCGCTTGGCCGCAATGCAGCTTTGCGCATTGTTGGAATAGCGCGATGTCACGCCCAGTTGCACCGCTTTTGCGATGTCCGCATCCTCAAGCACGATGAAGGGATCGGAGCCGCCGAGTTCCAGCACTACCTTCTTGCCGTGCAGGCCGGCCTGCTGAGCAACGGCCCGTCCAGCCGCCACACTACCCGTAACTGTCACTGCGCGGATGCGCGGATCGGCGATAATAGCCGGCACCGCATCACGTTGCACCGAGAGATTGACATAGAGCCCTTCAGTGCCACCGGCATCTTTCACCAGGGCCTCGAGCGCAAGCGCGCAGCCCTGCACGGTCTCAGCGTGCTTCACCACCACGGTGTTTCCTACCAGTGCCGTGGGGATGAAGAAGCGCAGTACCTGCCAGAAGGGAAGATTCCAGGGCATGATAGCCAGGACCGGACCCAGTGATTCGTAGACCACGCGGCCGGGCGTTCCTGGAATGGGCTCGGGCTGGATATACGCAGCGCCCTCTTGTGCAAAATGAGCCGCGCCAAAGGCGGCCTTCTTCACCTCGCCACGCGCCTCACCGATGGGCTTGCCCATCTCGAGCGTGATCAGCCGCGCGTACTCTTCCACGCGGCTCTCCAACAAATTTGCGAGGCGAATGAGAAATGCGGTGCGCTCAGAGAGCGGAGTACGCGACCAGTTCTTCCATCCGTCCCAGGCGCTCTGCAAACGCTGCTCTATATCGTGGGCACTATGCTCCGGATAGGTGCCCAGATGTTCTCCAGTAGTCGGGTTTTTCGATTCGAATGACATAGGACCTCTCACAAGACGACTGTTCAGACTAGGTACACACGCTGAGAAAACGTTCAATACAGGTGGCGAGCACTTCTTCGCCCGGACGCTTCCACCAGTTTTGCGCGGAGAAGATCTCCACCTCCTGCGGCCCATGGTACCCGGCGCTTTCAATGCAGGGAACGAATGGATCGCAGATCGATCACACCGTCGCCCATCATCCCGCGGTCCAGTAAAAGATCGCGCGTCGGCACCAGCCAATCGCAGATGTGGTGAGCCAAGATTCGGCCGCCGGCGCCGGCCCGCTTGATCTGCTCATCCAGCTTCGGGTCCCACCAGACATGGTAGACATCAATCGCCACGCCCACCCCATCGCCCAACAGATCGCAAAGATCGAGCGCCTGTTCCAGGGTGTTGATGCAGGAGCGGTCTGCGGCATACATGGGATGCAGAGGTTCAATGGCCAGCGGCATGCGGCCGGCACGCGCGTGGGGCAGGATCGCGGCCAGGCCATCGACCACCATCTCGCGGGCAGCGCCGATGTCGCGCGAGTCCCGCGGCAAGCCTCCCACCACCAACACCAGGCAGTCGGCTTGGAGGGCGACCGCCTCATCAATGGCCCGCTTGTTGTCATCGATGGCGGCAGCGAGGCCTGCCTTGTCTGCGGCCGGAAACATGCCGCCGCGACAAAGCCCGGTGACCCGAAGCTTATTCGATCGAACGATCTCGGCTGCTTCCGCGAGACCAGTGAGCTGCACCTGGTCACGCCATGGCGCGATGGCCGTAATCCCTTGGGCCAGGCAAGCATCCACCGCCTGCCCCATCGTGTATTGCTGGCGCACGGTGGCCAGATTGATGGACAGCTCGTGAATGCTCACGCTGCTCACACATTCCCGCCTGGGCGTCGGGAGATAACGCCGGCACATCCACCCAGCGACGCTCGGCCCAGCTTTTCAAGCCAAGCTCGGCCAACTGTACGCCTTTCGCCCCTTCCAGCAGGTCAAAGCTCCAGGGCTTGTTCTCCACCACGTGACGGATAAAGTCTTCCCACTGCAACTTGAAGCCGTTTTCGTAGACCTGAGTGTCGGGCACCTCGTCCCATTGCTCGGTGAACTTCATGGTCTGGGGAACGTCGGGATTCCACACCGGCCGCGGAGTGTTTACGCGATGCTGGGTATAGCAACGGCTCAAACCCGCCACCGCAGATCCATGCGTTCCGTCGACCTGGAAGGTCACCAGGTCATCCCGCCTTACCCGCACCGCCCAGGACGAATTGATATGCGCGATCACGCCGCCCGCGAGTTGGAAAGTGGCATAGGCTGCGTCGTCGGCATCGGCCTTGTATACGGCCCCACTCTCATCGACGCGTTGCGTGATATGGGTTGCGCCAATGCAACTGACCGACTCGACCGCGCCAAACAGATTGTCCAGCACGTAGCGCCAATGGGGCAGCATGTCCAGGATGATGCCTCCCCCATCTGCTTTGCGGTAGTTCCACGAGGGCCGCTGCGTCGGCTGCAGATCGCCCTCGAATACCCAGTAGCCAAACTCACCGCGCACAGAGAGGATGCGGCCGAAGAAGCCTGCGTCCTTCAGCATGCGGAGCTTGCGCAGCCCCGGCAGATAGAGCTTGTCCTGCACCACGCCACTCTTCACGCCATGCTTGCGGGCCAGGCGCACCAGGGAAAGCGATTCCTGCAGAGTTTCTGAGAGCGGCTTCTCGCAATAAACGTGCTTACCGGCCTCGATAGCGCGGGTCAGCAGAGGAACCCGCATCTGGGTCGAGCCGGCGTCGAAGAAGATCGTGTCCTCGGGGTTGGCGAGCGCAGATTCTATGTCTTTCGCAACCCGCTTGATGCCATGACGCTCCGCCAGGCTGGAAACCTTCTCGAGGTTGCGGCCTACGAGGATCGGGTCGGGCATGGCCCGGTCGCCGTTGGATAGGGCCACCCCGCCCTGGTCCCTGATAGCCACGATGGAACGGACCAGGTGCTGGTTGTAGCCCATCCTTCCGGTAATGCCATGCATGATGATGCCGATGCGCCGACTAGACAAGATCTGTTCCGCCCTTTTTAAGTTTCTAATGTTTGTTTCATAAGCTGCGCCAGTTCGTCAACTTCCGGCCACGGCTGTGCACCCGTAACCTTACACGATCCGGGTTAACAAGGATGTGAGAGTACCGGGGGAAAGAAACCGCAGATCCCTCCACTACGCTGCGCTCCGGTCGGGATGACAATTGGGCTGGAGGGTCAAGTATTTCTCGCTGAAGCTTTTGTGGGCGCAACAGAATTGTCATCCCGACCGGAGCGCAGCGTAGCGGAGGGATCTGCGGTTTCTTCCCCCGGTACTCTCACACCCTTGTTAACCCAGCAGCTGGTTCACGGCGCGATCTGATTCGGCGATGGAAGCACGGTGATCCATGATTCCGGATAGATCGGAATTGGCGAAGGCGATTTTGCCGAAAGGAGCGCGCCGCATCACCTCTCGAGGAGCGATCTTGCCCTCAGATCCAAAGAAGAAGCCTGGCTGGCCGCACAGATACGCGTGGCCCCAACGGTTCACGATGATGCCCGCAATATCCCGCCGCGCATCGAATCCGCTGCGAGCAAACATCAGCGTCATCTGCTCACGAATCTGCCGCTCATATTCTGAGTACGGGATGCTCAGCAGCCGCATCCTTCCCCGGGTGCACTGCTGCGGCAGCGGAACCCCGGGCTCGGTAAACGTGATTTTCAAACGGAGCACGGTTGGATCGTCGGGGGTGACCGTAGGCGGAACGTCCCCACATAAGGCGACCTTGCGGACCGCGAGCCAGGGGTAGACCCCCTCGAAACACTGGCATTCCGTTATGCCCATCTTCGCCATGAAGCGCCAGTTGCGTATGGCAACGTTGATGACGGCGCAAGGCATGCGGTAGAACTGCTGGTAGGCAGCGCGATAGTTATCCGGCAGATCGGAAATGGTCCTCGCCGTTGTCCAACCCGCCGACATCACCACCGATCGTGCGTGTACGGTGTGTAGCCGGCCATCTACCGCGTAGCTAACCCGGACGCCGTCGCCTTCGTGCCGCACGTCCGCCACCGTCGCACCCAGCCGTATCCGCACCGGCTGACCTTCGCGATCAAGCTTGGAAAAGTCCACCGGCCCGAGGCACATGCCGGCCAATGTATTGGGGCCGGGCATCGCCTCGGGGACCATAGCTTTCACAATAAAGCGAGCGACACCGGTGTTTCCCCCGGGGAATATCTGCTCGCCCACTTCGTTCTTCCAGGGGAAAAGCACCTCGGGAGCGTAATACGCATAGGCGGAATTCTCGTCCGCTGAAGAACCCGCCCAATCTGCCGCGACCGGCATATAGGTACGGATAAATTCGCGGGTCAGGCCGTCGCGCTGCATCAGGTGCTCTTCGAGGGTGATACGGTCGAGTGCCCGCGAAATCTCGTCGCCGTCGACTTTCGGTGGAGCAAATGTTTGATTGCCTGCGCGCGCCCTGATCAACTGTTGCCTGGTCGCCTCAGGGACGGGGGCGCCAGCCAGCTTTTTGCCCCACGGATCGTAGAGCCAAAAACCCTCGGGATGGCCGAAGCGCGCTCCAAAAAACATTCCGGAATTCTTACTACCCCGGGCATAGGGAAGGGTGTTTACATCCAATTCAGGCTGGCCACCGCCCCATTTCTGGTACTCCAACGGCTTACCGTCAAAACCGATCGATTCGTAAAACCTTTGCGTGAGCGAAGACGGAAGGGAAGGAAAGTATGTTGCCGAGCCCTGGCCTGCCATCAGCCGGTGACCATCCACCATAAATTCGTTACGGCGCGCTTCCCCGCCAAAGATGGAGTGGTCTTCCAGCACCAGGCAGCGTTTTGACCGTCCGGTTTTCTCTGAAAAAAGATGAGCAGCCGCCAGACCGCTGATGCCTCCGCCAACCACCACGCAATCGAAGGTCTCTCCGGTCGCTCGCGCGTTTTTGAGCTCCCGGGTGTAAAGTCCATCGCGGATGCCGTGGCCCGCGGTCATTACGGCATGGGTATTTCCGTTCGCTGTCGCGTAATCTCCCACCCCGCCGTAGCCGTCCCAGTCCTCCTTGGCCATCATGGCTGGTGCGCCTGCGGGGCCGGCGAACGGACGCCCGTCGAGGAAATCTGCCCGAGCCATCTCCGCATCCATACCGAGTGCGCGATCTGTTTGCGAGCCCTGCGGTTTTTGCGGCGGAAATTCCACTTGGTTGTGCCCTCCGAGCAAGCTGGGGTGCTACACTTCGACCACTGTACTATAGAACGTTTCGTTACAAAGTTCAGACGGAATCGGTAACCCAATTTCCGTTTTCGAGGGTGGACGATGAAGCGCAGACGCTTCCTTCAACTGACCGCCAGTGCCGCTGCCGGGGCGGTGGTCCGGCACTCTTCTGCCCTAGGTTTTTCCGAGGAACAAACCTTCCAACCCGCATCCGCCGACGTGCTGTCGTTAACCGTGGGCGAGCCGCCCCTGGCAGCCCTTGCGCCGCATACCGGATTCGGCGCCCGCAGCCGTTCGGCCGTTGAGCCCGACCGGATGATTGAGATGTTGCTTGAAAAAAGGAGCAACGGCGTCTACCGATGGACCGTCGATAGCCAATCCCACTCTGAGGAAGCTCTGCTACTGCAGCAGGGCCGGCGATACCGTCTGCGCATGATGAATGCGACGGCTGGGGTCCACACCGTACACCTGAGCCACCACAGCTTCGAAGTCGCGCGCATCCACCAGGTGCCAGTTTCAGGGATCTTCAGGGACAGGCTCCGCCTCGAACGTTACAACGTGATTGAGGCAGATGTCCTCATGAGCCGCTCCGGCCCTTTGTTGCTGCGCTACCCGAGCAGTTAGCCGTAGACTGGAGCGACGGGAGGCAGTTGCGGCCACGCAAGCCCTGAAGCTACAGTGGTGGTACATCGACTCCTCCACAACCCACTCACACTGGTTTGAAAAGAAAAAGGGCTTCCTATGTCAAAACTGACTGAACTCGCAGACAAGCAATTTTCCCGTCGACGCTTCTTTCGCTGGACTGGTGGGCTCGCTGCCAGTTTTGGCGTGGCCCGGTCTTTCGCTTCCACAACGAAAGAAGAAGTGGAAGGGGAAGACTATTACGAGAAGCTGGGTGTGCCCACGATTATCAATGCGGCCGGCACCTACACCACGCTAACCGCAGCCTGCATGCCTCCGGTTGTTTTGGCCGCCGTGCAGAAGGCGGCTCTCCACCCGGTGCGTCTGCACGACCTGCAATCGAAGTCGGGCGAGTATATCGCTCAGCGCCTCAAGTGCGAAGGCGCGGTGGTGACCTCAGGTGCGGCTGGAGCGATTACACTCGCCACCGCCGCGTGCCTGCAAGCTGCCAACAACATTTCGCCCATGGCCATGCCGCAAGCGATCGATGGCCTGAAGAACCAGGTGATCGTGCAGCGCGCACACCGCTACGGTTACGATCACGCGATGTTTCTCTGCGGCGCCCGGGTAACGGAGGTGGTCACGCTTGACGACTACAAGCGCGCCTGCGCCGCCGGCAATGCCGTCATGACCAATTTCTTCAACGCGGCGGAGGAGGAAGACGGCGAGGCCGGCACCGCACAGATCGGCCGGGAGGAATGGCTTCGCGTGGCGCACGAGCACAATATCCCTTGCCACCTCGACGCAGCAGCGGATATGCCTCCTATTTCCAATCTATGGAAGTACACCGGCATGGGCTTCGACCTGGTTGCCTTTTCAGGAGGCAAAGGGATCCGCGGACCGCAGAACGCAGGTCTGCTGCTGGGCAAAAAACATCTCACCGATCTGGCGCAGCAGAACAATAACCCCAACGAGGGCGTGGGCCGAGGCATGAAGGTGGCCAAGGAGCAGATCGTTGGCATGGTGGCTGCCGTCGACTGGGTTCTCTCGCACACCGAAGAATCAATGCAGGGGGATTATCAAAAACGCGCTGACCTGATCATCGCAGCGGTCAAAGGGATACCCTCTGTCACCACCGAGACGGTCGTTCCCAGGATCGCGAACCATGTTCCTCATGTGCTCATCCGCTTCGATCCCTCGGTGAGAGGCATAACGACAACAGAGGTCCTGACCGCGTTGCGTGAAGGCAAGCCTTCCATCGAGCTAAACCCCAATAGCGGGCAGCCGCCTAACCAGGGCATTCCGTCGAACGCAAACACACTCGTGGTCGGAGTCTGGATGCTGCAGCCGGGCGAAGATGCGATCGTCGGCCGCCGTATCCGGGAGGTGCTCACCAGCCGTTCGTAGCGAGCCTACTTGAGAAGCTGGAGTATATGGCTTTCAAAATCGGCCTTGTTTACCACGCCTGTGTGGGACAGAGCAATCTTTCCTTGCCGGTCGATGAGAAGTGTCATCGGCATGGACGTGAGGTTGTACTCCTTCGCAAGTTTGTCATTACCGATGACGACGGGGTACTCCATCGCTATGTTGCCACCCGTTTCGGTATCTATTTTTCTGGCGAGAAATGGCCGCACCGCTTTCCATCCCTCCTCATCCATCGAAACTCCGATGACGGCCAAACCCCGTCCTCGGAGTTTTTTATCAAACTCTATGTACCAGGGGATCTCACGCTTGCAGCCGCCACACCAGGTCGCCCAGAAATCCAGCAGGACAACTTTACCCTTGAAATCGGACAGGCCTATCCGTTTGCCATGGGCGTCCGTGAGGGTGAAACCTGGCGCGATCGATCGCGCCGTCTTGGGAATCAACGTGTCCCGGCCAGCGGCCGGACTCTGATTCTGCGCCTGCATAGATGACAACCCGACCGCGCAAACCAGGAAGCCGGCCAGGGCGCTCAGCGGTGAAGCGAGTCGTGTCCTCAAGGAAAATCTGGCGAACGAAGGAAGTGGCTTCATACCTGGCTCCGAAGAATGTTTTGACTTTCACGTACATTACTATCACAATGTAAGTATACATGCTCGGTGAATTTGAGTATCTTCTGATTGCTGCTGCGGCCCGTCTCGGCGATGAGGCCTACGGCGCGGCTATGCTGCAAGAGATCGAACGTTCTACTACTCGCAAGTGCTCCATTGGAGCCCTCTACACAACCTTGGATCGTCTTGAGGAAAAAGGAATGATCAAGACATGGATGGGCCAACCCACTCCGGAACGAGGAGGACGATCTAAGCGGATGGTAAAGGTGAACGCCAAAGGCATCGAGGCGGCGACGGACTTTTACCAGGCAATGCTAAAGGTGAGTCGCGGGACATCCTGGGAGGCTGTTCAAAGCGGAGCGCGAAAATGAGTAATCTCTGGATCCGGTCCACGAAGGCACTCTCCAGATCGCTCGATGCGGACGAACGGGAAGCTGTCTTTGGAGATTTTGTTGAACTAGGCATGACTGACCGGCACGCTATGAGAAGTATGTTGAGTTTGGTCGCAAGGCGCCAGCGCAGACAATGGAGACATTGGGAACCGTGGTTTTGCTTGCTTGCCGTTATATTGCCGGTCTGTCCACTCTTGGCATTGCTATCGGACGAGCTAGGCCGGGGACTCTTCCCGGTCGTCGTGGTGTGGTCGCATCATAGGGTGGCATACGCCATTGGATTGTCGCGGGGTGCAACGTTAGCGGCTTTTAGTTTTCAGGCGATTGGATTAATTACCTTGTCCTGGACTTGCGCCTTCTCTTTGGGTGCACTGTCTCGAAAGACGATTGGGGCGAATGCCGTTCTGTTCTCTATCGTGTGCGTGGCCTTTGGGGCCTCTCAGGGCTTTTATGCTCTTCGTTTCTTATGGATGACGCTGCACGCCTGGTTTCCCATTTTGGTGGAGTTCGTCGTTGTTTTGCTGCCGGCGTATAGTGGCTTTTCCCAAAGTGCCAAGTCTCCCAATATCAACTTCCAGTGGATTGTTGCTTTGGCTATTTGGTCAGCAGCGGTCGCCGTCCTCGCGTTGTGGACGCAAGGATGGGGCACGGTCACGATGGACAACTGGAGCCGCGGAGCGCCGCCGCTCACCCTGGTGCAACTCGCAGGGCGCATGGACAGTTGGCCGTCGGCGATGGCGCATTGGCTCACGGCTGCTGTCTTGACCGCGCCAATGTTCTATTTGCTCGCCATCCGTTTGCTCGTTCATAGACGAGAAAAGATGTGCGAGGTCTGAACCCGGTCTTAGCCTGAATTTCTCACAGACCTGCCTCTCTTTACCCGCAGAGAGTGAAATCTGGGAGAAATTCAGGTCAGTCAGGTACCCACCGGGAACAGAGCGCTCCAGGAAGGGTCCAGGTACAGCCACCTTTGATTGCTGAACCAGCTTGTCGGTATATCAGGCACGTGCAACAAGCCGTGACCGCTCAAACAAACAAGCTCGGTCCCGTTCCACGCCAGGAAGTTTCTTGAGAATTGCCCGACTCGCGCCGGATTGGTCAAGGTACACAGACAGACCGGACAGCGTCTTCGTTGATCGCGCAAAGCCCAGCGGAATGCGAAGAGCAATGCCCAGAATGAACTGAACGCCTCTAGGAGTTCAGAGGTGCCAACAGACATGGAGCTCCTCGAGTAGGCGAGATCGAGCGACCCAAAGTAAACGATGGGCACGATCAGGATGAACTTAGCGGCCAGGAAAGCCCAGCGGCGAACTCTTGTGGTCCAGGGGACCTGGTTGCTATGGGCCGGGTATTCCCCGAGCGGCAAAGAAGTGGTCGCAGGCAGGGCCAGGCAGGCGAGAAGCAGGGCAAATGAAAAAATCGAGAATGGCTCGCGAATACGTTCAGCCAGGGACTCGCAAACGAACCAGTCATAGCCTTCTTCTTTTCGAGCGACGTACATTTGCCGCCTGCCGTCCGACCCGATATGGAAAACCGACGGCGAGGCGTGGGCGAGTACGTATCCTTCAGTGTCAGGCTGCAAGGTAGACAGACGCCGGTCATCCTCCAGTAGCCAGAGATCCGTCCGGCCTGGAAGCCGCCAATCTTCGTCCTGGATGACGCCCGCTATCATCGCCTTCTGCCCGTCCATCTCCACCATGTGGCCGAAGATGCGAGTATCCCCGTTGAAGTACTTGAACCACGCGTCCCGGCTGAGGACAAGTCTTCTAGGGTAATGAGCCATGCCTCGAGCTTCCAATGAAATGGGAACTCCCAGCATCTCGAAGAGATTCGAGCTTGCCCGAGCAATCGGCAGCTCTGCTGAGGAGCCTGTCCCCATGGTGATTCGCTTGGTCACCAACTGATAGAAGGCAAGACCGGTAAACAGTCGTCCCGAGTTCCGGGTCCACGCTTCATAGTCTGAGAATTCTACGGTTGGATAGGATGCGCTTTCGAAGCCGCCGCGTGAGATCATCACCAGGTCACTGGCATCCCGATACGAGTTCGGTCGCACGACCTTCCAAACGCTGGGACAGTCATATGCAATCAACAAGCTTGCGGCTGCCAGGACCGTAAAAGTCAGGATACAGCGCGAAGGCATCCCCTGTCTGAACCATCGTCGCGGCGCCGATGTGGCATGGTTTCTCCTCAGCCAAAGCGCGTCTTTGAAAGCACCGAGACTGAACGCAGTTATTTCCTTTTTCTGGTGCAATGCCGCTGACCCATTGTTCTGATTGCAGACGTGCCAAACATGCCAGAGTTCTGCGCGCCATTCTTCCAGCCACTCTGCACGGGCTTCCTGGGGCACAAAAATTGCGGCCACCTTTAGAATGCCGGTGCAGACGAAGAGTGAATGGGCCAACCCGCGCATCCTCATGCGTTCTCCACCTCGGGAGAAGGAATCAGCTTGGTGAGCAGCGGGTAGCGCTTGGATGCTGTCTCGAGAATCGTTCGCCCACTCCGGGTGAGCTTGTAGTACTTGCGCAACGGCCTCTGCTCTGCATCCGCAATCGATTGACGCTCCCAGCGAGAGACAATCAGGCCGTCCCGCTCCAGTCGACGCATCGCCGGGTATACGGTTCCGCTGGGCAGACCGGTTACCTCCATCACGCTGAAGCCATAAATATGACCCGCATGGATGGCTTGCAGAATCAGCGCAGCAGTATGCGAGAGCTTTGGTTCACCTGCCATGCAACGAATTATACCTATGTAGCAAACTACTTGACAATTTACTAAGTAGATTGCTACATAGGTAGTGTCGGGCCGGATCGGAGGGCGCCTGTGCTCGAGGTAACGAACCTGTGCAAGCGATATCGGGGTATCCCGTCGATCGAGGACATCAACTTTCGTGTCCAGCCGGGTGAGATCGTGGGCTACCTGGGCCCCAACGGATCGGGAAAGTCGACAACGGTAAAAATCATCACCGGACTGCTTCAACCGAACGAGGGAAGTGTCCTCTTCGAGGGCAAGGATATCCGTAAGGATATGGTCAGTTTTCGCAGCACTCTAGGCTATGTTCCCGAAGAAGCACACGTCTACACCTACCTATCAGGTCTGGAATATCTGCAACTGGTGGGCAGGCTGCGCGGCCTGGGTGAGAGCAATATCGAGCGCAAGGCTACCCAGATGTTGAAACTCCTGGGCCTGGAATCCTGGCGATACTCGCCCATTTCCTTCTATTCCAAAGGCATGAAGCAGCGTGTCCTGATCGCTGCGGCGTTGATGCACAACCCCAAATTATTGATATTCGACGAGCCTCTCTCGGGACTGGATGTCGTCTCCGCACGGCTCTTCAAGGACCTGCTGCAGGAACTGGCTGCACAGGGCAAGGCAATACTGTACATCTCCCATGTTCTGGAGGTAGTAGAACAGGTCTGCGACCGGGTGATCGTGATTGCGAAGGGGAAGATACTGGCCGACGCTGCACCCGCCGAGCTTGCGAAAGTCATGCAGCTAGCCAACTTGCAGGACGTCTTTGCGCAGCTTGTTCAGCAGGAAGACACTCGAGTGTTGGCCCGGCAGCTGGTCGAAGTTATGAGGGTGGGCGATGCTTAGCCAATCCCGCCTGTTGAGCTCGCAAGCGGACCACTCCTTACTGTCGCTCGCGGGACAGAAGCAGTTCAAGCTTCTGGTTCGACACCTCCTTGATCGATTTTTCAACAACGAGATTGTTTCCGCAGATGGGGAAACATTGCCGCTCATCATGACCGTGGCCTGGGCCATCGCACTGCCGACCCTGGTGGCCACGATCTTTCTGTTTCCTGCCTATCATGCCTTCGCGCCAAGGCCGCCCAGGCCGCCATTCTGGGGCCGGGTGGCCGACCATTACGGCTTCGTGATGTATGAGTGGGTTGTCATGGGCGCAATCACCGTATTTGAATGGGATCTTCTGGTTCCGAATGTGTTGGATGTCTTTGTTCTTTCGGTCCTGCCTATTGCGCAGCGAAGACTTCTTCTGGCAAGAGTCGCGGCCATTCTCATCTTTTTGGGCCTCTTTCTGTTCGGCACAAGTTCGCTGGGAATCATTTTTTTCCCCCTGGCTACGGACCCGGCTGATCTGCCGTCGGCATACGCCGCTCACTTCGTGGCGGTGACAGCCGCCGGCCTTTGTGCTGCATCCCTGGTGCTCGCTTTCCAGGGATTGCTTATTAGTCTCCTGGGTGCACGACTCTTTCGCGCGATCTCTTCGTTTCTCCAAAGTCTTGTCGTGATGGTGCTCTCCATCGTTCTATTTCTGTTCCCGGTTATTGCGCGGTCTCTGGAAGCATTGATCCAATCTGGGAACACAGCCGTGGGCTGGTTTCCTCCGTTCTGGTTTCTGGGCGTCTACGAATCCATATCGGCGGGTCCGTCGGCCTTGCCGGCATTCACCCAACTCGCCCATACCGGCTATGCGGTGACAGGTTGGCTGATGATGCTGGCAATCGTCACCTATCCGCTCGCCTACGCGCGCAGCACGCGTCAAGCCGTGGAGGGTTCCATCGCGCCCAATACCAGAAGTTTGCTTGTTCCGCCCGCCAACCGTGTCCTGCATGCGACGCTGGTAAGGACTCCACGGCGGCGTGCCGTTCATCACTTCATAAGCCAGACATTGTTTCGCTCACAACGTCATCGTCTCTACCTGGCGATGTATGCGGGGGTGGGCATTGCGCTGGCATGCGTGTGGATTGTCGCCTTACGAGTAGAGGGCAGCCATATCAGGATCACCGTCTCAACCAGCGGAATACGGCTGGCGGTCCCGGCGATTGCCTTCTGGATCGTCGCAGGGCTGTGCACCTCGCTCCTCTCTCCCGCCGACCCGGCAGGCAGCTGGGTCTTTCGGCTGATCCACGGCAGGGCCTCATCGGATCATCTGAACGCTACCAAACTCTGGGTCTTGCTTTGGGCAATGACTATGACCCTCGGCACAGTTGCCATTTTGCAAATCATCTCCTATCCCAAACTGAGCGCTCCGAGGGAACTGGTTACCCAGGTCGTAGTGGCGGCGGGTATTTGCCTTTTGCTGACCGATGCTTTTTCGCTCCAGACAGCGACCATCCCATTTACCGAGACGCGGGTGCCCCACAACACAGACCTGGCCTTTATCCTGCTGCGGTACATTGTCTTTTTTCCTGCTCTGGTAATCGCAACCGTGAACTACGAATGGTGGATCGAGGTAAGTGCAGGCCACCTGATCGTCACAACACTGGGCATCACCGCAGCGCACTTTACCTTGCGCTACGTTCAGTGGCGCATACGAAGGGAGCGGGGAAGAGGAAGCCTTGTGCAGGAGGAAGGAGAGGTTTCCCGAGTGCTAGGCCTTAGCATTTGAAACGCAGGAAACCTCTTGCTCATGTTCTCGCGGTCTTTACTTAAGCTCTAAGCTGATTTCTCAAACAATGTCCGTTAGTGACATCTCAATCCGTAAAGAAGGACCGGGCCGTGGAAAGCCAGGCTAAGCCGGTGTCGTGACCTGATCCAACTTCTCGCTGCTCACTCCGTCGCCGTAAAACGGATAGTCTATGTAACCTTTGGCGTCAAAAGTGTAGAACGTATTGCGATCGTACTTGTTGAGCGGAAGCCCCAGCTTTATGCGCTTGGGTAGATCGGGGTTTGACAAGAACAGGCGGCCGAAAGCAACCGCATCGGCATCGCCCTTCTCTACAACCGCCTCTGCCGTCTCCGGCTCGAAGCCGCCCGCCGCAATGATCTTGCTATGGAAGATCTTTCGCAGTTGTTCTGCCGCGACCGGTCCCTGCCCTTCCGTGATCACAACGTTGCCCTTAACGCGTGGCTCGACGACGTGGAGATAAGCGAGTCCAAACTGATTTAGCTGTTCGGTCAAGTATGCGAAGAGTGCGTTGGGATTACTGTCGAACATACCGTTAAAACTGCCGCTCGGTGCCACGCGCACGCCTACGCGATCGCCGCCCCACACACTTACCATCGCCTGCACGATCTCGAGCACGAAGCGCGACCGGTTTGCAATGGAACCGCCATAGACGTCGGTGCGCTGGTTGCTTCCATCTTGAAGGAACTGATCGGGCAAATAACCGTTGGCCGAATGGAGTTCGACACCATCAAAGCCGGCAGCCTTGGCGTGTTCTGCAGCTTTGCGATAGTCCTCGACGATACCGTGAATCTCAGAAATTTCCAGGGCGCGATGTGGAGAAGGCGGGACCCAACCGTTCGGCGTGGAAGTGAGATGCGAAGCATCCAGCCAATACGACGGACTGACGGACGCCGAGACCGGCTGGCTTCCGCCCGTCACTTCAACGTGCGACGAACGTCCAGTGTGCCAGAGCTGGGACAACATCCGGCCACCCTTGGCATGGACGGCGTCCACGATCTTCTTCCAGCCCTCGACGTGCTGTTCGGTGTAGATACCGGGTGCTCCGAACCAGCCACGTGCCGTTGCGGAAATGGTGGTGGCTTCCGAAATAATAAGACCGCCGTCGGAAGCGCGCTGGGTATAGTACTCGCGCATAAGATCTCCAGGAATATCCCCGGGCTGTTCGGAGCGTGAGCGAGTGAGGGGCGCCATCACTACTCGGTGTTTCAGCGTAATCTGTCCAAGGTTGAGCGGTGTAAAGAGCGCGGACGTCGTCATCGTTAATCTCCGGTAAAAGAGCTATTAGGGCGTTGCTGGTTGACGTGCGGACGGCAATCACTATCCCTGTGCTGGACTCCTGGGTTAGAGTGCAGGCAGGGAAAAATTGATTCGCACAAAAGCATCCTTTTTATGATTTCTGCCGGGTTCAGAGTGCAGGATGCGGTGCTCTAGGTGATGCGCTGTGCATTGCGCGAGATATATTCGTCCAGTGAGGCGTCAGGGCCGATGTAGTGGAATTCCTCGGCATATTGGAGCCCGTACTTTCCTGCGGTGGTGTGATCGCGGGTGACAAACGCAGCCTGAATGAACTCTTTTGTTGCGGTGTCGAGGTTGCCGCTCAACGCGGGAACGCGCAGCCCTCGCGCCGCAAGACTGTCCACAAGATCCTTGACCATGTGCACGATCATGGTCTCGCAGGACGCGATGGCTGCGATCTTTTGGGGCAGGAAGTCCCCAATATCGACTACGCGGTTAACCAACTGCGGTCCACGGGCGAAATAGTATTTTTCTGAGACTGACTGCGGTTTCAAACCGGCATCGAACTGCTCGGGAAAATCGAGCAGGCCGCTGGACATCCAGCAGGCCGCCTCTACCGCTTGAGCAGTCACGTAATGGTCTGGATTTTCTTCGTAGTGACCCCAGGGGTCGTAACTGAGGACTGTATCCACCTTCAGTAAGCGGAACAGGAAAATCAAACGGCCACGAAGTTCGGTTTTCGATACGTCGTCGAGGCGATGATTGCGATAGCTCAGGTCGTAGGCCTTCCTGAAGCCAAGGGTCTTCACCAATTGCGCCGTGTCACGCTCGTTGGCCAGCACTGTCTCCCCCAGTGACAGATGGTAAGAATCCTTTTCGTCGTTGCTGGTGCGGATGAAGTAGCCGGTGTAGCCTTCGCTCAGGAGCTTGGCCAGCGTTCCGCCGGCAAAGATGGGGCCATCGTCAAGATGCGGAGTAATCAGCGCCAGGACCTTTCCTCGATGAGGCTGGCCGGGGTTAGATCGCTCAGTGACCACCTGCGCCGCAGCCCCACTCGTGGCTTCCCCTCGGCCACTGGCCGCCAAAGTTGCCGCCGCAATCTCTAGAAAATCCCGACGTCGCACGAAACCTCCTTGCCTGGCAATTCCTGATTCGGTCAAAGCAATGCGATACCCTGGACGATTTCAAATGTTACAGGATGGACACCCATCCGTTAGGAAGAACATTGACAGGTGTAGTATCTACATCGGACATGGCAATTCAGGACAAGATTTTTGGCAAACCGCTGGCGACGAGTGAAGAACGCGCCGAACAGATTGGGGTGGGAGCCGGCATCCCCATCTTCGGGCTCGATGCCTTAACCAGCGCGGCCTACGGCCCGGAGGCCGCGCTGGCGCTGTTGATCCCCTTGGGCATGCTCGGAACGCAGTACCTGCTGCCGATCATTACCTCCATCCTGATCCTGCTGGTAATTGTCTATTTCAGCTATCGCCAGACCATTGCTGCCTACCCGCATGGCGGTGGCAGCTATACCGTGGCGACGGAGAACCTGGGCGAAAAAGCAGGGCTGCTGGCCGCAGCGGCCCTGATGATCGATTACATTCTTACCGCCGCAGTAGGTATCTCGGCCGGCGTGACTGCGCTGACATCCGCGCTGCCCAGGTTACAACCCCACACGCTGGCACTTTGCCTGCTGATTCTGGCCATCCTCGCGATCGTGAATCTGCGTGGCGTAAAGGACACTGGCACTGCATTCATCGTGCCCACATTTCTCTTTATCGGCACGTTGATGACCCTGATCGCGGTGGGAGTTTATAAGACATTTGCAGCCGGGGGCCACCCACTTCCTGTGGCCGCGATGCCCGCCCCGTTGCCACAGACAGTCCAATATCTGGGTCTGTGGATGTTACTGAAGGCGTTCTCCAGCGGTTGCGCGGCCATGACGGGTGTGGAGGCGGTTTCGAATGGCGTCATGGCGTTCCGGGAACCCCGGTCCAAAAACGCACAGTACGCGCTCACCGTCATCATCGGCATTTTGATTGTGCTGCTCTACGGCACGGCCTGGCTGACCAAGCACTATCAAATTATGGCCATGGACCCTGACCAGACGGGGTATCAGAGCCTTCTAAGCTTGCTGGTGACCGCGGTTTTTGGCCGCGGATGGTTCTATTTTCTGACCATGGGAAGTGTGCTGCTGGCCCTCGCTCTCAGTGCGAACACCGCTTTTGCGGATTTCCCCCGCCTGACCCGGGCGATCGCCTTGCACGACTACCTGCCGCACGTCTTCATCCTGAGAGGACGGCGCCTGCTGTTCTCCCACGGTATCTACGCGCTGACCGGCCTGACGGCTGTGATTTTAATCCTGTTCAAGGGGGTAACGGACCGATTGATTCCGCTCTATGCGATTGGAGCGTTTTTGGCGTTCACGCTCTCGCAGGCGGGCATGGTTGTGCACTGGAAGAAGGAGGAAGGCGAGCACAAGGGCCGGACATGGCACATGTTGGTGAATGGCACCGGCGCGTTTGCAACAGGGATCACAACCCTCGTGGTATTGGCCTCGAAATTCAGGGCGGGCGCATGGGTAACCGCGCTGCTGGTTCCGACATTGATCCTGCTGATGTATTCCGTGAAGAAGCACTACACGCGCATTCACGATGAAATGAGGGACATGTGCCAGCTCAACCTGGACAATCTGCAGGAGCCCCTGGTTGTCATTCCCATGGCTGGGTGGAACCGGATATCAGAAAAGGCTTTGAGGTTTGGCCTGCTGCTTTCAAAAGAAATCAAGGTTGTGCATGTTCACTCCGAGGACGAGGCTCACGGAATTGACCAGGACTGGGATGACAAAATACTTGGTCCTATTCGCGAGCATGGCATGCCAGACCCCGAGTTAGTGACCATTCCTTCAAACTTTCGCTTCATCATCACGCCACTGATGGATTACATCCTGCGCCTGGAGTCGGAAAACCCGGGGAGGAAGGTCGCCGTATTACTTCCGGAACTGGTGGTGCGGCACTGGTGGGAAAACCTGCTGCACAATCAACGGGTCCAGGTGCTGAAACTACTCCTCCTGGTGCGGGGTAACCAGCGCATCGTGGTGGTAAACATCCCCTGGTATCTGTAGCCAAAGCCTATCATTTCATTGGGGCGCCACCCAGCCGTCGGAGAGTTCCACGCGAACCGGTATGGTTCCAATGTTCTTATGCCCGATCTCGGCAGAGACAGCAAATTGCTGCCAACCGGGGAGCTTGGTAGCCGGCGCCGCGGCCAGAACGCGAAGATAGTACTGGCTGTGCGGAGCGATGGAGGCGGGAGCAACGGGTGTGACCTTCCATCCCTCTGGCGCCGTCACAGTGAAGGTTGCGTCGACTGCTGAATCCAGGGGATTCTCGACAATCAGCGGAATGACCAGGGTTCCATCCACGTGAACTGAAACTTCTATGGGAACAATACTCCCCAAATGGTCGAGCCCATGGGCCTGCCAAAATTTATGGTAGTAGTTCCATGGGTCGCCAATCTGCAAGGTTGGTTCCGCGTTTTTGGCCGCTGTAAATCCGGGAGGATGCTGATAGGCAATGCCCGCAGGTACTACGCCTGTGAACACATCATCGGTAACAGCGGAAGGCACGAGAGACTTCCCAAATATCAGCTGTACGGGTCCGGTTGCGATTTTCGCTATCCCGTCCGACGATCCCAGGGTGTTGCCGGCTATCTCGTTCGCAACTTTTGCGCCACCCTGCGACAGGTGATTGGCAAATACCTCGGCAGCCAACATCCCATAGCTCACATGCCGCGAGGGAGAGATCTCTTGCGACGAATACTGCGGGCCCTGGCCGGTGGCAATGTCATGGGTCGAGTTATAAAAATAATAGATCTTCTGTGGCTGCCACGGCCGGAGACCCTCGGTCAGATTCATATTCTTGTCCGGGTTCGAGGCGGGAGAGACCTGCTCTGAAAATATCGTCGGATCTCCGGCCAGATCGAAGGCCTCGGTCGCAAGCACTCCAGAGGCCTGATGGTCGGCATGGTTCTCACCCGTAGCAAAATCCGGGAGCCAGGTAAGAATCACCGATGGCTGGGTTATGCGAACGATACGGACCAACTCGTCTAAGCAGCGGCCGTGGCCACAGTGCTCAAGGGATGTGAGGACGTTCTGGCTCACGGTATCGTGGCCGCCGAGGAACCATACGTTTGTAATGCCCAAAGAACCTACGGCGCGGCGGCCCTCGATCTGGCGAATGTCGCCCAACGCCGCGGCTTGCTCCGGACCCACATCGTTGTTTCCTTCGTCACCGGCGGTTTGGTATACCACCGCCACCCGTTTGTGATGGTCATAGATTTCGCGCGCCAGATAAGCTGTGGCCATCACTTCATCGTCGGGATGAGCCACCACCAGCAGGATGTCGGCTTTATAGCGCGGATCAGGCGGACGGTTGTTGGCGCGATAGCTATCCGGCTTGGGGCCGGGTGGATTTTGAGCCACGATAGCGTTCGAGCCAAAAGCCACAAGAAGCCCCGCGCTGAGAGCAATTCGCATTGTCAAACCAAGCCGTGCCATCCGTTCCTCGCTTGCTAGTACAGATCTTGGAGCGCGCTTTGCGACTCAGGAAGCACTTGTCCGCCATCGACGACGATGGTTTGTCCGGTAATATATGCTGCTTCATCGCTCGAAAGAAAGAGCGCAGCATAGGCGATATCCTCGACGGATCCAAGCCTGCGCGCGGGAATCGCTGACGTCATCCTGGCAATGTACTCGGGCCCCAAATCATGAAGGCCTTCGGTAAGAATGTTTCCGGGAAGCACTGCGTTGACCGTGATGTTGTGGGGGGCAAGCTCAATGGCAGCGGTCCGTATGAAGCCCAGTTGTCCCGCCTTGCTGGCTGCGTAATGGCTCCAGCCGGCGTTGCCGGTGATCGGACCGGTGATGGAAGAAGTCACCACGATGCGTCCCTTGCCCCGAGCCCTGAGCGCCGGCAGGCACGCCTGGACGGAGAGAAAGGTGCCTTTCAGGTTGATATCCATGACCTGATCCCAATCGGCCGCATTCATCTCGAAGAGTGTTGCAGATGGGTAAATACCGGCGTTGCAGCAGAGGATGTCAACGCCGCCATGCCGTTCAACCGCAGTTTGCGCCATGCGGACGTTGTCTTCCAGCTGGGAAACGTCCGCGGCTATAGCGCTCGCGATCCCTCCCCCGGCCCTGATTTCGGCGGCTGCGGCTTCGGCCTGGGAGAGGTCCCGCGAGGCAATGAGAACACGCGCTCCCTTGCCGGCAAAGACCCGCGCTATGCCCTTCCCGATTCCCTTGCTCGCTCCGGTCACGATGACCGAGCGGCCTTCGATCGATGTCAGCATGTCCATCCATCTGATTTGAGGATGGACCCATCATACCCCTCATCTACCGGGTGGCCTCAAGGTTGGCAAGGAGCGCGGCGTCCACAGGACAGGCCCACCATGCAACCCAGCGAAAAACTGGAGAATCAAATTCATTGTCGTAGACGTCGCGACCCATGCGGGTGAGGTCGGGGGACAACATGGAGAAACACAGAGGGCCCGCGAAAGGCCACGTGACCAGCTCAGGATCAAGCACTGCTACCGCGGCAGAGAACAACCAGGAGCGCGTTAAGACCGGCATAGCGGGCCTGGATGATATTTTGAACGGCGGCCTGCCGCAGGGGCATTTGTTTCTCGTCGAAGGCGATCCGGGAACTGGGAAAACAACGCTCGCGCTGCAGTTCCTGCTGGAAGGTGTGCAGCGGGGCGAAAGCGTGATCTACGTAACACTTTCCGAGTCTCGAAAGGAACTCGAACAGGTCGTGCACTCGCATGGATGGTCGACAGAGTCACTGCAGATTTACGAGATGGTCCCGCCCGAAGACGACTTGGATCCCGAAGCCCAGTACACGGTATTTCATCCTTCTGAAGTCGAACTTGCCGACACCATTACCGCCATCCTCGAGCAAGTGGACGCCACGAAACCTCAACGAGTTGTGTTTGACTCCCTCTCTGAACTTCGCATGCTGGCGCGGGATCCGCTGAAATACCGGCGCCAGATCCTTGCGCTAAAAAGACACTTTGCAGGAAGAAACTGCACCGTTCTGCTTTTAGACGACCGCACGGCGGAGGGCAGCCACGATCTGCAACTGCAAAGCATCGCGCACGGCGTGGTGATGATGCAGAGCCTGGAGCGCGACTTCGGCATCAAGCGCCGTCGGGTGGAGGTGCGCAAACTCCGCGGGTCTTCTTACCGTGAAGGTTTCCACGATTACACCATCGAGACCGGAGGGATCTCCATCTACCCACGGCTGATTGCAGCAGAACATAAGCCGGGTTTCGAGCGCAAGAGGGTGTTGAGTGGAATACAGGAGCTGGACAAGCTATTTGGGGGAGGCATCGACACCGGTACAAGTACGTTGTTTATCGGACCGGCGGGTTGTGGAAAATCTACCATGGCATTGCGTTATGCCGTGTCCTCTGCACAACGAGGTGAGAAGGCTGTCATCTTCACCTTTGACGAGGCTTTCGCCACCCTCGTCGAGCGCGCCAAGGGGCTTGGCATGGAGGTGAGCGCGCTCCTGGCAGAGGGCACACTGGAAATCCAGCAAGTCGATCCCGCGGAACTGGCGCCGGGTGAATTTGTTGCGCGCGTCCGGCGATTGGTCGAAGACGAGAATCTGCGCTTAGTAGTTGTGGACAGCATGAACGGCTTTCTCAACGCCATGCCGCATGAGCAATTTCTTGCCATGCAGCTTCATGAGTTGCTTTCCTACCTCGGCCAGCAGGGCGTGGCCACCATTCTCGCATTGGCGCAGCACGGCTTTATCGGCACCATGCAAACGCCTGTCGACGTTAGCTATCTCGCCGATGCTGTACTGCTGTTTCGCTACTTCGAGTACGGGGGCGAGATCCGCCAGGCGCTTTCTGTGATCAAGAAGAGGAGCGGCCCTCACGAACGAGCCATCCGCGAGCTTGTTTTTGGTCAAGGTGAAATCTACGTCGGCGAACCTTTAAAAGACTTCGAAGGAGTGCTCACCGGCATACCGAGCTTTATTGGCCAAGCTTCGAAGATGGAGAATTCCTCTGCTACCTGAGATTGTTGTTACGGGGCAAGACTTGCGCACCATCATCGTCGCCCCCACCGGCAAAGACGGGCGTCTCATCGCGGGTCTGCTGGAGCGCCAGTCTATGGCGTGCCATATCGCAGACAGCGTTGCCGCGGGTTGCGAGGCCATTCTCGAGGGGGCCGGCGCAGCGATCATCTCGGAAGAGGCGTTCGTTGGCGGTTCCCTTCGCCCTCTTTTGCAGATCCTGCGACATCAACCCCCGTGGTCCGACTTTCCGGTTATCCTGCTCACGGTCAGCGGCCGGGTCACGCTCGAGAGTGAGCGTCTGCGGGAATTGCGCCGGCCCCTGGGAAACCTCTTTCTACTGGAACGACCGATTCGCCCGGAGACATTACTGAGCACATTGGAGATCGCCCTTCGAGGCAGGCAAAGGCAATATCAGATCCGCGATCAAATTCAACAATATGCCCTTGCACAGGCAGCCCTGCTTCGATCAGAGAAGTTGGCCGTTACAGGACGTCTCGCCGCCAGTATCGCGCACGAGATCAATAATCCGCTGGAGTCAGTTACTAACCTTCTCTATCTTTTGCGCGGCAACCTTCCGCCCGAGCAACGGAAACAATTTCTTGCAGAGGCCGAACAGGAACTGGCTCGCGTTACGGAGATCACCAAGCAGACATTACGCTTCTATCGTGAACCTTCGCAGCCGACTGCAACAGATGTATCAGCCGTGTTGGATTCGGTCCTCCGGCTTCACGGATCGCGTCTCAGGACTGCGGGAATCAAGGTGCATAGCGAAATTTTATCGAAAACAGCCACGGTGCTTTCGACCCCGGGGGAGCTCCGCCAGATCCTTGCCAACATCATTGGGAACGCTACGGATGCTATGCGCCAGGGCGGATGCCTGAGGATCCGGATCTCGAATCGAAAGCAGTGGCAACGCACCGGCTGCTGCGTCCGGCTCACCATCGCCGATAACGGAACGGGTATCCCGCCCGATGTCCTGCCGACGATATTCGAACCCTTCGTCACTACCAAGGGTGAAACCGGGACCGGCCTGGGCCTCTGGGTCACCTCGGAAATCGTCAAAAAGAACGGCTGGAAGATCCGAGTGCGCAGCAGCAGGAATCCCGCGCGCCGGGGCACGGTATTTTCGCTCGTAATTCCGCAATTGGCCGCCCGCTAGCAACCGCCGACCAGGACCCGATCCTATGCCCGGAGGTATGGCTTCAAGTAAATGTCCAAGTCGCGCCTGATTTCATCGGGACTCGTGACCTTGCGGTGGGAATCAGCACCGGGCGCCGGCGGAGCAAGGCGCGTAGTCGTGCCTGGGCGGAAGACACCCCGGGCAATCAACACGTCGACATCGCTTTGAGGAAACATCGAGCTGGCCGCCTCGATGCGGCCGAATTGATCGAATGCGTCCCTGACCTTGCCCGCGTGATAGGAGTCATAGGCAGAAGCATAGAGATCGGCAAGGCTCACGAACGGGCAATGGCCGACAAAGCCCCGTTCCATCTCTGTGATCATGGTGGTGACTCCCTTGCCGGAAAAGCAATTGAGTTGGTCGTTGGTGCGTCTTCTGATTTCCGTCACCCGCACGAGCGGGTCGCCCGCTTCATCTTTCACGTAGCGAAACGTGGGGATGGTATGGAACATCTCAACCAGCAGGTCAACGCTGAAATCACCGCCGGTCTGCGCAAACAGCGGCATGGATGTCACCTTGCCGAGCCGCTGATAGAAGAGCAGCAATTCGGAGGGAGCGGTGACTCCCGGCGGAGCGATACAAATGATGCCGTCCGCACCAAGCTTCTCCGCTTGCCGGGCATAGCGCTCGGTTTCCTTGAAATCTGCGGTGCGACTCTGCACCCCAATCACAATCGCCGTCGTACCACCGCGGGCAGCAGAGAGAATGGTCTCCGCACCGCGCATCCGCTCTTCTTCACTCAGCGTCGTCCATCCACTGGCTATCTGCGGCCAAGCCAGGCCATGCACGCCGCCTCGCCGGCAAAACTGCACCTGCGCAGCCAGCCCGTCGAAATCGACCTCGTTCTGCGCGTTTACCGGGGTAAAGCCAATCGGGAAAACGCCTGCCAGACGCCGGGCCGCCGTCTGTGCACGCATAACGTGTGGGACGCGCTAACGCGGCCGCTCCTAGCGAGAGCGCACCGAGAAATTGCCTGCGATCCAAACCGGAAACACCTGTCATCATCTCTCCCTCTCTTCATTTGAAGAAGATCAATCGGGCTTTCGCATCCACTGTGGGCGCATCGACGCCGGGAACGGATTTCAGGTCGGTGAGGCCGGTGAATTTCTGGGTGCTCGCGCCGCGCAATGATTGCCTGCGCGGTTGTTTCCGAAACATCCAGCACGATCTCCAGTTCGTCCACAGGAGCCGTGTTCACGTTGATCGTGGTCATGGTGCGGTGGAGATAGTCCATGATGTCGTCGAACTGCTCGTCGGTGCCGCTGGCGCCCCGATCCACCATCTTCTGCACGGTTTCGTGCCAGTCGTCGTAGCTCATGGGCGTGTCCATGACGATTTGCAGATTGTGGCACTTGGCACAGACCGCTTTGAGCGATTGGCCTTCCCGCGCCAGGCGGGGAGCCGGAGGCTCAACCTCGGCGGCCTGGGCCGCGGCAAATAAGCATGCCACGAGCAAGACCCCGCCCATGCACGTAGGCAAGATCGGGTTCGAGAAAAATGCCATGGGTGAATGATTATTGCGTGGGGGCTGCATGGACGGCGGTCACACCGGTCAGGGTGATGGGTGCGCTGCCCGGCATCGGCGTGACATGCGGACCAACGCCCAGCTTCTCCGCGGTCTGGTAGTCGCCGAAACCATTGGCGAACTGGTTCGAGACCCGCTGGGCGTGGCCGTTGTCGAAGGTTATGTCCAGCAGCTTTTCGCTGTACATGGTGTGCCCATATTCATCCTGCATCTGGCCAACAATTTTGTGCGTGCTCACGTCGATGATGTCGCCCGATGAGGCATAGGCGTACTTTCCATCCAGGCCGAAGGTGATCCAGTAGGTGCCAGCCGGGGTGTCGATGGTGTCGATTTCCTTCGGATCATCGGTATTGGAGAAAATATGGATCTTCTTGAAGATGCCGTCGGCGAGCCAGATTTCCTTTTCATCCGGGGTCAACGCGATGCCGTGGCTGGGGCAGCCATGGGGGATATGCGGACGCGGGTTCGCATTCCATTTCGATTTCCAGTCCACGCTGGTCACCTCTACTGTCTTGATGACCTGCCCGGTCGCGACGTCGGCGATCAAAAAGCCAAGGAAGTTGTTGTTGTTGGCGTAGATCCTGGTTGAATCCTTGTTGAGCACGAAGACGCGCACATTGTCGGGGAAGCGGATGGTCTTGATGACCTTGCGCGACTGGATATCGGAAATCGTCAGCACCTTGTTGTTGGGTGACATAAAGGCCGTCTTGCCGTCCGCACTCAGGTTCAGGTTGTGGGAATTAGGGCTTTCCGGCGCTTCGAGTTTGCCGATCAGCCTGCCGGTTCTGGCGTCGACTTCGTACCAATAATCCTGCAGGTCGCCACCGACCACCACGATCTTGCCATCCGGGGTGACCTGGGGACGCTCGCAACACTTACCGTCCAGCGTCACCGACCAGACCATTTTGTCGGTGCCCATGTCGATCGCGCCCAACCGGCCGCGCGCCGCGACATAGATCAGGTTCGTGACCGGGCTCGCGGCCACTCCGGAGACCTGCTCAGGGCTCATGCTGCCGGCATATTCCCAGGTGGGGATGCGCTTGACGAAGCGGTAATTGTCGTTGGCATCGAGCACTACAATACCCACTCCATTGAGCCAGCCTGCCCGCTCCAGCGAACCCGGCAGCGCAACATAGATCAGGTGGCGGCCGCGGGGACGAAAGCTGTCATTTACCTTGGCGGGCGCCGGCGACTGGGCCAGGGCGACAATCGCGCCGCTCAGGAACAGGGCGGCCGAAAGCCGGCATGTTGACTTAAGGTCGATTTTCATTCCACCAAATGAAACGACTTTGCGCATGATTTTGTCCACGGTTTTTTGCCGGCGACCGGCCTGGAGGTACATGGCAGAGCCAAGAGTACCACTGGCGCTGAGCAAAATCCGAGTAGCCGGCTACCGCGACTAAAATGGTAGAAGCACGATCACTGAAGGAGCGCTTTGCGGACTGCCATTCTATCCGACATACATGGGAATCTCACCGCATTTGAAGCGGTGCTTGCGAACCTCAAGCGAGTCATCTCCAGACCTGGTGTTGCACGGAGGTGATCTAGCCGACCCCGGATCCAGCCCGGCCGAGATCGTTGATCACATACGAAATCTCGGCTGGCAGGGAGTGATGGGCAACAGCGACGAAATGCTTGTCCAGCCTGACTCGTTGGAAGATTTTGCAAGCCAGTCTTCGGCCCCACCGGCTCTATGGACAGCGATCCGGGAAATCGCGTCAGCGACGCGCTCCGCTTTAGGAGAGGACAGGTTGGAGTGGTTGCGCGAACAGCCGCTGGTGAGAAAGCGAGATGACTTTGCGCTGGTCCATGCGAGCCCTGAGGACTGCTGGCGAGCACCTGCTGATGAGGCAACCGACGCTGAGCTCGAAAGCATCTATGGCCCGCTCGACAGAGCGATCGTCGTCTTTGGGCATACTCATTACTCTTTTATCCGCCATATCACCGGGCGTCCCCGGCTCCTCATCAATACCGGGAGCGTTGGGCTTCCTTACGATGGCGACCCCCGTGCTTCTTATCTACTTTTCGAAGGGAATATTCCGTCGATCCAGAGGGTCTGGTATGACGTTGACAAAGAATTAAAGGCCTTGTCCTCCTGTGGGCTACCTGGTGCGGCGTGGACCGCAAAGATGCTACGCACCAGCTCGCCGCAGATGCCATAGACTGAACCACTCTTTCGTTGTTTCGTGCCTCTACGGCTGGCTTGACGGCGTGTCGGGCAATATTCGCAGCTTCCTGTTGATACGCGGCCAATATTGGCGCAAAACGTTTCCACAGAACTTCCAACCCTGGTCGGATGAGTAGCGGACAAACGTACTGCCGACGCCCCGGTTAGTTTTCGGATAGTAGGTGTTGGCCAGGCCTTCGCTCGCCAGGGGCCCCAGCAGTCCTTCAAAATTGGTCACTCTTTCGCCAGAGTCGCTGCGCGTGTACACCAATCTTTGGCCGGCATACTTTAACGTCTCCTTGAACGAAAGCCCCCTCTTTACGTAGAAGCGCGGATCCTCGTGCAAGACGGACGCGATCAGGAAAGTTCCAAATAGATTGTCCGAAGCGCTGCGAGCCATGTCGGCTCCAAAGCGCTTGGCGTAGCCGTCGACCCCTTGCCCATACCCTGAAGCACTATCGATCGCCTGGCTAAACCCGGCGGCCACCAATGCCTGGCCGATGGTGGACAACGACACGCTATTGTTGGCCGCCAGCTTGAATTTCTGCCAGGTGCCGAACGGCTCGACATTGGTGGCAAGGTCAGGAAAAACCCTCGACTTCTGCTGCAACACTTGAAAGAGGGCGACGCTACTCTGTATCGGATTATTGGACGGAGGGGGCGTTTGCGATTGTCCGCCGCCTGCAGGCGCATCCGGCAACGTGCCGGTTTGGGTTTGTTGTGCGCGACTGCATGTACACACCAGACAGCAGATGACTGCTGTCCACACAAAACGATGCATCCGCGCCTCCGCCAGGAAATGACCTCCAAGCTGCGGGCATCGCCCGTTCGGAACCACAGCACGGTGCGCCTTGACAACGGATGAGGCCCTGGAACTCTGTCAAGATTATGACATCTGCGGGAGCCGACTTCCTTACCGGGACGCCAAATTGGCCTCGAATGTGGCCGGGGCTGAACTCTTTGAGTTATGGATCAATGATCGTTCCATCCCAGACCGGTGATCCCTGCCGGGAATAATGGCCCAGCCGGGTCCAGTCCTGGCGCGTTATGCCGTTTAGATCCCATACGACCCGGCCGTCACGCACCGTCAGTTCGCAAATCAGCTTCTCATTGCCTGCCATGCGTGCGCCGTTGGTATCCACAAACCCAAAGTGCCCTTTCTCCAGCCTCAGCACGGCTACATCCGCGTCTGAACCCACGGAAAGATTCCCCAGCTCATCGTGCTTGATTTCATGCGCTGGGTTGGAGGTGGACATGCGGATCACGTCATCGAGCGAAACGCCCAGGTTGAGAAACTTCGACATCACATTCAGCATGTCTTTCATGCCGGAATTCATGCTGTCGTTGTGCAGGTCGGTCGAGATCGAATCCGGGACAAAGCCTTGCCGCACAGCGGGCTCCGCCTGGCGGAATAGAAAGCTGCCGCCGCCGTGGCCAACGTCAAAGATGACGCCGCGCTTTCTTGCCGCGAAGAGATATGGGCGGACCTTGCCACTGGCGTCCAGCATTGGGACATCCTCCAGATACATGTGGGTAGAGATATCGCCGGGGCGCAGTTTGTTCGACACCAACTCCTCATAAGGCCGCTGCGGGCGAAAGGTTCCGAAGTCGACCATCACGGGGATGTTGGCGATGGTTCCCGCCTGCACCGCGCGCTCCACCGGAATCCATTCCGGGCCGTCATAGTGAGCGGTCTTGATCCCCACGATGACCTGCGGATATTTCAGTGCCTGGGCCGCAGTTGCCTGAGGATCCATGTCTTCGAGGTTCTGTTCAAACTTGCCGCCACGCATGCCGCTGCCGACAATATTGATGAAAGCGAGGATGCGTGTGATGGAACGGTCGATCACTTTATCCTTGAAATCGGGGAAATTTCTCCAACCCGAACTGCCCGCATCCACGGCTGTCGTCACTCCGCTGCGCAGGGTAAATCCGTCGGGGTACACACCGTGGTCGCCCACGTAGGAGTGGCGCTCGCCCGTGCCCGCGTATACATGTACGTGGATATCTAACAGGCCCGGTGTCACATAGAGACCGGTAACATCGACTACCTTCGTGCCTGGGCCGGCCTGAATATGCTCGGCAACCTGGGCGATCTTGTGGTCCTTAATCGCGACGTCGCGCACTGCGTCTATCCCATTCCTGGGATCGATGACGTGGCCACCCTTGAGCACAAGATCGTACGACTGCCTGACCGTGAAGCGCTACGGAAGACCAAACGCCAAGCAACAGGAAAAACTTTAGCAAGCGTGCCGGCCCGCGATGAGTAGTTTGTTTTCGAATGGCAGAAAAGAAATTCACGATAAGGTATCTCCCGAAGGATCGGCACAACGCGGCGGATTTAGTCGGAACAGCGCAGCAGTTTTCCACCCGTCGCACAGCACGCTGTCGATTGCGCCGGTTGTGAGCAAGAGCAGGCACAGCACCGTCATTTTGAGCGGCCGTGCCTGCCCCGGTTAGAACACTATCTTGCCTGCAAGCTGAATCAGGCGCCCGCTGCTGCCGGAGCTGTTCTTTTGTGTGCTGGTCGTAGTGCCAAAATCGCCCCATGTCGTAGGATCATTGGGGTTCCAACCACCCTGCATGTCAGAGTTCGGGTTGGACAGATTGGGATGATTGAAGACGTTCTGAGCCTCGGCACGGAATTGGAACCTTAACCTCTCCCAAATCCCGAAGTCCTTGAAGAGCGATGCATTCACGTTTTCAAAACCGGGGCCGTACAGTGGATTTCGTCGTCCGGTGCCGAAGGTAAACAGCGCTGGATAGGCAAATGCCGAGCCATCGACGCAGGAGCCAGTCGGGTTATTAATGTAGAACTTGGCGCTGCATTTGGCAGAGGGCAGATGCAACCAATCAGGCCGTTGTACGTTTCCATTCGGCTGGCTAACGTTGGCCTGATCGTTGTCCAGGTAGATGTTGTATGGGAGTCCGGTCTGCAGGGTCACAATCGCGTTCAATTGCCAACCGCCCAACGTGTTTCTCAGCAAAGCGTTGTCGCCGGCAAACTTGGGTAACTCATATGTAGCAATCGCGACAAAACGGTTGCGAATATCCCAGTTCGAGCTCGCATAATCGAGATTGATGTTGTACTGATCCATCGTCGTGCCGCCGTTGTTTGAGTTGTCCGAGATGTCCAGATCGTGCGACCAGGTGTAACTGGCCTGGCCGGACAGCCCATGAGTCAAGCGCTGGCGCAGAATAGCCGTGAAACCGTTGTAGTGAGAATATTCGTCATTCTGGATGGTACGGATTCTTCCAAAGAGCTGGTTTGGCCGCCGATCATTGATGTCTCCCACAGGGCCACCGGGCTGGGGTGAGTTGTTATAGAAGTCGCGGTCGAGATGGATCGCGTGAGACCCGATGTACTGCAGCTCAGCGCCTGCCCCCCTCCACAACTCCTGTCCCCATGACAGGTTCCACTGATAGAGCTCCTGGGTCGGAAGGTGTGGGCCCATGGTGACCGCATTCACGTAGGTGCCGGGAATACCCGCCATGGGAGAACCCGCGCCGGCGCCCGGAGTGGGGTTGACGAGGGTCAAAAGGTTGGTCGACTGCCCGTTGTAGGCGACGGAGGCAGAGAGCGGATAGTTCTGTGTTGTCAGGGTATAGGTATTCAGCTGGTTGGCATTCCAATAAATGCCGAAGCCGCCCCGCAGTACTGTTGTTGCTGTGGCTCGATACGCAAAGCCAAGCCGGGGCGCCCAATCGTTATGCGTGGGATTGATGAACTTGAAGCCGGGTGTTGGCGTAAACGTCGCAGGCGTAGTTGCTGTGGTTGCCGGAATCAGAGCAGTATCGTTTGCATTCAAAATTCGGGTATATCCGTTCAGGCTATAGGGCACAGTCGGCAGTTCGTAGCGCAAGCCATAATTCAGCGTGAGCTTAGGCAGAACCTGCCAGTTATCCAGCACGAAGAACCCGTCCCGCCATTCGCCGATCGAACCCTTGGTGGGGAAAATTGGAGTTGTGGACGACTGGGCGAGACCCAAAACAAAATCGGCCGCGCCATAGCCCGTGCTTGTATACCCTGTACTTGCGCTGCCAGGCATTCCATTGAAGTTGAAAATGCCGCGCGCATCATTGGCCGCCTCGCGGCCAAGGGTGAGCTTTCGCAGTTCGGCGCCGGCCATGATATTGTGGCGGCCGCGCGTGTAGCTTAACTCATCGTAACCGTCGATCGTTCGGTCATCCTGATACCAGTTGGCCGTCGTGTTTCCCAGCGTAGGGCCGTTGTTGTTGCCCAGGACGTCAACATAGAACGATGGTATCCCTGGGTTGCCATACACGGTGTCGGAATTAAAGCCCGGGATGCCGAGCGTTGTCCCCGCATCCTTCGGCCCGTTGACAGCAAAATAATCAAGGCTGTTGGAGAGTACTGTATTCAGGCCGATGCGGAAATCGTTCACCAGGTCCGGCTTGATGATACGGGTATACCCGGCCGCATAATTTCGTGAGTTGGTCGGCCCATAGGAGTCGTTGGTGGGGAAGTTGGAGCCGCTAACGACAGTAATATCCTGCCAGTGATAACGGAAGAATAGGCGGTTCTTGTCGCCAATGTTTTCGTCGATTCGGTCCAGGGTCTGGGTAATGATCAGGTTGCTGGGGAAACTGTTCTGGAGATTATTTTGCACACCCGTGAGATTAGGCAGGGTCATGTATGTCTCCAGCTTTTGCGAGATCATTCCGGAGGGGCTGTTCAATTCTGACGTGGGAATTTGGTTATTGGGGTAGGCAAGACCAGTGAACGGGTCGGTCAACGGTACGCCGACCGCTGAGAAATCTCCCGCCCGCTCCGCCGCTGTAAGCGTCGAAGCAATACCGGTGGCTTGAGATATCTCGTTAAGTTTCTCCCACGATGCGAAGAAGAATGTCTTATTGCGGCCGTTGTAAAGTTTTGGAATATAGACAGGGCCGCCCAGATCGAATCCGTACTGGTTGTAATGGTTAACCAGCTTAGGGCTGCCTGGTGCATCGAAGAAATCATGCGCATCCAGGGCCGTGTTTTGAATATAGTCGTAAGCCGCCCCATGCAAATCGTCGGTTCCCGATTTGCTGACCAGGTTGACGTGTAGCCCGAGATACGAACCATATTGCGCAGGATAATTCCCGCTTTGCATTTGCACTTCAGAGATCATGTCCGAACTCGGCCGGGCTGGCGCCGTGGTGATCAGGTTATTCATGATCGAAACACCGTCGAGCGTCATGCTGCTCTGAATCTCGCGTTGGCCGGCGCCAATGAAGTCCTCTCCCGGGGGAACATTGGAATAGCCCGACGACGGCCCAATGGTGACGTTGGAAGCGGTCGCAGCAATCTCCAGCGCGTTATGCCCCATCAGGGGTAAATCCTGCACCGTCTTGGTATCGAAGGTTTCGCCCAGGGTTGCGTCGTCCGTTTGAATCGGCGGTGTGGATGCCGAGACGCTTACCGATTGAACCTCGGATCCCACTTTAAGCGAGAAGTCTGTGCGTACCGCCTGGTCAATGGGCACGATTGTGCCGGTCTTCGTCAACTTGGCAAAACCTGTCTGCTCGACGGTGATGTCGTATGTGCCGGGAGGAATGAACTTGATCGAATAGTAGCCCTGGTCGTTGGTTGTGCCCGGGAAAGCCACGCCCGTCGATTCTTCAACTGCCGTCACCTTGGCCCCTGCGACTACGCTGCCGGCCGAATCCAGCACAGTTCCCACTACAGCGGTATTATTTGCCACTTGTGCCGGCATGGAAGCAGCAAAGCTTATGGTGCCTATCACTGTTACCAGTACTGTGCGGAGGACAAACGAACGTTTCATACCTTGAGCTCCCTTCAGGTTGGGACGCAGACAAACGTGCGGCCGGTGGGAAACTTCTTCTATGGAGCGCTAGCGCGGACTTTTGCGCCGCGAATATGTCAAAAGGAACTGGCCTATCTTGGAAATTAAAGATTAGTAAGTATCTGCCGGGGCAAGCCAGGCTGTCATGAGGCAGTTGCCCTGCCTGCAAATAGGGCAAATGTCCTATATGCAGGCAGGAAAACTGCAGATCCCCTCGGCTGCGCTTTATTTGATTGTTTAGCGCGGAGTCATCTACCTTTAAACGACTTGCCATCCGCCTGTGCCGGCTCGTCGTGGGAGCGACCTGCTGTTTCCTTTCAGGTTCTCCCACAGAATCGTCATCCCTGAGCGGAGCGCAGCGTAGTGGAGGGACATGCTGCGTCCTTCTTGCCCATCCGATCTAAAGGCCCCTAATAAAAGTCACTACTCTCCCCCTTGTCATCCCGCCTGCCCCGGCGTGCCGTGGGAGCGCAGCCGAGGGATCTGCAGTGCGCCCCGGCTCCCAAACAAAGGTCCCCATTCCGTTAGTTCTCCTACAGAATCGTCATCCTGACAGGTTGTGACTTTTTTGGGTTTTCGTGTTTTGGCACGTCTGGCTAGCCTTTCTTGAACCCTCCAACAAGATCGTCATCCTTGTATCTTCTAGATCAGCGCCAGTTTCGGTGAGACTGGCGCTGTGGGGGGAGCCGAGGATCGGCTCCCCCGCGGGCGGGCGGCTCCCGTTCATCCTGTGGTCTTAATGACCGACGCTCAGCTCCGGGACCGCTGCCCAAGTCACGCACGACCGAACAGTCGCAGGACTTCGATCGCACATACAAGGCAGGTTACCGTGACCCGGATTATTTGTGGAGTGGATATCGCAAGCTCATCTCTGGCGGCGCGTATCGGACGCGACGGCAGCGCCTCAACGTTCGCCAACACCCAGCCCGGCATCGCTCAGTTGGCCGCGTTCTGTGAGAGCCACGGCGTGGAGTTGGTCGCCATGGAAGCCACGGGCGGCTACGAGCAGCGAGCCTTTGCGCAGTTGTCCGAACATGGCCTGCCTGTGGCCGTGGTCAACCCGCGCGCCGTACGCCAATTCGCCCAGAGCATGGGAGCTCTGGAGAAGACCGATGCCATCGATAGCGGCATGATCGCCTGGTATGCGGAAACAAAGAAGTCTCAGCCTCTGTGCCTGGCGCCTAAAACCCAGCTCGAGTTGCGCGCTCGCGTGACCCGGCTGCGGCAGCTGACCGAGATGCGCACCGCGCAGCTCAATCAGCAGCGGCTGGTCATCGATCCGGCTATACAGAAAGGGTTCCGCAAGATGCTCCAGTTCCTCGCCCAACAGATCGAGGAACTGGAGCTGGCGGTGGCTGGGCTTATCCAGTCTGATCCGCTGTGGCGTGAACTCGATCAGGCTTTTCGCACCATCAAGGGCGTGGCCGACCGCACCGTGGCTCGCCTCATGGCCGAGATGCCGGAGATCGGCACACTCTCCAACAAGACCATCTCTAAACTTGCAGGACTGGCTCCGTTGGCCAATGACTCAGGCAAGCACCAGGGCAGACGAGCCGTGCGTGGAGGCCGCTCTGCAGTGCGCGACATCCTGTTCATCGTGGGCAGTGTGGTCGCTCGTTATGAACCGGACTTCATTGTCTTCCAGCAGCGGCTGCGCGCAGCCGGCAAACCGCCTAAAGTCGTCCGCATCGCGGTAGCTCACAAACTCTTGGTCCGTCTCAACGCAAAGGCTCGAGAGGTGCGTAATCTGCATGCGCAAGAGGCTCTTGTCTGTCTTGGTTAAAAAACAGCCGCCCCAGCGTTGTGGGAAAGTGGGAAATGCCCTGGCATTTCCCAAGTGGACCACGTCCACGTCTTTTCCACGACCAGACTATATTCCGAACTTGACTTTCAAGACAGTCGCTGAGCGAAGCGCCTCGCAGACATATCACTTAATAGAGGACTTAGGGCGCGGAGTCGAAGGACCTCGGCGGTGCTTATCTTCCCCCATGCTGTTTGAAGCTTTTCAACCGGAGGAGCCCGACAATAGAATCTGCTGCAATACGCACTCGCTCAGGAAGGCCATGGCGGCCCGCCCGCTGCAGGGCTTCAGTGGTTGGAAAGCTCCGAACAGCATGAGTGTGATAAGCACCGCCGAGGTCCTTCGGCTCCGCGCCCCAAGCTCTGTGTCGCGCGATCAATGCGAGGCGCTTCGCTCAGGATGACGATCTTGTTGGAGGGTTCAAGAAAGGGGTTAAAGAAAGGCTAGCCGACGTGCCAAAACACGAAAACTCAAAAAAGTTACAACCTCTCAGGATGACGATTCTGTGGGATAACTAACGGAATGGAAACCTTTGTGTGGCAGCTAGGGCGCACTGCAGATCCCTCGGCTGCGCTCCCACGGCACGCCGGGGCAGGCGGGATGACAAGGGGGAAAGTAGTGACTTTTATTAGGGGCCTTTAGATCGGATGGGCAGAAGGACGCAGCATGTCCCTCCACTAAGCTGCGCTCCGCTCAGAGTCTCGACGCGGCCCTGCTACAAATGCACCAGCCCACTTTGGATGGCGTAGATGGCTGCCTGCGTGCGATCGCGAACGCACATTTTATCGAGTACGCTGCTCACATGGATACGCACGGTTTTCTCGGCGATACGCAGGTGCTCGGCGATGTCGCGATTGCTTTGCCCACGGGTTATGCAGCTAAGGACTTCATGCTCGCGTGGGGTTAGCTCGACCAGAGCGGTCCGCTCTGCCAGGCGGTCACGCGCCACGGGCGGAAGATAGCGCATGCCCCGATGCACCGCGACGATGGCCTCGACCAACTCTTCTCCACTCGTATTCTTGGTTAGATAGGCCATGGCGCCGTTGCGGATAGCGCGATAGATATCCTCGCTGCCCTCGTAGTTGCTGAGCACTACGATCTTCGCCGTTCTACATAGCTTGCGAATGGCCGCAATGGCGTCGAAGCCGTTCATGCCTGGCAAGCGGAGATCCATGACAGTGACGTCAGGAGTACATTCCCGGTACAGCTCGATACCGCCGGCTGCGTCGCTTGCCTCACCCACCATCACAATGTCGCTGTGCCCGCTCAGGACGGAGCGCAATGCCATGCGCGCAAGGAAGTGATCTTCGATCAGAAGTACCCGGATTGCCAATTGCGTCACCCTCCGTGCAGTTGCATTTGAAACGGCACATGCACCAATATCTCGGTGCCATTGCCGGCCGACGTCTCTACACGCAGGCTCCCACCCAACTTGCGAGCGCGTTCCTCCATGACCGGAATGCCAAAGTGACCGTGCAGCTCCGCGTGTTTGTCTGACGTCCGAAAGCCGCATCCGTCATCCTTGACGGAGAGACTTAGCCAGTCCGCGTGGTATTGCAAGTGTACCGAGATGATATTCGGCACGGCGTGCCGAAGAGCATTCGTCACCGCCTCCTGCCCAATGCAGACGAGATGATGGACAAAACCAGGCGCCAGCGCCACTTCCTGGCCTTCCACCTGCAACTGCATATCGATGCCCTGCTTGGCGCTCAACGGCCGCAACGCATTCGACAGCGCGCTGGAGAGCGGTCCTGTCGTCTCTTGATTCTCTCGTAGATCCCAAAGTATGCGTCGGGCCTCGGCCTGGCAGTGCCGCACCATATTCCTGGCCAGCTCACACGCCTTCGCTGCAGGGCTGGTCTCGCTTCCGAGCAATCGCGCCGTTGTCTCCATTTGCCACGAGATGGCGGCAAAGCCGGCCATGAGTGTGTCATGCCACTCGCGCGCGATCCGATTGCGCTCCTCCAGTACCACGCCCAGCTCTCCCTTGGCGCGAACCAGCCTCCAATGAAATAAGCGCACGGCGCCGGCGGCGGTGAGGACACACAGGAGCACGTAAAACCACCACGCCTGATAGAAATATGGCTCCTGATGAACCGCTGTGCTGGCTATCGTGTCGTTCCATGCCGAACCGGCATTGCGCGCCTCCACCAGGAAATGATAATGACCGGGGGGAAGCTTGCGATAATGTGCTCCTCTGGACCGGGTTACTGTCCAGTCGCGGTCGTACCCATCCAGCTTGTAGCGGAACTCCATTTGCGCGGGATTCGCCAGGTTTTGCGAATTGAACTGAAACACCAGATCCTCAAGGCCCGGAGCCAGCTCCAGTTTGTCAGTCGTAGCGACGCTGACATCGTCCAACAAGACACCGGTCAACTGGGCCGGATGAGCCGCCGGAAGTATCGCCCCTTCAGGATCCGTATGAACCAGACCTTTGGCGGTCGCAAACCACAGGCTGCCATCCCTGGTTCGGGTCGAGTGTGGCTGAGCTACCCCAAGACATTCGCTGCTCGGCATACCGTCGGCCTTGCCCAGCAGGACGTAATCCAAACTCTTCCGCTTCTGTTGCGCCAGTTCTTTCAGTTGCTGCCGTTGCACGCGGACGATACCCGCGCGAAGTGCCCATCCACAGAAATCCCTGGCCATCGTCGAGCACAGAAAAAGTGGTGTACCCCATCATGCCGTTGAGCGTATTCAGGTGAACGGCATGGTCACCCTCCAGCCAGTCGAGTCCTCCACCCTTGGTGCCCACCCACACGTTCCTCGCGTTGTCGATAGAGATGGACAACACGTAGGGATGAGAAAGCCCTTCCACCCTATGGACCTCGTCACCCCGCACGCGATAGAGCCCTGCAGACGTCCCCACCAAAACGGCCCCATCGTCACTCTGCGCCAGACAGGTGATGAGTTTGGCGTTTAGCAGAAGTATGCCTTTGCCCTTCGCGGGAATCGCGTCAGCGTAATGCAGCAATCCGGTGTAAGTGCCCACCCAGAGACCACCGTGTTTATCGATTAGCAGGGCACTCACGGCATCCGTGAGCGACTCACGCCCCAGGAGGAAGTGCTGAAAGCCGGCCCCGTTGTAGCGGAACAGCCCGTTGAACCAGGTCCCTATCCATACGTTTCCAGCAGCATCTTCCGCCAGAGTGCGAATCGCCGCGGAGTTTCCCGGCAGAGGCTCGCGTAGGAATCTTCCCTGCTTAAGCCGGAACAATCCATTGCCCCAGGTCCCAATCCATAAATTTCCGCTGTGGTCCTCAAGGATGGCGGCAGGCTGCACCTCTCGCAGTTCTCGCGGCTCATCTCCCAGTGGGATCAGAGCCGCTACGCGCCACCGGGCCAGCCCACCACTGGAGAGGCCAACCCACAGGTTGCGCTCGTCGTCTTCAAAGAGCGAGCGCACATTGTTGTCAGCCAGGCCGTCCTTGGTCGTCCAGCAGGAAAAACTCGAGCCCGAGACGCGGCACAGTCCCTGGTCGATCGTACCGACCCACATGTTCCCCTGGTCGTCGCCGACCAAAGCGGTAACCTCGTTCTTGAACCCCTGCCACCGCTTCCTGCGTATATTCGTCGCCGGCCTTGCGGGCCTCCTTTCCTACGGAGGGAATCAGGCGCACCAACCCATCACGCAAGCCGATCCACACCACACCACGGCGATCGGAGTAGATCGCAACCGCATCCCCGGTGACTTTGTTGTGCAGCTCATGGTGTTCCACAACATGGGTATGCACGCCCCGCGACGTGAGGTGAAAGACTCCGTCAGAGGTAAGCGCAAAGATGCCGCCGTGCCCATCTTCGGCGAAGGGCGTAGTGATGTCGCCCGAGACCGGGCCGAGTTTGGCCAGCAGCTGGACAGATTGGGTTCCACCGTGAACAGTAATTCGCTCTATCCCGTCGTCGGTAGCCGCCCAGATGGTGCCCGTCGAGTCCTCGAATAGGCCGCGAATACGTTCCTGGTAGAGCCCGGCCTGCTCGCTGACGTTGATTGCGGCGCCCGCGGTCTGACGGATAATTCCCCGGTCGTCGGTACCGATCCAGAGGTCGCCGCTGCGACTTACCAGCAATGCATTCACGGCCTCGCTGGCAGCCTGATCGGTCGCGTCTACATGGATGGGTCTAAAACGCAGACCATCAAACGACGCCACGCCGCCGTAGGTTGCGAGCAACAGCCGGCCGCCGGGCACCTGGGTAATGGCGCGCAGCTCACTCTGCGGTAAGCCGTCCTCTACCTGCCACTCCTGCTTTTGGTATTCGGAGAGAGGCACGGTGGCCGACACGGCACACAGGCACGGGCTCAGGACCAGCAGAAGAAGCAGCATCTGCCGGAACAGCCGGTGTCGTAGGTCCTCATCCGCCATCACAAGGTGAATATTAATGACTTTACCCGATCACAGGCTGGCCTCCATTTGCAAACATATTTTTTGCCGCTAGCGATGGCCGCCCCCGCCACCAGCGGAGCCACCGCCCCCGGAGCTTCCACCGCCTCCGTGCGAGCCGCCACCAGAGCTTCCGCCTCCGCCGCCACCGCCCGCATGGGAACCGCCGCCAGAGCCCCCACCGCTGCCTCCGGCGCGCGAACCGGTCCCGCTGCTGGAGTAACTGTGCGCACCAGCAAAGCTGCCTCCCCGCGCCTGGAGAGTGCCGGCATGGTTCGAGATAGGCATGGATACGGTCACGCTCTTACCTCCGTGCATTACTTCTTTGGACATCATGAAGGTCTGCGACTTGGAGTTAAATCGGATTGGAACATTCTCCGCCCTGACTATCGTGCCCTTGTTTCCCGGAAGCGGTCCTTTCATCGCGCGCGTTTCCATCCGCGGCGCATCGGCCCGTTGCAGCGGATGGAGATAGGCATTGCGAAACTCTCGCGGCGGCGACTTGAGCACATCAATCGTGTGGCCGGGATCGAATTTAACCCGTTCCAGCGAAAACCCATTCTTGTTGTTTACCGCGAATACTTCTTCCTTCCGATTGATCGGCGGCCGGCCTTTGACATCGAAGGGATGGATGGGGACGAAGCCCACCTTATGCCCGCTCTTGACCCAGCGAACCGGTTCAAGATGATGTCTCTTGACACCTACACACCAGACATAATGATGACGCCTGTAAACCCAGCCCCCGGCGTGACATACGGCCCAGCCCCAAGGGACGGGGTTCCCCGCGAACCCGGAATTGACCACCCTGGCCCTGCGGGTAATCGGATCCCTTTGCACCTGGTAACGAACGGCGGAGGGAAAACAAGGAGAAAAGGCGCCCCAATACGACAGATCAAACGGCGCCGGTGGGCCCACAGGCATTAACTGCGCCAATCGAAACCTGGAAGAAGCAACAAAGTTTGCCTGCACCAGGCGTGCCGGCTGTCCCCAGCCTGCAGCAGAAGGCGCCCGGGATAGGGAAAGTTTGTCCGCTGATTGCTGAGGGCCATCCGTGGCCGTTGGCTCCCAGCAAGTCCCGTAAGGCGCGCAGGCGAAGAATGTGCCCTGCCCCTTCATGCCTGCCAGGCCGGGGAGCGGCGTGGTCAGTCCTGCCTCCTTCATCACATCGGCCGTGGCCGCGGTTCGCTGTGCAACCCGGTCCGCTACCCACTTGTCCCATTCGGCAGATGCGCCAGAGTCGCCCGGCCCCATCCCGATAAGACGGCCTTCGCGTAAGGTCACCATCTGATCCTTGGCCAGCGCTTTTCCCCCTAGCTGGGGAAGTTGGATCGCTTCGGACTCCTGCGACGTAACCGTGGTGGCGTCGATATAGCTGTTGACTCGAGCGTAGACAGTGTGCGGATAGGTCACGGCGAAATAATCCGTGGGCGTCCTTAGGACAAACGTTTCACCGTAAATGTACGGCTTGATCGCCAGCGACACGGTGCCCGAAAGCAGCGCGACCTCGGTGTATGGAACACCGCTCGTGGTGTGCAGGTCGTTGAGACTGAGAACCGAGTTTTCTCCCAGGTAGAGGGTCGAAGCGTCTTCAAGCTCGATCTCCGCGCGCCCCTTCCCGGTCACCAGGCTAAAGCCGGTTTCCAACGGCAGATCGGTAACTGCCTCCTCCCATGCTTCGCCGGCAGGCTTTTCGTGCTGCTCGCCTCGCGCAATGCGCACATCGCCCTCGACATAACTGAGGCGGACGATTTGCGCATAGGTGGCATCGGAATAATGCTGTCCCAGGATGAACATGGCTTTCTTCTTCAAATCTTCGCTGGCGTCGCCATTGAGAATCTCCTGAAGCTGCGCCAGGGCCTGCGGTTCATCTCTCTGCATCAGCGAGGCGAGCGCCAGTAGTTTCAGATCATCATCGCTCCACACTTTGGGTTCAACGGGTTTCCCAGCCTTCGCCTGAATCTCGATCTCCAGCGCCCCGCACTCATGGACCCAGTTGCTGGTGGAAAATTCGCGGCGCAGTTCGGCGCAGGTTCCGAGTGCAGCATTCCCTTGCCCTTGCTTGTTCTGAGCGTATGCCTTCCAGTAGAGCGCCCCCTCGATGTGCAGAGCGTGCTGCGTAGCGACCTTGGTGAAGATTGCTTCGGCGTCCGGCCAACGCCCATCCGTGATGGCCCGCATACCGTCTTGGTAGAGACCGCTGTCCTGAGCACTGGAGGAGGCCGCGGGGCCCTGCATTCCAGACGGCACTGCGCTGGCTGAAAAACTCTGCGCCGGCCCCATCTGGGCTAGGACAGCAAGAGGCGCAAAGGCCAAGGCTCCCCTAAGAACGGAACGAAAAACAACTCCATTGCTCATGTCGTGCCCCCTTTCGTGTGGCCGGGTGCGGCCTCTTTTTGATCCGGCAATCGCGAACGCAGCACACGCACCTCAAAGAGCAGGCCGTCCGCGTTGGCTTGGTTTTGCAGCCGGGCGAGCGTCGCCACGTTCAAGCCGCCGGGTTGGTTTGCCAGCTCTTCCAGCAAGTGATCCAGGCGATCGAGTGCGTTGGCCAGCTCAGGATCGTCATGTCGCCTGGCATTCTGCCGGCAGATGCGATTTGCAGCCAACATATTCCGCGCCTCATCGGGCAGCGGAGACGCCATCTCGATGCTCCCGGCATCGGCATGTTTCAGCTCCACTAGCAGCCGCTCCGATCGCTCCAGATGATCGCTAAGCACCACCACGACGATGCGTTCGGGCTGGTGACCATGCACCACCTGTTGCTGTTTTTGCTGGAAGCTAATTCTCGCATTGGACTGCGCCTGCTTGCGCTCCCATAACCGGCCACCGATGAAGGCGCAGGCCAACAGCAAGGCGCAGGCGCCAGCGTAACTCAAACTTCTCCACTGCCCGCCGCGGAACCAGTTCCATCTTGCCGATTCATGCGCGCGCAACGAGCCCGAGAGAGATGCCCATACCTTCTCTCCGTAGAAGGCGTCGCGTTCCGGTGGTTGGGCAAATCTCATCTCAGCCAGATCGCTCTGCAGCGCAACGTAGTTATTCGAGCACTCCGCGCAGACCTCAAGGTGCCGCTTTGCGGCAGCCGTGTCGCCTTCCCCATAGGCCTGTGCGATCAGTTCTTCTTCACTCAAATGCGTCATATCTTTACCTTTAATGTGGCTAGCCGGAGCCGCAACTTTTGTACGGCGCGAAATACCGATTGTTTGGCGGCGTTGGGCGGAATACCCATCGCGGTGGCGATCTCTTCCGTAGTGCGGTCTTCCAGGTGCCGCAGCACGAAGGCCGTTCGTTCTACCGGCGACAGGCCGTGCATCGCGATCTCCTGCATGGCACGGATCTCTCCACTCAACAACAGGCGTTCAGGGTCTGCCTCCCGGTCCGCAATCTGCAGCCCGTCATGCTCTCGATCCGTGGTCTCAGTGATCCGCGTGCTTTCGTCCGCCTTGCTGGCGCTCATTTTGTCCAACGCGCAACGCACCGCAATGCGGTAAATCCAGGTCCCGAAATCCGACCGGTACTCAAAACTCTCCAGCTTTCGATACCCGCGCAGCCACGCTTCCTGTACCACGTCTTCTGCGTCCGCTTCGTTGCCGGTGATGCGGAATGCCACCCGGAAAAGTCTCCCGCTATAACGCACAACCAATGCTCCATAGGCCTCTTTATCTCCGGCAAGAACTGCCTGAATCGCGGCCTGGTCGTCCCTGTCCATGCGCAACATTAGACAGCAGTCTGCGGAGTGCGGTTAGGGGAGATTTTGCGGCTAAAAGAAACTTTGAACGGGTCAAAGCGGGAGGCGGGTACGGCGATCGACCGTTCGCTACCGATGGGGCGGCCAAATGTCCGGCGGGCATGTCAAATCGCTTTCTTTTCGGGCTTTCGGCGAAGATCTCAGATTCCTTGACAAACAGGGCTATTCGCTGTTTTCATCGTTCGCGGGAATCCTATCGCAATCTAAACAACCGTTTGTCTCAAGCTTTAGTGTTGTAGAAAGAGGAGCCTTCATGAATCCGAGAGTCATTTTGTCCCTGTTGTGTGTGCTCTTATCCTGGCCGGCGATATCTGCGAAAGCACAAGAGCTGGGGGATGTTAGGCTGTGGCTGACGACTCCGGATCGATCTCAATTGCTGACCCTACAGAAAACTCCTCTGAGCTTTTCTGGATCTACCGACACCGCGCCAACCATCGACGTGAACGATGACCAGGAGTATCAAACGATCGACGGTTTCGGTTTCGCCCTGACCGGCGGGAGTGCGGAACTTCTCATGCGCATGGAACCTGCTCAGCGGGGAGCATTGCTCAAGGAACTCTTCGCGACTTCCGGGGAGGGCATCCGGGTCAGCTACCTGAGACTGACCATCGCATCCTCGGACATGAATGCCCGGGTATATTCCTACGATGACTTGCCGGCGGGTGAAACGGATGTGGATATGGCCAAGTTTAGCCTGGGCCCTGATAAGAAGGACGTGGTCCCCATCATTAAAGAGATTCTGGCCATCAACCCGCATATCCAGATACTCGGCTCGCCCTGGTCTGCTCCGCCATGGATGAAAACGAATGGCAAGCCCAAGGGAGGGAGTCTGAAACCCGAGTTTTATGGGGCGTATGCGAAGTACTTTGTGAAATACATCGAAGCAATGAAGGCCGAAGGGGTCACCATCAACGCGGTCACGGTTCAGAACGAACCACTGAACCCGAAAAATACGCCCAGCATGGTGATGTTTGCCACAGAAGAGGGTACATTTATCGCGAAGTATCTGGGGCCCGCCTTTCAGAAGGCCGGAATCACGACCAAGATACTCCTCTACGACCATAATGCAGACGTTCCCTCATATCCTCTATCGATCCTGGCAGATCCCGAGGCCTTCAAGTATGTCGATGGCACTGCCTTTCACTTGTACGGCGGTGACGTCTCCACGTTGACCAAGGTGCATGATGAATACCCGAACAAGAACTTGTACCTCACCGAGCAGGCGGTGACAGAGCCTGCGAGCGAACCGCTCGGGATCGCAGCGGCCGTCACTTGGGTGATCGTTGGCCCGACCCGGAATTGGAGCCGAAACGCGCTCCTGTGGAATCTTGCCGCCGACCCAAAAAACGGACCTCATACCAACGACGGCGGATGCACGGGATGCCAGGGTGCGGTCACGCTCGACGGCAACAAAGTAGAACGTAACCTTGCCTATTACACCGTTGCCCACGTCTCCAAGTTTGTGCCTCCCGGTTCTGTCCGGATTGGGTCAAACGATATGGAACAATTGGCAGATGTCGCCTTTCGTACCCCTGATGGAAAAATCGTGTTGGTCCTGTCGAGCACCAGCAATTTTCCCAAGACCGTGAACGTCCGGTATCACGGCAGAGTATTTACCACGACAGTGCCTGCAGAATCCGTAGGAACTTATGTCTGGTGAGCACAGCGGACGGAAGACGGGCCACTGGGTCCATCAGGCAAACAAAGGCTGGTAATTGCCGAACTGCCGTTGTGCTCTTTCGGTTGGGAGCCGCTCTAGCCCTGTTCGCGTATGTTTCGTTCCCGGCTATAGCGGCCCGCACGGTCAGCCCGGATTTCGGCCCTAATGTTCTGGTCTTTAATCCATCCATGCCGGCGCCGGCCATCCAAAAGGCGATCGACGGAGTTTACGCCATACAGCAGCACAACGAGTTTGGACCTCAACGCAATGCTTTTTTGTTTCTACCCGGCAACTACCATGTGGATGTTCCGGTGGGCTACTACACGGAGGTGATGGGGCTGGGCGCTTCGCCCGACGACACCCGCATCGCGGGAAACGTGCACGTCGATGCCAGCCTGCCGAACAACAATGCCACCACTACCTTCTGGAGAGCGGCGGAAGGTTTTTCGGTCGCGCCTGCGGGCGGCACCATGCAGTGGGCGGTTTCGCAGGCTGTTCCTTTGCGCCGCATGCACGTTGCAGGGAATCTCGTTCTCCATCAACATCGCGGCTGGGCGAGCGGGGGTTGGATGTCAGATGACCTGGTGGACGGGAATGTTGATTCCGGAACCCAGCAGCAATGGATCTCGAGGAACTGCGAGTGGAGTCACTGGACGGGCTCAAACTGGAACATGGTCTTCGTGGGTGTAGTTCATCCGCCTGCGGGTAAGTGGCCATCACCGCCCTATACGGAAGTCGCTGTAACTCCGATCGTGCGCGAGAAGCCCTTTCTCCAGGTGGATAAAGCCGGAGAGTTCAGCGTCCGCATTCCGTCACTGCGCACCGGCAGTACGGGGATCACCTGGAAGGGCGGCGAAACCACCTGGTTATTCCATCCCGATCAGCAAGTTCTATATCGCGCGGGCAGGCGTCGACACTGCGGATAGCATCAATGCGCAGCTTGCGCATGGCAAGAATCTGCTCTTCACGCCCGGTATTTACGATCTTACTGCTCCCATTCGTGTCACCCGCCCCAACACCGTAGTGCTGGGCTTCGGTTTTGCCACGCTGCGTCCCATCCGCGGCACGGCTGCCATGACAGCTGCGGATGTGGACGGCATCATCATTGCCGGCTTGCTCTTCGACGCGGGACCGATTCAATCGCCGGTGCTGCTCCAGGTGGGACCGGATGGAAGCAGCGCAAGCCATACGCAAGAACCCGATTTCACTGCACGATGTCTTTTTCCGGGTAGGCGGCGCCGCGGTTGGCCGCACACTGGTCAACTTGAAGATCAACAGCAATGACACGATCGTTGACCATACCTGGATATGGCGCGCAGATCATGGTTCCGGCGTAGGCTGGAACCTCAACACCAGCGCGAACGGAATCGTGGTCAATGGCAATGGCGTGACGATCTATGGTCTGTTCGTCGAACATCATCAACAGTTCCAGGTCCTTTGGAACGGCAACGCCGGTCGAACTTACTTCTATCAATCCGAAATCCCTTATGATCCTCCTGATCAGGCGAGCTATTCGAGCGCACCAGGCGTAAACGGCTGGGCATCCTACAAGGTCGCCGGCTCTGTGACCACCCATGAAGCCTGGGGCCTTGGAATCTACAGTGTCTTTCAGCATCCCGGCGTGGTGCTGACCCGGGCCATCGAGACCCCGAGGAACCCGAATGTCCGGTTTCACGACATGATCACTGTCTGCCTCGGCGACCACGGCGAAATCTCCAACGTGATCAACGACACGGGTGGGGCAACGGCGATTCACCCCCGCGTCGACCGCAAGGTCACCGCTTATCCAGAGTCGACCACAGATGCCGGTCGTTAAGGTTACCAGCGACTGGGGAGCCGAGCTGTGCTTTGGAGCCGGAGAGGCATAGGATTGGAGCCGGGGGGAATTCCGATGCTATACAAAAAGATCAATGTCGAATTGGTCGTGGTCGCCGATGAAGCCGAGGCAGTGGTCGCGGAGTTAAACAACGCGCTCGATCGGCTGGAAGAGAAGCACACACTTTTCGGTGGTGGAATCGAGACCGTCGCTTTCAAGCACCGGGGGACACGGAAGAGATCGGCGCTCGCACACACCATGGCCGCAGGGGAGACGGTTGTGGAAGCTGTTAAGACGGCACGCGAGAGCGTAGCTGTTGCCCTCCGCGCAGTTATCTGATTAGGCCGTTCTGGCGAAGGCCAGAGTAAGCGGACTTGCTGCACTCCTGGTTTGATGGCGGAGGGAGAGGGATTCGAACCCCCGTTACCCTTTCGGGTAAAGCGGTTTTCAAGACCGCCTGTTTCAACCGCTCACACATCCCTCCGCGTGAGTGTTGTCAACAGTTTAGCAGCTCCGATAGCATCGCCAAACAGTGTGGCTATTAAAGACCCGCACCATACTACTCAATGGCGCACTGTTTTCGCGACGGGAAGCGCGAACGCAACATAAGCGCCCGGGATGGGAGCTTGGGATGCCGGGTGCCCAGGAACACTGTGGGTGTAGGTCGTGGCTTGTGCGGCCGCGCAGAAGACGACATACTCCCGCCCCTGCACCTCATACACCGCAGGCATCCCCTCGAGCGCGGCATCCACCTGCGCCTCCCAGAGCACCTCGCCGGTATCGGAGTCAATCGCACGCACCTTGCGATCCCGCGTACCGGTAAAGATCACACCTCCCGCTGTGACGACTGGGCTCACTTTGGGAAACTGGGAGCCAGTGTGGGTGAAGCCCTTGGCGGCCAGTTCGGGAACGACGCCCAGGGGAATCTTCCAACGAATCGTTCCTGTGTTCAGGTCATACGCTGTCAATGACGTCCAGGGAGGGGTAATGACTGGTAGCCCGCTACTGGCGAACATAAATCCGAAGCTGCTCTTGTAGTGGGCATTTATGGGATCCAATGCGCCCGGCGTGACATCCTCTGCCTCTGAAGCCGACGCCGGCGCGAGCTCCGGATGCTTGAGATACGCCAACAGGGATGCGATCTCTGCAGCCGATAACTGGGAAAAAGCCGGCATGGGACCTTCCCCCTGTTGCACAACATGCTGCATCTGATCGCCAGATAGTCTGGACCCAACATCGACGAGCGAAGGAATCGCCGGTGGTTTCCCCTCCCGATTCGTTCCGTGGCACAGGCTGCAGTTCGCTGCAAAGATCGACCGGCCTTGCTCTTCCGGCGAGCCGGCCTGAGAGATCTTACTCGGCAACTCCAGCTTCAACATAGCCGGGAGATCTTTGGAAACAACGTACACGTCGCCATTGGTTGGGTCCGCAGCGGTTCCGCCCCAGTTGGCGCCGCCGTTGTTTCCAGGCATCTCCACCGTGTTGCCCAGCCCGGGCGGAGTAAACAGACCCTCATTGTGAGCGCTCATCATCTCGCTCGTTAATTGTTGGCGTTCTCCAGGCTCCAGAAATGGACTCAGGTCCTTGACCGTAAAGGACTGGCGCGCAAACGGGGGCGGCTTTGAAGGAAAGGGTTGCGTTGGCCAAGTCTCCTCTCCCGGCATGTCGGACTTGAGAACGGGCCGTTCTTCAATCGGCCACAGCGGCTCGCCAGTCTCACGATTGAAGACCCACAGAAAACCAACTTTGCCCGCCTGCGCCACCACGTCGACCTTCTTGCCGTTGTGTTGCACGGTGGTCAGCATCGGAGTCGAGTCGTTGTCGTAGTCCCAGATATCGTGATGAACCATCTGGTAATACCAGATCAGCTTGCCGGTCCGCGCATTCAGAGCAAGCAGGCAATCGCCATACAAGTTCGCTCCTGGTCGATTCGCGCCGTAGAAGTTGTACTTTGGGCTCGCCGTCGGAACGTAGACAATGCCGCGCTTTACATCCAAGGCCATGCCGCTCCAGTCGTTGGCGCCTCCGACCGACTTCCACGCATCTTTCGGCCAAGTCTCATAACCGGGTTCGCCTGGATGGGGAACTGTATGAAAGCTCCACACCAGGCGGCCCGTGCGCACATCGTAGGCGCGAATGTCACCCGGACCAGAGTCGTATTCCTCGTTCGTGGCGGAGCCCAGAATCAGTAAGTCTTCAAAGATGCGGCCGGGATTGTAGGACTGCACCAGGGTAAGGTTCTTTGGATCACGTCCAAGTCCGGCGCGCAGGTCTACTATGCCATTGGCGCCGAACTCCGGAATGGACCGGCCGGTACGAGCATCCAGTTCCTGGAGTTCGTTCCGAATCGAAAACAGCAGTCGCTGATCCGTTCCGTCGGCACTCTCCCAATAGTCAATTCCGCGATTGGTGATGAGTGTGGTGCTGGGATCCGTCGGGTGCGTCCAGATTTCCTTGCCCGTCGCGGCATCCAGGGCCACGATCGAGTTGTTCTTGGCAAGGACATACATTGTTCCGCCGATTACGAGCGGGTTGAACGCATACTTCCTGTCATCTCCTGTCCGGTAGGTCCATGCTACTTGCAGCTCTTTGACGTTGGAACGGTTGATCTGGCGCAGCGCGGAATACTGCGTGCCATCCGCGGAGCCCCCATAGCTGCGCCACGCAGTGTGGCCCTCCGCGATATCGGCCTTCCTCGCATGATCTTGTGCCGATGCACGCGAAGGCAGGCCCAGAGACATGCAGCCCAACAGGATCAGGACCCAGCCGTTTTGTGGATAGCGAGCCAACGTTAGCTTAGTTCTGCGGCCGACTGGATCAGTCCGCGGATGTAGCCATAGTCAAAAGCAAAGGACTGTAGGTCGGTGGTTCGATCGTGTGGTGTTTGCGGTACGTGATCGGGCATAAGCATATATTTGTAGCCGACCTCTCTGTAGGTCTGAAGAGCTTTGACAAAATCGACGTCCCCTTCGTCCGGATATGTTTCGACAAAGTCGTTGACATGGCCACGAATGTTTCGGAAGTGGACGTTGAAGATCTTATCGCGACTACCAAAGTAGCGAATCACGTCGAAAATCTCGGTGCCCGGACTCTGCAGCATCTCTGAGACGGTTCCCTGGCAGAAGTTGAGACCGTGATAGGGGCTCTCCTGGATCTTGATGAATCGCTTGAGCCCATCGACCGTGCCCAACACCCGTTCCACTCCCTGATAGCCCGGGGACGGAACGCTGGGATCGTCCGGGTGCAATGCCATACGGATCTTGTATTGGGTGGCCACGGGAATGACGCGATCGAGGAAGTAAGTAATGCGCTCCCATGCGGTGTCTGCACTCACCACTCCGGCCCGTGTCAATGGTGTCTTTGGCTTGGCCTCTGCGAGCTTCCAGGTGCTGTAGGTCGAATCTCCGCGTCCGGGCGTGCGACCGATGCGAAGATCGCCCACCAGCTGCAGATTGTACTTAATGGCGGGAATGCCCACAGTGGCGCAGTTCCTGATCAGCGTTTGCAGATCTTCAATGTCACGATCGCGCTGCGGGCTCTCGCCCAGCATGATGGAGGCATGCTTATCCTCATCCACCGAAATGGAGGCGAGAAAGGGCGGGGTGGTCATGTCTACCTGGATGCCGCTCGCCGACGCGAGGTCCTGCATGCGGTGCAGCTCTTCCACAGTAGCGTAGAGGCGCCCATCCGCAATCTCCGGGTAGCCGCAGATATTGCGAACGCTGTAGCGGGCAAGGTATTTCAGGTGTGCATCATTCGTCGGAGCAGACTGGCAACCGAGCTTCATCAGCACCGGCTTCTTCGTGTGATTCGTAGGGTTGGGCGCGGCCAAGGAGGTTCGACGGTTGAGTAACCAAGCCGCCGCGGCGGCGGAAGTGGACAGAAAGTGGCGGCGGTTAGAACGAATCATGCAAATCTCCTTTGAGTGCGATTTTTTTTGCCCGAATCTTACCGATGATATGAGTGCACCAATTCCATCTCGCTGCCTGCCAACAGAAACGCCCCCACACCCTTGGCATCGTTGCCAACTACCGGAGCATGCAGATAGTAGCGGAAGCTGCCGTCATCTGCGGGCGTAGCGCCGAGCGCGACGTGCGTGACCGTACCGGTGATCTCCGTCTTCCCCGATACGGTGGTGCGCACAAAGCGCACCTGGATGGCCTTCCATGCATCCCCTGCCGCTTTACCATAGCGCGCCGGAAGATATCCCAACCGGGAGCCCTTGGCGAAGGCGTAAGTGAACATCAGCACTGAGGAAGACTCTATATAGTTTCCCTTTGCTCCTGGCTGATCGAGAATCTGATACCACAAGCTGCTTTGTACATCCTGGGCCTTGAGGATTGCTGCACACGCGCTGCCGAACATACCCAGCAGTATTGCGTGACGCGGGTCATGCTCTGGTATATACGGCAAGGTGTCGACCAGCGCCATCAGATACCAGCCCATAGCGCGAGCCCAGAGGCTGGCTGACACACCCGTAGTCTTATTGGCTCCCGGCATCCTGCGCGATTCATCCCACCCGTGATACATGAGCCCGGTTTTTGCATCGCGGGTGTGCTGTTCGAGCAGCGTGAACTGTTTCACAATGTCGTCCAGATCCTGTGGTTCATGGAAAATAGCCGCGTACTCAGCGTAGAACGGCGCCAGCATGAACTGGTCGTCGAGTACCATCAGGTCGCCGGTGGCCGCGGAATGCGAAAGACCACCGGAGGCGGTGCGCGGCTGATGAGCAATTTGCTGCCGAAGGGTCTCTGCGGCGCGACGGTACTTTTCCTGGTGAGTCGTTTTGTACAGCAACAGCAGTTCACGCCCCAGAAGGATATTGTTTAGCGCATAAGCCTGCGGATCATAGGTCGCAATCGTACCGTCCGGCTGCACAAACTGGTCGACGGCGTGCTGCAAGTAGGCAAAATATTTTGGGTCCCGGGTTGCGCTCCAGACCGCCTCTACCCCGGTGAGAAGGATGCCCAGTTCAAAACCCCAAACCGTGGGCGTCGCCTTGCTGCCAATGTGGCCGTCAGGCCAGCGCTCCATGGCATCATTGGCCACACGAATGGTAACCGGAAGCGCCTGCGTCTCCGCCTGCAGCAGAGGGGTCGTGGTTACCGCGCAGACGGTCGCATAGAGCAGGTAGCGAACGATTGGGGCGGCGAAGCAACGGGCCAATGGCGAGCCTCTTAGGCGAAGGTCGTGGAACGAGGGTTGAAGTATAGACCGTGCACTGCATGCCCATTGGCTGCAAGCGCAGACTCGATGGCAGCGCCGACGCTGAGAATCTTTTCATCCTGCATGGCCAATCCGGCAATCATCAATCCCACTGGTGCCTCGCCGGGCCTATGGCATGGGACGGAAAGAGCGCAGCCATCCAGGAAGTTGATGACGCTGGGATTGCGCAGCATAGCTGCGTTCGCCTCGAAGTAGGCGGCATCAGTCGCCTGTAGATCTGCAATGCGCGGGGCGATGCGAGGAACCGTGGGCATCAGAATCGCGTCGTATCCAGCAAAGGCGCGGCCTGCTTCCGCAACAATCTGGCGCCGCGCCTGCAGCAGGTCAATGTAGTCTGCTGCGCTCATCTCTTTCCCGCGCAAAATGCGCGAGGCGACGCGCGGGTCGTAGCGTGAAGCGTCTTTCTCCAGGAGAGAGCGATGCCAGGCATAGGACTCCGCGGCAGCGAAGCCTCCTTTTTGGTTTGCGACCGGAATCTCTTTCAGCGACGGGAAGGTCACATCTTTCACCTGCGCTCCACACCGTGATGCAAGCTCGAGTGCGGCAGAAAATGCCGCAGCGACTGACGGATCGAGCCCATCCAAAACATAGCCTTGCAAGACCCCGAGACGCAGCCCTTTCAAATCAATGGGAGGCAGCGGCGGCCAAGCGGCGCCGGCCAGAACTGCATCGATGCGCGCGCAGCATGCAACCGTGGGCGCGATGGAACCGATCGAATCAAGGGTGAACGAAAGGGGCAATGCGCCGTCGAGCGGAACCCGCCTCGCCGTCGGCTTGAAGCCGGTGAGGCCGCAGAGAGCAGCGGGAATGCGCACCGACCCGCCGGTATCTGAACCGAGCGCCGCATGCGCCATGCCGTCAGTGACCGATACCGCCGCCCCCGAGGAAGAGCCGCCCGGAATCCGTTGACTGCCGCGATCGTACGGGTTGCACGGCGTACCATAATGCGGATTCAGCCCCAGACCGGAGAAAGCAAACTCGGTCATGTTTGTCTTGCCCAGCAGGATAGCGCCTGCTGCGCGCAACCTTGCGACCGCCAAGGAATCGGCATTGGCTAGGCGTAGCATCCGCAAGCACAAGGGAACCAGCCGTTGTGCGCTCACCGGCAACGTCAAACAGATCTTTGATGGAAACCGGCAAACCGCCAAGCGGCCCCGCTGCACGATGGAGGTCGAATTGCCCCGCAGCCGCGCGCGCGGAATCGGAGAAGGTGCGGATGAAGGTGCGGCTCCCTTCCCCTGAAGCATCCTCGATAGCATGCAGGCACTCGTTTACGAGGCCGCTGCTGCGAAGCTCTCCCGCCGCAAGACCTTTCAACGTGTGCTCGATGGGAATTAGCTTCTTCACTCGGAATGCGCCGCCGATTCGTCGTAGATATGAACCTCCAGAAGCAGGCACCCGTGCTCAGATTTAAACGGACCATGGAAAGTGCCGGGAGGCCGGCATGCGTAGGTGTTGGGTGGAAAGCTGACGCCACCGTTACCATGCGCGTCATTGCCGACGATCAGGTCGCCCGAGACGAGGTAAACCTCTTCCCAATAGTCGTGGACAAAGGGCGCGGTGGTGTAAACACCGGGAGCAAAGCGGAGATGCCGGGTGCGAAAGCCACGCTTGTTTTTTTCATCCAGGGAGCCTGCCAGGATCTGTTGCTCGATCCCCTTGGGATATCCCGGTGGTGTCTCCCAGCCCGCGTTCAGGTCGACGGTATAGAACTCTTTGTGTTCCTTTTGAATCATTATCTGCAGCCTCTTCTGACTCAGTCGTTATAGGGGAGCTCTCGCACGCTGTAGCGATGACGTAGCGTGCGACCAAGTATCGGATCTTCGAGTTCCATTTGAAACTCAGTTGCGGGGCCGATCGGCTCCAGCAGCGGCATCGTACCGCAGAACATTGCCGTACCGACGGGAAGCTTTGGCTGCCACCCGAGTAGCGCGCGATGAGATTCTCGGGCGCCAGCATGCGCGACACATTCCCTTCCTGATACAGCATTCGCTGGTTATCCCGCGTAATCCAGGAACGAAGCAGAAGGCTATCCCAATGATCCTTCAAGTCCGCAAAGGCCCACAACTCACGGGAGACGGGCTTGGGACACATTTGCTTCGACACCGTAACGCCATACGACTCCACTTTCCGGTCGGTGTGGTCCGACCCTACCCCCACATACAACCCCTGGGGAAGAGAAACCAGCACAAACTCTACTTCGCCGCTGCCATCGCCACCCGTAACATCGAACGTCGCTTGTGTTGTTAAAAGGTTGGCTCCCACACGATAAAAGCAGGGAACGCTTCGCGGCCGCGCTACTCCTATCGCCTGAAGTTCGGCGATGTGATGTTCGACCGTGGCGATGTCGCGACCGGTCCATCCTGCGATGACCAGATCATCAATCGCCGCCATCGCCGGCTCGCCATGAAGAAGAAATTCGATTGCAGACATGCGTTTTTCAGCTCCATCCATTGGGGGCAAAGTCAGAAAGCGAGCCATCAGGCGCGGGCATTTTTTCAAAGAGGCTGCGCGCATAAGTGCCGTAGCGCCCACGATAAAAAAGGAGTGGATCGGCGCCCCGGCCCAGATGCATCTGGGTCACCTGGCCGAAAAAGGTACGATGATCGCCGCCGTCGATTTCCGCATACCGCGAGCATTCGAGTTGCGCCAGCACATCTGCAAATAGGGCGCATCCGTTGTCGCCTTCAGAGTAAGTGCATGTATCCCAGGAGGCACTCGAGGGCCGGGCGAAAACGTTCGAGAGAGACTCCTGCTGGTGAGCGAGAATGTTCACCGTGAAACACTGCGCCCGCTGAAAGTGGGTGAGGATATTGGCCGTTTTCCCGAGCGAAAAGAGGACCAGTGGCGGATTGAGTGACAAGGACGCGAACGAGTTCACAGTAACCGCTACGTGCTCTCCCTTACCGGTACGGGTGCTGATGATGACGACACCGGTCGCGTAACATCCCAGTACATCCCGCAACGCTCGCCCGGCCTCCGGTGTCATACGGCGCCTCCAGCATCGGAACCGGGGAGACCATAGGTGGACATGAATTGATCGACCATGCCGGTTGCCCGTTCCCAATCGCAGGTGCGGAAGGCGTGACCCCGTGTCACCATCTGCGCGCCGGCATAGAACATCTCGTACTGCAGATGACGCGAACCGAACTCCGAACCCACGGCATCCCAGGCCAGCTTAAAGAACTTCACGCGGCCGAGCGAATTTGTCGCCGGGGAATGCTGCGTCTTTCCTATCAACTCGGCGATCTCTGGATTGGCAAAGTCGTTCGCCGAAGACGGAAGCATGATCATGCCGCCACCGGCCAACTCACGGATCTGGTTGGTGAACTTGGGGTACAACTGCTGCGTGAGCACCATGGCGGAGTAAAGGCGGCGACCGTTGGGCACAAAGTATTTGCCGTAGTGCGAGCCGCTGATCTCCATGGATTCGACCAACCCCTCGACCATGGAAGCCTCTGCCGCCATCTGGCCAAGGATCTCGCGCACCGCCGGGATGCCAATGATTCCGTTCATTTCGGCGATCTTGCTGGCCAGGCCGAGCAGAAAACGTATTTTAACCATCAGTCGGATCTGGCACTGATAGTTCTGGTAAACGTGGGTGGGCGCGGCGTGCCACTGTGCCGACGCCATACGCACATCGTTATGAACAAACACCCGGCTCCAGGGAACTTTGACAGAGTCGAAATACAGCACGCTGTCGTTCTCGTCATAGGCCGAAGAGAGCGGGTTGTCGAATGTGGAGGCCGCCGCGGCCTCATAGGACTTTCTGGAAAGCAGCTTGACGCCTTTGGCATTCAGCGGAACCATCGCCGTGAAGCTGTGTTTCTCCTCGCCTGGCTTCAATGGCTGAATGGATGCCACCATCACTTCGTTGGCCATAGGGCAACCGGTGGCAAGCATTTTTGCGCCCAGCAAGGTAATGCCCTCGCTATCCTCATCGACAACACCCGTGGCGACAAAATCCTCCGCCTGATTCCCTGTGTCCTTGCTGCGATTGGCCTGAGGACTGATGATGGCGTAGGTCAGGAACAGGTCGTTGTCGCGGGCGTATTCAAAGTAGCCGGAGAGCGCATCCCCATATCGCTTGCCATGCTCACGAAAAATATCGAGCCCCATGTACATGCCCGACAACGCCGACGCCACGTGGTCGGGCGATCGGCCAAGAAATCCGCAAGAGAGCGTGGCCCACGCCTCGAGTGCAGTACGCCGTTCCCGCAGTTCCTCGAAACTAGTGGGAAGCTGCCACATGCGATTGACACATTTCCCAGTTGTGGGAGAGCGGAAAGTCATTTTCCTTATGTTCTCAGCGGAGGATTGATAGTCGTACATCGCCGCCACAGACCGAATGCTGGAGCGGAAGGCGGGATGACATACGTGGTCTTTGACCAGTTGGCCGTCAATAAAGATTTGACGGCCATCCCTGAGGCTGGAGATGTGATCATTTCCATTTTTAGACATAGGGACGCCGAGCGCGTAAAGACTCTTGCTCTTTACGATGTGGCTGTAGGATAGGGACGCAAAAGAAAGTAGTCAAGTAGCTTAATTAAGTTTATTATCTACCGCACAATGTCCAGGCTTGTGTTGCCACCAACCAAAAGCCGGCAGCCGGGGAAATCCCCGGCGAGACGAGCCTTCTCCGGAAAGCTCAAGAAGGCGGTGCGTGCTGAGCCGGCGAAGACCTCTCCGTTTCATCTAGCGCTTTCCGCGTCCCTGGTAGATCTTCTGGACGAGGGCGGCCAGACGGATCACCGCTTCCGTCAGCTGCTTTATGACTTCTCCACATTAGGGGCATCCCTGGAAGTTGCCCGATCCTATCTGGCCTCTCGATTGGGGATCTCTCCTCCCCAGTACAACATCGCGATGATTCTGGCGAACCACCAGAATACCGGTGGAATTAGCGTCAGCGATGTCGCCAAGCGTCTGCATGTAAGCACTGCGTTCATCACCCTGGAAGCGGGGAGCCTGGAGCAGGCCGGATTGATTGAAAAGAGGCCGAACCCGAAGGACCGGCGCGGTGTGATTCTGCGCCTGACGCGTCGCGGAGAAACCCTGGTAGCCAGTATTGGCCCGGAACGGCAGAGAGTGAATGATCACCTGTTTGGCAGCCTCTCCGCCAAGGAGTTCCGACGGCTCTGCGATACGCTCTCCTCGCTTCTTGATGACTTTGCTTATACGGTCCAGCTTCTCAAGAACGCGCGCAAGGAGGGATCAAACATCGAATGTTTCCTACGACCAACATTGAAATCGTCGCCCGAAATCGTCGCCTGAGAAACAACATCTGTTTCCTGGTGGCTGCCTCCCTCGCGGTGCTGCTCCTCGTCAGGCTGCTCAGCTCGCATGGAGTCGCGCAACGTCCGCCGCTCGAGGAAGCGGACATCCTGATCAAGGGCGGCCAGGTGATCGATGGCACAGGCGGCCCGTGGATGCGCGCCGATGTCGCCCTCAAGGGCGACAGGATCGTTTATGTCGGACGCGCCCCGGTGAAAGCCAGACGCATCATCGACGCCACCGGGAAAGTGGTGACCCCGGGCTTCTTCGACATGCATGCCCATTCCGAATTCGGCCTTTCGCTTGACGGGCGCGCATTCAGCAAGGTCACGCAGGGCGTAACCACCGAGGTCCTCGGCGAACACCTCTCGGCGGGCCCGGTGCTGGGGCCCGCCGTGGACGACCCTATGATGATCACGCCGCCCGTTCACCGAACGTGGACAACGCTGGGTGGCTTCTTTTCCTTTCTGGAGAAGAAAGGCATTGGACTGAACGTTGTTTCCTATGTCGGGGCGGGACAAGTACGCGCCTCCGTGATGGGCTATGAGAACCGCACGCCTACGCCTGCCGAAATGGAGCAAATGAAGGGGCTCATTGCCCAGGCAATGAAAGAGGGCGCCTTCGGCCTCTCCGCGGGTTTGGTCTATGTGCCGAACTCTTTCGATACGACCGAGCAGATGATTGAGTTCGCCAAAGTGGCGGCGAGCTATGGCGGTATCTATTCGGTCCACATGCGCACCGGCGATGACGCAGGATTGCTGGAAACCTTCCAGATTGCCAAAGGCGCGAACATTCCGGTTGAGATCTTCCATATCGGGGGAACGATTGCCCACAATCCTAACTTCGTACGTCTCATCGAGCAGGCCCGAAGCGAAGGTATCGATGTCACTGCCAACGCCTATCCCTACACCGTAGGTTGGACCTACGTGCGCCAGCTGATACCAGTCTGGGCGCAGGCCGGCAATGCTGCCGCCATCACTGCGCGCCTGAAGGACCCCGAAATTCGGGCGCGCGTGATCAAGGAACTACAGGCGCAGCCGAGGCGCTACGGAGCCTGGACCATCAGCTCGGCCAATCCTGAATTCGATGGGTATACGCTGCAGCAGATCGCCGACCGTATGCATGTGTCTGTAGAGGAAGCGATGGTCGACTTCCTGATCCAGCAGAAAGCCGAAGGCTTCCAGATTGGCCCACCCGATCCGAGCATAGAAGCGGGTGTCGCCGCCGCATTCAAGAATCCGTGGGTGGATATCGGGTCGGATGGCATCGCGCTTCCTGCCGGCGTTCATACCGCCTTCGGCAAACCGCATCCCCGTTCCTTCGGCACCCACACACGCGTGCTTTCCTTCTACGTTCGCGACTTGCATATCCTTACCCTGGAAGAAGCGATCCGCAAGATGACCTCCCAGCCGGCGAACCGGCTGGGCGTCAGCGACCGCGGCATCCTGCGTCAGGGAATGAAGGCCGATGTCGTCATCTTCGATCCCGCTACCGTGCGAGACATGTCTACGTATGCGAAACCCGACCAATATTCCAAGGGCATAGAGTGGGTGTTCGTCAATGGAACCGCGGTCGTTTCGAATGGATCGCCGACAGGAGCGCTTCCCGGCCGCGTTCTGCGGGGACCGGGTTATCAGCCAGGCACACCCTGATTTTCCCCATGAGGCATCGGTAGGCAGTTCCTGGGTAGTTTGATCATTCGGAACAGGGACCGGATTATGCTATAGCTCATGATGCGGACCGTCGCTGTCCAGGGTTACAGATCGCTTCGCGAGTTGGTTCTTCCCCTTGGGCAATTGAGCGTCATTACCGGTGCTAATGGCAGTGGCAAATCCAGCGTGTACCGCTCCTTGCGCTTGCTCGCGGACGTAGCTCAAAACGCCGTAGTCGCTTCGCTCGCGCGTGAAGGAGGCCTGCCGTCCACCTTTTGGGCCGGTCCTGAGACGATCGCGCGCAGTGTGCGCCAAGGCACTCATGCGATCGAAGGCCTTGCCAAGCGTAATGTTGCCAGCCTCAAGCTCGGCTTTGGCGGCGACACCTATGGATACAGCATCGACCTGGGATATCCTCCCCCGCCGCCTCCGGCAACTATGTTTGAGCTAGACCCGCGCGTCAAGCGGGAGTGCATCTGGCACGGCCCCGTGTATCGAAAAGCGTCTGCACTGGTGGACAGGAGAAACAATTTTGTCTGGCTCTCGACTACGCGGGATGAAGAGCCGGTGATGCTGACACAGCATCTTTCCGATACCGACAGCATGCTGGCGAGCGTTGCCGACCCGCAGCGGGCACCCGAGATGCTGGCCGTCCGGGAAGCCGTCCGAGGATGGCGATTCTACGATCATTTTCGTACCGACTCCGATTCGCCCGCGAGGATCGACCAGGTTGGCACCTTCACCCCGGTCCTACATCACGACGGTAGCAACCTTGCCGCCGCGCTTCAAACCATCATGGAGATTCGGTCGGATGGTGCGCTCGCGACCACATTAGAGGATGCCTTTCCGAAGAGCCGCCTATACGTGGAGGAACGTAACGGTCGCTTCGAGCTGCAATTGCAGCAGCATGGTCTGTTGCGTCCCCTGAGCGCAGCTGAACTCTCCGACGGAACGCTGCGTTACCTGCTTTGGACAGCAGCTCTGCTTACACCGCGTCCGCCGGAATTGATGGTGCTCAACGAGCCCGAAACCAGCTTGCATCCAGACTTGCTGCCCGCGCTCGCCAGGCTAATTCTGGCTGCGGCTTCACAGACACAAATCATTGTGGTCTCACATGCCCAGGCACTGATCGAAGCGTTAGCCATTGCACCGCTTTGTTCCCGGCTGCATCTGCAAAAGGAATGCGGAGAGACGACCCTCGAAGGAGCAACGCTGTTCAACAAGCCGAAGTGGAACTGGCCAGCTCGATAGCAATCGATAACTCGTTTTGAGTAAGTTGCCCAGCCTGGCCCGGCGTCCGCCTCCAGGACCGCCTTTCCCCCGCGAGAGCGGCAGTGCTTCTACCTACGACATTAGCCTTGCAGCCGCCCTGGATCTGCCCCACTCTCCCGGGTATCACGGACAGCTCGCCCCTAAGTCCGTTACCATAGGAATGTGGGGAAGTAGCGGTCGAGCCTGTTCATTCACCCTGTTCAGGCCCGCGCCTATAGGCCCACATCTTTCGAGGAAGGTCTAGCGTTCTACCAGATGACAGCCGCCCGTACCGCCAGCCGCCGGTCCTTCGAACGCACGCTCGCCAGCGCCAAGCGAACGATGGTGCTGAGCGAGATTGTCAGCCTGGCCATCGACAGCTTTCGCGCCAATAAAGTGCGCGTCATGCTTACCTCACTGGGCATGGTCATCGGGTCGGCCTCACTCATCCTGGTCTTTACCATTGGCCTGACGGGCAAACAGTACATTCTCCGTTTGATCCAGGCCATCGGGACCAACATGGTGGAAATCGAATATTCCGGCGGCGGACCGGGATCGAATGCGCAACACGATTTCCGTAACGACTACCTGAAACGCGACGATGAGACGGCGGTCCTTGAGCAAGTTCCCTCCGTGGCTTACTCCTCGCCCATGCTGCAGATGCATGACCGCATCAGCTTCGGCAGTGGGGTGGTGAAAGATATTCTTGTGCTGGGCGTGGCGCCGCAATACCGACAGGTACGCAACCTGATCATCATCGCCGGGCGTTTCTTCGACGAGGAGGACGATGCCAGTCATGCCCAGGTCGCCGTGGTAACCGAGGCTTTTGCACGGCAAAAGTTCGGCACCACTGCAGCCGTGAATCGTACGTTTGAGATCAAGGGCATCCCGTTTACCGTGATCGGCACTTTCAAGGAGGCGGTGGATACTTTTGGCGAAACCGAGGTTGCCGATCAGACCATCCTGATTCCATACTCAGTCGCGCGCTACTTTACCGGCACCGATGACATAAAAATGCTTCTCTTTTCCATCCGAGACACCGGCGATGTGGAGCTGGCCACCAAACAGATCCTGAGTGTGATCCAGTCCCGCCACCAGCGCACCTCGGTCTATACGGCACAGACGCTGACCGAATTGTTGAGTACGGCTGCCTCGATCGCAAATGCCCTGACCCTGGTCCTGCTACTGGTATCGTCGGTCACGCTCGCGGTGGGGGGCATCGGCATCATGAACATCATGCTGGCGAATGTGCGGTCACGGATCCGGGAGATCGGCATTCGGAAGGCGCTGGGGGCTACCTACCGCGAAATCAAGCTGCAGTTCCTGATTGAGGCGGTCTTCATTTCGCTGAGCGGCGGCGTTATCGGGACCATTCTCGGTTTGGCGGTTCCCTATTCCGTCCGCCTCTTCACCTCTTACCGCATCCCGATCTCAGGACTGTCCGCGATCATCTCGCTGGCAGCGGCGACCATAGTGGGCGTCGTCTTCGGCACTCTGCCCGCCACGCGCGCCGCGCAACTGGACCCGGTCGAGTCCCTGAAATATGAGTAGTGGCAGAGGGCTCTGGCAAGGGCTTCTGCTTCTCGCCGTTCTTTTGGGGGTATCCGCTCCGGCATCCTCGGCTTCCATGCCGTTGGACACAGGCTGGAAGCTGCAATCCGGCTGCGTGGCGAAGTCTTCAGGCGACCGCATCTCACTGCCTGATTATCGTACCAACGGCTGGATCGATGCGATCGTACCCGGCACGGTTCTTGGCTCCCAGGTGGCGGCGGGAGTTTTCCCCGATCCATTCTTTGGGATGAACCTGCGCAAGATCCCCGGGATGGATTACCCGGTTGGGAAAATCTTTGGCTACCTGCCCATGAGCGACAAAAGTCCGTATCACTGCTCCTGGTGGTATCGCACTGAGGTCGCTTTGCCGGCAACGCCCGGAAGAACCACGTGGCTGCACTTCGATGGCATCAACTACCGCGCGAACATATGGCTGAACGGAAAGCAGGTCGCGGGCAGCGATCAGGTTGCGGGCGCCTTTCGATCTTACGATTTCGATATTTCCGGATACCTCGCCCGGGGCCAGAAGAACGTGCTGGCGGTCGAGGTCTTTGCCCAGACTGAGCGGGACTTGGGTATCGACTTTCTGGACTGGAATCCGGCGCCTGCGGACAAGAGCCTCGGACTGTGGCGTGACGTTTCCCTGAACCCGACCGGTCCCGTGACCATAAGAAATCCTTCCGTCTCCACGCACTTTCTGCAGGATGATCTAAGCGAGGCTGAGCTACGCGTGGTGGCGGATGTCGCCAATCATGCGGAGCACCCAGTCAGGGCCACGGTTACCGCCGCTATCGGATCGATGCGCATACAACAGCAGGTCACGCTGACGGCAAGGGAAGCCCGGGTGGTCTCTTTCGACGCAGATGGTTTTAAGCAGCTCCGGATCAGGAAGCCTGCGGTTTGGTGGCCTTACCAGTACGGCGAGCCTCATCTCGAGCGGTTGACGGTAGCGGTCGATGTGGACGGAGCAGAGTCGGATGCCCGGAGCATCCGGTTTGGGATCAGGGAGGTGCAGGCGTCACTCAACGAGAAGGGTTTTCTGCAGTTTCGTATCAATCACCGTAACATTATGATTCGCGGCGGTGGATGGGACCCGGATCTCTTCTATCGTGAGCCGCGGGAGAGGCTGCGCCAGGAGATGGCGTATGTGAAGCACATGAACCTGAACACTATCCGGCTGGAGGGCAAGCTGGGCAGCGAGGAGATGTTCGACCTGGCGGATGAGATGGGGATCCTCATCATGCCTGGCTGGCAGTGCTGCGATTTCTGGCAGCATTGGGATAAGTGGACAGCCAAGGATCATGAGATCGCCAACGCTTCCCTCTACAGCCAGATCAGCCGGCTTCGCGGGCATCCCAGTGTGTTTGTGTGGCTCAATGGCAGTGACGAAATCCCAGCACCGCAAGTGGAGAAGGACTACCTTGCGGTGTTGAAGGAGCGTGACTGGCCGAACCCGATCATGAACAGCGCAGCCGATCGCACATCGAAGATCAGCGGGCCCAGCGGGGTGAAGATGAGCGGACCCTATGACTATGTTCCGGCTGAATATTGGTACCTGGATAAAGACCGGTTTGGCGGCGCATTCGGCTTCAACACCGAGACTGGCCCGGGGGCCGCGGTGCCGGGCGTGGCAAGCATCCACCGCACTCTGCCGCGGACAAGCTGGTGGCCAATCGATGAGCAGTGGAATTATCACGCTGCGTTAGGCAAGTTCGCGCAGTACACCCGCTTCGACGCCGGCATGGCGGCCACTTACGGTCCGGCAAATAGCCTCGAGAACTACACTCTGAAAGCGCAGCTCATGGCTTATGACGGTGAGCGGGCCATGTTTGAGGCCTATGGCGCCAACAAATACCGCTCGACCGGGGTGATTCAGTGGATGCTCAACAATGCGTGGCCCTCGTTCTACTGGCATCTGTACGACTACTACCTGATTCCAGGAGGCGGGTACTTTGGCACACGGAAGGCGAATGAGCCGCTCCATATTCAGTACCGCTTTGACAATCGCGAGATCGTGGTCGTGAACTCCACCCTTGCGGCTTACCAGGGCCTGCGCGTTCGCGCCAAAGTGCTCGATTTAGCCGCCAAGGAGCGTTTTGCGCAAGAGTCCTCTTTGAACGTAGGCTCTGATGGTGTTGCCATGGCGTTCGCTGTTCCGGCGCAAGGCGCTACCTCTTTCCTCAAGCTTGAACTTCACGACGCCCAAGGGAGGATGGTGAGCCAGAACTTCTACTGGATCCCGGCAAAGCTGGCACAGCTTGATTGGGCCAAGACCACCTATGTGTACACCCCTGCGCTCAGTTACGCTGACATGCGCGACCTGGCGAGCTTACCCCGAACTTCGGTCCAAGGGTCCACAAGAAGAGGTCACGGGCAGGTCACCGTGGATCTGAAAAATGGCGGGAGCGCGGTTGCATTTTTTCTGCACTTGCGGGCGGTCAAGGCGGGCACAGATGAGGAGATTGCGCCGATTTTCTGGAGCGATAATTTTGTCTCCCTCATGCCTGGTGATTCGACAACATTGACGGTTACCGGTCTGCCCGATCCGAAGGAGGAGGTAGAGATTAAGCTCGATGGGTGGAATGTGGAAGCGCGAACTTTGCGAGTTGCTGCGATGCAGTAGATGGGAAAGAGCCGACTAGAGCCACGCGCTGAAGAGACGCCCGGCAGTTCCGCGAACGGCTAGTTGGTCGGCACGTCCGCTAAAATAGCGCGCGTTGATCTCTGGGGCTCCAAGGTCTTCAAGGCTGTGGAAGCGGGAGAACTCGGAAGCTATCTCGACCGGAGTGAAGAAAAGCTGGAAGGGTTCGCCTGCTTTTTCAACCCTTGAGGCAAGGGAGTCGTGCGCGAGCCGCTCGAGCAAGGGGAGTACGGCGCGCGGCTGCCCATAGTCCAACGTCAGGCCGCTTCCGGGAGACTGCGCGGCGATGAAGCTTACAGTTGCCCGGAAGGCTTCCAGAGTAAGGTAGGGAACGACACCCAGCCAGGCGAAGAAGGCTGGAGCGCTGTGGTTGAAGCCGGCGTCGCGCAGTTGTGATGAGAGCGACTGGCGCTCAAAATCAACGGGTGTGTAGGTAACGCTATCTGGGATCGCGATGCGGTTGCGCTGCAGCAGTTCCCGCTTCCACTGCTGGGTAGCAGGGTGGTCGACCTCAAAGACGCGAAGTTTTGCATACGCGTTTCGGTAGGCAAAGGTATCGAGTCCGGCGCCAAGCAATACATATTGTTCGACTCCGCCATCAATAGCTCTTTTCAGGTTGTCTTCGGCATAACGGCTGCGAGCGACGAGAAACGCGCGAAGCGCGATCGAGAAGGGGCGGTCGTCCCGTAGCGGAGTTCGCCGGAGTTCCTCAGCGTAGGTTGCGCCGAGGAGCGCAACCGCAATGGGATCGTCAAACACCACAGGCGAGTCGTGAATCTGGTGAGCTGCGCGACGCAAGGCCACGCGGAGCGCCGTTTTCGATGGGATGGCCTGCTCCATGATCTATTGGGCCCCCCTGCTGGATGATTTTGTAGTCTGAAGGAATCCGAAAAAAATATGCGCTAAAAGCGTGATAAGCGCGATAAGTTACTTTTCGATTACCATAGTTTGCCTTGTTTCCCGTACCGCTGACTGCGGAGCGGTCTTGCCGCATTTCTGGGGAAGCCTGCGGCATACGCATCATCCCTTCGACTTCGCTCCTAATGACAAACAGGTCGAGGAGGCATCCTAGCCCACTCAAGCCAAAGTACGGCTTGAATGGGGCACCCAATGCTTTTGCTGCCGGTGTCATTTCTCGCTTGACTTGCCATAGGCAAGTTGGCTGCTCGTGATGACGAGAAAAGGCTCGTCGAGTGCCGTGGTATCCCACTCAAGCCAAAACCCGGCTTGAATGGGGCACCCAGCCTTTGTTGCCGGTCGTTTCATCAAGATGATCAAGATGATCACGCTAATTTAATTTGATCATCTTGCCCCTTTTGATGGGTCGCTCCTTATTGGGTACTACAGGTATAGATTCGGTTTAGGGTGGTTTCGGTTAACGCTCAGGCGGTTTATTTTCGGTCAGCCTTTCCACGTAGACGTAGTAGGCTCCCCGTTCATTCATTACGGCATCATAAAATGCCGTCCTCAACTCTGCCGGTCCCTTGGGCAGATCAAATTCGAAGTCGACATACTTTGCATCCGGTGGGACAGGCTTGGTGAGATCTACATCGCGGATCATGATGTTTGCCTTGGTCGCTGCGATCGCGGCTCCAGGTGTTCTTTCCCGGTTCGGTTTCGGGTTGGTATAGGGAGCATTGATCCGCAGGTCGACCTCCCGGGGCCAACGGCGCAATTCAAAGCGATAACGTCCCGCCCGGCTCACATCCAGGGCCCAAAAGCCGTTGGCCAAAGGCGCCAAGCGAATCTGAGTCTGATTCCAGGTAGTCTCTGAACCGTCCCCGTGCCAATCCATGCTATTTAGAAACGAAGGATTCTCCTGATCGCTGCCAATCACGATGCGGACGTATTCCTGGCCGGCGACAGAAACCCGTTTCCACCAGGATTCGTAGTCCGCCTTCAAGGAGGCAACGACATCAGGATGTTGCTCGGCAACATTTATCTTTTGACCGGGATCTTTCTCGATATCGTAAAGCTCGACCTGGTTTGGATTGCCATGGAGCGAGGCGTTCACGAGACGCCAGCGCTGGGTCATGACCGCGGCATCTTTCCACTTGACGAGAAATTCTTCGCGCTGAGAATCGACCACGATGGCACGATCCTCCCAATGCTGCGCGCCGCCGTAGAGCAGCGGGCGCCAGGACTTGCCATCCACATCCTTGCCCGGATTTTTCAGGTGACATAGATCGACCAGCGTGGGCAGCAGATCGATGTGCGAGGTTAGGGCTTCCACTTCCTGGCCACGACCCAGACCTCCTTCGGGCCAATGGAGGAACAGGGGCTCACGATGGCCGCCATCATAAGGAGAGCCCTTGGAACCACGCATGGAGGCATTGAAGACATTTTCGCCCTCTGCCGTGCCGTTGTCCGAAGAGAAGAGAAAGATCGTATTTTCAGATAGACCGTTCTGCTCGAGGAAGGCCCGCAGACGGCCCACGTTTTCGTCGACGTTGGCAATCATTCCATAGAAGCCGCTGGCGGTAAGGCCAGTGACCCCCTCATAGGGAGCGCTGTCTTTCTCCAGACTCCAATAGGGCACATGCGCGGCGGTGGTGGCCAGGTAGCAGAAAAATGGTTGATGGTCTGCTTTCGCGCCGCGGATGAAGTCCATGGCGAGATCGAAGAAGACATTGGTGCTGAAGCCCTGGTATTTTTGGAACTTTCCGTTGTGCAGGTAAGTGTCGTCCGTGTCGTCGTTGCCGAAGTAGTCGGGTGTCTGCCAGATGCCGCCACCGCCGCAGACGACGGCATCGTCAAAACCGCGGTCATGGGGACGGTAGGGATAATTGTCACCCAGGTGCCACTTACCAAAAATTCCGGTGCGGTAACCCGACGATTTGAAGCAGTCGGCCAAGGTCACGTTGTCTGCAGCCAGAATGCTTCGGCCATGAATGGTGTGCCACACACCGGTCGCATTGCTGTACCGGCCGGTCATCAGAGCGGCGCGTGTCGGGGAGCAGGTGGGGCTTACGTGAAACTCACGGAACCTGGCGGACTCGTCGTGCAGCTTATCCAGGTTCGGGGTCTTGATCACGGGGTTTCCATTGCAGGCAAAATCTCCATAGCCTGCATCGTCGACGAGCACAAAAACTACGTTGGGCTGTTTTTGCTCTCCCGCGCTTGCAGCAAGGGCCTTGCCAATAGAGGCGTTGGCAAGCTGGCTTGCGATCAAGCCAAGCACGGTACGCCGTGAGACACCAGGACCAACCGCCATAACTCTTCTCTCCTTCGACCCGTCATGGTCAAAATGGAGTTTCAACGCAAACTGCAGCCGTCGCGGCGCGTAGGCGCCGAAGCTAGACCCGAGCATGCCCCAAACACCGCTGTGTGGGTTACGTTAAAGGCTTCCACGCGAAATTCCAAGCTCGTCCTCTCAAATCGCGGGAAGACTTTAAGACGGAGACGGCCAGAAGCTGATGGAACGCATACTCGTTTCCGCCGCTGAAGATAAAACCACCGCGGTCGGGCACCTGCTCGAGCGGCCAGACATAGACTACATTGAAGTGCGCGATCAGATCGCCGGATGTTTTGACTTCCGTATCGAGCGCGTGGGGGAGAAGGTGTTTTAATGCTGAAACCGGAGCAGTCTGCTTCGCCGGGGGCCAGTGGCGAGTTTGCCGTTCATCAGCAGCGCCGTCGAGGAGAACTCTGGAGCCTACTGGGCGATTTGCCCTGGGACCACAAGCCCGCGCCGCCCCGCCTGGTGCGAACGGAGAAACATGATGGGTACACACTTGAGCGGCTGATTCTCGACCTTAATGGGGTCGAACCGGTTCCAGCGGTGCTGCTCATTCCGGACCGCCGACAGGAGCGGGCACCCGGAATGCTCTTTATGCATTGGCACGCGGGCCAGTACGACTTGGGAAAAGAACAATTGCTGCGGGGCACAAGGGTGCAACCGGCATACGCGCCGATCTGCGCGGAAAAAGGCCTGGTGACGCTCGCCATTGATAGCTGGTGCTTCGGCGAACGTAGGCGGGAGGAGGTTGGACGCCAAGGGGAAGAAGACACTTTTAAGCTGATGCTGTGGCGAGGCCAGGTGCTGTGGGGAATGATGATGTTTGATGAGTTACGCGCGCTCAGTTATCTGGCAAATCGCCGGGAAGTGGATCCGGCGCGGCTAGGGGCGTTTGGTATGTCCATGGGGGCCACGAAGGCCTGGTGGCTGGCCGGTCTCGATCCGCGCGTCCGGGTCACTATGGATGTTTGCTGCCTGACGAATTATGAATCGCTGATTGAGACACACGGCCTGAGCAAGCACGGTGTCTACTATTTTGTACCTGGGTTGCTGAAACACTTCAACACATTTCAAATTAACGAATTGATCGTGCCGCGTCCACGCCTGAGCGTGAACGGGCGACAGGACGAACTCACTCCGCCGGCGGGCGTTGAGCAGGTCCGCGATAAGCTGCTGGCTCTCTACCGAACTTATGGAAAGGCCGAAGACTGTAGGATCGAACTCTTCGATTGCGCCCACGAGGAGTTACCGGAGATGCGGCAGGCGATTCTCGCATGGATGGATCAACACCTGGTTGCCCCCTGAAGTGCTGCATTGAGGACGAGAAGGGGCCTGCTGAGATCAGGACGGCAGGATGGGAGAAAAGAAGAGATTGCCGCGCATGGCGTCCCGTGCCGCAGTCATGAGATCAGTACGTATGCGACGCTTCACGACGTAGCTGCCACCCATATCACGGGCAGCACAAGCATATTCCACATCTTCCGTCACCGTCAGGAACACGATCCTTGTGGTGCAAAAGTACTCCTTCATTTGCCGGGCTGTCTCGAACCCGTTTTTTCCCGGCAGTCCAATGTCTATTATGACGATGTCTGGCTTAAGCATCGACACGGCCTCGAAACCCGCCTCACTATTACCCACGGTAGCCACAATCTGAAATTCTTCTTTCATAATCTGGCTTGCAGCCATGAGCGCTTTGGGGTGATCGTCGATCAGAACAATCTTCGGTTTTTGCTCCCGGGATGCCGTCATTTTCTCTCCCGCCTTTAACGTGCCAGAGCCAGATTACGTACAAGGTATCTAACCAGAAACAGCTTGGCAATTAAATATGCACGGGCCAGCCAGGCGATAAACAGCCAGGCCAAACCTGCGCGGCATGGCGCCAGTCCTCGGCCCAACAAATTGCCTGAGATGTCTGGACCCGGAGATTTGAACTTACTCAAAATCCCGTTTCGGAATCTTCGACGCTGTTGTAGAGAGCAAGAGGGCATGGCATTCAAATGAACCTCCCGCATGCGCCAGGCTTTTAGTCGCGATCTTAGGCGGCGCTGGAAAAACGCTAGTCGTCCTTCGGTGCCGGCGTAAACCCCGGCAGTATCCGTGCCGTTGAATGGAATAGGTGGTATTTCCCAAAGGCCATATCGTTCAAGAGTGTTTCAAAGGGTGCGTAGACCTTGAAGTCTTCGCCCCATTCGTGAATATCCATGATCCTGCGCTGCCTTGAAACGGAGACACTTCTTAGCGGACAGATGTAGTTGCTTCCACCGATGAGTACGGGACCGTACTCGATCATGATGGCGGATTGATCAAGGGGTAGTCTCGGTTGGAGGTCCGCTTGCATGGTCAGACGGAGAATCGCTCCGCTCTCCGGATCGATCGCAAGCTCCCCATAAAATGGAACACTTTTCTGAAAAGGGACTGCCTTATCGTCCCTCGTCAAGTACTCGGCCCCCGCCTTGTAAAGAGGCGGCTCTGGCCTGGCATGATAGCGAAAGACGGCCTCCGCTCCGTTTTTACCCTTCTCCCAGCGGCTCCAAGTCAGATCGCTTTGAGGCGCAGTGGCGCCCACCAGCGCCATGGCCAGGATGGGGCCAAAAGTCCCGATGGTCTCCAGGCTTCCAGCGGCCTTGCCTTTCACGGACTCGCCCGTCACGAGTTCTCTGCCATCGCGAAGCACCACGGAAGCTTTGATGGTCTCCCCGACGTGCAGCGACGGATCCCCCGTGTCGGTCTTCCATGTCTGGCCCGGTTTTGGTTCGCCTTCGTGATACAACGTGGTCGTCCGATCGGCGAAAAAATCCGGCATCCTGGGAAGGCTCTGCTTAACGTATTGGACGGCACGCGTGATCAGCAGTCGTTGCGTATCAGCAGGTGGTGGAGCGATCGAGAGGATCTCCGATGCGGGGGGAGCGAGAAAGACCGACTGATCCGCCACCGCAACAAGCGCCTGTCGCGCCTTCTTGCCCCTCAAGGCAGACTGTAAATCGGCAAGTCTAGCGCTGCTTAATCTTTCCGTCAGTTCCATATCAGACAATTGTCGCGCCAGCTGCCCGTCAGAATTTTTGCGTGATGCTTCCAGCGCCCGTTCCAACTGGCTTACCGTGACTTGTTCGGTACGCGCATCCGGTTGATCGTAGAAGACCGGTTGGTCAAAATATCCCGTCCAGGTGTAGGCCGTCAGGCCCGGTTTTTCAACTTCTATATTCAGCCGGTGATACTCATCTACTTGATCCGTGCGTGGCGGATCGAAGGTCAAGGAATAGAAGTGACTCCCTTCCTCTACCCGTTTGCTGATCAGAGTGCCGAGATTATTCTTTGTCTCCAACACCCCGCCCCCGCTCTGCGTTGCCAGCACGTTCAGCGCGAGATAAGCAAGGTCCTGAGTTTCTGGCTTCACACCGGCGACGTATTCCGGGTTGACAGAATCAGGAATGGGTATCTGATTTCCGCGACCATCATGGGAGTGCCACTCCGTAGCTTCCCAGAGGCTGATCCGAGCCTCGCGCAGCCGGGTTGAGATCTCCGTGAAAAGATCAAAAAGTCCAGTTCCCTTTACCGCATCGGTTTGCCACCCGGGACCAAGCCAAAACATCAGTTTCCTGCCGGGCCTGCGTCGCTCCTCGATTGCAATCGATCCCAGGGCCACCAAGGAGCGGGTTGCGTTGCGATTGACGATGGAACTCCCCAGAACCGGGCGCGGGGGCTCGAAGACCATGGGCGTTTTCCAAATAGCACGCGGTTCACTTTGATGATTGACCTGTCCGGCGAGTGCATTCCCGTCTATCGAAGGTTGTGCGGAGGCCGAAAGCCCGTCTGTGCTGATGCGATAGATCATTACCGGCTGGGCAAGATTGCCTTGGTCCCAGCGTAAAAAGTTCTCCGCTTCGCGCTCGGCAGCCAGAAGTTCAGCCGAGGGATCCTTTCCTTTCCCCTCCCTGTTCATGTTCAATTCATCGATTACCAGGATGACTTCAACGGACGTGCCAGGCTTTGCCCTCGCTCCATCGAACGCCTGAAAGGAGACGATCTTGCCTTGCTGTCCATTGTCCTGAAATGTGAAATCCCGTTGACCGAGGCCGGTGCTTGGGTTCCCCAAGCTATCCCTTACCTCAACATCGAGCCGAATCATCCCTTCGGTTGGGTCGGGCAGCGGCCGATATTCAGGTTCAGTCGAATCAAGGAATGACAGTTGGCTCTGCTGCGCAGATGCGGAAGCAAAGGCACATAAGAGGAGCACTCCAAAGATGAGCGATGGCCTAGCCAATGGGACCAAAATCCCCCGACTTTCAAACAGGGAGTTTTTGCTCCCCTAATCGCAACCATCTTACTCCGCGAAATCGCGGTTGCCCTGCGGAGCAGGCGAACCCTTTGCCGACCCTCAAAACTCTTAGCCCGACGCGTGCGGTGTTCGTACGGAAGGACCCAAGTGCAGGCGGTAAACAGCGAGCCAGGCGCAGTTGTGCGTAGTACGTTCGTTTGTTAGTTTGACGTGCATGCCGCGGAATGTTCCCGAAGAGCTCCGGAGAACCATAGAGACGCTTTACCGGTCGGAATCGGGCAGGATACTAGCTACGCTGGCGCGTCTACTCGGAGATCTTGATGTCGCCGAAGAGGCCATGCACGAGGCCTTTGCCGCTGCTTTGGACACGTGGTCTCAGGGCAGCGTACCGGATAGGCCGCGGCCCTGGCTCATTTCAACCGCGCGCTTCAAGGCTATCGACGGAATGCGCAGGCGGGCGCGTTTCGACAGCGCACAGAAAGATCTCGCACTCTACCTCGAGGCGGGCATCAACCAAGCGGGTCACGCGGATGAGGAAATCGAGGATGACCGCCTCCGCCTCATCTTTACGTGCTGCCATCCCGCTTTGCCGCCGGAAGGACAGGTGGCGCTCACGCTGCGTGAAGTTTGCGGCCTAACAACCGAGGAGATTGCCCGGGGATTTCTGGTTGCACCGTCAACCCTCGCGCAGCGCATCGTGCGCGCGAAGGCCGTCATCCGCGATAAGGCTGTTCCTTACCAGGTGCCCGCGACGCAAGAATTACCGGCAAGGTTGGGAGCCGTACTTCAGGTGGTGTATCTGGTCTTCAACGAGGGCTATTCAGCGGGCGCGACAGGAGCCGAATTGAGCCGCGAGGCGATCCGCCTGGGGAGGCTGCTGACCGGCTTGCTTCCAGAGCCCGAAGCGATGGGCCTGCTGGGGCTCATGTTGCTGCAGGAGTCGCGCCGCGCCGCCCGCATCTCTGCTGAGGGAGACTTGATCTTGCTGGACCAGCAGGATCGATCTTTGTGGAACAGAGAGCAGATTGTTGAAGGCATCTCGTTCACCGAAAACGCTCTTGCATCGCACCGTTTCGGTGCTTATACCCTGCAGGCGGCCATTGCAGCAGTTCATGCCGAGGCTTCCTCGCCGGCATCTACTGACTGGCGCCAGATCACACTGCTCTACAACCAGCTGCTTCGTATTCATCCGTCGCCGGTTGTGGAGCTCAACCGTGCAGTTGCTGTCGCCATGTGCGAGGGGCTGGAGCAGGGTCTCCGTCTCATCGACGGCTTGCTGGCGGGTGAGGAACTCGCGAGCTACCATCTGGCGCACTCAGCCCGTGCGGACTTGTGCCGCCGGCTGGGAAGACTTGCGGAGGCGCGTGATTCGTATGAGAAAGCGCTGGCCCTGGTTCGGTACGAGCCGGAACGCCGGTTCCTCGCAGGACGGCTGAGGGAGTTGCAATAGAAAGATGGTTCTGCTGTCGATTTTCCCTGTGCCCCGTCGACTATAGGCTGAACCGACATCGTGAAGGCAGGGAAAGGCTGCCTCGCCCACGGCGGTCGCCCAAAAAAGGAGAAGTCATGACGCAGTATTTGGTTGTACCGGCTCTCTGAGTCACCGGAAACAAGGAGGAATGGATGAAATACATCTGTCTGGGATAAGAAGCATCGGATGAGCTGAGAGTAAGGGGGAAAGGCTAATCAAAGCTCGTTCTCCCCGAAATAGCTTTAGGGCCAGCCTCGAATGATTTGCATGAACGCTCATCTTTAAACAGTCGAGTTTTGCTACAACCGAAAGGGAGACTGCAGACCCTTGGCTGCGCTTCCACTGTCGGCCGGGACAGGCGGGATGATAAAGGGGGAGTAGTTTCGCACCTTGTCAGCGGCTTGCGTTAGCCGTCGGTCCGCTCCGATTCAGGATGACGATTTTGTGGGAGAACTAACGGAGCGGAGACCTTTGTGTGGGAGCCGGGGCGCACAGCAGGTCCCTCCACTTCGCTTCGCTTCGGCCGGGATGACAAAGTGGAGGGTGGTGCATCCATGGGTATTGGCTAGTGGCTGAAAGAATCGTTAGGTGAGTGCCGTGGTATCCCACTCAAGCCAAAACCGGGCTTGAATGGGGCACCCAGCGGTTGTTGACGATGAAGCAATCAATAAAGACACAGCCTCTCAGGATGACGATTCTGTGGGAAAACTAACAAATTCGTTTAAAACTCGATGACTTCGCGAAAGATCAATAAAGTCGATGGTCGCCCAACTCCAGCTTGAAAACCCTGGTCGGGTGAACTGGTCGCGGTGCTCCGATTCGGTGCGCGGACGTCATTGGATGAGATCAATTCCGAATGGCTGATTCGTACCTGAAGCCGGCTGGCGTCAGTGACCCTCCTGTTTGTTACCATGCCAGCCATGAACAAACTTGCCCCGTTCCTGTGGTTCAATGACAACGCTGAAGAAGCTGCCGAGTTTTACTTAAGCGTCTTCCCGCATGCGCGCAGACTCGATGAGCTGCGTTCCAAAGGGGTCGGCCCCTGGCCCGTGGGCAAGATTGCCACTATCACGATCGAGCTTGAAGGTCAGGAGATGGTGTTTCTTAACGGCGGCCCCGCGCACCAGCTCAACCCCGCCTTCTCATTCTTTGTCCGCTGCGACTCCCAGGAAGAGATTGACAGCTACTGGGACAAGTTGATCGATGGCGGCAAGCCCATGGCCTGCGGCTGGCTCACCGACCGCTTCGGCCTCTGCTGGCAGATTGTGCCACGCAATATCGGCGAGTTGGTTAGTCACCCCAAAGCGATGGAAGCAATGATGGGCATGATCAAGATGGACCTGCCCGCGTTACAAGCCGCGGCAGGCGAGAACTGAAAGCGTATTGGAAAGCCGGCTTGTCGTGGCTCGCCATTCGCCGGCGATAGAGCGAGACGGTATCCGCTTGAGCCGCGGGGCAGGAATAACTTGCCGTACTCCTTAGGTCTGCTTGGCACGCAGGTGCTGGTCAGAAGGATCGTGTTTCTCACGGAAACGGCGGTACCGGTCAAGAAGGGATGCTGGTCCGCGGGCTCGTAGAAAGACGAGGTTTCCTTCATAGCGTTTCTGGTCGATGATCGCACCGCCTTCGAGCGAGGCGAGGATGGAGCCTTCGGATTGCGGGAGCCGAAAGCTGGACTCGACGAGCGGGTCGACCACCAGCGCGGCATCGATGGCAATCAGGAGTTGTTCAAGGCCGGTGTGGTGAAGCGAGGAGACGGGTAGGGCTTCGCGGTCGCTGGAGAGCCGGGCGAGTTCCTGAGGCGCGACGAGATCGACCTTGTTCAAGACGTGGATGATCGGCTTGGTCGAGACGCCAAGCTCGGCCAAGACCTTTTCAACCTGAGCCTTCTGCTCTTCGCGCATAGGGCTGGCCGCATCCTGGACGTGGAGAAGAATTTCGGCGCGCTCCACCTCTTCGAGGGTGGCGCGGAAGCTGCTGATGAGTGTGTGGGGAAGGTTGCGGATGAAGCCGACGGTATCGGAGAGCAGGATCTTGCGGCGGGAAGGAAGCTGTAACTGCCGAAGTTTGGGATCGAGCGTAGCGAACATGCGGGCCGATTCAAGGACGCCCGCCTCGGTGAGGGCATTGAAGAGGGTGCTTTTGCCGGCGTTGGTGTAGCCGACGAGGGCGACTACGGGGACCGGGACTGCCTCGCGTCGCTGCCGCTGCTGATGGCGGATGCGGCGAACAGCGTTGAGCTGAGTTTTGATTTGGTCGATGCGAATGTTGATCTTGCGGCGGTCGGTCTCGAGCTGGGTTTCTCCCGGACCGCGGGTTCCGATGCCGCCGCCAAGCTGCGACATGGCGCGACCACGTTTGGTGAGGCGGGGCAGCTGGTATTCGAGCTGCGCGAGTTCGACCTGGAGCTGGCCTTCGCTGGTCCTGGCGTGGCGGGCGAAGATGTCAAGTATCAGCTGAGAACGGTCGATGACATGGCAGGGTAACCGGGATTCGATGTTGCGGAGCTGCGAAGGGGTCAGGTCGTGATCGAAAAGAACAAGCGACGCATTGGTGCTGGCCACAACGCTCACAATTTCGTCGAGTTTGCCTTGGCCGACCAGGCTGGAAGGATCGGGCCTCTGGCGGCGCTGGACCAAGGTGGTTGCAATGGTCGCACCGGCTGATCGGGCGAGTTCCTCGAATTCTGCGCGGCCGGCATCGAAATTGAGGGTGGGAGCTGCACTCCCCGGGAGGTCTTCTTCGCCAGCCATGATGGCGGCCGCGGCGCGGGCCAGTCGAGCTGATGCAGTAAGCTGCTCCCGCTTGCGGAGTTCTCCCGTGAACTCAACCACGACAATCACGGCAAGTTCCTGCTGAGTTTGCGAGGTACGTAGTTCGCGGGCGAGGAGTGCCGCTTCCTGGGCCTCACTTGCTTCGACGAGATTGCGACGGACTGTCTTTCCGCGATTCCGGCGTGATTGGGCTTGCTCCGCGGCGGCCTCAGGCGAAGGCTTCTTGTTGGTCAAAGTTTTCTCAATTCAGGGCCGGGTCTCCAACCGGCTCTCCTCATGATACTCAACGCAAGGAGCCATGGTGTTAGCGGCCGTTACCCGGGGCAGGATGGAACCATCACCAATTGGCAAGTTCTGTATGCCGTAGACTTGCAGCTTGCCGTTCACCACAGACATTTCATCGGTGCCCATTTTAGCGGTCGTGACACCCAGCTACTATCGCCGGCATATTTAAATGCGCCGCCTTCTTCAATTACCTACCATGACTGGGGTTGTTGTCTTCGTCGAGCTTTGTTCGGGGGAGAGATGTTCCTGCAGTACCTCAAGGAACCGGGCGAGCCAAGCCGGGTGTGCAGTCCACGCGGGGCCGGTGACGAGCACTCCATCAACGACGGCTTCAGCGAACCCCACGGAGACGAATAGCCCTCCGGCACTCGCTACTTCCGGGGCACAGGCCGGATAAGCACTCACTCTCTTTCCTGTGAGCGCCCCGGCCGTAGCCAATAGTTGCGCCCCGTGGCACAGAGCGGCGATCGGTTTGCCGGAGTTGTGGAAGTGCTTCACTAAATCGATGACCTTCGGATTGAGTCGCAGGTACTCGGGCGCCCGGCCGCCAGGAACGATCAGCGCATTGTATTCGGAGGGCTGGATCTCCGCGAACGTCGCGTTGAGCGTGAAATTGTGTCCGCGCTTTTCTGAATAGGTTTGGTCGCCTTCAAAATCGTGGATGGCAGTGCGCACGAATTCGCCTTCTTTTTTGTCCGGACAGACAGCATGCACCGTGTGCCCCACCATCTGCAATGCCTGAAAAGGAACCATGACTTCATAGTCCTCGACATAGTCGCCGACTATCATGAGTAGCTTCGCTGCTTTCATAAGAATCTCCTTTTCAATTCCAACTGCTGCCCTGGAACCCGTCCACGGATTGGTGCAAAGGGCCCTCGATCTGGACCTTTCTAATTACGGTAAGTCAAGCGCAAAGCGGAAGCAATACGTATCGACAAGGAACCAGCTTCCCCGAGAATGAAGCCACGACACCTCATTCGCATCCATTGTCGGGAAGGCGGCCTACAGGTCCAAGTGACGAGAGGGGCATCTTACGGGGATACATCGTCTGGAACCCGGTGGGGTGAACTCATCAGTTTTGCTAAGGGTCTCCTGGTTCACGAGGTGAAATAGCAGTGAGCTTGCTTGGTCTCAAAATCCACATGATTCGGTCAATTCCCTGGGTCGAAGCATCGATCGCCGCGAGGGCAGCGGGAACGCCATGGCGCGACAGAAGAACGGATGCCTGGCCATTTGTTTCAACCCAGGTGAGCTCCATGCCCATCCAGAAATGTGACGCGAAGGCAGCGATGAACTTCGCAACACGCTCACGTCCGGTAACCGGCACACGCGCCGCCGTTCGCACGATCCCGCCACCATCCGAGTAGGAGACAACATCCTCTGCAAATAGACCTTCGAGAGCCGCCAAGTCTCCTTTTTGCGCGGCATGAATAAACGCTTCGAGAAGGCGTCTTTGATCGCCGGGACTTACGGCGGTGCGCCGCTCATCTGTAACATGTTTACGCGCCCGAGCGGCAAGTTGTCTGGCGTTTGCTTCCTCAATCTGCAAAATCTCGGCGATCTGACGGTAGGAATAGTCGAATGCTTCACGCAGGACGTACGCGGCACGCTCAGTGGGAGGAAGCTTCTCGAGAAGAATAAGCACGGCCAGTTTCAATGCTTCGCCGCGCTCCGCGCCCAATGAGGGATCGCTACGGGTGTCGACCGGTTCGGGGAGCCACGGCCCAATATAGGTTTCTCGCCGCGATTGAGCACTCTGAGCAAAATTGATACACATTCGTGTGGTTGTCGTCGCCAGGAACGCGGGCGGGTTCTCAACGACACTTCGATCTGTAGCCTGCCACCGCAACCAAACGTCCTGCACGATGTCTTCCGCCTCCGCCGCGCTGCCGAGCACACGGTAGGCAATCCCGAACAAGCGTGGACGCACTTCGGCAAAAGCTGAAAGACCATCGTCGTGGACGCCGCTTTGTGATTCGTGGCGAACGGGCGAAGCCTTTTCCGATATTGGTTCCTCTGCCATCACAATGGTCATAGTCTACCGCCTGGATGATGAATGTCGTGGCAGGGGTCGGGGGTTTCGGATAAAAACCAACACTAATATCAATTTCTAAATGCATATCCGGAATCCTTGAGTGCCCTGCGGTTCTCCTGCAACACCAACAACCCGGAGAAATCGCGAGGATCCCCCCTAAGTGCTCGTTCTATCTCCCAGGACCGAGTAGCCCGGTTTTTTGTGACAACGACATTCCGTTCTTCAGTAATTTTATTTCGATGTATTTCCGTGCGTTCGGTCTGTCTCTCGCCAAAACGAACCGGGGTCAGCATTGCGTCACAAAACTGCGAGCTATCCGGTCTTAGCGGGTACGGACGGCACATGAGAAATCGTCGTTCGAATGAAGGAGCAATTATGAAAATCGTAGTGATCGGCGGTAGTGGTCTCATTGGATCAAAGCTCGTTAAAAAACTTCGTGAACACGGACACGCGGCACTGGCGGCATCGCCCAATTCAGGTGTTAATACGCTCACAGGCGAGGGACTTGCTGGAGCGCTAAAAGGCGCCTCAGTGGTCGTTGATGTATCAAACTCCCCGTCCTTCGAGGAGAAGGCGTCGCTTGACTTCTTTACGACTGCCACAGGCAACCTCCTCCGGTACGAGCAAGCCGCTGACGTGCAACACCACGTCGCGCTTTCGGTCGTGGGGACTGAGCGCCTGGCGCAAAGGAGGCCGTCAGACGGGGAAAAGACGATCCGCGGATACTTTCGAGCGAAGCTTGTGCAGGAAAAGCTGATCGCAGAATCGCCGATCCCTTTTTCGATCGTCCATGCGACTCAGTTCTTTGAGTTTGCCAGGAGTATTGCTGACGCTGCCACGGACGGTTCGACGGTTCGAGTGGCACCCGTGCTCATCCAGCCCATGGCTGCCGAAGATGTGGCGTCAGCAGTTGGAGGAATCGCTGCCGGCACTCCTGTGAATCGCATCATCGAAGTGGCAGGCCCAGAGCGGTTCCGGCTCGACGAATTCATTCTGCAGGGGCTTCGTGCTTTTAACGACGCGCGCACAGTAGTCACGGACACCAGGGCAGGCTACTTCGGAGTCGAAGTAGACGAGGACACTCTGATACCCGGCAAAGACGCACTACTGGGCGAGACAAATTTCGAGACCTGGCTCTCTCAGTCCACGGTGGGCGCCTCCCGCTAAAGCCGGCGGCCGAGTTCTGCTGAACTCGGCTTCCGTCCCACACAATAAAAAACGAAAAAACCGAGGAGATTGATTTATGAAGATGGCGAAAGTGATTTTGTGTCTGGCCTGCTTGGCCCCTGGGTGGCTGATGGCACAGGACGCTAAGGTGACAGAGATCTTATCGAAGGAGCTTTCGAATATTCCCGGTAAGGAAGGTTTGATGATCACTGTCGTGTACCCGCCGGGTGCTGCCGATCCCATACATCGCCACAATGCACATGGGTTTATTTATGTACTGGAGGGCTCGATCGTGATGCAGGTCAAAGGTGGAAAGGAAGTAACTTTGACGCCTGGCCAGAGTTTCTACGAGGGACCCGATGACATACACACGGTAGGTCGAAATGCGAGCCAAACTGAATCGGCCAAATTCCTGGTGTTCCTGCTAAAGGATATAGGCGCTCCAGTGCTGATACCGGTGAACTAAAACACAAGCCGCAAGCACGATCGCTCATGCGACTTTATTGCTCGACAAATGCCATGGCGATCATGACTACGCTTAACGGCAACCTTGCCGGTGTCTGGCCAGAAAAATCGGTCGCCGCATCTCGATTCGAACCGAGATGCAGCACCGCCAAAGGTGGCAAAGATCAAAGAGCATAACTATGAGTATTTCGATTTCTCAATCGCGTATCCTAGCTGCAACAACTGACGATTCGGATGCGGAAGAGCATCTTGATGGGCTTCGAGAGACCAACCTCAGGCTCCGGCTTCTTGTGTGCGAGCTAATTGCGAAAAATCAGCAACTGCGTCTCCAACGGGCAAAAGAGCAAGAGGGTATCAGCATCGACACCGGATGAGTGCCGGCGGCAGATCTGAGTTGGACCTCGAGGCAAAAAGGCCAAAGCGCCATCGCAAAAAGCTTCCAAGCGGCTGGCTTGGTTGAGGCGGATAAACAAAGAGAGGTCGGCTGGTGTTACGGGTCGACCTCAGCTGTATAACCGGGAATCCGGAAATCAGGGTGTGTATGTCGAGGGACCTGTGGGTCCGCTCACAGCGAGCGCCGCAATGAGATGCTCGAAACGGCAATTCGCAGGGTATCCTTGAAGCAAATTCCCGCAGAGGAGAAGCGTGATGGAATGGGAACGCTTGATTCGATTTGGGCTGCTGGGCGATGCGAATCTGGAACCATGGGCGATTTTGTTGGTGCGGGTCGCGTTAGGCGTGTTTTTTGCCATCTCCGGGGGAAATAAGCTGTTTGTCGCTAGCCGGACGAAAGCCATGTATGAAACCTTGGTCGCGGCCAAAATCCCGTTTCCGCGGGCGATGACCTATTGTGTGTCGGGGGTAGAGTTCGCCGGCGGTTGCTTGCTGGTTGTGGGACTTCTGTCGAGCCTCGCTTGTTTTGTGTTGCTGGCCAACATGCTGGTCGCCATCCTGACCACCAAGCTCTCTGGCGACATTAAAGCGCTTTCCCCTCTTAATTGGGTGGACGATTTCCTTTATTTTCCTGAAGTTCTTTACGTATTATTTTTTGTGTGGCTGATCTGTTCCGGTCCAGGAAAATTCAGTCTGGATCGCCTGATAGCGGCTCGATTCGTTCCATAAGCCGGCTGAGCGGCAACCCTATGCCATCCGTGACGAACAATCACTCATGAAAATTACGGACTACGTTATTCGCGGGGGCGTTGAGGGAAGAGAGCGGCTGCGTGTTCTCTCGCGTGTGATGCAGCACACGACCGATGCCTGCCTGGTGCGGGCCGGTATCAAAGAAGGAATGGCTTGCCTGGAAATCGGCTGCGGTAGCGGCGATGTGGCCTTCGACATGGCGCGCATGGTCGGTCCTCTGGGCAGGGTGGTGGGAACTGATATCGATGAAACGGTACTGGAGCTCGGCAGACGCGAAGCCGCAGGTCTGCAGCTCAACAACGTTGAATTTCGTGTTGCCGACATCACTCAGAGCACGTTTGCTTCGGAGTTTGACCTGGTGCATGCGCGGTTTGTGCTGACGCACCTGGCTGATCCAGCGAGAGCGTTGGCCAACATGCGCGGAGGGTTGCGGCCCGGCGGCGTGATGTTAGTGGAAGACATCGATTTCCGAGGCCATTTTGCTTATCCGGAGAGCGCGGCGTTGGCGCGCTACATGGAACTCTATTCCGAGATCGTGCGACGCAAGGGCGCGGATCCGAACATCGGACCTCGCGTGCCATCCCTGCTGACCGACGCGGGCTTTGAGAATGTGCAGATGCATGTGGTTCAGCCTGCGGGCATGGTGGGCGAGGTAAAGTTGATGACCCCGATTACGATGCAGAGCATCGGACCTGCCGTGATTGCCGGAGGCCTGGCCTCAGAGGCCGAGGTCGCCGGCCTGGTAACAGAGCTTTTCGAATATGCTCAGACCCCGGGCACGATTGGCTCCCTGCCGCGCGTGATCCAAGCGTGGGGCTACCAACCGTCTCGTAAACAGTAGCAATCCAGGCAGCATCGATTGCAAATCGAACATCTTGCTCACGGCATCGGGCGATTGGCATTCAAATACGGTGCGCGCAGTGAAAGCTTGAGTCGCGGCATCGTCCGTTCGGGTTGGCCTTGGATGATTGCCATAGCATTCCCGTGTGTTTTCAGTACACCCAGGACTGACGTCCTGGGTCATTCTCAGTCGTCCCTTCGGGACTGATTGCGGTGGATAACCCTACCCAGGACTGACGTCCTGGGCTATTCTCAGCCGTCCCTGCGGGACTGATCGCGATCTGCCTGGAGAGTTGATTTGTTTTCAGCGAGTACGCTAGACATCGGGCGCATCAACAAAAGCTAATTTGGACAAGGTTGATTCTCAGCCGTCCCTACGGGACTCAATTTGGAGAGGTAGTTCTCCCACACCCTCTTTAAGCCCCATGTATCAGTCGTTTGCGGTCGTACCCCGGATACACAACATGCGAGTGGTAGCTGGTTGGGCTGCGGTTCTCTCGGGCAGGGACTCATTGAGGCGTTGGCATTGCCCGTCAAGTCTGGACCGAACTTGTAGAAGTAGAATGGGATCGCCAGACAGCGGGGGCTTGCCTGGGACAAAGGAGGAAACGATGCTCACTCAAGCCCAGATCGACGAGTACAACCGCATCGGCGCAATTGTTGTGCCGGATGTGCTGTGCGCAGACGATGTGCAGGAGCTGCGCCGGGTGACCGACGAATTTGTGGAGAAATCACGCACGGTCAGCACCCACAACGAGATCTACGACCTGGAGGACAGCCACTCGGCCGGCCAGCCGCGGGTGCGGCGCATCAAGACGCCGCACGCGCACCATCCCGCCTACGGCCGCCTGGTCAGGCACCCAACCATCGTCTCGGTGCTGCGCGACCTGTGGGGACAGGATATTCGCTTCGACACGGCTAAGCTGAACATGAAATCGGCCGGATTCGGCGCCCCGGTCGAGTGGCACCAGGATTGGGCTTTCTACCCGCACACCAATGATGACCTGGCAGCAGTCGGCGTGATGATGGACGACATGGCGCTGGAGAACGGTCCGCTGCTGATTGTCCCCGGCACGCATCGAGGACCGGTGTTCGACCATCACGCCAAGGGACGATTCTGCGGCGCCATGGACCCCTCGAGAGGCGAGGTCGACTTCAATAAGGCCGTGCCGCTGACCGGCCGGGCGGGGTCGATCACCGTCCATCATGTGCGTGCGGTGCACGGCTCGGCGCCCAACACGTCCGCCAAGGAACGGCGGCTCTTCCTGCTGCAGTATCGCGCGGCCGATGCGTGGCCACTGCTCGGTTTCCCCGACACATTGGAGGCGTATGAGAAGCTGCTGGTGTCTGGCAGCGGGGGAATTGAGCCGCGGCTGGAGGTGGTGCCGGTCCGCCTGCCGCTGCCGCCGGCCGCGGCGCAGGGCTCTATCTACGAGAACCAGAAGGGCATGAAGCAGCGCTATTTCGAGAGTGCCACGGCGAAGCCTGCGTTGCAGCCTGTGAAGTAGGCGGGCGCACGAAAGTGGGCAAGCCCGCGCTTGAGACAGGCAATCGCACAGAGCGGACCCAGGGGCCGGCATGGTGAAGCGTACGACGCGATGGCAGGCGGTGGGCGCCAGCACGATCGGCACGATTGTCGAGTGGTATGACTTTTATCTCTACGGCACCGCCGCCGCGCTCGTACTGAACCGAGTGTTCTTCCCCAACCTCGATCCGCTCGCCGGTATCCTGGCGGCGTACGCGAGCTTCGCGGTGGGCTTCCTGGTTCGACCCCTTGGCGGCGTGATCCTGGGCCATTTCGGCGACAAATATGGGCGCAAGCCGGTACTGATCGCGACGTTGCTGTTGATGGGCTTGGCGACCGCCGGGATAGGGCTGCTGCCGACTTACCACTCCATCGGGATCGCGGCGCCGATACTGCTGCTGTTGCTGCGCATGCTGCAGGGGCTAGGCGCCGGGGCCGAATACAGCGGGGCAATCCTGTTCTCCGCGGAATACAACAGCGACCGGCGCGGCTTTTTCGCGAGCTGGCCACCGGCCGCGTCGGATATCGCGGTGGCGGCGTCCGCTGGGGTGTTTGCACTGTTCAAGCTGATGCCCGACGATCAGTTCCTCGCCTGGGGCTGGCGCGTTCCGTTCCTGCTCAGCTTGCTTGCTGTGGCGGTGGGGTATTTCGTACGGCGGCACATCCTGGAGACGCCCGAGTTCACGGCGGTGAGAGAGGAAGCGCGCCAGACCCGCATTCCCGCGCTGGAACTGATCACCAAACATCCGCGCCGTGTTCTGGTCGCTATGGGGGTTAATGTCGCACCGAGCATCGGCTACGTATTCACCGTGTTTGCGCTGGGTTACATGACCAAACAGCTCGGCGTCCCCCAAGGGACGGCCTTGCTGGCCGTGGTCATCGCTGCCTTGTGCGGCGCGGTTGCCAGCATCGTGTACGGCAGCCTCTCGGACCACATCGGCCGCCGCAGGATCATGTTGTGGGGTTCGCTGTTCTCCGCCGTCTATGCGTTCCCGTTCTTCTGGCTGCTGGAGACGCGCCAGCCGCTGCTCATCATCTTCGCGATGGTGGTGGGGTTCTCGATTGGCCTGCGCTCTGTGTTCGGGGTGCAGCCCGCGTTCTACACCGAACTGTTCGAGACACGGCTTCGCTTTTCAGGTATCGCACTGGCGCGGGAGACGACCGGGGCGCTGGTCGGCGGCCCGCTTCCGCTCGTCACGGCGGCCGCGGTCGCCGCGGCCGGCGGGGCGTGGTGGCCGGTCGCCGTGCTGATGATGGTGCTGGCACTGATTACCAGCGTGTCTGTAGTGATGGCGCCGGCTGTCGACACAACGGCGAAGGAGGGGATAGATTCGCTGGAAACCTACACCCGGCGCGTCTGATCCGTGTCAAGCCTTTGCTCGATGTGACACCACCACTGTCACGGTTCGTTGTTCACAGACATGCAAACGCAACGAGCCTGCTCCACAAAGAGCAGGCTCGCTGTTTGGCTTACGCCTTTTCGGTTAATGGCCGCCAATAATCAGATCTGTCGAACACGTCCGCGAGTGACCAGGCGAAGTAACAGGGTCAGTATCACCGCTCCGATGACGGCGACGATGATGGTGTAGATAAGCCCACCAGACCCCGCAAAGCCCAGGTGCGACATAATGAAGCCACCTGCCAAGGCCCCAATGATGCCGATAATGATGTCCATGAAAGGGCCATACCCTCCGCCACTCATGATCTTGCCTGTGAGCCAACCTGCAATGAGACCTACGATGATCCACCAAATTAATCCGAACATAGTTCCTTCCTTTATCCTGCAATGGAATGAAATTCCCGGGGGAGAAGCAAGGACACTCAGATACCGCCCTATCCTAGACCTATGAGAGGCATTCTGCACTATAGAAGTTGTAATGCTTTGGACTTATTTCCGAATGCCGCCCAGATAGAGCCGGACAATCGAAGTCTCTGTATCTCAGGAGCTACACACGATGAAACTCAGGTACTTCAGCCTCTCCGTCTTTACCCTCGGTATGATCTGCCTGGTAGTTACAACCGCTCGGGCGGAAGTAAGACTTACCAGCTTGATTACCGACCATGCGGTGCTGCAGCGCGACGCACCTATCCATCTGTGGGGCGAGGCCTCGCCGGCGGAGAAGATCACCATCCAGTTTCACGATCAGTCTGTCGCAACCAACGCGAACAGCCTGGGCCTGTGGGAGGCTTGGCTTATGCCGGAGCCGGCCGGCGGCCCCTTCACCCTCACGGTGCATGGCAGCTCCGAGCTCAGCCGGTCTGACCTGCTGGTGGGCGATGTGTGGTTTGCCTCGGGCCAGTCAAATATGGAAATGCCACTTGCGGGATTTCCGGGGCAAGCTCATATAACCAACGCTGCCCAGGAGATAGCCGGGCCGACCTGCCCCAGGTCCGTTTGCTGCGCATGGAGAAGAAATCGTCCGATTCGCCTCTGGCCGGTATCTCCGCCGCCTGGCAACCCTGTACACCAGAGACGGCCAAGGACTTTTCTGCTGTCGCCTATTTTTTCGCCCGGGAGATCAGCAAGCGGGAACATATCCCCATCGGCGTCATCGACTCTTCCTGGGGAGGCACACCGATCGATTCCTGGATCAGCCTTGACGCACTCTCCGCCGACTCTTCGCTGATGCCCGCCTTTGCCGCACGGGCCCACTTTGCTGACATGCAGACGCACCTGGAGCAGGTTGAATCTGCCGAGAAAAGCGCGGACGCAGAGGCTGCCAGCCATCACCTGCCGGCACCTAAACATCCCTGGCACCCCGACCCATCTTCATGGATCCCCGCCGGGCTCTACAACGGTATGGTGGCGCCTTTCACCCCCTACACGATCAAGGGTTTCCTGTGGTATCAGGGCGAGACAGACAGCGCCCCCGATCGCGCGGACCTGTACGCGAAGCTTCTACCTACGCTCATTGAGGATTGGCGACGGCAGTGGCGGCAGGGCAACTTACCCTTCCTGTTTGTTCAGATCTCGAGCTTCGAGTCGCCGCAACAGAACTGGGGACTCATTCGCGATAGCCAACGCCGTACCCTCCAGGTGGCCAATACAGGTATGGCCGTCACCCTGGATATCGGCCAGCGCGACAATGTGCATCCGCCGGATAAGCAAACGGTGGCCGCACGGCTTGTTCTGGCTGCCCGCGCCCTGGCTTACGGAGAGCCCACGGTGGCATTCAATGGTCCGCTCTATCGCCAGACCACCCGGGAGCCCGGGTCTCTGCGTATCTGGTTCGATCACGCGGAAGGCCTGCATAGCAACGGGGACGCCCTGAAGGGTTTTGAGGTCGCCGGCGCTGATGGGCATTTTGTCCCCGCTAGCGCTTCGGTGCAGGGGACGTCGGTGGTTGTCTCCGCTCCTGAGGTGGTTGAGCCAGTTCAGGTCCGTTATGCGTGGCAATCGTTCACGGACGCCAATCTCTATAACGGGGCGGCGCTGCCTGCGTCGACGTTTGTTGCGGAGGTTCCTTGAGCGGATTTCCTATGGACGGGCATTTTGTGCGCGGGATACGCCGCAGCAGGGGCTAAAAGCCCAGTTCTCGCTTAGCCCTTTATGGCCCGACTAAAGTCGTGCCCTGACACAAAACATGAGGTTGGTGACTCATCCGGCTGATCTGCTATCCGATGCCCGGTTTGCGGGATTCAGCAAATGCGATTGTGGGGCTTCGCCCTGTCGTTTTCGTCCCAGGGCCCGGATTTCCTGCACGGGGCACCACCAACAGCCACTTGTGCGCTTTTCATTTAAGGAAAGCCGCATGGATTACGCCAACACCAGCAAGCTTGGCAGGAAATCCGAGGGTACGGTCCCACGGCAAGCCGGGCAGGTTGGCGAACCTGGGGCACCCGAGGATTAGTGTCTTCCCGCCCCTCCTGAAGCCCCTCCGCCTACCGGACCGGCTGCGTGGGAGCCCATCCCAGATGCACCTTGCATACCGCTAGACATACCAGCGCTGGAGTGGGACGGGCTGGACGCCGGACTGATGGACCTGGCTGGGCCGGAATACGATCCACCGCCGTGCTCCGCCTCCCCTCGCTGGGGGGTGTTGTAGTAGATATTCGTGCTCGCCATCCCGTGCTGAGTCGCCTGATTGGAGAAACTGTTGAGCTTTGCCCAGACTGCCGCGCGGAACACCATATCCGGCAGAATCTTTGCGAAAGACAAAGGTGTCGTGCTCACCGAGAGTCGAAGCCGGGATGGCCTTCAGATTTACCGGCACCAAGCTCGCTTCAGCAGCTGTCGGAGCATGGATGGGTGGACGGGGGCGCCCTATACCTATACCTCCGCCTCCACCCGTAGAGGTGGGGGAAGAGACGAACGAATTGTTTGCCAGGCCCATCCACGTGCCGCCCGGCTGCCAACCCCAACCGATGCCTTGACAGAAAGCCCAGCTGCCGTAATGGTAGGGTGTCCAACCCCAGGGATAGGGAGAAACCCAGGAATAGCCTGCGCTCGGATAGTAGGCCCATGCGCCGCTCCCGTATGGATTCCAGCTCGCACTGGCAAAATACGGCCGCCACATGGAGCCGCCACACCCGGAGGCGAAGCTTCCGTAGTAATTCATATCGTTGATGCCATAGGAGTAGGGTGAGTTCCCATACGAGCTCGCGTTGGCAAAGCTCTTGTGGTACTGCGTAGCATCCTTATCCCAGGAGTCTAAGCGGTTGCTGGGTCACATTCTTGGCGATGACCGGTTGGGTTTGACCTGCGAGGCTAAAGGTCATGGTCTTGTCTTTGCCAACCGTGCTTGTGCCCGAGGGCTGCTCCACCGTCGCGTCCCCGTGCATGACCGCCAGGCTTGCCTGATCCCCCATGAGCTGCAGGCGGATATGGGTGTCCGGCGGCAGGTTGATCTTGTTCTGGCCGACATTCACGGCGAACTCGTTGCCCTTGGTGTTCACCAGGCTCACATAGACCGTGCCCTGCACCACATTGATTGCAGATGCCTTGGCGCCGGAGGGGAGGAGTTCGAGCCGGGGAAATTCGACCAGAGAGTTTTGCGCCACGCGCACGGTGCTGTTGTCTTCGAACTCAACCTCAGCGACGCCGTTGCCGGTCTGCAGCCGCTCGCCCTCGATCACCGGCAGGTTCGCCATTGCACTTTCAAAACCCTTACCGGTTTGCCGGTCGAGCTGTACTTCGCCCTTTACCTCGCTGAGGCGCACAATGCGGATTTTGGAATGGCTGGAAACCGTAGTGGAAGGTTGGGAACTTGGAGTGTCATTGGCGCTGGCGTTGTCGCTCGCCGTCGTATTTTCAGATGCGACGGGCTCCTGTGCCGCGGACGATAGTCCGACAAGCATCCATGCCAATAGAGCCGCGGTGCTGATTCCAGAAATGGTTCGCATGTCCGCCTCCTCTTTCATTCCGGCAGGGGACTTTGGTTGTCTTCAGTTAGTTCGGAAAGGGGGCTTTCCCGACTGGCTTCCTGCGCGCCAGCGTAACGACACGGATGTTAGCACCTTCCGCTCAGGGAATGCGAGCACCATGTTTGACCTCACTAAACATTCCCTTTACGGCACTGGCGTCGGTAGCAGGTTTGTCTTAAAAGGGCGCTAACGCAAAGACAACGCGGGGTTGTCTAGACGCAGATCGCGGATACATTGGAAGAAAGTATGAGCCACGCAGGATCGTCGGCGACGTGTTTCAGGCGGACGATTTCGTCGCCGACGAGCAGATCGTAGTCACCCAGGCCAATGTTCTGGCCGACTTCAGCATCGATGGAGTGAACGATGGCTTTCTGCCTCAGGAAGGAGCCGTTGTCATTGGTCGTTTGCACCAGCTGATGGCTTATTTTGTAGCTGACATAAGTGACCGGCCCAACCTTGCCGGTCGGCACCAATCTTGCTTTTCCGTAACCTAAGTCCATAGTCTCCTCAGCCCAATCTCACCGCAAGGCATACCAAGCTATAGACAGTTTTTTGAGCGTACGTCATCCCCCGAAAGGGGAACAGCGGCAATGGCTACCGTGGGGCCGGCGCCACGGTAGCTGTTTACCCGCCAAGAGAAGGACTTACGGTGTTTTCGCCGGTGAGGCCAGGAACTTATCAACGTTGGTTTGGTCGACCAGGGATACGCCGGTGTCGACGAAGGCAGGGATTGGCGATTGCGCATCCGACCCGTAGTCCCGAGCCAGAGGCTTGAGCGGGTAGTGATGGAGGTCGTCCAGAGCCTTGAGCCCAAGGTAGGCCATGGTAAAGGGCTTTTGGGAAATGGTGGCCTTGATGGTGCCGTCCTTGACCAGCTCCAGCGTCGGCTGATCGACGTCCATGGCCATTACCATGGCGTCTTGGGGCTTGGCGCGTTTGAAGGCTTCGGCTACATCCTTGGCTGATGACGACTCCAGAGATATGTAGGCATTTATTTTTGCTGGGCCTGTGCGGGCGAGGTATTCCTCCGCTTTATCCATAGCCGCGGTCGACTGTCCCTTCATGTCAAAGACCTCAACGATCTTGATTCCGGGACTGTTGGCAAATACATCCTTGTACCCCTTAAGCCGCTCCTCAAGATTGGGCTGGCCGGGCATGGTGAAGAAGACGACATTCCCTTTACCATTCAACTGCGCGGTCACGAATTCGCCGCCCAACCGCCCCGCCTCCAGGTTGTTGGTGCCGATGAAATAGAGGCGCTCGCTGTCTGGAGCATCGGAGTCCATGGTGATGACGGGAATCCCGGCATCCATTGCCTTGTTGATTTCGGGTCCCATCAATTTGGGATCAGAGACGGATACCAGAATGCCTGCGGGCTTCCTGGCGACTGCGGCGCGAAACTCATCCACTTCGATTGCGGGATTGAAGGTATCGGGCCCGCGCATGTCTTCCGTAACGCCATACAGCGCGGCGGCACTGCTGAATCCTTCGTGTGCCGATTGCCAGTAGCTCAGGTTGATGTTGGTGGCGATGAGAAAGTAGTGCTCAGATTTCTGATGGCGCTCACAGCCGCCGACAATCATGGAAAGGGCCATGGCCAGTGCCGCCAGGAACATCTGCTTTTCGCGCATCTTCATAGTTCCCCTCCAGGGCGATCGATCAGGTCTACGATCGCGGTGGACCAGGAAAGGCCCGAGGAAAACCGGGCATCCCGGTAAGGCGCCGAATTCTACTCCTAGCGGTTCTAGAATGAAAAGAGGCTTTTCGCAGCCAGCGAAATGGAATGACACCGCCATGAAGGTATTGGTCACCGGAAGTGCCGGGCACCTGGGGGAGGCCCTGGTGCGAACCTTGCAGGATTTGCAATACGAAGTGGTTGGACTCGACCTCCTTGCGTCGCCCTTTACTACCCGCGTCGGATCGATTGCAGATCGCGGCTGTGTTCAGGACTGCATGAAGGGTGTTCAGGCAGTCTTCCACGCAGCAACGCTGCACAAACCGCATGTTGCTACCCACCGCCGGCAGGAGTTTGTCGATACCAACATCACCGGAACGCTCAATTTACTGGAAGAAGCGGTTGCGGCCAGGGTCGAGTCGTTTGTCTACACCAGCACTACCAGCGTTTTTGGCGACGCCCTGGTGCCGCCTCAAGGGGCTCCCGCGGCGTGGATCACTGAAGAGGTCGCGCCCGTTCCCAAGAATATTTACGGTGTGACCAAGGCGGCCGCCGAAGATCTGTGTGATCTATTTCACCGGAACCAGAACCTGGCCTGCATCGTGCTGAGGACTTCGCGATTCTTTCCTGAAGAAGATGACAGCCTGCAGGTGCGGAACGCTTACAGCGACGCGAAATGCTAAGGCGAATGAATTCCTCTACCGGCGAGTCGATATTGAAGATGTTGTGAGCGCGCATCTGTTAGCCGCACAGCAGGCGGCTGCGATCGGATTTCGCAAGTACATCATTAGTGCGACCACTCCTTTTCGGCCCAGCCGATCTTGGCGGAGCTGCGGGTAGACGCAGCGCGAGTCGTGGGGCGGCGAGTTCCGGGGTATGAGGCTGAATATGACCGGCGGCAGTGGAAGATGTTCCCGAGTATCGATCGGGTATATGTGAATGAGCGCGCGCGCAAGGAACTAGGCTGGATGCCGAGGTATGACTTCCACTCCATCGTCGATGGGCTGAGAAGAGACGATGACGTGCGCAGTCCTCTGGCACGGTTGGTGGGATCGAAGGGTTATCATGCCCAGGTTTTCGCTGACGGACCATTTCCGGTGGAAGAACCGGTGATGCCCAGGAGAACTCGGACTAGGGTATAAAGACGATTCTGCGCTGCTCCTTGCGAGTCCAGGCTTCTTCGACTTTGCTCAAGGGCACGGGTTCGATGTCTATCGCGAACCGCATCTTGGCTTCGGCGGCAAACATGGTGCTTAGCGATTGCAAGATGGCTTGTGCGGAGAGGCTGCCGAGGCCGCTGCCGAGGAGTTCCACTCCCGAGCTGCGCAGGAGTCCACCGGGTAACGTAATCGTGTTCCCGCTGATCGACCCTACCTGGACGAAACGGATGCGCGGCTCGCCTTGCGGAGATCCATGGCCGGCCGCGGCGGCTAAAATCGTTTCCGCCGAAGGTCCCCAGAGGAAGTCGATAACGACCTGTACGCCGGGTTCGTGGAGCGCTGAGCGAAAACTTCGCAGCAGATCCTCTCGCGGTTGGCTCAGAGAGATGGTCTCGTCCGCACCCAGAGCAACCAATCCCGCCAGCTCTTCCTGATTGCCCCGGCCGGTGGCGATGATCTTCGAGGCACCCAAATATTTCGCTACCTGGATAGCCTGCTTGCCGGCGATCCCGGTGGCTCCGTTGATCAGCACCGCTTCGCCGGCCTGGAACTTCGCCCTGCCGAGGAGGGAGCCCCAGGTCGCGAGGCCTGGATTTCCCAGTGCGGCGGCAACGGCGTCTTCGATACTCGGAGATAGCGGGATGGTCATGGCCCGGGAAACCACGGTGTATTCGGCCATGGAGCCGAACGGCGCGCGGGGGCCGATAAAGTAGACGCGCGCACCGTCTTCAGCGACGCCCACCCCATCGTTCCCCGGAGTGAACGGAAGTGCCGTGCCACTGCTGTAGTGCGATCCGTTGGCTTGACCACGTACCAGATTGCTCAGGGCAGCGGCGCGCACTTTGAGCAGCACTTCCCCCTGGTTCGGCACCGGGGGAGGAATCTCGCGGTAGCGAGGCGGGGCTTTGAAATCTTCTACCAGGGCTGCATACATATTCAAAATTATAGGGTCAGCGAGTCCGGATTTCCTGCCGAGCCTGCGGCGGCACTTACGTCGAACGCACTCGCACATTTAAAAACAGGTATATGAGTACTGCTCGAACCATGCCCGGAGGTTGGGTCGATCGCAAGAATATTCCGCGCGGTCCTAATGGGCGCGGTCTGTGCCGGTGGTGCACGCTCGAAGTGCCTGTACGCCGCTTTACCTTCTGCTCAGAGTACTGCGTTCACGAATGGAAATTGCGCTCTCAGCCAGGGTATTTACGGGAGCAGATCTTGAAGCGCGATGGAGGCGTTTGCGCGCATTGCGGCCTGAACACGATCAAAGAACACGGCAAGTTGAAGCGAGCGCGCGGGGATACGCGCGCGGCCCTGATGCGACACTGGGGACTGAACACGCGGATGCGCAAGAGTCTGTGGGATGCCGACCACATTTTGCCGGTGACGGAAGGCGGCGGGGAGTGCGACCTGGATAACATCCGCACCCTGTGCCTGCGTTGCCATCGTTTGGTCACCGCGCAACTGCGGGAGCGAATCCGTCGCGCCAAGGTAGCTGCCATGCTGGCTGCGGAACAGGGCACAAAAAGCCGGGCGTTCCCCCGAACGCCCGGCCTGGAATGAGAGTCTTTCTTCCATTCCGCTTTGGTTAGATGCAGGGGAAGTGGATTTCGTAAACTGAGCTTGGACGAAATTCCGGACGCTCACTCGAGAAAATAGATGGCGGTGGGCAGGAAAGCGATGGTTCCGGAGCTGTTTGGGTGAGAACTGCGAAAACCCCAGAGCTTTGGGCGGGAGCCGGGGCGCACAGCAGGTCCCTCGCCTCCCCCGGATTTCCTTTCAAGAACCTTAGCTTCGGTGGATTTTTTGCGGCTCTCTTTACGGAGAGCCGCATAGGTTGCCGCTGATAGAGCCGCGAGGCAGGAAATCCGGGTACGCTCGGATCCTGTGACTTTATTAATTTTTTGTAGTCTTGGTGGCCGGAGAGCCCTGAAGAGCTGCGTCGATTAAGCATCCTCGGGGTCCTTCGACTCCGCGCCGTAAGTCCTCTATGAAGCGATATGTCTGCGAGGCGCTTCGCTCAGGATGACGATTCTGTGGGAGAACTAACGGAACGGAGACCTTTGTGTGGGAGCCGGGGCGCACCGCAGATCCCTCGCCTTCCCCGAATTTCCTGTCAAGAACCTTAGCTTCGGTGGATTCCGTGCGGCTCTCTTTACGGAGAGCCGCATACGTTGCCGCCGGTAGAGCCGTGAAGTAGGAAATCCGGCTGCGCTCCCACGGCACGCCGGGGCAGGCGGGATGACAAGTGGAGGGGTGGTGGCCTCTATTAAGGGCCGTTAGATCGGATGGACAGAAAAGAAACAGCAGGTCCACTTCGCTTCGCTCGGTTCCACGGCAGGACGGGCGGGATGACAGGTTCGTTTAAAACTCCGACCTCTTTCAGTCGTTTGCGGCCCGGCTAGAGTCGTCTCGGGCTAAGGAGTCTACGTGAGAACTCGACCCCACCGACTTGATGCTGCGTTCGCGGTGCATTTTTTACTGTTACATCTCACGCTGATTCAAGAGGGTGGCCGGCGTTCGTTTGCGGACACTCCGGTGTCGCAAATTTTTGCTAGCGAATTTTGTAGTGTGCGGATATATTTGCATCCGCTCGGGTTTGCCGGCTGCCACCGCTTGCGTCAATCTGCTGGGAGCTTCGCAGTAGCAACTCGACGACGTATATGCGTTGCTTGTGTTTTTTCTGCCTTGGGTTCTCTCTTTGCTTCCTCCTCCTCAGTACATGATTTTGGGATCGTCGTCCTGGCCTGGCTCTATGCGACATTTGAGCCTCGGGCCACGGTCTTGCTATAAGTGACATCTGATGCAATCAAGATGCCGCGGCGAGGTTTGACGGGTATGGCCCAGACGGTTGCGAACCAGATCACGGGCGACGACATCATTTCCGAGCTGATCCGAAATGCCGATGCCGGGTGGTTCAAGGTTCGCTATACCATTCTCGTGCCCTGCATTTTCAACGTATATCTCGATCCACGCGACTACGAACTCATCCAGCCTATCGCGGAGCTCATTCGAGAGGAAGCAGTCCGTGCTCTCAAGGAGCACCTCTCCAACTTGAACAAACCCCGCACTGCACGTTCATTCGGCAGGCGCTTTGGCTCAGCCGGCGAACCCCGGCCTGAATACAAGATTCTTGAGAAGCAATGGGCGATCCAGTTCCATGGGGACCAGGAGGAACGGCTCCGGCCAGGTGAGATCGAGATCTACTCGGAATTGGGCAGCGCTCGTCCGAAGGAGTTCGGCGCCGGAGCTATGACGACCTTTATCACCCGAAATCCCGCTGGGGATTCAGCTGCCGGAAACAACGAGGTTGCTGCAAGGATGGTTCTTGCCAGGATGCGCTATCGGGATGCTGGAATGGACAAAACGTTTGTGATGACCAGCGAAGAGGTTGTGATTGGCCGCGGCGGAAAAGCTGTCTGGGTGGATCTGAAGCTGGAAGGCCCTGCGGATGTGTCTCGCGAACACTGCCGCATTCGACGCGATCCCAAGACAGGCACCTTCTTCATCCGGGATCTTAGTCAATTCGGGACGACGGTGAACGGGACTCCCATTCCCAATAGTGTGGATCGAGTCGAAGGCGGTGAGAAGATTGATCGTAACCGCGAGGTGCTTTTGCCGTCCCCCGCGCGGATCACGCTTGCCGATGTGTGCACGTTGGAATTCGAGGCTGAGCCTTGACCTCCACTCTGTTCTGGCTCCGGATTCCATTTCTTATTGGATTCGTCACCATGGTTGTTTTTCTGGTGTGGGCGTTCGTGCGCCGCAGGGACTAGACCATGTTTGCCACATCGCAATTATTGGTGGGCGGCCGTTCAGACGTAGGGCGGAAGCGGCCCGAGAACGAAGATCGCTTTTTTATCGATGCGCAACGGGGCATCTTTCTGGTGGTGGACGGGCTGGGTGGACATGCGGCGGGCGAGCGAGCAGCGGAGATTGCGGTGGACATCATCTCCACACGATTGTCGCGCCGCACTGGCGCAAGCGACAAGCGCATTCAGGAGGCATTCGCGCTTGCCAGCACAGAGATCTTCGAGGCCGCATCCCGCCACCCTGAGTGGGCGGGAATGGCATGCGTCGCCACAGTCGCATTGATCGAGGCGGACCAGGTTACGGTCGGGCATGTGGGCGACTCGAGGCTCTATCTCCTCACTCCGGGCAAGATGGAGAAGATCACACGAGACCACTCGCCGGTAGGTGAGCTGGAAGACTCGCAACGGCTCAGCGAAGACGCCGCGATGCGCCACCCTCGCAGAAGCGAGATTTATAGAGATCTTGGAAGTACGGCGCACACGCCCAACGATACGGACTTCGTCGAGATGCATTCTTTCGCTCTTCCGCAGCCGGCGGCGCTCCTGCTTTGTTCCGACGGCCTTACCGATCAGTTGACAGCCGCTGATATTCGGCACCTGGTCGAGCAGCATGCGGGAGACCCCGACAAGGCAGCCCATGCACTGGTGGAAGCTGCGAATGAGGCCGGAGGTAAGGACAACGTTACGGTCATATTGGTCGAAACCGAGGACTACGCGAGAACGACTTCTGCAGCAGAGCCTGGTCAGGGTTCCGCTAGCCACTCTTCTCGCTGGACCTGGTTTCTTCTCGGCGTGCTCGCGGCATCTGCCCTGTTCCTGGCAGCGCGGCCATATTGGGAGCACTCCGCATCCGGACTGAAGCTTCGGTTTGGAGCCGTGCGTTCGCCACGAAGCTGGGGAGTCGGGCCGGATGCGATCACCACCATCGGGGCTGCCCTGGACCGGGCGCGGCCTGGAGATACCATTGAAGTAAGTCCGGGCGAATATCACGAGGAACTGCATCTGCGGAACGGTATTTCTGTGGTGAGCACAGCGCTCCATGGGGCCCGTATTCTTTCGCCCGATGTAGCGGTTTTGGCTGAGGACATTCACAACGCACGTTTCGCCGGCTTTGACATTGCGGGTCCAGGGAGGGTGGGCATTCGCATTGCAAACTCCGATCTGCAGGTTACGGACGTGCGCGTGAGCGGTATGCAAAATGCCGGAATCGAAATCACAGGGAGGGGTGAATCTGTCATTCAGGCGTCTGAGATTGCAGATAATCCTGGGGCGGGAGTTTCTGTGCGTGAAAACGCTCGCCCGCGCCTTGAACATAACTTCATCCGACGTAATGGACACGGCCCCGCGATACTACCCGGTATCCTTATCGAAGGTTCAGCCGCTCCTATTCTTTTCGGGAACATCATCGAAGAGAGCGGAGCAGAGCAGATATGGATCTCGCCGTTTTATGATGCAGGCAGTCTGCTGACTGACAATGTGGTGGCTCCCGAGATGCGGGATAACAGTCATCAGCTGAAGGTAACGCCGCGGTGAATAAAGACGCAGTGGATAGGGAAACGGCAGGCCGCTTCACTCTTTACCGGAAGTTACCGGCCGGCGGCATGGGACGCGTCTTTGAAGCGGAAGATCCGGTAGGCCCACGCCGCGTGGCGTTGAAACTCATCGATCTCGGCACCGATCCCGATAGCCTTCAGATCGTGAGCGCAGAACGGCTTGGGGCGGAGTTGCAAACGCGCCTCTGCGCAATCGACAAGCGGGTCACCGCGATCTATGAGTCGGGCGAGATGCCGCGCTATTTCTACATCGTGATGGAGTATGTGGATGGCCGCGACCTGTCGGAGCTGTATGCCGGGAATGGCCTCGAGCCGATGCTGGCGGCGCGCATCACACAAGACGTTCTCGAGGTTCTGGATCACGCCCATAATTTTTCGACCACGCTGGAGGGCCGCTCCATTCGGGGTGTTGTTCATGGTGACCTGAAGCCGCGCAATATCCGCCTCACTCCGGCGGGCGAGGTGAAGGTTCTCGACTTTGGCATTGCGAAGGCGCTCTCGCTGACGCGCAACTTTACGCAGAATGTTTTTGGCAGTGTGCAGTACTCCTCACCGCAGCGGCTGCTCACCGGGGAGGTCGATGTGGGCGCGGATCTCTGGGCTGCAGGCGTGATGCTGTATGAAATGCTTGCGGGCTATCCGTACTTCCGGGCAGATAACGGCTCGAGGTTGGAGCACATGATCCGCAGCTATGACCGCGTGCTGCCTTTGCCGGAAACATGGCCACAGAATGTTCGCAACATTCTGCGGCGAGCTCTCCATCCCGATGTGCGGGTGCGTTACCAAACGGCCGCCGAGTTTGCCAGAGATCTGCAGGCATTTCGCAATGGCCAAGCCGTACCTGCCCCGACTGATGGGGAAGGCACACGCCGCGTGGCGCTGCATGACGACGCGACGAAACGCACGTCCCGGCCGGAGAGCGCCCCTCATCCACCACCTGTAGACGCGACACGCAAGACTGTAGCTACTCCTTGGACCCCGGTAGTAGTACCTGCGGCGCCACCGCGCCGCAGGCCGAGTGTGATGCGTGTGATCATGCGCACGGTCGGCGCATTGCTCCTCGCGGTTTTGCTCTTCCCTGTCTATCTCCTGGTAAACGAGTACCTGGTCTGGGGGAGCGCGCACCAGTTGGCGCGGGACCTATCCAGCGAGAAACAGCAGAATCTGGATGCCGCCTGGAAGGAATATGAGAAGCTGTCATCGCGTTCTCACTTTCCAATCAGCTTGTGGGCCGCTCGAGACGAGTTGCAGAAACACCTGGTCGACGATGCCGACAGCACCATCGTGAAGTTCCGGTCTCCGGACGCGCCGCCAGTATCAGAGGCAGATTGGACGCACGCCCGTGACGACCTGTCACGGGCAATCGAGCTCGACCCAGGCGACAAGACGCTCCATGGGAAGATCCGGCTGGTCGATGGTCATTTGGCACGATTGCGCGGTACCGCCGAACGGGACCCTCGAGTGCTGGAAGATGCACGCCAGGACTTTCTGGCAGCGGCGCTGGTGCTGAAAAAATCGCCCGATCCATGGCTTGGCTTAGCTCCCCTGTACATCTACTCCTTACACGACCTCGCACATGGCGAGGCAGCTATTCGACAGGCCAGCCGTCTCGGCTATGCGACCGGCAAGCGTGAGACAGCAGAACTCGCAGATCTCTACCGCTACCGTGCTGAGCGCGTGATCGCGGTGGGAGATCAGGCGAGCACACGGATCCAAGCGGCGCACTACTATCGGATGGCAGCTCCTGACCTTGCGCGTGCGCGCCATCTCTACGAGAGCATCCTGCCGTGGGACGGCGCAGCCGACAGTCTCAAACGGGTGAATGATTCGATAAACCGCATCTCAACCCTACAATAGGGAAAAGGCAGGCTGCTCAAAACTCGGTTTCGCGTTAGATCCTAGCCCTCAGCGGCTAAAGCCGTCCTGATTCTAAGTTTGGGTACGTACGGCCTAAAGGCCGTACCCTTCAAAAACTTGGGTTTCAGCGGCCTGAAAGGGAAACGCATGGCGGTAACTCGCAGCACGTTGGCCGAGCGGGCCCAGAACCCTCCCCACCCTACGGAGGCGCGGGGCAGAGCTCAGGAACGCGTTTTCTTAGTGCTTACGTCAGCATTGATTCTTGCAGCGGTGAGTCTCACGGCGGCAGCAAAGATGGCCCGAGTAGATGGGTCGGATAGCGAGCGCCTGAACCTCTCTACGCTGGACAGACGCGAACAACTGCTCCCCTTGCTGCAATGGGTTTCTTCTCCTGCTGAGCGCCAGTACATCGCGGGCAAGATATTCGAGAGCGTGCGCAGCGGCGAGGGTTCGGTGTCGCACGTAGGGGAGATCGGCCAGATCCACGTTCCTATCCGTGATGTGCTGAGGACGCATGGACTCAGCGGATTGCAGGCGCGCGCACACCAGGTGCAAGCAGCCCGTCCCGGGGCGGAGACCATCCTGCTGCTTGATTCCGCCGAGCTAGCGCGGCTGAAGCCATTTTTTGTGGTGCGGGACAAGTCAGAGTTTCGCACTCAGCTCATCCTGTGGACTGTTCTCGTCTTCTGCGCTTTTTGGGCGGTGCACATCTTTTGGTCGGTGCGGGGAGCCGGCGGCCCGCAATACGTGTTGCCTTCTGTTCTGCTGTTGAGCGGCATCGGAATGGCGTTGATGATTACGCTGCGCGACCCGGTGCGAGACACGCTTGCCTTCTCGACGTTTGCCCAGGGTGTGGCCGGTGGCTGCCTGGTGTTGGCACTTGCCAGCATCCTCGACTACCGCCGCATCAGCGGAAAGCTAAGCTACGTTTTTCTCATCGCGAGCTTCCTGCTCTCGGCCGGACTGATCCTCTTCGGCTCCGGACCAACCGGCAGTGACGCCAAGGTCAACCTCCTGGGGTTTCAACCGGCCGAGGTCATTCGCGTTCTCATCGTTTTCTTTCTTGCCGGATATTTTGCGGAACGATGGGAATTCCTTCGCACGTTGCGCGACCAACGCAAAGCACTCAAAAAAATCTCCCGTTGGGTAGAGGTGCCGAGGCTCGAGTACCTTCTGCCTGTGCTGGGCGGTGTGGTCGTATCACTCGGCTTCTTCTTTCTGCAGAAGGACCTGGGACCGGCGCTGCTGATCGCGTGCCTGTTTCTTGCTATGTACGCGGTTGCGCGCGACCGGTACCTGTTTGCATTCATCGGCCTGATCGTGATCCTCTGCGGGTTTGCGTCCGGATACTTTCTTGGCTTTCCGCAGAACGTCGCGGGACGAGTCTGGATGTGGCTTTCACCGTGGGACAACTCTGTTCGCGGGGGCGAACAGGTGGCGCATTCTCTTTGGGCGTTCGCCACGGGCGGGGCCTTCGGCACGGGCCTGGGACTCGGCGATCCGCAGTGGATGCCCGCCGCTCATACCGATCTGATCCTGGCTGCGCTGGGAGAGGAATGGGGATTCCTAGGTGTCGTTGGAGTGCTTGCACTCTATGCCGCCCTGGTTTGGTTTGGCATTCGGGTCGCGCTCCGGGCCCGCTCCGATTACAATTTTTTCCTCGCGCTCGGGCTCACCCTGGCGTTCGTTCTCCAGATCGTTCTGATCGCGGGGGGTGTGCTCGATTTAATCCCACTCTCCGGGGTTGTGGTTCCGTTTCTCAGCTACGGCAGAACCGGTCTCATCACCAACTTTGCGATCATCGGCATTCTGTTCTCTCTTAGCCGGGACGTTTCGCCCGCGCAGGATACGACCGAGCCTTTTCGCGTGAGCGTCCGGGAGATCTCCTTGGTGATCGCCGGTCTCGGTGCCTGCCTGCTGCTGAAGGTGTTTTACATCCAGGTGATCCATGCAGACTCGACTGCGGGGGCCGGTGCTCTCGCGCTGCAGGCGGATGGAGAGCGCCGTTACGAATACAACCCTCGTCTGCTCGCGGTTGCGCACTCTATTCCCCGGGGTACGATCTACGATCGTAACGGAATTCCGCTCGCGACCAGCAACTGGAATGAGATTGCACGGAACCGCGAGCGCTATAGCAGCATGGGCGTGCCGGTGAGTGAACAGCCGGCTCCGGGGGCAGCTCGTTACTATCCACTTGGACCAGCGGCCTTCCACCTTCTTGGAGATCTGCGGACGCGCGCCAACTGGGCTGCACGCAATAGCTCCTACGCGGAGCGCGATTTCATGCAGACGTTGCAGGGCTATGACGATCGTGCAACCGTTGTAGCGGTGTTCGACCCGCGTACCAGGACTGCGCAGCGGATTGTCCGCTACGACCTTCGCGAGTTGCTGCCGCTGCTACGGCATCGCTGGCAACCCAACAATCCTGAGGTGAGGAAGGTTCTTGAGCGCGATCGCAACCTGCATATGACGATCGACGCCCGCCTGCAGTTGAAGACAGCGGAGCTGCTAGAACAGCAACTCCGCCAGCTTGGCCGCACAAAAGGGGCGGTCGTGGTGCTGGACCCGGAAAGCGGCGACCTGCTCGCCTCCGTAAGTTATCCGTGGCCAAATCCGTCCCTCTCCGTAGCAGAGCCGGATCCGGATGGCGCGCTGCTCGATCGTGCGCGCTATGGACTGTATCCGCCCGGCTCCTCTTTCAAGATCGTGACAGCTATCGCGGCTCTCCGGAAGGATCCAGGGAACGCTAATCAGATTTATGAATGCAAGCGTCTTCCGGATGGCCGCACGGGCGCTTTCATACAGGGATGGAAGCGGCCGATCCATGACGACGTCAAAGACAGCGCGCCGCACGGAGCAATCGCGATGCGGACTGCCATCGTTGTCTCGTGTAATGCATACTTCGCGCAACTGGGCACTTACAAAGTCGGTCCGGAAGCGCTGCTCGATACAGCCACGCGGCTCGGTATCTCGGTAGCAAACCCGCCGGACGTGAAAACTTTACGCTCAGAGATGCCACAAACGTCCTACGGTCAAGGTCAGGTGGTGGCCAGTCCCTTTCAAATGGCGCGGGTGGCAGCCACCATTGCCCAAGGTGGCTCCATGCCCTTTGGCCGCTGGATTACAGACCAGACAAACCCTCGGCTGGACCCTCCGCAAGCGATTCTCAATCCGGAGCTAGCCACACAGGTGGGCGAGTACATGCGCGCTGTCGTCACCTCTGGGACTGGCCGTAGCGCAAAGCTGCCGGATATCGCCATGGCGGGCAAGACAGGGACGGCGGAGCTGGAGCATGCTCCGTCGCACGCCTGGTTCATCGGATTTGCCCCGTATGACGGAACACACAAACTGGCATTTTCCGTACTGATAGAGAATGGACAATACGGCGGCACCGCTGCCGCTCCGCTGGCCGCGGAAGTGATGCAGGCAGCCAAGGCACTGGGCTACCTGCAAGGAGGACCATGAGTCGACTGCACGATCTGGAGCGGCGCATCGATGAAACACTGCGCGGCATGCTGCGCTCCTCGTCCCCAGACCAGAAACGCGAACTGCTCGAGATTCATCGAGCCTTGCTCGACGATGTCACTGCTCATGTAGACACGCTGCGGCGGGGTAAGCAGACGTTTGCTTTTAATCAGTTGAACGTGCGAATCCTTTTACCGGACCCTTCGCTTCGACGCTCTTATGAACTTATCTTTGTTGAGGGCGATGCTCTCGCTCGCGACATTCGCCTTCGCCTTGATGATCAGCAGGTAGAACTCCCGATGCACCTTTCTGTGCAAGTAGAACTGGTGCCGGAATTGCCGCCGGATGTGGCGGCTCGTGGATTTGATGTGCACTACGGAAGCATTCCCAACCCGCAGCCATCGGAGAAGTTAACGGAGGTCCGGCTTACCGTCATCACTGGATCTGCCGAGGAACAAGAGGTTTGCCTGAAGAAGAAGCGCATTCACCTGGGGCGTCTTGCGGAAGTTATTGACGCGGATGGGCGGCTTACGCGAAAAAATGACGTGGCATTCCGAGACGACGGGCAGCTTCCCAACCCATCTGTTTCGCGGGCTCATGCCCACATTGAGTTCGATCCCGAGAGGGGTGTGTTCCGCCTCTTTGATGATCGGAGCGCCCATGGAACCACTGTCATCCGGGATGGCTCCGTCATTTCAGTCCCTCAGGGCGCGAGCAAAGGCGTGGCCTTGCGGCACGGAGATGAAATCGTGCTTGGACAGGCGCGCCTGCTTTTTGAAGAGGGCGTTACCGAAATGGCTTCTGTTTAACGGATCTCTTTAGCGGATCTTTTGGGGGCTCGCTCTCAATTCGTGACGTGGCTGGAATCCAGGCGATCGGCCGGCAAGTCGCTGACGTCTATTGCGCGTGCGTGGCTCGACGGCAAGCGGAACCCCTGCTGAATCGCGCTCGTGGCGTCGTCCTCACCTAAGCGGGGCTGGTATCGGCGTGCGCCGCGGTTACCAGCCGAGAACGTACGCAAACACCAGCGGAGCCACGATCGACGCCAAGGGTCGCACACCAGTTCACGCACCAGGGCAGGCTCGTCCCAGGGGACATCGTGATATCCCTGATGCAGGTACGCACTTCCAGGATTTGACTTACAAGCATATGGGAAGAACGCGATAGCAGTGTTCTGAAGTTGATTTTCGGAAGCGATCCTGTCTGGTGCTTCATTTTTGAGCTTTCTAGCCATCACTCCGGCCAAGTCCCCGGCTGCGGATAGATTCAGGTGACCCAACTGTGTGGCGCGGGGATTTAGCTCAATCAGGTAGGCTGCGCCAGTTTCCTGTTCAAGGACGAAGTCCAGTCCGTGAAACCCACTTAGTTGTAACTCCCGGGCCAACAGCCGGACTGCATCTTCAATCTCGTTATTCTTGAGCACCTGGACTACATTGGCTGCACCTGTAGGGCCTTGTGAGACCAGCACCTCCACTGTGCTGGAGGCCAGAACCTCTCCGCGCCAGCAGGCAAACATAGTGGTTGCCAGTTGCCCAGGGATAAATTCCTGGATCGTCATTTTCAGGGTCTTTCGTCTCTGCCATGCCCACAAAGCAAAAAAACGGCGATAGATCAGAAACTGCTTCCATGCCGTCCAGGCCTTCATTGTTTTGGGTGCGGAGTGAAAACTTTGGGCCGCTTCGGTAAGAGACCGTACGATGGTCACCCCCTGGCCGCCCCAGGTTCCATCCTGCTTTAGAACTGCCGGCTTATCAAATTTCCAGTTTTTCAACTCCTCGGCGGAATCAAGTGTCTGAGTCAACGGCACGCGGATACCCAGACTCTGCGCGACCCGCAAAACCTCGCCTCTTTGCTGGATTGCCGGGTAAGCCTCTGCGGCGCCCAGGGAAAGTTCGATCGATGGCCGCAGGTCGGCTTCGTTTGCGTGCAGCGCGTGCAACTGCCAGACTGCAATGTCATCACAGGGGACAATCAGTGCAGGCTGTTCCGCTCGTATTGCAGCCCGGAGCAAGCCAATCGACGCAAGACCCTGATAGGAATAAATCGGACGGATTCCGGTGACGAAACGAAGCGGGTGGCCAGGCGGACATAGGGCGGAAACATTACAGCCATGGCGCACGAATGCCATTGCAAGGCGGGCGGAGGAAGGCCACCAGAGAGTTGCACAAATCAAAATTTTTGGCTGGGAATTACCGTCCAGAAAGCCCCTTCTGCGTGTCGAACTGCTCTAGTTTGCAAAAAAAATAGAGATGCTCGCGACCCGATACACTCCACTTATATCGTCGAAAATCGAACACCTACCATGCACAAATCGTGGTACTGCCTGCTCGTGTGGAAGTCCATAAACTATTTAATAAGATAGACTTCCCGGCGGCTGAGTTATGAGTGTACATACTGTCATCATCGGAGCGGGCCCGTATGGCCTTTCTATAGCCGCCCATCTGTCTAAGAGCAGCTTGACCTTTCGCATATTTGGCTCCCCGATGCAAACCTGGCGCAGCCACATGCCCAAAGGCATGTTGCTCAAGTCCGAGGGATTTGCCTCCAGCCTCGATGATCCTGATTGCTCATTCACTCTGCGCCATTATTGCGAAGAGATGAATTTGCCTTACGATGACGTCGGTACCCCAGTTCCCCTTGAGGTCTTCTCGGCTTACGGGCTTGAATTTCAGAAGCGCCTGGTGCCAACGCTGGACCAAACGGATATTACTTCCGTCAGCCGGACTTCTGAAGGCTTCGAACTCGAGACCGCGGACGGGCAGATTGTCCATGCGCGCACGGTAATCGTAGCTACCGGCATTACACATTTCAGCTACCTGCCGTCCTATCTCGTCGATCTGCCTGGCAGCCATGTCTCGCACAGCTCACAGCACAATGATCTGAGCAGCTTCCGCGGAAAGACGGTCGTGGTCCTGGGAGCGGGTGCGTCGGCCGTCGATATTGCCGCAATCCTTCATGAACAGGGTGCCCAGGTACAGTTGGTCGCAAGGCGGCAAAAGATCGCTTTCCATACAAAGACAAAGGAGCCCCGGCCACTCCTGCAACGATTGAGAGTTCCCCGCTCAGGCCTTGGCATTGGATGGCGCTCACGCTTGTGCACCGACGCTCCTCTGCTATTTCATGTCATGCCGCAGAAGTTTCGCTTCCGGACTGTCCGCAATCTTCTTGGGCCGGCTCCGGGATGGTTTGTCCGTGACAAGGTAGTTGGCAAATTCCCTTTGCACCTCGGTTGCAAAATCCAGTCTGCCTCCATAGAAAATGGCAAGGTGCATCTCAAGATCGTTGACAAGGATGGAAGCAATTCCCAGTTGATCGCCGATCATGTCATCAGTGCGACAGGCTATCAAGTCTCTATTTCACGTATGGGATTTCTCGACGAAGCATTGCGCCGCCTGGTTGATCAAGTGGAAGATACGCCGGTTCTCTCAAGCCACTTTGAAACGTCGGTGCCCGGCCTGTATATGGTCGGGCTTGCGTCCGCGAATTCGTTTGGTCCGTTAACGCGTTTTGCGTATGGCGCTAAATTTACTGCGAAACGCGTTTCGAAGCACGTGGTAGCGAGAATCCGTGCTTCGGCTCGTTCACGGCCACGAGGTAGAAGTGTGGGCTACGCTACAGACTGAGGGCTGTGCATCGATCCCGGGGCCTCTCCCCTCTTCTCGTCTCATGGGGACAGTTGGCCGAAAGCGTGGCCGTGCGGCACGGAGACGAAATCGCGCACGGACAGGCGCGCCTCCTACGTCAACCCCGATTATCCCGGGAAAATTGTCACCTTCAGGTACCCAACCCCATTAGCGACAATCTTCGACTGGACAAGCGTAGGTTCCACAAAATGCAACTTCTTTCCCTTTGGCTTTGACACATTGACCGTTATTGCTCGCTCTCTATCGTCGCTCGCAACAATATTGAGCTTCGATGTCGCTCCCATCGGGAAAACAGGGTGCTCAGGCGGGTTGATCTCTTGGTCGTCGAGCCTCGCTGGACAGAGTCGTGAATCGAAAGCTCTGTGGACAAGGAACCCGCTTTAGGGCGTCTCAATGAGTGATTCGCCCTGTTATCGTCAGTTGAGAAGGCCTGGCGGATTGCTGCCGACAAGCCGACATTCTCTCTGGATTTATCTGCTTCAATTGGGGTGTCAACGTCTTTTGCAGCAACATATGCGCCCGATGCAGTCGCACCTTCACATTTGAAATGCTGATTGTAAGAGCCTCCGCCGTTTCGATGATGCTCAATTCACGAACATCGCGTAAAAGGAATACCTCGCGGTAAATGACCGGCAAACCTGCAATTGCCGCCTGCAGCATCTGCCGAACTTCTTTGCGTTCTAAGGTGTCGGAAGGAATCTCACGCCAGTCATGAAGAATAGCTGGTAAAACGTGACCGCCTTCTTCAGACGGTTGATCGATCGATTCTATTCGCATGGCTGCATCGCGCCGCAGGCGTCCTCGAGCCTCGTTCAGTGCGATGCCGACCAGCCATGTCCTGAACTTGGCCTCGCCACGGAAACTCGCGAGGTGACGGTAGGCTTTTAAGAAGGCCTCCTGCGCGACATCCTCCGCGTCTGCCTTGTTCTTCATGTAGGACAGGGACATGACATAGACACTCCGCTCGTACGGGCGGATGAGTTGGTGATAAAGCTGCACATCTCCGTCCAGAATGGATGCAATCATCCGTGCTTCGTCTCTGTTCGCAATCTCCTCCGCCATAGAGGGCTCTGCCGCATTCACGCGTCCTGCCATAGTGTGTCCTGCCGTTCATGTCGTCGCAACGTTCTTAGCGAAGAACGCACTGGGCAGGCCGACGAACAGAGCGTGTCCGATGATTCCGTTAATCAACGCCGCAGTCGTGATCGGGTTGGGAACAACCGCGGTCAGCGGCAACACCACTAGGTTCATCACGACCCACACGGCAGCGCCGAACAGCAGTCCCATGAGCACCCACTGCGTGCGCAATACAGCGACGCGTCGGCTCGCAAGGATATAGATCGTTGCGACTACCAGCGAGACGGCGAAATGCAGGACGAGGCCAAGTCCCGCACTTGCAAGACCGCCTGAGAAGGATCGTGTGCCTAGCAGACTGCTCGCGATGTACTGCAGCACCTGAATCGGGTTCCGGCCGTGCAGGCCGAGGAAGACGACGCCATCGGTTGCATCGAGCACTCCAACCACCAGCGTGGCATAAAGGATGGCGCGAGAGACGGGCAACGTGCGCGCTGCCAGCTGCGAGCCCCTCCCGAGGGTCTGGTTCAGGGCAGAGGTGGTCATTTGCCCGCCTCCGTCTTCTGACCTTTTCCAAGAAAGCTGATAATTTTGCCTGCGACGAGGTCGCTGTGCTCTTCCAGCAGGAAGTGGCCACCGTCGATCAGGTGCAATTCTGCCTTGGGCAGGTCGCGCAGAAACGCCTGTGCTCCCGGCACGATGAAGAAAGGATCGTTCTGCCCCCACACGATGAGCGTGCGCGGCTGGTACTTGCGGAAGTACTCGTGCCACGCGTCGTAGAGCGCCACGTTCGAGGTGTAATTGTGGAGGAGTTCGAGTTGAATGGCGTCATTGCCGGGTCGGTCCAGCAGAGCCTGGTCGAAGGTGTAGCTGTCCGGGCTTACCGCCGCTGGGTTTTTCGCACCATGCGTGTACTGGAAGATCGTCGTTTCTTTCGTCAGCAGCGTGCGCGGCGCCTTCTCCGTCTCCTCATTTCGATTCGCCCAGAAAGGCTGCAGCGGCTCGAAAGCGGCGCTGATGCCTTCCACGTAGGCATTGCCGTTCTGCACGACGATACCTTCGATCGCTTCCGGATGACGCGCGGCAATGCGGAAACCGACGGGTGCGCCGTAATCGAAGACGTAAAGACTGAATTTCTTCAGACCCAGCTTTGTGAAGAGCAGCTCCTCGATCTGCGCCGTGATGTTGTCGAAGGTGTATCGAAAGTCGGTCGCCGCGGGAGCATCGCTGTAGCCGAAGCCGAGGTAGTCCGGCGCGACGACGTGGAAGTAGCTGGCGAGCTGCGGGATCAGTTCCCGGAACATGTGCGACGAGGACGGAAAGCCATGAAGCAGAACGATCGTCGGATTCGTGGTCGAGCCGGCCTCGCGGTAGAAGATCTTGTGGCCCTGAATGTCGGCATGCTGGTACGTAGTCATGTGATTCTCCTTCTTATCAATCCGATTGTTTGCACAGAGCGTCGCGCTGGCCGCTTCCAACACGAACTCTACGACGGTGGCGGGCTCCGAAATCTGAGGGGCATGATCAACGTGGTGCACACGGACCTGAGCGCCCATGCGGTCGGCCACGAAACGTTGTGTCTTCGGGCTGAACATACGATCGTCTTCAGCCAGTAGATACCACGACGGTATCGTCCTCCATGCCGGCGTCTGTATCGCTTCGCCAAGGCACTTCATCGCTATCGGGCGTTGCGCTACTGTTCTGATTGCGCTTTGCTCCGCCGTGGCTCTATGGCCAACCGCATTCTTCATTCCTTCTTCCGACATCCACAAGAGACCATGACCGTCGGGTTCCAGATGGGGAGCTTTTTCATGTGGAGGCTCTCGAAAGAACAAGTCCCCCACGGTTTCTCCTTCTGCTGGGGGCATGGCTGCCACAAAGGCCAGGCCTCGGACACGGTCATCACTTTCGAGGGCGGTGATCACGGCGCCGGAGTACGAGTGAGAGACAAGGAGGATTGGCCCCTCGCCCGCTCTTTCTAAAGCCACTTTCAAAGCAGCCACGTCATCGGACAGCGAAGTCATTGGAATCTGGGCAGCGATCACCTTGATGCCGGCCTTGAGCAGTGGGCCGATCACGGCGGACCACGAGGATGCGTCCGCCCATGCGGCATGAACCAGAACGATCGTTGCATTAGAAGGAATGTTTTTCATAATCAACCTTTCGCCGATCTGACACGCAGGTGGTAAGCCACTGCTGGGCGGCTGAAAAGATCGGCGCTCGAGTGCATCGCATATCAGCGGCCAAAATCGCAATACAACCGCGAGCTGCGTTACCATAAAGCATAGGGATGAGAGGAGCTCACGAAAAGCGAGAAGTTCTAACGCTATCGGTGAGAAAATCTTAACTATGCTTCTGAATAACCTCAGCCTCGACAGCCTTCGTACATTGGTGCTTACACAAGACCTCGGCGGTTTTGGTCGCGCCGCGGAGCGCCTGCTACGTTCCCCCTCGGCCATTAGCCTGCAGATGAAGCGACTTCAGGAAGAGGTAGGAGTTCCGCTCTTTCGGAAGCAAGGCCGCAAGACCCTTCTTACGGAACAGGGAGAGATCGCGCTCCGGTATGCCCGGAGGGTGCTGGAGCTCAATGATGAGATGATCGATACCCTGCGCGGATCGTCTCTTGCAGGCGTCGTTCGAATCGGATTCGGACAAGATTTCATGAGCGACGTTTTGCCTATGGTCATCGCACGCTTTAATGCGCTCTACCCGCTTGTCAAGCTCGAGGTGACGGTAGACGTCGGCCAGATGCTCCTTCAAGCGATCGACTCCGGGGACCTTGATCTTGCATTGACGTTAGGCGGCGCACAGAAAAAGACGGCGCAACTGTTGAGCGAGCTGCCGTTGCATTGGATTGCAAGCCCAGGTTTCAGAGATCGCATACGGCAGCCGTTACCGCTTGCTCTTTTCAGCCCCCCATGCGGATGTCAGACACCGGGGTTGGAGGCACTGGAAAGAGCTGGACGCACTTGGCGCGTCGCAATGACGAGCCCCAGCCTGACGGGCTTATGGGCCGCTGTCAGTGCGGGACTGGGACTGACCACACGAGCTGACCTTGGCCTGCCGGCGGACGTGCAGACCATCGACCTGGGCCTCCCGCCACTGGGCAATATCCCCATCACGCTTCACCGTAGACGCGGCCTCCGGGCTCCGAACGCGATGCGGTTCGCAGAAATCACAGAGGAGCTGGTCGCTACTTATCTTCGTTCCCACCTGAACGAGAAGCGACCTGGAACCGTACACTCCTATGCCGCAGTCGGGATGGATGGTAGTCAAGCGAAAGGCACGCCGGCTCGGCGGTCAACAGTCTCGGTGGCATAGACGAGATGTATCCCTCGGATGCTCTCGACAGCGTCCTTATATTGCACTCGAGGCAATCCTCGTGAAACTTTGCCTTTAGAATTCCGTGTCCTCGCAGGTGCTTCATCCAGGCTGCAGCAGTACCGATCTGCCTGCTGGCGTATGGGCGTGTCGACGGCTGCGCTACCTGCCTAACCATCGTCCTCTCAGGTCCGCTTATCGACACAAGGCTATTGATTTCACATAAACCAAGCTGTGCTTACGCGATGTGCCAATAGCAGAATTCGTCAACAATACTCACCGAACAATTCAGTATTTGGAACTTTTTTTCGCGCTTGCCGGGCCCTACGTTATTAGTAGGCGGTCCTATTCGAAGCGCAATCAACAAGGAGTTCAAATGGCACGCTCAACACCGCAAGTAAAGTCGCAACTTACCCACTATCGAACAGCGACTGTCAACGGCCGCAAAGTGTTTTATCGCGAGGCCGGCGATCCCAGTTTTCCAACTATTGTTCTACTGCATGGACTTCCGACGAGCAGCCAAATGTTTCGCGAGCTGATTCCTGCTCTCGCTGACCAATTCCACTTGATTGCTCCCGACTATATCGGCTTTGGCCATTCTGATGCCCCATCGAGAAGTGACTTCGAGTACACCTTCGATAATCTCGCAGCACATGTGCGCGGTCTACTCCATCGACTCGGTCTCACGTCGTACATTCTCTACATGCAGGACTACGGCGGCCCGGTAGGATTCCGCTTGTTCACTGAGGGCCCAGAGAAAGTAAAGGGATTCATCATTCAGAACGCAAATGCCTACATGGAAGGCGTAGGAGACGCGCCCAAGAAGGTGTTGATGCCGCTGTGGGAGAAGCGCACGTCTGAGACCGAGAAGCCCGCGCGCGACTTTGTCGGTCTGGAAGGCACGAAGTTTCATTGGCTGGTCGGCGCAAAGGATCCCGAGGCTGTCAATCCGGACAACTGGGTACTCGATCAAGCACTACTCGATCGTCCTGGCGTGCAGGACTACCAAGTTGATCTGCTCGAGAACTACAAATCCAACATCTCACTCTATCCGGAGTGGCAGGCTGCTTTCCGCGCGCACAAGCCCCGAACACTGATTGCCTGGGGCAAGAAGGACCCGTTCTTCGTGCCGCCCGGAGCCGAGGCGTACCTGCGCGATCTGCCAGAAGCCAAGCTCGTTTGGCTGGATGCGGGGCACTTTGTACTCGACGAGAACGTGCATACCGTGGTGGGCGAAATTAAAGCTGTCTTCGGTCGCTAACAATCTCACCTTGCCATTCCTCAGCGCGCGTTGAGAGTAGTTAGCTGCGTGATGCTGAATACACTATCCCTGTCGTATCCGGGCACGAAAGGACTGTATGCAACGCTTCAAAGACAAACGTGTACTCGTGACAGGCTCCGGAAGGGGGATCGGTGCGGCGATCGCGCGCCGATTCGCACTCGAAGGCGCCCGGGTGTACCTCACTGCTCGGAGCCACGAGGAGCTTTCCTCTACATGCGATGAGCTGCGATCGCTTACCTCAGAAGTTGAATTTGCCTCTCTTGACCTGACAGAACCTGATGCAGCTGCGAAGCTTGCTACCTATGTCGAGCAATTGTGGGGAGGTATCGACATTCTCGTTACCAATGCTGGCGCTGCGCCGCAAGGTGGCTTTCTGGAACTGAAAGACGAGGACTGGGGCACAGGATTCGGGCTGAAGCTCTTCGCGAATCTCCGAGTTATCAAGAACACCTGGCCCATGTTGAAGGCTGCAAAAGGCCACCTGGTGATGATTGGCGGGGGCACGGCGCGAACGCCAGAGCGCCATCTCTCACTGGTGTCGGCTGTGAACGGCGGCATAGCGGCATTATCAAAGTCGGTTGCCGAGCAAGGACTCCAGGATTGCATTCATGTCAACCTGGTCCAGCCGGGCACGATCCAGACTTCACGCCGCAGGAAAATGATGGAGAGGCTTGCCGCCCAGGAGGGCATCGGCTATAGCCAGTATCTTCTTGACTCGACCCGGCGCTTGAAGATTTCTCGTCTTGGCGAACCAGGCGACGTTGCGGAAGCCGTCGCCTTTCTCGCAACAGAAGAAGCGAGATGGATTCACGGAGCCATCATCGACGTCGATGGTGGGCAGAACAAGGGCGTTTGAAGCGCAGGATTCCCCGATGCCAGTCGTGTGTTGGCATCGGTTGATCTGCGGAGGATGGGGAAGATGAGCGAGACGCGCGAGGAACTGACTGCAGCAGCCCAGGCTGTATCGCCTCAACCTGCTCCTTCGTCGACCCCGGATGTCGAGCTTCGTCTTGATCTGGCCTTTCCCAGATTGAGCGAGGAAATGCTTGAAAGACTCGGCTCCTACGGACAGGAAGAGACCGTCCCGAAAGACACTTGTCTGTATATGTATGGCGATCGGGACACAGACATGTTTGTGGTCCTCACAGGGGAGATTGAAAGCCGGGTTCCAGTGAAAGGAGGTGGCTCAAAACATTTCCGCTCTTTTCGTGCGGGGGAATTTACGGGCGAGCTAAACGTCTTGAACACGCAGAGATCCGTTGCCGAAGCACGAACGGCATCAACGAGCCGGCTGTTGCGAGTCTCTCGAATGAACTTGCGCGCGTTGATGCGTGCTGAGGGCGATCTCGCGAACATTATCGTTTCCGCTTGCATATGGCGTCGCATCGCCATGATCAGCGATTCATCCACGGGAGTCGTACTTCGAGGATGTAAAGACAATCCGGATCTACTCAACCTCCGTCGCTTCTTGGTTCGCAATTACTACCCGCACCGGATAGAGGAGTTGCCAGCGAACGATGAATACGGCGCGGACTTGGATGCGACGAAGATGCCAGAAGTTGAGCTGCTGGACGGTCGCGTCCTGGTTCGGCCGGCCATCTGCGATCTCGCAGACGAGTTGGGCATCACTGAAGTTCCTGAGCCTCATACGATCTATGACGTTGCTGTTGTCGGAGCAGGCCCTGCAGGTCTTGCCGCCGCGGTATACGCAGCTTCTGAGGGCCTATCCACGATTGTGATCGAAGGAAATGCCCCTGGAGGGCAGGCCGGGACCAGCTCGAAAATTGAGAACTACCTCGGATTTCCGACTGGCGTTTCGGGGGCACAACTGGCGAGCCGCGGCCATCTCCAGGCGCTCAAGTTCGGGGTTCGCTTCGCCATCTCGCGTGACGTTGTAAGCACGGCGCAAGTGGATGGCTTGCACCGGCTGAGCCTTGCTGGCGGTCTGGCTGTTTGCGCACGCTCTGTCGTGGTCGCGAGCGGGGCCCGGTACAGACGGCTCAACGTGAAGAACCACGAGGATTTCGAAAATAGAGGATTCTACTATGCCGCGACTGCGATGGAATCTCTGTTATGCCGCGAACGAGAAATCATCGTCGTAGGAGGCGGGAATTCTGCCGGACAAGCCTCCATCTTTCTCTCGGTGGTTGCGAGACATGTGCATCACATCATTCGCGCTGCTTCTTTGGAAAACAGTATGTCACACTATCTAGTTTCACGAATCGAAGGCTCTCCGCACATCACTCTCCATACAGATACCGAAATCACCGGGCTCGAAGGTAAAGCGGCTCTTGAGTTCGTCACATGGACGAATCGGAAAACTGGCGCATCCGTACGAAAACCAATTTCCAGTGTCTTCGTCATGATCGGCGCGGAGCCAAACTCCGGTTGGGCGTACGGCATCGTCAAGCTCGATCACAAGGGATTTGTTCTCACCGGTGGTGACTGGGGATTTGAAGCCACACAGTACGCGACGAGTGTTCCCGGCGTCTACGCAGTCGGCGACGTGAGGGCCGAATCTGTGAAACGTGTTGCATCCGCGGTTGGTGAAGGTTCGGTAGTTATATCGAATATCCATCGGTATTTGGCTCGGAGACGCCTCGACATTTCAGAGCAGAAGAAAGCTCGCTGACAATTGCCAGCGAGTCGTCTTCTGGCCTCTGCAAACCATGTCTAAACCCATGCAGGGCTTCAGATGAGCCGATCATGATGCAGCAGCCAGCAATACTTCAGCTTTGCTTAAGTATGTGACGAGAATTTAGAACTATTTTTCTCGCTTATGGGACCTTGTGATCGCTCCGGACTATCCCGGATTTGGTTTGAGCGACGCGCCGTCGCCCACCGCCTACACTTACACGTTCGGTCATCTTGCCCAGACGATGGGTGATTTCTGGAGAAGCTGAAGATCGCGCGTTACACCTTGTACCTTCACGACTACGGAGCGCCGATCGGCTTCCGCATCATTCTGGCACACCCCGATCAACTGCATGCGCTGATCATTCAAAACGGCAATATCTATAAAGCAGGTCTCGGAACCAAATGGACGAAGATCGCAGAATTCTGGGCTGATCCGAAAGCTCATTCTGAGGTACTCAACGCTTTTCTTTCGTTTGAAGCCACCAAGCAGCGCCACATCGCAGGCACATCCCATTCGGACCGCTACGATCCGGATAGCTGGATCGACGAGTATGCCGGTCTGTCGCGGCCCGGTCAGCGAGAGATTCAAGTGAACCTGCTCTATGACTACCGGAGCAACGTCGCGTCCTACTCGAAGTGGCAGGCGTGGCTCCGCGACCATCAACCTCCGACCCTCGTGGTCTGGGGCGAGAACGACCCTTCCTTCATTGCGCCGGGTGCTGAGGCCTTCAAGAAGGATCTTCCAAATGCGGAAATCCACCTGCTCGATGCCGGGCACTTCGCATTGGACGGGCCACGAGGTAGAAGTGTGGGCTACGCTACAGACTGAGGGCTGTGCATCGATCCCGGGGCCTCTCCCCTCTTCTCGTCTCATGGGGACAGTTGGCCGAAAGCGTGGCCGTGCGGCACGGAGATGAAATCGCGCACGGATAGGCGCGCCTCCGCTTCGACGAGGACAGTTGCGAATTCCCTTGTGATTAGCGGATTGTCTTCACTCACCCGGAGTTTCGGGAAGGAGCTAGAATCCTGCAACTAGCTGATTTGATTGGTCGGGGCGGAGGGATTCGAACCCCCGACCCTCTGCTCCCAAAGCAGATGCGCTACCAGGCTACGCTACGCCCCGATTCCCGGATTGTACCGCAATCAGCGTCCTTCAGGCTTGATGGGCGAGCCAGTCCAGGAACCAGAGGATGAGGAAGATAGGGGCTAGAAAGATAGCGCTCAGGGTCGCGGCGATCAGCATCAGGAAGACCCAGTCTTTCCAGGTTTGCCGCCGCTGTTGTTCCAGATGGCGAACGATGAGCGCATAATTTCGCCGGTTCGCCTTCCAGGCGATATCAAAGGCATCGCCCAAGAGAGGGATCGTCCCCAGCAGGACCTCGATGCCAATGTTGACCACCATTCTGACCAGCGTGATATAGGGCACGCCCCGTACCCAGGCCGCAAGAACGAGGAGCGTAGAAGCGAGTCCGCCGATAATGTCTCCCAGGCCGGGGACGAGGCCGATGATGCCATCCAGCCCGAAGCGGATAGAGGTTCCGGGGACACGAAACCAGTCATCGAGCACGTGGGAAATAAAGTCCAGATTTTCGTCGGCAAACAAGCCGCTGGCCTTCTGGAAACGAGGCGGCGGCCCAGGCTTCCGGGGAGGCAAAATCTCGGGCTGGCGACTGGTCGGCATAGGAAAGTAAGGCAGTCTATTGCAGCTTTAGAAGGCCTGTCCAAGCTGCTGGGAGCGCCGAATCCGGATGTTACAATCTAAGTCTATATGGCGGCTATAGTTCAGTGGCAGAACGCCGGACTGTGGCTCCGGATGTCGTGGGTTCGACCCCCACTAGCCGCCCCAGTAGCAGCCCTTTTACCCGTCGCTGCTCGGAGATCCCTCCGGTTGAACGCTCCCAAGGGAGCTGGGGAAGCTTGAACGGGCGGAGTTAAAGTCCCAGGTGGAAAACGCCGACCTCACCAATCAACCCTCTTCTTCCACACCCCCTGTCTGGCTTGGATGCTCCGGTTGGGCTTATCCAACATGGAAACCGGAATTCTACCCGGCCAAAACGACGGCTAAGAAAATGCTGGAGTTCTACGCGACGCTGCTTAACTCCGTCGAGGTGAATTACACCTTCCGCCACTTGCCCTCCGCAGCCACCGTCGATGGATGGTTGGCACAGACGGGGGCGGACTTTCGCTTCTCATTCAAAGCCCCGCAGCGCATTACGCATATCAAGCGGTTGAAGGAGTGCAGCGACGCGCTCAGTGCCTTCTACACTGCGCTGCTGCCGGTCATCCGCGCCGGGCGCATGGGCGTGGTTCTGTTCCAGCTGCCTCCGAATCTCAAAGCAGACCCGGTGAGACTTGCGAGCTTTCTCAAAGAAGCCTCGCCCGAGAGCACGGCCACACTGCGCATCGCCTTTGAATTCCGCCACGTTTCCTGGTTTGCCAGCGAGATCTTCGAGCTGCTGCGACAGCATCAAGCCGCGCTTTGCGTGGCCGAGAGCGACGAGCTGCAGACACCAGACGTAGTCACCGCACCGTTCTGCTGCTACCGGCTGCGCAAAAGCGACTACGGGCCGGCGGAGTTGGAGCAGATCGAAAAGCAGCTCGCGGATAAGGCTTCGCAGGGAGATGTTTTCGCCTATATCAAGCACGAGGACACACCCAAAGGCGCGTTGCAGGCGGCTTCTCTGCTGGCGAGGTTGAAAGCGCAGTGAGGGATACGAGCGAAGTTCTGGCTGAAGCGGCAAGCAACTTCGCAGAGACGGCGGAGTTCCTTCCCCGGCGATTTTTGCGCAACGGCCACCTGCAAACATTGGCAGGCAACTTTCTGCCGCGGCAATATGTTTTACCCGAGCCCGAGGCGCACATCATTCAAGTGGAGGCAGGGGAAGGCGACGCAGCGCATGCGTCCGACTCGAGGGCCGCAAGCCGGCTAACGCAAGCGCGAAGCGATGTCCGCACACACGGTGCAAGCTATGTGCTTTGCCATTGCCATTGGCAGGCAAACGCCAGCGAGAGGACGACCGTGCTGCTGATCCATGGCCTCGAAGGATCTACGCGCTCCCAATATATGCTGGGGAATTCAGCAAGGGCTTGGGCCGCGGGATACAACGTGATTCGCATGAACATGCGCAACTGCGGGGGAACCGAGGATCTGTCACCGACGCTGTATCATTCCGGGCTCTCGGGCGATGTCGCAGCCATTATGCGGACACTCTCCGCGGAGAAAGGCCTGCGTTCCTTTGCGCTGATCGGTTACTCCATGGGGGGCAACCTGGTGTTGAAGCTGGCGGGTGAGTTGGGTGCAGGCGCGCCGCCCTACCTGAAAGCCGTGGTTGGGGTTTCGCCAGTGATGGATCTGGCCGCCTCAGCGGATGCGCTGCACAACGTCGCCAACCGGGTCTACGAGTGGAAGTTTCTGATCGGTTTGCGGCGGCGCTTTCGGCGCAAGGCAGAACTCTTTCCCGCCATCTATTCGACAGAGGGGCTGGAGAGAATAGGAAGCTTACGCCAGTTTGACGACCAGATCACTGCCCGCTACTCCGGTTTTCGCGGCGCGGACGACTATTATGACCGCGCGTCCAGTTCCCATGGGGCGGCGCAGATTGCCGTACCGGCACTGATTTTGCATGCGCTCGACGATCCCTTTATCAGGATGTTGCCATCGACCCGCGCGGCCTTGCTGGGCAACTCGCGGGTTCGGCTGGTGGAGACGGCGCATGGAGGCCATTGCGCCTTCCTGGCTCCGGCTGTCGGTTACGACGGCTATTGGGCAGAGAAGATGCTGCTGGATTTCCTACTCTCGATGACGAAACGCTGATGGAAGCGGATTGGTCGGTGGAACTTGCCGCCACGGATCCTGTCATCACAGTTCCCTGGGCTGCGCCCGAAGACGACAAACCCAGGTGCAGGTTCGTCGATTTGCGGCAGTATCCCGAATTAGTCTTCGAAATTGAAGAAGCCCAAGAGACACTGGCTTTGCAGTCTGCATTGCTGCTGCTCAACGGCACAACTTCCAACCTGTGGACCGCCAAGTGCGACGCTTGGAGCAGCAGCCCCGAACATGGCGATGACCCATTCGATCCCTACGAGATGGATGCCGTACCTGGAGAGACAGCTTTTGGCGCCGGCTCTTATATCGACTTGCTCCCCCGCGATTTAGAGATCTGCCAGCGGTTCGACGGCCAGGAGCGATGGCTGCGGGCAGTAACCGAAAGGCTGCGCGGGATTCCGGCGAGCGGGTCGCGGGTGGAACTTGTCCTGCGGCGCGCACTGGTTGACGGCGTTCCGGGTTATGGAGTGACCTGGTTTGTCGAGGGCTGCGGCGCTGGTGCAGAACGCGCCTACCAAGCCTGGGGCGGGGCTTTTGATCTTGCCCTGGCCACGATCATGGATGTTCCCCTGAAGTAGACAAAACAGGGGCGTCGAGTGCTGTGTTCTCCCCAGCCTTGGTTGCCAGGATGACGGTACAATGGCAGAAACGGGCGAGTAGCTCAATTGGATAGAGCACCGGCCTTCTAAGCCGGGGGTTGTGGGTTCAAGCCCCGCCTCGCCCACCACTTGGATGCCGGAGAAGGCCCTGCAACATCCAGCCGGTGGCCGGAAGATGATCCTCTCTAGGTACCTAGACTCATGGCCACAAAATCCGAAGGACAAGCGCTGGTGAGGTAAATTACACAACAGGGACGCGCCCGAGATCATTTGAACATCCCGGCTGCCGAACCCCGCAGCTAGGTTTTGTCTACCTAGAGGAAATGGATGCCTATCGCAGCTGCCAGCGGGACCGGAATTCGGTCTCGACCATTTGGATACCGCCCCCGCCGAGCACCGCTGTGGAGTTCCAGACAGGCTTTTTTTTCCGACGCTGCACTCTTTGCCCTTGGAGCTGCAGGCGCTTATAGCCTTAACGTTGTCGGCTCACTCCCCTGGAGCGAAGCCCTTCTTCTGCCCATGCTGCCGGTATTACTCCTGGCACGAGGCAGCCGGGCCTTCGACCGCCAATATCTGTGGTTTTATATCATGGTGGGCGGCTGGTTCCTGGGCACCCAAATTGCGGATACTTTCAACGGAATGCCAGCTTATAACCGGATGAAGGGCACCGCAAGGGTGGTCTTTTTTATCCTCGACTTCATGGCGCTTGCCATTCTGATCAATAACAAGAGGCGCAGGATCCTGGTGTTCGCGTTGAGTCTTGCAGCCCTGTTGTTCATTGGTTCCTTCGAATTCGCGGGCGACTTCCTGCTGCAGTGGAAATTCGGCCTGAGCCACGCCTGCGCAATGGCGCTGCTGCTGGTCTCGTCGTATTACTACAAACAACGAAGATACTGGATCTGCTTTTCAATCGCCCTGGCTTTGGCGGCAATAAATTTCCGCTACGGGTTCCGTTCCCAACTCGTGATCCATGTAGTCTCGGCAATACTGATTCTGCCGATTTTCGACACTACACAAACGAAGACCGCGGGAGCTCGCGGCTACGAGCACACAATCAGAGTTTTTGTTCTGCTCGCGTTATCCGGCATAGTGGTGTATGGGGCAAATGCCGCGATCAAATATGGGGCGGAAAAGGGTTTTTTCGACGAGTCTACGAATGCCAAGTTTGAAACCCAATCCGAAGGAGACTATGGGGTACTAGTGGGCGGCCGGCCGGAAACGCTGGTAGCCATTCAGGCCATCCGCGACAGCCCCATCATTGGGCATGGTTCCTTTCCGCTTGGGGACAAGTATTTTCAACTGAAACAGGATATCCAATACGAACACGGGTACAGCGACTCTGATGAACCAGAAGAAACCGAGTTCCCGATCATACCGACCCACTCTCATCTAACCATGGCTTGGGTGGAGGGTGGCATCCTGGGCGGCATTTGCTGGATCTATATCTTCGTTTTAATTCTGCGGGGTGTTCTGCGGCTGACCACACTGCGGCCGAACCTGGCGCCCCTATACGCTTATCTTTTGGTTAATTTTCTTTGGGACATTCTCTATTCGCCCTTTGGGAGCGTAAATCGGATGAGGGCCGCTTTCTTTATCCTGCTGAGCTATTTCATATTGAGACAATCGCCTGCGGACGCTGTGGAGGTTAGCCGTTCTATGGTGAGGAAGATTTATAGGGGCCGCATATCTGGGCGGCCAACACGAGTAGGCGCATGGTTGCCCAGGCCAGGCGTCTCCAGAGGCCGGGCCTGAGAAGCCGCATTTGAACCTAACGTGTTTGAAGCAGGCTGCGCCGCACCGGACATTGCTCAGAACATAAAGGCCCTTAGACATGGATGACGCGCAGATATATTCACGCTTGACTGGTGTATTCAACCAGGTTTTTGATGACGAGACGATCGAGGTTACCCCGCAGTTGACGGCCAAGGATGTGGATGGCTGGGATAGCCTGACGCACATCCGCCTTATTCTTTCGGTCGAGAAGGAATTTAAAATCAGGTTCACCACTTCTGAGATCGGCAACCTGGAGAATGTGGCCGATCTCGTAGCACTTATCAGGGCCCGGGTATGAAGGCAGACTTCCTTGAACATGAGGACCGAGGTCAGTGAACCCGCTGTATTCGGAGCTGCAATGGTTGCCGCGTCCAGCGCAGGACTTTTCCACCCGGTTGAAGGCTGCGGCGAGTAGTGAATCGCTGGGGAGCGAGATCAAGTCTCTGGCGTCCTCCGCATTGGACCTCAACCAGTTAATCAAACTGGCTAAAGTTATCGGCAAGGCATTTTCCGAGGGCAAATCACTTCATCCGCTGGTACCCTTCCGGCTCGCTCTTCTGAGCAACTCGACTGTCGATATGATTGCGCCGGCACTGGTAGCCAGCGCCGCGCGGCATGGCATCGCGCTTGAAATCATCCAGCCTTCCTACGACCAAGCGGCGCAGGAGGTTCTGACTCCCGATTCCACGGTCAACCGGTCCAAGCCGGATGCAGTCCTGCTGGCGCTGGATTATCGCGCCCTACCGTTGAAGCTCACGCTGGGCGACGCAGAAGCCGCGGCGGCGACGGTGCAAGGCGTGCTCGGCTACCTGCAGACGCTGGGCGAGAGTATCAAAGCCAATTCGAAGGGCTTGTGCATCTTTCAAACGTTCGCTCCGCCTGCGGAGGCGCTCTTTGGCAGCCTTGACCGCGCGTTGCCAGGTACAAGAAGAAGCCTGATCGATGCCATCAATGGAGAGTTGGCTGCCTACGTTCTCAGCTCCGGTGACGTGCTGCTGGACGTTGCGGCCCTGGCGGAAACCGTCGGTTTAGCGAACTGGCACGACCAACAATTGTGGAACCTGGGCAAATTCTCCTTCTCCGACGAATTCGTTCCTCTTTATGGAGATTATGTTGCCCGCTGTATAGCGGCCATTCGAGGCAAGAGCAGAAAGGCCCTGGTACTCGATCTGGACAACACGGTCTGGGGCGGAGTGATCGGAGACGATGGTCTGGAGGGGATAAAGATTGCGCAAGGTGATGCGCGAGGAGAAGCTCACCTGGCAGTGCAGCGGCTGGCGCTCGATTTGCGTCAGCGTGGCATTGTGCTTGCCGTGTCGTCAAAGAATACGGATGCTGTGGCACGAGAGCCATTCGAAAAGCATCCCGAGATGCTTCTCAAGCTGGATCATATCGCTGTATTCCAAGCCAATTGGAACGACAAAGCCACGAATATTCAGGCCATCGCAGAGGAACTTTCGCTGGGTCTGGACGCGATGGTGTTCCTCGACGACAACCCGGTCGAACGTGGCCTGGTACGCAGACTACTGCCGCAAGTGGCAGTGCCCGAATTGCCCGAAGACCCATCGGGTTACGCCAGAACCCTGGCTGCCGCGGGCTATTTCGAGGCTGTCGCCTTCGTCGACGAAGATCGAAAGCGCGCGGGCTACTACCAGGACAACGCCAGGCGCGCCAATCTACAAACAAAGGCAGGCGGGGTCGAGGCCTACCTGGCTTCGCTGGATATGATCATCACCTTCCAGCCTTTCGACGCTACCGGGCGCGCTCGCATCGTGCAACTTATCAACAAGTCCAATCAATATAACCTGACTACCCGCCGCTACACCGAGCCTGAAATTCTGGATGCGGAGAACGACCCCGAGGTGTTTACGCTTCAGGTCCGGCTGGAGGATATCTTCGGAGACAACGGGATGATCAGTGTCGTCATCTGCCGCCCCGCGGAGGCTGGGGTGTGGGATATCGACACGTGGCTGATGAGCTGCCGGGTGCTTGGCCGCAACGTCGAGCATATGGTATTGCGGGAGATCCTGGTGCACGCCCGGGCTGCGGGGATAGGCACGCTACACGGCGTCTACAAGCCTACCGAAAGGAATCAGCTCGTGGTTGACCACTACGCCAAGCTCGGCTTTTCCAAATCGCTGGAAGAAGTGACGGGCCTCACACGGTGGGTGTTACCGGTCGATGGGGCGATGCCCGCAAGCGCTCCGATGAAGGTGATTTCGCGGGGATTTGCGGCCAGCACGGAGACTTTGCCTACATGAACCGAGCGAATGCCGTGGATGGCGGGTGTGAGAAAGAAGTGAAGTTGCCACGGCGAGATTGGATATTGTTGCCAGCACTCGGTCTGCTGACCGTGTGTCTGCTTGCCGGCTCGGTCGAATTATTGGGCCGCCGAATGTATGCCAGGCTTCCCTACGTAGGGGAAGACTGTTTGGTGATGAAGGATCCGTTGAATGGAGCACGGGGCATGCCTAATTGTGTGCTTTGGGAGAAAATTCCAGAAGGCACACCTACGGAATATCGGTTCAATAGCAGCGGGTACCGGAATAACGCCGACTTTGGCCCGAAGTCCCCAGGTATTTTCAGGATCGTGATGGTGGGAACCTCGGTGGCGGCGGGATTCCGGGTAGCACAGGGACAAACCGTTGCCGGGTTGCTACCTGGGGAACTCTCGCGACTCACCGGGCACAAGGTCGAAGTCTACAACGAGGCCCTTCCCTGGCGTACTCCGAGCTCCATCTCGCGCAATTTTCACGAGGCCCTTGCCTCCGATCCTGACATGATTTTGTGGCTCGTTTCTCCCTTGGACATTGCCCCCCCTTCCTGGTTGATAGGCGGACATGAAGCAAGCTCGGCGACTCCGCAGGGTGGGGCATGGGACTTGATAAAAACTACGTTTGATACAGAATCACTGAGTGCGTCAATAGCCACCCTCTTCAGCCATACCCGAACCGCCACCCTGGTGAAGGACTTGCTATACAAGAGCCCAAGCCAATATGTGCAGGCCTCTCTCATGGGGACCGATTACAAGAAGGAGTTCCTGCAAAGTGAATCGACTGCCCAGTGGAATAAGGAACTGCAGGAGTTTGACAACAGTGCCGCCAGCATTGAAGGGCAAGCGCGCAAAGCGGGTATTCCCGTCGTTGTGGTGTTCGTGCCAGACCGCACACAGGCAGCGATGATTGCCATGACGGGGGAATGGCCGAAAGGTTTCGATCCTTACAAGGTTGGCCACGAAGTGAGTTCCATCATCGTGAGCCATGGCGGAACTTATATCGACATCCTTTCCGATTTCCGCACCATACCCAATCCCCAACTGGGTTACTTCGCACTTGATGGACATCCCAATGCGTTCGGGCAAGCGATGATCGCCAGGTTCCTGACCCAAAAGCTCGCCGATGTCATCACTCCGGAATTGAGCGCTACCGTCAAGCCGCAAGCTGATCTGCAGCCAAGACACTAACTATGGATAGCGCATCTTTTCAGTTCGTGCTCCTTGGGCTGGCCGCAGCGGTGATTTCTAACTTCAGGAACTCAAGCGCCTGGCGGTCAAGTGTCCTTTTCGTATCAAGCATAGTTTTTCTTGGTCTTCTGGGTCATAGCCTGACAGCCTTTCTACCGCTCATAGGCTTTCTTTTGTTGGGCTACGGTTGTCTTCTCCTGCTTGAGCGAGGCTGGTCCGGGGCGCTGGTCTGGATTCTGGCGACCGTCGTCTTGGTATATGTATGGCTCAAGAAATACACGTTTTTACCGGAATCGATCTTCCTCCACTCGTTTTATCTAACCCTCGGTCTTTCCTACATCTTCTTTCGCGTGCTTCACCTGTTGATCGAAACGGGAGGTAAGCGGGAGAAGCAGCATATTCACGCCGGTGCGTACCTGCTTTACATGCTCAACTTCACCACCTTCATTTCCGGCCCTATCCAGCGCTACGATGAATTTGCGGGAGACCAATTTGCCCCCGAACCAATTTCGTTGGGTTGGTGCGTCATCGGTCTGCAAATGGAACGTATTGTTCGCGGATTTTTCAAGGTGAATGTGCTTTCCATGCTGTTCAATACGGTGCGCGTGGATGCGCTGGCGCAGATGTACCAGCCACTACCGCCCTCGCTCAAACTTTATGCGGCGCTTCGGCTTTGCCTGATCTATCCACTCTTTCTGTACGCAAATTTCTCCGGCTACATCGACATCGTGATTGCCCTTGCGCGCTTGATGCGTCTGCGGCTACCGGAAAACTTCGACCGGCCGTTCTCGGCTTCGTCGGTGATCGATTTTTGGAATCGATGGCATATCACCCTCTCTAACTGGCTCAAGACCTATGTCTTCAACCCGCTTCTTGTGGCATTGATGCGGCGCATCCCGTCGGCAGGCTTACAGCCGTTTCTAGCTGTCTTCTGCTTTTTTGTGACGTTCTTTTTAATTGGCCTCTGGCATGGGCGCACCTCGGAGTTCATCGTGTTCGGCCTGTTGACGGGTGGTGGCATGTCGATCAACAAGCTTTGGCAGATAGGCCTGGCGCGGGCGATGGGCCGCAAGAACTACCGGGAACTGGCCAAGCAATCCATCTACATGGCGTTTGGGCGCGGGCTGAATTTCGTCTGGTTCGCCTTCACGCTCTTTTGGTTCTGGGGCGATTGGAAGCAGGTCGATGCAATCTTCTCCGCGTTGCGTCCAGCCCAGCGGCTGGGGGTTTGGATGGCAGCGTGGTTAGCGGCTACGGCGGTGTTGGCGCTGTGGGAATGGCTGCGCGCAGTGCTTTTGTCCATCAGGACTGCCGAGGGACCGGTGCTGGTCAGCCGCTATGCGCGCGTTGTCTATCTGTCGGTGCTGGGCCTAACGTCTTTCGTGATCACTATCTTGCTCAACCAGCCCGCTCCGGCGATTGTGTACAAGGCTTTTTGAGGCGGATTCCTATGCCTGCACCAGTTCGACCAGCAGATCCGCCTCGGTCATGAGCCAGGCGATCTCGCGCATGCCAAAGGCCACGGCGGGAACGGGACCGCTCAGAAGGAAAGATCCAAGCCCAGTGAGATGCGCGATGGCCCCACGGATATCGGGCACCTGGTAGCAGACATGGTAGATTCCGCCGCCTTTCTTGAGGGTGCGGTCGATGGGAGAGTTAGGCCCAAGAGGAGCCACGAGTTCCATGACGGGGTCTCCGTCTCCCCGGCTCAAAAAGCAGACTGAGACATTTTGAATGGGATCGTCGAACGGGCCGGACTTCAATTCGTAGCCGAAAAGGTTTCCAAAGAGTGGGATTGCCCGCTGCAGATTCCGTACTGCAAGTCCAAAATGATGAAAAGCGAACTCTTCCATTGCGGACCATTATAGGAGAATTCTCTGTACCTCTGGCGAGAATCCGGAGCAGGGAGAAGACTCACGAGTCCGGAGCCAGGATTCCCCATCGCAAGTAGGGAGCGCTTGCGCGGGGACCGGTCCTTTCGTATCAAATCGTGAGTTCCACGGCGAGTTTCTCGAGCGGCTGGCCGTCCGCGTTCACTGCGAAATTATGGCGTCCCAAGGATACTCCGCACAAAAAAGTGGGGGCATCCTATTGCTTCCTACATTACGGTCGATAAACGCATTGGTAAGCATCCTGGGTCGGAATGCTACATTGCGATGAACATAACAGTGAGCAAAGTACCACCCATCGTCCTGCGGTGGGCAACAGCAGCCTGTAAATCTCTGCGAGACTGCGCAAGCGTACCGCCGCTTATGGTACTTTCAGTTTTTTTAATGGGATGTGGTCTCACGCTCAACTCAACTTCCGCGGGTAGCGCAGGTACGGGGATATCCGGGGAAACGGGAGGGCAGACAGTTCCGAATCCTGGCACGATGCAGGCACTTACCGGATGCACCAATCCGAATACGGGAGTCTCGAATGGTGATTGGGGCGTAGGATCAGACCCGGTCTATACCGATGTTGGCAACACGGCACCTGTGGTCGGAACGCCCGTTTACACCACGAATGCTGTCTTTTGGACATCGCGGGAAAATGCGCCCGGACAATCGGTTTTGCTGGCAGGCGCTTTCACGGATTCTGCGAAAACCGCGCGAATAGCTTTCATTCCTCCCGGAACGGCTGATTGGCAGAGCGTGGTTCGAGGAAGTACAACCGTGATCTCTACCACCCAGCAGGGCACTACGGGGCTCTCGTTCATTGTTCCTGCGGGGTTCCCTGCAGGTATTTACGGCTATGAGATCGAAGATCCATCGGCTCCGCCGATTCTTGGCCTGGCCAATGTTCCTTTGCTGAACTGGGCGATTGGGGTTCCTTCCGTGACTACCCCAGGTGCAGCGCTCCAGCACCACGTTTATGATTGCGGCGCCGAACCGGGTGGTATTTTAAGACTTTTTGGAAAGAACTTTACAGCCTCGAATCAGGTTATTCTGCAATCATCCAACGGCGTTGCGTACTCGCTAGCGCCATCAAAAACAGACAGCAATTCAGTTACGGTTTCAATTCCCGGGAGCCTTGCTCCGGGAGCATATAACGTCTGGGTTGGGAGCTCTCCCTGGAGCGTAACCTCAAGCCCCGCGGCACAAATCACGGTTCATTCGCCATCACCACTGAGTGTGCAAAACGTTGGGTGCTCCGATCTGGTGGGCGATGGGGTCACGGACAATACCAAACATCTTCAGGCATGCCTGGATTTGTATGCCCCAATCAAAGGCTCAACGGGTCTGGTCGTATACATCGCAATTCCTGCCGGCAATTTTGTGCTTACAGGGGGAGTTACGGCTCACCCCTTTGAGGTTCTGGTAGGGGCATCTTCGACTGCAACCAGCTTCCTTGGACAGCCGAAGGACTCACCCCCTGCAGCCTGGTTCAACGTACCTCAATATTTCGGAATGGCTAATCTATCGTTGCAGGCACCGGCAAACCCAAATCTGCTTATCAGCTCCGGCACCCTAACAGGAAATCCGCTCGACTCTGGCCATCTATACTTCAATAATGTTCACTTTGCATCGACCGCCGACGGATCGGGCGGCGGAGAGACGATGTTCGAACTCGCCGGCCCTGATATTCAGGTCTACAACTCCTTTTTCCTGTCGGGCTCCAATCAAGATTTCGATATTTTTTTTGGAGACGGAGGCATTGTCTCCGGCAATCAATTTGTTCTGAATAACTGGACCGGCCTAGCCATCGGTGACAGTCAAAACGTAGTTTTCGAAAACAATCTGACCTATTCTCAAGACTCTCCCGGTCCGGGAAACAATGGATACTCAGGGAGCGGTCTCAGCATAGGTCGATCGAATAGTCAGTGGGGGGCTTCTGCGCTCTCACAGGACATCTATGTCGGCTACAACACTTTTCAAAACATGGGCTCAAACGGCCAGCAGGTAATCACCAACGATGGAGATGGCGGAGCCTACCTGGGGCCGGTCGCTTCGAGTACAGCGAGCACGGTAACTCTGGCTGCTGATCCTGCCTGGAACTGGATGGGAACCACCAATCCTCAGGCAGCGGTCATGGCTATCGCCTTCGGCACCGGAGTGGGGCAGTACTCGCTCCTGCAAAGCTACAGTGGCCGCACCATCAAACTTCTAAGCCCCTGGAAGGTCCTGCCCGATGCAACGTCGGTTGTTGTTATTACACAGTATGAGCTGAACATGACGATCGCGCATAACACGATCACGAACACACTGGGTGCGTCGATTGTCCTGGGGGATGGACTCGAAGGTGTGATCGAAGACAATGTTTTGACTAATTCGGGCGGAGGGATTCTGATTTCCGCCTTTGGTCCTTACGGTGGCCCGGCCGCCTACGGCCCAGTGATGAACACCGATGTTCTTCGCAATACCCTTGCCGTAGGCGCGGGGAGCCGCTTCTATCCGGACGCGGGCTATTACCTCGACGGAATTGGTATTCAGGATTTTCCTGGTTGTCTACTCTCAGGCCTTATGATTCGAGATAACGTGGTGCCGTCCCAGAATGTTATTTACAGTACAGACGGCGTGAACGGAATCAGCGCAAACGTGATCGAAGACAATCAGGCCAACTGGGAGCCTGCATTTCCAACTCCCGGGTTCCTGGTACAGGACAATTCCCCCCCGCCCCAGTAGATACGTCAAAGAGCGCAGTTGGCAGGGTCGAGTTTTCTCAACTTCATTCCGCCTGGACCGCCTCACCCTAGCGTAATTGGGGGCGCGCCTCGGCCGTATCGGCGCCCATAGCCTGCATGGGCTGCGACCGTCTTTGGACCCATTGTCGATCCTGGTCCCCGCGTCATCTTACTTTCATTCGCTTGCGCTAGGGTTGCCACGGAGGGTTTGTGTGACGATAGCCATCTTCGAGTGGCTCCTCGGACTCAGCGTATTGCTATTTATCGGACGCCGGGTGGTGCTGCGTCTGCAACTGTCTCGCGCCAAACATCGCTCACTTGCCGGGCACGCGCGGCTGGGGCGCCGGCTGGCCGGTTTCGTCCCCTACTACGAATATGACGAGGCGCAGTTTTTCCGGGCCGACGACGCCCCGGAACACATCGGCGAACAGCGACGAGTGGCCTTCAGGCGCCTGGCCGCGCTGTATGCGCAACGATTTGCGAATACCGTGCGGCAGACCAATGAAGTCCAGGACGAGATCTCCGATCTGCAATTCACGGCGCGCTATCGCGTACCCTTCCAGTTCAGCCGCTACGTACGCCAGCACCTGAGTAACGGATCTTTCGTGCTCTCCTCCAGCGGCCCGACCACGACCGATCTGGATGGCAACCGGCGCTACGACCTGACCGGGTCGTACGGCGTGAACGTGTTTGGCTACGACTTCTATAAGGACTGCATTGAACGCGGGAGCGCACGGGTGCGTGACCTGGGACCGGTGCTCGGCGCCTACCACCCGGTAACGGCGACGAACGTGCACCGCCTGCGTGCGATTTCCGGACTGGACGAAATCTCTTTTCACATGTCGGGTACCGAAGCCGTGATGCAGGCCGTTCGCTTGGCCCGCTACCACACCCGGCGCCGCTACCTGGTCCGCTTTTGCGGCGCCTACCACGGTTGGTGGGGCGAGGTTCAACCGGGGGTCGGTAACCCGGTGACCGAGCGGGACACGCTGACGCTCAAGGATATGGACGAACGGAGCCTGCGCGTGCTGCGCAGCCGGCGCGACATCGCATGCGTGCTCGTCAATCCTATCCAGGCACTGCACCCGAACGCCGGCGCGGCGGCGGATTCGACGCTGGTGGACAGCGGCCCGCACACCAGCTATGACCGCGCGGCTTATACAAAATGGCTGCAACGGCTGCGCCAGGTGTGCTCCGATCGCGGCATCGTGCTGATTTTCGATGAGGTGTTTCTTGGCTTCCGGCTGGCCCGCGGAGGGGCGCAGGAGTATTTCGGAGTTCGCGCCGACATGGTGACCTACGGCAAAACGGTAGCCGGCGGCCTGCCCATCGGCGTGGTGTGCGGGCGCGCCGACCTGATGAAGCGCTTTCGGGTGGATAGGCCCGCGGACGTCTGCTTCGCGCGCGGTACCTTTAATTCCCATCCCTATGTCATGGGGGCGATGTCCGAGTTCCTCGAGCGATTGGAGACGCCGGAAATCCAGGCCTGTTATCGCGAGCTCGATGCTGTGTGGGACTTCCGGGCGGCTCAGCTCAATGAGCGTCTGCGCGAAGCCGGGGTTCAGGTGCGAGTGGCAAATCTCACCTCAGTATGGACGGTCTGCTATCTGCAGCCTTCACGCTACCACTGGATGTTTCAGTACTATCTCCGCGCCGAAGGCCTGGCGCTGAGCTGGGTGGGGACGGGCCGGCTGATCTTTAGCCTGGATTACACCGACCAGGACTTCGCCGCGGTCGCCGACCATTTCGTAGCGGCGGCGCGCCAAATGCAGCAGGATGGCTGGTGGTGGCCGAACCCAGCCCTCACCAGCAAAGCTATCAGGCGTCGTGTACTGCTGGAAATGTTGCGGGCTCGCCTACATAGCTCACAGGGTCAATCAGCTGGACGCCGGTTGTCTTCCTACTCGGCCGGGTAAGCGAAATCGGACGCTGACCGATAACGATGCCTGGGCGCGACATCGCCAATAGGCTTCGAGGCATAAACAAAAAGCCCTCTCCGCGGGGACCGGAGAGAGGGCCTTTGACAGCCGGGAGACGATTTAGTCGTCGTCGTCTGCCTTGGTGAGTGCAACTTTCTTGATGAAGTCGCTCGCCGGCCGAACCGTCTTCTCGCCTGGGAAGGGGACCTTATACCCAGTGGCCTCGTACCAGTCGAAGTGGCTGACGGTGTCCGGATCTAAGGAGTCGGGAATGTGATAGTTGGCGGCGAAGACCTGCGTCTTCTTCTTGAGCCAGCCAGCCCGCAGAGCTTTGACTTTAGGGCTATCCTGCAGAGCCGCGGTTGTTCCGGAACTGCAAGTGTTGATGCTGGGCGTGATGTTGGACGGGGCCGTATATCCGGTAACGCCGTAACATAGCGGGACCTGATTCGGCACGTGCGCCCAGGGCAGGAAGTTGTTCAGGGGTGGATTGTCGATGAAGAGCGTGGTCATCGGCGAGGCCACCAGGTCGTTCTGGTTCATGGGCTTCAGACCGAGGATCTGCTCGATGGTGCGGGTCATGTTGACCTGCGTGTAGAAAGTGCTGTCCGCCTTTACCCCAGCTCCGGTGCCATCGGCGTTCACCTGCTGCGTGACGTAGGGGCTGATGACATAGCCTGGGCTGCGATGACCGTCGACGTGGTCGACGCCGTTCTGCGCGTCGTCTTCCTCGATGAAGATCGCCGAGTCTTTCCAAACGGCGCTGTGGCTGATGGCGTCGACAATGCGGCCAACGGCCAGGTCGTTATCGGCCTGCTTCGGCGGTCGCGTTCGGCGGACCGGTGGTGTGGTCGCTGCATGATCCACATGAAGCTCAGCTGGGGTACCGTACCGGCGGCCACGTCCCTGTTGAAGTCCTGCTGCCAGACATCGACGCGGTACTGGTCGGGGATGCCCAGATCGAACTGCGGGAAATTCTGGACTGCGTACTTCATTACGTTCGGGAGCGGGGAATAGGAGCCGATGGTGTTGTAGTACTGGAGCTGCGACTCTTTGCCGCTCTCGTACTCCAATGTGTCGTTGTAGAACTGGGTCCAGGTTGGCTCGCAGCTGTTGGAAACAACAAACGGCAAGGGAGTGGGTGGAACGGTACCGTTAAAAGTAGTGTCCTGGGTCTGATTTTTCGGAGTGCAACCCGGCACGGTGAATGTGTTGTACTCGACGTACTCGCCGTAGATCTTCATCTTGAGGCCGGCTGCAGCCGCGATATCGAACAGGTGGCCCTTCTTCTGGTAGGCAATGCCATCGCCGCCGTTGGAGGGATAGTCGCGGAGCCAGTCGGGCGACTGGATGTCGTCGGAGTAAGGCGCCATGGCCTGCATGATCCAGTTGTGACCGTCGGCCGACTGACGGCTCGGGTCGTAGAAGTTGTCGAAGAGCGGGAAGCGCTGCACGAGCGTGTGCGCGTTGGGCGTTACGACGGGGTATGCGGCGTAAGTTGAGTTGTCGCCAAAGACTGCCAGGGAAGGATCGCCATTGCCGCCGACCACGTCGCCCAGCATCTGATCGTAGGTGCGGTTTTCACGGATGATCACGAAGACGTGCTTGATCTTCGAGGGATCGCCGATCCTGTTCGGGATTACGGCCGGCTTGGTATGCGGGTTGCCGCCAGCGGCCGACCAGATGTTTTCCGCCAGATCCCAGTGGTTATTCTGGAAGACCTGCGTGGTGTCATGGTCGTCAGGGTTCCGCTGTTCGGAATGGGAACGATGCTGACGGTGCCAAGGTCCTGGTGGGTGTTGAAGGCGGTCACGCCGAAGTCTGTTTCGTATGAGTTTTCGTGGCGTCTTCGTTGGAGGGGGCGCAACTCCGTAGCCTGTGGTGCCGATGCCCTTGTCGTTGGCAACGAGCAGCGCATCGTCCGCCGTGTCCAGCACAACCGAGCTCGGCGCATAGCCGACCGGGATCATGCCCGTGACTGGACTCCAGCCGGAGGCGTTGAGGTCGACAACCGCGATCGCGTTGGCGTTGTAGAGCGCGACGTAGGCGATGTTTTTCTTCGCATCGACGGCGATCGAGTTCGGGCCCGCGCCGTAGGCCGCTTTCTTTTCGCCGGGCACGGCGATCGGCAGCCCAAGGTCGATCTTCCGCACTTCCTGGTTGTTGGTGGTGTCGATCACCGAGATGTTGTCGCTATAAGTGTTGGCGACCAGCAGGTACTTGCCCCAGAACGCCATGCCGGTCGGGTGATAGCCGGCTGTGATGCTGCCGGTGACCGTAAACGAGGCCAGGTCGACCACGGAAATGGTGCCGGGGGCCGTTGTGCCCGTCGGATATTCGGCGACGACCGGGGTGCCGTTGGAGTATTCCTGGAAGTCGTTCGCGGTAGCAATCCGGCCGGCCTCGTTGGAGACGTAGGCGGTCTTGCCATCCGCCGAGATCACGACGCTGTGGGGGACGTTGCCGACGCGAACCTCCGGACCCTCCACCGGTTTCGCCGCGGTCAAGTCGATCTTGGTCAGCGTATCGTTGGTGTCCAGGACGGCGTAGGCGGTCTTGCCATCGGGCGAGACCGCGATGCCCGTGGGGTAGGAAGTGAATGTGGCGTCGGAGAAGATCGAAACGGGGAAGCCGCAGGGAATCCCGAAGCTGCCCGAGGTTCCCGCAGGGCTGCCCGAGGCGGGTTTCGCGGCACCGTTATAAGTGTACGGATTGCAGGTGACGTTGGTCAGTTGGCCCTCGCTGTTGACATCCAGCGGAACATTGACCTGGGCGTAGTTTGAGAGCAACCCGGTGCTCGGGTTGACGGTGGCAATGGCAACGTAGCTGGATGGGCCGGAGCTACCGTCCTGGCTGAACAGCAGGTACTTGCCATCCGGCGTATAGGCAATGCCCTCCTGGCTGCCGTCTGAATCGTTGCTGGCCACGCCCTTTGAGTTCGTGTAGGGAACGCTGTAGGTCTGCAGGACAGCGCCGGTCTGGGTGTTGAAAACTGTGACGGCCTGCGGGGCGCCCATTTGAAGTACGGCGGCGGTGTGATTGCCCGTGGGGTTCAGCGCGAGGGCCTTGGCGCGGGTGGTGGTGCCGAGGTAGACCTGGGTGCCCGCGGGAGTGATGATTGTGCCGTCGCTGACGACCCAGGGGTTGGCCAAGGGATGCGAGTAGGTCGGGCCGGTGGTCGCGCTCGTGTTCTCGCCGGGTGTGTAGGTCGGGAACGGCACGGACTGACCCAGGAGCGCCGGAGCGCTCAGCCCTATCGCCAACAGGCCGGCGAGTGGGTGCAAGGCGTAAATCCCACGATACTTGGGGGACGTTTTGCGGAACATGTGTCCTTCTCCTTCTTCTTCTTCGGTTTCTTCCATGACGCGACCGGAATCGGGAACGCACTGGAAATAGGAAACTGGCTGATGCTTGCTAATGAATTGCAGGAGGTGGCGCACCGGCGAGCAGCGCCTAGGTGCTAATGTAGGGCGGGGAAAAGGACGCCAGCATTACGCGAAAATGACAGTTTTGTAATCCGCTAGAGTTGCAGGCATGAGCTTCGTAACAGCTCCTGGGCAATCGATCTATTTTTCTTAACTAACGCAAACCTTCGCCTCAAACCCTGGACGGGGTCTGGTGTGGGAGGGTTTGCGCTCCTTTAGGAACCCACTTTTAATGGGTGTAATTCAACGTTTGCTTTCGCCGTCGGATCGCTCGCGGACACGCTGCGGTGCGGCTCCGTACTCTAACAAGGTCCAGGTTTCCTTTGAGAGCAAGATGCGCCCACCTGTGTGCTCTTCAACAGCGAAGACCAGACTGGGGCCGCTCCAGGTCGTTGCTCTGTTTCCATGTGCCGGAGAAATCCGGGTTGGTTGGCGAGCAAACTCCGGTAGAGGCCAGGAGCAGCGCCGGGAGCAAACCCAGGAACAATCGTCGTTGCAAATTGGCAGGCATTGAATCTTAAAACTCCAGACGCAGCGCGAACTGCATCTCACGCGGCGTTCCCGAGCCCACAGGGGTGATCGGATTAACGATGGCCGTGTTCAAGTTCACTGTCGTGGTAATGGCGCCAAATCCCGACGGACAGCCGGTAGGAGTAGAGGACGAAAGATCACACGTAACATTTGGCGGGCCTAACTGCGGGTGATTGAAGACGTTGAAGAACTCCGCGCGGAATTCCAAGCGCGTGCTCTCTGCGATAGGAAACGTTTTGGCGGCGCCCATATCGACCTGCCACGTACCCGGCCCGCGAAAGAGGTCACGCGGCGCATTGCCGAATTCTCCAGCCGGGAGAGCGAAGGCCGCGGGATTAACCCACTCTCTGATTGTCCTGCCCCCTGGCGGAGTGAGTGGGACGCCTGGAACCAGGTCGGGACGCTGCGTGCCGGTGGCCCCATCGGGCGCGATGTAGCTGCTGGGCAAAAGCACATTGACGGGAAAACCAGTGCGCGCCAGCGCCGTCGTGGTCAGTTGCCAGTTACCAGCGATGGCGCTGGCAAAATTGCGTTGGTTCAGCATCGGCCTGCCGGGGCCGAAGGGGAGCTCATAGACAGCGTTGCCGTTGACCACATGGGTGGCGTCCCAGGCGCCGCTAGCCCACTCGCACGGCAGGCAAAGTGGGTTCTGCGGCGATATCTCGTCGCCATCACCGCTGCCGTTGGAGCCGTTGTCGATCTCATGCGTATACGCGTAATTTGCCGCCAATAGGAGCCCACTGGCGAACGGCCGCCGCACTGACACGGAGAGGCCATTGTATGAGCTGGCGCCGATGGAGCCGCGCCAGCCAATAGCGGGGGCAAAGGCCGGATATTGCACGATCCCCGTAGCCGGATCGATCAGGTTCACGACGTTGGTTTCCAGCAGATGCACGCCATGGCTTGCCAGGTAGGTGACCGTGCCCACGAATGTTCGCAGGCAACTCCCGCTGCACAGAGAGGTTCCACTGCTCAACATACGTGTCCTCGCGATTCCGTTGTTCGGCATTGGGTGAGAGGTTTCCGGATCCGGTGAAATACGGCGTTACCGGATAGGTCACATTCGTTACCGAGTAGGAAGGGACTTCGTTCTTGGCGGGCAGATTCTGATCGTCGAGCTGGCCATCTTCGTGGTACATCCCAAAGCCGGCGCGCACAACCGTCTTTCTGTCCTGCAGAGGCGACCAAGCCAAAGCCAATCGCGGGTCCACGTCGCCATAGTTTTGGTGGCCAAAGCTGGCGCCCACGCCACAAAATCCCTGAGGCCCGCAGGTGTCGAAGTCGAAGGGGTTGGCCTTTCCGTGCGCTTCATGGAATATCTGGAAGACCGTGTACCGCAGGCCAAGGTTCAGGGTGAAATTCGGCCGCACCTTCCACTCGTCCTGGGCGTAGCCGATGAACCAATTCTTGCGCAAATCGTTGACCGGCAAAGCACCCGTCTGAGTGGCTTTTTTCACTTTATTGGCGGCCAGCGCTTGTAACGAGGAAAACGTAACTGCTCCGTGTTCCCCGTAATGCTGGTTCAATTGTATGTGGCGGATTTCCACTCCGGCTTTGAAGGTGTGCCGGCCATGCAGCCAGGTCAGGTTGTCGATCCACGAAAATGTGTTGCCAACGTAGATGCTGTTGTAGTTGTAGTTCTGGATGCCAAATCCAGGCCCAGGCCCCGTGGAAATCGCAATCTCATAGATGGAGCTGGTTGGACTGTAGTTGTAGGTGTTGTCGGTGGAGCGGTTGTAACCAAACTTGGCCTCATTGGTCAGGGTGGGACTGAAGACATGTAGCAATTCGAGCACGCCGTTCACAGGCGCAGCCACCCTCTGCTCCAGGTTCGTCGCGGCAGTGGAAATTGGCTGCGTATCCACCGACCGGTCGTAATTAAAGCGCAGGAAGCCGGTGGTCCTGTCGGAAAAATGCTGGTCGAGCCGCAGCATCGCCGAGTTCTCGTTGACCACCTGCGTGCAGGAGCAGGTCAGCAGGTCATAGTCCGCGTAGTTCGGGTCACCCGGGTCGTTCGCCGACGTGTAGGGTGTCAGAAATGTATTGGGACCTGCTCCTGGATAAGCGTTTACGATCCCATAGACCGGGGATGAACTCGGAATGGTTGCCTTGAAAGCCGCGCTGGGCACGTCGCCGCTCACCGGATAGCCCCAGACCTGGCGATAGGCTTCAGAAGCGAGATAGAAGAAGGTTTTGTCGTGCACAATGGGTCCGCCCAGCCCTCCGCCGAACTGATTCAAACGAAGCGGCTGCTGCGCTTCTCCCTGGGAGGCCCATAGGGGCTCGGGCGCGTCGAAATAGTTATTGCGCAAGAACTCAAAGAGGCGGCCGTGGAATTGGTTTGAACCCGAAGGAGAGGTAACGGCCAGTTGCGCGCCGCCCGTAGAGCCTCCCTCGGCGGTTGCCATCAGCGTATCGACGCGGAACATCGCGATCGCGTCCAGCGGAATGGAAAGCCGCGCCCAGGTGCGCTGAGTCTGATTTATGACGCTGGTCTCGTCAATGCCGTCATAGGTGAAGTTGCTGTCGTCAAGGCCCCGTCCGGCGAACCGGATCGACCGCTGGTTGCTGCCGCCAGTGTCGATGGCGCCGGGGATGAATGCCGTCAGAGCCGCCCAGTTGCGTCCATTCAGCGGCAGCTCGTCGGCCTGCTTTCTCTCGATCAGGCCCGTCACTGCGGCGGTGTTGCGGTCTATCAGCTCCGAACTGGCCGAGACTTCTACGCGCTCCTCACCGCCGGATACCTGCAAGGTCGCATCCAGGGAGCGCTTGCCCCCGACCACCTGTTCCACATCGACGAAGGTTAGAGTCTTGAAGCCGGGATGATCGAACGTGATGGTGTATCTCCCCACCGGAAGCTCAGCAATCTCATATCTTCCAGCGTTGTCTGACAGCCCTTCACGCCGCGACTGGGTCGAGTTCTCCACAACAGTGATGCGGGTTTGCCCCAGCAGCCTACCCGACGAATCGGTCACCGTGCCGCCTATGGCGCTGCGATCCACTTGCGCGATGGCGGGGATTGCACAAGAGACAGACAAGATTGTGGAAACGACCAACACAGACGGGGAGAAGAAAGAGTGGAACCTTGGCATGGCGGCCTCGAAGGTAATTATCGGTGACTCATGAAGCGTGATGTCGCTGAAAATCCTAGGGAGCTTTTCGACGAGTTCTGCTTTCTGAACGATTCTTGTTTGAATCAGCAGTCCAGTTGCGCCGTAGGGCTGGCAACGAGAATCCGCTGTTTCGTACTTGGCTTTCTGCAGCTATGCATCCAGCCTACCGTTGCGATCTTCGGTCTGCATTACATGGTTAAAAGTGATCTTGACGAAACTGTTGTGGGCGAAGGTGACGGTGTTAGTTCCCAATTGTCACCGCTGGAACCTCATAGGTCTCGATAAGGGCAATCACCGGAATGCAGAGCAGAAGTATCCAGCACCTAAGAGTGTTATGGTCTGATTCATCTCTTTGCGCTGCGTGAACAGCAGAACGCTAGCGTAACCCAACGAATCTCATGGCATCATTACGAAACTGTAATGTACAAGGCAAATTTTTGTTAAAAGACACCCGGGGTTGCTATTTCCCGCGAGGTGAACGGTGAGCGCCTTTGAGTTCGACTGCGTCGGTGGGAAGTGCGCGCTCCATCCAGTCGATGGACAGAATTCATCTCCCATAAACACAAACCCGTAGTGGGTCGACAACAATATACGTCGGGAGTCGTGGCTTCTCCGGCTGACACTGAACGGACTCATGCGTTCGTGACAGCGATAGATACCAATCGCAGCACGCCGACGTGGGTCACTATGAGAATTCTGGTCGTAGACGATGAAACCAAGACCGCAAAGTTTCTGAAGAAGGGCCTGAGCGAAGCAGGCTTTGTAGTCGATGTGGCGGCAAACGGCGTGGATGGACTGCTGCTGGCGCAGGATTTGGACTTCGACCTGATCATCCTGGACGTAATGCTACCCAGCCTGGATGGCTGGCAGGTTCTCACCCGCTTGCGTCAGGCGGGCCGAGCTACCCAGGTCCTTTTGCTGACCGCCCGGGACGCAGTCCACGAGCGCGTAAGAGGATTCGAACTGGGGGCCGACGACTACCTGGTGAAGCCGTTCGCATTCTCTGAATTATTGGCGCGGGTGCGATCGTTGTTGCGCCGGACGCCGGCTCGGCCGCAGGATACGATCCGTAGGGCCGATCTGGAAATCGACCTGCTGCGCCATCGTGCGACGCGTGCCGGCCAGCGGCTTGATTTGACTGCGAAAGAATTCCTTCTGCTGTCACTGCTCGCGCGCCGTGCGGGCGAAGTCCTGTCCCGCACGCTGATCGCCGAAGCGGTCTGGGACATGAACTTCGATAGCGACACGAATGTTGTGGACGTCAACGTGAGGAGACTCCGCAGCAAGGTGGACGACCCGTTCCCGCACAAACTCATCCAGACGATTCGCGGCGCCGGCTATGTGCTGGACGCTGACGCGTAGCCTCATGCCGATATCGCGGCTGTGGCGGACGCTGGCATTCCGGTTAACCGCCGGGTACGCGCTGGCAGGCCTGGTTCTGGTAATTTTGGCCACCGCCAGCCTTTACCTCGTGCTGCTTTCCGAATTAGAGAAGAGTACGGAATTGTTCCTGGGCGATAAGTTGCACGTGCTCCGCACCATGCTGCGGGAGCGCCCCGATGATACGGACGCGCTGCGGGAGGAAGTTGAGCTGGAGACGGCGGCGCGGCGATATGAACACTTCTATATCCGCCTGCTTGATGAGCGAAACATGCCGTTAATGACAACGCCTGGTATGGGGGATGAAATAGATCTTGCGGAGCTCGCCCAACGGACACGAGGACATCCTGATGTGTCGATCCCGATGAAGGGCAGCCAAGGGCGAGCCTTTCGCGTCACCACCGCGACAGCGCGGGTCGGCTCGACTCCGGGTCATACCATTACGATTCAGATTGCCATCGACGTCTCGCAGAAAGAAGCTTTCCTGGCGCGGTTTCGATGGGTTTTTTGGGTGATCATCCTGGGGACCCTGGCGATTTTCCCTTTGGTCGGTTATCAGATTGCGCGTCAGGGCATTCGGCCGGTGGAAGAGATGGCAGCGACTGCCAGGCGCATTAGCTCCACCCATCTTGGGGAGCGAATCCTAGCCGAAGGTTATCCCTTTGAGCTCGCATCGCTGGCCGGCACCTTCAACGAGATGTTGGATCGGCTGGAGGATTCCTTCGATCGCATATCCCGGTTCTCTGCCGATATTGCGCATGACCTGCGCACTCCTGTGAACAACATCCGCGGTGAAGCCGAAGTTGCATTGGCGCGTGCTCGCAATATTGACGAATACCGGGATGCGCTGGAGTCGTCTCTGGAAGAAGCCGTGCGCTTGTCGGATTTGATTGGCAACCTCCTGTTTCTGGCCCGCGCAGAAAGCCCCCTGGCGCATGTGCGTCGCGAGCGGGTCGACGTAGCCGAGTTGCTGGACGGTGTGCAGGAGTATTACGAAGCCTCTGCCGCTGACGGCGGAATCTCTTTGAGCACCAGGTTCGGCGATGAGCCGGTGATCGCGGAACTTGACAGGACGCTGATCCAGCGGGCGGTGGGAAACCTGATCTCGAATGCGGTGGCGCACACACAATCGGGCGGTTCGGTGGTGATAGCGGCTAGTTCCGAAAGTGCCGTGGTTCGGATCGAGGTCACTGATACGGGCATCGGCATTCCCCCGGAAGCACTGCCCCGAGTATTTGATCGTTTCTTCCGGGTGGATCCGTCGCGTTCACAAGTCTCGGGCGGCACGGGGCTTGGGCTGGCAATCGTGCAGGGCATCATGCTGCTTCACGGAGGCAAGGTGGAAATTGCCAGCCAGCCAGGGAAAGGTACGCGGGTCATTCTCAGCATGCCCGTTTCCGCACCTACGATGACAAACGTGTAATCTCGATTTCGCTGACGTTGGACAAAGTAGCGGCCAGGCACATTCCGATTTATGCCTGCAGCGCCTGCTCGCGGCCTCGCGGGGTAACGGAGGCCGATCTCAGCAACTACGGAGCGAAGTACGGAAATCCGACAATCTTCGTTTCTCTCGTGGAATGGCCGACAAAGTGATTACAGAGTAGTGGCAACATCCTAGCGCTGTGCACGCCCGCGAACGTCCTGGTATCAGGAGCTGAGTGTCAACACTGCTGGGCCAAGTGTGGTGGGGGATCGGCCGGGCGCCACGACACTTACTGGTTGCAGTGACGATGCCGTGTTCCTACCCGCCTCCGCGATGGAAGACAGCGCAGCAAAACAATCTGCGTCCAACTTGCCGGGAACGTCACGCTCCATGATCTGCAACGCCTCCACGGGGCTGAAGCCGCCGCGATAGGGCCGATCCTCAGTCAAGGCGCCGTATATGTCCGCGGCTCCAAGAATACGTGCCTGGAGTGAAAGACGCCCGGCAGTCAGCCGGTTTGGATAGCCTGTGCCATCGAGCTTTTCGTGGTGAGCGCCGGCCACCTCCGCTAGTTCTTGAAACTCCTTCACCCGAATAAGAATGGCACGGGTCAGCCCAGGATGCTGTTGCATAGTAGACCACTCGGCATCATTGAGTTTACCGGGCTTGTCGAGGATGGAATTCGGCACACGAAGCTTACCCAGATCATGCAAAAGGGCCGCGCGGTTCAGCAACTGCATCCGATCCGGCTTGAGTCCCATGGCGTTGCCGATGTTGCGGGCGATTTCTGTAACACCCATGGAATGGCGAAAGGTGAAGTGAGATTTGGCGTCCACCACTTCCGCAAATGCTTCACAGATTAGATCTACGTGCGAGGCGCTGAGGCGGTTGTTCTCGTGGGGTGATAAGTCGATGACGGCAGCCCGCACGGCCTTGGCCGGGTCGGTGGAGCCCTGAACTCCGTTAGGCGAACGCTGTTTCCACAATGCAGACCGCTTGTGCAGCGATTCAGCTGCCTTGACTACCTCAGGATCGAACCAGCGTCCGCTGCGCTGGCGTAGAGCGAGCATGCATTGCACCGAGCCCTGCTCGACGGAAAACACGTCCAGATGTTGTGCCACCGCCATCACCCGGGCCAGTGGGGAGATAGCCTCTGCCTTTAACCGCTGCGGATAACCGCTGCCGTCCCAATGCTCATCAAGACTTCGCACGGCAAGGGCTGTTTGTTCGCTCATGCCGATCTTGCGCACGATGCTCGCGCCGCGATCGCAACGGAGCTGGATCATCTCTTCATTGTTATCGTGTTGTCTGAACCCGATCTGCAGGATGCGGCCCAGCCTGCGCACGGGATTCTCATCGGGCGACACGTTGTTCCACAGGAGCCGCAGGGTGGAAAGTCTAGGTCTATCCGGACGCGTCCAATCTTCAAGCTTCACGCCCGATTTGACCGCACGGTCATCACCACCGCCGAGGATCTGGCACATACGCGCCGCGTTGCTGCTACAACCAACGTCTTTCAGCAGAAGTGCGTGATAGAGGTCAGCCAAGGCGATCGGGGAAAAGCCGAGCTCCATACCCAGGCGCATGCCAAGCAGACAGCTGCGCAGCGCATGCCCCGGCACAGCACCCTCGGTAAGATCCAAGGCAAAGGACAAGGCGGAAATTATCTCGGGAAGTGAAGGGGCAGCGCTCTCTCCGGAAGGCAAATCTAATGGCGCACTTTGGTAATATTTTTTCAACATCCGATAATTCCTCAGCGACAGGTTGCTTATCGGCAGGATGGGTAAGTAATTACTGAGTGGACTCGTACCAGCGATACGACTTTCGCGTAAGCCTTGACCGCGTTGCGGCGCCGCACTTGCAGCGAAGGCACGATCCATGGGCTTTATGGCCTTTGATCCTGCATCGGGCAGCGGTGTTCTGCTGCAGGATGCAGGGTTTTGAAGCGCAACAGAAGGCCGTGCTGGGGTTTGCCGGAGGCGCGGTCGCGACTCCGGCGGAAAGTTGTGCCAACGAAACCCAATCGCGCCCATTGAGCGGCAAATCGTTCACCGCTTTGATATCGATGGTTTGGCGGATTGCGGCATTTCTCCGCCTGAAGGAGAGGAGCGGAGCGGTCGTGGTCACTTCCTGTTTTGCGCTGCCCGGCGCGAGAGTGATATCGATGGTTAAGATTTGTTGAACGTGCACAATTTGCGCCCTTGGTGATGTACGTCTGAAAATTTGGCGCAGCAGCTTCCATGATGTAGGAACCAGGTTTGACCGCGTCGAATACATAGGTGCCGGTTGAGGTGAACAGGGTGGTCACAGTTTTGTCGACCTGCAGATTGTTGCCGCTCTTGCCGGACTGCCGGAGTACCATCCACGGCGGACTTTCCTCCGCTTCCCGCGCGACCTGCGGCTCGACGATCTGAAGAACGCTAACGCTGTTCTCTTCGGCTCAGTCGATAGCAATCCCTGGGCCGCCATCGCGGAGAACAGCGCCAACTTCCGAATTGTTTATCACCAGGCAATGGAGGGGGCGACGAATATCAACGCAAAGCCGGAACGCGGGGAAGCGGCGTCGTACGCAAGCCACTGGAATGAGCCGGCGCATGAGACATTCGCCCTGATCGCGTTTCTTCCCAACCTGGATGGCAGCGGCCATCTGCTGCTTTTAAAAGGGCTCGCTGTAGCGGGAACGCAAGCGGGAGCAGAAACGCTGTTTCATCCGGCTGCCATCGCGCCTATTCTCCGGCAGGCTACCCGGCCCGACGGCTCGCTCCGCTTTTTTGAGATATTGCTTCGTTCTACGAGCATCGATTCGAATTCCATAGGCGGTCAGGTGATTGCCAGCAGGATTTACTGAGCGGTCGTTCAGGTGCCCACTGGGTACAACTCGACACGGCGGCAACTCAAGCAAAAGTAAGGCATCACGCGTGGGTCGGAACCGTTAGGAATTGGCTTTTGCAACAATCCGATCATTTCGGGCGGAACAAGGCAGTCCAGGGTGGGCTCCAGAGTTTTCTTATTGCACTTCGGGCATATCTTCACGTCCTCGGTCATGTTGAGGATAGTGTCGCGGCAAGCTGGACCGTAACAACAGCAGGTTGCTCTGGACACATCTGCGCAGCCCCTTCCGGGCTCCTTCTGAGCTGGCGGTTCGCACGCAGCCACTTGGCCCCTAATGGCTGGTGGTGGCCGAATGCAGCCCTCACCAGCCCAAGCGTTAGGCGTCGCGTACCGCTAGGAAAGTTTCGGGCTCGCCTACATCATCCATAGGGTCAATCAGTTGGCCCCCCAGCAGGTAAAACGGCGCTCGATAGTAGAGCAGGAAGTCGTGAAACGGATCGGTCAGGATTTTCGTCATCCAGACCAAGCCTGTCTGGACGTCCCGGATGAAGAACAGTTGCACGGTGCGGAATAGCAGAGCGCCAAAGCCGACAACCAGCCAGATTTGGCCGACGTGCTGGATGAAGATGGTGCGATCGGTGTACTCCGGAAAAATGCCGAAAAGGGTCGGACTTAGCCACAGGAGCATCGGTGACAGCGCCCATATCGCCAGCAGAACAATCTTGCGCCGCAGATTGTAGCCGACCTTGATGTCCTCCTTGTGCTCATGGGTGGCGTGGTTCACCTGGTCGTAACCCTTGGGCTCGAAGAAGAAGTGCCCGGCTTGCCGGCTGACCATCGCTACCAGCCAGCCAATCAACGCCGAGGCCGCAGGATTCTTGAAGATCAGACCGTACGCGGTAAGAAAGCTAAGCGCACTCAGCAGGTGGAGCGACTGATTAATGCGACTGTGATGATAGTAACGGTGGTCGTCCCACCGCTGGATTCGCAGAGCTTCGAGAAAACCTCGCATGCTTTTTCCTTCCCAGATTCGCCGGAGCTACAGGGCTATGAAGAAGGAAATATAGCAATCTGGTTACAGTCATATGACAGTTTGCAACTTAGGGGCCGCGGGCCCTTGGCGAGTCAGGCACTGCCCCCCTGCGACCAATATTCTTGTCCGGATTTTAAGGTGTTCGCAAACCTTCCCTAACAATTTCGGGGGCGCAGGTTGTAACGTTCGGACTATCGCCACCACTATGTCGATGTTAGAGAGATGGGGCTGGGTTCCGACGTTCAAGAATGCTGTCTGACGGTCCAGTTTCGTCCTGCCGGCCGCGATTCTCCGCGAACTTCTTCACAGTTTCTTTCGGGGGGAAGAGGTCTGTGAAAGGGGACGAGGAGAATCGCAGTTGGCATAGAGAAGTGCCGAGTCTGGGTGTCCGTTAGGACATCGGCTGAGGTAAGTCCCGGGGCTAAAACCCGGTGTATCGAAGTGCGACTCTTTCCGCGACGCTGAAAGCGTCGCTCCCCCTGCTAAAGCAGGGGGCTCCCACTGACAGGAATCAACAGGGCTAAACAGCCTGCGGAAACGGTCGGAAGAGGTGTAAAAGAGTGCCCCTGAGCGGCTAAAGCCGGGCTTATTTTCAGATACTTACGTACGGGTTGAAGCCCGAACCCTTCAAAAACCAGAGTTTTGTGCAACCTGTAGAGCCCGGACTAACCATCGGGCTTTCCGGAGCCGGTGTGGCCGGGCCCAAGCGCCGACTGGCTATTGACATTTCTTCAGGAGTGGTTATTGCTCTCCCTTGTGAATGGGAGGAGAATGAATCACGCAAGGGTCTGATTGCATCGCCGCGATCAGAGAAGTGGCTTATAGGAGGCGAGCGATGGGTGAGATTCCCAGTTTACCGTTATTCGGCGTGAAGCCCTGGTGCGCGGCGGCAATTCTAACCTTAGCCAGCGTTCGCCTGTTGGGAGAAGTGCCCCAAACTCCCTCAGCCCAAACCACGGCAGCGCCCCCGCAAGAAGTGTCCGCTTCTGCCCCGCAGCGCAAGACTCTGACGCTCGACCCGATGCCCGCTGAGATGAAAGCGGACATTTTGATGGCCCGCGGAGAGTACGCTGCAGCTATCGTCGCCTACCAGGGAGGCAATCTAAAATCCGCTTTGGTCTGGAATAGCATAGGCATGGCCTACCACCATTTGTTCGCCCTGGACGAGGCACGCAAGGCATATCAGATGGCGCTCGCGATCAATCCTCGCTTTGCTCCTGCTTCCAACAACCTTGCTGCCGTGTATTACGGCCAACATGATTTCCATGACGCGGAGCACTTTTATAAGCGAGCCCTGAAACATACCCAGGAGAGTGCGGTCATTTTCTGCAATCTTGGCACCGCCTATTTTGCCGAGGGGAAATACAAGAAAGGCATGAAGGCCTATCGCAAAGCGTTCGAGATCGATGAGACGGTGTTCGCTCCCAATCGGTCGGCGATGATAGAAGCCGGCAGCTCCCGTGAACAACGGATCGCCATGAACTACTTCGTCGCCGCTACCTTCGCCCGGGCGGGAAAGCAGGAACAGGCGCTCACCTATCTTCGTAAGGCAATGGATGAAGGCTTCAACGACCGCAAACGTCTCATCGAAGACAAGGACTTCGCCACCCTACGAACGACGCCGGAGTTTCAGCATCTGCTGGACCAGGAGAATATGAACTAATCGAGCTGCAGGTAAACCCGTCTATTTTTCCTCCATCTTAGAGCCGTTCAATGCAGCGACGTTCACCGCTTTCGCAATTTGCGAGAGCTTCTTGTCAGCAGCCTCTTCTTCTTTCAACGTGGCGTCGAGAAGGGCCATGATCTCTTTCTGGCCGAGAAGCTTAGCGTATTCCCGAACGCCTCCGTACCCCGCCATCTCATAGTGCTCCACTCGCTGAGCCGCAGTGATAAGGCCGGAGTCGCGAAGGTCTCCCTTTTTGGTTTCCCGCAAAACCTCGGCGCCTTCTGAGAGGACGCCCTTCATGCCCTCGCAGGTTTTGCCCGTTCCCTTTTTCTTGAGCATTTCGAAGATCGTTTCCAGGCGCTCGATCTGACCGTTGGTTTCGTCCAGGTGGCTCTGAAAAGCATCCTTTAGTTCCGGCGAGGTTGCCGCCTTCACCATCTTTGGCAAGGCCTTGGTAATTTGCTTTTCTGCCGAATAGAGATCCTTTAATTCGTCCAGGAACAGCTCTTCTAAACTCTCTACACTCATGTGTTGCCTCCAGGCGATGTATTCTGCCTTACGTTTCATACGATGCGAGAAGCTATCGCTGAGCCAAGGCCGGCAGTGTATTTTTGTTCCCTGGCTGAGCAGGTAAAAGACATTCAAACGGTTGGCAACACGGCCTCCTGGTTCTGCATCTGTTGAACCGGTCCACCACAATCTTTGATTGGTAAGGTCGTTCATGATCCGCTCGAACTCATCCCGCGTGCTCTCGCAGCTTTTGGCTGTCGTAGTTACGGTGGTCCTGATCACTGTGCTCTACCTGGCGAAGACGGTAGTGTTGCCGCTGGCCCTCGCCATGCTGCTGACTTTCGTGCTGGCTCCCCTGGTCACATGTTTGGAGAGAATTCGGATTCCCAGGATAGTGGCCATTCCGGTGGTCTTACTTGCAGCGGGGGTGGTTTTAGGATCCGCCGGCTGGACCGTTTTCATGCAGTTGATTGAAGTGACCGACGCTTTACCGTCCTATACGACAAACATTCAGGACAAGATCCAATCGTTCCAGCAGTCAAAGGCAACGAACTTCAGCCGAGCGCAAAGAGAGGTGGGCAATCTAGGCAAGGAAATTAGCGATTTGAGTTTTGGCTTTGCCGGCGATCAAGGGCATGAGGCGGCGGAGCTAGGGTCGCCCAGCCAACCTGTTTCTGTGCGGGAGGTGGGTGGCAGTCAAGGGCGGCTAGACGCGCTCAGCGGTGCTCTGGGGGTAACCGTTTCTGTCATTTTGGTCTTGGTTTTCACCTTCTTCATGCTGTTGAAGAGAGAGGATCTGCGCAATCGTCTTATTCGGCTGAGCGGACAAGGACATCTGCAGCTTATGACACAGGCGATGGATGATACCAGCCGTCGTGTCAGCCAGTATCTCTTGTTGCAGTCGCTGGTAAATACCGGCTTTGGCCTGGTCGTTTTTGTTGCACTGCACTTCATAGAACTGCCGCACGCTCTACTGTGGGGAGCGCTGGCCGGACTTCTGCGGTTTATTCCCTATATTGGCGCGCCCATCGGCGCTCTGCTTCCTACCGCGTTGTCCCTGGCAGTTTTCAACGGCTGGACAAAGACGCTGCTCATCATGGCTATCTTCTTTTGCCTGGAGTTAGTCACCGCGAACTTGTTGGAGCCGTTAGTTTACGGGAAGCACACCGGGCTGTCCTCGCTAGCAATTCTGGTCGCCGCGATCTTCTGGGCGCTCATATGGGGACCGATTGGCCTGATCCTCTCTGTGCCCCTCACCGTCTGCCTGGTGGTCGTGGGCGCATACGTTCCCAGTCTTCAATTTCTAGCTGTTCTTCTCGGAGATCAGCCGGTGATGAAACCGGGAGCGCATTATTATCAGCGCTTGTTGGCTAATGACCAGCGCGAAGCCAGCCAGGTACTCGAAGCCCACTTGAAGGCCAATTCGCTGGAAGACCTTTATGACACGGTGTTGATTCCCGCGCTCAACCTGGCTGAACAGGATCGCCATCGTAACGCACTCGACGATTCGACGGTCGACTTTATCACGCAAACCACAAAAGACCTGGTGGAAGAATTTAGCCTCAGGGAAGACGAGCCCCGAACCGTTGGGATCGCGGGCATACTTTCTAAAAAGATTGTCTGCCTTCCGGTCCGCGACGACGCGGATGAGATCGTCGGCATCATGCTGGCCCAATTGCTGGATCGAGCTGGTTACTCAACGATAGCGATCCCGATTGGAAGTGTAGATCGAATGCTGGCAGAAGCTATCAACGCGGAGCCCGAAGTCGTTTGCCTTTCTGCTCTGCCGCCGTATGCCATTTCGCATGCACGCGGTATCTACAGAAGACTGCGCATGCAGCAGCCAAAGCTCACGATCATTATCGGGTTATGGAATTACCCGGAAGATCCGGTCAAAGCTGCGACGGAGATCAGCGGTGGCGAACAGAAACTGGTGTGCACGACGTTAGCTCAAACTCTTCTGCAGGCTAGCCTGGCTTCGGGTGCTCCTTCGGTGCCCGAAGCAACGCCATCGTTGGAGAATGCAATTTCCCATCAGGTGGTGTGAAGGAATTACCGCGCCGGTTTTCCGGAACGCCCAGATGTAACCCCTTGGGGGCTAAAACCTGTTTCAATCGCTTACCTGGCTGAAGAGGCTAACTAGCGAAACCCAGACCTTGAGCGGGAACCGGGGCGCACCGCAGATCCCTCGACTGCCCTCGGAGGCTGTGACCTTATTGTTTTTTGTAGTTTTGGTGGCCGGAAAACCCTGAGGAGGATGTGTCGATTAAGCATCCTTCGGGGTCCTTCGACTCCGCGCCGTAAGTCCTCTGTTAAGCGATAGGTCTGCGAGGCGCTTCGCTCAGGATGACGATTCTGTGGGAGAACTAACGAAACGGAGACCTTTGTGCGGGAGCTTGGGCGCACCGACGATGAGGTTAGCCACGGAGCGGCCGCGCGTCTTCGCTGGCGACAGCTGCCTAGCTTCCATTTAGCAGCCGTAGATCAAGCGCCGCCATCGCTTTTGGCAGCCGAGGGGTCTGCGATGCGCCCCGGCTCCCGCTCAAGGGTCTGGGTTTCGGTAGTTCTCACCCACACTCTTTAGCCCGTACCCAAAAAGGAGGGGAGCGATTTCCGCTCCCCCTGGTTAAGCTACCTCGTTTGAACCGAGCGCTTGTTTTATCGCGACGCCCTGTCAGCCCTGCCTCTACGGAACATTTCGTTGACTGTGGCAACGAAGTGGTGCGCCGACGCAGGCGTGGGAACCGCACCACTCAAGATGGTCTTATACGGAATGTCTTTGCCGTAATAGGCTTCTGTATCAGCTGTGTTCTGGTGAACCTCGTCGCCAGTCAGGTCAACGCCAGCGAACAGTCCCTGACTACGAGAATAGGTAAGGAATTCGGCGTTCGCGAGTTCTGTAGTGGAAGCTTGCGAATCGCGGCCTACAGGACCTGCCGACGCGGCGATATCGCCACCGAGTTTCACTTTATCCTTCAACAGATCATCCAGACTGCGACGGTTGACGCCAACCAGAACCAGGTCGGTAGACTGACCACCCGCCTGCAATCCGAAACTAGCCCCGGTCAATTGGATAAAAACCGGCGCGCTCCACCCGGTAGCCGTGCGGCAGGTCGCTACGCCCTGGCCGTACTGCGCGCCCACGATGAAAGCGCCTTTCTTGTACCCAGGGATAACCGCTACGCAATGAGCCTTAGCTGCAATGTCAAAGGGAATACCCTTGTCGGGTGTAGTCATTAACTCGTGCAATACGTTGTGCGCGGCGTCGATTCGTGCGTCCAGCTTGGAAATGTCCGCCCCCTTTGCGGGGTTAACGCAAGCAAGCGTAATACCGACCAGCGAAGCAGCCAAAAGATTTTTCATGCGGATTTCTCGACCTTCCTTCAAGAGGCTTTCTAAGTCAACCTATGCCTCTAGTTGAGTAGTAGGATGCGAGTTTTACGGATGCGGCAAAGCATTTGTGTGATTTTTGTCCAGGACCGCGCGATCTGGTCACATTGGGGTGCGATTGAGCAGGTAATCGAGACCGCAAACGCGGTACCACCGGTAACCATATGGTTCGAGTAGAATACGATGTTTGTCCCCGGTTACCGGCTGACTATGATTTTCCGATAGGAGATTCACTAAGGTACAGGCTTCCTGTTGTCCATTGGAAACAGAAAAGCTTACCTCGCGCGGCACAGAACTAAGGTTATGGATACAAAGCACTGAATTGTTGCGCCAGTCGTAGCGCATGATGAGTACTTCCGGGGCTTGCGCAGAGATGAAGGAAAAGTCGCCCCAGCCTATCTCGGGCACTTCCTTACGCATGCGAATGATGCGCTCCATCCAATCCAGCAATGAATCCGGATCGCGGCGCTGCGCAGCGACGTTGACGTGCTCGAAACCGTAAGGGCCGGAGCTGATTACCGGCATGATTGGCTGGTCGCTTTTGGTGAAGCCTGCATGCGGCTCCGAGGACCACTGCATGGGTGTACGGGCGCAGTTGCGCTCCGGCAGTTTGAGGTTGTCGCCCATCCCGATTTCGTCTCCGTAGCGGATAACGGGAGTGCCGGGCAACGTCATCATCAGACTGTAGGCAAGTTCCAACCGCCTGCGATCGCCTTCTAACATCGGCGCCAGGCGACGTCGAATGCCCCGGTCGTATAACTGCATATCGGGGTCTGGTCCAAAGGCCGCGAAGACGGCCTCGCGTTGCTTCTCTTCGAGGCGGCCGAGATCCAGTTCGTCATGATTACGAAGAAACTGGCCCCACTGTGCGGTCGCGGGCCGCCGCTTCGTGGACAGCATGGCCTTCTTCAAGGGCCGGCTATCCGCGGTGGCCATGGCCAGGAATAGATGTTGATTGACATCGAAATTGAACATCATCTGCATGCGCTCGCCGGCGTTGCCGAAATAGCGCATATCGGTGTCGGGCAATACGTTGGCTTCACCAAGGATGATCGCGTCTCCTTCTCGCCAGCTTAGAAACTGGCTGAAGGTGCGCAACATTTCGTAGTCTTCCTGCGGCTTAGTTACCTTGGCTCCCTTTGAGGAAATGACAAAGGGAACAGCATCCATACGGAATCCGGAAACGCCAAGCTGTATCCAGAACCCCATGATCTTGAGGATCTCGGCCTGGACCTCGGGGTTGGCGGTGTTGAGATCCGGTTGAAAATCGTAGAAGCGATGAAAATAGTAAGCTTTCGCGACTTCGTCATAGGTCCAGGTGCTTTTCTGGACCCCCGGAAATACGACCCCTGAGGCAGCGTTCTTTGGTTTCTTCTTCGACCACACATACCAGTCGCGATACTTGGAGTTGGGGTCGCGGCGCGCTTCCTGAAACCAGGGGTGCTGGTCCGACGTGTGGTTGACTACCAGGTCGATCATGACGCGCAATCCACGCTGCCGGCAGCCGTTGGTGAACTCGACGAAATCTCCCAGCGTACCGAAGCGGGGATTTACTCCGTAGTAATCTGCAACATCGTAACCGTCATCCTTGCCCGGGGAGGGCTGAAAGGGCATCAGCCATAAGGCCGTAGCCCCGAGGCCTTGTAAGTAATCGAGACGGCTCATGAGCCCCTGAAAATCGCCAATACCATCACCATCCGCATCCAGGTAGGTGGCGATCGATAGGCAATAAATAATGGCGTTCTTGTACCAAAGATCGTTGATCATGCGGGTAGTCGTCCAGACTCATTTTGGAAGCAGTAGTTGGATGCCAAAGTTGGCTTAGGGAATGCTTCCTTTGTATCAGGGCACGACTAAACAGTCGTGCGGAAAACTCTGACCGGATCGAAAGCAACATCTCAGGGGCTAAACAGGCTGCGGAAAAAAGGACCCATGCTTGGTACTTTTCGTTGAGAGTTGAGGTTGGTAATAAGTTGGCATGCGTGGAGACGACAAGAAACAGCGTGGTTTGTACAGCTATGTGACATTAGAGCAGCGGGTACCAGCGGAGCACCCGTTGCGCAAGATCCGACCGATGTTTGATCGAGCGCTGGAGCGTTTGGACGGGGAATTTGAGTTGATGTACTCGCGCAAGGGTCGTCCGTCGATCGCGCCGGAGCGTCTGCTGCGGAGCCTTTTACTGCAGATCCTGTACTCGGTCCGGTCGGAGCGCCAGCTGATGGAGCAGTTGGATTACAACCTGTTGTTCCGCTGGTTTGTGGGTTTGGAGATGGACGATCGGGTATGGGACGTGACGGTGTTCACCAAGAACCGGGAGCGGCTGATTGATGGTGAGGTAAGCCAGCGTCTGTTGGGAGCGGTACTGGAGCAAGCCCGGGAGCACAATTTGCTCAGCGAAGAGCACTTTACGGTGGATGGAACGTTGATTCAAGCCTGGGCTGCGGCACGCAGTTTTAAACCCAAGGACGATGTACCAAAGCCTGGGCAGGGTACAGGATCTGGAGGGGAAGTGTTGCTGCGCGATAAGGTGAAGTCGGAGACGGACCCAGACTCCCGACTGTACAAGAAAGCGACCGCTGATAAGAGCGTTCCCAGCTATCTTGGCCACGCTTTGATGGAGAACCGCAACGGGTTGGTGGTAGCAGCGGAGGCGAGCCAATCAGCCACCAGCGCGGAGCGTGAAGTAGCGCTGAAGATGATTGATGAGCAGTTGCGCCACGACCGGCTGAACGATGCAGAGCGCGAGTATACGTTGGGAGCCGACAAACAGTATCAAGATTCGCATTTCGTTGTCGGCCTACGCCAGCGCCACGTGGCTCCGCATGTCGCCGAGTATGAGAGCGGCATCAACCAGCGCAAAAATAGTCTAACGGAGGCGGAAAGAGCTGACGAGCGCCGCTCGATTAGCCAACGGAAGCGGAAGCTGATCGAGCGTGTGTTTGGTTGGGCTAAGCTCGACCGGCCGCTCCGTCAGGTCAAGCTTCGGGGACTGAGGCGTGTAGATTGGTTCTACCGCTTGACCATCACGGCTTATAACTTGGTACGCATGAGGAGGCTCATGCCAATCGCGGCGTAACGCTGGGGCAGAGGTGTCTCTGCAGTCGGGAATTCTCCCGCTGCAGCGTCAGAAAACGGCCAAAAAACGGCTTTGGTGGTAAAACAATGACCGGCGAATCGACTGCTAGCAAACCCAGACGCAAGTCACTGGTTTTTTCCGCAGCCTGTAAAGCCCTCATCGGGCGCATGGTGTGTGAACTGGCATGTCGGTAACAAAAGGTACCGGGCATGTAGGTAACACTTTTCGTTGAAGTTGAAGTTAAACGAGCTTGGAGAAGAAGGAAATCCCAAGTCGTCGCCGAGGCTGTGGGAATGTGGGAAGCTCGCGGTTTTTGCGAGCTTTCCAAGGCAGTGTGGGAAGAGAGGGAAAGGGCTTCTGCTTTTCCTCTCTTTCCATACTGCCGTCATTTCCATAGCCATTCACTGCTCCTCGTTCGGCATCGGGTGCATGACGAGCTTATGACTATCGAAGCGCGCCAGGGGGAAGGTGGCAAAATGAACGTCCCAGTAACGATCGTCGGTCTGCTCCATGCCTATAAATTCTCCCCCCAAACACTTGCTGATAAAGATCTGTGTGCCTTTCCAGAAGAAGGTTCCATCCGGATAAACTCTCTTGGGCTTCATGTTGGTGTCGTATTCCGGTTCAGGAAGTCGATCCGGATAGGGGCGCGGCGAACAGTGGTAGCAGGAGGCCGGCGTCTTCTGCTCCAGCGCCTCATGCGGGCGTTCCTCGTTGAACTGTTGGCGGAACCGATCAAAAGCTTTTTGCTGCGCTCTCCGGTTGGCTGCTGGGGGTTTCGCCGTCTCTGCCTTCAACGTTCGATGCATGCGCTCATGACGCCCATTTTGCTCCGGATGACCTGGCTTGATCCGCTCCGGCCTGATGCCCAGCTTCATCCAGTAGAGCGATAAGCGTGAAATGCCAGCGATGGCTCTGGAGGCAAACGGTGCGCCGTTATCGGTTCGGATCGTCTGCGGCATGCCATATTCGCGAAAGGCTGCTGCAAAGATGGCTTGCACTTGCTCCGTATTCGTCTTCTCCACGCTCTGACAACGCAGCAAGTAACGGCTGTGTGCATCGGTCATCGTCAACGGATCAACCCGCTCCCCTTGTCCAGTCAGGAACCAGCCCTTGAAGTCCCCACACCATGTCTGATTAGCCTCTGCTACCTTCTCAAACGGCTTGCCGTACACAGGCGTCTTCAGACGCTTGTGATGCGGTGCGCTCAACCCTTCCCGCCGCAAGATCTCTCCAAAAGTGCTCACCACAGGCCAATGGACACCCTTTTTCGTCGCCAAAAGACGGGCTCGCAGCTTCTTGGCTCCCCAACTCGGATGCGCCTGTTTCAGTTGCACAATCTGCTCCTCAATCCCACTCTTGGTCTGGTTGGGATGGTGGCCCGCTCCATAGACACGGTCCTGCAATCCTGCTAGTCCCTCCACCTCATACCGATCTGTCCACACGTAGCCGGTCTTGCGAGCGATGCCATAGATCCGACACAGCTCGGCCATCGTGAAGCTTCCGCTCTCATACTCCAGAACAAACCGCGTCCTCTCGTCCAACACATCCGTCACTTTCCAGGGCATGCTCTCTTCTACCTGCCCTGCGCTGTGAACGAAAAGTGTTACCCACTTGCCCGGTACCTTTTGTTACCTACTTGCCCGGTCCGTACCATGGTGTGCGGCCCGACTAAAGTCGTGCCCTGACACAAAGCGTGAGCTTTCCGCAGCCTGGAAAGCCGTGCCCTTCGTACAGAGAGTTTTTTCGCAACATGTAAAGCCATGCCACTGATACAAGACATCACAGCCCTGGATAGGAACCCTGATTCCAATTAGATCTCAATGGGGTGGTCGGGGGTCCAAAAGGGCTCCCTGGTTGGAATGAACTCGATCGGAACTTCAGAGATGAAGGATCGCAACCAGTCAGCGCAATAGATCATGCCGCCTTGCTCCGAGACCACGTGCCCTAGCAGGATGAGCGCCTTCTTATTTCCTGCTGTTATGCTGTCGCGCACGTACTCTACCAGTTCCCACTCACGCGTCTCCCCGGCGATGAATACGTCGACATCGGGACGAGCAAAAAGGGAGATGCCTGGCATTCTGCTCACAAATCCCCAACTCACAAGAACTCGCTTGACCGGCATTCGCGGATCACCAACAACCCTTATCGTGCGATCCTTTAGCTTCTGCTGCATCTCCTTGCAGAAATGCGCCAGAGGCACTCCAGGGAAAGTGAATTGCTTCACGTTATCCGGATCAACATTTTTCTCCCAACCAAGCTGCATCATCATTCCAGTAGCAATCCCGTCGGGCTTGCGAGCATGCCAGTGATCATGGAAATGAAAAATGGCCATGTCGTTCTTGCGTACAAAGTCCAATTTGTAACGCAAGGTTGGGTCTTCCTTGATGTCTTCGGTGTGATCCTGGTGGAGGTAAAAGGGTGTTTCATGGGTGATAATCATGTTCTTACCGGCGGCGGCAGCCCGTTCTACCACGTCCAGAGTCGCCATCATGGTGGTGGCGATTCCGTGCACCGGCGTATTCTCACTCCCGGCAACGATTTGATCGACGGTTTGTGCCCGCCACGGAATTCCCACTTGCTTGCGGATACGGTCCACTACTTCGCCCGCGGTCAATGGCGTAGGAGTTCCTTCTGCCTTTGCCAAGTAGGAAGTCAGTGCGGCGCTTCCTGTGAGAATGAAGTCGCGACGTGAAAGATCGGTCATGTTTGTTCATCACCTCGGTGCTACCAACCAAAGCTATATCAAGACGAATTGGACGTCGTGTTGGGCTTCCCTCAGCGCTCAAACCAAATCTGTTTCAGCACGTATGGCTTCAAGGCCGCTCCCTTCAGGAAAAACATAGGAGTTTCAGAGTATGCGTCAGAACCGGAAGAGAAACCGCTAAATTTCTCGCTTCCTATCATGCGGCGGGGTAGCCTTCGGTTTGAAATAGCGCGGCCAGGGAAGGCTTCATTATTTTTCCCATCGCATTGCGCGGCAGCGCGTCAACCACCCGCAGCCGCGAAGGCAGCTTGTAAGGCGCCAGCAATTCCCTCGCCCAGGTGCGCAGGGATTGCAGATCGAGAACATCGCCATCTTTCAGCACTACCGCCGCGGCGACGCGCTCGCCCCATTCGGCATCGGGTATTCCAACCACTCCACACTCGGAAATCGCGGGATGTTGGCGCAGCACCTCTTCGATCTCCAGGGCGGATACTTTGTGGCCACCCGTCTTGAGTATGTCGATGTTCGTTCGACCAAGGATGCGGTAGGTACCGTTTTCGACAACCGCGGTATCGCCGGTGATAAACCAGCCATCGCGAAAGGCATCGCGTGTCGCGTCTGGCCTGCCCCAGTACTCCGTGAACACCGCGGGACCGCAGACTTCGATTCCACCCGGTACTCCCTGGCCTACGGGATTGCCATGCTCTTCGACCAGCCGCAGCTCGACGCCAGGTAGCGGCGTTCCTACACTCCCCGGCACGCGCTCCCCTCGCAACGGGTTGGAGAGTGCCATGCCAATCTCGGTCATCCCGTAGCGCTCGAGCAGCGTGTGGCCGCTGATTTCCTGCCATCGCGCGAGCGTGCTCACCGGCAGCGCGGCGGAGCCAGAGACCATCATGCGAAGCCCGCGACAAGCCTGGCTTAGCTCCGCTCGGCGCTCAGGCGAAGCCGCATCCCAGGCGGCGATGAGCTTGGTGTAAACCGTAGGCACCGCCATGAACAGAGTCAGCTGGCCGCCGGCGATGCGATCCCACACGACATTGGCTTCGAAGCGCGGCAGCATATCGCAGGTGGCGCCCGACCACAGCGCACAACCAACCACGTTGATGATTCCGTGCACGTGGTGCAGCGGCAAGCAAAGCAGGATGCGATCGTTCGCGGACCATTCCCAGGCTTCCACCAGGCTCTTGATTTGCGCAGCGACGTTGGCGTGGGTCGTGACCACGCCCTTGGGCCTGCTGGTCGTACCGCTGGTGTAGAGAATCATGGCGCGCCGCTCGCTCAAGATCTGAGGCAATGGAGCTAATGGGTAAGTGGAAAGCTGGTCATAGGGAAACGCGCGGAGGCCACGGGCTGCAGCAATCGGCTCCAGGAGCGGAGCTGCCGAAGTATCGAACACCAGTGCCGATGCCCCGGTATCGTCGACCAGGTACTCCAGCTCGGGGCGTGGGGAGTTAATCGGTAGTGGGACGGCAATTCCACCCGCGCGCCAGATGCCCCACTGGGTGGCCACCCACGAAAAGCCCGGGGTCACCAAAAACCCCACGCGCTCTTCTCGCAAATCGTCGCGGCCGGCAAGCAGCGCCGTTGCCACACGCGTGGAGGCTTCCAGCAGATCGCCGTAAGTAAAGACCCCCTGGGCATCGATGACAGCCGTACGCGGCCCAAAGCTTTGCGCGTTAACGATGAGCGGAATAAGAGTGGTGCTTCTGGTCACAGGCAGACTTTACGGGGTCTCCAGCGGCATTGTCCAACCAGCAGAGTCACCGGAGGCCAGGATCAATCCGACTCTTGCTACTTGAGGGCGGCTTGGGGGGAACGCTTCATGAATTCGGTCAACTTGTCATGCGGCAGGGCTTCGATGGTGTGGCCATCCACACCGGTCATGGTTTGGGCAGCAACCATGGCGTTCACAATTGCCTCCTCAGTGGCTTCGACCGTGGCTTGAAACAAGGGACTGATGCGTTCATTTGAAACCGTGAGCACAGAGTTTGGACCAGGTTCTTTGCCGGCGCCACGATTGGCGGTAGAGAAGGCAATGAAAATGTCCCCTGATGAATTTCCGGAGCTGGATCCGGTTCGGGCCAGGCCCATGGTTGCGCGGCGCGCGAGCCGCTTTAATTGTGTGGGCAGGAGCGGGGCGTCAGTGGCCACCACAATGATGATGGAGCCGACATCGCCCCTCACTTCGGGTTCCAGCGCCGCTGTGCTTGGGGCTGCGGGAATGAGCTTACCGATGGGCACGCCGGCGATGGTGAGCTGTGGGCGCCGTCCACAATTGCATTGCACCAGCACGCCAACGGTATAGCCACCGGCCTCGGCTGAGAGCACACGGGAAGCGGTTCCGTCTCCGCCTTTGAAGCCGTAGCAGACCATGCCCGTTCCTCCGCCGACGTTGCCCTCAGGGACGGGGCCACCCTGGGCGGAGTTGAGCGCCGAGAACACATCTGGTTGCTGCACATGGAAGCCGTTAATGTCGTTCAGGTAGCCATCCCAGGTTTCGGCGACCACCGGAAGGGACCAGGGCTGCAGTGCCAGCCGGCCGCTCTGCACCGACCAGGCGATGATGGAATCGCGCACCAGACCAACCGAGTGGGTATTGGTGATGGCGACGGGACCTTCGAGGAAGCCGGATTCCTCCACCCAGGTGGTGCCCGTCATTTCGCCATTTCCGTTTTGTGAGAACCATCCGGCGTAAACCGGCTCGGCATCGGCCCGCCCCCGGGGGAAGATCACGGTCACACCGGTGCGTACCGGACCCTGGCCAACGACTAACTTGCCTTCGCCGCGGATGAGCGTTGTGTCGCCTACTTCCACCCCTTTGACATCGGTGATTGCATCGAGTGGGCCAGGGGTGCCGTCGAATGGCACCCCCAGCGCGCGGGCACGCGGCCCTTGGGCGAAGCCCGTCGCGCAAACCATGAACAGCGGGAGAAGAAGGCGGCAATTCATGCGCGAAGTCTACACCAGCTTCATCGCTTCGGGGTCCCAATGGACAACCTTGCCCTGCTCGTAGCTCAGGTTGCTGAGCAGGGCCGCTCCCGCGGCACGGTAGCCGAAGACAGCATCTTCTACGACCGGTTGGCGAGTTCGCACCGACGAAAAGAAATTTCTGAAGTGGTCATAGCTGTCGCTATAGCCGTGCGCCGCTACGTATTTCTCGTATCCCAGCTGCGGCGCGCCCATGGGATGGGTGCGCGGATATTTCTGGTGGTACTGCTCAAGAATGCGCGCTTGCATCGCATCGGTGAAGGTTCCAATCATGAGGCCCGGCTCCTTTTCCAGCGGCACGCGGCTTACGATGACGCTGTTGCCGGCGATCTCGATCGTGCCTTCTGAGCCGGTAAAGATCAGCCCTTCGTTTTCCTCGCCTCCATCCACGAAGTTCACCCGCAGACTCAGATTGAAGCCCTCAGGATAGTCAAAGAGACCCAGCATGACGTCGGGCACGTCGCGGCCGTCGTTCCAGAAGCGTATGCCCCCGGTTGCCATGGCGCGGGTAGGCCCATGCGAGCCGGTGATGAAGTGGGTTCCGCTAAAGAGGTGGACGAAAAGATCGCCCGCCACACCGCTTCCGTAGGCCTTCCACTTGCGCCATTGAAAAAAGTGTTCAGCGTTATAGGGAATCTTGGGCGCGGTGCCGAGAAAGCGCGGCCAGTCACAGGTTTCGGTCGAGGCATCCAGCGGCACGGTGTAATTCCAGGCCCCGATGGACGAGTTTCGATCCCAACGCGCGGTCACCATATTCAGTTTTCCGATGGCGCCGGAGGCGAGCAGCTCTTTGGCCTTGGCATAAATCACCGAGCTCACGCGCTGACTTCCAATCTGGATAATCCGGTTGGTGGCATGCGCGGTCTCAATCATCTGCGGACCGTCGGCATACAGATGGATCATGGGCTTCTCGCAATAGACATCCTTACCGGCCTTCATTGCGTCCACGGCGACCTGCTTATGCCAATGGTCGGGCGTGCCGATGATGACGGCATCGATGTCTTTGCGCTCCAGAACCTCGCTGTAGTCGCGGGTGGTGAAGAGGTCATTGCCCCAGAGTTCCTTGCTGTGGTCGAGCCTGCCGTTGTAGCAATCGGACACGGCTATGAGCTTCACCCCGGGAACTTGTAGCGCGACCTTGGTATCTCCCTGGCCCTGACCACCGGCGCCGATCAGCGCGATCTGAATATGATCGTTGGCTGCAACGGGTGGGGCCGGTTCGGATTGAATTTCGCCCAGCAAATGGGTCCTCGATCCGAGCAACGTCTCCGCCGTTGCTGCCACACCTGCCACTTTAAGAAAGCTTCTACGATTTAACTCGCGCACAGTAGTCCTCACCTTGGGAAGTTAGCCGCCGTCTGTAACCATACAGCCTGGAGGGTCCCGGAATGAAGGGTACGGGGTTTTGTGGTCAAGCGTGCCTTTGACCGGGTTCCAGGAAATTCGTCTTTTCTGAAGGGTTCGGCTTTGAGAGGCTGCAGAAATTAGCCCGGTGCGGGCTCGATGGTTGAGGTTCTCACGTAGACGCTAAGTTCCGGAGCTACCTAACAGCAGCTTTTTCCGCAGGCTGTTTAGAGGTGATTGTTCTTATATCGGCGGGTGAAGCAGATAAGGGGAATGGGTGGAGCGGCGCCGGGGTGAGAGCCGGCGCCGCGCAAGCTACATGACGAAGGCGAGGTTTTCCAGCTCGGCTTGCATGCAATCGAGATTGCAGCCCATCTCTTCCAGGCGGGATACGGCGCTGCGAGCGTCAGGAGCGCTTACGCCGTATCCGCGACCGGTGAGAAAGCCGCTGAGGACTTCAGCTGCCTGCCAGGAATCGATTCCGGATTGCAGGAGCTCGTTGCGCAGATTCAACAGCTCGCGCGCGGAGAATTTTTCGATCTTGGTGGTTTGCGGCATTTGTATTGTCCTCTCTCGGTTCTTAGTACTTGAGACCCAGGCACGATCTACAGCATTGCCCTGACCGATGCATTCAAAACCAGTAAACCTGGCGGGTGTGCAACCAATCTAAGGCAGAAACTAACCAGTTCCGTGTCTACTAGCTGTATATAGAAACCCGCAACGACACGAGCGGTTGCGAGGTTCCACCATTGCGTCGCCTGAGCAAACCACACCACAACCCTGCTCATTTGATGCTGAACTGCTCTGCTGGATGTATCGGACGCGGGAATCATTTGGGCGAGAACGGCGTGGCTAGCAATCACACATTTCCATGCAACGCGTCGTTTCTGGGAAAGCGGTTCCAAAAGTGGCATGTCCAAGATTCATTGGATAGCACTACCCGCCGACCCCTCCCGGATGCCGGGAATCAAGCCGACTCGCTTTCCTCTCCGCACTCTCCTCACATCAGGTTCTATGAAGAAATAGACTGATTTTCCGGCCAGGGGTGAGCAGAGAAAACTAGCTGTCCTCGCCCAGCCCTAGGCGTGCGGCGGTTGGGGCGTCGAGCGATCTTCGAGCATCACCGGAATGCCATCCTCCACTGGATAGTAGCGGCCACAACCAGCGCAATGCAGCCACGCATGCAGGGCGCTCCCGGGACCCGCGGTGAGCGAGTGATGGCAAACCGGGCAAACCAGGATTTCGAGCAGAGTCTGGGAAACCGTGGGCATGACCTGCCACGAGTTTAGACCAGTCGTTGACATTCGACCTCGCGCTCGCCAACAAGCCGGGCCATTTACCATGAGCGCAGCAGCAAGGATGGTGCATGACTAAAGTTCTGGATGGAATCGAGATCGCCGCTGAAATCAAAGCGGAGGTCAGGGCAGAAGTAGAGCGGCTGGCGCTTCATGGCATACGGCCCGGGCTGGCGGCCGTGCTGGTGGGGCATGTTCCTGCCTCAGAGATTTATGTGCGCAGCAAGGTCAAGACCTGCGAGGCGCTGGGACTCTTCAGCGAATTGATTACCCCGCCGGAAACGGTCACTACCGAGGAGATGCTGACACTGATCGGGGATTTGAATGCCCGTGAGGATATCGACGGCATCCTGATTCAACTGCCGTTGCCGTCCCATGTTCAGGCCAAGACACTTCTGGAAGCGGTGAGCCCGGACAAGGACGTCGATGGGTTTCATCCGGTCAATGTTGGCCGCTTGCAGACCGGTCAACCGGCACTGCCGCCCTGCACGGCTGCGGGAATCATCGAGATTCTGAAACGCAGCCATCTGCAGATTGCGGGCCAGAATGCGGTGGTCGTTGGGCGCAGTGACATTGTGGGCAAACCCACTGCAATCCTTCTGCTGGCGGAAAACGCAACGGTTACCGTGTGCCATTCCAGGACGCGCGACCTGGCCTCGTTCACCCGGCAAGCGGACATCCTGGTGGTCGCCATCGGCAAGCCGGGATTAGTAACCGCCTCCATGGTGAAGCCGGGGGCCACGATACTGGATGCGGGCATTAATCGGGTTACAGATCGGGCGGAATTTGAGCGATTTTTCGCCGGGGATGCCCGCCGCGAGGGATTGTTCCTGCAGAAGGGCTCCACGATAGTGGGGGATGTGGATCCCCACGCATTCGCATTGGCGGGGGCCTATACGCCGGTGCCCGGGGGCATCGGGCCACTCACCATCGCCATGCTGATGGCCAACACCGTGCGTGCGGCCAAGCTGCGGCGCGGGCTGCCGGTTTAGGACGGGCGGATGCTGCGGGTTGGACTCACAGGCGGTCTGGGCAGCGGTAAGAGCACGGTTGCCGGCATCTTTGCGGAGCTGGGCGCAGCGGTGATTTCCGCGGATCAGCTTGGGCGCCAGCTTATGCAGCCGGGGGAGCCAGTCTACGCGGCGATCGTCGAGGCATTCGGCCAGGGCGTGGTCCGCGGCGATGGCTCGCTTGATCGCAAGGCACTGGCCGAGTTGGCCTTTCAACATAACCAGGCGGACAGGCTCAACCACATCGTTCATCCGGCTGTGATCGCGGCGGAAGAGGAGTGGATGCGGGGTGTCTTCGCCGCCGATGCGCAGCGTGTCGCCATCGTGGAATCCGCGCTCATCTTCGAAGCGGAAAAGTGGGGCACGGCGCCGGGTTGGCTGCAGCGATTCGACAAACTCATTCTGGTTGTGGTGCCCGATGAAGTGAAGATTGCTCGTTTCGTCTCGCGCATGATGGCCAATGATGGGCCCGACGGGCGTCGCGAGGCGCTTGTACAGGACGCCCGCGCACGAATGGCGGTGCAAATTCCCGACCAGGAAAAAGCCGGCCGCTGCGAGTATGTTATCGACAATTCGGGTTCTATTGAGGAGACACGCAAGAGGGTGGAGGAGATCTACCGGGAGCTGGCGAAGTGCACCCCGCATAAGACGGAAATGATCTAATAGAAGTTAGCTGGTTATGAAGATTCGTTCGATCATTTTGATTGTCTTGCTGGTAGGCGCATTCGTCTACCTCACGTCGTACAGCAATTTCCGGGGGACCGGAAATCTTCCGCTGCCAAAAATCTGGCACCAGTCTCCGTTGCAGCTCACTGTGGCCGATGCGCAGCCGGCCTATACCGCGGAGGAAAGCAATCGCATTGCAGTCTATAAGCGGACGCTGCCTTCGGTGGTAAACGTTACTTCCTCCGCCCTGGCATTCGACTTTTTTTATGGAGTGGTGCCTCAGTCGGGGCAGGGTTCGGGCTTCATCCTGAGCAAAGACGGCCGCATCCTCACGAACTACCACGTCATCGAAAATGCGCAGAAGGTCGAGGTAACGCTCAGCGACAAGCACAAGTATCCGGCGCAGGTCGTTTTGCAGGACAAGGCGCATGATCTTGCGCTGCTGCAGATCAATGCCCCCAATCTCACCCCGGCGGTGCTTTCGGAATCGAAGGACCTGCAAGTTGGTCAAAATGTCTACGCCATCGGCAATCCTTTTGGATTGAACGGCACCATGACGACGGGGATCATCAGCTCCATCCGCTCGGTGCGTGAGCCGCAGGGCGCGACGATTGAAAACGCACTGCAGACCGATGCAGCCATCAATCCCGGTAATTCCGGTGGCCCGCTGCTGAACTCGCGCGGTGAGGTCATAGGCATGAATACCTTGATCGCCACGGGCGGCGCAGAACAGAGTTCGGGCATTGGTTTCGCCATCCCGGTGGACACCATCAAGGCTGTGCTGTCGGATTACACCAAGTACGGCCGGGTGCGCCGGCCTTCGCTGGGCATCGCGTCGCTGGCGATCGGGCCTGATCTCGCTGAACAGATCGGATTGCCGGCAGATTACGGCGTGCTGGTGCAGAAGGTCATTCCCGGAGGAGCGGCGGAGCGCGCTGGATTGCGGGGCGGCAATCAGCAAGCCTACCTGGGCAATACGCCGATTTATCTCGGGGGCGATCTGATCGTCGCGATTGACGAAGACCGGGTGACCAGCCCGCAGGATATTTCGGAGATCATGGATCACCACCAGGCGGGCGATACAGTTACCGTCACCTTCTACCGCGGATCGCGAAAGATGACGGCCAAACTCACGCTGGGTGAAGCGCACTCAGTCTCGGTCTGAACAGAGCGGCAAATAGCGCCGTCCGGCGATGCGGTACTTGCCGGAGAGCACACGGGCAATCGCTTCCGTGTAGACCACATGCTCCTGGGCGAGAATGCGCTCGGCCAGTGCGCGCTCGTCGTCCTCCGGCAGGACTGGAACCGTCTTTTGCAGCACGATGACGCCGTGGTCCAGCTCTTCGTCAACGAAATGTACCGTGCAACCGGAGACCGTGGCTCCGTATTCGAGCGCCTGGCGTTGGGCGTCAAGGCCAGGAAAAGCCGGCAGTAGCGAAGGATGGATGTTGAGGATGCGCTGGGGGAAGGCACGCACGAACTGCGCTGACAGCAGCCGCATATAACCAGCGAGACAGACCAGATCGACCTGATGCGCCTGCAAGCCGGCAATGATTTCGGCATCATGTTCGGCGCGTTGCCGTCCTCGCGACTCGATCACCTGGGTTGGGAATCCCGCGCTCCGCGCGGCGGCGATTCCGGGCGCAGCGCTGCGGTTCGAAATCACTACCGCGATCTCAGCGTGCTCCAATCGGCCTTGAGCGATGGCCTCAGCGATGGCGAGAAAGTTCGATCCCCGTCCAGAAAGCAGAATTCCCAAGCGGTGGGTCCGCGGTGACTCTTCACTCCCCGAGGTCATGCGTAGATGACCTTGCGGTCCCCCTTGACGGTACGGCCGATGACGCAAAACTTCTCTCCGGCCCGGTCAAGCATCGATTTTGCCCTTCTGAACTTGTCCGCCGGCACGGCGGCGATCAGTCCGATTCCCATGTTGAAGGTGCGCAGCATCTCTTCCTGCTCGACGCTGCCCAGTTGCTGCAGGTGGGCGAAGATGGGAGGTGGTGTCCATGCCGTGGTTTCGATGACAGCGGAGATCGTTTTAGGCAGTATGCGGGGCAGGTTTTCTGTAATGCCGCCCCCGGTAATGTGGGCCATACCCACCACCAGGTCGGTGGCGGTAAGCTTCTTAATCACCGCCAGGTAGCTGCGGTGGACCTTCATCAGGGCGGCCCCGGCTTTGTCCTTCAAGTCGTTGACGTACTGGTTGGGCGCGTAGCCGGCCACTTCAAAAAAGAGCTTGCGGGCGAGGGAATAGCCATTGGTGTGCAAGCCGGTGGAAGGAAAGCCAATGAGCACATCACCCACCTGGATGTTGCTGCCGGTGATCAGTTTTTCCTTGTCCACGGCGCCGACGATAAAGCCGGCCAAATCGTACTCTCCATCGGAATAGAAGCCGGGCATCTGTGCTGTCTCGCCTCCGATGAGAGCGCAGCCGTTGGCGCGGCAGGCTTCGGCTACCCCGCTCACCACGGTTTGCGCCACTTCGCCGTCCAGCTGGCCGATGGCCAGGTAGTCGAGAAAGAAAAGCGGCGTCGCTCCCTGCACAGCGATGTCATTCACGCAGTGGTTGACCAGGTCGGCGCCGACGGTGTGGTGCATGCCCAGGGCAAAGGCAACTTTCAGCTTGGTGCCCACGCCATCGGCGCTCGAAACCAGGATGGGGTCAGTGTACTTCGCGATATCCAGCCGGAAGAGGCCGCCGAAGCCGCCGATATCGCCCAGCACCTGCTTGTTGAAGGTCTTTTGCGCAAGGTACTTGATGCGCTGCTTGGTGCGGTCTCCTTCAGAAAGATCTACTCCCGCCGAGGCATAGGTGGTGGGTGGTTGAGCGGATTTGCGGGTCGAATCTGGCAAGGCGTTTCCAATTTCGCTGGGATACCGTACCGACCAAGAGGCAGGCGCGTTTGGTTTGGATGAAAATGTATCCCCGAGAACTGCCAGTTTAACATCGCCCGTGGAGCGCAGGCAGATGTACCGATTCCCCTATACTGGAGCCGGAAGGGGATAGGTTTTGCACCGAGAACTGAGTCGATCCAGAGAATTGCAGCGGCGCGCAGAGCGCTACTTGCCCGGTGGCGTAAATTCGCCGGTGCGCGCATTTCGTGCGGTCGGGGGAGACCCGCCGTTCCTGGTGCGAGCCGAGGGTGCCTACTTGTGGGATGCCGATGGCAATCGCTACCTGGACTACTTCGGGTCCTGGGGGCCGATGATCCTGGGCCATGCGCATCCTCTGGTGGTGGAGGCGATCCAACGGGCAGCAGAACGGAGCGCAAGCTTCGGGGCCTCCACCGCCGCTGAAGCCGACCTGGCGGAGTTGGTGGTTACCGCCATGCCCTCGATTGAAAAATTGCGCTTCGTCAGCTCGGGCACCGAAGCGACCATGTCCGCAATTCGCGTGGCGCGGGCGTTTACCGGCCGGAAATATGTGATCAAGTTCGAGGGGTGTTATCACGGGCACTCGGACGGACTGCTGGTCAAGGCCGGATCGGGCTTGGCTACCTTCGGGCTGCCCGGTTCGGCCGGGGTGCCGCCGGAGATTGCCCACTGGACGCTCGCTCTACCCTTCAACGATTTGGCGGCGGTTCAGGAGGCTTTCGCCAAACATCCGGATGAGATCGCCTGTGTGATCGTGGAACCGGTGGTGGGCAATATGGGTTGCGTGCCTCCCGCTGCGGGATATCTGGAAGGTTTGCGGCGAATTACCCGGGAGACAGGAAGCCTGCTGATCTTCGACGAGGTCATGACCGGCTTCCGCCTGGCCCTGGGTGGAGCGCAGCAGGTCTTTGGCATCGACCCCGACCTTACCTGCCTGGGAAAGATTATCGGCGGGGGGCTGCCCTGCGCGGCCTTTGGCGGCAAGGCCAGGATGATGGACTTGTTGGCGCCGCTCGGTCCTGTCTACCAGGCGGGAACGTTGAGCGGCAATCCGCTGGCTATGGCGGCGGGGATTGCTACCCTGCGTTACCTGGCGGACCATGCGGTGGAAGTGTATGCCGGGCTGGAGAAACACACGGCGGCGGTCGCTCAGGGCGTTGCCGGAGAAGCGCGGGACGCGGGGATCGCAGTGGAAACCAACCGGGCGGGTTCCATGGTCACTTGGTTCTTCACAGCGGCGCCGGTCAACGATTTTGCTAGCGCGGCAGCGTCGGATACGGAAGCTTTTGGGCGGTTCCATCGGGCAATGCTGGATCAAGGGGTATGGCTTCCTCCGTCGCAATTTGAAGCGGCATTCCTTAGTACTGCTCACACAGGCGCCGACATCGACTTCACGGTTGAGGCGGCTCGCAAGGCGTTCGCGGCGATGCTTTCGGTCCGCGTGTAGTGAAAAGATCTACCTGGAGAGCAGTAGTATCCCACTCAAGCCAACAGATGGCTTGAATGGGGCACCCAGCCTGAGTGCGGGGAAAGAAACCGCACCCACACGCTCTTAGGCCCCGCGTCCGGCCTGCTTTACTATTCCCAGGCGTCTACGGTGACCGTGCGCAGGCCGCTACCAGCCCATGCTTCGAGCAGGAGCCAGGTCGCTGTGAGCGTGATGGAGCGGTCGGTTCCCAGCCGCCGGTGGCCGCCGTCGTGCAGCAGGATGTTGCTGCTCCTGTTAAGGCGCTGGTTGCGGTGAATGCCACGCTGTATTCGTGCTGCCAGGATCTCAAAGTCTGTCGCATCCCAGTCGTGAGCGGTGACGTTCCACATGACCGGAGTAAGGCCAAGTTCTACCGCGGTGCGCAGCACATCGGGACGGCGGGCACCGAAAGGCGGCCGAAACCACTTGACTGCTTCGCCAGTCGCATCCTCAATGGCGGTGCTGCAACTTACGAGCTCTTCCCGGACCCGCTTGGGCCGCTCCCAGAGCAGGGAGGGATGAGTCATGGTGTGGTTCCCCAGCAGATGGCCGCGCTCGTGTATGGCCCGGGCAATCTCTGGATGCCGGCGTACATAGCTGCCGATCAGAAAGAAGGTCGCGCGTACCTGGCGGCGAGCGAGCAGATCAAGCAATTGCTGGGTATAGGGATCGTTCGGGCCATCATCGAAGGTGAGCGCTACCTCCTGAATATCGGAGCCGGCAACCACGGTGCGTCCGAAGAGTTGCGAGGTAGGCCATTTCGCGGCATAGGCATACCCCCCGGCCGTAAGCCCGGTTAGCAGACCCGCGGAGACCAGCTTGGTAAGCATGCTTCCAGAGTGTAAATGTAGGGTGGCGGCATGTATCGGCTCATGGTATCTTCGGCTTTTCTTCGCTAAGAATACTTTTAAAAGGGCATCGCCATGGCAGAGCTGTTTGAGACGCCCAGATTCATCGCCATCGAAGGACCGATTCGCGTTGGCAAGTCTACATTGGCCCGAATTCTGGCAGAAAACTTGCAGGCGCTCCACATCGTGGAGCCTGAGAACAACCCCTTTCTCGACCGCTTCTACCAGGAACTGAGCGGCATGGCGCTGGCTACCCAGATGTGGTTCCTGGTGGAGCGGTACGACCAGATGCGCCAAGCGGCGAAAGATCTGGCCGGCAGCGAGCCTCCTACCGATGGTGGCCGACTACCTCTTCGAGAAGGATAAGTTATTCGCCTACATCAACTTAACAGATGCGGAGCTGGTCCTCTACAACCGCTTCTACCAGATCTTCCGCAGTGAGGTGCCGACGCCGGACCTGGTGATTTATTTGCACGCTTCCCCCGAGGTGCTGAAGCAGCGCCTCAAGCGCAAGGGCCTCAGCCAGGAACAAGCCATCAGTGACGCCTATATCGAGCAGGTGGCGAAGGCCTATGAGCACTTTTTCTTCCACTACACGGCCAGCGATCTGCTGGTGGTCGATACCTCGGAGATCGACTTCGTAAACCGCCCCCAGGATCTGGCGTTGCTGCTCAAGCGGCTCTCCGAGCCGATCAAGGGAAAGCAGTACTTTCTGCCTCCGGCAACTTTGCCGGGAGTGTAGCCCGAGGCGTATACTCTGCTGCGGTGGTCCTACCGGGCTACCGATCGGGCAGCATCCCGCAATGGGAGTTGCACTGGAGTCGGCCATGAGCCTCACGCATTTCCGCACCGCGGATCCGTCCGCGCCCTCTACCCGGACCGCACCGGTAACCATTCAATCCCTTCAAGATAAGAAAACTCACGGGAGACCCATCGTCGCCCTCACCGCGTACGACTACGCCACCGCACGGCTGGTGGACGAGGCTGGCGTCGACTTCATCCTGGTGGGAGATTCCCTGGCCATGGTGGTCATGGGCTATGACAACACGCTCCCCGTCACCATGGACGAGATGCTGCTGCACACCCGCGCCGTACGGCGGGCGGTCAAACACGCGATGGTGGTCGCTGATATGCCCTTCGGCTCCTACCAGGTGAGCGACTGCGGAAGGGGTAGCCAACGCGACCCGTTTCGTTAAAGAAGCCGGAGCCCAGGCAGTCAAGATCGAAGGCGGAGCAAGCCGCCTCGACCTGGTCAGACGGCTCACCGATGCTGAGATTCCGGTGGTGGCGCACCTCGGCCTTACCCCGCAATCCGTCCACCGCATGAGCGGCTACCGGGTCCAGGGCAAGTCAGTCAGCGCCATCCATCACCTGGTGAAAGATGCGCTCGCCCTGGAAGCGGCCGGCGCCTTCGCGGTGGTGCTGGAAGGCATTCCCATGGAAGTGGCGCAGCGCATCACTGCTGCCTTGCACATCCCGGCCATCGGCATCGGCGCCGGACCGCACTGCGATGGGCAGATACTGGTGCTGCACGACCTCATCAACCTGTCCTTCTCCGCTCCCGCGAAATTCGTACGCCGTTACGGTGACGCCGCGGCCTTGATCACGGATGCGGTTCATCGCTACCGCAGCGATGTGGAGGGGCACCAATTCCCCGGCGAAGAGGAAAGCTACCATCTGGGCAAAGAGGCGCTGGCGGCCCTGCTCCGGGAAGAAGGCACGGCCAGGCTCAAGGCCTAGCGCAATGGTGGTGCTTAAGACCATCGCTGAAACCAGGAGTGCGTGCGCCCGCATGCGCGCCGCGGGTAAGACTCTGGGGCTGGTGCCCACCATGGGATCCCTGCACCCAGGCCATCTCTCCCTGGTGCGAGCTGCGCAGGCCAGCTGCGATGCGGTTGCGGTTTCCATCTTCGTTAATCCAACCCAGTTCGGACCGAAAGAAGACTTTGCCGCCTATCCGCGAGCCCTGGAGGAGGATTGCCGGATACTCGAGGCCGCGGGTGTTGACCTGGTCTTTGCGCCTTCGCCCGAGGAGATGTATCCGCGAGGGCGCAAGCACTTTCGTCGAAGTCCAAGGGTTGAGCGAGCGGCTGGACGGAGCATCGCGGCCGGGTCACTTTCGCGGAGTGGCCACAGTGGTGGCGAAGCTGTTCCACATCTTCTCTCCCGAACGCGCGTTCTTTGGACAGAAAGATGCCGCCCAAGTGGCCGTCCTGCGCAAGATGGTGCGCGATTTGCATTTTCCCGTCCAGCTGGATGTCTGCCCAACGGTGCGCGAGCCGGATGGACTGGCGATGAGCTCACGTAACCGCAACTTGAGCGGCGAACAACGGCGGCAGGCGCTGGTTCTTTCGCGGGCGTTGATGGCTGTCGAGCAGCAGGTTCAGAGCGGCGAGCGAGACTCCGGTAAGCTGCTGGCTACGGCTATGCGTGTGCTCAAGGAGGAACCGGCGGTGCGGGTGGATTATTGCCGCATCGTCGACCCGGACACGTTGGAAGATGTTGCTGACGTGGGCCAAGGTGCGTTGGTGGCGGTCGCGGCCGTGGTTGGCGCCACGCGGCTTATCGATAACCTGAAGATTTGAGTTGGGTACCAAGCGAAACCGCAGGTCCGTCCACTACGCTTCGCTCCGGTCGGGCTGACAAAGTGTGGGATGTTGCTTCCATAGAGAATTGGCTAGTGGCTGGACGAACTTTTTTTGGTTAGCCTTTGCGACCGGAAACAAAGGGATTGCCGGCGATTATGAAGCGGGCTGCACGCTCCGCGTCTTTGCTGATCCCTATCCGCGGCGTTACCAACACTTCCCTGGCCACAAAGCCGTCTTCCTGAATCTGCAAATCTGATTGTGGTTCGGTCAGATCGACGCCGTTGTCCCGCTCCCTGGTGACGCCGAACGCTTGGCAGAGGCGGCCGGGACCGGAGGTGAGAGAGATCGCTGCTTTGCTGCTCTGGCCCGGAGCAGCTAAGCCGCGGCCAAGGGCCATCGCATCCAGACCGCAGACGGGCTCCAGGGCCCGGAGCAGCAGGCAGCCGGCACGGCCCTCCGGTTCACAGGAGACGTTCAGACAAAAATGCATGCCGTAGATGAAGTAGACATAGGCGTGGCCCGGCGGTCCGAAGAGCACGGCGTTTCTTGCTGTCTTGCCGGCGAAAGAGTGCGCCGCCGGGTCCCGTTCGCCAAAGTAGGCCTCCACTTCGACTATGCGGCCCACCATCGGATTCACTGGCTCTGACCAGGAGCTTTCCCAGCAGCTTGCGGGCGACCACGTCGGGAGGATCAAGATAGAATTCCCGGGGGACGAGAGTTGCCTGGGCGCAGGCCGAAGCATCAGCCATTTGCGGCTTTGACGGCGGCAAGGACCTCTTCGGCATGCCCCTCCGGCTTTACTTTAGGAAAGATCTTCAGCAGTTTTTGATCCGGACCGATGAGAAAGGTGGTCCGCTCAATCCCAATCACTTTCTTGCCATACATATTCTTTTGCTTGAGAACGTCAAACTGTTTGCAGACTACTTCGTCTACATCTGCAAGGAGGGTGTAGGGCAGGTCATACTTCTCTTTGAACTTTTTCTGAGCCTTGGGCGTGTCGCGCGAGATACCCAGAACAACGGCCCCGGCCTGCTGTATCTTCTTGAAGACATCACGAAAGCCACAGGCTTCGATAGTGCAACCGGGGGTATCGGCCTTGGGATAAAAGAAAAGCACCACTGGTTTGCCGGCGAAATCCTTAAGATGTACGGTCTTGTCTTCTTCGGTCTGCAAGGTGAAGTCAGCAACTTTATCGTTCACTTCCATGAGAAAGATCCTTCCAAAAAACGGGATGCAATGCCGCAAGGCAGAAGAGCGTGAGCGCCCTCAACGAGATTATTCCACGATGAGACGCTCCCTTGCCCTGTGGTTTGCTTTGGCCATACCGACCTGGGCGCAGTACCCCGGACATCTCGAGACCACCAAGAAAGCTGCGCCGACGGTGCGCGCTATCGCTGTGCTCGAGTGGACCGGCGAGATGGGCAAGCCCAAGGCCAGCCGCATCATCCCGATCTCGGTCTTCGATGGCGAACAGTATCAGCCCGGTGGCCTCTATTTGGCCAAGCCGGAGCCGTTGGCACTTCAACCGGGGACAGAATACGTGCTGCAAGTCGCAGGGGTTTCCCGGGGAATTTTTGACGTAAACACGGCGCAGGATGTGGACGGTTATTGGTTTGGCTACGGCGCGTGGAAGCCGATGGCAGCGCCCCCCAAGAAGGCCAAACCAAAGCAAGGCAGGAACATACCCCAGGTAGTGGGTGGGGGCGGGGACGGTCACCCGCATTTGGTCAGAAAGGATGGCAGCGGAAGCCAGGACAGTTCCACCTCCGCCGGCTCAACCTCATCTTCCTCGAGCACCCAGACTTCCAGCAATCCACCTGCTGGTGATCCCGACCGGCCCACCCTGCGGAGGCGATCGGACTCGTCCGATTCGACCCCCAGTGCATCCAGTGCGAGCAGCGGGAACAGCCCGGCTCCAGAGACGGCCATCGGAGGTGCTGATCCGGACCGGCCGCGCATGGCTCACGGCCAGCAGAGCATGACCGACGACTATCATGCTGCCCAGCTCACCGGAGTTCCGTCGGGGCTGGAACAGATGATTGCGGTTTCCGATGCCAGTGATCGCGAAACACATCCTTTCGTGTATCTGTGGAATGACCCAGCCGATGCCACGAACATGCAGACGCAAATGGAGATCGCGGCCAGCAGCGCCGTCGCGGCCAGTGAACCGCCGGTGAAGCCGGCACCGAAAGCGCACACTGCGACCACGTCTGCACAGCGCCGGAAAGTTGCCAAGGCCCCGGCGCCTCCCCCGAAGCTGGTTTTTACCAACGAGCGCTTCAAGGCCTACGAGTTGACTTATAGCGGAGGGGCGACGCTGGTCTTCTCCGGAGAAACCATGGATCACGCGGGCAAGGTCAAATATGTCACCTTGATCGCCCAGCCGGATTTCAACGGGGTGCCCAAGGTGCTGTTCAAGTCGGTCACCGACGACGATCACCTCGACCTGACACCGAAAATGCGGCTGGTCGATGCAGTGGATGCAAGGGCTGATAACCGCGGAGACCTGATTTTCGAGCTACGCAGCAGCCGCGATCGTGAGTTCGTGATCTACCGTATATCGGCTGGACGGGCTGAGCAGGTTTTCACCACCGGTTCGCTGCCTAACTCAACTTCCCCGTCGTGATGGTTTGGTGGGCGCGGAAAAGTGGTGCTGGAGGAAGCGAGCCCGCGTCAGAACGGGAAGAGAAACAGCAGGTCCCGTTACTTACGTACGGGCTGAAGCCCGTACCCTTCAAACGAATGAGTCTTTCCGCAGCCTGCTAGCTAGGGTGTGGGCAACTTGGTGGTATCCCAACCTCCGCCCAAGGCCTCGACGAGTTGCACACTGGCGACGAACTCGCGGGTGATGATGTCGGCAGCGGTGCGCTCGTTGGATAGCTGCACGGTTTGCGCTGTTATTACTTCAAGATAAGTGGTGACCCCGCCTTTGTAGCGGTTGGTCGAAATGAGTAGCGAGCGCTCCGCGGAGTCAACCGCACGTTGCTGGGCCACTGATTCGCTACCCAGGATCCGCAGGCCGGAAAGATTGTCCTCTACCTCCTGGAAGGCCAGCAACACCGTTTGCCGGTAGTTGGCGACGTTCTGCTCATACACATCGCGAGCCTGTTCGGTCAGGGAATGACGGCGGCCGGCATCGAATAGCAACTCTGCCGCGGACCCGCCCAGCGACCAGAGTGAGCTCGGCCCCTGGATCAGGGTACCGCCGGACTTGCTTTCAAATCCACCTGCGCCAGTGAGGTTGACAGTTGGGTAATATGCTGCGATCGCAACCCCTATTTGCGCATTCGCCGCGTCGGCACGCCGTTCCGCCCCGGCAACGTCGGGGCGGCGCTCCAGCAACTGCGAAGGGACGCCCACCGGCACTTGCGGCAATTGCAGATCGAGTGGCGCAAAAGCAAGACCGAAACTCGACGCGGGGACACCGGTGAGGGTCGCGATGGCGTGTTCGAACTGAGCTCGCGCAACACCGACATCGATGGCCTGGGCACGGGTCTGATCCAACTGGGTCTGCGCCAGGGCAACGTCCGACTCCGTGGCCACACCGCCCTTGAACCGTGCCTGGGTCAGCGCCAGATACTGCTCGTATTGCACCACGGTGTTGTCGAGCAATCGCTGCTGGGTGTCCAGGCCCCGCATTTCAAAATAATCAGTCGCCAGCTCTGAACGGATGCTCAAATCGACATTTGCCAGGTCTGCCGCAGTAGCCTGAACATTAGCCTTCTGTGATTCCACCGCTCTGCGAACGCTGCCCCACAAGTCCGGTTCCCAGCTGACCGAGCCGGTAAGAAAGATATCGTTATAGTTGGTCTTGCTTCCGGGAACATACAAGGGCCGGTTGGACGACTGCTTTTCCCGCGTGGCTGAGGGGCCTGCTTGTATGGTGGGAAAGTACTGCGAACGATAGAACTGGACCGCCGCCCGGGCCTGCATGTACTGCTCGTAGGAGGCCTTGAGCGTCTGGTTCGCAACCGCGACCTGCTGCTCGAGCTTATCCAGCTGTGGGTCTTGATAAATCTCCCACCAATTGGGCCGGAGCGCGCTGTCGTTTGGGCTCACCTGCTTCCATCCCCCACCGGGCGGGTTGGGCGGGGGCACGGCCGCCACGGCCGATTCTTTGAAGGCGGGCGCGGTTGGGGCATCGGGGCGATGGTAGTTGGGCCCTACCGTGCAACCGGAGAGCAGCAACGCAGCCCCAGAAAGAAGCAGCCATCCCTTGTGCGAAGCCCAGCTCAAATGGGTAGTGCCCGGCCTCATTCCGACGTACCCCCGTCTTTGTCCGGCATAACGACGTGCACCGGTTCCCCATCGATCAAAGAATCCGGTGGATTCTGGATCACCTGGGAATCAGCGCTGAGCCCGTGAATCACCTGCACGGTGGATCCATCATCCTGGCCCAGGGTCACCTGCAGCAGCTTTGCCTGGTCGCCATTGGGCCCTTTCACCACCGTGGCTACCTGCAATCCCTGATTGCGAAAGATAAGCGCGGAGACGGGGATAATCAGCGGCGCAACCCCCTGATGCACATTCATGTGGACCTCGGTGTAAGCGCCGGGCAGAAGCTTGCCATCGCGGTTGTCGACATCAAATTCAACCAGCAGGGTGCGGGAAGCAGGATCGATGGCGCGCGCGGTACGAACCAGCTTGCCGGTAAATGACTGTCCGGGAAATTCGGAGAGGGTAAGCTTGGCGGTGCTGCCGGGGACCGCCGACTGAGAATAAATCTGCGGAACATTGACGTATACGCGCAAAACGTCGATGGCAGAGAGGCGGAACATCTGCGTGCCGGCCCCGGCATTGATCAACTGACCCACATCGACGTTACGAGCAGTCACCACTCCGCTAAAGGGGGCATAAATCTTCTCAAAGGATTGCAGCTCCTCCAACCGCTGGACGTTCGCCTGGGCCGACTTTACGGCCGAGTTGGTGGATGCTTCCTGGGTGACAAAGGTATCGGTGTCTTGCTTGGAAACCGCGTTTTGCGTCAGCAATCCCTGGTAACGGGTCGAGTTGATTTTTGCCAGGCCTGCAGTGGATTCCGCCGTGGCTAAGTCCGCACGTGCCTGAAGCAGTTGTTTGTCCACTTCGGGGGTGCTGATGACTGCCAGCAACTGCCCCTTGCGGACGTGGGCGCCGATGTCGAAATACCACTTGTCGAGATAACCGTCGGTGCGGGCAAAGAGCGAGGCATCGCTATAGGCATAGACGTTGCCGGGCAGAATCACCTCTTGCCCGATCTGGCCGGCCTGCGGGGAGTGCGCGATTACCGTAGGAGCAGCTAGGGCATTGGTCTGGTCCTTCAGTTCGGCGCGAGCGCGCACCCGGGGCACAATGCCGCCCACCGCCAACAGGACGGCCAGCACCAGGAGAACCACGATCATGATCGCGGCGACGCGGCCCGATAGGGGCGGGGCGTCGGGGGGGCCGGGATGCCCCTCACCTGCCGGTTGCGGCCGCTGGTCTCTATTTTCCTGATTCATCTGTACGCTCTCTCTCTGATGTTGGTTTCTAATCTTCGAGCTCAGTCGCGCTCGCGCGCTCCGCAGCGCTCTTGCTGCGCTTGCCAAGCCAGCCATGGACCACACTAAAAAATGTCGGGACAAAGAATAGCGTAGCCAGGGTTGCGAACAACAGCCCGCCGATGACCGAACGACCCAACGGCGCATTTTGTTCGCCACCGTCGCCCAGACCCAGCGCCATGGGCACCATGCCGATGATCATGGCCAGCGCGGTCATCAGCACCGGGCGGAAGCGGGTGTATCCGGCATTGAGCGCGGCGGCGTGGGCGTCTCCAGCGTTTTCTTCCATCTGCTCGCGGGCAAAGCTGATGACCAGGATGGAATTGGCGGTGGCTACCCCCATGGTCATGATGGAACCGGTCAGCGCCGGGACGCTGATATGGGTGCCGGTGAGAAACAACATCCACACGATGCCGCTCAAGGCGGCCGGCAGCGCGGCGATGATCATAAAGGGATCGAGCCACGACTGGAAATTCACTACGATGAGCAGATAAACCAGCAGGATAGAAAAGGCCAGACCGCTGGTCAGCCCAATGAAGGAGGAGTTCATCGTCTGCACCTGGCCGCGCAGCACGATCTGCGAACCGCGGGGCAGCTCTTTGCGATGCTGTTCAATGATGGCAGAGATTTTGTCGGACACGCTGCGCAAGTCGCTATTGACCACGTTGCCGTAAATATCGAGGACCGGAGCAATATTGTAGTGGCTGATGGTGGCCGGCTCCTGTCCGCGCACCAGCGTGGCCACATTCCCCAGTATCTGGATCGGCTGGACTCCTTCTGCAGTGGAGGGCGCGGCACCCGTCCCAATGGGGGTGAGGCTCGATGCGCCTACCGAAAGATTAGGACTGGGGATGACGGAGGCCGCCGCGCTGGCGGTGGTCAGCGGGATATTTTCCAGATCGATCAAGGACTGCAAATCGTATTGCGGAGATTGCGCGTTGATGTTGTAACTGACACCGTTTCTTGGATCAAGCCAGAAGGTAGGGCTGGTCTGATAGCTGCCGCTGGTGGCAGCCAGCAGGCTGCCGGTTACATCCCGTTGCGTCAATCCGATGTCCTGCGCCTTGGAACGGTTCACATCGACGAAAAAGTGCGGGTTATTGAAAGGCTGCTGGATGTGCAGGTCCGCCGTGCCGGGTACGTAGATGATATCCCTGAGCAGCCGGTCGATGAACTCGCGGTTGCCTTGCAGGTTCTGGCCGATGACCTGGATATCGATAGGGGCCGGCAATCCAAAATTGAGAATCTGCGTCACCATGTCCACGGGCAAGGTGTAAAAGACAACGCCGGGGAACTCGACCCCTAGCTTGGCGCGCAGATCCTGCACATAGCCGTCGGTGGGATGGTGTTTTTCAGCCAACGCGACGGTGATATCCGCGTCCGCAGCGCTCACTACACCGGTGCTGGTGTAGGAGAGATTCAAACCGGAATAGGGGATCCCGATATTGTCGATGATACTGACGAGTTCGCTCTTGGGAATCTCCCGTCGAATGGCCTTGTCGATTCGATCGCACAGGAGTGCCGTGTCCTCGATGCGGGTACCGGTCTGGGCGCGTATATGAAGCTTGAACTGGCCTGCGTCTACCGAAGGAAAGAAATCCTGGCCCAACCAGGGATATAGCAGCGCAAAGGAGCCGATGGAAAAAACGAAGAAGAGGATAAGAAAAACCGTGCTGTGGGCGATGGCGAGCTGCAACACGCGGAAATAGAAAACACGCAGCTGCTCAAATCTGTGCTCGAAGGCCAGTTGGGCCCGAACCAGGGGATTGCGGCTCCGCAGCTTCTGCTTTTCGGCGGCCGGATCATGCTCCTGAAGAAGGTACTTGGCCATGGTCGGCACCACGGTGCGGGAAAGAAAATAAGAAGCCAGCATGGCAAAGATAACGGCTTCAGCTAAAGGCACGAACAGGAACTTGGCCACGCCTCCCATGAAGAACATGGGCACAAAGACAATGCAAATCGATAAGGTCGAAACAAAGGCCGGGATGGCAATCTGCGCGGCGCCATCGAGGATGGCCTGCTCCACCTCTTTGCCTTCTTCGAGATTGCGGTTGATGTTCTCGATCTCCACCGTGGCGTCGTCGACCAGGATGCCGACAGCCAGTGCCAGGCCACCGAGGGTCATGATGTTGATGGTTTCGCCCAGCGCCCCGAGCACAATCAGGGAGACGAGAATGGAAAGAGGAATAGATACCGCGATGATGAGGGTACTGCGCCAGCTGCCTAGAAAGACCAGGATCATCACGCCTGTGAGACAGCCGGCGATAATACCCTCGCGTACCACGCCACTGATAGCACCGCGCACAAAGATCGATTGATCCGCTAATGGCGTTATACGCAATTGCGGCGGTAGTGACTGCGCGATCGTCGGCAACATCGCCCGGATCCTGGAAATGACGTCGAGGGTAGAGACATTTCCGTTCTTGAGCACGCTCATCAGGCTGGCGCGCTGGCCATCGACACGCACAATGTTGGTTTGCGGGGGAAATCCGTCGCGTACGTGAGCCACGTCATGCATATAGACGATGGCTCCATTCACGCTCTTGATGGGAAGATCGTTCAGGCCCTGAATTGAGTTCGGGGCGCTGTTGGTGGCCAACTGGTACTCGAAGCTGCCTACCTTTACGGTTCCGGAAGGCAGAATCAGATTTTGCACGCTGATGGCGTTGACTACGTCGCTGGGGGAAAGTCCCCGGGCCTGAAGGGCCTTGAGATTGAGATCTACCTGTATCTGCCGCTGCTTGCCGCCATAGGGATAGGGGCTTTCAGCACCCTCGATGGTGGCGAACTGAGTGCGGATGAAATTCAGGCCGTAGTCGTTGAGCTGCTGTTCGGAAAGGCCCTGACCGGAGAGACCAAGCTGCAGAATGGGCACACTCGATGCCGTGTACGTGATGATTAAGGGAGGCGTGGTCCCTGCCGGCAGCTGGCGCAACTGGGTTTGCGACACGGCCGTGATCTGCGCAATGGCGGTGGCAATCGTCACCTTGGGCTGAAAATAAACCTTAACCACGGCAACGCCCACCAGGGATTGCGATTCAATATGGTCGATATTGTCGACCGTGGTGGTTAAGGTGCGTTCGGTCAGAGTGACGATGCGGCTGGCCATATCCGGGGCGGAGAGGCCTTGATACTGCCAAACGATGCTGACGACAGGAATATCAATATTCGGAAAGATGTCGGTGGGCGTGTTGAGAATAGAGAGCGGGCCGATGATGAGCAGTAAGAGCGCAAAGACGGCGAAGGTATAGGGACGCCGCAGCGCAAGACGAACAATCCACATTTGCTAGCTCACTCCTAGAAACGTTCTCTCCGGAAGTCAAAACGACCTCGGAGAGAGGGGGTGAATCTCCGTCACAGACGAGTTGGCCACACTCGAGCGGAGGAATCGGCTGATAGTTTGCGAGCGTTTCTTACGAAACCGAGGCACTTGCTTTACCCTCTGCAGGGCATGGGGTTTTTACATCTTCACTTCTACTCGGCACAGACAAGCGTATCGAAGTGCTGCTTTTCTTGGCGAAAACAGCGACAAGCACGTCTCCTCTGTGTAGACCAGGAGTGAAAACGCCAGGGCAAATTGTCAGCCACACTTAAATTATACGTTTTATGCGATGGAATCAGCACTCAGAGGTCCCTTTCGATGCTCTTTGGCAGGCGGGCCGTCTGACCCCGGCCTCTCCCCGATGAGTTTTCTGACGTGCCATCGTTCTGGATGCTCAGCGCTCGTGATTTGATTCAGAAGCTGAAATTCCGGCAGCTGCAAAACAAACAACCGGACAAGCTAGGCTTGTCCGGTTGAGATGGGCATTGATAATCACTGGGCGTAACTGGAAGACGTTACAACGAGAAGAAAAGCCGCAGGCTTATTTTGCCAGAGCGGACTCCAGCGCGACGCTGGAAATGATCTCTTCCTTGTCCGGGTAGTAGGCGTTCGAGATGTACTCCTGCAGCATGCGATGGGTGTTGAAGAATGAGCCATTGAGCGCGATGGTGGAACGCATGACGGCGCGCCACCGTTCCGGATCTCCATAGTAGAGGGGAAGAATGGTCGACTCCAGCCGGTCATAAAGACTTGCGACCTCATCGTCCTGGTTGTCGCTGTCGGGAATAGCCCAGCCGGTCACTCCCTCGATCCAGCCCTCGACCCACCAACCATCAAGAACGCTGAGGCTGGGGACGCCGTTGAGCGCCGCCTTCATGCCGCTGGTGCCCGAGGCCTCGAATGGGCGCCGCGGGGTATTCAGCCACAGATCGACCCCCGCGGTGAGCATGGATGCGAGTTTCCATTCATAGTTTTCCAGGTAGACGATTTTGAGCGCGTCTGATTCCAGCCTGGCGGCGACCTCAAAAATCTGGCGGATGAGCTTCTGGCCTGGTTCGTCGTGGGGATGAGCCTTGCCGCTGAAGAGAATCTGCATGCCGCGGAACTTCTCCGCCAAGCGCACCAGGCGCTCGGGATCCGACAAAAGCAGGTCGGCTCGTTTGTAGGTGGCTACGCGGCGGGCAAAGCCGATGGTGAAGACGTTGCTGCGTAGCGTAATCCCAGTCCTCTTCTCCACCTCGTCGATGAGGATGCGCTTGGACTGGGCGTGCGCCTTCTCGATCTCACGCAACGGAATGTCGATTGCGTAGCGAAACTGGAAATTGTCTTTGCGCCAGCGGGGAATGTTGCGATCGAAGATGGCCTGAACAGGGGCAGCGGTCCAGGTGGCCGCGTGCACTCCGTTGGTGATGGCATCGATCGAATATTCGGGGAACATCTCCCGGGAAATCTTGCCGTGCTGCATGGCGACGCCGTTCACAAAGCGCGAGGAAGCCAGCGCCACATAGGTCATGTTGAGCATGCCGTCGTGGCAGCCACCCATGCGCTCCAGCAGGCTGGCGACGTCCCGGCCAAGAATTCTGTAGGTCTGGTCCATAGTAAAGCGGTCGTGCCCAGCGGGCACCGGGGTGTGGGTGGTGAACACACAACGGCTACGCACTGCCTGCGTATCTCGTTCCTCAATGATCCGGCTCGCGTCGCCGCCCAACTGCAGTTCCATCAAGCCGACGGTCAGCAGCGCAGCATGACCTTCATTCATGTGGTAGACGTTGACGTCGTAATTCAGGGCTTCGAGAATGCGCACGCCACCGATTCCCAAAACGGCTTCCTGGCGAAGCCGGTAATCTGTATCGCCACCATAGAGATGATCGGTAAGCTCTCGATCGCGTGCGTCATTCTGCGGCAGATCCGTGTCAAGCAGGTAAATCGGGATGGTGTGACCGCTGACTCCCTCGAGATCGTAGCGCCACGCCCGGACCATTACAGGACGATCCTCAATGGTTACCTCGACCACGGCATTTTCGAGGACAAGAAATTTTTCCAACGGCCAGGGTTGATCCTCGGCGGTCTGAATTCCGTGGGCATCGAGATGTTGCTGGAAGTATCCCTTGCGATGCAGCAGGGTGACCGCGCATAGCCCGAGCCCCAGATCAGCTGCGGACCGCATGGTGTCTCCGGCAAGCACACCCAGTCCCCCGCTGTAGGTAGGCATATCGGGCGCGATGGCGATTTCCATCGAGAAATACGCAACTATGCCCCTTTGCTCAGAAAGGGACATCGAAGAAAAATCGCGTTGCTGGTTCGAAAAATGCATCCTGCTTATCTCCTGTTAGCCGGCACCGCCGGTGATGCTCCAGCCACACACTTGGCGTGTGCCCTTCGCGAGCTCTTGCCCTAAAACCTCGACGAGTTTTCCTGTTTGACCAGTGCTCTTATTCTAACCATCGACCGCCCGCCTTTTATCACGAATCGGAGTGACACTTCTGTCGAGCGATCTAATGCTTATGTGGGAGCACATTTCCAACATTTTTCCTGTCAGGTGTGAATAACCGAGAACCTTTGTTCATCCAACTACAATTGCACCGCTCTGTCCTGTGGCGGGCATCGCCAGCACTTCGCCCGTCGCTTGGCTCAATCTGCTCCAGATTGAGTCAAGCCAGCCCAGGTGTTCCGGCTTCATGAGTACGGAACGCAGGCAGGTAATGTGCTTTGCTGGTCCTGGTCTGCCCATGAACCTGAAGGGAAAAACGTGACAGGTAGTTGGGCTAGCGCGAGATGAAGATCCTGGCGCGCCGCGGCGGTGAAGATTTGTTTCGCCAGGCGGGACGATGCCTCGACGGTGGCGGCGCGCACCGCCCACACCAGAATGTCGAGCTGGGGTGAGAAGGGCGAAAGGAAACGCCCGTCGGCGCAGATTCTCTCATGCAAAAGCACGGCGGCCTCGCGACTACAACGCAGCCCATTTGCGAACTCACCGTCTGTGATGAGCGGCAGCAATTGCTGGGTTGCCCACAAGGCTACGGCGGAAGCGCCGGCGCGCGAACACTCCAGGCTGATCTCGCCCAGATGCAAATCATGCGAAGTGAAATAGGTGTAGGGCGAATCATGTTTATAAAAGCGACCCACAGCCGGATCGCGAAAAAGGATGCAGCCGCAGCCATACGGTTGCAGCCCATGCTTGTGAGGATCCACGACGATAGAGTCGGCTTGGGCCACGCAGTCGAAGGCGCACGTTGCTTCCTCACCCAGGGTGGAGACGAGCTTGAAATATCCCCCGTAGGCGGCATCGAGGTGAATACGGAATGGATAAGCGTCGCGCAGCGCGAGCACTTTATGGAGCGGATCGACGGCCCCGGTAGCGGTCGCGCCCAGCGTCACCACCACGGTGCCGACCTCGCCCTCGCGGAGCGTGGATTCCAGCGCCGCCATGTCCATACGGCCAGCTTGATCGGCAGGCACACTGGTGAAGGGCAAGCCGAGCACGGCGCTGATTCTGCCATGCGTGTAGTGCGCCTGTTCGGAAGCGACGATGCGCTTGCCTGGAGCAAGCTGGCCGGCAATCCAGAGGCCCTCGAGATTGGCGAAGGTTCCGCCGCTGGTGAGATGTCCCAGGTGATTCGTCCAGCCAAACATGCGGGCGATTTCGCGAACCGCTTCCACCTCCATGCGCGAGCTGGCGCGGCCACCATCGAGGGCATGGTTGTTGGGATTGATCGCCATGGCGAGCGCATAGGCTGCGCGAGCCAGTGGATGCGGGGGCTTGAGCATCTGCCCGGCGTAGAGAGGATGAAAGTAGGGGTAATTGTCCGCCATTCTCTCAGCCACCTGGCTCATTACCGCGGCCATGGCGTCGATTGCGGGTGCCGGCTCCGCCTGCTGCGGCAGGTTGCCAAAGGATGCTTCGAGCTGTGGCAGGGCGCGGGCAAGCAGCTGCAGTGCAAGATCTTCAGACATCTCTTTTGCAGTTTACCTTCGCCACGAGTCGCGTCTTTTGTCCTGTTGCTTTAGACAACCTCTTGCGGACGGACGTTAGCCAAGGCTTCGAGCGCATCACAAGCAGCCTTCAATCCATCTTCGCGGCGCAACTGCTCTCCGATTCTGGCCGCGCGCTGCCGCATTGCAGTCTTCTCCAACAGCAGCGTGATCTTGCGGGCGGCGAGTTCCGCGGTATAGCGCCGGCGGCGAATCACCCGGGCGACACCGAGTCGGCGTACCCGGCGTGCATTGTCCGGCTGATCGTGGCTGTAGGGCATGACCAGCATTGGCTTGCCGGAAATCAGAGCTTGCGCGGTGGTGCCCACACCGCCCTGGTGGATAATGACCGAGGCTCGGGGAAAGAGCTTGGAATAGGGCGCATAGTTGGCCACGCACAGGTTCTGCGAAACCTCCGCAGGAACATTGCGCGGGTCGCTTCCCACCAGGAGCACGGCGCGCTGACCGGTTAATTCGGCGGCCAGTGCGCTCTGCCGGTAAAAATCCCCGGCATCCAGAACGGCTGCCGAGCCCAGAGTAAACACCAGGGGCGGCGGGCCCTGTTGCAGGAAACTCTCAACCTCCGGGGGCAGATCACGATGTCCTGCGTCGCCATCGTAAAAGACGAAGCCGGTCACCTTGGTGGCAGCCGGCCAGTCCGGTTGGGGCTCGCCCAGCAAGGGCGAAAACATAGCCAGAACCAGGTAGGGCGAGTGCTTGGCCTCGAAGATGGGATCGGGCCCGCGGCCCAGGCCGAGCTCCGCCCGCAGCTGATAGATGGGCTCCGGCCAGCTGCGCGTTACCCAGCGTGCGAACCGGGCTATCACCCTGCCCATCCCGGGCAGCGCGGGCTGCAGACGGGCCAGCATGGGATAAGGCGGCAGTACTGGCGCATCGTAGCGGGAAAAGAAGGACAGCGGCGCGAGCACATGCGAAGCCCACGGGATCCCAGTGACTTCGGCCACGATCGGGGCCTGGTAGACCAGCTCGCCGGCAAGCAGCAGATCGGCGCCGCCCTTGGCCTCCACCACTGCCAGCAGCTCCCGGTAGCTCTGGCGAATGGCGGGAAAGAGGATCTCGCGCAGGGTGCGCTCCGTTCCCTTGCGAATATCCATCAACATGGCTACCAGCTGGTTGTCTTCCGGATCGAGGATTGGGCCGACGGGAGCAAATTCCAGACCCAACGAAATGATCTTGGCACGGAAGATTTCGGGAACCGCCAGCACCGGCACGTGGCCCCGCCGCTGCAATTCGAGCGCCAGAGCTATCAGTGGATGGATGTCGCCAAGGGTCCCGAAGCTGGAGAGAACAATGCGCATGCGCTGCCTCTGCAGTGTAAATGCGGCAGATGAAAGAAACGCCAAGGGGCAGCAGCTAGAGCCGGGTTTCCAGAGTGACCACGGTTTCGCCGCTTGAGGGGTGCCGTCGATGTCCTCCGAGCCGTGCTGCTTATATGGCTGGCCGCCGAGATTTCAATTTCACGGCTAACGACGGGATCGGGAAACGCGCAGGGGCTCAATTCTTTTTTAGCCCTTCACGGCCCGACTAAAGTCGTGCCCTGACATAAAACATGAGAGCCGTGGCTCGTCCGGCCTGGTTGAGGTCGTGAAATTGGGCGTTCTCACTGGGGCTGAAGTCCGTTCACTTCAGGCCTAATGTGAATTTTCAAAAACCTGGAACCGGCGTTCGAGCTCGAACTGCTGCTTGGCCTTCTCGCTGGCCTGGAGCAGGGACGCGCATGCTCCCGAAGCCTGGTCGCGACCCAGTTGGGCGCGACATGCGGGGCGCGCGTGGTCGTAGCTTTCCCAGGGGCCCGGCTGCTCCCAAAGACTGTCGCCGGGCAGGAAGCTGTGTTCCAACCCGGTCCGCACCATCTGCTTCAAGTCACTGTAAGTGAGCGGGTAGGTCATCGCGGCACGGACATACTCGTGGGTGAGATTGATGCGGGAAACTCCCTCATCATCGGTGGAAAGCGCGACCGGCACGTGATACAGGCGGTACATGGGTAAAGGGTGGTCCGCGCCCTTGATGTTGAGAATAACGTCGTTGCTGGTGAGGTTTATCTCGACCATTACGCGCTTGGTCGCCATTTGCTGGAGCAGATCGTAGGCGCGATCCTCGTACATCACGTCGACCCCGTGGCCGATGCGTTCGGCATCTCGCCTCTTCGACCGCAGAGCGGATATGAAAGCGTACCCCATCCGGCGGCACCATCCCGGGCGCCAGTTCGCCGGCATGCAAGGTGATATGAACCCGCGGATAAAGGACGTGGAGCGTATGGACCATGCGCATTTGCATCTGATAGTTGGCCATGGCAACGCGTCCATCTTCCGGTTGGACCATATTGATGCCCACGACGAGAGGATCGGTGGAGGCCAGCTCGAAGCCGCAGACCAGCTGCACGAAGACCTCTTGAGGCGACAGGGCACGCAACACCTGGTAAAGAAAGCGGACCTGGAGATTGCAGGCCGGCGTGGCTCCAGTTGCGCCACAATGCTCCAACTCGCGGCGGCTGCGTTCGCCTTCATCGAACTCCGCACGCTGCGCGGGCAGGTATTTCGATAGACCCGCGTCGAGCAACTTCTGGCGCAGATGCGCAAAGTCCGTCTGCGTGTCGATTGGCCCCAGGTTCTCGGCCAACGCCGCAGTGGCCGGCCGGAAGTTGGGCGTATCCATGATTTCAAGGTACTGCTCGTTTTGCTGGGCGGCTCGACTGGCCAACTCATCGACCCACTGACCCAGGTGCCTGGGGTCCTCCACAGTCAAGAAGTGATCGAAAGAGGCGAAAAAGTGATCGTGCCCCGACTCTTCCGTGGTGGGAACAAACGTCCGCATGGAGAATACGTCGATCAGCTGGTCGTAGAGCCTTTGATTGGTGAGTGCGTCGGCGGCACGCTCGCCCTCGTCGCCACAAACAGGCTGCGGCGGCAGACTACGCGTGGTGGCCGACGTCTTGTAAAGCGTGAGGGTCTTGGACTTGACGCAGAGATTGTCTTCCACAGCCTCGCGGATGAAGCTTTCCGCGTACACGGCGCCCGCCAGGTGGGTGTGCAGATCGGCGCCCTTGGGCATGTCATGAAGAAAGGCGTAAAGGGCAAGCGGTCCTTGGCGGCGGGCACGCTCGAAGGCTTGAGCGGCGCGGGCTTCGCCATTATGCACTGCGGTCTGGGACTGCGCCATGACAGCTGGCGCAAGGCAGAGCAACAGCGAGGGAAGAGCAACATGGAGCCATGCGGCGGCCCTTGGATTCAGGGACTGGCGCAGGCGAATTGGGGCGGGACAGGGCGAAATAGGGCGCAGACAATAGTCCATTTTAAAATTGTGAGACTGCGACCCGGATTTCCTGTACGTGGCTCCGTGTGCGGCTTTCAGTAGGAAAGCCGCGTGAGGCTGGTCAACGCCACAAGCTCTACAGGAAACCCCGGGTGAGCGTTCAGTGTACGACAGCTGGGTTTCGCTGAAGGCTGGTCTCGGAGGCGACTATTTGTGTGCACAGTTTGCGCACGGCGAAGTGATTGCTATACTGACGTTTGTTGCTTGTGCGCAGTTGCTGACCTGGCCGGGCCCTCCGCCTGAAGCTGCAGACTCAGAAACAACCGTAAGCGGAAGCAGCGTCCTTGGATTCTCCGAGGCCAGATAGCTCAGTGGTAGAGCGCGGCCCTGAAAAGGCCGGCGTCGGCGGTTCGATCCCGTCTCTGGCCACCATTTAGAATCAACCACTTAGCGTAGAATGCGTCGGCAATCCTCCGAGGCCTTCGTCAATAATTTCCTGGAAGTGCTTGCGAATCCTATTCTCCACGCAGCACCCTCATCGGATTGAGACGTGCAGCACGGACAGCAGGGATGAGGAATGCAAAAACCGAGATTGCTCCAAGCAGAACGACTGATGACGCAAAACCTGTCACGTCGAATGGGCTGACCTGAAAGAGCAAATGTGTAAGCAATCGCGTAAGAAGCAGCGCGCCACTGATACCAACGAGCATTCCCATACCAGTCAAAAGCAAACCATGACGAAAGACAATGCCCAAAATATCCTGGCGTCCTGCTCCGACAGCCATACGAATACCAAACTCCTGCATCCGCTGAAGAACGGAGTATGCAATCACTCCATAAATTCCAACCGCCGCAAGCAAAAGAGCAAGAGCGGAAAAAATTCCGAGTAAGATTGCTGCGAATTTATCGCTGGTCATGGAACTCGCAACCATTTCCTTCATTGTCGTGACTTTCGAGACTGGTAGCTCGGGGTCCAATGCTGAAACCCGTTCACGTATTGCCGTAGCAAGCAAATCACGATTAGGTCCACGAACAATCACACTGAAGGAGGAAGATGGTTTTTGAGCGAAAGGTTCATAGACCTGTGGGCTTATGGCTGCTTTGAGTCCAGTCTGTTTAACGTCGCCTACGACTCCAATAATTTGGCGAAGGTACGTCGGCCCGGATATATCTATACGCTTCCCGATAGGATTATCTGATGGGAAAAAACGTTCCGCCATCGTTTCGTTAATGATTGCGACTGGAAGATGATTGTCTGTGTCTTGCTCACTAAAGAAGCGTCCCTGTATTAGGGGAATTTCCATCGAATGGAAATATTGCGGCGTAACGCGGTAGTAGTTTGCCGTTGTTCCCGAGTCGCTTGCCCCAATGGGACGACCGTCAATACGGATACCAGCATCCGGGGCATCTTTGAAGGGAAGACCGGACGATATAGCAGCTTGCCGGACATCTGGAAGCATTGTGAGTTGTTCAACAAGGGCTTCGGCAAACTGTGCTTGCTGATATGACTTCTGGTACTTGATTGGTGGCAGACTGACGTTGGCCGTCACTATATTGTCTGGGTTAAAGCCGGTATTGACCTGAAGCAGATGCCAAAAGCTCTTGAGGACGAGGCTGGAGCCGGTAAGGAGTACCAACGCAAAAGCCACTTCTGATACGACTAAAATATTGCGAAGATTCGTCCGTTTGACTCCCGCTGAAGCCTTACCTCCGGACTTGAGCGGATCAAAAAGAGTTGTCCTGGATAGGCGTATGGCGGGCAGTGATCCAAACAGTAGTCCTGTCATTGTTGTTAGCACGATTGTGAACAACAACACTGTGGGATCTACGGCGATCTTATCGAATTCCGGAATGTTGGCAATGGGGAATTTGCCGATAGCTTTGACGCTGATAAATGCAAATAAAGTCCCCAGTATGCCGCCTGTCAATGCAAGCACGAATCCTTCTGTCAGAAGTTGTTGAACGATGCGCTTATGGCTTGCGCCCAGTGATGTTCGCAGCGCAATCTCTGGTTCTCTAGCTGAACCTCGCGCCAGTAGTAAACCAGCAACATTCACGCAGGCAATGAGAAGCACCAATCCCGTGGCACCAAGCAGTACATACAGTGGGGTTCTGATCTCGCCGGTGTAATAAGTGGTGAGCGGGAATACGTTCGCACTCCAGAACTGTGGTGTTCGCAGTCGTGGCATAATGGCATTCATTTCTGCTTGAGCTTGTTCGGGGGTGGCATTTTGTTTCAAACGGCCAATGCCCCAAAGAAAATGCCCTCCATCGAGATCTTCTGCTGTGAGGCCCATGGGCTTCCAGATCTCAGCGTCGTGAGGAAAGCGGAAACCCGGAGGCATTACTCCGATGACAGTGAACTCAGCGTCATTGAGCTTTACGGTAGAGCCCAGCACATTGGCGCTGCCGGAGAATTGCCGTTTCCATAAGTTGTAGCCAAGCAGGATTACGTGATCGTTTCCCGCCGTATCTTCTTGCGGTGTGAAGGTTCGGCCTAAAACGGGCTTTACACCCAAAAGCTCAGGCAAATTGGCTGTAACGCGTTCGCCCGAAATGCGCTCGGACCTATCCCCTTCGGAAAGATTGAATGCCATATTCACAAAAGCGCCGAGTTCATCAAAGGATTTACTCTGCTCTCTCCAGGCAAGAACGTCCTGTGGCGGTGCCTCAAAATGCGAAAAGCGCGGCAACCATTTTTCATCGATCATCATTAGCCGTGCTGGATCACGGTAAGGCAGAGGACGTAAAAGCACGCTATTCACAACGCTGAAGATTGCCGTGTTAGCGCCGATACCGAGGGCGAGAGTCAGTAAGGAAACAGCAGTAAATCCGGGCGACTTGCGGAGTTGCCTCAGCGCAAATTTAACGTCCGCCCACGTGTTTTCCACACTTTGCCACTGCCATACTTCGCGGCTGCGCTCTTCAATCCGTGTGACGTTACCGAACTCGCGGTGGGCTGTGCTTTCAGCCTGTTCCCGTGTCATGCCTTGCTCCGTCAAGTCGGCAATCTTTTCGTCAATGTGTTCGCGGATCAGACTGGAAATCTCGTCATATTGGCGACGGCGACCGAACAGTTGTTTGAGCCAGCGCATATGGAAACTCCTACGATTGAGCAACGGCTAGAACGCGGTTGATTCCGGCGAACATCTTTTCGAAGCTGGATCGCTCTTCTTCGAGCCGTTTCCGCCCCTCTCCGGTGAGCTTGAAAATCCGTACAGGGCGATTCTGCGCAGAAACGCCCATCTCGGACTGCAGCCAACCAGTCTTGAGCATTCTTTGAAGAGCCAGATAAAGCGAGCCTTCCTCGATCTGGAGGAGTTCATCAGAGACCTGCTTGATGTGCTGTGCAAGGGCATACCCATGCATGGGGGTACGGTTTAACGTCTGGAGAATCATTAGTTCCAAGGCGCCAGGAAAGAGATCGCGGTATTCGGACTTCTTCGCCATGCCAGAAGACTATTACAAAAAGACTTTTTCGAGAATAGTCTTTTGACGGTGCTATACATCAATCAGCGAAGGCGGGCGGAAGCTGAAGTTGCCTTCAGGTGATGTCGATGCGCAGGCCGAGGGTCAAGCTGGACAACCTGGTCGTATTCATGGCGGTAGCCGACAAACGTGGCATCGACGGCGCAGCAGTCGAGTTGGCTCTGTCTCCGTCAGGTGTGCGGAAGCAACTCGATACAAAGCCCGTGATCTCGCCGCAGGATTTCGATGGCGAGCCGCGCTGAGTAGGACGCCGGCGTTCAACTCCGGAGGAATTTAAGAAGAGTACGGAAGTAGTTTCGTTGATCGTCGTACATCGCGAAGTGGCTTCCCGCAGCCGAAATCCATGATTGTCCCTTAGGCATCAACGTTGCCATTCGCTTAAGGTCGGCGGAATCCATCTCATCATACTGGGCACCCAATACAAGGGTGGGTACCTGAATCCGATGCAAGTCTTCCCATCGGTCCCAACCTTTCATGACGCCCGTAGCCTCAAATTCACTACGGCCTTGGATGGCTTTGTAGACGCGTTGATTCCACCCACTAAGACTTCTTTCCAACGGATCGGGCCACGGTTCAAGACGACAGATGAATTGCTTGTAGAGCTTCTCCATCAACAACTCCTGATATGCCGGTGCATCGGTTTGACCGCTGTCCTCATAGCGCGCAAGCGTTTCCTGGAGATCTTTCGGGTATTGGGCACGTATCTTTTGAACATAGTTCACGAACGACGCGGTACTGGCCGCCATGTTTGAGATCACGAGACCTTTCAGATGATGTTGGTACTCTAGTGCATACTCGACTGCTAACACGCCACCCCAGGAGTGACCGAGTAGATAGAAATGTTCCAATCCCAACCCGTTCCGGACAGACTCAACCTCCTGCGTGTAGCGCTCAATGGTCCACAGTCGGGGATCATTCGGTTTATCTGAATTCGTGGAATCCAGTTGATCGTAGTAATAGAACTCGATTCCATTTGGCGGCAAGAAACTCTCAAAACACTCAAAATACCGATGATCTGCTCCGGGGCCACCATGTAGCAGCAATACCTTTGTCGCTCCTTCGCCTACCTTCTTTGTCCAGACCCAATGGCCTCCGCCGATGTCGATTCGACGCGCTCCGCCGGTCTGCACAGCGCCATTGGGAGGTAGAACGATCGGACGGTTGGAGTCTCCGAAAGTGGACACTTCAGCGACTGCTGCGAGTGCTGAGACGGAAAGAAACTTTCTTCGATTCATGTGCCTTCTTTGTATTGCTTATCTGCCCGCTTAGATACATCCAACCTGCCACAGAATCAACTCCAGAACTGCGAACCGGTCAACGAATATTGTGCGCGAAAGAGGTAAAGCGGAGCCCAAGCACGTCCAATCTCTGTCGCCTCTGCTCGCCCGAAGCAATGCGGGACTCGCTGTTCCCATAGACTGATCAGGAATATGCTTTTTCCTGGAAAGGTTAGGACAAGCGCTCTGTCGTGACTTGCTTGCAAGGTAGGACAGAGCGCTTGCATTCATTCCTTTAGGACGAAAAGAATCGCAGGGACTCTACTTCGAACTGGCTTTTGACGCCGCATCGAAAATCACACCCGCGACCTTCGACGGTTGAGCCAGCATAATCACGTGGCTGGAGGCGACAGTGGTTGTTGTCGCGCCGATTTTCTTCGCCTGAGCTGCTTCGAGATCGGGCGAAATTGCCCGGTCATTTTCGGCGATGATGTACCACGACGGTTTTGACTTCCAGGCTGGAGTCGTGATCTCACCCTTCATGGCAGCAACGCTCGTTGGCACCTGCGTCGCGGTCAGAACCGCAATCTCCTTGGCGGAAAGGTCTTGCGCAAAGTCCTCAGCAATCCCCTTGGGAGTCAGTTTGAGAAAACCACTCTTGTCAGGGCGCAGTTCTGAGCCGACAGGTGTTGGAACGCTTGTAATGAGAGCAAAAGCCGACTCTCCCTGATCTGGAGCTACTGCCGACACATAGACGAGTCCTGCCACCTTCGGATCGTTCCCAGCTTCGGTGATGACAGCCCCGCCGTACGAGTGACCGACGAGCAATAACGGCCCATCCTCGAGAGCGATGGCCCGCTGGGTCGCTGAAACGTCGTCTGCGAATGAGGTGAGTGGGATCTGGACAGCAATCAACATGCAGGCCCTTCGCCTCCAGCAATGGAATGACCTTCGACCAGCTCGAACCGTCCGCCCATGCTCCGTGGACGAGGAGTACGGTTTTCACTCCTGCTGCGGGGGCTGTCTGCGCCGAGGCTTTGAGGGCGGGACCGATGATCACGATGAGTGTGGCGCACGCCACCACGACGTTCCGAACAAACTTGAATGCTTGCATTGTTTTCTCCTTTTATTGGGAAGATCAGCGCACGGCTTGACGCTCTGCTGACCGAGCTAGCGAGCAAAGTCACTTTGTAGTGGCCGTCCTCACATTCGCCATCCTGTTAACTTGAGCGTAGTTGCGGATGCACGGAAGCATATAGGCGAAAGCGATCAAGATAGGCGAAAACCATCAAGAACTGACCTTTCCGCGAGATATGTCAGGCGTCATCGAAAAATAGGACGCCGAAGTTAACTCTGTAGCTAGCTCTCGGGAAGCGGTAAACATTTGGTCCCTGCTGCTGTCTCTCACCAGACGAGGCGGCCGGTACTGGCGCGCTTGCTGGATCTTGATGAGAGTCAATTGCCAATGGGTCCGCGTATCCGGCATGTGACTGACGCGACACTGAGGTGCTATGAAGGACCTTCGGCCGGCCAGACGCACCTTATACCAGCAACAAAGCAAGAAAGAAGCTACCTTCGATGTTTTGGCAATAGCAAGGACCTGGCAAGTGCAGCAGGAGAGCGTGGGAAACATATGCGCACCGATGCGAGAAACGAAGCTTAGAGAAAAACGGGCGCGGAGCGCAGTCTATGGCCATCTTGGCCTCCATTGACATGCGCCGGGATCCAGTTGCTCATCTCTGTCCGCCAACAGCTAAGTCCCTAAACCGGTGCGGCAGCGGGTCGTCGCCTGCGCCACATTCCCGGCGTAACCCCGAGAATTTTCTTGAATGCGCGGTTCATTGCACCTTGATCCCCAAATCCAGACTGAATGGCGATCTCGGCAAGGGGCAGGGGGGAACTCGCGATAAGGTCTTTGGCCCTGGCCACGCGGCGTTCTATCAACCACCTGTAAGGCGGCCTGCGAAAGGTTTGCCTGAAGGCCCGAGCAAAGTGACTTACCGACAAGTCGCATACTCTTGCTACCTGATCGAGGTTGATATTGCCGTCCAGATGCGCCTCCAGGAACTCCGTCGCTCTTCGCATCTGGAGAGGAGAAAGCCCACCTCGAGAGCGCGGGGCTGAAAGCCTCAGACCAGCATACGAGCAGACAAAATGACAGTTCAAGGCATGCAAAACATGGTCTAGGAAAACCTTCGATGTGTGAATGGGTTGATCGAGCGAAGCAACGAGAGTCTTTCCCAGGTGGTATACGACAGGATCCAAATGCCCAAGCGGCCAAACCAATTGCTCAACTCGCGGCCTCTTATGGGCATAGGCGATTTCATCGAGAGCAGATTGAGTGACATGGAGCACCAGTGTGTCGAAGGGATTTGGAAGCAAAATCGCTGGCTTTTCTTGTAAGTTGAGTACACTAACGCCGCCAATTGGGTAAGAACCGCGCGAAACCGTCCTGGTGCCAAAAAACTGCTCGATATAAGGTATGGCCTTGAGCTGCAATGCAACCAGGTAGTCACTCGGACCACCCGACCCGCGCGAAATTTCTGGCAAACCCTCGTTGCTCTTAAACCTCCCGAACCTGAACATGGAACGCTCGGACAGCCTGACCTCCGCGGTGGGCAGATCCTTAAGGTACATATTTTCGGCGAATCGATTCCAGAAAGCGGGGATCCTGGCGGAAGTTTCCATCTATTCGCACCCAAACCCTTTCTTGAATGACGCTTGGGAACAGAGTCCCCTTCGCTATTTAGAGGACAGGTGTACCCTAAAGGTAGCAAGTATTTTCTATGGAGAGGGAAAATGCGAAAGTCGCGGGCCCAGTCAGCCGCAACAAGAGAGCGGGTTCTCTCAACTGCTACCAAGATGTTTTTGGACAAGGGACTTGGAGCGGTCGGAATGCGCGACATTATGGCCGGTGCGAATCTAATGCCGGGTGGGTTTTATCGCCATTTCCAATCCAAGGACCAACTCATCGCTGAAGCGAGTAGCACAGCATTTGACCGGGCCTACGCCATGTTAGAGGGCCAGACAACGGGCAAATCGCCGGCCGAGGCCGTCGAGAGAATTGTCTCCGTGTATTTGGGACAGACGCAGGCGGAAGGAAAGCCCTATCTGTGCCCACTTGCGATGCTGGGTGCCGAACTCAGCCATTCGGATCCGCAAGTGCGAGCAATTGCTATCGATGGTTACCAGCGCATTGTTCGGCTCATTGCACATCACCTAATGGATCAGACCAGCCGCGGCGCTCTTATCACCGCGAGTGGCATTGTCAGCACTCTTGTGGGAGCTGTGACGCTTGCTGAAATTGCTCCGGACTCGGCGACGGCCAGTGCCATCCTAAGGAATGCAAAGGCTCTGATCAAAAGGCATATTCTTCAGTGAAGTTCTTGATGGCGACGAGGAGATGTAAAGGAGTTCGGAGCGGGGCAGCGAAACGCAGGGACCAACCAAGATGCTCCAGCGCGATCACCTCTTCCTGCTACGCTTTCCCAGACGTTACCCATGCCAACAGAGGCAATTTCCCCCCGTCGGAGTTGACGTCTCAGGCCCTTCTTCTATGGCTGGTCTTGGAGTGATGACCTATAGGTTTGGATGGAAGCAGCAAGGTACATCCCAGATTTGATCCGCTGCGAGGCGACAACAGGGTCACTGATATGATCCGGCGAGTCGGCCTGAAACTGTAATCTACAGCGCGAGATCGCTTCACGGACGGTCAGCGATCCGGAGGTAATCTAGGTGGGCAGCGAGCGGATCGGTCCGGAAAGCCGGCTTGTTTTATGAATTTGTGCATTTCACTTGACCGTGAAACGTCTATTCGGCGGTGAAGCCCGCCCCCGCGCTCAAATTTACAGCCGGAGACGCAACTTACCAATAAACCCCGTATCTGAGGAACTTCGGCCGCGGAGTTTCAATATCAAGCCGCGCGAAACGATAGGGTTTGCTTGTGCCTAAGCTATCGGAGACGCCGCGACTTTGCTGAGCGCGGTCATCTAGAGTGACCCAGGTTTCTCATCTTGCCTTATAGATCCAATGGCTCCGCTTTATTCGCTCTTCGTAGTCATTTCCCGCATATATGGTCCTTTTCTGTGAGCCGAGGCTCTTTTTGTTGACCTACTCTGGCTTCCAGGCAGGAGAGACAGATTGGGTCGTTTAGGCTCCAAACAGGAGCAGCCAGTCACAATGCTCTGTAACGACAGGTCTAGCGATTTGGGAACGACCAAGGAGAAGTGCATCTAAATGGCGAAGTTAGTGCGGTTTTATGAAACAGGCGGGCCAGAAGTTTTGAAGATCGAAGAGGTTCCCACCCGGCAGCCAGGTAAGGGAGAAGTTACGCTTCGGGTGCAAGCAATCGGTCTGAATCGTGCGGAATCGACGTTTATGCGAGGTGATTACCTGGAGCCCACTCGTCTTCCCGCTCAACTCGGATATGAAGCCGCTGGAGTGGTCATAGCCGTGGGGGCTGATGTTGACCCCGGTCTGATCAACAAAAGGATGTCAACCATGCCGGCGTTCTCGTTGAACCAGTACGGCGTTGCCGGAGAACAAGTCATCATTCCCTTCCACGCTTTGGCTGAATATCCAGAGCACCTTTCCCCGGTGGAGGGTGCTTCAATCTGGATGCAGTACATGACAGCATACGGAGCGCTCATCGAATTTGGCCAGCTCACAAAAGGTGAATTTGTTCTTATTGCTGCCGCCTCCAGCAGTGCAGCATTGGGAGCGATTGAGACAGTGAAGGCTGAAGGCGGCGTCGCGATCGCCACGACTCGTTCGCGCACCAAGCGTGATCAATTGCTCGCTCTGGGCGCAGATCACGTGATCGTTACCGACGAGGAGAATCTCGTGGAACGAGTAAGAACCATCACGAACGGGGCAGGGGCTCGGATCGTGTTCAATCCGATCGCCGGGCCGCTGCTTAACCAATTAGCGGACGCGGCCGCTGTAGGGGCGACCATATTTCAATACGGTTGGCTTTCCGGCAGGGAAACGCCATTCCCGGTGATGCAGTCCATAGCCAAAGCGTTGACCATACGCGGCTACTGGCTGGTGGAGATTATGTCAGATCCGGAAAGACTTGCGCGTGCGAAACACTATGTGTTTGATAAGTTAATAAAGAAGCAATTCAAGCCGACGATTGGTAAGACATTCCGGTTTGAGCAGGTCGTTCAGGCTTATCAATACCTGGAATCAAATGATCAGGTCGGAAAGATTGTTCTTACTGTAAGTACTTAGTGCATAGAAGATCCTAGCCACATCTATCATCTGATTCCCTCCCGTTTAAATGTTCCGATGGGAACTGATGCTCTGCGGCCATTATTCCGACTGGCCGGTCGTTATACAAAAAAGGAACAACGATGACTAACTCACAGCAGAACGACATGGAGACCCGGCCCGTGGTACTCCTTCATGGAACCAGTGGCATGTCCGAAGATTGGACGGGGGTCGTAAATCATCTTCAAAGCGCTAACCGAATCGTGATGCGCCCCGACTATCTGAGCGGGCAAGACATGGAAGGAGGAACGGGTGCCGCGTCGCTCGCCGGAGCTGTTGCCGCTGTGCTGGACGCGGCCGATCGAAAGAGCAATGGCCCCTTCGATCTCGTAGGCTACTCGCTGGGTGCAGGGGTAGCTACGCTCATCGCGAGAGAATACCCGGCGAGGATTCGTTCTCTGGTTCTCATCTCAGGCTTCAGTCACTGCAGCGATGTGTGGATGAAGTTGCAGTTCAGTCTTTGGCTCGACCTCGCGAGGACAGATCCGAAGGCATTGACCCGGCTGCTGGTCCTAACCGGATGCAGCAAAGACTTCCTGTCCGGATTTGACGTGGACACTATGAATACCATCATCGAGAACTTTGTCGCGTCAAGTGATTGGCGGTTCATCGAGCAATCCATTCGGCTGGATTTGGATCTCGACGTGCGCGAAGCCGCGCGGAAGATCGTGGTACCAACATTGCTCATCACAGCCAAGCACGATCAGATCGTTTCCGAGCGCAACTCGTATCCGCTCTCCGATCTGATCCCCGGCGCCCGACGCACCGAGATCGATTCGGGCCATCTCTCGTTTCTAGAACAGCCCGTTCACCTTGCTTCCGTGGTTTCCGCGTTTCTAGATGAACCATTTGGCCAACGTTTTGAGTGATCGAAGAACCCATCTGAGGAGTTGAGCTATGAATCGCGCTCTTCAGCGATTGCCTCAGATCGGCTTGCTTTTAACCAGGCCTGCACACATTCCTGGTGGCACTTTCCGGCGGCTCTTTCTCGCGGCTGACTCTCCCTCGCCCAATAGACGAGCTAGCCGGAATTCCGATGCGAACGTCATCCGGACCTGGTTTCAGCTTCTCCCATGATCTTGCTAGGAAATGCATCAAATCCCAGTGCATGTCAGCAGCAGGACGCTGTCCGCCGAACTGACATAGAGCTTGCATGAAGACACTGAAATGAGGTTTCCTGGGGACTCGCGGGCCTGGAGAGTGGGCCCGTTGATCGATGCCTACTCAAGAACATCGCGGCGGTATTGACTTGGAGTCACGCCGACGGTTTGGCGGAAGACCTGCGACATATGAGTGTGACTCGAGAAGCCGCAGGCAACCGCGATATCCACAAGCCTAGACGATTTGTCTCTAAGCATTCGCTGCACCTGCTGGAGTCGAAGCCTGATCAAGTATTGATAGGGAGTGATGCCGGTTGCTTGCCGAAACATTCGCAAGAAATGACTTCTACTATAGCCGCTCTCTTTTGCCAGCGAATGCAGATCGACATCCTTGCTCAGATCGGCCTGCATGCGCTCCACTACACGTTGCAGCCGCCGTTGCGGAAGTGGGTTGTTGTGGATAGGCGCCTTTCCGCCGGCATCCATCCGAAGCAAACGCTGAATCAACGCGTGCGTTAAATGTTCAGCATAGAGTAGGCCCAATCGGCCGTCGGTTCTGGATTCTTCATGCAGAAGCCTGATTAGGCCCGCGGCGCCGTCGTCACGGAAGCCCACTCTCTCCCGAAGTCCTGGCGCGGCCACGCCCTCCTGTTCTTCCGCAATCTCCGCAACGAAACCAGGATCCAAAGCACATACGATTAATTCCGTCTGTGTCGACGGGTATAGAACAGGGAGGATTCCCTCGGTATACATATTCATTTGTCCCGGGTGTTTGCTGTAGGGAAGAAACCTGCCGCGCCGATCTGGACGCTCCCCGTAGGCCGCCTCGCTCCCAACCGCAAGTTCAATGAATTGTAGTTGGGTCGCCCTTTGCGGCTTCTCGCCCGGCGGGGCAACATGGTGTTGGACAACGATACCTTTCCATCCAAGCTGACCGCTAGACGACAAGCAAACCGAATCTTTGCGCCACAGCTCCCCTATTTCTGGTTCTTTGCTCATCTCACGTAGTTATTCAGCTGCATTCCGTGACGTCTTCCGGCGTCTCCCACCACCTAGTCTATTCCTCGGTTAGGGCGTTTTCCACGGCTGCTGATTCGAATACTGACCTTCAGCATGGTTCGAACTGCAGCTTTCACTTGAACCGGTAAATCAAACCTGCGCCCAGGCGCAGGTTGTTCTGCACGTTGGTGGTGGCGTTGGGCATCTGTGTGCGCAGCCAATTCGCTTCGATCGCTCGCACGGCAAAACGGTGTTTCAGTGGAAGGTTGACGCCGCCACCTATATACACCGCCAAGCCGTCCGCGCTGTCGTTGGCGCCGCTCGAACCAGGAAAGACGCTATGAAAGCCGTTGACCTCTCCGGCCAAGACCTGGCCGAAGACGGCGTACCGGCCACGGGGAGTCGACCAGGTATAGCGCGGACCGAAGGTCGCCGTTACCAGGTCAAGTCCTACACCTGACAAGCCGCCTGCATTGGCCGTATGCAGTCCTGAAACGTCCGCCACTACTCCCAATCCGCGCCAGAACTGGCCATGGACCTGGACGCTGCCTCCCTGCATCCAAAAGCCGCTGCTGCCAACCAGATTGGACATCAGCGGATTGTAGACCAGGGCTACCTCAAGCGAGCTCTTTGTTGGTTTCGGCGGATCCTGAGCCTGTTGTCCCCAGACGATAGGTCCTGCGATCATGCAAGCCCCGGCAAGGAGCACCTTTACGCGAATCGAGATACGCATGTCGAGTTCTCCTGGTTATTCCACAGTGAGCGTGAGATTGACGGAGCGCGACAGTGTGCCGGAAGTGGCGATTACCGTCACGATATAGGTCTTTTGCTGTTGCCCGAAGAAGCCATTCGAAGATCCGCAGCCGTTCAGAGCCGCGATTGCGGTCAGGCCTGCGATCATTAACATCAGCACCGAAATGACCCGGCCGAGCCGCTTAGCGGCACGCCGCGTTCCCCCGGCAAATGGTAAGAGCAGAAGTCCCCAAATGACTCGCGGTATATGGCGACTCGGACCTTGCTTTTTGTCCAGGCTCGCCGTCACCTGCGGCAGTTGGATGCTCAAGGTCACGTTGGTGAGTGAGGAACCAGCCGGCAGCACATTCGGCGTTAGGCTTCCTGTCGCTCCGGGAGGCAGGCCGCTCAGGGTCAGAGTGATGGGCGCCGGGAAGGTTGCGCCGTTGGACGGGCCAAGCGCTAGAGTGTACGTAGCTGTACCGCCCGGGGCCACTGTCTGCGAAGCGCCGCTGCCTCCACCGCCACTTCCGCTACCACCGCCGATACTTAAGCTATAGTCCTGTACCACTTCAGCAAGAGCAGAGCTGGTGCCCGAAACAGAGTTTGAGCTGCCGCTATAGACCGCCGTGATGCTGTGCGTGACGGCGGCCAGAGACGAAGTGGTATACGATGCCACACCGCTCGATAGTGTGACCGCACCCAACAGCGTTGTCCCGTCGAAGAAGCTCACCGACCCGGCCGGTGTACCGGCCGCGGAAGCCACGGTAGCTGTAAATGTAACTGCATTGGTGACCAGCACAGGATTTGCGTTGGCGACCAGGCTCACGGACGCAGACGCCTGGGTGACCACGATGGTTTGCGTCACAGACGTGGCCGCAGCGTAATTAGCATTGCCTGCCTGGTTGGCGGTCACTCTTACCGTACCTGCGCCTGTAATGGTCAGAGTGTTGCCGCTCAGGGTTGCCGGCCCGGACACGGTGAAGGTCACCGGATTGCCGGAGGATCCTGCCGACACCGCGAGGTTGATCGGCGAAACTCCGTAGGTTACGGGTGAGGCAGGCGGCGTGAAGCTGATGGTCTGAGAAGCTTGATTGACGGTAAGGGTCGCCGACGCGCTCGCGGTCTTATATACCGTCGTATCCGTCGGCGTAAATGTTGCGGTCAACGTGTAGCTGCCCGCTCCCAGAACGCTTGCGCTGGTGACCGTGACCGAAACGCCTCCGGAGAGAGTCGCCGTGTAGGCGAAGGTTCCCGGAACCGCCGTCGTTCCGCTCAAGGCGGAAGCATTCAGAATTCCGCCTGACGTGGCGCCGTAGGTGATCGCAGTTGTCCCCGGGCTCCAACTGATCGTGGGAGTGATCTGACCGACCGACAATTGAATCGTGGTAGCCGTGGCATTGACACTGTAGTTGCCGTCGCCGCTATAGATCACGCTGATCGTATAACTGCCGTTGGCCAGCGTACCCGGAATCGGAATGGTGGCCGACGAGCTCGCCGTGCCTGCGGTCAAGGCCGGTGTTCCCGATGCAACGCTGACGTTGGATGAATTGAGAATGCTGTAGCTGATGGTGCCAGTAGGCGCAGCAACCGTGCTATATGGTCCGGCGACTGTGATCGTCACTGAACTCGATTGTCCAGAGGACACCCCTACCGGCTGCGTCGTTGGACCACTCACCGTAACGGTGGCTTTACTTAGCACAACGGTAACGGTCCCCCCGCTTGCCGCATAGCTGCCGCTGACGCCGGCGTAGTTTGCCGAGAGCGTGTGCGTGCCGACGCCGTGCAGCACGACACCGCTCAACGCCGCTGCGCCGGAGCTCAGGCCCACGCTGCTTAACGTGATTGTTGTTGAGCCCAGCGTATCGTTGAATGTTACTGAGCCGGTCGGATGGGTGCCGCTGTGGGTTTGATCGGCCACGGTTGCCGTAATGCTGACCGCTTGACCGTTCGTCAGAGTGGTTGGGGATATCGTTATGGTGGTCGAGGTCACATCGGCCCCGCTAAACGCTGTGCCGCTGACAGCGACCTGCTGGGTGCTGCCCGCGACATTCAGAGCATTGTCGGTCGCCGTGATGCCGGCGCTCAGGCTGCCCACCGATTGCGGAGTGAACACCACCGATACATCGCATGCTGTGCCTGCCAACAGCGAAGTAGAGGACGTGCAAGGGTTCTGGTCAGAAGAATTGTTAGAGAAGTTCGCCGTGTAAGTGGGATTGGTGGAAAAAACCAGAGGCAGATCTCCCAGGTTGCTTATGGTTGCTGTCTTTGCCGCACTTGTCGCCCCTGTAGCGGTGCTTGGGAAGGTCAGCGCGCTACCGGAAACGTTGGAGAACAAGACACGATTGTTACCCGAATCCGGAATATACAGGTTTCCAAACGGGTCCACGGTGATTCCAAAGGGGGAGCCCAGCGTAGTGGGGCTGGGAAGGCTGTTGAATACCAACACCGAGGCCACGCCAGCCGTGGTGATTTCCACGATACGGTTGTGGCCTCCGTCGGCAATGTAGAGGTTGCCCATGCCATCGGCCGTGGCGCCTTCAGGCCGGCTGAAGGTAATGCCGGCCGGAGCCAGCAGCGAAGCCGCGCCGGCTGCCGTCACCTTAATGACGCGGCTGGGATCGGCGGCGTACCCATCTGGGATATAGATGTTTCCCATCGAGTCAACCGCCACCCCTGTAATGCCCAGTGAGGTGGTGGTGTAACCTTTCGTCGCAATCACTGTCCCGAGGCCCTGGGAAGTCGTCCCGGCGACTAAGAGGCATGAGACTTCGACGACCCGGCCGTTGGAGTAGTCGGAGATGTAAAGATTGCCCGCGGCGTCGAAGGCCAACCCCGTAGGATGTCCCAGAGAGGTGGCCAGGCCATTGATGGTCAACACAGACGCCACGCCGCCCGGCGTAATCACGATGATGCGATTATTCAGATGGTCGCTAATGAACAGGTTGCCGGCGCCATCAAGAGCAATGCCGTCGACCTCTTCGCCGAAGCTCAAACCGCTGGGCGATACTACAGATGCCGTGCCTCCTCCGGCGGGAATCTTGAGCACATTGCCTCCGTCATTGGCCTCATAGATGGTGCCCACACCATCCAGGGCAATTTGGAAGGGAAAACTCAGGCTCACGCCTCCGCTGCTTATTACGGTTCCGGTGTTCGGAGCTAACGCCGCTACCGGAGCGTCGCCAAACCCATAGAGCGGGGCAGTTATGATCGGATTATTGCTGGCGTCATAAAGCACGACAGCGCCGTGCCGCAGACCGGGAGCCGTGGGCAGAAACTGAATCTCGATGGTGCAGCCCAGGTAATCGCTCGTACTGCTGCAGTTGGTATTGCCGCCCGTCACCACAGTAAAATCTTGGTTTTGCACGCCGGAGGTGAACACCTTGAAAGGCGTCGTCGTACTGAAATTAACCCCCGGGACAAAGGGCAGCGTCAGAGTCACTCCAGTGGACGCACCCACCTGGACATGACCAAACCCGACCGCGGAACCATTCAAAGACGACGTATCTGAGGGCCAGTAGGTGGCTCGATCGACCATCAAGACTCGGTCATGACCGGCACCGGCGCCGCTATCCGCAACATAGACTGTTCCGAAAACATCCAGCGCAACCCCGAGGGGGCCGCTGAGCGAAAAAGTCTCCATGTAGAGGGAAGAAGTAAACAGCCAGGTACCGGTGTGCGAGGTGTCTACCTCGGCGATGTTGTTACTGCCGGTGGACGCAATATAGATGTTCCCTGTGTGGTCCACAGCTACGCTGCTCGGATTAACCAGCGCAGGGTCCAACTCGCCAGTGCTGACTAGCGAACCAACTGTACCTCCCGTCGCAACCATGACCACGCGGTTGTTTACCGAATCGGCGATATAGAGATTGCCCGCTGTATCCACTGCCAGGCCCATGGGTGAATTCAGAGTGGTGGGGCTGGTCAGGCCTGAAATCGTCAAGGCCGAGGCGGTTCCAGCGGAGGTCACTTCGACAATCTGATTGTGACCCGTATCCGCGATAAAAACATCTCCGGACTGATCGAGCGCGACGCCCTTGGGAGAACTCAGCGTCACAGCGCCGGTGCTAATGACCGAGCCGGTTCCTGCGGGAGTTACTTTTACCACACGGCTATTGGACGGATCCGCATCCGTAATATAGAGATTTCCCGAACCGTCGATGGCAATTCCCGTTGGAGACACCAATGCGGGACTCAAACCGTTGATGGTGAGCACCGACGGAGCGCCGTACGCATTTACTTCCACGATCTGGTGGTTGCCCGTGTCCGCGACGAAAACATCGCCCGCCGGATCCACAACCATGGCGGAGGGGGAATTGAGTGTGATGCTGCCCCCAGTGTTCAGTGTTTGCACCAAACCCCCAAACATCCAGCTTGGCGATGCGTGTGCATGCTGCATGATAGAGAGCAGCAGTGACAAAACAAGAGCAGCCTTCAGTCGACGAGACCGTCCAGCAGAATCCATGAAAGTACCTCCGTCGCAGACGAATCAACTTTGAAAGCGGACACAAGAGCTCATGTACGCGCATTCATAGCCGCGTATATTTTTCAAACTTCGAATCGAAACGCAAGCAAAGACATCTTGAACACGATCAGAAGATCCCTCCGCAAAGTAGTAACGGTCGATGTTCGATAGACAGGGAATCGCATCCACTTAAAGGCTCAGCGTCCGTATTCCACGCCAGGTAGTGAGGACGGCAAGAAGCGTCGGAGAACAGCATGGCTGCCCAGTTGCAAAGAAGAAGTGCCGCGTCCATAGGAATCCTCGGCGGGTTCATCGGCAATTCGAAGGAGAACTTCAGGATTGCCAACTATCACCGGCTATGGAGTACGTGGGGAACCAAGGGTGACAAGGGGCGAAGTGGATGCATGCCGGCACGGGCAAATCCACCTTGGCAAGGCTGCCTGAGGCGCAAAACTGCGCTAAAGTGCGACTAGCTCAATTGTCGTGACAACGTCATGACAATCTGTTCGCCGGCGCCGCGTTCGCGAACCTTCCTCAAACCCCAGGCGAATATGAGTGGTGAGGTCCGCGGGAACAATACCGGAACAACTTGGGGAGGAGCTGCCTAGATAATCCCAAACGATCCTAAAGAGCCACTTCACCGTCATGAACTTTGGACCGCTCTCGCGTTCAGCTCCGGCCAGCACGGCATCGCGCGGGTCTGCCATCAGCATGGTGAGGCTCTTGGCGTAGACCAGAGGATGGAACAGCCGTCCCTACTGCCTTCAGGAGCCAACACGGGAAGAAACCGGACCACCATGATGAGCAGGCAAAGCCGGGCCGCGTAGTTCTTTTACTGCGCTGAGGACCACTGTGTCCGAATCAGCGCGCAGCCGCTGAACTTCGAAGATATCTCCGGTTTGTGCATGCGGAAAATCTACTTCATCGCGATCCCGTGGGGTCGTGCCGGACCCGTTTTGAAGGCGGTGTTGAAGTCCAGATTGAACCGCTTGTCCTCAGTCAAGGTATCGTGCGTGACTTTGAGCACGTGCACCTTGTGATCGCCTTCGTAGTGAATGATGCCGGCGCTGTCTTCGTTGAGGAAATAGTCTGTTACTACCAGGCGATTATCGTCATTGCTCAACACCAGGTTGTGCGGACCGGCGTTTTCGCCGAAGCTGACTACCGATAACTGCTTCAGGGCGGCGCGATCTGTGGCATCGAGCATAATCACCTGGCCGGCCATGAACGTACCGATGATCAGCCGGTCGCCACATTGCGGGGTCGCCATAATCTGTCCCATTCCGCCTATCACCGGAGTACTTACATGAGGATAGACAGTCGAGAGGTCAAAGGCGGAGACGCCCGTACCCTCAATGGGATCGATGAGGTAGATGTGGCCGTCGAACATACCTGCCGAATATCCGTAACCGTGCCGGTCACGAGGGAGCATCTTGACATCCATCGTGCCTAAAGCGGGACCGCCGTTCGGAGATTCAAGCAGGACGGTCCTGGTAATTTTACGTGCGCGGTAATCCCAGATGCGTACGGAGCCTCGCAGAACCGGTGAGGGCGAACCCGTCAGCGTGCTGTTGGGCAAAATGAAATCCGCAGTCATCATCAGATTTAGATCGGGACGCGCGGAGATGCCGTGGGGGTTGAACCCATCCAATGGCGGCTTCTTGGGCCACTCGTTGAACAGTGAAACGGTGCCGAAGTGGTTGGCGACATAGTGCAATTGGTAATCAAATTCGGCCACGCGGCCGGGCGCGCCACCGTCAGCAGAACCCATTTGGGTGATCAGGAAGCCGCCGTCCTCGGTGGGCATGAAATCATCGGTCATGCTCGATTCGACGGCTTTGGTGGAAAAGAGGAACCGCGGGCTTCTGGCATCCCTTACGTCGAAGAAGAAGATCCCGTTCTGCCCCTTCAACAGACTAAGCAAGCCTCCACAACCCAGGATCGTCCTGGTCGAATTGAGATGGCAGTGGTGAGGTTCATTGCCGATGTTTCCAGGAGGAGGAAGAGGAACAGTCTTGATCACCTCTCCGTACCGGGAAGACTGCTCGTCGAAATCAATCACCGCGAGGAAGTCCGGTGCGACATGAGCCTGGTCCTGCGCCCAGATGTAGAGGACCTTGTCTATTCCCGGGCCGCGATGATCTTGCCCTCGATCAGTGGCGTTATCATCGCCAGTTTGCGCGAGCGCGATGGCCGTTGTTCCGAGAACCAAAGCAGCAGTCAAAAGCAATCTGGCGGCCGTCGAAGTGATTCCACTTGTTTTCGTCATAGAGAACACCCTCTGACCTGCTTATTCCATCCAGTGGGGTAGGCGTAACGAGCGCACGACGATTACTTTCGCCATGCCCCAGCAACCAAGAATCTGAAGGATAGTCATGCAGAAGGCAATGCTGGCGGCATCAAATCGAGCGCAAATCGGTATAACCGCCGTATAACAGCGCAAGTCATTGATCTTACTTCGATTACGGTCGCCGCCGAGGCTCGATATACTACCTCGTATAGGGAGCGACCCAGACCTCGTGGCGAAAATATACCAATTCGGCCCCTTTGCGTTGAACATGGCAAGCTATGAATTCCGTAGACGCGATCGGCGAATACGCCTTTCTCCGTCGGCCATGGAGCTTCTGCATCTGCTCGTGGACCGAAGCGGCGAACTGGTGACGCGGGAGGAGATTGCTGCCCGGCTGTGGAGTGAGCCCGAGAGTGTCGACGTAACCCATGGGATCAATACAGCGATCAATCGGCTACGGACAGTACTGGGCGACGATCCCAGTTCGCCTGTTTACATTGAGACAGTCGTCAGCAAAGGTTATCGTTTCGTCGCCAGGGTAACTGCTCTCGACGACCCGCCGGAGGACGTTTCTGCACCCCCTTTGCAAAGCAGGGTGTTGGACGCGCCGGTTACGGAAGATCGTTTGAACGATGCGGCGCTCTCAACGGCTGTCGTCCCGGGCTCTATCTCAGGCGCTATGCCGGCGATGGAACCTGAAACGGCTGGGGCCGGAGACGCACCGCTGGAGGCGGGGACTTTGCCGCTAAGGCCTGACGCGCCTTTAAGAGCCGGAACCGGCTGGAGATTTGGCCGCGGGACGGCGGTCCTCATGACGGTCTGTTTGCTGATTGCAGGGGTAGGCGCTGCCGTGTGGCTGAAGCCCTGGAAATCGGTGCCCGCTTCCGCAGCTATTCCCCACAAGATGCTGTTTACTCTGGCGACCTTCAACGATGGTGACAACAGGATCACAGCCGCGGCAATTTCTCACCAGGGAGGAACCGTCGCCTACAGCGATCACTTCGGCGTTTCCGTCCGCTCGATCGATGCCGGCTTAGACCGTCTGTTGCCCTCGCCTCCTTCGTTCCGAGTAGACCGAATTACCTGGTATCCGGAGGACACTCAGCTCCTGGTCAGTGGAATAGAAACGGCCAGCGAAAAGCCGCAGGTCTGGGTCGTCTCGCTACGAGCGGAAGCCCCACGCCTTTTGCTTGAGGATGCAGGACAGGCAGTTGTATCCATCGATGGCTCGAAACTGGCCTTTACCCGGCACGGCGACGCGGAAGTATGGGTTGCCGGCAGCCGCGGGCAAAACCCACGCAGACTCGTCGCCGGGGCTGAGGGAGATACCATTTCCTCTCTCCTATGGTCTCCCCGGGAAGACAGACTCGTGTACGTGCGACGGCGGACGGCGGCGCATCTTCCAGAAGAAAACTCGCCCTTGGGAGAATTGCAAAGCCAGTTTCAGTGGGACTATGAATCGGTCAATGGCTCGACCGGCGTTCTGCTGGCCGAGGAGAAGAACACCCGCTTCGATTCGGCTTATCTGCTCGCAGATGGGCGCATGGTCTATCCCCAGAACAACTATGCACGAGAACACTCGGTCGCACGTTTATCGATGGTCAGGACCGACTTGAACACCGGCCGGTTCCTGAGCAATCCGCTGTCCTTCTCTGACGTGAATGGTGACAGAGCATTTAGCTTGTCTGCGTCCGACGATGGACAACAGGTGGGCATGGTGGTAGAACGGCGCTCCCCGGAAGTCTTCGTTGGTGAGCTTCAGCAGCCAGGACCGACACTCGTCGGCGCGCGCCGGCTCACCGCGCATGCCTCGGACGCCTATCCTCACGGCTGGACGCCGGATGGGACCGCGGTTGTGTATGAGTCCAACGAGTCTGGAAGGTATGAGATTTTCAAGCGAAGACTCGATGCCTCGGCGCCGGAGATGTTGGCGCGCCTACCTGATGACTGCGTGCTGCCGGAAGTAACGCCCGATGGCAAATGGGTGCTCTTCGCTCAGTTCCCGGCGCCGAGAGTCCATGCCAACGCTATCTTTCGTGTTCCTTTGAACGGTGGGAAACCGGAACAGGTTTCCACTGGAGGAGCCTTCGACGAGTTCGATTGCCCGGTATCGAACCGTGGCACATGCGTGCTGCGAGAGACCATCGCAAAGCAGTTCGTCTACTATGCCTTCGACCCGGTGATGGGCCGAGGCAAAGAACTGGGCCGCACCGACTGGATGCCAAACGTTCTGGGCGACTGGGGAATCTCCCCGGACAGTTCCATGGTGGCTCTCGCCAATCACGATCCGGGCCGTCCGGGTATCCGCGTCGTGACCCTTTCCTCCCCAACGAAGTCCACGATTGTGGACATCCCGCTTCAAGGACATGGGATCATCCTCAAACCAACCTGGTCACCCGATGCACGCGGCTTCTACGTCGAATCAAAGACAGATATTGGATACTCTCTGCTATACGTCGACCGCGCCGGTGATGCCAGAGTTGTCAGAGATACTCAGAATCCTGTTTGGGGCGTCCCGACGCGTGATGGAAGAAAGCTCGCCTTTGTGGATCAGTCGGCAAGCAAAAATGTCTGGATAGCTTCAATCCCCTGAACCCAATCTTTGACCGGATCGGCTATCGCCGCATTGAGTGCACTGGCAGCGATGGCGATTTGGATCCTGCCGATCAACTTCGAGATCGACACGCATATCCGCCTGCGATTTGATTCGTAGCGAATAAAGGGCGAATATGAGGGGGGGGTGGGGTCTAGACCATGAAACGCTCCGGCACAGCCGATCTTCCACTCCACGGCGGACGTGTGCCCCCATGGCTGGCCAGTCGGATGACAGAGTTGGGGACTGCCATCACCGAGCAGGTCATCCTGAATTATGGTCAATCCGAATTTCTTGCGCGCTTGAGTGATCCATTCTGGTTCCAGGCATACGGGGCCGTAATGGGCATGGACTGGCACTCCTCCGGCATCACAACCTCGGTGTTAGGCGCGCTGAAACGCGGCATGAATCCGCGTTTTCAGGAACTTGGCGTGATGTTCTGCGGCGGCCGTGGACGGCACTCGGTTCGCACGCCTGACGAGCTGCGGGCGTTTTCGGCAAAGACCGGGCTGGATGGCGATGCGCTGGCGCGCACCAGTCGACTCACGGCGCGCGTGGACAATAACGCCGTCGCGGACGGTTTTCAACTCTATCTCCATTCCTTTGCCATCACGCAATTGGGGGAATGGGCGGTCGTACAACAAGGGATGAACCCTGAAAATCGCCTGGCACGGCGATATCACTGGCACTCTGCCAAAGTGCGCGATTTTGTCTCCGAGCCGCATACAGCCATCGTCGGTAGGCCACAGGGTGAAATTCTCAACCTGGTGGACGCGCGCGCTGAGAGAGCCCAAGGTGCTCTGCTCACCATTGCCAAGCAGCCGGTCACGACTGCGTTGAAGGACGCTCGCAAGCTCGTCATGCCGACGCATCATGATGTGCGTGCCCGGGATGTTGACTTGAAGCGATTGGGCGCAGTGCTGGCGGTCGCGCACGAGCAGGATCTGCGCGACTTTGCGTCTTTACTTCTGGTTGAAGGCCTCGGGCCAAGGACGCTGCAATCTCTAGCACTGATTGCGGAGGTTGTTCATGGAGCACCCTGCCGCTTCTCCGATCCGGCACGCTTCTCCTTCGCTCACGGCGGCAAAGATGGGCATCCCTTTCCGGTCCCACTCAAGACCTACGATGAATCGCTCGCCACCCTACGCCGCTCCCTGCATGCGGCTCGTCTCGGGCACACGGAGAAGCTGGAGGGCTTTCGGCGATTGGATCGATTGACTCGGAGCGTGGAAGAAGGACGGGAGCCGCTTGCGGACTTCCAAGCGGCGATGAAACATGAACGGGCGGTCTCCCCATCGCTCGGTGGACGAACTGTGTTCGATGACCGGCCAATCTCGAAAGCGCGGCAACTGAATCTTTTTCGGAGTTAGACGGATGGGGATGGCGGCGAATGAACTTGCCAAAATCGCCTGCTCGGCCGAGCTCGTCGAAACGTTGTTCGTCTGATTCGTATGTGGACAGCTTCGGTACCCTGGCGCTCAAAAGTTACCAGCGGTCCGATCATTCGTTACGAGTGTGCCATTTAACTGGCGCATTCCATGGAATCAAATCTAGCGTTGGGGTATTTCTCTCGAAGGTACAAGGCGCCTGCCATGGAGTTTCGTGTGATCTGGGAGATCGACATTGATGCGGAAAACCCAACAGCCGCTGCCCAGGAAGCACGCGCATTGCAACTGAAAATGAACACCTCAGCGACCGTCTTTAATATTTGGGAGCCGGCAGCAGGAAAGATGCATCGCATCGATGTGGAAGCGGACGCCGAAAGCCTGGAATACGCTGAACTCGGTGCGGTTAGGGCAGCCTTAAGATTGCTGCAATGCGAGCGGGACGTTCGGCCTTGCATCCGGGAGCTGGCAATGACTATGCTCATCTTCCTGGATAGAGAAGACATGATGTTTAGAAGGCTCGCTCATGGGCGCCGCTGACCGTCTGTTTTCCGTTATTACCTGAGTGTAAACCGGTTGGGCTCTCACTGTGATAAATAGGTGAGGGATGCTTGCCCTTCCGAGCAACTGTAAGCTGAGGGCGTCTGGATTAAACTGCGAAAACTATGAAACATCCAAGCCGTTCCTTACTACCTCTTCCTTTGGTCTGCTTATTGTTGTGGGCGCTGCCCAACTCTGCACTGGCCGATAGCACGACCATGCATTCAAAGTTTGTCGGCGTCTACCTATCGCACGCGGCCGGTCCATCCATGAACCTAAGCCTGGGTGCGGATGGTAGCGCCACGGTTACAGAAGATGCTGGCAATGGCGCCATAACCTTATTTGGCCATTGGAAAGATACAGGCGGCCAGGTAGCAGTCACCTTTGATGCCTCGGATGGCGGGCCGGTTGAGGCCCCAATGGCTTTCCAACCGGCTCACGATGGATTGCAGGCGGTCACCTGGAACCACGCCTCGTGGGGAAAAGTGACTCCGCCGCCGATGAAGAAGGGGTCTAAGGTGAAGCAATTGTATTGGTTCACCGAAGCGCCTTAGGGGCCGGCGTGAGATCGACAATCCTTGATTATGTGGGCGACGCCCTATAAACGCTAACTCTTTAGGATGTTTGTCATCAAACTCCCACGACATCGTCATCCTCAGCGGCTGTGACTTTTTGATTTATTCGTCTTTTGGCACGGTCGTTCAGGATGATGATGTTGTGGGAGTTGACGATAAACAGCCTAAAGAAGTCAGGCGCTCACAGGACTCACTTACGGGGCCACTCTCAGTCGCCCCTGCGAGGCTCACTCCTCGGCCGGCAAGTTCTCACACCAACGGGCAGCTCAACACTCGATCACGTTCAACGCGAGGCCGGCCAGCGAAGTCTCCTTGTAGCGCGCCTGCATATCGAGGCCTGTCTGGTACATGGTCTTGATGACCTGATCGAGAGAGACCTTGTGGCCTTCTGACTCATTCATGGCCATACGGCTGGCGTTGACCGCTTTGATGGCTCCTACGGCGTTGCGCTCAATGCATGGAACCTGTACCAAACCACCTATGGGATCACAGGTCATGCCAAGATGATGTTCCATGCCGATCTCCGCGGCGTGCTCGATACGGTCATTGATCTCTGCAGCGGTGAGCGATGTTTCTCCGGGCGCGTTGATGGCCGCAACCAGGCCGCCCGCGGCCATGGAGCACGCGACACCTACTTCGCCCTGGCAGCCGACTTCCGCTCCGGAAATGGATGCGTTTTCCTGGTACAGAATGCCAATCGCCGCCGCGGTCAGGAAATAGCGAAGAATCCCTTCTTCGTTCGCACCGTCGACGAACTCCAGGTAGTAGTGGGCCACCGCGGGTACCACCCCGGCCGCCCCATTCGTAGGAGCGGTGACCACACGGCCCCCAGCCGCATTCTCTTCATTGACGGCCATGGCATATACCGTGATCCAATCCAGTTGCGAGAGCGGGTCCTTCACCCCAGCACGCAAGCGGGCGGCAAGCTTGGCAGCGCGGCGGCGTACTTTGAGGCCCCCGGGAAGGATGCCCTCAGCTTCCATGCCGTGCTGCGTGCACTCCCGCATAACTTGCCAGATGCGCAGCACGCCGCGACGAACTTCTTCCTCCGCCGTGCCAGTCGCGCCTTCTACCAAGGCACACTCGTTGGCCAACATGAGCTGCGCGATAGTGATCCCGGCGGCCGCCGCTCGCTCCAGGAGTTCCTGCGCGCTGTGAAAAGGGTAGGGAACGCTTCTCGCCTTGTCGTCCACGGTGGTCTGAGTACTCTGCGCAGCAGCGAACTCGGCGGCAGAGACAATAAAGCCACCGCCGATGGAAAAGAAGATCCGCTCCGAAAGCAAAGCTCCTCCGCTATCGAATGCGGAAAAACGCATGCCGTTGGGGTGCGAAACGATACCCGCAACGGGATACATTTGATTGCGATGAAAGAGCAAGTGCCTGGCTTCGTCGAAGGCAATGGTGCGGTGACCAGGCAATTGCAATGTTCCCGCGGTGCGAATCACGGATAGTTGCGCTTCAATCTCAGCTGGATCGATCCCTTCCGGCGTCTGCCCGGAGAGTCCAAGCAGGATGGCGCGGCCGGTGCCATGGCCATGACCAGTGAGCGCCAGTGAGCCATAAAGATCGACCTGGACGGATGCGGTCCGGGAAGTCAGTCCAGTCGACTCCAGTTCCCTGGCGAAGCGAAGCGCGGCCCGCATCGGCCCCATGGTGTGTGAACTCGACGGCCCAATGCCGATCTTGAACAGCTCAAAGAGACTATGCTTCACCGCATCGCCCTGGAGGTGTCGCTCTCACTGATTGCATTCTATTCTGTATTTGCGGGCTCCAGACCCGCTGCCGGCATGCGAAGCCGACTAAGGAGTAAAAGCGAATTGGTCTTTTTCTTATTGAACCGCGTCCGCCGTTGTCCTCCATACGCAGGCCTGTTGTGGCTTGGACTTGTATTTTCAGCGACAGCCGCCCTGGCCCAGGCAACGTCCTCCACCATCGTCCTGGACGTGGACGCAACCACCATCTCGAGAAAGATCCTTTCCGCACATGAAACCTTTCCCGTCGCTTCGCCGTTAGCGCACACCGTCGATCTGGTATACCCCAAATGGATTCCCGGAGACCATTCGCCCAGCGGACCCATCGCCGACCTGGTGAACCTGCGCTTTAGCGCGAACGGCAAGACACTGGCCTGGGTTCGCGACCCGGTAGACATGTATCGCTTTCATATCCCGGTGCCCGCCGGAACGAATCTCCTGGTGGCTGATTTCAGCCTGGTGGGGGAGTATGTAGCGGGAAACGATTTCGCCCCCGGGAACACGTCGACTCCGGTTCAAGGCGATGTGAACTGGGACCAACTGGTCCTATATCCCGCAGACACCATTGCCGACCAGGTCACGATTGCGGCCTCGATCAAGCTTCCGGAAAAATGGTCTTACGCTACTGCGTTGCCGCATCCCTCGCTGCAAGGGGCGGCGATTCACTTCGATCCTGTGTCGCTGACCACGCTGATCGATTCACCGCTGATGTGTGGATCCATCATGCGCGAGTTTGACATCACGCCGAAAGGCGTCGCGCAGCGCCATCTGCTGGACCTGTTTGAGAAATCGCCGGAAGGACTCAATGTGCCGCCGGAGCGAATCGCCGCTTACCGCAATCTCGTATCCGAAGCCAGGGCCTTGTTCCACTCCCACCACTACGCGAGCTATCACTTTCTGGTGGAAGCGCAGAGCGAAAGCAGCGACGGACTGGAGCATCACCAGTCCAGCGATGACCAGGTACCGGAACTGGGCATGGTGAGCCCGTCCTTCTCCGGCGAAGCAGGCAATCTGCTTGGCCCACGAGATGATCCACTCCTGGAATGGAAAATTCAGGCGCCCTGCCGGCCTGGCGACGCCCGATTACCAACAACCCATGGTGGGTGACCTGCTGTGGGTCTACGAGGGCCTTACCAGCTACTGGGCAGAGATTCTGGCCACGCGCGCCGGCCTGGAAACGACTGCTCAGATGAAAGACCGGATGGCGATTTACCAGGCGGAGATGGACGCGCGCAGCGGGCGCGGGTGGCGAAATCTGCAGGAGGTCTCGCGATCGGCACAGTTGCTCTACTCCGCCGGGCAGCAGTGGACTAACCTTCGCCGCTCCACGGACTACTACCGGGAAGGGCCCCTGCTGTGGTTACAAGTGGATAGCCTGCTTAGGGAAAAAAGCCACGGAACGCGCAGCCTGGATACCTTTGCCGCCGAGTTCTTTGGACCGCCCGATGGAGTGGTGGCAGTTAAGCCGTACACCTACGAGGAACTGGTGGCGGCGTTGAATCACGTGGTTGCCTTTGATTGGAACGGTCTGCTTCAGGGCAATCTGCTGGCCACGCGGCCCACCCAGGTTTCACCCGGTCTGGAAGCGGCGGGATGGACCGTCGTCTATACAGACGAGCCCAACGGGGCCGCAGTCGATACGGAAACCGTATCCCAGCAGGTTGACTTATCCACGTCGATTGGCCTGATCATCGATCAGGATGGAACCATCATCGATCTCGTTCCCGACTCGGCCGCGGGCCGCGCCGGGCTGGCTCCAGCAACGAAATTGATGGGGGTAAACCATCGCGTCTACTCGGCTGACTTACTGCGCCAGGCGATTGTGAATGCGGAAACAAACCAGCAACCCATCGATCTGCTTACCCTGACGGATGGTTACTACGCTGAGTTCCCGGTGGATTATCACCAGGGCTTACGCTCGCCGCACCTGGCCAGAATTGGGGGAAAACCGGATCTGCTGACGGCCATCCTGCAGCCACGAAGAACCGAGTGATCCTGGTCCGGATGCTAGAATTCGTTGATCCTTTCGCTGGCTGGATCGGGGAAAAACAGGCATGGTCGATTCACCTCGCGGTTCTCGGGCATCCAGGCGGAAGACGCCAACCATTTACGATGTAGCCCGCGAAGCACGGGTCTCCGTCTTCACGGTGTCTGCGGTCATCAACAATAAGAGCCATGTCGGCGCCCCGCTCAAGAAGCGCGTCGATGCAGCCATCCTGAAGCTCAATTACCGGCCCAATTCCCTGGCCCAAAGCCTGGCCAACGAACGCACCCGTACGCTCGGTGTGATCGTTCCCGATATCTCCAACCCTTTTTTCCCTATGCTGGTTCGCGGTGCCGAGGATACGGCGCAGAAGCGCGGCTATAGTATTTTGCTATGTAACAGCGACGGGCTTCTGGAGAAAGAGGAGCTTTACCTGGACCTGCTGGTGGCCAAGCGGGTGGACGGCATTCTGCTTACCAAATCGCCGGGCGACCTGAGCCCGCAAACGATGAGCCTGCTTTCCAGCATGCATGTTCCCACCGTGCTGATGATGCGCACCTACCCCGAACTGACGGGCGACGCGGTGATTACCGACGATCTTCAGGGCAGCTTTGAAGCGGTCTCACACCTGGCCAGGATCGGGCATAAAACCATCGCCATGGTGGGCGGTCCGCTCAGCGTAAGCAACGGAAGAAGCCCGGCTTCAAGGGTTCAAGAAGGCGCTCAAGGCCAGCGGCCTGCACTTCAACCCAAAGCTGGTATACGAGGGCGATTATCGTATCGACTCCGGCCACCGCGCTGGGCTGTCTTTGTTACCGCACCGTCCTGATGCTGTCTTTGTGGCAAATTTTTTGATGACCGTGGGTTTTATGCAAGCAGCCCAGGAGATGGGTATGCGGTGCCCGGAGGACTTCGGCCTCGTCACCCTGGATGATTATCCCTGGCTCCGCTTGTTCGATCCGCCTTTGACGGCCGATGGAACTGCCCAAGTATGAAGTTGGCTAGCATGGCGACCGAACTGCTTCTCGACCGCATCGAGGGCAAAAACACCTCGGCTGTCATTCACCGGATTGCTCCACATTTGTGCGTGCGGGAGTCGTGCGGCTTCGGGCTGCGGAATGGTTCGTCGAGCGTGAATGCCGCTCCGGGGCTGCCTGCGCTGGTAAGCAGGACGCGGCGCAGGTCACACTGAGGGGAATATCGACCGTGAGCAATTGCGTGCAGGAAGAGAGCAGGTCCCTCAGCTTCGCTCCTCGGGATTACAAAGTGGAGGGATCTGCGGTTTCTTTTCAGGCGCAAGCTGCCTTAACCCTGGACTAACGGCAGGCGTGGATCGGGTTGCTTCCAGGTGGAACGAAGCCAGACGTGCTCAGGGTCTTCTGTCACCGTCATGGAGCGTGACGTTCCAGCCAAAAAGTTGAGGTAGTAAGTATCGTACCCGGGGCCCGCAACTACAGGGTGGTAGCCATCCCTGACAAGAACCACATCGCCGTCGTGGACTTTTACCAGCAACTCCCGCGAGCGGTCGGAACGATAAAGATTCTGTAGCGCGAACCCCCGCCCATCCCTCATCCGGTAGTAGTAAATCTCATCCAGATCAACTTCTACAGGCGGTTGATCGACGTCATGCTTGTGAGGCGGATAGCTCGACCAGTTGCCACCCGGGGTATAGACCTCAAAGACCACCAGTTTGTCTGCCGAAAAGGCGGACGGGATCACTTCGACAATCTGACGAGAGGCGTTTTCGCCACCGCGCAAGCCGGTCAGCACGTCGTTCGGCGTCACCAGCCGGGGCTCAAGCTTCGCCTTGGAGGGCACACGGCATTGCGCGATTTCACATACGGTTTCCGCCTTCACCGTGACTCGGCTCTCAAAAGGCAGGTAAAGGGAATAAGGAAGACCAGCAAATACATTTTCTCTTGCCCCGACGGATTGTGGGCCCGCTCCCCAGTCAGCTACACAGCGCCCGCCCAACCATACCAGGGCCATCTCCTCGTCTGCGGTGCGTAGCTCCAATAGCTGCCCCGGCAGCAAGCGAGTGACCACAAAACTCATCCATTCCCATCCGGCTTCCTCACGGGTGAAACCAACCATTTCGCCCGCCTGGTCCGGAGGCAGATTGCGCGCCCGTACCACACTGTCCTGTTGCATCGGTGCTCCTGCTTCTCCCTAACCGCTTAGGAAATAATATAAGCAGCCGATCCTTCCCGCCACGCTTGGGTCAATTTTCTTTCTTGCCTGCCCATGGTGCTGCTTGGAGACCTGTCATAAGGGCTTAGGAATTCTACTGCAGCCTGACGGAATGGTTTAGATTAAGTCTCTACTTCATGCCCACTGTCCACCTGCCCAAGAAGTTCGGCTTGCTCAATGCCGTTTCCATCAACATGTCCAATATGGTGGGCACGGGACCATTCATCACGGTTCCGGCCATTCTGGCCACCATGGGGGGACCGCAAGCCCTGATTTGCTGGTTCGTGGGGGCAATCATCGCCATTGCGGATGGACTGGTGTTTGCCGAATTGGGCACCACCTTCCCCAGCTCCGGCGGCTCTTATAACTACCTGCGCGAGTGCTTCGGGCGGGAGGGCCTGGGGCGCTTGATGGCGTGGCTCTTCGTATGGCAGTTCCTTTTCAGCGGAACCCTGGAGATCGCCAGCGGCTCGGTGGGCATGGCGCTCTATACGGGTTATGTGTTCAAGGGACTGGTCGGCCCGCCCGTGGGCCTTACGGTTGCTCGCCGCAGGCTTTTCCCTAACCGCCATGATCCTGCTCTATCGCAAGATTCGCGACATTGCCCGCATCATGCTGGTGCTGTGGGGCACGCTCCTGTTGACCAGTCTTTGGGTGGCCGCGGAAGGCCTGATGCATTTGCAGACGCGGTTGCTTTTCGACTTCCCGCCGGGCGCCTTTCACTTGAATATCGCGTTCCTGCTGGGCTTGGGCAATGGCACCATGCTGGTGATGTACAACTTCCTCGGCTACTACAACATCTGCAATCTGGGAGACGAGGTCCACGAGCCGGAACGGGTTATTCCCCGGGCCATCATCGGGTCGATACTTCTCGTACTGCTTCTGGATCTGGGAATTTCCGTTGCCTTTGCGGGGGTTTTGCCGTGGCGGGAGATGATCCAGCCCGGCACCGTGATTTATGACGCTGTCGGTTCGGTCTTCATGGAACGGGTAGCCGGCTTCTGGGCTGGGCAGTGGTTGACGATCATGGTGGTGGTTACGGCCTTTGCCTCGGTGTATTCCCTGATGTTGGGGTATTCGCGCATTCCCTTCGCGGCGGCGCTTGACGGCACATTCTTCCGCTTCTTCGCGAAGACCCACCCGACCAAAGACTTTCCTCACCGGTCCTTGCTGCTGGTTGGTATCCTGTCGACCATCGCCAGCCTGTTCGACCTGGTGCAGATCATCACCGCCCTGCTCCTGGCCCGGATCTTGATCATGTTCGTAGGCCAGATCATCGGGCTGCTGCTGCTCAGAAAGCGCCATCCGGAGGCGCCACGCCCTTTTCGCATGTGGCTATATCCCTTACCGGCATTGGTTGCCATGGCCTCCTGGCTCTATATCTTCCTGGTGCAAGCCTTCGAACCCCAGGGTTGGAGATACATGCTCTACGTTCTGGCGGTCTTCGCCAGCGGGATCGGTCTCTTCCTGATCCTGGCCCGGCGGCAACGGTATTGGCCCTTTGCGTTGGCCGACGGATCCGGGGAGTCTCCCGGCCGGTCAGCCTGATACAGGCTGGGCAGGTGGGGACAAAGGCTGCCCCGAATTGCGGAATGGTCCACGCGGAGAATTGGCACATTGCCAGGACTAACGAGCGTGCGCGAGAACCAGCAAAACAGCAGGTCCCTCCACTACGCTGCGCTCCGGTCGGGATGACAATTCTGTTGCAGTATCAAGTATTTCTCGCTGAAGCTCTTGCGGGCGCAACAGAATTGTCATCCCGAGGAGCCGACTTGCCTATGGCAAGTTAAGCGAGAAATGACACCGGCAGCAAAAGCATTGGGTGCCCCATTCAAGCCGTACTTTGGCTTGAGTGGGCTAGGATGCCTCCCCGATCTGTTTGTCATTAGGACCGAAGCGCAGCGTAGTGGAGGGACCTGCTGTTTTGCTGGTTCTTGCGCAGACTCTAAAGCCGTACCCTGCAAAGACCAGCCTAGTAACCCGTCCAGGTACCGATTCGCCCTTAAGGTCGTATTTTCTACGGCCGCAGCGCGTGACAATATCGTCACCATTATGCGAGTCAACATTCGAGCCCGTCTGCCCCACCAGCAAGCCAGCGATTTCCGGACGCTACCCGTGGCCGTGACCATCGAAAATTCGCGCGGCATCAAAGCCAACTACCAGCACGCGACTACCGCCGCGGAACTGCTCCATTTGTTGGACAAGCGGACCGACCTCAACGCTGCCGTCCTGGACCGGTTTCGGGAAGAGCTGAAGTTTACCCATGCCGCCAAACTGAGCGACATCGAGATGAGCGAAGAGGTTCTCGAGCAGATCGGGTTTTTCGTTTAAACCCCAAGGGCTAGCTAAGTGAAGATGCTGTAACTGTGCGTCTGCTTTAGTTGCCAGGGTTCTCCATTGTTCTCGCCGCCAAGGGTCGCCCCCTGGCGGCGAGACTCGTTTAAGCAGCCTCCGATTGCTATATCCTTCCTCAGGGGCGGCAAACCGAATGATCAGCACAATCACTGCACGACGGCTCTTGCGCGGGAACGAAATCGTAGAGTACCCGCTGGTCACCGTAGACGACGGACACATCACCTCGATTGAAAGCCGCCAGAATGCCGCCGGCGACTATGGGTTTCCCGGAGCCATGCTGGTCCCGGCATACGTCAATATTCATGTCCACGGCTCCCGCGGCCACGACGTCATGGAAGGCACTGCGGAGGCGCTCCAGGTGGTCGGAGAGTCCCTCGCCAGCCACGGGGTGGGAGGGTATTACCCCACCACCGTCACCTCATCCACCGAGGAAACCCTGCGCGCGCTGGATATGATCGCCGGCGTCATTGAGAACGGACCGTCAGCCGCTAGCGCGGTGCCACTGGGCATTCATCTTGAAGGGCCGTTCCTTTCCCCAGCCAAGCGAGGGGTCCACACGGCTGCTTTGCTCGTGGAGCCATCGATATCGCTGTTCGATCGCTTCTGGCAAGCCGCTCGGGGGCATATCCGCATTATGACCATCGCGCCTGAACTGCCTACCGCGCTCGAGTTGATCCGGCATGCCAGTGCCCTGGGTGTGGTGTGCAGCCTGGGCCACACCAATGCCAGCCTGGCGGAAGGCGAGGCCGGCTTCCTGGCCGGGGCGCGCAGCGCTACCCACACCTTCAATGCCATGCGCAGCCTGGACCATCGCGACCCTGGCGTTGCCGCGTACGTTCTGGACAATGACGCGCTCTTTGCGGAACTAATCTGCGATGGTATTCACGTTGACCCGGCGATGGTCCGCCTGTTTTACAAGGCCAAGGGAGCCGAGAAGGCCATCCTCATCACTGATGGTATGAGCGCCACGGGGATGCCCGACGGAAAGTACAAGCTTGGCGGCCTGGATGTGGACGTGTCCAATGGACGCTGCACTTCGGCCGGATCCCCCGGGGTCCTGGCGGGCAGCGTCCTGACCATGGATCTGGCAGTGCGTAACTTCTCTGCGTTTACCGGCGCCAGCCTGGCGGTTAGCGCGCAAATGGCCGGGAGCAATCCCGCCGCGCTCATGGGTCTTGATCGGCATTGGGGTTTGCTGGAAGAAGGGCGGGAGGCTAATTTCGTGGCCCTGTCGCCGGATGGTCAAATCCTGCAGTCTTTCCGTGCCGGACGGCCGCTCTCTAGCCCATCAGGATTGAGGTTTTTCGCTGTCCCATCCCAGGGCATCCGCGACCTGGCCAGCCAGACGCAATGGATCAAAAGGCTTTAGCAGGATGCCGGCAACAGGAAGGTGGGAAAGGGAGCCGTTTTGAACGGCTTGCACCTTGGCTGTCAGAAGAACAATGGGGATGTGACTGGTGGCGCGGACGGTGCGCAGCTTGGCCAGCATGGCGGGACCATCCATAGCCGGCATCATCACGTCGAGCAGGATGGCGTCCGGCTGATGCTGCCTGGCACTTTCAATGGCCTGCGCCCCACAGTAAGCTTCAACCACATCCCAGCCGGTCATGGACCGCAGGCTGCAGGCTGCGGCCTGGCGTGCTGCGTCATCGTCATCCACAACCAGAATGCGCCGTTTCACAGTCACTCTCCGGGTCGGTGGGGCCAGTCAAAGGTAACCCAACTGCCGCGAATAAGAGCTTCCACTTTCAGGCAATTACTACTGGAGAACCAGGATGTCGAACTATACACGCCGCCCTTATGTTGAATTCGGACGGGGGACGGGTGAGCGCGGCCGGGATATAGTCCGGGCAACTTTCAGCCGTCCCGATCTCGAGACTTCCTTCACCTGCTACTTGCGGGTGGGGGATGAGCCGGGAAGATACGAGGACATCTTCAGCGGCTTAACGCCTCCATCCTCATCTTCATCCTCGTCTTCCTCATCGTCCTCATCTTCATCGTCGTCTTCGTCTTCCTCGTCCTCATCATCGTAGTCTTCATCTAAATCGTCTTCATCGTCTTCCTCGTCATCCAGATCCTCTATATCGTCGTCGTCCTCATCTGCTTCTTCATCCAGGTCGTCCAGGGATTTAAGCAATTGAAGTGCCGGGAGCTGGGCCGATTCGTCCCCTGGAGCCGCGGTGAGTATCTCTGGTTCCTGGAGCGTTTGCAGGGCGGCGAAGTAGCTGACATAGCCTTCTACGTGGGGGGGCGGAATAAGGGACATTTGCACGATTTCTCTTCTCCTGTGCCTTTCAATGTACATGGCGCATGCCTGCGCCCGAGTTTATGCACGCTTGGATGCCGCCGCAAGACTGGCGGAGTTAATAGAGTGATAAGAATTTCCTGCCCTCCGGACGCGCGTCCTTCAAGCTGAAGCATGTGGTAGTTTTCTTAACATCAGCCCGGTGGCCTTAGCTAGTTCTCAACCAACCTCCGGAGCCCGAGCGTTCTCACTTCCACGCTGTCCCGGCAAGGATAGCGTAGCGCGGTTTTTTCGACGGGAAAACTGCGACCGTATTGGCTAATCTGTAAAGACCGGAAGCGGAAACGCTCCATCTCGAAAGGCGCCCTATGGCCGAAACAATACCAGCCACTGCTTTGCTGCTGATCGACGACACCCGGCAGGAAGAGATCAACGTTACGCACACGCCGTTCACCATCGGGCGACTGCAGGACCGCGACCTGGTGCTGGCGCACGCTTTCATCTCCCGCGACCATGCTGCCATTGTCTTCGAGAAGGGGCAGTTCCACGTGGTGGATAAAGGCAGCCGCCACGGCACCTTTCTCAACGCACAGCCGCTGGTCGAGCGCCAGGCGCTGAAACCAGGGGACGAGATTCGCCTGGGTTCGCTGAACGGTCCATCGCTGCGCTTCGGCCCAGCAAGAGAAAGCACCTCGACCATTCATAAGCTTTTGGACGAGCTGCACGCGATTTCGGCACCTACCTCGGATCTGGAGAAGCTGAGCTGGTTCCTGGCTGCGGCGCAGCGCTTGAATACCCTGGGAGCGGTCAACGAGATTCTGGCCACGCTGGTGGAAGCGACCCTGGAGCTGACCCAGGTGGAGCGCGGCTACGTGTTCCTGAGGGATGATAAGGGTAAGCTGACCCTGGCCGCGGGGCGCAATCTTAAGGGCGATCGCCTGGAAGACGATTCCACCATCTCCCATAGCGCCATCGCGCAAGCATGCAAAGCCTCAAAGTTCATCGTCACCGATACCTTGTCCGCGGAAGCCAATTCGCGCACCGAAAGCATGGTGCAGCAGAGCATCCGCATGGTGTATTGCATTCCGCTGCGCAAGCGCGCGGCGAGCCCCGATTGCCATGAGAAAGATATCCTCGGCGTGCTTTACCTGGACAGCCGGTTGCAACCCGGCAAATTGAGCCAGGTCGACAACGATCTTCTGGAGACGATCGCGACCGAGGCCGCCGCACTGGTGGAAAATGCTTTTCTCGCCCACGCAGAAGAGGCATCACGCCGCTATCGCGAAGAACTGAACATCGCGGCCGCCATTCAGCAGGGACTGATGGAGTTTGCCATTCCCAACCTGCCCTATGCCAAGGTTCACGCGCGCAGCGTTGCGTGTAAGGACGTCGGAGGCGACTTTTACGACGTGATTGCTACCCCGGACGGCCTTTATATCGTGATCGCCGATATCTCGGGCAAGGGGGTATCGGCTGCCATCCTTGCCTCCACGCTGCAGGGGCTTCTTTACGGTTTGTTGTTAGCCGGTCAGCCGCTGGCGGAAATCGCGGACGTGGCCAATCGCTACATTTGCGAGAAGAATGTGCAGAAATACGCCACCATGATCCTGGTCAAGCTCGATCCGGATGGGAGCTTCGAATACGTAAACTGCGGCCATGTACAGCCCCTCCTGGCCAACAGCCAGGGGGTGAAGCGGCTGGAAAATGCCAACATGGTGGTGGGCTTGATCCCGGAGGCTACCTACGAATCCGAGCGCCTGCAACTCAAGGCCGGCGACCGCCTTGTGCTGGCCACCGACGGGGTTACCGAGGCGGAAGGCCGGGACGGTGAGTTTTTTGGAGAAGGGCGATTGGAAGCCGCGGTCGAAGGCGCCGCCATCGAGGGCGTGTTGGCCCAGGTCGAGGTTTTCATGGCCGGAACTCCGCCGAACGATGACTTTACGATGCTGGAAGTCCTTTATAGCTCCTGAAGCACAGCGAAATGAGAAACCATTGGCCGGGGCGGGGAATCTTAGACGGTATGGAATCTCTGCAGACGGAAGCTACGACAACGTTCGAGCTGGGTGGAGACCTTAAGGTCAACCGGCTTGGATATGGCGCCATGCGTATTACCGGCCCCGGCATTTGGGGGGAACCCAAGGACCGCGACGAAGCACGCAAGGTCCTGCGGCGCGCGCTGGAGCTCGGCGTCAACTTTATTGACACAGCGGATGCGTATGGCCCCGAGGTCAGTGAGGACATTATCGCGGAAGCTCTTTATCCCTATAAGAAGGACCTGGTGATTGCTACCAAGGGCGGTTTCACCCGCTCCGGTCCTAACAAGTGGGCGGAAGATGGACGGCCGGAATACCTTCGGCAGTGCGTGGAAATGAGCCTGCGGCGGCTGAAGCTGGAACGCATCGATCTTTACCAATTGCATCGAATTGACCCCAAGGTGCCGGTGGAGGAGAGCCTTGGCGCACTGAAAGAATTCCAGGACGCGGGTAAGATCCGGCATATCGGGTTGTCCGAGGTTTCGCCCGCGGAAATTGAACGAGCTAACAAGACGGTCAAGATCGTTAGTGTGCAGAATCAGTACAACCTGAGTGATCGGCAGCATGAGAAGGCGCTCAAATACTGTGAGGAGCACAAACTGGCCTTCATTCCCTGGTTTCCTGTCGCGGCTGGAAAGCTGGCGAAGGCCGGTGGCCCGCTGGATCAGGTAGCCAAGCGGCATCAGGCGACGGTTGCTCAACTTTCGCTGGCTTGGCTTTTACATCACTCAGCGGTGATGCTTCCAATTCCCGGCACGTCTTCTGTTAAGCACCTCGAAGAGAATATGGCTGCGGCGAAGCTGCACCTTTCTCCTGAGGAGTGGAAGAAGATTGAAAGCGCGGCTGAGAAGGGTTAAGAACTTCCCCGGCTCACAAAGGCTGGGTGCCCCATTCAAGCCGGGTGTTGGCTTGAGTGGGATTCAACTACTCTGAACCCTCCGCCTTCGGGGATAAATCGAAAGGTTGAGAGAGAGTAGTGGAATCCCACTCAAGCCAACACCCGGCTTGAATGGGGCACCCGGCCTTTTCTTAGCCGTTGAGTTTTTCGCGGTTTGAGGCCACGCGGAAGAGCGTTTGCGTGATTCGGATTGCGGCTCTCATGGAGCCGCTTAGGGAACCGGCTACTTTGCTTACTCCACCTGCGCGTTTGCGGTAGCTCACTGGAATTTCGCGGATGCGTAGACCGGATTGGGCCGCGCGCATCTGCATCTCCAGATTCCAGCCGTAGGTTTCTTCCCGCATATTTAACCGGCTGAGCGCTTCGCGGGTGATGGCTCGAAATGGCCCCATGTCCGTGTATTTCACTCCGTAGATCAAGCGGAGAAGAACTCCGGCCAGCCAGCCAGCGAAGATCTGGGAGATCAACATGCTGCCCGGCTCGCGGTTGCCGCGCATGCGGGAGCCAATTACGAAGTCGGTTTCTCCCGCCAGGATCGGGGCCAGCAGTTTCCCCATCTCGGATGGGACATCGCTCCCGTCTCCGTCCATAAAGACCAGGATGCCGGACCCAGCGTCCGCTGCAGCCACCCCGGCCGCGCACGCACGGCCGTATCCACGTTGCGGCTGATGCACTACTTTTGCGCCAGCTGCCGCTGCTTCGGCAGCGGTCGCGTCGGTGCTGCCGTTGTCCACTACGATGCATTCGCGGATCAGGCCCCAGGGCATTTCCCGAACGACAGCGGCGATGCTTTCCGCCTCGTTCAGTGCCGGAATCACTACCGAAACCCCGTCTAGGCACAAATCAGAGGCTCCAGCGCAGGCCACAATTGGAGCAGGCCGGAGGCGGTTGCGGGCTCAGCAAGGCGCGCCGGAATTCCTGGTACTTTTCGCCGTTCCAGATCTCACGCATGGTCTGCTGCGTGGCGTTGCCCAGGGTGAAGCTGTCGTAGCCCCGCATGGAGAAGGGGGCGATGCAACAAGGAAGCGCCTGCCCGTTAGCCGTGATATACATCAGGCTCCAGGGGCGGCGGCAGAGCGACCATGGGCTGTCGTCTTTCCGCTTCTTGATGCTGACCTGCGGCTCGGTCGCGCCCGATGCGCTGAAAAGCACACCCAGCTCCCGGGCGACGGTTTCCGCTCGTTGCAGAACCTCTTCCTCCTGACGGGTGGTGTGTTCAAACAAGGCCTGTTCGGGCCGCGCCAGCCCCTGTCCCTCCGGGAGGTACACCATCCTCTGCAGATAGACCTCCATCACGCCCAGGCGATGCGCCAGGCGGATGAAGGCCTCCAATTGCGCTAGGGTCTCCCGCAGGCCGGTTAGCCAGAGGGAAACCCGCGGCAATTTAGTCTGGGTCTCGCGCTGCATGGCAACGAAGGCGCCTACGTTGGCTACGATGCGGTCGAACATGTCTTTGCCGCGCACCATCTGGAAAACGGAAGACTCCGCGGCATCGAGCGAAACACGCAGTTCATCCAGCCCGGCGTCGATCAGCTTTTGCCCGTTGGCTTTGGTCAACAACGTTCCGTTGGTATTGAAGAGCACGTACACTCCGCGCTCTTTCAAATACCGGATCATGCGCGGCAGCTCCTTCACCAGCATCGGCTCGCCCACCCCATGGAGCACGACGCGCGCGATTTTGGGGTACTGATCGATGATGCTGGTAAACAGCTCCCACGACATGTCCGCCTCAGGCTCCAGCTCTTCAAAGGTGCGCGGGCAAGTAGTGCACAACAGGTTGCAACGGTTGGTCGTCTCCAGGTACAGGCAGACCGGATCCGCTTCCATGATTACGGAGAGCTGATCCTCCGGCTTCTCAAAGTAGCGCCGCATCTTCTGCTGGTCTTCCGCCAGTTGCGGTAGTACAGAAAGACTTTCGCTCATGAGTTCCTCGCAGTGGTGGAGTACATTGCAAACGCTTTGTCTTGCGCCGGGCGACCACGAGAGAGTCTGGCCTCCAGCCGACGGGCGCCCAGGCACCACAGTGCAAGCAGGGCCGTCGTGGCATATAGCCATTCAAACATGTAGTACATGGCCGGTCCGGGATTAGCAAGCTGCGTGGTGTAAAGGTAAAAGCAGGCGGTAGTGAAATAGAGCATGGGGACGTAAGGGATCAGGCTTAAGAAAGGGAGCAGCCACAGGTAGTACCAGGGGTAGTGGGAGGAAAAGAGCAACATCAAAACAGCCGCGATGACGAAGCAACAGCGAATCGCAGCCAACGGGCTCACCTCACTTCTAAGCCACGCCCATACCGCTAACCCAAGTAGCAACAACGCGGCGAAGCCGTAGAAGGCGGAAGTCGGGAGCGCGTCCCAATGCAAGCCATGGCGGGCCAGCGTAAGCAGAAAGTAGCGGCTGCCGGATTCCAGGCCCTCCTCCTTGGCATAGTCGGGCAAGAATCCGAGCACCTGCCGGCCTACGCTCAGGTAGCAGGCGTACCCCGCAGCGATGACAGCTGCCAAAGCGACCGGCATCTTCCAATCACGCCAGGCACTGCGCCGATAGAGAGCTGGGAAGAGGGCGATGGGGTAAAGCTTGACCAGGGTCGCCGCTCCCAGCACGATTCCCGTGGCTGCGGGCTTATGGCGGACGTAGAAGAGCAGAGCGAGAGCAATCATGGGCAAGGCTGCGCCATCCACATGTCCGCTGCTGGCCACCTCCCAGAGAAGCAGTGGGTGCCAGGCATAGATCAACACTTGTTCGCGGCGAAAGCCGAGGGTTGTCAGCAACTTCACCAGGGCCCAGATGGTCAGCGCCTCGAGCCCTACCATACCTGCCTTCATCCAGCGCACCGATGCGCCGATTCTGGTGATGAGCAGGAAGAGCATCTGCGCTCCCGGAGGATAAATGGTATGGGCGTAGCTTCGCCGGTTGATGTGGGGGTAGATATCGAGATCGCGAAGAAACGCCAAATGAGGATCGGCAGGAATGTAACGGTAGGGATTGATGCCGGCGCCCTGCACCCGCCCATCCCATACGTAACGAAAAATATCGCTAGAGAGAAAGGGCGGAGAAAAGAGGCAAACCAGCCTGCAGCCCGCGGCACAGGCCAGGATGATCGCGAAGGTCCAGCGGTTCGCCGGCCGGTTGAGGACCACCCAGACTGCGACCAGGTAGAGCAGCGCCTGGTACATCGCCACCAGGCCAAAGCCGATTACGAAGTGATGAATCTCGTTCACTCCCTGGCGGCAAAGCCCCAACAGCAAAAGCCCCAACAGGGCAAGCGCGCTGTTGGTCACCCACGCCTGGTCGATGGGGGAACGTGCGCTCAGCATGCGTTGCTCGTAGTGCAGGCCGGCACTTGGGCGATCGGAAGGTTCTCGAGGTATGTCCTGGTGTGCCTGGCATCGTATCCTGCTGAACTCGCACCGGAGCCACCCAGGAGTTCGCGACGAAGGCGTTCGAGCGTGGCGCCGTCGTCCACGTCGTACCAGGTGGGAAGCAGTTCTGCTTCCAGGCCGATTTCCCTGGCACGCTCCAGCGTCTGATTGAACACGCGCTCCGTGCTCCAGTCGATCTGCTCAAAGAGCCGTTGGTGCAACTGCTTCAAGCCGATCAAGTAGTAGCCCCCGTCATCGGAGCCGCCCAGCACCACTCGATCGCCCGGCCGTGCGAGCGACGAGACCGCGTGCAACAACGCACCCTGGGGCATGGTGGGGCTGTCGGAATCAATCAGGCACACAGCGCTGAATCCGCAGGCAAATAAATCTTCACAGGCATGGAGAAGGCGTTCTCCAAACCCGTCGCCTCGCTGCCCCAGGAGCTGAAAGCCGGTAGGCAGAATGCCATCGAAGGCCGCCTCGTCCCCCACCGGGGTGTAGACGACGATCCCTGCGCTCTTGCCGGATTTCGTGACCTGGTGAATGTTTTCCGTGGTGTCGCGAATGAAGCAGATGTTGATCGCCGAAGCCTGCTCGGGGGTGAGCGGAGGGGATAATCGCGTCTTTACCTTGCCTGGGCGCGGAGCCTTAGCCATCACAGCTAGGGCGCAACCGCCCTCGCCAACATTTGGCGTCTCCCCTGGTTGAAGTGTCCTGTAAGACAAGGATTCTTCTCCGGATTTCCTGTCGAGATGAGTGGCGTTGGCAAATTTTGTGCGGCTTTCTTTACGGAAAGCCGCATACGTCGCAGTGGGCGGTGCTGCCATGTAGGAAATCCAGGTCCACCCGTCAGCAGCTACGGTCGCACACCGCGTACTGATACCAGTTATCCTGCCACAGGCTGACGGTGCCCCAGGGCTGCGAAGCGATCAGGGAATGGAATTCGTCCTGCTTCATCACCGCTGCCCTCCATGGTTCGTGGAACCGGGTGCTCCAGTCTCCCATGAGGCGGGCAAACAACCACATGCAGGAGAGCGGGAGCATGGCGCGCAAAGCCGACGTTGGCTCGGCGATAAAGCAACGGCCGCCTGGTCGCAGAGCCGAGAATATCTCACGCAGGGCCTGCGGGCGATCCCCCACCACCATCAAAAGCCGGGAGGCGATGATCGCATCCACTGGTCCCAGCGACTCGGAAAGAGCCAGAACATTCGCTTTGACGAAACGGCAGTTCTTCAGGCGCCGGATGTCCGCGCGGTCTTTGGCGCGGGAGAGCAAGCGCTCAGAAAGATCTACACCGGTAATTTGGATGTCGGGGTAACGTTGCGCCAGACTGCAGGCGTAGAAACCGGGACCGCAGGCTATTTCCAGGAGGTGGGTTTCGGGGCCTGGCTGGGCGCCCGGCCAAAGTGCATCAGAGATTGCTGCGGTGTGATCGCGAAAAAGATGCTCACGGCAGAATGCGTAGAACCATGAACATCGTTCGAAGATGCTTTCCGAGTCTCCCGGGAGGGGGCTTGGATATTTCGGGCCAGGAAAATTGGCTCCCGCGTTTTCAATTCCCATCGTGTGAGTCCAGCTCCCTCGCGACTGCTCGAATAATACCTTGAGCGGCTTCGGCCTGTTCAAAAGCGAATTCCCTGGTTTGATGCGATACAAGCCATTTAGTTACTTGTGCAGATACCAGGGAATATTCAACACCACGATTCCCTGGTTGCCCTTGACCAACAGCAGCAGCTTCAGCAACTGGGCCCGCTGGTTGTGCATCGCGTTTTCCCACCAGTGCCTCACCACCAGCTCCGGGACCAGCACCGCGATCATGCGGCCCTGATGCTCTTTCTCCAACTTCGCTTATTGTGCTCCCGGCTGCGCAACGGCAATGTGAACAAGCCGGCGTTGCGGGTTGAGAACTTAGCTGCCGGGGGTAGGGTTGGTTCGGAAACGATTGGCCAGGTCGAACTCATCGCGTAGTTCCGGCGTCTTGAGGTTTTCCCGCAGGTGGGCGAGCCGCTGCTCCAGGGCCAACAGTGCCTCTGCAACTGCTTCCGTGTTGGTATGCGCAACGTCGCGCCACATGGAGTAGGGGCTTGCTCCCAGGCGGGTCATCTCGCGCAACGCGCGGCCGCCGATGGCGCGCAGATCCGGGGCGTCACCAAAGCGGTCCTCCAGCATCGCGCTGAGGGCAGTGGAGAGATACTGGGGCAGATGACTGACCCAGGCGCAGATTTCGTCGTGCCGCCGGGCCTGGATGTCCATAGTGCGGCAGCCAAAATGCTCCACCCAGCTGCGCCACTCCGGCACCAGAGGATGACTGGCAAATTCGGTAAAGAGCCAGACGGCATGAGAGAAAAGCTTGGCGTCTGCATTGGCGGCGCCGCTTACTTCTTTGCCGGCCATAGGGTGCCCGGGGAGAAAGCCGGCTTGGCCCGGGGCGCCAAACAGGGGCAGGGCGCGTTCGGCGATGGCTACTTTGACGCTGCCCACGTCAGTGACCAGTTGATGCGGCTGGAGCAGCGGAGCGAGTTTCTCCAGCCAATCCAAAATGGTGAAGACCGGCCCACTCAGCAGCACCAGGTCGCTCGAGACCGCCGCGCTGATTGGATCAGCGGCGGCGAGATCGATCGCTCCTCGATCCAGCGCGATCTGCAGATGGGATGGGCTGCGGTCCCAACCGACGATCTCGCCGGGGAACTGGGCGGCGTGTAGAGCAAGGCCGGTGGAAGCGCCGATGAGGCCCGTGCCCACGATGGTGATGCGCTGGATGGTCATCGGAACACCCTATGAAATCATTTAAAGTCCCGTAGGGACGACTGAAAAACGCGGAGGGAAAATCCCTCCGCGACCAACCTCGGAGATGATGTCTTGCGAGACCGACGTCGAGGCCGCCCAGGACTCACATCCTGGAACATTCTCAGCCGTCCCTTACGGGACTTCTCGCGCTTGTCTCCTCAACCCAGGACTTACGTCCTGGGCTACTCTCAGTCCGTCCGCTACGGGACTTCGAATGGAGGGACTTCTGTCTTGGCTTCGTGCGTTTCCTTAGAGCCTCTCGGCAACGTTACCTCTGGTCAGCCGATTACAGGAACTTCGGCTCTCACGCTCCGGCCCACGACTGGGGCAATGAGGCGCAGTTTGTCCATGAGCTTTTCAAATTGTTCCGGGAATAAGGACTGCGCTCCGTCGGAAAAGGCCTTGTCCGGATTGGGATGCACTTCCATCAGCAAGCCGTCACAGCCCGCAGCAACCGAGGCCAGGGCCATCGGCGGAACTTTGTCGCGCAAACCGGTACCGTGCGAAGGATCGGCCAGGATGGGCAAGTGGGAAAGCTTCTTGATGACCGGTATGGCGGAGATGTCCATGGTGTTGCGGGTGTACGTTTCGAAGGTGCGAATGCCCCGTTCACAGAGCATCACGTCGTAATTACCACCGGAGAGAATGTACTCCGCCGAGAGCAGCAGCTCTTCGATGGTGGCGGCTATGCCGCGCTTCAACAACACAGGCTTGCGCACCAGGCCCAGCTCGCGCAGCAGATTGAAGTTCTGCATATTGCGCGCGCCCACCTGAAAGAGATCCACATAGGGAAGCATCAGGTCGATCTGGGAGATCTCCATCACCTCGCTGACAATCAGCAGGCCGGTGCGATCGCCTACCTCCTTCAGCAGCTTGAGACCCTCAAGACCCATTCCCTGGAAGGAATAAGGAGAACTTCGTGGCTTGAACGCCCCTCCACGCAAAAATGAGGCCCCCGCGGATTTCACCTGCTCGGCCACGGTGAAGATTTGCTCGCGCGATTCCACTGAGCAGGGACCGGCCATGACTACGACCTCATCCCCTCCCACCGCAACTCCGTTGGGAAAACGAACAATGGTTCCTTCGGGCCTGAAACCACGTCCAGCCAGCTTGTACGGAGATGAGATACGGACCACATCAGCAACGCCGGCCAATAACTTGAAGTCGTTGTGGTCGAAATGCGATGGTGTTCCCACGCCCGCCAAAACGGTCTGGACAGCTCCTGTGGTGCGGTGAACATTGAAGCCCACTTGAACGAGACGTTCGATTACGCCCTGGATGTCTTCCTCGGTCGCTGTCTCCAGCATAGCTACAATCATGGTTGCTTTCCTGTCTCCCCCGTCGTACCCGGCCCGTTCTTGCGTTGCGATGCCAGCTCATCCTTTTGCAGTGAGCGCATCACATCGATGATGCGTTCGTATATGTGGGTCAGCTCGATATCCGGGAGAGGCCCGTGATTGGCGGCGCGAACATTCTCGAAGATCACACGCTCACGGTTCGGCTCATACACCGGCAGCGAGGTGGTACGTTTCAACTTGCCGATCTCCTGCGCAGCTTGCGCCCGGGCGCTGATCAGCGCCACGATTTGGAGATCCAATTCATCAATTTTCTTTCGCCAGCCGTCAATATCCATGCACTTCCCTTGTTCTGTCCGTAGCGTCATCCACATGATACGGTGCCGCGGCCGCCACCTCTGAATCTTCCTATGCCAGGAATGCTAGGTGCCCAGCAGACTCATGACACGGAGGCAGGGGTCTGCTGTCCTTGCCTTAATCCCTGAAGAAAGGCTGCAACTTTGGCCGGCGCCGTTCCCGGGGCCGCCTTCTCAATCAAGGCAACGATGGCACTGCCAATCACGACCGCATCCGCGAACTCACCCACCGCGGCTACGTGTTCCGCATTCGAGATCCCGAAACCCACGGCAATCGGCAACGGGGTCAAGGGCCGCAGGCGCTCGACCAGGCGGCGCGCATCTGCTGCCAAATTCTCCTGTGTCCCGGTAATACCTACCCGGGAAAGGGCGTAGATAAAGCCCTGGGAAACACCGGCGATCATTTTCAGGCGGTGATCGCTGCTGGTCGGAGCAGCCAGAAAGATCGGCATCAGCCCGTTGTGGCGCATTTCCGACAGATACTCTTCTGCCTCTTCCACGATCACGTCGGTGATCAATACCCCGTCCACGCCGCAACGGGCGGCATGGGCGCAAAAGCGGCCCAGCCCAAGACGCAAGATGGGATTGAAGTAGGAGAAGATCACCAGGCCGACGGAGGGCCTCAGGATGCGCAGTTCCGCAGCCAGGGCGAGCACGTCATGCAACGTTGTACCGTGGGCCAGGGCGCGCTCGCTGGCCCGCTGGATGACCGGGCCATCGGCCAGCGGATCGCTGAACGGTACCCCCAGCTCGAGCACATCCGCGCCGGCGTCGATGGCCGCCAGGGCAACCTTGCGCGTGGTCGCCAGATCCGGATCTCCGACGGTGAGGTAAATGACCAGGCCGGGCTTCAACCCCGACTTCTGTTGAAATCAATCGGCATGCGCCACTCCCGCCAGTTGCAACTCGCGCGCCATGATGCCCATATCCTTGTCGCCGCGGCCCGACAAATTCACCACGATTACGTCATTCTTCGCCAGCTTGGGCGCCAGGCGGATACACTCGGCGACGGCATGCGCGCTCTCCAGGGCAGGCACGATGCCTTCCGTCCGGGCCAATCGCTGGGCTGCCTGCAGGGCTTCTTCGTCGGAAGCGAAAACATACTCCGCCCGGCCCGAGTCGTGCAGGGCAGCGTGCTCCGGCCCGACCGAAGCGTAGTCCAGGCCGGCGGAGACGGAGTGGGTCAGCGAAACCTGGCCGGCTTCATCCTGCAATACGTAGGAGTAGGTACCTTGCAGCACCCCGGGGCTTCCACCGCTAAAGCGAGCGGCGTGACTGCCCAGAGCCTGCCCGCGCCCGCCTGCCTCGACCCCGATCAGGCGTACATTCGGCTCTTCAATGAAGTCATAAAACGCGCCGATGGCGTTGGAACCACCACCCACACAAGCCAACACAGCGGAAGGCAGCTTGGATTCCTTCTCCAGAATCTGCTGCTTGATCTCCTGCCCGATTACGCGATGGAAGTCACGCACCATGGTTGGGTAGGGGTGCGCGCCCAGGACACTGCCCAGCAGATAATGCGTGGTGCGGACGTTGGTGACCCAATCGCGCATGGCTTCGTTGATGGCATCCTTCAAGGTGCGGGAGCCGGAACTGACCCCGCGGACCTCCGCCCCTAGGAGGCGCATGCGGTAAACGTTGAGCTCCTGGCGGCGCATGTCCTCCTCGCCCATGTACACGACGCATTCCATGCCGAAGAGGGCGCAGACGGTGGCGGTGGCTACGCCGTGCTGTCCTGCCCCGGTTTCGGCAATGACGCGATGCTTGCCCATGCGGCGCGCCAGGAGTCCCTGGCCGAGACAGTTGTTGATCTTGTGGGCGCCGGTGTGCAGCAGATCCTCCCGTTTGAGGTAAATCTTTGCTCCGCCCAGCTGCCCGGTCAGACGCGAGGCCAGGTACAGCGGGGTGGGACGGCCGGCGTAGTCTCCCAGCAGCAAATTCAGCTCGGCGTGAAAGACAGGATCAGCCTGCGCCTCGGCATAGGCGTGCTCCAACTCTTCCAGAGCGGCCATTAGAGTCTCCGGGACGTAGCGGCCCCCATAGGCGCCAAAACGGCCGGGTACGGTGTGAATGACTGTGCTCACGATTTCCTCTTCTCTCGCCATTGCCCTCAGGGGCTAACAGGCTGCGGAAAAATTTCTGCTGCGGCTTGCTGGGCCGAGCGGATGAAGGCCAGCACCCGTGCGGGATCCTTCCTGCCCGGCGCGCTCTCGACACCGCTCACCACATCTACTCCCCAGGGCCGCAAAACCTCAATCGCCTGCTTTACGTTCTCCGGGGCCAGACCACCGGCCGCAATGAGCCGTAGATGCGGGGCGGCCTGCAGGAAGCTGCTCTGCGCCTCCAGCCAGTTGAAGCTGGTGCCGGTGCCGCCCACGGCTCGCTGGCTGGAAGAGTCCACCAGCACTCCGTCCAGAGATTCGTCCCGGCTCAACTCGGCCAATTGCCCCGCAAACTCCTGATCTTTATAGTTCAGCACGCGCAAGATGCCTAACCGGGCTGGAAACTGGGCAAAATGTTGGCGCAGACGGAGGGGGAGAAGAGCGTCTGTCGAGCGATGGATCTGCACTCCGGTCAAACCTGCGGCAGCAACGGTAGCCACAATCTGGTCGAAGCCTGCGTCCACGAAAACGCCATATTTCTCCACCTGGGGGGGCAGTTTCTCCGTGATCTGGCGAACCAGTTTAGGCTCGACCTGCCTTGGACTGGGAGCGAAAACGAATCCTACTGCATGGGCTCCGGATTCTGCCGCAAAACGCGCATCTTCAAGGTTGGTGTTGCCGCAAATCTTGATCCACATGGCGGCCTCTCACTTGCTCACTGGGCGAGCGTTCCGCTGCAGCCAGAAGCAGCGCGTCGAGCGCCGCGCCGGGATCCTGTTGGCGCATCAGCGACTCGCCGATAAGAAAGGCGTGGAATCCCGCCGCGCGCAACCGGTTCAGGTCCTCGGCGGTTTCGATGCCGCTTTCGCTCACGTGAACAGCGCCAGAGGGCAAACGGGAAGCCAGATCGAGCGAGACCTGAAGCCGTACCGCAAACGTGCTGAGATCGCGATTATTGACTCCGACAGCGTCGCAGCCCAAGTCCAGAACCCGGTCGAGCTCTTCCCCGGTATGCACTTCGCAGAGCACATCCAATTCCAGCGCGTGGGCCTTCGCTGCCAGCGTGCGGAGCTCCGCATCATTCAAGGCGGCCGCGATCAGCAGAATCGCATCAGCCCGATGGGCGCGCGCCTCCAGAAGCTGGAACTCATCGAGCAGAAAATCTTTGCGCAGGCAGGGCAAACTACAAGACTGAGAAGCCACTTCCAGATTGCGCAAACTACCCTGGAAAAAGTGTTCTTCGGTGAGCACGGAGAGGGCGGCTGCGCCTCCTGCGGCGAACCCCGCGGCCAAGGTAGCCACATCGAAGTCCGGGCGAATCAGGCCCCGCGAGGGCGATGCTTTCTTGAGCTCGGCGATCACCGCCGGCCCGCTGACCGCTCTCTGCCGCAGCGCGCGGGCAAAGCCCCGGGGCTGGTGCGCGGCGGCGGCCTGCTCCAGAAGCCGAGTTGACGATGCGGCCTTGCGCTCCTCAAGTCCGCGTCGCGTGGTGGCCAGGATTTTTGTAAGTTGGCTATCCATGGGCTAGTGTCAGTATATGCGCTGGGGCCAGCCGCTTGGACCCACTCCCCCGCCACCAGCATCGAACCACTTGTATATGAATCATTTCCCTCCACTCTGGACGAATTCGGCAGAAGCGGCGCTGCTGGGGCAGCCCCTGCGGTCCACGCCCCGCTCCCTGCTGATGCTGGATTATGACGGCACCCTCGCGCCCTTTCACGTAGATCGCTTCGCGGCTGCCGCCTATCCTGGGGTGGAGGAACGGCTGGCAACTTTATCCGGGCTGGCCCGGGTTCGCCTGGTGCTGATCTCCGGCCGCCCAGCACGCGAGCTTCGCAGCCTTCTGCCGGCCAACATCAGGGTTGAAATCTGGGGCAGCCACGGATGGGAGCAGATGAGGCGCGACGGCTCCTACCTGCTGTTCCCGCTTGACCCTGCACAGCGGGCTACCCTGGAGGAGGTGGCGCGGGAGATGGCCGCCCTGGGCTTTTCAGAAGCACTCGAGGTTAAGCCCTCGTCGCTGGCCATCCACTGGCGTAGCGCTGCGCCCGCCACGCAAGAGCAGATCCGCTCCTCAACTGAGTCGGTCTTTAGCCGCATAGCCCAACCCGGCGGGCTGCATTTGCTGCCGTTTGACGGTGGTCTCGAACTCCGTTCGACCGACCGCAACAAAGGGACTGCGGTAAGGCAGATCCTGGCGCAAGAACCAGACGCTTTCCCGGTGGCCTACCTGGGCGACGACCTCACCGATGAAGATGCCTTTGCTGCGCTCGGAGAGCGGGGTTTGTCGATTTTGGTGCGCGCTGATGTCCGCGCGTCTTGTGCCCGATTTTGGCTACGGCCTCCGCATGAGTTGCTGAAGTTTCTGGATGAATGGATCGCAGCTTCCCAAAACCCCGCTCCAGCGGCAGGCACTCCGGTGGAGGCTTCCCGATGAAGTCTCCCCATCTGGTGCTGGTTTCCAATCGCATCCCCGTCACCTTCACGACCGAGGATGGCGTGCTCAAAGGACAGCCCGCCAGCGGCGGCCTGGTCAGCGCGCTGGAGCCGCTACTCAAAGATCATGGTGGCATTTGGGTAGGTTCGGGCGGGACCGAAGACTCGCCGCGCATCCGCAAGATTCTTGAGAAGGCGAGTGGGAACAATCCCTACCGGTACGCTCCGCTCTTCCTGACCGAAGAGGAGCAAAGCAATTATTACGAAGGCTTCTCCAACGAAATTGTGTGGCCGCTCTTCCACGACCTGCAATCACGCTGCAACTTCGATCCCAATTATTGGGAGTTCTATGAGCGCGTCAACCGCAAGTTCGCGGATGCTGTGGAAAAGGCGTCGAAGCCCGGCGATCTGATCTGGATTCACGACTACCAGCTGATGCAGGTGGGCAAGACGCTGCGCTGCCGGCGTCCGGGTGCACGGCTCGCGTTCTTTCTTCACATCCCGTTTCCCTCGCCCGATATCTTTGCCAAGCTGCCCTGGCGGACACAGATTCTCGAGGACCTGCTGGCGCACGACCTGGTTGGCGTGCAGACCGGGCGCGACCAGCGAAACCTGATCGCGTGCCTTCGCTGCTTCGTTCCGTCGGTCAAGATCTCGGGAAAGGGGGAGAGCCGTATGGTGGTCAGCGAGCACGGGCGCACGCACATCGAGGCCTTCCCGATCAGCATCGACTACCACAGCTTTGCCGACCAATCTGCGTCCGAACCGGTGCTGGAACGAGTGAAGCAGATTCAGGCGAAAACGCATGGCATTCAGATCACGGTCGGCGTCGACCGCCTCGACTACACCAAGGGCATTCCCGAGCGGATCAAGGCGTACGGCAACTTTCTACGCCGGTACCCGGAGTTCCACCGCAAGGTTCAACTGATTCAGATAGTCGTGCCGAGCCGCGAAGGGATACCTCGTTACGATCAGCTCAAGCGCGAGGTGGAGCGGCTGGTGACCCACGTGAATGGTGAATTCAGCGAGCCGGGGTGGGTACCCATCAATTTCATTTACCGGTCAGTGCAGCGAGACGAGTTGATCGCAATCTACCGGGCAGCCGATGTGGCTCTTATTACCTCGCTCAAAGACGGAATGAACCTGGTGGCAAAAGAATACTGCGCGGCCAAGACGGAAGTGAACGGCGTGTTGGTGTTGAGCGAATTTGCGGGCGCGGCTCCCGAGCTTCGCATCGGCGCGATCCTGGTCAACCCAAATGATGAAGTGGGAGTCGCTGCGGCATTAAAGCAGGCTTTGGAAATGAAGCCGGCGGAGCGCCGGCGGCGCATGCTTCGCCTGCGGCAACAGATTCGCCAGGCCGACATCCTTACCTGGCGCGACCGCTTCTTCCATGCTCTGGAAAAGACAGCGACGGCTCCGGAAAAGCGAAGTAAGTTGGGGAAAAATTAGATTGGTGCCGAAGAAGGGACTCGAACCCCCACACCCTTGCGAGTACATGGACCTGAACCATGCGCGTCTGCCAATTCCGCCACTCCGGCACGATACAATCCAGCGCGATTGGCTGGATAGGCAGCAACCCCTAGTGTACAAAAGCCAGCCCTGATGTCAAACACGGGAATATCTCAGGGGCGTGGGAACGAAAAATGATACGTTTCGATTCCCCTTCCTTGCCCCTCCTCGAACTGCTGGACAATTACTGCAAAAACCAAAAACGATGATGAGCTTCGCCCGTCTTTTTCGGCCCGCGTACGCTCCCACGGCAAGCCGGCGCAGGTTGGCGAACGTAGGGCACCCGTCCAGTTCCTATTGGTTCTCTACCAGGACACAAAACGCCGCCGGGCTAACGGCAAACTGGCACCTGAACGGCAATCGCTTCCAATTGCGCCAGATGATTCAGATCGTGGCCTGCGATGGTTTCAATGAGTTCGCGGAAGGTCATCTCCCCACGCTCGGGATGGAGTATTTGCTTGGACATGGCCTCGGCAGGCACCGAGCGCAGTAGCATCAGGTTCCATTGGCGCAGGCAGGAGAAGGTCATCATGGCCGCTTGTGCATCGTAGCCGGCATAGCTCCGCGCCCACAGCTCCTGGTCGAAGGGCTGGATGACGTGATGATCTTCTGCCAGAGCCTGGCGCAGTCGATAGCCAAAAGCTATTTCGCAATCCGCTAGATGGCACAAGATTTCAAGTGGGCTCCATTTTCCTGGAGCCGGCGATTCTTCGATGCGCGCCGGACCGAGCGCAACGGAAAGTTGTTCAAGATGCCTGGCGGTAGTGGCCACCACTTTGAGAGGATCGCGAGTGCCTAGCTGTCGTGCGTATGGATTCATCCCATTACAATAACGTTACTGGGCGCCTCTGCTCAACTTCCCGAGGTGAGGTTACCAAAGAGCTGATCGGTCAACTTGACGCATTATGGTACAACCAGCATCTCGGGGAACCGCCAACCTAAACACCAGCATGCATCCGAGACAGCGACCAGTCCTCGGCGAGGTTCGAATGACGCCCAATCCTCACGCCATCCCTGCAGAACAGGCCAAAGAAATCCGCCGTCTATCCCACGATCTAAGCAATGCGCTCGAAATCATCGTGCAGGCTAATTACCTGCTGGGCGCGATGTCGCATGACGAATCCGCCAAACAGTGGATCCAACTGCTGGATAACGGTGTGGTGCAAGCCGCCGACATCAACCGCAGCCTGCGCGAATATATCGTCGCTAATAGCTAAGGAAAAACCGCAGATCCCGCTTGTCCCGGCATGCGTGGAACCGGAGCGTAGCGCAGTGAGGGACCTGCGGTTTCTTTATGTGAGTGAGAATACGCTAGACGAGCTTGGCGTCCAGCGTGATCTCGGTGTTGTTCTTGAAGAGCCGGGAAATCGGGCAGCCGGTCTTGGCATCCTGCGCTGCCTTGTCGAATGCCGCCTTGTCCGCACCCGGCACCTTGGCCGTGGTGGTCAACAGGATCTTGGTGATCGTCGGCCCGGCGTCGGTCTTGTCGAAAGTTACGGTTGCTTTGGTCTCGAGCGATTCCGGCGGCAGATTGGCCGTGGTGAGCGCATTACTCAGCGCCATGGTGAAGCAGCCGGCATGGGCCGCCGCAATCAGTTCTTCGGGGTTGGTGCCGATGCCATTCTCGAATCGAGTGCCAAACGAATACTGGCTGTCTTTCAACACTCCGCTCTGGGTCGAAATCGTGCCTTTGCCATCTTTCAGGCCGCCGTGCCACACCGCGCTTGCTGTGCGCTCCATATGAAACTCCTCTTGAGGCGAATTGGAGAGTAGGGAAACTCCAGCGAGCAACCCTAGTACCCCGTCTCATTGTATTGATGTCCGAAGCGTCTCCTGTGGAACCGGAGGGCAGAATTCTTGAGAATAAAATCGTCAGCCGGTGGGTCCCTGCCGCGCCAGCGGCAACGACACCATGCGCGCCTGCTCTGTCTGGCTGGCTACATCGTGCATCACCAGCCGGCCTTCGAGCAGGTAATATCCCTGCTGGTCGCGGCTACGGGCGGGCCCGCGGACGATGGTTCCCTCAAAGGAGAACCAGACGCCGTGAACCTGGCGCGTGGTGAAAGCCAATCTGCTGCCCCGCCAGCCGGCTGGTGGCGAAAAAGAAGGTAAGGGGCGTGCCCTGGTCGCTCTCGCGATCGCCCAGCCGGGTGATGAAGCCGCTCAGCCGGTCAGGCTGCAACTCCACATCAATCGAGCCGCCGGATCCCAACGAGTAGGCTCCTGAGGCCTCCACGGGGAGCATGGTCCGGCCGGTCGACCGCGGTGCTCATGTCGAGATCATCGTCCACCTGGTTATAGCCACGCCGATGCAGCACTGGATCCTGCGTCGTGGTCTGCGCCACACAGTGGCGCCACCGCGAGCAGTACAAAAGCAAGCCCGGCCAAATTTACCGGACGCACATGGCAACGCCAAAATCGCACAATTTCCTCTACTGGGCCGATTGCCCCCGCTCATACTCTGCTTTCGGGCAGCCTCAAACTCGTCTCCCGGGCTTCCAGGTTACGGGCGCCGAAGACAAAGCCTGCCACCCTAGTAAGAACCCGAACTGAGCCAATTTGGCATCGGCGCGGAAGTCCATATTTGGCTTCGTATTCGTCGGTGGGACGATGGTATCGCTGGTCGTCGTAGTCTTGCTTCTGCCGCTTGCCCCATTCCGCCGTATGGCCGGCAAAGAGCGTACCTTCATCGATCGAGAACGCCGGTACGCCGAAGCGGGCAAAGCTGAAATGATCGGAGCGATAGTAGATTCCCGCCATGGGGGCGCGGTCAGGCTGGATCTGAAGACCGAAGGCGGCCGCCGTCTTCTCCACCACAGGATAGAAGCTGGTGCGCTCCGAACCATTCGCCACTACCGAGGTGGGCACGCCAATGGGCAGCAACTCGTCGAAGTTGAGGTCGAGGGTGAAGTCGCGAATAGGCTCCGGAGGATGCATGCCCAGGTATTTGGACCCCAGGAGATTCTGTTCTTCCGCGGTCACCGAGGCAAAATAAACGTTGCGCGGCGGAGGAGTTTTCGCTGAAGCATAGGCCCGCGCCATCTCCATGAGGATGCCGCAGCCGGTTCCATTGTCCACGGCGCCGTGGAAGATCTTGTCCCCGGCTGCGGCGGGATCGATGCCCAGGTGATCGTAATGAGCGGTGTAAAGGACATTGCCGCCCGGGGCTCGAGTCGGCTCCCGGCACCATGGCGATCACGTTGGCCGATTCATACTTCCTCACCCGGCTGGTGATGTGCGCCTGAAGACGGAGAGGCAGTTCCACCGCCTTGAATCCGCGCTTGCCCGCAGCGTCGATCATTCGATCCACGTTCATACCGGCGGCCGCGAAGAGCTTTCGGGCCACATCGATTTGTATCCAACTGGCCGCCCGGAGGTTGGAAAGCGGATCACCTCGTAGGTAGGACACCTCGGTCGATTCGGAGTTGAGCAATACCTCCCAGCCATAGCTGGCGAGGTCAGTGCGGTGAATGATCAGGACACCCAGCGCTCCCCTGCGCGCCGCTTCTTCGTATTTATAGGTCCAGCGGCCGTAGTAGGTGAGAGTTTTGCCATGGAAGAAATGATCGTCATTTGATGGCGGCTGATTGACGATGACGAGCAGGATTTTGCCTTTGACGTCGACGCCCGCGTAATCGTTCCAGTGATACTCAGGGGCATCGATGCCGTAGCCAACGAAGACGATGGGAGCGTCTATGTCGGCAGTCGGGCGCGCCGGTCTGGTCCTTGGTCAGGTAGTCGTCGCCGTACTTCAGGTGGATGGGCGCGCCACTGGCAGGGACCAGGGTGAAGCTGGTCTTATCCACCTCTGTGTGCACAGCCATGAGCGGGACCTTCTGAAAATAGGTGCCATTTTCACCCGCGGGCCGGGCGCCGGCAAGCGCGAACTGGGTGGCGATGTATTCCGCTGCCAGTTGGCCTCCGCGGGTACCCGGGCCGCGACCCTCCAACAGATCGCTGGCCAAAAAGCGGACGTGAGCCCGAATCTTCTCCGGATCGATGCTTGCGGCAGCCTGACGGGCAGCGGCCGGGACGCCGGCGATCGCCGGCACTTCGGGCATCGCCAGCTCCTGGGCCTGCAGAGTAAACCCGAGCAGAGCCGTGAGCGATAGCACAGGGTAAAGGAATCTCTTCATCTCACCTCACGAATCACGAGCTTTGGGGCATGATCTGCAGCCGCTGAAGGATCTTGCGTGCCAGCCCGGTCAACGGCAAGTTGCCCAGTTGCGAACTTTCTGCCCATTGTCGAGGATATCGCTGGGCGGGCCAGCGATTCCTGGCTTCGTCCTCAGAGAACCGCAGCACGCTAACACGGTAGTTGGTCACAGTGATGGCATGGCGCAGCGCGATCTCGACGCGGTGTTGATCGTCTGGCTGCATGGCCACTTCCGGAAGTTCCCACATGCCGGGCATCAGGGAGGCTGACAAGGGACGGCGCTGCAGCAGGACCTTGCGTCACACCTTTGTGATCGCGGCGCAGCAGGGCGTAAGCAATCTGCTGGGTGCGCATCTTTTTCGGCGGCGCCGCCTGGTGCTCGCCACGGGTTGCACAGAATGGCTGCACAGGACAGTGCAGGCACAACGGACGTTGGGGCAGGCAGACGGTGGCTCCCAGTTCCATCATCGACTGGTTGAAGTCTCCCGGGCGGTTGGGATCCACCAGGCCGGCAGCGCGCTCGCGAAGCCATTTCGCCTGGGCAGCGGGCGTGGCCGGCTTTTCGTTGTCGGGAAAGACGCGGAGCAGCACGCGCTCGACATTGCCATCGACTACGGCAACCCGCTCGCCAAAGGCAATGCTGGCAATGGCGGAGGACGTGTACTCCCCTATGCCTGGCAGCTTGCGCAGTTCCGCGGCGGTGGTGGGCAAGGCGCCTTGATGTTCCTCGACCACCACCTGCGCGGCCCTGTGCATCATTTTGGCGCGGCGGTAGTACCCCAGGCCGCTCCACGCCGCCAGCACGGCTGGTTCCTCTGGCCAGCGCGAGAGCGGAAATGGTCGGGAATAAGGCCAGAAAACGGGAGTAGTAATCGAGGACGGCCGTCACCCTGGTCTGCTGCAGCATGATCTCGGAGATCCAGATGTGGTAAGGGTCCGCAGTTCGCCGCCAAGGGAGATCTCGCGCGTGGGAATCGAACCAGGACAATAGTTCTCGCTGAAACTTCCGGATCGCTACCGGACGCGGACCCACCATGGGTCGAATGTATCAGAGGAGAGGATGGGGCTGGTTGGGCGACCAATCTCTCGCTTGCTCACATGCCTTGCTCCCTGGACGGATGACGGGTGCCCCATTCAAGCCCGGTTTTGGCTTGAGTGGGATTCCACCGCGCTGGACCGGCAGTTTTCTCTACTGATCATCTGCACCCTGTACAGTCAGCGATCGAGGTCCGTGGAATCCCACTCAAGCCAAAACCGGGCTTGAATGGGGCACCCAGCCTCTGTTGCTGTTGGAGTTTCCTATGGTGATTGCGGCTGCTCGGTGTGGACGATGAGGATCCAGCCCTGGGCGGCTTGTTGCCAGACGCTGACAGCAGTCAGGGTCTGCAGCGGCCCACCCGCCGAGGAATACTGAAGGGTGTAGCTGAGGTTCATGTCAACGCCGTTTGGCTTCACCACCATGTTGGTGATGGTGAAATCAGCGATGTTCAGCCCCTGCAGATAGGGCACGACCTGGTCTTTGCTGAGAACCTTGCCGCCGACCTGGTACATGACATTGGCTGCGAGCATCCCCGGGAGCTGCTGCCAGTTCTTTGCCTTCACCGCGGACCAGAAGAGCCGTTCAAACTGCTCCGCGCTGGTCGTGCTCTTGAGCGAGTGGTTTCTTCTCCCCATAAATGGTGCAGCCGCTCAGGCCAACGGTTGCCAGGGCGGCAGCGAGTAGACTTGCAATCCAGATCTTGCGCATCGCTTTCATTGGAGCACAAAAAAGGCTGCCATTGGTGGCAGCCTTTCTGCACTCCTCTTGCTAGGAAACGCTTAGTCTCCCATGACCGGTTCTTTGCTGTCCGCCGGAGCTGGCTTGGGCGCTGGTGCAATCAGTGTGTCGAGCGGAATGAAGCCCTCTTTCGGCTTCTCCCCCAGGACATGCTCGCGATAGAGCCGAGCCATCTTGGCGTTTTCCGCGTCCTGCTTGATTTTCGCGTCGCGTGCCATCAGCTTTTCCTGGCGCGAATTCTTGGCAATGCCCAGCTTGTCGAGCGTGTCGTTGGCCGAGGCCATCACATGCTCCTGGTTTAGCAGGAGGGTGTGCTGTGCATCGCCCATGCCGACCTTCTTTCCACCGGCAAAGATCTCGTGCCTGCCGTGCTCCTCGTACCACTTGGTGAGGGTGGAGGTCATGTGCATTTTCTCGATGATATTGCGCCAGCCCACGCCGGTGTTGTAGGCGCAGAAGGAGATTTCACCTTCCTGCGTGGCGTAAGGGATGATGCACTGCTCGGTGCGCCGGAAGTCGTAGTTGAAGAGATCCTGGAACCACATGCCGGCGATGAAGAGGAAGTTCCAGCGATCGGCGCGGCGCTTTTCAATGTCGGCCATCGTGCGGTCTGCCTTCACCGAACCATAGTTGCGCTTGGTGGAGCCAGAAAACTTATCGAACTTCTGCAACAGGTCCATGATGCGCATGTGCGTCGGCGCTTTGAGCGGATTGTAGTTGCGCAAAAGAGCCAACGTGATACCGAAGAGCGAGAGAGTCTTGCCCCGCGCCGCGTCGTTCAGCTTGGCAATGTCCTTCGCCAAGCGATCTGCATTCAGGAAAGCGGTGACGGGAACAGCTTCCTTGGTTTCCTTGTCGATCATGATGGCCATGCCGATGCCGCAGTTGGGGTGGCATCCGCAGGAGATCTGACCCCATTCGCGATCGGGCCCGTGGACCAGGTCGGCGAAATCGGAGAAGGTGCTCATGAAGCTGATGGGGAACCAGTCGCGGGTGGGCTCGCCGATGCCGGTCTGGTTCTTGACATCGTGGGCCATGTGGCTGAGGGTGTAGCGCTGCGCCTGACGCCGCTCATCGCTTACGGCCTCGTCACGGCCGGTGAAGGAGACCGGCTGGAAGCTGAGGAAGTTGATCTTCTTGGGGTTATCCAGCGCGAACTGGATAATGTGGCCGACTTGCTCGTTGTTGATGCCGTTGATGATGGTGGTGACGGGAACAATGTCTACACCGGCTTCGTGCAGGTTGTGAATGGCCTGCAGCTTTACATCGAACAGGTTGCCGACCTTGCGGTGCGAGTTGGCTGCGTTGCCGATGCCATCGAACTGCAGGTAGGCATAGCGCAGACCCGCTTCGGCTGCGGCACGGCAAAGCTCTTTGCTCTTGGCGAATTCAATTCCGTTGGTTGCCGCCTGTACCGACTCATAGCCCACCTTGCGGGCGTAAGCAATCGCGTCCAGGAAGTAGGGCGAGAGCGTGGGCTCACCGCCGGAGAACTGAACCGACATCTGGCGGCGGGGCTTGATGCTGACCGCGTTGTCGAGCATGGTCTTGATCTCGTCCCAGGTGAGCTCATGAACAAAGCCAACCTGGTTGGCGTCCATGAAGCAGGGATCGCACATCATGTTGCAGCGGTTGGTCAAATCGATGGTCAGAACCGAACCGCGTCCATGGGTCACAGTCGAGGTGCCATGGTTGTGCAGCTTCTCATCGTTGTGGGCCTGAATGTCGCGGCCGGGGAACACCTCTTCAAGATGCTTGAAGAAGGCCGGGTCAATGGACATGACATCTTCAAAGTGGCCATGCTTGGGGCAATCTTTGACCATCAGGATTTTGCCGTCGCGCTCGATGATCTGGGCCTTGATCTCGCCCACCTTCTCATTAAGGAGCACTTCGTGGGGCAACTTGCCATCGAGGATCTGCTGGCGAATCTCGGGTACGCACTTGGGGCAAAGAGAATCGGTGGTGCGCGGCCAGCCGAGGGGCGGCTTTTCTTTCTGATAGGACTTCAGCAGCGGTTTATCCGACCACTTGGGAGTGAAAGAGGCATTCGGCCTGATGCGGTTCACCCGTTCAAAAACCGACCACGCGCCTTGGGCGAGAATCGTTACCGCTCTCTCGGAATATTTGACGGCTTTGGACATGAAGTCTCCTGATCTAATTGACGCTCAAACGCTGGGGCCCGGCGGCATTGAAGAATCTGATAGTTGGACCCGTTGGGGCTGGTCCGATCCAGTTACAGATTACGAGCTTCGCTCGACAGACCGAAACGACTCCCGTTGAACTGCGAGAATAGCGAGCCGGACGGCAAAGTATTGATTTGAACGGCTGTTGGGATGAACACGGTCATGGCGAATTGGATACCGGGTCACCATTTGGGTTATTCCTGGGCGGCGCCGCCCTCTTCGATGGCTACCCGATTGATCACTCGTTGGACGATGACCACCTGGAAGTTCACGTGCCGTGCCAGATCGGGCACAAATTCCGTGATCGCATTGCCTATGGGATCCGTGGCCAACGAAGTGGAGATGCGGGCGATGCTGGCGCCAAAACTATGCTTCCGGCCTGGAACATACACATTGCCAAGCGAGTTGGTGCAAATGGTGCCAAAGACGGTGGCGTAGTTGAACATCGGGACTCCCTCGTCGCTCTGGGAGATGACCACCTCATCGATGACATGAAGGACACGCCGGCGCCAGGAAAGATTTGGCATGCGATGGTAGTGCGGATCCTGGTGGGCCAGGGACGGAATGAGAAAGGTACTGAAAAACTCACCGGTCATATCCTGCGTGAGCGACACGGCGGCATTCTTGCCGAATCCTTCAAATCCGGGGCCGTCGGAGTTATGTGAATCGCTGGCGACACTGATCGCAGAAACAGCTGCGATGGTCGCCAGGTTGGAGGGATCGCTCACATTTTTGGCGGCCAGGATGAACTTCTGCCTGGGGGTGAGTGGCAAGGGAGCCGCGGAGTTGAGGAAACGGGCGAACATGGGGATATCGGGCTGACAGCTCATGACCCTCTCAGCGGGACTGGAGGAATCAGGCTGGCACTCAGGCCGCATGCCGGGGATGTTGTGGCGGGTGCTTTCCGGGACCGGCATTCTTCCCGGAGCGCCTGTGCTTACCGGCGGGAATCCGGGACGGCTGGAGCTCTTTTGCCCGTGCCCAATGGCTCCCTCCGACCGGCCAGTGGACGCGGGATTGTCCACAGACGGTTCCTGAACGGGGAAGGGTGGGGCCGGCTGCGGCGCCTCCGGCAGGTCTTCCGGCCGCGTTGGCTGCTGCGCGGAGAGAATTGGGCGTCCCAGCAAGAGGGTCGCCAGCAGGAGAGCTCCGCAGAGAACGCATCTGGTCATCGATCGCTATAGGATCCCACGTCTGCTGAAAGCCGTATCGGGCAAAGCGAGGGAGGCCGAGACGGCCGCATTACTTAGGATGCGGAATCGCGCGTCACCAATTGAACTAACCGAAACCGGGTTGCCCGTTGGCCTTGTTCTTTAAAGGGCAGGACCGCGAGCGGCTGTTCGGCTAGCTACTCGAGGCGGAGTTTTTGCATGATGGGGACCCTACGAATCACGTCGGGTAGGAACTCCAACACGAGATTGCCCCCCGCGTCGGTGGCGATCGAGGTTAGGAAGGTCAGGCTGACCACCCTGGCGGTGACGCTGGGTTGGGGGTAGTAGGTCGTTACCAGTGCAGCCGCGGCCGCGCGGCCCACGATTCCGGAATAATTGAACTGATTTTCGCCGTTGTCCCCGCGGCGAATGAGGGCCTGCTTGGCGGAAAGTACTCCGCGGCGGACGAGGTTGCCATGGGCGATCCGGTAATAGCGTGGATCCTGGTGAAAGGCGCCGGCAAAAACTCCATCGGAGAAGACCCGCACGCTGGCGGAGCGCAGCATGGCTGCGCCAAACTTTTCACCGAATGCTCCGGAATCTTTGCCGTACTTGGGGTCGGTATTGAAGAGTTGTTCGTAGCTGGCGGAGTAGAGAGCTGGAATCAACGAAAAGGGCCGGGCGACCTCAGTGAAAGAGAACACCAGCTTGTCGGGAGCGGTGAACTTGTACTCCGTCTGCCCAGGCTCAATCACTTGCGCGAACCTTCGCGCCGGTGGTTGCGGAGAAAAGGCCGTCTGCTGGGTGCTGGGCGCGAAATTTTGGGCCGGCGGTTGCGGTTGCGGCTGGGGTGCTTCGGGCAAGGCTGACGCCAGCACTGTCTCAGGGGTACCGGAAACTGTTTGCCCACGGCCCATGCCGCCGCAGGCGATGGCTAAAAGGATAAGAGCTGCGCGACGGCAAAATCGCAAAGAGTTGGTCAAAATACCCCTTCCGGGTCCCAGGTTCATGGCTTTCCAGTCTTTGTGACTCAGGGGACAAGGCCACAAAGGCTTGGTTTCTTACGCAGTCCAGTGCGTTACTCTATCCTGAGATGCACGGGTGAGGAATTATGGTTCACCAGCCGTTCGATGGCCCAGGCAGCGGCCGCTTTGAAGGTTTCGGAAAGAAGGTGGACGAGCACTTAAACCAGGCGATGCCACGGATCGAGGCAGAGCTGAAAAAAGTGATCGCCTATCTCAATGATCAGGTGGTTCCTCAACTGCGGCAGGATTCCGCGCAGGCTCTCAACGCGGCCGCCGAGCAATTACGCAAGTTGGCTCAACAACTTGATGACGGACCTGACAGCGGAGCGCGCTGAGGTGACGCCGGTAACCGGCGGCCCTCGCCTGGCGCTAAGGGCGCTCCCGCAACTGATGTTGCTGAGTGCCGCAATGGCTTTGGGCACAGGATGCCGCCACAAAGCCCCGCCGGTCGCCGTTGTCCCACCCCCGGCCTTGGGGGCGCCTCCTTCTGTGAGTTCTGCTCCGCCCTCTGCTCCATCCTCCGCTCCGGCTTCCGGCACAACGGTTTTGCCGGCCGGCGTGGCCGATAGCCCGGCGGACGCGGCATTCGTCAGCTCACACCCGGTGATCTATAGCGAGGAGGGACTCGCAAGCTGGTACGGGCCTCCGTACGACAAGCGGCGGGGCGCCAATGGGGAGATTTTTGACAAGGATGCACTGACGGCGGCCCATCGAACGCTGCCCATGAATTCGCTGATTAAGGTCACGAACCTGTCGAGCGGCCAATCGGCCATCTTGCGCGTGACCGACCGCGGGCCGTTCGTTCCCGATCGCATGCTCGATCTTTCGCTGGCATCGGCTAAAGCGATCGGAGTGTGGAGGCCTGGTGTGGCCCGGGTGCGGGTGGAGGTATTCGCTGCTCCGGCACCGCTGGACCACGGCGGGCGTTGGTGCGTGCAGATTGGCGCCTTCAAGAATGAGAAGGGAGCGTTTAAGCTGCGCGACCAGCTCACACGCAAGTACCGTACGGCGAATGTGATCGAGTTCACCGGGCCCACAGGTCATTGGGTGCGCATCCGGCCAGCGGAGGATGATAAGGGACGCGCGGTCGAGATTGCCCGTGAACTGCAGCCAAGTGAAGGCGAAGCGTACCTGGTTCGGCTTGATTGATGATGGGAGATCCGCTGCACGAACCCTCATCACCATCGGACGGGTGCCCCAGTTCGCCAATCTGCCCCGGCTTGCCGTGGGAGCGTACCTGGGACGAACAAGACGGGACGCAGCCCCACAATTGCTTGGAGTTGAAGGACTAAGAGATATGGTTATCGCTAGTCCTCAACTGGTATACACACTGCCGCCGGGGGTGTTGGAAAAGGCCCGGTCCCTGTACTACTGGCGTACCGGTCTCGACTTCGGTTCGACTTTCTGGAGCATCGTTGTTCTGGTCGCCGTGCTTTATTTCCGCTGGGCCGCTGGGCTGGGGGCTTGGGCAGCGTCGGTTACACGCAAGCCTTGGCTGCAGGGGTTTTGCTTCGCTCCGCTGATTCTGCTGCTGCTCTCTGTGGCGCAACTGCCACTGGCCATCCTGGGCCACCACATCTCGCTTAGCTATGGTCAGTCCATCCAGGGTTGGGCCAGCTGGTTTGGGGACTGGGGCAAGGCGCTGCTGCTCGATCTAATCTCCGGAACCATTGTTCTCTCGGTGCTCTTCGCCCTCATCCGGAGATCTCGCCACTGGTGGCTATGGTTGTGGATTGTGTCGCTGCCCGTGCAGGTGCTGGTCGTCTTCGTGCTGCCACTGGTGATCGATCCAATGTTCAATCACTTTGAACCACTGGCACAGACTCATCCCGAGCTGGTGCAGCAACTGGAACGAGTGGTCTCGAAGACCGGGGTTTCCATTCCGCCTTCACGCATGTTCCTGATGAAGGCCAGCGAAAAGTACACCAGCTCGAATGCCTACGTGACTGGGTTTGGCTCTTCGCAACGCGTCGTGGTGTGGGATACCACCATCAAGAGTTCGCCACCGGATGAGATCCTGATGGTCTTTGGCCACGAGCTCGGACATTACGTGTTGCACCATATCGAGCGGGGGCTCGTTATCGGAGCGGTGGTGTCTCTCTTCTTTTTATGGATCGGCTCCCACTTTGTGGGCTGGCTGATCGGGCGCTACGGACCGCGCTGGCATATTGCTTCGCTTGAAGATTGGGCGGCCACCGGAGTGTTGCTGCTGGCACTGTCTATTCTTTCGTTTGCCGCCGAGCCCATCGCCAACAGCATCAGCCGGGCTCAGGAGCACCAGGCGGATGTGTTCGGGATCGAGGTGGTCCATGGCATCGTTGCCAACCCGCAGAAGGTGGATGCCGAGTCGTTCCAGCGGCTGGGGGAACAAGCGCTCGAATACCCGTACCCGTCGCCACTGGTTGTGTTCTGGACTTATACCCACCCGCCGATTGCCGAGCGGGAGGCGTTCGCTGCAAATTACGACCCGTGGAAACCGGGCGGACACCCGCGATACTTCAGCAGGTAGGATGATTACGACATGGCCTGTTTATTCTGCAAAATCGTTGCCGGCGAGATTCCATCGAAGAAGGTCTTTGAAGACGACCTGGTTTACGCCTTCAGAGACATCAATCCCCAGGCGCCTACGCATGTTCTGGTGGTGCCGCGCAAACACATTGCATCGCTGGCCGAGACAGAAGCGGCGGATCGCGATTTGATTGGATATCTGCACCTGGTTGCCGGCAGGATTGCCGCCGGCGAAGGGCTCGCGAAAGGCTTCCGCACGGTCATCAATACGGGGCCCGACGGCGGGCAGACGGTTGACCATCTTCATGTCCACCTGCTGGGCGGACGGCCCATGAGTTGGCCTCCGGGGTAGCAGACTACGGATGGACTCGGGACCAGACAGGAAAGACGTGCCCCAGGGGCTAATGGTCGATTTCTGAGCTGCCGGTACCCCAGGATTGCATCCTGGGGTATTTTCAGCCGTCCCTACGGGACTGTGTCGTTTCTTGAACTCTACCCAGGACTTACGTCCTGGGCTACTCTCAGCCGTCCCTACGGGACTTAATTTGGAGTTCTCACGCAGGGGCTAAAAGCCCTCATAGCTGTGACTTTTTACGGCACGGCTGAAGCCGTGCCCTGATACAAAACATCAGAGCGGTGACTAATGCCGTGCCCTATGTGCGTGCCCTGATACAAAACAGGCCTACTCCGCGCGCAGGGCCTGCATCGGTTCTGTAGCGGCCGCGCGTCTTGCCGGCCACCAGGCCGCGAAGAGGCCGGTGAGCAATAGCACTGCGCACATGCATGCCAGGGTGACGGGGTCGCGCGGGGCGATGCCAAAGACCATGCTCTGCAGTAAATGCGCTCCCGCGAGCGCCCCGATCACGCCAATCACCAGGCCCAGGAGAATCAGCTTTCCCGCATCGCGCAGCACCATGCGGATGATGTCTCCTCGTTGCGCGCCCACCGCCATGCGCACCCCGATCTCCTTGGTCTGGCGCGCCACGGCGAACGACAGAACGCCATAGAGGCCGGCGGCTCCCAGCACCAGGGAAATAAGGCCAAAGGCGGAAAGCAGGATCATGCTGAAGCGCTGTTGAGCAAGCGACGCGCTGATGACCTGGTCGAGCGGTTCAACGCTCAGCAAGGGAGTATGCGCATTGTCCATGAAGATGCGCCGGGCAGGAGTCGCGACATCCACCTGGGCGGACTTGGTGCGCACGATCCAGCTCATGCCCAGCAGACCGTTAAACATCTGTGTTTCCCGGTCTGGTAGCTGGGCCGCAGGCAGATACATGACCCCCGGTGTGGGCTGGTCGAGCCCGGTCTGCTTGATATCGCCAGAGACGCCAACTATTTCGCGAACCGCATCTTCAAAGTCAGGACCCATCGTGGCGCCGATGTGAATGTGCTGCCCGATGGGGTTCTCCCCTTTGAAATAGGTGCGAACGAATTGTTGGTTCACGATAACCACCGGGGCGGAGGCGTGGCTGTCCGACTGGGTGAATGACCGGCCGGACACCATGGGAACGCGTAGTGCATCGAAATAGTGCGCAGTGATGGCGACGTATTTCTCATCGCCCCCGGCGTCTTTGCGGTCTTTGCCGCGGCCAATAATGTCGAAGGACAGATCGGCGACCAACTGGGTGGGGAGATTGGACACCGCGGCCGCTGACGCTACTCCGGGAACGGCTTCGAGCCGCGCGGTGAGTTCGTCCAGACGCTGGCTGAGCGAGGCGGTGGTCGCGGCCTGCTCATTGCTGAAGGCGTTCTTGAAGGTGATGACATTGCGGGTATCGAAGCCGGGCGCGGTGTGCATTAGCTTCCAAAAGCTGGTCAGCAAGAGAGCTGCGGCCACCATCAGCACCAGTGAGACGGCGACTTCGCTGATCACCAGGGCCTTCTGCGCCAGGTGGCGGCCGCCGGCGATCTGCGTGGTGTTTACCCGCAGCGACTGGCTTAATTGTGTACTGCGGGCTTCGAATGCCGGAACGAGACTGAAGAGCAGCGCGCAGCCCAGGGTGAGCGCTGCGGCAAATGCCAGGGCCGGGGCGCCCATCTGCATGGAGCTAAAGGCGGGCAATTCCAGCGGGCTAAGGTGCATGAGAACGGGAGCGGCCAACTGCGCCAGGAGGATTCCAGCAACGCCCCCGGCGAGGCAGAGGAGAGCGTTCTCAACCAGCAGTTGGCGCAGAATACGCCAGCCAGATGCGCCTAAAGCGGAGCGCAGGCTCATCTCACGCCGGCGGGCAATGGAACGGGTAAGCAACAGGCTGAGAATATTCGCGGCGACGATCACCAGGACCAAGGCAACCGCACCCATGAGAATTTCGAGCGCGGGACGAATATCGCCGACGAGCGAATCATGGAAATCCAGCGCGCGCACTGATTCATTCTGATCCCAAAGGTCGGGATAGGTGTTCTTGAGCTGAAGCAATCCATCTTTGAGATCGGCCTCTGCCTGGGTACGGCTGATACCGGGCCGCAGGCGGGCGACCAGGTTATATTCGTGACCTGAATCTTTAGGGCTTTCCACGATGGGCAGCGGTATCCAGACGTCCACTTTTCCATCGAGACGGAACTCCGGGCGTGCTACTCCGATGATGGAGTAGCTACGGTTGCCGAGAGTGATGGCCTTGCCGAGGATGTTGGGGTCGGAGGCGAAGCGTTCGCGCCAGACAGGATTGCTGATCACTGCTACTCCCGGCGCATTTTGAACCATGTCGCCCGCGTTGAAATCGCGGCCAAGCGCAGGTTCCATGGCAAACACATGGAAGAAATCCGAAGTGGTGCGCAGGGCCTTGAGGGGAATCGCCTCTCCCTCCTGAACCAGATTCACATTGCTGGGAATGTAGTCATAAATGGCAGCCGAATCGAAGCTGTGGCTGGTACGACGCAGGAACAGCGCAACGGTCCCGGAATAGGCGGGCACAGCGACACCGTTGGCGTAGGAGCGTTCCACCCGAACCACTCGCTCGGGATGCGGAAACGGCAGCGGACGGAGGAGGACGCCGTAGAGGAGGAGAAAAACCGTCAGGTTGGCGCCGATGCCCAGGGCCAGCGTTAGCACAGTAGCGAAGGTAAATCCGGGGGTCTTACGCAACTGCCGCACAGCATACGGGACGTCCTGCTTGAGAAAGCCTGTGGTCATTACGCAGTGCCTCCTCGGCTATGTGTGCAATTGAGTGGCCGTCCTCGTGCGGCTTCTAAGCTGTTGCCCTGGCGATGCTTGTAGGAGCGTTCAGGGGACTGAAGCTGTCCGCTTTCGGACGCGAATGTTCGTCAACGCACATCTGCATTGGGCACAAGACGGATTCGCTTCTCCGTTGCCTTCTCTACCGCCTGCCTCGAATACAACAAGGGAAAATACTTTCCTGCGCTCCACATGGGCGCCAGATCGCGGTAGTGGGGACTGTCTTGATCCCCGGATTCTCCGGGATAATTCACTGCGCGCGAATTGTCCCAATTTCCCACGTCCAGCACCATGCGCACCGAAGGTCCGCTCAATTGCAGAAAATCGCGCGCGCGGTAGGGCGAGGCGTTCACGGTAAAGGCGCTACCACCGGTTTCGAACGGTCCGACATCCAGCTGCTTTTGCTCTGCTTCATCCACTACCCGCGAGAAAGGATGTTCACTGAAGTTGTGGTGCAGCTTGCCCCACGTCCACAGGCTGGAGTCCGGTCCTTGCAGCGTTTTCATCTCTGCGTAGGCTGCGGCGAGAGTAGTGAGCAACAGCTTGTCTCGCTGCTGCGTGGGGGCATGCTCGAACCAATCCAGCAGCACCTGGGTATTGGGGGCATCAAATAGTGCGGCCGCCTGGCTGCCCAGCATTGCCAGTTTGAAGGCGGGCTGCAGATGGCGCGTGAACCACACTTCTTCCAATGCCGCCGCCGCTGAATTGGAATCGAGACTCGCGTTCCATCCCTGCAACAGTTGGAGTGCCGGCTGGGTCTGCGCATCGTCACTGGTCAATGGCCGCAGCAGGGCCAACAGCCTGCGCGCAGGGATGGAGAGCTCGTCATTTTGCAGGTGCATAGAATCTTCCAGCGACACCTTGGGCTGGTGCGACAACACCTCGTCAATGCGCTGATGCCGGGAAGGATCGGACCACTCGAAGCCCAGCTTCCTCTGCTTGTAGGGATAGTCCGGGGGCAGGTTCATTTCGTTCGATGTGGTGAGATAGCCACTGCGCGGGTTGTAGATCAGGGGTAATTGCGCTCCACTCCAGGTTCCCGACCATTCGTATTTCCCATCTCCGGGCACCGGCAGTAGCCCATCCCAGTTGGGACGGATAGGAGCGTAGCCTCGCGGCGTCCAGGCGATGTTTCCTTTTATGTCGGCGTAGACAAGGTTCAGAGCCGGTTTGCCCCAATGGGCCACGGCCTTTTCGTACTCAGCAAACGTCCGCGCTCGCATCACTGCTACGGATACGAAATATGGCGATGTTCCTGGTTCGGACCAGGCTGTTCTAACCGCTAAGGCGCGGTTGTTTTCCTTGTCCACATAGATGACCGGTCCGTGGCGGGTAAATTTTAATTCCACTGGGACTGCGGGTTGGCCTTTGACCTTGATCTCTTCATGAACGCTGCGGAAGGCTTCCCATTTTCCCTGGTACTTGTATTCCTCCGGGTTGGCCGGGTTTAGCTGGTACACGTACAGATCTTCCTGATCGATCCAGAAGACGGTTCCGGCATAGGCTATCCAGTCGTTGTGGGCGAAGGATACTCCGGGAGCGAAGGGTTCGCCCATGCCCTCGATGTGTAATGTGGGGGCGTTGAGATCCTGCAGATAGCGAACGCTGGGCTGCACATAGTCGCGATGCGGATCACTGGCCAGGATGGCTCGCCCGGTCGCGGATTTTTGCGGGCTGATGACCCAGTTGTTGCTTCCGTAAGTTGGCGCGTTCGGCGCTTCAGGGTCGGCCGCGGCCAAGGTGTAGCTGCCAGGCTGTCCGCCTGGTGCGAGCTTCACGAATGCTGTGGCCAGGGAAAAGACCTTTAGTACATTTTTCGGCAAGCACGGATCCAAACCCTGGGGCACGCTGGTTTGCCAGGGCGGCTCCAGACGCTGACGAATTTCCTCTGCCTTCCAACCGGCGACGCATACTACCCTGGCGCGTTCCGCTTCCTTCAGGAGGTTTCCCCCTAGCCCGTGAATTCGTATGCGCACCACGTCTTCCGGCGACCATAGACCCGGTTGATAGCGCAGGAGTTTAAATTCGTATGGCATCTGCTGCGGGTGGGCCGCAAGCCAGCGGATGTAGGCATTGACCCCGGCAACGAATTGCGTGGCGATCGATTCTGCGTCCGGGCTGTATGCCGCCCATTCTCTCTTCATGTCGCCCCGATAGAGGAAGAGCCGCGCCGCCTTGTCCTGTTCGACGAATGCCGGCCCGAAGACTTCCGCCAGTTCTCCCAGCCCACGGCGCCTCCATAGATCTATCTGAAACAGGCGGTCGCGGGCGACATTGAATCCCTGGGCGAAAAACAGGTCTGCCTCGTTGGCGGCATAGATGTGCGGCACACCCCAGTGGTCTACCAGAATGTCAACCGGTTGCTTCAGGCCGGCTAGGTGCACGGTTTCGGGCTTTTGTTGCGCTAACAGGGTTGTGGACGCTGCGAAGATTACCATGGCGGCCGCCGATCGGGTGCGGCTTAAAATTCGCTGTCTCATGATCGTCTCTCTTGTTCAGACATCCTCAAGCGTATCTCACCCGTGCACGCGAAGAGGATAGCAGCGGCTCACAGTGACAGTTGGGTTCGGGAAGGGCGCACAGCAGGTCCCTCGGCCACCCCGGATTTCCTGTGAAAAGCCATTGCTTCGGTGGATTTCATGCGGCTCTCTTTACAGAGAGCCGCATACGTGGCCGCTGGTAGAGCCGCGAGGTAGGAAATCCGGGTACGCTCCTAATGACAAACAGGTCGGGGAGGCATCCTAGCCCACTCAAGCCAAAGTACGGCTTGAATGGGGCACCCAATGCTTTTGCTGCCGGTGTCATTTCTCGCTTGACTTGCCATAGGCAAGTTGGCTGCTCCTAATGAACAAAAAATAAAGCCAATAGAATCAACCTCGATTTCCAGCGTTCATTTCACTCTTTAACTTGCCGCAGGCAAGTCGGCTCCTCGGGATGACAAAGGGTAGGGTGGCGATTCCAGGAGGAGTTAGCTAGTGGCTGAAAGAGTTGCACATCTGGCACCTGCTTCGAGGCTTTGAAAATGCTTTGGGGGAAGTGCAAAGATGTGCCAACTAAGCGAACTATGCGAATTATGCGAATTAGATTACTTCTGGTTACCGATGCTCCTTAGGGAACCCGCTTGATGCGGAGCGCGATATCGATGGCGTAGGTTGGTGTATCTATCACATGAAGGGTTCCCGTCTGTTGGAACTCCTCGGTGGCGAGGGTGGAATAGGAAGCGGGGTCGATCCATTCCACTCTGTAGTTTCCAGGAGGCAGATTCAGGACCAGGTTTTCGCGGTATTCCCCTGGAGTCACGGTGTACGCATGCCCATCCCCGCCTTCGCTGTGATGGATGTAGAGAGCGTATTGCTTGCCATATTGGCTAAGCCCGCGATAGTGTGTCTGGCGGTCGAACCCGCTCACAACAAAGCCCCGGTCGGGCACCATGTTGTCGAAGCTGAAGCTCTCAAGGAATTTCTTAAGACTGCGGAGTGCACCCAGCAATTTCGCGTTTTCGGGCGTGTTTCCCGCGGGATCGTCGGCAGTAAAAAGGCCGTTCAGCTGGTTGAAGCCGGCGCCTCCGCCAACCATGAACTCCCATGCTTCTACTCTGGAGGCGCCTATTTTGTCCCCCTCGTAGAGGGGGTAGTAATTGGTCTCGTTTTGCTCAATCGGTTTGTTGTGCCGGTATTCGCGATCGAGGCCCTGCAGACCGCCCATTTCCCAGTGGCCGGTGTGCCATATGTATTGTGTAACTACGATGGAGAGGAGTCGATTACCGGAGAAATCGATCGGGCCGTCCACAGGTCCCTGAACTTCCTGGCCTATGAGGTGCTTCCTGGGAAGATTCACTTCCGCATCATGCGTGACTTCAAGCATGTGGCCCACCCAGGGTCCCGCTTCCTCGATAGGGGTGAAGTTGGAAGGCTCGTCACAGACTTCAAGAATCACGTTGTCGAAGGTGTTGACCTCCTGCACGATCTTGCGCACGTAGGCGGCTTCTCTTTCGACCAGCGCAGGTTCCTTCAGCGTTTGCGCATCCCTGTAGTCGTCGCGGCCGATAGCCTGGATGTTGTTCTCGTGGTAAAGCGGGCTGAGCGGCCAGGTGTCGTCGTACTGCGCGTTAAAAAAGCAGATCTCGACCATGATGCCGCGCTTGGCAGCCTGGGCAATGAAGTCCTTCAGGCGGTCAAAATAGGCGGGATTCCATTGGTCCAGATCGAACTTGTTCCCGGAAAGCAAGTACCCGGGTTGGTTGCTGCGCGCCCAGGGGAGGATGAGTTTTGCCGGCTTCACGCCCAGCGTGTTGCCAGGCATGTACTTGCCCATGGGCTCGAAGAGGTACCCGGGGTAGATCCGGGTATAGTTAAGCCCGTAAGCCTGGAGCGCGTCAAGATACTTGACGTAGTCAAACGCTCCGTTGATAACGGCGCCGTAGTGTTCGGCCGAGGTCACCAACACGATTGGCTTTCCGTGGAAGAAATAATAGTGGGGATTCGCAGGATCGATGCTGATGGCCTGGGCATGCGCGCGCACAGCCAGCAAAAGCAGGATGAGGGCAGCCCTTTTCATGAATCCCTATTTCGAAGCATCCAGTAGCAGCACCCAGTCGCTGTCGCCGTCGTGGTTCTTTTCAGGCGGCGTAAACGTCTGGGTTCCTTTGTTGGGAAATGGCTGTCCAGAGATAGTTGTGTAGGCTCCGTTGGTGGGGTCAAACCACTTGGCACTTGCGGGCGTTCTGAGGCTCGCCATATTCACGGTGATGGTCCGTGCGGTGGGCATGTAGACGACTACGAAACCGCCATCAGGCGTCTTGGACGCGGTGGCGTAATCGCTATCGCTGACCTTAGTTTGAAGGTCCCCATAATTTCCCATGCCTGCAGTGAGCACCGAATGGTCCTGATCCGGAACCAGATCCTGCCATGGCAGGGCAGTAAAGAAGTTTTTCCAGAAAGTGACCTGGGCAGCTCCGGGAGTGTCGATATAGTATTTCCACCCGGACGCGAACGACCACGTATAGAAATTACCGTAGAACTGTCCCTTGCCTCCGCTCAGCATGGCCCAGTACTCTTCGGCGCGGAGGATCGGAGGTGTTCCGTAATCGGACACGTTGCCGACTCTCTCTAACTCATAATGCGCCTCCATCAGGAAGACAGGCATAACAGGAGTCTGGTTGTAGTTATGCAACACTTGGATATACGTCGGTCCGTATATGTAAGCGCCGTTGATAGAAATGATCGCTGCCCATGACACGTCATCGAGAGAGGAGCCGAAGGGAGGGTCAAACTCGACAGTTTGAATGTGGCCTGGGTCCGCGGACTTGATGCCATTGGCAACTGCTCTGACCAGTGCGTCGTCTCTCTCGACTTGCCAACCATGAAAATCATTGCCGTTCAGCCACGCAACATTGGCGTACTTCTTGTAGCGGTTCCCGAGGTACTGGCCATAGGCGGTGGCGGCGGCGAGGCCGTTGTTGCGCAGCGTCTGGAGCCAGCCGGCCGTCTCGATGGGGTCGATAAAGATCAGTAGGTTGTGCTTGGCCCCAAGCTCGACGATGTGGTCCAGGCGCTGGAAGTAGGCTTCGTTTGGCTTGGAGAGATCGTAGTACGTGTGATCTGTCCCCCCGGGGAGGAAACCGGTGAACGGACGAATACCGTCAGGTGTGGTGGCGTAGATGTTGGTGATAAAGTCCCGACCGCCGCAGAGTACGTCGACCCACCCCATGGTGTTGAATCCGTGGGCCTGGCGGTCGGCGAAGAAGTCGTCGATTTCCTTTTCGTTCAACCTGGATATCAAGCCTTGCGGCGTATCACCGACGATCAGGAATGGGGTGTTGTTCTGATCGACAAGGTAACGGTGGTTGGCGCTGACCTTGACGGGAAAGGCGGGTGAACTTGCGCTGGCGGTCTTGGGCGATTCCGGCGATGCATCGGATACTGGAGTCTTCTGCTGTTGGCAAGCGGTGAGCAAAGGCAACAATAGAAGAGTGGCGAATAGTTTCGGGATTGGCCTGTATAGAGTATTGGTTTTCATTTCCGCTTTCGTAACGTCGATCCTTCGCTGCGAATTAAAGTTGGAGCAAGGTGGCTTCAATGTTTGCGTGATAACCGGAAGAGAAACCGCAGATCCCTCCACTGCGCTACGCTCCGGTCGGGATGACAATTCTGTGGGCTATTGAAATGCCATTTCGTCGGACGCTTCTGAGGCCATTTTCTGCAACAGAATTGTCATCCCGACCGGAGCGTAGCGCAGTGGAGGGATCTGCGGTTTCTCTTCCGCTTATCACGTAGCCTTCTAGAATTCCACGCGGAACGTCGCCTGCCCCTGACGATTGCTGATTTGGGAGCTCAAATTGGTGATCTGTCCGAACGTCGAATCAGTGGAGTTATTGTCCGGTCCTTGAAACTGCGTTCGATTGAAAGCATTGAAATAATCGACGCGCACGATAGCCCGTACGCGCTCTCCAATGCGGAAAGTTTTGATTGCGTCGAAATTCTCGATTCTCAAAGGAGGATTTCTCAAGGATGCATAAACACGCTTGGCATCACCGACGGCCCAGATACCGGTATTTTGGAAGGCATTGGTCGTGAATTGAATTGGCTGGGTCGGCGTTTTGCCAGTGAAGTAGGATTTGGATAGTCCGTAGTTAAAGGTTTTGAGGGGAACCCCTGAAACGATATCCGGACGGTCTTCAAAATTCGTTAGCAGAGGATTGTAACCATTGTAGGCACCAAAAGCATACCCGCCCTGGTAATTCAGGATCGCGCTGATTTGCCAACCACCGGTCAATTGCCCCACCCAGCCACCAGTGGACAGAAATTTCTTTCCTGGACCGAACGGTAGCTCGTAGGTGCCCACCACCTTGAAGGAGTATTTCTGGTCGAGAAAAGATGGCGCGTATTCCGGGGCCGGGTTATATGCATTGATCCCGTTGGGCGAAAACGGCGCCGACCCGATCGCGGTATTGGCATCGAGTCTTCCTAATGTAAGGTTGGCGAGATAGCTCAAGCCACCCGCAAAGCGCTTTTCTGCCTGCACTTGCAGGGCATTGTAAAATGCCGTGCCATCCATCTCATAGACCGGGAAGTAGCCGCCGAATTGAGGGTAGGGAGCGAGGGCCTGTTCCAGGATCGCCGAGCTGCCGAACTGCTGGACGAACTCCGGATACGGAGGCGTGAAGCCGGCGGCAACGACATCCGGGGAAAGAATGTTCTCTCCCAAAAGACTTCCGTACTGCAGCACCGAGGGGTTGGGCTGATTGGAGAGTTCCAAAGTGTCCGGCAGATGAATTGCGCGGTTGCCAACATAGGCGACTGACAGGAACATATCCCATGGCAGTTCTCTTTGGACCCTGGCACTCCACGCGGTAAGGTATGGGGCCGTGCCAACCGGCCCCGAACTGGGAAGGTTGGGGTGTTGGTTCCGCTTGTTATAGTTGAAATCAAAAATGATGCCCGCGTTACCGATCGACGGGCTAAATGGAGTTTGCTGGGGCAAGGGCAGTGTTTGCGTATCCCAACTTCCATAACCGGGAGTATTGGTAAAGGTTGAGGAGCGAAGAAATGAGCCGTTCAGTAGGTCGGTCATGAAGGAAGCACTTTCGGCGGTGCCAAATTCGTAGGCGCCGCCATCCAGATAGCTCATGTAAAAACCAGCCTGCAGCACCGTTTTTTGGTTGAGCTGGTAAGAGAAGCCCAATCTGGGTTGGAAGTTCTTCATTTGAACGGAGGCGCGAGTGATACCGGAGCATCCGGTACAATTGCCGAATTTCGTGGCAGCACCCGGCAAGCCGCCCGCGCCAGGATTGGGTTCTGTCCGATTCACAAAGATGATGGAGTTCTCGTCATCGGTGAATGGAACCATGATGTCCCAACGCAGGCCATAGTTAACGGTCAAGCGATTCGAAAGCTTGAAATTATCCTGCGCGTAAAAGGCTAATGCTTTGCTGCGCAGCTTGGTTTCGGCGGAGAGAATTCGTTCGCTGGCGTCGACCTGCCCCAAAAGAAAACTTGCGAAGGAGCTGCCGTAGAGGCCGAAATTCGGATCGTTGGAGTTGGGAGTGGAGGTCGTTCGCTGGCTAAAGTTGAACGTGCCACCGCATTGATCGCAATCGATGATGTTTTGCTTTGGGCGCCGGAGCTGAAAGCCAAAGTTGAAGGTATGCGGCCCTCTATTCCACAGCCAGTTGTTAACCGCCGCGAGACCTAAGGTACGGTTGTTGATTACGGTGAGTCCGCCGCTACAGCATTGAAGATAAGAGCCCGGCGTGGTGACGCCCCAAGGTGTCGGCGCGTTTTGGCCGTCGAAGCTGATAAATGGAAATGTAGTGCTTCCGCCGACACCGGGAAAACTAGCCGTAGGATTCCCGTTGTGCTGCCCATTGACATATCCCATCCCATCCGCCCCGGCAGTCACCACCAGGTTAGGGTTGATGGTTTTCACGTAATTGAGCAAGAACCCTGAACCAAGCTGAGTGTTATTGATCGCACTTTGCAACGGGTTGCTGATGGGCACGATCGGAGCCTGGGTGAAACTGGGATAAGTCACCGAATTCCGCCATTGGGTCCAATGAATGCTTTGTGACGAGGTCAGATTTTCGTCGATGGTGTAGGCCCACACAGTTTGCTTGATAGCAACCGAAGCAACGGCTGGAGACTTCATTTTGTTGCAAGCCATAATTTATACCGGTGCGGTTGGGATTAGGAATGCTCGATAACAAGGAAACGGAGCTTGGACTGAAGCGCGATTGGGGAATGATGTTGCCGGGAAAAGGCTGGCCGGTTTGGGGATCATAGATGGGGATTTGTGTCCCGGTGGAGTCGACGTAATTGCTGAAATCACCGGCCTTCATGGCTTGCGTCGGAACGGTTCCGAGGGCGTTTTGTGCCTGATTCTGCCGGAACCAGTCGGAGCTGACATGGAAAAAGGTGCGGTTCTTGCCGTTGTAGAGCTTGGGCAAAATGACGGGACCGCCTACCGAAAATCCCCAGTTGTTCTGCTGATTGACGGGGGCCTCCGGTTTTCCGTTGGCACCGAAGCGTACGGGGAAAAAGCCGTCGGAATCGAATAATTGATTGCGGATGATCTCAAAGGCGTCCCCATGAAGCTGGTTGGTGCCGGATGCCATGTTGAAGGTAACCGCGCCTTGCCCCAGTCCATACTGCGGCTCAAAAGTAGAGCTGTCTACGCGGAACTCGCTGACCGCTTCATAGGGCGGATTGATGTAGGTTTGGTTCCCCGAGAACTGGACAAACACCACTGGGATGCCATTGAATTGAGTCTCGTTTTCGTAGGTGACACCGCCGTTGATGTTATGCGAGTTCGCGCTCCCCTGCACACCCGGAGCAAGATACATGAAGGAGTCGATTTGCCGTGCCAAGCCGCTGATTTCGATGGGAGCGTTCTTGACCAATTCGGGCTCCAGAGTTGTGCCTATACCCGGCGATGTAGTGTTCAACAAGACATCGGCCGCTTTCACCTCCACGGTCTCGGTTGTCGCTCCGGCCAAGAGGTGAAAGTTAGCGGTCGACATCTTCGCAACTTCGACCGTGAGGTCCGTCTTGTCCGTCTTGAATCCGGCTGCTTCCACCGCAACCGAGTAGTCTCCTGGAATGAGTCCGATGATGGTAAACGAGCCTACCGAAGAAGTTACGGCCGACGCGACAACACCTGTAGCGATATTCGTAGCCGTTACCTGCGCCCCGGAAACGACTGCCCCGCTCGGATCCGTGACGGTGCCGTTGATGCCGTTCTGCACCTGGGCATTTGACGGAGTTCCCGAGAAGAGCGCGGCAACACAAACCATCAGTATGGTTAGAAATGCAGTCGTGGGCAGACTAAGACAACACATCCGCGAAAAGCGTGATTTCTGTGCCACTGGGTCACCTCTCTCCTAAAATTGGCCGGCAGCCACAGCCCAATCCCAGCGTCCAAATCAAATTCCGTCGTGCCGAACGCATCGTGTTTTTGGCGCGGTTATAACTAAGCCTGGTGCGGCTGTTCGGTCCACAAACGGGTACTTGGGCAAGCAACGAATGGCACGACGTCTGGTGCTTCTGGCCGGCGAACGGGCTGAGTTGTTGTTAATGTTGAGCCCGTGTGTCAAGTGGGTATAGTGAATTCCCATGATTCTTTATTGGAAAAACTATGAGGAACCAAGGGAGCCGTTAGGGCGGGTGTCAACTTCCGGGATTGCAACCCAGTGCAGCGACGTAGGGGTTACAAAAGATCGCGAGTCAAGTAACCAGGAGTTTCCCCGGAACTCACTTTTGGGCGGCAGATACTCACCAGGCTAAAGCCCAGTAAGTGTTGAAGCGTTCCCGCGGGGTTTGAAAACCGGCGGGAACGCTTTGTACGAAGAAAAGCGCACCTCAGGGGTTAAAGCCCTCATCGCTAAAGCCGTGCCCTTCGTCAGTGACTCTTTCCGCAGCCTGTGAAGACCGGGGCTGGCACCGACTCCAGCGAATCGTTGAGGTCAGCAAGCTCAGTAGAAATAGGTCTGGCTGATGATCGGCTTGTCGTGGAGCGCGGCAAGTTGGCGGTTGATGTCCGTCGTGCTCGGTCGCGGCGCGCCGGCCAGGGGAGCCTTCGCGGGCCAGGCAGGAGGCGCAGGACTGAGCGGCGCACGTCCCGCGCCATTCTTGGTTCTAAAACGTCTGCGATACGCAGCGGGCGTCATGCCAACCAGGCGGCGGAAGACGGTCCCGAAATAGCTCTGATCGCAAAATCCCATCTCCTGGCTGATGCTTGCCATCGGCTCATCGGTGTTCACCAGCAATACTTGAGAACGCTCAACCCGGTAGTGGTTGAGATACTTCATAAAAGACAGGCCGGTCACGCGCTTGAAAAAGCTCATGAAATGCGATTCGCTCATCCCGCAAATGCGAGAGGCCTCCCTCACCTGAATCGCACAGCCGCAGTTCTCACCCAAAAATTGAAAGAGAGGCAGAAGACGGTCGAGATCCCGCTGTTGGCGCTGGAAGGTTTCCACCGTGCCTGCATACGAGGCATAACGATTTACCAGCAGCATGAGGATCATCTTGAGGTAGGTCTTGACGGCAAGCCTGCCCCGCGGCGACAAAGGCGGAAGCTCGGAACGGATGCGCAGCATCAGCTCCAACACCTGATTGGGAATTCCGGTTTCCGCGGGCACTACGTGCGGGAATTCCGAGTCTTGCAGAAGGAAAGGCGTGAGGTATTCAGCACTGTCGCTGCCTCCCTCACAACGAATAAGATCGGGTTCGAAGAACAGCGCGGCAATGGTCAATGGAGTCGAAGATTCACACTCGACACGGTGGTAAAGCGTGCTGCCCACAATCGCGAGATCTCCCTCGTTGAAAGGAAGAAGCCGGTCCTGAATATGACAATTGGCCGAGCCAGAACACAGATACAGAATCTCGAAGTATCCGTGGCGATTCATTCTGACACTGCGCTGGCCATCTTCGGTCAGGAACAGGACGTCTACGGGACAGGACACATCGAAGGGCCAGACGTGAACCCCTTCCGCATTAATTTGCGGCTCAATGACGCTGAATTGGTCTTTGCAGGAATTCCTGGGAACATGCACGTGACCCCTCCCCAAATGGGCACGCGGACGCTGCCCGGTAGAATCGTGCCTTGCAATATGGGTGTTGGATGCGGAAGATCGCTTCGACTTCGCCATGGCGTACTCCCTATAAGAAAGTATGTAAGTTCATGGTTGCGTCCACCCTATGTAACCGTGGTTCGACCTTGTGACCTACTTCGAGCGCCTTTGTTATTGCTGGATGTACACCTGATATACCATACGTCCCGTCGCAACCATAGAAATAATCTTCCGGGGAGAAGGTCCCTCAGGAGCTGCGTGAGAACTGGAAAAGGAACCGCAGATCCCTCCACTGCGCTTCGCTCCGGTTCTCACGCAAACTTTGAGCCCGTGCCTTTCAAAAATTAGAATCAAGTCATCGCCCCTTACGGCAGAATCTCCTGGTACAGCTTTACTTCGAAGTTCTCGACTAACTGGGGACGGACGTCGTTGAAGTAATGAGTGATGTAGGGCTTCTGGCAGTGCTCATCGAAGGCCTTCTGGTCTTTCCACTTCTCCACAAAACTCACCCAACGAGGATCATCCACGCGCTGATTCAGCTCGTAGCGGATACAACCGGGTTCCGCAGTGGTTTCTTTGATCAATGAATGGAGCGCCGCGACGAGATCGTCTGTCTTGCCCTCCAAGGCATAAAACTCCGCGACGCAGACTACCTGGACTGTATTTTTCTTGGTCATCTCTACCTTCCGGCTGGTACCGATTTAAGACTGAGATATAGATCAAAGGCCTTCTCGGGCGTCTCATCACCGTGAACCACTGCGCGCACGGCCTGAATCATCGCCTGCGGAGCGTCGCACTGGAAGATGTTGCGGCCCATGTCGACCCCCGCCGCTCCTTCGTTCACTGCTTGCCAGGCCATCTGCAGGGCTTCGAGTTCCGGCAACTTCTTTCCCCCCGCGATGACCAGGGGAACCGGACAGCCTGCAGCGACCCGGGAAAAGCCTTTCTCGCAAAAGTAGGTCTTCACAAAGTGCGCTCCCATTTCGGCACAGATGCGGGTCGCAAGCCCAAGGTACTTGGCATCCCGTACCAGGTCTTTGCCCACGCCAGTGACGGCCATCGTGGGCACGCCATAACGATTGCCGGAGTCGACCACTTTGACCAGGTTTCCAATCGACTCATGCTCGTGCACACCACCGATGTAGACCTGAACCGCCAACGCTGAGGCATTGAGGCGAATGGCATCGTCGATGTCGACAGCGACCAGCTCGTTCGATAGCTCCTTGAGGATGCTTTGGCCACCGCTCGAGCGCAGCACGACCGGCCTTGCGATCTCTGCAGGAATAGAGCTGCGCAAGGCGCCCCGCGTCACCATGAGGGCGTCGGCATAGCTAATCAACGGCACGATGGTGACGTCAATGCGCTCCAGCCCGGTGGTTGGGCCCTGGAAGTATCCGTGATCGATGGCCAGCATCACGGTGCGCGCATCGTGCGGATCAAAGATGCGCGCCAGCCGGTTTTTCATTCCCCAATCGAGCGCATTGCTTCCCTTGATCCGGCTCGCGGCACTCTGATGAGGTATGTCGAGATAGTAGTTTTTTCCATCCTGCACGTTGTCAAGATCAGCCATGGCTAACGCTCCCTTTTCCTAATCCTTCCCTGAACCCTCTGAAGATGAGGGCGATGGTTGTCGCTCCCGCATCCGGATGGCCGCGCGTTCTCTCGCCCAGAGAGCGGGCCCGGCCATAACGCGCAACCAGGTTCCGGGTCGACTCCGCGCCCAACTTTGCAGCCAGGGCGGCATCGTCCAGGGCTTCCGGGATCGTCTTACCGGCGTCGGCGGCTGCGCTGACAGCGTCGACTGCCGGCGTCAACGCATCCATCATTGTCTTGTCCCCGGGGCGAGCCTTGGTTTGCCGGGATACAGCGCGGAGACCCGCTTGAAGCGATTGGGCGAGCTGGCTGCAGTTCATCGTGTCCTGACCAGGCTCGATATCTCCCATCCCAGCGAAGAATGTCCCGAGAAGCCCGCTGGAGGCGCCGCCATCGACACCGAGCACTCGCCAGCCGGCGGCCTTGAGAAAATCCGCGAGGCTCTGTGTACTTGAGGCATCCGGCCAGCTTTCCATTTGCTCTGCTGCGCGCAGCATGGTGGTCCCGTGATCGCCATCGCCGCCAATGGAATCCAATTCCGTCAGCCGCTGATGCTCACTGCGAATGCAGGCTGCGGCTTGGGCAAACATCTGCGCGAACTCCGTCTTTCCGATATTGCCGGTCATGGTCTCGATCATCATTGCTTTACGAAAAAGGGAGTGTCGGCCGGCGCATCCCACAGCGCGATCAACTCGGGATCCATACGCGCAATCAGCATTTGAAAACCGGCTTGCTCCTGGGTAGTGATGAACTCCCCTATAGCACTGCGCACGAGCTTGATTTTCCTGGCTGCCAAAAGGTGCGCCACGCGGCGGAAGACAATGAGCAACTCCATCAGCGTGGTCGCTCCGGCGCCATTGATGAGCACCAGAATCTCTTCGCCGCTTGTGATGCGCAGATCCTCCAACAGCATGTCGAGCATGATCTCGGCCGTCTCGTCGGCAGATTTCAAGATCCATTCGCCCAGTGCCCGCTTCGCCATGCTGGCCCATGCCAATCTCCATCTCGTCATCGCCCAGCTCGAAGATGGGCTGGCCGGTGGAGGGATGAGTTGCAGTGTTCACGGCGACCGCCAGAGAACGCATGTTCCGTTCCATGCGCAGCGCAACCTCGAGGCATGCGGCGAGCGACGCGCCTTGTTCGGCGGCAGCCCCTGCGACCTTGAAAACGGGGAAGAAGCCGACCAAGCCTCGGCGATCTTCCGGATTTGGACCGCCGGCCATATCCTCGTGAGTGAGGATCATCTCGACCTTGCAGCCTTCGCGCAGAGCCATCTCCATGGCGAGGTTGCCGGAAAGCACATCCCCAGCATGGTTCAAGACCACCAACAGAGCGCTCTCGCCCCGGGCGCAAGCACTGCGAATTGCCTCCAGGCAGCGCGGTGCTCCAGGGGCGGCGAAGATGTCACCAGCGACGCTGGCATCGAGCATGCCTTTGCCTACAAACCCGCTTAGACCGGGCTCATGTCCGCTTCCACCCAGGGTCAGCACCCGAACCTTACCGGCCTCTTTGGGCACTGCGCGGGCCAGGATGTTGCGGCTGGCCAGCTGAACCTTGTCAGGGAAGGCCAGGACCATCCCCTCCAGTAATTCTTCGACCAGATTTTTCGGATCGTTGATGAATTTTTTCATGCGCATGCAGTGACCTTTTCGCTATTCGTAACTGGAAGGATCCGACATCACGATCGAACGCCGGAACCAGCCTGTGTGCCTGGCCAGGACAAAGAGGCCAACGACAAGCCATACCGAACCGGCGATTTTGGCCGGGTTGTTCAGTCCCACCCAGATCGCCGTGCAGAACAGAAAACCAAGTGCCGGCACAACGAGGTCGAGAAAAAAATTCCTTCCACCCCCGTCGGCCCGGTGTACCCAGAATTTCCATATGACGGCCAGGTTGACTCCCATGAAGCCGAGAAATGCGCCGAAGTTCAGCAGTTCAGCGGCCAACTCATAACTAATGACCTGGGCGCCCACAAAGGCCACGATGCCGAGCAGAATAATGTTGATATCCGGGGTATTTCGGATAGGATGAAGCCGAGCAAAATAGTGAGCCGGAATTACATTCTCCCTGCCCATCCCGAAGAGCAATCGTGCCGCGCCCACCTGACCCGCAAGCATTGCACCGATATTCGCGACCAGCAATAAAACAGCTGTCGCCTTGAACAGCACTACCCCACCGACACGGCCGGTAACGTCGACGAAGGCGGTATCAATATTGGTGAAGGTGGTGTAGTTAGGCCAGACCAGGTGGCCGAGATAAACCAGCAACCCGCCGAAGAGACCAGTGAAGAGGCAAACCGAAACTGCTGCGATCAAGACGTTCCTACGTGGATTCTTCACATCCTCCGCCATGGTGGTGACCGCGTCGAAGCCGAGATAGGTCAGGGCCGCGAAGGAGGTGGCCGAGGCGATGGTGCGCACATGAAAGGTCCCGGGCCTATAGAACGGCGCGATAGAAAACAACCCCAAAAAACCATGGCGAATCGCGATGTAGCGAATCGCCAGCACGATGAAACTCAGCAGAACGATTGCCATAAGGGCCAACAGCACCTGATTGGCGAGTGCGGTGGAACGGATTCCACGCAGGTTCAATAGGGTGATGCCTCCGGCAAAGATGAGGGCGCCGATGGGAAAGGGCATCATGGGCAGTGCCCTTTGCAGGGAAAGCGTGCCATAGAGAGTACAGAAGAGAGGGGTCAGCATGTAATCGAGGAGCATCGCCCATCCGGCCACGAAGCCAAGATACGGATGGATCCCACGGCTTACATAGGCATAGGCTGAGCCGGCTGAAGGGTAAAGCGCCGCCATCCGGCCATAGCTGATGGCAGTCAACACCATAGCCACCATGGCGGCGAGAATTGTAACTACCACGTATCCGCCCGACTTTGTCTCCGCCAATCCATACACCGTCGCTGGGGCGCTTGGGGTGACTGCGACGATGCCGTAGAAGATCAGATCCCAAAGGGTCAAGACGCGGCGCAGGCGGGGGACTTCCGCGCCGGCCGGGGGGTTTGCCGTGGGCATACTCAATGGGACGCCCTCTTCACACCGTTCCACAAGGGAAAACCGTCCGTGCTCATAGGAAACACTTCCATTTGCCCATATTGAAAGTCGGTCACGTGGAGGCGGCGCTGCCCCGGCAATGCGAAGGCCACGTTGGTGGGAAGTTTACCCTGGGTAGAGATACGGTCGACGACTTCCCCGGTTGTCCCCAGGACAGTGACGTCTCCCTGGCCGAAGACGGCGACATACAGCAGGCCATTCTCATCGAAGGCCATCCCGTCCGGTCCCTTCCACCCTGGGGGCGCATCGGCAGGGATCACATTGCCAAAGAGAGTCGCGCGGAGCATGCAGCTCGCCATCCCGCCATGCGTAACGGAATACATTGCCGGTAACCGATTCATCCAAATAAAGCATGTCGTCCGGACCAAAGGCGATTCCGTTGGTGAATAGAATTCCGTCATCTATCTTGGTGACGGCTCCAGTGTCTGTATCGACGCGATACAAGCGGCCGTCGTAATGCTGGTCCAGATAATCCGGGCGGATCTGGTTGTTGGGCGCGAAACTCTCGATCTCCACTCCGGAATCGGTTAGATAGAGGGCCCCATCCGGACCGAAGCAGAGGTCGTTGGGAAACAGGAAGGGCTCTCCGTCGCAACCGTTGGCCACCACTTCGCATTTGCCGTCCAGGGTCAGTCGCAGCAAAGAGGGAACCTTGGATTCAGCCACCCAAATGGCCCCGGCGGCATCGACGGCCAAGCCGTTCGGCCGGCCGGTCTTCTTGATCACTTTTTTGTTTCGCCCGTCCGCGCTTAACCAGGTCACGCAGCCACGGTCCGCGGCGGCTTCTACAATCAGCCACGCGCCGTCCGGCAGAGCCACCGGTCCCTCAGGAGCGCCGAGTTCACTGGCGAAGATCATAGAATTTCTCCAAAAATTAAACCTCTGCGGTCTGCCCACCGTCGACATAGAGTACTGAGCCGGTTACGAATGATGCGTCATCGGAGGCCAGGAACAAGGCGGCGGCGGCAATTTCCTCGGGTAACCCCAGACGGCCCATGGGATATGTCGCGGCAAAGGCTTTCAGCTGCTCAGGGGTCATGGCATTGCGCAACATCGGGGTGTCGGTAGGTCCGGGGCAGATTACGTTCACGCGAATACCCTGCTTGGCGTGGTCGATGGCCATGGCACGGCTCAGCATGTTCACACCTCCCTTGGAGCTCACATAAGCCACCGCGCGAGCACACGCATCATGGGCTCCGGTGGTTGAGGCGACGTTGATGATCGATCCGCGGCCACGATCAATCATGCGCGGAAGTACCGCCCGGCAACAGAGAAAGGTCCCAGTCAGGTTGATGGCGAGCATGCGGTTCCATGCCTCTTCGGCTGTATCCAGGACGGTGCCGTAGAAGAGGATGGCCGCACCGTTGAAAAGCACATCGATTTGCCCGTGCTGGCCGAGTATCCCCTCGACCATGCGGTTCACTTGCTCCGCCTGGGAGACGTCCACTTGAGTAAAGCTTGCCGAGCCGCCGTCGGCCTCGATCAACTTCACGGTTTCAAGCCCACCGGGGACGCTGCCATCGGCCACAATTACCTTCGCGCCTTCGCGGGCAAATCTCTGCGCGGTCGCACGGGCAATGCCGGATGCGGCACCGGTAACCAGCGCTACTCGATCTTTAAGTCTCATAGGAATTCCCCGGCGTGCAAGGCAGGCTGCAAATTCCTCCGACGCGAGTGCATTCATAGTCTTATGAAGTTAGCGAGCTGGCTATAAGAAAGCTACGAATGAATCTTGTAAAACCCCGGTCGTGGCTGGTGGTCAGGCAATCGTGCTGCTGCAACAAAAAGTATTCCTGAATCTCAGAGACGCGGAGCACGCAATCAAATACTCTGCATTGGGTAAACGGTAGCGCTACCCGATAGAACTCATGAGACTTTCAGGAAAAGTGGCGGTCGTAACCGGAGCTGCTGTTGGATTAGGACGTGCCGTGGCCAAGCGCTACGCCCGTGAAGGCGCGGCAGTGGTGGTGGCGGACGTCAATGCTGCTGACGGAACGGCGGTGGTGGAACAGATTCGCGAGGATGGGGGACGCGCGGTCTTCGTCCTCACGGATGTGGGAGAAGAGCGCGATGTGATCACTCTGCTGCAATCCGCATGGGCCCAGTTTGGACGCATCGATGTGCTGTACAACAACGCCGCGGTGCTGTTCCACGACCGCGATGTACGAGCCCATGAACTCAGCCTGGAGCTGTGGGAGCAGGTGATGCGGGTGAATTTGCAGGGCACGTTTCTGTGCTCCAAGCACGTGATTCCGTTCATGCTGAAGCAGGGTGGTGGTTCGATTATTAACCTTGGCTCGCCCACGGGAATGATTGGCTGCGCGCCTAATTTAACCGCTTACAGCACCAGCAAAGCCGGGATTCATGGGCTCAGCCGAGTGATGGCGGCGGCGTATGCGCGGGATGGAATTCGGGTAAATATTGTGATCCCGGGCACGATGGATACACCGATGAATGCTCCTCTGCTGGCAGATGAAGCAAACCGGGAGCAATACAGGGAAGCGGTGCCCATGGGACGCCTGGGGCGGCCCTGCGATATCGAAGGCATCGCTGTTTTTCTGGCGTCGGAGGAGTCGTCGTATTGCACTGGTGGGCTTTATATGTGCGATGGAGGATTGACTGCGGTTTGAGGTTGTTGCTTTGCCGGAGATTTGTTGGGTCGTAGAACTGCAGGTTCCTCGGCTGCGGTCTCTCGAAAGACTCTTCCCTCAGCGGCTAAAGCCGAAATTCATTGCAATGCACTTTACGTACGGCCTGAAGGCCGTACCCTTCAGAAGATTGAGTTTTCCCCGAACAGTACGGGCTTCAGTCCGTACTGTTCTAAGACAAGAGTTTTCCCGCCGGCTGTAGAGCGCGTACCTGACAGCTCCGATCTGCGGTTTTAGGCCTCGGCTGCTTCGAGCTCGGCGTCGAGTCCGTGGCGGCGCAATAGGTTGGGCAGGTTTTGGGAAAAGGCAGAACGCGGCATCACCATGTCACAGCCCGCTTCCATGGCCTTCGCCTTGAGGTCACCCTGCAAATGAGAGAGGAAGCCGATCACTGAGGTGCCGCGCTTCAACTTGCTCTTGATGCGGGGAATCAGGGTCAAAGGCTTGGCATTCACATTGTTGAGATCAAAGACAATGAGCGAGGGCCGGCTCCCCTCGGGCACATCCGCCAGGCGGGAGACAATGTCCTTGTCCGCCTTCACAAAGGCGACTTTTACGCCTATTTTGCGCGCGGTCTCCTGGATCTTGGCCAGAAAGAATAGGTCTTCGATGAAGCAATAGATGCGAATGGGAGCATCTTCTCGTACGGCGACAACCACCGGATCCTTGGGCAAGGATTCCACATAGTGGCCATTGTGTCCGTTGCCTCGGAACTCCGCGGAGGAATGAGGCGCATCGGCGGTGTTGCCATTGACCACGCGATAGCTGTGATCCATGGGGCCGACGAATGTCTGTTGCCGGCGCTGCTTGCCTTTGCGCCGTCCGCCCCCGCCGCCGCCGTTGTTTACCGCGGCGTGCGCGCTGCCATTGCCATTATTGTTCCTGGCAATAAAGCGGTTTTGGCCAGGAGACTTGGGCTTGGCCGGCTTCTTGGGCGGATGGGCTTGGCCAGAGACTGCCCCAGGCTCGCCATTGGCATGGCCTTTTGCCTGGTTGTTTGCGTATCCTTTACGTCTGCGGCGCCGGCGACGATGCCCTTGCCCTTCACTTTGACCTGCAGGCTGGGCCTGATTCGATGGCTGAGCCTGGGGTTGATTCTGCTCTGTTGTCATGCATGCACATCCCGGTGCGTTGGCAATTCCTGCAATCTGCTCAGGTGCGGCCTACCCCGGTCGGGGGAAGGCAGAGGTCGACTGCAACTCATGTTTCCACTTGGTTGATGGCCAGCGGCCACATCCCACGCACTCAAAAGGAACTGGTCCAAAGATACGGTTTGGGGGTGGAACCTATGGTTTGATCTCTCAAACAAAGTACTGGTGTTGTCTGTACCGCTATTGATTGACCCTGGCGACGAACAGCGCTATTTGGGCCAGCAGGTGCGACGCGGCAGAAAAACCCTATTGACTCTCGAGAATTGCGGCGAGCTTGACTCACTTATGAGATCTGGCTTCAGCCGCTCGATAGGCAAAACCGATAATACACAGAGAGAGTGCCCGAGATCAAGTGCTATTCAGAAATCAAGGTCAGGAAGTTAGAGGAGGAGGGTTACGATTGGGGCATAAGGGGGAGGAATCAAGGCAGATTTCCCGCTAGAAAGAGAAAAGCCACAGTGAGTGGCTTTTCTTTAATGGCCAGTCACTGGCCTCCCAAGGGTTCTCCGGCAGCGCACGTCTGCGGGATGGAAAAACTCCGGTTGCGGCTGGTCCCGGTGGAACCTAGCTCTGCCCGCCGGATTCTTAAGCGCCGGACCCGCATTTGTGCGAGTCACGTGCGTCGCTGGCTACACTCCTAATAGCAGTTGACATGCCGTTTACCATGTTACTTGTTATCAGTTAGTTAGCTGCCACTCGCGGGGTCAGGGTTCCGGTTTATGGTAGCCGCGGCGGGGCAATGATTCTGTAATTCATATAAATGCCGTCCGGGGGCGGGAGAAAACCTAGCGCTGGCAGTGGGGGCAATAGTGTGTTCCGCGGCCAGCCAGGACAATGCGCCGAATCGGTGTTCCGCATACCAGGCAGGGCTGCCCGGTGCGGAGATAGACCCGATGCTCAAGCTGGAAGAAGCCGGCCACGCCAGCCGCGTCTACATAATCAGATACGGAAGAGCCGCCGAGCGAGATGGCCTCCTTGAGGACGGTCTGCAGGCTGGCATGCAGGCGGTCGAGTTCGGCCCGCTTCAAGTGGCGAGCCATCCTGCGGGGCCGGATGCCGGCGCGGAAAAGACTCTCGTCGGCATAGATATTGCCCACTCCGTGCAGCAGTTTTTGGTTCAGCAAGGCAGCCTTAATGGATGTGCGGCGGGGCCGGAAGAGCGCGGTGAACTGATCGGGCGAGATCTTGAAAGGCTCCTGGCCAGTGCCTGTGAAGGGGGCCGTCTTTTGGGTGGGGATACCGTGCAGTTCCATACGCCCAAATCGCCTGGGGTCCACGAAGCGGAGTTCCCTTCCTGAAGCCAGATGCAGGATGCCATGGGTATGAGCGGGAACTGGCGTTGCCGCATCGGCGACCAACAGGCGGCCGGTCATGCCCAGGTGGACGATCCATTGCAAGCCGGGCGCCTTTGCCCGGGCAAGATCGAAAACAATGTGCTTTCCTACCCGGTAGACGCGTTCGATACGACGTCCGGGTAGCTCTTTGGCCATCAGTTGCGGAGAAGACTTGAAGGGCTCAGGCTTTTCGCTGAACCAGGTGGTGTCGATGCGGTCCCCACGCAGACGCTCATCCACCCCGCGGGCGATGGTTTCAACCTCAGGCAGTTCGGGCATGGCTTATCTCTCTCATTGTCGCAGGTGCTTGGCCGCGACCCTGAGGCGTTATATCATCAAGAGTCGGAACCGGCTGCGCTTCCCAAGCCAGTCTGGTCAGCAATATTTCCACACACTCCCTGCGCAGGTTTAAAGAGGTTCGATCAAGAGGCTGAGCCGGCAGGGGAAGAGTGCGTCACACGAACTGATTGGAGTGCATGCGAGCTAAGACTGCGGTAGTGTTGGGCGCCCAATGGGGCGACGAGGGAAAGGGAAAGATCGTCGACGTTCTTTCCGATAGGTTTGCTGTGGTAGCGCGCTATGCCGGCGGTCACAACGCCGGACATACCGTCATCATCCGCGGACAGAAGTTCGTCCTGCAGTTGGTCCCGTGCGGTGTTCTGCGTCCGGACTGCCGGGCGGTCATCGGCAATGGCGTGGTGCTGGACCCGCTGGCTTTCCTTAAGGAGATCGGCAAACTTCGCGACTTGGGGGTCAACGTCGATGAGCAGCTCTTTGTTTCCAACCGGGCGCAGGTGATTTTGCCCTACCATCGCATGATCGAGCTGGCGTCGGAAAATGCTCCCGGACGACAGAAGATCGGCACCACCAGCCGGGGCATCGGTCCGGCGTATGAAGACAAGATGCATCGTAGCGGCCTGCGGGTGATCGACCTGCTCAATCGCAGTTTGCTGAAGACGCATATTGAAAATGCCTGTAATGAGAAGAATGCCATCGCCCACGCGCTGTTCGGAACCGACCCGCTCGACCCGATCAAGATGTATGACGAGTACGCCGAGGCGGCGGAGCGCATCCGGCCGTTCGTGACCGACACCGCCGCGCTGCTTAACCGTGCCATCCGCGATGGGCAAAGCGTGATGTTTGAAGGCGCCCAGGGCACCATGCTGGATATCGATCACGGTACGTACCCCTTTGTGACCTCGTCGTCAGCCACTGCCGGGGGCGCGGTGATCGGCACGGGAGTAGGGCCGACCATGATTGGCACTGTAGTCGGCGTCACCAAGGCTTATGTCACCCGCGTGGGTGAAGGCCCGTTCCCGACTGAGATCCACGGTGAGCCCAGCGATGTGCTGCGCGCCCGCGGACAGGAGTACGGAGCCGTGACTGGCCGGCCTCGCCGTTGCGGATGGCTCGACCTGCCCCTGCTGCGCTACTCCAGCGAAATCAACGGCACGGAATGGCTGGTGGTTACAAAGCTGGACGTGCTCGATAGCATCGCTGAAATCCCGATCTGCAACGGATACCGGGTGGATGGCAAGAACTGTGACACCATCCCCGCGGATGTCAGCGGGTTTGAGAGGATCGAACCGATTTACACCAAGCTGGAGGGCTGGCAAACGTCCACCGAGGGCATTACCGAATTCGACCAGCTCCCCAAGGCGGCGCAGAAATACCTTCGTTTCCTGGAAGCGGAGTCGGGCGCGCGCATCGGCATGGTCTCCACCGGCCCGGACCGGGAGCAAACGATGATTCTTCCTGGCTTCTCCGGGGCGCTGGAGTTTATGCACTCCAAGGCCAACGGCTAATTTTTTTTGACAGAGATTTACGGGTAAATTAGAGGCACAATGGTCAGTTTCATCGTACGTATGCGATTCGCCGCCGAAGACCGTGAAAACGTTAGCGATATTCTGCGCGAGCTGGCTCTCGCTTCGCGCCAGGAGCCGGGTTGCGTGAGCTATGTCCCGCATACTGTTGAGGACGACCCGGCCGTAGTCGTAATTTATGAGCAGTATCGTGACCGGGCGGCGAGCGAGTTCCATCGCACCACCCCCCACTTTAAAAAGTTCGCGGTGGGCGGCCTTTATCAGCTCATGCGCGAACGTGAGGTCGAGAACCTGACGGCGGTAGTCTGAGTCTTCCTTTCTAGCAATTTCAGTTCTACTGTACGATCGGAAGTCTGTCTTTTCTTTGAAAAGCCGTCGCGTTCCGAACGTCAGAAGCGAACGGGTGGGTACTCAGCCCGCGACGGCGTGAACGTGGCAGGCTGATTCCGCATCCCATTTAGTTCGATGAGTGATTTGTCTCGGCAGCGGCTCTCCGTCCAAGCCCCGGGGCATTGCGTTCAACCGCGAAAACTGTCACTCTGGAGTTTCAATTTTGACTCATTATTCGGACGCGGACTAACATCCGGTACGGTTATGCGCGCTCATACCGAGCATCGTTGGCTGTTTCCCACGGTCGGCAGACTGTTCCTCGTCCTTATACTGCTGTCAGCGTGCGCAAGCCAGGCCCATGCCCTCTTTCCTCATCACGAAAATGCTCACAAGGAGATTGAAGGGCTAGAGCTGGACTGGCGGCAGGCGCAGCTTTCCAATAATGTCTCTGAGGTCGATCGCCTGCTGGCGGATGACTACCTGGGGATTAGCGCTAATGGCATCCTGGAAACCAAGGCGGATGAACTCAGCCGCCGCCGCAGCGGATCACTGCACATCACCCAACTCGATCTGAGCGACATTAAAGTAAGGATCTACGGGGACACAGCGGTCGTTACTTCAAAGGCAGACCTGGTGGGGAAAAATGGTGACCGCGATATCAGCGGACGCTACCGATATACCCGGGTTTATAGCAATCGGATGGGTCAGTGGAGAATCGTTAGTTTTGAAGCCAGCCGCGTTTCCTCCAGCCACGATTCGGAGGACAAGCACTAGGTAGACTGGTTCTTGTTGAAGCCTCTATCAGCGAAATTACGTCACCCAGGACTTGCGTCCTGGGCAATTCTCAGCCGTCCCTTCGGGACTGACCGAGTTTTGAATACCTACCCAGGACTACGTCCTGGGCTACTCTTAGCCGTCCCTTCGGGACTGACCGAGTTTTGAATACCTACCCAGGACTACGTCCTGGGCTACTCTTAGCCGTCCCTTCGGGACTGACCGAGTTTTGAATACCTACCCAGGACTACGTCCTGGGCTACTCTCAGCCGTCCCTTCGGGACTGACCGAGTTTTGGATACCTACCCAGGACTACGTCCTGGGCTACTCTCAGCCGTCCCTTCGGGACTGACCGAGTTTTGGATACCTACCCAGGACTACGTCCTGGGCTATTCTCAGCCGTCCCTTCGGGACTGACCGAGTTTTGAATACCTACCCAGGACTACGTCCTGGGCTACTCTCAGCCGTCCCTGCGGGACTGCGTCGTACATCAGCCATCAGCCGATAGATCCTTAAATGCTTTTGCTCTCCAAAGCCCGATTTGCGGGGATTGAGCGAATGCGTTCGGCCCAGGTACCCTTCGGCGAACTTAGGGCACCCGTCCTGTTCCTATCGGGTTCTGCTACGGGACAAACTCCGCAGCCGCCTGCAAGACGGAATCGGCTATGGCTGCCGCTTCGCGGGCTGGACGGACATCGTGGACCCTGACCAGATGCGCTCCGGCCAGTATGGCGGCGGTCACTGCTGCCAGGGATGCAGCCCCACGGCGTTCGACCGGGACGTCGACTCCGTGATTGAGGGGAGCCAGGGTTCTGCCGAGAAATGCCTTGCGGGAAACACCCGCGAGTAGCGGCTGGCCCAGGCGGCTGAACTCCTCCAAGCCCGCGAGTAAGAAGTAGTTGCGGGCGAAGGCTTTGCCGAAGCCGATGCCGGGGTCGAGGACAATCCTATCCCTCCCGATTCCCGCCTCTCGGGCTTGATCGAGGCGCTGTTGCAACTCCTGCTTGATCAGCAAAACCAGCGGTTTTCCATCTGGGGACGGTAGTTCCTCCCACTGCTCCGGGCGGCCTCGCAGATGCATCAGCACTATGCCGCACCCGGCCGTCGCACAGACCCCGGCCATTGCCTCATCCCAGCAGAAACCGCTGACATCGTTGACGATTTGGGCGCCGGCGTGGAGGGCGGCCGCGGCGGTCGCGGATTTATAGGTATCAATGGAGAGAATAGACTCCGGCCGATGGCGTAGTACGCCCTCCAGTACTGGGAGGACACGATCGATCTCCTCCTGGGCGCCCAGCGGATGCCGCTTTCCCGGCCGGGTGGATTCGCCGCCGATATCGACGAGGTCAGCCCCGTCCTCAAGCATTGCCAGAGCGTGCTCGATGGCCTGGGCATGGGTGGGAAAGGCGCCGCCATCGGAGAATGAGTCGGGTGTGGTGTTCAAAATCCCCATCACCAGGGTTCGCTGGCCCAAAGGGAGGGATTGCGTACGCAGCTTCCAGTCGTAACAGGACCGCTTGGCAAAGGGCATCTTTGTCTATTCTAAAGACATGCGACTACGCTCCCCCTCTCTCATGCTGTTGCTGGCCCTTGTCTTGGGCGGGACTATGGCGGGAGCTTCGGCGAAACACCCTGCCAAACGCAAGCTGCCCCTCCCTCAGGCGATAGCCCGTATTCTTGCCAATCCGGGAGTCAACCAGGCGCACTGGGGCGTCTCCGTGGTTTCGCTTAGCGGCCGCCCGGTCTACTCGCTGAACGATGGCCAGTTTTTTAACCCAGCGTCCAATGCCAAGCTGTTAACCACTGCGGCGGCGTACGCCCTGTTGCCCAGCGGGCTCACGTTCACCACCCTGGTATCGAGCAGCGCCCCGATCAGCAACACGGGAGAGCTTCGCGGCGATATCACGATCTTTGGGGTGGGCGACCCTAATATGTCAGCCCGCTCTATGCCCTTTGGGCTCAAGACCGAACGAACCGGTCCTCCGCTGGCGGCGCTGGAGGATATGGCTGACCAGATTGTCCGCCACGGTGTTCATTCCGTAGTGGGAGATATTGTCGGCGACGATACGTGGTTTGTCTCTGAACCTTACGGCTCCGGCTGGAGCTGGGATGACCTGCAGTGGGGCTATGGCGCGCCGGTTTCCGCCCTCACCATCAACGATAACGAGGTCTACCTGAACGCCATGCCGGCGGCACAGGTGGGTGAGCCTGCTGTGGCTTCGTGGCTGCCGTCAACGGCCTACTACACACTGCAAAATTCGCTCACCACCGCGCCGCCGGGCGACCCGGGGAAGCCGGGGATCGAGCGCTCTCCGGGGGGGATGACGGTGCGGATTTTTGGCCGGACTCCCCTGGGGCAACAGGGCCTGCATGCCGCCCTGGCCATCGAAGACCCGGCCGATTATGCGGCCAGGGCGCTTCGGACCATGCTGCTGGCGCGTGGGGTCCAGGTCAGCGGGACGGCGCGAGCGCAGCATCGACTGTCCACCGAGACGGGCGATTTTCTTTCCGCGCAGCAGCAGCCGGTGGTGTTTCATCCCATCTCTCTTGTGAATGTCCAGAGCACAAATGTTGGCCAGTTTTTGCTGGCCTCGCATGTGTCGCCGCCATTGGGTGACGATCTGGTGGTGACCAACAAGGTCAGCCAGAACCTGCACGCCGAAATCACTCTCAGGACCCTGGGTAAGCTGGAAGGCTCGGATGGATCGCTGCTCGAGGGCACGCGGGTGGTGCGGCAGTTTCTCATCTCAGCCGGAGTGGCCCCGGGGGACTTTGTCCTTTATGACGGCTGCGGGCTTTCTCCCCAGGACCTTGTCACCCCCAGAGCCTTTACGACTTTGCTCGCCTACGCGGCCCGGCAGAGCTGGGGCGAAGCGTTCCGCACTTCTCTGCCTGTGGGAGGAGTGGATGGCTCCCTTTCCGCCCGCTTCAAACAGCCGTCGCTCGATGGCAAAGTGTTCGCCAAGACCGGTACTCTGGGAGAAGCACGTGCTCTGAGCGGGTACCTGGTTGCCGCCAGTGGGCAGACAGTCGTTTTTTCCATTATGTGCACGGATCACACTCCATCCCTGCCGGCGGATCGCGCGGCGATGGACAATATCGTGGCTGCGATTGCGGAGTCGAATTGAAGAGGATCTTCCTGAACACCCAGCTGTTAGTTCTGGCTGCCGGACTGCTCCCTATTTGCGGTTGCAAGCACGCACCCTCCGAGCCGGCGCGTGCACTGACCCCGCAGGAGGCGGCCGGTAAACAGGTCTTTGTGAGGCAATGCTCGAGCTGCCACTACGCCGATTCGGATAAAGGCCTGTATGGCCCCGGCCTCCAGGGGCTGTTTCGCAAGCCCTATCTGACCAGTGGGATCAAGGCAACGGACGCCCGGGTGCGTGGGGTGATTCTGCATGGCTGGGCCATGATGCCACCCATGGGCAATACAATGTCAGATCAGGAGTTTGAAGAGCTGATGGCCTACCTGCACACGTTATGACGAACCTTCCGCTGCCGGGAATGGCAGCTATCGCCCTGTATATGCTGGCGCTCGCCCTGGTGGGGGTGGCCGGGGTCCTGACTGGCCACTATCCGCGTGGAGCCGCTCGCATTGGCATCCTGATCCTGTGCAGCGTCTTTGCCATTGCCGGCCTGGGGCTCATCCGCTTACGGCGATGGGGGTGGGCGCTTACCCTGGGCGCGGTCTTCTGCTCCGTTTGCTATTGGAGCTATAGCCTTTTCCGCTTTCATCAGCCCCAGGGGGCGGTCTGGGCGGTGATCAATCTCATCTTCTTTCTTTACCTGGTGCGTCCTGAAGTCACCGGACGCCTTCGCTCGGGTGCGTGACCCGATACAATTGTTGCAGCGTGATTGACCTCGTCCAGATCGACCCAAACCCACGCCGTCCCGTCCCCAAGCCTGCCTGGCTCAAGGCCCGCGCGCCGGTGGGTGAAAACTACCACGAGCTGAAGAGTCTGGCCCGGTCGCTCAACCTGCATACTGTGTGCGAGTCGGCCCACTGCCCCAACATAGGCGAGTGCTGGAACCAGCGCACCGCGACCTTCATGATGCTGGGCAATACCTGTACCCGCCGCTGCGGCTTCTGCGCCGTGCCCAAGGGCCGGCCGGAGCCGATCGACTTCGACGAGCCCCGCCGAGTGGCCGAAGCTGTCGCCATTCTCGACCTTAAGCATGCCGTGATCACCAGCGTGAACCGCGATGACGATGTTCTGGGAGGAGCCCGGGCGTTTGCCATGGTCATCGCGGAGATCCGGCGACAAGCGCCGGGCTGCCAGGTGGAAGTGCTTATCCCCGATTTTCAGGGGCAGGAGGAGGCCATCCGCATTGTGGTGGAGGCCCAGCCCGAAATGCTGAACCACAACACTGAATCGGTGCCGCGGCTCTATCGCGTAGTGCGATCGGGGGCACGCTACCAGCGAACGCTTCGGCTGCTGGAGTACGCCAAGATCGTCGACCCGCGCATGACTACCAAGTCCGGCGTGATGGTCGGCCTGGGCGAAGAGATGCATGAGCTGTTGCAGGTTTATCGCGACCTGGCCGCGGTTGGCACAGATGTGTTGACCATCGGGCAGTATTTGCGTCCATCCAAAGATCACCTGCCGATGGCGCGCTATTACACGCCGGAGGAGTTCGCGTATATGCGCGCAGAGGCTCTCAAGATGGGTTTCCGGCACGTAGAGTCGGGACCGCTGGTGCGGTCGTCCTACCATGCACGCGAGCAGGCCGCATCTACTGGCGTGACCCTGCTTACCTAAATCCCTTTGAAAGATCGAGGAAGAAGACGATGGCAGTCTCAGTAATGGCCAGTATTCCGGCCTTGAAAGATATTCAGCAGCAGCTCAAGACGCGGATGGAAAAAGCGGTGGATGATTTCCGGGCCAACCTGGCATCCACACGCACCGGGCGGGCCTCGGTACACATGCTCGACCAGATCAAGGTGTCGTACTACGGCAGCGATACGCCGCTCAACCAGGTGGCGCAGGTGACCGCTCCCGAGGCCAACCTGATCCTGGTCCAGCCCTGGGATCCCAGCATCCTGGCGGATATCGAGAAGGCGTTGCGCACGTCTGACCTGGGGTTCAATCCGCAGAACGACGGCAAGATTGTGCGTATTCCTATTCCTCCGATGACGGAGGAGCGCCGGCGCGACGTGGTGAAGCACCTTAATAAGACGCTGGAAGACCATCGCACCGCGGTAAGGAATATTCGCCGCGATGGAAATGACCTCATCAAGAAGTCCGCTAAGGATAAGAAAATCTCCGAGGACGAGGAGAAGCGCTCGCTCGAAGAGATTCAGAAACTCACGGACGATGAGATCCGGCGCATGGAAGAGATGTGCCGCAATAAAGAGAGAGAAGTACTGCAGATCTGAGCATCAACCGATGCGGCTGGTGTGGTCCAGAATGATTCTCCAGCCTGAGGGATCCCGCTTGAAGAGCAGGGAGAAGATGCCGTCGGCATTGCCTCCGCCGGCTGTTGTGCGCTCTAAATGAAAATTTCCGGTGGCTACTGCGTAGTTGGTGTCCAGGATGCGGATTGCGAGGTGGGAAAAGGTTAATTTTCCCATCGCAGCGGGGTTCGTGTAGAGCTTCTTGTAGCGTTCGAGAATTGTCGCGTAACCGTATTGCACGGTCTGGCCGACGAAGGTGGTGGTGGGTGAATCTTCGTAGCCTTTCATGAAGGCTTCCACGTCGCCACGATTCCAGTCTGCCGTCTGTTGGTCCAGCAAGTGGCGAATGGCAGCTTCTGGCGCGGTCTGTGATTGCGACGAAGGTGCGAGCATCAAGGCGAGCGCGAGGAATAGGTGGACACTACCTTTTCTCATGCAGAAAAAGATAAATGGGACTGCGTCCTTTAAGCGCTCACTTGTTGATTTTCGCGTGAAGGCTTGCTTCACCGGCAACAAAGGCTGGGTGCCCCATTCAAGCCTGGTTTTGGTTTTGGCTTGAGTGGGATACCACAGCACTCACCTGACGATTCTTTGCGCCACTAGCCAATTCCCAATGGATGCACGACCTCCACTTTGTCCTCGGCGGTGCCTTACCCCTCCAGCCGACAACCTCATGTCGAAGGCTGTGGTATCCCACTCAAGCCAAAACCGGGCTTGAATGGGGCACCCAGCCTTTGTTGGCGGTGAAGGAAGCTGGTCATGCTGGTCGCCTGCCGCGGAGCCTCCTACTACAATGACGTATGCCTGGATCTAGAACTGCCAGCGTTGTCTGTTCGCACGACTGTCCGGACTCCTGCGCCATTCTGGTAACGATCGATGAAGCGGGCGTGGCTACACGGGTGCAGGGCGATCCTGATCATTCGGTGACACGCGGTTTTCTCTGCGGTAAGGTCGCCAAGTATCTGGATCGTGTGTATTCTCCCTCGCGGCTGCTCTACCCGATGCGTCGCCGAGCCGGGGCACCCAAAGGGAGAACGCCCTCCGGCCACGAGGCGGACGCCTTCGAACGCATCAGCTGGGACGAGGCCCTGAACCTGATCACCGAGCGGCTGGGACGGGTTGCCCGGGAGCACGGTCCTGAGTCTGTCCTGCCCTACTCCTACGCGGGGACGATGGGGGTGCTCGGCTATGGGTCCATGGATCGCCGGTTCTTTCACCGGCTGGGCGCCTCGCAACTCGACCGCACGATCTGTTCGACGACCGGCGGCGATGCCTTCATTTCTGTCTACGGGACAAAGCTGGGCACGGACCCGGAACATTTCCGCCATGCCCGGTACATCATCGCGTGGGCCGCGAATATCCATGGCAATAACATTCACCTGTGGCCCTTCGTCGAAGAAGCACGGCGCCAAGGCGCCCGGCTGGTGGTTATCGACCCATTCCTCACTCGTACGGCACGCGTGGCCGACTGGCATATCCCCATCCAGCCGGGCACAGACGCGGCTTTAGCGCTCGGCCTGATGCACGTCATCATCAAGGAAGAGCTCTACGACCGGGAGTATGTTGCGCAACATACCCACGGATTTGAAGCCCTGCGCGAACACGTTGCGCCCTACACGCCAGAACAGGTTTCCTGTTTAACGGGCATCCCCGCAGAGGACGTCACGCGCCTGGCCCGCGAATACGCGACCAGTGCGCCGGCAGTGATCCGCCTGAACTATGGCGTACAGCGCTCGCAGAACGGTGGGGCAGCGGCGCGCGCGGTTTGCATGCTGCCCGCCCTGATCGGGGCCTGGAAGCAGCTCGGCGGAGGGCTGCAGCTCTCCACCAGCGGAGCCTTCCCGTACAACACGGCGGAGCTGGAAAGGCCCGATCTGATGCTGGCCAGCCCACTCCAGCGCCCGGCGCGCATGGTCAACATGTCGCGACTGGGCCACGCGCTTACGGAGCTCGACTCACCTCCAGTGAAAGCGCTATTTGTCTACAACTCCAACCCCGCGGCGATTGCCCCCAACCAGAACGCTGTGGTGCGGGGAATGATGCGCAGCGACCTCTTCACTGTGGTGCACGAGCAGTTCTTTACCGACACCACCGACTACGCCGATATCGTGCTGCCGGCGACCACGTTTCTGGAGCACAAAGACTTTCAGGGCGCGTACGGACACTACTTTCTGCAGCTCTCAGAACAGGCCATCGCGCCGCTGGGCGAGGCCCGGTCGAACGTCTGGCTGTTTAGCCAATTGGGACAGCGCATGGGGTTCACTGAGCCCTGCTTCCACGACAGTGTGGACGACCTGATCGAGCAGGCGCTGGATACACCGGCGATGCAAGGCATTACCCGCCAGGAGCTGGAGGCGAAGAAGAGCATCCGGGTGCAGTCCGACGACGGGGCGCTGCTGCCGTTTGCTGATGGCGTCTTTGCCACACCCAGCGGCAAGGCGGAGTTTTATTCAAGTGCGCTGGCCGCGGAAGGGTTCGAACCGCTGCCGATGTTCCACCCTCCAGACGAATCGCGCCGGGGCGCCGATGCGCATACGTTTCCACTCGAGTTTTTACCTCGCAAGGCCGACCACTATATGAACTCGACCTTCGCCAACCTTCCGGGACACCAGAAGATGGAATCGCCTGGCCTGGTGTTCATGCACGCCACCGACGCCGCTGCGCGGCAGATCGGCGAAGCGGAATTGGTGGAGATATACAATGCGCGCGGCAGAATACAGCTGCGCGCGCGCATCGACGGCAGCGTGCCGGCGGGCGTGGTCGCGGCCAGCCTCAACTGGAACAAGCTGTCCGAAGGGGGAAACAACGTGAATGCGCTTACCTCCGAACGGCTCACGGACCTAGGCCGCGGGGCCACGTTCTATTCGACCCTGGTGGAAGTTCGAAAGCTGGCCCCAACCAAAAACGTCTTCCCTCCGATAGACTAGGAAGACCTGCTCAAGCGTGAGATTGACGATGCCGTTTCCAGCGGGTTTCCAGTGCGCGGGCTGTGGAGAGTGGAATGAGATCGTGGTGGACGAGTCAGCAGGCGGGCAGCAGCGGTATGTGGAAGACTGCCAGGTCTGCTGCAAGCCGAACCTTCTCTCCGTGGCGTGGGATTCCTCACTGGGCGAATACTTCGCCAGCAGTGAGCTGGAGAGCTGAGGGAGTTGTGGTGTCTGTCTTGACTGGGCCTCCTGGATGGTAGACGGGGTGAGAAACGAGTCGGCGGAGTTGGGGAGTACCCCTTCCGTCACATATAATCGCCTTTTCCTCCAACAGGATCCGATTTCCAGCAGTGAGGGTGTGCCTATTCTTCGCGTCGTGTCAGGGGGCCTCCGCTCCCGGTCTCATAAGAATCAACTTGCGCTGCCGTTTTTTTTTCGGATGTGCAGGATCGTGGGCTTGCTTCTATTTTGCGGTTCCAGTCTAGTTGCCTGGGCTCAGCAGGACGTCGCGCCTCAGCCGGGTGTCGTGACCCAAATCCGGGTGATTGGCAATCGCCGCATTCCCAGAGAGACGATTCTGGCGCGGCTGTTTACCCACCCGGGAGATACCTACGATCCGGCGACCATCGAGCGCGATTTCAACTCCCTCTGGAACACCGGATACTTCGAAAATCTGCAGATTGCGCGCGAGGATACCCCAAAGGGCATCGTTCTCGACATCATCGTTAAAGAAAAGCCGACCATTCGTGAGATCAACTACAAGGGCCTGAACTCGGTCTCGACCTCGGATGTTCTGGACCGGTTCAAGAAAGAGCACGTGACCGGCTTCTCGGTGGAAAGCCCGTATGATCCCACCCGGCTGGCGCGTGCGATCGATGTGATCCGCGCCCTGCTGGCCGAACACGGGCATCAGTTCGCGACGGTAAAGCCGGAAATCAGGACCATTCCTCCCTCTTCCGTCTCGGTCAACTTCATCATCAAGGAAGGCCCCACGGTAAAAGTGGGGAACATCACCTTCACCGGCAACCGCACACGTGAGCTCGCGCGAGCTGCGCGCGGCGATGAAGAACCTGCGGCCGGTGGGCATCCCGCACTCGATTTTCCTGGAGAACATCTTCGCCCGAACCTACGACGCGAGCAAACTTGAGGAAGATACGGAGCGGGTTCGCCGGGCGCTGCAGGACCGGGGCTATTTCCGGGCAGGCGTCAGCGATCCCATCACCCATATCCGCAATGAAGGCGGCCTATCGTTCTTCACTTTCCGCCCTCGCCAGGGTAAGCGCATCGACATTCGCATCCCGGTCGAGGAGGGTCCGCGCTACCGGCTGGGCGGCGTCACCTTTACCGGCAATACGCACGTGCCGAATGTCAAGGCGCTGCGCTCCCAGTTCCCGACCAAAGACGGTGAATTGTTCAATGCAACCGCGATCGGCAAGGGCCTGGATAATCTACGCAAGGCTTACGGTTCGCTGGGGTACATCAACTTCACAGCCGTGCCGACGCCGCGCATCGACGACGCCAAACACCTGGTGTACCTGGACATCGACATCGACGAGGGCAAGGCGTTTACCGTCTCGCGCATCGAGTTTCAAGGCAACACGATCACCCGCGATCGGGTCATTCGACGGGAGTTGCTGATTGAAGAAGGCCAGCCCTACAACAGTAACTCGTGGGAATCAGAGCCTATTGCGCCTGAACCAGTTGGATTATTTCGACCCGCTCAAGGTAGATCAGGATACCGAGATCCACCCGGATAACGAGAACGGCACTGTTTCGCTGCTGCTCAAAGTACACGAGAAAGGCAAGAACTCGATCGGCCTGAACGGCGGCGTCAGTGGTCTTTCCGGTACTTTCCTGGGTCTTAACTACTCGACCAATAATTTTCTCGGCCTGGGCGAAACCTTGAGTCTGCAGGGCAACATCGGCAACCTGGCGCGCAGCGCGGTCTTTGCTTTCAATGAGCCCTACCTGCGCAACAAGCCGACCAGCGTGGGCTTCCAGGTTTTCTCCAGGAAGTCGGACTACAATTCAGCGCGCAACTACGCTCAGGTTACCGGGCAATCCTCGAACCTGACGGCGGCGCAGCAATCCCTCACCCAGAATTACAACCAGTCCTCGACCGGATTGAACTTCTCTATCAGCTATCCGCTGCGCCGCTCCTTCAAGCGCGTGGGCCTGACGTATAGCTGGGATAAGTCGTCCATCACGACCTTCAGCCAGGCTTCGGCTAACCTCTTCCAAACGCTCGCCTTCCGCAGCGGCCAGATCCAGGGCGACGAATGCCCTGGAAGGCATTTACACCAGCTCGATTTCGTTGAGTTATACGTACAACAAGGTCGGCCCATCCATCTTCAGGCCGCGCTTCGGAACGGATATTTCCGCGGCTTTTGTGCTCGCCGGCCTGTGGGGCAATGTTCGTTATTTCACCCCGGTGGTGCAGTACAAGCACTTCATCGCGATGAAGGGTCTGCGGCCGAACCCGGAAGGGCGGAACGTCCTTGGCTATCGCGTACAGCTCTCTTACATCCAGGGTTACGGTGGGGATGTGGCTCCTCCGTTCGCCCGCTTCTATTCCGGCGGCGACAACGAGTTGCGCGGCTTTGATGTGCGCGCAGCGACGCCCTATGGCTGGGTCCCTGTGCGGACAAACATCACCCTCACCAACCCGGACGGAACGCCTGTGCCTATCCAGCCGGGCAACTATACACTGGGCAACATTACGATTCCGATCCCAATTTACCGACCCGTTTCGGTGGGTGGCGACGCCAAGGCCACTTCCACGATTGAGTATCGTATTCCCATTGCCGGCCCAGTCCAGTTCGCCTTCTTCGACGACTTCGACCTCACATCTGTGATTCGCCAGTCTCAATTACGGCAAAGCGTCGAGGGCGCGGACCAGCTCAATTCGCCTCTCTATGGCTGCACGGCCTACTACAATGGCGCCTGCCAGGGTGGCCAATCGATCCAGTTCATCAACGTGATCAGGCCGATCCCGGGCACTAATGTGGTACCGCGCATGTCGGTTGGCGGCGAGCTCTCGGCCATGCTTCCCATCGTGAACGCACCGATGCGCCTCTATTACGCCTACAACACCAATCGCCTCTTCGAGAATGTGCAGGGAGAGAGCCTGATCACACGCAGCATGTTCCCCGCCGGCGGTGCTGGTGACTATACCTACGCAGAGGCCATCACGGCTTACGACTCGCTGTTACATTTCCGCGAACCGAGGAAGACGTTCCGCTTGAGCGTCAGCACTACCTTCTAGGGGATGCGGCGACGGGATGACAAAAGGCGGAGTTGCGCTTGCACCAGGCATTGTGAGTGGAATCGATCCCGGACATCCAAGTGTTGCTGGGTCACGTCGGATGGGAGCGAGCCTGCGTTGACGCTCTTTCGGACCACACCTATAATCACTGCTGGCCCCTGTGATTGTCTCGGTCCGTGTCTCTTCTTCGCATTTGCTGCCAGATGCGCTGGCCAGGTGACTGCAATGCAAATGCGCATGCGGGAGATCCGCAAGCGAAGGCCCGCTTTCCGCTGAAAGACGCGGGCGATCTGGATTCAAAGATCAAAAGGAGTTCTGTATTCCGATGAAGCGTTCGTTCACCCTTGTTTGCCTGCTTGCGTCCGCCACGGGCGTGGGCATCCTCAGCGCCCCCAACAGCGCATTGGCCCAGGCTCCATCCACCCCCTCCGCCCCCGTCCCTGCCGGGTCAGCGGCCGCCGCTGCTTCGGCGGTCCCTTCCAGCGCCAAGATTGCGATCATCAATTTCCAGCAGGCGGTCGCCGCGACCAACGAGGGTCAGCGTAACTTCGCTCAGTTGCGGGTCAAGTTCGAACCCAAGCAGGCTCAATTGAAGGCCCAAAGCGACGAGATCGATTCGCTCAAGAAGCAGTTACAGGACGCAGGCGCCACCCTGAGTGAGCCGGAGCGCGATAGCCGCCTCCGGGTTATCGACGAAAAGACCAAATCGCTGCAGCGGTCCGCGGAAGACGCGCAAAACGAAGCCAGCGGCGCGATGAACGATATGTACCAGGCACTGGCACAGAAGGTCTATGCCGTGCTGGACACTTACTCCAACCAGCAAAAATTCACCGTGGTACTCGACACCAGCGCCCAGCAGACGCCCGTGTTGTGGGCCAATGGCTCGACTGACATCACGAAAGCAATCGTAGAAGCCTACAATGTCAAGTCCGGCGTTCCTCCACAACCATCAGCAGGCGCAACTGCTCCGCGGCCCAGCACGAGCCCCAGCCGCCCTGCACACCCACCCCAGCACCACCAAGCCACCGCAGTAGAGCGTTGCTCCACTCGTCCCTCCCGGCAAGATTCACTTGCCGGGAGGGAAATAATCACCAAAACAGGCTAAAAAATACCTTGTGACGGTGCCCGGTGCGCCTGTGGAAAAAAGTGTGGAAAGCCGGGCGGCTTGATTTCTGCGTTTCCCATTCTGCTCCAGCAAGGGTGTGGCTGGGCGTTTTTTTCTGCCCCTTAACCTTTTGCTTGTCAACCGTTTATCGCGTGTGCTAGGGAACGGCAAGTGACCCGTAGCAAGGACTCCCGGTGGTCGCGGAATTTTTCGAGTTTCCACAAAACGGGCGCAGAGGCATGACCAACGTAACCCCAAACAGCGATTATTTGCTGGAATCCTCGCCTACTTTGAGCACAGCCAGGAACGCCTCTTGGGGAATGTCCACTTTGCCCACACGCTTCATGCGCTTCTTGCCCTCTTTTTGCTTTTCCAGGAGTTTGCGCTTGCGGCTGATATCTCCCCCGTAGCACTTGGCGAGCACATTCTTACGCAAGGCAGCGACGGTTTCACGGGAGACGATCTTGGCTCCGATAGCTGCCTGGATGGCGACCTCAAACATCTGGCGAGGAATGAGCTCGCGCATCTTGGAGACCAGCGCCCGTCCCCGTTCGTAGGCAAAGTCTTTATGCACAATGATGGAGAGCGCATCGACGGGTTCGCCGGAGATGAGAATATCCAGCTTGACCATGGGCGATTCCCACATGCCGGCGAGCTGGTAATCGAGTGAAGCATAGCCGCGGGAGACCGATTTCAGGCGGTCGTAGAAGTCCAATACGATCTCGTTGAGCGGTAACTCGTAGGTCAGCATGACGCGCGTCGGGGTCACGTATTCAAAGTTTTTCTGGCGGCCGCGCTTCTCCTCCACCAATTTGAGAATGCCACCGACGTACTCTTCGCTGGTCAGGATGGTGGCGATGATCACCGGCTCTTCGATCTTTTCTATATCGGTGGGGTCGGGCCAACGGGAGGGATTTTCCACTTCGACGATCGATCCGTTGGTGAGGGTAATTTTGTAGCGCACACCGGGAGCGGTGGTGATGAGATCCAGGTTGAACTCGCGCTCCAGGCGTTCCTGAATGATCTCCATGTGCAGCAGGCCAAGAAAGCCGCAGCGGAAACCGAAGCCCAGGGCGACCGAGCTTTCGGGCTCAAAGAAAAAGGACGAGTCGTTCAGCCGGAGCTTCTCGAGCGCGTCGCGGAGCAGGGTGTGCTCATGCGAATCCACGGTATAGAGGCCGGCAAAGACCATCGATTGAATATCTTTGAAGCCGGGAAGCGCCTCCGCAGCGGGGCGTGTGTCCTCGGTGATGGTGTCGCCGATCTTGGTGTCGGCTACGTTCTTGATGGTGGCGGAAAAGAAGCCCACCTCCCCCGCCGACAACTGCGCGATCTCGAGCGGCTTGGGGGTCAGGACCCCGACGGACTCGACATCGAATACCCGGCCATTGGACATGAGCCGGATCCTGGCGCCCTTGCGCAGGATGCCGTTGATCACCCGGGCCAACACGATGACGCCGCGGTAGGGATCGAACCAGCAATCGAAGATCAGGGCCTGCAGGGGCGCCTCCGCATCTCCTGTAGGCGGCGGCAAACGTTGCACGATGGCTTCCAGTACGTCGGCAACGCCAAGGCCTGTTTTGGCACTCACGGGGAGCGCATCCGTGGCGTCCAGGCCTACGGCGGATTCGATCATCTCCTGGGTGCGCAAGACGTCCGCGCTGGGCAGATCGATCTTGTTGATCACGGGAATCATGTCCAGGCCGTTATTGATGGCCAGGTAGGCATTGGCCAGGGTTTGCGCCTCCACGCCCTGGGAGGCGTCCACTACCAGCAGGGCGCCCTCACAGCAGGCCAGGGAGCGGGAAACCTCGTAGGAGAAATCGACGTGTCCTGGTGTATCCAAAAGATTTAGCTGGTACATCTCGCCATCCCGTGCGAGGTAATTCATGCGCACCGCGTGGGCTTTGATGGTGATGCCGCGCTCCCGTTCCAGGTCCATTGCATCCAGCACCTGAGCCTGCATCTCGCGCGCCGTCAGGGAGCCGGTCAACTCCAGCAAGCGGTCCGAGAGGGTGGATTTGCCGTGGTCAATGTGGGCAATGATGGCGAAATTTCGGATGTGCTTGCTATCCATTAAGGGATGCCGATCGGCGGGTGGTGAATCAATTGATGGCGAGAGGAGTCTCTCACCCGATCTTATCATTCACACCGGGGGGGCCCGGGCAATACAATCAAGCAAGCAAGCCAGCAAGAACATGGTCTTTCGTGTGTAGCCAAGGCGGAGGGTGCCAAGGCGATTTCGCATGGGCTTATCCAGAGGGACAAATATCGTTCGCAGAGTGCTCATGCCGGTGCTTGCCGCAGCCTCGTTGCTGTTTACGGGGTGTGTGCCGGAAAACCCCGTGACCCCGGGGCAAGCGAAGTCGCCCCAAGCTACCGCCCCCGCGCTCAAGCCCGCCAAGCCCTCTGAACCAGCCACTGCCTCGGCTACCCCGTCTACAACGCCCGCCGCCCGTCCGCAGGTGCAGGCCCTGATCGACGCCGTCGAAGAGGCGTACCAAAGCGGTGTGACTAACTACCACGCGGGCAAGCTGCAGACCGCCAAGGCAGACTTCGACCGAGCTGTCGACATGATGCTGACCAGCAATTTCGATCTGCGGAACGAACCCCAACTACACGACGAGTTCGATCGCGTTCTCGATGCTGTGAATACGCTGGAGACCGAAGCGCTCAAGCAGGGTAATGGGTTCGCACCCAAGATCGAACCTGCGCCGGTAGATGTCGCCAACGACGTCACCTTCCCGGTGGACCCCACGGTGAAGGCGCAGGCGATCGCAGAGCTGAAGACTACGGTCTCCGATTTGCCGCTGGTGATCAACGATCCAGTGGCCGGTTACATCAGCTATTTCTCCTCCAAGGGACGGGGAACGCTGACGCGATCTTTGGAGCGGGCCGGCCGCTATCACGCCATGATCGCGGCAGTGCTGGCGGACGAGAAAGTTCCCCAGGATCTTATTTACCAGGCGGTGGCCGAATCCGGCTTTCAGCCGCAGGCGGTGAACGGGCGCTCGGGTGCGGGCGGCATGTGGCAGTTTATGCCCTCGGGGCCCTATGGCCTGACGCGCAACGGCTGGTACGATGAGCGCTTTGATCCGGAGAAGTCGACCCACGCTTATGCTCGCTACATGAAGGAGCTATACGCTCAACTGGGCGATTGGTATCTGGCAATGGCAGCGTATGACTGGGGGCCGGGCAATGTGCAGCGGGCGGTACAGCGCACTGGCTACGCCGATTTCTGGGAGCTGTACCGGCGCAACGTGCTGCCGCAGGAAACAAAGAATTATGTACCCATCATCATCGCTGCGGCGATTATGGCGAAGAATCCGCAGCAGTATGGACTGCAGTCGCTGACGCCCGACCCACCGCTGCTCGTCGACACAGTGACGACGGACTATAGTGTTGACCTGCGCCTGGTCTCCGACCTGGTGGAGGTGCCGGTGCAGGAGATCACGGACCTGAATCCCAGCCTATTGCGGATGAGCACGCCCAGCGACGGTCCGTTTGCGTTGCACCTGCCGGCCGGCAGCAAAGACCTCTATCAAAAGCGCATCTCGGAAATCCCTGTGGACAAGCGCACTCAATGGCGGTTTCACAAAGTGGTTGCCGGAGAATCGCTGCAGACCGTCGCTCGCGATTACCACGTAACCCCTGCGGAGATCGTCTTTGTCAATCAATTGCAGCCTGGCGACGATCTTTCGGCGACCGACTCGCTCATTATTCCGGTACCGCCGGCGCCATCGAGCAGGTCGCGCCTCACGCTGTACAAGGTGGCACACGGCGATACTCTGGTGACTGTGGCTGATCGCTTCAACGTGACCGTGCAGCAACTTCGGCGCTGGAACCACCTGGGTTCGGCTCATTTGGTACCGGGACGCCGTCTGTACGTAGCTGAACCGGCGCTGGTCACCAGCTCAAAGCATCGCGTAAGCACATCTACGAAACACACGGCCGGCACGAAACAAAGAGTAGCCCACTCCGCGGCGGCGCATACAACTGCGAAAAACAGTCCACCGGCCCTCTGAAAAAGGGGAAAGACGACAAAAAAACAATTGCGCGGAGCTGTGTCCGGAGACATTGCCGGAAAAGAAACTTAATTCACACTTGCGTTCATTGGCATCCCGTTGCATGCTGTTGCTATAATCCGCGCCGCAGGCAAGTATGATGAGGAGCGGTTCTCTGCGATCCGAATCCGTAGCAAACGAAGCCTTGGAGGCACAAGAATGCAGGACGAACACAGACTGTACGCACACGCAGACAATGAGTTTGAAACTGAGGCGGACGAGTACCCCGATGAGGTGGAAGACGGTTTCGATGACGATGATGAAGAGGAAGAAGAAGTGAGTGTCATCGTCGCCACCGCCGTTCCAGTTCGAATTGCTTACCCCACCGGTGAGTGTTCCCTCGGTGCCCCCGCCCACGAAGGCTCCGGCCAAGAAGAAAGCCGCGGTCAAGACAGCCTCCGCCAAGCAGACCGTCGCCAAGCCTCCGGCGACCCCAACCGCAGTTAAGAAAGCCCCAGCAAAGAAAGCTTCGGCCAAAAAGGCCGCAACGAAATCTGCCGCGAAGAAGAGCATCAAAGGCGCGAAGAGCGGCAGAAAGGCTGCGAAAGCGGTCGGCAAGAAGAGCGCCAGCAGCAAAAAATCTACCATCAAACGAGGTATTCCTTTGGCAGTTAAGAAAGCAGCAACCAAGAAGTCGGCAGCGAAGAAGTCGCCGGCCAAGAAGGCAGCAAAGAAGTCGCCAGCCAAGAAGGCAGCTAAGAAGGCTCCGGCGAAAAAGACAGCAAAGAAAAAGTCAAAGAAGTAGTTCGTTCATCACAAACAGGCAAGCAAAAGCGCCCGGCTAGCAGCCGGGCATTTTTGCGTCTGGGGTCTGAAGATGTGAGATCAGCCGGCTACTTTTTTTCGAAACCGTTCAGCGCGGCGAGAACCTGCTGGCTGTGCTCGGAGGGTTTTACGCCTGTCCACACCTGGACGATCTTGCCCTGGGGATCGATCAAAAACGTATTGCGATTGGCGATTTTTACGCCCATGTGATCGCCCAAGGACCCGTACTCCACCACTACTTTCTTTTCCTGATCGCTAAGGAGCTTGAAGCTTAGCCCTTCCTTGGCACAAAACTCCTTGTGGCTGTCCGTCGAGTCAACGCTCACACCGACAACGACGGCATCCAGTTTTTGATACTTGGAGATGTCCTGCTGAAAGTTGTGGGCTTCAATGGTGCAACCGGTGGTCATGTCCTTGGGATAGAAGTAGAGCACCACCCACTTGCCGCGAAAACTGTCGAGACTGGTTGGGGTGCCATCCTGCGAGGGTAGGGTAAAGTTGGGGGCGGTTTGGCCCGCTTGCGGCATGGCCGTGTCATCAGCCCTTCCGCGGATACTCAAGGCGGCACCAGCAAGCAGAACCACCAGGATTGCGACGACTGCTACTCTATTCGTTTTCACCGGAATCTCCAGATTGCTGCGAAAGTGGGCCCAGTCGATTAGACCGCTTTCGTCTGCGGCTGTCCAGCCGCGTTTCCGCGGGTGAAGCATTGGAAGGGTACCTCAGGGGCTCTTCAGCCGTGCTTGTCCAAATAGGTTTTTTGGCTTTAATCGACCAAGGGCGTAGGTGGTCAGTATGGATAGGTGCGGAGATCCCGGTTGAGGGACTCTGTCCATCCACGTTTACAAATGCCAAGGTGGGCCACCGCCCTCCAATTTGTCATCCCGACCGAAGCGCAGCGTAGGGGAGGCATCCTAGCCCACTCAAGCCAAAGTACGGCTTGAATGGGGCACCCAATGCTTTTGCTGCCGGTGTCATTTCTCTCTTAACTTGCCGCAGGCAAGTCGGCTCCTCGGGACGACAAATTGGAGGGCGGTGGCCCACCTTGGCATTTGTAAACGTGGATAGACAGAGTCAGAACAACAGCAACCAACCCGTCTTCGTTTGCCCCATTCTTCGCAGCGGAAAGCCATGCCTTCGCTCAAACGGCAATGATCGCGATGCCGGCGGCTGTGGCCAGCTGCTGAAGGGCGTCCTGATCGAAGATCAGGGTGCGGCCGGCTTCAATGGCCAGACAAGTGGCCCCCGCCTCACGCATCACTGCAATGGTCCTGGGACCAATCACCGGCACGTCAAAACGCATGTCCTGCGCCGGCTTGGCCACCTTCACTACAGTCAGCCGCCGGGCGAGAGTGGACGCAGGCGAGGATGCCTCATCCTCGGCCGCCAGAGTGCGCAGGATGGCCCCGGCGCGTTCGATGGTGGCATCGGTACCCTCCATGGCCTCGACCGCCACACAGGCCTGCCCTGCCACGACCACGGTCTGGCCAATGTCATAGGCAGCAAGGGCAAGGGCCACCTCGCGCCCATAGGCCAGATCCTGCTGCTCTTCCGCAGTCGGCGCGCGCTCGCTGAGCACTCCCGGCCGCGCCAGCAGCGGCTCCAGATAGGCGGTGGAGGAGATCAGCTCGATCCCTTCATCGCTCAGGACCTTGGCCACGGCGCCCAGCAACATGTCAGTGTTCCGGGTACGCAGATTTAACAGCAGCTTGGCCAGGCGCCAGTCGGGTCGAATGCTGGAGAAGATTTGCTTGTGCTTGACCTGGCCGGCCATCACGGCCTGGGTTATGCCTTCCCGGCGGAAGGTCTCGATCAATCGCGATAGCTCCCCCAGAGAGAGCCAATACACCCGGATGCCGGGGTCGGCAGCAGCCCGTGCATCCATCTCCGGGTCGGTTTCTTCTTTGATCGCGGCGACCACTACCTCAGCCCCATGGGCGCGCGCGGCGTCGAGCAGGAGAAACGGAAAGCGTCCATTGCCGGCGATCAGACCCAGCCGGGTAATCAGCTCCGGTTTCACTCAGCCGCTCCTACTTGATCACGCCCCGCTGGGAACGCTCGATAAAGGCCATCAGGTAAGCCACGCAGTCTTCCGTCTGACCTTCGCTGCGCAGCCGTTCCAGCGCCTGGGAGGTGTTGAGCCTGGCTGCCAGCAAGACGCGATAGGCGTGCTGCAAGGCGCGCAACTGCTCCGGGCTGAAGCCGGAACGCTCCAATCCAATGCGATTGAGGCTGTAGGCGTGGGTCTCGCGTTTGGCGGAGGTCAGCGAGTAGGGTAGAACGTCCTGAGTAATGGTGGTGCCTCCGCCAACGTAGGCATGCTTTCCGATACAGCAGAACTGGTGCACTGGGCAGAGCGCTCCCACGCTGGCATGGTCTTCCACGGTGACGTGACCGGCCAGGGTAGCGCCGTTGGCCAGAATGCAGTGGTTTCCGATGGTGCTGTCGTGACCGATGTGGGTATAGGCCATGATCAGGCAGTGGCTGCCTAAGCGCGTCGTTCCGCCGCCGCCGTTGGTCCCCCGGGAGATGGTCACATATTCGCGGATGGTGTTGTCATCGCCGATTTCAAGGCTGGTGGGTTCGCCCCGGTACTTGAGATCCTGGGGCGCTACGCCCAGGCAGGCAAAGGAGTAGACGCGGTTTCGGGCGCCCAGGCGGGTCTTGCCATCGAGCACGACATGGGAAACCAGTTCACAGTCCTCGCCCAGGACTACATCAGGACCAATGGTGCAATAGGGGCCAACGTTACAGGACTCAGGGATAGAAGCCGTGGCAGCCACGATGGCTGTTGGGTGAATACTCACTCGTGACTCACCGTCTCCAAAGCGGGATCCTCCGCAGGCGGAGCAACCGGCGGTTCCGGTTTGTCACTGCCAATGCGGGACGGCCGGGGCACCACCGCGCACATGATGGTGGCTTCGCACGCCAGCTTGCCTTCTACGTAGCACTTGCCCTCCAGCCGCGCGGCCAGGGGCCTCCAGTTCAAAACGTCCACTTCGATGCGCAGCTGATCGCCGGGCGTCACCGGTCTGCGAAAGCGCGCCCGGTCAATACCGGAGAAGACCAACAGCTTGTTTTCATGATCCGGAACCTCAGGGAGCAGCAGCACTCCACCTGCCTGGGCGATTGCTTCCACCATCAGCACTCCCGGCATGATGGCGTACTCAGGAAAATGGCCCTGGAAAAACGGCTCATTGATGGTCACGTTCTTGATTGCCACGATGCGCTTCTTGCGGCTGCTTTCGAGGATGCGGTCAATCAGGAGAAAGGGATAACGGTGGGGCAAAATCGCCATGATCTGGCGTATATCCAGCCCGCTTGCCGCCTCCTGCCTGGGGTTCTCTTCTTCCATGGTCGCAGGGCAGATTATAGAGCATTCAGCATCATTTTTTGATTTTAGCCGCTGCCACGTCGGGATTGAACAGGTCTGGCGTCAAGGGGATGTTGTAGGCCGCGTGGGAGAGGAAGCGCTGGTTGGTCATGTCGTCGTTGTGATAGCGGGTGATGGTGTAGGCGGTGGGAAAACCGTCGACCGTGTGGTAGTCGTCATACTCTTCCGCATCGGTGTTTTTGTCGTGGTAAAGAGGATCGCGCCACTGGTAGGTGCGCCGCAAGGGCAAGTGCGTTTCAGCATCGGTCTGGATGACGATGCTGTCATTGTCGGCGTTGATGAGGGTGGTTAGGTCGGCCAGATGGCGTTCCACCAGGTTTTGCCCGCCATAAATGAGGACGGTCCTGGGGTCCTTTAGCCAGACGCGCATGGCCGTCTGGATGGAATGGTCGCGACGCCGGATGAGTTCCTGGACCTGGTCCTTGGGCAGTTCCCGCTTGCCTTTGTAAGTGATCTCCCAGGCCTGGTCTCCGGAAATAATCTCAAAGACGTCCCGTTTTTTGCCCAGCTCGATGCGGGTTTGATCGGGGAATTTTTGGATCTCGTAGAACTCAGAGGTCATGCCGGTGGGCTTGCCGAGGTAGAAGCCCGAGGTCCGTCCCTGCTCCATAGTGTTGCTGAGTGTGAGCCACCGTTCGCCACCCAGTGCGGCTACCATGGCATCCAACGTAGCCCGTGCCTTCTTTTGATTGGCGGCAGCTTCCGGGTCCTGCGCCCGGAGCGGGTGCAGCGTTGCCATGATCAGCAACAGACAGGCAAGTGTTCTGATGGCATGTCTGCCAAGCCCTAATCCCATCCAGCTCGATCCTCCTGCTGCCCAATTGTACAAACCGCGGCGTCCGTGTGGAGTCTCACCGGACCACGAGTTAGCGGGACTATCAGAGTGAGGGTACCCCCAGGACTGCGTCCTGGGTACTCTCAGCCGTCCCTGGCGGGGCTCGTGTCATAGCAAGGTCAGAAGGGATAGGACGGGTGCCCCAGGTTCTAAGAAGAGCGGACTAGCGAGTCGCGGATCGCGCTGCGAGCAGCTTCTTTCGATCCTTCAGTAGCTTGCGCTGCGCTGCCAGTGGCATGGCCAGCACGTCCCTAGTTTTCTTGGGCAACTTGGCGTGGATCAGGCTATGAGCCAGCTTGAGATGCTCTTCCAAGTCGCTGCTGCGCAGGACCCCCCAGTGCCGGATGGCCACCCAGTGGGCGCGAGCCAAGTATGGGGCGGGAAACACACCATCGGTTTCGAGCAGCTCAGCGAATCGTTCCTGTCCGGCGGCAAAGGAGAGCACAGCCCTGTGGTCGTCATCGAGGTTCATCAGGGCAAACATCTTCCCCCCAATCGCCTTGTCACCCACCCAATAGACCAGGTTGGCTCCCCACTGCATGGTTTCCACCACGTGGGGCAGCCGCAGCAGATATTCCCGTGCGCGTTCCGCATCCATGACCTGAACCTCTCAATCATTCATAGCGCGCAGCACGTCGCAGAGGCGTTCCAGCTCCGCCTCGGTGTTGTAGTAATGCACTGAGGCCCGCACCAGCTCATCGAGTCCCCGCCGCTCCATGTCGATACGGGTCGACGAACGCTCAATCACTCGGACGGCGATGCCATTTGCCTGTAACCATCGCATCACTTCTCCGGCCGGATGAGGCTCGTAAGTGAAGGTCACAATGCCGCAGCGAAGACGGCCCAGGTCCTGGACTTTTACCCCCTTCACATCCGCCAGGCGCTCGCGCAGCAGCGCGGCCAGAGTTTGAACCTGGCTCTCGATCCATTCCATCCCCAAAGCAAGCGCATATTCGATGGCGACCCCTAAACCCAACCGGGGGGCCGCAGCTGCTTCCCAGGTTTCAAATTTCCTGGCATCGTCGCGCACCTCAAACTTACCTGGAGAGACCCAGGTCGCTGCCCGCAGGTCGAGCAGGGGCGGTTCCATCTGCGGCAGCATTGCTCTGCGTACATAAAGGAACCCCGTGCCTCGCGGGCCCCGGAGGTATTTGCGCCCGGTCGCGCATAGCATATCGCAGCCCAAAGCATTCACGTCCAGGTTCATCTGCCCGGTCGACTGAGTGGCATCGAGGAGAAAGGGAATGTTGGCTCTGCGGGCCAAGGCGCCCACCTGCGCTGCCGGCTGCACCAGGCCGCCATTGGTCGGCACGTGGGTGAGCGCGATCAACTTGACCCGATCGTCCAGCAGCCGATGCAGAGCCTCCAGATCGACCTCTCCGGCCTGATCGCTTTCGACTACGCAGATCTCAGTACCGGTACGCTGGGCCACCTGCAGAAATGCGATGTAGTTGCTCGCGTATTCGTTGGCCGCGGTCACAATGCGGTCGCCTGGGGCGAAGCGCAACGAGTAAAAGGCCATTTCCCAGGCGCGGGTTGCGTTTTCCTGCAATGCGATCTCTTGTGGAGTGCAATGCAACAGGCGCGCCACGCTGCCGTACAGCGCATCCATTTCCGAAGCAACCTGGTCGGCCGCCTCGTAGCCGCCTACCCGCTCCTCCAGCCGAAGATGCTCAATCACCCGCGCGACCACAGATCGAGGCTGCAGGCTCGCTCCGGCATTGTTGAAGAAGGTTATCTGCTCACAGCCCGCGGTATCGGCCCGCAGCCGCGTAATGTCCGCTCCCTCAGGTTCCCTGCGTATCATGAAATAAGCATAATTGGAGGGCCCCGATGGAAGTGTCACTCATGCGCCGCGCCAGGAATACCGTCCGGCTTTTGCTCGAAGGACGGGTTGGCTGCTATAAGGCGGTGCTTCCTTTCGTAGAGGGTAAAAAAGGACTGGAGATCGGCGGTCCCAGCGCCGTGTTTCAACGCGGGCTCACTCCGCTGCCAATCTACGATCGTGTCGGATCGTTGGATAATTGCGACTTTTCGCGCAATACTACCTGGGCTGCTCATGCCGACGCCTACACGTTCAGCGGTGACAAGCGGCCAGGAAAAAATATCTTTGTAGACGCTTCCGACCTCTCCTGTGTCGCCGATCAGAGTTACGACTTCATCCTGTCCTCGCACAACCTGGAACATTTCGCCAATCCGGTGAAGGCGCTCCTGGAGTGGAAACGAGTCACGCGACCGGGCGGCGGCCTGATCCTGGTTCTGCCGAATTATGCCCGAACCTTTGACCACCGCCGAACGCCAACGGCGGTAGACCACATGTTTGAGGACTTTGAGCGGAACACTCCTGAGGACGATCTGACCCACCTGCCGGAAATCCTCGATAAACACGACATCAGCCTTGATCCAGGTGCCGGCTCCGCAGAAGAGTTTCACCGCCGTTCCCTGGACAACGTCAACAACCGCTGCCTGCATCATCATGTCTTTGATCAAACGAACAGCCGGGAACTTCTAACCCGGTGCGGAATGGAAGTGCTTGCAGTGGAACTGGCGATACCCTGCCATATTTTTTTGCTCGCGCGGATTTCTTAGCGGACTGGGGCAAATGGGCCGTTGAAGGGAAAGCATCCCTCAGCGGCTAAAAGCCGAACTGATTGCAAAGCATTCACGTACGGCCTGAAGGCCGTACCCTTCAAAATCAGGTTTTGACCGGCGCCGCGAGCGTTCTGTCTGGGGCAATTTGAGCCCTTATACTACTAGGAAAGCCATGGCTAACCTGGAGGTCCCATCCATCCAATTTCCGCCGGTTGATGAACAGCTCGATTACCTGCAAAAGGGGGCGGCTGAGATCATTCGGCTCTCCGACCTGCGAGAACGTCTGGAGACTTACCGGAAAGCCGGCCAACCCCTTCGCGTAAAGGCGGGCTTTGACCCGACTGCGCCCGATTTGCACCTGGGTCACACCGTGCTGATGCGCAAGCTCAAGCACTTTCAGGACCTTGGGCACCAGGTCATTTTTATGATTGGGGACTTCACGTCGCTTATCGGTGATCCCACAGGGCGTTCGGTCACGCGCAAACCCCTCACCAGCGAGGAAATTACAGAGAATGCGAAAACCTATACCGAACAGGTTTTCAAAATACTCGATCGGGACAAGACTGAGGTTCGCTTCAACTCGGAGTGGCTATCGACGCTCGGATTCGAAGGCATTATTCGCCTGGCCTCGCGGTTTACGGTCTCGCAGATGCTCGAACGCGAGGAATTCCATCGCCGGTTCAACAACGAACAGCCGATTTCTCTGCATGAGATGCTCTATCCGCTGGCGCAAGGCTACGATTCCGTCGCTCTACACGCGGATGTAGAACTGGGCGGCACAGACCAGAAATTCAACCTGCTTATTGGACGCGAGTTGCAAAGGCATTATCAGCAACCTTCGCAAATCGTCTTGATGACGCCCATCATCGAGGGTTTGGATGGCGTGCAGAAGATGTCGAAGTCCCTGGGCAACGCGATCGGCATCCATGAGCCGGCCCCAGAGATGTACGGCAAGCTGATGTCCATCTCCGACGAACTGATGTGGCGGTACTGGCTGCTGCTTACCGACCTGAAGCAGAGCGAAGTCGAACGCATGCAGGCGGAGGTTTCGAGCGGCACACTGCACCCCATGGAGGCCAAGAAGGCGCTGGCGCGGACCATCGTTGCCGGGTTTTACTCGCAGGAGGTCGCACGGCAGGCGGATGAGGACTGGAGCAGGCAATTCCAGCAGCGGGATCTCTCTGCCATTGCCGATGAGACGAAAGTCGATCTTAGGCGAGTGATCAGGGCGGATGCCGATGCGACGGAGCGAGCAGTTCAGGACAGTGCTCAGGCCGTGCACATTGACGTTGCCAAGTTGCTGGTTGAACTCGGGCTGAAGAGCTCGCGCACGGATGCAGACCGGCAGGTGAGCGCAGGAGTGAGCATTGATGGCGTCACCTCCACAGAAAAGCTCATACGGGTAGAGCGGCGCCCGGCACGCATTGCCGTGCGGGTGGGTAAGCGCGCCAAAATCGCCCTGATCGATTAGCGGGAGAACGCGCAGTGTTATCGGGATCGTGCCAGTGCCAGGTCTTTCAGCATGCTGGCTACACCCGATGCGTGCATCTCGTATTGTGGGTAGTTTCTGAGGATCGGGATCAGGCGCGCCAGGCGGCTAGGGGGCAGCCCATAGCGGAACGAGAGAAATTGCAGGTGCTGCTGGTAAGCCGGCAGCACCCCTCGCGTTTCATCCTGAACCGCTGCGGATAGAAAATCGGTCATCTGCTGCAGCTCCTTCACCGACTCCGCCAGGCGTCCCCAATGCTTTTCCGCGCGTGTCGTTCCCTGGGCACGCTGCTCCAGCTTGTTTTGAAAGCCAACCTGCTGCGAGCCATGGATGCGATAGCGAATCAGGGGTTGGTCAATTGGCCTCACGTCAGAGAAAGCGGCGGCCACTAGAGTGATCCATTCGTCATGAATCCAGCCAACACCTATGGGCAAAAAACGCTCGCGCAGGGTTGCGCGGAACATCATCGTGGCTCCGGTTACAAACCTGTGCTTTGCCAAAAGAACAAATTGCCCGGCCATCAGGTCATGCTTGCGTTTTCCGGCAAAGCCAAGCTGCTGCCAAAGCGTCGCGCCGAAGGGGCGGTTTTGCTCATCGATGACATCCGCATCAGAGAAGACCAGACCTGCCTGCGGATGAGCCATGAACTCCTGCTCGGAGCGCTCAAGACGATTGGGATACCAGAGGTCATCCTGGTCGCTGAGCGCGATCAGATCTCCGCCGCACAGCCGAATGGCCTGCTCAAAGTTCTTTGTGGATCCCAAGCTCTCGGTGTTGCGGATGATTTCGACGGGAAACGAGACCGAGGCGGCAAATTCGCCAAGCATGGCGAGCGTTCGATCCGTCGACCGGTCGTCGCACACCACCAACTCATCTGGCAACCTGGTCTGTTGCTGAATGCTGGCTAGCTGCTGGGGGAGATATCGTTCACCATTGTAGGTGCATAGTGCAACTGAAATCCGGTTTGGCCTGGAGAGTGACATCCGATAACCAGCTTCCCTCACGGGTGGCACGATTCTAGAACATTTGTGCACGGGCGCCTTGATCCAGCACTGGTTTCTTTTCAGATATTCTGGGATCCTGTGCGACCTGTGAGAGCAGAACTGATTATTTCGCTTGAGGTGGGAGAATGAGCAGTCTGCCCGAAATTGAGGTTCTGCTCGCTACCTATAATGGCGCGCGGTTTTTACGCGAACAAATCGACTCTATCCTGGCGCAGGATTATGGAAATATCCGCGTGCTGGCGAGGGATGATGGATCAAGCGACGGAACCGTCGAAATCTTAGCCCAATATGCGGCGCGGTTTCCCGACCGCTTTCGAGTGATGCCTATGGGCGTCGCAACCGGGAACCCGAAGAACAACTTCCTTCTCCTCATGAAAGCAGCCACCGCGGATTACATCTGTTTTTCCGATCAGGACGATGTGTGGCTGCCCGATAAGGTGAGTCGAACGAAACAGGCAATGGATCAGCTCGAGTCGCGATGGGGAACCAAGGTCCCGCTGCTTGTTTTTACGGATCTTCACCTGGTCGATGACAAGCTCAAGATAGTTCACGAGTCTTTCTGGAGCTACATGAACATCGATCCTGGCCGTATCAACCGGCTCTCCGAAATGATGGTACAAAACGTAGTGACGGGTTGTACCGCGATGTTAAATCGCCCCTTGCTTGAGCTATCAATGCGCATGCCTGAAGAGGCGTACATGCATGATCTGTGGATTTCATGGCTGGCGTCATTTATGGGGAAATCGAGCCCCGTGAAGGCCCAGACAGTTCTCTATCGTCAGCACGATCGCAACGTCATTGGTACGGGCAGCAACGTCGGCGGCACGGCCGTTCCGGCGCCAACCAGATCCTGGTGGGAGCGGATCCGGAGGCCCCGTATCGCGGCGGGGCACGTTTTCCGCTGGGAAATTGGTCAGCGACAGGCTCGGGCCTTTCTGAATGAACACGGATCGGAGCTAACGGCAAAGAAGCGGGCCCTGCTTAGGGGTTTTCTACGCTGCTATACAAGCAGGAGCCGCGTCATCCGAATAGCCAGCCTGATCCGCTACGGCTTCTATTACCTTGGGCTCAAGCCCAATCTGGCAATCATGGTCTATTTGTGGAACATGAAGGTGGAAGAACGCAAGCCGGCCTGACAGCTCCGCACTGCAGTCGTCGCCATTGCGCCGGGTATACTGGTAGGGACGATGAGTTATAGACTTCGCGAGTGCCCTCTCTGCGGTGGGCAGGAGTTTGTACCGCTTTTGCGCGCAAGAGATTTTCATTACGGAAATCCAGGTGAATATACGCAGGCCCAATGCACGCAGTGCAAGCTTGCGTTTCTGGATCCCATGTATGACGAAGCAGAACTCGCGGCCTTCTATCCCAAGACTTATTACGCCTTCGTCGATCGATTTTCAGTTTCTAATCCCGTCTTCACCTTCAAGCAAAAAGTCTGGAGATTCGCGGGCCTGCGGGAGTATCCGACCAAGGATCCGAAGTTCGAACACCCAGGCAGAATGTTGGATATCGGCTGTGGTTCCGGCTGGTTCCTCTCCCAAATGAGAGATCAGGGCTGGGATGTGACGGGAGTCGAACCCAATGCTGCCGCGGCGAATTTTGGCAGGAGCGAAAAGGGATTGAATATATTTCCCGGCTCGCTACTGGATGCTAAATTTCCCGCCCGCTCCTTTGACTACGTACGCATGAATCACTCGTTGGAGCATATCGAGCATCCTAACGAAGTTCTCGACGAAGCGTATCGGATTTTGGCTGACAAGGGGAAATTGATGATCGGTGTTCCCAATCGAGATAGTTTCAATGCTCGAGTATTCGGCCGCTATTGGCACCACCTGGCATTGCCGGTGCACACATTCAGCTATTCTGTTCGTACCCTTTCCCGCATGCTGAGGAAACACAACTTCGATGTGAAGAAAGTGGTCTTCAACACAAATCCGACGCCGCTTCTGGAAAGCGTTCAGATGTACCTCAACCGGCATGATGCTGTGCTCAGGTCGCAAGGCCGGTTTACCGCGAGCCTGCTGGCAATGTTTCTGTGTAATGGCGCGGCAAAGTTGCAAAATGCTTTTCACATCGCGGATGTCATTGAGGTCACTGCAACCAAGCGGCCAGGACGTCTTGAGCAATAGGTAGCCACGGTACATCACCCGTACTAACAGGCTCTACATGTCGCAAAAGCGAAAGGTACTGCAAGGGTCGGCATCCAACATGCTGCGGGTGCTGCTCTCGATGTTGGTCTCGCTGGTGCTGCCACCCTTTCTGGTGCATCGCTTGTCGCAGGCAGAATACAGCGCCTGGGTATTGATCCTGCAACTCAGCGCCTACGTCAACCTTCTTGATTTCGGTCTGCAGACAGCAATTGGCAAGTTCGTCGCCGAGCACCACGCGGCAGGAGACCAGGAGGCGAGCCACGACCTGGTAAGCACCTCGTTCACGATTCTTGCCGGAGCCTCGCTCCTGGCCGCGGTCGGAATCATGGTGATTGCGAACCACGTCCCTGAACTATTTCACCAGATGCCGCCCGCACTGGTACCTGAGGTTCGCCTGGGTGTGATTGCGGTAGGTCTATCGACCGCATTTGCCCTGCCATTCAACGCGTTTGCGGCAATATTTACCGGCCTGCAGCGATATACCTTCATCACCATCGTGGCGGTCGCCGGCCGCGTCGGTAGCGCTGCGGCGCTAATCATTCTTCTGCTCCTGCACGGTGACCTGGTACAGATGGCGCTGGTTTACGCCGGCTTCATCGTCGCGGCCGCTTTGGCGCAGTATCTAGGCTGGCGCAGTTACGCCAGGGAGCACGTCGGTTTTACCTTCCTGTTGTACAAAGCAAAATCTGCTCTACGCGTCGCAAAATACGGAAGCGTGCTCTCTCTGTGGACGGTTGCCATGTTGCTGATCAGTGGCCTCGATACCGTGATCGTCGGTCACTACAACTACAAAAACACCGGTTTCTATGCCATCGCCAGCAACGCAACCAATGTGATGCTGGCGGTGGTGTCAAGTATATTTGGGCCGATGCTCCCTGCGCTCTCTTCGATGCAAGCCGGCAGTACGCCGACCCGCATGGGGGAACTATGTATTAAGACAACCCGCTATTGCACGTTGCTGCTTTGCCTGCTTGGACTACCGCTGTTCTTCGGCGCCTATCCGCTACTTAGCATATGGGTGGGCCGCCCGTATGCCGCGCGCAGTGCGGTTTATCTGCAGGTGCTGGTGATTGGAAACTGCATTCGTCAGCTGGCCTACCCCTATGTGATTGGCGTGGTGGCCACCGGAAAACAGCACCTGGCGACAATTTCAGCCATCGCTGAGGCATTGGTCAACATCTGTTTGAGCATCTGGCTGGTACAGAAGTTCGGCGCGATCGGCGTGGCCATCGGTACCCTGGTGGGAGCGGTCGTCAGCTTGAGTGTTCACCTGGGAGTGAGCATGCATTACACCCGGTCGACCTTTCTTATCCAACGCCGGCGGTTCGTTCTGGTGGGCTTGTTACGTCCGCTACTATGCGTTACTCCATCGCTACTGCTCTATCCTTTCTGGCGACGCGAGGCTATTCTCCCAGCGAACCCGGCAGTCCTAATCGCAGGCTTCGTCCTAACCGTCGCGATAGCGTGGATGATTGGCTTGACCGCCGACGAGCGCGCCCAGTTCAAGGGCGTTCTCAACCGGCTGTTATACTGGCGGGTAGTGCAAACCTAGTTTGCGATCTTTTCTTCTGCACTCCGCTCGATGACATGCCGTCAACTCAAGCTCCTCAATCGCCGGCATCGATACTAGCCGTCATCGTTCTGTACAACTGCCAGTTTTGGCAAAGCAAAAGCCTCTCTTCCCTAATCCGGATCCTCAACGGGAACCCTGCATTGGCGAAGCACTTCTCGTTGGTTGTGTATGACAATTCGCCGCAACCGCAGAGTTTCGAAGTGGCTGGCGAGTTCCCCATTCATTACGTCCATGATCCCGCCAACGGCGGGTTGGCGCCTGCCTATAACCTCGCTCTGGAGCGCGCCGAGTCAGAGGGGCGCGAATGGCTGCTGCTTTTCGACCAGGACACCTCACCCACGGTTGACTTTCTGGTCGAGTTGGTAACCCTGGCCACTACGTTGCACGGCCAGACTAGCGTGGCAGCGATCGTTCCTAAGTTGCTGGTGAAAGGGATCGTGTATTCGCCGGCCACGCACTTTATCGACGTGCTGAGACGTCAGTTCTCACGTCCGAGCCCGAACACTTACGACACCCTCATTGGAATACAAGAGCGCCGTCTCAATGTCTATAATTCCGCGTCGGCGCTCAGAGTTTCGGCTCTACGGTCGATCGGCGCATTTCCAAAGGAGTTTTGGCTCGATTACCTGGACCATACCGTCTTCCACACTCTCTTTGTGAAGGGCTTCAGCATTTACGTCATGCACGCTTCGCTTGAGCATGAGCAGTCGGACGAGGATCTCGAACGTGTTTCGTCGTGGCGTCACCACAATGTCCTCAGGGCGCAGACCCTTTTTGTTAAACGCACAGGAAACCCCATCGACCGGCTGCTGTACAGGATCTGGCTCCTGCGCCATAGCAGGAAGCTGCGTACCTTATGCACAGATAAGCGGGTCTGGAGGGAAACGGCGCTGCAAGCTCTGCTGCTGCGGGTACCAGAGCCCGACCGGCCAAGCAAGAAATACTAAGAAATATAAGCGTTTGTTAACTTGAATTTCCTGACCCGCGCTCCTAAGCTGGTGGCCCATGAGCATGGAACCGGCTTGTTCCTTCGTATTGTCCGGACGCAATCGCCCCCGCCGGTTGCCGCCATGGGGGAGATGGGACAGACGCGTCATCCACATGCTGCTGGCGTTGCTTGGGTTGATGGCGCCGCATGCCTCTGCAGCAACCAAGGCGCACACGGTGTTCATTGGCGCGGGGAAAAATGTTCCTTACTCCGTAACCGGCGACCCGGCGGGCGCGCTGCCGGGCGAAAAGCAGTTGCGGGTTCGGCCTCTTCTGGTCGATGACAAGGTTAAGGAATGGACCAGCGGAGAAACCCACGCCATCACAGACCGCAGCTTCGTTGTCCGGCGGGTTCTCCGTCTTAACGACTCACTTCCTGGTGACAAGACCGAACATTGGATATGGCAGCGTGGCCCGTGGTTGATGATCGATCGCGTAAAGGGCAGCATCACGGCTCTGCATCTGCCGGATTACGATCCCGCCGTTTCCAATGTGATCTGGTTCCGCGACTATGCCGCCTACTGCGGTCTCACTACCAGCGGTAAGCAGTTGTATGCAGTGGTTGCCCAGATTGCTGCTCGGAAGCCGGTGCTGGCCAAAAAAATATCGGCATGGTCCCCGGGGGAGAACCAATCGCCCGCGTGCGGGGCTGCGCAGTGGCAGCGAGAGCCGCTGCGTGTTACCTTCCAACCTTCAGGCGCTACGCCAGTCAGCTACGACCTGGTTGGGTTGTCCGCTGTGCTGGTTGAAGATGGCGACGGCAACGAAGAATCTTCCTCGGCGCCGAGCAACTGAGGCAGCTCGGCCGAGTTCCCTCGGCTTAAACCCGGCTGGATATAATCAGCCATGCCATCTGAAGTAACCGGGCAGAATAGCGGAACTCGCCGCCTGTTCGAAAACATACCAGCGCGGCCGGGTATTACCTTGCTCGTCCTGTTTGCGGTTCTTTTGCCGGCCATCGCGGCGTACTGGATTTTGTACCGGCAGGCACTTTTCGTTCCATATGTAGATGATTATGCTGTGGTGCTGGCCTTCGCAGACAACTACGATCAAATGCCCACTTTGCGGGCGAAAGTATTGGACATCGCAGCCGCGCAGGTCAACGAGTACAAGCTTGTCTTTGCCCATTCCATCGTGGCCGCCGAGATCGAACTCGCTCATCACCTGAACTTCGCGGTCTTAACCACCCTGGGCAATTTGTTCCTGTTGCCCATTGGTTATTTTCTCTGGCTAACCTATCAAGAGAATGGAATCGCTCTCCATCGTCGTCTGCTTGAGTTTCTGCCTATCAGCTTCCTCTTTTTCTCGCTCACCTATTGGCCGAATCTCAATTGGGCAACGACCGCGCTGCAAAACATTCCGGTCGTCTTCTTCAGCCTGGCTGCCATTTATTTTCTGTTCCCGGGAAAGATGTTGGAACTGACTGGAACACGTCTGCTGCTGGCGTGCCTGGCGGCTGCAATGGCTGCGTTTGCGTCGGCAAATGGATTTTTGCTGGGTCCCGTAGGGCTGCTGATTTTGCTGCTTCGCCGCGACTATGCCAGGTCTCTGGCGTGGTGCGCCAGCTTCGTTTTGCCGCTCGCCGCTTACCTCTATCGCTACAGTCGCGTGCCTCGACCGGCGAATATCGGTTCCTTCATCACCAGGCCGCTTTTTTTTCTTGCCTTCCTGGGCTGCGGCGCCGTCCCCTTCCGTTGGCCGGCCGCTGCGCTGGGCCTGGTGATGTTGGGCATCCTTTGGCTGGCGCTTCGCTCCCGCTTCGATGGTGTCAATCCGGTTGCCTTTTACTTCACGGTGTGGATTTTGGCGACGGCAGTCCTGGTCGGCTGGGTGCGGGGAGCGGTCAGTTTCGCGATCGGATCACGCTACAGTATCTATTCCATTTTGTTGCTGGTCTTTTGTTATTCCTTTCTTGCCCACTATCTACCCAACCGCTGGGCCGCTTTCGACAGGAGGCGATTTTACGCAGCTTGTCTTGTGCTCTCTGTCAGTCTCTGTTTATCAGCCGACGTGCACGCTTACAAAAAGCTCGGTGCGCGGCGCCAGATGATTCTCGCAGGCATTGAGCATTACCGTGCCGACCCTGATAACAACTCACCCATGAATGATCCGAACCTGGAGACGGGCTTCGAAACAGAACAGGTGTTCGAACGGGATACCTTGACCAAGACCATCCGGCAGCATCTCTACTCTTTGCCGCCAGAGTCCCGCTAGCTGCTGAGGCCGCCTTGTATAGGCCATAGGAGCGGAAATGTTCTAGCATCAAAGCATGCTGGAAACCACGCCGACTCTCGATGATCTTCTTGAAGAAGCCAGAATTGCCCACGGACATCTTTGCGCAGGGCAGGTGCTGGGTGTCCGTTTGGCAATGCTTGGATGCAGCCGCCTGGGCATCGAGCAACCACGAGGCAAGGATCGCAAACGCCTGGTTACCTTCGTCGAAATCGACCGCTGCGCCACCGATGCCATCGGAGTGGTCACCGGTTGCCGGCTCGGCAAGCGTGCGCTTAAATTCCGCGATTGGGGCAAGATGGCGGCGACCTTTGTCGACCTCGAAACCCGGCGCGCTATCCGCATCGCCGCCCGGGAGTCGTCCAAAGACCTGGCTCGCCAGTTGCATCCCGAAATAGAAAACAAGAATCTGCAACAAATGGCCGCATACCGCGAGATGAGCGACCACGACCTGTTCGACGAGCAATGGGTGCAGGTAACACTCGACGCCAGGGAATTTCCGGGATATAAAGGCGCACGCGTCGCTTGCGAGGAATGTGGAGAAGGAATCAACTACGACCGGTTCCTGGTGCGCGATGGGCACACTCTCTGCCTATCGTGTGCCGCTCCGGAGGAGCGGTATTATCAGCCACTGGAGAGGGAGCCGGGCTAAGAGAGGCTGGAGTGCCCCTGGTTCCCCCACCAATGGACGTTTGAGAACCGGAAGAGAAACAGCAGGTCCCTCCACTCCGCTGCGCTCCGGTCGGGACCTGCTGTTTCTCTTCCGGTTCTCACCCTTTTTTAGGCCAGGTTTGCGGCACTCTCCACCGCGAGGGCGGCGCGCAAAACAGACGCCTCATCGAAGTGCTTTCCCAGAATCTGCGCCCCGATGGGCAGTCCCTGTGACGATTTCCCGCAGGGCACAGATATGCCGCAAATTCCCGCGAGGCTTGCGGTCACGGTGTAGATGTCTGCCAGGTACATGGACAGTGGATCATCCGTCTTCTCGCCCAGCTTGAACGCGGGAGTTGGGGCGGTCGGCGTCACCAACACATCGACCTGCTCAAAAGCAGCCAGAAAGTCGCGGGTGAGCAGAGTGCGCACCTGCTGCGCCTTTTTGTAGTAAGCGTCATAATAACCAGCGCTGAGGGCATAGGTGCCGAGCAGAATGCGCCGCTTCACTTCAGCGCCAAAGCCGATGTCCCGCGACTCGCGATACATCGCCCCCAAGGTATTCGCATCTTTGGCGCGAAAGCCGTAGCGTACTCCGTCAAACCTGGCCAGGTTGGCACTGGCCTCGGCAGTAGCCACCAGGTAATAGGTTGGAATCGCATACCTGGTATGCGGCAGGGAAACGGGGTGGATGGTGCATCCCGCCTCGCGCAGGCGCTCAATCGCGGACTCCACTGCGGTGCGCACCTCGGCATCGAGGCCATCGCCAAAGTACTCAGCCGGAACACCGACGCGCAAGCCCTTCACCGGCTGCTCGAGAGCCTGAACGTAGTCCGGCACAGGCACCCTCGCAGAGGTGGCGTCCAGCGGATCATGACCCGCGATGACCCCGAGCAGAATAGCCGCGTCCTGCACGGTGCGGGTGAGAGGACCGACGCGGTCCAGGGAAGAAGCAAATGCGATCAGGCCATAACGGGATACACGCCCATAGGTTGGGAGCAGGCCAACGACTCCGCAGAAAGATGCCGGCTGACGAATGGATCCTCCGGTATCGGTGCCCAGGGTGGCGACCGCCATGCCCGCAGCAACCGCCGCGGCCGACCCTCCGCTGGAGCCACCGGGCACGCGATCAAGCGCTACAGGGTTCCGCACCGGGCCATAACCGGAGTTCTCATTCGATGAACCCATGGCAAACTCGTCGCAGTTCAACTTTCCTACCAGAACCGCGCCCGCAGCTTGCAAACGCTTGACGACGGTCGCGTCATACGGCGGCCGATACCCCTCAAGGATTCGTGAGCCGGCCGTCGCCGGAGAACCCTTCATCACCAGGACGTCTTTGACGCCTATGGGAACCCCCGCCAGAGGAGGCAGCGGGCCGCCCTGGGCCGCGAGTTGATCGACGGCGGCGGCGGCGCTTAGGGCGCGCTCGCGGCTGACTGCCAGATATGCATTGATGGCCGGATTTTGTGCTTCAATCTCCTCCAGGCAAAGCTCCGCCAACTGGGTGGCGCTGGGCTTGGCATGGCTCACTGCCGATCGAACCTCGGAGATACAAGTCTGCTTAAAATTCATGCTTCTATTATCTATCGTTCCTGATAGCACCATCGGTGGCATCCGTTTTGTCCTGCGATAAGGCAGGAGCCAGTCGGCACTCCGACGGTCTAGCGAATTTCCTGCTTCGGAGGGAGAGTGTAAACGCCTTTCTGAATGGCTTCGGTCAACATACCCTGTTCGAAGGCCTTTTCTTTGGGGACACCTTGCTCCACCTCCGGATTGTTGAGGGGCGAATTGACTTGAGGATTGGCGCGGTAAGACTCGATGCCTGCGAGAATCGACAGGCGCCGGGTCTGGAGAATTTTGTAGGCATATACGTCGGCCAAACCACAGAAAGCCACCGCCAGCACTATGGAAGTTACGTAAAAGCGCGTCCGGTTGAAAATGGCCCAGCGGCCGGGTAGATACCGTGCCAGGAAGGAATAACAGAAGATCAGCATCAAAATGGAGTACATGCTGTATCGCGATGCGATTACGAACGTTTCCCCACCCCGCACCCATGCGACCAGGCATCCCGTGGCCACGATCCAGACGGCGAAGTAAAAGGCAACGGGATTGGTTCGGTCGAAGCGGGCGCGAACAGCCAGCACAAAAATGCTCATCAGCAGCAGGCCCAATGGGGCTGCAACCCAGCGGAACGGCACCGCACAACCGATAAAGCCCAGAAAAAAGAGCGGCCTGGTGAGGTAGAAGAATCTCTGCACCACGTAAACCGAAGGTGTGAAGTGGTAGAGGTAGGCGGCGAGGGGCAGGATGAAGCTGGCGCACCATGCCACAGATCCTCCATAGGCGCGGCGTGCCAGTAGAATCCATAGGCCCACGGGCCCTAACAGAAAACCATTCGCCGAAGTAAACGCCGCCAGCGCAGCCGCCAGGCAGCCTAGCAGCAGATGAGCAGTAGAGGGCATCTTCCCGGGAGCGATAAGAGAAATAGCAAGAAGACCGAAGAGAATGACCGGGGTATTTTGCAGCCCGGTAGTCGCCCAGTTGAGATTTTCCCAATAGGTGAGCGAGAAGAACAAAAGGCTGATGGGCAAAAACGCGAGCAAACGGCGATCAAGCCCGCTCTCATCTGGAGGAAATGTTCGCCAGAGAAGGTAACCCAAGGGCAACAAGAAGAGATCACCTAAAACAGTCAAGAACGTGAAGTTCAAATGATGGGTGAGTTCCAACTCGGCGGCCACGATGGAATGTTCAAAACCGAGTTTGTATTCGTTGTGCTGTTCGGCTGCGATCTCCAACAGCTTAGCCTTTACGGTGGGCGATTGGGCGTAGTGGACGGCGAAAGCCAGGATCGTGTCGTAATCATCCTGGTAAGGAACAGAGAGGGAACGCCGGTACAGAATTCCGAAGGCGGCGATGACCGGGAGCAGCACGGCAAAAATGAGCAGGAAGGTAATCGGCCGGACGGTTGTATTTTCAAAGACGCGTCGGTCTTCGCTGCCTCGACCGACAGCTTCAAGTGGCATGGCTGATTATATCCAGTAGGGCCCATGCGCTACGCGCTGTTCCGCAGGTTCAGCCGGCCCGTTGTCATTGCTGTGGAAGCGGGAAATGGCGGCAAAACTGCCTAGCGCTCGATCACCTTAGGCACTTTGAAGAAGATACCGTCCGTGTCGGGAGCACAGTCGAGAACCTGGTCCCGGTTCAACGAGGGAGCAATCTCATCGGCGCGGAGATGTTGAGCCGCTGCTTTGGCTCCTTCGGCCTCGGTCAACTGGTTGGCTACCTGGGTCATAGGCGGCACCGCGGTTGTGTCCAACTCATTGAGCTGGGCAAAGTAATCGAGGACGGAATTCAGATCGCGCAGCATAGCCGCCTTTTCGCCACCCCTCAGTTCGAGGTTGGCCAGTTCGGCGACACGCTCGACGTCCTGTTCGGAAACGCTCATAGACTTTACAAACTCCGCAAAAAATAGAAAGAGGAATCGCGATGTGTCCCTCAGCGGCTAAAGCCGGACCTCTTTCCAATCTACGTAAGGGCTAAAGCCCGTACCCTTCCGGGGCTAAACAGGATGCGGAAAACTTCTCTTCCTGAAGGGTACGGCCTTCAGTCCGTAGGTAAATGCAAATGAATTCGGCTTTAGCCGCTGAGGGATACCTTCCGCTCCCAATGTCGACTTTTCCGCAACCTGTGAAGCCCAGAGTTTTCCTCAGAGCTGTTTGGCGGCTGGTCTAGGCAGACTTGGAAAAATCAACTGCCCAGGAGTTGGCGCGACTGGAGACACAGCAGAAGGCCGTCTCATAGAGCAGCGAGAAATCGGTCGCCAGGGTCGCCTCGCGCATGTAATCCCAATCGATTTTCGCCTTCAAAGGCTTGATCATGCGGCAGTAGTAGGCCTCAAGTTCTTCATCGGGAATATCTTGCAGCATCTCCTCTTCGCAGCGGAAAGCGAGGGTGGCCGCTCCAGTCAGGCCCGGCCGAAAGGGCATATGCATCACTTCCAAATGAGGCAGCTTGGGCCGAGGCCCGACCAGGCTCATGTCGCCACGCAGCACGTTGACAAGTTGGGGCAGCTCATCCAGCTTGTACTTGCGCAGGAAACCGCCAAACCTGGTCACCCGTGGGTCGCCCCGCTTGGTCAGTGAGGGCCCGTCAGCCTGGGCGTCGATTGCCATGGTCCTGAACTTGAACACGGTGAACAAAACCCCATTTCGACCCACGCGCTTCTGGCGGAAGATCACCGGACCGGGCGACTTGTAGCGGACCAAGACCGCAGCCAGCAGCAGCAAAGGCCAGAAAAGCAGTAGGCTACCGAAGCAAAGACGAAGTCGATGCAGCGCTTGAAGCCCGAAACGCTCCATGCGCTCGGTTCGGCGTAGTACGCAGCGGGATCCTGCGGTATGGCGCAAAATGGAGGAAACAAAGTCGTCGTCGAATGATTGCTAACCTCAGAGACGACATCATTCCAAAGCAGGGCCGCACTGGGCTGCGGAGGAGCAAAGCTTGTGTCCATGCGTTTTTAAAGACCTGTCCTAAAATTTTGGAGCGCTTGCTGAATTCTCGTTCAGGGTCTTGTCAATTAATTCTTTTGCTGAGTCGAAGGTCCTGATGCAAATTCTTATTTTTTGCTAGACACTCGCTTGATCGGCTGAGGTGCCGGTAACCTTAGCCTACTACCGAACCACCGCGTTGTCGGCATCTTCGCGGCCGGAGCCGAAGCTTCCGATTCCCGCTATCTACACGGATGAACCCGTGCCCAAAAAGGATGTTGCGCCGGGGCAGAACTTTTCCCGATTCAACCTTTTAACCAAAATAACAGTATTTCGATTCTTAGGGTATCCCAGGGCTAATTACAGTCAAGATTCCTGGCGCGGCACTACGGCCGACTGACGCACAATTGGTTCAAAAGGTTTACAATGGGGGATATTGAGTCAGCCATTTGCCGAAAATGGGACAGGTTCCAGCTCTGCCTCCCGCTAATCGGCGCCGGTCCGCAGATCCTCCCGTTGCATGACCGTTCTGTCGATCGCATTCAGCCTGGGCGCTCCCGGTCCCTTGATCACGCGCTTATCGCTACTCAGATAAAACTCTGCGATTTTTAACAGACAACGTGCAGCCACCGCCGCACGAACCATCAGTTTGAGTAGCCGACTCTTGCCAAAGTAATCGTAATGCTCGTTGAAATCAACCATCGCCCGATGCTGCTCAATGATCTTTTTTCTGGGCATCTGGTTGATGCTTTGGCTCCCGTAATGAATGACCTCGGCGGTCGGGGTGTAGTAGATCTTGCAGCCGTTACGCTTCAGCATCAGGTTGTAGGCTAAATCGACCTGAAAATGGGGCAGGCGCTCATCGAGCATGCCGAAGGTCTCCCAGGTTTCCCGACGCAACACGTAGGCTGTCGTTCCCAAACTTTCCACTTGCTGTTGCCGCGAATAATCGAAGGCGCAGGCATAGTATTCCCGGGAGACTTGGCCGCGGGGAAACAGCTTGTGCCAATTGAGTCCCTGGAGAATCATGGTCCCGAGGCCGGCAAAACTGCGAACACAGGATTGCGTGGTGCCATCAGGATTGAGCAACCGCGGACCGCAAGCAGCTGCCTCCGGATGGTCATCCATAAAGTCCACCAGCACCTTGAAGGCGTTGCCCAACAGCTTGGTGTCGCTATTCAACAAGCAGGCGTAGCGGGCGCGCGACATCTTCATGCCCAGATTGTTGTTTTTGGAGTAAAGCAGCGCAACTTTGTTGCGCACCAGAATGACCTCTGGAAAAGCCGACTCGACCATCTCCGGGCTGCCATCCGACGAACCGTCGTCGATGCAGATTACCTCGAATCGAATTCCCCGGGTGTAATGGTAAATCGACGCTAAGCACTGCTGTAGCAATGCTTTAGTGTTGTAGTTGGGTATGATAATGGTCAGGTCGAGCAAGAGATTCATCAATCTTTCAAAACCTCAGGCACTTCTATTTCGGATGAACAGACTTCGCGTGCAGGAACACCGGAGACGGCTACATTGGCAGGCACGCGTCGCAGCAAGACAGAATTCGCGCCTACTCTGACATTATCGCCTAAAGTGATTCCGCCCAGAACTTTGGCGCCAGCTCCAAGCAGGGCAAAGTCACCGTGTTCCGGCCTGAGAGCCGAGTCACATCTCATATCAATCTGCCTGGTCCCCAAGGTCACACCGTGCAAGACGGTGACATCCCTCCCACTTTTGATGCTCCAACAACCGCTGCCGAGGTATGGGGAAAGAATATAACGGGACCGACCGCGCATCTGGGGGAGATCTCTATGCCACAAAACAATTTGATTCCAGTAAGACAATAGATGTGCTGGAGCAAGAAAAAGACCCGTTAAGAAGGGCTGAACAGCACAAGAGGTTTTTATCATCGGGGTCGAGGTTCAACCCGATTGGCCCTCCGATTCCAAGCGCAGTATGCACTTACGCCTGGTTCAGGCTTTCATCAGGCCGCGCTCGATCAACTCCCGGTTGGCGCGGTCCAATCCGTCTTCCGCGCCATTTTGGATAACGGGTTGGGTTTTCACCCAGCTCACGAAACGGGCCATGCCTTCCTCAAGGGGCACCTTAGGGGAAAAACCGAGAGCTCGGCCGGTGGCCGACATATCCGCGTAGTTGTGGCGAATGTCGCCCAATCGATATTGGCCGGATACGATAACCGGTGAATCGGAATCGTGGAACTGCTGCTTAAGGTGCCGGGCAATGGTTTCCACGCTTACCTGCACCCCAGAGCCAACATTCAGGGTCAGGCCATCCCCGCCGTCCGAAGAAAGGCCGAGCGCCATCGCCTCGGCCACGTCGGAGACATGTACAAAGTCACGGCTTTCCTGGCCATCCTCAAATAGCGGGATCTCTTTGCCTTGCCGGATCCGGCTGGAAAAGATCGACAGAATTCCGGTGTACGGGTTGTTCAGCGACTGGCCTTCGCCATAGACATTCTGCAGCCGGAAAATCAGGAACGGAATGCCGAGTGCGTTGGCTGCGATGCGGAACAGATCTTCCTGGGCCAGTTTGGTGGCAGCATAGATCGATCCCGGGCTGGTGCGAGCCGTTTCGGGGGTGGCAAGCGGCTGAATGGGTCCGCCACAGTTAGGGCAAAGCGGCTCCCATTGACCCGCCTGTAGACTGCCCAGGCTGCGCATGGGCGGATACACCGGACCGCAGCGAGGGCACTGGTAAGCGCCTTCCCCATAAACAGCGCGAGAAGAGGCCAGAAGCAATTTCGAGACTCCGTGGCGTTCGTTAGCCAGCACGTCGAGCAACAGGGCGGTACCGAGGACATTCGTTCTGGTATAGTCGCCAATCCTGTACATGGATTGGCCGGTTCCGGTCTCCGCGGCCAGGTGAACCACGGAGTCGACGTCCCGCAGAGCCAGGACCCAATCCCGGCGCTGGCAGACGTCACCCCGAATCACCTCTACATTGTGTTGCTCGAACAGAGCGCCCAGCTCGGGCTGCGAATCCACCCCATGGATCTGAGGGCTCAGGTTGTCCAACAGGCGCAGGGCCATGCCGCGCTGGACCAGTGTCCGGGCCAGCGCCAGCCCGATGAAGCCGAGCCCTCCGGTAATCAGGACCGTTTTGCCCATCCTTTGATCTTAACCTGTTTGGTATCAATACGCCCTCATCGAGAGCTTTTCCATTCCGACGCTTGCCGGCAGGCGGCCTGGTGCGGTTTTCTTTGAGGGAAACGCGCGACCGGGGTCCCGATTGGTCTCGGACTACTTCGCGCTTATCACTTCGCCAGTCGTGTCATCCAGCAGGATGACCGCGCCGTTTTTTGGCGTTCTCCCGCTGCGGTCAAGCATGTCGTCGATAGAGCCGGCCAAGTCGTCGTAAGACCCTTCGCCAATTCGCTGCTGATGCAAGAAGTTGTCTTCGATGAAGCGCAAGACTGAGCTCTGGTCGGTGACGGTGTGGGAAACGTAATTTGGCTTAGCCCAGGGCGAGATGACCAACAGCGGCAGTCGCGGACCATAGCCGCATCTTCCCTGTGCATGCAAAGTGCCAGGATTTACCCCGGGGAGTGCGCTCTCCGGGTCGCCGCATTTCCCAGCCGACGAGAAAGTATCGTGCGCGGTCGCGCTGCCGTTGACGATATTGTGGACATGGTCATACCAGCCGTCGGAATCGTCGTAGGTAATAATAATGACTGTGCTGCTCCACTGCGGCGTTTGCTCAATCGTATTGATTACGTGCACCAGAAAGGCCTGCTCATCCAGCGGGTCCGAGTACCCAGCATGGCCATCGCGGTAGGCCGCTGACTTGAGGTAGCTAACGGCGGGAAAATTACCGGCCTTCAGCGCGTCAAAAAAGTCGTGAATGTCATATTGGTGAGAGCTGCCATCATTCCCTTGACCAATCGTCTTCGCGGACGCGGGGCGCGCGTGATCGGGGTTAGCGGTTGAGGCGTAATACTGGAATGGATCGAGGAAGGGTGTATAGTCCGGCCGTTGCTGCTTGGTAACGGCCGAGGTGTGGCTTCGGTGGCAACCTGTGGTGCCATTGCTGTTGGTCAGCGTAAGATCGAAACCTTCGGCAAAGAAACCCCAGGTCACGCCCGCTGCGTTCAAGAGGTCGCCAATGTTTTTGCCTGTCATATGGACCAGCTCGGTCTTGCTGGCGCAGACTTCGCTGAGCGGGTAGACATTATTGAAAAGCGTGTATCCCCCGTACCCATCCGAGACCATGGAACCCTCAGCATTGGCGTCGTTTACCACACCGTTCGTCTGACCGGAGATGAGATTGAGGGCGCCGAGCGATGAGGGGCCAAACGTCGTCCCAAAGAAGCGATCGCTCATCGCATAGTGCTGGGCATAGTTCCACATCGCGGTTACTGTATTCCCGTCGTAGTAGCCCATGGTCAGGCCGGTGGTAGCGGCGATGCCGCTGCCCAGGTTGGGTCCATCGGCCGCACCCACGGAAAGTGGAAACAGGTCCATTGCACCGGCGTGAAAGGCCGTCTGTTCCGCCCGGTAGCCATGGTCCTGGTCAGCAGTGGCGGCGTTGGCCCGTGACAGCCGAAACGGATTGGTTGCCCCAGCACCATTGCTTGGATTGCTGGCGTTCGGGTTGTTATGCATGAGATCGGGAGAGAGGCCGTCGACCGCCGGTGTTCCTGCAAGTGCCGTAAACGGTGGCTCACCGGGGAGGTTCAGGGCCTGCGGATAAGTACCGAAATAGTGGTCGAACGAGACATTTTCCTGAAAGATCACCACTACATGCTGGATGGCCCCCGGGGGCGCGACATCCGTCCCGGTTGGGGCGGGTAGAGTGCCGCTGTAGCCACAGCCTGCGATGTTCACTATAACGGCGTAACCAAGCAGTACAACAAGCAATCGTGCAGTCCGGTAGAGCATGGAGAACCACCCTGGACCGGGGTTTTCAGTAGGTTTTCAGCGGTCGGCGTCATTCTAGACATCGGATGTTAAATTGCGCAACGGCATTCTTTTCCGGCTATGGGGAGGATAAGAAATCCAGGCTTATCCTAGAGGCTGGCTAAAGCGTCCACTTGGTCTCCTTGGGGGGTAGTGTGAAACACCGGATTGTACTGTCGGGCGTGAACCTGGTTGAGGGTGGCACACTATCGGTGTTCAAGGACGCTCTTCAGGAACTGGCCGACCATTATTCCGGCCGTTATGAGGTTGTGGCTCTTGTCCATCGCCGAAATCTGTTTGACGTCGATGGCGTCACCTACATCGAATTCCCGCACGTCAAGTCTTCATGGCTCCGGCGCGTCCACTTCGAGTATTGGGGTTTGCGCGCTCTCAGCCGGCGACTTCGACCCTATCTTTGGCTTTCCATGCAAGATATGACTCCGAATGTGACGGCTGAAGTGCGCGCTGTCTATTGTCAGAATCCGTCCCCCTTCTACAGGCTGGGGGCGAGGGAGGCATTCACCGACTGGAAGTTTTCCCTCTTCACCTTTTTCTATGGCTATCTGTACGCAATCAACCTGCGCCGCAATGACCTGGTTATTGTGCAGCAGGAATGGCTACGCGGCGAGTTCCGCCGGAGGTATCGCGCACCGAACATCGTCGTGGCACACCCACGAACCCCGAATCTTGTAATCCCCGCGCACCAGCTCGAGGAGGATGAGCAGGATAAAAGGCCGGCGGTGCGATTTTTTTATCCTGCGTATCCCCGCTCTTACAAGAATGTCGAGCTTTTGCTGGAAGCCGCTCGCGTCCTCGAGCAGAGTGGGGTGGAGGGCTTCGATGTCTGGCTCACGATCGACGGCAGCGAGAATCAGTACGCGGCGAAACTGCGCTCTGAGTATGGCGGCCTGCGCTCTGTCTCGTGGCTCGGCATCATGCCTCGTGACCGCATCCTTCTGCGCTACGCGAAGGCGGATTGTCTCTTGTTTCCTTCCAAACTGGAGACCTGGGGCATACCCATTTCCGAATTCCAACAAACGGGCAAGCCGATGCTTGTCATCGATCTTCCGTACGCACACGAGACCGTCGGCAGCTACCACGCTGTCAGTTTCTTTCCGCCAGGCGACCCCCAGGCTCTTGCGGATGCCATGCAACGCTTCATCCAGGGGCAACTTGCATTGAGTGCAACGGCCGCTCCATCTATTGCTGCGCCATTTGCGGCCAATTGGACTGACCTGTTCCACATGCTTCTCCAAGAGAATCGGAGCGACGGTCTGACCCGAGCGAACGCTGAGGCCGCCGGCTCGGTGGGCGCTGCGCTTTGATGGCTTCGAGGAGCCTGCCGCACCTGCTATCAGTCGATTGTGACTTGGCGTGTTGTAGCATCCAGTAAGATCGCGGCGCCGTCGTGTGGTCATTCGGCTTAAATCCAGCATTCGTATGACCGCTGAAAGGGGAGATCGAATCTTGCAGGAAGCTTCCTCCGTTACTACAACCTTAGCCAATCAGATTGGTTTGTTCGACAGGTCGCCGCTGCTCTTCACGCTGACGTCACTTTTTGACTTGTTTGGGCCATCCGTGTTGGTCGAACGCCTCCACGGCCTGACTTTGAGATCAGCCATTGTGGCTGTTGTATACGGAATCACCGCGGCGCGCTGCCGAAGGTGGATTGCCTCCTGCACAACGATTCTCGAATCCCGGTATGACTCGCAGGTCCAACCATGGAACGACGGTTCCAAGAGCAGCGGCGTTACGCTGCTGGACGATTACATCCGCACAACCTATCGCCGGGTAGAGGAGTGGGGCGCCATGTCTGTAGGGCTGCGCCAGGGGGCTCAGCCCTAGATCATGACGCGGAAGCACCCCGGCGCCCAAGAGAGGGGCGATGACAAGAAGGTAAACAAGGTCGCAACTTTTGGAGCCTGTTGCACGTTACACACTGCAGGCAGACCCTCCACCTCAGGAGCTTCGTGAAAGCGACCGTGCTGTTTCCGCCCGCGTTCTGCGGCGCGCCTCCCTACTCGTCCTTTTCGAGCGCCGGCTCAAGCTTTCGAGGATTCAGGAAGACATGAGCTCAAAGACGATCATGCAGGGGTTCGGAGCAGCCATAATAATCCTGCTGCTTCGCGTGTGGCCATTGCTCTCGCCTCACCATTCTCTGGTCTATCACAGCATTTTGCCGATAGACAGCTTGATTTGGGGCATGCTGATCAGTCTGGGAACCCTCAGCCTGCTGGCTGCGCTACTGTTCGCATATCTAAAAAAAGGCGATACGCGGCTGCGCACATTCATTTGGGCACTGGTAGCCGCTGAGCTTGCCCCGTCCCTTGCCGGTGACTTTGCGGCCTGGCGGCAAAAGGGGCTTGGTCCCCTCTACGTAGAGCTGCTTTTCTACGGCACGCTCCTGGCTGCTCTGGCGTTGCGCTGGCTGCTGCCCTCGGCTTACCAGCAGGCCGTACGGGGCCTGCTGTTGCTGCTGCTCCTGGCGGGTTGCGGCATGGCGTGGATGGTTCCGGAGCTGCTATACCTGGGCCTGCGAACGCAGCCGCAGGACGCCCGGATGCCGGTGACGCGGGCTGGACTGTCCAACGTCCGGGCGGCCATGCCGGGCGATCGAGGACGGATCGTGTGGCTCGTTTTCGACGAGCTTTCCTATGAGCAAGCCTTCGCTCATCGCTTTCCCGGACTGGAGATGCCTGCGTTTGACCGGTTGAAGAGCGAGAGCGTTTCTTTTAGTAATTTGAAGCCCGCAGGCTATGACACCGAGCGAGTGATGCCTTCGTTCTTTCTGGGCCATGTCGTCGATGCCATCCGGAGCAATCTGAATGGAGATCTTTGGCTCAAACTGGACGGACAAAAAAACTGGCAAGCCTTCGATGCCCACGGAACGCTCTTTTCAGATGCCCAGCGCCTGGGCTGGACCACCGGTCTCGTCGGTTGGTACAACCCCTATTGCCGCATTCTTGGGGAAACGCTTAACTACTGTTTCTGGAGGATGGGAAACGGTCAGTGGAACGGAACCACAAGGGATCAGTCTGTCCTGAAGAATGCTATGGCGCCGTTTACGGAGGTGGCGGGCAGCTGGCGGTCTGACTTCGGACAGGAGGAAAAACACGCGGCCGACCTGGCGGCCATCCTGCCACAGGCTAAGGCTTTGATCCGTGACCAGGGCATTGGCTTCGTTTTCATCCATCTGCCGGTGCCGCACCCTCCTGGCATTTACGACCGCAGAACCGGGCATCAGCGCCCAACCGGCACTTATATCGACAATCTGGCGCTGGCCGACCACGTCTTGGGGGAGTTGATGGCGACCTTAGAAACAACCGCTTCGGCCGCGAAGACGACGGTGATCGTTTGCTCGGACCACTCCTGGCGGGTAGCCTTGTGGCGGCCAACACCGCAGTGGAGCCAAGAAGAAGAAACTGCCAGCCATGGCCGTTTTGATCCTCGCCCAGTCCTGATGATTCATTTCCCAGGACAGACAACCGGACACGATATTACGCGGCCCTTCGACGAGATCAGGATCCACGACATCATCGCGCGTATGCTCCGCGGCCAGGAACCCGACTTTGATAAATCACTGCCAGTCGTGGGCACTGCTTTGGCTGTCGCGCCAAAGCAGTAGACGCCATGCAACGTCCCCATCCCGCAATGGAGTGGGTGCCATGGTCTTTTAAGTTCGTTACAATCCTGGATATGACAGCGGACTCGCGCCCACGAACCATGCCGGGAGGGAGATTGCAATGCATCAATATGTGAAGACGTTTGTACTGCCTCTCTTAGCAGGCAGGGGATGGCGACGTGTGTGTGAAATCGGCGCTTCCCTAGGAGAAGGTACGGACATGCTGGCGGCTGTTCCGGGCGTGAAACATACTGTCATCGATCCCTGCCTGGACTGCGATCTAGGGGAGAAGTACGCCGGCAAGCCGCATGTCGTCGTGAGGAAGGGGACCAGTCTCGAAGTACTACCCAACCTGGATGATGTATTCGATTGCATTCTGATTGACGGCGATCACAACTGGTACACGGTTCATGAAGAACTCGAGGCAATATCCAGGCGCAATCTGCTGCGACCTGGCGGCATCCTCTTTTTTCACGACGTTGAATGGCCCTGGGGGCGCCGCGACATGTACTACCAGCCGGAAGTGATACCGCCAGCCTATGTTCATGATTGGAAGCAAAAGGGTTTGGTACGGGGTAAGAGCGAGTTGACTGAAGACGTGACACTGCACGACTACTTCAAGAAAGCTACCCATGAAGGTGGTCCGCGCAACGGTGTACTGACAGCCATCGAGGATTTCCTGCAAGAACACAGAGGCGAATACCGGTTTTTTCGAGTACACGCGGGATGCGGACTTGGCGTTATGCAGTACCGTGGTGGACTCCGGGATCGTCTTATATTTTTGTATCTGAGACTTAAAGGTTTGGTTTGCAACGTAGGCTTCCGCGCGTTGCAATTTACCAGGGGACTGGTTCCGTCGGCTTCGGGGAAAGATTCCGGGCTACTGAGGACACGCTAGCAAGAACGACTGCGTTGTTCTGAGCTGAAGGTGGCACTCCCTTGAGCATCGCAACGTTGGCACCAGGGCACGGGAGAGTTCAGATATCTCACGCTGAGGACACCCGTTATGAAGTTCCTTGCTTTGGCGCTTATCACGATGTTGTGCCTGATCCACTCCTCAGCCGCACAGAATGTGTCCCCTCCTGTCAACACCCTGAACCGGATATATATGGCCGGTGAGACCGGGTATCCAACGATCCAGTCGGCCATTGATGCGGCTGGCGCTACAGGCCGGGTTGTCATACCGCCGACCTACAAGGGCACCGATACCTGGACTAACCCCAACCATGTCCGCGTACAGGATTTGCGACCATTCAACCCCAACAACGCGGCGAGATTTTCGGGCGGAGTGGTACCGTCCACTACCATCAAGGCGGCCGAATACGGTGCGCTGTGCAACGGAAACAACGATGACACCTCGGCCATCCAAAACGCAGTGGATGCACTGGCCGCAGTCGGCGGCGGCATTCAGGTTGTGCCTCCTCTCGCTATGGCTCAAGGTACGGTGGAACTGCCGCAAGGTAAGTGCCTGGTCAATCATCCCATCATCCTCTACAACTACGGCTCGATCGAGGGAAGCGGGAACGGCACCTGGATTTCACCCGGCCCTGGCTGGTCTGCGAGAGCGCCCGACAACGCGATCATCGAGATTGTAGAAACATACGACCAGGCGAAATATCACAGCCAAATCACATCTACGATCAACCGCTTCGTCCGAAACATAAACTTTATGTACGCCGCTGCCGCATCACAGGTCACGGGTATCAAGGTCTACAATCAAACCGGCTCAACGGGAACTTATCCTTATCCCTCTCCTGGATCGAACCCCCAACTCTACCAGATACCCGGCGTCATCCTCGAAGGCAACACGATGTTTTCGATGGATACAGGGATCGACGTGGAGGATTGCGGCGAGTGCGTCATTCAAAACAACCAGATTTTCTATGTGCGGCAGGGCATCGTAGACTCGGGAAACAACTACTCACTCGTGGTGCAAAACAACGCGGTTCAAGCGGGAAGTTTTCGTTACACCAAGCGGCCGTTTGAAGGCCCTGGATCCGCAACAACGAATGGTATTATTTCCTACTCCTCAGCTCGCTATGCCTGCAACGGTGGTACTGGTCAAGCCTGCACGGGCGGAAAAATTGCGCAAACCCTAATCACCTCGCCGCAAGGGCTCAACCTGACCAACAACACGTTTGAACAATTTGACGTGAATGCCTACATCGTCAACTGCCTGGGATTCGTAGCTACGGCGAACGCCTTCGACAACGGCGGTAACCCCTCTGTCTTTCTTGGACAGCTTAAGTTTGCACAATTGTTTTACAACTTCATGGCGACCAATCGAACGGACGCGAATGCTATTCAGATCATGGGAGCGACGGGTACTCAGGGGCCGGACTTCAACAATCTTGACGGCGTGTGGCTCACGGGCAATTTTATTTACAACTACAATCCATCTTCTGCAAATGGCATCTTGTTTGAATCAAGCAAGTCCGGTCAGCCCAGACGAAATGTGTACATCACTGAGAATCAGTTCTTCAACTGGAAGACGGGGATCTATGTCCAAACTCCTTTAACGCAATCGGTGATTCGCGGTAATTATGGAGTGACGAACAGCAACACGCTCATTTATCTGGCTGCTTCAGGAACGAGACCCTTCGAAGGCACCCTTATCGAAGACAATACATCGCCCGACTCAGAGAAGATTCTCACCGTGGCCAGCGGTTCGGGTTATGTTGTCGGCTACAACCAATCCTCGAGCCAAGTCACGGGAACATTTGTAGCTTCGGGTCCAGGCTGCACGATCGCCGCGGGGGCAATAGGAAACACCTGCGCTACAGCGGCGACCATGGTCAATCCGATCCCATTTGCGGATGCGAGTTACAAGGTAGCAGGGTGCTCGGTTGTGGGTGCTCAAGGTGTCACCGTGGCCACGGTCGTTAGCCCGCCCACTGCCGGCGGCGAATTCCGCGTGTCCGAAACGGCGCTCAGCAATACCGCGACCGGCGGTGGAACGATCTACTGCACCGTGGTGCATCCATAAATTCTCACTATTGAGCCGCCCCTACTCGCTGGCTACACCGTAAGATCGCTCTCGCCACGGATGCCATACCCCGAGGTGAGTCTAGGGAGAATACGTATGGGGAGAGATCGTAAGACAATGTAGATGACGGCGAATGCCAGCGAGTCAATGTAAGCGCCAAAGGACGCATACTCGTCGCTGAAAATCACCATGAGAGTCTCAAACAAGGTGATGGCAAAGAAATATATCGCCAGCTTGCTGCCGGAACGGGCTTTGCGATAGACCAATGTTTGCAGCGAACCGATCACTGCCATCACCGTCAGAGCCCCGTACAAGCCAAAATCGTAGATGTAATAGCGGTAGACGGTGAGCACATTCGTCGGAAAAGGGACAAAAATAAAGTTGTCTTGAGGTGGTGGCTGGTAGGCGACCAAGCCCAAGTGCGAAAAGATACTCAGGAAGAACTTGAAAGTGTGATTTGAGCCAACGGCGTAGTCCGGACGGTGCTGCAAAATGTAGTCAAGAGCGGCTGTTGGGCCAACGATGTAGCCCACCAGGAACATGAGCAGTATTTCTCCTATCCCAGCGTTGAATACACTCGTGTCCTTGGTCACGAAGATCAAGCCAAAATACAGGCAAAGAAAGATGAAGATAGGGATGCGCGCGAACTTGAAGGCGGCCAGGAACGTGTGCCGGTGCGTGATCATGAGCTGAACGCAGGTGAGCGACGAAATCAGCATGAGAAGCGGCAGGCGTCCGGTGCTCAGAATGCTGGCGATGAACGCTATGCCTGCCATCATCCAGAAATTTCTGTCGCGCCGCTCAAGCAGGAACAACGGAGCCGCGTATAAAGCCCATAGGATGAAATAAGTTCCGATCGGACTTGCCCCTGAGACTTGTCCCGCCGCCGCGCCGCCGGTGCGGGCTCGCTGGAAAATCGTGTTACCAGTTCCCAGAGCAGCCATGGCCAGCAGATTCGACAGGAGCAGCGGAAGACCACAAAAGAGAAATAACATCACAGCGGGCTTGACGATTTTGTTCCGCGGTGGAAATCGAGTGATGATCATCCGCGCCTGCAACAAATTTCTGGGGGCGAGCATCGCCAGCCCCCCGCCCATAGAGAACAGGACGGCGCCTACACCGATGATTCCGAGGGTGTTGGAGTGGATGGTGTCGATCGGAGTCAGATCGAGCCAGTAGAGCGACAAATCAAGAAGCCACATCCCGCAAAACAGCAGCGGCGGATAGAGAACCGAGCGGCTGATCCAGTAGTTAACCAGAACCAACGTTGCCAATAATGCGATGACGCCGTCGACGCTCATCGAAAACTGCTTTCGCAGCGACGGTCGCCGGTCACCCGATCACCCGCCCATTTTCGATGATCGGGATGTCGCGCTGCGCGAGTTGCTTCCGCCACCCCAGGATTCGTTCCTTGCGGTTGTGGAAGAGCCGCCGGCAAAAGTATTCCCAGCATATCCTGGAAAACACCTTGTTATCGTATCGCTGGTATTGCCTGAGGGTACGCGCCAACAATCGAAGCAGATGGCAGGTTTGCTCCAGCGGAGACGAGTAGAGATCTACATACGCGCTTTCAGCGGCAAGGAAGTTGCGGTATCGCTGAGGTGTCATTTGCTTGTCGAAGTCCAGTGCGGCTATCGAGTGTTGCAGCTCCAGCTCTCGGGCAATAAACATGTAGCGGCCTTTTTTGAACATCGCCTGGAACGCGTAGACGTCGGAAAGATCGAGCCAGAAATCCTCGCTATAGCCCCCAATTTCTCGCAAGGCCGCGACGCGCATTAACGTCGCGCTATTGACCGCATAAGCTTTCCGTTTGTAGACGCCGCCAACATTGGAAGGAATTTGCTTGACGCGGTTGAACCTGCCCAGCCACCTGGGCGAGACAAGCGTACCGTGAGAGCGGACAAAAGGCACAACGGTAGCGATTTCCAGGTTGTTCTGGAAACGCTTGCTGTAGGCCAGCATGCTGGGAAGAAATTCCTCCGAGACGGTCGTATCCTGGTCAAAGAGCAGCAACCAGGCCGCTCCCGCCGACTCCGCGAACTCCAGCGCACGGTTGTAAGCGCCAGAGGTTCCCAGGTTGCGGCCGCCATGCCGGTAAACACAGGGGAAGGGAAACTTTGGATCGGCGATCGGGGTCGGGCTATTATCCCAAACGAACACTACAAACGAATCCAGAAGCTCCGGATTTCGTTCAAATGCCGCTGCCAGACCGTTGATGGTCTGGCTCTGGTCAGGCGCTCGCTTGTACAGTACAACCACGGTCACAATCTGCATTGTGCCTTCTCTGCCCGGAGGCGGTTCTCCTGCGCTCGCTGGGGCTTCGCACGCTAGCCACGCAACTTCAATTCCTGCCTCAGCAAAGCCAGTCTTCGGCCTTGTTCCTCATCCGCTGCCAGCCGGCGATAGACAAAGCTGCCCAGCACCCAGCCGGTGGTAAGAAAGAATCCGAGGGCGCCGCCGGTAATTGCCCACAAAGCCCGGTATGGGGCCGATTTCTTGTCCGGCACCAGCGCCGGATCCACTACCTGAATCACTGGAGCAGCCTTGGCCTCATCCATCCGGGCGGCCTCGTATTGGCGGGCGAGCAGGTCAAAGAGGAGTTGGTGATACTTTACGTCACGCTCCTTGCGGATGTATTCGAGTCCGACCTGGGGCACATTTGCAGCGGTGATGGAAATATCCCCGGGCGCATGTTTCGTCGTTCCGCTTTCCAGATCCCGTAATTGTCCGCGCAGGCTAGCGAGTTCTGTATTGAGGCGGATGACATCGGGGTTTTGCTCGGTAGAAGAGGTTCGCAGGGCTTCCAGTTGGACCTCACGCGAAGTGATATCCGCCTGCAGCTGCGCCACCTGCCGGATGACTGTTTCCGTTTGTCCCGAAGGCGCGATGACCCCCGTCAATTCCTCGGTTTTTTTCAAGGCGACCTCAGCGTCGGCCAGCCTGTCTTTTTCTTCCTGCAGCTGTTGCTCGAAAAAAAGTCTTCGCTGAGACGCTCCGCCAATCGCCAGGCGGTTGTTGAATTTGTACAGTTCGTCGATATAGGCGTTTGCCATATCGGCGGCTTTCCGAGGATCGTGGTCGGTCACTGAGATGTCGATCATGCCGTCTTTATTGGCGACGAAACTGGAAGCGCCTCGCACAGCAGTGCGCACATCGGTCCACTTTTTCGCGTGGTAGAACTCCATCAGATGGAAGCGCTTGATCATGGCGTCGGTCACGGTTTGACTTTGAAGAATACCGATGTACAGATCGACGGGATTCTTGATTCCGAGCGAACCGCCCAGCCCGGTCATGGATGCCAGGGCTCCGAATTGCCCCATCAAGACATTACCGCTCGACTGGTCCTGAGTGGGAGGCAGGATGGACGCCTTGGCCGTGAAGGAGGGTCTGACCAGGAACACGAGCCCAATGGCGATCGCAAACCCAGCTACGGTCGCCAGGAAAATCGTGCCTTTGCGAGCGGCGAGGATGGTCAATACATCGAGAATGTCAAATTCCCGAGGCGGGGGACTGCCCTTATCTATCGGGATTTCATGACTAACTTCACTCACCGTAGACATACAGCCGACTCCATTACTGCAGCACAGCGATCGCTGCTGCGCCGAGCGCAAGCTGGGAGAAGATCTGGGTGTAATTGATGAAGTTCCTCAGACCGGAAGGCCGGGGTACTTTTTCAGGAACCACCACAGTATCCCCCGCATTGAGCCGCATCGACGCAAAGGTATTGCCGAACACCCCGCTCTGCGAATGGCGGCTCACCACCGAGCCATCGGCCCGGATAATGAAAGAATCGTCCCCATCGGCACTTTTTGTCGGTCCCCCGGCCAACCGGAGGTAAGCCGCCACCGGTTGGGTGTTCTTGAACAGGAATGAATTCTGGTCGTATACCGCACCTACAACATTCACTGTGCTGGGCTTGGAAGGAACCACGAAGCGATCGCCATCTTCCAATTGTATATTTGGCAAACTCGCAATTCCGGTTGCATTCTGCGGTATATCGAGCACCACGCGGCCAGTGGCGCGTATGGTCCGGAACCTGGCTACCAGGCTTCTGGAGGCGGCGGTGGCCGCGGGGTCCACGGCGCCAACGCTGGCGGCAGAGGCGATCGTTGCCCGGTCGATCTCCAATTCCAGATTTTGCAGGTAGTCATTCAGTCGCAGCTGTTGCAGGACGCGCGTCGACTCCCGGGTAAAATCTGAGCCAAAAAGGTAGGCCTGGGGCGTGAAACCTCCCGCTCGGGCCACGAGTTGGGGCAACGTCTCACCCGGCAGCACGCTGTAGATACCAGAATGCTGAAATTCGCCCTCCAGGCGAACGAACTTGGTCCTCTCCGCCTGCGGAACCTTGATATCCGCCTGGGAGAAAAGGGTGACCACGTCTCCCGGCTGCAAAGGCAAATCCTGCGCCGGATCGTGCCCCATCACCAGTTGGCCAGGATTGAATGGCACCAGAGACGTAGTGAGTGTCTGGGGGTTCATGCGCTCGATGACGGCATAGGACCAATCGATCTCGGGAACCGGGAGCGCGACGGTCAAGGGAGGACGCGGTGAATTGATGGTGGATGCCTGTTCTTCATCGGCCAGCGACCGAGTACCGGTGCCATTGTCTGTATTGGTGTTGTCGCCGTTGTTGGAGTAGCAGGGTTGCTGATTATTCTGGGGGTTGGACAACCCGCTGGCAGCGCCGAATATCCCCAGATTCTGGGTCGGGTTGGTGTTGCTGGAAGGTACACAGTTCGGGTTGTAGGTTTGATTCTGGTTCTGACCGGAGTTCTGACCGGAGTTCTGACTCGGGTTCTGATTGTTCTGGCCGTTATTCTGTGGATTCTGATTGGGATTGAGTCCGCCGGGGGTGTTGAAGATGGGAACTCCGCGACTGTCGAACTGAGGAACTCCTGTCTGATAGCCACCGGAATTCCTGGGGAAATAGTCGGGGTTGCTGGCGTATTCCGGCTTGAACTCAGGACCCGGAATCCCCAGGCGGTTCCTGCGCTGCCAATAATCGCGCACGATGAGTGACTGGGCGTCGGGAATGATGTCGCTCAGCTTCATGCCCGGATGCCAGGCGAACCGTCCCGGTTCCGCGACATTACCGCGCAGCAATACCGTGTTTTGGAACTGCGGAGAGATGGGCAACACGCGGAGAAGGTCGGCGCCCTGGAGGGTAGTCGCCAACCCGGCGCCCTGGAGCGTCACATCGATGACGGTGCGGCTGGTATGGGCATCCAGCCTTTCCAGCGACGCTCGCAACAGAGACGCAGTGGACGATAAGCCGCCCGCGAACTGCAGAGCCTGCTCCACGGAAGTGGAACCTTTGAGTTCGTAGATGGCGGGAACGTGGACCTCGCCGGCTATCGCTACTTGCGGTCCAACGGGAGGGATGTAAATCACATCGCCCGGAAGCAGGGGAGCATCCTTGGACATGTCGCCGAATATCAAAAGGTCGTACAAGTCAAAGTGGGTGATGGTTTGGCCGTTCCGTCGTAGCTGAATGTCACGCAGAGAGCCCTGGACGGAGGGGCCGCCGGTGGCAAACAACGCGGTCACCAGGGTGCTGAGCGCACCGAGGGTGTAGGTACCGGGGCGGCGGGCCTGGCCCACAACAAACACCTGGACCGACCGCAACTGCCCCATCTCCACCTCGAGATTGAAGCTTTTGTAGATATGGCTGACGGCGTCGCGGATATGTTCCTGAACTTGTGAATAAGGCAGGCCGGCCACGTGGATCTCGCCTACCTGAGGGAGATAAATCGCACCTGAGCGGTCGACGGTGACTTGCGCGTTGAAATCGACCTGGCCCCAAATGCGAATGATAAGTTGATCGCCCGGTCCGAGGACGTAGTCGGGGGTTACATTCGCGTTGCGGATAGGAGCAAAGGTCGAAGGCACTTGCCGGCGGAAGAGGGAGTCGCCATAAACAGGAAGCAGACGGCCCAGGGAGGCACGAACCATTAGTTGGAAGTCTGTCGGAGGGGGAACGCTCTGATACGCCAGCGACTGGGCCTCTTGCAGCGCCTCCAGTTGGGCGGGGGAACTATTCAACCCACCGAGATCGCGGAATTCCGGAATCCGGGTATTCATGCCCTGGGTTTGCAGTCCCGGATATTGACTTAACAGTGGACTGGTGGAAACACCTGCGCCTCCATAGGCACCCGATGGATTGGCCTGCTGGCCCGTAGTTCCTGGAGTCTCCTCCTCACCCACGCAACTTCCATCGACCGAGGAAATAACACCGGAAGGGCAGTCCAACGCGTCGGAGTTGGTGGACTGCGCAGCAGCAACTGGCATTTTGACCTGCGCCATGCTCAAACTGAGCAGGATTGCCAAGAAAAGACCTGAACGCTTACCCATAATTTCTGGAAGCAGAAAGTCTGCCGGCGCACAGCCGGTGACCCCTGCCAGGTTTGACTCCTTTACATCGACCCAGTCCCCATCCAACCCCGGGGACGAACTTGTCCAATTCTTAGTTTAGTTTAGGGCCTCGGGGGGGATGTGCAAACTCTTTTACCGCCCGGGGCCTCTGGGGAGCAACCAAGGAGCGATCCGGGGATAACTTTCGGCAAACGACAACCCCTACCCATTCGACGCACGAGTCCAGACGGGGAAATGCTCAAAACGATGGGCAACGCGGGCTACTTCAGTTTGTTTTCAAGCAGGTGAAACAGGGCTGTCGTGTAGACTTCGGCGCCGGCGCGGTTGAGATGGGTTTGATCAGAAAAGAGCCTGTTTGGATACAAGTAATAGACGGGACCCAGGACTTGGCAGGGAGTGAGCCGTTCCAGCGGGGTAGCGAAATGCTGGTCATAATCGGGCGGGGCGGCTGCTTCTCCAATACGCAGGTAAAACGGCACATAGTAACAGCGGATATGATAGCGGCCTATCAGCTGATTTAGTTCGGTAAGCGCCGAACCAGGTGGACCCGGAGTACGGGAAACTACGGTGTTTGGCTCATCCGTCGGGAGATGGAAATCGTCGGGAAGCCGGCCTCCTGGAAAGCGGTCCTGCTCGGAAATCAAGTAGTATCCCCGGCTGGCGATGACCCCCGTCGCGTCCTTTTCGGCTTCTTTGTAATAGGCCACGGGGCCGCCATTGCGCGGAGCATTCAGCAGAAAGCTGCTCACATCTCTGGCCATGCTGCGGAAGGGAAACAACGCCTGGATCACGGCGTGGTCATCCGTCACGAAGCGAAAGAAGCTTCGCCGGGGTGGGTCCGCTCTCCAGGGGAGGGTGAGCAGAAGAATGTTGGGGGCCTGCCCGCGCTCACACATCGCCCGGAGCGGCGGTATGAGCAGGTCACTGCCGGGAAAGCCGGAATTAAAAGAAGAAACCTTCAGGCGATCCGCCGCAGCCATTTGATCGAACAGGGAGGGCACAAACCCGGCAAGAATTTTGCTGTTGCCGAAAATAGCCAGGCGGAGCACCTGGGGGTCAGCGGGGAAAATCGATCCCCCGCCCTCCCAGTTCAATTTGGCGGTGAAGACCACGTCCGCGCCATTCTTCAAATAGGGAAAGCGCCGGTACAAAATAAAAAAGCTCACCCAGAAAACGACGAAGAGTGAGAGTGTCCACACCATACCTGATGACCGCCGCGTTCGGGTCATCGGTTCCGGCCTGGCTGCCTGCTCTAACATCTCACAATCTTTTCCGACTGCAGGCCGCGGGTGGCGTTGCGCGAGTCCACCACCAGCTGCGCTTCTTTGACGATCCGGGCGTAATCGTAGGAAGTATGATCGGTGACAATCAGCACACAATCGTAACCGCTAAGGTTCTCAAGCGGCTGCGACTGCATGTTCAGATTGTATTTTCGTCCCCGTCCCACCGTGGGGAAGAAAGGATCGTTATAGCTGACGGTGGAGCCCTCCTGCTGCAGCATCTCGATGATCGACAACGAAGGAGATTCGCGCAGATCATCCACATCTCGCTTGTAAGCCAAACCCAGCACCAGGATGTGCGATCCCTTGAGGGGCTTGCTGCGCTGATTGAGCGCGGAAGAGACCGCAGCCACCACGTGATAAGGCATGGCTTCGTTCACCTCACCGGCGAGCTCAATAAAGCGCGTGCTAAAGTCGAATTCCTTTGCCTTCCAGCTCAGATAAAAGGGATCGATGGGGATGCAATGGCCGCCCAGTCCCGGGCCGGGATAGAAGGGTTGGAAGCCGAAAGGTTTGGTCGCGGCCGCCGCGATCACTTCCCAGATGTCGATGCCCATGCGCAGGCAGAGCAGTTTCAGTTCGTTCACCAGCGCGATGTTGACGCAGCGATAGATGTTCTCGAGCAGCTTGGTCATCTCCGCCGCGGCCGGCGTGGAGACGCGAATTACGCGGTGGAACGCTGCGCTATACAGGGCGGCCGCAGCCTCCGCTGCCAAGTTCCCTAGCCCGCCGACTACTTTGGGAATGTCGCGGCGGTCAATGCTGGTGTTACCGGGGTCTTCACGCTCAGGAGAATATGCCACCAGGACGCCATCGGTGAGCATCGCCTCGCGCATGACCCGGACCCTTCCCGCGCGCTCAATTGCCGGTGCGATCAACTCCTCTGTGGTGCCGGGATAAGTGGTGCTCTCGAGGACTACCAGTTGGCCGGGACGTAGATGGTCAACGATCGAATCCATGGTCGCCGTAATGTAGCTCATGTCCGGCGTGTGGTGATCACTGAGAGGCGTGGGCACGCAAATCAGAATTGCATCGACTTCCCCGATCTCGGCGAAGTTGGCAGTCGCGCGAAAGCCCTTATCCTGGGCACCCTTGATCTGGTGGGGATCAATACGATGGATGTAAGACTCGCCTGCATTCAGGCGATCCACCTTGGCTGCATCGATATCGAAGCCGGTAACGCGAAATCCCTCATGGCTGAAGAGTAGAACCAGAGGCAGCCCGACATAGCCAAGGCCAATCACTCCCACGCGCAGCTCGCGCTTCTCAACCAGCGACAACCACTGTGTCAGACTTTGCTGGTCGACCAACATGTTTCTCCCGGGATTCAACGGTAGGTACTGTGCGTTGAGCCAAGCGGCAGTTTCAGCGTATCGCGATACCACTCCACGGTGCGCACTAAACCCTCTTTCACTCCAATCACGGGGCGATATCCGAAGGCCTCCGTGGCGGCGGAAATGTCGGCTTGCGAATGAAGGATGTCTCCCGTTCGTGGCGGAGCGTACAGCGGCGGCCGGTCAAACCCGGTCAACTCTGCCAATAGCTGATATATCTCTTTCAATGTGTGTTGGCCGCCGCAGGCCGTATTGAAGACCTTGCCCGCTACCTTCTCTGCCGGCGCCGCGCAGGCCAGCAGGTTGGCGGAAACAATATTTTCGATATAGGTGAAATCCCGTCCCTGCTCGCCGTTTCCGAAGATGGTCGGGCGCGTCCCCACAAGCATCTGCTGGATGAATTTTGCCAACACCCCGCTATACGGCGAATCGGCTCCCTGGCGCGGCCCAAAGACGTTGAAGTAGCGCAAACTCACAGTCTCCAGCCCATACACCTGCCAATAGCTGTTCATGTAGTATTCGCCGGCAAGTTTTTGTACTGCATAGGGTGAAATGGGCATGGGGCGCATCGCTTCATTGCTGGGCAAGACTGGTTGGTCCCCGTATGCCGAGGAGGATGCGGCGTAGATGATCCGCTTGACGCCCGCAGCCCGCGCACCCTCGAGCACATGGAAGGTTCCATCTACATTGCAACGATGGCTGGGCTCAGGATTCTTGACCGAGAGAGGGACGGAGGGCAGCGCTCCCATATGCAGGATGTAGTCGATTCCCTCACAGGCGGCGCGCATGGCATCCGCATCGCGCAGGTCCGTCTCCCTGAACTCGATCTGTCCCTCGATGCCGGCAAGGTTTGCGGCCTTCCCGGTCAAATAGTTGTCGACACCGCGGACTTGCTCCCCGCGCTCTACCAGGGCTCGCGCCAGGGATGAGCCAATGAAGCCCGCGATTCCTGTGATCAGATATTTCGCCATGCCTTCGTTCCCCAAAGCGGTTCCTACACCAAACAAGGACTGCAGCTTAGCGCAATTGCCGCTTGGGCTCAGGGGAGAGACGGGCGGTCGGAAACCAATCTTGAAAATAGCATACCGCTACGACCTCGCACTATTCCTGGGTCCAAAACCCAGTTTGCGTAAAATCCCCTGACATCTTCTGTATGTACTTCCTGGAATTGAACTTCTTGCCGGTGGAAGCAGCGGACATATAGCGGATGGTGCCAAAGATCGGGCGCTCAAACCATGGCCGGTCGAACTTACCCGCAATCGACCATGCAATCCCCGCGTATCCGTTGGGGTCCCTTCCATCCAGGAAGTAGCGATCATTCAGGGTGACACAGGTATCGAACGCCCTCGCCGGATCGGGAGACCACTCCAGGATCTTCTTTGCCCAGTACATGCGCATGTAGTTGTGCATCCAGCCGAACTTCACCATTTGGTTCTGGGCCGCGTTCCACAGCTCGTCGTGGGTCTGGGAGCGTTCCAACTGCTCGATGGAATAGAGATACTCCCGGCGGTCGCGGGCGTGCTCCATTAAAGTTTTGCGAGCCCAGGGCTCGGCGCAGTCAAACGAATCGTAGTTTTCGGTAAATTTGACGAAGTTCACCGCCAGCTCCCGCCAGCCAATCAGCTCGCTGATATACGAATCGCGGGCGGCCTGGGGAACTTTGCCATCCTTGAATGCTTTATCGACCGCAAGTGCGATGGTGATCGGGCCAATATGGCCAAAATGCAGGTAAGGCGATAGCCGGCTGGTGCCATCCACCTCGGGATGGTTGCGTGTCTGGTCGTAGGCAGCAAGATCTTTATTCACGAAGTCGTGCAGACGCTTCAGTGCTGCATGGGTGCCGCCAGTGAAACTTTCGACTGGCTCAACGGAGCGGTCCAGCTTCTTCCAGCCTTCGGTGACATCCTCGCGCACGGCAAACGACTCCAACGGCTGCGATGGCTTCCATTCCCGGTGCGGTTTGACCACGGGCTGGGGGAGCAGAAACTTTGGCAGCTCAGCATAGAGTTTCGGCTTGAAAATGTGCAGGGCGTACATCCCCTTGGCAAATAAGTTGGATGGGACGACCACGTCGGCGTCCACCGTCCAATAGGGAATGCGTAGACGGCCCGCCAATACCCTCCGCCAACGCTCCGGCTCACGGCAGGGATTCTCATCGCCGATAACCATAGCCGCGTTCACTTCTGCCAGCAGTGCTTCCAGGGAGTTTTTCGGCGGACGACGCACGATGAAACCGATCTGCCGCTGTTGCAGATCTTCTTCGATGTCGGCCAGGCCCTGATTCAGGAAGGCATAGTGGCGCCAGTTGGCATGGGGAAAATTGGAGATGGCGGAGAAGTAGGCCAGGACCGGCAGATCGAGGGCGTTACCAACTGCCACGGCGATGTCGAGTGCTGGATTGTCGAGGGCTCTTTCCGCTCGCTGCATCCAGTAGACAACGCATTTCGCGTCCGGGGCCAAGGGTCCGGCGCGGCGGACAAGGACTCGGGGGTTGTCAGCGATCTTGCGCAGCGCCTCAGGTAAATCACGGAGTTGTGGGTCGGATGTCATGGAAGGGAACAGCCTAAAAGCGAAGGACCTGAGCCCGCGTGTCTACTTGGAGGAACTCTCCAAATTGAGTCCCGAAGGGACGGCTGAAAATTACTCAGGGTGCCAATCCTGGGGTACTTCTACCTCCGTGATTCGGGGCACCCGACCCAGGACCATGTCCTGGGTACATTCAGCCGTCCCTGCGGGACTGCTCATCCCGCGTATGCTAACCCAGGACTGCGTCCTGGGCTACTCTCAGCCGTCCCTCCGGGACTCAATTTGGCGCGCGTGTTTCTCACGCAGACACCTAAGGCTATCTTATTCGTCCCAGGTACGCGGTGCGAATGACAGTTTGTGCGGCTTTCAGTAAAGAAAGCCGCATGAGTTCGACAACGCCAACAATCTCACAGGAAATCGGGGGAACTTGGCGAAGCTACCAGAGGCCCCAGTTGCGGCTGATGTAGTCGGATAGGGTCATGGTGATCAACACCAGGAAGGTGAAGAAGCCGGCGCCGACGGTGAGCATCATCACTCTGGAGCTGTAGCGGATATGCATAAAGAACAGAATGACCAGCACAGCCTTGAGGCAGGCGATACCCAGCGCAACGATGGGATTAAAGATACCCATATCGAGGTAGGCGACACCGGTTGTGGTCGCCGTCAACACCATCAGCGCGAGCAGGATGAGCAAATAAGTTTTGGGCCCGACAACGTGATGTTCGTGTTCTGCAGGAGCGGACATGACGGCTCTCCTTTACCAGCTATTTCAAAGGATGGCGGCTGATGAGATACAGCAGCGGAAAAAGAAAGATCCAGACAATATCGACGAAGTGCCAGTAGAGTCCGAAGTTATCGATGGTCGAGGTATGCCCGTTGACATACGCCCCATGCCACGCCTGGTAGAGCAGAACGAACAAAATACTGATACCGATGACCATGTGCAGGGCGTGCATGCCGGTCATGGCAAAGTAAAGGAAGAAGAAGAGCTGCGCATGTTGCGCCATATCCGGCGCAAGAGGAACATCCCGCTTGTCGGTGGGATGGACAAAGTCTTCCACGCTAAAGCTGGCCCCGGGGATGTGGTGCTCAACGTACTTCTCGTGATACTCCACGCTCTTGATGCCCAGGAAGACCAGCCCTAAACAGATGGTGAGGCTGAGCGAAACAAGCAGGCCTTTGCGGTTGCGAATCTCCGCCGAGTAGACGCCCATGGCCATGGTGAAGCTGGAGAGGATCAGAACTGCCGTGTTGGTAGTTCCCAGCCCGATGCCCAAGGTATTGCTGCTGGCCACAAAGGCGTCGTAATACCAGTTGCGGTAGAGCAGGTAGGCCATGAACAGGCCGCCGAAGAACATGATTTCAGTCAGCAGAAAGAGCCACATACCGAAGCTCGCGGTTTCCCGCTGCTGCCCCACCGTGACGAAATGGTGGCGCAGGTAAGCAGGATGCGCTTCGTCGTGCACTTCATGGGGATCTGCGTGCCCGGTTGCGATCGCTTGACTATCCAACGGCCGTTACCTCGTGTGCAGTCTTGTGCTCCAACCAGTCATAGTCGTACGCCTCGTGATCCATGATTGGTATATCAATAAAGTTTTCGGTCAGCGGCGGAGATTGAATCTGCCATTCCAGGCCAGTTGCCTGCCAGGGGTTACTGCCCGCGATCTTACCGTACTTGAGTGACCAGGGCATATAAAGCATAGGTAGCAGATAGCCAATGCCGAGAACCGTGGCGCCTGCTGTCGACAATACATTTAGCACCTGGAACTCGGGCGGATAAGCATGGTAGCGGCGGGGCATGCCCAGGTAGCCGACGATGAACTGGGGAAAGAACGTCAGGATGAATCCAATGAATGTGGTGACCGCGCTCAACTGCGACATGGATTCGGGATACATTCTGCCTGTCATCTTGGGCCACCAGAAGTGGACGCCTGCCAGGTAAGCCATCAACATGCCGCCCACCATCACGAAGTGGAAATGGGCGACGATGAAGTAGGTTTCGGTGAGATGGATATCCATGCCCAGAGAGCCTAAAAAGACGCCGGTGAGGCCGCCGATGGTAAATAACCCCATAAAGCCGAAGGCGTAAAGCATCGGGGTCTCAAAGGTGAGGGATCCCTTATAGAGAGTCGCCGCCCAGTTGAAGATCTTGATCGCGGAAGGTACAGCGACCAGCATGGTCAGCAGCGAAAAGACCAGCGCTGAGTAATTGGACACGCCCATGATGAACATGTGATGGGCCCAGACAAAGAATCCGAAGACGGCGATGGCGACCGAGGAGAAGGCCACGGCGGTGTAGCCGAAGACCCGCTTGCGGGAGAAGGTGCTGATCACCTCGGAGATCACTCCCATACCGGGCAGAATCATGATGTACACGGCGGGATGCGAATAGAACCAAAATAGATGTTGAAATAACAGCGGGTCTCCGCCCTTGGTGGGATCGAAGACGCCGATGCCGACGGTGCGCTCGAGCATGACCAGCACCAGCGTGATGGCAAGTACCGGCGTGCCCAGCACCATCAGGATCGAGGCCGCGTAGTTCGACCAGCAGAACAATGGCAAGCGGAACCAGGTCATTCCGGGGCAGCGCATGCGGTGGATGGTCACGATAAAGTTCAGGCCGGTGAAGATGGAGCTGAACCCGGCGATGAAGACCCCCATAGCAGCCGTGATCACATGGGTGTTTACGTAGTGAGTGCTGAGCGGAGTGGTAAAGGTCCAGCCGGTGTCAACGCCGCCCATTAAGCAGGGCAAAGACCAGGAAGCATGCGCCGGCAATGTACAGATACCAGCTCAGCAGGTTGATCTTGGGAAACGCCAGATCCTTGGCCCCGACCATGATCGGGATCACGAAATTCCCTACAGTTGCCGGAACCGACGGCACCAGGAAGAGGAAGATCATGATCACGCCGTGCATGGTAAAGAGCTTGTTGTAGGTGTCGGACGCAACCAGGTCCGGCAGCGGCGTCAACAGCTCCAGACGGATGAGCCCGGCAAAGGCTCCTCCGATAAAGAAGAAGAACGTGATCGAGAAGAGATACAGCATGGCGATGCGCTTGTGATCGCCGGTGAGCAGCCAACTCTTTATCCCGTACTCGGCGTTGAGGTAGCTTAGCTTCGGCAGCTGCGCATCCTGCTGATTTGGAAGCGTAACAATGGTACTCATTGGTTCACCGTCCCGGGCACTTTAGGTGCCGCCGTGCCCGACTTTGCTGGGCCAGCATGACCGGCGCCCAGCGTCTCCTGGGTGCGGTAGTTCATAGGGGCAGAGGTCGGGCCAGAACTGGACGCGCCGGCTTGCCCGGTGGAGAGTTGACTTGCTGTCAACGTTTGCTGGATTCGATAGTTCGAATTGAGGTTCTTGATGTATTCGACCAGGTCGATAAGGCCCTCTTCGCTCACCTGCCCCTGATAGGTCGGCATAATCGGCGCATAGCCGGCGGTTACGCGGGTAGACGGGTTGAGAATCGATTCGCGGAGATAGGCGTCGTTGGCAGTGACGTAGGATCCGTCAGTTAGCTGCAGCCTGGAGCCATAAACCTGGGCCAGATTGGGCCCGCGCGCGCTGGCCTCGCCGGAGTGGCAGGAATTGCAGCCCAGGCTGGCGAAGAGGCGCTCCCCATTTTGCGCCAGCGATGCGCCGCTGGTGCTGCCCGCAGCCCATTTCTGGTAGTCATCGGGAGTCATGGCGACGATCTCTCCAATCATCGCAGAGTGATCCGTCCCGCAGTATTGGGTGCAGAAGAGATGGTAGGTTCCGGTCGCAGTGGCTTCAAACCACACCGTGGAATAGCGGCCCGGGATCACTTCGCGCTTCACCCGGAAAGCGGGGATGGAGAAGCTATGAAAGACGTCCTGCGAGATCATGGTCAGCTGCACTTGCCGGTTGATGGGGATATGCAGGGAGTCGATCTCGTGCTGTCCGCCTGGGTGCTCGGCCTTCCACATCCACTGCTTGCCCACGATGTAAATATTCATCGCGTTGGTGGGTGGATCGTATATGCGGAAATAGAGCAGCGCTCCCCAGACAAAGCAGATCATGAATAGGGCCAGCGGAATGATTGTCCAGGTGGCCTCGAGCAGTGTCGAACCTTCAATCTGGGTGGCTACGGGATTCTTCTCCTTGCGATACAGGATGGAGAAGCCGAAGACCAGGATGATGACCGCGATCATGCCCACGGCCGAGATCGCTATCAGAAAGAAGTAGAAAGCGTCCATTTGGGGCGAAATCGCCGAGGCTTCCGGCGGAAATAGGGCAGAGTTCGTCAGCCACCTGATGAGAAACTGCCACAGCACTGGACTTATATGCATCGTTACCCTTTTTTACCCGTTCGCGTTTGCTGCTCCGCTGCTTGCTTGAAATCCCGGCGGAAATTCACCACCATGAAGCTGCCCAGGCCCAGGAAGGTTAGCAGGCAGCCCATCTGTACGATCCGGGCGACCACCAGGCTATGCCTGTTCAACTTCGGATCGTAGCGATAGCAGTAGGTCAGGATATTGTCGACCGGCGTGCCGATGGTGTTGTGTGATGCTTCGACCAGACCTAACTGCAAATCCTTGGGCGAATACTCGACTCCCATGTAGTACTGCGCCATCCGTCCCTCGGGTGTGACCACCTCGATCGAGCTGGCATGGGCAAACATCGGCGGTTTGCCGGCAGGCTGGGGCAGACGCACGTAGCCAAAGCCAACAGCCGCCGCCAAGGCCTTGATCGCCGGCTGTTCACCGGTAAGAAAATGCCACCCGTTTGCGGTGTCCAAACGGCCGTAGCGTTTGACGTACTCGGCCTTCTTGGTCGCAGCCAGCGCAGGGGTTTCGGCTGGATCGATACTGACGATGACGATCTGGAAGTCCTTGCCCGGGGTCAGGTGCACCATTTCAAGCGCGCCCACTAAACCGTTCAAATCTTCGGCGCAGAGGATCTGGCACTGGTAGTAGACCAGTGAGAGGATCACGGGCTTCTTGCCGAAATAGTCTCCCAGCTTGACTGCTTTGCCGGTCTCGTCGCGAAACGGAGCGTCCAGAGGTAAGGGCTTGCCCAGCCGCTGCTCGATCTTGACCGTATTGAGAATGTCAGGCAGCCGGTCCTGGGCCGGATCACCCATGGTCTTTTCGCCGTAGGGAGCGACCTGGGCCAGTGCGGGCGTCGCGGCAGCCAAGAGCAATGACGCCGCCAGCACAAAGCAGCCGCTTGCGCCGATCGATCGGATTGTCCTTCTCATCTGCATACCAACACCCAATTGCCCTTCTACCTCTATGGTATCGTCGCCCCGGATCCGCTGCGAATACCGCGGACTTGGCGGGACTACTTTGTTGCGGCGCCCACCGTGAGAGCTGCCTGCTCGCCCGGTTTTTCACCCCGCATCTGCTGTTGCTCTACGGTTTCCCTGTATTGCTGCTCGTAGCCTGTTCGGGCGAAGCCATCGGTGAGGGGCACGGTTACCACAGGCGCCTTGTCGCCCGCCAGCAGGGTTTCGGTGTGCTCCGCCTCGGCTACAGGAAGTCCATGCTCGGCGATCAACTGCATTGCCCGGGCAATCGGGATGCGCACCTTTCCGCTGGAGCGATCGACCCAACTGTAGTAGTCGAGCAGCAAGTCTTCCCGGGCGTGCATTTCTGCGATCTCCTGGTTGCCGTCATCGGTCTGCAGGCGCGGGGTCGGGAAGCGCTGCACCATCTGGTTAAGCTGCTGCTGCTCCATGACCGCATTCGATGTCAGATCCTCACGCTTACCCCGGGGCTGCGAAGCAATCTGATTCCATTTGTTGGGCGGCCCGTCACTCTTAATAATGGCGGTGTTGATTACCTTGCCCATGCCGAAGCAGAAAATGAAGAAGACCCCGACGAAGGCGCCCAAGGACGCGAGAAATACGACGATGCCGTTGACATTGACGTCCGTGACTTCATAGCCGGGCGAGTCAGCCAGCGGGGCTTTTGGGTCATCTTGATAATGGGGATCATGCGTGGGCATGGTCAGCCTCCAGAATCTCTTCCAGGTGAGGATCGTTGGTCTGGATCAGCGGCCGCTTCTCCAGCTGGCCGAAATAGAACCACATCCACAGCGAGATCACGACCACCGGTACGGTCGCGTATTCCAGGATCCCAAAGCTGAAGTGCAGGTTCCGCCGGGCATCGGCGAAGTTCGGTTCAATCAACCAGAACATGTCCCAGCAGCGGGCGAAGATCATGATCTTGCATACCAGGACCAACCGGTCCTTGTTGCGCTTCAGGTCGCGCGAGAGCAGCAGGGTAAAGGGAATGAACCAGTGGAATACGAAATCGAGTGAAGCGATCACGCCCCAGCCGCCGCGAATACGGTCGAGATACCAGGGAATCTCTTCCGGCAAATTTCCCGACCAAATGATGAGGAACTGGGAGAAGGCCAGATAGATATTCAACATGACGAAGGCGAACGCCAATTTGCCCAGGTCGTGTTGCTCAGTCTTGCGGAGTAGCGTGTGCATCGGCTCCACCTGGGACAGCCGAATCACTGTGATGATGGAGAGCGCGAGGACCGCGTAGCCCTGCCCGACCAGGAACATGAGCCCGTAAATGGACGAGTACCAGGTTGGGTCAAGCGACATGACCCAGTCGATGGCGCCAACGCTCATGGTGATGGAATAGACCAGGATGCCGAAGCCGCTAAGATTTTCCAGCCTCACCTGCCAGAAGCGCACGTTGGGATGAGGGTCGGCGTCGCGCTGCAATCCCCACTTGTTGAGCAGGTGCATGAACACGAACCAGATCGCGAAGCAGACTGCTGTCTGTATCCACACGCTGCCCACGTTCAGCATGGGGTGCTTGTAGGCAATGGCATGTGCCTGCTCGTGAGTGATCAGATGCTGGCGATAGGCCTCCGCGGCGTCGCTGTATTTTGCCCACAGGTACAGCTTTTTCATGAAGAAGCCGATGGGCAAAAACAGGACCATGACCAGGGGAAGGCAGCGCGACATCGCCTCCAGCGGACGGCGCAGCAGCAAGCCCCATTTGCCGCCGCTCACGTATTGCACCATAAGCAGAGCGAGACCGCCCACCGTGAAGCCCCAGGTGATGATGTATCCGAGTAAATAGGAGCGCAGCAGGTGATCGATTCCGTCGTGATCGACGGTCGCGGCCAGGAGCGCCAGCACGATCGACAGAACAGCGAAGATGGCGCCGACGACCATCGCCCGGCGCCGCCATTGATTGAGCAGCAGCGGAGCATTCAGCTCGGAGGGTAGCGTGTTTGCGTGGTGCTCGTGAGCCATATCTTCTTCCTATTTCCTGCCCTGCGGCGCGGCTGCCTTGCCACCGGTGGCCGGAATGCCTTGTTGGCTCATCGCAGGGACCGGGCTATCTGACGTCGCTGGGGCCATTCCCGGTGTTCCCTGGCTGGGATCGGGCGGTTCGGCAGAGACCGCGGTCGCGGGCAACGACCAGGGCTGTGCAAAGGAGTCGGGAAATCCCTCCCGCTCTGCGATGTCCTTGAGGTTCTGAATCTGAACCCCTGCAGGAACCTCAGACTGGTTGGCGCTCTGGCTAATCTGCAGCGCCCGGATATACGCGGCTACCGACCAGCGGTCGGCCGGTGTGAGCTGGGCGGAATAATCGGGCATGGCGCCGTATCCATGGGTCATTACGTAGAAGTAGTGGCCCAGCGGCTCGGCCAGAATGCGCGCGGAGTGGAAGTTGCCGGCAGGCTTGTAGCCTCGCTGCACAATCATTCCGGCGCCATTGCCGACGCGGGAGTGACAGGGCGTGCAGTAGATGTTAAACCGCTCCTGGCCCCGCGCCAGCACCTGCATGGAAACTGGAAAAGGAAGCGCGTCGGCCTCCTTGCCTTCAATCAAGCCGGTATAGAAAAAGCTGTTTTCGTCTAACTGGCCGCGGGCGACGGTGTGGGCAACCTGGGGCCGAACGGAGCGGCCATCGGCGAAAAAGGTGGTGCTGCGCTGGGGAACAAATTTGGGCTGGTTCTGCATGTCCTGGCGACAGCCGGCGCTTGCGAGGGCAGCGAGGCTTAGCACAAGTGCTTGCCAGTGGTTGGGCTTCCCCCGCATTTTCTGTACGCTGCGTTGGACACGACCGCGTGTGCGGCTTTCTCCACGGAAAGCCGCATGAAGTGCGCCAAGGCCGCGAGCTGCATAGGAAATGCGGGTCGCCCATCTTTTTCGTGCCCCCGGGTACGCTGGTGCGAGCATTGGGGCGCAGAGGGGGCACCCGTCCAGTGAGACTGGCGTCGGCTGCGAGGTCGAGAATGAAACGATGGGATTAATACTCCACCTCCACCACCGAAGCCGGGCGGAAGCTTTCCAGGAAGCTGCGCGCTTCCACCACCTCGAACTTGGGATCGTTTGCCTCCAGGCAAAGAAAGAATTTGTCCACGGTCGCCCCGGTACGAAAATTGGGAGCATTAAAGAGCGGGTGATAGAGCGTCGGCAGGCCGCACATGGCGAGCATGCCGAAGGCGGCGGAGAGACCCGCCCACAGAATGGTCCACTCATAAGCCGGGATGACGAAGGCCGGCCAGGAAAAGAGCGGACGGCCGGCGACGTTTAACGGATAGGCGAGGACCGACACCCAGGTCTCCATCAAAAACATGGCAGCCAGGCCCATGAGCCCGCCGACGAGACAGATCAGGGGTACGTAGTTGCGATGGAAACCGATCGCTTCCGCCGCCTCTTCCACCGGGTAAGGGGTATAACAGTCCATTCGCCGCCAGCCTGCGTCATAGGCGGTCTTGGCGGCCGCTACCAATTCGCTGGGAGTATCAAACTCCGCCAGCAGCCCGTAGATTCCTTCGCGTATCGGCATCAGTCACCCGCCTCCAGCGGTTCTGGTTCCGTCACCTTGGCTTGCGGCAGCATCATGCGGATCTCAGACATGGGGATCATGGGCAGGAAGCGCACGAACAGGAAAAACAGCGCGGTGAACAAGCCCAGCGTGCCCAGGAACGTGCCGTAATCCCAGCGGGTCGCACGATAGGTTCCCCAGGACGAGGGAAGAAAGTCGCGGTAAAGGCTGGTGACGACGATGACGAAGCGCTCGAACCACATACCGGTATTGACGATCAGCGACATGAGGAACATTTTGCCGGGACTTACCCTTGTGCTGCGCAGCCATAACAATTGCGGGAGGGCGATATTGCAGGTGATCAGTACCCAGTACGACCAGCCCATAGGCCCGAACATGCGGTTCCACATCATGAAGTATTCCCAATGGCTGGCGGAGTACCAGGCCATGAAAACCTCCATCGAGTAGCCGTAGGCCACGATCAAGCCAGTGGCGAGCATGACCTTGCCCATATTGTCGATATGGCGGATGGTGATCAGGCCTTCCAGGTGGTAGAACTTGCGGATTGGAATGGCGAGCGTGATGACCATGGCGAAGCCGGAGTAGATAGCGCCGGCGACGAAGTAGGGCGGAAAAATGGTGGTGTGCCAACCCGGCAGGACGGCCACCGCGAAATCGAAGCTGATGACCGTGTGGACAGACAACACCAGGGGAGTAGCCAACCCGGCCAGCAGCAGGGAGGCTGTCTCATAGCGCATCCAGTGCCTGACGGATCCGCGCCAGCCGAGCGAGAGGATGCCGTAAAAGTATTGAGCAAACTGGCTCTTCGCCCGGTCACGCATGGTTCCAAAATCAGGAACCATGCCGATGTACCAAAAGACCACAGAGATGGTGGCGTAGGTGGACACCGCAAAGACGTCCCACAGCAGCGGGGAGCGGAACTGCGGCCACACATTCATGGTGTTGGGGTAAGGAAAGAGCCAATACCCGAGCCATGGCCGCCCGACGTGGATGAGCGGGAACATGCCGGCGCAGACCACGGCAAAGATGGTCATCGCCTCAGCGAACCGGTTTATAGAGTTGCGCCACTGCTGCTTGAAGAGCAGCAGGATGGCCGAGATCAACGTTCCGGCGTGGCCGATACCGATCCACCAAACGAAGTTGATGATGGCGAAGCCCCAGCCTACGGGGATGTCGAGGCCCCAGATGCCGACACCCTTGAGGAACAGCCAGGTCACTGCTGTGAACAGGATGAGGCAGATGCTCCCCGCCAGGGTAAAGCCGAAGAACCAACCCAGTGGCGTATGGGGGGTGAGCACGATGCGCGAAATAACATCGGTGACCGATTTGAAGGTGTATCCGGGCGCGATAACCCGGAACTCGCCTGTCTTCGGATCCAACTGGGGATCGGTTATGGGTAAATCTGGTTTGGTCGCCATGCTGCGCTAACCTTTCAGCTCTTCGCAGGCGCGTGCTCAGTGCGCGCCTCGGCCAGTTCCGGGTTGGGGTTAAAAACTTCCGCAATGTAGGTCGTGCGCGGACGAGTATTGAGATCCGCGAGCACGCCGTAGTTGCGCTGCTGCAGCTTCAGTTTTCTGACCTTGCTAGCGCGGTCGTTGATGTTGCCGAAGACGATGGCTCCGGTGGGGCAAGCCTGCTGGCAGGCTGTGACCACTTCGCCATCGCGGATGTCGCGATTTTCCTTGTCCGCCGCAATCTTGGCGGCGGAGATGCGCTGAACGCAATAGCTGCACTTTTCCATAACCCCGCGGCTGCGCACGGTCACATCCGGATTGCGCATCAGCTTGAGGCTCTCCGTCTCGAAATCGGAGAAGAGCAGGAAGTTGAAACGCCGCACCTTGTAGGGGCAATTGTTGGAGCAATAGCGAGTGCCCACACAGCGGTTGTAAATCATGACGTTCAGGCCTTCGGGCGAGTGCACGGTAGCTCCGACCGGGCACACCTGCTCGCAGGGCGCGTTCTCGCATTGCTGGCAGGTCATGGGCTGGAAGTGAGCCCGGGGCGCATCCAAGTCGCCTTCGAAGTAGGTATCGATGCGAATCCATTGCATGATGCGGCCGGTTTGAGTGTTGTGCCTGCCGACCACTGCAATATTGTTTTCCGCGTAACAGCTCACGATGCAGGCGTTGCACCCGACACAGGAGTTCATGTCGATGGCCATGCCCCAGGCGTTCTTGTCGTAACGCCAGTTGCTGAACATGCTGGTGTCGGGATCCGGGTCTTCGGGAAGATCCTCACCCTCATGGGCGAAGTTGGGGTTCTGCTTGAACTCGTCCAGCGTGGCGTAGCGAATGATGCCGCGGGTCGCAGCCTCGTCGCCTTCGAGTGAATTGTTGCCCGAACCTTCTCCACCGGCCGTGAGGGAGCGGTGATCTTGATAGTGGCTCTTGGTTACGGCGAACTCATACGTCTGGCCGGTCTTCTTCATGGTCGCGCCAGAAGCGAAGAGCAGGGCGTTGGAGCTGCGAATCGCGTACGCGTTAAAGCCCAACCCGCCGGCCACGCGGCCGCCATTGCGGCGGGCATAGCCCAGGTACAGCGTGACCGAACCATCGGGGTGTCCGGGAACCGCCAGCACGGGCGCCATGACCGTGTTGCCATTGGATTCGATGGCCACCACGTCCTGCTCCGCCAGCCCAAATTTCGCCAGCGTGGGGTAGCTCATCAACGCCGCGTTGTCCCACGACATGCTGGTCACCGGCTTGGGAATTTCCTGCAGCCAGCCGACGTTGGCGTAGCGCCCATCGTAGATGTTGGGGTCGGCGCGGAAGATAACCTCGACGGTTCCGTCGGGGAAGTTGGGCGCTGTGACCGAAAGGGCAGCCGTGTTGGCCGAAACAGTCTTGGGCTGAAAAGCGGTTCCTGCCACCATGCCGTCGTGCAGTATCTTGCGCCAGCCATAATCCGCGTCTGGCCCCAGGTTGGCCTGCCACGTCTTGCGCACGGCGTCGTAAGGCGAGGTGTCGGGGTCGTCGAGCATGGACTGAATCACATCATGCGCCGACTTGCCGCCATACAGAGGGTCGATCATGGGCTGCACTACGGTGGCCGTCCCGTCATAAGCCCGGGTGTCTGACCAGCTCTCCAGATAATGCGCGCCGTTGATGTGCCATTCCGTAACCACTCCGGTCTCGTTTAAGTGAGAGCCGAGGTGAACGGTCGTCTTCACCTTCCCAATGGCCTCTTCAAAATGCAGGTCCACCGGCGCAGTGTAGACCGGATTGGAATTCAGGATCAGCAGCCAGTCGACCTTGCCCGCCTTGATGTCGTTGACCAGGGTGACGATGTCTTGTCCCTGGATCGACGGCATGGGATTCACGGTCTCGGTGTAAACCACCGTCTTGCCTACGTTACCCAGAGCCTGGTTGATGGCAATGGCGGCCAGATGCACCTCGGGCGACTGCTGCTCGCCGGGGATGACCACGCACTTGCCCGCGTTGGCCTTCAGATCAGCGGCAACGGCGGAGAGAAATTTGCCTGCGGGGCCGGAGGGCGGTTGCGCACTGGACCCACCCGCACCCACCGCAGCCACTAACGCCGCCGCAAAAGAGGCCACCTCGCCGGCCTTGAGGGCCAGCCGGTGTTCAGCTTTGAAGCTGGTGGTGCTGGGAGCGCTTTCGACCGCATACAGCCGGTTCATGGGAGCACTTTGATCCAACAGCTTGCGCCGGCTGGCGTAGTCGGCCGCCAGGCGAAGAAATCCGGGGTGGGTGATGCCGGAGAGAAAGTCGGCGTCGAGCGAGACGATGACATCCGCATCCTGCAACCGGTACTGAGCGTCGTAGTAGTCGCCGAAAGCAGTCTTCGAGGCGGAGTAGGCCGAATCGCGGTTGATCGGATCCCACTGCAGCCACTTGGCGTTAGGATATTTCTGCTGCGCCGCTTTCCATTGGGCCGCCAGGGTAGGCGACGTCACGGTGTCGCTCAGGATGTAAATGCCGGCGCCTCCGCTGGCCTTTTTGTCGGCCAGCATGGCGCGGAAGACAGCCAGAAAAGCGGCAAACTCGCGTACCTCTCCGCGGCAGATGACCCTCTGTGACCGATCAGGATCGTAGAGGTCGAGCAACGAGCCCTGGGTCAGGGGATCGGAGGAACCGCGGTTGACGGGATGATCCGGATTACCGTCCACTTTGATCGGCCGGTAGGCGTCGCTCTTTACCAGCACCGGCACCGCGCCGGTGTTGAAGGGCATCGCGGAGGCAAAATACACCGGACGGCCCAGCACCAGGTCTTCCGGCTCCTTGACGTAGGGATAGATCGGTTCGTCGGGTTGCTTGGTACAGCCGGAGAGCCCAGCCAAGGCGAGGGAAGCGCCCATGACTTTGAGAAATCCGCGGCGGGAGACGGGGTCGATCCACTCCGCTGCTTGCGCGGGAAATTCACGCTGCACCATTTCCCGGAAGGCCGGCGTGTCGGCCAACTCGTCCACACTGCGCCAGTAGGTCTTCCCCGTCTGGCCGGCAAGTTTGGCCCTGGCAGCGTCGAGCGTGAGTGCCTGGGTATTTTGGCCTTGGGTCGTCTCGTTTGCCATGTTCGCTTCGCGTCTTCCCTGGTCAAGAGGTTGCGTGTTGTTCAAGTTTTGCTCACTGGATTTGGCAGCGCCTGAGTTGCTCATCGGTGGCACGTCTCGCAGCTGCTCAGTTCCTGGGGTGTGCGGATGTGGTACTGCTGGGTCAGGTATTTACCCAGTGCTGCCTGGTCGGTCAATTTCACATAGTGCAAGCTGGCTGGAATCACCGTGGCCGGCGCATCGCTGGTGACTTGCCCATGCAGTCCATCGGGCAGCATGTTGAGCGAGGCCACCTGGGCACCCTCCTGGCTGGGATCGACGGTGGTGCAGCTTACCGTTTGCGCTGTAGGCACGCCGTCTTTCAGACCCGTGCTCCCGCACCATACAGGCCTCTGCGATGTGGGGCCCTCCCACGCCATGTTGTAAATCTCGCTGGTGGGGCGAAGGTTCTTTGCCGGATCGCGATGGCAGTTCAAACACCATTCCATCTGGAGGGTGTTCTGCTGATACATCAACGGCATCATGTCCACGCGTCCGTGGCAGGAGGAACAGCCGATGCCTTTATTCACGTGAATTTCGTGATTGAAGTAAACAAAGTCGGGCAGATCGTGGATCTTGACCCAGGGAATGGATTCGCCCGTAGCCCAGCTGGTCCGCACCGGTTGCAGCAGGGCTGCGTTGGTCCAGATCTGCGCATGGCAATTCATGCAGGTCTTGGTTGGGGGGATGCCCGCGTAGCTGGACTTCTCCACCGAGGTGTGACAGTACTGGCACTGTAATCCAAGGCCCATGACGTGATGCTTGTGACTGAACGGCACCGGCTGTTCGGCGCGCTGTCCCTGCTTGGTCACCCACGGTGAACCCTGCAATTGATCCAGGGTGACTCCCAGGGCAATGACAATCAACCCTGTCAAGACCAGGCTCGCGCGGGCTAGCGCGTTGGAACTCCGGTCAAAAATCTGCGCCATTGGGTCGGTTCCTGCTTCCTAAGATTGCGTGTTGTTGAGAAGGATCCACTGCGACTCTGTTGGTGACTAGATCCAAGAAGACGGCGCGGAGAACGCTCCCCCGCATCATGCCTGGAAAGTTGAATATAGCAGCAAACCAAGGGGGGTAGGCAACCCCTGGGGCGGCGTAAGGGAAATTTATCGCCGTATAGAAAGCACCAATGCGGGAAAGAAGTGCTGCGCAACTGCGAATTGTTTACATCTTCGGTACTCTTTTCTTGAATCGGCAGGTATGCAGATGGGAAGTGTGTGGGCACAGGAAAACAAACAACAGGGCCCTCCACTACGCTGCGCTCCGGTCGGGATGACAATTCTGTGGGACCATTCGCTGCCATCCGTTGACCGCCTTGCGGAGACCCGGAGAAAAACAGGTCCCTCCATTACGGCTATTTCCGTGCAACAGAACTGTCATCCCGACCGGAGCGAAGCGCAGTGGAGGGACCTGCTGTTTCTTCCGCTTCCCACGCACCCTCTTTAGCGTCTTCCCCGGACTCAAGGCTCGGTGATTAAGATATTTTCATGGACTACGGCCTGCGCCCGGTTCGTTACGACACAGTGCTTGCACTGGAACAATTGGCCAACGCTGACCCTAAGCTGGGCGACCTGATCGCAGGTGTCGGTCCCTTTGCGCTGCGGGTGAAAAGCACGCATTCACCTTTCGAGGCGCTGCTCGAGTCCATTCTGTACCAGCAACTGCACGCCAATGCAGCCAAGGCTATCCTGGGGCGTTTGCTGGCTGGGTTCGGCGACATGCATCCGCAGCCGGAACAGCTGTTGGCCGCTCCGGAGGAGATGCTGCGGGCGGCAGGCCTCTCGCGGTCAAAGCTCCTCTCGCTGCGCGATCTCGCGGCCAAGACCCTGGACGGAACCGTGCCCTCGCTGGCTGTTATCCGGCGCCTTTCCGATGAGGAAATCATCGAGCGGCTCAGCGAGGTACGCGGAATTGGGACCTGGACCGCGGAGATGTTGCTCATCTTTCGCCTGGGGCGGCCGGATGTTTTTCCGGCGACGGATTACGGAGTCCGCAAGGGTTATCTGTTGACCTTCGGCAAGACCAAGGTAGGCAAGCCCATTACCGCCGATATGCTGCCCAAGCCGGAACAGATGCAACGCCGGGCGGCGCGCTGGAAGCCATGGCGCTCGGTGGCCAGCTGGTACCTGTGGCGGGCCGCCGAGTTGCCGCCCATGCGACCCGCGGGAACAAATCCGGCTATCATAACTGCATGTCAGACCATCCGGCGCCGGCGGAACGCTACATCTGCGTTCATGGACACTTCTACCAACCGCCGCGAGAAAACCCCTGGCTCGAGACGGTAGAGACCGAGGATTCGGCTGCGCCCTACCACGATTGGAATGAACGGATCACGGCCGAATGCTATGCGCCCAATGGCGCCTCGCGCATCGTCAACGGCGAGAACCAGATCATTCGCATCATGAATAACTATTCGCGCATCAGCTTCAATTTCGGGCCTACACTGCTCTCCTGGCTGGAAGAAAATGCGCCCCGCACCTACCGCATGATCCGCGATGCCGACCGGCAAAGCATGCTGCGCTACGACGGCCACGGATCGGCGCTGGCCCAGGTCTACAACCACGTCATTATGCCCCTGGCCATCACCCGGGACCGTATCACCCAGATACGCTGGGGCATCGCCGACTTTCAGCATCGCTTTGGCCGCGCCCCTGAAGGCATGTGGCTTTCGGAAACCGCGGTTGATATCGAAACCCTGGATCTGTTGGCGCAAAACGGCATACTCTTCACCATTCTTGCGCCGCACCAGTGTGCCCGGGTGCGCGAGCGCGCAGAAAGCACCCTGCAACCCGTTCTGCCCAAGCTCGATGGCGCCGGCGCTCGCTGGATAGAGACGCCCAATGCCTCGGTGAATCCTAACCATCCTTACCGGGTGCCACTCAAAGATGGGCGCAGCATTACCGTCTTCTTCTACAACGGCCCGATATCACGCGCCATCGCTTTTGAAGGCATGCTGAACAACGGCGAGACGTTTGCGTGGCGACTGGCGCGTGGCCTCGACCCCAGCAATCCCGAACCACAGGTGGTTCATGTAGCCACCGACGGCGAAAGTTATGGCCACCATCATCGCCACGGAGAGATGGCGCTTTCCTACGCCTTGCGCTTCATTGAAGACAAGAAGCTGGCGAAATTGACCAACTACGGGCAGTTCGCGGCCCAGTTCCCGCCCAAGTGGGATGCGGAAATCGTGGAGGATACCTCGTGGAGTTGTGCCCACGGCATCGAACGCTGGCGCGCCGACTGCGGCTGCAATGGCGGCCGCCAGGGATGGAACCAGCGATGGCGCGCACCCCTGCGCGAAGCACTCGACTGGCTGCGGGATACAGTCGCTCCGTTGAGCGAAAATGCGGCCCACGGTCTGCTGAAGGATGTTTGGGCCGCTCGCGATGCTTACATCTCGGTCATACTCGCGGCCAAGACGGCCGGGGCGGAGGAGGCGATCGACCAGTTCTTCGCTGCCCATGCGCAGCGCGCTCTCTCGACCGAGGAACGGACGCTGATCCTCAAGCTGATGGAGATGCAACGCCACACGCAGTTGATGTACACCAGCTGTGGCTGGTTCTTCGACGACATCTCGGGCATCGAGACGGTTCAGATCATGGCTTATGCGGCGCGCGCCCTGCGCCTGGCCGCCGACATCTTCGGCCTCAATTGCGCTTTATTCGAATGGCAGTTTGTGGAGCGCCTGCGCCATGCCAAGAGCAACAGTCCGCCATGGAAAGACGGCGGTGATATTTACCGGCACCTGGTCAAGCCGATGGAGGTCAACCTGGAGCAGGTGGCCGCGCACTATGCCATCTCCTCGGTCTTTCACAGCTATTCCGAAGAGACAGTGCTCTTTTGCTATACCATCCGCCGTCTGGACTACGAAAATGTAACCTCGGGGCGCTCGCGGCTCGCCATTGGGCGTTGCCGTATCACTTCCAACCTCACGGAAGAGACGGAGGAGGTTTCCTTTGCAGCGCTGCATTTCGGCGATCATAATGTGACCGCCGCGGTGGAACGCTCCACACCGCAAGACCTCTCCGCCTTCAACGACCTGAAGCAGAAATGCAGCGCCGCGGTCACGCAGGCGAATCTGCCCGAAGTGGTTCGCCTGATCGATAGCTTCTTTGGCGGCAGCCCGTACTCCCTGGCGTCTCTTTTCAAGGACGACCAGCGGCGCATTCTGAGCGTCATCCTCAATGCCACGCTGAGCGAAGTGGAAGACAGCCTGGTCAAGATCTACGAGGAACATGCTTCTCTGCTGCACTTTTTGAATGCTTCCGGACTTCCCAAGCCTCCGGCGCTCACCATGGCTGCCGGTTTCGCGATCAATGCCGGCCTGCGGCGAGCGCTGGAAGATGAGCCCATCGACCTGGCGCGGGTTCGTTCGCTGATTTCTCTAGCTAAATCCGACGGCGTGGTGCTGGAAACCCACGCGCTGCGCTACCTGACCGATCAACACATGAAGCGGGCCATGGTGCAGCTCCATGCCAAACCGCTGGAGCCAGGCGGCCTCGATCACGCGCTCACCCTGGCTCGCACTCTGCGCGAGCTGCCGTTCGAGCTCAATCTATGGCAGGCGCAAAACATCTGGTACGACACGCTAACCAAGTCCGACCGTTTCCTGCTGGGCTTGGAGTCCTCTGCCGCAGAGGCCTGGCGGGCGAACTTCCTCGAGTTGGGCCGTCAGCTCTCGATCGCGGTGGAGCAACTGGTTGTGGAGGAAGGATCGCTGGCCGCGCGCGGCGTGTCTGCCTCAGGGGAACTGGCGCCCTTGGCACTGAAGGCTATGGCGCCTTGAGCTCCACTCTTTCCTGACCGCTGATTGATGGGTACCACGGGTTTGACCGCTAAGTGCATCCGATAAATCGAGAGTCGAAGGGAAATATCGCGGTCTCCCACATCTCGCGAAAAACGAGCGAGATATGGGGCACCCGTCGGTTTGTCACGGGGAAAGAGACGGACTAGCTTCGCCAGCGGAGGGTGACCGGGCCATCCATGGGGTGCTGCATCGGACGGCCGGTTTCGTCGGCTTCGAGGCGCGCCCGTTTCAAGGCGAAGTACCACTTCGCCGGCCGATCGGCATCATCGATGAGCATCAGGCCGGGATTGAACTTGAGTCCCTCAGCCTGCTGCACCATGGTGAGCTGGTCCTGGCGGACGAAGCGATCACCAAAGAATTTGGCGATCGCGGTCACGAAGGGCACCCCATAAAAAACGTTCCAGGCGCCGTAGACATCGATGCGGGAATTGCCTGGCGTGGTGGGTGTCACCGTGGTGAGACTGGCGAACCACTTGGACCCACAACGAATCGTCTCATAGCGCCGGTTGGGCAGCACAAAATCGATGGTGGTCTCGATCGGCTCGCCGTAGACGCCGAGCAACTTGTAGGGTGCGCTGTTGGCTGAAGGCGTATGCGCCGACATGCGAAAGCCTTGCGGAATAGGCTCGAAGTGCTTCTCTTTTTCGTGGATGCTGTGGCGGGACCGCCACCACCATGCCTGATGCACAAATGGCCCGTGTGCCGGGTCCATCAGCCCGATGATGCCGTGGTCCACGTTGCAGGGTAGTTCCGCAGTCAGATGCGCGCTGCGGTACCGGTCGCTAAAGGTTGGGAGTTGGGGTACGGGTGGAAGCCCCTCCCTTACCTCCTTGCGGACCCGTCCGCTGCCCGGCCGGGGCAGGTAGACCCAGGCGTATCCGTCCCTCTCCTGACAGGGATACGCGGTGGCGTAGATGCGCCGCGGATAGGCATCCTGGCTGGTCAGCGAAGGGATCTCCATGCACTGCCCGGATTCCGGCTCGAAGACCCAGCCGTGATATTTGCAAGTGACCGCGCTGCCATCGAACCATCCGCAGGAGAGGGGAATGCCGCGATGGGGACAACTGTCGCGCATGGCAAAGATGCCGCCATCCTCTTTGCGGCCCAGCACCAGCGGAATCCCCAGGAGCATGGCGGTGGCCATCTTCTTCCCTCGGAGCGCGCTGCTACGCATGGCCGGGTACCAGTCGTTGTAGATGAGGGATGTATCCGGTCCCAGCAAATCGCTGGCCGGAAAAATCGCCGGTCCTCTTCCCGCTGCTGCGTCGAGTGCCATAGGCTCGCGATCCCGAAGAACCTGCCCTTACTATAGCGCTACGCGGCGCGGTTTTCTTACTGCAGAGCCGCTGTATTGAGCCGCTAAAGAAATCGAATGCGGGTATCATCCGAGGGTGGCCACACAACTTCAACCGGTCCCGGCTGGCCGCGCTGGCAGAGGAAATACCGGTCCGTCGCGGTTCACACACCGTTCGTGGAAAATTATCTTCACGCTTGCCGGCCTCTGGCTGCTGCTGTACGCAAGCTTTACGCTCTTCAGCCCGCCGCTGCTGGATGATGCCGACTCGGTGCATGCCGAAGTTGCCCGGGAAATGGTCGCGCGCCAGGACTGGATTACCCTCCACGCCAATGGCATCCGCTATCTCGAAAAGGCTCCGCTCATGTACTGGAGCATGGCTGCCAGCTTCAAGCTCTTCGGTCCCCAGGATTGGGCCGCTCGGCTGCCGCTGGCTATCGCTACACTGGCCCTGCTTCTGGTGGTATACGCCACCGGACGCCGGATATTCGCTTCCGATATCGCCGGGTTCTATGCAGCGCTGATACTGCTGACCTCCTTCGGTATTTTCATTTACACGCGCATCATCATTCCCGATGTCATTGTCTGCATGTGGCTTTCACTCGCCATGCTGCTGTTCTGGATGTCCCTTGAGCAGGCACAGCCGTCGCGCTGGACTGCTTGGGGGTTTGCCGCAGCGTGTGCCCTCAACGTGCTCACCAAGGGGCTGATTGGCGTTGTTTTCCCCCTGGCCATTGTTGTCATCTTCCTGTTGCTCAACCGGAATCTGGGGCACCTGCGACGCTGGCACCCTCTTTCCAGCGTGCTGATCTTCCTGCTGATCGCGGTGCCTTGGCATCTCGCAGCAGGCATTGCCAATCCATCGCAGGGAAATCCCGGGGGCACCATGCCGGCACAGGGAAACGTGCATGGATTCTTCTGGTTCTATTTCATTAACGAGCAGGTGCTCCGCTACCTCAATCGGCGTGTTCCGCGGGACTACGACACAGTCCCGCTGGTGCTGTTCTGGGGATTGCTTGCTGTGTGGCTGATGCCGTGGATTGCCTTCGTGTTCAAGGCGATCGGTCCCGCCCGGAAGGATCGAGCCTGGAAATTGCTTGGCATTTGGGCCGCCGTAGTGATGGTCTTCTTCAGCTTCTCTACGCGCCAGGAATACTATGCGCTGCCTGCGTTGCCGCCCCTTGCCCTAATGATCGGCGGCTGGCTGGCCCGCGAAGAGAATTGCTCTGCCGGCGACCCACTCCGCATCGCCGGACGCCGCATCGCCATCGTTCTTTTTCTGCTGGGAGCGGGTGGCGGGTTGGCCGCCGCGTATCTGGCTATACAGGCCAAGCCCCCTACCCCGGGCGTGGACTTATCCAGCCTGCTCGCGCAGAACCCTGGAGATTATGCGCTTTCCCTGGGGCATTTTCTCGATCTAAGTACGCGGGCTATGAGCGCCTTCCGGCTGCCGCTGATTCTTACCGCGGTTGCGCTCCTGGTGGGAACGGTGGCCAATCTGATTTTGCGGTTTAGTAACAGGGTCCGGATGGGAAACTATGCGCTTTTCGCCATGATGGTTGTATTCCTGGTCGCCGCCCACATGGCTTTGGTCACCTTCTCGCCCGTGCTTTCCTCGAAGGTTCTCGCGGATGCGATTGGACAGAGGTTGCAGGCCGGCGACGTGGTGGAGATCCATGGCGAATACGAGGCCGGATCTACCCTGGGGTTCTATTTGCGCCGCCAGGTCCGTATTCTCGACGGCCGTTCTTCCGATCTCTGGTATGGCTCGTTCTTCAGGGATGCTCCGAAGATCTTCGATGACGATGTATCGTTTCAGTCGCTCTGGAGTGGGCCGCAGCGGATCTTTCTGTGGACTCCGGTGGACCAGGTTCCCGCTCTGCCTGGAACGGCTTATGTGATCGCGCAAAGCGGGGGGAAAGAAATCCTTAGCAATCGGCGCTAGGGACACTCCGCCACGATCGAAAATTCCTTTGCGTTACCAGAGCCTTTGTTGGCGATCGAGTGAAACTGCAGATCCCTCCCCTACGCTTCGCTCCGGTCGGGATGACAAAAGGGGGGAGCGCTTCCATGGGGAATTGGCTAGCGGCTGAAAGGGTTGCAGGTCCCGAGCTGTCGTATCCCACTCAAGCCAAACGCGGCTTGAATGGGGCACCCAGCCTTTCGTTGCAGGTGCAGCAGGTGGGGGTTTCCACGGGGAATTGGCTAGTGGCTGAAAGAGTTGTGGGTCCAGAGCCGTTGTATCCCACTCAAGCCAAACGCGGCTTGAATGGGGCACCCAGCCTTTCGTTAGATTGCGGTGAGGCGGCTCATCTTGCCGTCTTTCAAGGAGAAATGCTGGCCACGCCAGGCTACGGTGTTTCCTGCGAAGCTCCAGATCCAGATACCTAGCGCCACCACGTCGCGCGACGGCAGCAGCCATAGATCGCGTAGCACCTGGCGATCACCCAGCACTCCTACACCGACTGCCATTGCGAGCGCCACCCGGGCCAACAAGGTCAGGCTGAGCAGGGCAATGCTGCTTAGGCTGGCACCCGAGGCGACCAGGTTGCAGAAGGCCCAGGGCAGTCCGTAGGTGAAGACCATACCGGTGTAACCCAGCTTTCTTGAAAAACGGGTGCTGCGGCCCCAACGAATTTGATGGGCCAGAAACTGGCGGAAGCGATAGGCGGGCAAGAAGGTCTCGACCACCTCGCCGCTTAAGGCGACTTCAAAGCCGGCGCGCCAAATGCGCGCTCCCAACTCGTAGTCGTCTGCCAGATAGTCGACCAGCGGTTCCAAACCACCGATGGCCTCCAACGCCTCGCGCGAGACAGCCAGGGTGGACCCCAGACCAAAGCGAATTCCGTCCTCAATCTGACGCGCGGTCAGCACGCCGGCGATGAAATCCGTGGCAATCCCCAGCGCTTCCATGCGGGAGCCGATGGTGCTGTGCGCCTTACCCCGGTAGAGCGCCGTCACCAGGCCGACGCGGCCGTTGCGCCGCTTGGGGAGATGGAAACAGCCCATGATCCGGCGCAGGTAGTGGGGAGAAACCTTTATGTCACTGTCGTTGATTAAAATGTAGTCGTACTGCGCGCTGCCCAGCATCTGCACCAGGTTACTCACCTTGCCGTTGGCACCCAGCAATTGAGGGCATAGCACCAGGCGGATGGCCCGCTGGGGAAATTCCGCCGTGAGCTTTTCGATGGCCGACACGGCCGGATCAGCCATGCTGCTCACACCAAACAGAATCTCGTAGGGGCCCTGATACTGCTGCTGACAGTGGCTGGCAAAGCTGGCATACATCTCCGGGTCAAGACCCTTCACCGGTTTGAGGATGCTGACTCCCGGCTGGAAATCGGGCAAAGGGCGGCGCAGCTGGCGATGGAAGGTGCGCGCGCTCCACAGCGCAAGCAGGTAATAGCCCAGGCCGGCCAAGCTGAGAATGGTCGTAATGGCGGCGACAATGATGGGCAGCATAGAGCGATTCTTAGTTTAAGCGGTTTCACGATTAATCTGCCCAATCCCGCCTCCGCGAGGTGGGGCTTTTCTTGGTGAAAAGCCCCGTGGGACGTATTTTCTCCGGCAGGACCTATCGCGGAACCGCTGTAGCCCGAGGCACCCCTTATTCGTAGCGCAGGGCGACAATAGGATCGAGCGACGCCGCCTTCCACGCGGGATAAATACCGAAGAGAAGCCCGATGGCACAGGAAACGACAAAAGCTGAGGCCGACCAGGCTGCCGACATTTCGGCGGGCAGCACGGCGCCCATGATCAGCTTGAGCACAAAAGTAAGCAGGCCGCCCACCAGGATCCCGATCACGCCGCCCAGAGCACACAACGTGACTGCTTCCAGCGTGAACTGAAACATGATGTTCTTTCGCGTCGCGCCCAGCGCCTTACGGACGCCAATCTCCCGCGTTCGTTCGGTAACGCTCACCAACATGATGTTCATTACCCCGACGCCACCAACCATCAAGCCTACGCTCGCGACCCCTACGAGAAAGATGAACAGGCCGCCGGTAAGCTGATTCCACAAAACGAGGAGGGCATCGGAGCTGAAGATGGCGAAGTTGTCCGGTTGATCGCTACGGACTTTACGCCGGCGGCGAAGCAGTTCGCGAATCTCGTCTTCGACGGCGATTTTATTTTTGACATCGTCGTACTTGACGCTGATCCAGTGATCGAGGATCTCGGGATGGATTTTGTGGAAGGTTTGGGTGGGGAAATGGGCGGAGTTGTCCATGGGATTTTTGCCCCCGCCGAAGACCTGCTTCTGGGGCGCCAAGACCCCCACCACGGTGAACAAATCCCCGTCGATCTGGACCTCCTTGCCCACGGCAGGGTCGTTGCCAAATAGTTCCTGCGCAGTGTCCGAGCCCAGAACGACAACGTTGGCCCCTCGCTGCGCCTCCTGATGGCTGAAAAAACGTCCCTGGGCGAGATCGATGTCGTAGACGTTCGGTTGATCTTCCGACTCACCATTCAGGGTGGTGTTTTGTACCTTGTGGCTCCCGTACTTGACGGAGAAACTGCCCTGAGAGCCGGTAGGCGAGCGGTATTGCTGCGATGCGTCGACCGCGACGACGTGAGGCAGCACTCTCATGGCCTCGCCATCCTCATAGGTCAATTGCTTTCTGGCCAGCATCTCGGAGGTGGGCCGTGAACCAAAGACGGGAAAGCGAAAAACCCAGTACACGTTGGATCCGAGCGACTTGATCAGGCCGTTGACGTTGCCCGAAAGCCCGTTGATGACGGAGGAGATGAGTATGACGGTGGTGACCCCGATCATGATGCCAAGCATGGTCAGGCCGGAGCGCAGCTTGTTGGTGCGCAGCGTGTCCATCGCCATCCCGATCGCTTCTTTGGTGTCGGCGAGGGTCATGCTATAGCTCCGAGCGCAAGGCTACGATGGGGTCGAGCAGCGAGGCCTTGCGTGCAGGATAGACACCGAAAAATATACCAACCGCCGTGGCCACGAAGAGACCCAGCGCCACCGACCATAGCTCTATCTCAGAGGGAAAGCCGATGATCAGGGTGATGGCTTTGGCAAAGACGACCCCGGCAATGACCCCGATCAGGCCGCCGACCAGCGACATGGTGGCCGATTCGATGAGGAATTGCAGCATGACATCGCCACGGCGCGCGCCCAGCGCCTTGCGGACGCCAATCTCGCGCGTCCGCTCGGTGACGCTCACCAGCATGATGTTCATGATGACGATGCCGCCGACCACCAGCGAAATGGCAGCGAGGGAGACAAAGACGGCGGAAAAACTGGAGCTGATGCTCTGCCAGATGCCGACGAACGTACTGTTGGTATCGGTAGAGAAGCTGTCCTCTGCTCCGGGCAGGTCGTGGCGGTGGGAACGGAGGATGGTGCGCACCTCGCCCACGGCCAGTTCCAGCGGATCGCCCACTCCGTTGGCGCGGGCATAGATGGTCAGGCTGCGGTTCGAGCCGTAGGCGTTGAGAAAAGTGGTCAGCGGGATCGCTACCCAGTCATCCTGGCTCTGGCCCAAGGTCTTGCCCTTGCGCTCTCCGACGCCGATCACCGTGTACTGGCCGCCGTCGACGCGGATCTCCTTGCCGATGGGATCGACCGATCCCATCTGATTGTCCACAATGTCAGGTCCGATGATGGCCACCCTGCTGTTGTGCTGCTCGTCGATAGGCACAAAACCGCGGCCGCGATCGATGTTCATGTTGTAGATGGGAGGCATGGTCCAGGTCCACCCACGAACACTGGTGTCGGTGCTGGAATGGCTGTTGTAGACCACCTTGCCGGTGACGCTCGCCATGGCGCCGGTGCTGGCACAGTCCTTACACTTCGCGGCTACTTCGCGGTAGTCATCGATCTTCAGGTCTTTGCGCTTTTGGTATTTGTTCTACTCCGCGTCGGTGAAGACCACGGAAGGCTGTTTGGAGGCGGTAAAGACATCCGCACCGTAGCCGTAGACCTTGGTGGCGACAAATTTGTTGGCGCCGTTGACCAGCGTGATCACCATGATGACAGCAGCCACGCCGATCATTACCCCCATCAGGGTGAGGATCGAGCGCAGCTTGTTCGCCCATAGGGATTGGAGCGCGATTTTGACCGCTTCGGTTAGGTTCCATGCCAGGTCACGCTTTGAGTTGATACGAGTGTAGACGGTTATCCTGGTTCCCGGGTGAGCGCTGGCTTCAAAGCGCGAAATGCCCGTTCGGAAAGCTTCCCTCAGCGGCTAAAGCCGGATTCATTGCACAGCATTTACGTACGGCCTGAAGGCCGTACCCTTCAAAAGCATGAGTTTTTCCGCAACCTGTAAAGCCATGCTCCTGGTTGGGCGAGTTTCCGTTGGGCGGGCGTGGCAAATGGGAAGTGACAGATCGAGAGCCATCATCCCACTCAAGCCAAAATGCGGCTTGAATGGGGCACCCAGCATATTATTGCCGGTCCAAATAAAAGTGCGACTAAAAGCGACTATAAGCGTCTGTAAGTTACTTTTGGTTACTTTGGTAAGTTCCGTGGCTGGCCTCGAAAAAGCGGAGGCCCCGCATCTCGGTGAGAGCTGCGGGGCCGCGTTTGCAAGTGGCCTGTAAGCCGAATTCTGTCGAGGACGATCATTCCTCTAGGCGACGCATTACTGCGCCGCTCAAGCGACCTACCCGGAGGTTTCCCACCGTCCCGGCAAGCCGGGATCGGAACCCTGGTGAGCGCGCCGGGCCAGCACGCATCCGCAGCCTGGGTCTGGCCGGCGGATTCCCTCCCTATTTGGTCTTGCTCCGTGTGGGGTTTACCCTGCCACCGCCTTTACAGACGGCGCGGTGCGCTCTTACCGCACCTTTTCACCCTTACCCCGGGCGATGAAGCCCGCGGCGGTATCTTCTCTGTGGCACTGGCCGTCTTTGAGCCTTGACGCTCAAATCCCGGACGTTATCCGGCACACTGCCCTGCGGAGTTCGGACTTTCCTCTCCCGAAGCGCGCGAGCGCTTCAGCAGCGACCGCCCGGCGCACCTGCAACTCCATGCTAGTCCATATTGCGGAGTTTGTAAGCGCCCAGAGGTTAGTTCGTGATGATGAGCGTTAGCTGCGGCTGGGTTGGAGGCGTGACGGTAAACGAGCCGTTGGAGGACTGCGCATCCACGGTGACCGTGTAGTTGCCAGTTGGGGTTCCCGTGTTTCCCGGCGGCCCGTGATTCAGATAGTTATAGCGCTGCGACAGGCCGTCATGCCCATGGCCCCTGCAAATGCCAGCACTCCCAGAGCCAGATTGCGCCATGCGCGGCGCTTGCAGGCACCCAAGCCGACGAGACCAAACAATGCCGGAAAGACAAAAGCATAACGCCGCATCCCGGCGTCACCAGCGTTGCCGGCTCTGGGTCCCGGTGAGGGCGCGAGGGTTTGGATCTGCATCGACGCTGGTTCCGGGAGTGCAGGTCTGAACGCCGCTGGCACTGGTGGTGCAACTCGCTCGGCACGTTCACCGGCGTAAAAGTTGCAGGTCGTGTTCATCGGCAGCCCGGAACACGAAAGGCTGACATAGGCGTTGAAACCATTGACCGGGGTGACGGTCACCACGCTGGTGACAAAGCCCCCCACCGCTGTAGATAGCGTGTGGGCGTGGCCGCCACGGTGAATCCTGCCACCGTCGATACGTTGGCCTGCACCGGCGCAGGAGTGGAAAGCGAGCGTCACATAGCCGGTCGCGCCTTGATAGACTGCGACCACCTGGTGGCTGCCCGCAGGGAGGTTATCCGTCTCCAGGGCTGCATTGCCCTCGCCATCCAATAACGCCGATCCGAGGTCCGTTTCGCCGGAGCGAAAGTTCACCGCTCCCGAGGGCGCGCCGGTCGCATCCGCGCTGACGTGGGCCGTCAGTGTCACCCTGGTGCGCGGACCTGCATTGTTGGTTGCAACCGTCAGTGCGGTGCGGGTCGCTGCCGTGTTTTCTGCTGCTGCCGCGGAGCCCGTGAACCCGGCTACCATGCCCAGAAACACCATGCACCAGCCGGCGGTGCGCATCCCTTTTTCTATATTCCACACCCTGCCCACGCTCAACCGCACATTCATCCTTCGGATCTCTGCTCTCTTTACTTTGACTTTGCGCTCTTTATTTTGTTCCAGATGCTATTGAGTTAAACAGGTTTGCGGAAAAAGTCGCTGTTTGGGGCGGAAAGCATCCTCTCAGCGGCTAAAGCCGAATTCGTGCCTTGACAAAGCATTCAGCGTACGGGCTGAAGCCCGTACCCTTCAAAGGCCGGAGTTGTTTTCGCAGCCTCTAAAGCCGTGCCCTGATACAAAACAGCATTTCCTCGGCCTGTTAAAGGTCATTGTATCTGGGGAAAGCAGATCGCGTTGCGCTTTCGGTGTGCTAGCTCATCGGCCAGCGTGCTGGGCGATGAGGGTCTCCGCCTGCTCGCGCAGGGAAGGATCGTCGCCAAATCCCTTGAGCCAGCAAACCTCGGGCTCGCGGCGGAACCAGGTGAGCTGACGCTTGGCATAGTTGCGGTGGCCCTGGCTGGCGGCGGCAATAGCTTGCTCCAGGGTCAGCGCGCCGTCCAGATGCTGCGCTGCCTGGCGGTAGCCCAGGGAGTCAAGCACGGGTGCGCGGCCATAGCGGGCGATGCAGCTGCCGCGTCTCTTCGATCAAGCCCTGAGCAAACATGGCGCGGGCACGGGCGTTGATGCGCTCGTAGAGCTGCGGGCGTACTGGATCCAAGCCGAGGCGCAGTATGCGGTAGCCAGTCAATGCTTGCCGCCCTTCCTTCCAGGCCTCCGACATGGGACGGGAAGCGGCGAGGGTCACCTCGATGGCTCGAATGACCTTGGCGGTATCGTTAGCGTGGATGCGGGCGGCCGAGGCTGGGTCGAGGCGCTTGAGGATGCGATGTAAGCGAAGCGGGCCCTTCGTTTCCGCCTTGCGCAGCAAGCGATCGCGCAGGGCGGGCGACCGTTGCGGTCCGGGAAACAGGCCCTGAAGCAGGGCGCGAAGATAAAGCCCGGTGCCTCCGGTGATGATGGGCAGCCTGCCACGCGCAACGATGCCGGCGAGGGCCTCACGGGCGGCTCGGGAGTAGTCTCCCGCGGTGTAGAAGGCATCGGGGTCGACCACGTCGAGCAGGTGATGCGGGACCAGTTGGCGTTGTTCGGCTGAGGGCTTGGCGGAACCGATCTCCAGGCCACGATAGACGGCCACGGAATCGCAACTGACAATCTCACCCGTCGAAGCGCTGGGCGAGGGCGACGGAGAGAGAGGTTTTGCCGCTGCCGGTCGGGCCCAGAATGACGACCAGTAACGGGTCGGCTGTCTGCTCTACCAAACTCTCCACCACCCTGGGGGAAAGAGCTGGTGCAAGGAGGAACGGCCCAGACCAGCGAGCAGAAGAACGACCGCTACTACCAACAGGCCGTAAATCTGGCGTTTGCGGAACTCGGGATCCAATGGCACAGCGAGGCTCTTTCCCTCAACGAAACTTGTCCGGGTCCAGGTTGTAGTAGAAGCCGAAACGCAGCTCGAGAAATGGTCCTTTGAAGTCTTTGGGCAGGGGCGGATAGGGTGCCGCGCCGGTGATGCCGCCCCAGGCAGCGCGGTCCAGAGAGACGTCGCCGGAGGGGAACTCGAGGGTCATCTCCTTTACGCTGCCGTCGGGGAGGATCTTGAAACGGACACCCACACGGCCCTGCTTGTCGAGCGGCGGCCGCGCGGATTCGGGGATGATAGGGATCCAGCTGCGATACGTAGCGGCGATGACCCTCTTCATGTAAGGACCGAAATCGACCCCCATGGTGTCACTGAGGATGTCCGCGCCGGCTCCCATGGCCGGATGTTGGGAGGGGGCATTCTGTCCGTAGTCACCGGAGGAGCCACTGCGAGGATTCTGGGCAGCATTCCGTTCCGCCTGGCGGATGGCATCTCCGGCGTTTTGCGGGCCGCTGTCAAAGCTGGGCCGGGCGGGTGGAGTGGGCGCCGGCTTCGGCTCATTGAGCAGCGATTGCTGAGAGGGCGGCGGTGGCGGCGGCGGGGTTGCCGGGCGGGCCTGCGCCTGCTGCTGGGGTGCAGGGGTTGGCGGAGCCGGTTGCGCGGGCGCCGGTTGCGGGGCGACGGGCTGCGGAGGCCCTGCGCGGCGCATGGCCTCGAGCTGTTGCAGGGTTTTGCGATCGAGCGTCGGATGGGGCGCTTTGGCGACGCGGTTCTTATCCGAAAGTGGAGCCTGCGGCTTGGGCTTGACCTGCTTCTCCGCATCGGGCGGAAGGTTGAGGTAGGTCAGGTCTTTCTTGTTGTCGTTGGGGTTGACAACGTGGGGCTGATGGCTGCGAAACTTCGGGCCGTAGAAGAGAAACCAGAAGAGAAGCAGGTGAGCGATGACGGAGATCCAAATGCCTTCACGGCGTAGCGCACGGGAACGCTCGTCCTCGAGCCTGTCAATCAGGTGTAGGAGTTCGTCAGGGTCCAGCTCCTCGTAGCGCACGCGCCTGCGCTTGGAGAACGGCTCCGGCGGTCGACCGGGAGGACTGGTTGGAACTTCGGTTGAAGGCATGGGCCGGCAGTTAGGGCTGCAATCCTGGCCCGAAGCAACGTCCGGCCATGGGTTCCGCAGATCTTATCATTCTCTCATTGTTTCGAATACCGCCGAGATCAGGGTTTCACAAAGAACCCTTACAATCATTTCCAGTGCAGCCGCCGAGTTAATGTGTGCGGTCCTACTGCACAAACGAGGACTCTACCTGCTTATGATGCGTGCCGCTGTTATTACCGTGAGCGACTCCAGCTTCCTGGGGCAGCGGGTGGATGTGTCCGGGAGGGTAGTGGCCGAGTTGCTTCAGGCGCATGCCTTCCACGTAGTCAGCCGCCTGGTGGTGCCCGACGTACAAGGGGAAATTGAGGACGCGCTACGCCAACAATGCGAGGTGGCGAGCCTGGTGGTGACGACGGGGGGCACCGGTATATCAGCCTCGAGACGTAACCCCGGAGGCGACGAGAGCTGTTTGCGATCGTGTCCTGGATGGATTCGCGGAGATGATGCGGGCCGAGGGTCGGAAACAAACGCAATTTGCTCCCCTGAGCCGCTCAGTTTCGGGCACCCGAGGCCGATCTTTGATTGTGAATCTGCCCGGCAGCCCGGGGGGCGCCAAAGCGTCTCTGGAATCGGTTATCTCGATGATTCCACATGCTTTAAATATACTCGAAGGGACAGCGACCCAAGACCACGAACATCACGGGGCGGAAGAAAAGTTCCCCGGGAACTCCAGCCTGAACCACGATTGAATCATCTCTTCTGAAGAGGGCAACAACGATCGGGACCGATCTTGAAGAAAATCCTCCATTTCCTTGCGAAATACGAGATCTGGCTGTTGGCGGTGTTAAAACCTCTCGGCTTCTGGGGAGCAGGCGCCCTAGCCTTTATCGACGCCGCAGCATTTCCAGTGCCGATGGACCTCATTCTCGCCACGTATGTCTGGGCCGACAAGACGCACTTTTACCTCTATGTCATCGTCTCGGCGGCTGGATCGGCGCTCGGCGGTTTGGTCTTCTTCCTGCTGGGACGAGCGGGCGGTGAGCTTTTCCTCATGAAGCGGATTAACCGGGTCCGGTTTGAGCAGCTGCGGGATCGTTTCGAAAAACAAGAATTTCTGGCCATGATGATCCCTTCGATCCTGCCGCCTCCCACGCCCTGGAAACTCTTTGTGATTGCAGCCGGGGTGTTCGAAATGAAGGTCAGCAATTTCTTGCTGGCAGTCTTCATTGGCCGCGTGATCCGCAACATGATCACCGCGATCCTGACCATTGAGTACGGGCCGGAGATCGTGCATATGGCGGAACGATTGGCAACTCAGCATCGGCTTGTCCTGGTGGCGGGCCTGACGTTGATCTTTGCCGCGCTGGGTTATTGGGTTTGGCGGACGGTGTGGAAACGGCGGGGACGCGGGGTCGATACGGTGTTGGCGAAGCTTCCTGAATAGTGGGCGGTCCGGGTTCACCCAGGACTCACGTCCTGGGGCATTCTCAGTCGTCCCTGCGGGACTGGTCTTGCTGGTGCAGGTAACCCAGGACTGCGTCCTGGGCTACTTTCAACCGTCCCTTCGGGACTGGTCGTGAGGCCAATTGCCAGCTCTAAAGCGCGTGATGAGAGTCGAGACTTTTTGACGGAGTGCTAAAGACCCCTTCCCCTGCATAAATGCGGGGGCTCCCGCTTTATTTCTGCACGCGGCCGTTCATGACCATGGCGTCGATGGCGCCGTTCGGGGCTGATGTAGTCCCAGGCCGTAAGAGCCCGCGTCGCATCCGTTCTGCCGCGAGAGAAAATGGGGTAGGCAAACCTGAGATCGCTGAATTCGATGGCTGTGTCCAGAGGCTCGGGTGCAAGGTCGTTCGAAGCGGCCAGGTTGGCGTGCCCCCGGTCCTCAACCAGGGGAAATCTTGCCCAATCCAGGTATACGCGGCCTAACCAGGAGCGCTTTGCGGCCATCACCGCAGGGGTGACCGGCGGCTTGAAGATGACATCGTTCTGATCGCTGGTGTCGACCGTTTCGCTCCAGGTGTTGACCAAGCCGGTCTGGTAGTAGCCGGAGGTTTCGACCAGCGCGAACCAATGGAAGGGCGTTACCGGATAGGGCTCGGCGGCGGCGCGAAGCATCGGTTGATCGCCGAATTGAGTATTGGTTATCAAGTCCAGCGCCCGATGGTGCTCCCCCGCACGCACGCCCAGGTCGATGGCTACCAGTACGAGCGCACCAATGGCCCAGGAGCGACCGCGGAACAAAGGCTTGCCTGCGCCTATCTCCCGATCCGCCAAGCCGAAGATTGCCGGGATCACCAAGCCGACCACCAAGGCGGCGAAGATGATGGGCTCAATGATGAAGGCGATGTCCAGCGCGTACCAGCGCGGATTGAAGGGAAAGAATGGCCGGACACCGTAGTTATTCGTCCAGTCGAGAAAGATGTGGCTCAAGACCGCCAGGCAGGATAAGAGCCACAGCAAGGCCCAGCGCGGCGGGAGGACTGGCGGCTTGCGGCGGCTACGATGCCAGAGCCACACCACACCGGTCACTGCGAGGGCGACGAAAGGCGCTCCTACAAAGGTATGCGTGATGCCGCGGTGATGCATGAAGCCGGCTACCGGGCCGCGGAGGCCCCAAAAAATATCCATGTCGGGAGCCTCGGCTGCCAGAGTCATGGCCAAGGTAGCGTAAGCCGTCCTGCGATTGAAGCCGGAACGACCCAGACATGCGCCAGTAAGGAAATGCGTGACCGGTTCCATAAGAGAGCGTGATCCTCACTGACCTTGGCCCGGGTTTCGGGCAGTTTCTATAATGCACGCTATGCCCGAAACCCGATCCAGCAGCGCAGCAAGCCTGATTGAAGCCGGAAAGCGAATCGACGAGCTGCGCGACGAACTCCGGCACCACGAATATCAATATTACGTGCTGGATTCTCCAGAGATCTCAGACGCGGAGTACGACGGCCTGATGCGGGAACTGCGCGCGCTCGAAGGCCGCCATCCGGAGTTGATCACACCCGACTCACCCAGCCAGCGCGTGGGTGGCAAACCCAAGGAGGGTTTCGCCAAGATAGCGCATTCACGGCCCATGCTCTCGCTGGATAACGTGAACAGCGAACAGGAGCTGGCCGATTGGGAACGGCGCGTGCGGTCGCTCATCGGCAGCGCCGAAGTAAGCTTCGTTTGTGAGCTGAAGATGGATGGGGTTTCGCTGGCGCTGCAATATGAGCCTGGCCCCGCAGGGAGTGCCTTGCTGCAGACGGCCCTGACACGGGGAGATGGGGTTACGGGCGAGGACGTGACCAGCAACGTGCGCACCATACGATCGGTGCCGCTCTCGGTTTCTGCCGGGCGGTTGCAACGCGCCGGGCTGCCGCAAGGCTTTGAGGTGCGGGGCGAAGTGATCCTGCCGGACGATGCTTTTTTGAAGATGAACCGGGAACGTGAAGAGCAGGGGCTCCCGCCCGCAGTGAATCCTAGAAATGCCGCTGCGGGAACGATTCGAACGCTCGAACCAAATATTGTGGCTCAGCGGAGATTGGACTTCTACGCTTACTTTGCGCTGGAAAAGGGAGAGAGTGCTTTTGGGGAGCAGTGGACATCCCTGGAGGCATTGAGCAGCGCGGGCTTTCGCGTCAACACGCAGCGTAAACATTTGCGGACTATGGACGAGCTGCTGGCTTTTGTCGCCTGGGCGGAGGAGCAACGCCACGCTTTGGGTTACGAGATTGACGGCGTCGTCATCAAGGTGAATGAGGCGGCGCTGCAGCGGCGTCTTGGCTATACGGGGCGCGCGCCGCGCTGGGCCGTGGCTTACAAGTTCGCTGCCCGCTCCGGCGTTACCCAGATCGATGACATCGCGGTGCAGGTGGGGCGCACAGGGAAACTGACCCCCGTCGCTCTGCTGCATCCTGTATTTATTGGCGGCACAACGGTAAGCCGGGCGACCTTGCATAATGCGGACGAAATCGAGCGGCTAGGGGTGAAGATCGGGGACTACGTTACCGTGGAGCGCGGCGGTGATGTGATCCCCAAGATCGTGGGCGTGGTGGACGATGCGCAGCATCCGCGGGGGAAGAAGACTTTCGTCTTCCCTGCTGCGTGCCCGGTTTGCGGCAGTGAGGTAGTGCGCGAGGAGGGCGAGGCGGATTACCGGTGCATCAATGTGGATTGCCCTGCCCGCCTGAAAGAGAGCGTTCTGCATTTTGCTTCACGCAAGGTAATGAATATCGAGGGACTCGGCGAGGCGCTGGTTGAGCAACTGTTAGAGCGACAAATGTTGACCAGCGTGGCTGGGATTTATTCGCTGAACGAAGAACAGCTACTGGGGCTGGAACGAATCGGGAAGAAAAGCGCTCAGTCACTGCTGGCGGAGATTGAAAATTCTAAGAAATTGCCGTTGAACCGGGTGCTATTCGCCTTGGGCATTCGCTTCGTGGGCGAGCGCACAGCGCAGTTGCTGGCCGAGGCGTTCGGGTCAATGGATGCCTTGATGACGGCGAGTGTGGAAGAGCTGGAGTCGGTCAACGAGGTGGGCCCGCGGGTGGCGCAGGCGATCCAGGAATTTTTTGCCGAGGAGAAAAACCGTCAGCTGATTGAAAAGCTGCGCCAGGCAGGCCTGACCTTCACGGCAGAGAAGAAAAAGAAATCGACCAAGCTCGAGGGCTTGACGTTTGTGCTTACCGGCACCATGGCGGAGTTGTCCCGCGAAGAAGCGAAGGCTCGGATTGAAGCGGCCGGGGGACGGGTATCCGGCTCGGTCAGCAAGAAGACAAACTACCTGGTGGCTGGAGAAGACGCAGGATCGAAGCTGGATAAAGCAAAGGAATTGAAAGTGCCGGTGATTGATCAGGTAAAACTTCTGGAGATGCTGGGATGAGTGTCGAATAAGCGGCGCATATAATTGCGCGACGGAGACAACGATGCGATTTGCTTTTTTGCCAGGCGCGCTGCTTCTTTCCTGCTCGATCCTGAGCTCCGGGTTTCCGACGCTCGCCCAAAATCGAGGCAATAACAATAGCCAGTTTTACGATGGAGCACGGCGCGGAGCCCAGGGGGGCAATTATGGTGGGGGACATTATCACGACCACCACTACGACAACCGGGATCAGGGAGGCATCGGGCCGGGTAAGGGCGCACTGATCGGGGGAGCCGCCGGGGCGGTACTGGGTGCGGCGTTCGGCGGTGGCGTCAAGGGTTCTTTAATTACCGGCGCTGCAGGCGCGGGGATTGGCGCAATCATTGGAAAATCTGCGCAGGACAATCGACAGCAAAACAACTACTACCGCCATTAAAACCGTTACAGGAGAATCGGTATGAAGAATAGATATGGTGCCGTTCTATGGGTTGCCTGCCTGCTGCCTTGCGTCGCCATTCCGGCGGTTGGACAACAGGCGTCTTCGACCACTGAGCCTGCGCCCACCTGGACGATCGATCAGGCGGTGACGAGCACGGTCCACGACGCGTGGGAACTGGGCGGCAAGAACGAAGCAGGATTTTTCGCTATTGTGAAAGCCCTGGCGGAGCTTTCGGCGCAGAAGCGCGGCCTGGTTCTTCCGGATAAGGAGACGGTCGGCCGTGAGTTCGGGGAGTACATCAAGACGCAGGCGAGGGCCGATCGCGATCAGTTACTGTATGTAATCGTGGATCGGGCGGTGCGCAAATATGGGACGGCACCGGCTGCGGGCGGGAGCCAGTAGCTGAATTTCCCGGAATTGATAGGGAAGCCCAGGATTGCATCCTGGGACACTCTCAGCCGTCCCTACGGGACTGCTCATTGGCACGTGTTAACCCAGGACTACGTCCTGGGCTATTCTCAGCCGTCCCTGCGGGACTGATCGCGATAAGCCAGGAGAGCTGATTTGTTTTCAGCGAGTGCGCCACAAATCGGAGGCATCGAAAAAGTCAATTTGGACAAGATTGACTTTCAGCCTTTAGGCCGTGGGGATGATTTTCTCTTCATGCGCCGCAGAAATTCAGAAAATCCGTACCTCAGGGCCTGAAGGCCATAATGATTTGCCTGCTTGATGTCCGGGGTAACGCCCGGACCTACCCGACAAGGAGGTTTCTCCAGACCGTAAGGTCTATGTTTTGGAGCGGAAGGCATCCCTCAGCGGCTAAAGCCGGATTCAGGGCAAAGCATTTGCGTACGGGCTGAAGCCCATACCCTTCAGACGAATGTTTTTTCTGCAGCCTGTAGCCGGACTTGTTTTCAATCGCGAAAAAGTCGGGAGCTGCACTTGCTTAGACCCTTACCTACGGGCTGAACAGGCTGCGGAAAAAAGGACCCATGCTTGGTACTTTTCGTTGAGAGTTGAGGTTGGTAATAAGTTGGCATGCGTGGAGACGACAAGAAACAGCGTGGTTTGTACAGCTATGTGACATTAGAGCAGCGGGTACCAGCGGAGCACCCGTTGCGCAAGATCCGACCGATGTTTGATCGAGCGCTGGAGCGTTTGGACGGGGAATTTGAGTTGATGTACTCGCGCAAGGGTCGTCCGTCGATCGCGCCGGAGCGTCTGCTGCGGAGCCTTTTACTGCAGATCCTGTACTCGGTCCGGTCGGAGCGCCAGCTGATGGAGCAGTTGGATTACAACCTGTTGTTCCGCTGGTTTGTGGGTTTGGAGATGGACGATCGGGTATGGGACGTGACGGTGTTCACCAAGAACCGGGAGCGGCTGATTGATGGTGAGGTAAGCCAGCGTCTGTTGGGAGCGGTACTGGAGCAAGCCCGGGAGCACAATTTGCTCAGCGAAGAGCACTTTACGGTGGATGGAACGTTGATTCAAGCCTGGGCTGCGGCACGCAGTTTTAAACCCAAGGACGATGTACCAAAGCCTGGGCAGGGTACAGGATCTGGAGGGGAAGTGTTGCTGCGCGATAAGGTGAAGTCGGAGACGGACCCAGACTCCCGACTGTACAAGAAAGCGACCGCTGATAAGAGCGTTCCCAGCTATCTTGGCCACGCTTTGATGGAGAACCGCAACGGGTTGGTGGTAGCAGCGGAGGCGAGCCAATCAGCCACCAGCGCGGAGCGTGAAGTAGCGCTGAAGATGATTGATGAGCAGTTGCGCCACGACCGGCTGAACGATGCAGAGCGCGAGTATACGTTGGGAGCCGACAAACAGTATCAAGATTCGCATTTCGTTGTCGGCCTACGCCAGCGCCACGTGGCTCCGCATGTCGCCGAGTATGAGAGCGGCATCAACCAGCGCAAAAATAGTCTAACGGAGGCGGAAAGAGCTGACGAGCGCCGCTCGATTAGCCAACGGAAGCGGAAGCTGATCGAGCGTGTGTTTGGTTGGGCTAAGCTCGACCGGCCGCTCCGTCAGGTCAAGCTTCGGGGACTGAGGCGTGTAGATTGGTTCTACCGCTTGACCATCACGGCTTATAACTTGGTACGCATGAGGAGGCTCATGCCAATCGCGGCGTAACGCTGGGGCAGAGGTGTCTCTGCAGTCGGGAATTCTCCCGCTGCAGCGTCAGAAAACGGCCAAAAAACGGCTTTGGTGGTAAAACAATGACCGGCGAATCGACTGCTAGCAAACCCAGACGCAAGTCACTGGTTTTTTCCGCAGCCTGTGAAGCCCTTACCCTTTAGAGGCCAGAGGTTTTGCGCAGACTGTAAAGCCCTGGAGTTGCCCTGCCACGGAGTTCAGGACTTGGGCGGGGCGAAGTAGCCTTTTTTGGCGCGCACTACGTAGTGGGGGTTCAGGGCTACCAGGTAGATGGAGCGAAAGGCACCGTCGAGCTTGAAGTCCGCGGGACGATAGGCCAGCGAATATTGGCTGCGGAGTTCTTCTTCGATGTCGTGAAAGCTGCCGGTCATGTCTTCAATGCGCTTGGGGAAGAAGGGGTAGCCTCCGGTGGCTTCGGCCATTTTTCTTAACACGTCATCGCCCCGGTCGCGGCTGGGACTGACGTTGGTGCTGATGGTGTAGATGATCGTCTCGGCGCGCTGGCACATTTTAATCGCGTCGTCAGGATAAGCACGGCTCTGGTTATCGTCTCCGTCAGAGATCAAGACCAGCGCCTTGCGCACGGAACCCTGCTGCGAGGGCGGCACTTTTATCAGCTGATCCCGGCAGGCAGTGTATACGGCGTCGAAAAGGGCAGTACCGCCGCCCGGGCGCAGCTTGGTGATGCCGGCTTCGAGCTTGTCCTGATCACTGGTGTAGTTCTGGGTGACGTAGGGCGTAACGTCAAAGCCCATGACGAAAGCCAGATCTGTCTGTGGCCGGATCACCTGCTGCAGAAACTGGATCGCAGCGCTCTGCTCAAACTCGAAGCGCTGCCGGATCGAGGTGCTGGCGTCGATCATGATGCCGACCCGCAAGGGCAGGTTGGTCTGCTGGGTGAAATTGAAAACCTGCGCGGGAGCTTTCTGGTTGTCCAGCAGGGCAAAGTCTCTCTGCTGCAGATTGGGGATGAAGCGGCCGTGCTTGTCAGTGACGGTGAAGATGAGATTCACCTCATTGACGTTGGTTTGAATGGTGAAATTGCCATTGTTCTGCGCGTCGCTGCTTTGTCCGCCCTGGGCTTGCGGAACGGCACCGAGCGACCCGGGAACCGGAGGCTGGTTCACCGGCGCCTGGTTCAGCAGGGGCTTGATTATTGGCTGGTGGGGCGGGTGGCGCAGTTTGCGCATGGTCGGCTGAAGTCACCAGCAACGCTAACCCAAGCACCGAGGCAGCCAAACGCCAGCAAGCATTCATTTTGGTCATACGAGGCCCTTTTTATTCTAGAGCATTCCGGCCTGCTAGCCGCGACCATCATTGGTCGAGGTACATTCCTTCCATACTCTTTGACTCGGCCGCCGGGGGCGAGGCGAGCTGCGCCATGAACTCCTTGAGATCGGGGGGAAGGTTGGAAACCAGAGTAATCCGCTCACTGCTCACCGGGTGGGCGAACTCCAGCTCCGCCGCATGCAGAAAATTTCGCTGTAAGGTGAGGCGCGGGAGCCGGGCGAATTCGCCCCTGGGGCACGATCACGGAAGAGGCGCCGTAAAGCGTATCCCCGACAACGGGATGGCCCAGCGAAGCCATGTGGACGCGAATCTGATGGGTGCGTCCGGTTTCAATACGCACGGAGGCCAGGGTGAAGCTGCCGTAGGGACCGCGAATGCGCCGCAGCACCTGCCAGTGAGAGACGGCGGTGCGGCCTCCTTCGCGACGCGTGGTCATGCGCGTCCGGCGGACGGCGTCGCGGCTGATAGGGGCATTCACCGTTCCACTCTCCTGCGGCAACTCGCCTTGCACCAGGGTGAGGTAGAGTTTTCGTCACCTGGCGGCGGGAGAACATCGATGACAACCGGGCATGCGCGAGGTCATTCTTGGCCACCACGATGAGACCGCTGGTCTGCTTGTCGAGACGGTGCACGATGCCGGGACGCAGGGGACCGCTGGAGGAGGAGAGCTCGCGCATGTGGTGCAACAGGGCATTGACCAGGGTGCCGCGATTGCGTGCATCCTCAGTAGCGCCGGAACCGGCGTGGACCATCATGCCGGCCGGCTTGTTGACTACCGCAAGGTCGCTGTCTTCATAAACAATTTCCAACGGAATTGCTTCCGCTATGGCGCGCAAGGGCGGCGGCTGCGGGTCGCCGAGGATGGAAATGCTCTCGCCGCTGCGCACTTTGCGCGAGGCTTTGGCCAGCTTGCCGCCGATGAGCACGCTGCCTTGCTCCAGCAGCAGCTGCACCCGGGAGCGGCTGACATCGATCCAGTTGCTGGGCGAGAAAGAGATCCAAACGCTGTCCGTCGGCCTCGTCGGAAACAGTGAGCTGGCGCAGCCTGCGCTCTTCATCCCATGGGAGACCTGAGTCGCTTGCGGGCGATGCAACCACAAGAGGCCGCCCGCGAGCACCATGGCCGCGGCCACCAGCTGCGTGAGCGTGATCAGACCGAAGAGCGACCAGCCGCCGTCGCCGCGCAGGTAGGTGAGCAGAAAGCTGGAGAGACCGCCGAGGAAGAGCCAAGCGCCGAGGATTTCTCCATCGTTATGAGGGCGATGCAAGAGCCACAGAAGCAGGACAAAAAGCGCGAACTCGACCAGGCTGGCGTAGATCTGGGTGGGATGCAGCGGAACCCCCAGCGGGGTTCCAGGCGTCGCTGCCGGATTGGTGAAGACCACGGCCCAGGGCAGGTGGGTTGGGGTACCGTAATCGCATCCGGCTTCCAGGCAGCCGATGGAGATTACAGAACTACCCAGCGCCAGGCTGGGCGCAATGGCATCGGCTGTTCTGCGGAGGGGCAGGCCGAGGTGCAAAGCATAGAGCACGCCGGTGACAACTGCGATCGCGATGGCTGTTAGTCCTGGGCCGCGGGATCCGTTCAGGCTCATACTCAGGGCGCGGACGCCATACCGGGGCCAGTTCAACAGGATCACGAGAATCCTGCTGCCGACCAGGCCAGTGACAATGGCCACCAGGGCCATGCTCCAGATTTTGTCGGTGTCGAGCGAGAGCAGGCGGGCGCTACGCAGGCAGACCAGCAGGGAAAGGATGGTGCCCAGGGCAACCAGAAATCCATAAGTCGGCAGGACAAGGCGGCCGAACTGGAAGAGATGCGGGTGCACAGAGGCGAATTTCCTATTTCGATGCCCCAACAAAAGCAGGTTGTGGAGAAAATCGGTTCGAGGAGAAAACCGTCCCCTCAGCGGCTAAAGCCGTTCTTGTTTTTAATCCTTACGTACGGGCTAAAGCCCGTACCCTTCGGTAAGATTTCCTATTTCGATGCCCCAACAAAAGCAGGTTGCGGAAAAAATCGATTCGGGGGGGAAAACCGTCCCCTCAGCGGCTAAAGCCGTTCTTGTTTTTAATCGCTTACGTACGGGCTAAAGGCCGTACCCTTCAGCAATCGTAGTTTTCCTAAATAGGAAATCCGGCGGCGGCGAGAAGACGAAACCGACCCACTGGGCCGTGCAGCAGTGCGCCGGTGAACCCGTCCTAAGACGTTGGGACTCTCCGCAGCTCTTTAGGCATTCCGGACTGGCGGACACTGCACACGGAGCCGATTGTTCGAGTCGAGTCCCGGTTCGATGAATGTTGGTTCAACCAGCGTTAACTGCCGCACCTGCTTTGCAGGCCGGTCTCTGAATGGATGCTAACGTCAGCGAAGCCGGTTGGCAAGTGACGATACGGTAAGAATGCTACCGTCCGGCAGAGACGGGGACCGATCGGTGGTAACGATGGTCGTCGTCGAGCACGGAATCCAGCAGACCGGAGAGACTGTTGGCACGGGTACGGAGCACCGTCTGGGTCTCGCTCATGGTACCGCGGAGTAAACGGCAATGTTCTTGCAAGCGCATGAGTTCGTCGGCGATGTTCAGGGCAGCGAGCACGGCAACGCGCAACGAATCGACGGTACTGCCGTTGGCGGAGACGGCGCGCATCTTGGAGTCCACGGTGTTGGCCAGTTTTTGTATGTATTCCGGATCGTGGGCCCGCAGATGATACGTCTGATCGTAGATGTCTACGCTGACTGAGGTGCTGGTACGCCGGACTTCCATGTCATTTTCTGCCATTGGTCACCGATCGCCTCGAAGATCACTCTCCTACTTCGTCAATCTGCTTGAGCAAGCGCTCGATGCGCACACGCACCGCTTCCCGCTCTTTTTGCAGACCGGCAAGCTGCTCCTCTAATTGAGCAACCTGTGCGGCCTGCTCTTCCACTCGCTGCGAAAGACGCGCAGCGTGTTGCTCAACGGAGAATCGAAGTTCGCGCTCGCCTTTAAGCAATTCTACGGTGCGCAGCACGCGTTCTTCCAGTGCCTGAAAATCGTCTGCGGTCATGGCTATCTCGGGAGGGTGTTCTGCGACTGAAGACATGAGAACCTCGTGACACAAAAGCGGGATTGCGTGCTAGAGAAAGTATAGCTGCGAAACTCTGCGCGCGATTCACAAGAAAAGAGTAACCCGCATTGTCTTAGCATGTTCCTCCATGTTGCATAGGGTGGAGGATTTACGCGCGTTGGCGGCCGCCGAGCGACTGCAGAGCTGCAATCACAGCCTGTGAATAACTTTGCAGTTCTTCTTCGCGCAGGGTCCGCTCCAACGCCTGGAAGGTAACGCGAATGAGAATGGAGTAATGCCCGGCGGGCACGCCCTGGCCTTTTTGAGAGGATCGCGAAATATCTCGCGGGGCGAGAAGCGCGTGAGCTCGGCGATGTGCAGATTACCCAGCGCCTTCAGCGATCGACTGCCAGGACACCGCATCGGCAAAGATGAAAGAGAAGTCGCGCTCCACAGGCTGGTAGCGCGAGAGCTCCTGCGCAATGGGCTGACGCAGTGGCAAGCGGTAGAGCCGGTCGAGATAAATCTCTGCCACATAAACACTTTGCCTGAGTTTGCGCTGTTGCGCTTCAGCGGGATTGAGTTGGCCGAACCAGGCAATGGTCAAACCATCGGCCACAGCGCGCGCCGCGCGCCCAGGGTGAAGCCACGCCGGGATAATTCCTGCTCCCGCAGGAAAGGTATCGAAGTAGAAGGAGCGCAGCAGCAAACTTTTCCACAATCTCTTCGATGGCGCCCTTGAGGTCATAGAAGTCGATGGCGTGAGCAGCCCGCTCCGGACCGCTCCAGACAGAACCGGACGCGCCCAATGCGAGAGCCGGACGCTCGTCGACGCGCTCCGCATTGCCGCTGAAAACAGCACCCTGCTCGAAGAGCTGGACATCGCTGACGTTGCGGTTGAGGTTATGCGCCAGCATGGTAAGCATCCCGGGTAGCAGCGAGGGACGCAACATGCCGGCTTCTTCGTTCAGCGGGTTACCCATGGGTACCGCCAGGCCGGGTTGCGGCGCAAAAGTAACCGCTTCGGTAACAGAACAGAAGGTGCTGGATAACGCCTCGTTCCAACCCAGGGCGAGCAAGGTGCGGCGAACGACCGCCTCTTTGCCGGCGTGGGGAAGTTCACGCACGATGCCGGAGAACGCGGGAAGCGTATTGGCGAAGCGGTTGTAGCCGTAGACGCGGGCGATCTCCTCGATCAGGTCGATCTCGCGTTCAAGATCCAGGCGCCAGCTGGGCAGAGTTACCTGGTAATCGTCGTCGCGCGACTTTCTGCAATGCACAGCCCAGAGCCTGCAAAACAGACTCGGTCGTTTCCTGCACCACGCCCAGGCCATCTTCGGTCGCGCCCAGGATGCGGCGAACCTCGCGATGGCTCAGCGAGATGGCGGGGCGGCGGGCGGTGCGCGCTTCTGCTGCGGGCACCACTACGTCGATGAATTCCCCGTCGACGCAGCCGCCGGCTTCGAGGATGAGCCGGCTCACCAGCGCGGAGGCAACGGGCGGCGCATTAAAGTCCGCTCCGCGCTCGAAACGATGCGAGGCATCGGTGTGCAGACCGTGGCGCTTGCTGCTGCGCCGGACCGATGCCGGATCGAACCAGGCAGCTTCCACCAGAATATTTTTGGTTTCCGCGGTGATCATGGTGTCCCAACCACCCATGACGCCGGCTAAGGCGAGAGCCTTTTTCTCATCGGCGACGACCAGGTCTTCGGGGTCGAGGACGCGTTCGATTCCATCGAGTGTCCGGAGTTTTTCGCCGCTGCGCGCGCGGCGCAGGATGATGCCACCTTCCAGCTTGTCACGATCGAAGACGTGCGTGGGTTGACCCATGGCGATGGTGACGTAGTTGGTTGCGTCCACGGCATTGGAGATGAGCTTCTGCTGCAGCAAACCAAAGCGCTCGGCGACTAAACCTTGCGACGGCTGGATGCGTACCTGGCTGAGAGCGCGGGCGGTGAAGCGGCCGCAGAGTTCCGGAGCTTCGATGGAAACCTTGATGGGAACCGTCAGCGACTGCGGCGCAGGCAGAGTCACATCGAGAGGCGCAAGCTCGTGGCCCACGATCGCGGCCGCCTCGCGCGCGATGCCGTAGTGGTTCATGGCATCGACGCGATTGGTGGTGATGTCCATCTCGAAGAGCGAACCCTGGCCCGGACCAAGATCGAAGATGCCTTCGACGGCAATGCCGCGCAGGGTCAGCGCCTCGGCGAGTTCGCGGTCGGCCAAGGTTAGGCCGGGCACGTAGGAACGAATCCACTGAGAAAGAATATTCATAAGGTTTGCGACTTACCTGAATTGCTCCAGAAATCGCATGTCCCCGGAGTAGAGCTGGCCGATTTCTCCGATACCGTACTTCATCATGGCAATCCGCTCGACACCCATGCCGAAGGCGAAGCCGCTGATTTTTTTTGCGTCATAGGCTGGCTGGTGCCGGGCCGCGAAAGCGAAGACGGCGGGATCGACCATGCCGCAGCCCAGCAACTCGATCCAGCCGGATTGTTTGCACTTGCGGCAGCCCCGGCCGCCACAGAAGATGCAGCTGATCTGCACGTCGGCAGAGGGCTCGGTGAAGGGAAAGAACGAGGGGAAAAACCGCGTTTTTACGCTGGCTCCGAAAAACGCCTTCATGGCGTGGTCGAGCGTGCCTTTGAGATCGGAGAAGGTGATGTTGGTATCGACACAGAGCCCCTCGACCTGGTGAAAGATGGGCGAGTGGGTGGCGTCCGCGGCGTCGTTGCGGTGCACCTTGCCGGGGATCACAATACGCAACGGTGGCGGTTGCTGTTCCATGGTGTGGATCTGTACCGGCGAAGTATGGGTGCGCATCAATAGCCGGTCGCGCAGCGGCTTACGCTCCTGGTTGGCGACCACCAGCGTGTCCTGCGTGTCGCGCGCCGGGTGGCCCGGAGGGAAGTTCAGGGATTCGAAGTTGTAGTAGTCGGTCTCGACTTCGGGTCCCAGTCCAACGGAGTAGCCCATCGCCGCAAAGACGCTGACGATTTCGTTCATGGTCCGGATCAGCGGGTGCTCTGCGCCCAGGGCGCGGCGGGTTCCGGGGAGGGTTATGTCGATGGATTCATTTGTGGCCGGCGCTGGTGCCGCGTCCAGAGTGAGACCAGCCTCGATTTTGGATTTGAGGGCGTTGAAGCGTTGCCCGACGTCCCGTCGCGCGTCTGCCGGAGCGCCCTTCAACACCTCGCCGACCTTAGTCAGCAAACCCTGCTTGCGACCGACCCAGCGGATGCGCAACTGCTCGATAGCCTCGGCGGAGGCTGCTGAGACAGAGTCCCGATGGAACTGCTCCAGGATGCCGCTGAAGAATCTGTCCAGCGAGGCCGACGAGTAGTCTTTCAGTTCAGGAATTTCTGGGGGCGGCATGGGTTCCTGGCACAAACACTCCAGCCCGGTCACAGTGGGACCAGGCTGGAGCGAGACTCTGTTGACGTTCGGGGTTTAGGCGGCGGTCTTGGTGAGTGCGCTCTTGGCCTGATCGGTGAGCGCGGTAAAGCCGGCGGGATCGTTGACGGCCAGGTCGGCCAAAATCTTGCGATCCAGGTCGATACCCCCCAGCTTAAGACCGTGGATGAGCTGCGAATAGCTGATCCCGTTGAGCTTGGCGGCGGCGCCGATGCGGACAATCCAGAGCCTGCGGAATTGGCGCTTCTTCTGCTTGCGGCCGATGTAGGCGAATTTGAGACCGCGTTCAACAGCTTCCTGCGCTGCCTGGTAAAGCTTGGACTTGGTTAGGAAGTAGCCGCTGGCTCGCTTGAGAATCTTTTTGCGGCGATCATTGCGTTTTGTGCCACGTTTTACGCGGGGCATGTGTGGTTCTCCTTTAGATACTGCGTTGTGCGGCTGGAGGTAGGAAATACCTCTTCACTCGCTGGATTAAAGCGCTTTCACGATTACTCTGCTCCGGCCAGCCTCAGTGAGGTGGGTCTTTTCTTGAGGAAAAGCCCCGTGAGATGCATCTTCACCGGCTAGATCTATCGTGAAACCGCTGCAACCGATCGTCTTGTCTGGAAAGACAGGGGCCAATGGCCCAAACCCGTTAGGGCCGATCAGGCGTAGGGAATCATTCGCGCTACCTTGCGCTTGTCACCATCAGAAACCAGAACTGTGCCACTCAACTTCTTCTTGACCTTTTTGCTCTTGGAGGTCAGGATGTGGCGCTTCTTGGTTTGACCACGGAGGATTTTCCCCGTTCCGGTCTTCTTAAAGCGCTTGGCCGCGCCCTTATGGGTCTTCAATTTGGGCATGGTTTTCCTGCTAACTTAGCGTGTTTCTAACTTTAGTGATTATACGGGAGGGCGGGTTAAGGCGCTACTCGGTGGAGGTTGGCTTGAGGGGAAGGGGAACCGCGGGTCCCTCGACTACGCAGCCCCGGATTCCCTCCTAATGACAAACAGGCCGGGGAGGCATCCCAGCCCACTCAAGCCAAAGTACGGCTTGAATGGGGCACCCAATGCTTTTGCTGCCGGTGTCGTTTCTCGCTTAACTTGCCATAGGCAAGTCGGCTCCTCGGGATGACAAATTGGAGGGGCTCTTTCATGGGAGATTAGCTAGTGGCTGAAAGAGTCGCAGACGCTTCGGTTTCGCTCGTAATGATGAAGAAAGGCGCTTCGAGTGCTGTGGTATCCCACTCAAGCCGAAGTACGGCTTGAATGGGGCACCCAAGGTGCTTAGGACTGGGCGGATTGGGGCTGCTGCTGGCCTACCAGGCCGGGAGCCGGCGGCTTGGGCGCGGCAGGCTTCTTGGGCGGCTCGGCTTTCTTGCCCGGGGCGAGAATGGCGTGCAGCGTGGTGCCTTCCATGCGGGGCATGAACTCCACTATGCCTGCGTCACCCATATCCTGAATCAGGCGGTTGATGATGGCGTAACCGAGCTCGCGGTGGGCCATCTGGCGCCCCTTGAAACGCAAGGAGGCCTTTACCTTGTCGCCTTCACCCAGGAAGCGGACGGCCTGGTTCTTCTTGGTCTGGTAGTCGTGCTCATCGACAGTCACGGAGAACTTGACTTCTTTGACCACAATTACTTTTTGCTTCTTGCGCGCCGCACGGTCGCTCTTGTCCTTCTCGTAGAGGAATTTGCCGTAGTCCTGAATGCGACAAACCGGCGGCTGCGCCGTGGGCGAAACCTCTACCAGGTCCAGGCCACGCTCGCGGGCTATCTTCAGGGCTTCGAAGGGAGGCAGAATTCCGAGCTGTTCACCGTTTTCGTCAATGACGCGGATTTCACGCGCGCGAATTCTGTCGTTAATGCGGATAAAAGACTTGGCCGAACGCTTGTCGATGGTTTCCTCCGGAAACGAGAGACGCAAGGCCCCTCAAATAAAGCATAGCATTTCGGCACACCGACAGGAAGAACTGTTCGGGTCATTTCGCCTATGGCGCTAATTGGCCAGTCAGACCTGTTTCGGTGAGCCCCGTGACCAGCACACGTACATTGCGGTTAGGCGGTTGCGGGGCTTCGAGCCGCACCTCAAGAAAGTTGTCGGTCAACGCCGGAGTGGCTTCGCCGGGCACGGTGTGCAAGGTAACGGCGGGCAACTCACGGCCCACAAAACTCTGCCGGAAACGAAGATTTTTCACGCCGACCAGCGCACGCAGCCGTGCCATACGCTGCGCTACCGCCTGCGGCGGGACCGGATGCTCCTGGGCAAGCTGCCAGGCCCTGGTATCGGGGCGGGCGGAAAAAGGAAACAAGTGCAGGTACGTGAAGGGCTGGGCGGCAATAAAGGCAAAACTTTCTTCAAAGAGAGCTTCGCTCTCACCCGGAAATCCCACCATCACATCGGCGCCGATCGCAGCGTCGGGCATGAGCTCGCGAATCAGACGCAGCTTTTCCGCGTAGTGCCAGGGACGATAGCGGCGATGCATGGCGCGCAGAATGGCGTCGGATCCGGATTGCAGCGGGAGATGTGCATGGCGCGCGAGCCGGGCTTCCGAATGGGCGCGAAATAGAGCTAGCAGCCCGGGTGTCCAGTCCATGGGCTCGATGGAGCTGAGGCGCAGGCGGGGCAGCGCGGTCTCATGCAAAATGGCGCTGACCAGCTCTTCCAGCGTCCGCCGGGGCGTGAGGTCTCGACCCCAACGCCCCAGGTTGATGCCGGAAAGCACCAGCTCGGTACCACCGTTCACGGCGAAGGACTGCACAGTGCGCAGGCAAGCTTCGAGCGACAGGGAACGGCTAGGACCGCGTGTTGCAGGAATGATGCAGAAGGAGCAGCGGTTGCCACAACCATCCTGGACCTTGAGATTGGGACGCGTCTGGCTGCCCGCCCACCAGCCGGATTCCGGCCCTGATTCGGGCATGGAGAGCTCCGAGTGGGCAAAGGTGTGGTCCACGTACATTGCGGGGGCCGGCCGTAAATCGGCCAGGGGGACGAAGGCCGCTGCTTGCTGGGCGATCTCGGCCACCAGGGACTTATGGCTATTGCCGATGACGGCGTGGACGCCGGGGAGCGCGGCGAGTTCGTGGGGCGCCCGCTGGGCATAGCAGCCGGTGACCAAGATGCGCGCGGTGGGGTTCTCGCGGCGCACGCGGCGCAGGAAGGCGCGTGCGGTACGGTCCGCCTGGGCGGTCACACTGCAGGTATTAGCAACGATTACGTCAGCCCGGGCAGGGCTTTGAGCCGGGCTGAGGCCGCGGTGCCGCAGTTCGGCACTTATCATCTCGCCGTCCGCACGACTGGCCCGGCAGCCGAAGTTCTCAACGTGGTATTCTGCCACGTTGTCAGTCTAATCCAGCACCATTCAGGTAGGATCGAAAGAGGCGGACTACTCCACCCCGGACCTACCGCCACAGTACTCTGGAGTTTTCCCCATGAAGCGTCGCATTCTTTTGGTAGATGACGAACTCGCAATCCTTTTGACCCTCAAGGCGGTCCTCGAAATGAACGACTTCGAGGTGGAAACGGCGGCTTCCGCTCGCGAGGCCCGGTCGAAGCTAAAGGCCGGCACCTTTCACATGGTGATCACGGACATGCGTATGGAGAATGAGTCGGCGGGACTCGAGGTCGTGCGGGCGGCCAAACAGGCCCATTATCAGCCGGCCGTAGCTATGTTGACGGCGTTCCCGGTTCCGGGATCGGAGTGGCGAGACGAAGGCATGGACGAGATGCTGGTCAAGCCCATGAACATCATGAACCTGTTGCGGCAAATCGAGGCGCTGCTGGTGACACACGAAGACAACAAGCAGAAAGCACTGGCCGCAAAGGTCTCCCCGCCCGCCAAGGCGGCTGGGCGAACGCCCTCACGGAAGCCGGCGGCAGCAAACTAACAGGCTTACAAAGAAACCAACTTGAAGGCCCGCCTGCGTGTCAGGGTTTGAGGAGACGTGCAAAGTCGCACCTCCCCTCCAGACCCGAATTTCCCTGTACGTGGCTCCACAGCTTCCCAATACGGAGAGAGGCTTCAGGAAGCGGCGCTGGCTGCTACTGTAGACGGAACCGGTGGCCGCCGCTGCTGGAAACAAGACCTGCAGAGGACTGGGCGACCTTGCGTGGGCTTAAACGGAACAGTGGTTTCGGTGGCGCACTCGGAACAAACAGTCCGGGTTTCGGTGCGCACGCCATTGCCGGTTCCGGCCACACGCTTAATTTTGCACTGTTTGCAACGCTTTGGATCGTTCTTAAACTGCTTATCGTGAAAGAACAGTTGTTCGCCAGCAGTAAAGACAAAGTCGTTACCGCAATCAGAACATTTCAGAATCTTATCGATGAAATCCATTTACGCGTCCCCCCGAGCATGCCTTAGGAATTTTTAGTATTCCGTCGACGAAGCGCTTAATTGGCATCGTGTCACCAACCAGCTGATTCGTCTGTCATATGACAACTGTCCTCGCATTCGCCAAACACGGGAATGGGAGGGGAAATGTTGCTTTAACAACCTCTTTTCGCAAATTCTATGAAGACTACGGGATTGCCGGCCTACCGCATGCCTTCGCAACTCGGTAGGCCGGCAATGCAGGGTTAATCCTGCTCTTTTCTTGCTTTTTTACGATTCCGCTTGCGCGCCAACGCTTCTTTTACTCGACGGCGCTCGCCAGGCTTCAGGTAGAAGGAGTGACGCTTCACTTCCTTGATAATGTCTTCCTGTTGAACCTTGCGCTTAAAACGGCGCAATGCATTTTCAAGCGGCTCGCCTTCCTGCACGCGAACCTCTGCCAAATGAACCACACCTCCAAACAGTCCCAATTGGGTTCTATAAGCTTACGTTACCTTTGAGGTGTGGAGTCAAGCTTAATCAGCATAGTGGGCAGCATTTTTCCCTGGCTCACAAGAAGGAATTACACATGATACGTTCCTACCTCGGTCATAATCCGGTGATTCCGAGCTCCTGCTATGTCGATATTTCCGCCCAGATAGTGGGGCAAGTGGAGCTGGGCGAGCACGCCAGCGTGTGGATGAATGCGGTGTTGCGCGGTGATGTGCACTCCATACACCTGGGCGCCTATAGCAATGTGCAGGACTGCGCCGTGTTGCACGGCATGCGCTACAAGCATCCGGTCAAGGTCGGCGACTGGGTCACGATCGGGCACAACGCGACGGTTCATGGGTGCGTGATCGAAGATGCGTGCCTGATCGGCATGGGAGCGACGATTCTCAACAACGTGAGGATTGGGGAGGGTTCGATTATTGCCGCCGGTGCAGTGGTTACGGAGAATACGGTGGTGCCGGCGAATACGCTGTGGGCGGGCGTGCCGGCCAAAGAGCGGCGTCGGCTCGACCCCGACGATCGGGAGTCGATTTTGCAGTATGCGCGGAATTATGTGGATTACACGGCGACGTATCTCAAGGAACGGGAGAAGTGGTAGGGGCAAATGGGCAGTCGCAATGCGAGGGCCGTTATCCCACTCAAGCTAAAGGACGGCTTGAATAGGGTACCCAGCAGGCAGCTCATGCGTTCGTAGGGGCTTCGCCCCATCGTTTTCGTCCCAGGTACGCTGGCGCGAACCTGGGGCACCCGTCCTGCTCCTTCGGACCTTGCTTTAACACACCCCGAGTGGAACTCATTGGGGTGCGCCTGTATTCTGGAAAGAGTTGGATACTTCAGCACTTATGAGCATTTTGCAAGCTGTCCGGGGCACCCGGGACCTGCTGCCTCCGGAAACGGAACTTTGGAACCACATCGAGAACACAGCGCGGCGGGTTTTTGAGCGCTATTCCTTCGGCGAGATCCGTACGCCGATTTTTGAGGACACACAGCTCTTCTCCCGCGGGGTTGGAGAGGAAACCGACATTGTCTCCAAGGAAATGTATACCTTCACCCCGGAGGCCCGGATCCAGGGCGAATCGGTGCAATCGCTGACCCTGCGGCCGGAGAATACAGCCGGAGTGGTGCGCGCCTATATTGAGCACCAGATGGGCGAGACCGGCCAATTGCAGAAGCTGTACTACATCGGACCCCAGTTTCGCCGGGAACGGCCGCAAAGGGGACGCTACCGGCAGTTCTTCCAGATTGGCGCCGAGGTCATCGGGCCACCCAGCGCGGGCAGCGAGTCGCCGCTGCGTGATGCCGAGGTGCTGGAAATGCTGGCTACCTTGCTCGGAGAGCTGGGGATTACGGGCTGGAGATTGCTGCTCAACTCCGTCGGCTCTGCGACCGACCGGCCGCGCTACGTGCAGGCCCTGCGTGTGGCGCTGGAACCGGTGGTCTCGCGCATGTGCGAGGATTGCCAGCGACGCGCGGTGACCAACCCTCTGCGCGTGCTCGATTGCAAACATGCGGAAGACCAACCCATCATCGCCACGCTGCCCCGTATCTGGGACTCGCTGGATGAGGGCTCGAAGGAACATTTTGCTGCGGTTTGCACCGCTCTCGATGCCTGCGGAGTGCCTTACGAGCACGAACATCGCCTGGTGCGGGGTCTCGATTACTACACCCGGACGACTTTTGAGTTCGTTTATGACGAGCCCGGCGAGGGTGGGCTTGGATCACAGAACGCCCTGCTGGGCGGCGGACGCTACGACGGGCTCTCGGAAGCGATCGGCGGGCCCAAGGCGCCGGGCATTGGATTTGCGATCGGCGAAGACCGCCTGGTCCTGGTGCTCGAGGCTCAGGGCAGGCATTCGCGCCAGCTGGCGGCGGCCTACGTCGCTCCACTGGGTGAACGCATGAACCCCGCCGCTCTGGCCTTAGCCAGAGAACTGCGCGCCGCCGGCTTACGGGCCGAACTGGGCGATGGATCGTTTCGTCTGAAGAAATCGTTCGAGGCGGCGAACAAAGTGGCGCGCGCCATCGTGATTGTCGGCGAGGACGAGGTCGCCTCCGATATCTTGACGGTCAAGCACTTCGCCACCGGTGAGCAGTTCAAGGTTCCCCGGACCCAACTCGGCCAGAAGCTGGCCTCGCTTCCCGACCCTCCAACTTCAAATTAGGACATCCGCATTGCTCGACTTTTTAGGCACTCTTCAACGCACACACAGTTGTGGGCAGCTCCGCGCACAGCATGCCGGGGAACAGGTCATCCTTATGGGGTGGGTAAACCGCCGCCGCGACCATGGCAACCTGATCTTTCTGGATCTGCGTGACCGTACCGGGATAACGCAAATCGTCCTGGACAAGGACCTGACCCCGGAGGGCCACGCCAAGGCCGAACAGGTGCGGCCGGAATACGTGGTTGCGATCGTGGGCAAGGTCCGTCTGCGCAGCCGGGATGTGATCAATCCCAAGATGGCAACCGGCGAGGTTGAGGTGGCCGCAGAGCAGTTGCTGGTGTTGAACGACTCCAGGGTGCCTCCCTTCTCGCCCGCCGAAGAGGCCATCGCCAACGAGGAGCTGCGGCTTAAATATCGCTACATCGATCTGCGGCGGCAGCAGATGCAGCAGAACTTCGAGCTGCGGCACAAGATCACCCGTGCGGTGCGGGAAAGCCTGTCGAGTCAGGGTTTTCTGGAGATCGAGACGCCGTTCATGACGCGTTCGACCCCGGAAGGGGCGCGCGATTACCTGGTTCCCAGCCGGGTGCACGGCGGCCACTTCTACGCGCTGCCCCAATCGCCCCAGTTGTTCAAGCAGATCCTCATGATCTCGGGCTTCGACCGCTATTTTCAGATTGTGCGCTGCTTCCGCGATGAAGATCTGCGCGCCGACCGGCAACCGGAGTTCACCCAGGTGGATCTGGAGATGTCGTTCGTACGCCAGGAAGACGTTTTTCTGGTGGTGGAGAATTTCTTGCGCGAAGCATTCGCCGCGGTGGGCGTGGTGCTGCCGACTCCCTTTCCCCGCATTACCTACGACGAGGCTATGCGCCGCTACGGCATCGACAAGCCTGACCTGCGGATGCCGGGGTTGATTGACGTTCGCTCCGCGTTCCGCGACGAGGACTTGCAGGCCCTGGCGATCGATCCCACGCTTCCGGTGGTGGTGGTGTGCATCCCTCGGGTGGGAGAGCTCTCGCGCAAGGAGCGGGACGACAACCGGCCGCTGTTCGACGGCAGCAAGGGCGCGAAGCTTATCGATGACTGGAAGCGGCTGGAAAAGAGCTTTCCCGAAGCGGTGGGGAAGATACGCGAACTGGCGCCTGCGCGGGTAGAGGGCGAAGCGGAGGATTTGCTGGTTCTGGTAGCCGGCGATGCCAGCACCCATGTGCAGGCCAGCGACACCAAGACGCAAGGCCACCTCTCGGAGCGGGAGATCGGCGTGTATTCGGCGGCGGGAAACCTGCGCGTGGAGTTGGCCCGGCGGTATGCCGACCGGCATAAGACATCCGCCATTACCGATCTTGTGGTCGAGTCACCGGAGCGGCTGCTGGGCCAGCAGATCGCCGGAGACAAGGCCTTCCGGCCTATCTGGGTGACGGATTTCCCCATGTTTGAATTTGATAAAGAGTCGCAACGGTGGCTGCCGGCTCATCACCCCTTCACTTCGCCGCATGAGGAAGATATGGAGCGGCTGGTCTCCGATCCGGCCTCGGTACGGGCGCGCTACTACGACCTGGCGATGAACGGACTGGAGCTGGGGTCGGGTTCGATTCGTATCCACCGCCAGGATGTGCAGCAGGAGATATTCCGCGCCCTGGGCATGAGCGAAGAAGAGGCGCGGTCGCGGTTTGGGTTTTTCCTGGAGGCGCTCACGTATGGAACGCCGCCCCATGGGGGTATTGCGCTGGGGTTGGATCGCATTGCGATGATCCTGGCTGGGGCGCAGAGCCTGCGCGAGGTGATCGCGTTTCCCAAAACGGCCAAGGCCATCGATTTAATGGTCGATGCGCCTACGCCGGTTAGTGCGCAGCAGCTTAGGGAATTGCATATCCGGACTACGAGCTGAGGTAGTTACCCAGCGGGCCAGTCCTCGATTTCACTGGTGGGTAGCCCAGGACTAATCGTCCTGGGACATTTTCAGCCGTCCCTACGGGACTGGACGTATTCCTCATAGCCCCACCCAGGACTACCCCGGATTTCCTGTACGCTGCTCTGGACACGTCTGCGTATGCGGCTTTCTTTACGGAAAGCCGCACGAGGCTCAGTAACTCCACCAAGCTTCACAGGAAATCCGGGTCCGTCCTGGGCTACTCTCAGCCGTCCCTACGGGACTGATTGCGATAACCTCTGAGAGCTGATTGGTTTTCAGCAACTGCGCTACAAATCGGGCACACCGAAAAGGGCTAATTTGGACAAGATTGACTCTCAGCCGTCCCTGCGCGACTGATTGCGATAACCCTCTGAGAGCTGATTGGTTTTCAGCAACTGCGCTACAAATCGGGCACACCGAAAAGGGCTAATTTGGACAAGATTGACTCTCAGCCGTCCCTGCGCGACTGGACGTTTTCCTCATAGCCCACCCAGGACTACGTCCTGGGCTACTCTCAGCCGTCTCTGCGGGACTATGTCATAGCAGGAGCGGATGAATCGGGTTGAATGCATTTGCCATCGAAAACCCGATTGCGATCGGCTAACGCCGTCTTTTTCCGCCCAGGTACGCTGGTGCGAACCTGGGGCACCCGTCCTGTTCCTATTGGGGTCCTGCCAGCGCACAGACCGGGGTCCTCAGTTCATCCACTTGCGGTCGTTGGGGTCGCGCTTTTCGTCGGGGTCGATGTAACGGCCTTCGCTGTCGAAACGGACGTCGCGGTTCTGCTTGCGCATGTAGACCTCGAACTTGCGCGAGGCACGACGGCGCTTCCAGCGATAGTAGTTGTTGCGCAGGCCGAAGAGGGCTTCACTTACACCCGTGCTCATAGCCCTGCGAGGGGCGCGGCGGGCGAACACGAAACCGATCAAGGCGCCGCTAAGGATAACGAAATACGCGAGCGCAGGCCCTCCGGAGAGCAACAGGGCCACCTCGATGAGCATGTAAACGATGACCAGATACTTGGCTTTGATGGCCACCGGCAGCGGGAACATGTACATCTCGAGGTCGCCAAAAAGCACGGCGAAGGCGGCAAGCAGGCCGAACAAAGCGGCGTCTGCACTGCTGGTGCTGGTTAAAGGGCTGGAGTGAAAAATGTGGGTGAAGCTAAGGGCGCTCCCGATCAGTGCCCCGCCTACCGCGCACAGAAAGTAAATCTCCAGCAGCCAGCGGCTTCCCTTGGAGGTTTCCAGGAAGGACCCGATAAACCACAAGGTGAGCATGTTGAATGCGACATGCAGCACGCCGGCATTCAGGAAGCTGTATGTCAGCGAGCTGCCACAGCCATCCGTGCAGCAACAGCACTGGCGTGAGCGAAAAGTAGCTGACAACCACCAGCGCCATACGCGGCGCCGCGAATTCCAGGATGAGCAATAAAAAGAAGACTACGACGTTGGCGATTACCAGTTGGCTGGTAACGCCACGAAAGCTCGGAAATGAAAGTGCGGAGAAACCGGTGCGCGGGAAGCGTGCCATGACTCGTCTCTCAAGACTAACGCGTTTTCATTACGGATGTGACAACCAAGCACATTATGTGGTGCACCCTTAGGTGGCCAAAGCTCGAACCTTTCGCACAGGAAGGCGTATACGTTAGTAGTGAGCGTGATGGCGAGGGGAGCAGGAGCAGAAGGCTCGTATTCTTTTTGAACCCCTGGTCTCCGGTTCGCGGTACGATTTGTTGTCTCGGTTGGAGTTCCTTGACGTTCGGGGTGTTCTCCCGGAAACTAGCCAAGCCGCATGTTGGTGGCGGTCATCAACCAAATATCTTAATGCTCCGTGAAAGGAGAGCTGTATGCCAGTCTGTCAGGAATGCGAGAGCGTTCTCGATTTCGACCCCGACGAAGTGGAAGAAGGAGACATCGTGGTCTGCGATGAATGCGGCACTGAGTTCGAAGTCGTCGCCACCGAACCTCTCGAACTCTCCCAAGTGGACGAGGAAGGCTACGAAGATGACGACGAAGAAGTGGCTGACGAGGAAGAGGAATGAGACTTGTGTTTGGTAACGGGACTCGCCGGCAGTTGCTCCTGCTGCTGCTGTTAGCGTGCGCGGCAAGCTGCTGGCAAGGTTTTGCGCAAAATGTGGGCCAAGCTGTGCGGGTAGTACAAGGGCTGGTGCGGGACTCCAATGACCAGCCGCAGGCGAACGCCGTGGTCTACCTGCAGGACCAGAAAAGCCTGGAGGTAAGGACGTATATCACCGAGGCAGATGGACACTACCGCTTTGGGCAGCTGAGCTCAGAGGTGGACTATCAGCTTTGGGCGGAGTACAAGGGCCACAAGTCAAAGACCAGATCCATTAGCTCCTTCGACAGCAAGAAGCAATTTAACTTTGATCTGAAAATCGACACGCCCAAGTAAATAGAACAGGCGCAAGCGCCCGAACACTTTTGTGCTTTATTGTGCGCCTTTATCGTGTTCGAGGCGCTTCCAGTTGACCAAATCTCCCAGCGTGGTGGTGGAGCTTGAAACCGGCTGCTTGTAGGCTTCCACATCGGCCCGGCTGGCTTCTTCGCCTACCGCGCGCAAGCTGAGGCCGACCTTCTTCTCATCCTGATTCATCTTGATGATCTTGAAGTCGTGCTCCTGCCCGGCTTCCAGCTTGATCGGCTGGCCCATGTTGTCAGCAGCTTCGGAAACGTGGCACAGTCCTTCGACGCCCTCGGCGATTTCGATGAATGCTCCGAATTGCGCCGTGCGCAGTACCTTGCCCTTGACTACATCGCCAACACGATGCTGGGCAAAGAAGGTCTCCCAGACATCCGGCTGCAATTGCTTGATACCGAGTGACAGGCGGCGGTTTTCCGCTTCCACCCCGAGCACCACGGCGCGAACCTTCTCGCCCTTCTTGAGAATTTCAGAAGGATGCTTCACCCGTTTGGTCCAGCTCAGGTTGCTCACGTGCACCAGGCCGTCGATGCCGTCTTCAATTTCGATGAAGGCGCCAAAGTCGGTAAGATTGCGCACCCGGCCTTCCACAATGGTGCCTGCCGGATAGCGCTCCGAGAGATGCTCCCAGGGGTTCTCAAGCAACTGCTTCATGCCCAACGAAATGCGGCGGTCGTTGGGATTGACGCTGAGCACTACGGTCTCGACCTCGTCTCCTGGCTTGACCAGCTTGGAGGGATGCTTCATGCGCTTGGACCAGGTCATCTCGGAGACATGCACCAGTCCCTCGATGCCCTGCTCCAGCTCGACAAAGGAGCCGTAGTCGGTCACGCTGAGCACCCGGCCGCGGACGCGGGCGCCGATGGGATAACGTTCGACTGCATCGAGCCAGGGATCGGGGGTGAGCTGCTTGAAGCCGAGCGAAACGCGCTGCTTCTCACGATCGAACTTGAGCACCTTGACCTGGATCTCGTCGCCGACGTTTACCAGGTCGCGGGGATGGGTGAGCCGCCCCCAGGACATATCGGTTATATGTAACAGTCCATCGATTCCGCCCAGATCGACAAAAGCGCCGTAGTCGGTCAGGTTCTTCACTGTGCCGGTAAGGATGGCGCCTTCTTCCAGATGCTCGAGGGTCAGGGTGCGCTTGCTGGTCTGCTCCTCTTCCAGTAGTTCCTTGCGGGAGACGACCACGTTGCCGCGCTTCTTGTTCAGCTTGATGACGCGGACTTCAATCTGCTGGCCGATGTAGCCATCCAGATTGCGCACGGGACGAATTTCCAGCTGGGAGCCGGGCAAGAATGCCTTGATACCGATGTCGACGGTGAGACCGCCCTTGACGCGGCCCAGTACCGTGCCCACCACCGGAGTCTTGTCGTTGGCTGCGCGCTCGATTGCATCCCAAACCCGGTGCCGTTGCGCCTTGTCGTAGCTGAGCAGGAAGCCGCCTTCGGCTTCTTCGCGCTCCACCACCACTTCGACCGTATCGCCCGCTTTGAGCTTGGGCTGGCCGTTATGATCCAGCACCTGCTCCAGAGGAATGAGACCTTCGGACTTGAGGCCGACGTCGACCACCACGTGCTTATCCGTCAGCTTGATGACGGTGCCGGTGACGACGTTGTCGTCATAGGCCTGGGCGGCGGCTTCAGCGGCTTGCTCGCGGTCAAACGATTCCAGCGCGGCAGCGAAGTCTTCCATGCCGGTCAGTTCGGAATCTTCCCCAGCAGAGTGGGTAACGACTGGCTTGGGATCGACGACGTGGTGCGGCACGCTGGCGGCGACAGCTTGCGGGTTGTGGGTTAACTCCTCGGACGGGTCAAAATGATCCGCCGGTGCATCAAGCGTTGGGGTCTGCAATTCGGTGTTCAGGGGTGCGCTCTCGGTTCGTAAAGGATTTAGGACGTCTGCCATGAATGCCAGCTCCGGATTCTCGATCGGTAACTCCCGATCCGTCCACCACTACGGTTCTTCGTTGAATCACGTTGTCCCTGGTCTTAATAGACTTAACCAAGGCTCTCCGAGATTCATTCCCGCAGTTACTTCGCCAGACTATTTTTGCAGGCTTGGTCCGCGAAGCAGGGGCACCGTAGTGCTTATCCCATCCACCCAACAAACGTTCGGAGGGAGACTGTTAGTGTAGCCGGACAGAATGGCTTGGCACTTAAATCAATCTCCGGTAGGAGCATCCGGGAGGGGGGTAAAGCAAGAGCGGCGATGGACGTCTACGCCGAATCCTCTACGTAGACCCTTCATACACAACTATAGCAATCGCCGGGAAAGCATGTCAACGAACTCCTGGTCAATTCAGGCTGAGCGAAAATGCTGGTAAGTGCTGGAAATGCCTATTTTTATTGATTTGTAACCCGCCGGTGAAGACCACGCTCCGTGGGGTGTGCAGTGGCCTCGATGAGCGGCTGCAACGCTCCGTATACTTGAACCGCATGGACTATTTGTGGACGCCCTGGCGCTATCCATACCTGGTTGATGCCGACGCCGGTGCGCGCAAGGGCGTACCCAAGGCGTTGGCTGCCTGGCCCGGTGACTGTCACTGCGTCTTTTGTAACCTGATCGCGGCCACCCGGTTCGCGGTCGAGCAGGGCGGCTCCGCTGTTGAGGCCGATCGCGCGGCCAATATTGTGTTGCGGGCGGAGCATAGCTTCATCGTTCTCAACGCTTACCCTTACTCTTCCGGGCACGTCATGATTGTTCCCTTTGCCCACCAGGAGATCCCTGGCGGGCCTGGACCGGGCGGCGGCGCAGGAGATCATGACGCTGGCGCAACGTACCGAAGCTGTTCTGCGCCAGGTGTACAGGCCCGACGGGATCAATATGGGCCTGAACCTGGGCAAGGCTGCGGGCGCCGGGGTGGCCGGACATTTGCACATGCATGTGCTTCCGCGCTGGCTGGGCGATTCCAATTTCATGACCGTGATTGCGGAGACGCGCGTTCTGCCGGAAACGCTGGACGCGACTTGGGAAAGGCTGCGGGAGGGATTTGCCCGGAGTTAGAAGGGAAAGTGTAGTACCGCGCCTGCGGCGCTCGCCGAATCTTCGGGATCCCCAGCCCTTCCGAGCTGGACTCACAGATTGGCAGCCGGCCCTCCGGGCCTCGCATCGGGTCATTCCTCTCTTAGCTTGCGACTGGCAAGTCGTGTCCTGCGAACGACAAAAAAGGCGCGTCGAGCGCTGTGGTATCCCACTCAAGCCAAAGGACGGCTTGAATGGGGCGCCCAGCTGACTCTCGGGCTTCAAGATGAGAACTCAAGGTTCGCGGTTAGAACAGGGCCAAATGCGTGGTTGAGGGCAAGATTCGGGCCTAGGGCAGCGTCTCGACCGGGAGATTCGATGCATCGATCTGGTCGGAATCCTCCAGCTCCAGGTTTTCCTGCTGGGCTAGCTCGACTAAGCCCTGCGGGAGCTGTTTGGTCGGCTTGACGCCGAGAGCCTTCAGCATTTCCGCCTGGCGGATCACGTTACCTTTCCCGGTGTGCAGCTTCGACATGGCATCCGCGTAGCTTCGCTGCGCGGTCTCGAGGCGGTTCCCCACCTCACTGAAGTCCGCGACAAAGCTGGCTAGCTTGTTGTAGAGATCCGCGCCCTTGCGGGCAATCTCCTCCACATTTTGCTTCTGCTGCTCCTGGCGCCAGAGAGAGGCGACCGTGCGCAAAACAAAAAGCAGTGTGCTGGGACTGACCAGCAATACGTTTCGCTGCCACGCCTGCTCCCAGAGCTTGTCATCCCGCGAGATGGCCAGCATGAAGGCGGGCTCGATGGGCAGAAACATGATCACGAAATCGAGCGAATTAAGACCGTATAGTGTCTGATAGTTCTTTTCTGCCAGGCTCCGGATATGCCCCCGTACCGAGCTGGTGTGACTCTCGGCCGCCTGAGAACGCGCGGCATCGTTTTCCGCAATGCTGTGAGCCTCATAGTGAATCAGGGAGACCTTGGAGTCGATGATCAGGTGGCGCTCGCCCGGCAGATGGATGACCACATCCGGCTGGGCTCGCTTACCGTTCTCCCCGGCGTAATTTTCCTGGGCATGGTATTCGTGCCCGGGACGGAGGCCGGCGGCTTGCAAAATCCGTTCCAGGATTAATTCTCCCCAGGCGCCCTGCGCCTTGCTGGATCCGCGCAGCGCGCTGGCCAGGTTGTTGGCCTGCTCGGCGAAGCGGGTGTTGGACTCGAAGAGCTTGTCGATCTGGGCGCTCAGATGGACGCCACCTTTCACCTGCTCCAGGCGCGCGGCTTCGATCTTGCTCTGAAAGTCCTCCAGCCGGGCCTTGAGGGGCGCGAGAACCTGTCCCAGGCCGGCCTGGTTCTGCTCCGCAAAACGGGTCGATTTCTCCTCCAGCACCTGGCTGGCGAGGGACTTGAATGTCTCCGGTAGATCGACGCGCATCTGCTCCACTACCCGTTCCGTAGCCGCGTGACGCTCTTCCAGGCGCGCAATGGTGGCTTTCTGCGTCGCGCTCTCGGTGCGTGCCTGGTCCAGATGAGCACGAGTGTCGTTCAACTGGTCGAGCAAGGTTTTGGAGGATTTTTCCAGACTCGCGCGCTCCACATTGCTGCGGGTGCGTTCAAAATACGTGGCCAACACGATGCCGGCGATAAAGGCGCCGACGGCTGCAAGAACGAGTGTGAGCATACCGGGAAAGACCGCCATCTTCTTTTTCTGACTTTACTCGCCCTGAAGCGAAAGTTCCTGGAGGAAAGCAGTGGAGTGCCGCGCTTTACACCACTTGGAGCGCTCAGTAGACTAAAAACTTTGGGGCCGTGAACTGCGCGGGTTGCGGGTTAGGCCGTTTTTCCTGTTGATGTCTCCTGCCAGGCATTGGCTTCCGGCGCAGCCGGTCTCCGCTCGAGACCTTCTGCGCAGCCAAGTCCTTTTCTGGGCAAGCGGCACCTGGAGGAAAACCGGAACGCCTGCCGCACCGCCTTTTCCGGACCGTTCACCTAACCATGCAGGGCGCGAGCCCGCTTAACGAGTTGTATCCATAGACAGGAGAACGGCATGGCAGCAGCAGCAGTAGAAGAGAAGGTTAAGCAGATTATCGTCGAGCAGCTTCAGGTGGATGAGGCTGAAGTGACTCCCAGTGCATCATTTCAGGAAGATTTGGGGGCGGACTCGCTCGACGTGGTCGAACTGGTGATGCAGTTCGAGGAAGCCTTTGACCTGGAAATACCGGACGAGGACGCGGAAAAGATCAAGACCGTGAAAGACGCTACCGAATACATCGAGAAGAACGCGAAAGGCAGTAAGTGATTTGGCAAGAAGGGTCGTCGTTACAGGCATCGGGCTGTTATGCGGAGTAGGAAATACCGCGCCTGAGGTCTGGGATAACCTGCTCGACGGCAAGAGCGGAATGGCTCCCATTACCAGCTTCGATACAACGGGTTTTCCCGTTACCTTCGCGGCTGAGGTGAAGAACTTCAATCCACTGGATTTTGTGGAAAAGAAGGAAGCGCGCAAGATGGGGCGCTTTATCCATTTCGCGCTTGCCGCGACCCAGGAAGCGCTGCAGCACTCAGGACTGAAGATCGGGCCGGCAAACGCCGAGCGGGTGGGTGTGCACATCGGCTCCGGTATCGGCGGATTCGACGTAATTGAGCGGGAGCACAGCGCCATGCTACAGGGCGGCCCGCGCAAGATTTCACCGTTTTTTATTCCCGGGACGATTGTGAACCTGGCGGCCGGCCAGGTGAGCATCCGCTACGGAGCTTTGGGGCCGAACGAGGCCACGTCCACCGCCTGCACCACCAGCGCACATTCCGTGGGCAACGCCTTTCGCACCATTGAGCGGGACGACGCGGATGTGATGATCGCCGGCGGTGCAGAGGCTGCTATTACGCCCATGGGCGTGGGCGGCTTCGCGGCTATGCGCGCGCTCTCCACGCGCAATGAGGACCCGGAGCATGCCTGCCGCCCGTTTGACAAAGACCGCGACGGCTTCGTGGTGGGTGAAGGCGCGGGCATTCTCATCCTCGAGGAGCTGGAGCATGCGCGCGCCCGCGAAGCCAAGATTCTGGCCGAGATTATCGGTTACGGCATGAGCGCGGACGCGTACCACATCACCAGCATGGCGCCTCATGGAGAAGGTTGTTTGCGGGCGATGAAGAATGCCCTGCGCAGCGCCAAGCTCGAACCTTCCGCGGTGGACTATGTAAACGCCCATGCCACTTCTACGCCTCTGGGAGACGCCCTGGAGACCGCGGCCATCAAGTCCCTGTTCGGGGAACATGCCACGAGTGGGAAATTACGGGTCAGCTCGACTAAGTCCATGACCGGCCACCTGCTGGGCGGGGCGGGCGGGTTAGAGGCAGGCATCACCATCATGGCCCTGCAACGCCAGGTGGTCCCTCCAACCACCAATCTCGACGATCCCGATCCGGCCTGCGACCTCAATTACATCGCGCATAAGCCGGAATCCGCCAAGGTCGAGGTGGCTCTGTCCAACTCGTTTGGTTTTGGTGGAACCAATGGAGCGCTTATCTTCCGCCGCTGGCCGGAATAAGACCCTGGCGGCTTTCTGAAGACCTAGGGGCTGATTGCGTAGTTCGAGGCGTTCTCACCAGGGCTAAAAAGCCCAATCGTTGCAAGATAAAGCGGTCTCGCGGGTTTGATAACCCGCTCCCCCGGACTGATGCTCGCTGCGGCGAGGAAGTCCGGGGCTGGCACAGTTCGGCTAAAATCCGGATCTAACCCCAACAGTGAATTTCCGCAGCCTGTTACGCCGAACACTACCACTTTCGTGGAATGTGGGATGAATCTCTTGGTTCGGGAGCGGCTTATGTGGAGGGAAGGGCTGTTCAGTCGTGGGATCATTAGCTATAAGAAATGAAGCGAGGCATATTGAAGCGAGTCGCCATAGGATTAGCTTGCGTTTTTTTCGCCACAGCTTCGTTCGCGGCGTGCACCAACACCATGCCTGTCTCCGACGAGATGAAGGAATCTCAGGTGGTGGTGATCGGCACTGTGGTGTCGTCGCGGCAGGTGCCGCAATCCTGGGACTCCCTGGATGGCACCGACTATGTGGTGCATATCGATCAAAAAGTCAAAGGCAAACAGACGGGCGAGATCACCATCTTCAGCGAACATAGCGAAGACGGCTTTAACCTGGAGACCGGCAAACAGTACCTGCTTTTTCTCACCAACAACTACCAGCACTGGGTGGCAAATAAGTGCGGAAACTCCGGTCTGCTGGATGAGAAGAGCAAGGTGATCAGGCAGATGGTCCACGCCGTGGGCAACTAGCCGGCGTTTCTCGCTTATCAATCCGCTACACCTTTAAATACCGCTCCCGCGCCTGGTACCCCGGTGCAAACGAACGTACCACCCTGCTCTGTATTGCCCCGCCATCCATAGAATCCCTGGGCCCGCAGTATCTGCCACATTCTTAGTAGCAGATATTGCAAACAGGCGGCTTAGACCCGCTGCTTCTCCCCTCCTATTACCATCGGCCCACTTGCCTCCTCCGAAGTAAGGGTGTTTCAAAACAATACAATTGCCATCCCCCGTTGGACACGGCAATCTACCACTTAAGCAGTAGACCTACAACTTAAGTAGTAACGCAAAACTTTAATTTTTGACCCTAGGAGGGTTTGTGAAAAAGCTTGCTATTGCATTGTTCCTCTGCCTGAATGCCGCCACCGGTTTTTCCCAATGCAAGACCGATCGTGTTAGCGCCCACAAGGAGATGCATATAGCATCTGCCGTGGTGGTGGGTACGGTAACCGCAGCGCAACCTGTTCCGGAGTCGTGGGACTTTCTGGATGGGGTGAACTATACCGTGCGCGTCGACACCAAGATTCGCGGCAAGGTCCAGCCTAACACCGAGGTCACGGTTTTCAGCGAGAACAGCCCTCGCTTCTTCCCTATGTATGTGGGCCAGCAATACGTGCTGTATCTGCAGCCCCAGTACGGACGGAATGAGGTCGATAACTGTGGCAATTCGCACCAGACCACCGGAAGCGACTCCGCATCGACCAAGTGGCCGAAACTGACTGCCAGCAGAGGTTACTAGATTTTGCTGTTCTGATTCATCTGCCTTGGACGGGGTATCGCGCTCGCGATACCCCTTTCCATTTGCGCCGGCCTATTGCAGCAGAGTGCCATTCTCCGGGTCGGTCTTGGCTTCTTCCGGCGGGATGACGACCGCTGCCGCGACCTTGTCCTGTTCCTCGAGATGCAGCAGCCTGACACCCTGGGTGGACCGGCCCGCGGCGCGGATGGTCTTGGTGTCGATGCGGATGATCTTGCCGTATTGGCTGATGACCATGAGTTCGGAACTGTCATCGACCAGCAGGATGGCGCTCACCTTACCGTTGCGGGTAGTCGTCTTGACGTTGATGACGCCGCGGCCGCCCCGAGTCTGCAACCGGTACTCGTCCACGTCTGTACGTTTGCCGTAACCCTGCTCGGTAATGGAGAGAATCAACGAGGGAGAATGCCCTCCATTGCCATTCTTCTTGCGTTCGAGCGGAGTAGCGGCAAGACCTACCAGGTAATCGCCCTTCATCAGATCGATGCCGCGGACGCCATAGGCAGGCCGGCCCATGGAGCGCACATCGTTTTCGCCGAAGCGAATGGCCATGCCTGCATGGGTCGCCAGGAAGATGATTTGATTGCCATCCGTGCTGCAGGCACCGATCAGTTCGTCATCGTCGTCGATACCAATGGCAATGATGCCCCGGGCCATCACATTGGAAAAGTCTTTGAGCGGAGTCTTTTTGACGGTGCCCTTACGGGTAGCGAAGAAGATGAACTTGCCGTCCTCTTCCAGGTTGCGCACGGGCAGGATGGTGCGGACGCTTTCGCCTTGCTGCAGATTAAGCAGGCTGGCCATCGACTTGCCTTTGCCTGCGGCGCCAACGTCGGGAACCTCATACACCTTGAGCCAGTAAACGCGGCCGGTGTTGGTAAAGCACAGCAGATAAGAGTGGGTCGAGTCGACGATGAGTTGGGAGACGAAATCTTCCTCGCGGGTCTTCATGCCCAACCGGCCCGTGCCCCCACGCCGCTGTTGGCGGTAGATGGAGATCGGTGTGCGCTTGAGATAACCGGAATGAGAAACAGTGACCGCGACCTGTTCATCCGCGATCAGGTCCTCCAGCTGTAGCTCGGCCGTCTCATCGAGGATCTGGGTGCGTCGTTCATCGCCGAAATCCTTGCGTACGGCTTCGAGCTCCTTGACGATCAGCGCGCGCAACTTCGCTTCGGAGGCCAGAATGGCTTCATACTCCGCAATGCGCTCACGCACGTCGGTGAGTTCCTTGATGATCTCGTCCGTGGAGAGCTGGGTGAGGCGGTAGAGCTGCAGTTCCAGGATGGCATCGATCTGGCGATAGGTCAGGCCCGGCTCGCGCTCGGGCCCGGTGACCACGCCCGTATCGAGCTTGATCACAATATCTTTAGAGAGGGAAAAACGGCGCAGATTCTCGCGTGCTTCGGCGCGCGATCCGGAACCACGGATGATCCGGATAACCTGGTCGATGTTGTCCAGGGCGATTTTGTAACCTTCGAGGATATGTTCCCGCTCGCGAGCCTTCTTGAGCAGGAAGGAGGTGCGCCGGCGAACCACCTCGACACGGTGATTGATAAAGTGGCGGATGGCATCATGCAGCGCGAGCTCGCGCGGCTGGCCATTGACCACGGCCAGAAAGATCATGGAGAAGCTCTCTTGCATCTGGGTGTGCTTGTAGAGCTGGTTGAGTACGATTTGCGCTTCCGCACCGCGCTTGAGGCCGATGACGATGCGCATTCCGTCGCGGTCACTCTCGTCGCGGAAATCGTCTTCGGCAATATCGGTGATTACTTTGTCGTTGATCAGCTCGGCGATACGCTCGATCAGCTTGGACTTGTTGACCTGGTAGGGGATCTCGGTCACGATGATCGCCTGCCGGCCGCCTTTTAGCTGCTCGATGGCCGCCTTGGCGCGCATGAGAAACCGTCCACGGCCGGTCTTATAGGCTTGGGCAATCCCTCCGCGGCCGTAGATAAAGCCGCCGGTGGGGAAGTCCGGGCCTTGCACGTGCTGCAAAACTTCGGCCAGGCCAGCCTGGGGATTTTTAACCAGTTCAATGGTGGCGCTGATTACTTCCGTCAGGTTGTGGGGCGGGATGTTGGTCGCCATGCCGACAGCAATCCCATTCGAGCCGTTCACGATCAGGTTGGGGATGCGGGTCGGGAGCACGCTGGGTTCCGTCGTGCTTTCGTCGTAGTTAGGAACGAAGTCAACCGTGTCCTGATCTATGTCGGCCAGCATCTGGCCGGCGATGCGGGTCATGCGGCACTCGGTGTAGCGCATGGCCGCGGGCGGATCGCCATCCACGGAGCCGAAGTTACCCTGGCCATCGATCATGGGATAGCGCATGCTGAAGGGCTGCGCCAGCCGCACCATGGTGTCATAGATAGCGGAGTCGCCGTGGGGATGATAGACACCCATGGCCTGACCGACCACCTTGGCACACTTGGCGTACTTTTTGTTGAATTCCAGGCCCATGCCATGCAGGGTGTAAAGAATTCTGCGGTGCACTGGCTTAAAGCCGTCTCGAATGTCGGGGAGCGCGCGCCCGATGATGACCGACATGGAGTAGTCGAGATACGACCGCTTCATCTCATCTTCAATGTTGATGGGGATGAGGCGAGTTCCCGGGCCTTCGGGCGGATTGCCGTCGCTGCCGTTGGGACCTAGAGGGAGGAGAGGATTCTGATCATCTGCCATAAGAGGAGGGCCTTAGACGGAAATTAGCTGTTCGAACGGCGAAATCGCCTGCGGAGAACGTTTGCGGGGTTCGCGCAATCTGCGGCTAAGGGCTATCTTGATGATACGTCTTTCAGAGCCGCCCAGCAAGCGGCGGAGGCCGCTCTAAGTCTTTTTATTTTAATAGTTTGTATATGGGAATAGCGGGCCGTCTTTTGCTTTGCTAGGGCAGCAAAAAAACGCTTAGAGCGGCTTCAAGAACCAGCAGCGAAGCGGTCACTGCCAGGAGGACGGGGCGATAGCGGGTTTCAAGAAAATCGGCGAAGACCCCGGCGATGAAAGTGAACAGAAAAGGGAGCGCCCAAAGCGTGGGCTCGCTAGCAATGCCGGGGGTTATGAGGGTAAAGAACAGCAGGGCCAGCAGCAGAGGGACGGTATTGCCAAAGTAGCGCGATCTGCGTGTCGGCAGATACAACAGCAGGGCGGTGGCCGCAGCCAGAGTTACCGCGGAGTTAGGCAGGCTAAGGAGCCAGTGGCGCCCTGGCTGCAAGGAAAACCAGATGCGCCCGGCGCCGCTGCGAAAGAAGTAACTGAAGGCGTCTGGACTGAAATCGTAGGAAGCGAACAGCAGCAGCAATGTCCCGATAATGGCCGCCATCATGATGGGAACGATGTAGGCACGGCGGCCGACAGCCAGGTAGGCCATGAAGCCAATGGCTAGTAGAAGAGCAAGTAGAAAGGCGGCGACGTGCGAAGCCGCCGTAAAGGCGAGGGTCAGGGTGAGCAGCACGATGCGCGAGCGCCATTTTCTTGGCGGGCCCTGCATGGCATGCGCCACGCCCATGGCTGTATAGAGCGAGGCAAAGAGTCCAAACGCCGTGAGGATTTCGTTGTTGGGGTAAGTACAGGCGTGAATGATCGCAGGACAAAAGCAATAAAAGGCCAGCGCGATAAAGCCGCCCGGATTGCCAAAGAGCCGGCGCGTTACCCACCACAGCGCGCCCCCCAGCAGGACTCCCGTGAACAGGAAACCGCTATGCAGCAGCAGCAGTACGTAGCCGAGTTCGTGGCGCATCTCCCAGGTGGACGTGTCCTGGTTCTGGCCGGCCAGGATGCGCTGCAGGGTCAGTGGCAACCCGGCGATGCGGTATCCCAGCGTGCCGTCCTGGATGTTGCCGCAGGTGGTGAAGTAACCCGCCAGGGGATTTGGTTTTTCCCACATCTCGCGTCCGCAGCGGGCGAAGTCGTAGTCCCGCGAGGTGAGCGTTTGGCGGTGAAATACCCAGAGGCACTGCGCGACCAGCAGCAATAACAGCAGGGCTGCGAGTTGTTGGGGAGGCTTGAACTGAAAGCCGGAGAGCTTGGGCATGAATGGTGACTTCTTTACAACTTGGGCCATGTGAACTGAGTGTGAGGCAGAAATTTTCCTGCGTTAGGAAAGCCGAAGATACGCCCGTAACTGGTGTAGCCGGCTTCGCTGCACCAGTACCAGACCAGCTTCCAGAGGGGGAGACTGGGTGGCCAGGGCGCCGCATGCATTTGCCAGGCAAGAGGATAGTGGCTGAAGATGAGGCTGGCGCGGCGGAGATGGGTGGGCGAGCTCACCACCAGTGCTGAGCTCCAACCGTGAGCCTGCATCATCTGGTAGGAGTAATACGCGTTCTGTATGGTGTTCCGGGCTTGGCCTTCGACAAAAACTGCGCTCTCGGGAACATCCTGGGACCGGGCAAACTGCTGCATCACCTGGGCCTCGACAAACTGGTTCAGCACTGCGCCTCCGGTCATCAGGAGACGCGGTGCGACGCCGGCGCGGTACAGCCGGATCGCTTCCAAGACGCGCGATCGGGCAATTGGTCCGATGGAGCCGTCTGGATTCGCCGGATTGCCCAGCACCAGAATCACGTCGAATTGGCTCTGCTGGGTATCGCTCATGGGAATGGAAAAGTAGATGATGGCTACGCAGGCGATCGCGGTCGCGAGCATTATGCCTAAGATGCGTGCGATCCGAAGGGGGTCCTGCCCTCTTGTTGGAACCATAGATGAACTGATTTTAGCGAGTCTGCGGGGAGGCTCTGGTTTTGTGGTGGCAAAGTGAAATCAAGTGATAGTTTTTACATCCGCCCGTCAACCGGCATAAGCCTGGACTTCTCGCGCAATCTTTCCTTCTTGCTCAGTCCTGACTTTCGTCAGATCGAAATTCTGCTGCAGATTCAACCAAAACTCAGGGCTTGTAGCGAAATAACGAGCCAGACGAAGAGAAGTTTCTGGAGTAATGGCGCGGCGCCCGTGCACGATCTCACCAATGCGGGTTGCCGGGACGCGTATGTCCATCGCGAGCTTATGCTGGCTAATTCCGAGCGGCTTCAAGAACTCCTCCAGCAGCACTTCACCGGGATGAGTCGTAACCCGCTGAAACGCCCAACCTGTATCGGGCCTGTTAACTCGACGCATGTCTTCTTTCCTTGATCGACTAGTGATAATCCGTGATCTCTACTTCATGGACCCCGTCTTCGCGCCAAACAAAACAAATGCGGTACTGATCATTAATCCTGATGCTGTGTTGTCCCTTGCGATCCCCGGCCAACGCTTCGAGGCGATTTCCTGGAGGCACCCGAAGGTCATTCAAGGTAGCGGCGGCATGAATCATATCGAGCTTTCGCCCCGCAAACGATGCAATGCCCGACCATCGGCGGCTTTTACCTTCCCGAAAGAGCTCGGCCGTGTTGTTGTCTTTGAAGCTTTGGATCACGCTTACAGCTCATCATATAACGTGTAGCGTTACACGTCACCCGTAAAACGAAGCCGGCTTTCCCGGACTCGGTCACTTGCTGCTACTCTGATGCCAATGTCTGTGGGTAGAAGTGATTCTGAGCGGCTGGTCTCCGCCGACCGGGGCGAAGATGATAACTCGTTTGAGCTGAAGCTGCGGCCGAAGTGGCTGCGGGAGTTCATTGGCCAGGAGAAGGCCAAGGAGCAACTAGCCATTGCGCTTGCGGCCGCGAAGTCGCGTGGCGAAGCCCTGGACCATGTGCTGCTGTTCGGGCCACCGGGCCTGGGCAAGACGACCCTCGCCACCATCATCTCTAACGAGATGGATGTCGGCTTTCAGCAGACCTCGGGCCCCGCGCTCCAGATCCAGGGTGATCTGACCGCGATCCTAACCAATCTGCGGGATCGCCAGGTGCTCTTCCTGGACGAGATTCACCGGCTGCAGCCGGTGCTCGAGGAAAAGCTGTACACGGCGCTCGAAGATTACAAGCTGGATATCATCATCGGGCAAGGACCGGCGGCACGGACCCACGTGATGGAGATCAAGCCGTTCACCTTCATTGCCGCCACTACGCGACCGGGGCTGCTCTCGTCCCCACTGCGGTCACGCTTTGGCATTCTGCTGCGGCTGGAGTTCTATACCGAAGATGAGTTGCGCTTCATCGTCGAGCGCTCGGCAGAGGTGCTGCAGGTGCCCATCGATCGGGATGGCGCCACCGAGATCGCGATGCGCTCGCGCGGAACACCGCGCATCGCTAATCGTCTGCTGCGGCGGGTGCGCGATTATGCCCAGGTGCGGGGCACGGGGAGTATCGACCGGGCAAGCGCTGAAGCAGCCTTGAAACTGCATGGAGTGGATGCCCACGGTTTTGACGAGCTTGATCGGCGCCTGCTGTTAACCATTATCGAGAAATACGACGGAGGCCCGGTGGGGCTGAATACGCTGGCAGCTAGCCTGGCGGAGGAAGAGGACGCCCTGGAAGAGGTGTATGAACCGTTCCTTATCCAGATCGGGTTTCTCGATCGCACGCCCAGGGGCCGCGTGGCCACCCGGCTGGCTTATGAACATTTCGGACTGCCGTTGCCGCGTAGACAGACTCCGCTTTTCTGATTTGAGTCTGGGGCGGCATTGTGGAAAGAGAACAGGGTCGCGCCTAGGTTGATCAAGATCGTCTTCGGATTGCCCCCGAGCCCTGACTAGTCCTGGTTTTGCACGTGCCGACGATCAGTCCCGTAGGCATCGCTGAAGATTACCCAGGACATGGTCCTGAGTTGGCTGCCCCGAATCGCTAAGGGTCCATTGCAGAATTAGAGGTACCCCAGGATTACATCCTGGGGGATTTTCAGCCGTCCCTGCGGGACTACTCGCTTGCTCATGCTTACCCAGGACTAACGTCCTGGGCTACTCTCAGCCGTCCCTGCGGGACTGATCGCGATAAGCCCTGAGAGCTTATTTGTGGCCGAAAGTGCAGCCCGGTTGGTAATTTTCAGCGAGTGCTCTACAGATCGGGCGCATCGAGAAAAGCTAATTTGGACAGGATTGACTCTCAGCCGTCCCTGCGGGACTTAATTTGGACAGGGTAGTTCTCACGCGGACTCTTTCGGACTGAACTCACGTTTTGAGGGCCGGCCCTCCGAGTCTTGCATCCATCGCGACTTTTTGCAGTGTTATTTCTTTCTAAATTTGCCGCTGGCAACCGAGTGCTCCTAAGGCAGCCTTTGCACCCAGCCTTTCTTGCTCTCCCTTCGACCAGAACCAGCACACCGTGTTGTAATCTTGGCCCGTGGCCCCACTGCTCGAGGTTGACCATCTCTCCATTTATTTTCGTGACCAGGCCGTGGTCCGCGACCTTAGCTTTTCTGTCCAGCAAGGGGAAGTGCTGGGGCTGGTCGGCGAATCAGGATCGGGCAAGTCGCTGACGTCGTTGTCGATCCTGCGGCTGCTGGATGGGTCAGCGCGGGTGGAAGGCGCGATCCGTTTCCAGGGTACGGACTTGTTGGCCCTGAAACCGGAGCAGATGCGTCATTATCGCGGGTGCAAGATTGCCATGATCTTCCAGGAGCCGATGACGGCGCTCAATCCGGTCATGCCGGTGGGACGGCAGATTGCTGAAGCTATCGAAACCCATCAGCCGGAATTGGGGCGTAAGCAGGTACTTGAAGCGGTCGTGAATGCCATGACGGCGGTGGCGATTGCCGAACCGCAGAAGCGCTTGCGCGATTATCCCCATCAGTTTTCCGGGGGACAACGACAGCGCCTGCTGATCGCTATGGCGCTGGTGAACCATCCGCTGTTGCTGATCGCCGATGAACCTACCACCGCTCTCGACGTCACCGTGCAGGCGCAGATCTTACTTCTGCTCAAGACACTGCAACAACAGAACGGCTTGGGTATGCTGTTCATTTCTCATGATCTGGCCGTGGTGGCGCAGATTGCCGACCGAGTGGCGGTGATGCGCCGGGGCACGCTGCTCGAAACCGGCACACGCGACCAGGTGTTTCTTGATCCCCGGCATGCCTATACCAAAAGCCTGCTGGGTGCGGTGCCAACCCTTACTACTGATCGGGACCAGCCGCTGGCTACCCTCGCGCCAGCCGTCGACGGCTCGCCCGGAACTTTGGTCGAACAGGCCCCCGGCCATTGGGTACGCTGCATCCAACCTGTCTGATATTCTGGTTGTTTGCCGCTGATTTGGGGGAGCGCTAAACCCCTGAAGCAGCGCCGCGGCAGTCCACTACGGTTGTACTCCATGCGCGCTCTGCTCATCTCCGATATACACGCCAACATCGATGCCCTGGAGGCAGTACTCGACGTTGCGCCGAAGCATGACGTGGTGTGGAATCTGGGTGATGTCGTGGGCTATGGCGCGGCGCCGAATGAAGTGATCGAGCGCGTGCGCGGCCTGGGGGAGACTTTTGTCCGCGGCAATCATGACCGCGCTTGCAGCGGCCAACTTTCCCTGGAGGATTTCAACCCGGTGGCCAGCCGAGCAGCGCGCTGGACCCGGCAAGTGCTCACTCCGGAGCACGTCGACTGGCTACAGCATATGGCTCGCGGGCCGATCACGCCGGACGGTCCGCAGGTGAGTTGCATGCACGGATCGTATCTTGATGAGGATGAGTATCTGCTTTCCGTGCGCGATGCGAGATTGCCTCTAAAGCAAGCGGAGACGCGCATCAACTTTTTTGGCCATACGCACCTGCAGGGCGGCTTTGCCACCAACGGCGAGGATTGGTTCAAGCTGGACCCGGTTTATTCGAATGATGAGGAAGCCGACGTGTCGGAGTTGGTGCTGGTTCCGGGGGCGCGCTATCTGATCAATCCCGGTTCCGTGGGCCAGCCGCGGGATAATGACCGTCGCGCCGCGTACGCGCTCTATGACGATGAACGCATGATGGTTGAATTCCGCCGCGTGCCCTATGATTTCCGCCTGGCGCAAATGCGCATCATGCGGGCCGGGCTTCCCGACCAGTTGGCCATGCGGCTCAGCTTCGGACGGTGAAAAGAAACCGCAGGTCCCTCGGCTTCGCTCCTACGACAAACAAATGCACGTCGAGCGCTGTGGTCTCCCATTCAAGCCGAAGTACGGCTTGAATGGGGCACCCAGTTTCGAACGCTGATAAAGAGACCAGACAGACGACTAGGCTTCGGCGTCTTCGGCTTTGACGGTGACTTTCACGTGGGCCGTTACTTCGCGGTGCAACTTGACCGGCACGTGGAACTCGCCCAACTGGCGTAGCGGCTCTTCCAGCTGCAGCTTGCGGCGGTCGATGGTGAAGCCTTTTTGCTCCAGTTGCTGTGCGATCTCGCCTGCGGTGACGGAGCCGAAGAGATGATCGTTCTCACCCACCTTGCGCTCGAAGACCAGCTCGACCTGGTTGAGTTGGTTGACTAGTAACTCCGCCTCAGACTTCTCCTTTGCCGAACGGCGCACAGAAGCCTGCTTCATCTGCTCGATCACCGCTTTGTTTCCGGGCGTCGCTTCCATGGCGAGCTTCTTGGGCAGCAGAAAATTCCGGCCGTAGCCTTCAGCCACCTTCACTACATCGCCGCGGTGGCCGAGCTTGTTGACATCTTCTTTCAGAATGACTTCCATGACTCGATCTCCTAGTAGCGGGCGGCAAAGGGCAGCAAAGCGATGTTGCGAGCCTGCTTGATGGCACGCGCCAACCCGCGCTGATGCGTGGTGCAGACGCCGGTGAGACGGCGAGGCACAATCTTGCCCCGCTCAGCAACAAACTGCTGCAGCAGACGCACATCGCGATAGTGGATGGCGTCAATCTTCTCTACACAGAATTTGCAGACCTTCTTGCGGCGAAAGAACTTGCGTCCACCGCCGCCAGGGCCGCTGGGACGTCCGGCAGGCGGGCGACCGCCGGGGCCGGAAGATCCGGGGCCTGAACCCTCGGGCCGGGACGTGCTTGGTGCGCTTGGCGTGCTAGTTTCGTCAGCCATAATTTTCCTATTCCTTCTCGGTTAAAAATTTCTTAGGCGCTGGCCGCTTCTGCTGCCGGTGCGGGCGCTGGTGCGGCTTCAACAGGAGCCGGAGGCGCAGCCGCGGGCTGAGCGCTGAGCTTCTTGCGCGTGGCGCGGATGGCTTTGATCTTGGCCACTCGCTTCTCTTCTTCATCCATGCGGACGGAGATGAACTTGATTACCGGCTCGGAGACACGCAACCGGCGCTCGATCTCACCCACCAGCGAGCCATCAGCAAGGATGGTCAGCAACACATAGTTGCCGTCGTTGAACTTCTTGACGGTGTAGGCAAGCTTGCGCCGGCCAAGCTTCTCCATCGACTTGATGCTGCCACCACCCTGGGTGATGTTGGCCTCCAGCCCGGCGATCAGCTTGTCGAGATCCTCGTCCAGAATGTCCGGACGAACGATAAACATGACTTCATACGTGCGTTGCATAGCAGTTCTCCAATTCTTCCTACTCGTCGCCTGGTTCGCGGCGATTGAACTCGTTCATTGCTGGGCCGGCCCCCTTGGCCAGCACCATCTCCACCGCTTGCGCCGTACGGTCCAGAACCAGGTCGAGGATCGTCAACTGCGCCTTGCGCATCGGCGTGAGCACATAATCCTTGCGCCCCCGCCGCGCTCTCTCTGCCGCTTCATCCCCCGGGGGAGCAACCCCGATGCGAATCCGCAGCCATTCTTCGCTACCCAGGGCGCCGGAGACCGACTTCACTCCGTTATGCCCTCCCGAACTACCCCGCTCCCGGATGCGCAAGCGAGCCCAGGGGAAGAGCGATCTCGTCGTAGATCACGATCAGATCGCGCGCGGGGTCGGCATCGAACTCTTTCACCAACGCCTGAACCGAGATGCCGCTCAGGTTCATGTACGTCTCCGGCTTGGCCAAAACTACTTCTCTGCCGGCGATGCGGGTAGTGGCCGTAAGCGCCCGGCAGCGGCGGTTGGTTACCCCCACGCCACCCTGTTCTGCCAGCCGGTCGATGGCCAGAAAACCCACGTTGTGCGGTGTGAACTGGTACTCGATGCCCGGATTGCCGAGTCCAACCACCAGGGCTGGACCTCTTCGGACTTGCTCCAGTGCACCTTCGTCCGCAGTCAAGGTCAGAACGTTACTTCTTGGCGCCCTTTTCGGGGGCCGCCTCCGGAGCGTCCGTCTTGCCCTTCTTGGCCACTTCTGGTTCCGCAGGAGTCGCAGCAACGACCGCATCGACTGCCGGTGCAACCTCCTCCTTAATCGCCACTACGTGAGCTACAGTTGCGCCTTCATCGGTGATGAACTTGAGCTTGCCGTGAGGCAAATCGGCCACGCGGATGGAACTGTTCAACCCGAGTCCGCTGACATTCAAGTCAATATGGCTGGGGATGTCGCCAGGCAGGCACTCGATCTCAACCTCGCGCAATACCTGGTCGAGAATGCCGCCTTGCATTTTGACGCCAACCGGAATTCCCTCCAGCAATATCGGCACTTTCACCCGCATCGCTTTGTCCATGGCGATCCGCTTGAGGTCGATGTGCATCAGCTTGCCCTTGATGGGCTCGTACTGCCAATCGACGATCATGGCCTTGGTGCGGCCGGTGCCGATTTCCAGATCGAAAATTGTGTTGTGGCCGGAATCCGAATGCAGAATGCGGGTAATCTGCTTGGGGTCCACTTCCACCGCAATCGCGGGTTCCTTTGCGCCATAGAGAACGCCTGGAATCATCCCGGCGACGCGCACCCGGCGGGCCGCATTCTTATTGAACTTGCCCTCGCGGGCCTTTGCTGCAACCACTTCCTGCTCAGCCATACTTTTCTCCCTCTTGCCTGACCTGCGTTGGCTAACTAAACAAAGAGCTGACGCTGGTCTCCATGTGAATACTCTCGATCGTGGCTCCTAACAGGCCGGCGACCGAAAGCACTTTGATCTTTCCCTGCCGCTCCAGCTTTTGCGCCTCTTCGCGCAGCGGGATCGAGTCAGTGACAATTACTTCCTGCAACCGCGAGCTGGATATGCGCTCGATGGCCGGCCCTGAAAGTACCGGATGCGATGCTGCCGCATACACTTTGATTGCTCCCGCCTCGAGGAGCGCCTGCGCCGTCTTGACCAGGGTTCCCGCGGTGTCGATGATGTCGTCGATGATCAGGCAGGTCCTTCCCTGTACATCGCCGATCACGTTCATCACCTCGGTCACATTCAAGTCCGTGCGCCGCTTGTCCACGATGGCCAACGGAGCCTGCATCTTGGTGGCAAAAAACCGCGCCCGTTCCACACCGCCCGCATCCGGCGAAACCACCGTAAGATTGGGCAAGTTCAATTCCCGGAAGTAGCTCACCATCACTGGACTGGCGAACATGTGGTCGACCGGGATGTTAAAGAACCCCTGAATCTGCGCCGCATGCAGATCCATAAACAATGCCCGGTTGGCTCCCGCCGTGGTCAGCAAATCCGCCACCAACTTGGACGAGATGGCCACCCGCGGCCGGTCTTTGCGGTCCTGACGGGCATAGCCGTAATACGGCACCACTACGGTGATTCGCCCGGCTGAAGCGCGCTTCAGCGCGTCAATCATGATCAGCAGTTCCACCAGGTGCTGATCCACCGGAAAACAAGTCGGCTGCACGATAAAAACATCCACGCCACGGACATTCTCGAGCAACTGAAAGTAGATCTCTCCGTCGGCAAAACGCTGCAGCTTGCTCTCTCCCAGCTGCACCCCGACGTGGGTACAAATATCCTCAGCCAATTTGCGGTTGGCTGAACCGGCGAAGATCTTGAACCGCTTGTCTTCGCTCAAACGCCCGGCACGCTTGCGCTCCGGCTTCACCTTGCCTGGCGCCACTAGCTCCTGGGTCGCGCTCCCAACCTCTTGTTGCGGGGTGGGAACCGTCAGCACACTGGATTCTCCCTTCACACGAACCTCCCAAGCTGGTTTGCTTTGGTTGTTCCGCCTGATTGTCGGGCCACGGAATGCTTCGCCGTGACAGGAACTCGGTCCGGGCAGAAGCCCAGACCTACAAAAATCTGGCTGGGCGACTAGGAGTCGAACCTAGACAAAGTGCTCCAAAGGCACTTGACCTACCATTAGTCGATCGCCCAACTGGATGCGACGGGCGATTGCGCGCTACGGCCCGTCTGCCACCATCATAGTGCGCCAGTAATCGCCGCGAGGCAACGTTCTGGTGACCAAGCCGGTTACGGCGTGTCGCTCCAGCCGCTCGAAAGCCGCCTGCGCCGCTCCTGAGGTAGGGTAGAGCCCAAAAAGGGCTGACCCGGACCCGGAAAGGCCTGCATAGAGAGCCGCGTCCTCCGTGCTGGAGCCCGCAAGAATGCGCTTGATTTCACCGAGAAAGGGATGCTGAGGAAAGACGACCTGTTCAAAGTCGTTTTCGATCCCGGTTCGGACAAGCGCGAGAAGCGGATCCTCGGCCCGGTCTTCTCTCGGGTTAACCACATCGGAGAAGACACCGGAGGAGTGCGGTTCGCCAAATGCAACAGCGATCGACCGACTCAACTCTCCGATTGTAGCTGAGGCGGGGGTCGCGGTCAACGAATGGCGGGCGTCCCAGTCGCGGAAGGCCTGGGGGGTGGAAACCCCGGTTGCAGGGAGTGCGATGACGCATGGGAAGGAGGCAATGTCGGGCAGAGGATAGACCTCCTCCCCGCGTCCTACCCCAACTACGGCGCCGCCCAGCAGAAAGAGGGGTACGTCCGAGCCGATCTCTGCCGCCAGCAGCAGGCGTTGGGAGGGCGGTAAGCGGCGATCGAGTTCGTGCTGGAGTCCGATGAGCGCGGCCACGGCGTTGGCCGAGCCGGCGCCCAGGCCGCCTTGCAGCGGTAGTTGCTTGTCGATGTGGATGTGAACCTCGGCCCGGAGATGAAGCAGGTCGAGGGTGCGCTCGACCATCCGCCAAGCGGTATTGCGGGTATCGGTGGGCACGCGCGGGTCGGTGCTGCTGAGGCTAATGCAGGTGGAGGCGGCCATTCGCGCCTCCACCGTTACCCATTCGTGGAGGGCCAGGGTTTGGTAGACGGTGGTGAGTTGGTGGAAGCCATCCGGACGCAGAGGGCCGATGGTCAGGCCCAAATTGATCTTGGTGTGCGAACGAACGCTGGTGGGCATCTCTGCGATTTTAGCCCGCTCAGATGGTGAGAAGCGTTTCGGGGCGGAGGCGTCTGCAATCCTGGGGTGCCCCAGTCCATCCAACTCCACTTGACATGCGTGGAGTTGGATGGACAGAGTCCGCTGCGGTCCTACTAAGAGCCGAACCCTGCGTGACACGGTACTTTTAGTGGCCATTTACACAATTCGGCTATTGCCAATTGCGGGTGAAGAAGACGACACTCTTCTCGTGCAGCCCTTCCCCGAAAAATTAATTGAAATCGGCATGCTCGTCGCCGGTGCGGTTGGGTTGTTGATCCTCATCGCCCCTAACTTCGGCTTAAAGCCAAAGGCGACGGTAGATGGTTGGCGCTTCCCGGTGAAACCAACCTGCCTCCTCCTTTACTATCTGGCGCTAACCGGCGGCCTCGGGGCAGTGGCTTTTGGCGCAGCGCACCTCCTAACTTCCAACAACTCCAATTGGATTGGCTGGACGTGCTTCGGCATCGGCTTTTTCGTGGTCCCAGTGGTGCTGGCCGACTGGCCTGAACCACTGATCCTGGATGGGCAAGGCCTGATCGAACGCGGCTGCGCCTCCACCCGCATTCGCTGGCAAGAACTCAAGCATGTCAGGGAATACCGCATTCGCTGCGACCGCGGGGTCGTGATCCATGGGGCAGAAGGCAAGGAACTGGTGGTCGCCGATATCGCCTATGACTCCGAGGCTGTGCTTGATTGTCTCCTGCAATGGCGCCCGGTTCCGTATTATTCGCTGCAAGACGAGATGCGCCCAGTTTCCATCCTTAGCGACCCTTATTCCCAGCGGTAAGTTGACCCTGCTCCACCCAACATCCATTCCTCAAATCCAGTATTTCTTCTGATGCGTGACCCGGCCAACATAGGGCGGCAGAAAGTTCACGTACTCGCGCGCGGTGAGAAGATAGTAGAGAATACTTGCGCGACAGACCGGGCAGGATCCCGGCGCTAAGGAAACCAATTTATGCAGTTGATGAGTTCCGTGGAAACGGCACGATGCTAAGAACGATTTCCACCCATGTATTTCTCCGCCAAAGGCTGCATCCGGGATTGCTGGAGGCCTTGGCCAAAGGAGGCGCGCAGGCGGTAGAGATTTTTGCCGCGCGCCAGCATTTCGACTACACCAGCAAGGGCCACGTGAAGGAGATTGCGCTGTGGTTCGCAGCCAATCCGGTAGAACCGTTTTCCATGCACATGCCGCTCTTTGGGGACACCGAGATGGGGCGCAGCGGTGCTCCCGCGGTCAACGTGGTGCATCCGGAAAAGTCGCGGCGCATCGATGCCATGGACGAGATAAAGCGGGCCCTCGAGGCTGCCGAAGAGATGCCGCTGCGCTACCTGGTTCTGCACCTGGGGGAGCGGGAAGATAGTTGGAGCCCGCGATCACTGGAAAATGCCATGACGGCGATCGAGCACCTGCAAGCCTTTTCCCGGCCATTGGGGGTAAAACTTCTGCTGGAAAACCTGACCAACGAGGTGACCGAAGCGGCCCACTTGATGGAGATCTTGCGCATCGGCCACTTCAAGGATGTGGGGATATGCCTGGACACGGGCCACGCACACATGGGCGGGGGCGTGGCGGCGGCCATCGCCGAGTTGAAGCCGCTCATCCGAACCACCCATATCCATGACAATCATGGCCAGAAAGACGAGCATCTCTGGCCCGGAGAGGGAACCATTGCCTGGGCGGAGACGATGCAGGAACTGCGCACGGCTCCGCAGTTGGCCGCCGCGGTGCTGGAAATCAATTACCTACCCGAGGACTCGCCGGAGCACGTCGCCACCAAGGCTGCGGAAACCTTCAAGATGCTCGAGCTGTAAGGCACGACAGAGTTCCCAACCTTCGAGATCGAGAGATGGCAGAAGAACCTAGAGACGAACCATTGCCTGTGGCCGCTCCATTGGCCACCATCGCTACCCTGAACCAGCACGAGGGGCAAGCTGTAACGCTGCGCGGATGGCTTTACAATCTGCGCGCCAGCGGGAAACTGCTCTTTCCCATCTTTCGCGACGGCACGGGCACAGTGCAGGGCATTGTGCCCAAAGCCGCGGTGCCGGCGGAGGTCTTCGAGCGGGTGCGCGGACTGACGCACGAGTCGAGCGTCATCGTTACCGGCAGGGTGAGAGCGGATGCACGCGCTCCTGGTGGTTATGAGCTGGATGTGGACAACGTGGAAGTGCTGCAGCGCGTAAGCGAAGAGGAACCCTTCCCCATCACGCTCAAGGAGCACGGGGTGGAGTTTTTGATGGAACACCGCCATCTGTGGATTCGCACTCCACGGCAGTCGGCTATTTTGCGCATTCGCGCCGAAATTATCAAGGCGGCGCGCGACTATCTCGACGACCACGGATTTGTCCTGACCGATCCGCCGATTCTTACTCCGGCGGCGTGCGAAGGCACCAGCACGCTGTTTCCTGTCGAGTATTTTGGCGATGAGGCGTATCTCACCCAGAGCGGCCAACTGTATATCGAAAGCACGGCCATGGCGTTGGGCAAGGTCTATTCCTTTGGGCCCACCTTTCGCGCCGAAAAATCCAAGACCCGGCGCCACCTGACGGAGTTCTGGATGGTGGAACCGGAAATGGCCTTCGCCACGCTGGACGATCTGATGGTGCTGGCGGAGGAGTTTCTCAGCTTTTTGATTGAACGTGTGCTGAGCCGGCGGGCCCTGGACTTGCAGGTGCTGGGACGCGATATCGCCAAGCTGGAGTCGGTGCGACCGCCCTTCCCACGGATTAGCTACGACGAGGCGGTCAGTATGCTTGACGATGCCTTTGCCAAGGGCTTGATCGAGTCGAAGTTTGTCTACGGGAACGACTTTGGATCGCCGGACGAGACCTATCTCTCCTCCCAATTCGATCGCCCGGTGATGGTGCACCGCTACCCCGCCGCGGTGAAGGCGTTCTACATGGAACCTGACCCGCAAAACCCCAGCCTCGCACTGTGCGTCGACGTTCTGGCGCCGGAGGGCTATGGAGAGGTGATCGGCGGCTCGCAGCGTGTCGCCTCCTATGATTTGCTCAAGAAGCGGATCGAGGAGCACCAGCTGCCGCTCGATGCTTTTTCCTGGTATCTGGATTTGCGCCGCTACGGATCGGTTCCCCACGCCGGCTTCGGCATGGGCATCGAGCGTGTGGTGGCCTGGATCTGCAGCCTGGAGCATGTGCGCGAGACCATTCCATTCGCGCGGACACTCAACCGGATATATCCGTAATGGCCAAGGACGGGAATGTGATTTCGAGCGATCGACCGCGCCCTGCGGGCTCTTTGCACGGCGGGGTCCAGTCTCTTCCGCCACGTCATATTCGCATTCTCGGGGTGCCTCTCGATCTCGGCCAGTCACGGCGCGGCGTCGACATGGGGCCTTCCGCAGTCCGCGTGGCTGGACTGCAAGCCAGGCTCGAGGCTCTGGGCCACGTGGTCACCGACGGGGGAAATGTACCCGTAGCGATTGCTGAAACCCGGGCGGCCGGCGAACCGAAGGCGAAATACATCAGAGAGATCACCGAGACCTGCGAACGAGTGGCCGGCATCGTGCTGCAGACGCTCGAAGAGGGCCTCAGTCCTCTGCTCCTCGGAGGCGATCATTCCGTTGCCGCGGGCTCGGTCTCCGGGTTGGCTGAGTTTTACCGCCGACGCAACCAGAAGGTTGGGCTGCTGTGGATTGACGCCCACTCCGACATCAACACTCCTGAGACTTCGCCCAGCGGCAACGTGCATGGAATGCCCCTGGCCGCGCTGCTCGGCCTGGGACCGGAGCCTCTGTCGAGCATCTTCGACTGGCAGCCGAAGATCGACCCGCAGAACACAGTGTTGATCGGGGTGCGTGATATCGACGCCACGGAGAAGGAGAACATTCGCCGCGCCGGTATCGCTGAGGTGTATACCATGCGCGATATCGATGAGCGGGGCATGCGCACGGTGATGGAAGAGGCCTTGCGGGCAGCCGGCCGGGGCACGGCTGGATACCACGTTTCGCTGGATATGGACTGGGTCGACCCGGAAGATGCGCCCGGCGTGGGGACGCCAGTACGCGGCGGGGCTACCTATCGCGAAGCGCACCTGGCCATGGAGATCCTGGCGGACCATGGACGATTACTGAGCTTCGAGGTGGTCGAGGTGAACCCGGTGATTGATGAGCATAACCGAACCGCTGAACTGGCGGTGGAGCTGATCTGCTCCGCCTTCGGGAAGAAGATTCTCTGAGGCCGATTCTCTTGCAACCTCGCCGCATTCGCAGGCGTCTAGGTAGCCATGGAAATAGAATTGCGCGGGTTTATCGGTCGCCAGATTATCGTGACGGGTCCCAGTTTTATCGACAACGATCAGCTGGAGAGCGTGAAGCTGCTGGCAGTGGAAACAGCCGGCATCTGGATCGAGAGTCAGAAGGCGGTCGACAGGGTCGTGGGCAAACTGCAAAAGAAGCCTTCCTCGCCGGGTCTTGCTTTCTTTGTTCCCTTTGGGCAGATTGTCACCATCCTGGCTGGCTTTGAACCTAGTGGTGTCGAGTAAAAAACAGCACGTCTAGTGCTGTGGTATCCCACTCAAGCCAAAACCAGGCTTGAATGGGGCACCCAGCTTTTGTTGCCGCGACAAACTCAGTGCAGGCCTCTCGTGCTTTCGGCGATTTGCTTGAAGCGCTCGACGATGGGGCGCGCGTCCCCCGCGTGCCACGCCAACTCGATATTGCTGACTGCTTTTGCCCCGCGTAGTGGAAGACACACCACTTCTGGTGAGGCAATGCGGCGGACACACGCGGGCGCGATCGAAACTCCGAGTCCGGCGCCGATCAGGCTCAGGATGGTGAGCCAGTGCTGAGCTTCCTGAACAATCTGCGGACGAAAGCCGTGTTCCTCACAGAGGGTTAACGGCTTCTCATAGGCCCGGGCACCCGCGCTTCGAGGATAGTAGATGAATGGTTCGTCCCGCAGAGCCGCGGGAGAGATGCTCTTCCGCCTGGCGCAGGAGTGAGTCGCGGGCAGCACGGCGACGAAGGGCTCAGACAATATGGTGGTCATTTGCAAGCCTTCCACCGGGTCCCCGTCACGCAGAATCCCGGCATCGAGTGTGCCGTTTTCCAGGCCCTCCGTCACCAGCGCAGTGAATGACTCGTGCAGGTACAGCCGTACCTGCGGGTAAGCCTCGCGGTAGGAGCGGAAGATGCCCGGCAACTTCGAGAGCATCGCCGACCCGATAAAGCCGATATGAAGGGAGCCGACGTCCCCATGGCCGATGCTGCGGGTCTCGTCAATGTCGCGTTGCACATTGCGCAGCGTCCTCTGCGCTCGCTGTAGTAAGGCCTCGCCGGCACTGGTAAGACTGACGGAGCGGGAAGTGCGGGTGAAGAGCGGGTAACCCAGCAGCTCCTCGAGCTTGCGAATCTGTTGCGAAAGGGGTGGCTGGGCTACGTGCAGGCGCATCGCTGCGCGGCCGAAGTGCAACTCTTCCGCCACCGCAACAAAGTAACGCAAGTGGCGCAGTTCTATATCGCGATCCATATGCTGGAGATCTTAATACAGCCAAACAAGATATTGGACGTAATCGATCCGGGAAGGCAGACTGCTGATAGGGAGCTACAGATATGGCGATAAGCGAGGAAGAGATGCAAACGGTGGGCGGAGAACGCGGGGCTAATCTGCCGGAGATTGAAATTCGGCCGCTCGAAAAAGGAGAAGATGCAACTGCGTTCCGAACCTTGAACGAGGAGTGGATCACGCGCTATTTCACTCTGGAGACGATGGATCGGGAGACACTGGGCGACCCGCAGAGGAAGATTCTCGAGAAAGGCGGATACATCTTCATGGCCTATGCCCGCGATCAGGCCGTGGCCTGCGTGGCATTGATTCCCATCGGCAACGGTGTCTATGAACTGTCAAAGATGGCGGTGTCGCCGGAACTACGCGGTCTGGGGATTGGCCGTAGATTGCTTGAGCACGCGATCGCACAGGCAAAACAGATTGGGGCCAGGTCTTTGTTCCTGGGCAGCAATGCGAAGCTGGCAAACGCTGTGCATCTCTATGAGTCGGTCGGCTTTCGCCATGTGGCCCCGGAGAATATCCCGCCTATGCCCTATACACGCGCCAATGTCTTTATGGAGATGCCTCTGTGATTTGGGCGCGATTATGCGTTAGCTGACGACGCCAGATCGAGGACAATAGAAATGACCTATGCGAAAACCCCTGCTTGCACTGGCCGTTTCAGCGTTTGGCATCGGCACCTCGGAATTCATCATCATGGGGTTGCTGCCGGATCTCGCCCACAGTTTCCAGGTCAGCATTCCGAAGACCGGATTTCTTGTGTCCGGCTATGCGCTCAGCGTCACCCTGGGCTCACCGCTGGTGGCGCTCGCCTTGTCTCACATGGACCGGAAACGGGCGCTGCTGATTCTGATGGGGATGTTCCTGGTTGGCAATGCCCTGTGCGCTTTGGCTCCCACCTTCCTGCTGCTTCTTTGCGCACGCATTCTCACCGCGCTTTGCCATGGGGCGTTTTTCGGCATCGGCAGCATCGTGGCTTCTCACCTGGTGCCACGCTCGGAGCGGGCGCAGGCCATTGCGCTTATGTTCAGCGGACTGACGCTGGCGAATGTGCTTGGGGTTCCTGCAGGGACCGCTTTGGGCCAGGCGTTTGGATGGCGCTTTGCCTTCTGGGCCCTGGTGCCGATCGGCTTGATCGCCGGTTTGGGCCTGCTGCGTATGGTGCCTTCGCAACCGGCGGAAAAGATGCACCTCAAGCATGAGTTCCACGCCGTGCTGCGCCCCCAGGTGCAGCTGGTGCTTGCACTCAGCACACTCTCCTCGGTTTCGTTGTTTTGTGTCTTCACCTATATTGCCCCGATTCTCGAGCAGGTGACACACCTTTCGCCGAGTTCGGTCACCAAGGTGCTGGTGGTCTTCGGCGTGGGCATTACGCTCGGGAACCTGCTTGGCGGACGATTAGCGGACTGGAAACAGATGCCAGTGATCATTGGCGGGATCGTACTGTTGATCGCGGTCTTCCTGGCCATGCCGTTGCTTGAACCCACCGTGATAACGGCGGTGACGATGGTGTTCGTTTGGGGCTGTATCCATTTCGCGGCTGGGGCTCCCTTGCAGGCTCGGATCGTGGACCAGGCAAAGGGTGCTCCGAATCTGGCTTCGACATTGAACCAGGGTGCGTTCAACCTGGGGAATGCCCTTGGCGCAAGCCTGGGCGGCATCATGCTGACCGAAGGCATCGGATACCGATATCTCTCCCTGGGTAGCGCGGCGGTGGCCAGCGTGGCGCTGCTGGTTGCGCTGATCGCGCTGCGGGTGGAGCGGAGCGAGAATGACTCTGCGGAAAAAAGGCAGATGGCTTCTGTTTAAGGAACCAGCATGGGAGGCGTGCACCAGAAGATGCAACTTAGGTTGTCTTCCGGAGCTATCGAAGACCCATAGAATCAGAACGGCATGAAGAAGAAACTTCGGGTTGGCGTACTCTTTGGCGGACGTAGCGGCGAACATGAAGTCTCCCTGCTCTCCGCCGCCTCGGTTCTTAAGGCAATCGATAGCAACCGTTATGAGGTGGTGCCGATCGGCATTACCAAGCAGGGCCGGTGGGTCGTCTCCGGAGACGCCGAGCGGCTGCTGGCGGGGGACTTTCCCGATACGGGGACGCTGCGCGCGGGCGATCCGCAACATACCGCACCGGCCGCGTTGCTGGCCAAAGGACAAGGCGTGATCGTCCCCCCGATGCCGGCCGCAGGCGGTGGCCGGGGCGGCTCGCTGGTGCCCTTCGAAAGAGAAGCCTCTTCGCTTTCTTCCGCCCAGGACGTGCTGCAGTTAGACGTCGTCTTTCCCGTGCTGCACGGGACGTTTGGCGAAGATGGCACCATGCAGGGTCTGTTCGAGCTCGCTGGGCTGGCCTACGTCGGCTCCGGGGTTCTGGGCTCGGCCACCGGCATGGATAAAGAAGTCATGAAGCGCCTTTTCCTGGCGGCCGGGTTGCCCATCACCAAGCACGTTACGTTCCTGCGCCGGGAGTGGGAAAAAGGTCCGAAGAAGATCATTGCCAGGCTCGAGTCCGCACTCAAGTATCCGCTCTTTGTTAAGCCCGCGAACCTGGGCTCGTCCGTCGGGATCAGCAAGGCGCACGATCGCAAGGAGCTCGGCCCAGCCATCGAACTGGCGGCCGGCTTCGACCGCAAGATCGTGGTCGAACAAGCCGTCGGCGGCCGCGGCAACCGGACAACCATGGGCAAGGCTCGCGAACTCGAAGTCGCTGTGCTGGGCAACGATGAGCCCATCGCTTCCGTTGTCGGCGAGATCGTCCCCGGCAAAGAGTTCTATGACTATGAGGCCAAGTATCTCAGCGAAGGCTCACAGGCCATCATTCCCGCCAAGCTAACGAAACAGCAGAGCAAACAAGTGCAGGCCATGGCGCTCGACGCCTTCCGGGCCTGTGACTGCGCGGGTTTGGCGCGGGTGGACTTTCTCCTCGAGGCGGGCGATTCGGGACGGCTCTACCTTAACGAGATCAATACCATGCCGGGCTTTACGTCGATCAGCATGTATCCCAAATTGTGGGAGGCGTCCGGGGTGAAGTATCGCGATCTGATCTCGCGGCTGATTGAGCTGGCGCTGGAACGCAAAATGGAACAGGAACAGATCTCTTACTCCCGGTAGCCGGCGGGTTGAGTGCTGTGGTATCCCACTCAAGCCAAAGTACGGCTTGAATGGGGCACCCAGCTTTTGCAGGAAATCGGGGTCAAGCCGTGGTTGGCTTGAGTGGAAGACGGCCCAGCTTTTGTTGGCGGTACGGATCAGAGTAAACTTTGCGGGAGAGGCGAGGAGCACTCCCAACGCCATGACCCTGCTCGATGCACCCACCTACGATCCTGCCAAGGCACGCAAGCGCAGGAATATTCTGATCGCGAGCCTCATCACCGTGCTCGTGCTGGCGGGCTTTCTCTGGTACTTCTGGAACTGGCCGCAAGAGCATCGCGTGAATCAATTTTTTGCCGCCATCGAAGCCAAGGATATGCCGAAGGCCTTCGCCATCTGGAACCACGATCCGGATTGGCAGCAGCACCCGCAACAATATGCGGCACTACTCCTATGGCCGCTTCGAAGTGGATTGGGGCCACTCCAGCGACTGGGGCGACATCAAGACGCATAAGATTGTGATGTCGAAAACGGTAGGCTCCGGAGTGGTCGTCGGGGTCGACATCAATGGACAAAAGACGCCCACCTTCCTTTGGGTGGAACGCAAGACGAAGACGATTGGCTTCTCCCCCGTCCAGCTCTCAACAGACTAGCTGAGGGCCGCCAGCAGTTTTTCAATACTTGCCGGGTCTTCCGCCTGGCCGCACTTCTGGCCGCGGTCAATCTGCCGTAGTAGTCCGCTGAGCACCTTGCCCGGACCGACCTCAACAAAGTTGGTTACGCCCTGGGCGATGAGCAGCTGCATGGACTCCGTCCAACGAACGGCGCCCGTGACCTGGCGCACCAGAGCATCGCGCAGCACGTTTGCATCGGTCACCAGCGCGGCGTCTACGTTGACCACCACCGGAACCCTGGCGGGCAAGAACGGGAGGTCCTGCAGAACGGGGGCGAGGGCATCCTGGGCCGGCTGCATCAGGCTGCAATGGAAGGGCGCGGAAACCTGCAGCAGCACGGCCCGCCGGGCCCCCCGCTCCTTGGCCAGCACAATGGCCCGCTCCACCGCGGCCGTCGCTCCGGAGATGACCGTTTGTTCCGGACTGTTCATGTTGGCCGGCTCGACGGGCGCTCCCACCTCCCGCGAGGCATCCTGGCATACGGCGATCACTGATTCCACTGGCATGCCAAGAATGGCGGCCATTGCTCCCTGACCTGCGGGCACGGCCTCCTGCATCAACTGCCCGCGGCGGCGCACGGTGCGGGCGGCTGGGGCGAACTCGATCGTCCCCGCAGCGACGTTGGCCGAGTACTCTCCCAGCGAATGTCCGGCAAAATAGTCAGCGGTCGCTCCGGCCGCGGCCAGAACCCGCAGCGCCGCCACGGAGACAGTAAAGATCGCCGGCTGGGTGAACTCCGTGAGGCGAAGCTGCTCTTCGGGTCCGCTGAAGCAGAGCTCTGCCAGGTCGAAGCCGAGGGCCTCATTGGCTTCCTCGAAGGTCTGGCGGGCAATGGGGAAGGCGTCGGCAAGGTCGCGGCCCATGCCGACGCTTTGTGAACCTTGACCAGGGAATAGGAAGGCTGTCTTGCTCATTCGTGCAGTGTCTAGTGGAGCGGCTGGATGGGCAGGCCCAAGTCCGGCTCGGGTTCATCATCCGTCGGCTGGCGGCGGGCAAACTCCTGCTCCAGCCGCTGGTTGATACCGGCCTGGGCGAACTCAGCCGTCACCCGGATACCGTTAAAGATGGCGCGGTCATTGGAAGAGCCATGATTCACGATGCAAACCCCGCGCAGGCCGAGCAGCGGCGCACCGCCGTACTCGGAGTAATCGAGCCGCTTCTTGAAGTCGTTGAAGGCGGTGCGGGAAAGCAGCGCACCCACCTGCGCGGTGACAGTGGAGTTGAGCGACTGGCGCAGCAGGTCACGCACCAGCCGGGCAAGTCCCTCTGAGGTCTTGAGCGCCACGTTGCCGACAAAACCATCGCAGACCACAACATCGGCATTGCCGTTGTAGATGTCGCGACCTTCCACGTTGCCGATGAAGTTGATGGAGAGCTGCTTGAGCAGGGGAGATGCCTCGCGGGTGAGATCGTTGCCCTTGCTTTCTTCTTCCCCGATGGAAAGCAGGCCAACGCGGGGACGCGGAATCTTGAGCACGCTGCGCGCGTACATCTCGCCCATTACTGCGAATTGCTCCAGATTGTGTGGCTTGCAATCGACATTAGCGCCCACATCGAGGAGCACGCAGCGGGAGCCGGATGAGGTCGGCAACAGCGCGGTCAGGGAAGGACGGTCGACCCCGGGTAACGCCCCGAGCACCATCTTGGCCAGAGCCATCGCTGCCCCGGTATTGCCTGCGGTGAGAAAGCCGGCCACTTTATTTTCTTTGACCAGGCGAAGACCGACCCGCATGCTGCTATTCGGCTTCTTGCGGATCGCGTTCGCCGCCTTATCATCCATGGTGATCCATTCCGCAGCGGGAACGATCACGATAGGCAGGTCCCGGCCCCGTGTGGCCTCGTCGAGGGCGGGGCGCAGACGATCCTCCGGCCCAACCAGATGAACGCGGATGGGGAGCTGACGGCAGGCCAGGATTGCGCCCTTGATCTCGGGATCAGGGGCCTTGTCGGAGCCCATGGCGTCGAGCGCAATATCCGTTAGCTTGGGCACAGATCCGGCTAGGCTTCCTTGGCTTCGAGCACTTCGCGACCCTTGTAGATGCCGCATTTGGGGCAGGCCCTGTGAGGGAGTTTGCGCTCGTGGCAGTTAGGACATTCCGAGACGGTGATGGGGGTGAGCGCGTCGTGCGAACGGCGCTTGGAGGTGCGGGCCTTGGAGTGGCGCCGCTTTGGATTAGGCATTGCAGATTCCTTTCAGGCGTTCTCCCAGACTGCCAATCCCGGCATTAGCCAGGATGCCCCGAAACGGCTGCAGCCCGTGATCGCTTTTCAACTTTACGTTTTCATCCTGCTGCGGAGATCGGCCAGCGCTGCCCACCGCGCATCGGTCTGGCCTGCATCGCAAGCACAGACCTCAATATTCCGATTCTGTCCACAGCGAGGGCAGAGTCCTTTGCAGTCTTGCCGGCAGAGCGCTCTCGCGGGCAGGGAGAGCAACACCTGCTCGCGCAATACGTCCTCAACCGCAAGACGGCCTCCTTCATAGTACCCGATTTCCGTATCGGAGGTCGAGATGGCGTGTTCCGCGGCGTCTACATCGACACCGGTGGGACGGAAAAGCAGGTCGAAGTGTTCATCCAGGCGGTGGGCGACAGGATCGAGGCAGCGGGCGCAGGGCATTTCGAAGTTGCCCTGGTAGGCGGCGCGCAAACGGATGTCGTGGATATGCTCGTGGGCCCCGCGATGTTCGGTGAGCAGGTCAGCACGGCCGCTTACCGGCATGCCGTCCAATTGCCTGATGCCGGAGCCGTAGTCGATGGCGCCGGGCGGAACGGTCTCGCTAAACTCAAGCGGCTGCCGTTCCAGATCGAGCACTGTTATCAGTATGGCCATGGCATTCTCACAGTGACTGAGTGATGATACGCGCGGTCAGGTGCAGCTGTTTGCGGCGTCATCCGCCGCGGTTACCCTAGGGTTAAAAACGATAATTGACGCCGAAGTTTGGCTGCAGGGTGGTTCGCAGCGTATGGGTGTCGATCGACACCTGGTGAAAATCAGGGGTTTTGTATTTCAATCCGCGAAGCCCAAAATTCACCCCCAACCGCCGGTACAAAGGAATCTTGAAGCCCAGAGAATAGGTGAACTCCGGCAACAGCTGAGACGGCAGCGAGTTGGGTACGGTCTGGTTCAAGTCGGTGAGCGTTCCCGATATGGGGGAGAAAACAATAATCCCACCGCCAATGGTGAAGTAGGGTTGAACCCCATAAATGGGAGGCGATTGAAGCAGGTAGGAGAAACTGAGGTCGGTTACGTTGCTCTCTACCTTGACTACGCCCTTGTTGTAAGCCTCGTAGAACTTGGTGTAGCTGAGGTCCGCGGAATATCCCAGCCAGGGGCGGTACGGTTGGCGAAAGCTCACCAGGACACCCCCCGATTCGGTCGTATCCTCCTGAATAGAATTCCCGTTCGATTGGTGGGTCACCTGATACAACCCGGCCACGCCGACATCGAATCTCTCTTTGGCTTGGGCCGCCGCGGGCACGGCTTGCGTGTCCTGGGCCAGGCACGGAACAGCCCACGGGAGCATACCCACCGCGAGTACCAGTGCGCTAAGGAAGGAGGGAAACTGCCGGGTCCATGATGATCTGGAGGCCAAGCGAAGAAAGGGAAACGACTTTTTAAAACGGACACTCTGCATGTTAAGTCTTATCCCACTATATATCGTTCGCTACGCGCAGTTTGGCGGTAGCAGCCGCCGCCAGTCGCCGGCGGCGAAGAGTCGAATGCCAGCCACGCCCGCGGCGCCCGCGGTCTGGCAGTCCTGGGCATTGGTGCTGGTCACGCCGCCCAAGGCAAAAACAGGTGTGCCTTCCGCCGCCGCACAGGCCCGCCGAAGCGCTTCGAGGCCCTGGGGCTCGGCTTGGGGGACTGCACGCTTCTCGAAAACCGGCGAGAAGAGCATCAGGTCTACCTGTTCTTTCCGAGCCACATGAATGTCGTCCAGGGTGTGGCAGGGTACGCTGACGATCGCGTTGAGGCCGGCCGCGCGGAATATCTGGCGTACGCGCAGTGCGGTACCGGGCGTAGGTTTGCCGGCTAGATGCACTCCGTCGGCGCCGGCAGCCACGGCCAGCGTCGCTGATTCTGCAGCGGAAACATTCACCAATAGCTTGGAACGGTCGTGGTCGATCTTCTCTACCATCTCTCGGACGAGTGACTGGAGATCGGCCGCAGCCAGATCTTTCTCCCGCAATTGGATGAAATGTACGCCCGCGGCGGTCCAGCCCCCTACCAGGCGGAGAAGCTGGCGGCGGAGAACCGATTCGGATCGAGTTTCCGCTTGGAGGCACTTGCGGTCCGTTATGGCACAGAGCTGCATGGTGTGGAGTCTATTCTGCATGTCTCTTGAGGACCCCGCGTACACTAGAAAAAGTTATGCTGCTTGCTCTCAGGTTCTTTCCATCGAAATCACAAAAACGGGAAATTAATCTCTTCGATTGGTTCTTCGGGTACGCTTCCAACAAGGCATGATTAGCTACGACCTACTCATCATCGGTTCCGGCCCCGCGGGCCAGCGGGCCGCTATCTACGCCAATAAGCTGGGCAAGCGGGCCGCGGTTGTGGAGCGAATGCGGACGGTCGGCGGGGTCTCGGTAAATACCGGCACCATCCCCAGCAAGACGATGCGCGAAGCCGTTCTGCATCTCTCCGGCTATAACTATCGTTCGATCTACGGCATGAATTACAAGGTCAAAGAAAAGATCACGATGGCGGACCTTGCCTTCCGCGTCCAGCACGTGATCAAGACCGAGATCGATGTGACCGAAGCGCAGCTTTCGCGTAACGGGATCGATGTGCTTCCTGGAGTGGCGAGCTTTGTAGACACCACCCACGTGAAGGTGACCAATGAGGGTGGCACCCAGACGTACGAGTCGAAGAACATCATCATCGCCACCGGCACCAAGCCCGCCGACTCCCCCAGAGTGCCGATCAATGGGCGCTCGATCGTAAACAGCGATCAGATTCTCGACCTGCCCAACCTGCCCAAGTCGCTGATCGTGGTGGGGGGCGGGGTTATCGGTGTGGAGTACACCTGCATGTTCGCCGCGCTTGGCGTACGCGTCACGCTGATCGAAAAGCGGCCCAAGCTACTGGAGTTCGCCGACCAGGAAATTGTGGAGGCGCTCAGCTACCATTTGCGCGACAGTCGGGTGACCATGCGTCTGCACGAAGAAGTGGAAAGTGTGGAAGAGCTGCCCGATTGCAGCGTGGTTGCTAACCTGGAAAGCAAGAAGAGGATCTCGGGGGGCGCTTTGCTGTATGCGGTCGGCCGCTCCGGCAATGTCGCCGAACTCAATTTGGGGGCGGTCGGCATCGAGCCGGATTCTCGTGGCCGGATCCCGGTGGATAAGGACTTCCGCACCAAGGTGCCGAATATCTTTGCGGTGGGAGATGTGATCGGCTTTCCGAGCCTGGCCTCGGTGTCGATGGAACAGGGCCGAATCGCGGTTGCGCGGGCCTTTGGCAACGAGAACGTGGTATCCAATCCGAGCTATTACCCGTATGGCATCTATACGATCCCGGAGATCTCGTTTATCGGCAAGACGGAGGAACAGCTTACCGATGAAGACGTGCCTTACGAGGTAGGCGTGGCCTACTACCGCGAAATCGCCCGGGGACAGATACGAGGCGATACGACGGGACGCCTGAAGATTGTCTTTCATCGCGAAACCCGGCATCTGCTGGGCGTGCACATCATCGGCGAGGGCGCCAGCGAACTGCTGCACATCGGGCAGGCGGTCATGTCGCTGGGCGGCACACTGGACTACTTCATCGATACGGTGTTCAATTACCCCACCCTTGCCGAATGCTATAAGGCTGCCGCGTTCAACGGCATCAACCGGCTGGCCCGGGCAGCGGACTGAAGGAAGAACGGATGAGCAGGACCATTGGCATTGTCGTGTCCTCGAGGATTGTCGCGGGGCTCATGGAAGATCACAAGCTGGTAGGAGAGCTAAGCCGCTATCCGGCCAATCCAGACGACCACGAAGCTCTGCTCGAACATCCCTTCGAAAGCCTTTGTCATTTGATCACCGACCAGGTGATGGCGCTGGAGCCGAAGGGACAGATCGATGCCATCGGTGTCGCCATTCCGGGGATCATTCGCGACGGCATTGTGGAGGATTCTCCCAATCTTGCCCAACTGAAGGGTGGGAAGATCGCGGAATCGCTGGCCAATATCTTTCAGTCGAAGGGGATCGTGGCCCCATTGAAGACCATGAATGATGCCGACGCTGTGGCGGCTGGGCTGGCGGTGACGCAAGGCCGCACGGATCGCCTGGTGCGGGTTTGGACCATTGGCAACGGGATCGGATTCGGGCGCTATCCCTATACGCCGGGCGTGTGGGAGGGCGGACACATGGTAGTGACGCTCGACCCCAAAGAGACCTACTGCGGATGCGGCGGACGGGGACATCTGGAAGGAATCATGGGGTATCGCGCGATGCGGCTGCGCTTCCTCGATATGGAACCGGAAGAGGTCTTTGCCGCGGCCAAGAAAGGCGACGCGCGGTGCATGGACTTCGTGCGCCTGTGGCATCGCGGACTGGGCGCTGCCACCGCCACGTCGATCCATTTGGGCGGTCCCGGGCCGCTTCTACTTCACCGGCATTAACGTGCGCTTCCTGGACCTGAATCTGCTGAAAGAGTACCTGTGGCAAATGGTCAAGATGAGTCCTTTGCAAAGTTATGCCTTGGAGGTCGTGCCGGAGAACAGCGAGGTCGCGGTGATTGGCGCAGCGGCTTCTGCGCTTTTGGCTCCGGTGACCTAGCAGGTCCATTTCAGAGGTTGAGGCACCCAGGATTCCATCCTGGGGCATTTTCAGCCGTCCCTGCGGGACTGCTCGTTGTGCGCACGCTGACCCAGGACTAACGTCCTGGGCTACTCTCAGCCGTCCCTGCGGGACTGCTCGTTGTGCGCACGCTGACCCAGGACTAACGTCCTGGGCTACTCTCAGCCGTCCCTTCGGGACTGCTCGTTGGGCGCACGCTGACCTAGGACTAACGCTCTGGGCTACTCTCAGCCGTCCGTCCCTTCGGGACTCAATTTGGTTGGAAAGAGTAGTTGTCACGCTGACTCTTTTTGACCAATTCTCTTTCAACTGTCTTAGGGACGGCTGAAGCCGTGCCGCAAGCCGATTAATGGTTAGGAGTAACTGCGCTGGTAGATCCGGGAAAGACGGTCATGCCAGCCCATGCGATCGGGATCGAACCACGCCCAGACAAACCCCAAACCCAGCGGCGCTGCTGACAGTAGCATGAAAAGCACCCGCCGGCACATGGCTTGCCGAGTTGGGTTCTCATCATCGAAGGTGCACAGCGCAATCTTGGCGTAACGCATTCCAGGAGTGCCCTCGGCATACTTGAAGAACAGGTATTGGTATAGGAGGAAGAACCCTCCGAGTACCAAACCGGCGGCGAGCAGCGCCGGTTTACCGGTGGGCGGATGTGCCGTACAGGCCACAAAGACGAGCACGAAAAGAGCAAAGGCGGCCACGATCAGCGCCAGGTCGAAGATCCCGGCCATCAGCCGGTCTTCGAAGGACGCGGGCTTCAACGGGATCTCGTGATTGGACGACTCCGCGTCGCCGGCATGCGGGGACGCGGGATCGGTATCCAGCCGGATGGGAGACCAATCCGCACCCGCGGGCCCGACCCTTACTGCTCTGCGAAATGCTCTCCGGCGCTACTTCGAAAATCCTGAGCTGATCGTGTCCTGTTAGTTGCGAGCTATCACGCAGCGGACCTTCCGCGAGCCGGGGACGGACTTTGCGGGCTGCCACCAGCTCTCGCGGAAAATCGATCAGGTTCACCGCCAACGGTTCCACCTCCGCTTCTTCGGGCTCCGTGGCGGATACAAAAGCAGGTTCAACATGATCACTATCGACGGCTGCCCCAAGGCCGGGTTTGCCGCTGATCAGCTCAGTGTCCAGAGAACCGCTCCAGCTCTCTGGAGAGGGTTGCGGCAATAGATCAGCAACATCCCCGGCAGGCAGCTCGGGCGCAGCGGGTGCGGCCTCGGCTCGAGCCTTGGCGGCGAAGACCTCGCTGTAGGATGGCGCATTCGCGTACCGCTGCGCTACCTTCGCGGCCAGCCTGGAGGCGCGGGATTCAACTTTGCGCTCCAGATGCTCCAGGCCGGGGAGAGGTACTTGTTTCCCCTGGATGTGTTGCCCCTCGACGCGTAAGCGGCGCGAACGCGTCGCAGCCAGTCGCTCGTTCAGTTCCTGCTTCCAGGCCGGCACTACTTCGGTGTCTGCTTGGAAAAGATGTTCTCCGACATTCGGCGAAGACGGGCTCAATTCTGTTCTCCTCTTGAGTGGTGCGTGTTGCGTGGCCCCGTAGTACGGAGTAAAGCGGCGGACACACACAGGGGTGTGTGTAGCCGATGAGTCACCCGGGATTCGCTAATACGCGGCGCCATAATAGCCACGATTTCCGGACCCGGCGACAAGATCTGTAGTGTGCTGATCCCATCAGGCGTGACAGGAAAATCGGGTTGTGCGGAGGCGACAGAAAACACGCTTTCTTTCTTCATTGGCAAGCGCAATGAAGGGAGAGAGAACGGGCCTGTGATAACCAGAGCAGCGGACCGTCAAATGATATGAGCGGGAGCCATTTGCTATCCTAGCTTCGCCCCTTGGTAATGAGAGTCCGCACCTTTTTGTTTATCACAGCGTTAATGCTGTGTCATCCTCAGCTTTGGCCGCAGACGTTGACCAGGCAGTTTCCCGCGGCAGTTCCAGGGGGCGCTGCACCTGGTAGGGCGGAGCCAAGCCTTGCGGACAATAGCGCAGCGGCGCCGCAAAGTCCAGAGCAGGCGCCGGCAACGTCTCCTCCAGATGCATCTCTTCCCGATGCGCCGGGTTATCCGATTGCTGAAGTGGTTGAGACGCCGCCCGCGGGTGTTCCCGTCGTCATTCGAGCCGACCAACAGGAGAAGCAGGGAGATATCTTTACCCTGACCGGCGACGTCCGGATCGACTACAAGGACTACATTCTCACCGCGGACAAAGTTTCCTTCAACCGGTTGACCAGCGACGCCGAAGCGGATGGCCATGTGCGGCTCGAGGGGAAACGGAATAACGAACTCATCCTCGCGGATCATGGCAAGCTCAACTTTGATTTGGAGACCGGCCGTTTCGAAAACGTGACGGGAAGCGTCGGCCGCCAGCCATCCGCGAGCAAACGCAGGCTGGTTTACACCACCGCGAATCCGTTTCTTTTTACCGGCAAGTTGTTGCTCAAAGAAGGACCTGAGCGCTACCAGATCATCGGGGGCACCATGACCTCGTGCCTGCTGCCTGACCCGGACTGGCGGATCCACTCCTCTGTGATCCGGGTGAATTATGGGCAGGCGCATGCCAAGAGCAGTTACTTCACCCTGTTTGGCGTGCCCATTCTGTACCTGCCCTACGTCACGCACCCGGTAAGCACTGAGACGCGCCAGAGCGGGGTGCTGATACCCAACCTCGGTACTTCCTCTACCAAGGGAACAGTCGTCGGCGACTCGTTTTACCTAGTTCTCAACCGCAGCGCTGACCTCACCTTCGGCACGCAATACTTCTCTCTGCGCGGGTGGTCGCCCAGTGGCCAATTCCGCTATCGCGGCCGCGAAAGCGATTTTGCCTCCTTCCGCTTTACCGCTCTATTCGACCGGGGGTTGGCTCCCACTTATATCAACGAGGGCGGCCAGGACCTTCTTTTCAATGGCCGGCACGACTTTGACCCGGAAGAACACAATCGTGCCGTCAGCGCCGCCGAGTATCTGAGCTCGTATGTCTATCGTGAGGCGTTTGCCGAATCATTCGCGCTGGCCGTCGCCTCCCAGGTGACGTCTTCGGTATATTTCACCCACAATGACGACGGGCTTTCGGCGAGCGTTCACTTCGACCGCTATCAAAACTTCGAAGGAATCACGCAGGTGGGCAACGCCTACGTGACGCCGCAGATCCAAATCCTCCACTTGCCGAGCGTCGATTTGGACACGGCTGAGCGGCGGTTAGAGAGCACGCCCGTGCTATGGAGCTTTGATGGTTCAAGCGCCGGACTGAGCCGCAGTGAGCCCGGGTACACGAGTGGATGGATGGGGCGTTTCGATCTTTACCCTCACCTCTCTCTGCCGCTGCATGTGGACGGTTGGACCCTGCGGCCGGAAGTTGGCGCTCGCGAGACCTTCTACACGCGGTAGCCAGATTGCCACCAGCACGACACCGCTACCGGGCAGCGGCAGTGTCAATCGCTCCGACCTGGAGGCCAGCTTTGAGCTGCGGCCGCCGGCCCTGGTTCGGGATTTCAAGGCGCCGGCGCTGGAGAAACTTTTCGGCAGCGATGTGCGGCACACGATTGAGCCGGAGTTGCACTATCGGTACGTTGCCGGAGTGAATAACTTCTCCTCCATCCCGCGCTTCGACCCGGTCGATATCGTGAGCGACACGAATGAAGTGGAATACTCGTTGACGCAGCGGCTTCTATTCAAGCATCTGCACCCCAAGCCCTGCAAAAGTGGTGATCTGCCGCCTCCCCTCAATGGGGTCATTTATGTGCCGGTCAATTACACCGAGTGCGGCGGTGACACCAGTGAGTGGATTACCTGGAAGTTAGCGGCAAAATATTTCTTCGAGCCCTATTTCGGGGGCGCCGTGACCCCCTTCCGGCGCAACGTGCTCACTTCGACGCTCGATCTTACCGGGGTTAGTTTTTTGAGCGGGCCGCGCAATACGTCCCCTCTCATTTCACGCTTCAAGGTCCGCACCAGTGAACACATGGACCTGGAATGGGATGCGGACTACGACTTTAAGAACAAACGGCTGGACGCCAGCAATATCTTCGCCGACTACCGTCGCGATAGCGTTTTTGGGAGTGTGGGGTATTCCACGCTGCAGACGCTCAATGGTTCGTTCACCGCCAGCCTTTCCAGCCAGGTAACTAAATACAACCTGCTCCGTCTATTGCTGGGGTATGGAGCCCCAACCAAGCGTGGGCTGAGCATCGCCGCCAACGCGGGTTACGACTTCATCCAGGATGCCCTGCAGTATGGCGGGGTCGAGACCTCCTATAACCTGGATTGTTGCGGTCTGGTCGTCGAATACCGGCGCCTGGCCCTGGGCTCGGTTCGGAACGAGAACCAGTACAGCTTCAGCTTTACCCTGGCTGGAGTAGGCGCCGCCGGAAATCTGACTCATTCGGAGCGCATTTTCTGATCCTGGGCGCCCCAAAAGCGACAGGGCGAGAGGAGAAATGCTCTAATGGTTCTATGGTATGGAAAGGTGGTTGTCTTGTTTGTACGCCGTACCCTGGTTTGGTGCCTGCTCGTCTCCCTGGCCGCAGGTTGCAAGGCTCAGAGTCCCTCCAGCTCCGCATCGACTAGCGCTTCTCCCGTCCCTACTTCTCAACTCAACCGGAGAATCGAAGTCCTGGTGCGCTCGCAATTCGACGTGCCCCCGAATGTCGAAGTCACGATCGGGGCAACCAGCAAGAGCGATTTTCCCGGATTTGAAAACCTGCCTATCACTTTTTCCAAGAACGGCAAGCAGTCGGTGGTGAATTTCCTGTTGTCCAGCGACGGCAACACGGTAGCGCGGCTGGAAAAATTTGACATCAGCCACAACCCGGCCGACACGATTTCCATCCAGAACCGTCCCTTGCGGGGAGCAGCCGACGCCAAAGTTACCATCGTGAATTTTGACGACCTCGAGTGCCCCTACTGCGCGCGGATGCACCAGCAGCTCTTCCCCGCCATACAGGACCACTACAAGGGCCTGGTCAAGTTCTACTACAAGGATTTTCCCCTGGTGGAAATCCATCCCTGGGCTATGCACGCGGCGGTGGACTCGGGCTGCCTGGCGGAACAGAACGGCGATGCCTACTGGCGGTTTGTCGACTATCTGCATGCTCACCCGGACGAGGTCACGGGTGGAGCGCACGATGTCCAACAAGCCGGAAAAACGCTGGATAAGATGACGCATGACGAAGGCGCGCGCTCCAAGCTGGATTTGGCAAAACTCGACGCGTGCGTCGCCAAGCAGGACGAATCCACAGTACGTGCGTCGATGAAGCAGGGAGACAGCCTGGGTGTAAACGGCACGCCTACGTTGTTTATCAACGGAGAGCGTATCTCCGGTGTGCTGCCGGTGGAGGAGCTTAACGTCGCCATCGACCGGGCTCTGCGAGAAGCCGGCGTGCAGCCCCCACCGCCGATGGCGGAACCGGTCAAACCGGCAGTGGCTCCGCCGCCACCCGCCAAGGCCAAGTAAGATTTCGATCGCGAGGATAAAGAACGTTGGAACCAATCGTAGAGCGCACACTATTTCATAAGGCCGCCACTGCCTGCGCCCTGATGAGCATCGTCCTATTGAGTGGCGGATTCGTTGCCGGCTGCAAGAAGAGCTTTGGGCCGGACGTTGTGGCCACGGTGAACGGGCAGCCGATCGAGCGCTCGGAAGTGGAAAAGGATTACCGCGATAACCTGGGCAACAACAAAGAGCAGCCTACTAAGGAACAAGCTGACGCCACGCGGCTGGGCATCCTGAAGCAGTTGATCGATGACGAAATCCTGCAACAGGCGGCAAAGAAGATGAACCTGGTGGCCAGCGATGAAGAAGTCGACGCACGACTGGCTGAGATGAAGGCACCGTATACCCAGGAAGAGTTCGACAAGCGGCTGCAGGCCTCCAGCATGTCGTTGGACGATCTGCGCCGCCAGATCCGGCGCTATCTTACCTCAGAAAAACTGATGAACAAGGAAGTGACCTCGCGCATCAACATCACCGACGCGGACATCTCAAACTTCTACAACGCCAACAAAGCCCAGTTCAATTTCATTGAGCCCAAGTACAACATTGCCGACATCATCGTGACTTCGCAGCCCACCCCGATGCAGCAGGGCGCCAATCTTCAAAACAGCAAGGCGAGCAACGACGTCGAGGCGCGGCGAAAGATCGAAATGATTCACAACCGCCTGGAAAGTGGAGAAGACTTCGCCACGGTGGCCAATAACTACTCGGAAGATACCAGTGACGCCAATAACGGCGGGAACATGGGCTTTATCCCGGAGTCGAGCCTGCGAAGCCAGGCGGCCGTCTTTGCCGCGATCTCCCGGTTGCAGCCGGGTCAAATGACGGATGTCCTTCCCCTGATACCGCCGGGCGCCAAGGCTCCCGTGGGTTACGCGATCTATAAACTCATTGAGAAGGAGCCAGCCGGCCAGCGTGAGTTGAACGACCCCCGGGTGCAGCAGGAAATTCGCCAGCAACTGCGCGACAGCCGCTCCCAGCTGCTGCGCGCGGCTTACTACGAAATTATGCGCGACCAGGCTCACGTGGAGAACCACCTGGCGGAGCAGATCTTCAAGAATGGCGCTCAGTGAGGTCGGGATGGGACTTCCATCGATGGTGATTGTTAAATAGGCAGATGGTGGTTACGCCCTCCGGCGGTTTGTCCTCTTGATTGCTGATCCAGCACACTCGCGTGCGGTCCGATTTGCCCAGGACTGACGTCCTGGGACATTCAGTCGTCCCTGCGGGACTGATTCGGTTGGAATACATACCCCCAGGACTAACGTCCTGGGCTACTCTCAGTCGTCCCTGCGGGACTGATCCCGTTGGAATACATACCCCCAGGACTAACGTCCTGGGCTACTCTCAGCAACTCTCAGCCGTCCCTGCGGGACTGATTCCGATAGAGTGTTGGCTGATTAGCTCATAGCTGGCATCGCACCGAGTTCACAACCACCAGTTATCACGCACGGCCTTCGGTTCCGCATCGGCGGAGAAACTACGAGCTGAGGGACGACCTGCCTCGGCCTGTAGCGGCCACGGTTGCAAACAGCAAGCCCCTGGCCTGGGCCAGGGGCTTGCTGAGGGTTCCTGCGAGCTATTACTTGCCGGTGTTGGTGTTGTCCATGGTGATGCCGCCTGGCGTTTGCTGGTTCTTCTTTTCCTCGTTCGCCTTGCGGGTTGCCATGGTCTTGTCACGCCACTGGTCGAACATGGCCATGTCCGCCTTGTGCGCGGCCTCGTCACCGCAATCCAGGTCGGCCTTGCGCCGGTAGAGCAGGCTCAGATACGACATCGCGTCATCGTACCCCGGGCGCAGATTGATCGCTTGCTGCAACTCCTTGATACCCTCGTCGACGAAGGGGGTGTTTTGTTCGGCCAACTTCTGACATGCAGCCTTGTCCTTGATCATGTCGCCGTTGTCCTGCATCCCGAGGCTGTTACGAGTCGCGATTGCATTCCGGTAGGCGATCCGCCAGTCTACGACGCCGATGGTGTAGTGTGCGACCGGGTCATTGGGATCCACCTCGGTTACCTTCCTCTGCCACTGCTTGGCTTCATCGGTCTTGCCGGTGTTCAAGTAGACCGCGGCGATTCCCTTCAACGCGTTGAGGTCCTTCGGATCCTTAGCCAGCACTTGCTGATAAGCATTCACTGCCAGCTGCGCGTTCTTTGTATTCTCAGGAGTGTTGGCGTCCGGAACCACCTGCTGAGCATAGGCGGTGGCGAGATACAAAGGAGCATTTTCCAGGGTCGGGTCAAGCCGTTCCGCATTCTGGAAGTGGTCGATTGCCTCTTCAAACTTGGCATTCTTGTATGCCTGAACACCCTTGATCAATTGATCGCGTGCCTGCAGCTTGCTGCACCCGGTAACCATGGTCAGCAGCGACAGGATGGCGACCGCCAGCACCGGAAAGTATGCGCTTCGCTTCATTCTGGTTCAAATCTCCTTATGATCGCCAGGCTCCGCCTGATCTAGTAATGAGCTTACGCGGGCCTGCAACTCGAGAGGAAAAAACTCCGCGCTGTGATTGTAATTGGTTTCGGCCTACTGGCAAGTCCTGTACCAAAAACAAGGTCCGCCGGCTGCCGAGGAGGCAGCCGCGGACCTTTCATTGCGGGCGCTTGATTCGATCGTGTGCTTGCGTTTGTGGAGCTCATGCAGCAGGGTTCGGGCAACCTTTCCTTCCATGCCAGCGTGCTGATAACAGCAGCTTGCTCACCGTGGCCCGACCTGCAATAACTGAGCAGCTTTACTGCCCCGCTGCTACCTTTGGTGTGATAAGGCCGATGTGATCTACACCTGCCTCGTGGCCGATATCGAGTACGTCCGCCACGGCCGAGAAGTCCAGGTCCGGATCTCCCTTGACGAACATAACCTTCTCCGCCCGGGTGGCAAAAATACCTTCCAACTTATTCAATAGGTCCCCGTGGGAAATGTCCAGCTCATTGATCTTGTAGCCGGGTACTCCCCCACCTGGACGATGGGTGATCTGGACCACGATGGTGCGGTCGTTGTCCTGTTCCTTTTGCGGGTTTTTCGGCGGCTGCGGCACCAGCGCATCGAGCCCCTTCGGAGTCACCGGCGTAATGACCATGAATACGATCAGAAGCACCAGCAAAACATCGATCATCGGGGTCACGTTGATGCTTGCATTAAGCCCGCCACCACCACCTGTATCGAATGCCATTTCGTTCCTCGTTTCACTCGGCTCGCCCTGTGGGCCGGCCTTTAGTTAATTAGTCTCGGAAAGCGATGATCCGCCAGCTTACTGTCCGGCTGGTGGCGTAGCAGGTGGTGTCGCATTCTGGTCTGTCCGGCGATCGGTCAATAAACCTACCTGGTCTACACCGGCGGTGCGCACATTGTCGATTGCATCCATGACCGTGCCATACTGCGCCCGGGCATCTGCACGCATAAAGATTTGCTTCTCGGTCTTGTTCTGCAACATGTCGGCGACTTTGGCGCCAAGATCCGCCATGGAGACCTGGTTTTGTCCCAAGTAGACCTTGTTATCCCGGGTGATGGCCACGACCACCGAGTCTTCTTTGTCGGCATCCGGCATCGAAGTCGGGTCGGTTACCTTGGCCAGTTCGATATTCACCTTGTTTTGCAGCATCGGGGTGATGACCATGAAAACGATAAGCAACACCAACATCACGTCCACCATGGGCGTGACGTTGATGTTCGAGTTAACTTTGGCGCCTTCGTTTCTGACTGCGATTGCCATCGTCTTTGCTCCGTGGGCCGAGCTGCTATAGCGTTTTCAGAGTGAGTGTAGCTGCCTGCCCGCACCAACCGTGAAAACGCTCCAGGCCGCCCATCTTCAGGATGACTTTCTGTGAGTCCGGTGAAAACCACCAGGTTGGAACGGATTCTACTCTTCCGTTCCAACCGGTGCAGGATTCCCGCTGTGGAGTGATTGCAGCACTTGCCGACTAGCGGCGGTGGCTCTGCTTGATGAAGTAGTCGATCAACTCGCTGGAGGAGTTATCCATCTCCACGTCGAAGGCTTCCACCTTACCAGTAAAGTAGTTGAAGGTCATAACCGCGGGGATGGCCACGAGCAATCCGAAAGCCGTGGTTACCAAGGCTTCAGAGATACCGCCGGCGACTGCGCCGATACCTGAGGTCTTCTGGGTCGCGATTTGTTGGAAGGCATTCAAGATACCGACCACGGTTCCGAACAACCCGATAAAGGGCGCGGTGGAACCGATGGTTGCCAGGCCTCCCAGGCCCCTCTTGAGCTTGGCGTGGACGATCGCTTCCGAGCGCTCAAGTGCGCGCTTGCTGGATTCGATCTGCTCTTCGGTGATGGCGCCGCCGCTACCGAAGTTGCGGAACTCCTGCAGGCCGGCAGTAACGACTTCGGCCAGATGGGACTTCTTATTGCGGTCAGCAACCTTCACTGCTTCGTCCAGCTTGCCTTCCTTGAGAGCACCGGCAACACGGGGTGCAAACTCGCGCGACTGCTTGCGAGCCGCGCTGAAGTAGAGTGCGCGGTCGATGATCACAGCCAGCGACCAGATAGACATGATGAAGAGGACCGCGACGACGGCCTTTGCCGCGGCACCCATATTGTGCCAGAGGTCCATGGGAGAGAAGCCGACGGTCTGTCCTGATTCCTGAAACAGGTACATGCCGAGAGCTGCCTGGTGGGCGGCGAGATGGGAGAGTTGAGCGAGAATCACTGAATCTTTCCTCCTACGGAATTACTTCGTTATAGCTCTGAAACAACCAGATGCTAGCACCGGGCAACTTCGTTACGAAATGACCCGAAGTGGCCACGAGGGGGATTGCCGGCTACCACCTTGGTAAAAGTGGCGCCGGCACATCGGACTATCCACCGAGATTGAAGACGACGTTGACCGTAGTCTCAACTTCGACGGGGTCTCCATTCAAGAGATAAGGTTTATAACGCCAGGAGCGGACCGCCTCCAGAGCTGCCTGCTGCAGCATCGGAGGGCCGCTGATGACTCTCAGGTTCTGGATCGAACCGGTCTTGGAAATTGTGGCCTGCAACACGACGGTTCCCTGAATGCGGGCCGCTTTCGCGATTGCCGGATACTGGGGCACCGTCTTCTCGAGCAGGTTGCCTTGCATCACGCCGGAGGAGATGCTCAGCTTCTTGGGAGGAGCGGCCTTGACGATCGCCGGCCCGGATCCAATACCGCCGAGGATACCGCCCATGACGCCACCAGCGGTTCCACCGCCCATACCTTCCATGCCGGAAACGCCCGCCATCGAAGGGGGAGCCGCCGACTCCTTGATTTGCTTGATCTCTTTCGGGATCTTGCTTGGCGCCTGCAATTGGTTGTCGAGCATTTCAGACTTGATCTTGACCTGGACCGGAGCCTGAGGTGGTGGTGGAGGGGGAGGAGGCGGGGGAGGAGGTGGGGCAACCAGCAGAGTGGCCATCATCTGCGTGGGTAGGGCCTCTGGATGCAACAGTGGCCAGATAATCAGTGCTGCCAGGATCAGGGCGTTGACAGCGAAAGTAGCAATGGACCAATACTTGCTCTTGGTTTTTAGCTTGCCACCAGACTCCATTAAAGAATCTTCAAACATCGCCTTACCTCGGATATTCGAACTTGTACCAACTTAGACACCAGAGTTTGTTTTTTTGATCCCGAAGGGCTATTGGCATGCAGAGGGTGCCTGTGCAAAGGGTGGAAAACTTTCGTTTCCAACTCTGCGGGTGCCAAAGGCCCGGGAAAACCCTGCTGAAACCGGGGGAAAAGCTTTTCTGACTTCCTAGGATGGCTTCGGCCGTGGTGTAGATGTCCCAGGGTGAAACAACTTGAGAGCAGGGAGGACCCTAGTAGGTGACTCTGTCCAAGGCATGCCACCCTCCTTCACTCAAACTTTTCATCCCAGCAGTCGACTCGCGTTGTCGAGTTGGGAGAGGGGGATGACCAGCTTTCTTCACCGGCAACGAAGGCTGGTCATCCCCTGGGGGTTTTTCCGCAGTTAGTTCAGGCCTTGGCTCGTTTACCCGCGGGCAAGGCCGCACCCTTGCCGCCCCGTTTGCCGCGCCACTCCTGGTAGGCCACCAGCATAGGCGCCGCCACGGCAATCGAGGAATAGGTCCCGATGAGGATGCCGATCACCAGAGCGAAAGAAAAGCCGTGCAAGACCTCCCCACCGAAGACGTACAGCGACAAAACGGTGAGGAAAGTCAGGCCCGAGGTCAGAACTGTCCGGCTCAGGGTCTGGTTGATGCTGCGATTCACGACCGTGGTCAGGGTTTCTCGACGGGAGAGGCGGAGATTCTCCCGGATACGGTCGAAAACAACGATGGTGTCGTTCATCGAATAGCCGATCAATGTCAGAATGGCGGCGATGACCGTCAGGGTGATCTCCTGGTCGGATAGGCTAAACGCACCTACCGTGATCAAGGTGTCATGGAAAACCGCTACCACCGCCGCCACGCCGTAGATCAGCTCGAAACGGAACCATAGATAGACCAGCATCCCGAGCAGGGAGTAAAGCGTCGCCAGCAAGGCCTGGCGGCGCAACAATGCGCCCACCTGAGGGCCGATAATGTCTGCGGCGAAAACATGGAAGCCGGAGAGATAGGCACCCTGCTTCAACTGGTTGACTACCGCCGGATCAGCCACGCCGTTCAGCTGGTCGATGCTGCTGATCATGCCCCCAAGGTCGTGGTCGCGGTGATTCAGAATGGCCGCTGCCTGCTGGGCATATTTCTCCCCGGAGCCGGGGGCCCCCACCAGGTGCTCAGGGTCGGTCTGCTGCAGATATTGGGCCAGGGCTCCCTGGCTGGCGTTGTCTAAATCAAGCTTGCCCTGGTTGGCCGCGCCGGTGCTGGAGTAGTTTGCATTGAGCGCCCGCACAATGGTCTCCCGCCCGATATCGAGGGCCGACTCCTGGGTTTCCTTTTGCGCCAGTGAAATGGCTACCTGCTTCTGCGAGGCCGTTCCGTAGGTTTGGATGCGGCTATCGTGGATGCCGGCGCGATCAATCGCCTGGCGAATCCGGTCGAGGTTTGGCGTCTGATCGAATTGCACGTAAACCAGGGTGCCACCGCGAAAGTCGATGCCCAACTTGATGCCATGCCAGAAAAGGATCGACAGCACTCCGGCAACACTGAAGATCAACGAAAAGGCGAGGAAGTACCACTTTTTCCCCAGCCAATCAACGTTAACGCCACGAAATAATTCCACTTGAAACTCCGCCTTACTGGTACGCAACCACTACCCGATGGAAAGTGCCTCTCCGCGCTGCTTACCCCTAAGGATCTCATCGAAGATGTGGCGCGAGACAAAGACCGCTGTGAAGAGGTTGGCGAACAAGCCAAAGCTCAGGGTCACGGCAAAACCCTTGACCGGGCCGGTGCCGAAAAGAAACAGAATGAGGGCCGAAACGATAGTCGTTACGTGGGTATCGAGAATCGTCGTCCAGGCATGCGCAAACCCCTGGTCGACCGCGGCCGCAGGCGCCTTGCCTGCCCGCAGCTCTTCCCGGATGCGCTCAAAGATGAGCACGTTTGAATCGACGCCCATGCCGATGGTGAGGATGACCCCAGCGATCCCAGGCAAAGTCAGCGTGGCATGGGCATAGCCCATGAAGCCGAGCAGGATCACCAGGTTCAGCATCAGCGCCAAGTCCGCGTTGATACCGGCAGCGTGATAGTAGACGAGCATGAAGATCATGACGGCGAGCATGCCGACGATCGAAGCCATCACGCCCTTGTGAATGGAATCGGCGCCTAACGACGGCCCGACGACGCTCTCCTGCAGGTAGTGAATTGAGGCCGGCAGCGCGCCGGTGCGCAGCATCAGGGACAGATTCTGCGCCTTATCTTTGCCCAGGCCGGTGATCCGGCCCTGGTCGCGGATGGCCTGCTGGATGTTGGCTGCTTCCTGAACCCGATTGTCCAGCACAACCGCCAGCGATTTGCCGATGTTGGTGCTGGTGAACTGGTAGAAGCGGTCGCCCGCGTTGCGGGTGAGGATAAACGTCGCATCCGGGCGGCCATTTTCATCCACCGACGGCTGGGCATCGCGGAAGTCGTCGCCGGCCACGATGGGAAGTCTCTGCAGGACGTAATACTGGCCCAGCAATTCCGGTTCGGTGCCGCCATAAGCCATCACGATATCTTCCGGCGGTACCGTCCCCCCCACGCTCTGCACCGCTGCTTCTTCGGTGGGGAACGGGCCTCCGACCACCAGGTGGATCTCCAGCCGGGCCGTGGACTGGATGATGTCGCGCACGCGGCTCAGGTCGTCTACGCCGGGCAACTCCACCAGGATCTGGTTGGTGCCCAGGTTGTATTCCTGGATGGTGGGCTCGGTGACTCCCAAGGCATTAATGCGGGTGCTGATGGTGTCGATCGACTGCTGCACGGCATGCTGCTCGATCGATTGCGCTTCGGTCTGCTTCAGGGTCAGGGTCCAGCTGTTGTTGGGCTCGGACGCAACCGTGTACTGTGCGCCGTAGCGTGAATCCAGCAGGTTGCGCACATCACTCGACTTATCCGCCGGCGTTCCCTGGACCTCGATCACCTCTGGCCGCTTGGGGTCGGGCTTGAGCACCGAGCGGGCGGGGAAACCGCCCTGCTGAAGATCAGCCTGGATACGGGCGACCGCGTTATCCGTCTCCGCGCTCACCGCTTCGTTCACCATCACCTGCAACACCAGGTGGATGCCGCCCTTGAGGTCAAGACCCAGGTGGATGCGGTCGGTCAACGCTGTCTTCCAGGCAGACAGGCCTATGCCCTTCGGAATGCCGAAGATACCAAAGACGAACACGAGAAGAACTGCAACGATCAGGAGGGTTTTACGCATGGGGGTCGCAATCAGGTTTTCCGCCGGGCTTACCGTCTGCCCGCGAAATACGGTTATTTAGCTTCCTCTTGGTTCGTAGTCACGGAAGCGATAGCACTCTTGATGACTTCGATCTTGACGCCGTCTGGTGGGACGCGCAACTGGATCGCGTCCTCCTTGATGGAGATGATGGTTCCGCGCATACCGCCGGTGGTGGTGACGCGGTCCCCCGGCTTCAGGGCTCCCAGCATTTCTTGCCATTGCTTCTGCTTCTTCTGGTTGGGGCGCACCAGCATCAGGTAAAAAACGGCAATGATCAGAACGAAGGGGAGAAAGGTCACCAGGCCGGGTGGAATCACTGGAGCCAGTAACAAGGGGGTGAAGGTCAACGTACCATCCTCTAAATTTTCTATCCAGCCTTCTACTACAGCCTATCTGCCGCGGTTTGTCTACTGGATGAGAGGGTTGGAGGCCGGGGGGGGCAGCTTCCCGGATCTCCTGTACGCTGCGCTGGACACAGCTGAGTGTGCGGCTTTCCTTAAAAAAGCCGCACAAAGTTCGCCAACGCCGCCGACTTCCACAGGAAATCCCAGCTCAGCCCACGCGTTCGGGGCGCCCGCGCACGCAGGCCAGGAGCGCGGGCAGAGTATCCGTCGCAATAGCATTTCTTACCGATCGCATCGTGTCAAGGTAGAAGGCGAGATTGTGCAGGGTATTGAGCACGCCGGCGAGGGGTTCCTGGGCCGCCATCAGGTGGCGCAGATAGGCCCGGCTGTAGCGGCCGCAAACCATACAGCCGCACTGTGGATCGGGGGGTTCCGGATCCTCGGCAAAGCGCCGGTTTTTAATGTTGAGCCGGCCTCCGGAGGTGAATAGCAGGCCATGCCGGGCGGCGCGGGTGGGTATGGTGCAGTCCATCATGTCCACTCCAAGCGCAGCGTATTCCACGATTTCATCGGGGTAGCCGACGCCCATCACGTACCTGGGCTTGTCCGCCGGCAGCAGGGGCAGCGTGCTTTCGATGATCTCCCGGGTCAGCGGCCGCGGCTCGCCCACACTTAGGCCGCCGATGGCATAGCCGGGGAAGTCCATAGCCACTAGCTGTTCGGCACAGTCGCGGCGTAGATCCGGATACATACCGCCCTGGACAATGCCAAAGAGCGACTGGCTAGCAATCGCGTGCTGGTTGAAATGCTGCTGGCTGCGCTTGGCCCAGCGCAGGGTTAGTTCAAGGGATTGCTGGGCGCGCGCGCGATCCGCCGGGTGCTCGGTGCATTCGTCGAAGGCCATGATGATGTCGGCGCCCAGGGCCATTTGCACGTCCATCGAGTGCTCGGGGGAGAAAAAATGGGAAGATCCGTCGAGATGAGAACGGAATTGCACCCCTTCTTCGCTGATCTTTCGCAGCTGGTTGAGGCTGAAGACCTGAAAGCCCCCGGAATCGGTAAGCATGGGGCGCGGCCAGGCGATGAAGCGGTGCAGCCCACCCAGGCGGCGGATCAGTTCGTGACCCGGGCGCAGGTATAGGTGGTAGGTATTGGAGAGAATGATCTGCGCGTCCAGCTGCTCGAGCAGATGTTGGGGGATCGCCTTGACTGAGCCAGCGGTGCCGACCGGCATGAATGCCGGAGTCTGGACCTGCCCATGAGGCAGCGTCATGGTCGCCCGCCTCGCCTGCCCACTGGTGGCTTCTAACTGAAAAGCGAGAGACACAGGTGTGATTCTATCTGTGATTTCGGAACGAGCTGCGCCTCTGGAAAAGAGGACGGGCGCCCCAGGGTGGGCGGGGCTACTTTCAGCTAGAGCTGTCCAAATGAACGAGCGTCCTCGGTTGATGTACAGGAAATCCGTGGCAATCGATGGTCTCAGAAAATCGGGTTGGCCTCGGATGATCGCCAATAGCATTCATGGGCGGTCGAGTTCACCCAGGACTGCGTCCTGGGTCATTCTCAGTCGTCCCTTCGGGACTGATCTTGGTGGACAACCCTACCCAGGACTACCCGGATTTCCTGTACGCTGCTCTGGACACGTCTGCGTATGCGGCTTTCTTTACGGAAAGCCGCACGAGGCTCAGTGACTCCACCAAGCTTCACAGGAAATCCGGGTCCGTCCTGGGCTATTCTCAGCCGTCCCTTCGGGACTGATCGCGATAAGCCCTGAGAGCTTATTTGTGGCCGAAAGTGCAGCCCGGTTGGTAATTTTCAGCGAGTGCTCTACAGATCGGGCGCCTCGAAAAAAGCTAATTTGGACAGGATTGATTCTTAGCCGTCCCTGCGGGCCTGATCGCGATATGCCCCGATAGCCTACTTGTTTTTCGGTAGGTGCAGTCTAAATCGGGCCGATCGAGAAGAGCTAATTTGGACATGTATGATTCTCGGCCGCCCCACGCAGGACCCAATTTGGAGAGAGTTGTCTCGCGCACCTTAGGGCGCACCCGTCCTGTTTCCCGAAGAGCATCATGGCAACTTGCGCACGGCTGAGACTCGATTTTCGCCCTCATCGGGCAGCAGGGCTAGCAGCTCTGCCATGGTTTGATTGGTTTCCGGGTGGTGGAGGTGGGGCGCGATCTCCGCCAGCGGCGCCAGCACAAACCTGCGCTGAGACAGGGCCGGATGCGGCAGCGATAGCTCCTCATCCGCGATGATCCAATCCCCCATCAACAAAAGATCGAGATCCACCGTGCGGGGACCCTTCAAGGGACCTCGGCTGCGATCGCGCCCCAGCTCCCGTTCGATGGCGAGTAGTCCGTGCAATAACGGCAGGGGCTCCAACCGAGTCTCCAGCGCCACCACCGCGTTCAGGAAGGCAGGCTGATGGTGGTAGCCAACGGGCTCTGTTTCATAGAGCGAGGACTGCGCCGCCAGACGGCCGAGGTTGCTCATTTGACTGACGGCCGAGGAGAGCGCAAGGGCTCGGTCGCCTAGATTGGAGCCGAGCGCAATGTAGGCCGTAGGCATCGAAGTGGCCCTAGAATACAGCTCTAGATTGCCGCTCGCTGTACGATGCCCCTATGCGCATCGCCTTCTTCGGGGGGACCTTCGATCCGCCGCATCGAGGCCACATCGCAATCGCCCGGGCGGCGATCACGCGGCTGGCACTTGACCAGGTGCTGGTCGCGCCCGTCGCTACCCAGCCGCTGAAAGGCGGCTCTGGCCACTCCAGCTTTGAGGACCGGTTGGCCATGGTCCGGCTGGCAGTGGCGGGAGAGCCGGGACTGGTGGCAAGCAATGTGGACGCTCCTCTATCTGGTGGCCGCCCGAACTACACCTTTGACACGTTGCAGCGGTTACGGAAACATCTCCAGCCCACGGACGAACTGTTTTTCCTGCTGGGCGCTGATTCTTTCCTTACTTTGAGGCGTTGGCACCAATGCGCCGAGCTGGTGCTCTTTTGTAGTTTCATTGTGGCCGGCCGGCCCGGATTCTCCCTGGAACAGATCAACGCAGCCCTCCCCAAGGGGGTGCGGAACACGGGCGAGGCGCGCGAAGCCGGGTTCACACGGTTTACCCTCGCAGGGCCTGCGGGGCAGAGCGCTGAGCTGTTTTTGTTACCTGACTTGGACCAGGACGTCTCCGCGACGGAGATTCGTGCCGCCCTGGCGGAGGGTTCAGAGCTGCAAACCGTGCTTGCGCCGGCGGTGGCGGAGTACATTCGTTCCCACGCGCTCTATCGGCCCGAAACCCGGGATACCATAGAGGCTGCTGACAAAGTAGGCAAGAGCAAGGAGATTTGACCCCACCGAATGGCAACGACGGAAACGCGCCGCATGGTTTTGGCCGCCGCGGAGGCTTGCGAAGACAAGAAGGCCGAAGATACCCGCATTCTCGAGCTCGACACCCTGGACTCCGGGTTCACTGACTTCTTTTTGATCTCGAGCGGATCGAACGAACGTCAGACGCAGGCGATCGCAGATGAGATTGAAGCCCGTTTAAAGCGGGATTTTCAGACCTACCCCAATTCCGTAGAAGGACGGCGGCAGGGGGAGTGGATTTTGATGGATTATGTGGATTTCGTTGTCCACATCTTTCTCACAGAGAAGCGAGCGTACTACGACATTGAGCGGCTGAGGAAGTCGGCGCGCACCGTTGACCTGGTGCAATTGAAGGCCATGCTGGTGGAAAAGACAGTGGAGGCGCGCAGCAAGCCGGCGAAGAAAGCGGTTACAGCTAAGAAGACCGTAAAGAAGAGCGTGGTCAAGAAGGTAGCTGCAAAGAAGACGGCTGCAGGGCGTAAGTCCGCGGTGAAAAAAGCGGTCAAACGGGGCGGGTAGGGACTATGAAACCGCGGGTCCCTCGGCTTCCTCCTAATGACAAAAAGAGGGTCATTCAAGGGTGTGGTATCCCACTCAAGCCAAAGTACGGCTTGAATGGGGCACCCAGCATTCGTAACTGGAAGCAGAGACCGCAGACTCTCAACACAATGGGAATTGTGGCGCTGGCCTTCAAATGCGCATGGGCATGATCACGTAACGGTACTTGAAGTCATCCGCTGGATCCTCCGGTCGCATCTGGCCGGCCGATTGGGCGTCTTTGAACTCCAGCCGGACTTCGCCACTGGAACCAACCGCCTTAAGAAAATCAATCAGGTAGGTGGAGTTGAAGCCAACCACAATGGCGTCGAAACTGTAAGGGGTTTCGATGGTGTCTTCCGACTCGCCGGATTCAGTCGAGGAGGAGGAGATCTTCATCTCGTTCTGTTCCAGGCGGATCTTAATGGCGCCCGATCGCTCATCGGCAAATTGCGCGACACGCTGGATCGAACCCATCAGTTCCTCGCTGCGCACCACGACAAATTTATTGTTGTCCCGGGGCAGCACAGCCTCGTAATTGGGAAATTGGCCGGTAAGTTTACGGGTGGTGAGCACGCGGTGACCAAGACGGAAGAACAGGGTATGCTCGTCGTCGAAAAAGTCGAGCGACTCCCCATCGCTATCGGCCAGCAAGGACTGGAGCTCGGCCAACGCCTTACGCGGAATCAATGTCTTCTTTTCACCGCTGATATTTTGTAGCGTTTCGCCCGTCTTTTCGATGTGGGCCAGGCGATGACCATCGGTCGCTACCATGGACAACGACTCCGCCTTCAAAATCAATAGCGCGCCATTGAGGGTGTAGCGCGATTCTTCATTGGAGATGGCGAAGATGGTCTTCGAGATCATGCCTTTGATGGAGGCGGCGGCCAATTGCGTCAAGCCAGTCTCGGGAAACTCCGGTACCTGGGGAAAATTGGCGCGCGCCATGCCCACCATCTTGGTATTGGATCGACCGGAGCGAATCTGCACCCAGTGGTTCTCCATCAGCTTGATGGATATGTCGCCGTCAGGCAGGAGTTTGACGTAATCGAAAAGTTTGCGCGCGGGAATCGTGCACGAGCCCGGTTTCTTTACTTTCGCCGCACAGGAGGTCCGGATGCTTTGATCCAGGTCTGTGGCGGTGATGGTGAGGCGGTCGGCGCGGTCGCCCTCCCCCTGCCCAGCCTCAAGGAGAAAATTGGAGAGGATAGGGATCGTCGTCTTCCGTTCGACGACGCTCTGCGTTGCACTTAGCTCACGCAGCAGGTCCTGACGGCTCACGGTGATCTCCATCGTTGCTGCTCCCTGTGCGACCGGTCTCTCTTGCTCAACGCCCGCGGTAAGCATGGTGTTGTTCCCCCTTGTGGTTTGACTCACTCTACACCACCCCGAAGCCGCATGAGAATGTTAAGCGCGTTGTTTCTGTGGATTCCCGGTGTGAAACATCAACATCAGGAGTACAACGAACACGGCTACTATGAAAAGCCTTAAAAATATATTCCTTGTTAGTAGCAGTAACCGTTGTCACCGGAAAAGTGGAAAGAAGGCTCGAAACCAAGCGTATGGCGCGGATGGTGTACGTCCTCGTTTTAGAAAACCGGGCACGCGCAAAATGAAAAGCAGGAAGACCGGTGAATATGCTCAAGTTGGGTCCCGCCTTCCCCACGGTCTCCACAGCCGGTCTTTGAGAGGCTGTGGAAAGAGCCGGCGGCGAGTGCAAAGCGCGGTCCCATGCAAGCCTGACGCGGGCGGCGAAGAATGGAGCTTTCCACATAGCATTCATCCTGGTGCATTAGACGCAAGACGCAATCCAATCGCTCTAGGGTGCTTTCACCCAGAGTTCCTGATGGCGGTCGTCAGAAAAGGTAAGGCCGGTGACGCGGCCGTCGGGACCCTTCTCAAATGTGATGCGGGTAGTGCTTCCACTGGGATAGAAAAACCGGTTGGGGAGCTCAGGTAGCAACTCCGTCTGGTCGCCGGTACGGTTTCGGGCCATCAACCGGTTGCCTTGACGGAAAACGGTCAACTGGGTCACGCCGGCATCGACATATTCCCCTTGGTAAGCGTCGTAGACGCTTGGATCGACGTGAATCGGGGAAGGGTGGATGGGGATGATCCGTTTTTCGGCGTACGGCTTGGTGGTGGCGATATCGGATAGCCGATGAGAGAGAAACCACTGGGGCAATTGCGGGTCGGTATACGCCCTATCCCATGCGTTGTGGTGCCAGTTGGCGTACTCCCAAAAGCGCACGTTTCCGCCCGCCGCGCTGACGGCCGCGTACATGATCTGCGATTGAGCCGGGGAAACCACGGGATCGTCCGCGCCGTGAAAGATCCACACCGGCGTGCGGCCGATGGCTTTGACATATTCCGGTACCAGCTCGGGCTGATGCCAGCGGCCGGGGGCGTAAGACCAGTAGATGCCTCCGCAGACCGGAGCGATGGCGGCAAAACGCCCGGGATAGTCTTTGGCGATCTCCCACACGCCGTACCCGCCGAGCGACATGCCGGTGAGGTAGAGACGCTGGGGATCTCCGTGGAACTCTTTTACTTCTGCATTCAGCGCAGCCATGGCCATCGCCATGATGTCGGGGTCGGTCCAATGGTGGTGGTTGTATGGAACCTGGGGCATGACCACCACAAAGGGCCAGCGCTCATAGTGGGAACGTAGCGCGTTGGGCAGGCCTACCTGCGTTTCATCCAGGCCGTCGGAGCCGCGCTCCCCGGAACCGTGCAGAAACAGGATGACTGGCCACTTCTGCTTGGGGTTCCAGTCCATGGGAAGGTAAACCACGTAGTGGTAGTCGGTGCCGTTGAGGGTAATGGTGCGGTTGAGAAAGCCGGTGTCTTGCTGGCGGGCGTAAGCGGGCGGTCCCAACACCGGGAGCGCGCTGAGGAGGATCCCGGTGAGTAGATGAGCAGCCAAACAAGCCACACGGCGCGGCGAGCCGAAACAAGACATAGACAAGATGAGCATACCGGCAGCGCCTGAACCGGGGAAGGAAACTGCACACGGCTAAGAGGCTTGATTAGCCAGCTTGAGGGGTACTCACCAGGGCTTTAGGGGATATTTGAGAGCCGGGAGGGACCTGCTGTCCCTTCCGGCTGCAAAATAGCCGGTGTCTGGGTTCGCCGGTTCTAGCCGTTGAGGGTTTCCAGCAGCTTGTTGATGGTGCGGTTCAGGTCCTTGTCCGCGCGGCGCTGCTCGTCGATCTTGGCGATGGAATGCATCACGGTGGTGTGGTGTTTGCCGCCGAATTGCCGTCCAATTTCGGGCAGGGAGGCCTCCGTCATCTGCTTGGCCAGATACATGGCGATCTGGCGGGGAACGACCACGGAGCGAGAATTATTTTTTTGCTTCAGCTCAGCTACCCGCATGCCGAATTGTTCAGAGACGGCACGCTGAATCGCCTCAATGGTGATCTTGCGCACCTGGGTATCGATGAACTGCTTGAGGCACAACTGGGTGGTGGGCAGGGTGAGCTCGGCGCCATTGAGACGGCACCAGGCCAACAGCCGCACCAGCGCGCCCTCGAGTTCGCGCACATTGGTGCGCACGTTTGAGGCAATGAAGAGGGCGATATCCGTGGGCAACAGAACGTGCTCACTCTCCGCCTTCTTTTGCAGGATGGCCACCTTGGTTTCCAGGTCGGGGGGCTGAATATCGGCGATCAAGCCCCATTCAAAGCGGCTGCGTAGCCGATCCTCAATCTCCGGTAGTTCTTTGGGAGGGCGATCGGAGGCGATGACAATCTGCTTCAAACTCTCATGCAGGGCGTTGAAGGTGTGGAAGAACTCTTCCTGGGTGCGCTCCTTTTGCGCCAGGAATTGGATGTCGTCAATGAGCAACAGATCGACGGAGCGAAACTTGTCGCGAAAGCTCGTCATTTTGTCATAACGCAGCGAGTTGATCATTTCGTTGGTGAACTTCTCGCTGGAGACATAGCAGACAGAGCATTGCGGCTGGCGCTTCTTTACCTCGTGGCCGATGGCATGCATGAGGTGAGTCTTGCCCATGCCGACACCGCCGTAGATGAAGAGCGGGTTGTAGGCCTTCGACGGGCGTTCGGCTACCGCCTCGGAGGCGGCGCGGGCGAACTGGTTGCCGTTGCCGATGACGAAGGCGTCAAAGGTGTAGCGCGGGTTGAGTTGCGCGGCTGTGGTCCAGTCAAACCTGGCCTGCTGCGGCGCCGGCATGGGTGTGCCGCGATTGCCTGCGCGCTGGGCGCCGGCGGAGTGCGAAGGGACCGGTGCGAACCCTCCATCCTCGCGCACCCGGACGGCGGGTGGATCCTCCTGCGGGATAACGAAGGAGACGTCGTCGAACTCCAGGTGGAAAGCGTCAATGGCTTCCTGAATGAGATCGCCATAGCGGTCGCCTATGTGCTGAAACTCGGGCGTGGGAACCCGCACAAAAAGCATCCGGCCAGTGATGTGGCTGAAGCGCGTGGGCTTGAGCCAGGTATCAAACGATTGCCGGTTGACCTTTTTTTCGAGTGCACCCAGTATCCGTGCCCAAGGGTTGGGAACGGCGGGGGCGGTGGCGACAAAAGACATACGCTTCCTTCGTTCAACGCCGACTGCCTGATACCTTCTGCAAAGTGCAAAGGAGCAAATTCGCACCGATACCAGCCGTGCGTGCTGTTGCTGCTCCTGTGCTTAGGAACTGCTGGGGGATACAAAGCCCCTTCGCGAAAGTATCCAGATCGAAAGATCAGGTAGTGTGGACGTGCAGAAAATCAATCTTGATCGGAGCCGATACTAGCACAGTTACAAGGCCGTGCAACCGCCCATTCCAGGCAAAAATTTCTTTCTCTCCAGAGTTGCACCATGCGCAGTGAAAGGCAGCGCTTCCCACCCCCTGCAACATTGTCGTGGTTTGCTCTTTGGCCTGAATCCGTTATACTTAAAGCTTGCCTTCAGGCAGAAATTTTAGTGAGATCAGGAGCGCAGTGTTATGCCCAAGCGCACATTCCAACCGAACCGCCGCCATCGGGCGAAGACACACGGCTTTTTGACGCGCATGAAGACCAAAGCGGGAGCAGCGGTGCTTTCCCGCCGCCGCGCCAAGGGCCGCAAGCGCGTTTCAGTGAGTGCCGGTTACCGCGATTAGCCAGCTCACCATTCGCTGTGAAGTGTAGTACGCGCCATTACTCAATTCACCCAGAATTTTGTGGCGTGAGGGTAACGATCGGGTGAGCCTTCTAACGCAAAACGACGCTCGGCTGCGCAAGCACGCTGACTATCAACGCGTGTACCAGCGGAGCCGCAAACACTTTTCGCGCTCCATGACATATTTCTTCGCGGAGCGGAGCTCGACTCCGCCCGCGGGTCCGCGGGTTGGCTTGACTGCCGGGCGCGTTCTCGGCAAGGCTGTGGAGCGCAACCGCATCAAGCGGCGCATGCGCGAAGCGGTGCGGTTGAACCTGCCCTTGCTGACGCGCGATGTCGACGTCGTGCTGCATCCCCGACGAACGGTTCTGACAGCGGAATTTGCCGGCTTGCAAAGCGAAGTATCCAGGATCTTTGCCGCCGTCGAGAAGGCTGGGGAGAAGCGGCGATGAGCGTTGCCTGAAGTCTATGGCCGCTGGGTCTCGCCGCTGCTCCACTCCATCAGCGGGGTTTCCGGGGCATGCCGCTTTCAGCCCACATGCTCCGAATACGCCATGACCGCCGTCGTCCATCACGGAGTGCTTTGGGGAAGCGCGTTGGCACTATGGCGCGTGCTGCGCTGCAACCCTTTGGGCCGGGGAGGCTTTGATCCGGTTCCGGGCACCTATTCCCATGGCCCTGCACCCGCAACCCCAACGCCATCTTCGCTTCCGCACAGATGATCCCCGCCATTTACCATAAGACTGTGGCTCCCGGCGTGTTTGCCGTGGGATGCCGCCAGATCGTCCGATCGACAGGAACTCTCTTTGGCCGAAATACGCAATCCTAATCAGCCGGGTGGCGGTGGGCAGGACTCACGCACGCTGCTCATCTTCTCCATCGTCTTTGTTTTGATCTTCCTTGGCTTGCAATACTTTGGCCCGAAGAAAAAGACGCAACCGGAGACTCCGGCAGAGGTGGCTTCGAGTTCCGCGTCCAAGGCGCCGATTCCGCCGGCCTCGGCCCCCGCCGTGAGCCGGACTACTACGTCTCGCCAATGCGACCGCCAACGCAGTGGTTGCTGCGGCGCGAAACCACTACGGTGGTGGAGAACGAGCTGTACCGCATTACCTTTTCCAATCGCGGCGGCCAGGCCGTCTCCTGGATTCTGAAGAAGTACAAAGACGAAGCGGGCAAGCCTCTGGACCTGGTCAACCCAAAGGCAGCGGCCAAGGTTGGCTATCCGCTATCGCTCTGGACCTATGATGCCAACCTGCGCAACCAGCTGGTGCAGGCCTTGTATGTACCGTCGGCTACGGGGACTTTGAATGCTCCCGCCACGCTTACCTTTACCTACTCCAATAACGGCCTCGACGTGAAGAAGGTCTTCACCTTCGATTCCACGTACGTGCTGCATGTGGACGTGACGGCGACCGATCATGGGAGCCCGGTCACCGCGCTGGTGGCATGGCCGGGCGGATTCGGGGATCAGGAGACCCTGCCGGATTATGCGGCGTCGCAGTTCAATACCATGCAGGGCGGCAAGAACGAGAACCAGGCAGTGAAGAAGATTGCCGGGGGCGGCACACTCCCCGGGCCTTTCGAATGGGCCGGAGTAAGCGACCTGTACTTTGCCGCGATATTTCTTCCCGACACGCCGCAGCAAACCTTGCTGGTGAGCCTGCATGATTCGGTCGAGGTACCGCGTCATGGCAAGACGGACCAGAACGACCCAGCGTCCGTTCATCGGCGCCGCTATGGGCTCGAACACTCGGGTCACACCAGCATGCGCCTCTTCGCCGGTCCCAAGGTGCTGGACGTGCTGGCTTCTGTACGTGCCACGGCCAATGGAGGGCAGACCGGGCCCAATCTGGAACCGGTGGTGGACTTCGGCTATTCGGGCATCATCGCCAAGCCGTTGTTCCTGGCTCTGCGTTGGGTGCATGAGCATATCGTCTCCAACTGGGGCTGGGCCATCCTGGTGCTCACCCTGGTGATCAATCTGGCCATGCTGCCGACGCGTATCCAGATGATGAAATCCGCGCTGAAGATGCAGCGCATCCAGCCGGAGATGAATGCGATCAAGGAGAAGTTCAAGAAGTACAAGGCTACCGACCCCCGCCGCGCGGACATGAACAAGGAGATGTTCGACCTGCAGAAGCGCGAGGGCGTGAACATGTTTGGCGGCTGCCTGCCCATGCTGGTGCAGTGGCCGTTGCTGTTTGCGTTTTATCGCATGCTGCTGCACACCATCGAACTGCGCCAGGCGCCGTGGTTGTGGCTGCATAATCTTGCCGCTCCCGACCCGCTGCATATTCTGCCGGTGTTCTTCATCGTGACTATGTTCCTGGTGCAGTACCTGACCCCATCGCCGGGGATGGATCCTACGCAGCAGAAAATGATGGCCTTTACCATGCCGGTGTTTTTCGGTTTCATGACCTGGAATCTGAGTTCAGGCCTGGCGCTGTACTGGGCCTTCGGCAATGTGATCAACGTGATCCAGCAGGCCATCATGAACCGCACCGGTATAGGCAAGCAGATGCGTGAGATCGCCGCCAAGCGAGCGGCTAAGAAGAGCGGCGGCGGCGGGCGGCAGATGGTGCGCAGGTAGAGGCGGAGGTAAGATCGGGGATTTTTCCAGAGGCTTGGCCAGGACTGGAAGAGAAACAGCAGGTCCCTCACACTGCGCTACGCTCCGGTCCCACGGCAAACCGGGGCAGGTTGGCGAACCTGGGGCACCCGTCATATACCTTGAGGTTGTGCTGAGAGTCCGGAGCTCACTCGAGGGCTTGGTTACCTGGCGTAGAGTTCAAGGGCTGCGAGGCTGACTTCCCCGCACGCAAGTGCGATACTAAACCGATGCCGATTGTCGACCACGCGGCTGCAGCTCAGAAGATTGCAGCATTCCTCAAGACCCTTACCACCACCGGCGGCCTGCGATTGAAGTACCGGATCACCGCGGGAGCCGGAGCCCGTGATCCTGACGGGCTCGAAGCGCGCGAGATTTATGTGGAGATGTCCGGGCCCGACGCAGTGCTTCTGACCCAGCGCGGCGGCGAGTTGCTGCGGGCATTGGAACACATCGCGGCCAAGATCGTGCGCCTGGAAGCGGAAGAGCACGACACCATCTCCTTCGACGCCAATTCCTTCAAAGCGTTGCGCGCACGCGAGCTTAAGCTGTCCGCGGAAACGGCGGCGGAGCGGGTACGCAGCACATCCCAGCCCTACAGCTTTGCACCCATGAGTTCGCGGGAGCGGCGCATGCTGCACCTGGCCTTCCGGGATTTTGCCGATCTCGAAACCGAGAGTAGCGGCGAAGGCTTGCGCCGGTTCGTGGTGGTCTATCCCAAGGGTGCGGAGCGTCCTCGTTCCCGGCCACGATCTCCTGAGCTTGGCCAGAGCGGATCACGTCCAGCGCGGCGCAACTCGCCTGTCTAGAGGATCGTGAGGCTCCATGCAGCCCGATCCCCATGTGGTTTACCAGAACGAGACCATTGTCGCCATCGCGACGCCGCCGGGTCGCGGCGGTATTGGCATCGTGCGGCTCTCCGGGCCTGAGGCGACCCGGATTGCCGAGCCGATGTTGCGCTTGCGTAACCCACTGGTCCACGCCCAAGCCCGCTTTGCGGATCTGTTGGACCTCGACACCCAGGAGACGCTGGACGAGGCGGTGGTGACATTTTTCGCCGCGCCGCATTCCTATACCGGCGAAGATGTGCTTGAAATTGCCGCCCACGGCTCGCCGGTGGTTCTGGAGACGCTGGTACGGCAGGCGCTCGAGGCCGGGGCACGACTGGCGGCGCCAGGCGAATTTACCCAGCGGGCATTTTTGGGCGGCCGTATCGACCTGACCCAGGCCGAAGCGGTGCACGACTTGATTGAAGCCCAGACGCTCTACCAGGCGCGGGTCGCTGCGCAGCAATTGCATGGCTCGCTTTCACGGCGCATCAAGCCAATCAAAGAAGGCCTGGTCGCGCTGATCGCTCTGCTCGAGGCCGGCATCGATTTCGCCGAAGACGATGTGGACGTGCTGCCCAACGTCGAGATCCAGAGCAGAATCGAGGAAATTCGCGGCTTGCTGCAGCCGGTTGCGGACAGCTTCGCGCGTGGGCGAATCGTGCATGCGGGGTTGATGCTGGCGATTGTGGGGCGGCCGAATGCGGGAAAATCTTCCCTGTTCAACCGCATCGTGCAGCGCGAGCGCGCGATTGTCACGGCGATGCCGGGAACCACGCGCGACCTGGTGACGGAGCGGGTTTCGCTGGGCGGAATCCCGGTTGAGCTGGTCGATACTGCAGGCATGCGTGAGGCCAGCGACGAGGCGGAGCAGATTGGCGTTCGCAAATCGCGCGAGGCGTTGGCGGATGCGGACATGGTGTTGATGGTGCTGGATGCGACGGCATCGCCGGCCCCGGAAGAACTGGAGCTTCTGGCCACACTGGCTCAGCGGAGAGCGCTGGTGGTGGTTAACAAGAGCGACCTGGCGCGCCCATCGGCCGCCATGGAAGCGGCGCTGGGAGGCCTGGGGTTGCCGGTGGTTCACACCTCGGCTCTGAGTGGTGAAGGCGTGGGTGAGCTGAAGCAGCTGATGCTGACTATGGTGGGCGATCGGATGGTGGAGACGGAAAGCGGAATGCTGACCAGCCTGCGCCAATACCAGGCGGTGACAGGGACGCTGGAATCGCTAGGGGCTGCGAGTGCGGCAGCGGGACAAAATATTCCTCACGAGATGGTGCTGTTGGACCTATACAACGGGCTCCGTCACCTGGACTCGCTCACCGGCGAGACCACCAGCGACGATATTCTGAACCTGATCTTCTCCACCTTCTGCATTGGGAAGTAATTATTTTAACACAGTTATAGTTACATAAAGTGAATTTGGTGGGGATGCTACACCCACCAGTTACGGTTGTAAAAAAATTCCGCTTGACATATTCCCATATAGGTATGTAATGTTCGGTTATGGCAAGAGCGAGCACCACCTCGGACGCTTTCAACGCGGTTGCTGAGCCCCGCCGGCGGGAGATTTTGAGCTATCTTGCCGGGACTGAGCGGCCCGTCGGAGATATTGTGGCGGCACTGGGGATGGAACAGCCCTCCGTCTCCAAGCACCTGCGTGTGCTGCGCAACGTGGGCCTGGTTAGGATGCGCTGCCAGGGACGGCAAAAGCTGTATCAGACCAATGCTGAGGCGATACGCCCGCTGTATGAGTGGGCCGGAACCTTCGAGCGCTACTGGCAGCACCAGTTGAACCGGGTGAAGGAACGCGCCGAAGCCATGGTTCGCCAGGGCCCAGCAACTTTGAAATCCCCAAACTCGAATCTTAAGGAGAAATGATGATTGCTACCGAACAGACCCTTGAAAATCTGACGCTTACGATCAACCAGGAAATTCATGTCCAGGCGCCCCTGGATGTAACCTTTGCCGCGCTGCTGGAGCAACTGGGTCCCGGCAACGAGACCCCGGACGGCAAGTCGCTCAACATGAAGATCGAACCGTGGCCGGGAGGCAGGTGGTACCGCGACCTGGGCGACGGCAATGGACATTTCTGGGCCAACGTCCAGGCCATCAAGCGGCCCACGCTGCTGGAATTCTCCGGTCCACTGTTCGCCTCCTTCCCCATGGTCTCCAACGTGCAATACCGGCTGAGCGAAGCCGATGGCGGAACACTGATCACCTTCCGGCACAGCGCGCTGGGATTCGTTTCCGAAGAGCACAGGGCAGGGATGAACAAAGGCTGGGCCTCGATGCACGACCGTGTTCGCAAACATGCCGAGGCCAACCGGTAACAGCCGGTATCGCGATCGACTTATCGCAAGTGAGGAGTTGCCCATGTGTCCAGTGTGCATAACAACCGCAATGCTGATTGCCGGCAGTGTCACCTCTACAGGCGGACTAACGGCTATCGCGATCAGGAAATTCGGCGTGAAGAACGCCGTAAGCAATCATCCCGCTCCAATCCCAGTCCAAGGAGGATCATCATGGCTAGCAGCACGCTAGAAGTCGGACATCCAAATGTCGTTTCGCATGCCGAATGGCTCACTGCCCGCAGCGAGTTCCTGACGAAAGAAAAGGAGTTTACTCGCCTGCGCGACGAATTGAGCCGCCAGCGCCGCACTCTACCCTGGGAAAAGGTAGAGAAGCGGTATGAATTTGATTCGACCAAGGGCAAGGTGACGCTGGCCGATCTTTTCGACGGCCGCAGCCAGCTCGTTATATATCACTTCATGTTGGGTCCAGGGTGGCAGACAGGGCTGCCCAAGCTGTTCGTTCGTGGCCGATCATTTCGACGGGTCGACGGTGCACCTAGCCAATCGAGATACCACGCTGGCGGTCGTTTCCCGCGCTCCGCTGGCCGAAATCGAAGCTTTCAAGAAGCGCATGGGCTGGAAGTTTCCGTGGGTTTCGTCCTTCGGCAGCGATTTTAATTTCGACTATCACGTCTCTTTCACGCCGGAGGAGAGGTCCACCGGCAAGGTCTACTACAACTACTCTGTGGGCGAGTTTCCCAAAGAAGAGGGTCCGGGCGTCAGCGTCTTTGCCAAGGACGCGGTGGGCGAAGTCTTTCATACTTATTCCAGCTATGCGCGGGGACTGGATATTCTGGTGGGCACGTACAACCTTCTCGATCTTGTTCCCAAAGGCCGCGACGAAGAGGGGCTGGGCTTCTCCATGTCCTGGGTCCGCCATCACGATCGCTATACGGAAGGCTATTTGGTGGACGCGGCTCAGAAATACGAGCAACCGAAGATCTCCGCCGGATCCTGCTGCTCAGGCGAAAGTCACACGTAAGCGTCCGATACAAGCCGCATCACCGGCGCGGGAGGCCGGCTCTTCGCCGCGCCGGTTGCGACTGCCATTCCTCTGTTGGCAAACAACTCCCTTGCAGTCTTTTCACGCCGCCATTTTCAAGGCACCAGAGAAACCATCAGTAACCGAAGTAAATACTTAATGGTAAGGTGCCACCGTCCCCACAGGAAGCGCCACTCGCCGCAGATTATTCCAGCCCTGCCTCTGGATCCCCGGCCGCGGGCCGGAGCTCACGAAACAGCCAGATCCTGGCTAACGCCCAATCGCGCTTGACGGATCGCGGCGCGATCTGCAGCAAAGCGCCAATCTGCTCCACAGAAAGGCCGCCAAAGTAGCGCAACTCAACTACCCGCGCCTGTCGGGGGTTTTCCTTTTCGAGTTTTTTGAGCGCCTCGTCCAGATGTTCCACTTCGTCAAGCTGCTTGGCCGAGATGGCAAGCTCATCCTGCATTTCGACCCGCTGCAATCCCCCGCCTCTTTGTTCCGCGTTATGGGCCCGCGCATAATCGACCAGGACCCGCCGCATCACGTTGGCCGCTAACCCGATGAAATGCGCGCGACTGTTCCAATCGATGTCCTCGCCGACCAACCGCAGATAGGCTTCGTTGATCAATGCTGTTGCTTGCAAGGTGTGGTCCGGGCGCTCCCGCCGCATGTACCCTTTGGCCAGACGATGCAGTTCCGCATAGACCAGCGGCAGCAGACTCTCCGCTGCTTGCGTGTCACCCGCGTGCATCGCCTTCAGGAGCTGTGTGACCTGTCCGCTGTCGTTGTCCATGGCTGCCTCCCGCAGACCCTATGGTATATTCTGGCCAACGCGAGACGGCTTGTTGAACATGTGGCTGGATGGGACTATGGCCGATCTGAATAAAAGGCGACGGCTCGTCTTAAGACGAGCCGTCTGATCTCCTCTGACCGAGGGGTCTAGCGGGTTTCCAACAGAGCCAGTTCCACGTTGGTGGCTGGGGTTTTTTCTGCGGCGACCTGTGCCCGGGTCTCTGCCTTTGACTTGGCAAAGGTAACCCGGCGGCTTTTTCCCGCAACTGTGATTTCGCTCAGGAAGTATTCGTTGCCGTATTTATGGAAGGTGGCCTTGCCGATCTTTGCCCTCTGGCCGTTGTCCTCTAAGGAGGTCATCGTGAGTGCAGAGTCCGAGTCTCCCCGGATAAGGAGAGTGTGAAGGCTTTCCATGCATACGGAGTAGACGCCGGGGGCGAAGTGGTGTCCGGATGCGGTCTCAAAGGCAAACGGCACGTTCACCTTGGCGACCATTCCTACATCTTGACCGTGCAATGCTGGCGACAAGGGAGCGACAGCAAGGACGGCGGCGAAAAGACCTGCGCGGAACTTCGAAATCGAAAGTGTGCTCATGGTGGTTCTCCTTGGAGGGCGTCTCATTCATCGCCTTCACTTACTAAGGCGAAACCGGCCCGGCAAAGGGGCCACGACTTTCACGATTATTTTTTCGCCGTCTCCAGATCCCGGAAAGACCATGGCCGGGCTGGGGTTGGTGGAGTAGCTTCGAGCAGCCCGGGGTAAATTAAGCACCGCCGGGAGTTGGACGAAATGCCAAACAATCTAGCGTTTAGGGCTGGGAGGGTATCGGCGGTGCGAGATTGTTTTTAACGAGCCCTGAGTATTGTTGTTTTTGAGCGACTATTCCCTCCGGGGCGGCATCGTTACCGATGAAGTCTCGAGCCCTGAAGCCGTAGTCCATTGCCAAGGACGCATCCATTCCTACCTACCTATTGAGGACGTAATCCATGCCGTTGCCCACAGACGAAAAGATTGTCGCTTTAAGTCAACAATTGCTGGAGAAATTCGACCAGCTCTTCGGGATACATCCCGGCTTTCGACCGGCTCATGCCAAAGGCATCATGCTGCAAGGAACCTTTACACCTACGGCGGAAGCGGCCGGGCTCAGCAGGGCTCCTCACCTGAATCGGCCATCGACGCCAGCGACGGTACGGTTTTCGAACTCTACCGGCATTCCGGTGATCCCGGACAACGATCCCAATGCCGATCCACGCGGCTGCGCCATTCGGTTTCATCTTGCCGAGCGGGTGCACACCGACATCGTGGCCCATTCGACCAATGCTTTCCCGGCAAGAACGGGCCAGGACTTTCTGGAGTTCCTGAGCGCCATTGCCGCCACCGATCTGGCTCACTTCCCTGGCTCACCGCTGGAAAAATACCTTGGGACGCATCCCGCTGCGCTGGCCTTTGTGCAGGCTCCGAAGCCGCCGGCCTCGAGCTTCGCGCGCGAATCGTATTTCGGTCTGACTGCGATGCGCTTCATCAATAAGGACGGGGCGGGTCGTCATGGGCGCTACCGCATTCTCCCCGACGCCGGCAACGATCATTTGGACGCTGCGGCGGCTGCGACGAAAGGGCCAAATTATCTCTTCGATGAAATAGAAGCCCGGGTCGCCAAGGAGCCAGTCAAGCTCAAAGTGGTAGTTCAATTGGCCGAGGATGGGGATTCGGTGAACGATGCGACGTCACTGTGGCCGGAGAGCCGTAAGTTGCTTGAATTAGGGCAGCTCGCGTTCACCGGGCTGGTGGCCAACGAGGCTCATGAACAGAAGAACATTATCTTCGACCCAATTCCCCGGGTGGACGGCATCGACGCATCCGAGGACCCGCTGCTGGAACTGCGTGCCGCAGTGTACCTGTTGAGCGGCCGCCGCCGGCGAGCCGCCCCCGAATAGCCCATCGGACCGAGCAAAAATAAATCGAACCGGAACTGCCGACAATCCGTATCTAGTTCCCGAAGGGAGGGTTTGGATGCAGATTGCGGCAGATATCCGGTACGCGCTACGCCAATTCGCCAAGGCGCCGGGGTTTACGGCCACAGCGATTCTTACCTTGGCCCTGGGCATCGGGGCCACCACGGCGATTTTCACCCTGGTGTATGCGGTTTTACTGAAGTCGCTGCCGGTGGTGAACCCGGAAGACTTGTATCGGGTCGGCAATGAAGAGAATTGCTGCGTCAACGGCGGCATGCAGGACAATTGGACGCTCTTCTCTTACGAGCAATACAAGCAGTTTCGCGATCATTCCAGCGGTTTTGAGGAGCTGGCAGGCTTTCAATCCGGTCAAACCCTGATCGGGGTGCGGCGTAATGGCAGCAACAAGGCATCCGAGTCGTACAAGAGCGAATATGTCTCCGGCAATTACTTCCAGACCTTCGGCATTCCTCCCTACATGGGCCGAACCATCACGCCGAATGACGACCGGAAGGGCGCTCCGGCCGTGGCCATGATGAGCTTCAGGACCTGGCAGGAGAAATTTGGCAAGGACCCGTCGGTCGTGGGAGCGGGGTTCGTGATTAACGGCCAGCCCTTCACGGTGATCGGGATTACGCCGCCAGGATTTTTCGGTGATCGCGTACAAAGCACTCCGCAATCCTTCTACATTCCGCTGAACGACGAGCCTCTGATTTCGCCAACGAGCTCGGTGCTGGAAGAGGCCTCTCTGGATTGGCTGGATCTGATCGGCCGTATTCGTCCGGGCGCTGACACAAGAACCATGGAAGCGCAGATGCAGGTGCAGTTGCGGCAATTTCTGTTGAGCCCCTTGAGCAAAGTAGATGAGCGCGACAAACCCCTGGTGGCCAAGCAGACGCTGCACTTCTCTCATGGAGGCAACGGGGTGCAGATGATGAGAGACCAGTATCAGCAAGGTCTGCATCTGTTGATGTGGGTCTCAGGATTCGTGCTGCTGATCGCCTGCGCCAACCTGGCCAACCTGCTGCTGGTGCGGTCGGCCAACCGGCAGCAGCAGACATCGGTGCGCTCGGCACTGGGAGCGCCGCGCATGACACTGGTCCGGCAAACTCTGACGGAGAGCATTGTGCTCGGGGTGCTTGGCGGGATCGCCGGCATCGTGGTGGCGTTTGCCGGCACGCGGGTGATTTTGTATCTAGCTTTCCAACATGACCCGGTGCCGATCCAGGCGACTCCCTCGCTCCCAGTGCTTGGCTTTGCGCTTGCGGTTTCATTGCTGACGGGGATTCTTTTCGGAGTGGCTCCGGCGTGGTTGACGGTGAAGTCGAATCCGGTGGATGCCTTGCGGGGTGCGAATCGCTCCACGGCGAATCATGGTGGATGGGCACAGAAATCCCTGGTAGTGGTGCAGGCAGCGCTCTCCGTGGTCCTGCTTTGCGCCGCCGGCTTACTTGCCCGCAGCCTGAGCAATATGCAACACCGGGACTTCGGTTTTGTCACCACGAATCGCTTCATCGCCCATATCGATCCGCAGATGGCCGGCTACACCCCCGGCCAACTAGAAGCGCTTTACCGGCAACTACACACGAACCTGGCACAAATTCCAGGGGTGAAGCAGGTGAGTTTCTCCATGTACAGTCCGATGGAGGGCGACAACTGGGGTGAAGGCGTCTTCATCGAAGGCGAGCCGCCGCCGGCTCCTGGTACACACGATCATGGCGCTTCATGGGTGCGGGCAAGCCCACATTATTTCGACACCATCGGAACCAAGATTGTCGAGGGCCGCGCCAACAACGAACAGGACACGCCCGGCACACGCAACGTCGCCGTAGTGAACCGTTTTTTTGAGAAGAAATATTTCAAGGACGGCCACGCAATCGGCAAACACTTCAGCGACGATATCAAGCATCCCGGATACTTCGAGATCGTTGGCGTCACCGAAGACACGAACTATTGGGGACCGTCGGATAAGATGCGTCCGATGTACTTTCTGGCCCAGGGGCAGAGGGTGCACAGCGACGATCCGCGGTATGAGAAATTTCAGGATGGATCGCAGTATCTCAACGCAATCGAGATAGAAACTGCAGGTAACGTGCCTGGACTCGAGATGCAGGTGCGGCACTCAATTTCGCAGATCAATCCCGATCTCGCAGTCATCGATTTCAAAAGCTTTGGCGAGCAGGTTGCGGCGAATTTCACGCAGCAGGGCATGATTGCCAAGCTGACCTCTTTCTTCGGAATTCTGGCGCTGGTTCTGGCGTCCATCGGACTCTATGGCGTGACCGCGTACTCGGTGCAACGCCGGACGAGCGAGATTGGTATCCGTATGGCGCTGGGCGCCGATCGCTTGAGTGTGCTGCGGATGGTGCTGCGCGGCGCTTTTATGCAAGTGGGCATTGGGTTGGCAATCGGTATTCCGGTGGCGATCCTGGGTGGTCACGCGATGGCGAGCCAGCTGTTCGGAGTGAAGCCGTATGACCCCGTCGTATTGTCAATCACGCTGCTGGTGTTGTGTGCGGCGGCGTTTCTCGCTGCACTGGTGCCCGCACGGATAGCTGCCGGATTGGAACCGATGCGAGCGCTGCGAACCGAGTGAGGGTGTTTTTCAGCGTGTGGATGAAAGGTTTTCAGAGACAGCGTGGGAACGGAAGAGAAACCGCAGATCCCTCCACTGCGCTACGCTCCGGTCGGGATGACAATTCTGTGGGTCTATTAAAAGCCATTCGTCTGACCGTCCTTGGGTTTTCATGCAACAGAATTGTTATCCCGACCGGAGCGTACCCGGATTTCCTGCTAAGCTGCTCTCGCCAACGCCGCCAACCTCCACAGGAAATCCGGGGTAGCGCAGTGGAGGGATCTGCGGTTCGCAGGTTTCAGGCCCAGGCGAGAACGATTGCGCCGGCGGCGATCAACAAGGCCCCGGCCGCCTTGGCCACGGTAATCGTTTCGCCGAGAAGTGGCCACGCCAGCAGTACGACGAAAACTACGCTCAGCTTGTCGATGGGAGCCACCTTCGACGCCTCACCCATGGAGAGTGCGCGAAAGTAGCAGATCCAAGACAAGCCGGTGGCCAGGCCTGAAGCGATCAAGAACAGCCAACTGCGACGACCGACGTGCGCAACACCGCTGTGGCTGCCGAGACTAATAGCGATCGTCCAGGCGAAGACCAGGACCACCGAGGTTCGAATAGCGGTGGCCAGGTTCGGATCGACATGGGCGACACCGATCTTGGCGAGCAAAGCGGTTGCGGCTGCGAAAAGAGCCGAGAGGATGGCCCATCCAAGCCAATTCATAATGGATAGTTTACTGCCCGGTTATCTAACGCTTCACGCCGGAGTCTATAATTCGCGCCGAGGTGTACGTATGGCCACTTATCTTGCCCTAATGCGTTGGACAAAAGAAGGTATCGAAAAGATTAAAGAGAGCCCGTCCCGCCTGGACGCGGCCAAGAAAGCTACCGAGGCTGCCGGCGCCAAGCTGGTGAGTTTCTACCTATTGATGGGTCAATATGACATGGCGGCCGTCATCGAGGCGCCCGACGACGCGACCTACGCCCGCGTCAGCCTTTCTCTTGCGTCGAAAGGCGGTATTCGCATGGAAACCCTCCGCGCTTTTACCGAGGACGAATACCGGAAGATCATTCCAGGCATCTCCTGATCCCCAAGGAGTTGTGGCCTAACGCTCCGGCTGGGGGTGAGGCAGAGGTGTGCCCGGATGGCGGAGGCTTATCTTTCGTCGTCATTTCTGATAGGACTACTGCATGAGTTCAGAAGCAACGCTTGTAAAAGCCAGCTATCTTTCAACTTTGCGGCGCGAGTGGCTTTTGTTAGCGGCCTTTGCTACGACGGCGCTGTTTCTGCTGTTTGGCAAAGGCTGGCTCGCCGATCTATCAAATCCGCTGTGGTTCGCCTTGATGCTGGTCTGGCTTTTCGCCGTCATCCTGAGCTCCGCCTTTGCTGTAGTGCACCACGCGGAGAGCCTGGCGGTGCGCCTCGGAGAGCCTTTGGGAACGTTGGTGCTGACGCTTTCCGTCATCGGCATCGAAGTGATGATGATCTCCGCGGTCATGCTCACCGGCGAGGGTAAGCCCGCGTTGGCTCGCGATACGATGTTCGGCGTCGTGATGATCGTGCTTAATGGCATGATTGGGCTCTCATTGCTGCTGGGTGGGTTGCGCCACCACGAGCAGGAGTACAACCTGCAGGGGGCGAACTCCTTTTTGTCGCTGATTGTGCCCTTGACGGTGCTTGGGTTGATACTGCCGAACTTCACCAGCGCTTCTTTGGGTCCTACGCTGTCCGTTCTTCAATCCATCTTTCTCGCCGTTATGTCGGTCGGGATTTATAGCCTGTTTCTGATCATCCAGAACTGGAGACATCGCGAATACTTCGTGAAGCCAACCAAAGCGATTGAGCGCCCGGGCGAGGCGAGTGCCACGGGACACGCGGATATCGAAACAAATTCAATTACGTATCATGCCCTCTTTCTGGTGATGTATTTGCTGCCTGTGGTGGTTCTGTCAGAGGAGATTGCGCTGCCTATCGATCACGGTATAGAGGTTCTCCATGCGCCGCTGGCGTTGAGCGGTTTCCTGGTGGCCGCTTTGATCTTGTCTCCCGAGGCACTCAGCGCCACACGCGCGGCCTTGGCCAACGATCTCCAGCGTTCTATCAACATTCTGTTGGGCTCGGTGCTGGCGTCGATCGGTTTGACCATCCCGGCTGTGTTGACGATCGGCTTAGTGACCGGCAAGACGATAATCCTGGGGCTCGGTCCGGCAGATTCGCTCTTGCTGGTTCTAACTCTGGCGGTTTGCGCTCTCACCTTTATCAGCAATCGAACCAACGTTCTCTCAGGGGCGGTGCATCTGTTGCTTTTTCTCGCTTATGTGATGCTGATCTTTGAGCACTAACAGGTTAGGACTGTACGTGCTGGGACTGAATTGTGAGTTGAGTTTTCACGGCGGCAGTTCAGGCCTTTTGCGCCTGGTAGAGAAGGCGAAGCAGACGCCTTTCTTCCGTCAGCGCGCGCACGCAGGAGAGGAATCGCTGCAGTCCTTCAAACTTGGCCATGCCCTCTGCGGCAACCAGTCTTTCTTTGTGTTTTTGCCTGGCATCGTGCCACCTGGATGCTACGCGGGCCGCGCTCTCTGTTGTGTCCAAAACCTTGATGTCTGAAAAGCCGGCGTTCCGGATCCAGCGTTCATTCTCTCCAGGGGGACTGAAGATATAGAAGCCGATCGAGCTGCGGGTAGCGATTTCATCGTGCGCGATCAGCCCTCCGATTACCAGGGCGTCAGTAAATAGCATCCGCCCTATGCCTGGCTTCAGGACCCGATATATTTCGCAGAGAAGAGTCGGCCTGCCGGGTATGTGGCAAAGTACGTCGTTGGCAAAGACCGCGTCAAAGGTCGCGTCTGCGAAAGGCAGTCCTTGCGAGACGTCGGATGCTTCAAAGCGCACCTTTTGCGCCATGCCTGTGCTTAAGGCCAATTGATTCGCTGTACGAATGCCCAGCTCATTGATGTCCAGACCAACGATGTGACAGCCGGATTTCTGTGCGATATGCAAGGCGTAGGCGCCCGATCCGCAGCCGATCTCCAACACCGACGAATCGCCGGTGAGCCCAAGTGATCGTGGAATTTCTTCGGACTCCTCGGTGGTGACCCAGCTGGTCTGGCCAAAATCTTCCCCGTAGGTCTCGATTCTTACTTGTCGATAGACATCTGAATCGTAGTTCCCATAAGCGCCGTCATAGAGGTCGACATTATCAGGCATAGCTTTCACTCATTAGAGGGACGACGCCAGCCTTTGCGCCAGCGGTTTGATTGCCTCGATGGTGCAGGGGCAGGTGGAATAGGTAATGCGAATGAGCTGGTCGCCTTTGCGCACCATCATCACAGAACCGGAAGCGTCAAAGGCTTCATCGCCAATCCCGGTCAAAGGCTTTGCGCCCCTGCCCACAGCGCCAAATACGTTTTCATTCATGCTCATCTGGGTTTTGGCGGCGTTGGGATCGATGGTAAAAGCCATCACCACGGTACTTACAGGCGGGCTGCTTCCGTCTGCCTGATCCTGTGCGCCGCCCAAGAGGCTATGGGAGAGGCTCTGAAACATTTGTTGTTGCTGGGCAGTGGCGCCTTTGCTCGCCATCATGGCGGCGATATGCTTTGCGGTCATATCCCCCGCCGTGCCCTGGGCAAGATATTCGCAACCGTTGACGGTCGTTTTCGTGGCCACGATGGCGACGCCGATGGCGCGGCCAACATCCTCCTTGCTCAGGAAGCGGCAGGCGCCGGGCCCGAGCGTGCCGGCGGGGACATTTGATCCCCCTGCGTTGCCGCTGTCAGCCGGAAGGGAGGAGAGTGCGGTATCCCGCACCTTCCTGGAAAACTCGTGAGCCTTGCGGCTTGCCAGGTGCAGCGCATAAAACATGCCGGCCACCGAGAGGGTCCCCAAAACTACCAGGAGCAGGACCACCACCAGAATGATCTTGACCACGGGACTCGTTCCCGTTTTTACCGGTGGAAGCGGAGAGACGGGTGGGATCGTAGTGACCGGAGTGAAAGGAGGGACTGGCGTTGCCGCGGCTGCAACAGCTGCCTGGGGCACCCGCGCGCCGCAAGCGCCGCAGAATGCTGATATCTCATTCAAGGGGCTTCCACAAGTGCCGCAAAATTTGGCCATGATCGATGCTCCTACGCTGTCCGGGGGATTCGAGTTAGCCTAGTTAGTGCTTCGTGGGGTGACCCATTATGCCGAGTTGCGGCCGATCACGCCAGCAACTTCTTCAAGTGAGGGGCGGTTCGGCTTGCCGAGGCCTGGCATACCTCGGCGGGGGTTCCTGATGCAACCACATGGCCACCCTCTTCTCCCGCGCCTGGACCAATATCCATCACCCAGTCACTGGCCGCGACCACGCGCATGTCATGCTCCACGACGATGACGGTATTGCCCGATTGGACCAGCGCATCGAGCTGCGCCATCAGCTTATCCACGTCTGCGGCATGCAAACCGGTGGTGGGTTCGTCCAGGATATACAAAGTGGAGCCGCGCTGGGGCCGCTGCAGCTCGGTCGCAAGCTTGATGCGCTGAGCCTCGCCGCCGGAGAGCTCCGTAGCCGGTTGACCGAGCCGCAAATAGCCCAGGCCAACTTCCCGCAGAACCTCAAGAGAGCGGAGCAGAGGCGGCTCGGCGGAAAAGAACTCCCAGGCCGCATCGACCGTTAGCCCCAACACTTCGGCGATAGTTTTATCGCGGTATTTTACTTCCAGCGTCTTGGCGTTATAGCGAGCTCCATGACAGGTTGGACAAGGCGCATAGACACTAGGGAGGAAGAGCAGTTCGACGCATACGAAGCCCTCGCCCTGGCAGGTTTCGCACCGGCCTTTGGCGACATTAAAGGAGAAACGACCGGCGTCATAGTGGCGGGCGCGGGCCATTTTGGTAGCAGCGAACAGTTTGCGAACGTGATCGAACAAGCCGGTGTAAGTAGCGAGATTGGAACGCGGTGTGCGGCCAATGGGAGTCTGGTCAACCCGCACCAGGCGGTGGATGCTTTCCAATCCGCCGGCAATCTGGCCCCCGGTAGCGGCCGGTGGTGCGGCTTCCAGCTCTTCTCCAGCCTCCTCCTCCACGGGGAGGGGATGGCCGAGTTGCTCTGCCACCAGCTCGACCAGGGCCTGACTGACCAGACTCGACTTGCCCGAGCCGGAGACTCCGGTGACCGACGTAAAGACGCCCAAGGGAAAGGCGACATCGAGGTGATTGAGGTTATTACGCGTGACCCCTTTCAACCGCAGCCATCCCTGGGGCGAACGGACAGTGCGTTTGGGGAGTTGCTGGTTGCCGAAAAGATATCGTCGAGTTTGCGATTTCTCGATCCCCTCCAATCCTTTGGGGGGACCACTGTAGAGGACATAGCCACCTTGCTCTCCAGCGCCCGGTCCGACATCGACCAGCCAGTCGGCGTGACTGATCACATCGAGATCGTGTTCCACCACGAACAAGGAATTTCCCGCCGACCGTAAGCGCTCAAAGGCCACGAGGAGCGCCTGGATATCGACCGGATGCAATCCAGCAGACGGTTCATCGAGCACATAGACGACTCCGAAAAGATTGGAGCGTATCTGGGTGGCCAGGCGTAGACGCTGGAGTTCACCGGGCGAGAGCGTGGGCGTGCTGCGTTCCAAAGTCAGATACCCAAGCCCCAGATCGAGCAGCACTGCAAGCCGCGCCAGTAGATCCTCGGCGATGCGCTGAGTGACGACCAGTTTTTCCGGGTGCTCTGCTTCTGTGGTGGTGTTGCGTGGCGCGGTTCCTTCCGCAAAGGGGCGCAGAATGCCTGCCAGACGCTTGAGGGGCAGTCGCGAGATTTCTGCAATGTCGAAGCCGGCAAATTTCACCGATAGCGACTCCAGCCGCAACCGCTTGCCATGACACAGCGGACACTCGGTGCTCAGCATGTACTGCGCGACGCGCTTTTTCATCAGTGGGCTCTGGGTGGTGGCGAAGGTATGCAGCACGTGCCGTTTTGCGCTGGTGAAGGTGCCCTGGTAGCTGGGCTCCATCTTGCTTCTGAGGGCGGCGCGTGTTTCCTTGGGGGTGAAGCCGGCGTAAACGGGAACCACCGGCTGCTCATCGGTGAAGAGAATCCAGTCACGATCCTTCTTCGGGAGGTCGCGCCAGGGACGATCGACGTCATAGCCAAGGGAGGTCAATATGTCACGTTGGTTCTGCCCTTGCCACGCGGTGGGCCACGCGGCGATGGCACGCTCCCGGATGGTGAGTGAATCATCGGGCACCATTGAGCGCTCGGTCACTTCATAGATCCTGCCCAGCCCATGGCACTTGGGACACGCTCCCTCGGGCGTATTGGTGGAAAAGGATTCGGCGTAAAGGAGCGGCTGGTGGGGCGGATACTCTCCCGCCCTTGAATAGAGCATGCGAAAGAGGTTGGATAGCGTGGTGACGCTGCCCACTGACGAGCGCGTGGTGGGCGATCCCCGTTGTTGCTGAAGAGCAACGGCGGGGGGCAAGCCATCGATGGCATCCACTTCCGGCACAGCCATCTGATGAAACAGGCGCCGGGCGTAGGGAGAGACCGATTCGAGATACCGCCGTTGCGCCTCCGCGTAGAGGGTCCCGAAGGCCAGGGACGATTTGCCCGAACCGGAAACTCCGGTAAAGACAACCAGCGCATCGCGAGGGATCCCAACATCTATATTCTTGAGGTTGTGTTCCCGCGCGCCCCGCACCTGTACGAAGCCGTCATTCTTCATGTCACCTAATCCCCACGCCGGAGCATTCTTAAAAAGAAGACCAAATGTGCGTTGATCGAATCTAAGGCCAGATGTTGCTTGACCTAGAAGAACTGTCCAGTAGGATGTTGCTCGAAGGTAAAGCGGCTAACTCCTCCGGTGAAGGACGGAAACGCGTATGGTTTCGGCGGTTCATCGCGGAGTGATCAAGGGGCTGGTGCCCATGGTCGGCTTGCTGTGCACGCAGGCGTTTGCTCTCGATCGCGATCGCACGATGAGCCAGTTCTATCACACCGCCTGGACAATGGGAGAGGGTGTCCCTTTCGTCCAGACGGTTTGGTTTATGTTGTTGTGCGTTATCGCGGCCGGTGGACTCATAGGGCTTCTTTTCACCCTTCGGCTGCGGCAACTCACTCGCCAGCTCGAGGCCCGGCTGGCCGAGCGGATGGCAGAGCGGGAAAGAATTGCTCGCGAACTCCATGACGCTTTGCTGCAGAGTATGGGCGGCCTGATTTTGCGCTTCCAGACGGCTGCCGAGCGCATCTCCCAGGATCACCCTACGCGTCAGATGCTGGAAGAAGCACTGAACCAATCCGACAAGGTGCTGGCCGAAGGGCGGGAAATTCTCCTTGGGCTAGGAGGCAGCTCCTCTGAAGCCAGCGACTTACCCGAAGCCTTTGCCGCGGTGGGCCAGGAGCTCAGGCAAGAGCATCCGGCGGACTTTCGCGTGGTGGTGAATGGCGATCCTCGGGAGCTGCATCCCGTTGTCCGAGACGAGGTATACCGGATTGGCCGCGAGGCGATCGCTAATTGTTTTCAGCACGCCAATGCAGAGCGTTGCGAAACGGAGATCAACTACGATCCTAGCCAGCTGCGCATCGCCATTCGTGATGATGGCCGCGGTGTCGAGGAGACGATTCTTGAGGTTGCCCACCCCTCTGGAGGTTGGGGGATGCCGGGAATGTTCGAGCGGGCGAGTAAGATCGGCGCTCGTCTTGAAGTCTGGAGCCGGCACGGAGTAGGTACGGAAATAGAAGTGCGTGTTCCTGCAGTGATCGCTTACCGTTCCAGTGCTGACGAATCGCGCTGGCAATGGCTGCGCCGCCTTGCTACTGGCGGGGGTTGAAGGCGGGCCGTTAGATCGGATGGGCAGAAGGAAACAGCCGGGGCGCATTGCCAAACGATTTTTGGTGCTTATTCACCAGACCGGGCTGGCGAATTGTACGCTCCAGATAGGGCCGTCGGTATATAGAGCAGAATCCAGCCGAATCACGTCCGGCACCCGGCTTTCGGTTACCCAGGCGTAGGTATCCGGAGGCTGCTTACCGATCATAGGAGCCACAATGCCGGCAACCCCCCCGATGTGAACTTTGACGTCGTATTTTTCAGCTTTGTAGGAACGGCCGCCGACCGTGAAGTGATCATCCCCAGCTTTAGCAATAGCCAGCTTCACCATTCGCGGCTTGGGCGCGAGGACAACATACGAGACCTCGATGGGAGTAGTGGCTTGCATGTTCTGAAGCAGAGACGCGAGAAGGCCGTTGGCAGTATCCGGCGGCAGATCCATGTGCTCCGTCGTTGCCTGGTTCGTGCTTTTCGATAAATCACGAAAACTCACCTGCTGTTTGGTCACATCGATCATTACGTCGCAAGGATGCGGAAAGGACTTGCCGCGCTGTATATGACGATCACTGATCAGGCGAATGGTTTCTTCCCCTTGTAGGTAGAGCGTGGTCTCATCATCAATCGATCCATCGCGAAAATGGAAAACCACGTGAAGCGTGTTGCGGTGCCTGGAGGGAACCTGCGTGGCTTCTCCAGAAGCGATGATTGCCCCGGCCGGGTCACGCAAGACCAAGAAGCCATGTTCGGAAGCGGTTCTATATTTGAGCTTCAGGGTCTGGCCTTGCAGAGTGCAAGACCAACCGAGCAGGGCCATCGCAACGAGCCCGGTGAACCATTCGCCACAGAAACCCCGACTCCGCGGTCTTCTCATTTAGTTCTCCTGCCAGGTCGCACTATTTCTCTACAGTACCGGTGGGGGCGGCGACGCCTGATGCTGTAATCGCTGCCGTTCGCCGTTGCTCCTTCTGAGATTGACTGTGTTTCGATGAGCATGATAACTTTCGGGCGGTCTAGCGAAAGCTCCGTTGCATATTGTGAAACGTGGGATCGCTACCATCATGAGGATGGGCCTATGCCACTTCGGGGTTTTCGACTGCGGATGCCCTCGCTTTTTGCCGCCACTGTCTGCCTCATCGTAGTTCCCTTCACCCACAACCAGGGCTTTCAATCGGATGCGGCCCGGGCCAAATCTGCCCCCTCATTCAATGGCCCAAGTTTTATACCGGATGGCAGCTTCCGCGGGTCAAGCCTCGCGGGATGGCACACCCTGGGACAGGCTGACTGGCGCACTGATCAGGATGAGATTACCAGCAAGGGAACGGGCGCTGGTGGTGCCGGCTGGCGGGTGCTCGACCGGTCATTCCAGGCACCAGGGGGTGGGGAACTCGTGCGACAGTTGATCCACAATCGCTGCGTTGCCGGATCGGATGTGCTCGCCGTCGACCTGAACGGCAATGGAAGGATGGATATCGTGACCTCGACGAGGAGTGGAACGTATATTTTCTGGGGAAAGCCTCAAGAGCGAGCGAAAGCTTCCAAATAATTTCCTGCCGGATGGAGATGGATGAAACGTAAGTTGGGCAAAGTCATGGGGCTCCTGAGTTCCGCGGTTACCTTGACTGCGGTGATTGCTTCCGCCAAAGACGCGAAGAAGTACACCACCTGGAGCGATTATGAAGGCAGCGCCGACTCGGCGCAATACTCTGCCCTGACGGAAATCAACAAGTCGAACGTCACCCAGCTACAGCAGGTGTGGTTTTATCCCAACGGCAACAACGGCTTTCGCTATGGGTTCAATCCGCTTGTGGTTGACGGCGTGATGTACGTGGTGGGGAAAGATAATGCCACGGTCGCTCTCGACGCCGTGACCGGCAAGGAGATCTGGGTTCACGACAACGGCATCCCCAGGAGTATCACCAATCGCGGCTTCAATTACTGGGAGAGCAAAGATCGCAGCGACCGGCGCCTCTTCTACGCTACGGCCAACATGCTTCATGCGCTGGATGCGCGCACGGGCAAGCCGGTGGATTCGTTTGGCAACCATGGCAGTATCGATCTGCGGGAAGGTTTAGGCCGCGATCCCAAGACCATCCGCTCCATTCAGTCAGGCGGCCCAGGACGGGTGTTTGAGAATCTCCTGATTCTGGGTTCGTCCACTGGAGAAGAGTATGGATCGCCTCCGGGCGATATTCGAGCCTATGATGTGGTCAGCGGAAAGATGGTCTGGATCTTTCATACCGTTCCCCATCCCGGAGAATTTGGTTACGATACCTGGCCGAAAGATGCGTGGAAGTACATTGGCGGCACCAACGACTGGGGCGGGATGACGATCGACGAGGAGCGAGGAATCGCATACTTTCCGCTGGGATCGCCTACCTATGATTTCTATGGCGCGGATCGCACAGGCGCCGGTCTTTTCGGTAATTGCCTTTTGGCGCTTGACGCCCGCACAGGGAAATATCTTTGGCACTTCCAGGCCGTTCATCATGATCTTTGGGATTACGACCTGACCACCGCACCCAAGCTTCTGACCGTGAAGCACGATGGCAAGATGGTCGACATCGTTGCCCAGGCGGGAAAGAACGGTTTCTTGTATGTCTTCGACCGGGTAACTGGTAAGCCTATCTGGCCGATCGAGGAACGTCCTGTTCCTCAGTCGGATATGCCCGGCGAGCACTCCTGGCCTACGCAGCCATTTCCCACGGCGCCGCCCCCTTTCGCGCAGCAGTCATTCACCCCCGACGATGTCGATCCTTATATAAGCGATCCCGCGGAGCGCGCGAAGATCAAAGAAGAGTTGCAGAACGCCCGCAATGAAGGAATCTATACGCCGCCCGGCTTGAAAAATACGGTCGAGACCCCAGGGAACAACGGCGGAGGCAACTGGGGCGGTGGGGCGGTTGATCCGGTGACCGGTATCTTGTACGTCCAGACGAAGAACGCGCCCTCGATGCTGAAACTGGAGCCGAATCCACCCAAGCGGCAAATGACAGGCACACCCGAGACCGAGGGCCGCATACTCTACATACAGAATTGCCAGGCGTGTCACACTGCGGAGTTGACCGGCCAACCACCGTCCATTCCTTCGCTGATCGGCGTGGTGTCGCGGATCGGCGCGGACCGCGTCAAGAGTACGGTGCAGGATGGAGCTTCACCCATGCCGGCCTTTACCGGCCTCTCGGAAAAAGAGGTGGACGCGCTGGTCGCCTATCTTTCTGATCCATCGAAAGCGCACGTACCGCCCGATATACTCGCCTACATCGCAGCTCCCCGGCCTCCGCTTCCGCCTACGCCGCCTGGTGCTCCCCCTGTCCGGTACTGGACCGGATACGGGTATATGAACTCCAGCGAGGGTCTCCCGGCCAATAAGCCGCCCTGGTCGACGCTGACCGCCTACGACTTGAACAAGGGAGTCATCAAGTGGCAGATCCCATTAGGTAGCGTGACGGAATTAGTCGCTAAACGAGTTACAGATACGGGGAGCTACTGGCCGCGGGGCGGAGTGGTGGTCACAGCAGGCGGTCTGATCTTTTCCGGCACTATCTCGGATGCGACCATGCGCGCCTATGACAAAGACACGGGAAAGATACTTTGGGAAAAGGTAATGCCGGCCGGGCCCGAGGGCATTCCTGCGGTCTTCGAGGTAAATGGGCGAGAGTACCTGGCGTTTAGCGCCAGGCCAAGTCTGAAACACCTTGGTCCGGCAGGTGAGCGGCCGACCATCGAAGCGGGGCCGAATGCACCGCAAACGCAGGGGTTCTATGTGTTCGCCCTGCCGGAGCGAGGGCATAAGTAACACGGAGTCGAATCGCTCTGACCGGAGGACCGTCCCTGCCTTGACGAGAGCATAGGCAGCTGGTAGGCTTCCTTGGATATTACGCAAACTTCATAGCTTACTGCGCATATTATGGCCACTCAAAAAACGGGACGCATGGATTATTCAAGCTTCGGACTGCTGGACAAAATAGCCGTCGTTACCGGAGCTTCTCAAGGAATTGGCCGGGCGGCTGCGCTCGGGCTGGCGCAAGCCGGAGCGCATCTGGTTTTGGCGAAATACCCTGAGAAGCGGCAGGACGAGATAAAAGCTGTCCAGGCCGAGATCGAGGCCTTGGGACGCAAAGCCATCATCGTGCAGACCGATGTGGCCGAGGTCGACCAGGTGCGGGCCCTGATGGATAAGACGAAGGAAACCTTCGGGCGCATAGACATCCTGGTGAACAATGCCGGTTGGACGGGGACGACTCCTGCTCTCGATGTGACTGAAGAGGAATACGACCGCACCATGGCGGCATCCTTGAAAAGCGTGTTCTTTGCCTCGCAAGCCGCTGCCCGCATCATGATTCCGCAAGGCGGGGGCAAGATCATCAACATCGGATCCAACTTCGGCGAGATCGCCTTCAAGTCGCGGTCGGTCTATGCAGCGGCCAAGGCGGGTGTCCATCACTTGTCTCGCGCCCTCTCTTTGGAATGGGCGAAGGATGGTGTGCTGGTGAACGTAGTCGCGCCCTGCATCACGGAAACCGAGTCACGCAAGAACATTCTGGAACGGCCGGGATACAAAGAATGGGCCACCAGGGAGATGATTCCACGGGGACGATGGAATCAGCCCGAGGACCTGGTGGGTGCGGTGCTGTTTCTCTCAAGCCCGCTCTCCGATATGGTGGTGGGCCACGTATTGATGGTCGACGGCGGCTGGACGATCCACTAAGACTGACGGTAGAGTCTGCACCGGGCAGAAAGCAATACTTCAGGAGGCTTTAGAGTTTGCCTCCGGTTCGTGCGCAGACTCTGAAGCCCGACGCATTCTGGATAGGTGGACATGAAGCTCCGCAATAAAGTCGCGTTGATCACAGGAGCCAGCCAGGGGATCGGCAAAGGTGTCGCCGAGATATTCGCGGAAGAGGGGGCTGATGTCGCCATCAACCACTTCGGATCAGGCGAGAAAGCTCGCGAAGTTGCAGAGTGGGTTGCGCACCAGGGCCGTCGCGCACTGGTGGTGGAGGCAGACGTCAGCCAGCGGAGCCAGGTGGAGTTCATGTTCGACCGGGTGGAGAAAGAGCTTGGACCGGTCGATGTGCTGGTGAACAACGCAGGCATTGAAACCATCGTCCCCTTTCTGGAACTGACAGATCAGCAGTGGAGCGATGTGGTGAACGTGGACCTGCGCGGAGAATGGATCTGCTGCCAGGTTTTCTGCCGTCTTGCCGTGGCTGCCGGGCGCCCCGGTTCCATCATCAATATTGGCTCCATCCAGGCAGGAAAGGTTTTGCCCGGACGCACCCACTACGCTCCGGCAAAGCTGGCCATCGAGGCGCTGACACGGAATGTTTCCGCGGAGATGGGCGCTTTGGGAATCCGCGTCAATTGCATTCACCCGGGCTTGATTGAGACGCCGATGGTGGATTGGGTGCTGAAGCATCCTGATCCCACCGTCCTGCCTGGAGTGGTGGCCCAGATCTCCCTCGGCCGCACGGGACAACCGCGCGAGATTGGAACCGTGGCTGCGTTTTTTGCTTCTGAAGAGGCCAGGTATGTAACCGGCCAGTCGATTTATGTCGATGGCGGTTGGGTGGGGAAATAGGTGAATGACGAATCCTTCGCATACTCCTGTCTTGCGTGAACGATTGAACCGCGCGTTCTTTCGCAAAGACGATTACGCCTTGCGCCAGGGCATCCTGAAGCTGCTGGCCATCAAGGACTCTGACATCCGTCTGCTTACCCTGGAGCAATGCCGGGATGCGGTCGATAAAGGACTCCACGCAGGCGGCGCGTTCTCTGCAGTCATCCCGCTGCTTGCTCTGTTTTACGGAGGCTTCATTGAACTGGACATCGAAGATCCCACGCGCCGCGGGCAGGATATTTTCACCCTGAGCAAGGGCCATGCGGTGGCTGCGCTGGCCTCTATCTATGCTGAGCTTGGCTATTTCGACCGCCAGACCCTCAAGAACTCGCGTTCGTTTGCCAGCATTCTGAATGGACACCCGGGGCCGATCTTGCCCGGGGTGCATATCGCTACGGGCCCGATGGGGCAGGGATTCGGTGTGGCCCAGGGATTTGCCATTGCCGGGCGTACCAGCCCGCGGTTCGATTCCTATTGCATGACCGGTGACGGAGAGCTGCAAGAGGGGCCTATCTGGGAAGCGGTGATGTATGCCGGCCAAAGCCACCTCGACAACCTCTGCGTGCTGGTCGACCGAAACAACGGACAGCTCGACCTCCACACGCGGATGGTTTTCCCCATGCCCGAGCTGGAGACGGTGTTTCGCTCCTTTGGCTGGCAGGCGCACACGGTGGACGCAACCCAATACGATGGTGTGGTTGCGGCGCTGGAGAGTTTTCGTTTCGGCCCTCGTAATGGTAAGCCGACGGCGATCATTTGTAACAGCCGCAAGGGCTTTGGCTCCTTTTCAGATTTTCTCAATAAGCACAAGGTCACTCTGCCGGACAGCCTGATTACCCAGGAGCACGCCCTGCAGTCGGAGCAGCGGCAAGCGCGGATCGACGAGTTTGTTGTTTACTGCGAGCGGCTGGAGGGCACCAGTGAAGGGGAAGGAACACGAGACTCGCTGCTGGAAGCGGCTCATCGCATGCATCTCGAGATCGACTGGGACACTCCGACGCGGCGAACTGTAACTACGGTTGTGGGTCCGGTATTGACCAGGCGGGTTGCTGCGCGTAACAAGCGCATCTCCTACGACCCCAGGATGTTGCCGCAATTGGATCGCAAGAAAGAATATGCCGCCTCCGATGTCGTCACAGGGGCGATGAAGGTTTTCGCTCAGGACGCGGCCGTGGTCTCCATCGACGCTGATCTTGCATCCACAAGCGGCCTGGAAGCAGGTGTTGCCGCGGTCAACCAGAAGCGGGCACTGAACGTCGGTGTTGCCGAGGCCAACATGATGCTGATCGGCGAGGCATTCGCAGCGTTGGGTTATAACGCTTGGGTGAGCACCTTCTGTCCCTTCTTCGATTGGAAGGTATTGCGCCGCATTGCCGTAGGAGCCCAGGAGCGGCAGGAAGCGATCGATGCTCCCGACGGTTGGTTGAGCGCAGGCCATGGCCTCGATCTGACTTTTCTTGCTACCGCGGCCAACTTCGAAACTCGGACCAACGGCGCCACCCATATGGGTAATGATGACAGCACGACGTTCGATGCAGTCGCCCAGCTGAAGATCATCGATGTTTCCTGCCCGCAGCAAATGCTCTCCATCATGCGATGGATTATGGAAGGGAATCGCGGCCTGGTTTACCTTCGCGTCATGCGGACGGGCTCTGCGGTGCTCTACGGTAGTGACTACGTATTCGCATTTGGTAGAGGCCATCGTCTGCTTAGCAGCCCGGCGGATCGCGCGACCATCATCAGCAGCAGTCGCGGGGTACATGAGGCGTTGGCTGCCGCCGCGCAGTGCGCAGCTGCGGGTGTCCCGGTTGGTGTGGTGGATATGCCATCGATCGATGAGGAGCTGTTGTTGGAGCTTTACAACGCAGGACAACTATTAGTTCTTGCGGAACAGAACAATGGTTATATCTGGCAGAATTTCCTGAAGATTCTTTACCGCAATCGCGGGCGGGTGAAGCCGGACGGATGGGAACGGATCGTCACCATCAACACGCTGAAGAGCGATGGCCAGCCGCAGTTTATCCATTCGGGAACTTATGAAGAACTGATCGCGGCCTTTCATCTGACCCCCGAAGCAATCGCTCACACTGTTCTGACCTGGAAGGAGAACCGATGACGTTACCTATCGTGGATGAAAATTCAATCGAGGCGCTCGATCTTCCCGGGCGGCGTCTACGCTGGCTGATGACCCAGGAGAATGTCGATGCACGCCACTGTTCGATGTGCATGATCCTGGTGGCGCCGGGAGAGACGGTGAGGCCCGCGCATTCCCATCCTAACGGTGAAGAGGTTATTTACATCGTGAAGGGATCGGGCAAGGTGATGATCGAGGGAGTGGTTGAACCGGTCAAGGAGGGAAGCGCCGTCTTGTTTCCGCAAGGGAAAGTGCATATGTTGCGGAATACCGGGCGGGAGGAGATGAAGGTTGTTTGTTTCTTCGCGCCGGCTACTAACCTCGACAACTACAAGTTTTTTGACGACGTTGAATTTCCAGAGTAGGGTCGCCCTTTAGGACTTCCTTACGGCGCGAAAAACTCTGCACTCGGGAGAAAGCAATACTTCAGGGCTAAAAAGTCTGGCTTTTGCTAGTTCTCACACAGACTGCAAGTCCTGGGCTATTTTCAGCCGTCCCCGGCCTTAGAGTTACTGGGCTTTCAAATACGCGATCAGGTCGCTGATTTGTGCTTCGGTCAGCATGCTGCCAAAGGCGGGCATCGGCGCCTTGCCCTTTTTAATGATATCTGTCGCTTGCGCCGGCGTGACTGGCGGAGTCACTAGAGGCTTGCTGCTGAAGATGCCATGAAGGTTTGGAGGGCCGAAAGGAGTAGTGTCGCCGGGTTGCTTATTATGGCAGCTGACGCAGTTTTGCTGGAAGACGGCAGCACCGCGTTTGGCCTTGGCATTGAGGACGGGGGGGTTCGCCGTGTCGGCAAAACCAATCAAATTGGTGGCAATCATTGCGCCGGCAGTAACCAACGTACCTACACCCCACAAAAGCCCACGACCACTTGCCATTTTCCTAATGCCTCCGGTAGGTTTGAGTCCGCCTTGCGGCGCCCCATTAGAAAATCATAAACCATGACTTGCCCCGCCAAGCAGGAGCGGAGGCCCTTCGGAAAAAATCGAGCTTGCATATTACGCAAACGCTGGACAGTCGCAGTTGGCACGGGTAGTCTCGTTAGCGCATCAAATGTAAGGGCTCGACGGAGGTTTGGTGCTGGGATGGCAGGGCGAAAATTTCATGGTATCGTTATGCGGTAGTCAACAACGACACCCAAAAACCTTCACCCACTTCCCTCCGGTGGGATTGGTTACGACCAGCCGAATTGGCCTGGGTAATGTTGCGAGTTGGTACGGACCTTCTTTATGCCCGAGGATAAAGTTCGGCAGATCCCATTCATTCAAAGCCTTGATCGCGGCCTGACGATTCTGCAGGCGGTCGCTCTTTCCAAGCAACCCGTCTCTCTCGGAGAGCTTACCGAGTTGTTGGGAATTGATCGGAGCAGCGCCTTCCGGCTTGCCAATACCCTTAGACGACGCGGGTTTCTTGCCTGCCCAGCTGGCAGGAAGGATTACATCCTGGGCTCTTCGATGTGGCGTCTCTCCCATCGTTACGATTGGGGCAATATGTTGATTCGGATCGCCAATAAGCAACTGAAGCTGCTGGCGACGCAGATCAATGAGACCGCGCACCTCGCCATCCGCGAAGGGAAATATGCGCTTTTTATCGACCACGCGGCGGCCAGCAACGTAATCGCGGTGGCGGGCCAGGTTGGGGAGTTGGTGCCGCTCTACTGCACCGCGCATGGCAAGGCTCTGCTGGCGGATGCGGACGAACGCGAGCTGCGGGCTCTCATCGGATCGGGTCAACTGCGGAGATACACCAAGAACACGATGACCTCGATCCAGGAGCTGAGCAAAGATTGTGCCCTGATCAAGAAGAGAGGCTTTGCCACCGACGAGGCGGAATTTGCGGAAGACCTGCGTTGTGTCGCGGCTCCGATTCGCGTCGATAACGATGTGATTGTCGGGTCGATTGGTGTTTCGGCGCCCATGTCACGCTTCACCAAGGAGCGCTACCGCGTCGCTGCCGGGCAAGTATGCAAGGTCGCGGAAGCGATTGGGCAGCTGCTGAGCAATGCAGATCAAAGCTCCGATGGGGAGCCGGAAAAAGCAGTGGCTGAATTCGCTTAATTTCGAGATAAAACTTTGATAGAGAATCCGATTCTGGATTTTGGGGTTGAGAAGTCTGCGATCCAGTACATTGGCAGTGATCTGCAGCGCCCGGAATGTATCCTGGCCGAACCGGACGGCACCCTCTGGTCCGCGGATGCGCGCGGCGGAGTGGTCAGGATCACTCCAGATGGAAAACAACAGATCATCGCGCAGCAGCGGTCTGGTCATTTCCAGGGCGTGACCAGCGAAGCCAGCCGCTATTTGGAGGGCACGCTACCCAACGGTCTGGCCTTTGCGCGCAATGGCGATATTTTGATTTCGAACTTCGGCACGGACTGCCTCGAAGTGATGACCCGCGAGGGCGCAACCACGGTACTTGCCGACACCATCGAAGGCGAGCCCATCGGTAAAGTCAACTTTGTCTTGCGCGATTCGCAGGATCGCATCTGGATCACCGTCTCCACCCGCATTAAGAACTGGATGCACGCTCTGCGCAGAGATCTGCCGGACGGCTACATTGCAAGATACATCGATGGGAAATTCCGCATCGTCGCTGATGGCTTTCACTTCACCAATGAAATCCGCATGGATGCGCGGGAAGAATTTATGTATGTGGTGGAGACCACCGGCGGTTGTGTCAGCAGATTGCGGGTTGGCAAAGATGGAAGCTTGAGCAACCGCGAGGTGTTTGGACCCTCCAGCTTGGGGAAGGGGGCGTGGCCCGACGGGATCGCCTTCGATTGCCTGGGAAATTTGTGGGGCACGATGGTGTACTCCGATAAGCTCTTCGTGCTTACACCCGGAGGGGATTTTCGCCTGCTGCTCGACGAGGGCGATACGCAGAGGGTTGAGGAACTGGAGCGGGCGTTTTTCGCGAACCAGGTGAATGAGCAAGTGCTGTTTGCCACCGGGCGGGGCATCGCTCCGTGGATGGCCAGTGTGACCTTTGGCGGTCCCGATCTGCAGACTATCTACATCGGTTCGCTGAAGGGTAAACGAATTCCCTACTTTCGCGCGCCCGCGCCGGGGCTGCCGATGGTCCATTGGCGCGAAAAGTCTAGCGTTCTCACGCAGCGTGAACGATTCCCCGCGCAATCAACCAGTCGACTGACTCGCGCACCGCTTGTAGCGAGCTGTAGCGTGGCTCATATCCCAGTAGCGTGCGTGCCTTCGCAATGCTGCAGTTCGGCGAGTGCGCTATGTGGTCCCAGGTCATCGCGGCGTCTTTGGCCGGCACTCCCTGGCGCCACTCTTCCCAGGGTAGAAACTCCAATCGGGCCGGACGTCCAAACCACGCGCCCGCGCGCTCTGCATACCCCCGCAAGGTCACGGCCGCGGGCGATACGACGTGAAAGCTCTCTCCCACGGCAACACTTCTTCTCTCCAGGGCTCGTTGAAAACACTGCGCTACATCGTCGGCATGGACATGATGCAGCGTCTCCATCCCTATATTCGGGAGCTGGAGCGGGTTTCCCTGCAGAAGCCTGGAGAAGATCTCGGGGTTGAAGTTACCCGCGGGATTTACCGGAGCCCAACCAGGGCCTACCAGATGCCCGGGATGCAGGATGGTTACCGGCAGCTCGGACCGGCGTGCCTCGCGCAGAAGGTAGTCCTCGATTGCAGCTTTTCTCTGCCCATAGTCGCCGAAGGCCCTTCGCGGCTCGGCCTCTGTGGTCGGCACTTCGACGCTCGGTCCATGGACCCAGATGGTGCCGCAGTGCAGAAGGTGTCCTCCAGTCCCGCGAAGCGCTTCAACCAGCTGCTGTGCACTGTGCAACTGGTAGCACGTAAGGTCGATCACCGCGTCCGCGTCCAGCTTGGCAATCCGCTCGCCAAAGCGCCCAGCGTCCTCTTCGGTGGCCCTGTCCATCTCCAGCCGCTCGATCAATGGCCACGCCGCATCGCGCTGGTAGGGCTCTTTCAACCCCCGGCTTACACAGATGACCGTGTGACCCGCGGCAAATAACCGAGGGGTGAGATAGCTGCCAATATGGCCGGTCCCGCCAATGATCACTACACGCACATTCCGCCTCCGCTCCTTTCTCTTCTTGGAGAGAAAAATTAGATCAAGCCGCGCAGGGTGCCACCGATGTCGAGGGTCGCTCCGGTGATGTATTTGGCCAGCGGCGAGGCCAGAAAGGCAATGGCCTGGGCAACGTCTTCCGGCTGGCCAATACCAAGAGGCATATAGCGGTCTTCCAGGAAGCGCTTCAGGGCAGCGTCTTTGTCGACTCCATAGCTTTCGACCAGTTGATCGACGATGCCCCCTGGACGGGTCCACATCTGTGTCCAAATCGGCCCCGGCAATACAGAGTTCACGCGCACCCGCGGAGCGTATTGGATAGCCAGAGCCTTGCTGAAATAAAGTAGTCCCGCTTTATAGGTTCCGTAATCCATCAAGGAGGGTTCCGGCTGCTTAGCTATGTCGGAGATGGTGTTCACCACCGAGGCGCCACCCAGTTCCGCCATCTTTGGAAGCAGCGCGCGGCAGGTTCGGATACACCCCATCAGGTTGATCTGGAAACTCTGGGCCCAGCGCTCATCAGACAGTTCCTCGAATACTGCGGAGTTCCCCAAGCCGAGATTGTTGACCAGGATATCGGGTGCTCTGCCAAAATGAGAGAGGATATAAGAGGTGGCGTGCCCGGCGCCCTCCGCAGTTGCCAGGTCGGCGGCTACAACGCCAGTCCATCGATGGGCTTTTTCCTTGAGCGCAGCTTCGTCCCTGTCGGCGACAACGACTTGCGCGCCTTCCTGGGTCAGCAGATCGGCCGTAGCTTCGCCTATACCGTGCGCTCCGGCATTGATAAACGCGTACTTCCCTTTTATCTGATAATCCATTCTCGCTCTCGATCCTTAAGTGGTCCATCATGAACGATAGCTTATTGCCGTTCGCACGGCCGGGATACACTGATGAAAAATTTGGTTTGGGCAGGGGTAATGCTGGATACCACACAAAACATTTTCATCGTCATCATCTCCCTTGCTTGCGCGTTCTTCTTTATGGCGGCTATGAACTATTACTGGCCTGCAGAAAGGCGACGTGCTCACAATGATCTGATTGGCTGGCAGCTTTCCGTGCTCGGTACTACGTATGCGGTCATCATTGGCTTCATGCTGTATACGGTTTGGATCGAGTTCGGAACAGCCGATGTGAATGCGGATGCGGAGGCTAATTCACTGGTCAATCTCTACCGGCTGTCAGATGGGCTGGCGCCGGAACAAGGAGCAAAGCTTAAGGTATTGGCGCGGAGCTATGGCGATGCTGTTGCGGATCATGAATGGCCAGAGATGGCGCGCAGCACCATGCCCGCGGAGAGCCGTGAGATCACGCGGCAGATGTGGCGGACTCTCATGGAATCGAAAGGATCTTCTCCGACTGAGATCACGGCGGAGGATCACGCCCTGTACGAACTGAGCGCGTTAGCCGGACATCGCCGCATTCGCCTGCTGGAGAGCGCAGCGCGGCTTCCCGGCGTGCTTTGGTGGGTTCTGCTGGTGGGAGGAACAGTCACGATTGTGTCCACCTGCCTGTTCGGTGCTGCGAACGGTGTCTTGCACGTCATCCAGGTGGGCGCCTTCACCTTACTGATCGCGCTTGGTGCTGGTGGCGATCGCGGATATCAACCGGCCCTTCCAGGGGTCGGTTCACGTGAGTGACTACGCTTTTCGACGCGCCCAGATGGATATGAAGGAGCAGTAGGCTAGCTGCATCGATGGCCCCCCGAAATTGTCATCCCGCCTGTCCCGGCGTGCCGTGGAACCGGAGCGCAGCGTAGTGGAGGGATCTGCTGTTCGCTTCCAGGGTTACAGAGGAGCCTTGCGCAGACGCAATGCGTTGGCTATGACGGAGACCGAGCTGAAGCTCATAGCGGCGGCGGCGATCATGGGGTTAAGCAGCAGTCCGAAGACGGGGTAGAGCACACCTGCGGCCAGCGGCACGCCAAGCGCGTTGTAGATGAAAGCGAAGAAGAGATTCTGGCGAATGTTGCCCATGGTTCGCTGGCTTAAACGCCGCGCCTTGAGAATGCCGCGCAAGTCCCCCTTGACCAGGACGATGCCACCAGACTCCATGGCCACATCCGTTCCAGTACCCATCGCGATGCCTACTTGCGCTTGCGCCAGGGCGGGCGCATCGTTGACCCCATCGCCCGCCATGGCCACCACCGCACCCTGCGACTGCAGTTTCTTGACTGCTTCGGCCTTCTGCGCCGGCAGCACCTCGGCCTCGAAATCAATGCCCAACTTATTTGCCAGGGCAGCCGCTGTGGTGCGGTTATCCCCGGTAACCATCACCACCCGGATGCCTTCCTGCTTTAATTCCTGAATGGCTTCGTAGCGTCGATTCCCTGATGGGGTCCGCAACCGCAACCAGGCCGGCCAAACGGCCGTCCGAGGCGAGGAACATGACTGTTTGCCCGGCTTGGCGCAAGGCTTCGGCCTGCTGCTCGATGGCGACCGAAGAAGCTCCGAGATCGTGCATCAGCGCTGCGCTGCCGGCAGCCACTTTCTTGCCCTGCACGGTACCAGATACGCCCTTGCCGGTGAGCGAGGCAAAGTTCGTCACCGGCAGCAACTCGATCTTCTTCTCCTGCGCCGCGGCAAGAATGGCTCCGGCCAGGGGATGTTCGCTGGCCTTTTCCAGGCTGGCCATCATTTGCAGAAGCTGGACTTCGTCCGTGCCTTCGGCAGCGATCACCGTGCTTAGCCGAGGCTTGCCCTCGGTGAGCGTTCCTGTCTTGTCCACGACCAGCGTGTTCACTTTTTCCAGCGTTTCCAGGGCTTCTGCATTGCGCACCAGGATGCCCTCGCCGGCGCCGCGACCCGTGCCCACCATGATGGACATCGGGGTCGCCAGACCGAGAGCACATGGGCAGGCAATGATGAGCACAGCCACGGCGTTCACCAGGGCATGGGCATAGCGGGGCTGCGGTCCGAAGACTGCCCAGCAGGCAAAGGTGATGACCGCTGCGGCCAGCACCGCGGGAACGAAGTAGGAAGCCACCCGGTCGGCAAGGCGCTGAATCGGAGCCCGGGTTCTTTGTGCCTCGCTCACCATCTTTACAATCTGCGCCAGCAGCGTGGATGCCCCAACCCGCTCGGCTTTCACTACGAAGCTGCCGGTGGCGTTCATCGTTCCACCCACCACCTTGTGCTCCCACCGCTTTTTCTACCGGGATGGGCTCGCCGGTCACCATCGATTCGTCCACCGAGCTGTGGCCCTCGACCACCGAGCCGTCCACCGGCACTTTTTCGCCGGGGCGAACGCGCAGCAGGTCACCGATAGCTACCTCGCTGAGAGCGACATCGGCCTCGCTTCCGTCAGGAGAGATGCGGCGCGCGGTTTTAGGGGCCAGACCGAGCAGGGCCTGGATCGCGCCGCTGGTCTGGCTGCGAGCCCTCAGCTCCAAAACCTGCCCCAGCAGGACCAGAACCGTAATGACGGCAGCTGCTTCGAAATAAAGGCCGATGTGCCCGGAGGCGTCGCGAAACGTAGCCGGAAAGAGACCGGGCGCGACCACGGCAACGAGGCTGTAAAGGTAAGCAGCGCCGCTCCCAATCGCAATCAGGGTGAACATATTGAGGCTGCGATGAACAATCGACGCCCATCCGCGCTCAAAGAAGGGCCATCCGCCCCACAGAACGACTGGCGTTGCCAGGGCAAACTCAGCCCATCCCAAGGCCCCGCCCAATAATTGCTGCAATGGACGGCCGGGCAGAAGATCCGAGACCATGACTGCCAGCAAAGGAAGCGTCAGCACTGCCCCCACCCAGAAGCGTCGGGTCATGCTGACCAGCTCAGGATTGGCAGCGTTCAGGGTAACGGTTCGCGGCTCGAGGGCCATGCCACAAATAGGACAAGCGCCGGGCCCATCGCGCACGATTTGCGGATGCATCGGGCAGGTGTATTCGGTGCGCTCGGTTGGGGCAGAAGGTTCCGTAGCATCAAGCGCCATGCCGCATTTGGGGCAAGGGCCCGGCTTTGCGGAGAGCACTTCGGGATGCATGGGGCAGGTGTATTGGCCGGGCTGCGCTGCTATCTTGCTCGGGCCTATGGACACCAGACCGGCCGGCCGCGAGCCGTCATACTTCGCGGGGTTGGCCTCGAACTTTGTGCGGCATCCGGCGCAACAGAAGTACCAGGTGCGTCCCGCGTGCTCGACCGATGCCGTAGTCTCTTGCGGCTGCACCTTCATTCCGCATACCGGGTCGACTTCGGCCAAATCTACGTTTGCCATGCTCCCACCTGTCCCTTGTTTAGACCACTGAGCGGCTCTTGAGGATTCAGGCGCGTGCGTGCCGAGGTTGCTAGGCGCTCTTTAACGCCCGGCGCCCTATGTCTCGGCGGTAGTACATGCCCTCGAATTGGATCCGACCAAGGGCCTCATAGGCGAGCGAAAGCGATTGGTCCAGGGTCGCGGCCGCAGCGGTCACGCCGAGCACCCTTCCGCCTTCGGTCACGTAATGCCCGTCCACCAAGGCGGTGCCGGAATGAAAGACTTCTACCCCCGGCACGCGGGCCGCCTCCTCCAACCCACTGATTCTGCGCCCAGTAACGTAGCTACCGGGGTAGCCGGCCGAGGCCGCGATGACGCACGCTGAGGCTCCGGGCTTCCAGTGCAGCTCGGTCTCGCTCAGACGGCCCTCGACGCAGGCTTCGAGCGTCGCTACCAGGTCGGAGTCCAGCCGGCACAGAATGGCCTGCGTCTCGGGATCGCCAAAGCGGGCATTGAACTCCAGCACCATGGGACCTCGTGCCGTCATCATCAACCCGCAGTACAGAACCCCCACGAAGGGGGAGTCTTCCGCGGCCATTCCACTCACTGCGGGCAGCGCGATGTGGTTAACAATCCATTCCCGCATCTGGTCATCCACCATGCCATCGGTGGAGTACGCGCCCATACCTCCCGTGTTCGGGCCCTTATCTCCCTCCCCAATCCGCTTGTGGTCCTGCGCGGGGGCCAAGGGCACGACATGTTTACCGTCCGTCAGGGTGAGAAACGAGATCTCTTCGCCGGTGAGAAACTCCTCGATCACGATGGAGGACTGCGCCGAGCCTAACAGCTTTCCCGCCATCAGGCCGGAGATGGCCTCGGTAGCTTCGCGCCGGGTCTCACACATGAGCACACCCTTGCCCGACGCCAAGCCATCGGCCTTGATCACCACCGGGAGATGGAAGAGGTCGATCGATTCCAGGGCTTGCTGCTCACTGGTGGCCACGGCATAGGCTGCCGTCGGAATTTGGTGCCGCTGCATAAAGCGCTTGGCGAAGGCTTTGCTGCTTTCCAGTTGGGCCGCTTTCTGCGTGGGTCCAAAGACCGGGATGCTGCGCCGCTGCAATTCGTCCACCAGCCCCAGAGACAAGGGAAGCTCGGGGCCAACCACTACCAGGTCGGGACGCTCGGACGCGGTGACCTGTAACAGGTCATCGAGGTCCTTCTGGCTGACGGGAATGCACCGCGCTAATTGGGCTATGCCCGCGTTGCCCGGAGCGCATACGATTTCTGAGACCCGCCGAGACCGGCTGATGGACCACACCAACGCGTGTTCCCGGCCACCCGCACCAATTACCAACACTTTCATCCGATCGAGCCAACCCCTCTTTTTAGAGAACCCATCCCGTGGTCGGGAACTGTGGCAAGACTACCGCAGCGGAGCCGGACTGCGAAGAGTCGTTAACTATAGTTAACAAGAAAACGGAAATGCAGGCTATACTGACTCTGCAGCAGCTGAAACCGAGGATCGCTCCATGCCTCCTGCTTCTCCGCCCTCGCTTCCGCTTTCGCCCTCTGCGGCGCTGCTCTCCAATTTGAAGTCCCGGCAAGCGTTGTATTGGTTTGGGCCGGCCTTCGTGGCCAGCATCGCCTATATCGATCCGGGGAATTTTGCCACCAACTTTGCCGGCGGAACGAGTTTCGGGTACAAGCTGCTCTGGGTATTGCTGTGGTCGAACCTCATGGCCATCCTCATTCAATACCTCTCGGCCAAGCTGGGTATCGCGACCGGAAGGACACTGCCGCAGAATTGCCGCGAGCATTTCTCGCGGCGTACGGCGATTGGCCTCTGGGTGGCTGCGGAACTATCGGCTCTGGCCACGGACCTGGCGGAATTTTTAGGCGCAGCGTTGGGCTTCTACCTGCTGTTTGGTGGGTATTTTCTTCATCTGGGCCTTACCCGGACCACGGTGATGTTTATCGCCGCGATCGTTTCCGCGGTCTGCGTGTTCGCCATCCTGGCGCTGGAACTGCGGGGTTTCCGGAGCCTGGAAATCGGCATCATGGTCTTTGTCCTGGCGATCGGGGTTTGCTATCTGATTGAGATCTTTCTGGTGCATCCGGACTGGGGTCAGATTGCCTACCACACCGTGGTACCGATGATGGACCGGAAGAGTATCTACATCGCAGTCGGCATGCTGGGCGCGACGGTCATGCCACACGTGGTTTACCTGCATTCCGGCCTGGTTCAGCCGCGGCTCGCCCGGGAAGAACGTAGCGAGCATACGTCTGAGGTCCGCTACCTATCCCGGCTACGCCACTTAAGGCTGGAGGCGCTGGACGTGTTTGCTGCCATGAACGGAGCGTGGCTGGTGAACTCCGCCATGATCATCGTGGCCGCAGCGGCATTTGCCGGGACCGGGCGAACCGACATGTCGATTGAGGAAGCCCATCGCACCCTGGGTCCTCTGCTCGGTCCTGCCTCGGCAACTATCTTCGCGGTCGCGCTTCTGTGCTCCGGCCTCTCCTCCTCTACTGTTGGAACCCTGGCCGGGCAGATGATCCTGGAAGGCTTCCTGAATGTTCGCTTCAGCATCTTTCTGCGCCGGCTTCTGACGCTGCTTCCCGCGATGATCGTGATTGGGCTGGGCCTGGACCCGATCAAGATCCTGGTTCTCTCCCAGGTGGTGCTCAGCTTTACCTTGCCCTTTGCTCTGATCCCGTTGCTGATTCTCTGCAGCCGGCGGGGAGTTATGGGTAGGTTCACCAATGGGTCTACGATTGCGTCTCTCGGCTGGCTAACGGTGGGGATTATTATTGCCCTGAATGTGGTGCTTTTGGGGCTAAGCGTCAGTCCCTAAGGTTTGAGTGCTGTGGTATCCCACTCAAGCCAAAGGACGGCTTGAATGGGTTCCCAAGGTTTGGGGTTGGGACAGAGTTGGAAAATGCTTTAGAATCTTTAGTGGATCATGAACGCCCGGAGCAGACTTCGCGACTTCCTGCACAAGCGTTTCCGCCACGGCAAGCCTGACCGTGGGCGGAGCCACTCCTCCTAACTTCTCGTCAGATCAATCCTGACAACCAACATTGATCAGGCGCGTACGTGCGCAATCTTGCGCAAAGGTGCGTGCTCTTTAGAGAGGAAATACCAATGAATAGCTTCGGCAGCCAATCCACCCTGAAGGTCGGGAACAAGAGCTACCAGATTTTCCGTCTCCAGGCGCTTGAGGCCAAAGGCCTCTCCCTCCATCGTCTTCCTTACAGCCTGCGCGTTCTGCTGGAGAACCTGCTGCGGCAGGAAGATGGCAAGAGCGTAACCGCGAACGACATCGAATTTCTGGCCAAGTGGCAGGCCAGCGCCGAGCCGGCGCGGGAGATTGCATTCATGCCCGCACGGGTGCTGATGCAGGACTTTACCGGAGTGCCCGCCATCGTCGATCTGGCGGCCATGCGCGATGCGATGAAACAGCTCGGAGGCAACCCGGAAAAAATCAATCCGCTGCAGCCGGCAGAGCTGGTGATCGACCACTCGGTTCAGGTGGACGAATTCGGCACTTCGAATGCGTACTCCATCAACGCCGCACTTGAGTTTCAACGCAACCGGGAACGCTATGCCTTCCTGAAGTGGGGTCAGACTGCGTTCCGCAACTTCTCCGCCGTGCCTCCGGGCATGGGTATCTGCCACCAAGTTAATCTGGAGTACCTGGCCCGCGTTGTCTTTACCACTACGCCCAAGGACGGCGTGGTCCAGGCGTATCCTGACACGCTGGTGGGCACCGACTCTCATACCACGATGATCAATGGGTTGGGGGTCCTGGGTTGGGGAGTTGGCGGGATCGAGGCCGAGGCGGCCATGTTGGGTCAGCCGGTCTCTATGCTGGTCCCCCAGGTGGTCGGCTTCAAGCTGACGGGCAAGTTGCGCGAGGGCGCTACGGCGACCGACCTGGTGCTGACCGTGACCGAGATGCTGCGCAAGCTCGGCGTGGTGGGCAAGTTCGTTGAGTTTTACGGGTCCGGCGTTAGTGAATTGAGCCTCGCGGACCGGGCTACCATCGGCAACATGGCGCCGGAGTATGGCGCAACCTGCGGAATTTTCCCCATCGACGCGGAGACCCTCCGCTATTTGCGCCTGACGGGGCGCAGTTCTGAACTGATCAACCTGGTGGAGGCATATTCGAAGGAACAGGGATGGTTCCACACGCCTGATTCGCCTGAGGCTGAATACACGCAGACCACCGAGCTCGATCTTTCAACGGTAGAGCCCAGTGTGGCCGGCCCCCGGCGTCCACAGGACCGGGTACTACTCTCGCAGGCGGGCGCCAACTTCGAGCAGCAGTTGCCCAGCCTGCTGGGGCCGAGCGCGGCCGCACGCAATCCGCGGCAAGCCATTCGCTGGGAAGGCGAAGGCGGTCACACCTGGGCCAATGGCAGTGAAAAGTCCACGCCGGAGACCGGCCCTGCGACCACGGTCAAGGAGCGCTTCGGGTTGGATGTCGACCCTTACCTGGATCATGGATCCATCGTGATCGCGGCCATTACCAGTTGCACCAACACCTCAAATCCCTCGGTTATGGTTGCTGCCGGACTGCTAGCGAAAAAGGCGGTGGAAAAGGGATTGAGAGTGCCGCCTTGGGTCAAGACTTCTCTGGCGCCGGGTTCGCGCGTGGTGACGGACTACTACAAGCGGGCAGGGTTGCTCGAATTTCTGGATAAACTGCGGTTTCAGGTGGTCGGCTATGGCTGCACCACCTGCATCGGTAACTCAGGCCCACTGCCGACGGACGTTTCCAAGGCGATCGATGACCATGGCCTGGTCGCGGTCTCCGTGCTGAGCGGCAATCGAAACTTCGAGGGCCGCATCAATTCCGAAGTGCGGGCCAACTACCTGATGTCCCCGCCGTTGGTGGTTGCTTATGCGCTGGTGGGCAACATCGAGCACAACTTCGACGCCGATCCAATCGGCAAGGATACCCAGGGCGCACCGGTGTACCTGAAGGACATCTGGCCGACCCAGGATGAGGTCAACAGCACTATCGCGTCTGCGATCGACTCCGAGATCTTCACCAAGGAGTACGCAACTGTTACGGATGGCGATAAGAACTGGCAGAACCTCAAGTTCCCCACCGGGGAGACTTATCAGTGGGAGCCGGACTCCACCTACATCCGCAAGGCGCCTTACTTTGACGGCATGCCGGCCAAGCCAGCGCCGGTAGAGGAGATTAAAGGCGCCCGGGTGCTGGCGGTCCTGGGAGACAGCGTCACCACGGATCACATTTCGCCTGCGGGCTCTATCAAGCGGGATGGACCGGCGGGCAAATACCTGGTTGAGCATGGGGTGAAGCCGGTGGACTTCAATTCCTACGGATCACGGCGGGGCAACCACGAGGTGATGGTGCGCGGCACGTTTGCCAATGTGCGGCTGCGCAACAAGCTGGCGCCGGGCACGGAAGGCGGCGTCACTCGCCTGTTGCCTGAGGGCGAGGGGATGAGCATCTTCGATGCCTCAGTGAAATATGCTGAGCGCGGGACACCGCTGGTGATTCTCGCCGGCAAGGAATACGGCTCAGGATCCTCGCGCGACTGGGCAGCCAAGGGACCGCGGCTGCTGGGCGTGCGGGCAGTGATTGCGCAGAGCTACGAGCGCATCCACCGATCAAACCTGGTGGGGATGGGCATTCTGCCGTTGCAGTTTGAGAGCGGCCAAAGTGTGGAGTCGCTGGGACTCACTGGCGAAGAGATCTTCGACCTGGAAGGGATTCGCGAGATGCTGGAACAGAAGTTCGCCCAGGGCCGCACGCTGACAGTGAAGACGACGGATGCTGCGGGGGGCGTGGGGCATTTCAAGGCGACGGTGCGCATCGACACGCCGCAGGAGATTCTCTATTACGAGAACGGCGGCATCCTGCAGTATGTGCTGCGGCAACTGGCGGCAAGCTAGTTCGGCGAGGAGTCGTACCCTTCCTATCGCGGCAGTACAAGCACGCCCCAGGGTCCCTTGCCGGCTTTGACTTTCCTGGTCACGGTATTGGTGGCCAGGTCCACTACGGACACGTCATTCGAAGGCCCATTCGCCGAATATAGAGTCTTGGCGTCGAGCGAGAGCGCTATGCCCCAGGGGCGCGCTCCGACTTCGACCGAACTCAGAACCTTGTTTGTAGCTGTGTCAATGGTAAATACCAGGTGCCCTCTGCCGGTGCTAACGTAGAGCCTCGTCGCATCCGGAGACAGGATGACATTCATTGGCTTGATCAGCCCCGGCTTGCCAAGGGATATGGCTTTGATCATCTTGTACTTTTTGGCGTCCACGAGCACGACCGTTCCGTCGTTCTCAGCATTGACGTAGGCGCGCGAGCCGTCGGGCAGGAAAGCGATGTTGCGGGGGCGATGCCCAACTTTGAAGGTCTTGATGATTTTGCCGGCCACAGGATCAAGCACGGAAATGGTTCCGGTCTCTTCGGAAGTAACCCAGACTTGCTTGCCGTTTGGAGTTACTTTGACGCCTTCAGGCTGCGCCCCCAGCGGCAAAGACTTAACCACGTTCCCAGAGGCAATGTCGACGATGCTGACGGCCGATACGTCTTCGTTGGAAATATAAAGCTGCGTGCCATCCTGGCTGACGTCGAAGTTCTCCGGATCAGAGCCGCCATGAATGGTGCGGACAACTTTGTTCTGTGCCACATCGAAGACTCCGATTCCATCGGCGGTCTTGTCGGGCGGAGGAAGCGTGCTCTCATCGACGTCGGGCCCTGCAATAGGCGAGCCGCTTAGCGCGACGTAGATCGTCTTATGATCCGGGCTGGAGTGGATGCCGCGGGGACGTTTGCCCAGGGGAACAGTGGCAAGCACGTTGTAGTTGCCGGAGTCGATCACGGTAAGATCTCCGCCGACTTCGTTGGTCACGTAAATGCGCGGTGCCGAGGTTTCTACTGGTTTGATTTGTGCAGGCTGTTCCGGAGCTTTGGCAGAGTTGTTGCAGCCCGTTGACAGCGCCAGACCAACCGCAAGGAGCACATATCCGATATTGCGCATTTTTATTTTTCCTTAAAGGTGAAGTTGGCCTCAGCGTTGCCGTGGGGGGTAACGGTCACTTGCTGCTCTTGTGTTCCAAGCTTTTCCTGCCAGACCGCAATGGTGTAGGTACCGGGTGGCAGATTCTTGATCTCGAACGATCCGTTATCTTTCGAAACCGCAAAATACGGATGATCCAGGACGCCGATAAACGCGTGCATCCAACTATGAATGTTACATTTCACCCGGATCATGATCTCCGGCTTGGTGAATCTGCGCGCGATCGGCGGATCTCCGGCGCCTTGACTGTGGTTCCATTCCCGGTTGATTTCTGCCATGGGGTGGATGTTGTGCGTCACCGGGTCTGAGTTGATGACCTGCAGGGTCTGCCCGGTCTGAATGCCCATTACCCGCGGGCGAAACCAGCAGCCACTTTGATCAATGGTGACCGGGGTTGGAGGAATGGCGAAGGTCTTGCCTTCCAGCCCGGTTTTTACATAAATGAAGGCATTGGCCAAAGCGCCGCTCTTACTTACGACCAGGGATTCGTCATAAGCTTTTCCGTGATGCGCTTCCACGCAGGCGGGTTCCTCGCTCATGTCGATCTGTTTGGGCGCGGGCCTTCTTCCCTTGTAACGGATGGTTCCAGTCACCGATCCGGCGGTATTGGGATCTACCTTGAAGAATACGGGCGCCGGTTGGCTCTTGGCGACGCTGGGCTGTTCGGTATTAACCTTTCCCGAGCAACCGGCAATCAGGACGGCCGCGCAAAAGAGATGGAGAAGTTGAACGGGTTTCATTTTTGGCTATTTGCCAATTCTTTCTCTGGCGGTCCAGCGTTGATGGGCATTTCGCCGGTCAAAGACTCGAGAAATTTGACCAGATCTGCGCGGTCCTGAGCGGAGAGGTTGAGCGGTTTCATTTCCTTATCGAGGAAGGGATTGGAGTTGCCGCCACCGGCATAGAAATCTACCACATCTTTGAGCGTCTTCAGGCTCCCGTCATGCATGTACGGCGCGCTGAGCGCAACATCGCGCAAAGTGGGCGTCTTGAATTCGCCCTTGGTCGTTACTATTTTTGTGGAGGTGAACCTCCCCAGGTCAGTGAAGTCGCCCGCTCCATTCACGCCCGCGCCGGTGTTATGGAATTTCCCGTCGGTGAAGAGTGCGTAATTTTGATGGATGGTGTGGCAGACAGCGCAATTGCCCCTCTTCGGGTCCTGGAAGAGTGCAAGACCGTGGATCGCAGCGGGCGAGAGTGCCTGTTTGTTGCCCCCGTATTGATATTGATCAAAGGGAGAGTCGCCACTGAGCAGCGTCCGTTCGAAACTGGCGAGCGACTTCTGAATCTTTTCGAGGGTCACGGTTCCTGGCCCAAAGGCCTGGGCAAACTCAGCCTGGTAAGCGGGATCTTTGCCAATCTTCGAAACCGACACCTCGTGTTTCTGATCCATTTCCACCGGGTTCTCCATGGGAGCGGCGGATTGCTCCTCGAGGCTCTTCGCCCGGCCATCCCAGAATTGGAACGGTGAATAGGCCGCGTTCAATAAAGTGGGGGCATTGCGAATGCCTAACATTCCGCCCACGCCCCTGGCCAGAGTGCGTCCATCGGTGAAAGCGAGGTTGGGGTTGTGGCAGGAGGCGCACGACACGGTGTTGTCTTTGGACAACCTCATGTCGTAGAAGAGCTTGCGGCCCAGGGCGATAGTCTGCGCTGTGGGCGGGTTATCTGCTGGGATAGGGACCGGAGGCAGCCCCAACGGAGCCCGGATATCGACAACCGCGCCGATCGGCCTGTCACTACCAGACTTTCTACATCCAACGCAAAGGACCGAGGCTAGCAGAACGGTATGTAGAATGAGTAATCTCAATCTCCCCATAATTATAGCTGCGGGCGGCTTCCGGCGAAGCTAAGCCACGATGTCGTAGGGACGCATCATGTCGTTGGCCTCGTGCTCCTGGACATGGCAATGCCAGAGATAGCGGCCGGGATAGCCGGCAAAAGAAATGTGGATTCGGGTAACCATGTTCGGCGGGCATTGCACCACATCCTTCCAACCACTCTCATTCGGGTTGGGTGGGAGTGCGCCGGCGGTGAAGCGAAGAGTGGCGTTTTGCAGCAGGTAAAGGTCGCGGTCGAACTGGCGGCGATCGACTACCTGGAAGCGAACATGATGGAGATGGATGGGATGGGTATCTTCGGTCAAATTGACCAGTGACCAAATCTCGGTGGAGCCAAGCTTCGCACTCTCCGTTACCGGCATGTGCCACGGGGTCCGATTGAGCAGCATGACCATCGCGTTGCCGGCGGGGTCTCTAAACTCATTCAGGGTCAGTTCCCGCGTGCGCGCGGCAGAAGTTTCGGGCAGGCGGCCGACAGGCAGCAGAACTTCGGGTATAGGACTCCTATCCTCCACGGGAGCCGAACCGACGCGAAACTGCATCATCTGGAACGCCCCATTGGTCAAGACGACCCGCTCTCCGCGCATGGTGGAGAAGTCGACGATGAGATCAGCCCGCTCCGCGGGTGCGAGGAGAAGAGTGGAAAGCTTGACCGGAGTAGGAAGCAGTCCCTGATCCGCCCCGATCTGCAGGAAGCCGGCGCCATTGGACAGTTGCAGGCGAAAAAAGCGCCCATTGGCCGCGTTCAGCAGACGGAGCCGATAGCGCCGCGGCTCGACCTCGTGAAAGGGTTGTACCCGGCCGTTCACGACCATGGCATCGCCCGTGACCTCGTCCATCCAGGGATGTTCCGGAATGGGAGAGACGGGATAAAACAACTGGCTATCGTGGTCGAAGATGCGGTCGTAGAGGATGAGGGGCAGCTCGTAGCTGCCGGTGGGCAGGTTGAGGCGGTCTTCATGACCATCGCGCAGGATATAGACGCCCATCAAGCCGGCGTAGAGATTCAACCGGCTGGTGCCCATGGCATGGTCGTGATACCAGAGCATGGTTGCGTCCTGCCGGTTGGGGTAATTGGAGAGGTGTGATTTGCCCGGTGGATACCAGTGGGTCGGGTAGCCGTCGTCTGCTGCCGGCGTCCGGCCGCCGTGCAGATGGACTACCGCGCGAGACTCCGGTAGCTCGCGGCCGGAGCCATGCAGGCTGTAGTCGATAGGCAGGAAATGCCGCGGTGGCAGCTGATTATGCCACTCAATAGCCAGGGCTTGGTCTTTGCGGGCTTCGATCAACGGGCCTGTGGCCTCCGGACCGTAGCTCCATAGCCGCGTCGGCGCCAGGTCGCGATGCATTTTTACTCGAATTTCACGCATGGTGACGTTCAACGACGCCACGTTTTCAGCTGCCAGATAGGCAGTGCTGGGCAAGGGCTGGGGAAGTAGTAATGGATCGACGAAGGGCTCGAGTTGCAGCGCATTGATGGCCCGCGTCCTTGGCGAAGAGGGCGTGAGCTGAGCGATGGACCGCCCGGTTCCTAGAGCCAGCGTGGAGAGCGCCGCTCGCTTGAGAAGATCGCGCCGATTGAGAAATTTGTAAGGCACTCAATGACTCTCGGCTCGGCTGGTTGCGGTACTTAGTACGGCCACTCGGATCACCGCCTACGGCAACGACCGATAAGTTGCGCAGGCCAGAAATCGGTGTTGCTTAAAAGCCATTACGAAGCGGCCTCCGTAATTTCTACACAAGACTGCTTAGAATTTACCTATTGTTTGAAGGTATGCCTTGATGCCGGTGGAGATAATCTGTACGCCGATGCAGAGTAGGATGAATGAGGAAAGACGCATCACCATAGAGGTTCCGGATCTGCCGAGTAGCTGCTCTGCTTTGCGCGCATAGATATAGCAGTAGTAGATAATCAGGCAAATTATCGTGATACCGGCGACGGCGGCGATCAGAACCCGGGGTGAGAACAAGGAAGACTCGTGCAGCTCAGGAGGCAGATGCGCTCCGAGGGTAATGGCAACCGAGATAGAGCCCGGCCCCACCGTAATTGGGAGCGTAAAGGGATAGAATGCGTTTTCAAGGATTTGGTCTTCCGGGGTCGTCGTGTCTTTCTCGCGTCCGGTGTCCTTGCCCAGGAGGGACCATCCGGTAGCGGCAACCACGAGGCCTCCGCCAATCTGTACCGCGTAGATCTGAATACCGAAGAATGAAAGTACATGGACGCCCCACAGCAGGGAGCAGAGCAGGAGAAAGAAACTATAGATCGCGATTTTCTGCGCCAGCAACCGCTGCGTGGCAAACGCGATCGGCCCCACTAAATTTACGAAAATGGCGGCGCTTCCTAAAGGATTAACAATAGGGAAGAGAGCGGCCACGACTAGGACGGTAGCCTCAATGACCGCAGTTACTTCCTGACGAATATCGATCATCAGCGGGATTCTCCGGCTACTAAGGTGCCTGGAAAATCTTACTATCCTTTCTCTGTAACCATGGGCCGGAAGCCCGGATTTCCTGTAGAGCTAAATGGCGTTGTCGCACTTCATGCGCCTTTCTTCACGGAAAGGCGCGCACGCGGCTTCTTCCAGTGCAGCGTGGCAGGAAATCCGGGAAGTAGCGGCCTGAGACAAACATTCGATGAGCAAAACCCTGCCATTTGCGCCGCCGGCGTTGCTAGAATCGAAAGTAATGACGCTCACAGCGAAGAGTGTTTCGCGGGAAGTGCTGGAACGGTACGAGCCGGTCATCGGCCTCGAGGTCCACGTACAGCTGCTAACCAATACCAAGGCCTTTTGCGGCTGCGCAAATAAGTTCGGCGGTGAGCCGAACACGCATATTTGTCCCGCCTGCCTTGGCTTGCCGGGGGCACTACCGGTATTGAACCAGCGCGCAGTAGAGTACGCGGTGCTGGCCGCGACTGCGATCAACTGCGAAGTGCGCGAGCAGTCGGTCTTCGCGCGCAAGAACTACTTCTATCCTGACTTGCCCAAGGGCTACCAGATTTCTCAGTTCGACAAGCCGCTGGCGGAACACGGATGGATCGATGTGCCGGCGCTCGATGGCTCCGGCCACACGGTCACCAAACGCATTGGGATTACGCGGCTGCATATGGAAGAGGACGCGGGCAAGAGCATGCACGATGGCTTTTCCGACTCTGCGACCAAGACCTATGTAGACCTCAACCGCTGCGGAACGCCGCTGATTGAAATTGTGAGTGAGCCCGATCTGCGAACGCCCGACGAGGCTTATGAGTATTTGACCCGGCTCAAAGAGATTCTGCTCTACACCGGTGTGAGCGACTGCAATATGGAAGAAGGGTCGCTGCGCTGCGATGCCAATGTCAGCGTAAGGCCGCGCGGGCAGAAGCAATTCGGGACTAAGGCCGAGGTCAAGAACGTGAACAGCTTCCGCTTTATTCGCTCCGCGCTGGAGTATGAGATCGAGCGCCAGGTGGAGGTGATCGAAAGCGGCGGCCGGGTGACTCAGGAGACGCGGCTGTGGAACGCGAACGAGGGTCGCACCTACTCCATGCGGTCGAAGGAGCAGGCGCACGATTACCGCTATTTTCCTGAGCCGGATTTGCCGCCGCTACTGGTTTCCGGGGCAGTGGAAGGAAATCCTGGTGAGCCGCATGCCTGAGCTGCCGGAGGCGCGCCGCAAGCGCATGATCGCGGAGTACGAGATCAGCATGCAGGATGCTCAGACATTGACCGCTACGCGCGCCTTTGCGGATCAGTTTGAGACTGCGGCGAGGCAGGCGCGGAGCCCGCGGCGGGTCGCCAACCTGATTCAGAGCGAGTTGATGGGCCGACTCAAGGCCAAGGGCCTGGATCTGGAACAGTCTCCGATTAGCATGCGGGGATTGGTGCAGGCGGCGGATCTGGCCGAGGGCGGAGAGCTTTCCAGCAAGCAGCTCAAGGGCCTCTTTGACACGGCGTTTGAAAATGGCGAAGACTTCGGTACGGTGTACGAGCGCGAGAAGCCGCAGCAGATCAGCGACCCCGCGGCGCTGGAAAAGCTGATTCAGGAAGTGATTGCAGCCAATCCCAAGCAGTTGGAGCAGTACCGTGGCGGCAAGAAGACGGTGGCTGCTTTCTTTGTGGGCCAGGTGATGCGCTTGTCAAAAGGACAGGCTAATCCGGCGCTGCTGAATGAGCTGGTAGTGAAGCAACTCGACGCCTAGGCTGTAACTTCCGCGCGTGTTTTGAGTCGAATGTTGTGGTGAATCAATGTTCGACTCAGACATCAACTACGATGCTGAACGCGCAAAAAGTGACCCGTCGTGCGTTCCTGTTGAGCGGGGGTATGGCCGCCGTTGCCGTCGCCGCCTGGTCTCTGCATCCTGCGCCCTCTCCACCAGCAGCCCCGTCGCAAAGCGGTCCTCCTCCAGAGGTTACGATTGCGGAATTTTCTTCGTCTGGCGTGGCCATGGGCACCGTCCGGGTGCCGAAGATTGTCAAGAGCGACGCGGAGTGGAAGCGGCAGCTTTCAGGTAACGCCTTCGATATAACGCGTAGGGCTGATACCGAGATGGCCTATACCGGCTCCTACTGGAACCTGCACCAACGTGGGATCTTTCGCTGCATTTGCTGTGGCACGGCCCTGTTTTCGTCGGATACGAAATTCGATTCCGGTACCGGCTGGCCGAGCTTCTGGCAGCCGATGGCCAATGAGAACATTGTGGAAACAGAAGACAACAGTTGGGGCGTGCGGACCGCGGTAGCCTGTAAACGATGTGATGCGCACCTGGGTCACGTCTTTAACGATGGGCCACCGCCGACGGGCCTGCGCTATTGCATCAACTCGGCATCCCTGGCATTCAACGCCACCTAGCCTTGATTTCTACCACCGGTAACAAATGATGGGTGCCCCATTCAAGCCCGGTTTTGGCTTGAGTGGGATTCCACCTCGCTGGACCGGCAGCTTTCTGCACAGCTACGGATCCCCAGGTCGAGGCCCATGGAATCCCACTCAAGCCAAAACCGGGCTTGAATGGGGCACCCATCATTTGTTACCGGTAAAGAAGCGTGGGCTGAGCTAGAGAATGGAGCGGACGACGCCACCATCTACCCGAAGCGCGGCACCCGTGGTTGCCGAGGATCGCTCACTCGCCATGTAGACCACCAACGACGCTACTTCTTCCGGGGTGGCAAAACGCTTGATCAGTGAAGAGGGCCGGATGGTCTCAAAGAAGTCCTTCTCCACCTGGGCTTCGCTAACACCCTTCTGCTTAGCTAGATCGCCGACAAAGCCGGAAACGCCCTCGGAGCGAGTTGGCCCGGCCAGGATAGAGTTGACTGTAACCTTGCTCCCGGCAACCGACTCGGCCAGACCGCGGGCAATCGCGAGTTGGGCGGTCTTGGTCATGCCGTAGTGGATCATCTCCACCGGGATTTGAACGGCTGACTCGCTGGAGATAAACAAGATGCGGCCCCAATTACTCTTCAGCATTCCGGGCAGGTATTGGCGCGAGAGACGCACCCCGCTGAGCACGTTTACCTCGAAGAAACGGCGCCAATCATCGTCGGAGATCTGGGCGAAAAGTTTGGCTTCGAAGATGCCGAGATTATTGACCAGGATGTCCACATTGGGTAGCTGGCTAAAGAGCTCTACGCAACCCTCGACGCTTCCCAGGTCCGCTGTGATCCCCTCCACCGTGCCCTGCGTTTGTTTCGCCTGCGCCTTCGCAGCTTCGACCTGCGCCATGGCCTGCTTCACCCTGGCTTCGGTGCGGCCATTGACATAAACCGTTGCGCCTTCCAGAGCGAGTCCGCTTGCGATCGCGAGTCCGATACCGGCGGTGGATCCGCTGACCAAGGCTGTTTTTCCTATCAGGTGAAAGTCCATGGCAACGTTTCTCCGAGCCGAGAGTGCGGCTGCTTTTACGATTCGCCGATTCGTTGTCAGGATGCAAAAGGAAGGAACGGCTACATGCTCATCTTCTTGAAACGAGAACCCGGGATGGCACGGACCAGCAGCATGATCCAGGCCCAGAACCAGGGCACGTAGGCAACATCGCGCCGCTGCTGAACGGCTTTCAGTATGCCGCGGGCGACCTGTTCCGGCGTGGCGAAAAGCGCGTTGTGCTCCACATGGGCGGTCATGGGCGTGGCCACGAAGCCCGGTTTGATGGTCAGCACCTGCACTCCATCGCGATCGATGCGGTTGCGCAGACCTTCCAAAAAGATGTTGAGCGCGCCCTTGGAAGCGCCGTAGACATAATTACTCTGGCGGCCGCGGTCGCCGGCTACCGAGGACACAACCACCAACGTGCCCCCGTGCTGGGCTTGAAAATAATTTCCCAGCCAGGTCAGCAGGGAAACAGCGGAGATGAAGTTGGTATGGAGAACAGCTGCGGCGATCTCGAAATCCGCTTCCGCGGACTGCTGGTCACCCAACACGCCGTAGGCGATCAGGGCCATATCGATCTTGCCCAGCCGCTCCGCCGCGATGGCCAGCATCTCCTTGTGGGCCGTGGTGTCATCCAGATCCATGGCCCAGGTGTCGACTGTGCTCGCGCCCCGGGTCAGCAGGTCCTGGGCTACCGCTGTCAGCCGATGGCTGTTCCTGGCCACCAGCATGAAACGCGTATTTCGCGCGGCAAGCTGCCGCATGGTTGCGATGGCGATGCTCGAGGTGGCTCCTAACACCAGCACCCTGGAGAGAAAATCCGGATCCCGTTTAGTCAAGGCCGGCTACCCGCTGCCAGAAGCTGGAGCTGAACGAAGGATCGATGTAGAGAGCCCACTGCTCCCACTGGGGATAGAACTGCTGGAAGTGCGCCGCGCTCATGCATGCGTCCTTGGCTGGATACATACGGCCGCCGAAGTCGGCGGTGATGGCGGCTAGCCTATCCAGCAGGTCGAAGCTCACCTCCCGGCGAATGGGAAAATCCAGCGCCAGGGTAATACCGGGCATGGGAAACGACATCATTCCAGGCGAAGCTACATCTCCAAAGACTTTGATCACAGCCAGAAAAGAAGCCAGCCCGGATGCGGTAATCGCCTTCAATAGCTGAATCATCCCCATCGAATCGCCGGCCCACGGCAGAACACATTGGAACTGCAGCAGCCCTTGCTGGCCATACAGCCGATTCCATTGCAGGATGCGGTCGAGGGGGTAGAAGAATGGTTCGTAATCAGTCAGCCCAGAGCGTTGTTTCTTGATCTGCTTGTGGTAGTAGAGCGCATTGAAGGCGCCCACTGAAGAGCGATTGAGGGCAAAGGCCGGCAAGTCGAAGGGCAGGGCAAATTTTGCCTTGGCCAATGGCGTCAGTGGTCCGGGATTTTCGTCATGCTCGCCCTGGATGAAAACGCCACGGGCAAAGTTACGGCCCTGGGCGACGCAATCGATCCAGGCTACAGAGTATTCCTGCGTACTCGCGCTGGAAAGCGCGACGAACTCCTCCAGCCCCACGAACTGGGTGGCCTGATACCGGATGCGGCGGGAAGCGATGGGGCGTAACTGCACTTCGGCCCAACTGATCAGGCCGGTCAACCCCATGCCCCCGATAGTAGCGGAGTACCATTCAGGATTTTCGGTTGCGCTGCACACCACCTGGGTCCCATCCGAACGGATGAGCTCGAAGCATGGCGTGTGCAACCCGAACGTGCCCGCGACATGGTGGTTCTTGCCGTGGATGTCGTTGGCAATCGCTCCACCGACGGTTACGTATTTCGTCCCCGGGCTCACCGGCAAAAACCAGCCGCGGGGCGCAGCGAAGTCCAGAATCTGGGCCAGCGTTACCCCGGCTTCGCAGCGCAACAGACCGGTTTGCTGGTCGAACGAGAGCAGGCGATCAAGATTTGGTGTGCGCAGCAGGGTTCCATTCTGGAGCAGGCAAACGTCGCCGTAACTGCGTCCCATACCCACCGCCAACATTTTTTCGCTGGAGAGGTGGGGGGAGGAAAATCCTCTTTCCAGAAGAGGGGGCGAACTTCAGCGGAGAGCCTTGGATAGCGGCCCCAGGATTCAAAGTGCGGCCGATCCGGGTGATTGGACATAAATCAATTATCTTTCCCGGCGAGCTTCACGAAATAAGCGACTCTCTCTCCGGTATACACCTTGGTTACAGCGCCGAGTAGGCAATGAGCACGACCCCTAAACAGAGCAGGAGACTCATGCGGTCTTCAAGCGCAAAGATCACCGGATCCTCGTCCAGCAAGCCGCGCGAGGCGAGCAGCCAAACGCGGCTGATCCAAAGGATCATCAGCGGTGTGATCAACCACATGCGGCTGGGGTGGCGATAGAGCGCGGTAAAGTCACGCCCGTTGATATAGAGGGCAAAGATTACGATCGAAGCATAAGCGCTAGCAGTACCGAAGCTGCGCAATTGTTCAATGTCGCTTAAGAGATAGCCTCTTGCGGAGGTTGGATTCAGGCCGCGCACGCGCAGGTTTTGCAATTCGCTGAAGCGCTTGACCATGGCCAGGCTGAGAAAAAAGAAAATTGAGAAAGCCGCGAGCCAGGGAGAGATGAGCGTGGACGTGGCCGCAGCCCCGGCCACCATGCGCACGGTGTACAAGCCGGCAAGGATGACGACATCCAGCAGAACAATGCGCTTGAGCACCAGGGAATAAGCCACTGTGGTCACAAGATAGAGCAGCAGGAAGAGGAGGAACTTTTGTTCCAGGCGAGCGGCCACCATGAAAGCAAGCGCGGCAAGCAGAAATGAGACGGCAACGCCCGCGGTTACGGAAAGGTCCCCCGCAGCAAAGACCCGCTTGCGCTTGTTCAGGTGTACCCGGTCTGCCTCCAGGTCAAGCAAGTCGTTGAAAATGTAGGTGGCCGAAGCGACAAAACTGAAGCAAAAGAAGGCCGCGACCGCGGTTAACACAAGCCCGAGGTGAAGGGTGTGGGCCAGGAGCAGGGGCAGAAAGACGAGTAGATTCTTTACCCATTGGTGCACCCGCAGGGCCTTGGCCAAGGCAACCGGCGCGGGCAAGCGGTCGACGAACTTCCTGCTCACATTAATATTTCGGCTCTTCAGGGCACTGTTCAACCTGAGATCAGGATTGGCTAGCAATGCCCGCTGGGCGCTCTTGAGCAGCGGCAAGTCGGGCAGGGCGTTGCCGACGTAGTCAAAGCCGTCGGAGGCAAAACGTTGCTCCAGATGCCGCAGCTTGTCGTTTCCGGTAAGGTTGACCGTCCCATCGCTGGCGAGTACGCCGTCAAAGATGCCTAAGTGAGCGGCGACGCTCTGGGCCAGAACGCGATCGGCTCCGGTGGCGAGGTAGATCTTACGGCCAGCCGCATGTTCTTCTCTAAGATAGTCCAGCAGCGGACGGTTGTAAGGCAGATGGGCAACATCGAGAGCGACCAGGGAGGCCACCTGCGACTTGAGATGTGCCTTTCCCTTGTTGGCCCAGAACGGCGTGCGGAAAAAGGATAGGGGGTGGCGACGGGCGAGAACCATCAGCGAGTCGACGAAAGTGTCTGACTTGACCAGCGTCCCGTCCAGGTCGACACAAAGCGGACGCTCCGTCTGCGCTGCGACTGGAGGCTCCATTACCTTTAGGTCGGTCATCTCGAGCATTTCTCCCGTTGCTGATCCCACTGTATCAACAAGTTACGTCAGCTGGGCGGAACCCCAAGTAACCATTGCAGTTCCCCTCGAGGATAGCAGAGCGCCATTGGCGAAAGATCGTAGGCGGGGATTTCCCTGGGGAATTCTAGGGGCTCGGTCGAACCTTTCGCATCCCGCTGCCGTCATATAGGAGCATGCTCGGCAGCTTTCAGACATGAGCAGGGCCAAGGTTGGACAATGAAGACAGGTGGTTGCAAGTTCGTGATGGTGGTGGCAGTTGGGCTATTTATGGTGGCTGTTCGGCCGCCCCTATCGGCACAGGAGACTTCTACGGGTCGTGCCATTGTCACGGCGAACACAAAAGGAGCAGAAGGCGCTACGACCGTTCCCAAGCAGACCATCAGCCTTTACGAGAATCGCAAGCTTCAGGAGGTGGCCGGCTGGGTTCCATTGCGGGGGGAGCGCTCGGGCTTGCAACTGGTAGTGCTACTGGACGATTCTTCCCGCGGCAACCTGGGTCTGCAATTGAATGATATTCGTACCTTTCTGGGTGGACTGCCTCCCACCGCCCAGGTAGCGATTGGGTATATGCGCAACGGGACCCCAAACCTGGTGCAAAAATTTACCAACGACCACGCGCTCGCAGCAAAGTCTCTCCGCCTGCCCTCTGGGAACGCGGGAATTAATGGAAGCCCGTATTTTTGCCTCTCGGACCTGGTAAAGCACTGGCCGGGTGGGGACAGCAACGTTCGCCGCGAGGTGATCATGGTCACCGATGGCGTCGACCGCTACTCCGGCGCACGCTTCGACCCCGAGAATCCCTATGTGCAGGCGGCTACCAGCGACGCACAGAAAGCCGGTGTGGTGGTCTATTCCATCTACTATCGGGGCCAGGGGCGGCTCGACCGGAGTTTTGTGGCGACGGATGGAGGGCAGAACTACTTGACTATGGTTTCAGGCGCGACCGGAGGGAAGGTCTACCTGGAGGGCTTTGGCAACCCGGTATCCTTTGCGCCGTTTCTCTCCGACATCCAGCGCAAGCTGCAAAACCAATATGAGTTGACCTTCGTCTCTACAGCGAAGCCCGGTCTACAGGGGATCCGGGTCAAAACCAGCCAGCCAAACACCAGCCTGGAGTATCCGTCGCGAGTTCCAGTTGGCGCTGCGACCGGGCCCCAGTAAAACTTTGATTCACCCTGAAAGGAACCGCTCGCTCTTCATTGGCAGCGCATAAAATAGCAGCGGGAAAGAGCGTTAGGCGAGGCGAACGATGCCAGGAATAAAACTGCGCAAGCTGAACACCCGGGTGATTCTTGGCGGAGTGATCCTCGCCATCGCGGGCTTGCTGCCAACAGCAGTTCCAGCACAAGATGCAGCTGCGCCGGCCGCCAAGCCGGTCACTTTCCTGGGTACAGTCCAGACGCTGAGCGGTAACACACTTACCGTCAAGAACGATGCCGGCGCCACCATGCAGGTTACGGTTGAGGGCAACGCACGTCTACTGCGCATTGAACCCGGACAGAAGACCCTTGCCGGAGCCACTCCGTTCAGCTTGACCGATCTGCAGACAGGGGATCGAGTGATGGCGCGCGGTTCGGCCAACGCGGATGGCAAGTCCCTGGATGCCAGCATGCTGGTTGCCATCAAGGGCGCCGACATCGCGCAGAAGCAGGAAAAGGAGCGGGAAGACTGGCAGAAGCGTGGCGCGGGAGGCTTAGTTAAGGCAGTTGATCCGGCAGCAGGAACGGTGACCATCTCCAGCGGACCTGGTGGCACCCGGACGCTGATTATCCACGCATCGTCCACCACCATTATTCGCCGCTATGCTCCAGGCTCAGTCCGCTTCGACCAGGCGGTCAAAGGTTCACTTGATCAGATCAAACCTGGCGACCAGCTGCGCGCTCGCGGGTCAAAAAATGACGACGGCACCACCCTGGAGGCGGAGGAGATTGTCAGCGGAAGCTTCCGCAATTTGGCCGGACCCATCCAGTCGGTAAACGCGGCTGCGTCGACAATTACGGTGAATGACACGGCGACCAAGAAGCCGGTGGTCATTTCTGTTACGCCTGACAGTGAAGTGAAAAAGCTGGACCCTGCTGTGGCGCAGCGACTGGCAGCGCGCATGAACGGTGGGGGAGCGAGGCGGCCGGACGGATCTGCGGCGCCCGCTGCCGGCGGACCACCATCGGGCGCCTCCGCTGGATCTGTTCCCGGCGCAGATAGGCCGGGCGGCGCTCAATCGGGCGGTCAGGGGGGCGGTCAAGGCCGTGGCGCCGATATTCAGCAGCTGTTGGCGCGCTCGCCAACGGTCACGTTGAAGGATCTGGCCAAAGGCAACATGGTCATCGTAGTGGCCACCGAGGGCCAAGCCCCTGACACGGCAACCGCCGTCACCGTGGTGGCCGGCGTCGAGCCCATGCTGCAGGCCTCCACCAGCGGCAGTCAAGCCATGCTTTCTTCCGCCTGGAACCTGGGTGGGGGAGAGGGCGGCGGCGGGGAGTCACAGTAGAGCAATAGAGCACTCGATGTAAGTGCCGGGGAAAAAATGCGTGCCACAGGCGCGCTCCATTACTAAGCCATCGCAACAAACAACCGAACTGCCAACTCTGCATCTGTATAGATCTGCACTGGGGAGAACTATTGAACCGACTGCTCACTCTCTGCCTGACCGCCGTGTTCTATTTTGCCGGAATAGCTGCTGTACAACCTGTCCTGGCTCAAACAGCAACAGTGACAGGAACACTACGGGGCCAGGTGGCCGATCCCAGTGGCGCCGTCATTCCCCAGGCCTCGCTCACTGTGACATCGGCGGCCGGGGTGAGTCGCGCAGGCACCTCGGACGCTAGTGGCCAATATGCAATTTCCGGCCTGGCGCCCGGCCAATATACGGTCACCGTGCAGGCCGCCGGATTCTCCCCGTTCACTTCTCCGCTGGTGCGGATTGCCGCCGGGCAAACCCAGCACCTGGATGTTTCGCTGACGATTCAAATGGAGCAACAACAGGTACAGGTTTCCGGCGATACGCCAGGCGTAAGCGTGGATCCAGACAACAACGTGAGCGCCGTGGTGTTGACGGGCAAGGACCTCGACGCTCTTTCGGATGACCCGGACGAATTGTCGAATGAACTCACCGCGCTGGCGGGTCCCGCTGCGGGTCCCAGCGGGGGCCAGATTTACATCGACGGCTTTACCGGCGGACAACTGCCGCCCAAGTCGGCGATCCGCGCCATCATCATCAACCAGAATCCCTTCTCCGCCCAATATGACAGTCCTGGTTATGGCCGGATTGAGATCCTGACCAAGCCCGGCACCGACAAGCTGCACGGTCAGTTGTTCATGAATGCCAATGCTTCCGTCTTCAACACCTCTAATCCCTTCGTGCAGAATCAACCGCCCTACCATACCTTGCAATATGACGGTAACGTGAGCGGCGCGCTGGGTAAGAAGGCGTCTTTCTTTTTCAGCTTTGACCGGAGAAATATTCAGGCCAACAACATCGTCAATGCCAATGTGCCTTACGTGCCGGACCCTGCTACCTGTGAACCGGAAAGCGGCGCCCTGGTAGAGGCTATCGGCACGCCATGCAGCCTGGCCGTGCCTTACCCGCAGACCCGCACCGACATCAGTCCCCGCATCGACTATCAGTTGACCCCTAACCAGACCTTAACGGTCCGCTATAGCTACTACCAGGACACCCGGAATAACAGTGGAGTGGGGAGCTTCGTGCTGCCTAGCCAGGGCTACAACACCAACGAAGTAGAAAACAGAATTCAGATCAGCGACAGCCAGGTGTACGGGGCGAAGTTCGTCAACAATACACGTTTCCAATACGTCCGTGATCAAACCGACCAGACCCCGCAGCTGGTTGCTCCGGCCATCAATGTTCTGCAGAACTTTCAAGGTGGCGGCAGCCCCCTGGGCGCCATCCACGATACGGAGACACGCTACGAGTTTCAGAACTACGCTTCCCTTGCGCTTACCAAACACTACCTTCGCTTCGGCGGCCGGCTGCGTGATATCCAGGACACAAATTATTCGAACGCCAACTTTGAGGGCACCTATACTTATTCCAATCTCGTTGACTACCAGGTAAATAGGCCCAGCCAGTTTTCCATCACTACTGGGGCTCCGAACCAGAGTGTGGGCGTAGTCGATCTGGGTCTTTACGCTGAGGACGATTGGAAGGCGCGGCCAAACTTCACCCTCAGCTACGGGCTGCGCTTCGAGACCCAAAATCACATTCCAAATAAGTTCAATTTTGGTCCGCGCGTTGCCCTTTCCTATGGCTTTGGACCCAGCGGCAAGCCGCCTAAAACCGTGTTGCGTGCGGGCTATGGGATTTTCTTCAATCGATACACCTATGACTTGTTGCTCAATGTAGACCGCTACAACCTTAACCAAACGGGACAGGTGCAGACCATTCAGCCCAACCCCAATGGAACGCCTCCGAACAGCACCACACAGGAATCTGTTGGGTTGCCGACCTACTATCGTACGCAACCGGGTCTGAATGCGCCCGCGAACATAGAAACCGGAACCGGCATCGAGCACCAGGTGAATAAAAACGTAAGTGTCTCGGCGACGTATCTCTATTCCCGCGGCATCCATCAACTGCTCTCGCGCAATATCGATGCCCCGATGCCCGATGGGAGCCGGCCGGCGTTGGGTTTATGCCCGGTCAATCCAATCGGGGCGGCGCCGGGTACGCCATGCAACATTTATGAGTACGATTCGCTGGCCGTCTTCAAGGAGAACCAGATTTTCCTTAACCTGAATGTGGCTTATGGCAGGAAGCTTACGTTCACCGGCTTCTACATCTATAGCAAGGCCAACGGCGATACCGGCGGCACCGGCTACCACCCATCCAATCAGTACGACATCATGCAGGATTACGGGCGTCAGTTCTTCGACGTCCGCAACCGGGTCTTTGCCTTCGCTAATTACTCGGCGCCCTGGGGCTTCAGGATCAGCCCCTTCCTCAGCGCCTGGTCGGGCGCGCCGTTCAATGTCCAGCTTAGCCAAGACAACAATGGGGATTCGTTCTTCAACGACCGGCCGGTGTTCGCCTCCGCGGCTTCGAATCCGGCCGATGTGGATACAACGAAGTACGGAAACTTCGATATCAGCGCGACTCCTCCCGCTGGATCGACAATCATCCCCATCAACTACGGCAATGCTGGTGTTCAATTCGCCATGAATATGCGGGTGGCCAAGTCCTTTGGCGTCGGCCCCCGGGTGGAAGAGGGAAAGGGAGCAAGGGTTGATGGTGGTGGTGGAGGCCGCGGTGGGGGGCACATGCCGGGAATGGGGCTGGGAGGCAATGGACCCAATCCGGGCGGCCAGAGCACCCGTGTGGACCGGCGCTACAGCATCACGTTGAGCGCCTTCGCGCACAATATCTTCAACGTGGTCAATCTCGCGCCACCCAACGGGACGCTTGGCGGTCCGCCGGACGGCACCACCGGCTCTCCGTTTTTCGGCGAGTCCACGCAGTTGGCGTCCGGCTTTTTCTCCCACGGATCTGCAGTTAGGGACTTTAATTTTCAGGCGATCTTTAACTTTTAGGAGTCGACGTGAGGACTACCGCTAAGGGTTAGCCCACGACTGTGTCCTATAAGCGCTCACTTGTTTAGGATATTTTTCGTCAAACTGCAACAGAAATCGTCATTCTAAGAGGCGGGGACTTTATCGATTTTCACGTGAAGCCAACGAGCTTTAAACGAAATTGTCATCCCGACCGAAATGGAGCGTAGTGGAGGGACCTGCTGTTTTGCTGTCCATCCAATCTAACGGCCCCTAATGAAAGTCACCACCCTCCACTTGTCATCCCGAGGAGCCGACTTGCCTGCGGCAAGTTAAGAGTGAAATGAACGCTGGAAATCGAGGTTGATTCTATTGGCTTTATTTTTTGTTCATTAGGAGGAGCCGACTTGCCTGCGGCAAGTTAAGGGAGCAATGAACCGGTGGTAGGGTGAGTGCGGTTAAGCTTGAGAGGACTGAGTCTGGAGGAAGTAGGCCGGCGTTCGATTGGAGCGTAGTAGCCCGATCCCGAGGATGGTCCCAGGCTGCGTGGTAGAGAGATTGGTGAGGTTGCCTTTTTAGGTAGCGATCCCGTTTAGGAGATTACTAATATTGGCCGCCTGGCCTTCGGCCCAGTCTGGGAGAGGGGATGAGAAGAGAGAAGAAGGCGGTCCGGGAGTTGAGTTTGGAGTGTATTGAGCCCAACGCGGCTGGGATTGATGTAGGGGCGAGAGAGATTTACGTGGCTGTGTCGCGGGATCGAGACCCTGAGCCGGTACGTTGTTTTTCCACCTTTACGGAGGAACTGCGAGCCATCGCGGCGTGGTTAAAGCAGTGCGGCGTGGCCAGCGTAGCGATGGAATCGACTGGGGTGTACTGGATACCGCTCTACGAGGTGCTGGAAGAGGCCGGGCTGCGGGTGTGTCTAGTCAACTCACGGCACGTCAAACATGTACCGGGACGCAAGTCTGACGTAAGCGACTGTCAGTGGTTGCAGTATCTGCATTCGGTGGGTCTGCTGCGTAGCTCCTTCCGTCCTGAGGCAGCGATCTGCGCTCTGCGTGCGCTGAGCCGCCATCGGTCCAACCTGGTGGAAGCGGCTGCGGTGCACGTGCAGCACATGCAAAAAGCGCTGACGCAGATGAATCTGCAGATACATCATGTGCTCAGCGACATCACGGGTAAGAGCGGTCTGGCGATCGTAGACGCTATTCTGGCAGGCAAACGAGATCCCGAACAGTTGGCCAGGTTGGCCGACGGGCGCATTCGTGCGGAAAGGGAAACAGTCATCAAGTCGCTGGTGGGTAACTACCGTTCCGAGCATTTGTTCACGCTGCGTCAGTCGCTGGAAGCCTACCGGCATTATCAGAAGATGCTGCTGGACTGTGATCGGGAGATCGAGCAGCGCATGGGCCAATTGCCCAACCAACCCAACGGAGGCCAACCGTTGCAGGGCCATAAGCGGGGCAAACGGCGTAAGAACCAGTTCCATTTCGACATGGGCAAGGAACTGTATCGCGTGCTGGGCACCGACTTAACGGTCGTTCCCGGGTTGAGCGCGCTGACGGTGCATACACTGGTGACGGAGATCGGAACCGATTTCGGTCGTTTTCCCAATGTGGCGGCGTTCACCAGTTGGCTGACGCTGTGTCCCGGGAGCAAGAAGAGTGGGGGCAAGGTTCTCTCTTCAAAGACCCGCAAATCCAACAGCCGTCTAGCCGCTGCCCTGCGACTGGCCGCGCAGACGCTCCATAAGAGCCACTCCTACCTGGGCGCATATTATCGCCGCATGCGGGCGCGCCTGGGCGCGCCGCAAGCCATCACCGCTGCGGCCCATAAACTGGCTCGCATCGTATATCACCTGATCACCACCCGCACCGCTTACAACGAGAGCATCTTCGCCATCGAAGAAGAAAAATTAGCTCTTCGCAACCAACATCGCTTGCACAAACAAGCTCTTGCCCTAGGCTTCCAGCTCGTCCCCCTACCTCAACCGGAGATTGTTCATTAGGAGCGAAGCCGAGGGACTGCGGTGCGCCCCGGCTCCCGCACAAAGGTCTAAGTTCCGTTAGTTCTGCCACAGAATCGTCATCCGAAACCCGGCAACAGTTGCTGCGCTACGCAATCGATCGTCATGGTTACATCTTTTCATGCACTGGAAGTTCTTGCTCTCGGTCCGAGGGAAAAATCGGAGCGGGCCCGGTGGTTGAAAAGCTCCGAACACCATGGGTAAATCAAGCACCGCCGGGGTCCTTCGACTCCGCGCCACAAGCGCTGTGTCACGCGATCATCGGCGAGGCGCTTCGCTCAGGATGACGATTCTGTGGCAGAACTAACGGGACTTAGACCTTTGTGCGGGAGCCGGGGCGCACCGCAGATCCCTCGGCTTCGCTCGGGATGACAAGTGGAGGGTGGTGACTTTCATTAGGGGCCGTTAGATTGGATGGACAGAGAAATAACAGGTCCCTCCACTACGCTCCGCTTCGGTCGGGATGACAATTTCGTTTTAAAACTCGTTGTATTCGCGCCAAAAAACGAATACTGTAACCGCCGCTCAGGATCCGGCCAGCGGACCCCGGGGTGTCCGAGATCCGTTGGCACGGTAACGTTAGAAGTCCAGCCTTAAGGCCGCCTGTCCGGTACGGTTTCCGGCATTCTCGGCGGTTTGCGGACCTGTCAGCGCTCCGAAGGTTGAACTGTCGATTGCGGTGACAGGAGGGGCAAAGTTGGTGTGGTTGAGCACATTGGTAAAGGTCGTTTCGAAACGCGCATGAAGTTTCTCCGTGATGCGAAATTGCTTTGCTACCCCAAGCGAGACCGCAGACGTACCAGGTCCCTCCAGAATGCCGACTCCCGAGTTCCCGAAGCGTCCTGCACCGGCCGGCGTGGGGGCAAATGCGGACAGGTTGAAGTACTGCGCCCGGGATTGGCCAGCGTAGAACCTGCTTGACACTACATCGGGCCGCGCAATAGCACCGCGATTGACCAAGTTAGTATTTGACTGATCCGCCGAACCGCTGATGGTCGGGGTAAGCCACGGCCCCGTTTCCAGCAACGTCACGGTCGTCAGGTCCCAACCGCCAAGGAATGCATCCTTAAATCCGCCGCCGTTCATAAAGTTCCGGCCGCGGCCAAAGGGAAGCTGATAGATACCGGTCAACAGCATCCGATTCCGGCGCGTGCCTTCTACGTTGCCGAGATCCCGTTCGATGTGGAAGCGATCCGCAATGGGAAGGCCATAGTTGACTTCGCCCGCGAACGCGCCTGGGGCATCCCCCTGGTTGTCGGCCTTGTTGTAGGCCAACGTGTAGTTGGCATCGAAGTAAAGCCCATGCTGCATGCGATGGGTGGCGTCGACTACAAAGGCCCGATAGTTGCCCTCACCCGCGTTGAATGTACTGAAAAGCTCGGTCCAGTTGGTGTAAGGAGAACGGGGATCGACAAAAGGGCTCGCGGCCGTGGTGGTGAAGGGAGTTGTGCTCGCGGGGATCTGGTTGAGGTCCTCGGTAATGTTGAGCCGGTAAGCGTGCATCCCCACATAGCTCACCCGCAGTGCCGTACTGCTGGTGATTTCCCGTTCCACGGTCAAGTTCCATTGGTTAGCCTGTGGATCGCGGTAGTTCGGATTCACTCCCTGGTCCAGGCTTCCTCCTCCGATCTGCACGGTAGTGCTTTGAGGCGCCGTGTTCGGAAACTGTATCAGTGGCGTGTTTGGTCCTGCCGTGTTGGCGTTGGCATAGCTGTGCAGGCTAGACGTAGGATTGCCGCTGTTGTTGAAGGAGAGCGGCCCCAGGTTGGTCATAGTGTAGACGCCAAATCCACCCCGGATAACGGTCTTGGTGTCGTTGAAGGGACGGTAGGCGAAGGCCACGCGCGGCTGAAAGTTGCCTTTGTAAGTGTTACGCAGGCTCTGCGGCAAGTGATCCTGACTAGCGGTTACATATTGCGTGCATGGAAGAGCTGTGTAGCCCAGATTGCAGGCATTGAACGACTGCTGAAAGGCAACGTTCGACGCAGTGATGTTTTGGCTCGTGAGGTACCCCGCCAGCGCATTCGGAACCACGATGGAGTTGTTTCGCTGATCGAAATTAGCCAGATTGCCGCCATCCTCCTGGAAGCCGGGAAGAATCTGCCAGCGCAAGCCGTAGCTAAGCGTCAAGCGGCTATTGAGCTGGTATTCGTCCTGCGCGAAGAGGCTGAACTCGGTCGCTGTTCCGCCTACGTCCGGACTGGAGACGGCGAAGTTCAGAGTGGTGGGGGCGCCTTCGAGAAAGTCACCAAAAGCATTGCCCGTGAAGGTGGGCTGAAAGATGAAATCGCCGAAGTCATCCGAAGCGAACTCCGGAGCGAAGCTTTCCAGATCGAAGTAGCGCACGCGGCGTACATCGACGCCACCCTTGATCGTATGCTTGCCCCGAGTGTAGGTGAGATTGTCGCTGAACTGGGTTGTCTTCGACTGCGTGATGCCCGCCTTGTCCCGGCCTATGGGCGTCAGTCCAGTTCCGGCGCTGAAGTTGAAGGTAGGAAAGGCATGTGTGGTCGGATGCTGACTGATATTCACCCCGGTAAGGTCAAGTTGTGCCAACGCATCCGATCCTTGAATGGGAAAGTTGACGCTGGTGGTGACGTTGGTAAAGCCGTAGCGAAATTCGTTCAGCAGCGTGGCAGTGATGGTGTAGGTGTCGGAAACCAGCAGGCTTCGGTTATGAACGGAATCGCTATCGTTAGGAAGAAAAGGATTTGCAGAATCCTCGGTGATGTTCTTCCGGCTGAAGCGGGCATAGGCGGACTGCTTGGAGCTGATGGTCTGGTCGAGGCGCAGGTCGGCGCCATCCGTGCGCGCCGGCGTGGGCTGGAAGTTCTCGTAGTTATACCCTGCCTGACCACTCACGTTGGGCAGCGGGATATAGCTCAACAGGGCTTTCGCGGTAGGGCTGATGTTCGCAGCTGGAATAGGAGCCAGCGGCGCTTGCCCAGCGGTGTTGAATCCGCTGAGGTCGCCGTTCCGCTCCGCTGCCGTCGGCACTTCCAATTGCTGCGCCACAGCAGTGGTGCGGCGGTTCCCTTCGTAGTCGGCGAAGAAAAACGTTTTATCGTGCCCGTTGTAAAGGTGGGGGATGATGACCGGTCCGCCCAGGGAGAAACCGAAGGTATTGAACTTCTTCGGCGCTTTCCCACTGAAGCCATAAGGGTCGGCGTCGAGCGCCTGATTCTGCAGGTACTCGAACAGACTCCCGTGGAACTGATTGGTTCCATTCTTGGTGGTGAAGGTGACGTCGCCGATCTGCGAGAACTCCGCGCTGTTGTTGAAGGAGGTGACCTTGACCGCCGCGATTCCCTCCTGTGACGGGTAGGCGTCCTGCAATGCACCATTCTGCCGGACGTTTGCGGTCGAGATACCATCGACGGAAAAGTTCACCATCGACGAGCTTGCGCCACCCAGCGCTATGTTGCCTGAACTGTCCGTCTGCACATTGGGAGAAAGACCGAGCGCACCCAGCGGGCTGGTGGTGGTGGCGCGATTATTGAGGGGAAGCTGGGTCATCTCCTGGTTGCTCTTGGAGTCGTTCAGCGTCGCGTTTTCTGTGTTGATCTGATCGGCGTCTGAAGTCACTTGAACCGTGGTTGATTGTTCCGCTACGTTGAGTGCGACCGTAAGCCGCAAGTCCTGGCGTGCTTCGAGGGATATGCCTGAGATGACCGTGTCGGCAAAGCCACTGTGGTGCGCATGCAGGGTGTATTTGCCGGCCTTCACATTTTCCAGGACGAAGTCGCCAGAGGCATCAGCGACGGCCGTGCGGTCGGTGTTCTCATCCGTGCTGTGCAATACGATCTCGGTATCGGAGACAACCGCGCCGCTGGCATCCTGCACCACACCTCGCACGCTGCCAAATGTGGACTGCCCATGTGCGACCAAAGAGGTGCTCACAAGCAGAGAGCACACGAGAAGCGGAAAGAAGCGGTGATAGAACGTCCAGGCGAGGAGCTGGCTCTTCTCTGGCGCATGGGCAGCCTTGGGTGAGTTCTGCGGGGTGCAATTCCGCTCTGCGGTGCGCGTTTGCCCGCACTTACATGGAGCTGGGATATCTGTTGAATAAGATTGGCGAAAGCCTCTAAGAAATTTCATATGGATTTACCTCGTACGCCGGAAAAGGACCGGCATATTCAGTGAATCGCGAAAGGCATTGGTAACGCATAAGCGTCTTCTTAACGGTTTCCTTATGCGCCGGGCGATATAGTTAAGTTGCTCAAGGTCAAGCGACGATGACTAGGAGGCGTATACGCGGGGTTGCCGGCAGGATCGCGGCTGGAGCCGCGGGGTCATTGCTGATCACCTGTGTCGCGTATCGCTTTCATTTCAATCTCTCGGCGGCAACGTCGGTTCAACTTCTCCTGGTGACTGCAATTGCGCTGCGCTGGGGCTTTCTTGAAGCCGGCATCATCTCATTGTTGTCCGTTGCCTGTCTCGATTACTTTTTCACGGAACCCCTGTTCAGGTTCTACATGGCGGACCCACACGATTGGGTGGCTTTGGGCGCTTTCGAAAGCGTCGCTCTGGTCGTGAGCAGTCTCTCCAACCAGCTTAGCCGCCATGCTCGCGAGTCGGAGTTGCATCGGTCACAGCTGGAGAAACTGTATGAACTGAGTCAGAGTATCCTGCTTCTCGACCGGCAGAAGCCACTGGAACCGCAGCTCGCAGGCCTTCTGCACTCCACCCTTCGCGTAGAAGGCGTGGTCTTATGGAACGCTTATGACCTCCATATGTGCAGGAGCGGCCAGTGTGACGTCACAGACGACGAGGTACGCTCTGTCTACTTTATGGAAAGGAGCGGGGACGACTCTGCCACCCGCACCTCCAAGCGAATCCTGCGCCTGGGTGTACGGCCCATCGGAGCGCTCGTCCTCTGCGGGCATTCGCTGGATACAGCTACGATCAATGCAGCTGCGTCACTGGCTGCAGTGGCGATCGAGAGAGCACGCTCTTTCTCGACAGAAACCAGTGCGGAGGCAGCGCGGCAAAGTGAACAACTTCGTGCGGCTGTTCTCGATGGCCTTGCCCACGCCTTCAAGAGTCCATTGACGACGATTCGCAGCGCAAGCTCCGGCTTGCTGGCGATGGATACTTTGGCCGGTACGGAAAAGAGGCTGGTCGTCCTGATCGATCAACATGCCGCTCAACTCAGCGACCTGAGTTCGCGCTTATTACGCACGGCGAGGCTGGATAATAGTGAACTCAGACTGAGACGGGAGCAAGTTGATCTCGAGCTGCTGATCGAATGCAGCGTGGAAGCATCTTCCCGGGAGCTGGGCGAACATCCTATCAACGTTCGCGCTGCCGCACGGCGGAGCCTGGTGTGGGCTGACAAACAACTGTTACAAATGGCGCTCCTTCAGCTGCTTGACAACGCCGCCAAATATAGCCGGCCCGGCTCGGCCATCGTAGTGGACGTTCAGGAGGAACCAGCGGAGATGCTGATCAGTGTCCGCAACGAAGGGTCTTTCATCCCACCTGAGGAGAGGGACAAAGTGTTTCAACGCTTTTATCGCAGCCCTGGCTCAGAGCACAGGGCTGCCGGTACCGGGATTGGCCTTTCCGTCGTGCGGCGCATCACAGAGGCGCATCAAGGTCGAACCTGGGTAACGAGCGACCCGGAGAACGGGACAACATTCGTTCTTACCTTGCCCAGAGCGGCAAAGGAGAATTGAGGAGTGGAACAAAAGAGCAAAGTGCTGGTGGTCGAGGACGATGCGGGAATCCGGCAAAGTCTCTTTGAGACTTTGGGCGCATTGGGGTTCGCGATCGGGGAGGCATGCAATGGAGAGGAGGCGCTACTCCGGCTGCGCATGGTCAACTATGATGCCGTGTTACTCGACATCAATATGCCCGGGATAGGCGGCAAGGAGACCTGCCGCAGAATCTGCCAGGCCTATCCTCGTCTGCCCGATCATCATGTTGACGGTGCGCGACGATGAGAATGACAAAGTAGAAACACTGGATGCAGGGGCTTATGACTATGTGACCAAGCCATTTCAGATTCATGAGCTGGCGGCCAGGCTGCGCGCGGTCATCCGTCGCTACAACGCCTCGATGCGAGCGAACGCGGTCAGCGCAGTCGGTGACATCACTCTGGACTGCGAACGCCGCCTGGTGCAAAAACGGGGAGAGGATATTCACCTCGCGCCGAAACAATACGAGACGCTGTGCTATTTGATGGAGCATGCAGGTCATCCGGTACCCCACGAGCGGCTGCTGTCCTCGGTATGGGGACCGCTCTATGGCAACGAGCGCGAGTACTTGCGGGTTGTCATTAACCAGCTACGCAAGAAGATCGAAGACGATCCGGCTCATCCGACTTATATCCTGACGGAAACTCATATTGGCTATCGATTTCGCAAGGCATAAGGCTTGGTGGCAAGTTGGGAGAGCGGTGGGTGAATTGACAGCCAACCCCGGAAACCGACAGAGTATACAACGGCATAATTAGCACAGACGTTGTGCTATATCGCTTGGGAATCGCTTGCCGAGAGCAGCAACACATCGGTTCCGGCCATTTCAATTTCCGCGCAGGAGGCGCCGAGCACCTCTCCGTCCGCTTCGACCGCGATTGGCTGTTTGTAGTCGTGATTGGGGGTGGGGCGGCAAACCACACGCACCACATCCTGGTAGTAAGCCGCGGCGTCCTCCGTCTGCGCAAGATCGCGCGCTCCCCCGGCACGAAAGAGCGCCTCAAAGGTGGCGCGCGCCAGGCGGGAGCGCGAATAACCCGCGACTGTGGCCAGGCGGAGGAACGGAAAGGTCAGCCCGCCGCCTGGGCGCCAACGATTCAACTCCGCCACGCGTAGCGCGATCGCCTCGCTTACCTGCTGGTGGACGACAGACCCGCCTGTAGTGGTGATGACAATATCGAAGGGCTGTACCGGATGGTTGAGCAACAACCTGCCCCCGGCGGCGAAATAAGCCGCCCGCCCTACCCTGCTCTTACCGGACCGACGCGCCTCAGACATCAGGGCCGCATGCATGCCCATACCGGCGGCCATCGCGAACAGCCAGCTTTGCCGGCCTTCAGGGACGCAGCAGGTAATCTTGCCCAGGGGCACCGGATAGGCACGGCTGCGGAGAATCCAATGCGCCGCGGTAACCGGATCTTTTGGCACCTTGAGATTTTGCGCCAGAACGTTTCCTGTACCAAAGGGAATGATGCCCAAGGGCACGCCGTGAGCCAGCGACCCCCTGGATGACGTCAAAGATGGTGCCATCGCCGCCACAGACGACGATCGCATCGTAGCCTTCTGCTATCGCCCGCTTTGCCTTCGGTCCGGCGGCGCGGTTTTCGCCGGTTTCCAGAATATTGACCGCGGCGCCGGCCTCGCGGAAGGTACTATGAACGCGAGCGATGTCTCTGCGTCTTGCTCCTGTTTGCTGCAGCACCGGGTTGACGAAGAGCAGAATCTTTTTCATGGCGCTTCAGAAGTGCGCCGGCTTCTCCCAGTCGGAGAACACGATTTCTTCCAAAGGTTTCCGCTGCCGCGCAGATACTTCCATCTTTTGCAGGTGGTCCGGCAAGCTGGCTGGGTCGCCGAAATATCCAATTGCTGTGACCGCGCCCAAATCATAGTCAGAGGGTATCCCAAACGACGCCCGCATCTGATCGTTGTCGAAGCCCGCCATCGAATGGGTGTGCAACCCGTCGGCGGTTGCCTGCAGAGCCAGATTCGCCATGGCCGCTCCCGTGTCATGCAGGCCATAACGATTGGGCGAGCCCTTTTGGGTGAAGGTCTTCTTGGCCACGGAGAGGACCAATACCGGAGCGCTCTTGGCCCATGATTGGTTGAACTCAACCAGCGCGTTGAAGATCTTCTGATAGGTTTCGTCGCCTCGGCGGCCCACGAGGAACCGCCAAGGCTGCTCGTTCGAAGAGGAAGCAGCCCAGCGAGCCGCTTCAAATAGTCTCTTGAGCTCCGCGGGCGGCACTTCCTTGTCGGCATAGGTACGCGGACTCCAGCGGTGGCGGATTAGATCCTCAACGCCGTGTACATCGGGTGCATGCTTTAACTTCTCGACTTCGGAGGGTGATGTCGGGGGCACGGGATAACTCCTGAATGAATGTAGCTTCAGTGGTTAGATAAATGGAGGAGAGGAACGACGCAAAATCGCCTGCCCCGATGAGGGCAGGCGATTTGTTTTCTATTCGCGGACGCCTTCGACGAAGGCCTTTAGTTTGCGTGAGCGTGAAGGATGCCGCAACTTGCGCAGCGCCTTGGCCTCGATCTGCCGGATACGCTCGCGGGTTACCTGGAAGCTCTGACCCACTTCTTCCAGCGTATGCTCGGAGCCGTCCTCCAGGCCGAAGCGCATCTTGATCACCCGCTCTTCGCGCGGAGTCAAGGTGCGCAGCACCTGCGAGGTGTATTCCTTCAGGTTGACGCTGATTACCGCTTCGGAAGGCGAGACTGCCTGGCGATCTTCGATGAAGTCGCCAAGATGAGAATCTTCTTCCTCGCCGATCGGGGTTTCGAGCGAGATCGGCTCTTGTGCGATCTTGAGCACCTTGCGGACCTTGGCCACCGGGATGTCCATCCGGCGGGCAATTTCCTCCGAAGTAGGCTCGCGCCCCAGCTCCTGCACCAACTGCCGCGAAGTACGGATCAGCTTATTGATGGTCTCGATCATGTGCACCGGAATACGGATCGTCCGGGCCTGATCGGCAATGGCGCGGGTAATCGCCTGGCGAATCCACCACGTGGCATAGGTCGAGAATTTATAACCACGACGGTACTCGAATTTATCGACCGCCTTCATCAAGCCGATGTTGCCTTCCTGGATCAGATCGAGGAATTGCAAACCGCGGTTGGTGTACTTCTTGGCGATAGAAACCACCAGGCGCAGGTTAGCCTCGATCAGCTCGCGCTTGGCCTGCTCCGCGTCCATATCGCCCTGGATCATCTCGCGCTGGGTGCGTTTGAGTTCGGCGATGGAGACACCGGCCTCCTGCTCCAGCTTTTCCAGGTCGGTCTTGCAGTTCTTTTGCTGGCGGCGGTATTCCTTGCGCAGCTCTTCGCTCTTCGACTGGTCGTGCTTTTGTTCGAGGGACTTGATCTGCCGCTCGAGCATGCGCATGGCATCGACAGTCTTGTTGACCTTGTCCAGCAGCCGCTTGCGTTCCGCGTTGGTGTACTTCAGCTCGCGGACGATGCGCGAGACTTCTACCCGCTCGCGGTTCATCATCCATCGCGTCTTGCGATGTTCCCTGGCTTTTGCCTTGACGTTGATCGTGTCCAGCTTTTCCAGAAGCAGTGACGCTTTCTTCTGGTGCTTGAGCAGGGTGTCGACGCGGCCGATTGTTACCCGGATGCGCGCCTGCAGAATTTCTTCGGTGATCTCTTCTTCGTCGAAGATCACCACTTCCTTGATGTTGCGCACGCCACGCTTGAGGTCTTCGCCCAGGGCGACGATCTCGCGAATGACGATGGGCGAACGGGAAATGGCCTTGAGTACCCGCAATTGCCCACGCTCGATGCGCTTGGCAATTTCAACTTCGCCTTCTCTGGTCAGTAGTGGAACAGTGCCCATTTCGCGCAGGTACATGCGAACGGGGTCATTGGTTTTCTCGAGTGTGCCCGGTGTAAGGTCGAGTTCAACATCCTCGCCCTCCTCACCCTCGCTCTCGAACTTATCTGCGCCAAACTTGGGACCGCCTTCGAGCACATCAATGCCCTGGGTCCCGATGGTAGTCAACAGATCGTCGAGATCGTCCGGTGAATGCAGGTCGCCAGGAATCAAGTCGTTGACCTCGTTGTAGGTCAAGTAACCTTTTTCCTTACCCGCATCAATCAGTTTCTGAATGTCTTCTTCGTACTTGTCTTCGATAGCCAAGCAAATCCTATCCCGTGCCTTATTTTTTCGGATCGGTCCGTGCTAAGAAAGGACAGGGTGCTATGCGAGCCGCTAAGGGCATATTCCGGACGGTTGATGAACCGTTTGGGCAAGTAGACGCACGTCCTTCAAAGAGTTATAGAATATCATGGAATGGAGTGTGCTCCTCTAGCCGCTCCCAGAATGACACTCCACCCCAATTCTGATCCGCCCACCTTATTAGATGGAAAATGGCCCATTTGGTTTCTACAGCGGTGGTGGTAACTCCCTACATCTTTGGAACTAAGCGTCCGCTTCCCGCATCTGGCGGTCCACCTTGAGTTTTTGCGCCATACAAACGGCCAACTGAGCCAAATCGCCGCGCCGTTCCGCCTCGGCAATGTCCGCGCGTACCCGGCGCTGCAGGGCTTCCAGGTGGCGATACTTTAGCGACTCCAGGGCAGCTTCCACCTGCTCTATTTCCACCTCACCAGCCTCCCGCAGCAAAACCTGGGCCAGCAGCGCGCGCTGGCCGGGATCGGGAAGCGCTGCCAGGGGCTCCAGAGCACCGCGCTCGCGCAATAGGCCCAGCATGGTAGCGACCGCAAGCCCTTCGAACGACTGAGGTTGACTGTCTAAGCCCTGGCAAACGCGGAGGAAGATGCGGCTTGTGGGAGCAGCGGCCATGGCCCGCAGGAGCACCCTCTCCGCCTCGTTGAGGTTGTCCAGACTGGAGGGATTCACCTGGTCCCGGCGTTTGCGCGCTGCCTGGTGCAGTTCCTCCCTCACCAGGGCGGAATCTATGCCCAGCTTCTGGGCGGCGTCGGACGCAAACTCGTCCCGAACGATACGGTTGGGCATGCGCCGGATGTGGGGTAGCAGGTAGTTGAGGGCCTTCGTCTTACCGTCAGCGGTCCGGGAAGGGAAAAGCTGCATCGCGCGGTCCAGCAGGTAATCCGAATGGCGCTTAGCCGCCTCCACTGCGCCCACATAGGCCTTGATGCCTCGCTCGCGGATAAAGCGGTCGGGATCCAGCCCACCCTCAAGAGTGACGACCCTAACGTCAAAATCCTCCTCGGTGAGCAAGGCAATCGACTTTTCCGCGGCGTTGGCGCCGGCGGTATCGGGATCGAAGTTGACGATGAGACGCTTGGTGTAGCGGCTGAGCAGCCGGGCCTGCATCTCGGTAAAGGCTGTTCCGCTGGTGGCCAGCACATTGTGAAATCCCGCCATGTAGGCGGTGATGCAATCCATCTGGCCTTCGACTAGCAGGGCAAAGGTTCGCTCCCGGATTGCCTGCCGCGCCTTATCGAGATTAAAAAGCACCTGCCCTTTGGAGTAGAGCGGGGTCTCGGGCGAGTTCATATACTTTGGCCCGGACTTCTCCTCACTATCGAGCGCCCGCGCGGTGAATGCAATGACCCGGCCCGACTCGTTATGGATAGGAAACGTGATGCGTTTGCGAAAGCGGGCATAGAGCGGTCCGGCGGAGCCATCCGGCTGCTCTTTGGAGGAAAACAGGCCTGACAGCCGCAGCAGATCGGGAGGGGCGGTCCCCTGCAGGCGGTCGCGCAGCGCGTTGAACGAATCCGGAGCGTAGCCGATACGGAACTTGGCAATGGCCTCCGGAGTCAGACCGCGGCTGGTAAGGTATTCGCGCGCCCGGGCGCCTTCTGCCGAACGTAATTGCTCCTCAAACCAGCTTGTGGCCAACTCGTGTAATTCCAGCAGCTTGCCGCGCTGGCGGCTCTCCTGTGCTTCTTCTGGCGAGGAGAATTCTCGTTTGGGGAGTGCGATGCCGCATTTTTGGGCAACCAGTTTAACGGCTTCGGGGAAGCCGACATTCTCAATCTTCTGGACGAAGGAGAAAACGTCGCCCGACTCGTTGCAGCCAAAGCAGTGGTAGAACTGGCGCACCGCGTGCACCGAGAACGATGCCGTCTTTTCCCCGTGGAAGGGGCAAAGACCCTTCATGGTCCCAGCTCCGGATTTTTTCAGCGTGATGTATTCGCCGATGATCCGAACGATGTCTGCCTGCTGCTTTACGAGTTGGGCGAAGTCTGAAGCCACACTTTATTGTCGTACATCGCGAGCGCTGGAAAATCCCTCGGTTGTGTGGAAGGCGGATACCAACTCCCGCGGGTCCTTCCCTAGCTCCCGCAGGCTGCGCAGGCTTAGCGCGTCATGGCGCTTGGCTAGCCTCTGCCCCTGTTGATCGACCACCAGGTCGCAGTGATACCAGGCGGGCGAGGAGACGCCCAGCGCCCGCGCCAGAAGTATTTGCCGGGCTGTCGACTTCAGCAAGTCGGCGCCGCGAACCACTTCGGTGATCTCCATTGCTGCATCATCGACCACTACAGCAAGTTGATAAGAGGCAAGATCGTCCCGGCGCCAAACCAGGAAGTCGCCAAAGTCCCGCCCGGCGACGAACCGCTGGGGGCCAAAGTGCCTATCCTCGAAGACCACGGCTTCTCCATCGGGTACGCGAAAGCGCCAATTGGCGCCGATGGACGATTCGACTCCACCGGACGGCATGGTGGCCGGGCGGCAGGTTCCGGGATAGATGCCTTCGTCATCGTGGGGAGCCTGCATTGCCTGCGCCAGGTCCTTGCGCGAACAACGGCAGGGGTAGAGCCATCCCCCGGCCAGCAGACGTTGCCAGGCGTCGCGATAGAGGCCGTGCCGTTGGCTTTGCGTGTACGGACCGAAGGGACCGCCCACGTCGGGTCCCTCCTGCCATTCGAGGCCAAGCCAGCGCAGGTCTTCCATCATGGCGCGGCGGAAATGCGGCTGTGAGCGCTCCGGATCAAGATCCTCGTCGCGCAGGATCAGCGTGCCCTGGGCGGCACACGCGCGCTGCTGCGCGATCCAGAAGGTGCGCGCGTGGCCCAGGTGCAGAAAGCCGGTGGGAGAGGGCGCCAACCGGCCCCGGTAAGTAGGCGAAGTCACTTGGGATCTTCCTTTGCCACGGGATTAGCTCGGCCGAGAGGCACAGGGGTTAAGGTTCGCGGAGTCCCACTCAAGCCCGAAAACAGGGCTTGAATGGGGCACCCAAGCTTCAAAAGAGATCTGGAATGCTGGAGAAGGCGATGCGTGTAGGCGCCGCCGCACCCGCCAGCAGCATGCTGGCAAAACACAGGGTGTTCGTCCCGTACTTGTAATTCACTCGATCCATGGTGCTCGACAGCCGAGTCCGCTTTCCCTCCTCTTCGAGGCCGGAGAAGAGGGAAAGCGTGTGCAGGTGGTCGGGAACCAGGTTGCCCAGGGAAACGCCCACGAAAAACGGTTTTTGATGGGCCCGGTCCGCCGGGCGTTGGCTCCATAGTCGCTGCAACCCCTCCAGGAGTGTCTGGTTGTCCTGGCATTCCAGCAGTTGGGTGCTTTGTGCCCACGGCTGCTGGTGAATGCCGGAGGAATGTTTGGAAGAGGCGGCCGAGCTGGGCACCGCGAAACGAATGGTCAAGGTCATATTCGCGGCCCAAAGATGCGCCTTCCTTAGCCGCATCGCGGCTTTGTGCAGCAGCTTGTTGGCCACCGCATAGGCGCCCTCGGGGGTGCGCAACTCGGGCGACAGAACGTGCGAGTGGCCGATGGACTTCGCATGCTCTAGCTCGGCGTCGCCAAAATCCTCCCCGCGGAGCCAGTGCCACAGCTTTTCGCCGCCTATGCCACCCCAAACCGCGTGCAACTGCTCGTGATCGAGCGCCAGCAGCTGTTCCATGGTGTGTATACCGGCCTGGTGCAGGCGCTTCTCCATGCGCGCGCCCACGCCCGGCAGGTCGCGCGGCGTCAACGCGGACAAGGCATCATGCAGCAGATCAGGCGTCAAGGCCACCAGGCCGTCCGGTTTCTCCATGTCGGAGGCTACTTTGGATAGGTAGCGATTGGTCGCCAGCCCAACCGAGCAGCGAAGAGTCGACCCGGCCTTGCGGCGAACCGCGGCTTTAACCTCGCGCGCCAGCTCCAGCGCAGCCAGCAAAGGCTGCTCCCTGCCCAACAGCCGGCAAGCCATTTCGTCGATCGACATCACTGAAGTGACGGGAAGGCAGGATTCGACGGCTTCCACGACCCGATGGTGGTAGTCGACATACAACTCGTGCCTGGCCTCCACCAGCACGATGCCAGGGCAGAGCCGCTTGGCTTCGCCAACCTGGGTTCCGGTACGCACCCCATATCCTTTTGCCTCATAGCTGGCGGCGATGCAGCAGGTTGTATCCGCCAACAGGGGCACTACGGCCATGGGCCGGCCGCGTAACTCCGGCCGCAGCTCCTGCTCCACCGACGCAAAGTAGGAGTTGAGATCCAGAAACAGCCAGTGCAGGCGGGGATCCCCCATTGGGAACGTATTGTTCGACGAATCGGTCACATCATCCCATTTTTGCCCATTTCGCATTTTCTATAGCGATGCTAATCTTTGTGCCATCGATAGTTTTTTGGGAAAGTGGACGCGTCTAATCCATAAAGGGAAGCCACCCTCGAAAAAATTTCGTATCCCGGAAAACCATCCTCTGGGTTTAGGGTTTCATAAGGCGTGGAGTACTAAGATGCATTTTCTCCATTTACACACCTTCGCACGCTGGTTTTTCCAGTTTGAGTCGTACGGTCCGGCAATTCTCGTCACCATCGGGGCGGCCTTGCTCATGGCCTGTGGTATCGGAGCGGCTTGTTCGCCCTGTAAGGAAAAGGACGAAGTCTTCCACCGCCAGGTGTTCTAGGGACGTTGCGTTCTCTCGACTTGTCGTCGAGCCCGTAGGTGTTCGGCGTTCCACCCTCTTTTTGTTTCTTCCATACCCGGTCCCGCAGAGGTCTGCCTCTCGTTCCTTAACCAGGACCTGCTGTTCCTCTTCGGTTCTGGCATCCGTTCTTCGTGGGCGAACCGGGGATGCTCGTCCTCAACAGACTCAACCGGCCTGTTTCACGAACTCGGGCTTACCCTTTGCTCCCCATTCCACGTATCCCATCGGATGATGGTGATCGTGAGTAAACAGGACCAGCCATCGTTCGGGGATCGCGCGGCTTAGAAAGCGTTTGCGCTGCTCTATGCAGGTGAGCGGGTAGAGGTCATAACCCATCACCCAGGTCACGTCCAGGTGGGCGCTGGTGGGCACCAAGTCAGAGATGTAGCAGGCCCTCTTGCCTCCTGAATCGACCATCACCGCCATCATCTGTGCGGTATGCCCCGGAAACACCTCGACACTCACCCCGGGAACAATCTCCTTACTACCGCCACCGGGAACATCAAGCAGAGTCATTTGCCCGCTGGCGATGAGGGGATCGTAATTTTCGCTGATATAGCTGACAGCATCGCGCTCCAGTTGCAAATGGCCGTGCTCCACTTCTCCGCGATGCGCGAAGTAGCGCGCATTGGGAAACGTCGGCACGATGCTGCCATCTTCCCTTCGCGTTGTATTCCATCCGCAATGATCGAAGTGCAGGTGGGTATTGATCACGATGTCCACCTGCTCTGGTTTGATTTGCGCCGCTGTCAAAGCTCTGCAGCAAGAGCTGCCTGGCGTCGAAGATGCCGCGCTGTTTTTCTGGCAGCTTGTTGCCGATGCCGGTCTCAATCACCACCGTATGTTTGCCGCTGCGTACAACGACGGTGTTGGTTCCGAGCAAAATCTGGTTTCGCTCATTGGCCGGCGTGCGCTTTTCCCACAAAGGTTTCGGCACCACCCCGAACATGGCGCCTCCGTCCAGCAGATAGGTGCCATCGGTCAGGATGGTCAGATCCATATCGCCGAGCGTCGCGTGGCCGCGCACCAGGTCGCGCGTGGTGTCAGTTTCCGCAGGATGCATCACGGCAACTCCGGGGGCATGAGATAACGCTCGAAGTGTTCCAGGATGCGGCCATATAACTGAGTGGTGGCCGCAGCGCCGCCGACGTCGTGCGTCTTGCGCGGGTAAAGCTGCAAATCGTAAGGCAGATCGGCATCGATCAGTTTCTGAATGAACTGGATTGAATTCTCCAAATGTACGTTGTCATCCCCAGTGCCTTGCATCAGCAGTAGGCGTCCCTTGAGGTTGGGCGCGCTGTTAAGCACTGAGTCGTCGCGATATATATCTTCATCCGTTGCCGGCGTTCCAAGGTAGCGCTCAGTGTAGATGCTGTCATAGTTCTGCCAGTCGGTAACCGGAGCTCCGGCAACCCCGGCACGAAAGCGGTCGCTATGAGTCATGGCATAGAGGGTAAAGGTGCCGCCCCAACTCCAGCCCCACCAGCCAAGCCGCTTGGGGTCAAGTTGGGGATACGCCCGAAGGGTCTGATCAAGCGCCGCGATCTGGTCGCCTAGCTGTACCGGTCCAAAGTCATGATAGGCCGCCTGGGCAAAATCACGGCCTCGACCCCCCATTCCGCGGTTGTCCACGTGCAGGACGGCAAAACCACTCTGCACCAGCACCTGATCAAAGAGACGCTCTTCGGCCGACCATTTTCCGTTGACCATTTGCGCGTGCGGGCCGCCGTATGGATTCACAATCAGAGGCACACTCGCCGCTTCCGTCTTGCCTGCAGGCAACACCAGCCTGGCCATAAAGCGTGGTAGCGCCATCCGCAGCCTTCGATTCGACGGCGAGCGGCGGCGTTAACACTATGCCAAGCGCTGGCGCTTTCCAAAGGGTCTGGCAGTCGCTGTCGTGGCGGCACAGATCCAGCACGGGCGGCGTGGTGGTGGACGAAATCGTATCGGCAAAGAAATTCGTGTTGGGGGAGAAGATCGGCTCGTGCCATTCCCCGTAGCGGCTCACCTGGCGCTTGCCCTTCCCGTCCAGTCCGATTACCCAGACCTGCTGCTGGCGCGGGTCCCCCTCGTTGGAGAGATAGTAGACAGTCCGCGCCACCTCATTCACCCCCACAATATCCCCCACTTCCCAATTGCCGCCGGTCACTTGCTTGACCAGGCTGGCTTGGGCGGCGAGGGGATTCCCTCCATCGAAAGCGTAGAGGTAGATATGATTGTGCCCATCCCGCCAACTGGTAAGCAGGAAGTTTGAGGCGAAGAAGGTCAAGTCATAGGAGTCGTCCAGGAATTTGTCGTCCGTCCTGGTTAACACTGGTTTTAACTCCTCCGTCGAGAGATCGGCGAAATACAGCGTCAGTCGTCTTGTGATCGCGCTTCAATATCTCAACCCACAAAGTCTTGGCATTGAGCCATCCAAAGCGCGGGATGTAATCGCTTCCGTTATCGATGGGCAGGTTGATCCACTTGGTCCGTCCGCCGTTGGCGCCCACTACGCCCAGACGCACCACCGGGTTCGGATCTCCGGGTTGCGGGTAACGCTGCCGCTCGACGGTGGCATGGGTCGGGATCCAGTCTTCGATAGGGTATTCGGGTACAGGGGTCTCGTTCATTTGCAGGTACGCGATCCGCCGCGAGTCCGGCGACCAGAAATAATTACTGCGTACGTCGAGCTCCTCCTCATAGACCCAGTCCACCTCGCCATCGAGCGTGGTGTCTGCTTGCGAGTCGGTCAGTCGCGAGGCGGGATTGTTGTCTTTTAATTTCTTTACATAGAGATTGTGAGCTCGAACGTACGACAGGTAGGCTCCGTCGGGAGAGAATTTTGGATCATCGCCACTGCCCGCGCCGGTCGATGCGATCTGCAGGCCGGTCTTAGTCGCCAGATCGAAGAACCAGAGCTGCCCATTGGAATCGAAGAGCAGGTGCTTTGAGTCGGGTACCCAGATGTAACTGGCTTGCTTATAGCGGGCGCGATGGTTGAGGTCGTGCTCTGAGGTGAGCGGCGGATTCAGGGCCTGCATCCTGGCGTGGTCGACCAGCACCTGCGGGGTTCCCGTGCCCCCTTCGACGGCCACCAGATCGCCATTGTCGGCGATATAGCTGAGCCGGGTGCCGTCGGGACTCCAGGCGATGCCTTGTGGCGGCTCGGTTGCTTGCTGCTGGGGGTAAATCTGGTCGACCGTGACCAGCTTGGTGTCGGCCGCCAAGGCGGACATGCGACAGCAAAACGCAAGCACCAGGGCGAATCGAATGCGTGTCAAGGAAGGGCTCCGTCAGGGGCTCTGAGCCTGAAGTGTATCGCAGGTCGACGGGCACGGTCAGTCACGTCGGGAGTGGTCGTTTGTATGCAACGGCATTGAAAATGCTGTAGACTCCAGACCACGCATGGATGTTCAGCTGCAGTCGCTAATCCGCTTACAGCAGGTCGATATCAAGACGGCCCAATTGCAGGAAACCATCGCTGCCGTTCCCCGGCATTTGCAAGCCATCGAAGAAAAGCTGCAGCAGCTCAAACTAGCGGTAGAGCAGGCCGACAAGGCAGTGCCAGTGGAAGAGGCGCGGCGGCGAAGACTGGAAAGCGATCGCAAGGATCAGCAGCAGAAACTGCTTAAGTACCGCGACCAGTCAAGCAGCGTCAAGACCAACGAGCAGTTCCATGCTTTGCAACATGAGATCGGATTCGTTGAGGCGGAGATACGCCGCATTGAAGACGAGGAACTCGCGAGCATGATCAAGAGCGAGTCGCTGGAAAGCCAACGCTTCGAGGCGCGGAAGACCTTAGCCCAACAGGCGAAGCTGGTCGATGAAGAAAAAGAGCAGGCTCGCATTGCTTCGCTGGGGTATCAGCAAGAACTCGCTTCGATCCAGAAAGAACGGACTGCTTTACGTAAGAATGTGGACGAGGCCCTGCTTTCCCAATACGACCGCATCGCTTCTTCTTCTCGCAAAACCGCGCTGGCGCGCGCCGCGGGACAGCGCTGCCTCTCCTGCCAAATGCAATTGCGTCCGCAGTTCTGGAACCAGGTGCGCGAAGGCACGCTACTCAACTGCGAGAGTTGTGGGCGATTGCTGTACTTCGATCCCGCCCAGGTCACCACACAGGCCTCGTGATTTGATTGTGTCCGCCCCGGCTCCCGCTCAAAGGCCTGAGTTTCGTTGGTTCTCCCACAGACTCTACCAGGCTGGGCTGACGTCTAGCTGTCAGCCCTCCGAGCCATCGCTTGAATCGAGAAAAGGGCCACAGGGCTTAACATTTAGGAATGAAACGAATTGCTGTCGACATGGACGAGGTGCTGGCAGACGCCCTGAGCGAACACCTCGCGCGCTACAACCGTGACCACGGCGAGGCCATCACCAAAGACCAGTTGGAAGGCAAATGGCTGTGGGATATCGTCTCCGCCGACCGGCACGAGCGATTGGAGGGCTACCTCCGCAGTGAAGACTTTTTCGAGGACCTCCCAGTCCTCGCGGACAGCCAGGAAGTTCTGGCCAAGCTTAGCAAACACTACGAAATTTTTATTGCCACTGCAGCCATGGAGTTCCCTAATTCTTTCGGCCCCAAGTACCGATGGTTGCGGCGTCACTTCCCCTTCATCCCGCCGACCCACTTTGTGTTCTGCGGAGACAAAAGCATCCTGCTCGCCGACTACCTGATTGACGACACCTTCCGGCATTTTGAACGATTTAAAGGCCAGGGGATCCTCTTCTCCGCGCCCCATAACGCAGCAGTAACCGGTTTTCGCCGGGTTGGCAGCTGGCGCGAGATTGAGGATTTCTTTCTGCCCGTAGGCAGAGCCTAAAGAATTTCCACTTCTACTCTGCATGGTCAAGCCACGCGAGGTGCGGCTCTTCTTGAGGAAAAGCCGCGTGGGGAGCGGTTGCCTTGTATACACCAGAAGTGAAAATTCTAAGGTTCTACCTGGAGGCTCTCCTTGGTGCGGGCGGGGGTGGGAATGGTGGTGACGCCGGCCTGCCCGAAGGGACGTTCAACGCAGGGTTCTTCGACCCCATAGCCGCCCCCAGTGGCCGCAGGTTCATGGCCGGTTGTGGAGACTGCAGCTGGTGCATGGTCACGATGATGGCGTGAGCCGCTACCTTGCCTGCACAGCGATATCCGTGCGGCGTGCTGGCATCGAAATACACTCCGTCGCCCGGGGTGAGGACATGCGTCTTGTCCGCATGCCGGATTTCCAGTTCACCCTCAAGGATGTAAAGAAACTCATAACCCGGGTGAACATGCGGCCGGACCTCAATGTTCTTCTTCAGCGGAACGAACTCTGCGTAGTAGGGATCCAATTGCCGATCGGGAACCATGTATCCCAGGCTCTCGAAGTAGTAGGTAGGATCGTCCACGCCAGTCTGGGGTAGACGAACGCGCTCTTTTTTCCGATGAATCCGGAAGAGGGTATGCGGTTCGGTTTCAAAAAAGTAGGAAAGATCTTTGCTGAAAACCATCGCCACCCGGGCAAGGTTGCGTAGAGTCGGTACCACCCGGCCGGTCTCGAGTTGTGACAGGAAGCTGGCGGATAAGCCGGTGTGCCGGCCCAGTTCGACCAGGCCCATGGACTTCTTCAGGCGAAGCCGCTTGATGCGTTCGCCAATGCGCTTCTCCGCAATAAACGATTCGGCACTGGCGGGGTCAATCTGCGAATTTGAGGCTGCGTCTTTGCTCTCCACGGCGCGGGCTCCTTATTGCAATCTGGATTTCACATTCGAAGTGTCATTCACACCTAAGATGTTGCCTAGAAGAAAATAGATTTCTCTTTTCATCAACATTATTTCAGAACTGACTGCGGGTTGCCAGCATCGCAAGGATGCACAAGTGAGATGACGGCTGATCGAATTTTGTTGACTGGATCATCGGGACTTATCGGTACATCTCTAGGACGCACTCTAAGGGCTAAACGGATCTCAATAATTTCGCTGCATCGGCGAGCGTTGCATGGCGCCCGGGTCCTCAGCGAGGGTGTTCCGGGGCTGTGGGATCCCTACGCGGCCACGCCCGATAAGCCGTCCCCAAGAAGTCGAAGGGATAACCGCGGCCGTCCATCTTTCCGGGGCTAATTTGGCTGGCCGGCGATGGACCTCGTCCTACAAACAGGAAATCCTGGAAAGCCGGGTAAAGCCTACTTTCGCGCTGGCCACGCTGCTGGCCGGCCTGCGGCCCAAGCCGGAGGTGCTGGTGTGTGCGTCGGCGATCGGCATCTATGGCAGCCGTGGAGATGAAGTGCTCACGGAAGCGTCTTTGCCGGGGAGTGGATTTCTCCCGGATGTTTGCCTCGCCTGGGAGGGAGCCACGCAGCCCGCCTCGGACGCGGGAATCCGAGTGGTGCATCTTCGTTTTGGCGTCGTGCTCTCGCCGGAGGGGGGTGCACTGGAGCAGATGCTGCCGGTTTTTCGTGCCGGCCTGGGCGGCCGCTTAGGCAGCGGCCGGCAATGGATCAGCTGGGTGGCGCTTCCCGATGTGACGCGGGCGATCGAGTTTGCATTGGAGACAAGTGACCTGGCCGGTCCGGTGAATGTGGTGGCGCCGGACCCGGTGACCAATCTGCAGTTCACTCGCTCCCTTGGGCGTGTCCTTCAGCGCCCAACGCTGCTTCCAGTTCCAGCCTTTGCGCTCCGGCTGGCTTTGGGTGAGATGGCGGAGGCCACGATCCTGGAGAGTGAACGCGTCTTGCCGGCTCGCTTGAGTGCCTTGGGATTTAACTTCGAATACCCTGAACTCGAAGCCGGTCTGCGCGAGGTTCTGCGCTCGTCGTGAGGGTTGGTAGTTTTCGCCAGAAGGTGCGGCAGACAAAGAATGATTTACGTTGGGAGAGCATGAATCGCAGGTTCCTGGTTTTGGCTCCCCGCATCAACCACCTAACCATCGCTGTTCTACTTGCGATTTTGCCTGCCGCCTCGACTATTGGCTGTGGAGCACCGGCAGCCCCCCAGCCCCCCAGCCTCAGCCTGCCGATGCCCGTCTTAGATCTCTCCGCGGTTCGAATTGGCAATTCCGTCCACCTGGCCTGGACGATGCCAACGCACACCACGGACCGCATCGCCCTGCAGCACCCGGTCAAGGTTCAGGTCTGCCGTGCGCTGGAGAGTGGCGACTGCGCCAACGTGGGCAGCCTATCCCTTACAGCAGGTAAGGAAGGGGCCTACACGGACGAATTGCCCGGCGATCTCGCCCAGGGACCAGCCCGCCTGCTCCGTTATGAGGTCCTCTTGAATAACCATGCCGGCAAATCCGCCGGTCCCTCGAATACCGCTTACAGTGCAACCGGCGTCAGCCCACCCGCCCTCACCGGACTCGCCGGGCAGGTGCGAGGGGACGGGGTCCTGCTGAGCTGGCGGCCGGTGGCCGAGCCCGGGCGGTCAGTGTCCTTTCGCATCGAGCGCCTGCAACTGGACGTCCCGGTCACCCAGGAGACGCCGAAGTCTCCCCTCGCTCCGGCCACACCAGCCGCCGCGCAGACACTTGTGGTCCACGGGAAGGACGGCGTGGATCCAGGTCACGCGATCGACAACTCCGCCCTGTTCAACCAGCGCTATCGCTATACGCTCGAACGAGTTGCGACCGTGGCTGTGGCCGGACAATCGGTGGAGATACAGGGTTTGCCGAGCGAGACGATCGTGGTTGCGACGACCGACGTTTTCCCCCCTGCGGTGCCCCAGGGGCTGGTGGCCGTAGCCGATGGCGCAGCTGGCGCCATCGATCTCTCCTGGACCCCAGATAGCGAGAGCGATCTGGCCGCCTATCGTGTCTACCGCCGTGATGTGCAGGGAAACCCAGCCGCCCAGCGTATCGCTTCCGTGGGGGTTGAGACCTCGTATCGGGATACTGCAGTGCAACCCGGACATACGTATGCTTATTCCCTTTCGGCGGTGGATCAAAGTGGCAATGAGAGTAAGCGTTCCCCAGAGGTTGAGGAGAGTTTACCCAGCCGGTAAGTGACCCCAGGAAATCAAACAGAGGAGCCCCATGAAATACTGCCGCCTGCAAACGAAGTATGGAGCGCAATACGGCGAGGTCGTCGATCGCGATGGCCGGCTGTGGATCGAGCGCCTGATTCCACCGTTCGAAGAAGGCCCGGCCAGTGATTTCGTTGACCCGAGCGATCCCTTTCATCCACTGCCGCTCGACGAGGCACGAACGCTCGCTCCCGTCGCGCCCTCGAAGATCGTCTGCGTGGGACGCAATTATCGCGAGCACGCGGCCGAGCTGGGCAATGAGGTTCCCGCCGAACCGCTGCTGTTTCTCAAGCCGCCCTCTGCGATCCTCGCCCCAGGCGAGGCAATTCGCATCCCGGCGCTCTCCCAGCGGGTTGATTTTGAAGGCGAGATCGCGGTGGTTATAGGCCAGCGCTGCAGCAGGATTGGTCCTGATGAGGACCCAGGCGACTATATTCGCGGATACACCGTTGCCAACGACGTAACCGCCAGAGATCTGCAGAAGAAGGACGGCCAATGGTCCCGCGCCAAGGGCTTTGACACCTTCTGTCCCGTTGGGCCCCTGGTCACCGACGAGGTGGATCCCGCCTCCGGAATTGGTATCACTACCCGCCTCAACGGCGAGCTGCGACAGGATGGCAATACGCGCGACCTGATCTTCTCGATCAATTTCCTTCTGCGCTATATCACTGCCGCCATGACGCTGTTTCCAGGGGACTTGATCCTCACCGGTACTCCAGCCGGGGTAGCTCCCATGCAGTCCGGCGATCGGGTGGCCATTACCGTAGAGGGGATCGGAACGCTGAGCAACCCAATCGCCTGACGGGAATCAAATCGGAAGGACCACGAAACCTATCGCGATTTTAAGAATCTCAACAACGTGAAGCCTTACACTCAAGGTGTACGCAAGGAGAGTATCGCATGGCCAAGACACTGCTCGAACAGCTTAAGGAAGTGACGGTGGTCGTCGCCGATAGCGGGGATTTTGAGTCGATCGAAAAATTCAAACCCCAGGACACTACGACCAATCCCTCTCTTCTCACCGCAGCCGCCGGGATGCCACAGTATCAGCCCATTGTGGATGGAGTGCTTCTCGAGGCTAGAAAACAGCTCGGTCCGCACGCCAAAGATGGCGATGTAGCCAATCTCGCCTTCCGTCACCTCGCAGTGGCCTTCGGAAAGAAGATTCTGGCTATCGTACCCGGTCGAGTTTCGACCGAAGTCGACGCGCGGTTGTCGTATGACACTGCCGGCACCATGAAGATGGCGCGCGAGATCATCAAGCAGTATGACGAGGCGGGTATTTCGCGGGAGCGTGTGCTGATCAAGATCGCCTCCACCTGGCCCGGCATCAAAGCCGCGGAGCAACTGGAGAAGGAAGGCATCCATTGCAACCTGACTCTGCTCTTTGGCATGCATCAAGCCATCGCATGCGCCGAGGCCAAGGTGACGTTGATCTCGCCCTTCGTGGGCCGCATCCTCGACTGGTACAAGAAGGACACAGGCAAGGACTACCAGGGCGCAGATGACCCGGGCGTCCAGTCGGTGACCAGGATTTATAACTACTTCAAGAAGTTTGGGTACAAGACTGTAGTGATGGGCGCAAGCTTCCGCAATATCGGGGAGATTCGCGAGCTGACGGGCTGCGATTTGCTAACCATTGCTCCCAAACTGCTGGAAGAGCTGCAGTCGACAGAGGGCGATCTGCCGCGCAAGCTGGACCCGAAGAATTCCCAGAGCATGCAAATTGAGAAGATCGCGATGGACGAGGCCACCTTTAACAAAATGCACGAGGCCGACCGCATGGCTCACGACAAGTTGAAGGAAGGCATTGAAGGCTTCACTGAGGCGCTGGAGAAGTTGGAGAAAATTTTGGCCGACCGTCTGGCCCAAATGGGCGCCGGCAAGCAAGAAACCGTCGCTGCACGATAAGAATTACCCGCAAGAAATCCACATCCGGTGCGGCTGGCGTTGATTGTCAGCCGCACCTGCCCTCCTGCAGTATCCCGGTTTAACCTCCTCTCGCACTAGCACCAGCTACGCGTTACTGCCCTCAGCAGGCGCAGGCGCTTAGAAAGGTCTAGAATTCTCCCGATCATGGCTTTTACGCCGAGCACCATTGCCGCGCTGGTCATCGCCGCGAGTTTCGCCGCCGGGCTGAATGTGTACGCGACTGTGCTGACGCTTGGTCTGCTGGCTCGTGCGCATTGGGTAGCCTTGCCGCCCGGCCTTGAAGGGCTCTCCAGCTGGTGGATTATCGGCGTGAGCGGAACCCTGTTCGCGGTGGAGTTCGTGGCCGATAAAATTCCCGGATTCGATTTGCTGTGGAATGGCCTGCACACCTTTATCCGCGTGCCGATTGCCGCGCTGTTGGCTTACCGGGCCACCACTCAGCTAACTCCCGGTATGCAGGTGCTGGCCACCGCGGTGGGCGCGGCGATCGCCTTGGCCGCCCATGGTTCGAAGACCGCGGCGCGGGCATTGGTCACCCCGACTCCGGAACCGGTGTCAAACATTGCCCTGAGCGGTACTGAAGATGTAGCGGCGGTGGGCATCACCTGGCTGGCTACACAGCATCCCTGGGCAGCCGCCAGCATCACGCTGGCGCTGCTCCTGGTGACCATTTTGATGATGCGCTGGGTGGTGAAGGCACTGCGCGGATTGTGGTGGAAACTGCGACCCGGTGCGGCGCAGATAAATCAAGCATCCCCTGCGCCCTAGCCTCACGGGCGAACGTGGGGCACCCGTCCAGTTCCTACTGGTTCTGTTGGGAGGCTGAGCCCGGCAGGTTTGAGTGCCGCCTGCTAAGCCTGGGCGGCGCGGCGGGTGTGCGCTGGAATAGGTACCGGTCGAATTACTTCCGTATCTCCCTCCGGAAGCACACAAACGGATCCGGCGACTCCGGCGCGCTTTGCAGCCGCCAACAACCGCTCCACCGGCTCTTCCATCGGCTCCTGAGAAAGCCGGAAGGTTCCGTAGTGCATGGGGATCATCTGCCGCGCGCCCAGGTCGAGAAATGCCTGCAGCGCCTCCTCGGGGCAGGTGTGGACGCCGCGATAGCTGTCCGGACTGTAGGCCCCGATGGGCAACAATGCGATTTCCGGCTTCAGACGCTGCCCGATCTTCGCGAAGCCGTCAAAATAGGCGGTGTCGCCGGAGTGGTAGATCGCGTGACCGCCACCCCGGATGACGTAACCGCCGAAACCCCGATGCGTGTCCTTGAAGAGGCGCGCTCCCCAGTGCTTGCACGGCGTCATGGTGATCTCAAGGCCGCTGATCGACTTGGTCTGCCACCACTCGATGGTGACCACCCGGGCAAAACCCAGGTCGGCTGACCAGGTCTTCCACTCCCCACGGCACAACGGCAATGGGCGCTCGCCCCGTCATCTTCCTGGTATGGGCGACGATCCGGCGCAAGGATGGCCGATTGAGATGATCCATGTGCGCGTGGGAAAGCAACACCATGTCGATGGCAGGCAGTTCCTTGATCTTTACGCCGGGCCGGCGCAGGCGCCGCAACGCGATGAGGCGCTCGGCGAATACTGGGTCCATGAGCAACTTACGCCCACCAATCTGGATCAGGAACGATGAGTGGCCAATGAAGGTGATGCCCAACTCATCCGGCGACACCAGGATGGGGTTTCTTCGATTCTCCGGTCATCGGCCTGAATGCAGACTCGCCGACCAGTGTTCCCAGCGACTGCATTTTGAGCAGAACCGCACTCTTGCGCTTGACCATGGTTTTCATCCCCACCCCGACTTCTTAATAGATTCGCCCATCCGACCGCGAGATGCCATTTCCGTCGGTACAGCCTTTTGCTTCTGAAAATGATCCAAGGTACCACATGTCCCTCGCGTCCATAGCTCAACCATGGTCCGTGGCGGGCACGTATGTACCTCTAGTAATAGACGGCAAGTATCCGGGAATGTTGGGCGCCAGGTTAAAAAGCGGCAATTTCAGGGTTAGGGTAACCGGGGCGTCACTCCAAGGTTGTACGTGAGAAAGGAATAAATGTCGGCCGCTGTATCCAACGCCTTGCTGGTGTTGCTGGCCCCGTGGCCGGACTGTGTATCGATGCGGATCAATACCGGGTTGGCGTGACTCGCCTTCTCCTGCAGCTCAGCAGCATATTTGAAGGAATGCGCCGGCACCACTCGATCATCGTGATCAGCAGTGGTGATGAGCGTCGCAGGATACTTCACGCCGGGGCGAATATTGTGCAGGGGAGAATATCGATACAGTGTCTGAAACTCTTCCATGTTGTCGCTTGAGCCGTAGTCCGCAATCCAGTTCCATCCGATGGTGAATTTCTGAAACCGAAGCATGTCCATGACCCCAACCTGGGGCACGGCCGCGCGAAAGAGATCCGGCCGCTGGTTGATCACCGCTCCGACCAGCAGGCCGCCGTTCGATCCTCCGGAGATGGCGAGTTTGGACGGCGAAGTGTACTGGTTGGCGATCAACCACTCTGCCGCGGCAATAAAGTCATCGAAGACATTCTGCTTCTCCGACTTCATCCCCGCCTGGTGCCACTTTTCGCCATACTCGCCGCCGCCCCGTATGTTCGCTGAGGCATAAACAAAACCCTGCTCCAGCAAGGCCAGCCGCAATGGGTTGAATTCAGGAGGGACCGTGACGTTGAAGCCGCCATAGGCATAGAGCAGCGTCGGGTTGCTGCCGTCCAGCTTCAATCCTCGCTTGAAAACCAGAAACATGGGCACCCTGGTGCCGTCTTTGCTGGTGTAGAAGACCTGCCTGGTCTCATAGTCTTCCGCCTTGAAGCTTTTGATTTCCGATTCGCGAAAGATAGTGGATTTTCCGCTGGCAATGTCGTAACGAAAAATTGTGCTGGGATAGTTGAATGAAGTGTAAGCGTAAAAGGCATCTGTATCCTCGCGCCTTCCTCCAAAGCCGCTCGAGGTTCCTGGTCCAGGCAGGGGATCGGGTTCTCCATTTTGCCATCGAGCGAATAGACGTAGGGGTGCGAAGTGACATCCCTGGTGTACGTAACAAAGAGCTTCCCGCCTTGGGTCGACACACTGCTTAACGTGTCCGTTGTTTCCGGGACCAGGTCTTTCCAGGCGGATTCAGGGTGTTCTTCGATCTGGCTGGGATCGTAGAGCGCGACTCGTGCATTGGGAGCGTTCTTGTTGGTCAGGATGAGGAAGCGGTCGCCAACATTATCGACCACCTGAAAGCGGTCATTGGTCACATCAGCAACGATGGGAGTGAAAGCCGCTTCTTGTCCGGGACGAATTTGGAGGTCAGAAAAGAAGAGCGCGTTGCCGTCCTTTCCCTGGCCGCGCTCGGAAACGGTGAGGATGGCGAATCTTTCGTCTTCGGTCGTCTGGACGGTATGGAAACGCTGCGGATGCGCCTTGTCCTCGTAGATGAGCTGATCGTCTGACTGCGGCGCGCCCAGGCGATGGTAAAAGACTTTGTGCCCCTCGTTGCGGGAAGAAAGATCATGCCCTCTCTCCGGCGCGTCATAGCGGCTGTAAAAGAAACCATCGCCGAACCAGGCAAGACCAGTCACTTTCAGCCACTTGAGGTCGTCTTTGAGCACAGTTCCGGTTTCTATTTCCAGAACGTGACCCTCAAGCCAGTCTGAGCCGCCGCTGGAGAGGTAGTAGGCAAAGTAGCGCCCATCCCGCGAAGGCTCCCCGGCCATCAGTCGTATGGTGCCGTCGGCGGAGAGCTGGTTGGGGTCGATAAGAACGCGAGGCGCCCCGTTCAGCCCCTTCTGCACATAGAGCACGCTCTGATTTTGCAGCCCGTCATTTTTCGACCAGAGATAGTACGCTCCGGTCCGGCTCGGAATGCCGTACTTGGGGTAGTTATAAAGCTCTTCCAGCCGCTGCTTGAGCTGGGACCGGTAAGGGATCTTTTGCAGGTAGTCGAAGGTTACCTGGTTTTCCGCTTTCACCCATGCCAGGGTCTCAGCCGAATTGTCATCTTCGAGCCAGCGATAGGGATCGGCGACCTTGACGCCATGGTAGTCATCGACCTGGTCAGCTTTGCGGGTTTTGGGATAGTCCAAGTTCTGTCCGTTCACCCTTCAAAACTGTAGCGATTTCAGATATTCCCGAAAAACCGGCCCCAGCTCGTTGTGGTTCAGGGCAAACTCCACCGTGGCCTTGAGCATGCCCAGCTTGTCACCGGCATCGAAGCGCAGCCCGTCGAAACTGTATCCGTAGACTTTTTCGTGTTGCAGCAGCCCGCGGATGCCATCCGTCAACTGCAGTTCGCCGCCGGCGCCGAGCGGCGTCTTCTCCAACACATCAAAGATTCTGGGAGTGAGAATGTAGCGCCCGATGATGGCGTGCCGTGAGGGCGCCTCCTCTTGCTTCGGTTTTTCCACCAAACCCTTCACGTCAAAGATGCGGTCGCTGCCTTCATGTTCGGTGCAATCGAGCACGCCGTAGGATGAGATGGAAGGGCCGTCCACGACCTGCGTGGCCAGAATGGTCGACTGCGTCCGCTCGAAGACTTCGATCATCTGCTGCAGGCAAGGAACCTTGGCTTCGATGATGTCGTCGGGCAGGATGACCGCAAAGGGCTCGTCGCCCACCAGGTCGCGTGCCATGAGAACGGCGTGTCCCAGACCCATGGCCTCCTTCTGGCGGACATACGCGATGCGCGCCATATGCGATATTTGTCGCGTCATGGCGAGCAGCTCGGTCTTGCCTCGCTTCTCCAGCAGTTGCTCCAGCTCAAAACTGATGTCGAAATGATCTTCGATCTCAGCCTTGTTTCTGCCGGTAACGATGATGATTTGTTCGCAGCCTGCCGCGATGGCCTCTTCGACGCCATATTGAATCAGCGGCTTGTCTACCAGCGCCAACATCTCCTTAGGCAGCGCTTTGGTCGCCGGCAAAAAGCGCGTGCCGAGGCCGGCCGCCGGAAAAACTGCTTTGCGTACTCTGTCTTTCATCTCTTTTGATCCTTCACGCCCGTTAGGCTGTTCTCTGTGAAATGTTCATGAATGGCCGTTGGTGCACCCTTCAGCGTATTTAGGATGCAGAAATCATTAGAGTGTAGGCGATGAGTCCCCGAGAAGCGCCCGGCGGACTATTTTTATGGGGGGAAACCCCTGCTTGAGAAAGTCGTCGTGGAACCGTTGCAGCGAAAACTGCGCGCCCTCCTTTTTCTCCACATCGGCGCGTAACTTCATAATCTGGAGCTTACCCAAGGTGTAATAGAGATAGGTTGCATCGGTGGTTCCACGTTTGGTTTCGATCAGGCCACCCTCGTGGGTTTGATACCCATCGCTTACAAAAAAGTTTACCGCTTGATCAAACGTCATCTGCCCGGTATGCATTTGGATGCCTACTACAAAACGGGCATCGCGCAGCAGCGCATCCTGCAATTGCCCCAGGCGAATCATTTTGGCGTCGCGGGCATCGCGTGCCCCCGTCCCCGGTTGGCCGTAACCCTCGTCCAGCATCATCTGCTCGCAATAATGCGCCCAGCCTTCGGCATTGGAGTTGGCCCCCAAAAGCTTGCGCACGGTGCTTGGCGCCTGCGGCACCCACAGGAACTGTATGTAGTGTCCTGGATAAGCCTCGTGAATCGCAGTGCTGATGATGGTTCCCCGGTTAAACTCGGCCATGCGCTCTTCGATTTGCTGGGGCGTATCGTGCGCCCCGGGCAGGGTCACGTTGAAGTAGGCCTGGGTGGCGACCTTCTCAAAGGGGCCGGGGGTGTCCATCGATGCGGTGGTCGTCGCGCGCATAAACGGCGGCGACTCTTGCACAATGGGGCGCACCTGGGAGGGGATATCGACGATATGCCGGGCTTGAATGAACTGGATCAACCCCTGGAAGGTGTCGCGAAAACTCTGTAGCAGATGATCGGGGGCCGGGTGGTCCCGGCCCAACTCCGCCAGGAGCTCGCGCGGCTGGCGGTTGGGATCGATTTCCCGGGCGATGCGGTTGAACTCCGCCTGGTTCTTGTGCAGGTCCGCATAGCCGATCTCGAGCAGCCTGGGTAGCGGCGTGTCGACCATCTCGTCGTACAGCAGCATTTTGGAAAAGGTATCCGCGCCATATCTGAAGTCGCCATGCGACTGGGGAAGAACGTCCTTCTTGAGCCAGGACTGATAGCTCTGGAGCGCAGCAATCACGGCTCCGTTCGCCTGCGTAAACTCTTGCTTGAGTTGTTCGTTCTGCGCTTGTTTAAAGGCTGCGGGTACGTCCGATTGGAAAAAGGAAATGATGTCGGGGAGCTGTTCCAGGGCAATTTCGGTATAAATTTGCGGCGGGTTCTTGAGATTCTGATGGGCGGCCTGGAGTGCTGCCGGCATCAGCTTTTCCCGGGCAATCAGCGACCGCAAACGATCGTCGGGCGGCGCAAAGGTGCGTTCCATCAGCACGAAGGCACTATTTGAAATTCCGCTTGAATACTGGTCGGGATCCTTCTCCCACAGGCGGATGGTGTTGAGCGAGAGCAGCGTGCTGTGAATATTCGCCAACAGCAGCTGCAGATCGCCCTGGCTGGTCAGGTCAAGCTGAGCGGCTGGAACGGTGTTAAATTTGGCTTCGAACCGCTGCAGGTCTGCCGTTTCTCGATCTACACTGTCGCGCGTGTAATCCTCAAGTTGCGTGTCGTACTGGTGCAGGCCTGCCTCTGTGCCGGCTGACGGGGCGTAATGGAAATAGACCTGGTCGAAGTATTGATCTGCAAGCTGGCGAAGGGTTGCCGCTGCAGCTGGCTCTGTAGCGGCTGGTTGAGCTGACTTGTTGGAACATCCCGAGCCGGTGCTTACAGCAATTCCCGCGAGTACCAGTGCAATCCTTTTCAAACGCAATCGATGGTTTCTCCGATCACAAATCTCGACTCTAGGGCAGTGGCTAGCGGCGCTGGTGTGGGGCAGCCACCTCAGCGACTTCGTCTGCCGTCAGTTCTTCCAGCAGGGCCCGTATCTCGTTCAGTACATCCACCGGCTCAGTTGCCTTGAGGGGAAAACGAAGCACTCCCTGGGGGGTGAACTGCGCTCCCTTCCTGGCGTTTTGTGCCACCAGCTTCATCAGGCGGCCAGGATCGATGCTGGCCTGGCCGGTGAAGCGGATGTGGATCTGGTCGCGCTTGCGATCCACCTGGGCTACCCCGGTCCGCTCGCATAGCAGACGAAGGCTGGCTGCATCCATCAGATGGTGCACGCTGGCCGGCAGCTCACCGTAGCGGTCTTCCAGTTCGGCGCGGACTTCGCTCAGGCTGCCATCATCTTGGGCTCCGGCGATTTTCTTATAGATGCGCAGGCGCTGGTTTTCTTCCGCGATATAGCCTTCGTCGATGCGCAGGCTGATCCCGAGGTTGAGCTGCGCACTGGCCCGTTGCGGGTGCTCCTCACCTTTCAGCTCATTGACTGCGTGTTCCAACATGCTGGTGTACATTTCAAAACCCACGGCCTCGATATGCCCACTTTGCTCACCGCCCAGCATGTTGCCTGCACCACGTAGCTCGAGATCGAGTGCGGCGATCTTGAAGCCGGCGCCGAGGTCGGAAAACTCCTTGAGCGCGGCCAGCCTGCGGCGAGCGATGTCGGTTAGCTCCTGCTCGGGAGGAATCAGCAAGTAGGCATAGGCGCGGCGATTGGATCGGCCGACCCTGCCCCGTAGCTGGTACAGCTCAGACAGGCCGTGGCGGTCGGCGCGGCTGATCAGGATGGTGTTGGCCAGCGGAATGTCGAGCCCGTTCTCGATGATCGTGGTCGCGACCAGCACGTCGTATTCGCCGTGCATGAAGGCCAGCATGACCCGCTCCAGCTCGGTCTCGCCCATCTGGCCATGGCCGACAGTAACGCGAGCCTGCGGCACCAGCTCCTGGATCTTGGCGGCGATTTCGTAGATGGTCTCTACCCGGTTGTGCACAAAGTAGATCTGGCCACCTCGCTCCAATTCGAGTTCCAGGGCTGAGCGAATCAGCTTTTCGTCAAACCTGGCCACCACCGTCTGAATGGCCATGCGATCTTTGGGCGGCGTTTCAATGACGCTCATATCGCGCAGGCCCACCAGGGACATATGCAGGGTGCGCGGGATAGGCGTGGCCGACATGGCCAGGACATCGATTTCGCGGCGCATCTGCTTCAGGCGCTCTTTGTGGCGAACGCCGAAGCGCTGCTCTTCATCCACCACCAGCAAGCCAAGGTTGTGGAAGTGGAGGTCCTTCGACAATAGCCGATGGGTGCCGATAAGGATGTCGACCTTACCCGCCTCCACGCGTTCCAGGATCAGCTTCTGCTCCTTGGGAGAGCGGAACCGCGAGATCATCTCCACGGTGATGGGAAATTTGCTGAAGCGGCTTTTGAAGGTCTCAAAATGCTGGAAGCTGAGTACTGTGGTCGGCGTCAGCACCGCTACCTGGCGGCCATCCTGCACGGCCTTGAAGGCGGCGCGCATGGCCACTTCGGTCTTCCCGTAGCCCACGTCGCCAACCAGCAGGCGGTCCATGGGCAGGGTCGATTCCATGTCGCGCTTGATGTCGGCGATGGCTGAAATCTGATCTTCAGTCTCGTTGTAATCGAAGGCGTCTTCGAACTCGCGTTGAAAGTCGTTGTCCGCGGGAAAGGCATGTCCATGGGCCGCTTTGCGCTGGGCATAGAGCTTGAGCAGCTCGTCGGCCATGTCCTGCATGGCCTTGCGCACCCGCGCCTTGGTCTTGGCCCATTGCTGGCTGCCCAGACGGTTCAGAACCGGGGCCGGACCGGCATCGGTGGAGCGGTACTTCTGAATCAGGTCGAGACGGGTGAGCGGGACGTAGAGCCGTGCCTGCTCGGCAAACTCCAGCACCATGAATTCCACCTTGATGCCGTCCTGTTCAATCTCCCTCAGCCCCATGTAGCGGGCGATGCCGTGCTCCACGTGCACCACGTAATCGCCTACCGTCAGATCACGGAAGTCGGAGACGAAGGCTGCGGTCTTTGACTTGGCCTTGCGGGGCACGGGGCGAGCCGCCACGTCGGCTTCATCGGAGAAGTCATTGGCCCCAAAGAGCACAATGTTGCTCTCGGGCAGGCTGACGCCGCTCGAAATCGCGCTTTGCACCAGCACAGGGGTGCGGAAATCGCCCGCCAGGTGACTGGATTCGTCGTAGGCCTGCTCAGTGCCGGGGGCCTGGGCGCGGCTGCCCAGCCGGTAAGGTTGGCCGTATTCTCGCAGCAGGCCGGCTAACCGCTCCACCTCTCCGTGGTTCGGCGCCACCAGCAGCATGCGGGTTTGCTGTTCCGCCAGGGACTTGATCTGTTGCAGAAACGCCGGAATCGAACCATGAAAGCGCAAGGTTGGACGGGATGAGAAAGCGACCTCGTCCATGGGATTGACGTCTTCGTCCAGAACATCCACAGCGCCCAGCTGATCCATCTCCAGGCCGGGTAAAGCCGAGATTTTGGCCAGCAGCTCGTCTGGGGAGAGATAGATGTCGGTGGGTGTAATGAGCGAGCCGATACCGCTGCGCTCGTGCCGCTGCTCGACTTTGTTCCACCATCGGTCCGCCTGGTTGCGGATCATGGCCGGCTCTTCCTGAAAGACATACACCGTGGGAAAGAGGTCGAACAGGGTGCGGTCGGCGCCCGCTACGGGGCAGAAAAACTCCCATCCGGGAAAGACGCTTACCCCGCCGGCGACCAGCGCGCGGCTCAGCAGTTCCTGGTCGTCTCCGGCGTCGAGACGGCTTCCACTCAGCCGCTGGTGCACCGCGGCCAGCAGGTCCTCTGAGATCGGGGTTTCGGTCAGGGGTAACAGCCAGGTCTCGTCGATGGCGGTGGACGAGCGTTGCGAGTCCGGCTCGAACTTGCGTAACGATTCGATCTCGTCCCCGAAGAGTTCCATGCGCACCGGGCGGTCGGCTTCCGGGGAGTAGACATCGAAGATGCCGCCGCGGCGGGTGAACTGGCCCGGCATTTCGACAATGTCCATGGGACTGTAGCCCACACTCGCCAGGTGGGTGGTGAGCTCTTCCATGTCGATCTCTTCTTCACGACGCAGGACCCGCCCCAGCTGCGCATAGTAGTCCGCCGAGAAGAAGCGCATGCACGCGGCCTCTACCGGAACGATGACGATCGAAGCCGCGCCGGTCGCGATCTTCCACAGCACCGAGGCGCGCTGTTCCTGCACGTCCGGGTGAGGCGACATATTTTCAAAGGGCAAAACATCGTGTGCTGGAAAGCGAACCACGCGCTCGGCTTCGATCGCCCCGGTGAGTTCGCAAGCAGCGCGCAAGGTGAGCTGGAGCGTGTCGGCGGCCTTGTTGTCGGCGACGATCACCGCCACGGGTGACTGGGCAGCCCGGGCGAAGAGCGGAAGGTATAGGGCGCGCGCGGTGGCGGTGAGCCCGGAGACACGTTTGCGCCCCGCAGCGAGGGCCAGGTGCCTTCGTACGCGCTCAAACGGTTCACAGTGTTCCAGGTCCGTGAGCAGCTCGCGGACGAAGGGGAGGATCATGCCTGATCCAATTCTAACGGACGGTTTCTACCGGTTCGAAACCGCAGGTCCTTCCCCTACGCTCCTCCGGATTTCCCCTTGAGGTTGGTAGCGTTGGCGAACTTCATGCGGCAAGCCGCACAAGGGAATGCTGCTGAGTGCCGCGTAGCAGGAAATCCAGGGAACTCCGTCGGGATGACAAATTGGAGGGTGGTGGCCCACCTTGGCAGTGGTGGAGGTGGATGGACAGAGCCAACCAACGGACAGCCGCGAGCCAAGACGCAGACTTTGACCACGCTTCACGATCATCGCATGCAGCGAAAGCCAATTTTGGGAATTTGTCCGGGGCACAGGCACAACACGAGCAGCACCAGCGGAGGGCCGGCGTTGCCCGTGAGTGCAAAGAGCGTTGCCTTAGGCCTGAACGGCGACTGCCTTCTCGCTGTTGGAAACTGAAGCCGCCGGCACGCCTTCTTTTCCCTGACCAGGCTTGCGGATATCGATGCCGCCCTTGAAGAAGGCTCCATCCTCAATGCTGATGCGCTGTGCAATCACATCACCAGTCAAGGAACCTTCGCTGCGGATGTCCACCCGGTCGCTGGCATTGATGTTGCCGCGCACCTTGCCCAGAACCACAACTTCGCGGGCAGAGATATTCGCGGACACCTGTCCGTTGCGGCCAACCGTAACCCGGTTGCCAGGTAGGTTGATGGCGCCCTCGACCTTGCCGTCGATGTACAACGACTCGGAACCGGTGACTTCGCCCTTGACTACCAGGCTCTTGCCAATCGTGGCCTGATCAGCCGCTGCCGGCGATGCGGGGGAGGTGCTGGACGTGCGGGTGGTGGTTGATTCGTGGCTTGCGGCCGCGGGCACGGAGGGACGCGTTGGCTCTGTGCTAGGGGACATAGAAGGACTTCCCGGCTGGTTCGGTTTCCACATCTCTGTTGTACTTCCTTTCGTTTACTTCTTGAATACAGGCCCCCGAAACAACCCTGCGGATTGCTTCCGCATTTAAGGGCAAAATCAGGTGGATCTGTTGTTTCATGCTCACTCTGCCTGCTCGTCTAAATTCGTGCAAGCCGCGAAATCCTTGCGCTTCTCTGCATCTTAACCACGCTTGGCGCAAAATTGAAATCCCCCATTCCGAATCTTTCAGGGTTCCGTGGGGGCTGACCCATTAGTATCAACAAAGACATGGTCTTCAGCGCTCAATTTGCAATCCTGTCCCTGGAATGACCGACCGCGAACTCCTCCATCGTATCGAACGTTCCCCTGGCCAGAGAGCCGGCTACAAGCAACTGGTTCGCGAACTGGGCCTGGGCGGCGGGCGAGAGCGCCGTATGTTGGTCGAACAGCTCGACCGCATGACCGCGCGGGGCGAACTGGTTAAATCTGACCGCGATCACTGGGCCCTGCCCCAAGCCGTTTCGCGTAACAATCTGGTCGCCGGCCGTTTGGATGTACATCGCGACGGCTTTGGCTTTGTGCGGCCGGAAACCCGCCAGGCCGGCGGTGATGACGATATCTTCATTCCTCCCAACGAGATGAATGGCGCCATGCAAGGCGACCAGGTATTGGTAGAACTGGCTCCGCCGCGGGCTGACGGCCGGCTTCAGCGGGCGGGTAGCCAGAATCCTCAGCCGGCGCAACCCCACCGTCGTGGGCGTCTTCCATTATGCGCTTCACGAGCATGCGCAGGGCAATACGGTTACGCCGCTCGATGAACGGGTAACCCAGCCCATCCTCATCCCCTTTGGCCTGGAGCAGGCTCCGGCGACCGTTGGCAGATACTCCGCATCGCGTAGTTAGCGAACATATCGGACGCCCGGAGCCGGGGGTTACCGCAGAAACCGGGTCAGGGTTGGAGGGCATGGTGGTCGACGTGGAGATCACCGACTGGCCGACGCCCTCCCGTGCCGCCCGCGGCCGGGTGATCGAGGTCCTGGGCCGGGAAGATGACTTCGGTGTCGACGTCGAAATCGTCATCCGCAAGCATCATCTGCCCCATGTTTTCCCTGCCAACGTTCTGGACGAGGCGCGCGCGGTCGCTCACCTGGACGAGGAGGAAGCCGCCGGCCGCCGGGATTTTCGCGATCTGCCCATCGTTACCATCGACGGCGAGACAGCCAAGGACTTCGACGATGCCGTCTTTGTCCGCCGGCACGGGGGCGCCTGGGAGTTGCAGGTTCACATTGCTGATGTGGCCCAGTATGTCACACCCGGAACAGCGCTGGACCTCGAAGCACGGCTGCGCGGCACCTCTGTTTACTTTCCCGATCGCGCAGTCCCTATGCTTCCGCAGGAGCTTTCCAGCGATATATGCAGCCTGCGCCCAGGGGAAGACCGGCTGGTGCTTTCCTGCATCATGATGATCGATCCGGACGGCGAGATTCTGCAGCTACGAGGTGACCACGGGGGTCATCCGCTCGGTGCGCCGCATGACCTACACCCAGGTGCACGCGGTCATCACTGGCGACCGGCAAACGCGGGAGGAATTCGGTCCTCTGGTTGCGGAATTCGAACGCATGTACGAGTTGGCGCGCCTGCTGCATAAGAAGCGCCAACGCCGCGGTTCGATTGACTTCGATCTGCCCGAGCCGGTCATCGAATTCGATTCCCAGGGCGCCATGCAGAGCATTGTTCGTTCGGAGCGCAGCTGGGCCAACCGCCTGATCGAAGAATTCATGCTCTCCGCCAACGAATGCGTGGCCTCCTGGCTGCAGAACCTCGACGTACCGTCGCTGTATCGCATTCACGAAAAGCCGGAGGCTCGCCGCGTGGCTGGAATTCGAGAGCGTCGCAGCCACGTTTCGGTTACTCGCTTGGCCTTGGCCCATTGCCGGTGAAGCGCATGACCATGAAGTCGGAACGGCGCGAATTGAAAAGCTCGTGGACGGGAGGCCGCCAACCCCGCCAGCACGAGGTCGCGGAGGATATTGCCGTTACCCCGCGCATGTATCAACAGTTGGCGCTCAAGATCGCGGGCAAGCCGGAGGAGCGGATCCTCGCCCACCTCATGCTCCGTTCCCTGCGCCAGGCGCGCTACAGCGAAAAAAATGAAGGCCACTTCGCCCTGGCTGCGCCTTGTTATACCCACTTCACTTCGCCCATCCGCCGCTATCCGGACCTCATCGTTCACCGCATTGCCAAGGCGGTGCTTGCCTCCGGCGCGAGCGGAACCGGCGTGCTGGCGAAGCAGAGCGGCAAGGCCTTGCGGCATCGCGACGAAATTGGCTCAGAGCTGGCCCCGATCAGCGAAGTTGAGCTGGCCGGCATTGCCTATGAATCAAGCCAGGCGGAGCGCCGCGCGGAAGATGCCGAGCGGGAGCTGATGGAGTGGAAGAAGGTCAAATTCATGCAGGATCGCATCGGCGACGACTTCGACGCCATGATCCTCAGCGTGACCAAGTACGGTTGTTTTGTCGAGCTCGATAACCTCTTCATCGAGGGCCTGGTACCGATCCTGAGCCTGCAGGGCGACTACTACACCTTCCGCGAAAACACCCGCCAGATTATCGGAGAGCACTCCGGCCGGCGCTATTCCATGGGTGACCGGGTTCGGGTGGTTCTGGACCGCGTGGATTCCGTTCAGCGGCGGTTACAGTTCTCCATGCTGGAAGACGTGGCGCCGGTGCGCCTGGGCCGCCCTGCCAAGGCCAAGGCGAAGGTCAAGTCCGGCAAAGGCAAGGCCCACCCCTATATTCCACCGAAGAGCAAGGTGCTGCGCAAGGGCAAGCAGAAGGCGAAAAACAAGCGCCCGGGCAAGAAGCGCGGCTAGACCTTTACAATAAAGCAAGCTATCTATTTGGGAGAGATCCGATGCCACACATGGTCGTTTGTGCGCGATACAAGCAGGAGATGGAGGGCCTCGACGAGCCCCCGTTTGACAGTGATTTTGGCCACAAGATTTACAACCAGGTCTCGAAAAAGGCCTGGGGGGAGTGGATCGAGCGGCAGAAGATGCTGCTGAATGAGTACCGCCTGCAGCCCTGGACGCGGGAAGCGCAGGAGTTTCTGGTGGAGCAGATGCAGGAGTACTTTTTCGGAGAAGGATCGGCGCTTCCCAAGGAGTACGTTCCGCCGGCTCACTGAGGACGCGGCTGCTCCAGTCGTGTACACTCAAGAGGTTGTTTTTCCTGTCGGGACGTGGCTCAGCCTGGTAGAGCACTCGCTTGGGGTGCGAGGGGTCGGCAGTTCAAATCTGCCCGTCCCGACCATCAAAATCAACCATTTACAGGAATACCCCGCCTGCATCCGCCTGCCGAAAACACGCAAGGATGGATACCTCGGAAGTCCACTTCCATCCTCTTTGCGGGTCTTCTGTTCATCTTTTGCCTTTGGGCCCTTTCGTTACCGCTCTTCCCCAGCCAGGACGGGCCGATGCACAAGTATTACGTGCATGTGCTTGCGTCCCTACTGTCCGGCGCGCACTCCTACGACGGCTACGTCATCCGTCACCCTTTTCCGCCCTACGCGACGCACTACGCGGTATTGCTCGGCTTGACCAGGTGGGTGTCGTTCGATCTTGCCGAGAAGCTCCTTATCTGCCTGATTTTTGTTTGTACCGCCTATGGGGTTCGGTACTGTGCCCGATCCCTGGGACCGAGTGGAGATTTCCTTTCGCTTTGCATGATCCCCCTGGTTCTTCACTGGTCGGTGGTGATGGGCTTTTTGAATTATTCCCTGGCCGTAGGACTGTTCTTTCTGGCCGCTGGTTTGTGGTGCCGGGCTTCAGAGGGGCGATTACGGCTCTGGTTGTTTTTTGCTCTGGTCAGTTTTCTTCTGGCTTTGACTCATCCCATCCCGCTGCTGCTGCTGATTGTTTTCTGTTCGTTAGACCTGCTCATCCGTCTCACCCAGAGTCGCTTCTCGGTCAAGGATTACCGCTGGATGTTCTTCGGGTTGGCGATCGCGTGCCTGAGCTTCCTCTACCCGCTGGCCAGCGTGGATCGGTCGCGCTCAGCGGCAAACCTGCGAGGAATATCCCTGCACAAGGACGCACTGATCAGCAGCCTGGCGCTGTTCGGTATATCTCCGTTTGATACGCGAGCGAGGAATCTCCTTATCAACTGTTATCGTCTGGAGCTCTATGCTTTGTTGCTGGGTTGCCTGGCGCTCGCAGCAGCGGGGTTTCTCGGTCGTTGGCGGGCGCGCCAGCTGCGGCCGAGCGACAGCATGCTGATTTTGGCGATTGCCATTTTGGCCGCTATTCCGATTCTTCCCCAATCGATGAACGGTTCCGACTATTTCTCGACGCGGCTTATGATTCTGCCCTGGTTGGGGGCGATTGCTGCCGCCGGGGGTTATGCGACGCCGCACCGGTTGGCGCGCAGTGCTCCTCTCTTCGCTGTTGCCTTGACGCTGACTACCCTATTGCCGGCTGAGATTTTCTTCCGGCCTGTAGCCCATCAACTCTTTGCTCTCGAGCACCAACCGCTGCCGGAACATGCCCGCGGACTCGCGCTTCTGGATCCCGCGATGCTCAAGGCCGTGCGCGTCGAACACCAGTTGGGCTTCAACCCCTACCTGTGGAGCGGCGCCCTTCCGTTCCTGCATGCGGATGACGTGATGCTCAATAGTCCGTTTATGGACCAGAAGATTACTCCGCTCATGCCCACGCCCGGAGGAGATCTCCTGATCGACCGAATGAGCTCCCCTGAAGAAGCAGAGCGCCTGATCAACGGCAACCTCGACCTGCCGTCGCTTCCGCCTGCGATGCGTTCTACACTGCTCGCTTCCACCGGCCTGGTGGTGTTCGTGGGGACTCCCGCCGCAGTGGAGCAGGGACTGGAACCGTTGGCCGGCAAAAGCCTTGCTCCGCATTACGCCTGCACCAGCCACACCTGGTACTTAGTGTGCTTGAAGGTGTGATCACGTTGCGCGCGGCTCTCTACGCCTCCCCTTAAGCCGTAGTTGGTTGATTTTCCCATAGGCTGTGAAGACACAGCGCCGCGATAAAAAGTTCCACCGGAGGTCCGGAGGGAAACGGCCCCAGTCCGTGAATCGTCATTCCGTGAAACTGGCTGAAGTGATAAACGAATAAGCCCGCGATAAACAGCAAATACGAAGATCTGCCTCGTTCCTTCAACTCATATAGGCCGGGGATCGCAGCCAGCATCAGCGCGTGATCGTAGAGGCGATGGTAGCTCACCAGCAGTTCGAGCATGACCAGGACCGCGAGAATCGTGAACGGCCGCGTGGCCAAAGTTTTCTTGCGCCAACAGACGAACACAAGCAGTCCGGCAAGCGCGAGGAATACCGCATAAGTAAGGCCATTGCAAACGTGCGGATTCGGAATCAAGCGAGCGAGAAATGCCTGAAGGTTGAGAAAGCTCGACGAATTCGCGTCGTTCGCACGCGAAAAGTCTGCATCCCTGCCCGGCTGCATCGCCAGCTTGAGGTTGGAGGAAAGATGTCCCAAGGTAGGCGAACGAAGATAGCCGGAAGTAGAAAAGCAGCGTGCCGGCGGCGCCGGCGGCCGCGGTGAATACGCAAGCAGACAGGGCCGGGACGCGGGTGCTGCTTCTAAGCAGGAAGTAGGCAACGCAGAGATACGCTCCCTGAGGCTTGAGGCAGAGGCTGATCGCCAGGAGCAAGCCACCTGCGATAGGCATGGAGCCAGACTCCAGGGCGACAATGGCGAGGGTCAACGAGGAGGCGGCGATCAGGACTGGTTGCCCTAACTGCACCGCCCACCCGATAGACCCGTCGGCCAGCAGTATCACGAAAGGCAAAGCCGAGAGCAGATCACGGTAGGCTTTGTATCTGAGGAAGAGCACAACGAAAGCCGCAGATAAAAATCCAAAAGAAAGAAGCAGCCACACCACGGAAAGTACGGACCAGGGCAAAAGTGAAAAAGGAAAAAGAAGAAGGAAGGTGCTGGGCGGGTAGACAGGCCATTCGGGCTTGAAATGCGAGGTTGGGGTATAACCGCCCATCCTGGGGAATTCCCGCTCCAGGGTGGCCGCGTCATAAGGGTCGCATGGGGTGGCCAGGCAATGCGCACCAGTAACCACCGTCACAAAATCGTGTTCAGCGCCGAAGCCATTTCTGGATGGACGAGAGTAGATGTAAAAGATCGATGCCAGGCAAGAAACGATCAGGATGGAGCCAACAAGAGCCTGGACCCTGTTTCGACTCAAAGGCTTCCTCTCCCGGCTTCAGCAGGAAAAAGTTCCTGCGCTTTTACCCGGTGCGGGCTGTAATGGTCACGCATACGCATGAATGGCTTTTCGACCAGGCCGTAGGAGGCAACCGCCATCACGGGCACCAGCAGCGCTGAGATGAGCCCGTTATGGCGAAGGTGCAAAAAGTAAACGATCTGGCTGCCTAGCGGATGATAAAGGTAGAGGGAATAGGAGAGCAGGGCGACAACGCGCACTATCCTGCTGCGGCAGAATGCCCATGAACGGGCTCCCCAGTACGCGGTCTGCAGTAGCATCGCCGCAATGATCAGCGGCTGCAGCGACCATAACAATAGAAAGAGCGCGCGATTAGCTGGGGGGAACAGCACTATGCATGCCAAGGCCAGCGGAGGCAGCACGCTCAGCCATTGCCGCTGCAGCAGCCTGCAGCAGATCAGCCGGGTCTTGCTGTTGCCCACCAAAACGGCAAGCAGGCAGCCGGCCAAAAGCGCATCGGCGCGCATATCGAACGCGCAATACACATAATTCCACCGGACGCCCAGCCCGAGGTAAAGAATCGCACGATAAGTCCACAGGCCGAGGATGATCAGAACCATCGTGCGCAGCATGGTGGACCGCTTTCTCAATAGAAGGATCAGCAGCAGGGGCCAAAGCAGGTAGAACTTCTCTTCGATGGCGAGCGACCAGCTGATCCACATGTGCACGTAGGCCAGCTCGCCGGCATGAAATGCCCGGCCGTAATCCATCATGTAGAAGAAAGATGTCAGCGCTCCCTTCCAGTAGAACTCGTGGAAGGTGAGGGCGACCACTGTCGTCAATATCCAACAGCAATAGAAAGCGGGGAAGATGCGAAAGGCGCGCCTGCGATAGAAGTCCCTCAGGGAAATACGTCCCGTAGCCTCGTGCTCTCTGAGAAGTATTGAGGTGATCAGGAAGCCGCTGAGCACGAAGAAGATCATCACTCCGAGCCAGCCTAAGTCAGGATGCGTGCGGAATAGATGATCCGTGATCAGGTAGTGATCGGCCAGCACCAGCGCGACGGCAAGGGCTCGCAGGGCATCGAGCCCGCTGATGACCTTGGCATGCAGAATCTCAGTCAGCTCACGGTCGATAACACGTAGAGTCGATTCTGCCTGGACGGGAGTATTAACCATAGAGACCGTTCAAGTATTTCAGCTCCAATTGAAAGAGCAAGGAGATTCACCCCCTGGTAGTCCCCATTGTCACCGGCTGGGCGGCGATACTCGTTTTCCATTGCAACCTGTACTCCAGCCGTTCCCTCAGCCGCAGCGAAGGCCGTTCCACCAGCCAGTAGGAGAGTTCTGCGCAGGCGAGGATTGCAGGCAGGCTCCAGGGGAAAAACCGGACACTGTTTACGCCGGTAAACATTTGTTGCCAGAGATAAAGGCTGTAGGAGATAACGCCCAGGTGGCGCAGCACCGCGGAATTGAGTAGCCGGCCCACAGCAGAGCCGGGAACCCGCACAACATAGAGCAGGATGAGCGAGAGACAAATGGCATTCAGCGTAAACCCGAATACCAGTTCGTACGAACCCCGAAAACGGGCCCCCAGAAAGACAGGAGCCAGGACGAGCACGAATGCGGCGCAGATGGCTGCTGCCCATCCCCGCACCAACGGCTGGACGAACTGATTAAACCGTGGGTTGCGCCAAAGGATTGCCAGGAGACAGCCAAACATGATGCTGTCGAGGCCGGTATGCAACATCGCGTTCAGTAACGCACGATGACCGGGCGCCAGGTAGTAGGTGACAATCCGGGATACTGGCGAAAGTAGAATCACCCAGACGGCCAACCTGGTGCTTTTTCTTGTGCCCAAAAAAAGCAGTGCTGCCGGCCATAGGAGGTAGAACTGCTCCTCCAGGCTTAGCGACCACGTATGCTCCAGCAGTTCGCTGCCTCCGCCCAGGTAGTTCCAGGTATAAGTGCCGGCGACCAGGAAGGCGCGCAAGTTACCGGCCGCCCATCCAGCTAGCGTGAGAACGAGTGCGACGGCCATATAAACATAGAATGGCGGAAAGATGCGAAGAGCCCTACGAAAGTAAAAGTGCTTCAAGCTGATGGTGCCGCTTGCATTCAGTTCTTTCAACAGCAGATGCGTTATGAGAAATCCGCTGATCACAAAGAAGGTCTGTACGCCCAGAGCTCCCCATCCCAGGTAAATCCAGAAGGGAACGAAGGGGATGAGCCGCGCCAGGGATCCGTTCATATGCGCCGCGATCACCATCAGAACGGATACAGCTCGCAGGCCATCGAGCGACGGAATGTTTCTTGAGCCTGCCTGCATGCTCAAGAATGCTTACACGGGCAAAAGCTGACCTCAAGTGTCGAACGGCAATCTGCCCGGTAGCGGAACCCAGGTGAGCTACAGCACGCAACGCTTTCAGTCATTTGTCTCCGCCGAGGTGCCCAAGTGGTAAACGTAGATGAGAAGCAGCGCGCCAAATCTCTGCGAACTATCGGATGAGTGTCGCCCTATCCTTATAATCAGAGGTGTGCCCAGCCGGGGCAGAGCCGATGCTGAATAACAAGAAAGTCGTGGTGGTGTTGCCGGCCTACAATGCGGCCCGGACGTTGCGCCGCACCGTGGACGAGATTCCCCGCGAGATTGTCGACGAGGTGATCCTGACCGATGATGCCAGCCGCGACAACACCTCCGACCTGGCACGGGAGATGGGCCTGATCACTATCCGGCACGACCACAACCGGGGATACGGTGGCAACCAGAAGACCTGCTACCGGGCTGCGCTCGCGCAGGGCGCGGATATTGTCGTGATGCTGCACCCCGACTACCAATACACACCCAAGCTGGTGTCTGCCATGGCTTCGATGATCGCCTACGGGGAGTACGACGGCGTGTTGGCGTCGCGGATTCTCGGCCGCGGTGCGCTCAAGGGCGGAATGCCTCTCTATAAGTACATTGCCAATCGCGGCCTGACATTTATCGAGAACCTGCTGATTTGGGAGAAGATGTCGGAGTATCACACCGGCTATCGCGCATGGAGCCGCGAGCTGCTTGAGCGTCTGCCGCTGCTCAGTTGCTCCGACGATTTCGTCTTCGACAATCAGATGGTCGTACAGGCCGTTTACTTCGGCTTTCGCATCGGCGAGATTTCCTGTCCCACCAAGTACTTCGAAGAGGCCTCCTCCATCAACTTCCAGCGCAGCGTGAAATATGGATTTGGCGTGCTTGGCACGGCCATGAGTCTACGGTTGAAGCGCTGGGGCCTGGCCAAGCCTGCCTTCCTCGCGGATGTACCTTATGAGCGGCTGCTGAGCGACACTCCGGCGGCCCATTCGCAGTCGATTAGCCTCGGCTGACGGTCCATCTGCCAGGAGCAATCTTTTGGAAGCTTCCCCCACGATCGCAAGCACTCCGTTGGATACGAGACTGCGCTCGATTCCAGACCGAGTGCAGTACACGATCTATGGTCTGGCTCTTGCCGTCTCGATCGCTATCTGGTTCATTGCCATCCGTGCGCCCCTTTGGCTGGACGAGACGGTCTCGATCTACCTGATCCAGGGCGGCTTCGCGGGGATCATGTCACGCCAGGTGTGGCCCGACGCCCCGACGTATTCGTGCCTGCTTTGGCTGTGGACCAAAGCGGTGGGTATGGGCGAGATCGCGCTCAGAATCTCTTCTGTTCTTCCCATGCTGGGAGCGGTCTACCTGCTCTATCGCGCGGCTCGCGAATTGTTTGAGCGGGACGTTGCCCTGATCGCTGCGATTGTCTTTTGCCTTCACCCCATCATCATTTTCGCGTCAATTGATATTCGGCCCTATGCGTTTGCAGCCCTGGCTGTTAATGCGTCTATTCTTGCCCTGGTTCACTTGCGGCACAACCACTCCAACTGGCTGGCGGCCCTCTTCGGGCTTTCGGCGGCATGCATCGTTCAGTTCCAATTGCTGTTCGCAGTCATTCTGCCGGCACTTGCCGTTTGCTTTGTTGTGCTCAAAATCGGCGATCGCAAGACCTTATGGCGGCAGCTCGGGATTGCGTTGGTGGTCTTTGCGTTCGCCTTCCTGCCGGTAATTCCCAGGCTGCAGTACATGGCGCACACCAGCGGAACGCATGTTTTTTCTCCAGCTCCCAATCTGCTGGAGTTGGGCTCGACGCTCACCTTGAAAGGGCTGGGGGCGATCTTCGTGGTGGCTGTTCTGGTTGCCGCGGCCACGCGGAAACTTGATCTGCGCAGCCATCGGGAGGGCTGGACCATTCTGCTCTGCACTTCCCTGGCGCTGGTCCCGATTTTGCTTCTCTATGGCCTAAGCGTGGGAACATCGATCCATGTTTTTGTGCCCCGCTACCGGCTGGTCGCGGTTCCGGGGATCGCGCTGTGCTGGGCGTTGGTGGCCAGCTGGATTGATTCCCGTGCCTTGCGATTGCTGGTGTGCACGAGCATCGTCGCGGCGACCGCCTTCATTCACCTGACTACCCCTTTTTTAAGACAGCATCAGTACTCATGGAAATACGCGCTGGAATTTGTGGAGAAGAACGCTTCTGCGGACGATGCTCCGGTGCTGATGTGCAGCGACATTCCGGAGGCGGACCACATGGCGATGCCCGTCGGGCCGGCGATCCTGGAAAGCGGTATTTTGCCACCACTTAGTTATTACCAACTCAGCGTACCGGTAACGCCGCTGCCCCGGGCACTGAACGATGAGGCGATGCGGGATGGTTCGCGTTTTCTGCAACAGGCAGCCCAGCGCCATCAGCGCTTTCTGGCCATGGCCTTCACGCAGTCTTACGACACGCTCGATTGGCTGGCAAAGACGGCTGCAGGAAAGTTCGACGTGCACGAGCTGGGGCAATTCGATGGAGTCAAGGTGCTGGAATTCAGGCCGGGTACCTAAACGAAGCGTCGCGGCTGAAGAGCTGCCAGAGAACCCATGGTCCCATGTGAAAATTTCTGGGCGGATGGACTCTGTACGAGAACCTTCAAAAGTTGATTCGTTCCTTTTCAACGACGAGCGGGCGGCCCTGTACCATCGTGTGAATGGATCCGACGTATTCGCCAATCACGCCCAGAGCTACGAGTTGTACCGATCCGAAGAAGAAGAGGCCCACTACTACGGGGGCTATCCCGATTGAGAAGTGATTCCAAAAAAGCAATTTTGCAATCAGGTAACCTGACCCGACCGCGCCGCTGAGCAGGGCGAAGACAAAGCCTGTGAAAGTCACCAGGCGCAGCGGCACCTTCGAAAGATTAGTTATCCCCAGCATCGCCAGGTCGTAGAGGGTGTAGAAATTGTTCTTCGTAATGCCGCGTTCACGGCGCTTCTGGTTGTAGAAGAATACTTTGTAGGGGAATCCTATCTCAGCGATCATTCCCCGGAAGTAAGGGTAAGGATCGCGGAAGTCCTTTCGTAGAACATCCATTACCTTGCGATCGTAAAGGCCAAATCCTGTGAAATGCTCGAGTACACGCAAGCTGGTGAGGCGTGCAATCGTGCCGTAGTAAAGCGAGCGAATGCGGTACATGAGCCAATTTTCTTCGCTGGTGTTTTTGATACCGACTACCACGGGTGTGCCCCGAGCCCATTCCTCGATCATGTCGCCCATTAGTTCGGGTGGATCCTGCAGGTCTGAGAGCAGCATGCCGACAGCATCGCCTTCCGCATCAAGCATGGCGTGATGTGGCGAGCGCAGATGGCCAAAATTGCGCGCGTTGACGATCACCTTGACATTCGGGTCTGCCTCGGCGAGGCGTCGGAGGACAGCGACCGTATTATCCGTGGATGAGTTATCGATGAAGATATGCTCGTAGCGGAATTGTGGAAAGCGAGCGAGCGTGTCTCGAGTACGGAGATAGAGCTGCTCTACGTTGTCCTGCTCGTTGTAGCAGGGGCTCACGATGCTAATGAGTTTCAATGGACTGCCCCTTCGCGTTGTAAAGAGCTGCCGTTCCGCCAGCCGTGCCACTCAGCAGTTCGGCGGATGGCGTCGCGCAGGAAAATTGTTTGATGTAGACCCAGCTCTTCGGTGGAACGCTTAATGTCCGGGATGTACCGGCTCCCTGCCGCACCCGGCCGGGAACTCGAGGCGATTTGTACCGGCATACCAGGGCACAATACAGAGGCGACTTCCTCGGCCAGCGCACCAAGACTGATGGCTTGATCCGAACCCACATTGTAGGGTCTGAGAGGCGCAGCACGAGAAAGGATAGTCCACAGCCAGACTGTCAGATCCGCGGTATAAAGGTACGATCGCATCGTGCTCGGATCTCCACGAATGGCGATGGGTTGCGAGGCAAGAGCGCAGCGAATGAAGTCTCCGATAGCAAAGCCTTGATCGAGGGCCAGATGAGGTCCGACAAACGCGAAGGGCCGGGCGATCGCGCACTCCAGGCCGCCGGGTGCGGAGTAAGCAGCACATAGGGCCTCGGAGGCCCGCTTGCCCTCGCCATACGCACTCTGGGGCAGGCAAGGATCAGGCGCTCCCGTGTAGGTTTCGGGTATATGCGAAAGCGAAGGGGGCTGCGAGCCGTACACTGCTCCGGAGCTGACCATGAGGAACCTACGTGTGCCGTGCGACGCGGCGAAATCGAGCGTCCGGCGGGTACCGTCGAAAGTGAGCGCGAGAAGAGTGGAGGCATGTCCATGGCCGCGCGCAGCGGAAACATCTGCGGCTGCATGAATGACGAAGGAAAAGTCGCCTTCAGGAAAGGGAAAGGTTTGCACGTCGCCCTGCAGAAGGGTGATGGCGGGGTGATCCGCAAGATGCGGACTGGAGTTCCGGAACTTTGCGGGTTCCCGCGTAAGGACAGTCGCTCGGGCGTTCAGCGTGAAACGGTGGTTAGCAGCCAGGAAACTCTCCAGCAGCCAACGCCCAAAGAAGCCGGTGCCGCCGGTAATGAAGAGTTGCTGGTTGCGGAAGGATTGCCAATGGCCTTCCGTCGAGTCACAGATCATTTCCAGGTCGCGCTTGGCTAGCTGCTGTGGCATCGTTGGGGGCGTGTGCGTCAGGAGAGCACGGGAAGTGTCGCTCGCTTCGCGGTAAATCGCGAAATAGTGCCGACAACGTGATCAAGCATAGGACGCGTAAGGCCCGGGAACACGCCGAGCCACAGCACATTGCGCATAACGTAGTCGGTGTTAGGAAGATCCCCGATCTGACGAAATTCAATTTCCTGGTAGGCCGGCTGGCGCAGAAGATTACCCGCGAACATCAGCCGGGTGCCAATCTTCTCCGCCTCGAGCGCACGAACCAGCTGATCGCGGGTGAAGGGAGCGTCTGGGCGCACTCCCAAGGGGAAACCAAACCAGCTGGGGTCGGCTCCTTCGGTGGCGACGGGGAGCATCAGAACGTCTTCCAGCGGCTCCAGGGCCTCCCGCAGATAGCGAAAATTATCGCGCCGCGACTGGATAAAGTGCTCCAGGTGGTCCAGCTGAGACAGGCCTAGAGCAGCCTGCATGTCGGTGGCTTTCAGGTTATAGCCAACGTGCGAATAGGTGTATTTGTGATCGTAGCCACAGGGGAGCGTGCCCAGCTCCCAATCGAAGCGCTTGCCGCAGGTGTTATCGACGCCTGGCTCGCACCAGCAGTCTCGGCCCCAGTCGCGAAACGATTCGACCAGGGTCTGGAGCAGAGGGGTGTCGGTGAGCACCGCACCACCTTCGCCCATGGTGATGTGGTGCGCTGGATAGAAGCTCAGCGTAGCCAGGTCTCCAAAGGTACCCACCTTCCGGCCCCGATAGGTCGAGCCCAGTGCATCGCAGCAGTCTTCCACCACCCACAGCTTGTGCTTCCTGGCAAAAGCCATCACCGCGTCCAGATCAAAAGTATTGCCCAAAGTGTGGGCCATCATGATGGCGCGTGTCCTCGGCCCCAGGGCGCTTTCGAGCTGCGACACGTCAATCTCAAAGGTAGGTAGTGTTACATCGAGAAAGACTGGCACCAGCTTGTTTTGGATGATCGGGTTGACAGTAGTGGGAAAACCAGCCGCAACGGTGATGACTTCGTCGCCCGGCTTCAGCCTCCGGTCGCCAAGCTTGGGCGACGTGAGCGCGGTCAACGCGACAAGATTGGCTGAAGAGCCGGAGTTAACCAGTGAACAGCTTCTTACGCCGATAAAGCGCGCCAGCTTCTTCTCAAATGCCTTTGCAAAACGGCCTGTGGTAAACCAGCAGTCCAGGGCGGAGTCGACCACCGAGCGCAGGTCAGCACCATCGATGACCTTGCCGGATACAGGCACAGAGGATTCCCCAGGCTGGTAGTCGCGCGAGGGGAAGGCCTCGCGGTGATACTCAGCGGTTAGTTCGAGGATTTGCTCTCTGAGTTGTTGGGCGCGTTCACTCACCAATCATCTCCAGTGCGTCTTGGCAGCGCTTCGCTTCCCTGCTATCGCCTGCTGCTTATCTTAACCCAGCTTGGGGCGGCGCCGGCATGCAATACCGTTGGCAAGAAAGGCTACAACTGGCCGACAACAAACATGATCGCTCTGGGTAAGCCTATGATAAAGCAGGTGAGCTGACACCGGTCATGCGGCTATTGCAACCGGAACGGCCGCCACAACGTGGGGTGGAAATGAAGGCAGTGATCCTGGCAGGTGGGCTGGGAACTCGTATCAGTGAAGAGACATCGGTGCGTCCCAAGCCCATGGTTGAAATTGGCGGCCGGCCGATTCTTTGGCACATACTGAAGATGTACTCGCAGCATGGCATCTACGATTTCATCATTTGCCTGGGCTACAGGGGCTACATCATCAAGGAGTATTTTGCCAACTACTTTCTGCACACGGCCGACGTGACCTTCCACATGGCCGACAACCGCATGGAAGTGCACGACAAAACCACCGAGCCGTGGAATGTGACGCTCGTAGAAACAGGAGAGCGGACAGGTACGGGCGGCCGTCTCAAGAGGGTGAGCCGCCATCTGAAAGGCGAGAAGACCTTTTGCATGACCTACGGGGACGGTGTCTCGGACGTGAACATCACAGAGCTGATACGTTTCCACGAAGGTCATGGCAAGAAAGCTACTTTGACTGCCGTGCAGCCCCTCGCTCGCTTCGGTTTACTCGATACGCAAGGGACAGAGGTTCAGACATTTCAAGAGAAGCCGACAGGAGACGGCGGCTGGATCAACGGCGGCTTCTTTGTGCTTTCAGCCGACGTGCTTGCAGCCATCCCCGATGATCCGGCAGTCATGTGGGAGCGCGAGCCGTTAGAACAACTGGCGCGTGAGCATAGTCTCCAGGCTTACTACCATCATGATTTCTGGCAGCCGATGGATACGCTAAGAGACAAGCAGCAACTGGACGAAATGTGGAACTCCGGGAGGGCCCCGTGGAAGACATGGTGAATAGCATGTTCGCCGGGCGACGAGTGTTTCTTACCGGGCATACCGGTTTCAAGGGAGGATGGCTGGCGCTCGCTCTGGCTTCCGCGGGCGCATCGATACGTGGCTACGCCCTCGATCCGGCCACTGAACCAAGCCTGTTCAAGTCCGCACGTATCGGCTCCCTGGTGGACGATGTACGTGGCGATATTAGAGACGCCGCCAAGCTTGACAGTGCCATGCGGGAGTTCGCACCAGAGATTGTTTTTCATCTTGCCGCGCAGCCGTTGGTGCGACGCTCCTATACCGATCCTGTAGGAACCTACGCAACCAATGTGCTCGGAACTGCTCATCTCCTAGAAAGCGTTCGCACCCTGCCATCCGTTTGTGCCGTCGTAGTGGTGACTACCGATAAGTGTTACCTCAATCGAGAATGGCACTGGGGGTATCGAGAAACGGATCCACTGGGGGGACACGACCCTTACAGCAGCAGCAAGGCGTGCGCGGAAATATTGTGTGCCTCCTATCGTAGTTCGTTCTTCTTGCCGAAAAGCGCGGAGCAAAAAGTGTTGCTCGCCACAGCGCGGGCGGGGAATGTGATCGGCGGGGGAGATTGGTCAGAGGACCGGCTGATCCCGGATCTGATTCGTGGTTTCATCGCTGCTGAGCCAGTGCCCATCCGTCGTCCGCAGTCTGTTCGCCCCTGGCAGCATGTGCTGGAGCCGATTGCAGGCTATCTTTTACTGGCAGAGAAGCTACTGGGAGGAGACGAGAGTTTCGCCGACGCGTGGAACTTCGGTCCCTGGGATGATGACGCATGGCCGGTGGAACGAATCGCTACCACGATGGCGCAGCGCTGGGGTGGTGGCGTAACGTGGTTCCGAGATGGGCAGGAAAGTGTCCACGAGGCCGGTCTCCTCAAACTTGATTCCAGCAAGGCTCGCGCGCAGCTGGGATGGCAACCTCGACTGCGGCTCGACACCGCCCTGGAATGGCTGGTGGATTGGTATCAGGCATCGCTGGGCGGGACAGACATGCAATCCTTTACCCTCAAGCAAATTGCGGCGTATACGCGGGCCGGCGAGCCCGGCGTTGTAGAAGAGGGGAACGAACAGACGCTGAGGTCTTCTCCCTCGTCACCATTATTTTCCGAAAGCGCCGCGACAAAGTGAGCGCTTAGGACGGCTGAGTTACCTAGATCATGATCAAGGCTTCAGACTACATCACGCGATTCCTGTACAGCCGTGGCGTACGGACCGTCTATGAACTTCCCGGTGGCATGATCACTCACATGCTGAACTCCCTGTACGAATTCGAGAAATTAGGGTAGTCAGTGTGCACCATGAGCAAGCAGCAGCCTTTGCCGCCGATGCTACCGGACGGATAACAGGCGTTCCGGGAGTGGCCATGGCTACCAGTGGGCCGGGGGCGATCAACTTACTCACGGGGATCGGCAGTTGCCATTTTGATTCATCGCCCGCGGTATTTATCACCGGCCAGGTGAACCGTCATGAATTGCGCGGCGAACGGGCGATTCGGCAGCTCGGATTTCAAGAGAGTGACATTGTAACCATGGCGCAGCCTATCACCAAAGCGGCTTGGCAGGTGCTTACGCCGGAGGATCTTCCTCAGATGCTTGAGAAAGCCTTTGACCTTGCGCTCGCCGGCCGGCCTGGGCCGGTGTTGCTCGACGTTCCGATGGACATCCAGAACACAAAGCTCAATGTGCCCGAACCCTCAAATTTCATGGGGTTGGATGAACCATTGTTCGCGATCGACAGCGCCATCTGGGCAGAATTGAGGCAAATTCTAAGTAAGTCACAACGGCCCCTTGTCTTGGTGGGTGCTGGTATACGCGCGGGCAACGCTCTTCTTCCGCTGCGCGGGTTCGTAGAATCCCTCGGTATTCCGGTTGTGAATTCGCTCCTTGCTGTGGACGTGATGCCCTACGACCATCCACTTCGCGTCGGTATGATCGGGAGCTACGCCAACCGCTGGGCAAACCATGCATTGGCTAGTTGCGACGTGCTGCTGGTACTGGGCAGCAGGCTTGACATCCGGCAGACCGGCAACGATACCGCCTTTTTCAAGGGTAATCGGGTCATCGTTCATGTCGACTGCGAGCTGGGTGAGATCAACAACCGCGTCCCTGGATGTATCGCGGTCCACGCCGAATTGAAGCCATTCCTTGATGGCGCATTGAAAAACCTGGGCGCCATGGCTCGTCCGGAATGGGCGACATGGCGTGCTGAGATCGGTGCCCTGCGCGATAAGTTCGACGATCGGCGGGAACTTGGCGACATTCAAGGGATAAACCCAAATATCTTCATGCACCAGCTCTCTGCGGTTTCCAGGGCGGCCGGTGCATACGTAGTGGATGTGGGCCAGCATCAAATGTGGGCGGCGCAGTCCATCGAGGTTCAGGCGGACCAGCGCTGGCTGACGTCTGGCGGTATGGGCTCGATGGGTTTTGCGTTGCCGGCATCTATCGGCGCAGCGGTCTCGCTTGCCCCGCGTCCCATAGTCGTCATTGCCGGGGATGGCGCCTTCCAGTGCAACCTGCAGGAGCTGCAGACTGTCGTTCGCAACCGCCTTCCAGTGAAGATCGTGGTCATCAACAATCACTGTCACGGGATGGTGCGCCAGTTTCAGCAGAGCTACTTCAAGGAGCAATACCAATCGACTCTTTGGGGCTACGACACTCCTAACTTCGCCCATGTAGCCGAGGCATTTGGAATAGCGAGCGGCACTGTGCGGAATGCCTCGGAAATCGACTCAGGGTTGCACTGCTTATGGAAGACCCCAGTGCTCCAGCCCTCATTGAGGTAACGATAGATACTTTTACCAATGTTTACCCAAAAATCGCATTTGGCCGCCCACTTACGGAGATGGAGCCCGATGCCCAGCCAATTGCCATGGAGAGTACCTGATAGATGAGTACTCTACAGACTACGCGGGCAGCTGATCGTGATCAGGGATCTGGTTCGGACGGGTTTAGCTGGCCAGTCGTTGCGGGGATTTTCTTGGTCTCGGTCATCTACTTCGCCGACATTTCTCTCAAGGCTAGTCAAAAGTGCTTTTGGTTTGACGAGCTATTCGCTGTTTATCTTTGCCGTTTGCCCAGTTTCACAAGTACTTGGTCGGCAGTCCTTCATGGGGCAGATTTCAATCCGCCTTTCTTCTATCTGCTTACGCGGGGCGCCCAGCGGGCGTTTGGAGTAGGCTTGATCGCTACTCGATTGCCGGAGATAGTAGGCGTCTGGCTTTTTTGCACCTGCCTATTTCTCTTTGTGGCGAGGCGCGCGGGGAAAATCTCGGGGTTTATTGCGGGAGTCTTTCCCTTTTTCACCCTAGTGCAGTATTACGCTTACGAGGCTAGGTCGCACGGAATCGTGTTGGGATGGTGTGGACTAGCTCTGTTGTGCTGGCAGAGGAGCGCAGAAGGGCGAGCAAGATATTTTTGGCTTGGGGGGTTCGGGCTGAGCCTCTTGGGTGCATTACTGACCCATGTTTACGCTGTGTACCTGCTGGTTCCATTTGTCGTGGTCGAAATATACAACCTTGTTGATAAGAAACGGCCGAACTGGGGCAATCTCGCCATTATGGCCACAATCTTGACCTCCGTAACTTTTGCCGTTTATTTGCCGCTATTCGTGCCTATCGAACGACGATGCCGGCAACCTTCCTTGCTGCTTCCCATGATCTATTCCAGCGCTTCCTGATTGATGTGATCGGGCCGGCCACGATCGTTCTTTTTTTGCTGCTTCTAATTTCTGCTGCGAATGCGATGCGGAGTAGCCAGCACGGGCTTATGACAGCGGGCCTGCCGCGGCGAGAGGTAGTGTTGGCCGCAGGCTTCGCCTGCATCCCCTTGGTTGGTTTGATCGGATGCAAACTCAGTCATGGGCCATTCATCGATCGGTATTTTCTATCGAGTGTCGCCGGATACGCGATTTTTGTCGGCTTTGCCAGTTCCCCCCGATACCTGGGTTCCTGGACGGCAAAGGCACTGGCACTATGCATGTTCATGCTCATGCTGGCAGACCTGGGAGCAACGATTTATCTCAGCCTAAACCATAGAATCGTGCTCATTGAACCAAGCAGTGGGCTCAGGTTGACTACCACGCCGTCCGATCCGATGGCATTGTACGGTACCCTGTCAACGAACAACAGTAGCCTCGACGTCCTCGTCCTTTCGAATCTTGAATACATTTATTTTTTCAGGTATGCCCAGCCGTCCGTCGTCTCTCACCTTTTTTACGGAGCTCCACCCGATGAGCTGTTTCTTTCGGCGTACGGCAGACTCGCGAAAGAGGCACACATCGATCTGAAAACGACATCGTTCCATCCATTTCTAGCTGCACACAATCGATTCTTGCTCTATGAAAGCGGGATCGCAAACCCCGGCAACGCAAAGATAGATGCAATACAAGCTATCGCAGAAAGTGGATATCGCCTCAAATCCGCCCAAGCCGATATCACCGGCATCTTATACGAGTATGAGAAATGAGCGTCAAAGTCCGCGGTGCCTCGGATCGGATAGTGAGTTATCGAACGAACATGCGACTAGCATACGTCTCGCTGTTTAGCTGCGCGCCATAGACGTTCCCTGGGCTCCCACTCGGCTGCTCGGCAGGTCATCGTTGCGTAAAGTCGATGTTGCTTGAAGAGGAACGGGCCGGAACTGCGAAGCGCCCGCTCCAGTTTACAATTCGACCATCGGCCTCATCCAAAATGAGGCGATCAGGAGTTCATGCAGAAAACGAAAAAGATTGTCATTATCGGCGGGTGTGGCCATGTGGGTCTTCCCCTGGGAATTGTCTTCGCCAATTGCGGCCTGGATGTCGTTCTTCTCGATCGGGATCAAGCCAAGATTGACACGGTCAATGGAGGGCAAATGCCCTTTATGGAAACCAATGCGCTGGAACAGCTGGAACGCGTTGTGGGCAAGAAGATTGATCGCCACCTCAGATCCTTCCTGTTTGCGGGATTCGGATGCCGCCATCGCGGTTCTCGGCACGCCGGTGGATGAGCATCTTAATCCAACCGTTACCGACCTTTACCAAAGCATCGACGAGGTGATCGCCCTCATGCCGGAGAATGCGCTTCTTGTCTTGCGCAGCACCGTCTATCCGGGGGTCACCAAGCTGGTCTACGAGCGCCTTCAGGCCTCCGGCCGCAAAATCCTCCTGGCGTTTTGTCCGGAGCGAATTGCTGAGGGCAAAGCCATGGAAGAGATCCGGACTTTACCGCAGATCATCTCCGCGTTTGATTCGGATTCGCTGGCCCGCGTGCGCGAGTTGTTTTCCATCATCAATGACGATCTGATCGAGCTTGCGCCGCTCGAAGCAGAGCTTGCCAAGCTCTTCACCAATAGCTGGCGTTACATGAATTTCGCTATTTCCAACCAGTTCTACGTGCTCGCCGAGACCTACGGCCTTGACTTCCAGCGCATCTATGGTGCGGTCACCCATCGCTACCCGCGCATGAAGAGCTTTGCCAGGCCGGCTTTGCGGCCGGACCCTGCCTGTTGAAAGATACGCTCCAGCTCTCGGCGTTTTCGGGCAACAATTTTTTTCTGGGACATTCGGCCATGCTTGTCAACGAAGGTTTACCCAACTTCATCGTGGATCAACTTCGGCAACAGCAGAAACTTCGCGATAAGGTTGTGGCTGTGCTCGGGCATGGCCTTCAAGTCCGAGTCCGACGACAAGCGCGAGAGTCTTTCCTACAAGCTTCGAAAGTTGCTCATGGTTGAAGCCAAGGAAGTGCTCTGCACCGACCCCTATGTCGTCGATCCAAAACTTATCCCGCTCGAGGACGCCGTGCGCCGGGCTGACGTTATCATTTTGGGAGCCCCTCACTCCGTTTACCGCGACCTTTATTTGTCCGGCGATAAGGTGGTGGTCGATGTTTGGGGCTTCTGGCCGCACCGGCAGCTAACTGCGACAGGGGGATCTTCTGCATCGTGAAAGTACTGGTGACCGGCGCGTCCGGCTTTATTTGTGGATATCTGATCCAGGAACTACTGGATAACGGTTACGAAGTAGTTGGCCTGGACAACTTCAGCAAGTACGGGCGGCTGCAGAAGTCGTACGATTCCCATCCCCGCTACAAGCTGGTCGAAGGAAACGCTAAAGACGTCCCGCTCATGAAGGAACTGCTCTCGGACTGCGACCATTTCGTTGCCGCCGCAGCCATGATCGGCGGTATCTCCTACTTTCACGAATTTGCCTACGACCTGCTGGCAGAAAACGAACGCATCATTGCCTCCTCCTTCGATGCCGCCATCTGGGCCCACAGGGAACGTAAGCTGCAAAAGATCGTCGTGCTCTCTTCGAGCATGGTTTTCGAGAGCACGAGCGAATACCCCACGCCGGAAGGGGCGGAGCGGCGCAGCCCGCCGCCTCGCTCAACCTACGGCTTTCAAAAGCTCGCCGTCGAGTATTTCGTCCAGGGCGCCTTCGAGCAGTACAAGCTCCCTTACACCATTGTGCGCCCCTTTAATTGCGTCGGCATCGGGGAGAAGCGTGCCTTGTCTGACCGCGACATCATGAGCGGCAACGTTCGCTTAGCCATGTCTCACGTGGTTCCTGACCTGGTACAGAAGCTGATCAAGGGTCAGGATCCGCTCCACATTCTGGGTGACGGTAAACAGGTGCGCCACTACACCTATGGCGGCGATCTGGCGCGCGGAATCCGTGTTTGTATCGAGCACCCAGCCGCCCTGAACCAGGATTTCAATCTCTCGACCCCGGTACGCACGACCGTTCTGGAACTTGCAGAGGTGATTTGGAAGAAAATCCACGGCTCCGGCAAGCCATTCCGCTACGTCAGCGATCCCGCTTACGAGTACGATGTCCAGGAGAGAGCGCCTGCGGTTACCAAGGCGCGGGATTTGCTGGGGTTCGAGGCAACGACCCCTCTCTCCGACATTTTGGACGAGGTTATCCCATGGATCGCGGAGCAAGTGGAAATAGGCCAGATGTGAGCGCAGTCGCACCCGCAACAGTTTCGACAGGAGACGTAATGGAACAGGCCGCTAACCATAGTCATTCCGGTCTACAACGAGGGGGCTAATTTCCCGGCACTCTGGTCAGAGATGACGCAGCATCTCGACTTTCCCTTCAACGCGTTGGTCGCCTATGACTTCGATGGAGACGACACGCTTCCGGTGGCGCAGCAGATTATCGCCCAGGGTGAGACCCGATTGAGGTTGATCAAGAACACCTACGGCCGCGGCGTCGTGGGTGCCATCCGAACCGGGTTCGATGCCGCGCCTCCCGGGCCCGTGCTGGTGGTGATGGCCGACCTGTCGGATGACCTGGGCCAGGTTCGCAGGATGCTCGAGCTTTATCGGGAGGGCAGCCACATTGTGGTTGGCAGCCGCTACATGAAAGGTGGCCGGCTGATCGGGGGCCCGTGGTTTAAGCAACTGCTCTCCCGTCTTTCCGGGCTGACGTTGTGCTGGTTCCGTGGGATACCCACTCATGACGCGACCAACGCCTTCAAGATCTACGATCGGGCCATGTTGAGCGCCATCCGCATTGAAAGCAAAGGCGGATTTGAATTGAGCCTGGAGATCACGGTGAAGGCCTTTCTTGCCGGCTATACGATCACTGAAACGCCCTCCACCTGGCGCGACCGGACTGCGGGAACCTCCCGCTTCAAGCTTTGGAAGTGGCTGCCGCACTATCTGAAATGGTATTTCATGGCCTTTCAGCCCAAGGCGAGGAGTCGCGGGGCAAGAGAAGAACTTCGTCCCACGTGAGCTCTGTCGAGCGAGGCCGGCAGCAATCTGGATAGCCCTCCCGGGCAAAAGATAGCGGCAGGCGAAGTTCTCTTGCTCTGCTGCTCTGTGATTTCGCTCATCACTTCCTGCATCCTCTGGTCATCCCACAAGCAAGCCTGGATGGACGAGATATTCACCTGGAAAGAAGTGAGCGACCGCTCACTTTGGCACTTGTACTACGCCATTCAACATGGCGCTGACGGTGGCCAGCCTCTCTTTTATACCACGGCCTGGCTTTGGGCGAAGGCATTTGGCACCGGTGTTCTGACACTTCGCTTATATTCCAGCATCGCTGTTTGCGCGGCGTTGGTCGTTACCTGGACGACCATACGCCGTTTTTACGGAATGTGGGCTACTGCTTTTGGAGTCCTGACCTTCTGGGGTACCTCTGGTATTCTCCTCGAGCAGAATGCCGAAGCTCGCTTCTATGGGCTCTACATTCTTGCCGTCGCGCTTACGGTCTAACCTTTATACACGCCTGGTTGCCCGTCGAGCGCCGACCAAGCCGCTTGCTTCTGGTTCTAACTTTCTTCTCCCAGGCCGCTTTGGTTCTGACCCACGTGCTCGGTCTGATCTATAGCGGTTGATCCTGCCGGCATTGGTCTTGTCCGATCCTGCAAAGGGCGACTTCGATTTAAAATTTATTCTCTCCTACGCTGCCGGATGGCTCGCGCTCCTGGTCTGGATCCCGGCGATTCGAGCATCCATGGCGGCCGGCAAACCCCACGGTTGGATTCCGCTGCCACACAGACTCGGAACGGTTCTTAATTCCTACTTTTGCCAGGATTCTCTTGCAATGGCTCAGCATTTCTGCAGCGCCATTCCATTGAAGCAATCTTTCACGTTGCTCGCTGGATCGGCGGAGTTCGTGCATCCTATGTCCCGCTTTGCATTGTCAGTTGGATGATCGTCCGAAGGATTCTTGACAGGATCGGGGCCATGGCTCCCGCATCGCCAAGCGCTCTACTGCCTGTCGCGTTCGCGTTACTGTTGTCGTGCCCATAGTCCTGTTCTTGCTTTCCCATCTCGTCACCCCCGTCTTCAGTCCCAGGTATTTACTCCCCAGCGGTATCGGCCTGGCCATCATCCTAACCGCCACCGCAGATGCGCTCGGCTCTGACCGCCAGTCCCGGTTCGCGCACGGGCTCGCGTTGCTATGGACGTCCGTCGTCTCATTCCTGCTAATCTCTCCTCTGTGCTCTGCCCTAGGTTCTACGATCGCCGCAGGTGAACGCGCTATACATCGATGTCCAACGCATCGACAGCCTAGTTCCTCCCGATATTCCGCTGGTCGCAGGTTGGCAAAATGACTTTTCGAAACTCATGCGTTTGCTCGCAGTCATCCCCAGTACCGCTTCTTCTTACTCGATTGGCCCGCCGCACTAGCGGACCGCAAGAGATTCGTTCTCGATTACCACCTAATGAGCGCTTTTCGCAACAACTGGTTATTACTCCCAATATTTACAGGATCAGCATGCGTTCCTCTGTTCCCATCCTGATTTCATAGTGCTGGATTCTCATTTTTTCAAAACTAGCGCCCTCAGAACCCAATTGGTTCGACATGGTAATTCGGAACAAACCGCAATTCGAATGGAAAGTCATAGACTCCATCGCCGCCCCTGAAGTGCACAGGACCCTCATTGCTGTGCATCGGCGAGCGCAACTGCCGTTTTGCATCCATCCGTAGATGAAGTGATCAACCCTTACAAAACGGTTGACTTAGCAAGGCGCTGGACTTGCTGGGTTGCGCAACGACTCCTCTCTCCGACATTTTGGAGGTTATCCCATGGATCGCGGAACTGGTGGAAATAGGCAAGATGTAAGCGCAGTTGCACTCGCACCAGTTTCGACAGGACACGTAGAGGGAGCCAATTTCCCCGCACTCCGGTCAGAGAGGACGTAGTATCTCGAAGTTACTGTGACGGCATCGTGACCAGGTAAAGATCTTTATCCAGGTAGAGCAAGTCGCTATATGCGCCTACAAATGCCACCGAAGCGCCGTTGTGGAGAAGCTTTTGAAAGACCCATTGAGTCGGCTGCCCGAGTAACAGAAACTGCCGGTGCTGGCTGACAAAGCTGAAATACGGTACGACATTCGCGGTGACTGGAAAGCCCGCTTTCTTCATGACATCCGGCGCCGCGTAGTCCTGGAATAGGTTCGTGTGTATGTACTGCATCGAAGCTTGCGCATCCTTAAGGAAATAGAGCCTGGAGAGAAGCGAAGCACTTTCATAGCGATTCATCTCAAAAAATACCTGGCCTTCACTAACAACTACAGGAAGGTTGGGCTGAACCGATGCCAGAAAAGCCGCATTCCGCGGAGCCGGATAGCGGATCAAATGCCACACCTGGGTTTTTACGATAAAGAGAACGAGCAGAATGGAACCCGCGTAGGCGGCCCAGCGGTTCCTTCGCACGCGGTAGCCTAGAAAAATAGCAAGAGCCACCATGATCGCGACCTGCGATGTTAGGCAATACCGATCGTAAAAGGTCCCCTGTCGATGGATCAAAAGCAGATTTAGTAGAACTGGATTTATCAGCAGGCAGCCAAATAAGGCGAGGTCTTCCGCGGCAAATTCGGGTTGCGGCGGTGGCGTGGCCTCTCCTGGAATCGAGGCCGCGAGCAATACAGCCACAATGACGAAAGAAAGAATGGGCGCGCCAAACGTATCGAGAAAGAACAAAGAAATCGTTTGCGGGGATGCATGTGTCGCAAAGACGACGCCCGCAAACGCTCGCGTGAGGGGCACATAAATGAGCATCGCCAGCATGGGCAAGAAGAGCGCTGCCCACAGCGCATAGTCGGCCTTGCGTCGCCTCCAGAGGCGCACTGCTTCTGCGACGGAAAAGGCAAACAACGTAAAAACAGAAAAAACGTGCGCTATCGCCAAACAGAAAGTTGCCATCGCCACCCCGAGAAGGGCCGCGCGGCGGCGTTTGCTCCGGATCGCGATATCCCACGACAACAATAGGCATGAGAAGGAAAAAAAGATGAGTGCGTAAGGTCTGGCTTCGACGGCGTAATACAAACTCGGTGCAGCGCCCCAGATCAAGAGCACTGCCAGCGTAGCGAAAGCGACCCCGGCCTTTCGCCGCACGTACAGCAACATGGCAACACTGCCGGCATAAAACTCGACCATCGAAGGGAAACGCAGGCCGAATGGCGTAGCGCCGAAGATATGCATGGAAGCCCGGCTGAGCAGATAGCCCGCGGGCGGTTGCATATCGAACTGGAGCTCCCGATGCCAAAGCTCTCCTAGCGAAGGAGAGTTAGCGATATCGAACGTGAAGAGCTCGTCGAACCAAACGTAGCGACGGTTGCCGATCGAAACCAGGAGAATATAGAGAATCGTGAGCGCGCCCGCTGCAAGCCAAAACTCTCGCGTCGCACTAAGGCCTGCTCTTCCGGTTGACGATACACGCTGCTCTTTATCGACTCAGACCTGTCATCTAGGCTCTGCCCCAATGCATCCATAGCGCGTGGCTCAATCGCAGCTCCCAGTTACAGACTGGTCGACTTACTCTCGACCAGCGACCGCGCCCGGGTAACAAAATCCTCCAGCGGCATTGCACCCTGATCGCCCTGGCCGCGGACGCGCAAGCTGATCCCGCCCGTCTCCGCTTCCTTGTCGCCTACAACGAGAATATAAGGCAGCTTCTGCAGCGTGAAATCGCGGATCTTGGCGCCCATCTTCTCATTGCGGTGATCGACCTCTACGCGCAGGCCAGCATTCTGTAACGTCGCTTGTATCTTTTCCGCGTAAGCCAGATGGCGCTCGCTGATGGGCACGATGCCGGCCTGCACCGGCGCCAGCCACAGCGGAAAGGCCCCGGCATAGTGCTCTATCAGCACGCCGAAAAAACGCTCTACCGAGCCGAAGAGAGCCCGGTGCACCATCACCGGCTGATGACGTTCGCCGTCTTCACCGACATACTCCATCTCAAAACGCGCCGGCATGTTGAAGTCGAACTGCACCGTCGACAGCTGCCATAGGCGGCCCAGCACATCCACCAGCTTGATATCGATCTTGGGCCCGTAGAAGGCGGCCTCACCACGGATGGTTTTATAAGGAATTGCCTTCCGCCCCAGGGCGTTCTCGAGCGAGTGGATCGCCAGATTCCAGTTCTCGTCGGAGCCGGCATAATTCTTGCGGTCTTTCGGATCCCAGGTGGAAAGCTCCACCTTGAATTCCGTGAAGCCAAACGTGGTGAGCACGAGCTGCGCAAACTCGATGCAGCCCACGATCTCGTCCTCAATCTGCGATGGTTCGCAGAAGATGTGCGCGTCATCCTGGGTGAAGCCGCGGACGCGCAGCAATCCATGCATGGTCCCCGAGCGCTCGTAGCGATAGACATTCCCCAACTCGGCATAGCGCACCGGCAGATCGCGGTAGCTCTTGGGCGAATTCTTGTAGATCAGAATGTGGAACGGGCAGTTCATCGGCTTCATCCGGTAATCTGCGTCGTCCAGCTCCATCGGGGTGAACATGTTTTGCGAGTAAAAGCCTTCGTGGCCGCTGATTTGCCACAGATGCACGCGCGCCACGTGAGGCGTGTAGACCAGCGAGTAGCCCCGCTTGAGGCACTCGTCGCGCATCCACTCTTCCATGATCTTGCGCACCATGGCGCCTTTGGGATGCCAGAAGATCAGCCCGGCGCCAGCCACCTCCTGAATGGAAAAAAGGTCCAGCTGCTTGCCCAGCACGCGATGATCCCGGCGTTGCGCCTCTTCCAGCCGGGCAAAGTGCTGGTCCATGTCCTTGCTGGAAAAAAACGCCGTGCCGTAAATGCGCTGCAGCTGCGGATTTTCTTCGTCCCCCAGCCAGTAAGCGCCGGCCAGGTTCGTCACCTTGAAGGACTTGACGCGGCCGGTCGAGGGCACGTGCGGCCCGCGGCAAAAATCTTCGAAGGCGCCATTGCGGTAAAACGAAATCTCCTCGCCCGGCTTGGTGAAGCGCTCGACGAAGTGGGCCTTCATAAAATCGTTGCTGGCCTTGAAGCGTTCCAGGCTCTGGTCGCGCGACTCCCATTCGCGAACGAACGGCTCGTTGCGCGCGACCACCTCCGACATCTTGGCTTCGATGGCCTTAAGGTCCTCGGGGGTAAAGGGCGTGGGCCGGTAGAAATCATAGAAGAAGCCGGCATCCGTCGCCGGGCCGTGGCCGAGCTTGGTCTCGGGATACAGCTCAAGCACCGCAGTCGCCATCACGTGCGCGGCGGAGTGGCGTACCACCTTCAGCGCGTCAGCATCCTTTTCGGTAAGCAGCTGCAGCGATACGTCCTCGGTGAGGGGAGTGCTCAGATCCACCAGGCGTTCGGCGCTTGCTTCGCCGGCGCTATACATGCTCGGCCTCGGGCGCGGCTTCGCCGCTCTCTGGCGTGGCGCTAGCGGCCGGCTGAAGGCTCTCGGCGGCCACCGGTCGAATGCGCGCCACCACCGCCGCGGCGGCCAGTCGCGGTGAGATACTCTGGGCAACGTCGTGGGGAGTCGTTCCGGCGGGGAATTCTTTGATTGAGCCGTCGGGGAGATGAACCTTTATCGAGTCTGCGATCGCTGTCATTTTCCTGGGAGACTAAGAGATTAGGATATGTGCCCGTACCCTCCTTCGTCGAGGGGCGGCGGTTGGCGGTTTGAAGTCAGATAGGGTCTCCGGGGCTAGTACCCAATCCGCCCAGAAGCAATTGGAGCTTTTAGAGTCCGCGTGAGAGCCGGAAGGGAAACCGCTGCCCGTAAGGAACGTTTTAAACCAGCGCAGAGTGGGTCATGGCCTCGAGCACCGAGAGAGGCGAGGACTCCGGAGAAACCATAGCCGCGTGCTCCACCAGGAACGTTTGCTCCAGCGCGTACTGGCCCGAGAGCACCGCGTGCGGAACCATGTCCGTGTAAACCATCCAGCTGGAGCCGGGGGGAAACTGCACATATTCCTTGCGGCACTCCGCCTGGAAGGAGGCGTTCTCCTTAAGGAAGTTGTGGAAGCGCATCATGAAATCGTCATAAGGCGATCGCTTAAGACTGGGGACCGCATAACCGAGGCCCGCTGCAGTGGCCAGCGAACGCAGCGCCCGGCCAGCCGCGTTGCCGGATGCCGGAAGCGCAATCTGTTGCGGCGCATAACGGGCCGCGAGCGCGGGAAATGGATCGCTCACCACCCAGTCGCGCGTGCGCGTCGGATGAATATTGTTGAAGAAGCGCAGGATGCGTGCCCCCCGCGTGGGACGCGTAGGGAAAGCATCGGTGTGCAGCAGGTCGTTGCGGCGGCGCAGCGGCAAGTCCCGGCCCTTCTTCCTCCTGCGGGCGGAAGCTGGCGTAGTCCAGCTTCCAGCGGCCCTGGTAGGGCGAAAGAAAGCGGGTAAGGAAACCGGGTCACGTCCTGCGAGTACTGGCGCATGATCGTCTGCAGTTGCTTCAGCTCGGCGGCGCCGGTGGTGCCGGCATCAAGGCCGCTCACGCTATCCAGATTCGGCTTGTACGCAATGTTCTTGTGCAGCGTGCTGCCTGTCTGCTGCTGGCCCAGCAGGAAAGAAAGGTCCTGCGGCCGAAACGAAATGGGCGTCTGCGGGAAGTAGAGAATGTCGCCGGCTTCCAGCCGCTCGCACCATGCCCGCGCCTGCTCTGTTGCTGGTGCACTTTCCCAGCTGTCAGGCTGTGGCGGGTGGAGAGCAATCGTGATCAGCGCCATGAAAGCAAACTTCCTAGCCTCTTGAAAACTTGCGGCGCAGCCACAGCGTCCCAAAAAAGATGAGACTGAGGGCCAGAACCACACAGCCGGCCGGGAACGAGATGTACTTGTAGCTATCGGCGTAATTGATCTGGTGGCCCATGCCGTTGTAGATCGTGATGCCGACGATGGCCAGGAAGGTGAACAGGAAGAAGCTCAGGAAACCCACCGCAAAGGCCATCAGGAGGCTGGTAAAGAACCCGAAATCGCCCAGGGGAACGCCGAAGAACTTTCCCTCAGCCCGCGGATGGGCGCCCTGGTGCAGGTTTTGCTGCTGCGCATTGCATGATTAGCCTCAGAATGGGGAGGGTGCACACCCTTCCACTCAGCTAGAATACTAGGTTATGGCTGAAGTCGCCCAAATGGAGTTGTTACCGGCATCGCTCGTGGCCCAGCAAACCCCCGTGCGCCAGTCCGAAAACCGCTTGTGTTATGCGATCTTTGCCGATACGCACATCACCGCCCAGGAACTCGAGCCGATCGTGCAGGCAGTGCCGAACGCAGTAGCCGCGGCGCTCACCCGGCATGCCTACTACTTCGTGCCTCTCACCATCGGTGAGACTGAGGAGACGATGGTGGCGCCCGGGTACACCATCGACCTGGGCGATCGCGCCATGTGTCACCGCAATGTGCAATTTGATGGCGCCGATTGCATCTTCATCTCCACCCGGCTGATGCAGGACAGGTTTGCCTTGGCCTTCGAATTCTTCATCAATGTCGGCCATCATTTTGTCGAAGCCGCTGGAGTGCCCCAGAGTTTTTGCGACCTGGCCTGGTCGCAAGCCCTGGCGGACGTGCGCGGAGAAACCAGTCAGGATAGCTACGAAAGCCGGCGCCGGGCACTGGACCGCGGCCGTAACGAAAGTCCCGGTGCGCGCATGGCGGAGAGAACTTTCTCCCGCGTGGATCAGCCGGCTGCGGCTCGCGCGGTCGAAAAGGGGCGCATCGACGAGAAGGCGAAGAGCAGCTTTTTTGAATCGGCCTTTTCCGATGCTCTTGCCATCTACATGCTCTCCCTCACCCTGGACTTCAACTACACCGATCTGCGTGAGCGCGAATATCCACTGCTGGCGGCGCCCGCGTTGGCCGAGCGTCTGCGCCATGTGGCCGCGCTCTTTCCTCCCAACCCCGGCTACGACTTTCAGATTTCCTATCGCCACAAGTTCTAAGCGCGTCTCTCTGTACAATCAGCGCATGATTGCGCACCTGCGCGGGCGGCTCCTGGCGAAACATCCACAGCAAGCGATCATCGAAGCGGGCGGAGTCGGCTACGACGTCGTGATCAGCGTGCCAACGTTTAGTGCGTTACCGGCTGAGGGCACCGAGGTGGCTCTCTTTATTCACACCCATGTGCGCGAAGACACCCTGGCGCTGTATGGCTTTCTCAATCGGGAAGAGAAGCGGGTCTTCGAGCGCCTGATCACCGTGAGCGGCGTGGGCCCCAAGCTCGCCGTCACCATCCAGAGCGGTCTGAGCACGGAGCGGCTAGTGGGCGCTATCCGCGGCCAGGACCATGCCACCCTCTCCCGATCCCCGGCATCGGCAAGCGCCTGGCTGAGCGCCTGGTGGTCGATCTCAAAGACAAGCTCGAGGATATGGCTGCTGCGCCGCACCAGGTTGAGACCGGCCCTTCGACCGATGACGTGCTTTCCGCCCTTGTCAATCTTGGCTATCAACGACCGCTGGCGCAAAAGGCAATTGCTGCCGCTGTAGCCAAAGACAAGACCGTAGCGGAGAGCTTCGAGGCTCTTTTCCGCGCCGCGCTAGCCGGAATGCGTAACTAAATTGACTCGTCTAACGGTTCACTTGGGCGAGTAGTTTTTTCCCAGCAACGAGTAGATTGAGGCAACTTTGCCCTAGCGCTCGTCAGAGCCCAGAGGGATAAACCGCTGAATTGACTACCTTATTCGCGACCGCTTGTTTGGCACGCCGCATGCAATGCAGAATGGTAGGACAACGCTGTCGCGAAGGCGGAATTTTGCTTCGAAGCAGCGGTCCCAGAGTTTGCGGCTCACTTCGGTGATGCCGCGGAGAAGATGCCCATGCCAGGGAGGTGTGGGCATCTTCTTTTGCGGCTAACTATTCTGACGCCGGCTTCATCTGCGCCTGATTGGCACAGCCGATCGCTTTAGGCATATCAGGATCGTTAACGGCGCTTGCTCCCGTCTTATGCAACAGGTCTTGCTGGAACTTCTGGAGTTCAGGAAACGAATAGTGGGTGCAAAGATTGAGTTCCCAGGTGTCGGCCGTCTTCTTGGAAACGACGTACATGCGAATGGTTTCATCCGGGCGCGCGGGCGAGTCGCTCTCGCGAATGATGGAGAAGCTATAGTAGCCGGGGATAAAGCCGGCAGAGGTCCGGGTGTCCATCGAGTTCATCACGATCGTGCGATCATCCACCGTGATGTTGTCGAAGCGGGCAACGATGAGTACGACCTGGCGAGCCTGGTCGACCTCCATCTCATGTACGCGCGCACGCGCGCACAGCGTAGTTGCGGCCACAAAAAAGAAAAAAAAGGCAAGTTGTCTCATGTATGTGAGCAGCCGGACAGCCTTGTCAGATTGAGGGAGGCAAGCAAAGTCTATTGCAGATCAATATAAACACGAGCGCATGCGGCGTAGCACGCCCATTACTTTTGTACTGCAAAACACGATTTCGAGTACCTCCCGCGTTACCATGTGTACCTTTGATGCGTACTGAGCCCGCAAGAATCGCGGCTTCCGCTTACCATAGCTTTTTTGCAATCCAATCATGACCTCTGCATCCCCACACATTGCAGTTGACTCCGTACTTCCGTGAAGCCGGGCTCAAATTCTTGCGCAGCCTGCGGCGAAATAACCGGCGGGAGTGGTTTGAAGCCCACAAGCCGGAGTTCGAGCGTGAGTTGAAGCAGCCGATGCTGGCGTTGATCGAAACCGTGAACCACGCCATGGAAGACTTTGCGCCCGCGCACCTGCGGCCACCGCAAAAGTGCATGATGCGCATTTATCGCGACATTCGATTTTCTTCTGATAAACGCCCGTATAAAAGCCATGTCTCCGCCTGGTGGTCACGTGCCGGTCTGGAAAAGACCTCCGGCGGAGGCTACTACATGCATGTCTCTCCCGACGAGGTGCTGATTGCCGCCGGCGTGTATATGCCGGAGCGAGAGCAGCTGCTGGCGATACGACGTTACCTGGCGGTCCATCACGTGGAAGTGCGGCGGCTGCTCAAGGATCGCAAGTTGCGGCGCACCATGGAATCTTTTAGCGGCGTGCCGCTCACCCGGGCCCCAAAGGGCTTTCCTAAAGACCACCCCGCGATGGATCTGCTCTTATGCCGGCAGTGGGGCGTGGAGGCTACCCTTCCACCCGAAGCGTCTCTGCAGAATGATTTCGCAAGCCAGGTGATCCGGCGCTTCCGTCTTGCATCTCCGCTGGTGGATGCGCTCAATACCCCTCTGCTCGTGAGTGTCGAAAAGAAGCGGCGTCCCTTGTTTGGCTTATAGGAAAGGGCTGCGGGCGTCGCTTGGTTTATACGAAAATGGGCTGAAATCAAGGGAAAACCGAGGAAATTAGGAAAAATCTTGGAAAAACAAGCCAAAAACAGAACAAATCTCGGTTTTTCGGTTGACAAACGCTGGACAAAGCCGCATCGTAAACGGCGGTGGGTTCGTTTTTACCCGCATAAACACTGGGTTTCCTGACGATCGATGCAAGTTTCGCACGAGCATCCGAAGGTACCGGGTGAAGCGTCAAGCAAGACATGGATTCTCCAGTGGCGACAACAACGCCACCATGGGCCCATGAAATAACAGGAGAAAGAAGGACACAATATGGCAACAGGCATGACCAAGACAGCACTGGTTCGCACCCTGGCAGAAAAGCTTGAGTTGACCAACAAGCAATCGGCAGCATTTCTTGACCTGCTCGCGGAGACGGCGGTCAAGGAAACAAAGAAGAATGGCGTGTTCGTCATCCCCGGTCTTGGCCGGTTGGTGAAGGCCGAGCGCAAGGCACGTTTGGGTCGCAATCCTCAAACTGGCGAAACCATCAAGATCAAAGCCAAGACCGTGGTCAAGTTCCGCGTGGCCAAGGCTGCTAAAGATACCATCGCGCCGCCAAGAAAGTAGCGAACAGGCTGATTGGTGGCGGCCGTCCCGGATTTCCTGTTGGTGGCGCAGACTATCTCCATACGGCTTTCCTTACCGAAAGCCGCACACGTGTCGGCGTCCAGTTTCGCAACGCAGGAAATCCGGTCTGGACCAGGTGATGCCGGCCTGGGCGCCAACCTATGGTTGGCTCGGCCGCCATCAAACGCAAGTCCCAGGGTGATGAACGAAGCATGCGAAGAGGGCCCGGCGAGATGCCGCGCCCTCTGGGTTTTGCAGGGCAGCCTGGGCAACAGAGTGCATCAGAAATCCGGTCATCCTATCCCCTTGTCGAGTTCTCGGTCGAGTTCTCGGCAAGGGTAGGAGACCCCCAAGTCTCCGCGCCCTTCGTCATCCCTTCCTGATCTCCCCCGATGTCCGAAGCAACGGAGGTCTTCCGCTATGCGCCTGCGCCCGCCGGCGCTGTGGGCCGTTTTGCAAATGCGCGGATGACCAGGGAAACACCGTAGCAAATCAGCAGGCACTGGATCAGGATGCGCGCGTTGTAGCGCCAGGCGAAGATCGCAAAGCAAAGCGTAAAGGCGATGGGATAAGTTTCGGCCAGAAGAGCCTGGAGCCAATGGGGACGTGCCGGTGAGCTGGCATCCGCGGAGGCGAGGCGAGGCCACAAGCGGGGAACACGGCGACAGTACTGCTGGTAGACGTCGCCCAGTTGAGCGCTGAGGAAGCGCTCTTCCGCGGAGATAAGAAACAGCGCGAAGAGGCTGAAGGCAGGCAGAAAGAATGCGGCTCCGCTGGGCGGCATGAGAAGTGAGGTAGCAATCGCGAGCAGCCAGGAGCCGAGATAGAGCGGATTGCGAAGATGGCGATAAGGTCCCGCGGCGACCAATCGGTCACCCTGCATCACGGCGCCACGCATGACGCCGGAACCGAGGTAGGCGGTGCCCCACACCCGCAGCATCGCCCCCAGCGCGAGACAGGCCAGGGCAATGAGCGTTACGGTCACAGTTGCAGCGCCTAAGCCAATCCAGCCGCTGCGGGCAGCTAACGTGGATGCCGCGAGCCAAAGCGTACCCTCACTGCCGCCGCGAACGATAGCCCCCCAGGGCGGTAGAAAGCCAAGCTAAGTAGAGCAACAGAAAGATGGCTACCCGGAAGCGAAATGCCAGCGCCGCGGCCTTCATGGGCGGAGCTCGCCGGCCTTCGCTGACTGCTGACAAATAAAATGTAACAGTAATAGTGGCAAGTGCGTTATTTACCGGCGATCGTTTCCAGCAGGGCGTCAAAGTCTTCCAGGCGGGAGTATTCGATGATCACCCGTCCGCGGCCGTTCTTGTCTTCAATCGAAACCTTCAGGCCAAGCGCTCTCTGCAGCAGATCCCGTGCCTCGCGAACATTGGGGTCAAGCGGAGCTTTCTCCTTTTGTTCACCCTTGGTCTTTTTCTCCGGATTTAGCAGTCCCTGCACATAACTTTCTGTTTGGCGGACCGACATGGAGAGCGCGAGCACTTTTTGTGCGGCCTTCAGAATTGCTTCCGGCGACTCCAGCGAAAGGAGCGTGCGCGCATGGCCGAAGCTTAGGTTCCCGGTTTCCACCTTTTGCTGCACTTCAAGAGGAAGCCGAAGCAGCCGGAGGAAATTTGCGACGGAGGCTCTGTCCTTGCCCGTACGCTGCGCCATTTGTTCCTGCGTCATTTTGAACTGGTGGCCCAGGCGATCATAGGCACGGGCCTGTTCCATCGGGTTCAGGTCGGTGCGCTGCAGGTTCTCAACGATCGTCATCTCCATCGCCTGCTCGTCGGAGACGTGGCGCAGGATAGCAGGCACTGTAGTTTTGCCGGCCATTTTGGAGGCGAGCCAGCGGCGTTCGCCGGCGATCAGTTGGAATCGGCTATCGGCCAGCGGCCGCACCAGGATCGGCTGTACCACGCCGGTTGCCGCAATCGAGGCAGAGAGTTCTTTGAGAGCAACCTCGTCAATGTTCCCGCGCGTCTGGAAGGGATTTCGCTCGATCTGGTCGACGGGAATTTCCTTCGGTTTGCCCTCGTCTGCGGGTGGCGGTGTGGCAGGCGCGGGAGCCGGGGTAAATCCAGAACGACCTGGAAGCAGGGATTCGAGACCCTTGCCAAGTGCGCGGCGTTTGGGTACTTCAACAGCAGCGGTCATTGATCTTCCTAAAGCCTCAGAGGTTTAGAACTGCGAAACTAGGCGGCCATGTGCACGGAGTTGGCCGGCGATTCCTGAGGAAATCGTCCTCAGCGACGATGGTGCTCAAGCATAGGGCCAGAAACGTACTTTCGTTTCCTGTCGCGACTGCGCCTGCAAAGCAGCTTTTCGCTCCAGGGCCTTGGGACTCTCGATGCGATTGCGGGCCAGGATCTCCTCGGCCAGCTCTCGATAGCTCTCCGCGCCGCGGGATCGGGGATCGTAAAGCGCCACCGGTTTGCCATAGCTTGGGGCTTCGGCCAAACGGATGTTGCGCGGGATCGCGGTCTTGAGCAGCTTGGCCCCAAAAAACTTGCGCAGGTTTTCCGTGACCTGCTGTGCCAGGTTCGTGCGCTCGTCATACATGGTGAGAATCACGCCCTCGATGTCGAGCGTTGGATTAAACGCGGCCTGGATGCGCCCCAGCGTGGTGAGCAGTTCCGAGATGCCCTCCAGGGCGAAATATTCGGCTTGCATGGGAACGAGTAGCCGGTCGGCAGCCACCAGCGCGTTCAACGTGAGGAGATCGAGCGCCGGCGGGCAATCCAGAATAATGAAGTTGTACTGATTGCGTACTGGTTCCAAAGCCTGGCGCAGGCGGTATTCGCGGCGTTCTGCCTGGATCAACTCGACGGTTGCGCCGATGAGGTGGTTGCTGCCGGGAACTATCTTCAGGGTTTCGATTTCTGTAGGCAGTACGGTTTCGGCGACGGTCGCATTACCCATCAGAATGTCGTAGGTGGAGTTGCGATTTTCGTCCCGCGCTATGCCGAATCCCCCTGAGGAGTTGGCCTGGGGGTCGCAATCGACCAGCAGGCAAGTGAGGCCCTCAAGGGCCAGTGCGGCTGAGAGATTGATTGCGGTAGTGGTTTTGCCCACCCCGCCTTTCTGATTCACGACCGCGATCACTTTACCCATGCGTAATGGAAGAGTATCGAGTGACGGCGATGAGAGCAAGAAACCGGCGATGTGCAGAACTGGGCGTGAATTGTGGAGAACCCCAAAACGGGTAAATTCCCAGTATGGCCAACTATCGCATTTGGAAGGAGATACAGGCAAGTAGGCCGAGCGGAGTCAATTGTGAACGCCAAATGAGAGCGGTGGAAAACGTGGATGTTCCACGTGGAACAAAGACGCGGAAAGGGTTGATAAATTGGCATTTGTTCCACGTGGAACATAGCTTTTAAGACCTCGAGAAACGCCTATACCCGCCATCGGGCACCCGGGCGAGTCGAAGATTCCTGACCGGATAAAACTGAATTAATGGCAAAGCGGTGCGTACGGCCTGAAGGCCGTACCCCCCCGGAAAGCAATAAAGGGCCCTTTGTGCGGGGGTGCGAAGAACTCATTTCCGTCAGGTTCATAAGCATAGAGGAATCGCTGCTCGGGCGGAGCAGCTGCGGAAGCCCGAATTTGCGGAGGGTACTGGCTTCAGCCCGTCCGTAACGCGTTAAAAGCAGGATCGGCTTTAGCTGCTGGGGGAACGGTTGTCGCTCGAACCAGCATTTTGCCGGGAAGCGCCGTCAGTGAGCGCGCCGCCCGATAGCCAGGATCATTTGCTCGGAGTTGGGCAGATGGATGGAATCAGCCCATTTGAGCTCGGGAGCAATCCCCGTGTAGGTAGGTACAGAGCTTTCAGTCGTGAGGAGCACCAAATATCGCTCGGCCACACGTAGGGCGATCGGTATGGCCAACTCCATTTTCTCCACCGCACGCATGGAAACTGCATGAAAACTGCGCCCCGGCGGCATCGTCTCCACGCGTCCGTCGTAGACTTCAGTTCCTGTCCCGACCGTCCGCACTACTTCCCGCAGAAAGGACGCCTTCTTTCCCTGCGCCTCGGCCAAAGTCACACGAAGCTTCGGGTGGCAGATCGCAAACGGAATTCCGGGGAACCCGGCCCCGGAGCCATAATCCAGAAGGGTCTCTATATCCGCGGGAAGTTGCCGGGCGGCAAAAGCACACTCGACAAAATGACGCCGTATGATTTGTGCCGGCTCGCGGACGGCAGTCAGGTTCAGGCGCGCGTTCCAGCGCGTTAGCAGTTCGAGATATGCAAAGAACTGCTCGTAGCAGCTTGCCGGCAGTTCGCCAATCCCAGCCTGCGAAAAGGCCTCTTCTATCTCCTGAACGCTCACGGGCGGCCAGTGGCAATCGATGCCGTCGGAGAAGGCTCCCAGCTTCGAGCCGCTTCGATGAATGCGGCGAAGAGCGCACGCGAAGCCTCGCTACTCTCGTAGCTACGCTCCGGATGCCATTGCACTGCAACCACGAATTGTTGCGGTTCAGAGCCCTCCAGTGCTTCGATGACTCCATCCTCGGGACTGACAGCGGCAACGATCAGCTGGTCTCCCGGGCGATCGACAGCCTGATGGTGGCTCGAGTTCACCGGGAACCCTAGTTTTTCCTGGCTCTCCGTCGCCTCGAGGCGGGAGAGGCGAGAGCCGGGAGTTACCCGCACTGGGTGCGCATCCTGCACCTCCCGCCCGGGTTCGTGGTTAACCATTGACCCGGGCCCGCCGGCTACGACACCCGGAGGGTGAGGTAAGTCCTGGATCAGGCTTCCCCGGCGCCAAACGTTCAAGGACTGCAGTCCATAGCAAACCCCCAGGATCGGCTTCGCCTGAGCGAACGCATCCGCCAAGAGAAGATTGTCCGCTGCCTCTCGGGCTTCATCCTTGGCTGCAGTGGCGGCCAGCGCATTTTGCCCGTAGCGCGTGGGATCCACATCGGCCGGACTACCCGGCAGCAGGATCGCCGAGCATGAGGCCAGTATGCCGGCCTGTGAGGCCGGAGACTCGCGCAGAGGAATAGGCACCGCGATCCCGCCTGCCGCCTCGACTGCGCGGATGTACTGCGGCAAGCTGCGCTGATTGTAAGCCGCGTCCGTAGACGTAGGCTCGGGGATGGCAATGCGGGGAACAGGCGAACTCATTGAGCCTCTCTAGCTATTTCAGCCATCAGGGACGGGTCAAGGTCGCCCGGCCCAGCGTGCCTCTCATAAAGCTGCTGGATCTCGCTTTGAAGCCTGGCGGTCAGCTCATCTGCCTGACGGATGGTATATCCCGACGGATCGATGGGTTGGCCGATGACCAGCTTGACTGGCCGCGGGCGGAAGTGGTGGGTGTGAATGGGTAACAGTTCGTAGGTCCCGATCAGCGCCATCGGCACCAGCGGAACCCGCGACCGTATCGAAATGAACGCCGGCCCCCGCATGAAAGGCTGCATCCTGCCGTCATGGGTTCGACCACCTTCAGGGAAGATGAAGAGCGGCAAGCCTGCCTTAAGCGCCTTGATGGCACGATTCAGCCCGGCAATCGAGCCACCGCCGTTTTCTTCGTCCACCGGTATCTGGCCCGACCGATGCAAATGCCAACCGATGAACGGCCACTTCCACAAGCTCTGCTTAGCCAGTATCCGAAACTGGAAAGGGAGGCTGCTAAAGACCACCGGCGTATCCATGAACGACGTGTGGTTGGATGTGTAAATGGCCAAGGGCAAAAAATTCTCACGTCCGATAACGGTGACCGGTGCGCCGGCGCTTCGCAACGCCATCCCGGCCCATAGCCGGGCGATATTGTGTTGCCACCTGCCGTCCTCTTCCACGCAGGAGGCGGCCAGCGAAATGCACCCAAAAAATCCGGTGAAGAAAAAGAACAGCGGACCCCGCACCAGGTTGGAACTCAACCGTCCTGCCAGCGACAAGGTTGCCGGGGTGCCAGGCGTGGTGCTCATACCTCGAGCGGCTCCGCAGGCGCCGGCCGCGAATCCATCAGCAGCGGACGCAATTGACCAACCAGGTACACCGAGCCGGTCACCACCACCAAACCAGTTATTGGAGTGATCCGGAGTGCCCGCTCCAGCGCGCTGACAGCGTCAGGTGCTGCCTCTACCTCACTGCCGGTGGTCCGCGCCGCCGCCAGCAGATCTTCAAGAGAAGCACTGCGCGGCGAGTCAACCGGGGTCACCACCACTCGTCCGAAAAGGGGAAAAAGAATCTGCGCCAGCTCCGCTACCGGCTTGTCTTTGAGGCACCCGAAAACCAGGGTCAACGGTTGGCCTTCATCCAGCTGCGAGACTGCCGCGCGCAACGCCCAGGCCCCGGCAGGGTTGTGACCCACGTCCAGCAGCACCTCCGCCCGGCTGTCATTGCCGGCCATGTGCTCCAGCCGCGCCGGCCACACCGTATCGCGAATGCCGGCCAGTATATCGACGGGAGTAATATTGTAACCGTGATTGTTTCTTAACTCTACAGCCGTGGCAATGGCCAGCGCCAGATTACGCTGTTGATGCGCGCCCGCCAGCGGGGAGTCGATCTCGATCAATTCGCCCATCACGGAAAGCGGATAGCGATTTCGCGTGTAATGCTCGGGGTGGTTGTGCACCGGCACATAGCTGGCTGCATTCACCCCGCGCACCTGGAGCCCGGTTGCGACTTCTCCCAATGCCTGGTTAGCCTCGGGGTGCTGCGGCAGCGTGATCATGACGCCATCGCGGCGCAGGATCCCGGCCTTTTCCCGCGCTATCAGGTCCACCGTCGAGCCCAGCCACTCGGTGTGGTCTAGCGAGATGTCAGTAATCACCGACACCACCGGCTCGACAATATTGGTCGCATCCAGGCGGCCGCCCATGCCCACTTCCACCACCGCCGTATGCACCCTGCTGGAAGCAAAATGTAAAAAGGCCATCGCGGTGACGGTCTCAAAAAAACTGGGCAGCGCAGGCAGCTGTCCATTGCGTACCAGCGTCGCGGAAGCATCCTCGACACGGAAGAACACGGATGCCAAATCATCGTCGCTGATCGTGGCGGCATTCACCTGGATGCGTTCATTGACGCTGCTCAGGTGAGGCGAGGTGTAGAGCCCCGTCCTATAGCCGGCCCGAGTAAGAATGCTGGCCAAGGTCGAAGAGGTGGACCCTTTACCGTTGGTACCGGCAACCAGTATGGAGGTGAAGTTGCGCTCGGCATTGCCCAGCGCCGCCATCAGGGTGCGCATATGCGCCAGCTCAAATTTCCGCCGAGGCGTGCCGGGCGGGGTATGCAATTCCTGACCGAGAGCGTGCAGGCGCTCAAGGGCCGAAGCGTAAGACATGCATCTATTTTAGAGGGAATTCACTTTGGATCCTGCGCCAACCAGCGCAACCGCCGATGTACACTAGCTAGCTCGCCACCGGGGACATGAAATCGAGGGCGCGAATCAGGTAGCCCTTGAGATCGCGGCGGGCCACGATCGCGTCCAGCATGCCGTGTTCGAGCAGGAACTCAGACCGCTGAAATCCTTCCGGCAGCTTCTGTCGAATTGTCTGCTCGATGACTCGCGGACCGGCGAAGCCTATCAGGGCGCCCGGCTCGGCAATATTGAGATCGCCCAGCATGCCGAAGCTAGCGGTCACGCCACCCGTGGTGGGGTTGGTAAGCACCGAGATGTAGGGCAGCCCCGCATCATCCAGCTGCGCCAGCCCCGAGGAAACTTTAGCCAACTGCATCAGGCTGGCGACGCCCTCCATCATGCGCGCGCCGCCTGAAGCGGCAACGATGATGAGCGGCTGTTTAGCGGCCAACGCCCGGTCGATGGCGCGGGCGATGGTTTCCCCAACCACGCACCCCATACTTCCACCGATAAACGCAAATTCCATGACACTCAGAACGACCTTGTGCGGTCCAAGGTTCCCCAGGGCGTTCATCACAGCATCATTGAGGCCGGTCTCCCGCCGGGCTTTTTCCAGCCGGTCCTTATAGGGCTTGATGTCGACAAACTCGAGCGGATCGGTGGATACAAGTTCCAGATCGACCAGCTCGTACCCTGGCTCAAGCAGACTGGCTATGCGGCTGCGCGCATCCAGCCGGAGATGGTGTCCACACTTGGGGCAGACCTGGAGGTTGGCTTCGAGATCGGCTTTAAAGAGTAATTGGCCACAGCCCTCGCATTTCTGCCACAATCCTTCGGTACGAACGTTCTTCTCAGCCGTATTCGCCTCAATCTCTTTTTCCTGCCGCTTAAACCAGGACATGTATTCCCTTTCGCCACGCGCCCCCCGTGGTTCCCATCGCTGCTCCGGTTCCTGGAGCATTCTTACAGCTGATGCGCTCTTTCTGCCCGTGATTTTGTGCAACTTTTCTTACTGGAGAAGCTGCATCAACACTCTTCCCCAGTTGGCAGTCACTGGAGAAATGCTCTGGCCGAAATGGCGGCCGGCAGGCATCAGTGCCCGGTGTGGTACGGATGCCCAGCAAGTATTGTAAATGCCCGATAGAGTTGTTCCGCCAGCACCAGGCGGGCGAGTTCGTGGGGTAACGTCATTGGACCCAAAGACAGCACCGTTTGCGCCTGCAGCAGGTCCGACCAGCCGTCTGCGGGACCTATGGCGAACACAACCATCTGCTGGCCTGAATCCCGGCGTGTCCCTAGCCACTTGGCCAGCTGTTCTGAGGAAAGAGCGTCGCCGCGGCTGTCCAGCAGCACCAGCCACGCCGCTGTTCGGGCTCGCTGCCGGGCAACGAAATCAAACAGCGCTTCCTCGCTCCGAAAAGCGACGGCTTCGATGGCGGCATAGGGGGCGATGCGTTTCAGGTATAGATTTGTCGCCGGACCGAGCAAATCGCTCCGCGTCCGTTGGGCGACAAAGGCGAGAGTAAGGTTCAGCGGGGAGCCCCCGAAAATCTATGCATTTTCGTGGTTTGTTACCTGCGGTCCGTTGCTACCTGCTCCCGGATCGACGCCATGCCCGCTCCGTCGATGACCGCTTCGATCATGGCGTCACAGCCCATGCAGGAGTTGATCATCATGTGGTAGAGCCGCCGGTCGGTCCAGTCGCGGTCGTAGTAGCGGCGGATGTATTCCTCCCGCCGGCTGTCGGTAGCCTCAAGCTCCGCTCGTGCGCGTCCTGCGTGCTCCGGAAAATGCTGTTCAAACCAACGAATCTTCCTGGTGAGCGATGCATAGACAAAGATGTTAAACACTCCCGGCAGGCTGGCCAACGCGCAGGCCGCGCCGCGGCCAACAATTACGCAGTTTCCGTCAGCCAGACACTGTTTCAGGTAGTTGCGGACAAACTCGACCATGCGTTCGCTATCAAAAACCTGGTCCTTGGGTGGTGCCGGCAGGCGGTCCACGCTGCCGTGCCAGAAGGACTTGCCCATCCGGTAGTACCAGGGGTCGAGACGTTCATCGCATTGTTCGGCCATGCTCTTCGGAACGCCGGCCTTATGGGCGATCTCATCGATCAGGCAGCGGTCGATAAGTTTCCAGTGCAGCCGGTCGGCCAGGCGGTGCGCAAATTCCGCTCCCTGGCTGCCGTACTCCCGTTCAATGGTGATGACCCGGACCATGGAGTACTCTCGCGAAATGTATGCCGGACACGCCGGTGGCGTGATGCTAGCACCGGCGGAGCGAATAATCCAGAGGCGGCACCTGGCCCATCCACTCCCTCACCTAGGCTTCGCTCGTAACGACAAAAAAGGCGGGTCGAGTGCTGTGGTATCCCACTCAAGCCAAAGTACCAAAGTACGGCTTGAATGGGGCACCCAACCTTCGTTGCTGGTGAGACAAACCGGTCATCCTTCTCCCAACTCGCGGTTGAGGTGAGTCAGCCCTCCCCATTGTCCTCCCCTGGGAGCGACGCGGATGGATCTGCAGTTCTTGGTTCCCTACCCACGACTGGATGCCCCATCCAAGCCGTTTTTTGGCTTGAGTGGGATACCGCAGCACTCGACCCGCCTTTCTTGTTATTAGCAGCGAATCAGATTCTAAGGTTCGGCCAGGACCGGGTTGCGCAAGCTGCCGATCCCGGCAATCTCCACCACCACATCGTCCCCTGGCTTTAGCCAGCGCTGCGGAGTGCGGCCCATGCCCACCCCCGCCGGCGTACCGGTGCTGATGATGTCTCCCGGCGCCAGGGGCATCATGGTCGAAATGTAAGAGATAAGACGAGGCAGCTTGAAGATGAGCTCACGCGTGTTGGACTTCTGCAGCGTTTCCCCATTGATAGAAAGCGAGATGTCCAACTGATGAGGATCGGGCACTTCATCCTTGGAAACAATCCACGGTCCCATCGGCCCGAAGGTAGGAAAGTTCTTGCCCAGCGTCCATTGTGAAGTGGCGAGCTGCACATCGCGAGCGCTCACATCGTTGAGGATGGTATAGCCGAAGACGTGGTTTTCCCACTCCGCCTCCGGGATATTGCGGCCACCCTGACCGATCACGACTGCGAGCTCCGCTTCATAATCAGGTTGCTGGCTGGCGCGCGGCAGCAGGATAGACTGCCCGTGGCCGATGAGGGTCAGCGGGTACTTGGTGAAAACAGTAGGAAATTTCGGCGGCTCCATTTTTGATTCCACGGCATGGTCGCGGTAATTCAGGCCGATACAAAGAATCTTCGAAGGCCGCAGCACGGGAGCCTCCAGCGTGACAGAGGACAAAGGGGCAAGCAAATTCAGGCCGGTCTCTTCCAATTGCTGGTTGACACCCTCCCACCTCTTAGGCCCCGCGGCAATGAATGCCACTGTGTCCTGGTATCCGAGCGGAGTGAGGGGGAAGACATGGCCCTCTTTGACAAGTGCCGGGCCAGTGGCTGCATCGCGACGATAGGTGATAAGGCGCATCCCTCGATTGTCCATCGTCGGACAAAGGAATGGGTAAAAATTTATGGAATTGCCGTTCTTAGCAAGCTGCGGAAAAATTCACTGGACGAAGGGCACGGCTTCAGTATGTGATTCGAGAGGCCTTCAGCCCCCTATGTACGGTTTTCCTGCCGGGTGCAGACTCTGTGCCGTGGCAGAACCAAGAGGAATAGGACGAGCATCCCTGGTTCCCTCACGACGGACGGGTGCCCTATATCTCGCTCGTTTTTGGCGAGATGTGGGATTCCAATCAGTCTTGTCCAAATTACGTGGTGGGAGCCCCCGCATTCATGCGGGGGAGCCCGGCTTTCAAGCCGAGCGGCTTCGCGTAGGACTATTTGTCCTCCGGCTTTAGCCGCGGGGTTCTTGAAGCCGGGGCTTAAAAAGCCCGACTGACCGAAGTGCGACTCTTTCCGCGACGCTGAAGCGTCGCCCCCCTGCTGAAGCAGGGGGCTTCCACCGGCTAATTTGGACAACTCTCATAGAAATCCCACATCTCGCCAAAACGAGCGAGATATGGGGCACCCGTCCTTCGTGAGGGAACCAGAGGCTGATCGATAATCACGCCTCGGCAGCCCCCGGCAGGTTCCAGTGGTGATAGACCGCCAACATCCGCAGCACGAAGCAGCCAAGGATGCCGCAACTACTCGCGACCACTCCATTGACCCTCAGCTTGAGGCAGACAATCGTGATCGCAGCCCCGAAAAGCGCGGCCGCCGCATACACGTCCGAGCGCAGCACCTTGGGCACCTGGCCGATCAGCAGATCGCGAATCGTTCCCCCACCCACGCCGGTGATCCCGCCCATCATCGTGGCCAGGAGCGGATTCAGTTTGAACTCCAAAGCCTTGGTCGCCCCCGCAATCGCAAAGAAGCTTAGGCCCGCCGCATCCAGACTGGTCACCAACCAGTGGTTGACCCCGAAAACATAGGCGCGCAGTAGGAAGACCGCCGCCCCCGTGGCCAGCGCCACCGCAGCATAATTCCAGTTGCGGATGGCGCCCGGCGGGATATCGCCAATCAGCAGATCGCGCACGATGCCGCCTCCCAGCGCGGTAACAAAGGCCAGAACCAGCATCCCCAGCAAATCCAGCCTGGCTTGGGCAGCCGTAGACGCACCCTCTGCGGCGAAGAGAGCAGTTCCCACCAGGTCGATCGCCAGCAGGAGATGAACAGCGTGCGGCCGGACAGCAAATTTCATCTCTCGACTATAGAAGCTAAGCTCCTTGCTGTGGTCAGCTCAAGGCGATCGGAACGCGACGGCAGAAAACTGCATCTGCCTACAATGGAGTCTTGGAGGTGTAATGGCGAAGCCGAACGAGGGACGAAGCCGGGTTGTTATTCAGAACGTAGAACCTGAACTGGACTGTGGGCGCTTTCCCATCAAGCGGATTGTCGACGACACGGTCTCCGTAGAAGCGGATGTTTTCGGCGACGGGCATGATGAGGTGCGAGCGCGGCTCCTGTGGAAGCAGGAAGCGGATCCAGACTGGCAGTCGACGGAAATGCGGCCGCTGGGAAACGATCGTTGGCAAGGAGAATTTGCCGTCAAGCAAGTGGGCCGCTATCGCTACACCGTTGTGGGTGAAGTCGATCATTTCGGAACCTGGCGCAGTGACCTCAAGAAGCGCATCGCGGCGCAACAGGATCTCAAGCTGCCGTTTGCCACCGGTGCGATCCTTCTCGAAGCAGGTGCAGGCGCGGGCATCGAAGCAAGACAGCGCAAAGCTGGCAGCCTGGGCGAAGGCGCTCAGAACCGGGAACGATGACTCCGCAACCGCTGAGCTGGCCTTGCAGGACGAGCTCGCGGAGATGGTCAAGCGCTATCCGAATACCGCGTTCGAAACCCGTTACGACCGCGAACTGGAAATTATCGTAGACCGGGAAAGGGCGCGCTTTTCCAGCTGGTATGAGCTCTTTCCGCGATCCTGGTCAACCACCCCCGGCAAACATGGCACCCTGCGCGACGTGACCGCCCGGATGGACTACGTGGCAGAAATGGGTTTTGACGTCCTCTACCTACCCCCCATCTCCCCCATCGGGAAAAGCTTCCGCAAGGGCAAGAACAACACCGTCGAAGCCGCGCCGGGAGACGAGGGCAGCCCTTGGGCGATTGGCTCGGCGGAGGGCGGCCATACCGCGATCCATCCCGCCCTCGGCACCATCGCCGACTTCAAGGACCTGGTGCAGCGGGCCATCCAACTGAAAATGGAAGTCGCCCTCGATATCGCCTTTCAATGCTCGCCGGATCATCCCTGGGTGACCGAACATCCCGAGTTCTTTAAGAAGCGTCCCGACGGATCGATCCAGTATGCGGAGAATCCGCCCAAGAAGTACCAGGACATCTATCCGCTGGACTTTGAATCCTCCAACTGGCAGGGACTGTGGGATGCCCTCAAGGGCGTCTTCAGCTTCTGGATGGATCAGGGTGTGCGCATCTTCCGCGTAGACAATCCGCATACCAAGGCTTTCCCCTTCTGGCAGTGGGTTATCCCCGAGCTGAAGGCGAAGGACCCCGGGGTTTTGTTTCTGGCCGAGGCCTTTACCCGGCCACGCGTGATGGAGCGGCTGGCTAAGCTCGGTTTTTCCCAGTCCTATACCTACTTCACCTGGCGCGACACCAAGGAAGAGCTCACGCAGTACCTGCTTGAACTCACCACTACCCCTGTGCGGGAATACTTCCGCCCCAACTTCTGGCCCAACACCCCCGATATCCTGGCGAAAAGCCTGCAGACCGGCGGTTTGCCGGCCTTTCGCAGCCGCCTGGTGCTGGCCACCACCCTGACAGCGAATTACGGAATCTACGGACCGGCTTTCGAGTTGGGAGAGAGCACCCCCTTCAAGCCGGGCAGCGAAGAATACCTGAACTCAGAGAAATACGAGATCAAGACGCTGGGATTTGAAGAATCCCGCTAGCCTGAAGCCGCTGATCACCCGGCTGAACCAGATCCGGCGGCAAAACAAGGCGCTGCAGAGCAATGAACGGCTGCATTTCCATCCCACGGACAACCCGTCGCTCATCTGCTATTCCAAGCGCACGGCAGATGGCAGCAACACCATCCTCGTGGTGGTCAATCTCGATCCTTTTTGTGGTTCAGACCGGCTGGGTTTCCCTGGATTTAGCGGTGCTCGGGCTCGCTCCGGGACGATACATTTGAAGTTTACGATCTGCTGGCGGATCATTCCTATCGCTGGCAGGGATCGAGGAACTACGTTGCCCTGCGGCCGGCGGAAACGCCGGCGCATCTCTTCCGCGTGCTGCCCGCTAGGACGGCAGCACCGATCATATAACTGTGATGGTTACGATTTACCCAGAAACCAAGCCGGGGAGGCACGATTGAAGCAACCGGGAAGCGCGGCGGACCCGCTCTGGTACAAGGACGCGATCATTTACGAGTTGCATGTCAAGGCATTCATGGACAGCAACAACGATGGCATTGGCGACTTCCAGGGATTACTCAGTAAGCTCGACTACCTGCAGGACCTGGGAGTCACTTGCCTTTGGCTGCTTCCGTTCTTCCCGTCGCCTCTGCGCGACGACGGCTACGATATCGCCGACTACCTCAGCGTGCACCCCAACTACGGCACCATGGAGGACTTCCGGGAGTTCCTGATCCAGGCGCATAACCGCGGCCTGCAAGTGATGATTGAGCTGGTCATCAATCACACGTCCGACCAGCATCCCTGGTTCCAGCGCGCCCGCCTCGCCCCTAAAGGTTCGCCCGAGCGCGACTTCTACGTGTGGAGTGACACCGATCAGAAATATACCGGCGCGCGCATCATCTTTACCGATACCGAGAAATCCAACTGGACCTGGGATCCGGATGCCCAGCAGTACTATTGGCATCGCTTTTTCTCCCATCAACCAGACCTGAACTATGACAATCCCGGCGGTGATCGAAGAAGTCGTAAAGGTCATGCACTACTGGCTTGACATGGGCGTGGATGGGCTGCGCGTCGATGCCATTCCTTACCTGGTGGAGCGCGAAGGCACCAACTGCGAGAATCTTCCCGAAACCCACGCAGTGATGAAGCGCATTCGCGCCGAGATTGACAAGGAATACGCCGCCAGAACGATTCTGGCGGAAGCGAACCAGTGGCCCGACGATGTGCGTATCTACTACGGCGACGGCGATGAATGCCACATGGCATTTCATTTTCCTCTTATGCCCCGGATGTATATGGCGCTGCGCCAGGAAGATCGCCTGCCCATCACCGACATCATGGCGCAAACGCCGGAGATTCCCCATAACTGCCAGTGGGGGCTGTTTCTGCGCAATCATGACGAGCTGACGCTGGAGATGGTCAGCGATGAAGAGCGCGACTATATGTACCTGGCCTATAGCGCAGATCCGCGCATGCGCATCAACGTCGGCATCCGGCGGCGCCTGGCGCCTTTGGTGGATAACAGCCGCCGCCGCATCGAGCTGTTGAACAGCCTGCTCTTTTCCTTTCCCGGCACGCCGATCGTTTACTACGGCGACGAGATCGGCATGGGCGATAACATCTACCTCGGCGACCGCAACGGAGTACGCACCCCGATGCAGTGGAGCGGCGACCGCAACGCCGGCTTTTCCCGCGCCACGCCCGCGAAGCTGTACAGCCCGGTAGTTATGGATCCGGTTTGGGGCTACGAGGCGATCAACGTAGAAGCGCAGCAGGGCGACCCTTCTTCGCTCCTGAGCTGGATGCGCAACATGATCGCCCTGCGCAAGTTGTTCCAGGTCTTTGGCCGCGGGACGTTGAGTTTTCTAAACCCCACCAATCGCAAGATCCTCGCCTACATCCGCGAGTATCAAAACGAAAAAGTCCTCTGCGTGGCCAACCTCTCCCGCTTTGCTCAGCCCGTCGAGCTGGATCTCGCCACCGTATGCCGGCATGGTGCCGGTCGAGATGCTGGGCTATGTCGAGTTCCCCCGCATTCGAACCGCCGCCTACCCCTTGACCGTTGGGCCCTACGGCTTTCTGTGGCTGGAATTGCAGCCCTCGCCGGAGCCCGTGGCGAACCTCGACGAAGCCGGGGAGCCCGAGCTCGAGATCAGTGGAACCACGGACTGGATGAGCGTTCTTGAAGGCAACGGCCGCAGGGAACTGGAGGAGTCGGTCCTGCAGGGTTATCTAACCCGCCAGCGTTGGTTTGGCGCTAAGTCACGCGCCATCACCGCCACCAGAATTGAAGACTGGGCCGTCTTCAACCAGGGCGTCAGCGCGCTGGCGCTGATCGAGGTCCAGTACGCTGAAGGGGAGAGCGACACCTACCTGGTCACCCTGGGACTCCTTTTTGGCAGGGCTGCGGATGCGCTGCGGGAAGAGTCGCCCAATGCCCTGTTGGCGCGAGTGGTTACCGCTGCAGAAGAGGGCGTGCTGCATGAAGCGGTCTTTAACGACAGCGCCAGTGAAGCGCTCCTGGCGTTGATCGCAGGCGGCACGCAGATTTCTTCGCGAGAGGGTGTCATCCTCGGGGTCCCCAGCAGTGCGCTGGCTCAATTAAAGGGCCCATCGAGGGAGACGCCACGGCGCGGTTCAGCGGAGCAAAGCAACACCTCGATCATCTTCGGCGACAAGCTGATCATGAAGTTGTTCCGCAGGCAGCAAGTCGGCCCCAATCCCGACACGGAAATCGGCAGTTATCTCACCGAGCAAACCCACTTTACCCATATCGCGCCCTTTGGTGGTTCTATCCAATACACCCGTAAAGGGCAGGAGCCATCGACGCTGGCCATGTTGCAAGGCCTGGTCACGAATGAAGGCGATGGATGGAGCTGGACCCTGGAAGAATTGGACCGCTACTACGAAACCAGCGCGGCGCAGAGCTTTGCCCAGGGTGGGGTCATCGAGGAGCAGACCAGCCTGCTCCAGTTGAGTGAAGCCCCGGAGACGAAGTTCGCCCGCGAGCACGTCGGTCCCTACCTCGACGCCGCCGCGCTGCTGGGCAGACGCACTGCGGAATTGCACCTGGCCCTGGCCTCGCCGACCACAGACCCCGCGTTTATGCCCGAGCCGCTCACCTCCCAGGACATCGACCGCTTGCGCGAGGATCTGATCCTGCACGCCGGCAGCGCCTTCGACGCGCTCAAGGAAAACGTGGCTCGCTTGCCCGATAGCGTTCTGGAAAGGGCCGGCCTGGCGCTCAGCCGCAGGAGCATGGTGCTCGATCGTTTGCGCCAATTGTCCGCAAGGCAGATCGATGCGCTGCGCACCCGCATCCACGGGGACTATCATCTGGGACAGGTGCTGCGGTCCAAAGGCGACTTCGTCATTTTGGACTTTGAGGGCGAGCCGGCGAGGTCGCTTGCCGAGCGCAGAACCAAGCAGTCCCCGCTCAAAGACGTGGCCGGCATGCTGCGTTCCTTCAGCTACGCGGCCTTTTCCGCCCTGATGAAGTATTCCTCGCGGCGTCCGGAAGACTTTCATCGGCTGGAGCCGTGGGCGCGCCTGTGGGAGCAATCGGTCTCGTCGGCATTCCTGCGCGCCTATTGCGAGGTTGCCAAGGGGGTTCCGGTGATTCCCTCGGAACCGCGGCTTTTCCAGCAGTTACTGGAAGCCTATGTAATCGATAAAGCGCTCTATGAGCTGGCCTACGAGTTGAACAACCGGCCCAATTGGGTATTGATTCCCTTGACCGGCATATTGGGCTTGCCGGTGTAGCTATCATGCCCGGCGGAACATTGCGACTGAGTTACAGGTAAGATCCGAGAGGGGAGCCGAAGGTACAAGCATGGCGAAGTTAGAGCTTTCGGAAGAAACGAAAACAGGGATCGAAGCGGTAGGGGCTGCCGACCTGCTCATCGCAGTCGCGGTGCAGGTGGATGCCGAGCAGCTCCGGACCGCGGCCACGCAGAGCGTCCTGGCCATGAATGCCGCCAATCCTACGTCCGGTTTGCGCACCGTGGTGGCGTTTCCGGGAGTAAGCAAGGTGGAGACCGCGGACAAAGGCGAGATCGAGGGCGATCAGGCGGCTGCGGATAAAAGCTTGCGCTTCCTGCCCTATACGCTTCCTTCCGGCGATTCCTCGAGGATTCCCTCGCTTGCTCCGGCAAGCACCTATCAGGCGATTTTTGTCATGGCGCGAGAGCTGGGCGTGAGCGCATGCGCAGTGATAGGCGTCGATCTTGCCGCGCTGGAGACAAATTTTCTCGGGCCCATGCTGGCGCCGGTGTTGGAGAAGCGATGCGAACTCGCCATGCCTCTCTATGCCATGGGAAAGTTTGACGGCCTGCTCAACTCCAGCATTCTGTCTCCGCTCACCCGGGCTCTTTATGGCAAGCGGGTACGCTTCCCCTTGGCGCCGGACTTCTGCATTTCAGCCAACCTGCTCCCCGATCTTGAAGTGGCCTTGCAGCGAACCACAGCGCAAGGGCAGGATCTATTTTGGCCGGCGACCGAGGCGGCCATGCGCGACAGGGGCATATGCCAGGTACATGTGGACACCAGGCATATCCCTACCGCGGATGGCGTCGATCTAAGCACCATATTGGCCCAGACCGTGGGCCCTTTGTTTGCGGAGATGGCAACCAACGCGGCGCTGTGGCAGCGGATTCGCGGGTCGCACCCGGTGGAAACCGCGGGTGTTGCTGTGGCCCCTCCAGCCGACGGGCATCCTGCGGATACAACTCCTATGTTGGAGACATTCCAGCTCGGCTTCCGCAATCTGCAGGAGGTCTGGGGTCTGGTGCTGCCACCGGTCACGCTCCTGGAACTGAAGCGGCTGGCCCGGGTGAGTGTGGACCGCTTCCACATGCCCGACGAACTCTGGGTCCGCATTGTTTATGATTTCGCCTTGGCACACCGGTTGCGTACGCTCAGCCGCTCCCATTTGTTAGGGGCGCTCACGCCCTTGTACCTGGGGTGGGTAGCATCCTATGCGCTGGAAGTAGGCAGCGCCAGCCCCGCGGAGGCAGAGCAAAGGTTGGAAAAGCTAGCTCGCGCCTATGAAGATGGCAAGCCCTATTTGTTATCGCGGTGGCGTTGGCCAGACCGCTTCAACCCATAGGGCAGGAGGAGAAGATTATGTGGACTCAGGTGTCACAGTCACTGCACGAATCGATGGCTCGGGTCATTAGCCGCATTGCCACCTTGCTTCCCGGCATCCTGGCGTTTATCGTCGCCGTCCTGTTTTTTGCTGCCATCGCCTGGCTGCTGGCTTGGGTGGTGCGCGCGTTCTTGACTGCCATCCGCATCGATGAGCGGCTGGCGCGCGGAACCAACACCATCGCCGAATGGTCGCCCACCTATACGCCCACCACTCTGATCACGCGTATCGTTTACTGGTGCGTCGTCCTGGTAGGTTTCCTGGTTGGACTGGAAGCCTTTGGCGCTTCCTCAGACAACCTCCTCACCGCGCGGCTACTGGGTTACATTCCAAACGTTGTGGGTGCAGTGGTGCTGCTCATCCTGGGCAACGTGATAGCGCGTTTTCTTTCCCGTAGTGTGCTGATTGGCGCAGTGAACATGAATCTCCACTATGCGCGGTTGTTGAGCCTGGGCGTCAAGTGGCTGGTGTTGGTGCTAACCGCGGCCATGGTGCTCGATCACCTATCGATCGGGGCTGCGATTGTGGATCTGGCATTCGGCATTCTCTTCGGCGGCATCGTTCTGGCATTGGCGCTGGCCGTAGGTCTGGGTTCGCGTGACCTGGTGAGCCGCTCGCTGGAACGGGAAGCCACCCGGCCGGCGCAGGAGACCATGCCCGAAGAGCAGTTCCGGCACTTCTAGCTCTGTCCTCATCTGTGAGAAGGTTGTATCAATGGACAGAAAGAGCGTAGGAGCAGGGGCGTCGGTGAAGGTCGCCATTTTGGGCTTTGGCACGGTGGGCACGTCAGCCGCCCGTATCTTGTGTGAGCACCCGCCGCAGGGTGTAGTGCTCAGTTGCATCTTCAACCGGGGAATCGATCGCAAACGCGTACCCTGGATTCCCTCATCCGTTCTCTGGACGGAGGATTTCGACCAGGTCCTCGCCTCCAATGCCGACATCGTCGTGGAGTTGGCCGGGGGCCTCAATCCTGCCGGTGAGTGGGTGCGGTTGTCGCTCGCCGCAGGCAAGTCGGTGGTCACGGCCAACAAGAAATTGATTGCCGAGCAGGGTCCTGCGCTGGAAGAGTTGGCCCGGCGGCATGGCTGTCAGCTGCTCTATGGCGCCGCGGTGGCAGGTGGTGTTCCCGTCATCCCCGCAGTGCAGCAGGGGCTTGCCGGCGACCGCATCAACCGTTTTCACGGCATTTTGAACGGCACCTGCAATTTCATTCTCAGCAACATGGAAGATGGGGCCGAATTTGACCCCACCTTGCGACAGGCGCAGGAGCGCGGTTATGCCGAGGCCAATCCCACAGAAGATGTCGACGGTTTCGATGCCCGCGCCAAGCTGGTGATCCTCTCCCGCCTTGGACTGCGCGTCGAAGTCTTGCCGGAGGAAGTCGCCTGCCGCAGCATCCGCGACGTTTCCGCCGTGGACTTCGCCTATGCCAAGGAACTCAACTGCACCATTCGCCAGATTGCGCGTGCCGAGGTAAGAAATCAGGAGCTGTTAGCCACGGTTGGGCCGATGCTGGTCCCTCGCAGCTCGCCTTTGTCGTGGTCGCGAGGCACAGAGAACATGGTTATTTCCGGCGGCCAGTATGGCGGTGAAACGGTCTTCTCCGGCCACGGGGCTGGAGGCAACCCCACCGCGGTCGCTGTCGTCTCGGATGTATTGGCCATCGCCCATGGCGGCTGCCCGGTGACCATTCCCAGCACCCGGGCCCGCGTCGACGGCGATTTTGTCGTGCCCCATTACATCCGGTTCGTGGTCGATGACCGGCCCGGCATCATAGCCGCGATCGCGGGCGACCTTGCCGTTCAGCGCATCAATATCAACGCCATCCTGCAAAAGCCAGGCTACCCGAAGGATCGCCTACCCTTTGTAGTGACCGTCGAACCCTGCAAGAGCTCAGCCTTGAAGGCCGCGCTGGCGAAAATAGCCCAAATGGAATGCATGCAGGCGCCGCCGTTCGATCTGCAGATGCTGGAAGAGAGTGGTGGTGGGAGCCCCCTGCTTTAGAAGGGGGAGCGGCGCTCCAGCGTCGCGGAAAGAGTCGCAACTTGATCAATTGGCTTTAGCCCCGGCTTCCATTGGCCGGTGTGATAACCGAAACCCCGCGCCTAAAGCCGGAGGAGAATCGTCCTACTTAAGCCGCTCGGCTTCAAAGCCGAGCTCCCCCGCATGAATGCGGGGGCTCCCACCAAGTTCGACAGGGAATCCGGAACGAAGCGCTATGGAGCGACCTGCGGCTCCACTCCATTTTGCAGAAAATCAAAACCCAAGCACAGGATGCGGCTCGTAAGGCTCCTCGAGTGCCTTCATCTCACCCTCGTCCAAATGGATGTTTAGCGCCTCGATTGCCTGATCCAAATGAGCCATCTTGCTCGCCCCAATGATAGGCGCGCTCACCCCAGGTTTGGCCAGGATCCACGCCAAAGCCACTTGGGAGTTCTGTACTCCCCGCTTGGTGGCAATTTCAGTCAGCCGGTCCACCACCGTGAAGTCGGAAGGCCGGTAGTAAAGCTTTTGCGCAAAATCGTCAGTCTTTGCGCGAATGGTTTCCCCGCGGCTTTCAGCGTTGCGGTTTCCGGCCAAAAAACCACGCGCCAGCGGACTCCAGGGGATAAGCCCCACGCCCTCCTCCAGGCAAAGCGGAATCATCTCCCGCTCTTCTTCCCGATAGACCAGGTTGTAGTGATTCTGCATGGTCACAAAGCGGGTGAGCCCCATCATGTCTGAAGTCTGGAGCATTTTAAGAAACTGCCACGCATACATAGAAGACGCACCGATGTAGAGCGCCTTACCCGACCGCACCACCTGATCCAGAGCCTCAAGCGTCTCCTCGATGGGGGTATGCGGATCGAAGCGGTGGATCTGGTAAAGATCGACATAGTCAGTCTGCAGCCGGCGCAGGCTATCGTCGATGGCGTGCATAATATGCTTCCGCGAGAGACCCTGCTGGTTCGGATCGCTTCCCATGGCATTGAACACTTTGGTCGCGATCACCAGCTTGTCCCGCGACGGCCCATACTCTTTGAGCGCCCGCCCGGTGATCTCTTCGCTGACTCCAAGCGAATACACATCCGCTGTATCAAAGAAATTGATACCGGCTTCAATCGCGCGGCGGTAGAACGGCCGTGACTCCGCATCCTCCAGCACCCACTCGCGCCACTTCTTCGATCCGTAGGTCATGGTTCCGAGGCAAATCCGGGAAACCTTTAGTCCGGTTGAACCAAGGTTGACGTATTCCATTGCACCTCCTAAGCGCTGCGCAATCGGGATTCTGATTGGGAAAACACGAAACAAAGCACAGGAAGAACCGCAGTTCATGTGGTGGTGAAAAGCAAAAGCGACAAACTACCCTTTGTGCGCGCTGGCCAACTTCACCTGCGCCTCGTGGATCACTTCATTGGCCTGCGCATACTTCTCTGCATCCTCGCCCGCTTCGCTCCACATCTTCTGGCCGCTTTCGAGCTGTCGCTGCGCCTCGCCGGCGTCGATCTCTTCCGGTTTAATCGCGTTCTGCGCCAGGATCGTCACTCGATCCGGCAGCACTTCCACAAAACCCCACACCACGAAATACGTCTGATCGCCACCGCTGCCGCCGTGCAATCTCACCTCGCCCACACCGAGTTCAGCCAGTAATGGAGCGTGCCCATACAGCACCTCCATGTAGCCGGACTTCGACGGAAGCTCGACCGCATCCGCGTCCTGGTCGATCAAAACCTTATCCGGCGTCACCAGCCGGACTTGCAGTTGATTATCTGAATCTGCCATGGTTACTTACTCTGCATGCTCTTGGCTGCTTCAAGCACTTCCTCGATCGTGCCCTTCATGTAAAAGGCCTGTTCCGGAATGTCGTCGTGCTTGCCCTCAATAATCTCCTTGAAACTACGCACCGTATCCTCCACCTTGACGTACTTTCCAGGCGCCCCGGTAAATACCTCGGCAACATGGAAGGGCTGCGAGAGGAAACGCTGCACTTTTCGCGCCCGGCTCACGGTGAGCTTGTCGTCTTCGGAGAGCTCGTCGATACCCAGGATGGCGATAATATCCTGCAGATCCTTGAACCGCTGCAGGATGCGCTTAACGCCCTGGGCCACCGCGTAATGTTCTTCCCCCACCACGCGCGGGGTGAGGATGCGCGAAGTGGAGGCCAGTGGATCGACCGCCGGGTAGATACCAATTTCCGTCAACGCGCGGGAAAGCACAGTGGTCGCATCCAGGTGAGCGAAGGTAGTCGCCGGCGCCGGATCGGTGAAGTCATCGGCAGGCACATAAATCGCCTGCACCGAAGTGACGGAACCCTTTTTGGTGGAGGTGATTCTCTCCTGCAGTTCACCCATCTCCGTTGCCAGGTTGGGCTGATAGCCCACGGCCGACGGCATGCGTCCGAGCAAGGTCGAAACCTCGGAACCCGCCTGCGTGAAACGGAAGATGTTGTCGATGAACAGCAGCGTATCGCCGCCTTGCTCATCGCGAAAATACTCGGCGATGGTCAACGCGGTAAGAGCCACGCGCAAGCGCGCTCCGGGCGGCTCCGTCATCTGGCCGTAAACCAGCGCTGCCTTCGACTTCTCGCGGTCTTTTGAATTGATGACCCCGGATTCTTCAAACTCATTCCAAAGGTCGGTACCTTCACGGGTGCGTTCGCCAACTCCGGCGAAGACCGAAACGCCACCGTGTTTGCTGGCAACGTTGTTAATCAATTCCTGAATGATGACCGTCTTGCCCACGCCGGCGCCGCCGAACAAGCCGATCTTGCCGCCCTTCAAGAACGGTTGGATCAGATCGATGACCTTGACCCCGGTCTCAAACATCTCTTCGCCGGTGGCCTGCTCTTCAAAGGACGGCGCGGCCCGATGGATGGGCCATTTTTCCTTCGCATTCACTGGCCCCAGCTCGTCCACCGGTTCCCCAATGACGTTAAGGATGCGGCCCAGCGTAGCGACCCCCACCGGAACAGAAATCTGCGAGCCCAGGTCGAGGCACTGCATGCCCCGTACCATCCCCTCGGTCGACTCCATCGCTACGCAACGAACGCGGCCTTCACCAATGTGCTGCTCCACTTCCAGCACAACGTTGATGGGCAGCGGCACATCGAAGCCTTCGCTGGTCACGCGGAGCGCCTGGTAGATCGGCGGCATCGTCGCCTCTTCGAATTGCACGTCGACCGCCGGCCCGGAAATTTGAATTACTTTACCTATGTTTTCTTTCATAACCTCTGCTTCCCTCAGCGGCGAAAGCCGCACTCATCCTGCGATGGTTCCCTTCAAGGCTGGACGAATTCGTCTACGAGAGCGCGGCCGCGCCGCTGACAATCTCGATAATCTCTTTGGTGATAGCAGCCTGGCGCACACGGTTCATGGTCAGCGTAAGCGAGTCAATCATCTTGGAGGCGTTACTCGTGGCTGCATCCATGGCGGTCATGCGCGCGGCCTGCTCAGCGGCGCTGGACTCAATCAACGCGTGATAGATCTGTGATGCAACGTACTGGCGCAGAAGCCCATCCAGGAGCTCCCGCGGCGGCTGGTCATAGATGTAGTCCACCTCGGCGGTGCCGAACTTTTTCGCCTCCTGCTCGGCTTCGCTACTGTCGGCTTCTCTAATGCTTACGCCTGAGTGAGCGGCCGCGAGCGCCATCTCTTCGCGCTCCTCCTGGCTCATCTCTTCAGCCTGTTTGATATCCCGCTGCCCAGGTTCGATGATGGGTAAGATGCGCTCCACTACTACCCGCTGAGACAGCACCGACTTGAACTCGTTATAAACCAGGTAGACCGCGTCCAGCTCTTCTTCGATGTAGCGGTGCACCACTTCACGCGCCATGAGCGCCACCTGGTCAAAACTGGGTTTGTCCAGCATGCCGGGGTAGTCGCCTGCCACTTCAATCTGATTTTTTCGCTCGCCTCGGCTCTTATCTTCCGGCGGTGGCGGAGGCGCACCGGGATCGCGATCGTCTGTGTCCGCGGCAGGGTCGTTGGCTTTGTCCTGGCTGCCCTGCTTCTCGACGAACGTAGCCATCCCATAGCGGCGGCGAAAAAGATCCCGGCCTTTGCGCCCGATGGGAGCAATGTCGATCTGTTCCTCGCTGTGCTCACTGATAAAACGAAAAGCTGCCTTGGTGATGTTTCCGTTGAATCCCCCGGCAAATCCCTTATCTCCGGAAACTACGATCAGGAGCGCCTCTTTCTCCTCCCGGGCAAGCAACAACGGGTGACGCACGTCTCCGGTCTGGGGATCGTACAGATCGATGTGGCGCATCAGCGACCCGATGACGCTGGCCAACATGTTGGCATAGGGACGCCCCGATATGGCGCGCTCCTGCGCCCGCCGAAGCTTGGCGGCAGCGATCATCTTCATCGCCTTGGTGATCTGGCGCGTGCTCTTCACACTACGAATGCGCCGCCGTAAATCGAGAATGCTTGCCATGTGCGATCAGGCCTTCTTGGTTTCTTCCTGCTTCTTCTTCTCTTCTTCCGTAAGCGGCTTGACCGACGACTCTTTAAGGGCCGCCTCGCGATGCTCGGAGAGGAAGTTTTGTTTATATTCCGTCAACGCTTGTTTGATCCGGTCTCTCAGTTCATCGTCCAACGCTTTCTTGCTCACGATGTCCTTTAGTAATCCAGACTGTGCCGAATCCAGATAGGGATAAAGCCCCGCCTCAAAGGCGTGAATCTCCTCCACCTTCAGGTCATCGAGAAAGCCATTGGTGCCGGCGAAGATAACGATGATCTGCTTCTCCGTCGAGAGAGGCGAGAACTGCGGCTGTTTGAGGATTTCTGTGAGCCGTTGACCGCGGTTGAGCTGATTAAGTGTCACCTTGTCCAGGTCGCTGCCGAATTGGGCAAAGGCAGCCAGCTCGCGAAATTGCGCCAGGTCGAGTTTCAAGGTGCCTGCCACCTGCCGCATCGCTTTGATCTGCGCGCTGCCACCCACGCGGCTTACGGAAAGGCCGACGTTCACTGCCGGGCGAACACCTGAATTGAACAAGTCTCCTTCCAGGTAGATCTGCCCATCGGTAATGGAGATAACGTTGGTCGGAATGTAAGCGGAGACGTCTCCGGCCTGGGTTTCGATGATTGGCAGCGCGGTCAATGAGCCGCCGCCCTTGGCATCGCTCAGCTTGGCCGAGCGCTCCAACAGGCGAGAGTGAAGGTAGAACACATCGCCGGGGTAGGCTTCACGGCCAGGAGGACGACGCAGTAGCAGGGAAATCTCACGATAGGCGACTGCGTGCTTGGAGAGGTCGTCGTAGATGATGAGCGCATGGCGGCCGCTATCCCGGAAGAACTCACCCATCGCGGTGGCCGCATAGGGGGCCAGGTACTGCATCGGCGCCGGCTCTGACGCGGTGGCCGCAACCACAATGGTGTAGTCCATGGCTCCGTGTTCCGAAAGCGTTTGCACTACCTGGGCTACCGAAGACCGCTTCTGTCCAATGGCGCAATAAATACAGATCAGGTTGTTCTTCGCGCTATTGATGATGGTGTCGAGCGCAATGGCCGTCTTTCCCGTTTGACGGTCACCGATAATCAGTTCGCGCTGTCCGCGGCCGATGGGGATCATGCTGTCGATGGCCTTGAGCCCGGTCGACATCGGCTCGCGCACACCTTGGCGCTCTACCACCCCGGGAGCGATGCGCTCGATAGGAGCGAGCTCTGTTCCCTCGATGGGGCCGCGGTCATCGATCGGCTGCCCAATCGCGTTAACGACGCGGCCAATCATCCCGTTGCCCACGGGCACACTCATAATCTCGCCGCTACGCTTGACCTCGTCTCCCTCGCGCAGCTCGGTGTAATCGCCCAAAATGACGCAGCCCACCTGATCCTCGTCGAGGTTCATCGCCAGGCCTTCCACGCCATGGGGAAATTTCAACATCTCTCCTGCCATGGCCTTATCCAGCCCGTGGAGGCGGGCGATTCCGTCACCCAGGGAAATGATGGTCCCTACCTGGTCAACGCTAATCTCTGCGTCGTAGTTTTGAATCTGCTCCTTCAGGAGCTGCGTAATCTCGTCTGCGTTGATCTGAGCCATACCGTTCTTCCGTCAATTCTCGATTTTGCTTGTGATCGCCCCGTTCTACTTGACCGGTGCGTTTGTTATCGGCGTTAGTTGGAAACCAGCCGCTCTTTCAAGCGCTCTAAACGTCCCCGCACTGAGCCGTCATAGATGGTGCTGCCAATGCGCACAATCGCGCCGCCGATCAAAGACTTGTCCTCACGGAAGGTTGCGTTGACCTTGTTGTGACCGGCCAACACAGAAACCTGCCCTTCCAGCTCTGCCCGCTCCCCATCTTCCAGGGGGCGCGCCGTAACCACCTCGGCATCGGAGATCGACAAACGCCGGTTCATCTCCAGCCGGTACTCCTCAAGAATTTCGCCCAGAGCTCCCAGCCGCTCGTGCTTGATCAGAACCGCCAGGAAATTCCTCACCTGGGGCCCGCAGCCGACCCGGCTGTTGATCTTGTCCAGGATCGCCACCCTCTTCTGTGCAGAGATGGAAGGATTCAGCAGAAGCTCTTTGAGGTCCTTGCTGCCGGCGAACGTAGCAGCAAAATCTTCCAACTGCTGCTCCACTTCGGTGGTGTTCAACTTCGCGTCCAACACTACATCGGCCAGGGCGCGGGCATAACGAGCGGCGAAAACGGCCATCAGCTTTCCCCTCTGCCCTGGGCGTGCTGGCCCAGGCTTTGGGCAAACTCCTGCAGCAGGCCGCGATCATCGTCCTCTGTTAGCACTATTCTCTGGGCTGCACGATCCACGGCTAACCCTGCGGCAAACCGCTTCAGATCCCTCTGGGCGGCGCTGGCCGCTGCAGCAATGTCTTTGCTCGCCGCGTCGACGATCCGTCGCCGTTCCTCTTCAATCGAGGCTTTGATGCGGGCTTCGTCTTCCACGCTATCCTTCTCCGCCTGCTTGCTGATGGCCGCGATCTCCTGGTCCAAATGCCCCAGTCTCTGTTCAATGGCTGCCAGCCGTTGATGCGCCTGCTCGGTCGCCGTCCGCGCATCCAGCAGCCGCTGCTGGATGTTTTCACGGTTTGCCCGGAAAGTCTTGGGCAGATATTTCAGCAGCGCAAAGAGAATGGCGCCGGCCAGGATAGCGAAGTTCAGGTATTCGAAGAGGCGCGCTGCTGATTCCTTATCCACATGCAACCAGCGCGCAATCAACTTGACCGAGGCGGAATGGCGATAAATATCATCGCCGGACTCCAGTTCCGTGGTTCCCTCGCCGGCCTCGCTGGTCGCCTGGTCGGCAGGCTTGGGGGCATGTGCGCCAGGGGCAGCATTGGCCGCCTGCAAAGCCCAGGAAGCCTTTCCGGGTAAGCAGAGTGTGCCACCTAAGCACAGCAGGAAAACAAAAAAGAAGCGCCAACGGGAGAAATTCAACGGGCTCTCCCCACAGTTTCACGGCTTTTCGGCAGCACAGCGGCAAGGATCTCGCTGGCCAGCTGGTCGATCGAGTCTTCGATGGTGCGGTGCCCGGCTTCGGTTTGGGCCTGTAAGGCCAATTTGGCCTCCTCGACCTGGCGCTGGGCCGCCGCGTGGGCTTCCGCAAGCGCGCTGTCTCGCTCCCGGGTCCACTGTTGTTGCTTCAGCTGCCGCGCCTGGAAAATTTTCGAGCGCGCAGCCCGCAGTTGCGCCTCGTACTCCTGTGCCTTGGCGGCAGCCGCCGCCATCGCCGCATCCGCCTGTTCGATCGCCCCTTCCGTACGCTCCCGCCGCTCGTTCAGCACCCGCGTCAAGGGGCCGTAAACCAGTAACCGGTAAAGAATAACGAGCAAAAGGAATAGCAAGATGGTCGGTATCGAGCCGAGCAGTAGTCCTTCGAGTTGGTGTAAGGTCTCGTCCATGCCAAATGTTCAGTATATGGGTAGATTGTGAGCGGAGAGTCGGTTGTGACAGCCGGGACCTTTGTTTTTAACAGAGGTGAAATTTGGCTGTCAAACCTAGCCCCTTTTGGGACGGGTCAGGTTGCCGCTTTGCGATCGCAGCAGACTGAAAGATCAATGCTCCCAAACCGGCCTCACAGGCTGCGCAAAGCTAGCATGCCTGAAGGGTACGGTCTCCCAGGCTGCCGAAAACACGCATGCCTGGAGGGTATGGCCTCAAGGTCTGCCGAAAGCTCTCATGCCTGAAGGGTACGGCCTCAAGGTCTGCCGAAAGCTTTGGCCTTGGAGCTACGGGCTTCACTGGCCACGGAAGGATTCATGCTTTGTGTCAGGGCACGACTTTAGTCGGGCCATCAACGCGCGCCTGATGAGGGCTTTACAGGCTGCGGAAAAAACCAGTGACTTGCGTCTGGGGTTTGCTAGCAGTCGATTCGCCGGTCATTGTTTTACCACCAAAGCCGTTTTTTGGCCGTTTTCTGACGCTGCAGCGGGAGAATTCCCGACTGCAGAGACACCTCTGCCCCGGCGTTACGCCGCGATTGGCATGAGCCTCCTCATGCGTACCAAGTTATAAGCGGTGATGGTCAAGCGGTAGAACCAATCTACACGCCTCAGTCCCCGAAGCTTGACCTGACGGAGCGGCCGGTCGAGCTTAGCCCAACCAAACACACGCTCGATCAGCTTCCGCTTCCGTTGGCTAATCGAGCGGCGCTCGTCAGCTCTTTCCGCCTCCGTTAGACTATTTTTGCGCTGGTTGATGCCGCCCTCATACTCGGCGACATGCGGAGCCACGTGGCGCTGGCGTAGGCCGACAACGAAATGCGAATCTTGATACTGTTTGTCGGCTCCCAACGTATACTCGCGCTCCGCATCGTTCAGCCGGTCGTGGCGCAACTGCTCATCAATCATCTTCAGCGCTACTTCACGCTCCGCGCTGGTGGCTGATTGGCTCGCCTCCGCTGCTACCACCAACCCGTTGCGGTTCTCCATCAAAGCGTGGCCAAGATAGCTGGGAACGCTCTTATCAGCGGTCGCTTTCTTGTACAGTCGGGAGTCTGGGTCCGTCTCCGACTTCACCTTATCGCGCAGCAACACTTCCCCTCCAGATCCTGTACCCTGCCCAGGCTTTGGTACATCGTCCTTGGGTTTAAAACTGCGTGCCGCAGCCCAGGCTTGAATCAACGTTCCATCCACCGTAAAGTGCTCTTCGCTGAGCAAATTGTGCTCCCGGGCTTGCTCCAGTACCGCTCCCAACAGACGCTGGCTTACCTCACCATCAATCAGCCGCTCCCGGTTCTTGGTGAACACCGTCACGTCCCATACCCGATCGTCCATCTCCAAACCCACAAACCAGCGGAACAACAGGTTGTAATCCAACTGCTCCATCAGCTGGCGCTCCGACCGGACCGAGTACAGGATCTGCAGTAAAAGGCTCCGCAGCAGACGCTCCGGCGCGATCGACGGACGACCCTTGCGCGAGTACATCAACTCAAATTCCCCGTCCAAACGCTCCAGCGCTCGATCAAACATCGGTCGGATCTTGCGCAACGGGTGCTCCGCTGGTACCCGCTGCTCTAATGTCACATAGCTGTACAAACCACGCTGTTTCTTGTCGTCTCCACGCATGCCAACTTATTACCAACCTCAACTCTCAACGAAAAGTACCAAGCATGGGTCCTTTTTTCCGCAGCCTGTTTAGCCCCTGAGGTTTTGCTTTTAGGGCATAGCCCAGAGTTTTTCACAAGCTGTTCAGCCTGTGCCGTAGGTGATTGAAAGCAAGAACGGCTTTCGGCCTGCGGAAAAAATCTACCCTTCGAAGGCTTTATCCCGTCTGTAAATATCTGAAAAAATTCCGGCTTTAGCAGCTGGGGGACGTTTTTCCCTTAGAGCCCTCCCAACCTGCCCTGCCGCCGAAAACAGCCCCTTTTGGGCAAAAGGTCAGCGTCTTCCGGTACGTTTTCCTTTTGTGGCGCGTCCCCCGAAAGCGTATACTTTAGTTACTTCCTCGACCCGGATCAGGGTCAGACGGGGCCGGTCTCGTGGGAAATCGCTCCGCTCCCACTTCCCCGGCCCGTCCCTGCTTTAGGCCCTATTTGCCCGTGCCGGTACTGTCGATAGCGCGCCAGCAATGATGCTGGACCAGCAACCGCCAGATCCACCAAATCGCCTGAAAACTCCCGCTTGAAAATCAAAGCTCCCCCATCGAGTGCCGCCAACACAGCCCCTTCTCTTTGCGGAATCAGGAACTCTTCTTCGACAATCGGGTCCGCCGTAAGCGCTCGATCCATAAGCTCGAGCAAGTGAGAAATTCCTTCGCCCGTTTGCGATGAAACCGCTGCCGTCCACTCCCCGGCCGCATATGCGCAGCGCTCTGCCGGCGGCAATAGATCGATCTTGTTCAGAACAGAAATGATTGGCTTGCTCAGAGAGCCCAATTCGGCAAGCACCTTTTCCACTTCCTCTTTCTGTTGTTCGCGCTCCAGACTGGAACAATCCTGCACATGGAGCAGCACTTCTGCCTTCTCTACCTCTTCCAGGGTGGCTCGGAACGAAGTAATAAGGGTGTGCGGCAGATTGCGAATGAAGCCAACCGTGTCCGACAAAAGAACTTTTCTTCGTGAGGGCAACACCAGCGCGCGCAGCTTGGGGTCGAGGGTGGAAAACATCCGTGAGGAAGCCAGCACTCCGGCATCGGTGAGCCGATTGAAGAGCGTGCTCTTGCCCGCGTTGGTGTAGCCGACCAGGGCGATTGTAGGCACGGGCACCGCAGCGCGGCGGTGGCGTTGCTGGGTGCGCACCCGGCGCACATCCTCCAGCTCTCCCTTTAGCTGCAGCAGCCGGCGTTGGATCTTGCGCCGGTCGGTCTCCAGTTGGGTTTCGCCAGGGCCCCGGCTTCCGATGCCGCCGCCCAGCTGGGACATGGCAGCCCCCCGGCCAGTGAGCCTGGGTAACATGTACTCCAGTTGCGCCAGCTCTACCTGAAGCTGGCCTTCCCGGGTGCGCGCGTGGCGGGCAAAAATGTCCAGGATCAGCTGCGTACGATCGACCACCCGGACGGGAAGCTCGCGTTCAAGATTCCTCAGCTGGGTAGGGGTGAGGTCATGATCGAAGAGGATCAGCGTGGCCCCAGTCGATTCCGCAACCCCGGCGATCTCTTCCACTTTGCCTTTGCCCACCAGCGTAGCCGGGTCGGGTCTGGGTCTGCGCTGGAACACTTCTGCAACCACTTCCGCCCCAGCCCCGGCTACCAGCTCCCGAAATTCTGCAAAGGCCCCATTTCCGTCCGCCGGAGCCGGGTGTTCCCCCGTGTCCGCATGGCCCGCGGCGTTGGTAAGCTTGGCTGCCTCCCGTGCCAAGGCAGCTGAGCGAGGAAGTGCCTTGGGCCGGGACGCGAACTCGACCCCGACCAGCAGCGCTCGATCGGCCTGAACGCCTGTATTTTTCAGAAGACCCTCATTGGTAAGACACAGTCCAAAGGGCCCGCGCGGCATCGCCAGGCGGCGGAGCTTACCTAAAGCCACAAGACATTGGAGCCGCGGAGTTTAACCACAGCTGATGCACCTAACCGCATTTCCGGTCTGGCCGGCCGCTACAGCGGTTTCTCGGCTTAGCCTTCTGCCGCCGCGCTGTCGGGGCGAACGGATAAACCGCCGGGGCCTGGAGCGCTCGCAGGAGGATGGCCTACGCCAGTACTCGGACGATGATCGCTGTGCAGCACTGACCGCGTGCTTACCACCGTTGAGATGGCATGCTTGAAAATCAACTGCTCTTGGCTGTTGTTTTCAAGCAACACGGAGTACTTGTCGAACGAGCGTATTTTGCCTGTGAGTTTGACTCCGCTGACCAGGTATATCGTGATCGGAGTCTTATCTTTCCGGACCGTATTGAGAAACGTGTCCTGGATGTTCTGTGCCGGCTTATTGTCCATGTGCCGATCTCCAATTCCTGCGATGTCGAACTGCGTTATGGAAAATGCTCAAGCTCTTGCAGCTACTGCAAAATTAGGCTCCGAGCCGGAACGCGCTCAAAAATCCTGCTGGTAAAAGTTTACACGCCTTAAGGGTCGCGCCCGAACCCAACCAAGGCCGAAACGGTAAAAAGCATCAACGCCGCCATTTGCTCAGCGGTAACCAATGCTTAGATGCAACTTGGCTGCCCTTGGTGTTATGGAACGCGGTGCTAACATTACCAACGTGGGAGACAGGAAAGAAACTGCCCCGTCCGGGACTGCCGGGGACCCAGGTGAGGCCCGTCTCCCGGCTGCAGCACCCGCCTTGAACGCACGAATTCAAGTGCCGATTCTCGACCTTTCGCGGGAATATCGCCTCATCGGTCCCCTGCTGCTCCAGGCGGTGGAGGAGGTCTTCTCCTCACAAAAATTCATTATGGGCCCCCAACTGGCGCAGTTTGAGCGCGCCGCCGCAAGAAAAATGTGGCGTGGGCCACGCCATCGGCTGCTCCTCTGGCACGGATGCTCTGTGGTTGGCGCTCGCCGGGGCGGGCATCGGCCCGGGCGACTGCGGTCCTCACTACCTGCTTCAGCTTTTTCGCCACCGTCAGCGCCATTCTGCGTGCCGGAGCCAGGCCGCTGCTTGGTAGATATTGACCCCGAAACCTTCAACCTGGATCCCGCTGCCGCCAAGGCCTGCCTGGAATCAGCAAGCGGCCCTACGGTTCGTGCGCTTCTGCCGGTTCACCTCTACGGCCAGATCGTCGACTGGGACTGCTTCGCTCGACTGAAACAGGAATACGGCCTGCTGTTGATTGAAGATGCGGCCCAGGCCTTCGGAGCCTCCTGGGATGGGCGCATGGCCGGTGCATTAGGAGACGCGGCCGCCTTCAGCTTCTACCCCACCAAAAACCTCAGCGCCGCCGGCGACGCCGGCATGGTCACCACCGTGGTAGACGCAATTGCCGAGCGAGTCCGTCTGTTGCGGATCCACGGCATGCGCCAGCGTTACCTGCACGATGAACTCGGTTGGAACTGCCGCATGGACACCCTGCAGGCCGCGGTTTTGCTAGTGAAGCTGGGCTTTATTGACGGCTGGAACGCTGAGCGTCGCGTCGTAGCCGAAAACTATCGGCTGCTTTTCGGGCGGGCAGGCTTGGTTGAACCTGGGCCTTATCCGCAAAAAGGAGTGGTCCTTCCCAAGACCAAGTCCAAGGCTGTCCACGTCTTCCACCAGTACGTCATCCGTGTTCGCCGGCGCGACGAACTGAAGGCCTTTCTCCGTAGCAGGGGAGTGGAATCAGAGGTTTACTATCCCCTGGCGCTGCATCAGCAGCCAGCCTTGCGCAGCCTGGGATACCCAGCCGGTTCCTTTCCGCAGAGCGAGCGTGCCGCAGCCGAAGTATTGGCATTGCCCATCTTTCCCCAACTCACCTTTCAGGAACAAGAGCTCGTCGTGGCCGCCATCGCCGATTTCTTCAGCTGAATTGAGAGCACAGCAGGTCCCTCCACTACGCTACGCTCCGGTCGGGATGACGTCTCCGCTATGGAACCTGCTTAATATCCCAATGAAATGTCATCCCGACCGGAGCGTAGCGTAGTGGAGGGACCTGCTGTGCGCCTGTCCCCTCTAACAAAAGCTGGGTGCCCGGTTTTCAGCACTCGACGCCTGTCTTGCCAAGAAGCCTAACCCCCGCCGCCCTTGCCCTTGCTGTGATGGCGACGTCCCTGTGCCGCGGCGGCCTTCGGTCTGGCGGCCACTGGAGTCGATCCCGGCCCCCCAGCCGGTGTCACCCGTTTCACCATGCCGCCTTCCAATTGATAGTTCAGGGTATCCGTAGCGACCGGCCGCGCCGCGCCCGTGAGCGGATCCACTTTAACCGCGTCACTGGTGGCAACCGTGATCGAGAACTCCGGAACCGTCTGCCCTTGGGCATTCTTGCTCTGGCTGATGGTCACCGGAAGATAGCCTTCGATATTGCGCTGCCGGTAGGCGGTCTCATAGCGATGCTTTTTAACATTCCAGGTAAAAACCCGCACCTGGTCGAAATCGTAGGGAAGACCGTCCTTGTAGGCATTTGTCACCGAAACATATTCGGGCACCAACTTGTCTGGCAGCGATGAGTCCGGGTCGTTCACCTTGGTCAGGACATAGGCGCCCACGATCTTCTGCCCTTCGGAATATCCCGCAATCTCGTCCGGGACATCAATATCCAGCCGGCGCGACAACAACCAACCGACCTGGCCGCGGCTGTCTCGCACCAACCACCAGTCTTCCATGGGGACAGCGGGTTCTCCCGCCGGGGCACCCTTAGCAGCCGTCTGCTTCTCTTTGCCGTTTGCTGTCTTCTCCTTGCTGGCTGCCGGCGGCCGGGGCGCCGTCAGAAAGCCCTGCGGCGGCACCGGCTTGGGCACGGAAGCACGTATCAACAACTGTAGCTTTTGATTTTCCGGCAACAGGTAAAAGCGGTCGGTTTCGCGGCCGGGCTTCACGTGCAGGTAAAGATCGTCACGCAGAACTGCGGTGGCGACCACCGGATCATGCGCGTGTTGTTTCTGCAGCGCCGCAAATTGGTCATAGATCGCCTGGTCAATGACCATGTGATCTTCGATCCAGCCCACCTCGCCCTTGCTGGTCTTGGTTCGCAGAAAGCGGCGTCCGTGCTCGACGACTTCAAGTGGTTCTCCATTGGAACCAGAGCGACGCGATTCGATACAGCCGCGACCCGGTCTCTAAGGTACGTCTGCTTGGCCACCACATAAACCATTTCCGGTTTGGCATGCGGGCGCAAACGATTGCAACCAGCACAGCAAGGTCGTGAGAACGACGCATATTGCGGAGCCAAAGAGGAGACGGAGGCCGGCACGGCGGAGGAGCGACAAAGCTGCAAACATATGTGAGGTAGAGTTTCCCTGTCTCCATTAGACCGGATTTCCGATTGCGATGCACACCCGAGTGCATCGGCGAGCGGCTTTTCCTGCTAAAAAACTGCTTGCCTTGTGCGTAAGCGAAGACGGCCCGTTTCCATCCTCACTACCGAGGACCTTCACGGGAAATAGCCCTGGGGTTGTATGTTCCCTCAAAGAAACACAGCGCAATGGGAGGAATCCACCTGCCCTCTGCTCGCGTTGTTCCGTTAGCAGGGAACCGGGTGATCGAAACGATATGCCACTTTCGTTGTACGGGGAGTTCCAAAGGAATCGAAATGCAGCAATCCGATTCGCAATTCGGTGCGTTCCTTATGTGGCGGGTGATGCGGGTCAGTTGGACTGGTGTCGCTTGATTCTCCAAGCAGGAAAGGCATCTTGTGGATAAAAAATTGACTGAGCTCATCGATAAGGCACTTACGCGTCGAAGCTTCATGGCCCGTTCGGGAGCAGCTGCTGCGGTCGCGGTGGTTGCTGGATGCGGTGGCAGTTCGACTCCGGCCCCCACACCCACCCCAACACCAACACCCACTCCGGTCGTTCTCGGGGACAGCGATTATTTGAATTTCGCCCTCAACCTCGAGTATCTGGAAGCCGAATTTTATCTTCGGGCCGCAACCGGCACCGGGCTCTCGGCTACCGATACGGGCAACGCCACCACCACCGTTGTCGTTCCTTCGACCACCATGATTCCAAATTTGACCACCGCGCAGCAGAACTACATCTATGAGATTGCGCAAAATGAGCTCGATCACGTCCGCTTCCTTCGCTCAGCCCTGGCCACGAATGCTGTCGCCCGGCCGAATATCGACTTGATGAACAGCTTCAACGCCGCCGCCTCAGCAGCCGGCATTGGATCGAGCTTCAATCCCTTTTCCAGCTACGAGGCTTTTCTGGTAGGCGCCTTCGTGTTTGAAGACGTTGGCGTAACCGCGTACCACGGAGCAGCAGGCATGCTGAGCAACACGACCACAGGAAAAACCTACCTGGCGGCTGCAGCCTCCATCCTTGCGGTCGAAGCCTATCATGCCGCGGAAATCCGTACCCTGCTCATCGCGGACTCAGTTGCGACCGCGACCACAACACCCACGATGGTCACGCCCAACAACATGTACGTGACCTATGCACAACAAATAAGCAAGCTGCGTGCATCGCTCGGAGGCGGGAATGAAACCACGCTGACCGCCCTTCCACCGTATCCCGTTCCGTTCGTTCCCACCGCTTACATGCCGGCCAGCAGCATCGTGGCCTGTGATGCAACGAACTCGATTGCCTACTCGCGCACCACGGATCAGGTTCTCCATATCGTCTATGCCGCTCCTGCGGGCGCAGGCGTCAAGGGGGGTGGATTCTTCCCCGATGGTATGACCGGCAACATCAGCGTAACCGCTAGCTAAGGATGGAGAACCATGGCAAACCTTGAAACGCAGCAGATAGATGAAGTGATCGTCAACAGTCGCCGGAAGATGCTCGCCCTTGGTGGTGCAGCTCTGGCCGGTCTTGCCTTTGCCGGTGTCAAGCTGGCAAAAGCCCAGTCCTCTCCTTCCTACACCGATTCCGACATCCTCAACTTCGCGCTCAATCTGGAGTATCTCGAGTCGCAGTTCTACACCTTGGCAACCACGGGCAAGACGATCGATCAAGTCGGAATCGGAATTGGCGCTGGCATGGCAACCACCGGAGGCGGCACCGTGGTCACCAAGAGCGGGGGCCCAACCAGTTGTCTCGTCCCCTGGGCACTTCCTGCGATACAGGCCTATGCCACCGAAACTGCGCAGGAGGAGCGCAACCACGTAACTTTTCTGCGCGGAGCGCTAGGAAGCAGTGCCGTGGCCCAGCCAAACCTCGACCTCTACAACAGCTTCAACGCACTGGCAACCGCGGCCGGCATTGCCGCCAGCTTCGATCCCTTCGCCAACGATCTTGATTTCCTGGTGGGCGCATACATCTTCGAGGATGTAGGCGTCACCGCATACAGCGGGGCAGCCCCGTTGCTAACTGTGCCGGCCAACCTGGCGGCCGCAGCAGGCATTCTGGGGGTCGAGGCCTATCACGCCGGCCTGGTACGCACCTCCATCTTTATCGCCGACCCCGACGGAAAAGCTGGACTGCAGGGTTACACGCAGCAGATCTCCGCCACCCGCATGAAGCTCGATGGCAGCTCAACCGTAGATGACATCGGTGTTGGCTTTCAGACCGTCTCCGTGGAGCCGGCTAACACGACCAATGGAGCTGCAACCATCGTCGATGCGCAGACTGGCTCATCCAACTACTCCAAGACGTACAGCCGCAGCACCACGCAAGTTCTCAACATTGTCACAGGGGATGTGAATATGCCCGCATCCGGCGCCAAATACACCGGGGTCTTCTTTCCCAATGGCCTCAACGGACTCTTCAGTTAGAACGCAGCACTCTATGAACCAACCTGCGTCCCACTCCAAGGTGGGACGGGGTTGGTTGCGTGACCAACTACCACTAGAACGTAGCCACGATGGTGCTAGGAAGGGTCGGATCGGTGCCCGTGGTGGCGGTCGAGACCGGATCCAGCTTTCCGTCGACGGTGGCGTCGAAACTAAAAACCTGCAGGTCGCTATTGCCCGAGGAACCGTTTTGGCCGGAATTGATCACGGCCAGATATTTCTTCTGGTTGTCATTCACCAGGGCGATGGGCAGCTGCCCACCCGAACTGAAAGGCGACCCTGAAATGACGGCTAGCTTACCCGAGGCTGCGGTGAGCGTGAAAGCGCTGATATTGTTGCTTCCCTTGTTGGCGACGTAAACGTAACTCCCCGTGGGGTCCAGCGCGACTCCTGTCGGTCCTGTTCCGGTGGCGTAGGGCGAACCGGAGATTTCATTGAGCGTACCGCTGGTGCCAATACTGAAGACCCGCAGTCCGGTGTTGATTTCGGCCACAAATAGAAACTTGGAATTGGGATCACTGGCCAACCCATAATCTGCCGGCGAGCTCGAAGTGCTTAGGGGCGGCAGAAACGTAGGTGCGCTGCCGGTGCTGAGAGCGCCCCCCGTGCCCAGTGTCAACACTTGCACACCCAGCGCCTGGAGCGAGACGTAGACGTACGAGTTGTTGGGGGTGATCAGCATTCCCGTTGGAGACACCACGGTCGCGGTGGAGGCTTTACCGGTGTAGAGAGCAAGAGGAGAGCCGGTGAGCGCGGTCAACAGCCCGGTGGAGGTATTGATCTGGTAAATGCCAATCGCCTGCGCTGCACGCGAAATCCCAACTCCGGCTGCCAGCAGGTAGCTTCCCGTACTGTCCACCTGCATCGCTGTGGCAACCACATCCTGGGCCACGGCATTGCCGCTGTTCTGGACGGTGATCGATCCATCGCTGTTGATCAGGTAGCAGTAGATGCCGTTGGTGGTTGCGACGTACATGAAGGTATTGGTGGGCGTTATCGCCAGGGATTGAGCAGCCACGCCATTGTTGTAGGGCGAGCCGTTAAGAACCGAAAGTGCCCCGGTAGTACCGACGCTGAATCCGGCTATGTACGTGTTGTTTCCATTGCCGACGTAAAGATAGTCACCGGTGGTGGTGCAGTCGGTGCAATTGTTCTGAGAAACGAAAAAATCACACCCGGTGATCACGCCAAGGAGCAGAAACAAACAAAACAGAGCCGGTATTCGGCGCATGCGATTTCCCTTACCCGCAAATTGACTTTCGTTCGGGATATTTTCCAACCACCAGACGATCTGGCGTTGTCATCCGCTCAGCAGGAGTATCCGGAAGAGCTCCATTATACTTTCCCGATGCGATCGTTACCCGGTACGGTTCTGTGTGCCACCTTGGTGGGGCTAACCGTAGGTTATTGCCAGTCGGTCACGCCGTCCCGCGCCGGGGTCTGCATCCCTTGCATCCGGGGGGACATGAGCTTCCTTGCCTCCGATGAACTTCAGGGACGAGGCAGTGGCACCCGCGACGAGCATTTAGCCGCGCTCTATGCTGCGTCGTTGTTCGCGGGTTTTGGATTGGAGCCGGGCGGCGACAACGGCAGCTTCCTGCAAAAGGCGCCCCTCCCCAATCCGCTACCGCCCAAGGTCGCCGCCCGGCTGGAGGGCTTCGCCCCGGGTCCAAGAACAGAGACCTGGAACGTGGTCGGTATCCTCCGAGGCTCGGACCCGGTGGCCGGCAAAGACGCGATCCTCTTGACCGCGCATCTGGATCACCTCGGGATTGGGCCCGGCAAAAACGGCGACCGAATCTATAACGGGGCCGATGACGATGCGTCTGGAACCACCGCGGTGATCGAACTGGCGCGCGTGCTTGCCGCAGAGGCCCGCCCCCGGCGCACCGTGCTGTTCGTTCTCTTCGGTTCAGAAGAGATCGGAGGCTATGGCAATCGATATTTTCTCGATCATCCGCCGGTGCCGCTGGACCATATTGTTGCCAACCTGGAATTTGAAATGATCGGCCGCCGCGACCCGGCCTTACCCAAGGATGGTCTATGGCTCACCGGTTTCCAACGCAGCGACCTGGGCCCGGAGCTGGCGCGTCACGGCGCCCCCTTGGCGCCCGATCCCCATCCCGCGCAGAACTTTTTTCGCCGCTCCGACAACTACAGCCTTGCCCGCCGGGGCGTCATTGCCCAGACAGTCTCCAGTTTCGGCCTACATGCCGACTACCACGAGCCCAGCGACGAAATCAGCCGCATCGATTTTCCTCATTTGGCCCGAGCCATCGCATCGATGGTAGAACCCATCGAGTGGCTAGCCCACACGGCATGGAAGCCGAAATGGCTCCCGAATGGAAGACCCTGAAGTGCGCGAGCCCCCGGCTCAAGCAACCAGCACAGCGACAATCTGAGTGTGGTGGGAGCTTCCGCAGACTCTTTAGCCCACATACCCGGGGTAAGCACCAGAGTCGCCTGATCCACCTTACTTACTTCGCATTTTGCTCAGGCGATACAGAACGCCTACGGAGATGGCAAATTCGTTTTGCGACCCTCCCCCAAAGCGCGTTAGCAGGTAATCCGGAGAGAGTCTCAGGGAAAGCTTCGACGAGCGGTTCAGGTCCACGGATCCACCCAGCGCCGTGGCGAACGTAAGGCCGTTGTTGAAGAGCCCCAGGTTTGGACCAGTGAGCCCTGAGTTGATGGCGGAGTTAAACACTCCATACGAACCCCCCGCCAGAGCGTGGAAAGTCAAGGCGGCGTGTTCGTTCTTGGGACCGCGGAACGAAGCACCACCCATAAACAGGTGCTCATAAATAAACGGACCGTGGATGTTGTAAGGATTGGGAACCACGCCGGTAGTTCCGTAGTAGCCGCGAACATTGGCAGTCACGCCTATGCGCATCTTCGGCCACCACGTGCCCTGAACGTCAAAGCCGCCCAGGTTTGCGCCCGGGATCAGGGCCGGTCCCGCGTTGAAATGGGACGAAGCAACGCCGCCATAAATATCGTACTTATTGCGATAATCCAGAGGTTTCAGGGTCTCGTTCGAGAGGGAGGGTGCTTCAGGGATCGTCTGTGCAGGGGGAACTACCTGCGCGCCGGCGATCCTGCCCATACTCAACCAACCTACACTCAAAAGGACGGCCGCGGTCCCCCACTTCCGTACAGCAACACCAATTGCCTTCAACCAAACCTCCGCAAATCCCGCATCATGGGCTAATCCTTAAGATACATTGCACTTCGCTTCCTGTCAGACGGCTCGGTTCGTTCCTGTTCCAGATTTCCTTAGCGCACGCAAATCCAGGAGTGCGATAGGCTGACGCAATGACCATCAAAACCAAGCTGGCCGAAAGCAGCTTCGCATCCCTGGCTGAGATGATGAGCGCTTATGCCGAGGAGGCCGTTCGCGTCGCATGGAATGACCATCGCCAGCGTCTCGATCTGAGCGAGGCTTCGGTCGATCGACTGGAGCAAATCCTGGACGGCCAGTCGGCTGAAGATCTGGATTTCCAGACGCGCTTGTGGGGCAGCTACTTTGGAGAAGTGATCCGCAGACGCTATCACGGAGAGTGGGAGCTTTCGCAATATCCCGGTGGTGGTGTGGCTGCGGTTCCTACCCTGCTGATTCGCGGCTCCCGGCTTTATCCGTTACTCAAGGTCTACCGCCGCCTGACCCTCGGCGAAGCTGAGAATCTCTCTGCTTTCTACAAGATGGTTGCGGCCCGCCTCGACCAGCCGCCTCCCGCCTCCTGAAAGGCCCGGACACCCATCCGAAGAGTGGTTGGAAGGCGTACTATAAGTGGGCACGCTCAGCGCCGAGGTCATGGCTGCTGTGCGACAATAAATGTATCCGGACGAGATTCCGGGGCGTGCTGAGTGAAGAGCAATCTCATACGGCACCGCCAGGAGAAATTCGATGGGCGAACTACTTACACCGACTCACCTCATTGTTGTTTTAGTGGTCGCACTCTTGATCTTCGGGCCGCGCAAGCTTCCCGAACTGGGCAAGGGCTTGGGCGAGGGCCTGCGGGGTTTCAAGGATGCGATCAAGGGTACGCCGGACCCGGTCAAGCAGGACGCTCCTGCTCCGAAACCCGAGATCCCGAGCGAAGTTAAGTAAGGCCTATCAAGACCGTGTCTAGATGGAAACCAGCACCACGGCACCTAACGCCAGCGCCATTCCCAGGGTCTGACTAGACGTCGCCCGCTCCTTCAGGAACCAAGCCGCCAAAACAATCGTGGCCACCGGGTAAAGTGAGGCCAGCACCGCCGCCACATCGAGGCGGCCTTCGCGGGCGGCGCTCATATACAGCAAGCTCCCGGTGGCTTCCAGCACCCCGGCAGATCCCGCCATCCATAGAAACCGATTCTCCCTGGCCCGTGTGCGCCAGACTGCGGCACTTTCGCCCGCGCGCATCTGCATCGCGATCACGATGCTCACAGCCAGCGTGGCGCTGGCTACGCGAGAGTAAATCAGCTGCCATAGCAGGCTCTGCGAGCTGCCCACTTTCAAAACCACCAGAAACACCCCAAAGGCAACCCCAGCGACGCTCGCCAGGCCGAGCGCGAGGGGGCGAGGCAGACCTGCCGGAGCGTAGGCGATGAGCGCGATGGCGGCGGCCGCCAGCACAAAGCCGGCGATCTGGGTGGATTTAGGCGAGCCCTGGGTGAAGAACGAATAGACCACCGGAACCAGAGCCGTGAGCAGCCCGGTCAGCGCGGTAGTGATCCCCATCTCCCCCAACGACAAAGCCTGGTAGTAGAGAATGAGGGCCACACCGCCGAAGGCCCCGGCACAAAGTCCCAAGAGCGCGAAGCGCTGCGGCGGAAGCGGAGAATGGGTGGCCAACGCGGCCAGCAGAAGCAGCCCCAGGCTGAGGCTGTGGGCCACCGCGACCACGCCCACAACATGGGCTTTGCGCGTAGCCAGTCCGCCGAGAAAATCACTGGCGCCCCAGAAAGCCGATGCCGTCAGCCCCAGGCCGATAAAACTCAGGCCCGGGTTCACGGCCGCTCCAGCGGTCATCGCGACATATTTGTAGCCGTGGGGTAATACCCTCTCTTGGCCACGACATCGACATTTGGCCGCAGCACGCGAACGTCGAGGACCCGGTATTTGTTGTCCAGTGGCGAAAGGTGAGTGTTGTAGCCGAGCGTGTACTGGGTACGCGCCAAGGACGCGAGATCAGCAAAGCTGCGCTGAATGCCATTCTCCGAAAACTCGGAGTAGAGGTGGCCACCCGTCGCATCCGCGTACTTGGGCAGGATGTTATCCGGGGAAAGCGGCAACAGCGGTATTTTGAACTTGTCCAGGTATCCCAGTCCCCAGGTGGCAGAATCGCCTACCAGGGTTCCGTACACTGCGATCTGGTTGCCTTCGAGGTAACGCACTACCTCGCGGAAGTTGGCTTTGCTGCGCGATTCCTTACCGTCGCTGATCACGTAAATGATACGGCGGCTTCCCTGGGGCCGGGTGGAGAGAGCTTTGCCGGCAGCCAGGATGGCATCGTTCAAAGTGTGAATCTCCTTGGGAATGACGCCAAACCCGGAATTTCCCCGTTGCGGCTCGAGATTCGGATCGACCGGTCGCCCATTGATGCTGGGTCCGCCGTAAAGGGGACCGCCGTTGATGGGAACCCCCATGTAGTCGCCCGGCTTCTTGGACTGCGCCAGCACGACCGGTAACCGCGCGCCCTGCGCCGCGGTGAAATCGGTAGGGTTGTTGACTCCATCAGCGTAGGTGAATACCGCGACCTCATCGTACGGCGTGAAGGCGCCCTGGATCGCGGCCAAGCTATCGTTCACCTTGCTCATGGTGTCCCGCGGCAGGCTCTGGTCGATCACCAGGGCAACGGAGAGCGCGCACGGGATCGGCACTGAAAGTAATCGATACGCTGGCGCACGCCGTTCTCGTAGATCTGAAAATCCCGCCACGTCAGCCCCGCGACCTGTTGATGCTTCTTGTCCAGCACGGTTACTGGCACAGAAACGTAGTCGACTCGTGGTGCTGAAGGTTGTGATGTCCTTACGGCCCGGGCCCGCCTGGACAATGATGGGCGGCTGCTGTTGCACCTGGTCTGGGCCGGATGGCTGGCTGCCTGCCGCAGGTGGAACCTGGGTAGTATTTGTTCCCCCGTCTTGTGGGGTCTCCTGCGATCCTTTGCCCGGCGTCACACCCTGTTTGAGGTTGCCCAAACTGTCAGGCTGCTGTTGCGGTGTCGGGGCATCCGGCACGCTCTGATTCTGCGCGTTTAGCTGCTGCCCGGCCGGCAGACACGACAACAGCAGCACGATTCCCAAGACACCCTGCCTCACCAAAAGATCCCCCAGGCGGACGACTCGGTTCATGGTCATCCTCAGTCGTACCCACACGTTGTGACTTACTATTAGAAATAGCGCTGTCGGGCAGTCACTAGGCATAAGATTACCAGACACGCTGCTGGCGTTGTAAGGTGTGGTCCTGTTCCGCGGTCCAACTTCTGAGGTATCGTTCGCCATGTTCCTCCGTCTAACCTCCATGAATTTCCGTCGTCTGCGCCGGGCGTCTTGGTTATGGGCTGTTTTGCTTCTGCGTTGCCCTCCTGCATGCCGCGGCGCAGGTTGCGCCGTCTCCCGATGCGCCACCTCAAGGCCCGGCGGGCGATCCCAATCAGGACGATCAGTCGCAGCCGCTCGAGACCCTCAAAGTCAACGTCAACCTGGTAAGTCTTTACTTCACCGTGCACGATAAACACGGCGCGCTCATCCCCCACCTCACCAAGGACGACTTCAACATCCTTGAAGATAAGACTCCGCAAAAGATCAAAAACTTCACCGCCGAAACCGATCAACCGCTCACTTTGGGAATCCTGCTCGACACCAGCGGAAGCCAGCAGAATGTTCTCCCCTTGGAGCAGCAGGCCGGCGCCGCCTTCCTCAGCCGCGTTCTGCGGGCGAAAGATGAAGCTTTCTTAATCTCCTTCGATGTGAATCTCGATCTTCTCTCCGACTACACCAGCAATGCGCATGCGCTGGCTCGCGCTATGGACAAGGCGGAGATTAATGTCGGCGGCGGAGGCGGCGGATCCTGGCGCAGGCCGGGTCGATCCCCACAGCGGGCGCGCCCGCGAGGCACGCTGCTCTATGACGCCGTCTACAGGCCACGCATGAGAAGTTGCAACAGGAGACCGGCCGCAAGGCGATCATCATCCTTTCCGATGGCGAAGACCAGGGCAGCGTTCAGAAGCTTCAGGGCGCCATCGAAGCCGCGCAGAAGGCCAACACCATCGTCTACGTTCTGCTCTGCGCCGATCGCGCTTTCTACGGGCGGGGCATGTATACCATGGGCTACAGCGGCGACATGGCCATGAAGAAAATGGCGGAAGAGACCGGCGGCCGGGTCATTGAGGTAGGCAACAACGGCAAAAAGCTGGAAGGCGCCTTCGCCCAGATTGAGGAAGAACTGCGCACTCAGTACGTCGCCAGCTATACCCCAACCAACGCCAAGCTCGACGGGACTTACCGCAAGATCGACATCGAGTGCAAGGGAGATGGCCTTAAGGCGCTAGTCGCGCAAAGGGTACTACGCCATCGCACCTTCAGATTGACGCTATTCCGTCTTCGATAATGCTCTAAGATCGTCCCGTGTCCTCCATGAGCACTGAAGCTGCAGAGCTCGCACTGCTGCGCTACCCCATTGGGGGTGGCCCCAGGCGAGCTGACTCGTTTACTGCGCAGGAGCGAAGCGCCGCCATCGAAGGGATACGGCAGCTGCCACAGAACCTGCGCTCCGCAGTCGCGGCTTTTTCCGAAGAACAGCTCGAAACTCCCTATCGGCCCGGCGGCTGGACTGTGCGGCAATTGGTCCACCATGTCGCCGACAGCCACATGAACGCCTACGTCCGGGTCCGCCTCGCCTTGACGGAAGACTGGCCAACCATCGTTCCCTATCAGGAGAACCGCTGGGCCCAGCTCGAAGATGCCTCCACGGCGAGCAGTGTCGACCTCACTCGACCTGCTGCAGGCGCTCCATAGTCCGCTGGGTGCAGCTCTTTGCTTCGCTCGATGAGCAGGAGTGGAAGCGCGGCTATGTGCATCCTGAAAACGGCAGGGAGACTCTCGCACGGGTGGTCGTCCTCTATGATTGGCACGGCCGCCATCACACCGCACACGTCACCCAGCTGTCGGCGCGCATGGGCTGGTAGCTAGCGGCGCCCGTGGAAAGCCGCGAGAAGCCTGAATTCTCCCCAGCAGAGCTGGCGCTGTTCGCTCGAACAATTCTTCGCGGAACATCCCCGGGCCGCGCTGCTCGAGGATGGCCGTGTGCTCTTCGAGATGACGGCCGCCCACTACTCGATCTCGGCCGAGCATGGCCGCTGCGTTTTGCATCTGTGGTCCGAAGAACGGAACATGGTCCGCACCGTGGTGGGGCTGGAAGCGCGCAAAGAGACGCTGCGCATCCGGGTGCGGCGCCTTGGAGCCCAGCGCCCGCAATCGCTCGAGGTGTTAAGAGATCGCGACCAGAGGACGCCCGCAACCCGCGCTCTCAGCAGAACCAGGTATCTACATCTGCTGGAGCGCGCTGCTCACCCGTCACTTCAACGACTACAAAGTAGAAAGCCTGCGCTACGGCGATGGACCTGGAGCACAGCTTCGGCCCCGCGTATGCGCGCGGCTTGCTGGTGCGCGGCCAGCAATGCTGGGCGCTCATCGGCGTCAATGCCGAGGAGAGCCAGGCGACCATCGACGGTGTGCTCACCCTGGGCATTCTCTGGCTCGCTTATTGCCGCGAACATGGCGCCGGCAAAAGAGTCTGTCACGGGCTCAAGGTTTTATTGCCGGCCGGTTGCGGCAGCACCACGCGGGCGCGGATGGCCTGGCTCAATCGCGACCTGGCGCAATGGGAGCTCTACGAGGTCGGCGTGGGCGAGGACCTGGAGGCGATCGACACTGCGGACCAGGGCAACCTGAAAATGCGCCTGGTGCATGCCTTCAACCCGGAGGCGGCAATCGAGCGAGCCCAGGATGGATTGGCCCGCATCCAGCGCTTGTTACCCCCGGTCATGCGAAGCCGCGTCACCATCGAGGCGCGAAGCGCGCACGAGGTCACGCTTTCCCTCTACGGCCTGGAGTTCGCCCGCGTGCGCCAGGGGTTTGTCTCCGACTCTTTTGTTCGCCAGTGCAACCTGACCTTCGGCGCCGGCGCCAATGAAACCCCGTTGCAGGAGGACACCGAAGCCTTTTTCGCGGATCTGATGCAGCGGCTCTTTGCCAGTCGATATCCGGAGGGCAGCGCGCGCGATCCGCTGTTTCGTTTGCAGCCGGAAGCGTGGCTGGAGTCGACGATAGGCGGCGACCTTACGCAGATCGATGACAGTCTGGGTGGGCACGCGATCTACCACCAGGTACCCGCCTTTGCGGCGGCCGACCGCGCCATGCTCGATCTGCTCACGGTTACCCGCAACGGGCGGCTGGCCATTCTGGAATTGAAAGCGGACGAGGATCTGCATTTTCCGCTTCAGGGATTGGACTACTGGATTCGCGTGCACTGGCTGCAGCAGCAGCGCAACTCCAGCGGAAAGGGAGAGCTCGAGCAGAACGGCTATTTCCCCGGTGTCCCCCTGCAGCCGAACTCACCGCTCTTGTATTACATCGTGCCCGCGCTGCGTGTGCATCCCTCCATGGACACCGTGCTGCAACACCTATCGCCTGCGATTCCCTGGACGCTGGTAGCCCTGAACGAAGGTTGGCGCACCGAACGAAAAGTCATTTTCCGCAAGCGCGGCGGGTCGCAGTAGAAGACGGACCGATGGGCATCCTAATCCCACTCAAGCCAAAGTACAGCTTGAATGAGATACCCAAAGCTTTTGTAGCCGTTGTAATTACTTTTAAACTCGCCGCCTCCGCAACCAACGCTGGGTGCCCCATTCAAGCCGCACTTTGGCACTTTGGCCTGAGTGCTATACCACGGCACTCGACGCGCGTTTTCTTGTTATCACGAGGAGGCGATCGGCCTGGGGCAAGTTAAGGGAGAAAATAACATCGCAGAATCGGCCAGGGATGCGAGGCCGGAGGGGCCGGCGGCCAAACATAAGCCCAGCCCGAAAGGGTTGGGCATCAAATTCCGAGTATGGTTTGAGCGCCGTAGGCGCGGCACTCACGCCTGTATCAATGTTTCCGTCCCGACCTTAGACCGCGGCGGCGACCAACTGTTCAGCCTCAGCAGCAAAGAACGCATCCACCGCCTCGAGCACAGCCGCCCCGCTCTTAGCCTCATAAATACTCTTGCGCAAAATCGCCCCACCCGGCACGCCATGGGTGAACCACGAAGCAAACTGCTTCATCCTTCCGCTGATCGCGGCGGGCTCATCCTCCTCCATCAGCATGAGGAAGTAATCCCGGATCATGTGGTAGCGGTCCATCGGGGTTGGCTGATCGTAGCTGCCGAACGCCGTGTATTGCGCAATCTGGCGAAAAATCCACGGATTGGCCGGCGCGGCGCGGCCGATCATCACCGCATCGCATCCCGTCTCCGCCACCATGGTGCAGGCATCCTCCGGTGAGCGGATATCTCCATTCCCGATGACCGGAATTCGCACAGCATCTTTCACCGCAGCGATATATTCCCAACGCGCCTGGCCGGAGTAGCCCTGCTCCCGGGTGCGCGCGTGCAGGGCCACTGCATTCAGACCGCTCTCCTGGGCCAGACGAGCCAGCTCGACGCAAACGATGTGCTGGTCGCTCCAACCCAGGCGGAACTTTACCGTGAAGGGAATCCGCACCGCGGACCGGACACGCTCAAAGATGGTTGCAATATGCGGAAGGTCGCGCAACAGGCCGCTCCCGCCATTGCAGCTGACCACCCGCTTGGCAGGGCACCCCAGGTTGAGGTCCACCATGTCAAAGCCCGCGTCCTCGACGATCCTCGCCGCTTCTGCCAGCGTGTTGGGATCGGAGCCGAATAGCTGAGCGGAGATCGGATGCTCATCCTCATCGTAGGAGAGATACCGCTTGCGCTTCGATTCGCGCATGCGCGACAGCCCGTCCGCCGAAGTGAACTCGGTCATGATCAAACCGCAGCCGGACTGCTGATTGCTGATCGGCGTCTCCACCAGGTGCCGGACAGCAGCCGCATCCCCATTGCCTTCGCCACTAAAGACGCTGGCATTGCGGATAAAGCGGCGAAACACCGTGTCCGTGACTCCGGCCATCGGCGCCAGCACCGTGGCCGGAGCAACCCGCACCTCGCCGATCACAACCGAGGCCGGCACCCGAGCCGAGGCCGGCATGCTGTTCTCCCGCGGGTTATCCCAGCTCTTCTTCATGGACACTTTTCTCATCAGAAGCCCTACGCGACAAAGGCCTCCGCGAACGGAGGCCTCTGTCGCAAAACCAGCCGCTTCTACCTGGCTGCGGGAGCCTTGGCCGCGTCGGACTTACCCGCATCGGACTTGGCGTATTTGCGGCGGAACCGCTCCACCCGGCCTGCCGTATCGACCAGCTTCTGCTTACCGGTAAAGAACGGGTGGCAAGCGGAGCAAATTTCCACGTGGATATCGCCCTTTGTGCGTGGAACGCGTCTCAAAGGCGGAACCGCACGCGCACTGCACCCGGATTTCCTTATAATTTGGATGTATTCCCTGTTTTGGCATCTGAAAAACCTTTCCTGCAAGCCCACAACCCAAGGCTCGAATCTACAGTTTAAGTCATTTTTCGCTTTCTTTCCACAGAACGCCCTTCCTTCCACACGCCTCAGCTCTGGCGAGAGGGTCTTCCGTAGAGTATTTTTGGGCATAGTCCCCATGCGCGAAATTTGTCCTATCTGTGAAGACTCCGGCCTGCGTCTGATTATCCAACCTGACGGCGAACGCTATGCCCAGCCATGTGAATGCCGCTTGCAGCACCAAGCGGCCCGATTGCTAAAACGGGCCGCGATCCCAAAACGATATGAGCACTGCAGCCTGGAGAGCTTCGATAGCCCCATCAACGGCTACAGGCAGGCCGATCCATCGCTGGCCACCGCGCATATGATCGCGCGCAGTTTCGTCGCTGGTTATCCCGTCACGACTGAGGGAAAGGGGCTCCTGCTCACCGGCAATGTGGGTGTGGGGAAGACCCACCTGGCCGTGGGCATCCTGCAGGCCTTGATTTTGGAAAAAGGTGTCCGCGGCCTCTTCTGTGATTACCGCGAACTGCTCAAGCGCATCCAGGAGTCCTATAACCCTCTCGTGGCCACCACAGAACTCGAGATCCTGGCCCCCGTGTTTGAAGCAGAAGTGCTGATTCTGGATGAGTTAGGTGCACAGAAACCTACAGACTGGGTGTGGGATACGGTGGCACTGATTCTGAACACCCGCTACAACGATAAGCGGACCACCCTCATCACCACTAATTACCCCAACGCGCCTGCGGCCTTAGCACGAAACGCCGACCGAACCATCCGGGAGGAAACTCTGGGCGACCGGATCACCGAGCGCATGCGCTCGCGCCTGGCGGAAATGTGTGTGGAAGTCCAGATGCGCGGGAACGATATGCGCCAATCGGTCAAAAAGGCCAGCTTCGGCTGATCGCCAGTCCGCCGGCCTGAATGACCAGCGCTCAGGCAGGTACAATCTTCCGTGATGCCGGCGCCAGAACAAAACAACGAACACAGCCTGAAAGCCGATGGCGAACTGGACTTTCTCGGTTCGCAGCAAACCAGGGAAGCCAAATCGTGGCTCCCCTGGATCATCGCCGCCGTCGTAGTAGTCGTGGGCCTGGGGATCTGGGTCATCGTTGGCACTCGGGCAAATCCGGACCTCCCGTCCACCGGAACCGGCATGGCTCCTGCAGACCCCTACGCTGCCAGCCTGCCCATTAGTGGCCTTCAGATGAGCGAAGCAAATACCTTTTCCGGGGCTAAGGTCACATATATTGACGGCCAGATCGCCAACACGGGTAATCGAACCCTCACTGCGATCACCGTTCAGGTCGGCTTTCATAGCGACGTTGGCCAGTATGCGCAAAGGCTGGCCATGCCGCTGAGCCTCATCCGCACCCGCGAACCCTACGTCGATATCCAGCCCGTCTCGTCCGCTCCCATCGAGCCGGGGCAGAAGCGCGATTTCCGGCTCATTTTTGACACCGTTCCCCCGGACTGGAACCAACAGTATCCAGAGATCAGGGTGATTAGCGTGCGCGGCAAGTAGGCTATTTTCTGGTACCTAGGTAATTTAGCTGCATTGCGGTCGAGCATTTTTTTCGTACCGACTAGAGAAAAGTGCACGTTCCGTATTGCTAACGGGGGGCCGAAAATATCCACAATAGGCGCATGTTGGCCCCTTATCTCACTTTGAATGAGCAAGATATAAATATTTTCGAGAAAGTGGCACCGTTTGGCCAGTCGCTTGCAATACTCGGAGACAAGTACAGAAGCGAGCGGTGTGTGTGTTCTTCCAGGCGAGCTTCGGGCCGAAAAAGGGACAAGCGTGATTAAAAGTACGGTGACCCCGGGATCAATCGCATCAATGTTGCTGGCAGCCAGCTTGGGCATGCCGGTGATGGCGCAGAGTGCCCCGGCGGCGGCGAGTGGCGCTCCGCAGACCAGCGCCCCCACCGCAGCCCCTGCTTCTGCAAGCACTTCTGGTAGTGCCAGCGATTCCTCGACGTACGCTACCGGCCAGCCATTGCCGACGAAGTCCAATGAAGGCTTCTGGGGCAAGATGAATCCTCTGGCGCGGAAGAAGTGGGTCAATCGTCAGGTTGCCCCGGTGAAAGACAGGCTGAATGAGCTGGACCAGCTCACGGCCAAGAATGCCAACGATATTAAGGATGTAGATGCCCGTGCGCAAGCCGGCATCCACCAGGCTCAGAGCACTGCAGACCAGGCAAATCAGCAGGCTCTGCAGGCTTCGACCCAGGCCGGTCAGGCGCAGCAATTGGCTCAACAGGCCAGCACCCAGACCAATCAACTGAATACGACGGTCAACAATCTCGATCAGTACCAACAGATTACCGATACAGAACTTCACTTCCGCTCAACTCAGTCCACTCTGAATGAGAAAGCCAAGGAAGCTCTGGATCAGGTTGCTACACAGTTACAAGGACAGAAGGGCTACATCGTTGAAGTGCAGGGCTACTCCCACTCGCGTGGCCAGGCAGGAATCCAGAGATCTCAAACCATGGCAGATGCGGTCGTTCGCTATCTTGTAGTCGACCACAAAGTGCCGGTGTACCGAATTTATCGCTTGGGAATGGGCAATGCCCCGCAAGCGGAATCCACAGAATCGAGCACCAGCGGAACGGTCGTTCACGTAACGCTGATGCACAACAGTCTTGCGGCTTTGAACACGCCAGCTGGCGGTTCACCGATAGGCGCGACGCAGCAGTCGAACCCGCAGCCCTCCCCCCGGAATGCTGCGTCGCAGCCCCAAAACTAAAAGCCGCATAAAAGCTCTCACACAACGAGAGAACCAAGGCAGATTGGCCCCTCACCCGAGGGGCCCTTTTTTTGCTACTAAGACCCAAGGCTAGCTGCAGAATTGCCGTCCCGGCTTCCCGTGCACCGGAGAAGTCCCCCCCAAAAATCTGACCCAGTGTAGGATCGATTTGTTTTCAGCAATACAGGCCATATTGCGCCGTTTTGCGAAATATCGAGTCGCGGTCCCTAGGGGTTCTGGCGCGCCGCTGCATGAATGGCCAGGAGACTCTCCAGTAGGGGAGCAAGGTTGGCCAGGTTCAGTGCATTCGCGCCATCGGATTTGGCATTGGCGGGATCGTTATGAACCTCGAGGAAAATGCCGTCCACCCCGGCCGCGACCGCCGCCCGCGCTAGCACCGGAATGAATTCCGGTTGCCCGCCCGATTTGCCGCCCGCCGAGGATGGGGTCTGCACCGAATGTGTCCCGTCGAAGACCACGGGAGCCATCTTGCGCATGATGGCCAGGGAGCGCATGTCCACGACCAGGTTGTTATAGCCGAAGCTGAAGCCGCGTTCGGTGAGGAACACCCGCGGATTGCCCGTCCCGGTCACTTTTTCGACCGCGTAGCTCATATCCCACGGGGCCACGAACTGCCCCTTCTTGATATTGACGGCGCGCCCTGTTTTGGCGGCCGCGAGCAGCAGGTCGGTCTGCCGGCAAAGGAACGCGGGAATCTGCAGCACGTCCACCGCCTCCGCCACCCGCTCGCAATCGGCCGCCTGGTGTACATCGGTGATCACAGGCAGGCCCGTTGACTCAGCGATCTGGCGCAGGATTCTGACACCCTGCTCCACGCCCTGGCCCGCGAAAACCCGCGGCCGAAGTGCGATTGGCTTTGTCGTACGAGGCTTTGAAAATGTAAGGGACTTTCAGGTCGCTGGTGATTCGCTGGATAGACTCCGCCATGAATTGCGCGTGCGCCTCGCTCTCGATGACGCAAGGGCCCGCGATCAGGAAGAGCGAAGGAGAACCAACCCGCACCGTGCCGATTTCAAAGTCGCTCATGGTAGTGTCTGCGTCAGATGGCCTTCCTGCTTCGCGGACTCGGACGGAATATGCGACTGCAGCCGGTTCTGATAAGAAGCCGCGATAAAAGCGCGAAACAGGGGATGGGGCTCCAGCGGCTTGGATTTGAACTCGGGGTGGAATTGGCAGCCCAGGAAGAACGGGTGACCCGGGATCTCCACAATTTCCACGTAGGTCGCGTCCGGCGTGGTGCCGGTGATGCGCAGGCCGGCTCCCGTGAGCAGCGCCTCGTATTCCCGGTTGAACTCGTAACGATGGCGGTGCCGTTCGCTGATCTGGGTGGTCTCATAGGAATTGGCTGCGATCGAACCCTCAGCCAGCACGCACGGCCATGCGCCCAGGCGCATGGTGCCGCCCATCTCTTCCACTCCAGTCAGCTCACGCAGCTTGAAGATTACCCGGTGGGGAGTGGCCGGATCGAACTCACTAGAGCTGGCTCCTGCCAGTCCGCAAACATTGCGGGCGAACTCGATGCAGGCCGTCTGCATTCCCAGGCAGATGCCGAAGTAGGGAACGCTATTTTCGCGCGCGTAGCGGATAGCGTTCAGCATGCCTTCGATGCCCCGTTTCCCGAATCCGCCAGGCACCAGGATGCCGTCAAAACCTGCCAACTGCGCTTCGTAGTCCCGGTCCCCGGGGTGCTTGCTCTCCAGCCCCTCGGCCTCGATCCAGGTAACCCGCAGCTTCAGGTCGAAGGCCAGGGCGCCGTGCACCAGCGCCTCTTTTAGTGATTTGTAACTGTCCTCGTACTCGACATATTTGCCCACGATCCCGATCGAGACCTCGTCGCGCGGATGGTAGCAGCGATCCACCAGTAGCTTCCACCTCGTTAGGTCGGGTTCCCTGGCCTCGATATGGAGATACTTCAGCGCCAGCTTATCTACGCCCTCCTCGGCAAAGGTGAGGGGTACCTCGTAGATGGACGCAACGTCTCTGGCGGCAATGACGGCCCGCTCTTCCAGATTGCAGAAAAGTGCAATCTTGCTCTTGATTTCGTGGGAGAGGAAACGATCGGTGCGGCACAACAGGATATCCGGCTGGATACCGATGGAGAGCAGTTCCTTGACCGAGTGCTGCGTAGGTTTGGTCTTCAACTCCTGGGCGGCGCCGATCCAGGGCACCAGGGTGACGTGTACAAAGACTGTATTCTCCCGCCCATACTCCTGGCGCATCTGGCGGATGGCCTCCAGAAAAGGAAGGGATTCGATATCGCCCACGGTTCCCCCGATCTCGACAATGGTTACATCGGCGTCGGTGGCTACTTTGCGCATCGCGTTCTTGATTTCATTGGTCACGTGAGGAATGACCTGCACTGTCTTGCCCAGGTAATCGCCCCGGCGTTCCTTGGTGATGATCTGCTCGTAAATTCGGCCGGTGGTCAGATTGTTATCCCGGCTCAGCCGCGCATGGGTAAAGCGCTCGTAATGGCCCAGGTCGAGATCGGTTTCCGCCCCATCATCGGTAACGAAAACCTCGCCATGCTGAAAAGGTGAGAGCGTACCTGGGTCGACGTTGAGATAGGGGTCGAATTTCATCAGGTTAACGCGTAAGCCACGGCTTTCCAGGAGGCAACCGATCGAGGCCGCGGAAAGGCCCTTGCCCAGGCTGGACACGACTCCGCCCGTCACAAAGATGTACTTTGCTGACATTGCTTCTTCACCTTTTTATTGTGGTTGGAATTGGCGCACCGGGTGGGCACATACAAGTATCGCAGGAACTGAAAACGAAGGGAAGACGGAAATGCGAACCTGAGCTGCGTCAGGAGTACCCGCCACCCTCGAATTTGTGATCCCGACTGGCTACGAATGCTGGCGAAAGGTTCAGAGCAGTCTTATCCCACTCAAGCCAAAGTACGGCTTGAATGGGGCACCCAGCATTCGTAGCCAGTCGGGATCACAAAATTCGAGGGTGACAGCAACAGATCAGTGCAATAGCAAGGAACCAGCAAGTTGCGAACCCCCCCACATCAGGCAACGCCACCCACCCACTTTCGTCTAAAGTATTGACACGGCCATGTCGCCCGCGCGCATCGTTCTTCTTTTCGTACTCCTCCTGTGCAGCCTGGCCGCCGGCCTACCAGGCATGGCGCAGGTGCAGAACCAGCGCCTGATTCTCAAGGACGGATCCTACCAGGTAGTAACGAAGTATCAGAAGGTAGGCGACCGGGTGCGATACTTCAGCGCTGAGCGGGGGCAATGGGAGGAACTGCCCGAAAACCTTGTGGACTGGGCGGCAACTGCGAAGTGGGCCCAGGACCATGCACCCGGTGCCAAACCCGCACCCGAAGCGGAGCCCGCTCAGCCCGTCTCGCCGGCCAATCCCGAAGCCGCCGCCATCGACAAAGAAGAGCAGCATGCCCGCGCCCGCACTCCGGATGTATCCCCCGGTTTGCGGCTGCCCGACGAGGACGGAATATGGGCGCTTGATACTTACCGCGATTCGCCGGAACTGGTTGCGCTTCCCCAGAATTCCGCCAGCGTCGATCGCCAAACCGGCCACAACGTGTTGCGCTCTGCGCTCAACCCCATCGGTGGTATTCAGCAGAAGGTTCAGATCCCCGGTGCGGTGTCCAAAGTCAAGCTGCACATCAACGACCCCGCGTTCTACGTCAGCATTATCGGGGTGGACGACAACGAGGCTGATTCCTCAGCAGTCACGGTGGACACCCATGGAGCCGGCTCGGCAAAGGACAAGAATCCCAGTTCTGCAAACAGCCAGTACGCCATCGTGCGTGTGCGCAGCAATTTCAAGAAGGATTACCGCGTGGTAAGCGACGTCAAGATCGCAATGGGCGGCAAGGTGACGCAGACGGAGGACGTAATTCCGACTAAGGTTCAAACGCTCCCGGGAAATCGCTGGATCCGGCTGACCCCGGCCCAGCCGTTGACCATTGGCGACTACGCGCTGATGGAACTGCTGGGTCCTGGGGAAGTAAACCTCTCCGTGTGGGACTTCAGCATCGACCCCACCGGCCCGGACAACAAGAACGCCATCATGCCCCTGCAACGGTCGGCCGGACCCTAACCACTGATTCAGTATCCCTTGCGCCCGGCTTATGGTATTCTTAACCTGCGCTTAATTGTTTGGTCTTCAGCCATTTAGCTGTCATCAGCGAGGCTGTCCTCAATAGACCTCTTCCTTTTCGCCCATGGCGAGGAGCAAGCCGGTCGGATATCGCCCAAGCCCTTCAGCGTAGTCGCCACGGACGTTCGCGGCGGCGATTGGAAGCACGCGCTTCCCTGGCATGGTGCGGTGTACGAGCATGTTTGGCTAGAACGCCAAGATCCCCCTCTACAGCGCGACGAACCGCATACCGCGTGGTGCAGTCAACAATGTCAGATTTAACCGCAGCCTGAAGGCCGAAGCCGGCGGTGTTCTTCGTGTCGGTGCACGGATCGAGTACTTGATCGAACCGGGCGAGCCAATCGGGCCATTTATCGTATCGCCGGGCGGACGAAGCCGTGAGGCGATGAACAGCACTCCAGGTCTCATGAGAGACCGGAAGCAAGGAACTTTATTTTGAACGAATTTTCAGCATTACCCATTTCGGCGGCGCTCAAGCAGCGTCTGGCCAAAGCAAATTTTGTTACGCTCACGCCCGTACAGGTGGGAGCGATTCCTCCGGCGCTTGAGGGCCGGGATGTATTAGCGACAGCGCAAACCGGTACCGGCAAAACGCTCAGCTTCCTTATTCCCATCATCGAGCAGCTACAGAAAACCCAGACCAAAGCTGCCGGTGCGTTGATTCTGTTGCCCACTCGCGAGCTCGCGATGCAGGTGCAGCAGGCATGCGCGCAACTGGTCGGTCTTCCCACCGCGCTGGTAGTCGGAGGCATGGCCGAGGGTCCGCAACTGGAAAGTATCCGTCGTGGCGCGCGCCTGATCGTCGCCACACCCGGCCGTCTGGAAGATTTCATCGGCCGCAAGCTGGTCAAGCTCAACCAGGTGGAAATCCTGGTGTTGGACGAAGTCGATCGCATGCTCGACATGGGCTTCAAGCCAGCCATTCGCCGCATCGTCGCGGCTATCCCGCCCGTGCATCAGACGCTTTGCTACTCGGCAACTCTCGAGGGTGCCGTTCGTGAAGTGGCCGGCGACTACCTTAAGAACCCGGTACGGATTGAAATCGGCTCCGTGCTCAAGCCGGCGGAAAACGTCAAGCTGCAAACCTTTGAAGTCACCGCGGATCGTAAGCTGCCGCTCCTGGAGCACCTGCTCCGTTCTGAGGCGGGAAGCTTTCTGGTTTTTGTCCGCACCAAGCATGGCGCGGAACGTGTGGCCAAGAAGCTTGCTCATGCCGGTTGGAAGGCAACCAGCATCCATGGCGATCGTAGCCAGTCTCAGCGCAATGCTGCGTTGCGCAGCTTTGCCCAGGGTGGTCATCGCGTCCTGGTGGCTACGGATGTGGCTGCCCGCGGAATCGACGTTGACCACGTGGCCCATGTGGTGAACTACGATATGCCCAAAGTTGCGGAAGACTTCGTCCACCGTGTCGGCCGCACCGGCCGCGCTTCCCGCAGTGGCGTAGCCTCGACCTTTGCCTCCCCGGAGGAGAAGGGCGATCTGCGCAAAATTGAGCGCGCGTTGCGCATCAACATGCAGCGCTTCCGCGTAAAGGAAGCTTTACCGCAAGCCGTTTAACCGAACGCAAGAAGGGGGAAGCGCGGCAATCCCGCGCTTCCCCCTTGCTTTTTTGCTTCATCTACTTCTTGGGTTGGGTAGCGATGATCTTGTCCCGAATCTTGGAGTAGGTCGCCTGCGGAATGATCTTCTTGTTTACCAGGTCCGTCTTGGTTTTATACGGCCGGCCGTCAATGATCTTCTGCGAATAGACGTCGCCGATCCCGGGCAGCGCACTCAGATCCGCTTTGCTGGCTGAATTGATATCGACCAGGCTGGACGCAGCCGGGGGCGTAGTCGGCGCCATCATGGCGTGGACGCTCGATGGCTTGGCGTCCAACTGCGCCGTGGCCACTCCGCCCAGCAGTCCCAGGCCTAGCAAAATCGTCAGACTCTTGTGTAACCGGCCCCTGAAATTTGTTGTCAGCATCATCTTTCTCCTCATCTCTGATCTTCGCGTCAGCGCAAGCTCACACTGCGCGTTCGCGCCATGCTACACCGAGCGGAGTCATGGGCCCATTCAAACAATGAAAAAAGACCGGGTGCCTGACGATCCACCGCTCTCATGTTTCGTATCGGGGCACGACTTTAGTCGGGCCATAAACCGCGCGCCTGATGAGGGCTTTGGCCACTGAGGGCACGTTTTTTCGGAAGCTACATGATTTGCGTCGCCGGGCCCGAGGAGAAAGATCGGGGCGGAGAGATCGCCTTGCGCCGGTCGAGTTCCCCGCGCACCATGTTTAGTCCATAGATGCAAGCTTCGAAGGAACCGGAGAGCCGGCCAAAGAATGGCGCCTCCTGTGCGTACTCAAACAGGTCGAACTGGGAAACGATGTAGTAGCTCTCTTTGCCCGCCTGGACCATTTCGAAAAAGCTGTCGTGCTGTAGTCCGCCCCAGCGATGGGTCGCCTCCGGATACATGCCGGCGAAAAACAGGGTGTAGTCGCCGATATGTTTCCGCCGTTCCCGTTCTTCTCCGAACGAGGACGCTGTGCCGTGAACAGGATCGGAAGCGAGCAGCATTTCGCCCACTTCGCGCACGGGATTGCCCGCAGCATCGCGGATGCGATAGATATTTTCCGCGCGGCAAAATTCGGTGAGCAGGTCGGCGACGTAGCTGGATATCTCCGCGTCCCGCAAACCCAGGCGTGAGTCATAGCACTCGGAGACAACATCGTGGAACAGCTGGCGTAAGGAATTCTCTAGCGGGATCAAAGGCCACCTCCAGGGAAGGTTGGGGTTTGTTCCTTGCTAGGCTGGGGAGCTGGCTCGCCGGCACGCTCCGCAACCGCGTCTATTACTTACGTTATGACACGAAGATTAAGCGATTTGTTGCAGATTACAAATACATGAATGTGGTGTTACAGAAAATTCTTGGCACTCTCGACGATCAAGTGCGAGGAAGAACCACCTAAGGTAACACCCCATTAGTGTTACCTGGGGGAATCGCGCTTATCCGCAAGCTACCGTCGTCTGCTCTTCGGTAGGACGCTCAAAAGAATCAGCATTTCGCTGTTCACAGCTCTCTGCCCAGAATCCTCCGCAACTGCGCGAACAATACAGTTCACTATGCAGCCTCTGTCCCCGTCGTTATGATGCTTTTGGCGAGGCGTTCAGAAAAGCCCTTACCAATCTTTATGTGGGAGAAGGGTAATCCTTTAGCGATCTCAAGAGGATTGGGCAAGTGCGCTCGTGCCAGATCGCGGATAAGTCATGAGCCTCAAAAAGCCAGACCTGCACTTGTTGGTCCTTGGTGTCTCCGCAGTCATATTGTTAGTGCTTGGGGGAGCCAGGGTCTTTCGCTCTTCCAATGACTTTGTTCCTGTCTATACCGGTGCGCGCTGCCTGCTCTATGGTTGCAATCCCTACAACACTTCTCAACTCGAACAGCAGTTCTTTCTAGCGGGCGGCCATGCCGGTGAACTACCGTCGTGGGATATCGATGTTCCCGTCTATCCCCCTTCGACTTTCCTGGCGCTCTCCCCGCTGGCTCTGCTCCGGTTTCCTGTAGCCCGCTTGCTGTGGTTCATGCTGAATGGCTGCCTGCTCGTCGTTTCGACTTTTTTGGTTCTCTCCTTGTGTCCAGAGGCGCATCGTTGGCTCGCCACCACCCTGGGGTCGTTCTTTCTGCTTAGTAGTGGAATCCTGCTGGTGCTGGGTCAGCCCGCGATATTAGCTATTTCGCTGGTGGTGATCGGCGGTTATCTCTTTTTGCGTAACCGCTTCCTCCCGCTGGGTACCGTGCTGTTCATGCTCAGCCTCGCGGTCAAGCCCCAGATCGGAGGCTTGATCGTGCTCTATCTGCTGGCGCAGAGAATCCATCGGCGCTACGCTGCCCTGGCGATCGCAGGCTCTCTCGCGATTCTTCTCTCCGCCGGTCTGATTCTCAAGCTGCACCCGCGTAGCGCCGATTGGATTTCCGCGTTGCGCGCGAATCTAACCGCAACCTTGAACACCGGTGGCAGCGCTGACCCCAGGCCCGCGAATCAACAAGCCATCGGTGATACAAATCTGCAAGCCCTGAGCAGCATTTTCTTTGCGGATGCCGGGAGATTTAATGCCGCGGCCTATATAACCTTTCTCCTCCTTCTCGCGGCATGGGTCATAACCGTCTTGCGGACGCATGCCTCCCCGGAGTTGCATGTGGTTGCGCTCGGGGCGCTGTCCATCCTATCGCTTACACCCGTCTACCATCGCTTTTACGACACCCGCCTGCTGCTGCTGAGCATTCCGGCCGTGCTGATCGTTTTTCAGAAGCGCCGGCTTTTGGGATCTGTTATCGCCATTCTCACGGGCCTCTCCATCGTTTCTGTCCAGTACCGGGTGCAGACATTCCTTTTGCAACATGGGAAATGGCAAGACATACTGCAGAACAAATTCCTCTTCATCCTGCTGCTGCGACAGCAGAATCTAGAACTCCTGATCCTCTTCGCTCTCTACCTATTTGCCCTTCTCTCTATTCGCTTTACCAGCCCCCTGGCGATCGAACGAGACCTCACCTATCCAGCGGCAGTAGCGGTCCATCGGATGCAATGAGCGAAGTGAGCCCAAGTGATGAGCAGAGCGCGTCTAAGGCAGCGAGCGCTTGGTCAACCATCGCAGTGCAGCAGGGCATAAGCTTCCACAGGCAATTGCTAATTTTCGCCGTGTCTCTTTTTGCCATCTTCACCCGTCTGCCGGACGCCCTGCTGCACCCGCAGTTCTTCGCCGAGGACGGTTGGGTCTGGTACCAGCAGGCTTACAACCTGGGCTGGCTGCGGTCTCTGGACAATCCCCAGGCGGGTTATATGCAGACCTTCCCCCGCCTGATCGCAGGCCTGTCGTTGCTCTTCCCCATGCAGCGGGCTCCGCTGATCATGAACCTCGCTGGGGCCGTGATCCAGGCTCTTCCGGTGACCGCGTTGCTCTCCCGCCGCTGCGCTCCATGGGGTCCCCTGCGGGTTCGCATATGGATGGCGGCCCTGTACATTGCAATTCCCGATGCGCCCGAAATCCACGTGGTACTCACCAATGCCATGTGGCACCTGGCTCTGTTGCAGGCGCTGCTTGCCTTTTCTCTTGCGCCGTTGAGTTGGCGCGGCCGCGTATCCGACGCGGCTCTGTTTGCTATCGGAGGCATCACTGGTCCGTTCTGCATTTTGCTGTGGCCTGCGGTCGCCATCTACTGGTGGATGCGCCGCCGGCGCTGGACCCTCGTCGTTTTGGGTTTAATGTCGCTGGGCGTCGTGATCCAGGTGCTGACCATTCTGCACACCGTCAAAAGACCTGGAGCCCCACTCGGGATCACACCTCTCCGCCTCTTGCGGATCATCGCCGGCAGCATCTTCATCGACAGCATGGTGGGCAGCGGCGGCCCCTATCTTCCTATTCCGTTGCTCGTTCTCGGAGCCATCGGTGGGCTGGCAATTTTGTTTTGCGGCTGGCGCAGTGCATCTCTGGCGCTACGCCTTTTCTGCGTCTTCGCGGTCATGGCCCTCGTGGCATCGCTACGAGATCCTCTTCTGCTGCCGGGCAGCACTCCTCGTTGGGAAGTACTGGCGAGAGCCACCGGAATTCGCTACTGGTTCTTTCCCTCGCTGATGTTTCTCTGGTTAGCAGCGTCGTCCGCGTCCAGAGGACGAAGCACACTGGTGCGGGGTGCTGGGCTGGGTGTTCTGTTTCTCACTACCATTGGGGTGGTTCGGAAATGGAACTATCCCCCCTGGCCGGCGAGTCACTTTAGCGCAGAGGTCGAGCGTTTCAAGGGTCTCAACCCCGGTCAACAAATGACCTTCTCAACCTACGATCCTGGCGGCAGACAAATGGAACTCATCAAGAAATGAGTCCCCCTTCCGGACTGCCATAGTTCCTACTACGCATCGCGCTTAAGGAACGTGTGGTCGTGCCGATGCCTATGGATCAAATCGAACCCGTGCGATTTTAGCGAGTCAATCGTTTTCCTGGTTTTCGCCTTGGAAATCTCGGGAAAAAAATCGTGGAACTCAACACAAATTTGCTTGATAGGAATGGGCACCGCAAGGCAGTTCTCCAGCACCTCGTATTCGAACCCCTCGATATCAATCTTCAGCAGGTCGATGGCGCCGTGCCCATTCATCTTCATCTCCAGCGAAAGGCTGGTACAGGGCAGCGTCTGTTCTCCCCCCGCCTTTACCCAGGTGCTGGAATCTTTCCCGCCACCCACTGAGAATTTCGCGGCTGTAGATGCGGCTAAGCCGATTGGCTTAAAGAGAAGACGGTCGTTGTCCGCGAGCGATATCGTACGTGCAGCCACCGGCGATGGATCGAATATATGGATCTTGACCCCAAACCTTCGAATCAACTCCTGTTCGAAAGTGATATCCTCGCCCACGCCGCCGCTATAGATCACGGCATCGGGACGCAGGCCACGGGTAACGATGGTCCATTTCGATAACACACCGATCGTCTCTTTGCCGGGCAATTGCTTGGAGTACAAGGAATCAAAGGAATGCCTTAGCCGATGACGAGCCTGCTCCGGAAGTAGCCGTGAAACGATCTTCATTTACCAACCTTGCTGCGCACTTGCGTTGACGTGGATCGGCATGACGAAGCTGTCAAGATTACGTATGTGCACCGATGAACCAGGCTTGGAAAAAGCGGCCATCAGGGGCAAGCGCGCTCGCGTCAAGCGGTTCCAGTCCTCTTGGAGAGGATTCTATAACGCGCTGATGGCAGATGCTGGATAGCTTGGTGCGATGACCCTCTATCCATTATCTTCTTGGTTCCCTCAGTCACGCCTTTTTCTTAAAGTTCACACCGGCGCTTTGATCTCCCGCTGAACATTCTGGTTCACAACCGCCGGATTCATCGAATCGGATAAGTCTCCGGTTCCGATTTGCAGGAGCCAACTCTTATAATTTCCTGGGCAGGCCGTGAAAGAATCCCGCTCGCCGTCGAGAATTTGTGACGCTAACGGCTAAACACGAAAAGGAGTGTTGACGGGATGGTGCAGTTGATTGAGGTGCCCGGGAAACTCCCGATTGCTGAGGCTCAGAGCCAACGGCGCTTCTATCAGCCTGAACTTGACGGGCTAAGGTTTTACGCTTTTCTGGGCGTGTTTGTCTGTCACACTTTGCCGGTTGAAGACAATTTCTACAGCGGCCTGGGGATGCCCTGGCCGTGGCTGTGGGGACCGGTCATTCGCTCGGGTTCGGCCGGAGTCGATTTGTTCTTCGTGCTGAGTGCATTCCTGATCACGTCGCTCCTGTTGCGGGAGCGGCAACAGACCGGGGGAATTTCGCTCCGGCAGTTTTATATCAGGCGCATCTTGCGTATCTGGCCACTATACTTTCTTGTGGTTACCTTGGGCATTCTGTTCGCGCACACACTGCCCAATGTTTGGTATTACACGCAGAGCCTTCCCTGGTATTACATTGCCGGCTACCTGCTGTTCCTGAGCAATTGGGTTTACGCCATCTTCGGAGCGCCGCAGTCCATCTGTGCTCCCTTGTGGACCGTCGCCATCGAGGAACAGTTTTATCTCATATGGCCCCTGGTCGCCAGGATGCTTACGCGCCGGGGCATGATGATAGCTGGAATTGTTACCTTTCTATTTTCGACTGCAAGCCAAGTCGCCATCGTCCTCACTGGTTTGAGAGGCGGCTTCACCTATTTCGGTAGCGCGTCCCGCTGTGACTCCTTGGCGCTCGGTATCATTTTGGCGCTCAGTGTGGACCGCCTGCCCAGGCTTACGCGTGGTCTGCGCTTGCTGCTGGTGGCGGTTGGACTGATCGGATTACCGTTCTCATCCTGGTTTACGCTTACCAATCAGTCCTGCTCCCCGGCGATTCGTGTGGCGTTGGGACGCCTTATTATCTCGTTGGCATCTGCGGCGATTCTGTATGGGTGCATGTATAGCAACAACAAGCTTTTGACGTCTGGCTGGATAGTGCGGCTCGGTAAGATAAGTTACGGCCTGTATGCGCTGCATTTCACAGGCCTCCTTATCGTCCTGAGCTTGCTTCACCCGGGCCACGGATTTAACCTTCTCCTAGCCAAGGCGTTGGGGTTTGTTATGACCGTATTGCTCGCGTTCGTGTCCTATCGCTGGGTTGAATCGCCGTTCTTACGGCTGAAGAGTCGCTACGCAACAGTTCCTAGCCGGCCAGTCTGATCAGGTCGAGCAGTCCGGTGCTGACCAAACCGGAAGGTTTTAGGCGAGAACGGAATCCGCTGTTCTCGCTTGGAGATGGGCTCCTTTGAACGCTGAGCACCACATAGAAGAACTACAGTCACTTCGCGGCGTGGCCGCCTTAATGGTGGCGGTCTCTCACATGAGCGCTATTTATATGCTCCCGCCTGGGACGCGGATCGCGATCGACTCCGTTTGCAATGCTCATGCCTGCATTATTGTCTTCTTTGTGTTGAGCGGATATGTCCTGACTGGATCGCTCCTGCGGCGTGGGCTCTCGTGGCCGAGCATCAGGGGTTTCTATGTGGGCAGATTATTCCGGCTGTTTCCTGCACTTTGGGCCGCAAGCACAATCTCAGCGTTGTTCCTCTTGTTGTGCCCGGAGCTAACCATCCGTCCTGCGCCTTACAATTGGCTTCTTCCTTACCTCCATGCATTTCCTTCTCCCACTGAGCTGACCTTGGCGGCTCTGGCAATTGATAGATCGCTCATCATGCCCGTCTGGACCATCTTTATCGAACTCATGGGTTCAGCGGCTATGCCGGTCCTGGTCATCATGGTGATAGTTAGGCCGCGGCTTTTTCGCTGGATCCTCTTAGGCATGGGGGTCGCGGCTTATGCATTGGCCCATGCACCACATCGTCTTGACTCGCTAGCGTTCATCTTTGATTTCGCACTGGGAGTATGCCTGGCCTCCCGGAATTGGCCAATCTTTGGCGGCAGGTCGCTGCCTAAACTTCTAGGCGCTGCGTTCACCCTGATATTTTTTCGCTTCCTGTGGTTGGCGATCCAACACGGTCACCCCGTGTCCTTGTACTTTGGCTACGATGATCCTTTGCCGATGCTGGTTGAGGGCATAGCAGCATTCTTTTTAATTGGCGTGCTCGCCTCGGAACATGGGCGTATTCGAATCCTGCGGAGCCCTCTCGCCATTTGGCTGGGTAACATGTCTTACAGTCTCTACCTGATTCACTTTCCTGTCGCAATCATTGTCGCCAAGGTTCTGAGTCGCGTGTTTTCCTATGGCACAAGTACAACCATCGCCACTGCGGTGTTGTTGACGTTCGGTATGACCATCTCGTTAAGCCTGGCCTCGCTGATTTACCGCTTTGTTGAAGTGCCTGCGATAGCTTTTGGGAAAAGAGTCTCCAAGCGGCTCATCCTCAGCAGCGCTCCCGCGGAAGCTTAGTCCCTAACGTTACCGGGTGGCCTCATGCTCGCGCCGCTCGCGGCGAACCCGGCTGGCCTGCTTGAGCACCAAGGCCAAGGCCAGGCCTCCGTAAGTGCGATGGTGGCAATTGCGGCAGCGCACTGGATACTGCAGCAATAGCAGCCGCTCCACGTCTTTCATGCGGAAGCGTGACAAACGGAAACTGGAGGAAGAGCATTCGGGACAAGTCACTGGAGTTCACCGGGTTCTATTACCAAAGGCTAAAGCGGTTTCGAAGTAGGCGAAACCGCACTATAATCGATCCGGTCCGTGCTTTACGGTTTACTCTAGCACGATTGCAGGCGGGTTAAGGCTTCTTCCGTGCGGCGCAGCAGAGCAAATTTGTCCACTCGGTTTTAGTTCGGATGAGGTGAACAATGGTTTGGGATGTCTCGTTCACGTGCGACATTTGCGGTAGAAAAAAACTGGAATCGAACCACTGGTGGATGCTGGTCCTGGGAGACGTTCCCTGCTTCGATGAAGGGCAGCCGCGTCAGCGCTTTACGCTCATGCCCTGGAACAAGTCGGAGAGCGGCAATCCGGAGTTCTACCACCTCTGCGGACAGGGCTGCGCTATGCAGGCAATGGAACGCTTCATGAACCACGGCAGCATCGTCGCCGAAAGCCTGCTCCACGGGCCGGCTGAGATCTCCGCCGGCAACTAGGTCTGATGGAAGGTTGGAGCCCGACGCCTTACAGTTCGAAGAGCCCGGGTTTAGCCGCGGCGGTGGGGACGGGCCGCTCTTTGATCTGGATTTGCGCCTGCGGTTCGGGTCCGGAAAGCAATCCCAGAATCTCTCGCAATTCCTTGCGCACTTTGTGCAGCCGAGCTTCCGTCCGTTGCACCGTTTGTTGTTGTTGCGGCAACGGGAGTTCCGGCTGGCCGCCGCCTCGTTTGCTGCGCGTCTCCGCTTGAATCGCCTGGCGGGCGCCGGCGATGGTGTAACCCTCGTCATAGAGTAGCCGCTTGACCCGCAACGCCATCTCTACATCGCGCCGCCGATACAGCCGCTGCCCGGTGCCGCTTTTATTTGGCTTGAGTTGGGTAAACTCACTCTCCCAAAAACGCAGAACATAAGGCGCAACCGAGCACAGGCGCGCCACCTCGCCGATGCGAAAGTAAAGTTTATCGGGGATCTCCGTTTTCTGCGGTGCGCGTTGCTGAGGAAGGTGAGTTGCCATACTCGTTATCAGGCGGAAACGTTACGCGCGTCCACCTGTGCTGCTCAGAAGTATAGGCCAGCCAGCCTTTCCGTCGTAGGTTTTCTTGAGCATTCATGTGGATTTTTCACCGCGACATACCAACTCTGATACGTCCTCAACAGAGTTACTGTCCCATCGGCCGCTCTGTCCAATCCTAAGTAACCGCGCAGTCGACGCGCCGATGGCGTTGGGGTGCATTCTCCTTCCTACCCAAGGCTGGGTGCCCATTAAAGCTCCGTTTTTTGAGGCTTGAGTGGGAGACCGCGGCACTCCACGCGCTTTTTTTTTCTTAGAAGCGAAGCCGAGGAATCTGCATTTCTCTTTCTTCACCCAAGGCGGCAACAGTACTTGTCCAGCTACCTTAAAGGTTGGCCGTCTCCGGAATAGCAGACGCAGCCAGCGGCTCGCGCTCCCGGCTGCCTTGCGGCGCCGCACGCAGGTACTGCGCGGGCCAACTGGTGCTGTCTCCGAGTTTCTTGGCCGCCTGCAAAGGCCAATAAGGTTCGCGCAACAACTCTCGCGCCAGCAGGACCACGTCCGCCTGACCAGTGCGAAGAATATGCTCCGCCTGCGCCGCATCGGTGATCATACCCACGGTGCCGGTAGGAATTTGCGCCTCCCGCCGGATGCGCTCCGCAAACGGTGTCTGGTAACCCGGTCCAAGTGGTATCACCTGTCGCGGCGTCAATCCCCCGGACGAAACGTCGATCAAATCCACTTTGTGCTCTTTCAGCACTTTGGCCAGGGCGACCGACTGCTCAATATCCCAACCTCCCTCGGCCCAATCTGTGGCAGAAATTCTCACCAGCAGCGGCAGTTCGGCGGGCCAAACAGCGCGTATTGCGTCCACCACTTCCATCACCAGGCGGATACGGTTCTCGAACGAGCCACCATATTCATCGCTACGCCGGTTACTTAAGGGGGAGAGAAATTCGTGCAGCAGGTAACCGTGGGCTGCATGCAGCTCAACCAGGTCAAATCCAGCCTCCAGCGCCCGCTCGGTGGCCCGCGTAAAAGCCCTGGTGATGGCTTGTATGCCGGCCAAATCCAGCGCGATGGGCTGGGAGTAGTCTTCCGCAAAACGAATTGCGCTGGGAGCCATCACATTTTTCCAACCGCCTTCGCTCGGGGTCAACGACCGCTGCTCCGGCGCCCAGGGGCGAGCCATACTGGCTTTGCGCCCGGCATGGGCCAGTTGCACCCCGGCGCGTGCACCCTGCCCATGGATAAACTCCACGATCCGCTTCAGCCCCGGGATGTGCTCGTCCTTCCACAGCCCCAGGTCCTGCGGGCGTAATGCGGCCCTCTGGCAGCACCGCCGCCGCCTCCGTCATAACCAGCCCCGCGCCGCCCACCGCCCGGCTTCCTAAATGGACCAGGTGCCAGTCGTTGCTGAATCCATCCTCGCTCGAGTATTGGCACATGGGAGAAACGAATACTCGGTTGGGGAAAGTAACGCCGGCCAACTGAATCAGGGGAGAACAAGTGCGATGCATGTGCGAGACACAGGGAACCCTCATTCCAATAATAAGATGCCATCGTTGCGCCCGCCAAAGCGCTCCGGGCGTACCGTCAGCCCCTACAGATGCGCCGGGCAACAGAAAGTCGCAGCCTGCCGGGGCCGCGTATTTTCATCCCCATACGCTTTTTTGGGAACACCAGGGGGGTGCCTCGCGTACACCCTAGGGGAGAACAAACATGAGAGAAACCGCTGTGGGGCTCTCTTTGCTCGCCGTGGTGCTGTCGGGCGCGACCGGCTGCAAAGTACAGGTGGACAAGTCGAGCAACGGCGAGGGGGACAACGTGAAAATTGCTACCCCGTTCGGAGGTATCTCCGTCAACAAGGACCAAACCTCGCCGGCCGAACTCGGCCTCCCTGCGTACCCCGGATCGGTGCTGGAAACCGCGGGAGACGGAAACCATTCCGCCAAAGTCGACCTGGGGTTTGGTTCCTGGAAGTTGAAGGTAAAGGTGGCCCACTACTCCACTGCCGACAACCGCGACCAGGTGCTCAATTTCTACCGCAAGGCCCTGAGCGAATACGGCGGCGTGATCGAGTGCGCGGGCGATAAGCCGGTGGGTCTGCCGGTCACCACCGGGGAAGGCCTCAGCTGTGACCACTCTGACCACTCCGTCATTCAGACTTTGATCACGGCTTTCCCCAAAGCAAGTTCCATTCCGGGGATGTGGAGTTGAAAGCCGGTTCTCCTCGCCACCAGCATATTGTGGTCTTGCACGGTGGCAGCACCTCGGCAACCCACTTCAGCCTGATCGCTCTCGATCTCCCCCACGGCTTCGACAACGAGCAGCAGGGGACCAACTGAGAGGAGCGGAGATCACTCGAACACGCAACCGATTGCGCTCTGCTCGCCCCTGAGATAGCTTCAAGAGGAATGAATCCGACCTGCCATCGATGTGGCACGACACTCAGTGCATCCGAGCTGTTCTGCCCCAACTGCGGTTCCCCGCAGCTCAAGTTTGCCCAGCAGGAAGAGGGCGAGACCGCATATGCTGCCGGCCGGCCCGCTGCTAAGCTGGGCCGGGCACAGGGAATCTCCTGGAGAGACGCCATCCTGGCTGCCCTATTCGTCGCCGTGCCTGCTGGACTGCTCAGTGCCGTTTCCGTGCTCTCCTGGGGCTGCTGCCTGTGGGTAGTAGGGGGAGCCGTGCTGGCCATCGTCGTCTACCACCGCCGGGCTCCGGCATTTCTCCTGGAAACGCGCTCCGGCGTGCGCATCGGCGCCGTCGCCGGGCTCATTGCCGCTTACAGTTCCGTCATCGCCACTGCCGTCTGGCGCGTATTTGCCCGCTTTGTTCTGCACCAGGGCTCCGCCATCGATCAGTTCTACGATTCTGTCATCAAGCAGTCGACGGCGCTGGTGCAAACCAACCCGGAAGCCCAGGCGCAGTGGCATGCCTGGGTCCAATTCCTGATGTCCCCGGATGGCAGGGCGGCTTACACCCTGATGAATGCCGCCACCACTTCGCTGGGCATTATTCTCTTCTCCGCCATTGGGGGCGCCCTCGGCGTCCGACTGCTCGCTCCCCGCAAGGGCGCTCTGGGCAACGGATAACACCACCGTAATGGCAAAAATGCTTCAACCCTCGTATCATCCGGCCAGAGCATTTATGAGCAAAGCAAAGGTCAGTGCAATGCCGGGGCTGCGGGAAAAGACCCGCCTCATGTCGGCATCGGAAATCGAGCGCACGCTGATTCGGCTGGCGCACCAGATCATCGAGAAAAATAATGGCGGCCACAATCTGGGGCTGGTCGGCATCAAGCGTCGCGGAGTTCCCCTGGCAAACCGTTTAGGGCACCTGATTGCCGGCATCGAGAAAAAGCCGGTCGATACCGGAGTTCTCGATATCAACTTCTACCGCGACGACCTTTCGACGCGCGATATTCGTCCCGTCGTGGTCCCCGGGGCCATCGGCTTCGATGTCGCCGGCCGCGACATCATTCTCATTGACGATGTTCTCTACACCGGCCGAACCATACGGGCGGCGCTGGACGCGCTCTTTGACCATGGCCGGCCGCGGCGTGTACAGCTGCTGGTGCTGATTGACCGCGGTCATCGCGAGCTGCCCATCGAGGCCAGCTTCGTGGGCCGCCACGTGCAGACCACCGAGCGTGAGATCGTCGAGGTCAAGCTGCAGGAGATTGACGGCGACGAACAGGTGATCCTGGTCGAGCGCACTGATTAACCATCAGCCACTGCGGCAAATGGCCGCAATCCGCCACAATTCACGATGACAGAAAAAAAAGCCAGACCGGAGCCACCTCGCGTCCCCCGGATTTCTATACGCTCCGCTGGATACGGCCGCGTGTGCCGCTTTCATTAAGGAAAGCCGCATGAACTTCGCCCAAGCCAAGCAGCCTCACAGGAAATCCGGGGTCGCGCTTCCCAGCGCAGCTCTGCCCACCGCGCCCGCTGTCCGCGCGCTCCTTGCTTTCCGTCACCTCGCTCGAGGTGGAAGATGTCTCCGCCATCCTGCACCTTGCCACCCTGCTCGAAGCGGAAGAACCCAGCGCCCGTGCCCAGCGCCTGGCCCATCGCCGCGTAGCGCTGCTCTTTTACGAATCCAGCACCCGCACCCGTACCTCATTCGAGCTGGCGGCCAAAGGTTTGGGGGCGGACACCGCGCTGATCAGTTCCCAATCCTCTTCCATTGAAAAGGGAGAATCGCTCAAAGACACCGGCATCACCCTGCGCGCGCTGGGCGCGGAGTGCATCATCCTGCGCCACCTGTCTTCCGGAGCGCCTTACCTTCTGGCGCAGGCCACAGGGCTGCCGGTGCTGAATGCCGGGGACGGCATGCACGAACATCCCTCCCAGGCGCTGCTCGACGTCAGAACCATGCTCCTTGCCTTGGGGCGGCCACAGAACGCACCCGGCGCGACCCTTCTTCACGGGATCACGGTCACCATAGTGGGCGATATACTGCACTCCCGGGTGGCTCGCTCCAATGCGCTGCTGCTGCCCCGGCTGGGCGCTCGTGTCATCCTCTGCGGACCGCCCGCTCTGCTCCCCGACGTGGCCCAGGAACTTGGGCCTGGCATCACCATCGAGCGCGACTTCGATCGCGCCCTGCAGCAAGCGGACATCGTCATGATGCTGCGCATCCAGAAGGAACGGTTGACCGGTGTGCACATTGACCTGGAGGAATACATCGTCCGCTATCAGTTACAGCGCGAGCGGCTGCGTGCCAGTGGGCCGGGTGCCATTGTGATGCATCCCGGACCCATGATCCGCGGGTTGGAGATCACCAGCGACGTGGCTGACGGGCCCCAGTCAGTCATAGCCGAGCAGGTGCGGAACGGCGTCGCCATTCGTATGGCGTTGATTCATCGTGCTCTGATGCCTGTGCAGCTCAAGACCTCAAAGCCGGCCAAAAAAACCATCACCAGGCAGCCCACTCACAGGAAGAGAGGCGGCGCTTGAGTGCGATCCTGATTCGCGGCGGCCATGTGGTCGATCCTTCCGCCGGAGTGGATGCGCGCCGCGATCTGTTGCTCAAGGATGGCCGTGTGGCTGCCATGGAGCCTCCTGGCAAATTAGCTGCCGCCGCCAAGCAGGCAGATGCCGAAATTGTGGAGGCCGGGGGCCTGGTGGTTGCCCCGGGGCTGGTCGATATCCACGTCCATCTGCGCGAGCCGGGCCAGGGCTACAAGGAGACCATCGCCACCGGGACCGCGGCCGCGGCGGCGGGGGGATTTACCACCGTCTGTGCCATGCCCAATACGGTTCCCGTGAACGACTCGGTGGAAACCACGCGCTGGATGCAGAGTGCGGAGCGCAACCCGAGTGCCCGTGTCTTTCCCATCGCCGCCGCTACCCGGGGCAGCATGGGTGAAGCGCTCACCGAATACGGCTCTTTGAAAGCCGCGGGCGCGGTTGGGGTCAGCGACGATGGCAAGCCCATTCTCGGCGAAGCGATCATGCACCAGGCGCTGGCGGCAGCGGCGCGAGCCGGCTTGCCGGTGATCCAGCACGCTGAAGACACGCGCCTGACCGGGGGATGCTCCATGAACGCCGGCGCGCTGGCATTCCGGCTCGGTCTGCGCGGCATGCCCGTGGCCGCGGAGGCTGGTTTGGTGGAGCGGGATCTTCGCCTGCTGGCCGAGCTCAAGGGCGGTCGCGCCCACCTGCACATCGCCCACCTGTCTACCGCCGCGGCGCTGGATGCAGTTCGCCGTGCCCGGCGCAATGGCCTGCACGTCACTTGCGAAGTAGCCCCGCACCACTTTGTGCTGACCGAGAGCGCGGTGGGCGAATACAACACCAATGCCAAGATGAATCCGCCTTTGCGCGCAGAATCCGACCGCCGCGCCATGCTGGAAGGCCTGCTCGATGGCTCCATCGATTGCATCGCCACCGATCACGCTCCCCACGCGGCCCACGAGAAGGAGCAGGAATTCGAGCGTGCGCCCAACGGCATCACCGGGCTCGAGTCGGCGTTGGGCCTGACCCTTGAACTGCTGCATCGCAAACATAAGGTTTCGCTCAGCCGGCTGATCACGCTGCTCAGTACGCAGCCGGCCAATCTACTCAACCTGCGCGGCCGCGGGACCCTGGCTGCGGGAGCATTCGCCGACGTGGTCATCTTCGATCCTGGGGCGGAATGGATCTTTCGAGCAGCGGCGACCCGTTCCAAATCGAGCAACACCCCCTTTGACGGCTGGACCATGCTGGGCCGCGTGAAATTGACCATCAGCGAAGGCCGCGTCGTCTACCGCGCCGACTGAACCTGCCGCCTGAAAAACCCATTTCTCTGAAAGCTATGCCCTTCAGGCGTACGTGACTGCTTTCAAAAGAACCGGGCTTTACAGGTTGCGGGAAAACTCATGCTTTGTGTCAGGGCACGACTTTAGTCGGGCCGTAAGAAGCCACAGCCATGAGGGCTTTAGCCCCTGAGGTACGGCCTTCCAATTTTTAGGGCGTCTCAATTTTTTGAGGTGTCTGACTCATCCTTCCGGGAAAAGCGACCTAGCGGCCCCGCCGCCGGAAAAACCCACTTCTCTGAGATCTATGCCCTTCAGGAGTACGCGACCGCTTCAAAAGAGCCCGGCGTTACAGGTTGCGGCAAAACTCATGCTTTGTGTCAGGGCACGACTTTAGTCGTGCTGTAAGGGAGCAAAAATGAGGGCGCCCTGAGGTACGGCCTTCAAATTTTTAGTGCGTCTCAATTTTTTGAGGTGTCCTGACTCATCCTTCCGTGAAAAGCGACCTACCGCCCAGGCTCAGCGGCGAAAGCAGAACCACCCCGGCTCCCACCCCCAGCAGCACCCCAAACAAAAAACGCGGTACAGGCAGATTGCCATGCCAGTGAAGGGCAGCGGTGGCAACGTCGAGCAGATTAAGCAGCAGCGACATCGCCAGCAATCGCCGGCCGTTAACCTCGACCATGCGAAGCAGGGGCGCGAGCGCCGCCCCGCAATAGATGCCGAGACAGCGTACGCAAACCGCAACCGGCGAACCTTCGATCCTAAAACTCCGCGCCGGGTTCTGGTGGCACAGGCGAGAGAAAAAACTGCGGATAAGCAACGCAAAAAGAGGATGGCTGCGCGCCAGGAGGGGTGCCGCCAAAGGGGCCAGGGCCAGCGCAAGGATGCCCAGTGAAAGCTTTACTTTCAGCAAGTTATCGCCTCCCTGATGGTTTTCTTCCGGCCCGCCAATTTCCATCCTAAGCTACTGGCCCGCCTTCCACCAAAGTGGTGCATCGCTGATTGCATGTTCGGGATACCTTTATCGTTGAGAGGCGCTCCCCCGATGAATGCTTCCCCCAAACCTTGGCGAGCAATCGCCGCTCTCGTTATCTTCGCGTCGGCATTGTTCACTGGATGCACCAGCAAGACCAGCACTGTTCCACCCGCCCAGGTCCCGCCCGCAGCGGCTGCACCCGGGTCTCCTCAAAATGTACAATCGGCTCCCGCACCTGAGCCCGCACTCACCCTGCCTCGCGGCACCCGGTTAGAGGTGCGCTTGAACCAGACCATCGACGTCAAGCATGCTGAGCCCGGCGAGCGGTTTACCGGAAGTCTGGTCGAGTCGATCATGGACGGCAACAGCGTAGCCGTGCCTGCCGGATCCACCGCCACGGGTGAGGTTCTGGTCGCCCACCGGCGTGGGGTATTCAAAGGAAAATCCGTGATGGCGTTGACCCTGACCCAGTTGGAGGTAAACGGCACCCAATATCGCATCGATACCGGGACTCTCTCCGAGAGCAAGAAGGGCAAAGGACGGCGCAGCGCGGCCTTGATCGGTGGCGGAGCGGGCATGGGGATGTTAATTGGAGGGGTAGCAACCGGTGGGGTGGGCCTGCTGGTCGGCGGCTTGGCCGGCGGTGGAGCGGGCGCCTTGGGCGCGGCCTTTACCGGAAATCGCGACCTGTCGATTCCAGCCGAATCCGTGGTCAACTTCCGCCTGCGCAATGAACTCACCCTAACCCCCGAAACCCCGGGAACAATAGCGCAAGCTCGATAAGCGACTCTGACCTCTCTTGCTCGTCCAGCCATGGCCTTCGCTCCATGAGCGCTCCAGTGGTCGTCGGCGGATTCTTTCTCATCTCTCGCCCGTAAAGACACATCTCTGATCCTGCGGCATCCAACTCCGTGATTACAGCATTTAAGGTGGTTGGATATGAGCGTAGCAATCGCGGAGATTTTTGACGCCATCGTCATCGGCTCGGGGCAGGGTGGCAATCCGCTTGGCTGGCGCACTGGTCGCAGCAGGAAAGAAGACCGCGCTGATCGAGCGTAAGGATGTCGGCGGCACTTGTATCAATCGCGGTTGCACTCCCACCAAAACCATGGTGGCCAGCGCCCGTGCCGCCTACACAGCGCGCCGGGCCGCCGATTACGGGGTCCATCTCGGCCCGGTCAGCGTCGACATGGGTCGGGTGCGCGAGAGAAAACGCGCCATCGTCCGCAGCTTTCGCGAGGGCAATGAGAAACGGCTGCAGAACGCGCATGTCGAGCTGATTCGGGGCGAGGCTTCTTTTACCGGTCCGGGGCAAATTCGCGTCGCGCTGCACGGCGGCGGGGAGCGGCAGTTGAGCGCGGCGCAATTCTTTATCAACACCGGCACCCACAGCGGTACGCCGCCGATTGAAGGTCTCAACACTGTTCCCCATCTTGATAACGAAAGCATCATGGAACTCGACTATGTGCCCCAGCACCTGGTGATCCTGGGTGGGGGCTACATCGGGGTGGAGTTCAGCCAGATGTTTCGCCGCTTCGGCAGTCAGGTAACCGTGATCCAGGCCGGGCCCCAGCTTCTGGGTGAAGAAGACCAGGATGTGGCTGCCGAGGTGCTCAAGATCCTGCGTGAGGATGGCATAGAAATCCTGCTCAACGCGCGCACGCAGAGAGTCGCGCGAGCCAACGGCGGAATCAGTTTGACGATCGCACTCGAAGGCAAGATCCAGACCATTGCAGCGACAGATCTGCTGGTGGCCACCGGCCGGGTGCCGAACACCGAGGCGCTCCAGCCTGCTGCCGCGGGCATTGAAGTTGACCAGCGAGGTTTCATCCGGTCGAACGACCGGCTGGAGACCTCGGCCCCTGGCGTTTATGTCCTCGGTGATGTGAAGGGTGGCCCGCAGTTCACCCACATCTCCTACGATGATTTCCGCATACTCAAAGCCAACCTGCTCGACGGGGGTGACCGCACGGTACGTAACCGGCCGCTTCCGTACACCGTCTTCATGGATCCGCAGCTGGGGCGGGTAGGGATGACAGAGAGCGTAGCAAAGAAGAGCGGAAGAAAGATTCGCGTAGCCAGGATGTCCATGGCGTGGGTTGCGCGTGCGCTGGAAGTAGATGAATCCCGTGGCCTGATGAAGGCCGTAGTCGACGCCGAAACCGAGGAAATACTAGGCGCCACGGTCTTGGGGATGGAGGGCGGCGAGGTGATGGCGGTTTTCCAGATGGCGATGATGGGCCGGCTGAAATACACTGCGCTCCGTGATGGCGTTTTCGCCCACCCCACATTGGCCGAGTCGCTCAACATCCTCTTCTTCCAATTCGATGATGGGAAATGAATAAAGAAACAGGCACCTGCTGTTCCTTTCTGTCCATCCCACTCTCGGTCCTAACCTAAGCAACTACCCCACCCTTTGTCATCCCGACCGAAGCGTAGCGCAGTGGAGGGATCTGCGGTCTTTCTATCGGGCAAGCAGGTTCGTTGGCATCGAAGAACCGCCAGGGGAGCTTTCCGCTGTTACTGTCGCAACTCCACCACAGTGGCGCCCGCCCCGCCTTCGCTGGGGCTGGCCTCTGCGACCAGGGCCACGTGCGGATGCCGCTCCAATTGCGCCCGCAGCGCTTTGCGTAAGACCCCCATACCCATGCCGTGCACGATGCGCACCCGGGGCAGCCCGGCCAGGAACGCGCGGTCCAGATACTGCTCCACCTCGCCGGTGGCTTCCTCCACCGTACGCCCAATGACGTTGAGCTCGGAGCGCACCGTCTCCTCGGGGTGGGCGATGGAGACCGTAACCCCGCGCCCGCGTGCCGCTGCCAGTGGGCTCGCCGGCCTGGGCTCCCGGGCGGCGATGACTTCCGCGATATCCTCCCGCGCCACGCGCATTTTCATCGGCGCCGATGGCTACCTCGAAGGCGTTGCCATCCACCTGCCGCTGCACCACGCCGGTCTTGCCCAGCGATTTCAGCTTCACTGTGTCTCCCACGGAGACATGCCGCACCAGGTGAGGCTGCGCGTTGCTGTCTCCCCGGTCAGCCCCACTGTGCTGGGCCACTACGACGGAGTTGAATTGCTCGCCGAACTCCCTTCGCAGCTTCGCCATCCGCCGCTCGGCTTCTTTGGACAGCTTCTGCTGCGCCGCCCGGTCGTCAATCGCGCGCACTGTCTCGCGTATCTGGTAAGTGAAGTCCTTTAGTAACGACTGCAGTTGCGATTCCAGATCCCGCACCTTGGCCCGCCACTCCTTCAGCCCCTCGCTTTCCAGGTGGCTCTTCTCTCGCGCCACCTCCTGCTCGCGGCGTCGCAGCTCCTCGCGCTCCCTTGCGACGGCATCGAGCTGGCTGTGCAGCTGGTCCAGGAAGTGGGTAATATCCTGCGTCTGGGTATTTTGTTGGGTCCGGGCATCGGCGATGATCTTGGTGTCGAGACCCAGCCGCTGGGCAATGTTGATGCCGGCCGAAGCCCCCGGAACACCCAGCCGCAGCTCAAAGGTCGGCGTCAGGGTATGCACGTCGAAGCCCACCGAGGCATTAAGCACACCCGGCCTCTTGGCCGCATAGAGCTTGAGCGCAGTGTGGTGAGTGGAGATCAGGCACCAGGCATGGCGATCGAGGAAATACCCTGCGATAGCCACCGCCAGCGCCGCTCCTTCTTCCGGGTCGGTGGCCGAGCCCAGCTCATCGAGCAGCACCAGCGACGAGGAATCCGCCAGCTGCGAGATGCGCTGAAGATTAGCGATGTGAGCGGAGAAGGTAGAGAGGTTTTGCTCAATCGATTGCGCATCGCCGATGTCGGCCAGAAACCCATTGCACAGCGGAAAAACCGCCTCCGCGGCCGGCACCGGGATCCCCGCCTGGGCCATCATGGCCAGCAAGCCGGTGGTCTTGAGCGCGACCGTCTTCCCCCCGGTATTGGGCCCGCTGATGATGAGCTGTCGCTCTCCGTCATTCAGCGCCAGGCTTATCGGTACCACGTTTGTCTCCCGGTTGCGCAAGCGCTTTTCAAGTAAAGGGTGGCGCGCCTGCTTCAATTCCAGCAGCGGCTCGGCAGGGTCGGCGAAGCGCGGGCGGATGCAATCAAACTCGGCCGCGAAGCGTGCCCGCGCCTGCAGCCCATCAAGTTGCGCCAGTATGGCTGCGCCCTGAGCGATGGCGTGACCTAGCAGGCCGATCTCCGCAGTCATGGCCAGAAAAATACGGCGCGTCTCGGCCTGTTCGTCGTCGATCAGCCGCACCAGCTCATTGTTTTGCTCGATGGTCTCGAGTGGCTCCAGGTACACCGTCTGCCCGCTCGAACTGGCGCCATGCACCACTCCGGGAATCCGCCGCTTGTGTTCCGACTTCACGGGAATCACAAAACGCTCTCCCCGTATGGTGATCAGGTCTTCCTGCGTGCTGCCGCCTTCCGAAAGACGGCGCAAGGTACTGCGCAGGCTCTCTTCGATCACCCGTTGCTGCCGTTCAATTTCCCTCCGGACGCGGCGCAGCTCCGGCGACGCGTCATCGCTGAGCGAGCCATCGGGATTTAGCCGGGAACGGAGCGAACGCGCGAGGCTGGCCAGTTGCGCGCCCTGGGGCAACTGGCTCATCGCCTGTAATCCAGGCAGTTGTGCAGCCACCGCCTCGGGAGGGCGCTCGATCAGGGCTTGCCAGGTAGTGATGTTGTCCACCAGAAACAGCAGGTCGCGAATCTCTTCCGGCTCCAGCAAGGCTCCCTGGATGCGCGCCTTATCGGTAAGCCGGATGGGGTCGAACAATCCGCCCAGCGCGGGCGAAACCCCCTGCGCCAGCAGCATCCGCATCTCGCTTGTCAGGCCGTGCTGTTGGTCGATCCACGCAGTGTCCCGCGAAGGCCTCATCGCCAGCAGCCACTCCTGCGCTACTCTGGAATGCACGAAGGTCGCCACCAGCTCCAGCAGGCGGCTCCATTCGAGTGCCTCACAGCTGCATTCCTCCACCATCGCCGGTACCGGCTCTAATAGGCTCACTTGACCATGCTAGAGCATGGCCGAGGAGATCGTTTCAGACGCGGTCCTTGCCACCCTTTAAAATCAAGGAATGGAATTCCCTGTCACCCGCCTCCGGCGTTTACGGCGCACCGAAGCCATGCGTTCGCTGGTCCGCGAAGTACATCTCCAGCCTGGGGCATTCATTTATCCCCTCTTCATTTGCCCAGGCGAAGGCATCCGGCGCGAAGTCAGCTCCATGCCCGGCGTTTACAACCTCTCCATCGACGAAGCCATGAAAGAAGTCGAAGAGGCGGCGCAACTAGGTCTGGGTGGCCTCCTGCTCTTTGGTCTTCCCGCGGTCAAGGACGAAGAAGGCAGCGGCGCATGGGCGGAAGACGGCATCGTGCAGCAGGCCCTCCGCGCCTTCCGGCCGGCGGCGAAGAAGCTCCTCCTGGTAGCCGATGTTTGTCTCTGCGAATACACCTCGCATGGGCACTGCGGAATAGTCAGCAAGAACGGCGATACCTACGAAGTAGAGAACGACTCCAGTCTGAACCTGATTGCCCGCACCGCAGGTTCATTAGCCAAGGCCGGAGCCGATATCGTAGCTCCCTCTGACATGATGGACGGCCGGGTAGGCGCCATTCGTGACCATCTGGATGATGACGGCCTGGAGCAGGTACCAATTCTCTCTTACGCCGCCAAGTTTGCCTCTGCCTTCTACGGTCCGTTTCGCGAAGCAGCCGACTCCGCGCCGCAGTTCGGCGACCGGCGCACCTATCAAATGGATGGCGCTAACCTGCGCGAAGCCATGCGGGAGATCGACCAGGATATAGCCGAGGGTGCGGACATGATCCTGATGAAGCCGGCCATGCCCTATCTGGATGTGATCCGGGCCGCGCGCGAGCGTCTGGACGTGCCTATCGGGGCCTACCAGGTCTCCGGCGAATACGCCATGCTGCAGGCCGCCTTCGCCAAAGGCTGGCTGGATCGGGAGCGAGCCATGATGGAATCGCTCATCTCCATTCGTCGTGCCGGCGCAGATTTCACCGTGACCTACTTTGCCAAAGACGCCGCACGCCTTCTGGGGTGACCGACCCTTTACCGGCAGCGAACGTTGGGTGCCCCATTCAAGCCGTACTTTGGCTTGAGTGGGATACCACAGCACTCGATTGCGTTTTGTCATCAGCAGCGAAGCCGAGGGATCTGCCACGCTGCCCGATCAACCAGTATCCCCCAACGCAACCACAGCCGCCTCTAACCGTCGAGTGAACGCTTCAGGCTCTTCTCCGGCGGCCATCGTCAAGGCAGCGCCCATCCGAACCGACACCTGACCCCGTCTCGGCCATCTCTCTCCCTTGAGCCACTTCAAACCCTGCACCAGGATGGGTCGCACCGGCACTTCCGATTCCTCCGCCAGCAAGCCGATCCCCGGCTCGAACGGCTGCAACCGTCCGTCAGCGGAGCGCCGCCCTTCAGGGAAAACCAATACGTGATAGCCATGATCCAGTGCTTCCCCAGCGTGGGCGAAGCTTTGCCGCAACCCGGCGCCGCGCGGCAGGGGGAAGACATTAAACAGCGCAGCAACCAGCCAATAAGCCAGCGGAGTGAGGATGCCGACGATGCGGTGGCGTTGCGCTTTGCCCCGGCGCCAGCCACTCAGGATCTCGCCCGACATAGCCACTGCCACACGGTCACGATCCGCAGCGCGCAGGGCATACAGAATCACGGGAACATCGAAGGCGGTGAGATGGTTAGCGATCAGCAGCGAAGGCCGCTCCAGCTCGACCGGCGGTACGGTGCGGGGCCCCAGCACCAGCCAGATCAACGGACGAGCGACCAGTTCCAGAAAACCGATCCGTATCCATCGGACCACCGGCCACCAGGGCCAGCGAGTAAAGACCACAGCCGATCTCTGTTCGGGTTTCTGGTTACGGCCAGCAGGAGGCGCCGTGGGGCTACCAGCCGCCCCGGCTGGATGCGGGAGGACCAGCCCGCGCAGATCCCCAACCGTCCTCACCCCTTCCCACGCAGCATCATCCAGCTCCACCCCAAAATTGCTCTCGAGCGTGGACTGCAGTTGCACCATGGCGAGGCTGTCCAGGTGCAAATCCTCGATCAAGCGGTCGCTTTCTGTTATCTCCTGGTTGCCTGCCCCCAATAGACGCAGCACCAGCAGCAGCGGATCGGAGGGGCTCTCCACCGCAGCGCCGCCGGACGCCAGCGACTGCTGCGCCCAGCTCTGCACCGCCCGGCGCAGCACTTTGCCGGTCGAAGTGCGGGGAAACTCCGCCTGCGGCCAGCGCAGCCAGTAACGAATCTGCTGAAAGGGAGCAAGCTCGCCGTTGGCCTTATCCACGGCACGCTCAAGAACATCATCGCCCTGGCCGGCCTCGGAAATGAGCACCGCGGTTGGCGCGGGGCCGGCACTCGAATCGTAGGCGACGATCAGCGAATCGCGCAGCCCAGGCTGCCGCCGCAACACCGCCTCCAGATCCTGGGGATGGATGTTCAATCCGGCGGAGGTCACGATGATGTCGCTCTTGCGCCCGGCAAAGACCAGTTCGCCGGCATCATTCCGGGTCGCCAAGTCACCCGTGGCCAGCCAGTCTTCGCCCCGTGGTTGCAGCTGCCCGTGACGCCATACCTGGGCGGCGATCGAAGCCCCCCGGACCAGGATCTCGCCATCGTCCCCGATCCTGACCTCCCGCCCAGCCAGGGGTTTGCCGATGCTGCCGTGGGCAATCTTGAAGGGGTGATTCAACGTCACCAAAGCCGTCGTCTCAGTCATCCCGTATCCCTGGATGAGGGCAAAACCGGCCGTAGTCCAGAAGCTCTCCAGGTCCGCCGGCAAGGTGGCTCCTCCGGAGACGAAGGCCCAGAATTTAAAGCCCAGGCGGCGATGCACGGCGCGGAAGCGCCACCACCGCTTGGCAATGGACTCGCCCCGGGCTGCAGCCACCCTTTGCCCTAGCCCGGGAAACTCCGACTCCATGTACCCCTGCAACAGATCGAGTACCCGGGGCACCGCAGCCAGTACCGAGATTCGTTCCTCGCGCATTAGCGTCGCCAGCCGCGGCGCCTGCAGCCGGTCCTCGTAATGCACTTCCGCCGCCAGCAACGGCGGCACCCACAAACCCATGAACTGGCCAAAGACGTGACTCAGCGGCAGCGTGTGCAAAATGCGCAGCGGATGAACTAGGCGCTCGTAGCGCAGATACTTACCCATCTCCTTTTCCAGCGGATCGAGCGACGCCAGCACATTGCCCTGGGTGTGCACGATCCCTTTGGGTTCGGCGGTGGTGCCGGAAGTGAAGATGATCTGGAGCGGTGTATCCCGCGAGAGACCGGGCAGCGGAAGATAATCCGGCGCGGGAAGAGAAGTGGAGAAATCGGAAAAGCCGAGCGTGGGGATATCCGAATGGAGCTGCTGCAACAGCACCAGGTCGCCCACCAGCAGCCGGGGCGCGACCTCGGCCACCACCCGTCTGGCAAACTCCACGCTCCCGGCGGCATCCAGCGGAACTGCAACGATTCCCCGCAAGATGCATCCAAAGAATGCCGCCACCCACTCCGCGGAGTTGTTGCCCCAGAGCAAAATTCTGTCACCAGGCCTGAGGCCCGCTTGATCGTAGGCGTGGGCGCAGCGCGCGCTCAACTCGCCTAGTTGGGCATAGGTGGAGGAAAAGCGGCGGTTTCCGCGGCGGGTCACAACCGCGATCTGTTCCCCATAACGCCGGAAGTCGGCGACAAGCGTGGCCAGGTGCGGTCGCACCCGTTCAGTGTGGCACAAGACGGCGCTCAGCGCGGAATCCGGCTGAGCCGAACCGTCGCGTAAAATAAGTGTTTTGTATTGAGGGAGCTTGCTTTGGCAGAGACAATTTACGACATAGTCATCATCGGCGGTGGTCCGGGCGGATATACCGCCGCCATCCGCGCCGGGCAGTACGGGTTGAAGGTCGCGCTGATTGAGCGGGAAAAAAAGCTGGGAGGCACCTGCCTGAACGTGGGCTGCATTCCCACCAAGTCCCTGCTCTTCGACGCCGAAGTCTATGACCACCTGAAAAATGCCACCGAACACGGCATCGAAGGCGTGGGCACGGTCACTCTCAACTGGAAGACCATTCTGGATCGCAAGAACGGGATCATCACCAAGCACGTGAAGGGTCTCGACTTCCTCATGCGCAAGAACAAGGTCACCGTCATCGAGGGCTACGGCAAGCTCACCGGCGCGGCCAAAGAGGGAATTCACTCCATCGCCGTCGAAGCAGCCAACGGGGAGAAGAAAGTTGTCCAGGCGAAGAACGTGATCATCGCCACCGGCTCCGACGCCCGCATGTTGCCCGGGGTGGAATCGGACGCCAACCGCATCCTGACCAACATAGAGATCCTCGCCCTGCCCGCTATCCCCAAGTCCCTGGTAGTCATCGGCGCCGGCGCCGTAGGGGTCGAGTTTGGCTCCATCTTCAAGAGTTTTGGCAGCGAGATCACCATCGTCGAGTACCTCCCGCGCCTGGTTCCCAACGAAGACGAAGACGTGAGCAAGGAACTGGCCCGGGTCTTCCGCAAGCGTGGCATCGACACCTACACCGGGGCCAAGGTCGACAAGGTGGAAAAGACCAAGGACGGAGTGAAGGTAAGCTTCACCGCCTCCGATGGAAAGCAGGTAGCCAAGGAAGCCGAGACAGTGCTGGTAGCCGTCGGCCGCGCCCCGCGAACCGGCAATCTCGGCCTGGAGAGCACCAAGGTCGAGCTGGAGCGTGGTTTCATCCGCGTCGACGAGTGGATGCAGACCGGGGAACCCGGCATCTTCGCCATCGGCGATGTGGTGGCCGGCCTGCCCCAGTTGGCCCACGTGGCCGCCATGGCGGGCATGGTGGTCGCAGCCAAGGTAGCCGGCAAGCGAGCCCGCCCGGTACGCCGCGAACGCATCCCAGCCTGCACCTACTGCGAGCCGCAAATTGGCAGCGTGGGCCTGACCGAGGCGCAAGCCAAGGCCGCCGGCCACCAGGTGAAGGTGGGCAAGTTCCCCTTCTCCGCTAACTCCAAAGCCTCCATCGTCGGCTCCCACGAGGGCTTCGTGAAAGTGGTCGCCGACGCCAAGCACGGAGAATTGCTGGGAGTGCACATCATCGGACCGCAAGCCACGGAGATGATCGCCGAATCGGTAGTGGCCCTGGAACTGGAAGCGACCGTCGAAGAGTTGATGTTCACCATCCACGCTCATCCCACCCTGGCGGAGGCCATGCTGGATGGCTTTGGCAGCGTGGAGAACATGGCCATCAATGTTTGAGCAGCCGGCTCTTCTCTAATTATGGTTGTGTCCCTGCTCCATCTCGGCCGCCTGGATTACGCAACGGCGCTGGCTTTGCAGCAGCAGCTATGCGCCTTGCGCCAGCAGGAGCGCATCGGCGATGTGCTCCTGCTGGTGGAACATCCTCCGGTGCTTACCCTGGGCCGGAATGCTCACCGTGAGCACGTGGTGGCCAGCGACGAGTTGCTGGCCCGCCGCGGCATCTCCCTGTTTGAGACCAACCGCGGAGGCGACGTCACCTATCACGGTCCCGGCCAGCTGGTGGGTTATCCCATCCTCCATTTGCGCGGCTTTACCCCACCCCTGGGCATTGTCGAGTACCTTCGCCGCCTGGAAGAAGTGCTCATTCGCGCCTGTGCGGATTACGGCGTGCTTACCCAGCGCGCGCCCGGGCGCGCCGGCGTCTGGACCATCCCTGGAGGCGCTGTTGCCGAGAAGAAGATTGCCGCTCTGGGCGTGCACGTCGCCCGCGGGGTCACTACCCACGGCTTTGCTCTGAACGTGACCACCGATCTCGACGACTTCGCCCTGATCGTGCCCTGTGGGATCAGCGACCGCGGCGTTACCAGCATCGAAGCAGAAGTCGATCCCGCGCCTTCGCTCGAGCAAGTCGCCAACTCGATCATCCGTCACTTTGGCCGGGTCTTCGGGCGCCAGGTAGTGTGGGTCGAAACCCTCGACGATCTTGTGCCCAGCGCGGTGCGGCTCAGCGGCCACACAGCAAGTGTTGGATTGCTCTAGAATAGGGAGTTCGCGTCAGGCTGACAGGCCTGCGGCTAATTGCGAAAGGGAGTCCATGCCGACCGATGTAATCATGCCCCAGATGGGCGAGTCGATTTTTGAAGGCACCATCACCAAGTGGTTGAAGAAGCCCGGCGACACTGTGCAGCGGGACGAGCCTCTCTTTGAGATCTCCACCGACAAGGTGGATGCCGAGATACCCTCCCCGGCCAGCGGAGTGCTCAGCGAAGTCAAAATCGCCGAAGGCAACACGGTCCAGATCAACACTGTGGTGGGCGTGATCGCCGAAGCGGACGGTCAGGCTCCGCCGGCCTCCGCACCCCCGGCGGATAAGGAAACTCCCAGTGCCGCGTCCTCGCCTGCACCAGCGGCTGCCCCCGCTCCGGCGTCTTCTCCATCTCCGGCGGCGCCGGCGGGAACAGCGGCGCCAGCCCTCACCGATGTGATCATGCCCCAGATGGGCGAGTCGATTTTTGAAGGCACCATCACCAAGTGGCTGAAGAAGCCCGGCGATGCCGTGCAACAGGATGAGCCCCTCTTCGAGATCTCGACCGACAAGGTAGATGCCGAGATTCCTTCCCCGCAGCCGGCGTGCTGGCGGAAATCAAAGTGCAGGCCGGCACCACGGTGCAGATCAACACCGTAGTCGCGGTCCTCAGTGCGGCTGGAGCGGTTGGCGCTACGGCCGCTCCTGCACCCAGCGCGCAGCCCGCGCCTGCAGCGGTTGCGCCCTCAACCACCGAAGCCGAAGGCGAAAGCAGCGAGACCGAAACCGAAACTGGCGAGCGGGTTCGTTCTTCGCCCCTGGTGCGCAAGATCGCCAGGGAAAACAACCTGGACCTGAGCAAGGTTCCGGGCACTGGCTCAGCAGGCAGAATTACCAAGGAAGACATCCTCGGCTACCTGGCCAAGGGCGGGGCAGCCGCGCCGCCTAAAGCCGCCGCCCCAGCCCCAGCGCCTTCACCGGCCCCGGTATCAGCCCCCGCGCCCGCGGCGGCCAAGCCCCCGGCTCCTGCGCCTGCTCCGGTGGTCACAGCTGGGGATGAACTGGTGCCCTTGACCCGCATGCGCTCCATCATTGCCCAGCGCATGGTCGACTCCAAGCGCACCAGCGCTCACGTGCATACGGTCTTCAAGATCGACATGAGCCGCATCGTGCGTATTCGCGAGAAGGAGAAATCCAAGTACGAGCAGCGCAATGGGGTCAAGCTGACCTACATGCCGTTCATCTCCCGCGCCGTCATCGCTACGCTGCGCAAGATGCCCATCGTGAACGCTTCGATGGAGGGAGACGCCATCCGCTACCACAAGAACATCAACCTGGGCATTGCCGTCGCCCTGGATTGGGGTTTGATTGTGCCCGTCATCCGCCAGGCGGAGGACAAGAGTTTCCTGGGCATTGCGCGGGCCATCGTCGACCTGGCGGAAAGGGCCCGGGCCAAGAAGCTGAAGCCGGAAGAAGTGGCTTCTGGCACTTTCACCATTACCAATCCCGGCATCTTCGGCGAGCAATTCGGAACCCCGGTCATCAACCAGCCGGAGTCGGCAATTCTGGGCGTAGGCGGCCTGTTTAAAGAGCCCACCGTAGTTACCGATGAAAACGGCTCTGATTCGATCGCCATCCGCAGCATCATCCGTCTGACCCTGGGCTTCGATCACCGCATCATCGACGGAGCAGACGCGGGCAGGTTCATGGCGGAGCTGAAGAAATACCTGGAAAACTGGAACGAGGACATCGGTTAGAAGCTGGGTGCCCCATTCAAGCCGTACAACGTACTTTGGCTTGAGTGGGACACCACTGTCCTTTCCCTCTGACTATCAAATTATCCGACACCGTCGATGGAAGACGACGGGTGCCCTAGGTTCGCTACAGCGTACCTGGGCCGAAAAAGATGGGCGAAGCCCAACGAACGCTTTAACTTTCTTCCGGTACCGGGAAACTCTCGATCATCTCTACCTCAAAGCCGGCTCCGGGCCTCCATCACCCGAGCCACCGCCTCCTCCGCCGTGTCAGCGGTCGCCGAAAGATGTCCCATCTTTCTCCCCGCGCGGGCGATGTGCTTCTCGTACAAGTGCAAGCTGACCTCAGGAACCGCCAGTGCCTGGGCGAAGCGTGGTTCACCCTGCACTCCGTTCTTCAGCCAAAGATCCCCCAGCAGGTTAGCGATCGCCGCCGGACGCATAATCCTCACATCGCCCAGGGGCAGGTCGCACACCGCGCGCACCGCCTGTTCGAACTGGCTGGTAACGCAGCAGCGCTGGCTGGCGTGATAGCTGTTATGCGGGCGCGGCGCCAGCTCATTGACGTACAGTCCATCCCCGGAGGTGACAAACATCTCCACTGCCAGCAGGCCCTCCAGCTTGAGCTGCTGCGCCATGGTGGTGGCAATTTCCTGGGCCCGCTTCTCCAGCGTGGCCGGTATAGAGGAGGGAAGCGCGCTCCAAACCAGGATCTGCTGTTCATGATGGTTGGTCGCGGCCGGGTAAGCGACCACCTCACCGCTCGGATTACGCGCCACCATCACCGAGATCTCGGATTGGAGATCAAACGCCTGCTCAGCCACGCAGGGCGCCTCCCCGAGTGCCCGCCAGGCCTCGCCTACAACCTCTGCCTCCGACCCGTCGAGTTTCACCTGTCCCCGCCCGTCGTAGCCGCCGTGGGCTCGTTTTAAATAAATCCGCGGCCCCAGTTCCGCCACCGCCTGCAGCAGATCCTCTTCCGAATAAATAGCCCGGTAAGCGCCCACCGGGTAGCCCTGGTTCCGCAACCAGTTTTTTTGCTTGATCCGGTCCTGCACCATGGCCAGGATCGCCTTACCTGGGCGCACCGGAGCATGCCTGGCCGCAGCTTCCAGCGAAGCGATGGAAATCTGTTCGATCTCCAGCGTGATCACGTCGCAGCCGCGAGCCAGGTCGGCGGCCGCACGGGCGTCATCCCACGACCCCACAAAGCAGGCATCCACCACAAAACGCGCCGGGCAGGAAGGATCGGGATCCATCACCTGCACGCGGTAGCCCATCGACCGTGCCGCCATGGCCGTCATGCGCCCCAGTTGACCGCCCCCCAGAATGCCGATGGTCGAGCCCTGAACGATCGCGCTCAAGCTGGCAACTCCGTTTGCAGCACTTCCTGGCTACGCGCCGCGCGCCAGGCGCGCAGCCGATGACCCAATTTCGCGTCGTTGCCGGCCAGGATGGCCACCGCCAGCAGCGCAGCATTGGCGGCGCCCGGCTTGCCGATGGCCAGCGTGGCCACCGGTACCCCCTTTGGCATCTGGACGATGGAAAGCAGAGAATCGATACCCTGCAAGCAGGTGGAAGGCACCGGGACCGCCAGCACCGGCAGGATGGTCTTGGCGGCAAGCATTCCCGGCAAATGCGCCGCCCCGCCGGCGGCCGCGATGATGATCTTCAGTCCCCGAGGTTCGGCCTGCTCGGCATATTGAAAAAGCCAGTCGGGAGTGCGATGCGCAGAAACGATCCGCGCTTCGTAGGGGATGGCGAACTCCCGCAAGAGGTCAATGCAAGGAAGAAGGACCTCGTAGTCACTCTTGCTTCCCATGACCACGCCGACGGTAGGAGAGGCATTCATTTGCTTCGATTATCCCATCCCCGTCCCGCCACGCTACGCTTTCAGCTCGACGCGCGCGGTCTCAGCGATATCCGCCAGGCGGTCAGCGGCCAGCACTCTTATCTTGTAATGTTCCATAGTCTCCCGCGCATAGTCGTAGCGCAGGCTCCGCTCCTCGTCGGGTTCGTTGTCCCCCTCCGGCCAGCCGATCGATTCCACGATCGCAGTCAACTCGAGTTCTGTTTTATCCACGCGCTCCACCCCGGCTATCAGTCCCGGGGCGGCGAAGGCCAGTAGCTTCGCCTCATCCACGCCGCCCTCCAGTGAGATCGCCTGGAACATCTTCATCTTGCTGTTGCGATAGCCGCAGTCGATGCGCAACGGATCACCCGGCTGGGTGTAGATGGAGGCAGCGATGTGTTTACGCATCAGCGTCCACACCCCGGCCGCCTCAAAGTGGGTGCGCATGGCCGCGACCAGCGCCGCACGTCCCCCGCGGCGCTGCTTCCGTTCCCGGCGAGGGTTATCGACATAGAGGCGCATCAGATCCTCCATCGCAGAAACAAAGCTCTCAGCCAGATGCCCCTTGCTTTCCGTCATCTGCACCCCGTTGGAAAGCGACCCTTGGAGCAGATCGAGGATGGGCTTGGGGTGGTCGGCGGGCTGGGATCGCAAGCGATGTCCGATCTCGATCTCCAGTGCTTCGAGCATCTGGGTATCCGCATCCGGATCGAGGCAGAGCACGCGGGCCCAGTCCCGGGTAAAGCGCAGCACGGCCTGTTCTCCTGTCGCGGCACGGAGCAGCACGCCAATATTGACGAACTCGTTCTTGACTGGGTCCGGCACATAACGGATCAATTGAAACTCGCACTGTTTTCTCTCCGCCATGTCCCCCTTTCCTACCCCTTTCCCGTCGAACTCCCCTTCACCCCAAGCCTCCACTATCTTGCGCCCATTCTCCCCCCTTCCACTCCTCCCTCAACCTCTCTTCCCCCTCCCCTCCCCAATTCGGAAACGGCCTCCGCCCCGATTCCCTGAACGCCCCAATCAACTCTCTCACCCTGGCCCGGCGCGCTAGCAACCGTTCCACCAGTATCTCCAGCGCGCTCAGGTCGCCCCCATACCATTCTGGTGGAATCATCTCCGCAATCGACCACGCCGTCTCCGGGGCCAGGTTCTCGATACGGCTAAGCCAGGGTTCAAAGCTTGGCCAGCCGGTGACCCCGCGGTAGACAGTGTTTTCCGCAAACACCCCGCCCAGACTGGCATCGATAAACTTCCAGTCCCCGGCATGAAAGCAGTACCCCTGGTCGATAAAGGTAGCCTGGTAGCGGCGCTCCCGCCGGCTCTTCTGAAACACTGCTTGCCTGCCGTTGATGTTGCAGGTCCATTTGTCCAGCGCCAGAATACCCGCGAACTCGCTCAGATTGCGCACTTCGAGCAGCTGCTCCTCCGGCAGATAGTCGACCACCTGTCCCGGCATCAGCCCACCCACCCAGCGCGAGGCGAAGTGCAGCCCGGCCAGGCATGGCCGCTGGCCGCCGCGAAACTCCATATGCAGATCGGCAGTGTTGCGAATCAGCCAGTCCGTCACCTCGATCACCTCTGAGTGAGGCATGGAGAGCCCGATCGCGGCTCCCAGCCGGGTGGCCAGCAGCTCATTGGCCAGGACTCGCTCATGCTGGGGATTGTTGCGGAATTTGACCACGTACAGATGGTTGTCCGAGGCCAGCATGAGGTGGCTCTGGGCTCCGCCCCGCATGCGCCGAATCTGCTGGATCGCCATCACTGCCACGGAGCTCCCCTTTGCCGCCTACTCGTTGCAAGTAGCAGCATACTCGACCGCGCTTCTGGTAGCATCGCCACGGAGGAAGCACATGGAACAGGCTGTAACCACCCCGAATGGCTCGCGCCGCAATGAAGATATCGCCCTGGATCTGTTGAAGTTTGTCGCTGCGTCGGCGGGGCTGGGAAAGGGCACGTCGCCGGCTGCGGGCTTTGTCTCCGCCACCGGTTCGAAACCCGAAGATCAGGTCAACCAATTACTCGCCCTCTACTCCAAATGCCTCGGCGCTGTGCAGGGAAAATAGCGGACGGAAATCAACCTCCCACAAGCGCTGGATATAACTCCATAAACCCATGCTAGATACGGACCGCAGCCGAGCAAACTTTGATTGCTGCAGTGCGCCCGTCTCCCGCCCCGGTTGCCGATGACGAGCGAACACGTGCTGAGTGTAGCCGTCTTCGGCGCCGGGGCCTTTGGCCGCAATCATCTGCGCGTCTATCGCCAGCTGGAGCAGGCCGGTTGCGGAGTGCGTCTGGCCGCGGTGGCGGAGACCGACCCGGTCGCGGCCGAGATGCTGCGCCAGCAGGGGGACGTCCCCGTCTTTTCCTCGCCCGAAGCCTGCCTGGAGGCGTGCCGCGGGGGGAAACTCCACCTGGACGCGGTCTCCATCTGCGTGCCCACGTCCGCCCATTATGCCGTGGCCACCCAGGCGCTGGCCCAGGGGCTCGATGTCCTGCTGGAGAAACCTATCGCCGTGACCCTGGCCGAGGCCGATGCCCTGGTCGGACAAGCGGCAGCCAGCCGGCGGATCCTGCAGGTGGGCCTGCTGGAGCGTTTCAACCCCGCGGTCGCCGCGGCCGAGCCATTAGTCAACGGGCCCATGTTTTTCGAAGCTCACCGCCTCAGCGTCTTCCATCGCCGCGCCCTGGACGTAGATGTGGTGCTGGACCTGATGATCCACGACCTGGACATCGTGCTCAGCTTCGTGCGCTCTCCGGTAAGCCAGCTGCATGCCGTGGGCCTGAGGATTTTGTCCCCCAAGGTCGACATCGCGAACGTTCGCCTGGAGTTTGCTTCCGGCTGCGTCGCCAACTTCACCGCCAGCCGCGTGAGCACGGAAACCGTCCGCAAGCTGCGCTTCTTCCAGCCTCACCAATACCTGTCGATCGACTATGCCCGGCAGGATCTGCTGATTATCAACGTGGCTCCGGGCGCGAGCGGGGAACAAAACCTGGCTGCCAGTAAGCCCCCGGTCCAGGGTGGGGAACCACTGTTGCTCGAAATCCAGTCATTTCTGGATTCGGTTCGTACCCGCAGGCCGCCGCGGGTAACCCCGCAGCAGGCCCGCGATTCGCTGGCATTAGCGCTCGATATCAACCACGAGATCCACGCCCACGCCACCCGGGCCGGCCTGCTCTAGCTGCGGTTGAGAGTCATACTTGCGGTCGCTCTGTCCATCTCTCGGTAACCGCTGCTGAGGTGAGCGCCACCCTCCAATTTGTCATTCCAACCGAAGCGCGGCGTAGGGACCTGCAGCTTCACTCACGGGCACCTCGAAAGCGTCGTGGCTCACCTCAGCCTACGGCATCTTCTCCACCTTGTAGCCTGCAGGAATCTTGGTTTCAAACTGGTCATCCGCCAGCGGTTGATTCAGGGTCACCTTCTCCACCGTAAGCGCGATCTTGTACTCGTCGATCACCCGGTTGATGGTGATGGTGCCAGGGAATTGCGTTCCACTGAAGTCCTGATAGGGTCCGTAAATCACCTGGGTCTCCAGATCGCCGTCGGCGTTATATATGTCCTGCTCGATAGGCAATAGGTTGATGCGGCTGAAGTGTATGACCCGCAGCGGCTTGTCCACTTGCGGTAGAGCGGGGGATGAACTCCGGCTCCCGGGTTTCAATACCGTCAGGTCATACTGAGGGGTTTCGATGATCTGCTTCGTCTCCGGCTCCAACTTGGTCGAGTGAGTCAGTGACACAATCCAGTCCGGGTTGATGCTGCGAATCAGAATAGAGTCCAGGAAAACATCGGGACGCAGATTTTCGAACGGGTTCTTGGCCCGGGTCGTCACCGCATTGCTCCCTTCAATGACCTTGTTGTAGTGCGGTATCACCATGGTGAAGGTCTGGCCGTTACTGGCCAAGTCAAATGCATGGGTGCGCACCACCGGCAGTAGTCCAATCACGCGCAGCATTTGCGGCTTGCGGAACAGAATGTAGCCATGGAAGGAGGTGTAATCCGTCTCCTTGCCGCTATGGGCGCCGCCCACCGAGGCGGCAAAGTCCACCGTGGCGGTCAGCGAATTCACTTGGTCGTAGCGGCGGTTGATGGCCTCCACCAACTGCACTGCATCGGCATTCAGGACGGTGCCCGCTACGATCGGCTTCTGTAGGCTGCGGGTGTGGCTCAGGCATCCGGTCAAGACCGGTACCAGCAGCGCCAAGAACTTCAACCAGTCTCTCCGCATTCATTCAACTCAGGAAATGCGAGTATAGTGCAATCGCAAACTTGCGGCGTGGAGCGCAGGCCTCCGCCACCGTCTCTTCAATGGGTCCCCTGGGCATCCTTAAGCCCCCGCCGGTACGCGCTCACATTGCGCTCGTGCTCTTCCAGCGTGGTGGCAAACCGGGAGTGGCCGGCGGAACCCGCATCCGCAACAAAATAAAGGAACTTGCTGTCAGCGGGATGCATGGCCGCCTGGAGCGAGGCAATGCCCGGGCTGCAGATCGGTCCCGGCGGCAGGCCGGCATGGCGGTAGGTGTTGTAGGCCGAGTCCCGCTTCAAATCGGACTCATAAATCGCTCCCCGGTATTGCTTCTCCAGCATGGCAGCGTAGATTACCGTCGGGTCGGTCATCAGCGGCATGTCCTTGGCCAGGCGGTTCTCCAGCACGCTCGCCACCAGCGGGCGATCCGCCGCCACCGGGGTCTCCTTTTCCACCAGCGATGCCAGGGTCACGATCCGGTGATAGTCGCCCGCCATCCCGATCGAAGCGCTGCTCTGCCGGAAGCGCCTCACCATGGCCGCCAGCAATTGACCGGGCGGCTGATGCCGCTGAAAACGGTAGGTATCGGGAAAGAGATATCCTTCCAGGTTTTTGGCCCCCGGGTCGAGATCGGCAATCAGGGCTACGTTCTGGTTGGCGGCGGTCAGAAAGCTCTCTTTCGATCCCAGTTGCGCATCCTGGACGGCTTGGGCAATGTCGAAAAGGTTGAAACCCTCAGGAATGGTCACCGTCCGGGTGTATACATCCCCCCGCACCAGGCGGGTGTATACCTCAGGCAGGGTAGCCGGCTGCGCAAAGCGGTATTCTCCCGCCTTCAGCGTGCCCCCGCGCAGCACATGCCACAGGTCGAAGGCGTAAGGGCTGCGAATAATTCCCTGGCCGGCGAGCAACCCCGCGATGGTTCGCGAGCCCATGCCCGGAACCACTTCGACAAAGGTTTCCGCCGGCGGGCCGGCAGGCAAAATGAGTTCGCGGGTGCCCAGCGAGACCGCAAGCAGGGTCACCAGCAGAAAAAAAACCACCAGGAAACGTCGCACAAGGGAACCTTGTTGGATTGGATTCTCCTCCTGGATTTTATGATGCGATTCCTGTCGCCGCCTCTGGCGGTAACCTGTGCTAGGTGAAATCGTTGCCGGAAGCAAGCAAACTGAGCCACCGCCAGAGGAGGTACTCATCGAGAATCGTACCCAGGACCGGATTTTAGGTCTGGATGTCGGCGACCGCCGCATCGGGGTGGCAGTCTCCGACGAACTGGGCCTCACTGCGCAGCCCGTGCTCACCCTGGTGCGCAAGAATCGTCGCCATGATCTTGGCTCCCTGGCCCGCCTGGTGCGCAAATATAGCTGCGTCCAGATAGTGGTGGGCAATCCGCTCTATATGTCCGGCGACATCAGCCCCCAGGCCCTCAAGGCGCAGGCCTTTGCCCAGGCCCTGCAGCAGGAGACCGGGGTCACCGTTACCCTCTGGGATGAACGGCTCTCCACCACCGAAGCGCATCGTCATCTGGATGCTGCCGGCCGCCTCCCGGCAGACCGCCGCGCGGTGATCGACCAGGTAGCCGCGGTGCTCATTCTGCAGAGCTTCCTGGACTCCGCGCGCATCACTCCAGGCGAAGACTCCGGGCGTTGACGCCGCCGGAAAAGACCTTCGCCAACCCGATGCGAGCGAGAACCGCCGTCGAACGGCGGTGCTGGTCCGTCGTATAATCGTGTCTTGCACCTCGTTGGTCGTACCTCCTTTGGGCTCATCGGCCTCGTTGGGAACATCACCAAATGCCAGAACACATAAAGAAAAAGCTGGAAGAACAGATCCGCGAGCTGGAGCACGAGCTCACCCACGATCTGCCCATCGAGATCAAAAAGGCAGCTTCGCTGGGGGATCTGAGCGAAAACGCCGAGTATCACATGGCGAAACAGCGTCAGGTCTTCGTCAACGCCCGCTTGGGGCAGCTCAAGAAGCGTATGGCGGAGCTCTCCCTGGTCAACCTGACCAATATTCCCAAGGACAGGATTGCGTTTGGCTCCACAGTAGTGGTCTTCGATACCACCAAAAACGAGGAAATCACCTACAAACTGGTCACCAGCGAAGAATCCGACGTGAACCAGGGCCTGATCTCCACTACCTCCCCTATCGGCCGGGGGCTGGTGGGCAAGCAGGTCGGAGACATTGCGGCCATTGTGACTCCCAACGGCAAGCGTGAGCTGGAGATTCTCAAGCTGACTACGATTCACGACGAGGCGCCATGACCTCGACCGGACGTCGACATGACCTGGACTAGCGCCTTCGGCAAAGGATGCGGCGTCATCCTGCAGTACATCGTCGACGGGCTGGCGCTCACCCGCATTTCGCCCAACGTGCTCACCTTCCTGGGCCTGTTGATCAACACCGCCGCCGCCATTCTCTTCGGTTTGGCCAATGAGCACAATTACGTCCGCATGTTTCTCTACGCCGGGCTGGTCATCATCGGAGCCGGCATTTTCGACATGGTAGACGGGCGGGTGGCCCGCCAGACGGATCAAGTCACCGTGTTCGGAGCATTCTTCGATTCGGTGATTGATCGCTACAGCGACGTCGTCCTCTTTTTTGGCCTGCTCGTCTTCTACGCCCGCGGCAATCGCTTCTTCTATGTCGTTCTGGCCGCCTTTGTCATGGTGACTTCGCTCATGGTGAGCTACACCCGGGCCCGCGCCGAAGCGCTGATAGGCTCCTGCAAGGTGGGTTTCATGGAGCGGCCGGAGCGTGTCGTTCTCATCATCCTGGGGGCGCTCTTTAATCGCTGGGGGGTGATGGCCCCGGTCCTTTGGGTTTTGGCCGTGTTGTCCACCATCACCGTCATCCACCGCATTAGCTATACCTATTCGCGAACCAAGACCTCTCCCAACACGGTCAGCAACCAAATCAGCAACCAGGTCCAGAGCGCCCCCGCCGCCACCGCGGCCCGCAGCACCGCTCCCGATCTAGGTTCTGATCTTCGCCCCGCGCCCCGCGCCTGATGATGACGGTGCGTAATCCCGTTCTGCTGCTTCACGGCGGAGCCTGGGACATTCCCGAGGACCAATTGGAAGCGCATCGACGCGGTGTGATGCGCGCCGTCAAAGCAGGCTTCTCCCTCCTGAAGGAGGGAGGCTCCTCGCTGGACGCAGTGGAGGCGGCCGTGACCCTGCTCGAAGACGACGAGACCTTCGATGCCGGCCGGGGCAGCTTTCTTACCCGCGACGGCCGGGTACAACTCGATGCCCTGCTGATGGATGGCGCCACCCTGCGGGTCGGTGCGGTGGCCGGCGTGGAGAGGCTAAGAAATCCCATCCAGGCGGCCCGCCTGGTGCTGGAACGCAGTCCGCACGTTTATTTTGTCGGCCGGGGCGCGGAAGAGTTCGCCCGTGAGCAGGGCATCGAACTGATCGAGAACCAGGAGCTGGTGCTGGACCGCGAACGCCTGCGCCTGGCCGAGGCCCAGGAGCGGGAGCGGGCAGGCATTCCGGATCTCACCTTTGAGGGTACGCAGCCCCCGGCGAACTCCCATGACACCGTGGGCGCAGTGGCCCTCGATGCCGCTGGGAATCTGGCCGCAGCTACCTCTACCGGGGGAACCCTCAACAAGGCCCCCGGCCGGGTCGGTGACTCGTCCCTCATCGGTTGCGGCGGCTATGCTGACAATCGCAGCGCAGCCGCGTCGCTGACCGGGTGGGGGGAACCCATCATGAAACTGGTCCTGGGCAAGTGGGCGGTCGACCGGGTACCGCAACTGGGGCCGGAGCAGGCTGCCCAGGACGCCATCACTTATCTCTATGCCCGCCTCCAGGGACATGGGGGCATCATCCTGCTTGGGCCGGATGGCCGTTTCGGAATCGCCCACAACACCCCACGCATGGCTTGGGCTGTCTGCGACCGCAAAGGTGTTCGCGCGGGCACCAGCGTGAGCGAACTGTAACAATCCAAGCGGAGAATAGTTTTGTGACCCCCAAGCTCATCCTTGCTTCCGCCTCGCCCCGACGGCGGGAGCTACTAGCCCAGGCGGGCTACCAATTCGACGTCCAGATATCCTCCGTGCCCGAGACGCGCCGCCCGGAAGAGGACGGCATCCGCTTCGCCACCAGGCTCGCCCGGGAGAAGGCCGAAGAAGTCTTTGCCCGGCATCAGCCGGGCATAGTCCTCGGAGCCGATACAGTCGTAGTCTGCGACGGGGAAGTGATGGGTAAGCCGGCCGACCCTGCGGATGCCGAGCGCATGCTGCTCCTGCTCGCTGGGCGCACCCACCAGGTGGTCACCGGGGTGGCAGTGGTCTGGGGCTCGAGCCCGTCGCCGGCAATCGAGGTGGCGGCAGAGCTGACCCAGGTCACCATGCGAACTCTCTGGCCGGAGGAAGTCTCCCGTTACGTGGCCACTGGTGAACCCATGGATAAGGCGGGCGCTTATGCCATCCAGGGATATGCAGCGCGGTGGATTCCACGCATCAGCGGCTGTTATTTCAACGTGGTCGGATTGCCCTTAGCCCTGGTCGCAACCATGCTCGAAGCAGCAGAGAGTCGCCTGTAAGATCCGGGTCGGCCTGATACTTTACAGGCTGCAGAAGACTCCATGTTTTGTGTCAGGGCACGACTTTAGTCATGCCAGTTCGCACAACGCCGAGCTATGAGGGCTTTACAGGCTGCGGAAAAAACCAGTGACTTGCGTCTGGGTTTGCTAGCAGTCGATTCGCCGGTCATTGTTTTACCACCAAAGCCGTTTTTTGGCCGTTTTCTGACGCTGCAGCGGGAGAATTCCCGACTGCAGAGACACCTCTGCCCCAGCGTTACGCCGCGATTGGCATGAGCCTCCTCATGCGTACCAAGTTATAAGCCGTGATGGTCAAGCGGTAGAACCAATCTACACGCCTCAGTCCCCGAAGCTTGACCTGACGGAGCGGCCGGTCGAGCTTAGCCCAACCAAACACACGCTCGATCAGCTTCCGCTTCCGTTGGCTAATCGAGCGGCGCTCGTCAGCTCTTTCCGCCTCCGTTAGACTATTTTTGCGCTGGTTGATGCCGCTCTCATACTCGGCGACATGCGGAGCCACGTGGCGCTGGCGTAGGCCGACAACGAAATGCGAATCTTGATACTGTTTGTCGGCTCCCAACGTATACTCGCGCTCCGCATCGTTCAGCTGGTCGTGGCGCAACTGCTCATCAATCATCTTCAGCGCTACTTCACGCTCCGCGCTGGTGGCTGATTGGCTCGCCTCCGCTGCTACCACCAACCCGTTGCGGTTCTCCATCAAAGCGTGGCCAAGATAGCTGGGAACGCTCTTATCAGCGGTCGCTTTCTTGTACAGTCGGGAGTCTGGGTCCGTCTCCGACTTCACCTTATCGCGCAGCAACACTTCCCCTCCAGATCCTGTACCCTGCCCAGGCTTTGGTACATCGTCCTTGGGTTTAAAACTGCGTGCCGCAGCCCAGGCTTGAATCAACGTTCCATCCACCGTAAAGTGCTCTTCGCTGAGCAAATTGTGCTCCCGGGCTTGCTCCAGTACCGCTCCCAACAGACGCTGGCTTACCTCACCATCAATCAGCCGCTCCCGGTTCTTGGTGAACACCGTCACGTCCCATACCCGATCGTCCATCTCCAAACCCACAAACCAGCGGAACAACAGGTTGTAGTCCAACTGCTCCATCAGCTGGCGCTCCGACCGGACCGAGTACAGGATCTGCAGTAAAAGGCTCCGCAGCAGACGCTCCGGCGCGATCGACGGACGACCCTTGCGCGAGTACATCAACTCAAATTCCCCGTCCAAACGCTCCAGCGCTCGATCAAACATCGGTCGGATCTTGCGCAACGGGTGCTCCGCTGGTACCCGCTGCTCTAATGTCACATAGCTGTACAAACCACGCTGTTTCTTGTCGTCTCCACGCATGCCAACTTATTACCAACCTCAACTCTCAACGAAAAGTACCAAGCATGGGTCCTTTTTTCCGCAGCCTGTTTAGCCCCTGAGGTATTTCTCTACTGCCGCGTAGAACTTAGCTCCTCAGTGCAACTTCTTACGCACCAACAACTCTGTCGAGCACAGAACGAACACCGTCAGCAGGGTGAGATCAACTGCAATCAGCATTTGCGTCCCCTTTTCCGGCCTATTCCAGGGCAAGGCCGCCAATCATTGCTGTTAGTAGTGCTGTTCTGGGAACGAGCGTATCAAGCAAAATAGATTCCCGGTCGGCATGTGCGCCTTCCCCCACTGCTCCCATTCCATCCAGCGTTGGAATCCCCAGGGCCGAAGTAAAATTCCCGTCCGAGCCGCCGCCGGTTGCTGCTTCCTGTAGTTGAAAACCCAATCCCGCAGCAATGGTTGCGGCACGGCGAAAAAGCGTAACCGTCCCTGAAGTGCGTTCCATCGGCGGCCGATTCAAGCCCCCGGTCACCTCCAGCCCGCATCGCAGGTCCACCGCGCGCAGCGACCGGAAGCGGCGATCCAGGCGTGGCCCATCTGCCGCCCGGGCGATCCGCACATCGAACTCCGCCCACGCCTCGGCGGGGACCACATTCGACCGCGTGCCGCCCCCGATCACCCCGGCGTTGACAGTGATGCCCCGGGACAAATCGGTGAAGGCACTGGCGCGCTCGATCTGGCGCCCGAGTTCCAGCACTGCACTGTGTCCCTGGCCGAAATCCACCCCGCTGTGGGCGGCGACGCCGTGCACTTGCAAACGATAGTGACCCACTCCCTTTCTCGCCGTCTTGTAAGCCCCGGCCAGACCCTGGGCAGGTTCCAGAACAAACACCGAGGCGCATCGGCTGGCCACGGATTCAATCAACCCCCGCGAACATTCGCTGCCGGTCTCCTCGTCGCTATTAAGCAGCAGGATGACCGGCCGAGTCAGGCGGTCCGCTTCACCCAACAGGCGCAGCGCGGTAAGCGCCATCACCACCCCGGCCTTCATGTCCAGGACGCCCGGACCCCAGGCCCGGCCCCCACGCAGCCGGAAGGGCATCTTCTTGAGCGTGCCTGTCGGCCACACGGTGTCCAGGTGGCCCAGCAGCATCACCGGAGTACCCCGTGCCGGCCCAAAGCGGCCCATCAACAGGTCTCCGGCCGTCTTCTGCCGGCTGCGCTTACTCTTGCCCCCGGCGGCCCGGATCCACTTCTCCAGCAAGGCGACGCAGCGGTTCACCGCCGTCCGGTCTTCCGTGGGAGATTCGACTTGAACCAGCTGGGCGATCTTTTCCAGCATTTCTGGACGTCGCTTGGCCACGGCGCCACTCAGCTCACGGTATGTTTTCATTGGATCCTCTCGCAACCGTCTCTAGCACCGTTGTTGTACCCCCTCTACCCCGATCAGTTTGTGGCATTTTTGACACAGTAAACCTTTTTTCTTCGTATGTAGTCTATGGTTTTGCAGGCATTTGCAAACAGGAATACTCATTGGTCGAATTAGAGCATTTAGAAAAGACCATCGCGTCGGTGATCGAATTTTCAGGAATCGGTCTCCACAGCGGGGCGCCCGTAAACATGCGATTATTGCCCGCGCCTGCTGGTTCGGGCGTGGTCTTTCGCCGCACTGACCTGGACAACTACGAGATTGCAGCGACCGGCAGAAATGTCGCCAAGGTCAGCTACGCCACCAGCATTATGCGTCAGGGCGTGCTCATCTCTACCACCGAGCATCTTCTTTCCGCCCTCATCGGCGTGGGCGTCGACAACGTGATCATTGAGCTGGACAATCTCGAGTTGCCCATCCTCGACGGGAGCGCCTTTCCCTACGTGGAAGCTTTCGCCCGTGTAGGCATTCGCAGCCAACGGCGTCGGCGGCAGTACCTGCGCATCTTGAAGAGTGTGGAGGTCAGGGAGAACGGCAAGTTCATCGCCGTTTATCCCGGCGAGGGATACAGCATCAGCTACGACATCCATTTCCCCCACCCGATCGGCCGCCAGGCGTTCACTGTCGACCTGGCCGCTGGATCCTACGGCGCCGAGATTGCTGCCGCCCGCACCTTCGGATTTCGCGAAGACGAGAAGATGCTCCGCGACATGGGTCTGATCCGCGGAGCGTCGGAAGAAAATGCGATTATTCTTTGCGGCGGCGCGGTGCAAAACGGACCCCTGCGCTTTGACGACGAGTTCGTCCGCCATAAAGTACTCGACCTGATCGGTGATCTGGCCTTGGTCGGCCATCGTATCCTGGGCCGGGTCGTGGCTCAGCGGGCCGGGCATGCCATGCACACCGCCCTGGTCTCCCGCCTGCTGCGCGATCGATCAGCCTGGGAGCTGGTCCAATTTCCCGCCCCGCGGCGCACGGTCGTCGCAGTGCCCGCAGCCCGTTTAGTAACCGCCTAATACTCAGCCAGAATCGTAGGCGCCGCTACCGGAGCGATCTCCGCTTCGCGCGATGCGCGCACCCGCTCACCCAGGGCGAACTTAAGCTCCGCGATACCTGCGCCGCTCACCGCGGAAATGGCAAAGAAGGGTAGCTTGCGGCGCTTGGCCATGGCGCGCAGCTTCTTGAGTTTCTCCGGGTTGGCTACGTCGGCTTTGGAGGCCACCACCACCATCGGTTTTTCCTCCAGGCCATGGCCGAAGCTCTTCAGCTCGTCCATGATGACGCGGAAATCCTCCACCGGATCAGGGCGGCCGCTGGCATCGGAAACATCCACCAGGTGCACCAGTAGCCGGGTGCGCTCGATATGCCTCAGGAACTGCATTCCCAGCCCTGCCCCTAGGTGGGCGCCCTCGATAAGACCAGGGATGTCGGCCACCACAAAGCTATCTTCATGCGGCGGCTCTCCCACCGAGACCACTCCCAGGTTGGGCTCCAGGGTAGTGAAGGGATAATCGGCAATCTTGGGCTTGGCCGCCGAGATGCGGGAGATCAGCGTCGACTTGCCCGCGTTGGGATATCCCACTAGTCCCACGTCGGCCAGCAGCTTCAGCTCCAGCCGGTAGGCGCGTTCTTCTCCCTCCCGGCCGGCTTCCGATTCCCGCGGGGCCTGGTGAACGGCAGTGGCGAAATGCTGATTCCCTCGTCCCCCTCGTCCGCCCTTGGCAGCGATGATGCGCTCATCGGGACGGGAAAAATCATGCACCAGCGCACCCGTTTCGTCGTCGTAGAGGACGGTCCCGACCGGCACTTTCAGAATCACATCCTCGCCCTCTTTGCCGCTGCAGTTGGAGCCCTCGCCGTGGCGTCCGCGCTGTGCCTTATGTTCGGGATTGAAGCGAAAGTGAACCAGGGTATTGTGCCGCTCGCTCGACTCCATGATGACGTCGCCGCCGCGTCCCCCATCCCCACCCGAGGGACCGCCGCGGGGAACAAATTTCTCCCGCCGGAAGGCCACGCAGCCATTGCCGCCATCCCCTGCCTTCACCCGGATTCGTGCCTCATCGATAAACATGACTTCTATTAGTCTATTCCACCCAAACGGGGGTCGCTCCGGCTAATCCACCAACAACCGCGGAACCCGCGCGCCGATCGCGCACAGCACCTCCCACGGTATGGTTTCGGCCAGGTCCGCGAGTTCCCACGCGTCGATCGACTCCGCGCCCTGCCTCCCCAGCAGCACTGCCTCATCGCCGATGGCCACCGCGGGAATGCCGGTCACGTCCACCATGGTTTGATCCATCGAGACGCGGCCGGCGATGGGCGCCTCCTGGCCTCGGATGAGAACGTGCCCGCGATTAGAGAGCAAGCGATTGACCCCGTCGCCATACCCGGCCGGCAGCAGGGCCAGGCGCGTCTTCGTCTCGGCAGTGAAAGTATGGCCATAGCCGGCGCTCTCACCGCGCTGCAGCGTGCGCAACGAGGTCACCTGGGTCTTCCAATTAAGCACCGGGGCAAAGCCCGGATCTTCGGCATCCCAGGAAATCCCGTCCAGGGTAAGCCGGTCGAGACAGCCATAGAGGGCAAGTCCAGGGCGCAACATTAGCCGCATTCCCGCGATCGACGCCATCTCCATCAGGGCCTGCCGGTCGGATCCGGCGACGATGGTGGAGGAGTTGCCTGCATGCAGCCACTGCGGCCGCAAGTCTTGGGCAAAGATGAATTTGAGCGCCGCAGCCAGGCCTGTCAACTGAGGATTGGGGCGGTGGGAAGACATGGTTTCCGGGGCGCAAAAGTGAGTCATCACCGCCTCCAGCCGGAGGCAGGAGCCAGGATGAAAGCGCCGCAGCACAGCAGCAGCTTCTGTGGAAACTTCGCTTCCCACCACCCGCACGCCCTGCCGTGACATGCCGGTGTCGATTTCCAGGTGAACCGCCAGGCTCCCGGCCTGCATCCCTCTTGCCGTCGCGGCTGCCTCCAGCAGGTCCAGCTGCCAGGGCTCCCAAACCACCGGGGTTAGTCCCTGATCAATCACCAGCTCTGCTTCTCCAGGAAGGATTCCAGACATCAACAAAATGCGCGGCTGGGGGCAGACGGCGCGCGCCGAGGCGCCCTCCCCGGCTCCGGTCACTCCCAACCATTCGGCTCCCACTCCGGCCAGCAGTGGGGCGCAGAGCAGCAAGTCATGGCCGTAGGCATTGGCCTTGATCACCGGCATCAGATCAGCCTGGGGACCCGCCGCATCGCGCAGCTTCTCATAGTTGGCCAGCAGGTTGCCGCGGGAGATTTCAGCCCAAATGCGTCGAGGAAACATTGCTCATTTTAGTATTCGCCCGGCGCTTCCCCGAAGGCCATGTTTTCAAAGCGCGTGCAGTCTGCCCGGTAGGCGAGATGCACGGAGCCGGTGGGACCATTGCGCTGCTTGGCGATGATGATCTCCGCCTTGTTCTTGGAGTCGGGATCTTCATCCCCGTTCTCGTCCTTGTTGTAGTAACTTTCGCGATGGATGAAGGCCACCACATCGGCATCCTGCTCGATCGAGCCCGATTCGCGCAGATCGGACAGCATCGGCTTCTTGTCGCCTCCCCGCTGCTCCGAGGCGCGGCTGAGCTGGGAGAGCGCAACCACCGGAACCCGCAGCTCCTTGGCCAGCGCCTTGAGGCCGCGGGAGATGGCGGAGACCTCCTGGGTTCGGTTTTCGTAGCGCTTGCCGCCCGCCGCAAAGCTGGAGGCGGTCATCAGTTGCAGGTAGTCGATCACGATCAGGTCCAGCACGCCCTGCTGCCGCTGCAGCCGCCGTGCCTTGGCCCGCATCTCAGAGAGCGCGATGGCCGGCGTGTCATCGATAAATATCTTGGCCTCCGCCAGCCGCTCCAGCGCCTCCATTAACTTGTCCCGGTCTGCTCTGGGAATAAAGCCGGTTTGGATCTTCTGCATGGAAACCAAAGCCTGCGAAGCCAGCATGCGCCGCAGCAGCGACTCTTTGGACATTTCGAGTGAGAAGACCGCCACCACCTTGCCATCGCGCACCGCGGCGTTCTCCGCAATGTTGATGGCCCACGCCGTCTTGCCCATGCTGGGACGGGCGGCAATGATAATCAGGTCCGAAGTCTGCAGGCCGCTGGTCATCTTGTCGAACTGGGTGTAGTGGGTGGCCAGTCCGGTGACCTCTTTCTGTTGCGCGTACAAGTTGTCAATGGTGCCGAAGGAGTCGCGAATGATCTCTGGGATGCCTGCAAATCCACGCGTGATCCCGCGCTCCGATACTTCCAGCAAACCGGACTCCGCGGAGTCCAGCACCACCAGCGCCTCATCGCTTTGATCGGCCGCCCGGGTGATGGCGGTATTGCAGATGACGATCAATTGCCTCGCAAGCGATTTGTCCTTCACGATCCGGACGTACTCTTCAATGCTGGGCCGGCGCGGCAGACCTTCCGTAAGCGATGCCAGGTAGGCGACGCCGCCCACCGCCTCCACCTCCTTGCGCCGTGCCAGTTCCTCCGCCAGGGTCACGATATCGACCGCGCGATGGGCGTCGATCAGCTCCGCCATGCGGCTATAGATCCGCCGGTGCGAATCCAGAAAGAAATCTTCTGAGCTAAGCTTTTCCGCTGCTTCGTTGTAGGAATGATTGTCGAGCAGGATCGCGCCCAGGATCGAACGCTCTGCCTCTACGCTGGCGGGCAGACCGCGGTCTAATGACAGATCAGAAAAAGTGGCCAAAGGGGAAAACTCCAGGTCCAGTTTAGGCCACAACCAGCTGTCGCCGGCCTGAGGGAATCAGGCACTGGACTGAGGGAATCAAGGTAGAAATCGGTATGATGAGACGAGGATGGGTCCTCGAACGAAATCTTTATTAATTGCCCTCTGCTTGTCGTTGCCGGGCGCAATCGCCGCAGCACAGCAACCAGCAAAGTCAACCGCCGTGCCCTCCGGGATTAAGGAAATGCAGCAGGTGGAAGACCGGTGGAACGCAGCGGTCACCAAGCGCGATCAATACGGGCTCGAATTGGTACTCGCGCCGCAGTTCATCGGGATATCCGCCACCGGCGACGTGGCCACCCGCAACCAGCAGATTGCCCAACTTCTCGTCAAGGGTGCTGGACCCGAATCACTTGAACAAAAAGTAGTGAGCGTGCGCTTCGTGGGAGACGTAGCGATTGTGAACGGGACCTACGTGATGAACTGGAAAACGGACAAAGGGCCGGTTCTGGAAAAGGGCATCTTCTCCCACGTCTTCGAGCATGTACGAACCAATTGGCTATGTCTCAACTCGCAGCGTACGGTCGTGGCCGAAGACACCAAGCGCACTGCTGCAGCCCAGGAAAAGCCCAAATCGAAGTCCACCGACGCCCAGCTGCCCTTCCACATCCCTCTGGTCTACAAGGGCCCAAACAGCACCCAGCCCCCGCCGGCGCCGGGCACCAATCAGCCTCCGCAGTAGAAGTCCCTGAAGCCTTTAGGCCGTACATCCATGCTTTGCAACGAATCGGCATTTAGCCGCTGAGGCGAACATTTTCCCAGGCTGATACCTTCTATCCTCTGCGATATAGTTCTCCTGCTATGCGTACATGGATCTTTTTGCTGCTCACTCTGGCTTTTCTTTTCAGCCTCACGGCGTTCGCCGCCGGCAAAATGACCGCCCCGCAATTGATAAGCCTGGCCCAATCCCACAGCCCCGGCCTTACGGATGCCATCAACGCCACCTTCAGCCCGAAAGAATTGCAGGAGGGCACAGCATGGGCCGGTCAGGGCCACGACTTCTTCTTTGCCTTGCAATCTTCCACCCCTCCCGTGCTCTTCATCGACGGCGCCGCCGGTCCCCAAATGCAGTCCTTGAATGCCGGCGGGTTATGGTACGCGGTGGCCAAAATCGAAGCGTTGGGCGCCCTGCATGCCTTCTACTACCAAATCGCAGGCGCCAAATTCGGCGGACGCCTCGATCTTCCCGCATTCGGCCCGGACTCTTATCTCCAGGCCGGCGTGCCTTCCGGCAAGCTGTCGGAAAAGCTCATACACGCCAGCAAAATTTACGACGGTATGAAGAGCGAGTACTGGATATACGTGCCCGCCGGCTACGACCCTAAAGTTCCCGCGGCCCTCATGGTCTTTCAGGACGGTGGAGGATATATCCAGCGCGATGGCAACAACCCCGCGCTCAACGTCATCGACAACCTGATCGCGCAAAAGAAAATTCCGGTCATGATCTGCGTCTTCATTAACCCGGGCGACGTGACGGATGCGCCGGGAACGCCGACCTACCGCTTTGTGCAGGCCTACGCCACGCAGTGGCATCGCACCCTGAAAGATTCCATGCGCAGCACTGAATATGACACCGTGAGTGAGCGTTATGCCCGCTTCCTGCGCGATGAGATCCTGGCTGAGGTCTCCGCCCAGTACAACATCCGCAAAGACGCCTACAGCCGCGCCATTACGGGCCTATCCTCGGGCGGTATTTGTTCTTTCAATGCAGCCTGGCAGCTGCCCGATCAATTCAGCCGCGTAATCACCTGGATCGGTAGTTTCACCAGCATCCAGTGGAAGGAAGATCCGGCCATCCCTGACGGCGGCCAGGACTACCCGGAGAAGATTCTGCGTGAACCCGCGCGCAATCTTCGCGTATGGCTGCAGGATGGCGCCAACGATCAGGAGAACGATCGTTACGGAAGTTGGCCCTTGGCCAACATCCGCATGGCCAATGCCTTGAAGTTGAAGAATTACGATTTCCATTTCAGCTTCGGCCAGGGAACCCACAACTCCGGCCATGGCGCAGCTGAGTTTCCCGCGGAGATGATCTGGCTATGGCGCGGCTACGATCCGGCAAAGACCAGCCAGACCTACGAAGTAGATCCGGCAGAAAAAACCAAGCCGCTTTTCCGGGTGGCGATCGTCAGCCGGGATGCACGCTGAAGCGTCTTTCATCCTGCCAACGCGTTCGACATTAGTCCTTGTGCTCCAGTCCCGGGGCACCGTAGTATTGGGGGCTCGGCCCCCAAAAAATTATCGCGAGTACCTCAACTGGAGCGTATATGAAGACACTGATCCGTTCGATGCTGGCGGCTACCGCGCTGGCTGTAACCGCAATGATCGTTTCCCAGGCAGGCGTGGCCCAGGCCCCTGCGGGGGCCCCTGCCGGTGCTACCGGGCTATGTAATGACGGGTCTTACTGGACCGGAGCCAGCAAAAGCGGTGCCTGCCGCGGCCACAAGGGGATAAAGACCTGGTATGCGTCCACCAGTGCTGCCCCCGCAACAGCGGCGGCTCCGGCAACTCCGGCAGCGGCTCCTGCCAATCCCACTCCGCCCGCGGCTCCCTCACCCAAGAGCAAGGCAACCACGCCAACCTCGACCACGCCTGCTCCTGGTGGTGGTCCAGGCCTGGTCTGGTTGAACACCTCCACCAAGGTCTATCACTGCCCGGGGACGAAGTACTACGGTACGACCAAAGCCGGCGCATACATGACCGAAGCCGCTGCCAAGGCCAAAGGCGCCCACCCGGACGCGGGCAAGCCCTGCAGTTAGCGCTCGAATTCCTATCATCGTAAGGGCAGCGGACCGTAACCAGGGACGCTGCCCATTTCTTTTGCTGACCCACGGAGTTACAGCTATTTGGGGCTCGTCCGAGTTGCTCCGGGAATCCTGGATGCCAGGCCATAACCAATGCGCCCGGAGAGGACACAAACTCAGTCCCGAAGGGACAGCTGAGAGTCAGTCTCGTCCAGATTAGCTTTTCTGATCGGCTGATTCGGATAGCAGTAATTGAAACAAATCAGCTATCGGGGCAGATCGCGATCAGTCCCGAAGGGACGGCTGAGAGTAGCCCAGGACGTTAGTCCTGGGTAGGATTTGACAGCACGGATCAGTCCCGCAGGGACGGCTGAAAATGCCCCAGGATGTAATCCTGGGGAGCCTCCACCTCTGAAATGGACTATTGGCGATTCGAGGCAGCCAACCCAGGACCATCTCGTGGGTGACTTCAGCCGTCCCTCCGGAACTGGATTTGTAAGTTGAGTTCTGACGCAGACAGTAAAGCCCTGAGATACGAATCTACCTGACTTTTCATCACCGCACCCACTCCAACTGATCCCCCACCTGCATCCGGCAACTGCTGATCTGGCCCGCCGGCAGTTCCAGCATGCTATGGGTTTTCAGGTTGATACTGGTCATCCTGAACGGAGCCAGGCGATGCCAGAGCTTGAGCACCCGAAGATCTTTGCTAAGCGCAACTACATCGATAGAAAACAACATGCCAAACGTATGGATTCCGGATGAAGGCCGGATAAGCAGCCCACATCCGGAAGCCAGTTCTCTCCTGCCCGCCAAACCAATCAGGCGGGTGAGAGACGTGTTGGCGATCGTGATCCGTGTGCCCACCGCGGTGCCCCTCGTTACATCTCTGAGGGTCATCGTTGCGCCTTGACTCAGCGTGTGGAAGGCCATCACAGACAACTAGACCTTCGCGTGCTTTCTGCGGTATATCAGGAAAGCGAGCACAGCCACCGCCAGAACACCCGCGATGATGCGTACTAATGTTGTCGAGTCCATTCGATCTATCCTCCTTTCTCCCAATCTCGTATAACTCGTAAAACTCGGTGTGCAGTCAAACTACTTAAACGACTGCATATTCTTCGCAATGTTCAGAATCGCGGGCGCCAGCAGCACGATGAAAATGCAGGGAAAGATAAACAGCACTAACGGGAAAAGTATCTTTATCTTGGTCTTCGCCGCCATCTCTTCCGCCCGCTGCCGTCGTTTCATGCGGATCTCGTCACCAAACCTGCTCAGCGCTCTGACAATGGGCGTACCGAATCGGTCCGCTTGCGTAAGCATGCTCACGAACAACGAGAACTCGGGAATCTGTGTACGCTCTGCCGCGCTCTTCCATGCTTCCAGACGAGGCTTTCCCGCCAATTGCTCCCGGTTGACTTGAATAAACTCCTGGTGGATATCCGGATGGCTGATGATCAACTCCTGTCCTACTCGTAACATTGCCTGATCTAAACCAAGCCCCGCCTCCACGCAGATAACCAGCAGATCGAGGGCATCCGGAAGACTCTTCCTGATTCTTTCTCGCCGTTTCTTGATCTTCATCCTCAGCCACATGTCCGGGACCAGATAAAAAACCGCGCCCAGGGACAAAGCCCAGAAAACCGTGTTGGAGCGGATCAGGCTTCCGCATGCGATGCCTATCACCGGTCCGATGAAGCGGCTCGCAGCATAGGCGTTCATGCCTCGCGTGCTTCTGATCCCCGCGCCCAGCAACTGCTGTTTCACCTTTTCGTTCTCAGTGAACCCCAACCGCCCTTGCAGGCCCGCGGCCAGCGAAAGAATCGTCCCTTGCATCCGCTCCTTGTAGCCAATGCTTCTCTTGTCCGGCCGCGTGCTCTGCACCATCTCCAGCATCCGTCTGGCGGCTGGAGAGGGCCTCAGGATCATTGGAGCGATCAACATTGCAACCAGAAGAAATACCGTAAGCGCCAGGGCGATGTAAAAGATCAGGCTCATCGCTATACCTCGATTCCATTGACAATGCGGCGAATGATCCAAGACCCAACCACCAGCATGCCGATGCTGAAATAAACCAGCTTGCGGCCAAATGGATCGGTGAGCAGAATTTGCGAGTATCCCGGATTCACCAGGTTGAGCAACACCAGCATCACCACCGGCAGCGAACTTAAAATCCATCCCGTAAGCCTTCCCTGGGCGGTCTGCACTTGAATCTCGCCCTGAATCCGCAGCCGTTCGCGAATCACGAAAACAGTCCGGTCCAGTATCTCGGCAAGGTTGCCGCCCGTGTCCCGCTGCACCAGGATGGCAGTTACCAGAACCCGCAGATCGGCCGAGGGAACACGATCCAGAAGCTGCATCAGGGCGTCACGCATCGGCAAACCGAGATTCTGCTGTTTGAAAATCTCTCCGAATTCCGAGGCCGCTGGTTCCTGGGCATTCGCCGCCAGCATCTCCATCCCGCCGACTACCGAGTGGCCCGCGCGCAGAGCACGGGCCAGCATGTCAATGGACTCCGCCAGTACTGCGTTAAAGGCGCTGATTCGCCGTGTTCTCCTGAAAGAAAGAATTCCGAATGGCAGTAACCCCAGCCCCGCGCCGGCGCCCATATCGATCAGAACCATGGGTGCAAAGAACCACGCGATCACATATCCGCCAAAAAACAAACCCAGACTGCTCACCATCAACGTCGCAACGCTGGTCGAGCTCCCCGCCTGTAATATGCGCTTCTGTATCGTTTGCGCGAATCCGTAAGATTCCAGCATTTCATCCAGCCAGCCAAACCTGCCGCGGTTCGTCGGCTTGAACAGTTGCTCCGTCTCGGCGCTGACGCCGCCTTTGCTCGTTGCCTGGTGAATCAACGCCATCCGCTGCCCGATGAGCTTCTCCTGCGGCGACGGGCGCGTCATCGCCACAACCACCCCGAAGGTGGCCAACAGCATCAAGAGAAACACCAGAACGGGGAGAGCCATCTCTAAGTCCACACTTCCGCCGAGTAATCGAGCAGGCCGGTTGGCAACGGAATACCCGCTGCTTTCAATTTGTCGCCGAATTTTGGCACGATGCCGGTCGCGCGAAAGCGGCCCTTGACTTTCCCATTGGGTCCCAAACCTTCCTTCTCAAAAAGGAAGATGTCCTGCATGCTGATGACATCGCTGAACGCTCCGGTAAGTTCGGTGATATGCGTAACCCGGCGTGAACCATCGCTCATGCGGGCGATCTGCACGATCAGATGGACCGCCGACGCAATCTGTGCCCGAATCGCCTTCTCCGGCAGGCTCACGCTGCCCATCATGGCCATGGTCTCCATGCGCGCGATCGCGTCCCGGGGCGTGTTGGCGTGGATGGTGGTCAGGGAGCCGTCGTGACCGGTGTTCATAGCCTGCAACATGTCCAGGCACTCTTCCCCACGCACCTCGCCCAGCACGATCCGGTCGGGACGCATACGCAGTGCGTTGATTACCAGTTCTCTCTGCTTCACCGCGCCTTTTCCTTCCACGTTCGGAGGCCGGCACTCCAGGCGCACTACGTGCTCATGTTTCACCTGCAATTCGGCCGAGTCTTCAATGGTGACGATGCGCTCGCGCTCGTCGATACAGCCCGACAGCACGTTCAGCAAAGTGGTCTTTCCTGCGCCCGTGCCGCCGGAGACGATGATGTTCAGCCGTGCCTGCACCGCGCCCTTCAGGATCTCGAGCATCGGCTCGGTCAGCGCTTTGTTGCGCAGCAGGTCCTCTGCCCCCAGCGGGGTCGACCCAAACTTGCGGATGGAAAGAATAGGGCCATCCACCGCCAGGGGCGGAATAATCACGTTGACCCGCGAGCCGTCTTTGAGACGGGCATCCACCATCGGCGACGACTCGTCCACCCGCCTGCCCACCGCGGAGACGATCTTGTCGATCACGTGCATCAAATGCCGGTTGTCTTTGAAGATGACCGTGGTCTTTTCCAGGACTCCGCGCCGCTCTACATACACCGCGTTGCAGGTGTTCACCAGGATGTCGTTGACACTTGGATCCTGCAGCAAAGGTTCCAGTGGACCAAGACCAAAGACCTCGTCCAATACCTCCTGCGTCAGCCGGTCGCGTTCGACGGAAGACAGCGGAATATTCTGCTCCCCGATCAATTGCTGAATAGCCGCCACCAGTTGCTGTTGCGAGGCGGGGTTCTCGTGCATCAGGGCGATCTTCTCCAGATCCAGGCGCTTGATCAGGCCCAGGTGAACCGCGGCCTTGATTTCCTGCTGCATTTTGAAGGCAACAGGCTTCGCGGTTCTCACGATCGCGGGAACCACCCCGGTTTTCCCCCCGTCGCGGCCCCTCCATTGATCGTCGAGTTAGTCATGCTTAACTCCTTGGTGCAAACCCATACTTACTTCCACAGCGCAAATTTCTTCTTCACCGGCTCCTCCGCCGGAGGAAGAACCACGTTGAGTAACGAGGCCGCCCATTTCCTCATCTGCAGGGAAAAGTCCGACTTGCTTTCTGCCGACAGCGGTTCGCCGATATTGATCGATCGAACCAGTTCCCCATAGTTATTAGGGATCTTGAACGCTATGGGCAGGTGCACCGCCTTTTCAATCTGCTCGATGGTGACCGCCTCGTGTGACGAATAACGGTTGATGATCACCTGCAGCTTCTTGGTAGCCTGCTCATTCTGAATAAGACCGTCCACGTAGCGAGACAAATCGCGAACCGCCCCGATCTCCGGAGTCGCCACCAGGTATATCCAATTGGAGAAAGCAACCACCGCAAGGTTGATGTCCTCGAACGACGCCTCGCAATCCAGCAACACGAAATCGTATTGGGTGCTCAGGAATTCCAGTGTCCGTTCAACGGAATCAGCGTCAGTCTTCCAGGCACTTCCGTAAACATCGGGAGAGGACAGAACATCCAGGCCACTGGCGTGCGTGGCAATAAATCCGCGAAGCAATTCCTGGTCCAGCCGGCTGACGTTCTGCACCAGGTCATAGAAGTGATGATTGCTTCCATCCATTCCCAGGTAGAGAACCACATGGCCCAGTTGGGCGTGGTTATCGATCAGCAACACCTTCTTGGCAAAGCCCCGGACCAGGAACATGGCCAGATGGACCGCGAGTGTAGTCGTGCCCACGCCGCCTTTGGCGCCGAAGAAAGACAGAATCTTCCCGGAATTTAGCGGGCGCCCCAAGCTTGACGACCAGCGATGGTCCAGCCGGGTCAGCGTGTCTGTGTATTCATCACGGTCGAACGGTTTGGAAAGAAATTCACTGTACCCCGCTCGCATGGCCCGCAACAACAGCTCCGGATCGGTGGTGGACGAGAACGCCAAAATCGCGATCTTATGGTAAAAGCTCTGGCGCAAACACTCCGCGGTTTCAAGCGCCAGCGCCGGGTCCCTATCGAAGTCAACCACCGCGATACAGCCCTGGGCATCGATGGCCCGCTGCGTAAGCGCCGGAAGTTTCGCGCTGGAGAAATAGTTCTCATAATCCACAGCAACCAGCGTCCAGGGCATATGGGAAGCTATACTGCGCATTTGCTCCAGCGCCGCCGGCTCCACGTGCACCGTCAACAGCGCCACCTGTAGACCATCCCCAGGGTGTCCGTTCTCCATCACTTTGGGCTCCCTGTCCCCGGCTGTGCTTGTATCGTCGGTCCCTGCTTGACTGTCTTCTTATCGAACTGTGTGGGATCGAGCATCGGCACCGGGAGTTTCGGTGGTATGGGCGTAGTCGTGTCGTTCAGCGGATCGACGATGCTCGGAGTGACGATCACCATCAGCTCCTCGGTGGAGTGATTGACATTTTTTGAGTGAAACAGCTGGCCCAGAATCGGCACGTCGCCTATACCCGGCATCTTGTTGAAAACGTCGGTGGTGCGATGGTCCAGCAGTCCGGAAATGGCGAAGCTCTGTCCGTCGCGTAGCTCTACCTGGGTCTCTGCACGGCGGGTGGAAATGGCGGGAACGGTGTACCCGGAAATGATGACTGCATTGGTGTAATCGAGAGCGCTGACTTCCGGTGCCACTTTCAACTGCACTGTCCCATCGTCATTGACGATCGGCGTGAAATCCAATCGCACCCCATAAGGGCGAAACTGAATCGTGATGGAAGTAAGCCCGCCCGCTCCCCCTGAACCACCGGAAAGGGAAACTCGCCCCCGGCAAGAAACGAGGCCTTCTGTCCGCTCAACGTGGTAATGGCCGGCTCGGCCAGAATTTGCGCAAGATTTCTCGCCTGCAGATCCTGCAGGGCCAATCCGATATTCAGGCCAAAATTGTAAAAGAGGAGGTTGAGAGGATTGCTGCTGGTGAGGGTTGCCGGACTATTGCCACTGGCAGGCGTATAAATTTGCGTCGAGGGAAACTGTCCCGTAGTGACATTGCTTTGATTCTTACCGTAGCTGAAGAGGTTAATGCCAAACTGCTCCACCTTCGACCGGTCGATCTCGACGATCTCCACCTGCAGCCGCACCTGCCTGATATGAGGTGCTCTCACCACTACCGAATTAACCACAACTTTCGCATACAGAGCGGCCAGCTTGGCTGCCGCCTCGGCCGAGGCATCGCTCAACACCGTGCCCGAGAGAGAAACGCGATCCAGCTCCGCTTCCACCTGGATGTTGTCATTCGGCAGCGCTTCATGAATCTCTTTTTGCAGGCTGGCCACATCCAGGTCGGAGAAGACCAGGTAGCTCGCCGACTGGCCCGCTTCGTCCCACAAGATCAGGCTGCTCAGCCCCGGTGTCTTCGCCGTAACGACGATCTGCGTGGGGCTCGAGGGAAACGAATCGACCGCCACCGGATTGCTTACATACACCCGCTTGAGCCGGCTCACGCTCTTGATAAAAACCGACCGGCCCACCAGCACGTGTAGCGTCTGGTTGGTGGATCGTGTCGAGCTGCTTAGCTCAGTCGTTACGTCCGGCAATGTGACCGTGTGCACTGCTCTCACATAAGCGGCAGCAGGAGCTGTCGCTGCGGGAATGGTTGGCGGCGCCTGGGCATGGGCTGCGGCACAAAGCAAAACGGGCAACAGCGCGCGATATCTACGTTGCCGGCAATCATTCATGAATACCAATCTGTGCGCCTCAGCGAAAGCCATTGAATACTTGCTTGTCGCCCAGGATGGTCTCCACCTCGTACTGCCTGGGCTTGGGGTGCAATTGTTTATTCACCGGCGTGTCCGCTCCGGCGTCAGGGGTAGTAGCGAGCGCCGGCCAGTTGTGTGAGCCCCACCGGCGGACTTAGCTGCCTGCTCCTCGTCCGCGCCGTTTCTCAGTACGAAATAAATCCCCCCCAGGCTGGTCGCCAGCACTAGCTTCTCTGCGTCCTCCGGCTTGAGCAGCAGCGTCACCACGTTCACGCTGATCGGCTTGCCATCGGCCTGGGGTTGAATCTGCTGCCCCGCGGCCAGCACCACCACATCCTGCAATGCAGTCAGCGTCTGCGGCTCCGGTGCGGTCACCGAGTGATAGGTCATCAGCACGTCGACATGAGTGCCAGGCAGCAGGAACCCGGCCACCCCCACCACCTCGTCGGAACGAACCGAGATCGCTCGCATGCCCGAGGGAATCTTCGCCGTCAGCCCGGCGCCTGCGCCCGCCGCCGCCAATTGCCGTTCCAGGATGGGTTCGCCCTTGGGCAACGGATAAAGCACGACTCTGCCCGCAACCTCATCGATCTTGCTGAAGCCGCCGGTAAGCGGCGTCGCTGCCGGCCATTCCACTAGCTGCAGGCTCCCCGGCTTCAACTGTTCTCCCGCGTCCAGCGCCTTGCCTGAGGCAACATACAGTTGCTTCTTTGGCGTCTCGACACGAGTCGACTTGGCCAGTCGCCGGCTCAGCCAGAAGGTGAACAGACCGGAAACCATCACCGCGAACAGCAAGGCCATAAGAAGCCGCTTCGCCTTCATGGCCTCACCTCTGCACCATCAACCGGCAAAGGCTAAGCCCGCTCCCGGCAGCGATTGCCAGCGCATAAGGCAAGCGAAGCGCATGCGCATTGTCGAGGTTGAGGTCCGCATGCGGTGCCAGGCCCGCTCTCCTGTGATGAACCACCAGCGCGCACATGTTCCGCAGGGTTTGCTTGAGGCGGCGGTGATAGAGCGCCAGGCCGATGGCCATCACTCCGCCGGCCAACGACGTCAAGATAAGCAGTGGCCCAACCAGCGAGAGCCCCGCCGTGCAGCCCGCCGCGGCGATCAGTTTCACGTCGCCCCCGCCCATTCCACCGGCAAGATGAAACAGCAGAAAGATCAGGCCGCACACCAATCCGCCGGCAGCTGCCGATCCCAACTGCCGCCATCCGCCAAGGCTGTAATGCAGTAGCAGGCCAAACAAAATTGCGGGAAGGGTAAACGCGTTCGGTATCCTGCGGCTGATTACGTCATATACCGCGCCCACGAGAGCGCAAAAGAGAGAGCAAACACGCGTACACCAACTCGATATTCAGTCTTCCCACGGGATACTTTCAGATCAGCAATTCAGTTTCGATCTGCATTCGTGCAAGGTCCATATCGGACCAAATCCGAGCTCAGCCGGTTCAGTTAGACGGCGTTGGTTAATCGGGTGCCAACGACGGCGAGGGCAGTCCGGTTAAGGCTGCAGCCAGCGCACGTTCGATAAGATCCTGGCCAGATTCACCTGAGACTTTCAAGAAAAGCCGGTTCGTAGATTTCATCGGTTCCATCAGTTAACCATCTGTCCGGGCTGCGATGAGCCTGCCATCCCTATCGGCGATTAAGCATGCAGCCAGGCTAGACTGCAGTGGTTAACTTGCTGCCCACGGTGGAGAAGGCGGTGCTGATGTTAGTGGCCAGACTGTTCATTGCAGCCGTGGCTCCCAGGGCGATCAATGCTGCCACGAGCGCATACTCGATAAGATCCTGGCCAGACTCATCACTTAACACGCTAGATAGAATGCGTTTTAGGTTCTTCATTGTCATTCTCCTTTAGGACCGCCGGATAGTGATGACACTTGCTATCTAGTGGCATGTTGTATCTAAGCAGCCACCATGTCAATCACCCCTTCCCGAGAGACTAAAGAGAGATACTTACGTAAGTCATGATTGTGTATGTAGAAAGCCGAACAATAGCGGACACATAAGATGCCCATGCAGGTTGTGAATGTCGCTCTCTGGTGTTTATGGAGGGCGCTCTAACGTCGAGCAGATTGCTGCCGATAAACAAACGTGTCGCAGAATTGCAATGGTGGAAGGATCGATGGACGTAACCGTCTGACCAGCCGCGCCCCATCAAAACGGTTTTCAGAGAAGAAAGAACTCCACGAGAGTATGTTTGCTCTCATCCGGCTGCAATTCCATAGGCCACGTTGGCCACGACGCTTGTGCCTGGGGCAGAAAGGTCAGAGCCTGGTTGAGGTCGCAATCATGGTTCCGATCTTTACCGTCCTGGTTTGCTACGCCGTGGACTTCGGCTTCTTCTTTCTCGTCGCTACATCACTCAACTCTGCCGCACGCAACGCGATGGAGTATTCCATCCAGGGCACCTCTTCGCCTGCCCAGGCTGCCGAGCCAGCCGCCACAGTAGTCTCGAATCTTGCCATCTCCAGCATTGGGATTTCTGGCGCTTCCACCGCCAACGTCTCCGTTCAGGTATGTTCGAGTTCGGTGGGCGTGAATGCTTCCAACAACACCACTCAATGCGCATCCCCCAGCACCGGAGCCGGCGCTGTCACCGGCACCCCTGATATTGATCCCGAATCCCCCACCTTCCAGTTGAACCGGGTGGACCTGCTCTACACCTTCACGCCACCACTTCCCATTCCAACCTCCATCTTCCCCATGCCAACCTTCCATCGCATGGTGGAAATGAGGGGCATCCAATGACTCGTCGTATCCATGTTGTTTGCGTGAGAACTGAAACAGAAACAGCAGGTCCCTCCGCTGCGCTGCGCTCCGGTCGGGATGACAATTCTGTTGGGGGCATTAACATCCAATCGTCTGACCGATTTTGGGTCCATTTCCTTGCAACAGAATTGTCATCCCGACCGGAGCGCAGCGCAGCGGAGGGACCTGCTGTTTCTGTTTCAGTTCTCACGCAAATTCTTCGGCCCTTACATATGCGGTGGAAAACAGATCCGGCTTTAGCCGATGAGAGGCGCCCGCGTTTCTCCCCAGCCTGGAGAGCCCGAGCGCGGTGTCGCGAAGATGGACAGGCAACACTCGAAATGGTGGTCTCACTCACAGTGATCTTCTCGCTCGTATTTTGGCTATTTGAGCTTTGCATGTTCACCTACACCTGTAGCGTACTGAACGATGCAGCCCAGGAAGGGGTGAGATACGCCATCATGCACGGAACCGACAGCTCAGTCTGCAGTGGCCCTGACACTGTGTGCACGAATCAGACGCCCTACTCGAATGTACAGGCAGTCGTTACCGCCGTGGCTTCTGCCTCACTGCACAACACCTCCGCCATGACGGTTACAGTTAGCTACCGCAACAGCACAGCAGCAACCGGAAATCCGGTCGCCGTCAGAGTAGCCTACACCTACGTTCCCTATCTCAATTTCCCTGGCCTGGCCAACACGCTGACCTTCACCTCTCAGGGGCAAATCCTGTACTAGCGCTCAAGGATGCAGCCATCACGAAAATGAAAGCCTCATCTCGTTTCGCAGGGGTAGGCCTGGGTAACCAATCGGGGCAGGCCTCGGTCTTCCTGCTCTTGATCCTGGGCGCATTCCTGCTCGCCTCCGTGGGCTTCGCCGTCGACCTCTCCAGCATGTGGTTTCATCGTCAGACCGCACAATCGGCAGCCGATGCCGCTTGCGTAGCCGGGGCCATGGATATGCTCTACCTGCAAAAGGGCACTATCACCAGCAGTCCTGGATTTACCGTCGGCACAGCAGGGGACTGCTCTTCATCATCCACCGCTGCGCTGTGCCAATATGCAGCATTCAACGGCTACACTGCGACCACCTCTGCTGCTGCATGGGGCGCAAGCACACCTGGAGGCGCGGTCGCAGTCAACTGGACTTTTCCCAGCTCGGTGACCGGCGTGACCGCCGCTTCCGGCATCACCTACCCGTTTCTAAAAGTCGTGGTGCAGGAAAAACCTAATACCTGGTTTATGGGCATGCTGGGAGTCAAGTCGTTGCCTCTGGGAGCCTCCTGCACCTGCGGACTACCACCGGGAACTCCTTCTGCACCCCTCGTCATTCTCAACCCCACCATCGCTTCCTCCCTCATCCTCTCCGGCGGCGCTCACATTGTGATTGCGGGAGGCCCGGCAACCAGCATCCAGGTGAATTCCTCGGCCAATGGCTCCCCTTCATCCAATGCTTCGAGCAATGCCGTGTATTGCAATGGCGGCGCCGGCTATCCCATCGATACCAGTACCGCGGGACCTTTAGGGACAGGGGGAAATGTGGCCATCGTCGGCGGCCCCACCACCAACCAGTTATGCGGCGCGAATTACATCATGAACAACACCACCCATGCGCAATGGAAGAGCCCCTCTGCGGTTGCCTCCGACCCCTACGCCGGTGTTCCCGCTCCAACCCAGCCGGCAGGCAAGGTAGCGGAGGCCACGACTCCCGTAGCCACCGTAGCCCAGGGTTACGCGCCCACCTCTGACCCAACCTATGGCTATACCTCGGGGACCTGGGTCGCGAGTGGAACAGACAGCTGCCCCAATACAGCCGCCCAGCAGCATTACCTGACCTATAGTTCGACTTATCCCTATAACAGCGGCAATATCTATGGCAACTGCCTGGAATTTACTCCTGGTTATTATCCCAGCGGGATCAACACCACCAGCCTCGCAGGCTATGCCAACGATGTAGTCCTCTTTATGCCTGGCGTCTACTACCTGAATGGAAGCCTCACCGTGGGTTCATCTACCACGCTGCGGAATGCCTGGATTGGGACCCAGCCGTCCACCCAGGGAGTCATGTTTTACTTTCTCGCCGGGGGGCCGACCTTTGCCGGAGGCTCGGGAGCAGCCAGCAGCTCCATCAACACGGTTCCGTCTTATTACATGAATTGTTCCGGCACCGCCACACCCGCCGGCACGCCGGCTTCGCTTACCGGCAATGTGCTGATATCGCAGTGTGGCGCCGGGGGAACCTACATCGGTGCCCCCAGCTCCGACACCTATTCGGCCACGGGAAGCCGCGGGCTCCTCTTCTTTTCAGCTCACGCAAACACCTACAACAACACCCTGATCGGCGCGGGCGCGGCCCTCAACTTCAGTGGCGCTTTGTATTTTCACAACAGCAGTTATGCCGATCTGGTCCAATTAAGTGGCGCCGGCGGCTCCACTACCTACGCAGTAGGCAACATCGTAGTAGACCAGTTGACCTTGAGCGGAAGTGGCACCGTCTCCATGGATCTGGTCGGCAACAGCGCCTCCGCGCCGCCTGAAGTCAGCATCTTCCAGTAGGTAGCGGATACGGCGTCAGGAACCTTTCTGCTGTCGCAGGATCCCAGGGAGCAGTCCTGTCTGGTGCTGCAATGAACCCTTCTTCCGGCGGAGTGAGCAACCACACCTGGCGATCCTTAAACGCGCACAGCAGCGGAAGATTCGACTCCAGGGGTTCCGTATCTCGCGCCCAGATCACATGCTGTGTCGGAATGTCGTAGCCATTATTAATCCAGCTAAATCCCCAAAAATGGTTGGGATGGTAGCGCACAATCACCAGCTGCCTGCCGGGTTTCGCTTCCATGATCCCAGTGATTGCTTCGTAAGCCGGTATCTCGGCTGTGCGCGAGGCCCAGTTAGATGGCAAGGTATTCATTGGAATCACCACCAACCGGACAAGGAACATAACTATAACCGCCGCCAGAGTGCCGCGCAGCAGCTTTAGCCAGATCGTGTGGTGACGAGCACTCACCCGCATCCAGCGCAGGCCATTCAACAAGATGAGATACAGAATGCCGGCGGCCACCGCCACGTAGTGGGCCTGAAGCCAGGTCTCAGTAAGAAAACCAACACAAGCGAAAGCCAGCGTACACATCAGCACCCGTGACCTTCCGGCGCGCAATGTGGGGATGAAGCCGATACCCGCCAGTGTCAAGGCAGGAAAGAAAAAGAACAGCCACTGATAGATACTCTTCACGATCGCTTCGATAATATGGTCGCCCAGCGTAATCGTGCTGACATAAGGGATCATCTCTTCATCGCGAAAATAGCTAAGTTGGTCAAGAAACTGGTAGTGAACCGAGTGGTTGGGTTTGCTAAATAGAAAAGGAGGGCAAATGCTCCACCGCTGCCAGTACGCTATCCATGGCAGAGTCAAGCGTCCGGTCACGCGGTAACAGTAGTAGCCGGTCAGGACAGCTCCCGCCAACAGCAGAACGGTGCCCGGAAGCCAGGTGCGTACACGCGCGCGCTGGCGAAAAAGAATCCACAGCGTGTACAGGCAGATGGGTAAGGAGATGAGGGCGCCCTCAAACGGGCGTGAATTCGCCAGAAGAAGCAAGCCGAGCGCCATCAGGACTCCGTCGCGCGCCCTGCTCTTGCGTGCCAGCCTGGCCGCTGCGCCCAGCAGCAGGCAACCGCCCAGGATGGCCACCGAGCCTCCCCAGTAGGTGTTGCCGAAATAGCTGAACCAACTGATGCGAACCACTGCCAGTAGTCCGCCCAGCAAGGCCCATTCTGCGGGGAGATAGGCTTGGAGCATCCAGCACAAGCTGGCTGCTGCCAAAGCCATACTCAGCAATATGCCGGCTCGCGGGGTGAACAGCCAACGCTGTCCCATCGCCATGAACAAAGGCTGAGCTATGCCATACTTCGAGGCAAAGGTCGGCTGCATCAGTACATAGAATTGTTCGAAGTGGTGCCACACCGGTGGAGTTGGGTTCGTCACCCGGCCGTGAGCAAACGTGTCGCTCGCCAGTAGATAGCTGAACTCGTCATGAATATTGGGAGAAGGGAACGGCTCGATCGGCAACAATACGACCCGGCCAACCAGGGACAGCATAAAGACGGCCACGCAAGCCCGACGTCGCCTCTGCGCCAACCGCCGGAAACCCTGGTTGGGAAAGAACGCCAGGTGTTTAACCGGAAGCAGGGCGAAGAAGAGCAGTACCAACAGCGTCACCATTGCCTCAATGCCAACAAACCTGAGGTGATAGATCGGGATATGAAAAAACCGTATGTAGTTGGTCATAGGCGGTGGTCCCGTGGGGACGTTCACTACTCCGCCTTTCCCCTGGAGAACACCATGGCCAATCCGTCGTCGTAGTCGATACGCCAGTCGCGGCTTTCTCTCAACAAGCTCGACAGGGCCGCATCCGTCGGCATAAGCACCCACTTCACTTGATATCGATCGAGTGGCTCACGCCATTGCCGGGACCCCGTAATGGCCGTCCCGTAGTCCTTGAGGAAAGCCTCCCCATAAAAATCGTGCCGGTCGTCGAAGTAAACCTTAATTCCTGGATACAGCTGGTAAATCAGGTACGCGCCCCAGCTATCGCTGCTGAAAAGATGATCGCGAATGCCTGTCTGAGCGATGAACTGGGCTGCTTTTACCGGGTAGATCTTTTCATCAAAGTGGGCTGACATTATCTGTCTGGAAAACACGCGCCCGCCATGTAAGACCAGGGCCACCGATGCGGCCATCGCAACCAACGCCAGCACGTGCCCGCGCAACTGACCTTCAAGCCGTGTCATGCCATCCGAGATCCCTTGTCCGGTTAGGCGTAGAGAACGTAACCATTGCGGACCGCAGTGGTCATCGGGTCTGGGGGAGATCGCCAGCGCCAGCGGAGGCCCAAGCACCAGGCTCATAAGGATGGCGGATATAGGTATGTTGCGTACCGCATAGAGCCCCGCATGTAGGGAGAAAAACACCAGCAGCAACCCGGTTGCGCTGACCCGCTCGCTCACCCCTGCCGCGATCACCAGCAGCAGAAATAGCTCGAAGTACCCGTAAACAGCAACGTGGAAATTCGGCGACGTGAATTCGTCAATGCTGTTCAGGAGAAAATTGTTCGACAGGTATTGGTACACATGAACCTGCAATTTGTAGCCGTAGGGTGTCAGCAGCGTCGTCAGGAGACAAAGCCCGAAGATGGCGGCCAGCTGAGCTATCTTTCGCCCATCGCCCGCGCGCGGAGCGCTGAGAGCATTCCAGGCGCGCCCTATAAAAAACACTCCAAGTAGCCCCAGCCCCAAAACGAATCCCGCGTGAAGATTTACCCACAGCAACATCAGCGGCGGAAGCAAGAGCAGCGCCCAGCCCTCGCCCTCTTCAAAACGATATAAAATCTCCATCCACAGCAGCGTGAGCAGCCAGCTCAGAACGTGTGGCCTCGCGAGCATATGAACCTGCGCAGCCGCTGCAGCCAACAGGGTCAGAAACAACGCCACCGCCAGGTTCCCGCTTCTGCGCAAAATGAATCGAAACAGGAGTGCAAAGGTCACGCTGATGACTGCAGCAGTAAACAGCACGACTCCATTCAAGCCCGAGACGTGGTCGATTGCCGCAATGACAAGGTCATACATCCACTCCCATGCGTACCAGGGCTCTCCCTGCTTGGTGTAGGAAAAGGGATCGGTGCGCGGCGCCGCATGGATCGCCAGCATGAGTTCGCCACTCCGGATATGCCATCCCGTATCCGCATCGCGCAGCAAGCCTGCGCTCATGGGGCTGAAGGCCAGCATGCATAAAAGCACCACAAAAAACACATCGGCGAACGATGGCAGCGCCCAGCGTAGCCAACCCGGGGCGTTCTCCAGGGTCATCGTTTCTCCGCACAATCCCAGAAACTCGTGAGTGCATACGCCGCCAGGATCGTGAGCAAGGGATCGATAACCAACCGGTAACGGAACTCAGCATGAGTGATGTAGTAGGGCAAAGGAAAAACCATCAGGGGCAGGACGAACAATACGGCCAGGCGAAGACGGCCTTCTCGCACCAGCCGCCAGATACCTAGGAATCCGAGAGAGGCGGTAAATACAGCATGCAGAGCAAAAATTACGGAACCGTCTTTGTTACCCGTTCCCGTCCAGAAGCGGAAAAAGCGCACCGCGCTGAGTCGCAGGAACACGCCCGGATGGCTGCGAATATATGCCTTGGCCAGCGATGATTTGTCCCGCATATAGACCACTTCGCCTTTTGCCACATACTGGTCATATTCCCATCGGTTGAATATCGGAAATTGCGATTCATCCAGGAACCCGGATGCTCCGGCGCGGTTGCCCACCCATAACTCGAAGCCAACTGTGCTGCGTAGAGGAATGAAAGCATGCAGCACGCGCGCATTCCGCATCGGCCACGAGGCAAACACCATGGACAGCGCGACCAGGCCCGCCGGCAAATACCAAATCGGTTTTCGTGTCTGCCAGGCCGCCCACCCCATCACCGTCAGCAGGGCCGGCAACAGTGACGGATTCACCAACCCTGCCAGCCCCGAATAAACACCCATCAGCGTCCACAGCGGCCCACTCGGCCTTCGCTCACAGTACTGCGCCAAAGCCACCATGCCCACCAGCAGCAGGGTGGACAAACAGGTTTCCCAAAAGATCGTCGGCATCCAGATAAGCGGCAACGACACCGCCCAAAACATTCCGCTTGTGTTGGCCGTCCGAATGCCGAAGCACTGTCCTGCAACATGCATGATGAAGAACACGGTCAACAAGCTGAACAGAATTTGCATCGCCATCACGGCAATCGCCGCGCCAAAGGTAAACGAGCCAAAGATGCGGAAGAAGAGGGCGATGACCGCGGGGTATCCCGGGGCCAGAAGGGCAGTTGGCCCCGTCGAGCCGCCGAACGGCGAGCTAAGGCCTTGTCCCGCGGCCAGCGATTGCGCCAGTGTCCCCAGCTCAACGCCGCGGGAATAGAGCCAGTTATGCGGAAACCGCGCAATCACAAACCATAAAATAAGTAACCGCAGTAGTAGTGCTACGGCAAGGATAGCTAACGGATGCGGGCGCATCCCCGATGTGGTCGTTATTCGTATTCTTGTCAGGGGGCCCCACCCTTATCCGCTTTTGCTCGTTATCGGCAGATGCGGGCGGGGCTAGAGGGGCTGATCGGCGCTTTTCTTCCCGCGCAGGAGTACCAACTGGAGGCGCCCGCCACAACTTTTCCCAGGGTTCGGCGTCTTACTCTGGAGGAGTGAGTAAAGCAGCCATGTGTCGTCCCCGCGCTACCCTTGCCCTTCTCGCCCTCCTGCTAGTTGGCCCACTTGGCGTTTTTGCGCAAACGGCGCAGGCCGCGCCTAACCAGCAGCAGCCTCTAAACTGGATCCCCCAGGGTTTCGAGGTGCTGGGACAGCGCGCTGCCTTTCACACCGATTTCACCTTTGACCGTTCCATGCTGCAGTTGGCCGGCTACTTTATCGGTGATGCTGATCAGGAGACGCGCAACGCCATCGCCAAGCTGAACGGCATCTCGGTGCACAGCTATCACTTCGCCGCGCCCGGCCTCTATGATCCTGCTGCGTTGGATCTGATCCGCAGGCAATACGAAGCAGCAGGTTGGAGACACCTGGTGGCGGCCCATGGCAAGGGCGACCCCTTCAACGCCGGGCAGACCGACCTATGGATCAACTTCTCTCACATGGATGTGACGGGAATGATGGTACTGGTTTCCTCGCCCAAGGATCTCAACCTGATTGCGCTCAACGGGGATATCAGCACCCTTGATCTGCTGCATCTTCGCGGTCACTTCGGTATCCCGCGCTTTTCCGGGGACGGCTTTGTGCCGCCCGGACCCTCATCCCATGCGCGTCATCCCTACGTGGCGCCGCCGCCGGATGCCGGCATGCAGAATCAAGCCCCAGACTCAGCCCCGGACCAATACCCCGGCGGTGTAGGCGTAGGCGTAGGCGGGCCATCCGTAGAGGCCGCCCCCCCGCCCCCAACTCCCCCAGGTTCCTAATCGCCCCTTAGGAATGCAAAATCGATCAAAAAGGCGCATAGGGTGCTGTGGCATCCACTCAAGCCGCACGGCAAGCTGGGGCAGGCAAAACCGGGGTTGAATGGGGCACCCAGCATTGGTTGACCGGACTGCAGGGACCCGCTGTTTCCTTTACGACCTCACCATCCTGCGCTTCTCCCCCACTTCCAGATAAACATTCAGCAACGAAAGCGCAGCCGGGGTCACCCCCGGAATCCGGCTAGCCTGGCCCAAAGTCTGCGGCCGCACCCGGGCCAGTGTCTCCTGCATCTCCCGCGACAACCCGCTAATCCCCGCATACTCAAAATTCGCAGGAATAGCCCTCTGCTCCGCCTTCTTCAGCTTATCGATCGACTTGCGTTGCTGATCCAGATAGCCCGCGTACTTAATCTCCGTCTCCACCGACTTGAGCTCATTGCGAACCCTGGCATTCACAGCTCCCCCAAAGAACCCCAGCACCCCGTCCGCCTGCTCCCATTCCAGCCGCAGCACAGGCAGCAGCGTCTCCAGGCTGATCTCCGGCCGCTTCACCAGTTGAGCGTACGTTTGTCCCGCCACGTTCCCCACCCCCGAAGCTACCTCAGGCAGCACAGCGCCCAGCCGTTCCAGGTTCACCTTGCGCGTGGCCAGCAGCTTCTCCAGCGCCACAGCCCGCGCCTGCTTCTGCTCATAATCCTCCCAGGCCCCATTGCTAATCAGTCCCAACTCATGTCCATAAGGAGTCAAACGGCGGTCCGCATTATCAATCCGCAGGTGCAAACGGAACTCCGCCCGCGAGGTAAACATGCGATACGGTTCATTGGTGCCCTTGCTGATCAGGTCGTCAATCAGGATCCCCGTATAGGCCTCGGTGCGGTCAAGCGTGAATGGAGCCTCTCCGCGCACCAGGAGCGCAGCATTGATGCCGGCCATTAGTCCCTGGCACGCCGCCTCTTCATATCCAGACGTCCCATTGATCTGTCCCGCAAGATAAAGCCGGGAAATCTGCTTCACCGCCAGGCTGCGATCCAGCTCGGTTGGGTCGATAGCATCGTATTCAATGGCATATCCGGGCCGCAGCATTTCCGCCTTTTCGAGGCCAGGAATCGAGCGCACCACCTCCCACTGCACATCCATCGGCAGTGATGTCGACATCCCATTGACGTAAACCTCATTGGTGTCCAGCCCTTCAGGCTCGAGAAAGAACTGATGTTGCTCCTTATCCGGAAACCGCACCACTTTATCTTCAATCGAAGGGCAATACCGCGGCCCCACCCCCGTGATCTGCCCCGAGTACATCGGCGACCGGCCCACATTCTCGCGAATGATACGCAACGTCTCGGGTGTGGTGTAGGCGATATGGCACGAGATCTGCCTCTGCGGCAGCTCCACCGTGCGGAAACTAAACGGAGTCGGGTCCACATCCCCAGGCTGCTCCGCGAAGCGGCTCCAATCGATGCTGCGCCCGTCCAGGCGTGGCGGCGTACCCGTCTTGAGGCGGCATCCACGCAGTCCCAGCCTCTTCAGCGCCTCACCCAGCAGCACGCTGGGTGGTTCTCCGCTACGGCCGGCGGGGTAGTGCTCTTCGCCGCAGTGAATCAAGCCATTGAGAAAGGTGCCGGTGGTGATCACCACCGCTCCCGCCAGCACGGTGCGCCCGTCGCGCAATCGCACCCCGCGCAGCGTCCGGGGACCATCCGTCTCTTCCAGCACCAGGTCCACCACCTCCGCCTGCTTGATATGCAAATTCGCCTGCGACTCCAGCACCTGGCGCATCTTCACCCGGTACTGGCGCTTGTCGCACTGCGCTCGCGGAGACCACACCGCCGGCCCGCGGGAAGTATTCAGCAAGCGGAATTGGATCCCCACAGCATCGGCCACCTCACCCATAATGCCGCCCAATGCGTCCACTTCCCGCACCAGGTGCCCCTTGGCGATACCGCCAATGGCGGGGTTGCACGACATTTGCGCGATCAGGTCCAGGTTGAAACTGAACAGCGCTGTCCGCAAGCCCATCCTGGCAGAAGCCATCGCTGCCTCGCAGCCCGCGTGCCCTGCACCCACAACTACAATGTCGTATTGTTCCGTAAATGCCATAACCCCTCTATTCTAGAACTTTGGCAGGAGATCCTATGGGAGAGACAAACATCGCTTTACTCGGGCTTGGACTGATGGGTTCAGGCATGGCGGCCCGCCTGCTCGACGCCGGCTATCCGCTCAGCATCTGGAATCGCACCCCAGACAAGGCAAAAGCGCTGGCCGACCGCGGAGCCAGGATGGCCAAATCCCCTCGTGAGGCGGCGACGGGCGCGTCCGTGGTCATCAGCATGCTTTCCGACGTCGTCGTTTGCCGGGATGTGTGGCTAGGCCGGGGCGAGGCCCTGCTGGGCACCACACCGGGAACCATCCTGGTGGAGTCGAGCACGGTTACCGTGGAATGGATTGAAGAACTTGACCGGGCCGCCAGGGAGCGCGGCTGCGAGGTCGTGGATGCCCCAGTCACGGGAAGCAAAGTTCAGGCTGAAACCGGGCAACTACTCTTCCTGGCCGGAGGTGCAGTCGACCCTGTGAACAGGATCACCCCGATCCTCAAGGCCATGGGCCGTGACGTAGTCCACGTGGGCCCGGTAGGCAGCGGTGCTCGCCTCAAGCTGATCAACAACTTCCTTTCCGGATCACAGGCAGCCGCCCTGGCCGAGGCCCTCTCCTTGATCGAGCGCAGCGGCCTGGATCAGGAAAAGGCGCTTAAAGTATTGACCGAGGGAGCCCCAGGCAGCCCCCTGGTGAAGCTGCTCAGCGGGCGCATGACGGCCCGCCAATACGAGCCCAATTTTCTGCTCCGGCTCATGGCCAAGGATCTCCGTTATGCGGTCAGCGAAGCCGACCATCAGGCCCTCGATCTTGATATGGGCCGGGCGGCCTTGCGGGTGTTTGAGCATGCCATCGCCGCCGGGCAGGGAGAGGAAGATATGTCAGCGGTGGTAGAGCAATTCCGCATCCAGGCCCAAAGCGCGAGATGAAGAAAACCGTCGCTAAGCTCTATGCACGTTGGATGTACCGCTGGGAAACCGCCCTCACCACCCGTGACACCAACCGCATCGTCCGCCCAGTGGAGTGGGGGTTTGACTGGCTTCAGGAATTCGCCGATTCCAACGGATTCAGTGCCCCCCTGCCTCCTCCCGGAGATGACGCCGCTGCCGAGCGGGCCATGTTGCAGTTGAACGACTTCATCCTGCGTCATCGCACCGAATTCTTTGCCTATCAAACTCCACGGGACTTCGTGCTCGAGGACCGTCATCCCCAATTGTTTCCCACCAACGTACGTCCGCGGACCCTGCAGCAGGATGCCAAGTTTCGCCGCCTGGCTGCTGCTGGGCAGTTACCCAAGGCGCAATTTCTGCGCTTTACTTCTCCGGTGCGCACACCCTATCCGGAGAACGATCGCGTCAACGCTCGCTGGTTTCCGGCACCCGCCGCCAAGCAGGCCGGTAAGCCCAAACAGGCCATCATCGTCATGCCGCAGTGGAATGCCGACGCATTCAGCCACAACGCTCTCTGTTCTCTCTTCAACCGCTTTGGCGTATCCGCATTGCGCCTGAGCAAGCCCTACCACGACATTCGCCGCCCGGCGGAGCTGGAGCGGGCCGACTACGCCGTCAGCGCCAACGTCGGCCGCACCATCTCTTCTTGCCGCCAGGCAGTCATCGACATCCGTTGCTGCATCGACTGGCTTCAGCAGCAGGGTTACGAGCAGTTCGGCATCCTGGGCACAAGTCTCGGCTCCTGTTATGCCTTTCTTGCTGCTGCGCTCGACAGCCGTGTGCGTGTAGGTGCCTTCAACCATGCCTCCATGTCCTTCGGCGATGTCGTTTGGACGGGGCAGAGCACGCGTCACATCCGCGCCGCCTTCGAAGGCATTTCCATGACCCAACAGCGGCTGCGGGATGTCTGGGCCGCCGTAAGCCCGTCCTACTACATGGACCAATTTGCCGCCCACCCCAAAAAAGTTCTGCTGGTCCACGCCACCTATGACCTCACCTTCCTCCGCGAGTACTCGCTCCAGGTGATCGACAATTTCCGCCGCCGCGGAATTGATTTCGTCTCCAAGGTTCTGCCCTGCGGCCACTACACCACCGGCGAAACCCCGTACAAGTTCATGGATGGCTGGTACATCGGCTCCTTCATCTACGGAGCCTTCAAGAATCTGGCTACAATTCCCGCCCTCCCCACGCATGAAAAGGAACTGATCGCGCGTTAGTCTTACCAAAGTAACAAAGGTAACTTCTGACGCTTATGTCGCTTTTAGCGCTCATTTTTTGGCGACGAACGGGCATAGAAAACACCACGCGACCATGACGGGTGAGATGGGCGACCCGGACTTCCTGCCACGGGGCGCCACCAAAATCCACGTGTGCGGCTTTCATTAAGAAAGCCGCATGAAATTCGCCAACGCCATCAAGCTCAACAGGAAATCTGGGCGAAGCCCTCGACTGCTCTCCCTCGGTCCAGCAACCGAACCCCACCTGCAAATAGTCTAGAATCGCAACATGTCTGACCGTATGCGCCGTACGCTTGCCGAGGCTGATCCCGAGATCGCCGCGGCTGTCGACCACGAAATCCGCCGCCAGCACGAAGGGCTGGAGATGATCGCCTCGGAGAACTTTGTAAGCCAGGCAGTACTGGAGGCTGTCGGGTCAGTCTTCACCAACAAATACGCCGAGGGCTATCCCGGCAAGCGCTATTACGGCGGCTGCGAGTACGCCGATGTGGTCGAGAACCTGGCCAGGGATCGCGCCCGGCAGCTCTTTGGCGCCGACCATGTCAATGTCCAGCCTCACTCCGGTTCCCAGGCGAACGCTGCCGCTTACATGGCGGTCATCAACCCTGGCGACACCATCCTGGGTCTTGACTTGGCCCATGGTGGCCATCTGACCCATGGGCACAAGCTCAGTTTCTCCGGCAAGCTCTACCGCGTGGTCTTTTACGGCGTGGATAAGCAGACGGAGCGGATCGACTACGACCTGCTTCAAGCCATTGCCGAGCGCGAAAAGCCAAAGCTCATCATCGGAGGAGGCAGCGCCTACCCCAGGATCATCGACTTTGCCCGCATGCGGCAGATTGCGGACAAGGTCGGAGCATTGCTCTTGATCGATATGGCTCATTTCGCCGGCCTGGTGGCTGGCGGCGTCCATCCATCGCCGGTACCGCACGCGCAACTGGTCACCACCACCACGCACAAGACGTTGCGCGGTCCTCGCGCCGGCATGATTCTTTGCCAGCAGCAATTTGCCGCAGCGGTTGACCGGAGTGTTTTCCCTGGCCAGCAGGGTGGCCCATTGGTGCACGTCCTTGCCGGCAAAGCCGTGGCCTTTCGCGAGGCTCTGGAACCGGACTTCAAGCAATACGCGCAGCAGGTGGTAGTGAACGCGCGCGCTTTAGCCGAAACCCTGATGGGCGAAGGCTATCGCGTAATCTCCGGGGGAACCGACACCCACGTGATGCTGGTAGACGTTTTTTCCCGCGGGATCCTGGGCAGCGAAGCCGAGAATGCCCTGCATGAAGCTGGCATCACGGTCAACAAAAACGCAATTCCTTACGACGTCAACCCGCCCCTCAAGCCCAGCGGCATCCGCATCGGCAGTCCGGCCATGACCACGCGTGGCATGCGCGAACCGGAGATGCGCATCATCGCCAAGTGGATCACCGAGGCATTAGATCACCGCAACGACCCGCAGGCCCTCCGCCGCATACGAGGACAAGTGCTGGAGCTGGTCGAGAACTTCCCCCTCTACGGCTGGTTGCGAGTACCCGAAACCGTAGCCGCCGAGTACGGTCCCTAGGTTTTCGACACAGCGTCCCAGGGGTTGTAGGTACCGACATTCCACAGATAACCTTCGGGGTCACGGCAGGTAAAAGCCTTGCCGCCGTAGCCCTTTTCTTCCAGCTCGAAGACCATCTCTGCTCCGGCCGCCTTGGCCTGAGCATAGGCAACGTCGCAATCGCTCACCATGAGGGAGATGCTGCGAATCTCGCGGCCGCCTAGCTCATCCGGCATGGCAGCGTACTTCGAATAGTCTGAGCAATTGCTCTCCGAGCCGAGCATGATCATGCCATTGCCGAAGGTGAGTTGAGCGTGCATTACGCTGTTGCCCTCTCTCATATAAACGGCGTGCTTCTCAAACCCCAGGGCGGTACACAGCCATTCGATTGCCGCTAGGCAATCGCGATAGCGCATGCCGGGGATTACGGTTGATTTGCAGTCTCTCGCGCAGTTAGCCATGCCCCATGCTGCCACTTTGCATATTGGGCGTCTTGAACAAATCGGAACCCCGCTACATAGCAACGTGATTCTGCCACCGCCCGCGCGACGCGATGTAGGTGGTCGGGTCGATACCGGAGAAGCTGTGGAAGTCACGCGAAAAGTGCGATTGGTCTGCATATCCGCAAGCGACAGCCAATTCCGCCCAACGCATTTCGGCGCCTTGGTGCAGAGCACGGACTACGCGTTGAAAGCGTCGCACCCGGCTCCACTGCTTGGGAGAAAGACCAACATCCTCACTGAAGACATGGTGCAGTCGCCGCTCGCTGATGCCAAGCTCGCGTGCCGTTTCTCGAACGCTGAGAAATCTGAGCAACCTCAGCGCCTGGCGAACATGGCTCCTCCGTTCGCGCGCCGAAGCCTGTTCACATAGCCTTTCGTCCAGGACCTGCAACGTCATCTCAGGTGTGGTTGCCTGGTCGAGCAAGCGCTCGCGCATCGCTTCCATCGGCCAAAGGTCGCTAAGCGATAGGGATTGTTCATAGAAGAGGTCCGCGCGTTCGCGCAACCAGGGCCCAAGTCCCCCAGGACGAAAGACCACCCCGGCAAGCCTCTTCATATCGGAGGTTGCAACCAACTCTGCGGATGTGCGCGCACCAACCAACAATGCCGGCGCCACCGGCACATCGCCCTCGAGAGTACAACTGGTCAGATGGTCTGCTGCGAGCGAGACAACGAATTGGATCCTGCCCCCTGGCAACACCAGCTCCCGCTGGTGCGGCACCTGCGGCGCACATGCATACCAAAGCGTCTCCACGCACCCAGCCAACGCCGGCGACGGCTTGCGCTCCAAGTAAATCACACCATCTAGACTACAACGTCAGGCTCTTTTCATCCCGCGGTAGCGCTTGCTGATGTGAGCGCCGCGCCTTTGTCATTCCGAGAGGCAGTGACTTTATAGATCCTTCGCGCGAAGTCCTTGAGTATAAGAGAAATTGTCATCCCGCCTGTCCCGGCTTGCCGTGGGAGCGCAGCGCCTCGCAGACATATTGCTTAATTGAGTACTTACGGCGCGGAGTCGAAGGACCCCGAGGATGCTCGTTGGCCACTGCTCTTCAGAGCTTTCCGGCCATCAAGACCTGAAAATCACAAACTTCGCCTATATCTAGATACAGGGACCTGCTGTTTCTTTCTGTCCATCCGATCAGACGACTTCTAACAAAAGTCGCCGTCCTTCACTTTGTCATCCTGGCCGGAGCGGAGGGATCTACAGTCCGCCATAACTGGTATCCAACTCTGAGGTAAGTGCGATCCCGCCCTAAACCCTCCGTTCAACCGCATCGCCCGAAAGGGCGACTAATCCTTCAACACCGCAGACCGGATCTCAATCAGCCTCGGCAGCACATCCCCCAACTCCACCGCCGGGGCGCCCCGCAAACCGAAAGCAAAATAAACTTTCCGGTAGAGCTGATAAAGCTCCTCATACACCCCAACAGCCTTAGCCTCCGGCTGATACGTCTGGTACGGCAGGCACATCTTCTCCTGCGCCTCTGCCACCGACTTGAACGCCCCCGCCGCCAGCAGCGCGAAGATGCCAGAGCCAAGGCTGGTAGGAATCCCATCCGGCACCAACACCGGTTTGCCCAGCACGTTGGCATACACCTGGTTAAGCACCGCATTATTTTGCGGCACGCCGCCCCCATTGATCACGCGATCCACCGGTACTCCATACTCAGCCAGGCGCTCCAGGATAATCCGCGTATGAAAGGCAGTCCCTTCGATCGCGGCGAACAATTCATCCTGCGCGGTATGGACCACGTTCCATCCCAGCGTGATGCCGCCCAGTTCTGGATTAACCAGGATCGTGCGGTCGCCATTATCCCAGCTCAGCCGCAGCAACCCGGTTTGCCCAGGCCGGTAATTCTCCAACCCGCGGCTTAGCTCCGCGACCTTGACACCGGCGCGCCGCGCAATGGCTTCGAAAATATCGCCCGTAGCCGAGAGCCCAGCCTCGATCCCGGTATACCCCGGATCCACACTCCCGGGAACCACACCACACACGCCCGGAATCAGCGTAGTTTTTCGCTGCATGGCAATGATGCAAGTCGACGTCCCGACCACATTAACTACGTCGCCCTCCCTGCACCCCGCGCCGATGGCATCCCAGTGGGCATCGAACGCGCCTACGGGAATCGGAATACCCGCCCGCAAGCCCATCTTCTCCGCCCACTCCGGAGCGAGATGACCCGCAAGTGCATCCGAGGTGTGATATTCGCCACCAAGTTTGTTGCGAATGCCGTCTAGCAGCGGATCCACGCTGGAGAGAAACGCCTGGGACGGAAGCCCGTCCCACTTGGGATTCCACATCCACTTATGACCCATAGCGCAGACACTGCGCTTCACCAGTTTGGGATCAGTAATACCGCAGAGAGTCGCCGCCACCATGTCACAGTGTTCGAAAGCGCTCGTCAACTGCCCCCGTTTCGACGGATTGTGGCGCAGCCAGTGCAGCAGCTTGGCGAACCCCCACTCATGGGAGTAGACCCCGCCGCACCACTCAATCGCTTCCAGGTGCTCCGCGTGGGCCAGTTGGGTAATCTGCTGCGCCTCACCCTTGGCGCGATGGTCGCACCACAGATAGTAGTCATCGAGCGGCTGCATACCGGCGTCGACCGGGACCACACTCGAGCCCGTAGTATCGAGCGCGATAGCTTCGACCTGCTCCCCGGAGATCCCCGCCTTGGCCAGCACGGCCCGCATGGCGCTGACCAGCCCGTCCATTTGATCATTATGGGATTGAGTAGCGAAATCCGGATCTTCCCGCTTCCGCTTCAGCGGATAGTTGACCGACACCGTCGCCAATCCACCCTTCTCTGTCCGGGCGCTGTCGAACAGCGTAACCCGGACGCTCAGCGTGCCGAAATCAACTCCCGCAACAATCGCCACCGTTAAGCCTGCTCGGCGTCGTGGTTGTACATGCTCCAGCCCAGATAGCGCGTGGCCGCCTCGTGCACCGCGCTACCCACCTGCGAAAAATTAGCCGCGACATGATGTTCGAAGCCCTGCTCACAGATCAGTCGCAGTAGTTTCTGCAATCGGGGAATCCTGGCCACGCCGGCGCCCCCAAAAGTCTCCAGGGGATCGTTGGTAAACTCCCCCTGCCCCACGTATCCACGGATCTTGCCATGGAAGTCATCGGTAGAGAAGCGCACGTAGGTCATCGCGCCCGCCTTGACCCGGCCAACGCAGGTGCCAAAGGTATTCTCCTTGCCCACCGTGCCCGCGATGATCGCCTGAAAGTCCATGACCACGTCCTTGAAGAAGTGTTTGGGCAAATTGGAGCAGTGGAAGCACACGCACTTGTCGGGATCGGAACCGTAATTGTTATTCCAATCTAGCAGCGCACTAGGCGTCTCCGAGGCCAGGGCCAGGGCGTGCATGCTGATGGTCCCGCAGATATCCACTTCGCAAGCGCTGGGGAAGAGGTTGTCGCTCATCATGCTCATCACTGTGCAGGGCACCACACCGAAGTATTCTTCAAGCGAAGTCCAGCACTGAATCGCGCTCACCGTGCAATACGTCTGCTGCATCCACTGCTCGATCACCACGCCCAGCTTGCTCATCTTGATCAGCGCGGCGATCGGGATGTTGTTGGTGGATACATACTTTTGAATCGCAGCCAGCTTGGCCTGCACCGCGTCGTCATTGTCCTTGAGCCGCTCGATGCGGCCCAACACCTCCGAAAGATCCAGCGTATCCACCGATATGCCGCTCCGCTCCAGCAGCTTCTCGCTGTAGCGAACCGTGTTGAACGCCGCCGGCCGCGCCCCGATCGCGCCCACGCGAAGATTGGTAAAGCCCCGCACCACCCGGCACACCGAGGAGAACCAGGACAGATCCTTGCGAAAATCATCGGAATCAGGCTGCACCGTATGCATCGCAGTGAGCGAGTAGGGAATCCCATACTGCATCATGTTGTTGCAGGCCGACATCTTGCCGCAAAAGCTGTCGCGCCGGTGGGAAATCTTCATATCCGCCGCCCGGTCGGGAGTCGCCTGCACCAGCACCGGCACCTTCAGCGTCGACAGGCGCAAGGCATCCACAATCCCCCGCTCTTCGCCGAAGTTGGGAAGTGTAACAATCACACCATCAATCTCATCGCGATGCTTACGGAAGAGATCGCCGCACAGGCGCGCCTCCGTTGGGGTTTCGACCGCGCCGAACTTGGACTCTTCCGGAGTCAGCGCGATGGTGCGGATGCCGTCCGCCGCCAGCACTTTCAAGATCTCTTCGCGGCCCGTCTTCGCCAGGTGATCGGGAAAAAAGCCACGGTTACCGACAATCACGCCAAATGTCATCTGTTTCGCCATTGTTATTTCCTTCGCTTGTTAACCGTTTGCCGGGGGCGGAAGCCGACGGTATAACCCAGGCCAATGACCGTGAGCAGCCCGCCCCACCAAATCGGTGCATGAAGATTGTTCAGGACTGGAGGATTGGGGAGCGGGTGACCGAGTTCCCACAGACCGGTGCTTAAAATCACCACCCCATAGGCCAGCAGCAGTACTCCTGCGAACCACCAGATAGAAAAGGACTCGCGCATCGCCTAGGCTCCTTACCAGAAGATGATGTTGAGGATGGTGAAGACTACCGCTACCGTGCCCGCCCATACAATCGGACGCTGGTACCAGTGATCGTCGTGTTCCTTGGGAAGGGGAGAAACTCCGTAGACCAGTCCCTCCAGTTCCGCTACCGGCCGTGGTTTCGTCATGTAGCTAACCACCACCGTAACCAGCACGCAGACCAGCCACGCCCACAGGGCGCGATAGACGTTTTCCGCCATATCCTTGGCATCCGGAGAAAGGGCGACGTAGCGTAAGGCATGTGGATCGTGCTGCACCCACAGCCACAGGCCAATGGATGTGCAAGTACCGGCCAGCAACCCCCAAAACCCCGCCTCTTTGGTCGCGCGCTTCCACAGCATGCCCAGGATCACGGTGCCGAAGAGCGGTGCAATGAAGAAGCTGAACAGTTGCTGCACGTAATCCATGATGCTGGCTGCGTGCTGCACCAGGTACGCCGTGCCCACCGAGACCAGCACCCCGATCAGGGTGCTCCACCGGCCCATGGCCACATAATGCCGGTCGGTAGCCTTCTTGTTTAAAAAGGCGCCATAGATGTCGTAGGTCCACACAGTTGAAAACGCGCTGACGTTGCCCGCCATTCCCGACATGAAGCCGGCGATCAGCGCCGTCACGCCCAACCCGAGCAGGCCCGGTCCGCAGTACCGCACCAGCATCAGGGGCAGAACCTCGTTGAAGCTATGCTGGCCGGTCTTGACCGCCACATCCTGCGCCACCAGTTTAAAAGGAAGCACGGAAAGGGCGATCAGGCCGGGGAGGATCACAATGAAGGGCACCGCCATTTTGAACGCGGCGCCAATCACTGGAGCCATCCGGGCCGAACGTATGCTATCCGCCGACAGAATGCGCTGTACCACCAGAAAATCCGTGGTCCAGTAACCGAAACTGACCACGAACCCCAATCCGAAAACGATCCCGAACCAGTTCACCCCCATGGGGTTGGTGCTGAAGTGGCCCAGTGTCGACCACAGGTGCACATAGTCGGACCGGCCCAGGTTGGTTGCGATCTGCTGCCGCAAGTTGCTCCAGCCACCCACTTCGATCAAGCCCAGGATCGGCACCAGCAGGGCGCCCGCCCAGATGAGCAGGAACTGGAGAATCTCGTTATAGATCGCCGACTTCAGCCCGCCCAGCGCAACATACACCGCCACCGTCACCGATGAAACCCAGATGCTGAAGTTCAGGTCCCAGCCCAGGACCACCTTCATCACGATGGCCATCGAGTACATATTGATGCCGCTCATGAGAATGGTCATGAACGCGAAGCTGACTGCGGAGAGGGCTCGTGCCCCGTCTCCGTAACGGAGCTTTAGATATCCCGGTACGGAGTGGGTCTTCGAGATGTAATAGAACGGCATCATGACAATGCCCAGGAAGAGCATCGCCGGAATGGCCCCGATCCAGTACCAGTGCATGGCCAGGATTCCATACTGGTAGGTAGATCCGGCCCACCCCATCAACTCCAGTGAGCCCAGGTTGGCGGAAACAAAGCTCAGGCCGGCAATCCACGCGGTCATCTCCCGCCCGGCCATAAAGAACTCTTCGCTGGTATTCGAGGATCCCCGGAGATAGAAGCCGATGAAGACCACGATCGCGAAGTAGATGGCGATCACCAGGACGTCGATCCAGTTCAGGCGCGCCAGTTGGGTAGAGACAGCCAGGGCCAGAGTTGTCACCATAGATGGTTGTATCCTTGTCCCCGCATCATTTCTCCTGTCCGTAGGTTGCGTTAGCGCCGTGCTTCCGAAAATAATGCCGGTCCAGCAGCGCCTGGGAAACGCCGTTACAGCTTTGTCGAAGGGTTGCCGTAAAGTAGGCCATGCGCGCCACCGTTTCCAGCACGGCGGCGTGGTGGGCCGCCTCGTGCGGTGTTTTTCCCCAGCAGAAAGGCGCATGGCCGGCCACCAGCACGGCTGGAATTGCATGGGGATCGAGACCTTGAAAACGGCGCGAAATCGCGATGCCGGTATTGAGCACGTAATCTCCGCCAATCTCCTCCGCGGTTAACTCTTCGGTGACCGGAACCGGGCCGTAAAAATAATCCGCATGGGTGGTTCCGTAGGCCGGAATCTCGAGCCCCGCCTGGGCCCACGCCGTGGCATATTCCGAGTGCGTATGGACCACCCCGCCGATACCAGGAAACTCTTTATAAAGTAGAAGATGCGTCCCCAAGTCGGAAGACGGGCGAAGCTTGCCGTCGACCACCTTCCCATCCAGATCGGTGACCACCATGTCGCTCGGAGCCAGTGCCGAGTAGTCGACCCCGCTGGGCTTGATCACCACCAGCCCGCGCTGGCGGTCGATGCCGCTGGCGTTCCCGAAGGTAAAGAGAACGAGCCCTTGGCGCACCAGTTCCAGATTGGCCTCGAGCACCTGCTCTTTCAAGGTGTCCAAGGCACCGATGTCGGTAGCTTTCGGCATAGGGAACAAAATAACAGACGATGCAAACGTTTACTCGCGCTCTGACCTTAGGAGAATCAAGCACACCCCGTCAAGCGGAAGCTCCTGGAGATGTCTTCAGAATCGCCATGAGAACCCCACTTATGGACTCAATCCCGCAGTGACGGCTGAGAAAAGCCCAGGATGTTAGCCTTGGTGTAAATTTCCTCCGCGATCAGTCCCGCAGGGACGGCTGAGAGTAGCCCAGGACGTTAGTCCTGGGTGTACATCCCCGCCACGATCAGTCCCGTAGGGACGGCTGAGAATGCCCCAGGACGACAGTCCTGGGTGAACCAGACCGCACGCGAATGCTGATTGGCAATCATCCAAACCCAGCCCATTCTCTTCGATGTTCTGATCAACGGAACAACCTGTCCTGACCAGGAACGACGGGCAGCACATCAGGCTTTTGAACTGTGGGATTCCGCGGCTCTATCCGAGCCACCTTCGATTGGATTCTAGATTTACAGGGTCAAGGAGTGGCAGGGGCTGCGGTAGCACTAGCCCAAATCGCCCGGACGGCCTTACCAAAAGCGCTGTATTCTTTAATCCCTTGCGAGCACAGCTCAATCACCACCCAGCGATCATCCAGGATCTTGGTCTTGGACCGGTACGCGGCCTGCCAGCGTTCGAACTCCGGTCCCGCGTTCTGACGCAGGTAACGCCACATCTCTCCCGCCGCTTTACCGTCGGACGCGCTGGCCACCAGCACTGGTTCGTGATCAGGCATTCCGTGCTGCACCGCGTGTGCCGCCATCGCTCCTCCGCGGATCATGCGAGTGATTTCAAGCTCGGCTTCCAGCAATGTACGTGCGATCACATTCGCCTGCACATCTTGCCCGACGTATGCCCGGCAAAAATAGCCGAAATGCTGTTCCATGAATCACCTCTGATAAGCTACGCGATCCAGCCTTCTCAGGAGAAGAAGGAAAGAAACGCAGAGGTTACGTTTGGTCAGGACCCAAGGATCCTGAGCACGTGCTATTGCTGTTGCTGTTGCATTTGCTGTAAATGAAGCAACTGTGCGGGCGGCGCCGGAGGTTCCTGCGCCCGCTCCACCAGGATGGACCAGTCTTCCGGAACAGGCATATCGCGGTCAAGGGGCGGCAAATCCTCGTATTTTGAAACTTTGACTGCCACGTAAAGCTCGCTCTCCTTGCTGCCACGATAAATACCGCGGGTGGGCGGCACATCCGCGTAATCCCTTCCCAGGGCGGTGCGTATATATCGGTTGTGGGCCAGCAGATTATTCGTTGGATCAAAACCCACCCAGCCCACCTGGGGCAAAAAAGCCTCTACCCACGCGTGCGTGGCGTCGGACGTAGAGCGATCCGTGTTCTCCTCCCCGTGATAGAGATAGCCGCTCACGTAGCGGCAGGGAATGCCCACATGCCGTACCAGCGCAATCATGGTGTGAGCAAAGTCCTGGCATACCCCTTTCCTGGATTCGAGCGCCTCGTCGATGGCTGAGTTGACGTGAGTGCTGCGCGAGTCATAGTCAAACCAGTGATACAGCGAAGCATTCAACTGCCGCAATAGCACCAGGGGATCATCGCGGCGGCGCACATCCAATAGCTTCGCCAGATCGAGCAGGGCGGGCGAGGGTTTGGCGAATTCGCTGGGCAGCAGCATCTCCGAGAAGTCCCCCAGCGCGACCAACGAATCCAGGTCGTCCCAGGCGCCGGGGCGGAGCAAGTGCGGAATCTCCGGCAGCGGCTGCTGTTCCACCAGCGCCTCAGCCACCATCACCAATTGCGAGTGCTCTCCAGGAATATCGAAGTGATGGACGTTGTTGCCCAGGTGATCGCGATAGGAGAAAACACGGCAACGGGGACTTACCGACAAGGAGAACGAGAGGCAGCGTTGATTGTTATCGCTGCGCGGATGCATGCGTGTCTCCATGAGGCTTTCGCTAACCAGGTTCGGATAAAGGAACTTGGTCAGGTGCCGTATCAGATAAAAATCCATCGCCCGTCGAGCTCCTTTGTTGCCCAAAGTTCATTACATCGCCAGAGCAGCTTCCACTGAATATTGAATATAGAACCTGTAAATCAGGTCGTGCGTCTGCCGGCATTGGCGCAGGATGTTATGCAGGTACGCTCCCGGATCCTGCGCAAGAATGTCCGAGACCTCGGCAAAGCTTAGCGAAGCCTGCAGCTTTCCGGAAACCCTGGAAAGGTCATCCACCGGCATCCTTCCGCTGGACGCGCGCACGGACACCAGCGCCTGGCGCAGGCAATCGACCGAATATCTTAGCGAGTGGGGAAATTGCGGGTTCAACAATAGAAATTCCAGGATCCAGTCGGCGGAAAGGTCTGCCGTGTACACCTTGCAGTAGGCTTCGAACGCCGTGCAGCAACGAAGCAACCCCACCCACTCCTGATAATGGCTTCCTTCTGCCGCTGCTTCCGGCGTATTGAGCAATTCCGGTTGATACAGGGCGAGTAGGGTCGCAATCGAGGATGCCCGCTCCAGGTAGCGGCCCAATTGAATAAATTGCCACTCTTCGCCATGGCTCATGGTGGTATCGGTGACCCCCTGGAAGAGGTGGACTCCGTCGATCACCGCGGGCAGAAAATCAGCCAGCCGGGTATTCAGCCCGAATTCAGAATGTGGTTGGATCACCCAGTGATACATGCGGTTCAATTGCTGCCACTGCTCGGAGCTGATCTCGTCGCGCACCTGGCGCGCATTTTCCCGTGCTTCGATCAGGCAGGAAGTCACCGATGCCGGAACTTCCGCGTCGAAGGTCAGCGAATGGACGAGTTGGTAATAGTCATTGTTCCAGCTAACGCCCTGCGGATTTCCCAAAGCCGCGAGGACCCGCTTCCATCTTCCCTCCGTACTGGTGCTGGACTTGTCCAGCATGAGACCCATATTCACGTCGAGCATGCGCACCGTATGCTCAGCGCGCTCAAGATAGCGGCTCATCCAATAAAGACTGTCTGCGACGCGAGAAAGCATATGTCCCCTAGTCGGTCAAAACCCAGGTATCTTTACTGCCCCCGCCCTGCGACGAGTTCACTACCAGCGAGCCCCGCCGCAACGCCACGCGCGTGAGCCCACCCGGAACAATGCGCACCTTATCGCCATACAAGATATAAGGACGCAAATCCACATGCCGAGGTTCGATGCCGTTCTCCGTCAAGCAGCCGGCGCGGGAGAAATCGAGCGTAGGCTGAGCAATGTAATTGCGCGGGTTGGCCTCGATCAAGCGCTTGAACTCTTCCCGCTGTTCGGCGCTGCTGTGGGGTCCGATCAGCATTCCATAGCCCCCTGACTCGCCCACCGCCTTTACTACCAGCTTGTCCAGATTCTCACAGCAGTACCGGCGTTGCTTAGGGTCGGTCATGAGATAGGTTTCGACGTTATTCAAAATCGGTTCTTCGCCCAGGTAGTAGCGGATGATCGCTGGCACGTAAGCGTAGACCGCCTTATCATCGGCGATGCCGGTGCCGAAGGCATTGGCCAGGGTTACATTGCCGGCGCGGTAGGCATTGAACAACCCGGCCACTCCCAGGATGGAGTCAGAGCGAAAAGCCAGCGGATCGATGAAGTCGTCGTCCACCCGGCGGTAGATCACATCTACGCGCTTCAGGCCGGCAGTGGTCCGCATGTAAACCACGTTGTCGTGGATCACCAGGTCGCGTCCTTCCACCAGCTCGATGCCCATCTGCCGGGCAAGGTAGGTGTGCTCGAAATAGGCCGAGTTATAAACGCCCGGGGTCAGCAGCACGATAGAAGGATCGTGACGCCCCTCAGGCGCCAGCGAGCGCAGCGTGCTCAGCAGCAGTTGCGTGTAGTGTTCGATGGGCTGCACGCCGTAGTCGCGAAACAGCTGCGGGAACGTCCGCTTCATCACCCGGCGGCTGGTCAGCATGTAGGAGACGCCGCTGGGCACTCTGAGATTGTCTTCCAGCACCACAAATTCACCATTGCTCAGGCGAAGAAGATCGGTACCCGTCACGGTGATATAGACGTTCCGGGGAACCTGCAGGCCGCGCATCTCTCTGCGAAACTGGCGGCAGCTGTAGACGATCTCGCGCGGCACATGGCCGTCGTTGAGAATCTTGCCTTCGTTATAGACATCGTGCAGAAACAGATTCAGAGCGGTGATGCGTTGGGTAAGGCCCTTTTCGATGTGTTGCCATTCCGCGCCGGTGATGATGCGCGGCAACAAGTCATAAGGAAAGATTTTTTCCGTTCCTTCCCCGTGCCCATATACGTTGAAGGTAATGCCCTGGGTGAGGAAAGACAGGTCCACCGAGCGCTTGCGACGCGCGATCTCTTCCGGAGGAAGGTTGAGAAATGTCTCCAATGCGGCGCCGTAATATGGTCTTACCAGCCCGTCCTCAGAGAACATCTCGTCGTACGTGTTGTCGAGGATATAGTCCTTCAGGAGCGGATTGGCAAACGTGGTGGGTCGGGCTATTTCCATTTGGCCATCCTGGCTCACTGCTTGAATCCGGACGCGGCTTCGGTTGCCACCTCGTCGCTGATCACATTGAATTGGGTGAGGTTGGCGATCCCGAACGAGGTGGTGATCGCCACATCGGAGGCATCCCGCCCCACCGCCATCAATACCCGGCCAATGCGAGGATGGTTATGCCGCGCGTCCACCGTCCACCAGCGGTTGGCCAGATAGACTTCGAACCAGGCGCTGAAATCCATGGGAGTAAAGCTGGGCGGTATACCAATATCTCCCAGGTATCCGGTCACGTAGCGCGCCGGTATGTTGAGGGCGCGGCAGAAGGTCACCGCCAGGTGCTGAAAGTCGCGGCATACTCCGACCCGTTCGGTAAACACATCCAGCGCGGTCTTGGTGGAACGGGCATGCTGGTAGCCAAAAGCGACCTTGGAATGAACCCAACTGCAGATGGCGCGGACCCGGGTCCAGCCTGGAGCCACATCGCCAAACAATTCCACCGCGATGTTGGAGAGGCGATCCACCTCGCAGTAGCGGCTGTTGAGCAGGTAAATCAGGGTTTCATTGGGTAGATCCGCCACCGGATGCTCGGTCGCATCTAGAGGAGAAGGGTCTTCCATGCCCGAGTCCTCAATCAGGGTGGACCCGGTCAGTTGGATGTGTCCCGTGGGCGCCACAAACCGCGAGCAGCGATTGCCAAAGGTGTCGATATAGCTGGTGATGGGGACGGCTGGATCCAGGTGCAGTTCGTCGGGCTCGAGCAGGTCGGGCTCCCGCGAAGGATGCACGTGGAGCATGGCCACGATCGTAACCGGGGCTGGAATGTTGAAACCGATGTCATAACCTAAGCGAATAAGCATTGCACTCCCTCGATCGAGCCCTGAAGAGCGAATCGCCCAGGGTCCCCCCCGGGCAAGTTCGACAGGAACGACAAGGTCCTTGTCGCAAAAATTATGATGCTGAAAAACTATCAGACAATGAGGGCAGGTTCCCACCTCTTTCTATCGTCATACCGTTTTCCCGGGAAAATGCTCTAGCATTCAAGTTGGAGACACTCATGACCTATTGTCTGGGCATCATGACTCGCGAAGGATTGGTTATGGCGTCCGATTCGCGAGCCAACGCCGGCTACGATCAGGTGAACGTTTGTCAGAAGATGCATACCTTTCTCCAGCCCGGAGAGCGTGCTTTCGTCATTCTGACCAGCGGAAACCTATCTCTCACCCAGTCGGTAATCACCCTTTTGCGCAACGATTTCGAGTCTGGGGAAGGTTTGGCGAAGGCCGAATCTATGTATGCGGCCGCCCGCATCGTCGGGGACTGCGTTCGCCGGGTCTCGGACATGGATCGCGCCGCGCTCGAGAAGGACGACTTTAAGTTCAACATCCATCTACTGTTAGGCGGCCAAGTCAAAGGAGAGAAGCCGAACCTCTTCCTCATCTATCCCCAGGGAAACCCGCTGAGTGCGACCGAGGATTCGCCCTATCTGCAAATTGGCGAAGTCAAATACGGCCGCCCGATCCTCGACCGCGGCATCGAGTTTCGTTCAACCAGCCTGGAGGTCGCGGGGACCTACGCCCTGCTATCGCTCGACGCCGCGATGCGCTCGAACGTCACCGTGGGGCCGCCGCTGGAAGTCCTGCTCTATCAGAACGACAAGCTGGAATTCGACCGCTACCGGCGCTTCAAGGCTGACGACCCGGAACTGGACCTGATGCATGCCTGCTGGGAGCAGACGTTACGCCGGGCTGTGGAGGAGCTACCCACCCTGCAGTTCGACCCCCTGAAGTCCAACGCTTCCGAGCGGGCTCCTGCTTGCATTGAGTCCCGCAGGGACGGCTGACAATGCCCCAGGATGCAATCCTGGGGTAACCCTCCCTCTGAAATGAGCTATTCGCGATTCGGACCTTGTCCCGGGTAACTTTCAGCCGTCTCATAGCCCTGGTGGCTAAAGAATGTAACGGGACAAATCCTGGTCCTTGACGATCGAGGCCACCATGGCCCGCACGTACTCCGGATCGATCAGCACCACCCGTTCCCGGCCATCCGTCGTCTCGACGTCGCTAACCGGCAGAGGCACAGTCGCCCCGTTTTCCGCCGCTGACGCTGCAATTTCGATCAGTGGGCCGTCGGCGGAATGGCCTTTCATGATGTCCGGCGCCATGAAGCTGATCTCATCCAACACCCGCTCCATGATGGTGTGCAGCCGCCGCGCGCCGATATTTTCCGTGGTCTCATTCACCCGGAAGGCGAACCGCGCCATCTCTTCCAGCGACTCCTTGGTAAACCTGAGTTTCAGACCTTCGGTTTCGAGCAGCGCGGTGTACTGCTTAGTCAGCGACGACTTGGGCTCGGTAAGAATGCGGACAAAGTCTTCCACGGTAAGCGACTGCAACTCCACGCGGATAGGGAAGCGGCCCTGTAGCTCGGGAATGAGATCGCTCGGCTTCGAAACGTGAAACGCGCCCGCTGCAATAAAGAGGATGTGATCCGTCCGCACCATGCCGTACCTGGTATTGACGGTGGTCCCTTCGACGATGGGAAGAATGTCCCTCTGTACCCCCTCCCTCGACACATCCGGACCGTGACCGCCTTCCCGGCCTGCGATCTTGTCGATCTCATCCAGGAAGATGATGCCCGAGTTTTCCACCCGCTCGACTGCCAGCCGTGTTACCTGGTCCATATCGACCAGCCGCGTTTCTTCCTCCTGCACCAGGTACTCAAAAGCCTCTCCAACTTTCATCTTGCGCTTCTTGGTGCGCTGGCCGAAGAGGTTGGGCAGCACGTCCTTGAGATTGATATCCATTTCCTCGACGCCTTGGTTCGAGATGATCTCAAACGACGGTGTGCTGCGTTCGCGCACATCAATCTCTACCGTGCGGTCATCCAGCTTGCTTTCGCGGAACTGTTGCCGCAGCTTCTCCCGGGTGCGGTTGTGGCTTTCCTGGCTTGCCGGGGGAAAGTTAGTGCCGTCGATGACCACCGGACCCGGGGCGGGATGGGTAGCACCAGCCGGAGTGCCTGCGGCCGCTGGCGAAGGCGGCAAAAGAAGGTCAAGCAAGCGCTCTTCAGCGTTCAGTTCGGCCCTGTCTTCCACCTCTTCCAACTTTTCCTCGCGCACCATGTCCACGGCGATTTCCACCAGGTCGCGGATCATCGATTCCACGTCACGCCCGACGTAACCGACCTCGGTGAATTTCGAAGCTTCTACCTTCATGAAGGGCGAATTGGTCAGCTTGGCCAGGCGGCGCGCAATCTCCGTCTTGCCCACGCCGGTCGGCCCGATCATGATGATGTTCTTGGGCATGATCTCTTCGGCGATATCGGGCGGCAGCTTCTGCCGGCGCATGCGGTTTCTCAAAGCGATGGCCACGGCCCGCTTGGCGGCGCGTTGACCCACGACATGCTTGTCCAGCTCAGCCACAATCTCCCGTGGGGTGAGGTCTTCCAGGGAGAGTTCCAACTCTTCCGCGGTTCCGGGTAAAAAGATAGCCATATGCCTGCTCCTTTTGGGCGGCAGCTTAGAGCCTTACGAAAGCTTAGCCGTGCAGTTCTTCAATCGTGATTTGATCGTTGGTGTAGATACAGATCTGGCCTGCGATCCGCAAAGACTTTTCCGCGATGGCACGCGCCGGCAAGTCGGAATTCTCCACCAGGGCCCGGGCTGCTGCCAGGGCGAAACTGCCACCGCTGCCGATGGCGGCAATCCCCTCGTCGGGCTCGATTACGTCGCCTGAGCCGCTGATGAGAAAGGTCTGTTGCAGGTCGGCAACCACCAGCAGGGCCTCCAGATTGCGCAGCATCTTATCCGTGCGCCAGTCCTTGGCCAGTTCTACAGCTGAGCGCCCCAGGTTGCCGGCATACTGTTCCAATTTGGCCTCGAAGCGGCTAAAGAGCGAAAAAGCATCCGCGGTCGAGCCGGCAAATCCAGCCAGGATCTTATCCTGATAGAGCCTCCGAATCTTGCGCGCGGTATGTTTGATCACGCTGTCGCCCAGGGTGACTTGGCCATCGGCCGCCATGACCACGCTGGAGTTGCGGCGGACGCACAAAACCGTAGTCGAGCGAATGCGCCGGGCTTCGGAGCGGGAATTTGCGGGGGTGGCGGCTCTCGAAACGGCGATTGCCGTCGAGCTTCGGACAGCAGACGAACGAATGGACATCTCAGGCCAGTATAACGCAGCCTTGGCCCACACAGTTTGAGCCGTCCTGTTCGGAAGTAATGTTGCCGAATGCGGTCCAGCCCCTCATCGCATCTCCCAGGAGTCGCTGGCCTGCGTTATTCTGCATCGTGTACCCCCATTTGAGCTGGAGCTTTCATGAATAGCTTCCCGTTGCGCGATTCCCAGCTCTTCGGCACCTTTGCCGCGGTTGGAGTCTGCCTGGGGGGAGTGGCTGCGTATGCGCTTCTCCGCCGCCGCCCCAGCCCAGATGAGGAAGAGCGCAAGCGCAGGGATCTGCTGGTCCAGCAGGGGCGCATCATTGACGCCACCGTTATCGATATCTCCGACCTTACCGCCGAAGAGAGCGGCCGGCCCAACGGGCTGCAGCTGATTCTTTACAAATATGAAGCCGCAGGGGTGGTCTACGAGTGCTCCCAGGACGTAACCATGCTCCGGCACATTGTCAATATCTATGACTGCCGCCTGGGTTTTCCCGCATCCGTGCGCTACGATCCCCACAACCCTGGCAACTCGCTGATTGTGGCTGAAGGCTGGAGCGGGTTGCGCGATACGGCCAATTCCGTCCCGATTCATGGCCGCCCCAAGGCCGCCGCGCGCTCCATACGATAGCTTCCCGGTCTGCTTGCCGGTACACTAGATAGGTATGCACGTTCATGGCGGGGCGTCGGAGAAGACGCAACGAATTTTGCGCATATCGCTGCTGGCCACGCTGGGCTATGTGGTCCTCACCTTCGTAGCCGGTGTGCATGCCCATTCGCTCGCTCTGATCTCTGAGGCCGGCCATAACGTATCCGATTTTCTGGCCTTGTTGCTCTCGTTCGTCGCCGTCTACTTTCAGACTCGACCGCCCACCGACCAAAAGACCTTTGGCTACCAACGAGCCGGCGTCCTGGCAGCTTTTCTCAACGCGCTGACGCTGGTTTTGATCGCCATCTGGATCGCCATTGCGGCCGTCCATCGCCTGAGTGAGCCGGTCCAAGTCCAACCCCGGTTGATGATGATCGTCGCCGCAGCCGGCGTCCTGATGAACGGCGTAATCGCCGCCCTGCTTTGGACCACCTCGCGTGACGTCAACATCCGCAGCACCTTCATTCACATGCTGGGGGACACGCTCTCGACCGCCGCGGTCATCGTAGGGGGCGCCGCCATCCTCTTTACCGGGCATAACTGGATCGATCCCGTCCTCTCTATCGTGATTGCGGCGCTGATTCTATGGAGTTCGATATCCATCGTGCGCGAGACGCTTAACATCCTGCTGGAAGGGACTCCGCGCGGTTGCTCTCTGGCGGAGATCCGGGTTTCGCTTCAGGCCATCGATGGGGTCGAAGATGTGCACGACCTGCACGTGTGGAGCCTCGGATCGCAGACCCATGCCTGTGCCACTCATATCATCATCGCCGACATCCCGCCCTCGGAAAGTGCGCGCATATTGGAACAGGTGAACGGGGTTCTTCGCCAAAAATTCCGCATCTACCACTCCACGATTCAATTCGAATGTGTCGATTGCGAAGTCGCGCATGGCTGCTCCCCGCCTGCCGAGATCGACGAGCATGACCACTCCGGTCACAGCCACTCCCACGCTCATTCCCACTAGAGAGCTGGCTCACAGCTGTTATTCGCTTCGCTATATCGGAGAGGGAACGGACGAGCTGAGACTCAAGCCGGCGGAGATTGACTGCCCCCAGGAACCTCCGTATTTTGTACCGGTTTGTCTGGCTGTGATTCGTAGATCTCGGCCACCCGCTCCAGGGTGTCGATCTCGCTGACCGGCTTGTCATCGCGAATGCGCAGAATGCGCGGGAAGCGCAGGGCAAACCCGCTGTCATGCCGATCCGACCGCATTACGTTATTAAACGCGACCTCCAAAACCACCAGTGGTTCGACCGCCCGGACGCTTCCGAAATCCTCCAGCGTGTGCTCCAGAAAGAACTGGGTTAAGCGGGCAATCTCCGCATCGGTCACGCCGGAGTAGGCTTTGCCAACATTGCGCAGCATCTCCCCATCCCGAACCGCGAAGGTATAGTCGCTGAGCCAGCCGGCGCGCTTTCCATGGCCATACTCGGCGGCGGTCACCACCACATCAAGCGTGGCCAGCTCGCGCTTCAGCTTGAGCCACGCCAGGCCGCGCCTGCCCGGCTGGTAGGTGCTGTGCCGGGCCTTCAGCATCACGCCCTCATTTCCGCGAGCCCGTGCATCCACATAGGCCTGCTCCAGTTGCCCCACGCTTTCCAGTTGGACGGCGGGCGCGAGCACCAGCCGGGCAAAGCTGTCCTCCGCTGCCGCGGGCTCAAATAACAGCGCTGTTTGCTGCCCACGGCTGGCCAGGCGACTGCTTACCCTGGTTCTGGGCTGCTCTCGCTCCACCAGTTCCTCGAGCGCTCGGCGGCGTTGATCCAAGGGCTTGTCCATCCATGGTTCGCCGTGGGCGTAAAGCAGATCAAAAGCCATAAACACGACTGGAGTGGCCTCGCGCATTTCCGCCGTGACCCGCTTGCGTCCCAGCCGTCCCTGGAGAGAAGCAAATGGCAGCGCCCGGTCCCGGCTCCAGGCGAGGATCTCACCGTCCAGCACCAGCGGTTCCTCAAAGCCGGCGAACGCCTCGACGATCTCAGGGAAACTCGCCGTCATATCCTCCCGCGAGCGCGAATAAAGAGCCACCCGTCCGGGTTGTTCGGGCAACCCACAGTGAACCTGCGCCCGGACGCCATCGTACTTATCTTCCAACTGGGCCTCTTTGATGACTGGCCCATCCGGCTGCACCTCGCCAGATTTGGCCTCTTCGGCCACCTCGGTAGTGAAGCGCTGCAGGGCCTCCTCAACCGTCTCGACCGGGCTAGCCAGCATGAACCCGAGGGGATGAAAAAGCTTCATCCGCGCTTCGGCCAAGCTGTCCGGTGGCCGCCAGCTCCAGCACCTCGGGGAGATTGCCATTCAGCATCCTGGCCCGTCGCACCTCACCAATCGGAGCGCCGTAGGCGGCGGCGATCGCCTCTTCTACCAGGCTGACCTGAATACCTGTACGCATATCGCCCAAAATGATCTTGATCAGGTACTTAGCCTCGAGCGGCGTGGCCCGTTTGAGCAGGTCCAGCGTGACTTGCTGCTTCCTGGCCGGTTTGGCGGCATCGGCGATGGCCGCAAAGCCCTCAGCTACTTCAGGTAGCGAAAGGGTCGACGCCGTGGCGCCCCGTCCCCGCAGAAGGTCTTGGGCGGCGCCGCCCAGGTCGCCATGGCGTAAGTAGGCGGCATGCATGGCGGGCTCGGCCGCCCCGGAGAGTTGGGCCAGGACGCGGCTGAGCGCCGCCCCGCCCACCTTTAATTCGCGGCCATCCGTTTCCGGGAAGGGCACCCCGGCAAGGTACAGTGACGCCAGTCCGGCCTCCGGCACGGGCAGTGGGCGCAGGTACTCGGCCATGAGCGCCCGCTTCTCCAGCTTGCTCCCGGTTTCGGTCAGACGCTGGCACAGCTCTGCGAATTGGGCAAATAGGGCATGCATGGTCAGGTTCCCATTGAGATGCAGGGGCGGCCAAACCTGATAAAATAACTCAGATGGTTCATCGCGTCGCCAATGCGGTTCCTCTCCGGCACGCTCTTTCCTAGCGGCGCTCCCCGCCGATTGTGTCTCTCTTGTTTCGCCCCGAAATATAAAAGTTGACCACGCCCCAGGGGCGCGGAAAGGAACCTTATCATGTTGGATCGACTGGAACAGATCGAAACCCGTTATGAAGACCTTGGCCGCCAGCTAGCCGACCCGCAGCTGGTAACCGACCAGCAAAAATATCACAAGACCGCAAAAGCCCATCGCGACCTGGAAGAGATCGTGGGGAAGTATCGCGAGCTCAAGCAAGCAAACCAGGGAATTGCCGACGCCACCGGCATGTTGAGCGAGAACGACCCTGAGCTGGCAGCCATGGCGCAGGAGGAGTTGACCCGCCTGCAGAGCCGGGCTGCAGCCCTGGAAGAAGAGATCAAGGTCATGCTGTTGCCCAAGGATCCCAATGACGAGAAGAACGTCATCCTGGAGATCCGCGCCGGCACCGGCGGAGACGAAGCCTCTCTCTTCGTTGCCGAGATCTTCCGCATGTACTCGCGCTTCGCGGAGCAGCATCGCTGGAAGGTGGAGATTCTTTCCCAATCCGAATCCGGGGTTGGCGGCCTCAAGGAAGTGATCGCCATCATCGAGGGCAAGCGGGTGTACTCGCAGATGAAATACGAAAGTGGAGTACACCGGGTGCAGCGCGTGCCCGCCACCGAGACCCAGGGCCGGGTCCACACTTCGGCCATCACCGTAGCGGTGTTGCCTGAGGCCGAAGATGTTGACGTGAAGATCGAGGCTAAGGATATTCGCATCGACACTTTTTGCTCCTCCGGGCCCGGTGGGCAATCGGTCAACACCACTTATTCTGCGGTGCGCATCACCCACCTCCCCACCAACACGGTGGTGAGCTGCCAGGATGAGAAATCGCAGATCAAGAACCGCGAGAAGGCCATGCGCGTCTTGCGCGCACGCCTCTATGAAGTGGAAATGGAAAAGCAGCAGGAGGCGCTGGCCAAAGAGCGCAAGCAGCAGGTGGGGAGCGGCGATCGCAGCGAGAAGATCCGCACCTACAATTTTCCTCAAAACCGGCTCACCGACCACCGCATCGGTCTAACCAACCACCAGCTCGCGGAAGTCATGGAAGGCAGGCTCCAGCCAACCGTCGACGCCCTGATCGCGCACTACCAGGCTGAGCGTCTCAAGGCTGAAACAGCCACTGTGGCGTAACGTGCCGGCCAGCGCCGGCGAGGCTCTGCAAGCTGCGCGCGCGCGCCTGGCAGCTACCTCGCGCAATCCGCGCCGCGACGCCGAAGTGCTGCTGGCGCATGTGCTGCGATGCGACCAGGCCGCCCTGCTGACTCATCCCGAGCGCCTCCTCTCCGCAGCTGAATCCGGTCAGCTGGAGAGCTTCCTCAATCGACGTCTGGCCAGCGAACCCATGCAATACATCACTGGCTCGCAGGAGTTCTTCGGCCTGCTCTTCGAAGTGACCCCGGCTGTCCTCATCCCGCGACCTGAAACCGAGCACCTGGTGGAAGCGGCGCTGGAACACATTGGCGGCGAAGCCGTACGCATCGTGGACGTGGGCACCGGCTCGGGAGCCATTGCAATATCGTTGGCGCATGCCCGGCCTCAAGCCCATGTGACTGCGGTGGATCTTTCTCTTGCGGCGCTCGAAGTCGCACGCCGCAATGCTCAGCGGCATGGGGTGCTCGATCGGGTGACCTTCCTGCAATCCAATCTGCTGGCGGCCGTCGACGGTGCTGACTTTGACGTGGTCGCATCGAATCCGCCGTATATCGCAGAAGGGGAGGTCCTGGAGCCCCAGGTGTCTGATTACGAGCCGCACCCCGCGCTTTACGCCGGGCCTACGGGGCTGGAGGTCTATGAACGCCTGATCCCCGAGGCCCACAAGGTGCTCAAGCCTGGTGGCTGGCTGCTGCTCGAGATTGGCTTCGGGCAGCAACCCGCAGTTGAAGCGCTGCTCCGCGGCTGGCGATCCGTCAGCGTGGTTCACGATCTGCAGGGAATCCCCCGCGTGGTTCAGGCGATGACGGGGATTGGTTGATAATGGAGAAATACGAGGGATCCATGGCCACGATAACGGAACTTCCAAAAACATCTTTGAGCTTTGAACAGAAACTGGATCGGCTGGCCCAGGTAGCAATCAACGCAGGCTTGGGACTCGCACGTGGCCAGGAACTGGTCATGACCGCATCACTCGATGCGTTGCCGCTGGCCCGCTTGATCACCGAGCAGGCCTACAAGGCCGGAGCCTCGCTCGTGACCACTCTGTTTACCGATGAGCCAGTCTACGTTGTTGCGTTATCGCTACGCCGAGGACGCGGGCTTCGATACCGCCGCGGGATGGCTCTACGAGGGAATGGCGGCGGCGTTTCGCAACGGCGCAGCGCGGCTGGCGATTGCCGGCGGAAACCCATCCCTGCTTTCCAAGGAAGATCCGGAGAAAGTTGGGCGGGCAAACCGCGCGGTATCCAAGGCCTATCGTCCGGCCATCGAACTTATCACCCGCCATGACATCAATTGGACTATCGTTGCCTCCGCCACGCCGGCATGGGCGGCAGCGGTATTTCCCGATCTTCCTCCGGACCAGGCGATGTCCAGGTTATGGGACGCGATCTTCGCCGCGTCCCGGGTAGATGCGGACGATCCCATTGCCCGCTGGAAACAACACGACGCCGGGCTGCATCGCCGCGCGGATCTGCTCAATGAGAAGCGCTACGCTACGCTCCACTTCCGCGGTCCGGGAACCGATCTGCGGGTGGGACTGGCGGACGATCACCTTTGGATGGGCGGAGGCACGCAGGCCGGCACCGGAGCCTATTGCATTCCAAATATGCCCACAGAGGAGGTCTTTACCACGCCGCACAAAGACCGCGTCGAGGGCACAGTGACCAGCACCAAGCCGCTCTCCCACCAGGGCACGCTGATTGAGAAGATTGCCGTGCGTTTTGAAGGTGGCCGCGTAGTCGACGCCAAGGCATCTGCGGGCCAGGAAGTGCTGCAGCGAATGATCGATACCGACGATGGAGCGCGCCGTCTGGGTGAGGTAGCGTTGGTGCCGCACTCCTCGCCAATTGCCAGCAGTGGGCTGCTGTTTCTAAACACGCTCTTCGATGAGAATGCGGCCAGCCACATTGCCCTGGGACAGGCCTACAGCACTTGCGTAAAGAATGGAGACCAGCTCAAACCGGAAGAGCTAGCGGCCAGGGGTGCAAACGAAAGCCTGATTCACGTGGATTGGATGATTGGATCGAGCGAGATCGACCTGGACGGCATTACCGTCACCGGCAGCGTGGAGCCGCTGATGCGCAAAGGCGAGTGGGTCTAAAAAGAAAACCCCACCCTTCACAAACGAAGAGTGGGGTTTCGACTTCCCCGAGATCAGGCCTCTACCGTACGGCCCTCCACCTCGAAGAGCAGCCGGTTCTTCAACGGATCGGCATCCACCCGTAGGTGATCGCCGTGCAACACCTCGCCATCCAGAATCTTGATCGCCAGGGGATCCTGGATCAGGCGCTGGATCGCTCTCTTCAGCGGACGAGCCCCATACTGACGGTCATATCCAGTCAGCAGTAACTGGTGACGCGCGCCATCAGTCAACTCGAGCGTGATCTTGCGCGGTTCCAGCAGCTTGCGCAGATCGGCCAGCCGCAGATCGACAATGTGTGACAACTGCTCCTCTCCCAGAGGACGGAAGATCACTACATCGTCCACCCGGTTGAGAAACTCCGGGCGGAAGCTCTGCCTTAACAGTTGCATCACCTGCTCGCGTGCCGCGTCAAACGCTGATTCGCTCTCCAGGTTCTCCGACTGCAAGAAGATGCGCACCCAGGTTCGAGGTCATGATCAGCACCGTGTTCTTGAAGTCCACGGTGCGGCCTTTCGAATCTGTCAGGCGTCCGTCGTCGAGCACTTGCAGAAGGACATTGAAGACATCCGGGTGCGCCTTCTCGATTTCGTCGAAAAGGATCACGGAATAGGGCCGCCTGCGCACCGCCTCGGTCAGCTGGCCGCCTTCGTCGTAGCCCACATATCCCGGGGGTGCCCCGATCAACCGGGCGACTGCATGCTTCTCCATGTACTCCGACATATCGATGCGAACCATCGCCTGCTCATCATCGAAGAGGAACTCCGCCAGGGCGCGTGCAGTCTCGGTCTTGCCCACTCCGGTTGGTCCCAGGAAGAGGAAGGAACCGATCGGTCGTTTGGGGTCGCTCAGCCCGGCCCGTGACCGGCGGATCGCGTTAGCCACAGTCTCCAGCGCCTCATCCTGCCCGACCACCCGCTCGCGCAGGCGGCCTTCCATCTCCACCAGTTTGCGAACCTCTCCTTCCAGCATCTTGTCCACGGGAATGCCGGTCCATTTGCTCACGATCCTGGCAATGTCTTCCTCGTCGACTTCTTCCTTCAGCAGGCGGCCCGCCTCGGCGCCGTCCTGCTTTTCGTTCATTCGCTTCAGCTCCGCTTCGAGTTGGGGAAGCTCGCCATACTGAATAGCCGCTGAGCGCTCCAGATTGCCGCGCCGCGTCTGCTCTTCCATCTCAAAGCGCAGCGCCTCAATCTTCTTCTTCACCTCGGTCAGCCGTGTAATCGCTTCCCGTTCCGTTTGCCAGCGTGCGCGCAGCCCAGTGGCCTTTTCCTTCAGCGCGGCAAGTTCGCGCACCACAACCTCCAGCCGCTCTTTCGAATTTTTATCGTTCTCCCGCTTGAGCGCCGTGCGTTCAATTTCCAGCGAGATCATTTGCCGCTCCAACTGGTCGATCTCCATCGGCACCGAACCGATCTGGATGGCCAGCGATGCGGCTGCCTCGTCCACCAGGTCGATCGCCTTATCCGGGAGGAAACGGTCAGAGATGTAGCGGTGCGAAAGCGTGGCCGCGGCCACGATGGCCGAGTCCTTGATGCGGACATTGTGGTGCGCCTCGTAGCGCTCTTTGAGACCGCGCAGAATCGCAATCGTGTCTTCCACGTTGGGCTCGCCCACGAAGACGATCTGGAAACGACGCTCCAGCGCCGCATCTTTCTCGATGTATTTGCGATATTCGTTCAGCGTGGTAGCCCCGATAGCGCGCAGCTCGCCCCGCGCCAGCGGCGGCTTCAACATATTCGAAGCGTCGATGGCGCCTTCTGCAGCGCCTGCTCCAACCAGGGTGTGCAGTTCATCGATGAAGAGAATGACCTGACCGTTGGACTCCTGAATATCCTTAAGCACCGCCTTGAGGCGGTCTTCAAACTCGCCGCGATACTTCGCTCCCGCCAGCATGGAGCCCAGATCGAGCGAGATCACGCGCTTGTCGCGCAGCAATTCCGGCACATCGCCGGAGACAATGCGGCGGGCCAAGCCCTCGACGATAGCGGTCTTGCCCACTCCGGGCTCGCCAATCAGCACCGGGTTGTTCTTGGTGCGGCGCGAGAGCACCTGGATCACGCGCCGAATCTCTTCATCCCGGCCAATGACCGGATCCAATTTTCCCCGCCGCGCGAGTTCCGTAAGGTCCTTGGCGTAACGATCCAGCGCCTGGTATTTGCCCTCGGGGCTCTGATCGGTCACCCTTTGGTTGCCGCGCACCGAGGTCAATCCCTGCAGGATCGCGTCCCGCGTGGCGCCCATGGATGCCAAGAGCATCTGTGCCGGATCTTTCTTGAGCTGGGCCAGCGCCAGCAGCAGATGTTCGGTCGAAACGTACTCGTCTTTAAAATCTTGCGCTTCTTTCGAAGCGTCATTCAGCACCCGCTGCATGGCATTGGAAAGTCCCGGCTCCGAGGTCGCACCGGAAACTTTCGGCATGCCTGCGATGGCGTGCCGGGCGCTGGCCAACATCTGCTCCGTAGGGATCCCTACCTTCTGCAGCAGGGGAACGATGATGCCTTCCTTGTCTTCCACCAAGGCCATCAGCAGATGCATGGGCATGCACTTCAGGCTGGCCATTCTCATTGGCCAGCGAGCTGGCCTGCTGAATTGCCTCCTGTGATTTCAGTGTGAACTTATCCCAACGTATTGCCATATTCCTGTTTTCCTGACTGACTAGACCATCCTGAACTTGCGCGCGTTGCGAAAGCAAGGGCGGGCCACGCCCTGGTGTGGATAAGCCCGGTCTTCAATCTCTGTTTTGACTCTTGTATTGCTTGTGCGGATCGGTGGCGCGAGCGGCAGCGCCTAAAATTTATGAGTTCACCCCGGGCATGAGTGCTGCCGGGGTGAACTCAATTCCAGCGATTCGGGTTACGCCGTCTTGGCAGTCTCGGGCGCTGCCTGTTGAGTCTGGTTCAGCTGCTTGGCTGATCCGACGTTCACCTTGATTTGCTTGGGTTTGCTTTCCGGGCGCTTCTGCAGCTCCAGACGCAGTATCCCGGCGTCATATTCAGCCTTGATGCTCTCCGGGTCGATGGTGTTAGGGACGGTGAAGGCGCGATAGAAGCTGCCGTAACGCCGCTCCACGCGGTGGAAGTTCTCTTCCTTACCTTCCGTCTCGAAACTGCGCTCGCCCCTAACCGACAGGGTCGAGTTTTCCATCCGGACATCCAGATCCTCCTGGCGTATGCCGGGGATTTCGATTTTGAGCACCAGCTTGTGCTCGTCCTCGTAGATGTCCACCGGGGGCACGAAGCCCGCAGCCGTTACCGGCTCGTTTTCTCCCGAACCATTCCGGGAAAAGTCTTGAAAAAGGCTGTTCATCCGATTCTGCAAAGCCACCACATCGCGATAGGCTTCCCAGCGAGTAATTGTCATACGTCTCCTCCGAGTGCGGCTGAGTTCTCAGCCTGCCATATCTTTGATGTCAATCATAGCATGAAAGAATCATAAAATATGAGTGTGTTTAGATCATATTTCGATTAATTGCAATTAGGGAGCTCCGGCGTGGCTTGCAGCAACGTCTTGGTGTAGGCCTCCCCCGGCGAACCACAGATCTGCTCACAGGTTCCCGTCTCGACCACCCTACCGGCCCGCATCACGACGATATTGGTGGAGAGATACCGTACCAAGGGCATGGAGTGGGAGATGAAGAGATAAGTCAAATGGAATGTTCGCTGTAGATCCCGCAGCAGGTTCATGATCTGGGCCCCGACGCTCACGTCCAGCGCGGAGACCGGCTCATCCAGCAGCAGCAGTTCCGGACGCAGCGCCAGCGCCCGGGCAATGTTGATCCGCTGCCGCTGGCCGCCAGAAAACTCATGGGGATAGCGCCGCAGGGCGGATTCGTCCAGGCCCACCTCAGCCAGCAGGGCCTTCGGATTTTCCGCTGGATGGCTACCGTGCCGGTGGATGCGGAAGGGCTCGGCGATGATCTCCGCCACGGTCATGCGTGGGTTGAGGGCCGCGAACGGGTCCTGAAAGACCGGCTGCATCCTGCGCCGGAGCGTGCGCAACGCGGCCCCCGATCCGTCGCCGGCTACTGCCCGGCCGTCGAAGTAAACTGTTCCGGAAGAAGGCGGAATCAGCCCCAGGATCATGCGGGCGACGGTGCTTTTGCCGGAGCCCGATTCCCCTACCAGCCCCAGGGTCTCTCCACGGGCGATGGAGAAGGAAACTCGGTCTACAACGCACTTCTCCTCGCGCGCTCCCCGCCATCCAGAGCGCCGGGCATAATTTTTGGTGAGTTGCTGTACTTCGAGCAGAGCCATGGCCCGATAGTAGATCACTAAGAGTGAGAATCACTGTGCCGAAGAAGGACCGCAGATCCCTCCACTACGCTTCGCTCCGGTCGGGATGACAATTCATTGGGAACACGACAATAGATTCCACAACCGGAATTGTCATCCCGACCGGAGCGAAGCGTAGTGGAGGGATCTGCGGTCCTTCTTCAGCCTGAGCGAACCGCTAGATGTCCAGGTTCTTCACATCCAACGCATTGTCTTCGATGAACTTACGCCGTGACTCCACGTCTTCGCCCATGAGCGTGGTGAAGATCGAATCAGTCTCCACCAGGTCGTCGAGCTTAACCGAGAGCAAAGTGCGCCGGTCGGGATCCATAGTGGTTTCCCAAAGCTGCGCCGAGGTCATTTCACCCAGCCCCTTGTAGCGCTGCACGTCGTAGTCGCGACGTCCCTGTTCGATCACGTATTCGAAGACTTCCCGGGCCGATTGTTTGGTCACCGGCTCCGGGATAACCCTCTTCGCCTTCTTGGGCTTGGTCGTCGCCTCTTCCGCCGGGGCTTCTGCTTCACCCTCTTCAACGTCCGCAGCCTTGCCGTACTCGATCACGTATGGTCCCACCAGCTCCTCGCGGATAAGCCCATACTTGGCCATCATCTGGCGATATTCAGGCGACGAGGCAAGCGTCCAGTCCACCTGGCGTTCCGCGCCCTGGCTATCGGTAAAGCTCACCGACCAAGTGCGATGCTCTTCCTCGTAGCGCGGCTCACCCACGGCCTTGAACTCGGAGCGCTTGGCCATCTTTTGCAGTTCGCTGTGCAGCTTGGCAATCTTGGGGGGCACCTTGCCGTCGCCCTCGAAGTCCGTCCGCTTCATCAGCTCGAGCCTGGGTAGCAACTCTGTAACTTCCTGATTGCGCAGATGCTTATTTGCCTTGTCGAAGACGCCCAGGTAGTCATTGAGCTGGCCCATGAACTTGGTCAGCGCGCTACCCTCCAGCTTCTTGCCGGCATTAGCGTAGCGCAAACCCATGCCATCCGATGCGCGCTTGATCATCACCTTGACGAACTCGCGGTCATCCTTGATGTACTGCTCGAATTTGCCCTTCTTAATCCGGTAGAGCGGAGGCTGGGCGATGTACACGTGCCCTCGGCGGATCAGATCGACCATGTGGCGGAAGAAAAAGGTCAGCAGCAGGGTGCGGATGTGGGAACCGTCCACGTCGGCATCGGTCATCAGGATGATCTTGCCGTAGCGCAGCTTGGCCGGATCGAAGTCCTCTTTCCCGATCCCGCAGCCCAGGGCAGTAATCATGGCCCGGATTTCTTCATGGCCCAACATCTTGTCGTAGCGGGCCTTTTCCACGTTGAGGATCTTGCCCTTCAACGGCAGCACCGCCTGAAATTTGCGGTCCCGCCCCTGCTTAGCTGTCCCGCCTGCGGACTCGCCCTCGACCAGGTACAGCTCGCAGCGGTCCGGGTTGCGTTCACTGCAGTCGGCCAGCTTACCCGGCAAACCGCCGCCATCGAGCGCACCTTTACGCCGGGTCAGGTCACGTGCTTTCCTGGCCGCCTCACGCGCACGCGCAGCCTCAATCGCCTTGTTGATAATCCGCTTTGCGATGGGCGGATTCTGCTCGAAGAACATCCCCAGGCGCTCGTTAACGAACGCCTGCACTGTGCCGGCAATATCGGAGTTGAGCTTGCCTTTGGTCTGCCCTTCGAATTGCGGTTGGGGCAGCTTTACGCTTACCACGGCAACCAACCCCTCGCGCACATCGTCGCCGGAGAGATTCTCCTTCACGTCTTTGAACAGCCCCATCTGCTGCCCCGCGGTATTGATGGTGCGCGTCAGCGCCGTGCGAAAGCCGGAAAGATGGGTGCCGCCGTCGACCGTGTTGATGTTGTTCGCGAAGCTGAATACGGCCTCGGAATAGCTGTCGTTGTACTGCAGGGCGATGTCCAGCTCAACCCCGTCGCGGGAAGACTCCATCACGATGGGCTTGTCATGCAGCACCTGCTTACCCCGGTTCAGGTGCTTGATGAACTCGGCGATGCCGCCGGCGTACTTGAACTCAGAGCGCTTGGCCTCCCCGGTCTTGGGGTCGGTCGTCCGCTCATCCACCAACTTGATCTCCAGTCCCTTGTTGAGGAAGGCGAGCTCGCGCAGCCTCTGCGCCAGGGTGTCGAAGTTGTATTCCGTCACCGTGAAGATGGAGCGATCGGGGAGGAAATGAATCTTCGTGCCCCGCTTCTTGGTGGTGCCCGTCTGCTTGAGCTTGGTAACCGGTGCTCCCTTGGCGTAGGACTGCTCGTAGGTGTGCTGGTCTTTCCAAACTTCCACGTCGAGCTCTTCGCTGAGCGCGTTGACGCAGGAGACGCCGACACCATGGAGCCCTCCGGAAACTTTGTAGGTGGAGGAATCGAACTTGCCACCGGCATGCAGCTTGGTAAGCACCACCTGCAGTGCAGGCATGCGCTCACCCCCGGGAACATCCATATCGTCGACCGGAATACCCCGTCCGTCATCCGTCACGGTGATGGAGTTGTCGATATGAATCGTCACGTCTACATGCGAGGCATGGCCAGCCAGCGCCTCGTCGACGGAGTTATCGACTACCTCGTACACCAGGTGATGAAGGCCCTGCTCTCCGGTGGACCCGATGTACATCGCAGGACGCAGGCGAACGGCTTCTAAGCCTTCCAGAATCTTGATGTTGTCCCCGGTATACGTGCGCTCTAGTGGCTGAGTCTCACGAATAGCGGCGGGGGGAATAGCGGCGGGGAGGGCAACTTCTTTGGTGGACATGCAACTCCGAACGATAAAAGCTCTGCGAGCGGCTCTCGGCGCGAAGCAGCCGATTGGAAATAACATCTTGAAAGTGCAGGGGTTGGCTGCACTTGACTAGATAAAGTTTATCACGTTTGAGGCCCTATTTCGAGGGTGGCGGTGGGCTCCCGCCGAGAAGAACGGGAAGTTCCTGATTGCGGACTCCTTCAACAGCTCACGGTACCTAGGTGATCAACTTACATCTTTTAAGGGGTGCTGAAGTAACCCAAATTTAGGGTACTCTCGGGATGTAAAACATGGGTACTGCAGTAATGCAAAGAGTAGATATCCTCTAATATGACCGAAAACGCGACGCTAGAAAAGCGGCGGACTATACACTAACCGAGTCCACTCTTCCCACAACGAAACGAAATATCACCACTCAAAGGTAACTAGATCATGAAACTTCTTGTCCATGCGTCGATCTTCTCCGTCATATTTGCTGGTTTTGTCGCCAGCGCAGTCACCACCAAGCCCACCACCTCTTTGCCTGCGAACCACAGCCTGATGGTTTCCCGTGCGATGCCGGTGCCGAGCTGCCCTCCCAGTACAGGTTGTGGCCTCCGTTAGAGCAGTGGAACGGTACCAAACGTATCCACGTTAGTACTCAAAGGATGCATGTCTAGCACAAAAGTGCTAGTTTTCAGCGTTTTCTTGGGTTGAGCAGCACCCCGATTCGAGCTATTCTCAAGACTCGGAAGGGGTGTTGTGATGACGAGCGTAGCTCTCACCATGTTGTACGCGGCAGAGCCTATCCTCTTGGCAGTGGCCTTGATGGCTCTGCTCAGGTCTCGGGAACAAAAGCGTTTTCCGGCGCTTTTCGCCTACGTTGCGCTTCGGCTCGGCTCTTCCGTGGTACTGCACTTCTTATTACAGATCCATCGCTTTCTTACCATCGACAACGCAACCGCGTACGCGTTGTACTTCTATACGTACTGGGCGAGCTACGTCGCGGGTGCCGTGGTGGTCTTCCTGGTCATTCAGGAGCTGTTTCAGTTCTCCATGGATCCTTTTCCCGGCTTGAAGTGGCTGGGCACCATATCTTTCCGTTGGGTGGCTTGCATCTCCTTCGTAGCGGCCATGGCAGCCATGCTTACGCCGGGTGGCAAAGGAGACAGGTTTCTGCTTGGCCTGGTTGCCCAGGCGATGCGCTGCGAAAGCATCTTCATTCTCAGTCTTCTGCTCTTCCTACTGATCGCCGCGGGAAAACTCGGCTTGTCCTACCGTAGCCGGGTCTTTGGCATCAGCTTCGGTTTCGGCATCATGGCGGCAAGCGATCTGATCTTCTCCGCGGCTTTTCTACGCTTCGGACACGACATGATGAGCTCCACCCTCAGCGTAGTGACCACCTGCACCAGCCTATTGACGCTGGTTGTCTGGTCCGCCTACTTCCTGCAGCGGGAACCGGCTCGTCAGGCCGCCGTCCTCGATCCCTCTTCGCATCTTGGGCGTTGGAACGAAATCGCGACTACCCTCGGTCAGAGCGGAGTCCGGGGCCCGGTGGCTGTTCCTGCTCCGGCCAATACCTTCTTCCTGCAGGATGTCGAGAAGGTGGTTGACCGCATCCTGATCAAGAACTCGCTCCATGTAGCCAGCTAAGAACGTAGCTCAGAGTCGAAAAAGCCATAACGGTCTTTCCGTTATGGCTTTTTTATTTGGCATGGCCACTGGCGCCAGCCTTGATATGCTGCTCACCGGGGTTAACCATGAAGGTCAAAGCGGCAGTCCTGCGTGAGATGGGCCGACCGGCTCCCTATGCCGTGTCACAACCACTGGTCATTGAGACGGTCGAGCTCGCGCCTCCCGGCCCTGGAGAGCTCTGCGTTCGAGTCCTGGCAGCGGGTTTGTGCCACTCAGATCTTTCCGTCATCAACGGATCTCGCGCCCGGCCGACGCCTCTGGTCCTGGGCCACGAAGCCAGCGGCGAAATCGTCGAGCTGGGTACCGATGTACAGGGCTTCCGCGTCGGGGATCGCGTGGTCTTTTATTTCATTCCAGGCTGCGGACGTTGCGTCCCTTGCGCCAGCGGACGCCCATCGCTTTGCGAACTGGGGGTTGCGGCCAATCTTGCCGGAACCTTGCTCAGCGGCGAAAAACGCTGGCGAGACGCCGACGGCCATCCGTTGCACCATTTTCTCGGGGTCTCGGGGTTTGCCCAATACACGGTGGTATCGGCGCGCTCAGTGGTGCGCATCGATCACGACCTCGCTCCGGAGATCGCGGCTTTATTTGGCTGTGCGGTCATGACTGGCGTCGGCGCAGTGGTCACTGCGGCGCGCGTCGCCGCGGGGGAAAGTGTCGCTGTGTTCGGGCTTGGAGGCGTGGGCCTGGCGGCCATCCTGGGGGCTCACGCCTCGGGCGCCAACCCGCTCATCGCAGTCGACCTGGCAACGCACAAGTTCGAGCTCGCCCGTAGTCTGGGCGCCACGCATTGCATCGACGCCGCCGATCCGGATGCTATGAAAAGCTTGCGTGAACTCTCGCAGGGTGGGGTGCAATTCGCTATCGAATCGGTGGGCGACGAACGCGTTCTTGCCCAGGCTTATACCGCAACACGCCGCGGTGGAACCACGGTCACGGTTGGCCTGCCGGCGCCGGATCGCATGTTGACCATCCCGGCGTTCAATCTGGTTACTGAGGAGCGTACGCTGAAGGGATCGTTCATGGGCTCGTCCGTGCCGTCCCGAGACGTTCCACGTTTCATCGCCCTTTACCGCGCGGGACGTTTGCCGGTGGACCGCTTGCTCACCCACCGACTCCAGTTGGAGGAGATCAACGCCGGCTTCGATCGCCTGGCGCGGGCGGAAGCGATCCGCCAGGTGGTTCGCTTATCTCACTAATGGGAGGCCATAAATGCCGAAACCCTTACTTGGCGGCGGCTGCAGTCTCAATCGGTTCCACAGAGACGAATCGGCCGATCCTGCCGCGGTCGGTGAAGTTGACCTTGCCGGCAATCTCCGCATAGAGGGTGTCGTCTTTTCCCCGGCCAACATTCAATCCGGGCTTCAACCGGGTGCCGCGCTGGCGCACGATGATGGAGCCACCAGTGACCACCTGGCCGGCAAAGATCTTTACGCCCAGTCGCTGAGCGTTCGAGTCGCGACCGTTTTTGGAACTGCCTAAGCCCTTCTTATGTGCCATTGCCCAATCCTCAATCAGAAATTCGTCTCGTGTTCTACCGCGCAGCGGCCGCCTAGGCCTTATCGCCGTAGGTGAACCCGTTGACCTCGATGCTATTAATGCGAATCGCGGAGTAGGCCTGTCGATGCCCCTGCAGCTTCTTATATTGCTTCTTGCGCTTGAAGTGGAAGACCAGGATCTTGTCCCCGCGGCCTTCACTGACCACGGTGCCCAACACCTTTCCCTCGGGGGTTCCGACGATAGGCGATGACCCATCGGAGAAGGCCACCACGTTCCTGAACTCAACCGCATTGCCGATTTCGGCAGCGACCTTTTCAATCCGGACCACGTCGCCTGGAGCGACGCGATACTGCTTACCACCTGTGCGGATCACCGCGTACATAAAACCTCCTAACGCCATACCGGCGTCACAAAACTAGCTGGGCAGATACTGGATTGCTGGATGTGCTCAAACCCAAGGGAACGCGGGTGAGCAAACCGCCCCGAGAGGCCATGTCGGCGCACCATTACCCTGGGCGCGACGCAGACTTAGTCCCAAACTCTTTAATCTTACGTTTCCCGCCGCTTTTGGTCAATTCGGCGGATTGAAAAAGGTAGACCCCGAGAACCACCATCAACGGCTCCAGCGGGTGACGAAAACGGGCGTGTACGGTGACCACGTAATAGACCAGGGGCAATAGCAGGAAGGCCCACGCCATCAGTCCGGCGCCGGGAACCTTGCGCCACAAGGCCAGGGCCAATCCGAGCAGGCCGCAGACGCTGCCGAAGACAAAATTAAAGCTACGCGCGTACTCCACCCAGGGGAGCGCATTTTCAGGATGGGGAACCCCGGCCCAGAAAAAGTACACTCGCTTCAACGAATTGCGGACAAAGTTGCCTGGATCGGCGCGCATCGACTGCCAGGGCTTTCTCTCCGCGCATCCTGGCATAGGCAATTTCACCCATCCGGGTGTAGAGGCGGAGTTGGTCGGGCGCCTGGATGGGGTGGTCGTACTCCATCAACAATCCGTTCGCCCCTGGTCCATTGCCCATATAGAGTTCGGCGCCAAAATTTCCCCGCGCGGGGACGAAGTGGTGAAAGACCTTCCAGTTCCTCCATGCCCACGGGCCAAAGCAGGCGGTAAAGAGCAAGGCCGCCAGCAGGACTCCGCCAACCTGGCGAGGCCAATTGGGCGCTCCGGCCAGAACCCAGAGCCCGCAAGCCGGTAACAGGATCAACATCGCCGGATTGCTGAGCCCAGTTAGAGCCCAAACCAGCCCGAAGAGCGCCCAGTTGGCCGCCGTCATATCCGAGGCTGGCTTGGTGGTGCCGGAGCCCCGCATGCGCAGCGCTACCACCAGCGCCCAGGACAACAGGAACGTGGTCAGCGAGGTCTCCCAGACCCAACGAACCGCATATTGCATCGCCGCCGGATAAAGAGCCCAGATCCAGGCCGACCACAGGGCCACTTTCCGGTTGAAGCAGCGCGCCCCGATCTCCCAGACCGTGCGCGCGGTAAGAGCCGAAAAGAGGCTATTGATGGTGAAGATCACCCATGCCGATTGCGCCGTAAAGACCCCGAAAAGCTTGAAGACGCCACCCAAAAGCAGGGGATAGAGTGGTCCCACCCACGCAGTTGGGCCGGTATGTCCGCGAAAGGGGTCCGCGAAACCGTATCCGGTGGCTAGCGCGCGAGCGATCCGTCCCATCTCCTGGCCGAACGGTAGGTGGTCGTCGAAGGTCTTGATGCGGTAAGTATGGGCCAGGGTGATGTAGAGCACGCGCACTGTGAAGGCGGCCCAAAAGACCAGCCACGGCGCCTGGAATGGGTCCCTGGCAGTTGTCGCGGGCGGCTCGATGCGGCTATACTGTACTTTCGCTGGTATGGTGCGTGTACCTGTCCTGTGATTTAGACGCTGTCGCCCTCTTCGATAGCGCATTTACAGAGTTCGACTGCCGCATGTTTCTGCGAAAAGCATAAGTGATGGAGTTTGTCATGGCTCAGATTTGCACCATCTGCGGCAAAGGTCCGCAGTTCGGTAACAAGATTTCGCATGCGCACAATGTGTCCAAGCGCCGCTGGAACGTCAATCTCCGCCCGGTAAAGGCTGAGATTGGGGGCGGGCACAAGCGCATTCGCGTCTGCACCCGCTGCATCAAAGCCGGCAAGGTCGTCAAAGCCTGACAGCGGTTATTCCTTTTCCCCTGTATCTTTGGGCTCGAAACCAAGCGACAAGGAATTGATACAGTAGCGCAGGCCTGCGGGCCCTGGACCGTCTGGGAAGACGTGTCCCAGGTGGGCTCCGCAACGCGCGCACGTAACTTCCGTTCGTGTCATCCCGTAGCTCCTATCCTCGTGTAAATCCACCGCCGCGGCATTGGACGGCACCGAAAAACTGGGCCAGCCAGTCCCGGATTCGAACTTGGCATCGGAGCTGAACAGCTCAGCCCCGCAGGCTCCGCAGCGATAGGTTCCGTCGGCATGGTTGCGATAGAGCTTGCCGGAGAATGCCGGCTCCGTTCCCTTTTGCCGCATCACGTAATACTGTTCCGGGGTCAGCTCGGCGCGCCACTCCGCGTCTGTCTTTTCAATCTTCTCTACTTGCTCGTTCTCCATCCGCTTGCTCCTATCGTTGCGCAATCACTTCAATTTCCACTAGAGCGTCTTTGGGCAGTCTTGCCACCTCCACTGTGGACCGCGCCGGCGCCACCACGCCCAGGGGCGCCAGGTAGCGGGCATAGATCTCGTTCATGGCCGCGAAATCGCCCATGCTTTTGAGAAAGACGGTGGTCTTGACGACGTGGCGCAGGTCGCTGCCGGCCTCGGCCAGCACCGCCTTCAGATTCTCCAGCACGCGGACGGTCTGCTCTTTTACTCCACCTTCGACCAGTTGCCCTGTTTTCGGATCAAGGGCCACCTGACCGGAGGTGTAAACCAGATTCCCGACCAGCACTGCCTGGGAGTAAGGGCCGATGGCCGACGGGGCGTTTTCAGCTGAAACCTGTAATTTGTCGAGAATGCTCATGCCGTGATTCTCGCCGCCCCGGGCCTGGGACGCAAATCAGCAGCATCCGCAAAGAGGTAGGGGTTTTAGAGGGTGTGATTACAACCGTCTCCAAACTGAGTCCCGTAGGGACGGCCGAGAATGCCCCAGGACGTAAGTCCTGGGTTTCGCTGCGTCGAATCGCGAACATTCCATTGGAGACAGAAACACCCCAGGATTGCATCCTGGGGCATTCTCAGCCGTCTCTGCGGGACTGATATTTGCTTTACCTAAACCCAGGACTACGTCCTGGGCTACTCTCAGCCGTCCCTACGGGACTTAATTTGGAGAGAGTAGTTATCACGCGGCCTGTAAAAGCGTGGCCGACTTCGCTACACCTTGTGTGCGCGCTGCACGTCGCGAACGCCCGGCAAGCGCCGCAGGCCACTCACGATTCGCGTGAGGTGGCGCATGTCTTCGGCTTCCAGAACAAATTCGACGATCGCCTCGGAGTCGCCGGTCGATTTGGTATCAACCCCGCGGATGTTGGTGCCATCGTCACTGATGACCGCTGTCATTTCCTTCAGCATGCCGGCGCGATCGTCGCAGAACACGGTCAGCTTTACCGGATAGGTCATCTTGCGGCCGGCATTCTCCTCCACCATCCGCGCCCACTCCACGGAGATCCGGCGGTCGCTCTCGTAGAGCAGATTTTGCACATTGGGGCAGCTCCGCGCGTGTACTGCAACGCCCTTACCCCGGGTTACATAGCCTACGATCTCTTCGCCGCGAATGGGATTGCAACATCGCGCCCGGTAGACCAGCAAATCATCCTGGCCTTCCACCTGCAAGGAGTCGGAGCCGTGCATATGGACACGCCTCACCGCGTCCGACATGGCGCCGCCGGCGGCTTCCTTGCCCGGCTCCACCTCGAGGCCAGTCTGCGTAGTTACCCCCGGAGAAAGCTTGTTCAACACCTGGCGCGAGGAGTACTTACCAAACCCAATAGCCGCCATCAGGTCACTGGCCGTCGCCAGGCCACATTCGCTGGCTGCCCGGGCGTAGTCCGTGTCCGTCAGCTTGCTGAGAGACACCTTGTACTTGCGCGCCTCCCGGTCGAGCAACTTTTTGCCGATTTCTACTGCCCGTTCGCGCTGGTGCTCATTGAGCCAATGCTTGATCTTGTTACGCGCCCGCGAGCTCTTGGCGAAGGTGAGCCAATCGCGGCTGGGGGTGTGGCCGTTCTGGGTAACTACTTCCACAATGTCGCCGTTGTGCAGCTTGGTGCGCAGCTGCGCCATCCTGCCGTTCACCTTGGCTCCCACGCAGGTATTGCCCACCTCGGTGTGGATCGAATAGGCGAAGTCAATCGGGGTCGCATCCTTGGGCAGTACGACCACCTTTCCCTTGGGGGTAAAGGTGTAAACCTCTTCCGGGTAAAGATCGATCTTCAGCGTAGAGAGAAACTCGTTAGGATCGGTCATTTCCCGCTGCCATTCGACCAGCTGCCGGACCCAGGCCAGCCGCTGCTCATCGCGCGCGTTGGTGGGCGAGCCGGCGGCTTTATATTTCCAGTGCGCCGCGATCCCTTCTTCCGCGATGCGGTGCATTTCTTCGGTCCTGATCTGGACTTCGAACTGATGTCCCCCCTCGCCCATCACCGTGGTGTGCAGCGATTGATACAGATTCGGCCGGGGCATGGCGATAAAGTCCTTGATGCGCCCCGGCACCGGGCGCCAGATGGAGTGAATCAGGCCAAAGGCCGCATAGCAGTCTTGTACCGTGGCGGTGATCACGCGGACGGCCAGCAGGTCGTACACCTGGTCGACGGTGATCTTCTGCTTTTGTAGCTTCTGATAAATGCTGTAGAGCCGCTTGATGCGCCATTCCACGCGCGCCTTGATGTTGTTTTCGCGCAGGCGTTCGTTGAGCAGGGATTCGACCGAGTTGAGAAACTGCTCATCCTCATCGCGCGCCGCATCCACCGCGCTCTTCACCTGCTCGTACCCGAAGGGATCGACGTAGCGGAAGGCCAGATCTTCCAACTCACCGCGCACCTTGCCCATACCCAGGCGGTGGGCCAGGGGGGCGTAGATATCCAGTGTTTCCCGGGCGATTGATTCCTGCCGCTCGGGTGGAAGGTGCTGCAGGGTCCGCATGTTATGCAGCCGGTCCGCCATCTTGATCAAGACCACGCGCACGTCGCTGACCATGGCCAGCAGCATCTTGCGTACATTCTCCGCCTGGCGGTCCTCGCGGTTGGCGAACTGGATCTTGTCGATCTTGGTCACGCCCTCGACGATGTGCGCAACCTGCTCCCCAAATTGTTCGGTGATGTCTTCTGTGGTGACGGGGGTATCTTCGACGGCGTCGTGCAAAAGTCCGGCTGCGATCGCGGTCGAGTCCAGCTTCATTTCTGCCAGAACCTGGGCTACCTCAAGGGGATGCAGCACATAGGGCTCCCCGGAAGCCCGCAGCTGCCCGCTGTGGTGCTGCACACAGAATTCCCATGCTCTGCGAATAATGCCGGTGTCGTCGCTCGGCCGATTCTTGCCGATAGTCGCGAGCAGCTCGGCAAACTTCGCCGTCAAGATGTCCGGTTCCGCGGAAGGTTCAAGTGGCGCAGAGTGCACAGTCGCCATACCTGATTATAGGCTGCTGGCCAAGAGCAGGCTACTCTGCGGGCTCCCCATCCGTCTCGTGCGAAGATGATTTGTGGCCCATGAACCAATCTCTGCGCCTGCCGGCAAGGCTGCGGTTACCACGATTTCACGCCGGGCTGCGGATCGCCTGCGTGCCGGGCACCTCTGGGTCTATCGTTCCGATATTGAGCACCTAGTGGAGACAGAAGCGGGTCTGATCGCGGTGGCGGACTATCGCGGCTTTCCCCTGGGTACCGCGCTGTGGAGCCCAACCTCGCAGATCGCGCTGCGCTTGCTGACTTCCGACCCCCATCTGACGCATGAGGGCTGGTTGGTGCTGCTCGACGAGCGCCTGCGCTACGCCATTCAGCAACGCCAAGACATGTTGGAGGAGGGCACCGACGCCTGCCGGCTGGTCTTCAGTGAAGCGGATCAACTCCCTGGCTTGATCGTCGACCGCTACGGGGACCTGATCCTTTTCGAGATCCTCGCCAAGGCGCTGGATCGGGAGGAGGTGCGTGCTGTCATCGTGGAGGTTCTCAAGTCCGAACTGGACCCAGCTACCATCGTGGAGCGGTCCGATGCCCGCATCCGGGAACTGGAGCAGCTAAGCCAGCCGTCAGAGGCGCCGCTTTATACCGCCGAGCCGATTGCCCAACTGACCACCATCTTTCACCTCAACGGGCTGGCCTTCCACTACGACGCCAACGCCGGGCAGAAGACGGGGGCCTTTCTCGACCAGCGCCTTAACTATGCCGCCGCGTCGCGCTATGCCCGGGGCGAGGCCCTCGATGTCTGCACCTATCAGGGCGGTTTTGCCTTGCACCTGGCCCGGACCTGTTCCCGGGTGACGGGTGTTGACGCCTCCCGAGCCGCGCTTGAGGTGGCGGAGGAGAATCTGGAGGTTAACCGGCATCGCATCCAGGCCTCGGTGGAGTGGATCGAGGCCAACGCATTCGATCTTCTGCGTGACTGGAGCACTGCGGGTAACACCTTCGACACGGTAGTGCTTGATCCTCCTGCTTTTGCCAAGTCCAAGCGCGCCGTGGCGGGCGCTTTGCGCGGATACAAAGAACTCAATTTGCGCGCCCTGAAGATGTTGCGCCCGGGGGGGACGCTGGTGACCTGCTCCTGCTCTCACCATGTCTCCTGGGATGAATTTCATGGCGTGGTCGCGGCAGCGGCTGGCGATGCGCAACGCCGCGTTCGTCTTCTGGAGCGCCGCGGGGCTGCTCCAGACCACCCCGTAGTCCTGAATATTCCGGAGACCGAGTATCTCAAGTGTCTGATCCTCCAGGTCGACTAGCAAAACCGCAGATCCCTCCACTCCGCTACGCTCCGGCCGGGATGACAATTTCACTTGGGAACACACATCCGTGATTCCAACAGAATTGTCATCCCGACCGGAGCGTAGCGGAGTGGAGGGATCTGCGGTTTCTCTTCCCGCTTCCACTCAGACTCGCGGCTTAACCCCTAGAATAAAAGTCACATGGCATTCGGACCTCATTGGCAACACGCCTGGCTGGTCATCGCTTCTTTTCTCGCCGGCGCGCTGAATGCCATGGCGGGCGGCGGCTCGTTTCTGTCCTTTCCGGCGCTCCTCGGCGTGGGTGTTCCGCCCATCCAGGCAAACGCAACCAACACGGTTGCCCTCTGGCCCGGCCAGTTCACTTCGATCGCTGCGTATTGGCAAGACCTGAAGGCCAATCTGCGGCTGGTAGTCCCCGTCTGTTCCGCCGCCCTGCTCGGCGGCGTAACGGGAGCCATCATCCTCCTGCGCACCGGCCAAGCCACGTTTATGGCGTTGGTGCCCTGGCTATTGCTGCTCGCCTCCGGGCTCTTTGCCGCCAGCGGTCCTGTCTCAGGCTGGCTGCAGCGCCGGCGTGTAACTCAAACCAGCGTCACCCCCAGCCTGGTCCCGTTGTGGATTGGAGTGGTGCTCGTCTGCTTTTACATCGGGTATTTCGGCGCCGGCGCGGGCTTTTTGCTGATGTCGGTCCTGGCTATCTTTGGCATCCAGAACATCAACCAGGTCAATGCGTTGAAGGTGATCGCCACGACCACGGCCAACGGCATTGCCGTGGTCACGTTCATCGTGGAGAAGCAAATTCTCTGGAAGTACTGCTTGCTGATGATGATCGCAGCCGCCCTCGGCGGTTATCTGGGAGCCCGGTATGCACGCCGCATGCATCCCCCGCACATGCGCGCGCTGGTGGTGCTGATCGGCCTGGGAATGGCTGCGTACTTCTTCTGGAAGCAGTATTCTTGAACTGGGACGTCATGAGCCACGAAGGCATCCGATTTATCAGCGAGGAAGAAGCGCAGAGGGTAGCGCAGGAGACCTCTCTGCCCCGCGAGGCCACGGAGCCTGCCCGGGTCCGGGTGCAGAAGACGACCGGCACGGGCATGGAAATCGACTGGAAAGATGGCCATCAGAGCAGCTGGAACTTCACTTGGCTGCGCGACGCCTGCCCTTGCGCCACTTGCCATGAGGAGCGTGGCGCAACCGGTCGCAAGCCAGGCGAGCCGCAGCCCCAGCCGCCCACGTTGTTGCGCATGTACAAAGCGCCTCCACGTCCCGACTCGGTTTCTCCCGTCGGGCGCTATGCTATCAGCTTTCGCTGGAACGATGGCCACCAGAGCGGGATCTACTCCTGGGATTACCTGCGCCGCAGTTGTCAGTGCGATCTGTGCCGGGCAGCTGTGCCCCGCTGAAGAGAAACGCACACAAGTGACCCCAAATTTCACAGCCACCGCTGTTTAGGCGGGACTGTAGTCTGTTGGTGGGAATATCAAGAGAGATCCAAGAGAGTGAGCACAATTGCCCAGCGACCTGGAAATTCAGAGCATGAAAGAATCCCCATTCGTTGATGACCCGGTCGCTCGACCGAAGAGCGAGACCACCGGGATCTTGCCCTTTCAGGCAATCCAGGGATTGATCGATGGCGGGTCGATTATCGCCCCCAACCTTGACGGTGACCAGATCCAACCGGCGAGTCTTGACCTCCGATTGGGGAAAAAGGCGTTCCAGATTGCGGCCAGCTTTTTGCCCGGCCACTCGTCGATCGAAGGCAAGATCAGAGACCTGCTCATTCGCGAGATCGATCTCGAGGATTCGGCAGTTCTGGAACCACGCTCCGTCTTCCTCGTTCCGCTCATGGAGAGTCTCCGTTTGCCCGCGGATGTATCGGGAGTTGCAAATCCCAAAAGCACAACCGGGCGTCTGGACGTCTTCACCAGGCTGATCACGGAACCGGGAATTGAATTCGAGCGCGTCCCTAAGGGCTACCAGGGGGCGCTCTACCTGGAAATTGTCTCCCGCACTTTTCCCATCCGAGTCAGGACCGGGATGAAGTTGAATCAACTGCGCCTGGTGCGCGGAAGGCCGCAGGCCACCGATGGCAAATTAGTGCGGCTGGCGGAAAAAGAGCAGCTGACCTTCGACGCGGATAGCAGCCCCATCGACCCAAGAATAGACCGAGGGCTCAGCGTTTCGGTGGATCTGGTGGGGACCGGCTCCAACATCATCGCTTACCGGGCAAAAAAGACCAGGCATGCGATCGATCTAGGCAAAGTCAACGCTTACGACATTGGAGAATTTTGGGAAGTGATCCCGCGATCCAAGTCCAAAGATCTGACCTTGCAAGCCGGAGATTTCTACATCCTGGCCTCCCATGAACGAATCCGTGTCCCCCCGACTCATGCCGCGGAGATGGTTCCCTTCGACCCTTCCATCGGCGAATTCCGCATCCACTACGCCGGGTTCTTTGACCCCGGGTTCGGATACGGCGACCGAGGTGAGATTCCTGGCACAAAGGCCGTTCTGGAAGTAAGGGCGCACGAAGTCCCTATTCTTCTCGAGCACGGCCAACTGGTGGGAAAACTGATTTATCACCAGATGGCGCAACTGCCGGAAAGGGTCTACGGGCGTTCGATCGGCTCCTCGTATCAACAGCAAGGGCTGGCGCTCAGCAAACAATTCAGAGTCGTGCCCTCTGCCGATCAGGAACCGGTTTCCGGCTACGCGCCGATTTTGTCTCCGCAGATGGCCGAGTAATAGATGTGGGTACCGGGAAAGAAACAGCAGGTCCCTCCACTACGCTACCCCGGATTTCCTGTTGAAGTAGGTGGCGTTGGGCGAACCTCATGCGGCTTTCCTTACTGAAAGCCGCACACGTGGTTGCTGGTGAGTGCCGCGTGGCAGGATCCGGGTGCGCTCCGGTCGGGATCTGCGGTGTCAGCAGCCTCCCTAGGGAGCCGGTGCTGCTGGAGCGACGTGGCTGACGGGCAGAGTCTCCCATAGCCGTTGCAGACTTTGCAGTGCTTCTGCGGCGCTTCCGACGACGTGAATGTGGGCGCGATTTGCCGCCTTGATGAATCCCTGATCGATCGCGACCTCGATGAAGCTCAGCAGTTGGTCGTAATAACCGTCAGTGTTTACCAGCAGGCACGGTTTGGTATGGATCCCGAGTTGGGCCCAGGTGAGAACCTCAAAAAACTCATCGAGGGTTCCGCAACCGCCGGGCAGGGTAACGAACGCATCTGCCTCCTGGACCATCAAGGCTTTGCGCTCGTGCATGGTTTCCACTAGCACCAGTTGGCTCAGCCCCTGGTGGGCCACTTCGATTCCGGCCAGTGCCCGGGGAATGACACCGATGACCTCGCATCCGTTAGCCAAAGCGGCGTCGGCCAACGCGCCCATCAGACCTGCTTGTGCGCCCCCGTACACCAGGCCCAGCCCGGCCTTCCCCAAAAGGGCGCCCAGACCCACCGCTTCGGCTCGAAACTCTGGCCGTACCCCAGCACTCGATCCACAAAAGACGCAAACCCTGCGCCCGGTTTCCCTGGTTTTGCTCTCCATACCAAGATTGCAACACATTTATGAACACGCCGTGGGCGATACACTAGTAAAAGAGAACCCAGCCCGTCACCCGACCATCCGCCGAACGAGATTATCAACGCACGCTTCAGAGACCAGCCATTGCAACATCTGCTCGATAAATTAAATCCGCAACAACGTGCCGCCGTCGAAGCCGTAGATGGTCCCTTGCTGATCCTCGCTGGCGCGGGTTCCGGCAAGACCGGGGTTATTACCCACCGCATCGCCTATCTCATCCAGGTACGGAACGTTGCCCCCGACGCCATCCTGGCGGTCACGTTCACCAATAAAGCCGCAGCGGAGATGGCGGAGCGGGTGGACAAACTGCTCGAACACCGCTCTTTGGCCAAACCGCTGCTGGCCACCTTCCACTCGTTTTGCGTGCGCGTTTTGCGCCGCGACATCGAAGCGCTGCGTATCGGCGATGAAGGGCTCACGCGCAACTTTGTGATCTACGACGAGGCCGACCAGCAGGCCATCGTCAAGCAGGCCATGCGCCGCATGGGGCTGGACACCAAGCAGTTGACTCCGCGCACCGTGCTGTCCCGCATCTCCTGGGCCAAGAACCATATGCTTGACCCGCAGGAGATCTATCTGCAGTCCACCGACCCGGTGGCCGAGCGGATCGCGCACATTTACGAGATCTACCGCAAGGAGCTGCGCAAGGCGAATGCGCTCGACTTTGATGACCTGCTGCTCGAAACAGTGCGCCTGCTGCGCTCCTCCGCCGAGGTGCGGGAACGCTATAACCGCCGCTTCCGCTACCTGCTGATCGATGAGTATCAAGACACCAACCGGCCCCAGTACGAGCTGATGAAGATGCTGGCCGGCCCCGAGCACAATGTCTGCGTCGTGGGCGATGAGGATCAGAGCATCTATTCCTGGCGCGGAGCCGATATTCGAAACATTCTGGATTTCGAGAAAGACTTCCCGGAGGCCAAGACCATCCGGCTGGAGCAAAACTATCGCTCCACGCAAGTGATCCTTGAGGGAGCCTCCGCAGTCGTCGCCCGCAACCTGCAGCGCAAAGGCAAGAACCTGTGGACCTCGCGCGAGGGTGGAGCGATGATCGGCTACTACGAAGCGCCCGATGGAGAAAACGAGGCGCTCTTTATTGCCGACTACATCGGCAAGTACATGCGCCGTGCGGGCCAGGAGCAGGACCTGCCGCGGGCAGCGGTGCTGTACCGCACCAACTCGCAGTCCCGTCTGGTGGAAGAAGCGCTGCGCCGCTATGGAATCGCCTACACCATGGTGGGCGGCTTCTCGTTCTACGACCGCTCCGAGATCAAAGATCTGCTGAGTTATCTCAAGCTGGTGCAAAACGCTGACGACTCGATCGCGCTCGGCGCGCATCATCAACACCCCGCCACGGGGTATCGGCAAGACCACGCTCGAAGTGCTGGAGCGGCTCAGCCTGGAAACCGGCATGAGCACCTGGGCAGCGATCGAGCGCGCGCTGCAGGACCGTCTCTTGCCGCAACGGGCATTGATGGCGCTGGACACCTTCCGCCGCTTGATACTAGACGCCCGCGCCTTGCTCGACCCGGGGTTCGCAGAAAAGCTGGCGCAAGACATTCTCCCGGCGCCGGAGTCGAGCGTCCCTGAGGCCGCTGGAACTGATTCCGGAGATTGGGAAGATGTCCGCTTCGACTTCGGCGACCTTGAACCCGAACCCGATCCCGAAGATCAGGCACTCCCGCTGCAGGCGGACTTGCACCCGGTGCCCGCACTGGATCCTGTGTATGAAGGATTCCGCAAGCCCGGCGATGCCGCGACGCTGCCCGAATTGATCCGCTTCCTCATCGACCGTAGCGGCTACATTCGGTCGCTTGAGGACGAGGGCACCCCGGAAGCCATCTCCCGCATTGAAAACTTGAAGGAACTCGCCAATGCTGCCCAGGATGCGCAGCAACGCGGGGAGACGTTGTCCGAGTTTCTCGACCACGCCGCGTTGGTCAGTGACACCGATCGTTACAATCCCGAAAGCCGCGTCACCCTGATGAGCCTGCATTCAGCCAAAGGGCTGGAGTTCCCCCTGGTGTTGCTGGCCGGAATGGAAGAGGGCCTCTTTCCCCATTCGCGCACGCTCAATCAACCCAACGAGCTCGAAGAGGAGCGGCGGCTCTGCTATGTGGGCATGACGCGCGCGATGGATGCTCTGGTGATGACCCGTGCTCGCTATCGGCGTAGATACGGGAACGACATGCCCGAATCCAGCATTCCCTCCCGCTTTCTGGAAGAGATTCCGCCGCGTTTGCTGGAAGACCTGACCCGCGGACAGCGGGCATCGATTGGCAGTGCCTATGGTTCACGATCCGCGCGCAGCAGCGACGAATGGGAATCGCCCGGACACTACAGCTACGAAGACGAGGACCAGCGTCCCCGCACCGTTTCCCGGACGGCAGCCCCTTCCGGCCGGTCGAATGCGGGCCCAGGTTCCCTGGACAACATCGCCCAGTTTTTCTCCTCGCGAAAGGGGAGTGGGAGCCGGCCTAAGTTGGAGATTCCGGTCTCTACGGGAGCGACTGGATTTCGTAGTGGCCAGCGCGTTCGACATCCCAAATACGGTGAGGGCGTCGTCTTCCGCCGCGAGGGAGACGGTGATGACGCGAAGATTACGGTACAATTTGCAGAATTCGGCGTGAAGAAGCTAGTGGAAAAGTTTGCTCAGCTGGAAAAAGTGTAGACAAGGAAAATAATGGCCAATACCAAGAACGTAGAAGACAAGTTGGAACGCAAGAAGATCAAGCGCACGGCGCGCAAAAAAGCTGCGCCTAAGGCCGCACGTACCCTGCCCCGAGGTTCCAACAAAAAGAAAGCCAAGAAGCTGACCAGAGGTCAAAGCAAGCGTTAAGCGGCTAAGGTAACGAAGGCCAAGTCAGGCTGAGAACGTCCAAGCTGGGAAAGACCCAAGCAGGGAAACACCCAGGCCGACAACATGAGAGTCCCGTAGGGACGGTTGAGAGTAGCCCAGGACGGTAGTCCTGGGTAGGTTGGAGAAATGGGACTGGTCATGCTTGTCGAACCTACCCAGGACTGACGTCCTGGGCTACTCTCAGTCGTCCCTTCGGGACTTTTCTGCAGATGTTCCAAGGAGCCGAGACGCTGCGAAAGCAACTGTTCGCAACCAAATCGATCGACAAGCTGATCAGCGACTCGGAACTCCCCGAGCACTGTCTGCAGAAAACGCTCGGCCCTTGGTCACTTACCGCACTCGGGATTGGCGCGGTGATCGGTTCGGGAATCTTCACCGTGGTCGGCACTGCCATAGCGGGCGAGAAGTTTGATACCTCCTCCATCCTGAACACCCCGTTACTGGATTACCTGGTGAATCACCACGCCTTGTCGGGCCGTCCGGGAGCAGGTCCGGCTCTGGCCTTTTCCATCATGCTGGTGGCCATCGTCTGCGCCTTCACCGGGCTGTGCTATGCCGAACTGGCGTCGATGATTCCCATCGCTGGCAGCGCATACACCTATACCTACGCCACCATGGGAGAACTGGTCGCCTGGATCATCGGCTGGGACCTCATCCTGGAATATGCCGTCAGCAACATGGCCGTGTGCGTCGGCTTCGCGGCCCACATTGTCGATTTCATGGATTGGTTTGGGCTGCATCCCAGCGCGCGTTGGATTTCGCCCGCCTTTTTGCCCTCAGGCCTCACCGACCTGCAAGGCAATACGATTTATCAGCCAGGTTGGCATCTGGGCTTCAATATGCCGGCGTTTTTTATCGTGTTGATCCTCACCATCGTGCTGGTGCGCGGTATCCGCGAATCCGCCGGGACCAACAATGTCATGGTGCTGCTCAAAATCACCGCCATCATGGTCTTTGTACTGGCCGGGTCACACTTCATCCATCCCGGCCACTGGCATCCATTTTTTCCCAATGGCTGGTCCGGAGTCCTCACCGGCGGCAGCATTATTTTCTTCACGTACATCGGCTTCGATTCGGTGTCGACCGCGGCGGAAGAGTGCCATCGTCCACAGCGCGACGTTCCCTTCGGCATTCTGGCTACGCTCGTCGTCTGCACCTTGCTCTATGTAGCCGTCGCGGTCGTGCTCACCGGTCTGGTTCCCTGGCAGAGCCTGGTGGATGATGCAGCGCCGGTAGTGAATACCCTAAAGAAGATGACCCATGAAACGGGCTCAGTGACTCTCAACTGGGTAAGGCTGGTCGTGCTCTGCGGCGCGATGATGGGCATGATCTCCTCCATACTGGTCTTCCAACTCGGCCAAGCGAGAGTCTGGTTCGCCATGTCGCGCGACCGGCTCTTTCCCCGCTGGTTTGGTAAGGTGCACCCGCGTTATCGCACTCCCGCCGTAGCCACCGTGGTAGCAGGTTTTGTGGTGGCCATTCCCAGCGGACTGCTGGACATCGGTACCCTGGCTGACCTGTCGAATATCGGGACACTCTTCGCCTTCGTGCTGGTATCGATCGGGGTGCTGATCCTGCGCTATCGTGAACCGGAGCGGCGTCGTGGCTTCCGTGCCCCGGGCGGTATTTCCATACCCATCCTGAGCATCTTCTTTTGTGTGCTGCTCATGTCCGGTTTGCCGGTCATCACCTGGCTGCGCTTTTTCGGTTGGCTGGCTATAGGTTTGGGCATCTATTTTCTCTACAGCCGCAAGCACAGCGAGTTCTCCTCACTTTCATGAATCGCCCTGCTTCCTCTCGCCGGATCGCGGCCACGTGGTTGCGATCGCTTCCCAAAACGGAACTCCACCTTCACCTGGAAGGAACCGTTACCCCGGAGACTCTGCTCGAATTGAGCCAGCGGAACGATGATCAACCCATGACGCTGGAGGAGGCCCGTGCCCTCTATCACTACACCGATTTCACCGGGTTCCTACTGGCCTTCAAGGCGGTTAGCGAACGGCTGCGCACCCCGGAAGACTACGAATTGATCACCTATCGCATGCTGCAGCGTCTGGCGGCTCAAGGTGTGGTGCATGCCGAGGCCTACGTTTCCGTGGGCGTTGTCTACTACTGGAGACGGATCGAGTTCGAACCTCTCTTTTATGCGATGGAAGCAGGGCGAGTGCGCGCCGAGCAGAAATTCGGGATCACGCTTTATTGGATTTTCGACGCGGTCCGTCACTTTGGCCCGGAGGAGGCAGCGCGGGTCTTTCGCAAGGCCGCGGAACTACGCCAGGAGTGGCCCAGCATCGTCGGGATCGGGATTGGCGGCGATGAGCGGCGGACCGGCGCGGAGCCCTTTCGCGAGCTCTTTCAGGAGGCCAGGGATGCCGGTCTTCGTCTGACAGCCCATGCCGGTGAAACCATGGGGCCGGAGAGCATCTGGGCCGCACTTAACATCGGGGCGGAGCGCATCGGCCATGCGCTTTCCGCTCAATTAGATCCGGATCTCATGGAGGTGTTGGCCGAACGCCAGGTACCCGCTGGAGATTTGCGTGACTTCGAATTTGCGCACCGGTTGCTGTCCTACCCTGGAGGAGCATCCGGTACGCCGTTATTTCGATGCCGGCCTCATGGTAACCCTCAATTCCGATGATCCCGCGATGTTCGAAAGCGACCTTCAGGACGAATATCGCCTGGCCCATGATGCCTTTGGCTTTACCCCCGAGCACCTGCGTGAATTAGCGGCTAATTCTATTGAAGCCAGCTTCCTTCCCGCGGTACGAAAGGTCGCCTTGCTGCATCAAATTGAGCAGGTGAAATAGTCCTTTGGTGTCCACCGCCGTAACTACGTGATTTTCACCAAGCTGCGCTATTATTTCGGCATGATGTACATGGATGGTAACGATTTCAGGGCTCAGGGTTCCGGCGAAATATTGCCGGCAATCTCGCCTACCCAGGAAGAAGGGTCTGCTATGGCGATTGTTGGCTGGACTTCCGTTGCTGTTGGTATTGCTGCTGTGGGTCTCTACGTCGGCCGCGAGTTGCGTGCGCGTTATAAATTCAATCACCGCACGCAGTACGATTTTTTCTCGCACGCCGGGGATAGTGTCTGCTCGGCAGACTACGGCACCGGAATTTAACCCTTTACCTGCGGAGCCCCATTCGCCGCCACGGTGATCCCGCTCGGCTACGCCGCGGGGCTCCTGGACGCCGTGCACTCGTGGACGCCAGTCCGCGAAGCGATGCCTGTTGAAACGGGCTGCGAGCCTTAGCGGCTATATACTTCGATTATTCGTTGCTTCAAACGAAATTTGCACGCCGAGTGCAGCTGGGATCGCTGAGCCATGCGAGAAGAAGGCGGAAATCCTCCCGGGCACGACGCCTCAAAACCGGGGAATGGCGGTGTGCGCGCACCCGTGAAGGGTGAAAGCTCGTCCGCCAACGTTCGTCTTCCCAGTGATGCCGACACCGTTTTCGGCTTCCCGCCTAACGTGGCTCCCCCCAACGTGCCTCCCAGTGACGCCCCCACCGTAGTCGGCACCTCCTTTCCTCACACGATGGCCGGGGATTTTAGTGAAGCCGGACAACATGTCCTGACTTCCGGGCACCTCCTGGCGCAACGCTACGAGATTTTGAGCCTGCTGGGCGAAGGCGGCATGGGCGCCGTATATAAGGCGAAGGATGTTGAGCTCAACCGTCTAGTCGCCCTTAAGGTGATTCGCCCGGACCTGGCCCGCAACCGCGCCATTCTCGACCGGTTCAAGCAGGAACTGATCCTCGCCACCCAAGTCACCGACCGCAACGTGGTCCGTATCTACGACTTGGGCGAAGCCGAGGGCATGAAGTTCATCACCATGGAGTTTGTCGAAGGCGAGGATCTCGCCCACATCCTCCACCAACGGACCAAGCTCCCGCCTCACGAAGCAGTCGTTGTCATTGAGCAGGTGTGCCGGGCCCTGGCAGCTGCACACAACGTTGGCGTCATCCACCGTGACCTGAAGCCGCAGAACATCATGTGGGAAAAGACCGGCCGCATCCTGGTTATGGATTTTGGCCTGGCCAAGACGCTCGAAGGCGAGCGCATGACCCAGACCGGCGCCATGGTCGGCACCATGGAATATATGTCGCCCGAGCAGGCGCTGGCGCAAAATCTGGACCAACGCTCCGACATCTTTTCCCTGGGCCTCATCTTTTACGAGTTGCTGACTGGGCAAACTCCCTTCCGCGCCGATAGTGCGCTGGCCAGCCTCATCAAACGTACCCAGGAGCGCGTTGTTCCGGTCGCGGAATTCGACAGTAGCATCCCCCAGGAGCTGAGCCAGATCGTGGGCCGATGCCTCGAGCGGGATGTCGCCTTGCGCTACCAGTCTGCGGCAGAGTTGCTGGCCGATCTTGAGCTCTGGCAGGGCACCGGGAAATCCGGCATCATCGCCGCTCGCCTTCGGCCCGGTCCCGCCCGATGGGCAACCGAGAACCAGCGGCTGCTTGCGGGCGCGGCTGTCCTGCTGTTGCTTCTGGTTGCCGTGGTGGGATATTTCCTTACGCGGCCCAGGACCGCGGTTCTTCCTGCGGCCAAGCAGGAGGCGCCTGCTGCCCGGCCGAGATCGCTGGCCATCTTACCCTTCCGTAACTCCTCCGGCGATGCCAAGGACGACTGGATCGGCTCCAGCGTAGCCGACATGCTCAGCACCGACATCGGCCAGTCAGCCCATCTGCACACCGTCCCTACCGATAGGCTTCACCAGGTTCTCTCTGATCTTCATGTCGGTTCGGACGCTGCAGTGGATCCGGATACGCTACGCCGTGTGGCCCAGTTCAGCAGTGCCGACGTTCTGGTTTCGGGCCAGTATGCTCGCTTCGGCGATCAGATCGTGATCGATGCCACCATACGCGACCTGGTGCACGACCAAACTGTCCCCGTAAAAGCGCAGGCGCTGGTAAAAGATCTGCCCGCGGCCATCGACAGCCTGGCCGACTCCGTGCGCAAGAACCTTTCCCTCTCCGCCAGCGTGGTCGAGGAGCTGAAGGCGCAGTCGTTCAAGCCCAATTCGAATTCTGTCGATGCGCTGCGCGAATTCAATGAAGGTTCCGTGCTCATACGCGCGGGCAAAAACCTGGATGCCTTAAAACACCTGCAGCTGGCAACCCAGGAGGATCCTGATTTTGCGCTGGCATTCTCCATGCTCGCCGATGCGCAGGCAGGACTTGGATTTCAAAACGACGCCGAGCAATCGTCCATACGCGCCCTTAATCTGTCTCAGAATCAGAACCTGCCCCTGCCCGAGAAATACCTGATTAGCGCCAGCAATGCGCGCATCATGAAAGACCAGAAGAAAGCGATAGAAGCTTACGAGAATCTCTCCAAGAGCTTACCGGGTGATGTGGATGTTCAGTACGAGCTAGGCGTGCTTTATCTGCAAAGCGGGGAGTACGACAAGGCGCGTGCCACCTTTGCCAAGGTCCTGCAGTCTGATCCCAAGAACATCAAGGCACTGTGGCAGACAGGGGTCGTCGATAATCTTACCGGCAATCCGCAGGCGGCTCTGGACGCGCTTACGCAGGGCCTCACCCTGACCATTCAGTTCGACAACCAGGAGCAAAGGGCCCTGATCCTGCTCTCCATGGGAACCTCGTACCGGCTGCTTAACAAGCCGGAGGAAGCGCTGCACAACTATCAGGAATCCATCGCGATCAACCAGAAGATCGGTCAAAAATGGGGCATCTCTGCTGCCCTGAATGAGATGGCCGATGTGCAGGCGACGGGCGGCAAGCTGGACGCCGCGCTTGAGAGCTACAACAAGTCGCTGGCGCTGTTACGTGAAATCGGTATGAAGGGCGGCGTCGCCGACACCCTCAACGATATGGGCACGATCTACCAGGATCTGGGCAAATTCGACCAGGCTCTGGATGTCTACAAGCAGGCCTTACAGATCCAGCGCGAGACCGGCGACCAGGCTTACGAGGCGCAATGCCTCAACAACATTGCCAGCGTGTATCTGACCATCGGTGACAACGACAACGCCTTTACCTATTACCAGCAGGCCTTGCAGTTGCGGGAAAAGCTGGGTGTACCGGGCGATCTCGCAGAGACGCTTGAGGGCTTGAGCGAAGCCTACACGGTCACGGGACAATACGAGCAGGCAATGACGGGGTTGATGCGGGCGCTGGAACTCGGGCGCAAGGCCGGGGATGTGCACAGCGTTGCCTTAGTCTCTCGCCAGATGGGCCTGGTCTTTGAATACCAGGGCCGCTTTGGCGCGGCGGTCAAGTCCATGCTAGATGCAGTGAAGAGTTTTCGGCAGCAAGGGGAAAACGGGCTGAATATGGCGGAATTCCTGAACGATCTGGCCGGAGCTCTGGCTCGCTCAGGAAAAAGCGATGAGGCCGCCTCGCCGCTTGAGGAAGCGCAAAAGATTCAGCAGGCTTTGAAAAACGATGCCCTGCAAGCTGAAATTTTGAATACCCGGGGTGACCTCGCGTTTTACCAGGGCGACTTCAAGAGCGCCGCTACGTTCTATGCTTCCGCGCTCCCCCTGGCAGCCCGCACCAAGGACAGTGAAGTCCTGCTGCAATCAAAGGCGAATGTGGCCAAGGTCGCAGTTTCTGAGGGCCTTTTTCAGGAAGCGTCACGCAACTTGCAAACGCTTCTCAATACCAAAGGATTCATTGCCGCGCACTTGTCGCTGGAGATGAATCTTGCCCTGGCTGAGGCCCAGATTGGCCTGAAAGATTACACCTCTGCCAATCACGGCCTGCAGCAGGAGCTACCCAAGGCACAGCGGGCAGGAGCACGTTTCGGCCTGGCCAGAATCTACTATTTGTTGGGAACGTGCGCGCGGCTGAGCGGGAATGCCGGGATCGCGGCCGACTACTACCGCGAGGCAGCCCAACTACTGGACGCAATTCGTGCTGATTCGGGTGCGGAGAATATCATGCGCCGTACTGATTTCAAGACCATGTATGACGAATCCAACCGCGAAAAAAAATAGCCACACTTGGCCTTTTAGCCTCTTCGAACATTTCGGCAGCCTGTTTACTCCGGACGTAAAGGACTAAGAGAGAATTCGCATTTAGACCAAGTCTGGGTTCCCATCCTTCGCAAAAACCGCGAAAGATGGGAACCCAGTCATAACCGTGATCGTTACAACTCACTTCACTACGTAACTGACCGGGGTGGAAGTTGTGGTGTTTCCCGCTGCGTCCACTGCGGTCACGGTAAAGGTTTGGTTGCCTGGCTTGGACGTATTGACAGGAGTGGTGATAGTGCCGGTGCTCAGCTTACCCAGCAAGTAAAACGACGACCCGCACTGCACGATTCCGGAGCGGTCGTCCGTGCAGCTGTAGGTCGCGGTGACCTTCTGACCAGGCTGATAGCCTCCGCTCGGGGGCGCCGGAGATAACGTGGGTCCCGTCGCAATTTTCGGAGCGACCGTGTCCACATTGATCGGTAAAGTGTAGAACGAAGTCGACCAGCTCCCCCCACTCTTGGTGAACTTCAGTTCTTCCGTGCCGGCGCAGTCCTGGGCAAAGTAATGGAGCAGGTATTGGCCATCCTCAGGAACACTCTCCCCCTCCCCCAGCAGGGTGAAGGGAGTAGCTTTCGGTGGGTTGGTTCCGCCGGGCGTAGGGCAAGCGGTATTTGGGACGGTCACATCGTCGGGGACGGGCGGCCCGGGTTGAGGCAAGTTCGAAGCCAGGGAAATACCGTAGGTGATGCTCTGGATCGGCGCCGCTACGAAGTTGTTTTTCGAAGCAACGGCAGGCGGCACGCTTAGGAAATTTACTTTGAAACTGTGGCTATTGATCCAGTACCCGAGTCGCTGACCGGTTACGGTGACGATGGTCAAATCTTCCGGCACCGGAGCCACGGTAATGAATGTGGAGTTTGAGCTCTGGCCGCGGCCTCCGCTGGTGTACACGCCGGGACCGGAAAAGCTGGTCAACAGGTTCTGCGGGCAAAGCTCATTGGCGATGCTGGAGGCCGGATCGAACACGCAAGACCCTCCGGTCCAGCCTTCCTTCGCCTCCAGGAACCCTACCCCCTGGTGGTAGATCAAAAAATTTGTACCCAGAACGTCGGGAAGGGTAAAGCTGGGACCGTCGAAAACATCCTCAAAAAGCTCGTTGCGCTGCTGCGAGGTCGGACAAAGAACTCCGCTCTGGGCGGGATTCGTTCCCACCTGGCAGGTGAGGGTGTAGAGCTTGCAGGCTGGGGCGCCGTTGTACTGTTCACCGGTGTGGACCAGGCAATTCCCGGTTGCAAACGAGGTGCCATGGAGGTACGTGGACTGGAAAGTTGCCGCATTGAGTGGGGTATCCCCACCTGTAGGTGTGGTCCCATCCGTGATGGAGAGAGTTCCAGCACCTTGCGCCTCGGAGAGGTTGTAGGTGAACTGTACCTGCTGGTTATTCGTCGAATTAAACGCAAAATTCTGCGTCAACTGCTGGTCGCTTGGATTGCTTTGGGGGATGGGATTTCCCGTCACCTTGCCCGGCCCTGCGACCCCGCTCGAGGTGCAGTTGGTCACCAGGTAGAGCGTGGAACCGGCGAGATAACCGCCAGTATCGACAAGCCCGATCTGCGCTTGCACCGCACCAGAAGTGAGATAGCCGCTGACGTCGATCGGCGGCACTCCTCCGCCGGGAAGGACCGTATCTGGATCCTTGGAGTTCAGGCCACCGTTGTTGGCCAGATTAGAATAGTCAGTGGTGAAGCAGTTCTGTTGGTTACCGTTCTCTACCGTGCCTTGGCTGCAGATGTCGGTGGGAGTCCCTCCTACCGCATTGAAGGTAATAAAGTTGTCCACCAGCACATTGCCGGTGCCGTCGGCAGTGGATGAAATCTTAGCCTTGATGGACGAGGGGCACGTCAGATTCAAAATGGTGGTGTTGAAGGTGTTCCCGCTGCTTCCATACCCTGTACCTGAGAGCGATGGCCTGACGTCAACCGGGCCGAAAAGCTGGACGGCGGTCTGGCCGGAAACAGTGGAAGCGGCGGCGGCGATGCACACCGTCGCAAGGCTCTGCAGGAAGACTGAACTCCTCATTTTGCGCAAAAACTCCTACCCATACTCCGCTGTTAGACCAGCTAAGCGGCAGCTAGACGCACCGGCTCACACGGGTCGATTGAAGGAAACAACTGTTCGGGACCACCGGGGGGAATTTGCTGTAGCGGCAGAAAAAGTACTACAAAAGCCTTCCGGATTGTGCAATCCAGGAAGCGTCTTGTCAACTTAAAGTTTGCCTTGATGAGACTGGATCCGGGGCGCGAACGGGGGTCGCTTTTTCCCGCGGTCATCCCGGATAGGGCTGTTCTTCCTCTTGCAGCAGCGATTCTGCGGTCAACTGCTCGATTCCCCGCAGGGAAGGGAAGAGCACGCTCCAGATGCCGGTCACTGCCAGTGCCCCGAGACCTCCAATCACCACCGCCCGCACCGCCCCCCACCACTGGGCGGTGACTCCGCTTTCAAACTCACCCAATTCGTTCGACGCTCCAACAAAGAGCGAGTTGACGGCACTCACTCTGCCCCGCATCGACGCCGGGGTCGCCAGCTGAAGCATCGACGACCGGATCACGACACTGACCATGTCAGAGGCTCCCACCACCATCAGCGCAGCCAGCGAAAGCAGCAGGCTCCGGGAGAGGCCGAAGACGATCGTGGCGCTCCCATAAATCGCCACTCCAATGAACATAAGGATGCCCGGACGGTGCAAAACCGGACGGAAGGTCATCCAGATAGAAACCGCCAGAGCGCCCAGCGCCGGCGCAGAGCGGAGGGCTCCCAATCCTTGTGGCCCGGTATGCAACAGATCGTGGGCAAAGATGGGTAGCAGCGCGGTCGCACCGCCCAAAAGCACCACGAAAAGATCGAGCGAAATCGACCCCAGCAGGAGCTTCGATTTCCAAACGTAACGAAACCCCGCCAGGATTACTTCGGTAGAAATGGCCCGATGCTCCATTCGTCCCGGGCGTACATGCAAAGACAGGATCAACAGCACAAAGCTGATTCCGGTTACCAGCGTAAATAGAAACACAATCGGAGCACCGTAGAGCCTGCCTTTCAGCGGCAAGGTATAGAGCAGACCCCCCACTGCGGGTCCGGCAATGTTGGCGATCTGGAAGACCGTGGCTCCCCAGGTGATGGCGTTGACGAAATTTTCCGTAGGCACCAAGTGAGGCAGCAGCGCCGAACTGGCGGGGCCGCTGAAGGCGCGTCCAGAGCCGATGAGGAAGAGCATAGCGAAGATGGGCTCTACTCTATGCAGCCGTTGCAATGCGAAAACGAGGAGGGTAAACGTGCACAGGATCTGCAGCATGTAGCAGACCAATATCACCATCCGCCGATCGTAGCGGTCCGCGACATGTCCGGCGGGCAGCAGAAATAAGAGCCCGGGCAAAAACAGCACCAGCCCGGTATACCCCAGATCGATCGCCCGATGGGTGATCTCGTATACCTGCCAGGCCACGGCCACCGCCTGCGCTTCCGCGCCCATGATGACCATGACCCGTGCCAGTTGATAGCGGCGAAAATCTCGAAAGGCAAATGCTGCTGTCCCTGTTCCTGGTGGGGCCATATGCCTGCTTTTTTAATTTTTCAAAAACTTCAGAAGTGCCGTTTTTCTGTCAAGAAAAACTGCACTTGACCATCCCCGGAAAGAATATCGCAAGCGGGCAAATACAATAGGATTCAGGCGCGTCGTCACATTTTTTTTTGAGAGCGACCTTAGCTGAGAAGGATATACATGGCCGCAGACGTTACAGAAAACGAAGCCGAGAAAAAGCTAAGCCCCGCACTGGAGGAGTTACTCGCGGGGAACCGCCGATTTACCAGCGGCCGGACCTCCGCCTACCGGCGTGACCTGGCCATGCTGCAGCAAACTCTGGAGAAGCAGGAGCCGTTTGCCGCGGTCCTCTCCTGCTCCGATTCGCGCGTGCCCGTGGAAGTCGTTTTCGATCAGACGATCGGACAGCTTTTTGTTGCTCGCGTGGCCGGCAACATGGTCACCCCGGAGATCGTCGCCAGTCTGGAGTATGCGGCCGCTGTGCTGGGCACGAACACCATCCTGATCATGGGCCACAGCAGGTGCGGGGCGGTCACGGCGGCGATCCAGAAACAGGAGCAACCGGAACAGACGTTTCCCGGGCAGATAGGCGTGCTCTTTCCGCACCTCAAGGCGGCCGTGGACCAGGCTGGCCCCGACGTCGAGTCCGCTATCCGTGCCAACGCACTGATCCAGTCCGCCCGCTTGCGGGAATTGTCTCCGCTGCTGGCCGCGATGATCGATGAAGGCAAGCTACAGGTGGCGACCGGCTACTTCGATATCCGCAGTGGGGCGGTGACGCTGCTGGAGGGAGCCTGAGGGTTTAGTTGCCGTGCACATACGTTGCGTATTGGGTATCGACGATGCCCAGGTTACGCGCCAGCCCCAGCTTGGCCTGGTTATGCTGGCTGGTGGTGTTCACCAGGGTGGTCTCGGCGTTGGCCAGGGTAGCCTGTGCCTGGACCACAGGCAGGTTATCGTCCACTCCGGCCTGGAAACGTTCCGTGGTTTGTTCCAATTCTTTGCGCGCCAGGTCCACATTGCTTCGCGCCACCCGCACCAGTTCGGTGGCAGTTTGCACATCCAGGATGCTATCCCTTAGCTGCTGGTTGATCTGCTCTTTCAGAGCGGCCAGTTGCTGGGTCAGATTGGTGAGGTTAGCGGCTGCGACCCCGCTGTCTCCGCGAAACTTGGCTTCTTCAAAAAGCGGCAGATTCAGCGTACCCCCAGCCACGAACGTTCCATGGTAAAGACCCCCGGTCACCCCGGTGACGCCATAATTGCCCTGGAAATTGAGCGTTGGGCAGCCGCTCCCATTTGGCCGCTCTTCGCTGCAATTGCGCCGCGCGTACCTGGGCCTGCAGACCCTGGTAATCCTGGCGGCTCTGGTAGGCGATGCGCTTGGCCTCGTCGATGTTCATGGTCGCCAGGTCGGCATAAGGTGCTGAATCCGTAAGCTGGATCTCCTGTTCTGCCGGAAGACCGATCTCCCGGTTGAGTGCGATCTTGGCCTTGGCAAAGTTAACTTCAGCCGAAACCAGGGCTTGCTGCTGGGTTTGGAACTGCACCCGCGCCCGCAGTTCGTCCAGGTTCGCCGCCGTGCCCGCCTGATGCTCGGCGACAGTTTGGTCCAGCAGCACCTGGTCGGCCTGCAGTAGCGCCTTCGCATTGTCCACCTGGGCGCCCAAAGCCAGCGCCTGCAGATAGGAATTGCCCACGGTCAGAACCACCAGCCCGCGCGAAGACTGCTTGCTGAAATAAGCTGCCCGCTCGCTCGCCTTTGCCGCCCGGTAGAGGTCGATATTCTGCAGGCTGAACAGTGTCTGCGAGTAATTCACCATCGCGTCCGTCGAGTTGACCTTCACCACCGTGGGAACCGACGCCAGGTCCAGGCCAGGAAAAAGGGGAGCGGATTTGGCCAAAAGGTAGCTGGAAAACCCAAAGGCTGCCAGGTTGATCTGGTGTGCTCCCGAATCAGCCTGCGCGGTGACGGTGGGGAGAAGCGACTGCAGGCTTTCGCTGGTCTGCGCCTTTGCGCTCACTTCCTGCTGCCGCGCCTCGATCAGCGCCAGGTTGTGCTCGATGCCCATCCCGATGGCTTGATCGATGCTCAGGGGCTTGACCCCGTCGGTCGGCTTTACGATGGTTACGCTGCCGTAATAAGGGCTCTGCGCGGAACTCTGATTGGCCGTTTGCGCTGACAGCATTCCAGCAGACAACAATGCCGCCGTACACGCTGCCATAAGCCGCCGCGCTGGGATCGTCATTATGGGTCGTCGCTTCCTTTCCGTTCAACCCTTTAGATTGGTTCAGGGCCTTCAGGTTGCCTAAATCGTGGCCGCCTCGGGGCACAACTTTCCCCTTTTCCATCGTACAAGGCAAGTCGGGGAGGCTTGTCCCTGACGGGGCGCCTAAAAATAGCCGGGAAGGACAAACTGGTCGCCTGTTACCAAATCGAATAGTCCCGCCAGGGACGGCTGAAAGTCAGAGCTGTCCAAATTAGGGGGAAGATACGGTTTTACGGCCTGTATTTTATTGAAAATATTAAGACGAGCAGGAGCGTACGAAATCAGGTTGCCGGAGGATTTCCGATCTAACCGATCCATCAGCGAAAACATTGCATGGAAGCGCAAACCCTTACTTTGTCGGCGGTGCGCCCGGCTCTCGCACAAAGGTCTGAGTTTTGCTCGTTCTCACACAGACTTGCGAGTCCTGGCAACTTTCCGTGCTCGACGTGCTCTCAATCGGAGCCCCTATGATTCGTCGTCAGCGTGAACGTGTTTATGGGCGGAGGCGATTACCTTCTCTGCGCAACGTTGGTGGAACCACCTCGTAGCGAGCCATCTCCATGTGGAAACTGCCCATCCCCTGGGTCAGGGAGGTGAGCGTCGCGCCGTAGGTGAGCATCTCGGCCATCGGGACTTCGGCCCGGATCACCGTCGTGCCCCGGCCGCTGCCCATCCCTTGAACGCGGCCCCGCCTTCCGGTCAGATCTCCCATCAAAACACCGGTACAACTCTCCGGCGCCTCAATCTCCACCCGCATCAGGGGCTCCAGCAGTACAGGCCTGGACTGCTCCATGCAGTTGCGGAAGGCGAGCCGCCCGGCCAGCCGGAAGGAGAGCTCATTCGAGTCCACATCGTGGTAGCTCCCGTCAAAAAGCACCGCCCGGAAGTCGACCATGGGAAAGCCGGCCAGCCAGCCCCGCGCCGCCGCTTCCTGGATGCCCTTCTCGACCGCTGGAATAAAAGTGCGCGGAATCGCCCCGCCGAAAATCTCGTTGACGAACTGAAACCCTCCGCCCAGGGGCAGCGGTTCCAGACGGACCCAGCAGTCGCCAAACTGCCCGTGGCCCCCGCTCTGCTTCTTGTGCCTGCCCTGGGCGCTGGCGCTGGCGCGGATCGTCTCCCGGTACGGCACCTTGGGCGCCTTCAGTGTCACTTCGGTGTGGTACCGGCGGCGCAGCCGTTGCACGATGGACTCGATATGGGGTTGGCCCGAGCCCGCCAACAGGAATTCATGGGTCGCGGCATCGCGATAGAAGCGGACCATCAGGTCCTCCTCCATCAACTTGTGAACCGCCGGCGCCAGTTTATCTTCATCAGCCCGCGTTTTAGGCTCAATGGCATAGGTGACAGCGGGCTCCGGCATGGTCACCGGGTCAAAGTAAATCTCATGCCCCGCATCCCCCAGCGTGTCGCCGGTAAACGTCTCGCGCAGCTTGGCCACGGCGCCCACATCGCCGGCGTGCAACTCCCCGATGGGACTTGCCGTGCGCCCCTGCATCACCGTCAGGTGGGCCAGGCGCTCCGCGCTGTGGTGGGTGTAATTGGTGACCGTGGAGTCGTTTTTTGCTATCCCGGAAAAGACCTTGAAGAAAGAAATCCTTCCCGCGAAGGGATCGGACATGGTCTTGAAGACGTACAACGACAGCGGCTCGCGATCATCCACCTTGCGCAACACCATCTCGGCTTCGGAATCGGGGCGAACGCCAACGGATTCCACCGCCCCCCGGGCAGCCACCGGGACCCGCTCCACCGGCGACGGCGCGTACACCTGGAGAAAATCGAGCAGATGGTCGCTGCCCACGTTCCGCAGGCCGCTGGCAAAGAGCACGGGAAAGATCCGGTCCTCGCGGATGGCCTCGTGCAGGGCGACGATCAAGTGCTCTTCCGGGATGGTTCCTTCGCGGAAGTACTCTTCCATCAACTCGTCCTTGCCCTCGGCGACCAGCTCCACCAGGGCCTGGTGGGCCTCCGTGGCCTCTTCCCGCAGGCGTACCGGGATCTCGGAAAGGCGGCCACAACCGCTGCCGTCCGGTTCGTACACAAAGGCTTGCATGGTCACCAGGTCCACGACGCCGCGAAAGGTGGGATTTTGTCCGTTGCCCTCGAGAATGGGTAACTGCACCGGAACCACCTGGCGGCCAAAACCTTCGCGCAAGGCGTTCAGGGTACGTTCGCGGTCGGCGCGGGGATGGTCCATCTGGTTGACGACGATTACCCGGGGCAGGTTGAACTCTTCGCCGAACCTCCACACCCGCCGGGTCATGGCTTCCACGCCGCAGGCTGCGTTCACGACCAGCAACGCCGCCTCCACCGGCAGCAGCGCCGCACGCGCCTCGTGCACGAACATGGGAAAGCCAGGGGTGTCTAGAAAATTGATCTTTACGTTGCGCCACTCGGCAAATGCCAACGCGTTCTGCATGGTGGTCCGGCGCGCTACATCCTCTTCGTCATAGGCGGTTACCGCGCTGCCGTCATCCACCCGGCCCAACCTTTCGGTCATCTTGGCTGCCTGAAGCAGTGCAGAGATCAGGGTGGTCTTGCCGCTATGCGCATGACCCACGAGGGCGACGTTACGAATGTCCTGTCCCTGATAGGTTTTCAATGAACGATTCATCCCAGGTATCTCCAGTTCTCAGGATTCGGAGTCCCGTTGCGGAGTCTTGTTTCGGTCCGTGCGCGCTGGGGAGCGCGTTACCATGCACGCGGGAGGCCTGCTTCGTTTGCGGGAACCGAGTGTAGCACAAGAGCACGGTGGCTCTACTTCCGCTCCAGCTCTGCACGCTGGCGGCGCAGATTCCAGGCAAAGATTCCGATCCGCAACAGCAGGATAAATAGCAGGGCTATCGCCAGGGCCGCCGACTGGCCATGCACTCCGTGACGCAACAGAACACCCAATGCCTACCAGAACGGCGATCACGAATACGCCGAACGTTAGCCACTCCGCGCGATTTTTCATATCACTTCCTTAATCTCTGCCTGCTCCGCGACAGCCGGACGAAGATCACAATAGCCAGTCCGGCAAAAATCCCCATCGCCAACATCGAGCTTAACTGAAAGCGAAAAAGCACGGCGCCGGCGTTGGCTCCATGGGTGCGCGACAGCAGCGCTTCCAGCAAGACAAAGACACAAAAACTGATCGCACCCGCTCCCGCCAGGCTGAGTACGATCTTCAAGGTCGCGTTACCCATCCCCCACCGGAAGCCTGCATCATATCGCATCCAGGCCACCGCCTACCCATTACAATGGACATGACTGAAGGTCTGAAGAGTGAAGGGCAAAGGAACCATGGACGCTATTCCATCAACACCTACGGCGATAACTTCAAACACGCACCGGTACTGCCTCCAAACGGGGCTCCGCATGGCGGCACTGCTCCTGCTCAGCGCCGTTGTATTTGCGGCTCATTTTGCCCTTGCGCAGTCCACCACCGTGCATGATCCGGCGGCGCTCAAACCTCCGCCTGGCGCCCGCGTGGCGATCGTCGAGTTTGAGGATATGGAGTGTCCCGACTGTGCCCGCGCCAATCCTCTCTTACGCGATGCCGCGACTCAATACCATATTCCCTGGGTGCGTCACGATTTTCCTTTGCCCTTCCACGCCTGGAGCTTTGACGCGGCGGTATATGCGCGTTGGTTTGACACCAAATCGAAAAAGCTTGGCGATGATTTTCGCGATGCGGTCTTTGCCAACCAGCAGCTGATTGATGCTGCGGGAGAGACCTCGCCTGAGACTCCGGCAGGTCCAACAACGGCTGCTGCGGCCGCGATTCGTAATTTCGCGGAGAAGTTTGCGCAGCAGCATAACATCGAGCTTCCTTTTGTGATCGATCCGCAAAAGAAGCTGGCCGCTGAAGTCCAGGCCGACCTCGATCTCGGCAAGCGCATTGGCATCGAGCACACGCCGACGATCTGGGTCGTCACCAACAAGACCAATGGTGTGCCTTTTGTAGAAGTGGTCGACCGGCAGCGCCTCTACCAGATCATTGACCAGGCGCTGGCCGATACCAAGGGCCAGACAACCGCCTCTACGCACAAAGGCACCGGCCAATAGCGCATAGCTGGTCTAGTACCGCGGATGGGCTGATGGGTATGGGCGTGAGAACCCTCCCCAAGACTTAGGTCTGGATGTTGACCAGTTGGCCCGGCGGGGTTTGCCGCGTCTGCGGCGAGCGCCAGTGGTCGATGTAAGAAATCTGGTGCACGCAGGACACAGTGCAGTGCGGAGCACAGCCCTTCTCTGTCAAATACTCCCGCTTAAGGTCCGCTTTGGTGTATTGCGCCAGCGGAACTCCCGGGTAGCCGCGCTGTTGGGAGCAATAGTGCACCAGCCCATCCTCGCAAATGTACAGAAAACGTGAGCCGGCGCGGCAGCGCCAGTCGTTCGGCTCCGCATTGGCGATCGCTTCCTGAAACTTGTTGAAGCGCGAATAATTTTTCTTCGCCATCCCGGCCATCTGGTAATAGACGCGCCGCTCCTCATCTTTCAGTGGCTTCAGCTGACCGTCCCCGTCGTGGATGATGCCGATGGTGGAAGTAAACCCAAGCTCCAGCGCCCGGTTGCCGATGACCAGCGCATCCTGCGGATTCCTGATGCCGCCGCCCACCACCGAATTGATGTTGACGTGAAACTCGGCATGCTGGGAGAGGAACTCCAGCTTCTTGTCCAGGACCTTTAGGCTCTTCTTCGAGATCTCATCCGGCTCGATGTTGTCGATCGAGATCTGCATGTGGTCGAGGCCGGCACGGTTCAACTGCTGGATCCGCTCCGGCACCAGCAGGTATCCGTTGGTGATCATGCCGGCTACTCGCCCGTGGTGGCGAATACGGGCGATGATGGCGTCCAGCTCCGGATGCGTGAGCGGCTCCCCGCCGGAGATGGTGATGATGCTTGCGCCCAGGGACGCCAAGTGGTCGATGCGGCGTAACATCTCTGCCTGCGGCACCGGCTTCGAGACTTTGTCGTACTCGTTGCAGTACGCGCAGGACAGATTGCAAAACCGCATGGGCACGATCTGCGCCATGACTACGTGCCGGGTGGAAGCTAAAGCACGCCCGACCACCATCAGCTCGCGCACTTTGCGCGTGGCCGCCTTGGTCCGGCCTTTCCATGTCTGTTTTTGCTTGCGCTGCTGCATCTGCCTGTATTCAATCACAGCGCAAGCGGGGGCGCGAGTAGCTACAAAGGAATGGGGATGATAGCGGCCTGAGCGGTATCCCAGGCCACCCGGGCGGTTAATGTTTCTTAGGCTTTCCTGCGCTCATGGTCAGGACTTGCTCCTGCTTGTTGCGCATCACCGTTACCTGGACCAGCTGCCCGCGGTGATTGCGAATGGCCTTCAGCCAGTCATTCTTGCTGGTCATCGGCTGCGACTCGACCTTCACCACGACATCTCCAGCCTTTAAGCCTGCTCGCGAAGCCGGGCTCGGGTCATCCACGCTTTCCACCAGCAATCCGGTGCCGCTCTTCACCCCGAAATAGTCTGCCAACTGCGTCCGGACCGGGTTCACATCCGCGCCCACGTAGAGCGCCCGGGGAATCATGTTGTCCAAAAACGCGCCGCCCGAGGGGACGTTTCCGAGGAAGCTTTGCCCAGCGGCGGGGGCGGCCGGCTCTGGAACAATGAAGTGTTGCGACCAGGCCTGCTGTTGCAGCAACGCCCGGTCGCACAGCTGCGCCGTCACGTGGATGATGTTGCCGTCCCGGCTGATGAGTAAAGTAACCGTGCGCCCCGAAGGCATCTCCCGCAGCCGGCGGCGCAACTGGTCGGCATTTTCAAAAGCCTGTCCGTCCAGCTGAAGAATAACGTCGTGTTCCTTGAGGCCGGACTTGCCGGCTGGAGCGTCATGGTCCACCATGACCACCTCGGCCGCGTGCGTGTCCTTCAGGTGCAGCGCGTTGGCGCGTTTCTTATCAACCGCCCCTAAATCAACTCCCAAGTAGCCTTGTGCGCTATACAGCAGAAACTCAGGAAGGTTGCCGGGCAGATTCAGCGCGTCTCCTGACGCCCAGCTGGCGTGACTAGAGAGAAGACCACCCAGAACCGTAGCCACTAAACCCAAAATCGGAAGGTGCTTCATCGCAGGACTCCCAGGGACTCATACCGTTATGACTTGATGCACACCGAAAAAGGCAACTCCAAGCTACTGGATCTGCGGCGATTGATCCAGAATTTCGTTGGAGATGGTGCGAATATGCGGATTGTCGTCCTCCGACGCCACCGTGTGCAATACCTCGCGCACACTGCTATCGGCCTCAACCGGCTGTAGGAGTTCGATGGCGCGAGAGCGCACCGTGGCATCCTGGTCGTTCATGAGTGCTTCCAGCACCCCGTCGCGCACCCGCATATCTTCTGCCACGTAGGGTTTGAGGCCGTCCAGGGCTTGCAATCGGACGCGGGCATTCTTGTCGTAGCGCAAGGCCACCAGCAAAGCATTGCGGACCGGGCCGTCGGAACATTGGTGCCCCGCCTCGCACTCACCGGCCAGCAGGCTCACGGAATTCTGCGCCACTCCGGGGTTCATCTGGCTCTGTGCCCCGACCAGGAGCAATTCCCGTATCTGCGGATCATCGAGCGATCCGTGGGTGGTCTCCGGAACCAGGCGATTGAAGTGTACTTCTACATTCTCGCTATGTGGTTCACGGACAATGCTGCTGACGTTGGCGATGGTTCCCGGTCCCGCGATGACCGCGGGCAGCTCAGCCGGTGGACGGTGGTTGCGCAATGCGGATTCGTAGCCGGCCCAGCCTCCGGAGGCGAGGCCCAGAACCAGCAGTGCAGAGGCCGCGACCGGAGCCCGGCCGAGCATGGCCACGCCTCGGAACATGGACTGCTGGATCCTCATCAGCCAGCCGCTTCGCGGCATGGTGTCCAATGCTTCTTCCAACCTTAGCCGCGCTTGCGCCAGCAGGTTGGCTGAAGGTTCCAGGGCAGGGGCAAGCGCCATTGCCTGTTGTAGCGCCTGTACTGCAGCAAACTCCTCCTGACAGCGTTTGCAGGAGGCTAGATGACCTTCCAGCAAATGGCACTGATCGTCAGGAAGTTCTCCGTACGCGAATAGAGCAATCTTTTGTTGCGCCAGCTCGCAATCCATACCAAAAACCTCGCCTCATCTTAGTGTCGCCAAAATAGTTCTTAGTTTTCTAGTAGCCCGGAAGAGCGTGTTCTTGGCGGTCTCTTCCGTGGTGTTCAACATTTCACCGATTGTTCGTAATCTCAAGCCCTGGTAGTGCTTTAGCTCGAAAACCATGCGTTCCCGGGGAGTCAGGCGCCCCAACGCTTCCTGGATCCGCTCGCCTAACATCTTGCGCTCCAGCTCACGCTCTGGATTGGCCATCGCTCGCTCGTCGGAGATATTGCTCAGCAGGTCCATCTCTCCGCCGCTGGAGTCGACCACCACCGACTGCTCTTCACGGCGGGACTTTCGCCGCCGCAGGTGATCGAGACACAGGTTGGTGACGATGCGGTAGATCCAGGTATAGAAGGAACATTCAAAACGAAAATTTGCCAGGTAACGATAGGCCTTGAGAAAGGCCTCCTGGTGGATGTCCTGGGCATCCTGTTCAGACCCTGTGAGGCGGAGCGCCAGCCGCAAAACCGGCTGGTCGTACTGCCGCACCAAGGCCTCGAAGGCGGTTCGCGAGCCTTTTTGTGCTTCGCGGATCAGCTCGGTTTCGGTGGCCCGACCCCATGCTTCGCTAGCCATGCCTGAGGTCGATTGTATCGTTCGTTGCGGAGCCCAGGCAGAGTGGGCAGCCTTGATTGGCCCTTGCGAGGTAAAGCGAAGCGCGTCCGTAGTCATTCGTCGCCCCAGGTACACACAAACCACTGTCCCCTAGACGAATCAGCGGGGCGTTTGGTAAGCAGCTGAGATTCGATAGACTCAGCCTATGTCTTCCCTATTCGAACACTCCGGCGAAAGCATTGTCGCGTACTGCGACGGCGGCTCGCGCGGCAACCCGGGTCCGGCCGGCTTCGGCGTTTATATCCAGGACTCGGCAGGTAAGGTCTTGGGCGAATTGAGCCAGTTCCTGGGTGTGCACACCAATAACTTCGCCGAGTACTCGGCCCTGCTGGCGTCTTTGGAATTTGCTATTGCCAATGGCCACAAGAGTTTGCGGGTCGTTTCCGATTCTGAACTGATGGTCAAGCAGATCAAGGGTCAGTATCGGGTAAACAGCCCCGAACTCCGCCCCCTCTACGAAGAGGCCAAGCGCCGTATTGCGCGGCTTGACCACTTCCAGATTCAGCATGTTTTGCGGGAGAAGAACCGCCATGCGGACCGGCTGGCTAATGTGGCCATGGACCGCGGAATGGGTAGGTCTCCGGCTGCCGCTCCGGCCCCCGCTGCAGCTCCATCTGCATCGCCGACCAGCAAGGGTGTTATGCTGCGCGGCCTGGTAAAAAACGGAGTGGTACACGTCTTGGGCGGCGAACTGCCCGACGGCATCTTCGTAAAAGTGATCCCGGAGTAGTGGAGGGACCTGCTGTGCGCCCTTCCCTCAAACGGCTCACAAAACCATCCACCCACCTCCAACTATCCCGCCAGCGCGGCCTTCACCATCTCACTCACCACCCGGCCGTCGGCCCTCAGGCCGCCGGCCTGGATCCGGACTTGAACCGCCTTCATCACCGTGCCCATGTCCTTTGGCCCGGGCTGTGCGCCCTGTGCCCGTAACTCCGCCAGGGTTGAAGTCACCAGTTGCCGCAGCTCTTCATCGCCCGCCGCCTTCGGCATGTACTCTTCGATTACCGTAATCTCCGCTGCTTCCTTTTCCGCTAACTCCGGCCGATTGCCCTTGGTGAATTGCTCGATAGAGTCCTTGCGCTGCTTGATCAGGGTGGTCAGCACCTGTAATGCCTGTGCATCGGTGACCGGCGTACGCTGCTCTATCTCCTTATTTTTCAGTGCTGACACCACCATCCGCAGGGTGGACAAGCGGTCCACCGCGCGCTGCTTCATAGCCCCCACCATATCCTGATGGATCTTCTCAACCAGGCTCATACTCCTCCATTCCCATTTAAGGGCCCATTATAGAAAGCTTTGTTTATTACAATGGAACCATGATCCGTAAGGTCCGTCTTTTTACTCCCGGTCCCACTCCGCTTCTGCCTGCAGCCCAGTTTGCTATGGCTGCCGCCGATATACACCACCGCACCCCCGAATTTCGCGCCCTATACCTGAAGGTACTCCGCGACCTGAAGATTTTTGTCGGGACTAAAAATGACGTCATTCTGCTTGCCTCCTCCGGTACCGGAGCCATGGAAGCATCGGTTTCGAACCTGACTTCTCCCGGAGACCGGGTGCTGGTGCTGACGGCGGGCAAGTTCGGCGAGCGCTGGGTCAGCCTGGCCAAGGCATTCGGCTGTGAAGTCGATGTAGTCAGTGCACCGTATGGCCAGACCTTCGACCTGGAGGAGGTGCGCAGGGCGCTCAAGACTGAGACCCGCGCCATCTTCATGCAGGCCACCGAGACCTCCACCGGTGTGCGCCACGACGTTCCGGGTGTCGCCGAACGTGTTGAAGCAGAGCGGTAAGAAGCGCGCTGCTGGTGGTGGACGCCATCACTGGCCTCGGCACCACACACATCGATATGGATGCGTGGGGCGTCGATGTGCTCATCGGCGGATCGCAGAAGGCAGTCATGATTCCTCCCGGCCTTTCCTACCTGGCAGTCAGCGATCGTGCCTGGGACGTGATGGAGATCTCCCTCAACCCCCGCTACTACTTCGATCTGCGCAAAGAGAGAAAGAATGCGGCCAAGGGGGAATCCGCCTACACTCCCGCAGTGGCCCTGATTGCGGCCCTGGGAGCGGCCCTCGACTATATTGCCGGTCAGGCAGACGGCGATCTGGCGGCCGGCCGTGCCAAGCTGGTGGAAAACGCCGAAAGCTGCGCCGCGATGACCCGCGCCGCAGTGGAGGCCCTGGGTCTGAAGCTCTTCGCCTCGGATGCTCCGGCTGCCGCGGTCACCGCCGTACTCCCACCTCCAGGGCTCGATTCCGGCGCTATCGTCAAGGAGTTGAAGAGCCGCTTCGCTGCCGTCATCACCAACGGACAAGGGGAGATGAAGGGGCAAATCTTTCGCATCGCCCACCTGGGATTTTTCGACTACATGGACACCATCGCCCTCATCGGGGCCCTGGAACAAGTAGCCCATACCCTAAAGCTGCCGGGCTTCGCCTTCGGGAAAGCACTGGTGGCTGCCCAGAACATCTTCGCTTCGCGTGCGCCCGATGAGGCCGCGCAGCGGGACCGCGCCGCGGCAGGTGTCTCCCTTTCCGCACACTAGACCCGTATCACTCTCAACCGTCCCCACGCAGCGGCTCATCGGAAGCCGCCGCGCAGGGACAACTAACCCTTAGGAGAGCGATGAAGATCGTACTGGCAGAGAAAGTCTCGCCCGCCACCCTGGCTGTGCTTGAAGGCGAGAGCGGTTGGCAGATCGTGACCCACGACCAGATCAAGAACGGTTTGGCCGCCGAATTGGCGGATGCGGATGCACTCGTGGTTCGATCCGCGGTCCAGGTAGACGAAGCGCTGCTGAATGCGGCTCCCAAGCTGCGGGTGATTGGCCGCGCTGGCGTGGGGGTCGACAACATCGACGCCGATGCCGCGACGCGCCATGGCATCGTGGTCATGAATACGCCCGGGGCAAACGCCATTGCCGTCGCCGAGCTGACGATCGGGCTAATGCTCGCGTTAGGCCGCCAGCTACCCCGCGCCAACACTCTGCTGCACGCCGGCAAGTGGGAAAAGAAGTCACTGCAGGGAACTGAGCTGCGGGGCAAGCAATTGGGCATTCTGGGCCTGGGACGGGTGGGTCTGGAGGTGGCGCGACGGGCTAAGGCCTTCGGTATGGAACTACTCGGCCATGACCCCTTTGTCGCCCCGGCCGTGGCGCGGGAGAATGGCGTCCGCCTCTGCACCGTCGATGAGCTATTTCGTGGCGCCGATTACCTGACCCTGCATGTAGGGCTCACCCCCCAAACCACAGGGATTATCAACGCCCGGACGCTGGCCACGATGAAGAAGAACGCGCGCATCGTCAACTGCGCCCGCGGCGAGTTGATCGACGATGCGGCCCTGGTAGAGGCACTGCGCTCCGGCCAGGTGGCCGGGGCCGCCCTCGACGTCTTCAGCCAGGAGCCCTTGAAAGATTCGCCTTACTTCGGATTGGACAACGTCATTCTGACTCCGCACATTGCCGGTTCCACGGGAGAGGCGCAGGAGGCAGTCGGGGTACAGATTGCCCAGCAGGTTAAGGACTACCTCAAGTTCGGGGTGGTGCAGAACGCCGTCAACCTACCCTCCATGACCTACGAGGAGTATCAGGAGCTTTCCCCCTATATCCTCATGGCGGAGCGTCTGGGAGCATTTCTTTCTCCTTTGGCTGCCGGAAATCTCGAAAGTATCCATCTTTCCTATAGTGGACGGCTGGCGCAGGGCAAAACCGAGTTGGTACGCAATGCCGCCATCCAGGGTGTGCTGGCGCATTCCGACGTGGTCAATCGCATCAACGCCCTGTCAGTGGCCACGGAGCGCGGCATCCGCGTACACGAAGACAAGAAAGAAGAAGGATCGGGAGGCGCAGGCACGGTGCTTAAGCTGACCCTGCACACCGACACCGCTGACAGCACCGCAAGCGCCACCGTGCTTCATGGCAGTTCGCCCCGTCTGCTGGCTTGCGACGGCATCGATATCGAAGCTCCGCTGCACGGAACGTTGCTGTTCATCCGCAACCTGGATGTGCCGGGCGTGATTGGGCGGATTGGCACCATTCTGGGCGAGCATAAAATGAATATTGCGAACTTTGCCCTGGGACGGAACCTGCGCACAGCCCAACACAACGCACTCGCGGTGGTCCAGATTGATGGCCGCGTCGCGGGCTCGGTCCTGGCCGCGCTGCAGGCCACTGAGGCCATTACCGAGGTTCGCCTCATTGAGCTGGCCGATCGCCAGCCCGCACCAGCCACCATCGAATGAAGAACTGCCAAGTTGAAGGAGCGCCCGGATGCCGCTATATGAATACCAGTGCAAAAAGTGCGGACATCGATTTGAACTGATCCAGTCCTTTTCTGCTGAAGATCCAAAGGAGTGCCCGGTCTGCCAGGGCGAGGTGGAACGGTTGATTTCCACCCCCGCCCGGCCCCATTTCAAGGGTTCGGGTTTCTACTCCACCGACTACGCGGCCAAGCCAGCCGCTTCCGGCAAGTCGCAGGACGGTGGAAGCAGCTCTGACGGTGGCTCCGCCCCCGCGGATAAGGGTGGAACGTCCGACAAGGCCCCAGCTGCGAAGACAGAAAGCGCTCCGAGCCCGGCCCCGTCCACTTCCGCCACCAAATCGGAGTAGCCAGCCGAGGCATCTCTCCACCGGTAACAAAAGACGGGTCCAAATCGAGTCCCGTAGGGACGGCTGAGAGTAGCCCAGGACGCAGTGCTGGGCAGGCTCTCTCCTAACCAGAGAATCGATTTGAGTCGAGATTTCACCCAGGACTCTGTCCTGGGGCATTTTCAGCCGTCCCTACGGGACTGCTCGTTGGCACGTGGCTAACCCAGGACTACGTCCTGGGCTACTCTCAGCCGTCCCTACGGGACTCAACTTGACCCCGTCTGTCGTTACGGGTAGAGAGACGCGAAATCTGTGTGAAGTTCAGGCTAGGTGGTGGCAGCCGCCGCAGGCAGAATCTCTGCTACATCCACCCATTGGGTCGGATAGTCGCCGGTGTAGCAAGCCGTACAGTAGCGGTTGCCTTCGCCGCCATCACAAGCCTTCTCCAGCCCTTCCAGCGAAAGATAGCTAAGCGAATCGGCTTCAATGTACTGCCGAATCTCTTCCACCGACGAGTTAGCCGCGATCAGTTCGCTCTTATTCGGCGTGTCGACTCCGTAATAGCAAGGCGAAATAGTAGGCGGGCAGCTGATGCGAAGATGGACTTCCCGGGCTCCCGCCGAGCGCACCATGCGCACGATCTTGCGGCTGGTAGTGCCTCGAATAACAGAGTCGTCGATCAGGATGATGCGCTTGCCCTCCAGTAGATTGCGCACCGGATTCAGCTTCAGCTTCACTCCAAAATCGCGCACCCGCTGCTCCGGCTCAATAAACGTGCGTCCCACGTAGTGGTTGCGTATCAGCCCAAAATTGAATGGGATCCCGCTCTCCGCCGCGTAGCCAAGAGCTGCCGTCACACCGGAGTCCGGCACCGGCACCACCAGGTCGGCTTCGACCGGCGCCTCGCGTGCCAACCGCCGTCCCATCTGCTCCCGGCTGGCTTGTACCCAGCGGCCAAAGATCCGGCTGTCGGGCCGGGCAAAGTACACATGCTCGAAGATGCAGCTCGCCTGCCGCACGCCGGTTGCATATTCGACCGAGCTGACGCCGTCGCGGGTCACCATCACTACTTCGCCCGGCCGCACGTCGCGCTCGTACTTGGCGCGCAGCAGATCAAAAGCGCAGGTTTCAGAAGCGAAGACCACGGTGTCTGGACCATCCGGATTACTGATGCGGCCCATGGAAAGCGGCCGGAAGCCATAGGGATCGCGGGCGGCAAAGATGCGGTCGCGCGTCATCATGACGATGGAGAAAGCGCCTGAAACCTGGCGCAGCGAGTCGCCGATGGCCTCGATCAGCGTTTTGGCGTTGGAGTGGGCGATCAACTGCACGATGATCTCGGAGTCGCTGGTGGTCTGGAAGTAGGCGCCTTCCCGCTCCAGCTGGGTGCGCAGCGTGCCCAGATTCACCAGGTTGCCGTTGTGCGCGATGGCGATCAGGCCCCGGGTCGAGTCCACCCGGATAGGCTGCGCATTCAGCAGTGCCGAGTCGCCGGTCGTCGAATAGCGGGTATGGCCAATGGCTAATTCGCCCGGCAGTTTGGAAAGCACTTCGTCGGTAAAGATATCTGCCACCAACCCCATGCCCTTGATGTTGTAAAGGTTGGTGTAATCGGCGGTGGCAATACCCGCAGACTCCTGCCCGCGATGCTGCAGCGCATAAAGGGCCAGATATGCCTGGCGCGACGCGTCGGGGTGGCCGTGCACCGCCACCACTCCGCACTCCTCGCGCAACTTATCGAACGGATTGGAGCCGGATTCCTCGGTTTCGTCGTGATCTGTATGCTGCTTGATGCTGGTACTCTCCATGCCCCTAATTTCCAACCGGTACGTCGTTGCGCAGCAGCGCAGCCAGCGCTCCTGACCAGACATTGCGCAAGCCTGAGACCTTTTCCCGGATGAGTACCCGGCTGTCGACCGCAAGCTCAAAGAGATCAGCCACGGTTTCTCCCAGGGTTACTACCATCAGGCCGTTGTACCGCCCAACTAACCTTTCGACTCGCGCGACCGATTCCTTAGCGCAACTGAGGATGCATTGGCTTGCCGTTTCACCAAAAAGATCCCACTCGGCCGGCAGGTCGGGCGCCTTGGAGAGGTTAGCGCGCAGCCCGATCTCATGACCAAAGCATGCTTCCGCCAACGCAACCGCAATGCCACCGTCCGAGATGTCCCGGGCGGAATGGATCAGTCCCTGTTGCGAAAGCTCAGCCAGGCAGCGGTGCAGGTTGGCCTCCACCAGCAGATCCAGGCTGGGCGGCGTGCCCCACAGGGCGGAGAGAACCTTTCTGGCGTACTCCGAGGAACCGAACTCCTGCATGCGCTCCTCAAGCGTAGAAACCGACGCGGGAGCGACCAGCAGGACGGCGTCGCCGGCCCGCTGAAAATCCGCGCCCACTGCCTTGTCGATCTGATCCAGGATGCCCACAATCCCGATCACCGGGGTAGGATAAATGCCTTGGCCGCGGGTTTCGTTATACAGCGAAACGTTGCCCCCGGTGATGGGAGTTCCAAGGGCCAGGCACGCAGCGGAAATGCCATCGATGGCCGACGAAAGCTGGGCCATGATCTCCGGTTTCTCCGGGTTGCCAAAATTGAGGCAGTTGGTTGCCGCCACCGGTGTCGCGCCGGAGCAGGCGACCTTGCGCGCCGCTTCGGCGACGGCGTGCGACGCACCCAGCTTGGGGTCCAGATAGCACCAGCGTTCATTGCCGTCGAGCGCCATGGCCAAGCCGCGGTTCGTACCCTTGATGCGCATCACCCCCGCCTCACCCCCGGGGCCCTCTACTGTATTTGTCTGCACCATCGAGTCGTACTGCTCGTGGATCCAGTTCTTGGAACAGATGTTCGAGGAGGCGAGGAGGGCGCGCAATTCGTCCGCATAGTTGGTGGCGGAAGCGGTGGTCCCGCTCAGTGTTTCTTCGAAGAAGGTAAGTTGCTCCAGCACCTCGGCCGGCGGATTGAGGCGAACCGGCGCCTTCCACTGGCCCACCGGCCGGTGATACAGCGGCGCATCGTCGGTCAGCGACTGGTTGGGAATGTCAGCGACCAGCTGGCCATGGTGCAGGATGCGCAGCCTGGGTTCGGCGATCACCTCGCCCACGATCACCGCGTCCAGACCCCACTTTTCGAAGACGCGGATGACCTCGGCTTCGCGATGCTTGTCTGCCACCAGCAGCATGCGCTCCTGGCTCTCACTGAGCATGATCTCGTAAGCAGTCATGCCCGATTCTCGCTGCGGCACGTGGTCCAGTTCTACTTCGAGGCCCACACCGCCACGGGCGCCCATCTCACAGGTGGAACAAGTGAGGCCGGCAGCGCCCATATCCTGGATGCCCACCACCGCGCCGGTGCGCATGGCCTCGATACAGGCTTCGAGCAGCAGCTTCTCCATGAAGGGGTCGCCTACCTGCACGTTGGGCCGTTTCTGCTCTGACCCCTCTTTGAACTCTTCGCTGGCCATGGTGGCTCCGTGGATGCCGTCGCGGCCTGTCTTTGCACCCACGTAGATCACCGGATTGCCGATGCCGGATGCCTTGGCATAAAAGATCTCGTCCCGCCGGACCAAGCCCAGGGCAAAGGCATTGACCAGGGGATTACCTGAATAGCAGGGTTCAAAGCGCGTCTCCCCACCCAGGTTGGGCACGCCAAAGCAATTTCCATAGGCCGCGATTCCGCTGACCACGCCTTCCAGCAGGGAATGGTTCTTGTGGATCACCGCGGAGGCCGATGCTTCGTTACCCAGTTCGTCTTCGGTGATGGGCCCGAAACGCAGGGAATCCATGACGGCAAACGGCCGGGCGCCCATGGTAAAGATGTCGCGCAGTATGCCGCCCACCCCGGTTGCGGCGCCTTGGAAAGGCTCGATGAACGAGGGGTGATTATGGGACTCGATCTTGAAAGCGCAGGCCCAGCCATCGCCCACGTCGATAATGCCGGCATTTTCTCCCGGCCCTTGCACTACGCGTGCGCTGTGGGTCGGCAGCCGCTTGAGATGTACGCGCGAGGATTTGTAAGAGCAGTGTTCGCTCCACATGACGCTATAGATCCCCAGCTCAGTCAGCCCGGGAGGCCGCCCCAGGGCAGCCACGATACGTTGATACTCTTCGGGTGTGATGCTGTGTTGAGCCAGAAGCTCAGGCGTCAAAGAGATTGATTCCAGGTCCACGGAGAGCGACTCAGGTTTCATGCGGGTAAGACCATTGTCGCATGTTGCAGGAGTATGAAGGCGGAGAAAGCACGCCAGCCGGAGACGACTCTTCCCCCATACTCACACCCTCTTTAGAAGTCTTGCGTTCTCCGGTGCAGACTCCCCGCAGCAGGGCCCTACTTGCCAACACTGGACTCAGCCATGTTGAGGAAGACGTTGGTCATGCTCTCCGCACCCTCGTCGGAGCGCTGAATCAGCAGGATCGATATCAGATCATTGTTAGGGTCGATCCATCCCTGGGTCCCGAAGGCTCCGCCGTGGCCGTAGGTACCGATTGTGTGTCCCGCGAGTTCACCCAACGGATCGGTGACAACTTCCCAGGCGAGCCCATAGTCGGAGCCGCGCATCCATCCCACCGGCTGAATCCCGGTAGTCTGCGGCTCAGTCATTACGTGCACGGAGAAGGGCGACAGGTAGCGGTGGCCTTCGTAAACGCCATCGTTGAGCATCATGCGGTAGAGGTGAAGCAGGTCTTCGGCGGTGGAGTAAAGGCCCCATCCCGGTGCGGGAAAAACGGCTCCCTGGCGGTACTTCGCCGGATCGCCACCAAGAATGGTGGCCGGGGAGCGTACCAATTTCCCGTCTTTCTGCGCGTAGACCATGGCAATGCGCGAGATCTTGTCCGCGGGCGGGAAGAAGAAGCTGTCCTTCATCCCCAGCGGCTGCAGGATGTGCTTGGTGATGAAGTCCACATACTTCTCGTCCGAGCAGACTTCTATGATGCGGCCAAGAATCTCGATGCCCGGGCTGGAGTAGCTCCACTGCGTGCCCGGCTGAAAGAGCAGCGGCTGTTTGGCTAGCTGCCTCACCACTTCATCGAGCGGCACGCTCATGGTCTGCGCGTAGTCGGGGATGGCAGGAGGGCCGGGGTAGTCCTGAATCCCCGCGGTATGGGTAAGCAGGTCACGGATGGTGATCGCGTGGTTGGGAACACCCGCGCGGGCGGCATCGGGGCCTACTGTTGTTCTTACCTTCAGCCCCTTGAACTCCGGCAGGTACTGTTCGACAGGGTCGCGCAGAGCCAGCTTGCCTTCTTCGGCCAGCATCATGATGCCGATAGCAGTGACCGGCTTGGTCATGGACATGATCTGGAAAATCGTGTCCTTCTGCATCGCGTGGCCGGCTTCCACGTCGGCCATGCCGGTCGCGTCGAACTCCACGATGTCGCTACCGTGTGCTACCAGGGTCACGGCTCCGGCGACGGTCTGGCGGTCGACAAAAGATTTCATCCGCTGCGGGATTTTCGCGAGAACGTCCTGGTCCACACCGGTAGCTTTGGTGTTGGACTGAGGCATGGCCGAAGACAATGCCACGGCTAGAAACGGCAGCAAACAAAATATTTTCCGCACGCAGAACAGCTTAGAGGACGCGAGCGGTTCGGCAAAACTAAATCAGCCTCGCCAAACCCGGGCCACGGCCCGGACGTGTTCCGGGCCAGTGCGGCAACAGCCTCCAATCCATTGAGCGCCGGCGCTCCGCCATTGCTCTGCCAATTTGCCAAATGCTTGTAACTGTCCATCTCCTTGCCAGCAGCGATGCGCGGCATCCCACTGCTCGCCGGAATTAGGGTAGACGATGATGGGTTTGCTCGTGATCTTTGCCAGCTCACCGATGAGGCTGCTGATCAGCGCGGGATCGGTGCAATTGACGCCGATCCCAATGATCTGCGGCTGCATATCAAGCAACTCTGCGCACGCGCGTAGTGTCTCTCCATGCGAAACGTGGGTTCCATCCCGGCAGGTGAAGCTGAGGTACGCCGCCAAGTCTGGATAAGGTTTTAGTGCGGCGAGGATAGCCTTGGCCTCTTCGAGCGAAGGGATGCTTTCAAAGGCCAGGAAGTCGGCATTGGTTCGAGCGAGGACCGTGATGCGTCGACTGTGGAACCCCACCAGGTCCTCGAAGGAGCAGTCATAGTTGCCGTGATACTCTGCGCCGTTGTGCAACATCGCGCCGTAGGGTCCGAGCGAAGCCGCGATCCAGATCGGGCGCGGCGAGCCGGATTGATACTCGTTTCTCACCTTTTCGGCCAGAGCCACGGATGCGCGTAGCGAATTGTCAGCGGCGTGGGCCGCGTCTTGAGGCGCGAAGCCGATCTCCTGAAAGCCCTCAGCGGAGACCTGGTAGCTGGCGGTTAGCAGGCAATCGGCGCCGGCCTCGAGATACTCGCGATGCACGGCAGCGATAGCCTCCGGGGAGCTTTCGAGCACATGGGCGGACCATAGCGGTCCGGCCAGATTAAAGCCTTTGCGCTCAAGTTCAGTGGCCATTCCTCCATCGAGCACGTGCAAGCCGCTGAGGTCGAGTTGTTGCATGGGCGTCATGGCTATTCACCGCAGTGTATCCTCGGTCTCCCCCGGATTTCCCTGTACGCGAACCTAGGAGCGAGTCACACGTGCGGCTTTCATTGAGGAAAGCCGCACGTGTGCATCAACGCCACCAGGCCTCACAGGGAATCCGGGTCGCGGGGAGGGGCCTTCTGATACACTCTCTTATAGTTTGCGGGCGTTTATGAGGGGCTCGGCCAGGGACCTTTCAGCTCGTAAACATTCTTTCCTACCGCAAGTTCGGGGAGTGGCTCAGCCTGGTAGAGCACCTGGTTCGGGACCAGGGGGTCGGAGGTTCGAATCCTCTCTCCCCGACCATTATTTCTCACACATTCTGAAAGACTTATGCATTTTGCTGCGCGACAACGTTCAAGCTAAGCGGAAGCATTGTCCAGACCACCGGCGCCCAAACTCCCTGCATGCAACGGCTCTTCATCAGTGAGCAGCAGATTATCTCTCGTATTCGTACAAAATGCCGGAGTCATCGGCTCTCGCGGATTTCACGTGGTACCCGGCTTTGGCGATGGCTTGTACCGCATCTATGCTTGCCCTCCCACTCTCGTAGAGCAAGAATCGATGGTGAGCAGTGAGAAATGGATCGAACGGCGTTATCTTCAAGTCGATGCGTGCCCCTCTCGCAAGCCTGTCGTACGCCGAATAAAACATATCGCTGGTTGGAGCTCCAAAATAGAGATGAGAGACGATGGAAGGTGGGGCATACGTAAAGAAATAGAGATAATCAAGGCTGGAAGGGACCAGGATGTCCAGGCCGTTGTTGTCCGTCGACAGCGTTTTGTACAACTGCATTGGCTCGGAGGGTGTCGTAGTCAACCTAAACCCGGAGCTTGGTTCAAAGAGCACTTTTGTATGCCCAGTTTCGAGAGAGATAGCCGATCGCAGATCCAGCAACATCATCAAGAACATGCATAGTGCCACAGCCTTTGCGATCCATGGGCTGGGAAGCCAGCGGGAACTGGCGAAGCCGGCGAAGATCGCGTAGCCAGCGATGCTGGTTAGAAAATACCGGTCGAGGAATGGGCCATGACTGACTATGCATCCGATCAAACCAATCAAAGGGATGCAGACGAAGCCTCCGGCCAACACCATCTCCTGTGGAGGCATGGCTTTTGCTGGGCGCACGTGCTGGTTCTTCCGCATCGCATTCGCAGCCAGGATCAGGATCAAAAACAAAAGAACTTTCGCAGCCGGCCCGATCGCGTTGGTGAGGAAGTTCTGGACCGCATCATAGGACGCGGGGGCCTGGAATGACGCAGGCATATTCGTCCGATAGGCGCGAAATAGCGGTATGTAAACCGCGATGGTTACGGAAACGAAAGTCAAGGCCATCACGGCCATAACGGCCCAGTCGGGCCGCTTCCTATCGATGAGGTTGTAGATCTCAACCACCGCGAATGGAACCAGCAGATAAACGGCGTAAACGTGGGTTAGTAATGCGCCCGCTAGACTCAGCCCGAACCCAGCTAGCCAAAGGTATCTTGCTCGGCCCGCCGCGTTCCTTTGCCAGCACAGCAGCGCCAGTCCGCACCACCCCAGAACGATTCCGTGCGCCCGCGCTTCGTTGGCATAGTATTTGGCCAGGGTGAAGAAGGGGAAGGCTCCGGCGATAAATCCGGAGATTGCGCCTGCGCGCCTTGAGACAAATAGAAAAAGGCTCACGCAAAAAAGCCAGAAGCCCACGATCTCCGGCACTCGAGTGGCAATCAACCCTTCTCCAAACAACCGCTCGGCGGTGCGTGTAAGCAGATAGTAAAGAGGCGGATTGAAATCTGCTCCATGCAAAACTGCAGACCAGGTGCTTGCAAATGTGGGCAACCGGCAAAGATAGACGGCGAACAATTCGTCAAACCAAAAGCACTTGTGACTAGCCTTGAGAAAGATGTCGGTGAAGTAAACGCTCGAAACCAGGACAATACCAAGAGCTGTGAGCCAGCTCAACTTGAAAGGGGCAGGCTGCTCAAGCTCCTCGACGAGTCTTGAAACACGGGTGGGTTTCGGGATAATCGGCATGCAATCCAATCGGAGAGTTAAGCAGAAATATATCGGGTTGCGCGATTATTCCCGCATCGTTCAACACGCAACCGACCCTGTGTAAATTGTGAGAACAAATCTAAACCTCAAGAACTGTCCTCCGGCAAACCTAAATCATATGCCAGGACGCGAGCGAGAGGCGGCTCTCGATGTTCTGTTTCGGAATCAGTCCGGCAAACCTGGAGTTTAATTTGATCATCGCCTTTCTGGGAAAATCACTCTCACGGCCCCTAACACCTCGATGGGCCAAACCCTGATGACGCAACGGTCGCTCCGTCAACTTCTTCGTGCTCTTCAACCCGGCGGTATGTACGGTGTCAGCATCCAGGTAGTAACCGACAAGCCGCCGGAACCTGGTACGTCCCGTGGCTTTCCCACGTCACTGGGCTAAAGGCCCGGCTCTCTTCATCGGCAACGAACTTTGGGTGCCCCATTCAAGCCCGGCTTTTGGGCTTGAGTGGGATACCACAGCACTCGACGCGCCGTTGTCTGTCCTTGCACCCTCAACCCAGGGTGTTGTTCAGTACTGAGTGTCCCACTCAAGCCCAAAAACCGGGCTTGAATGGGGCACCCAAAGTTCGTTGCCGGTTGAAGAGAGCCGGCGGCGGCCGTGGCCCCCACCAGTAATGGAAGGAGAGGTAGCTATGTTAAAGCCGAAAGTGAACACGAAACCGGTCATACCCGCGGAGGGCCTTGTCCGCGTTTTCCAGCTACTCGAGTGTTCCCCGCCTATAAAGCCAGGGCCTGAGGTGATCGCATGGCCCTCGAAGCGAGTGAGAGCGATGCTTGACGGCATGAAGGCAGTGGGCCAGTGAGGCGGCGGGAATGCGGAGGGGCATTCAAGAGGCGTGAGCTCGCCATTTTATTGGCCCTGCTGTTACTTTTCGAAGTTGCACCCGGTTGCGCTCTGGGGCAATCAGCATCAGCGGCCCTTGGCAGCAATGTGCCGGCTGGCCTACCGGGCAGCAGTTCACCGCGCGTTGTATACGCTTCAACCATAGGCGGGGCGACCGGCGGGCAGGCGGTAGCTCCAGGGAGTTCGGCAACTGGCGATACGGACTCTGCGGCGGCGCTCAATGCGTTATTAGCCGCCGGCAATACCAAGCTCATCTTGGATAGCGGATATGCCCTTTCAAAGAGCCTGGTGCTCTACAGCGGCGACACACTGGAGTGCGTTAGCCGTCTGGATGGAGTCATCATGATGCCCGGCTCGAACGCTACGCCGGTTATCAATGCCCATCAGAACGCCCCTACGACCGCGAGCGGGACCGGCGGATATCTTGTATCGAATCAGACTGACGATCACATAGCGATTCGGCATTGCACGCTGAACGCCAACTCCACCCAGGCGGTCACTGGTAAAAACGTGCTCGGGACGCCTCATGCGGTAAACCCCGCCACTGGACTATTTGTGTACGGCGCGGAGATGGTGGGCGTTGAGGACCTGGTATTCGACGACGACGACGTATACGATACCGGCGCATTTGTAACCCTGTTCGCCAACGATTCCCACGTTTCGCTCACCCGCAACTCATTTCACCAGCCTACCCCCGTAGTGGAAAAAAAGAACACGGATGGTCCGCATTTCATCGGCCCTGATAAATACATCTATGAAGTAGGCAACACAATAGTGGCCGGCGATGACAGCCTACCCTTTAACGCCGACGATGGGAACAGAACAGGATCGGGTGATCCTAACGCGCCGTACGTTGCCAATTTCGTCAAATGGGGATGGATCACCGACGTGTTCGTGGATAACAATAGCATCGACGGTAGCAGCTTTGGATTGCGGCTTTACAGTGCAACAGAGTTGCTGGACCGCATCGAAATTAGTAACACAAGTGGTGTTGTGTGTGGGAACACGGCTGAGCTTACAAAACCAGGTCCCAACCATCTTGGCGACGGCAATATCGGAACGATTCGCATTGACGGCTGGCAAGTAACCACAACCGGCGCCTGCAATAGCTACAGTCAACCTTACAATTTCGTCATCACCTCCAATTACGCCAGCATCCAGATCAACGGCCTGCAGATCACCAACCCTGGAGTCTACTGGCCCGTCATCACTCACAATGTTGCCGCTCCCGGCATCCTCAGTTTGCGCAATTGGGACATTAATACACCATCATCCTCAGCATTCAGCGTTGTCTCCTTTACAGGCGGCTCAGCTCCGCAGATTGCAGCGAGCGGCATGCAGTGGCTCGACAACAGCAGTAATACTGGGACGTTCTTTGCCGGCCGGGTAGTTCCCTCTGTGTTGACATGCTCTAACTATTCGGGGCCCGACCGGCTGCTTGCGTCCGGCTTCACACCAGATGTTGAGAATGGTGACTGTTTCAGCAATAGTTATCCCACTCGTTCCCGTTTACGTTAACTTGGCTGTTGCGGAGTAGAATCTTGAAGCAACAAGACTCTACACGACGGATGCAACAGAACCTCATGATGCAAGCGAACCTGGCGTTGGCAGCGCTACCGTTTATGGTCGTGCACTTGTGGCACGCCCTTCGCCGGATTAACTTCGATACAACCGGTGATTCTCTGCACCCGATAAGGGCTCGACGGCGACTGCATGTTATGAGTTGCTTGCTGGCTGTCGCGGTTTGCCCGGTAACCTCTTTGTGCGCGCAAAGCAGAACATTTCACATCACGCAGCGATACTTGAATATCCCAGTGGAACGCGCAAGCGAAATGGGGCTGTTTCAGATCAGCGTCGATGGCGTGCTAAAGCGTGAATTTCCTGTGCAGCTGGCAGAGCACGCCATTGATTATTGGATATTCCTGGATGTGAGCGAATTCAAGGGGAGCACCATCACCCTGACTGGCTCGAATGGCGTTGCCAGTCCTTCTGTCGAGGCCGCTCTGAGCCGCATTTACCAAGCGAACCAGATCGAGGGCGCGGCCACTCTATACAAGGAGAGCGATCGTCCGCAGTTTCACTTTACCGTCAAACGTGGCTGGAGCAATGACGTCAACGGCCCCATCTTTTACAAGGGTCAGTATCATCTCTTCTGGCAGGCCTTCCCCTTCGGAGTCAAGTGGGACACCGGTTTCATGTACTGGGGCCACGCTGTCAGTAGGGACTTGATTCACTGGCAGGAACTCGCGCCTGCGCTCATGGTCGATAAGCTTGGCGCGGCGTGGTCGGGCACAAGTTTCGTCGACCACAACAATACCGGAGGATGGGGAAAAGATGCGCTCGTGTTGGTCTATACGGCCTTCGACCGCACCTCGCACAAACAGGTGCAGTGCCTCGCATACAGCATAGATAATGGAGCTACGTTTAAACGTGCTGCCGAAAACCCCGTTTTAGACACCGGTCGTGAGGTGGGCTCGAACGACACCAGGGATCCCAAGGTCTTCTGGTATGAACCAGGCAAGCGCTGGGTAATGGTTTTGTTTGAGAAAGATGGCATGTCCTTCTTTAACTCCACCGATCTCAAAAGGTGGACCCGTCAAAGCCATCACAAGGGCTTTCATGAATGCCCGGATTTTTTTGAGCTCCCCATTGATGGGGATAACAATCGCAAGAAGTGGATTCTTCATGGCGGCTCGTCCAGCTACGAGATCGGCACCTTCGATGGCGGGACATTCACCGCGGAATCGCCTGTCCTGCACTATGCCGAAGGGAAAAATCTACATGGCGACGATGCTTTATATGCGGCGCAGTCCTTCGCCGAAATGCCGGATGGCAGACGGATTCAAATGGCATGGGGAAGAATCCAGCTTGAGGGTATGTCCTTCACTCAGATGATCTTGTTCCCAACAGAATTCAAACTGAAAACGACCAAGGATGGTCTGAGAATGCAGGCCGCGCCGATTGACGAAATCGCACAATTGCGGACCAAAGCACGCACCTGGTCCACATTGACCGTCGCCGACGCCAACCAGAAGTTAGGTTTAGCTGGATCCGGACCTCTCGACGTAAAACTCCAGGCCTCGCTTGAGAGCGGCGATGGGCTGGCGGTTCGCTACGACGGACATGACCTCGCCACCATCGCATCGGATGATCTCGAGAATGGCCGAGGCCAGGTGGAGATATTGATAGACAAAGGCGTAGTGGAAATCTTTGTAGATGGGGGCGCACGCTATATCACTCGAGAAATACCCCTGTCGACTGGCGGACAGGGCCTGGAGTTGAGTGTGAAGCAGAAGGCGAGCGTCATCAATCACCTGGAAATCTACGAAATGAAGTCGATGTGGGGGCCCGTGAAAATGTAGCGCCATGGAGAGGGCATTCAAACGCTCGCTCAGAAATGTTTACCTCTAGCCTGCCTCAGACACGATGCGGCGCAGTTCTCTCGTCTTCTATCTTCTGAGGCTTAACATTTACGACCAGGACGGTCGTAGAAATCTGGCCTAATGAGTCGCAGTGTACGCAAAACAGAAAGACATAAGGGTATCAATCGCCTGGCGGTGAAAGCGCTTGCTAGAGCGGCTTCTTCCCCCGGGGAGGTAGCGTGCTCGCCGGTTAGGCCGACCGCGCCTTCTTGCGTGCCGGGGGCTGTACAGATTTTTGCGGTTTTGCAGCCGCGGCTGTGGCTGTGGCTTTGGATGACGCATTTGTTTTGGGCAGCTTCGCGTCTGAACGGGATGAGTTCGTTTCCGCGAGTTCGTTGTCATCGACAGCCTGTACCGGCTTCTTCTGCAGCAGGCTCTTGCGCAATGCTTCCATCAAGTCGATGACCTTGCCCTGCTTCTTCCCCCCCGGCTCTTCGGCTATCGGCAGATTATTGATCTTGGCCTCCACCAGCTCGCGCAGCGCCTCCTCGTAGTGATCCTTAAAGGCGCCGAGTTCAAACGGCTGCGTGTAGGCATCGATCAATTGTTGAGCCAGCTTAAGCTGCGCGGCGTCGGCCTTTACCTCTTCCACGTTGTTCGAGTAATCGCGGGCGTTGCGCAGCTCGGCGGCAAAACGAAGGGTGTACAACATCATGCCCGGTTGGTTGGGATCGTGGGGCGGCGCCAGCGCCATGAGGTGCTGCCGTCCGCTGAAAACGATCTCGCCCAACCCCACCATGCCGCTTTCTCGCAGACTCGTGCGGATTACGGCAAAAGCAGTCGCCTGGGGACCGGCCTTAGGCATTACGAAATAGGGCTTCTCAAACAGCGCAGGATCGATCTCGCTCATCCTGGAGAATTGTGAGATCTCGATCGTCTTTTTGCCGGCCAGGCGCAGGCTCTTGAGCTCAGCCGGTTCGATGATGGCGTATTTGCCTTTCTCGTACTCGTAACCTTTGACGATGTCGGCACGCTCGACCATGTGTTCCATCGGGGCTGGTGCGCTAGGGCTGCCGGTCAAGCTGCTTTGCAACTGGCGCGCCAGGTGCAAAGCCTGGTTGCCCTCGCGCGGTTCCTCGGCTGCCTGCGTGTCTCCCGGCGCGTCCGCTGTGTCCTCTTCCGGGGCCGGCCCGGGCGAAACACTTTGGCGCTTGACCCTGGTCTTTGTGTTGCGATCAATCTCGTGGAAGGAGAAAGGCCGGGTGGTGTTGGTTGCCGGGTAGATTTCGACTGCAAACCCGACCAGAGATATCTGGATGCTTCCTGACCATAATGGTCGCGCCATGGGACAATCCCCTTACTGATAATCGCGAACCCGGGCTTGGTAATTACTCAGCTATTATGCCTGCCGGCCGGTAAGAACGTCTCTCAAAAAGTTGTGCGCACAGCGGCCGGACGGGTTGTACGCGCTCGTCTTGCCGATCGTGGTGAATATGGCGCATTGGAAAGGTCTGACTTGCGGCTCCGCCGCAAAAGAAACTTTCGTCCCTCTCATTAAGTCGCCCTGCGCTTGCATCCAATTGGCTGAGGTTTCTTATGAAAGTGTTTCCTTGGATAGTTGCCGCGGCCGGTCTTGGCTTTGCTGCTTACGTTGTGTTCACTCGTTCCGCGATGGAGTACGCGGCTGGACCTGGAGGTGCCGAGGACGCTGCACGCACGGCATTTGGCTGGGGAACAAAGCAGAGAGCGTCTGGAGTCGGCGGCCAATTGTCCGGCAGACTCAAGGAAGGCGTTGGTCGAATTACCGGGGACGATAATCTCGCCGGCGAGGGCATCGCGGATCAGGCTGCCGGCTTGGCTAAAGATGCGGCCGGGAGTGTCGCTCAAGCGGTGGGGCAGACGATTCACGAGTTCAACCGCTAATCTGTTGACTCCCCAATCTCACAACCATGTACTACTTCTGAAAGAGAGCCGATAAATGAAAGCTGCGACCATTGTTGGAATCGTTCTTATCATCCTTGCTATCGCCGGTTTTGCCATGGGCGGAATCAGCTTTACTCACGAAAAGAAGGATGTGGATCTCGGTCCTGTCCAGGTCTCCCATCAACAGAAGCAAACACTGCCGATATCACCCATTCTGAGCACGCTTTCGTTGGTAGCTGGGATCGGCCTGGTTGTTGTAGGGGCTCGCGCTAAGTAGGAGCATCTGAGGGATTGCCGGCGCCACTGGTTTACGAAGCCTTACGGCATACGTCGCAATTTGCCAGGTGATCCCTCAGGTTCAAGCTCGCCAGCTCAACGCCCTCCACGGCGTCTTTGCGTTCTGCAGGGTCAGGCAGCGTATTTTCCTGTTCCTTTTCGAAGGCAACTGCCTTGCGAGCATTCGCTTCCAAGCTCTCTTTTTGTTCACATTTCGGTTGAGTCATCCTACCTCCTGACGCCTGTGTGATGTCTTCAATTGCCGCGGAGATGCCAGTGACTTGCTAGCATTCAAAAGAGATAAAAAATACTGGGTATATGGTCAAGCCTTTGTTGGTTTGAGATCCAGTCCTCGGTGCTCAACATAGGAGATATCAGATGAAAGCAGTGGTTCTACATGAGTATGGCGGTCCAGAGAAGCTGAAGTTTGAAGACCACGTTTCTGACCCGCAAGTGAGCGGGGATACCGTACTGATCGCCTCGGCCGCGGCCAGTGTGAATCCCATCGATTGGAAGGTTCGTTCCGGGGCGCGCCAGAAAGATTTTCCCCTTTCGTTTCCGGCCATCCTGGGGCGCGATGTGAGCGGTATCGTGCACGCGGTGGGCGCGAACGTAAAGCACTTCAAGCCGGGTGACCGCGTACTTGCCTTATCGAACAAGACCTATGCCGAATTGGTAGCGGTGGCCGATTCGGATCTAACTCATCTGCCGGATGGGTTAGATCTGGTGGATGCCGCAGCGATTCCGCTGATTGCATTAACCGGAGAGCAATTGGTCAGGCTTGCGACCAAGGTTCAGAAGGGGCAGACGGTGGTGGTAACCGGAGCGCTGGGAAGCGTGGGGCGTGCTGCGGTGCACGCGGCGAAGAAGATAGGTGCGCAGGTAATTGCAGGCGTTCGCAGAAAGTCGCTGAACGAGGCGGAATCCCTCGGTGTCTCGGGCGTGCTTGCGATCGATGATGACCAGGCAATCGCATCGCTCAGCCCGGTCGATGCAATTGCCGATACCGTTGGCAGCGAGGTGGCGGCGAAGCTATTCATGAGGATAAAGCCCGGAGGCTCCTTTGGATACGCATCTGTAGTGCCCGAGGGAATGGCCGCACTGAACCCGGCGGTTACCATCACACGTGTCTTCGCCAAGCCTGATCCATCGAAGGTTCGCGAGTTTGCGGATGACGTCCGGGACGGAAAATTTGTGTTGCCGATTGGTCGCCGTTTGCCGCTGCGCAACGCGGCTGAAGCCCACGTACTTGGCGAGAAGGGCGGTATAGGGAAGATCGTCCTTCTGGTTGCCGGCGAATCGAAAGCCTGAATTCGAAGCCGGCTGGCGTCAGCCAGCCGGCTTTTCGAAAACACTCACGCCTGGACGGTAGTTTTCTTCGGCGCTTTCCCGTTAGCCTTTTCGTGCATGGCTGCCTGCTTTTTTCCAACTCCGTTGGTGTACTCTCCCACAGGGGTCGAGTCTATCGGAGAAGTCTGTTCCGTACCCGGCTTAGGATCGTAGGGAGTCACATCAAGCCCTGGGCCGCCCCTTAACTCCGACTCGACCATCGTCAAGCCGTGGCTATGGTTCCAGGGGCCGGAGAAGTCATTCTCTCCGTACTGGCCCTCGCCCGTCGAAGCGTTGAAAAACTGATCGACGAGTTGGGGGGTAGGTTGAATAATGCCGACCGCAAACTGCGGCTTTTCCATACTCTCAAGTGCCGCGGTAAATGCGCGCATATGGGTGATTTCGCGCGTCATCAGAAATTGCAGCGCTTGTTTCGAACCCTGGTCCTGGGTAAAGCTGATCAAGCGCTCGTACACGATCTTGGCACGTGCCTCAGCCGCAATGTTGCTGCGCAGATCAACTGCCAGATCGCCGGTGATCTTCAGGTAATCAGCCGTCCAGGCGTTGCCCATGGAATCGAACAAGGCAACTCCCCCTCCGCCGGCGATGGCCACCAGCGGATCCGCTTCAGCTGCTTCGCGGCCGCTCTTCATGGGTTTCAAGTGCATGCGAATCAACGCCCCTACCACTTCCAAATGGCTGAGTTCTTCGGTGCCAATGTCCATCAGAAGATCTTTCCGCGCCGCATCTTCGCAGTTGAATCCCTGAATGGAATACTGCATGGCTGCTGCTAGCTCCCCGTTGGCGCCGCCGAATTGTTCCAGTAGCATCTTGCCGAACCTGGGATCTGGTTCACCGATGGTTACGGTATACATAAGCTTTTTTACGTGGTGATACATGAGGCCCCCTCGGGTCTGGTTGAAGGTGCGTTAAATTTGGCGATTTCCGTGGCTGGAACTGAATATAGGCGCCAACTAGCAAGTGAGAGTCGCTTCGTGGGGCTCAAGTTGCCCCAAGTCCAGCGATGAAGTTCTTTCTCCCCTTGACAGCTAGGGTAGGGGCGCTAGTTATCCCTATTGAAAGCCGCAGATGGGCGGCCAGCCCATCACACCGAATACCACCATCGCGGTCGAGGGCCACGTGGTGCAGGTGCCCGGGTCACCTCGCCTTCCTCCCTACTTCATCTCGATCAGCCCCAGTTAAGGTATCCCCGGGGTGAGGGAAGGGTGGCTCTTTGCCCACGCAAGATAATCCTGAACCGTATAGAACGCTCTGTACTTGTCGAGTCTCTCCTCGTCCTCGACCAGGGCTATCCAATCCAGGCTCCAGGAATCGCCCACGCGGGTCATCCAGTCCCGCAACTGCTTGTCCAGTTCCTGTAGGTCCGCCGCGTGAGCAGTGTCGTTGACCAGGTTGTGCAATTCGTAGGGATCCTGCTGCAGGTCATACAGAAGCCACGGTCCCGATGGGTATCGTGCGTACATAAAGCGCTCTGTTCTTACGCCGCGCCATGCTTGATCCGTGCCATCACCCTGATAGGGACCAAAGATCTGGAAGAGCACAGAGTCAGGACCTTTTTCCGCTTTTCCGCTGGCGACCTTGGACAAGTCGGCACCTTGCATGTCTGCGGGAACGGGCAAGCCGCAAAGCGAAAGCAGTGTAGGAGCAAAGTCCACATGCGAAAACAAGGCATCCGTTTTGCCCCCGGGGTTAATCACTCCTGGATAGCGCATGATCCCCGGAACTCGAATCGACTCCTCCCATGGCTTACGCTTGAGGATTTTTCCCTGGGAGCCAAGCATATCTCCGTGATCCGAAGAGAAGAGCACAATGGTGTTTTCTTCCAGCTCCAGCTCGCGAAGCGTGCTCAACACTCTCCCCACCTGATCGTCCACCGCGGTGATCGCCGCATAGTATCCTGCTATTTCTTTGCGGCCTGCCCCGCGTGTTCCTTCGACCCAGTTGGGTTCCATCGTCACCTTTTGGGGGTCATACAGATTCATGTATTTTTCAGGCGCCACATAGGGATCATGCGGAGCGCCCGGCGCGAGCATGAGGAAGAAGGGCTTGTCGTGTGCTTCATGAAGAAACTCGATGGCCAGGTCCGTCCAGAACTCAGGTTCATACTTCTCGCTCACGATTGGAACATTCTCGTCGCGAAAGTACCAGTTATAGAAATAGTTATGGTTACATTCGTTAGCAGCCCAATACTGAAAGCCATGCCGTCGCGGCCCGGGAGGGACAAAGCCGGGCACCCGCGGTCCTCCATCAAGATGCCATTTGCCAATGAAGCCAGTGCGGTACCCCGCGTGCCCGTAGAGGTCGGCCATCGTGACTGCGCTCTCCTTCAATCGGAGATCGTTGGCCACCATTCCATTGCGGCTGGTATAGGTGCCGGTGAGGATCGTCGCCCTCGCCGGGCAGCATACCGGCGTGTTGGCGAATGTCTGCCGGAACAGAATCCCTTCCGCGGCAAGCTGGTCAAGGTGCGGCGTCTGAACATCGCGATTCCCCATGCACCGTAGGGCCTGCCCTCTCCACTCGTCAGGCATAATGAACAACACATTGGGTGGACGCTTCTCACGTTCTGCTGCATGAGCTGTATCCTGCCGCAACCCTAGCGCAGCTGCTGTTCCTGCTGCGACGGTAATAAACCTGCGCCGATCCATATCCACTCTCTGCTCAGCTACATCAAATTGTAGAGTTAAAGTTCAATCTGGGGCTCACGGGTTGGTTCCGATCCCATTCCGGGGTGCGCACCGATACGATGTAGCCGTACGACGAGAAGCCTTCCATTGCGCCTGGGTCTTTTGCGTGGTGGCGCCGGCGTGGGGCGCGCTGGGGCCTTGCAGCCCACGACTCCCGCAAGACCAGCCGGGGCTCCCCCTTCAATAAATCTCTTCGTGTTGGGATACTCATCTTGATTCCCTCTCTGAATCTTTAGGACACGGCATATTTCGCCGCGGTCTTCTCGTTCAACTTGATGCCCAGCCCAGGCCGCTTCGAGAGCACGAGAGCGCTATCAACAATCTGTTCTGGGGGATCGATGAGTTCTGCACGCCAAGGCACCTCCCCATACGAAAATTCCAGGATGTTGAAATTCGGGACGGTGGCGATTACGTGCGCGGCGGTCACGTTGCCTACGGGGCTGGCCGGTCCGTGCGGGGAAACAATCAAGCCCGCACCTTCGGCGAGGGCTGCTATCTTCTTCATCTCCATCATGCCGCCGCACACTTTTACATCAGGCATAACGATGTCTACCGCTTCGGCCTTGATGTAAGGATAGAAACCGGTCACGCTATGGATAGATTTGCCGCCTGCCGTCGGCATGGTCGCGGCCTTGTTGATGGCGGCGAGGTCTTCCACTGGTTTCGCCGGAGTCACCTCTTCCAGCCAGAACAGATGTAACGGCTTAAACCGGCGGGCCAGTTCCAGGCCATCGTCGCGCGTGAAATGGCTGTGGCCATCGATGAGCAAGTCGCGTTGCGGGCCGATCGTTTGCCGGACTGCCTGAGCGCAGTCAATGCCGCGTTGCATGAAATGCTCGATTGCCTGTTTATCGGTCAATCCACGCGGCATCTCGTCAAAGGGCGCCAGTTTTACAGCATCGAAGCTTGCCGCCACAGCCTTTTCCGCCATGCCGGCAAAGCCTTCAGGGTTTCTGTCTTCTGTCGAGCGGTTAATGTTGGCGTAGACGCGAATCCTGTCCTGAATACGGCCTCCAAATAAGTCGTAGACAGGAACGGAGAATGCATTCCCTTGAATATCCCAGAGGCATTGGTCGAGTGCGCTCGCTGCGACCGCCGCCGGTGCGCCATACTGGGCGATGACCGGAGCGGTTACTTTTCGCAACCATTCCACGTCGAAAATGCTTCGGCCCTTCAATAAATCGGAAAACAGCTTGAGATAGACCAGCGTCTGGTCGTCCTTGCCGCTTTGCGATGCGTCGCCTAGCCCGCTGATTCCTCCGCTGGTGCTGAGGCGGGCGATGGTCCAATTCCCGCGGCGATTTACTTTCACCCGGAATACTTCGAGACCTTCGACCGTTAGCTTTGGCAGGCTGGTCTGTGACCCAGCGAATTTGTCTGCCAGCGCAAGAGGACTGAATGCAAGCCCCTGCAATACGGATCTTCGATTCATCATCTAACCTTACCTGGCACAGTCACAGGGGTCGCGCAGCGATCGGTGGCTCTTTGGGAGATATCCCATTGGGATCGTTCGCGACCGCTCCTGGCGGTGCTGCCACTGGTCCCTGCAGTAACGGGTCGTTGGTGGAAACCATCCAGGCATGTAGCCGGGCGCGCATGTCGCTGGCGACGGCTAAGTGGGCAGGATCGTTCACCAGGTTTGCATGCTCTGTGGGGTCAAAAAGGAGATCGTAAAGGCTCTCCTGGTCCAGAATTTGCGAACCCCATCCAGCCTGCACCCAAAGCTCCTTGCTCGGGCTATCGTCGCAGTTAGGCAGAACTGGCGTCCGCCGGTCTCCGAAGCGCCGAATGTATTTATAACGCGACGTTCGTACTGCGCGTTTTGGCTCATAGGATGCGTGATAATTTACCTCCGCGAAAACTTCTTCGTGTATCTCCGCTATCTGCCCCGATAGCACCGGCAGAAAGGACTTGCCTTGTAACCAGGCCGGGCGGTCAATGCCTATGTAGTCACAGATGGTTGGGAAGACATCTATCTGCGAAATCAGGGCGTCGCAAACAACCGCGTGGGGAAGCTTCGGACCGCGCATGATCAGCGAAACTCCCCAGCCATCGTCGGTAAGGTTGCACTTCATGCGTGGAAACGAGATGCCGTGGTCTGTTGTGCTGATGATCAACGTGTTTTCACGATAGCCATTTCGGTCGATCGCTTCGAGGACCCTTCCGACGCCTTCGTCCATGATCCTGGCGCTTGCCCGGTAGCGAGCGAAGTCACTCCTGGTCGCTGCGGTATCCGGGATTGGTCTTGGCAGGGGAGAGTAGTCAGCCTTGTCTTCCGGTGTGGCCTCCGGATACTCACGATGCGTCTCAAAGAATCCGATATCCAGAAAGAAGGGAGAGGTCGGCCGGCTATCCAGGAACCCAACAGCCGCAGGCGCTACATGCACTGCGCTTGTATCCTTGTGCGGAAGTACCTGGTCATACCCGATCGTCTCGGGAACCTTAGCGACATGCTGCAGTCCAGCCAATACCGAAGTGTAGCCAGCAGGTTTGAGAGTATGCACAATGTGCTGCTGGTAGTTATTCAGCGAAAAGCCGCGATGCGCGAGTCCCAGCATGCCGCTGCTATGGGGATAGAGCCCGGTGAGCAAGCTAGCCCGGCTGGGGGAACAAGTGGGCGCAGCACTAAAGGCTTTGCGGAACAGGATGCCTTCCTGCGCCAGTCGTTGCAAGTGCGGGGTAGGCACTGACTGGCCGTAAGGCGATAGGTATCGCCCGGAATCGTGGGAATGGATATAGATGATATTTGGACGAAAGCTAGCCTTCGAATCGATTTCGCCAGCGCCGTTTTTACCCTGCAAGGCAACCGCAGTTGCCACCATGCCTTGAAGAAATACACGCCTTGATAAGCTGGACTTGTCGTTCCCGTCTGCGACCATTGCCGAATAGAACTCCTTAGGGACCTATATACACCAGAAGTGTCCGGGCCAGTCCGCTATGCTTGCTGACTGGCCCGTTGCAGGTTAGAACGCGAGGTGCAGAGCGAGCTGCAGAATTCTGGACTGGTTGCCCGTCTGTAGTCCGGTGACCTGGCCAAATGCGCCGTTGCCAAACAGGGTATTCGGATTTGCCAGGTTAGCGTGATTGAAGACATTCAAGGCTTCGGCTCGAAACTGCAACGTACTGACTTCAGCAATCTTGAAATCCTTCAAAAGCGAAGCATCCGTGGTGGCGAGTGCTGGGCCTCTCCCAAACGTACGGGGAGCATTACCGAACGTGTACGCCGGGTTTTGCGCAAATGCAGAAGTATCAAACCACTCGGCAGTCTTCTGGGCCCTGGGACGCGAGCCGGAAAGATCGTTGGGGTTGCCGACCAGGTTCGGCCGCACTCCATCGGAATACGTCCCGGTATTATTTGTGGAGTCGAGTACCCCAAGAGCAGTTCCAGAGTGTATCTCAGAGATCGCCCCGATTGTCCAACCGGAAACGAATTCGTTCACCAGGAAGGAACTCGGATGAATCCATTTTCCCGGGCCTATGGGAAGTTCATAGAGGGCGCTTCCAATCACGCGGTTGCGGATGTCGTTCCCTGAAAGCCCGAAGCGGTCCCGGGGATTGTAATAATCAGTGAATGCATCGTTGGTTCCAGAATAGCCGGCGTTATAGTTGGCCAGCTCGTTTCTCGACTCCTGGTTGTCGATGAACTTTGACCAGGTGTAGTTCACCCCGTACTGGAAGCCGCCGGCATACCGTTTTTTGATGCCGACGTTCAGCGCGTTGTAGCCCGATTGTCCCGCATCCGCAGCAATAATGCTTACGTTTCCAAATTGAGGATATGGACGCAGGGTCTGCGTATTCTTCGTTGTCGGCAGCAGTGCCATCTTATCTGGTGCGACCTGGTTGATATTCTCCGCATTGGTGGCAGACAAATGATGGCCAAATGTCCCCAGGTAGCCAATCGTCAGCAATACCTGGTTGCCCAGCTGCTGTTCTATATCAATACTTGCTTGATAGAGATAACCGCTTACCCGATCGCGCTGGAAGTACTGCGGGGCCTGCACGACCTTCTGGCCCACTGGCACGGCGCCGTAGGCCGGGGTCAATTGGGCGGGAGTAGGAACAGCCGCCGTTCCTGTGCCATCGGTTCCATTGTTCTTCAATAGAAACACGGGTGCACCGGTACCGGCGTTCGGAGAGGAGAGTGTGATTTGCTTGGCAAATCCCGTGTAGGCGACGATCGGGGTTGCCTGGTCATACTCGCCGGGATAAAGAATGGCGCCTCCGCCGCGTACCACCGTGTTGGGATGAGCCGTCCATGCGAAACCAACGTGCGGGCCAATGTTGTGGAAATCCCAGTTGTTGGCATACTTGCTGACGCCATTAATTCCCGAGAAGGTGATGATGCCGGGCGTGCCCGATACCGGATTAATCGCTGTCGTATTAAACGAATTCTGACGATTATGTTCCTCCGCGCGTGGCGCGTCGAGATCATACCGTACCCCGATGTTGAGCGTCAGGTTCGGTCTTACTCGCCAGTCGTCCTGCGCAAAAAATCCCCAGGAATACGTCGTGGTCAGCAGTGTCTCCGCCTGCTGCAGGGTCGCCGAATTGACTCTGCCAAGTAGAAGGTTTGCCAGGCTGCCCAGCGCCGCGTTGGAGCTGACACCGGTATTGGTAAATGCGAACGAACCGCCCGCCGTTGGATAGTAGTTGTCTGTATTGTTTGACGTCCGCAATTCCCCGCCAAACTTGAATTGGTGGTTGCCTAGCTGTAGAGAAACGTTGTCCACATACTGATTGCTGTTAATCGGTGTTTGCAACCTCTCCTGCTGCGTAGTATTGCCAAAGCCGGCAAGCCCGGAGACCGTGACAGTCGGGAAAAAAGCCGGGTTGGTACCTTGAATACCAATCTGCGAGGCCAGTGTAGTATTTGCTCCGGCCGAGATACTGAGAGCCTGCCTGCGTGAATACGTGAAGCGGAATTCGTTGATCAAGGTCGGCGAAAAATTGTGATACCAGGTGCCGGAAGGATTGTAATAGTAATTGTGCGCAAGTACGCCAAAATTATCGGTTCCCGGCGTTGGATAGATCGAAGCAGTAGGCTCGTGATCGGTCTGGGCCAGGAAGCGGGCAAACATGCGGTCTTTTTCGCCAAATACGTGATCGATGCGCGCTACGTAGACATCGTATATGCCCTGCGTTGGATCATTGGCGCGAAAATTCGAGACGTTTGGGACCGCGCCCGGCACGTTTGGCGCCGGATAGAACTGCACCAGCCTCTGCGCAACGGGGTCCAGCTCACCCGGGGGCAAAACGTTCAACTTCCCGTTGTAGACTGCCTGCTTCCCGGTATTTGGATCTATCACGGGTGTTGAGAAGGCAGAGAAGTCGCCCGTAAGCTCCGCAGGCGTAGGTACGTTGATAATCTGGGTCACGGAGGAAGTTTGCCTGCGACCCTCATAGTTGAAGAAAAATTGTGTCTTGTCTTTCTTGATCGGGCCTCCGATACTCGCGCCGAAGAGGTTGTAACGAAGCTCCGGGTTCGTCTTGGCAAAGTATGGCCTGGCCTGTAAGTCGTCATTGCGGAAGTATTCGTACGCTGCGCCATGGAACTGGTTGGTTCCTGACTTGGTTGTCATTTGGATCACCGCACCGCCGCTACGCCCTAGCTCCGCCGCATAATCGCTGATGGAGAGGTTAAACTCCTGCACTGACTCGATGGGTGGGTCAAACATGAGCGTGGGCACGCCGAGCAACAGATTTTGCACGTTCCCGCCATCCACCAGGTAATTGGCGTTATTTCCCCGGCCGCCTCCCACCGCGAAGGTTGCGCTTGATCCCGTTCCGTTGCCTACGACAAACCCGCTCAAGCGTTGCAGTTGCGAAGAGCGCCGGTCAATCAACGGCATGTTGGTGATGGTCTGGTTCTCTACCACATCTTCAACCGCCGAGGACTGTGACTGCAGTAGCGGAACCGTGGTGTTGACCTCGACCGTCTGCGCGACCGCGCCAACCGCAAGCACGACATTCACCGTGCTGACCGTTCCCGTCTCAACGATGATCCCCTTTTGGTCCTGGGTTTCATAGCCATCCCTCTCAACCTTAAGGTCATAGTGTCCTGGCAAGAGCAGGGGAAAGGAATAATAGCCCTCATCGGTCGAGCGCTGTTGCCGGGTATCTCCTGTCTCCACTCGGGTCAGAGTCAAGTTTGCCCCCGCCACTACCGAATGGCTTGCATCCACCACTTGCCCTGAAACCTGAGAGGTTTGCGCGAAGGCAGTCAAGGAACCCACCGCAAACCATCCGGCCAAGAGAGAGAGTTTTATAAACGAGAGCGAACGCTTGCGCAAATCATGCAGAGACATGGCTGTGCCTTTCTTTTTCCTCAACGAGAGGGAGCAACAGGCGAACCTCAGGTTCATGCCTGTGTTTGGAAATCCCAGAGTGATAACGGGGTGCGCGAGCCTGGACCGGGGCCTACCGGTCCGCTAGCAATTTGCCGTAGCTGCCGCGCGAGGTGCGGAGGCATGACAACGACATCGTGCCGCCCTGGCGTACTGTATTGCGGATTGTGCGCTGCGTTTCATGTCAACTGTTATGCCTATATCGGCACTTTGCCGAGTTCAAATCCCTCAACAGCTTTCCTTACTTCTACATCGGTCCTTACCACCGGACCGTCGGCAGCCAACTCACTGCCGGGGATATTCGATTTGAAGATCGGCCACAGAAGCTGGGCGTACCAGGGATCGCCTTCATAGTGCGAAATGCCATACGCTTTGGGATATTGGCGGGAGATGTAGCCCGTTCCGAAGAGAACGTCCCACAGAAAAAACATATTGCCGAAGTTACCCTTGTAGAAGCCGATGCCGTCGTCCGTGCTGGATGCATGGTGGGCATGATGGGTCGCGGGAGTTGAGATGACTCGCTCAACGATCCAGGCAATCGGGTGAAGAGCCTTATAGCGATAGAGCGGTTTATCCCAGGGAATACTGGAGTGGGCCAACGTAGTAATGGTGGACTTCACTCCCAGGACGACCACTGCGGCGGGGCCAAAACCAAGGTATACCAGGATGCTGGTGAGATAGGTCTGCGAGAAGAATATGGAGTAGATGGCATTTTGGCGCCCGGCCATGGACATGCCCATGTAAGGCGCAGAGTGGTGTGTCCGATGGAATCTCCAAAGCCAGGGAATTTCATGATGCACCCGGTGATACCAATATTGCGTTAGGTCATCGGCAATGCAGAGAATGAGAACGCCCCAAAAGAAAGGGACCCACGCAAAGACATTGTGTTGATGTGGAAACAGAATAGGAAGCACTGTGAGGCTGAACCAGGCAAAGAATGGTGCGAAAATCAGCTTGGGAATCGCGAAGCAGGCAAGATCGAGCGCCTTTTCATTCCGCGTCCATTCATGGCCGTAGAGGCCGAGAGACAACTCGACCACACCAAGAACGATGATGAAGAGCATGAACCCGTAACCATGGGCATGATCCGCCGCGGCATGGTGAATACTCAAGGCGCTCCCAACGTTTTGTGAATTCTCCCACGGCCTACTGCCCCGAAGGTACAGCGTAAGAAACATCAGGAGAACCGGCAACGCATAGATGAATAAACTGAGCGTCGCATTCCTGATCATCCTGCGCTGGATATCTGGATCAATCTTCATCATTCGCTCGCGTCATATCTGATCGGTAGTGCGTCTCATTGTCCGTGCGGTGAATGGGCCAGTAGCATTCTCGTAACCCAGAGGCCGCCAGCCAGGATCAGCAGTGGTATCAGAGTTACCGCGACTCCAACGGCAATTTTCTTTGCCAACAAACTAAAATCCGCTATCCGCATAGACAGTTCGGCGACTGCACAGGGCGGCAAATACTCTGAGGGCAGTATTTACAGACCTGAAAAAATTGGCTAAAGCTGGGTTAAAACTGGAGGGTCAGTTCCAAGAACTTGCCCCAAACACATCTGCCTCGTTACCCCTTAGTTGGGCAACAACAATAACGAAGAGGCGAAATGTTCGGCAACCGGGAGGTTTGCATAGGGCTCAGTGTCACGGTTGAAATACCACCGCTGGTTCAGATCATGCGGTTAGCAGCAAATTTTGTCAAGCGATTACTCATGACATTGACACTCTAAGTCGCGCCCTTTTATAGTTCGCCCAGACGCAATGACCGGGCATAGTCAACAAGGTGTGATCGTTATGTCGATCGTTCAACAGCTGGTTCCGCCCCGCGCTGGTTGTTGTTGACCGCGTAGCCTGCGAATCCTCATTCCTAGATCAGTGCCGTTTTCTCCGGTTTTGTTTTTTCGGAGGGTGGCCTCTTCCCGTCCATTTGCTCGTGATTCTTTTGCCGAGCAACGATGGCTTAACTTTAAATGCAAGTTAGGAGAGCGGTATGCCAGAGCAGATAGACAGCAGAAGGTCATTCCTCAAGAGTTCCCTGGCAGCCGCAGTAGCAGCTGCGGTTCCGGCCTCGGCCGAAGCGGACGACAAGAGTGGCGCCAAGCCGCCAACACAGCCGAATATCATTCTGTATCTCTCCGATCAGTTTCGGTGGGACTTCATCGGTGCTAACGGCCACAATAGCTCCAGCCGCACGCCCAATCTCGATGCGATGGCGTCTCGCGGTAAGAACTTTACTCACGCAGTAACTAACCAGCCTGTCTGTGCTCCCTCACGATCTGTCTTGTTCACCAGCCGCTACGCAACGGAAACCGGCGTCTGGCGCAACGGCATTGCCCTGGGCCAAACTCTCCCGACGCTAGCCGGAGAACTGCGCCAAGCCGGCTACACGGCAAACCTGATCGGCAAGTGGCATCTTGCCCCCAACAGTGAAGCCGATGGTGGCGGTCCAGGCGCAGTAAAGCCAGAGTTTCGTGGCGGCTTTCTCGATCTTTGGGAGGGATCAAATGTGATCGAGTTCACCACCCATCCCTACGAAGGAACCATCTGGGACCGCGACGGCAAAGAGATCACCTACAAAGACGAATATCGCGTCGACTTCATCACCGATCGCGTGGAGCGCTTCCTTCGCCAGAAGCAGGAAAAACCATTCTTCCTCTTCATCTCGCAGATCGAGCCGCACCAGCAGAACGACATGCATCGCCCCATTGGCCCTCATGGCTCCGTGGAGCGCTTCGCCAACTCCACGGTTCCTGAAGATCTACGGGCGCTTCCTGGCACGTGGCAGGCGCAACTGCCGGACTACTACGGTTGCATTGAAGCGATCGACGCCTCGGTGGGGCGTGTGCGCCGTATTCTCGAAGAGGAACATCTCGCCGACAACACCATCTTCGTCTTCATGAGCGATCACGGCTGCCACTTCATGACTCGTAACCAGGAGTACAAGCGCAGCACGCACAACAGCTCCCTCCGCGTGCCCCTGCTCTTCGACGGACCAGGCTTTCATGGCGCGCAACAGATCCCCGAGCTCGTCGGTCTCATCGACCTTGCGCCCACGCTGCTCGAAGCGGCAGGTGTGCCGGTGCCGTCTGGATGGAAGGGCCGGAGCCTGCTGCCGCTGCTTAACGATCCTGTTGCTCGGCAGGCGTGGCCTAACCAGCAACTTATCCAGATCAGCGAATCGATGACCGGCCGCGCGATTCGGACTAAAGATTGGACCTACTGCGTCGCGGACCCTTCTGGCACATCTAAGGAACCCGCGGCTGCAACTTATCATGAGTACCAACTCTATGATCAGCGCGCCGATCCACACGAGCTGGTGAACCTGGCTGGGCGCCAGGAGTATCGTTCGCAGGCCAGTGAACTGAGCCAGCAGTTGAAAAAACTCCTGGTTGCAGCCGGCGAGCCCGAACCCGAAATAGTGCCGGCTAAGCTTTATCCTTAACCTTGGGACCTGCCCTCCATGCCACGACGAAGAAGTAGCATAGAAGTTAGCCGTAAAAATGCCTTCCAGTGCGCATCAATCCAATATTTTCTTCTTGGCCACGCCATTTAAACGAGAATTAAGCCGGTTGGAGCCGGCTCCGCAACTTTTTTTACTGTTTACTCTCTAATTAACTAGAGGTATTGAACTACTATGCCAAGGTTGAAGGCGATTCTGCTTTCCCTGGCGACTATGTGCGCGCCTGTAGCTTTAGCACAGACTGCAAACCCAGCCGTTCCAGGGACTATTAACTATGTAGAAGGGTTGGCCTCGATAAACGGCCGGCCATTGAATCAACAATCGGTGGGTAACGCGCAGCTTCAGCCGGGCCAAGTGTTGGAAACAGCAAGCGGCAGGGTAGAGGTGCTGCTTACCCCAGGTGTGTTTCTCCGTGTGGGAGACAACAGTGCGGTGCGCATGATTTCACCGAATCTGCTGAATACGCAGATCGAGCTGAATCGGGGCCAAGCCGACGTCGAAGTGGATGAGATCCACCCGCGCAACGATATACAAGTGTCCGTTGGCGGTGCGAACACTCGCCTGCTAAAAGGCGGGTTGTACGCTTTCGATGCGGATAAGGGTACTGTCCGGGTCTTCAAGGGAGAGGCTGAGCTGCTGGAAAGAAATGGCAATATCCAGAAGGCGCTCAAGATAAAGGGTGATCACCAGGTCGGTTTGGCGGAAAACGCAGAAGTGCAGAGCGTCAGTTTCAACCGCAATCAAGCTGAGGACGCCCTCTACAACTGGAGCAGCCTCCGTTCTCAATACCTGGCCGAGGCTAATCTCACCCTGGCCTCGCAATATGCGGGGTATGGTGCCATGGATCCAGGTTGGTATTGGGACGCCAGCTTCTGGGGCTATACCTGGCTGCCGGGTGACGGGCTGTGGTGGAGTCCCTTCGGGTGGGGCTTCTATTCGCCACGGTACATCTTCTACGGCGGCCCGGTCTTCTATGGAGGTCGCGGCTACGGACGCGGCTACGCTGGCCGGAGCTTTGCGCAATCCAGAGGAGGAGGGTTTTCTGGTGGGGGAGGACACGCCATGGGCGGAGGTGGCTTTCATGGCGGCCGTTAAGCAGGAATAAGCCCGATCAAACAAAATTCCCAAGCCCGTCCTTCACGGACGGGCTTTCTTTGCCCATTCGAGCCGCCTCTAAAGTCCTACCCAGTACGAACACATTGACAGATGCTCACGGCCGGGCTTATCTATTTTCCGGGACGTTCCAGACATTCGATGGCGCGAATCGACTCACGCTTGAGCCGCAGATGCATGCCGAGTCTTTCGGCAGCGCTGGTGTTCATGCTGTTTGCCCAAGCCACTTTGGCACAAAACCTATCCCCGGCGCGCGATTGGACCACGTGGGGCTACGATCAGGAACGGAGCGGCTGGAACCGGGGCGAGACCTCGCTAACTATCCACAACGTCTCGGGGCTCAAGTTGCTGTGGAGCGCCCAACTAAGCACGCCTCCCAAGGGCATCGTGCTTTCCACGCTCACCGCGCCGCTGGTGGCGGAGGGCGTGAGGACTGCCCAAGGCGCGAAGAATCTGCTCTTCCTGCTGGGCGCCGACGACACGGTGTTTGCACTGGACGCAGATACGGGCAAAGTTTTCTGGCAGAAGACCTTCGCCAATCCCGCTGCGCCCCTCTGGCCTGCTACCTGGTTGTGCTCCAACACTGTGAACGACACTCCGGTGATCGATAAGAAGAACAACGTGATTTTTCTGATCACCAGTGACGGCAAGCTACGCGGTCTCAATTTGAGTGACGGCGCCGATCGCATGACACCGGTCGACATGGTCGAACCCTTCGCCCGTGCGTGGAGTCTCAACCTTATCGACAACGTGGTCTACACCACCAGCGGCCGCGGTTGTGGCCAGTTGCCGGCAGTAGCCGGCGTGAAACCTTCCGTGGCGCCGGGAAGTGTGTCGGCGATGGATGTGAGCGATCCTGCTCACCCGCGGTTAACTCGCTTTTATACCAGCGGAACAAAGTATTCCGGTCCCTGGGGTCGCGGCGGTGTCACAAAAGGCCCTAACAGCACCGTGATCACGCAAACAGCCGATGGCTTCTACGACCCGGCGTCCGGCGATTTTGGCGAGAGCGTGCTCAAGTTAGCCCCCAAGGCGGCGCGTCTGCTGGACTCATTCACGCCCTCGAATTGGCAGTTTTTAAACGCCAAGGACCTCGATCTGGGTTCGGCGAGCTCAGATGTTTTTTCTTTCCAGAACCGGATGCTCATCGCCGTTGCCGGCAAAGAGGGTTTCCTCTACTTGCTCGATGGTGCCGATCTCGGGGGCCGTGCTAATCACTCGACTCCTCTATACAAATCACCGCAGCTTGGTAACGATGCCGCAGAAGGCCGCAATCCCGGTCAGGGAGTATGGGGCTCTATCACCAGTTATGAGACCCCAGACCACAAACGTTTCTTGTATCTGCCGATGTGGGGGCCGCCTTCGAAGAATGTGCCGCAGTTCAAATCGAATAACGGCGACGCACCTCACGGCAGCATCATGGCATTCCAGGTCGTCGCTGAAGGAGAGAAGGTAACACTGGCTCCGCAGTGGATCTCGCGCGACTTGACCGTGCCCGATCCCCCCGTGGTGGCGAACGGAGTGTTATATGCGATCCAGACAGGAGAGCAGACCATCCAGAGTCCGGCTGATGTTCACGGCACGCAGGACGAAATAAATCACAATCCGCTGTCGGCTAAGTACCGTTCTACTCCGATCAATAACCTCACTCTGTTTGCATTCGACGCTGAGACAGGGAAGCAACTCTATTCCAGCGAAAAGACCATCACCGATTGGGTGCATTTCAGTGAGCCTGTCGTGGCCCTGGGGAAAGTCTTCGTTGTTACCCATGATGCTCATGTCTATGCATTCGGACTCAAGCGCTGAAAGCGTAACGCAAAGGAAAATGCTTTGTCTAAAAACAGCTCTTCACAAGGTCTCAAAAGGCGCGAGTTTATTTCTTCGGCGTTGGCGCTGTCAGGCGCGGCGGCTGCTGTGGGTATGTTGGGCAACTCGAATGCGTGGGCAGCCGCTGCCGCTACCCGATCCCTCGACCCGGTCGACCCGTTCATTCGTTTCGGCATAACCGGCGCCTTGTGGGGTGATTGGCCCAACGGCAACCTGCGAATGTCCACCGATATGCAGCAGATCATCGCAGATACGGCTCGCTTCGGGTTGCAAGGCATCGAGCCCTACTCCGGACAAGTGGTACAGTTTTTGCGGAATCCGCTCGCACTAAAGCGAATGTGCGATGCGGCGGGGATTCAATTAATCGACGTTGGAGATCTGCCGCGCGCACCAAGACCGAAGCCAACGGCGACCCCGTCTAACCCTTGGATCAATGCGGCGGGCAATGCCGGGCTCATCGAGGACATGGTGAACTTCGCGCACGATTTTCTGGCGCCCTGTGGCTGCGATCATTGGAAGACCAATATGGGCAGCCGGCCGGAAGGTGGACCCAGCGACGATCAACTCAAGACACTGGCCAACACGCTGAATGAGATCGGCCGGCAAACCATCGCCTTTGGAGTAAGGTTGGCGCCGCATCCCCATATCTGGGGGCCGATGGAGCGGGAGCATGAAATGCGTACGGTGATGGCGCACACGGATCCAAGATATGTCTGGCTTACGGCCGACACCGCGCATTTGACCTTGGGCGGCGGCGATGCGGTGCAGATCATCAGCGATTATTTTCCGCGGATTGCGGAGGTGCACATGAAGGACACCTATCCCAAGTATCGCGGCAATGCCTCGACCCCGACACAGGCCGAGCACCACCAGGCGAGCCTGTACCACAATCTCGGTGTGGGCGGCGTGGACTTCCCGGCCCTCTTCAAAGTGTTACGTGATCGAAAATTCAAGGGATGGGTGGTCTACGATCTCGACGCGCCCCGGCCGGGCGATGGTACCGGCAGCATTCAAGACAATCTCGCGGTCAACATCAACTATCTGAGAAATGTGTTGCACGTGAAATTGCCTGCACCGCCGCAGGCCTAGCCTGAATTTCCCATAGACCGATCTCTCTCTACCCGTAACAAATGCCTCTCTCTACCGGTAGGGTTAGCAGTGATACAGACTACGGGCGCTCGGGCCAGGAGTGTCTTGGATAGCGGCGCATGAGTTCGCGACGCACCTGCGGATAAAGCCGCTCCCAGAAGCCCGCAAGGTCGGTTGTCGTCTGAACCGCTCGCTGATTTGGAGCGAGCAGGTGGACCACGACGGGCGTCCGCTCCCGCCCGATCCGCGGCGTTTCCCGCATCCCAAAAAAATCCTGCAGGCGAGACGCGATCCAGGGCGGCTTGCCGGGTTCATAGTGAACCTTGGTCTCCCGGCCACTGGGTAATCGAATGCGCGGCGGGGCAATCTCGTTGAGCTGCCGCGTCCCCATCTTCCGTTCGAGTGCGGGCACGAACTGCGCCGCCGCGCTCTTCAACTCAGTGAAGCTGCGCAGCCCCAGGCTCAATTCGCCGAGCGCCTGGCCCACATCCGGCGCGTCGACACCGGCGAACTCGGCGCGGGCTAAGAATTCATCGAGCGCATTCCTGTCGACGAAGCGATCGATGCCTGCCTCCAGCGCTTTCTGCGCCAGCAGTTGGGCTGCAGCTTCTGCATCCGGCATGGCGCCGCGGGATTCCTGAATCACCAGCTCGTCGTACAACAGCGCGCTCACCGCCTCCACCCGCTCGGTCTGGCGATTCCACTCAACGCCCGACTGCTCGCGCACACGATCCGGAAACAGTTCGATTAACCACTCGGGCTCGATGCGAGCCGCCATACGTATCAGTGGAAGAGGCTTATCTTTGCGATCCTCTGCATCCACCGCTACCATGAATTCATAATGCGGAGCTTCCCCCGCCACCTCCGCCGAGGCGCCATTCGAAAGCAGCACCTGATTGCCCGCACGCCGCCGCGCGACGCGATCCGGAAATCCCGCCAGTATCGACATCAGCAAGGCATCGTCGTTGTGCTGCGTCTGCCGGGCGGGCCGCGCAATCCTGCGCAGCTGCTCCACCTGCTGCCGGGTGCGGTAATCCTGATCTGCATCGATGGCTGCCAGCAGGTCATTTTTCTCCGAGCGGGCGCCTGAACCCAGCAACGCCGCTGCGATGCAGCCGTCCTCGCCCACACCGCGCTCCATGGCCGCGATGAGAATGCGCGACAGGCGCGGGTGCAGCGGAAAGCGCGCCAGCTGCTGCACCATGGCTCCGGTGGCGCCCAGGCGGTCGAGCAGCGACTCCGCTCTTTCCACGGCTGCCGCAGGCGGCGCATCCAGCCAATCGATCTCGCCAGTGCGCATCGCCCGCAACGTGAGACAAAGCTGGGATAGCTCGCTGCGCGCGATCTCTGGCTCGTCGTGCTCCGGCCGGCGCAGGTAATCCTCCGTGGTGTAGAGGCGCAGCACGCGTCCGGGGCCGGTACGTCCCGCCCGGCCCGCTCTCTGCTTCGCGGAAGCCTTGCTCACCCGGCCGACGTGGAGTGTTGGCAAGCCGGTCCATTGGGAATACGTCGCGATGCGCGCCAGGCCGCTATCGATAACCGCGGTTACACCCTCGACCGTCACTGAGCTTTCCGCCACATTCGTAGCCAGGATGACTTTTCGTTGGCTGGCGGGCGCGACCGCGCGATCCTGTTCGGCCGGCGTCAAGTCACCATGCAGCGGCAACACCAGCAAATCGGCCCGGCGCGCGACCGCCTGGCTCTCGCGCATGGCTCGTCGTATCTCCGCCGCCCCAGGCAGGAAAGCCAGAACGTCTCCGGCAGGCCTGCTCCGCGATCAGGAGGTCAAGTGCTTCTGTCAACTGTGCTTCCAGCGGTTTTGGAGAATAGGGCAGATGGCTGATGGAGAGATCGAACTGCCGCCCCTCAGACCGCAAGACCGGGCAGTCTTGAAGGTAATGCGCCACGGGAGCGGCATCGAGGGTCGCCGACATGACCACGATGCGCAGCTCCGGCCGCGTCTGCTGCAGGCGTTTCAGCAATGCCAGAGCCAGGTCGCTATCCAGGTGGCGCTCGTGGAATTCATCCAGCACCACGGCGGCGACACCCTTTAGGCCAGGATCGGAAAGCAGGCGCCGGGTGAGTATGCCCTCGGTGACAAACCGCAGCCGGGTTCGTGGGCCAACGGCTTCCTCAAACCGCACCTGGTAGCCGACGGTCTGGCCAACCTGTTCGCCCGCCTCCCAAGCCACGCGCCGCGCCGCCATCCGTGCCGCAATGCGGCGTGGTTCCAGCACCACCACTTCGCCGCTGACAATCTCCAGCAGCGCCGGCGGCACGCGAGTAGTCTTACCCGCGCCGGGCGGTGCTTCGATCACCAGGTTAGGGCAGCGCCTTAACGAATCGATGATCTCCGGCAGGATCGAGTCCACCGGCAGCGCTGTTCTGGGTTTCACCAATTTTCATCCAAACACGGCCCTTCGCACCCGTCAAACGCTTGCGACATCCACTCCCTTGTGACTAAACTCCTCCCCATGACATTCACGAGGCCCCAAGCCATTCGATTTGCCGTCGCTGCTTTGCTTCTTACTCTCGCGACCCCTGCGATGCACGCGCAGGACTGGGCCAGAGCTCGCCTCGAAGCCTCGCCCCGCCATCACGAGTATGTTCCGCTCAAGCACGGCAACCGAACGGTGCAGGCGTTCGTCGTTTACCCGGAGGTCAAAACGAAAGCTCCGGTAGTTGTCCTCATTCACGAGATCTTCGGCCTCAGCGATTGGGCCAAGGAAATGGCCGACGAGCTGGCTGCACAGGGATTCATCGTCATCGCCCCCGACCTGCTCTCCGGCTTCGGACCGAATGGCGGCGGATCGAGCGAGTTTCCCAGCCAGGACGCCGCCGTGAAAGCCGTCTCCGGCCTTGATCCCGGGGTCGTGATGGCGGATCTGGACGCTGCGGCTGACTATGGAAAGCAGGTTCCCGCAGGCAACGGGAAAATCGCCGTGACTGGCTTCTGCTGGGGTGGAGGCAAGTCCTTCGCCTTTGCCGCCCATCGTAAAGGCCTTTCCGCGGCCTTTGTGTTCTATGGCACGGCTCCTGCGGACGTCACCACCATTACTGCTCCGGTCTACGGCTTCTACGGCGGCAACGATGCTCGCGTCGATGCCACGATCCCCGCCACCACGGCAGCCATGAAGGCGGCCGGCAAGACATACGAGCCTGTGACTTACGAAGGCGCCGGTCACGGCTTCATGCGTGCCGGCGAGGACCCCACAAACACCGTGCCGGGAAACAAGACGGCGCGTGAACAGGGATTCGCCCGCCTGGTCAAGCTCCTTCACGGAATGTAGAAAGGCAGCCCGATGGCCCGAATGTCTACGATCGTTTCTGTCGAGGCACGCACCGTTCATATTCCGCTCAGCCAGGCGACTGCCTTTGCGCGCCGCCAGGTAACGTCGCGCGACTACAGCCTGGTCAGGATCCGAACCGAGGATGGTGTCGAGGGCATTGGCCACTGCTACGCCGGACATTCCGGGGGCAATGTGGTCACGACGGCGGTGCGCGAGATGCTGGCGCCCATGCTCATCGGCGCGGATTCGTACGCCACAGAATTGCTTTGGAAAAATATGTATCAGGAAGTGTTGCTGCATGGCCGCGTGGGATCGGTGATGCGCGCGCTCAGTATTCTCGATAACGCCCTATGGGACCGAAACGCCAGGGCAGCCAACCTGCCGCTTTACAAATATCTCGGCGCCGCTTATGAAGATACAGTTCCGGCTTATGCCAGCGGCGGCTATTACCTTGAGGGCAAGACGCCTGCAATGTTGGGCGAAGAAATGGCAAGCTACGTAGCGCTTGGCCTCAACGCCGTGAAGATGAAGGTTGGCCGCGGCGATCTAAGGTCAGAAGAAGCGAGGATTGAAGCCGCACGCAAGGCAATTGGGCCCGACGTGCTCCTCATGCTGGATGCCAATAACGCCTGGTCTGATGTGCCGACGGCCCTGCGTTACGCGGAGCGTTTCGCCCCCTACGATCCGTACTGGATTGAAGAGCCGTTCAGCCCCGATCAGATTGATAACCACGCCAAACTGGCGGGCCTGATCAGCATCCCCGTCGCCACTGGCGAAATCGAGGCCGGGCGTTGGCGATTCAAGGAATTGCTGGACAAGCAGGCAGCGTCGATCCTGCAGGCGGACGCCGCGGTCTGTGGTGGAATCACGGAATTCCGCCGCATCGCCGCGCTGGCTGATGCTTACGGTGTGACCATGTGCCCGCATTGGTTTCATGATTTGCACGTACACCTGGTGGCGGCTTCGCCCAATGGCCAGTTCGTCGAATACTTCCCCGACGGCAAGGTATTCAATTTCTGCGAGATTATCGACCGCCAACTCGAAGTGCGGAATGGTGGCCTGGCACTGCCGGCCGGGCCCGGCCTCGGGTATCTCTTCGACGAAAAAGCGATTGCGCGTTTCGACGCGGATGCTTGGAGTTAGGGGCATGCAGTGGTGCCCCATTCAAGCCGTACTTTGGCTTGAGTGGATACCACAGCACTCGACGGGCCTTTATTTGACATTCTGCAGGTTCTCTCCCTCACAAGTAAAATTGAACTCCTATAGGAACCCTTCATGGACCTCGGCCTAAAAGATAAAACAGCTTTGGTGTTAGCCGGCGGCGGTGGCTTGGGCCGGGCGATCGCCAAAGCGCTGGCGGCCGAAGGCGCCAAAGTAGCCGTCGCCGGTATAGGAGCGAAATCCATCGCCGGCACGGAGGCTGCATTGGCAGCCATCGGCGGCAAGAGCATCGGTCTTATTTGGGACCTTTCCGACCTAGCACAGATCGATGGCCACATATCCAAAATCGAAAGCGAGCTGGGCCCGGTCGATATCCTCGTGAACAACACCGGCGGACCGCCCCCTACAACGGCCAGCGGTCAGGATCCGGCATTATGGTCCAAGAACTTTCAGGCCATGGTGCTTTCGGTCATCGCTATCACCGACCGCGTCCTGCCGAATATGCGGGCCCGGCACTGGGGCCGGGTGATCACCAGCACCTCATCCGGCGTGGAATCCCCCATCCCCAACCTCGCCATTTCCAACGCCCTGCGCCTCTCCCTGGTCGGATGGTCAAAAACATTGGCGCGCGAAGTCGCCAAGGACGGCATTACCGCCAACATTATCCTGCCCGGGCGCATCGCAACCGACCGGCTCAAGTTTCTCGATGAAGCAAAAGCCAAGCGGGAAGGGCGCAGCATAGACGATGTGTTGACCGAGAGCACGGGCAATATTCCAGTGGGCCGTTACGGCAAGCCGGAAGAATATGGCGACGTGGTTGCGTTCCTTTCCAGTGAGCGCGCTGCCTATATTACCGGCTCCGTGATCCGCGTCGATGGCGGCCTGATCGCCAGCATCTAGAGTGACCAACATGATGACGGAACGGACAACAGTGGAATTAGACCAGAAGACGATGGCAACACTCTCCGCCGTAGCCACGGCGACGCTCACCACGGTGTTGCTGAAAAAGGGCCTGCGCAATGTCTGGCTGCGCGGCCCCAAGCCGCTGCGTCCGGGCCAGAAGCGGCTTGTGGGCCCGGCCTTCACCCTGCGCTTTGTCCCGGCGCGCGAAGATCTGGCCACGCCGGAGTCGTGGAGTTCCCCCATCTCGACTCGCGCCGCGATCGAATCGATGGCGCCTGGCTGTATTGCGGTTGTCGGCGCCATGGGTATTACCGACGCCGGCATCTTCGGGGATATTCTCTGTGCCCGCATGAAGGTGCGCGGCGTTGCCGGCTTGGTCACTGACGGCGTAGTACGTGACGTCGCTGGTGTGCTTGCCACCGGTTTGCCGGTGTGGTGCATGGGCGCTGCTGCGCCCCCTTCGGTCGCCGGTCTCACATTCGTCAATTGGCAGGAACCAATTGGCTGTGGTGGGGTCGCCATCTTTCCCGAATGATGTGATCGTGGTGGATGAAGACGGCGCCGTCGTCATTCCCCGCGCGCTGCTCAACGAGGTGGTGGAAGCGGCGGTCGAGCAGGAGAAACTGGAGGACTGGATTATTGCCGAAGTGCAAGCAGGTGCGTCCTTGCCCGGGTTGTACCCGCCCAACGCAGAAAACAAAGCCCGATACGAGGCTTTCCGCAGCGGTCAGGCCAAGCCCCCTGCATAACGATGTTGGCACAGCGTCCAGAGCAGGTTCGCTGCTGGACGCCGTGCGCCGGGGCACTCGCCCGGGGAAAAGCTAGTCTTTGAGCTTCTGCATATATTGTTCCAGCAGCTCGGCCGGCACTTTGCTTGTGGTCTTCGTCCATAGCGGGTCGGTGATGGCGTAGGCTTCGTCGACGAACTTCTCGAAGAAGGCCCAGGTCATGGTGTAGTACTGTCCCCACGAGATGACCCGCGCTCCGCTGGCGTTGTAGCCCGCCAGGACGACCGCGTGACCGCCGACGATCGTGTTGTCTGCCTTTGGTTCGACATCCCAGATCGCCAGGGGCGGCCCGTTTGGCGGCATGATATATTGCGGCACGTTGAAGCCGATGTACGCCACGCCGTGGTCATAAATAGCGCGTTTTATGTTGTCGATGTTCTTGACGTCGACTTCAGCAAAGGCAGTGATCTTATGCCGCTGCTGCCCCTTGGAGCCGAAGGGCGCACCCTGCTTCAGAATGTAAGTAAGCACGTGCTGTTCATTGCCGCCCGGACCCTCTCCGCCCTGCTTCGGGTTGTAGCCGCAAGCTTGCTCATACAGCTCCACCACGTCCACGTCCGGCTCGGTTTCGATTTTCTTCTCCGAGTTAAAACTCCAGACCTGGATTGCATGATAGAAGGCGGCGCAGGTGCAGTCTCCCAGCGTGTTGTTCTTCATCATGCCCAGGTTGGCGGGCATTCCTGTGGTGTAATCGACAGCCGGTTTTACGGGCTCCAGTGGCTGGCCCTCCAGCAGGGTATGCAGCATGGGGATTTTGTCGTTATGGGAACGGGCAAGCCGGCCCAGCTTGAACGAGGTCTTTTCCGCGGTGATTGGTGCCATGGGTTGCTTCTCCTTATTTGCGAATGGGTTCTACGTCTGTAGTAACCCCGTGCGCATCCCGAACAGGAGCGATGCGCCCAAGTTTGAAGCCAGTGCTTCCTGACGAAGCTTCCGGTCTAAGCGATATACCGGCATGGATCACGGCCCAGGTCGCGATGACACTGCCGGCCGTGGTGAGTCCGCCATACTTGGCGTAAATTTGCGCCGCCTGCTGGTCGGCTTGTTCGATGTTGTGGTTTGGGTTTGGTATTTGCGGGTCAGAGGCATTGCGAATCGCGTGCCAGGCAAGACCCGGAATGCCCTGCAACGCGCTCGCGACCATGGCGTCGCCCATCTCGCACACGCGCCCCAGCCCTTCGAGCTTGTAGTAATCGGTGGAGTCGTCGAAAGCGAAGTTGTCGGTGGTCACGATTGCATCGGTTGGAGCGCTCCATATTTTCGGGGTGCTTCGCGAGTTGGGCACACGCGATGCATTGAGCTGAAGTAACGCAGGAGTCATGGCGCTTAACGCACCAGGCGGGAGCGGCGAAGGGGTAAAGGACGCGTTGTGCCAGGGTTCGTTCTTGAACTGGGTCGTGCAGTCGAAGCGCACGCTGCCCCCCACCACGACATCACCGAGCAGCACGTTCGCGCCGATGCCTCCTGCTGTCCCGGTGGTGATGAAAACTTTGGGACTGACCGCCTGCGCAATCTCCGTCATCAGCTTTTTCACCGGGGTGGCTGGACCGTCGTAGGCAAAATGCAGTCCGCTCTTGAAGAGCAGAACCTTTGCATTTCCGATCTGGCAGGGGAAGTAGAGTCCCAGGCTGTGGTAGTAGCGCGCCATCTCCTTGGATGAATCGTTGAAGGGAGACTTGGCGCCGGTAACCAGTGGCAGGTACGTTGCGACCCCGTGCCGGTACTCATACCACGCGCTGGTGGGATACGCGGGAGTAAACAGGGCCGCCAGGGCGGCGGCCTCGGCCGCTGTCCACGTAACCACCACGGCATCGTAACCTCGGAACCGGGAGAGGTCGTCGGACGGGGTAGGTATGGGTGTTAGCGAGATGGGTTGGGGTGCGCCGCCGGCAGGCCAAGGGGGTGCCGACGGAAGCTGCGCCGATGGCTCGGCGAATGCGGCTTCCAGGCCGGCCTCACGAAAGCGCTGTTGCGGCTCAGAGGGATCGTAGTTCAACCTCACATCAGAAAAGCTCAACTTCGGCATGGTGATTTCCCTTCTTCGGTTGGGCCTTTGCAAAGCGCGTGGGCAGCTGAAGGGTCTGGCAGTCTTCCTGTCAGGCTGTCTGCGTCCCCGCCGGGTGCGGGGAACGGCATACGAGAAATAGTGCCGGAGGTGAGCTAATCGTTACACGAACTCCTGGCCAAAGAAGGGCAGCCTGCAGTACCAGTAAAGCTTGTGGCTATTTCCTGCTCGCCTTTGCAACGTTTCTTCCTGCCCCGCCACTACTCGGTACGCGCTTCTGTTTTCAGCAATCTTCGCCGGCGACGACTGCTGATACTTTTGCCTTGGTTCTTCACGCCGGCGGCAGGAGGAGTAATGGATGACCGGGCCTCCATCGCGCCAAGTCTTGCCGGCAAGCGGCCGGGATATCCTAGACGGGACAGGAGGACCGGGTACGTGAGGCCGAGTCATAGCCGATTCGTCTTCTTAAAGGGTTCCCCGGGCGGTGTAAACTTGGACGCGCTCGCTGTCGCCGTGGAGGAACCGGGCTTGGAATTCTTTGCGTTCGACGCGTCCTACGTCGAGAAACTTCGATCAGGGGACACGCATATCGAAGGGCATTTCGTGAGCTACTTCAGCGAACTGATCCGGCTCAAGCTGCGCTCGCGACTGAATTCCAGAGAAGCCATCGAAGATGTGAGGCAGGAAACCTTCTTGCGCGTGCTGGCACTGTTGCGCGCAGAAGAAGGCCTCAGGCAGCCTGATCGCCTTGGTCCCTTCGTCAATTCGGTTTGCAACCATGTGTTGCTGGAGCACTATCGCTCGCAAAAGAGAGCGACCGCCACCATCGATGACGAAACGGAGGCTACGGTTGCGGCCCGCGAACCAAGTGCCCTGAGCCTGCTCGAGGCCAAGGATACCGAACGGGTGGTTCGGCAGATTCTTAACGAGCTAACGGAGCGCGACCGGCGCCTGCTGCAAGCGGTGCTGCTGGATGAGCGCGACAAAGATGAGGTTTGTGCCGAGTTTGGCATTAGCCGCGAATATTTGAGAGTGTTGTTGCACCGCGCAAAACAATCGTTCAAGTCGTTCTATATTAGCCGCTTAGGGTAAGAACTAGCGAGTGTGCGGTGGCGCAGAATGACTATGAGGCCCTAAATTATGGATCATCACCAGGCAATTCAGCTCACGGCAGTAGAGAAATATCTTCTGGAGGAGCTGCCTCCGGAACTGCGCGACGAGTTTGAGGAACATTTCTTCGATTGCCAGGAGTGCGCCACCGATCTTCGTGTAACCGCCGGTTTCATCGATGCCGCCAAGAGGGAATTTAAGGTTAACCCAGGAGAAAAGCCCGCTGCCGCCGCCGGGAGCAAGCCGCGCCTGGTTTCCATTTGGCCGTCGGCCGTTGCTTGGGCTGCCCTCGCTGCCTCGCTGCTGGTGATCGCCTATCAGAACCTGGTGGTGTATCCCCGCTTCAAGAGCGAAATAGCCGGGTTAAAAGCGCCGGAGATTCTGCCCCAGGTTTCGCTGGTTGGGGGCAACAGTCGCGGGGGCCAGATTCCTGTGGCCACGGTGGGATCTGGCCAACCGTTTTTGTTGCTGGTGGATATTCCAACGGAAGACCGTTTTTCGAGCTATACCTGTCTGCTGTATTCTCCTTCTGGTTCGCTCGCCTGGCGAGTGGAAGTTTCTCCACAACAGGCGAAAGATACGGTTTCGATACGCGTGCCGGCGGCCGGTCTGGGGGCGGGGGAGTACACCCTCACGGTCCAGGGCAATATGGGCGCAAGTGCAGTGGATCTAGCGCACTATCGCTTTACTTTAAGCAGTCAAAACTAAAAAATCTGCCTATACGAGGTGCAGGATGGCGTCCAATGTCAATCGCGTTCACTACTTCCATGCCGAGGGGAGTTCGCTCGGCGGGTTCATTGAGCAACCGATTAAACAAGTAGTTCCTGCCCAGGCATCTGCTTCGCTCCCAGCCGTTGGTGGCCACGTCACCAACCGCACGGAAGCCTTCAATTTCCAGGGAGTCGTGTCCTGCACTGCGGCGTACACCCGGGTTTCCGGCCGCCATCTCGAGACGGACGGCACGCCCTCCACCCTGGTCACCTCGGTCGTCGAAGGACTAAATCTCCTGGAAATCGTGACCGCAGACAGGATCGTGGCTCAAGTATCCATTGAGCACCCGAGTGGGGCAGACCCTGTCGTGACCTTCACCGGCTCTCGTTTCGAGGGGCTTAAGATAGGCGGACAGGACGCTTCTCTCACGCTGAATTCCAGCCTGCTGGATGGTGGCGCCGGGACGAACCCAATTTCCTGGCCGCTTTTTCAGAAGACTGGCAAGCAACAAGCTGCCAAACTAGTCAAGAGCGCTCAAAGTGGCGGGGCCGCCTACCAATGGGTGGTCGACCGATACAGTTGGATAGGTTCCCCTAAAGCTCCCGGATCTATTTTATGTTCGTTGGTGGATGGTTTAGGCCCGGCGGTCCCCGGCAAGTCGTTCGGTCATGTTATGGATATTCCGAGTTTTGGAAAGGTCATCTTCGGAGAAGTATTTGCCTTCCCGGCATCCGTCCACCTCTCCATGGTTCGGGCGGAATTAGGTTCTCCGACGTCGGGGGCACTGAACTTCGCCAGTGCCAGGGTAAACGGCGGCACCATTCCGCCAAGTATGCAGTAATGGTCCTGATGGCAGCTGCCATGCTGGCAGGATGCCATTCTTCAAAAGCCGCTGATCCGGGGGCGACCTGGCAGAGTATCCACGAAGATTTTCTTCATGGAAATCTAGATGTTGCCCGCCAGCGGGCAGATGAGGCTCGTAGGGATTATTCAGCCGGCAACCCCGCTTGGGGCATGCGGTTTCGGCTGCTCGAAGCCGAGATACTGCTGTACCAGGGCCGGCGCCCGGATGTGATTGATCTGCTGAACAGCCCTGGAGTCTCTTACCCGGTGGCTGGTGATGACGCGATCAAGAGAGACTTACTTTGCGCTTTGGCACACTCCGGGCTCGGCCAGGCGCAGCAAGCCGATCTGGAGTTACAGCAAGCGCGGCACCTGTCGGATGCGAGCCACTCCAAATTGAATGGTGAGTTGCTGCGGACAGAAGCCCTGGTTCAGAACGGTCGCGACCACTTGGCCGAGGCTGCGCGCCTCTTCAAGGAGAGTCTAAAGGTCGCTCGTGAGGATCGGGACTCCTACGTCGAAGCCACCGATCTCTTAAACCTCGGCTTTTTGGATCTAAGACTGGAGCATGACGACGAGGCATTGGCCCTTTTGAGCGAGGCCACTGACCTTGCCAGGCCGATTCAAGCGCAGCCGGTCATCCAGGAGGCATTAGGAAATATGGGTGTAGCCTATGCCGGCCTGGGGGATTTTGAGAGGGCTCTCTCGAACTTTCAACAGGCCGAACAGGCAGCCAGGCAAGTAGGGATGACCAGCGCCCAGATCGACTGGCTGTGGAGTGCCGGGTCGGCTTATTACGATCTCGGTAATTTGGAAGCAGCAAGCAGGTGCTACCAGGAAGCTCTGCAAGGGGCGGTTGCCATTCATTCGCCCCAGGAGATAGCCGGCGTCCATACCCAAATGGCGTTCCTGCTCTATCAGGAACGGCAATTCGATGCGGCTAAGACGCACAGCGACGAAGCGATTCAGACAGCTCGCATGGCCGGACACAAGGACTGGGAGCTGGAACCATTGTTCCTGCAAGCCCTGCTTGCTGAACGACAGGCAAATGGGCAGGATGCAGAACGAATGCTGATGCAGTTGCACGCGCAATCGTTGGAGGTCCCTTCGTTGCGCGGTCATGTCGAGGATGCTCTCGCAAATCTGTATGCCGGCCGGCATCGATCGGCGCAAGCAGATCTCTGGTATCGAAAATCCATCCGTACCTTCGAAGACCAGCGAGCGTCGGTTAAGGATGAAGAACTAAGGCTGCCATTTTTCGCCAACGGAGACGCGCTCTATCGGGATTACGCAGGCTTCCTGATCGCATCGCAAAAGCAGGAAAAAGCTTTGCAGCTTCTCGATATCGGCCGCGCGAAAACACTGGCAGAAGGCCTCGGCCCGGCAAACCAGAAATCAGACCCCCGGCCGGAAAATGCAGTCGACGCGCAGGTGGTCGCTCGCAAGCTCGATGCCACCATCCTGTTCTATTCGCTGGGCAGGGAAAGATCCTGGTTGTGGGCGGTTACAGCACATCGCGCGAGTCTGTTCCTGCTGCCTGGGCAATCGGTCATTGAAGCCCAGGTTCAGGGATATCAGAAAGTCATCCTGAGATCGGATGACCCGCTGCGAGACGCAAACGAAAACGCGAAGAGCCTCTACAACACCCTTGTGAGCCCAGCCGCTGCAATGATTCCCAAGGGGTCCAGGGTATTTATCATTCCGGATGGCGTCTTGAACGGATTGAACTTCGAGACGCTTCTTACGCCGGGTGTCGGCAACTCCCACTACTGGATTGAAGACGTAACCGTCACGAATGCAAACTCCATCCGGCTGCTATCCGGTCTCAGTCAGAACCCCCCGGCAGGGGATGAAAAAAAACTGCTGTTGATTGGCAACCCCATCGCGACCGGGACCGGATATGAAAACCTGATGAATGCGTTTGCCGAGATCCGGGGGATTGAAAAGCACTTTCCGGCGGACAGCCAGACCGTAGTCACCCAGTCCAGGGCCATACCCGCGTCGTATGCGGAAAGCGCGCCAGAGCAATTCGCATACATCCATTTTGTGGCTCATGGCACGGCAAGTCGATTGGAGCCACTGGATTCCGCGGTGGTGCTCTCGCCTCCGCCCCAGCATCCGGAGAGCTTCAAACTCTACGCTCGTGACATCATGCGTTACCCGCTACATGCCAGGCTGGTAACCATCTCGGCCTGCTATGGCTCAGGTCTTCGCGCGTATGCAGGCGAGGGATTGGTAGGTTTGTCCTGGGCGTTTCTGCGTGCGGGCTCGCACAATGTAATTGGTGCACTGTGGGAGGTAAATGATGCTTCCACTCCGCTGCTGATGGACCAACTTTATGGCGGGCTTGCGGCTGGGCGTAGTCCGGATGCAGCTCTCCGTACGGCAAAGCTCTCGCTCATTCATTCCCAGGGCGTATACCGCAAACCCCTGTACTGGGGCGGCTTTCAACTCTACGCCGGTTCGTGAGCCGGGAAACTTCCCATCCGCAAAACAGGCGCCAGGGTGCAAGGCTGGTGAGGAAGAGAGAGCTGTCGCCCAACCAACGCATGACGCTTACCTCCGCTTGGGCCGGCCGCGCATCTAAGTTTTATTGAGGGCCCATGGAGGCCGAAATAAATCTGCAATGAAATGATACGAATGCCGTGTCTGCATCACCACACCGTGTGGATGCAAACGCGCTCATTAAGAGGAGAAGGACCGTGGCAACCCTGGCTAAGTCAAAGCCTGACGCTTCGGCGGATCACGTGCAGCGATTCGAGCGGAAACTCCGCGAGGTGAAGCAGGCAATTGCCAAACTTCCTGGTGATGAATACCACGAGGAACTGCTCAAGATAGTTCGCCGCGCCGGTTGGACAACACTCGCGGAGGGAATCTTTTTCGATGCTCTGGTCGAATCGATGTTGGCCCACACGCGCGACCTCACCCAGCTCCACCAGAGGCTCAAGGCCGCCTTCGAGGCCGTCCAGGAGAAATAAACCTGGGAAAATCCCCGCAGTGGCGGCCCGGCGTGCCGTGCACTAGTATTGCGGCATGAATGATCGTGAGGGACGAGACGGGGAACCAGACCCCATTCGGGGTCTGCGCAAGGGGCTGACCAGCTATGGTGACGCCGGTTTCTCCCTTTTCCTGCGCAAAGCCTTCATCAAGGCCAGCGGATATTCTGACGATGCCCTCGATCGCCCCATCGTCGGTGTGACCAATACGTTCAGCGACTTCAATCCCTGCCACGGCAACGTGCCGGACCTGATCGAGAGCGTCAAGCGCGGTGTCATGCTGGCGGGTGGTCTGCCGATGGTGTTTCCTACCATTTCCATCGGCGAAAGTTTCGCTCATCCCACCTCGATGTTCCTGCGCAACCTAATGGCCATGGATACGGAGGAAATGATCCGGGCCCAGCCGATGGACGCGGTAGTGCTGATCGGCGGTTGCGACAAGACCCTGCCGGCGCAGGTCATGGCCGCTGCCAGCATTGATTTGCCGGCCATCGTGGTACCCACCGGGCCCATGGTGGTGGGCCATCACCGGGGTGAAGTGCTGGGCGCCTGCACCGATTGCCGCCGGTTCTGGGCGCAGCATCGCGCCGGCGCTATCGATGTTGCCGAGATCGAATTGATTAGCGGCCGCCTCGCCCCTTCTGTCGGCACCTGCATGGTCATGGGCACGGCCAGCACTATGGCCTGCATCGTCGAAGCACTGGGACTGGCGCTGCCCATGAGCGCCACGGCGCCCGCCACGCACGCGGACCGCCGCCGCATCGCCGAGGCCAGCGGCAGGCGCGCCGCTGAGATGGCCGTCTCCGGCGCGCCCAAGCCAGGCGACCTGATCACCGACAGCCTCCGTGCGCAATGCCATGATCGTTTTGCAGGCCATCGGCGGGTCCACCAACGGCTTGATTCATTTGACTGCCATCGCCGGCCGCGCCGGCGTGAATATCGATCTGGAGGTCTTCGATCGGCTGGGCCGTGACGTCCCGGTGTTGCTCAATCTCAAGCCGTCCGGCGCCCATTACATGGAGCATTTCCACCATGCCGGCGGCCTGCCCGCTCTCCTCCGCGAGCTCAAGACGTTGCTCCATCTCGATGCGCCCACCGTATCCGGGGGCACCATCGGCGATGCAATTGCCGAGGCAGAAGAGATACCAGGGCAGGATGTGATCCGCAGCCTCGCCGCCCCCCTGAAGAAGGAGGGCGCCATGGCCGTGTTGCATGGCAACCTGGCTCCGAACAGCGCCATCATCAAGCAGTCCGCTGCTTCCCCCAACCTGATGCGCCACACCGGACGCGCGCTGGTATTCGACTCCGTCGAAGACATGACCAAGCGCATTGACCTGCCGGAACTGGATGTGCAGCCCGGGGACATTCTGGTTTTGCGCAATGCCGGACCGAAAGGCGCGCCGGGCATGCCGGAGGCAGGCTATCTGCCCATCCCCATGAAATTGGCTCGCCAGGGTGTGAAAGATATGGTGCGCATTTCCGATGCCCGGATGAGCGGCACCGCTTTCGGCACCATCGTGTTGCATATCACTCCGGAATCGGCAGTTGGCGGCCCGCTCGCGATCGTTCAGACCGGTGACCGGATTATGCTCGACGTGGAAGCCCGACGGATTGAACTGTTGATCGACGACCAGCGAACTCGAAAGCCGCCTCGCCGCCTGGAAAGCGTCGCCCCCGCAACGCAACCTACCCACACGCGGCTATGCCAGGTTATTTGAGGATTGCGTATTGCAGGCCGACCAGGGCTGCGACTTCGATTTTCTTCTGCGCGAAGGCGCTCCCCAGACAGGTTCAGAGACATGAAGTTGGATCACACAGCGAAGGGCGTTTACGCTATCGCCGCAACTCCCTTCAAGCCCGATGGGGCAGTCGATACGGAATCGGTCGATCGCATGACAGATTTTTATTTGTCCTGCGGCGTTACCGGCTTAACCATTCTCGGCATTATGGGCGAAGCGCCGAAGCTGGACCCAGCCGAGGCCCTGGCGATTTCCCACCAGGTGGTCCGCCGGGCCAAGGTGCCGGTGATCGTTGGCGTCTCCGCCCCGGGCTTTGCCGCCATGCGCTCGCTGGCTCGCGGAGTGATGGATGGCGGAGCAGCCGGAGTGATGATCGCACCGCCGCCTGCCCTGCGCACGGATGATCAGATCGTCGATTACTACGCCCAGGCGGTGGCCGCGATCGGGACGGATATCCCTTTCGTGATTCAAGACTATCCGTTGCTGTTGACGGTGGTGATGACGCCTAAGGTCATCCGCCAGATTGTGATGGATAACCCCTCCTGCGTGATGCTGAAGCATGAGGATTGGCCCGGTCTGGACAAGATATCCGCACTGCGCAGCTTTCAACGCGATGGATCTCTTCGGCCGCTTTCGATTCTTACCGGCAATGGCGGCTTGTTCCTGGACTTCGAGATGGAGCGTGGCGCCGACGGCGCGATGACCGGTTACGCCTTTCCCGACATGCTGGTGGATGTGGTGAACTATGCGCAGGCAGGGAAGCGGGATGCCGCTCATGATCTCTTCGACGCGCATCTTCCGCTCATCCGCTACGAGCAGCAGCAGGGCATCGGTCTTGCCGTGCGCAAGTATGTCCTGCACAAGCGGGGCGCGATTGCCCACGACACCCAGCGTGTTCCTGGCGCATCGCTGAATGCGGCGGCGCGGGCCGAGGTCGACTACCTGCTGAGCCGGCTCGCGCGTTATGACGCGCGCGCTGCCTTCTAAGCGCCCCTTCCAGCGAGACATCCGGGTTAGACCTTTAACCACCAATGGGTGGTGCCGGCACCGCTTTGTAGTATTTCGGCAAGCCTTGGCTGGATGCATCATGAAGCTGTGAAACAAACAAACCCCGACTTCGACGCATTACTGGTATTCCTGGCCAACTGGGAGGCGATAGAGCGCTCCGCGCTGGGGAGAATCTTAACCGCGGGCCAACTGGCCGATGTGCAGGAATTGGAACGGCTCTACGCGTTACCCTCAGGAAGCGCCAAAGATTCCTCAAAATAACTCGCTCCTCTGGTTCAAGAGCGCACGATTAAGAAGTTCTGTTACACATTCTGCCTTGCCTGCCATATAGGCGTCCCGGTCCTGCGAAAATCTCAAGGCTAGTGCCTGTTTCAGGTCGCCATACACTTTCGCTTCCTTTGGATGGGACCGGAGGTAGTCTCGGAACGCCAGGTGTCTGCGAAACTCACGGCTCTGAGGCGGGCAGACGTAAAGGTGATGCGGAGAGTCGCCGGCCGGCGTGAGAAAGGCTTCCCGTTCAGGGATACCCAGGTCACCTTGGTGGGTGTAACCCAGAGTCGCCAGCCGCTCGATGGCCGCAGGAAGCGCATCCCCGGATACCAGCAGGACATCGATGTCAATGATAGGCTTGGCGGCCAGCCCGGCCACTGCAGTGCTGCCCACGTGCTCGACGGCTGTCGCCAGGCCACCGAGCGCAGTCACGATCCGTTCCCGAAGAAATTGAAACAGCTCGGGCCAACCGGGGTCGTATTCCACCACCACAACCGGCTTCATCATCGAAAAAGCCGATGTTTAACGAGAGATCAGTGCTGGGGCCCCTGCCGGCTTGTCGTGGGCCGGCCCCACCTGTACCACCGACATAACGCCGTCGCTGACGATATCGTCGCCCGTGGCATTGGCCGCATTGCGTGGCGCCTTCGGACGGTCTATATCCACATAGCCAGTAGCGCTGCCGATAAAGAGCAGATCGCTCTCCACCCAGTCTCGTTCGCGGTCGATATGAGGGTCGATGCGATGCGTCCACTTGGTCATGGTCTTGGTATGCTCTACGGCAATGTCGTGCGTGGCCGCGCCCACCCAGACCTCGCGGCCTTCATACGTAGAAGCCAGCTTCCAGATTCGTATGTGATGCCGCTTGGCAAACGTGTCGAGAGATTTTTGGAATACCAGGTCGGGCGGGCGGCCATTGATCATCAACGTGGAAACCGGGGCATTGGAATAGCCGGTTTGCCGCAAGGTAGCCTGCACGACTTTTATATTTGAGCCGAAACCGGAAGGCACGGCCTCAAACCATCCCGCCTCGTTGAAGGCGGACATAATCTCTTCTCGCGTCCCGAGGAACATCAGGTTGGTTACATCCGAAGCCGTTCCGTTCGCGGTGTGTGTGCGCGTCGGCGCCTGCTCGACCAGTGCGCGAAGCTTGGGGGTGACAGCCAGCGTTGGCCAGGCCTTCCAGGGCTCCTGCTCCGCCACCATCGAAGGGCGAACAATCTGGACCTGGACATCTGTCCCCGCGGGAAAGAGAATTTCCCGCCGGATCGAGAGCCCGTACACGGCTCGGACTCCATTGATGGTGTATCCGGCGATGGGATTGATCGCTCCCAGCGCGGCGAAGGCGACCGAGACCTTGCCCGTTACGTGCGGCTGGATGATGCCGAGAATCTCGTTGTTACGAATTGTTTCGCGTGCATTGTCTACATCGATGACGCGCGTGTAGAGCGGTGAGGTCTTTCCGTCTTTGTACACTACGTTGGAAAAATCGAGCACCAGACGCGGGCGCCAGTACTTGTCCGGCGCTTTCTGGGCAAACAGCACGGTACCGTTCACTTTGGTTCCTGGAGGGAGCAGCAATTGTCCTTGCTTACACGCCAGCCACTCGCCATTTTTGCAAAGCGGATAAGTGACCACGCCTTCGATCGGGTCACCGGTGCGCGAGCCATCGCTGGCAGCTGGTGTGGTGAGCCTGATGTCGATGGTCTGCCCCGGGGTTAGATCGGCGTTCAAGAACGCAGTCACTCGGCTCGACTGGGAGGGTAGTGTCCCGGGGGCGCCTGGCGCAGAAGTCACGGCTTCAGGGTCTTGCGCTATAGAAACCGCGGCCGGGAAGGTGTGCGCATTCCCCACATGATTCGCCGATGATCGGGGAGAGGGAGGCTGGTCGGTTTTGCACGCGTCTAGCTGATTGATGAAGTTGAACGACGCAGCTAAAAATCCGCTGGTTGCTCCATGTTCGATCAGCAGCGTCTGCATTTCAAAGTTTGGCGAGTAGAGCAGGTAGTCAAGCGCCGTGTCGTTGTAGATGTCCTCGTGGTTGATATCCACGCCCCGTTTAATCAGGGCGGCCGCTATCTCTTCGTATGCAACGATCAGGTCCTGGTTGTTGGCGTAGCTCGATCCGAAGATTGCCCAATGGAGCGCGGTGCGCCCCATCGAGTCCGTCGCCTTTACGTCTGCGCCGCCGTCAATTAGGGTCTTCGCTTTGGCCAGATCATCCACCGTGGGCTGGGTCTTGGTTTCTCGAGTCGCCGCATAGAGCACTTGAATGAGATTTGATGCCTTCGAGACATCGATTTGAATGGCTGCGGGTGCTAGCTCTCCTTCCGGCGCCTCTGTGTCGTCCGCAGCCTGAGCCGACGCGTCCGAATCGCTCGCTGCCTGCCCTGTGGCTGTAGGCGGAGCAGCAGTCTGGGCCGAAACGGCGGGCGCCATCACGCTCAAATAAGCCAGAAGCAGGCATCCTGCCGCTTTGCATCCGGGGTTGACAAGGTTGGATATTGACAACACACTCACCTCCGCTTCGCGACCTGGAAAATGGTTGGCGTCGTTGCGGGCTAGTGTAATACACGGACTCATAGAACCTGATCCCGACCGAAGTGAAGCGAGGTGAAGGGACCTGCTGTTTCCTTCTGCCCATCCGATCTAACCGCCCCTAATAAAAATCACTGCCTCCAACTTTGTCATCCCGAGCGAAGCCGAGGGATCTGCGGTGCGCCCCGGCTCCCGCACAAAGGTCTGGCTTTCCCTAGTTCTCATACACATCGAGAGCCCCCGGTGAGAACGACCAGCCACCGCTCTCGTGTTTTGTAACGGGCACGACTTTACAGGCTGCGGAAAGAAGGGTGCGGGCTTCAGCCCGTACGTAAGTCAATCAAAAGCAGGAACGGCTTTAGCCGCTGAGGGAGCGGTTTTCGAACCAAATCGTCCTCCTGAGCGAAGCGCCTTGCAGTCCTATCGTTTAACAGAGGACATACGGCGCGGAGTCGAAGGACCCCGAGGATGCTTTATCGACGCATGCTCTGCAGGGCTTTCCGGCCACTAAAACTACGGAAAAAATCAAAAAAGTCACAGCCTCCGAGCGCAGCGCAGTGGAGGGATCTGCGCTTTGTCTTCCGGTTCTCGCAGGCTACGGTGTACCCACAGTGAAGGTCCAGGTTTCGATGTTCTGGATCGCGGTCCCACCTCCAGTACCGCCGGTAAAGCCGATGTAAGCCGTGTTTGCGCCAACGGTCGATGGAATATTGATGGTGAATGCATTGGTAAAGGTCTTACCCGTAACTGTGTCGGTAAGATTGAGGGTCAATGTTGTGCCGTTATAGATAAGTTGGGCGGATATAGTATCGCCGCTTGACAGTACGATCCCGGAAGAGGTGAGGTTGACCGCGGGGTTCGTCGGGGAAGCGCCATCGGTGAAGATTCCGGTGGAATCGGAGCCCTCGCCGCTATTGCTGTAGATATCGAATTTGACAGCAACGCTATTGGCGATACCGCCGGTTGTTCCGCCGTTGGGGTTGACTCCGTAGCCCAGGCCGCCGCCAAGGTTTCCCAGCGCGGTTGTGCCCGCATTTTGGATGGTGAAGGTAAAGCCATCGGCGACCGCGCTGGTTAGTTGGAAAGTAAAGTTGGTGGTAAAGGCCTGGATGTTCACCGGTGTAGTCCAGAAGGCGCTCCCGGCCTCATAGCTTCCTCCGTCGGTAAGCTCAAGGCTGTTGGCGTTCACTTTGGTTGCGCCGTTCAGTTGCAGGCCGGTCGCGCTGGGAAAGCCGCCGGCAAAGTTAATGGTGCTGGTCCCGCCGGATTGAATCACGAAGGCCGCTGTGGCCACCGCACTCTGCGTATATCCAGGGGCAACCGCCAGAGCCTCCAGGGTGGTGCTGGCGCTGACGGTGATTGCCGAGCTATAGACCGCAGAGGAAGTGCTTGGCGTGGTCCCGTTGGTGGTGTAGTAGATCGTCGCCCCGGGAGTGCTGTCGGCGATGGTGACTGACTGCGTCGAGGTATAAGTGCCTGCGGCTGGTAAAAAGGTGGGCGTGGCCGCGGTCGCTGTCTGGATGGTGTAGGTTGCGCTGCCCGGCGCACTGATACTGTCGCCGGGCGCCTGCGCGAGCGCTTTGATCGTAACCGTGCCGCTAGCCACGCTGATCGGAGAACTGTAGACAGGAGACGAGGTGGTCGGAGCCGAGCCATCGATGGTGTAGTAGATCACCGCACCAGCGGTTGCATCGCTGATCGTCACCTGCTGCGCTGTGGTGAAGGACCCTCCCACCGGCGAGAAGGCCGGCGTCTGCGTGACCGACTGGGTCGGAGAATACGTATAGCTCGCCGAGCTCTGGGTGCTTTGCGTATAGCCGCTGGCGGTGGCGATGGCCTGGACAGTGGTGGTTGCGCCAATGGTGAACGGACCCGAGTAGAGCTGAGAGGCCGTCGTTGGCGTACTTCCGTCGGTGGTGTAGTAAATCGATGCCGATGGAGTCGCATCGGCAATGGATACACCCAACGTGGAAGAGAAACTCGTTCCGCTGGCCGGGGTAAACGTCGGCGTCGCCGCCGCGGTTACTTGAGTTGTTCCAGAGTTGAAGGTCCAGGTTTTGATGTTCTGAATCGCGGTCCCACCCCCGGTGCCGCCGGTGAAGCCAACGTAAGCCGTGTTTGCCCCCACGGTGGAGGGAATATTGATCGTGAACGCCTGGCTGAAGGTGTTATTCGTAACTGTGTCGGTTAGATTAAGGGTCAATGTTGTGCCGTTATAGACAAGTTGGGCGGATATTGTATCGCCGCTCGACAGCACGATGCCGGAAGAGGTGAGGTTGACGGCGGGGTTCGTCGGCGAAGCGCCATCGGTGAAGATTCCGGTGGAATCGGAGCCCTCCCCGCTGTTGCTGAAGATGTCGAATTTGATGGCGACACTCTTGGCGATACCGCCGGTTGTTCCACCGTTGGGGTTGACTCCGTAGCCCAGGCCGCCGCCGAGGTTACCCAGTGCGGTTGCGCCCGCATTTTGGATGGTGAAGGTAAAGCCATCGGCGACCGCGCTGGTCAGTTGGAAAGTGAAGTTGGTGGTAAAGGCCTGGATGTTCACCGGTGTAGTCCAGAAGGCGCTCCCGGCCTCATAGCTTCCTCCGTCGGTAAGCTCAAGGCTGTTGGCGTTCACTTTGGTTGCGCCATTCAGTTGCAGGCCGGTGGCGCTGGGAAAACCGCTCGAAAAGTTAATGGTGCTGGTCCCGCCGGACTGAATCACGTAGGCCGCTGTGGCCACCGCACTCTGCGTATATCCAGGAGCAATCGCCAGAGCCTCCAGGGTGGTGCTGGCGCTGACGGTGATTGCCGAGCTGTAGACCGCAGAGGAGGTGGTCGGCGTGGTGCCGTTGGTGGTGTAGTAGATCACGGCCCCGGCGGTTGCATCGCTGATCGTCACCTGTTGCGCTGTAGTAAAGGACCCCCCGGCCGGCGAGAACGCAGGGGTCTGCGTGACCGATTGGGTAGGAGAGTATGTATAGCTCGCCGCGCCCTGGGCACTTTGCGTATAGCCGCTGGCCGTCGCGATCGCGTGGACAGTGGTGGTTGCGCTAATGGTGAACGAACCGGAGTAGAGCTGAGAGGCCGTCGTCGGCGTACTTCCGTCGGTGGTGTAATAAATCGACGCCGATGGAGTCGCATCGGCAATGGACACACTCAACGTGGAAGAGAAACTCGTTCCGCTGGCCGGGGTAAACGTTGGCGTTGCCGCTGTACCCTGGATCTGATAAGTGCCCACGACAATCGGGCTGCTTTGATATCCGGCCGCGGCTGCAAAGGCGCGAATGGTAAGTGACGTGGCGCTCACCACAATCGGTGCGCTGTAAACAGCGGAGGAGGTTGTGGGGGTCGACCCATCTACCGTGTAGTAGATGGTTGCGCCTGTCGTCGCGCTGCTCAGTGAGACGTTTTGTGCCGTAGCATACGTGCCCGGCGCTGGGGTGAATGTGGGATCTGCGGCTGTTGGAGTCGTTGTTCCTGAAGTGAACGTCCAGGACTTGATGTTCTGGATCGCCGTCCCACCTCCAGTGCCGCCGGTGAAACCGACATAAGCCGTGTTTGCGCCAACGGTGGAGGGTATATTGACCGTGAACGCCTGGGTGAAGGTATCATTCGTAACCGTGTCGGTAAGATTGAGCGTTAGCGTCGTGCCGTTATAGACAAGTTGAGCGGATATGGTGTCGCCGCTCGACAGCACGATCCCGGAAGAGGTGAGGTTGACCGCTGGGACGGTTGGAGATGCTCCGCCGGTATACATGCCCGTGGAATCGGTGCCTTCGCCACTGTTGCTGTAGATGTCGAATTTGATGGCGACACTCTTGGCTATACCACCCGTTGTCCCGCTGGTCGGCCCATATCCAAGGCTTCCCCCATACCCTCCTAGTGCAGTCGCGCCCGCACCCTGGATGGTGAAGGTAAATCCGTCGGCGACGGCGCTGGTTAGTTGGAAGGTGAAGTTGGTGGTAAAGGACTGGATGTTGACCGGTGTGGTCCAGAAGGCGCTTCCGGCCTCATAGCCTCCTCCATCGGTAAGCTCAAGGCTGTTGGCGTTCACTTTCGTTGCGCCGTTTAGTTGCAGGCCGGTGGCGCTGGGAAAGCCGCCGGCAAAGTTAATGGTGCTGGTCCCGCCGGATTGAATCACGTAGGCCGCAGTGGCCACCGCACTCTGCGCGTATCCAGGAGCAATCGCCAGAGCCTCCAAAGTACTACTGGCGCTGACGGTGATTGCCGAGCTATAGACCGCAGAGGAGGTGCTTGGCGTGGTGCCGTTGGTGGTGTAGTAGATCGTCGCTCCGGGGGTGGTGTCGGCGATCGTGACTGACTGCGTCGAAGTGTAAGTGCCCGTGCCCGGCGAAAAAGTGGGCGTGGCCGCGGTTGGTGTCTGGATAGTGTAGGTTGCGCTGCCAACGCTGCTGGCACTGTAGCCGGGCGCCTGCGCAATCGCATTGATCGTGACCGTGCCGCTATCCACGCTGATCGGAGAGCTGTAGACGGAAGACGAGGTGGTGGGAGCCGAGCCATCGATGGTGTAGTAGATGACCGCCCCAGCGGTCCCATCGCTGAGCGTCACCTGTTGGGCCGTAGCAAAAGTCCCTCCGGCCGGAGAGAAGGCCGGTGTCTGGGTCACCGAGCCGGACTGAGAGGTGAACGTCCATGACAGAATCTTCTGGCTTGAGCTTTCACCGCCAGACCCGCCGGTGAAGCCGATATACGCCACGTTGCTACCGATGGTGGAGGGGATATTGATCGGGAACGTATAAGTGAAGGTCTTGTTCACGACGATATCCGTAAGGGTCATCACCAGATTGACCCCGTCGTACGTCATGTTCGCGTTGATTTGGTCTCCACTGCTTAAGATAACGCCCGACGAGGTCATGTCGACAGCGGGAACTGTCGGGGACGCGCCGTTGATATAAAGTCCGGTTGAGTCTGTGCCCTCGCCGTTATTGTTATAGAAGTCGAACTTGATGGCGACACTCTTGGCGATACCGCCCGTTGTTCCCGTGGTCGGGTTCGGTCCGTATCCCAGGCTTCCCCCGTAGCCACCAATCGCGGTTGGGCCGACGTTTTGTATGGTAAAGGTGAATCCATCGGCCTGGGCACTCGAGAGTTGAAATGCAAATGACGTGGTAAATGCCTGGATGTTGGTTGGAGTGTTATAGAACACGCTGGATGCCTGGTATGTCAGCCCTGTGGTCAACTGCAGGCGGCTGTCGTCTACGTTCGTCGCGCTTCCGTTCAATGTCAGGCCGGCGACGCTGGCAAAGCCGTTGCCGTAGTTAATCCCAGTCCCGTTCGGCTGTATGGTGTAGGAGGCGCTCGCCAGGTTGCTGTTCGTCAGCCCGCTGGCAGTAGCGATTGCATTAATCACAGTGCTGGCGCTGACGGTAATCGGCGCCGTATATTTCGTCGAACTGGTCGTGGGAGTCGATCCATCCGTCGTGTAGTAGATGACGGCTCCGGATGTGCTGTCGGAAAGAGTGACTGACTGCGTAGTCGTGTAGGAACCTGCTGCCGGAGAAAACTGCGGCACGGCAGTCTGCGTGTTGAAAGCATAGGTCGCGCTCGACACTGCACTCTGCAGATATCCGCTCGCGCTGGCAATCGCCTGCACAGTCGTATCGCTTGAGACCTGGAAAGCCCCGGTGTACTTTGTGGACCCTGTCGTGGGAGTCGATCCGTCGGTGGTGTAATAAATAGAGGCGCCGCTGACGGTATCCGTGATGGTGACTTGTTGTGCTGCGCTGAAAGTGCCCCCTGCGGGTGAAATGACGGGTGCGGCCGCTTGCGGTGCTCCGTTCAGAAGGCCGTAAACGTCGATCTGGTAACCCGCGCCCACATAGACCTTGCCGTTGGTGACGACGGGAACCGTGAACTTGATCGCTGGTCCCGGATTGTCGCGATTGGGGTTCTGATTGCTGTCGTAAAGTTCCTGCGCGACGTTAGTGGCGTTAAATGCATACAGAATCGAGGATCCGTTCGAGGTGTACAAATCGGTTATCAAGGCCCATACGATCCCGTTCTGTGTGCCATTGGACGAGACCACAGGGGTGGCTCCCGGAAATGTCGAAGTGGCCGATGATTGCGCCGTGGCCCTCGTAGCCAGAACGCCATTGGTGATAGGAAACATCTTCAGGGCATCATTTTCGGCCCACATGTAGACATTCCCATTCCAGTAGGCCGGCGTGCTCCACAGTCCTGAGTCTGACCCCAATGCGCCCGTTATATCCTGCACCGCATTGGTGTTGTGACCGGCATTGGGGCCAACATAGCCGCCCAGGCTGTCACGGTTGATAACCAGGATCCGGCCTTCCTTGCCAACCTGGACCAGGAGATGCGGATACGTCCCTGGTTGGTTCGGAAGCAGCAGAATGCCACCCGAGCCTTGATCGAGATCCGCGCCGCTCAACGAAGATTGATTGAAGTCTGTGAATGCGTCGCTAATGGCAAAGCCGCCATTCGATAGATCGAAGCGGAGAATGCTTTCGCCATAATCCACGCTGTTTGTGAGCGGGGGATAGCTTGTCCAATCGCCGTTGCCGGTGACTAGAAATGCTCTTCCGTTTGCGCTCACCGTGTCGATGGGAAATCCTGCGCCCGCTCCCCAGATCCCGTCGCCGGATCCATTGGGAGAGGTGCAAAACTCCGCTGTTTGTTGAAGAGTGGTCTCGTTGTAAACCAGGACCCAGCCATGCCAGGGCCCATCATCGCCATGAGAGCCAAAGCCAATGTAGATGTTCCCGTTAAAGAGATCGAGCGCCGAACGATTATTTTGCCACAAGGTACTGAAGGCCAGCGTGCCTCCGGAACTTCCGCTGCCGTTGCCAGGCACCGATCCTGAGAGTGCCACTGGACTGCCAGATCGCTCGCTGCCGGTCAGAATGTTGAGCGCATGCAGCCTTTGAACGTAATTGCCGTTCTCTTTGCTCTTGGCGAGCACAAAGAGGGTGTTGGTGGTGAGATCGATGACCGGGGTGGAAGTGATGCCAATCTCGGGATGAATATCTCCTACACCACCCTGAACATCTGTATAGGGGACGGTGGTCGCTCCCGATGCGGCCCCATGAGCCGTGCTGATCATGCTGGCCTGCCACAGGGGCGCACTATTCGTGCCCCCGTTGCTGTCGGCGTCGAAGGCGTAGACCGAATCATGCTCGTCAGCAATGAAAATGACGTTGTGGGTGGCGCCGTTTATGGTCAGGTTGGCGACGTAGAGCGGTTGCGCATAAACCTGGCCGTCCACAGTTTGGCTGAATAGCTTGCCAAATGTGTTGGTGTTCACATTGGTCGGAGTGAGAACCGTCTCCTGCGTATTCTGACCCTGATGCGTGTTGTCGTAGCGCCATGTGAGCACGTTGGGGAGCTGCGCGAGGAGAGGCCGTGCCACGGTCAGCAGCAAAAGGCACAGGAGCAGTTGCCTGGAAAGGGCTACATATGACCCGGACCGGTTGCGTCGCGCGTGGCGCGTGGATTCAGCTAGCCGAAAAATGAGACCCTCCTACCCGGGTGGGATTTGGGTCGCAATTCCAGCTACGTATTGCCTGGCCCGGGCCGCCCCACCGTCAACGAATTGTTGGACTAGCGCAGTCCTGTGAAAACAGGAGCCTGACAGCCCAGGGGATAGGGGGATCGCACAGAGGGGATGGAGGGGGGAACTTCGGAGACGCAGGTTGAATATACAACAATTGGGGTAGTGGGAAAGAGATTAATTCAAGTTCCTTAATCCGGATAAAACTTTTGACCCAGTTGGACCAGGAGTCCGCCGCCCAGTTGGCCTCGTACTGGAAGGATGCGAGACTTAGGTCAGACTCTACGTATGAAATCCACAGTATTGCTCGTTGCACTGATAGCCGAGGTTCTTTGCAGCGCCGCGGTTGCGGCCGGGAGCGGGGCGACGGGAATGGTTTGGGAAAAGCACGGGGACTGGCATTTAAATGGCAGCCCCAACGCGCTCCGGTTGGGGGAGGCGATCCCACCAGGTGGTTTGGTCACCGCGGACGTGGAAGGTTCGGCGCACTCGATAGTAATTTTGCTGCCCGACGGACAGCGCATGCTGTGTGAATGCTATGAGGCGAGAACGTGTTCCCAGGGTTTCCGCGTTCCGGCGATCACTCCGCAGCCGCCGCCAGCGGTTTGGGAGATGTTTGTCGCAGTCAGGAACGTTTTGTTGTTGCGACCGGCGTCGGCCGAAACAGCTTTCCCAACCCCAGCAGGGCGCGAGGAGATGGCGGTCAACTCCGAGATGGTGGCGGCGGTCAGCCCGCAGGGCGACATCTCAATCGCTCCGGCGTTGCGTGTTCTGCCCTCGGGCCAATACGGGCTCAGGGTAGCCAGGGATGGGCAAACTACCGCGACAACCGCGCCCCCTGTCCAACCGCTGGATTGGTCGGCTACGCAGAAGCTGGCACAAGTTCGAGTAGGTGGACCGGGCCTTTACAGGATTCGCGTGTTGGATCAAGCGCACGTGCCGCGATTCGAGATTGAGGTGCTGGCCACCTCTCCGGCCTCGTTGGCGGCCGAGACTGCCGGCCTGAAAACGGCCCGCGAGACTATCCTCAAGTGGACCCACGAGGGCTGGCCACTGCACGGTTTCCTGCGCGTTTACCTTGAATCGCGCTTGAGTGCAGGCAATGTAACTTACTAAGTTACGAGCAGGGCTGTCCAAATGAACGGGCTCTCGATTTACGATTTGCCGGGAGTAGCTCCAATTCGTCCCTTAGTTCAAAACCCCTAATATGAACCTCTGAGTTACGAGCGCCTCAGTCCTAATGTCTGCCCAGATACTCAGCCAACCGGGCATCCACAGGTCGGGGCCGGCCGGCTTCAGCGGCTTCATCGATGCGCAGGAAAGCGTTCTGCATGTAGCGCACCACTAGCCAGCGCAGCGGCTCCATCTCCCAGTTCGGGGAACGTCTCTGCGCCAGCGGAAGCATCTCCAGGCCGGTTTGACAATTTGTGATCAGACCGGCGAGCAAACGTCCGGCTAGATTGCTGGTCGAAACCCCCTGTCCCGTATAGCCCATAATCGAACCGATCCGCGAACTCGCGTCGAAACGCACAGCGGGCATCCAGTCGCGGGGCATGCCCACCGGCCCACCCCAGGCATGCGTAAAAGCGATGCCTGCCAACGGCGGAAACCAGTCCACTAATGAGCGCTGGATCATCTTCACGGTCGCCTCATGGGTGTCTTGCTCGTCTCGAATCTTCGAGCCGAAGGCATAGGGCGCACCACGGCTGCCAAAGAGGATTCGCCCATCCGGAGTTTTGGTCAGATATACGACTGTGTTGCGCGTGGAAGCAACACTCTCTCCGTTCTGCCATCCGATCTGCGACCACTGCGTGGCGGTCAACGGCTCGGTAAGCGAGATCAGGGAATAGACCGGCAGCAGCGCCCGGTGCAGGGCCGGGAGGCGCGTCAGATATGCCTCCCCCGCGAGCACAGTTGCCCGCTTTGCGCGCAATTCTCCGCCAGGCGTGATCAGGCTTCCCGCTTTGAACCCAGTCACCGGCGTATGCTCATAGATGATGCCGCCGCGGGCCTCCACCGCCCGCGCCAAACCGCGCACCAGCCGTGCCGGATGAAGGCTTGCACCGTCGGGGGTGAACAGCCCACCCTGCACGTCGGTCACGAGAATGCGTTCGCTGGCTTCCGTGGCGCTAAGCACCCGGTAGCGATCACCCAGCCCCAGCCGTTCATAGGTCGCAAAACTCGAGCGAATTCCCGGCAGTTGATGCCGCCCACGCGCCAAGGTCAGGACGCCGCCTTTATGAAACCGCGCATCGATCTTTTCGTCGGCGCAGACGCGGCCCACCTCGTCCACCGAAGCGCGCATGGCCAGCAGCAGATTACGCGCGGTCTCAGGCCCGAAGCGCTTCTCCAAAGCGCCAGCCGTCACGGGAAAGTTTGGCGAACACCAGCCTCCATTTCGTCCCGATGCGCCAAAACCGGCGATCTCCTTATCCACCACGGCAACGCGTAGTGTGGGCTCGTACAGCAGCAGGTAGTAAGCCGTCCACAGGCCGGAGTAGCCGGCGCCCAGGATGGCCACGTCGACGTCGCTCGAACTCTGGAGCGCTGGCCGAGGCGTCAGCGACTCGCCTGCGTCCTCAAGCCAGAAGCTGTAGGTGGAATAATCGCGCATCCAGAGGTCGTATCAACCTGCCAACAGAAAGCCCGCCAGCAACGCGCAAGCGACGCCTAGACCTTCTCGCCGAGTGATCGTCTCGTGCAGAAAGAGGACACTCAATGCGATCGTGACCACCGGGTAGAGCGACGACATCGCGATCACCGTCGAAACCTTGCCCTTTTCAACCGCCGCAAAAAAGGCTAGAAATCCGACGAAATTTACGAAGCCCGCGGCAGCCGACCAAGTGAATCCTGGTGGAGACCAATCGATGTGGAATCGTTCCAGTGAGAGCACCACCAGCCCAAAGGCCATCACGCCGACTACCTGAAAAAGCAGTGTCTGCCGCGGCCGGGTGTAGTTTGAGGCCAGCTTGCTGAACACACCCCACACGCCCCAGGCCACCACGGTCATGCCTGCATACAGGATCCAAGGCTTCATCAACACCACCTGTTCGAAATTTAGTGATGGCTCATGCTCCAGACATATGCGGCCACGGCTTTCACCTGGTCGTCAGTGAGTTGTGCTCCGCCCATGGGCGGCATGGGGCTGCGATATTCTTTTGGCTGCGGTACGCCGTCGGTAATGGTTTTGGCGATTCCGGCCCAACTGCCGTCGTTCCACAAATACTTGGTGTCGGTCAGGTCAGGGCCCAGTGGAGTGCCTTTGCCGTCGGACCCATGGCAACCCGCGCACGACGCTCCACCCACTTGTCCGTGGTAAATGCGATCGCCCAGCGCCACCATCTCTGGTGTCGCTCCTGTCGGAACGGAGAGACCGGCATCCGGATTTGTGCCTTCGGGTGGTTTGGCATTGGCCGTGTCGATGGGCCCGGGAGAAGCCGACGCGCTCGGGCATGGAGTAGTCGCAGCACCACCACCGGCGGAGCCGCCCACATACTTCACCCGGTAGATGCGCCCCGTATTATCGTCGGCGATGTAGAGCGACCCGTCCGGTCCGACCGCAACGCCACTGGGGCGGTGCACCGCTTTTTCAGGCGTCTCGACCGCCCCGGCAAATCCGTCAGCAAATATTTCGCACGGACCCGCTGAACGGGCGCCGGCAAGCGGCTGAAAGACAATGTTGTAGCCCCCTTGGGCAAAAGGCGCCCGATCCCAGGAACCGTGAAAGGCGATGAACACGCCGTTCCTGTAGTGAGCCGGGAACTGTTTCTGGTCGTAGAAGACCGCCCCATTGGGCCCCCAATGTGCTGGAAAAGCTGCCACCGGGGCGATCTTGCTAGCGCAGACGCCTACCTTATTGCCGCCATCTCCGCCGTATTCGGGCGCCAGTACCAGCTTCTGCTGCACTGCGTCGTAATAACACTCGGGCCAGCCATAGTCTCCGCCCTGCTTCAGCAGCAGCAACTCTTCCGCCGGTAAAGTGGCTTCCTTCGGCAGCGCGTACAGGTCGGGCCAATTTGCATGCAGCTGGTCTCGTCCATGTTGGGTAACAAATAGGCGCTTGCCGGCTGCGTCGATAGCATAGCCCTCGCCGTTGCGGATACCGGTGGCGAAGCGATCTGCCGGGGTAAATGGTTGGTTAGTCTTGTTCGCGTCATAGCGCCAGGTGCCGCCCCGGGTTTCAAGTTCGGTGCAAGGGTCCGCGCCGGGGGACTTGAGGGTTCGATTCTTCAATTGGCAGGAGTTGGTTGCCGTACCCACATCGACGTACAAGGACCCATCAGCGGTGATGGCGAATGGATGCATGGGGTGATCGCCGCCCAGAGGCAGTCCGGTGACGACGGTCGTGGCCGGTCCCTGGGGGACGATGGAGCCCGCCGGCAACGCGTAACGCACGATGCGATCGTTGATCTCCGCGTAGATCGAGCCCTTGTAGAGGGCAATGCCGGTGCCACCGGCTCCGCCGGTCTGGGCGGTTTCGCCGAAGCGCTCAATCACGTCCGCCTTGCCTGCGCCCGTCTTATCTTGCAGGGCTACCAGAAATCCGCCTGCGGGAATTTTGTCCCCGGGGGGATAGTAGTCACCGGACCAGGTATTGACGTAAACCACTCCGTTCGGCGCCACCACCAGGTGGCGAGCGTGGCCAATACCGTCGGCGAATATGGTCGCGCAAAAACCAGCAGGCAACTTCAACCCGCTGTCATTGCTCGGGCATCCCTGGCTCTTGGTTTCTGCGCCAGGCCGGCCCGACGCCAACGAACTGCCAACACACAAGGCACTGAATGCGGCGATGGCAGGAACGAAAGTCTTAAACAGACTGGAAAATCGCACGGACGACCTCCTCAGCATCGAACTAGTTTTCAAGCGTACTCGAATAATTACGCAATCGACAGTCTTTTAGCGTCCATATATAGAGAGGTGGTTGCGATTCCCTCCTCCACAGGTCGCCGTGGCGCGCTTACGTCTCGTTCCCCTATGGTTATTGATTCTCCTGACTGCGCCTTCGGCGCTTGTCCGGAGCCGATTGTTGGCAGAAAATCCTGACGCCGCTTGTGCCGGCTGCCATCGGGAAATCTATGACAGCTACCAGAGAACTCCCATGGCGCAAGCCAGCGGAGCTGCCATCGATGGTCTGCTGCCGGGTGAGTTCACACATGCTGCTTCCGGCGTCCACTACCGCCTCTTCGTGCGAGACGGGCGGGCGTGGCTGAGTTACGACCGGCCCAACGCGCCGCCGGAACGAGCCTTGAAGGGAAAGCAGGAGCTAAGCTATTTCGTCGGCTCCGGCCAGAGAGGCCGCACATACCTTTTCCAGAATCAAGGCTATTGGTTTGAGAGCCCGGTTAACTGGTACAGCAAGCAGCGGGTATGGGACATGAACCCGAAATCGCCCAATGTGCGAGAGATGCCCTTTACCTTGCAGGTGGATACGGGCTGCCTTCATTGCCACGCCACCGGCGTGCAGCCATCGCTGCCTGGCGCGCGGAACCATTTCGGGGCGCAGCCCTTTCTTCACGGGGGCATCACCTGCCAGTCGTGTCATGGCGATCCAACGGCACACCTGGCGAGCGGGGGTAAAGCGCCGATAGTAAACCCGGCAAAGCTCTCGCCCAGCAAGCGTGACTCGGTATGCCTGCAATGTCACCTGGAAGGGGAGACAGCCGTCAACATCCAGGGACGTTCACTATCCAATTTTCTACCCGGCGAAGATCTCTCGGATTATGTAACTCACTTTGTGCACGCCGGCGAGTTGGGGCCGGCCGGCAGAGCGACGAGCCAGTGGGAAGCCCTACTGCAGAGCGAGTGCAAGCGGAAGAGCGGAGACCGGCTCACTTGCACCACTTGTCACGATCCGCACAGCTCTCCTGCAGCGGAGCAGCGGGTAAGCTACTTCAGAAGCCGTTGTCTTACCTGCCATGGAGCGCCCTCATTCGTGAGCAAGCACCACCCCGATCAGCCGGACTGTAGCCAGTGCCACATGCCGCGTGAGAAGACAGGAGACGTGGCCCACGAACAAGTGACCGACCATCGCATCCAGCGCCGTCCTATGTTATCGCTCGACCCGGACGTTCCACATACCGGAGACCTCACGGTGGTGGGTGGCGGACCCGCGAGTGATCGTGAACTGGGACTCGCCTACTTTCAGCTCGCCGAGCGGGGAGATGTGCAGGCAGGGCATCGGTCCATGCAACTCTTGCAGCAGGCTGAGCGCCGCGGCGGGGAGCAGGCAGATCCTGATTTGCATACCGCACTTGGCCTAATGGATCAACTGTCGGGTGATCGTCAGGCTGCCATGCGTGAATACCAGGTAGCGCTGCGTGCGAACCCCGCCGATTCCGTCGCCGCCGGCGATCTGGCAATACTGGAGGCCCGAGCCGGTGATGCAAAAGATGCGGTCGCTGGATTGCGCTGGGTGAGCGAGCATGATCCCGCGGACACTTCGGCGGCTATCGACCTGGGCGTGCTTGAATGCTCGATTGGTGATCCTAAGGCTGCGATCACAGCGCTCCAGCGCTTACTCCAGTTCTCTCCCGACGATGGAAAGGCGCGCCAGGCGGTGGCCGCAATCGAAAGTGAACGGGACCGTTGCGGCCGCTAGCCTCAATTTCTAACTGCCTCTCTCTACCGGTAACAAATGAAGGGTGCCCATTCAAGCGCGGTTTTGGCTTGAGTGGGGTTCCACGGAACTCGATCGCTGACCGTACAGGGTGTAGATGATCATGGACCTAGGGATCCGTTGCAGTAGAGAAAGCTGCCGGTCCAGCGCGGTGGAATCCCACTCAAGCCAAAACCGGGCTTGAATGGGGCACCCCTCATTTGTTACCGGAAGAGAGATGCCGAACCTTACAATCGGCCGAACTTCTTTACCGCGTCTTCAATGGATTTAGTGTTTTCGATGAACGCGTACATGCTGTGTTCTTTGAAGTCCAGTTGCTGTGACAGTACCAATACCTTAGGAGCGATCTCCCGGGGTACGACCACGACTCCGTCGCTATCCGCGGCGACAATGTCGCCGGCATTGACTTTGACTCCGTCACACACGACTGGTACCCCCGTGCCCGCAACGCGATAGTGTCCGGCCGAAGTGGACGGGACGATGCCGCTCGCATAGACAGGGAATCCAATCTTGCGCAGATAGGCTACGTCACGCACGCCTCCGTCGATGACCGCGCCTGCGAAATCGCGCGCAGACATAGCCGTGCCCATCAGCCCACCCATCCCGGCAATGTCCGCTCCGTCCTGCACTGTCATCACATACACCGAGTCCTTGGCTCCGTGGTCGATCGCGGTGAGCATCGGGGTGAGTGCATTGGGATCGTGATTTTCTTCCTTCACCATCTTTACGGTTACGGCGTAGCCGGCGAACTTTGTAGTGAAGATCGGTTGCATGTGGTGGGTCATATACTGGCGCTGCCCGGTGAGCTGCTCAATCGCGTCGGAGACCGAGGAGACCTCAACGTGCCGGTATCCGGCAAGCATGGCCGCGGGATCGTTGGCGTACACCGAGGGATCGGGAAATGTTTGTGCGTGCACGAGCAGTGCTATGACCATGCAGGGAACGACAAGAGCCCCTGCCAGAAACGATTTTCTTTCGCGAGTAATTCAACTTCACAGTTCTTCTCCTCAAACTACCAGTCCAAAATTGCGCCGTCTGCCGCACGTGCTACCGAGGTCGCAAAGGCTTCCTGCTTGAAAGGATGTTTCGCTGCCTCAACCTCGTCCACTTCGATTCCCAGGCCTGGAGATTCGCTCTTCGCCCAGTAGCCGTTCTCCATCTTCAAGCCATGTTTGACCACGTCCCAACGCCAGGGCACATCTGTAAGCATATCTTCCTGGATCAGAAAATTCGGTGTCGATAGGGCAAAGTGGAGAGCAGCAGCATTGGCAATCGGCCCCAAAGGGTTATGGGGAGCCACGCCCATATAGTAGGTTTCTGCCGCCGCCGCTATCTTTTTTGCCTCGTAAAGGCCGCCGCAATGGCACAAGTCGGGCTGAATCACGTGGCACGCTTGTTGTTCGAAAACCTCGCGAAACTGGTAGCGGGAAACCAATCGCTCGCCGGTCGCGATGGGAACCCTGACCGCTTCACGAACCTGGCGCAAGGCCGGAACATTCTCCGGGGGAACCGGCTCTTCGCAGAAGTACGGGCTAAATTCCTCAATCGCGTGAATATATTGGATCGCCATGGCGGGTGAGGTCCGTCCATGGAAATCGATCATGATGTCGATACTGTCTCCCACGGCGAGCCGCAGCTTCTCGAACATCTGGGAAAACTGGCGTACATACTGCCGTCCCATCAACGGCTCGGAATAGGGAACAAAGACTACTTTCAGCGCGGTATAGCCGCGAGCAACCACCTGGTTGGCAAGATCGATCAGCGGCTGGGGGTCGAAGGTCTGGTAGACGGACTTCATGTCCCCGCCGCCGAGGTGGGTATACATACGGACTCGGTTACGTACTTCGCCGCCGAGTAGTCGATAGACCGGAAGATCAAGCGACTTGCCGAAGATATCCCAGCATGCTTGCTCCACCCCACTGATCGCGCTCATGCCAATCACCCCCATGCGGAAAAATGAATGGCGATAGAGCTTCTGATAGAGGTGCTCGATATTGCGTGGATCCTCGCCGATCAACATAGGAGCGAAATCTTCGATGGCCCCAGTTACGGCCCGGGTCTTCCACTCCAGCGATGCCTCTCCCCAGCCAAACAGGCCTGCCTGGTCGGTGATGACCTTAACGAATATCCAATTGCGCATTTCTGCGTTCACGACGACGGTCTTTACATCGGTGATTTTCATAGAGATTTTCCAGGAGATTCAAGAGGACGGCCTCTGGTTCCCTCACAAATGACGGGTGCCCCATATCTCGCTCGTTTTTCGCGAGATGTGGGATTCCACTGCTCTTTCCCTCTGACTCTCAATTCACCCGATAGATTTAGCGGTCAATATCGGTGGAATCCCACATCTCGCGAAAAACGAGCGAGATATGGGGCACCCGTCATTTGTGAGGGAACCAGGCACGGTGAGGCGACAGACTTTTAGCCCCACCCTCAGTGGGCCTTGGCGACCGCGTGCGTAGTCGGAACCGCGCTCTGCGGCAGCGCAAACGCAAACAACACACTTCCGGCGCTCGTCAGCAGGTATTGCCGGCCGTCGAGTTCATACATAATTGGAGAGCTGCCGACCCGCCCTCCTGAGCCAGAATGCCAAAGAGTCTTGCCGTTGCTGGTATCGAGTGCGAGAAAGTTTCCTTCGGAATCCGCGGTGAAGGTAAGTCCGGAATCTGTCGTCAGCACTCCGGCGCCGGAACCTCCCGGGCCAAGTTCATGGCTCCAGCGAATCTTGCCGGTTTGGTAATCGATCGCCTCCAGCACGCCCTTGCCCCACAGCCCATAATCCGCACCCGCCCAACCATAGGAACCATCTGCCGGCTTGTTGAAATAGAGGCTGTACGCGGGGTGAGCGTCGACGATAAACAGTCCAGTCTTAGGGTCGAAGCTGGGCGAACGGTAGTTGGTCAATCCACCCTCGTCCGGTGCAATCAAGCGCCCGTCGGGCGCCGGTTCCTTCGCGGGATCGGGAGTGGGACGGCCTTGCTTGTCTACCCCCGATGCCCAGTTCACGGGCCCGAAAGGAACCGTGAGCAGGCTCTTGCCATTGGTCCGATCTAGAACGAAGAAATATCCATTGCGCGAGGCTTGCATGAGCATCTTGCGGGGTTGACCATGAAAAGTCCCGTCGACCAGCACTGGTATTTCCACCGCGTCCCAGTCATGCGTGTCATGCGGCGACGGCTGAAACGACCACACTAACTTGCCTGTATCGGGATTCAGAGCCACGATGCTACAGGTGTGCTCGTCATCTCCCGGCCGTGCGTGGCCGTCCAACACCGGCGTGGGGTTCCCCGTGCCCCAGTAGATGAGGTTCAGGTCAGGATCATAGGTCCCAGCCATCCACGTCGTGCCGCCCGTGGTGACGCCTGGTCCCGGCGGAGGCGTGACGTTCCACTGCCACTGCGTCTGGCCCGTCTCCGGATCGATCGACTTCAGGAACATGGGTATGTTATCCAGATCGCCGCCCACGCCCACCAGAACGTGGTTACCCACAATGAAAGGCGCCTCGGTCGCCCAATAGCCTTTGTTTACGTCGGCAAGTTCAATGATCCACCGTACCTTGCCGTCCTTGGCATTGAGAGAAACCAGGTGCGCATCCGGGGAAACAAAGAACAGCCAATCCTTATACATGCCCACGCCGCGCTGACCGATATGGTCCCCTTTGTTGGGGGGATAGGTGTACTGCCAAAGCTTGTGCCCGGAGCGCGCATCCACCGCCCAGACATTATCCGGGACGGTAAAGTACAACACGCCATCGACCAATAGCGGAGAGGATTTGATTTCTGCCGACTGGTTTGTTTGAAACGCCCAGGCCAGGCTCAGATCGCTCACGTTTTGCGGCGTAATTTGCGTCAGCTTGCTGTGCCGTCTTCCGGAGTAGTCGCCATGGTAACCAGGCCAGCTGTCGGCCGGCGGGTGCAGGAGCATGGCGGCGTCCACGTTTTGTGCCTTCAGCGGACTTGAAGTGGCAAAGGCCAATACCGCGCCGACGGCAATAAGCAACGTATTTCTCAAAGCAGTCAAAAAATGCTCCTAGCGCAGAGTCTGTATATACGCCATCAGGTTATGGATATCGTCATCGGTATATTTGCCGAACAAGGCCACGTGAGCCTCCACGGGTGCGTCAACGGAAACCTTCACAGCGCTCGTGGGCCAAGACCTGTACGTTCCTGTAGCATCCCGCAGTCCCACCGTGAATTCATCCTGGTACGCCAGGGTCCCCGAAACCTTCTCTCCCGAGGCGAGTGTGACCGTTACCTTGCTCTTCACGTCTTTGGGATAGAGCATTCGTTCTTCCAGCTGCAGCCCTTCATAGCGGGAGGCGATGCCGGCCAGGTCGCCGGTCGGCGAGTGGCACTTCGAGCACCCGCCCGCGCCATTGAAATAGGCTTTACCGGCCTCCACATTCCCCGTTTGCAGATCGGACACATCGACGCCTTTTCTCTTACCGCTCACCGCCATGGCTTTGGTTTGCTGGGAGTGGATAAAGGCGGCGAGCTCCGCGATCTGATCGCTGGAGAAAGGGAAAGCAGGCATCCCCTTGTCGGGCCGTCCATGCAGCACTACATCCCCAATCAGGTTTCCACCGACATCTGAGGTCACCAGCTTGGACCGGGTGAGGTCGGGGCCTGTTTCTCCGCCGCCGGCATCCCGGCCGTGACAGAAGGCGCAATTCTGCTGAAAAAGGGAACCGCCGGCGGCAGCCAGTTGAGCAGATTGGGCCGGCGGCGCATTGCCACCGTGGGTAGGCCCGGTGTTTTGCGTCGTGGGGGCGACCGGCGCCTGGGTTGAAGCGGCATAAATATGCAATTGCCTGCCTTGGTAGGCAGCCAACCCTGCGATCGCCGCCAGCATGGCAACATCCCGGAATCTCTTCATCCTTGTAACACCACCTTCGTTACCATCGGTTCTACTTCACTTCTCAGGTGCGGAGCCGGCCGGTCGCGGATGCGATGTTGTGCTCCCCTCGGTCATCCCCAACGACCACTTGATCGCCTCGAAATACATCTTCCGGATGTCCGGATCTTCCCATGCCTCTTCCGTATGGCCGAGTGTCGAATAGAAAACCCTCCCTTTACCGTACATCTTGCTCCAGGCCACCGCGAAATCATGGTCCGTGCGATGAATACGCGGGTTGTTCTCATAGTTGAGTTTGTTTGGGTCCAGGCTGAGCAGCACATTTACGTTGCTTCGGGACCAATCCTTGGGCTGGTAGATCTCGTCATATTTGACGAACGCCTTGGGAAAATGACGCACTGCCGGAAAGTCGGGTTGTTCATTGATAATTGGCGCATTGAACGTCATCCATGGGTGCTGATCGAACCATCCCCCGATCATCTCGCCATACTCTGGCCAGGTATAGTTGGTGTCCAGCGCAGCATGGATTCCCACAAACCCCTTCCCATCTTCCTTGATGAACGACATGAAATCCTGCTTCTGGCCCGCGTCCATGTCCAGTTCGCCGGTGGTGCTGGCGAAGACGACGGCGTCGAAATAATTCAGGTTTTTTGCGTTGTTCTTCAATTCTTTCTTGGTCAGCAGCTCGGTGTCAGTGCGCATCATGGTGTCCCACAGCCCACTCTCCTTGCCCATGTCGTAAATGGCGGCCATCGCGGGTGAGACTGAATTGTGTTCGAACCCCTTGGTCTGACCGATCACCAGAACGTGCTTGAGGTAAATCTGCTTGGCGTGCGGCGGAGGAGGTACCGTGTCGTTGGGTGGCTGCTGTGCTTCTACTTTGCCGGTCTGGATCAGGAGTTGGGGAATGAGAAAGGCGAGCGCAAGAAACAGGAAAAGTCGAAAAGCACGCACGTAGTCTCCTTACAAACCTGAAAAAGCCCGGAATTTTGCCCGGAGAGAAGTTTATTGAGGATTGCGCTCAGACGCAATCGTTCGACGTTGGAGCGCAGGCGGCTTCTTTGACCGGAGCGGCTCAATTCCACTAGAGTTCGGGTCATGAGACGAGCCCTATTGCTGGTGTTGCTCATGGCAACCGTCGCCCCGCTGGGGGCGCAAGCGGGCAAGCGCCCCGCAATTACCGGAATCGCTTTTGCGCGCTTCTATACCACCGATCCGCCCGGAGCCCAAAAATTCTACGGAGACACCCTGGGTTACAAGCGCCTGGAATCGAACGGCGTGTGGATTTATCCCGTGAACTCCTCCCAATGGATTGAAATACTCACGTCGCCGCCTCCACCCAAGCCGAATGTGCGCATGGCCGCAGTCGGATTCACCACCCGAGATGCGGCCGCGCTCGAGCGTTACCTGGCGGCGCATGGAGTTGTGGCGGAGTTGCCGTTGAAAGCAGGCGAGTTCGGAGTGCGCGATCCCGAGGGTAACCTGGTGATCTTCGTGCAAGCCGGTTCCAATAAATTGGTCGCGAAGGCGCCGGCTTCCCCCAATGCGGTCAGCAGGCGCATGATCCATGCCGGCTTTATCGTTCGCGACGCCGCGAAAGAGGACGCGTTCTGGCGGGACTTACTCGGCTTTCGGCCCTACTGGCATGGCGGCAGAACTGAGGAACGAGTGGACTGGCAGAGCGCCCAGGTACCCGACGGCACGGATTGGGTGGAATACATGCTGAATGCGTCTCCGGCGCCGACGCTCAAGCAGGCCGGCGTGATGGACCACGTCTCGCTCGGGGTGGCCCACATGACCGATGCGATTGCTCAATTGCAGAAGAATAAATGTGAGGGAACAGCTTGCACCGAGTCCAAGGTCGGCCGCGACGGCAAGGTGCAATTGAACCTGTACGACCCGGATATGACCCGGGTGGAGTTCATGGAGTTTACGCCCGCGCAACAGCCCTGCTGCTCTCCCTTTACAGGCAAGAACCCGGGCCCGGAGGAAGACAAATAAAGGAGGGCCTTTCAGAGTCTGCATGAGACCGAAAGAGAAACAGCAGGTCCCTCCACTGCGCTACGCTCCGGTCGGGATGACAATTCTTTGGTATGGAAAAGGCCGCGAAGCTATCAGATGAATAGCTGTTCTAAATAGCTGTTCATAATCCCACAGAATTGTCATCCCGACCGGAGCGTACCCGGATTTCCTGTTATGCCGCCCTCACCGACGCCCGCGTGTGCGGCTTTCAGTAAGGAAAGCCGCATGAAGTTTGCCAGCGCCACCAACCTCGACAGGAAATCCGGGGTAGCGCAGTGGAGGGACCTGCTGTTTCTCTTTCACTGCCTTAGAAGGCCAGCTTGACCCCAAGTTGCGTGGCTCGCCCGGGTTGGGGATCGGTTGCTTGGCCCCCGAAGGAAACCGGAGTCGTCACGGACAAGATTTGTCCAAAAGTCGAATCGCTGAAGTCGCCATCCGGCTGGCCAAAGTTGGCGTGGTTGAAGACGTTGTAGGACTCCAGCCTTAACTCCAGGAATCGCGCGCCTTCCTTCCCCAACGGGAAGTCTTTGTACAGCGACATGTTCGTGTAGTTGAAGCCGGGACCGTGAAAGAAGTTGCGCCCGACGTTTCCGAAGGTCCCCGTCTGTTCTGGAGAGAAGGTCGAGGTGTCGAACCACGCATGACCGCTGCTGCGCGGGTTCAGAGTTTTGATCTTAAAGTTGGAAGTGTTGGGAGCATCAGCGCAGTCGTAGTAGGTGTAAACATCACACCAAAGCGACGCGAAAACGCCGGTTTCAGAGATGGTCACAGGAAAGCCGGTCTGCAGTGCCGTGATGCCGGTCACGTGCCATCCGCCAAGCGCTTCGTTGATGATGGCGTTGTCTCTCATAGACTGTAGCAGGGGAACTTGGTAGTTATACAGGGCCACAAAACGGTGACGAGCGTCGTAATCAGAGTTTCCGTAGTTTAGATAATCGAATCCGGGCACAAAGTTGACCGCTCTTCCGTTATAACCCCCAACGCTGTTGGGAGCGCCGAGGTTGTACGAGGATTCGTAGCCAGAACCGTTATCCAGCGCGTGCGAGTAGGTGTACGCCAGGGTAAAGTAGAGCCCGTGTGAGAGCTGTTTCGCCAGGCTCATCTGCAGCGCGTGATAGCTCGATGCCCCGTTCGATAGCTGATTTCCTACGCTGAGATACCAAGGTATGCCGTTAGGTGCAAGGGTCGAGATGGATCCCGGGACAATCGCTGGTTGGGCTTTGTATTGTGGATAGAAAAGAGAGAGTTGGAAACCGCTCGACGAGCAAACCGGGTCAGCCAAACAGGCGGCATGACCTGCGGCGGTAATAGGGTCGCCCTCAGTGGTCCGATTGAGTTTGCGGCCAATCGAACCTACATAGCCAATCTGCATGACCATGTTGCCCGGCAGTTGCCGCTGGATGTTGAGGTTGAAGTTGTAGAAATAGGGCACCAGGTAGTTTTTGGCCACATTGCTTAGGTCAGCCTCGGCATAGCTCGGCCAGTCGAGCTGACTGCCAAAAGCTGGACGGATGTATGGAAACGGATTGGGCTCGGAGCCATTTCCGGCGATGTCGGTAAAGGGATTTTGAAAGCTCGGACTACCGCCAAAATCAGCTGCACCGCGGGACTGATAAAAGTACGGGGGCACGTTGAGATTCTGCAGCGCCTCCTCTTCCTGGTCGCGGTCGTAGTAGATGCCAAATCCCCCGCGTACTGCAAAATCGTGACTGCCCACCCTTCCTAGCAGCATTGAGGGGCCCGAACTGGGCGACCACGCAAAACCCAGACGTGGTCCGAAGTGATTGTATTTGGGAGAGGCTAACCCGTAGTTAGTGCAACCTGGGTCGCCCGGGTACAGCAAGCCGGGGGCGCCATTGGGATAGATCTTTGAGGTGGCATTACTGTTTTGCCAGCAGCTAATACCCTCTCCATTGAACTGATGATTCGCCCAGGGTGTCTCGACGTCCCAGGAGATTCCGTAGTTGACCGTGAGGTCGCTGGTCACTCTCCAGCTGTCTTGTGCGAAAAGGTAGTACTCGTGCGACTTAGCGTCAATCAGGCTTCCCGATGCTTGTACGTAAGTGGAAGGAATACCCACCAGGTAGTCGATGGCCGGATCCCCCGAACTGTAGGTGCCGGTTCCGTTGTACGCGTAGTTGCCGTTGTTGTTCGCGTAATAGGGATTCGCCACCCCAAACTGCTCGAAGGTGGCCCCGAACTTCAGGCTGTGCGTGCCGACGATTTTGGTGAAGATATCTGTGCCTAAAAGATTGGTATCCTTACGTGGCTGCGGGCCGTTGGGGCTGAAGCCAAGATTGAAATATCCGGTGAGGCTCATGAGCGGAAGACCCGCCAGCGGAGATTGCGGATTTATGTTGAAGCCCACACTGCTTGGAGGGACGATCGTCTGCGGGCTTACAGCAGTGTAATTAAAGCGAAAATAGCCGGCACGCAGCTCGTTAATGGTGGACGTATTGAATGTATGCGTGTAATCGCCGTTAAAGATCTTGAAGTGTTGGGCATTCGTTTCCGCGAAGCCGGGGAGAGTCGATCCTACGTAAGGCAAAGTATCGGTAAAGGGCGAAGATTCGAAAACGCTTGACCCCCAGAGAGTGTCGTTCGCCGAAAGATGGTAGTCCGCGCGGATAACGCCCTGGTCTCCGACCTGGGAATTGGAAGTGTTGAAGTTATAGAGATACGACGTTACGCCATTATTTGTCGTAGTTACGTTAGCAGCCGGCACATACTTCTGGGTCAGCGTCAGGGCCAGCGGATTAAAGGCGCCCTGGGGCAGAACCCCATTGGCGATTGCAGGGCACTGGTTCCACGGGGTTCCGGCGGCACACCCGCCAATGGCAAAGGGAATCGGATTACTCGACAATCCAGCAGAGTTTGGGCCTTGGGTTGTGAGATTGTTGTCCGCGCTGAAATCTCCTGAGAGCTGGGCGGGGCTAAACACCGGCGTCTGCTGTGTTGCTCCGGTCGTATTCCTAAAGCCCTGGTAGGCGACAAAGAAAAACAGCTTGTTCTTGATGACCGGGCCACCGAGGGTGCCGCCGAAGATGTTTTGGTGGAAAGGGGGACGGGTCAGAGAGAAGTAGTTGCCATTATTCAAGAAGGTATCGCGGTAGAATTCGAAGCCATTTCCGTGGAAGGCGTTGGTGCCGGTTTTTAGCGTCTGATTGATGATCGCTCCCGAATTGCGGCTGTATTCGGGGTTCAACGTACTGGTAACAATCACCTCGTCGGCGATGGCGTCAGGGTTAACCACAACGCCAAGATCCTGCAATGGGCCATCATTCACATCCGCGCCATCCAGCAGGAAATTGCTTTGCGTCGTTTGCGAACCGTTGGCCGAGAAGGTTCCGAAGCGATCACTCGCCTCCATCACTCCGGGCGCAGTCTTCTCCAACTGGGAGGCGTCGCGGCCCAAGAGAGGCAACTCGGATATCTGAGATGCGGGAATATCGGTCTTGAGTTGTGTCTCGGAAGTTTCCACCTGCACCGCGCTCGACTCGACCTCCACCGTTTGGGCTGTCGGGCCGATCTGCAGCTTGCCGGTCACCTCGCGATCGTCATTTACGTTGAGCGTGAGGTTATTCTCCTGATAGTTTCCGAAGCCGGACGCCGAAATGGTGACCGTGTAGGGGCCACCCGGCTGTAGCGGCGTTACGGCGAAAGATCCCTTGCTGTTGGCAGTGGCGGTGGTCGTGATCCCTGTGCTGGTATTAAAAACAGTAATGGTTGCGTTCGGAATGACCGCACCGGACTGGTCGGTGACTGTGCCATGAATCGCTGCGCTGTTTACCTGTGCCACCGCATGGTGGGTGCCGAGCAGCGCAATCAAGAGCAGCAGAACGATTCCTGCTATCCACCGGCCGTGCAATTTCATTCATTCCTCCCGAATTGGAACTGATATGAGGCTAAGATATATCGCTACTATTGCACGCACGCTGCCAAAACTTGCGCCCAGCGAGCTAACGCCCGAAGCTCTCAGGTAATACGCCTTTTGTTTCCCACTTGGTAAACATTACTTTGGCCACATGAATGCCACAATTTGAAACCAGGGCGGTATCCCGCAGACCTGCGGGAAATGGCTTCCAGCCGTAAATACCTTCGGAACTTTGTTGAAAGCAGGGATCCGGGCTGGGACGCTGCGTTCATTGGCTTCGTCGCGAAGAAAGGGCCGGTAGGCATTGGCTGGCGCGCTATGACCCCATGAAATCAAAGAAAAGCGGGCTTCGGCCGCGTAGTGGGACAGGCAAAGCACCAAAAGTGTCCACTTTGTTGCTATATCGCATAGTGAATCTATGGAAAATGGTATCCCACGAGAGATGTAGACCCGTTTTTGGGGTTACCGTTTCCTGAGTAGGTCCTTTAGTTGTAAACAAATGTGAACATTTGTCGCCTTTCTGCTGTTTGGCGATTCGATTGCACTTGTGCCAACTGCCAACGTGAAACGCTCTCTGCCACGACGCAGACAAGGCCCCTGTTCCGGCGATTTGTACGTTTCTGGTTATTCGGCTGCAAAACACTAAGCCAACCTATCGAGGAAAAGAATTATGAAGAGCTTTTTGCATTACCTTGCTGGCGTCCTGGCGATCATGCTTGTGTCCGGGGCAATCGCCTCGGCGCAGGTCGAGAGCGGACAAATTGCAGGAACCGTTACAGATCAGTCAGGTGCCGTGATCGCGGGTGCAACCGTAACTCTGAAGAATGTGGCCACGGGTGCCGAGCGTACAACCCAGACGTCTGCGACTGGCGCTTTTCTGGTCAGTGGGCTGGAGCCCGCTTCCTATCAGGTCACAATAAGTTCGGGGAACTTCAAGCCTTTCTCCGCCAACGCCGAGGTGACGGTTGGCGGCCATACGACGGTGGACGCCAAACTCTCCGTCAGCGCCGAGACCACGGAAGTGCAGGTGGTCGGCGAAGGCGGCGTTGCCGTGAACACTCAATCGCAGGAACTTTCCCAGGTGGTCGACACGCTGCAGCTGTCCCATCTGCCTAGCCTTACCCGCAACCCTTACGACTTTGTTGCCTTGTCCGGTAATATCAGTTCTGGGGACAACACCTCTGGAGGAATGTCCTCTAGCGGTAGCAACAGCGGCCAGAATGTATCGAACCAGGGTGTCGGCGTGGCCATCAATGGGCAGCGCGAAGCCGGCACGGAAATTCTGTTGGACGGCGCCGAGAATGTAGCTGTCTTTAGTCTCCTCATCGGCAACCAGACTCCGATCGATTCAGTCCAGGAGTACAGCGTCGTTACCAACAACTTCTCCGCCGAGTACGGGCGCGCCTCCGGCGGAATTGTCAACCTGACCACCAAGTCTGGTACCAATGCTATCCACGGCTCGGCATGGGAATTCAACCGCCTTTCTGCCTACACGGCCAACACTTACGCCAACGACGCGGCAAACCAGGCGGCCGGTTCGATCGTCGACCCTAAGGGTACGTACACTCGGAATGTGTTTGGTTTCGCCGCGGGCGGACCAATCATGAAGAATAAGCTGTTCATTTTTGAGAGCACCGAGTGGACGCGAGTTCGCAGCTCAGCTTCGGAAACCCAGGAAATCCTCGACCCGGCTTTCATTTCCATGCTCCCGGCAAATACCCAGGCCTATTTCAAAGCTTACGGCACGGGCGCCGCTCCCGCCTCCGGCGCCGTTACTACTGCCGGACAGCTAGCGGCTGCGTCAGGTGGCATTACAGTCGGCCCGATCAACGGTGTGACACCCGTTCCAGCCGCGACTCCGGTCTTCGATATTGTTAACTTCAAAGTGCCGTTCGATGCCGGCGGCGATGTTCCCCAAAACACCTACAGTCTTGTCGGTCGCGTTGACTTTAACTTAAGCGATAAAACTACGATGTATGGGCGGGTGGCGAGGCAGAACCTTGATGAGTTCCAGGGCTCAGACACCTATAGCGCGTACTCCCAATACGATACCGGCACTACTGTCGTAAACTCCAGCTATCTGTATTCGTTGAACCACATCTTCAGCCCTAGCCTTTTAAACAGCGCAAAGATCAGCTACACCCGCTTTAACACCAATACCTCTTTCAATACTGCTTACCTGAACACGCCGAACCTGATGATCGTTCCACCTACGGATCCGGCCACGAGCGGCGAAATACAACTGCCGGGGTTGCAAAATGAAGGGGAACCCGGCGATGGTGGTTTGCCTGCTGGCGGTCCACAAAACACCATCCAGCCCCAGGATGATTTGAGCTGGACAAAAGGCAGGCACGCCATGCGGTTCGGAGGCGGACTTACCTACATACAGTTAAACTATGCGTACGGCGCCTACGCCCAGGCTGTTGAACAGCTCGGCAGTACCTTGCAGGATAGCTTCGACAGTTTAACCAACATTGCGGGAAATCCAGCGGGAAGTCAGCTCACCGCTTTTCAAGCCCGGGTCGATCCGCAGGGCAAACTTCCGTGCCCCCTCGATATATACGGGAATTTGGTCACCAGCGCCTCATGCGCCGTAACGCCGCCGCTGCAATCGGCTAATTATGCTCGTAGTTACCGCTACAAAGACTGGGCTGTTTATGCGCAGGATAGCTTCCACGTATTGCCGCGCCTTACCTTGAATTACGGTTTGCGCTACGAGCATTACGGGGTGCAACACAACAACAAGGCTGAATTGGACTCCAATTTCTACTTTGGTCCGGGCTCTGGGCTCGAGGAGCAAACGCGAACCGGGGGCGTCCAGATCTCAAATCAGAGTTCCATCGGCCAAATGTGGGCTCCGAGGTGGGGCACGCTCGCGCCGCGGATCGGCTTTGCCTATGATCTCTTTGGCAATGGTTCGACCAGCATTCGAGGCGGCTACGGTATCAGCTACGAACGCAACTTCGGCAACGTTACCTACAATGCCAGCTTCAATCCACCGGCGAGCGCCGTATTGAGTTCCAATTGCTCGCCTGCTGATCCCACTTGCAGCACGTTGGTCACTAATAACGATCTTGGCCCACTCGGTGTTCCCGGCCCTCCAAGCTTCCTTGGCCCCGTTGAACTGCGCATGCCGCAGCCCAATATCCAAGTGGCGCAGACCCAGTTCTGGAGTTTTTCCGTGCAGCGGGCGGTCGCGCGAAACACGGTGGTAGAAGTGTCTTATAGCGGCGCGAAGGGCAGTCACCTCTACGATCTCAATAACATTAACCAGGCTGGCGCAGGTCAGCTCTACCTGGGTGATCCGTTGGTCACAGGCCCTGCATGTGCCAACAGCGGCTATGTGAACGAGGACACCGGTGTCCCTACATGCCTTACTCGTCCAAACCAGCAATATGCGGCCATCAACATGCGAGGCAGTTTCGCCAGCAGCAGCTACAACGCTCTCAACCTCAAGTTCCAGACACAAGACTTCCAGCACACCGGCCTTAGTCTGATTACGAACTACACCTGGTCGCACTCACTGGATGACTTAAGCTCGACCTTCGGCTCTGACTCTCAAGGCGGCTCCGGATACATTGGCTCTCTTGGGTACACCGATTTGACCAATCCAGGGCTTGATTGGGGAAGCTCCGACTTCAACGTCGGCAATCGCGTCGTTGTTTCCCCCATCTGGGAAACACCTTGGTTCAAGACCGAAAAGGGCTTTGTTGGCCGGGCGGCGGGGGGCTGGACGGTTTCCGCCATCATCACCGCTCGCCAGGGCACTCCGTTCTCCGTATTCGACTATAGCAATGTCGAAGTCGGATACACCGTCCCACGCCTGACCCCAGCCACACCAATCACTCAGAAGAAAGTCTCCGGCTCGCCGCAGGCTGTAGGTCCAAACAACTTCAATGGCCTGACCCTTCCCCTTCCGGCCAGTTTTGCGTCGCTTAACTCTGATTTGGGTATGTCGGATCTCGGGCCTTTTCCTGGCAACATGACCCGGCGCAATACGTTCACGGGTCCGGGCGCGTGGAACAGCGATATCGCCGCCAGCAAGCGATTCGCTATCACCGAGCGATTTGGCCTGGAATTCCGCGCTGAGGGATTTGATATTTTCAACCACCACAACTACTACGTAAACGAAACCAATCTGTCTTATAGTGGCTCGTTAGCAAGCCCAGTAACGACCCCGTTGACGGTCGGCATGCTTAAGGGTGGGCTTGGATCCCTCGCCCTTGGCGGCAACCACGACGAGCGTCGCTTTGGCCAGTTCGCGCTGAGGGTAACCTTCTAACTCGGACGCAAACCGAACATCACAGATCAGGGGCATCTGTTTGCCCCTGATCTTTTTTTCCCGTGGACGGCCACTCACTTCGAACTTGCACTGACCCCTTCCCGTAGACGGCTGAAAACCCGGTCCATGGCGGAGATCGTCTGTGCCGCATCGTCCTCGGTATGTACCGTGGACACATACATGCGGCCATCAGGCACCAGGACGAGCCCTTCCCGCAGGGTCTCAAGCAGGCACCGCTGCAATGACGCCGGGTCATCTTCCAGCACATCGCGATAGTCGCGCAATTCTGAACGCTGCGTAAAGTGCAGCGCAAAGGCGGTTCCAAAACCGGTGACCAGCAGCGGAAGGTCATGCTTGTAGGCCGCGGCCTGGATTCCTCGCATGATCTCCTCTCCTCTCTTATTAGCCTGCTTCAATGGCTCTCCCCCATCTTGTGCCAGCTCGGTAAGCGTCGCCAGCGACGCGGCCAGGGAGAGGGGATTGCCGTTGAAGGTCCCGCCAAAGGCCACTCCCTCTTTGAACATCATTTCCAGGATTTCGCCCCGGCCCACAATTGCGCTCAGGGGCAGCCCGCCACCGATGGCCTTGCCCAACGTCGCCAGATCGGGAGTCACGTTGTAGTAGCTCTGCGCGCCTCGGATGTCTCTGCGGAAGCCGGTGATGACCTCGTCGAAGATCAGCAGCGTGCCGTGTCGCTTGGCCAACTCTGCCACTTGCTCAAGATAATGGTCGTCCGGTTCAAGGCATCCACTGTTGCAGAGAACCGGCTCCATGATGATCGCGGCAACTTCCGAGCCACGCTCCCGAAGCAGCGCCTCTAGTTTCTCCGCATCATTCCACGGCAAAACAAGAACATTGTCGACGGCATTTTCCACTTGCCCAGCCGATCCGGGGATACCGTCGAAAGGTTCAGCCTGTCGCAGCTGATCGGCACTTGGCTTGTAGCTCAATAAAACCGAGTCCATCCACCCGTGATAGTGACCCTCGAACTTTACGATCAGCTTGCGCCGGGTAAAAGCCCGTGCCAGCCGCAATACGATCTGCACTGCCTCGCTCCCGCTGCTGGTGAAGGCGACCCGCTCCGCGCAGGGAATCAGCTCCTGAATCATTTCCGCTACCTGGTATTCCAGCTCATGCTGGGCGCCATAGATGTGCGGCCGGTCGGCCTGCTCACGGATCGCTGCAACCAGCTTCGGATGGCGGTGGCCCAGAATCAGCGGACCCCAGGCCAGCGCGTAGTCGATGTACCGGTTGCCATCCACGTCCGTGACCATGCTTCCCGAGGCATCCGCAAGAAAGAGTGGAACCGGAGCTTTGGCGCGAAATGGGCTGCTCACGCCGCCGGCCAGAGACCGGCGAGAGCGCTCAAGCAGGGAACGCGAGGTGCTCCACGGATCGCTGGGTGCTTGCGCGTATATAAGTGCTTGCAGTGGTTCGGCCATAACACCGACAATTCTACCCGTCAGCCAAACCAGGGAGAGCGCAGGATATGGGCAAGCAACGGAAGGGGCTTTCAAGACGAGACTTTCTTATTCAGGGGAGCGCATCGCTGGGAGCGATAGCGACCGCGCCGGCGTGGGCGCTCCGCTGCGTCCGGCAACAAGAAAGTCATCCACATTATCGGTTACTCCCACATCGACGCCGCCTGGCTATGGCCGTGGCGCGACGGCTCGGATACCGTGCTCACCACCTTTCGCAGTGCGCTGAATCGCATCAACGAGACGCCTGGATTCTGCTACAGCCACTCGTCGTCGGCCCACTACCGTTGGGTCGAACGCGCCGACCCAGAGATGCTGAGCGAAATCAAACAGCGAATTCACGAGGGGCGCTGGGAGGTGGTCGGCGGTTGGCCGGTAGAGCCAGACTGCAATATTCCTGCGACCGAGAGCTTTGTCCGCCACGCACTCTACGGCAAAGCTTATTGCCAGTCCGTTCTGGGAACGGAAGTCAAAATCGGCTTCAATCCGGATTCCTTCGGCCACGCCGCCGGCCTGCCTACCATCCTGAAACATGCGGGATACGGCTATTACGTCTTCATGCGCCCCCAGGAGCACGAAATGGATCTGCCTCTTCTGTTCTGGTGGGAGGCCGCTGACGGATCGCGCGTTCTCACCTTGAGAATCTGGCACAGCTATGACGCGGGCCCCAAACTGATTCAACCCGCAGCCACCGGAGCGTTCGCGCCGGGCTTTGATCATGCAGCGTTCTTCCTCGGAGTGGGCGACCATGGCGGGGCCGTCACCAAAGAACAGATACAGCAGATTCTGGCTTTGCAGCACGATCGCAAGCTTGCCCCAACTGCGCTTCAGCACCCTGCGTGATTTCTTCCTGGCGGTGGAAAGCTCCCCCGCATTTTCTGCGTTGCCCGTGGTCCGAACCGAGTTGCAGCACCACTCTCGCGGTTGCTATTCGGCCTATGGAGAAGGAAAGTTTCTTAACCGGCGCGCCGAGCGCTGGCTGGGCGAGACCGAGACCATCTCTCTTGTAGCCAATCTAAGCGCGGGCCGCGCATACCCGCTGGATCAGTATGCCGAAGCGTGGTGGAAGGTTTTGTTCTGCCAGTTCCACGACATGATGGCTGGAACCTCGCTTTATTCCGATTATCAGGATGTACGTGACAGTGTCGGTTACGCTTGCGAGGTCGCGCAAACTTCAAAGGTGGAAGCACTGGAATTGATGGCTAAGCGAGTCGATCTGAGCACAGTGGAAGAGGGCGCGGTCTTCCTCTTCAATCCGCTTCCCTGGAAGCGAAAGGCTCTGGTCGAGTACTACACCGAGCAGGATCCATCACGTAAGTCCCCCATCACCTGTCTTTCTTCCAAGGACGGCAAAAGGATACCCGTGCAGTGGAGACCATCCGCGAGCATGACCAACTTCTTTCCCCGGCTTTCGGCTTGGGTGGAACTGCCTCCGTGTGGATACAAGGTTTTCACCCTCGCGCATGGCGACCCGCCGGCTCCTGAGGCCTATCGAAACTTCATCTCTGTCTCGAACTCCGGTTTCGGTATTTCTTCTTTGAAGGCCGAGGATGGTACTGAGTTGCTGGCTGGTCCCATAGGCCTGGTAGCCATCAGCGATACCAGCGACACCTGGGCGCACGGCATCAATGAGTTCCGGCAGGAGATGGGGCGACCCACTCTGGTCTCTTCCACAGTGATTGAGAACGGACCGGTCACCCGGGTCACGCGTCAGCGGGCCACCTGGCAAAATTCGGAAATCGTTCTCGACATAGCAGAATTTGCCGGGCTCGATTTTGTCGAGCTTCGCTTCGTAATCAACTGGCGGGAGCATGAGCAGATACTCAAGCTGGAAATCCCCACTGCGCTCACCCAGCCGAAAATCTACGCAAGGGTACCAGGACAGGTGGTGGGGCGCAGCACCAATGGGGAGGAAGAGCCTTATCAGGATTGGGGAGCAGTGCAGGGGAGAATTGGGAATGCCGGCTACACCGTGGCATTGCTCAACAATCAGACCTACAGCTATGACTGCTTGCATTCACTTTTTCGCACGGTACTGATCCGCTCTGCGCCCTTTGCCCGCCATAACCCGAACCAGGTACCACACGACGACAACAACGCCTGGCAGGACCAGGGAAGGCAGGAGCGCAAATTCTGGCTGCTGGGTGGCCGTGGTGGTTACGCAGAATTGGCCCTCGATCGCCGCGCCGAAGAATTACAAACGCCCGCTGAGTATGTGATGGACTCCGCACATCACGGCACCGAACCATGGGAGCAGTCCTTTCTCGAGATCCTGCCTGGCAATGTCTGGGTGTTGGCGATCAAACGCGCCGAACGGGTGCCGGGCGGAACCATTTTGCGCCTGCAGGAACGATCGGGAAAACCCACGCAGTCAACGCTCAAGAGCTCCGCCCTCAGCCTGGAACACACCATTGACCTTGCTCCATGGGAACTAAAGACGTTGTTGGTCACGCCGATGAAAACCGGGCGCAGCCAAGTAAAGGAAGTAACGCTCCTCGAGATGTAGTGTTATCCCCCGTAACGACATGGCCGCGTCTGCGGCTTTCCGTAAAGAAAGCCGCATAAAGTTTGCCAACGCCACGAACCTCGACAGGAAATCCGGGGTAGCGCACTGGAAGGATCTGTGGTTTCTCTTCCGGCGCCCGTTCGCTCTCTCCGCGAGATCTTGCGACCTGCCTACTTTACGCCGCTCGCGCTCATGGCTTTACGCATCTGCGCTTCCGCATCATCGCTCCAGTACTTGCAATTGAGCTGGAGAAAAACAGAGGTGTACGGAACTGTCATGGTGGTCTTAAGGACGACGATATGAAAGGTCTTTCCCACCTCGTCCACCTTGGCGATGATCTGTTCGTGTGGCAGTGACGTGATTGCACGGCCCTTGAGGGCGGTCTTCACCGCTTGACGGTAGGCCGTCACTCCGGGAGCATCTTTCTCGGGCACGAAGGGTAGCTCTGCGTCCATGTAGACAATCGGCCGCACATGGATCGATTTGTCGATTGTGCCCAGCACTGTGCGGATCACTTCCAGCTGGTCAGTGTTTGTCTCCAGCGTTTCCACTCCGGCGGAACTTTGCAGCGGATACGCTGAGTCCACGATCATGATCCAGTTGCGATGTCCGAGCAGGGGCAGTATTTGGCCAAGCCTTGTTTGCCAATCGGGCGCAGGCTGCGCGGTGGCCGTAAGCCCAGTCATCATCAGCAACGTGAACAGCGAGAAGACTGCCTTGGCGGTGCGTATCATAAGCTCCCTCCTGCGAGAGGCCTCTCTGCGTTTCATGCGCACCCCGACAAAGGAGTAAAGCGCGATTCCGCAGTAGCAGAAGAGCGGGACCATGTAGGCCGTAGCAATACTGTGCTGCGTCTGTGAAATCCAGCCCATAAGCGGAGTGAGCACAGCGCCCCCTACGATCGCCATGACGATCAGCGATCCACCAATCTTCGTATTCTGATCCAGCCCATCGATGCCGAGGGCGAAGATCGTCGGGAACATGACAGACATGAAGAAGCTGGTAACGAAAATCGCCCACAGCCCAACCCAGCCGGGAAAAGCAACGCCAATCGCGACCAGGACAATATTCACCAGGCTGTAAACGCCCATTAGATAAGCGGGTTTGACGTACCGCATCAATGCCGCGGAGCTGAACCTGCCCACGCCGAAGGCTACCAGCGTGCCGGTAAGAAAATATCCGGCGATCTTTTCCGGCTCATGGGTTCCATCCTGCACATACTGGATAAAGTAGCTCCAGGTGCCAACCTGGGCGCCGACATACAGGAACTGGGCGACGATGGCGAAGAGAAAATTAGGGTAACGCAGCAGTTCCTTGAAGCTGCCATGGTCCTGGCTATCCTCGTGCTCCCGGGCGATGGTGGGGAACTTGGTTCGGGCGATCAGGAAAGCCCAGATGAGTGTAATCGCTCCCAGCACCAGGTAGGGAACCACTACGCGCATCGTCTCATGCTTCAGGTAGGCATTATATGTGTTGGCCGCTTGCATGGCGGAGGTCTGAGACGGTGTCAATTCGATGCCGGAGAAAATGAACACCGTGCCCCCCAGTACGCCGGTAATAGCGCCCAAAGGATTGAATGCCTGGGAAAAATTGAGACGGCGGGCAGCACTTTCAGGCGAGCCCAGCTGGGCGACAAAAGGATTGGAAGCGGTCTCCAGGAAGGAAAGCCCACTGGCGATCACGAATAGCGCCAGGAGAAAGAAGCCGTAGCGTCCGATAACCGCGGCTGGCCAGAAGAGGAAACTCCCGGTGGCAAAGAGCAGCAGCCCCACCACGATGCCGAATTTATAGCCCATCTTGCGCATGAGCAGCGCAGCCGGAATGGCCAGCAGAAAATAGCCCATGTAGAAGGCGGACTGCACCAGCCCGGCCTGGAAACGGGAAATGGCGAACGACTTCATGAACTGGCGGATAAGAACGTCGTTCAGATTGCTGGGAACTCCCCAAAGAAAAAACAGCGCGGTCACCAGGAAGAAGGGCACGGCCAGGCCCTTTGGGATCAGTGGCTGTTTCGTATCGCCGGCTTCTTTTGAGTCTGTAGACAGAGGCACGAGCATCGACGCGGTGTCCTTTCCTGGTTATAACCTCTTAATCCCCACAAATGTGAACGTGGATGCCGAGTTCAGCCATCATGGCTGCCTTGGCAGCCATCGCCTGGTCGGCTACCTGGCTGGTCGGAGCGTAGGCCACATTGAGATGGTTCGCTCGATGCCGGGCCATGAACTGGTCGCGGGTAACGCCGTGCAGCAGAGTATTCATAATGGGCCACTGAGGGGTGACCGACTTCAATCGCCTCTCCGTTTCTTCGGCGGGTAGTTCGATCGCGGTTGCCCGGCCCAGGTCAACGTGCAGCGCGCCGCCTTCAACAAAAACGCGGCTCCAAACCACGTGTCCAGGCTTGCATATTCCGTTCAGCGTGCCCCCGCCCAGCCGGAAGTACATCGGAACCTGGCGCTCGCTACGCGCCTTGGCATAGCCGCCCGCGATATGCGAAGCGGGCACAGCGCCGGAAATCTGAAAAACCCAGACGAACTCGTCGATATCGCCACCGCTGTAATCCTCGCCCCAGCGAACGTCATGCAGCGTTGTGGCCGGGTCAAGTTGCATCGCAGTCCAGACCCGGTTGGTGGTAAGCGCGTCCAAGCCCGCGCATTCGTCCACTTCGTTGAAGTGGGGCAGGGGCTTGCCGGCATATAGTTCGCGGCCGTTGGCATCGAAGACCGGCGGACGGTCCACGTTGTTGAGCAGCCCTTCGACCAGATCGGAAGCCGGGGCCAGGTCCTTCAAGCCCTGCTGGTATTGGATCCCGATGGCATCGCAGCCAAACTCATCGGCAATCCGCATCGCCGCGATATACATCTTGCACTGCTCCAGGATCTGCCGGTCGGTCAGTTCAGTCTCTTCGTTCGTGCCGACCACGAAGGTCAGCCCACGACCGTCCAGCCAGCGGCGAATCGCTCGTGCCTCAGCGTCGGTTACTTTGGCCATGGCGGCCACCAGGGCAGACTGGCTGAGCCTTTCCTTATAGACGCCCGTGGGATTCAGGAGATAGTCCTCGATGATGGCGTTATACATGCCCATGCAGCCCTCATCGAAGACGCCGAGGATTGCCTTGCGGGTCTTCAGATCGCGGGCAAGTAACGCGCCCAACTCGCGCTCGGCCTTCGGTAGAACCGAAACGTCCAGGTCGTGCACGTGGCTCAAATCCTGTTCGATCATCTGTTCCTTGAGCCATTGCCGCAGACCACGGCGGAAGAATTCATCTTTGAAATCCTTGCTCCACAAGGTGCTGAAGTTCACTCCGCCCTTATGCAGGCAGCCATTCAGGTTCAGCATGCCCACCAGCCCCGGCCACTGCCCTGACCAGTTAGCTACCGTGAGAATGGGGCCGCGATGATGTTGTAGCCCGGAGAAGACGTTGTGGCTGTACTGCCACACGGCTTCGGCGACAATCACCGGCGCGTCAGGATGGATCTTCATGAAAACATCCATGCCCATGCGCTGGCTATAGATGAAGCCGTGCCCCAAATCCTCGCGATACGGGTGTGCGCGGCGCAGGGTAAAGCCCTCGGCCTTCAGGGCTTCGGTAAGTTGCTTTTCCATCTCCGACTGGGTTGGCCAGCAGATCTTATTAGCGGATTGGCGCAGATCGCCGCTGGCGATCAGCAGCACTTCGCCGGGGGCAACCGGTGTTGGCGATTCCAGGACCGGGACAGCATAAGATGACATCTGCAATTCTCCTCAACCTTTCATCTTTGGGTAGACGGTCGCGAAGTTGTCCCCGCCACAACTATGGGGGATCCGGGGAATCCAGGCCAGGAGACTGGCGACTCACGAAGTCCTCAGAAACGAGAACCAGACCGAGTATTTGCATGGGATTCGGGCAAGCGCTAACGATAACAGTTGCTCCTGACTTGTGGCAAAATGGGGGTCCTGTTTGAGGTCGGCCGAGGGTGGACGTCGCATGAGTGGCCATTTCGCCAAGCCATGGCTGGTACTGGTGGGCGGGTTTCTGGGATCCGGTAAGACCACGCTGATCTTGGCCGCCGCGCGCCAGTTGCAGCAACGAGGCCTGCGCAGCGCAATGATTTGGAACGACCAGGGGATGGACCTGGTGGACAGCCGCTATGCGGCTGTATCGGGCATGCACTCAGGCGAGGTCACCGGGGGCTGCTTCTGCTGTCGCCTTTCCCAGCTGATCGATGCCATCGGCGATCTCCGCGCGTATGCGCCAGACGTGATTTTTGCCGAGCCGGTGGGCAGCTGCACCGATCTCTCCGCCACCGTGCTTCGTCCGCTGCTCGAGTACAGTGAGACCTATCAGCTGTCGCCGCTTACGGTGTTGGTGGATCCCCTTCGTGCTCGCGCCATGCTTGAAGAGGATGCCAATCCGGATATGCGTTTCCTTTTTAACAAGCAAGTGCAGGAAGCCGACCTGGTCTGTTTTACCAAGTCGGACCTCCATCCCGATTATCCCGAGATAGGCATCCCTCAGCCCCGGCAGCTAAGTGCCAAGTCAGGCCAGGGCGTCGCGGCCTGGTTGAATGAAGTCCTCTCCGGGGCCATCGCTAGCGGCGATCAGGAATTGGAGATCGATTATTTGGAATATGCGCGGGCAGAAGCAGCACTTGCCTGGTTGAACCTGCGAGCGGTCTTCGAACCCAAAGGCTTGCTCTCTCCCGCGATGCTGCTGGGGCCTTTGCTCGACCATCTCGATACCGCTCTCAGCGCGGAGAAAATCTCCATCGCTCACTTGAAAGCGATTGTCACCTCGCCGGCCGGATTCCTCAAGGCGGCGATCTGCGGCAATGGCCAGGAACCAATCGTTGAGGGAAACCTTGACGCCTCTCCTGCCGGCCGGCTGGAGCTGCTGTTGAATCTAAGGGCGGTGGGAGAGCCGGGACGCGTGCGAGAGATCGTGGAACGGGAGATTCACGATCTGGACGGCGGCCTGACAAAATCTACCGTCGACTGTTTTAGCCCCGCGGCACCTGTACCGGAACGGCGCATTCCGAAAGCCGGCTGAATAAGTTGGGGAAGAGTCTGGTCTCTGAAAGGTACGAGCCACGCAGGGGTGCGGAAAAAGTTACGACTAAGGACACGGCTTCAGCCGCGGGGTAGAGTATCCGCTCGGAGAGGGTTCAGTGTCTGAGTGAGAACTACCCTCTCCAAATTGAGTCCCGGAGGGACGGCTGAGAGTCAATGTTGCCCAAATAGCTTTTTTTGATGCGCCCGATGTCTAGCGTCCTCGCTGAAAACAAATCAACTCTCCAGGCAGATCGCGATCAGTCCCGCAGGGACGGCTGAGAGTAGCCCAGGACGTCAGTCCTGGGTACACATTCCCACCGAGACCAGTCCCGCAGGGACGGCTGAGAATGTCCCAGGACAGGGTCCTGGGCTGGCTGCGCAGAACCGCCAATGGTCTATTTTGAAGGTAGAAGTACCCGAGGATGCAATCCTGGGTACCTCTCACTCTTGAAATGGACCATTCGCGATTCGGGATAGCCAACCCAGGACCATGCCCTGGATGATTTTCAGCCGTCCCTACGGGACTCGATTTCAAACGATGGAAGCGTCAAACGCGCTTGGCGTTGACTTTAGTGGCGAGGCCCACTTTTTCCAGCAGCCAGATTCCCAGGTAATTAACATCGAGTTCGTACCAGGCCATCCCGTGGCGAGCGGAAACCGGGTGGGCGTGGTGGTTGTTGTGCCAACCCTCGCCGCCTGTCAGCAGAGCGACCCACCAGTTATTGCGGGAGTCATCCCGGGTTTCGAACCGCCGTGAACCCCAAATATGGGTCGCGGAGTTTACCAGCCAGGTGACGTGCAAGCCGACCGTAACCCGAAAAAAGATACCCCATAACACCCACGACCAGCCGCCCACCGCCAGCAGGGCGAAACCCAGCACCGTCACCGGCAACCAGTGGAATCGATTCAGCCAGCGGTAAAAACCCTGCTTCATCAGGTCCGGGGCATAGCGCTTGAGAACTCCGCTGTCGTTATGCAGCGAACCATTCAAAATCCAGCCCATATGCGACCACCATTTGCCGTCGCGCGGGGAATGTGGATCGCCCGGCTTGTCGGTAAATTGATGATGCAGACGGTGCACCGCCACCCAGTAAACCGGGCTGCCTTGCAGGGCCATGGTGCCCAGGATCGCCATCGTGTATTCCAGCCACCGGGGAACGACATAGCCGCGGTGCGTCAGCAGGCGATGGTAAGACAGACCGATACCCACGTTCTGGGTAAGCACCCAGGTCACCGCAAAAACTGCCAGGGCAGACCAGCGAAAATCGAACAACGCCAATACCGCTCCCAGGTGGAAAATCCCAATAACCAATGCAAATTTCCAATGGAACTTGCCCCGGTTCGGTTCCAGGGCCCTTTGAAGCTCGGCTGCTTCTGTGGTTGCGCTTGCCGCGGCTGTCGCCATCATGAACTGCTCCGTATCCTCTTTTAGTAGGCTAGTGGCCGCAAGCCCCAAGCGGTGTAAGAGTTGCGTAATACCTGTTGGGCTGCCAGATGCTCCGTTCTCTCCCCTTGCCAACCAGGAAGCGACCGGTTGTGGTTGTTTGGAAATAGGTCGTATACTGAATATGCGACCGGCACGGTCGGAATTGCATCTCTAGGGATAGCGAGAATGCTGAGGCTCACCAAGAAGGCGGATTACGGTTTGATGGCGCTGAAGTTCCTCGCTGAGCGCCCCGATATGCCTTCCCTGAGTGCTAAAGACATCGCTGAAGCTTACGGCATTCCGCCGCAACTGCTGGCCAAGATTCTGCAGCGGCTCACCAAGGCAGGGCTGCTGCGCTCCCATGCCGGTACCAATGGCGGATATGCGCTTTCGCGCGCGCCGGACGACATTACGGCCTTTGAGGTGATCGGCGCGATTGACGGGCCCTTGTTTATTACCTCCTGCGCGACTGGCCCTCATGGTTGTGACCTGACGGATAGCTGCACCATCCGGGAGCCATTGCGCAAGGTGAACGAGAGCATCTCGGATGTGTTGAAGGCGATTCGCGTATCCGATCTGTGTGAGCACGAACCCGGCCGGAAGTACCATGGCAAGCCGGTGGAATCCATGCTGGTGAGTTTGGGCAGCTGAGTAATAGTCCGCAAAATTGAATGCAACAATGTTGAAAGCAGGAGAGAGCGCAATGAGCACCGTTGAGACCGCAGTGACGGCCCCCGCAAACGTAAAGCTGCCAATCTACATGGATGACCACGCCACCACGCCGATGGATCCGCGCGTGCTTGATGCGATGATTCCTTTTTTCACCGCCAAGTTCGGCAATGCAGCCAGCCGCAACCACTCCTTTGGATGGGAAGCCGAGCAGGCCGTAGAGCACGCTCGTGAGCAGGTAGCCAAGCTGATTGGCGCCACTGCCAAGGAAATCATCTTTACCTCGGGCGCGACCGAGAGCAATAACCTGGCCATCAAGGGCATAGCCGAAATGTATCGCGAGCGCGGCAACCACATCATTACCCAGGTCACCGAGCACAAAGCGGTGCTCGATTCCTGTAAGCGCCTCGAAAAGTACGGCTACCGCATCACCTATCTGCCCGTTAAGGCGGATGGCCTGATCGACCTCGAAGACCTGAAGCGGGCCATCGACGACAAGACCATTCTGGTCACTATCATGTTTGCTAACAACGAGATAGGCGTGGTCCAGCCGGTCGCGGAGATTGGCAAAATCTGCCGTCAGCACAACGTCATCTTCCATACCGATGCGGTGCAGGCGGTGGGCAAGATCCCTGTCGACGTGAACGCCATGAACATCGACTGCCTGTCGCTGACCGGCCACAAGATTTACGGCCCCAAGGGCTGTGGGGCGTTGTATGTTCGGCGCCGCAACCCTCGGGTTCAGATTTCAGCCCAGATCGATGGTGGCGGCCACGAACGCGGCATGCGCTCGGGAACCCTCAACGTGCCCGGCATCGTTGGCTTGGGCAAGGCTTGCGAGATTGCCGGCGAGGAAATGGCGTCAGAGGCAGAGCGGTTGGGTAAGCTCCGCGACAAGCTGAAGGATAAGCTGTTGGCCAACCTGGACTACGTTCATGTCAACGGCTCTATGGAGCATCGGCTGCCGGCCAATTTGAACGTCAGCTTCGTCTACGTCGAAGGCGAGTCGCTGCTGATGGGCATTAACGATGTTGCTGTTTCCAGCGGTTCGGCCTGCACCTCTGCGTCGCTTGAGCCATCCTATGTATTGAAGGCTCTGGGCTTGGGCGACGACGTGGCACACAGTTCGATTCGTTTTGGTTTGGGCCGCTTCAACACCGAAGCCGAAGTTGATTACGTTGCGGACAAGGTCATCGATGTCGTGCAGAAGTTGCGCGAACTTTCGCCGCTCTATGAAATGGTGAAAGAAGGCATCGATATTTCAAAGATCGAGTGGCAGGCGCACTAAAAGGCATTCACTTTTTGGTGTTAGACACGCAAACGCTGGATACGAAGTTACGGAGAAAAAAATGGCATATAGCGATAAGGTAATTGATCACTACAACAATCCGCGGAACGTGGGCCAACTGGATAAGAGCCAGTCTGAAGTAGGTACGGGTCTGGTCGGCGCTCCGGAGTGCGGCGACGTTATGCGTTTGCAGATCCGCGTCAATCCCGAGACTCAGGTGATTGAAGAAGCAAAGTTCAAAACCTTTGGTTGTGGTTCCGCCATCGCCTCCTCCTCGCTCGCCACCGAGTGGGTTAAGGGCAAGACGGTCGCAGAAGCGATGCAGATCAAGAACACCGACATTGTGAAAGAGCTGGCTTTGCCGCCGGTTAAGATTCACTGCTCGGTGCTCGCGGAAGATGCGATCCGCGCTGCTATCGGCGATTGGAAGAAGAAGAACGGCGTAGCCGAAGCAGCGGAAGCCACTGCTGCGGTAGCTCATTAATTCAGAGGCAAGATGGATCTAGCTGTCCTCAATGCGGAAAATGCAGCGCCGAATCAAAAGGGCATCCAGGTGACGGAGCGCGCCCTGAAGCGGATTCGCATAGCCATGGCCAAAGAAGGAGTTTCCCCTACCGAGGGGGGACTCCGCTTGGGCATTCAGGGTGGGGGCTGCTCCGGTCTTTCCTATAACATTCGCTTCGATTCGCAGCCGCGAGAACGCGATCGCGTGTACAACTTTGAAGACGTGCGCGTCTTCGTCGATCCCAAGTCGTTTATCTATCTCCACGGCATGATTCTCGACTATGAAGAGACGCTGATGCGCCAGGGCTTTAACTTCATCAATCCCCACTCGACCAAGTCTTGCGGTTGCGGTTCATCGTTTTCGGCGTAGACGCACCGCCGTCTGCTCACCCGGATTTCCTGTGTGGAGCTTGTTGGCGTTGTCGAAGTTCATGCGGCTTTCCTTGATGGAAGCCGCACACGCGGTTATATCCTGCCCGCGTACAGGAAATTCGGTTCGGCCCTATGCAAATTATTGACAGAGTCAGTGCGCCGGCGAATTGCTGGTCCTGCGGCCAGGAAGTCGCGGACGGGCAGCCCTTCTGCGCCTCGTGCGGCAAAGTCCAGCCGCCGCAGCAGGCCGGCTACTTCGGCATGTTTGGTTTGCCGCCGAAGCTGGATTTAGACGTTCAAGCGCTGGAAAAACAGTTTTATCGCTATAGCCGCAAACTGCACCCCGATGTGTATGCGCGAGCCACGCAGCAGGAGCAGGAATGGAGCCTCTCCCAGGCCTCGCTGCTGAACGACGCCTATCGCACCTTGAAGAATCCGCTTGAGCGGACCAAGTACCTGCTGAAACTGGAAGGGGTGCAGTTCGAAGAAGATCGCGGAGCAGGCAATCTGAATCCCTCCAAGGTGCCCGCTGATCTACTGGAAGAGGTCTTCGAGCTGAACATGCAACTCGAGGAATTGCGCCAGAACCAGAAGATGGGCGAGGACGATCCGCAACTGCGCCGCGATCTCGAGGCGGCAAAGAACCAATTTGCCGCCCAGCTCAGCGCCCTCGACGAGCAAGTGCGTTCCTGGTGGTCGGCCTGGGATGCAGCGTGGGAACAAAACGACGAAGCCAGGAAAACAGCGGCCAAAGAAGCCATGACCTCGTTGTTGCAACGCCGAAGTTATTTGCAGAACCTGGTTCGTGACGTGGAACAGACTCTGGGAGAGTCTTAAGGATGGCGGAAGAGCGCGTAGTCGGTATTGACCTGGGCACGACCAACTCCTTGGTCGCCTTCATGCAAGGCGATAAGCCCGTCGTCATCCCCGGGGAAGATGGCCTGAACCTGGTGCCCTCCGTGGTGGCATTGGCGCCAGCTCGTGATGGCGGCCGCCCAGCCATGCTGGTTGGCAATGGAGCGCGGCATACGTTGCTGCATGCGCCGGAGCAGGCCATCTACTCTGTTAAGCGGCTGATGGGCCGCGGGGTTGAGGACGTTGTCGAGGAACTAAAATTCTTCCCCTTCCGGCTGGCCGACGAAATCCAGCCAGGCGAGGTACTGCGCATTCGCCTCGGGGATACAGAATTCACGCCGCCGGAAATTTCCGCGCACATCCTGCGCCAGCTCAAGAGGAACGCGGAGCGGTACTTCGGCGCGCCGGTGACCCAGGCGGTGATCACTGTGCCCGCCTATTTCAATGACGCCCAACGGCAGGCGACCAAGGATGCGGGACGCATGGCTGGGCTCGAGGTCTTGCGCCTGGTCAACGAACCGACCGCCGCTGCTTTGGCCTATGGCCTCGATCGCGAAAAAGAAGGCATCATCGCGGTCTATGATCTCGGCGGCGGAACCTTCGACATCTCCATCCTCAAGCTGCATGAAGGCATCTTCGAGGTAATAGCCACCAATGGCGATACCCACCTGGGCGGCGATGACATTGACAATCTCTTGATTGCCATCGCGCTCGATGACATCGCAGGTGATACGGGGATCGATGTGCGCCAACAACCGGAGGTCATTCAGGCGATACGCAAGGCAGTAATCGAAGCCAAGATTGCACTTTCATCGCAGTCCGTCGCGCAAATGGATGTCGAGCTTCCTGAGGGTGGGCGCTACCGTCGTGAAATCACTCGTGAGCAATTCGAACAGCTGATCCAACCCGTCATCTCCCGTACCATCGCCCCCTGCCGCGATGCGCTGCGCGATGCGCACCTTAGTCCCGATCAGATCGACGAGGTGGTGCTGGTCGGTGGTTCAACGCGCATACCCGCAGTGCAAACGCTGGTCAGTGCTGTCTTTGAGCTCCCGCGTCGCGGCAAGCAGCCCCGCACCGAGCTCAACCCGGATGAAGTGGTCGCCCTCGGCGCTGCTGTACAGGCCAATATCCTGGGTGGCGGATCGAAAGCTACTGAGGATATGCTGCTGCTCGACGTAACGCCGTTATCCCTCGGTATCGAGGCGCTGGGTGGGGTGGTCGCCAAAATCATTCAGCGCAATTCAACCATCCCTGCCTCTGCCTCAGAGTCGTTTACCACCGGGGTCGATGGGCAGACCAACGTCGCCATCCACGTACTGCAGGGCGAGCGTGAGATGGCTAAGGATTGCCGGTCGCTGGCGCGCTTCGACCTCAAGGGGATCCCGCCCATGAGTGCGGGAATGCCGCGCATCGAGGTCAAATTCCTCATCGACGCCAATGGCATCCTGCATGTGTCTGCACTCGAGCAGCGCAGTGGCAAACAGGCGGAGGTCTCGGTGAAGCCAGCCTATGGCCTGACTGACGAGCAAGTGGAGTCGATGATTCTGGAATCGTTCGATCACGCCGAAGAGGATATTCATCTCCGTCAATTGGTCGAGGCCAGGAACGAAGCGGACACCATCCTCGGCGCGGTAGAAAAGGCTCCTTCCCATCCTGCCTGGCAGCTGCTTGAGCCGGATGAGCGGGCAGAGATTGGTGCCCTCAGTGCAGAGCTAACCGTCCTCAAGCAGGGCGATGATCTGCAGGGGCTGCGTGCCGGGACCGAAGCGTTGGATAAAGCTACCCACCGCTTTGCTGAGCTCATGATGGATGCAGCTGTATCGAGCGCAATTAAGGGCCAGACGATGCAATCGGCGGATGACAAGTTGGGCCAGGGCCCAACAGCTCCGCACCCCATCGCACAGGCCGAATTCATGGAAAGAAAGTAAACCGATGACTGACAATATGGTTCGCGTCACATTTCTGCCCGAAGGCCGTACAGTGGAGTTTGAGTACGGCACATTACCTTACGGGCATCATGGAAAGCCAATGTCGTTCCTCGACGTGGCTGAGCACTTCGACATTTTTCTCGACCACGCCTGCGGCGGTTCCTGCGCCTGTACCACCTGTCACCTTTGGACAAAAGAGGGAAGCGATGCGCTTTCCCCGGCCGATGACGATGAGCTGGACCGGCTGGACATGGCGGCGGATTTACAGCTTAATTCACGTCTTGGCTGCCAGGCCGTGATCACCGGGCCTGGAACCTACGTGGTCGAGATTCCCAAGTGGAATCGCAACTATGTCTCCGAGGGCAAGCCGCTAAGTCTGGCGGAAGAGAAGTGAGGGGTTGACGATGGCGCGTGAAATTACCTGGAATGATGCAGAAGAGATAGGTATCCAGTTACAGGAGAAGTTTCCCGACCTGGATCCCTTCACCGTGCGCTTCACCGATCTGCACAAATATGTAACCGAGCTTGAAGGCTTTACTGACGACCCCGCAAAATCAAACGAGCCCAAGCTGGAAGCCATTCAGATGGCCTGGCACGAAGAATACAAAGACGCCCAATAAGTCCGAGTGCTGTGGCACACGTCAGTTGTAGCTAGTCGATATCGCAAAAAACTTTGGAGGGCTTAGCCCGCTTCACCAGCAACGAAGGTTGGGTGCCCCATTCAAGCCGTGCTTTGGCTTAAGTGGATACCACAGCACCCGGGCCAGAAGAAGCGTAAGCCTCAACGCCAATCGAACGCGCCGCGGATGAGCTCAAAAGACTCCTGGGTTTCGTAATAGATTGACAGGACGTCGAACCGAACCTGATCCGGAACCATGGGCATCCCATGAAGATATTGGCGTGCCATCCTGCGGAGCATCCGGATCTTATCCTGGTCGACCGCCGCCTCAGCAGTGGCAAAGCTTCGGCTGGTGCGTGTTTTCACTTCGATAAAGCAGAGAGTCGTATCTTCCCAGGCCACCAGGTCAAGATCGCCACGAACCTTCCCGCTACGCCATCCGCGCGCTACGACGATATAACCGTGGCGGCGCAGGTAGAAAAAGGCTGCTTCTTCACCACGGCGCCCCACCTCCAGATGTGCAGGCCGGGTCGAGCCTCTCCCTAAACGGGCGGCGAGAGAATCACTGGCGTGAACAAATCCCTCGAGCAGCCTTAACATGGGCTCCATTGTCGCCGGAGCACGCCTTTTTGCCAACTATTCCTGGTACCACCCCTCCACCATCTCGGCGAATCGATCCCCATCCCAGTCCAGAGGCTGGAAGCGTGGCAACGTAAAGCGGTTGGAAGACCGGGTCACAAGTCCGCCGAAGTTCGAGCAGGCACAGGTAAATCCATTGGCTTGTACGGTAGTGACCGTGTACCGGGTGTAATGGTTCTTCTTGCCATAGGGATAGGCGAAGCTGCTGATCTTCTTGCCTGTCAGTGATTCCAGCCGTCGCTTGCTGCCACCGATCTCGTGCTGTTGCTGATCCGGTGCGAGGTCCGCAAGCACAGGGTGAGTCAAGGTGTGCGCACCGATCTCCACTAACTCTCCCCCGCCCAGTTCGCGGAGCTCATCCTCAGTCAGGCAGCGGTGTTGCCGGCGGTCGGCATATGGTGTTGCCCCTCGGCGGAGCTGTTCGAGCGCATCTTCGCGGTCACTGTCCGATAGTTTGACGAGCATGCCATAGAGCGCCAGGTAGGCAGCTTGGCGGGGTCCGGGTGCGGGTTCCCAGGCTCTCCACCTTCTATGCGGGTCTGGGCCGCCCGGCTCGCCCTCAGCAGGCGGAAAAACATAGGCGTAATGATAGCCGTTCAAACTAAGGCTTAGCTCCTCCTGCCTTGACGCCGGATCGAGGACGAGTTTGGCCAGCTCATCCCACCATAGGTCCTCCGGAACGCCGATATATGTGGGCGTGACGAACACCGTACCTGGCACGCAATAGGACTCGAGCGCAGGCTTGGCGGCATACAAGTTGTCTGCATACCCGTCGTCAAAGGTGATACAGACTGGCCTTGGCGGAAGCTCGCTGTCCGATTTTGCCTTTATCAGCTCCTGAAGTGAAACCGGGTTGGCGATTGTCTTGAGAACCTGCAAGTGCTCGGCGAAGTGAGCAGGACTGACGCCGAGGGCCCACGGGTCAACGTTGGCCTCCGCCACCCGATGGTAGACCAGGATCATCGCCTTCTTATGGAAGACTGTGCGCAAACGATGAAAGCGACGAGCCGCCATCTTAAGCGTGCTTCTGAACGGGATGTTCTGCGGAACGTTGATGGGCTTTTCCTCGTGCCGGTAATCTTACGGGGTAACTTAGCCGATCTGCACCGGCGAGGATCGCTTCGATGCATTTAACCATGCCTGCACTCTTCGTAACAGTGAAGTTTCCTCGCTCCTGGCCTGGTGGCAAAGCGGGGGGTTGCGCTTGCTGAGGGCCGGCCTGATCCGTAGGAGCAAGAGCATCATCAATCCCAGCGGGTAGTGCTTCAGCAGCAGAAGAAGTTTGCGCCGAAGGTGATGTACCGGCAGGCTCGAGAAGGAACGTGCCAGCTCCGATGCGAGCTGACGGCCGTACTGTCTGCGCCAGGTGCGAAGTCCATGGAGAAACGCGAACAGGCGGCGAGCGTCGTTGCGAATATAGCGCGCCTGGCTCTTTAGTACTTGTAGAGTCGTGGTCAGCATCAACTCGGAATTGTGCGATGTATTCGTCTGGTGCATCCGGTATTCGGCAACCACCGTAGAGTGGCAGCAGACGGGATATTCCCGCGCGATGCGCAGATAAAGCTCATAGTCCTCGGCCACGCGAAGCCCGGTATCGAATCCCCCAACCTCATCGAGAACACATCGGCGGAACAGCACCGACGAGATCATTTCGATGAAGTTGCTTCTCAGCAGTGCTTCATAGTGGGACGCAGCGAGGCAATCCTTACGCGAATCCGCCAGGTGCGACCCATCCTTGGACACGAAAAGATGATCCCCTACCGCCATGGCGCATTCGGGGCGCTCGTTCAGAACACGGAGTCCGGTCTCGATCGCCTCCGGCTTCAAGCGGTCATCCGCATCCAGAAACACAATGTAGCTGCCCCTGCTCTCCCGCACGCCCAGGTTGCGGCTTGCCGTAAGGCCGCGGTTTGGCTGTCGTATATACCGGACGGGAAGTTCCTGCGCAATTTCAGAGCTGCTATCGGTCGAACCGTCGTCCACCACGATCACTTCCACCTGGTGGTAGCTTTGTGCCAGGGCGCTCTCGATCGCTTCCTTGAGGAATGCTTCACCGTTGTAGCAGGGAATGATAACCGAGACCAATGGGTCTTGACTCAATGAGTCTGCGGCGTGGTCCGCAAAGCCGACCGCTGGTGCGTCGAAGGCAACGAGAGAGCTCACAAATCCTCCGTCAATTACGCTACTGCTATCAGGCAATCTAAAGCTTAGTCCTGCGTGTTTGGCGCGCGAAACGAGGAATAGCAGTTGCTTGAGCGTTCATTCATAGGACACTTTTCCGCCTCGCGGGGCGGGTGCACCCATGGATGGCAATGCTTCTATCGGGTCATATATCAGGGGGGGAAATGCATCACGAGCAGCATTCGCCACCCGTTTCATCAACCAAGGTTCTTACACAGCGTGCAATGCGTCCGACAGGTGCTACAAGCTTTGAGCTGAGCGCTGATGAGTCCTGAACGCTTCTGTTGTTTCGCTCATCCAAAGAAATACCATGGGTACATTTCGATCGCAAATTACCGACGCCTTCACGCTGGTAACCGGCGTTACTTTGATACCGTTTCTATTCGACTCAAAGAACGGACTTACTGCACTGCATCTTCGACGCGATTTGACCCCCAGCCTGTACTTGCTGGCGGAAGCCCACCATAAATTTGCGCCGGCTGAATGCGGGATGAATACGCAACAGCATGATCATCAATAATCCTTGCGGGTAGTACCTGCACAGCCGCATCAGCTTGCGTAGAAGATGATCCAAGTGCATAGAGGAATAGGAACGTGCCAGTTCTGACGCAAGCTGACGCCCATACTGCCTTCGCCAGGATCGCACGCCCTCATGGAACGCGATTAACTGGCCAGGGTCGTTGTCCAAATATCTCACCTGGTTTTTCAGGACCTGTAGGGTCGTGGTCAACATTAACTCGGAGTCGCGCGATGTATTGGTTCCGTGCATCCGGTATTCAGCGACGATTACGGGGTGGCAACAGATAGGCCACCCTCTGGCGATGCGCAGGTAAAGCTCGTAATCCTCGGCCACTCGAAGCGAGGCATCGAATCCTCCGACCTCATCGAAAATACTCCGGCGGAAGAGTACAGAGGAGATCATTTCAATGAAGTTGCTTTTCAACAGCGCCTCATAATGGCAGTGGAGCTGGCGCTCCTTACTAGAGTCAGCTAAATAGGAACTGTCGGCCGCGATGAACACGTGATCCCCTACCGTCAGGGCGCAATCCGGGCGCAGTGCGAGCGCGTTAAGGCCGGACTCGATAGCCCGCGGCTTCAACCGGTCATCGGCGTCCAGAAAGACAAGGTAGTTGCCTTCACTCTCACGAATACCCGAATTTCTCGCTTCGGACAGACCGCGGTTCTCCTGGCGAATGTATCGCACAGGAAACCGCCGTGCGATTTCCCCGCTGCTATCCGTCGATCCGTCGTCCACCACCACAACTTCCACCTCGGGATAACTCTGCGCCAGGGCGCTTCGCAGTGCTTCTTCAAGGAAGGCGGCTCCGTTGTAGCAGGGAACAATAACGGATACCAAAGGGTTGCGCGCTCTTGAACCGGAGAAGACGGTGGTAGCAGGAGCAGCGTTATCCACATATCCAGCCGGCACGGTTTTAATCTCCGGGACCTCTCTTAGTCCTATCGGATACTTGCCCGGGAAACTGAGGCCACCGCTTTCCTTTGTAAGGCTGTTCCAGGCTGAGTCGTGATTCTCGATCATCGACCCAGATTGCGACACAGGCCATGTAGCCGGCAATGTCCTCCATACAGCTTGCAATGGGTAGTGGGAATTAGGGCTGAAGTACCTGCATGGGTTTCTTTCGATCGTTGATGACAGTAACTGCGACTTATTAACTTGGGGTAAATATTCGGTTACTGTACAGATAGAATTAACGACGAATACCTGTTGACCGTATTCCACGCGGGCGGTAGGCAGAGTGGCAGTCAGGAAGTGCGGCTGTATAGCATGCGTTGCCTGGCTTTGGTGCGCGTCTTGAGTCCGGATGAGAGGATTGCGAGGGGGCAGCAAGCCTCCAGTGCGCTGGGCGCGAAAACAACTGGCCGGCGGAACAGCCATCGATTCGCGGCAAAGGGCTAAACTACTGAAAGTGAATGATGTGAAGCCTCCCATCACCATATCGAAGGAAGATTATCTGAAGGCCGTCCTCGAAGCAGAGAGCGAAGGCCAGGCAGTCATTCCCGCCACCCTGGCCCACTGGCTTTCCGTGTCCCCACCCGCGGTCACCATGGCGCTCAAGCGTTTGCGGCGCGATGGCTATCTTGAGGTCAAGCCGGACGGGATTGTGCGGCTCACGCCCAAAGGCAAAGAGACAGCCTACCGAACCGCACTGAGGCACCATCTAATCGAACGTATGCTGGCTGAGATGTTCGGCATGGAATGGTATGAAGTGCACGACGAAGCGGAACGCCTGGAGCACGCTGTTTCCCCCGCTTTTGAAGCCAAGCTGCTGGAAAGGCTCGGCTCCAAGGGAACCTGTCCTCATGGCAATTGGGTCTTGCCGGAAACCCCAGAGCAGCGCGGTAAGCGCGGGATGGTGCTGCTTTCTGAAGCCAGGGAAGATACCGGCTATAACGTGGTAAGCCTGTATGAGCGGGATCCCAAATTATTGCTTTTCCTGCACCAGGCGGGTATCGCCCCTGGGGGGCGTGTGAGTGTCCTGGCGAAGAACTACGACCGGACGATCTCGATCGAGACCCCCGCTGGCCGCTCCACCCTGGGGCACCCCGCAGCAGAGAAGGTTTGGGTCAAACGGAGAAACTCGGGCAAAGCATAAGTACAAATTGGTTTTAGAATTATTGCAGGTAGTTAAAACGTAGGTTTCAGGCGCGATTCCCAAAGTAATGGATTGTCGCAGAGTTGTCGCATTGTGAACTGGTGTCGTTGAGGTAGCCTCGATGCGAATGAGGAATCTTTCCTTTATCTGGTTCGTCGGTGCGGTGGTCTGGTGGATTGATGCGGCTGTCGCCGTCCACTATGGCAACAAGCCGCACGCGATCCTGGCGCTAGCCGTGGCCTGTGTCTTCTTCGCCGCAGGCATCATGTGGGTGAAGAGCACCGAAAAGCGCTAAACAGCGCTGCCGAAAAAGTTCATTTTCCTGAAGGGTACGGCGTTCAGTCCGTACGTAACTGATTCAAAGCAGGAACGGCTTTAGCCACGAGGGATGCCTTCCGCTCCAAACAGCAGTTTTACGCTAGCCTCTCGCCCCAAAGGCTAATGACTCTGGAACCGCGCCTCGCTTAGGTCCAATTCGCGCTCGATGGTTCTTAGCAGCTCGTCGTTGATCTTGTCTTCATTGCGCAAGCTGACCGCTGTGGAACGTTCCAGCGCCCGGAGTTCCTGGGTAAGATTGCGCTCATAGCGGGCCAGGGCGATCTCCTCTTCCGGCTTTGGCTCTTCGCTCCCGCCCTCGATAAGAGTGGCACGGGCGCGGTAATGGCGCATCAAGTCTTCGTAAATGGTCGCATGCTCTGACTTGGCTTGCCGCGACAGATCCTTGAGGTAGTCGAGCACGGCATTCAGTATGAGCAGCCGGGCCTGTTGTTCTTCCAGATTGCGCTTGCTGCCGGCTGAGAGTCCCAGCTTCCTGATCAACGCCGGCAGCGTGAGTCCCTGCAGGACCAGGGTGACGAAGATCACGCAAAAGGTAAGAAAAATGATGAAGTCCCGCTGTGGGAAAGGTTCACCATTCTGCAGCACCGTGGGCAATGAGATGGCGGCGGCCAGGGCCAGAACTCCGCGCATTCCTGTCCAGGCCACAATAAAGATCGGCTTGTTTCCGGGGTAGGCCTCTCTCTGGTGGAGTAGATGGCTTCGGACCCAGTACGCAACCACGGCGCCGGGATACACCCAGATAACCCTCAGAGCTACCACCAGGAGCGCGAACGTGGCCCCATATCGGGCGAGTTGACCCATGGAAAGGTCGTGGATACCGCTCAGAATCAATCGCAGCTGCAGGCCCATGAGGATAAAAACGATGCCGTTGAGACCGAACTCCAGCGTCTTCCACACCGCGGTACCTTCGATACGTGCGTTGATCGACAAAACCTCGGAGTTCTTGCGGCCGAGATAGAGACCGCAGACCACGGCCGAGAGCACGCCCGATGCATGAATCCCCTCGGCCGCCAGGTAGGCCAGATAAGGGGTGGCCAGGGAGAGGGTTATCTCCACCGGAGAGTCAGTGATCTCGAGTGAAACCTTGTGGATGACGTAGGCGGCAAAGAGCCCAATCGCTACCCCCCCGGCTATCAACCACATGAGTTCCAGCATCGCCAAGCCAGGCCCGGGCCGCCGCCCGGCGACCACCAGGGCAACGGCAAACTGCAGGGCCAGCAGCCCGCTGGCGTCGTTGACCAGGCTTTCGCCTTCCAGTATGTCGACGATCCGGCGGGGAAGACCGAGACGCTTGGCAATTGCCGTAGCAGCGATCGCATCGGTGGTCGAGACCACCGCTCCCAGAACGGCGCCCAGTCGATAGTCGAATCCAGGAATCAGCCACGACGAGCCCAGCGCGATGCCGAACACCGTAAATCCCACCAGGCCAAAGGCCAGCATGAGAATACTGACAATATTGTGGTGAAAGTCGCGCCATGAAGTGTTGAACCCGCCGATGTAGAGCAACGGCGGCAGAACAACCAGAAAGACAACGTCGGGATCTAGTGCGATTTGCGGCAGATGAGGCAGGAGGGAGAGAACCACACCACCGATGAAGAGCACGATGGGATAAGGAATTTTGAAACGTTGCGCAAGCGTGGTCAGTCCGGCGACCAGGAGCACCAGAAAGAGAAGTGTGAGCTCGAGGTGGTGGATGCCTGCGGCCTGCACGGGGCGGTCTCCAGAAACTCCAGATTTAACCCCAGAATAGCGCATGCCCCAGCTCGCAAAAGAGAGCATGGGGCATGCGTTCACGCCTTACAGAGTTGCTGCGGCAAAGCTGGCCGCTTGTGCGTGTTCCTGCTCCACCTGGGCCACGCACTGCTCGAAGATATCGAGGCCAATGGTGGCTTCATGCTGGTTGATGATCAGCGGTGGCGCCAGGCGGATGGAGGTTTCTCCGCAGCCCAGCAGCAGAAGGCCCTGTTCAAAGGCCAGGGAGACGATCCGGTCGCGCAGCGCCGGCGCGGGCTCGCGGGTGAGCTGGCTCTTGACGATCTCAATGCCGATCATCAGCCCCCGGCCGCGCACTTCGCCCACAATCGGATGCTTCGCCGGCCAGTCCTTCAACCGGGAAAAGAAAGCTTCTCCCATGGTGGCCGCATTGGCGATGCCCTTCACGCTCCAGCACGTCCATGGTGGCGAGAGCCGCGGCGATCGCTACCGGGTTGCCGCCGAAGGTTGAGGCGTGGGAGCCCGGTACCCAATTCATCAGCTCCGCCCGCGTCATGCAGATGCCCAGCGGCATCCCCGAGGCAATGCCTTTGGCGATACAAACCATGTCCGGCTGTACTCCGGAGTGCTCGACCGCCCACCATTTGCCCGGTCCGGCCCGCTCCCGATTGCACCTCGTCGACTACCAGCAGAATGCCGTGCCGGTCGCAGATGCGCCGCAGCTCCTGCATGAAGATATCCGGCGCCACCACGTAGCCGCCTTCCCCCTGGATGGGCTCGACGAAAATCGCCGCAACCTCTTCGGGAGGAAGTGTGGTCTTGAACAGCTTCTCTTCGATGTAACGGGCGCAACCCAGCGCAAAGCGCTCCTCTTCCTGCGGGCCGCCGCTACAACCGCGATAGGCGTAGGGATAGCGCACGTGCGTGACTCCCGGAACCAGCGGGGCAAAACGGCGCCGCTGCTGCGGCTTGGAAGCGGTGAGCGAAAGAGCGCCCATGGTGCGCCCGTGGAATGCTCCGAAGAAGGAGATGATGTTCTGCCGCCCGGTGTGATAGCGGGCCAGCTTCAGCGCGCACTCAATGGCTTCCGCCCCGGAATTGCCGTAATAGAAGCGATGCGGTCCGGGCATCGGCGCAATGGCCGAGAGGCGTTCGGCCAGCGTCACCATGTGCTCGTAATAGAAATCGGTGCCTGAGATGTGGATCAGTTCGGCGGCCTGTTGTTGGATGGCGGCCACTACTTCGGGATGGCAATGTCCGGTCGAAACCACGGCAATGCCGGCGGCAAAGTCCAGAAACTCGTTTCCGTCCACATCTTCCACGCGCAGCGCCGCGGCCGCGCTTGGCCACCATGGGATAGGAGCGGGTGTAGCTGGGCGAGACGTAGCGATCGTCGCCGGCGACAATCGCGCGGGCTTTCGGCCCCGGCACTGGGCCCAGGAGTTTCGGACCGTACTGGGCAAGAATCGTGCTGTTCATATGACCATTATTCTGCATAATGCTTCTCTGCTTTCTCGGCGTCTTCATGGACGCCGTGGCCTAAAGGCAAAAAAGGGACCGCCGCCAATCGAATATAAGGCGGACAGAGGCAGGGCAGAGCTTCGGCGGAGTAAAGCTAGTCGCCGCCGAAGAGACTAGGTCGGGTGCAGGCGGGTGGCACGCTCAGAGCTTGCGTGGCGCGGTGGGACGCGCTGACCAGCGGAAGCAAGAAACGGGCATGGGTGAGGCACCGGTATCCGTATTGCACCGTCTTTGGCTTCTCACGCGCACCTTATGCATCCTCTTGCATTCTAAGGTTAGCACGGCCCTTGACCAGTGAGAACAGCAGGTCGCTCCACTCCGCTTCGCGTCCGCTCCCACGGCAGGCCGGGGCAGGCGGGATGACAATTCTGTTACAGGTCAAGTGTTCTCGCTCAAGCTCTTGCGGGCACAACAGAATTGTCATCCCCAGGAGCCGATTTGCCTATGGCAAGTTAAGCGACAAATGACACCGGCAGCAAAAGCATTGGGTGCCCCATTCAAGCCGTACTTTGGCTTGACTGGGCTAGGATGCCTCCCCGACCTGTTTGTCATCCCGCCTGCCCCGGCCTGCCGTGGGACCGGAGCGAAGCGCAGTGAAGGGACCTGCTGTTCCTGTCCCCGGTCATCGAACTCGACCGGCCCGCCGCGACTATTTCCTTTTCCATCGGGCGCCGTCTTTGGAATCCTCGATCAGGATTCCCAGCGCCGCCAGTTCCTTACGGATGCTGTCGCTGCGGGCGAAATTGCGGGCCCGGCGAGCCTGCTCCCGCTCCGCCAGCAGGGCGTCGATTTGTTGGTCGCTAAGCGAATACGCGGCCACAAGTTCAGGGGCCGCCTCGCCGCCTCGTCCTTCCTCTTGCGCCCATTGCAGTGCGCCCCGGGCAATCTCCGCATCGCGATCTTCGAGAACGGCAAACACCTCATCGAAGCGGCGCAGAGCCTCCAGGATGGCCGTCACATTGCTGGAATAGAGCTTACCGGCGTCGGCGGCCACATTCCCGGCCCGCACCAGGTCGAAGATGGCTGCCCGGGCCTCGGAGGTGTTCAGGTCGTCTGCCAGCGCCTCACTGAAGTGCTGCTCCGCCTTCGCTGTCTGGGCCTCCAGCTCCGCATTTTGCCCTGCGGGCCAGCCACCGCCACGGACCCGCTGGTAGAAGGTCCGCACCCGATCCACCGCGCTGGCCGATTCCGTCAACCCCTCCATGGTGAAGTTCAAGGGATGTCGATAGGGAACCGAGATAAGTAGAAAACGAATCGCCGATGCCTTGTAACCCTTGAGCAACAAGTCACGCAAAGTGAAGAAGTTGCCCTCCGACTTCGACATCTTGCGCCCATCCACCAGCAGGAAACGCACGTGCATCCAGTGGTAGGCCAGGGTCTTCCCGGTGGCCGACTCGGACTGCGCAATTTCGTTCTCATGGTGGGGGAACATCAGGTCCTCCCCACCGGCGTGCAGGTCGAAGCTCTCGCCCAGGTACCTCAGCGCCATGGCGGAACACTCAATGTGCCAACCCGGCCGGCCGGGTCCGAGCCTGAGTGTCCCAGTGTTCCCCAGGTTTGGCGGCCTTCCACAGGGCAAAATCACGTGCCGAATCCTTGTCGTACTCGTCCAGATCCACCCGGGCGCCGTCGTTGATCGCGGTGAAGTCCTTCTTGGACAGCTTGCCGTATTCGGGAAACCCGGCGATGCGGAAATACCAGGAGCCATCCGGGGCCTGATAGGCCAGGTCCTTAGCCGCCAGCCGCTCAATCAGAGCAACCATCTGTTCGATGTTCTCCGTGGCCCGGGCAATAATCTCCGGCCGTTCGCAGCCAAGCGCGTCCAGATCCTGGAAAAAGGCGCGCTCATACTTCTCGGTGTATGTCTTTATCGGCAAATGTGCGGCCGCGGCATTGCGGATGATCTTGTCATCCACATCCGTGATGTTCATGACCTGGCGTAACTTGCGCCCCTGCTGCTTGAGGAAGCGGCGTAACACATCCAGTTGCAGGAAGGTGCGAAAGTTGCCGATATGCCCGTAGTCGTAAACCGTGGGTCCGCAAACGTAGATGCGCAGCGTCTCCCCGTCAATCGGCTCGAGAACTTCGACGGTGTTGGAGAGGGTGTTGAAGAGCCGAATGGTCATCCGGGCCGGAGTCTTCTGCGACGCAATTTTATCGCCAACCGACCCCATCGTTGCTGGCATGATCCTCATCCTAACGTCTTCAATGATCGAACGTCCACCGGACTGGTCTTGGTAGTACCCAAATTGGCAGGGGATCCGGCTACGACAGCAACTGCTTGACCTCGGCGATCGTCTTCCCCTTCCAATGGCGGGCAAAGTTGTCAAGCGTACATAGACTTACGCTGCGCATGCGATCTACGTAGAGCGCTCCGTATAGATGATCGATCTCGTGCTGCAGGATGCGCGCGTACCAGCCCGAGGCCCGAATCACCTTCGGTTGCCCATGCTCGTCCAGGCACTCGACCTTTACCTTGCGCGCCCGGGGAACCAGGGCTACCAGGCCGGGTAGGCTAAGGCAGCCTTCAAAAAACTCAACCTCCGCAGGTGATTCCAGGGTGAGCACCGGGTTGATGATGACGTGAAACGGCACCACCTTGCGCTCCCGCTCGGCCAACACCTCGCGGGTGAGGTCTTTCAGGTTTTCTTCGCGGTCTTCGATCACGGCGAGCTGTAACGGAACCCCCACCTGCGGTGCAGCCAGGCCGACCCCAGGGGCATCGTGCATGGTTTCGCGCATCGCAGCGATAAGATCCTGGGTGCTGGGTAGCCGGATCTCCTCCGGCCGCAAAGCCCTGGCGCGGCCTCGTAGAACGGGCTCACCGGCGGATCTGATTTTCAGAATCATGGGTGCCCCAGCGCGAGCGATGCGTGTGCGGTCAGATCCAGGGGCGCGAAGGCGCCGGCCAGGAACTTGGGCCACGCAGCAGCGGCGATCATAGCCGCGTTGTCGGTAGAGAGAGCCATGGATGGGAAAGCTATCGGCAGTCCGCGCTTGGCTGCTTCTGCGGTGAATCGCTCCCGCAGTTCGCGGTTGGCAGCCACGCCGCCGGAAACCAGGACACTTTCCGCACCCAACGCCTCAGCAGCCTGGAAGGTCTTCCGCTTCAGGTCGTCGACCACAGCGCGCTGGAACGACGCGATCAGACCGAGCGTCCTGGCATCGCACAGCGGAAGTGCCGCCGCGGGTCCGGCTAGGGGTAGGGCAGCCAGGGTTTCACGCCGCCGCTCGATCGAAGGGTAGAGGTCGTGAATCTGGACGTAACGAAGCACAGCGGTTTTAATGCCGCTGAAGGAGAAGGGAAATCGAAGTGTGTCCTTGGGTGCATCGGGGCGATGCGCTTTTTGCTTCACCTGGGTGAGGGTAAAGGCGACCGATGAGGGGTCCCCATGCGGGGCGAGCGCATCAATCCACGGGCCACCCGGGTAGCCCAGTCCCAGCAGCTTGGCGACCTTGTCAAAGGCTTCTCCGGCTGCATCGTCGAGCGTGGCGCCCACGTTGCGATAAGTGAAGCTCTCCCCCTCATGCCGAGTCAGGTAAAGATGAGTGTGGCCGCCGGAAACCACCAGGGCCAGGGATCGGCGATCCCCATCGTCGAGCATTTCCTGCTGCGCCATCAGAACGGCGTGGATATGGCCCTCGAGGTGGTTAACGGCGATGAGCGGCTTGCCCAGGGCGAAGGCCAGCGACTTGGCGTAGGCGACACCCACCAGGAGCGCGCCCGCCAGGCCCGGACCCTCGGTCACCGCGATGGCGTCAAGATCCGCGAAGCGGACGCTGGCTTTCTCCAATGCAGTGCGGACCACGGGAACAATGTTGCGAAGATGTTCGCGCGAGGCGAGTTCCGGAACCACGCCGCCGTAGGGCGCATGGATCGCTATTTGCGAGGCCACGATGCTCGACAGGATGCGGCGCCCGCGCTGCACCACCGCGGCCGCGGTCTCATCACAGGAGCTTTCGATGGCCAGAATCAGGCCGTCCCCCGGGGCGTAGGCGCCTTCAGCACCAGAGAGCAGCTGGCTGGGTTGACTCACGTTTCTATAGTAGTAGACATGGCAGTATCGGCACTGAGCGGAGCCCGGCATGCGGCAGCGGAGATCGTTGCCCGGCTGCGCGCCGCCGGCCACCAGGCCTATTTCGTCGGCGGTTGCGTGCGCGACTTGCTGCTGGGCCGCGAACCTGAGGATTTCGATGTCGCCACCAGCGCGACTCCGGATCAGGTGCTCGCCTATGTTCGAGAAGACCTTCGCCGTAGGCGCTCATTTCGGCGTCATTTTGGTCTGCTAGTCCGGGGCCTGGAGGTCAGGAGGTGGTTACGGAAGTCGCTACCTTTCGCAGTGATGGCGCCTACACAGATGGCCGGCACCCGGATGCGGTGCGCTTCTCCACCAGTCCGGAAGAAGATGTAAAGCGCCGGGACTTCACCATCAACGGCATGATGTTGGACCCAGCCGACGACACGGTCCTGGACATGGTGGGCGGCATGCAGGACCTGAACGCCGGCCTGATCCGTGCCATCGGGAACCCTGGCGACCGATTTGCAGAAGACAAACTCCGCATGTTGCGGGGTGTGCGGTTTGCGGCGCGCTTCGCTTTTGACCTGGAGCCGGCGACCGCCGGCGCAATGGAACGGTTGGCGCCTGCCGTGAGCCAGGTGAGCCACGAACGGGTGCGGGATGAGCTGACCCGGATGCTCACCGAAGGCCATGCAAGGCGCGCCTTCGAACTGCTGGATGCGACCGGGTTGCTCGTCCAGGTGCTGCCTGAAGTGGCCAAGATGAAGGGGGTGGCGCAGCCTCCGCAGTACCATCCTGAAGGCGATGTATGGGTGCACACGCTGTTGTTGTTGGACGGGTTACCCGCCGGCAGCCCGGTGACTCTGGCGTGGGCTGCCTTGCTGCACGATGTGGGCAAACCGGCCACATTTCGTATCGCACCCGACCGCATACGTTTCGACGGGCATGTGGAGGTCGGGGTGCGGATCGCAGAAGAAATCTGTCGCCGTCTCCGATTTGCCAATCACGAGACGGAGCAGATTCTGTTGCTCATTGCCAACCACATGCGTTTTGCCGACGCGCCCAGAATGAAGGAGTCGACTCTGAAGCGGTTTTTCCGCCTGCAGGGCTTTGACCAGCATCTTGCGCTGCATCGCCTCGACTGCCTTGCCAGCCACGGATCTCTTGAGTTGTACGACTTTGTCCGGCAGCGTTTTGAGACCTTGCCGCAAGAGCAAGTTCGGCCCCAGCTGCTGCTGAGCGGCAAGGATCTGATCGAAGCCGGATATCGCCCCGGGCCTCAATTTGCTCAGATGCTGGCCACGGCCGAGGATGCGCAACTGGAAGGGGCAGTACACACCCGCGAGCAAGCTCTAGCAGTTATTAAGGAACGCTGGCCCCGATCCTGAGCGACATGCGAACTTTCAGCCATTAGCCAATTCCTCATGGGGTACCCGTCCAGGCGGAAAGGCTTGTGAGGAAGCGAGAGATTTGTTGGCCAAACAACGTGTGGCGGCGCGAGTTGGGAGCGGGATGACCGGCAACGACGGCTGGGTGCCCCATTCAAGCCCGGTTTTGGCTTGAGTGGGATACCACAGCACTCGACGCCCATTTTGTGTCATTAGGAACAGCCAACTTGGCGATGGCAAGTTCAAAGAGAAAAGGCAAAATTGATGTGACGCCTGGAGGGCCGTCGGCTAAACGTGAGCCCAGCCCGGGAAGGGCTGGCTGACCCATAAGCGGTTTCACCTATCTCCCAACAAACTCGTTGGGAGATAGGCTCTGCCGCGAGAGCTACTACTTCTGTGCGTGTTCGAAGCGCTTGTTGACCTCGTCCCAGTTCACCGTCCCCCACCATGCGGCAAGGTAGTCCGGTCGCTTGTTCTGGTACTTGAGGTAGTAGGCGTGTTCCCAGACATCGTTGCCCAGAATGGGAAACAGCCCCTGGGAAATCGGATTGTCCTGGTTCGGCGAGGTCACAACTTTTAGCTTCCCGCCTTCAAAAACCAGCCAGCCCCACCCGGAGCCGAACTGCTTGGCCGTGGTCTCATTGAACAGCTTCTTGAAATCCGCGAAGCTGCCGAAGTCCTTCTTGATCTGGTCGGCGATCTTGCCCGTGGGCTCACCGCCCCCATTGGGCTTCATAATCGCCCAGAACATGCTGTGGTTTACGTGGCCGCCGCCGTTGTTACGCACAACTGTGCGGATGTCCTCCGGAATCGTGGCCAGGTTGCGCAGCAGATCTTCAGGCGAGTGTTTGCCAAGTTCGGGATGCTTCTCGATAGCGCCGTTGAGGTTGTTGACGTAGGTGGCGTGATGCTTGTCGTGATGAAGCTTCATCGTCTCAGTGTCGATGTGCGGTTCAAGCGCGGCGTAGTCGTAGGGAAGTGGTGGCAGTTCGTAAGCCAAAATATCCTCCTGGGGACCAGTTCGCCCGGATCAGGGCGCGGTGCGGGTTAAAGCATTTCAGAAGTGAAAATGCTGTCGGGAAACCATTTGCGGGCAAAAGCAATGGACGCAACGGCTGCGCCGGATTGCCCACACTAATATTGCGTCTCCCAGCTATGGGATGCAAATCGGGCTGATCAGGTTCCGAATGTCGACATCAGCAGATGGCAGTACCCGGGCGATTCCCCTCACCCCTTATGGTGATTTCGATCACGGACCGCGAGTTTACACTCAGAATAGGTGGCCGTGCTGCCCCATCAGCCCGGATTTTAGATTTTGAGAATACATTTGCGTTGACCCGGACACGAATAACCCGCAGGCAGCTTCTGCGCCAGGCGGGCGCCAGTGGAGCGCTCGCCTTCGGCGTGCCTGGGCTGGCAGCCGCTGATGGACCACAAAGCCAGCCTACTCCCGCCGCCGGAAATACTCCCAAGACCGAGAGCCAGGCAGCGGAAAAGTACGCCCATCCGCCAGGCGTCTTCATCAATCGCCCTCTCACCCAGGTCTCCAGGATGGCGGAAGCCCTTCTGGACGACATGATGGGCAGAAACTCTGATTTCTTCTTCAACGAGGCCAGTCCCAGGAGCGGTTTGGTGCGGGACCGGGCGCCGGTCGTCGGACGCTCCCTCAGCCGGGTGGCAAGTATTGCCGCCACTGGCTTCGGATTGAGCGCGTTGTGCATTGCCGCCAAATACAACTACCTCCGGCCCCTCGATTGTGAGCAGCGGGTAGAGAAGACCCTCGCCTTTCTGCTGGAAGAATGTCCTCACGAGCACGGTTTCCTCTACCACTTCATCGACATCGATAGCGGACAGCGGCTCTTCGGCAGTGAGTTATCGTCGATCGATACCGCCCTCCTGCTTTGCGGAGTGCTCCACTGCCGCCAGTACTTCACTGGCAATACCCGTATTCAAGCGCTCGCCACGACGTTTTACCGCCGCATCGACTGGCAGTGGATGATGAACGGCGGCACCACCCTCTCCATGGGCTGGTTGCCCGACCAGGGCTTCCTCAAAAACAGATGGGATATCTACTCCGAGCTGACCACCATGTATCTGCTGGCCATCGGCTCGCCTACCCATCCCGTTCCCCCCGAGGCTTGGGACGCGGTGCAGCGGCCGGTCGTGTCCTACGGTGGCATCGACTACATCAGCGGCAATGCGCCGCTCTTCATCCACCAGTATCCACAGGCCTGGTGCGACTATCGCAACCAGCGGGACCGGCACGCCAACTACTTCACCAATTCCATTGCCGCTACTCGCGCGCATCAGCTCTGGTGCCTGGTGCAGGGGCAGAAATTTCCCTGGATCGATCAGGACATGTGGGGCATCTCAGCCTCCGATTCCCGCCAGGGGTATCGTGTCTGGGGTGGGCCGCCTTCCATCGGGCCCCTCGACGGAACCCTGGTGCCCTGCGCGGCCGCAGGCTCACTCGCCTTTCTCCCCGCTGAGTGTTCTCACGTGTTATTAACCATGCGGGAGAGATTTGGCGATAAGCTTTACGGGCGCTACGGATTCGCCGATGCCTTCCAGCCCAAAGCCGGTTGGTACGGCGATGATGTGATTGGCATCGATGTGGGGATTGGGATGTTGATGGCAGAGAATCTGCGCAGCGGTTTTGTGTGGGAGTGCTTCATGAAGAATCGAGAGATTGTCCACGCAATGCGAGAAGTTGCCTTCCATCCTGACCCCGACGCAAACACTCAAGTCCTTTAAGTACCTAGTTTCTTCTCCACCTTTCGCGTAGCCCGGCCTGTGGAAATCCCCCGCTCGGTTATTTTCAAGACCTTTCCAGCTTCGACGGCATCAATCCGTCAGGTAATTTGCAATCCCGGTTTGCTTATGGTCGCGAGGAACACAGTTTAATGACGGATCAGGCTTCCAGCTATCGCTGGATCGATGGAAACGGGCCGGCCTTCGGATGGCCCGGAGTGGAACCACGTTGGACTTCCGCCAAAAAAGACGCAGTGGGTATGGCGTACTCCGCTTCCAGCCGCATCTGGTACACCCTCTCGCACGGCATCCTGAACGAGATTTACTATCCCACCATCGACCGGCCGCAGACCCGGGATATGGGGTTCCTGCTAACCGACGGCCAGACATTCGTCCACGAAGAGAAGCGCGATCTGGAACGGATCTTTGAATATATCGACGGCTATTCTTCAGCCGTGCGGCTTACCAATTACGACCCCCTGGGCCGCTACAAAGTTGTCAAGGAGGTCATCGCCGATCCGCACCACCCGGTGGTGCTGATGCGGGTGCGGCTGGAAGGAGACGAGAGCCTGCTTTCGCGCATGAAAGCCTACGCGCTGCTGTCGCCTCACTTGGATGTCGGCGGAGCAGGCAACTCCGGTTTTGTTCTGGATCTGTCAGGGAAACAGGTGCTGCTGGCGACTAAAAATGGTATCTCCCTCGTCATGGCCTCCAGTTGCGGATTCTCCCGCGCCAGTTGCGGCTACGTGGGCAGAAGCGACGGCTGGCAGGACCTGATGGACAATCTTCAAATGGACTGGCAGTTCGGCTCCGCTTCCGATGGCAACATTGCGCTCACCGGCGAAATCGATATTGCCCGGCATCGCGAATTCGTCGTGGCCATCGCTCTCGGAGAGGGACACCACTCCGCCTTAACCACCGCTTTAGCCGCGGTAACCACGCCTTTCTCACAAAACTTGAAACGCTTCAACGAGCAATGGCATCGGGCCGCCATCCCCGAAGCATTGAAGGGTGCTGCCCTGGATGCTGGCCGGCTGCTGCAGATTAGCCAAAACGTAATCCTCTCCCACGAGGACAAGTATTTCTCCGGCGCCTTCATCGCCTCTGCCTCTATTCCATGGGGTCAGCACAAGGGAGATGACGATGTAGGCGGGTACCACCTTGTCTGGACCCGCGATATGGTGCAAAGCGCCACCGCGCTGCTGGCCTGCGGTCGCATAGACACTGCCCGCAGGGCCTTGGTGTACCTCGCCTGCACGCAAAAGCAGGACGGCAGTTTTGCGCAGAACTTTTGGATCAACGGAACCCCCTACTGGAATGGCATTCAGCTCGACGAGGTCGCCTTCCCTCTCATCCTGGCGTGGCGTCTTTGGAAGCTGGACGGCTTGGGAGACTTTGACGTCTTCCCGTTCGTGGAGCGCGCCGCCGGATTTTTGGTGCGCCACGCTCCAGTCACCCAGCAGGAGCGCTGGGAAGAAGCCGCCGGCTACTCCCCCTCAACCCTGGCCGCGGTCATCTCCAGCTTGATCTGCGCCGCCGATATCATGCGTGCCAACGGATCTGCCGTGTTGGCCCATTTCCTCGAACAGCACGCCGACTGGATTGAATCCCACCTCGAAGACTGGACGGTGACCAACAACGGCACCCTCTTACCCGGCGTGCCGCGGCACTACGTGCGGATTCGCCCGCCCGCAGTGCGGAGACCCCTATGCCGGCGAAGGCTGCGCTCACCAAACCGTGCGCATCAACAACCGCGGCCCAGGGGAACAGGCCGACTTCGAAGCCCGCAATGTGGTCGATGCCGGCTTTCTGGAACTGGTCCGGTACGGCGTGCGCTCCGCGCAAGATCCGCTCATCGTCGATTCGTTGAAGGTGATCGATCACGTGCTAAAAGTAGAAACCCCTGTAGGACCATGCTGGAGACGCTACAACCACGATGGCTATGGACAGCGGCACGATGGGGGTCCCTTTCTCGGCTGGGGGCAGGGTCGTGCGTGGCCCCTGCTGACTGGAGAGCGGGCACACTACGAACTGGCGGCAGGCCACGACGTAAAACCCTATATCCTGGCCATCGAAGGGTTCAGTTCCCAGGGCGGTATGTTGCCCGAACAGATCTGGGACGCGCCTGACATGCCCGGGAGGGGGCTACGGTTGGGCAGGCCTACCGGCGCCGCCATGCCCCTGGTGTGGGCGCACGCGGAATATGTCAAACTGCTACGGTCGGTGACCGACGGTCAAATATTTGATCGAATATCCGCGGTCGCGGAACGCTATGGCCAGAATAAGAGAGCATGCTCGGTTGAGGTTTTCCGCCTCAATAGGCAACCCAAGAGCATCGTTGCGGGAAAAAAGCTGCGCATCCTGGCCGATGAGAAATTCTTCCTGGTTTGGACCCTGGATGACTGGGAGACTCAGCACAACGCGGACAGCCATACCTTAGGTTGTGTCGGGCATTTCGCAGATATCGAAACCGAGCCGGGCAGCGCCGGCCGGGTGATCTTCACTCTTGAAATGGGGACGTGAGAATCGCTGGGAGGGCCGCAATTTCGAAGTCCGGCTCGATCCGGCTAAACAAGAGACCACTAGCGCGCCCGCTTCCTCTTAAGACGAAAAAGGATCTAAGACGAAAGGGACCGGGCCCGCAAGACGTGAACCACAAACCGAAGTATTCTCGAGAGGAAGGGTGAGGTTGTTATGAGCGAACTGGATCAGTTGTCGATCAATGCGCTGCGGTTTCTTGCCGTAGACGCCGTAGAGAAGGCTAATAGCGGGCACCCGGGAGCGCCGCTGGGCGATTCCCCCATGACGTACCTGCTCTTTCATCAGTTCATGCGCCATAATCCGGCGAACTCCAAGTGGACCAACCGCGATCGCTTTGTGCTTTCTAACGGGCATGCGTCTGCCCTGCTTTACTCGGTGCTCCACCTTACCGGTTACAAGGTCAGCATCGAAGACCTGCAGCAGTTCCGCCAGTGGGGCTCGATCACGCCCGGCCATCCCGAGTATGGCCATACCGACGGCGTGGAAGTGACCACCGGCCCGCTGGGTCAGGGCTTCGCCATGGGCGTGGGCATGGCCATCGCCGAAAAGCATCTGGCGGCGCGCTATAACCGGCCCGGCTTCAACATCGTGGATCACTACACCTACGTCATGTGCGGCGACGGCGACTTGATGGAGGGAGTGTCGCACGAAGCCGGATCGCTCGCCGGTACTCTCGGTCTGGGCAAGATGATTTATCTCTACGACGACAACCTGGTTTCGCTCGACGGGCCCACGGACCTCTCTTTTACCGAAGATGTGACCCAGCGCTTTGAGGCCTATCACTGGCACGTGCAGTTCGTCGACGACGGCAACGATCTTGAGGCCATTTCCCAGGCCATCAAGATCGCCCAGAGCATCACCGATAAGCCTTCGCTGATTCGCGTGCGGACCGTCATCGGCTACGGCAGTCCTAAAGCGGGCACCAACAAGGCTCACGGTGAGGCCCTTGGCGCCGAAGCAGTGAAGGCCACCAAGAAGAAATTGAACTGGCCCGAAGACAAGACTTTCTATGTCCCGGACGAAGCCAGGCAGAACTGGCTCCAGGCCGTCGAGAAGGGCAAGAAGTACGAGCAGGAGTGGAACGATCTGTTTGCCGCATACAAGAAGGCATTTCCCGATGTGGCTGCTGAGTTCGAACGCGTGCACTCAGGCGTGTTGGCCACCGGGTGGGAGAAGAGTCTGCCGGTATTCAAGGCAGATGCCAAGCCCATCGCTACCCGCAATGCCGGCGGCGAAGTCATGGATGCCATTTCCCAGGCGGTGCCGGAGCTGATTGGCGGGGCAGCCGATCTCACCACTTCCACCAAGACGATCCTGAAAACCGGCGGCAACTTCCACCTCGACCCTGCCGGACGCAATATCTGGTTCGGCGTGCGCGAGTTCGGCATGTGTGCGGCCGTCAATGGGATGGCAGTTCACGGCGGCTTGATTCCTTACGGATCGACCTTCTTCAACTTCAGCGATTACGCCAAGCCGGCCATTCGTCTGGCAGCGTTGATGGAGTCGCATTCACTTTTTGTGTTCACTCACGATTCGATCGCGCTCGGTGAAGATGGACCCACTCACCAGCCTGTCGAGCAACTCTCCATGCTGCGGGCCACGCCCCATCTGACCGATTTTCGGCCGGCAGACGCCAACGAAACCGTCGCCGCGTGGCGCCTGGCTCTGGAACGAAAGCTGCCGGCCTTCATGGCTCTTTCGCGCCAGAACCTGCCCATCCTGGACCCTGAGAAATACAAAGTGGCCGAGGGCGTGCGCAAGGGCGCCTACATCCTTCAGGATGGCGGCGCTTCGCCCGATCTGCTGCTGGTCGCAGCCGGAGCAGAGGTTTGGCCGGTTCTCCAGGCTGCTGCTGATCTGAAGAAGGAAGGCATCTCCGCTCGCGTGGTCTCCATGCCCAGCTTCCGCATCTTCGAAGAGCAGCCCGATGCTTACAAACAGCAGATCTTCCCCGATCATCTGCCCGCGCTCGCGGTAGAAGCCGCCGCTCCCATGCCCTGGTGGAAGTATGTCGGGCGACACGGAGATGTAATCGGTCTGGAGCGCTTCGGCGCCTCCTCCGTGGGCGCCAAGGCGCTGGAAGAGCTCGGCTTCAGTCCGGCCAACATCACCAAGCGCGCCAAACAACTATTGGAGCGTGTACGGCCTGCTGTCGCGGCAGGCAAATCCTAGCGTCATATCCCTGCCACCAATGACGGGTGCCCCACATCTCGCTCGTTTTTCGCGAGATGTGGGATACCACGAATCTTAACGTTCTTTTCGATTGGGCCTCAAAGGCTGGCGGGCCAAGAGCGGTGATTCCCCATCTCGCATCTGGGTAGTACGTCGGAGAGGATGTCATGGTAGAGGTCAGCACGATTCTCTGGGATGTGGGCGGCGTTCTGTTGACCAATGGTTGGGATCACAACGAACGCGCTGCCGTCCTGAGTCAGTTCGACCTCGACAGTGCCGCCTTCGAACAACGCCATGAGCTAGCCAATGATCCCTGGGAGAAAGGCTTGATGACGGCCGAACAGTACCTCCTGCAAACGGTCTTTTACGAGCCACGCCCCTTCACCCCCGCGGCTTTTCTACAAGCCATGAAGGAGCGGTCCGTCCTAATCCCGAACAGTGCCATGCGAATCCTTCAAGAGCTTGCCGCATCAGAGGAAGTGGAACTGGTAATGCTCAATAACGAAGCCCGGGAGCTCAACGACTATCGGGTCGAGCGTTTCGAACTGGGTCGGTACTTCGACGTTTTCCTCAGTTCCTGCTATCTGGGCCTACGTAAGCCGGACGCCAAAATCTTCGAACTGGCGCTTGATGTCTTGCAGCGCGATGCGGAGGAAGTAGCCTTTATCGACGACCGGGCCCAGAACTGCGAGGCGGCGGAAGCGCTGGGAATTCACGCAATCCGCTATCAGAATGAAGCACAATGCGTGCAGGCGCTGGAGCGGTTGGGACTTGATGCCGGCGTAAGGAACTAAACACCACTTTGCGAGCAAGGAGCAAGATCCCATGGCAACCACAGAAGTTCAGTTTTCTCCCGAAGACCTGAAAGCAGCGCAGAGTGCCGAGCGCATCCCGGAACCCACGGCCGTAGTCATTTTCGGAGCCTCCGGCGACCTGACCAAGCGCAAGTTATTGCCTGCGCTCTTCCATCTGGAGCAATCCGGCCTCCTGCCGGCGGAGTTCTCCGTGGTCGGCGTTGCTCGCCGTCCTTTGCAGGACGAATTTCAAAAAGACATGCGCGAAGGCATTCTACAATTCGGCGGTGTCAAAGAAGGCGAAAAAAAGCTGGACGAGTTCATGAAGAAGGTCACCTACCACGCCATGAACTTCGATGATCCCGATGGCTATGGAAAATTGAAGACCGTGCTCGAGGGTATCGACCAGAAGCAAGGTACCAAGGGGAATCGGCTTTTCTACCTGGCGACGGCGCCGGAGTACTTCGCTGACATCATCGAGCAATTAGGTGCACATGGGATGGCGAAGCCCGAGCGGGGCAAGGTTCATACCATCATCGAGAAACCCTTCGGCCATGACCTGGATTCGGCGCGCGAGTTGCTCAACGATGTGAACCGGGTCTTCGCTGAGGACCAGATCTTCCGCATCGATCATTACCTGGGCAAGGAGACGGTGCAGAACATCCTGGTCTTTCGTTTTGCCAATGGGATCTTCGAGCCGGTCTGGAATCGTAACTACGTCGATCACGTACAGATAACAGCCGCCGAAGATATTGGTATCGAAGGCCGCGGGCCCTTCTATGAGAAGGCCGGCGCACTTCGTGATGTGGTGCAAAACCATGTGATGGAGCTGCTCTCCTTCGTCGCCATGGAACCTCCGGTGTCTTTCGAAGCCGAGTCAATGCGCCGGGAAAAGGTCAAGGTTTGGCGTTCGATCACGCCCATCCACGTCATGGATGCGGTGCGCGGGCAATACGGTCCCGGCAAGGTAGACGGTAAAGATGTGAAGGGCTACCGGCAGGAAGAGCGGGTCGATCCAAATTCCGCCACCGAGACCTACGCCGCGCTGAAAATCGGTATCGAGAACTGGCGCTGGGCTGGTGTTCCGTTTTATCTGCGGGCGGGCAAGCGGCTGGCCAAAAGATCGACTGAGATTACCATTCAATTCAAGCAACCACCGCAGTTGCTATTCAAGCAGCAGTCCGGGGCGTGCAAGGAGCTGCAGCCGAACCTGATCACCATGCGCATCCAGCCGGACGAAGGCATTTCCCTCCGCTTCGGCGCCAAGGTGCCCAGCCCGAATATGGAAGTTTGTCCGGTGAACATGAACTTCAGCTATGCCGACGCATTCGGCAAATCCTCCGCCAACGGCTACGAGCGTTTGCTGCTGGATGCGATGCTGGGTGATGCCACACTATTCGCCCACCGGGATGGCGTGGAGGCCACCTGGTCCCTGCTGACGCCGATTCTCGAGCAATGGGCGGCCAGCAAGCCCAAAGGCTTTCCCAATTATGCCGCCGGCACCTGGGGACCGGAATCCGCCGATGAACTGCTGTCGCGGGATGGACGATCCTGGCGCAAGCTTTAAAATACGAGTTGCATGGCTGAGACGATCGAAGTTCTCTATTACGTGGATGCGAGCGCGGATGCGGTAACCCAGCGCACGGCGCAATACTTTGTCGATGGCATTCGTGCCGCTGCAGGAGCGCGAGGCAAGGCGCGCATCGCCATCTCCGGTGGCCACACGCCGAAGAATGCGTTTGCGCTCCTCGCCGACCCCAGCGCCCAATACCGGGAGCAGATCCCGTGGGAAAACCTCGAGCTTTATTGGGTTGACGAACGCTGTGTTCCCCCCGACCATCCGGACAGCAACTACCGCATGACCCGCGAGGCCTTGTTGGACCAGGTGCCCCTGGGCAAGACCCAGATCTTTCGCATCCAGGGCGAGCTCGATCCCGAAGAAGCCGCAGCCAAATATGAATTTGACATTCGGCAAAGCTTTCGCCTGGAAGGCGCGGAAATCCCCATTTTTGATATGGTTGCCTTGGGGATGGGCCCAGATGGTCACACCGCGTCCCTTTTTCCCCACACGGCTGGTTTGCACGAAATCATGCGCATTGCGATTGCCAATCACGTGCCGCAACAGAAGGAAACGTGGCGGGTCACGCTCACCTGGCCGGTCATCAACCGGGGACGGGATGTCTTCTTTCTTATCGAAGGCGCCGACAAAGTTGCTGCGCTGAAGCAGGTCTTTACCGGGCCGTATGATCCGGAAACGTTTCCATCGCAATTGATTAAGCCGGCCAGCCGCCGCATCACCCTTCTGCTCGACGCCACTGCCGCCGCCGCATTGCCCCCGCCCGGGGCCAATGGCGTGGGCAGACTGGAGATCAAGCGATGATCTTGGCCGGGGACGTGGGCGGCACCAAGGTTGACCTGGCCTTGTGCAAGTTTGAAAATGGGCAACTGCTGACCGTGCACGACCACAAGTTTCACGCCAGGGATTTCCCGGGCTTGGTGCAGGTGGTCGAAGCATTCCTGCAGGAATGCAAACAGACCCTCGGGCAGCCCGTCGAGGTGCTGGCAGCTTGCTTCGGGGTGCCCGGTCCGGTGCGCCACGGCCGTCTGAAACTAACCAATCTTCCCTGGGTGCTCGACGCCAGCCAGCTTAGAGTCGATCTCAAGATCGAACACGTCTTTCTGATCAACGATCTCGAAGCCAACGGCTATGGTATTGGCGAGCTAACGCCGGACCAGATTCTGGTTCTCAGCAAGGGCGACCCGGCGGCGGAAGGAAATCGCGGCTTGATTGCCGCGGGCACGGGGCTGGGAGAGGCCATTCTGGTGTGGAATGGTCACACCTATCTGCCCATGGCCTCCGAAGGCGGTCACAGCGACTTTGCCGCACGCAATGAAGAAGAGATTGGACTGTTGCGCTATCTGCAAAAAACTCTGGGTGGGCGCGTAAGCTCGGAGCGCGTCATCTCCGGCATCGGACTCGCCAATGTCTATGCTTACTGTCGCGATGTAAAAGGCCTAGAGGAACCGGGCTGGCTGAAGGAGCGTATGCGCACCGAAGATCCTAACGCGGTAATCGGCGAGTTGGGCGAGTCGGGCGCCAGTGTCCTTTGTGTAGAAGCCCTGAATATCTTCGTCTCCGCTTACGGGGCAGAGGCCGGTAATCTTGCGCTGAAGATCCTGGCCGTCGGCGGCATGTATGTGGGAGGCGGGATTGCTCCCAAACTGCTGAAGAAGATGCAGGATGGTACATTCATGAAAGCGTTCACCGACAAAGGCCGGCTGAGTGATCTCCTGGTACAAACGCCGGTGCGCCTGATTCTGGAAAGCCGCGCTGCGTTAATGGGCGCCGCCGCCTACGCTGAAGCCCGTGCGGCAGAGATAGGCGGCCACTCCGAGCGCGCCCAGTCGGTCCAAATGGCCCCATCGTAGCCGGCCCCGTTGTTCCTGGAGAGTGTTATGCATAGAAAGTCGCGGCAACATTTTGCCGCTGTCATTGTGTTTTTAGCCGCGGTTTTGATAGCCGCGAGCCCTCGTCAGGCGCTGGCTCATGCCGTGCTGCTGAGCTCCAGCCCCCAGAAAAACGCCTCCGTGAACGGCCCGGACATCACCATCAGCCTCAAGTACAATTCGCGCGTCGATGGAGCGCGCTCAAGCCTGACCCTGGTGAAGCCGGATGGTTCGGTGGAAAAAATCGGCGCCCTGGCACAGCCTCTTCCCGATACCTTGTCCGCTACCGGGCATAAGCTCGCCAAGGGAGCCTATGTGCTTCGCTGGCAAGTGCTGTCCAGCGATGGCCACATCACGCGCGGCGAGGTTCCTTTCCAGGTCGAGTAAGCCACCTCGGCTGTTTCCAAACTCTGTCCTAACTCCAGCCAGGCAGAGGGCCTTTTTTCTAATTGAGATGAACCTTTGATCTGGCTCCTGCGCGATATTGATCTTCTGAGCACGTTACTGCGTGCAGCAAATCTCTCCTTCGAGGCCTTGCTGCTGGGTGGCATCGCCTATTTGCTGGTCGTTGCCCGTCCCGCAAAAGCAAGCTCGACTGTCGAGTCCATCTGCCTCCGGGGCATTGGCTGGGCGGCTTTGGCCCTGGCGCTGTCTGAGGTAGTGACGGTCATTCTCTCCGCTGCATCGTTAATTGGCGATAGCGATCTACGCCTCGGCGATCTGCTCAGCGCTAAATTCTTTCAAGCCGGGCTGAGCGCCGCATTGCTCGCATTGCTTTTATGGGCTTGTACGCGGTCGAAAGGCGGCAAAGGCGCCGCGGGCATGATTCCGTTGAGCCTGCTTCTGTTGGCCGCCGCGGTTTCAACCAGCCACGCCGCGGCCCGCATGGATGACCGCTGGTTGCTGGCGATAGCCACCGCTCTCCACCATCTGGGAACGGCGGCATGGATCGGAGCCATGCCCTTCCTGTTGCTTTCCTTGGCCCGCGCCGAGAGTGTAGAAGAGGCGCGCACGATGGCCAGGCGCTACTCCTCAATGGCGTTGCTCAGTGTCGTTGTCCTGGTGCTCGCCGGTGTCTATCTGGCCTGGACCTACGTAGGGACGTGGAATGGGCTTTATGGCACCAACTACGGTGTCCTCCTGCTGGCCAAAATCTACCTGCTGCTGGTCATACTACTGATGGGTGCGGGGAACTGGCTGATGGTGCGCCGGTTGAATACCGATCCGCAGCCGCTGCTGGCCAAGCTCAGGCGATTTGCCGAGGCAGAGATCGGGCTGGGTTTTACCGTCATTCTGGCCGCCGCGTCGATGTCCTCCCAACCGCCGGCGGTCGACGTCACCGATCAGGTTTCGCGACAGGTCATTGTGGCCCGCATGCACCCGGAACCTCCGCGCCTCAAAAGTCCATCCGTTTCGCAGCTTACCCCGCCCACCTCGATTGAAACGGAAGTGCAGGTCGCGGAGTTTCATCCCACCGCTGAAAGCGACTTGACCGATAAGAAATGGTCGGAATATAACCACCACTGGGCGGGTTTGATCGTATTGGCCGCGGGTCTGCTGGCTTTTGCCAGCCGCTTTCCCGGCATGCGCTGGGCGCGCTTCTGGCCCCTCTCCTTCGCGGGTCTATCCGTCTTCATCCTGCTCCGTGCCGACCCCGAGAACTGGCCCTTAGGGCCACGTCCCTTCTGGGCAAGCTTTTCTGCTCCCGACGTATTACAACACCGCGCAGCCGCAGTGCTCATCCTCTGCTTTGCCGCCTTCGAGTGCGCAGTGCAGGCAGGCAAGTTGCGGGTCCGGTGGGCATCCATGATTTTCCCTGCCATGTGCGCCTTGGGGGCTGCGGTTCTGCTCACTCATAACCACGCCCCCAGTGATGTACAAGAGGACTTGCTGGCTTCGCTCAGCCACACCCCCATTGCCTTACTCGGGGCCACAGCCGGCTGGGGCCGCTGGCTGGAATTGCGGTTGCCTCCTGGCCGCACATCCAGAATCGCGGGCTTCGTCTGGCCGCTGTTCCTGGCCGCTGCCGGCCTGGTGCTGCTGAACTATCGCGAGATCTGACCGCCTAAGCTGGTCTTGGCCTACGGGACTTTGGAGTCTGCGTGAGAACTGTTGCCTTGGATCTGTCCATCCCCATCCACCCATGCCAAGGTCAGTCGCCGCCCTAAAAAGATAGCTCGCGGGATACGTTTCGTGGTGGCGTCACTCCTGCTTTCGGGATCCTCTCCTACGCCAACGCCACCAAGCTCGACTCCATTGCAGACCTTAAAAACTTTGTGCGGACTGAAGTCAGGCGATGCTGTAGTGTTGCAGGTCGAGCGCAGTGGCCTGCTCAACTTTCTCGCCTTTCGTTACGAAGAATAGTCTAATCAAGTGGCCGCTCGCGGCTCGGCCCCGAGGAGTGGCCATCGATTGTTAAAAAGAGGAGCGAGTCTATTCGCGGCCGTTTTGATCTCAGCCGTGGCCCACGCCCAGCGGCTGCCTGATGTAGCGCTTCCCCAGCACTACACCTTGCAACTGACGCCAAACTTGCAGACCGCTACGTTTACCGGCAAGGAGACGATTGATCTCACGTTGGTCCGGGCCACGGATGCGATCGTGTTGAACGCGTGGCAGCTGAAATTTGACTCGGTCACGGCGGAGGTCGACGGGAAGTCCTTAAGCGCGGCAGTATCCGTGGATAACAACTTGCAGCAGGCAACGTTTCATTTTCCACGCCGGCTGCCTGCCGGGCCGGTCGCCCTGAAGATTGCCTACAGCGGCACCTTGAACGGAGACCTACGCGGTTTCTATCTTTCCAAAACGGCCACGCGGAACTACGCCGTGACCCAGTTTGAGCCGACCGACGCCCGCCGGGCCTTTCCCTCTTTCGATGAACCGGCGCTAAAGGCAACCTTCGACGTAAGCCTGATCGTATCGCAGGGAGACACGGCGATCGGCAACACCAATATCGTCTCCGACACGCCGGGACCCGGGCCAGGGGAACACACCATCCGCTTTGCCCGCACTCCGAAGATGTCAACCTACCTGGTGGCATTTTTGGTGGGCGATTTCAAGTGTCTCGCCGGCCAGAGTGACGGCGTGCCGATTCGTGCCTGTGCCACTCCAGATAAGGTCCAGTTCGCGAAATTCGCGCTCTCCGGCGCCGAATTCTTCCTCCATTATTACGACACTTACTTCGGCATCAAGTACCCCATGCCAAAGCTGGATATGATCGCCCTCCCCGACTTTGAAGCCGGTGCGATGGAGAACTTCGGCGCGATCACCTATCGCGAAACCGCTATGCTGGTCGACGAAAAAACGGCCTCTGTGGACGCCCAAAAGGTCGTCGCCGTCGATGTGGCTCACGAGATGGCGCATCAGTGGTTCGGCGACATGGTGACCATGCAGTGGTGGAACAACATCTGGCTCAATGAAGGCTTCGCCACCTGGATGTCCTACAAGCCGTTGGCCGCCTGGAAGCCGGAATGGGATATTCCCCAGGATCAGGCTTCGGGCCTCAACAAGACTTTGGACCTGGATGGCGGTCGTGTTACCAGGACGATTCGCGCCCGGGCCGAAACGCCGGCCGAGATCAACGAGATGTTCGATGGCATCACCTACGGCAAGGCTGCTGCCGTGCTTCTGATGACCGAGAACTATCTCGGTGACGAAGCCTTTCGCGCTGGCGTTCATCGCTACCTGCAGGCGCACATGTATGGCAATGCCACCGCTGAGGACTTCTGGAATACATTGGAGCAATCCAGCGGCAAGCCCGTGGACAAGATCATGGAGAGCCTGGTGACGCAGCCGGGAGAGCCGCTCCTGACCTTTGGCCCTGTGCGCGACGGAAGCGTGGAAGTGACGCAGAGGCGCTTCTTTCTCAACCCCAAAGAAACGCCAGACCAGCAACAAAGTTGGACCTTGCCGGTTTGTATGAAGAGCAGTGCCGGTCAACCCGACTGTCCTATCCTCAGCGCCGTCGCGCAGCGCCTGCAGGCGCCGCACGCGGAGGTCTTCTACGGTAACGCCGGAGGCAAGGGCTACTATCGCAGCCGTTACGACAGCGCCGATTATCAACAACTGCTGCGCCGCGTAGAGAGCAGCCTTACGCCCTCTGAGCGGATCACTTTCTTAGGTAGCCAATGGGCGCAGGCCCACGCCGGCATCGCCACTGTAGGCGATGTTCTCAATCTTGCCGCCGCTGTGCGTGACGATACCAGCGCGTCCGTAATCGACACCGTCTACAACGCCGTGCGCGGTATCGATCAGCAGATCGCCTCGACGGCTCAGGAGCACGCGCAGATCGCAGCTTGGGTGCGGAAGAACTTCGCCCCGGCGCTCTCTCGCCTGGGTCTACCGGCCCCTGGAGACGCTCCCGACAAGAATCTGTTGCGGGCGACGCTCTTCGAACTCCTGGGCGACCTCGGCGCTGATCCGAAGATCATTCTCGAGGCGCAGCAGATTTCGCAGCAGTATCTTCGTAACCCCGCTTCCGTCGACCCCACATTGGCGGCCAGGGCACTCAGCGTCGCTGCGCAAGACGGAGACGCAGCATTCTTCGATCAGTTGCGTGGGATCGCCGAGACTGCCCGCGATCCACAGCTTCGCATTCAGGCGTTGCAGGCCCTGGCACAGTTTCCGCGACCCAGCGCTGGTCATCCGCACTCTGGATTATGCAGTGTCACCCAAAGTCAAGAATCAGGATGCCGTGCGGTTGATCCGGATCGAGATGAGCGATCGCCGGACGAGGGATATAGCATGGTCTTGGGTGCAGCAGAACTGGACCCGGGTACAGGCCCAGATCACCACCTGGGGAGGCGGCTACCTGGTCGAGTCCACGGGCAACTTCTGCAGCGCGGAGCGGAGCAGCCAGGTCACGGAATTTTTTCGCGAGCATACAGTGCTGGCGGCCTCGCACGCGCTCGACTTGGCCCGTGACAACATTACGGATTGCGTGAATCTACGCGCTGCACAAGGAACGGATCTGAAGCAGTGGCTGCGAACAGAAGCTCCAGATGCCCCACAATCATATTCAGGCAAGTCCGGCCTCTAGTGTCTACGTGAGATGATCCCGCAGGGACGGCTGAAAATTTACCTGGGACCTTTAGGATGTTTTTCGTCAACCCCGCCCCACAGACTCGTCATCCTGAGAGTCTGTGACTTTGTTGAATCAAATTTTGACCCGGAGGTTTAGTCCCTTCGCTCCATGCTTAGGTCTGCCGAGCGCCCCGCCAAAAATCCTCGTGCAGGCGCGCGCGATCAGCGCCATGCAAGTCCAGCAGTCTTTGCGCTGCCTGCTCGCTGGAGAGACTCTCCACCGACACCTCGATCGTCTGCACCTGGTGCCATGGATAGACGAATTTCTCCCAGATCAGAAATCCTGAAGCCGCCCAGCCTTCGAGCAGCGCCGGTCAATTCCTTTTTGACGTCCGTCTCATGCCGCACCGGAAGCAGTTCCACGGTTTCGCCGGTTACAAGGTGCGCTTTGACGTGAGCTATGAGCATTGAAAATTCTCCTCCCGAGTTGGATGCATAACCGATGCATGTACAAATGGCCGAGTATTGCACAAAGGTTGTACGACTAAACGCGATCTGTCACTTGAGCGGATACATTGCTTCTGCTTCAATCGTGAAGTGAACCCCGAGCCTCATTCCCCAGTTTCCACTTCGCACCAGCCCGGTCCCGGGCAAGGTCGTTGAGTTTGCCGATCTTCGCCTATCCACACCCATGACGGGCCAGCCGTTTGTGCTGTTTGAATATGAAGACCGGCAAGGCGTCCGGTCGATTCACCAGGTGGCGTTAACTTGCACCGGACAGGGTCGCGGCGGTCTCATCTACTTTGGCGGTTATGACAAAGGCAAGTTCAGCATCTTCCGCGCCGATTGTATTCACCGCGTTGTCACACTCTAGGAAACCGTAGCGATCGTCCCGCCTTGCCGTGTGGCCGCGGCCTCACCATAAATCGCCTACTGCCGGCAGGGCGGACGAGCAACATTCGCATCAATCCTAAGTACTCCCCGAAAAATCTAAAGAGTAAACTTTCGTGCCCGCCCCGCAAATGTCCGTAAGTCTCTGATTGCAAAGAAAAATCAGCCGTCATGGATTCTTCTGAAGGCCTTCTGGCCTTACTGCCGGGCTGGACCCGGCACGCATTCCTTTCTTGTGTCTTCCAAAAACGTTCCATTTTGCAACAGCAAACGTGTAGCCTAGGTCTCGCTCCCCGTTAACCTGCAACTTTTGTGTTAGAGGGTGATGCGATTGCCTGTTGGGCACCCTCTCTGCGCTTGCGCTTCAAAAGGGGTTGCAACTTATTAACCTCCCCGTAGACTAGGGAGGACCGAACCAAAGTTGTACAGGAGTGCCGTTGCCATGTCCTTTATGCCGTCGAGGTTTCTCTCAATGTGTTCCCTTTCGAAGTGGTTCTCTCCTTTCCATCCTGGCACTTGTTTTCTGCGCTTCCGGCGCATGGGCGCAAGCCCCATCAGTCGTGATCGATGCCCAGCAGAACGTTGGCTCTGGCTTCAACACCCCGCAATCCATTGCCGTTTCCAAGAACGGCACAATCTTTATAGCGGATACCGACAACAATCAGATCGTCTCCGTCGTGAATGGTGTCAACAACCCGGTTCCCACCGGAACGTTCGTCCTGACCACCCCGCAAGCGCTCACCCTGGATGCCAACGGAGATCTCTTCGTCGGCGACACTCCCACCAGTGGTACTGCAAGCTCGGACGCATCATCGAGTTGGCTGGCGATGGAAAGGGAAATCTGACCGGAGCTGCGACGTTGGTCTTCTCCGGCGCTCCGCTGACCAATCCGATCGCGCTCACGATTGACAGTGCAGGCACGCATGTTCATCGGGGACTACCCGCCTTCAGAGGAATGGAGCCATCTATTCGCTGGCTTTGGGTGGTGCACACCGCAGCTGCTGAATGTTACAGGCCTCAATACTCCGTTCACTCCGGCGGCGTTGTTGAGGGACTCTTCGAACAACCTCTACATCGCAGACAATGGCAACTTCACGGGAAGCAACGGTGGCGTATACATCGTGACCGACACCGGCGGAGCCGCCCAACCGGTGGCCACCGGGTCTTTTATCATCAATCAGCCTTCAGGTCTGACGTTTGATTCGGCGGGCGATCTCTTCATCCTGTCTCTCCTGGGAACGGGTACTGGCTTCAACGCCGGCCAGCAGGTGGTCATTGTTCCCGCTGCTTCGCCAACCACGCCTTATATCCTGCCCAATACGGGTCTCGGACCAGCAGCGGCATGGCATTCGATCCTCAAGCTAACCTCGATGTGCTTGATTTTGTCAACGGAGCTGGTAACCCAACTGGACTACCTCGCCCCTGTCAACATGGGCAGCATCGACGGTCGGCAACGACCGGATCGCAGATTCTCTTCAACTTCGAATACAACCAGCCCGCGACCCTTCGCGGATTTCAATATTGTCTCCCAGGGCGACATCAGCACCGAGGTCGTTCAGGCTGCCGGCGGGACCTGCACCAACGGCAATCACAACCATTTGCCCGGCGGCGGACCCGCTATTTCTCCCTACTCTCCCCTACACCTGCAACGAAAATTTCCTGCGGCAACCCCACCTACCCGGGAATTCGCTTCTCGGCCATTCAGGTGAAAGGTACCGGCAGTACGATTCTTGGTTCCGCAACGTCTATCAGACTGGCATGGCTGGCGCAGAAATCACCTATCCTGTGACCGAAACTACGACCGCGACCGGACTGCAACAGCCCCAGGCGCTGGCGATATCGGGTCTGGACGATAAGGTCTATGTCGCCGACACCCAGGCGGGCAAAGTCTATTCGACTCGCGGGCTGGCGAACAAAGCATTGACTCCTGTTTCCACCGGAACCATCGCCATTCAGGCGCCGAGCGCGCTGGCCCTGGATGGAGCCGGAAACCTGTTTATTGCTGACTTCAACCTGGGCGAAGTCATCGAGGTACCGACCACCACGGGTCAGGCGCCTTCCGTGGTCATCCCAACGGGGGGATTGCTGCAGCACCCGATCGCCCTGGCCTTTGATTTTCGGGGCAACCTTTATATAGGCGATGCGGGTCCCGGAGGTGTTTTTGCCGGTACCGGCGAGCCTGGATATGTGGTGAAGCTGCCGATAGGGGGTGCGCCATTTAAGATGACGATTCCCACCGTTTCCATCATCTTCCCGCAGTCGCTGGCGACGGATCCCAAAACTGCAGTTCTATGGATCGGCGATGGCGGAGACCCGAACGGCACCGGCCAGGTGGTTCAGGTTTCCGCAGACGGCACCACCGCCACCACCATCCCCATCGACGGTGTCACCGATCCGACTGGGCTCGCCTTTGATCCGGCCGATGATCTGTATGTCCTCGATGGCAACGCTCAATACCGTCACCGTCGTTCCCCCCACCACGACCGGGGTACAGCCCCACTTGTTGGAATTCAACAACGCTACGCTCGCCGCTGCCAGTGATCTGGCCATCTCCGCAGGCGGCCAGAGCTTTGTTATCTCCAATATCGGAACCGGCAGCAGCAACAACCTGGTCTATCTGAACGGCAACGCGTCCACCCTGGCGTTCGGGAGCGTCAAAGCCGGAAGTCAAAGTCAGACCATGACGGCCACGGAATATAACATTGGGAATGTAGGTCTCACACTGCCGTCGCCGTTCTATACCACTGGCCCGCCGAATGCTGCATTCAGCGTCCTGGGTAGTTCAACCTGCGTCAGACTTCACCACCGTGCTGCTGACTTCCTCAAACTCCTGCACCATCAACGTCCAGTTCACGCCGCTGTTTGTCGGCCCGACCACGCAACAAATCAAGATCGTTAGCAGCGGCTACAACAGCGGCGATCCGATCCTCACCCTAACAGGAACTGGAGCCAACGGCGGCGTCGCCAGGCGCCGTCAGCCCAGACGGGAAGGTCGCGAAGACCGGCGTTAAACTAGGCGCCGGAACGCAGATTATCGCGTTCCGGCGTTTTCATTTCTGGTGTAATTGCCAGCTCAGTTTGGGAAAGTACGTGAGTTGGATCTGAGCCCGTGAAGTCGTGCTGTGGTCCGGGATACCAGGCAGGAACCTTCCAGAACTCTGCCTGACCGAAGGCATTGAGTTCCAGGTTGGGTTTGAGGCGAAGCACCGCTCTTGACATTGAAGTCATTCTGCGTTGTGCCCCCGGGGACAAAGTTCTTGGACACCTTCGCGTTGCGATAGCCCAGCTGGATGTACTCCTTTGGGCTCAGCCAGTCGGTCAGCCACGCCTCGCCCCCTTTGCCCTCGCGGCCCATCCAACTCCCAAGCAGTTGCCTTTGTTCGTATAACCGTCCTTATATTCGTATTCGTAATAGAGGAATTGGCCTCCCTGGTCGGATGCAGTTGGGTCCGTCGATACCGCCTCGGCGCGCAGATCGACATGCGGGAGCCTCGGAAAATGCGAGAGATAGAGACCAGGATTGAAAGCGGCGCGACGCGGAGCGGCCAAAGGGCTCACGTCATCGTGCACGATGGAGTCGGAGTAGAGAGTCAGCCATTTCTCCATCCAGGGAAGCCTCCACGTAAAGTCAAAGCTGGAACTGCGGAAGCCGGGGTCGTTTCGGCTCTGCTTTCTCCGCCAGACTCACATTGCTGAAGCTGGTGAAACTGTGCCAGAACGAGCCGAAAGTGAGCGGAACGTGATCTTTGCCGGCGAAAATGACCACCCGGGAAAAGCCGAATTCCAGGTTTCTGGTTGGCTTGAAGCTGAATTTTTGAGCCTGGATCCACGGCGCATTGGGATAACGATGCCCCTTTAGCGACCCGAACAGTCCTTCATAACGAAAGGGCCCTAAGACGTCAGAGACCAGCGGAATGCGCAGAGGTATGACCCGATTGATGCGCAAGGCATAGATGGGCTCTGCATTGTTGCTCAGCGCCATGCTTCCGGTTTGGGTCGGACCCCAATAGTCATCCGCCTTGCCGACAGAGAACTCGTTGTTGAACACCGAAGTGGCAAAGTTGGCATTGATCAGACGAAAGACATTGGTCTGTGGCACGGGCTCGGGCGGCACATAAGGAGTGCTGTCAATCTGGGAAAAGAGCTCCTGCTACAGATTCGGGATAGGCACGCGCGCCCGGGCGCGTGCTGATACTCGCCCCGCGCATCGAGCGAAAAGTGGTAACCCTCGGCCCTGGTTGAGAAACCGTCCAGAGCACTGAAGCCCTGCTGATAGGGGCGTCCGTAATCGTTGATGAGGGTCTGCCCAAAGTGGAAGGAGTCATTGATGGGCGGACCCTTGATGTACATATTCCGGGTGTAGACATTCGCCACCTCGGCGCGGGGCACGACCGGTCCAGCCTTGGCTCCAAATTCCACCGCCAGGGCTTGGAAGATGGTCCAGGCCTCTGTGTCCTGGGGCGCATTCTGGAGCTTGGGGTACGTCTCCTGAAGAATCCGCAGACAGGCATTGCGCGTCCAGGGCCGCATGCCCAGGTACGCGGAGTCGGCGTACCCCAGCCCAAACAGGCGTTCGAATGCCGGATAGATCCAGCTATCGAGCGGCATGTAGACCAAACCATAGTCGCTGCTCTCGTCAGGCTCCAGGCCGGAGAAGAGCGGCTCAAGGTTTGCCGGCAGGATTGGGGTAGTTTGCTGGCATAGCGCAGACAGCCAGGGTGCCGAAGTTACGGCAAAAATCAAAACAAGTCGACCCCAGCTTCTCGGCATCAATGTTTGCTGCCGGATGCACCGGCCCCACTTCTTTGCAGATTCAAACACCCTCCAAACCACGAGCCCATGTACATCGAGCATAGCGCAGTGGAGGCGTCCCCAGTTTTCCCTCAGCCCCGTCAGGAACCTCCTAAGTCTCCCGTGTGGCCGACCAATCGGCGTGGCCGTATTCTCCCAGCGCGACCGTCCCGCTCATGGAATCGCCGTTCACCGTTCCGCTGAACGAGTAGTGAATCTCGTTTCCGCCCACCGGCATGACGCTATGAAAACTTACCTGCTGCGCGTGCACCTTACCGGTCAGATTCCCGTTGTAAATCTCGCCTTGATGAACGCCGGTGACTCCGATTTCCTGCTGTTCCAGCAGGAAGCGTTGCCGGCCCTCGCCGCACAGATATTTCATTTGCACCTTCCAGATGCCGGCTACATTGGCCGGCGTGCCTTGCGGAATTTCAGGATCAGAGAACTTCGGCGGGTGCGAGAGCGTGGCGAAAATCGCGTCCGCCACGATCTTGTCATCGCCCGGCATCATCATGTAGGGCATGATCGTGATCGAGCTTTCCATGTGGTCGGGACGGCGTGCCGGTCCATTCATCGAACTGAATGCGCGGTGTACCCGCATCGAGTGTCTGTACCAGCTCATCGCCGCTAATCTTCAATGCATTGCCATCCCACTTGATCCGCAGCCGCGGCGAATGATTCGACAGATCCTCAGGCATGAGATATTCGGTGGTCACTGAGGGCAGTGGCTTGACCTTGGCTTCAATGTTGCCCAGCCACTCCTTCCATGTGTTCCATTCGGCCTTGTGGTCGCGCTTGGTCCACATCTCCACCGCGGTGAGCATGCCCATGATCTCTTCCTTGCCCACCTTCATGGATCGCCCGACGTTGTGGTGCGGCGCAGCCTGGAACCACGCTGCCTGGGTCAGTTCCTTGTTGCCCAGTAGAAGTCCCGCGCACTGCGGCCCGCGCAGACACTTGCCACCGCTATAGCCGACCAACGTCGCGCCGGCAGCGAGATGAATGTTGGGAATGGTAAGCTCTTCCGCCGCCGCGTCCACGAAGACAGGAATGTTCCTGGCTTTAGCGGCCTGGCAAATATGAGCAATGCTGAGCGGGCCGCTGGCCGCGTCCGGCGAAGACAGTATGTAGATCATCGCAGTCTGCGGACCCATCGCTGCCTGCAGTTGTTCCGGCGTTTCCACCTCTACCACCTCTACGCCAAGCAAGCGCGCTCCTATGTCATAAGGATTGCGCGAGTGTGTGGGGATGATCACCTGGTTCTTGAGACCACCCTTCAGCAGGTAAGGCATCTTTTGCGACTTTTCCGGATCGGTCCCGGCGATGCAAGCTGCGGTGGCGCCGGCGATAGCGGCGGCACAGCCCCCGGTCACGATCCCCCAATCCGCACCGGTGATCTTTGCCAGGCGTGCACCCACCGCGGCCATGAGCTCATCCATGTTCACGTAGTGCCGTCCGGCCTCTTCCATCGCCTGCTTCACTTCGGGTAAAGAGAGTGAACCGCTGATGATGGTGTAGGTGCCCTTGGCGTTGATGAGCGGGCGCACGCCAATCTCCTCGTAGAGATTGGGGCCGACGGGCACAGACACGGGAGTCGTCGCGGCCTGACCCGCTGTTGGCAGCAGAGAAGTGGCCGCTCCAGCCATCAATGAGCGTTGTACGAATGTGCGCCGGCTTAACTTTGACTCGGATAGATCTTCCATTTGTTTCTTTGACCTCTCAACACAATGAAACGAAAGCGATGCAGTTATCTAGGACATATGACCTAGTACTTAGTGCGGATTCCAGACAGAGTGTCCGCTATGCTCCCATTGCGAGTCAAACCCGGTATCTCCAGCAAGATACGGCTCAACCATGTGTCGAGAATTCTTGACACCATGCAGCATCGCCAGTTACGCTTTTTATCATCGTTTACCTGTTTTTAACATCGTTTGTTTTCGAGTACCCTGCACGACTGATTCTTATTTTGAGAGAGGTCATCCTGTGAATCGATTCCTGAGACTCGTGTCTCTTCTTGGCGTACCCTCGTGTTTGCTCCTGGGAACGCTTGTCGCATGGGCGGCCATAACCGGTTCCATCTCTGGAGTGGTCACCGACCCCAGCGGTGCCGTGGTGCCAGGCGTGACCGTCGTCGCAACCAGCGTCTCGACCAACGTGGAGAGTAGGGCGGTCACGGATGCGAAGGGCTTTTACAGATTCCCCACTCTCAGTGTTGACACCTATAACGTCACCGCCAACCAACAAGGCTTCCGGGATTATGCGCAGACCGGGGTAAAGATCGACGCGAATTCTGACGTCCGCATCGATATCACGATGCAGCTCGGGACTGTTACAAATACGGTCAGCGTCAAGAGCGACGCGCTGCAGGTGGAAACGCAGAGCACCCAGAATGGCGTCGTCATCCCTGACACCAAGATCACCTCCGTGCCGCTCAACGGACGTTCCTACATCGACCTCCTGAAGTTGCAACCAGGCGTATCGCCGTATTCCCATAGCCAGGACAGCGCAACGTCAGGTGTTGGCGCGACCCAGGTTTCGGGTGACCTCGACAATGGCCAACAATCCGTCAACGGCGGCCGCACCGGGTCGAACGCGTTCATGGTAAACGGGGCGAATGCGGAAGAAGGCGTGCACAACGGCGCCGCCATGATTCCTAATCTCGACTCCATCGCGCAGTTTCGTATCATCACCAACAACTTCGACGCGGAGTACGGAAATTACAGCGGTGGCCAGATCAATGTAGTCACCAAGTCAGGAACCAATCAGTATCACGGGACGGTCTTCGACTTCCTACGCAATACGGATCTCGATGCCAGAAATTACTACTCCCCGACGCGTGGCGTTTACATCCAAAACCAATTCGGCGGAACGGTTGGCGGGCCGATCAAGAAGAACAAGATTTTCTGGTTTGTCGACTACCAGGGAACGCGCCAGATTCTGGGAGCAACCCAGAGCTATCCTGTACCTTCGGACGCCAACCGCACGGGAGACCTCTCTGACTCAGCGAGTTCCCTTACTGGCACCGTCGTCGGCGCTGGTTGGGCCAACACCCTCTCCCAGACATTGGGATATCCCGTGGCCCAGGGGGAGAACTATTACACTCCGGGCTGCGCGGACCCCGGAACCTGCGTCTTCCCGAATGCCGTCATTCCTCAGAGCGCGTGGTCGCCAGTTGCGACCAACACGCTGAAGTACGTCCCTTCCGCCAACGGGGTTGTCAACGGTACCCCGAACTACTCCACCTCGGCGTTCAATGAGACGTTGACCGACGATAAGGGGAGTGGCCGGATAGACGTTCCTACAAAATTTGGCGCTGTCTTTGGCTACTACTTCTTTGATCGATTCAATACGGTAAATCCGTATAGCCAGGTAAGCGTGCCCGGCTTCGCCGCAACCAATAAGGGTCAAACCCAAATGATCAATTTAGGGTTGACCACTACGTTTAACGCGTCGACCGTCAACGATCTTCGTCTCGCCTATCTGCGCGATGTAAACCAGACCGGCCAACCCACCGCGGGACAAGGTCTGGGTGTCACTCTCGCCTCGCAGGGGTTTGTTACTCCCTGGGGCCCCGCAGGCGGTATCTCCCCCACCACCCCTTCGTATGAGGGTGTTACAAATCTGATGTTCAACAACTTCAGCCTTGGCGTCCCACCGGACGCATTACGGCAATACAACAACACCTTTCAGATTATCGACAACGTCACCAAGGTTCTTGGAACGCATACTCTCCAGTTTGGCACCAACCTTCACTACAACCAGATCAACGAGCGGAACTACGACTGCTATGACGGGTGTTTTGGTTTCAATGGGTCAGAGACCGGGTTGGACTTTGCCGATTTCCTGATCGGCGCGCCGGACAGCTTTGTGCAGGCCAGCCAACAGCTGCTCGACTCGCGCAGCAAATACTACGGCTTCTATGGTCAGGATAGCTGGCGTGCCACTCGCAATCTCACTCTGAATTACGGCTTGCGTTGGGAAGCCTCTACTCCCTGGTATGACACCCAGAACAAGCTGGAAACGGTTGTTCCCGGTGAGCAGTCACTCGCTTTCCCCGGTGCTCCCCTGGGCTTGGTCGTGCCGGGAGATCCGGGCATTCCTCGCACCCTCGGACCCACCAAGTACACGAACTTCGGTCCCAGGATCGGCTTTGCCTATGCCCCAGACGTCAGCGATGGCTTTCTCGGCAAAATACTCGGCGGCTCCGGAAAAACCAGCATACGTGCCGGTTACGGTATCTTTTATAGCTCTATCGAGGACGCCACCGGCTTTGTCGAGGTAGGCGATGCTCCTTATGGCAACTACTATTCTGTGTCGTCGACTGAACTGGCCACACCGTTTGTCGATCGGCCGTCGGGAATTGGAGCGGGACAAAAGTTCCCCTTCGTCTTTCCTCCAACCAACGTGTCTCCGAAAAATCCCGATACAACCTTCGATTGGGCGGCAGCGACGCCTATCGGCGGATCAGACTACTACTACTACAAAAACAAGATGCCCTATGTTCAGGAATGGGAGCTATCTGTCCAGCGGCAATTGGGAACCGCAACTGTGCTGAGTGTGAACTATGTAGGCACCGTCGGCCGCCAACTGCTGACGTTTGAGGAATCAAATCCTGGGGACCAGGCCCTCTGCCTGCAATTGAGTAATCCAGCCAATGTCGCGCCCGGTACGACAACGTGCGGCCCTTACGGCGAAGACACGGTTTATACCACGGCGAGCGGCCAGACCGTAAACGGAACCAGGCCGACCTTCGGGATCAACTTCAACAGCAATCCGTACATGAAGACCGCGGTCACCTCCAGCTTCAACTCGCTGCAGGTTACCCTGGAGCACACCGAAAAATACCTCAACTTCCTGATTGGCTACACCTTTGAGAAGTCGCTGGACAATGGCTCGGATTCCTTTGACGCGACCAATCCGATCAATCCGGCCCAAACCCGCGCACTGTCGAGCTTTGACGTCCCCCATAACCTGGTTGCCAGCTACACCGTGCAATTGCCCTTCGATCACTTTATCGGCGGAGGAGATCTTGCCAAGCGGTTCACCGCCGGCTGGGAGCTTTCCGGTGTATCTACCTTTGCCAAGGGAGAACCGGTCACTCTCAATGAGAATGACGACAATTCGCTTCTTGGCGCCTTTAATGCAAACGTAGATGTGCCCAGCTACGCCAATAACGGCAGTCCTCTTTATGGAAATAAGAATCCGCGAAAGGGGCTGCCATATTTCAATCCGAACTTCTTCACGCCGGAACCCCTCGGGCAAGTAGGAAATGCAATGCGGCGATACTTCTCCGGTCCTGGCATCGACAATTACGATATGGCTCTATTAAAGAGCACCACCATCACCGAGAGCACCAAATTGCAGTTCCGCGCAGAAGCCTTCAACGTCTTCAACCATGCGCAGTTCAAGAATCCGAATGGGACGGTCAACAACACCGGCGTGGGCGGATTCGGCTACGTAACCGCGGCGAATGATCCTCGCATCATGCAGGTCGCATTGAAGCTCCTGTTCTAACGTGAGAAAACGATCATTGGCGAAGATGTTTTGGGGGCGGGGCATCTTCGTCCGGGCTGCAATTCTTGCGCTACTGTCGACGGGCGCGCTGCATGCGCAGCAGCCCGGCGCCCCCATATTTGCTACTAACTGCGCCGGCTGCCACGGCGCCGATGGCCGTGGCGGCGAGCACGCACCCAACATCGCCACCGCCCCCGAAGTGCAACATCTCTTGGACCGCGAACTGGCCGGCATTATCCGCTACGGAATTGCCGGTGCCGGCATGCCGGCCTTCTCATCCCTGAAACAGCAGGAAATAGCGGATCTCGTCCGCTATTTAAGGACCCTGCAGGGCAGGGGAGATATCGTTAAACTTCCCGGAGATCCGAATCAAGGGAAAGCGCTGTTCTTTGGGCAAGCGCACTGCTCTGACTGTCACATGGTCAACGGTCGGGGAGGTTTTATCGGCAGTGACCTCTCCTTCTACGGAGCCGACGCCAAACCGGATCAAATACGCGCCATCATTCTCGATCCTGACAAGAATCTGCCCGCGGACAAGAAAGCCACCACGGTGGTGACACTTACAGGACAGAAGATTACCGGGATGCTCAAGGTCAACGACAACTTTTCCCTCTCCCTGCAAACCCCGGATGGGGCGTTTCATTTCCTGCCCAAGTCTCAACTCGCTCGGGTGGATATCGGCGCTCGTTCCCTGATGCCGGCCGGATCGTCCTTGAGTAGCAAGGACGTGGATGACCTGGTCAGTTATCTGCTCAAGACCGGGGATGAAAACAGCAAACAGTCTCCCGCGCACTCCGCAAAATCTGACGATGACGACAATTAGACACTTCACGCGCACCATCGCGGTCGCTTCTCTCACCTTTGCGGCGATACTCGGCCTCCGGGCCGACAATCGTAAGTTCTCCCTCGAAGCCGTCGAGCCGGGCTTTTGGCATCTATTCGACCGCAAGGCCCAGCTGACCACGGTGGCCTCCGGCTTCGGCTTTACGGAAGGGCCTGTCTGGGATCCATCTGGCTATCTATGGGTAAGCGACGAGACGCTCAATAAGATCTTCAAAGTAAATACCCGTACTGGCCAAAAGCAGGAGATCCTTTCGCTGGGAGATCCCGACGGCAACACCTACGATCGCCAACACCGGCTGTTGGATTGCGCCAGTGTTCTGCGCGCGATCATTCGCCTCTCCCCCGACGGCAAAAGCTACACCACGGTCGTCGATCGATACCAGGGGAAGCGTCTCAACAGCCCCAACGATGTAGTGCTGGGCCCTGACGGAGCTATCTACTTTACCGACCCAACCTCTGACCTGCCCAAAGATCAGAAGCAGGAAATCCCTTTCAAGGGCGTCTACCGATTTGCCGATGGCCAGCTTCAACTGCTGACCAAAGATCTGGAGGATCCCAACGGACTTGCCTTTTCCCCTGACGGCACGAAGTTTTACGTAGACGACTCAACGCAGCGCAACATCCGCGTCTACGATTTCAAAAATGGCCAACTGAGCAACGGACGCGTCTTCGGCGTCGAGCCGGGCGGCAAGGACGAGGGTGTGCCGGATGGTATGAGGGTCGATCGCCAGGGGAACCTATATGTCGTTGGCCCAAAGGGCATATGGGTTTGGGATCCACGCGGCCATCATCTGGGGACGATTGTGGTGCCGGAACAGCCTGCGAATCTTGCCTGGGGTGATTCTGATTACTCAACGCTCTACATCACTGCGACTACTTCTGTGTACAAGATACCGACCCGTGCGCACGGATTTATCCCCTACTTGTAATCTCATTGATCACGGTCGAAAAATGAAACGTAGAGCATTTGTGAAATGGGCTGCTGCCTTCCCTCTGCTGGCCCAGGTTGGTCTGCAGGAGGCATTGGGGTCCGGCTGGGCAGAAGTTGCCCGCAACTCGACCGACAATATCTACACTCGTCTCGGGGTGAAACCACTGATTAATGGGCGCGGCCCCTGGACCTATCTCAGCGCCAGCCTCGAACTGCCCGAAGTGAGAACCGCACAAGTCGAGGCCTCACAGCACTTCGTAAACATCTTCGATCTGCAGCGCGCAGTAGGTAGGCGTCTCGCAGAGCTCACCGGCGCGGAGTCCGGCATGATCACCTCGGGCGCAGCCGGCGCTATCGCGGTTGCCACCGCAGGATGCATTGCCGGAACTGATCCGGACAAGATTTGGCAACTGCCCAACACCGATGGCTTGAAAAATGAAGTAGTCATGGTGGGCGGCCGGAGCGTCTTTGATAGCGCCATCCGCCTGGCCGGAGGCAAACTCGTCCTCGCTGAATCAGCAGAACAGATTCCCAACGCCATTACATCCAACACGGTGATGGTCTACACCACCTCGTCTCCCCAGCAATTGGCGAAGGAGATCGCGATTGCCAAGGCTCATCACGTGCCCATCTTCATGGATGCGGCCGACGGCTTCCCTCCAGTTGATAAGCTTCAGTTATTCGCCAGGATGGGCTGTGACCTCTACACCTTCAGCGGGGGAAAAGGTTTGTGCGGACCACAATCGAGCGGTCTGCTGCTTGGCCGCAAGGATCTCATCGAAGCCGCGCTGGCCAACACTAGTCCATGGGAGGGTGCTGTGTGCCGCCCGATGAAGGTCGGCAAGGAAGAGATCATGGGATGTTTGGCCGCGGTCGAGACGTGGCTGAAGATGGATATGCCCGGGCTCAACAAGGAATGGGGAGCGCGTGTCCAGCGCATTGCCACCCTGGTGGAAACCGTCCAGGGAGTGGAAACGAAAGTCTTAATGCCCGAAGAAAACCAATGCCCGACGCTCAGCATTTCCTGGGATCAGAAGGCCTGGCGCTACAGCACGGCTGACTGCGCCAAACAATTGCTCGAGGGCTCTCCGAGCATTGCCGTCCTGACTGAAGACAATCCAAGCGACGTCCTATCCCGGAAGCAAACTGCTGCGAAAGCCCCGGGAACCGACGATACGCTCCAGATCGTTTCCATGACGCTCAGGCCAGGCGAAGAAATTATCGTGGGTAAGCGGCTAAAGCAATTACTCTCGCAAGCCCGGCGCCAGGCGGTTTGATGGTGCTGATAGCGGGACGCTGGGACAGGTATTCGTTACTATCAATGATGAAGGGCGCTGATCGCATGAAATTTCACCGCATGTGGATGTTGATTATTTTTGCGTGCGGCTTCGCTGCCAATGCTTCGGCGCAGCTGATCACCGATACCATCAAAGACGATTGGCCAACTTACAACGGGGACTACACCGGCCGCCGCTTCAGCAGTCTCACCCAGATCACTCCGCAGAACGCCGCACATCTTCAGGCGCAATGGGTCTTTCACACCAGAACCCCCGGGATACTGGAAGGCACGCCGGTGGTGGTGAATGGCATCATGTACTTCACCGGCTCGAACGATGTCTTTGCCCTCAATGCGCAAAGCGGAGAGGTGCTATGGCACTATGCGCGACCGGTTTCGAGCGGCCTCATCGATGATGCCTCCGGTCACATCAATCGCGGTGTGGCCATATCAGGTACCCGCCTTTTTATGGAAACTGACAATGCTCACCTGGTCTGTCTCGATTCCCGGTCGGGCAACCTGATTTGGGACATTCCTTACGCCGATTGGAATAAGAACTATGGGGCCACCGGTGCTCCGCTGATTCTTAAAGACAAGGTGTTGGTGGCTACTTCAGGCGGAGACGACGGCGTGCGCGGATTTCTCGCCGCCTTCGATGCGACTACCGGAAAACTGGCATGGCGCTTGTGGACGATTCCAGCCCCGGGAGAATTTGGCTCCTCCAGCTGGCCAGGCGATACCTATCTTCACGGCGGCGCCACTGCATGGATGCCCGGCACCTACGACAAGGAGTTGAACACCCTCTACTGGGGCACCGGCAATGCGTCACCGGATTACGATGGAAGCGTTCGTCCCGGCGATGATCTTTACACCTCCAGCCTGCTGGCGATTGATCCGGACACCGGCAAGCTGAAGTGGTATTTCCAATTCACTCCCCATGATCTGTATGACTATGACGCGGTGGAAACCCCTGTTTTGGTCGACACCGAATATCAGGGGCAGCCGAGAAAGCTGATTGTCCAGGCCAATCGTAACGGTTACGTTTACGTGCTTGATCGCACCAACGGAAAATTTCTATCCGCCACGCAATTCGTTAAGACCCTCAATTGGGCTAAGGGAATCGATGCCAATGGCCGCCCGGTGCCCAGTGATTTGGTGCCAACCGCGGACGGAACTCTCATCTGTCCGGGAGTCGAAGGGGCTACCAACTGGTATTCCCCCTCGTATAGTCTGACGACGCATCTGTTCTACTTTATGACTCTTGAGAGCTGCTCAGTTTACTTTCGTAAGCCGGCGCCATTCGAAGAGGGCAAGGAGTATTACTCCACCGGAACCAAGCGCGACCCGAATGCGAAGAGTACGCAAGTGCTTGTTGCCTTCGACCCACGCACCAGGGAGTTTGTATGGCGTTATCCGCAGGCGGGTGATTCTCATGGCTATGGTGGGGTCATGTCCACCGCGGCAGGCTTGGTGTTTTTCGCCGACAATCAAGGGTTCTTTGAGGCTGTGGATGCGAAGACGGGAAAATCGTTGTGGCACTTTAACACCGGGCAAACCCTGCATGCATCCCCGATGAGCTATGCGGTGGGCGGCAAGCAGTACGTCGCCATCGCGTCCGGCAGTGACTTATTCAGCTTTGCCTTGCCCCAGTAGAAGCGCCTCTTAAGCCAGCACCAAATTAATCTTCTTGGCCTCTGGCTCCAGCGGTTTAACCCGGAAGCTGCGAATCTGACCCACGTTAATACCCTCGGGCTTCGTTGGGCCGCTGCTGGGGCCGCCCTTCCAGCGCGCCTTCAACATGGAGCTCAGCGATGACAGATCCACGCGGCCTTCACCCGATGGCGCTTCTGTCACAGAGCTCTCCGCCACTGTCTGCCATATGCCCTCGATGCCTTCGCCCAATTCCACCCGGGCCAGTCCTTGCGCAACCTCGACAATGCGGCCGGTAACCACGCTACCTGGTGGATGTTCGGCAAGATATTCGTCCACGCTCACAGTCACCGGTTGCTTCATGCTCAGCCGCAGTTGTCGCTTCGCCTTGTCCACCTCGAGCACTTGGGCCTTGACGATCTGGCCCAGGCGGAGCACGTCCTGCGGATGATGAATGCGTTTCTCGGCGCTGATCTCGCTTACGTGGATCATGCCTTCCACCCCATCCGCAAGCTGCACGAACGCGCCGAATTTGGTGAAGCTGGTAACCGGTCCCTCGATTGCCGAGCCCGCCGGAAACTTCTGCTCGATCTCGGACCACGGGTCACCCAGCGTCTGCTTAAGCCCCAGGGACAGGCGGCGTTCGCCCATATTCACGCCCAGGACCACCGCTTCCACGGCGTCCCCTACCTTGAGCACATCGCTCGGCTTTCTCACCTTCTTAGCCCAGGACATCTCTGACAAGTGGATCAAGCCCTCAACCCCGGGCTCTATCTCAACGAATGCCCCAAAGTCCGCGACCCGTGTCACAGCGCCGTGTACGCGGTCCCCGGCCTTTAGTTTTGCTGCTACTCCATCCCAAGGGTGGGGAAGCAGCTGCTTCATACCGATTCCGATGCGTTGTTTCTCGGAATCAATCTTGAGCACCTTGGCTTCGATCTGCTGTCCCACCGAAAGCACATCTTCGGGATTGCTTACGCGGCTCCAGGAGATATCCCCGACGTGGAGTAGTGCGTCCACGCCGCCTATATCGACAAACGCGCCATAGCCGGTAAGGCTGCGCACCTCGCCGTGCACCGTATCGCCTTCTTTGAGCTCAGAGTACCGCCGCTCCTTATTGGAGCGATCTTCTTCTTCTGTAACCGCGCGGCGGTCGACCACGACATCTTCGTCGGTCACTTCAAGCTTGATGATGCGGCAGCGGATCTGCTGTCCGACCAGACGCTCCAGGTCAGCCGCGTCGCGTGCACCGCTACGCGATGCGGGCATGAATGCCCGTACCCCCACATCCACGGTGACTCCGCCTTTGACTACGCCCGTTACCGTCCCGGCGATGATCGCCTTGGAGGTGAAGGCTTGCTCCAGCGCAGACCAATCCTTCGGCTGTTCCACCTTGAAGCGTGAAAGCTCGTAGTACCCTTCGAGATTGCGGCCTTTGACCGATACCAGCAACCGGTCGCCTGGTTTTACCGCTTCGTTCCCACTTTGAAATAGGGCCAGCGGCAGCACGCCTTCGGTCTTGTAGCCGATATCCACGAAGACCGAGTCGGCGGAGACGGCAATGACCGTTCCTTCGATCTGTGTGCTGCCGCCTTCGCCTCTGCGTGCATGGCTCTGCTCGTACTCTGAAAAAATCGAGCCAAACGATTCGCCGCTTTCCGAAGCGGCTTCTAATTCCGAATTGTCAGGGTGTGGATTAGACATGGGGACCCAAGCTTATGACCAGCTGATTCCGCTCAGGATAACACTTCCGAAACCTTGCCTTGGCTGTGACTCAAGTTCCGTGGCCAGAATGACTCGCTCAAACCGGTCGCGAAAAACTCATTTCCTGAAGGGTACGGCGGGAACGTCTTCAAGATTGAGTCCCGTAGGGACGGCTGAAAGTTACCCAGGGCATGGTCCTCGGTTGGGTGCTTCCGAATCGCGAATAGTCCATCCCCGAGGGAAAAATACCGTCCCGGGGTACTCTCGGCGCATACGTGTCCAAAATGAGCTGTTCTTGATCACCGGATTTGGACTGCACTTGCTGAAAAACAAGCAAGCTATCAGGGCACTTCGCGATCAGTCCCGAAGGGACGGAATCAGTCTTGTCCAAATTAGCCTTTTCGATCCGCCGATTTGGACGGCACTCGCTAAAACAAATCGACTATCAATCTGTATCGGGACCAGTCCCGAAGGGACGGCTGAGAGTCAATCTTGTCCAAATTAGCTTTTTTTGATGCGCCCGATTTCTAGCGTACTCGCCGAAAACAAATCAACTCTCCAGGCAGACCGCGATCAGTCCCGAAGGGACGGTTGAGAGTAGCCCAGCACGCAGTGCTGGGTCTACATTCCCAGTCCGAGCAGTCCCGAAGGGACGGCTGAGAATGACCCAGGACGTCAGTCCTGGGTGAACCGTACCGCAACATGAATGCTATTGGCGATCATCCAAGGCCGGCCAACCCCATTCTCTCCCAGACCGCCGATTGCACCCAATCCATGGACTGTATACCAACCGGGATCTGCTTGTTAATTTGGACCGCTCTGACTCTCAGCCGTCAATCCGGAACCCAATTTGGAGAGGCTCGCTTCTCACGCGGACACTTCAGGCCGTTTTTAAATCTTCCTGAAAATGAACTCAGCTTTGGCCGCTGAGGAGTGATTTCCATCGAAGCGACACTTTGTCACCGCGACTTTTACCCCGCTGCCATCTCATCCTCTTCGCGCTCTTGGGGAACAATCATCAAGTGCTTGAGCGCGGTCCCACGAAGCAGGCTAACGTTCTGCGGCTTACCCGCGCGCTCCGTGGTCAGCAGACGATGCAAATCGTCAATCCCCCCAACCGGTTGCGCCGCAAAGCCAACAATTACGTCGCCTTCCAACATCCCCGCAATAGAAGCAGCGCCATTCGCCGCTACCGTTGTGGCCATCACACCTGAAGACAAGGGGAGCTTGTACTCATAGACCAGACGCCGTGGAATCGGCACATTTTGCGCCGCAATCCCAATCGAGCTGCGGCGCACCCGGCCATGCTGCAGGACCTGGGCCACCACATACTTCGCCGTATCAATACCGACAGCGAAAGAGAGGCCCTGGGCGCCCTGGATAGTTGCCGTGTTCACCCCGATAACGAAACCCGCGGAGTCCAGCAGCGGGCCGCCGGAATTGCCCGGATTGAGCGGCGCATCAGTCTGGATAATCTCTTCCATCGTGCGTCCGGAGGCCGACCGCATCGTGCGGCCGAGCGCGCTCACTACCCCCGCGGTCACCGAGAACTGAAACCCGAACGGATTCCCCACAGCAATTGCAATCTGCCCGATGCGCAACTGTTTGGAGATGCCCAGAGGGGCAGGGGAGAAGACAGCATGCTCGGTTCTGAGCACCGCGATATCCGTATCCGGATCCTCTCCGATCAGCACCGCGCCACTGCGCGCGCCATCGGTAAAGGTGAGCGAAATCCTTGCTGCACGGTGAACCACATGGCTGTTGGTCAGGACCAACCCATCGGGAGTGAAGACGAAACCGGAGCCCGACCCCTCGTGGCCCGGCCGATTGCCCCGGCGCGCGCTCTGAACGTCGATTTTCACCAGCGACCCGCTCACCCGCTCGACCGCCTGGGTTACCGCGCGAGAGTAGTTATCCAACAGATCGGAATCGTCGACCCTGCTTGAGACCACACCCGCACCACCGGAGACCAAAGATTCGTGTTCCATTTGCTTCCCCTTTTAAATTGCAACCAGGCCCCGCGTCACGCCAATTGTCACTGCTTCTGTACGCGTACGCGCGCCGAGTTTAGCCATAACAGAGCTCACGTGAAACTTCGCGGTATGCTCTGAAATGTTGAGCGCCGCGGCCAACTGCTTGTTCCTGTAGCCGCGCGCCATCCATCGCAAAACTTCCACCTCTCTCGCCGTTAGATGTTCACTGCCTGGAATCGATTCTTCCGGTCCGGAAGGCAAACGCGGCAGGGTGACAGCAAAACCTGCCACTGTGGCTGAGATGGCGGCGACCAATTGCGCTGTGGTGACCTCCATCGGAAGCACAGAATAAATCTTCATGCGCGCCGCACTGCGCACTGTGGCCGCCCCCGGTTCAGCCGCGAGCAGCACCGTTGGCGTTTCCGCAAACACTTCCTCAAGCGCGCTGCGATGGCGCACGCTGGTCAGGAAAGACTCGCCGGACGCAATCAATATCGCGTCCGGGCTTTCACTCTGCGCGCGAAACAACAGTGTCGACGGAAGCGCGACTGGCAGCATCTCCAACTCTGGAGCAGCGCGAAGGGCCGCAAAGCGGCTGGCGTGAATCATCGAATCCACGCCAGGCAAAACGACCAGTCGCTCGTGTTTGCGATCTTCAGTCACGATCCGCAAGGATTACCGTCAGCTCTATTTTTACGCCTCCGCGTATCACTATCACGGCAACCGGGTCTCCAACCTTCAGGCCCGCGAGTCGATGCTGCACATCGTGCACGTTGTGAACCAGCTGGCCGTCGACCGACAGCACCAGGTCGCCCACCAGCATCCCCGCTGCTGCGGCAGGCGCTTTGGCTTCCACGTGCAGCACCAGCAAAGCCTCATCAACGCCTGCGGCGAAGTGCGTCCGCAGGGCCTCGGGGACAGGAACGGCTTGCATGGCAGCGCCAAGAAAAGGGCGCGGCACATGGCCCCGCTCCAGAATTGCATCCACCACTCGATCAATGGTCGCTGCTGGTATGGTGATGACTGCGCTTCTTGCCAGAGCCGAGCTGTTGATCCCCAACACGCGACGGCCTTCGTTCACCAGCGCGCTGCCTGATTGGCCTACGTAGAGCTGAACATCCGCACGGATAAGCCGATCCATCTGCCCACCGCGCCAGGTACGCCAACCGCTGCCCAGGCGCGCGATGATTCCCGCGCTGGCTGAAATGTCGCCTAGCGTGGAACGGCCGACGGCCAGCACCACCTCACCCACGCGCGTTGGCTGGGAACCAATCGCTTCCGCGGGCTTGCCTACGCTGCTGTCTACGCGAAGTACCGCGAGGTCGGTTCCCGCATCCGCGCCCACGAGTGTGGCCGGGAACGGATCGCCCTGATGAGCGACTTGCAGCGAGTCGCTGCGGCGCAGACCCTGACGTACGGTCACGATGACTCCAGGCCTCCACACCACACCGCTCGAAGTCGAGCGGCCGCCGCCACGCACCGTCACGATGCTGTCTTGAACGGCTTCAATTGTTTCTACGATTGACTTGGAGAGCCCACTCCAAATCCCCGAATCCTGAACTGCTGTCGCCATGATTTTCTCCATTAAGGACAAGATCATGGTGACACTTCACGCGAGTGGGCACATCGCCCAGATGACTAGGTCGTAGCAGTTTCGCAATGAGTGTTAACGAATCGATCGGCCTTTTCGTGGCTTTCTCTCAAAGAAAAACCACATGTTTTACCAGGCCACTGTAATTGCGAAACTGTGCTAGTCCTGTTGATGGAAGAGCGCGTTGTTGATGTCCGGCCAGACTTCCTTGAAAGCGAAGGTACAGCCGTCAATAGCCAGGTTGGTGACCCATCGCTGGTAGGTTTTAGTGAGCGTGCGTTCCTGGCTTGGATAGTAGAAATTAGCCACGCCCGAAAACGCGCCGGCTCCCAAAATTTCGCTGAAATTGAAAGTATCGTGACCGTCGTCGTTACGCGTGACCACAATGCGCGTGAATGCGTAGCCCAGCCGCTTGACAAAATCTCCCTTACCCAGGGTGTAGTACCTCGTATCCTCATGCATCACTGAAGGAACGATAAACTCTACCCAGGTATTCTCGTTGACGGCGTCGGCAAGGGTGTGCCAGTAATATCTGCCATAACCCCTGGCGCCCTGGCCAAATTCAGGGTAGGAACTGTTCGCCTGCGCAACCCCAGCCTGACCAGCTACGAAAATGAAAGAAGAATAATCAAAGCTGTCGAGCAATGAAGTCTTCAGCTTCTCCTTGACCGACTGCGGCGGCAGATGTTCATCTGCGCTCACCGCGCGGAAGTTGGGGACGACGTAAAGAATGCGCTTGGTCTGTCTTCCCTCAGCGAGCGGATCGAGAGCAGCACCGGTGCCCAATGTGGATCCCGATCCCTCCGGAGGAGGCTCACCAGAAGCTGTCTGCTGCTGCACCCCGCTACCCGGGTCATCGGGCAGGTCTGCATCTGCAACATCGAAAGATACCGCCGTTAGATAAGCCACCGTCCCATGCTGGCTCGGCGCCTGTGCCTCGAGAGTCGAGCCCTCAGGAAGAAGTTCATCCGTGCTCGCCTTCGCTGCCGGAGTAAAGATGCTCCCCAGCAGGAGTCCAAAAACAAGAACAGATGATCTCTTGGAAAACTTCATACGGGCCCTTTGAATACCGTGGTGTGAGTTTGGCTACAAGCTACTCGTGTTCTGTAGGATCTCCCGCCGCAGTACCAAAGGGATATCCCTCGCTTGTTGGATACTGATTGGTCGGTTCTGCTAGTCCTTAATGGTTCTTTTGTCTTACGCGATGGAATCTCTTCGCCGGCCATCGCCAGGCGCAACCCAATTGCGCTCACTCACGATCACGTTCTCACAAATGACGGTCTCATACTTTGACGGGAGAATCGAGCAGAAGTGGGCCAGGGGAGGGGAAAAGTTCCTTTGAAGAAACTGTTGGCCTACAACCTTTAGGGTAGAAGGTATTTTTTCAGCGCCGTCAAACCCTCTTCGATCGCCTTCGGATCGATGGCGTAGCCAAAGCGAACATGCCCCTCGCCTTGTCCTCCGAAGACCACCCCGGGGATAGTGGCCACATGCGCTTTGGTCAACAGCAACCTGGCTGCGGTGCGGCTGTCCTTGCTGATTTTCGTTACTCGTGGAAAAGCGTAGAAAGCGCCCTGGGGTATCTCGCAGGGCAGCCCGGCCTCCTTCAATCCGTTGACCAGCAGATCGCGTCTCTGGCGGTACTCCTCGCGCCGCGCATCGATCTCGCTGCGCGGAATGCGCAGCGCTTCCAGGGCGGCCCACTGTGTCATGGTGGAGACGCCATTCGCGGAATAAAGAACCAGCTTGCGCAACCCACTCATAAAAGGCTCCTGGGCCACGGCGTATCCTACCCGCCATCCCGTCATGCCGTAGGTTTTCGAAAAGGTGTACGTCGAAATAGTGCGTTGCGCCATGCCCGGGAGGGATGCGATCGAGAAGTGCTCCCCATCGTAGACCAAATCTTCGTAGGCCTCGTCCGCAATCACCAGCAGGTCATGTTTCCTGGCGAACGCCGCCACTTCCTCCGCTTCCCACCGGGAGAAGACTGTGCCAGAGGGATTCTGCGGCGTGTTGTAATAGATCGCGCGCGTATGCGGCGTGGTGAAATCCTCCAGGGTTCGCGTCAGGCCTGCGCTGCGCGCCGTTGCCGTCGGCACCAGTAGGGCCCGCGCCTGGCAGCCCGTGATCATCTCCCGGATCGGGGTCCAGTAGGGTGAAAAAAGCAATACGTCGTCGCCCGGATCAAGCACCGCCTGGAAAGCGACATATAGCGCGTGCGCTCCGCCGGCGGTCACGATTACATTCTCCGCCGAGACCTCGAGCCCATTCCGCTGGTTCAGCTTGCCGGCGATTGCCTGCCGCAAAGGCTCTATGCCTGAGGAGGGCGCATAACGGGTCTTGTTCTCGACCGCGGCGCCGATCAACGCATACTTTATGGAAGCGGGAGTTTCGAAGAAGGGTTCGCCACCGTGGAATGCGTGCACCTTTTGCCCGGCTGCGCGCAACTCCATCACCTTGTTCCGCACCTGGACAATATCGGAAAAACCGACTTCATCCAGTCGCTTGGCCAATCGCATTGCGTCTGCCGCCATATTGCCCTCATCCCTCCACATTGCTAGTGTTGAGCAAATGAAGTCCAGATATCTCTACCTTGCGGCGGCCGCTGGCTTCCTGGCGGGGGCGGTGGTGGAATCCTTGCCCCCACACAACATCACGGCCGCTGTTCTTGATGCGGTCGCGGGAGCCATCTTCCTCTTTCTCGGAGCGGGTGCGCAGAAGAAGAGCTAGATCTTGATAAACACTTTCTTCCGGTACATCAATAAAACCGGTATGAAGCAGACCAGCACGAAGGCAATCGCGTAGAGAAGCGATCCGAAGGACGGATTGATTACCGGAAAGAAAATCTTCTGGTAGATGAATTGCTGCAGGCTGGTGATCCGGATACCGTCGTGCACGCGAATGGTGTCAATTCCGCCGGCCAACAGTTCCGAGAAAACATATGCGGTAATCGCGTTCGACCCGAAGACCAGCCACGGATACGTCCAGCCGCGCGTCCACTTCTTGATCTCCACTGCGTAAAAACAAATGGCCAGCAGCAACAGCGTGCAACCAGCGGCAAACAGCACATAGGAGCTGGTCCAGAGTTTCTTGTTGATCGGAAACCAGACGTTCCATATCTCTCCCAGCACCAATCCACTGATCGCGGCGCCAAGTAGTCCGGCCGCTTTGGTGGATAGCGATTTCGGGCGCCGCAGCCAGATACCGGTGAGTACACCGAAGAGGATGGTGCCCATCGCGGGGATATCGCTCAGTAGACCTTCGGGATCGCGAACCCCTTCGTAGAGGCGGCCGGGAAGGAGCTTGCGGTCCAGATACGCTACCCAGTTCTGATTGGGATCGAGCAGGGGGACGCTGTGGGTGGGAACGCCAATGCCCGGGATAGGAACCCAGCGCATCAGGATCCAATACCCCAACAACGCCACCACAGCAGTGCTGGCTGCTACCCACGCCCGGCTATTCCATAGATAGAGCAGGCTGGCTATCAGGAAGCAGATAGCAATACGTTGCAGTACGCCGTAGATGCGCAGGGTTCCCAGGTGAAACAAGGGAAAGCCATTGACCACCAGGCCCAGCAGAAACAGGATCACGAAGCGCCGCAGCACGTGCAGACGCAGCGTGGTTTTCGATTCTCCGCGCGCGAGCCGCGTTTCGGTGGAGAGCACGATGGAGATGCCGGCGATGAAGAGGAACGATGGGAACACCAGGTCGGTGAGCGTCCAGCCGTTCCACGCGCTATGCTCCAACTGGTGGTAGCTGTATTTGCCGCTGCCGCCATTGTTCACCAGGATCATGAACGCGATGGTGATCCCGCGCGCTACGTCGAGCGAGACCAGCCGGCGCATGGTATCTACCATGCTCTGCGGAGCCGTGACAGTTGCAGCCGCACTCTTGGTAGCTGAGGTAGCCATGCTGGGAAGTGTATCTGCTGCATCGAAGCAGTGTCGACTGGTAATCTCCGGAGATGCGGGGCTCTGTAATCTGGTTCGTGCTGGCCGTCGCCTGGGGGGTTGACTGCCTGCTGGCCTTCTTCCATCACAACCGGGTGCAGGCTGCCCTCACCGCCTTGTTCGCCTGCTGTTTCTTAGCGGTCGGCCTGTTCTTCCGCAAGCGGGAGCGGAAGCTCGTACGCAAACCGCAGGTCCCTCCACAACGCTAACGCTCCGGATGACCAAAAAGGCGCGTCGAGTGCTGTCGTATCCGACTCAAGCCAAGACCTAGCTTGAATGGGGCACCCAGCCTTTGTTGCCGGTGCAACAAGCTGGTCATTCATCTCCTCAACGCGCGTCGGCTTTTGTCATTAGACCGGCAACAAAAGCTTTGGGTGCCCCATTCAAGCCGTACTTTGGCTTGAGTGGGCTGGGACGCTTCCCCAAACCCATTTCTCATGAGACCCTCACGTCGCGAGAATTCCTGAGTACACCGCCATTCCGGCGACTGCATCCACTCCGATCGCGTCCAGGGCGTCAATCTCCGCTTGCTCGCGGATCCCGCCGGCCACGATCAACTGCCGTTTCGTAATCTGCCTCAAGCGCTGCGCCACCTCGATGGGAAAGCCCTGCATAGTCCCTTCCCGATCGATATGGGTATAGAGAAACGCGCCACAATAAGGCTCCAACTGGGGAATCGCCTCGTCGGCAGTAAGCTCCACCTGGTCCTTCCAGCCCTTTACCGCCACCCGCCCTTGCTTTGTATCCACGCTGAAGACCAGCTGCTCCACGCCCACCTCCGCAGCCAGGGTCCGCGCAAACCCGGTGTTCACCAGCTCCGCGCCGCCAAAGAGCGCCGACCCGACAATCACCCGCCGCGCCCCCGCGCCCAGCACTGCGGCCGCTTTCTCCGCCGAACCGATGCCGCCGCCCACCTGGCAAGGCAACCGCTTGGCGATTCTGGCGATCAGTTCGCCGTTATCGCCCTGCCGCATGGCTGCGTCGAGGTCGATCAACTGCACCAGGGGATAGTGTTGAAACCGGCCAATCCAATATTCGAAATCGTCGAAGGCCAGCTTGAGCTTCTCGCCCCCCACCAGTTGCACAATCCGGCCGCCCATCAGGTCAATCGATGGAATCAGCATGGCAGCCTCACCGGGACGCCCCGCACCGCCAACTCCTGCTTCAGTGCCCGGACGTCGGCGATGCCGAAGTGGAAGATGCTGGCCGCCAGCGCCGCATGCGCCTTGCCCGCCTGGAATACCTCGGCAAAATGCTCCGCAGTCCCGGCCCCCCCGGAAGCAATCACAGGAATCTCCACTGCCTCGCTGACCCGAGCGGTCAGCTCACAATCAAAGCCCGCACGGGTGCCATCAGCATCCATCGAGGTCAACAGGATCTCGCCCGCACCCCGCGCTTCAGCTTCACGCGCCCATTCGATCACCTGGCGCCCGGTACGCTTACGCCCGCCGCTCACAAACACCTCCGCCTGGCCCACCGGGTCGGCGCTATCCGCGGCCCGCCTGGCATCAATGGCCACAATCACCGCCTGGGCGCCAAAGCTGCGCCCGATCGCGTCAATCAGAGCCGGGATCGGCGATCGCCGCCGAGTTGACACTCACCTTATCCGCCCCGGCATCGAACACTGCGGATGCCTCATCCGCCGAGCGTATACCGCCGCCCACCGTGAACGGGATAAACAGCTCCTTCGCCGTGCGCCGCACCGTATCCAATAAAGTCCCGCGTCCCTCGTGCGTGGCCGTGATATCCAGCAAAACAATCTCATCCGCGCCCGGCAGCCGCATGCCGTTTGGCCAATTCCGCCGGATCTCCTGCGTCCACCAGGTCCACGAACTGCACCCCCTTCACCACCCGTCCGCTGCGCACGTCCAGGCAGGCGATGATCCGCTTGGTCAGCATGCCAGCTCCACAAAGTTGCGCAGCACCCGCATGCCCGCGGCCCCGGACTTCTCCGGATGAAACTGCACCCCCATCACATTGCCCCGCTCCACTGCCCCGGAAAACGCACCGCCGTACGCAGTGACCGCAACGGTTTCGGTGACCACGGGAGCCCGATAGGAGTGGGTGTAATAGACAAAAGCGCGATCCTCCACGCCCTGCATCAAGCGCGATTTCGGATCGACGCGAACCTCATTCCATCCCACGTGAGGAACCTTTACCCCAGGGGCAAACCGCTCGCACTCGCCGGGAAAAGGCTCAGCCCTTTCACCGCCGGAGCCTCCGTGCTGCCCTCGAATAACCATTGCAGCCCCACGCAGATTCCCAGGAAGGGCACGCCTCGCGCAATGGCCTCGCTTACCGAGGTGGTGAGGCCAGTCTCCTCCAGTAGCTGAGTAGCTTGAAAATGGCCCACCCCGGGAAGGATGACCTTCGTCGCCCTGCGCACAACCTCGGGATCAGCAGTGACCGTTGCCTGGCAACCGAGGGCATCGAGAGCCTTCATCACCGAGGTCAGGTTGCCGGCCTTGTAGTCAATCACCGTGATCACAGCAATCCTTTGGTGCTGGGCAACATCTTGCCCATTTGCTTGTCCTTCGAGCAGGCCACGCGCAGCGCCCGGGCGAAGGCTTTGAATAGGGCTTCAATCTTGTGATGGTTGGAGCGGCCGTACATGGTGGCTATATGCACGTTGGCCCGCGCGCCGCGCGCAAAGCCTTCAAAGAAGTCCTCTACCAGCTCACTCTGCAAATCGCCTACCAGGCGCTTCTTCACCTTGGTCTTAACCACGCAGGCCACTCGTCCGCTCAGGTCGACCGCGGCGACGCCCAGGGTCTCATCCATCGGCATCAGGAAGTATCCCGCGCGCAAAATACCCTTTTTGTCGCCCAGCGCCTGATCGAAAGCCTCGCCCAGCGCAATGCCTACGTCCTCCACGGTGTGGTGCTGGTCCACATCCAGATCGCCATCGCACTTGAGCTCCAGATCGAAAGCCCCGTGGCGGGTAAACAGCTCCAGCATGTGGTCGAAGAAGCGAATGCCCGTCTTCACCTTGTAGTGTCCGGTGCCCTCCAGCGTAAGCTTCAGCGAAATTTTGGTCTCAGTTGTCTTGCGCTCAATAGCGCCCCGGCGCACTGTCTGCTTTGCCATCATGCTTTCTCCCAACCAATCTCGTTCAGCGCCTCTGCCATAGCGGCGACTGCCTGCTTCATCTGTGCCCGCGTGCCTACCGTCAGGCGGACACACCCATCGCAGCCCTGGTCCTTCGACCGGTCGCGCGTGAGCACCCCGCGCCGCTGCATGGCCTGTACGAACTCGGCGTGCCGGGGTCCAATCTTTACCAGGATGAAGTTGGCCTGGGAAGGCCACTGGGGCACACCCAGCTGGCGCAGACTCTCCACCATCTCCGTCCGCGCGGCCTTTACTTCCTCCACATACCACTGCAAGTACTCTTCGTCATCCAGCGCCGCCGGAAGGCAGGCCAGCGCCAGCGAGTTCACGCTGTAGGGGGAGATGACCGTTCGCAGCCACTGCTGAACCTCCACCGGCGCGGCGAGCATTCCCAGCCGTAGCCCGGCCAGTCCATAGGCCTTGGAAAAGGTGCGCGCCACGATCAGGTTCGGCACCTGTCCCACCAGGTCGATGACCGTTTGGCCGCAGAAGTGGTAGTACGCTTCATCCACCAATACAGCGGCATGCGGAGCACGGTGCAGAACCTCAAGAATCTGCTGCCGGCTGGCTACGGTGCCGGTGGGGCTGTTGGGGCTGGCGATGGCGATCAAACGGGTCTTCGGCGTGATCGCCGCCAGACAGGCGACTCGAGCGGGAAGGCAAAATCCTCTCCCGACGGGACCGTCTTGACGGTCGCATCGGTGCAGGAACCGTAGACCTCATACATCGAGTACGTCGGGGTAGGGAAGAGAAACTCGTCTCCGCGATCCAGGTATGTCTGGCAAAGCACATGGATCGCCTCGTCCACGCCGTTGGTAAGCAGCACCTGTTCGGGCTCAAGCAGCAGGTGCTCGGCAACCTTGGCCTCCACCTGGGCTCGCTCGGGGTACTTCGCCAGGTCCGCAGCGGCGATTCTGCCCAGGGCCTCGAGCACCCGTGGGGAGCAAGCGACGGTGTTCTCGTTAAAATCCAGTCGCAGCCCCTGCCGCCCACCCAGAGGAGGATGGTACGCCTGCATTCGCCTCACCGCGGCCCGTGGCTCTGGTGTTTGTTGCAGCACAATCTCAGCCATCGATCCCCCTCGCCCGCACTGCTTCCGCATGGCCATGCAAGCCTTCTGCGTTGGCCAGCGTGATCGCCGCCGGCCCCAGCTTCTGCAACCCGGCCAGCGTGTATTCCTGCACCGTGATCAGCTTCAGAAAATCCATCACACTCAGCCCGCCCCGCACCTGGGCCACCCCGCCTGTGGGCAGGGTATGGTTAGGGCCGGAGACGTAATCCCCCATGGGCTGCGGCGAGTAGCGGCCGATAAACACCGAACCCGCATTGCGCACCCAGTCGAGGTCCTCGTTGGCATCGACGCTCAGATGCTCGGGAGCCAGCCGGTTGGTAATCTCGCGTGCCTCGTCCACCGAACTCGCGACGATCGCCAGGCCGTTCCGTTCGATTGCCTGTTTGGCGATGGAATTCGTCTTGACCCGCTGCGCCACTTCCTTGACCACCGCGCGTGCCAGGGAACCGTTGGTGGTGATCAGGATGGCCAGCGCTTCGGGGTCATGCTCGGCCTGGGCCACCAGGTCGGCCGCGATCCCGACTGGATCGCCGCTCTCGCTTGTCACGACGATCTCCGTAGGGCCGGCCAGCATGTCGATCGCGCAATCGAAGGCCACCATTTTCTTGGCCGCGGTCACATACCAGTTGCCTGGGCCTACGATCTTGTCCACGCGGCGGATGGTTTCGGTGCCAAAAGCGAGAGCCGCAATCGCCTGGGCGCCACCGATGCGGTAGAACTCGCTTATGCCGAGCAGAGCCGCGGCTGCCAGGGTCTCCTTAGCCGGTTTCGCGGAGACCGCCACGATGCGCTGCACTCCGGCCACCTGCGCCGGGATCGCTGTCATCAGCAGGGTAGAGGGCAATGGATAGCGTCCGCTGGGCACATAACATCCCACCGCGCCGAGGGCCCGCACCCGCTGTCCGGTGGTCAGCCCGTTGGTTGCCGTGCTCCAATCCTTCGGCATCTGCCGTCCGGCAAATCGCCGGATATTCCCAGCCGCCGTCTCCATCGCGGCCTGCAGCGCTTTGGGCGTTGCTTCCCACGCCTGTTCCATCTCGCCACGGCTTATTTCGAGTGGCTGTTGCGGCGCCAAGCCATCCAGCTTAGCCGCGTAGCGGCGCAGCGCCCGGTCCCCACCCTTGCGCACATCGGCCACGATGCGTTGCACCACCGGCATCGTGCGCGCCGTATTCCGCGCGCCTCTCAGCTCCAGCTCGCTCAGCATCTGACGGGTCTGCTTGCCACCCGAGCCCTGTGTCCTCACCAGCCTCATGCAGACGCTCCTTGTGCAGTTCTTTCAGCCACTAGCTAAATTCCCATAGAAGCGCTGTGGTATCCCACTCAAGCCAAAACCGGGCTTGAATGGGGCACCCAGCCTTCGTTGCCGGCCCTGCGTCTTAATCAGCATCATGCAAAAAACTCCTAGTCACCAGTGACGAAGGCATCCGACGAGCCGCCTTTCACCAGTAACGAAGGCTGGGTGCCCCATTCAAGCCCGGTTTTGGCTTGAGTGGGATACCACAGAACTCAACCACTAGAAAACAATCTTATTAAGCGGATACTCCACGATCCCCGTTGCCCCTGCGCTCTTGAGCTTGGGAATCACGTCGCGCAGCACGCTCTCCTCGAGCACCGTATTCAACGCCGCCCACCCGGCATCGCTGAGCGTGGAGATGGTAGGTGAATCCAGCGCCGGCAGTATTGCCAATACCTGGTCCAGGTGGTTCTTCTGCACGTTCATCATCAATCCCACCCGGCCTTGCGCCGCAATCGCTCCATTCAGCATCAGCGAGATATTGTCGATCTTCTGCTTCTTCCACGGATCGCCATAGGCTGCTCGATTGGCAATCAAATGGGTTTCGCTTTCCATCACCGTATCGATAATGCGCAGCCGGTTTGCCCGCAGCGAACTGCCCGTCTCGGTCACCTCCACAATGGCGTCGGCCAACGTGGGGGGCTTCACTTCCGTCGCTCCCCAACTGAATTCCACTTTCACCGGAACCTTCTTGCCCGCGAAATAGTTCTTAGTTACCTCGACCAGTTCGGTCGCGATCACTTTCCCGCTCAGATCTTCGGCCTTCTGAAAATCGGAATCCTCAGGCACCGCGAGCACCCAACGCACCTTGGTCCGTGTCGCTTTGGAATAAGTCAGCCCGGTAACGCTGGCCACGTCGAGCCCGCTTTCCACCACCCAATCGATGCCGGTGAGTCCTGCATCCAGAACCCCTTTCTCCACGTACCGCGCCATCTCCTGGGCACGAATGAGCATGCACTCGATCTCGCTATCGTCGATCCCTGGAAAATACGATCGGCCGTTGGCATAGATGTGCCACCCAGCTCGTTCAAATAGCGCGATGGTCGCATCCTGCAGGCTTCCCTTGGGAATGCCGAGCTTCAACTTACCTGCCATTCCGGGCCTCCATCTTCGCCGTCGTGGGCAGTGCGATGTCATTCGTAAAACAGCTCACTGTACCCTCGTGGCAGACCAGGCCGTCGCCTTCCACGACTACGCGAAACAGCACTGTATCCTGGTCGCAGTCGGCTGCAGCGGAGACTACGCGTAGCCGGTTTCCGCTGCTCTCTCCCTTCATCCACAGCTTCTGCCGCGTGCGGCTCCAAAATGTCACAAACCCCGTCTCCAGCGTCTTGGCAGTAGCTTGTCTCGTTGAGAAAACCTACCATCAGCACCTGTCCGCTCTCCGCATCCTGCACGATTGCAGGCAGCAGCCCGTCCATCTTCGCAAAATCCAGTTTCACTGCTTCGCTCATCGCCACCCTCTCTTTTCACAACTCTGTAAACACAAAAAAGCCCGCGTGCGCATCTTGCGCCGGCGGGCTTTTCCTGATCCTGGTTTCCTGGCCTTTATTGCTGGCCGGAACCGTCCGCCGACACGCTCGTCACGTGATGATGGTGATGACGATGATGGTGGGTGCGGACCTGCATAGCTAATAAAAAGCTAACCGTCTCTTCCCCTGATGTCAACTTTCGCGGCCGATGCTGCGTTTCCATCGGTCTGCTACCATGCCGCCGGAAGCATTTTTATATTGGAGTAACCGAGGAGACTGCTCCCAACGAGGCCGGACGTCAAAGCAGGGGCACGCGGTCTTCGCGCGCCTGGGTGGAAAGCCGAGGAAAGAATGGCCACACCCGGCGAATCCAGCCAGACCACAGTAAGTAATCGTAAGAATGCCTCATAGTCTTCATGCAAACCAACCCCGCCAAACTTCCGTACCTGTTGCTGGCCATCTTGGCTGTTGGTTCTGCGCTCTTTTATGCCGCCAGCACCGCTGCGACCTTTGACAGTTTTTTCAATGCCAACCGTGCCCGGTTGCCGCTTGATTACTCCCACAGCGCCCGTTTCCTGGTCCAGCCACTGCCCGAGTCGCTCCGCGCAGGCATGCAAGCCGAGGACCAGGTTCTCTCCGTGAACGGAGTCCCGTTTACCGGCATGGCCGGGCTGATTCGCCAGACCTTTCATGCTCGTCCGGGGCAGATCGCTGCCATCGTCTATCGCAACACCGCGGGGGAAATGCACACCGCGCAGGTTGGGCTGATGGCGCAGCGGCGGGCTCGCCCTACCTTTACCGGCTGGCTCATCAACATCGTGCTCGTTCTGCTCTTCCCCGCATTCTGTCTCTTGCTGGGATATTGGGTGGTTTTGGCCAAGCCGTTTGACTGGAATGCCTGGTTTCTGCTCGGGATCATGAATGTGGTTCCCGCCTTTATCGGCCGGGTGGGCTACTTTCCCGGCTTCCTCGCCCCGTTCACCATCTTCTGGCAAATCTTCGCCTTCCAATGGATGTTCATCTCCCTCATCCTGTTCAGCATTTACTTCCCCGTCCGTTCGCGCACAGACATACGTTACCCGTGGTTGAAGTGGCTTATCATTATTCCGCAGATTCCTATCGTCCCGGCCACCTGCGCGTTGCAGTACGGCTTGCTCTATAACATCCGCTTCATCCAACCCTATCTCTCCGCGTTCGATCCGTTGCTGCAGGCGGGCAATGTCTTTGCCGCAATTTCTCTCTGCATCTTCATCATTGCGATCATCAGTAAGCTCTTCCACGTCCCGGAGCCGGATGCCCGGCGCCGCCTGGCGGTGGTAGCTGCTGGTTCGCTGCTCGGCCTGGGCCCGGTGCTCGCTCTCCTGCTGACTTCCACCTTCTCGCAAAAGCAGGTCATGGAAATGGCGCCTTCCTGGGCCCTATTCACCGTGGCTGTTCTCTTTACCTTCTTTCCCCTGTCGCTCGCCTACACCGTGATCGTGCAGCGTGCTCTTGACCTGCGTATCATCCTCCGCCAGGGCACGCGTTATGCTTTTGCCCGCGGCACTCTATGGGTCTTACAGGCGATTGTCTTTGTATTCCTGGCCTTCCGCATCTACCACTTTGCTCATACTTCCGGCCGGGCCGTCCATCTTATCGCTCCGGTGGTCTTCGTGGTCATCGTGCTCTTCCTGCGCCTGCGTATTGCCCGGCCTCTTTCCCTGTGGCTTGACCGGCGCTTCTTCCGCGAGGCCTACTCCGTCGAACAGGTATTGACGGATCTCTCCGAGCAAGCACGCACCTTCACCGAAACCGAGCCCTTATTGCGCACTATCGTTGAGCGCATCGGCCAGACGCTGCACGTGGAGCGCATCGCCTTCCTGCTGCGCCGGGGAAATCTCTTTAGCCTGCAGTATGCGCAAGGAATTCCCGCTACGATCGACGTTTCCCTGCGCCGACAATTCCTCCACCATCCGCGCGCTCGCAATCGGGCGCAGTCCCAAACAGGTCTACCTCGAGCGTCCCGATCCCTGGCTGGCGTTAGCGCCCGCCAATGAACTCTATGTGCTCAACCAGCTGGATGCGGAGCTGCTGCTTCCTTTGCCTGGCCGCTCCGGTTTGATCGGCGTGATGGCTCTGGGGCCCAAGCTGAGCGAGGAACCATACTCCCGCTCCGACCGGCAGTTGCTATCCTCCGTTGCCCTGCAGACCGGGCTGGCCATCGAAAACAGCGCCCTGGTTCACCGTCTCGCGGAGGAGTCAGCGCAGCGCCAGCGCATCGATCGCGAAATTGAAATCGCCCGTGAAGTGCAGGAGCGCCTCCTGCCCCAGACATATCCTGTTGTAGCTGGGACTTGATTTTGCCGCCCACAGCCGCGCTGCGCGCGACGTAGGCGGGGACTATTACGACTTTATCTCCCTCGAAAACGGCAGCCTCGGTATCGCCATCGGCGATGTCTCCGGCAAAGGTATCTCTGCCGCCCTGTTGATGGCTTCCATTCGTGCCGCGTTGCACGGCCTGACCTTCAGCGGCGATCTCGATCTGGCCCGGGTCATCGAGGGCCTTAATCGCATCATCTATGATTCCTCCACCAGTAATCGCTTCGTCACCTTTTTCTTTGGTGAATACGATCCCGTTGCGCGCACACTGGACTACGTGAATGCCGGGCACAACGCCCCCATGCTCTTGCGTCCTTCGACGCACGATGGTTTTTGCAATCCCGAGGCGGAGTGCATGGTACAGCGCCTGGAAACCGGTGGACCGGTGCTGGGCATTTTTACTGAAGTTCACTATGAGCAGGGCAGAATCCAGTTGCGGCCTTACGACTCCCTCATTGCCTTCACCGACGGAATCAGTGAAGCCATGAACGCCGATCTTGAGGAATGGGGAGAAGAACGTCTGGTCACGGCTGCCAAGCTGAGCACCCACCTTTCCGCGCAGGATATTGTCACCGCGGTGATTGCGAGCGCTGACCGGTTCACCGCAGGCGCTCCACAGAGCGACGACCTGTCCCTGGTCGTGCTCAAGGTGCTCTGAGATGCTTCTTCGCCGGCTGGTTGCATTCGTTCTGTTCGGCTTGGCTGCCGCCTTGCGCGCACAAACGCTCCCCGTCGAGTATGAAACCTTCGTGAGCCAGGGCAAAGCCGTTTCCTGCGCAGTGTACGGCTCTCATGAGGCAACCGCGACTATTATCTTTCTGCGTGGAGCAAGCCCTTCCGATGTGTCGCAAGGCCGGCTGGAGGCGCGGTTCTTTGCCGAGCACGGCTTTCGCGTCTTGTTGCCCGACTATTTCAGCGCCACGCCCACTGCTGACCCAACCACCGCAAACTATCGCCGTTGGGCCCAGGTGGTCGGAGATATCGTTGCCGATCTGCGCTCGCGTCCACTTCTCGGCAACAAAAAAATTGCCCTCGCCGCACAGGGTCAGGGCGCTTCTGTCGCCCTCATTGCCGGCACCCAGAGGCTAGAGGTCGACGCAATCGCTGAATGGTCTGGCCTTCTCCCCAATCAATTCTTCTCTCAGGTACAAAGCATGCCTCCGCTCCTCATCCTTCACGGTGAGCTGGATAAGCAAGTCCCAATCGTCAATGCCCGCCAGTTAGTCCGCCTCTGTCAACTTCGGGACTTCACCTGCGAAATCCAAATCTACGCCGGCGAAGGCCATGTCTTTGCCCCTCACGTCATGGACTCTGCCAATCAACGAGCCCTGGCCTTCTTCCGCCTCTATCTGCTCACAAACCACTAGTTCCCATCGAGACAGCACAAGGTTAAAACAAGACGGCGCTTAACACCGGACGTGTCCCGTTCGCCCGGCGCACATGCGACGAAAAGGACGGCGTGAGGTGGCTGCGTGAGAAGTGCAATGACAGACCCAGTCCCGCAGGGACGGCTGAAAGTAGCCCAGGACACTAGTCCTGGGAAAAGATGAGGCCAGGAGCAGTCCCGCCAGGGACGGCTGAGAATATCCCAGGACGCAGTCCTGGGCGTTCGGAAACCCATGCCACAGCCTCTAAAGCAAACCAGCCACATCCTCAGCCGGATCCTTAAGCCCTAACCCCGTCATCTGCCGCCGGGACGCTTCAAGCATGTAGTAGTGCAACCTGCCCGCCGCCGCTGCATACCCCAATCCCTCTTCCCGGACATTTGAGATGCAATTCCGTTCTGCGTCTTTCCTGCCCCGCCGCGGCTCCCAGGTAATGTACACGCCAAGAGAATCAGCCGAGCTTAATCCTGGCCGCTCTCCAATCAACACCACGGCCAGGCTTGCGTGCAGTGCTTCCCCAATCGCATCCCCAACCGCGACGCGTCCCTGCTCCACCACGCACACCGGCGCCAGCCGCCAACCCGCGATCAAAGGCAAAACCTCTCCTAATAAACGCAGCCCATGCCGCTCCACGGCCAGCGCCGAGAGCCCGTCCGCGATCACGAAGACCACGTCGTATTCCCCCGGAGTCAGCAGCGCCGCGGAATCCTTGCTCAAGATCCGCCCCAGGTCCGGCCGCCTCAGGTAGGTCGCGCGGTCCCCAGCCTGACTCTCCAGGGCAAGCGCCGAAAGTCCCGACCGGCGCAACTCATCGCACAGCATGCGCACATCGATAGCCCCATGGACCGCATCGCGTGCTCGCGCATGTGCCAGTTGAAAGTCGAGCAGGGGACGCGTTGCCAGGCTCACCCCAGTTCGCTGCAGCGCGACCCGGGCCGGCGTGTAACTGCGCAAGGCCTCGCGTGCTGCGTGCGTCATCTCCGGCGGCGTCAGGTCCAGGTCCGGTTCCGAACGCTGCGTCTTGGGATTCCGCTTACCAAGCATCGGCGGTTACGTGAGAAAGGCCGGTACACTCAGGCGAAAACGAGCATCGCTGTTGAGCCACGCCTCAAACTCTGGCGCCGGCCGCAAGCCCAACACCCGCCGCAGGTACAGTGCATCGTGGAACGATGTGCTTTGATAATGCAACATCACGTCGTCGGCCCCGGGCACGCCCATGATGTAATTCACCCCCGCCGCGCCGAGTAGGGTCAGCAGCACGTCCATATCATCCTGGTCGGCCTCGGCGTGATTGGTGTAGCAAACATCACATCCCATGGGCAGCCCCAGCAGCTTGCCGCAGAAGTGATCCTCCAGCCCGGCGCGGATAATCTGCTTGCCATCGTACAGATACTCCGGACCGATAAATCCCACCACCGTATTGACCAGCATCGGCCGGTAGCGGCGGGCAACGGCGTAGGCCCGCGCCTCACAGGTTTGCTGGTCAACCCCGTGATGGGCATCTGCGGAAAGCGCGCTGCCCTGTCCGGTTTCGAAATACATCACGTTATCGCCCAGCGTGGGTTTGTGGCCATTCTCGCCGGCGAACGAAGCCCCGCGCTTGAGCTCCCGTGCCGCCGCGCAGGCCTCATCCAGCAGCGCCAGGTTCACTCCGAAGGATTGGTTGGCGGCTTCGGTCCCGGCAATCGATTGAAATACCAGGTCCACCGGCGCATTCTGTTCCAGCGCCGCCATGAGCGTCGAGACATGCGCCAGCACGCAACTCTGCACCGGAATGCCATACTTCAGACGCACGTGGTCGACCAACTGCAGCAGGGTCTTTACGCTGTTCACATTGTCTGACGCGGGATTAATCCCGATCACCGCATCTCCGGAGCCGAGCAGCAGCCCATCGACCATCGCCGCCGCGATCCCTGCCGGATCGTCCACAGGATGGTTCGGCTGCAGCCTCGTGGACAGTCTCCCGGCCAAGCCTACCGTGGTCCTGAACCGCGTCACCACGCGTATCTTGCGGGCCACCAGGATGAGATCCTGCACCCGCATCAACTTGCTGGCCGCCGCCGCCATCTCCGGAGTTAAACCCGGTGCGACCGCCGCCAGCGCTTCGCCCGTCGCGGCGTCGGAGAGCAGCCAGTCGCGAAGTTCGCCCACGGTAAGCGTCGCTATCGGAGCAAAGGCAGCGGGATCGTGAGTATCGATAATCAGCCGCGTGACCTCGTCGTTCTCATACGGCACCAGTGCCTGCTGCAGAAAGGCCTGGAGCGGAAGGTCGGCCAAGGTCATTTGCGCCGCCGCCCGCTGCTCGCCGCTCTCCGCGGCAATGCCTGCCAGGGCGTCCCCCGATCGGTAAGGGCTTGCCTTGGCTAAAAGGTCGCGCAGATCTTCGAAGTGATAAGTGACTTCGCGGATCTTGCGGCGCAGGCGCATAGTTGGACCATAGTAATACGCTCTTCCACGCGCGAATCTGCGCGCCTGATATCCTGCAAACCATCTTGGCCAACTATCACAAATACAACCGAGGCACTGCCCTGATGCTGGCGTTCGCCGCAAGCATTGCATTCGGGTCGCGCATCCTGGCCCAGGTCCCGGCAGTCCCTCACCCAATCGTTCTCCATGCCGCGCGCCTCCTGGATATCGAAAGCGGCCGCCTGCTGACCCCAGGAGAGGTTCTGGTCGAAGGACAGAAGATCGTTGCCGCCGGCTCCTCTGTCGCCCATCCTGCGGGAGCCGAGACCATCGATCTGGGCGACACCACCCTGATGCCCGGCCTCATCGATGCCCACGTGCATCTTTTTCTCCATCCCGGGGCCGAAGATATGCAAACCGTGACCGAGTCCGTACCTCAGCGGGTGATTCTGGCCACCTTGGCTGCCAAGGCTGACCTGCTGGCTGGCTTCACTGCCGAGCGCGACATGGGCACCGAAGGCGCAGGTTCGGCCGACTCCGCCGTGCGCGACGCGATTGACAAGGAGCTTATTCCCGGACCTCGCCTGCGCATCAGTGGCAACGCCATCAGTGTTCTGGGTGGGCACGAAGATGCACTCCACTACAACCCCGAACAGCACGTGCTTCCCAACGCAACCTACGCCAATACCGGCGATGAGCTGGTAACCGTCATCCGCCAGCAGATCAAGGACGGGGCCGACTTCATCAAGATCTACGAGACCGGCCGTGACTTCTTTAAGGACGGCCAGTTTCACAGCATCGTCCAGTACTCTGAGCCCCAGCTCGCGCAGGCCGTCGCCGAGGCCGCACGCCTGCAGACACGCGTCGCTGTGCACTGTGAAGGTGAGCCGGGTGCTCTGTACGCTGCCCAGGCGGGGGTAGCCTCGATTGACCACGCTGACCAGCTGGGCGACGAGACCATGCGCCTGATGCGCGAACGGCAGATCTACGCCGTGCCGACCTTTACCATCCAGGAATACTTTGCCGCCCACGCCGGCTCCCCAGAGGAGGCGGCGCAGGAACATCGACTCCTCGACTATCACGTGCAGGAGTTTCACCGCCAGCTGGAGCACGGCGTACCCATGGCAGTGGGTTCCGATGTAGGCCCTTTTCCTCATGGGACACAGGCGCGCGAGTTGGAGCTCATGGTGGAATACGGCATGAAGCCGCTCGAGGTGCTCAAGGCGGATTTGCTGAACGGCGCCCGGCTGCTCGACTGGGAGCACGAGATCGGCGTGCTCAAGCCTGGCTACAACGCCGACGTCATCGCCGTCCCTGGTAACCCACTGGAAGACATCCGCGTGCTCGAGCGCGTCTCCTTCGTAATGAAGGCGGGCGCCATCTACCGCCGCTAGCGCCTGCGAACAGTTTCCGGCTTTTCTGCCGGGGAATTTTGCTGGGGTCACCCTTGCACCATCCCGGCGTTTGCATCAAAGCAGGTGTTGTTGTCCTGCCGGCCGAAGGATTCGGCCAGAATGGGAACGATCGTTCATCCTGCGGAGAAAAGAAACTTGTATAGTATCCTCAACAGTCACCAAAATAGTTACTCCCGACCCATTCAGGGCCCAGTCGTGTGTATGGCGGTCTTTTGCTGCAGATAGTCGATATAAGTCTTAAGGAGAGAGCATGAGAAGAACAGTAGTGGCGCTAAGCCTGATGGGCCTTATAGTTCTGCCCACTTTTGGACAGGAGAAGGAAGCGGATCGAGTGAAAGCCGCCGGAACCGTAATTTCCGAGATCATGAACGTTCCGGACGATATTCCGCAGGCCGTGATTGATAAAGCGGATTGTGTTGTCGTATTACCCTCCGTGCTCAAGGCCGCCTTCGTTTTCGGCGGCAGCTATGGGCGGGGAGTGATGACCTGCCGGAGCGGCGCGCATTTTCGCGGTCCCTGGAGTGCGCCAACCATGATGGCTCTCGAAGGCGCAAGTTTCGGACTCCAGTTAGGGGGCCAGGCCACGGATTTCGTTCTTCTGCTCATGAGTCCTAAGTCTGCGGATAACATTCTCACCAGCAAGGTCAAGATCGGTGGGGACGCCTCCGCCGCCGCCGGCCCGGTTGGCCGTAATGCCTCCGCTGAAACGGACATAACCATGCGGGCGGAGATCCTCTCCTACTCTCGCGCGCGCGGTCTCTTTGCCGGCGTCTCCCTGGCCGGTTCCACTTTGCGGCCTGACAATGATGCCAACAAGAACCTTTACGGGAAAGAGGTCGATGCTAAGGCGATTGTCTTTGACAAGGCAGTACCCGCGCCACCTTCGGCGGCACTGTTGTTGCACACGTTGAACAAGCATTCGCCCCACAATTTGTCCAAATAAACCGGCAGACCTCACTGTTTTTGTATCAGGGCACGGCTCCCAGCCGTGCCCTGATATGAGGTTTTCCCGCACTCCATCCTGCCCGACGCTTCCCCGTTACGGTAACGCCCCCGCTTATCCACCAGTTCCACAGTTCTCCATCCCCGCCAACAGCTTGCCCGCCTTGATCGATCCTCCCCCCCGGCGTAGCCTCAATCCCAGAGGCAAAATGCAATCTCTCCTCATCGAACTCGCCCGGCTCGGCTAGCCTCTACGGACCGGTAACCCCCTCAGGGGCTGAAGCCGCGCCCGGAGCGGCCTTGCGGCGTTCTCCACAGCTGTTTGTTCGGCTTTGGGAATCGAATGGGGAGAATATGCATATAAACTACTAGATGTAGTGGTTCTGGCTTGACACACGCCATGGAGAGCGGTACTTTCGCATCTCACGGTCTTGCTCTTTCCATCTTCGGTTCTACCGTTTGCGGGTGTTTCGTCCCAAAGCCTGGGTTTGTATGTGTTTCCAGTAAGGCCGGTTTGACCCCTGGTTTTAAGGCGCCAGCTACGAGCGCCCGGGGCGGCTTTTCTGTCAATTCTTTAAAATAAGTGAGGAGATCCAATGGCCGAGGCCACCAATTCCGTAACTTCCGCCGCTCAAAACGGCTGGGCCGCCCACTACAGCCAATCGGTGTCGAAGTCCCAATCCACCACCGGCGTACGCTGCACGCGCCTCTTCTCCAAGCCCGGCGTCTCCCCCTATAGCGAGGTCACCTGGGAGCGCCGCACGGCCTCCATCACCGACGCCACCGGAGGGTCGATCTTCGAGCAGAAGGACGTCGAAGTCCCCACCGACTGGTCGATGACGGCCACCAACATCGTTGCTTCCAAGTACCTCCACGGCCACGTTGGCACTCCCCAGGGAGAATTTGGCGCTCGCGAAACCGGGGTCCGCCAACTCGTCGCCCGGGTTGCAGAGACTATCCGTGACTGGGGTATAGCGGGGGGCTATTTTGCCACCCCGGAAGACGCGGCTATCTTCCACGACGAGCTCGTCCACCTGCTGCTGACCCAGAAAGCGGCCTTTAACTCGCCCGTCTGGTTCAACGTCGGCTGCGATCGGCTGGAGCCCAATTCCGACGCCCAGAACTGGCATTGGAATCCCCATACCTGCGCGGTCGAGTTCTCCGTGACCGGCTACCGCAGCCCACAGTGCTCCGCTTGCTTCATCAACTCGGTCGACGATTCGCTTGATTCCATCCTGACCCTGGCCAAGACGGAAGGCATGCTCTTCAAATGGGGATCGGGCACCGGGACCAACCTCTCCAGCATCCGCGGGTCGATGGAAACCCTGTCCGGTGGCGGCACGGCTAGCGGGCCGTTGAGCTTTATGCGCGGCTTCGATGCCTTCGCGGGTGTCATCAAGTCCGGCGGCAAAACACGCCGGGCGGCCAAGATGGTCATTCTAAACGTCGACCATCCCGATATTGCTGAGTTCATCGAGTGCAAGGCCAAAGAAGAAGTCAAAGCCTGGACCTTGATGCAGGCTGGTTATGACGGTTCTGGCCCGGACTCGGAAGCCTACAGCTCCATCTTTTTCCAGAATGCCAACAACTCCGTTCGCGTGACCGACGAGTTCATGCGAGCTGTGGAGCGGGACCAGGATTTCACCACCCGCAAGGTAAAGGGCGGCGAACCGGCCAAGGTTTACAAAGCGCGCGACCTCATGCGCAAGATTGCCGAGGCGACCTGGCAGTGCGGCGATCCCGGCATGCAGTACGACACCACCATCAACAAGTGGCACACGTCCAAGAACTCGGGCCGGATCAACGCCTCCAACCCTTGCTCCGAGTACATGTTCCTGGATGACTCGGCCTGCAACCTGGCCAGCTTCAACCTCCTCAAGTTCGTAACCCCCGCGGGCGCCTTTGACGTGGACGCGTATCGCCACGCCATCGACATCATGATCACCGCCATGGACATCCTGGTGGACAATTCGGGCTACCCGACGGAATCGATTGTGCGCAACTCCCACGACTATCGGCCGTTAGGCTTGGGTTACGCCAACCTCGGCGCGCTGCTCATGGCCATGGGCCTGCCTTATGACAGCGACGCGGGCAGGGACTTCGCCGCTGCCCTTACCGCCATCATGTGCGGTCAGGCGTACCTGCAGTCCTCGATCGTGGCGGAGAAGGCGCCGGCCTTGGTCTCCGCGACCGCCCTTTGCCAGCAGGCGCAATATGCCGATGGGGCCAACGGCCTGTCCCAGCGGGGCGGTGCGTGCCCCGGCTTCTATGTCAACCGCGAGCCCTTCCTTGACGTCATCCGCATGCACCGTGCGGAAGTAAACAAGATCGGCCATGCCAACTCCAACGAGCCCTTCACCACCCCCCAACTCGCTTCGCTCATCGAGGCCAGCAAGGACTGCTGGGATAAGGCCCTGGCCCACGGGGAGCAGCATGGCTACCGCAATTCGCAGGTCACGGTGCTTGCCCCCACCGGCACCATCGGCTTCATGATGGATTGCGACACCACCGGCATCGAACCCGATCTAGCCCTGATCAAATACAAGAAGCTGGTCGGCGGGGGAATGATCAAAATCGTCAATAACACCGTTCCCGTAGCCCTCTTCAAGCTCGGCTACACCAATCCGCAGGTGGATTCCATCGTTAGCTACATCGATTCGACCGGCACCATTGAAGGCGCGCCCGGCATCAAGCCGGAACACCTCGCGGTCTTTGATTGCAGTTTCAAGCCCAGCAAGGGGACGCGCTCCATCCACTCCTCCGGTCATATCAAGATGATGGCTGCTGCCCAGCCATTCCTCTCCGGAGCCATCTCCAAAACTGTCAACCTGCCGCATGACGCGACCCTCGACGATATTATCCAGGCCTATACGGAATCCTGGCGCCTGGGCCTCAAAGCAGTGGCCATTTACCGCGACGGATCGAAAGGCGCTCAACCGCTCAACGTCTCCGACGGCAACAAAGCCAAGGTCATCAAGAATGCGCTGGGAGCAGAAAGCAACGTGGATGCAGCCGTCAGCGCTGCCGCTGACCGTGTGCTCGCTGCCATGGCACAAGGCGACACCACCTCGATTGGCGACGATCTCAAAGTGCTGGAGGAGAAGGTCTCGGCCCGGCTCGAAGTCACAGCCAACGCGGTTGTGACTGCAGCCAATGCCTTTTCCGCGTCGATCGCCAACGCTGTCAACCTGGGGCAGGCTGCTGCGCTGCGCGAGGATCCGGAGGCGACACAAGGACCGCCGCGCGCCGTTCGCCATCGCCTGCCGGAGGAGCGCCCGTCACTGACGCATAAGTTCTCCATCGCCGGGCATGAAGGCTACATCACCGTCGGCCTTTACCCCAACGGGCAACCGGGCGAGATCTTCATCAAGATGGCTAAGGAAGGTTCCACTGTCTCCGGGCTCATGGACTCTTTTGCCACTGCGGTGTCGCTCTCCCTGCAGCACGGGGTTCCGCTCAAGGTGCTGTGCGAGAAATTCGCCCACACTCGCTTTGAGCCCTCCGGCTGGACTGGCAGCGAACAGATCGGCTTTGCCAAATCCATCATGGATTACATTTTCCGTTGGCTACAGTTACGGTTCCTTTCCGGACACCAATTGAGCCTTTTCACCGGCTTGGCAGCAGGCGCGCAACACCCTGCGGCGCCTGCCTTGGCGGCTGACTCGAGCGATGAGCCGGCAACCTCCAGCGGGTTCGAAACTGGAAGATATGAAACCAGGCCGCCGGTCAGCGGCATTGTGCCCGAAGCTGGCGCTCTCGGTCAGGGCCGCGCATCCTCATCCAGCTTCAACATGGAAGATCGGGGAATCTTCGGGGCGCCTGAAACTCGAGGTGGTGGGTCAGTCTTTCACGCGGCCGACGCCATGAAGGAGTACCTCGACATGGGCGATGCGCCCAGCTGCCACACTTGCGGCGCCATCATGGTACGCAATGGCAGCTGTTACCGGTGCATGAGTTGCGGCTCAACCAGCGGCTGCAGCTAGAGGAACCATCGGGTGCCCCATCTTTCGCGTGCTTTGCGAACGATGGGGCACCCGTTTTTACAGCGTTGGTGCATACAGCTCTTTCAAATCGCGCATGCGGCTGCGCGTCAAAGTGATCAGGCAGCGCGTCCTTGCGCTCGGCTCGTCCGACCCTGGATGCTTGATCGTGCCAATGTCGTAAACCTTCACCAATGCGTCGCACGCCGTGACCCGGTATTTCTCCCAAACCAACTCTGTTCCGTCCAGCGACAGAGCATTGGCATCGTTTGGCGAACTCTGAATCAGAGCCTCCCGCAGCGCGTCGAAAAACTGGGTGTAGTTCTTGTAGGTCTCGACGCGAGCGTCGTTCAGGCACACGTCGCGGTCGGTCACCGTCTCCGCCTCGGGGCAAGCGCCAACATCATGCGACATTTCGGCTTCATAGGCCATATCGGCAATGTGCTGCTGCTTCCCGTCCTGGGCGGCGGCGCCGCGGGGATAGCTGAGAGCGAGCAGCAAGAGAAGGATGGCGGCTGGTGCGCGTGTGATCATCGCTTCACACCTCCGCCACAATCTTATAGCTGTCCCAGCCCCGGACTTTAGTCCGGGGGAGCGGGTTTTCAAACCCGCGAGAACGCTTCTCTATGGAAATTGAGAAGCCCTGGTGGCGGGATGGCCAGGCCGCTCAACAAAATTTCTTCAGGAGGGAACCACAGAAGGGAGGAACCTGGGGAAATGCGGCCCGAAAGCAACATTTCCCCAGCGGGGGAGACTGAAAAGAGAATTCGCTCTAGTAGCCGAGGAATTTCCCCATGGTGCCGTAGGTCGGCTCGCGCCGCTCCTGCACCTCGATCGGTACGGGCGAGTCCTGCCAACGTCCCGACGTTTCCGACTGAACCGGTTTCTTCGCGGACAGTGGCTGTCCCTTTTGCGCCCAGTTTCCGATTGCCGTTACGATCCGGGCTGCCGCTAACCGCCGCGATGCCGCATCACCCTTGGTGCCGCCCTGAAACTCTCCCAGGGATTGCGGCGTTCGCCCATCTTCCAGGGCATTTAAAGTCCAAATACCGTTCGCTTGCGGCGACATAACAAAAATCGCCCTTAAACTGCGCACAATAAATTCCACTGTGGGTTTGCTGTCTTGCAGGTCCAACCGGGGATCGAGTTCCAGCTTTTCCTTGCTGGTAAAGTCGAATGCTGCCTCGATCAGGTGAGACAGCTCCAGAAGTTTGGCTTCCCGTTCCTTTTCGCGAATTCGGTCGTTTTCTTCCGCCAGCCTGCGGTCGTTCTCGACCACCAGCTTCCGGGCCTGCTCAAACATCTCCAACAAAACCGGCTCCATACTCACACCCTCGGGAGCAGTATGCTGGCTAGAGATGTAGGCGACCATACAACTAATGGCACATTCCGGGGTGACTGGCGAGCTCTTCAGTATCGCCGGCGATCGCGGTCCCGATTGCCCCCGCCGCCGCCACCGCTTCCGCCACGGCTTTGCCGTCCGCCGCCGCCGCCGCCGCCCCCTTGTTTGGGTCGATAGCAGCTCTTGCAGTAAACCGGACGGTCCCCGCGAGGTTCAAATGGCACCGTCGTGGTTTGTCCGCAACTGGCACAGACCACGGTTGTGCCCGTGCTCATTCCAGCGCCGGCGCCAGAGCCGCCGCCGTAACCACCACCCTCGTGTTGGGAATGGGAGGGTGCATGGCCTCCTCCACCGGAGTTCTGCTTGGCTTGGCGGCATGGTTTACAGCGCCGGGGCGAGGAGTAGCCGCGCTCCTGGAAGAACTGCTGTTCACCTGCGGTGAAGGTAAACTCTTGACCGCAATCGCTACAGGTAAGTAACAGGTCGCTGCCGCTCATGGCTACGCCCCCTTCAGCGAGTGTACTGAGAACGCCGCACGCGCAATGGAATGGTACACGCAAACATCGCTACGTCACACTTGTCTTTGTATAACCCGGCTCGGTTGCACAAGCTGGTGGGCAGTAAAACGATTTAAACTGAAAATTCAGTGCTGGAAGAGGACAAAGGGGAAGGGAATCGATGAGGAGAGGACCGATACTTGCGCTGCTGATCCTGGCCTGTGCCACAATCCTGGCGCCCGCCAAGCAGCTTGGCTGGCAGCCGCTTTTCGACGGCCATGATCTGCGTGGATGGAAGCACGTAGGACCGGGTAGCTTTATTGTGGAGCACGGCCTGTTGAAGACCCAGGGGGGCATGGGTCTCCTGTATTGGGCCGACCACCCCTTCGGTGATTGCGAGATTAAAGTTGTCTACCGCATGGAGCACGAGAACGATAACTCCGGCGTATTCATCCGCATCCCCAGCGAACCCACGGAACCCTGGATGCCGGTCAACCGCGGATACGAAGTGCAGATCGACAACCACCCCGAGCTGAGCGGCGAAGACGAGTATCACGTAACCGGCACCCTTTATTCCTTGACCAAACCGTTGGCCAAGCCCGGCAAGCCGGGCCCGGAGTGGAACACCATGTTGATTCGCCTGGAAGGGCCGCGCACCCAGGTGTTTGTGAATGACGTCAAGGTGACGGACTACACCGAAGGCCAGCCGGTACCGCCCAAAAAATTTCCCTACGAACCGGACCGCGGCCTACGGCCCGACAAAGGCTGGATAGGCCTGCAAAATCACAGTGATAAGGACATCGTCTACTTCAAATCCGTCGCCGTCCTACCCCTAGGCCCCGAACAAGATTTGGGCTTCTAGCCCGCGCCGCATGAAGGCCGTCGGAGAGGGATTAAGTGTCCGCGTGGGCACTCCACTGACAAACTCTTACCCAAATGAGCCCTTTTCGGTGCGCCCGATTTGCAGCGCAGTTGCTGAAAACCAATCAGTTCTCAGAGCTGATCGCAATCAGTCCCGGAGGGACGGCTGAGAATAGCCCAGGACGGACCCGGATTCCTGTGAAGCTTGGTGGAGTCACTGAGCCTCGTGCGGCTTTTCGTAAAGAAAGCCGCATACGCAGACGTGTCCAGAGCAGCGTACAGGAAATCCGGGGTAGTCCTGGGTAGGATTATCCACGCCGATTAGTCCCGGAGGGACGACTGAGAATGTCCCAGGACGTCAGTCCTGGGTGAACTCGACCGCAACATGAACGCTATTGGCCATCATCCGAGGCCAACCCGATCTCTCTGAGACCACCGATTCCACCCCATCCACCGACTTCCTGCACATGAAGCGAGATCGCTCGTTAATTTGGACAGCTCTGGCTGAAAATGTCCCAGGACGCAGTCCTGGGCATCTTTACCAATTCTGACCGGCCCCTTCTGCGCCCACTCACATCCCGTCATAATTCGGACCGCCACCACCCTCCGGCGGTACCCACGTAATGATCTGGTAAGGGTCCATGATGTCGCACGTCTTGCAATGAACACAGTTGGCGAAGTTGATATGCAACTGTTTGCCTTCCGCCCCGTCCACCATTTCATACACCGCTGCAGGGCAGAAATGCTGGCACGGATTGCCAAATTCCTGCACGCAACGGTGGTTACAAATATCCATATCCCGGATCACCAGGTGAACCGGTTGGTCATCCTCATGACGCGTGCCTGAGTAGTAGACGTCGGTCAGCTTGTCGAAGGAGAGTTTTCCGTCGTTCTTCGCCGGCCCCAGCGTCGCTTCGCGGCCGTAGGTAGAGCGCCCGATGGCATCCAGGTGGTGCAAATTGCGGTACCCGGCATGGTTTTTGAAGTCAGGGCCAAGGTTTCTGCCTCCCAGCACTTGTTGTACGGCGCTGTGCGCCAGCCCGGGCAACAACCCTTGCTCGAAACCCTGATGAAAATTACGTACCGGGTACAGCTCCTCTTTGATCCAACTACCCTCCACCCGGCTCTGGTAAGCCGCAAGAGCCGTGCTCGAATTGTCCCCTACCCGCATGGATTCGAAGGCGGTTTCCGCCGCCAGCATTCCGCTCTTGATGGCCAGGTGGATACCCTTGAGCCGTTGCGAATTAAGAAAGCTCGCCGAATCCCCCAGGATCATCCAACCCTTCCCCGCCAACTTCGGCATCGTGAGCCAGCCGCCGTAAGGCAGGCTCTTGGCGCCGTAGCGAATCATCTTGCCCCCCTCCAGCAGGGGCCGAACCAGGGAATGTTCCTTGAACGACTGAAAGACATGCTGTGGGTCTAGCCGCGGATCCTGGTAATCGAGGCCAACCACGTAGCCCACTGAAAGCAGGGTGTCAGAGATGCCATAGATCCAGGCCCCCCCATACTCTTGCGAGGTCAGCGGATATCCCAGGGTATAGATCACTTCCCCTTTGCCCACCCGCCCTGCGGGGATCTCCCAAAGCTCCTTGATCCCCACACCGTAGGTCTGCGCATGCTCCGGATCTTCCAGCTGGAAGCGCTCGATCAACTGCTTGGTGCAGGACCCGCGCGCTCCTTCCGCCAGGATAGTTATCTTCGAGTGAAGATCGTAGCCCGGCTCAAAATTAGCCTTGGTATTGCCCTGCTTATCGACCCCCTTGTCATCCGTGCGCACCCCGGTGACCCCGTCCTGATCGAAAAGCAACTCGCTGCCCGCAAAGCCGGTGAATATCGTGATCCCGGCCGCCTCCACCTTGGCTGCCATCCACTTGACGAACTTGTTGATGGAGATCACGTACATGCCGTGGTCGCGCAGCGGTGGCGGGACTATGGGGAACTTGTGATGGCCCTTCTCGGTCAGGTAGTAGACCGATTCCTTGATGACTTCCGCATCGATCGGAGCCTCCGCCTCAAAACCAGGCAGCAGCTCCCGCATGGAACGCGGGTCCAGCAGCGCACCGGAAAGGCAGTGCTGGCCCGCCTCGCGCGCCTTTTCCAGAACGTAAATATTCTCCTTCGAAAGGGGCGGCGCTGTTGAGCCCTTCAGCGCGAGCTGATCGTTGTAAGCGTCGATCAGTTGCGCCAGCCGCAGGGCACAGGCCATACCGGCCGGGCCGCCGCCGATGATGACCACATCCGCTTCCATCTGCGGCCGTTCGATGCCCTCGATTGGTTTGCGGAAGTGGATCATGGTCTTGGCGGGGCTGTTTGGAGACTTAGGCTTTCGCTTTCTTGATCTCTTCGGTGAGTGCCGGGACCACGTCGAAGAGGTTGCCCACAATACCATAATCGGCGATCTCGAAGATCGGGGCCTCTACGTCTTTATTAATCGCAACAATGGTGCGCGCGCCCTTCATGCCGACGATATGCTGGATGGCGCCGCTGATGCCGAGCGCAATGTAGAGCTTGGGCGCCACGGTCTGCCCCGAACTGCCAATCTGCCGCTCCAGGGGAAGCCAGCCGTTGTCGCAGATCGGGCGTGAGGCCGCCACCTCGCCCCCTAAGGCCTTGGCCAGATCTTCGGCGATGGCGACGTTCTTCTGCTCCTTGATGCCCCGGCCAATGGCCACGATGACTTCAGCCTGGGAAAGGTCCACGGCCTGCTTGGCTTCCTGAAAGACCTCGTGCGGAGTGATGCGCAGCGCTGGCGGCTGGGCCGCTTCCACTTTCTCCACCGGCGCCGACCCGGTCTCTGCCTGGTCCGCGCGATAGGTCCCGATCTGCAAGGTCGCCAGCCACGGAGCCTCGCCGGCAAAAGCCACATCGGCGACGAATTTCCCTTGAAACATCTGCCGGGTGAACAGCAGCTTGCTGTTTTCGTACTTGTAGCCGATGGCGTCGGAGATCAGGGTCCGGTCCAGTGCAAGGGCCAGCCTGGGGGCAAAATCGCGCACCTGGTAGGTGTGGGGAAAGAGCACCAGCTTCGGTTGCTGGCTCGAGATAAATTCCTTCAGGGCATGGACGTAAGCGTCTGAAGTATAGGCTTCGAGCGAAGCCGCCTCCAGGTCATATACCTTGTCGACCTTGTAGCCCGCCAACACCTGCGCCAGGGCCGCGGTCTGGCTGCCCGGCAAAACCACTTCGACAGTCCAACCGGTCTCTTTGCCGATGGCCTGAGCAGCAGCGAGGGTTTCCAGCGAGACGCGGTTCAGCGTACCTTCGCGCTGCTCCGCGACCACCATGATCCGATCTGCCATGAAGAGCCTAAAACTCCGGGGCGCCGCGCCGCAGGTATGCTCCGCTAAGCCCGTGAGATTCCCGAAATGGCCAGCGCGATCACGAAATAATAGAAGACAGGATGCGCCCATCCCGGCGCATAGGTTAGATCCTGCACGACCCAGAGCAGCAGCACAGTGGCGATGATGCCAAACTGGCCGGCAATGACCATGAGCATGAAGCCACGGTTTCTCCGTTTATCGAGTCAGCTCCACCTGGTTGGGGGTCAGATTCTGTTCTTCGATGGGAAGCAGTAAATTGGCCATGCCGTATTCCTCATGCGCAACACTGAATTGTACGAGATCACAAGTCTGCGGCGAAAGAGCCGCCTTTCAAATCACCCGTGCTTCGTTCTTCAATTGCTCAACCAGCTTCTTCGCCACCTCGGCGGGAGGACCCTCGAGCATCTGGGTCTTCTTTTGCTTCACCGGCACATACAGCCGTTCAATCTGCTGCTGATTTTTGCCCAGCTTCGGCTCAACCTCGGCCCAGGTGACCTTGCGCAGGGGTTTCAGCCTGGCCTGCTTGATACCGATCAGCGTGGCATAGCGCAGCTTGTTGATACCGCTCTGGATGGTCAGCACTGCGGGCAGAGGAACATCCACGTGTTGATATCGCCCCGCTTCGAGTTCGCGTTTCAGGCGCAGGCCGGCGTCAGTCTTTTCGATGCCGATGATGATGGTGGCGTGCGGCCATCCCAGCACCTCGGCCAGCAAGACACCGGTCTGGGCAAACCCGAAATCGTCCGACTGCAGCCCGGTCACAATCAAGTCAAACTCTTCTCCGGCGATGGAGGCGGCCAGCGCGCGCGCGACATTCGCTGCATCCAGGGTGGCGAAGCGGTCATCCTCCAGATGAATGGCACGGTCCGCGCCCTTGGCCAGAGCTTCCCGCAACACTTGCTGCGACCGCGCCGGGCCGGCGGTCACCACCACCACCTCGCCCCCGTGCTTTTCCTTTTGCCGCAGCGCTTCTTCCAGCGCGTAGGCGTCCGGCTCGTTCACTTCATAGGAGACGTCTTCGCGAATCCAGGTACCGGCCTCGTTCAGCTTGAGCGGCGCATCCTTCTGCGGTACCTGCTTGATGCATACCAGTATTTTCATGATTAGAGGAACGCCACCGACTGCAGGCTTGATACCTCGAACCGCTTCCGGCAGCGGATGTTCTTGCACCCGACGGTGTCATCTTTGCGCACCATGTAGGACTGCGCCTTGGCGAAGCGGGCGCGGTCGCGCTCGTCGGGTCTGCCATGCAGTTGTGCTTTCTTGCGCCGCACCAGCCATCCCACCTCATATTCTTCGGACTTGCCACAATGTGGGCAGGTCAGCGTATGTTTCCGCTGTTCAGCTTTCTCCTCGAAGAAGTCCCGTTCTTCCATTAGCCTGAGCCCCACTTTCTCGGCGGTGAAGGAAACTCCTGCCGCCGAAAGTATAAGAAGTATTCCATACTTGGACAGGGATTCCATAACCGCAGTCCGGGACTGGCAAAAAATGGCGGCTGCAGCCGGCAGGAGATTCGTTTTATGGCGAAAAGAAAGCGGCGGCCGGAAAAGTTTTCTATCGTCAAAGCGGTCAAGGCCAACGCCCGGGAACGGGTAGGGCAGCCCCGGCCGGAGCGCGTGATCGTCGATGACCAGAACCGGGAAAACAGCCGCAAGCCCAAGCACCGGCAAACCCTGCCGCAGCTATTGATCGGAGAATGAGAGGAAACGATGACGCGAGCCACGGGTGTGGGAGGGGTCTTTCTGCGAGCTGCCGATCCGGAGAAGCTCCACGCCTGGTATGAGGAGCATCTCGGTATCAAACGCACCGAAGACGGTGCCTTTGCCTTCTTCAGTGAAGGCCCTAGGGAGATGACTGTATTCGCCTTCTTCCCCAAAGACACGGACTACTTTGGTCCCTCGAAGCAGCAGGCCATGTTCAATCTACGCGTGGACGATCTGGATGCGGTCCTCGAAAAGCTGCGTACGGCCGGCGCGGAAATTGATCCCAAGCGCGAGGACCACGATTACGGGCGCTTCGCCTGGTTCAACGATCCGGAGGGCAACCGAGTGGAACTCTGGCAGCCCCCCGGCATTGCGGAACTTAGCTAGTTGTGTGCCTGTGCTGCTTCTTCGTGGTGCTCCAAATCCGCCGAAGATTCACATGGTTCGCAGGAAATTCACGAAGCATAGAAAAGGCCCCCCACCGCGGGCGGGAGGCCATTTCTTTCGCTGCGTGTTAACTAAGCAGCGGAGACAACGAAGGGATCTACGATCAACGGCTCCATCGCGGCCTGGGGCAAAATCTCTGGCATGTGCACGTCGGTGTACCGGCCGGCGGCGACGTCGACAAACACCACATTCGCGGTATCTTCCGTGCGGGTGGTGCTGATGTGCAGTTTACGAACTGCTTTGATTGCCACGGTCGCCAGAAGGAACCGGTTCGCTATCTTAATGCCTGCCGAGTAGACCAGTTCAGAACGCATAGAGCCTCACGTTTTTCAGGTTGAATATCCTCTAAGGGGACTAAGGCTCATTAAGACAGGACGTAAGCCGAAGCTTTATAAGCACTCTTTCCAGCATACAGCCGGGCCCGCCATTGTTCCTATCTAATTCGTGACCCGGGACGGCACACCTACCCCATTGGTAACCATTTTGTGTCACCGCCGTATCTAAATCACCGACCCTCTATCCCCCCTGGACGAGTGCCCCAGGTTCGCCAACCTGCCCCGGCGTGCCGTGGGAGCGAACCTGGGCCGAAAAAGATGGGGCGAAGCCCCTTACCATTGCGTTGCCAATCAAACCCGCCCAGCCAGAACCTCAGCCAAATGAAGGGCATGGCGTGGCGAGTTCTGCCGTATCTGCTCCCGGCAACTGAAGCCATCCGAGACCAGGATCGTTTCCGGAGCAGCCGACCGCACTGCAGGCAGAAGCACCCGTTCCCCCAGCGCCTGGGAAACCTCGTACTTATCCTTCTCAAATCCGAACGGCCCCGCCATGCCGCAGCAGCCGGAATCCAGCATGCTCACCTGGGCATTTGTCGCCTGCAGCAGCGCAAGCTCATCCTGCATACCCATCAGCGCCTTATGGTGGCAATGCCCATGGAGCACCATCTTCCGGTTGTTCAACTGCGGAGGCTGGTAACCCGGCGCGTGGCGGGCAAGAAATTCGCTAAGCAAAAAGGTCTGTTTCGCCAGCCGCTGAGCCCGCTCGTTGGTGGGAAAGAAATTAGTCAGTTCATCCCGGAAGACGCTGGCGCAACTGGGCTCGAGGATCACGAAAGGCATCCCCGCGTCGATCTGCGGCCCAAGGCGCTCCAGAATCTTCTGCAGGTAGGTCCGTGCCTGATCGAGAAAACCGAAATCGTAGAGTGGCCGCCCGCAGCAGATATGCTGTGCCGGGAACTGAACCTGGAATCCGGCCGAGGCCAGCACCTCATGGGCCGCGCCCAGTACCTGGGGATGAAAGTAGTTGTTCCAGGTGTCTGGCCACAGCACCAGTGGCGTCGCTGTTGCCGCGGCGCCGCTTCCCCCGGCGTGCTTTCTGTACTCCGATTGAAAACTGCGCCGGGCGAACTGCGGCAATGTGCGCTGCGGCGCCACGCCGGCGATGGCTTTCACCAGGCTGCGCACTCCCGGAGTGCGCATGGGCAGGTTGGCCAAGCCCGGTGCCACAGCAGCCAGCTGCGCCCAGCGATCCATAAACCCGAACAGGTAATGCTGCAGCGGATGTACCCGCCCCTTGTAGTGGTGCCCGAGAAATTCGGCCTTCCAGGTCGCCATGTCCACGTTGACCGGGCATTCCGTCTTGCACGCCTTGCACGAGAGGCAGAGATCGAGTGCCTCCTTGACCTCCTCATTGCGGAATCCGTCTGTGATGACCTGGCCCTGCAACATCTCCCACAGCAGGTGGGCTCGTCCGCGGGTGGAGTGCTTTTCCTCGCGCGTGGCCATATAGCTGGGGCACATGGTGCCGTGGTCCTGTTTACGGCAGGCCCCCACGCCCACGCAGCGCAGCGTGCTTTCGCCAAACCCGCCCGGGTCCGGATATTGGAACCAGGTCTCCACCTTCTTTACCTGGTAACCAACCCCAAGCCGAAGATTGTCCACCGGTTCGTATACCGCGACCGGATCGATCATCTTGCCCGGGTTCATTCCGTTATCCGGATCCCAGAGTGCCTTGAATTCCTGAAACGCCTTCATCAGCTCCGGGCCGTACATTTTCGGCAGCAGAGCCCCGCGCGCCTGACCATCGCCGTGTTCGCCCGATAAGGATCCGCCGTGAGCGAGAACGATATCCGCCGCCTGCTCGATGAACTCGCGATATTTGGCGATTCCCGGAGCGGTCTCCAGATCGAAGGTAATGCGCATGTGAACGCAGCCTTGGCCGAAGTGCCCGTACATGGGCGTCGTATACCCATAGTTTTCCAGCAGCTGGTAGATGTCGCGCAGATAGTCGCCCAGCTCTTCCGGCGGCACGGCGGAATCCTCCCACCCTTCCCATCCATGCTTTTCCCCGGGAACGAAGACGGTTGCGCCCAGCGCAGATTCGCGCACCTTCCAAACCCGCCGCGCCTCTGTATCGGAGTAGCGCCGCACCGTGCACGTCTTGCCGAATGCCTGTGCCGCCCTGCGTAAACACTTCGGCGATGGTGTCAGCGTCCTCTGCCGAGTCGGCGCCAAACTCGCACAGCAGAAAGCCGCGGCCTTCGGGCAGCAGCAGTACATCGTCGACCGCCAGGTGCTTGCGCAGCATGTAGTCGACCATCAGGCCATCGAAGCCTTCCAGGCCGATGGGCTTGTACTTGAGCACTGCGGGCACGTGGTCGGCGGCGATGAAGGGATCGGCAAAACCGAGCACCACCAGCCGGCGATGCTGCGGGCTATGTTTGAGCGCGCAGCGGGACTGCGAGCACGGTGACGCACGTGCCTTCGGAGCCCACCAGCGCGCGGGCTACGTTGAATCCGTTTTCCGGCAGCAGCTCGTCCAGGTTGTAGCCGGAGACGCGGCGCGGAATCTTGGGAAAGCGCTGGCGGATCAGGTCGCCGTAGGTATCCCGGATGCGCGCCAGGCCGGCATAAATCTCGCCTCGGCGTCCGCCGCCGGCGATGATGGCTTGCAGTTCCGCTTCCGAAGTAGCGCCAACCGTGAGCCGGGTGCCGTCGTAGAGAAGAATGTCGAGTGATTCGATATTGTCGACGGTCTTGCCCCCCATGAGCGCGTGTACGCCGCAGGAGTTGTTGCCGATCATGCCTCCCAGCGTGCACCGGCTATGCGTGGCCGGATCCGGGGCGAAGGTCAGATCGTGTTCTTCTGCGGCATCGCGCAGCCGGTCGAGCACGATGCCGGGCTGGACGCGGGCAAACTTCTGTGCCGGATCGAGTTCCAGAATCGCGTGCATATATTTCGAGAAGTCCATAATCACGGCCACATTGCAGCACTGGCCGGCCAGGCTGGTGCCGCCTCCGCGCGAGAGCACTGGCGCGCCCATCTCCCGGCATGCGGCCACGGTGGCCACCACGTCCGCCTCATCCAGAGGCAGCACCAGGCCGATGGGCACCTGGCGGTAGTTGGAAGCGTCGGTAGCGTAGAGCGCGCGGGAAGCCTGGTCGAACCGGACCTCGCCGCGCACTGCCTGGCGCAGCTTGGCCTCCAACTCGCGGGAAGCGGAAAAGCTCTCGTGGGCATGTGCTGCGCGGGGCGTCTGCTGCAGAATGGGAAACGTGGTAGGCACTGCCATAGTGAACAAGATGTTATCAAGACGGCAGGCGATCGGGCACTGAGCGGCCCGCCCGCGGCGGCGCATGTCTTGAAGGGCACGGGCTTCAGCCCGTACGAGGGGACAGTTTTCCCCCTCAAACCGACTTTTCCCGCAACCTCGTTGTGCCCGGGACAGCGGGTTTTGAAACCCGCTGGGTGCCCCATTCAAGCCGTATTTTGGCTTGAGTGGGATTCCACCGCGCTGGACCGGCAGCTTTCTTCCTGCAACCGATCCCCAGGTCCATGATCACCTACACCCTGTAAAGTCAGGGGTCGAGTTCCCAGCCTTTTTTACCGGTGGAACGCGAGGGGGCGCCGCCATACTTCGCTGGCGATAATTCTAACCAGGTGCCAAATGCCGTTAATCGCTCAGGTTAACGGATAAAAGCTCAGTTCCGGCACCGGAAAGTCTTTGCGGTTGTCCGTCATCAACAAGAGTCCATTTTCAATGGCGGTCGCAGCGACCATCATGTCCGCCAAGGAGAGAGTCCGGCCTTTGTGATCCCATGCATTCTTCAGGGAACCGGCTCGGCGTGCAATGGCGCCCGTTATCGGGTAACAATCCAGGCTGGAAAGAAAGGTCTCCGTCTTGCTCTCTTCTCCACGCCGCATACCGGCGTAGACCTCGCCGATGTTGATGGCGGCTGTAGCAAGGACGTTACCGCCGGCGACCAGCTCCGCCAACAGAGATCGCCGGTTTTGACGAGCGCGAAGTACGTCGATCAGAACGGTGGTGTCGAGCAGGAGGATCATTTTGCCCGTCTTCCAGGCTCCTTTGCCTTGGGGACACGCTTCTCACCCTCCGACCGAATTCGCTTTACCCACGCGCCAGCTCCTGCAGACAATTCGGGATGGTCCCTGTCGCTCCATGCTGGCTGATCATCAAGCAAGAAGGTGAGTAGTCGGCGCCGGCGCAGCTCGGCGCGCGCCGTTTCCACCAGAAAGGCGCTCCGTCCACGAGGACCGACCACCGCATCGATCTCTTCAATCAGCTCCTGAGGCAAAATGATGTGTGCCCTCTGCGATCCCATAGCCTATCCCCACTTATAGTGTGCCATAGGTATGCACACAACGACAGGTTTTGTTCCTCTCATAGTTCAAATTCCAGGAAGGCGCGATCGGGGCCGAATGCCAGCGCGACCCAGGTAAACATTTCCGCGGTGGTGATTGGCAGACTTTGGCAAAGCGTTGCTGCTGGGCGCTGTAGTCAGGACGGTGAGCGTCGCGCTGACGCTGGTGATTCCTGCAACGCTCACCAGCTGTGCAATAAGCCGCACTACACTGTCTGTGTACTTTTCTCTCGGTAACAGGCAGATGAAGAAAAAGATCTTCAACCATGTCGACCGCCGTCAATTTCTAAAAAGCAGTGTCGCGCTCGGTGCGCTCTCTGCGATCCCTGGCCCTGCTGTCGCGTCCCCGGCTATTTCGCAGGGGAACGATCGCGAGTACTGGGTGGAAGTCCTGACTAGAATCTCCGGACCCGTCCTGACGGCTCTGAACGAACGCAAGCTGAAGGCGGAGATGCCGGTGGAAGCACCTCATGGCAACACCGCGGAGAGGCGTCAGTTTACTTATCTGGAGGCAATGGGCCGCCTCCTCACAGGGATTGCGCCCTGGCTTGAGTCCGGGCCCCAAAGCGGGTCGGAGGGCGGCCTGCGAAACCAGTATGCCGACTGGTCACGGATGGCCATTGCGGCAGCCACCGATCCGGCATCGCCGGACTTCATGAATTTCAAGCAGGGCAGCCAGCCCATTGTCGACACTGCATTTCTCGCTCTTGCCATCTTGCGCGCGCCCACAGAGCTATGGAAGAAGCTGGACGCCCCGACTCAGCACAACCTCATCGCCGCGCTTCAGTCGTCGCGGGTCATTCAGCCTGCCTACAGCAACTGGCTCCTATTTTCGGCCATCGTCGAAGCGGCCTTGTCTTTCATGGGTGTGTGGTGGGACCCGATGCGCGTGGACTACGCGATCCGTACCGTAGGCACCTGGTACAAAGGAGATGGCGCTTACGGCGATGGCCCGCCATTCCATTGGGATTATTACAACAGCTTCGTAATGCAACCGATGCTGTTGCAGATCCTCGACACGATCTCGAATTCATCCCCGGCCTGGGATTCGTATAAGCCTGCGGCCATGCTCCGGGCGCGGCGTTACGCCGCCATTCAGGAGCGTATGATCAGCCCCGAAGGAACCTTCCCGCCGATTGGCCGTTCGTTGTGCTATCGCTTCGGCGCGTTTCATCTGCTCGCCGAGATGTCCTTGCGGCAGCAACTGCCCGAGGGGGTTTCCCCTGAACAGGTTCGCTCCGCCCTCACTGCGGTGATGCGCCGCATGACCGAGGCGCCCGGCATGTTTGACGATCAGGGTTGGTTGAGAGTGGGTTTTTATGGGCATCAGCCGTCGATCGCTGAATCGTATATCTCTACTGGCAGCTGCTATCTGTGCTCTGCAGTGTTGCTTCCTCTGGGACTGCTGGCGACAGATCCGTTTTGGGCAGGACCCGCAACGCCCTGGACGTCAAAAAAGATTTGGAGTGGACAAGAGGCCCCGCCCGACCACGCTATACCGGACAACTCATAAGGCATACACGCCTACATGGCGCCTTTGGCATTCGATGCCCCGGGATCAGCGCCGGTACGCAAACAACAACGGTTAATTCGCCTTTTGGCGGTTCGATTTCAGGAAAGACGCGACGGACCACACGCGGGGGCCGCAAAGCAACATGCCCCCGCGATCCGCTACGTCTCATAAACTACTTGCAAGTCGTTCCATTGACAGCGAACGAGGTGGGCCCAGCGTTGGTGGTGTTGTTCCAGCTTCCATTGAACCCCACTCCGTTGTAACTGCCGCCGGCGGGGATGCTGCCGTTGTAGCTCATATTGGTTACGGTTACCTTGCTCCCGCTCTGCGCCACGTTGCCATTCCACAGCTGTGTTACCGTCTGCCCATTGGCAAAGCTCCAGGTCAGGGTCCAACTCGAGAGCGCTGTGGTTCCCGTGTTGTTGATGGTGATCGAGGCCCCGAAGCCCCCTGGCCACTGATTGGTAATTGTGTAGCCAACATGGCATGTGGAACCGCCGCTGGCAGCCGAAGTCTCTGCTGCGGCTTGCGCCGAGGCCGTCGAGGTACCGTCCGCATCCACAGCCTCCACCACGTAGTAGTAGGTGGTCGAGGCTTTAAGACCGGTGTCGGAGTAGCTCGTACTCGTCACCCCACTGGCTATCTGGTTGCTCGATGACGGAGTGAATCCACTCGTAGTGCTGCGAAAGACATTGTAGGAGCTGATGGTGCAGTTGGCCGGAGCCGTATCGGCCGTCCAGCTTACGTTAATGACACTGGAGGAAGCCGGCGTCCCCTTAACCCCGCTCGGCGCCGACGGCACGGCAGCGCAGGAAGTGCTGCCCCCGCCGCTTCCCGCTGCGGCGCTGACCGAATAGCCGCTCACCGCGAGCCCCTGGCCGCCGGTCCAGATCTCGAAACCGTACTCCACGTCAATAAGCCACCATGACGGTTCCAGACTTCCTCGGGAGACAGCATCGCTGAAAAAGGGCAGCAGATTCAAGTTGCTGACCGACGTGACCGGGGTTTCCCTCACATACGACACGATGTTCCACGACGATTCCCGCCCCGTCCAGACCTCCCAGGTGGTCCCATCGATGGTTTCCGTCGACGTTTCTGAACCGAAAGGCTGTATGGATCCCTGGTGATTGATCCAGATCATGATTTCCGTGCCATTCGGCTGCCCCGACGTCGTCGATGTCTGGTTGAACCATATGTCGTACGCCGCGTCATTGTTGTACCCGGAGGGTTGGGTGATGCTGACGCTGGTGCTGGCCGAGGCAATGTTGTTTTCCTCAATAGGAAAGGGATTGGACTGGTGCAATTGCCCCAATGGCATCCCCTGAAGATGGAGGGATAGGTTGCCGGAGCGCCGTTGGTGGCTTGATCAAAATTCGCGGTCGTGAGAGTGAAGCCGCTTCCGCTTACCGTGGCGCATTGTTCCAGGCTCGAATTCCACTCGTTGTTCTGAAAGATATACGCGCCGCTGTCGATCGAAACAGTGCCGTAAGCGGAACATGTGGATTGCGCCGCCGCCGAAGCCGGCAGCAACACGAAAGCGCTGCAGGCCGCGAGCGCAATCGCCAACATCGGAAAGATGGATCGATTCTTCACGAATAATGTCTCCTATACGGTTACATTTATCTGTATCTACCTCTCTCCACTCACGAAACGCTTCCGAGCGCCACACCCTTGCACTGTACATCCGCTCTCTGGATCGCGAATGAGCGTTGCATGGGCAAATAGGTTACCAAGGTCAGGTTTGTGTTACCCGCCAACCACTCTTGTCTTATGGCCCTTTCGGCAGTTCGATTCCAGGGAATATCTTGATCACCGCCGAATCGTCTTCCCGTCCATAACCGGAACTCGCCGCCTGCAAAAACATCTGGTGTGCGGTGCTGGCCAGCGGCAAAGGAAACTTGCTCGCCCGCGCGGCATCCAGCACCAGACCGAGGTCCTTGACAAAGATGTCCACCGCCGAGAGCGGAGTGTAATCCGCGGCCAGCACGTGAGCCATCCGGTTTTCAAACATCCAGCTGTTCCCGGCGCTATGGGTAATCACATCATAGAGCGCCGCAGGGTCAACGCCCTGACGCAGGCCCAGGGCCATCGCTTCGGCCGCCGCCGCGATATGCACCCCGGCCAGAAGCTGGTTGATAATCTTGACTTTGCTGCCATTCCCGGCAGAGGCGCCCAGGCGGTACACCTTTGCTGCCATCGCATCCAGCGCGTCACCCACTCGGGTATACGCATCCGGATGGCCTGACGTCATCATGGTGATCTCACCCTTAGCCGCCTTGGCCGCTCCTCCTGAGATTGGCGCATCGAGATAAAGGATGCCTTTCTCAGCCAGGCGCGTCTCGAGCGCAATGGACCAACCAGGGTCGACGGTTGAGCACATCACGAAGACGCTCCCGGCCTTCATGACCGCCGCGGCGCCTCCCTCACCAAACAAGACCGCCTCTGTCTGCGCTGCGTTCACTACAACGCTTACCACCACCGCGCAGGCCCTGGCCACCTCAGCCGGGTTACTGCAGGCAACTCCCCCTTCCCCGGCAAAGGCCTCCGCCACCTCGCGGCGAACATCGAAGACATGGACGCTGTAACCGGCTCGCCGTAAAGAATTGGCCATGCCCATCCCCATGGCGCCCAGCCCGATCAATCCAATGCGCTGTTCACTCATTCGCTTTTCCTCTCAATCGATGTATGGCTCGAGCCGTCGTTGGCAGGTGTGACCTCGGTGCCCGCGCAACGCTCGTCTCGCCCTCCAAGTGGTATTCTCTGCACGTGGAGACCACCCTCAACATACCGGACGGGCTCGCTGAGCGGCTGATCGCCGGCGGCAAAGACCCGGCGGAGGCAACTCTTGAGGCGCTGGCGGTGGAAGGTTACCGGACGGAAACCTTATCCGAATCTGAGATCCGGCAGATGCTCGGGTTTGAGACTCGTATGGAAGTTCACGCCTTCTTAAAGGAGCATGGTATTTTTCTCCACTACTCCCTGGCCGACGCTCAAAACGACCGGAAATCCTCAATTGAGGCACGCTCGAAGCGACAGAATATTCCAGATTCGGGTGAACGCTCGAGGGAATGATCGTTGTCGCGGACACCACCCCTATCAATTATCTGATCCTTGTTGAGGAGATCGACGTTCTCACCAGGCTCTATGGGCGAGTCATAATCCCCCATGTTGGTGTGCTGCAAGAAGCTGCGGAACTTGGGCTGCTCGATCTACGAATTGCCTTTGAACGGCTGCAGCAAACAACCTTTCACGTCTCTCCGGCTCTTCTCGCGAGACTACTGGCCAAATTCGATTGATGATGGAAATCGAGTCAAACTTCAACCAACCCGCCCGCTGTCAAATCGTCTGCCGGCGCTCTGCCGGAAATCTTCAACCCCGACGAGACGATGCCTGCAATCAAAAGATTGAGCCCCAGCGCCGGCAAAGCTGCATACACGTGATAGACGTGTCCGGCAACGTGTAGAGGATAGATCGAGCTCCGCAGTCCGAGAGACCCAACCATGGCCGTCCCCGCGGCCATGCCCGCGAGCCATCCGCAAAGCAGTGCCGGCCCATGAAAGAAGCGGGTAAACAGGCCGCCCACCACCGCCGGCAGCACCTGTAAAATCCAAACCCCGCCCAGCAACTGCAGTTCGATGGCGAACTGCGCGCGCACCAGCAGAACAAACGCCAGCGCCCCTAATTTGATTGCCAGCGAGATGAGTTTTGCCATCGCCGCCTCCTGGCCGCCCGTCATGGCGTTGGAAAAAAATGAGCGATGAAAGAGCTCGCCATACAGGTTGCGGGTGAAAAGATTGGCCGTGGCAATCGACATAATCGCAGCCGGTACCAACGCCCCAATCCCGATCGCGGCCAGGCAGAAGCCGGCAAACCAGGAAGGAAACATGCTGGTCAGCAGCAACGGAACGGTGCTGGAGGAATTCGCTGTGTGAACACCCGCGGCAATCGCCACGTAGCCCAGCAGCGCGATCAATCCCAGCAACAGGTTGTAGGCCGGCATCAGGGCCGCATTGCGGCGAATCACGCGGTCGCTGCCTGCGCTGAGCGTGCCGGTGATGGTGTGAGGATAAAGCATAAGCGCCATGGCCGATCCCAGCGCCAGCGTGGAGTAGCTCATGAACTGCGCCGGGCGCAGGATGATCGAAGCCGGCGGCGTGTGCTGGGCCAGTGTGGAAGAAGCAACCGCGAAGACATGTCCATACCCGCCCAGGCGCGCAGGGATAATCAGCACCGCCGCCAGCACCATGATGTAGAGCATCACGTCTTTCACGATGGCGATCAACGCCGGCGCGCGCAGGCCGCTCGAGTAGGTGTAGGCAGCAAGAATGACAAATGCTGCAATCAGCGGCCACTCCCCGCGAACACCCAGGGCAGCAATCACCTCGCGCATTCCAATCAGCTGCAGCGCGATGTAGGGCATGGTGGCGAGAATTCCGGTAACCGCTACAGCGACAGAAAGCCAGCGGCTCTGGTAGCGCCCGCGCACATAATCGGCCAGGGTTATGTATCCGTTGCTGCGGCATATACGCCATAGCGGAGGCAGCACCAGCATCATCATCGGATAACTGATGATGCAGTAGGGAATAGCGAAGAACCCGATGGCGCCGGCGCCGAAGAGCGCAGCTGGAACCGCAATGACGGTGTAGGCCGTATAGAGGTCGCCGCCAATCAGGAACCAGGTGACCAGGGTACCGAACTTGCGTCCCGCCAGGCCCCACTCGTCCAGATCGGTCAGCTCCGACCGCCTCCAGCGTACAGCCCAGAAACCCGCGCCCGTCACCAGCAGAAAGCAAGCGCAGAAGACAACAAGCGCTGTTGCACGATAGGTGTCACCGGCGAAAACGCTCCTCACGGGGCTCTTCGCCAGGAAAAGCCCCACATCGCTAAAACCGAATTGAGCACAGTAATCGTGGAACAGCGAAAGCGCTACGGGTTGGATGATGGACGTCATGTGGCTCAAGCGGCGCGTACGTTAAACAGAAATGCTAGCGCAGCAGTGCGCCATTGGAGCCCGTCCATTCATCCACCACTACCCCAAGGTCGTTGAGAATCTGGATGGTCGCCTCTACGTTACGCCGGATCGCCACCCGCTCGGTTCTCGGAGCCGTCGGCGACTCCTCGATCGCCACCACCCGGCCATAGGGCCATACGTCAGGCGAAAGCGAGGCCAGCGCCTGGGGCAGATCAGCTGGTCGCACGTCGATCTCCTGTTTGCGGGCTTTGGCCGGACGCAGGATACCTCCCGCGGTGAAGGCATTCGGGTCCTGGTCACGAAAAATGATCGTCAGCGTGATGGTCTGCGGATGGACGACAAGAAATGGATTCGCATAAGCTTCTTTCGTGCGCACGCTGAGATAGCGATTCTTCGATGGCGGTGGAATCTGCTCCAATTCCTGCCGCGCCGCGTCCATCTTGCTCTGTTCAGCCCGGCGCTCCTGTCGCACCTCGGCCCGCGATGGCGCAGAGTTCGGTGTCGATCCCTTGCAGCCGCTGGCGACAATCCCCGCAGCGCATAGCAAAGCGATCTGGAGAGACAAGGCTTTCCAGCGCCATTGCCGGCCAGTCGGGGAAGAAGCAGTGAGGGATTGCGGCCGAGCCACGAAATCAAGCATAGCAAGCGGAGTGCGAGGCGCACGCAAGAGTCTGCGTTCGTCGGTTAGTCACCATGGTTCATTTTCCGCTCCATTTCGCGGCGCGCTTTTCCAGGAAAGCCTGCGTGCCTTCCGTCTTGTCGCTGGTGGAGCAAATCAGGCCGAAGAGCGAGGCCTCCAGTTCCAGACCGCTGGCCAGCGGCAGATCGTACCCGGAGTTCACTGCGCGGATGGACTCCCGGACAGCAAGCGGCGCCATTCCAGCTATCGTTTGGGCAATCTGCTCCGCCCGGGCCAGCAGTTGGTCCGGCTCCACCACTTCATCCACCAGCCCCAGGCGCAGGGCCTCGGCGGCGCTGATCATCTCGCCGGTAAGAATCATTTTCAGTGCAGCGCCCTTGCCGATCAGCCGTGGCAGCCGCTGGGTTCCCCCATAGCCAGGGATAATCCCAATTTTGACCTCGGGCTGTCCCAGCTTCGCGTTTGAGCTGGCGATGCGCAGGGTACAGGCGAGCGCAAGCTCACATCCGCCGCCCAGGGCAAAGCCGTTGATGCACGCGATGACTGGCTTGCCGCAGTTCTCGATCAGGCTGAAAATACGCTGCCCGCGGCTGGTGACCTGCTCCCCTTCCAGTGCGGAGAGCGTCGCCAGTTCCCGGATGTCGGCCCCGGCGACGAAGGCCTTCTCCCCCGCTCCCGTTAGCAGAACTGCGCGGATGGCAGCGTTCTGCCGGATGTCGAGAAACACCTCTTCCAGTTCCGTCATGCTGCGATGATTAAGCGCATTCAGCACCTTGGGCCGGTCAAGGGTGACCACCGCAATGGGCAGTCGCAATTCGTAGCGCAGGTTCTCTAAATCCATGTCAGATCGACTCCTTGGGCGAATCTGTGAGTCTAACAAATGACGCCTGATCCCGGTGTTACAGTCAGAGAGAGATGATTAAGGGAATCACCATTGTCCGGCCGGCCGGGACACCTGAGGCGTATGCCAGGCTGGCCAGTTTTTTCTCCGCGCTCGGCTTTGAAGCTGGCCGGGGATGGGAAGAGGAACTGAGCCGCGGTGTCTCCTTCCTGGCGCCGCTGGGGAATCTGGAATTCGCGGACGGCATCGAGCCCAGCCCCGCGGAGATCATGGTGGAAGTCACCGGGCTCGAGGCCGTTCACACCGTCGCCCGAGACTGGATGACCCGCACCTGGGGCGAGCAGGAAGTCGCCCGCAGGCTGAATTCCGTGACCGAGACCAACTGGAAGACGCGCCTCTTTACTGTGGAACCTGCGCCCGGCCATTCCATCGCCTTCTGGGAATGGGACGACCCCCACAAGGGGCGGCCAGTTGCCGTGGAAGGCGATTTGAGCGCCCACGGAATGCGTTTTGCAGTGGTGGTCGCGCGCTGGAATGCCGTGATTACCGACCGCTTGTTGCAGGGAGCGCTGGACGGGCTTTATCGCAGCGGTGCTGTCCGCCGCGATGTGCAGGTGATCCGCGTACCCGGGGCCTGGGAAATACCCTTAGCGGCCCGCAAAGCTGCCCAGAGCGGCAAGGTGGACGCCGTGATCACCCTGGGGGTCCTGCTGCGTGGTGAAACCGCACACTACGAGGCCATTTACAACGAGGTCTCCCGCGGCATTGGCCAATCACAGCAGGAGACAGGTATCCCTCACGCCTTCGGAGTGTTGACCTGCGAGACCCTGGAGCAGGCACTGGATCGTGCTGGCCTCAAGGCCGGCAATAAGGGATTTGAAGCCGCCGTGGCCGCCATAGAGATGGTCTCGTTGGAGCGCAAGATGAGCCTTCCATGAGCGCCACCGGTAAGCGGCGCAAGTCGCGCGAACTGGCCATGCAGATGCTTTTCCAGGCAGATGTAGGCAAGCACACTCCCGAACAGGTGCGCAAAACCTTCTGGGGTTCCCGGGAGGAAGTAGACGCCGAGACCCGGGGCTTTTCTGAGGATATTTTCCGCGTAGCCACTGCCCGCAACGAAGAGATCGACGAGCTGATCCAAGCCCATTCCGCCAACTGGCGCCTGAGCCGGATGCCCGCCGTCGACCGCAATGTTCTCCGGGCGGCCATCGCCGAGCTTCTCGGCTTTCCTGACACTCCTGTCCCTGTAATCATCAACGAGTCGCTCGAGATTGCCCGCCGCTACTCCGCTCCGGAGTCGCTGAACTTCCTGAACGGTGTCCTGGATGCAATCGCCAGGCAGAGGAAATCGTCGGCCCAGTTATCCCCGGCCACCCGCGAAGAAGAGGAATAGTGACTTTTAATTGCTTGATCGTCAACAACCGCTGGGTGCCCCATTCAAGCCCGGTTTTGCCTGCCCCGGCGTGCCGTGGGGCTTGAGTGGGATACCACGGCACTCGCCTAACGATTCTTTCAGCCACTGGCCAATTCCCCATGAATGCACCACCCTCCACTTGTCATCCCGCCTGCCCCGGCGTGCCGTGGGAGCGTACCCGGATTTCCTACTTCACGGCACTACCAGCGGCAACGTATGCGGCTCTCCGCAAAGAGAGCCGCACGGAATCCACCGAAGTTACGGTTCATGACAGGAAATCCGGGGGAGGCGAGGGACCTGCAGTGCGCCTCGGCCCCCACACAGAGGTCTCCGTTCGGTTAGTTCTCCCACAGAATTGTCATCAAGCGCAGCCGATCCGCGGTGCGCCCCGGCTCCCGCGCAAAGGTGTGGGTGTCCCTACGGGACTTCAACCTGCAGAGAATAGTTCTCACATCTGCAATGTCGCGCTTCAGCCTGGGGAGATCCCAAGCCTGCCAATTGACCCCTTATCCAGAAAAAAGACATAGAGGCACATTGGGCACTGCACATGCAGAGCGTCCACGTCGATGAATGAATCCATGGGAGAAGGCGACCGGCAATCCCTGCAAACGACGGTTGGGCGCTCAGGCGCTTTATCGGGGGCGTTGGTTAGCGATTCCTCAATTTGCGACACATAAGTTGTACGTCTCAGGGTCGGTCTTCGGATTTGCCTTTACGCTTTGTAGACCGGACCGGCCTTTTGACTCGCGATCTGTAAGGCAAACGGCCGGGATCAATGTAAACTTACCCCAGTCTCACGACCTTCAATTTTGGAAAGCTGCCACATGAGGGCGAACGCTAATCATCCGCGAAGTGTGTCCCGCGAGCGCAGCCACGGCGCGACAACCTGGAGAACAGAACAATGGGCCCCTTTCTGCAACAAGGACATGCGTGCTAATTTCCCCTTCGGTGAGCTCTTCCCGGCTGGGGGCAATATTTTTGACCGCGTGCCTCGTGGGCGCCGCACAGGCGCAGGCTGTTTCTTCGGTGATCCGTACAGCCGCAATTGACGTCGCTGAAACGACACCCCAGACTCAGACCACTTCCGCCTCCGGACCACCCTCAACCTCCGTGCCCGACGCACCCATCCCTGCGGCCCAGGACGACATTGCGCCCGGGGCAACCCCGCGCCCGTTAACCCAACAGGAAAAAGCAGAACAGCAACTCCGCCAACAAGAGAAGCAGCGGATCGCCGGGATCGTGCCCAACTTTAACGTCTCTTACAACTCAGATGCGGCTCCGCTGTCGCGTAAGCAAAAATTGAGCCTCGCCTTTCACACCGCCACGGATCCAGTTTCCTTTGCGGTCGCCGGCTTCGATGCAGGCCTAAGCCAGGCGGAAGACGACTTTCCCGGGTACGGTCAAGGGATGCAGGGATACGCCAAGCGTTTCGGTGCTTCGTATGCGGATAACTTCGACGGCACCATGCTTGGGAACGCAATTTTCCCCATCCTCTTGAAGCAGGATCCGCGCTACTTCCGGCGCGGTGAGGGAAGTTTCACCAGCCGCCTTTTGTATTCGATTTCAACCACAGTCTGGTGCAAAAACGACAGCGGATCGCACGGCCCGAACTACTCCAACATCCTGGGAAATCTGGCTGCCGGGGGAATTTCGAACCTCTACTATCCTGCTTCCGACCGCGGAGCGGGGCTGACCTTCGAGCGCGGCTTTACGGTGACCGCCTACGGTGCGTTTGGCGGCGTCTTTAATGAATTCTGGCCGGACGTCGCCAAGAAGCTTTTCAAAGACAAGATGACCAAGCTACAACCCAACGTTGCCCCGAAGCTCTAGCGCTTCCTACTTCAGGTCCATTACCACAATCCGGCCATCCGATTGAAAGGTACCACCGGTCGCTGTCTTGGCTGTAGTCAGAGGATTACTCGGCAGCACATAAGCCGCGCCCGCCAATACCCCTGCTCCAGAGAAGCTCTGCTCCAGAAAGTCGCGCTCCTGGTCAACGTTGGGATCGATGTGGTGCGTGACTCCGCCATTCCGCTGGTCTTTCTCGAAGCCATTGTCGTGAGTGGCAGAGCCCACCCAAAACGGCTCCCCGCCTACCGTCTCCGTCGTCTTCCATACCCGCAGATGATGCCGGATCGCGGCCACCTCCAGCGGCGCAGCGCGCGCAAACGACAGGTCCTGCGATCTGCCAAAAAGATAAAGAATGCTCATCGGCATCTCGGTGTAAGCCTCGTGGGAGAGGGTCGAAATCAGACCGTGCACCACCGCATCCTGCGTGGTCTTGTCCACCTGCACCCATCCTGCCGCGGCGAAAGCCTTCGTCACTTGGTCCTGGGTGCCTATGAGCGAGAAGTTCACCATGTCTCCCGGATTGCCCTGCAGATCCCCCACCCGTCGCGGAATGTTAGCAAACAGTTGTGGTGACAGAAGGTGAGCCAGGTCTGGTGCGGAGACCGTCTTTTGTGCCTGCTGCGTGGTGAGCTTCATCTTTACCGCGATGCTTCCGGATCCGGTCAGGTCGGAGCTGAGGTTCAGCCGCAAATAGAGATGGCCGGTGGCCGAAACATTCACATCCTTGCTGGCGCCGATGAGGAAGGGAACTGCCGAGGCGTCATTGCCGATGCGCCCGATCAACGCGCCGCTGTTGGCCGAATTCAGCGGGTAAATGCGAATCAGATCTTTCCATCCGCGCGTTAAGCCATCGGGGGGTGATGTTCTTCCATCGGCCAGGGTCAGACTGCCGGTGGCGGTAAAGTTCAGCTGATCTGCTGGCGTAACTTCGACCCCGGTGTCGGTCCAATCACCGCTATCGATTGTGAACGAATAGGAGCCCTTGCGCGCTTTGAGCACGGACGCATCGGGCGCCGTCGCCTTGATAACCTCCACCGGTGGATGGGTGGTGCTCGATGCGGGTGTCTGGGCCCGTGCCCCAGTGAAAGAGACACCGAGGAAACAACTAATGATCGCGGCCACAGCTTTCATGCTCATAAGACGTTGAAAATTGTAAAAGAGACACTGCACGCGGGGGCCGGAAAAAGAAAGAGCCCCGGCCGTCAAGACTGGGGCTCTTCGATTATATGCAAGTTAATTAGTAGCGATAGGTTTCAGGCTTGTACGGGCCTTCCGGAGCCACACCCAGGTAGCTTGCCTGGGCAGCGCTGAGCGTCGTCAACTTCACGCCGATCTTCTCCAGGTGCAGCCGCGCGACTTCCTCGTCCAGCTTCTTGGGCAGCGTGTACACATCCACCTTGTACACATCCTTGTTCTTCCACAGATCGATCTGCGCCAGGGTCTGGTTCGCGAAACTGTTGCTCATCACGAAGCTGGGATGCCCGGTAGCGCAACCCAGGTTCACCAGCCGGCCTTCGGCCAGAACGAAGATGGTGTGTGCCGGCTTCCCGTTGGCTGCAGCAAAGTTGTACTGGTCCACTTGGGGCTTGACGTTGATCTTCTCCACTCCCTTTGCACTGTTCAGACGATCGATCTGGATTTCGTTATCGAAGTGGCCGATGTTGCAAACGATAGCCTGATCCTTCATCTGTGACAGATGTTCCAGCGTCAGCACATCCACATTGCCGGTGCAGGTAACGTAGATGTCGCCCCGTCCCAGGGTCTCTTCGACCGTGGTGACTTCAAATCCTTCCATCGCCGCCTGCAAGGCATTGATGGGGTCGATCTCCGTGACCACCACCCGCGCGCCCATTCCGCGCAGGGAGTGAGCCGAACCCTTGCCCACATCGCCGTAGCCGCAGATCACGGCCACCTTGCCGGCGACCATCACGTCCGTCGCTCGCTTGATGCCATCTGCCAGTGATTCGCGGCAGCCATAAAGATTGTCGAACTTCGACTTGGTGACGGAATCGTTGACGTTGATCGCCGGCACCAGCAGCTTGCCCTGTTCCTTCATCTTGTACAGCCGGTGAACGCCGGTCGTGGTCTCTTCCGAGACGCCGCGCCAGTCCTTCGCGACCTTGTGCCAATGCTTGGCATCTTCCCCGTGCATCTTCTTCAGCAGATCCTTGATCACTTGCTCTTCATGATTCGAAGAGGCCGTGTTGACCCACTTGTCGCCTTCTTCCAGTTCGTAGCCTTTGTGGATGAGCAGGGTCACATCCCCGCCATCGTCCACCACCAACTCCGGCCCCTTGCCCTCTCCATGATCCAGGGCCTGGGCGGTGCACCACCAGTATTCTTCCAGCGATTCGCCCTTCCAGGCGAAGACCGGAACGCCCGCGGCCGCGATCGCTGCCGCCGCATGGTCCTGGGTCGAAAATATGTTGCAGCTTGCCCAGCGCACCTTGGCGCCGAGTTCCACCAGGGTCTCAATCAGCACCGCGGTTTGAATGGTCATGTGCAGCGAGCCCGTAATGCGCACGCCGGCGAGGGGCTTCTCCGCGGCATACTTGCGCCGGATGGACATAAGGCCGGGCATCTCGTGCTCGGCGATCGAAATCTCTTTGCGGCCCCAGTCGGCCAGGGTGAGGTCAGCAACCTTGAAAGCAGGGGAGGCGGCGGTACGGTCAATCGTAGCTGGTGTCATATTTCAAGATCCTCATATCGATAAATCAGAATATATTGATACAATAGTTTGAAAGAGCCATGGCGTCAATCGTAAAATCGCTGCGCATCCTGGGTGACACAAATCGCCTGCGCATGGTGTTACTTCTGGCACGGGAAGAGCTCTCCGTGGCCGAACTTCAGGAAATCCTTGGCATGGGGCAGAGCACCATCTCGACGCACTTGGCGCAATTGAAGCATGCCGGCTTGGTGGAAGACCGGCGCACGGGCAAAAATATCTGGTACCGGTTCAAACCGGAATCTGGCGTCTCCGGGCTCCTCGACCTGTTGCAGCAGGCCACGCAAGAGATTCCGGAAGGAAAGCACGACCAGGCGGCCCTGGATCTTATCCTGCGCAAGCGGCAGGACAAGACCCGGGCCTTTTTCGATGACATGGCCGGCCGGTTGGGGCGGGAGTATGTTCCAGGGCGTTCATGGCAGAGTATCGCTGTGGCCCTGCTACAGTTGGTGCCGCCCTTGGTGATCGCCGATCTGGGTGCGGGCGAGGGAGCCTTCTCCATGCTGCTGGCCCAGCGTGCGCAACAGGTGATCGCAGTCGACAGCTCCGACAAGATGGTCGAGTTGGGCAGCGCGCTGGCGCGCAAGCAGGGAGTCACCGCGCTCGAGTATCGCAAGGGAGACCTGGAGGCCGTCCCGATTGCTGATGGCGCGGTGGACTTGGCCCTATTCAGCCAGTCCCTGCACCATGCGATCCATCCCGAGCGCGCGGTTGCGGAAGCATGGCGAATCCTCAAGCCGGGTGGGCGAATAACCGTGCTTGACCTGATGCAACATCGCTTCGCCGAGGCGCGGGAGTTATATGCCGATGTGTGGCTAGGCTTCAATGAAGTGGAGCTGGAAACTTTGCTGGGCAACGCTGGCTTCGGCAATGTCTACACCGCCGTCGTCCACAAAGAAACAGAAGCACCCTTCTTCCAAACCCTGCTGGCCACCGGCATCAAGTCGCCAAATTAGCTTTTGGTTGGTAATAGGCCCGGGACCCCCGTTGGTTGACTCTATCCATCCACTCTTCACAAATGCCAAGGTGGGCCCCCGCTCCACTTTGTCATCCCGAGGAGCCGACTTGCCTATGGCAAGTTAAGCGAGAAATGACACCGGCAGCAAAAGCATTGGGTGCCCCATTCAAGCCGTACTTTGGCTTGAGTGGGCTAGGATGCCTCCCCGACCTGTTTGTCATTCGGACCGGAGCGGCAGCGCAGGGGAGCGCAGTTTCGGGCACAGCGAAAGCGTGGAGGGCGGTGGCCCACCCTGGCATTTGTGGAGGTGGATGGACAGAGTCAGCGTTGCGCCTTCCAGGAGGCCGTTTGTCCGCTAATTTGCTTTTTCCGCCTCCTAAGGTTCATTTCGCAGGTTCATTCTCTCCATGTTCAGCAGCTTCTCCTTGCGCTCGGTACCCCAGCGATAGCCGGTAAGCGACCCGTCGCTGCCGATCACACGGTGGCAGGGAATGGCGATGGCTACCGGGTTGGTGGCGCAAGCCCGTGCCACAGCCCGGACCGCACTCGGCTGACCCACGGCCCGAGCTATGTCTGCATAGCTGCGCGTCTGGCCCCGAGGAATCTGGCGCAAGGCCTGCCATACCCGCGCCTGAAATGCGGTTGCGCGTAGATCGAGTGGTAGATCACCTGCCGCGGGATGCTCGGTCATAGCGGCGAGAACAGCCTTGATGTGCTCTGCCATTCCGGAGACATCCGGCACCACCTGTGCCGCGCTAAACTGCTGCCGCAGCAATTGCTCCAGCTCCTCCGCTTTGTCGCCCAACATGACACTGCACACACCGCGGTCGGTGGCTGCGACCAGGAGCAGTCCCAACTCGCAGGGCGTGATAGCAAATCGGATGGTCTCGTTTAAGCCTCGCTCCCGAAAACGTGTAGGGCTCATGCCGAGATCAGTTGCCGCCTGCTCGTAAAAGCGGCTTGAAGACCCGTAGCCGGCCTCATAGATGGAGCCAGTCACGCTGGCCCCAGGCGTCGAAAGACTGCGGCGCATATAAGTGGACCGCAATTGCGCCTGATAGGCCCGCGGACTGATCCCCAGCACGCGAGTAAACTTTCGCTGAACGGTGAACGGGCTGCTCCGGGCCACTTTAGCGAGATCGGCCAGCGTCACGGCGCGATCGCGGTGCGCGGCCAGGTAACGGCACAGCCGGGCCACGGTCGCCGCCTCGTCTCGTTCACCGATTGGAGAGCACCGCTTGCAGGCGCGATAGCCTGCCGCCAGTGCTCCGGCGGGGTCGGTGAAAAAACATACATTGCTTGGAGCGGGACGCCGGCTGGGACAGGTAGGACGGCAAAATATCCCGGTGCTGGCTACGGCATAAACGAAACTGGCGCTCGGGTCCCGGGACAGTACCTGTTGCCAGGCCTGAATTGGATTGAGTTCGGTTTGATGATTGCTTGCCATGCCAAGATCATGAACCCAGGCCAAGCGTGAGGATATCCGTATCTTGCCGGCAAAAAAATCTTTGCCGGCAAGATACGCTAGCTACTTAGCCGCGCCCGCGAGCTGAGCTTTTCCCTTGAGTCCAGCCGCCTCGCGCAGTGCTTGCGCTTTATCGGTGGTCTCCCAGGTGAAGTCCGCATCGGCCCGCCCGAAGTGACCGTACGCAGCCGTCTTGCGGTAGATCGCCCGGCGCAGGTTGAGGCTCTCGATAATGCCCTTCGGAGTCAGTTTGAAGTTTTCCCGGACTAACTGCTGCAGGGTGGCGGAGTCGACCGCTCCCGTGCCAAAAGTTTCAACCAGCACACTGACCGGTTCGGCTACGCCGATGGCATAAGCCAATTGCACTTCGCAACGCTTGGCCAAGCCTGCCGCCACGATGTTCTTGGCGATGTAGCGCGCCATATAGGCTGCCGACCGGTCCACCTTTGTCGGATCCTTGCCGCTGAATGCGCCGCCGCCGTGACGTCCCATGCCCCCATACGTATCGACGATGATTTTTCGCCCCGTAAGACCGGTGTCGCCCATAGGGCCGCCGATCACGAAACGTCCGGTCGGGTTGATGTGGTATTTGGTGTCGGCATCGAGCAGCCCGGAAGGCAACGTAGCCTGGATTACGTGCTTAAGGATGTCGGACCGCAGCTCCTCCGTAGAAATAGTCTCGGAGTGCTGCGTAGAGATCACGACGGCGTCCACCCGGACCGGGTTCATATCCTTGTCGTATTCCACCGTCACCTGGCTCTTACCATCCGGCCGCAGATAGGAAAGCAGTCCGCTCTTCCGCACCTGCGTCAGCTTCTGGCTGAGCTTATGGGCCAGGGAGATCGGAGTGGGCATCAGGTCTTCATTCTCGTTCGTCGCATAGCCGAACATCATGCCCTGATCGCCGGCGCCGCCAGTGTCCACGCCCATGGCAATATCGCCAGACTGTTTATTGATGCTGGAGATCACGGCGCAAGTATTGGAGTCAAAGCCATAGAGCGCGTTATCGTAACCGATCGATGCCACCACTCCGCGCACCAGGGATTGGAAATCAACGTACGCCTTGGTCGTGATCTCGCCGGCAATGACCACCAGGCCCGTGGCGGTAAGGGTTTCGGCGGCTACGCGGCTGAAGGGGTCTTGCGCCAGACAGGCGTCGAGGATCGCATCGGAGATCTGGTCGGCGATCTTGTCCGGATGTCCTTCGGTTACCGACTCGGACGTGAATAGAAATCTATCGTGTTGTGACAAGTAGCTTCCTCCTGTTTTGATACCCGGGGAGAAATTCAGCGGTCTTTTCCTGATTTTCAGGATCGAGCGCACCCCAGCCGTGATCTCATCCGGCGCTCATGAGAAAGAGCGGCCGTCCCGGTCGCTCTCTAGGTCTCTTTAAGACGGTATCAGAGGGGGGTCAGCGAGGCAAAGGCGCCTGTAGTACCCGGCCCGGCGCAAGGGTACCTGCGGGGTAGAACTGTGTCACTGCAGCCGTATGGGTAATCTCCGCCGGCGTGACCATCGAGACCTTCTTGTGGACATAACTCCATACAAACCAGCTGAGTCCGGCTACCAGCAGCAATAGCACCCCAATACCCGTCCAACGCAGCCGCTGGTCGGGACGGTTCCCAGGTCCGACCTCGCTCCGCGCTTTGCTGGCATTTTCAGCAAAGCGCATCCAGCCATCTTCATCCGTTTCCAGCCCGGTCGATTGGTGCGCTGAGAGGTAGCGTCCGACCCACTCCTCCTGATCGAGGCCTACCACCCGCGCGTACTCTCGCACCATGCTCTTGTTGAATACCCCGCCCGGCAGAACATCGAAGTGCTCTTGTTCGAGGGCTACCAGGTGACGGTTGCTGATCTTCGTGACCCGCGTAATGGCGTCCAGCGTGATCCCGCGGAACTCCCTCTCCTGCCGTAATGTGTCACCGAAATTCCCCATACATTACACCCATCGGTTCAAAGCGATGGCTCCATCAAAGAAGGATGCAGGTCGGACGCGGGTGAGAGAACGTCAGCTCCGGACGGTCAGCTGTCCCATAGCATGACCCTATACTGATATTCTTAACCATACGGCCGCACTCCTGCCAGGTCAAAAGCAACTCCCTATAGCCCTTTAGTTTGTGCGCGCTACAGCATCTTTTGAGTTACTAAACCGGGATTCTCCGGGGAGCGGATTAAGCTACCCCGCAATTTTGCTACACTCGGCTCTGTCAGGCGAATAGCATGAATAGGTTAGTCCTCGGCAATCTGCTCCACCGTCCCTTGCGTTCGTCGATCAGCATACTCGCGGTGGCCATCGAGGTCACCATGATCCTCTCCATCGTGGGCATCATGGTGGGCATGATCCAGGGATCCCGCACTCAGACAAACGGAATCGGTGCCGACCTCATCGTTCGGCCCCCCAATCAGACTTTCCTCGTCGGAGTCAGCGGAGCGCCGGCTCCGGCAAAGATCGCTGACGTGCTGCGCAAGCTCCCTCACGTAGCTGTCGCGTCCCCAGTCATTCAACAGATCTCCACGCAGACCGCCGTTGAGACCATCTGGGGCATCGACTTCGAGAGCTTCAACGCCTTGCGGCCCTTTGTCTTTCTCTCCGGAGGTCCATTCCAGGGCCCAAATGATGTGATCGTGGATGATTTCTTTGCCCGCAGCGGCAAGGGCTACCGCGTGGGCGACAGCATTCCCATCCTCAATCACACCTTCCGTATCTGCGGTATCGTCGAGCACGGCAAGGGCGGCCGCAAGTTCCTGCCCATCAGGACGCTGGGCGCGTTGCTGGGCGCGGAAAACAACGCCACGCTCTTTTACCTGAAGACCGACAATCCGGACAATGAAGCTCTGGTGAAGCAGGAAGTACTGGCTGTTCCGGGCCTTTCCGCGTATCAGGTGCAGACCGTCCAGGAGGTGCTCTCCATGTTGACGCCGGAACACCTGCCCGGTTTCAACATCGCATTACATATCGTGATCAGTATCGCCGTGGTGGTTGGTTTCCTCGTCATCTTCCAGGCCATGTACACGGCTGTCCTTGAGCGAACCCGTGAGATTGGAATTCTCAAGTCGCTCGGCGCGTCCCGGCTCTACATCATCAATCTTGTCTTGCGTGAAACCGCGTTTCTCTCCCTGGTCGGCATAGTTCTGGGCATCGGCGCGGCCTTCGTGATCAAGGCTGGGATGAATGCCCGCTTACCCACTCAACCGTTTCCGATCAGTATCGGATGGATCCTTGCAACCATCCTCATTGCCTTAGGCGGGGCCTTGGTGGGTGCCAGCTACCCCGCGCTGAAGGCCGCCCGAAAAGATCCGATAGAAGCCCTGGCCTACGAATAGACCAGCATTTTGCATCGGCAACGAATGTTGTGTGCCCCATTCAAGCCGTACTTTGGCTTGAGTGGGATACGCAGCACTCAACCACGCCCACTCTCCCTCCTGCCTACCGGGAAAGCACCAGCAGAACCCCATCATGACTGCGCTCCCGGGCATAGTCAGCCGGAGTCTTACCCTGGTCGCATCGCAAATCCGGTTTAGCCCCGGCTTCCAGCAGAATCCTGGCCACCTCGACCAACCCTGCTGCCGCTGCCTGGTGCAGCGGGGTGTACCCTCCGGCCTGCGCCATGTTCACGTCCGCTCCCTGGGCAATCAGGACGCGCGCCGTCTCCGGGTCGCGGCTCAAGGCGATACACGCATGCAGTGGCTGATTGCGCATCGGGTTATGCGAGAAACGGTGTACGTGTGCGCCATGGGCAAGCAGCAGTGCCGTCGCCTGCGGTCCGCCAAACGCCGCTGCCAGGTGAAGCGGAGCCCAGCCGTCGGCTGAGGTCGCATGAACCAGCATCGGATCCTCTCGTAGCAGAGGCTCCAGCCGGGTGCAGTCTCCCAGCGCGGAGGCCTCGAAAATATCCAGCGCCCCCAGATGACTGAGCAGGTAGTCCCTGATCAGCGGCTGCTGGTTATAAATGCTCCACAAAAAAGCAGAGACGCCCTGGGCGTCTCTGCAAGTAAGAAGCGATTGATCTTCATCCGCAGCGGCCGCGACTTCCGCCGTTTGCCCATTACGGATGAGGTTAAGAAAACGCTGGCTCACCGCCCTAGATTAGCATCGCCCGCGTCGCCTGCAGAAGCGGCCAAAACCGGCTCCGTCGATCCCTTCGTGACCGAACCCGGCTTGGTCCGGTTGGAGTAAATCCGGAAGGTGACGACCATGTCGATCACCACCGGTACCGCTTGCCCGTTAAGCATCGCCGGCTGGAAGTGCGACTTCTTGACCGCGTCCACTGCCTTCTCGTCCAGTCCGAAGCCAATGGGGCGGGCGATCACTATCTGTCGCGGCGTTCCCGAGGCATCGACCACCGTGCGCAACAGCTCCATCCCCGCGATCCCGTATTTCTGGGCAAATTCATTCGAACTGGGATCGATGCTGTTTAGCACCTTGGGCGGCGTCATGCCTTCACTGACCACCTTAATGCTCGAGTCCGCTGGCATGTACGCCCGGTGCTGGCTCTTGCTATGGAAGTACTCCTGCCAGTAGTCAGGCAAATGCGAGAGCATGCTTTGATCGATGTCGCTGGCAAAGATGTTGTCCAGAGCCTTGTTCATCACCATGGCGCTGTGTGCCGGAGAAACAGCCGCCAGCGCCTGATAGGTCTCGGCAGCCGCCCCGCTGGTGGCCGGTGTCGGCGGCGCCGTGGCCGCGGCAGCGTCCTCCCTGGTCTTTAATGTCTGAGCCGCCGCGATCTCCTGCGCCGTAGGCTCACTCTTCTTCTTCTCTTTCTTCACCTTGGGGACGACGATGAGCTCGCGGTCAATGGAGATGTGAACCGGCTTCTTGGAAATCTTGACCTTATCGAACGACTTGCTTTCATCCTCTTCGTAGGGCAGAGCGCCGAAGTAGTGCAATCCGTAGCGATCGGCCTCGATCTCCAGCTTGTGCTTGGAGAGCTTCACTTTCCTGACTTCAAAAGCGGATAGGGTGAACGAGCCCATGGTGGGCGCGCCGTTTATCTTGCCATTCTGGTCGAAATTCAGATCGTCGCCCAGGTAGGACCCGCGGAGAAAGATCAGCTTACCGGCGTAACGGGCGCGCAAAGCATCCTCAGTCAAAGGAGGAGTTGACTTGACCAGGGCCGCATCCGCCGTCGAAATCACGGGAACAGGAGACGTTACAGCCGCCGGGGCAGGAGCCGCCACCTCGCTGCCAGCCGTCTGCTGGGCGTTCGAAAGTGTGGTAAACGTACCGCACAGTAGGGCTCCGGTCATAAGCGACCAGAGTTGCTTTTCAAACTTCATTGAGCTCTCCTTGCCCGTACTTCCCGGCTCCGAGCTACGGGGTCCGGTCAGTTCGAGCGCCGGCAGCTTGGACTTGCAGCTGCAGGCTTGTGGGACTGCCGGCCCGGGCTGGGTGCGGCCGGGCCAAAACAGGAAGCGATTGGGCCTGGGCATTTTCGGCCATCAGCATGATGGCCAGGGCCAGCAACAATCCGATGCGAATGAGCGCAGCGACCAGGGATTCAGAGGCACGTTGTGTCATACGAGGGGGGACCTCCGCTATATTCCAAGGAGAGCCTATGGTCTTCGCAATGAAGGGGAAATGCCTCTTTTGTGCGTGATGAGTAACCCCACCCCCGTTGACGCCCTTGCCCGAATGCGTTACTCTGAAGTTCTTGCGCAGTGCCGCGTCCGGCCCTCTGTAGTCGCCGTCTGATCCGACGAGGTGAAGCCCCGGTCAAGTTCGGGGAGCCACTTCACAGCCAACCGATCTGAAGATTGAGCGAGCCCAGGTAGCCTGCCAGGAAAGCGAACGAAGAAGCGCTTTGAGCGATTCCCAGTGAAACCGCTCTAAATCTAATCTTCGCCACTCAAGCGATCTGAACCTTTCGTTTGCGGGAGAGCAGTTGCCGGCCGCAATTTTTGCGTCGGTGTGCAACGCTTGCCCGAACGAGGGTTCCTGGGAGAACTGGTAACGATGTCTACGTATTTTCCGAGCTCGCACGATATCACCCGCAAATGGTTCGTAGTCGACGCCAGCGGCAAGACCTTGGGACGTTTGGCCACCGAAGCCGCCAGCATGTTGGCCGGCAAGAAAAATCCCAAGTACACCCCTTTTATCGACATGGGTGATCACGTGATCATCGTCAACGCGGAAAAGATCGTGCTCACCGGCCTCAAGAGTGAACAGAAGGTCTATCGCCGTTACACCGGCTTTCCTGGCGGCCTGCGGGAAGAATCCTTTGTTCGCCTCATGGCGCGCCGGCCGGAAAAAATTGTCGAAGACGCCATCAAAGGCATGCTGCCCAAGAGCAAGATGGGCCGCCAGATGGCAACCAAGCTCAAGGTCTACCGGGGCGATAAGCACCCCCACCAGGCGCAGCAGCCTGAAGTTTTGGAGCTCGCGGCTCGTTAAACCGCTCCGCAGGAAACAGCAAAGAATAGGACGGACATGGCAGATTTGGTTCAGTACTACGGAACGGGGCGTCGCAAGGCAAGCGTAGCGCGCATCTTCTTGCGCCCCGGCAGCGGCAACTTTGTCGTCAATCAGAAACCTTTCGAGACGTATTTCGTTACCCATCAGCAACGGGTTTCCGCCAAGCGGCCGCTGGAGCTGACCGAGCATTCTGCCAATTTCGATGTGCTGGCCACCGTCAAGGGTGGAGGCGTGAGCGCTCAGGCCGATGCCGTCAAGATGGGTATCGCCCGCGCTCTGCTCGAGTTCAACCTGGAGCTGCGCAAGACATTAAAGGCTGACGGCCTGCTGTCCCGCGACGCGCGCATTAAAGAGCGCAAGAAGTACGGACAGAAGGGCGCCCGCAAGCGCTTCCAGTTCAGCAAGCGTTAAAAGCTGCCGGTGACGGCATCGTTGCCGGACATGCATGCAGTGAGTCGATGCCATTTTGTCAAAAATCTTCCCCGCCCCGGCTTTCTGGAGCGGGCGAGGGAAATCAATTCCGGCCACGCCGGAATGCAATTCAAGAGGAGGTAGTTTGGCCACAATAACGATGAAGGAACTGCTCGAAGCAGGTGTTCACTTCGGGCATCAAACCAAGCGTTGGAATCCTCGCATGAAGGAATATATCTTCGGCGAGCGTAACGGGATCTACATCATCGATCTGCAAAAAACCTTGAAGATGTTCAAGGAAGCAAGCAAGTTTGTCACCGACCTCACCGGTCAGGGTAAGGTCATCCTCTTTGTCGGCACCAAGAGACAGGCCCAGGACGCGATTGCCGAAGAAGCCAATCGTTGCGGCATGTTCTATATCAACCAGCGCTGGCTGGGTGGATTGCTGACCAATTGGATCACCGTACAAAAGTCGGTTAAGCGCCTCCAGGAACTGGATGAAATGGCCACGGATGGCCGTTACGAGCTGCTGACCAAGAAAGAAGTCATTCGACTGGAGCGCGAGCGCAAGCATCTGCAGGCAAACCTGGCTGGCATTAAGAATATGCGCCGGTTGCCCGACGCTCTCTTCGTGGTCGATTCAAACAACGAAGCCATTGCGGTCAAGGAAGCGCGCAAGCTGGGCATCCCGGTAGTCGCAGTGGTGGATACGAATTGCGATCCCACTGTGGTCGACTACGTAATTCCCGGCAATGATGACGCCCTGCGCGCCATCCGCTTGTTTACCTCCAAGATCTCCGACTCCGTCGTGGAAGGGGTGCAGATGGCCGGCGACAAGCGTGCCGCTGACGCGGGCGTGACCGCCGATGCACAGCTTGAGGCCGCTCCAGTCGAGCTTTCCGGCCTTGAAGCCGGCGCCGATGAACCATCCGGCGAAGGCGAAGTGGTCGATCTGGAAGCTGCACTTGGCGGAGGCATTCGCAAGGCCCCCGGCGTGATAGCCGTCGACGAGCCGGAAGTTGCCGAGCGAACCATCTAGAGCTGTTCACTTTTAGCCGTATTGAATCTTTCCCCTACCCATTTGTAATTGGGGATACAACGGTTTAACGATGGCGTTAGACCGAAGCAAAAGGCCTTGACGTGGTTTTCTCTCAAGGAAAACCACTCCTCGCGATCTTTATCGGGCCACAGTGATTGTTAAATCGTTTTAAAGGCCTGTTCACAGGCCAGCAAAGGAATCGCAAGAGGATGTCAACCGTGACTGAAAATATCTCCGCTGCACAGGTCAAGGAGCTTCGCGAGAAGACTGGCGCGCCCATGATGGACTGCCGCAACGCGCTCCAGGAAGCCAAGGGCGACCTTGACCAGGCGGTTGTTGTTCTGCGCAAAAAGGGCATGGCGTCCGCCGCCAAGAAGGCATCCCGCACCACTTCCGAAGGGGCAGTCGGCACTTACATTCATGCCGGAGGCAAGATCGGTGTGCTGATCGAAATCAACTGCGAGAGCGATTTCGTTGCTCGAACAGAGGATTTTCAGGAGCTGCTGAAGGACATCTCGATGCACATCGCGGCCACTGACCCGCGCTATATTCGGCGCGAGGATGTCACCGCCGAGGACCTGGCCCGGGAGAAGGACATTTACCGTTCTCAGGCTGCGGCTACAGGTAAGCCGGAGAAAGTAATCGAGCAGATCGTGGAAGGCAAGATGAGCAAGTTTTACGAAGAAGTTTGCTTGCTCGACCAACCCTTCATCAAGGATCAGTCCTTCGCCATCAAGGATCTGATCGCGCAGAAGATCGGCAAGCTGGGTGAGAACCTCAGCGTGCGCCGCTTCGCCCGCTTCAAGGTCGGCGATCCCGTCTGGACCGTAGCCCAAATCAAGCCAGGCGCTACTGAATAGCATCTGCCACCAACACTGTATAACGAGGGCCGGGAACTCCCGGCCCTCATTTCTTTTGGCGCGACTCTTTTGGTGCTCATGAAGGGTACGGGCTTCAGCCCGTACGCAAGTCATTAAAAGCACGAACGGCTTTAGCCGCTGAGGGGCAGCCACTACGGTAACCCCCTTCCACGCAACCACGCCGCTTCCATACCATCAAGCGAAGCCTGGACCAAGCTGGGTTATTGCTCAGACGCCTCCAATTCGTCTCAAAATCGGTCATAAATCGCCCTCGCAACCAAGGGTTAGCTACCGGTCGTAATGTGCGATACTTTTCCTTGAATGTACAAAAGAGTCCTGCTCAAACTGTCGGGCGAAGCGCTGGCGGCGGACCGCGGCTTCGGCGTGGATGTCGCCAAGCTGCATGAAATCTCACTCGAGATCCTGGCCGTTCGGGAACTCGGCGTGGAAGTCGCTATCGTCGTAGGCGGAGGCAACTTCTTCCGTGGTGTGGCGGAACAGGCGCGCATGATGGACCGCGTCTCCGCCGACCATATGGGGATGTTGGCCACCGTGATCAATTCGCTCGCGCTCCAGGATGCTCTGGAGAAATCTGGAGTCCAGACCCGCGTCATGTCCGCGATCGAGATGAACCAGGTGGCCGAACCGTACATCCGGCGTCGCGCCATCCGGCATCTAGAAAAAGGTCGAGTGGTCATTTTTGCGGCCGGGCTGGGAAATCCATTTTTTTCCACAGATACCGCTGCCTCCTTACGAGCCATGGAGATCAAGGCCGACGTCCTATTAAAAGCCACGAAAGTGGAAGGGATTTACGACGCGGATCCTGTTATTACCAAAGATGCGGTTAAATTCGAGCAGATTACCTATATGGAAATCCTCCGGCTCGGTCTAAAGGTAATGGACAGCACCGCAGTGAGCCTGTGCAAGGACAATAATTTGCCCATGATCATTTTCAACATGAACCGCCCTGGAAACATCCTGCGTGTGGTGAGCGGAGAAAAGGTCGGCTCCCTGGTGACCGCCTGACTCCCCAGACCACACTCGCGGACCCGCCCCCGGCTCCCGCACTCAAGGCCACAGAACGATCGGCCCAGGCGAACCCGGCGCAAGCCCCAGCAGGCCCAGTATTGGTGCGTCCCGCCGCCGCCGGGGCGCCGCGCCGCTCCCAATTGCCGGCCCTTACCGGTATCCGCTGTTTCGCCGCCCTCAATCTCGTCTTCTTCCATTTTGCCGATCCCCATTCCTTTGGACCCTTGAGCCCGGTGGTCAATGGGGGATACATTTCTGTTAGCTTCTTCCTGCTCCTCTCCGGCTTCATCCTCACTTACAACTATGCCGATCGGGCCCAACGTGGGGCGCTCACTGCGCGCAGCTTCTGGTCCGCTCGCTTCTCCCGCCTCTATCCCGTCTATGCCTTCAGTCTGCTGCTCTCGCTGGGTATGCTGGCACAGGAACTGCACGCCCACACCCGGCTGGATTTTGGCCTCGGAGTGCTTCTCACCCCGTTGTTGCTGCAGGGATGGCATCCTGCCCTGTCGACCTTTTGGAACACGCCTGCGTGGACTATGTCTACCGAGGCTTTCTTCTATGTGCTGTTCCCCTGGCTGATCACCCGTCGCCGTCCAAGCCAGACGCGGACCATGCTGCTGATCCTGGTCTCCCTATGGCTCTGCAGTTTGGTCCTCCCCGGACTCTATATGTACTTAAATCCGGATGGCGATCTTCATCCCGACCGCTATTCCGTCGGCATCTGGATGCGGGCGTTGAAATTCATGCCCTTGCAACACCTGTTCTCCTTTCTGTTCGGCATGACGTTAGGATTTTTGAACGAAAAAATTCGGCCTGAGAGCCGTAAACGCCTGGCCTTCGGGATTTTTGCCTTCGCGGCACTCTACTTGCTTCTTTGCCTGGGCGACCACCTGCCCTACGCCATGATGCACGATGGCTTGCTGATGCCGCTCTTCGCCGGGGTCATACTCTGCCTGGCCGGCCGCAATCCGATTGCAGGTTTCTTTGGGCTGTTTCCCTTCATTGCCATCGGCGAAGCGAGCTACTGCCTTTACCTGTTGCACTTCAATCTGTGGACGCTGCTGCACGACTCCCATTTGCTCGAGAAGAGCGGCCTGATCGTCTTCGATCCCTGGATCTCTTACCTGCTTCTAGTCATTGCCGCGCTGTTGACCAAGCGGTTCATCGAGCGGCCGGGAAGAAGCTGGATCAGCCGGCGTCTCGAGCCTGCCGCAGCCCGCGGAGCCTAGCTGGACTGCTGTCTGCGTGAGAACTGCGCCAGTGGGGCGGCGCTTTCGTCAACGCCGGTTTAGCAACCACCATCTCTGCAAGTGTCGCTCTCCCCTTTGTCATCCCGACGTTGTGACTTTTTTGGATTGCTTCATCGTCAACAACCGCTGGGTGCCCCATTCAAGCCGCTTTTTGGCTTGAGTGGGATACCACAGCACTCGACTCACCGTTTTTGTCATCCTGCCTGCCCCGGCTTGCCGTGGGAGCGAAGCGCCTCGCAGACCCATCGCTTAACAGGACTTACGGCGCGGAGTCGAAGAGCCTGTCCTGAGCGTAGCCGAAGGAACCCCGAGGATGCTTAATCGACGCATGCTCTTCAGGGCTTTCCCGCCCAGCGCAGATCCCGCAGCCTGTTTGTTACCCGCATCAATAATGCAAAATTAAATCGCACGCGAACGTAAACTGGCTCTGGCGTGTCTGCAGGTCATATGACTTCCGATCCCATGCGCGATCGAAGCGAATCTCCGGGCGTATCTGCACCGTCGTTCCGATCCAATGGCTCAGCATCAGTGTGTTCTCCGTGTACTTGGTATTCACCCCTGTACGCTGGCCCTTCTTGTCGTTGAGCAGGTCGCTGCGGAAGCCAACAAAGTCGTGCTCGGACAATTGCTTCAAGACGTAATTTTGCACCGCGTACTCCGGTGCGAAACAAGTCTCGAGGCCGGGGCGGCAGGTGGCAGCGTAGCTGTTCGGCTGGGGCTTGATCGAGCCCGTCGTGCTGGGCACATCGCGCTGGTACATCACGTAAGCTTCCGTCGCGGTATGCCACGTCTTGGAAAACTTGTGATACCAGGTGCCGTCGTATTGTTGAACGTTGTTATACGAATACTTACCGTTGTTGATTCCATTGGCACACAGATAGACATTGTTGTTCACCGAGGATGTCGTGTAGCTGACGCAAACGGTTGCTGAGGGTTTGGCGTCGCTCGTCCACAGCGCCACGTCGTGGCTTCCCGTGATACCTGCCTGGACTAGCCACTGCTTGTTAACCTGCACTGTGGCGAGAATTCCGGTGTCGGTGAAGGGATCGACCGCGTACAGCAGGGAATGGCTGAACATGTAGTTATTCGGCGTCAGTTGCGCCTCAATTCCAGGAACCGAGATAAAGCGGCCGATCCGGAGGTTCATCCCGCTGGCCACCTTGGGCACATAAATGTCGACGTATTCAAGAACCGGATCGAAGCCATATTGGTGGTGGTCCGAGATCCACTGGAAGCTCAGATACCCCTTGTCTACGGTGTATCTGTAGTCCGTGCCGTAGAAGGCAGTCAGATGGTATCCGACATCCACATGTTCCCTTTGCACCGAGTCGGGCAACCGCTCAACATAGAGGACGAGCTGATTCATCTCGAATCGATTGCTGTAGACGTCGTTCGCTTCGGGTGCGTTGCTGTTGGTCGAAGTGCTGAAGTTCACGGTAGGCTCGACCCACCCATACACCTTGGTGCGGCTGCGCGCTTGATTCCAGGCGGTCATCAGAGGATAGCTATTCGTATCCGCTTCCCCTATCACCGGAGAGCCCCCATACGACCAGTCGGAGTTAGGGAACGGCGGCGACTCAAGCGGTGAGGGCAATCCTCGGCGAGGCGGGGCAGGGCCTTGACTCGCAGTTCCATGCCAATCCTGGCGGTAGAACTCTGCCCACCTGGCGAAGAAGCCTGGAGCCTTAGACGTCGGCTGTGGAGTTGGGCTCTCCGGCAACTTCGCGCCCGGTTCGTTCTGTGCGGAACACCCGCTCGATACCATCCAGACGAAGATGAATAACAGAACCCGCGGAGCTAGAGCGGTTTCGCAATAGGTGTAGACCGAAGCCCAAAAGCTTTTCGTGGTTTTCTCCCAAGGAAAACCACTCCTCGCGAACCTCAACAGGCCACAGTAATTGCGAAACAGCTTTGAGAGACCCAGGCGCAAGTTGAATTCACTCGAGAGAGCAGGATGCAAACATCTGGGCCCCGCCTCACCATCGGAAGGCGATCATAGCATGGGAGCGGGCGTGGCGATCGAGGCGTCTACGATCCGCAAAAACTGAGTCCCGTGGAGCATGCCCTAAGCTTGTCGAACGTGGACGGCGGAGAAGCGCTAACTTATCTAGTTCTCCCACAGAATCCGTCGGCCGCCGTGACGCTAGAGCTCACGGCAACCATTTACCTTGAACCACTCTGCGGAATTAGGGTTGTGCGAGGGTATGGTGGTTATGCGTAATCGCAGCGCTGCACGTAGGCTGCTGGCCGGAACCGAAGGGCGTATTCTGCACCGCTGAGAGCACCCCAGTCGCAGGGTTCAAGGCCAAACCTGAGACATTGTTGCTGAGAAAGTTGGCGGTATAGATATAGCGGCCTTCCGACGGCTCGATCAGGATACAGAGCGGCCCGCTACCAACTGCGTAAGTAACCGAACCGGGGATCGGTGTGGCGTTGCCGTTAGACTGGTCAATGGTATATGCGCTTACGTCGTTACCGTTATAGTTGGCGACATAAACGTAGAGACCGAGGGGGTCAACGGCCACGGCATCGGGCAGGTTATCGGTCTTGAATGGCGCCGGCATCATCACCAGCGATCCACCGGCCTGCACCTGGAAACCATACATCTGATTGGAAGCGCCGTCGGTAACATACAGGAATTTACCGGCCGGATCGCTGGCGAGTGCATTGGGGGCCGTTCCAACCTTAAAAAGGCCGACCGAGCTAAGCACGCCGTTCGACCCGACTTGTAACGCGGAGACGGTGGCATCGCTTTCATTCACCGCGTAGACGAAGTTTCCGCCCGCCAACACGTTAACGGCAACCGGATTATTTCCCAGTGGGAAGAAACCGTTTGAGCCATTTGATACCGGCTGGCACAGGCTGCTGGTCGCGCCCAGCTGACCATTTGCATTGACGGGGAAAACTACCAGCGCGCCAGGCCCGGGTATGTTAACGCTGAAATTCGGCTGGTACGTCTCCACCACGTAGAGATAGGTACCTGCCTCGTTGATGGCCAACTGCGTGGGGTAGCTGCCTGGCATGTTGCAGGTCTGCTGCGGATAGAGTTTGCCATCGGTGCCAATGGCAAATTCCACAATCGTATTGTCGTCATGATTGATGACGTAGAGATTCTTACCGTTGGCTGACGCCACATCGGCGACAGGATTCCGCCCGCCCGAGGGGTAGGGTGAATCGGTGATCTGGTACAGAATGCCCGCTTCGCTATCTACTTTGTAAACGCTGACCTGTCCCGGGTTTTGCTTGGACGCGGTCACGTAAAGAAAATCGATTGTATTGCTGGGTCCGCATGCAGTTACTCCGAATCCGAGACCAAGGGAAACTACCGAAGCTAGGGCAATCCGGCCGAATTTACTCAACTTCATGCGCATCAGGGCTGTACGACCTCGATGGCATGGTTGCCGTGGGTAATGGCAGCGCTGCAAGTGGGCTGCCCAGCGGCCTTGAAGGGCGTGTTCTGCACCGGCGCTAACGCCCCAGTCGCAGGGTTCAGCGACAAGCCGGACACCGTCTCGCCAAGGAAGTTCGACGTGTAGACAAAGCGCGCTTCTGCCGGTTCGATCAAGACGCAGGTTGGCCCGGCATCTACTGCATATGTGGTTGATCCGGCAATCTGCGTGGCGTTTCCGGTACCGCGATCGATAGTATAGGCGCTCACATCGTTGGCATTGTAGTTGGCCACGTACACATAAATCCCGCGCGGGTCGACCTGCACGGAAACGGGAAGAATGCCCGTCTTGAAGGGGGTCTGCATGTTGATCAAGGTTCCGTTCACCTGGATCAGGAAACCAATCATCTGATTGGCCGCGCCATCAGTGACGTAGAGGAATTTACTGGTCGGATCGCTGGCAATCGCATTAGGAGCCACACCGACCGGATAGGTAGCAATCAGTGTGAGAGCGCCACTCGTGCCCACCTGAAAGTCAGAGATGGTGGCGTCATTTTCGTTCACCGCGTAAACGAAGTTGTTGCTCGGCAGCACGTTCACGGCCGCGGGATTATTTCCCAGCGGGAAGAAGGCATTGGCGCCATTTGCGATCGGCGTGCAGGAACCTCCCGTGGCCCCCAGTTGGCCGGTGGCATTGACGGGATAGACCACCAGCGCCCCGGGCCCGGGGTTGCTGGCGCTGAAGCCCGGCTGGTACGTTTCCACCACATAGAGGTAGGTACCAGCCTGGTTGATCGCTAATTGCGTAGGGACAGTGCCCGGCGTAGTGCAGGACTGCTGCTGCGAGAGGCTGCCGTCCGTGGCGATGGCGAACACCACGACCGCATTGCTGGCCTGATTGATCACGTACAGGTTCTTGCCATTCGCCGAAGCGACGTCGGCCACGGGATTATTTCCGCCCGAAGAATAGGGCGAGTTAGGGATTGGTATCAACGCTCCCGCTTGACTATCCACCTTGTAGACGTTGATCTGCCCTGGGTTGCTCTTGTTGGAGGATGTGACGTATAGAAAGTCAATCGTATTGGGGGGGCCGCACGCAGTAATACCAATTCCCAGACCAAGGGTTACAACCGAGGCCAGTGCCATCCGGCCGAATTTACTCAACTTCATGCGCTTCCTTCATCCTGGCCCAACGAATCAATGGAGCAGGGCTGCAGTTTGCAGCAGAGCTATGGATAGAGTGTCTTGTGAGTCCCACTTGCATTGTAAAAGCTCAGGTGGCTTTCAGCCACCTGAGCCTTGAAGCCTGAAAGCTTTAGAACAGCGTGCCGCTGACGACGCACCAGGTCGGGTTACCGGGACCAGTGAAGGTGGTGGCCTTTCGCAGCGTGGTCAGGGTTCCCGTCGACGAGTTGATCACCCCACCGGTGATCGTGCTGTCGGCATAATTGGCCGTGTAGAGATACTGGTTCGAGGGGTCCTCAAGAATGCACTGCGGAGCCGAGCCTGCGCCAAAGAGAGTGCTGGTCCCGCTGGCTCCGCTGGACAGGGTCGTCAATCTCCCCGTAGTCGGGTCGATGAAGAATGCGCTGATCGAACTTGCCGGACCGCTTGCGTTCAGATTGGCTCCCTGGTTTGCCAGATAGAGGAACTTGCCCGAATGGTCGACAACCATCGGTCCAGGATTTGCCACCGTGCCTGAGTTGTCCACAGGGGCAAAAAGCGCTTGCAGCGCACCGTTCGTGCCGATCGTATAAGGCAAGATCTGCCCGGTCGGACTGACAGTTTGCCCCGCATCAATCAGATATACATACTTGGGGCTGGCATAGATAAAGCTCAGATTCGAAGCAGGCGTGGGAATGGGAGTATTTTGCGTCAGGGTCAACTGGCCACTGCTGTTCCCATACACAAAGACCCCCTGCAAGGGATCGGAGGCGCTTCCGCTGCCCTTCTCGATGGTGTAGATATACGAGTTGCTCGGAACCACTGCAAAGTTGATCGGTGAGCTGCCCACCGGAAAGTAAGTAAGGTTGGCGCCAGTCAAAGGGTTCTTGACCTGCTGGTTGGTGATCAACGACAGCCGGCCGGTATTGGGGTCGATGTTGAACGAAGTGATGTCTCCGCAAACGGTGGCGGGATTTCCTGCCACATAGGCCACGCAATCTGCTGCGGGATTGGGATCCTGAGTATCGAGCACGAATAGATGAGTGCCGGACGAGTCCGTCTGGATCGAGATCGGAAAATTGCCTTGGCTGTTATAGGTTGTCTGGAAGCTCAGTGAACCTTTTCCGCCGATGGTGAAGAGCGAGATGTTCGGGCCCGTGTTTTCCGAAGCTGTCGCGGAGGAACAAGCCGCCTGCCCGGTTCCGCCGCAGCCTGCGTTGAGCACATAGAGAAACTTGCCCGCATTCGCCACCAGCTCCTTGATGGGATTGGCGCCCCCGGAGCTGTAAGGAGAGTTTTGCGTGGGCGTCAGATTGCCAAGGTTGCTATCGATGACGTAGCCGGAAACCTGATTATATTGCTGGCCGGTGACATACATATAACCGACTGTGTGGTCTGTACTGCAGGAGGTTACTCCTAACCCCGTTCCCAGGGACACCGCCAAGGCCAGACTGATCCGGCCGAATTTCCTGAACTTCATGCGTTTCCTTCATCCCCGTCGCTATTGCGGTCTAGGGCTGCCTTTGCAGCTGAAACTCTATTAAAAATTGATCCTAGCGCTAATTGTAAAAGCTAGAACCACTTTCGGCTAGCATCTCCCCTGTCGGTGTTCTCCGAAGAGGGGAGACTCACGCAGCTTTTCCGCCAAGAAAAGCTGCACCTCACTACCCCAAGAAGAGCATCGCAACAGGGGAGATGCTCTAGCGCCTCCCCTGTCGGTGTTCTCCGAAGAGGGGAGACTCACGCAGCTTTTCCGCCAAGAAAAGCTGCACCTCACTACCCCAAGAAGAGCATCGCAACAGGGGAGACGCTCTAGCGGCTCCCCTGTCGGTGTGCTTCGAAGAGAGGCTGCTCACGCAGCTTTTCCGTCGAGAAAAGCTGCACATGACCGCCCTCGAAAGCATATCGCAACAGGGGAGACGCTCTCGCGGCTGTCCCTTGCAGGTACGTGGATTACCATACCCGGCAAGAGTTCTCCGGGTACATCGGGGTGCCTTTCTTGCAGCTAAAAGCCTTGCCGAACTCGTCGAAGTTTTGTACTGCGCCGTTCACCCGCCATTGGCCTGGAGAGTGCGGATCCGTCAGGGCTCTACTACGCGCCGCTTGTTCGCGCACGTTCTCACACCAAACCTGGCCGTAGGCGAGAAAGAACCGCTGCGCCGGCGTATAGCCGTCGATCTCCTTCGCCTCCGCGCCGGGCTCTTGGGCTAAGGTGGCCATCAACGCCGAGTAGGCCAGGCGAAGGCCGCCATTATCCGCCGTGTTCTCGCCCAGCGTCAGGCTGCCATTCAGCTTTTGCCCAGGCGCAACTTCGAAGCTGCCATATTCCTTCACTTCGCAATCGGTGCGCTCGGTAAATGCCTTGCGGTCCGCCGGCGTCTGCCACTCGCGCACATTGCCATGGCCGTCGAATTTGCTTCCCTGATCGTCGAAGCCATGGGTCATCTCGTGGCCGATCACCACCCCGATGCCTCCGAAATTGACCGCCGGGTCTTTGGCGAAGTCGTAGAACGGCGGCTGCAGAATACCCGCGGGAAAATTGATGTCGTTCATGCCTTGACTGTAGTAGGCGTTCACCGTCGGCGGAGTCATGCCCCACTCCGTTTCGTCTACCGGCTTCCCCAGCTTGTCCAGGTTGCGCCGATCCTCATACACGGTAGCGCGGGCCACGTTTCCCAGCAGATCGTCCCGCTTGATCTCCAGGGTCGAGTAGTCGCGCCAATGCTCCGGATAGCCGATCTTGTTGCGGATCAGCGCCAGCTTTTCCTCAGCATTCTTCTTGGTTGCTTCCGACATCCAGGGCAACTGCTGAATGTCCTCAGCCAGCGCCGTTTCCAGCGCCGTGACCAGTTTGACCATGTTCTCTTTCTTTTCCGGGCTGAAGTACTGCTTCACCCAATCCTGCCCTACAGCTTCCCCCAGCGCGTGGTCGGTGGCCCGGGTGCAGCGTTTCCACCGCGGCGCGATCTCTTTCTGGCCCAACAAGTCACTGGAGAAAAAAGCGAAGTTCTCGTCCACAAATGCCTGCGACATCCAGGGGGCGGCATCGTGCAGAGCACGCCAGCGGAGGTAGCTCTTCCACGCGTCCAGGCTCTGAGCGTCGATCAGCGCATTCATGGCAGTAAAGAAACCAGGGGTCATCACGTTCAGGGTCTCGAATGAACCCATGCGGATGCCGTGTAAATAAGACGGCCAGTCGAAGTCCGGGGTTAGCTTTCCCAGATCCGTGAGCGTCATCATGTGATAGCGTTTCGCCGGGTCTCTCATGTCTGTCCGGCTCAAGGAGCCTTGCGCCAGAGCAGTTTCGATGGCCATAACGCTCTGCGCTTCGCTGGCGGCCTTCTCGGGAGTGTCGCCGGCCAACTGGAACATCCTGGTCATGTGAGCCACGTATTCTTCGCGAATCTTCTGCTGCCGTGGGTTCTGCGCCAGGTAGTAATCGCGGTCCGGCAGGCCGAGGCCCGCCTGGCCGGCTTGGGCAATTTGCCGGGTGGAGTCCTTCTGATCCTGGCCCACGCCGAAGCTGAAGAGTCCGCTGATGCCGTGCGGTATCTCGAGCGTACCCAGCAGCGCTGCCAGTTGCTTCTTGTCGCTGAGGGCGTTGATGGCGTCCAGAGCGGGCTTGAGCGGCGTTACGCCCTTTTGGTCGGCGAGTTGGGTATTCATGCAGGACGCGTAGAAGTCCCCATATTTCTGTTCCAGTGCGGTCCGCTTCACGTTGGGGTTCGCCGCCGTTTCCAGCTCGCGATAGAGAAGCCAGTCGTTTCGCTCTCTGAGCTTATCGAACTCGCCCCACCGGACCTGATCGGGAGGAATCGGATTGTTCTTCTTCCAGTTGCCGCAGGCGTACTGATAGAAGTCGGTGCACGGATCGGCTGTTTTGTCGATGGCGGTCAGGTCAAAGCTTTGCGGTGCCTGCGGCTCGGGCGGGGCCTGGGCCGGCTTGTTTTGCGCATGAGCCAGACAGGTACAAAGCAATACAGCAACCACGATGGGGAGAGACTTCATAGGCTGCCTTGTGGGTAGAGATGGGGGCCCGGTCAGAAAATCTTCACGTGGAAGGTCAGATACTTCTTGGGATTTTCCCGGATGGCCGCAATGAGCCCCCGGGTTTCCGTCAGCGACTGGTCGAGGTTGTTGTAAAGAGAAGGGTTGACCACCAGCTGACCGATGGTTCCTTGACCGCTGTCAACCCGGTTCAGGACCGAATCGAGCTTGTCCACTGTATCTCGCAGCTTGGCTGCGAACTGGGGATCCTTGGCGATCATGCCCAGGCCGCCCTTGCCGGCATTGATGTCGGCCAGCAGCTGGTTCGCGCTGGATACGGACTGGTTCAGGTTATTGGCCAGCGTCTCGTCTTTCAGCAGCTTGCCGATCGTACCCTTCCCCTCGTCCAGTTGGGTCGCCATCGTGTCCAGCTTGGCCACGGTGTCGTTGATGTGGTTGTACAGGGTGTCGTCGGCCACCAGCTTGCCGATCGAGCCCTTGCCGTTGGCAACCGTATCCACCAGTTGCGACAACTGTTCAGGGTCACGACTGCCTTGTTGTAGAGGTCGGGATTGTTGATCAACTCGCCGATCGAGCCCTTGGTCGAGTTGAGCGAGTCTGCGAGGTGGTCGACCTTGGCCAGAATGGTATTCAACTGCTCGATCGTTCCCTGGCTCGATTTGATGACGTCGGAGAGGTTGGGCGTTTCGTTGGTTTTGAGCTCCGCGCCATTCTGCACCGGCGGACCGGTCGCGGTCTTGCTGTTGATGTCCACGACGGTATCGCCCAGAACGCCGATGGTCTCCAGGCTGGACGTGGAATCGGTACGCACGGCGTCTCTATATTTGGCTCCGATCTTGAACGTCACCTCGACCGGGGTGAGCTTGCGCGCGGGTACGATGCCAATTTTGGTTACCGTGCCCGACCGTGTAGCCTTCGAGGTTGACCGGAGCACCCTCCTTGAGGCCGGCGGCATTCTCAAAATAGGAGCGCAGGACGATCTTTCCCTGTAAATAGTCCGCCCGTGCTTCCTGTCATGAGGAAGATGAGAGCAGTCAGGGCTGCCAACGCCACGATGACCAGAACGCCCACCTTCAGTTGTGACCATTGGACTTCTTGCTGGCTTGGCACAGACCCCCTCGGGTTGAAGCGAGTGCAGCGGGCATTTCCCGCTGCGACTGAGCATATCAAATGCGCTGCGGTTTGTCCCGCAAGACTTGGGCCCATTCCCATTCTGGAGCTTGCGGAGACCTCAGCGGCTTTCATGCTCACACCCTGCCGTTGCTGACGAGTACTGGCCGGCAGCTCCAGCTTGGATAGCTCTAGCCTTCCATCACCACGGTCGCCATCGCCAGACTACCGGTATGGGTGAGGGAAAGCGAGATCGCGCGCACCCCGAGTTCCTTGGCCAGCACTGCAGCCCGTCCCCGCAGTTCCAGAACCGGCCGCCCGCCCGGGTTGCGCGCGACCTGGAACTCATTCCACGTAACCCCCCGGCTGATGCCGGTACCCAGCGCCTTCGCTCCCGCCTCTTTGGCCGCGAAACGGGCCGCGAAGCTCTCCGCGCTGACCCGCTTGCGGCTGCAATAGGCGATCTCCTGATCGGTATAAACGCGCCGCAGAAACCGTTCGCCGAAGCGTTCGATCGAATGCGCGATGCGCTCCACCTCGATCAAGTCCACGCCTGTACCGATCAACATGCTGACCACATTACCATGGGGTCCTTTTCGGTCATCTTTCCCCACCCGAAATGTAACCGTAACGGCTAACCGACGTACCTGTCCTGCTGTTCAAGATTGCGCTAACGTGGCCGATCAACTTAACAGGCAAGGTATATTCAAAGTTCGCAAGCTTGAATTGCCGACACACTTATGTCCGATACGCTTTTAGATGATGTTCTCTATTTGACCGCGCTCTTGCCGGAAGACCAATCCCTGGTTGTACCCCGGCTCAGCGGGATCATTCCTGATTGTGGAGCCTGGATTCGTAGCCGCTCTTACGTCGAGCCGGGTACGGCTCGCTTCGTCTTTGAGTTTCCCCGCGACATCTGTGTTGAGATCTACAGTGCGCTGGTCTCGGTCGGGCTGCAACTGACGGCGACCTCTCATCTGCTGCTGACGGAGCTTTGCCGCTGCACCCCGCACCTCTTCGATCCCTCTTCGCGGACATATACCGGCGGTGGATGGAGCGACCCTGGACGCCGCCACGCGCTACATCTGCTCGCTCGAAATCATCAAGGTGCAATTGCAGATCTGGATGGTCAAGGACGAGGAACTGGAAACCCATCTTGCCGGCAACCAATGCTTCGCCGAGCAAGCGTCGATCGGAACGATGAGTTTGCCCTTCTACTCCGGATCCCACGACTCTTGACGTGTTTGCCCTTGTGCCACTAGTGTCACCCTGCGTCCACCAGCCCATAGCGCCGTTGCCAGGCCTCTCGCAGCCGGTTCCACACCCTGCTCTTTTCCTCTTCTGTCACCTCGCCGGCATTCGATACAAACGACGCCGACTCCGCCTTCGCCAGCTCCAGAAGAGCACGGTCCCGCACCAGGTTGGCCACGCGAAAGTCCGGGATCCCCGCTTGCCGCGTGCCAAAAAACTCTCCCGGCCCGCGCAGCTGCAGGTCGAGCTCGGCCAGCTCGAATCCGTTCTGCGTGCGCACCATGGCTCCCAGCCGCTCCACCGCCTGGGGCGAGATCTTGCCCCCGGTCATGAGGATGCAGGATGACTTGGCGCTTCCGCGCCCCACCCGCCCCCGCAGCTGATGCATTTGCGCCAGCCCAAACCGCTCCGCATGTTCAATCACCATCATGGTTGCGTTTGGCACATCGACGCCAACCTCGATGACGGTAGTAGCGATCAGCACATCCAGTTCCCGCCGCTGAAACCGGCGCATGATGATCTCTTTCTCGTCGGCATCCATGCGTCCGTGCAGCAGACCCAGGCGCAGGCCTTTAAGAGCCCCGGCCTTCAATTCCTGATACATGTCGGTCGCGGCCTTCAGCGACGGTGCCGAAGGGGAAGAAACTGGCTTGAACAACAAACCAGTGGCTTTGCCCTTCTTCCCCGGTGGAGCGGGTGCTGCCTCCGGCTCGCCGGCAGCGAAATCCAATTCCGGCTGATCTTCTTTCGCGCCTTCGATGACCGGATAAACCACGTATGCCTGGTGTCCCAGCCGCACCTGTTCCCGCACCAGCTCCCATACTTCGCCAGCCACCTCGTCGGAGACCTGGCGGGTGAGGATAGGCGTGCGGCCGGGCGGCAATTCATCCAACACGCTGAGATCGAGGTCGCCGTAGAGAGAAAGAGCCAGTGTCCTGGGGATGGGCGTTGCGGTCATGACCAGGACATCCGGTTCGCCGGCGTTCGGCTTCTTCATCAACCGGAAGCGCTGCAAAACCCCGAAACGATGCTGTTCATCGACCACCACCAACCCCAGTTTCGCGAAATCCACGCGCTCCTCGATCAAGGCATGGGTACCGATCACTAATTGCGCTTCGCCGCGCGCGATCATCCCCCGGTGGGCACGTTTGCGATCCTCGTCGAGCGACCCGGTCAACAGAACCACTTTGTAGCGCTGCTGCGACCGTTCCAGCAGCTTGCGCGCTCCCAGGAAGTGCTGCGTAGCCAGGATCTCCGTCGGCGCCATCAGGGCTGCCTGGTAGCCGTTCTCGATGGCCACCAGCATTGCCTGCAGGGCCACGATGGTCTTTCCCGATCCCACATCGCCCTGCAGCAGCCGCCGCATCGGCTCCGGCGACCGCATGTCGGCCACAATCTCGCCCAGGGCGGTCTTTTGCGCCTTGGTGGGGTGAAAGGGAAGCACCTGCCGTAGCGCCGACCGTACGGCTTCATTGGTTTCGAAGGAAATGCCTTGCCGCTGGCGAAATTTCTTCCGCTTCAACTCCAGGCCCAGTTCGAGGTAAAAGAGCTCTTCGAATATCAATCTCTTCTGCGCCGGTGTAGCCCAGGACTGGAGCTGGCTCATGGGCGTCCCTGGCTCGGGGAAGTGCGCACAGCGCAGTGCCTCTTCGCGGCTAGGCAGCTCCAACCGGCGGCAAAGTGCCTGAGGGAGCGTCTCCGGGATGCGACCTTTCATCTCCTCCAGCACTCGCCACAGGATGCGCCGCTGCCAACGCGAAGCCAGCTTGTTGCCCAGCGATTCATAGACCGGGGTAATCCGGCCTACCTCCAGCAGCTTGGATTCTTCGTCGTCGTGGTCGTCGGGCAGCACTTCCACCTGCGGCTGGATCATTTTGAAACTACTGCTGCTGCGCGAAGCCTCCACCTTTCCGTACAGGGCCACCCATTGTCCGGCTTTGAAACGGTCTTTCAGGTAGGTTCCGTGAAACCACATGCATTTCACCCTGCCCAGGCCCTGGCTCACAGTCATTTCAAAGATCGGCATGCGCCGTGTGCGCACCAGGTTCATCCCGCGCACTTCGCCGATCAGGCTGGCCATCTCACCCGGGACCAATTCCTCGATGGCTTGCGGACGCAGCCGGTCCTCATAGCGGAAGGGCAGATGGTAGAGCAGGTCTTCGACGGTGGTGATGCGCTTGTCCTGCAGCGTCTGGGCGATGCGCGGACCGATGCCCTTGACGAATTGCAGGGACGTTTCCAGTGTCAGTGGCACATCAGAGATGCTATCAGCGGGCTTGTGCAGAGGCCTCAGCGGGCTAACGCCGTTCCAGAGTGTTATATGCTATAGGTAGACGATTTCGGCAGCCGGCGGACTCTCGCGTCACCGCCCGCTGACCGGTAGGTGCCGGTAGTTTCGGCCTACGCGCGAGCGAAGGACAGTTTCACCGCTGTCCGGTTTCTCACCCGATCCCTGTCCATAAATAAGGTCACTCAACCATCCCGCCACACCTGTCCCGGCATGCCGTGGAGCGGGATTTTTTACGTCTGCCCATAAGCTCACAAACTCCAGGAGCCACCTATGCCCAAAAATAAAGTCAGCGACCTCATCACCGATCAGGAAATGGCCTTTGCCCGCCAGGTCCTCTCTGGCGGCATGACCGACCGTCAAGCCGCCGAAGCCGTCGGCCTCAACCCCGACTCCGCCGCCTACACCAAATCCAAGCCCCATGTCCGCGCCTACATGCTCCAGCACCGCGCCGCCGTCGAGCAACAGCTCGTCCAGCAAGAGGCCGACCTGTCCCGGCGTGCCGTGGAAGAACTGCACCGCGTCAACCTGGAACGCGAAAAAGTACTGACCCGCCTCTGGGAAATCGCCAACCTCAGCCCGGAAATGACCCGAGGCAGCATCACCGGCCAAGTCAAGGCCCTCTCCATGATCATCGCCATGCAAAACTTCATCCCCGACCGTCGCGCCATCTCTTCCGAGAAGAAATCCACCCCTGCACCCGCCCCGCAAATCTATACCTCTGCATGGCTTCGCGAGCAGCAGGCGACAACCACCGACCCGCAGCCAAGCCCTGCCGCGCCTGTCCCCGCAGGCCATGGAGCCCGGAAAGAAGACGACCCCGGGATCCCCAAGCCCGCACCCGGCTCAGCCGGAGAGGCGCCTAAGGACCCTCTCCCCGGCAAGTCCACCTTCGCCAACCCCTCGAGTCCCTCGGAAACTCTGCCGTCGCTGCCTTATGCCCCCGGGTTCCGTTTTGTTCCAGACGCGAGAGGTCCTTTCTCCCGCATAAAGAACCCCTTTGTTCGCCCCCGCTGATCTGCCAATCCCCAAAAAAGACCCAAAAATATCAAATTTTATAAATGGCCGAGTAACAGCGAAAAAACTCCCCGGACGAGGACACAGTTTCAGCACCTATATGAGAACCAGCAAAACCGCAGGTCCCTCCACTCCGGACCGGAGCCGACTTGCCCATGGAAAGTTAAGCGAGAAATGGCACCGGCAGCAAAAGCATTGGGTGCCCCATTCAAGCCGTACTTTGGCTTGAGTGGGCTAGGATGCCTCCCCGACCTGTTTGTTATCCCGACCGGAGCGAAGCGGAGTGGAGGGACCTGCTGTTTTGCTGGTTCTCACACACACTCGTCAGTCCTGGGGAGCATTCGAGAGACGAATCAGTCCCCGTCAGACTAAGTCCAAATTGGGTGGTGGGAGCCCCCGCATTCATGCGGGGGAGCTCGGCTTTCAAGCCGAGCGGTCGCGTAGGACAATTCTCCTCCGGCTTTAGCCGCGGGCTTTCGCTCGGAGTTGCCGTGGGGTTGGATGGAGGTTCAGAACGTGCGAGCTTCTTGCCCGGCAGACAGCATTCAGGGCTAAAGCTCGATTGATCAAAAGCGCGGCTCTTTCCGCGACCCTGAAGCGTTCGCTCCCCTGCAGCAGCAGGGGCTCTCACCGGCAGCCATCAACCTGTTTTCGCCTTACTACAACGCATCGGCAAGCTGCGTCGCCCCCAAAGGCCGTTCGTCGGCTGATGGGGACACCCCCGGCTGCAGATAGCCCAGAACGCAGTCCTGTGTGGGCGTTCAATCCCGCAGCACCCAGGACATAGCGTCCCCCGGCGATCCTACAGCAGGGAAAGCGTGCTACCTGGCGGCAACAACATGCCGCCGCTTGTGGCTGGCAGCGTCCAGCATGTAAACACACCTGGCGTCCATATGCTCGGCCATTTGGAAGACCTTATCGAGTTTGTCGTCCAGGGACGGTTTGCTTCCAGATCTGGGCAGAGAATATTCACGCGAAGAAAGAGCAAATTTGTGTGTACTCATAATGAGTATTGGTATACGTCAGTCCGGACCTACCGAAAATGCGCCAATCTCACTATTACCTGCCCACAAAGGGGGCAGCGAGCATCCCCCCTCGATCACACCCTTGGTTACCTCGAGGGAGAGCAACCCCCTCCACGCCCCGCCAGAATACGGCTATCTGCAACAAAACAAGCGTCGAATCGGCCCCGGTCGCGGATGACCAAAGTGGCCCCAGGCTCCCCAGCCTGTAAAATCGCCCGGTGACCGACTCCGCCCAGAGCTTCAGTTTCAGCCAGCGGATCGCCCTTACGATTGTTCCCCGTCTGGTGGCGCTGCTTTTGCGAGCGCTCCATCGCACCTTGCGTTACGAGGTGGTGGTAGAGCCGGGAGCCGAGCCGGCCACACCGCCGGGTCAGCAAGTGTGGTGCTTTTGGCACCGCTGCCTGATTCCGTGCGTTTGTTATTTCCACGTTCGATTTAAGCCGGCGGTCCTGATCAGCCTCAGCTTCGACGGCGAACTGATTGCGCGGACCGTTGAACGGCTCGGCTATCTAACCGCGCGCGGATCCAGCACGCGATCCGGAGGCGGCGGCCTGTGGGCGCTAGCCAAGGCCGTCGAGCGCGGGCACCCAGCGGTCTTTACTGCGGACGGCCCTCGTGGCCCGGTCTACAAGGTCAAGCCCGGCGCAGTGAAGCTGGCCCAACTCACCGGCTACGCCATCGGCATCTTTTACGCGCATCCAGAAAAGGCCTGGACACTGCGCTCATGGGATCGCTTCCTCATACCCAAGCCCTTCTCTCGTGTAGCGCTCAGCTACGCGCGGCAGATCGAGGTGCCTCAAAGCGAAGACTCACTGCTGATCGAAGCCAAGAGGCTCGAGGTCGAAGCGGCGCTGGAACGCGCCCGCCTCAACGCCGAGAGGCACTTCGATCAGGCAATGAACATGCAATCGCCGTAGGAGAAGAAGCGATATCCCGCTTCGACCGCGTGGCGATAGGCGGCCAGCGTTCGATCTTTCCCGGCAAGGGCGCTTACCAGCATCAGCAGCGTCGACTGGGGCAGGTGAAAGTTCGTCAGCAGAGCGCTGACTACGTTCAGGCGCGACCCCGGGGATAGGAAAATATTGGTTGTGCCGCTATGCGGCTCCATTTTGCCGATCTGCGCGCAGTGCTCTAGCGCCCGCACCGTCGTCGTGCCCGCGGCAACCACGCGCCGGCCCTCAAGCAGCCCCCGGCTGACCTCCCGTGCCGTTTCTGCGGGCAGGAAATACCTCTCCGTGTGGAGATGAATATCCGCTACATCCGCCACCCGAACGGGCTGAAACGTACCCAGCCCCACATGGAGGGTCAAGTAGGTAATGACGACACCCCGCGCGCGGATCCGCTCCAGAACTTCAGACGTGAAATGCAGACCGGCAGTGGGCGCAGCGACCGATCCGCGTTGACGTGCAAAGACCGTCTGGTACCGCTCGCGGTCGAGCGGCTGATCCTGACGGCGAATGTATGGGGGCAGCGGCACGTGCCCCAGCAGTTCCAGCCGGGCGAAGAAATCGTCCACCGGCGTGAAGCGAAGAAGGCGCTCGCCGAACTCGCCGGCGGCCATGACCGTAGCCCGCAGCCCCGCGTCCCCACCCGGAGCTATGAAGGCCAGTTCCTGACCCACCGTCATCCTGCGCGCCGGGCGGGTCAGCGCCCGCCATTCCCACTCGCTTATCTGTTCCGTCAGCAGCACTTCCACCTTGGCGGTGCCTCCTGGACGCAGTCCAAACAACCGTGCGGGAATCACCCGGCTGTCGTTCAACACCAGCACATCCCCGGCGCGCAGCAACTCGGGCAGCTGGTTAAACCACGAGTCCTGCCATGCTCCGCTCTCTCGATCCAGGAGGAGCATGCGGCTCTCCCCGCGTTCGGCTGGCGGTTCTTGCGCGATCAGTTCTGGGGGAAGCTCGAAGTCGAAGTCGGAGACCAGCACAAGCCTGATTGTATGAAAGACTCGACCATTCGGAGGTATCCTCAAGGAAGCGGAGGCACGCCATGGCATCAACGACACATGTTCCGGTTGAGGTCCATCTGCGCTCCTGCTACGAGCCTGATGTCTCCCATCTCATCAGGGGAATCGTTTTTGAAATAAAGCAAATCAAAGATCTGTTCGAGAAGTAATGGCTTCACTCACCCAGCTAAAAAATCCGGAATCAAAGAAGCCCGTCTTCCTGCTCGACGCGATGTCGTTTATCTTTCGCGCCTATCACGCGATGCAGCGCCAGCGCCCCATGTCCACGCGCACCGGCGTGCCCACCGCGGCCACCTTTGTCTTCGTCAACATGATCAACAAGCTGCGCCGCGATTTTCAGCCGGAATTCTTCGCCGCCGTATTCGATGTGAGCGGGGCCGTCTTCCGCGATGAGCGTGCGCGCAGCATGGCCACGGTGCGCAAATGGAATATTAAAACCCAGACCTTTGACGAGATCGACTACGCCGGCTACAAAGCCAACCGCACCGAGATGCCTGCTGACCTGGCGCAGCAATTGCCGTTCATCCGGCGGGCGCTGGAAGCCTTTCGCATCCCCATTCTGCAATCCGAGGGCTTCGAAGCCGACGATGTAATCGGCACCCTGGCCCGTCAAGCCGCCGAGCAGGATCACGACGTCTTTGTGGTTTCGAATGACAAAGACATGCTGCAGCTAGTCACCGGTCGCGTCAAGGTGCTCAACCCCGTCAAGGACAATCTCATCCTCGATCGCGACAAAGTGGTGGAAGTACTCGGGGTAGCGCCGGAGCAAGTCATCGACGTGATGGCCCTGCGCGGAGACTCCATCGACAACATCCCAGGCGCTCCGGGGATTGGCGATAAAGGCTCGGTCGAACTGATCCAGCAATTCGGCAGTGTCGAAAACGTGCTCGACCATGCTGCGGAGGTGAAACGCAAGACCTACCGTGAATCGCTGCAGAACAACCGCGAGTCAGTGCTGCTCAGCAAGGAGCTGGTAACCATCCACTGTGAAGTGCCGGTCGAACTCGACCTGGAACAAATGCGCACCCAGGCTCCGGACGTGAGTGCCTGCCGCGCGCTTTTCAACGAGCTCGAATTCACCACGATGCTCAAGGAGCTGGCGCCCGACGAGCAGGCAGCGCCGCTCACCATCCTCCGCGATCCATCGCCCGAAGAGATCAGCCGCTTCGTCGAGCAAGCACGCGGCCGAGGCTTCGCGCTGGCCTTCGACACTACGCTGCTTGAAGTCGCGTCGGAACAGGTGGCTGAGGAGGAAAGCGAGGCGATCGAAGAGGAAGAGCCGCAGCTCAAGAACATGTCGCTGCTCGGCCTTTTCGATGCGCCCGCGCAGCAGGCAGAACCCACTCCCCAGGCATTGAAGATTGCCGTCTCCGCCGAGCCGGGCCGGGTGCTGGTCCTTTCCCTGGATCCGGCTGTCGATAGTCGAGCCCCGGAATTCCTGTGCAGCCTGCTGTCCGATGAGAAAACGCCAAAGTCGGTACACGACCTTAAAGCAGCGCTGCGCATTCTCGATCGGCATGGAGCCAGCCATGGTCTGCGGTTGGCCGGCCCCATCGAAGATGTAATGCTCTACTCCTACCTCATCAATCCCACCCACGCCACGCATCACCTCGGCGATGTGGCCGTACGCTTTACCACGCGAGCGTTGCCCGGACCGGGCGATGAGCTATTGCCTGCATCGGCGCATGCCATCCACACCCTCGCGCCGCTGCTCAAAGAAGACGTGGAATCTCTGGGGACCGGCCAGGTGTATCGTGACATCGATCTTCCGCTGGTTCCTGTCCTGCTGGGTATGGAAGAGGCCGGCGTGCGCATCGACCGCGCGGTTCTTTCCGCCATGGCCGACCGGCTGACGGTGGAGATGCACCGGGTCAGCGAGCAGATCTTCGAAGGTTCCGGCCACCGTTTCAACATCAATTCACCCAAGCAGCTGGGCGATGTGTTGTTCAACAAAATGCACCTGCCCAAGCCGCTCAAGTATGGCAAGGGCAAGGTGGTTTCCACAGCCGTGGACGTGCTGGAAGAGCTGGCGGAGCACAACGAGGTTCCGCGTCAGGTGCTGCAATACCGGCAGCTGGCCAAGCTCAAGTCCAACTACATTGATTCCTTGCCATTGCTGGCCGATGCCGAGGGGCGTGTTCACACCACGTTCAACCAGGTAGGCACCGCGACCGGGCGCCTCTCTTCTACCAATCCGAATCTGCAGAACATTCCCATCAAGACGGAACTGGGCCGGGAGATTCGCGCGGCCTTTATCGCTGCGCCCGGAAACCTGCTCATCTCCGCCGATTACTCGCAGATCGAGCTGCGCCTGATGGCGCATTTCTCCGAAGATCCCTTATTGGTGCGCGCCTTTGCCGAAGGACAGGACATTCACACCCTGACCGCCGCGGAAGTGTTCGGCGTGGCCGCCGAGGGGATGGATAAGCAGACCCGCGATCGCGCCAAGGCGGTTAATTTCGGAATTGTCTACGGGATCTCTCCCTTTGGATTGGCGGCGCAGCTCGGCATTGAGCAAAACGTAGCCCGGCTATACATCGAAACCTACTTCGCGCGATATAGCGGGGTGCGCCGCTATATCGATCAACTGCTTGAGGAAACGCGCCGGGAGCAGCGGGTGCGTACTCTCTTTGGCCGTGTTCGCCCCATTCCCGACATGCAGAGCCGCAACGCCAACCTGCGCGGCTTTGCCGAACGCACCGCGGTGAACACCCCGTTACAGGGAACAGCAGCGGACCTGATCAAAATTGCCATGATCCGCATCGACCGGCGGCTCAAGCAAGAAAAGTTTCAAGCGAAGATGACGCTTCAGGTGCACGACGAACTCCTCTTCGACGTGCCGGAAAAAGAAGTCGAGCAAGTGAAGCAGTTGGTGCGGCACGAAATGGAAACAGTCATCGATCTAAAAGTGCCGATCGTAGTCGACTGCGGAGCCGGCCCCAACTGGCGCGACATGAAGTAAGGAAACTCTGTCCCAGCAACCAACTGACGGGTGCCCCATATCTCGCTCGTTTTTCGCGAGATATGGGATACCACTGCTCTTTCCCTCTGACTCTCGATTCATCCGACGCACTTACCGGTTAAGAGCAGTGGTATCCCACATCTCGCGAAAAACGAGCGAGATATGGGGCACCCGTCCTCTGCGAGGGAACCAGCGGTTTTCACGCTTCTACTGCGTTGACGGCGTCGTCTTATTGCTGAGACTTCCCGGCGCCTCGTGGATGTGGTGGATGATAATCGTGTCCCCTTTGAACTCCACCTTGTCGTAATCGCGTCCCGTGCTCTCCAGATAACAACCGCAGTCGGTGTTCGCGTGATGAGCCTGCTCGATACCCTCAGTGGTGCCCTGCAGGGCCGCCTTGGCATGAATCAGCTTGTCTTGGGCGTCGGCAACAGCCGCGTTGGCGTCCGCCAGTGCTTTCACTTCAGCAGGCGTAAGCTTCTCCGTCCGTACCGCAGGCACAGCCGTATTTGTCGCAGCAGCAGTGCCCAATCCCGGATCCTGCGGCTGCATGAGGGCGAGCAAAAGTATGGCGGTGATCATGGCTCTCTCCTCCCTTGATAATAACGGTTCTTCAAACCCCTATTTCTACCCGGATGGCCTGGGCGATGCGCTCCGCGTGCTCGCGCATCTGCTGCTCCGATTCGGCTTCGATCATCACCCGCGCCAGCGCCTCCGTCCCCGAATAGCGCACCACCACCCGCCCATTGCCATGCAGGTCCGTCTCCGCCCGCTGAATGCTCTCCACCACCCCGGGAATCTGCTCCAGCGGCCGTTTTTCGCGCACCCGCACATTGACAATCACCTGGGGAAAAACGCGCAGATCGCTCAATAGCTCGTGCAGCGGCTTACCAGTCCGCGCCAGAGTATCGAGCAACACCAGCGCCGTGAGCAATCCATCGCCGGTCGTGCTGCGCTGGAGAAAAAGAATATGCCCCGACTGCTCCCCGCCCAGGCTGGCCTGGTTCTTCTGCATCATCTCCAGAACGTACTTATCCCCCACGGGAGCGCGCAACATGCCAATGCCACTGCTGCGCAACGCGGCTTCCAGGCCCATGTTCGACATAGTCGTCGCCACTACCAGGTCGCCGGCAAGTTCGCCCTTGGCCTGCATATCGCGGGCCGCCACCAGCATCACTCCATCCCCATTCACCACCCGGCCGTGGGCGTCGGCAAACAGCGCCCGGTCTGCGTCCCCATCGAAGGTAATCCCCAGCTCGGCGCCCAGCGCCTTGGTCTCCCGGGCCACCACTTCCGGGTGCAGAGCCCCGCAGTTTTCGTTGATATTGCGTCCGTTGGGGGTCACATGGGTCAGGTGTATCTCACCCCCAAGCGAGGTAAAAAGTTCCGAAGCGATCACCGCCGCCGCCCCATTGGCGCAATCGATCACAATCTTCCTGCCGGCCAGGTTGAGCTGCGGGACCACATTGCGCAGAAACTCTTCATATTCTTCGCGGAATTGCTTGTTTGCCGGGGGCGCCTCGAGGCCCTTCAGGCTGGGCGCAGGAGAATCCTCCAGGCGGCGAAAAATCTCCTCCTCGATGGCCATCTCCGTAGCATCAGGCAGCTTGTAGCCATCCCCGCCGAATACCTTGATGCCGTTGTCCTGCCAGGGATTATGCGAGGCCGAAATCACCACTCCCGCAGCCAACCGATGTTTGCGCGTCAGGTAGGCCACGCCGGGCGTGGTGATCACACCGGCGTTCAACACTTCCGCGCCCCCCCGGCACAACCCAGCGGAGATGACCGCGGAGATCCAGGGGCTGGATTCTCGTGTGTCTGCCCCCAACAGCACCCGAGGCTGCGGATAGAGACTCTTCAGGGAGGATGCCAGCGCAAGTCCGGTGGCGAAGATGGTGGCTGGGTCCAGGGGGGCCTCCCCGGCCACCGCGCGGATACCGTCCGTTCCAAAAAGTTTTCTCATGATTTGCTTGGGGATAACTTCCTTTCCAGCACCCGGCTGGTGAGCGTGCTGTGGGCGAATCGTGTGCTAATGACGCTGCCGTCGGGAGCAGCCTCTGCCTCACGAATCAGGGTTCCGGCCTCGTCGAAGACCAGGGCATAGCCGCGATTCAGGACCGCCAGGGGAGAAAGAGTCTGCAACCGCCCCTCCGCACTTGCCAGCCTGGCCCGCTCCCGCTGCAGCCGGGACTCCTGTGCGCGCCCGATCCGTCCGTCCAGCGCACCCAGTCGCTCCCGGACCATACGCATACGGTGGCTTACATCCTGACGCAGCAGCCTTGCCTCGAGCTTCTGCAACCTTTCCGTCATGCTGCGGCTTTGCCGATGCCAGGCGGCGTCCAGTTGGTACTGCAACTCATCCACCCGTTGCTGTCGCCGTGCCAATGCATTGCGCATGCGCGCGAAGGCCGCAGAAGCAGAGAGCCGGGCGAAGCGTTCCTGGGCCCGCATCACCGCGTAGCGGCAGGCGTGGGTCAGGCGCCGGTGCAGCTGTTCCACCCTCTCCTCAACCTTATGTTGTGCCTCGGTCAGCAGCTCCGCTGCGGCAGAGGGAGTGGGCGCACGGAGATCGGCGACAAAATCCGCGATGGTGAAGTCGGTTTCGTGGCCAACCGCGGAGACCACCGGCAACTTGGAATTGGCAATAGCCCTGGCCAGAAACTCGCTATTGAAAGGAGCCAGATCTTCGAGCGAACCCCCGCCGCGGGCCACCACAATCACGTCCACCGTGCGCGACTGGTTGAAAAACGCGATGCCCGCCGCAATTTCCAACGCGGCCGTCTCGCCCTGCACTGCTGAAGGATAAAGCTGCACATGGAGCGCCAGGTGCCGGCGTCCCGCCACGTTGAGAAAATCGCGAATCACCGCGCCCGTAGGCGACGTAATGATGCCAATGCAGTGAGGAAAGGCGGGCAGAGGCTGTTTGCGGTCCGCCCCGAAGAGGCCTTCTTTCTGCAGCCTGGCTTTCAACTGTTCGAAGGCGATCTGCAGCGAGCCTGCGCCCACCGGCTCGATAAACTCAGCCACCAGCTGCATCTGGCCACGTTGCTCGTAGACCGAGACCCGCCCCCGCACCAGGATTTGCAGGCCATCCTCCAGCCGGAAACGCAGCAGCATCGCCTGCCGCCGAAAAAGCACCACCGGCAGTTGGGCATCCCCATCTTTCAGGGTGAAGTAAACATGGCCGGAAGGAGCAGGGCGATAGTTGGAAACCTCGCCTTCTACCCACACATCCGCGTATTCGCGCTCGATGTGGTTTCTTACCTCGCCGACCAGCTGGCCGACCTGCCACACCCGCCGCAGGTTGGACGGAGCCGGTGCTTCCGGGAAAACCAGCCCCAGCTGGCTCAGTGATTCCTCCGGATTGGGCACAGATGCCTCCACCAAACGTCGAGTCTACACGCGGTCCACTCGAACAGAAAATCCACGCCGCCGGCTTGCCACGGCTCTTCAGTCTGCGGAAACCCAGCGCCGGGCAGGAAAGCAAACACCTCAGGGGCTAAAGCCCTCAATTTTGCTCCCGTTACGGCCCGACTAAAGTCGTGCCGTAACGGGAGAGCAAAAATGAGGGCTTTTAGCCCCTGAGGTGTTTGCTTTCCTGTCCCCACCCTACCGCCTAAAGCGGGAGAGCAAATAGAAGACCAGAGACAACACCACGCTCAGCAAAATCGACGTTCCCAGCGGAAAGTAAACGGAAACGTTCCTCCCCCGGTAGGAGATGTCGCCCGGAAGCCTGCCCAGCGGGAAACCCGTACGCCCTAATAGCAGCAATAAGCCGCCGGCGATGACCAGCACCAGTCCCACACCGATGAGCAGTCGGCCCAAGTCGTTCATGCTTCTATTCTAGACAGTTGGATTGGGTCCGCGGTCGATCAGCCGGGTCAGCTCTGCCAGCAGGACTTGCAGCCGTTCGATCTCCGCTTTGTCTGGCGGCGTTGCCTGGCCAAAGAGCCCTTCCGCCTCCCGCGCCAGATCGGTGCCTCGGGGCAGGCCGAAGGTGCCCAGCACGCCCGCCAGCTTATGGGCAGAATCCACCGCGCGCAGCTTGGTCGCCGCATCCAGCCGATTGTTGTTCCAAAGCTCTCCCGCGCTCTGCAGCAACTGGGCACGTTCCGCCACGGTATGCCTGCTCCGTTCCCACAGGGCAGAGATCATACTCTGCATCTTCTGCTCCTGACTCTGCTCTTCCGGAGGCAAGCTGGCGCTGGTGTGCATGGTTTTGTCCGGGGGCATGCGCTCTCCGTTGGTCAAAATCAATCGCCTTCTTTCCAGCCTAACGCCGCGGAAATCTGTCGCGCCAGGGTCAGGGGATCAAAGGGCTTGAACAGTGTGGCCGCCACTCCCATTTCGGCAAATCTGCGCTGATCCGGACCCTGCACTTTGGCCGTCAGCAACAAGACGGGGATATGGGAAGTCGAACCGCTGGCCTTGAGTTTCAGCAATGTGGTGGGTCCGTCCATCTCCGGCATCATCACGTCCAGGAGAATAGCGTCCGGCTGCTCGGCGCTGGCCCGTTCGATCCCCTGCTTACCGGAATTCGCCAGCACCACGTCCCACCCCGCCACCGTCTCCAGGCTCATCGCGGCCACCTGGCGGATATCGTCTTCGTCGTCAATGATCAAGATGCGGCGTGTCATAAGAGTGCGGGTCCGTAGAGGTTTTCAAGCACTAGGAGAAGCGGTCCCATCCCATCCCAGTGGAACTTCGGTATCGATACCTTCGTTTGGCTGTCGCAGCATCGAGAGCACCAACGTCTCCACATCCTGCGGCTGGACGCGCGCCTTGGTAAGGAACTCGGTATTACCCAGCCGCAACTTCTTGCGTTCGCTCTCGCTCAGATCTTGTGCGGAATAGACGACTAGAGGCAGATTCTTCATCTCCTGTTGCTGGCGTAGCCAGTCGACCAGCCCAAAGCCATCGCCATCGGGCAGGGCAATGTCGAGGATGACCAGATCGGGGCGCGAAGAAACACACAACTCCATCGCCTTGCGCTGCGTGGAGGCGTGATGTATCTGGATGCCGGCCCGTTCGAACGTGGCCAGGATCACCTTGGCCAGGTCAGCATCATCCTCTACCAGTAACACACGCGAGGGATCCCGTTCCACCCGCAACACCCGCGAGAGGGCAGCCAACATCGATTCCGTCTCCAGTGGCTGCTCCAACCAGGCGTCCGCGGATTTTTCCACTTCGGGATCGTTCATGGCGCCAAAGGCGCTCAGCACCACCACGGGGATCGACGCCGTGCGCAGATCGTCGCGCAGCAGATGCAGAGTCTCCCAACCGTGCAGGCTGGGAAGGCTCATATCCAGCAGGATGGCCTGGATAGGGGTTTGCCGGGCGACCACGACTGCTTCATCCCCAGTGCTCGCTTCGAGCACAGAATAGCCATGCTGCCGCAGGCTTTCCACCAGCACCGCCCGCGTCTCCGGGTTCTCATCGCAGACCAGGACCGAGGTAGTGTTGGTTACCCGAGACTCCGAGCTGCCATCCTGACGCGACAACTCATTGTCCCGCGTGACCGAGGGCAGGAACATGCGGAAAGTGGAACCGCGATCGGCATTCCGCTCCGCCCAGATGCGGCCACCGTGTTGCATGACAATGGTGCGGCAGATGGCGAGGCCAAGGCCGGTTCCACCCTTCTGCCTGGCATCCGAGGCGTCGACCTGTTGGAAGCGGTCGAAAATCGACTCCAGCTTGTCTTTGGGGATTCCACGGCCGTTATCTCGTACGCTGATGGTTACCCCATCGAGCAGCCGTTCGATGGAAACCGTAACCTGCGACTGGGGTGGGGAGAACTTGATCGCATTGCTCAACAGGTTGGTCATCACCTGTTGCAGCCGGTCCGGATCCACTTCCACCTGTGCCGGCCCGGAATCCAGCAGCATCTGCACCTTGGCCGCCTCCGCCATGGGCGTCATCGCGTCGATAGCCTGCTTCGCCAGCTCCTCCAGGTCGCAGCTGCGATAGGTGAGGGGCGCGCGGCCCGACTGCATACGCTCCAGGTCGAGGATGTCGTTAATCAGCCGCACCAGCCGGTCGGAGTTGGTCACCGCGATGCGCAGCAGGTTCGAAGCCTTCTCCCCCATCTCGCCCAACAGGCCCGTCGCCAGCAGGCCCAAAGAGCCTCGAATGGACGTGAGAGGAGTGCGCAGTTCATGGCTCACGGTGGAGACGAACTCATCTTTCATGCGGTCCAGCGCGTAACGCTGGCTGATATCGCGGAAGCTGAGCACGCTGCCCACGGCCACGTTGTGCTCCACCATGGGAGTTACCGAGAACTCCACCGGAAAGGAAGCGCCATTCTTGCGGTAGAAGACATCTTGCCCGCTGGTGCCTTCGCGCACCAGGAAGGCGCGGCCGGTGCGGCATTGGTCGGAACACTTTTCCCGCCCCTTGCGCTCCTCATGCACCACCGAGTGCACGGTGCGGCCAATGAGATCGAAGGCGTGCGCGCCCAGCATATTGGCTGCCGCCGGGTTAACAAAGACAATCCGGCCGGAGGAATCGGTTCCGAAGATTCCGTCCGCCACCGAGTTGAGGATCGACTCCTTCTGCCGGTTCAATTCTTCCAGGCGGCTCTCTTGCGCCGAGCGCGCCATAAACTGGCCGATGGATGCGCACACCGTTTCCACCGTGGCCATCATTTCGCTATCTTCCCGCTGCTTCTGGCGGCTGAAGAACTCGACCACCGCGATTACCTGGTTGCCGACCCGGACGGGTACACCCCAGCCGGTCACCAGGCCGTCCGCCTTGGCGGACGCGGCGCGCAGAAAGTTGCTGTCTTCCTGCAGATCTTCAATCCAGCAGGGGCTCTCGGCCGCCCAAATCTGGCCGGGCAGATCCTTGCCCTTTTGCAGCACCCGTCCAATGCTGTCGCGGTGAAACTCACCACATGCCCGATCGGGAGCGTACCAGCCCGCCAGGTAGCGGGTGTGATGATCGCTGCTGACGAACCACAGTCCCGCCATATCGAAGCCCAGGTTGGTTCCCAGGGACTCGAGCATCGCCGGCAGGGCTTCGTCGGAGGTCGTGGACTCGCCCACCACCTGGCTGACAGCCAGCTGCATCGCCAATCTGCGTTCGCGCTGGTACTGGGCGGTGACGTCGCGGAATATGCAGCGCACCGAGACCGGCTCCCCGCGGTCCTGGCGGCAGCTCAGGCTGGCTTCCAGCTCGCGATACATCCCGTTCGCGTCCTGTACCCGCAGATTGGCGCGATCGATACGCTCGCCGCGCAGGGCACGGTCAAACAGGGCGGCGGCATCGTTTTGCATCTCCGGCGGGAAGGCAGCCTCGAAACTGATCAGGCTTTCAAAGGCGGCTGCACTCTTGCCGAAGCAGGTCTGCCATGCCGGGTTGACGTACAAATACTTGGCTCGCGGGCTCAGGGTGGCAATCATTTCCTGCGAGTTGTCGAACAGGTCGCGGTATCGCTCTTCACTCTCGCGCAAGGCATGCTCAGCGCGCTTGGTGGCTGTCAGGTCGGTGGCGATGGCCAGCAATCCGGTCAGCGCACCCTCGGTGTTCCTGACCGCGGAGAGATAAACCATGGCAGGAAAGGTAGTTGCATCCTTGCGCCGGCAAAGGATCTCAAAGCCGCGGACACGGCTTACGGGAAAGCTGGTGACGTACTGAACGTAGTGCTTCAACTCCGCGGAGACGCTGTCCAGGTCGATGGCCGGGGAGCGATCCAGGCGCGAAACGAGCAGCTGTCCTACGCGTTCCAGTTCGCCTTCAGGGAAGAGATCGTGCGCGTTGAGCTGGCCCACGACTTCGTGGAAGCGGTAGCCGAGCATCCGTTCGGCGGCGGGATTGAAGATGAGCAGGTTGCCTTCGAGGTCGGTGGCCAGAATCATCGGGCCGGCGGAGTCCAGGATGCTTCGCTGCAGCTGGGCTACTTGTTGCACCTGCCATTCCGCCTCATCCTGGCGGGAGGCATCGAGAAAGCTGTGCACGCACAGAGCGATCAGCAACACCTGGGCGCAGGCCCAAGTGATCACGGCGCCGGAGAGGGTGCCGCCTCGGCCCAGCAATAGGACCAGTCCGCCATAGGCGGAGAGCAGCAGCGCAACCGCGAAAAGTATGGTGGATGGAAGCCTATCTCTAAGCCAGGTCACTCATGCTCGATCGATGCGGGTCTAATTAATGAACTCTCGCCGAGTCAGTCGTCCAAGCTTTAAGAGACGATACTGGCCCATACTAAACGCTAACTGTCCGCAGTATAGGCAACTCCAGTTGGCCTATACAGTGACTAAGAGTAGTCGTCGTAGCATGGAGGAAGAGTTCACGCACCTCCAACGGATCGGATCGGGGGAAAACCGCAGTGGCTAAGCAGTGCGTTCCATAGTGTAGGGTCGCGGACGCACTTACTCTTCTTCGACGAAACTAACCGCGATGGAACGGAATTACCTTGGCACGGCTCGCTACAAATTTATCTGACAGGGCCGACATACGGCCAAGGGACCAAAACCCTAGAAAACAGCACGACATAAGTAAAACCTACAACACCCAAGTAGAAGAGACACCGCGGACCCCCAAAAAGTTGACAGACAACGTCTTAGGGGGATGCCTCGAAGTATACCGATTTTGCGGCGCGAGCCTTAGAAAAAGAGTGCAGTTCCGGCTGCCACTTTAGTACCACGACAACCGTTCCATTAGTGCAGACACCTGTTGTGTCGCTCTGGGGCGATGATCCCTAAAGGGCAATCCCTGAGCTATGCCGTAACCGGCTCCAGAAGGCGTGACCAGCGGCGCTGCTTCCGCTCAGCATGTGCTTTCTTATGAAAGGCATAGCCGGTGATCAGAGGCAGAGCGAGGGTGGCCTCGCTGTACACCATCTGTTCGAACGTGGTGTCCACCTTACCCCAGGAGCTGGCTTCCTTTAGCGTGCTGGAAGAAAGGGCCCCGTCGCGCACGTCGGCCACCGTGACCTGGATGGCGTATTTGTGCATCGGCGCGTCCACTCCCAGGATCTCCGCGGAGACCACGATGTCCTGGGCGAAGTTCTTGGGCACGCCGCCCCCAATCATGAGCAGGCCGGTGGTCGGGTTGGCGATCTTCAACTGGGTTAACTCGTAGAAATCCTTCACCGAATCGATCGAAACCTTGGGCTTGTCTCCCCGGTCATGCTGGTGGGCCACCAGTCCAAAGCCGGCCGAGCAGTCGCTGAAGGCGGGCACAAAGATCGGCACATCCATCTGGTAGGCCGCCAGAATGATGCTGTCGACTCCGCCTTTCGCCGGTGTCCTGCCCTGCTTTTCGAGGTAAGCTCCCATCTCGCGGATAAACTCCCGCGAGCTATAGGGGCGGGGATCCAGAGAATCGGCGATGAGCTTGCAGGTGTCGTCACAAAGCCGCAGTTCTTCTTCATCGATCAGCGTGTCGTAGATGCGATCGATCATCAATTCGCGCAAGGTAGCGTCTTCCGTGCCTTGGCGGTAAAGGTCGTCGGCGATCCAATGCTTGTATCCCAGCGCCTCGAAGAAATCCTGGTCCACGATGTTGGCGCCGGTCGAAACCACGGCATCGACCATGTTATTGCGCAGCAGGTCGACAAAAATCTGCTTCAAACCGGCGCTGATCAGCGATCCGGCGAGGCAGAGAATCACTCCACAGTCCTGGTCGCGCAGCATGCGCTCGTAGATGGAAGCCGCCCGGGCAAGGTCACGGGAGCTATAGGCCATGGACTGCATGGCATCCACCAGGGGCACGACATTGTGCTGCTTGATGTCGATGTGCTGGATAGGAGAGGTCAGGAGTTCTTTTTTCGTAGGCATGGCAATACTTAAGGATAGCAAAGCGGAGTGGCTTTCGAAGCCGGTTCGGCGGTTAAATTCGGCCGTCCAGAGCCGGCAGCAGCGTCACTAGCAGGGAAGTCAATTGCGCCTGTGCGCGCGCTCCTGTGTCCATCACTTCCTGGTGATTGATGGGCTGGTCGAGGATGCCGGCGGCCATGTTGGTGACGCAGGAAATACCGAGAACCTCGATGCCCATATGGCGGGCAACGATGACCTCATGGACCGTGGACATGCCAACCAGGTCTGCTCCCAGGCTGCGGAAGGCCCTGATCTCCGCCGGCGTTTCAAAGTTGGGTCCGGAGAGCCCCAGGTAGACGCCCTCGGCGAGTTCCGCAGCCGAGTGGGCCAGCAGGCGCAACCGCTTCGAATAGGCATTCGTCATGTCAAAGAAGCGTGGTCCGAGGCGTTCGTCGTTGGGGCCGGCAACGGGATTACTGCCGGTAAGGTTGATGTGGTCCGACAGCAGGACCAGTTGGCCCTGTCGCAGATCCAGGCGAACGCCGCCGGCGGCATTGGTGACCACCAGGGTGGTTATGCCCAGCCGCCCCAGCACGCGCACCGGAAACGTGACTTCCTCCGGCGAGTATCCCTCGTAGGCGTGGACGCGACCCTGCATGACCGCGACGGGTGTTCCAGCGACGGTGCCCACCACCAGCCGTCCGCTGTGGCCCTCCACCGTCGGGCGCGGGAAATGTGGAATCTCAGGGTAGGGAATCGAGACCGGCTGCTCGATCCGCTCCGCGAACGACCCCAGTCCGGAGCCCAGAACGATGGCCACTCGCGGTCTAGTCGCAATCGCGCTCGCGGATAGCACCAGCCGCGTCCTCCGCCCTTTCAAAAATGCCGCGTGCCAATTGCTTTCTCCCTATTCATCGCAGCAAAACACTCACAATCGCCGCCGACATCAGGTTAGCCATAGTCCCGGCCAGCATCGCTCGCAAACCCAATCGGGCCAGATCATTGCGCCGGTTCGGAGCCAGGGCCCCAATGCCGCCAATCTGCATCCCGATGGAGCTAAAGTTGGCAAATCCGCACAGGGCAAACGTGGCGATAGTAAAAGAGCGGAAATCGAGCGACGACTTCTGCGCCCCCAGCAGCGCATAGGCCACGAGTTCATTGGTCACCGTGCGCGTGCCCAGAAGGTTGCCGACCTGGTGCGCGCTATGCCAGGGGATGCCGATAAGCCAGGCCACCGGAGCGAAGATAAACCCGAGGATCACATTCAGGCTCGACGGGAAGGGAACATGGTGGCCGCCCAGCCAGTTGTGGATCCCTCCCAGCATCCCATTCAGCAGCCCGATCAGCGCCAGAAACGAAATCAGCATGATGCCCACATTGAACGCCAGCCGGCCCCCGTCAATCGTTCCGCGAGCAATTGCGCCCAGCAGATTCTCGTTGCGGTGCTCTTCGTTGATGGGCATCGTTACCCGGCCCAAAGTGGCGGGGACGTGGGTCTCGGGCACCAGCATCTTGGCGACCAGCACCGTGCCCGGAGCGGTCATGATTACTGCGGCCAGCAGATGCCTGGCCTCTATCCCGTAGAGAATGTATGCCGCCATAATGCCGCCGGAGACGTGCGCCATGCCGCTGGTCATGATGGTCATTAGTTCCGACTGCGTTGCTCCGGGCAAGAACGGCCGAATGCTCAGCGGAGCTTCTGTCTGCCCCATGAAGATACTGGCCGCCACGTTCAGTGACTCGGCGCCGCTGATGCGCATGGTCAGCTGCATCAATCGAGCCATGGCCTTGATCACAATCTGCATGATCCCCAGGTGGTACAGCACAGCAAAAAACGCAGAGATGAAGATGATGGTGGGCAATACCTGGAACGCAATGATCAGTCCAAACGAGGAGTGCTGCTTGCCCAGATTCACCAAAGACGAATCCGGAGCCAACAAAAGCATAGGCCAGCATCCGGTTGACCGCGTCTCCAGCCGCAGCCAGGGCCCGCTCCCCGGCGTCAAAGCGCAATACCAGCACGGCGAAGATCCACTGCAGACCAAGTCCCCAGGCTGCCGTCTGCCAGCGGATGGCCTTCCGATTGGTCGAGAGCAGCCACGCCAGCGATAGGATTGCCACCAACCCCAGCAAACCCGTGAATCGTCCCAAAGCGGATTCTCCTTACCTGCCGGTTTGCAGTTTGAAACGGTGGGGAAAGACCTCTTCGAAGCGATAGTCTTCCCAATCCGACTGGCCGCGAAAAATGACCCGTGACGCAGGCAGCATGAATTCGCTCAGAACCTGCAAACACGCTCCGCACGGAGGACTTGCCGTCTGGTTCAGGTTGGTGATGGCGCAGGCAAGCACGCGCATCTCCGGCCCGTGCTCGGCGACCGCGCGAACCACCGCGGACCGTTCGGCACAAATAGTCAAACCATAAGACGCGTTCTCCACATTGGCGCCTGTGACGATGGCCCCGTTCTGCAGCAGCAACGCAGCCCCCACGCGAAATTTGGAATAGGGCGCGTACGCATGGTCAGCCGCATCCGCCGCCTGGGTGGTCAACTGGCGTAGCAGCTCCGGGGTAAATCCACTCTCGCCTGCTTGCATGTCCCCTGAGCCTAATGGCACCCGGGCGCCGACGCAACCGGATGTTTTGGAGGCAGAGCGGAATTCTGAGTAAAGAGAACGCCGCAGCGGAGCAACCCAATCTCCCCGAACAGCTATCCTTGAAGCAGCACCTATGGCGGCTAAGAAGCCAACTCGAACGGAAGACGTCCTGGCTCTCTTTCATCCCGTGACGGCGGCCTGGTTTCGCGCCGTCTTCGAGCAGCCGACCGCCCCCCAGCGGCTAGGCTGGCCGGCGATCGCCCGTGGCGAAAATACCCTGATTCTCGCTCCTACCGGAACCGGCAAGACCCTGACCGCGTTCCTCTGGTGTCTGGACCGTCTCATGTTGCACCGCAAGACCACGGATACCGAGGGCTGCCGGGTCATTTATCTCAGCCCCCTCAAAGCTCTGGCTGTGGATGTGGAACGCAACCTGCGTTCGCCGCTCGCCGGCATCGCAAATATGGCTCGCCAGGCCGGTGTCGATTTCCATCAGCCCGAGATCAGTATCCGTACCGGTGACACATCGCAAAAAGAGCGAAGCCATTTCCGCCGCCATCCAGCAGAGATTCTCATCACTACCCCGGAGTCTCTCTACCTGCTGCTCACCTCGGACGCCTCCGCCAGCTTGCGCCAGGTAGATACGGTAATCATCGATGAGATCCACGCGGTCGTCCCCACCAAGCGCGGCGCGCACCTGGCCCTGTCGCTGGAGCGGCTCGAAGCTATCACCGAGGGACGCGTGCAGCGCATCGGCCTCTCCGCCACTCAGCGCCCGTTGGAAGAGGTGGCGCACTTCCTCGGCGGAGCGTCAGGCGGCGCCGAAACAACCACTGAGCTCGATGAACAGGCCGTGATCCCGTATCGCCCGGTCACCATCGTCGACGCCAGCGAGCCCAAGAAGCTCGACCTGCGCATTGAAGTTCCCGTAGAAGACATGGCGCGGATGGGCCAACGGGAAGAACTGCCCAGCGGCCCTGCTTCCCAGGGCCCCAAGCGGACTTCGATTTGGGCGGCCATTCATCCCCGCCTGGTGGAGATCATTCGCCAGCGCCATTCCACCATCATCTTCGTCAACAGCCGCCGCATCGCCGAGCGGTTGGCCGGCGCGATCAACGAACTGGCGGGCGAGCAGTTGGCCCGCGCGCACCATGGCTCCCTCGCGGCCGCGCAGCGTTCGGAGATCGAAGAGCAATTGAAGGCCGGGCGCCTGCGCGCCCTGGTCGCCACCTCTTCGCTCGAACTCGGCATCGATATGGGCGCGGTCGACCTGGTGATCCAGATTGAAGCTCCCCCGTCCGTAGCCAGCGCGATGCAGCGCATAGGCCGAGCCGGGCACCATGTGGGCGCCGCCAGCGAAGGCGTCATTTTCCCCAAATATCGCGCCGACCTCGTCGCCTGCGCGGCGGTGACGCGCGCCATGCACGAAGGCCTGGTGGAATCCACCCGCTTTCTCCGCAACCCCCTGGACGTGCTGGCGCAGCAGATCGTCGCCATCGTGGCGCAGCCTCCTGCTTTGGCTCGTCTGGATCGCAAGCAGCAACCGGCCGCCCCTGTGGAGATCAGCGTCGAAGAAGTCTTCCGCTTGATTCGCGGTGCGGCCCCCTTCAGCAGCCTTACCCGCGCCGCTTTTACCGGGGTGCTCGATCTGCTCGCCGGCCGCTATCCCTCGGACGAATTCGCCGACCTGAGGCCGCGCATCACCTGGGACCGCGGCCGCGATACACTCGCGCCGCGCGAGGGAGTCAAGATGCTGGCCATACTAAATGGCGGCACTATTCCCGATCGCGGTCTCTATGGCGTTTTTCTCGCTGGGACTGAAGGCAAGTCGGTCCGCGTCGGAGAACTCGATGAAGAGATGGTCTTCGAAAGCCGGACCGGCGACACCTTCATCCTGGGCGCCTCGACCTGGCGCATTGATGAGATCACGCACGACCGGGTACTGGTTTCACCGGCTCCCGGCCAGCCGGGCAAGATGCCCTTCTGGCACGGGGACAACGCCGGACGCCCGCTGGAGTTTGGCCGCCGCATCGGCCAGCTGGTGCGGGAACTCCGCGAGATGCCCCGCAACGCCGCGCTGAGCCGCCTCACCCGCGAGCACGATCTCGACGCCCTGGCAGCAGAAAACCTTATTCGCTTTCTCGCGGATCAGGAAATCGCCACCACCACAGTTCCAGACGATCGCACGATCGTGATCGAGCGCACCCGCGACGAAATGGGCGATTGGCGGGTCTGCGTCCTCACCCCGTTCGGCAGCCGCATTCACGCCCCCTGGTCCATGGCGATCACCGGCCGTATTCGTGCCAGTGGAGGTGCGGATGTCGAAGCGATGTGGGGTGATGACGGATTCGTATTGCGCTTTCCTGACAGCGACGCGGCCCCCGACCCCGAGCTGATTCTGCTGGATGCCGAAGAGGCCACGGACTTGGTGCTGCGCCAGCTCAGCGGCACAGCGCTCTTTGCGGCGAAATTCCGGGAGAGCGCCGCGCGGGCCTTGCTCTTGCCGCGCCGTCGTGCCCAGGGCCGCGCGCCCTTGTGGCAGCAACGCAAGCGAGCCTACGACCTGCTCTCCGTCGCCTCCCGTTATCCATCGTTTCCCATCCTGCTGGAGGCGTACCGGGAGTGCATGCGCGACGTCTTCGATATGCCGGCGTTGCTCGAAACACTCCGAGCCATTCGCCAGCGAAATGTGCGCGTGCACGTGGCCGATACGCGCACTCCTTCGCCTTTTGCATCGTCGCTGCTCTTTAGCTACGTGGCCAACTACATCTACGATGGCGATGCGCCGCTGGCCGAGCGCCGGGCCCAGGCACTTTCCATCGACCAGGAGCAGTTGCGCGATCTGCTGGGCGATGCCGACCTGCGCGAGTTGCTCGGCGCCGACGCCATCAGCGAAGTGGAAGAGCAGTTGCAAGGCCTGCTCGAAACCCAGCGCGTTCGCTCCGCCGACGGCATCCACGACTTGCTGCTGCGCATCGGCGATCTCTCGCGCGGCGAGTTGGAGCGCCGTCTTGCCGACCCCGAACTCATCACTCAATTGGATCGTCTGCTGCGCTCCCGCCGCCTGCTGGAGATCAAGATCGCTGGAGAAAAGCGCCTCATCGCGGTCGAAGATGCGGCTCGCTATCGCGATGCGCTGGGCATTCCCCTTCCCCCGGCATCGCGCCCGCGCTGTTGCAGCCGGTAGCGGCTCCGGTGTTGGAACTGGCTCGCCGCTTCGCCAGAACCCACGGGCCCTTCGCCCTGCGTGAAGTCACCACTCGCTTCGCCTTGGACGCGCCGCAGGTAGAGAGTGCCTTGCAGGCATTGCTGCTCGACGGCCGCATCCTGGAAGGGGGATTCCGTCCCGGCGGCGTCTATCGCGAGTGGTGCGATGCCGAGGTGCTGCGTCTGATTCGGCGGAAGTCGCTGGCCAAGCTGCGCCGCGAGGTGGAGCCCATCGAGCAACAAACACTGGCGCGTCTGGAGACCCACTGGCAAGGGGTGCTGCAGCGCAGGCGCGGCCTGGATGCGTTGCTCGACACCATCGAGCATCTGCAAGGCGCTCCGCTGGCCGCCTCGCTGATCGAAACCTCTATCCTGCCCGCGCGCCTGGTGAACTACTCGCCTGGCAGCCTGGATACGTTGATTGCAGCGGGCGAAGTCGTCTGGTGCGGCCTCGATTCGCTGGGCGAGCGTGACGGGCGCATTGGCTTGTACCTGGCAGATAAGCTGAGAACCCTCTTGCCGCCGCGCCCTGAGCCGACGGGTGAAAACCCGTTGAGTCCACGCGAGACAGCTTTGCTGGAGCAACTAGCCCGTAGCGGCGCCGCTTTCTTTGCTCAACTGCACGAGGCCGTCGGTGGCGGATACCCGGGCGAGACACTCGATGCGTTGTGGAACCTGGTCTGGCGTGGGCTGGTGACCAATGACACTTTCCACGCCTTGCGCGCGTACGTCGCGCGGCCGGCGGCTTCTTCACGCCAGCCCAAGCGGCAGCACAATTTGCCCTCCTTCCGTTCCCGCCGCACCACGCCGCCCAGCGCGCAGGGCCGGTGGACCCTGGTCCCTGCATCGCTCGCCTCGGTGACGGAATGGAGCCACGCCTTCGCGCAGCAATTGCTCAATCGCTACGGCGTTCTCACCCGGGAATCGGCTGGGAACGAGAATCTGCCGGGAGGCTTCAGCGCCGTTTACGACGTGCTCAAGGCGCTGGAAGAAAGCGGCCGCATACGCCGCGGTTATTTTGTGTCGGGTCTGGGAGCGACCCAGTTCGCTCTTCCCGCGGCGGTCGATTTGCTGCGTTCTCTGCGCAACGGGCCGCCGCTGGAGAAGCCGGAGATGGTGATACTCGCAGCCACTGATCCCGCAAATCTATACGGGTCCGTCCTTCGCTGGCCTGCGCAGGAGGAGGAAGCAGTGGAGGGCGCCCCGCGTCAGCTCACGCGCAGCGTCGGCGCCAGCGTCGTGCTGCGCAACGGGGAGCTGGTGGCCTATCTACGTCGCAATCAGCCCAACCTGCAAGTCTTCTTGCCCGCCGAAGAACCGGAGCGCTCCTCAACCGCGCGCGACCTGGGCGTTTTTCTCGCCGGGCTGGCTCAAGAGGATATGGAGCGCAGGGAAGACCAGCGCGGTGGCATGCTGATTTCGACGATCAACGGTCAGCCCGCGGCGCATCACTTCCTGGCTCCCTTCCTACAGGATGCTGGTTTCCATCTCGCGCCGCTTGGTCTCAACTTCCGCCGTGTGTTGCTGGCGGCGCAGCCCTCGGGCATTTCCTCTAACGTGCAGTAGGAGAGCAGTTCGTGCCTGAAGGCGACACCATTTTCCGCGCCGCTCGTGCTCTGCAGCAGGGATTTGCTGGCCGTAAGATCACGAGCTTTGAGACTGCCTATGCGCCGCTGGCGAGCGTGCACGATCAGAGCCCGGTGACTGGCCGCATCATTGAGCGAGTGGAGTCGCGCGGCAAATGGCTGCTCATCCATTTCTCCGGGGATCTCATCCTGGCCACGCACATGCTAATGAGTGGCAGCTGGCACATCTACCGTGCCGGGGAGCACTGGCAGCGTGCTCGCAGCCACATGCGCGTAGTTCTGGGCGCGGATGATTTACTGGCAGTTGCATTCGATGTGCCGGTTGCCCGCTTTTATACAGCGCGCACTCTGGAAAGGTTCGCTGGGGTCGCCAAGCTGGGACCCGACCTGCTGGGCGGCTCCTTCGCCGCCGATGAAGCCGTGGCGCGACTGCTCGAGTGTGGCGACGAGGAGGTAGGCAATGTGTTGCTGAACCAGCGGGTGATGGCCGGCATCGGGAACGTCTTCAAATCCGAGATTTGCTTTGCCTGCGGGATAAATCCATTCCGTAAGATCGCGAGTTTGCGCGCGCAAGAGATCGAATGCCTGGTCGAGACTGCACGCCGCTTTCTCACCGCCAACGTCGCCGACGGATCCGGGGACGCCATCGTGACCTACACCGGAGGCCGCCGTACGACGGACTCGGCCGATCCTGCCGCCCGGCTCTGGGTCTACCACCGTAAAGGCTCCGCCTGCCGGCGCTGCGGAACAACGATTCTTATGCGTAAACAGGGCCCAGGCGCCCGCTCCACTTTCTGGTGTCCTGAATGTCAGAAGGAATAAAGCTCAGCCACAGTTACACGCTACTGGGGTTGTACCGCGGAGTCCGGTTGCGCCGGCTGCTTGTTGTCGTCATCCCCTTTACCGCCAAATAGCCTTCCAAAGAAGCCCCGCTTCTTCTTTTTCTGCGCATCAGGAGGCGGCGGAGCCGGGCCCGGCTGGGTCGGAGCAGCTGCCGCCTGCGAGCCCACCTGTGGAGGCGGCAAGACTGGCGTTCCGTTCGCCGGCGCGGGGGCTACAGCAGCTTCCTTTCCAATCCCAAAAAGCTTTTGGAAGACATTGCGCTGGTCCCCCGCGCTTTGGTCGCAGGTCTGCGTGGGCGCTGTACCGTCGAGGAAAACCGCATCGTAATCCGACGGGCAGCTGGCATCGGCGAGCAGGTTGGTTACTTTATCCAGCCGCACCGTGGAGACTCCAGGGGGAGGGGTGAACTGGCGGGTATCTGAATATTCCGGCAGTTGCACCGCGTGCTTCATGAAGCCTGCCCAGATCGGCGCCGCTACTTTGCCGCCCTCGAGCTTGATATCCGTGTAATCGTCATTTCCTATCCACACCACGCACAGCAGGTTGCTGGTAAAGCCGGCGAACCACGCATCGTGCGAGGTGCCGGTCTTGCCCGCGGCTGGGGCAGTGAAGCCGTCAGCCCGCACCACGGCAGCGGTTCCCGAGTTGATCACGTTCTCCATGAGGGCCAGGGTCAGATACGCGACCCGCGGATCGAGGATCGGCTTGGAGTTAGGCGGGTAGTCATTGAGCACATCGCCGTTCGCAGAGCGGATCGAAGCCAGCAGCCAGGGATCTATCTTGACTCCTCCATTAGCAAAAACCGTATAGGCTCCGGCTATCTCGAGCGGGCTTGAGCCATAAGCGCCCAAGGCAACCGATGGCGTTCCGCGGGCAGATTTGATCCCGGCATCCCGGGCCAGGGCAGCTACGTTGTTGTAACCGACCATGTCGGCCAAAGTCACCGTCGCGTTGTTTTCTGACCACTGCAGCGCAGTGCGCGCCGTGATCTGTCCCGTGAAACGCTGGTCATGATGGTAGTTGCTTGGGGTGTAACCGCCCTCATAGGTCGAGGGATCGTTGTTAAGCAAGGTGGCGGCGGTAAACACCCCGCTTAGTCTGCCTGGATCAGGAGGCGCAGGGTCGGCGGATGTTGTGTTCACCGAGACCGGTGTCGTGGATACGGCCTCTTCGCTGGCCGGGGGCACGACTGCCGGTTGGGTGAGCACGGTGCCCGCCAAGCTGGTGTTGAACGCCGCGGCATAAACAAAAGGCTTGAAAACGGAGCCGGTCGGCCGGTTCTGCACCGCATGATCGAACTGGCTGGCGCCGTAATTCCGTCCTCCCACCAATGCCAACACCTGGCCGGTATGCGGGTTCAGTGCCACTAACGCGACCTGGGGATAGTTGATGGGCGAATCGTCTCCTGCTTTCACCCGGCGCGCATGCAGCTTTTCCACCTGCAGGTCGACGCCCTTCATGCCCTCTGTCACTGCCTCCGCCGCTAGCCGTTGCAGATCCGGGTCGAGCGAGGTGTAAATGCGGAGGCCGGAATGGTTGAAGTCAGCATCGCCCATGTGCTGGGCCAGACGGTCGCGCACCAGGTCAACGAAGTACGGCGCTTCCCCCGCGTCGAAGTTCATGGGCCTCAAGTTCAGCGGCTCGGCCTTCGCTTGTATCGACTCTTCCTTGGTGATCTTGCCCGTCTCCACCATGGCATCGAGCACCATGTTGCGGCGCAGAATCACACGGTCCGGATGGCGATAGGGGTTGAGAAAACTCGGATGCTGGATCATGCCGGCCAGCATTGCGCATTGCGCCAGGTCGAGATCCTTCACGTCTTTGCCAAAGTAGGTCTGCGCTGCCTGGCCAAAGCCGTTGATGGCGAAGCTTCCCTGCTGACCCAGCGGAATCTCATTAGCGTAGATCTGAAAGATCTGTTGCTTGTTGAAGCGATTCTCCAGCTGGAACGTGATGGCAATCTCGATGATCTTGCGCTTCAGCCGCTTCTCCGGCGTCAGGAAGAAGCCGCGCGCGAGTTGCATGGTGAGCGTGGATCCGCCCTCCCGCCGCCGGCCCAGCCGCAGATCGTCGCGCAGAGCCCCCAGCAGGCGGAAGTAGTCGACCCCGCCGTGTTCAAAGAATCGGCGGTCCTCGATCGAGGTTACGGCATTGACCAGGTTGGGCGGCAGTTCGTTAAAGTTGACCAGGCGGCGCTTGGTGCGGTTCTGTCCTTCTGAGAGCGCAGTGATTAGCTGTGGTTCCAGCTCGTATGCGTCCAGCGACTGGCCCCCGTCGCCGGAAATCGACTTGACCAGACCTTTGTCGAAGGTGACTGTGGCGCCCTGCTCGGAGTGGTACGATTGCGGCCCGGGTTGGATGGTAATGCTCGCATCGTTAAGCGAGTAGGTGCCCATCCGCGATTTCTCGCGATCATCGTCTCCGCTGTAACCAGCTCTGCGCAATTCCTGGGCAACCGCTTGCGGAGTCAGCTTCTGCCCGACGCGTAACTCCTTTGGCGCGGCATAAATCTTCGCTGTCTGTTCAAAGAGTGGCTTCTGCAGCCACTCATCCACCTTATGCCGGTAGCTGAAATAGTAGTAGCCGAAGATCGATTCGCACACCACCAAGCCCAGCAGGAACGTGCCTACCAGTGCGATCAGGATGATGTTGCGCACCGGGTGCTCAAGTAAGCTCGCGCGTACGACCTTGATTTTGACGGTCAATGGATGAACTCCTACATCCCCCTGGACGATATCTCTTAGACGGTATCTGCAATGTTCCGCAGCCGCGACGCGATCTCTGTGAGGCCCACGTCCTGGCTGCTCGCCGTGGAGCGCGTTACCAGCTCCACCCGTCCCTCTGCGACCTTCTTACCTATATTGATGCGGAAAGGTATGCCGATCAGGTCCGCATCTTTGAATTTGACACCTGCCCGCTCATCCCTGTCATCCAGTAAAACCTCAAATCCGGCTTCCTCGAGCTTCAGGGCTACCTGCTCGGCGGTGGCTGCCAGGTTCGCATCGCCCATATTGGTGACGGTCACCACGACATCGAAGGGTGCAATCGAGCGCCCCAGCCAGAACCCATTCGCGTCATGGTTTTGCTCCACGGCGGCGGTCAGGATGCGCTCGATCCCAATGCCGTAGCAGCCCATGATGGGCGTTACTTCTTTGCCCCCGGGGTCTAATACACGCACCCCCATGCCATCGGAGTACCGGTAACCCAGCTTGAAAATGTGTCCCACCTCAATGGCTTTTGCTACTCTCAGCGGGCTGCCGGGCGAGGCCGGACATTGGGGGCAATTCTCCCCTTCCACGACGTTGCGCACGTCGGCGATCCGGGTAGGAGTGAAGTCCCGGCCCCGGGTTACGTTGCGCAGATGATATTCCTCCCGGTTGGCGCCGGCGACCAGGTTGTGGCGGTCCTCGAGAGCCAAATCGAGAATGACGGTCACTTTGCCCGCCTCCGCCTGCTCACCCGCCGCCAGGATGTCGAGACCGATCGGGCCCAGGTAACCAGCCGGGGAATGGAACGTATTCAGGATCTCCTCCGGCAGCATCGGCCGCAGTTCCCGGGCGCCGGGAAAGAGTGCCGCGAGTTTGGCTGGGTTGATGGTGTGATCGCCGCGCAGCAGGACCACCACCGGGCTGGCAATCTCCGGCGCCCCCACCTTCGCTTGCGGGGTCAAGGCCATATAGGCCATGGTCTTGATCTGGTACACCGCATCCAGCTCGAGCAGGGCGCCCACCTCTTCTATAGTGCGACGGCCCGGGGTATGCACTAGTTCCGGTGCGCCGTCTCCAGTCGGAGGCAAATCTTCGACCGCAGGCAGCCGGGAGGTAGCTTTTTCCAGATTGGCGGCATAGTTGCACGTGGGGCAGCTGGCGATCAGGTCTTCTCCCGCCTCGGCGAAGACCATGAACTCCTGCGATTGGGAGCCGCCCATGGCACCCGAGTCGGCCTCCACTGCGACGAAGTTCAGCCCGCTGCGGCTAAAGATCGCGCGATAGGCCGCGTCGTGCTTTTTGTAGCTGAGGTCGAGACCGGCGGCATCCAGGTCGAAGGAATAGCTGTCTTTCATGATGAACTGGCGTACCCGCAACAGGCCTGCCCTGGGGCGCGGTTCATCGCGGAATTTGGTCTGAATCTGGTACCAGATCTGGGGCAACTGCTTGTAACTGCGCAGCTCCTTGCGGGCGATGTCGGTCATCACCTCTTCTTCAGTCATGCCCAGGACCAGCCAGGCGCCCTTGCGGTCCTGCAGCTTGAACAGGTTCGGTCCCATGACCGTCCATCGTCCGCTCTCTTCCCACAACTCGCGTGGGTGGAGCGCCGGCAAGAGAAACTCCTGCCCGATGCGGTCCATCTCCTGCCGGACGATGGCCTGAATCTTGTTGATGGAGCGCTGGCCAAGGAAGAGGTAGGAGTAGATTCCAGCCCCCACTTGCCGAATATATCCGGCGCGCAATAGAAACTTGTGACTGGCAACCTCGGCATCGGCCGGGGCTTCACGCAAGGTAGGAATAAACAGCTTCGACCAACGGTGCATTCTGGGGGATACTTTCTCGATCAGCGTCCGTCAATTCTAAATGGTTCAAGGACGGTTCACATGGCTGGCAGCGCGAAGCCACCGCACGGGTTCGCGGCAAAGATGATGGTATTCACCGGACTGTCATCAAACGGGGCAGCGCGCTTTCTACAATCACGGATGCTATGTATAACGAACCTTTGACCTTTGAAGTCGTTCCCGGCAGCACGGCGGATACCCGCATCTTTCGCCTGCACGGCCCGATTACCCTGAGCAACTTGTTCGAATTTCAGAAGGCTCTCCAGGGCGGCATGGAGAAGCTGACCATCCTGGACTTTACCGAGTCGGAATACATTGACTCCGCCGGGCTGGGTGTCATCCTCAATTACTACGTCTCCGGCAAACGCCACGGTCGTACCGTCCGGCTGGTGGCAGTCAACTACCGGGTTGCCGAACTGCTGAAGCTTACCAGTGCCAACACCCTGATCAAAAGTTACGACAGTGTGGAGTCAGCAGAAGCCGCTGCCTCGTAGGCTCAGATCAGTTCAAGTCCCCACAAATCATGAAGATGCAGAATTCCGGCCACGGATTGTGCGGGGTCGACGACCACCAGTGAAGTGATCTTTTTCTCTTCCATGATGCTCAGGGCGCGGGCGGCAAACTCCTCTGGGGCAATGGTCCTGGGCGCGGCGTTCATGGCGTCGCCTGCAGTCATCGCCAGCGCCTCCGGCCCCTTCCGTTCCAGCAGGCGGCGCAGGTCGCCGTCGCTCATGATGCCGATCAGGGTTTCCCCTTCGGTCACGGTGGTCATGCCCAGGCCTTTGCGGCTCATCTCGTAGATCACCGCCGGCATCGGCGTGGCAGCGGACACCCTGGGAATAGCATCACCGGCGTGCATCACTTCTCTCACCCGGGCTAATTTTCTGCCCAGCTTCCCGCCCGGATGCAGGTCGGCGAAGTCTTCCGCGCGGAAGCCCTTTTTGAGCGACGCCGCGATGGCTAAGGCGTCCCCCAGTGCCAGCATCACCGTAGTGGAAGCGGTCGGCGCCAAACCCATTCCGCACGCCTCCTGCTCCACGCTGACGTCGAGGACCACGTCGCTGGCCAGCGCCAGCCTTGAATTCATGGCGCAGCAGAAGCTGATCAGGGCATCGCCCATTCGCTTAAGCGTGGGCACCAGGCGCACGATCTCCTCCGTCTCGCCGCTGTAGGAGAGCGCGAGTACCAGGTCGCCCTTGGCCAGCATGCCCAGGTCGCCGTGCAGCGCCTCCGCCGGATGCAGAAATAGGGCCGGCGTTCCCGTGGAATTAAAGGTGGCCACCAGCTTCTGCGCGATGATGCCGCTCTTGCCTATTCCGGTCACGACGACCCGCCCGCGCCGCCTGCCCACACTCCACCACCAACTCCAGGGCCTCGCTGAAGCTGGCCGACATACCATCCTCAAGACGGGCCGCAAGTCGAAGCAGCGCCTCGGCTTCGATGCGTATCAGCTGGGCTGGAGTCGGTGTGTTCATGAATTCGCAATCCCAAAACAATTGATCGTAACAGCAGCCGCGGGCACCGTTTAAGGCGCTCTTCCGAGGCGTCCTTTAGAATGGGTCCAGGCGCAAATGTCTGCAACCGGAAGGTTGCACCCTTGCCCGGAGAAGGTCACTCGACGTGAAGCGCAATCGATGGGTTATTGTTGTGGTGCTGGCCGCGTTCGCTCTAATGGTGTGGTCCGGTTATGCCAATTACAAGCGCCGCAAGCAATATGCTGCCGCGCAGCGCCAAGTACAGGGCGCTGCTCCTGAGACCACCAATAACCAGTCTGTGCAGCAGGATGTCTGCCGCCGACGAGGGCCTTCCTGATCTGCGCGGAAAGCGCGCCCCCGAATTCAGCCTGCGGACGGTCGAGGGCAAGAAGCTCTCCCTATCCGATTACAAGGGCAAGGCCGTTCTGATCAACTTCTGGGCCACCTGGTGTGCGCCGTGCAAGATTGAAATGCCTTGGCTGGTCGCCTTGCACAGCCAGTATGCTCCCGCAGGGCTTTGAAATTCTGGGCGTTTCTGAGGATGATGCCGATACCCCGCGGGCCAAGCTGGCAAAATTCGGCCAGGAGCAGGGCCTCAACTACCCATTGCTGGTGGGGGACGACGCCGTGTCGCGCAAGTATGGCGGCGTCGAGTTCCTGCCTACCTCCTACTTTGTCGGGCGGGACGGAAAGATTGTCGCTGAAACCGCTGGGTTGGTCTCAAAGGACGAAGTCGAGGCCAGCATCAAGAAGGCATTGGCCGCCGGAGGCAAATAGGGTGCTGCGCCTCACTGCCATCTTTCGCGGGCTTGTTTGCCTGGCCGCCTCCGGGCAGGTAATAAAGGACCAGCCCTTGCCACTGCCCGAGCGGGGCCAATCAGCGAGCCGATGCAACTGCGGCGGTTCAATTCCTTTACCCCGACAAGATAAACATTCCCGCGCGCCGCGCAGCCCAGATCGATCTACACTTTCGCGTGGCCGATGGCCTGCACATCAACTCCCACGCACCCACGGACAAGACCTTGATTCCGACGCGGCTCGCAGTGGTCGAGGTGGAGGGTCTCAATGTCACGGCGGTCGACTTTCCGGCAGGCACTCAATATGCCCCGCAGTTTGCCCCGCGGGAAAAGCTCAGCGTGTATAGCGGCGAATTCATCTTGCATGCTCACGTGACGGCCCAGCCGGGCGAGCATCAGTTCGAGGGAGGACTTCGCTACCAGGCCTGCGACGCGAACGCCTGCTTGCCGCCGCACACCATTCCCGTCTCGGTCACCGTAGTCGCCCAGTAGCGACGAAAACTCCCGGCGCATACCTCGTTGTTTTTGTGAAAAGGAGTACGGCCTTAAGGCCGTACGTAGATGATTTGTAATGAATTCGGCTTTAGCCGCTGAGGGATGATTTTCCGTCAAGCTCTTTATTGCACGCCCAATTGCTCTTGCACGGAGGGAATCTCGCCCGCTGACTTCAACCTCTTTACCACCCGCTCCCTGCCCAAAGCGGCCATCACTGCGAAGAGGCTCGGGGCTACGCCCTGCCCGGTCAACGCGACCCGCGATCCATTGATCAGGGTGCCGGCCTTAACACCTTTTTCCTCGGCAAACGCCCGCAGCAACTGCTCCGCCGCCGTCTCGGTAAATTCGTCCAGGGATTGGTAGCGGTCGCCGAGTTCCATCAGCAGCCCGCGGCTTCGCTCGTCGGAGAGGAATTTAGTCACTGCGGCTGTATCGTACTCATAAGCGTCGCTGAAATAGCCGCGAAATGCTCCGGCAAAATCCTTCAAGCTGCGCGCCCTGGGCTGGAGTAAAGCAATCGCCGCCAGGATCTCTTCCCTGGTACGGTCGGAGGAGAATCCGGCCTTTGCCCACTCTGCTTCGATGAGAGGCAATAGCTCCGCCGGCGAGTAGCGGCGTATCCATTCGGTATTGAACCAGGCCAATTTCTCGTTGTCGAAAACGGCATTCGAGCGTGAAATGCCATCCAGCGAGAAAAGTGCGATCAGCTCATCGGAGGAGAAGATCTCCCGATCTTTTTCTGCATTGCCTGGCGTCCAGCCCAGCAGAGCCAGAAAATTGCGGAAGGCCTCGGGCACAATTCCCATGTCCTGGTAGGCCAGGACGCTGGTGGCGCCGTGCCGCTTGGAGAGCCGGCTTTTATCGGGTCCCAGAATCAGGGGAAGGTGAGCAAAAACCGGCAGAGGCTCTCCCAGGGCTTGGTACTGCAACACCTGTTTGGGCGTATTGGAGATGTGGTCCGCGCCGCGAATGATGTGGGTGAGGCGCATATCCAGATCATCGGCGACCACGCTCAAGTGATAGGTAGGCACGCCGTCGGAGCGCAGCAGGACAAAGTCTTCCAGTTCCGCGTTGGCGAATTCCACCCGGCCGAACACCGCGTCCTCGAATGCAGTCGCTCCTCCCTCGGGCACGGCGAAGCGCAGGGCGCCGGGCTCGCCCGCCTGAAATCTCTCCGTGGGCCGCGACTGGATCGATTGCCCGGCAGCGCCGGTCGTACATCGGAGGTCTGCCTGCGGCCACCGCCTGACGCCGCCGTTCCTCCAGCTCCTCTTTAGTGCAAAAGCAGTAGTAGGCGTGCCCGCTCGCGCGCAGCTTCTCGGCTGTGGATTGGTAGAGAGGCAGCCGCTGGGATTGAAAGAACGGTCCTTCATCCCATTCCATGCCGAGCCAGCGCATGCCATCGAGGATGCCCTGGACCATGTCCTCGGAGGACCGCTCGAAATCGGTATCTTCGATGCGCAGAATGAGGGTGCCGCCGGTGTGACGGGCAAACAGCCAATTGAAGAGGGCAGTGCGCGCGCCACCTACATGGAGGTAGCCGGTAGGTGAGGGCGCGAAACGAACGCGAGGATTTTGCAGGGTTTCTGGCATCGCTTTTCCGATGCTATTTCATTTCGGCGGAGAGCCGAGTCGTATGGCGGCTTCAGACCGAAGGCACCGCTTATGCGAGCCTGAGAGACGTATAGCGGGCATGACGTTTCAGGACGGTAGTGGAGGGATCTGCGCTGTCTTTCCCAGCTACCCTCTAGTCCTTCACGCGCGCTAGGTGATGTCTTCCGTATCGAAGACTGGCAGCGGCACCATGCGTCTGCTCTTACTGCTGCCAAGGCCTTCGCTCATCCCGATGTGGGTCAGTACTTCGTCGACTGTGGCGGGGTCATCGACCTCAGCTTCCAGCAACCCAATCCCGCTCTTGTCCTCGGATTTTTCCAGCAGAACCACGGCGTGCGCCTGGGCTACATGATCCTGATTCAGACCTTCCGGCGTCTTGGCCTTGATGCCCACCGCGTTCGGCTCAATGTCCAACAGCTCCGCCACCCGTTGCCGCATATCACCGGAGATGGGCCCAATCTTGGGTGCGGCCAGCACCAGCGTGGTGTCGACGTTGACGATGCGATACCCGGCGGTCTGCAGCTCTTCCAGGGCCAGGTTGAGAAAAATCGCAGAATCGGCATCCTTCCAGCGTGGATCGCCGGGAGGAAAGAAGCTGCCGATATCCCCCACGGCAAGCGCGCCCAGCAGGGCATCGGTAATGGCGTGCAACAGCACGTCGCCATCCGAGTGCCCGGCCAGGCCCTCTGGATGATCGATTGCGATGCCCCCAATTTTCAACGGCACCCCGGCCTGGAATGCGTGCGAATCCCAGCCGTAGCCTATTCTCATGCTCATTTCAAGACCTGTCTTGCAAGTAGAACTCCGCCAGCTTCAGATCGCCGGGATGGGTAATTTTTAAGTTTGCCGGGGATCCCATGACCACCGCCACCTGTGCCCCCGATCGCTCGACGACACTGGCTTCATCGGTTCCCACAAATCCATCCGCCTCTGCGTCCGCGAAGGCCTGACGCAGGACGCTCCAGCGAAAACCCTGCGGCGTCTGCGCCTGCACGATGTATTCCCGGGGAATGGTGGCCGTCACAATAGCCCCACGGGCAGTACGCTCCACCTGTTTGATAGTATCCACTGCCGGAAGACCTACGATGGCCGCACCATAAATTTCTACTGCTTCGATGGTTCGCTCGATGGTCGCGGGGTCGATGAGCGGCCGCACCGCATCGTGAACCAGGACGATGTCATCGTCCTCCGCCGAGAGAACTTTAAGCGCTTGGCTCACCGACTCTTGCCGGGTATCCCCACCCTCCACCACCTGCACCCGCGCGGCCAAGGCATGTTCGGCAATCAGCGCCTCCATGCGGGTGATCTCCGGCTTACGAACGGCCACGTAAATAGAACTCACCCGCGGCACGGCCGCGAACGCTCGCAAGCTGTGGACCAGAATCGGCGTCCCATGCAAGGCAAGAAATTGCTTGGGGGCATTGGGGGTCGCGTGGCCGGGCGCCATGCGCGTGCCCATTCCGGCGGCCGGGAGAATAACGAAGACCCGCATAAACCTCGGAGTATAGCAGGAAGGGCTCAGCCCTCTACCGATTCCACATAGAACATTTCGTTGGTTCGACGGAAGCCGTTGCTCTCATACAGAGGCTTGCCGGCATCGGTCGAATGCAGGGCGACGACACGAATTTTCTGCTTGCGCGCCTCAGCCAGTGCTTGATCGATCAGGTGGCTGGCCAGCTTCTTGCGGCGATGCTCCGGCTCCACGTAAACATTCAACAGGTAGCCGCGTTTATCCTGTCGAGGATCGAGCGGATGTGGCGGCCAGTCGAGGACGATCAAGCCAGCGCCGGCAATCACCTTGCCGCCTTCGGTGGTCAGCCAGCCGAGATACCGTCCGTCCGCCAGCCGGGCTTCGACCCACGGTTTAAAGTGCTCCGCCATCACATCCAGAATCCTGTTGTCCTGGCGCCCGGCGTCCACAAACATTCGCCGCCTGTGGTGGGTGATGATAGCCGCGTCTGCGGGCGTCGCTGCTCTTATCTGGTACATGCCCGCAGTATAGCTATGTAGCTGTGTGATTGCTCGATAGCGGTTCCACGATAGGTGCAAATCGGCGAAGATGCAGTGATGCAGCCGCCCATTCTGCGACACCGTCTCTTTCGTCCCGGCCAGCGGATTGCTGTCGCCGTCTCCGGTGGGGCCGACTCTGTGGCTCTGCTCCGCCGCCTGCATCGAGGAGCGCCAGGCGCTGGGCATCGTGCTTTCCGTCGCCCACGTTCACCACGGAATTCGTGGCGCCGCAGCCGAGGAAGACGCGGCATTCGTTGCCGGCATCGCCGCAGCCCATGGCCTGCCGTTCCACCTGCATCGCGCGAATGCCCCGGCCGCCGCGGCCACTCTTCATGAAACCCTGGAGGAGGCCGCCCGCAACCTTCGCTACGCTTTTTTTCGGGAACTGATTGCGGCTGGCGAAGCCGACGCCGTCGCCACTGCGCACACCCTCGATGACCAGGCGGAGACGGTCCTGCACAAACTGCTGCGCGGCGCCTGGACGGAGGGGCTGAGCGGCATTCATCCCGTCCTGGTTGCAGAGCCCGGAAGCATCCTCCGGCCCTTCCTGGAGAACAGCCGCTCCACCATCGAGGCCTGGCTTCTCGAGATTCAGCAGCCATGGCGTGAAGACGCCAGCAACCAGGACATGGCGCATACGCGCAACCGCATCCGCCGGCAGCTGCTGCCCTTGTTGCGTACCTTCAATCCCCAGATTGCCGCCCAATTGGCCCGGTTGGCCACGATTTCTGCTGACGAGGAGGCCTATTGGCAGGGTGAATTGCAGCGGCCTTCTGCCCGCGCTGCTGTTGCCCGGCCGGCCCACCCGCGGGGGCGGCCGGTCAGCCAGCACCCACCCGGAGGAAGAAACTGTGGCCCTGGAACAGCTTCGCTTGCGCGAACTCCAACCGGCGGTGGCTCGGCGGGTGGTGCGTGCGGCAGCGCGGCGGGTTGGGGCCAGGCTCAGCTTTGAGCAGACGGAGCAGCTGCTGGCCATGGTTGAGTCCCGTCCCGGCAAATTCCAACTTCCCGGCGGCATCACGGTGGAGCGCAGCCTGCGAGAAATCCGTTTGACCCGGAGTTCGGCTCCCCTCACCCCTGGCCCGGCCTATGCGTTTCCCGTTCCGGGCGAGATTCGCGCCCCCGAATATGGCCTGTGTTTGCTCGGCGAGCGCGTGCAGGAGGGCTCATCCAGTAGCTCCGCCGTCCTGCGGCCCTGGAAGGCCGGAGACCGGGTAACCCTGTTGCACAGCCCGCGTCCCAGGAAAGTTGCAGAGGTTCTCGACCGGCTCCACGTGCTTGGCGAAGCAAGAAAAAACTGGCCGGTGGTGGAGTGCGAAGGAAGGATTGTCTGGATGCGTGGGGTCGAGGTGGATGCGCCCTGAATTCATCTTTACTGCCCAATTCCTGCCCTGAAGACCGGCAAGTCGAAGTAACTAGAGAGCAGGTACCCTCTACGTATAACTTCGGACACGCTTTCCCCAGCTTTCGGAGACGTTTCCGGCTTTCGCGGAGTAGAATAAATTTGGCGCAAAGGGTAAGGGTGGAGCGCGTACGGTTAGTGCCGTATAGGAAATCCACCAGTCTTCGAATCCGCGGCAGATTACTGTCGTCTAATAGATGTCAAAGGCTGCAAGAACGTTCCCGGTGTAGCGATTGGCTCCGCCTTGAATGGTCCCTTCTCTTTATTGAGGCGCAGTAGAAAGAGGGTTTTTCGTGAATTCGACGGTCAAGACAATTATTTTCTGGGTATTTATCCTGGCTTGCCTGGTTCTACTTTGGCAGATCGTCCAAAAAAGCACGGGCATGAGTCATGACCGGGAGATCTCGTTCTCTCAATTCATGCAGGACGGGCAGCAGGGCAAGATCAGTGATGTAACCGTGATCAACAGCGAAGTCCACGGCCACTATGCCAGCGACAGAGAAGCCTTCCACACCACTGTCCCCGCCAACTACCCTGACATGTTCAAGATCCTTCAAGACAACCATGTCAGCATCACGGTAAAAGACACGCAGGGGAATTCCTGGCTACCGATTCTTCTCAACTTCGCTCCCATCATCGTGATCGCAGCCCTCTGGTTCTTCATGCTGCGGCAGATGCAGAGCGGCGGCAATAAGGCCTTGTCCTTCGGCAAGAGCCGTGCGCGTCTGCTCTCCATGCAGCAAAAGAAGATCACCTTCAAAGACGTGGCCGGCGTCGACGAGGCCAAGGAAGAGCTGAAGGAGATTATCGAGTTTTTGCGCGAAGCCCAGAAGTTCCAGAAGTTGGGCGGCCGCATCCCTAAGGGCGTGCTCCTGGTAGGACCTCCGGGCACCGGTAAGACGCTGTTGGCCCGGGCTGTTGCCGGCGAGGCCAACGTGCCGTTCTTCTCCATCTCCGGTTCCGACTTTGTGGAGATGTTTGTTGGCGTCGGCGCAAGCCGTGTGCGCGACCTCTTTGAGCAGGGCAAGAAGAATGCGCCCTGCATCATCTTCATCGACGAAATCGATGCTGTCGGACGCCACCGCGGAGCTGGTCTGGGCGGCGGGCACGATGAGCGCGAGCAGACACTGAATCAGTTGCTGGTTGAGATGGACGGTTTTGAGTCGAATGACGGTGTCATTTTGATCGCCGCGACCAACCGGCCCGATGTGCTCGATCCCGCTCTGCTGCGTCCCGGCCGTTTTGACCGCCGTGTCGTGGTGGGCAGGCCGGACGTGCGCGGGCGCGAGGAAGTGCTCCGCGTCCACGCCAAGAAAGTTCCGTTGGCGGAAGATGTCGATCTTCGCATCCTGGCTCGTGGCACCCCCGGTTTTTCCGGCGCCGACCTGGCGAACATGGTGAATGAGGCGGCGCTCAATGCAGCCCGTGCCAACCGCAAGGCCGTGCACCAGTTTGATTTTGAACTGGCCAAAGACAAGGTCATGATGGGCGCCGAGCGTAAGTCCATGCTCCTTTCCGAGGATGACAAGCGCGACACGGCTTACCACGAAGCAGGCCACGTTCTGGTGGCAGCCATGCGTGATCATGCTGACCCGCTGCACAAGGTCACCATCATTCCGCGCGGCATGGCTCTGGGCGTGACCATGCAGTTGCCCGAAGAGGACAAGCATACCGTCACCAAGGACTACCTCGAGACTCAGCTCGCCATCTTGATGGGCGGCCGCTGTGCCGAGGAGATCTTTATGAATCGCAAGACCACCGGCGCCGGAAATGACATCGAACGGGCGACCGATCTGGCGCGCAAGATGGTTTGCGAGTACGGCATGAGCCGCATGGGTCCTTTGACTTTCGGCAAGAAGGAAGAGCAGATCTTCCTCGGCCGCGAGATTGCCCAGCACCGTGACTTCTCCGAGGAGACGGCGCGGCAGATCGATGCCGAAGTGCGGAGTTTGGTGGACGAGGCCTACAAGTCCGCCTACTCCATCCTTGGCGACCATAAGGACACGATGCACCGCATGGCGCAAGCCCTGTTGGATCGTGAGACCCTGGATGCGAATGACATTCGCATGATCATCGAAGGCAAGGAACTGCCTCCGCTGCCGCCACTCGGACCGCCGCCGGGCAATTCCACCGGCGACGTGCAGCATGTGATTAAGCCGGAGCCTGGCCGTGCGCCCGGTTTCGGCGGTGAAAGCCAGCCCTCACCGGCTTAGCCTTAGTCAGTATTCACAAGCGAAAGGCCCCATCTCTCCGGAAATGGGGCCTTCGCTTTTCTCTCCGTCGGGCCGAAGGTGCAGGGCCCCGACTAAACAGGCTGAGGAGAAACGATTTGTACGAAGGGCACAGCTTCCACGGCACGCCGGGACAGGTCAGCGGCGCCAAATCGAGTCCCGTAGGGACGGCTGAGAGTAGCCCAGGACGTTAGTCCTGGGTTGGCAGTGTGCCAACGAGCAGTTCCGTAGGGACGACTTAGAATGACCCAGGACGGCAGTCCTGGGTGAACTGGACCCCAAGTGAATGCTATGGCAATCATCCAAGGCCAACCCGACGCTCTCTGAGACCGATTGCATACAATCCACGGGTTATCTGTTAGTGAGTAGCCCAGGACTTGCGTCCTGGGGCATTCTCAGCCGTCCCTTCGGGACTTTTCCCGTTGTCTTGGGTTCCCAGGACTGACGTCCTGGGCTACTTTCAGCCGTCCCTACGGGACTCAATAGAGAGTAGTTCTTACGCAGACTCTAGAGCCCTCCCCCGGATGCGACAATACACATAACATGCGTGGTTTCCCGGTGTTGTTGGTGGCTCTTACTTTGCCTGGCGTCTCTGGTTGCGGATACCACACGCTCGGATCTGCCGCTCATCTGCCGGACACCGTCCATACCCTGGCTGTTCCCGTCTTCAAGAACAAGACGCAGTCTTATCACACGGAGATTGCTATGACGCAGGCGGTCATCCGTGAATTTACCGATCGGACCCGTCTTACCATCGCGCCCGAAACCAGCGATGGAGCAGACGCCACCGTCGACGGGACGATCATCTCCGAATCAGTCCAGCCCTTGACCTACCGCACTGAGACCACTACGGTGACGGGGCAAACAACCAGCGTCACCTCCAGCTTCCTGGTCACTATCAACGTCAATGTGGTGGTTACCGACCGAGACCATCGTGTTCTCTACCAGCACACCAACTATGTGTTTCATGAGCAGTTCGAAACAACCGCCGACGTGACCAGCTTTATCGAAGAAGATACTCCCGCGGTCCAGCGGCTCTCGCGGGACTTTGCCCAAGCTCTAGTGAGCGATATTCTGGAATCCTTCTAGATGCCTACGGATGACGCCAGCAAGCTCCGCAGTTTCTCCTCTTCCGATCGCTTCGTAGCCGAGATAAAAACTGCAGCCGCATCGAGAGCTCCCTTGCGCGCGGGATACGTCTTCGCCGGCGATGAAGTCTTTCTCTACGAGCGCTGCCGCCGCGCTGTGGTGGACTCGCTCATAGATCCCACCCTGCGCGAGTTCTCGCTCAGCGATCTCGATCTGGCCGAGACCAGCATTTTCCATGTGCTCGACCTCGCCCGCACGCCTTCTCTGATGGCTCCCTTCCAGGTCATCTTCGTCAGAAACCTGAAGACCCTCTATACCAGAGGTGCGAAGAAGGAGGAGTTCGCGGCGCTCAAAGACTACTTCCGTTCCCCCAACCCCCAGGCGGTGCTCATCTTCGTCGCCGATCACCTGCGCCTCCCCGCTGACCTGAGACGAATGGACATGCAAGACAAGGAGCGCTATGAACGAATCCGGGAAACCCTGGGCGATGATTGTGGTTTGGTGGAGCTGGCCCGGGTGGACGAAGCAGACGCCGTGCGCTGGCTGATCGCGACCGCTGATAGCCGTGGGATGAAGTTCGATGCCGACGCGGCTCGTGAGCTCGCCGATGCCCTGGGCGCCGATATGATGCTCATTTCGAGTGAGCTGGAGAAGCTCATGCTGTATGCCTTTGACCGGCGGCGCATCACGCTGGGTGATGTAGAGACCATGGTGCTGGCGGCCAAGCAGCGCTCACTCTACGAGCTGACGGACGCGATCACCGCACGGGACAAACCAAGAGCCCTTGCCCTGCTGCATGGCCTGCTGAATGCCTCCGACGGCGGTGAGGACTCGGCCATTGGGCATCTATACATGCTGGCGCGGACCTTTCGCCAGATGGTCGTCATCCTGGAGAAAAACGTGCGCGATTCGCGCGCCATCTGGCAGGCGCTTTGGCAGGGTTTCCGCATGCCGCCCTTTGCTGCCGAGGACCTCATTCGCCAGGCCCGCCGCTACGGCTCGCGGCGGGAGCTTACACAAATGCTTCGCCTGATTGCGCATGCCGATCTTGAATTGCGCTCCTCACCGCCCGATAAACGCCTGGTCCTGGAGCGCCTGGTGATGGAGCTGGCCAGCGAACCGCGTCCCCGCGCCACAGCTTTAGCGAACGCGCAATATGGTATGGATTTGTAAAACCGTGGGTGTGCGGCCGGTTCAGCAAAACCAATCACCGTCCGCTTATTGCGCAGGACTGCCCGGCACGAACTCTCCGCAGACTTATCCAGAACTCCTAAAACAGCTTCGCCGAAATCTTCTACACTCAGGGAAGCGTGCAACGATCGCCGCCTTACGGCCGCCCGCTCGATCATTGCCGCACGGATAGGCCTCAGGGACACCACGATGATGTCGAAGCATCTTTTTCCGGCCGCCACGATCGCGCTGGTCTTGTGGCTGGGTTCGGCGCCGTGGACGGTTGTGGGGTTCTCCCATCGCAAGGAGCCACCCGCCGCCGCGCCCGAGGAACGCGTCCCGGTTGGGCCGTTGGGCTATCGTCCGCCCGGGCCGCTCTACATGCTGTCGGGAAGAGCGTTCAGCTCTCTGGACTTTATCGATGATAATCACCTGCTGTTCACCTTCCATCAGCCGCGGCTGATGCGACGCGAGCAGAATGCAGGCCGGTCCGATGACGACCAGATCATTGAGGCCGTGACCCTCAGCCTACCCGGAGGAGCTGTCCTGGCCTCCTCGGAATGGCGGATGCATGATCGCTGGAGATATCTGTGGCCACTCGGTGGCGGTAAGTTTCTGGTGCGCCAGAAAAATTCTTATTCGCTCACCGATGCATCGCTAAAGCTACGTCCGTACCTCGACGTCCCCTCGCCAGTACTCTCAACGGAAGTTTCGCCGGATGGCCGCATCCTGGTGATTGAGCACCAATACGAGCGGCACACTCCGGAGGAACACAACAAGCTGGAGGCCCAGGCGCAACAATACGGGGAGCCGCCTCCAGCTGAGGACACCCAGATTACGGTGGTGAATATCGCTTCAGGACGAGTGCTGGCTGCGCTGCGCACGGAGTCGCCGACCCACGTGCCCATCAGCTCCACTGGATACGTCGGCGTGGCTAGAGATAAGGGGCAAGACGAGTTCCTGATCCGCTTCGTTCCCTTTGAGGGCGAGTCGTCGGTGTTGGGAAGGGTGGCATCCACCTGCACGCCCCACGAGAATTTCCTCAACCAGAAGGACCTGGTCATCGAGAGTTGCGGCCCCAAGTCGCCGGATATCCTTCTGGACGCGTGGACCACCGATGGGAAGAAACTGTGGAACGGCCATCGTGACGGCCACCTGGTGTGGCCTACTTACGCTTACTCGCGAAAAGGAGATCGCTTTGCCTTGGGCTTGCTGCACGTCTCCCACACCATCGACCTGGTGGACTCACTGGACGACGAGGATGTGCGCGAACAGGTAGTACAGGTCTTCGATTCGGCCACGGGCGCTCTGCTTATGGAGACCAATGCCTCGCCCATCCTGACTGCGGGCCAGAATTTCGCGCTCTCGGAGGATGGAGAGCGCCTGGCGGTCCTGCACAACGGCGCGATCGAGATATACAACGTGCCTTCGCCTGTGCCAGCGCCAGAAAAAGCCGAAAATCCGGCGCCGCCACAGAAGAACTGATTTTTAGGCAGCCTTGTGGGTAAGCGCCTTCACCCGCGCATGCAAGCGGGCTTTGTAGCGGGAGGCGGTATTCTTGTGCAACACGCCCTTTTGCACGCTCTTGTCGAGCGCGGAAACGGTCTTGCCATACTGCTCGGCAATCGCCGGGGAATCGCCTTTGGTAATGGCCTCGCGAAGGGCGCGAAGTGACCTGCGAACGTGACTCTTATTGGCGCGGTTAACTGCGGTGCGCTTGACTGTCTGACGGGCGCGCTTCAGCGCCGACACATGATTTGCCATGGTAAACCCTTAACTTTCTTGAAACTGGGAGCAGGCAGCAAAGAAGCGTCAAGGCGCCTGCAAACCTTAATTTTACGGGCTTTGACGCCCCCGGTCAATCCAAGGCCCAATCTCTTGCCAGGTAGAAAGGCGTCCCGGGGGCACCTCGGTGCATCCAACGAAAAGAATTCACGGATTAGGCGTTGACGCCATGACCGGCAAACGCTACTCTGTGCCCATCCACGGGAAATATCTGGTGATTATCGCCAACCCGGCTAAGCATCCGATGCACGTGCAGTTTCCTGTGCCTTTCCACAGATTGTGCTCTCAAACCACCCCACCAATCATGTCAGTCCTTAGGGATCTGATAGGAGGTCATTTCTCCGCTTGATGAAAAAAGCGCTGGAAATCACGCCCAACCTGGAGCCCCTCTTTGGGACTCGCGATGAGAATCTGAGGCTACTCGAGCAAAACCTGCACGTCCGCATCGATTTGCGGTCCGATGCTCTGCACGTGGAGGGCTCTCCGGAGGCAATTGCCCGTTTCGAAAGGGTTTTTGCCGACTATGAGCATTTGCGGCGCAACGGTACGCTGCTGTGCAACGGCGAGTTGCATGGCATGCTCAAGTTGGTGACCGCCGACCCGGCGGTGACCCTGCGTGGGTTGGTGGAGAGCGGCAAGCAACGCTCCGCCGGCATCAAGCGCATGGTACAGCCCCGTTCCATCAACCAGAGGCGCTACTTCGAAGCCATCGAGGAATGCGATATGGTCTTTGGCGTTGGCCCGGCCGGCACCGGCAAGACCTACCTGGCGGTCGCCATGGCAGCTTCCGCGCTGTTGGCCAAAAAAGTGAGCCGCATCATCCTGGTGAGGCCCGCGGTTGAAGCCGGCGAACGCCTGGGCTTTCTGCCCGGAACACTGCAGGAAAAGGTAGATCCCTATCTCCGTCCGCTCTACGACGCGCTCTATGACCTGCTGGAGCAGGACCGCGTCGACAAGATGCTGGAGCGTAACGTGATCGAAGTAGCGCCGCTGGCGTTTATGCGCGGGCGAACGCTCAACGATGCTTTCATCATCATGGACGAGGCGCAGAACACCACCAGCGAACAGATGAAGATGTTCCTCACCCGGCTGGGCAGCAATTCCAAAGCTGTCATCACGGGCGACGTAACCCAGATCGATTTGCCCAACCCCAAGAAAAGCGGGCTGGTAGAGGCCATCGAGATTCTCCGCGGTGTGGATGGCATCCGTTTCTGCCATTTTGAAGATGGCGACGTGGTTCGTCATCACCTCGTTCAACGGGTCATCCGCGCGTACGACAGTTTTGGCCGGGCGCAGAGGGAACTCCCGCTCAACCTGCGAGAAAGTGCGCCAGCCAAATCGGCGCCCAAACCGCAGTAGGCTTCTGGATCTTTCGGGAAAATAGCCGGGTGCATGCCGATATTTCTCCTCAAAGACTGGCGGCCACGTAGTCTCATGGCAAGATGATCGTTATCGAAGCTGCCCCAGGAAAGACCTTGCCGGCAGCCTCTGCACTTGGTAAGCGTGACCTAAACCGGTTTCTGGCCGAGGCTACGGCGGCACTTGGTCTGGCCGGGGAAGTCTCCGTCCTTCTGACGGGAGATGAACAACTACGCGCGATGAATCTTCAGTTTCGGGGCCTGGACAAGCCTACCGATGTGCTCTCGTTCCCGGCATTGCCAGAGGCCGCGAACGGTGGCCAGGGCGGCGACTTGGCCATCTCTCTGGAGACCGCCGCCATCCAGGCGGCGGACCATGGGCACCCTTTACAGATGGAAGTTAAGGTATTGATTCTGCACGGTCTATTGCATTTGGCTGGCTATGATCATGAGCGCGATCGAGGGCAGATGCGGCGCCGCGAAACCCAGTTGCGCAAGCAGTTCGCGCTACCCTCCGGTCTGGTGGAACGGACGTTAGACCAGCGCAGCCGGCCCGCAAGCCGGCAGCGTGGGCCAAGGGGCGGCAAGCCATGAGCCTCCTTTCCGCACTCGCGATCGCCATTCTGCTCGTCATCCTGACTATCTCCTCGTATATCGCTCGGCTATACGCTGAGATGGGCAAGTTCCTCTCCGGCGAGTTCCAGGAGAACATCGATGTCTGGGAGCTGAAGGTTGAGCCCCGGCTGGGTCTCACCCGTGAGCGGATCTCACTTTCCGCAGCCGTACTGAGCCAATTCTCCCTGGCCTCGCTGGCTCTCTTCTTTGGGGTGTTGCTCTTTGCGGGAAACCCGCCCGGCACTCGTCCCAGCCTGGCCGAGGCGGCGCAGGCGGTGCTCGGCGCCGTTCTGGTCATTGTGATCTTCAATCAATTCCTGCCCTTTGTCTTCTTCACCCGCACCACCGGACTCTGGATCGTGCGTCTGACGCCGGCGATCCGTGTGCTCCTATACATCATCCTGCCGGTCACCCTGTTGCTGGCATTTCTGCTTTCCATTGCGGCGCTGGCGGAGCCCCTTCCCGGCAACCCGGAGGAGGATCCAAGCGAGGCAGCCGTGGAGGCCCTGATCGAAGCCGGTGAGGAAGAGGGAATCATCGAGGAGGGCGACCGCGACCTGGTCCGCTCCGCAGTCGAGTTTGGCGACAAGGTAGTGCGGGAGGTCATGACGCCGCGCCCGCATGTCTTTGCGGTTCCCGCCGAAATGACGCTGGAAGACTTTATCTCCGGATTGCAGGAGCACCCCTATTCCCGGGTCCCGGTATTTCGCGGTTCGCTCGATCACATTACCGGGATCGCCTTCGCCCACGATCTGCTCCACATTGCCGATGCTGCCGCCAGGACGCAGACGGTAGCCAGCATCCAGCGGCCCGCTGCCCTGGTCCCGGAAACCAAGCGGGTGAATGAACTTTTGCGGGAGATGCAGCGAGAGAAACAGCACATGCGCATTGTGATCGATGAGTACGGCGGCGTGGCCGGCCTGGTGACCATCGAAGATTTGCTGGAGGAGATCGTCGGACGCATCAGCGATGAGCACGAATACGACAGTGAGCAAGATGCGCCGGTGCACGAGGCGGGAGGAACCTGGCTGGTCCCAGGGACTCTGGAGGTAGCCCGGCTTGAAGACCTGCTCAGTGGCGGCTACCAGGTTGCGCAGGAATATCAGGCCGCGACGGTAGCCGGCCTGGTGAGCGAGATAGCCGGACGTATCCCGCTGCCGGGCGAGGTGATTGTTGCCGACTCACTGCGTTTTGAAGTGGTGGCGTCGACCGACCGCCGGGTGGAACGGGTTCGTGTATCAGCCATTGAGAGCGATGACCGTTAAGGCCGGGGGCTACACTAAGGTGTGCGCTCTGGTTTCGTTTCCATCCTCGGCCGTCCCAATGCCGGCAAGTCGACCCTGTTGAATGCCCTCATCGGCGAAAAAATCGCGATTGTCAGCAACAAGCCGCAGACTACACGGAACCGAATTCAGGGCATCGTGGAAGTCCCCGCGCGCAAGGGCAAGAGTGCCGCACAGATAGTGTTTGTTGACACTCCTGGGGTCCACCGCCCCGGCTCTCAGCTCGACCGGCGCATGATGCAGGAAGTGTACGAGGCCCTGGAGAGCCGGGACATTGTCATTCTGATGGTGGACGCATCCCGCCACAGCGACGTGCCCGAAGCAGGGAAGAGCCAATCGCGCCGGGCGGAACGCGAGAGCAGTGAAGATGCGTTCGTGATGCAGTTAATTCAGAGGCTCGACTGCCCGGTCTTTCTGGTAATCAACAAGATTGATCTGGTGCTGCGCTCTACACTTCTGCCGCTCATCGAGCGATTGACCGCTTTGCATCCGTTTGCGGAAGTGATCCCTATTTCCGCGCGCAAAAAAGATGGCCTCGACGTCTTGCTGACGAAGCTGGTCGAGTATCTCCCTACGGGCCAACGATATTTCCCCAAGGATCAATTCACCGATCAGCCGGAGCGCTTCCTGGTCGCAGAGCTTATTCGCGAGCGGATATTGCTGGAGACTGGCGAGGAAGTTCCCTACGCGTCTGCGGTGGTAGTGGAGCGCTTTGAAGAGCCGGGGCCAGTCACTGGTCCGAAGTTGCCTCTCACGCGCATCTCGGCGGTGATCTATTGCGAGCGCGCGGGGCAGAAGGCGATCCTGATCGGCAAAGGCGGCAGCAAGCTCAAGAGCATCGGCGCCGCTGCGCGCAAAGAGATCGAGTCCCTATTGGGCACGAGAGTCTATCTTGAGCTGCACGTGATCGTCGAAGAGAACTGGCGGGAGTCAAGGTACTTTGTCGACTCCCTGGATTGGCGCAAACAACTCGAAGACCTGGCGCAAGCCAAGCCTGACGCAGCAACAAAGCCCGTTAAAACTGGACGGGTGCCCCAGGTTCGCACCAGCGTACCTGGGCCGAAAAAGAAGGGCGAAGCCCCACCGTTGCCTTAACTCTGTCCTGACCACCACCGATGGGTGCCCCATATCTCGCTCGTTTTTCGCGAGATATGGGATTCCACGAATCTTAATTGAACAGATCTTGAACGAAAAGATGGCCCGGATAGCGCCGTGGAATCCCACATCTCGCGAAAAACGAGCGAGATATGGGGCACCCATCGGTGGTGGCAGGTGGAAAAGTTTACTCGCGGACGCTAATCCCCAGACTCTTCATCTTGCGATACAAATGACTGCGCTCCAGTCCCAATGCTTCCGCCGCACGGCTTACATTGCCATGGCATTCGTCGATCTTTTTCAAGATGTAATCCCGTTCGTACGCTTCCCGGGCCTGGTGCAGCGTACTGAATTCCTCTCCCTTGCGGCTATTCCCGCGGAAGACCAGCATGGGCAGGTGCTTGCGTTCGATGTGTACCGTATGCGGGTTGAGGATCATCACCCGCTCGATCACGTTTCTCAGCTCGCGCACATTGCCCGGCCAATGATATTGCTTCAGCACCGCAACTGCCTCATCGCTCATCTCAATGCGCGGACGGCCATACTGGCGCCCAAACTCCAACAGAAATTCGCGCACCAGCAGCGGAATATCCTCTTTCCTGTCACGTAACGGTGGCACGTAAAAAGGAATGACATTCAAGCGATAGAAAAAATCCTCGCGGAAGTTTCCCTTGGCGATCTCCTCTTCAAGGTCCTTGTTGGTGGCCGCAATCACCCGGACGTCGACCTGGATAGCCTGTGTGGCGCCCACCGGCGTGAAGCGCTGCTCATCCAGCGCACGCAAGACCTTGGCCTGCATCTTGAGGCTCATGTCGCCGACCTCATCGAGAAAGAGCGTGCCGTTATCGGCGCGCTCAAAGGTGCCGCGCTTCTCGACCGGCCCATTGGGAATGGCGCTGTGGCGATAGCCGAAGATCTCGCTTTCGATGTAATCCTCAGGGATGGCGGCACAGTTCAGCTCGACAAACACCCGGTCGCTGCGCAGGCTTTCGCTGTGGATGGCGCGCGCGATCAATTCCTTGCCGGAGCCGGATTCGCCATAGATGAGCACTCGTCCGTTGGTAGGCGCCATCAGCTTGATCTGCTGCCGCAACGCCTTGATGGAGACGCTCTCTCCGGTAATCGGCACGCGCATCAGAAGCTGGCGCTTGAACTCCTGGTTCTCACTGCGCAGCCGCTTCGCTTCCACCGCATTCTTGAGCAGGATCAGAGTTCGATCGATGGAGAGCGGCTTCTCCAGGAAGTCGAAGGCCCCCAGCTTGGTAGCACGAACCGCGGTTTCAATGGTGCCGTGACCGGAGATGATGATCACTTCGGGCAGGCTCTCAATCTCCAGTGAACGGATCTCGGTCAGCACTTCCAGGCCGTCGCGGTCGGGCAGCCAGATGTCCAACAGCAACACGTCATAGGACGCGTCCCGCAGCAGCACCATGGCCTCGGATGCGCTGGCGGTGCTGGTAACGGCGTACCCATCTTCCTTGAGAATCTCGCCCAGGGATTCCCGGATCTCCGCTTCGTCGTCGACGATCAGGATGTGGTTCATGCCTGCGCCCTGCCGTTAACCCCCACCAGAGCTGCTTCGTGCGCGCTCTTGGCATCGGCCAGCGGCAGTTCGATGATGAATCGCGCTCCGGTGGGGCTGTTCTGTTCCGCGCGAATCGCCCCACTGTGTTCCTGGATGATTTTCGAGGCAATCGCCAGCCCCAGGCCGGTGCCGCGTTGTTTGGTCGAGAAGTAGGGAAGGAAGAGTCGCTCGCGCATTTCGTCGTTCAGGCCATGACCGGTGTCGGCGACCACGATCTCTGCTGTGGTGTGCCCCTCGATCACCCCGGTTTCGATAGTCAACTCACGCAAAAGGCTGCTTTGCATCGCTTCGGCCGCATTGTCGATGAGATTGGCCAAGGCCCGCTTCAACGCCTCAGGATCCGCCAGCACCGGGGGAATGCCGTGACCCAGACGCTGCACAATACGAATGTGGTGCAGCCTTCCCGCGAACAGGGCGAGCGCGCTTTCTACGATCGAATTGAGCTCGCAGACCTTGGGCCGCGAGGTAGGAAATTGCGCCAACGAGGCAAACTGATCGACCAGCCGGCGCATGGTTTGCACAGATCCCAGGATCACTTCGCTGCACTTGCGAATTACGGAGTCTGAGTCCGGCAAGGGACGGTCGACATGCCTGCGGATGCGCTCCGCGGAAAGCGCAATCGGGGTCAACGGATTTTTGATTTCATGGGCCACCCGTTGGGCTACTTCCTTCCACGCCACCTGGCGCTGGGCGTGCAAGAAGTCGGTGACGTCCTCCAGCACCAGGATGCATCCCTCGCGATCTTTGCCCAGCTCGAGCCGGGCGATGGTGGCGGTTACATTCAGGGCGCCACGGGGTCCGGGCAACTCGATTTCCGTGGCTGCCACGCCCATACGTTTACTGCGCCGCAGGAGCACAATCAGCTCATCAGCAATCTCGCGCGGCAAAATCGACTCCAGTGGCTTGCCTGCAAGGTCGTGGTGCTCGCGCGGGCTGAGCAGATTGCGCGATGCGCGATTCGCCTGCAGGACGCACATCTGGGGGTCCAGCGTGACCACTGCGCTGGGGATGGTCTCCAGAACCGTCTCCAGCTCACTGCGCCGCTCTTCCAAGGCCCGATTGGCAGCCGAAAGTTGGGTAGTGGAGGTCTCCGCCAGGGCGCGGCTCTCTTCCAGGTCCTCCGCCATGCGATTGAATGAGCGAACTAGTTCTCCCAACTCCTCTGTTGCCGCCACCCGCACCCTGTGGGCGTAGTGGCCGGCGGCCACGGCATCCATGGCATCGGCCAAAGCTTCCACCGGCCGGGTGACCTGCTTGGAAAGAAAGAGCGCGAGCCAGCTGCTGGCGAAGAAGACAAGCGTCGTCAACAGGAACATCAAAAGCAGGTAGGTGCTGCGAATGGTTTTGCGCGCGCGATAGAGGACCTGGTAATCTCGGGCGCCGGAGCGGATATCCTGCACCGTCGCGCTTAGCCCTGTCGGGAGGGGCAAACCGGCGACCACGATGCACCCGTCTACGGTGCTTGCCGCTCCCAGCACGTATTCATTCTTTCCGCTCACCAGCATGGGCACGTCGCTGCGCTGCGCGGCGTGCAAAATGGTCGTGGCTAGTGGCTTGCGGCCCTGGGCGACATCAGTTTCCGTGTCATTCATCCACGATCGAACGACCGCCTTGCCGTCATCCTCGGGCAACTGATACTGCCCTACAACATCGCCGTTGCGGAACACCGCAGCAAACCCGCCCTCCAGGGTTATGCGGTGGGTGCCGATCTCCCGCAGCAACGCCTCGGAATTCCCGGTCTGCAGGGAGTGAGTCAGGCTGGGGGAGCTGGCCAAGCGATTCCGCCTCAGCCCTGGCATTCGCGGCGGCGTACTGGGAGAGTTCCATAGCTACCAGGGTCGAATCCTGGCGCATCTGTGAGGCAGGCTGCGAGAACCAGCGCTCCATGGAACGATTGAGCAACCCGAAGCTGAAGAGGAACATGAAGACGGCGGGCGCGAACGAGAGCAGTAGATGCACCCACCAGCATGCGGCTACGAATTCTCGAGCCCAGGACCCGGCTGCGCTGGTCGGCCAGCAGCTTCACAATGTTACGGAAGAGCAGGATGAGCAACGTAAGCAACAGCAAAAACGCGATGACGGAAAGGGAAGTGAACAGCAGGATCTGGCCCGTTCCGTGAGGGCGCAGAAAGGGCGGAAGGGGGTTAAAGGCGTTCAGCGCGGCCAGTGCGAGCACCAGCAGGAACATGCCGCCACCGAGCGCAGCGACCGCATAGCGACGGTGCTGGGACTCTGTCCCCATGCGACTCCCCCTGTGTATTTAACAGATTACAACTCTGGGCATACTCCCGCATATGGCCAGGGGGAACCGCGGATCTTTCTCATGTCAACGTGAGAACCTATTTACCAGCGTGCCCCCTGGTTGCCTCACCAAGGACGGGTGCCCCATATCTCGCTCGTTTTTCGCGAGATGTGGGATACCAATGCTCTTTCCCTTCAACTCTTGATCCAGCCCCTGCGCTTAGCGGTCAGCATCATTGGTATCCCACATCTCGCGAAAAACGAGCGAGATATGGGGCACCCGTCCTGGGTGAGGCAACCAGAGCCTATGCGCCTGAGTTTTAGGTGGGTTCCTCACACAACCGAAGGGCAGCCTACAGGGAGTTCATCTTGAGCAGAAACTCGGCGTTATTGCGGGTCTTGCCCAGGCGGTCGACCAGCAACTCCATGGCTTCCACCGGGGAAAGCGGATTGAGTACCTTGCGCAGGACCCAAATACGCTGCAGGTCTTCCTTGGGGATGAGCAACTCTTCCTTACGCGTGCCGGAGCGCTGGATGTCGATGGCAGGGAAGACACGCTTGTCGACCAGCTTGCGGTCCAGGATGACTTCCATGTTGCCGGTGCCTTTGAACTCTTCGAAGATGACCTCATCCATGCGCGAGCCGGTGTCAACCAGGGCAGTGGCGATGATGGTGAGCGAGCCGCCTTCTTCAATGTTGCGGGCTGCGCCAAAGAAACGCTTCGGGCGCTGCAGGGCATTGGAATCGACGCCGCCTGAAAGCACCTTGCCCGAGGGCGGAACGATGGTGTTGTAGGCGCGCGCCAGGCGCGTAATGGAATCCAGAAGAATGACCACATCCCGCTTGTGTTCCACCAGCCGCTTGGCCTTTTCGATGACCATTTCGGCTACCTGCACATGGCGTGCTGCAGGCTCGTCAAAGGTAGAGCTGATGACTTCACCCTTGACCGACCGTTGCATATCGGTCACTTCCTCAGGGCGCTCGTCGATCAGCAGAACGATCAGGGCGACCTCAGGATGATTGGTGGTCACGGAGTTGGCAATCGACTGCAACAGCATCGTTTTGCCGGTCCGCGGGGGAGCGACGATGAGCCCGCGCTGGCCTTTACCTACCGGGGTCAGCAGATCCGTGACCCGCCCGCTGGTATTTTCGTGCACCGTCTCCATCTTGATCCGTTCCTGGGGATAGAGAGGGGTCAGATTGTCGAAAAGGATCTTGTTCCGGGTCTCTTCGGGCGACTCAAAGTTGATAGCCTCGATTTTCACCAGGGCAAAATATTTTTCCCCTTCGTGGGGAGGACGCACATTGCCACTGATGGTGTCACCGGTTTTCAGGTCGAATTTCCGGATCTGCGAGGGGGAGACATAGATGTCGTCGGGGCCGGGAAGGTAATTGTAATCAGGGGAACGAAGAAAGCCGTACCCGTCGGGAAGTATTTCCAGCACCCCTTCGGCAAAGATGTGGCCTTCTTTTTCACTCTGGGCCTGAAGAATCTTGAAGATAAGATCCTGTTTGCGGAGGCCGCTGGCGCCCGGGATTTCCAGGGTGCGCGCGATGCGGCTGAGCTCCGTTATATTTTTTTCTTTCAACTCGGAAATGGTCATTTTCACCTACGGAGGGACTTGTGGAGGGGTTTACCGGGCAGGAATCTTGCTGGCGTTAAGCAGGTTCGAATGTCTGGGGAAAAGGGTTTGCAGAGGCCCAGAACAGGGCCGCGCGTTATGCTGCGCGGCGCTGCTGGAGCTGGGTTGCTTCCGGTGTAGCGGCGGACGTTGCCGCCGGGCTTTCATGGTGGAAGCGGACTAAAACCTCATTCGTAGTGTCCTGAAGACGGGTATTGGGCTTGTGCAGCTTACGTGTGGCCTTTGAAGCCAGCTGACACAGTGTATAGCGATTCGTAACGTGGGCAAGTGCCCCAAAGATAAGATCAGAGCGCATCTTTATTCTCCTTCATCCTTTGACCGTCCATATGCGCATTTTTGAGACGGCAAAGAATCTGCCTCGCGCGGCGTCGGTCGATTTTCTATTTGTTAGACGCGAATGCTCTCTTGCGGGAACAATTTTTTCGTCTGGGTTGCTGGTTGTCCAACCGGAGTAACTGGAATGATTCCCTGCGCCCCAAAAACGGCGCTTCCGGTGGAATTTCCCTCGCGCGGAACCTTTATGCAGAGACGCTTTTCAAAGGCGTGGCCCCTGTCTGAGGTTGCGCATGCTCTTCAACTGCCTGCATGTCGCGCTGCTATGACCTCTGTGCCTAAAGAGTGCTGTTTTTCGGGCGCTCGATGCACTTCACTGAAGCTGGATAACCGCAGGAACGTGCCAAGTAGCTGTGATTCATGCCCGAAAGGCGCGTTCTCATCAAGCCATGTAGAAGTTAACTCGATCGAAACGGAGGGTCAACACTTTTTTTCATAGGAATTACTCGGCTGGTTCCCAAAAATGGAATATCCGGGGCTATAGGCAAGTTTTGGACAAACTGCGTACCATAGCGCAGGCAGCGCCGCAACCCTGCCGGTAATTTCATGGCGAAGAATCGCACTCCTGACGATCCCGTCACCGAAGCCCCACTTCCCCCCCTCTCGCTGGAAAAAGCGGAGAAAGGCTCGCACCGCTCTATGTGGGAACTTTTGCTTCAACTCCGCGTACTGGTGCCCTATCTGGTCCGGCTCGTGCCCTTGCTCGACCGAGGCCTGCTCAAGGGTTCCCCGGACCTGACCGAACTTACCAAGGGAATTGCCGAGATGCAGAACGGCAGCCGGGACTTAGAGGTCCAGGCCAGAAACCAGGCACTCCAACTGGAACGAATCGAGCAGCAGTTGAGCCGACTGCGTGTAGCTCAAGAAAACGAGATGGAAGACAGCCGCAGGTTGTCCTCAGAGGTCCGATCGCTGCGCAGCATATTGTTCGCCATGGCGATCCTGCTGGTCGTGCTACTTCTGGTTGTCGTCGGGCTGCTTATCTTCCTGGTGATCCATACCTAGTGCAATCCGGCGTGGAACTATACTTTTCCTCAGTTGTTTATGCTATCAAAATTATTTCTACTACGTGAATCCTACTTCGCGACAAGGCTAATTTCTTGCATCCCCCTTACGGCTTCCTGTTGCCAGTTGTTCTAATGCGGGACTAGGATACGCGATAGTTCGGTGCAGTCCTCTTCCTTGGACGTGCCAGATCTCCCCTACGAAGTCGTTCCAGGCCTCACGATAGCAAAGAAAAGCTGGCGACTTTTATTCGTCAGCGTGTGTGGAGTGACTCTCTATGGCATGGTATGCCTATTGTATTAGTGAAAAGCAGGCGTTTCCTGAACTTAGCCGGCACCGAAAACCCATTCCAATGGAATCGGTGATGGGAATCTCAGGAAATCAGATCTTCCTCTATCCAGCCAGCGACTTAGCAGTTATCGTCAGTGAACACCATCCCTCAGAAAATCTGGACCAAAAGGCAGCCGTCGAACACGCACGTGTGATCAGCGACTGTTTCAAACTATCCACAGTACTTCCTTTCCGCTTTGGCACGGTGTTTGCGGATGACGAGGCCCTGAGGAAATCGATTCGCTCCAATCAACGGCAGTTTCTTGCCAATGTCGACCGTTTGCGCGGTAAGGCCGAAATGCACCTCAAGGTGCTTTTGGATGACTGCTGCCGCGAACAGGGCGCACCAGTTCCCATGGACAGGGTAGGGAAAGAATACCTGTCGAGCCTGCGGGAGAGTGCTACTCGGCAACGCGAACGACAGACCAAGGCGCGGGCAGTTTCGGTGCAAATGCACCGCATGTTCAGCCCGCTCGATGAAGAGATCAGTTGCCGCAGGATGGATTCCGGCAAGATGCTGCTCGACATCGCTCACCTGATCGATCACAAGGGTATAGAGCGCTATCAGAATAAGTATTCAAGCGCCAGCCAGCAGTTGAAGGATTGCCATATGCAACTCTCCGGACCCTGGCCACCCTATCACTTCGTGCAGCGGCTCACTCGCCCGGTGCATGTACATGCGGTACCTGCATAAGACGGTTGTTATTAGAAAACAAAAACCCCGGCCATCGGCCGGGGTTTTTGTTTTCTGAGTTTTCGTCGCATCCACAACAACAGCTGGGTGCCCCATTCAAGCCGTACTTTGGCTTGAGTGGGATTCTGAGAACTCGATCGCCGACTGTACATGGTGTAGATGAGCATGGACCTGGGGATCTGTTGCAGTAGAGAAAGCTGCTGGTCCAGCGCGCTGGAATCCCACTCAAGCCAAAGTACGGCTTGAATGGGGCACCCAGCAGTTGTTGCTAACTAACTTTATTGGCAGCCGGGATATTCTTTCTGCGGCTGAGCACGAAGCTAGCCTGGGAACGCCGGTCGGCAGAGGCGTGATCGATCTTGCGCCAAAAGGCGACGAAATAATCCACTGCGGAGATGATCGAAACCAGCACCATAAAGTAGATGGCGGCAATGGCAATCCACTCGACCGGCAAAATAAACCAGCCAAAATACCATTCATACCAACCGTGCGCCAGGATAACTGCCACGACCGAGACAATCTGGATCACCGTCTTGAGCTTAGCCAGATCGCTGGCCTCAATCGTGAAGCCTTCCGAACTGGCGATCGAACGCAGGCCACTAACCAGAAACTCGCGGCCTATCACCAGTACCGCCACCCAGGCCTTCATGAGGTGGGGATTGAACTGCACCAGGCAGACATAGGCTGCCGTGATCATCAGCTTGTCAGCCAACGGATCGAGCAGCATGCCCATGGTCGTGATCTGACCACGCTTGCGCGCGAGGTACCCGTCAACCCCATCGGTGATGGAGGCCAGGATGAATAGCAGGGAGGCGGCGATCTCCTGCTCTCCGTGGACGCTACGAAAAGGGTAGAAACTGGAGAGCATCCAGATGAGCAGGGGAATGCAACAGATGCGGCTCATCGTGATGGAGTTTGGCAGGTTCACGATAGACTCGGCTGGTTGGAGAAAGGACCGCGTTCGCCCCTGTCATCATTATGCACCAGTCAGGGAGTGTTACTTCGGTACTGCCAGTGATGGGCCCCCAGCCGGGAGCCCACCATAGGCCCTGAACTCAGGCGTAAATGCCGCGTTGCTTGATGGTGAAGGCGACCCGGTCGATGGCCAGCATATAGGCAGCGATGCGATTGTTCACCGCATGGGCTTCGGCGTATCGAACGACGTCGCCGAAGCTCTCCGCCAGGATGCTTTCCAACTGCTCGTTGACCACGGCTTCCTTCCAGAAATAGCCCTGACGGTCCTGCACCCACTCGAAGTAGGAAGCGGTGACTCCGCCGGCATTGGCCAGAATGTCAGGAATGATGAAGATCTTCTTATCGGCCAGGATCTCGTCGGCAACGGCAGTGGTGGGGCCGTTCGCGCCTTCGCAAACGATGCGTGCCTTGATGCGGTCCGCATTGCGGCTGGTGATGACGTTTTCGGTGGCGGCGGGGATGAGAATCTCACAATCGGAGACCAGCAGGCCGGAGGAATCCACCGCTTCCGCACCCTTGAAGCCCAATACCGTGCCGTTGCGCTGGCGATACTCGAGCAGCAGGTGGATGTCGATGCCGTTGCTGTTGTAGAGTCCGCCGTCGTATTCGGCGACGCCAATGATCTTGTAGCCCTTTTCCATCATCAGCTTGGCGGCATTTGAACCCACGTTGCCGAAGCCTTGAATGATCACGCGGCATCCTTCGCGCTGCATATTCAAATAACGCAGGGCCTCGTCACAGACCACGGCGATGCCGCGGCCGGTGGCTTCGCGCCGTCCCCGCGAACCGCCGATGTTGAGCGGCTTTCCCGTAACCACCGCGGTCACCGTCTGCCGCATATGCATGGAGTAGGTGTCCATGATCCAGGCCATGGTCTGCTCGTTGGTGTTGATGTCCGGGGCGGGTACGTCCTTCTCCGGGCCGATAAACTCGATCAGCTCCGAGGTATAGCGGCGGGTCATGCGCTCCAGTTCGCCGATGGACATCTTCTTGGGGTCGCAGATCACGCCCCCTTTGGCGCCTCCGAAGGGAATGTTGACCACGGCGCACTTCCAGGTCATCCAACTGGCCAGCGCGCGAACCTCATCCAGGGTTACGTCGGGGGAATAGCGGATTCCGCCTTTGCCTGGTCCACGGGCGATCGAGTGTTGCACCCGGAAGCCGGTGAAGACCTCAATGGTTCCGTTGTCCATCATCACCGGGATGTGCACGATCACCTCGCGTGCGGGGTAGCGCAATACCTTCCATAGACCTTCATCCAGGTTGAGTCTTCGTGCGGCAAAGTCAAATCGGGCAGCCTGGGCTTCCCAGGGATTAATCTCCTGCTCGAGCGATACGGTTTGCATAACCAATCTCCAAATATGGACTGCATTCGGCAGTCCTCCACGTCCATGTCCCACCGCGGTTGAGCCGTTCGCGCCCGGGCGGGACGGCGCAGGCACTTCGACGGGGCGAAATCGAGCCTTGAATTCGGCTGATTTCCGCTCCCGGCGAGCCCTACGCGCGTTTTGCGCCCACTTGGCCGGGACCTGTTTCTCGTACTACCCAAACCTATCGAGTATAGGCGTCCCGCAGAACCTCGGGCAAACCGCCTACCGGCGCCTCAAATGCTTGAGTCGCCATTGCTTGAGATGCATTCGGGCATCCATGTTGTGCAGGAGAAATCCTCTACTCTTGACGTGCTCGCGGCTATGGCCATTTAGTATGAGCAGGAATGGCGGCAGACACTCACATTTCCCCCGCACGTGCGGAATTCCTTGAACTGGCAGCTAAGCATAGCCTGGTTCCCGTCTACAGCACGCTCACGGCCGACCTCGAAACCCCGGTATCCGCCTTTTTACGCCTCGCCTCCGATGAACCCCGATCCTTTCTTCTTGAATCCGTGGAAGGCGGCGAGAAAGTGGGTCGCTATACCTTTATCGGCATACGGCCCTATCGCACCATCCTGTCCCGGGGTAGTTCGATTTCCATCAACGAGCGAGGCAAGACGAGAACCCTTCAGGGGGACGTCTTCGCGCTCCTGAAGGAATTGCTGGCGGGGCAGAATCCGGCGCATATTGCAGGCCTACCGCCGTTTACCTCGGGCGCGGTCGGTTTTTTTGCCTATGACATAGTGCGCCAGATCGAACGTTTGCCCCAACTGGCGAAGGATGACCTGGGCGTTCCGGATGCCTGCCTGATGTTCTTCGATGAAGTATTGGCATTCGATCATGTGCGCAAGCAGATCCAGCTCATCGTGACCGCGGACCTGTCCCGCCAGAAACCTGCGGCTGCCTACGCGGACGCGAAGCAGCGGTTAGGACCGCCTGGAGAAGCGCCTCGCCCGGCCCCTGCCAAAAACCAGGCAAGCTGCGCCCAAGGGCAAACTCTCGGTTACCAGCCACACGAAAAAAGAGGATTTTCTGGCTTCCGTCGCCAGGATCAAGGAGTACATCGCGGCCGGAGATATCTTCCAGGCTGTGCTCTCGCAGCGCTTTGAATTGAAGCCGGGAGTCGACCCGTTCTCCATCTACCGGGCTCTGCGTATCGTCAATCCTTCGCCCTATCTTTATTTCCTGCGTTTCGGGTTAGAGAATCAGGGCAAGCCAGACAAGTCGCCCACCTGTCTGGTCGGCTCGTCTCCTGAATTGCTGGTGCGGGTGCAGAAGCGCCATGTTGAGTACCGTCCGATTGCAGGCACGCGTCCGCGCTCGGCCAACGAGGAAGAAGATCTCCGCATCGAGCAGGATTTGCTGGCTAATGAGAAGGAGCGGGCCGAGCACGTGATGCTGGTCGACCTGGGACGCAACGATATTGGCAGGGTATGCGAGTTCGGCACTGTCCGGGTCAAGAGTCTGATGCATGTGGAGCGCTATTCCCACGTGATGCACCTGGTGAGCGCGCTGGAGGGACAATTGAAAGAGGGACTCTCCGCGGTGGATGCTTTCTGCGCCTGTTTTCCCGCCGGCACTCTGAGTGGGGCGCCCAAGATCCGCGCGATGGAGATCATCGAAGAACTGGAGCCGACGCGGCGGGGCATTTACGGCGGCAGCGTCTTCTACGCAGACTTCTCAGGAAATTTCGACTCCTGCATCGCCATCCGCTCCATGCTGCTCAAAGGAGAGCAGGGCTACATTCAAGCGGGCGGCGGCATCGTGGCCGATTCGGTGCCGGAAGAAGAGTATGAGGAGTCGGTAAACAAGGCGAAAGCAGTGGTCCGGGCGGTGGAAAGAGCCAGGGCCGTGGCTGGCCGGGGCAGCAAGTAGATTACAAAGCGGCGGGTCGAGTGCTGTGGTATCCCACTCAAGCCAAAACCGGGCTTGAATGGGGCACCCCAGCCTTCGTTGCCGGTGGGACGGCAGCGGACAGATTTGCTAAGGCCCCATTCAAGCCCGGTTTTGGCTTGAGTGGGATACCACAGCACTCGACCCGCCGCTTTGCAATCAGTCGTCCACCGGCAACGAAATCGCACCCGGGCTACACTAAAGAGAGTGGCGCCTATGGTCTTCGTCCTCGACAACTACGACTCGTTTACCTACAACCTGGTGCAGTACATGGGCGAGTTGGGGGCCGAGATGGTCATCCGCCGGAACGACGAATTAACCGTCGAGCAGATTGAGGATCTCAAGCCGGAGCGCATCGTGCTTTCTCCCGGACCTTGCACCCCTCAGGAAGCCGGCATCAGCATTCCTCTCATCCAGCATTTTGCCGGCAAAGTGCCCATACTAGGCGTTTGCCTGGGCCATCAGGCGATCGGAGCCGCCTTCGGAGGAAACGTAGTGCGTGCACCGCAATTGATGCACGGGAAAACCAGCCCAGTGGAACACGATGGCCGCAATCTCTTCGCCGGCCTCTCCAGCCCCATGACCTGCACGCGCTATCACTCTCTGATCGTTGCCGAAGAAGGCCTGCCGGACGAGCTCGAAGTCACCGCGCGCGTGCAAAATGGCAAAAGCGATGGGACCATCATGGGCTTGCGGCACCGCCGCTTTCCCATCGAGGGCGTCCAGTTTCACCCCGAGAGCGTGCTCACAGCCGATGGCAAGAGCCTGATCCGGAATTTCCTCTCTCTCTGACAATGCGGGTCGAAAAGTTAAAATTCGCGCCAGGCCGGTTCCTCCTGATCGGCTTTCTCGGCGCCCCGATGCTGGCGGCCCAACAGCCAATCGGCCGAACGTCGGCCACCGAGGTGCAAGTCTCGGGTGCGGTTGACATCTCTCATGGCGAGACGCTGCTGGGCAATGGGAGCGAAATCACGGCCGGAGACCAGGCGGTGAAGATTGCGCTCGAGAGGGGCGGCTCACTCCGGCTGTGCTCCACCAGCAGCGTGCATCTGGCCAAGGACCGCTCCATCGCCGACCCGGCCAGCAGTGCGCTCATGATGGCCTTAGACCGCGGGGCGATCGAGGCCAACTACGCGGTGGGCAAGTATTCCGATGTGCTGCTCACTCCCGACCTGCGCATCCTCATTTCCGGCCCGGGAGAGGCTGATTTGCGCATCCGGGTCAATCTCAAGGGAGATACCTGCGTGGACAATCACGGTGCAAACGCGCCGTATGTCACGGTGACCAGCCAACTGGAGGGCGGAGCCTACCGGGTGCTGCCAGACCAGCGCGTCAACTTCCAGCATGGCAGCCTGCGGGAAGTGGTGGATCACGAACCGGAGCCCTGTGGTTGCCCAGCAATGCCGGTCACTTCTGTGGCCAGTGGTGGGGGTACGACAGCCAACCCCGCGCCTCCAGGCCGGCCGGTCGGTGGACCTTCCTCGACAGCATCGGATACCGCTTTCCCCATTGCGGAGAGTGAGGGACTAGCTGCGCCTCCCACTCCCCCAGCCGCACCGGTGGTTCCTCCCGGGGAAACCCATGCTCAGGTGACTGTGCCGCTCACCTACAACGGAGAAAATCCTGCTCCGGCGCCGGCTGCCCCTCCTGCCCCGCCCGCAGCAGCTCCCACTGCCCCGGCGGCCCCTAGTCCTCCTGCGGCGCAACCGGAGGTCTCCCCTGCACCTGCTCCCCCGTCCACCAACCAGGGGGGCCTTTTCCACCGCATCGGCCATTTTTTTTCCAAGATCTTCGGCAAATAGGGTAGAAGTGCCAAGGGCGCCGTTCCTCTCATCCAGGAGCTACAATCGACCTTGAGGCGATCCCCGGATTCCTGGTTGGTATGGGTGGCGCTGGCGGCGTCCAGCGTAGCGAAGCGGGAATTCGGGTTCACGCACATTTCAGTGAAAGATTAAGGAGTTTCTCTTTTATGGCGATTCCCGCCACACAGATGCGCCCGGGCATGATCATCAAGCACAATAACGAGCTGCACACAGTCTTCAGCGTTGAGCATCGAACCCCCGGAAACCTGCGCGCATTCATTCAGGCCAAGCTTCGCAACCTGCGGACCGGCGCCATGTTCGAGCACCGATTCCGTTCCCCGGACCCGATCGAACGGGTCATCGTGGATGAAGTCCCGATGGATTTTCTTTACTCCGACGGCGATGATTACTACTTCATGAACACCGAGAATTACGAGCAAACCAACCTGAAGGGCGCGACCCTGGGTGATGCCATCGAGTACCTCATCCCCAATCTTCAGATCAAGGTTTCATTTTTCGATGGTGTGCCCGTGGGTATTGAGCTGCCAGGGACAGTAGAGATGACTGTGGTTGAAACCGAACCCGGTCTGAAATCCGCGACTGCGTCTTCGGTCACCAAACCGGCCAAGCTCGAGACTGGCCTGGTGGTGCAAGTGCCCCCATTCATCAACGAAGGGGAAAAGATTCGTGTTGACACTGCAGAGGGTGCTTATTTGTCCCGGGCATGAGTGCCGGGCATAAAATCCGTTTTTCCCATCACACTCAATCACAGGCGCAAATCTATGGTCCGCCATTACCTCGTCAAAGGCCGTGTGCAAGGAGTAGGCTTTCGCTGGCTCGTTCATCAGGAAGCAGGAGCGCGCGGATTGAAGGGGTGGGTTCGCAATACCGAAGGGGGCGAAGTGGAGATCATGGTCGCGGGCAGTGAGGAGAAACTGGCCGAGCTTCGCTCCGTGCTGCAACGCGGCTCCCGCGGCAGCCGCGTAGATGCGGTGCAGGAGCGTGACATGGACGAAGCTATGGCCGATGGTCTTGAATCGTTTCGCATTGAAGGAGCGTGGTAAGTACGCATGCCTCATCCCCCAATTAACTGTGAGCCCCTGAAGTCTCTTATCCGGACCATCCCGGATTTCCCCAAGCCGGGAATTCTGTTCTACGACATCACCACCCTGCTCAAGGACAAGAAGGGTTACGCGACCCTGGTAGACGCACTGGCAGCCCACTACATCGGCGTAGAAGATGTGGATTTAGTTCTGGGCATCGAGGCGCGGGGGTTTATCTTCGGTCCCGCCCTCGCCTACCGTTTGAATGCCGGCTTCGTGCCGGTGCGCAAGCCTGACAAGCTGCCTGGTGAAACAGCGCGCGTGACCTATGACCTGGAGTATGGAACGGACGCGTTGGAAATCCACCTCGACGCCATCGAACCGGGGCAGAATGTGCTGATCGTGGATGATCTGCTGGCAACTGGAGGGACGATGGAAGCAACCGTAAAACTGGTTCGCCAATTGGGGGCCAGGATTGTCGGACTAGCCTTTGCCCTCGAGCTTGATTTTCTCAATGGACGGGACCGGTTCAAAGAATATGACGTCTTCAGTCTTTTGCATTACAGCGAGTAGCTATATCACTCTGCGGCCGCCACCCACCAAGTGAATGACCAGCGCAACCGCGGCAACAATAAGAAGGATGTGCAGGGCAAAGGCAGCGATGTGGAACAGCAGGAAGCCGCCTACCCAGAGCAGGATCAGGATGATCGCCAGCGCGAGCCACATGTCCGGTGCACCTTGCCGAGAGTATCTCATCCTAGTGAGCCAGTGACTAGGGATAACCCGGATCACCTGTACGCTGCTCCGGACAGGTCCGCGTATGCGGCTTTCTTGACGGAAAGCCGCCAGGTGGCCCATTTGGTTCCAACATGCCCTACCGGAAATCCGGGATAAGCGGAACATACGGTGATTTCCAGACGTAAGAATTCAAGACAGCGGACTGCGCCTGTTCGCTGTTAGGAGCGATTCGCGACCATGCTTCTGCACGCATCATTACCCACGTTGTTCGGAGCCGCGTTCTTCGCGTTGGGGCCGATAGCGCTGGCCGCAGCTCCAGCGCAGTCCTTGGGAATCACAGCTCTGACCCACGTGCGAGTGATCGATGGCACAGGCCACGCTCCGCTGGAAGATGCGACGGTCGTGATTCAGGGTGATCACATCCTGGCCATTCATACGGGGACTGGCGCGCTCCCTTCGAGTGCGCGGGTCCTCGATTTGCATGGGGATACGGTGATGCCGGGTCTGATCAACGCCCACGGTCATTTGGCTTTGGTCCACGACGGCCAGAACTCGGCGACGGCCTACACCCCTGAAAACGTGATCGCAGAATTGCGGCAGTACGAGAGCTATGGTGTCACCACGATGTTATCGCTGGGGGTGAACCGCGATCTGCTCTACTCCATTCGCCAGCAGCAACGGCAAGGCAAGCTGGATGGTGCTACGGTCTTTACCGCAGACCGCGGTATAGGCGTGCCCGACGCCGCTCCCTCCTTGCCCGCTGCCCCTGATCAGATCTCCCGCCCGGCAACAGTAGAAGAAGCTCGCGCAACCGTGGATGCGATGGCCAAGCGGCATGCAGACATAGTCAAGATCTGGGTCGACAGCCTGGGAGGAACCAAACCCGCAATGTCCCCTGAGATCTACCGCGCGGTGATCGAGCAAGCGCACAAACACCATCTCCGCGTGGCCGCGCATGTCTACTACCTGGCGGATGCCAAGTCCCTGGTCAACGATGGAGTCGACGTGCTGGCCCATAGCGTGCGCGACAAACCGGTCGACCAGGAGCTTATTTCCGCCATGAAACGCCGGGGGGTCTGGTATATACCCACCTTCACGGTCGATGAATCGTTCTACATCTACGCCGAGCAACCCGGGTTCATGCAGATTAATTTTTTCAAGGAATCGATCTCGCCGGTGCTGCTGACTATGCTGACCAGTGACGCGTACAGGAAGAAGGTAAGCGAGGATCCGAAGACCGCGCAGCACAAGGCGGACTTCGCCATGGACCAGCAGAACCTGAAGACTCTCTACGACGCTGGTGTTCTGGTCGGCTTTGGAACAGACTCAGGCGCTATGCCCACCCGCATTCCAGGTTTCTCGGAGCATCGGGAGCTGGAAGATATGGTGCAGGCGGGGCTCACGCCGATGCAGGCCATCGTCTGCGCTACCGGCAACAATGCTACGTTACTGGGCATTGAGGCGACACGGGGAACACTGCGCCCGGGCAAGCGCGCCGATCTGATCGTTCTGGCCGCCAATCCTCTGGACGACATCACCAACACGCGATCGATTGTGACGATTTTCCACGATGGCCGCACGGTTGCGCCGCGGGTGCCCGTGGTAATGGCTAAGTAGCGAGAGAGCCCTAGTGGAGCAACTTCTTGTTTACTTCCTGGCGACAGGACCCGCTTCGCGCACTCCTGGGGGTGCATCGAAGCGGGCGAAATTCTTGGCGAATTTCTCCGCCAGCATGACCGCTTGCAGATCATAGGCGTGCGGGTCTTTCCAGGCGTTGCGCGGATTCAACAACTCCGCCGGCACGTCCGGGCAACTGAGGGGGATGCTCAAGCCAAACGCCGGCTCAGTCACGAATTCGACGCTATCCAGACGGCCCTCCAATGCAGCATTGACCATGGCGCGGGTGTGCTTCAAGCTCATGCGCTCGCCGGTGCCGAAAGCGCCGCCCGTCCAACCGGTATTTACCAGCCAGCATTGCGCATTGTGCTGCTGCAGGCGTTCCCCCAGCATCTTTGCGTACACCGCGGGTGCCAGGGGGATGAAGGGCGAGGCAAAGCAGGTGGAAAACTCCGGCACCGGCTCGCTGCCCAACCCTGCTTCCGTTCCCGCCAGCTTCGCTGTGTATCCCGAAAGAAAGTGATACATGGCCTGCGCCGGGTTAAGCCTGGCGATCGGTGGTAGCACCCCGAAGGCATCCGCGGTGAGGAACAGCACATGATTAGGATGACCACCCACGCCCGGGATGACCGCCTTGGCAATGAACTCTACCGGATAGGCAGCCCGGGTATTTTCCGTATACCGGATATCGCTGTAATCCGGTGCCCCGGTCTTGCTGTCGATCACTACATTCTCGAGCACCGCGCCAAAGCGGATCGCATGGTAGATCTGTGGTTCCTTCTCCGGGGAGAGATCGACGCACTTGGCGTAGCAGCCGCCCTCGATGTTGAAGACGCCATTCGCACTCCAGCCGTGCTCATCATCGCCGATAAGCCGCCGCTGCGGATCGGCGGACAACGTAGTTTTTCCGGTGCCGGAAAGTCCGAAGAACAGCGCAGTGTCTCCGGCTTTCCCCAGGTTGGCTGAGCAGTGCATAGGGAAGACGTCGCGCGCGGGCAAAAGAAAATTCATTACCCCAAAGATTGATTTTTTCATCTCGCCGGCATACTTCGTGCCTCCGATGAGAATGATGCGCCGGGTGAAATCCGTAATGATGAATGTGCTCGAATGGGTGCCGTCGCGCTCCGGCACTCCCTCAAATTCGGGAGCGGCAATCACCGTGAATTCCGGCTTATGCCCGGCCAGCTCCTCGGCCGGCACCCGCACGAACAACTGCTTCACGAACAGGGCATGCCAGGCGTATTCGGCGATAATTTGCACGGGAAGCCGGTAGTCTTTGTCAGCGCCGGCATTTAAATCGAGAACGTAGAGATCCCGCTCCCGCATGTGAGCGGCGACCCGCGCCAGCAACGCTTCGAATCTTGCCGGATCGAAGGGCTGGTTCACTTTGCCCCAATCCACTGTGTCGCTGGTGATGGCGTCCCGCACGATGAACTTGTCTCGCGGGGAACGCCCCGTGCGCGCGCCGGTCAGTGCCACCAGGGCGCCATTATCGGCCAGACTGGCCTCGCCCCGGGCAATTGCCGCCTCTACTAGTTGCGGGGTCGACAGGTTTTTGTGGACGTGGGCGCCTTCCACCAGCTTTGCTGTCAACGTGGTTGCCTTGACTGAATCCACGCACGTACCTCCCTGGCGACTGCTCAGGTAAGTGAGTTTACCCGTGCGCAACGGTTGCGGCAACGGCATTGCAGCGCCTTACCCAATGGCTGTTGCTTTTCAGCCAATGACCCGGAGGAGGACTTGACAAGCCGCTTGGTGCTGCTGCGCGACGACTACGAGCGTGGCATCACCGGCAATTCGGGCAACAGGGTGGAGTGCCCAACCTCCGCCATGACGGCGGCCACCTGTTCGAGTACCTCGGCTACACTCATGGTGTACATTTCGCGCCCGTTGTCGTACCCGTTCTCCGCGGCCTGCTTCAAGTAGCGGCCAGCCACCTGGGCTGCCAGCCGATCGGTGATGACGTGGCCAGAGCGTTCCTTCTGCACCACCCAGGCGTCTGCCGGCATAGCGATCCAGACCGGCCGCCCATTGACCTCGAACCGTACGTCGACCGCATCCGCGTGGCGGGTGGCGATGGCGACCACATTGGCTGTCCACCGGCAGTGCAGGTCTTCGCGCGTCCAGTGGTCGGTTACATGGAAGTCTTCATACATGCCTAATAGCCTAGCATTTCAAGCCTTATCTTCCGGTCCTATGTGCCGCGGCTGGTTCCAGAGGGCTTGGTACAGCGAACAAATGAGAAAAAATTTAAAAAAAGAAAGATAATTTCCCCTCAATTCTGCGTCCAATTAGGCGACACTATAACGAACTTTTGACCCGTGTTGAGGAGCAACTAAAAAAGTGGTGCATAATCCCGAAATCATAGAACGATTCGAACAGGCGCTTCGCCGGCAGGAAAAGCAGTTGGAGCAGTCCATGATCTCAGCGGTGGAGCAGGGCCGCGAGGTGGCAGCAGACAGCGCCCTGGACGCTGCCGACCAGGCTGTGCAGTCTTACCAGAAAGAGATGCTTTTCAGCCAAAGCACCAGTGGACACGAGCAGCTTGCCCTTGTCCGCCTGGCCCTTAAGAGAATCGATGAGGGTAGCTTCGGAGAGTGCATGCACTGCGGCAAGACCATCGGTCTGAAACGGCTGGAAGCTCTTCCCTGGACCCCTTATTGCATCGATTGCCGGGAGAAGATCGAAAACGGCGAGATTGAAGATCCGGTGGCAGCTGCTTAAGTTGGCCGGCTGCTCTGAGCCCGCGCCGGGGTTTGCCGGTTTGACCCGCAAACTCCGGCGCTGCTAAACTTTAGAAGCCCTCGCAGACGGCAAAAGTCACTCCTGCTGAACTGCGACCCGCCTAAGCCGGCTTCTGAAGGAAATCCGTGGACACCCAGACACGTCACGCGCTCAAACAAGATCGTTTAGTCGAAGCCACCAGGACCAGTGTCGACTGGTTTCAAGAGAATCGATCGAGGATAATTACCGCCGGCATTGCCGCGGCTATCTGCCTTGCAATCGTCGTGGCAGGCTTGGTGCTTTACGGTAAGCGGTCCGCAGCGGCTGAGCTGGCTTTCGGCGAGGCGATGGACACCTACAATACGCCCCTGGCCCAGCCCGGACAGCCCCCGACCCCGGGGCAAAAGACTTTTGCCACTGCCGCGGATCGGGCGAAGTTGGCCAACCAGCAGTTTGTACAAATCGCCGGCCAATACGGCTTGTTTGAAACCGGCAAGACCGCCCGGTACTTCGCCGGAATCACGGCGATCGACCTGGGCCAGAACGGCCCGGCGGAGAGCTACCTCAAACAGGTCGCGGATGGGCACGATGCCGCCTTGGCGTCATTGGCCAAGCTGGCCCTGGCCAACCTGTACCAGCAGACCAACCGCAGTAGTCAAGCCGTGGATCTTCTGAAACAGCTGATCGCGAAACCAACCAACACTGTGCCCGCCGATGCGGCCAAGTTGCAACTCGCGGCAATCTACGAAAAGACCAATCCCGCAGAAGCCAACCGAATCTACGCGCAGCTCAAGAGTTCAAAATCGGCTGCGGGCCAGATCGCGGCGCAAAAGCTACAGCAGAAGTAGCAAAAGCCTCTTCAGTGGGCCGGAGGCGTAGTGGCCGTAGCTCCCGGCTGCTGTACTGCGTCGGTTTGAAACTTCTTATATTCGTCGAAACGAATATCCACGTCGGCTCGGATACCCGCGACCAGGAACGCCCGTGCCTGCAGATGCAACGTAATCGCCGTTGGCAGCCACGCCTCATTGCGAATGAGCGCCTGATCGAAAACCAGTTGCTGCCCTTGGCGACTGATGCCAGCAGGCCGAAGCCGACATGGTAGTTCTCGTCGAGGGTCGCGCTCATGCGCGAAACCTCACGATCCGCCTCATCGATCCACACTGTGCCGCTCACCTTCTTGAGTGCATCTTCGTCCCGGCCGTGGGTTTTGGCGTGTTCATCCCCAGCGAAGTCGAAGGCGATGGTGTCGCGTCCTTTCAGGCTGACCCGGCGCGGCCTGGAAAAGGCAACGATCTGCAGCAGGCGCGCGACCGTTATGTCATCTTTCTCTTCAGGGCTCTTATAGCCCGGTTGCGAGATTTTCAACACTTCTTTATTTACCCGGTCCTGTTCCTTGCGCGCCTGGTCGGGGCTGAGATCCTTGCCATCCTTGCGCACCAGCTTTTCCACGCGGTGACCGTTTACAAAGAAGACCTCGTGCTCTTCGGTTTCGATTTTTTTGGTGTTCCCGCTGCCGTCCAGTTGCCGGGTCGTCTGGACCGCGCGGAAAGTATAGTTCTCCCGTATCTTGTCCAGTTGCTTCTGGTGTGCCTCAACCTCACGCAGCATGGTTGCGGCGTCGGGTATCGCCGTCTGTTCGCCTGCGGCCGAGACCGCGGGAGACAGTATGAAGCCTCCCATCCCGAACCCTGCTAACACGGCGACGAGGGCACTCTTTGCGAGCCGCGGACCGGAGCGCATATCCTGCACCATAACGCTCATCTTAGCGTAGGCTGTTACCACGAAAAGCTTCCCTGCATCCTTCGCTTCACTCGACAGGATCGCGGGTTTCTGGTGCGAAAGGAAATCAAGACGATGGTGCATTTGCTTTTGAAGTGGGTTCTAGGGCGCCTTGGCCCTGTTAGCCGTAACGTATATCGTTCCCGGCTTCCGGGTGGTGAGCCTGCCCTCAGCCCTGGTAGCAGTCCTGGTGATCGGCTTTCTGAATATGACGTTGGGTCTGCTGTTAAAGGTGATCACCTTTCCCTTCGCCATTCTCACCCTGGGTTTGCTCTTTCTAGTGATCAATGCGTTCATGCTCATCCTGGCCAGCAAGATCACCCCGGGACTGCAAATTGCAAGCTTCGGCGCAGCCTTCATTGGAGCTGTAGTGCTGGCGGTGGTTCACGTTGTCATTGAAGCGGTGCTGTAAGGCATTCTGGAGGAAAAACTCAGAAAAGTCTGCAATCAGTGGGAAAGCAATACCACGAAGTGGCAGATCGAGTGCCAGGATCCCACTCTAGCCAAATGACGGCTTGAATGGGGCACCCAGCTTTTGTTGACGGTTGGTTGAGAACCCTGCAGTCTGCTAGCGACTTGAGCCGGGTGTGGAAGGGACGCCCGTAGTGGGCAGCGGAGTGTTGGGCGCTGCGACACCGCGCGGCAGAGGAGTCTGGGTCCCGTTTGGGAGCACGGCCCGGCCCGATCTGGATCGTCCGCGGCCCTGGTTAACCGGCGTGGGTTGCACCGGAACCGGCTCCACAGGCACGTGCACTGCCGAAGCAGTCCCGAACCCCCCGGCCGCTGGGGCGACCACGCGGGGCGGTCCGGCCACGGGCACGTTTTGGGTGGCGGGATGGTGGTGGAGCACCAAGTTGCGCAGACCAGGGTTCAGCGCTATGGCGGATAGGGCAACGCCCGCCGCCACGGCGCAGGCGGAGATAGCCCGGATCATCGAAATGGAAAACTTCTTGCGTGGAATTTGTAGCCGGCGGTTGACGCGCGCTCTCCAAACCGGATGGAGGCTCGACACTGCCTAGCCGGCGCAGGGTCTCGTCGATTTCTGAATGTATGCTCATTGCAATGTCCCTTCCTGCTCCAGCAAGGCCGCGAGCGCGTGTCGCGCACGGTAGAGCCGGGAGCGGATGGTCGATTCGGTTGTCTTAAGTACCAGGGCTATCTCTACGGTCGAGAGCTCCTTCACCGCAGAAAGCAGCAGCACCTCGCGCTCTCGTGCAGGCAGTGTGTCGATGAGACGAAGAATCCGCGCGTGACGCTGGGCGGTGATCACCATCTTTTCCGCGCTCAGATCGCCCGCCGGCAGAACCCGTGCCAGGTCTTCAAAATCGTCCGCCTGAGGCCGAGTTTTGGCGCGCCGCTTGCGGTCGAGGACAAGATTCCATGCGATGCGAACCAGCCAGACGCGATAGTCGCGCACCTCAGCCAGCTTATTGCGGTGGCGCAGAACGCGCAGGAAGGTCTCCTGCACCACATCTTCCGCATCGGCTGCGTTGCGCGTAACCGAATAGGCCACGCGGTAAAGCGTGGTCGAATACTCCTCTACCAGCGCGGTTACCTGGGCGTGCGTATCCTGCTCTGGTTTGGCCTCTGGTTTGGCCACTGCCTCGGCCTCCAGCCATCCGACGAATTGTCCTTCAACGGTTCCCATAGCGGTGGTTGGTGCCGTGTCTTGAACGGAGAGACTGTCGCATATAGAGACGCATCATACGCCCTTTCCGCTCGCAAACCCTCCATCCGGCCGATTGGCCTCTGTCTGCAGATTTCTTGCTGACCGGAGAGCAAACGGCATCTATGATCATTCGTCATGTACGCCGTTTCCAGACTGCTTCGTGCCCGCCCAGCAATTCCTGGTTCCTTGCTGGCGCTTTGCTGGCTCATTCCCGCCGTTGCGCCGGAGCCCAGCCGCAGAGCTCTGCCCGGACTGCTGCGGTCGGCCTTGTCTGGCGGCAGGAGGCTGATCTTACTGGTACTTACCAAGGCCACGCGCCGGCGGCCGATGCCGCGAAACGGGTCTTCACCCTCAACCTGGCTGCGGATGGCACCGCCATTTTCGACACTCTTTACATCGGCAAAGACAAGGTGACCCAGCATGGCCGCTGGATGCAAAGCGGGAGCCAAATCGTGCTTACGTTTGACCCCATGGGCCCCCACCAACCGCCTCGCCCAATAACCTTTCGGCATCGCGACCACGAGCTCAGCCCGGTTCACTGGGATCCCAGCGAGTGGGGCCGGACTGGCCCGCCGGTTCTGCACCGTGCGCGGCCAAAAGATACGGTGCAAGGCGGACTCTGACGATGGCTGCGTTTTACAACATCATGCTGGGGTATTTCTTCGGCTTCGCCCTGGGCGTTGGTTGCGCGCTTGCGGTGTTTTACGCGATCTATTCCGGTGGGTACAGGAAGGCCATCGAGCATTCGCTGCTGCAGCAAAAGCCGAAGCGGTACCTTGAAGCTATGGCTGCGGCGGTGCGCCATCTGGAAAAAGAGAAGATGCCCGGCCCACGATCTGGCGTGAGCTAATCCGGAGAACTCCACCCGTCCAGTTCCTACGGGGTTCTGTGAGGTGCCCTTCGTTGATTGGCCGCCAGTTGAAATGACTCAGGAATAATTGATCTTCAATCCCTTCAGCGAGGGCAAAAAGGCAGGATGCACCTCCACCTTCAATCGTCCTGCCTGTACTCCAGGGTCGGCGCTGGCGATGGCCAGCGCCTCTGCGGCGGTCGCGGCGGCGATGATCGAAATCCCTACCAGGGCCCCGTCATCGGTAATCGGGCCTGCCAGCAGGTATCGTCCGGCTTCCACCTGTTCGCGTAGGAATGCCAATTGGCGCGGCACCAGGTCAGCGACATCCGCGCCCTGGGTATCGTTCCACCGCTCGCCCTTGAGTAGTAATGCAATGAAATAGGGCTCTACATCCCGAGGAATATTTTTCATCCGCGGTTTTTCTTTGGGAGATGCTTCTTCCGTCATTCCGTCTACTTCGCCGCCTCTTCCAATAACCGGTGTGCCGCTTCGGTCTTGCCTTCCTTCTGCAGCAAGGCGGCATGCTGGCGCAGAATGGCGCGCCGCTTCTTCTCCGCGGTTGCTTCCTCCGGGTTAAACGACGCCTTGCGGAAGTTCGCTTCCGCGGCTCGATAATCGCGGTCTGCCTTGTCGTTTTCGCCCAGCTGGGCGTAGAGCATCGCCCGGTGCCAATAGGCCGTGCTCCACTCCGATGATCCGGGCTTCACCGCTTTGGGCACCAGCGCGACCTCCTGATCGAACTCCTCCAGCGCCTCTTTCTTGTGGTCGAAGGCCGCCAAGGCAATTCCGTATTCGTCGTGCGCCAACATCTTGTCCACCATACGTTCCCGGGGAGGATATTGGTCGGCCAGATCGCGCTGCTGCTTGCAATAATCCAGGGAGAGCGGATCCTGCGCGGTGAGCAAGTTCACGCACTTGACCATTAGCTTGCCTACCTGGTCGCTCAGCTCATTCGCCTTGTCGTCGCTGCTCAGCGGCGAGGGGGGCGGGGCATTCGGTTCTCCCGCTTTTTGTTGACCCGGTGCCTGTGCACAGAGCAATTGGCTTCCGATCATGAGCAGGGCCACGCAGCAGAATGCAAATGCGCATAATAACCTTCATCCCGGGCATAAGCCTAAAGATTGATTATGACGGATGAGCAACCAGGAGTGGCGCACTATAGCCCCCCGGTTCATAGCACTATTGTGTAGCTCGCAGGGCTTGCGCCTCGCTGTGCTTGCCCAGTCGATCGAGCACATCCGCGCGCTGCCTCCGGACCCGCTGACGTAATTCCGTGAGATGCTGCGCCAGCGGCGCATTGCCGATGGCAGCCGCAATACCCTTAGTCAGGGTATCCTCCGCCGTCCCCAGATCGGCGTCCGCCCGCTCCCATTGGCTCAGTTGCTGATAGGCAGTGGCGCGGTGCCAGAAGGCGACCGCCCACTGCAAACTGTCGGGCTTGACGGTGCTCGCGGGGCAGCAGCGCGATCCCGCGGTTAAAAGCATCCAATGCCTGTTTTGGCTGGTGCGCAATCGCCAGCAAGGCAACGCCATATTCGTCGTCAGCCACGATGCGCGCCATACGCTCACTAGCCGGGCCGCTTTCGGCTTCGTCGACCTGTGCCTTGCAAGCCGCGACGGCTCTTGCGTCCTGCGCCTGCAACAACTCGGTACAGGTTGGGCTGGGCCCCTGGGCAGCCGCAGTCCATAGGGCCCACAGAGGAACGCATGTGAAAAATACTCCCGCTTTGCCAAGTGACAACATAAAACTCCCCCTGGTGCGCTCGCTGCGGGAACCCAGATTTCCAGTACGCTGTGCTGGACACGACCGCGGGTGCGGCTTTCATCACGGAAAGCCGCATGAAGTGCATGAACGCCCACCGGCTCCACAGGGAATCTGGGGCGCGCGGTGCTCCCGGATAGAATAACGTGCAGCATGTCTGACCGGCTCTACTACGCTGACCCATCGCTGGCCTCCTTCGAAGCTCATGTTTCCGACATTCGCGAAGTTTCCCGGAGCCAGGGGCGGTCGCTGTGGCAAATTGCCCTCGACCGCAGCGCTTTTTACCCCACCAGCGGCGGCCAACCACATGACACCGGCCTGCTCACGGCTACCTCTACGGGCGGTGCTCTGCTCGAAGCCCCCATTCTTGCGGTAGAGGAGGACGAGCAGGGAGAGGTTTGGCACACTACGGCGAAGCCGCTGCTGGCCGGAACCCCGGTGCATGGTTTCGTCGATTGGCCCCGTCGCCGCGACCACATGCAGCAGCACTCGGGCCAGCATTTGCTATCCGCAGTGATCTATCGCCAGTTGGGCGCCGCAACCGTTTCCTTCCACTTGGGTGAGATGACCTCGACCATCGACCTCGCCCGCGAAGCCATTTCGCGGGAGGAATTGGAGCGGGTCGAAGACGCGGCCAACGAGATCATCGCCCAGGATTGCGCCATCACCATGCGCACCGTCTCCCGCAAGGAAGCGGAGATGCTGCTTGCCGCCGGCACTCTGCATAAATTGCCGGAAAGGGAAGGGGACATTCGCCTGATTGAGATTGAGGGGATCGATCTCAACGCCTGCGGTGGCACCCATGTGCGGACGACGGGCCAGATAGGTGGTTTGCTGATCCGTGGAACCGAACGCGTGCGCCAGGGGATACGGGTCGAATTTGTCTGTGGCATGCGTGCGGCGCTGACAGCGCGGCGTGACCTGGCAACGCTCACACGAGCTGCGGCCGCACTCTCTGTGGGTCGGCTTGAGGTTGCGGACGCGGTCGAGCGGCAATTGGCCGAGGGCAAGGCGGCGCACAAGGCGCGCCAGAAGCTCACCGAGGAGATGGCCGGGTACCATGCCTCGATGCTGCTGCTTGAGTATCCCCCCGGGCAGGGCCTTAGAGTGCTGCGGAGAACCTTTACCGACCGGGACGCCAACTATCTCAAGCTGCTGGCGTCGCGGCTGGTGGCATCGGCTGGAGAGATCTGCGTGCTGCTGGCCTCCACCCAGGAGGAACCTGCGCGGGTGGTAATGGCGGCCAGTGCTGATTCAAAGGTCGACTGCGGCAGCCTGTTGCGCGAGGCACTTGCGGCTTATGGTCTGCGGGGAGGCGGAGCCCCTGGAATGGCGCAGGGCCAGATTCCCAATGCCCATCTGGATGCGCTCTTCAGCGGGCTCGAAGGCCGTCTCACATCCCATTAATCGGAAAATGCTTTAAACTGATGCAGGTTGTTCCCATCTTGTGGGGCTATAGCTCAGCTGGGAGAGCGCCTCGTTCGCAACGAGGAGGTCAGCGGTTCGATCCCGCTTAGCTCCACCATCGAATCAACAATTTGCGCAGCGTCCAACGCCAGCCTTGGTGGATTCGTGGAACTCTGTTCACGCAAGCGTTTTTCCAGGAGCAGGCTGCTGAGAGCCACTCTTAGCCGATGGAAGGTCATTTGCGTAGGTCCATTTCAGGTAGCGGCCGGTCAACTCCATTCCGGCCTGAAAATCGAAGCGCGGTTTATAGCCCAGTTTCAATTTTGCCTTTTCCGAGCCAACGGTAGTCTTCGAGCTGTACAGAGGTTGCGGCAAGGAGATTCCCCCACGTGGGCGATTGCCGCTCGACCCCAATTTACTCGCCATCTTCTTTCGTAATGGCGCCGGCATGACATCAAAGCCGGCCTCCATCGCCTTGCGCGCAGGGCCCCAGCCCGCGATCGCTTTGAGGACGCTTTTCGGACTAACCACGGTCTTTTGGGATTTCTTAGCCTCTTCCTTGTACTTCTGGATTCGTTCGCTCGACCAGAACTGTGGCGGTTTCGTTCCCAGAACGCTCGCCATCTCGGTGAAAAACGTTGCCCATGTGACTGGCGGTCCCGACATAAGAAATCTCTCGCCCACGGCCGCAGGAGATACCGCTGCGAGGAGGAGGCCATCGACGAGGTCGTCGATGTAAATCGCGTTGCATACCCCCACTTCTCCCTCCGTCAGAATTACGTCGCCGAAGATCAGACTTTCAGCGGGCGCATTCGTCCACGGAACACAGTAAGGACCATAGACAATAGTTGGCTGCACGATCGTGGCGGCCACATGACGGTTCCGAACCGCTTCAAAGATGATCTTTTCAAGATCGAGCTTGGTGTCGACGTATACGCTCGCGCGATCGCCATCCGGCGATTCCTCCGTAAGAGGACCATCAGGGAACGGATCGTAGACCGAGAACGTGCTGACGTGGACGAGACGCTTGACTGCATGAGACGCACAAGCCTCGACGATATTACGCAGTCCATTGATATTCTGGCTCCGTGATCGCCAGTCATATGCGCAATGGAAAACATAATCTACACCCTTCACGGCGCGACTCATTTCACTTCCATTGCGGAGATCCATGGGGAGCAGTTCGACGGGAAGACTGCCGAGCCGGGACGTGGTGCTGGAGTCACGAACAATGCAGCGGACCTGCACCTCTCCTTGCTGGATCAGCCGTTCAACCAGCCGCCCTCCGATAAATCCGGTCGCGCCAGTAACCAGCACCGTGCTCCCGGGCTGCAATCTTGGAAGCGTTCCATCTGGGGTCGGTGCAGCCTCTTCCCAAGGTTGTTGCAGCGGAATGCTCCCGCCGTGGGTGGGTGCAACGTTCTCCGAGCGATTTAGAGTCATCGCATATAATCTCACGGGCAGTCGCGGTTCGTTCGCCGCTAATGAATTTCCTCTCAGAAACGATCCACGAGGATAGGAGAACCAATGGCCTTCATCGGTTGCCTCGTTGGAGATGCGCGTGTGTCCCACTAGGACCTACCTTGAGGAACCTTCGAAGTACAAAACGGTAAGTCTGGAACTCTGAAAAAGTGCAACCACGAATCAAGGTGAGGAGTGCAATAATCTCAAAATGGATTTTGCCAATCATCACGCCAAAGTAATGTCAATGGCCGCCGCGATTTTCACGGTCGCCATCGCAGTTGTGCCTGCAGCAATCGCGCAGTCCAGTCCACTGCCCGCGCGGGTTCGTCAACCGACTCCTGCCAAGGTCGTGGCCGAGCACATGGCAGCGTTCAGTGCCTGCGACTGGAAGCGCCTCATGGCTCAATTTCCCGACAATGTGGAGTTCTTTGCCCCCAACGGTGTGACGGTGCGCGGCCGCAAGGCCGTAGGCGAGATGTTTGCGAAGATCGTGAAGCCGCCGGCCCAGGGAGGAACGTGTGGTTTAGTGATCACCACCGAGCACACATTCGTTGTCGGCGACGTGATTAATGTTCAGTGGCGGGCGGATGCTCCCTTTCTTGCAGAACCCTATCGCGGAGCGGATGCCTATGAGACCAAGGATGGCCTGATGGCCGCTCAGGTCACCACCTTCGATGCAGCTGCCTTGAAAATGAAACACTAGTGCGCCTGCGTTTCCAGTTGATTGACATCCCGGTGCAGGCGGGGGCACCATTATCGGCAACACATTGCCACTGCCAGGAGCTGATCCATGCCAATAACCGATGAAGCCACGACCACAATCCATAAGCCTGCGCTCGGTGCCGCCGCGGCTGCATTCATGGCCAAGAAACATCAAATGCTAATCGATGGCAAATGGGTTGACGCGCGCAGCGGGCAGACCTTTGCGGTCGAGGATCCCGCGACCGAAGAGATCATCGCTCACGTCCCAGCCGGGGATAAGGCGGATATCGATCTTGCCGTCGCAGCCGCCCGCCGCGCCTTCGAGACCGGACCGTGGTCCAAGATCTCGCCTGCCGCAAGACAGAAGCTCGTCTGGTCGCTGGGCGACTTGCTCGAACGTCATGCGGATGAGTTTGCTGAACTGGAAGCACTCGATAATGGCAAACCGGTGACCAACGCACGGCGCGATGATGTCGGCGGCTCGATCGAGATGTTCCGCTACATGGCGGGATGGGCAACGCGCCTCAACGGCGAGCAGATTCCCGTCTCATCGTCAGGCAATTGGCACGTCTACACCATGCGCGAACCGGTCGGGGTCGTCGGCCAGATCATCCCCTGGAACTTTCCCTTGATGATGGCGGCATGGAAGCTGGCGCCGGCGTTGGCTGCAGGATGCACCATCGTGCTCAAGCCTGCGGAGCAGACTCCGCTTTCCGCTATCCGGATGGGCGAACTGATTACCGAGGCCGGTTTCCCCGACGGCGTAGTGAACATCGTCACCGGATTCGGGGAGACGGCGGGTGCTGCTCTGGCCGAACATCCCGATGTCGACAAGGTCGCCTTCACCGGCTCGACCGAGGTCGGCAAGCTGATCGTCAAAGCAGCGGCCGGCAACCTGAAGCGGGTCTCGCTTGAACTGGGCGGCAAATCGCCGGCCATCGTCTTTCCCGACGCGGATCTCGAACTAGCCATCGCCGGCACCGCGAGCGCCATCTTCTACAACCAGGGCCAGTGCTGCACCGCGGGTTCGCGTCTGTTCGCCCACAAATCTATCTTCGACAAGATCGTCGAAGGCGTGACCAAGGAGGCGGGCAAGCTCAAAATCGGGCACGGGCTCGATCCTTCTGTGAACCTCGGGCCGTTGGTCTCCAAGGAGCAGCACAACCGCGTGACCGGCTTCCTGGAGTCTGGACGACAAGAGGGCGCCGAAGTCGTTACCGGCGGCAAGGCCAAGGGCAACCAGGGCTATTTTGTCGAACCGACGGTGCTCGCCCGGACGGATCGCAACATGAAGGTGGTGCGCGAAGAGATTTTTGGCCCGGTGGTATGCGTTCAGTCCTTCGACGATGCCGATCTGGACGCAGTCGCCAAATTCGCCAATGACACCGAATATGGCCTGTCCTCAAGCGTCTGGACGCAGAATCTGAAGGCTGCCCATATGATGGCGCGCAAGATCAGGTCGGGCACGGTCTGCATCAACACCCATAACTACGGCGATCCCGCATGGCCGTTCGGCGGTTACAAGCAATCCGGTTGGGGCCGCGAAATGGGCAAGGAAGTCATGGAGCATTACACGGAAACCAAGGCTGTCGCTGCCCGTTTGTAACCACAGCCAAGGTCATTGCCCAGCGGAGAAGGTATTACAAGCACTCACTTGTCCGCTGTTGAACCCGCGGTTGAACCATCCCACGCGCTGCTGGGACGAACCGTGGGTAAACGAGTCCGGAGTGACATAGCCCCGGGCCATCTTCTGCATCCGGTCGTCGCCCACCGCGGCGGCGGCTTGTAAGGCGGCCGGCACATCCCCTTGCTCGAGGATTTGCCGTTCCGCTGTGGAGTGTGCCCACACTCCGGCGAAGCAGTCCGCCTGTAGCTCCATGGCTACGGATAGCTGGTTACGCGCCCGCGGATTCTGCTGCTGCATGGCACGCACTTTGCGTTCGATGCCCAGCACGTTCTGCACATGATGCCCAATTTCATGTGCAATTACGTATGCCTGGGCAAACTCTCCGGACGCGCCGTACTGCTTCAGCTGATCCCAGAAACCCAGGTCGAGGTATACCTTCTGGTCCGCTGGGCAATAAAACGGGCCGGTCGCCGATTGCGCTGCCCCGCAACCGGATTGGGTATAGTCGCGGAAAAGCACCAGCTTCGCCCTTGGGTAGCGGATGTTCTCCCGGGCGAGAATCCGGGTCCAGGTATCCTGCGCATCGCCGAGCACGAAGGATGCTAGCTGGGCGGAGCGGTCTTCCTGAGGCGATACGGCTCGCGGCGGACCCTGCTGCACGTGGGTTGCGCCGCCGCTCGAAAAGTAAGCGCCAATGTAATTGCGCCCGGTAACCAGGCTGACTACCAGCAGGATAAGGAATCCCACAATCCCAAGCCCGCCCCCGCCGAAGCCGCCGCCACCCGACTGGCCTCGCCGATCCTCAACGTCGCTGCTAAGACCACCGGGAGTCCAACGCATAAAGTGCTAAAAGTGTAGAACGAGTCAGCCGGGCTGGAGGTGAAATACGCCAGATTTCTGCAAACCTTCCAGGCGGGTCCCACGTCCATTCTGTAATTCCGGTCTTCCAATGGGTCCGACGCGACAACACGTTGAGGAGGAAGCAGCCCGTGCCAGCATCGATCTTGATCGTGGGAGACGACCCGGTTCTTTTGCATACACGCGCCGAGCTGCTACGGGATTGGCAGATCGTAACCACCAGCTCAGGGGAAGCAGAAAAAGCCATTCTGGCGCGAACGTACGACTTATTGATCTTCAGTCAAACTGTGCAGGAGAAGGTAGTGAGAGGCTTGATCGACCAGGCCCGCCAGCTGCATCCTGAATCCAGGATATTGGCGATTCGGTCGGGTGAGGAGCGGCACTTGGGATCACCGACGTACCAGGTGGAGCTGAACAACCCGGGCGGGTTGCGGTCTGCGGTCGCCAGGATACTGGACTCCTGCCCAGCACCCGCTGACCGGTGAAGTGCTTTCTACATAAAAGCCAGCGCGATGCCCAGGAGCACGGCAAGCACCTGAAAACCGAAGGCGCGCACGAAACGGCTGGTAGTTTGAGCGCCGACGAGTAAAACCGCTGACGATCCGTTCGGACGCTCGACTTGGGGATTGACAGGGGCGGGGGGGACCATCCAAACCTCTTTCCGTTCCTGAGATTATCGACTGATTCAGTGGAAAGTCACCCCTCTTCCATCTACAACCTTTAGTGCAGGTACCCTTCTTGCGCCGGGTAGAGAATATCGTTCCACGCTCGCTTGAAGCTGGCGGAGCGAAGCTATTTCTCAATTTAGAGTTGTCGCGGGAGCAGGCCGGCCATAACGTTTACTGACCAGAGGCGGGAGCAAACACCACGTAATTCCGGTTGATGTAGAGCCGGTAATGGCCGGGCGTGGTATCGGCGAGAACCTGCAAAGGCGTGGGCCGCTTCAATGCGGCATCGCGATTGCCCGGTGCAGTAAAGAGGTCGTGGGCGCCGAGGTCCATCACAATAAACTTTGTGCCCTCGATAAAGCCCACGCCATAGGCTCCCGGCTTCAGCGTCTGGCCATTGATCTCGAGAGGGACTTCCGTGATGAAATAAGCTTGATATTTCTGCTGCACGGCCGTCGAGTAGCCCGAAGTATCCACCAGCGCGCAGAGCACCAACATGCCATCCGGCAGCTTTACTCCGCCGGAGTTGCGAGCCTGTACGCTTGCTACCTGGCCGCGGAAGAATACCGTGGCCGGAATCGCCTTGGCCGCGTCTGCCGCATTCAGTACGGTGGCGCCAGACAAAGGATCAGCGGCGGCGCTTGTCTTCGCGGGAAGAGAAAGCGACAAGCCTAGCAGGACGAAGAGCATCCACTGCACGATGGGCGGGCGAGTGAAGTTGGCAGGGGGAGATGTTCTGGGCAGCAAGGACCCTCCTTACAGGTCACTTTAGCGGTTGAATCCGGCAAAGATGAATGTACATCGAGCCCGTCCCCGATTTCATACCCCGGAAACTGATCATGCGGCGCTTTGCGTGGGTGGCCGCATCAAACCCCCGGCGCCCCTGGATGGAGTCTTGTTCAGGAAATCCGGGCCGATGATTCCCCAGACTGTAGATTGGAGCTTTCGTGCCCCTACGCAAGTTAACAAAAAATCCGCACCCCGAACCGCAGGCCGCCACGGGCGGATCGCAGGCCCAAACCGATCTGGACCGGCCAACCGCGGATGCGATCTACGAGCAGGTTTCGCGCAACGCGCGCCACGAGCTGAATCGCTCAGCGATCGGCCTTTTCATTTCCGGAGTGGCCGGTGGAATCACCATGGGCTTGACCGCTCTGAGCACGTCGATTGTTTCGGCCCAGTTAGGGCAAAGCCCAACCGCCAAGTTCGTTGCCGACCTTTTGTATCCCATCGGGTTCATTGCCGTCATTCTCGGCCGGGCGCAACTGTTTACCGAAAATACCCTTTACCCTGTGGCCTTGATGCTCGCAGAGCGGCGTCATGGTTGGAGAACCCTTCGCTTATGGGCCATCGTTCTTCCCAGCAATGTGTTGGGAGCCTTTCTCTTCGCGCTGCTGGCGGCGAAGACGGGGGCCCTTCGTCCGGAATTTGTTGCTGCGATGACGCGTCTGGGGGTGCAGGCTGCCGGCGTCACGACGAGCCACGTCTTCTGGAGTGGGGTGATCGGCGGCTGGATCATCGCGCTGGTCGCCTGGCTGGTGAGTGGCAGCCACTCCATCACCGGCTCCGTGATGCTGATCTGGCTATTGACGTTTGTTGTAGGCCTGGGAGGCTTTGCTCACTGCATTGCGACCAGCGGCGAAATTCTAGCGGCCATTCTCGATCATCAGCTTGCTGTGTCGAGATACTTCGCCTGGCTTGCCCCGGCAACCCTGGGTAATATCTGCGGCGGCGTGCTGCTGGTTACTCTGCTCGAGTATGGCCAGGTGAAGGGCGGAGAAGAGCAGGGCTATTACCATTAGAGCTGGGCCCGAACGATGAGTCCCGAGGATTGTCGAGAGCCGTGATAGATACCAACAAGAACAACTTTGCTCCCATTGAAAGCTATGCCCTGATCGGCGACTGCGAGACCGCCGCGCTTGTCGGCCTGGATGGTTCGATCGATTGGCTTTGCTGGCCGGAGTTTTCCTCCGACGCATGTTTTGCCCGCCTGTTGGGGACGGAAGAAAACGGACGCTGGTTGCTGGCGCCCGCTGTTGAAGTGACGAAGACGACGCGCAAGTATCGCGATCACACGCTCATTCTGGAGACCACCTTCGAAGCCGCTGATTTCGCAGTGATGCTGATCGACTTCATGCCGATTCGCGGCGCCAACAACACCTCCGACATCGTACGCATCGTGAAGGGAATTCGCGGAAGCGCGCCGATGCAGATGGAACTGTCCATACGCTTCAACTACGGAGCGACCGTGCCTTGGGTCACGCGCAGCGACGGCGGAATCCGCGCCATCGCCGGCCCTGACCTTGTGGTCCTTCGCACCAAGGCGCCGCTCGCGGGCGAAGATCTCACCACGGTCAGTGAATTCACGGTGAACGAAGGAGAGAGCATCGACTTCGTGATGACCTATGGCCGGTCGCACTTGCATGCGCCGCGCGCGATCCATGTAGACAAAGCCCTTGAAGAGACGCAGAAGTTCTGGGAGGAATGGGCTGCTGCGTGCAGCTACCAGGGACCGTACCGGGATACAGTGGAGCGTTCGCTGATAACGCTGAAAGCTCTGACCTACCGGCCGACGGGTGGCATCGTTGCGGCGGTAACCACCTCGCTGCCGGAGCAGTTGGGCGGTCCCCGCAATTGGGATTATCGCTATTGCTGGCTGCGTGACGCGACGTTCACTTTGGATGCCCTCATGCATGGCGGGTATTACGAGGAGGCAAAGGCCTGGCAGCAGTGGTTGCTGCGCGCCATCGCCGGCAGTCCAGACCAGGTTCAGATCATGTATGGCATTGCCGGTGAGCGCTATCTGCCGGAGCGCGAATTGACCTGGCTTTCCGGATATGAAGACTCCAAACCCGTACGCATTGGGAATGCAGCTTCAGAACAACTGCAGCTCGACATCTATGGCGAGGTGCTGGGGGCTTTTCATCAGGCGCTCGGCCGGCTGGGCAAAGACGGGGAGCTATCGTTTGCCATGCTAGCGCCACTTGGTCGAGCATCTCGAAACCATCTGGCAGCAGCCCGACGAGGGCATTTGGGAGACGCGCGGCGGAAGACAACACTTCACCTATTCCAAGATGATGGCCTGGGTTGCCTTCGACCGGGCCATCAAGGCAGCAGGGCTTTTGCATGCTGGTGCTCCCGTGGAACGGTGGCAGAAGGTGCGGACGAAGATTCACGATGAAATCTGCAGCCAGGGGTACAACGAGAAGCTGGGCAGCTTTGTGCAGAGCTATGGCTCCGACCAGCTGGATGCGTCTCTGTTGCTTATGCCTATGACGGGCTTTCTTCCGGCTACGGATCCGCGGGTCATCGGCACTCTGAAGGCGATCGAACAACAGTTGATGTCCGGCGGCTTGGTGCTGCGCTATAACACCGCCACGTCCTCGGATGGGCTTCCGCCTGGCGAGGGAGTCTTTCTCGCCTGCAGCTTCTGGATGGTGCGTGCTCTCCAGCTGCAAGGGCGTGACGAAGATGCAAGAAAGCTCTTTGAGCGGGTCCTGTCGCTGGCCAATGACGTCGGTTTGCTGGCGGAAGAATATGACCCCGGGGCCAGGCGCCTGGTGGGAAATTTCCCCCAGGCCCTTTCCCACATCGCGTTGGTGAATGCCGCCTTCAACCTGGGCGGTCCTGGCTCCGGCGAGGCATTGCCGGCGAAGTAGGCTGCTTCCTGCATCCAACTGGAATATCGCATTCTTTCTCATGCCAGGTTGTGAACACTAGCTGTTCTCGCCTCTATACCAAAAAGAAATGATCTAACCGCCGGAGGAATGGCATGCACGTATTTGAAGTCTGGGCTCCTTACGCCCGTACCGTGGAAGTCAAAATTGGCAACGAGAGATTTGCCATGGCAGGCAAGGAAAGGGGCTGGTGGTCCGCGGAGGTGTCCAGCTGCGGGGCCGGGCACCGACTATGGATTCGTGATCGATGGCCTGGAGCCGGCACTTCCCGATCCGCGCTCGCGATGGCAGCCGAACGGGGTGCATGGTGAGTCGCGAGTGGTCGATGACGCTGCGTTCGCCTGGAGCGACAGCGGCTGGCAGGCCCCCCCTCTTTCCAGCGCGCTCATTTATGAGCTGCATCTCGGCACCTTTACTCCGGAAGGAACGCTGAAAGCGGCTGAGGGCCACCTGGACTATTTAAAAGACCTGGGCGTAACCCACGTGGAGCTGATGCCGATTGCGAACTTCCCCGGCAAGCGTGGATGGGGTTATGACGGGGTCGATTTGTATGCGCCGTTCAATGCTTACGGAGAGCCCGACGACCTCAAGCGGTTCGTGAATGCATGCCATGGCAAGGGGCTCGCCGTGCTGCTCGATGTGGTCTACAACCATCTCGGTCCGGTGGGCAATTACCTGAGCAAATTTGGACCGTACTTCACCAATCACCATTCCACACCCTGGGGTGACGCGGTCAACTTCGACGAAGCCGGCTCGACCGAAGTGCGCCGCTTCCTGATCGACAACGCGCTGATGTGGCTGGCCCAATACCACATGGACGGATCTGCGCCTGGATGCGGTGCATGCATTCAATGACCGCTCTGCGATTCACTTTCTGGAGCAGCTTGCTGGTGAAACAAGAAGGCTCGAAGCGGCCATGGGAAAGCATTTCGTGCTGATTGCGGAAAGCGATCTAAACGATCCCAGGATCGTAAAAGCAGAGGAGGCGGGCGGATACGGTCTCGATGCGCAATGGAGTGACGATTTCCACCATGCCTTGTTCTCTGTCATCTCCGGTGAGCGGGAAGGATATTACGCCGACTTCGGCTCGCTTAGCCGCATTAGCCAAGTCTCTGCACTGCGTTTTCGTTTACGACGGCAAATACTCTGAGTATCGCGGGCGCATCCATGGGCGCGAGGTGGTGGGCCTCTCCGGGCATCGCTTCGTAGGATTCGTTCAGAACCATGACCAGGTAGGCAATCGTGCCCAGGGCGAACGCGTGAGCCATGAAGCAGGCGTGGGGCGCGCGAAGATAGCCGCCGCGCTTGTGCTCACCGCGCCCTTCGTGCCTATGCTCTTTCAAGGGGAAGAGTTCGGCGCCTCTGCGCCTTTTCTATACTTCACCGATTACGATGATCCAGAGCTGGGCCGTGCGATCTCCGAGGGACGCAAGAAGGAATTTGTCGCCTTTGGCTGGAGTCCCGATCAGATTCCAGATCCTCAGGCGGAGCAGACGTTTACCGGCTCCAGGTTGCGGTGGTCTGAGTTGAATGAGGAGCCTCATGCCTCTTTGTTGCAGTGGCACAAAGACCTGATTAACCTGCGCCGAAGCAGCAACGACCTGTCCGATGGAAACCTTAACGCCGTCCAGGTACGGTTCGACGAGGCAGCGCAGTGGTTGTTACTGGAACGCGGCAGTTTCCGCATCGCCTGCAATCTGGGCAAAGCGCCAGTGGAGGTGGAAATCGGCAGCGGCGGCCAGTTGCTGTTGGCTTCCGATGAGTCCATCGCCCTAAGCGGCGCCAAGATCAAGCTGGGGCCCGATAGCGTGGCCGTGGTGTCTGGGCTCAAGTGACCAATCAGTGCAATAATCTTAGCGAAGCACTGAGGGAAGTTGCCTGTGAGCCGATGCATCTTGCTCGTATGTCTGGCTGCGAGCTTGCCGCTTATGGCGCTGGGTCAAAGCGCCCCCTGGCAACCGAATCTTATCCGCCAACAGACCTATACTGCGCATCGGGCTTCGAGCGCCGATCCCACTGGAGCCAATGCCGACCGGCGGAAAGTTGCACCCGGTGAAACCCTCACCCTGCTGGATACCGATGGCCCCGGCCTGATCTCGCACTTGTGGTTCACGATTGCCAGCTCGGAACCCTATCATCTGAAACGGATTGTGTTGCGCATTTATTGGGATGGTGAGGAGACTCCAAGCGTGGAAGCTCCGATCGGAGATTTCTTTGGTCTCGGTCTCGGCTACTACTACCCTTGGCAGTCTGAAATGCTGTCGGTGGGCAGTGTAAAAGATTTGAACTGCTTTTTCCCTATGCCCTTTCAGCGGCATGCGCGGATCACCGTGACCAATGAGGGCAAGCTGCTCATCAAGGCCCTCTACTACAACATCGATTATCGTACTGACACCACGCCCCTGGCGCCGGGCACATTGTATTTCCACGCGCAGTATCGCCAGGCTCAACCCAATCATGGCTGGACAAACAAGTGGACGCGCAATGCCGAACCGCTGGTAAATAAGAAAGCCAACCTCACTGGACAGGATAACTACGTGTGGGTTGAGGCCAAGGGAAGCGGTCAATATGCAGGAGTGACTATGTCCATCTTGCAGAACCAGAACGATTGGTGGGGTGAGGGCGACGACATGTTTTTTGTCGATGGGGTAAAGAAGCCGAACATCGCCGGCACCGGCGCAGAGGATTATTTTCTTGGCGCCTGGGGTTTTAAAGATCACCCTTTTTCCTATCAGTTGTACGGCGCACCCATCGTTGGTAAGGGCCGGGCAGGGTCGAGGTCGAGCGTCTATCGTTTTCATCTTGACGCTCCCATCGTCTTCAATACATCGTTCAAGGCGACCATTGAACACGGCAACGCCAACCATCGCTCGGACAACTACTATTCGGTGGCCTACTGGTATCAGACCGAACCGCACGCGCCCTTTCCCCCTCTGCCGCCGGTGGATCAGAGGCTGCCCATGCTGGAACCGGTCGGCGGACCTGGGAGTACGATGCCGGCATCGCCCGCAGCGAGACCGCCCGCACCGAGACCTTCCGCGGCAAAGCCCGCGGCTGCGAAGCATTGAGCCAGATAAATAGAATGTTCATACTCGGACAGAATTGTCATCGTCACGATGTTTAGCGTTCTAGATCAGTAGATGTGTCCAATCAAATAACCGCGGCCAATCCTAGTGTGAACAGCAGGGCGATGACTGCGATCAGGGTTTCACTGGTGGACCAGGTCTTCATCGTATCGGCGACGCTTAGGTTGAAGTACTCCTTGACCAGCCAAAAGCCGCCGTCGTTGACGTGGGAGAAGATGAGCGATCCTGCGCCCGTAGCAATGGCCAACAACTCCGGCCGGACTCCGGGGCTATGCAGGAGGATGGGGCCGACAATACCCGCTGACGTGGTCATGGCGACCGTGGAAGATCCGGTGGCCAGACGGATGAGTGCGGCGATCAACCATCCCAGCAAGAGCAGCGAGACATGGGCGTGCAGTGCAACCGCGACGATCGCCTGCGAGACGCCGCTATCCTGAAGAATACGTCCGAATCCGCCGCCCGCTCCGATCACCAGAGTGGCGTTGGCGGTGGGCGCCAGGCATTCATTGGTGAATTTCAGGATGGTCTCCCGGTTAAATCCGCGCATTTTACCCAGCGTTACAAAGCTGATCAGGACCGCGACCAGCAACGCAATATCGGCACTCCCCAGCAAGTGCAGCGCCCGGTTGGCCACGCTGCCGGGCGCCGTCACCAAACCGGCCCAGCTTCCGGTTAACATCAGCACCACCGGCAGCAGAATGGTGGTGACGGCCACGCCAAAGCTGGGCAAACTGCGATTGTTAGCGTGCTCGAGGAACTCTTCCGCCATGGGATTGTGCTCGCTGAGGACAAGCCTGGGTGCGATCCAGCGCGCATAAATGGGGCCTGCGATGGCCGCTGTGGGGATGCCGATCAGCAGGGCAAATAAGATTGTCTGCCCAACATCGGCGTGGAAGATGGTGACTGCGAGCATGGCTGCAGGGTGAGGTGGCACCAGGGCATGGTCCACGGAAAGGCCGGCAAGCATGGGCAGTCCGACCATCACCACGGATGTGCGAGTGCGGTGGGCCACAGTAAAGACAATCGGCACCAGCAGAACGAAGCCCACCTCAAAGAACACGGGCAAGCCCACGATCAGCGATGCGCAGAGCATGGACCAGGGGACGTACCGCTCGCCGAAAAGCTGTATCAGTGTCTCGGCGATGCGTTCCGAAGCTCCTGACTCCGCCATCATTTTGCCCAGCATGGTGCCCAGGCCAACCACGATGGCGATATGCCCCAGCGTATTGCCTGTCCCGGTTTCGAAGGAGCCAACGATGGTCTCGAGCCGCATCCCGGTGGCAACGGCCAGCGCCAGAGAAACTGTCAGCAGAGAAAGGAAGGGGTTGAGCTTGACCACCGCGATAAGCAGTATGAGCACCACCACAGAGGTGGCGGCTGCGATCAGCAGGTAAAGGCCGTGGCTGTCGATCATGGGCAGAAGGGATCCGGGTTGGCTGGGTTCATTGTCTCCTGCGCGGGCGCGGCAGAAAGCGTCCTCCTCGCTGCCCGGTGGCATCCCCGTCCTGATAGGACAGTACGCCGTTGACCCAGACCGCGGCGATGCCCTCGGCGCAGCAGATGGGGTTGGTGAAAGTAGCCGTATCTTTGATGGTCTCCGGATCGAAGAGCACCAGGTCGGCGTGCGCGCCTTCGCGGATGCATCCCCGCCCCTCCAGACCGAAGCGCTGGGCGGACATACCGGTCATTTTGTGTACGGCATTTGCCAGCGGAAAGAGACCTTGCTCCCGGCAGTAATAGCCCAGCACGCGGGGAAACGTCCCCCACAACCGGGGGTGGGGCAGCGGGTCGAGTGGTAAGCCATCCGACCCGATCATGGTTGCCGGATGTTGCAGGATGCGCCGCACATCTTCTTCCGACATGCCGTGGTAGATGGCCCCGGCGGGTTGCAAACGCTCCGCCGCCTGGCGCTGGGGAACTCCCCAGGCAAGAGCAATCTGCTCCAGCGTCTGGCCGGCAATTTCCGGATGAGGTTTCGACCAGGTGATCACGATCCGAACGCGCTCGTCTACCTGGCGGATGTCGAGTGTGCTGGACGAGGCCGCATAGGGATAGCAGTCGCACTGCACCGGCTGTTCCGCTCGCGCCGTATCCAATGTGTTGAGGACCTCTGCGCTCCTGCCCCAGTTTGCGACACCCGCGCATTTCAGATGGGAGATAACCACCGGCACCTGGCATTGGCGTCCGACCTGGAATACTTCGCGCATGGCTTCGACGATCGCTTCAGCCTCCGTGCGCATGTGCGAAACGTACACCGCGCCGGCAGCCGCGAGCGGTTCGGCCAGCGACAGGACCTCTTGCGGGGGAGCAGAGTTGGCTGACAGGTAGGCGAGGCCCGTGCTCAACCCCAACGCACCGGCGTCCAGGGCCTCGATGAGCTGCTCGCGCATGGCCTGGATCTCCGTCGCGGTGGCGGCGCGGTCGAGCCGATCCATATGGTTGTTGCGCAGGGCTGTGTGGCCGGCCAGCGCGGCCACATTGACCGCCGGCTTGGCTGCATCCACCGCCGCGACATATTCCGCGAAGGTGGGATAACGGAAAGCGTCCGCGTCTCCCAGTAAATTCATAGGATCGGGTGGATCCCCGGCCAATTTCACCGGCGCCGCACTAATGCCGCAGTTGCCGACGATCACCGTGGTGACGCCCTGCGACAGCTTGGGCAGCATCTGTGGATTGCGTATCACGCTGGTATCGTCATGCGTGTGCACATCGATGAAGCCCGGGGAGAGCGCCCGTCCGTCTCCCTCCGTAACCTGGCGGGCGCTGTACTCAGAGAGTTCCCCGACCGCGCGAATGAGGCCGCCTTCGATAGCGACGTCGGCTGGGTAAGGCTCGCCGCCGCTGCCGTCCAGGACGAGCACATTTCGGATAAGGCTGTCACAATCAGGCATAGGGCACCATTCCTATTCCGGTATACACCATCCTTCTCAGCTTCTCAGCGGGAGAGAAATCAGTCTAGACTGATGCAGACGTGTTTCACCTGAGGAGGTCGCACCATGTCCGAGGAAGATCTGAGGGCAGAGATTGAGAAGCTGCGCGCGGAAAACGATCAGCTCAAAACCAAGAGTGTCCGTGGACTGAGTTTGAAAGTGAGTGAAAAGGGAGCTGTATCGCTTTACGGCGTTGGCCGCTTCCCGGTCACCCTTTACAAAGAACAGTGGATAAAAATCCTGGGCATGAAGGATGAAATCGAAGCCTTCCTGCACAACAATGCCCACTTGCTGAAAACCAAGGAATAAGTCCGGCTCTACGTTTCCACGTTCACGTGGAGTTTGACTGCCTGGGGCATACCGGCTTGGGCTGCACCGTAGATCGCTTCAATGATCGCCATGTCGACATAACCATCCGTCCCGCAGGAGGGCGGAATAGGTCCGCCCCGAATGGCCTGGGAAAGCGCCTCGATCTGCGGACCGAACTCATCGACTACCGGGAACTCCCTGTGCACCAGCTCATCTCCCAAGCGGGCGTTGAGTACGCGCACGTGTTCGTAAGGGAAGGCTGGAGTAAGCGAGACTGAGCCGAGTGTTCCCTCCAGATAGAGCATGGAGCTCAGGGCAGCGCTGTAGCAGGTGCTCGCCTGGGCGACCAGCCCGCTGGGAAAATACATGGAGAAAGCAATGCCCTCTTCCACCTCGCGAAAGAGGGACCGGTCGTGGGTCCACTGGAAAGCCGAGACGCTCGAAGGAATTTCTCCAGCCAGCCACCGCGCGGCGTGGACGCAATAGATGCCCAGGTCCATGAGAGGGCCGCCGCCGGCGAGCCGCCGGTCGAGAATCCACGGGGGCGAAGTCTGGGGGCGGGCGTGACGCTCGCTGAAGGAGGCGTGCAGTATCTTGAGCGCGCCCAGGCGGCCGGAGAGAATCAGGTCGCGAATAAAGACCGTCGAGGGCTCAAAACACTTGCGGTAGGCGGTCATCAACAGGACCGATTGCCGGGCGCATGTAGCCACCATTTCTGCCGCCTCGGCTGCCGTCACCGCCAGCGGCTTCTCACAGAGCACGTGCCGCCCAGCACGCGCCACGGCCTTCACTTCCTGCAGGTGGGTCCCCGGAGGAGTGGCGATGTACACCGCCTCCACCTCCGGATTGGCAAGGCATTCATCCAGGCTGTCGTAGGAGAAAGCTGCTCCGTGTGCTTCGCCCAAGCGGCGAGCCTTTTCGAGATCGCGGCTGACCAAAGCTACGAGTCTGGCCGTTTGCACATTACGGAAGGCAGGCAGGATCGCCGTCTGTGCAAGGGTGCCCAGGCCGAGCACGGCAAAACCTACTGGAGGCATTAGCTCTCGCGGTCGGCGCGGGACAAGCCGCTGGTTGCGGATTGCCTTGTGATCCAGGTCGCGCAAGCTCTCGATGTTTTTAAGTACCTTGTGGATCGCCTCCACGATGGCGTCGATGTCGGCCCGCGGACCGAGGAAGATCTGGTGCGGAAACCAGATGGCTTCACGGTATGCGGCCTTCTCCGATTCCGGGCAGGAATACATGGTCTTCAGGTTAAGCGGCTCCGGCCGGCCCCAGCTCAATGCAGGGAAGTCGGCGGGGTCCAGCGGGAACAGCGAGCTGCGATAGACCGGCTCATAGAACAGGCCATCGCAAGGTATACCTTCCAGTTGCAGAGCGGCTACGAATGCGGCGCGCGGAATGTCGTTCACCTGTTCAGAAAAATACTTCAGCACAAAGCCGTAGGGGGCTAGGGTCGTAATTCTGGGTTCCTTCTTCAAGAAGCCGATGCCGGTGGTTTTTGCCAGTTGCTCTTCGAAGTAAGCCATATTCGCCATGCGAATCACGGCCTGGTCGGGAAGGCTCTCCAGCTGCGCGCTCAGCACTGCTGCCTGAAACTCGCCCAGCCGGTAATTAAACCCAATCGTCCGATGGTGGAACTTATCGGTCACGCTCGCCCGGCCGGCATTGATGTAGGTTTGCACCCGCTCGTGGTATTCCAGGTTGTTGGTTAGCACCACACCACCTTCACCTGAGGTGATGAGCTTGCTCGATTGAAAGCTGAAGGCGCCCAGATCGCCCATGGAGCCCGCACCCTTACCGCGCCACTTGCCGCCGTGCGCGTGGGCGCAGTCTTCTACGATCTTCAGCGAGTGTTTGCGCGCAATCTCGGGCAGGGCATCCATATCGGCGAAACGCATGCCCAGGTGCACTGGCAGAATGGCGCGCGTCTTTGGCGTGATGGCCGCTTCGGCCGCCCCGGCATCCATGCAGTAAGTGTCCGGATCCACATCCACAAAGACCGGCACAGCATTCACCAGCAGCACCGGGCCCACCGTGCCCTCCCACGTATAAGCAGGCACCAGAACCTCATCGCCAGGGCGGATATCGATGGCCTTGAGCGCAGCTTGAATGGCCACCGTACCGGTGTTGACGCACTGGCCGTAGGCTGTATCGTGCAGCTTGGCGAAACCGGCTGCGAATTGGGTTGCGTACTTGCCGGGGAAGGGCTGCCCGCCCCAGGCGCGGCCGCGCAACACCTCTAAAATCCGCGTCTCTTCTTTATCTGAGAACAGTGGCCAGGGGGTGAATGGGGTGGTCCGCACTGCGTGGCCGCCCAGAATTGCCAGACTTTCCATCGCTGCTCCGCCTATCAAGCAGCCCAACAATAACCCATCGTCCTTCCGCTTGCAAGCCGGATAGGAGCCAAATTCAAAGCGATTAGATCGCTGCCCACGCTGTAGTGCGTGAAAATTCAGGGTGCGCTCCTAAGCGGTTTGCATGTCCGCAGCTCTCACGCGGTCTTAGTATGCAAGGCCGTCTTCTAAGCTTCGCCGAGTACCTTGCGGGCGGAAAGAGAGATCACCGTGCCGGCCACAACAACCAGCGCTAAAGCCAGCCGCAAGCCGACAACGCTGGCGAGTGACCCTACCACCGGCGGTCCCACCAGGAACCCCAGGTATCCGACACTGGAGGCTGCAGCGATCGCTGCTCCAACGCTTCCCGGGCTTCTCCGCGCCGCTGCGCCAAATATGAGGGCAATCATATTGGAGGTGCCAAAGCCTGCTATCAGCAAGCCCATCATCGCTTCAGCGTAGGTTGTACCAATGAGGGCGAGCCCAACGCCAACGGCAACCAGAGCTCCGGAAATTCGCAGTAAGTTCATCGGCCCAACTTTTATGTTTAGATAATCGCCTACAAAGCAGCCGGTCATCATCGACAACGCAAAAGCGGCAAACCCGGTCGCCGCTGTAGCTGTGGAGACTTGAAGCGTTGAGCGAAGATAGACAGTGCCCCAGTCGCCAATCGAGCCTTCGATGAAGAGGGAGAGAAATGCGATGCCGGCCAAAGCCCACAGGGACCGGGGAATCAGGCTCCATCCAGTGGGGGGATCCGCGGGTGCATCGTCAGCTAGCAGATAGCGCCGGCTGATCAGAACCGTCACGATCATGGCGATGGCGGCAGCAGCCAAGTCTTGCCGTGCGCTTGCATGTTGGCGCAGAAGTAAACTCGAGAAGCCCGCACCAATTACGCCCCCCAAACTCCAGAACCCTTGCAACGAACTCATCACGGCTGAACCGTAGGCACGCTCGGTGACGATGGCTTGCGTGTTTGTCGACACGTCCGCCGTGCCCCGGCAGAGACCGAAGATAAACGTGCCGACAGCCAAGTAAGTCAGAGACCTGGTCCAGGGCAGTAGAGACAGCATCACGGCGTAACAAATCTGGCCTTTCCAGGCGATGGCCGAGCTATCAAAACGATGGAAGACACGCCCAACAACGGGCATGGCAAGGATGGCGCCGAGCGCCAGGGTAAACAGCGGAAGAGTCAGCTGTGCATTGCTAAGTTGATAGTTCTGCTTGAATACCGCGATGTGCGCCGACCAGACGCCGAAGGCGAAGCCATTTCCGACGAAGAGCGCAGAAACAGCTCTGCGCGCGGATGCTGCCGATCGAGGTTTCAAAAGAAGTGGCTTGGCGACTGTCTCTCTTTTACGTAACAGTAGGCTACCTGTCAACCTGCTGCGACAGAACCTCTCTCGGCATCTTTCCCGTTCCACCCGCAGGCTGTACCATTCGAAGCATTCCGCGCTACCGCAGTGGCAGCCGAGGCAACAGATGCGAACCTCAGATCGCAAATTGGTTCTCAAGATCATGCTGGTTGGCTCTGTCAGTCTATTCATGCTGCTGTCATCTTGCAGCAAGCAGGCAACGCGCAACGAAACCCCCGCGGCGAGCCCTGCAGGACCCCAGGACCCCGACTTGAGCGTAAGCACGTCCGGGTATCACGGCAAGCACTTCGCTGGGCCGGTATACATTCCACACTCTTCCCCGATGGAAGATGGCACCACCGCCTATAACGTGACTTATCAGGATGGCGTCACGGTGATTAGCAAAGACGATACGATGCGTCACCTGGTCAGCATCGATCGCGATGGGAACTATTCGTTTGACTCCTCCGCCGGCCAGATCGCCAAGCTGAGAATGGGGAGCGTGGTCTTGCTCTCCGGCCTGGCGCTGCGCACGGTGGTCGACGTGCAGAAGACCGCCAACGGTTACTTACTCAAGACGGACCCAGCCATGATTACCGATGCCATCAAAAACGGCCGGCTGGAAGGCACTTATAAAATCGACTTCAGCCGGATGCGGCCCCGGAGATCCTCCTTGCAGGAGTGGCTTCCATCCAGGTTTTCCCCCTTCGGCACTGTGTATGCCGCGAGTCCCCAGGCAACGCTGGGTGTGGCGGATTTCGATGTCGACTTCTCCGGATACAACTACCATGTCAAATTCACGCCGGGGAATGATCGCATCGACGTGCGGGCGACCATTAAATTTGGGGGTAGCCAGGGCAAGCTGGCCTATGAAGGCGTCGGTTACCTCAGCAACTTTGTTTCCACCATCAGGATGCAGATCAAAGATGGCACGCTAACCAACCTGAATTTCACTAACTCCAACCTTAGCGGCCAGGTCGAGCTAAAGTGGTATGCGGTTGCGACGGAGGATATGAAAGCGGGAGCCGTGGCCAAAATTACTTCCTGGCCGGCTGAGCTGGTTAAGAGTGTCTTGCTTTCCAGAGCGGCTTATCACGTCCCCATCGTGGTCGGCGCGGTTCCCTTCGACCTGAAGATATCGCTTGGCTTCAGCTTCATTCCTGCTTTTACGTCGAAGAACAGCGTGGTTGAGGGTGGCAAGCTCATCAAGTACAGTGGCAGCGGCGGCTTTAATTTTTTAAACGGCAAGACAAGCCCGTCTGGAACCCTCAACGTTGAGGGTAACGTCGCCCAACACGATACTCGGGTGTCGGCCGTGGGGCCGGTGGGCTTTACGGCTGCTACGGAAGCACCGCGGTTGGAACTGACCTTGGGGTGGCCACCGGTGACCGCGCTCGTTGCCGGCTATCTCAACTTTGTTGCTTCCTACGGCATTGTCACCAATGGCATGGCCAGTCCCGCTCCTTGTCAAACCAACATCATGGCTTTCAGCGTGACCGCGGGGTCTACCTACAACTCACCCGACACCTTCGCCACCTGGCAGGCGACGGGAGCATCTTCTTCGGTCTCTCTCTGGTCGAAGACCCTAAAATCCGCGGGCCCCGCTGGTCTCATGTGTCCCAGCTGAACGATGCTTATGGAACCGTGGTAGACCTCTTACTCGTAAGAGATCAGGTGGTTCCCCTTCAAACAAAGGCTCCTCCCATCGCTGCGATTGCCAGTTCCGGCACCTCAATGAAGTAAGGTGCTCATGGCGTGCCATATGTTGTGTCGTATTCGACATTGCAACGGCAAAGCGCGGGAAAGCATCCTATCGCCTGCTTGCTTTTAAGCCTGCATAGGCAGTCGAAAGGATTTTAGATGAACAGAAACAAACGTTACCATACGGTATTACTCTGCGGTGTTACCCTTCTCTTCGCAGGTTGTAACAAGCAGGACAATTCCAAGGCGAACTATCAAGCGGCGATCAACAACTACTACAAGGCTCACCCCCTGTGCCTCTGGCAGGACACAAAAAAGCTGCCGGTGCAAGCAGCGACCGCTGACGACGCCAAAACACAAGGCTATGATGCCCTGACTGATGCCGGCCTTCTTACCCGCACTACCGCTGAAAAGAAGGTATTCATCGTCGCCTCCAAGCAGGTGAACAATTACGATCTCTCAGCGCAAGGGCGTTCCGCATGGACGCCGGATCCAAACCAGCCGGGATACGGCAATTTCTGTTATGGCCATCGCGCTGTGGATTCGATTGACAGCGTCACCAACGGCGTCAATGGTTCTGGTTTGAAGACGGCAGAGGTCAATTACCACTACAGCATCGCTGACGTCCCAGGATGGGCCCAATCGGAGGAGGTAAAGACTGCATTCCCCTCCCTGGGTGCCTCGCTTGCGCGAAGCCAGCCTGGTCAGGATTCGCTGGTGATGAACGGCAGCAATTGGCAAGTGGCCAAGTAGACCAGTGCATGTGGCGATCGTAGGCATCTTATTTCTTTGTCTGTGGCAGCCCCGGATTTCTGTCCGGGGCACTTGGTCTTCTGGTTTCGCGCGAAGTCATCTTTGGGACCAAAGCGCAGCGTAGTGGAGCGACTGTTTCCTTTGCCCATCCGATCTAACGGTCCTCATAAAAGGTCACCACCCTCCACTTGTCATCCTGAGACGCTGTGCCTTTTAAATTGCTTCCTGTTCAACAACTGCTGGGTGCCCCATTCAAGCCCGGTTTTGGCTTGAGTGGGATACCACGGCAGTCACCTAACGATTCTTTCAGCCACTAGCCAACTCCCCATGGATGCACCACCCTCCACTTTGTCATCCCGACCGGAGCGAAGCGTAGTGGAGGGACCTGCAGTGCGCCCCGGCTCCCGCACAAAGCTCTCCGTTCCGTTAGCTCTCCCGCAGAATCATCATCCATGAGAGGAGGCCACTCCGCCTCCTAATGAACAAAAAATAAAGCCAATAGAATCAACCTCGATTTCCAGCGTTCATTTCACTCTTAAGTTGCCGCAGGCAAGTCGGCTCCTCGGGATGACAAAGTGGAGGGTGGTGCATCCATGGGGAATTGGCTAGTGGCTGAAAGAATCGTTAGGTGAGTGCCGTGGTATCCCACTCAAGCCAAAACCGGGCTTGAATGGGGCACCCAGCAGTTGTTGAACAGGAAGCAATTAAAAAGGCACAGCCTCTCGGGATGACAAGTGGAGGATGGGCGACCTTTATTGAGGACCGTTAGATCGGATGGGCAAAGGAAACAGTCGCTACGCTGCGGAGCAGGTGGGATGACGGTTTCGTTTGAACTCGCGGACCTTGCCCGAAACATCTGTAAAGTCACAAGCGCTCAGGATGACGATTCTGTGAGTTTTGACGAAAACGTACTGAACAACGTAGCGCTTATAGGACACGACACTGGTCCTTGAACCCCTGGTTTGGGGTTCAAGGACGGTCGTCGTCGTTACGGCTACTCCGCCTTCAAAACAAAGACAAGCAAAGAGCGGGCGGTGACGCCGTAGGCTTCGCCGACCTTGAAGCTCCCGCGCTCGCTGTTGTCGATGATGTTGGTATCGATCTGTAACCACCATGTATCGCCGCCGGGGCACTCAGGCAAAGTAAATTCGACCAGATCGTGATGGTCATTGATCACGATCAATATCGTCGCTTCCCGTCCTCGTTGCTTTATTCCGCTAACCTGCGCCCGCCCATCCAGTAGCATCCCAAAACAGCGCATGCCGGTATCGCTCCAGTGCTCCTGCTCCATCTCCGATCCGTTGGCATTGATCCAGGTCAGATCCTTCACGCCCAACTCTTCGTCGTACTTACCGGTGAGAAAAAGGTTGCGGCGCAAGATGGGATACCGATGCCGGAGGTTCGTCAGTCGACGGGTAAACGCGATTAAGGACTCGCCCTTTTCCTGCAGATCCCAGTCGAGCCAGCTGATCTCGTTATCCTGGCAATAAGCGTTGTTATTGCCACCCTGTGTGCGGCCGAACTCGTCGCCGGCCAGCAACATCGGGGTTCCCTGGGCCAGGAGCAAGGTGGCTAGTGCATTCCGTATCATGCGCTTGCGCAGGGCAATGATGCCGGGGTCGTCGGTAGGGCCCTCTACGCCGCAGTTCCAGGAGTTATTGTCGGAACTGCCGTCCCTGTTATCTTCGCCGTTCGCCTCGTTATGCTTCTCATTGTAGGTATAGACGTCATTCAGTGTGAACCCATCATGGGCAGTGACAAAGTTGATAGATGCCCAGGGCCTGCGTCCTTGATGATTGAAGATGGAACCGGATGCACACAGGCTCTCAGTCAGCGCTGCTGCCGGGGCATTGCCGATCCAGAACTTGCGCGTCGTGTCGCGGAATTTGTCATTCCACTCTGCCCAGCCGGGCGGAAAGGCGCCCACCTGGTAGCCGCCCGGACCACAATCCCAGGGTTCAGCGATGAGCTTGATCCTCGACAGGCATGGATCCTGGCTGCAGGCCTTGAGAAATCCGCTCTGGTTATCGAATCCGTTCGGCTCTCGCGCCAGGATGGTTCCCAGATCAAACCGGAAGCCGTCCACACGGGTCTGCTCTGCCCAATAGCGCAGGCTGTCGGTCACCATCTGAATCACGCGCGCGTGACTAAGGTTTAGCGTGTTCCCGGTGCCCGTGTCATTGATGTAATAGCGCGGCTTATCGGGGAGCAAGCGGTAGTAACTTGCGTTGTCGATTCCCTTGAACGAGAGCGTGGGGCCGCGTTCGTTGCCTTCCGCGGTGTGGTTGTATACCACGTCCATAATGACTTCAATCCCGGCATCGTGGAAGCGGGCGACCATCTCTTTGTACTCGCGCAAGGCATGGCGGCGGTCGTTGGCATAGCGCGCATCGGGGGCAAAAAAGCCGATCGTGTTATACCCCCAGTAATTGGTCAGCCCCTTTTCCAGCAGGTTGCTGTCATTGATGAAGAAATGGACCGGCAGCAGCTCCACCGAAGTGACGCCCAGCTCCTTGATGTACTTGATCACCGGCTCGGCGCCGAGACCCGCATAGGTGCCGCGCAGCTTTTCGTCCAGCCCCGGAAACCGCTTGGTAAAGCCCTTGACGTGGAGTTCATAGATGATCGTGTCGTCAAAGGGTATACGGACCTCGCTCGGCACAGCTTGACCATGCCAATCGAAATTGGGATCGACCACTACGCATTTGGGCATGAAAGGCGCGCTGTCCCGCTCGTCGAAGGTAGTGTCGTCCCCCGACTCCATCTTGTATCCAAATATGGCCGGATCCCACTTGAGCTCGCCGATGTGAGCTACCGCATACGGATCGAGCAGTAGCTTGTTGGGGTTGAAACGGTGGCCGGCCTCAGGCTCATAGGGTCCATAAACCCGGTACCCGTACACCGCTCGGGGGTGCACACCCGGGCAGATAGCCATGCCAGATCTGGTTGGTGTACTCGGGCAGCTCAATTCGCTCCAGCTCCTTTTCGCCGTTTTCGTCGAACAGGCACACCTCTACCTTGGTCGCGTGGGCGGAGAAAATCGCAAAGTTCGTGCCCTTTCCATCCCAGCAAGCGCCGCGTGGGTGGGGAAGACCTTCTGCAAGTGGGCCGGTGAGCGTTTCCGGCATGACCATTTCAGACATGATGATGTGATTTCCTTTACAAATGATGGCGGTGGCGAAACCTGATGATAACGACAAGAGTCGATAGAAGTAGATGCGGATTCATAGGTTTTAGCTGGTTGCGCTCTGCCGTATGCCGAACTAAGCGAAGTTCTTTCAGCTCATCAAATCTGGAATCCGCTGCCCGCTACGGCTTGCGAACCGGGGTAAGCAGACCCTGATCGCGCAACCATTGCGCCAGCAGGACCGGCCACTGATCCAGCGCTGCGACTCCCGCTCCCATACCGCTGCCGTGATCTCCATGGCGGAAAATATGCATCTCCGCCGGCACGCCCGCGGCAATCAGGGCGTTATAGAAATCCACGCTGGCGCTGATCGGCACCGTACGATCGTCCGAGGTGCTGTAGATGAAGGTGGTTGGCGTCTGGGAGGTCACATGCAGGCTCGGCGTGTATTTTTGCTCATCCACCTTGCAGGTTTCCGGCGGAATGGTCTTGATTACCGAGCAATAGGTGATGTAGTGGCCGCTGGGCTGCATAGCGTTTAACCACGGATAGCCGAGCACCAGAAAATCAGGGCGGCTGCTGAGCCGCTCCAACGGGTCGCTCGCATCGGGCTTGCCCGCGTCGAAGAGCGTACCCGTGGCCGCTGCCAAATGGCCCCCGGCGGAGAAGCCGACGAACCCAATACGGTCCGGAAGGAAACCGTAGGTTGCAGCGGAAGATCGGACCAGCCGGACCGCGCGCTGCGCATCCTCTAAAGGAATGGGATAAAGATATTTTGCCCCCAGCCGGTATTTGAGCACAAAGGCAGTGATGCCCTGGGAGGTGAACCAATCGGCTACCTGGCGCCCTTCCAGGTTGCTGGCAAGGTGCAGATAGGCTCCGCCGGGGGCGACGATCACTGCCGACCCGGTGCCTTTTCCTTGCTGAGGAAGGAAGACGGTGAGGGTTGGCACATCGGCTGCTGGGGTGCCCTGTACTTCGGGTGCTCCACTCGGCCAAAGCTGCAGAGTGGTGATGCCCAGCGCGGGATCGAGGGGCTGGTCAGGCTGACTCGAGGAACTGGCGGTCTGCGCATTTCCCAGACCGGCCGCAAGCAGGCAGAGAGCCGTGGCGAATAGGGTCTTCATCATTTGTCTCCTTGGTGCCATCAAATCCTGTTCCGTACCCCCCGGACCACGCCGGATGTCACACAACTTTAACAATCAGGTCGTCCTCAAGATACTTCTTTGAAGGGTGTCTAACCCCCTCGAAAGGATCAGTCTCTCAGCCCTTATTTGTTGCGGCTTTTGGTTGCTCCCCACGCCGCGGGGCGATCGGTTTCACAATGTTCATGCGCTTTTTGCGGCGTGAAACGGTTTCATGATTGCCCTGTGCGTGTAACTTGCTCGATCCCAAATGGTTGGTTGAGATTGGCCCGAATGAGGGTTTCGGTCAGACGGCATCAATCTTTAACTTGAAACCATCGTTGCACGGTTCCTTCACTGTTTGCTCGAAAGGTGGTCCCCCGATGCTGAGTGCTAACCTTGCTGTCGATTCCGTCAGTCCGTTTCCCGGGGTCATTTCCCGCAAAATACCCCTCGGCGAGGTTGTCCCTCGCCCGCCTGCGGCACTCAGCTTGGTTGAAGTGGGAACCTACGGAAATCGCATGGCGAAGCACCTGCATCTGGCGAGTGCTCCCATGATCAGCGTCAGAACCCGGCGCAAGGCGCATGTTGCCGTCACCCGGCTGCGTTCGGACACGGGCCTGGTTGACCGGACTACACCCTTCGCCTGCGAGCGGGCGTTCACGGTCCAGGTGCACCTGCGGTCTGTCTCGCCGGTAAACATCTGGCTCCGGGGCCGGCCGGTCTCTGCCGAACCCGCACAAGAAGGAAGCGTCAGCATCATGCATCTGGAGCATGATCCGTCCATGTATTTGGGAAGTGCCTTTGATATGGTGCAGTTTTATGTGCCTCGCGCTGCCCTGGATGAGTTCGCGGATGAGAACGATGGCTGCAGGTGCGATACGCTCACCTGGCCCGTGGGCAAGGTGGATGCCCGGCTGAAGAGCCTGGCATTATGCCTCCTGCCGGTGCTCGAGAGGCCAGAGCTTTCGAGCGAGCTATACGTCGACCACCTGGTCTTTGCCGCGCAGGCGTACATAGCCCGCACGTACGGTGGGATCAAAATTGCTCCATCTATTGTGCGTGGAGGATTGGCGCCCTGGCAGTTGCACCGCGCCACAGAGATGCTCAAGGCAAACCTGGATGGTCAGATTGCGCTGTCTCAGGTTGCGCGTGAATGCAAGCTATCTGTCAGTCACTTTGTCCGTGCCTTCAAACAGACGGTCGGGGAGCCCCCCTATCGCTGGTTGCTGCAGCAGCGCATCGATGCTGCCAAAGAACTTCTTCTGCATTCCGAGCTGCCTATGGTAGAGATCGCGCTCAAATGTGGCTTCGCAGACCAGGCATGTTTCATCCGCGCCTTCCGGAAATTGCTCGACACCACCCCCGGGGAATGGCGGCGGATACGCATGCAGTAGTCTGCGTATCCCGCCGCCACGGGCTTTTAGGGTGCAGAGAAATCAGTCGATGCTGTCAATAATTTCACCCAGGAACCAGCACCTGCGCTCTGTCTCGTCGATCCAGACTTCGATCAGGCTGGCGGTCGCCACGTCGTTGTGGCGGTCGCACAATTGGTGGGTGGAACGGAGCGACGCTGTCAGTTGCCGATTGTCAGCGTAAAGCTCGCTGAGCATCGTTTTGGGGGGAAGGTGGTGGCCGTTATTATCCTTAAGCCGTTGATGGCTCGCGACCTCGCCGATGGAGTGAAGGGTGATACCGCCCAGCTTCCGGGCTCGCTCCGCAACCGGATCGGTCATGGCGAAGATCTGATCCGCGTGCTCATCGAGCAATAAGTGATAGTCGCGGAAGTGCTTACCCGTCATATGCCAATGGAAGTTTTTCGTTTTGAGGTAGAGAGCGAAGAGATCCGCCAGCAAAAGACGGAGATCGCCCGATATTTCTTCGACTGCTGTGTGATCCAGCAGTCCAACGCTCTTGATCGTCGTCGCTTTCTCGTTTTTTGCTTCAACCTTTTCTGCCGTTGCCATCATCATCTCCTTTTGCTGCCTGGAAGAGGGATTGAGTCCTTGTCACAGACGCTAAGTGGATGGATGCTCGCGGCACAGAAAACGTTCTAATTTTCCCGTGGATTCCTGTGCTTGCCGGGGCACACCCAGGGCAGCAATAAAAGCAAATTGTGAGCAAGCAGGAACAAGATGTAAAACCATGCCCCGCCTAGTCTTGGGATGAACGAGAAAATCGTCCCGGTAGTCATCACACAAAGGGCAGGCTATGGTAGGCAAATGCGCCAACCTATCCTGTCTGGTGGAATCGCGTTACCTCAGAGGCGGAAAAGTCTACCTCTTCGAAATTGATACTGCAACTGGTGCAAAACGGCCTGAGCCTCGTCACACGGATAGTGCTAAGGCTCTCTTGACGCCAAGCCGAAGGGGAAGCCCGGCGACCTCACTCTTTCGCGCGAGGGTGGGGCCACCGGCACGAGTAGAGGAAATTGCATGTCCGAGATCGAGCGTTACGATGCCGTTGTGCTGGGCAGCGGGGAAGCAGGCAAGTACATGGCCTGGCATTTGGGTTCGAGCGGGAAACGCACCGTGGTCATTGAGCGCAAATACATCGGAGGTAACTGCCCCAATGTCGCGTGCCTGCCTAGCAAAAATGTGATTCAGTCAGCCAAAGTCGCCTCCTATTTTCAGAGGGGTAAAGAGTTCGGCGTATTGACGGATAAGTGGACCGTTTCCATGCCGCTCGTGCGGGCGCGCAAGCGGCAGATGGTCGATGGTCTTCACCAGATGCACATGGACAACTTTGCCCGCAGCAAGGCGGAGATTGTCATGGGGGAAGGCCGCTTCATCGGCGACAGAACCCTGAAGGTCTCGCTAAACGAGGGAGGAGAACGCATTCTCCGTGGCGACCAGGTTTTTATCAACACTGGGACCAGGGCTTTCATTGCTAACACACCCGGTCTTGCCGAGGCCTCTCCGCTCACTCATATCGAGGCGCTGGAACTCGACATCGTCCCGGAACATTTGCTGATTCTGGGTGGTGGCTTTGTCGGGCTGGAGTTTGCCCAGGCGATGCGTCGTCTAGGTAGCCGCGTGACGCTCGTGGAGCGGAATGACCGGCTGCTCCATAGCGAGGATCAGGATGTTTCCGAGGCCATTACCCAACTCTTCCAGGACGAGGGCATCGTCACTGTGGCAAATACCAGCCTGGGCCGCGTAGAAGGAAAATCGGGTCACGGGGTAAGGTTGTACGGTTCCAGACGTCAGTCTCAGATCATCGTGGAAGGCTCCCATCTGCTGGTTGCGACGGGACGCGTACCCAACACAGACGGTATCGGGCTTGACCTGGCTGGAGTGAAGACTACGAAAAAAGGTTATGTGGATGTGAATGAGCGGCTGGAGACCAGTGCTCCCGGTGTTTGGGCGCTCGGCGACTGCGCTGGTAGCCCCTTGTTCACGCACATATCGTTCGACGACTTCCGCATCGTTCGCGACAACTTGGGCGGTGGGCAGCGTACCACTACGGGTAGACAGGTGCCCTCCTGCCTCTATACCGATCCGGAGCTCGCCCATGTGGGGCTCGACGAATCGCAGGCAAAGCAGCAGGGAATTGCTTATCGTCTGGCCAAGATCCCTATGACAGCGGTGCTGAGAACCCGGGCGATGTCTGAGACCAGGGGATTTCTTAAAGTGCTGGTCGCCGCAACGGATGATCAGATCTTGGGATTTACCGGCTTTGGTGAGGGTGCCGGAGAGATCATGGCTGCCGTTCAGCTCGCCATGAAAGCGGGTATTCCGTACACCGTCTTGCGCGACATGACGATCACTCACCCCACTCTTGCGGAAGGGATTGTTGCGCTCTTATCCAGAGTTCCCGCCATCAAATAGACCGGCGTTTCCCTCACCCCGATCTCCTCGGTGAACTCAGTGGCGTCCATAGACTGCAAGCGATTTGCATAAGAGAAACCGCGCCGCGCGGGCCTCTCTGGTGTAGCGTGGCAGGAGCATCGGGGTCACATTGCAAATCCACCGAGTGCCATGAGCAAAAGCAGCCCAATAATTAAGAAGTCTGCAACCCGTTTGTTCGCTACGACCGGCCGGGTGACATCGAGCTTGACGACGGATTCATCTGCCGTTCTGTCTCGCCAATGCATCACGTCACCCCTCCCGGGAGCGGTCAGCTTTCTATTTCGCTGACGGGTCTATACCATCGACTTGCGCAGAGCGACTTTGGCGCGTGCCAGGCGGGACTTGGTCGCCGGGATCGAAATCCCCATATTGTGAGCGATCTGCTTCATCGAATGGCCTTCCATCTGTCCCAGCTCGACGACCGATCGGAGAGTGCTGGGCAGGCGGCAGATGGCCCGCTTCAGACGCACCGACTTCTCGTGTCCCACGTAATGTTCCTCGGGGTTCGCTGAGTAGTCGGCAATTTGCCACGTCTGCCACGTCTCTCCTTCAGCGGTCGCATCCATGGAAGTCTCCAGGCGAATGCGCTTCTTACGCAGAATCATGAGAGCGGAGTTGATGCCGATACGAGTAAACCAGGTGGCGAAGCTGGACCTTCCGTCAAACTGCTTCAAGTGCAGAAAGGCCCTCATCATTGAATCCTGGAGTGCATCTTCCGCATCCTCGCGATTCTTGGTTACGCCGTAAATCGTGTTAAAGACACGTTTAGAGTTACGTGTGCACAGTTCGACGAAAGCCCATTCCTGGCCGGCCTGCGCCGCCGCAATCAACTCATCTTCGCTCAATGCGTTGGACTCAAACCGATGGGAAATGTTGCTACTTACCACGCTGCATGCACTCATAAAGGCAACCTCTGGGGCAGAATTGGAATAAGCTACTCAGGGCCTAGTCGAAAGTAACGTAAGGGGTTGGAGATAGCTTGATCGAAATTGCTTTCAGTTTGCTGATCTTGCGGAGAGAAGCGGCATCGGGTCGATGAGGTAAGAACTATCGCGAAAAAGCGGGGCATATCAGATTGGTTCATTGCGCGCACCGTGCGATAGGAAGAAATGTTAAGTCAGCCTTTAAGCCTCGCCAGCACGCAACGTGGTGGCCATCACGGATGAAGGCGGCAGCGCCGGATTTGGCGCTTGACGCAGCGGTCTGTCATCCTTGGCCGCGCCATGCATGGAATTATCCGCGGTTTCTGCGGGACGGGAAGCGGATTATCCTCACTACGCCGGCGGTGGCGTAATTTGTCGTTCCGGCCATACCGAGAGAGGAATCGCACGCTCTGTCGAAAAAAAATCTAAAGAGGGCCGTGGCCCGCAAACTCCACAGGAAATTCGGAGGAAGCTACTCCTTTTTCTTCTCCTGTAATCAGGTGTAGACCGGAGGTGAAAGCATCGGAAAAGGTCGTGTTCAACCCATGTACGCGAAAGTCCGCGAACATGGGGCACCCATCCAGGGGCAAGGCTTGGTGACAAGCCGAAAAAGCGGTGGACAGGACAGCGGGATGACAAGGGGTAGGCAGCGCTCACCTCAGCAGCGGTTGCCGAGGGATGGGCAAAGCCGCCGGTTATCTGCGCTGTTAGTTCGCCACCTTCTCCATCGCATCTGTCATTGCGGCGATGACCTCTGCCATCTCTTCTTCTTGGATCGCGGTGGTCAGCGCGATCATTCCACCGGGTCCCATGTGGATGCCGTTATTAATGCAGGCCAGAAGAAAGGCTTGTGCCAACTCCCCGTTGGGCAGAAGCGTTCCGGCGCGCAGCACCTTATCCGTGAAATAAACTCCCATCACCGAGCCGGTTTGCTGCAGCGTCAGAGGCAAGCCGACCTGAGCCGCCTTTTCTTCAAGCGCAGTCCGCAGGTTCAACATCAATGCATCCATCACTGCGATTTCCTGTCGCGTCAGATGTTCAAGAGTGATTCGTCCCGCCAGGCAGCCTAGTACGTTTCCGTTGTAGGAGCCACCGTGATACATAACGTCGGGACGTCGCGGATTGGCTAATTCGATGATGTCGGCGCGCCCGCCTGTGGCTCCCAAAGGGGTACCACCACCCAGGAACTTGCCCAGGAACGTGATGTCCGGCGCCAGCTTCCACTTCTCCGCGGAGCCACCGTAGGCTAACCGCAGCATGAGACAGTCATCCAATATGAACAAAGCGCCGTGCCGATGAGCCATCGCCTGCAGACGGCAAAGGAAATCGGGCTCCGGCACCATAACAATCCCGGTGAACATGACGGGCTCTACGAGGATGGCCGCGACCTGGCCACGATTCTGCTCGAGCTTCTCCTCGAACGAGGCCAGATCGTTGAATTCCGCCAGCAGCGTATGCCCGGCGATTTCCCCTTTGCCCTCAAGTCCGGCCTCAAGATCGCTGTAAGAGCCGTGGTAGCCTCCGCGCAATTTCAAAATCAACGGCCGCCCGGTAAACCTGCGAGCCAGTTTCACCGCCAGCATGCCGCTCTCTGTCCCCGAGTTGGTGAAGAGCACTCGTTCGACGTTTGCCAGCCGGCGGCAAAGCGCCTCGGCGAATTCTATCTGTGGAAGTGACGTACCCAGCCAAGCCCAGGAATGGGGTAATTGAGCAGCCAGCGCGTCGATAACCGGGCGGAATGCATGACCATGGATTAACGCCAGACCGTTGCTCGCCAGATCGGTATACCGGTTGCCATCAACGTCCCACAGATAGCAGCCTTGCCCTCGCTCCATCACCGCGGGATATGGCAAATGGAACCCGAAACCACGGGTGAGTCCGCCAGGCATCGAATGAGCCGACCGCTGCATGAGCTCCGCAGATTTGGGAGTTCGTTTGCGGAACTCCTTCTCCATAGCAACCTGATTGTCAACTTTGATCGTCACTCCGGTCTTCTCCTTGCGGTCTTGCCCTAACTTGGTTGAGAGCTGGTCTCAGCATAACGTCTTCCCGCTCACCGGCAACTGAGTTGTGCGTGAGTTTCTCTGACGGTGAACCGGGCGCCTGCGGCCCCCCCGATTTCAAAAACTCAGCGAGAACTCACAAATGGGACTGCAGCCGTAGCCTATTCTTTCTCTTTGACAATGGGAGATTTATGCCACTGATCCAACGAATTCCCAATAACTTCTCGACCAGCTTCAGCAACGCTGTGGTGGTGACGATGGGCGAATACTCCACCATTTACATCTCAGGCCAGGTTGGATACGTCGTCGGCGGCCCGGTGAAAGTCACCTCGGAGAACTTCGAGGAAGAGGCGATGATCTGTTACTTCAATATCGATAAGTCGCTCCAGGAGGTGGGAGCCACGCTCAAGGACATCGTCCGTATCACGGCCTATCTCACCGACGCGAAGGACTATCCGGTCTATGACAAGGTCCGCCAGGAAACTTTTGCGGGCGCTCCGCCCTCCAGTTCCACGGTGATCGTCGCCGGCCTGCTGGCCAACGCGAGGTTGGAGATCGACGCCATCGCCGTAATCAAGAAAAAACGCCCTCGCTTCACCAGAGCTGGTTTCCCCCTGGGCTCGCTGGAGGATCGAGATCCGTCTCCTTCGCCGAGAGCGAAGTAAGCATCAAGCATGGTCCGCGGGATAATTGTTGCCCGGCGTTGCTGCGGATGACGTAAGCGCCGCAGCCGCCAGCTCGGCATCTCTTTCGAGCCGTGACCTGCGTCCAAACCCTAAATAGAGGGGAATTCCCAGCAGTGCCAGGCCCAACCCGGTCAGCGATTGCCCTGGCCGCGACAATAAAGTGGAAATAGCGAGTCCGAGAGCAACCAGCAGGTAAGCGGCCGGCAACCAGGGAAACCAGGGACATCGATAGGGTCTCGGCCGATCCGGCTGGGTGCGGCGCAACACGAACACGGCGCCCACCGTGGCCACGTAGGTGAGCGTGATGATGAATGCGAAGCGAGCATAGAGCTCGTCGTAACTGCCGCTGATGATCAACATCACCACCCACGCGCACTGCGCCAGCAGGCTGACCGTGGGAGTATTCCACCGGGGATGCAGGCGACCCATGGAGCGGAAAAAGACCCCATCGCGCGACATGCAGTAATAGATACGAGCTCCGGCCAGCGTCACCACCGACGCGGCTCCGAAACAGAGCATGGCGATGAAGAGCGAAACCCACTTTCCTTGCGTGGCAGAGAACATGGCGGTGATCGCCCCTTCGGCCACCGTCGTTTGCCGCACCATACGCTCCGGGGTGAGTGCGTACATAAAGAGCATATTGACCAGCAGGTAGGTCCCCACGACGAGCAGGATGCCGATGATCAGCGCCAGGGGTAGATTGCGGCGCGCGTTTTCGATCTCTCCCGCGGCCCAGGTCACATATTCCCACCCGTCATACGTAAAGATCAACGCGATGAGAGCCACGCCGATGCCGTGGAATGAGGCGGAGGAGGTATGGACTCCCGGTTGGGATACGAAATGGGACCAGGATCCCCGTCCCAGGGCGAAGCCGAGGGCGGCGATGATCCCCACCACGCCCAGGTAAAAGGCCGCGGTCAAGCTCTGCAACCGCGCTGCCAGCTTGACGCTGCGCACATTCACGGCAGTGACCAGAAGGACGACGAGAATCGCCACCAGGGAACCACGCGCGAACTCGAAGTGCATACCAAAGATCGTTCTGGCATATAACACGTGTTCGGCTGACAACGAAGGAATCGCGCGGCCCAGGAAGAGGGCGAAGACAATCACCATGGCCGCGAGTGCGGCACTGTTGGCGACGCTGAAGAATACCCAGCCAAAGAGGAATGCGGAGAACCCGCCAAAGGCTTCGCGGATGTAGACGTACTGGCCTCCGGCCTCGGGAAACATGGCGCCGAGTTCCGCGCAAACCAGGCCGACGATCAGCGTAATTGCGCCCGCAACTACCCAAAGCAGCAAGGCCGTCAGAGGAGTGCCCACGCCGCGAAGCACATCCGCGGGAACTATGAAGATCGAAAACCCGACGATCCCACTCACCACCAGAGCCACGGCGTCGAACAGCGAGAGCGAGCGGGTGAGCTTGCCTGAGGCTGGGGAGTCGATTCTCATTTCGGAGAGCTAATCTCTCGTAAAAACAAGTAGAAGAACTGAAGCCCCTCATCGAGCGAGGAGACGCGCAACCGCTCATCTTTGCCATGGGCCCGAATATCGTCCTCGTCGATGCCCACCCCGGAGATCCCGTAGGAAGGGATGCCGGCGTGCACGGTGTAGACGGAATCGCTGGCTCCCGTCTCCATCTCCGGGACCAGGGGAGCTCCGGGATATACCTTTGCGGATGCGTTCTTGAGTGCGTCAATAACCAGGGGAATCGGCGCACCGGCCGGCAAACCGGCGGTGGAGGGCGCCGGGCCGCACACCCCACCCGAGGAACAGTACTGAATCGCAACCTGGCTGTCGTTTACGGCGCTGGTTATGTGCTGTTCGACCTCGAGCGGTGAGTGTCCCGGCAGGATGCGGCAGTTTACGTTCGCCTTGGCCAACTCGGGGAGAGCGTTGTTGGCTTGCCCGCCGTCGAAGCGAGTGGGGGTGCAGGTGGTTCTGAGCAATGCATTCATGAAGGGACTGCTGGCGGCCAACTGTGCCAGGGCGTGAGGATCGGTCGGAGTCGCTAATGCGGCATGCACCAGGATTTGCATGTTGGGACTATAGGCGGCCACTTCCATGGTGAGAAAGCCGCGCACGACTGCATTGAGCTCCAGGGGAAAAGGAGCGGCTTGCAAACGAACCAGCGCGTTCGAAATGCGCAGGATGGGATCTTCTTTACGCGGCTGGGAGCTATGGCCGCCCGCGTCGTGCGCGCTCAGCTTGAAATCCGCATAGGTCTTTTCCGCCGCCTCGTAGGTCACGCTCAAGGGCTTGCCTGCCTCCAGATTCACTCCGCCTGCGTCCAGATTGACCACAAACTCGACGTTCTGAAATAGCTCCGGCCGATGTTCGACCAGCCACTTGGCCCCGTTATCCGGGCCGGCTTCCTCGTCCGCGGTGAGCAGAAGGATCAGATCGCGATCAGGCTGGTAGCCTTCACCGCGCAGCCGGATGAAGGTTTCGATCGCGATGGCATCGTTATCTTTAACGTCCTGCGTGCCGCGCCCGTAGTAGTAGCCATCCTTCTCGACCAGGCGAAAAGGATCCGTGGTCCACTCCGATGGCTGGGCTTCCACCACATCCAGGTGAGACAAGATCACCACCGGTCGCTGCTTTCCTGAGCCGCGATAGCGGGCAATCAGGTTCTGTTTGCTTTCTGTTGGGCCGGCGAGGAGCAGGTCGGCTGTGGGAAAGCCTGCGCCCAGCAAGCGTTGGCGCATGGCTTCCGCCGCCTTGGTTACCGAACCCACGGAATGCGTGGTGTTGATCTCAATCAGCTGCTGGAAGATTTGATGTAGGAGTTCACGATCCTTCGCGGGCAGCGAAGCATCGGCCGCCGCGCCACTGACAGCAGCCATCATCAGCGCAGCCACACAGAGCTTAAAGAATTTGTGCATCGGCAATCGTTTGCGTGACTCGATTATTGCTTGCTCTTCTCACGCAAAGCGACCCGATGAGGGGAACTCAGAGAAAACTCATCCTGCGAGGCCACTTGTGATGAGATTGCGAACTACCTTCAAGTACATATCATCCGGGGCAGGGCCTTATAGGGCCAGTAGGGGTTTCCTACTACTAACGGAATTGTAACAATCCATTGCTACTCTCAAGTTGGGTTAGCAGCCATCACCCCGCCGGTATCTAGAGTTCCTTTATGGACGCCAGATCCGAACGGTTGCCGGTTGCATACATGGATTAGCGGCGTCTGGCACACCGACATAAGATAATGCTCACATTTCCCAACAAAGTCTTGCTTCTCGGTTTTGGGGCCGTGGCGCGTTGCACGCTGCCCATTCTGGTCAAACATCTCAACATCGACCCCACCCAAATCACCATTCTTGACTTTGAGCCAAACGAGGCGGCCCTAAAGCCCTGGATTGAGCAGGGCGTGACCTTCGTCCGGGATCGCGTGGCGCCGGAAAACCTGGGGAGCCTGCTGGGGCGCTTTCTCCCGCCCGGAGGACTGCTCATCGATCTGGCGTGGAATATTGATTGCTGCGAAATCGTGCAGTGGTGCCACGACCGGGGGGTGCTCTACATCAACACCTCGGTGGAAGTTTGGGATCCTTACGCCGGAGCCGAAAACAAGCACCCTACCGAGCGCACCCTCCACTGGCGCCACGTGAGGCTGCGGCGGATGATCGAAACCTGGAGTGAGCCGGGGCCGACCGCAGTAGTTGAACACGGAGCGAACCCAGGACTGATCAGCCATTTCACCAAGCATGCTCTGCTGGATATTGCGGACCGGGCGCTGGCGGAGAAAAAATTCTCCGAGCCCCAGGCAGAGAAGATCGCGACGCACGCGAAGGCGCGAGAATTCAACCACCTCGCGCACCAACTGGGCGTCAAGGTGATTCACTGCAGCGAGCGCGACACGCAGATCACCAATCAGCCGAAAGAAGTGAACGAGTTCGTCAACACCTGGAGCGTTGAGGGGTTCCGCGAAGAAGGAACGACCACGGCCGAACTGGGTTGGGGCACTCACGAGAAAGAGCTGCCGGCGTTCGCCTACGAGCATTCCGAGGGCCCGAAGGCCCAGATAGCACTGGCTCGCATGGGGATCAACACCTACGTCGCGAGCTGGGTGCCGCCGAATCACAACATTGTCGGTATGATCGTGCGTCACGGCGAGGCGTTTACCATCACCGAAAAACTTACTGTTTGGGAAAACGGCAAGCCGATCTATCGGCCCACAGCCCACTATGCTTACTGCCCGTGTGACGCCGCCATTGCTTCGCTCTACGAGCTGCGCGGCCGCGACTACGAGTTGCAGGAGCGGGTGCGCATCATGACCGACGAAATCACCAGTGGTGCCGACATTCTGGGGGCACTGGTGATGGGGCACCCTTACAATTCGTGGTGGTGCGGAACCGATCTCGATATTGAGGAGGCGCGCCGGCTGGTCCCGCACCAGAACGCTACGACCATGCAGGTTGCCATTTCGGTCGTTGCCGCTTGCATGTGGATGATCGAGAATCCACGCCGCGGCCTCTCGGTGCCTGACGATTTGCCCCATGAATATGTGTTGGGTATCAGCAAACCCTACCTGGGCAAGTTCGTTTCCGTAGCTTCGGATTGGACCCCGCTGAAACACTACGTCAACCCGTTCAGCGGATATAACAAGCCACAGCTCGACCTCTCTGATCCGTGGCAGTTCAAAAATTTTCTGATCACGGAAGGCGACTGAAGCGCGCCGCTCAATCAACCATGGACCAAAGAACACTGCTCCAACTGGCTAAAACGCACGGCACTCCGCTCATCGTGGTGGACCACAAGGTGCTGCGGGAAAACCTGGCGCAATTCCGAAAGTACCTGCCGCGCGTGCAGGCCTACTATGCGGTTAAGGCCAACGCCGATCCTGACATCGTGAAGACTCTGTACGATGCCGGAGCCAGTTTCGACGTCGCCAGCATGGCTGAGTTTTTGCTCGTTCACAAGAACATTGATCACCTTCCGGAGAAAGAGCGGCAGGACTATATCTGGGATCGCATCATTTACGCCAACCCGATCAAAGCCATTGAGACACTCCAACTGCTGGAGCCCTACAAACCGTTAGTGACCTACGACAACTACGAAGAGGTAATGAAAATCGCCCGCTATGCTCCGCACGCGGGGCTGGTGCTGCGGGTGCGCGTTCCTAATACCGGATCGGTAGTCGAGCTTTCGAGCAAATTCGGCGCGCTTCCCGGTGAGGCGGTCGACCTGATCGCCTTCGCTCACAATAACAAGCTCGAGGTGGAAGGGCTGAGTTTCCACGTTGGCAGCCAGTGCACAAATCCACAGACCTACATCCAGGCGCTTCATTTATGTGCCGGCATCTTCGAGGAAGCCAAGACCCGTGGGTTCCAGCTCAAGCTTATCGATATCGGCGGTGGTTTCCCTGCTCACTACGACGCCACGGTGCCTCCCTTCATCAGGGTCGCCAAAATGATCAACGCGGAACTGGACCGTCTTTTTCCCCAGCCGATTGAGATTTTGGCTGAGCCGGGTCGTTTCCTGATCGCTTCCGCCGCTACATCGGTGGCCAAGATCATCGGTAAGGCGGTTCGCGGCGGCAAGCTTTCCTATTACCTGGATGATGGTGTCTACCAAACATTCAGCGGCATCATCTTTGACCACGCCCTGTACCCGTTGAAGAGTTTCAAAAAGGCTCCCACGCAAATTTGCTCCGTCTTTGGCCCCACCTGCGACGCGCTCGATACTTTAAGCATGACCGAGGAGCTGCCGGATCTGGAGATCGGGGACTTGGTGTACGCGGAAAATATAGGCGCCTATGCCGGAGCCAGCAGCACGTATTTCAACGGATTCCCCCCGGCCAAGGTGGTGCACGTGAATCAGGAGGTGGCGGTCACAGCGTGAGGGCCCTCCCGTTTGGCGACAGCCGGGACGTTCAGCTTCTTGATCAGAACCCTGGAGTTCCGCCCGCTTTGGTTGTACTTCTCACGACGCACCGGCGGAAGGTCATCCAGAGTGCCCTCGACAAAGCCGCCCTTCAACTCGAAATAAGTAAACGCCTGAGTCGAAAGCGCGATCAATTCCGAGAGACCAACTTCACGGGCTTTGTCTTCAACGAAGCGCATCAGCTTTCGACCGATGCCCTGATGTCCGTGCGACGGATCGACATAGAGGCTAGCGAGTTCGCCCTTTTGTTGCCCGGCATAGACATGTAGCGCCACGCATGCGACCGGATTGTTGTCGATTTCGAAGATATAGTATTCGGACACGTTCTTTTCCATCTCCGAGCGTGTTCGCCGGACGAGTTCCTCGGCTTCTACCGCCTTCTTGGTCAACTGCTGGATCGCCCGGATATCTTTTTTCCTGGCTTGGCGGATCTGTTCGTATTCGTTGGCGTAAATCAGCGTGCCGATGCCTTCGTTGGAGAAGACTTCAGCCAGCAGCGCTTCGTCCTCGTGCCCGTTGACAATGTGGACGCGCGGCACGCCTGCGGCACAAGCGGCGGCGGCGTGGCTTGCTTTCGAAACCATTTCCGGTGCAAATCCCGCGCCTCCCAACTGGAGAAGCTTTTGCAAGTCCGTCACCACCATGTGACGAATGAGTTGGCCGTTGTAATACAAACCGTCCCGCGGGGTAATGAAAATCAGCTTTACCGCCTTTAGCGCTATTGCCGCCGTGACAGCGACGTTATCGGAGTTGACCCGGTAGGCCTTGCCCTCGGTGCTAAAGCCGATGGGGGAAACGACCGGAACAATGCCCTGATTCAGCAAGGGCTCGAGGAGCGTGGGGTCAATCCGTTCCACCTTCCCGGTGAACAGATGGTCAACGCCGTGGAGGATCCCGAGGGGGACTGTGATGACAGCATTCGTGGTCGCCGCGCCGAGATCGTTGGCCGAAAGGCCGCCCAGGATCTCGTGGGTGACACGGTTGGAGGCTTCGATGGCGAGTTGTAATGTCGCGGCCTCGGTTACGCCGGTGCCGTCGAGGTTGGAGGGCTGGACATTTTGCTGCTGGGCGAGCGCCTGAATCTGTTCGGCAGCGCCGTGCACAACCACCACCCGGATGTTCAAGGAACGCAGGAGGGCGATATCGAGGAGAATGTTGGCGAAGTTGTCGTCGGTAACGATACCTGCATCCACAGCGATAATGAACGTCTTCTCGCGAAATTGCGGGACGTATTGGAGGATCGCGCGCAGGTCTGTGAGCTTCACCGTAACTCCGGTTGCGATTTGGCCATGGGCGGATCGAAGCCCGCATTGCCGGACGCCCGCGAGCGCCCCTGGATGCTAATCAGGTTCTATTCTAACCGGCGATGGACTATAGGTGGGGGCAGCATAGGCGGTCGTCACCTTGACAGGCTTGCATCTTTATCCGAAGCCCAAACAGCGCGGGTGAACTTAGCCTCACCCATTGGACTACCCGCTGGTCTTCGCAAACTCCTCCTTTGCGATCGCGAGGTGTGTCGCTGCGGGGCAATCTCCACTGCACACGGCTTTCTAAAGCAAGCCGGTAGGAGTGCAGCACTGAGCAGCTCTCCGGTAGGTGCACTCGTTCTCAGAGTTAAAAAGCCGACTACCCTTGCACTTCTACAGGAGATCGTCTATTCTTCTGTAGAAGTGCAAGGGGTAATGCATGACGGACCAACGTATCGCTCTTCCACAAGGCACCCTGGACATGCTTATTCTCATGACATTGGCGCTCGGTCCGAAACACGGTTGGGCGATCTCTGAACGTGTTCAACAGGTGTCGAGCAATGTGCTCCAGATACAACAGGGATCGTTATATCCGGCTCTGCACCGGCTTGAACGGCGGGGTTGGATCAAGGGAGAGTGGGGCATATCTGAGAACAATCGCCGCGCCAGATATTACGGGCTTACCGCCAGCGGCAAGAAGAAGCTCGAGGCAGAAACGGATGCGTGGCTGAAGCTGACAGCTGCCGTCACCCAGGTTTTGCAAGGGGCGTGAGACTACGCCATGCTGAGCGATTTACGTTTACGTTTTCGTGCCCTGTTCCGTCGCCGTGTCGTAGAAACGGAGTTGGAGGAGGAACTTCGCTTCCATTTTGAAAATGAGGTTGAGAAATACAAGGACAAGGGGATGGCCTCGGAGGAGGCGCTGCGTCTTGCGCGCCTGGCATTTGGCGGCCACGACCAGATCAAGGAAGACTGCCGCGAAGCGCGCGGCACAAATCTGCTCGAATCATGCCTGCAGGATATCCGCTACGGTCTTCGCGTTCTGTGCAAGAACCCCGGCTTTACGATCGTTGCGGTGCTGACACTTTCACTTGGTGTTGGAGCGAGCGCGATCATCTATAGTCTCGTGGATACGATCCTGTTGCGGCCGCTGCCCTATCCAAACGCCGGCCGGGTTGCAATGCTCTGGCAGGTTGCGCCGGCTGGCTCGTTCTTCGGGACGCAAAGCATACCGTGGGAGCCACAGGAGTTTCGCCTGCTGGGCAAAACATCGACGGCCTTTCAGAACCTGGGTGCGTTCAAGAAACAATCCTTTAATCTCACCGGTGTGACCCCTCCCGAACGTCTCGAAGGCGCCCGCGTATCCGCCGGCTTCTTTCCTGCCCTCGGTGTTTCGCCGCTGCTGGGGCGCACATTCAATGCGTCGGAAGAACAGCAAGGCCACGAGTATGTGGCGGTGCTGAGCAGCCGCTTGTGGAAGTCTCGCTTTGGTGGCGATGCGAACATCCTCAACAAGAGGGTAGAGCTGGACGGTGATCCGTACAGGGTAATCGGAGTAATGCCCGCGAGTTTCAACCTTCCCAATACGGAAGGTATGCCGCCAATTGTTGAAATGCCTAAAGAACCCCAGTTCTGGGTGCCGCTGGTGCTTTCCCCGGCTGAGAACGACGCAGGTGAGCTGGGTGTGATCGGAGAGCTGAAGCCAGGCATAAGCACGCCTCAGCTGCAGTCGGAAATGAAGGTCTTTGATCGAGATTTAGGACAGCAAATTCCGCGGGATAAAGGCGGGTTTACGCGGGTGGTTCCACTCGCGCAACAGACAGTGACCAACGTCCGTCGTCCTTTGTTTTTGCTCCTCGGCGCGGTAAGTGTCGTTCTGCTGATTGCGTGCTCCAACGTCGCCTGCTTGATGCTTAACCGTTCGCTGGCACGTCGCCGGGAGTTCACCATGCGCGCAGCCCTGGGCGCGAAACGCCGCCGCTTGATCCGCCAGCTTATGACCGAAAACCTGCTCTTGGCTCTGGCTGGTGGACTCGTGGGCATTGTGCTGGGTGAGGTGGGCCTCACTTTGGTAAAACACTTTGGTCCGGGCACGATTCCGCACCTGCAGGAAACCAAACTCAACCTCCGGGTCATTGCTTTCTCCCTCGGCATAACACTCCTCACGGTGATGGGTTTCGGATTGCCGGCCGCTTTTGGAGCGACGGGCACCCATATGGTCGAGGTCCTGAAAGGAGGAAGGCAGATGCCGGGCGGGAGCGTTGCGCCCAGGATTCGCAATACCTTGCTGATAGCCCAGGTAGCGCTGTCCCTGGTGCTTATGATCGCGGCGGGACTGCTGGTTCGAAGCTTTCGCCATATGCTCGATGCAGATGCCGGGTTCGATGCCAACCGCACCGTCACCTTCGAGCTGCCCGTACCGAGTGCAAAATACGGCGACATACCCAGCGTGGTCTCGCTGTACAAAAAAGTACTCATGCAGTTGCAATGTGTCCCCGGAGTACAGTCAGCCGGATTTGCTTCCCTGGTGCCGATGGGCGGTTCCTCCGATGCAGAAACGATTCGAATTCAGGAGCATCCCAGGGCGAATGACGCCGCCAACTATGACCTGGTTTCTCCCGGGTACTTTACAACCATAGGCGCATCTTTACTGCGCGGGCGAGACATCACCGATGCCGACAACCTATCTACGTTGCCGGTGACGATCATCAATGCCGACATGGCGAAGAAATATTGGCCGGGCGAAGATCCGATCGGGAAACAAGTTGGCATTGACTTCCCGGGCGCGCCGGTCAGAACGGTTGTGGGTGTGGTCGGCGATATCAAACAGACCTCGCTTCGCGAAGAACCATCCCCTCGGATGTTCGTACCCTATACCCAGATCGGGACCCAGATCGAATCCAATACGATCCGGTCGATGCAATATGCCGTTCGGGCCATCGGGGATCCCGCGTCCATTTCTGCGAGTCTGCGCCCCGCGGTTCATACCATTGAGCCGGATCTTCCGGTTGCGAACTTCGCCACGCTCACCACGCTGGTCGACGATTCCATGGCCACGGACCGGTTCATCATGCTCCAATTCGGCGCGTTTGGAGCAATGTCGCTCATACTGGCCTCCATTGGCCTGTACGGCGTCATCTCCTATTCGGTGATGCAGCGAACGGCGGAGATTGGTGTTCGAATCGCACTCGGTGCAGGACGGGCCCAGATCTTTATCTTGATCCTCCGGCAAGCCAGCCGCGTTGTGTGCTCCGGAATCGCGATCGGCCTGCTTGCAGCATTTGTAACAACCAGGCTAATGGAGCGGTTCCTGTATGGAGTTCGTCCCACAGACCCCATCACATTTGCTGCCGTCGCCTTGCTGCAGTTAGTCGTTGCAGCCCTGGCCTGTTATTTGCCTGCGCGAAAAGCAATGAGCGTGAACCCCGTCACCGCGCTGCGCTACGAATGATTCTCATCAAGGCCGCAACATGCCTTGCATCTTTAGTAGGAGTCAACTCATGTTCTGCAAACAAAACGACGCGTACCAACTCGATGCAGTTTGCTTTGAGTACCTTAATGGCTTGTATAGTTACGCGCTTGTGCTGAGTCGTAACCATGCTGACGCAGAGGACCTGGTGCAGCAGACCTACGTTCGCGCCATGCGGGCGACGGGCAAATTCAGGGCGGATAGCAATACAAGATGCCGGTTCTTCTCGATCCTGCGCAATCTCTGGGTCGCCCAGTTGAGAAAGCGGCGAAGTGCTCCGCAAAGTTTCGAGACCGGCATGGATGATGTTTCTTCCGATCTCTATGCGAGCAACACGGAGCGGAAGCAGGTACAAGCGGCCATTCAAGACCTGCCCGTCGACTTTGGCGAAGCCATTGTGCTGCGAGAATGTGAAGAGCTGTCCTTTCAGGAGATTGCAAGCATCGTGGGCTGTTCCGCGGAAACCGTGAAGTCACGATTGGCAAGAGCGCGTTCGATGCTCCGCATAGTACTTTCGGCCAGACTGGAGAAACGTAGGTTATCTCAGGAAGAGATGCAAGATACAAGGGTGAGATTGCAGTAGCGGGAACTAATTGCGCCGCTGAGTCGAGGTACTCTCCCCGCCGTTCTCTTCTGGAATTCCGGATCCTGCCACTTAACGGAGCCGGGAAATGGTAGTCTGCCGTGTATGCCAGAGAAGCGTTGGGATCATCACCGCGTAGAGCATGGGAAGCAAGAACCGCAGGGGCACGGCCAAGCAGAGCATCCTGGTAAGGAGAGAAATGACCTGCCGGATGATGGTGGCCATGCGCATCACACTCGGCACGGCGACCATCGATCCGAAAACGGCCATTGGCGCCCTTACGGAGAGTTGCATCATGTCCAGCCTGGCTCGCGTGGGTTCGATCTGGCACAAGCGGCCGTAGAGGAGTTGCAGGAGGCCGGATTCAAGCCGGGATTTGGACGGGACGTGCAGGAGCAGGTCTCAGAGATCGAACGAGGCATCGCGCATTGGCGTGTTGCCAAGACCGCGGCCGATCTGCGTGCGCTGGGCTGGTCGTCGATTGACAACGACACGTCGAGGGATCTCGATCAGATTGAGGTGGCGGAGCGTGTGCCGACGGGGATTCGCGTGCACGTAGCGGTTGGCGACGTCGCCGCGGCGGTCGAGAAGGGGTCGCCGGTCGACGAGCATGCAAAGAATCAGACGCAGACGATCTATACGGCGGTGAAGAACTTTCCGATGCTGCCATCAGAGCTTTCGGCGGGGCTGACATCCTTGAATGAAAACGAGGATCGCCTGGCGATCATGATGAGCTTTACGGTGGCCTCGAATGGCGAACTGCTGGACGAAACGGTTTCGCGGTCGTGGGTGAGAAATCGCGCACAATTGGCGTACTCACGCGTGGGACCATGGCTTGACGCGGGCGGCAATGACACCAGGAACGTCATAAATCTACGTTCTGACAGCGCGCGCGAGCATGACAGTGATGCAGTCGCCTTGACCAAGATGGGTGGCAATAGCAACCTGCCTGCCGATTGGCTTGCGGAGCAGCTTAAGTTACAGGATGAAGCCACCGAGGCACTGCATCGCACGAGGATCGCTGCAGGAGCCTTGGACTTTCACAAGGCGGAGGCTGAGCCGGTGTTGGTGGATGGTCACATTGCGAACGTGCACGAGGTGACCCAGAATCGCGCGATGCACCTGATCGAAGATCTGATGGTAGCGGCCAATGGCGTGATGGCCCGTGCGCTGCGCAAGGGCAGACGCAGTGGATTGCAGCGTGTGGTGAAGACTCCGGAGCGTTGGAATCGCATTGTCGCGCTGGCGCAGCTAAAGGGGAAAATTCTGCCCGAGCAGCCGGATTCAGTGGAGTTGAATAAGTTCCTGCAGGCGCAGCGGGAGAGTGATCCGGATCATTATCCGGACCTGGCGGTGGCGGTGATCAAGCTGATGGGGCCGGGTGAGTACATGCTGATGCGCGCCGATGATGATCCAACGGGGCACTTTGGTTTGGCGGCGCGCGACTACACTCACTCGACAGCGCCGAACCGCAGGTTCCCGGACCTGGTAACCCAGCGTGTCCTGCATGCGATGATGGACAATACGCCTCCGCCCTATACGGATGGAGAGTTGGCGGCGATCGCGCAGCACTGCAACGAGGCAGATAAAGCATTGCGGAAGATTGAGCGGAGGATGCAGAAGCGCATGGCTGCGGTGGCGATGAGCGGCCATGTGGGCGAAGACTTCAAGGCCGTGGTTACGGGCTCAAGCGATAAGGGCGTTTATGCGCGAGTGATCGAGCCTCCGTTTGAAGGGCGCGTGGTAGAGGGAGAGGATGGGCTCGATGTGGGCGACGTTGTGCGGGTGAAGCTGATCCGCACAGACCCGGCGCGAGCGTTTATCGATCTTGCCCGCGTGTAGTTACCGGGACAACAAATGCAGAGAATCGTGTTGCAAGGAAAGCGGCGTCCCCACTGAGAGCGAATCCATGAGGTGAAGCGCGCGGTTGGCTACGCTTTGGCCATGGGAAGAACTGGTCGTTGCCGGAGAGTAGCGGCGTAACCGTAGCCTTCGAACGTTGTGGTGGATGATCTCCTCTACCGTCTTGCGCCCGCAGCCTCGATCGCGGCTATGTCAATCTTCCGCATCGTCATCATCGCGTTCATCGCGCGCTTGGCCGCGGCGCGATCCGGGTCGTGCATCGCCACCAGCAGCGCGCGCGGGGTTATCTGCCACGAAAAACCCCAGCGATCCTTGCACCAACCGCACATGCTTTCCTGGCCGCCATTGCTGACGATGGCGTTCCACAGGCGGTCGGTCTCGGCCTGGTCCTCTGTGAGGATGATGAAGCTGACCGACTCGTTGGGGACGAACTTCGGACCGCCATTGAGGCCCAGGAAATTACGCCCGCAGACGGTGAACTCAACCGTCAACTCCTGGCCTTCAGGCCCCGATGGCGTGTCCGTGGGTGAGGCGCTCGTCTTCCCGACGTGGCTGTCGGGGAACGTGGCTGCATAGAATTCGGCCGCCTCGCGGGCTTTCCCATGGTCGAACCACAGGCAGGTCATCATCTTCTCGGACATCTCACTCTCTCCTCTCAGCTTTCAAACTCCCGGTAGTTCGGCGCCGTTCTCCTGCGAATGAAGGACGGCTGCGCCGAGCGTGAGTACATCGCGGCTACGATCTTGGTCCCTGCATCAGAGCAAAGTGGCCGCCCTGATCGTCTGTGGCCTGCAGGATGCGCGACCCTCCAGGGACGTCCGTGGGAGGCAGCACTATTTTGCCGCCCGCATCCATCACACGTTTCTGCGCAGCTTCGATGTCGTCGACGGTGAAGTAGAACTGCCAGTGCGGCGGAATACCTTCGGGCATGCCAGGTCCTTTACGAGCCATCATTCCGCCGGTATAAAGAGGCTTGTCGGTCCGGAAGGTTTGGTAAATGCCCATGGCTCCCATGTCATGCGCATGATCTTTCTCCCAGCCGTAGTGCCTGGAGTAATAATCGAAGGCCTTTGCCGGATCATCGGTAAGCAGTTCGTGCCACCCCACATTCCCTACCGCCCTTTGATCCAAACGTGGCTGAGCGCGTTGCTTACCGGGTTCGAAGAGCAGGTATTTTACCTTTTGCGGGTCCAGGACAACAGCGAAACGACCGACGCCAGGGATATCCTGAGCAGGCTTCGCAATCGTCCCGCCGTCGGCTGTCACAGCCTTCAGCTCTTCGTCCAGCTTTGCGGTGTGGATGTGGCCCATCCACTGAGTGGGCAGCTCAGGCGCGCCTGCGCCGGCCCAGGTCATCATGCCACCGACATCCTTGCCCTCTTTACCAAAGAGCATGTAGGTGAAGCCGGGCATACCGGCGTCCTTGATCTCCCACCCGACTACCTTGTTGTAGAAGCTGACTGCCTTGTCCAGGTCATTGGTTACGAGTTCGTACCAGATGAATCCGTCTGCCCATTTTGTGCCGTCCCTTTAGCGAGGCATCGCTATCAAGTAAACACCGTACACATAAGCTATCAGAAAGTGGATGCCGTCCACAAGCGGCCATTTCCGCGGTACACTCTTCTTTGAACAGACGATGAAAAAGACCAGTCACGCTTGAGAAACGCAAGACCTTTCGTCATGGCGATCTGCGCAACGCGCTTCTGGCTGCCGGCATTGAGATGGCGCGGATCGGGGGACCCAACACGGTCATTTTGCGAAAGGCAACCCGGCAGGCGGGCGTGTCTCCCAACGCGGCATACAGGCACTTTGCCAACCAGGCTGAACTGCTGGACGCGGTGCGATCGGCATGTTTTTCCCAGCTCGCCGCGGCCATTGAAGATGAAATGAAAAAGTGCCGTCCAGGACGCGATGCGCAAGCGTTTGCGCGAAAGAGTCTACGCGCGGTGGGGATGGGCTATCTGGGATTCGCGATGAGAGAGCCGGGGATGTTTCGTACAGCTTTCTCGATTCCACCAGCTGTACATGAGCAAAACCCCGCGAACACGGCCTCCATGGGACTGAATCCGTTTCAACTGCTTTCGTTGGCGCTGGACCGCATGCAGGAATCGGGCTTACTCAGCAAAAAGAATCGCAAAGACGCGGAGTATCTTGCATGGTCGACAGTCCACGGGCTGGCACTTCTGGTGCTTGAAGGACCGCTGCACCAGATGCCGCAAGCGATGGTGCTTGCGCTGGGCGAGCGCCTGGTGCTTATGGTCGAACGAGGGCTCGAGTAGAATTGCTTTTTTCTTCTGAAAACGAGAATTTCGGTAAATTGCCCGGCATGGTCGGTCAGGTCGGATCGTATCATTTGGTCTTGCGAAGGAGCAGAGCATGCCGCCGACCCAGTTCCCGCTCGGAACGGTCATTGCAGAACGACGAGTAGCACTTCATGACCGGAGTGGCGCACAACGGTGGATCAGCGTGCGTCTGGGATCGCCTGTCGGGGTTCATCTTGAAGATGGTAAACCTCTGCATCCCGGCGACATTGAAGAAGCGACCTTCCGATGTCCCCTGCAGATTGTGGGGTTAGATCATGATGAAACTGTATACGCGCCTTTCGGGGAAGATCCGTTCGTCGCTTTGCAGTTTGCAATTGACCTGATCGGCGATCTGCTCAAGAGAGGCTCTGATCGCCTGGGCCTTGAGAACAGACATGTAGTCAATCCTCCGGCACGAGACCATTGGATTTGGCTATACTCTGACTAGAAGCTCGTCCTTCCAGGACGGGACTGCCCGACTGCGATTTTTCCTCAGCCTCTTCAGCCGTACGACGCATAGGAGCGGCACAAGAGCCCGGCCCTTCCTGCACACCAGACCGCCTCGGCCTTCAGAGCCTGCCCCGAACGAAGTCGAACGGGGACTTGCGGTTTCCCTTCCGGTTCGAGCGCATCCCGGAAATTTTCATGAGTCACATCTACGCCGGCCGGAATCTGATAACAGCACGACCAATTCTGAGCTGATGCGAAAACAACCGAGAGGACGATTGGCTGTGAATGAGGGTCACCCTTAGACTTCGGAGCTTTTTCTTTGCAGCAGCCCTTTGTATGGCTGCGACTTTGTTGTCCTGGGTTTCACGCGCCCCTTCGTCCTGCTTCCACCTCGCGATCGTCATATGCAGTCTCTATGGTGGGCGCGGCGCAGGTCTGCTCTCGATCGGCCTGGCGGCTCTGAGTTTCGACTACTTCTTTCTTTCTTCTCATTTTCGTCTTTCGCCTGAGCTTTCGACATACCCCCGTTTTGCCGCCTTTATTGCCACAGCCTTGTGTATCAACCTGGCGATAGCCGCGAAACAACGGGTCGAACGTGCCCGCCGCGAAGCCATCGAAGATCGTCAGGCCGCGCGCCAGGCCTTACAGGAAATCGAACAGAGACTTGCGCGCGCAGCTCAAATTGCGACCCTGGGAGAAGCTTCGGCCTCTATCGCTCACGAGATCAACCAGCCGCTCACCGCAATCATCGCCAACGCGCATATGTGTTTCGAGTCGCTCTCCCAGGATCCCACCCACGTGAATGAGGCCCGCTGTCTGGTTCAGGACATTCTTGACTCCGGCTATCATGCGGTCGATGTCGTGCAACGCATGCGCGCCCTTTTCAAAAGCGGTCCCTTCCAAAAGGCGCCGCTCTGCATCAATGAAGTGGTCAACGAGGTATGCCGCCTCATGCGCAGGGAGGCGGAGAAGCGGCGAGTCAGGCTCGAAACCGATTTAGAAGCAGGGCTGCCGGTGATCTTGGGAGACCGGGTACAAATTCAGCAGGTTCTGGTCAATTTGTGCATCAACGGCATCGACGCGATGGATTCGGTCACCGAACGCAGGCGAACCTTGACCCTACGCACCAAGCTGCATGATTCCAACGCGATCCGCATCGAAGTGCAGGATACCGGGATCGGCCTGCAAGATCCTGATCGCGTCTTCGAAACGTTTTTCACCACCAAGCAACACGGAATGGGTATGGGCCTGCCCATCAGCCGTTCCATCATCGAATTGCATCAGGGGCATCTTTGGCCGCAAAGCAACGATGCTCCCGGAACCACGTTTTGCTTCACCCTGCCCATGCCCAGATCGGGAGCTCGCTGCGACAATGACCCACCACCTTCGGAAGAATGCGTGTCTCTTGGGTTCTCGACTGCCGGATGATGCATGAGGCGCTCCATGGCCAGCCTCATTCTGCAACATGCGTCTCGAATAGTTGAAGCTCCCGTGCAATGCGTAGCGCCGACGCGTAGGAGTCTCCATGCGGTTGGGTGGGGTAGGTTTGGTGCTCGTGGTTCCAGGTATCGCTCAAGGCAAACCAATCGATCGGTTTGGGATCGTTACCGGTTTTGAGCGCGCTGCGCAGGCTCGCAAAGTAGAGATTCCAGCGTTTCTCGTAGAGGTCCGAGGTCAATCCGGCCCAGTCCCTGTTGCTGTAATCATGGAGCCCCGCCTCGCTCGCCGTGCGATCGCCCCAGGTGGTAAGGAGAGAGCGCGCATCGTACTCCAGGAGCGCCCGCTCGCCGGGGCTCGAAGCCCACGCCGGCACACGATCAAGCCAGGGACCAAGCAGAAAGGATCTGTTGGTCGACAGAAGTTCATTCTGCAACTCCATCCAATGCAGCCACTGATCACTGAGCACAGTAAACCGGCGCTCGTTCCTGCTGCGATAGGCAGCATCTATTTCGGGCAGTAGCAGCCTGCTGCGATTGGCCATCACCTGCCGCGCTACGTCCACCAGATCGTAGCGATAGGTCTCAGTCGCACGCGCGGAGGGTGCCACCCTCAACAACTCTACCAACGCCCCTTCAAACACCTCGGGCTGGTAGCGGATTATGTCGGGCGCCCAGCTCGAAACTCGGGTCGCAGTAAGGCTGGGTTGCGCATTGAACAGTGATTCCTGCGCCGCATCTCTTTCTCCGTGGCTGGTGACTCCATCGGCACGATTACCGTAGGCGGTGCTCAGCAGGATCTGCCAGGCACGTTGAGCATGGGGATCGTCGAGTCCATAGCGGCGAGTGGCATATTGCGCGGTCCAGGCGCTCAGGTCGATCGGTTCAGAATGCCATGCCATCTCGGTGAACAAGTCGAAGACGTATGGACTGTTGTCCATGCCCTCGGGAAACACGGCCGTCCCGGCTGGCTTGGCCGCGCCGGCCAGCGTAGGCAACCGCACTGCATAGTCATACAGGTTGGCCCCCATGGTGGTACGGCCGCCGAAGTCCCACAGTCCCCCGAAAAGGTAGGCTGCGCCCTGGAATCGCTGATTGCGATGATTATCGGGGTTGCGACCCTGTTCGATGTCCACGATCAACAAATGCTTCCGATCGACTTGCTGCAGGAGTTCCGCGGGAGGGTTCGCTTGCCAGCCGAGCAGCATCCAGTATGCGTTGGGGTGTGCAGCCTCGAGTGCAGCTTGAACTCGCTGCGACGCCTCCCCAATGGGGACCGTTCCCGCACCTCCGCCTTCCTGAAACATCTCCATGTCATAAATGGTGGTGTCGCCGAAAAGCTCGCGTTGCTTTCTGTAAAAGGTCGCGGCCACCCGGGCAAATAGCGGATCGCGGGGATCCAGCCAGCTCGGCCGGGCAAATCCATTCCAGTTGCCTTGCGCGATGACATGCGCTGCGGCATGTTTCTGTTGAAAGCTTGAGGGCACGATGCCATAGTACCCAGGCAGGACCGGAGTGATGCCGAGCGCGCGTAATCTGGCGATGATCTGCCGGGCGGACTCGGCCCGCCGCTTGAGCAGCGCTCGCGAAACCGGTTCGTCAAAACAACATAGATTACCCATGAGCTGCCAGTTCTGATGAGCGGGCTGTGTGATCCACTGACGAATTTCTTTATCGGAGTAGCCGAACTCGCGAAAGGTCTCGTAGAGAACAGTGTCTGTTCCCCGTTCGATCAGCAGAGTGTTGATTCCGCTCAAAGCCAGCAGGTCGATCTCCCGTTGCCAGCGAGGCCAGCCCCAGTAGGGCGATGTGTATCCATCGACGTTCTGGTTCAAAGCATAGCGATAGCGGTATGGTGATTCTCTTAGAATTACTTGCTGGGGAACAGGTAGAGGTCCATTGCAGCGGAGGTTAGTTCCATTCGTCGATATCTGTAAATGCGCGACATATTTGAGATACCAGTTGACGCCATATAATAGAGCGCTGTTATTGTTTCCTTCGACCGCGATATGACCGCGCTCGCCGGATATGCGGAAATGGTCGCGGCCGTCATTCGAGGGGGCGATATGTAACGATATCTGAGAATAAAGCCCGGGCAGCAGTCTTCTCAGCACCGCTTCCGCTGGTTGGCTATTCTCCTCTGCCTGCAGACCGGTAGTTCCACCAAGCAAGCACACCACAAGCAGAATCGGGATCCAACCACGCCCGGGCTTCCGCCCAGGTTTCCATAGATCGGCCCGCATCCTACCCAAGTCAAACCAAGGCTTGAATGGGGCACCCATCCTTCGTTGCCGGCTGCGCCGGAAAACTGGTTTCGCCGCGTTCACAGATCTCAAAATAGATTCTTGCCGCCGTCCCTGGAGCGGTTGCGTGGTGCTTGCTGGCATGTGTGGCGAAACTATCCTTAAAGGCGGGATTTACTGTGGCGAATGTGTTAAATAGACCGGATTGCCAATAAGGAGCCGGTGGCCCTTCGGCGTGCACACATCCACCCGGATCCACCGGCGCTGATTGTCCCCACTGAGTTCAAGCGTCGTTCGCTGATCGTCTTGCTGAATTGCGCCATTGCCGGGAAGCAGCTTAGCCCCATCGGCGATCAGCTCGAGATGGGATCCTTTGGCATGCACGACGTGCACCGTAAGCCGGATAGTCGCGCCCTTGGCAACCTGGAGCGTATCCCCCATAGCTGCGTTCCGGCCCCCTGCGCTTGCGGAATATTCGAGCAACCGATCCCTGGTTCCTTCAGTATCAACAAACACGTGCCCTGCGCGCAGGCCGGCCAGGATGGATGGGGTAGAGAGATCCGCGGCCTGCACCACGGTCGTGGGGTAGCCAATAGAGCCGGGACCGGGAACCGGGATATCCGCATCATGATTGTCGCTACCGCCGATGCCGGTAAGGTGATAGCCGTGGTTGAGCAATCCCTCCCAGAACGGCACGCCGCTTCGTTGGCCATCGGCATCCGGTCCGTTTACCACCTCGACCGCTTCGACCAGGCGATAGTCCACGGCCGTGGACGGCGTCCAGCCACAGCCCATGCAATTTTCTCCGCTGCGGACCGCAGGATGGTTGATGGAGATGATGGCTTGCAAAGCTGCTACCTGGCGCAGCATGCTGTTCACATCCGGCACCTCGGGGGTGCCAATTCTGAAATCGACAAAGCTGGTGGTCCCAAATACGTTTGCGTGTCCCAGGTAGGTGGTCATCTCCCGGCCCGGCAGCAGCAGGATGTTGTCAAAGTACGGCTGCAACTCACGTTCGGCATCGTAGTGCGACTGCGTGTTGTGGTCTGTGACGGCGATAAAGTCGAGGCCGCGCGCCACCGCTGCTTCGACGGTCAGAAAAAGTGGGCAGGGAACCTTCTGTCCCATCCGGCTCTTGCAGGACCCATCGCTATGTGCCGTATGCATGTGCAGGTCGCCGCGATACCAGCCGGGTCCGGACCGGATTCTCGACGTGAGCAGTGGGTCCTTGGCCTCATCCCCGGGGGACCGGTCGAAGTAGACCTCTACGGCAACCTGGGAGGTCACGTTTTGCCGGATGTTGGGTACTCCCAGCAACAGGGTCCAGGTGCCCGCCTCAATCGGGCCAGGCAGATAGGAGGGGGTGGCGTCAGTTAAAGAGAGCGTAAAGCCTTCCTTGTCGCCACCACTCCAGCCGCGGAAGCCGCTCGGCCCCAACAAGCCGAAGTCGAGAGCCGTTCGTTGATCCTGCCGGCTGTAGCTGAATTTCATGCTGATACGTTTGGTGCCCGCCGGGACCTGGAAAGGTAAAGAGAGAATCCTATGAAAATCTGAAAATCCAATGGTCCGGCGCAGAACCAGGTCTGGCTGGGCAGCCGGCTGCTCTGCATACGCAAAGCACAAGCCGCTGGTAAGTAGGAAGAGCACCAAGGTGCAAAACTTGAACTTCAAGCCGGATTCCAATCCACACTCACGACTACACCTTTGACTTCAATTGTTGCCATGGTGCTTGAGTAGAGGAAGGCGCACAAGGTGTTTTAACCGGTTACACATCAACAATGCACAGTGCAAACACTTGCCGCCACGTCTCAGGAACCTCATGATGAAGGCGCTTGCAGGGGGATTCGCCCCGTTCGGTGATCGAGGGGCCGTCTCCCTGATCCTAAAACCAGAAGCATGAATTCAGAACTCAAGAAAAGCTAAGGAGAGCACTGTGTTCGCTCATCACTTGAAATCATCTCTGCAACGCGCATGGATCGTAGCGGTATTCCTGTTAGCCGGCGGACCGGTCTTCGCCCAACAGGATTCCGGTGGAATCCTGGTCACGGTTCAGGATGCATCCGGGGCGGTGGTGCCAAACGCCACCGCTACCGTGGTAAACAACGGCACCCAAGCGCTCTTGCAGGGGCAGACGAACGCGATCGGAGTGTGGAGCGCCACCCCTTTGTCCCCCGGTGACTATCGCGTGACCGTCAGCCAGGCAGGGTTTGAGACCTCTGTGGCCGAGCACGTAACTGTCCAGATCCAGCAGACCACAAGGGTGCCGATCGCCCTGAAAGTCGGCAGCACGAACCAAAACCTGGTGGTGCAAGGGCAGACCCCCCTGCTGCAGACGGAAGACGTCTCCGTGGGTCAGACCATCAGCGGGGTGATCAAGGACGACCTCCCGGTCAGCGACCGCGACTTTAATCGCCTGGCAGTCTTGACTGTAGGGGTCAACTACTCAACTCCGTCCGGGCCAAGGGACACGGCCAGTGGTGCCTTCTCGGCCAACGGCATCTCGCAATACCAGAACAACTACATCCTTGACGGCACAGACAACAACAGCTACGACCAGAATATAAATGAAGGCCGCACCTTCGCCATCGAGCCTTCGCTGGACGCCATCTCCGAGTTCAGTGTCCTGACCAACGCGTATTCCGCAGAGTTTGGACGGGACGGCGGAGCGGTCGTTATTGTGAATACAAAATCCGGTACAAACCAATTGCACGGTTCGGCCTACGAGTACTTTCAGACCAGCGATTTCAACACCAACGACTTCTTCAACAACGCCCTGGGGATCAGTAAGACGGATTATCACAAGAACATCTTTGGCGCTTCCGTCGGCGGACCGGTCGTTCTGCCCAAGCTGTACAACGGACACGATAAGACTTTTTTCTTCGCCGACTTTGAGCGCCAGCCCTACCGTTCGCCCGGCACCGCCAATCGAGGGTTGATCCCAACTGGCGCTGAGGTGTCCGGCAACTTTCTCGGGGGGCCCACCATTTACGATCCCACCACTGGTCAGCCTTTCCCCAACAATGCCATACCGGCCAGCCGGATCAGTCCCGTGGCCCAGGCAATCGCGGCTGCGATCCCGGCGCCTAATCTCAGCGGATCAGGAAGCGACAACTATTTTAAAAACGCGCCGATCGACGACGATGACAACCGGGTCGCCGTGCGCATCGATCATCGGCTAACCTCTAAGGATCAGATCTTTGGCCGTTATCAATATCAGTATCAAAGCACGCCGCAGGTGAGCCTCTTTTCGGGAACGATTCTCAACGGCGACGTAAGCAATACGGCCAATGCCCAGGGGGTGGTCATCGGTTGGACCCGCGTGTTTTCGCCCAGCATGGTGAACGACGCGCGTTTTGGCTGGACCCGCCTCAACTGGATTACCGCGCCGGTGAATGGAAACCAGAACGTTAACCAGAGTGTGGGGATCACTGGAGTTCCGTTGCAAGGCGGGTTGGCCGGAGGCTTGGCCACCATCAACTTTACCAACAGCGCCCTGAGCGGGTTCGGGGGAGCGTACTCAGAACAGGATCTGAACGGCACTTACCAGGGAGAAGACACCTTCACCTGGACGCCGGGCCGGCACACGGTGAAGCTCGGTGGCATGTACCGGTCGGTTTTCTTTGACAGCTCCGCCAGCTCATTCGCGCCCAACGGACAGTTCAATTTCGACGGTCACTACACCGCTCAGTACGCCAACGGTGTGACTAACTCTGCCACCGGCAATTCTTTCGCTGACTTTCTGCTCGGCCTGCCGGACCTGGCGCAAATCTCGGCTATCCATACCAACAACTACCGGCGCTATGCTATTTCCGGGTTCGGTCAGGACTTCTGGAAACTTTCTCCCAAGCTGACGGTGAATTTCGGCGCTCGCTGGGACTTTGTCACCCCGGTGTGGGAGGCGCACAACCACGGCTCGATTCTCAATCCCAACAACGCTACCTTGTATATACCGCACTACAGCGGAGCTTTTCCCACTGCGACCCAGGCGCAGTTTGCCAAAGGCATCATTACCCTCAACAACAACGCCAACCGCTACTTCGGTGTACAGCCGGACCACCATGACTTCGGCCCGCGGGTTGGCTTCAGCTATCTCTTCACTCCCACAACTGTCTTTCGTGGAGGCTACGGTCTTTACTATGGTCCCGAACAGCTTGGACCGTACGGCGAGCCGAGCCCCGGGTTCTCGACTCCTTTCCTGTTGCAGGATAGCTTCCAGGTTGCCAACAACGATCCCACGACGCTCAACACCGTCACCTTCGCTACGGGCTTCCCCTCCTACGCGCTTACGAACCCTGGCGATCCCACGCTGTTTGCCACGGCCCTCAATTTGCGCACCCCTTACTTTCAACAGTGGAACGCCACTGTGCAGCAGCAAGTCGGCGCTAACAGCTCGCTCGACATTTCCTATATAGGATCGAAGACCACCTCGATGTACACCAACCAGGACTGGAACATTCCTTCGCCTTCGGTGGATGGCGCCGTTCCGTACGCCCTGCGACAACCGTTTCCCAATGTGGATTCAAATGGAAACCTGACCGCCGGAAGTGCCATCCAGGGTCCAGCGAATCAGGGACTGGGCACCTACAACGCACTGGGAGTCAAATTTCAGAGCCGCCTGCGGAACGGATTGACGATGATCAGCGCGTTCACCTGGAGCCATGACATTGACGATATAACCAACTCCGGCCTGAGTGTCGGCAACAACGGACGCGCCAGCTATCCTTATCAACAGCTCACTTTACAGAGAGGGAACTCCGACTGGAACATCGCCAAGCGCTCGGTCACGGGATTTGTTTACGCCCTTCCGTACGGCCGGGGAAAGACCTTTGGCAGCAATCTAAACCGGGCTGAGGACGCGCTGCTCGGAGGGTGGCAGATTGGCGGGATTGCTACTTTTGAGAGCGGCCCATGGTACACGGTAAACCAGAACTACGACAGCGCGCATAACGGATTCATCTGCGGTAACTGCCGCCAGCGGCCCGATGTGGTTCCGGGACAGAGTGCGAACCAGGGGCCACGTCAAGTGAATCCCAACAACGTCGCGGTGCATTGGTTCAATGTCAACGCATTTCAGCAGGCGGCGAATGGCACCGTCGGCAACCTTCGCCGCAACACCGTGCTGGGACCTCCCTACAAGAATTTCGATGCCTCTTTGGCCAAGGTGTTTGGGTTCCGGGAGGGCCTCAGTTTCCAGATGAGACTGGAAGCATACAACGCGACTAACACTACGAATTTCCTCGCCGCCAGCGGGAGTACCAGCCCGTCCGGCTTTTCTCTGGGGAACTCCAATTTTGGCGTTCTGACAGCAGACCGTGGGGGACGGACGGTACAGCTGGCCGGGCGGTTCATCTTCTGAGAGCAAATTCAGTCGCCAGAGCGTTCGCCAGAACGAGTTCTAAGGCTCCCGCCCCCCCGGGAGCCTTATTCTTGCCTGCCCCGGTCCCAGCAAGAACATTCTTGTAATCTTCACCCAGTAAGCTGACACTGGACGGGTGATTCCTCGCCCGTTACTGAAGGTTCAGGATGAGCACAGCAGCGAAGCCGCTTTCCACCGACGTTTTGGCAGACCAGACTTCCACGCAGAGGGCCGCCTATTGGGAGCTTGCGCAGCGCATCGCCTCCAGCGAGATCTTTGCCAGATCCGAATTTCTCCCTAAATTCCTGTTGTACATCTGCGATCGCCGGCTAAGCGGCAGGACGCATGAGATTACCGAACAGCAGATTGGAGAACGGGTCTTCGGGCGTCCGGCCGGTTACAGCCCGGGCGAAGACAACATTGTGCGGAATTACGCCGGCCAGCTGCGCAAGCGTCTGGAGCTGTATTACGAGCGCGTAGGCAAGGACGATGCTGTTTGCATCAGCATCCCGCGCGGCGGCTATGTTCCGGTATTTCAGCCGCGGAACACCATCGGCGAAGCCTTGCAGCCCAACCCACGGCCGTTAGAGCCTCTGCCGGTAGAAGAGAAGCCTGTTGAGCCCTTATCCTTTCCCCCGGCTGCGACGTCGAGCAATCGGAATTGGCTCATGTTCGCCCTGGGGGTGGCTGTCTGTACCGTGGTCTTTGCCACTGCCTTGCTTGCCTACCATGCCCTATCTCCGGGGCCCCGTTATTCTACTTCTCATCTGCTCTGGTCCTCTCTTTTTTCCAGCAACCAGGATACCTTCATCGTGCCGGCGGACAGCGGATTGGGCATTCTGCAAAATCTCACGGAGGAGCCTGCGGCGCTAGCGGATTACGCCAACGGAAAGTATCTCTCCAGTGTGCATTCACGGGAGATGGATGAGGGCAATCTCGACGACTTGCGCACCCAGCGTTACACCAGCATCGCTGACCTCACCATTACCGCGCGGCTGGCTCGCTTGCCTGAAGTGATACCGAATCGCTTCGTGATGCGTTACGCGCGCGATTTACGCATGGATGATCTGAGAAATGGAAATGCCATTTTGCTGGGAGCCATCCACACCGATCCCTGGGTCAGCCTGCTGCAGCAGCATTTGAATTTTCAATTTGTGTGCGAAAAACAGGTGAACGAGTGTCGCATCGTGAATTTGCAACCCGCGCCAGGGGAACGACCGACCTATGCCAGCCCGGCCGCAGATCCCTCGCAGCAGACCTTCGCCGTCATCGCCTTCATTCCTAATCTAAGCCGGAGCGGCCATTTGCTTTTGATTGGTGGACTCAACATGGCTGGGACCCAGGCTGCCGCCGATATGCTGCTTGATTCAGAGAGCATTCAGCCTATCCTTCAGAAAGCACGGCGGCCCGACGGCTCGTTGCAGTCATTCGAACTGCTGGTAGAAACCAGCAGCCTGGGTGCGGAAGCTTTGCCCTCACGCATCATCGCGGCACGCTTTGGCCCCCAGGTGTAACTGTCTTTGATGTAGAAGTGCACGACCCTTCGCGGGCAGCGAACCATCGCCTACCGCGCCAGCCACAGCACCCATCGTCAGGGCGACTACGCAGAGTCTAAAGAATTGGCCATCGGCAACTGTTTGCTTGGATGCGATGATTGCTTGTTCTTCTTACCAAGGGCACTCGATGAGGGGAACTTAGAGAAAACTCATCCTGGGAGGCCGCTTATGATGCAAGAAGGAGAATGAAACATTGGACCAGAAAGATTGGGCTGGAGTATTTCCGGCCATCACCACCCCGTTCACGCCTGATTTGTCCGTTGACTACGAAACATTTGCAGCTCAGGCCCGGTGGCTGGTCGAGTGTGGCTGCAACGGAATTGTCGCCCTGGGATCTCTTGGTGAAGCGCCGGCGCTGACCAGGGATGAGAAACTTGAGCTCCTGAAAAGGGCCAGCGATGTCATTGGACGGCAAAGCACCAGTGATTGCGGGCATTTCCGCGTTCAGCACCGCGGACGCGGTCTGCCTGGCGAAGGAGGCACATCGGGCGGGCGTGGATGGCCTGATGGTTTTGCCGCCCCTGGTATATCGGGGTGACTGGCGCGAAACGCAGGCTCACCTGAGCGCTATCTTTCAGGCGACGCCGCTCTCTGCCATGCTCTATAACAATCCTGTTGCCTATGGAACGGACATCCTTCCGGAGCAAATCATCGAACTGCGTGCGCAGCATCAGAACTTCCACGCGGTGAAGGAATCGAGCGGCGACATCCGCCGCATCACATCGCTTAAGCATCTGGCCGGCGACTCACTGGAGATCTTCGTGGGCATGGACGATGTGGTGGTGGAAAGTGTAGCCGCGGGAGCGACCGGCTGGATTGCCGGGCTGGTGAATGCCTTTCCCGAGGAGTCAGTGCGTCTGTTCAAGCTGGCGCGAAGCGGTCCATCGCCGGAATTGGACTCACTTTATGCCTGGTTCCTGCCTTTGCTGCGCCTGGACACCGTGCCCAAGTTTGTGCAACTGATCAAGCAGGTTCAGGAGGACTGCGGGGGCCCTTCCGCGCGCGTAAGGCCTCCCAGGTTGGAACTCGTAGGAGCGGAGCGGGAGCAAGTCGCCGCGCTTACGCGCAAGAGCCTCGCCAACTGCCCGCGGTAGCTTGAGCTAAATCCTCAAGTTTTGCCGGTGATCGTGGGCTGGAGGACGGGTTCCTGCTGAGCATGGGTCGTTTGCGTTTCCTGATTGATTCGGCGCCAGGTGATCAAGGCCATCGTCAGCAGGGCAGCGGCGCCGGGCACCATGAGGCCGATGCGCAGCGAGCCAGTATCGCTGGAAACAGTCCCCGTCAACCAGGAGAGTACGGCTCCCCCCAGGCCGGCGACGGCGAAAACCCAACCTGCGTTTTTCGACTCGCCTATTTCCTTGAGAAAGAGGGAGAGGATAAGTGGGAATAACGGCGCCAGGGCCAGCCCGGTAAGAGCCGAGCCTGCCAGCAGTACGGGTGGATTGTGCGCCGCGAGCAGCAATGCAATGCCTACTATGGTGGCGATGACGGAGGCCCGGTAGAGCCGGCGTTCCGTCAAGAAGGCCAACATCGCCGGTGTCATCGCCCGGCCCAGCAACAAGGCCGCCCAAAAGACGGTGAGCGCCAAGCTGCCCCCGGCGAAGCTCCAGGTGGTGGCCCGGGTTGCGTAGGTGCTCATCCAGTTCCCGACGGAAGCTTCCATGCCCACATAGAGAAAGGCCAGGAGCGCAAAATAAACGATGGTTGCCGCCTCTTGGCTCCCGGCCGGGGTCGGACCGAAGGCCGGCGATGCAGCAAGATCACGTCGGTCTGCGAGGAGGGGCAACAGGGCAAATGGGATCACCAGGAGCCCGAGCACACCAAAGGCGGAGCCGCTCGTCGCATGGCGAAGAAATTGCGCGACCAGAAGTGGGCAAGCCACGGCGCCGGCGCTCCATGCAAAATTTTGGATGGCCAGGGCTGACCCCATGCGGTTTGGATGACGTCTTCCGGCGAGCATGTTATTGGCCGTCATGGCCAATCCCAGGCCCAGTCCATAGACGGCAAAGACAGGCAAGGATCTTTGTTGCAGCAGGAAGATACCGATCCCCCCTGCTCCAAAAAGCACGAAGCCGCAGGCCAGGGCCTTCCACAGATTGCGCCGGACCAGCAGGGCTCCTGAGGCAGCGGCGGCAAACTGCACCATCAGCAGTAGGCCCGCGTCCTTATCCCGCAGGTGCCACTGCGCAGAGAGCTGCGGCAGAATCGAGCCCAACAGCACCGTACCGACGCCAGTGACAGCCACTCCAAGATGGAGCAGAGGCTCCAGCAAGAGTAGGCGAATGGCCTTGACCGTAGTGTGTTTTGCGCGAGACATCCAGAGAAGGAGCGTTCCTTGAGTGCCACCGCGCGGCACTCGCCCTATCCACTGTACGCGCTGTAAAGCCAAATCACGACCCATCCGCTGGTCGAGGGAAAAAGTTCCCATGATCGTAAACTCGGGGGCTGCACCTGGGCCGCAAGGGGCTGTGTGCCTGGTTTGACCCTGTCCTCTGTGGTTGTTACTATCAAGGTGCGGGGTGGAGCAGTCCGGTAGCTCGTTGGGCTCATAACCCAAAGGTCGCTGGTTCAAATCCAGCCCCCGCAACCAATAAGATCAATAACTTACGAAGATTGGTCGCTTCCGGTAAGTCCCCGTTATCCCCCAATAGGAACAGACTGCTATTTACTGGAGCGTCGCAGTGGCCGCATCTGCGGGCAAATCCTGCGAGTTTGGGCCGAACACCAGTCCAACAACCTGACTGTTTGCGCGGCGTTTGGTTTCCGCCATGGCCCGTCCATAGACGTTCATTGTCGTCTGGATCGAAGCGTGACGCATCAGTTCCTGCTGCACCTTCATTGGAGCACCCGTCTCATCGAGCCAGGAACGATAGCTGTGGCGAAATGTGTGCCACCCGACCTCCTCTCCCAACCCGGCGAGCTTCGCAGCCCGTTTGATCTGAGACTTCTGCAAGCTTTCCTGGTGGTACGGCCTCCCTGTGACCGGATTGGCAAAAAGCCAATCCTCGTCTCTGGGAAAGATCGAAACGGAGCGCCAGTGCAACAGCACCTCCGCCAGACGAGCATCGAGCGGAACATCGTCTCTCGAATATTCCGTCTTCACATCGTCCACCCTGCCGCCCACCACGCTTCTCTGAACCAGCACAGAGCGATTCTCGAAATTGAAATCGCCCCATTGCAGGCCCAGAATCTCGCTCACGCGAAGGCCCAGGCATTGTGCGACCAACACCATCGTCCGGTATGGTTCGCCCAGATGCTTGAGCAGCTCAAAAAATTGGCCCACGTCAAGGACCCGTGGCCGCTTGAGCCGCTTGCTTCCATCTTTCACGCGTACCAGAGAAACAGGGTTCTTGCCGAGTTCGACAATGCCCCACCGCTCCGCACACTTGAAGACCAGGTGCATAATTCCCCGTACATGAGTCTTTGACTTTGGGGCCAGCGGCAAATCACGCAACCACTGTTCCATCGCCATCGGCTTCAGCTTATCCACGGGGTACTCTCCCCAGCGTGGACGGATGTGGACTCGGATATTTGACAGATGCGACTTCCGAGTCGAGTAGCGCTCCGAGAGTTCCTGCTCGATATAGCGGTCGAGCAAGGCTCCAAAAGACGCCGCCTCTACTTCAGCACGTGGAGATTCTTCGTTGAGCCGAAGAAGAAGAGCTTGCGTGGCCTTCCGTGCATGGGTCTCCGTCGTGAGCAGATTGCGATCCCCAAGGATCACACTTTGCCGTTTACGCTTTCCCTGAGAATCCGTTTCGTAATAGCGGAACTCCCACACATCCGGTCCGCGTTCGCGCTTCCTCAACCGCAGACTTCCATATTGATACCGTGTCCGAACTAGCAAGGCTTGATCTCCTCTCTGGTTACGGGCACGAGTGGCTGATTCCAGCCTACTGTGCCTGGTCGTCGACGTCGAGGCCTACGTAATCCTCTCCAGGGCGGCGAGCCATAAGTTCGGAAGCGCGGAAGCGCCAGAGTTTGCCTACACGCAAGCCTGAGACGATGCCCTTTCGCGCATACCGTTGGAGGGTTTTGGGGTGAACCTGAATCAGAGCCGCAGCGTGCTCACTGTCGATAAGCGGCTCGAAAAATGCGGGAGGATGAGAGGAATCGAACATTGTTCGCACGCTCCTGAAACCACAATGGACGGTGTCCGAACGTGCGTCAACCCCACGGGTAGAGGCCGCTTTCCAGTTCATCGATACGGAAAGTGAAAATAAAGCGAAGTTTCGGAAACAGCAGTTGCACCTAGTCGCTACAGCTACTTTTAAGGAACAATCGGGAGTCTTACTTTTTCAGTTTTATGAAAGTAAAATTCGATTTTTACCCGCTTATCCACTAGACAAATCCCTGACGACATTCCCCGGATGGCTGAGACTAGCCGAGGCGCGGTCCGTGTCAAGGCCGGGCAAAGCCCGCCGCTACGCGGTCAAGAGCCTTGACACGGACCTCTATCGCCTCGGCACATGATTCCATCTATCCGGGGAATGTCATTCTCAAATGTCTCCCAAGAAATGATGGTCACAAACTCATCCCGAGGTCGTGCCCGTGGCTATTCTCATGCTGCGGTGCTGGTGGTTCCATGTTCTGTACAGGTAGGTGAGCAAGGCTATGCTCAAGCGCGGGACGAGTCCGCGCCTGCTCTCTGGCCAGCTCAGTTGCCGACGGACGCGCCGCGGAAATGGCTAGCGATTCGCGCAGCTGGTTCACATCGGATGTGATTACTGTAATTCCGTCGCGGCCACGGGAGGCGGCGACGTAGAATTGTTCCTGCTTCATTATGTCGCCGGAAAGAACCACTACGTCAACGGTCTTGCCTTGGCTACGATGTGCGGTAATGGCATAGCCATGGTCGAACTCCCGATAATTCGCCGGCAGAGTCCGGCCATCTTCAAGCTGAATGCGGCCTCCATCGACCCAGCGCACTTTAGCCAACTCTCCGTTCGTGGCGCGGAAATCAGCCTCCCGGCGATTTCCAGTCAACAGCAGCCGGTCTCCAGGAGATATTTCAATCTGGCTGCGCTCTTGCACGGAGAATGAGCGCGCCTGTGTCGGACTCACCATGCGCTCGACCCCGTTCAGATCCCTGGCGATGATTTGCGACCTGTCTGAACGCTCAACAACGAGCGCCTCGTTTCGAGCGATTCCTTGAGACGAGCGATGGAACAACAAGACTTGACCTTGCTGGTAATTCGACAGGTCCTTCTTCTGCGCTTCAGTCCATTGGAGTGGCGCATGACGCTCGAAAACTGTACCGGCTCCTAACTCGCCGCTTATCTTCATGCCCTCTCTGATGGCGTGGGTAATCCTCGCAATCTCTTCATGTGTGCCGGCAACGACAAGCACTTTGCGGTTTGGATCAGTTGTCAGTTCTCGATAGGCCGATGCCACCAACTGCGGACGCTCCAGGTATGGAACCTCACGTATGGATCCGAGCTGCTCAAGTTTTTGAAACCCTTGTTCGGGCGCCTGCCGCAATGTCTGAATCGCATCTCGGTATTCAGCCTGTGTCTGCCGTTGTACGGCCGTAAGCGAGACGCTTTTCATCTGCGATTCCCGCTCCAGAATGCGCAAGGCGTCCGATGCTTCGACGCTCTGGATTTGCCGTGTATCGCCGGAAAAGAGAATGCGCGCACCCTCGCGCTCTGCCAACTTGAGCAGTCCTTCCATCTGCCTGCCTGAAACCATGCCCGCCTCGTCCACGACCAGCACCCTTCCGAGGAGAGAAGGTTGTTCGGTGTTGGCCTCTAGGAGGCGTGAGATGGTCATCGCATCATGAAACCCGACCTTCCGCAATTCTTCGACCGCGCTTCGAGTCGGGGCGACGGCCACAATCTCACGGCCTGCATCGCGGAAGCCGCGGTCGATTTCATGCAGAGTGGCGGTCTTACCGGTTCCCGCAGCCCCGCGCAAATTGACTGCGAAATCTCTGGAGTCTAGGACGTGATGTACGGCCCGCTGCTGCTCTTCTCGCAGCCGCTCAGACGGATGGAATTCTCGGTCGCCCCCCAACCGTTCAAATCGCCCGATGCCTCGGTCCACCACAGCAATCATGCGCTGCTCGCGTTCAAGGCTCTCACGGGTAGCCAGATTATTTCCGGCCCGGATTAGACCACCCTGCGCCTGTTCCACTTCCAGTACACCGCGCAATTCACCACGATCAATCAGCCCACGGCCATGGCGCAGTGCTTCGGCCATCAAGTCGTGATCGCGCACAACGGAATTGCGTTCAAAGAGATGCTCTTTTGCATACTGAAGTGATTCTGCCGCGCGAGAGGGTTCTTGAAGGACGCGGGGAGTCTGCTCCTGGGAGTCCGCGCGGAGATGTTGCAGCGTGTGCCGTTCGTTTGGAGCAAGTCGGGCTTGTTGCTGTTCTCTCACCTTCTCCGTGGCGATTTCCGCCAACTTGTCCGCGCGGGATTCCCGGACGAGGACAGCAACTTCGTTATCGGTTGGCTTGCGGCCATGCTCTACGGTGAATCGCTCGATTGCGGCGTCCCGCTGCGCGCTCCGCACGCTGTACTTTTCGAGCAATTCATTCGAGACACCACGAATCTCGAATCCATGATCTTTCCCCTTGGAATCGCGGCGCGACTCTATCTCGTATCCCAGACCGCGCACCTCACGAGCGAGCGCATTCCGGTAAACCTCTGTCAGGTATGCACGCCGTTCATAAAGCCCAGATGCTTGGAGCGCCTTCCAGCGGCCCTCCACTCCGTCATAGGTCAGGTTGGCAGCAACGGCATGTGTGTGCAGTTGTGGGTCGAGTTCACGGCTAGTGTCATGGCGGTACGTGGCGACAATCCAGTTGGCGGTCGTGCGATCTTCATTTGCCCCGTTCAGGCGAACACGAGATGCAGCGTGGCTCTCGGCTTCTGCAAGCGTTTCCCGGACCGCTTTATCGTGAGCCGCGACCAGGCGCTCATCCGCTCCGACCAGTGCCTGAATCGAAACCGACTTTGGCGCAGAGAATGTCAGATCGTACAACGACCGCCCTTTGCTCTGCTCGCTTCCGTCCTCGCCCATGCGATCCGCACTATGCCGAGGCCGAAGGAAATCTCCGGTCTCAGGGTGCAGTCCCTCGCGCACCGCTTCAAATTGCTCCCGAGTCACCTCTCCGCGCAGGCCGAGCAACTCTGCCCCGCGTCCATGCCATTCACCTTGAACACGGCGGTGCTCGTCGTAGTAGTCGCTGTGTTCGAGGTGCCGCTGAGCATACCCGGCACCGCCCGACATCGCTCGGATCGTTAGCACAAGCCGACGGTAACTCTGTTCGAAATTCGAATGCAACGGCTTGCGTCAGACAAATGGCAGACTCACCGTCGCGCCGGATGCTATGTCGCATGGCATCGTGGTCTGCGCGGCCCGATCCTGCAAGCGTCAAGTGGGCACTTCAGGCCAAGGAGACTTCTCGCTGCGCTCGTTCTGAAGATAGACACCATCCCTAAGCCTGACGGCTTAGGCTTGAGAAACGCGTAACCACAATGTGAATGCTCATCGAACAATCTCGAATAGCGTTCCAGCCTGTTCGATATCTGTCAGAGTTGCATTCGGGTGTTATTGGCTGAGACCAAATTGTATCCATCGAGAATTTTGAGTTTGGACGGCAACGCCTTCCTGACCCCATGCAGCAGCCACTTGACCGGACAGACGTTTATCGGCCAAGTGGACTGGATTTGTAAACACTGTGTATGGTCCGCCGCATGACTGCAAGGGGAAAGTTGTGGACGAGAAGACAAGTCTGCGCAAATGTATTCGGCCTTTAGGTGGAGACTAGTTCTCCTGGCCATGATGAGTTGCGCGCGTGTCTGTCCTTACTAAGTCGGTCGGTCGTTGAAGACCATTCTCGGTATCAGGCTTCGGACACGCCGTTGTGACTGTTCTTTCGTCCTTGCTGCTCCTGTGCAGACTTCGGTGGGTAAAGTTCAAGCCGTCGTCGTAGTGCGGTAAAGTGGGAGCGCGTCAGCGCTTCCAAGCCGCAGGCGTCTTTTCCGCGCCGTTCATGCGGCGACAGTTGCGTTGGTCTGTAGTCGTTGTCCGCTGGACAGCACAGCCCATGCGATTCGTGCGAGCTTGTTGGCCATGGCGACCACGACGACGTTCTTGGGAGCTCTGGCGTCGAGTGCGTCGAGCCATGCTCCGATCGGTGCTCGGTCGCGCTTGATCCGCAGCACGGCAGCTCGTGCGCCATGGATCAGGATCTTGCGCAGGTAGACGTTGCCGCGCTTGCTGATGCCGAGCAGCTTCGCCTTGCCTCCGGTCGAGTACTGGCGTGGCACGATGCCGAGCCACGCTGCGAACTCTCGGCCCTTGCGGAAAGCAGCACCGTTGCCGATGGCAGCGACGATGGCCGTGGCCACGACTGGTCCAATGCCCGGGAATCTGCCGAATGCGGGTGCATCCCGCATCGGCTGGCAGAGATCCGTTCCAGTTCATCGTTCAACTCTTCGATCTGCTGCTCAACGAGCTTCCACTCATCCCACAGCATGCTCGATCAGGTTGCGCATCTGCGGCGTCAGGTCGGCCTCGGCGTTCTCCAGAATCTCCGCCATGGCAGCCTCGAGCTTCGCTGGCGTCTGCGCAAACACCATACCGCGTTCGAGCAGAAATGCCCGGAGCTGGTTGATCACTGCCGTGCGCCGCGAGATCAGCCGGTCGCGGACTCGATGGATCGCCTGCAGGTCCAGCTGATCATCGGTCTTGATCGGGACAAAGCGCATGTTCTTGCGCTCGACCGCCTCGGCGATCGCCTCCGCATCGATGAAATCGTTCTTGTTCGACTTCACGAATGGCTTCACAAACTGGGCTGCGATCAGCCGGACATCGTGGCCCTGCTTGCGCAAGGCCCGACCGAGAAAGTGAGCTCCCGAACAGGCCTCCAAGCCAATCAGCGAAGTCTGCATGTTCGCCGTGTAGGTCAGGAGCTGCTTCTGCGTGAACTTCTTCCGCACAAGCACCTTGCCGGCTGCGCCGAGCGCTACCAGGTGAAACGTCGTCTTGCCCAGATCGATGCCAACCGAATGTATCTGCATGTCGATGATCCTCCTTCTTAGAAGCTGCCACCACGATCACCTGCTCACGCAGGTGAATCAAGCGGCGGACCATCTCATTAGCCGACATGGGGAGTAATCCTGGGAAAGTCTGAAACAGGCAGAAAACAGCGCCGTTGTTCGGATTCTTGTTCCACTAGATATATTGGCTGCTGGATTCTTCCTGGAGTGGGATTCTGCCGCCCAATCTTATACATTACTGCTACCAAAACTGTCGCGGCACCCAGCACGAACTCCGCGCCGCAGGCGTGTTAGGTAGTGCACAAGTGGTAATTGACGGGTAGGCGGTTATCCGCGAGCAATCCGAGGAATGGGGGCACCCTATGCAAGGCCCTGTTCTACTGCGGGATGACAATTTCGTTAGCGATACAGATCTGGCCTCGTCCACTCCTCGATCGCGCTGACACTTTGTTTTGTAGCTGTTTACTGTTGCAGCGTTGCAGTCTATTTTTCAGTCGCGTCTGATGAATGCGGCTTCTGCTCTTCATGTGAGCGGATGAGCCATGTCGCGATGATAATGATCGCCGAAACCCCCACGATCATTTCCGCCCAAATGAAGGAGAAATAGTCGCCGAGCGCCCCCACACTCGGGACACCAGGCTGAACGTTTCGGATCGCCGGCAAACCAAAAATCAGGGAAACGGAAAGAGATAGGGGAACCAGGTCCACGCGCGGACCGGTGGTTGCCTTGAGCACCATAGCCAGCAAACTTACCGCCAGAGCACTCATCAACATCATCAGAAAGATAGAGACACCTATCACATTGTCGGCCCGCCTGACTCTTAATTCGATACCCGTGATTTTTAAACTGTTTTCGCGAGAAATATTTCCTTCGAATTTGATGCCTGGTGTCGATGCCGACAAAGTAACGGTGAGTGGAACGGTGGTACTTTGTTTCAAGGCGGCGGTGCCGAGGGCAAGATTTCCGCCCTGGAGCGCTGCCTGCGGCGCCGCCGGTACGCGCGACCGAGACGTATCGGTACGATCTGGTCGATGTGGCGCGGCAGGTAATGGCGAATCGGAGCCGGCTCCTGCTGCCTGAGATAGACGCCGCCTACCGCAGCCGGAACGAGCGCCGATTTACTTTGCTCAGCGACCAGTGGTTGCGTTGGATGGAGTTACAAAACGAACTGCTCTCGACGAACGCGTCCTTTATGGTTGGTCCCTGGCTTGATCGTGTGCCGGCATGGGCTTCGAGCCCCAGCGAGCGGGCGCGCCTGGAGTATGATGCGCGGTCAATCCTCACCAGTTGGGGCGATCGCACGGCGAGCGAGGCGGGCCTGCATGATTACGGCAACAAGGACTGGGCAGGATTGACCTCGGACCTGTACCTAAAACGGTGGACTCTTTACTTTGCGGACCTTCGAAGCGCGCTCGAAACCGGCAGCGTTGCAAAACCAATCGATTGGTTTGCCCTGAGCGACGCCTGGAACCGAGAGCACCAACCCTACCCCACCCAGCCGCATGGAGACTCTTACGCGTCGGCGCTACGCATTGCACAGGAGCTTCATCTGTTGTGACGGCAATGGCCCTAAAGCAGATGCCCGCATTCGCAAAGACCATAATGAACCTGAGTCGACTTCCTCGGGGGGTGCACCCGAGGCTCCAAACAACTACATCCAGACGAGCTTTCGTTGTTACCTGCCTTGAAATCGAGTACAGCGGCCCGCTCGGTCCCGCGATAGCCGCACTCCGGCTGGATTCAGGCGCAGCACATCTTGATATGCCCTGATCCTTGGGTTTAGGACCATACGGCTTGGATATGATCTGATCAAGCAGGGCGCTCAGGCGGAGTTCAAATTCAAAACGAGTTTTGGCCGGTTTGAAGGCTGATCTTGCGAGCGTCTCACCCGGGCTGCCCTTCGTCCTATCAGTGCCTACACCTGATCAAGGAGGCCTGTTCCAATACCTGTCATTATCGATTGCTTTATGATGGAGCCTTTCCATTGCGCTGGTTTCTCACCTGGGCGCATACTTCCGTGTTGACGTGGAGGCGCTTATGACGAGCAGACAGACTGGAATCCTGAGAGATCCGAATGACGGCGTGCATTGGGGGACAACCATCGCCTCGCTGGTGGTCGGCGCGGCGTTCCTTGCGCTGTGGTTGTCGCTGCTGCCGTCGTGGCTGGGCTTTGAGGTGGATACGACGGGTGCGGCGCGAGGGCGGTGGATTGCGGCTCTGCCCTCGGTGCTGGGTTTCGCGGTGGCGGTGCGGTGTATCTGGGACTTCGGAAGGACGGGACACGGGACCCCGGCTCCGATGGCTCCGCCGCAGAGGCTGGTGGTGGTGGGGCCGTACCGGTATGTGCGGAATCCGATGTATCTGGGGTTCTTTGCGGGCTGGGCAGGGCTGTGGGTGATCTTCGGGCGGCCGAGCGTGGCCGCGATTGCGTGGGCGTGTGCGGTGCTGGCGTCCGTGGCTCTGTTTGTGTTGCTGTACGAGCAGCCGACGCTGCGACGGAAGTTTGGCGCGGACTATGAAGTGTACTGCTTGAATGTCCGCGCGTGGATTCCGCGGATGCGTCCGTGGGTGAGTTGAAACGGCTCTGAGCCCACCCGGCGTGATCGGTTTGATCTGAATTCAGAAGCTGCGAGTCCGGCGGGTTACTCTTGCCCAGGGGTTTTACTTCAAGGTTTCCCTCGATTGCTCATTTTGCAGACATCTAAGCGGCTGCTTCCATGGCCCGGGCAGAGCTTCCGCATGCAGGCTGGTGGATCGTCGCCTATCCGGACAGAACCGCATTTCTTGGGGGTTACTTCCGGATAGCCGGTGACTCGACCGGAACTCAAAAATCTGATTATCAGCAATTCGATTCATGCCTCGGCGATTTAGCGCTAATTGAGAATCCCTCGACGCAATCCGGAAATATCGATGAAGTGAAGCGCGTATAGCAAGATAGGCTGCACTGTCACAAGTGACAGTAGGCAGACCCCGCTGCCACGATTATTCTCGCGGCTGTTGGATGCCAGGTAATCGGATTCGGGACCGCGCCTAGGCATACGGCGCAGCGAATATCTCGAGTGCGGTTTACGGATGGTAAGTTTTCAGTTTCAAGTGGCGGCCGTTTCGCAGACCCCAGATGTCAATTGGCGGTCCGGCTGATTGACCCGCCGAATGCGAAGGAGCAACATGTATTTCACCGACGACTCATTGCTACCCGAAAATCAAGCGCCACTGATGATCACCGCCGCGCCCTATGGGCCAGTGTGGATGCCGGTGGATTGCACACCTGAACAGAAACTCCCCGTCACCTGGGACGAACAGGTCCAGGCCGCGGTGGACTGTTATAACGCCGGCGCAACGGTGCTGCACATCCATGTGCGCGATCCCAAAACCGGCCACATCTCCAAAAACTTTAACGAGTACAACGACCAGATCGGGCGTCTGCGCAAAGCAGTGCCGAAAATGATCCTGCAGCTCGGCGGGTCGATCTCTTTTGCCCCCGAGCCAGGGCGAGGAAGCGAAGTTCCAGAACTACGACTCTCGCCATAAGCTGGCCGAAATCGATCCCAAGCCGGATCAGGTCACGGTTGCCTGTGGCACCACCCTCTACGATCTGACGGCATTGCACCCCGTCGATGACCTTTTGAGGGAACGCGCTTCACCAACCCGGCGATGCTTCATGCCATGGCCAACCTGGTGGCTGACTCGACGCCGGACTTCTATCTCGAAAACATCAAGCGCATGGTTCAGCACGGCATCCAGCCGTACTTCGCGCTCGGCCACGTCCACAGCCTCGAACTCGTGGAGCGCCTAATCCGCAAGGGCTATTACATGGGCCCGATGAACGGCTTCTTCAGCATCGGCGGCGGGGGCGTGTGCGGCGCCAATCCATTCGACCTGATGGAGCTGATCCGCCGCACCCCGCACGGCTCCTTCTTCACCTACCAGACTACGATTCGGTCTGACCCACCCGGTCGCGGCGATCTGCATCGCGCTGGGGCAACACACCCGGGCCGGCATCGAAGACAACCTATGGAACACCACCAAGGGCGTGCGCATGTCGACGATCGAAATGATCGAGCGCCATGTTCGCATGGCCAAGGAGCTAGGGAGGCCGATCGCTACGCCCGAACAGGCGCGCGAGATGCTGAAGATCGGAGTCACTTACGCATCCACCGCGGAAACCCTCGCCAACCTCGGCCTGCCGCCGAACCGCCGCCCGGGCAACATGGGGTTCATGGTGCATGAGACAGACGGAATGTTTCATCCGGCGGCCCAGGGCGGGTGCGGGCACATCCACGCCGGGGAATGGGAGGAAAAGCTGGACGTTCCAGTCGCGGTCGGGGCACACAGCTAAGACGGGTATCGCAGCTCAAAGCACGGTAAGGTCCCTCCCTGCATAAAGGAAGGGACCTCATCTTCGAACGATAGCTGTGCGATCTCTGGCGATCACCACTCTGATTCTGCAGGCGACAACGATGGCCGATTTTATCGAAGTAACGCGGTCTTGAGCAGATCCGGCCCGGAACCGGATCACGGTTCATCGTCCTGGACAAGGAGATGGCCGTATTCAATGTCGACGGAAAAATCTGCGCCATCTCAGATCACTGCCCTCACGCCGGCGGCTCTCTGGGAATGGGAAAGCTCGACGGCAGGATCGTAACTTGCCCGGTGCACGGAATGAAATTCGATGTCACCACCGGATGCTTCGCGGGCACTTCGGACTTCGGTGTCGCTGCTTATCCAGCAAGGTTGTGGACGAGAAAATCATGGTGTCGATTTCTTGAGCGGTTGGCGGAGTTCTAGCAGGGAAGAAAAATGGCGACAGAAAATGTAGCAATGAAAACGTCCTTGACAGGGCAATCGGCAGACCCGTGGGGCTCGTCTTTGGACAAGCTCAAGGAATGGGATCCCAAAGGAGCGGAACTGCTGTTGCGGGTTGGAACGAACCCGTGGACCAGCGGCGTTCTTCCGCGCAAGGAAGTGGAGCTGATCTACCTCGCGCTGAATTGCTCCTGCACGAACCTGGATGAAGAAGGCACGCGCCGCCAGATTCGCGCCGCGCTCGATGCAGGAGCAACGCGCGACGAGATCCTCCTGGTTCTCAAGTGTGGCGTCGGGCTGGCGGTCCATTCATGCAGCCTGGGCGCGCCCATCCTCCTTGAGGAGATGAAGGCGGCAGGAGTGAAGGCGGCGGGAGGCCCAAAGCCAGAGACGCCAGCCTGCGACGCGATGCGCGCGATCGGCCAATGGAACACGGCGTGGGATCCGTTCTACGAGCTGTCCCCTGCCTGGACCGATGAATTCTTTGCCTTCGGAGCCAGCGTATACAAGAGCGGTCTCTTCACACCAAATTTCATGGAGTTGATCAGCATCGCTTTCGACGCCTCCATCACGCACATGTATGCACCCGGCACACGACGGCACATCCAGGGAGCGCTCAAGGCGGGAGCAACGCCGGAAGAGATCATGGCGGTGCTGCAGATTTGCGTTTCGATGGGCGTTGAAGCTTGCGCCAAAGGCATTCCGATCCTTGCCGAAGAATTGGAACGCAATCCAAAGAGATAGGGCGCGATTTATTACCGGATGGAACCTGCAGGATGCTAGCTCTAAGCGCCGGCAATGGTAGGACTCGCGAGAACAGCCTAAATCGCTTTTCCGACTCCGACTCGGCCGTTTCTGGTTCCGGGTG